>NZ_CP190129.1:0-4800000 GCF_050320105.1 Kribbella polygonati | reverse complement strand
ACACAATCGGCGCCACCCTAGAACAACAAACCGCCCCCAACGGCAACAAGATCCGCTTCCCGGACCCGCCCGCCACCCAGGGCGCCGTCCCGGGGCAGGCTGAGGGACCGCCCGGCTCTGAGGTCACCGTCCCGGGGCTGGCCGACGCACCGCCCGGTGCCCAGGGCGCCGTCCCGGGGCCGGTTGAGGGACCGCCCGGCTCTGGGGTCATCGGCCAGGGGCTGGCCGACGCGCTGCCGGGCTCTGAGGCCGCCGTTGCGGGGCCGGCCGATGTGCCGCCGGGGGCCGAGCGCCTGTTCCGGCTTGTCGCCGAGGTTCAGGCGCTGGGGCCGGATCACGAGTTCGCGGTCGGTTTGACCGCGCTGGTGAGGGGGCTCAGCCCATCGCGAGGTCGTTGAGGCAACTGCGCGACCGGTCCGGCGGGGTGGGGAGCCGCTTCGGACCAGACCTTGGTCAGGCGTGCGCCGGCCGTACACGGCTCGCCGTTTGCCGGCGCCCAGTACGTGTGCGGCCGGCCAGGAGGGTCGAGCCCTGCCGCTCTACGGCCGAAAACTAGAGGACAGTATGTTCGCCGCACGTCGGCAGGGTGAGGCGTAGTAGTGCGCCGCAAGGGCGCGGGACGACTTCGGCTGTTCCGCCGTGGGCTTCGGCGACCTGCCGGACGATGGCCAGGCCGAGTCCGGATCCGGGATGTGCGCGGGCGGCGGGTGAACGGTAGAAGCGGTCGAACACGAAGTCGAGGTCGCTGTCCGGAATCCCCGGCCCGCCGTCCGCGACGTCGAGAACGCCGTCCTTGACGGTGATCTGGACGCGGGCACCCGGGGGGCTCCATTTCACGGCGTTGTCGACGAGGTTCGCAACGGCGCGTTCCAGGGCGTCAGGGTCGCCGTGAACGACCGTCGGCGCGCAGGTAAGCCCGAACTCGAGGTGTGCTGCCCGGCGTGCTGCGCGCGCCGCGACATCCTCGGCGACGAGATCCAGACGGACGTCTTCGGTATGGAAGGACGGCTCACCGTAGCGCGCCAGGTCGACCAGATCGTTGGTCAGCCGCGTGAGTTCGCCGGCCTGTTCGAGTGCTTCGGCGGCCAGGCGTGGGGCCTGCCGGTCGGACGCGTCCTCCGCCAGCAGTGTGAGGTTGACCGTGAGACTCGTCAGCGGTGTGCGCAGTTCGTGCGAGGCGTCGGCCACCAGGCGGCGCTGCGCGCCGACGGACGCGTCCAGGGCGGCGGTCATCCCGGCGAAGGCGGAGCCGAGCCGGCCGATCTCGTCCTGGCTCTCGGCGGGGATCGGGATCGCCAGGTCGCCGGTCGTGCGGATCAGTTCGACGGTGTCGGTGAGCCGGCGTACGGGGCGTAGTACGCGGCGTGCGACCAGGCGGGCGGCAAGCGCCGCCAGGAGTGCGGCGCCCACCGTCGACGCGGCCAGCAGCCAGCCGAGTTCGCGCAGGGTCGGTGCCGGGTCGGACTGCGGGATCGCCGTCCGCACCAGCGCGCCGCCTGAGTCTGCCATCGGGGCGGTATAGATGCGGTACGCGATGCCGTCGTAGACCGCGTTCCGGAAGTAGGCGGGAGCGGTTCCTCCGGCGACCGCGACGTCGTGGACGGTGACGTCGACGAACTTCGTCGACGGGCCGGCCTGGACCGGGGGCGGCACGATCTGCAGTTGGGTGCTCCCGATCCCCAGCGGAACGGCCGGGAACTCCGGCTCGACGCCCGACTTGTCCCGGTACTTCTCCTTGATGGCTCTCGCCACATCCGGTGCCTGGCCCGCCGCCGTCACGAGGGAGTTGTCGATCTGGCCGCGGAGGCTGGATTCCACGGCTGGGTAGAGGACCGTCGACACAAGTACCAAGGCGCCCGCGACGATGGCTCCTCCGGCGATGGCCAGCCGGGTGCGTAGGTTCATGGCTCCTCGCGCAGGACGTATCCCAGGCCGCGCACCGTCTGGATCAGTCTGCTGGCATCGCCGGCCTCGAGCTTGCCGCGCAGGTAGCTGATGTAGACCCACAGTGCGTTGGACTCCGGGCCGAAGTCGTACCCCCAGACGGACTCGAAGATCTGGGTCCGGCTCAGCACCTTGTGGGGATTGCGCAGGAACAGTTCCAGCAGGGACAGCTCTGTCTTGGTCAGCTCCAGCCACCGGCCCGCGCGGGCGGCGCGGCGGCCGCTCAGGTCCAAGGAGACATCGCTGAAGTGCAGTACCTCGGCCTTCGCGCCACTGCGTCGCAACAGGGCTCGAAGCCGCGCCCGCAACTCTTCCAGGGCGAACGGCTTCGCCAGGTAGTCGTCGGCGCCCGCGTCGAGCCCGGCGACCCGGTCGGTGACCAGGTCCCGGGCCGTGAGCATCAGGATCGGTGTGTCGTACCCGCCCGAACGCAGTGTCCGGCATACCTCGAGCCCGTTCGGTTCGGGCATGAGAACGTCGAGCACCACCGCGTCCGGGCGGAACACGCCGTGCTGGGCAAGGGCTGACACCCCGTCGACCGCGGATGCCACGTCGTACCCGTCGCGGCCGAGCGCGTGCTCCAAGGACCGGCGTACGGCCGGGTCGTCGTCCACGACAAGTATCCGCATGGTCAGCCATCCTCGCCGTCGGTCATGAGGTTGTGATGAGGTCGCCGGCAGTTGTCAGCGTTTGGCCATCGATTGCTTCAGATCTCGCAACGCGTTGTCAAGACGGTCGGGGCTCACCCCCAGCGACTTGGCGATGTCCCGGAAGGCCTTCGACGCCGGCTCGATTCCGCGCTGAGCCGATACCAGCTTGAGCAGAGCGGCCTTGGCCTTGGCCTTGCTGCACCCGAGCGAGGCGGCCAACCGTGCCGCCGCGGCGTCGGTCGTGAACGGTGACGTGCGCGGGTCGTCCGCTCCCTTCTTGCCCTTGCCGTCCTGTTTGCCCTTGTCGTGCTTGCCGTCGTCACGTCCGGGCTTGAGGAGCATCGGTTCCAGGACGCTCTTGACCCGCGAGGCCGGGATCCCCAGGTTGGTCGCGACGGCCGCGATGAAGGCCTGCGGCGTGACGTTCTGCGCGTTGGCCAGCGACCGCTTGGCCGCGACCATCGCGGCCTCGAGCCGGTCGGTCGTCACGCCGAGCTTCGCGGCCATCGCGGCGAAGTCGGCGTCCGGAGCCGGCTTGGGCTTGCCCTCGAGCTTGGTCGTCGTACCGGATTTCGCGGCACCGGGTGCTGCGCCAGCGCCGGACGTCGCTGCCGAGGCGGTACCGGTGGTGGCCAGTGCGGCCAGCGTTACCGCGGCCGCGATCAGCCGGGTGCGTTTCATCATCGTGATTTCCTTTCGTCACCGAGCGCGCCGGACGAGAACCGGCGCCGTGGGGACAAGAGGACCAAGTCGGCTTCAGCTGTGGTTTCGGTCGGCTTTAGAGCTCCCTTAGAAAACGCATTCCTGAGGGACTGGTCCTGGCTGTTGGGGGAGCGTTCACCTGCTGGCCGTTCAGGTGGTCCGTGGTATTGGCCGGTGCTGGGTGGCGTGTTTTCGAGGGGCCGGTGGGGTTCCTCAGGACGAGATGAGGATCGATGTCCCGACCCACGTTGCGCGGTCGCCGTGCCGCCTTGGCGGTCTCCACACTCGCGATGGCCGGCCTGCTGTGCGCCGCCGGACCGGCCGACGCCGCGCCTCGCACCGGCCTCACCCCGGGCTCCCTGGTGGTCAGCCGGCTCCACTACGTCGGCACGCCCGGCCTGCTCGCGCCGGGTCAGGTACTGCCGACCGGCGCGACCGCCGTCGCCGACGGCTCGTTCGCGCGGGTGTGGGACAACGTCACCGTGGACGGCAACTTCGGCGTCACCGCGCCGATCTACCTCGACCAGCTCGACGCCGCCGGTGCGACGGTCGCGTCCGTCGAGGCGCCGACCGGCCGGCCCGGCCCGAGCAGCCGCGGCCACGACGTACTGACCGGCAGTTTCTCCTCGAAGTCCGAGGGCGCGCTGAACCTGTCGACCGACGGCTCGCGGCTGACCGTCATGGGGTACGTCGCCGCGCCGAACACGCTCGACGCGTCGAACGGCAACACACCCGGCGTGATCGACCCGACCAATCCCGACGCCCAGTCCGTGTACCGCGGCATCGGCGAGGTCGATGCCAAGGGACAGTTCTTCGTCACCCAGACCAACGCCTACTCCGGTGACAACGGAAGGGCCGCGATCTACGACGCCGCGACCGGCCTGTACTACGCGGCAGGCAACTCCAACAACGGCGAGGGTACGAGCGTGCCTGGCACGATCTACGGCACCGGGGCGCAGCTGGTCACACCGGCCCGCGAGTCCGAGGCCGAGCAGACGGTGGGTCAGCCGACGCCGCTCGGCGGGTTCAGCGTGCTGCAGCTGCCCGGCGTGAAGAAGGCCGACAAGCTCGGCAAGGACACCAACTTCGGAGCTGTCGCCGTACACAACGGCGTCGTCTACTACACCAAGGGTTCCGGCTCCAACGGCGTCGACACCGTGTACTTCGTCGACACGACCGGCGCCGCGTGCCCTAACGGCGTCGGAGTACCGGTACCGGGTGCCCCCGCACCGACGGCCGCGCAGCAGTACAACGCCGCGACCGGTGAGATCGCTCCGAACATGTGCATCCTCAAGGGTTTCCCGACGGCGCTCGCCAAGTCGGTCGCCACGCCTGAGGTCGGCGGACCGGAGAACACGACCGCGTTCGGCGCGATGTGGTTCGCGAACGACACCACGCTGTACGTCGCGGACGCCGGCAACGGTGACGACACGTACTCGAGCGGCGTCTACACCGGTGCGGCCGCCCAGACTCTCGCCGGCATCCAGAAGTGGTCACTCGTCAACGGGACCTGGACCTACGCCTACACGCTGCAGAACGGCCTTGGACTCGGACGGCCGTACTCCGCCGCGGGCCTGCCGGCAGGTACGAACGTGGCGACCGGCCTGCCATGGCAGCCGGCCGTCGACGGCGTCCGCAACATCACCGGCAAGGTCAACGCCGACGGGAGCGTCAGCCTGTACGGCGTCACCAGCACTGTCGGCGGCGTGACCGACCCGGGCGCGAATCCGAACAAGGTCGTCACCGTCACCGACCAGCTCGGCGCCACGACGCAGCCGGGCGGGCAGACCTACCGCGTACTGCGGTCCGCGGCCGCAGGTGATGTCTACCGGGGCACGGCCTTCGCCCCGCGCTGAAAAACCCCGTTGGACCGCCCGCCCCCGCGCGGTCAGCCCATCGCGAGGTCGTTGACGAAGCTGTCGGACCAGTCTGACAGGGTGGGGAGGCGTTCGGACCAGACCTTTGTGCGGGGGGTGCCGGCCGTGGTCGGTTCGCCGTTGTCCGGCCAGTAGCCGATCATCGAGCGCAGGGTGCCGAGGTGTTCGGTGAAGTGGTCGTCGACGTGCACGATCGCGGCGACCCGGACGGCGCCGAGCCGGGCGACCACCTCGGGGTCGCGGAACGCGGTCCGGATCGCGCCGCCGAGGTTCGCGAGCTGGGAGTCGCACGGCTGCGCGGCGACCGGTTCGGCGAGCACCAGGATGTGGGTGTCGGGGAGGTACCAGCCCTGGCGCTCGGCGATCCGGTACAGCTCGGTCAGCCGGGTCCGCAGGTGCGGCGTGGTGGCGAGGCCGGTGCCGTGGTCCTCGCAGGACGACGCGTGCAGGTACGTCAGCGTGCACTCGGTCCAGCTCTGGCAGAGGATCCGGATCGCCTCGAACGACGGCTCCTCGCCGATCGTCCGGTACGTCTTCCGCAGTTCGTCGAGCGCGACCGTCAGCGGGACCTCCCGCTCCGCGAGCCGCCGTCCCGCCGCGGCCGCGTGCGGAACCGGGTCGGATCCGGCCGCCAGCGACTGCAGCAGCGGGCGGAAAACGGTGTCGTTGCTGGGCCCGCTCAGCCGATGTCGCCCGCGTCCGGGGACTGGATCTGAGACCAGCTGCTCCGGTTCCGGAGCGGTCGGTGCGGGCAGCGGTTTGCGCAGCTTGTCGATCAACATGGCAGATCCCCGTTTGACTACCGATCGTGGTCACCTACCTGGCCGACAGGTGACCCGTACGCCCTGAGACGCTCGCCCTGCCGATCCATGACGCCAGAACCCGGAAAATTCCGGAATCTGCCCGACCAGGGCCTGAAAGCGGCCTCGACCACGCTACCGGCGGTAACACCCGGCGATGTGCGCGCGTCAACCCAGCGGCCAGAGCTGCGGCTGGATCGCGGGGTCCGAGTAGTCGGGGTCGGGGTTCCGGCGGACGAGCTGGTCGTTCGGATGGCCGGGGCCGGGGCGCCAGCGGTTGTCCGACGGCTGCAGGTGGATCGCGATCGACCGGCGCGGCGCCGTACTCAGGTTCGCCGAGCTGCCGTGGACCGTCCGGCAGTGGTGGAAGCTGACCTGGCCGCGCTTCATCCGCGGTACGACGGGAGTCGGGTCGAAGCCCTGCTCGACGATCGACGCCTCCAACCCGGCGGCGTCCTGCGAGAAGAAGTCCAGCCCGGTCACCGACCAGCGGTGGCTGCCCGGCATGAACGCGACCGCCCCGTTCACCTCGTCGACGTCGTGGAACCCGACCCACGCCGTGAGCATGTCGTCCGACGTACACGACTGCCAATACTGCCGGTCCGTGTGCCACCCCACCTTCGCCGCCGACCCGCCCGGCGGCTTGTACAGCAGTTGGTCGTGCCACAGCCGGATCCCGTCCGCCCCGGACAACGCGGCGGCCGCCTCCGCGATCGCCGGATGGTGCACCAGTGCGGCCAGCTCGTCGACCCGCAACGACGAGTAGTCGTTCTTCCGCAGTACGTCGCCGTGCTCCGGCCGCCAGCCCCGCGTCGGCCCGATGTCGGGCAGCACGTGGTCGTGGTCGTTCGCGTAGAACCGCTCCATCCCGCGCTCGGCCGCGTCCAGTACGTCGGGCGGCACGATCACCGGCGAGATCCAGTACCCGTGCTGCCGGTAGAAGGCAATGTCGTCAGCGTCCATGGTGACCAACCTAAGGAGAACGCGCAGTGGAAGCGTTGCCGATGTTCAGCCGGATGGACACAATCTTCAGGTGTCCCTGTTCCGCCCCGACGGGCTCCGCGCCGGCTTCCACGCCGAAGGGTTCGCCCCGGCCAGCGGCCTGCTGCACGCCGGCGAGCAGTGGGTGCCCGCACAGTTCCTGATCGAGCCGCACGAGCACCCCGTCTGGGAGATCTACCTGCAGCAGCACGGCACCACGCACTGGGTCGCGGGCGGTGAGAGCTACGTGCTGCACCCGGGCCACCTGTTCGCCGTACCTCCCGGGGTCCGGCACCACCTGGCCGGCCGCTCCGGCAACCACCACTTCTTCTTCGCCGCCGTCGACCTCGACGTCGTCCGCCGCCGGCATCCCGGACTCGCGATGCCGTCGGGCGTCGTACACCGGGAGGCCGGTGAGCTGACGTACGCGTTCACGCAGCTGGTCCGGGAGCTCACGACCCGGTACGAGTACGCCGATACCGGACTGACGCTCGCCGTCGACCACCTGGTCCTCGCGTTCTCCCGGTCGCTCGCGCCGTCCGCCGTACCGCAGTTGCCGATGCATCCCGCCGTACGGACGGTGAAACGCCTGCTGGACGAGGAGTTCCACGAACGCTGGAGGTTGACCGAGCTGGCGGACCGTGCCGGGCTCGCGCCGGCGTACCTGGCCGAGCTGTTCGCCGCCGAGCTCGGCCAGCCGCCGCACCGCTACCTCAACGAACGCCGCATCGACCGCGCCCGCCAGCTGCTCGAGTCCAGCGACGTCACGGTCACCGCACTCGCACTGAGCCTCGGCTTCAGCTCCAGCCAGCACTTCGCGCGGGTCTTCCGGCAGCTCACCGGCAGTACGCCGACCGCGGTCAGAGCGTCACGAGCACGGTGACGCCGAGCGCCAGCCCGACCAGATAGGTGCCCATGGCACCGATGTCGCGGAGCGGCCCGTGCGACGCCAGCGTCCGCGAGCGCAGCATGCCCAACGCGTGCGTGAACCGGACGAAGACCGCCGCGATCGCCAGGGCGTCGATCACCCAGCTGTGCGAGAGCGTCGAGCAGACCAGGAGCAGCACGATCATGGTGGGGATGTACTCGGCCGCGTTGCCGTGCGCGCGAACCGCGATCAGCAACGGGTCGGCGGGGTCCGTCGGCAGCTGGTTGCCGGCGCCGCGGAGCGCGCGGTTGCGGGTCACGTTGGCGCCTAGCAGGAACAGTAGGATGCCCAGCAGGGCAATGCAGATCACGGTGATGGTGCTCATAGGAGTGCTCCTTCGAACAAGTGGCTCACGATGGTGTGACTCAGTCGCGTCCCGAGCAGCGCGTCGGTCTTGTGCATGCCGCCTGGGCAGGTGACGTTGACCTCGATCAGCCGGCCGTCGATCACGTCGACGCCCGCGACGACCAGGCCGTGGTCGCGAAGTTCCGGCCCGAGGGCGGCGACGATCGCGCGGTCGTGCGCGTCGATCCCGGCCACGGCCACCGGTGGGCCGATCCGGAAGTCGCCGGCGGCCGGGCGGCGCAGGACCGCGCCGACGAGCTCGCCGTCCAGCAGGAACAGTCGTTTGTTGCCCTGTGCAACCGCAGTGAGGTACTGCTGTGCGATCACCGGCCGGCGGCCGCCGTAGGTCGCCGACTCGAGCAGCGCGATCGCCCCGTGGTCGTCGCGGACCAGCCATACGCCGTTCCCGGCGAACCCGTCGACCGGCTTCACGACCGCCGTACCGACCTGCGTCACGAACGCCCGCAGTGCGTGTGGATCCGCCCCGACGTGGGTCGGCGGGCAGAGTTCGGGGTGGTGCAGCGCCATCAGCTTCTCGTGCAGGGCGCGGATGCCTGCCGGGCGGTTCACGACGCGGGTTCCGGCGAGGTCCAGCAGGTACGTCGTGTGCAGGTAGCGTGCGTCGACCGGTGGATCGATCCGGAGGTGTACGAGCGCGAACGACGCGACGTCCAGGACCGCCGTACCGAGGTCGTCGTACCACTGCGGGTCGACGATCCACCGATGGTCGTCGCCCGGCACTCGGGGGCGCAGGCGGATCCGCCGGGCGCGTACGCGCAGCCGCCCGTCCACGACGGCGAGGTCCGCCGGCTCGCAGCACCAGACGTCGAGGTCGAGGTCCTGGGTGGCGGCCATCAGTCCGATGCTCGCGTCGATCTCAGCCTGCAAGCCGGGCAGCGGATCGGTGACGAAGAGTACGCCGATCATCGTGCCACATCCCTTCTGTGCAAGGGGTTTTGCGGAGTACGTCGCGCCGGACGACGTCGTCGTACATGAGTTGCCGGAGGATTCGGGCGATGCGCTCGACCATGTGCGGTTCCTGGGCGTCGAGGTAGCGGACCTCGAGGTAGGTCCCGCGCGGCCGTACCGGCGGGAACAGCGTGCTCAGGTGCCCCGCCGGGCCGTCGACGAAGACCGTGGCGCCCGCGGCGAAGGCCGTGTACGCCGCCACCGGGTCGTCGCCGTACAGCAGCCGGTCGTCGAACGCCGTCCGCGCCGGATCGACCGCCTGCCAGACCGCGAGCCGCGAGCTGCGGTTGAAACGTGCTGCCAGAGCCGGCCCGGCGAGGTTCAGCACCCGCCATTGTTCGAGGCCGGCGCGACCCGGCCACCAGTCCAGGCAGAACTGCGTGGACGCGGTCCGGCGCATCATCACGCGACCGGCCGGCCCGATGCGGTCGAAGTGCCGCTGCATCGCGACGTACCGCGGAGCGATCAGCTGCAGCGGCACGTCTTCGCGCGGATCGACCGGGATCGGCCGCAGCGTGATCCCGCCCAGCCGGCGCCGCAGGCGGGCCGTCGTACGGCGCAGGTCGCGGACCGGGTCGAGCGACGGCGGCAGGCTCAGTTCGAGTTGCCCGCCGGGTTCGAAGGAGACGTACGGCGATCCTGCCACCGCCCGCCGTACGACGTCGATCGGTACGACGGCGCCGTCCGCCGCGGCCACGACGTACTCCTGCTCGATCGCGACCCGTGTCGACCGCCCGCGTCCCCGCGCGAACAGTCCGGCGACCACTGGGTGAAGCTCCCTGGGATCCATCGGCCCCTCCCTGATACCGTAAGGAATCCTGTCAAAATATTGGAAGGTATCCTTACGGTATGTCAAGAGCTCAGAGGCGCCGCCCGAAGCACAAACCGCTGATCGCGCTGATCGACCGGGCCAATCGCGCGCTCCAGACGGAGATGGTGCGGAAGGCACACGCCGACGGGCACGCCGAGGTGAAGATGGCGCACAACTCGGTGTTCGGCACCTTGCACGGCGAGGGTGCGCGGGCCGCGGACATGGCGGCGCGGGCCGGGATCACCCGGCAGTCGATGGGCGAGGTGATCCGTGACATGGTCGCGCTCGACCTGCTGGAGATGAAGGCCGACCCGGCCGACGGCAGGGCCAAGATCGTCACCTACACCGAGCACGGGCTGGATGTGTCCTGGGACGGCTTCGAGTACCTGGCGGACCTCGAGGAGCGGTTCGAGCAGGAGTTCGGCGAGCAGGAGTACGCCGTGGTCCGGGACGTGCTCGACCGCCTGATCAGCCTGCTCGACCGGATCGCGGCGGAAGGTCAGTCCTCGTCCTCGGCCGGCGGCAGCGTCGGGTAGTCGCCGATCGGGTAGAGCCCGACGGTGAAGCCGTACGTCGTACCGCCCGCCCGCGGGAGCTGGTCGAACGCGTGGATCAACGCGTCCACCTGCTGCCAGAACTCGGCGGCCCGCTCGTCCGGGATCCGGGCGTGCCGGATGAACGAGCGCAGCTCGCCCGCGTCGTAGGCCTGCTTGGACTCCTGGGCCGCCACCTCGAAGTCGTTGAAGTCGTGCGGCAACTGCCCGTCCGCGCCCTGCCGGCCGAGGCCGACGAAGAACATCCGGGCCGCGCGCCCGTAGAACCGCTCCTCGATCGCCCGCACCCGCCGGGTCCGGACCACGCGCAGGATGCCCGCGTCGGTCAGCACCTTCACGTGGTGCGCGACCGTGCTCTTCGGCCGCCCGACCGCGGTGGCCAGCTCGGTCACGGTCGCCGCGCGCTCGTGCAGCAGCCCCAGGATCGTGGTCCGTAGCGGGTCGCTGATCGCCCGTACCTGCTCCGCGGTGGTCAGCTCGACGGTGTCCGCGAGCTCGTAGTCGGGCACCGGCTTCTTGATCGACATGGTTCGAATAGACTAGCATCGCCGATTGTTCGAGATATTTGGATCATTGGAGCTGATGATGGCCGAGGTTGTGCTGTACCACCACGCGCAGGGGCTGACCGACGGGGTGAAGGCGTTCGCCGACGAGCTCCGGCAGGCGGGGCACACCGTCCACACGCCGGACCTGTACGAGGGCAACACCTACGCGACCCTCGACGAGGGCATGGACTACGCCCGGACGACGGGCTTCGGCGCGATCGCGGAGCGCGGCGTCGCGGCCGCGCAGGACCTGCCGGCGAACGTCGTGTACGCCGGGTTCTCGCTCGGCGTGGTGCCCGCCCAGCAACTCACCCAGACCCGCGCGGGGGCGCTCGGCGGACTGTTCTACTACTCGTGCCTGCCGGCCGAGGAGTTCGGCAGCTGGCCGCAAGCTGTGCCGGCCCAGATCCACGCGATGGAGGAGGACCCGTTCTTCGCCGAGGAGGGCGGTGACATCGACGCGGCCCGCGCGTTGACCGCCGCGGCCGACACCGTCGAGCTGTTCCTCTACCCCGGTAAGGAGCACCTGTTCGCGGACTCCTCGCTGCCCGGGTACGACGCGGGCGCGGCGAAGCAGCTGATCCGGCGCACGCTCGACTTCCTCGCCGGAATCAGGTAGCTCTCAGCGAGTTCCGCCTAGCCTTCGGGGCCATGCGACCACGAGTTTTCCCGGCCCCGAAGGTCCCCGCGGTGTTCGTGATGTTCTGGGTGGTCAAGCTGCTGACCACCGGCATCGGCGAGACCGCGTCGGACTACCTCGGCACCGTCAGCATCCCGCTGGCGGCCGTCATCGGGCTCGGTACCTTCTCCACCGCCATCTACCTGCAGCTGAAGTCCAACACCTACCACCCCGCGCGCTACTGGGTCACCGTGCTCGGTGTCGCGCTGTTCGGCACGATGATCGCGGACGGGCCGCACGTCGCGCTCGGTACGCCGTACTGGTTCGACTCGATCGTCTACCTCGGGCTGCTCTGCGGCCTGCTGACCTGGTGGCGGCGGAGCGAGGGCACCATCTCGGTGCACTCGATCACCACCGCCCGGCGGGAGCGCTTCTACTGGGGCGTCGTGCTGCTGACCTTCGGTCTCGGTACGGCGGTCGGTGACGCCACCGCGATCGACTTCGGGCTCGGCTTCACCTGGTCGATCGTGCTGTTCGGGGTGCTGATCGTCGTACCGCTCGGCCTGTGGAAGCTGGGGCTGAACGTGACGATCGCGTTCTGGGCGTCGTACGTGCTGACCCGGCCGCTTGGCGCGTCCATCGCCGACTGGCTCGGCAAGGACAGCCGGTACGGCGGCGTCGGCTGGGGCCTCGGCCCCGTGACCCTGGTCGGACTGCTGCTGTTCGCTGTGCTGGTCGCCTACCTGGCGCTGACGCACAGCGACGTCGACCACGCCGCCGTCCACGCGTCAGCTGTCCGCGAGCCCGACCCGGTCCTCGACTGACTTCGCGACGGCCGGCGCCGGGGCCGGAGCGGCGGCGCGGCGGGCCGGGATGAAGGACGCGACGACCAGTGCGGTGAGCGCGGCGCCGGCACCGATCAGCAGGACGACCCGGAAGCCACTCTGCGAAGGCAGGGTGTAGCCGCCCAGGCTGATCGTCAGGTTGGCCAGGATCACGCCGGCCACCGCACTGGACACCGACGTACCGATCGACCGCATCAGCGTGTTGAAGCTGTTCGCGGCCGCGGTCTCCGAGACCGGTACGGCGGACATGATCAGCGCGGGCATCGCGCCGTACGCCAGGCCGATGCCGGCGCCGATCAGCAGCGACACCAGGACGAGCTCCCAGACCGAACCCATGAGCACGCTGCCCACGCCGTACCCGGCGGCGACCACGAGCGCGCCGAGCATCAGCGTCACCTTCGGGCCGCGGGTGTTGGAGATCTTCGCCGAGAACGGCGCCGCGACCAGCATGATCAGGCCGGACGGGCCCATCACCAGGCCGGACGTGAGCATCGACTGACCGAGCCCGAAACCGGTGGCCTTCGGCATCTGCAGCAGCTGCGGCAGGACCAGCGACATCGCGAACATCGCGAACCCGAACACCATCGAGGCCAGGTTGGTCAGCAGCACCTGCGGCCGCGCGGTGGTCCGCAGGTCGACCAGCGGCTCGGTCGTGCGGCGTTCCCACCAGCCCCAGGCGAGCAGTGCGACGACGGCGAGCGCGAACAGGCCGAGCGTCCGGCCGCCGGTCCAGCCCCAGCTGGAACCCTGCGAGATTGCCAGCAGCAACGAAATCAGGCCGACCGAGAGCCCGATCCCGCCGGGCAGGTCGAACCGGCCGCCGGAGCGGACCGCCGACTCCGGGACGAAGCGCACGACCAGTCCGAAGACGATCACGCCGAGGCCGGCCGACACCCAGAACAGCGTGTGCCAGTTGAAGTTCTCGGCCAGCAACGCGGCCGCGGGCAGGCCGAGCGCGCCGCCGACGCCGAGCGAGGCGCTCATCTGCGCGACCGCCGTACCGACCTTCTCCGACGGCAGCTCGTCGCGCATGATGCTGATGCCGAGCGGGATCACGCCGGACGCCAGGCCCTGCAGCGCGCGGCCGGCGATCATCGGGACCAGCGAGCTGCTCAGCGCGGCGACGACCGAGCCGAGGACGAGCATGCCGACGCTGATCAGCAGCATCCGGCGCTTGCCGTACATGTCGCCGAGCCGGCCCATGATCGGCGTCGCGACCGCGGCCGCGAGCAGCGTGGCGGTGATCGCCCACGCGGTCCCGGCGGCCGAGGCGTTCAGCAGCCGCGGCAGCTCGGGAACGAGCGGGATCACCAGGGTCTGCATCAGCGCGACCGTGATACCGGCCGAGGCGAGCACCGGCACGACGGCCCCGGTGCGCACGGATGAAGCGGACACGACAGCCTCCTGAGGCTGAACTAGATAGTTGGTTTCTGCAACCAATAGGCTAAGTCAGGCAGTTGACTTAAACAAGTCGGCGAGGCAAGCTGGGAGCACAACCACACGGAGGTGATGGCCTGTGACCGACAGTGAGCAGCTCGTCCAGTACCCGATCCCGCCCGTCGACGCGATCGAACCGCCGCCCGAGTGGGAGCGGCTCCGGCAGCAGTGCCCGGTCGCGCACGTCCAGCTGCCGAGCGGCGATCAGGCGGCCCTGCTCACCCGGTACGACGACGTCCGCCAGGTGCTGTCCGACGCCCGGTTCAGCCGGACGGCGGAGGGATCCGCGCGGGTGTCCGCGGAAGGTACGGGCGTCTTCGACCGGCGGCGGCCCGGCGTACCGCAGTCCGGGGACGGGCACCAGCGCTGGCGGCGGATGATCACCAAGTGGTTCACCGCCAAGCGGATGGCGGCGCTCCGGCCGTCGATCGAGGCGATGGCCGACCAGCTCGTCGACGGCATGGTCGCGGGCGGCCGGCCCGCGGATCTCAAGGCCGCGCTCGGGTTCCCGTTGCCGGTGTGGGTGATCTGCGAGCTGCTCGGCGTACCGGCGTCCGACCGGGAGCGGTTCTCGTACTGGTCCGACACGTTCCTCAACCTCAACCGGTACTCGGCCGCCGACATGGAGGCCGCGCACACCGAGTTCGCGGCGTACATGCGTGGGCACGTCGAGGCGAAGCGCGCCGATCCGGGCACCGACCTGCTCAGCGACCTGATCACCGGCACGGACGCGGCCGGCGAGAAGCTGACCGACGAAGCGCTCGTCTCCACCGGGATGGGCCTACTGATCGCCGGGCACGAGACCACCACGAACATGATCGGCAAGATGCTGGCGATGCTGCTCGCCGACCGCACCCGCTGGGAGAAGTTGCTCGCCGACCCGGCCCTCGTCCGGACGGCGGTCGAGGAGGCGTTGCGGTACGACGCGAACGCCGGGTTCGGGATGATCCGCTACGTCAGCGAGGAGCTCGAGCTGTCCGACGGCGTCCTGCCCGCGGGGACCACCGCGGTGTGCAGCATGGCCTCGGCGAACCGGGACGAGCGGATCTTCGCGGACGCCGCGGACATGGACCTGACCCGGAGCCCGAACGTGCACCTCGCGTTCGGCGCCGGGCCGCACTCCTGCATCGGGCAGTCGCTGGCGCGGACCGAGTTGCAGGTCGTACTCGAAGTGTTGTTGCGTCGGTTGCCGACGCTGGAGCTGGCTGTGCCGTCCGCGGAGCTGCCCCTGGTCGAGGGGCTGCTCGTCGGCGGGCTGCGGGAGGTAAAGGTGACCTGGTGATGATGGCGAAAGAGGTCCGGGCGGCGCGGGTGAACGCGACCCGGGAGCTGATCCTGGTGACGGCCGAGCGGATGTTCGCCGAGCGCGGCGTCCACGAGGTGTCGAACCGGCAGATCAGCGAGGCGGCCGGGCAGGGCAACAACACCGCGGTCGGGTACCACTTCGGGACCAAGACCGACCTCGTCCGGGCGATCGTGCGGAAACACGCCCAACCGGTCGAGGCGCGGCGGCGGGAACTGCTCGCGGAGCTCGGCGCGGAGCCCGACGTACGGGACTGGGTGACGATCCTGGTGCGGTCGGCGACCGACCACATGGCGAGCCTCGGGACGCAGAGCTGGCTGGCGCGGTTCAGCGCGCAGCTGATGAACGATCCCGGGCTGCGCGAGATCCAGTTGCTGGAGTCGCGGAACTCGCCGTCGCTGACGCGGGTGGTCGGCGGGCTGGGTGAGCATCTCGCGGAGCTGCCGCCGGCGGTGCGGATCGAGCGTGGGGACATGGCGCGGCACCTGATCATCCAGATGACCGCGGAGTTCGAGCTGGCGCGCGCCGAGGGGCGGCCGACGGCGCGGGCGACCTGGGAGGAGATGGCCGACGGGCTGATCGACGGCATCGTCGGGCTGCTGACGGCACCGGTGACTTCGTGAGTGTGCTGGTGGTGGGCGCTTCCGCCGCTGGGTTGACCACCGTGGAAGCCCTGCGGCGCAAGGGTTTCCGGGACCGGATCACGGTGCTGGGCGCCGAGTACCACCCGCCGTACGACCGGCCACCGCTGTCCAAACAGTTCCTGCTGGGCGACTGGGACGAGAGCCGCACCCGGTTGCGTCCCGACACGATGCTCACCGCCCTCGACGCGGAGTTTGTCCTCGGCGACCCCGCAGTCTCCTTGTCCGATCACACAGTCCACACCACCACCGGCCGATCCCTCACAGCAGACCACGTGGTGATAGCCACCGGCTTGCAACCCCGTCACCTCCCAGGCCCACCTCTCGAAGGCGTCCACGTACTACGCACCCTCGACGACGCAGCCGCACTCCGCACATCCCTCGTTGGACAAGCGCGTGTAGTTGTCGTTGGGGATGGGGTGTTGGGGGCGGAGGTTGCTGCGACTGTTTGCAAGCTGGGGCTTTCTGTGACGCTCGCTGGGCCGCAAGCGGTGCTGATGGAGGCGCAGCTCGGGCCGGTGGCCGGGAAGTTGTTGGGGGAGATGCACGCGGCCGAAGGGGTTGGGCTTCGGTTGGGGTGTGCGGTGGACGGGCTGGAAGACCTCGACGGGCGGGTGAGCGGCGTACGGCTGGTGGGTGGGGAGGTGTTGCCGGCTGACGTGGTGGTGGTTGCGTTGGGGGCGACGCCGGCCACCGGGTGGCTGGAAGGTAGTGGGCTGAGGCTCGACAACGGTGTGGTGTGTGACGAGTACTGCCGTGCCGCCGACGGGGTGTACGCCGCGGGCGACGTCGCGCGCTGGCGCCACGACGACGGGCTCGTCCGCCTGGAGAACCGGACGAACGCCACCGAGCAGGCTCTCTGCGTCGCCGCCAACATCATCGGCGACCACCAGCCGTACCGCCCGATCCCGTACTTCTGGACCGACCAGTTCAGCACCAGGATCCAGGTCCACGGACGCCCGTCCGCCGACCTGACGGTTGCCGAGGGCACCATCGGCGAGCGGTTCGTCGCGCACTACCGCGACGCCGGCCGGATCGTCGGCGTCCTCGGCTGGAACGCACCGAAACAGACCCGTGCGCACCGCGACCGAAACCTTGCTAGGGAAGGACGCATATGACCACACCTGTCTATCCGATGACCCGGGCAACAGGTTGTCCGTTCGATCCGCCGCCGCGACTGCGTGAGCTGCAACAGGAAGCACCGCTCACCAAGGTGAACATCTTCGGCAAGGACGCCTGGCTGGTGACGCGGTACGACGACCAGCGCACGCTGCTCGCCGATCCGCGACTGTCCTCCGACGTACGGCGACCCGGCTACCCGAGCCCGACCGGTCAGCCCCCACGCAACGACGACGGGGTGGGTATCGGCTTCATCCTGATGGACGACCCGGAGCACGCGCGGCTGCGCCGGATGGTGACCGCGCCGTTCATGATCAAGCGGATCGAGGCGATGCGCCCCGGCGTACAGAAGATCGTCGACGGCCTGATCGACGACCTGCTCGCCGGGCCGAACCCGGTCGACCTGGTCGAGGCGTTCGCGCTGCCGGTGCCGTCGCTGGTGATCTGCCAGCTGCTCGGCGTCCCGTACGCCGATCACGACTTCTTCCAGCAGAACAGCAAGAACCTGATCCGGATGTCCGCGACCCAGGAGGAACGGGCGGCCGCGCACGGCAACCTCGCGAAGTACCTCGACGGCCTGGTCGGCGAGAAGCTGGAGAACCCGGCCGACGACCTGCTGTCCGGGCTGACCGAGCGGGTGAAGACCGGCGAGCTGACCCGGCAGGACGCGGCCGGGATGGGCGTCCTGCTGCTGCTCGCCGGGCACGAGACGACCGCGAACATGATTGCCCTCGGCACCCTCGCGCTGCTGGAGCACCCGGACCAGCTCGCCGTACTGCGGGAGACCGACGACCCGAAGGTGGTGGCGGGCGCGGTCGAGGAACTGCTGCGCTACCTGAACATCACGCACAACGGGCGCCGGCGGGCGGTGCTCGAGGACATCGAGCTGCACGGTCAGGTGCTGAAGGCCGGCGACGGCGTGATTCTGCCGAACGACATCGGCAACCGGGACCCGTCGGTGTTCGAGGATCCGGACGCGCTGGACCTGGGCCGGGACGCGCGGCGGCACGTGGCGTTCGGGTTCGGCGTACATCAGTGCCTCGGGCAACCGTTGGCGCGGCTGGAGCTGCAGGTCGTGTACAGCACGCTGTACCGGCGGATCCCGACGCTGCGCCGGGCGGTCGGGCTGGAGGAGATCCCGTTCAAGCACGACGGCGCCGTGTACGGCGTCTACTCGCTTCCCGTGACGTGGTGAAAGGAACCCGCTGATGAAGGTCATCATCGACCAGGACAAGTGCGTCGCCTCCGGCCAGTGCGTGACGGCCGCCGCCGACGTGTTCGACCAGCGCGACGAGGACGGCATCGTCGTCCTGCTGAACGAGAACCCGCCGGCGGACCTCGCCGCCGACATCCACCAGGCCGCCGCGGTCTGCCCGGCGCTCGCCATCGTCGTCGAGGACTGAGTACGCGACTACAGTGCTGTAGATGATCAACGGTGCGCATGTGATCGTCTACAGCACTGACGCGGACGCGGATCGCGCGTTCTTCCGGGACGTGCTGGAGTACCCGTCCGTCGACCCGGGGCACGGGTGGCTGATCTTCAAGCTGCCGCCGGCCGAGGTCGCGGTCCATCCGGCCGATGCCGGGTCGCACGAGCTGTTGCTGATGTGCGACGACCTCGAGCAGACGATGGGTGAGCTGACGGCCCGCGGCGTCGAGTTCGTGCGTCCGGTGGAGCGGCAGCGGTGGGGTGTGCTGACCGCGTTCCGGTTGCCGGGTGGGGGCGAGGTCGGGTTGTACGAGCCGTTGCACGAGCGGGCGCATGATCTCTGAGTTCCGGATCGCGATCCCTCAGGCGGACGTTCTCGACCTGCGCGAGCGGCTCGGCCGGATTCGTTGGCCTCGGCAACTACCTGGCGGATGGGAACGCGGGGTGCCGGTCGAGTACGTGCGGCACGTGGCCGAGCGGTGGGCGGCGTACGACTGGCGGGTGTGGGAGGCGCGGCTGAACGCGTTCCCGCAGTACGTGACCGAGCTCGACGGGCAGACCATGCACTTCCTGCACGTACGATCGCCCGAGCCGGACGCGTTGCCGTTGCTGCTGACGCACGGCTGGCCCGGATCGGTCGCGGAGTTCCTCGACGTACTCGGGCCGCTGACCGACCCGTCGGCGTACGGCGGGGATCCGCGGGAAGCGTTCCACGCGGTCGCGCCGTCGGTGCCGGGGCACGGGTTCTCGGTGCCGTTGACGGACGGCTGGGACCACGGACGGATCGCCCGCGCGTGGGTAGAGCTGATGCACCGGCTCGGGTACGAGCGGTACGGCGCGCAAGGGGGTGACACCGGATCGGTGGTGTCGCCGCTCGTCGGGCAACTCGACCCGGAGCACGTGGTCGGCGTCCACATCAACGGGGGACTGGCCTTCCCGGACGTCCGGCCGGGCGACGTGGTGACCGACGCCGAACGCGAACGCCTTGCGGCCGCGGAGCGCCTGCGCGCGGTCGGGACCGGATACGCCGACCTGCAGGGAACCCGCCCGCAAACGGTGTCGTTCGGGCTGAGCGACTCGCCGGTCGGTCAGCTCGCGTGGATCCTGGAGAAGTTCTGGGAGTGGACCGATCCGGCCCTCGCGCTGCCCGAGGACGCGGTCGACCTCGATCATCTCCTGACCGATGTGTCGATCTACTGGTTCACCAACACGAGCGCGACGTCGGCCAACCTGTACTACGAGAATCGTGGCGCCGTCGACGACCTCCGGCCGGGCGTACCGACCGGAATCGCCGTGTTTCCGACCGATCCCGCGATTCGCCGCGGGCTAGAACGCCGGCACAACATCGTCCACTGGTCGGAGTTCACCCGCGGCGGGCACTTCGCCGCGCTCGAGGCGCCCGACCTGTTGGTCGACGACATCCGCGCGTTCTTCCGGCTGGTCCGGTAGCCGGGCCGGCGCGACGAAGCTCAGCAACGACCCGTCCCGTTCGACCGTCGCGTCCGGCCAACGCCGCCGTACCATCCGCACCGACCGCTCGTTGGCGGCGCTGACCACGAAGAGGAAATTTGTCGCCCCGGAAGAGATCGCGTCCGCGGCGGCGATCGACAGCATCCGTACGCCGAGCCCGCGGCGCTGGTCGTCCTCCGCGATCACCGCCGCGAGCTCCGCGGTCGCCTCGCCCGGAGCCCACGCCCACATCGCGTGCCCGACGATCGCCGTACCGCGGGTCGCGACGAACGCGGCGCCGGCCGGGCAGAGCATCCGCAGCAGCAACGCGGATCGCGGTGGCGAGCCGATCGCGGTCTGGAAGCGGAAGTAGCGGCTGAGCTCGGTCAGCCCGGTCAGCATCCTGGCCAGCTCGTCCGCGTCGGGTTCGCCGGCGCGACGGACGAGCGGCGGTCTCGTCTGAGTCTGGTTCACGGATTCAGCGTTGCTGGCTTGGCTGAGTCTGTCAAGCGGACTTATCATCGATCACATGGACACGGCGGTGAACGAACAGATGCCGGAGGCGATGAACTGGTCCACGGAGAACTGCACGATCTCCCGGACGATGGACATCCTCGGCGACAAGTGGACTTTTCACGTCCTGCGCGAACTCTTCGTCGGCGTCCGCCGGTTCGAGGACATCCGGGCCCGGGCCGGCATCCCGCGGCAGATGCTGACCGAACGCCTCGCCGCACTTATCGAGCGCGGCCTGATCCGGCGCCACCCGTACCGCCTGCCTGGGCAGCGCGAACGCTCGGAGTACCGGCTGACCCAGGCCGGCATGGACCTGTACCCGGTGCTGGTCGCGATGGTGCAGTGGGCCGACCAGTACCTCCCGCTGGACGCCGGCCCGCCGATCGAGCCCCGGCACCGCGGCGACTGCGGCGAACGCGTCAACGTCGTACTGCGCTGCGAAGGCGGCCACGAGCCGACGCCACGCGAGGTAGCCTTCCGCGCCGGCCCCGGCGCACAACCGCGCTAGAGGTCGCCCTCTAGAGGTCCTCGACCTGCTCGATCGCGCGGCGCAGCAGGCGTTCGGTCTCGCGGGGCTGGGCCGCGGTGATCGACACGGCGTCCATCGTGACGGCGTACGTGTCGAGCTCCTCGCGCTTGTCCAGGTAGACCGCGCTGCTCAGGTGCTCGATGTAGACGATGTCCGGCAGGTCGGCGTCGTTGTACCGCAGCAGCGTGAACGCGCCACCGGTCGAGGTGTACCCGCCCTGCTCGAACGGGATGATCTGCAGCGTCACGTTGTGCCGCCGCGCCGCCTCCAGCAAGTACTCCAGCTGCGCCCGCAGCACGTCCTTGCCGCCGATCGGGCGCCGCAGCACCCCTTCGTCCAGGACCGCCCACAACCGCGCGGGTCGTTGCCGCGTCAACACGTCCTGGCGGCTCATCCGCAACGACACCAGGCGATCGACCTCCGCCTTCGGCAACGGCAGGTCCTGCCGGGCCATCTGGATCACGGCCCGCGCGTAGTCCGGGGTCTGCAGCAGCCCGGGCACGAACTGCAGCTCGAACGTACGGATCAGGTCGGCGGCCATCTCCAGACCGAGGTACGAGTGGAACCACTGCGGTGTCAGGTCGTCGTACCGCTGCCACCAGCCGGGGTTGTTCGCCTCCCGGGCGAGCGTCAGCAGCCGCTCGCGCTCCTCCGGGTCGTCGAGTTTGTACAGCGTCAGCAGGTCGTCGACGTCGCGGACCTTGAATCCGACCCGGCCGAGCTCCAGGCGGCTGATCTTGGACTCCGACCCGCGGATCGCCCAGCCGGCGTCGGTCCGCGTCACACCCGCGGCCTCGCGCAGCCGGCGCAGGTACGCGCCGAGCATGATGCGCAGGGCGGTCGGTCCGCCGTACGCCCCCGGCTCGGTCACCTCTCGCCTCCCAGCAGCAGTGGTTCGGTGTGCAGCAGTTGATCATTTCATAACGGGTCGTGACTATGTCCATACGCACGCGCCGACACGATGTGTTCAGCGCGCCGTACTCTCGGTAGAGTCTGTCGCACAGACTCCCCGATCACTCTCTGCGAGGTTCTCCGATGGTCGATGCCACCAAAGCGCCAAGTTCGATCCCGGTCGGCGTCGACACCAGCCGGGCCAGCATCGCCCGGGTGTACGACGCGTTCCTGGGCGGCAAGGACAACTTCGAGGTCGACCGCGAGGTGCTGCGTGGGGTCCAGGCCGCCGCGCCGCAGGCCCAGGACCTGGCCTGGTCGAACCGGAACTTCCTGATCCGCTCGTGCCGGTTCCTGGCCGGCCAGGCGGGCATCACGCAGTACCTGGACTGCGGATCCGGTCTGCCGACCGCCGAGAACACGCACCAGGTCGTGCAGCGGATCCAGCCCGAGGCCAAGGTGCTCTACATCGACAACGACCCGGTGGTGCTCGCGCACGGCCGGGCGCTGCTCGAGGAGAACGAGAACACCCTGTTCGTCAGCGCGGACATCTTCGACCCGGACGAGGTGCTCAGCGACCCCGAGGTCCGCAAGTTCCTCGACTTCTCCCAGCCGATCGCCGTGATGCAGGCCGGCACGCTGCACCACTACATCGGCGACGAGGGCGCGCAGATCATGCAGAAGTACGTCGACGCGATCGTGCCCGGGTCGTACACGGTGATCTCGCACTTCTACGACCCGGAGACTCCCGAGCACACCGAGGTCGCCCAGAAGATGGAGGACAAGTTCATCCACAGCCCGATGGGCAGCGGCCGGTTCCGCACCCGCGCGGAGCTGATGACCTTCTTCCCGGGCCAGGAGCTGGTCGAGCCGGGGCTGGTGCTCTGCGACAACTGGTGGCCGGACGGCCCGCGGATGAAGCCGCTGAACCAGGTCGAGGAGTGCATCGTCGGCGCGGTCGGCCGCAAACTCTGAGTTCTGCCGAAGTTGCCCGGAGCATCGATTGCTCCGGGCAACTTTTTTGTGTCAGACGTGTTCCGAGACCAGGGTGGCGGCGGTGTCGGGCTCGAGGGCCTGGAAGAGGTGGGGCAGGTCGCCGGGGTAGGCGATGTAGTCGCCCGGGAGTAGTTCGACCGGGTCGTCGGTGGGGCCGACGAGGGCTCGGCCGGAGCCGAGGATGACGTGTTCGACGACGCCGGGCATGTGCGGGTCGGACCGGCGGCCGGGGCCGGGGGAGGCGACGATCCGGTAGAGGTCGCGGCGGGCGTTCGGCGGGCTGGAGGCGACCAGCGTGGCGCTGTAGTCGGCGTGGTCGGAGTAGATCGCCGGGCCCTCGCCGGCGCGGATGATCTGCACCTTGGGGCGCGGGGGGTCGAGCAACGCGGCGAACGGGGTGTCCAGCGCGACCGCGAGCGCCCACAGCGTCTCCACGCTCGGGTTGCCGGTGCCGGACTCCAGCTGGGACAGCGTGGACTTGGCGACGCCGGCCCGCTTGGCGACCTCGGTCAGCGACAGGCCGGCCCGGGCCCGGTGCCGGCGCAGGGAGGCGGCGATCACGTCCAGTGGTGCCTTGCTGTCCATCGGTGTTCGCTCCATCGGTCTGTTTGTTCGGCTTGACGAACGGGCGGCGCGGTGTTCATCATAATGCCCATGCGTTCGATTTGGCGAACACTCGATCGGGGACTCGCCCGCGACATCGCGCTGGTCTGCCTGGCCGACGGTGTCGTGGGGCTCTCGTACGGCGCGATCAGCGTCGGCGGCGGGCTGCCGTTGTGGGTGCCGATCCTGCTGTCGGTGGTGGTGTTCGCAGGGGCGTCGCAGTTCCTGTTCGTCGGGATCGTGGTGGCCGGCGGCAGCCCGATCGCCGCGATGATCGCCGGCCTGCTGGTGAACAGCCGGCACGTCGCGTTCGGTCTGGCCGTCAGCGACGTGATCGGCGGCGGCTGGCGGCGGTGGCCGGGCAGTCACGTGATGACCGACGAGAACGTCGCGTTCGCGATGGGGCAGGACGACCCGGCGCAGCGGCGGGCGGCGTACTGGGCCGGTGGGCTCGGGATCTTCGTCTGCTGGAACGTCGGCGTCGTGATCGGCGGGCTGGCCGGTTCCGTGATCAAGGACACCGACGTGTTCGGGCTGGACGCGGCGTTTCCGGCGGTACTGCTGGCGCTGGTGCTGCCGGCGTTGCGTGATCGCCGGACGCGGACCGCTGCCCTCGTCGGCGTGGTGGTAGCCCTCGCGGCGACGCCGTTCCTGCCGGCTGGTCTGCCCGTACTGCTCGCGCTCGTCGGTGTGCTGTTCTATCGCGCGGACAAGCCCGCGCTGGAGGTGGCCCGATGACGAACACCCCGTTGCTGCTGGTGGGTATCGGAGTACTTGCCGTGGGCACCTTTTCGCTGCGGTTCGCGGGGCCGGCGTTGCGGAGCCGGATCGAGATCCCGGAGAAGGCACAGCAACTGCTTGCCGCCGCGGCGATCGTGCTGCTGACCGCGCTGGTCGCGACCGCGGCGCTGACCCAGGGACACGGTACGGCGGGGATCGCCCGGCCGGCCGGGGTGCTGGTCGGCGGGGTGCTCGCCTGGCGTAAGGCGCCGTTCGTACTGGTCGTGGTGGCCGCGGCTGCGACGGCGGCCGGTCTTCGCTTGCTCGGTGTGCCCTGAGAACCGATACCGTGCAACCATGACCCAACCCGGGATGGCCGCGGCGCCGAAGAAGTCGATCCTGCCCACGCTCGCGATCCTGTGCTTCGTGATCGGCGCGGCATTGACCGCGTTCTTCGTGTACCGGATCGTCGTCACCGCGCCGCACTCGCCGCAGCCGATCGAGGGCGGCACGGTGCACCTGAAGAAGGAGGGGCTGACGATCTACTCGTCCGTCCCGGTGCTGGCCCCGCCCTGCACGGTGAAGGACGCGAACGGCAACGACGTACCGACGAAGCGGCCGGGCGGGTCCGAGACGATCACGATCAACGGCAACACCTGGTACGTCGTGGCGCGCTCGACGTCGACCGTACCGGCGGGTGACTACAGCATCTCGTGCACCGACAGCGAGACCAGCGCGACGTACGCCGCCGGCCCGAAGTCGTCGATCGCCGCCTTCGTGCTGTCGATCTTCGGCACGGTCTTCTCGCTGCTGATCTTCATCGGGCTCGGCGCCACGTTCCTGGCCATCGGCCTGGTCCGCAAGAGCCGCAGCCGTCGGTCCACCAACACCTTCCCGACCCAACCAGGTGCCCCCGGCAACTACCCGCCGCCCAACTACCCGCAGCAGTCCCACACCTTCCCAGCGCCGCCGCCGTACAACCCAGGTCAGAACCCGGACCGCCCCCAGGACCGCTGATCATGGACCTGGACTGGCCGGGATGCCGGAACGTCCGCGACGTAGGCGGTCTGCCGACTGCTGATGGGCGCCTGCTGAAGGTCGGCGTGCTCATCCGGTCGGACAGCTTGCAGTACTTGACCGCGGACGGGGTCGACGCGGTGCGGAGGTCCGGCGTACGGCGGATCCTGGACCTGCGGGGTGATGGTGAAGTCGCAGCGTTCCCGACGCCGTTCACTGGTACGCCGCTCGCGGTGCGGCAGTCGTTGCAGGATCCGGCGGATCCGGAGCACGGGCAGGCGACCATCGTCGAGGCGTGTACCTGGATGCTCGACCAGCGGCCGGAGCTGTTCGCGGCCGCGGTGCGGGCGATCGCGGACGAGCCGGACGGCGCGGTGGTCGTGCACTGTCACGGCGGCAAGGACCGCACCGGCATGGTGGTCGCGCTGGCGTTGAGCGTTGCCGGCGTACCGGAGGACGAGATCGTCGCCGACTACTACCTCACGCGGTCGCGGCTCGCGGGGTGGCTCGAGGAGCAGTTGGCGGCCGAGCCGGATGCCTCGAAACACCCGGAAATGATCGAGTTCCGCGACACCCGGGCCGAGTCGATCGTCGCGATTCTGCGGCATCTGGAGACCCGGTACGGCGGGCCGGAGGCATACCTGCGGCTCGGTGGTCTTACTGAAAACGACCTCAGCAAGCTGAAATCCCGCTTAGTGGGCTGACCTGCGTCACGACCCCGTCACGGACCGCAGTACATTGGCGCAATGTCAACCGCAGTGCCGACAGGGCAGCCCGGGGTGACCGACCCGGCAGCGCTCGCCGAACGCTACGGACTCACCAAGAGCTCTCTCCGCCCGCCACTCGGCTCGTACCTGCGCGAGCTGTGGAGCCGTCGTAAGTTCGTCGTCAGTTACGCCACCGCACGCACCTACGCGATGTACGCCGGAGCCCGCCTCGGCTCGATCTGGCAGATCCTCACCCCGCTGCTGAACGCCGCGGTGTACTACCTCGCCTTCGGCATACTGCTGGGGACGAAGAACGGGATCCAGAACTACGTCGCGTTCCTGCTCAGCGGTGTCTTCGTGTTCACGTTCACCCAGCGCTGCATGACCGAAGGGTCCCGCTCGCTGGCACTGAACCTGTCACTGATCCGTACCCTGCACTTCCCGCGCGCCACTCTGCCGCTCGCCTACGTGCTGAACGAGCTGAACCAGATGCTCATCTCGATGGGCCTGCTGTTCCTGGTCGTGGGGTTCACCGAGGGCCCCAGCTGGCGATGGCTGATGATCGTCCCGGCGATGCTGTTGCAGGTGATGTTCAACATCGGCATCACGCTGGTGTTCGCGCGGATCGGGACGTTCGTGACCGACATCAGCCAGCTGCTGCCGTTCATCACGCGGACCTGGCTGTACGCGTCCGGGATCTTCTTCTCGCTGCCGTACAAGCTGTCCCAGTTGCACGCGCCGGGCTGGGTCGTCCAGGTGCTGGCGTTCAACCCGATCTCGGCGTACATCGACGTCGTCCGGCGCGCGTTGCTCCACGAGCACCTGAAGAACGAGCTGCCGCACGCGTGGTCGATAGCGACCGTCTGGTCGTTCGTGATGCTGGCCGGCGGGCTCTGGTACTTCTGGCGGGCGGAGGACCGTTATGGCCGTGGTTGATTCAGGGGCTGAACCCACTGTCATCGCCGACCGGGTGGACATCATCTACAAGGTGATCGCCGGCCAGGGCGGCAAGGGTACGGCGGCGACCGCGCTGCGGCGGATCATCAACCGCCAGGACCGGCCGACGATCCGCGAGGTGCACGCGGTCAAGAACGTCAGCTTCACCGCGTACAAGGGCGACGCGATCGGCGTGATCGGCCGCAACGGCTCCGGCAAGTCGACGATGCTGCGCGCGATCGCCGGCCTGCTGCCGCCCGCGTCCGGCGTCGTCTACACCGGCGGGCAGCCGTCGCTGCTCGGCGTCAACGCGGCGATGATGAACGACCTCACCGGCGAGCGGAACGTGGTGCTCGGCTGTCTCGCGATGGGCATGTCCCCGGCCGAGACGCAGGCCCGGTACGCCGAGATCGTCGACTTCTCCGGGATCGGCGACTTCATCGACCTGCCGATGTCGACGTACTCGACCGGTATGCAGGCCCGGCTGAAGTTCGCGATCGCGTCCGCGAAGACGCACGACATCCTGCTCGTCGACGAGGCGCTGGCCACCGGTGACGCCGAGTTCCGGGTCCGGTCGGAGCGCAAGATCAAGGAGCTCCGCGACCACGCCGGAACGGTGTTCCTGGTCAGCCACAGCCTGGACGTGGTGCAGGAGACCTGCAACCGGGCGCTGTGGCTGGATGCCGGCGTACTGAAACTGGACGGTCCGGTCGACGAGGTCGTCGCCGCCTACATCAGGTCCACCAGGGCCGGTTAGGCGGCCTTCGGGCGTTCCCGGAGGCCGACCAGGAAGCCGAGGCCCCAGGAGACGTGCATGGTCGCGCAGACCAGCGGCATCCAGAACAGCGCCTTCCAGGGCAGGTAGCGGCCCTCCATCGCCGAGCCGAAGATCAGCAGCAGCGCGTAGCCCAGCGGGGCCAGGAAGCCGATGTCGAGCCAGCTGACGCCGGTGGCCAGGCCGATGATGCCGAGGATCGTGCCGACGGCCAGGCCGATCACCGCGACCGGCGGCGCCAGGTACCGCTTGCTGGCGGTCTCCGGGTGCCGGCGGATCACCTCGCGGCGCCACTGGCCGGTGTGGAAGAACTGCTTCGCGACCGCGGACAGCGAGGACCGCGGCCGGTACGTCACCGACAGGTCGGGGCTGAACCAGATCAGCCCGCCGGTCTTGCGGATCCGGTAGTTCAGCTCCCAGTCCTGGGCGCGGTGCATGGTCTCGTCGAAGCCGCCGACCCGCTCCAGCGCGGCCCGCCGGAACACCCCGAGGTACACCGTGTCGGCCGGGCCGGCCTTGCCGCCCTGGTGGAACGTCGAGGCGCCCAGGCCGAGCCGGGAGCGGTACGCGCAGGCGACCGCCATCTCGGTCGGCGTCCGGCCCTCGGCGGCCATCACGCCGCCGACGTTGTCCGCGCCGCTCTCGTCCAGCACCTCGACCGCGCGGGTGATGTACCCGTCGGTGAGCGCGCCGTGGCCGTCGACCCGGACCAGGATGTCGTGCTTGGCGTGCGCGATCCCGACGTTCAGCGCGGCCGGCGTCTTGCCGGTCGGGTTCGGCACGATGGTGATCCGGTGGTCCTTCTCGGCCAGCTTGTCCGCGATCTCCTCGGTCCGGTCCTTGCTCGGGCCGATCGCGAGGACGACTTCGAGCTCACCCGGGTAGTCCTGGTCGAGGACGCGGCCGACCGCCTCCTCGAGGTGGCGTTCCTCGTTCAGCACAGGCATCACGACGGACACGGGTGGCCAGTGGGACAGCGGCATATCAGGTCAGGCCTTACAGATCGATGCGACGTCGTCGACGCCGGCGGCGGGTGTAGTCGGTGAGCTAGTCGGCTTCTTGGTCGGCTTCTTGGTGTGGGTGTGGCTCGGAGTCGTGGTGGCGGTACTACGCGGAGTGGTCGAGGTCTTACCGTCTCCTCCCGCGCCGTCGTTGTCCAGCGATTCGGACTTCGCGATCGCCTCTCCGACCTTGGTCCGGATCAGCGCGAAGTCCGGGTCGCTGGACTTGATCAGCGGCGGGACCGCGGAGAAGCTTGACACCGGGAGCTTCTTCGCGTCCAGCGCGAGGTCCATGAACGTTCCGAGTTCGCCGGCTGGGATGCTGGTCTTGACGACTTCCTTACTGGCCGACGCGATGCCCTGGAACTTGGTCAGCACCGTCTGCGGCGACAACTGGTTCAGCATCGCGGCCATCACGCACTTCTGCCGGGCCATCCGGTCGTAGTCCGAGGACTCGGCCCGGGAGCGGGCGAACCAGAGCGCGTGGTAGCCGTCCAGGTGGACGTTCTTGCCGGGCTCGATGTAGCCCTTGATCGGGGACGTCTCGCCGCCGATCGGCACCCGCTTGCCGATGTCCAGGGTGATCCCGCCGACCGCGTTGATCAGGTCGCGGAAGCCCGTCAGATCGATGAGTACGAAGTAGTTGATCTTCAGCCCGGTGACCGCCTCGATCGCCTGCGCGGTCGCGGTCTCGCCGGGGTTCGGGTTGCCGGGGAACAGGTCCTTGTGGTTCGCGGCGTAGGTGTAGACGCCGTTCAGCAGGCACTCGATGCCGCAGTTCTTCCAGTGGAAACCGTTCGGGAACTGCTTGGCCAGCGGCGTACCGGCCGGGAACGGGACCTTCGCGAGGTTCCGCGGCAGGCCGATCAGGACGGTCCGGCCGGTGTTCGCGTCGACGCTCGCCACGGTCATGCTGTCCGGCCGGGTACCGACCCGGTCCGCGCCGGAGTCGCCGCCCATCAGCAGCACGTTGTAGCGGCCCTTGTCGGCCTTCGAGGTCTTGCTGCTGCCGAACACGCTGGCGACGAAGTCGCGCTGGGTGTTCACGATCACACTCGCATAGATCAGCGCACCGACCACGACGAAGATCAGTGCCCCGTCGAGGATGCTGGTGATCAGGCGGTGGTTGCGCTCCAGCATCAGCGGCTGGCTGATCCGGTAGGCGTCCACGAACAGCGCGGCCCAGCCCAGGGCGAGCAGGATCAGCAGGACCTGCACCAGCCGGAGGGTGCCCGGCCGGGCCAGCAGGTTGATCGTGCCCGAGCGCCAGATCAGCGCCAGTACGACCAGGAACACGATGATCGCGATCAGCCCGGCGACCACCCGCCAGGCCCAGCGGCCGGCCTTCTTCGAGCCTGCGACGATCTGGGCCGATCCCGGCAGGATCAGCGTCATCAACAGCAGTGTCAGTGCCCGCTTGAACCGGACCGGCTCGCGGAGACTGCGCAGGTCTGGCTTCTCCTGCGGCATGACGTCCTTCCGTTGTCGCTCCGGGCGGTCTGCTCCCGACCGTACCTGGTTGCCTGTCATCACTTGGTACGACGTGCCGGTGGTGCCGATGGTTCGCACCCGGGCGGATCCGGAGACGAAGGGTAGCAGTCCGGACACGGAGCGCAGGAAAACCCCTGACCTGACCCTGCTTCACACAGCTGTGATGGTTCGCGGCGGGCGAATGCGTTACGAAGTCCTCTACGTACAACCAGTGAGGAAACCGCCCCCATGAAACTGTTCCGTACGCTCCTTGCCGCCACCGCGGTGGCCACGACAACCCTGCTCGGCACCACGGCGGCCCAAGCCGCAGCCCCTGGTGCCGACTTCACCGGCATCGCCGCGCTGAGCAACTGCTCCGCGTCGCTCGTCCGGTACGCCGAGTCCGTCGACACCGACAAGGCCCTCGTGCTCACCAACGGGCACTGCTACGAAGGCGGGTTCCTGCAGCCCGGCCAGGTCCTGGTGAACAAGGCCTCGACCCGGTCGATCACGCTGCTGAACCCGGACTCCAGCCGGGCCGGGACGGTCCGCGCCGACAAGATCCTGTTCGGCACGATGACCAAGACCGACCTGATCGTCTACCAGGTGAACGAGACGTACGCCTCGATCAAGAGCCGGCTGAACGTCACCCCGCTGACCCTCGCCAAGCAAGCCCCGGCCGACGGCGCCGGGATGGCGGTCGTGTCCGGTTACTGGAAGCGGATCTACACCTGCTCGGTCCAGGCGACCATCCCGCAGCTCCGCGAGGGCGACTGGACCTGGCAGAACTCGATCAAGTACCAGCAGCCCGGCTGCGAGACCATCGGCGGTACGTCGGGATCGCCCGTGGTCAGCACCAGCACCGGCGAGATGATCGGCATCAACAACACCGGCAACGAGGACGGCGAGCGCTGCACGGTGAACAACCCGTGCGAGGTCGACGCGAACGGCAACGTCACCGTCGACCAGGGTGCGGCGTACGGCGAGCAGACCTGGTGGCTGTACACCTGCCTGACCGCCGACCGCGCGATCGACCTGAACAAGTCCGGCTGTGAACTGCCGAAGCCGGCCAGGCGTCGGTAAAACTTTGCCCGCGGGGTGACGCACGCCACTTCGATATCCGGTAACGTCGCCCCGCATGGCTGTCGACTCCGCAACCGACCATGTGTCCACGCCCAGTTGGCCGAGCCCGTTCGGAGTACGGACGCGGCTGGTCGCGTCCAGTGCGCTGATGCTCTTCACCGAGCTCGCGCTGATCCGCTGGACCGGCTCGAACGTCGTCCACCTGAGTTACTTCTCGAACTTCGTCCTGCTCGGCTCGTTCCTCGGCATCGGGATCGGCGTACTGCGCTCCGGCCGCGCGAAGCGGCTCCCGTACTACTCGCCGATCATGCTCGGCCTGCTGGTCCTGGTGATCGCCTGGAAACCCGTCACGGTCGACCGGGGCAGTTCGTCCAGCGTCATCTACTTCACCAGCCTGAACACCACCGGCCCGCCGGTCTGGGTGATCCTGCCGATCATCTTCGTCGCGGCCGCGGTGGTGCTGGCCGGTCCGGCCGAGCTGGTCGGCCGCTGTTTCGCCGAGCTGCCGCGACTGACGGCGTACCGCTTCGACCTGGTCGGCAGTCTGGTCGGGATCGTCTCGTTCACCGCGCTGTCGTTCCTGGGCGCGCCGCCGATCTGGTGGGGCCTGATCGTCACGATCGTGTTCGCGGGGCTGATGATCCCGCGGACCGCGACCGGCACCCGGCTCGTCGCCACGGCGGTCAGTGCCGGGCTGGTGCTGGCGCCGTTGCTGGTGATGCTCGGTGTGCTGTTCCACGAGTCGACACGGCCTGACCTCAGCTGGTCGCCGTACTACAAGGTGAAGACCAAGCAGTACACCTGGGAAGGCGTCCCGCTGCTCACGATCACGGTGAACGGCGTACCGCACCAGCAGGCGATCCCCGCGGACGCCCGGCTGCAGTGGGAGCCGCAGTACGGCCTGCCGTACGAGCGCGCGACCGCCGGCAAGAAGCCGAACAACGTGCTGATCATCGGCGCCGGCTCCGGGTCGGACGTCGCGATCGCGCTGAAGAAGGGCGCGGCGCACGTGGACGCGGTCGAGATCGATCCGCGGATCCGCGACCTCGGCAAGGCGCTGAACCCGGACCACCCGTATCAGGACCCGCGGGTGTCGTCGCACATCGACGACGGGCGCGCGTTCCTGTCCCGGACCGACAAGAAGTACGACCTGATCCTGCTGGCGCTGCCGGACTCGCTGACCCTGGTCAACGGGGCGAGCTCGCTGCGGCTGGAGAGCTACCTGTTCACCAAGCAGGCGTTCGAGTCGGCACGCGACCACCTGAACCCGGGCGGTGCGTTCGCGATGTACAACTACTACCGCGAGACCTGGCTGATCGACCGGCTCGCGTTGACCGCACAGACCGCATTCGGGCACAAGCCGTGCGTGGACAAGATCGGCGACGGTCTGCGGCAGGCGGTCGTCACCGTCGGCCTCACCGAGCAGGACCAGACGTGCGGGTCCGAGTGGGCCGGCGCGACGTCGGCGACGCCGCCGCCGGCGACCGACAATCGTCCGTTCCTGTACCTGTTCACCGACCGGATCCCGTCGCTGTACCTCGTCACGCTCGGGCTGATCCTGATCGCCGGTCTGGTCGGTGTCGGCATCGCCGGTGGTGGGTCGTCGTTCAAGCGGATGCGTCCGTACGCGGACCTGTTCCTGCTCGGCGCCGGCTTCATGTTGCTGGAGACCAAGAGCATCACCGGGTTCGCGTTGCTGTTCGGTACGACGTGGGTCGTGAACGCGATCGTGTTCGCCGGCGTGCTGGTGGCGGTGCTGGCCGCGGTCGAAGTGACGAGGCGGTTCAAGACACCACCGGTGAAGGTGATGTTCGCGGTGCTGTTCGGCGGGCTCGCGCTGTCCTGGGTGTTCCCGGACAGCTGGCTGCTCGGGATGCCGGTCGGGCTGCGTGCGTTGGTCGCGGTCCTGATCGCGTTCCTGCCGATCTTCGCGGCGAACGTGATCTTCGCGAAGCGGTTCACCGACACCGAGGACGGTACGGCGTCGTTCGGCGCGAACCTGCTCGGCGCGATGCTCGGCGGCTGCCTCGAGTACGCCGCGCTGGTGATCGGGTTCCACGGCCTGCTGATCATCGCCGCGCTGCTGTACGTCGGCGCGTTCCTGCTGACACCGAAACTGGCACCGAAACTCCGGGCACGTGCCTGATCTCGGGGACTACTACCGCGAGCGCGCCGGCGAGTACGACGCGGTCTACGACAAGCCGGAACGGCAGGAGGACATCGCCCGGCTGCGGGCCCTCCTGCCGCCGCTGGTCGAGGGTCGCTCGGTGCTGGAAGTTGCCGCCGGCACCGGTTACTGGACGACCGCTCTCGCGACCACGGCGCGGTCCGTGGTCGCGACGGACGTCAACGAGGAGCCGCTGGACCGGGCGCGGGCCCGGTCGTACGGCGACGCCGACGTACGGTTCCGGATCGCGGACGCGTACGACCTCGGGGCGGTGGAGGGGCGGTTCGACGCGATCTTCGCCGGGTTCTTCTGGTCGCACGTGCCGCGGGCCGACGTACGGCGGTTCGCGCAGGGGCTGCTGGACCGGGTCGAGCCGGGTGGGGTGGTGATCCTCGCGGACAACCGGTATGTGGAGGGCAGCAACCATCCGATCACCCGGACGACCGCACACGGGGACACGTACCAGACGCGGCAGCTGTCCGACGGGCGGACGTTCGACGTACTGAAGAACTTCCCGACCCGGGAGCAGTTCGCCGCTGACGTCGGGCGGCCGGTGGAATGGACCGAGCTGGCTTACTTCTGGCTGGCAGTTGTCTGCTAGTTGGTACGGGTTCGGCCCGTTTCGCGAGGCCTGCCGGGGTGCGGGTGGCAGGATCTGAGACATGACGTGGCTCGTGACTGGTGGTGCTGGGTACATCGGAGCGCATGTGGTGCGGGCGTTCCGCGACGACGGGATCGACGTGGTCGTGATCGACGACCTGTCGAGCGGGAAGGCCGAGTTCGTCCCGGACGGCGTGCGGTTCGTCCGGGCGAACCTGCTCGACGGTACGGCGGTCCGGGAGGCGCTGGACGGCGTCGAGGGCGTCGTACACCTGGCCGGGTTCAAGTACGCCGGGGTGTCGGTGGAACGGCCGTTGCATACGTATACACAGAACGTGACCGCGATGGTGTCGCTGCTCGAGGCGATGGCGGACAAGTCCGTGCGCAACATCGTGTTCTCGTCCAGCGCCGGGGTGTACGGGACGCCGAAGGACGAGGTCGTCACCGAGGACACCGCGCCGGACCCGCAGTCGCCGTACGGCGAGTCGAAGCTGATCGGCGAGTGGCTGCTCCGCGACCAGGCCGCCGCCACCGACCTGCACCACACCTCGCTGCGGTACTTCAACGTGGTCGGCTCCGGCGACCCGACGGTCTACGACGCCAGCCCGTACAACCTGTTCCCGATCGTCTGCAACCTGCTCACCCAGGGCAAGACCCCGCAGATCTACGGCACCGACCACCCGACCCCGGACGGTACGTCGGTCAAGGACTACGTGCACGTCGCCGACCTGGCGCGCGCCCACGTCGCGGCCGCCCGCGCGCTCGAGGCCGGCAAGACCCTCGAACGCGTCTACAACCTGGGCAGCGGCACCGGTACGTCGGTCCGCCAGATCATGGACGCCGCCCGGCGCGTGACCGGGATCGACTTCACCCCGTCCGAAGGCCCGCGCCGGCCCGGCGACCCGTCCCGCGTGGTGGCGAACGGCGACCTCGCGGCGCGCGACCTCGGCTGGCAGAACACCTACACGGTCGACCAGATGTTCGCGACCGCGTGGGAAGCCTGGCCCCGCTAGTACTCTTTCTTGAAGAAGCCTGACGGGCCCAGGTTCATCCCGCCCGGGCCGGTCAGGACCCCGCCCTCCACCGGGAGGGTGTGGCCGGTGATCCAGGAGGCGTCGTCGGAGGCCAGGAACGCGACGGCGGCGGCGATGTCCTCCGGCTCGCCGACCCGGCCCAGCGGGTACATCTTGCTGAACCGCTCCAGGGTGTCGGGCTGGCTGTCCCAGTTCGGCGTCCGGATGGTGCCGGGGGCAACGACATTGAAGCGGACGCCGAGTTCGCCGTACCGCGCGGCGTAGTTGACGGTCAGCGCGATCTGGCCCGCCTTCGCGGCGGCGTACTCGATGTTGCCGAACGCGGCGAGGCCGTTCACCGAGCTGATCGTGACCACGTTGCCGCGGTGCTTCACCAGCTGCGGGAGCGCGGCCTGGATGCAGCGCGAGGCGCCGACCAGCGTCAGGTCCAGCTGCGCGTGGAACTCCTCCGCGGTCGCGTCCTCCGGGACCGAGCGGACGATGCAGCCGCCGGCGTTGTTCACCACGACGTCCAGCCGGCCGAACTTCGCCACCGCGGCCGCGACCGCCGCGTCGACGTCGTCACGGTTCGTGACGTCGACGCGCACCGCCAGCGCCTGCTCGCCGATGCTGTTCGCGACCTCGGCAATCTTGTCCTCCTGGAGGTCGGTGACCACCACCGACGCCCCCTCCTCGGCCAGCCGGCGCGCGACCGCCGACCCGATCCCCTGCGCCGCCGCCGTGACCAGCGCTACCTTGCCCTCGAACCGTCGCACTACCCCTCCAGGATTCGGTCGACCTTCTCGTCCGCGACCCGGCGCTCGAGCTTCGCGGCGTCCAGGTTGCGGCAGAGCACGATCGAACCACCTCCGGCGATCACCCCGACCAGCAGGCCCAGACCGTTCCGGTCCGTGAGCGTCCGGGTGACGAGGATCCGGTCCGCGACCGGGTCCGCCGTACGGATCAGCTGCTCGTGGGTGAGGTCGTCGTACGCCGGGGACGTGGGCGTCGGGGCGTCGTACGGGGAGAAGACGTCGGGGTGGTTGTAGACCTCGGCGCCGTAGTCGCGCACGCCGTCCGGCAGCGGTTCGCGGAAGCGGCCGCCGAGGGGGAGGAGGGCGGAGGCGACGGTCTCGCGCTCGCCGCGGATCGTGAGGTCGGGGCCGGTGATCGCGATGGTTCCGGTGCCGCTGGTGAGGGCGGCGCCGGCCGACCAGGTGGACAGCGCCCAGACCACGCCGAGCCAGTGCGGCGGGAGGCCGATCGCGACGGTGTCGCCGGACTCGACGTCGTACTCGTCGGCGAGCAGGTTCGCGGTCTTCGCGACCCAGTTCGCGGTGGTCACCGCGCTGAGCTCGATCCGCTCGCCGGACACGTCGTCGTAGTAGGTGAGGAACGGCCGGGCACCGTCCCGGCGGACCGCGGCGGCGAACAGCTCGGGCAGGACTTGTGACATATGGCCCACCCTACGGTTCGCGGATCGGCGTACGTTGGAAGTGAATGAGTGGAGAGAAGGGTTCGTCATGGTGCCAGTGCTCGCGCTGCCGGAAGGCGGCGAATGGATCGTCATCCTGGTCATCGTCGTACTGCTGTTCGGTGCGAAGAAACTCCCGGAGCTGACGCGGAACGCCGCGAAGGCGATGAAGGAGTTCGAAAAGGCCCGCCAAGGCGACGACGAAACCCCCGCCCAGGTAACCCAGAACTCAACTCACCCCCAGGCATCCACACAAACCCAGCCAGCCACCCAGCCACCTGCTCCCGCGCAAACCCAGTCAGCCACCCAGGCGCCCGCTCCCGCGCAGCCCCAGGCACCCGCACCAGCTCCTGCTCAGGCGCCTGCTCCTGCGGAGCCCCAGGCTCCTTCAGCGCAAGTAGCTGCCCCCGCGCCCACCACTCCCTCCCCCGTTGAGCAGGAGGCTCCGGTGGAGCCGGAGGGGTCAGGGGAGCTCGGCGGTGGCGGCCCGGAGAGCACCCGCCAGTAGGGCGACCGGTTCCGGCATCCGGCCGGGGAGGCGGGCAAGGATTGTCCTGCGGAGTTCCTGAGGACCGCCGCGGACCGTCAGCACCCGGACACCGGCAGGCACCGCGGGTGCCATCGACGCGGAGATCGTGGTGACGCCCGCCCCGGCCGCCACCAGTTGCAGCTTCGCGAACCAGTCGCGCACCGTATGCGCCACCACCGGCCGCTCGTCCAGCCCCGGCCAGACCCCCATCAGCAACTCCCCGCTCGACGCCGGCCCGGCGATCCACCGCTGACCGCGCAGCTCGCCGACCGCGACCCCGTCGTACGCCGCCAGCGGATGCCCGGCCGGCACCGCCAGCATCAGGCTGCGCTCGGCCAGCGTCTCCAGCCTGAGCGCCGGCGTCTCCGCGTCCGGCGGCCGGAACGGCGGCGCCGACGCGATCACCGCGAGGTCGATCGTCCCGGCCCGCAACGCCCGCACCAGCGCCGGCGTGGACCCCTCCCGCGTCGTCACGCTCACCGCCGGATGCGTACGCCGTACCGCACTGATTGCCCTCGGCAACAAAACGGCCCCGGCGCTCGGGAACCACCCGAGCCGCACCGTCCCGCCCGCGACCGGCAACCCGGCCAGCTCCCGCGCCGCCGCGTCCAGCTGGTCCAGTACGACCGCCCCGCTCCGCAGCACCACCTGCCCGGCGGCCGTCAGTACGACGCCTTCGCGCCGTCGCTCCAGGAGCCGACTGCCCGCGGCGCGTTCAAGGGTGGCGATCTGCCGCGAGACGGCCGACTGCGTGTACCCGAGCGCGACCGCGGCGGCGGTGAACGTACCCCGCTCCGCCACCTCCCGGAACACCCGCAACGCGACCGGCGAGACATCGGTGAAGTCCATGACATCTACGCATACCACCTGTGCCGAACTTTCGCTGGAGTCATACCTCCCGCGGACCTACGTTGGCGTCATGAGAATCGCACTGGTCACCGGCGCCAACCAAGGCATCGGCTACGCACTTGTACAGGAACTCGCCAACCGCATGAACCCCGAGGACCTCGTCCTCCTCACCGGAAGGAACCCGGAACGAGTCGCGGCCGCGGCTGCACAAGTAGGAGGGAAGGCCCGGGTCGAGGGGCGGGTGCTCGACGTCACCGACGGGGACGCCGTGCAGCAGCTGGCGGATGAGCTCGGGGCTGTCGACATCGTGGTGTCCAACGCGGTCGGGCCGTTGGAGCCGGGGAAGGCGCCGGTCGAACAGGTGGACGAGTTCGTGGACGTGGCGAACCTCGGCGCGCAGTACATGCTGCGGTCCTTCGGCCCGATCCTGCGCCCGGGTGGACGGCTGATCGTGGTCGCCAGCTCGCTCGGCACCCTGGAGCAGCTCCCCGAGCACCTGTGGGGACGCTTCGACGGCGCCTCGCTCGACGACATCGAGAAGGTCGTCGAGGAATGGCGTACGACGGTCCACGACGGTACGGCGGCCGCGCACGGCTGGCCGGAATGGATCAACCTCCCGTCCAAGGTCGCCCAGGTCGCCGCGGTGCGCGCGGTCGCCGCCGAGCGCCGCGACGCCGACCTGGCCGCCGGCATCCTGGTCGCGTCCGTCTGCCCGGGCCTGGTCGACACCCGCGCGTCCCGCCCCTGGTTCGAAGACTTCACCCAGGCCAAGTCCCCAGCCGAAGCAGTCCGCCCACTGGCCGACCTGATCCTCGCCGGCCACGTCACACCCGGCGTGTACGGCGAACTGGTCCGCGACGGCGCGGTCGTCCCCTGGAAACCGTCCAACCCACGGTAACGGCCTCGCTCAGCGACCCCGCGGTACTGCGGCCGCTCGAGTTCTCATATTGTTCTGTCATGCTGATCCTGGCCGGCCTGGGCCTGATCCTGGTGCTGACCGTTGCCACCGGCTACTTCGTGTCCCAGGAGTTCGCCTACGTCGCCGTCGACCGGAACCGTCTGAAGACGCTGGCCGAGGACGGTGACGCGGCGGCCGCCCGGGCACTGAAGGTCACCGCGCGGCTGTCGTTCGTGCTGTCCGGTGCGCAGGTCGGCATCACGATCACCGCGCTGCTCGCCGGGTACTTCGCGGAACCGTACCTCGGTGAAGGGCTCGAGCACCTGCTCGGCGCGGCCGGCGTACCGGAGGCCGTGAGCCTGTCCGTCTCGGTGATCCTGGCGTTGCTGCTGGCAACGATCATCCAGATGGTGCTGGGCGAGCTGGCCCCGAAGAACCTGGCGATCGCCCGCGCGGAGGCGATCGCGCTCCGGCTGTCCCGGTCGACACTGCTGTACCTGGCGGTGGCCGGGCCGGTGATCCACCTGTTCGACTCGGCGTCGAACCGGATCCTCCGCCGGGTCGGGATCGAGCCGGTCGAGGAACTGCCGCAGGGCGCGACCCCGCAGGAGCTGGACCGGATCATCGAGACGTCGTACGAGCAGGGCCTGCTGGACGAGGACACGATGCGGCTGCTGGACCGCGGCCTGGACTTCCGCGGCCGGACCGCCGGCGAGGCGATGGTGCCGCGCGTCGACGTCGTCACCGTGCACCGCGACGAGCCGCTGACCCGGGTGGTCGAGCTGCAGGACACCGGGCACAGCCGGTTCCCGGTCGTCGGCGAGTCGGTCGACGAGGTGATCGGCGTGGTCGCGATCGGCGACGTGGTCGAACTCGAACCGGCCGATCGCGCCACGATCGCGGTCGGATCGCTGGCCACCCAGCCGGTCGCCGTACCGACGACCTTGCCGCTGCCCGCCGTACTGGAGCGGCTGCGGACCGCGCGCCGGCAGTTGGCGATCGTCGTCGACGAGTACGGCGGGTTCGCGGGCATCGTGTCGCTGGAGGACATCGCGGAGGAACTGGTCGGCGAGATCCGCGACGAGGACGACCTGCCCGAGACCGGGCTCGTGCAGGGCGGCGACGGCTCGTGGGTGGTGCCGGCGCGCTGGCGGCTCGACGAGGTCGCGGAGGCCACCGGCGTACCGCTGCCGGAGAGCGACGACTACGAGACCGTGTCCGGGCTGGTGATGGCGCGGCTCGGCCGGATCCCGGACATCGGTGACTCGCTGGTGGTCGAGCTGCCACCACGGATCGACCACGACGGGAAGCCGCTGCCGATCGAGTCCGTACGGCTCACCGTGCAGACGATCGAGCGCCGGGTGCCGGGCATCGTGCTGATGGAGCGTGCGGCATGAGTACGACGTGGGCGCTCGTCATTTCCGCCGTACTGCTGGCGCTGAACGGGTTCTTCGTCGCGGCCGAGTTCGCGTTGGTGGCGTCGAAGCGGCACCGGCTCGAGGAAGCGGCGGCGTCGGGCAGCCGGTCCGCCCGGGCCGCGATCGCCGGCGTCAGCGAGTTGTCGTTGATGCTCGCGGGGGCGCAGCTCGGGATCACGTTGTGCACGCTGGGGCTCGGTTCGCTGAGCGAGCCGGCGGTCGCGCACCTGCTGCATCCGCTGTTCGAGCTGGCCCACGTTCCGGAGGGCGTCGGGCATGTGGTCGCGCTGATCATCGCGGTCGGCGGCATCGGCCTGCTGCACGTCCTGCTCGGCGAGATGGCGCCGAAGTCGTGGGCGATCAGCGACCCGGAGCGGTCCGCGCTGATCCTCGCGCTGCCGTTCCGCGGGTTCACGTACGTCTTCCGGCCGCTGCTCAGCGTGCTGAACTGGATCGCGAACCTGTGCGTCCGGCTGGTCGGCGTGACCCCGCAGAACGAGATCGCCAACGCCCACGGGCCGGACGAGCTGCGGCTGCTGATCGAGTCCTCCCGCGAACACGGCACACTCGAAGAACCCGAGCACGAACTGCTGACCGCGATGCTCGCGCTGCAGAACACGACGGTCGGCCAGGTGATGACGCCGATCGCGGAGCTGTCCACGGTCCCGGCGACCGCGTCCGCCCGCGAGATCGAACTGACCAGCCGCCGCGAAGGCCACTCCCGCCTGGCTGTCGTTTCCGGTACGTCCATCTGCGGCATCGTGCACGTCCGCGACGCGGCCCGCGCGACCACCGCCGGCGACACCGGGAGCCGGGCGTCGGACCTGATGATGGCGGCGCTCGAGCTCGGCGACAACACCCCGGTGGCGAAGGCGATCCGGACCATGCGCGACGAGCGTTCGCAGCTCGCGGTGGTCTGCGGCGGCGAGCAGGCGATCGGCGTGGTCGCGCTGGAGGACCTGCTCGAAGAGGTGATCGGCGAGTTCGACGACGAGACCGATCCGATCATCCGTGCGGCCGAATAGCCGGGTTACCGTGTGGTGTGGCGATTTCGCGGCTTGGGTTGGTGGTTCACCAGGGTCGGCCGGTCGCGGTGCAGACCGCGGAGACGGTACGGCGCTGGGCGACCGCGCACGGCATCGGCTGTACCGACATCGACGTCTGGAAGGACCACGAGGAACGCCGCTCGGGGACCGCGGAACTGCATCACGCCGGTGACCCGGACCTGGTCGTCACGCTCGGCGGCGACGGCACGTTCCTGCGCGGCGCGCGGATCGCGGCGAAGAACAACGCCGCCGTACTCGGCGTCGACCTCGGCAAGGTCGGGTTCCTGACCGAGGTCGCCTGCAAGGACGTCGAGGCCGCGCTCGAAGCGGTGCACCACGGCGGAGCGACGTACGAGGAACGGATGACGCTGACCATGCGGGCGTCGCGGCCGCTGGAGATCCCGCACGGCATCGAGTCGCTGCTCCGGTACGGCCACGGCCCGGCGCTGCCGCCGCCCCCGGTCCGGCACGAGGTCGCCGAGGGCGACGGCTGGGGGATGGCGCTCGACGTCACCGCGCTGAACGACGTCGTGGTGGAGAAGCTCGCGCGGGATCACCAGGTCGCGCTCGGCGTGTACCTGTCCGGCCGGCTGCTCGCGTCGTACTCCGCGGACGCGGTGATCGTGGCGACCCCGACCGGGTCCACGGCGTACAGCTTCGCGGCCGGCGGGCCGATCCTGTCGCCGACCACCGAGGCGATCGTGTTCACCCCGGTCGCGCCGCACATGACGTTCAACCGTACGGTCGTCGCCGCACCGGACGAGCCGATCGCGCTGCGGGTGCTGCCGCACTCCGGGCAGGCGGCGGTCAGCATCGACGGGCAGTTGCGCGGCGTACTCGACCCGGGGGACTGGATCGGGGTGTACGGATCACCGCAGCGGCTGCGGCTGGTGCGGCTGCGCCCGACCGACTTCTACGGGCGGTTGCGCGACCGCTTCCGCCTCACCGACGCGCCCGCGACCGGGATCGACGGCGAGTCCGAGCTGTTCTGGCAGCCGTCGGATATGCCCGTACCGCCGGACCTGAAGCACTTGCGACTGCCGCCTGGTGACGACCGGTAGGGTCTCTGCATGCGAAACGTGGTGATCCTGGCGGGTGGTTCCGGAACGCGGCTCTGGCCGATGTCCAGAGACGACAGGCCGAAGCAGGTGCTGCCGCTGGCGGCCGGGCAGTCGCTGCTGCGGGTGGCGTACAACCGCCTGCTCGGGTTGGTCGCGCCGGAGAACATCTACGTGTGTACGGTCGGCGCGATCACGGACGTCGTACGCCAGGAACTCCCCGAGCTCGGCCCGTACAACATCATCGGCGAACCCGCCCGCCGCGACACCGCGAACGCCATCGGCCTCGCCTCCGCCGTCGTCGCCCGGAACGACCCCGACGCGATCGTCGCGTTCGTCGGGTCCGACCACCTGATCAGCCCCGAGGACGAGTTCCGGACCGCGATCGAGCAGGGCTTCGAGGTGGTCGAGGCGCGGGCCAAGTCGCTCGTCACCTTCGGCATCGAGCCCACCCACCCGCACACCGGCCTCGGCTACATCGAACGCGGCGAGCCGATCGACGGCACCGCGGCGTACGTCGTCGACCGCTTCCGCGAGAAGCCGGACCGCGAGACCGCCGAGCAGTACCTCGCCACCGGGCGGTTCTGGTGGAACTCGGGCATGTTCGTCTGGCGGGCGTCGACGGTGCTCAACGTGCTCGACACCCTGCTCCCGGAATCAGCTGCCCGCCTCCGCGAGGTCGCGGCCGTCTGGGACACCCCGTCGCGCGAGTCCACCCTCGCCGAGATCTACCCGAACCTGCGCAAGATCAGCGTCGACTACGCGGTCATGGAGCCCGCTTCCCAAGGCAAGGTCGACGCGGACGTGGTCGTCGTACCGATGCCCGTGCACTGGCTCGACGTCGGCTCGTGGGCGGCGCTGGCCGACACGTACGACGCCGACCCCAACGGCAACCGCACCGACAGCACCACCCTCAGCTGCCTCCTCGACTCCCACGACAACATCATCGTCACCGACGACCCCGACCACCTGGTCGCGACCGTCGGCCTCCGCAGCCACATCATCGTCCACACCCAGGACGTCACCATGGTCTGCCCACTGTCCGACGGCGAACGCGTCAAAGACCTGGTCGCCCAAGTCCAATCCGACCACGCCAACTACATCTGAAGAGCTGACAGGGGATGTGGTTCGTGGGGTTGAAGAGCTGACAAGGAATGCGGCTCGCCCCACGCGTGCTCCGCAGCTGCTCCGGTCGCTCCGCTCCCTCCGGCACCCGCTACGCGCGCTCCCACCGGCTTAGCGCCGGCCTTTGCCCGCTGCCGCGGGCATTTTGCGAGCTGCCGCTCGCGGGTGACTACTCAGCGGACGTGGTTCGTCATCCCGGTGTGGTGGGTGGTGGAGGTGGTGCTCCTACCCGGCGGGTGTGGTGAGTGAGCGGACGGTGGTCCGCCCACGCGTGCTCCGCCGGCGCTCCGGTCGCTCCGCTCCCTCCGGCACCCGCTACGCGCGCTCCCACCGGCTTAGCGCCGGCCTTTGCCCGCTGCCGCGGGCATTTTGCGAGCTGCCGCTCGCGGGTGACTACTCAGCGGACGTGGTTCGTCATCCCGGTGTGGTGGGTGGTGGAGGTGGTGCTCCTACCCGGCGGGTGTGGTGAGTGAGCGGACGGTGGTCCGCCCACGCGTGCTCCGCCGGCGCTCCGGTCGCTGCGCTCCCTCCCGCACCCGCTACGCGCGCTCCCACCCGCTACGCGCCCTCCCACCCGCCCGCTTTTGCCCGCTGCCGCGGGCGTTTGCGAGCTGCCGCTCGCGGGTGACTGCTTGGCGGGTGTGTCGCGGTGAGGCTGGTCGTGGTGGGTGGGGGATGTGGTTCGCCCGGCGGGCGGGTGTGGTGGGTGTGGGCGGGGCGACGGGTAAGCGGTGAGTGAGGGGGAGATGGTTCGCCCTCCGCGTGCTCCGCAGCTGCTGCGCTCCCTCCCACCTGCTACGCGCGCTTCCACCCATCCCACCGGCTTAACGCCGGCATGTTGCCCGCTGCCGCAGGCGGTTTGTGAGCCGGCGCTCGCCGGTGACTGCTGAGCGGGCGTGGCTCGTAATCCCGGTGTGGTGGGCGGCGCGGGTGTCGGGTAGGAGCGTCCGCCCGGCGGCAGTCGGAGGTGGTGGGCGGTCCGCGTCGATCGCGAACTGCAACGTCTGCGCGGGAGGTTGGTCGTTCCGCGAACTGGCGACACCTCCTGGGGACTGGGCACAAGCTGTGGGGACTGGGAACAAGCCATAGCCTGTCTCCAGTCACCACAGGGTGTTCACAGTCACGTGCCCGGACCACCTGTGAGGCCGTACGACCGGTGTCTGGGGTACGAGGGCACGCCGTTCGGCCCTGGGTGCCCACGACCTTGAGCAAAATGCGCGACCCGGATCATCTCCCCCCTGTCCGCGACGAACTGTGCCTGATCCATCACGGTGTGCAGTACCGTGCTGCCTGGTGCCGGTCGCTTCGGGGAGGACGGATCGTGGGCGAACTGCGAGGCCGCGAACCCAATCGCGAACCGAACCGCCCAGACACGGCCCGATACTCGGACGCCGATCCGGCCCAGCCGTTGGACTCCAGCGCGGAGTCCGGCCGATTCGCGGACTCCCATCCGGATCGGGTGCGCTCCGCGGACTCCCGGTTGGATCGCGACGGGCAGGCGGACCCTCGCAACGATGCCACCACTCCCGCCGACTCTCGCTCGGATCCCAACCCGTCGTCGGACCAGCGCCCGAGTTCTGCTGCGGATCGCAGAGTGGATCGACCTGACCCTCAGGTAGCCGAGTCCTCGTCGGACGAGCCGTTGCCGGACTGGGCGGACCGATATCCCATGGAAGTACGCCGCCAACTCGCAGCCGACGACACCATCGCCAGGCTGCCGTACACCTCACCCAGCGACCCGGAACCAGGCCGGCTGAACACATCAGGTCACCGGGACGCGAAGCCCGAGACGGCCGGACACGACGAGACGCGCCGCGCCGATCCCGATGCCGTCGACGCTGCCGCAGACCCGACGTCCGAGGAGCTTCCACACATTCCGGCCGAACTCCGCCAGAAGATGCTCGACGATCCGGTCTTCTCGCGCGCCGGCTGGGGCCGCGAAGACGCCAGCGCATCGGACGAGGAACCGGAGTACCAACCGCCGCCGGCTGACTCCGGCCCGGACCCGGCGAGCCGGTTCGTCGATCCCGTCGACGAACCGCCCGCGAAGCTGGAGTTGGTGGATGACGCCAACGCGCCGTCGAGCCGTCGTGATCGCATCGGCGACCCCGAGACCGACCAGACCACGGACGCCGGACAAGACGCTCCGACCGACCCGGACGCCGACAAATCGCGCCCACTACCTGACGAGCGAACAGAACAAGGCGATGACGGCCGACGAGTTGTCGAGGCTGAGGTAGCGGCGGTCAAGGACGTCAGCGGAGACACAGCCGACCGCCCCACTGAGCCGCCAGAGATCGAGTCTGAGCCGGATCGTTCCGCCGAAGACGGTGACGCGCCGAAGCACGAGTTCGTAGCGGATGCCGATCCACGCGACATGGAGATGTACCGCCGGATCCGGGAGACCGACGACGTGGACGCGGTCGCGGAGAACAGCGGGTTTCCCCGTGAGGTGGTCGAGGTGGCCAAGGACAACTTGTTCGTCCGTACACATGACGTGGCCGTAGACCCCGGTGTAGTCAGGCACGGTCACTTCACGCCGCTCCGGCAGGTCGCTCCGCTGTGGGAACGAGTCGCGTCAGGCGCGGAACTGGCCGCCGACGAAAGGGCGGAGCTGTGGTCCCTGCTCGCGCACGAGTATGTGGAGGCGAAACTGATGGAGGCCGGGTTGCTTACCTGCTCGCCGATCCGGACGCGTGGGACGAGTGCGGGCACAAGGTCGCGCAGGAGTATCCGGCGGCGCACACCGTCGCGCCACGGAGTCTGCAGTCGATAAAGAAGGACCTGCTGGCGCACTGGGAGAAACTGTTGATACCGAGAGGTGATGTGCGGGTGGCAGACGACTTGTCGAACCTCGACGAGGTGGTTCGCTTGGCCAAGAAAGGACTGGGGTTGTGACAGACAGGGCGGCGTGTGAGCGGCTTCTGGCTCGGTTGAAGGCTGCCCGGTGGGATGACGACGAAGCCGAGAAGCTTCACGAGACGTCGCGTCGGCAGTTGGCGAGTGAGTTCTTCCGGCGGAAGGCTGTGTGGGCGAACGCGTTGGGTGTGACCGAGCGGTGGCCGTTCGCTGATCTCGCGCTGCTGGTCGATCCGTCGGTGGAAACAGATCCGGTCTGGTTGGCGGACCTGGAGACAGCGGTCGGGCACAAGTTGCAAGTGATGGTCCGTGACGTGGTGACCGACATGTTCCGCTGGGTTTCCCTGGGCGACCGTCCGCGGGAGCGGTTCCCCGAGTTGGATGATCCGTACGAGCCGATGGTGCAGGTGTTCGAGCGGGGCGGCGAGTTCTGGCAGGGGCAGAGCGGGATCGAGCTTCCCATCGCCGGTGTGAGCTATGGAGGTCTCGAGTTCCGGTTGGGGCAAGAGCCGATCGCGATCGATGCTTCGGCCCTGGCGGCGCTGGACGAGCGGGATCGGATCGAGGTGGAGAAGGCGCGTTCGTGGGGTACGGCGCAGAACGCCGACGGGCAGCCGGGGAAACCGGACGCCACGACGGGATGAAGCTCGCGCTCGAGGTCAGGGGCGCTGAATGCGTCCAGGACCGCGAGTAGCACGATCGGCCGCTCGTCACATCCACTCACACGCCCGCTCGCCACTCACCACAACCGGCTTCACGGACCAGGTCCGCCAAGTAGTCACCGCGAGCGGTAGCTCGCAGTTTGCCCGAGGTAGTGGGCAAAGGGCCGGTGGGTGGGTGGGAGCGCGCGTAGTGGGTGTGGGAGGGGGCGGAGCGACCGGAGCAGTTGCGTAGTACGCGGGGGACTATCACATCCCCCGCGTCAGGGGTCAGCCGCCGTTGGGTTCTTGGGCGTCGGTGGCGGGGTACTTTTCCATGAACTGTTTGAGGGCCTCGCCGCTTACCGAGCCGCAGAATTGCCTGTGGCCGAAGGACTTTTGGTCGGTGCCGGGGCCGCTCCAGTGGGCGAAGGCGAGGTTTTTGCCGTCGGGCCAGCCCTTGCCTTCGGACTGCTTGTACGGGGCCGCGATGAACTTGTTCAGGGAGGTGTCCGGCAGCTTCGACTTGGCGATCTTCTCGATCTTGTCGATCTGGTCCTTCGGCAGGGTGTCGCGGTACCAGAGGATGGTGTACCCGTGTTCGAGGTTGTGGACCAGGTTCTCCACCGGCGGGCGGTCGCTCGTCGAGTAGAACTTCTTGTCGAACGGCGCCCAGACCGCGTAGTGCGGGCCGGACGACGGCGGGGAGACGGAGTACAGGATCTTCTCGCCGTCGGGGCGGTGGTCCTGGGTGCCGCCGGCGGTGTCGTTGGTGATGGGGTCGCAGGAGGCGGAGCCGGCGGCGACGCCGAAGTCGGTGAGGGCCTGGTTCTTGGTCCGGGAGTCCTGGACGAGCTTGATCGCCGGGTAGGCGATGATGGCGAGTCCGACCACGATCGAGCAGATCACGATGATGATGGTGCGGCGGCGGTCCGAGGCGGCCTGCTCGCGCTGCATCTTCTCGATCATCTGGCGGCGCGACTGTTTCTGCGACGACGCTTTACCCACAGTGTTGGTCTTCCCGGCTAAGGGCGGCCACCGCGCCGCCGTGCGATGGCAGTGTACGAGGTGACCCTAAGAAGTTGCCTAGAAAACTACTTCGACCGTGAGCCGAACGTGACCGTCGCCGCGGCACCCGGCCCGGCCTGCACCGCGACCCCGTAGCCCTCGGCGTGCAGCAGTACGGCGACCCGCTCCGCGACCACGCCGACCGTGACCGGGTCCTCGCCGGCCACCGTGACAGCGTTGTCACCCGCCTCGAGCCGGACACCGTCGACAGACAGGTCCGACAACAGCGAAGGATCAAGATCTCGCGGCCCAGCAGGACGTCGACGGTCGAGTACGGCGGCCCGCGCCGCCTCCCGGGTCCCGAGGCTGAACATGTCGTGTTCCGCGTCCCGCACCAGCGCCCGCGCCCCGGGCCCGTCCTCGCCCACTGGCAGTACGGCGTCCTCGAGTCCCCGCAGTACGGCGACCGGTACGCCGTCGGCCTTGCCCTTCACGAGTTCGCTGGCGCCGGCGATCTCGTCCGCGAGGGCGGGCTCGGTGACCGCGAGGACGTTGCCGTGGCTGTCCGTCGTACCGCGGAGGTCCTCGACCACGCGCACCCCGGCGGCGCCGATCGCGACGTCGGTCTGCCCGTTCCGCCACGGGCGCCCGAGGGTGTCGGTGACGACGATGCCGACGTTGACGTCGTACCGCTCCTTCAAGGCGGACCGAAGCACCCGCGCCGACGCGTCCGGGTCGACCGGCAGCAGCAGGACCGTGCCGGGAGCGGTGTTGGACGTGTCGGTGCCGGCCGCCGCCATCACCAGGCCGTGCCGGGTCTGCACGATCCGGGTGTCGCCGCGTTGTGCGACGACCCGGACGAGCTCGGCGTCCACGGCCTCGCGCCGGGTGCCGTACGTGAGCCGGCCCTCCGCCTTGCTGACGATCTTGGACGTCACCGAGACCACGTCGCCGTCGCGCAGGTCGGTGCCGTCCGCGATCAGGGCCGCCAGGTCCGCCCCGGCCGCCACCTCCGGCAGCCCGGTCACCGGGAAGATCTCCAGGTGCTTCCTCATCGCCGTACGGCCTCCGCGAGGGTGAGTGCCGCGTCAGCCATCGCGGCGGTGGTGGTCTCGTCCGTCATCCACAACGGCACGGCCTGGACGTGAATTCCGGCTCCGGCGATCGAATCCGCCTGGATCGCGTCCGAGCTGTCGATCAGCCAGCCGTCGAGTACGCCGCCCGACGCGCGGGAGCCGTAGTACCGGGCCACCGCGGACGCGGTGGACGCGACGCCGACCGTGGCCAGCACCTTGTCGGCCATCCCGCGGACCGGGCCGGTGCCGATGATCGGGGACAGCCCGATGACCGGCGCGGCGGTCGCCCGCACGGCCTCCCGGATCCCCGGTACGCCGAGGATCGTGCCGACCGAGACCACCGGGTTGGACGGCGGCACGATCAGTACGTCGCAGTCCGCGATCGCGTCGAGTACGCCGGGCGCGGGCTTCGCCTTGTCCTGGCCGACGGCAACGATCTGGTGCGCCGGGATGCCGGCCTGGTAGCGGACCCAGTACTCCTGGAAGTGGATGGCCTTGCGGCGGCCGGGCTGTTCCGGGTCGTCGACGACGACGTGGGTCTCGATCCGGTCGTCGCTCATCGGCAGCAGCCGGACCGGCAGCTTCCAGCGCGCGCAGAGCGCCTCGGTGACCGCGGTCAGGCTGTATCCGGCGTCCAGCATCTGCGTCCGCACCAGGTGGGTCGCGATGTCGCGGTCGCCGAGGCCGAACCAGGTGGGCTCCACGCCGTACGCCGCGAGCTCCTCCTTGATCACCCAGGTCTCGTCCTCACGACCCCACTTGCGCTCCTCCGAGATGCCGCCGCCGAGGGTGTACATGACGGTGTCGAGGTCGGGACAGACCCGCAGACCGAACAGGGTGATGTCGTCCGCGGTGTTCCCGACGACGGTGATCTCGGCGTCGGGACGGGCCGTGAGCAGACCGCGCAGGAAGGCGGAACCGCCGATGCCACCGGCCAGCACGGTGTATCGCTTGGGCATGTGGGTGCGAACTTGCATGGGAAGAGTCTGCCCGAGTCGTCAATGCGTCGGCCCACCGCACGACTATGCTGCGGTGAGTCATCAGATCCGCACAGCTCAGTTGTACGGCCCCCCAACATCCGAGGAGCCCCTCGTGGTCACCGACGCAACCAAGAAGCTCAGAGAGCCGGTCGCGTACATCCTGCTCGCATTCACCGGCCTGCTCGCAGTGGCAGCGCTCTTCCAGCTGTTCGTCGGCGGTATCGGCTTCGTGGCCGCGTCCGCGGGCGTGCACAGCATCATCGTCCCGCCGTCGGTCACCACGATCGCGCTGATCCCGGCGCTGGTCGCGGCGGTCTGGCTGGTCAACGAGGGTGAGCGCACGCCGAACGCCCGGATCGTCACGCTGGCGGCGCTGGTCATCACCGGTCTGTTCCTGCTGATCGGCCTGATCGCGACGTTCGCGCAGTTCAACGGCGGCGGCACGGCCGGCGAGAAGATCGTCGGCTTCATCGCGTCGCTCGGCGGTCTCGCGCTGTACGGCGGTGTCGGGCTGTACGCGCTGAAGACGTTCCAGGCGCTGCCGGCGCCGGTGAAGGCCCCCAAGGCGGGTCAGTTCCAGCAGCAGGGCCAGCACGGCCAGCCGCAGTTCGGCGGCCAGCAGGCGCAGTACGGCCAGCAGGGCTACGCGCAGCAGCAGGGCTACGGCCAGGACCAGCAGGGTCAGTACGGCGGTCAGCAGTACGACCAGGGCCAGCAGCAGTACGGCGGTTACGCGGCGGCCGGTGCCGCTGGTGGTTACGCGGCCGGTCAGGGCGACCAGCAGCAGTGGCCGCAGGAGCAGGGCTGGAACCAGGGCGAGCAGCAGCAGGCCTGGTCCGCCGGCGAGGCCGAGGCGCAGCACGGTCAGCACGCTGACGCGCAGGCCGGTCAGCACGCCGCACAGCACTCCGGCCAGCCGGAGCAGGCGTGGCCGGCCGAGGGCCAGGCAGCTGCCGAGCCCACGCAGGCGTGGAACTCCGAAGGCCAGCAGCAGTGGAGCGGCCAGGAGCAGGGCCAGCAGTGGCCGCAGGAGCAGCAGCAGTGGGGCGCCGACGCCGGTCAGCAGCACGGCCAGCAGTGGAGCGGCCAGGACTACGGCCAGCAGGCTCAGCCCGCCCAGGAGTGGGGTCAGGCGGCCGAGGGTACGGACGCACAGCCCGAAGCCCAGCAGGCCTGGCAGCAGGAGCAGTCCTGGCAGGCCGACGACAAGCCGGCCGAGCAGCCAGCGGCCGCAGAGCCTGCGCAGCCGGCCGAATCGGCCGACGAGACCCGCGTCGACCAGCGCGTCGAGGGTGACAAGAACGACCCGAACCAGCCTGGTCAGGGTCAGCAGGGCTGGTGGTCACAGCCTTCCTGATCGGTCGGCCGATCAGCGCAGCAAGCCCTTACCGGTGCTGCCCGGAAAATTGCGGTATCACGAGGTTTGAACCGGGGTACCCGGCGCGAGAGGCCTGTATCTACAGGCCTCTCGTTGTTTTGCGGCCGTGTTGCGGATGATCCCAATAGCAGAGCACGGCTTGACTTTCGTGCATTGCAGGAATGTAATTTCAACCGTGTCGTTCGTTAGGACACTCGGTATCGGGGACCGTTGCAGAGCGCAGGACGGACGAGGTCAGGCATGTGGACCGCAAACCCACATGTACAGGGGAACGAACAGGGTCGAGGAGGTCGTACCGTGACAGAGGGCCTGATGGCGATTGTCGACGGTGAGGCGATCGAGGAGGAGCCGAACTGGCAGGAACGGGCGCTGTGCGCCCAGACCGACCCAGAGGCTTTCTTCCCGGAGAAGGGCGGTTCCACCCGCGAGGCCAAGAAGGTGTGCCTCGGCTGCGACGTCCGGGGCGAATGCCTCGAGTACGCGCTGCAGAACGACGAGCGCTTCGGGATCTGGGGCGGTCTGTCGGAGCGGGAGCGCCGCAAGCTGAAGAAGAAGGCCGTCTGAGCGGCGGCTGAGGACAACAGCAACAGCAGAGACTTCCGCGAGGCCCCGGACGATCGTCGTCCGGGGCCCGCGGCTTTTCCACAGGTGGAAGCTGCGGCTTTTCCGACACTCCGAGAGCGGTTGTATGGTGAGTCCTCGCCGGGACCTGCGGTCACGGTGACCGTCCGCAACCATCGAGGTGTCACAGCTCCGCATGGAACAAGAAGCTCCGGCCGGTTGGGAATTCTTCGACTCCGTCGACTTCCCGACCGATCACACTGGTGGCCACATGCGCCGCCCGCGGGTCAGGCATGTCGTCACCGCGGTGGTGGTCGGGCATGAGGGCGCGGCCTGGCTGCCGCGCCTGTCCGAGTCGCTGTGGGCGCTGAACCCGCGCCCGGACCGGCTGATCGCGGTCGACACCGGCTCCACCGACGAGACCGCCGAACTGCTGGCCGCGATGCCCGGCGTCGAGCCCGTGGTCAGCGTGTCCGCGCGGACCGGTTTCGGGGTCGCGGTCGCCCGCGGCCTGGAAACGCACGGTTTCGCGCCGATCCCGAGCGCGGTCGGTCCGTACGGCGACGACGGCCAGGTGCCGGTGGTGGAGTGGCTGTGGCTGCTGCACGACGACTGCGCGCCGGCCCCGAAGGCCCTGGAGAAATTGTTGCTCCAGGCCACTATATCGCCGGAGACCGGCGTCTGGGGGCCGAAACTGCGGCTCTGGCCGCGGGACCGCGAGCTGCTCGAGGTCGGCGTCACCACGTCGCTCGGCGGCCGCCGCGACACCGGCATCGAGAACGGCGAGCTCGACCAGGGCCAGCACGACCAGCCGCGGAACGTGCTCGCGGTCAGCTCGGCCGGCATGCTGGTCCGCCGCGACGTCTGGGAGGCGCTGCACGGGTTCGACCCGCGGCTGCCGATGTTCCGCGACGACATCGACTTCGGCTGGCGCGCGAGCCGCGCCGGGTTCCAGGTCGGCGTCGCGCCCGACGCGGTCGTCTACCACGCCCAGGCCGCGGCCACCGGTGAGCGGGCGCTGGCCGGCACCAGGCGGCACGCGTACCAGCTCGACCGCGCGCATGCGTACTACACCGTTCTCGCGAACGCCCCTGGCAAGCTGCTTCCGCTGCTGATCCTGCGGTTCCTGTTCGGCACCGTGCTGCGGTCGATCTGGTTCGTCGTCGGCAAGACCCCGTCCGGCGCGGTCGACGAATGGACCGCGCTGCTCGGCACGCTGCTCGCCGGCGGCTGGACCAGCGCCCGCAAGAACCGCCGCAATCTCAACCAGGTCCCGTACGACGACATCAAGGGTCTCTTCTCTCGGTCCGTGCACGCCCTGCGGCACAACCTGGAGGAGACCACCAGCACGATCTCCGAGCGGATCCGCGAAGCCTGGGCGGACGAGCCCGAGGAACAGGTCGTCACCACCGCCCGCCGGGCGAAATCGACCGCGCGGGTCGCGGTCGACCAGCCGCGCTGGCGCCGGCAACTGATCCGGCGGCCGTTCCTGGTCACGTGGGTGGTGCTCGCGCTCGGTGCGATCGTCGCGGCGCGCGGCCTGATCGGTGGCGGTTCGCTGCGTTCGCACCTGCTGCTCCCGGCGCAGGACAACCTCGCGGCGCTGTGGCACGCGGCCGCGTCCGCTCCGCCCGGCATCACGCCGCCGGCCTGGCTGGGGCAGATGTGGGCGTTCTCCACGGTCCTGTTCGGTCCGGGCGGCGCGACGAACATCCTGCTGCTCGGCGCGGTTCCGCTCGCCGGTCTCGCGGCCTGGGCGCTGCTGCGGTCCTTCGTCGTCGACCGCGTGGCCCGCGCGTGGGGCGCGTCGGCGTACGGGCTGGCTGTTTTCACCAACGGGGCGATCTCGCAGGGGCGGCTCGGGACGTGTGTGGCGGCGATCGTGCTGCCGCTGCTCGGTGCCGCTGTGCACACCGTGGCCCGGCGGCGGCGTGTGGTCGTGCAGGGCAGTTGGCGGGCCGCGTGGTTCGCCGGCGCCTGTCTGGCGGTGCTGTTCGCGTTCACACCGGCGCTCGGTCTGCTGATCGCGGTCGTGCTGGTCCTCGGCGCGGTGTTCGGCCTCGGCTGGCGGCGGCAGGGACGGCAACTGGTGTTCTCGGTCGTGCTCGGGCTGCTGCTCGTGCTGCCGTGGACGATCGACCTGGTGCGACACCCGTCGAAGCTCGGTCAGGAAGCTGGCGGTCCGCCGACCGCAGCGATCGGCCCGGGCGACAGCCTGCCGCACCTGCTGACCGGTACGCCGATCGGTGGGCCGACGCCCTGGTGGTTCGCCGTACCGCTGATCGTGGTCGCGCTGGTCGCTCTGCTGCGGGAGTCCCGGCAGCGGTACGAGCTGCTCGGCTGGTTCGCCGCGCTGGCCGGTCTGGCCGGGACGCTGGTCGCGAGCCGGCTCGGCGGCGGCAGCGGGCCGTTGATGTTCCTGATGACGGCCGGCTGGATCGTCTCGGTCACGGTCGCCTGGGACTCGGTCGGGAAGTCGCGGGAGCTGATCGTCCGGGGCGTGCTCGGGCTCGCGCTGGTGACGACGATCGTCACCGCGGGCTTCTGGATGGTGCGCGGCGCGGACGGCCCACTGTGGCGCGGCCCGGCCCAGGACCTCCCGGCGTACCTGGCGGATTCGCAGGCGCCGCCGGACAACCAGTCGATCCTGGTGGTGCGCAAGGCGCCCGGCGGCCAGATGCGGTACTCGCTGGTCAAGAACGGCGGCCCGCGGATGGGCGCGCTCGAGGCGGCGCCGACCCCGGCGCAGACCAAGCCGATCACCGACGTACTCGCGACCCTCGGCGGCGGCGGTAGCGGTGAGGAAGGCCGTCAGCTGGCCGGCCTCGCGGTCGATTACGTGTACCTGCCCGGTCCGGTGGACCCGACCCTGCAGTCGACGCTCGACTCGCTGCCCGGTCTGACCCGGGCCAGCGCGAACGACGGCGACGCGTCCTGGCTGGTGGACCGCTCGAAGATCGAGGGCAAGACGCCGATCGTCGACCAGACGCATTCGCTGTGGCGCATCCTCGGGCTGATCGGCTGGATCATCGCGCTGATCTTCTGCTTGCCGACGGTCCGCCGGACCGTCGCCGTACCGCAAGGCACGCACGCGAGGAGGGACCCCCGGTGAGCCGGTTGCTGTCCGACCCGCGCCTCCGGATCGCGGCCGTCGTCGCCGCCATGGCCGTCCTGGCCGGGCTCGGAGTCGTCACGCATCCGGGGAAGGCCGACACCCGCGTGGAGGCGGCCGCGGCGGAGCCCGCGCGGTCCGTCGTGAACCGTACGGCGCTCGCCTGCCCGGCGCTGCCGGCCGGCGGCAAGATGACCAGCGTCGTGAACGCGGTCTCCCCGACGCTGCCCGAGGGTACGGCGACCGCGCCGGGGGCGGCCGAGCCGCTGTCGATCGCGCCGCTGCCGGCCACCTCCAACCCGGTCGGCTCGCTGCTCAAGCGCGGCACCATCGGCTCGAGCCCGGTCACGGTCAGCCCGCTGACGCTGTCGATCAAGGGCACCGGACCACTGGCCGCCGGGACGGTCGGTACGAGTACGACGACCGCGCCGGACGGCGAGGTCAACCGCGGTATGGCGAGCGTGCCGTGCCAGCTGCCCGGCTCGGACTTCTGGTTCGTCGGCGCGTCCGGGGCGAGCGATCGCCGCGACGTGCTGGTGCTGACGAACCTGGACAGCATCAACGCCGAGGTGAACGTCAGCGTGTACTCCCGGGCCGGCGCCGCCGACCTGCCCGCGGCCCGCGGCATCGTGGTGCCCGCGCACGGTACGGCGCAGCTCTACCTCCGGCAGGTCGCGGCGAACCTCCGGGACGTCGCCCTGCACGTCGAGTCGACCGGCGGCCGGGTCGCCGCCGCGGTCCGGTCGAACGCGTCGGCGGGGAACACGCCGGTCGGCGTCGACTGGCTGAACACGTCGGCCGCGCCCGCGACCATGGTGTTCGTGCCCGCGGTCGCGCCCGGTGGTGGCGGCCGGATCCTCTCGATCGCGAACCCGAGCGACCTGCAGGCGACCGCCGGCCTGACGATCAACGGCCCGAACGGCCCGTTCAAGCCGGCCGGTCTGGAGACCGTCTCGGTGCCGGCCGGTTCGGTCCGGTCGATCTCGCTCGACAAGGTGCTGAACGGCGACGCGAGCGCGATCACGATCACCTCCGACCAGCCGGTGACCGCGGCGATGCGGGCCACCGACGCGAGTCAGACCGAGTTCTCCTCGATCGGGTCGGCGGAGGCGCTGACCGGTCCGGCGTACCTGGTGCTGCCGGCGCACAAGCAGCCGGTCGTGCTGCAGGTGACCGCGCCGGGGAAGACCGGGAGCGTGAAGTTCGAGCTGCGGGACGCGGCCGGCCGGGTGCTGGTCACGCGGGCGCTCGACGTGCTGAACGGGGCGACCATGCCGATCCCGATCCCGGCGCAGCCGCGGCCGACGTACCTGATGGTGCAGCAGACCCGGGGGACCGTGGTCGCGGGCGTGACGTTGATGCCGGCCGCGAAGCCTGCGAAGGACGACGTACCGCAGGTGGCCGCCTGGCCGCTGTCGACGTCGCTGGTGTTCCGCGCCCAACTCGGCGCACAGCCCGATGTGAGCGCCGCGCTGCGTTAGCCGCCCGGGGCGGTCAGCCTTCGGTGGTGTTGGCGCCGGGGTCCTGGAGCATGCGGAGGTGGCCGCGGCGGGCGACTTCTACCGGGGCGCCTGGGGTGCCGGCGCGGGGTTCGCCGCGTGGCGGGAGCGGACGGGCGGCCTCGCGGACCGCGTTCGCCAGAGCCTCGAGGTCGTCCGACGACGGGCCGGCGGCGGCCGGGTCCGGAGCGAGCCGGATGACCTCCCACCCGTTCGGCGCGGTGAGGCGGTCGGCGTGGTCGGCGCAGAGGTCGTAGCAGTGCGGCTCGGCGTACGTCGCCAGCGGACCGAGGACACAGGTCGAGTCGGCGTACACATAGGTGAGCGTCGACACGGCCGGCTTCTGACATCCGGCGCGCGAACAGATCCTGGCGATGCTCACGACCAGACATTACGCCCACTAGGCTGAGCGCGTGACCGAGGCTCGCCGTCATCGCAGGCACATCGACCGCCACGGCCGCGGAATGCTCGGCCCGATCAGCCGGCCGAGCAAGTTCGCGCCGCGTGGCCTGCCGCTGCAGCGGTCCGCCGCCGCGCAGTTCGACGAGGTGGTCGCGATCGAGGTGACCCGGCTGGAGAAGCGGCTGCCGCAGGTGATCGCCCGGGTCGAGTTCGCGATCGAGGACGTCCCGAACCTGGAGCTCGACGCCACCGAGATCCCGCTCACCCACGCCACCGGCGGTACGTCGCACGAGCCGTACCGGATCGTGGTGTTCCGGCGCCCGATCGAACTCCGCGCCGAGCGGTCCGGCAGCAGCCTGTCCTGGCTGGTCCGCTCGGCCCTGGTGCTGGAGCTGGCCGACGTACTGGCGCTGTCCCCCGAGCAGATCGACCCGGACTTCGACCCCGACGGCGACTGAGCCCGTTACCTGTCCGTTAGAACAAGCGGGTTGACCGGTGTTGAAACCTGTTCCGTAGTGTGGGAAGCAGTTGTGTCCTTCGTTGTCATCGGGAGAGGATCGTGGGTGTGAACGATCAAAAACTGCGGGTCGGGGTCGTCGGACTGGGTTTCGCCGGGCGGACCGCGCTGGAGGCGTTCTCCGAGTTGCCGGACGTCGAGGTGATTGCGCTGGCGGGCCTGGAGAAGGACACGCTGACCAGCCTCGGCGAGAAACACGGCGTACCGCATCTGTACGAGAAGTGGGAAGACCTGCTGGACACGCCGGGCCTGGAGGCGGTCAGCATCGGTACGCCGACGCAGTTGCACGCCCCGATCGCGCTGGCCGCGCTCGGCAAGGGCCTGCACGTGCTGTCCGAGAAGCCGCTGGCACGGACGGTGGCCGAAGGCACCGCGATGGTCGAGGCCTCGAAGCAGGCCGGCCGGGTGCTGAAGGTGGTGTTCAACCACCGCGAGCGCGGTGACGTGGCGGCGCTCAAGCACCAGATCGACGAGGGTCAGCTGGGCCGGATCTACTACGCGAAGGCGCACTGGATGCGCCGCAACGGCATCCCCGGCATGGGCGGCTGGTTCACGAACCGGGAGCTGTCCGGCGGCGGGCCGCTGATCGACCTCGGCGTCCACATCCTCGACATGGCGCTGCACCTGCTCGGCGAGCCCGAGATCACCACGGTGTCCGCGGACACGTTCGCGGAGCTCGGGCCGCGTGGGAAGGGCAGCGCGAGTACGCCGGACCGCCCGACCGTCGACACGCTCGGGTCCAAGTTCGAGGTCGAGGACCTGGCCACGGCGTACCTGCGGCTGAAGGGCGGCGGCGCGCTGCAGCTGGAGACCAGCTGGGCGACGTACCGGGCGCCCGGCGACAACTTCGGGATCGAGCTGTTCGGTACCGAGGGCGGCGCGAAGATCGAGGTGAAGAACTACACCACCGAGGACACGCTGCGGATCTTCACCGACGTCGCGGGCATCCCGGCCGAGGTGAAGCCGGCGACCGGGGCCGGGCTCGGGCACCGTGCGGTGGTGCGGGAGTTCGTCCGGATCGTGCGCAGCGGTGAGTGGGAAGGCCAGAACGGGTCCGAGGCGCTGCTCCGGACCGAGATCATCGACGCCTGCTACGCCTCGGCGAAGGCGGGACGAGAGGTTGTGCTTCATGACTGATCCGATCCGCGTCACGGTGTGGGGCGAGAACGTCCACGAGGGCCGCGACGAGACCGTCCGGAAGATCTACCCGGACACCATGCACGGGACGATCGCGGCGGCGCTGCGCGAACGGCTGGGTGCCGAGGTCGTCGTACGCACGGCCACGCTGCAGGATCCGGAGCACGGTCTGACCGAGGAGGTGCTCGCCGACACCGACGTACTCACCTGGTGGGGTCACGCGGCGCACGGCGACGTCGACGACGCGATCGTGGACCGGGTCCAGCGGCACGTGCTGTCCGGGATGGGCCTGATCGCGCTGCACTCGGCGCACTTCTCGAAGATCTTCATCAAGCTGATGGGTACGACGTGCTCGCTGGACTGGCGGGCGGAGAACGACCGTGAGCTGATCTGGACGGTCGCCGCCGGGCACCCGATCGCGAAGGGTGTGCCGCACCCGCTGGTGATCGAGCGCGAGGAGATGTACGGCGAGCTGTTCGACATCCCGCAGCCGGACGAGCTGGTCTTCGTCAGCTCGTTCTCCGGCGGCGAGGTGTTCCGCTCCGGCTGCTGCTACCGCCGCGGCCAGGGCCGGGTCTTCTACTTCCGCCCCGGCGACCAGGAGTACCCGACGTACCACCAGCCCGAGGTCCAGCAGATCCTCGCCAACGCCACCCAGTGGGCCGCCCCCACCAGCCCCCGCCAACTCCCCACCGTCCACCACCGCGCCACCCCCGGCTGGTTCGAGTAACCGATGCCCGACGAGCGGCCGGCCCCCACCAGGCCGGCCGCCGTCACCCCCTCCGGGCTGGCTGCAGTCACCCTCTCCAGCGGCGGCGTCACCGCCGACATCACCCGGCGGACGATCACCCCACCCCGGGACAGCTGGTACTTCCCGCGGTACCCCGGACTCACCAGGATCGTCCCGCTGGACGGCCTCGCGGCCGCGATCCGCGGCTTCGTCGCCGACCACCGCGCGCTGTTCACGGACGAGATCCAGTTCGGCGCCTGGATCAACCCGGACTCGCGGCTGTGCTACCTCGACCTGATCACTCAGCTGCCGGACCAGGCGGAGGCCGAACGGATGGCGCGGCGGTACGGCGTGGAGGGTGGGCGGAAGGTGGTCGCCATCTACAACCCGGTTCGGGCACTGACTGTGCGGCTGGGGGGCGGGTGAGATGGGGGACCGGATAGGGTCCGGGCATGGTTGATGTTGCGGGGATCTTCAAGGCTTATGACGTGCGGGGGGTTGTGCCCGAGCAGCTCGACGAGTCGGTGGCTCGGGCTGCGGGGGTGGCGTTCGTCGAGGTGCTGGATGTGCTCGCGGGGCCCGGGGCCGTGGTGATCGGGTACGACATGCGGCCGTCGAGCCCGGCGTTGGCGGCGGCGTTCGCGGACGGGGTGACGTCGACCGGGGCGGACGTGATCGACATCGGTCTCGCGTCCACCGACCAGCTGTACTTCGCGTCCGGGCGGCTCGACCTGCCCGGCGCGATGTTCACCGCGAGCCACAACCCGGCGCGGTACAACGGCATCAAGCTGTGCCGCGCAGGCGCCGCCCCGGTGGGCAGCGACTCGGGGCTGCGGGACATCGCCGACCTGGTCGCGAAGGCCCTCACCGAGCACCCGGCGCCCGGCGCGACCCCGGGGCACGTCACGCACAAGGACCTGCTGACCGCGTACGCCGACCACCTGCACGACCTGGTCGATCTGAGCGGCATCCGCCCGCTGACCGTGGTCGTCGACGCCGGCAACGGCATGGGCGGCCACACCGTCCCGGCGGTCTTCGCCGACGGCCCGGTCACGATCGTCCCGATGTACTTCGAGCTCGACGGCAACTTCCCGAACCACGAGGCGAACCCGCTGGACCCGAAGAACCTGGTCGACCTGCAGGCCAAGGTCCGGGAGACCGGCGCCGACCTCGGCCTCGCGTTCGACGGCGACGCGGACCGCTGCTTCGTGGTGGACGAGCAGGGCGACCCGATCTCGCCGAGTGCGATCACCGCCGCGGTCGCGGTCCGGGAGCTCGCCAAGCAGCCCGGCGCGACCATCCTGCACAACCTGATCACCTCGAAGGCGGTCCCGGAGCTGATCGCCGAGCATGGCGGCGTCCCGGTCCGTACCCGGGTCGGGCATTCGAACATCAAGCAGAAGATGGCCGAGACCGACGCGGTGTTCGGCGGCGAACACTCCGCGCACTACTACTTCCGCGACTTCTGGCGCGCCGACACCGGCATGCTGGCGGCCCTGCACGTCCTCGCCGCACTCGGTGAGCAGGACCTGCCCGCCAGCGAGCTGTTCGCGGAGTACGAGCGGTACGTCGCCTCCGGCGAGATCAACAACAAGGTCGCGGACGCGGCGGAGACGGTCGCGGCGATCGAGGATACGTATTCTGGCGTCGACGGCGTGACCGTCGACCACCTGGACGGGTTGACGGTGTCGGCGGGACAGTGGTGGTTCAACGTCCGTGCGTCGAACACGGAGCCGTTGCTGCGGCTGAACGTCGAGGCCGCGGACCGGTCCGAGATGGAACGTGTCCGCGACGAAGTACTGGCCCTGATCACAGGTTCGAGGGAGAACTGAATGGCAGTCAATCTGGACCCGGACCTGCTGAGCATCCTGGTCTGCCCGAAGTGCCGCTCGGAGTTCCGGGTGGACGACGAGGCGAACGAGCTGATCTGCACCAACGCGGCCTGCGCGCTGGCGTACCCGGTGCGTGACGACATCCCGGTGCTGCTGATCGACGAGGCGCGGGACACCCGCACGGAGTCCGCGAGCAGCTGATGAGTGTTTTCGACGACACACGGCTGGACGATCCGGCCGCACTCGAGGCGGCGGATCATCTGCTGCGCCGGCTGGCGATGGCCGGGGCCCGGGTCCGCGCCGAGCTGGAAGCGTCCGAGGACGTGCTGTCCAATCTGACGTCGGACGGCTTTCGTCCGCGCGCGGTGGTCGCGGCCGGCCGGGACGCCCGCCTGGTCCGCGCCGTACTGGAGCCGGTCTGCCCGGTCCCGTTCCTCGCTTGGCCCGGCCCAGGGCTGCCCGGTTGGGCCGGTCCGCTGGACCTGGTCGTCGTACTGGGCGGTGCGACCGAGGACCCGGACGCGATCTCGGCGGCCGGTGAAGCCGTACGCCGTGGTTGCGGGCTGATGGTCGCCGCGCCCGAGGACTCGCCGGTGGCGATCGCGTCCGCGGGGCTGCGGCACGCGATCCGGCTGCCGTCGCAGTCGGACGACCAGTTGGCGTCGGCGGTCGCCGTACTGCAGGCGCTGCACCAGCTGGAGCTGGGTCCGGAGGTCGACCACAAGGCCGTTGCGTCGATGCTGGACGACGTGGCGATCGAGTGCTCGCCCAACAAGGACGTGGCGTCCAACCCGGCCAAGGATCTGGCCCTGGTGCTGGCTGACGCCCTGCCGCTGGTCTGGGGCGGTTCTGTCCTGGCTGCGCGGGCTGCGCGTCGTGTGGTCGAAGCACTGCGCCTGGCGAGCGGCAGGCCGGCCCTGGCTGCTGACGCGGGGCACCTGCTCCCCGTACTGAACCAGCCGCCGCGGGACCTCTTCGCTGACCCGTTCGACACGGCGGAGGAGCTACGGCCCGCCCTGGTCGTGCTGGACGACGGCACGGAGGACGGCGGCGTCGCAGAGCAGCGCCGCAAGTTGGAGGAGAAGGCACAAGCGCACGACGTCCGCGTGCACACCGTGACGCAGGCAGCCGGTACGGACATCGCCCGGTACGCCGCACTCACCCAGCACGGCCGGTACGCCGCGGCGTACCTCGGTCTCGGCCTGGGCCGCTACGGTACGGCGACCGACGCCGACCCGGCCGAGCCGGGAATCCCCTCGGAGGACCCGGCGTGGTAGTCCTGCTGCAGAACACGATCCGCGACTACGCGTGGGGTTCGCCGACCGCGCTGCCGAAGCTGCTCGGCGTCGCGCCGACCGGCCAGCCGCAGGCGGAGCTGTGGATGGGCGCGCACGAGTCGGCCCCGTCCGTGCTGCCGTCCGGAGACACGTTGTACGACGCGGTGTCGTTCGACCCGGCGGCGGTCCTGGGCCAGGAGACGGCCGAGCGGTTCGACGGCCGGTTCCCGTTCCTGGCGAAGCTGCTCGCGGCCGCGCGGCCGCTGTCGATCCAGGCGCATCCCTCGCGGGAACAGGCGATCGACGGGTACCAGCGGGACGAGGCGGCGGGGATCCCGCGGGACGCCTCCGACCGGAACTACAAGGACGCCTGGCCGAAGCCGGAGATCCTGATCGCGCTCGAACCCTTCGACGCACTGGTCGGTTTCCGGCCGCTGGAGCGGACCGTCGCGCTGCTGGACACACTCAAGCCGGACGGGTTCGAAGACCTCACGGAGCTGCTGCGGAACGGCAAGCTGCGGGAGGCGTTCACCGATTTCATGAGCCGGGACCGGGACGCGATCCGTCCGCTGGTCACGGCGCTCGGTGCGGCTGTCGCACGACCGGGCGACTTTGCCCTGGAGCGGGAGACGCTCGCCAGGTTGTGCGCGGACTTCCCGGACGACCCCGGCGTACTCGCGGCCCTGTTGCTGAACCGCGTGCGGCTGCGGCGGTTCGACGCGGTGTACCTGCCGGCCGGCAACGTGCACGCGTACCTGAACGGCCTCGGGTTCGAGGTGATGGCGAACTCCGACAACGTGCTGCGCGGCGGCCTCACGCCCAAGCACATCGACGTACCGGAGCTGGTCTCGGTGGTGGACTTCGAGCCGCTGGCCGACCCGGTGCTGACCGCGACGGCCGACGGTGTGTACGAGACCGGCTGCCCGTACTTCGCGGTTCGCCGCGTCGAGGTCACCGGCGACGAGCGCACGGTCGACGGGGCCGGGCCGCGGATCGTCTGCTGTGTGGACGGCACCGTCGATGCTGCCGGCAAAGAATCCGCTGTGACGTTGTCCGCGGGTCAGTCCGCGTTCCTTTCCGGACCCGAAGGACCCTGTACCCTGCGTGGTTCCGGCACGGCGTTCGTCGTGTCCGCATCCTGATTCACGGAGGACCTGAACAACCATGGCTGGTGGCGGGAACAAGGCCGTTGTCGCGGCTCTGGCGGCCAACCTCGGCATCGCGGTGACGAAGTTCGCCGCCTGGGCGCTGACCCAGTCGGCCTCGATGCTCGCCGAAGCGATCCACTCACTGGCCGACTCCGGCAACCAGGGCCTGCTACTGCTCGGCAGCAAGCGGGCCAAGCGGGCCGCGGACGAGCTGCACCAGTTCGGCTTCGGCCGGGAGCGCTACGTCTACTCGTTCGTGGTGTCGATCGTGCTGTTCAGCGTCGGCGGCCTGTTCGCGCTGTACGAGGGGTACCACAAGGTCCACGATCCGCACGGGATCGACAGCTGGCAGTGGGTCCCGGTGGTCGTGCTGGTGCTCGGCATCGTGATGGAAGGGCTGTCGTTCCGGACCGCGGTGAGCGAGTCGAACAAGCTGCGCGGGAAGGTGCCGTGGGTCCGGTTCATCCGGAACGCGCGGGCGCCGGAGCTGCCGGTGATCCTGCTCGAGGACTTCGCCGCGCTCACCGGCCTGGTGCTGGCGCTGCTCGGCGTCATCCTGACGCTTGCCACCGGCAACGGTGTGTTCGACGGCCTGGGCTCGATGGCGATCGGCGCGCTGCTGGTCTGCGTGGCGATCTTCCTCGCGGTCGAGATGAAGTCGCTGCTGCTCGGCGAGTCCGCGACCCGCGAGGCCCAGCAGCGGATCGTCGACGCGATCCAGAGCACCGCCGGCGTGCAGCGGCTGATCCACATCAAGACGCTGCACCTCGGCCCGGAGGAGGTGCTGGTCGCCGCCAAGGTCGGCGTCGAGCCGACCACCGACGCGGCCGTCGTCGCGGCGACCATCGACGCCGCCGAACGCGCCGTCCGGGCCGCCGAGCCGATGGCGGTGCACATCTACCTGGAACCCGACGTGTACGTCGAGAACCACGTCACCGACCCCCGCCCCGCCGTACCGGAAGCACCTTCGCACTAGCGGGGCTTCGGCGGCAGCACACCACTGCGACCGAGCCACCGGAGCGCGCGTTCGCGGTCGATCTCGGCCTGGGTGGGTGCGGCGCTGAGCCGGCCGGTGCGGTAGCCGAGGTTGCGGATGTCCGCGGCCACGGACGGTTCGGCGAGCGCTCTCAGCGCGAACGCGAGCGCCGCCGGCGTCACGTCGTACCGGCGTTCGAGATCGAGCGCGAGTTGTACGGCGGCCAGGTCGCGGTCGTCGTACTGGCGCTGCGCGGTGTGCTCGGATCGCGAGCGCGGGAGCAGCCCGAGGGCCTCCCGGTAGCGCAGCATGCGCGGAGTGGTACCCAGCTGGCGAGCGGCCTCGGTGATGCGCATAGCATCAATCCTGACATTTCGGTGTCAAAAACGCGCTGCGAGCGATCAAACCGCGTGCCTCGGCCCTCTAGGCTCGGGCAGGTATCAACCACAGCTTCAGGGGAGCGGCATGACCTTCGACTACAAGGTGGCGGACCTCGGGCTCGCCGAGTTCGGGCGCAAGGAGATCCGGCTGGCCGAGCACGAGATGCCCGGCCTGATGGCGATGCGCAAGCAGTACGGCGACAGCAAGCCGCTGGCCGGCGCGCGGATCATGGGCTCGCTGCACATGACGATCCAGACCGCCGTACTGATCGAGACGCTGACCGCGCTCGGCGCCGAGGTGCGCTGGGTCTCGTGCAACATCTTCTCCACCCAGGACCACGCGGCCGCCGCGGTCGTCGTCGGCAGCGGTTCGGCCGACGCCCCGGCCGGTGTCCCGGTCTTCGCCTGGAAGGGCGAGACGCTGGAGGAGTACTGGTGGTGCACCGAGCAGGCACTGACCTGGCCGGGCGGTGAAGGCCCGAACATGATCCTCGACGACGGCGGCGACGCCACGATGCTCGTGCACAAGGGCACCGAGTTCGAGAAGGCGGGCGCCGTACCGGACCCGGCGACCGCTGACTCCGAGGAGTACGGCGTCGTCCTGAAGCTGCTCACCCGCACGCTCGCCGAGTCCCCGAACAAGTGGACCACCATCGGCCAGGGCATCAAGGGTGTCACCGAGGAGACCACCACCGGCGTGCACCGGCTGTACGAGATGCACAAGGCCGGCGCGCTGCTGTTCCCGGCGATCAACGTCAACGACTCGGTCACCAAGTCGAAGTTCGACAACAAGTACGGCTGCCGGCACTCGCTGATCGACGGCATCAACCGCGCCACCGACGTGCTGATCGGCGGCAAGGTCGCGGTCGTCTGCGGGTACGGCGACGTCGGCAAGGGCTGCGCCGAGTCGCTCCGCGGCCAGGGCGCCCGGGTGATCGTCACCGAGATCGACCCGATCTGCGCGCTGCAGGCCGCGATGGACGGGTACCAGGTGTCGACCGTGGACGACGTGGTCGGGATCGCCGACATCTTCGTCACCACGACCGGCAACAAGGACGTGATCACCGCCGACCACATGGCCGCGATGAAGCACCAGGCGATCGTCGGCAACATCGGCCACTTCGACAACGAGATCGACATGGCCGGGCTGTACAAGGTGCCGGGGATCGAGCGGGTCAACATCAAGCCGCAGGTCGACGAGTTCCGGTTCGCCGACGGCCACACGATCATCGTGCTGTCCGAGGGGCGGCTGCTGAACCTGGGCAACGCGACCGGGCACCCGTCGTTCGTGATGTCGAACTCGTTCACCAACCAGGTGCTGGCGCAGATCGAGCTGTTCGTGAAGACGGCCGACTACCCGACCGAGGTGTACGTGCTGCCGAAGCACCTCGACGAGATGGTCGCCCGGCTGCACCTCGACGCGCTCGGCGTGAAGCTGACCGAGCTGACGAAGGAGCAGTCCGCCTACCTCGGCGTACCGATCGAGGGCCCGTACAAGGCGGAGGCCTACCGCTACTGAGATCCTGAAACACCCCCGTGCCTTGTTTGGTGCGGGGGTGTTTCAGCTTTCGTTGCTGCCCGGTGCGGCCCAGCCTTGCGCGTTCACCGCGGCGGGCCGGGAGTGTGCGGGGGGAGCGGGCGGCGCGAACAGCCCAGGCGGAGCCGGCGGCGGCATCAGACCGTACGGGTTCGGGGGCGCGAACGGCCCTGGCGGGACGGCGTACGTCGTGAAGGGGCCGGTGCGTTGGGTGGAGAGGCGGTGGAGTTCGCGGCGGCGGCGTTCGGCCAGGACCGCGGACAGGTACGCGGGGGCGATGATCGGGTGTGGGGGCTGCGGCGCGGTGGCCGCGGCGACACGGGCAGCCAGGGCCTCGCCGAGGGCGTACTGCGGGCCCGGGAGGAGCTCGGTGTACCGCGCCAGGTAGTCGCGGGCCGTGTTCGCCAGGTCGTCGGACAGCCGCGACAACTCCAGCGACTGCGCCCATTGCACCAGCGGTCCCGGTACGAACAGCGGCGGTGACGCCATCGGCTGGTGCCGTTCGCGGATGACGACCGTACCGGCGACCATGTCCCCGATCCGCTTGCCCTGCTTGTTCATCAGGCTCGCGACGATCCCGGGGCTCGCCGCGAACCACGGCGCGAAGTCCACGAACAGCCACATCAGCGTCCGTACCAGCGCATGCCGGAAGCGGATCGAGCTGCCGTCGTCGCGGACCACCTTCAGCCCGAGCACCATCTTCCCGATCGTCCGGCCGCGGGTCAGTGTCTCCATCACGACCCGGTAGCCGATCAGCACGAGCAGCACGGTGATGAAGATCAGCGCGACCGCCAGGGCCTCACTGGTCCGCGTACCGAACAGGAACCCGGCCAGCAGCCCGACCAGTACGACGAGCACGATGACCTGCAGCAGCACGTCGATCGCGCACGCCAGCGCCCGCGTCGGCATCCGGGCGATCCGCACCTGGAGGACGACTGCTTCACCGGTGACCAGCTGAGACACGTACGTCGCCCCCCTCCTGCATAGACACTCGGTCCGGTTAGTCTGCCATCAGACGGGTGGAGGAGGTGGCTGTGGACGTAGAAGCGTTTGTGTCGGTGCACCAGCCGCAGTGGGACCGACTCGCGCGCCTGACCCGTCGCCAGCGCCGTCTGACCGGTGCTGAGGCCGAGGAGCTCGTAGTGCTCTACCAACGCGTGGGCACGCACCTGGCCGCGCTCAGAGCAGCCGGTGCGGACCCTGTGTCGATCGGTCGGCTGTCCGGGCTCATCGCAGACGCCCGTGGCGCGGTGACCGGAGCACAGGCTCCCGTCTGGCGGGACATCTCGAAGTACTTCCTCGTGAGCTTCCCGGCAGCGCTGTACGCGTCCAGACGCTGGTGGATCACCATCGGCCTGCTCTTCTACCTCGTAGCGGCCTGGACGGCCTGGCGGGTGCTGGCGCATCCGGAAGTGGTCAGCTCGATCGCCACGCCGGAAGAGGTCAAACAGCTCGTCAACCACGACTTCGAGTCGTACTACTCGGACAACCCGGCGCAGGACTTCGCCTTACGCGTGTGGATCAACAACGCGACCATCAGCGCCGCCGTACTGGCCCTAGGCATCCTGCTGGTGCCGTCTGTGTTCATCCTCTGGGACAACGCGATGAACCTCGGCCTGAGCGCCGGGCTGATGATCGCCAACGACAAGGGCGGTCTGTTCTTCAGCCTGATCACGCCGCACGGCCTGCTGGAGCTGACCGCGGTCTTCATCGCGACAGCAGCCGGCCTACGCCTCGGCTGGTCCTGGATCGTCCCTGGTCCCCGCACCCGCATGCAGTCCGTCGCCCAGACCGGCCGCGCCACTGTGGGCATGGCGATCGGCCTCGCCGCCGTCCTCCTGGTAACCGGCCTGATCGAGGCCTTCGTCACGCCGTTCCTCCCCGCCGCGGTCCGCGTCACGATCGGCATCGTCGTCGAGTTGGCGTTCTTCGTGTACGTCTGGACGTTCGGCCGCCACGCCTACCGGCAGGGCGAGTACGGCGATATCGACGAGTCCGACCGCGAAGCCACCGCCCCGGTCTCCGCCTGAATCAGGTCAGGTCGTCCGACCGGCCGGCGGCGATCCGGGACCATTGCGCGATCGGGCGGCCGTCGATCACCTTGGGGAGTTTGGGCTCTTCAGCGGCCCAGTGCTGCGGCCAGCCGGCCGGCGAGTCTTCGTACGGTTCCTGGCGGCCGTACACGGTGAGGTCCATCAGATGGTAGTTGTTGTCCATCACCTCGACGCCGCGCATCGTCGTCCAGTACGTCTCGTAGACGCGATCGCCCTGGCGGACGTAGGCGATCAGGTACATCTGTCCGATGGTGCGGCCGGCGAGTAGTTGCTCCAGGGAGCCGAGGGCGGAGTACCAGGGCATGTTCCAGCCCATGAAGTCGTAGTACGTGCGGCTCTCGGCGTACGGGCCTTGGCAGAAGACGGCGAACGTGATGTCGCGGGACTGCAGGTACGAGATCTCCTGGACCTGGCCGGCGCACCAGGTGCAGCCCTGGCACTGTTCGGCGGCCGGGTGGCCGGTGTGCCACATGTAGTAATACGCCAGCAGTTGCTTGCGGCCGTCGAACGCGTCGAGGAGGGTCACCGGCCCGTCCGGACCGGTGACCGTCACGTTCGCGTCGACCTCGACCATCGGCAGCCGCCGGCGCTGCGCGGCGATCGCGTCGGCCTCCCGCGTGTGCGCCTTCTCGCGAACGCGTAGCTCGTCGAGTTGGGCGGTGAACGTCGTACGGTCGACGACCGGCGGGAGGGCTGTGCTGTCGTGGATAGCTCGCTTCATGTCCGGTACGTCGGAGTCGGCCGGGCGTTCTCGACAAGGTCAGGCAGGTAGGTCGCGTCGGCGCAGACCGACCAGGCCCGCGAGGCCGACCACCAGCGCGATTGCCAGCAGTACGACGAGTGGGCCCGCCGAGACCGATCCGCCCGGGAGCGACGGGAGGTGGCTGAACGGCGAGATGTCGCGGATCCACTGCGACGTGGCGACACCGGCGCTGACCAGCCCGATCAGGATGCACACCGCCGGGCCGGCCCAGGACGCCATCGACGCCTGCGGGAAGAACCCGAAGATCGCGATCGTGATCGCGGCCAGCACCCACACCGCCGGCAACTGGACCAGTGCGGCACCGATCATCCGCGGCAGTTGCCCGCCGACGTCGCCGATCGCGAGCCCGTACGCCAGTCCCTGCATGACGCCCGCCGCGAGCAGCGCGACCGCCGGGCCGAGCAGGCTGAAGACGAGGTGGCTGGCGGCCCACTGCCAGCGGCTGGTCGCGGTCGCCAGCAGCGGCTCGACCCGCCCGCTGCTCTCCTCGACCCGCATCCGGAGCGTCGCCTGGACGGCGTACGCCGACGCGATCAGGCCGACGAGCACCATCACGCCGGCCAGGAACGAGTCGATCAGCCCGGCCGCGCCGCCCATCCGCCGGAACATCTCCTGGATGGTCGGATCGTCGCGCATCATGTCGCCGACACCCTTCGCGACCCCGCCGAACAGCAAGCCCAGCAAGGCGAATCCGGTCGTCCACGCGACGAGCAGCCCGCGATGCAACCGCCAGGCCAGCCCAAGCGGCGACCCGATCGTCCCATCCGCCGGCCCGAGCCGATCCGGAAGCAGCCCCGCGCCGACATCCCGCCGTACGGCGAGACCGACCGCAACGATCACCAGCAGAACTGTCACGGCCAGGATCACCACCGCCAACCACCAACGGTTCTGGGCGTACGGATGAATCTGCTGTGCCCAGCCGATCGGAGAGATGTACGACAACCAGGCGAGCGGACCGTCGGTATGCGCACTGGTATCACCCGCAGCCCGCAGTACATAAGCCGCCCCGAGCACACCGATCGCAATACCACGGGCCGTTCCCGCGCTCGCGGTCAGCTGTGCCGCGACCGCGCCGACGCCCGCGAACAGCCACCCGGTCGCGGCGTACTCGATGCCGATGGCAATCGATCCGGCGAGCGGCAGGTTCTGGCTGTGCATTCCGAGGGCGAGCAGTACGGCGAGGACCACGTTCGCGCCGAGGACCACGGCCAGCGCGGCGGCGAGCTGCGCGTGCCGCCCGACAACGGTTGCCCCGAGCAACTCGCGACGCCCGGTCTCCTCCTCGACGCGGGTGTGCCGGATGATCGTGAGCAGACTGATCAGCCCGACCATCACCGGCACGAACCCGAGCCGCCAGGTGACGAACTCGCCGAGCGACGGCCCGGAAAGCTCGCCGTACAAGGTGATGAAGCCCGCGTTGCTCGCGTACTTGATCCGTGCGTCCGGCGTCGGGAACAGGTCGCCGTACTGCTTCACGTAGCTGACCGAGATCGCGACCAGCAGCACGATCCACAGCGGCAGCACGATCCGGTCGCGCCGCAGGATCAGCCGGATCAGGCCGCCCGTACCCGCGAGCGACGTCATTTCACGGCCTCGGGTTCGTACAGCCGCAGGAACAGTTCCTCGAGCGACGGCGGCTGACTGACCAGGCTCCGTACGCCGATCTCGGTTAGCCGGCGCAGTACCGGGTTGATCTCGTCGGTGTCGACGTCGAACCGGACACGCCCGTCGTCCACCTGCAGATCGTGGACGCCGTCGAGCTGCGCGAGACCGTCCATCGGCCCGACCAGCTCCGCCTGGATCGACGTCCGGGTGAGATGCCGCAGCTCGTTGAGCGTGCCGCTCTCGACGGCGCGCCCGGCGCGGATGATCGTCACCCGGTCGCACAGCGCCTCGACCTCGGACAGGATGTGGCTGGACAGCAGGACGGTGCGGCCCTCGCGGTCGCTCAGCTCCTGCACGACCTCGCGGAACACCTCCTCCATCAGCGGATCCAGGCCCGAGGTCGGCTCGTCGAGCAGCAGCAGCTCGACGTCCGAGGCGAACGCGGCGACCAGCGCGACCTTCTGCCGGTTGCCCTTCGAGTACGCGCGCGCCTTCTTCCGCGGATCCAGGTCGAACCGCTCGAGCAGCTCCGCCTTGTGCGCCTTGTCCACCCCGCCGCGCATCCGGCCGAGCAGGTCGATCGCCTCGCCGCCGGACAGGTTCGGCCACAGCGTCACGTCGCCCGGCACGTACGCCAGCCGCCGGTGCAGGGCGGTCGCGTCCGACCACGGATCGCCGTCCAGGACCGTCGCCGTACCGCCGTCGGCCCGGGTCATTCCGAGCAGGATGCGAATGGTGGTGGTCTTCCCCGCGCCGTTCGGGCCGAGGAATCCGTGCACCTCACCGGTTCGCACCGTGAGATCGAGACCGTCCAGGGCGTGGGTCCGCCCGAACCGCTTGACCAGACCTTCCGTGCTGATCGCAGCCGGCATGATCACTTCTCCTGTTTCCGCATGTTGTCCACTTGTTCGGGTGTGATGATCGGGATGCTGAACACGTCCAGCAGCCCCTGGCCGATCCGCGCGTACCCGGCCGGCGTGGTGATGTCTTCCCCGAGCGCCTTCGAGACCTGGTCCCGGAACACGAAGACGCTCAACTTGATCGCGGCCAGCGCCGCCGAGTACGCCCGACGGTCGTGCGGCTCGATCCCGTACGCCGTGGACCACTCCTCGATCGTTTCGACCGCGCCGAGGAACAACGCGGTCGCGGTCTCGGAGCCGTCCATCATCGAACGAACCAGGTACAGCTGCAGCGGGAAGATCCGCGGGTGCATCGCCACCGGATCGAGCGCAGCGACACCCGCGCTGGTCGCCAGCTCCTCGCTGACCTCGAGCATCCGCTCCTTCGCGTAGTCGTCGCACGCCTCGCGCAGCGACTCCTTCGAGCCGAAGTGGTGCCGCACCAGTCCGGACGAGACCCCGGCCGCGGTCGCGATGTCCCGGATCGACGCGCCCTCGATCCCGCGTTCCCCGAACAGCCTGATTGCCGCGTCCCGGATCCGCGCCCGCGCGGTCAGGTCCTCAGCCCGCCGATCCATCCCAGCTCCTCTCCCTACACATAACAGCAAACTACTACACGATCGTGTAGTCAACTGGAAAGAAGATTACTTACGTGTGACAAAGATTGGTATCTCGTTGACAGGACAGCGCTTGCTGGTGAGAGTTCTTCCCCAAACACCAACACCGGCTGGGGAAGGTGGGCGGCCCGAATGCGGAAGTGGCTGGCGGTGCTGGCGGCGTTGTGTCTGCTGGCGGTAGGACCGGGTACGGCGGTTGCGGCCGAGCCCGGGCAGAAGAAAGTGATCAAGATCGGCGTGACTCAGTCGGTCGACTCGATGAACCCGTTCCTGGCCGTGCGGCTGGTGACCGGGTCGATCCAGCGGCTGATCTACGGCTTCCTGACGGTGCCGGACTCGAAGACGCTGCAGCCGAGCCCGGACCTCGCGGAGTCCTGGACGACGTCGCCGGACGGGCTCACCTGGACGTTCAAGATCCGGCAGGCGAAGTGGTCGGACGGGCAGCCGATCACCGCGGACGACGCGGCCTGGACGTTCAACAAGATGATGACCGACGACGGCGCGAAGACCGGGAACGGGCCGGCCGTGGAGAACTTCCGCAGCGTCACCGCGAACGGCCAGGAGCTGACCATCAAGCTCAAGACCCCGCAGGCGTCGATGCTCGACAACCCGGTGCCGATCATGCCGAAACACGTGTGGGAGAAGGTCAAGGACATCGCGAAGTACGACGCCGAGGTGTACCCGACCGTCGGCAGCGGGCCGTACGTCGCGGTCGAGCACAAGAAGGACCAGTTCGTCCGGCTCGAGGCGAACCCGGCGTACTGGCGCGGCCGGCCGAAGATCGACGAGCTGCAGGTGATCTTCTACGACAACCCGGCCGCGTCGATCGTCGGGCTGAAGAAGGGCGACATCGACCTGATCGGCCGGCTGAACCCGCCGGACTTCGAGTCGCTGAAGGGCGACGACAACATCGTCCAGTGGAACACCCAGGGCCGGCGGGCGGCGTACCTGCAGATCAACCACGGCGCGACCACCAGCGACAACAAGCCGATCGGCGACGGGCATCCGGCGCTGAAGGACCTGCGCGTCCGGACCGCGCTGCACTACGCGATCGACAAGCAGAAGCTGGTCGACGAGGTACAGGGCGGGCTGGCGAAACCGGCCGACGGGTCGATCATCCCGCCGCTGTACAAGGACTTCTTCTGGGAAGCGAGCGGCGCCGAGAAGGTCACGTTCGACCCCGCGAAGGCGAACAAGATCCTCGACGACGCCGGCTACAAGAAGGGCCCGGACGGGGTCCGGACGATGCCGGACGGGTCGCGGAAACTGCAGTTCCGGTTCAGCATCCACACCGACACCCCGATCGAGGACAAGCTCGCCGAGTACCTGACCGGCTGGTTCAAGGACATCGGCATCACGCTGACCACGAAGCGGCTGGACTCCAGCAAGTTCACCGAGGAGACCGGGACGACCGCGCTGTTCGACATCGCGATCAGCGGCTGGTCGGTGAACCCGGACCCGGAGGAGGTGCTCGCCACGCACCTCTGCAGCCGGCGGCCGACCGCGACCGGTGAGGGCGGCGGGACCGAGTCGTTCTACTGCGACCCGACGTACGAGAGCCTGTACCTCCAGCAGCAGAAGGAGCTCGACCGGACGAAACGCGCCGGCATCATCAAGAAGATGGAGGAGCGGCTGTACGTCGACGCGCCGGTGATCGCGCTGTACTACCCGAACGACCTCGAGGGCTACCGCAAGGACCGGATCGCCAGCATCACGCCGATCCCCGAGGACAAGGGCCTGCTGTACGGCGGCTCCGGGTACTGGCCGTTCTACACGCTGGAGGCGGTGTCGACGGACGCCAAGTCCGACGGCGGATCGAACGCGGGGCTGATCGCGGGCATCGCGGGCGGGATCGTCGTACTGGCCGCCGCCGGCTTCTTCCTGACGCGCCGCCGCCGCGGTGCGGCCGACGAGCGCGAATGACGGCGACCGTCGAGGAGCTGGAGCAGTCCCCGGCCCGCCATGGTCTGCTGCGGTACGCGGCGACCAAGGCGGGCGGGGCGCTGCTCAGTATCGCGATGGTGATCGTCGCGACGTTCTTCCTGTTCCGGCTGCTGCCGGGCGACCCGGTGCGCGCGCTGGCGCAGGGCCGGAACATGACGCCCGAGCAGCTGGACCTGGAACGCGCACGGCTCGGCCTGGACAAGCCGGTACCGGAGCAGTTCCTGCACTTCATCGGGCAGACACTGCGGCTGGACCTGGGCGTTTCGTACGAGTACAAGCGCCCGGTCCTCGACCTGATCGGCGAGCGGATCGGGTCGACGCTGCTGCTCACCGGTACGGCGCTCGTCATCGCGGTCAGCCTCGGCCTGTGGCAGGGCGCCCGCGCCGGCTGGAAGCCGGGAAGCCGTTTCGACAAGATCTCGACCGCGATATCCCTGGTGCTGTGGTCGGTGCCGACGTTCTGGCTCGGGCTGTTGCTGCTGATGGTGTTCGCGGCCGGCATCGGCCCGATCCCGGGGATCTTCCCGACCCGCGGCAGTTCGAGCGTGGACAAGCCGGACGGGTTCGCCGGGGTGCTGGACGTCGGCCAGCACATGGTGTTGCCGTGCCTCACGCTCGTCGCGGTCGTGTACGCGCAGTACCTGCTGGTGATGCGGTCCTCGGTGATCGACGAGGTCGGCCAGGACTACATCACCACCGCGCGGGCCAAGGGGTTGCGCGATGACGACGTACGCCGGAAACACGCCGTTCCGAACGCGCTGTTGCCGACCGTGACGCTGGTGTTCCTGCGGATCGGGTTCGTGGTCGGCGGCGCGGTGACGGTGGAGGCGATCTTCAGCTGGCCGGGGCTCGGGCAGCTGTTCTACGAGGCGATCCGGGTGCCGGACTTCACCTTGATGCAGGGCACTTTCCTGCTGATCACCGTCTCCGTGATCGTGATGAACACGCTGGCCGACGTGGTCTACCACGTCCTCGACCCAAGGGTGCGGTCCGCATGAGCAGCGTCGCGTGGGTACGGCGGAAACGGGCTTTCGGGCACTTCTGGAACGACTTCCGGAAACGCCGTGCCGGGGTTGCCGGGCTGGTGGTCCTCGGGGCCGCGGTCGTGCTGGCGCTGATCGCGCCGCTGTTCATCGACGCCGGCGTGACGAACGTGGTCAGCGGGACCGGCGCGAAGCTGGCGCCGCCGAGCCTGGACCATCCGCTCGGCACCGACGAGTCCGGGCGATCGGTGCTGCTGATGATCTGGTGGGGTTCGCGGACGTCGCTGCTGATCGGGTTCCTCGCGGCGCTGCTGAGCATGGTGATCGGGACCGTGCTCGGGATCGCGGCCGGGCATTTCCGCGGCTGGGCCGGCGCGGTGATCCTGCGCGTGACGGACTGGTTCCTGGTGCTGCCGTCGCTGGTGACGGCGCTGGTGCTCGCGGCCATCCTCGGTGGTTCGACCGCGACGATCATCGTGGCGATCGGCGTCACCTCCTGGCCGTCGACGGCCCGGCTGATCCGGGCGCAGACGCTCGCCGTCGAGGCCCGCCCGTACATCGAGAGGTCACTCGCGCTCGGCGCCGGGCACTGGCACATCGCGACCCGGCACGTGCTGCCGAACGTCGCACCGTTGCTGCTGGCAAGCACCACGCTGGAGGTCGCGAGCGCGATCGTCACCGAGTCGACGCTCGCGTTCCTCGGCGTCAGCGCGAACAAGACGTCGTGGGGGACGATGCTGCGCGGTTCGTACGACTGGGGCGCGGCGACCGCCGGCGCATGGTGGTACATCCTCGTGCCGGGTCTGTGCATCGTCACGGTCGTGATGGCTTTCACCTTGTGTGGAAGAGCTCTGGAGACAGTGCTCAACCCACGCCTACGCACCGGAGCCGCCTGATGCTCACCCTCGAAGACCTCACCGTCACCTACCGGATCAGTTCTGGGCGATCGGGGCGTGCCGAATCTGGCGGTGCATTCGGCGAGGTCCCCGCGGTGCGTGGGGTGTCTCTGGAGCTCGCCGCCGGAGAGGCAGTCGGTCTGGCAGGGGAGTCGGGCTCGGGCAAGTCGTCCGTGGCGCTCGCGCTGCTCCGGCTGCTGCCGCGGTCGGCCGTCGTCGGCGGGCGGGTGCTGCTCGACGGCGAGGACGTGCTGACGATGAACTGGGGCCGGTTGCGCGCGGTCCGCTGGTCGTCGGCGTCGATCGTGTTCCAGGGCGCACAGCACGGCCTCAACCCCGTACGCCGGATCGGCGAGCAGATCGCGGAGCCGCTGCTCGTCCACAAGCTGGCCTCCGGCGCCGCGGCCGACGCGCGGGTGAAGGAACTGCTCGGTCAGGTCGGGCTGCCCGCCTGGCGGGCGCGCAGTTATCCGCACGAGCTGAGCGGCGGCCAACGGCAGCGCGTGATGATCGCGATGGCGCTGGCGTGTGCGCCGCAGCTGATCATCGCCGACGAGCCGACGACCGCGCTCGACCTGATGGTGCAGGCGCAGGTCCTGACGCTGATCCGGCAGCTGATCGCCGAGCACGGGATCTCGCTGCTGATGATCTCGCACGACCTGTCGGTGCTGGCGGACGTCTGCGACAGGCTGGCGGTGATGTACGCCGGGCGGCTGGTCGAGCTCGGTCCGTCGGACGGCGAGTTCAGGCATCCGTACAGCCAGGCGCTGGCGGCCGCCTTCCCGACGGTCGGGGACCCGGCGTCGCGGCTGGCTCCACGCGGGCTGGCCGGCGATCCGCCGGATCCGCAGCGGTTGCCGGGCGGGTGTGCGTTCCATCCGCGCTGCCCGGTCGCGGTCGAGGAGTGCGCGACTGCCGACGTACAACTGCTGGTGTCGGGTGACCGGGCGGCCGCCTGTGTCCTGGTGGGGGAGTGACTCTTGCTCGAGGCAACTGATCTGCAGGTCGAGTTCGCCGGTCGTGGCGGGCGCCGGGCGCGGGCCGTCGACGGCGTGAACCTGTCCGTCGGGGAGGGCGAGATCGTCGCGCTGGTCGGCGAGTCCGGCTGCGGCAAGACCACCCTCGCCCGCACCCTCCTCGGCCTCGAACGCCCCGCCAAGGGTCACATCACGTACGACGGCACGCCGCTGAACTACTCCACCCGAGCCCTCAGAGCCTTCCGCCGTCAGGTCCAACTCGTCCTCCAGGATCCGATGGGCTCGTTGAACCCCCGCCACACCGTCTACGAAGCAGTAGCCGAAGGCCCCCGCATCCACGGTTTGCCTGACGAGGAATCCATCGTGGCCTCGGCGCTCGCCCGGGCGGGGTTGCGGCCTCCCGAGCGGTTCTTTCAGCGGTATCCGCATGAGTTGTCGGGTGGGCAACGGCAGCGGGTGGTGATTGCGGGGGCGTTGGCGCTGGAGCCCAAGGTGCTGATCGCGGACGAGCCCGTCGCGTCGCTGGACGCGTCGGTGCGGGGTGAGATTCTGGCGCTGCTGCTGAAGCTGCGCGACGAGCTCGGGCTGTCCGCGCTGGTCGTCACGCACGACCTCGGGCTGGCCTGGAACATCGCCGACCGGGTCGCCGTCATGTACCTCGGCCGGATCGTCGAGTCCGGCCCGACCGAGGACGTCCTCACCGACCCGCAGCACCCATACACCCAGGCCCTGCTGTCGGTCCTCCCGGAGTCCCCGGCCCGCATCGTCCTCACCGGCGAACCGCCCGACCCCACCCGCATCCCCACCGGCTGCCGCTTCCACCCACGCTGCCAACTGGTCGCCGCCGGCACCGGCGTCGACGCCTGCACCACGATCCCGCTGCCGATCCTGCCAACCACCACCGACACCCAGGTCGCCTGCCATTTGGTTCCAGCAGTTGACAATAGTTAACAGATGGTAGAACTATTGCCGTATGGCGCAAGATCAGGTGGATCGGTTCTTCGAGGTACTGGCTGATCCGACGCGACGGCATGTGGTGCAACTGCTCGGCGACGGGCCGCAGCGCGCCGGCCAGTTGGCCGCCGCGACCGGCACCTCGTCGCCGGCCATGAGTCGGCATCTGAAGCTCCTGCTGGCCGCCGGCCTGGTCGCCGACGAGCGCGTCCCGGACGATGCGCGGGTCCGCGTGTTCCGGCTCAACCCTGAGCCCGTCGTCGCCGTACAGGCCTGGCTCGACCAGGTCCAGGCGCACTGGCGCGACCAGTTGGGCGCCTTCAAACGACACGTCGAGCAGAAGGAGAAGTCCGATGACTGAACCGTCCGCGACCGCCTCCGTCGAGGTCCCCGTCGACCCCGCGACCGCGTTCCAGGTGTTCACCGAAGAGATCGACCTGTGGTGGCTGCGCGGCCCGATCAACTTCTTCGACGCCGCCCGCGCCACCGCGATGCGGATCGAGCCCGGCGTCGGCGGCCGCATCCTCGAGGTCTACACGCCGCCGGACGACGTTCTCGAGCTGGGCCGGATCACCGACTGGGAGCCGGGCACGCTGTTCGCGTACCGCAGCTCGGTCGACGACACCGAGACCCGGATCGACTTCGCGGAGAGCGCCGAGGGCTGCCGTGTCACCGTCGTACAGTCACTGGTCCAGGGTGGCGAGAAGGCGTTCTACTTCTGGCCGAACGTCATCTCCTGGCTGCCCGCGTGGGTTGCCCGGCGGGACACCGCGCCGAGCGTTCCGCGGGAGCTGGACCGGCTCGCGATCGCCTTGTACTACGAGGATCCGGCCGCCGCGGCGCGCTGGCTGCACAGCGTGTTCGACCTCGACTCGTGGGACCGGATCCCGGCCGAGGGGACGGATCCGGCCTGGATCGAGCTGCAGGTCGGCAGCCGCGGGATCCTGCTGTTCAAGCTGACGGAGAAGCGCACGGCGCAGCTGGACCACGGGATCTGGGTGTACGTCGACGACCTGGACGCGCACTTCGCGCACAGTCAGGACAGTGGCGCGAAGATCGTCTCGGAGATCCACCAGCACGGGTATCGCTGCTACGAGGCCGAGGATCTCGAAGGGCACCGCTGGACCTTCCTCCAGGCCCGTCCGACGATGCAGTGATCGAGCAACCTCTCACGGGCGGCCGGATGACGCCCGGCGTGGTGCGGGTCGGCGACACGGTACGCCGGCCCGCGTCGGACCGCTCGTCCTTCATCGCCGAACTCCTGGAACTCCTTGCGGACAAGGACTTCACGCCCGACTACCTCGGCCAGGACGAGCGCGGCCGCGACATCCTCACGTACTTGGAGGGCGACGTACCAACCAGGTATCAACGATGGGAGGACCAACAAATCGCCGCGGCGGCCGCGATCCTGCGCGCCTTCCACGACGGGACCCGCAACTCGCCTCTGGCCGGCGACCAACCGGTCGTCTGCCACCACGACCCGGCGCCCACCAACTTCGTCTTCACCGCCGGCCTGCCCACGGCCCTGTTCGACTTCGACCTGGCCGCACCTGGCGACCCGCTCGAGGACCTGGGGTACGCCGCCTGGACCTGGTGCATCGCCTCCAAACACGCCGACCCGGCACGCCAAGCCCACCAAGTCGCCGTCCTGGCGAACGCCTACGGCCTGGACGACACCGCCCAGCTCATCGACGCGGCCCTGCAAAGCCAGCTGGACAACGTGCGGTTCTGGCTCGACCGACCGTGCGACGCCGCACCGGAACGCATCGCCTGGTCCTACCGCGAACACGCTTTCGTCACAGCCAACCGCCCCGTTTTCGAAGCAGCCCTCACAGCCGGCCGGCCTTCTTGAGTGCCAGGTAGGTGTCGGCCAGCGCCGGAGCGATCTTCTCCGGCGGTTCGTCCAGCACGGTGACCCCGGCGCGGGTCAGCGTGGCGGTCAGTCGCTCCCGGTCCAGGCGGGTGCGAGCCGCCGACGCGGCGCCGTACACCTCGACCAGGTCCCCGCGGGCCGACTCCAGTTCGGTCAGCCGCGGGTCGGCGACGGACGCGAGCAGTACGACGTGCCGCCGCAGCAGCGGGCCGATGACCGGCAGCAGCGACTCCTCGATCGCGGCCGGGTCCAGCCCGGTCAGCAGGACCACCAGCGAGCGCTGCCCGAGACGTTCCAGGACCTGCGAGACGACGATCCGGAAGTCGGTCTGGACGAGTTCGGCCTCGACGTTCGCCAGCGCATTCACGAACGACGGCAGCACGTCCTCCGGCGCGGGCCGGCGGACGTCCGCCCGGACGGCGGAATCGCAGGCCAGCAAGGAGACCCGGTCGCCCGCGCGGGTGGCGAGCGCGGCCAGCAGGAGCGCGGCGTCCATCGCGTGGTCCAGCCGCGGCGCGTCGCCGACCCGGCCGGCCGACAGCCGCCCGGAGTCGATCACGATCGCGACCTGCCGGTCCCGTTCCGGTCGCCAGGTCCGCAATACGACGTTCCCGCGCCGGGCCGTGGCCCGCCAGTCGATGCTGCGTACGTCGTCACCCGGTACGTAGTCCCGCAGCGAGTCGAACTCCGTGCCCTGCCCGCGCACCAGCAGCGCCGTACGCCCGTCCAGCTCCCGCAACCGCGCCAGCCGCGACGGCAGGTGTTTACGACTCTTGAACGGCGGCAACGCCCGCACCGTCCACGGCACCTGGTGTGAACCCTGCCGGCCCGCGAACCCCAACGGTCCGATGGCCCGCACCGTCACCCGGCTCGCCTGCCGGTCGCCACGCCGTGTCGGCACCAGGTGGGTCGTCACTCGACGACGCTCGCCCGACGGCAGGTCCAGCTTGTGCGGGGGATCCAGTACGCCGGCAGACGGCGGCCAGGCGTCCCGCAGCAGCCCCCGCACCCGGCGGCCCGGGTTGGTGACCAGCATGGTCACGACAGCCTGCTCACCCAGCCGTACGGCGTTGTCGCCCTCCCGGCTGAACTGCAGCCGCCGGGGCGACCCGGCCAGCAGGATGTCCACCAGACACACCACCAGCACCGCTCCGACGACCACACCGATCCCGGCCCACGACGGCATCACCAGGGCAACGAACACCACCCCGGCTGCTGCCAAGAGGCCGGCCCGGCCGGTAAGAACCATCAGCGTGGGACCGGGACGGTTGCCAGGACGCTCTCGAGGACAGCGTCGGCGCTGACACCCTCCAGCTCAGCCTCCGGGCGCACCTGCACCCGGTGACGAAGACAAGGACGCGCCATCGCCTTCACGTCGTCAGGAATCACGTAGTCCCGGCCCGACAGCCAAGCCCACGCACGGGAGACCGCAAGCAGCGCAGTGGCACCACGCGGCGACACCCCGAGCTGCAACGACGGCGACTGACGCGTCGCGCGACACAGGTCCACGACGTACGCCAGGACGTCCTGCCTGACCGCAACCCGGCGTACGGCGTTCTGCCCGGCCTCCAGGTCCTCCGGTCCTGCGACCGGACGGAGGCCTGCGGCTTCAAGGTCGCGTGGATCGAAGCCTTGCGCGTGCCGGGCGAGTACGGCGATCTCGGCGTCGCGGGGCGGGATGTCCAGCGTCACCTTGAGCAGGAACCGGTCCAGCTGCGCCTCCGGCAGCGGATAGGTGCCCTCGTACTCCACGGGGTTCTGGGTGGCGGCCACCACGAACGGGGCAGGCAGCTTGCGCGGTTCGCCGTCCACGGTGACCTGCCGCTCCTCCATGGCCTCCAGCAGCGCGGCCTGGGTCTTCGGTGGCGTCCGGTTGATCTCGTCCGCCAGCAGGATGTTCGTGAACACCGGCCCCGGGCGGAACTCGAACTCCGAGGTCTTCGCGTCGTACACCAGCGAGCCGGTGACATCGCCTGGCATCAGGTCCGGCGTGAACTGGACGCGCTTGGTGTCCAGGCGCATCGCTGTCGACAGCGCGCGTACCATCAGCGTCTTCGCTGTACCAGGAACGCCTTCCAGCAGCACGTGACCGCGGCAGAGCAGGGCGAGCACCAGTGCGGTCACTGCGGTGTCCTGTCCGACCACCGCCTTGCCGATCTCGGTCCGGAGCGCGACCAGCGCCTGCCGGGCCTGGTCAGCGGTGACCTCGGTAGTCGTCACGGGTGTCGTACCTCCTGCGTGAGTACGTCGAGTTCCTGGGACAAGGACATCAGAGCGGCGTCGGTGAGCGGCGGGAGGCCGTAGAGCAGTTCGTACAGCATCGCCGGGTCCCGGTTGGTCCGTGCTGAGACCGTGGCGACAACAGCCGACGGATCGGCCCGCCGGGGGATGCCGTGCGCCTTGTGCAGCTGGCCGAGCGCTGACTCCCGGAGAGCGGCCGCAGCACGCTCACGGGCTCTTGAGCGCCGGTAGAGCCGCGCCCGGCCCTCCGTGGTCTCAGCAGCGTGCACGATCACCGGCAGCCGCTCAGCCACGACAGGGCCAAGCCGCCGCCCGCGCCAGATCGCAACAACGAGCACCGTGAGCGCCAACGCCCAGCCGATGTAGCGGACGTACGGCGGGATCAACGGCGGACCGCCCTGACCCGGGGTGACGCCGTGGGACTGGTACTGCGGCAGGTACCACGTCAGGTCCTCGTGCGTGCCGATCAGGTTGAGCGCCAGCGCAGCGTTGCCGTCGTCGGCCAGCTGGTCGTTGGTGAACGACTGCGCGGTACCGACCACGTCGATGATCCGGTCGCCGAGCTGCAACCGCACCACCGTGTTGTAGATGCCGTCGCCGTAGCAACCGGTCGCGGCGTCGGGCGCGCTGTACGTCGGCCCGCTGACAGTCGCCGTACCGGCCTTGACCGCTGCCGGGAGACTGCAACCGGGCTGACGGCTACCGGACGAGATGGAATCGCCGCTGAGCCGGACACCCGGTGCGAGCTCCTGCAACGCCTGGCTGCTGGGCCGGATCAGCACGACATGGCTCCACTCCGCCTGAGCGATCCGCTGCCAGTCAGCACGATCCAGGAACCCGGACGGCCCCACCAGCAGCGTCTTACCGTCGCCTGGCGCCGTGGCATCGTCCAACGACTCGGTGCCGTGGACGTCGACGTTGTGCTTCTTCAGCAACGCTGACAGCGCACGTGCTCCGTCAGTCTTCGTGGAGTCCGGGCTGAACGTTCCTGTGGTCTGCGACGACGTAGCGATCAGTACGACGATCGCGGCCAGCACGATGAGACCCGTGACCAGCAAGGGCGTCCGCAGCGCGCGCCAGCTCTCAACGACGCCGCGCGCCTCCGACGTACTCATACCGTCACCCGGGCGGTCCGTGCGGCGTTGTCAGCGGTCACTACGGCGGCGTACCGCTCCGGTGTGCCGGGACGGTTGCCGTAGACAACCTCCGTGAACACCTGTGCGGCCGGCTGCAGGACGTCCCGCAGTACTGGTGCTGCCTTGGCCGCGTCGGTGACCACTTCGTACGCCGTACGTCCGGCCCGCTCGTCCAGGATGGTCCGTTCGGTCAGCTCGGCCACACACGCGCGGAAACGGCTGCGGATCGCCAGCGCGAGGTCACCGGACGCAGCCTCCCGCTCGGCCTGCGCGCGGTACTCCGCAGCGCTCTGCGGCCTGGCCGTGTCGAAGACGGCCTGCGACTTCACCTTCTTGCTGGTGCGCAGCAACCCGGCCCGCCAGAGCACCACAACCACCACAAGCAGCAGCAGACAGATCAGTACAGCCAGACCGGCGTGGCCGTTCGGAGAGGTGCCGTTGAGGCTGTCCAGCAGGTCCTTGAGCCAGTCGACGACCTTGCCCAACGCCTTGCGGATCAGCGAGCCCGAGTCCCGGTACGTCGACTTCGACAGCTCCTCGGCCGCCTCGCGGGCGGCCTGGTCCCGGTCGACGTCGACCGGCGGCTCCAGCGGGAAGACGATCACACGCCCTCCCCGGATCGCAGCGCCGGACGCATCCACAGGTCGAGGCCCTCCCGCCGGACCCGCAGGTCCAGGTAGATGAGTGCCTGGACGGCGGACATGAACGCCAGGCTCGCGATCACCGCCATCAGCGACGCGGTGACGACCGCGACGCCGAGCACGACGGTCACCACGGTGGCGCCGGTGCTGCCGTCCGGCCCGGCCCAGTTGCCGATCGTGAGCGTCAACGACGTGACCCCGAACTGCAGGGCGTAACTGATGATGTTCACCACCAGCCCGCCGAACAGCAGGATCCCGAACACCCGCCAGAACTTCCCGCGCACCAGCCGCCACGACCGCCGCAGCGCACCCCAGACCCCCACCCGTTCGGGGATGTACAGCCCGATGTCCGGCGAATGCCGCCCCTCCATCAGTACGACGGTCCCGGCCAGCACCAGGCGGATGCCGAAGACCAGCACCAGCACCCCGCCCACCAGCATCATCACCAACGCCACGGCGCCCGCGACGTCGGACGAGACCGCCGCGTCCGCACCGGAGCCGATGCCGAGCACCGCGACGCCCCAGCCGCCGATGAGCAGTACGAACGACAGCGACTGCATCAGGCCGACAGCAGCAAGAGCGGGCAACGCCGGCCGCACCAGCCGCAACAGCTCCCGAGGCCCGGCCGTATGCGCCAGCTGGCTCCGGACGGCGGCCAGGGCGATGATCCCGGCCAGCATGCTCGACACCACCGAGAAGAGGACCACCTGTACGCCGTACGTCAGCAGCAACGCCGCACCTGCCTGTCCGAACGGGTCGTTAGCCCGGAAGAACCCGGCCAGGCCTCCTGGTACGGCGACCTGGGTCAGCACGGCCTGTAACGCGACCAACGCGATCCCGGCCAGCACCGGCAGGCCCAGCATGATCGTCTTGTTGTCGGAGATGGTCCGCGCGGCGTTGTCCAGCAGGTCTGCGGGCAGCCAGGGCCGCAGCGGTTCCGAGGCCACGTCGTCGTGCAGAGTCATGTTCTGATCGGCCATCGGCGGACCCTCCTCCCTGCCTGACGAGTTGTGGTGGACCCCGAACGTGCACCATGATCCCGGATGATCACAGCCCAACTCGGGGTCACACGGCGATCCGGCGTGTGCACTACCGCGGGAATGGGACACTATCCGTAGTGCGTACGGCCTGGCACCCGCCGCGCGCATTCCGATCGGTCGGCAAGCGGACGGCAAGGAGCTATGGGCGTGGCAGACGGTAACCGGACGATGCGGGGCCGGGTCCTCATCGTCGACGACGACACCGCGTTGTCGGAGATGCTCAGCATCGTGCTGCGCAACGAGGGCTACGACACCTATCTGTGCGCGACCGGTGACAAAGCGGTACCGGCGTTCCGCGAGTTCAAGCCGGACCTGCTGCTGCTCGACCTGATGCTGCCCGGGATGGACGGGATCGACGTCTGCCGGGCGATCCGGGCCGAGTCCGGCGTACCGATCGTGATGCTGACCGCCAAGAGCGACACCGTGGACGTGGTGCTCGGGCTGGAGTCGGGTGCCGACGACTACGTGGTGAAGCCGTTCAAGCCGAAGGAGCTGGTGGCCCGGATCCGGGCCCGGCTGCGCCGGATGGACGAGCCCGGTCCGGAGTCGCTGGCGATCGGCGACCTGACCATCGACGTGGCCGGCCACTCGGTGAAGCGGGCCGGCGAGACGATCCAGCTGACGCCGCTGGAGTTCGACCTGCTGGTCTGCCTGGCGTCGAAGCCCTGGCAGGTGTTCACCCGCGAGGTGCTGCTGGAGCAGGTCTGGGGGTACCGGCACGCCGCCGACACCCGGCTGGTGAACGTGCACGTCCAGCGGCTGCGCTCCAAGATCGAGAAGGACCCTGAGCACCCGGAGATCGTGGTCACGGTCCGCGGTGTCGGATACAAGGCTGGTGCGGACTGATCGAGTACGGTCGCGGCCAAGAGTCGCAGACGGCCCCCGACGAGCCGGTGGTCGGCGCGGTGACCGAGTCCGGCCAGAGCACCGGACCCGGTACCGGGCAGCAGGCCCCGGCCGAGCCGGAGGTGGCCGCGTCCCGCGGGACGGAGCTGGAGCTCACGGCCGCCGCGGCGGACTGGTCTGCCCAGCCGCAGCCGCTCTGGCGTACCCACCCGAAGCACTGGCCGGACATCTGGCGCCGTTCGATCCAGGCACGGATCGTCACCGGCACCCTGCTGATGTCGACACTGGTGCTGATCCTGGTCGGCTGGGTGATGATGAGCCAGGTCACCGACGGTGTCCTGGAGTCCCGCCGGGACAGCGCCCAGGCAGAGGTACGCGCGCAGCTGCAGCAGCTGTCCGCGTCGATCGACGCCGCCAACCGGAACACGGTCAACCAGCAGCTGTCCGAGCTGGTCCTCGGCTCGAACCGCCCGGGGCTGTACGACGTACTCCTGGTCCCGACCGACCAGGCCGCATCCAACGCGATCCGCTACACCGGCCTGGTCGACAGTGACTCGATTCCGCCGGCGTTGGCGTCGTCCGTGGTCAGCGACGGCGACAAGTTGTGGGACACGTACACGCAGATCAACTACCGGGACAGCCCGAGCGTCCCGGGCCTGGTGATCGGCTCCCAGATCCGGATCGACTCCACCGGTGACAAGTACTCCATCTACTTCCTGTTCCCGCTCACGGCGCAGCAGGAGACCCTGGACGTCGTACAGCGCGCTCTTGTGACCGCGGGCTTGCTGCTGATCGTCCTGCTCGGTGCTATCGCCTGGCTGGTCACCCGGCAGGTCGTTACGCCGGTCCGGATGGCCCGGCGGATCGCCGAGCGGCTGGCGGCCGGCAAGCTCGAGGAGCGGATGCAGGTCCGCGGTACGGACGACCTGGCCCGGCTGGCGGTCTCGTTCAACAAGATGGCGTCGAACCTGCAGCGGCAGATCCGCCGCCTGGAGGAGCTGTCCCGGCTGCAGCGCCGGTTCGTCTCGGACGTGTCGCACGAGCTGCGGACCCCGCTGACCACGGTCCGGATGGCCGCCGACCTGTTGCACGAGACCCGCGACCAGTTCGACCCGATCAGCCGCCGCTCGGTCGAGCTGCTGCAGAACGAGCTCAATCGGTTCGAGGAGCTGCTGGCCGACCTGCTGGAGATCAGCAGGTTCGACGCCGGCGCGGCCGCCCTGGACCTGGAGGACGTGGACCTGCGCGACATCGTCAACCGGGTCCTGGAGAACCACGAGACCCTGCTCGAACGCAAGGGCTGCCCGGTCGAGCTGGACATGAAGGCGCCGTGCCGGGCGAAGGTCGATTCGCGCCGGATCGAGCGGATCCTGCGGAACCTGATCGGCAACGCCATCGAGCACAGCGAGGGCCTGCCGATCAGGATCAGCACGGCGTACGACGACGACGCCGCGGCGGTGGCCGTCCGCGACCACGGGGTCGGGTTCCGGGCCGAGGAGGCGGAGATGGTGTTCAGCCGGTTCTGGCGGGCGGACCCGGCGCGCGCCCGGACCACCGGCGGTACCGGCCTCGGCCTGTCGATCGCGCTCGAGGACGCCCGCCTGCACGGCGGCCGGCTGGACGCGTGGGGCTCGCCGGGCGAAGGCGCGTACTTCCGGCTGACGCTACCGCGCCGGCCCGACGTTCCGCTGACCGGATCGCCGCTGCCACCGCGCCCGCCGGACGCGAGCCGGGTGATCGCGGAGCTGGTCGACGTGGGCGCGCCGTACCAGAAACTGAACGGCGGTGACGACCGGTGAAGCGCAGGCTGCTCGCGGCGCTGCTGGCGGTCACGCTGCTCGGTGGCTGCGCGACCGTGCCGACCAAGGGCACGATCCGGCAGGGCGAGCGCGCCGGATCCGCCCCCGACCTGGGCGGCGTCGGCGTCGAGGCGAAGCCCCCGCGCGCGAACGTCGGCGACATGTCGATCGTCAGCGGCTTCCTGGAGGCGATGTCGGACTCCCAGGCGTACGACGTGGCCCGCCAGTACATGACCCCGGCCGCGGCCGGCAGCTGGAAGCCCGAGTCGCAGACCGTGGTGTACGACCAGCAGCCCGACTCGCTCACCCGCAAGGCCGACGGCATCCAGCTGACCGCGAAGAAGATCGCCACGATCAACGACCGCGGCGAGTGGATCCCGGCGCCGGCGGGTGCCAAGGCAGACTTCTTCTTCAAGCTGAAGAAGGTCAACGACCAGCTGCGCGTCGACTCGGTCCCGCAGGGCGCCTACCTGGGCAGCAACCAGGTGGACCTGAAGCTGGCCGCCCGCGACCTGTACTTCTTCAACCAGACCAAGGACGTGCTGGTCCCGGATCCGGTCTACCTGCCGCAGAACCTGCCGTCCGGACAGGCCGCGACCCAGATCATCCAGGAGCTGCTGAAGGGCCCGACGAGCCGGCTCGGCAACGGCGTGGTCTCGGCCGCGCCGCCCGGTACCGAGGTCCAGGTGTCGGTCCCGGTCGACCTCGGCGTCGCCAACGTGGCGCTGAACGACACGGCCGGCTCGCTGCGTGACCAGGACCGGCAGCTGCTGGCGGCGCAGATCGTCTGGACGCTCAACCAGCTCAACCTGCGGGCCAAGATCACCGTCGGCGGCGCACCCCTGCTCCCGGACTATCCCGAGGTGCTGCCGTTCCCCACCTTCAACACGTTCGACCCGCAGGTGCCGGGCGCGTCGATGACCAAGCTGTACGGCCTGCTCAAGGAGGTCCCGCAGCGGATCACTGGCCAGGACGGCTCCACGGACGTGTCCGCCCAGCCGCTGAACAACAGCCCGTTGTCGCTGTCGAAGGCCCAGTCCTTCGCAGTCACGCTGCTCGGCGACGCCGGAGCGATCGTCACCTCCGACGGGCACGACGTCGTGTACGGCTCGCTCGACCCGCCGGGCAAGGACGACAAGAAGAAGTCCAGCTTCAAGGTCGACGGCAAGACGCTGCCGCCGAGCTTCGACAAGGAGGGCAACCTCTGGGTGCTGGACCGCGCCGACTCGGGCCACCCGCGGCTCCGCGTCCGGAACCAGGACGGCACCTTCAGCCCGGTGCAGACCGACTTCAAGGGCGACACCCCGGTCACCCTGCGGATCGCGCCGGACGGCGTCCGGGTGCTGCTGGTGATGCAGAGCGCCGCCACCAAGCAGAACTACGTCGAGACCGCGACCGTGCAGACCACGAACGGCGGCAAGGACCTCGTGCTCGGGGCGTTCCGGCCGCTGCAGCTCGACCTCACCAGCATCTCCGACGCCGCCTGGAGCAAGGCCGGCTTCATCGTCATCGGCGCCAGCGGTACGGCGCGCCGCCAGATCTGGTCGGTCAACGTCGACGGCTCCGGGATGCAGCCGCTGCCCGGCTCGTCGCCGAACTTCGCGCCCGAACACGTCGTCTCGAACGTCAGCAAGGACACCCTGCCGGTGATCCAGGACGACAACGACCGGATCCACTGGCTGACCAAGGACCTGCTCTGGGTCGACTTCGACGTGAACGGCGACCACCCCGCCTTCGTCCCGACGTACCCGGGCTGATCCCGCGCGGTTGTCCACAGGCGCCGTACGGCGCGGTTGCGGGCGCCGGGGTCGGTCCCGGACCGTGGTGGGGTGCCGGTGCGGGACGCGTTCGCCGATCTGCTGCTGGGCGGTCGCTGCGCGGGCTGCGACCGGCCCGGTGTCACTCTCTGTGATAGTTGCCGGAGGCTACTGACGGGTGTGACTCCGTTCCGTGCTTGGCCGGACCCACGACCCGCCGGACTGCCGCCGCCGACCGCGGCCGCGCCGTACGCCGATCAGCACCGGAAACTGATCGTCGCGCACAAGGAACACGCCCGGTACGCGCTCGCCCGGCCGCTCGGACGGCTGCTCGCGGACGCCGTCCGGACCGCGCTGGGGGAGCGTACGGCGGTGTGGCTGTGCCCGGTACCGTCGCCCCGGGCAACGGTCCGGCAGCGCGGCCACGACCCGCTCGGGCGGATTACGAAGGCTGCCGTCAGATCCCTGTGCAGGCAGGGGATCGACGCCCGCGCGGCGCCGGCGCTGCGGATCGTCAGGCGCCCCGACGATCAGGCCGGACTGTCCGCGGAACGCCGTACCGCCAACCTGGCCGGGGCTTTCGCGGCGCGTTCGCCGTGGGCTGAAACGCTGATCGGTCAGCCGGTCCTGCTGGTCGACGACGTGATCACCACCGGTTCCACGCTCACCGAGGCGGCCCGGGCCTTGGAAACGGTGGGTGTGCGGGTGCTCGGCTGCGCCGTACTGGCCGCCACCGCACGGCATCGGACGTCTGGTTCATGAGAACTTCTCTACCGGTTTTCGCCGAAGCCGACTAGCGTTGGCCTATGACACCCGCTAGGGCTTGTCGGGCAGTGGAGTGGTGGAGGACCGGATCAGCCGGATTCCTCGCCGCGGGGTCCGACGGGTTCGACAGCGGGTGTTCTCGTTTCGGAACCCGTCACCACGAGTACGGGGGTCCGGAAACGTAAAAGAAGTCGCCGATCGATGGAGGTTTCCGTGGACGTCGTTGTCAAGGGTCATCACTGCGAGGTCAGTGACCGCTTCCGGCAGTACGTCGAGGAAAAACTCGAGCGGATCGAGAAAGTCGATCATCGGGTACTGCGTTGCGAGGTGGAAGTCAGTCAGGAGAAGAACCCGCGACAGCACGATCGGGCGATGCGTGTCGAGCTCACCATGTACACCAAGGGGCCGGTGGTCCGCGCAGAGGCGTGCGGCGAGACCAAGTCGGCGGCCTTTGACGTCTGTCTGGACCGGCTGCGGACCCAGGTCCGCAAGGCGGCCGACCGGCGCCGGGTGCACGGTGGCAGGACGCCGGAAGGCCTCCGGCACGTGAACGCGAAGCAGCCGCTCAACGGCACACCTGTAGTGGAGGAACCAGTCGCCGAGGACGAGGTGGCGACGCACAAGTACGGATCCCTCACGGTCACCGGCGACGGTCCGCTGGTGATGCGCGAGAAGACCCACTCCGCCAAGCCGATGACCCTGGACCAGGCGCTCTACGAGCTCGAACTGGTCGGGCACGACTTCTACCTGTTCGTCGACGCCGACGAGAACCAGCCGAGCGTGGTCTACCGCCGTCGCGGTTACGACTACGGCGTCATCCGGCTGTCCGTCTGAGCCTTCGGGAGGAGCACAACAGAACGGGCCCGGGCGCTCTCGCCCGGGCCCTTTCGTGTCGGGACGGTCAGCTGTCAATCTGCTGCTGGAGCTCCGCGGCGTACGTCGCGACCTGGGCGTAGACGCCCGGGTTGCCCGCGTCCGCGCAGCCGACGCCCCAGGAGACGACGCCGAACAGGCGGCCGTTGAGGACCAGCGGGCCGCCGGAGTCACCCTGGCAGGAGTCCTTGCCGCCCTGCTCGTAGCCGGCGCAGATCTCGCCGTCAGGGGTGTAGCCCTGGCTCGCGTACGCCTTGGCGCAGTAGTCGTCACCGAGGACGGGTACGTCGACCTTCTGGAAGGTGTCCTCCGGCCCGGTGCCCTCCGTCGAGCCCCAGCCGTACACGACCGACGCCGCGCCGGCCTTGTCCGCGGCCTTGTCGGTCTCCAGCGCGAGCGTGTCGACCCCGTCGAACGGGGTGGCCAGCGTCATCACCGCGACGTCGTGGGCGGGCGACTTGCCGTACTCCGGGTCCACCCAGATGCTCGCGATCTTCGACTCCTTGCCGGTGGACTTGTCGTTCAGGTCGTCCCGGCCCTGGATCGCGGTGTACGTCGACACCGCCTCCTGCGCGCAGTGCGCCGCGGTGACGATCTTGTTCGCCTTGACCAGGGTCGAGCCGCACCACTCACCGCTGGCGGCGGGCGAGCCGCTGTTCGACAGCTGGATGGCCCAGGGGGCGTCGGCGGTGTGGGCGATGGTGCCGCCGACGATCCGGTTGACGGGTCCACCGGGTGCCTGCGCGGCCGACGCGGTGCCGGCCACGGCCACCGCTCCGAGGGACGCCGCGGTCAGGACACCGGCCGCGAGGGCAGCGCGGACCACAGACTTCTTTCCTGTCATGCCTCACTCCAGGGTGATAGGGGCCGCACGGGCGGACGGCCTGCTGGCAGGTTCTCCCGAACACCATCCGTAGCGCACCTCCCACTTTGGGTAACGCCAGAGTTATGCCCTGGGTCGCCGCTAGAGTTCGGCGGTGCGTGTTCCCCGAACCAACTGGAAGACCGTCTGGACGAAGCTGGCCGGAGCGGCGGTCCCCCTGGTGACCTTCGGTGTGGGCAGCGTGATCCTGTTCGGCGTCCTGGCCGTCCGGCGCCGGAGCCTGGTGCTTGCGGTGTCCGCACTGGTCTACCTGGGTGCGGCCGTCGCCTTCTGGGTGCCCGGGTGGGGCGATCCGGACTATCCGATGTCTGCCGCGGTCGTCGTCGTCCTGCTGATCAGCATGGCCGCGGCGAGCGTCCACGCCGCCGTGGTGATCGGCGACCGCGCGTACGGCGGTTCGGTGGATCTCAACGACGCACCGGCCGAGGTGCTGGCGGCGCTGCCCGGGCTGAATCAGCAGCTCGGCGCGGCCATCGTGTCGAGCCGCACGGAGCAGGGTCGCTTCCGGACGGTCGACGAGCTGTGGTCCCGAGGCGTCCTGTCCGGCCCGCCGAGCAAGGACCTGCGCGACCGGCTGGTCGTCGCAGCGGTCCAGGACAGCTGATGAACGAATTCTGTCGGTGGCGGCCGGAAGAATCGCGGCCATGACTAGTCAGGTGCTGTCCACGGCTCAGGCCCGGCGGATCGCGCTCGCGGCGCAGGGGTTCATGGACCCGCGGCCGAAGGGCGTGGCGGACGCGCGGGCGCTGGCCCGGGTGCTCGGGCGGATCGGGCTGATCCAGATCGACTCGGTCAACGTCCTGTCCCGGACGCAGTACCTGCCGCTCTACTCCCGCCTCGGGCCGTACCCGCGCGACCTGCTGGACCGCGCCGCCGGCAAGTCCCCGCGCCGCCTGGTCGAGTACTGGGCGCATGAGGCCTCACTGATCCCGGTCGAGACGCACCCGCTGATGCGCTGGCGGATGGCCCGCGCCACGCAGGAGGCGTGGGGCGGCCCGCGGTCGATCGCGCGCAAGCGTCCTGACCTGGTCAAGCAGGTCCTGGCCGACGTCAGGGCGCACGGCCCGCTGACCGCCCGGGAGATCGACGACGACGTCGAGCGCGAGCGGAACAACTGGGGCTGGAACTGGTCGGACGTGAAGCAGGCCCTGGAGTTCCTGTTCTTCGCGGGCGAGATCACCGTCGCCCGGCGCAACCAGCAGTTCGAGCGGCTGTACGACGTACCCGAACGGGTGCTGCCCCGCGCGGTGGTCGACACGCCGACGCCGTCGCTCGACGAGGCGCACCGCGGGCTGGTGTCGATCGCGGCCCGGGCGCACGGGGTCGCGACCGCGCAGTGCCTGCGGGACTACTTCCGGACCGGCGTCGAGCCGACGTTGCGGGCGATCGACGACCTGGTCTCGGCCGGGGAGTTGCTGCCGGTGCGGATCGAGGGCTGGAAGCGCCCGGCGTACCTGCACAAGGACGCCCGGCTGCCGCGCCGGGTGAACACCCGCGCCCTGGTCAGCCCGTTCGACTCGCTGGTGTTCGAGCGCACCCGGACCGAGGTCCTGTTCGACTTCCGGTACCGGATCGAGATCTACGTCCCGGCGGACAAGCGCGTGCACGGGTACTACGTGCTCCCGTTCCTGCTCGGTGACCGGCTGGTCGGGCGGGTCGACCTGAAGGCGGACCGCGCGGCCGGCGTACTGCTGGTCCAGTCGGCGCACGCGGAGCCGAAGGCACCAGTGGAGACGGCCGGCGAACTGGCCGCGGAGCTCGTCCAGCTGGCCGGCTGGCTGGGGCTGGAACAGGTCCGGGTGGCCGGCGGCGGTGACCTGTCGCCCGCGCTGAGTGACGCTCTCCGCGGTTTCTGAGACCATCCTGGGAACTTTCCGCCCCGCTCGGACGTGGGTCGGGTGGGGCTGAAGGCACGCTGCGGGCGTGGCTTGGCACACCGGGCCCCGTACGATGGGGGACGCACGCCCTCCCGCGGGGGTCGGTCGTGCCCTGTCGGCGTTCGGCCGTACCCAGGCTTCAGCAGCAAGGAGTGAACTCCCCACCATGAAGGTTGTCGACAAGGTCCTGCGGATCGGCGAGGGCAAGATCCTCCGCCAGCTGCAGGGCATCGCGAAGATGGTCAACTCCATCGAGGACGACTTCGTCACCATGACCGACGAAGAGCTGCGCGATCAGACCGCGGAGTTCAAGGAGCGGCACAAGAACGGGGAGTCCCTCGACCAGCTGCTCCCGGAGGCCTTCGCGGTGGTCCGCGAGGCGGCCAAGCGGACCCTGCACCAGCGGCACTACGACGTCCAGATCATGGGTGGCGCGGCGCTGCACCTCGGCAACATCGCCGAGATGAAGACCGGTGAGGGCAAGACCCTGGTCGGGACGCTGCCGACGTACCTGAACGCGCTGTCCGGCAAGGGCGTGCACGTGGTCACGGTGAACGACTACCTGGCCAAGTACCAGGCCGAGTGGATGGGCCGGGTGTACCACTTCCTCGGCCTCGACTACGGCGTGATCCTGCCGGAGATGTCCCCGGCCGAGCGCCGGATCGCGTACAGCAAGGACATCACCTACGGCACCAACAACGAGTTCGGCTTCGACTACCTGCGCGACAACATGGCGGGCAGCATCGAGGACTGCGTCCAGCGCGAGCACAACTACGCGATCGTGGACGAGGTGGACTCGATCCTGGTCGACGAGGCCCGGACCCCGCTGATCATCTCCGGCCCGGCCGAGGACTCGCAGCGCTGGTACGTCGAGATGGCCCGGATCGCGAACACGCTGAAGGCCTGGACGCTGGCCGACGAGGCCGAGCTGAAGAAGAAGAACCCGCGGGTCACCGACCTGGAGATCGACGAGACCAAGCGCCGGGTCGCCGACTACGACGTGGACGAGAAGAAGCGTACGGTCGCGATCCTCGAGCGCGGCATCGAGAAGGTCGAGGACCGGCTCGGCATCGACAACCTGTACGAGTCGGCCAACACCCCGCTGATCAGCTACCTGAACAACGCGCTGAAGGCCAAGGACCTGTTCCACCGGGACAAGGACTACGTGGTGGTCGACGACGGCGAGGTGCTGATCGTCGACGAGCACACCGGCCGGACGCTGCACGGCCGCCGCTACAACGAGGGCCTGCACCAGGCGATCGAGGCCAAGGAAGGCGTCGAGATCAAGGAGGAGTACCAGACCCTCGCGACGATCACGCTGCAGAACTACTTCCGCCTCTACGACAAGCTGGCCGGCATGACCGGTACGGCGATGACCGAGGCGAACGAGTTCTCCAAGGTCTACAAGCTCGGCGTGGTGCCGATCCCGACCAACAAGCCGATGATCCGGGTCGAGGAGCGGGACCTGATCTACCGCACCGAGGACGCCAAGTTCGCCGCGGTGGTCAAGGACATCGTCGAGGTGCACAAGACCGGGCAGCCGATCCTGGTCGGTACGACGTCGGTGGAGAAGTCCGAGCGGCTGTCCCGGCAGCTGCTCAAGGAGAACATCAAGCACGAGGTGCTGAACGCGAAGCAGCACGCGCGGGAGGCCGCGATCGTCGCCGAGGCCGGCCGCAAGGGCGCGGTCACGGTGGCCACCAACATGGCCGGCCGTGGTACCGACATCATCCTCGGCGGCAACCCGGAGTTCCTCGCCGACAAGGAGCTGCGGGCCCGCGGCGTCGACCCGGCCGAGGACATCGAGCAGTACGAGTCGGAGTACCCGGCGCTCCTCGAGCAGTTCGAGAAGCAGGTCAAGGAGGAGCAGAGCGAGGTCCGCGAGCTCGGCGGCCTGTACGTGCTCGGCACCGAGCGGCACGAGTCGCGCCGGATCGACAACCAGCTGCGTGGTCGCGCCGGCCGGCAGGGCGACCCGGGCAAGTCCCGGTTCTACCTGTCGCTCGAGGACGACCTGATGCGGCTGTTCAAGCGCGAGATGGTCGACTGGGCGATGTCGCGGAACAACGACGACAGCCAGCCGCTGGAGAACAAGGTCGTCACCAAGGCGATCGCCTCCGCGCAGGGCCAGGTCGAGGCGCAGAACTTCGAGACCCGGAAGAACATCCTCAAGTACGACGACGTGATGAACCGGCAGCGGCACGTCGTGTACGACGAGCGTCGCCGGGTGCTGGAGGGCGCCGACCTGCGCGACCAGGTGCAGGACATGCTCGACGAGACCGTCACCGGGTACGTGCAGGGCGCGACCGCGGACGGGTTCGCCGAGGACTGGGACCTGGACGCGCTGTTCACCGCGATGAGGACGCTGTACAAGTCCGAGCTCACCGAGGAGGACCTGATCGAGGAGGCCGGCGGCGAGAAGGCCGGCCTGACCCAGGACTTCCTGGTCGAGCGGTTCCTCGAGGAGGCGCACGCGGCGTACGAGCAGCGCGAGGAGCTGCTCGGCGAGGAGGCGATGCGCGAGCTGGAGCGGCGCGTCGTGCTGAGCGTGCTCGACCGCAAGTGGCGCGAGCACCTGTACGAGATGGACTACCTGCGCGAGGGCATCGGCCTGCGCGCGATGGCGCAGCGTGACCCGCTGGTCGAGTACCAGCGCGAGGGCTACGACATGTTCGCCTCGATGATGGAGTCGATCAAGGAGGAGTCGGTCGGCTTCGTCTTCAACGTCGAGGTGGACGTCGAGGCGATGCGCGCCGAGATGGAGCTGGCGAACGAGGCCGCGATCGCCGACGAGGACAGCCTCGAGGGCCGCCGGATCGAGGACATCCTGAAGCCGAACGCGCCGGTCGCGGAGTTCGCCCGCAAGGGTGAGGACGCCGACGGCGAGGACCGGCCGCAGGACACCCGCCCGCAGGACACCCCCCGGCAGGCGCCGCGGCTGCGCGCGAAGGGCCTGACGAACGAGCCCCGGCAGCAGCGGCTGACGTACTCGGCGCCGACCATCGACGGCGACGACGAGGTCGCGATGCACCAGGACGCGGTCGAGGACGGCACCCTCGAGTACGCCGGCACCCCCCGCAACGCCGCCTGCCCCTGCGGCTCCGGCAAGAAGTACAAGCGCTGCCACGGCGACCCCCAGTCAGACGTCTACAAGTTCTGACCCGCAGCAGCTGACAGCCGGCCTTGGATCTCCCGGGGCCGGCTGTTCTGCTTTCGGGGCCGTGAACACCATCCGGGGGCTGCGGACAGGCAATAGCTTGTTCAAGCCCCCGAGTAGGGGTGCGCAGACCCGGCTTGTGGTCCCTGCCATGGCGCTGCGGCACGGCGCTGTGGTGCGCTGGGGGCATGTGGCTGACGGAGAAGTTCGGGCTGGGTGTGCCGGTGGTGGGGGCGCCGATGGCCAATGTGAGTGGTGGGCGGCTGACGGCGGCGATCTCGGGTGCGGGTGGGCTGGGGATGCTTGGTGCGGGGTCGGCGGTCTCGGCGGAGTGGATCCGGGACGAGGGGGCGATCGCCGCGGCGGGCGGGAAGCCGTACGGGGTCGGGCTGATGGCCTGGTCGGTGGCTGACCACCCGGAGCACCTGGACGCGGTGCTCGAGCTGCGACCGGCGCTCGTCTCGCTCAGTTTCGGTGACTATGCGCCGTACGTCGGCACTCTCCAGCAGGCGGGCATCGTCGTCGCGACCCAGGCCGGTACGGTCGCCGACGCCCGCGAGGCGATCGCCGCCGGGGTCGACGTGATCGTTGCCCGTGGCGCCGAAGCCGGTGGTCACGGACGGAACGCGGTCGCGACGTTGCCACTCCTGCAGGCGATCCTTGACCTCACCGACCTCCCGGTGCTGGCCGGCGGCGGCATCTCCGGCCCGCGCGGCCTCGCCGCCGTACTCGCGGCCGGTGCCGCCGGCGGCTGGATCGGTACGGCGTTCCTCACCTGCATCGAGGCCCAGACCAAAGAGCCCGCCCGCCGACGCATCATCGAGGCCGACGAGACCGACACCGTCTACGGCACCGTCTTCGACGCGGCCTCCCGCGCCGGCTGGCCGGACGAGTACGGCGGCCGCGCCCTCCGCAACACGTTCTTCGACACCTGGGAAGGACACGAGGACGAACTGAAAACCAAGGACGTGGCGCACCAGGAGTACCTCGACGGCACGCGCGCCGCCGACCCGGCCCGCGCCTCGATCTACGCGGGCCAGGGCGTCGGCGCCCTCACCGGTCAGCCGACGGCGGCCGAGGTACTGACCGGTTTCGCGACGTACGGCGACTACTTGAGAGCAGCCCTCAACGACGGGTCCAGGTAGTTGTGGTGGGCAAGGACCAGGTCGTTGCAGAGTTCCCAGATCTGTTCCACGGTAAGAGTTCCGGCGGTCGCGGGGTCGACCATGACAGCCTGGCGGATCGCTCGGGGGTCCTCGGTGAGGGCTGCTTGGACGGTGAGCTCGGCGACGTTCAGGTACGCGCGGTTCAGGGCGGCGCACTGTGCGGGTAGCTCGCCGACTGCTGTTGGTTGGATGCCCGAAGCGTCTACCAGGGACGGGACCTCGACGATGGCCCTGGACTGCAAGTTGGGGATGAGGGTCCCGGGTGGGGTTGTTCCGGGGGTGGGGGTGCCGGTCGGTGGCGGTGCGGTGTTGGGGACGTTGGCGTAGATGGTGCGGGGGGTGCCTGTCACGATGCTGTGGATGATCTGCGGGGCGTACTCCATCGTGGGTTCGACCTCGACGGGGTCGCCGGACTTCAGCGCGTTCCGGGTCTGTTCGTACGTCGCCAGGTTCTCCGCGACGATGCCGAGGTACGCCCCGACCGGCAGCCGGAGCCGCTCGACCTCGCTGCGGTGGCCGAGGTACCAGGGCACGTACTCCGACGAGTGCTCGCTGGTCTCGGTCGGGTAGAACCCGAGGCGCCGGTACATGTCGACGCGGACCCGCCGGAGCAGTTCCGGGTCGGCCGCGATCGCCTCGTCCAGCCGGTCGTACAGGTTCTCCCGGCCGCGTTCGAAACGCAGTACCCACGATTGGTGGTTGACGCCCGCGGCCAGGTAGGTGACGTCGTCGTACGGTACGCCGACCAGCTCGGACAGGCCCTGCATCGTCCAGTACACCGAGTGGCAGAGGCCGGCGACGTTCCGGACGCCGAGCGCCTTCAGGTACCAGACGTTCATCACCATCGGGTTGGTGTAGTTGAGCAGCCACGCGTCCGGGCACACCTCGTTGATGTCGTACGCGAGGCCGCGCAGCACCGGGAAGGTCCGGAGCGCGCGGAAGACACCGCCGACGCCGAGTGTGTCGCCGATCGTCTGCCGCAGCCCGTACCGCGCCGGGAGCTCGAAGTCGACCTGCGTGGCCGCGTTCATCCCGACCTGCACGATGTTGATCACGAAGTCCGCGCCGTCGAGTGCCGCCCGCCGTTCGAGGTGCGTGCTGATCCGCGGCGTCACACCAAGCTCGCGAGCGATGTACGTCGCTGCGGCCGCCGCCGTCTCGAGTCGCTCCGGATCGATGTCGTGCAGCCGGATCTCCAGCGCCCCCAGTTCGAGACCGAACAGATCCGCCAACAGCCCCTGGGTGAACACCACGCTTCCTGCTCCGACGAAGACGATCGTCGTCATGCTGTTACCTCTTCCCAGGTCGGTTGAGCGGCTGTTCCGCCGGCCGCGCGGGTGGAGAGCGAACCGCAGGCTGCCGCGACTGTCAGTGCGCGGTCGGGTTTCATGCCGTTGAGTACGGCGGCCACCCAGCCGGCGTCGAAGCTGTCGCCGGCGCCGACGGCGTCGATCGTGTCGACCTTCAACGCCGGTGCGGTGATGGCCCTGGAGCCGTTGTGGGCCAGTGCTTCGTCTGGGCCGTTCTTGACCACGACCAGGGTTCCGCGACGGGCCATCCGGCGCGCGAGGATGCCGGCGGCGTCCTCCACCGAGGAGTGCCCGGTGAGCGCCAGCGCCTCGCTCGCGTTGGGCAGGAAGTAGTCGGTCACCCGCAACACCGGGTCGAGCACCATCCGGTCCCACTTGCCGGCCGGATCGTCGTTCGGATCCAGCGAGGTGGTCGCCTTCGCCGCTTTCGCCTCCTTGAACACCCCCGCCAACCCGGCCGCCAACCGCGGCATCAGATAGAACGACCCCGCATGCACATGCCGCACCGACCTGATCAGACTCTGCGGCACATCCTCAGCAGCAGTACTGGGCAAGCACCCCGGGGACGTCAGGATCGCGCGATCGTCCCCCGAGGTGAGGATGGTGGTCAGCGGAGTCGGCAGCGCCGGGTCGACCACCAGAGCGTCGACGTTCACCCCGCGGTCGGACAACGACGTACGGACGAAGTCGCCGGCCGGATCGTCGCCGACCCGGCCGGCGAACGCGACCCGCAGGCCGAGCCGGGCCGCGCCGCAGGCCATGATCGAGGCGGAGCCGCCGAGGACGAGGGAGCCGTGCGGGACGAGTCGTTCCCGCTGGCCGAAGAGGATCGGCTGGTCGACAGGCCCGACGACCACGTCGGGGTTCGCGTCACCGATCACGAGCAGATCGAACATAGGTCAGCCTTTGAGTCCGGTGGAGGCCAGCGAGCGGATGAACGCCTTCTGGGCCAGGAGGAACCCCAGCAGGACCGGCAGCACCGTGATCACGTTGCCGGCCATCACGGCCGACCACTGGGTGTGGTGCTGCCCCTGGAACGTCGTCAGTCCCAGCTGGAGGGTGTACGTGGAGTCGCTGTTGATCGCGATCAACGGCCAGGTCAGGTCGTTCCAGGTGGCGAGGAACGTCAGTACGGCGACCGTGCTCAACGCCGGCCGGGCCAGCGGCAGCACGATCGACACGAGGATCCGCAGCCGCCCGCAGCCGTCGATCCAGGCGGCCTCCTCGAGTTCGCGGGGCAGCGAGACGAAGAACTGCCGGAAGAGGAACACCGAAAGCGGTGTCACCAGCGACGGAACGATCAGCGCCCCGAGCGTGTCGATCAGCCCGAGCTGCTTCATCACGAGGAACGTCGGGATCATCGTCAGCTGGAACGGGATCACCATGGTGGCCAGCATCAGCCCGAGCACGATCTTCGACCCGGCGAACCGGATCCGCGCGAACGCGTACCCGCCGAGCGACCCGAGCACCAGGTTCGCGGTCACGGCGATCGCGGAGACGATGAAGGAATTCAGGAACCAGCGCGGAAACAGGGCGTTTCCGAGCACGTACCGGTACCCGTCGAACTTGATGCCGTGCGGCCACAACGCCGGCGGAAACCGGTTGATCTCCGCGTTGCTCATCACCGAGCTGACCAGCAGCCAGATCAACGGCAACGCGAACAGCAACGCCAACGGCGCGAGCACGAGGTGCCATCGACTGAAGGGCCATCCGCTGATGCGCTTCATCGGGCCGCCACCCGCCGCCGGTAGACCTGCAGCGCGACCCCGACCACGAGCAACGCGACCGCCAAGGTGTACGCCGCCGCCGCGCTGTACCCGGCGGTGAACGTCTTGAACGCCTTCTCCCAGATGAAGTAGACGATCACCGTGGTCGACCCGAGCGGGCCGCCCTTCGTGGTGACGAACACCAGATCGAACACCTGCAACGCGTTGATCGTCTGGAACAGCAGCAGGAAGATCGACACCGGCGTCAACGCCGGCAGCGTCACGTGCCGCAGTACACCCCACCGACCCGCACCGTCGATCCGGGCGGCCTCGACGAGCTCGCCCGAAACCCCTTGCAGACCGGCAAGGTAGACGATCACGCAGAACCCGGTCCCGCTCCACAACGAGATCGCGACGAGCAGGTACAGCGCCTGCCCCGGATCGCTGAAGAACCCTTGCGCGGGCAGCCCGAACTTGTGCAGCAACGAGTTCGCGACACCGAACTCGGGATCCAGTACAAACGAGAACAGCACGCCCTGCGCCGCGGCCGACACCACGAACGGTACGAACACCAGCGTCCGGTACAGCCCGATCAACGCGATCTTCCGGTCCAGCGCGATCGCGATCGCCAGCCCCGCGACCACGCTCAGCGGCACGTACAGCGCCGTGTAGACCAGTGTGTGCGAGACCGCCGACCCGAACGACGGGTCCTTCAGCAGTGCCTTGTAGTTCGCCAGCCCGACCCATTCGCTCGGGGAGACGAGGTCGTTCGCCTGGAACGACAACAGCAACGACCACAGCACGGGTACGACGCTGAGCCCGAGGATGATCACCACCGACGGACTCACGAACGCCCAGCCGGTCGCGCCCTCACCCCGCCGGCGCCGCTTCGCCGCCCGGCTCCGCGGATCGACCGTGAACGTCCCGACGACACTGGCCATCAGCTCGGCACCGCCAGCAACTGGTTGCACTGGTCAACGGCCTGCTTGAGCGCGTCCTCCGGGCTCTGCTTCCCCAGCAGTACGGCCGCGATCGCCTGCCCGACCTGCTCCGAGATCTTCGGGTACGTCGTGATCGTCGGCCGCACCTTCGCGGTGTCGAGCGCCTTCACGAACACCTCCAGCCCGTTCGTCTCGGCGGAGTGCTTCTTCCAGGCGGGCAGGTCCGCGGTCGCCTTCGTGATCGGCAGGCTGCCGCCCTTGACGTCCCACTGGATGTCCTGCGCCGGCTCGGCCAGCCAGCTGACGAACTCGGTCGCCGCCTGCACCTTCGCCTTGCCGTTGTCGAAGACCGTCCAGGTGTCCGGCCCGGAGATCGTGACCGGCTTCCCGGAGTACGTCGGCAGTGGGACGACGCCGTAGTCGACGCCGGCGTCCTTCAGCTCCGGGAGCTGCCAGGGGCCGGTGGCAACCATTCCCATCCGTCCGCCGAGGAACACCTGGTACAGCTGCTCGCTGCCCGGCTTCGGGTCGACGTACAGCGACTTGTCGGTGCGCAGCTTGTCGAGTGTGCCGAGCGCCTGCGCACCGACGGTGTCGAAGCCGACCTTCTTCCCGTCGCCGCTGACCACGTCGCCGCCGAGGTCCCAGATCATCGGCCAGATCCGCCAGACCGTGTCCTCGTCGCCGACCCCCGGCCAGCCGGCGCCGAACACGCCCTTCGCCGGGTTGGTCAGCTGCTTGGCGGTGGCAACGAAATCGTCCCAGGTCCAGCCGTCCTTCGGCGGCGCGACGCCGGCCGCCTTGAACAACTTCTTGTTGTAGACCACGCAGAGCGAGTCGAGCAGCGCGGGCGCGGCCCGGACCTTGCCCTTCACGCTGACCGCGTCCTTCGCGGCCGGCCAGTAGTCGTCGATCTTCAGCTTCCCGGTGAGGTCGGCGACCTTCGGGCTCTTGGTCAGGCTGGCGAGGTCCGACCCGAAGATGTACGCGATGTCCGGGTAGGACCCCGCCGCCAGTCCCGCGGTGACCTTCTGCAGCATGCTGTCGGCGGTCACCCCGCCACCGCCGCCGACCACCTTGATCTTCGGGTGGCTCTGGTTGAACGCGGCGATCAGCGAGTCGATCGCCGCCTTCCCCAGGTCCACCTGGCCGTGCCACAGATCGAGCGTGACCACACCGTTGGCGTCGGCGCCGTCGTCCTGCTTGCCACAGGCGGCAAGACTTCCGGCGGCGACGGTTGCGGCCGCGGCCCGGAGAAGGTCGCGACGGGACAGGTTTCGAGCATGCTGAGACATGTCGGTCTCCAGAAAGGGAGCAGGAAAAGGAGTTTCAGCAGGTCTTGCGGACGTACCCGGAGTCGCCCGGGACCGACACGTCCACATCGCGCTGCACGATCGACAACGTTCCGCCGAAGCCCGAACACGCTGTCCGGCGGCCGCTGTCGGTGTACTCGATCACGATCACGTTGTTGCCGAAGGCATCGACGTAGTCGGCGCACTCGTCGTACTGGCCGCATTCCTCGGCGACCGCGAAGTCCAGGCCGACGACCTGCCGGTCACCGGCCAGCTCGACCGTGTTCTTCTGGCCGATGGCGAGGTTCTTGCCATGTGCGTGGGTGGCCAGGAGTTTCAGGTACGCCTCGGCCTGGGGTGCGGTGAGCAACTTCTTCGAACGGGTGTAGCTGTCGTAGTTGTCCGGCTCGATCGCCTGGTAGCCCTTGGCGGCGCAGCCGTCGATCCAGCCGTTCACCTTGGCGGCGATCCGGTTCCGCTTGTCCGCGGTCCGGAGGTCGAGCAGGGGCTCGCCCCAGTCCTGGTCGATGACCAGGTTCCCGTTGGCGTCCCGGAGCAGCAGGTCGGCGGCCCACTGGCCTTGTTCGCCGGGCTGCACCTGAAACGCGTTGACGTAGCAGATGTTGTAGAGGCCGGCCGCCGGGGCGGCGGTCCGGTCGCGGGTGACCACCTGGACGCCGGTGGGCGGGGTGTACGCGCCGCCGATCTGGTAGTCGAACTTCGCGTGTGCCGGCGGCAGCGTGACGGCCGCGTCGGCGGAGTTCCGGTTGAGGAGAGGGACGGTGACTGCGAGGGCCGGCGTCAACAGGGCCGCGGCTGCTGCGAGCAGGCGGCGGGTGAGTCTGGACACGATTTGCTCCATCGGTCCCGGGGACGCGACCCCGCCTCGGGCTGTCTCACCAGACCCTGGCGCCGGAAAACCGGACTTCAGGCCGTCGGCCTGCTACCGGCTGGGTGCGTCACTGCCGCCCAGTTAAGCCAGTCGCGCGGGGGCCCGTCAAGCGATCGGTTGCAAACGAGTGCGCGCAACCGCCCGCAGATTGCGCTACTGCGCAGTGGGCCGAACTCTTGACATCGTGGTTTTAAACCGGTTTGAATGCTGTTTAAACCGGTTTAAAGGAGCATCAGCGTGACGAAGCGACCGACGATCGCGGACGTGGCCCGCCGGGCGGGAGTGTCCAAGGGGTCGGTCTCGTTCGCTCTCAACGGGCGGCCCGGGCTGGCCCAGGCGACCGTGGACAAGATCCTCGCGGCCGCCGACGAGCTCGGCTGGCGGCCGAGCAACCGGGCGCGTTCACTGTCGGTCTCGAAGGCGTTCGCGCTCGGTCTGGTGATCACCCGGGACCCGGCGGTGCTGTCCTCGGATCCCTTCTTCCCGGCCTTCATCGCCGGTGTCGAGAGCGTCCTGTCGACCCGTGGGCAGGCCCTGGTCCTGCAGGTGGTCGCCGATGGCGCGGAGGCGGACGGGTACCGGAGGCTCGCGCGGGACGCCCGGGTCGACGGGGTGTTCCTGTCCGACCTCCGGCACGACGACCCGCGGATCGACCTGCTGGTCGAGCTCGGCCTCCCGGCGGTGACGCTGAACCGTCCGGACGGCGAGTCGCCGTTCCCGGCCGTCGTCCTCGACGACCGGCCCGGCACCGTCGCGGTCGTCGAGCACCTGCTCGGACTCGGGCACACCCGGATCGCGCACGTCGCCGGGCCGCCCTCGTTCGTGCACGCGACCGCCCGGTCCACGGCGCTCGTCGAGACCCTGGTCGCGGCGGGACTGCAGCCGGTCGCGGTCGAGGCCGGCGACTTCACCGCGGCCGGCGGGATCGCCGCCACCCGGCGGTTGCTCGCGCTGCCGGAGCCGCCGACCGCGATCGTCTACGCCAACGACCGGATGGCGATCGCGGGTCTGGGCGCGGCCCAGGCGGCCGGCCTGACCGTGCCGGACGACCTCAGCATCGCGGGCTTCGACGACAGCGAGCTCGCCGAGTACGTGCACCCGGGCCTGACCACGGTCCGCGCGGACCCGTTCCAGTTCGGCGTCGCCGCGGCCCGGACGCTGAACCAGGTCGTCGACGGCGAGTCCGGCGTACCCGACGTCGAACTGCCGCCCGCGGAGCTCGTCGTACGACGCTCCACTTCCGCACCCCCCGCCTAGGAGGACCCATGAAGTTGCAAGCTGGACTGCTGGCCATCGCCCTGGCCGGCTCGCTCGCCGCGTGCGGGAGCGGCGGCGCCGGCGCTGGTGACGCCGGCGCCGCGGCGAAGGCCCGCGGGCCGATCAAGATCTGGTACTCGAACAACGCCGAGGAAGTGGCCTGGGGCAAGCAGATGGTCGCGGCCTGGAACGCCGGGCACGCCGACCAGAAGATCACCGCCCAGGAGATCCCGACCGGGAAGTCGTCCGAAGAGGTGATCGGCGCCGCGATCACGGCCGGCAACGCGCCGTGCCTGATCTTCAACACCTCGCCGGCGTCGGTCTCGCAGTTCCAGAAGCAGGGCGGCCTGGTCCCGCTGGACGCCTCCTACATCGAGGAGCGCTCCGGGGACGTCGCGCAGCAGTACAAGTCGCCGGACGGCAAGTACTACCAGCTGCCGTGGAAGTCCAACCCGGTGATGATCTTCTACAACAAGAAGATCTTCGCGAAGGCCGGGATCCCGGATCCGAAGCTGCGGACGTACGACGAGTTCCTCGCGGCGTCGCGCAAGATCGTCGCGTCGAAGGCCGCGAAGTTCGCGATCTACCCGGCGCCGAGCAACGAGTTCTTCCAGTCCTGGTTCGACTTCTACCCGCTGTACGCCGCCGAGACCGGCGGCAAGCAACTGGTTGCCGACGGCAAGGCGACGTTCGCGTCGGACGAGGGCAAGAAGGTCGCCGGCTTCTGGCAGACGATGTACAAGGACAAGCTCGCCTCGCAGGAGAAGTACACCGGCGACGCGTTCGTCGACGGCACCGCGGCGATGGCGGTGGTCGGCCCGTGGGCGATCGCGACGTACAAGGGCAAGGTCGACTGGGGCGTTGTCCCGGTGCCGACCTCGTCCGGCAAGCCCGCGGCCGAGATTCACACGTTCTCCGACGCGAAGAACGTCGCGATGTACTCCGCGTGCCAGAACCGCGGGACCGCCGCGGACGTGCTGAAGTTCGCGACCAGCAAGGACCAGGACGGCAAGTTCCTGGCCGCGACCGGGCAGATGCCGCTGCGCAAGGACGTCGCGTCGACGTACGCCGACTACTTCGCCAAGAATCCCGACTACAAGCTGTTCGCCGACCAGGCCTCCCGGACCGTCGAGGTACCGAACGTGCCGAACTCGATCACGATCTGGCAGACCTTCCGGGACGCCTACTCCAAGTCCGTGATCTTCGGCCAGCAGGATCCCGGCGCGGCCCTCGACGACGCCGCCCAGAAGGTCGATCAGCTCGTCAAGCAGTCATGAGACGTGGGCTGATCGGCCGGATCCTCGGCGCGCACCCGGTCGGGACGGTGTTCGTCGCGCCGTACGTCGTATTCCTGGCCGCGGTGTTCGCCTATCCGCTCGGGTTCGCCGTGTACATGTCGTTCCACGACTACTTCTTCGCGGCGCCCGGCGCGGTGGTGGAGCGGCCGTTCGTGGGGTTCGCCAACTATGTGACGGTGCTCTCGGACCCCGCCGTACGCCGGGCGTTCGGGAACGTGCTGATCTTCCTGGTGATCAACGTCCCGCTGACCGTCGTCCTCTCGCTCGGCCTCGCCAACGCCCTGAACGCCGCGATCCGCTGGCGCACGTTCTTCCGTGTCGCGTACTACGTCCCGTACGTCACCGCATCGGTCGCGGTGGTCGGGGTGTGGCTCTTCCTGTTCAACTCGAACGGGCTCGTCAACTCAGTTCTCGGCCCTCTCGCCCCCGATCCGTCCTGGTTGGTGAATTCGTCCCTGGCGATGCCAACAGTCGCTGTCTACGTCACCTGGAAACAGCTCGGCTTCTTCATCCTGCTCTACCTGGCCGCGCTGCAGAACGTGTCCAAAGACCTGTACGAAGCGGCGTCGATGGACGGCGCCGGGCGGTGGAAATCGTTTCTCAACGTGACGGTTCCGGGTGTTCGGCCCGCGACCACGTTGGTCGTACTGGTGGCGACGGTGACCGGCGCCAACTTGTTCACCGAGCCCTACCTGTTGACCGGAGGTGGTGGGCCGGACGGAGCATCCGCCTCCCCGGTCCTGATCATGTATCAGCGGGGTATCGAGCAAGGGCATCCGGATGTCGGTGCGGCGATCGGGGTGCTGCTGGTGATCGGTGTGTTGTTGCTGGCGCTGCTCGAACGGCGGTTCGTCGGGAGGGAGGAGTCGTGAGGCTGAAGTTCGTCGCGCTGCTCGTCGGCGCCTTCGTCTTCCTGTTTCCGTTCTACTACATGCTGATCGGCAGCCTGCAGGCCGAACCCGACCCGTCCGTGGGCGGTGCGTTCCCGAACCCGGCCAACCTGACCGGGCACAACTATGCCGAGATCAACAGCTCGATCCACCTCGGCCGGTCCTTGATCAACTCCGGGATCTTCACCGGCGGCGTGATCCTCGGGACGCTCGTGTTCGGCGTCCTGGCCGGCTACGCGCTGGCCCGGCTGCAGTTCCGTGGGCGCGGTCTGGTGTTCAACCTGATGCTGCTGATCCAGGTCGTGCCGTTCCAGTTGCTGACGATCCCGCTCTACGTGCTGATCGTGCGCAGCTACGGCCTGGCCGACTCGTACCTCGGCATGATCCTGCCGTTCCTGATCAACTCGACGGCGGTCTTCGTCTTCCGCCAGTACTTCCTGCAGTTGCCCGCCGAGCTGTTCGACGCGGCCCGGATCGACGGGGCCTCGGAGCTGAGCATCCTCTGGCGGGTCGCCGTACCGCTCGTCCGGCCGGCGCTGCTCACCGCGGTGCTGCTGACCTTCATCGGGCCGTGGAACGAGTTCCTCTGGCCGTTCCTGATCACCAAGCAGCAGGACCTGCAACCACTCGCGGTCTCGTTGTCCAACTATCTGACCACCGTCTCGGCGCGGGCGGCCAACCCGTTCGGCGCCGTCCTCGCCGGTGCGTGCGTACTGGCCGCGCCCGCGGTCGCGCTGTTCGTCGTGTTCCAGCGCCGGTTCATCTCCACGAACCTGTCCTCCGGCGTCAAAGGCTAATTCCAGAAGGGCTTCCTGTGACTGTTCCCTACACCCTCACCCGCGTCGGCGTACTGATGACGGCCGCGCCGGGCAACGAACTCGAGGCGGAGGGCGTGCTGAACCCGGCCACCGGGCACACGCCCGACGGACAGCTGTACCTGCTGCCCCGGCTCGTTGCTCCCGGCAACGTGTCTCGGGTCGGGCTGGCCGCCGTGGTCCTCGACGACGGGGTGCCGACCGGCGTACGGCGGGAAGGGGTCGTACTCGCACCGGACGAAGGGTGGGAGCGCGGCAAGAACAACGCCGGCGTCGAGGATCCCCGCGTGACGTACGTACCGTCGCTGGGCCTGCACGTGATGACGTACGTCGCCTACGGTCCGCTCGGGCCGAAGCCCGCGCTCGCGGTGTCCTCCGACCTGCGGGAGTGGCGGCGGCTGGGCCCGTTGCACTTCGAGTACCAGCCCGAGCTGGACACGGACCTGAACCTCTTCCCGAACAAGGACACGGTCTTCTTCCCGGAGCCGGTGCCCGGTCCGGACGGCGTTCCGTCGTACGCGATGCTGCATCGGCCGATGTGGGACCTCGGCTGGTTCCGCGAGGGTGAGGGCGTGCACCTGCCCGCCGGGATCACCGACGACCGGCCCGGCATCTGGGTGTCGTTCGTACCGGTCGCGGACGTCGAGGCCGACGTACGGAACCTCGTCCATCTGCGGAACCACCGGCTGGTGGCGATGTCGGAGTACCCGTTCGAGGAGCTGAAGATCGGCGCCGGTCCGGCGCCGCTGCGGATCCCCGAGGGTTGGCTCGTGATCCACCACGGCGTGACCGGCGAGCAGCCGGAGGGCTTCGACCCGACCACCCAGAAGGTCCGGTACGCCGCCGGCGCGCTGATCCTCGACGCCGCCGACGTCACCCGCGTCGTGGCCCGGACCACCGAGCCGCTGATGGTCCCGGAAACCGAGGCGGAAAAGGTCGGAACGGTGGGCAATGTCGTCTTCCCGACCGCGATCGAGGAGATCGACGGGCAGCATTACGTCTTCTACGGCATGGCCGATGCCGCCATCGGCGTCGCCAGACTGGACCGGACGCCCTGAAACCGACTCTCACGGTTGTGATCGGCTGAGCGCCTCGGCGCACCAGTTCGCGACGAACAGCAGGGCCTGGCCGCGTTGGTGGAAGAGGTGTTGGCTGTCGGCCTGCCGGTGGTAGGCGCTGTGGGTCGCGTCGGAGGCGCGGCCGAGCAGGCCGGGGAGCAGCCAGGCGTACTTGACGCCGGACGCCATTACCGCGAGCCGGACGTGGTCCGGGTCGCCTCGCCAGCCGGCTTCGTGCAGGCCGTCGAGGTAGTTGGTGATGCAGGTCTCGGCGAGTTCGGGCATCCGCTCGGCCGGCCAGAACAGGTCGAACACCGCGTCCGGGATGTAGTTGCCGATGTCCTCGCCGAGCGCGCCGTCGCCGACGAACGACCAGTCGAACAGCGCGAGCTCGCCGGTCGGTCGCTGGATCACGTTCGACACCCAGAAGTCCAGATGACAGCGGGCGCGGGGGAGCGACTCGACGAGCTTCAGCAAGCTGTCGCGGTGCACCAGCAGAGCCGTCCAGGCCTGCCGGAGTTCGGGCGGCCAGTGGTCGCGGACGAGCGGCTGCTGCCAGGCGTCGTCGTCGGTCACGAGATGCCACGGGACGACGCGGGTCGTCGAGTAGTCGCGGAGGAAGCCGGTCGACGTCCACGGCCGGTCGGCCGCGGGCAGGGCCTGCCAACGGCCGCAGGCTCGGGCGAGTACGGCGTGTTCGGCGAGGCTGAAGTGGGTGCCCGGCGTACCGGCGATGTCCTCCATCAACAGCTCCGCGCCGTCCGGTCGCTCGTCGACCTCGGCGTACGGGAGGACCAGGCCGGCGTCGGCGAGCCGGGTACGGAGCTCGTCGCGGTACACCTCTACTTCGCGGCGCCAGTAGTTCCAGTGCCGCGGATCGGTCGACGCCGCCCATGGCCCGGTCTCGGCGGTCGGCCGCCTGAGTTCCTTCCGTACGGCGGTGCGCCCGTCGGCGTACGTCACCCGCTCGACGTTCGCCGTCACCGCGTTCAGCGGGTTGTGCCGCAACGCCGTCGTACCGACCTCGGTCATGCCGAGCAGTTTGTCAGCCGATCAGGATCTTCGGGGGCAGTCCGGTCAGGGCTTTCACATCGCGAGTCAGGTGCGCCTGGTCGGCGTACCCGGTGATCATCGCGACGTCGGCGAGCGGGAGGCCGGTACGGGCGTGGTCGAGGGCGACGTTCATCCACAGCACGCGATCGAGGAGCTTCGGGCCGTAGCCGAACGCGTCCAAGCAACGGCGATGCAGTTGTCGTTCGCTCAGGCCGATCGTGCCGGCGAGGCGGGAGACACCGGCGCTGCCGCGGAGCAGTCCGCTGCGGACACTGTTGAGGACGTACATCGTCAGCCCGTCCGCGGGTCCTTCGGCGAGCCGGGCTACTTCCAGGTCGAGTGCTTCCGCACGGTCGGGCGCATCGCCGCGGTCGGGCCCTTCCGCGCGGATCCGGTCGAGCAGCCGGCGCGCCTTGGCCGGCGACCAGAGGTCGGCGAGCAGGACCCGCTCGTTGCGCAGCTCACGGGCCGGTACGCCGAGGAACCCCGGCGCGGCACCCGGCGCGAACCGGACCCCGGCGTACCGCGTCCCCCGCGGCGCGCTCCCGGTCCACGCCCGGGTGTCCGGGCCGGCGACGTACAGGTCGTCGTCCATCAGCAACAGGTCCATGCAGCCGTCCGGCAGGATCCGGAACTCCCCACCCTCGGCCGTCCGCGTCCACAGCTCGGCCCCGGCGACGCGCGCGGGGCGCTCCCGGTACGGCTCGACGGCTACAGTCACAGCTCCAGTCTGCAACGCCGTACCGACAGTTTCGGGTCCACCCGTTCTGGGCAAGGGCGAGGCATGCCACGTCGCGATGATCTGTCAGGAATACCACTGCTCGGGCGGACGATCGCGCCGGAGGGGTCCGGGCTGGTGCTCGCCGAGTGGGAGGCCGCGGGGCGTACGACGGATCAGGTCGCGTGGCAGGCGCCGCTGCACGTCCACCACTCCGACGACGAGGCGTGGTACGTGCTGTCCGGGACGCTGCGGCTGAACATCGACGGCGAGGAGTACGACGTACCGGCCGGCTCCGGAATCGTCGGCCCGCGGGGCGTGCCGCACACGTTCGGCAACCCGTCGGAGGAACCGGCCCGGTACGTGCTCGTCATGTCGGCGACCACCCGCGCGATGCTCGCCGAGTTGCACGGCGGGTTCTCGGGCGATGTGGCCGCGCTGTTCGAGAAGTACGGGTGCTCGTTGCTCTAAGGCAGGACCACGTCCACGACCGGGACGTCGACCGGGAGGTACTTGACCAGGGCAACGTTCTCGCGGATCAGCTCGTCGCGGAGCGCGGCGCCGGTGCGGCGGTCGATCACGGTGCGCCAGATCTCGTTCCGCCGGAAGTAATCGCCGCCGGCCCGGAGGAAACGCTCGTCCTTCGAGAACACCCGGTACGACGACTCGGCCGGCACGTCGGCGAGGATCTCGCCCTCCAGGTACCGGTCGCCGACGCCGACGCGCAGCTGGAACGTCTGGTCGGTGTCGTTGCGGAACTGCAGGTCCACGTAGTTGTAGACGATGCTGCACCCGACACCCCACGGCAGCACGCGACCGTTGTCCGGGAACGGGTCGAAGCTGTGCGTGGACCGCTGCGTCACGGTCAACGGCGAGTGCAGCACCATCCAGTGCAGCAGGTTCGCGAGCTGGCAGATGCCGCCGCCGATCCCCGGTTTCGCCTGCCCGTTCGAGAGCCGCATACCCTTCTGGTACCCCTTGCGGCGGGTCGCGTTACCGACCACCTTGTTGAACGAGAACGTCTCACCCGGCCGGATCAGCAACCCGTCCACCTGCGCACACGCGAGCTTCAGGTTCGTCACCTTGTTGTGCTGCATCCACATCTCGGTCTCCCCGAGCTGGCGCAGCAGCAACGACTTGTGGCGCTTGATCCGCACCGGCAACTCGGCGCCTTCGTGCGTCCCGGCGTACGGCGTGCTCGACCGCATCCACTCGACCCGCTTCACGGCCCGGTGGTAGCGCACAGCCAGCGGGTACAGCAGCCGGATCCGCTCACTCCACCGCTTCCGCCGTACCGCCGGCATCACCCGCGCCCGCTCGGCCTCACTCAGCTCATCCACCGCGACCCGCCACGACTTCGGCGTACCTTCATCCAGCGGTGTGACAGTTGTGCTCACAGACCCACCCGTTTCCCCGACAGTCCGATCCGGTCACCGTACGCCGCCGCGCCCCCGACCACGTGACAACAGCAGCACAATCAAATTGCGCAATCTGAGACGCCCCACACCGGAAAAGAGTTGGCACCCATCTCCCACCCCCACACCGAAGCCCGTCACCAACCAACCCCCACCACCACCCAACCCAACAACCGCGCCCCCCATCACACAGGCCCGAGCCAACCTCGCGCCACAGACCCCAAACCCTCGGGCTAAGCCGAGCCCACCATCGCGGCGACCAGCCGAGCCAGCGGCACCCGTCGAGCCCACTGCACCGGCGCCAGCCGAGCCACCGGTACAGACCCCAGAGCCTCGGCTGAGCCGAGCTCGCGGTGTGCTGGCTTGGCCGAGCTTGGCCGAGCTTGGCCGAGCTTGGCCGAGCTTGGGTGCGGTGGAGAGCGCCTAGCGTCGCGTGAGCCGAGCTCGCCGTTGCGGTGGGGTCAGCCGAGTTCAAGTGCGGTGCAGACCCAGCGGTTTCGGCGTACCTCGAGCCGGAGCGCGACGGCCCGCGACCGCCCACCGTGCCGTACGTGCGCCGCGACCTCGGCGATGTCCGGTGCCGGCATGAACACCCGCACAGACCGCACGGTGCTCTTCTCCTTCGCGCCACGAACGACAGCCGTCGTATTGATCCCCAGCAACCGCACTCGCCGGTTCAGATCGGTGAACACCCGATCGTTGGTGAACCGCACCAGTTGCGAGATCGGCCGATCCCCCACGAGCACCTCACTGACCGCCTGAGCCAACCTCCCACCCCACAACCGAGCATCAGGCAACCCAGGCGCGTCCTCCCGCACCACCCCTCGCCGCCCAACACCCCCACTAACGACCACCGCACCACCCGCTCGTGCAGGCGCCGTACCCGCAGCAGCCGCGCCCGCAGCCGCACCGCCCGCACCGGTTGCCGCGTCGGCACCGGTCGCGCCGTCCGCACCAACGGCACCTTCCGCGCCAGCGGCGCCGATCGTGCCTGCCGCAGCGGTCGCACCGCCCGCACTGCGCGCACCGGTCGCCACGTCGGCACCGGTCGCGCCGTCCGCACCAACGGCACCTTTCATGCCAGCGGCGCCGATCGTGCATGCTGCACCGGCCGCGCCAGTCGGACCTTCTGCGCCGGCCGCACCTTCTGCGCCTGCCGCGCCGGCCGTGCTTGCCGCACCGGTCGTGCCGTCGGCGGCAGCGATACCTGCTGCACCGGCGGTGGCAGCCGCGGTGCCGGTTGTGCCTGTGGCTGGTGCGGGTGCTGTGCCTGCGGTCTTGCCTGCTGCAGCTCGAGCGGGCGCCGTACGGCCGCCGGCTTCTGTGGTTGTGCCGACCGCCACAGCCGTTACCTCGGCGGGGACACCCAGCCGGGCGTCTGCATCGGCCGGCGCGGCGACAGCCGCCGGACCGGTGGTGTCAGCTGCGTTCGTGGCTGCTGCGGGGTTGGATGCTTCTCCGGCTGCTGGGGCGATGGTGCTGACCGCCGTAGTGCGTGCTGTGCTGGTAGTTGCGTCGGCTTCCGCCGTGTCCGTGGTGCCGTCGTCGGCCGCCTCGGTCGTGGAGGTGGTGGTGTCGGGGGTGGGGACGGACTTGAGTGGGGCCTGGGCTCCGTCGGGGCGTCCAGGCGCCGCGGTTGCTGGTGTGGGTGGGAGGGCGGAGACGCCGAGGCGGGTGATCGCCTGCAGACGGAGTGCGAGAGCACCTTCGGTCAGCTGTCCGGCGTACCGCGTGGTCGCCGGCACCGAGTGCTCGTCGTCCCGCCCGACCGACCGCAACCGAGGCCGAGTCACCGCCGCGAACATCTCCGACCCCGACCCATCACCCGCACCGGCAACAGTCGAGTCACCAGCGCCCGAGCCCGAGTTCTCGGGGGTCGAGTTGTCGGTGGTGGGAGTCGTTGAGGGGGCCGTAGTACGTGTCTCCGGCTCGGGTGCCGGACCTGCTGGGGTGTACGTCGCTGGCGGGGGACCGGTTGTTGCGGCGTCGGGTGGTGTGGGGACCAGCGTCAGGTCGGGGGTGGTGGGGGTTTGTTCGGGGGGCTTGGGGAGAGGGTGGGTGGGCATGGGGGCCTCCGGGGCTGGGGCGGGGGTGGGAGCGGGGTGAAGGACGGGAGCGGCGGGGGTGTGCGTCGTACCAGCGGGGTCCTCGGTGCCTGTGGGTACGGCGGTGAGGGGAGCTGTGGGCTGGAGGTCGTCCGGCTGGAGGCTGTGCTGGCTCATGTCACTGCTCCTGTTGATGAGGCGGGAGGCGGTCGCCGTGGGGTGCGGGCGGGGTACGGAGTACCTGGCCGGGGAGGATGAGGTCGGGGTCGTTCCCGATCACGTGACGGTTCGCGGAGTACCAGTCGTGGCAGCGGGCTGCGATTGCTTCGGTGGTGGCGGAGGGGCCGAGTTCGTGGGCGGCGATGGTCCAGAGGGAGTCGCCGGCGCGTACGACGATGCTCACGGGGACGGCCGGTCGCAGGTCGGTGTAGCGGGTGGGTGCCCCGTCGGTCGGCCGATCCGGCACCCCCACCCGTCCACGCCCACCGGGCTTCTGGTCGGCACCACCCGGCCGGCCGGTACCAGTCGGTTGGCCGGTGCCAGGCCGTTGGCCGGTGCCAGTCGGCTGGCCGGTGCCAGGCCGTTGGCCGGTGTCAGAACGTTGGCCGGTGTCAGAACGTTGGCCGGTGCCGCCCGGTTGACCGGTGCCAGGCCGTTGGTCGGTGCCGCCCGGCTGGCCGGGCGACGTACGTGTGGAGTCACCCGTCCGGCCCGTTCCCTGGGTCGAGCCGGTGGCGTGCCCGGAGGTGGTCGGGTTGCCGGTGCCCTGTGCGGGCGTGGTGGTTTCGGAGCCCGGGTGCCGGCCGGTGGTGGGCTTGTTGGGAGTGGGGTGGCCCGAGCCGGTGGGCTGGTGGGGCGTGGTGGTGCCCGAGCCTGTGGGCTGTCCAGGGGTGCTGGAGCCTGTGGGCCCGCTCGGGGTGGGTGTCCCGGAGCCGGTGCGCTGGGCGGGGGTGCCCGGATGGTTGGGGTGCGGCGGGGTGCCTGGGTGGTGGCCGGGGGTGGGGGTGCTTGTGCCGGTCGGTTGGCCGGTGGAACGGCCGGCGGGCTGGCCCGTGGTGGAGCCCGTGTGCTGGCTGGTCGTAGACCCGGTGTGCTGGCTGGGGGTGGAGCCCGTGGGGTGGCCGGTTGTCGAGCCGGTGTGCTGGCTGGGGGTGGGGCCTGTGGGGTGGCCGGTGGTCGAGCTGGCGTGCTGGCCGGTGGTCGGGTTGGTGTGTTGGTTGGAGGTGGTGCTCGTGCGCTGGTCAGGGGTGGGGGCGATGTTGAGGGTGGAGGCGGGTTCGGTGGCGCGGTAGGGGTTGGGGCGGGTGGTGCTGGGCTGCTCGGTGGTGTTGTCGGTGGTGATGTCGAGGGTGGAGGCGGCTTCGGTGGTGCGGTAGTCGTCCTGGTGGGTGCTGCTGATCTCGAGGTGGGAGGCCTGTTCCGTGGTGCGGTTGTCGGCTTGTTGGGTGGCGCCGATCTGCAGGTGTGAGGCTTGCTCGGTGGCGCGGTAGTCGGCTTCTTGGGTGCCGCTGAGTTCGAGGTGGGAGGCCTGTTCCGTGGTGCGGTTGGTGGTGATGTCGAGGGTGGAGGCGGCCTCGGTGGTGCGGTAGTTGCCGGTGATGTCGAGGGTTGTGGCTTCGGTGGTGGTGACGTGGCGGACGTGGCCGGAGTCCGTGGGGGCGGCGTGCGCTACGCCTACGGTCAGAGGGGTCACGGCGGCGACGCCCAGGCCGGAGCGGAGGAGGGCTCGGGCGGTTTTGGTGGTGATCCGGCCCGCGACCGCGCCCGCGAGGGCGCCGACGACGCCGGGGACCTGCTCCAGGACCGTCAGTACGACGGCCAGTGCCAGCCAGATGTACGCGATCCAGGCGATCGTGCCGACCGCGAGCACGGTCAGCGAGTCGAGGTCGTACGTGCGCAGGCCGCTGATCGAACCGGCGGTCATCCAGCGCAGCAGCCAGCCCAGCCCGGCCAGTGCGAGCATCGCGAGGATGCCTTTGATCGCCCGGATCATCGCATTCATCCCGCTTCGCTCCCGACCTTTGAGTTTGCGTTAGTTTGCTTTGGCTTGATCACTATAGACCGGTACTAGGCCGCCTTTGCAAGTCCTTAACGCACGCTGCGTCGGTTTCCGCTGCGGAGGGTGAACGCGGCACCCGGGACCGGTAGGTTCACGGTCATGCGGTGGGATGCGTTGTTCGCGGACCTGGAGTCGCAGTTCGAGGCGCTCCAGGAGGGAGATCTGTACGGCGAGGTCGCGGACCGGATCCGCGCCGAGGTCGGGAAGATCACCGTGCTGGACCGGCTCCGCGGCGCGGTGAACACGGTCGTCCGCGTGGAGGTCAGCGACGCGGACCCCGTCCGCGGGCTGCTCAGCCGGGTCGGGAAGGACTGCCTGCTGATCGAGACCGAGCGCTACGAGGAGTGGCTGATCCCGGTGGCGGCGCTGGTCGCCGTACACCGGCTGGGCCCATGGGCGGAGTCGGCTGTCGGTGCGGTGGAGGGGAAGCTGGGCCTGGCGCATCTGCTGCGTGGGATCGCTCGCGACCGTTCGCCGGTGACGCTGTTCTGTAGCGGTGGGGGTCCGGTCACCGGGACGATCGACCGGGTCGGAGCGGACTTCCTGGAGATCGCGGAGCACCCGTTGGACGCGCCGCGCCGCCGTACCGAGGTGTACAACGTCCGCCTCGTACCCACGCACGCACTCCGCGCCCTCCGTCGCCGCTGACCAGTTGCCGGGGCAGGACCCGCGCGCCGGGGTCTGGCGACAGGTTATTGCCTGTGTCCAGGCCCCGTTTTCTGTTCACGGCCCCCGCCGCAGGCGCCAGCTCGCCGCGGCGAGGGGGAGCTACAGGTGTGCATCCTCCGAGGCGTCGACCTCTTCGCCGAACGGGTGGGTGTCGATGAACTGCTTGGTCTCGGTGTAGAGCCGTTCGATGTACTTCTCCAGCTCGGCGGACTCGACCCGCCACTGGCCGCGGCCGCCGATCTTCACGGCGGGGATGTCGCCGCGGCGGACCAGCGCGTAGACCTGGTTCGCGGAGATGTTCAGGACCTCGGCGACGTCGGCGAGCTGGAGGAAACGGGGACCCGGCATCGTCGTACTCCTTCACATAGTGGCTGGTTCCTTCAGTTTGCCACGGTTGGCGAGTGGATGACCGAGTTTGTCCCCAGGTCATGACAGCCTGTGGATGACCGTTCACGGCCAGCTCGGGGACCAGGCAGAATGTCCGCCGACAGGCGATCGATCGACTGGGGAGACGACGTGGTCGACACACAGGTGCGAAGCGGGTTCGGGGCTGCGGCGGCCCCGGCGCAACGCAACCGCAAGGCGCGCTGGAAGGACGGCCGGCTGGTGCTCGGCGTCCTGCTGGTCGCGGTGACCGCGTTGGCCGGCGCGAAGCTGCTCTCGTCGGCGGACGACACGACGACGGTCTGGGCGGCCAAGCACGAGCTGCGGGTCGGCAGCCCGCTGACCAACGACGACCTGACCACGGTCCGGGTGCGTTTCACCAGCAGCAACGACTCCGGGAGGTACCTGTCCGCCGACGCGGACCTGAAGGGCCTGGTCGTCGGCCGTGCGGTCGGGCAGGGCGAGTTCGTCCCGAAGGACGCCGCGGTGCCCAAGTCCGACAAGGACCGGACCGAGATGCCGCTGTCGGTCGCGACCGGTCACCTGCCACCGGACATCGCGGTCGGCGACGTCGTCGACGTCTGGGTCGTGCCCAAGGAAGAAGGTCACCCCGCGTCCCAGCTGTGGACCGGCGTCCGGGTGCTGCAGGTCGATTCGGTGAAGGGTGTCGCCGGCGGTTCCGCGCGCCGGCAGGTGACGATCGACCTCTCGTCCGCCGACCAGAGCCGGATGGGCTCCTCGCTGGCAGCGATCAACGCCGGCGAGCCGACCCTGGTCCGGAAGGCCGGCTGATGTCGATCCCGGTGCTGCTGGCCGTCACGGGCGCCCCGTGGGAGGCCGATGTCGTACGGCGGACCGAGCACGCCCCGGGGATCCGGGTCGTCCGGCGCTGCGTGGACTTCGCCGACGTGATGGCCGCGGCCGCCAGCGGGCAGGCCCGCGCGGTGCTGGTCGCCGACGCGATGGCCCGGCTGTCCTCGGACGCGGTCGCCGCCCTGCACTCGCGCGGCATCGTCGTACTCGCCCTGGTCGACCCGCTGGAGACCGGTGCGCCGTTCGGTGCCGAGGACCGGCTGGCCCGGATGGGGATCGAGCGGATCCTGCCCGCCGACGTCAGCCCGGCGGACCTCGGCCGGGCGGTCGCCGACGCGGTCGAGTCCGGCCCGCCGGTCGCCAGCTCGCACTTCGCGGGCGGGTTCGTGCCGTTGACCCCGGAAGAGGCGGCCAACCCGCGGCCGCCCGCTTTCCCGCAGGGCACCGGCCGGGTGATCGCGGTCTGGGGCCCGACCGGCGCCCCTGGCCGTACGACGGTGGCCGTCAACCTGGCGACCGAGCTGTCGCTGCGCAAGGTCCCGACCCTGCTCGCCGACGCGGACGTGTACGGCGGGACCGTCGCGCAGATGCTCGGCCTGCTCGACGAGACCTCCGGCCTGGCCGCCGCGGCCCGCTCCGCGTCGAACGGGTCGCTCGACACCGTGATGCTCGCCCGGCACACCCGCGAGGTGAACCCGCACCTCCTGGTGCTGTCCGGCCTCAGCCGCGCCGACCGCTGGACCGAGCTGCGGCCCGCCGCGGTCGAGTCGATCTGGGCGACGGCCCGGACCCTGGCGCCGTTGACCGTCGTCGACGCGGGCTTCTGTATCGAGACCGACGAGGAGATCTCGTTCGACTCGCTGGCCCCGCGCCGCAACGGCGCGACGGTGTCGACGCTCGAGGAGGCCGACGAGGTGCTCGTCGTCGGTACGGCGGACCCGGTCGGCCTGACCCGGCTGATCCGGGCGGTCCACGAGGTGCGCGCCGTCGTACCGTCGGTCGGCCTCCGGGTGGTCGTGAACCGGCTCCGCTCCGGCGCCCTCGGCGGCTCACCGGGCGAGGCGGCGACCGACGCCCTGCGGCAGTACGCCGGGATCGACCGCGTGACGCTCCTGCCGTACGACCTGAGTGCCACCGACACCGCGATGGCGCACGGGCGCAGCCTGGCGGAGGCGGCGAAGTCGAGCAAGCTCCGCAAGTCCTTCCAGCAACTGGCCGCCGACGTCGCGGAGGCATTCCACACAGTGCCTGCGTGAAGCTCAGGGTCAATCCGGGGGAGATCCCGACCGACAGCGGGGCGTCGAGCTGAGAAAGTTGAATCATGTCTGACGTCCAGAGCCGCCCGCAGGGCACGATGAGCAACCAGCGGCGGTACGGGATCGCGATCTCGGTCGCCCTGATCCTCGGCGGCGCCTACTGGGCACTTACCGGACTGACCGAGGGTACGAAGACCGGCCAGAGCAGCTACGCCGTGCAGGGCACCGAGCTGACGGTGAAGGCCGCGTCCGACAGGATCGAGGTGCGGCCCGGCGACGGCACCGAGGTGAAGGTGGAGCGGCAGTTCGAGCGGAGCGTGTTCGGCTCCGACCCGAAGGACACCTACGACAACGGCCGCCTCGAGCTGGACACCGGCGGCTGCGGGCTCCTGTCGTTCGGCTGCAAGACCAGCTACGTGCTGACCGTCCCGAGGAACGTGAAGCTCACGCTGGAGGGCAGCAGCGGCCACATCACGGTGTCCGGGCTCGAGGCGGGCGCGGACCTGAAGACCAGCTCGGGCAACATCGAGGTGCACGACGTCAGCGGGCCGCTCGACCTGCGGTCCAGTTCGGGCAACCTGGACGCCGACGGCCTGACCTCGACGGCGGTGTCGGCGCACAGCAGTTCGGGAAACATGACGCTGGACTTCACCGCCGTACCGCAGTCGGTCGAGGCGAAGGCGAGCTCGGGCAACGTGTCGATCGAGCTGCCGCCCGGCGACACGACGTACAAGCTCGACACCGACACGTCCTCCGGCGACCGGTCGGCGAACGTGAAGAGCGACCCGAACGCGACCCGGACGATCACCGCGCGAACCTCGTCGGGCGATGTCAGCATCGATTACACCCGCTGACGACGCTGCGTGAGATCCAGGGTCGGGAGGGTGAGCGCACCCACCGCCTGAGTAGGCTGGCCGCCATGGTCGAGGTGCGTGGTCTCTTGGTGGACTGGGGCGGCGTACTCACTTCCGGACTGGAGCCCGCGCTGCGCCGCTGGGCCGAGCTGGACGACTTCGACTTCGACTCGTACCTTGAGGCAGTCATGAAATGGCTGCCGTCCGAGAACGTCACCGCCGAGCTGAACCCGGTGCACGCGCTGGAGCGCGGCCAGCTCGCGGTCCCGGACTTCGAGCGCAAGCTCGCCTCGCTGCTGGTCCGTCGCGACGGCACGCCGGTGCCCGCCGAGGGGCTGATCGAGCGGATGTTCGCGCACTTCGAGCACCAGCCCGCGATGGCCGCGCTGGTCCGCCGGGTCAACCAGCGCGGGATCCGGACCGCGCTGCTGTCGAACTCCTGGGGCAACACGTACCCGCGGGACACCTGGGACGGGATGTTCGACGACGTGGTGATCTCCGGCGAGGTCGGGCTGCGCAAGCCCGAACCGGAGATCTTCCGGCTGGCGGCCGGCCGGCTCGGGCTGGCACCGGCCGAATGTGTCTTCGTCGACGACCTGCAGCTGAACGTCGACGGCGCCCGCGCGGTCGGGATGACCGCGATTCTCCACACCGAGTACGACGAGACCCGGCGAGCGCTGGAAGACCTGTTCGGAGCCGACCTGACGTGACCGTGACCACCCCCGCCTCCTCCCCGACCCGTCCCGCCGGGCGCCGTGGCGCCGTCGTCGCCGTGCTCGTCTGCGCAGGCCTCGTCGCCGCCGGCGCCTGGATCATGCATCTGTACGGCGGCATGATCGACCTGCGCGTCTACCGGATGGGCGGGTCGGTGCTGCTGCACGGCGATTCGCTGTACGACGCGAAGCTGCCCGGCGGATCGAACCTCCCGTTCACGTACCCGCCGTTCGCGGCGATCGCGATGGTCCCACTGGCCGCCGTACCGTGGGCGCTGGCGGTGATCGCCTGGACGACGCTCTCGGTGCTGTGCATCACCGCGTTGTGGCGGACCAGCCTGACGAAGACGTTCTGGTCGTTCGTGACGCAGCGGAAGCGGACCGCGGTGCTGGTCGCGCTGACGGTGCTGTCGCTGCTGCTCGAGCCGGTCTGGCAGACGATCCAGTTCGGCCAGATCAACCTGTTGCTGACCGCAATGATCCTGCTGGACCTGGTACGCCCGAACGACACCAGGCTGCGCGGCTTCTGGGTCGGCGTCACGATCGGCGTCAAGCTCACCCCGCTGCCGTTCCTCGCACTGCTCGTGGTCACGAAGCAGTGGCGGGCGCTGCGGAACGCGGTGTTCGGGCTGCTCGCGACGATGGCGATCGGGTTCGCGATCGTGCCGCACCAGTCCTGGCACTACTGGACCAAGGTGATCCTGGACGCCAACCGGGTCGGTGGGATCGCGTACACCGGCAACCAGTCGTTCAACGGCTTCCTGCACCGGATCGGCAACCAGGCGAGCTGGGTGCAGCCGACCTGGTTCGTGCTGTCGGCGGTGTTCGGGCTGGCCGTGCTGTGGCTGGCCCGCAAGTACTGGCTCGCCGACGAGCGGGTGACCGCGATCTCTGTGCTGGCGCTCGCGGTCCTGTACGCGTCGCCGATCTCGTGGAGCCACCACTGGGTGTGGATCATCCCGCTCGGCGTCAGCCTGATCCGCGGCGTGAACCGCGTCTGGGGCCTGAACCCCGCGGTCGTCACCGGCGTGCTCTTCTACGGCCTGTTCGTACTGCGCTCGATCTGGTGGGTCCCGTACCGCGACGACCGCGAGCTGAGCTGGACGTTCTGGCAGTCGATCCCCGGCAACTCACACCTGATCGTCGGCATGATCGCGTTCATCCTGCTGGTCGTCACCAGCCGCGGTCTCACGAAGAGTTCAGGACGAGAACAGTAGGAACAACCCGCCGCAGGTGTAGCCGACCATGACGACCAGGAGTGGGAGTTGGCCGGCCAGGGCCTTTGCGCGGGGGAAGAGGGCGACGGCGCGGTCGTGGGCCGAGACGACGCCCAGGAGGTGGCCGCAGACGACCGCGAGGACCTGGATGACGGCGATCATCGTGCTGTGGTTGGTGATGCCGGTGTTCACCGCGAGCAGGCCGGTGCCGAAGACGTTCGCGCCGTTGCTCAGCGGGTCGCTCAGGTAGATCAGTGTCCGCTGGCCCTCGAGGATGAACAGCGTCAGGTAGTGCGCCACGACGTACCCGAAGGCGATCGGTACGACGGAGTGCGCGAACAGGCCCGGGAGCGCCGTACGGGAGCTGTCCGACAGCCGGCCCGCGAGCACCGTCGCGCCCGAGTACGTGCCCAGCACGAACAGGATGAAGACGATCAGCGCGCCGGTGCCGAGCCAGGTCATCGAGATGTCCTGGTTCTGCGCCCAGCCGATCCAGGCCGACGAGTTCGAGAACCCGTCGTACGCCGTGGAGCCGAGCAGCGCGGCGACCATTCCGACCAGCCCGGGCTGCGGCTTGAGGCCGTCGAGGTTCTCCAGCGGGCGCCGGACCACCAGGGCGCCGTCGGTACGGCGGCCCCACGGCGACAGGCGTGCCATCAACGAGGCGTAGACCTCGAACGGGTCGCCCTGCGCGAACCACCGGTCCCCGAACAGGATCGCGCCGAACATCGTGATCACGACGTACAACGCGATCCACGCCTGCAGGACCGGGATCGTCGCGCGGTCCGGGGCGACCAGTTCGAGCCAGGTGAACGCGAAGATGCCGAGCGTGGCCGGCCAGAGTCCCGCCCAGCGCGGCAGCTCCAGCAGGCCCTTGGACGGCGGCTGGCGGAGCAGCTTGGAGAGCAGCAGGTGGATGGTGCGGAGCGGGTTCAGCGTCCGCCAGACCGGGCCGAGCACGATCGAGATCGGTACCAGGCCGACCCAGACCAGGATGTAGATGAAGCCGAAGATCGGGTTCGTCAACCGGTCCACGCCGAACATCAGCGACACCAGCGCGTACAGGAAGGTCGCCAGGCCGACGGCCCGGACGATCCAGCGGAACCAGCCGGCGTCGACGGTCCGGGTGATTGCGGCGGGCAACGGCTTCCCGGACGCGTTCCCGCGGTACTTCGGACTCCGCCAGGCCAGGCCGAGGACGACGAACGACACCCCGACCGCGACCGCCGCGCCCGCGACCGCCAGCCCGAACGGAACCGGCAGGTCCTGACGCCCCCCGATCCCGTGCAGGGGCAACATCATGAGACGACGAGCTTGGCGACCAGCTTGCCGCTCTTGTGGGTCTCGACCTCGAAGGTGCCCTTCATGTTCGCGGTGAACTTCACCGACGCGGTCTTGCCCGGGGTGAGCTCGAGCTCCTTGTCGTACCCGTGGATGTGCAGTTCCTCGGCGGCGTCGCTGGTCGCGGTGACCAGGACCGTCTGGCCGGCCTGCACCTTGATCGTCGCGCCGCTCGGGTTCACCTTGCCGTTGGCAACGGTGACGGTGATCGTCACGTCGGCGGTCTCGCCGGACGGGTCCGCGGTGTTCGAGGGTGAGCCGGTGTTCGGCGCGCCCGGGGTCGGGGTGTTGGTCGGCAGCGTGGACGTCGGCGTACCGGAGTCGCTCGGCGACGGGGTGCTGCTGCCGCTGCTGTTGCCTCCGCCGCAGCCGGCCAGGACCAGCATGCCGAGGGTGGGGAGAAGGGCGGTGGCAGCACCGCGGGTCAGCGTCGAACGCATCGGTCCAGAAGCCTTTCGAGGGTCATGGGGCATGGCCGGGTGTGGGACACACCCTCTTGCCTGACGAACACGGATAGCTCAGTGTTCCCGTACAGGAAGTGTTGCAGCACACTGTCGGACCCACCCACTAGGGTGAGAAACCTGTCGAAGAGAGGAAGGTGACCGGTATGCCGGACCGGCTGACGTCGCTCGATCTCACCTTTCTCAAGGCCGAGTCGCCGGCCACCCCGATGCACGTCGGGACGGTCGACATCTTCGAGCCGCCGGTGCACGGGGACGAGGGGTTCGACTACGAGAGCCTGGTGGCGCTGATCCGGGACCGGATCGCGTTCGTGCCGCGGTACCGGCAGCGCGTCCAGCAGATCCCCGGCCGGTTCGCCGGGCCGGTCTGGGTGGATGACGAAGAGTTCGACATCACGTTTCACGTACGCCGGTCCGCGCTGCCCCGGCCGGGGACGCACGCGCAACTGCTGGAGCTGGTCGCCCGGATCATGTCCCGGCGCCTGGACCGGGCCCGGCCGCTGTGGGAGATGTACCTGGTCGAGGGCCTGCAGGGGGACCGGTTCGCGATCATCGCGAAGTCCCATCAAGCGCTTGTCGACGGCAACAGCACGGTCGACATCGGCCAGGTGGTGCTGGACGCCACCGCGCACCCGAAGGACACGCCGACCGACACCTGGCAGCCGGAGCACCCGCCGTCCGCGCTGGAGCTGCTCGCCGGCGTCTTCGCGGACGCCACCCGGAACCCGACCGCCGTGCTGGAGCTGGCCCGCGCCGAGCTGGCCGGCCTGACCGGCGCCACGTCGGTCCGCGAGGTGCTCGGCGGCGTGGTCGGCTCGCTGGTCGCGCAGCGGCACGCCCAGGAGAGCTCGCTGCACGTGAAGACGTCCGGTCAGCGCCGGTTCACCACCGTGCAGACCGACCTGGAGGACTACCGGACCATCCGCGCGGCGCACGGCGGCACGGTCAACGACGTGGTCCTGGCGGTGGTCGCGGGCGCGTTCCGCTCCTGGATGATGACCCGCGGTGAGGGCGTCGGCCCGACCCGGAGCGTGCGGGCGGTGGTCCCGGTCAGCATCCGCGACGACGAGGACGAGGAGCCGACCTCGCTCGGCTCCCGGGTGATCGCCTCCGCGGTGAACCTGCCGGTCGGTGAGAACTCGCCGGTCATGCGGCTGCACCAGATCTCGTACCAGACCAAGGTGCACAAGGACACCGGCCGCGCGGTCAGCGCCCGCTCGCTGGTCGGCATCGCCGGGTTCGCGCCGACCACGCTGCACGCGCTCGCGGCCCGGGTCGCGACCACCACGGTGCGGCCGATCGACGACGTGGTGATCACCAACGTCCCCGGGCCACAGTTCCCGCTGTACGCGCAGGGTGCGCCGATGCTGGCGTCGTACCCGGTCGTCCCGCTGATGCCCGGGCAGGGCCTGTCCGTCGGCGTCACGTCGTACGACGGGAAGGTGTACTACGGTCTGAACGCGGACCGCACCGCCATGCCGGACCTCGCTGTCTTCGCGCAATGTGTGACCGATGCGCTGGACGAGTTGCTGGACACCACCAGGGGCAGCCGGAACCGGGCCTCCCGGGGCCGGAAGAAGCCCCGCAGTACCAACAAGAAGGCGGGTTCATGAGGGTCTACGTACCGTCGACACTCCGGCTGCTGAGCGCGGCGTGCAACGCCGGCGAGGTCGGCCCGGCGCCGCTCACGGTGTACGCCGTGACGCCCGCGCTGCGGGAGTGGTACGCCGAGGGCGACGACGAGGAGCTGGAGTACGCCGCGATGGCGCAGGCCGCCCGCGCCTCGGTGGGCCTGCTGGCGGCCGACCCGGGGACCAGCCGGCGACGGGTGGTGATCGCGGCCGAGGTCAGCGCCGTACCGCCGGCGGACGGCTCCGTGGAGCTCGGCGACGCCCGGCTGGAGCTGCACGTGGTGATCCCGTGGCGCTCGGTGGCGTCCGTGCACCTGGACGCCGCGCAGGCGACCACGGTGATCGGCAAGGCCGCGGACCTGTGGGAGGCGGCTCAGGACGGTGACGACGACGCGGTGTTCGCCCTTGATTCGTGCGAGGGTGAAGACCTGATGTGGTACGCGACACAGGAGATCCCGGATCTGCTCGCGGCGGAGGGGCCGCGCGGCGGACAGCGCTAGGGCAATAGGGAGCTGATGGCGATGCAGGCGATCTGGAAGGGGGCCATCTCGTTCGGGATGGTGACGATCCCGATCAAGGTGTTCTCCGCGACCGAGGAGAAGGACATCTCGTTCCGCCAGGTGCACGTCGCCGACGGGGGGCGGATCAAGTACAAGCGGATCTGCTCGATCGACGGCGAGGAGGTGCCGTACTCCGACATCGGCAAGGGGTACGAGATGCCCGACGGCCGGATGGTGGTGCTGGACTCGGACGACTTCGCCGACCTGCCGCTGTCCAGCAAGAAGGTCATCGACGTGCTGGAGTTCGTGCCGGCCGACCAGGTCGACCCGCTGTACCTCGGCAAGTCGTACTACCTGGCCGCCGACGGCGGGCCGGGCGCCAAGCCGTACGTGCTGCTCCGGGACGCTCTCGAGGGCTCCGAGCTGTACGCGCTGGTCAAGGTCGCGCTGCGGTCCCGGGAGAGCCTCGGGCTGCTCCGGACCGTGGACGACGTGCTGGTGCTGCAGGTGATGCTGTGGCCGGACGAGATCCGCGACAAGACGTTCGCGGCGCCGCCGGAGGACGTCGAGATCCGGTCCCAGGAGAAGGCGATGGCGTCGTCGTACATCGACACCCTGCGCGGCGAGTTCGACCCGGACCAGTACCACGACGAGTACCGGGTGGCGCTGGAGAAGGTCGTCGAGGCGAAGGCCGAGGGCGTGCCGCTGCCGGAGTCCGAGGAAGAAGAGACCGAGGGCGCCGAGGTCGTCGACCTGGTGGCCGCGCTGCGCGCCTCGGTCGAGGCCGCCAAGGCCCGGCGGGCCGGCGGGGGCGAGGCTGCTCCCGCGAAGAAGGCTCCGGCCAAGAAGGCCGCCGCGGCGAAGAAGGCCCCGGCGAAGAAGGCTGTTGCCAAGAAGGCACCGGCGAAGAAGGCCGCGAAGAAGAAGTCCGCGTGAGGTGGGGGCATGAGCGAACGTACTGAGATTCCGGCCGGCATCGACGACATCCCGGTGGACCCGGCGCACCCGGTGGTGCAGCCGGGGGCGTACCTGCTGGAGCTGATCCCGATGCCGGTCGCCGACGTGGACCGGGCGAAGGCGTTCTACGTCGACCAGGCCGGGTTCGTCTGCGACGTGGACATCAGCCCCGCCGAGGGCGTCCGGATCGTGCAGCTCACGCCGCCCGGTTCGTACTGCTCGATCTCGCTCACGACCGGGCTGCCGCAGATGCGGATGGAGCCCGGCGCGCAGCGGGGGCTGCACCTGGTCGTGAAGGACCTCGAGGCGGCCCGCGCGGAGCTGATCGGCCGCGGCGTCGAGGTCAGCGAGACCGAGGACCTCGGCGGTGTCTTCTACGCCTGGTTCGCGGACCCGGACGGCAACACGTGGGCCCTCCAACATATGCCGTGGCGAAAGTAATTCAGCTGCGTTCGTGCTCGACGGTGCTGGCGTGGCACGATGCTTGTGTCACGCCGGACCACCCGTACCCGGCGTCCCCAGTACGATCCACCACCTGATCGAGGAGTGCCGCAGCATGGATGCCGTGACCGCCGTACCGACGCCCGCCAACGAGCCCGTGAAGGGCTATGCGCCCGGATCGGCCGAGCGCGCGAGCCTGGAGGCGAAGCTCAAGGACTTCAATGCGGCCGGCGCGATCGACCTGACCTGCACGATCGGCGGCGAGCAGAAGCTCGGCGGCGGCGCGCGGATCGACGTCGTACAGCCGCACAAGCACGCGCACGTGCTGGGCACGCTCGGTAACGCGACCGAGGCGGACGGGCGGGCGGCCGTGGACGCGGCGCTGGCGGCGGCTCCGGCGTGGCGCTCGCTGTCCTTCGACGACCGCGCGGCGATCTTCCTGAAGGCCGCCGACCTGCTGGCCGGCCCGTGGCGCGACACGCTGAACGCGGCCACCATGCTCGGCCAGTCCAAGACGGTCCAGCAGGCCGAGATCGACGCCGCCTGCGAGCTGATCGACTTCCTCCGGTTCAACGTGGCGTTCGCGCGGCAGATCGTCAGCGACCAGCCGATCTCGTCGCCGGGTGTCTGGAACCGGGTGGACTACCGGCCGCTCGAGGGCTTCGTGTACGCGATCACCCCGTTCAACTTCACCGCGATCGCCGGCAACCTGCCGACCGCGCCCGCGCTGATGGGCAACACCGTGGTCTGGAAACCGTCGCCGACGCAGCAGTTCGCGGCGCACTGGACGATGCGGCTGTTCGAGGCCGCGGGCCTGCCGGCCGGTGTGATCAACTTGGTCACCGGCGACGGGATCGAGGTGTCGAAGGCGGCGCTGACGCACCCGGATCTGGCCGGGATCCACTTCACCGGCTCGACGAAGACGTTCCAGTCGCTGTGGGGGACGGTCGGCACGAACATCGCGTCGTACAAGACGTACCCGCGGCTGGTCGGCGAGACCGGCGGCAAGGACTTCATCCTCGCGCACCCGTCGGCGGACCCGGCGGTGCTGAAGACCGCGATGGTGCGCGGCGCGTTCGAGTACCAGGGCCAGAAGTGCTCGGCGGCGTCCCGGTCGTACGTGCCGCGCTCGGTGTGGAACCTGATCAAGGACGACATCGTCGCGGAGACCGAGTCGCTCACCATGGGTGACGTGACCGACCTGTCGAACTTCATCGGCGCGGTGATCGACGACCGCGCGTTCGCCAAGCACAAGGCGGCGCTGGACCGGGCCGCGGCGACCGACTCGATCGACGTCGTTGCCGGTGGCACCTACGACGACAGCGAGGGGTACTTCGTCCGCCCGACGCTGCTGGTCTCCGGCGACCCGACCGACGAGATCTTCACCACCGAGTACTTCGGCCCGATCCTCGGCGTGCACGTGTACGACGACGCCGACTACGCCGCCGTGATGAAGGGCATGGAGCACTCGGCGCCGTACGGCCTGACCGGCGCGGTGATCGCGCAGGACCGGCACGCGATCGCGGAGGCGGCGGAGTACCTGCGGTTCGCGGCCGGGAACTTCTACGTGAACGACAAGCCGACCGGCGCGGTGGTCGGGCAGCAGCCGTTCGGCGGTGCCCGGGCGTCCGGCACCAACGATAAGGCCGGCTCGATGTGGAACCTGATCCGTTGGGCCTCGCCGCGCTCGATGAAGGAGACCTTCACCCCGCCGACCGACTACCGCTACCCGCACCAGGGCTGACTAGGCTCGGTGGGTGGACCATCGGGGGGCTGAGCAGGTACTGCGTGCCGCGGGGTGGACGTCCTGCGGCGCGGGCGACTGGGCTGTCGCGCTGCGGTCGCCTGATGGGCTGACGGCGGCGCGGATCAGCCCGTTCGACCCGGCCGGGCCGTACACGGCGGCGCTGTACCGGGAGGCCGCCCACACCGGCCAGGTGCCGCGGTTGTACGAGCACCGTCGGCTGGCGGGCGGTCGCGATCTGCAGTTGCTCGAATGGTTGGAACCGGTCGCCGAGGATGCGGCGGCCGGGTTCCACCGGGCGCTCGCCGCGCGGGAGGACCACGTGGCGGAGCTGGCGGACGTCGTACGGCGGGTGCACGAGCGCGGGCTGCGGGAACTGCCGTGGTTCGGGCCGAAGATCGACGACAACCCCGACAACATCATGCGCAGCGCGGACGGCCGGCTGGTCGCGGCGGACCTGTTCAGCGCGGACGGCCCGAAGCTCTACGCCGCCATCCTCGACGACCCGGACCTCGTGGCCGCGACGATCCCGGAGAACGAGCGCCGGTTCATGACCGAGCTACCGATGACGAACACCGGCGCCTGGCCCGCCGAAACCCTCACCGCGATGCGGAGCGCGCTCGCCGCGGCCGACGCCCGTCGTTAGGCGGTGTGGTGCAGCTCCTGCGCCGGCGGGTCGACCAGGAGCGCCGAACCGCACTTGGTGCAGATCCACTCGTCGGGCTCGTCGACCCGGTAGTCCGACGGCTCGATCCGCTCGAACGGCATCACGGTCGCGCAGAAAGCGCAGTACTGGGTCGCGTCGGGCGGCGTACGGTCACGCCTCTTGCGCAGGGAACTTCGCATCAGTACGGGTCACCTCCGGTGCAAGCTTCTTCTCAGGTTGCCACCGGAGGTGCCGAGGTCACCGCAACGACACGAGGTTTTACTTGCCGCTCCACTCGTGCCCGAGGTCGTGCTCCTTCTGCAGGCCCTTCTGGATCGCGTCCACCACGAACGGCTCCATCTTCTTGCCGATCAGCGGTACGGCGACCTTGATGTCGAGGTCGATCGCCTGGACGGTCTGCCCGCCGTTCGCCGCGATCCGCGCCGTACCCTTCAGCGTCACCGGCGTGTTGCTGATCTCACCGGACACGTCCGCGGTCCGCGAACCGTCCGCGGCGGCCGGGTGCCAGGTCTCGGTCTGCACCACGGTCAGCGTCTCGCCGACGAACTTGCGGGCCATGTCCGGGATGTCCGTGGCCTCCATCTTCCGGCTCACCCGGACCACCGTGTCGCCGCCGGACGTGCTGACCTTGACGTCGTACGACAGCGCCTTGGTCTTCTCGCAGGCCTGCTCGCGGAAGGCCGTGTCCGTCACGATCGCGAACACTTCCTCGGGGGTGGCGTCGTACGACGCCGACATCTTCAGCTCCATGCCGTCATCATGGCATCACTTCAGACCGTGTTCAGCAGGTCGACCACCGACTGTTGCCGTGCCGCGTCAAGTTTGTCGACAGGGCCGTACCAGCGCAGGCCGTACTGGTCCATCGGCGTTCGGTCGGCGGCGTACGCGCGGTCGGCCTGCTTCTGCAGGTACGCCGTGTACGGGTGGTCGGACAGCGCCGCGTTGAGCTTGCCGAGGCCGCGGACGTGTGCGCCCTTGAACGACGGGCCGTCGCCGCCGCAGTCGCCGTCCTCGCACGGTTCGCGGAGGATGCCGTCCGTGGTGTGCAGCGACGAGGCCGTCGTCGACGCGTCCGCGAGCTGTCGCGCGCTGGTCAGGTACGCCGAGTTGTTCGTTGCCTTCGACAACTCCGTCAGCGCGCCGATCAGCACGCCCTGGTTGTACGTCCACGCGGTCTGCCCGTTGTTCTTGCACGTGGACAGGTCGATCCCGTCGTTCACCAGGTGCGAGCCGTTGATCATCCCGGTCTGCTGGAACCACGTCCACCCGGCCTGTGCGCGTTGCAGGTACGTCGTGTCACCGGCGACCCGGGTGTGCAGTTGCGCGTTGAGCTGGATGTACAACGAGTTCGAGATCGCGTTCTTGTACGTCTTCGCCTCGCTCCACCACACCCCGCCGCCGCAGGTGCTGTCCCAGTACGCCGCCATGTGGTCCGCGTCGGCGCGCGCCGTCTGCAGGTACCGCGCGTCGCCGGTCAGGTCGTACGCCGCGACCCACGCCAGCCCCCACCACCCGGTGTCGTCGATGTAGTCGTTGCGGAACTGGCCCTCGAACTTGTTCAGGTTCAGGTCGTACGTCTTGCCGATCGCGTACTTGTAGCTCGGCATCCCGCTGACCCGGATGTTGTCGATCAGCGCGTTCAGCGCGTTCGCCGAGTTCCACCAGCCGGTGGTGTCGAACAGCCCGCTGGACAGGTTGTAGTCCTGCATCAACGCGGTCGCGGCCGCCGTCCGCCGGTCCCAGGCGTTCCACGTCACCCGCGCCCACGGCGTACAGGCGATGTCCGCGCGGTCGCCGGCCTTGCCGCAGGCGCGGAGCGCGCCGACGCCGAGGTTGTTCCAGTCGTCGACGTTGTACATCTGCGTCCGCCAGCCGCGCTGCCCGGACGGGATCGCGGTGTTGCCGAGCCGGCTGCCGCCGGACCAGGTGCGGCCGCCGTCCATCGAGCGGTCCAGCCAGACCTCGTCGCCGGGGTTGCCGTTGTCGATCGAGGCCCAGCCCATCGCGTCGTCGTCGTCGAGGTGCAGGGTGATCGTGCGGCCGAAGAGCGTGCTGGAGACCGGAGTGCGGTCCTTCGGGGCGAGGGCGGGGTCGCGGGCGTCGCAGTACTTGTTGCAGATCGTTGCCTGGGTGGACATGTTCACCGGTGGGGTCTCGGCCGGCGCGGGCAGCGGTGCGCCGAGGGGAGCGATCAGGAGGGCAAGACTGGAAACGATTCCAACGGACATCACAGATCTCCCTGGGGCGGTAGGAAGAGAGCGGTGTCACCGACGGTAGGTGGCGGACCTCAGTGCGTCAAGGCGTCAGAAGGTGAGTAGTGCGGCGAGGACCGCGGTGGCCACGACGAGGGTGGTGGCGATCGCGAAGTTGCGGCCGCGGGCGCGGCGGCGGGTGAGGGCGGTGCGGTCGGGGCGGGTGCTGCAGGGGTCGAAGCCGAGCGCGTCGGCCGGCGCGAGCACGCTGCCGAGGCGGGCCAGCACCGGCCGTTGCTCGGCCTGCCGGGTGGCCTCGTCGACGACCCGGCGGCGCATGAACTCCCGGTGCCGGGTCGTCGGCACCCGCAGGTCGGTCGACCCGATCAGGCTTGACGGCAGCGTCAGGCCGGTCGGTAGCGGCAGCCCCGGCGGGAGCGCCCGCTGGACCACCGCGTGCGCGGCCGCCACCCGCCTCGCCCGGCTGATCGCAGGCGGGAGGATCAGATAGGCAAGGTGGACGAGCGACCGGTAGTCGTCGAGCAGCAACGCCTCGACCAGCGGTTCCTCACGCGTAGGCCCCTGAACCGGACCTGGGACGATCGGCGTCTCGACCGTGGCGGACATGCAACTCCTCGACTCGGCGTTCCGAAGTACCAACGAACGAATCACTGACCCGTCACGGACTGTCGGCTAGTCTCCGTCCCATGAGCGCTGGTGACGGGGTGACGGGGCAGTGGGGCGGGGTCGACGTGCACTTCGGCGAGGAGGGCGGCCGGCTCACGTACGGCAGCTATCTGCGCCTGGCCGAGCTGCTGGACCAGCAGCGGCTCGAGTCCGAACCGCCGGCCCACGACGAGCTGCTGTTCATCACGATCCACCAGGTCTACGAGCTCTGGTTCAAGCAGAACCTGCACGAGCTGACCGCCTCCCGGGACGCGATGCTGGCCGGTGAGCTGTGGCTGGCCGAGCACCTGCTCCGCCGGGTACACACGATCGAGCGGGTGCTCACCCAGCAGGTCGACATCCTGGAGACGATGACCCCGCAGGACTTCGGCGAGTTCCGGCACCGGTTGTCGCCGGCGTCGGGGTTCCAGTCGGTGCAGTTCCGCGAGATCGAGTTCCTCTCCGGCGCCAAGGACCCGTCGTTCGTCCGCCGCTTCCGCGGGCTGACCGAGGTCGAGAAGGACCGGCTGAGCCGCCGGCTGGAGGAGCCGACGCTCTGGGACGCGTTCCTCGAAGTACTGCGGAAGGCCGGGTTCGACACCGACTCCGAGGACTCGATCCGGGACGCGCTCCGCAAGGTCGCCGGCGACCGCTCGCACTACGCCGCGATCTGGGAGCTCGCCGAGGCGCTCCTGCAGCACGACGAACTCGCCGCCGCCTGGCGCGCCCGGCACGTCGTGATGGTCGAGCGGATGATCGGCACCAAGCCCGGTACCGGCGGCTCGTCCGGCGCGAACTACCTCCGCAGCCGCCTCGACCTGCGCTACTACCCGCTGCTCTGGGACCTCCGCTCGAACCTCTGATTTCAGACCGGCCGGTATCAAAACCCACTCTGCGGTGTCCGCCCTGGTAGGGGCACATCTTCGGAGGGGGAGATTCAGATGAGTTCAGACGAGGGCCGTCCCGGTGAGGGGATGGAGCCGGCAGCGGCTGTCCGCGCCGCGCTGGCCGAGGTGCTCGGTACGGCCGAGATCGACGTACGGCCCGGTGAGTCCGGGCGGATGCCGGACGGCACACGCGTGCGACTGTTCCACGGCGCCGTACCGGGGGAGCCGAACCGGACCGCTTCGGTCGCGGTCGACGAGTCCGGCGGGGTCCAGCCTCGACGGCGGCTCGAGGCCTTGGCCGGGCGGGAGCTGTTCGTACCGGCGTTAGCCGCGCCGGCGACCGTGATCGCCGGGCTCGGCGCGGACCCGGTCACGGTGGACCCGCCGACGAACACGTGGGTGCTGCCGGAGTGCGTGACCGAGGACGAGACCGTCACCGTGACGATCCCGGAGTCGCGGATCCCACCCAAGGCGGACGTCTACCTGCTCGCGGACACGACCGGGAGCATGGTCTCGATCATCGGCGCGGTCCAGGCCGGGATCGGCGCGATCGTCAACGATCCGGCGTTCGCCGGGTTCGACCTCGCCTGGGGCGCCGGGAACTACAAGGACTTCCCGGTCGGCACGGGCCTGAACCCGTACGCGTTCCAGCACCAGCTCGCGCCGACGCCGGGGGTCGCCGCGGTCACCGCCGCCGTCGGCACCTGGACCGCGGCGGACGGGTCCGACACACCCGAGGGACAGCTGTTCGCGCTGCAACAGGTCGCCACCGATCCCGCCATCGGGTGGCGCACCGGCAGCAAGCGGATCGTGGTCTGGTTCGGGGACGCGCCCGGACACGATCCGATCTGCTCGGCGTTGTCCGGCGTACCGGATGTGACCGAGGCGACCGCGACCGCGGCACTCGTCGCGGCCGGGATCACGCTCGTTGCGGTGAGCACCGATACCGGTACGGCGGGAGCGCTGGACGGGGACCCGACGCTCGGGTCCACCGACTATGCGCCGTGCCCGGTCGGCGGGAGCGCCGGTCAGGCGACCCGGATGACGGCGGCCACGCCCGGTGGTACGCACACCGTCGGCGTGAACGCAAGCCAGATCGTCGGCACGCTGGTCTCGCTGATCAACGCCGCCGTCCACTCGATCGCCGACGTACATCTGCAGCCGACCGGGTCGATCGCGCAGTTCGTCACCTCGATCACGCCGCCGAGCTACGGACCGCTGCCCGGGAACACCGCGCACACGCTGCCGTTCGACGTCACGTGGACCGGGGTCGTCGACTGCGAAGAGGACGAGCAGACGTTCACCGGCACGCTCGACGTGGTCGCGGACGGGGTCGTGGTCGCCACGAAGCCCGTCACGGTCACGGTGCCCGCCTGCCGTTGGCATCACTCGGTCGAGATGATCTGCGGTACGTCGAAGGGCGACGACAAGTGCGAGACCGTGGTGGACGGGCGGTACGCGACCGCGGTCACGATCTACAACCCGACGACCTGCACAGTCACGATCGTCAAGTACTTCGCACCGCTCGTGCTCGACGGCCGCGCGGTCGGCCGGGAGCCGCGGACGGTCCCGGCGCGGCCGTTCGCGAAGCTCGAGCTCGCGCCCGGTACGGCGACCATGGACGACTGCTGCAGCCTGGAAGAGGCGATCGGGCCGAAGGGGTCGCAGTTGCTGTTCGGCGTACTGGACATCGTCGCCGACCACCCGCTCGAGGTCACGGTGACGCACACGGCCGGGCATCCGGTCAGCTCGATCGACTCGCGGGCGATCCGGCCGCGGAAGGGCTGACACCTCGGGGGAGGCGCGCGAGGCCGTCCACGGTGGGCGGCCTCGTTCGCTAGGCTGCGCCGGGACCCCCGAGGAGGCTTCGTGAAGCTGTACTCCGACGTCGGCGCGCAGCGGTTCGGGCAGGTCCTGGGCGACCTGCTGCTGGTCGCCTGGATCTGGTTGTGCGTGGAGCTCGGCCTGCTCGTCCACCGGATGGTCGAAGCACTCGGTACGCCGGGACGCAAAGCCGCCGAGGCCGGCGACGGGCTGGCCGGCGACCTGCGGAAGCTGTCCACGCCGATCGGGAAGGTCCCGGCGGTCGGCGACGAACTGCGGGCACCGATCGACAGCGCCGCCGGTGCCGCGGGCAAGCTCGCGCAGGCCGGGCGGGACCAGGTCCACGCCGTCGACCAGCTGGCATGGGTGCTCGCGGGTCTCACGATCGGCCTGCCGGTGCTGTTCGCCGTACTGATCTGGGTGCCGCGACGGATCCGGTTCTCCCGGCGGGCGACCGCCGCGCGGAGGTTCATCGACAACGTCGCCGACCTCGATCTGTTCGCGCTCCGGGCGATGGCGAACCAGCCGATGCACAAGCTCGCGAAGATCTCCGACGACCCGGTCACCGCCTGGCGCGACCGGGACGCCGACGTGGTCACGGCACTCGCCACCCTCGAACTCCGCAGTACCGGGCTGAAGCCGCCGCACTCCGGAAACAAATCGTCGCTCCGTGCCGAAAAGGTTCCGGAGAACGGCACTTAACGGGCGCTTGAGGGTCCGATAACGGGACGGCGGCTACCCTCGGGTACATGGCGCGGGTGCTGCTGATCGAGGACGACGATGCGATTCGGGCGTCGTTGGGGAAGTCTCTGACGGCGGCCGGGCACGTCGTGTCCGCGGTCGCGGCCGGCGCCGACGGGGTCGCCGCCGTCGCCCGCGAGAAGCCCGAGGTGCTGCTGCTCGACCTCGGACTCCCGGACCTGGACGGTCGCGACGTACTCGCGATGGTCCGCGCGGTCAGCGACGTACCGGTGATCGTGGCGACCGCGCGAGACGACGACGCGAGCGTCGTACGGCTGCTCGACGCCGGCGCGGACGACTACGTGATCAAGCCGTTCAGCGCCGCGCAGATGGACGCCCGGATCCGCGCCGTGCTGCGGCGGCTCGGGACCGACCAGCAGGGCGAGACGACCGTCGAGATCGGCGGGCTGCGGATCGACCCGCGTAGCCGCGAAGTGACCGTCGACGGCGCACCGGTCGACCTGACCCGCAAGGAGTTCGACCTGCTGCTCGCGTTGTCGCGGCGGCCCGGTGCGGTGGTCAGCAAACGGGAGTTGCTCGCCGAGGTCTGGGGGCTGCCGTGGGGCGGCGGCGACCGAACCGTCGACGTACATCTGTCCTGGCTGCGGCGGAAACTCGGCGAAACCGCCGCCCAACCGCGGTTCCTGCACAGCGTCCGCGGCGTCGGCGTCAAACTCGCGGCGGACAGCTGACCATGCGCCGCCGGATCCTCCTCCTCTCCGTCGGCATGACCACCCTGGTCGTGCTCGCGTTCGCCGTCCCGCTCGTCCTGCTGCTGCGCAGTACCACCGCCAGCGAAGCCAAGGACAAGGCCCGCAACCGCGCCGAGACCGTCGCGTACTACGTCGGCGACAAGGACCACACCGCCGCCGACATCACGGCGTACATCAACGGGCTGCCCGCCGGCCCCGGGAAGATCTCCGTACGGACGGCCGACGGTACGACGCTGGGCGATCCGCCGCCGGGGGGAGTACCGACGCCGCAGTACGTGCCGGCCGGCGACGGCGATGACCGGAAAGGCCCGCCCAAGGTCGGAAACGCCGACTATCGCGACGTGCCCGGCGGCGTCGCCGTCGACGTCGGCGTCGGTACGCCGAACGGCACCGCCTCCGTCTGCCTCTACCTGACCGACGACGAGCTGTACGCCGGCCTCACGCCACGGCTCCTGATCCTCGTCGGCGGCAGCCTCGTCGTCCTGCTGCTCAGCATCGCCGGCGCCGAACTCGTGTCCCGCCGGCTCGCCCGTCCCCTCGAAGAAACCGCGAGTACGGCCGAACGCCTCGCCCGCGGCGACATGGACGCCCGCGCCCCCACCACCGGCCCCGCCGAAGTCGCCAAGGTCGGCTCCGCCCTCAACGGCCTCGCCGACCGCATCGACGAAGTCATCGCCGTCGAACGCGAAGCCGTAGCCGACCTCTCCCACCGCCTCCGCACCCCACTCACCGCGCTCCGCCTCCAAGTCGAAGCCATGCCCGACCGCGACAGCGCCGAAGAACTCAACACCCAGGTCACCAGCCTCGAACGCACCCTCACCGCGGTCATCAGCGCCGCCCGCCGCCCGCAACGCGAAGGCCGCGTACCGCACTCCGACGCCGTCGAAGTCACCCGGCAGCGCGCCGCCTTCTGGGAACCCCTCTTCGAAGACCAAGGCCGCGAGCTGGCGCTCGACCTGCCGGACACGCCGGCCGCCGTACGCTCGTCCGCCGAAGACCTAGGCGCCGCCCTCGACGCCCTCGTCGAAAACGTCGTCGCCCACACCCCCGACGGAACCCCCGCCCGCATCACCCTCACCCGCACCGCCGGCACCATCCACATCGTCGTCGCCGACAAAGGCCCCGGCATCCCCCTCGGCGCCGGCGAACGCGGCCGCAGCGACCGAGGCTCCACCGGCCTCGGCCTCGACATAGCCCGCCGCTGCGCCGAAGCCGCCGGCGGCGCGCTGACACTGCACCGGAACGAGGTCGAACTCACGCTCAAATCCGCCCCGGAGGGCTGAGCGAGCCGGGTCCGGCACACGGGGAGGTTGGTGTGTCGCCCATCTCCGTCGGAGGGCAGGCACGCGAGCGGGAGGTGGTTTGCCCGCCCATCCACCCAGTGGGTTGTGGGGCGCGGGGGTGGTGGGAGGGCTCGGTTGGTGGCCCGCCCGGGTGAGGTGGTGGTGTGGGAGGTGGTTGTGCAGGCGGGAGGTGGATTCCCCGCCCACCCACCCAGGGGGTTGTGGGGGGGCGGGGGTGATGGTCGGAGCGGAAGGTTGGTCGCCCGCCCACCCGCCCCGGTGAGGTGGTGGAGTGGGAGGTGGTTGCGCGGGCGGGAGGTGGATTCCCCGCCCACCCACCCAGGAGGTTGCGTGGCGCGGGCGTCGTCGCGGGAGGGCTCGGTTGGTGGCCCGCCCACCCTCCCCGGCGAGGCAGTTGTGTGGGAGGTGGTTGGGGGCCGGAGGTGGTTTCCTCGCCCGCCCTCCCAGTGGGTTGTCGGCGCGGAGATGGTGGTGGGTGGGGAAGGTTGGTGGCCCGCCTTCCTCGGTGAGGTGGCGGGGTGACACGTGGTTGCGCGAGCCAGGGGTCCCGGGGCCGCCTTCCAGGAGTTGTGGGCTGCGGGTGTGTGTGGAGGGTGGTTGCCCACCCTCCTGGCCGAGGTGATGCCGCGGGTAGGCGTTGGTTCTCCTGCGCACCCGAGACGCGCTGGTAGAGGTGGCCCAATAGGTAGCCGGTGGCCGTGTAGTCGACTGGGAAAACCATTGGCTAGGACCAACTTCGCCTGCGAGGTTCGTCAGATGTTGCTGATCCTGACTGGTTCGAGTTGCGCGGGTAAGACGACGCTGGCCCGCGCGTTGGGTGACCGGGTGCCAGATATCGCCATTCATGACCACGACGAGATCGGCGTTCCGGAGGATGCCGACGTGCAGTGGCGAAACCGGACAACTGAGCAGTGGATCGGCCGAGCCTTGAAGTACCAAGACCGTGGGATCGATGTTCTCCTGACCGGGCAGTCGCCGCTCGGGGAAATCTTGGCCTCACCTTCGGCGCCGCAACTCGACGGCATCGCGGTGTGCCTGGTGGATGTCGACGACGAGGAGCGGCGCCGACGACTCGATCGACGTGACAATGGCCTGTGGTCACCCGCAGTCCTGGATTCCTTCGTCAGGTGGGGTGCCTGGCACCGCGGGCACGCGGAAGACCCTCGCTACCGGCCCGAAGTGATCATCGACGGCAGCTGGCCGGAGATGGCTTGGGATCGATGGTCAGACTGGACCAAGGACGACCCGCGGTGGAACACGCACCTGCTCGACACCACAGGACGGCCAACCACGCAATGCGTCGACGACCTGATGCGCTGGGTCATGCGACAGCGCAACGCCTGCCGAACCGGAGAGCTCGCGCTCACCAAAGGCTGGACCGACATCGAACCCTGATCCGAACCTGCGACTGGGCGGGGAAACTACCTCCGATCCCTGCGACCACCTTCCAGCTCATCACCTGACCGGGGTAGGTCGGCGGCCGTACCACCTTCGCGGCTCGCGACCACGTCCGTGCCACACAAACCACCTTCGGCCCGCGCAACCACCTCCCACTCCACCACCTCACCGGGGCGGGTGGGCGGGCCACCAACCTTCCGCCCCGACCATCACCCCCGCGCCCCACAACCCACCGGGTGGGTGGGCGGGGAAACCACCTCCTGTCCGCGCGACCACCTTCGTACTCATCGCCTGACCGGGAGCGTGGGCGAGCATCCCGTCCCCTCCAACGAGCACCGTCCGCACCTCAAGCAGTTCAGCTGTGATCCCGCGTTCCCACACACTGTGTAGTCAATCGGCTACATTGAGTCCGTCGTGTGGTATGTCTCGCTGGCGACTGCTGAACAGATCGGGGAGTTCGGATGGCCGTTCGTGGCCGTGGGTTGCGCATGTTGGTTGGGTTTGTGCTCGTGGTCACGACCGGATTGGTGCTACCGGCAACCGCCCGGGCGGACACGGTCCGGGACTTCGGGAAGGTGTTCGGTGCCCAGACCAACGGCGCCGTCCGGATCACCGGGAACAGCCTGCTCACCTGCGACCGCTCGAACGCTGCCTGTCGGGCCACGCTCGACGGTGGCCGTACCAAGGCCAACAACAACGACTGGCCCATGCAGCTCCTCGACCTGGACAACGACCCGTCGACCTACTCCTCCTCCGGCGCGACGGTAGCGCTCCCGAACGGCGCGCAGGTCCTGTACGCCGGCCTGTTCTGGGGCGCCGCCCGTGGCGCGGGCAGTGGTGGTACCGCCAGCAAGGAGGACGGTACGACGATGCGCCTGCGCCTCCCGGGCAGGTCGGCGTACCAGAATGTCACCGCGGACCGGACCGACTACCTGAACACCGGCTCGAAGAACGACTACTCGTCCTACCTCGACGTCACCGACCTGGTACGGGCCGGAGGCAACGGTGAGTACTGGGGTGCCGACGTCCCCACCGGCACCGGCGCGGACCGGTACGCCGGGTGGAGTCTGGTGATCGCGTACCAGCAGGCCGACGAGCCGCTCCGCGACCTGAGTGTGTTCAACGGGTACGCCAAGGTGTCCAGCGGCGAGCCCGTTCGCACCAGCATCTCCGGCTTCCTCGCGCCGCCGAGCGGTGCGGTCAATGCGCGGTTCGGCAGCGTCACGTACGAAGGTGACGCCGGCATCACCGGCGACTACTTCGCGGTCAACGGCACCCGGCTCGCGGACGCGCAGAACCCGTCGGCGAACTTCTACGGCAGCCGGATCACCGACGGCGGCGAGAATCTGGCCGACCGCACCCCGGCGAGCGTGAACAACCTGGGCGTGGACGCGAAGGTGGTCGATGCCGCCGGCATCTTGCCGAACAACGCGACCAGCGCCGAGCTGACCTTCGCGAGTACGGGCGACGTCTACTACCCGGCCGCGCTGACCACGCAGATCGACCTGTACGCGCCGACCATCCTCGGCACCAAGACGGTCCGCGACCTCGAGGGCAACACCCCCGCGAAGGTTGGTGACACCCTCGAATACACGATGAGCTTCAGCAATACCGGGGACGACGACGCGCTCCGGTCCGCGGTCCGCGACGAGCTGCCCGCGAACACGACGTACGTCTCGGGCTCGTTGTCGATCGTCTCTGGTGCGGGCGCCGGCGCGAAGACCGACGCGTCCGGCGACGACCAGGCCGACTACGGCGGTCGCACGGTCCGGTTCCGGATCGGCACCGGCGCGAACGCGACGACCGGCGGCCGGCTCGCGAAGGATCAGAGTACGACGGTCCGCTTCCGGGTGACCGTCGACAAGGCCGCCGCCGGTACGACGCTCGACAACGTCGGCCTGCTCGACTACACGGCCGAGACGCTCAACAAGCAGTACACCTACCGGACCGACGAGGTACACACGCCTGTCGCGGCCGAGGCGGATGTGGCGATCACCAAGACCGCCGCTCCGGACCCGGTCGCCGCGGGAGGCGAGGTCACCTACACGTTGGTTGCCAGGAACAACGGTCCGAGTCCCGCGGAGGACGTGAAGGTCACCGACACTCTCCCGGACGGTGTCGAGCTGATCTCCGCCAAGCCCACCCAAGGCACCTGCACCTCGACGACCTGCCTGCTGGGAACGATCAGTTCCGGGTCGGCGGCAACGATCACGGTGGTGGTACGCGTCTCGGCCGCCAGTACTGCGACGAGCCTCACCAACGTCGCAACGGTCACCAGTTCCACCTCCGACCCGAACCCGGACAACAACACGTCCTCCGTCACCACCGACGTGACCCGTACGGCGGACCTCGCGCTGACGAAATCCGTCGACCCGGCGAAACCCGCGCCGGGTGAGCCCGTCGTCTTCACGCTCGCCGTCAAGAACAACGGCCCGTCCGACGCGGAGCAGGTCCGCATCGCCGACGCGGTCCCGGCCGGCTTCACGATCACCGGCGTACAGTCCACGGCGACCTGTACGTCGGCCGGCCGCGACGTGAACTGCACCGTTCCGAAGCTGGCCTCCGGCGCGAGTGTCGCGGTACGGATCGCGGCGACGCTCGACTCCGGCTACCAGGGTGGCGCGCTCACGAACTCGGCCAAGGTCGTCAGCGACACTCCGGACCCGGACGACTCGAACAACACCGACAGCGTCACGATCACCCCGGCCGCCCCGACGGCGGACGTGGTCGTCACGAAGACGACCGTGACCAAGCCGGTCGTCGCGGGCGGGCCGATCACGTACCAGATCAAGGTGCACAACACCGGGCCGTCCGACGCGAAGGCCGTCCACCTGAGTGACGCCGTACCGGCAGCAGTCACCGATGTCACCGCAGACACCTCTGCTGGCTCCTGCACCGTCAACAGCGGGCAGATCGCCTGTCCGTTGGGCGATCTTCCGGTCGGCGAGACCGCGATCGTCACCGTGACCGGACTTGTCTCGCCCAAGGCGATCGGTGAGCTCACCAACGCCGCAACCGCCGAGAGTACGACGCCCGACCCGGACACCAGCAACAACACCGGACGTACGACGGACACCGTGACGACAACCGCCGACCTGGCGATCACCAAGACCGCACAGCCGGTTCCTGTACACGCGGGCCAGCCGGTTACGTACACGCTGACCGTTACGAACAACGGCCCGTCTGCGGCCCAGTCCGTGAAGGTAACCGACCCCGTACCGGCTCCACTGCGGTACGTGTCCGCGAAGAGCACAACAGGCAGTTGCACCGAGGCCAGCGGCACCGTGACGTGTGCTGTCGGCACGGTGGCGCCCGGAGACACCGTCACGGTGACCGTGGTCGCCAACGTCCCAGCAGGCACTCCGCCGAACGACCTGAAGAACACGGCGACCGTAGCGTCCCCAACGCCGGACCCGGTCGACAGCAACAACACTGCGACGTACACGATCACCACAGGCACGCAGGCGAACATCACCATCACCAAGACCGCCTCACCGGACCCCGTGGTCGCGGGTAAGGCGATCACCTACAAGCTGACAGTCCGCAACACCGGCCCGTCGGACGCACAGGTCGTACGGGTCGTGGACGACGTACCGGACGCTGTTACCGGGGTAGAAGCGTCAGCCGACGGTGGAGCGACCTGTACTGCGGTCAATGGGCAAGTGCGTTGTCTGGCCGCAACACTCGCGGCCGGCGACAGCTTCGTCGTCACCGTGACAGGAACCGTTGCCGCGAAGACCCCGCCAGGGGAGCTCGCCAACACCGCGACAGCCACCTCTGAGACTCCCACGGACCCCACGACCTCGGACAACACCTCAACGACCACACCGAACGTACGGACCGAGGCAGACCTGTCCGTCGTCAAGACCGCGCCTGCGACGGCCGTTGCGGGTGACGAGCTCACCTACACGCTGGGCGTGCGCAACGCGGGCCTCTCGGACGCTGTCGGAACCGTAGTCACCGACCCACTCCCAGCAGGGACGACGTTCGTCAGCGCAGCCGGCTGTACGCACGAAGACTCCGTAGTCAGCTGCACGGTCGGCCGCCTAGCCCCTGGCGCCGGTACGACGATCACCGTGGTCGTCAAGGTCTCACCTGACCAGCCGGCCGGGACCTTGACCAACAAGGCGACCGTCAGCTCGCAGACGCCGGACCCCAACGACAGCAACAACAGCAGCACCGCAGAGACCAAGCTGACCACTGCCGCGGACCTGGCGATCACCAAGACCGTGCAGCCGTCGCCGCTCGTGGCCGGTGGAGAGGCCGTCTACACACTCACCGTGCACAACGCCGGACCCTCAACGGCTCAGCAGGTCTCCGTAACCGACGCAGTGCCGGCGGGCCTGTCGGTGCTTGAGGCAACGAGTGCTGACGGGACCTGTACGACGGCCAACGCGACGGTGACGTGCGCGTTGGGTGCTGTCGCTGCCAACGGGACCGCCGTCGTCATCATCCGGGTCGCCGTCGCCGCCTCGCAGACCGGCGCCGTCACCAATGGGGCCTCGGCGAGCAGTAAGACGACCGACCCTGACCCGTCGAACAACAAGACCGAGGTCACGACCGACGTTGAGCAGGTCGCCGACGTCGAGGTCATCAAGACCAGCGACGACGCGACCGTAGTAGCCGGCGGGGGAGTGACCTACCGGCTAACCGTGGTCAACCACGGCCCGTCCGACGCCACTGCAGTCACCGCGACCGACAGCCTCCCGACCTCGCTCAAGATCCTCACGGTCGACCCCAAGTGCACAACAGCGGGGCAGACGGTCCGGTGTGCGCTCGGCACCATCGCAGCGGGCAAAGCGGTGACCGTGGTCATCGCAGCGACCCTCGACCCGGCGTACCAAGGGACGTCGCTGGCGAACACGGCTACGGCCACGTCGCCGGTCACCGATCCGGACGAGAGCAACAACAGTTCCACCATCACCACACCGGTCGAGACACGGGCGGACCTGAGCGTAACGAAGACGTCCGACCCTGCCGGTGTGACGCCGGGCAGTGCGTTCAACTACACGATTGTCGTCAACAACGCCGGTCCGTCGACAGCACGTGCGGTAGTGCTGTCCGACACGGTGCCTACCGGCCTCACGGTCACCTCTGCATCGAATGGGTGCACTGTTAAGGGCCGTGCGGTCACTTGTCAGCTGGGCGACCTGACGATTGGCCAGGTGGTCGTCGTACTCCAGGTGCGGCTGGTGGCCGGCTACGAGGGCACGGGCATCACCAACACCGCAACGGCGACCTCACGGACCACTGACCCGGACCCTTCGAACAACACCGGCACTGCAGAGTCCCCAGTCACCGCGTTGGCGGACCTGGCGATCACGAAGACCATGTCGCCGGCCGCACCGGTCGCAGGTCAGACCGTGAAGTACGTGCTGACGGTCAAGAACAACGGTCCGTCTCACGCCCGTACGGTCACTGTCACCGACGAGCTGCCGCGTGGGCTCAAGAACGTCACCACAACCGGCAACAGTTGCATCCTGCTTCCGCCGGAAGCGCCTAGTGCGCCGGACACGCCCGAAGCGGGCACGGTGCGCTGCAGTACGCCGGAGCTCGCCGTTGGGGGCACGGTCGTGGTGACAATCACCGCAACCGTCGTACCCGGTTTCACCGGCACGCTGGAGAACCTGGCCCGCGTCGGCTCGACCACGCCGGACCCGGTGATCGCCAACAACGAAGCTAAGGTTGGCGGCCGTACGACGCAGTCCGCGGACCTCAGCGTCCACAAGACCGCTTCGGCGACCACCGTGATCGCCGGGCACTCGCTCGTCTACACGATCGCCGTCCACAACGCCGGCCCGTCGTCAGCAGCCGCTGTCACGGTCACCGACGTACTGCCGAACGGCCTGCGCCTCACCAGCACGCCCGAACACTGCACGACCTCCGGCCAGAAGGTTACGTGCGCGGTGGGACGCGTAGACCCTGGCATGACGGCTCAGGTCGCCCTGAACGTCCTGGTGGACACCACGGGCACCTCGGTGACCAACACAGCCTCCGCCCAGTCGACCACGGCGGACCCGGACCCGAACAACAACACCAGCACCGTCACGGTCCGCGTCACCCCACCCCAACCGGCCCGCCCGAAACCCGAACTCCCCAACACCGGCGCCGACGTAAGCCCCGCCGTACTACTAGCAGCCCTCACCCTGCTCGTCGCCGGCATCGGCGCGATCGCCCTCACCCGCCGCCGCAACTGACACCCGATAACCAAAGACGGTCTTCCCGCCCACCCGTTCCGGAGGTTGTGGGGTGTGGGTGTGGCTATGCGAGCCGAGGGTGGTCTTCCCGCCCACCCACCCCGGGGAGGCGATGAGGACTGGGTGTGCGGTCGCGGGACGGAGGTGGTCTCCCCGCCCACCCTCCCAGGAGGCGGTGGAGTGCGGGTGTGGTTATGCGAGCGGACGGTGGTCTTCCCGCCCACCCACCCAGGAAGTTGTGGAGTGCGGGTGTGGAAGTGGGAGCGGGAGCGGGGGTGGTTTTCCCGCCGACCCGCCCCCGGGGGAGGTGGGCGAGTCGGCGGTGCGGTCGCGGACGAGGTGGTTTCCCACCTACCCAAGAGGTTGTGGAGTGCGGATGTGGTTGTGGGGTGGGGCGGTTTCCCTCCGCACCCACAGGACGCTGTGGGGAGCGCGCGTGGTCATGCGAGCGAACGATGCTTTCCGTACAAGCGCCCCCGAGGAGCGATGACCATGGGGAGACGACAATTGCCCCCGCCCGCGCTAGCTGGTGAGAGTCCGCCCACCCACTCACCGCGGCAAGCTCCTCGCCGAATCGACGATGCGATCCCGCCCCGCCGCCGCCCCGCGATTCCCGCCCCCGAGGCCGATCTGCAACTAGCAGCAACTCCTTCGGCGAATACCGGTGTACTCCGCTATAGTTCGGCTCGTTCTCGGGGGTCGAGACGTTTTTGAGGGGAACACCTATGAAATTGCAGCGTTTTGCGCTGGCAGCCGCCGCGGTCGGCCTGATCTCGGCCGCGGCTGTTCCGGCGACGGCTGCCACGCCGAGCCGCCCGCACTCCTGGGCGGACAAGGCCGCGCAGGTGGCCAAGCCGAAGACCATGGCGGCCGCGGCGGAGGCTTGCGTCACGACGGTTGTGTCGCCGACGGCGGCGGGCGGCGTCGACGCCGTGGACGTGACGGCCAGCCGGCCGGTGACGTCCGACCCGTACGAGCAGATCAAGTTCGTCGGGGTACGCACCAGCGCGACCTGGTACGCGGCCGCGAACGCCACGGGCAGCCAGTTCTACTTCTACGGCCTGTTCCTGCAGGGCGGCAACCTGTACCGGCACACGACGTACCTGTCGAACACGAAGCCGCCGGTGGCGACGTACAAGCGGATCGGCTCGGGCTGGACCAGCTTCAAGACCATCGCGACCTCGAACTACAGCGTCGGTACGCCGCGGCACGCCTACCTGTACGGCCTGAACACCAACGGCAGCCTCTACCGGTACTCGATGGTCGGCACCGGGTTCAAGTCGCTCGGCCCGATCCCTGGGTTCAAGGGCTTCAAGACGATGACGGTCCTGAGCGAGACCGCGACGTACGACACGCTGCTGATGACCACCAACGCCGGTGCGCTCTGGACCGCGCACATCCCGGTCGCTGCCGGGGCCAAGCCGGTCATGAAGCTGATCCGGTCGTCCGGCTGGTCGCAGTACGAGTCGCTGGTCGTCTACACCTGCGGCACCCGTGGCGGTTCGCTGGTCGTCGGCGTGGACCACAACACCAAGACGGCCGACCTGTACGGCATGAGCAAGGCGAACGGTTCCAAGACCGCCTTCCTCAACTACGGCCGGATCCCGGGCACCTTCAACGGTGTCAGCGATGTCTCGATGACCTCGCACTACGAGCAGCTGGTCGGCGAGTAGTCGTCGAAGCTGAGCATCCTCAGGCCCAGCCTCCGCGCCTCGGTCAGTACGGCGTGGAGGCGGTCCGGGTGGATGTGGTTGCCCTGGGCAACCGGGGCGATCTCGTGTGCGTACAGCGCCAGCGTCCCGTCCTCCTCAGCGAGCTCCCGCAAGAGCTTGCTGAGGAGGACGGCGTCGTTCGGGCGCGGTACGCCGCCTCGTCCGGTGTCGATGCCGCGCCCGGGGAACACCCGCGCGTCCCGGGGCACGATCGACGCCCGGGCCGTCGCGAGATCAGTTGTGTGCGGGCTCCCGCCCCGTAGGTGATCGAACACCTCGAGCAGTACCGCGTCCGTCGTTTCGTCCCGCCTGCTGTTCGGGTACGCGAAGCTGCTTGCCGACGCACCCAGCGAACGCAGCGCCGCGACGCTGCCGGTGATCTCGGTCCGCAGGTACTCCGCGGCGCCCAACTCCGCGATCGCCTCGTCGGCGTTGCGATGCCGGGCGCCGTGCGACCCGACGGAATGCCCCGCGGCCAGCAGCCGCCGGACACCCGCCTGCTCCGTCTCGTCGAGCAGATCCGCCTCCACGACGAAGAACGTCACCCGCGCTCCGGCCGCCTCGAACAGCGGCAGCGCCTCCTCCCACCCGGCGATGTGCCGATCGTCGAACGTCAGCAGCAGCGTCCCGGTCATGCACGGCCGTCGATCGACGTACGGACAACCTGCGGATGCCCCGTTTTGGTGGTCACCCGGGCCGGGGCCACCAGCCGCAGTTGCGTGCCGTCGGCGGTGACCCAGTGCGCCTGCACGTCCCCGTCGTACACGGTGATCGACGGCGCGGCCACGTCCGGCCGATCGGCGCCCTCGAACAGCGAGAACGTACCGGTCAGCTCGACCGGGGCGATGTCCTGCATCGTCAACGACGTCGGACCCTCCAGCAGCTCCACGACCAGCAGGATCCGATCGTCCGCACGCTCCACTCGCACTGTCGGCCGGTGATCGCCGAAGCTGATCGAGTCCACACTGCCGACGAGATCGACGCCCGGCGTACTCACCCGCAGTTGAGGGCCGACCTCCGAAACCGTCGCCCCGTCGGCGCCCGCGATCTCCAGCACGAGCCGCAGTGACGAGACCGGGAACGCCTGCCCGGCCTCGATCTGATGCAGTCCGATGTGTTCGTCACCGCCGGGCGACACGAAGCTCACCGACCACAGCACCTGGCTGCCGGACTGTACCGACGCGAACACCGCCGACGAGAAGTCGTGGTCGTCCTTCATCAGATGCAGCTTGACGAACCGCGACGGTCCCCACGTCGGGTCGTCCGGCTCACGCCAGTACCCCATCAACGGGCGGCGCTGCAGCCAGTACTCGCCGACGCTCACGCTGCCCAACGTCGCGTCCGTGCCGTGCCAGGTGGTCCCGACGACCGGCACCTCGCCGTCGAGGTAGCTGAACCGCTCCCGGACCACACCCGTTGGTGTGTCCAGCAACCGCTCGGCGACCGCGGCGGGCGCCTCGACGTCGACCAGCGCCGGACCGGCCAGCCCGAGCGTCGGCGTCAGCTCCGGCAGGTCCGCGAAGCTGCCGCGGAACCCGGTCGCCTTCGCCAGCAGCGCGAGCAGATCCGGCGTTCGCGCCGGCTCGTCCGTGTACACGCGGGCCATCGGACCGCTCAGCTGCCCCGTCCGCGAATGCCATCGCCCGGCCAGGTGGTCCCAGAGCCGCTCGACGATCCACCGCGCCCCGGCCACCGCCTCCGGCTCGTCGACGTACTGGACGATCGCCGCGATCGCCTCCATCGTGATCGTCCAGTACCCGGCACTGTTGTACTCCGCGAAGCTCCCGGCCGCCTCGATCTGCTCCCGCAGGCGACCGACGCGGCGTACGGCGTACTCGGTCAGCTCGGCGTCCTTCAGCAACTGACCCGCGGCCAGCGTCACGAACGTGCCCTTCGCCGCGATGTTCGTGTAGCTCATCGCGACGTTGCGCCGAACGATCGACCGCGCCGCGTGGCCGAGGCCGGCCCGCACTGCGGTCCGGATCGCGTCGGAGAGCCGCGCCTCGTGCCGGAACAGCACGAACGCGAGCTCCCGCCCGATGAAGTCCGCCCAGTTCCAGTCGGGCGGAACCATCTGCTCCAGCGGCTCCTCGTGGAAGTAGCTCCAGATCCCGTACGTCGGGGACGCGTCGTCGACGTCCTGCTCCGCCAGCACGCGCAGCAGGATCTCCTCGGCGAGCGGCACGTCCGCGGCCGCACCGGACTCGAGCAGCACCAGCGCGTACACCACGCTCTCCCGGTGCGGGTGCCGGACACCGGTCCAGATCCGGGTGTGGATCGGGTTGTACTTCGCTTCCTGCGCGATCAGCCCGGCCGCCGGGTCGTACGCCTGGTCACCGGCGGCCCGGGCCAGCCGGATCAGCTCGGTGTCGAACTCCTCGGTGGAGAAGTGCACTGTCTTGTTCCTCCTGCTGGGAATGGACGGTCAGCCGCCGGCGACCTCGGACGCCTTCTGCAGTTCTGCCCGGATCTTGTCGCCCGCCGAGCTCTTCCACTGCTCGACGTACTCCTTCCAGGCCGACACCGGCTTGCGGCCGAGGATGATGTCGAACTCCATGTTCTGCCGCTCCTTGTCCAGCTGCGGGCCCTTGCGCGAGTTGGTGTCCGAGAACAGCGTCTGCGCGAGGTCCATGGTTCCGTCCGCGGCGAGCTTCTTCTGCGCGGCGTACTCGAGCTGGACGTACCGCGGGTCGGTCGAGGACGCCACCACCGGCGGCGGCGCGGCCAGGTAGTTCAGGCCGAGGCTGCGCTCGTTCGTGAGGTCCTGGTTCAGCACGATCCTGGTGCCGTCGAGCGTGTAGTTGTGCCCCTCGACACCGGTGGTCAGCAGCCGGTTCTCCGACGTACCGAACGGGGACGCGAGGAAGTCGGCGATCTTCAGCAGGGTCTCGGCGCGGTCCTTGTTCTTGGCCGGGATCACCGCGATGTTGTTGTTCAGGCCGCCCTTCCAGCCCGGCGCGCTGCCGCCGTCGTACCCGGCGACCGGGAACATGCCGATCTTGTCCGTCGGAACGCCCTGCTGGGTGAGGCTGACCCAGGCGCTGTACGTTCCGCCCATCAGTGCCGCCTTCTTGCTGCCGAACCACTGCTGCCACTGCGACGGCGGAGCAGCCGCCATGTCGGGGTTCACCAGGCCGTCGGCGACGATCTTCCGGGTCGACTCCAGCGCCTGCTGCTGATGTTCGTGCTCGATCGAGTGCACCATCGAGCCGCCGGACTGCTGCCAGCCGGCCGGGATCGCCAGCATCATCCGGACGTAGTCCAGCGGGCTGTTCGCGAACGCCCAGATGCCGGCCTTCGGGTTGGTCGTTGCCTTGGCCAACTGGTACAGGTCGTCGAAGTTCGCCACCTTCGGCTGCCCGCCGGCCTCCTCGATCAGGTCGGACCGGTAGTACAGACCCCACGCGGACAGCAGGCCGCGAGCGATCGGCAGGCCGTACAGCTGGCCGTCGAAGACACAGGCTTCCCAGTACCGCGTCGGGATGTTCGCCAGCGCCGGGTACTTCTGCACGTTCTCGCCGGACAGGTACGGCGTCAGGTCCAGCATCTTCGCGGCCAGGAACCGGTCCAGCGACGGGATCGAGTTGTTGATCTGCATGATGTCCGGGAAGTCGTTGCCGGCGCTCATCGTGGCGATCTTCGTGTTGAAGTCGTCGCCCGCGTTCACCAGCTGCATCTGCACCGGCGACCCGAGCCGATCGTTCACGGTCTTCCAGAACACGTTGCCCGGCAGCCCGGGCGGCGCCGCGCCGTTCAGCTGCGCGAGCCCGGTGACCAGCTTCCCGTCACCCGGCGACCGCCCCTTCCAGGCGTCCACGAGCGTCGTCGGGTACTTCGTGAACGCGTCGAGCAGACCCTGGTCGTTGCCGGGCAGATCCGGCGCCGGCAAACCGGGGAACCGGATGTACTTCGGCAGCGCGCCGGCCTTGCTCCGCGGCGAGTTCGCCTGCGGCGACGTACCACCGCCGCAGCCGCCGAGCGCCGCCATCGCGCCGAAGCCGGCACCGAGCCTCAGCAGGTCCCGTCGGGACAGGCCTGAAGTCATGATTTCTCCTTGTGATGAAGGCGGTTCAGCCCTTGACGGCGCCGGTCAGGGCACCCTTGGCGAAGTGCCGCTGGAGGAACGGGTAGACGAGGAGCACCGGCACGACGGACACCACCAGGACGGCCATCTGCAGTGCGGGTTGCGGCGGCAGGGCGTCGACGTTGACCTGGTCGCTGCCGATCCGGGTGTTGTTCACGACGTACGTCCGGAGCACGTACTGCAAGGTCCACTTGGACTGGTCGTTGATGTAGAGCATCACGTTGAAGAACGCGTTCCAGTAGCCGACCGCGTAGAACAGGCCGACGACCGCGAGCACCGCCTTCGACAGCGGCAGCACGATCAGCCGGAAGATCGCCCACTCGCCGGCGCCGTCGATCCGGGCGCTCTGCAGCAGCTCGTCCGGGATGCCCATGAAGAACGCGCGGACCACGATCACGTTGAACCCGCTGAGCATCGTCGGCACGATCAGCGCCCAGAGACTGTCGATCAGCCCGAGCTGCTTGACCATCAGGTAGCTCGGGATCAGGCCGGGCGAGAAGAGCAGACTGAGCAGTACCAGCAACAGCATCCAGCTCCGGCCGACCATCTGCTGCGAGGCCAACGCATAGCCGAGCAGGGTGCTGACCGCCATCGAGCACAACGTCCCGACCGCGGTGACGAACACGCTGACCAGCAACGCACGTGTCACCACGCCGCCGGAGAAGATCGCGTGGTACGCCTCGAACGTCCACTCGCGCGGCAGCATCACCAGCCCGCCGGTCCGGTTCACGTCGTCCTGACCGGCGAAGCTCGTCGTGACCACGCCGACGAACGGGAACAGCACGAGGAAGCAGCAGACGGCCAGGGCGACCCCGCGGAAGGTGCGGGACATGAGCCCGGGCAGGGGTTGTCCGTTTCTCATCGCTGGTACACCCCCGCCTCGCCGAACAGGTGCGCGAGCTTGTTCGCGCCGAACACCAGCGCGGCGCCGACGAGGCCCTTGACCAGGCCGACTGCGGCCGCCGTACCCCAGTCCCCGTTGACGATTCCGTTGTTGTAGACGTACGTGTCGAGGACCTCGCCGGCCTGCTGTCCGACCGCCGGCTGCTGCAGGATGATCTGCTCGAACCCGACCGTGAGCGAGTCGCCGAGCTTCAGGATCAGCAGCAGCACGATGATTCCGCGCAGCCCCGGCAGCGTGACGTGCCAGAGTTGCCGCAGCCGGGACGCGCCGTCGACGGCCGCCGCCTCGTACTGCTCGACGTCGATCCGGGACAGTGCGGCGAGGAACAGGATCGTCGCCCAGCCGCTGTCCTTCCAGACCACCTGGCTGGTCAGCAACGTGAAGAACGCGTCCGGGTTGCCGATCACGTTGAGCACACCCCAGCCCTGCTGCCGGAGGAACTGGTTGATCATCCCGCTGCCGCCGAGGATCTGCTGGAACAGCGAGACCACGATCACCCAGGACAGGAAGTGCGGCAGGTACAGGATCGACTGGACCAGCTTCTTCACCCGCTCCGAGAGCAGGCTGTTCAACGCCAGCGCGAGCAGGATCGGGATCGGGAACACGAATACGGTCTGGATCAACGACAGCACCAGCGTGTTCCGCAGGGCGGTCAGGAAGTCGCTGTCGCCGGTGACCAGCACCGAGAAGTTGTGCAGCCCTGCCCACTCGCTGCCGCGGAACCCGAGGAACGGCAGGTAGTCCTGGAAGGCGATCACGTTCCCGAGCAGCGGCAGGTAGTGGAACACCACCAGCAGCAGCATCCCGGGCGCGGCGAACAACAGCAGCATCCGGTCCCGCCGGATCCGCGCGGCCAAACTCAGCCGGCGCGGACGGGCCGGGGGACCGGCGGGCGCGGCCGGCGAAGATCCCTGGTCCGCCCGCTGAACGGTCATCGTCATCGAGGTGCTCCGTGGCTGGAAGATCGTGCGCCCCGGGAAACGGCACTGGGAACGCGCTTTCCCGAAAGCTACGGTCCGACATTCGGCCGTGTCAAGACCGGGAATCGGGTTGTAGCGCTAAGAATTGAGCGTGCGGACAACTCCGTGCCGGGCGCGTGCCGGACTCTTTCCCGGACGCATTCCCGGCTTCTCCGGCAGGCTCAGGCGGAGGTGGTACGTCCGGGAGTGCTGGCGCCGAGGTGTACCTCGGGGGCCGAGCGGGGGACGCCGCTGATCGCCGGGCCGAGGGCTGCGTCGACCGCGGCCGCCCCCATCTCCTCGAACGGCGAGCGCACCGTGGTCAGCCAGTCCTCGTCGCCGAACGGGTTCACCCGCCGCCGCCCGTACCCGGCGAACGCGAGCTGCTCGGGGACGGCGTACCCCTGGGAGCGGAGGTGCTGGATCGCGCCCAGTGCGACCTCGTCCTCGGTGCAGAAGATCAGCTCGGTGTCGCGGCCGTCGGCGAGGTAGGCGGCCGCCGCCGCGGCGCCGCCGGGAAAGCTCCGCTCGGCGGGATAGACGCGGCTGTCCGGCAGCGCCACCCCGCCGGCGGACAACCCGGCGCGGAAACCGTCCAGCCGGTCCTGCGCGGACGGCACCTGCGGATCGGCCTTGAACACCGCGAAGTCGCGGTAGCCCAGGCCCAGCATCGCGGTGGCGAGGTCCTTCGCGCCGTCGAAGTCCGGCGGGCGGATCGCCAGCACCGGTTCGGACGGCTCGCCGACGATCACCACCCGGCCGCTCTCGCGCTCGAACTCCATCAGCTCCTGCAGCAGCTTCGAACCCGCAGTCGGTGTGGTGTCGCGCTTCCGGACCAGGATCAGCGCCTCCGGGCGCTGCCGGCGCAGGTCGTGCACGAGGCTGCGCTCGCGGTCGGTGTCGCCCTCGGTGGAGAGCAGGTTCAGCACGTAGCCGCGGCGGGCCGCCTCGCGGATCGCGCCGAACGCGATCCGGGCGAAGAACTGGTCGCGGATGTCCCCGACCACCAGCGCGATCGCCGGGTAGCGGCCGCGGGCGGTCGCCTGGGCGGCGAGGTTCGTGGTGTAGCCGACCCGCTCGGCCGCGGCCAGCACTCGCTCGCGGTACTCGTCGGCGACCTGCCGAGCGCTGCCGTTCAGCACCCTGGACGCGGTCGACGGCGACACGCCGGCTTCCCGGGCGACATCGGCCAGTCGGGTGGTCACCTTCGGTTCGTTCGGCACGCGGACATGATATCCACACGTGCGGGACAGCGCTGTCCCATGCTCCGGTGCTCTTCCAGGTACCCAATCCCAGCGCTAATCAAGGATCTGGGAAATTACGGCGGGCAAGCGCTTGCCCAGAATCGCCGGATCGGCTAGCGTCCGGAGCCTCAGATTTCCGGAACCCTCGCTCCCACGCTCGGTCAGGAGTTTCGATGAATCCACGCCCGCTCCGCCGCCGCTCGGCCGGCACGATCCTCGCCGCCGGACTGCTCGCGGCCTCCCTCCACCCACTCACCGCGACTGCCGTCGACCCCGACGCGGTCGCCGTCCTCGGCAGCACCCCGTCGTACTCCGGAGTCGTCCGGGCCTGGCCGGGTGACGCCGACAAGGACCCGGCCCACGCCAGCACGGAGAAGGACGGCCGGCAGTGCTGGCAGTTGTCCGACGACCCGTACGTCCGCTACCTGTACGTCGACGTCGCGGACGCCGCGATCCCGGCCGGCGCGGACCGCGCGCTGGTGACAGTCGACTACTACGACGCGGGCGCGACGAACATGGACGTCCAGTACGACGGCGTCAGCAACCCGTGGACCGGCTCGGCCAACCAGCCGCTGACTGGATCCCGGACCTGGACGTCGCACACGTTCGAGCTGTCCAAGATCAAGTTCGCGAACCGATCGAACGGCGCGGACTTCCGGCTGGACGTGAAGTCCGCCGCGGGCTCGATGCCCGACGTCTGCATCAGCCGGATCGCCGTGACGTTCACGGACCTTCCGCAGTTGGCGATCACCAACCCGGATCTCGTGTTCCGCCAGGGCGCGGCCGACCTGCGGTTCGCGACGCTCGCGTCCACGGTGGACTACACGATCCGTGACGAGAACGGCGTACCGCTGCGGTCCGGGCGGGTGACGCCCGACGCGACCGGTCATGCGGCGGTGGCGGCGAACGACCTGGAGCCGGGGTACTACACGCTGACGTTCTCCGGCGCGGTCGGCGGTGAGACGCTGAGCCGGTCGACCTCGTTCGGTGTCGTCACGCCTGCGCCGGCGGTCCGAGACCCGTTCTTCGGTGTCGATACGCACTTCGGGCACTACACCGGTTTCGAGGACGGGCTGGCGCAGGCGATGGCCGACGTCGGCTGGGCGCAGACGCGGTCGGACATCAGTTGGTCGGCGGTCGAGACCGCGCCCGGGACCTACAACTTCGCGTCGTACCCGTTCGATGCGCGTGCCCGCCAGGCCAAGGCGCTGGGCATCGCGCCGATGGGGAACCTTGCCTACAACAACAAGTTCTACGACGGTGGCCGGACGCCCAGTACGCCGGAGGGGCTGGCCGCCTTCGGCCGGTACGCCAAGGCGGCGGCGCAGTTCTACGCGCCGCTGACGAACGACTTCGGCATCTACAACGAGTTCAACGGGACCGGGTTCAACAACGGCGCCTGCGGGATCACGCCGGCCTGCTACCTGGACATGCTGAAGGCGGTGTACGCCCCGATCCACGAAGGCAACTCGAACGCGAACGTGATCGGCCCGGTGACCGCGGGCATCGACAAGACCTGGCTCGACCAGTTCTTCGCGCTCGGCGGGCTGAAGTACGTCGACTCGTTCGCGGCCAACATGTACGGCTACTCGAGCCTCGGACCGAACACGATCCCCGAGAAGACCGTGCTGACCAAGGAACTTCCCGCGCTGGTGCAGCAGCTCCACAGCCTCGACGGCGGGCGGAACCTCCCGGTCTGGATCACCGAGAACGGCTGGCCCACGCACACCGCCGGCTCGACCGAACCACAGCAGGCCGACGACCTGATCCGCGCCCAGGTACTGGCGAAGGCCGCGGGTGTGACCAAGTACCTGTGGTACGACGCGATGGACGACGGCGACGATCCGGGCGAACGCGAACACCGCTTCGGGCTGTTCCGCCGGCCGAACGACGGCGTCCTCGGGGTGGCACCGAAACCCGGCGCGATCTCGAACGCCGCGCTGATCCGGATGGTGTCCGGCAAGACGCAGCAGCCCCGCGAGGACCTCGGCTCGACGACCGCCTACAGCTACCCGTACGTCGGTGGCGGCGAGACGACCCGTGTGCTCTGGTCGACCGGGTCCGAGCAGGTGCAGCTGACCGCGGACCGTCCGCTGCGGCTGACCGACGAGTTCGGGACGGCCCGGACGATCGCACCGAACGACGGCAAGGTGGCGCTGACGCTCGACGCCAGTCCGGTGTTCGTGACCGGCGCGGTGCAGCACGTCGCGGTGGCGCAGTCGCCGCTGAGCGTCTCAGTCGGTGCGAAGACGGTCGCGGGTGACGACGTACCGGTCACGGTCACGGCGGACCGAACCAAGCCGGGGACGGGGTTGCCCGCCAAGCTCGTGGCCGGTGGCGCGGAACTGGTGACCGCGCCGGGCCAGAAGACCTCGGTGACGGTACACCTGCCGGCCACGACCATCCTCGGTGACCGACCTGTAGCTGTTGCCGTAGGCACCAAGGATCGGCAGCTGGTCGCGGACCTGCGCTCGTCGACGACCGTCGTCGAACCGCTGCTGCTGAGCGCCGAGCCGGTGATCGGCGACTCGTTCGGGCTGAAGGTCACGCTCACCAACAACCGCGCCCGGCCCGTCATCCCTTCGGCGATCCGGTATGCGGTGGGTGTTGTCAGCGGTTCCGCCGCCGCGCCCGAGGTCCCGGCGTCCGGCACCGCGACCGTGACACTGCCGGTCGGCTCGGTGAGCCTGTACGACAACCTCGCGTACCGTGTGATCGTGGACGCGAAGACGCTCAGCGGCACGGTCTCGTACTCGCCGATCGAGCCGAACGCGGCGCAGACGCTCGCGCCGATCAACCTCGACACCCAGAGCAAGTTCGTCCCGATCCGCGGCGGGACCCGGACCGGCCCGGCCGATCTCGGCGGCACCGTACGATTCACCCACACCGCGGACGCGCTGGTGGTCGACGCCCGGATCACCGACGACGTCCACCACGGTGCCCGGAGCAACGACCTGCTCTGGCAGACCGACTCGATCCAGTTCGACACGTACGACCGGCTGCCGACCGTGCTCGGTGGTCAGCGGGTCGAGATCGGCGCGGCCCTGCTCGACAGCGGCCCGGCCGTCTACACGTTCACGGCGCCGGCCGGGCAGCAGGCCGGCCCGACGCCGGGTGCGGCGGCGGACATCACCCGCGCCCCCGGCGTCACGACGTACCACCTGACCGTCCCGTGGACGTCGCTCGGTTTCAGCGGTCCGCCGGCGGGGGTGTTCGGGCTGTCCTTCCTCGCCAACGACGACGACTCCGGCGTCAACGGCGACGCCCGCAAGGGCTGGCTCGAGTGGGGCGCCGGCGTCGGCAGCGCCCCGAAGAACCCGGCCCTCTTCAGGACTGCGCAGGTCGTCGGATGAACGTACTGGCCGAAGGGGCGTATGCGACGTACCCGCATTACAACGGGTATTGGCACGGTGGGGTCGCGTTGGTGCGGGAGAGCGGGCGCGGGTACGAGGTCGTCGGGGTGGGGCTCGACGGGGCGGACCAGGTGGTGTTGCTGGAGCTCGAGGGGGACGGCGCGCCGCCGTGGATCGACATCGCGGTGGAGTCCGAGACGCTGATCGTGCCGTGGCAGAACCGGCTGGTGGTGAAGGAGCTGCGGGAGGCGCAGGCGGCGCGGGTCGCGTACGCACCGCCGGACGGGGCGACGATGGACGGGCTGGTGGGCGTGTCCGCGGACGGGCGGCGTGCGGTCACCGTGCTGACCGCGGGGGAGGAGCGGACCCTGGTCGAGATCGACTTGGCGGCCGGTACGGCGAAGTCGCTCGTGCGGGTCGACTGGTGGGCGAACCATGCCCACTACTGCCCCGCCGACGAGCAGTGGATCGCGTTCTCGCACGAGGGTTCCGCATCGACCGTCCCCGATCGGGTCTGGGCGTACCACCCGGTGTACGCGCCGAAGGGCGTCGCTGTCGCCGACCAGTTCGCGATGTCCACCGAGCCCGGCCGACCGGTGGCAGTCGGGCACGAACGCTGGATGTTCCACCGGCCCGGTGCGTTGGTGGTCGCGTACGGCGAGAGCCCGGTCGGTCCACGTGGTCTGTGGGAGGTCCTGCCCGACGGGACCACCCGGCTGGTCAGCGCGGGCGACCGCGACTGGCACTGCGGCATCAGCCGCGACGGCCGCTGGGCAGTCGTCGACACCAGCGGACCTGCCGACACCCCGGGCCGCGGCTGGCAGAACGCCGATCACCAAAGCTCGATCGTTGCCATCGACACCAGAACCGGAGAACGCACCGTCCTGGCCACCACCACCCACGAGAACCACCCCTACCACCCGCACCCGTCCGTCACCCCGGACGGCCGGTCCGTGGTCTTCAACCACATCGGACCGACCGCCCGAGGAGCAGCCGTCGTTGAGCTACCCGGCTAGCGCCAACTGGACTTGAGTGGCCAGGCTTTGACGTTGGCGGTCGTGGTGCCGTTTTCGGCGAAGAGGGTGACGCCTCGGCTGGTGGGGTCCGGGAAGATCTGGTCCGTGAGCGTCACTTGGCCCTGGTCGGCGAAGACTTCGACCGAGGAGCGGTCGACGAGGATGCGGAGCTTCAGTTCGCCGCTCACCAGGTTCAGCGGGGCGCTCTTCACCTCGGCGAACGACGAGCTGAAGTCGACCTTCCCGGAGTGCGTCCGGTCGACGTACAGCTTCTTGGTTCGGGTGTCGTAGCCGATCTGGGTGTACTGCGAACCGCCGGTGCGGACGTTCAGCCCGAAGCGCGAGGCGGTGCCGGCGCGGAGGGTTGCCTGGATCTCAAGGGTGTCGCCGTTTATCGCGAGCGGCTTGGTCGCGTTGGTCGAGGTGGTGAGTTGGACAGCTTGTCCCCGGAGGCTGCCGAGCGCGGCGACGGGTTGCTGGGTCAGTTGGACCTTGCCGTCGACGGTGCGGAGGGCGAGCTCGCGCGGGAACGTCGTCGCACCCTGCCACGGCGTCGTCGGGACCTGAGCGGCGTACGCCCAGTTGCTCATCCAGGCGATCCCGATCCGCTTCCCGCTGGTCCCGTTCCACGTGTTGGCGGCGTAGAAGTCGCTCCCGTAGTCCATCCACCGCGCGCGCTCGTTGGTACTCAAGGCCGGCGAATCACTCAACCGGAAGTCGTCGGCGAGCACATGCCCCCAGCCGCCGCTGTTGTGGTCGACGACCTCGATCCGCGCCTGCTTCCCGATCAGGTCCTGAAGATCCCACGACGTCCAGTCCAGCGCTTCGCTGTTCGCCCCGGTCGCCGACCGCACGACCTTCCCGTCGACAACCAGATTGACCCCGGTCTCCACATCCCACGGCTGCGCCGGGCTGTCCGCGAACAGGATGTCGCCCACCATCAAGTGACCCCAGCCCGAGTTCCCGGTGTTGTCGTCCACGACCTGCACCTGTGCCTGCTTGCCCTGGTACTGCCTGACATCCCAGTTGTTCCACGTCAGATCTGGCGCACCCGGCCCGCTCGCGGAGGCGACCACCTTGCCGTCGACCAGTAGGTTGACCGCGGTCGGGTTCGGCTGGCCCCACCGGTGATCGCCGCCGGCCACCTGCAGATCGATGTACGGGCGATTGATCGTGAAGACCGGCGACGTGATCGTCCCGGTTCCCGCGTCCCCGTCCGGCGTGAACGTGTCGAGCACCTTCGGACCGAGCTGATTCGGCAAGCTCGACGGTGACGGCCCGGACCCCGCGAACGACCCGGTAGCGGTCCACCCGTCGCCGTACGTCGACCCGGAGAAGTCCGCGAACACCTCACCGGTCGGCAACGTCCCGAACGGTGCCGCGCCCTCGACGTACGGATGCGCTCCGCCCCCGATCGCGAAGTTCAGGTGCGGCTTCGTGATCGTGAACGGCGGCGAGCTCAGCGTCCCGGTCGACCGGTCGCCACCGTTGTAGCTGTTCACGAGCCGCGACCCGACGTACCCGGACACCGGCTGCTGATCGGGCAACGTCCCGGCCGCGGGCGCGGCGCCGAAGGCATCGCCCGACGTCGTCCAGTCCCCGTAGCTCCCGGACTCGAAGTTCTCCAGCGGTACGCCGGCCGGCGGCGTGTACGTCGCGGGCCCGTCCGGCGTGTACGTCGTACCGTCGAAGTCTCCGACGAAGTACTGCACGCCGGTCGACCCGACGCTGACCGACAGCACCCACTTGGTGGTCTTCCCGTCGACCCGCAGCGGGAAGAGATCCGGCATCTCCCACACCCCGCTCACCGACCCGAACGGGCCGACGTCGCTGAGATGCGTCCACTGCTTGAGATCCGGCGAACTGTAGATCGAGACCTTGTGCTGATCGGACAGCGTGATCACCATCCGCCAGCTGCCCTCGTACCAGAACACCTTCGGATCGCGGAAGTCCTTCGACCCGAGGTCGAGCACCGGGTTGCCGTCGTACCGGGTCCAGCTCCGGCCGTGATCGGTGCTGTAGGCAAGGGACTGCGCCTGCACCCCGGACCCTTCCTGCACGCTCGTGTACATGGCGACCATCGGCGGGTTCTGCGCCGTCCCGAACCCACTGGTGTTGTACGTGTCGAGGACCGCGCTGCCGGAGAAGAACGCGTTGCTGCCGGCATCGCGCTGCGGTCCGCTGACCGGGACGTTCTCCCAGTGCACGAGATCCTTGCTCGTGGCACCTTCCCAGGTGCCGTAGCTGTAGAGGTGGTACTCGCCGTTCTCGTAGACCAGCCCGTTCGGATCGCCCATCCAGCTGTGCGGAAGGCTGAAGTGGAACTGCGGACGGTAGGGCTCGGTGTAGGCACCGGTGGCCAGGCTCGTGGCCAGGACAAGGGACAGCGCCGTACGGAACATGGGAACTCCTGTCAGCGGTCGAGGGTCCAGAAGTGGGCGTTGGGCGGTGCTTCGACGTGCCAGGTCGGCGGGGTGGTCGGGTAGACGCGGGTGCTGAGGACGCGGCCGGCGCTGGTGAAGACCTCGAGCACCGAGCCGTCGAGGAAGATCCGGACCGCGGGCCGGCCCGACGACGGGTCGAACGCGTCGGACACCTGCATCCGGTCGCGATGCGCGTACGGCGAACGGCTGGCTTCGGTACGGTCGATCGTCACGGTGTCGGCGTCCAGTTCGATCACCACTCGCTCGAGCTCCCCGAAGCGGATCACCACCTGCCCGGACCCTTCCGGTACGGCGATCTCGCACTGCGGGCCCGTCGTACAGCCGTCGGCCGGTACGCCGGGACCGGTGCGGAGCGTGTCGACCGTCGGAACAGGCTCGCTCCGGAGCGACCCGTCGGCGCCGAGCCGGACGACCCGCGGGAGCGAGATGACACCGGCCCAGTCGTCCCACCCGCCGCGGTCACGCCCTTCGGTCAGCCACCCGAACAACAACGGCCCGAACCGGCTGTCCCGCAGCGCCGACGCGGCGTAGAAGTTCGTCCCGTGATCGACCCGCCGCGGCGCGACCGGTACGTCGACGTCGAACGACAGCACCTCCGCGGGGCCGGCCTCCGGCGACCAGGACGCGACCACCGCGATCCGGCGGCCGTCGAGCGTCAACAACTGCGGGCACTCCCACGCGGCACCGGTGTCCTCGCCGTCCGCGACGCCACGCGGTAGTTCCGCCAGCGGGCCGGCGTACGTCCAGTCCTGCAGGTCGCTCGACCGGTAGAGCGTGATGTTGGCGCCGCGGTCGGCATACCCCGCGCCGACCGCGAGCCACCAGCTGCCGTTCTCCTTCCAGACAAAGGGATCGCGGAACATCAGCGCGCCGTCCACCGGGTCGGGGACGACCTGCCGCGCCGGTCCGAACGACGCGCCGCCGTCGTCCGACACCGCGGTCAGTACGGACTGGTACGGGCGTTCGTCGATCCGGCCCGAGTAGAACGCCCGGATCCGTCCGTCGTCTAGGACCGTGTTGCCGGACCAGCAGCCGTCCGTGTCCGGCCCGCCCGGCTGCGGCGCCATCGCCGGGCGGTGCACCGTCCACCGCACGTAGTCGGTCGACGTCGCATGCCCCCACTCGACCGGGACGTGCATGTCGAGCGTCGACCGCGACTGGAAGTACAGGTGTACGTCGTCACCCACCTCGATCGGGCCGTTCGGGTCGTTCAGGTACCCGCGCGGCGGGCGGACGTGGAACGCGGGGCGGAGGTAGCCGGCCGTACGGGCGGCGGCCTGGACCTGGGTCAACGGGATGCTCCTGCCGTGATGCCTGCGATGAAGTACCTCTGGGCGAAGACGAACAGCACTACGCTCGGCAGGATCGCGAGCACGACGCCGGCGAGCACCACCGAGATCGAACCCGTGCCGAGGTTCCCCTGCAGACCGACCAGGCCGAGCGGCAGGGTGAAGTTGTCCTGCGACTGCAGGAAGATCAGCGGCCGGTAGAACTCCGCCCAGAAGCCGGAGAAGTTCAGGATGGCGAGCGTCGCGATCGCGGGGCCGGCCATCTTGGCGTAGATCATCAGGAACGTCTGGAAGTGCCCGGCGCCGTCGATCCTTGCCGCTTCGCCCAGTTCGCGAGGCATCTGCATGAAGTACTGCCGCATCAGGAACGTTCCGAAAGCGCTGCCCAGCGCGGAAACGACCAGCGACAACGGGCTGTCCGAGAGTCCGAGGTACCGGATGATCACGAACACCGGGATGATGATCGTCTGCAGCGGCACCATCATCGTGGCCAGGAAGATCCCGAAGATCACCGAGCGCCCCGGGAAGCTGACCATCGCGAACGCGTACCCGGACAGCGTGCAGGTGACGGTCTGGCCGGCCACGATCAGCCCGGTGACCAGCACGCTGTTCACGAAGAACCGGCCGATCGGGATCCGGTCGAAGACCGCGCTGTAGTTGGAGAAGTCCGGGTGCAGCGGCAGCCACTGCGGCGGGTTGCTGAACGCCTCGGCGGGCGTCCGCAACGACGTGGTGACCGTCCACAACAACGGGCCGAGGGCAACCATCGCCGCGACGACCAGTACCGCGATGCCGGTGATCCGGCCGATCCGTGCGAGGCTCATTGGTAGAACACCAGCTTTCGTGCCGCGAGGAACTGCAGCCCGGTGATCACCAGGATCGCCGCCAGCAGCACGATCGCGATCGCCGAGCCGTACCCGAACTGCAGGTTCTGGAAACCCTTCTGGTACATCGAGATCGTCACCGTCGTGGTCGCCGACCCCGGGCCGCCCTTGGTCATGATGTACGGCTGGTCGAACAGCTGCATCGCGTTGATCAGGGCAACCACCGCGGCGAACAGGATCGTTGGGCTGATCAACGGGATCTTGATCCGGAACAGCGTCCGCAACGGCCCGGCGCCGTCGATCTGCGCCGCCTCCAGGACGTCGGTCGGTACCGACATCAACGAGGCGACGAACAGTACGAACGTGAACCCGACCTGCTGCCACACCGCGATCAGCACGATCGTCGACGCCGCCGCGAACCCGCTGGTCAGCCACGGGACGTTCGGTACGCCGAGCAGCCCGAGGTAGTAGTTCACGACCCCGAACTTGTAGTCGAACAGGTACCCCATGAAGATCGACACGGCCGCGGTCGACGCCAGCAGCGGCAGGTAGAACACCGTGCGGAACAACGTCCGTACCCAGACGAGCTTGCGCTGGTTGACCAGCACCGCGAGCGCCAGCCCGATGGTGAGCTGCAGTACGACGATCGCGAGCGCCATCCCGAGCGTCACGGCGAACGACTTCAGCACCGGCCCGTCGTGGAACAGCTGCTGGTAGTTCTTCAGGCCGACGTACTCCGGGGTCGAGATCACGTCCCAGGAGAAGAACGACAGGCCGAGCGAGGCGAGGATCGGGATCGCGGTGAAGACCGCGACGAACAGCACCGACAACGCGATCATCACGAACCCGAACCGCGCCTCCCCGTGCGCGGTCGGGTGGCTCCGCCGTTTCACGGCCGTCTTCGGCACGTCGGCGGTGACGGCGGACATCAGCTCGCCCCCGCGGCCTTCTCGAGATCCGCCTGCAGCCCGTCCAGCGCCGCCTTCGCGTCACCCGACGAGATCGCCTGGGTGGTCCGCTGGTTCAGCGCGGTCGCGAGCGCGTTGTAGTACGGCGGAGCCGGGATCGGCGCGGTGTCCGGGTGCTTGGTCAGCGTGTCGTAGAACACCGACCAGTGCTTCGGCCCGGTCTTCGCGTAGCGCGCGGCCGTCACCAGGGACTTCCGGCCGGGGGTGGTCACGTTGCCGGGGAAGACCAGGTCGAACGTCTCCGGCTGCACCAGCAGCTTCAGGACCTCCCAGGCCAGGTCCTTCTTCTTCGACGACTTGAAGATCGCGTACCCGCCCGCGCCGAACAGGTGCCGCTGGCTCTTCCACTTCGGGAACATCGTGACGTCGAAGCTGCCGTTCTTCATCCCGGCGTTCGCCAGCCCGCCGGCCCAGAACCCGCCGCCGATCGACATCCCGATCCGGTTCGACGCGAACAGGCCCTGCAGGGTGCCGCCACCGCCGACGTCAGGCGACGGCGAGAGGCCCTTCTTGGTCAGCTCGATCATGTAGTTCAGCGCCTCGACCGTGGCGTCGGAGTTCGCCGTCGGCGCGCCCCACTTCCAGCCGCCCTTGCGTCCCGCGGCGGCAGCGTCACCGGCGTACGCCTTGCTCCACAGCCAGTCGCCGCCGTCGTACTTGCCCTCCTCGAGCAGGTTGGCGTTGTTCGCGTACATGAACGACGTCCAGCTGCCCCAGAGCCGCACCACCCAGCCGAACGCGTTGATGCCCTTGAACTTGGCGATCTTCGTGGCCGCGGACTCGAAGTCGTCGAGCGTCCAGGTCTCGCTCGGCGGGACCACGCCGGCGCGCTGGAAGAGCTCGGTGCTGTAGAACATGTTCCCGGCGTTGAAGCTGTCCGGGAGTTCCCACAGGTGGCCCTGGTACATCATCGACTCGATCAGCGCCGGGTGGATGTCGGCGAAGTACTCCTTCAGCGCCGACAGGTCCTTGGTGACGTAGTCGTCGAGCGGGATCGCGAGTTCCTTGGACGCCATCAGCTGCAGGCCCTCGGTCGCGACGCTGATGATGTCCGGCGGGGTGCCGGCCGCGATCTGGGTCAGCACCTTGGCCAGGAAGTCGTTCCAGTCGGTGCCGTTGATCGCCGAGATCTCGAACTTGATGCTCGCGTCGAGCTTGGCGATCTGCGGCTGCAGCCGGTTCTGTAGCTGGGTGGCTGCCGCCTGCTCGCCGAAGTACAGCATCTTCAACGACTTCGACGAGCTGCCGCCGTCCTTGCTGCAGGCGGCCAGATCGGCCAGCGCCGCCAGGCTGAGTCCGCCGGCGCCGGCCTTCAGCAGAGTCCGGCGGCCGAGCGTTCCAGCGGGCGGATAGATGCCTGTCATGGGTTGTCCTCCTTGCACCCAATACGTATTGACTCGGGACCGTAGCAGCGGCTTAGAGTGGGGTCAATACGTATTGGGCCGATCTGTGATAGTTAGTTAGCGGCGGCGACGAGGCCGCGGATCGTTAAGGGGGAACCGATGGCCAAGAAGGCAGCCGGAGGGCCTAAGCGCGTGACGATGACCGATGTCGCGCGGCGTGCGGGGGTCTCGCAGCCGACGGTGTCGTTCGTCCTGAACGACCGCCGGGACGTCGCGGTCGCCGAGGAGACCCGGCGGCGGGTGCTGCAGGCCGCGGCCGAGCTCGACTTCGTGCCGAACCGCGCGGCCCAACTGCTCCGGTCGAACCGGTCCTTCACCATCGGCGTCGTGACCAGCGGGATCGTCTCCCAGCCGTACGCCGGTCTGATCGTGCTCGGGCTGCAGCAGGTCGTCCAGCCGGCTGGATACGTATGCATGGTCGTCGACACCACCGGCGACCCGGGGCAGGGCGACGACGCGGTGGCCAGCCTGGTCGCGCAGGGCGTCGCCGCGATCGTGTACGCCTCGCTCTCGCCGAAGCCGCTGCACCGCAGCCCGCGACTCGACGGGATCCGGACGATCTTCGTGAACTGCTGGCCGGAGGAGGGGCACGCCGACACGGTGCTGCTGGCCGACGAGTACGCCGGTGGGCGCGCGGCGGCGGCGTCCGTCTTCGAGCGCGGGCATCGGGAGGTCGCGTTCCTCGGCGGGATGCGGGATGACTTCGCCTGCAAGGAACGGCGGCGCGGGTTCGACGACGCCGCGCGGGAGGCGGGGCTGCGGCCGGCGGACCTGGTGCACCGGTACGGGAACTACCAGATCGGGAACGGGTACGACCTCGCGACCGAGGTGGTCACCGAGCACGGGTCGACCGCGCTGGTCTGCGGCAACGACCGGATGGCGATCGGTGCCCTGCTCGCCCTGCACGCCCTCGGCCTGAACTGCCCGGACGACGTCAGCATCGTTGGTTTCGACGACCAGCCCGACGTCGCCGACCAGGTCCGCCCCGGCCTCACCACCGCCGCCCTCCCGCACCTCATGCTCGGCCGCCGAGCCGGCGAACTGGTCCTCACCACCCCCGAAGAAGCCCCGTCCCGCGAAATCATCCCCTGCACCCTCATCAACCGCGACTCCGTCGGCAACCCCCGACCGTCTGGGCGTGCCAAGTGATGCACTGGCGGCCGAAGGTCGGGTTTGTGGGGGATGTGATTCCGTTTGCTCATGGCGGGCGGGTGTGGTTGTTCTATCTGCTGGATGAGCGGCCGGGGGACCCGGCGGCGGGGGTGAGTGGGATGCCGTGGGCGTTGGTGTCCACGACGGATTTCGTGCATTACACGGACCACGGAGTGGTGTTGCCGGGTGGGGATCGTGAGGCGGTGGACTTCGACTGCTACACGGGGAGTGTGGTCGCGGACGGGGCGCGGTTGCATCTGTTCTACACCGGGCACAACCCGCGCCGCGGTTCGGCGGACGGCTCGTACCAGGTCGTGTGTCATGCGGTCAGTGACGGTGATCCGACCAAGTGGACCAAGCTGCCCGCCGACACCTTTGGCGCACCCAACGGTTTCGTGCCGCAGGACTGGCGGGACCCGTTCGTGTACCGCACCGCGCCTGGCGAGCCCTGGCAGATGATCCTCGCGGCCCGGTACGCCGACGTACCCGACCGGCGGGCCGGTGTGGTCGCGCGGTTGACGTCGACGGACCTCGAGCGCTGGGAGTTGGCGGCGCCGCTGTGGGAGCCGCATCGGTACATCACCCAGGAGTGCCCGGACGTGTTCCAGTGGGGCGACTGGTGGTATCTCGTGTACTCCGAGTTCAGCGACGGGTTCCAGACGCGGTACCGGATCGCCCGCGGCCCCGACGGCCCGTGGCTCGCGCCGTCGCGGGACACGGTCGACGGACGCGCGTTCTACGCCGCGAAGACCGTCCTCTTCGAAGGGCGCCGGTTCTTCGTCGGCTGGATCCCCACGAAACAGGGGGATGCGTGGCAGTGGGCCGGCGATCTCGCCGTACTCGAAGCCCACCAGGAGTCCGACGGAACGCTCGCTTTCGGACTCCCGTCGGAGGTCGTCGCGGCGTACGGCGAACCCGAAGACGTGAAGCTGGCGTCGCTGGACGGCGCGTCCCCGGACCCCGGCCGCGGAGCCACCGACAGGTACGCCGCCTGGATCGGCGAGGTACTGCCACCGCACTGCCTGATCACGCTGACGGTCGACGTCGCGCCCGGCACCCACTCGTTCGGACTGCTGCTGCACGCATCCGAGGACGGCGAGCAAGCCACCATCCTCCGCCTCGAACCCCACCACAACCGCCTCGTCCTCGACCACTGGCCCCGCGGCCGCACCGGCCCCGCCCAATGGCAGATCCACGGCGACGTCCCCCACGCCGTAGACCTGGAACGCCCCTGCCCCCTCCCACCAGGCCGCCACACCCTCCAGGTCCTGCTCGACGGCCCTACCGCGCAGGCGGTAGTCGACCACCGCGTGTCGCTCAGCTTCCGCCCCGAGTCTTCCGGACGGGTTGGGGTGTTTGTGACCGACGGTGATGTGGAGGTTGTGGAGCTTCGGGTGGCCCGGGTCGGGAGTTAGATTGCAGCGCCTCGTCGCCCACTCTTCTGGAGGTCTGCTGTGCGTCGTCTCAGTGTTGTTCTCTCGACAGTTCTGGCTGCTGCCGGTCTGGTGGCGGTTCATCCACCGGCAGATGCCGCGGTCACCGCCGCGAGCAGCGTGCGCCGCGTCGGCACCGAAGACTTCGCCGATCCCGGCTTCGCGCACTTCGGCTCGACGTACTACCTGTTCCGCACCGGCGCCGGTTACGGCACCCGCTGGACCACCTCGACCGGCTGGTCCGCGATCCACAAGTCCATGACCGCGATCCCGGCCTGGGTCGACCACGCCAAGCCGCTGCTCTGGGCACCCGAGGTGTTCCAGAGCTCCGACAGCCACGGCGCGCTCTACGTCATGTACTTCACCGGCGAGTCCGCCTCCCGCCACGTGCACTGCATCGGCGTCGCCACCTCCCGGAACCCCGCCGGCACCTACACCCCAGGCTCCAAGCCGGTCGTCTGCTCCCCGTGGGTCTCCCGCGGGTACGAGGCGATCGACCCGGCGGCGTACCGCGCGAAGGACGGCAAGCGCTACCTGATCTACAAGAGCGACTACCAGAACGCCTCCGGCTTCCAGATCCGCGCCGTCCAGATGGACACCCAGACCGGTACCCGCGTCGTCGGCAGCAGCATCGCGAAGATCGTCAGCTCCACCAAGATCGAGGGCCCGTCGGTGATCGCGCACGGCGGCAGGGTGTGGCTGTTCACCTCCCGCGGCGACTACATCAACTGCTCGTACAACACCGACGTCTGGTCCGCGAGTACGTTCTGGGGCGGCCGCTTCACCCGCGTCAAGACCCTGATGACCACCGCCTCCACCAAACTCTGCGGCCCCGGCGGCGCCACCGTCATCAACGTCGGCAGCACCACCCGGATCGCCTTCCACGCGTACGTCGACGCGAACCACAACGGCGTCAAGGACTCCAACACCCGCCAGGCCTACACCGGCGTCCTCAAGTGGGACGGCACCGGCCGCCCGTACCTGGCTTGACGTCAAGGGAGGGTGTGCACCGCCACGTACCGGTGGGGTCGACGTGGAAGCTGAAGCCGTGGGGTGTGGTCCATTCGAGGGTCTTGTGGTTGATGCGGTGGACGGTCCAGCCGGGGGCGTGGGTCTTTACCCGGTGGCCGAAGCGGCCGAGTGGTGCGAGGTTGGTGGTGCTGGTTTGTCCGGTGGGGCCGTGGGGGTCGTAGGGTTCGATGTGGTCCAGGTCGATGGTGTTGGTGGTTTCGCGGGTTCCGTAGGGGAAGAGTTCGACGGGGTGGATGAGCTTGACGCGTTCGCGGATGCGGGTGGGGATTTCGTAGGCGTTGACGCTGACGGCGTCGTTGAGGTCGATGACGGGTTTGACGATGTACGGTCCGTGGCCGACGAGTTCGGCGAGTTGGGTCGCGAGGAGGGGGCCGATGCCTTCGGCGCGTAGTACGCCGGTGTGGGTGGCGAGGGTGTGGTCGGTGAGGTGTACGACGATCTCGGTCTTGCCCGGGCGCACGGTGGGGCCACTCGGGCTCGCGTAGGCGCCGTACTTGATCTGCGCGAGCCGGGCGTGGAGGGCTCGGAGCGCGGCAGGGTCCATCGACGAACCCTCGCTGGATTGGCCGTCTGGATCCGCGCCTGCTGGTTGCCTGTCGGCGTCGAACGGGTCCGAGACCGGGTCGGGGTCCTCGGGTCCCGCAGCCTCCAACCATGCGTCATCCGGAGGCTCCAGTCGCTCCGGCAGGTCAGGTGCGCCCGGCACACCCAGTACGCCCACCGCGCCACCGCCGAACCCGGGCCGGCCGGCAGCAGACACGGCAGGGGCGGACCCGGCAGGAGCGGACCCATTCGAAGCAGACTCGGCCGGAGTGGGCTGGGTGGGAGCGGGGTGGGTGGGGGTTTGGGCTGCTTGGGTTAGGAGTTCTTGGGTGAAGCGGGGGTCAGGGAGGATGCCTACGGCTTCGGCTCGGCGGTGCTGGAGTGGGCGGGTGTCGCCCAAGGTTTTGAGAGCTTCGGCGATGTCGGCGATGGCCGTGTCGTGGCGGTTGACGGCCGCGGCGGGGGCCTTGATGTAGATGGTTTTGTTCCCGTGCTTGTCACCGCGGCCTACGTACACCCCGCGCTCGTCGGCCGCCTCGGCAGCGTCGTCGGCTGCGCGTTGGGAGTCGGCGTACTTCCTGGCCGCGTCGGCGATCTTGTCGAGACGGTACGGCGAGATCGTGTCGATGATCGCGGCCACCCGACCGTCGACGTACTCCGCGGCCGCGTGGTCGAGTTTGGTGCAGGCCCGCACGATCTGGCGTGCCTTCCACGGGGTCGCCTCACCCGCCTGGATCCGCGCCCAGGTCAACGGGAACCGATACCGCAGAGCCAGCGCGTCGGCGATCAGCTCACGGCCGACACCCGGAGACGCCCCGATCACGACCGCGAACTCGGCGACAGCGAACTCAGCGATCTCCGGACAGCCGTCACCGCCCAGAACCACCGCCCGCTCACGGCCGTCGCACCGACGGCGGGCAGGCCGAACCGGACAGCACGACGGGTGATAACGATCGGCATAGATCTGGGCACATTCGAGCAGCTGAGCATCGGACCGGTTCGCCATCGCGCGACAACTCGCGGCCCGCTCCAGCAGGTCACGCGTCGACAGCACATCCGGGTCCTCGAACATGCGTTCGATTCTAGGCCACGGGGCGCCAGGCTGCCAAGCCGAATGGATGGCGGATCTCCTTATCCACAAGGGGAAATGTCACATGCTCGGCATCCTTGGAAGTTGGTATGCAGGCTCAGGCTCGGCCGACCTGAGACAAAACCAGTTCAGCCCTTCACCCGCAGGGATTCCGCTCCTATGATGCTGGCTCAGCTAAACCGGTATATCTGAAGGAGTGAGGCGATGTCAGATCCGGTGAAGGTCTCCCGGAGGACTCTGATCACGGTCGGCGGCGCCGGGCTGGCGGCGGCGCTGGCCGGGGTCGGCGGTACGGCGCAAGCGGACGCGGCTGGGGTCGGTGATACGGCGGAAGCGGCTGGGGCCGGTGGTACGGCGGAAGCCGCCGGGGCCGCCGGGGCTGCTGTGCCGAAGCCGGGGTCGGGTGGGATTCCGCCGGGGCCGTCGACGTTCGGGTGGGATCCGGCGGACCTGCTCGCGTTCGATCCGGCCACGCATCCGTGGGGGCGGCACCTGCGCTGCCTGGTTCCGCTGGCGCCGCGGATCGCGCCGTTCGCGCCGACCCAGGCGCACCCGGACCTCGACCCCGGCGTACGGCTGTCGACGCTCAGCCTGGACGACGCGGGTACCGTCTACGAAGGCCGCAACCAGCCCATCGGACTCGAAGGGCATACGTATACACAACGCTTCTGGCCGTACATCGACGTCTGGGGGACCTGGCACGGGCAGGTGCTCCCGTCGGTGCCGAGCGACGTGGTCGCGAATCCGAGCGCACCCGGCCGGACGTACGGCGTCATCGACATCCCGAACCCGGGCTGGACCGAGGCCGCGCACAAGAACGGCGTGAAGACCATCGGCGGCTGGTTCTGGCCACGGTCCGGGGTCGACTTCGGCGAGTTCCTGGTGCAGGCCGCGGACGGCTCGTTCCCGGTCGGCGACAAGCTGATCGAGATCCGCCGGTACTTCGGGTTCGACGGCCTGTTCATCAACCAGGAAGCCACGATCACCGCCGCCCAGGCCGGCAAGCTGCGCGACCTGTTCCGGTACATCAAGGCGCACGACCCGGGTTTCTACCTGCAGTACTACGACGCCGACCTGCCGAACGGCGACCTCGACTACCAGAACACGCTGAACGTCAAGAACGTCCCGTGGCTCGGCGCACCCGGCGACCAAACCGTGGACTCGATCTTCGTCAACTACGGCTGGCCGTACGTCGACCCGGACCTGAGCGGCAGCGCGAAGACCGCGGCCGGCGCCGGGTTCGACCCGCGCGCGGTCGCGTTCGCCGGCGTCGAGCACCAGCAGGGCGGCTTCAACCCGGAGGAGTGCTTCACCGACTACGCGTACCCGGGCCACCCCGGTCCGGTCTCGGTCGGCCTGTTCGTCGAGGACCAGTACTGGGCGAACGCCGCGTGGTCCGGCGAGACCTCGACGGTGGCCGGGCGGGCGAAGTACCGCGATCTCGAGCAGCGGTTCTGGTCCGGCCCGACCGGCAACCCGGCGACGTCGGGCCGCCTCGAGCCACGTAAACCGCCGTATCGCACGGATGTCCTGAACTACAAGAAGTGGGACGGGATCGCGCACGGCATCGTCGAGCGGTCGCCGTACGGCGAGCTGCCGATCGTGACGACGTTCAACGTCGGTGTCGGCAGCAGGTTCTCCCTCGACGGCACGCAGGTCCGCGACGGCGGCTGGGACAACCAGGGCTGCGCGGATCGGTCACTGACCTGGCAGTACTGGACCGATGGCGTCACGGTGACGCTCGACGAGAGCACGGCGTACGAAGGCGCGCACAGCCTCGCCGTGTCGGGCACCGGCGTGCTGCACCTGTTCAAGACCGACCTCACCCAAGCGGCCGCCACCGAGGTCCGGGTCGTCGCGCAAGGCTTGTCCACACTTGAACTCGGCGTGACCCGTCGTACGACACCGGGCAGCGTCGAGTGGACCCGGCTGACCGCGGCGAGACGCTCCGCGGGCTGGACCGAGTACCGGGGCCGCATCCCGCGTGCCGACGACCGGATCGCCCGGATCTCCTTGCGTACCAGCGGATCCGGCCACCTCGGCAAGGTCTTCCTCGCCGACACCCGGACCGCCGACGTCGCCCCGGGCCGACCGCGATCCTTCACGGTCGCCGACGCCGGCCCCGGCCCCGGCGCCGGCTCCACCCGCCACCTCACCTTCGCCTGGCGCCTCCAGCCCGACGCCGCGGCGTACGACGTACTCCAGAACGGCCGCTGGCTGGGCCGGGTCCACCGCGACGTGTTCTTCGCCGAATCCGTCGACCTCACCAACGGCCGGACCTTCGAGCTCGTCCCGATCGGCGCGAACGGCAATCGCGGGCCTGCCCTGCGCAGCACGCTGTAGCTCCCCGGGGCGCCGCACCCTGCGGCGCCCCGTCGAGTTCTTGCAAAGATCGATCGAGATATTGCGTAGTTGTATCCGGGGCGTTACGGTCTGTCGCTAACCGCCCCGTCGAGAGTGAGCTGCGCATGTTCCGTTCACCGAGTCCCCGGAGGGCACGCGCCGCCGTGCTCGCCGCCTGCGGCGCCCTGGTCGCCGCGACCCTGTCCGTCCTCGCCCCCACCGTCGCCTTCGCCGCCGCGTCCGGCGGCGCAGGCGCGACCTTGCCGTACGCCGAAGTCCAGGCGGAGAGCTCCGCCACCAACGGGACCGTGATCGGCCCGAGCGCCGACTACAACACACTGGCCGCCGAAGCGTCGTACCGGAAGGCCGTGACGTTGCAGGGCACCGGCAAGTACGTCGAGTTCACCACGCCGGTGGCGACGAACTCGATCGTGTTCCGCTACAGCATCCCGGACACCGGATCCGGAGCTGTCTACACGCCGCAACTGTCGTTCTACGTGAACGGTTCGAAGCAGTCGAACTTCACGCTGACCAACGCGTACAGCTGGTACTACGGCGGCTACCCGTTCACGAACACGCCCGGCAGCAACCCGCACCACTTCTACGACGAGGTGCACCGGCTGTTCCCGGCGACGTACCCGGCCGGGACGAAGTTCCGGTTGCAGGTCGACGCCGAGGACACGGCGGCGTCGTACACGATCGACTTCGCCGACTTCGAGAACGTCGCGGGTGCGCTGACCCAGCCGGCCGGGTCGGTGTCGGTGACCAGCCAGGGCGCGGACCCGACCGGGGCCGCGGACTCCACGAACGCGTTCAACGCGGCGATGGCCGCGGCCGGGTCCGGCGGCACCGTGTGGATCCCGGAGGGGACGTTCAAGATCCCGGGCCACCTGATCCTGAACAACATCACGATCAAGGGCGCCGGGATGTGGCGCTCCACGATCGTTGGCGCGGCCCCCGGTTTCTACGGGAACTACGCGCCGAACGCGAGTACCGGCGTACATCTCGCGGACTTCGCGATCTTCGGCGACGTGCAGGAACGCAACGACGGCGCGCAGGTGAACGGCGTCGGCGGCGCGCTGAACAACTCGACCGTCGACCGGCTGTGGATCGAGCACGAGAAGGTCGGCGCCTGGATGGACGGGCCGTTCGACAACCTGGTCTTCAACGGCATGCGGATCCGCGACGTGACCGCCGACGGCATCAACTTCCACGACGGCGTCACGAACTCCAAGGTGACGAACAGCGATCTGCGCAACCTGGGTGACGACGGCCTGGCGACGTGGTCGGACCAGAACGCGGACGCGAACGACTCGTTCGACCACAACACCGTGCAGTACCCGATCCTGGCCAACGGCATCGCGATCTACGGCGGCCACGACAACTTCGTCACCGACAACCGCGTGCTCGACGCAGGCCTCACGCAAGGCGGCGGCATCCACGTCGCGCAACGGTTCAACTCGACCGCGCTCGGGCGGACCGACGTACTGCGGAACACGATCGTCCGGTCCGGCAGCCTCGACCCGAACTGGCAGTTCGGGGTCGGCGCGCTGTGGTTCGACGCGCGCGACGGGGCGATGTCCGGGCTGACGAACGTCGACAACCTGCTGATCCAGCAGAGTCCGTACGAGGCGATCCAGTTCGTCTCGGGGTCGAACATCAGCAACGTGCACATCAACAACGCGACCATCCAGAACACCGGGACCTGGGTGGTCCAGGAGCAGGTCGGCGGGTCCGCGACGATCACCAACAGCACCGCGACCGGGACCCAGGCGCCGGGTCCGATCTACAGCTGTGGCGTCGGCTTCACGCTCACCGACGGCCGCGGGAACTCGGGCATCTTCGGGGCTCCGCAGTGCCAGAACATCACCGCGCCGGCGTTCCCACCGTACCTGCCCGACAACGGTTCGCAGCTCTCGATCAGCCCGACCGCCGTGGGCTTCGGGTCGGTCGCGACCGGTACGACGAGTACGGCGCGGGCCGTCACCGTCACGAACGGCGGTACCGCCGCGGCGCCGGTCAGCTCCGTCGCGGTCACGGGAGACTTTGCCCAGAGCAACAACTGTGGCAGCAGCATCGCGGCCGGCGGCTCGTGCACGGTGAACGTCACGTTCCACCCCACGGCGGCCGGCAGCCGTACCGGAGACCTGACAGTCAACGCCTCCGGGGTGACGAACACCGTCCCGCTCTCGGGTACGGGCGTCGCGCCCGGGCCGATTCTGACTACCGACCCGAGCAGCCTGTCCTTCCCGGACACACCGGTGGGCAGCACGTCCGCGACGCAGACCTTCACGCTCACCAACTCCGGTACGGCGTCCGCGACCGTCTCGGGTATCGCGGCGACCGGTGACTTCAGCCAGACGAACAACTGCGGAACCGTCGCGATCGGCGCGTCCTGCACGGTGACGGTCACCTTCCGGCCGACCGCGTCGGGAGCACGGACCGGCAACGTCACGGTGACGAGCAACGCCAACAACAGCCCGGCCTCGATCGCGCTGACCGGCAACGGAATCGGCTCCGACACCAACCTCGCCCTCAACAAGCCCGCAACGGCCAGTAGCCAGGTCAACGGGACCCAGACCGCCACGACGGCGACCGACGGCGACGCGAACACGTACTGGGAAAGTGCGAACAACGCCTTCCCGCAATGGCTGCAGGTCGACCTGGGTGCCGCGCGCAGCATCGGCAAGGTCACCCTGAAGCTGCCGCCCAGCTCGGCCTGGGGCACCCGCACGCAGACGCTGTCGGTCCAGACGAGCGCCGACGGCTCCACCTTCACGACAGCGGTCGCGTCCGCGGCGTACACGTTCACGTCCCCCGCCAACGTCGTGAACATCGCCGTACCGACGACAACCGCCCGCTACGTGCGGATCAACGTCACCGCCAACACCGGCTGGCCCGCCGGCCAGGCATCGGAGTTCGAGGTCTACAGCCCTGACGGTCAGGGTGGCGGCAGTACGAGCACCAACCTCGCAGCGGGTAAGTCCACCAGCGAGTCCAGCCACAACGACGTCTACCCGTCGAGCAACGTCACCGACGGCAACCAGTCGTCGTACTGGGAAAGTGCGAACAATGCTTTCCCGCAATGGGTCCAGGTCGATCTCGGTACGGCGACAACCGCCGGCCGGATCGTCCTGCAGCTCCCCGCCGGCTGGGGCGCCCGTACCGAAACCCTTTCGGTGCTCGGCAGTACCGACGGCACCACCTTCACCACCCTCGCCGGCCCGGCCGGCTACTCCTTTGCCCCCGGCAACAACAACACGGTCACCATCACCTTCACTCCCACCAGCAAGCGCTACTACCGCCTCAATCTCACCGCGAACGACACCTGGCCCGCCGGTCAGCTCTCGGAGTTCCAGGTCTGGAACTCGTAGCTGTCAGTTGCCGTAGCGCGCGACGATGGTGCGGGTCGCTTCCCGTACCACGTCGCGTGTCTCGGCTTCGGTGAGTTCGTAGCCGCCGTGGATGAGGCGGGGCCAGAAGACGATGGTCGAGATCATGCCGAGGAACTGAGCGGCGGCGGTGTCCGGGTCGTCGACTGCCGCGGCGCGCAGGTAGCGGCCGAGCGTGGTCATCACCGGGAGCGTGCCGAGGTCGAAGGTCCGGGCCCGCAGCTCCGGGAATCGGTGGGCCTCGCCGATCAGGGTGCGGATCAGGTCCTCCATCCGGGGCCGGTTCAGCAGCTCGACGTACGCGAGGCCGAGGCTCATCAGGCCCGCGGAGAAGTCGCCGGCCGGCGGGTCGGCGAGTTCATCGGCGGGCGCGCCGCCGGCCGCTAGCAGCGTCGCCTCGAAGAGCTCCGCCTTGGTCGGGAACTGCTTGAACAACGTCGCCTTGGACACCCCGGCACGCTCGGCGACGCGCGCCAGCGAGGTGCCGTCGTACCCGGTCTCGAGGAACAGGTCCGCGGCGGCGTCGAGGATCGCCGCGCGGTTGGTCGCGGCGACCTGGCGGTGGTATGCGGAGAGCTCGCGGGGCATGCGGCCAGTATGTCAGAGAGGTGAGTCGCTTGACTCACGACAGGGGTCGCGACTACCGTCCTGGCAATGGTGAGTCGACCGGCTCACCTCAAGCGATGGGGGCGGACATGGCCAAGCTGATCTATTCGATGATCACCTCGCTGGACGGCCGCACCGAGGCGACCGACGGCGACCTCGGGTGGGGACCGGAGGACGAGGAGGTGCACAGCTTCGTCGGCGACCTGTTCCGGCCCGTCGGCACGTTCCTCTACGGCCGCCGGATGTACGAGACGATGGTGTTCTGGGAGACCGCGCACACCCAGCCCGGCCTGCCGCCGTACATCCGGCAGTACGCCGACGACTGGCGGGCCGCGGAGAAGATCGTGTACTCCACGACCCTGGAGTCGGTGTCGAGCGCGAAGACGCGGATCGAGCGGACCTTCGACCCGGACGCGGTACGCAGACTCAAGAAGGAGTCGGACCACGACCTCAGCATCGACGGCCCGAACCTCGCGGCCCAGGCGATCGAGGCCGGCCTGGTCGACGAGTATCACTTGTTCACCACCTCGACCGTCGTCGGTGGCGGTACGCCGTTCTTCCCGCCCGGCATCCGCCTCGAGCTCGACCTGCTCGACCACCGCTCGTTCGCCTCGGGCGTGACCTACGCCCGTTACCGAACCCGCTGAGAACCAGCAGGTACCACCGGCTTCGTCCAGGCGATGGTGTGCCGGAAGCCGAGCTGATGACGCATCTCCGCGCCCGGCATGGCGTCGACGACGACGTCGCGCAGTTCGTCGAAGGTCTGGGTGGGGTCCTGCACCGGGAACGGGGCGGGCTGCTTGCCGTTCGGGTTCGGCCACGGGTGCTTGACGTAACCGATCACCGGATTGGTCACGACGGACGCGAGGTCCCAGGCATGGTCGCGAATGCTCCGTGGTACGGCGAGCCCGACCGCGAGGAAACGTCCTCCGGGCGCGAGCAGCCGACGTACGTCGTGCAGGGCCGCGGTCACGTCGAGATGATGCAGTACGGCGATCATCGTGATCAGGTCGTACGGGCCTGGGTCGTCGTTCCAGGCGCCGCCGCGGACGGTGACGTTGCCGAAGCCGGCGCTCCGCTGCGTGGCCTGCTCGCGCATGGCGGCGTCGGCGTCGACGCCGTTGACGTCGCTGAACTGCGGTGCCAGAGCGACCAGCAACTCCCCACGGCCGCACCCGACGTCGAGCGCCGAACGCCGCTGCTCGGGAAGGTTCGCGAGGATCCAGCCGTGGAAGTGATCGTTGTGACTCCACGGATGCCGGGCGTTCAGCTTCTCCAGCTGCGCGGCCACGGTCCCGTTCGCGAACGTCTTTGCCCATCGTCGCAACACCATGCCGGGCATTCTGCCGCGCGTCAGTACCACCAGCTCCCTAGTCTGCTGGTATGCGCTCCGGATCGATGTTCCTCCGCCCGCTCGAGCTCACCGACCTGCCGACGTTTGTGTCGTGGGGAGAGGACCGACGCTTCTGCGAGCACGCCGGCTGGACCGTGGACCTGGCGGCGTCGGCTCGTGAAGCCCACTGGCGCAGGCTGATCGGACAGACCGGGACCGGTCTCGTGCGTCTCGCTGCCGTGGCCGACGACCAGGTGGTCGGGTACGTCGACCTCGCCGGGGAGGAACCTGACCGCCGTGAACTCGGCTATGCGATCGGTCCCTCTGCGCGCTGGGGCCAGGGGTTCGGAGCGGCTGCGGCGCGGCTCGGGCTCGCGTACGGCTTCGGGGAGCTGGGACTCCGCGAGATCGAGGCCGAGGCCGTGGACGCGAATCAGGCTTCGGTGCGGATCCTGCGGTCGATCGGCATGGTCGAGACCGGGAGAGGACACGACGAGGTCTTCCTCGGGGCGCCGAGCTACTACCGGCAGTTCGTGCTCAGCGCCGCAAGCTGGCAGGCGCTGAAAGCTGACAGGATCTGACACTGTTCGGCGATAGCTTCCCCGGGTGATCGTCGAAGTACGCACCTACAGGCTGAAGCCCGGCACCCGGCACGAGTTCGTCCGCGTCATGCGTGACGAAAGCCTGCCCCTGCTCGCGGCGGCGGGGATCCAGGTGGCGGGTTGCGGGGCCTCGCTCGTGGACGAGGACGGAGCGGAAGAGGCCTACTTGATCCGCACGTTCGACTCGCTCGCCCAACGCGAGGAGCAGGAGACGGCGTTCTACAGCAGCGACGCCTGGCGCAGCGGCCCGCGGGAGGCGATCGTCTCGCGCATCGAGTCGATGCACACCATCGTGCTGGACTCGACGACCCGCCCTCTCCTGCCCTGACCCCTCTTAGTGTGCTGGTTTGAAGGAGATCTGGATCTGCATCGAGACTCCGGGCGGTGGCTTGATGCCGAAGATGTCCGTGCCGGATTGGTGTCCCGGTACGAGGTTGAGCCCGGTGTCCATACCGTTGAACGTCTGCACGGTGGTTTGACCGCGGAACGTGGTGGTGTCCACCTCGTCCGTGAACAGGGTGTTCGGCCCGGCGCTGCCGGGTGCGACCCACCAGTTATGTACGTCGACACTGGTGTGCTCGGCCCCGTTGAAGGTCCCGTGCGAGCAGCCGGTGAACTGTGCGTCGCCGGTGTTCTTGCCCGTCGCCGGGTCGTGGTCGAGTTCGGCCCAGCCCCAGAACCCGCCCAGGTTGTCGGCGCCGCAGACGCTCTTGTTGTCGCAGTTGAACGAGAGACCGATCTGGTACACGTCCATGCTGCCGTCGCCGCCGTACGCCTGTGCGACGGACGTCGCGCTCACCAGCCCCCCAGCCGTGAGCGCTGCCACGGCCACGGCCGTGACGAACCTCTTGAATGCGCGCATTGGTTCCCTCCCCGCGCGATTGCCGGCACCCGAGAGTGCCGGGTGGACAACTCCGAGAATGAGACCCGAGGAGGCGGCCTGTCCAGCGTTCTCGCGCTGAATCAGCAAGCTGAGAGTCAGCTGACAATCCCTTGTACAGCAGGCGATTACGCGCCGGTGGGAGCCGGGATCGCGTTGTCGATGAGCACGGCGGCGATGGCTCCGGCGGTGGGGAAGCACTCGCTGTTGAGTACCCGGGTGCGGGCCGAGGCGCCGTCGAGGAGCAGGGCCAGTTGTTCGCCGAGTTCTTCGGGGTTGGTGGCGCCGGCTTCGCGGGCGGTGTCGGTGAGACGTGCGGCGAGGGCCAGCTTGTAGTCGCGGGCGACCTGGGACGCCGGGTGCTCCGGATCGTGGATCTCGACGGCCGCCTCGATGTAGGGGCAGAGCGGGGTGGGCTCCTGCCTGCCGCGGGCGGGGAGTTCGAAGACGGCGAGCAGCTGTTCGCGCGGCGTGAGGTCGGTGCGGTCGAACACCCCGGCCATCACCTCGGGATCGAAGCGGCGCAGGTACTCCGTGACCAGCTCGTCCTTGCCGTTGAAGTGCTGGTATGCCGTGCGCTTCGAGACCTGGGCGACCGCGCAGAGCTGGTCCATCCCGGTGCGGTTGATGCCCTGCTCGCGGAACAGCTGCTGGGACGCGCCGAGGATGCGTTCGCGTGCACCCCGGCCGCGGCGCCGGCCCTGGGGGCCCTTCTCCACCTCGGTCATGGCGCCCAGCATAGCCCGACTGGGTACTGATCGGTGTACATAACTTGCGGACCAGCGAAACGTCGCTTAGGTTAAGCACACTGACTGGTGTACATAACTGCTCGCATTGGAGCGATCATGGGAAAGCTCGACGGCAAGGTCGCCGTAGTCACCGGCGGCTCGACCGGCCTGGCGCTGGCCGGCGCCAAACTGTTCGTGGAAGAGGGCGCCCACGTCTTCCTCCTGGGTCGGCGGCAGGAGGCGCTCGACGAGGCCGTCGAGGTGATCGGCCGGAACGTGACCGCGGTGCGGGGCGACGCGGCCGACCTCGGCGATCTGGACCGCCTGTACGACACGGTCGAGCGCGAGAAGGGCGCGATCGACGTGCTCTGGGCGAGCGCCGGGACGGGCGTGGAGAGCAGTCTTGGCGAGATCACCGAGGCACAGTTCGACGCGACCTTCGCGCTGAACGCACGCGGAACGCTGTTCACCGTGCAGAAGGCGCTGCCGCTGTTCAACGACGGCGGCTCGATCTTCATGACCGGGTCGAGCGCCTCGCTCCGGGGCTACCCCGGCTGGAGCGTGTACGCCGGGAGCAAGGCGGTGCAGCAGGCCTTCGCCCGCGTGTGGCTGAACGAGTTACGGGAGCGGCGGATCCGGGTGAACGTGCTGACCCCGGGCCAGGTGGCCACCGCGAAGCAGGAGGAACTGTTCGACGAGGCGACGAAGCGGCAGTTCGAGTCGCTGATCCCGCGGGGACAGATGGGCCGCCCGGAGGAGATCGCGACGGTCGCGTTGTTCCTCGCCTCGGACGACTCGAGCTACGTGAACGGTATGGAACTGGCCGCCGACGGCGGCACCACGGCGATCTGAGGACGAACTTCATGACCAGCATCAGCTTGATCGGCACCGGCACCATGGCCCGCATCCTCGGCACCCTGGCCCTGGCCGGCGGCAATACGGGCAATACGGTGGAGATCCTCGGCCGCAGCCGGTCCAAGGCCGACGACCTCGCGAAGGTCCTCGGTGACGGAGCCACGGCGGGCGACTGGGGCGCCGTACCGGCCGGGGACATTGTCATCGTGGCCTTGTTGTCCGGGGACGTCGTCCCCGTCGTCGCCCAGTACGGCGACGCCCTCGCGGGCAAGGTCATCGTCGACATCAGCAATCCCTTCAATCCGGCGGCAGACGGACTGTCCTACGCCGGCGAGACCTCGGTCGCGCAGGAGGCCGCCAAGGTGGCGCCGGCCGGCGCGAGCGTCGTGAAGGCGTTCAACACCGTCTTCGGCCACGTTCTGGAGAAGGGCAACAGGCCGGACGTCTTCCTCGCCGGCGACGACGCATCGGCCAAGGCGGCCGTGTCGGCGTTCGTCGAGAGCACCGGACTGCGTCCGCTGGACGTCGGCGGTCTGGACATGGCGCACTGGCTGGAGGGGGCGGGCCTGCTCACGATGGGCCTTGCCCGCAACGGCGTACGGCACTGGGAGTTCGCTCTCGGCGTCAGGGAGTTCTGATCAGGCCACCCGACGGCCGCAACGTCGTCGTGACCTCGGGGAAATGTCAGGTGCGAACAGGGATGACATAACTGGACCCGACAGGTTGCCGCCACGACCGGGAGGGGACTCGGATGGGTCTCAGTCAACCGATGGATGCCGAGCTGGACACGATGATCAGGGCGCGGCTCGCGTCGATCGGCATCGATCTCGACCAGTTGCCGACGGGGAGTACGCCGGACCCGCAGACCGGGAGCCCGGGACAGGACACGGTCCTCGCGAGTCTGCGGGGGTTCCTGCGGACGACCGTGCTGCCGCTGAGCTCGTACGCGTTCGCCGCGGACGCCGCGCTCGGGCAGCAGGTCGCGCCGCCGGCGTTGTACCCGTCCATCGACGTCGTCCGGGAAGCACGATGAGCGCGCCGCAGGACGACCAGGTCGACCGGCGGTCGTTCCTGCACCGCGCCGGCGCCCTGGCCGCGGCGACGACGGTAGGCGCGGTCGCGCTGCCGTCGATCGCCCATGCGGCGCCCGCGGCAACGGCTCCCGCGGCACTCGTCGACGTACCTGCTCGATCTGTCGACGTCAGCGAACTGACCATCGCCGAGGCGGCGACGCTGATCCGCAAAGGGCGGCTGAAACCCGAGGAGCTCGTGCAGACGTATCTGGACCGGATCACGGCGTATGACGCGACGTACCTGGCGTTCAACCGGGTGCTGGCGGACGAGGCGCTGGCCCGGGCACGGGTACTCGCGGGGAGCCGCGGCGGCGCGCTGCACGGCATACCGCTGGCGATCAAGGACAACTACTACACCGCCGGCGTCACCACGACCGCGAACTCGTACCTCTTCGAGAACTTCGTGCCGCCGTACGACGCGACCGCCGTACGCCGGCTCACCGCGGCCGGCGGCATCGTCCTCGGCAAGACGCAGATGGGGCCGTTGGCAACGACTCGGGCGACCACGCCCGACGGCCGGATCACCACGGTGAACGCGTGGACGCCGGCGGACCCGGGTACGGATCCGGGCGGCTCGTCGTCCGGATCGGCGACCGCGGTGGCGGCGCGGCTGGCGACGTCGAGTGTCGGGACGCAGACGGGCGGATCGATCACCGCGCCGTCGAACGCGCAGAACCTGACCGGCCTGAAGCCGACGATGGGCCGGGTCTCGCTGCACGGGATCGTGCCGCTGAGCTACACCCGTGATCACCCGGGAACGCTGGCGCGGGACGCCCTGGACGCCGCGATCATGCTCACCGCGATGGCCGGCGAGGACCCGGCGGATCCACGAACCCAAGGGCTTCCGCCGGTACCCGACCTGGTCGCCGCGGCCACGCCGGTCGTCCGGGCGGGCCGGGTCCGGGCGCGGTGGCGGACCCGGATCGGCGTCATCCCCGGGTTCACCGGCGGTACGTCGGAGACCGCGGCCGCGCGGGCTGCCGCACTCGGCGTACTCGCGGGGATCGAGGGCCTGTCGGTCGTCGACGTGACCATGCCGGACGAGTGGGACCTGCTCACCAACGCGGCCTTCAACAACGTCCGGCTGCCGGAGCGGAGCGAACCTTTCCTGCCGATGCTGCGCTCGGACCTGCGCGGCTTCGGCGTTTCCGTGACCGGGTGGCTGCAGGGCGCGCTGCTCGGGGCGAACGAGTACCTGATCGGGCAGCGCGCCAAGCTCCGGCTGCTCGAGCGGGTTCTCGACGACCTGTTCGCGCAGTGCGATGTCGTCGTCCAGACGTCGCCGACACCGTTCGACGCGCTCGGTCTGCCCGAGCTGGCGCTGCCGATCGGCTTCTCCGCGGGCGGCCTACCGATCGGCACCATCCTCGGCGGGAAGCCGTACGGAGAGGACCGCCTGCTCGCGGTCGCCGCCGCCTACCAAGCCGTCACCGAGTGGCACCACCGCCGCCCGGCCGACCCTGTCCTCGCTCCGGCGGCCGCCCGAGCCACGAAGCCCGGCGACCGCGGCCGCATCCGCGCCGAGGAGGTGCCCGACCTGATGCAGTGACAGGTCCATCTCGGCCCGGGTCCGCGCGGCCGCCTCGGGTTGATGTGTCAACCTATCTGGGTAGGATGGACCGCATGAGCAAGGGACCGTGGCTCGACGACGACGAGCAGAGGGCGTGGCGCAGCTATCTGCTGATGCAGCGGACGCTGGAGACGCATCTGGAGCGGCACCTGCAGCGGGACTTCGGGCTGTCCAAGTCGGACTTCGAAATCCTGGTCAACCTGTCCGAGTCCGAGCACGGCCGGATGCGCGCGTTCGAGCTCGGCCGGTCGACGCAGTGGGAGAAGAGCCGGCTGTCGCACCACCTGTCCCGGATGGAGAAGCGCGGCCTGATCCGCAAGGAGGCCTGCGAGTCGCGGTACCCGGAGATCGTCATCACCGCGGACGGGCTGGCGGCGATCAAGGCGTGTGCACCGGCGCATGCGGCGCGGGTGCGGGAGTTCTTCGTCGACGTGTTCGGTCCGGACCGGTTCGCGATGCTCGGCGAGGCCGCGGATGAGGTCGTCGCGGCGGTCGGCAAGCACTGTGAGACGGACTGCGCGCTGGGCTCCTGAGAAGAGTTCTCAGAGACCTTTCAGGAGAACTTGACGGTGGCTTGAGCTTCTCTTGGAGTGCGGCTGAAACGCCCCGGCCGAGGCTTGGGGCATGGTCAGAACAGATGAATCCCAGCCCAACCGTCCGCGCTGGTTGCGGCGCGCGTCGGCCGCCGCGATCGCCACCGCCGTGCTCGGCGTCGGCGCGACCGGGGTCTCGGTCGCGGTCGTCTCGGCGAAGCACTCGAGCACCAGCACCTCGGGTACGACGTCGTCGAGCAGCTCGGACGACAGCAGCTCGTCCAGCGGTTCCAGCACGAGCTCAGGTTCCAGTTCCAGCTCGGGCTCCGACAACAGCAGCAGCTCCGGCAGCGGCCTCGGGTCGACGAACTCCAACTCGACCTCGCAGGGTGGGAGCAACGGATCATGACCGCGTCGCGTACCTGGTCCGCGTGGAGTTGCACGGTGCGCCTGACCGTCGACGACCCCGCCGTACTGGGTGCTGCCTGCGCTGAGCTCGAGACCCTGATGGACCGGGTCGGCAAGGCCGCGAGCCGGTTCCGCCCGGACTCCGAGCTGTCGATCGTCAACGGCCGAGCGGGTGCGCTCGTACCGGTGTCGCGGCTGCTGGTGGACCTCGTCGACGTCAGCCTGGTCGCGGCGCAGGTGAGCGGCGGCGCGGTCGACCCGACCGTCGGCCAGGCGGTGATCGCGGCCGGGTACGACGCGGACATCGAGACAGTACGGCGGCGTTTCCCGCATGAGCCGGGCGAGCCGCAGCCGGTGACCGGTTGGCAGCACGTCCAGCTGAACCGCAAGCTGGCGATGCTCGGCGTACCGAAGGGCTGTGCGCTCGACCTCGGCGCCACCGCGAAAGCGTGGACCGCGGATCGCGCGGCGAACGTGCTCAGCAAGCGCTACGGATGCGCGGTGCTCGTCGAGATCGGCGGGGACCTGCGCGCGGCCGGCGTACCGAAGAAGCCGTGGGTGATCACGGTCGCCGAGCGCGCCGGCGAGACCGGTGTCCTCGTGACGCTGGCGCACGGCGGTCTGACCACCTCGACCCGGACGGTACGTCGGTGGCAGACACCGACCGGCTACGGGCACCACGTGATCGACCCACGCACCGGCCGGCCGTCGGAAGGGCAGTACCGCACCGCCTCGGTGTGGGCACCGACCGCCGTACGGGCGAACACCTTCAGCACTGCGCTGGTCGCGACAGGCGATGCCGCGCTCGGTCGGCTGAAGCTGGCCGGGCACCCGGCGCGGTTGATCGACGCGGACGGTGAGGTCACCGAGTTGTCCGGCTGGCCGACGGCGAGCAGGGCCGCCTGATGACGATCTGGTACCTGGCGCGTGCGGCCGGTGTCGTGGCGATGGTCATGTTCACGCTGTCCGCTGTGCTGGGCATGGTGATGCCGCGTGTGCGCTCGGCGGGGTGGCGGTTCTGGTTGCAGTATGTGCATCGTTCGGCGGCTGTGACCGGTCTGGTGCTCCTGGCCACCCATGTGGTCGCGGTGATCGCCGACAGCTACGTGAGCATCGGGCTGACCGTTCTGGTGTGGCCGTTCGGCTCCAGCTACCGGCCGTTCGCCATGGCCGTCGGTGCGCTCGCGCTTTACAGCCTGGTACTGGCGTCACTCGTCGGAGCGGCCCGCGGTCGGCTGGCGGTGTCGGAGAAGTTCACGAAGGTCTGGCGCAAGCTGCACATCGCCGCGTCGGTCGGCTGGCTCCTGTCGATCGGACACGCACTGCTGGCCGGTACGGACCGCAGTACGCCGTGGATGCTCGGCATCACGCTCGGCTGCCTTGCCGCTGTGGCGACTGCAGGCGCCTACCGGCTCAACGCATTACCTACCAGAGTTTGGAGGACCCAGTGATCACCGTTGACGACGTCAGAGTGATTGGCGAGGCCAGAGTCCTCGCTGGACTCGACCAGGGACGACTGGACTTCCAGCGGCACCTGTTGACGCACGGACAGCAGCCCGAGCTGACGCGTGACGAGTACGTGCGGCTCTGTGAAGCAGTAGGGCTCCGAGGGCGCGGTGGTGCCGCGTTTCCGGTCGCCCTGAAGCTCCAGGACCTCCCGAAGCGTGGTGTGGAAGCCGTTGTCGTGAACGGTTCCGAGAGCGAGCCGGCGAGTCGCAAGGACCGCTTGCTGCTCATCCGTGCGCCCCACCTCGTCCTTGACGGCGCGGTCGGTCTGGCGCATGCACTGCGCGCGCCGCACGTGTTGGTCGCCGTACACGACCGTGATGCGGCCACATCGCTCCGGGAGGCGCTAATGGAGCGCGACGACCGGCTGGCGATCGAGGTACGCGAGACACCGGGCCGGTTCGTCGCAGGGGAGGCCCGTGCGGTGTTGAGCGTGCTGGAGGGCGGTACGGCGGTACCACCGGGCCGTCGGGTGCTGCCGACGCGCAAGGGCTACCACCGGAGGCCGACGTTCCTGTCCAACGTGGAGACGTTCGCCCAGCTCGCCGTACTGGCGCGGCTCGGGTCCCGTGAGTACAGCCGGACCGGGGTGAGCACAGAGCCCGGTACGCAGCTCCTGACGATCGGCGGGGCCGTCCAGCACCCCGGCGTACTAGAGACACCGGTCGGTGTTCCGTTGGACACAGTCCTGCAGTACGCCGGGGCAGAACCAGGCCCTGTCCTGCTGGGCGGGTACCACGGGCGGTGGCTGCCGCACACCGACGGTGTGATGCTCCAGCGGCCGGAGGTGTCCGCGGGCATCATCCTGGCGCTCGGCAGTGACACGTGCCCGCTGGGAGAGGTCACCCGGGTCGCCGAGTGGTTGAGAGGTCAGTCGGCCGGTCAGTGCGGCCCGTGCGTGTTCGGCCTCGGCGCCCTGGTCGACGACTTCGCCAGGATCACCGTCGGCGACCCGGACGGCTGGTACGACGCCCAGCGGCATCTCGGGCTGGTTCCGGGCCGGGGGGCCTGCGCGCATCCTGACGGGACTGCGAGGTTCCTCACATCGGCGCTCGAGGTCTTCGCGGACGACGTACGCCGGCATCTCAACCATCAGGGGTGCGGCCGGCCGGTGCTCGGGGTGCTCGGGGTGGCCCGATGAGCAAGCTCGAGATCGACTGGACACGCTGCGACGGACACGGTTTGTGCGCCGGGCTGCTGCCTGACGACGTCGCCCTCGACGAGTGGGGATTCCCGGTCCTGAGCGGCCGCGAGATCACCGCCGGTGAGCTCCCGGACGCGCGCCGCGCAGTCCTCGCCTGCCCGGCTCTCGCACTGCGTCTCACCAAACGATGACAGCTCCGTCCCGACACCACACCAGTGACAAAGGTGGACTAATCTCTGAGTGACCGCACAATGTCGTGCGGTCCGGCGCTAGCCGACGCCGACGTCACGTGTGGAGACGGTGGGGAATGCAGAGCAAGCTGGACGTCCTGAAGGCCGATGTGATCGCGAAGGCGGTGGCCACAGGAACCCATGGGCACGACAAAGTGGTCGACCCGGTCAAGCTGAAGACCTTTCTCGAGCAGTACTACCGGCACGTCGCCGCCGAGGACGTCGCCGAGCGCCAGCCGAACGACTGCCTGGGGGCCGCGCGGCACCATTACAAGTCGGCCATGTCCCGGCCGCAGGGCACCGCGAAGGTGCACGTGTTCACCCCGACCCCGGAGGAGTACGGCTGGTCCGCGGCCGGCCGGACCGTGGTCGAGATCGTGGTGGACGACATGCCGTTCCTGGTCGACACCGCGTCGATGGTGATCACCGACCGGAACCTCGAGTTGCAGCTGCTGATCCACCCGCAGTTCGTGGTCCGCCGGGACGTCGCCGGCACGCTGCAGGAGGTCCTGGACGACACCACCGCCTCGGACGAGCACGACCTCGTCCGGGAGAGCTGGATGCACCTGGAGATCGAGCGGATCGCCGACGTCGCGGAGCACCGCGCGCTCGAGCGGGAGCTGCTCAAGGTGCTGAACGACGTCCGCGAGGCCGTCGAGGACTGGCCGAAGATGCACGAGAAGGCCGTCAGCATCGCGGCCGCGCTGCGGGCCGAGGACCTGCCGGTGCCGGAGAGCGAGGTGGAGGAGGCGCGCGAGCTGCTGGAGTGGCTGGCCGACGAGCACTTCACCTTCCTCGGCTACCGCGAGTACGACTTCACCATGGAGGGCGACCAGGGCATCCTGCGCGGCACCCCCGGGACCGGGCTGGGCATCCTCCGGCCGGACCCGAAGCCGGGCTCCGGGAAGCTGCCGCCCGAGGTGAGCGCGAAGGCGCGCGAGCGCAAGCTGATGATCCTCACCAAGGCGAACTCCCGCTCCACGGTGCACCGCTCGACGTACCTGGACTACGTCGGCATCAAGCAGTTCGACGCGAACGGCGACCCGGTCCGCGAGTGCCGGTTCATCGGGCTGCTGTCGTCGACGGCGTACACCGAGAGCGTCATGCAGGTGCCGGTGCTGCGGCGGAAGGCGCTGGAGCTGTTCCGGCTGACCGGCTTCGACCCGAACAGCCACAGCGGCAAGGGCCTGCTGGACGTCCTGGAGACCTACCCGCGCGACGAGCTGCTGCAGGCGCCGGTGGAGGACCTGCTCCCGATCGTGCAGTCCGTGCTGCACCTGCAGGAGCGCCGCGCGGTCAAGCTGTTCGTACGGCGTGACGTCTACAACCGGTACCTGTCCTGCCTGGTGTACCTGCCGCGCGACCGGTACACCACGGCGGTCCGGCTGCGCATGCAGCAGATCCTCAAGGACGCCATCGGCGCCGAGTCGGTCACGTACGCGGCGTACGTCACCGAGTCCGTGCTGGCCCGGGTGCACTTCGTCGTCCGCATGAAGCAGGGCGAGACCGTCGGCGAGTACGACGCGGACACCCTGGAGCAGCAGGTCGTCGAGGCGACCCGCGCCTGGGAGGACGACTTCACCGCGGCGCTGCACGCGCAGGGTGGCGACAGCGCGGTCACCAAGCTGTACCGGCGGTACGCCGACGGGTTCCCGGAGGCGTACAAGGAGGACTTCGACGCGCGCGTCGCGGTCAACGACGTACACGTGCTGGACGGGCTGCCCGCGGAGGACGGGCTGGCCATGTCGCTGTACAACCCGATCGACGAGGAATGGGAGGGCGAGCGCCGCTTCAAGGTGTTCCGCACCGGGACGGCGCTGTCGCTGTCGCACGTACTGCCGCACCTGTCCGCCATGGGCGTGGAGGTTGTCGACGAACGCCCGTACGAGATCCGCCGTGCCGACGGCAGCATGGCCTACATCTACGACTTCGGGCTGCGGGCGCCGGAGGACAGCGAGGAGCGCGAAGAACTGCGCCAGCTGTTCTCCGACACGTTCCAGGCGGTCTGGGAGGGCCGGGCCGAGTCCGACCGGCTGAACGCGCTCGTCCTGCGTGGCAGCCTCAGCTGGCGGCAGGTGTCGATCCTGCGCGCGTACCAGCGCTACATGCGCCAGGGCGGTACGCCGTTCAGCCAGGACTACATCGAGAACACCTTCCTGAACCACGTGGACGTGGCAGGCCTGCTGGTGCAGCTGTTCGAGACCAGCTTCGACCCGGCGCGCGGTGAAGCCGACGACCCGGACCGGACGATGCGGACGGACCAGCTGGAGAAGGAGATCCTGGCCGCGCTGGACACCGTGCAGAGCCTGGACGAAGACCGGATCCTGCGGTCGTACCTGACCGTGATGAAGGCGACCCTGCGGACGAACTACTTCCAGCCGGGTCCGGACGGGCAGCCACGGTCGTACATCTCGCTGAAGCTCGAGCCGAAGGCGATCCCGGACCTGCCGCAGCCGCGGCCGGCGTACGAGATCTTCGTCTACTCGCCGCAGGTCGAAGGTGTGCACCTGCGGTTCGGCGCGGTCGCGCGCGGCGGGCTGCGCTGGTCGGACCGGCGCGAGGACTTCCGTACCGAGGTGCTCGGCCTGGTCAAGGCGCAGATGGTGAAGAACTCCGTCATCGTGCCGGTCGGCGCGAAGGGCGGGTTCTACGCCAAGCAGCTGCCCGACCCGTCGGTCGACCGGGACGCCTGGCTGGCCGAGGGGATCGCGTCGTACAAGACGTTCATCTCCGGGCTGCTGGACATCACCGACAACATCGTTGCCGGTGACATCGTTCCGCCTGCTTCCGTGGTGCGGTACGACGGGGACGACGCGTACCTGGTGGTCGCCGCGGACAAGGGCACGGCGACGTTCTCCGACATCGCGAACGGGGTCGCGAAGGAGTACGGGTTCTGGCTGGGCGACGCGTTCGCATCCGGCGGCTCGGTCGGCTACGACCACAAGGCGATGGGCATCACCGCCCGCGGCGCGTGGGAGTCGGTCAAGCGGCACTTCCGCGAGATGGGCCACGACTGCCAGCACGAGGACTTCACCGTCGTCGGCGTCGGCGACATGTCCGGTGACGTGTTCGGCAACGGGATGCTGCTGTCCGAACACATCCGGCTGGTCGCGGCGTTCGACCACCGGCACATCTTCCTGGACCCGGCGCCCGATGCTGCGATTTCTTTTGCTGAGCGTCGGCGGCTGTTCGACCTGCCGCGCTCGTCCTGGATGGACTACGACGCGTCGCTGATCTCGGCCGGCGGCGGGGTGTACCCGCGGACCGAGAAGGCGATCCCGATCTCGGCCGAGGTTCGTTCCGTGCTCGGGATCGAGAGCGGCTCGCCGACGCTCACGCCGGCCGAGCTGATGAACGCGATCCTGAAGGCGCCGGTCGACCTGTTCTGGAACGGCGGCATCGGCACCTACGTGAAGTCGTCGAACGAGTCGAACGCCGACGTCGGCGACAAGGCCAACGACGCGATCCGGGTCAACGGTTCCGAGCTGCGCGCCCGGGCCGTCGGCGAGGGCGGCAACCTCGGCTGCACCCAGCTCGGCCGGATCGAGTACGCCGCGCACGGCGGCCGGATCAACACCGACTTCATCGACAACGTGGCCGGCGTGGACACCTCGGACCACGAGGTGAACATCAAGATCCTGCTGGACACGGTCGTCGCGGACGGCGACCTGACCGAGAAGCAGCGCAACGACATCATCGCGTCGATGACCGACGAGGTCGGCGCGCTGGTGCTGAAGAGCAACTACCGGCAGAACATCGCGCTCGCCAACGCGACCGCGCAGGCGCCGGCGCTGATGCACGTCCACCAGGACTGGGTCCGGCGGCTGGAGCGTCAGGGGCTGCTCGACCGGCAGCTGGAGTTCCTGCCGAGCATCCCGGAGTTCAAGCGCCGCAAGGCCGAGGGCCGCGGGCTGACCTCGCCGGAGCTGTCGGTGCTGATCGCGTACACCAAGATCGTGATGGAAGCCGAGCTGCTCAAGACGTCGCTGCCGGACGACCCGTTCCTGAAGCACAAGCTCGCCAGCTACTTCCCGAAGGCGATCCAGGAACGGTTCGCGGAGCAGATCCAGAGCCACCAGCTGCGCCGCGAGATCATCACCACGCAGGTCGTCAACGAGTTCGTGAACACGTCCGGCATCACGGCGTACCACCGGCTCTCGCTGGAGACCGGCGGTAACGAGGAGGACGTGGTCCGTGCGAACCTGGCGGCCTCCCGGATCTTCGCGCAGCCGGAACTGCTGGCGGCGAACGCCGAGCTGGACAACGTGGTCGACGCGGAGACGCAGACCGGGATGCGGCTGGAGACCCGCACGCTGGTCGAGCGCGCCACCCGCTGGCTGGTGTCGAACCGGCGGCCACCGGTGGACATCGAGGAACTGATCGAGTTCTTCGGGCCCGGCATCGCGAAGCTGACCGCGGCGTTGCCCGAGGTACTGCGCGGCCGTGAGCTGGCCCTGTTCGAGCAGCGCCGGGAAGCTCTTGTGCAGAAGGGGGTCTCGGAGGACTTCGCCACCCGGATCGCGGTGCTGCCGCCGGCGTACGCCGGTCTCGGCATCGTGGAGACCGCGTCCACCGACGACCTCGACATCCTCGAGGTCGCCAAGGTCCACTTCGCGCTCGGCGAACGCCTGCAACTGGGCCGCTTCCTCGAACGCATCATCGGCCTGCCCCGCACCGACCGCTGGCAGACGATGGCGCGCGCCGCCCTCCGCGACGACCTGCACGCCGTCCACGCCCGCCTCACCCGCCAGGTCCTCGCCACCACCGACGCCACCGCCGAACCGGAGGACCGCGTCATCACCTGGCAGGACCGCAACGCCGCCGCCCTGTCCCGAGCCGCCACCATGCTCGAGGAAATCGTAGAAATCGAAGGCCCCGAACTGGCCCACCTCTCAGTAGGCCTCCGCCTGGTCCGAACCCTCCTGGCCAACCAGGCCTAGCGTTCGGAGACGACGACGTCGACGGAATACTGGTCGGCTCGGTAGCAGTGGCTGCCGTACTCGACCGGGGTTCCGTCGGCGGCGTAGGCGGCGCGGGTCATCGTGACCAGGGGCTCGGCCTTGGACATGTGCAGGGTACGGCGTTCCTCGGCGGTGGCGTTGCGGGCGCCGATGCGTTGCCGGGCGACCGTCGGGCGGATGCCGCGGGCGCGGAGGACGGCGTACAGGCCGTCGTTGGTGAGGTCCTCGAGGGTGAGGTTGCTGAGGGCCGGGGGCAACCAGTTGCGGAGGATCGCCAGCGGCAGGTCGTCGGCGTACCGGAGCCGGACGATCGACACCAGCGGGGTGCCGGGCGGGAGCTCGAGGACGGCGGCGGCGCGGTCGTCCTGGGCCTTGGTGTCCAGCGCGAGCACCTCGGTGTGCGGCGTCCGGCCCTCGCGGGCGAGGTCGTCGTACAGGCTGGTCAGCTCGGCCTTGCGGTGCACCATCTGGTTCGCGACCGTGGTGCCGATGCCGCGGCGGCGGACCAGCAGGCCCTGGTTGACCAGCTCGGAGATCGCGCGGCGCACCGTCGGGCGGGACAGGCTCAGCCGGTCCGACATGCCGATCTCGTTCTCGAACGGATCGCCCGGGCGCAGCCGGCCGTCCGTGATGGCAGCGGTGAGCTGCTCGGCCAGCTGGTGGTACAACGGCACCGGGCTGCTCCGATCGAGCTGGATCGGGACGGCGTTCATGGGCGGATGCTACCTGGTCATGTCTGTACGTGAGAATGTGTTAACAAAGTATTGACACCTCTGCCACGGTCCCGGAAGGCTGACAGTCAGCGCGCCGCCGGGGTGCGCTCGTCTGTGAGAGAGGCTGTGCCGATGCGGATCGGGTTGGTCGGGGTCGGGCGGATCGGGGCGTTCCACGCCGCGACGCTGCAGGGCTTGCCGGCGGTGGATCAGGTGGTCGTCGCCGACGCGGACCCGGCCCGGGCCGAGGCGGTCGCGAAGGAGCTCGGCGTGTCGTCGGCTCCCGACGTACCCGCGTTGCTCGCGTCGGACCTGGACGGGTTCGTGATCGCCGCGGCAACGTCCGCGCACGCGTCGCTGATCGAGGCGGCGCTGGCGGCCGGCGTACCGACGTTCTGCGAGAAGCCGGTCGCGCTGGACCTGGCCGAGACGTCGCGGGTGGTGGAGTTGGTGGAGGCGTCGACGGTGCCGGTACACATCGGTTTCCAGCGCCGCTTCGACGCCGGGTACCAGGCGGCGCGGGCGGCCGTCGCGACCGGCGAGCTCGGGTTCGTGCACCACATCCGGGCGAACACGAACGACGCCTTCCCGCCGCACCAGGACTACATCCCGCAGAGCGGCGGCTTCTTCCGCGACTGCACGGTGCACGACTTCGACATCATCCGGTACGTCACCGGCCGCGAGGTGGTCAGCGTCTACGCGACCGGCGCGAACCGCGGCGAGACCTTCTTCGGCGAGTACGGCGACGTCGACTCGGCCGCGGCGCTGCTCACCCTCGACGACAGCACGTTCGTCGCGGTCAGCGGGACCCGGTACAACGGCGCCGGGCACGACGTACGGATGGAACTGCACGGCAGCCTCGGCTCGCTCGCGGTCGGCCTCGACTCGCAGACCGCGCTGCGTTCGGCCGAACCCGGCGTCACGTTCCCCGAGGGCCCGCCGCACATGACCTTCATGGACCGGTTCCAGCCCGCGTACGTCGCCGAGCTGACCGCGTTCACCGAGGTCGTCGCCGGTACCCGCGAGGTACCGTGCACGGTCCGCGACGCGCTCGCCGCGTTCCGGATCGCCGACGCCTGCGAACTGTCCCGCCACGAGAACCGCATCGTCACGCTCTGAGGAGCTCCTGATATGACCGAAATTGCTGCCCGGATCGCCGGTGCCCCGATCTCCTGGGGCGTGTGCGAGGTGCCGGGGTGGGGTTGGCAGTACGACGCCGCGACCGTCCTCGCCGAGATGCGCGAGGCCGGGCTCGCCGCGACCGAGTTCGGCCCGGACGGGTTCCTGCCGGACGACCCGTCCGACAAGGCGAAGACGCTCGCGGACGTCGGCCTGCGGGCGGTCGGCGGGTTCGTTCCCGTCGTACTGCACGAAGGCGATCCGTCGGCCGAGGTACGGCGCGCGCTGGACGGGTTCGTGGCCGCCGGTGCCGGGACGCTGGTGCTCGCCGCGGCGACCGGCCAGGAGGGGTACGACGACCGTCCGGTGCTGGACACTGCCGGCTGGAGCACCTTGCTGTCGAACCTGGACCGGCTGTCCGAGCTCGCCGCCTCGCGCGGTGTGCTGGCGACGATCCACCCGCACGTGGGGACGATGGTCGAGACCGCGGACGACGTCGCCCGGGTGCTCGACGGGTCGTCGATCGGACTGACGCTGGACACCGGCCACCTGCTGATCGGCGGGGTCGATCCGGTGGCGCTGGCGGTCGAGAACGCTGCCCGGGTACGGCACACGCATCTGAAGGACGTCGACGCGTCGTGGGCCGCGCGGGTGCAGTCGCGCGAGGTCACGTACACGGACGCCGTACGGGCCGGCATGTACCGGCCGTTGGGCTCGGGCGACATCGACATCACCACGATCGTGTCCACGCTCGAGAAGTCCGGGTACGACGGCTGGTACGTCCTCGAACAGGACACGATCCTGCCGGACCGGCCGACCGGCGAGGGCCCGCTGACCGACGTACGGGCGAGCATCGCCCACCTGCACGAGATCGCCGCAACGGTCCGATGACGCTGCGTGGTTCTTCGGTACGCGGGGTACCGACGGACCGGCGGGATGGGAAGGTCTGATGGTGGACGACGTACAGCTGGACGTACTGACGATCGGGCGGATCGGGGTCGACCTCTACCCGCTGCAGCTCGGGACGCACCTGGAGGATGTCACCTCGTTCGGGAAGTTCCTCGGCGGGAGCGCCACCAACGTGGCGGTCGCCGCGGCGCGGCACGGCCGGCGGTCGGCGGTGATCAGCCGCACCGGCAACGACCCGTTCGGCACCTTCATCCACCGCACCCTCGGCGAACTCGGCGTCGACGACCGCTTCGTCACCCCCGTCGACGGCCTGCCGACCCCGATCACGTTCTGCGAGATCTTCCCGCCGGACAACTTCCCGCTCTACTTCTACCGCTTCCCCAAGGCCCCCGACCTCGTCATCAACCCCGCCGAACTGGACCTGGACGCCATCCGCAACGCCCGCATCTACTGGTCCACCGTCACCGGCCTCTCCGCCGAACCCTCCCGCTCCGCCCACTTCACCGCCTGGGACGCCCGCGGCCGCACCACCTCCGCGACCGCCGACCCCACCCCGTCCTATCCCGGAGCGACGGAACCGACGCACGCCACCAACCCGCCAACTGCCGGAGCAGCGTCCGCAGCCGGTCTCGACCGGGCGTCCACAGACGGGTCGCGCGACCGCGGGCCTCGGTTCACGGTGCTCGACCTGGACTACCGGCCGATGTTCTGGGCGGATCCTTCGGAGGCGCATGAGCAGGTGTCGCGGGCGCTGGAGTACTGCACGGTTGCTGTCGGCAACCGTGAGGAGTGCGAGGTCGCCGTCGGCGAGACCGACCCCGACAAGGCCGCCCAGGCCCTCCTCGACCGCGGCCTCGAACTCGCCGTCGTCAAACAGGGCCCCCGCGGCACCCTCGCCCGTACCCGCGACGAACGCGTCGAGGTCCCGCCGTACCCGGTCGAGGTCGTCAACGGCCTGGGCGCCGGCGACGGCTTCGGCGGCGCACTCTGCCACGGCCTCCTCGCCGGCTGGCCCCTGGAGAAGATCATCCGCTTCGCCAACACCGCCGGCGCCCTCGTAGCCTCCCGCCTCGAATGCTCCACCGCCATGCCCACAACCACCGAAGTCCTCTCCCACCTGGGACCCGAAGCATGACCCCCACCAACGAAAACACCCCCACCAACCCCGAACAGCACCCAGGGGACCAGCGCTCGGCACCGCCGTACGCCGAAGACCAACACTCCGGCCCCCAACCCCCAGAAGACGAACGTTCCGACGCCCACCGCACCGGCAACCACTGGTCCGCAAACCAAGACCATGAGGCCGAGCGTTCCGGCGGCGGCCGTTCCGGCGACCAGTGGTCCGGAGACCAAGGCCTTGAGGCCGAGCGTTCCGGCGGCGGCCGTTCCGGCGACCAGTGGTCCGGAGACCAAGGCCTTGAGGCCGAGCGTTCCGGCGGCGGCCGTTCCGGCGACCAGTGGTCCGGAGACCAAGGCCTTGAGGGCGAGCGTTCCGGCGGCGGCCGTTCCGGCGACCAGTGGTCCGGAGACCAAGGCCTTGAGGGCGAGCGTTCCGGCGGCGGCCGTTCCGGCGACCAGTGGTCCGGAGACCAAGGCCTTGAGGGCGAGCGTTCCGGCGGCGGCCGTTCCGGCGACCAGTGGTCCGGAGACCAAGGCCTTGAGGGCGAGCGTTCCGATGCCCGCCGTTCCGGCAACCAGTGGTCTGGAGACCGACGCCCTGCGGGCGAGCGTTCCGACGGCCGCCGTTCCGGCAACCAGTGGTCCGGGAACCAACGCCCCACCGGTCCGGCTCCGGCGAACAGCCGCGCCGAGGACCCACGCTCCGAGGACCAGTACTCCGAAGACGCCCGCCCGATCCCCATCCGCCGCCCCACCGAACCCTCGGACGCCACCATCCCAACCCCCACCGAAGACCAAGACGCGACCATCCTCACCCCCACCACCAACGACCCCACCGTCCTGACCCCCCGCACGCCAGCCCCCGACGACCCAACCGTCATCACCCCACCCACTTCCCAGGGAACTTGGTGGGTAGGCCCAACCGACTACCCCCAATACCCCAACCCCACCCAGCCACCCCCCACCCACGCACGACCCGCCAGCAACACCCAGGGCAACGCAGCTACACCTCCCGCGACCCAGGACGACGCCGCCCCCGAAACCGCACAGAGCATGGCCGGTACACGAGGCCCGTCCCAGGACGAGGTCGCCCCCGGCACACACCAGAGCGATGCGGCTCCGCGTGGCGCGGTGCGAGCTGATGGAGCCCGCGGCGCCGCGCAGGGTGTTGCGGGTCCGCGGGGCGCGGAGCGGGCTGATGAAGGCCCCCGCACCGGGCAGGGCGATGCGGGTGCTCGTGGCGCGGTGCGGGCTGATGGAGCTCATGGCGCCGGTCAGGGTGATGCGGGTGCGCGGGGCGCGGAGCAGGCTGATGACGCTCCTGGCACGGGGCAGGCTGTCTCGGGTGTGCGCGGTGCGGGACGGCGCGTCGCTCCTAGTACTGGGGAGAGCGATGCGGCGGTGCGTGGTGCGGAGCTGAGCGATGAGGTCCGTGCTGCCGGGCTCAGTGATCCGCGTGTGCGTGGCGCGGTGTCGGTTGATGTAGCTCGTGGCACCGGGCAGGGCGGTCCGGGTGTTCGTGGTGTGGCGCGGGAGGATGCCCCCCGTGGTGACCGGCCGGGAGATCCCGGTGTGGGCGGAGATGCTCGTGCTGATGCCGGTTGGGGTGCTGGGGCGGATGAGCAGGGTGTGCGTGGTGTCGGGGCTAACGATCCGACGGTGGTGACGCGGCGGCCGCATGATCTGAGTGCGTCGGCGTACGCCGGGGCGAACGAGCCGACCATTATCGTGCCCCGCTCCGAGACCCCGGTCGTACCGGGACCCGATGACCCCACCGTGATCTCAGACCCGACCGACCCGAATCTCCGCGCGAACAACCCGACCTCCGCGAGAGTCGGTGCGAATGATCCGACCGTCGGAGTACGCCGTACCGACGTCCCGGGACCGGACGACGCGACCGTCCTGATGAGCGCGACCCCCGATGGTCAAACAACTGTCATCGGAAACCTGAACCTGCCTGTCAACTCGCCTGCTGCGAGCCCGGCCCGTCCGCAGCAGAGCCGCGGGCAGGTGGATGACGGTGAGCACTCGGCGGATGACGGGGCAGTACGCGGTGAGCAGCCGGTGGGTGGTGTTCGGTCGGCGGCGGAGGAGTCGTCCGCGAGTGGTGGCGGGTCGGGTACGTCGGGTGCTCCGCTCGGGCATCAGCTGAGCGGGCAGACCGTGCGTGGGCCTCAGCAGGCGACCCTGTCCACGCGCCGACCGACCCAAGCGAGGCAACCCCAGGCACAACAGCCCTCTGGAGAACCCCAACCTGCTGCCGGCACACCCTTGGCCGAGCAGTCCCAAGCCCAACAATTGCAGGACGATCGGGTCCCCGGCGAGCAGGCTCAGGCCGAGCTGGATCGAGTCGCGCAGGTTGACGCTGGGACGCCTTCTGCTGGGGTGGTTCAGGACTCGTCGCGACAGGGTGAGACTGCTCGCGATGAACGCGTGGATGCGGCGAGTGTAGAGAGCGTCGGAGTGGCGAGTGACCGTGCAGACGTGCGGGCAGTTGACGAGCGTTCGGGTGACGAGATGGAGGCGCAGACGGGCGGGGGCCGCGAAGGTGTGAGGGACGGTGCAGGTACTGCGGGTGCTGTGAATGCGCGCGGTGGTGCGCGAGAGTCCGGCGGGGTTGAGGGCACGGCTGCTGTGGGTATGTCGGGAGCGGCGGCGGCCGGCACGTCCGCGGGTGCTGCTGGTGCTGTCGGGGGAGCTGCGGCTGGTGTTGGGGGTGCTGCGGCTGGTGTTGGGGCTGCTGCTGCAGCCGCTGTAGGTGTTGCGGGTGCTGTGGCCGCGGGCGTGGTGGCTGCTGGTGCGGCGGTCGCGGGAGCTGGTGTGGTTGGAGGGGATGGGACTCCCGCTGGTGATTTACCGAGTGGTGAGTCTGCGGATGGTCAGGGGGTAGGTGCCGCGGATGGTGAGTCCGTGGGCGCGAAGGCTATGGGCCCGGAGGCTGCGGACGGCGAATCCGTGGGTGCGGAGCGGCTGAGTGCGGAGGCTGTGAGTGCGGAGGCCGTGGGTGGGGAGGCCGTGGGTGCGGAGGCTGTGAGTGCGGAGGCCGTGGGTGGGGAGGCCGTGGGTGCGGAGGCTGTGGGTGCGGAGGCTGTGGGTGCGGAGGCTGTGGGTGCGGAGGCCGTGGGTCGGGAGGCTGTGAGGGTGGAGCCTGCGGGTGCGGTGTCGGTTGCTGCGGGGGCGGCCGGGGGTGAGGCAGTGGGTGCGGGCTCGTTGAATGTTGAGCCGGGTGTTGCCGGGGCGGTTGGAGGCCAGGCGGCTGAGGGGGCGCTCGCGGGTGGCGAGGGTCCGCGGAGTGGGAGTGCGGAGCCTGTTGGGGCAGGGCGTGCCGGGGCAGAGCTTGTGGGTGCGGATGAGGCGCGCGCGGAGGCAGGTCGTGTGGGTGCTCCGGGGGCTGGGCGTGCGGGGCGGGGAGACGCCTGGGCTGAGGTTGCTGGGCGGGTGGGGGAGCTGACGGAGGTTCGGGTTCGGGAGCCGGGGCGGGTGGCTGAGGGATGGCTGCGGCGGCGGACTCGGGCGTTGGTGGGGGAGGACGGGCGGCTGCTCATTGTGGCTGCGGATCATCCGGCGCGGGGGGCGTTGGGGGTTCGGGGCGAGCGGATGGCGATGGGGAGCCGGGTGGAGTTGGTGGCTCGGCTGGTGGTGGCGTTGCAGCGGCCGGGGGTGGACGGGGTGCTGGCCACGCCGGATGTGCTCGAGGATCTGTTGCTGCTCGGGGCGTTGGAGGGCAAGGTCGTCATCGGTTCGATGAATCGCGGCGGGCTGCAAGGGTCGGCGTTCGAGTTGGACGACCGGTTCACGGCGTACCGGAGCGCTGACGAGATCGCGGCGCGGCGGCTCGACGGTGGGAAGATGCTGACCCGGATCGATCTCGCGGACGCCGGGACCGTGGCGACGTTGGAGAGCAGTGCCGCGGCGGTGACGGGGCTGGCTGAGCACAAGTTGATGGCCATGGTCGAGCCGTTCTGGTCAACGCGGGGCGAGGACGGGCGGGTGACGAACCTGCTCGACCCGGACTCGGTGATCAAGTCGATCCAGATCGCGTCCGGTCTCGGCGCGACGAGTGCCTACACCTGGCTCAAGCTGCCGGTCGTCGACGAACTCGAGCGGGTGATGGAGGCAACGACCTTGCCGACGTTGCTGCTTGGCGGCGATCCGACCGCGGCCCCGGAGGCGACGTACGCGTCGTGGGGCAAGGCGCTCGAGTTGCCGTCGGTCCGTGGACTCGTGGTGGGGCGGGCCTTGCTGTTCCCGCCGGACGGCGATGTGGCCGCGGCGGTCGACCATGCGGCGACGCTGGTGCACGGCAGCAACACATGACCGGCCCCCGGGCGCTCGGGGTTTCTGACGAAGGGCGATTGGGATGACTGAATGGGTTCGGCCCGCCGGCTCGGCGGCGGGCGACGGGTACGAGGTGGCGGTGCGGCCCGGTGAGCCGGACTGGCATCACAGCGGCCTGTTGGTGCGCACGTTGCGGCCCGGCCAGTCGGTGGAGATCGACACCGGGGACTGCGAGTACATCGTCCTTCCGCTGAGCGGCTCGGCCGAGGTGATCGTGGGCGGCGAGTCGGTACCGCTCGGCGGGCGGGCGGACGTCTTCGCCGGTACGACGGATCTCGCGTACGTACCGCGCAACTCGACGTTCGCGGTGGTCAGCGCCGGTGGTGCGCGGATCGCATTCCCGCACGCGAAGGCGGCCGCGGACCACCCGTTCCGCCGGGTCCCCGCCGACGAGGTGGAGACCGAACTGCGCGGTGCCGGTGTCGCCTCCCGGCAGGTCCGGAACTTCGGTACGCCGGGGGTGCTCGACGCGGACTCGATCATCGCCTGCGAGGTGATCACGCCCGCCGGCAACTGGTCGTCCTACCCGCCGCACAAGCACGACGAGCACCGGCCCGGGAAGGAGAGCGAGCTCGAGGAGATCTACTACTTCGAGCTGCAGCTCTCCGACGACGTACCGGAAGGTGTCAAGGGCAACGATCCGATCGGGTACCAGCGGGTGTACGGCACCGAGGAACGCCCGATCGACGTGCTCGCCGAGGTACGTAGCGGCGACGTCGTCCTGGTCCCGCACGGGTGGCACGGTCCGGCGATGGCGCCGCCCGGCTACGACATGTACTACCTGAACGTGATGGCAGGCCCCGGCTCGGAACGCCAGTGGCTGATCACCGACGATCCGCAGCATGCGTGGGTCCGTGAGTTGTGGAGTTCGCAACATATCGATCCTCGGTTGCCTTTTGGAGGGGAAGACTCATGACGGTGCGTCTCACGGTCGCGCAGGCCCTGGTGCGATTCCTGAGCGTCCAGTACTCGGAGCGGGACGGGCTACGGCAGCGGCTGATCGCCGGGAGCCTGGGCATCTTCGGCCACGGCAACGTGGCCGGCGTCGGCCAGGCGTTGCTGCAGTCCGAACTCGCGGACCCGAAGGCGTTGCCGTACATCCTCGCCCGCAACGAGCAGGCGATGGTGCATACGGCAGCGGCCTTCGCCCGGACCCGTGACCGGCTCCAGACCTACGCCTGCACGGCAAGCGTCGGTCCGGGGTCGACCAACATGGTGACCGGCGCGGCCCTGGCGACGATCAACCGGCTGCCGGTGCTGATCCTCCCTTCGGACGTGTTCGCGACGCGGGTGGCGACACCCGTGCTGCAGGAGCTCGAGAGCTTCGGCGCCGGTGACGTGTCGGTCAACGACGCGTTCCGCCCGGTGTCGAAGTACTTCGACCGGGTCTGGCGGCCGGAGCAGTTGCCGTCGGCATTGATGAACGCGATGCGCGTGCTGACCGATCCGGTCGAGACCGGAGCGGTGACGCTGGCGCTGCCGCAGGACGTCCAGGCGGAGGCCTACGACTGGCCGGACGAGCTGTTCGCAGAGCGCACCTGGTACGTCGCACGGCCCTTGCCGGAGGCATCAATTGTCGACAAGGCGGTAGATCTCCTTCGGTCTGCGCGGCGTCCTCTGATCGTGGCCGGCGGCGGCGTGCACTACTCGGGTGCCGAGGACGCACTGCGTGAGTTCGCCGAACGGACCGGGATCCCGGTGTCGGAAACCCAAGCAGGTAAGGGATCGCTGAGCTACGATCACCCGCAGTCGGTGGGCGCGGTCGGTTCGACCGGAACCACGGCGGCGAACGCGCTGGCCCGGGACGCCGACCTGGTGATCGGGATCGGCACCCGCTACAGCGACTTCACGTCGGCGTCGCGGACGGCGTTCCAGGATCCGCGGGTCAAGTTCCTCAACATCAACGTGGCGCGTTTCGACAGCACTAAGCATGCCGGCCTCCCGGTGGTGGCCGATGCGTGGGAAGCCCTTGTTTCGCTGGGATCCGCGCTCGGCGAGTGGTCTGTTGACGCCAAGTACACCGCGGCGGCCCAGGAACTCGCCAGGACCTGGAACGGAACTGTTGACGCAGTTTTCCGGCCCTCCGCCGAGCGAAGGGCGGCCGAAGGGCTGCTCACCCAGGGCGAGGTGATCGGCACCGTCAACGAATTGTCGGCGGCGTCTGATGTGGTTGTCTGCGCGGCCGGGTCGATGCCCGGCGACCTCCACAAACTGTGGCGGACGCGCGATCCGAAGGGATACCACGTCGAATATGGCTACTCCTGCATGGGATACGAGATCGCCGGCGGACTCGGCGTCCGGCTCGGCGCCCCGGACCGCGACGTGTTCGTGCTGGTCGGCGACGGGTCCTACCTGATGATGTCCAGCGAACTGGCCACCGCGGTCCAGGAGAACATCAAGATCATCGTGGTCCTGGTGCAGAACCACGGGTTCGCGTCGATCGGCGCGCTGTCGGAGTCGCTGGGATCGCAGCGGTTCGGTACGGCGTACCGGAAGCGCACCGGCGACGGCCGGCTGGACGGTGACTACCTGCCGATCGACCTGGCGGCGAACGTGCGCAGCTTCGGCGTCGACGTGATCGACGTGCACACCCGTACCGACCTGGAGCAGGCGATTCGGACCGCGAAGGCGGCCACCGGGCCGATCGCGATCCACGTCACCACCGATCCGCTGATCGGCGGGCCGGACAGCGACTCGTGGTGGGACGTCCCGGTCAGCGAGGTCTCGGAACTGCGGAGCACGCAGGCCGCCGCGGCGTCGTACGAGGAGAGCAAGAAGGCGCAACGTCCGTACCTCGCCCCGGTCGAGGAGGGCAGCTGATGATCGGCATCGGCACGGCGCCGGACTCGTGGGGAGTCTGGTTCGCCGACGACCCGCGGCAGACGACGTGGACGCGGTTCCTCGACGAGGTGGTCGCGGCCGGGTACACCCGGATCGAGCTCGGCCCGTACGGGTACCTCCCGACCGATCCGGTCCGGCTGAAGGACGAGCTCGACCGGCGCGGCCTGACGATGACCGCGGGGACGACGTTCGAGCAGCTGCACCGCCCGGACGGGTGGGACGCGACCTGGCGCGACGTCGCGAGGACGGCTGAGCTGACCGCGGCGATGGGCGCGCGGCACCTGGTCGTGATGCCGTCGATGTGGCGCGGCGACAACGGCGAGATCGTCGAGGAGCGGCTGGACCACGAGGGGCAGGCCAGGCACGGGCAAGCGGTGACAGAGCTCGGCCGGCGCCTCAAGGAGGAGTTCGGCGTGCAGACGCAGTACCACCCGCACGCCGACGGCCACATCGACACGCAGGACACGGTCGAGCGCTTCCTCGAGGAGACCGACAGCGCCTACGTGAACCTGTGCCTCGACACCGGGCACATCAGCTACTGCGGCGGCGACAACCTCGAGCTGATCCGGAAGTACCCGGACCGGATCGGCTACGTCCATCTCAAGCAGGTGGATCCGCAGGTTCTCGCCGAGGTGACGGCGGAGGGCCTGAGCGTCGACGAGGCGGTACGGCGGGGCGTGTTCCGCGAGCCGCCGGACGGCGTACCGGAGCTGCCGCCGGTGCTGGAAGCGCTTGCCGGGCTGGACGCCGACGTGTTCGCGATCGTCGAGCAGGACATGTATCCCTGCGCACCCGACGTACCGCTGCCGATCGCGCGGCGGACGTTGACGTATCTGAGGTCCCACGGGGGTGGCGAATCGAACTGACGGCCGCGGGAGTGTGACACTCTCGGGTCCCAAGAAAGTCCAGGAACACCCGAAAGGCTGGTACCAACTCATGGTTCGGTGGCAGAAGAAGGCGGTGGCCACGGTCGCGGCCGTCGCGCTCGCCGCGGCGCTGGCCGCGTGCAGCTCCTCCGGTGGCAAGCAGAAGGAGCAGAGCTCCGGCGGCAGCGGCGGCAGCGTCGCGAACACGCCGCGGATGAAGGTTGCCCTGATCACCCATTCGGGACCCGGCGACACCTTCTGGGACATCGTCCGGCGCGGCGCCGAGGCGGCCGCGAAGAAGGACAACATCGAGCTGCAGTACTCCGCCGACCCGGACGGCGCGGCCCAGGCGAACCTGGTGCAGACCGCGATCGACTCGAAGGTCGACGGCATCGCGGTCACGCTGAACAAGCCCGACGCGGTGATCCCGAACGTCAAGAAGGCGATCGCGGCCGGTATCCCGGTGACGATCCTGAACGGCGGCCTCGACCAGTGGAAGACCACCGGCGCGCTCGGCTACTTCGGCCAGGACGAGCGGATCGCCGGCCAGGCGACCGGTGAGAAGCTCAAGGAGCTCGGCGCGAAGAAGGTGCTCTGCGTCATCCACGAGCAGGGCAACGTCAGCCTGGAGGCGCGCTGCCAGGGCATCAAGGACAAGTTCGGCAACGTCGAGAACGTGAACGTCAACGGCACCGACCAGCCCGGTACGCAGGCGACGCTGACCTCGAAGCTGCAGGCCGACAAGTCCGTCGACTACGTGGTCGCGCTGAACGCCGGTATCGCGCTGACCGCGGTCCAGGCGGTCAAGGACGCCGGCTCGTCGGCGAAGGTCGGCAGCTTCGACATGAGCAAGGAGATGGCCAAGGCGGTCCAGGACGGCACCGTGCAGTTCGCCGTCGACCAGCAGCCGTATCTGCAGGGCTATCTCGCGATCGACGCGATCTGGCTGTACAAGAACAACGGCGACACCATCGGTGGCGGCCAGGCGACCCTGACCGGTCCGGCGTTCATCGACAAGTCGAACATCGCGGCGGTGCAGAAGTACGCCGAAGCCGGGACCCGCTGAGGCAGCGCCATGGCATCGACCATCACCTCACCCAGCTCGGCCGACGACCGCGTCTCGGCCCGCTCCCTGGGCGCCCGGCTGCTCAGCCGGCCGGAGATCGGGTCGCTCGTCGGCGCGGCCGTGATCCTGGTGTTCTTCCTGATCGCGGCGCCGCCGTTCCGCAACGTCGACAACACCGGGACGATCCTCTATCAGGCCGCGCTGATCGGGGTGATGGCGGTGCCGGTCTCGCTGCTGATGATCGGCGGCGAGTTCGACCTCTCGGCCGGTGTCGCGGTGACGACGTCCGGCCTGACCGCGGGCATCCTCTCGTACCAGTTCAGCCTGAACGTGTGGGTCGGCGTGGTCGTCGCGCTGGTGTTCTCGCTGGCGATCGGCGCCTTCAACGGCTGGCTGCTGATGCGGACCGGACTACCCAGCTTCCTGGTGTCGCTGAGTACGTTCTTCATCCTGCAGGGCCTGAACATCGCGGTCACCCGGGTCACGTCCGGCGCCGTGGCGTCGAACTCGATCGGTGACATGGACGGGTTCGGCGCGGCGAAGGCGATCTTCGCGTCGGAGTTCAAGCTCGGCGGCATCACGGTGAAGATCATCGTGGTCTGGTGGATCGTGTTCGTCGCGATCGCCGCCTGGGTGTTGCTGAAGACACAGATCGGGAACTGGATCTTCGCGGTCGGCGGTGACGCGGCGGCCGCGCGGGCGGTCGGTGTGCCGGTGAAGAAGGTGAAGATCGGGTTGTTCATGGCGGTCGGGTTCTTCGCCTGGTTCACCGGCATGCAGTTGTTGTTCAACTCCAACGGTGTCGTGCAGTCCGGCGAAGGCGTCGGCAAGGAGTTCCTCTACATCATCGCTGCCGTCGTCGGCGGGTGCCTGCTGACCGGCGGCTACGGCTCGGTCCTGGGGGCCGCCGTCGGTGCACTGATCTTCAGCATGGTCCAGCTCGGCGTCGTGTACGCCGGCTGGAACCCGGACTGGTTCAAGGCGTTCCTCGGCGTGATGTTGTTGCTGGCAACGATCGTGAACCTGGTCGTGAAGAACCGGGCGGAGGCGCGATGACCACCACGGAACCGTTCGCGAACGACGCGGCGACCAGTCCGAACACGCCGATCGTGCTGCTCGAGGACGTCGGCAAGAGCTACGGCAACATCAACGCGCTGCGCGGCGTGTCACTGGCGGTCCGGCAGGGCGAGATCACCTGCGTGCTCGGCGACAACGGCGCGGGCAAGTCGACGCTGATCAAGATCATCGCCGGCCTGCACGACTACACCTCCGGGCGGATGTCGGTGCACGGCCAGGAGCGGCACTTCTCCTCGCCGCGGGAGTCGCTGGACAGCGGCATCGCGACCGTCTACCAGGATCTCGCGCTGGCGCCGCTGATGTCGGTCTGGCGGAACTTCTTCCTCGGCAACGAGCTCACCAAGGGCCCGTTCCGGCAGCTCGACGCGGCGAATATGAAGCGGATCGCCCAGGACGAGCTGACCAAGATGGGGATCTCGATCCCGAACCTGGAGCAGCCGGTCGGGAAGCTGTCCGGCGGTCAGCGGCAGTGTGTCGCGATCGCCCGGGCGATCCACTTCGGCGCCAAGGTGCTGATCCTGGACGAGCCGACGGCGGCGCTCGGCGTGAACCAGTCCGGCGTGGTGCTGAAGTACGTCGTGAAGGCCCGCGACGCCGGGATCGGGGTCATCTTCATCACCCACAACCCGCACCACGCGTACCTGGTCGGCAACCACTTCGTCATCCTGAAGCTCGGCCGGGTGGCGCTGGACACGCACCGGTCGGAGATCACGCTGGAGCAGCTGACCACCGAGATGGCCGGCGGTTCCGAGCTGGAGGCCTTGAGCCACGAGCTGCGGCAGATCGATCCTGGAGTGGTCGTGGACGAACAACCGGGGAGGGACGATGAGTGACCTGCGGGTCGGCGTCGTCGGCGTCGGCGTGATGGGCGCCGACCATGCCGAGCGCGTCGCGCGGAAGACGTCCGGCGCCCGGCTGGTCGCGGTGTCCGACGCCGATCAGGGCCGGGCCGAGGCGCTGGCCGCCCGGTTGACGGAGGGCCTGGGCGGCGAGCCCGGCAGTACGGCGCGGCACTCGGGCGGCACGGCGTACGGCGACAACGTCCGGGTGGTGGAGGATCCGCTGGAGCTGATCGCCGCCGACGACATCGACGCGGTCATCCTCGCCTCGCCCGGGTCGGTCCACGCCGAGCAGCTGTTCGCCTGCCTGGACCACGGGAAGCCGGTGCTCTGCGAGAAGCCGCTGACGATGGACGCTGCCTCGTCGTTGCGGGTGGTCGAGGCCGAACACAAGCTCGGCCGGCCGCTGATCCAGGTCGGGTTCATGCGCCGGTTCGATCCGGAGTACGCCGCCCTGAAGCAGCTGCTCGACTCCGGCGACCTCGGGCGGACGTTGCTGCTGCACAACGTGCACCGGAACAAGACCGCCGCGCCGTCGTTCCGGAGCGAGATGATCGTCCGCGACTCGATGGTGCACGAGGTGGACGTGGCCCGCTGGCTGTTCGGCGCGGAGATCACCCGGATCACCGTGCACACGCCGAAGCCGACGAGCCTGGTCGCCGACGGCGTCCGCGATCCGCAGCTGGCCGTCTTCGAGTTGGCGAACGGCGCGATCGCCGACGTCGAGGTGTTCGTGAACTTCCAGGTCGGCTACGAGGTCCGGTGCGAGGCGGTCGCCGAGCGCGGCAGCGCGACGATCGGGCTCGGCGCCGGCGTGTTCACCCGCGCGGGCGAGCACTGGGGCGGCGCGATGCCGGCCGACTTCCGGATCCGGTTCGAGCAGGCGTACGACATCGAAGTACAGCGCTGGGCCGACGCCACCCGGCGCGGCGAGATCGACGGGCCGGGCGCCTGGGACGGGTACGCCGCGGCGGCCGTCTGCGAGGCCGGGCTCGAGTCGCTGCGCACCGGCACACCGGTCGACGTCGCGCTGGCCGACCGCGGCAAGGTCCTCGGATGACACAGGAAAGATGAGGAAGCATCGTGAGTACTGAGAGCAAGCGCATCACCCACCTCGTCGGAGGCACCCCGTGGACCGGTGTGGCCGAGCGGACCAGCAAGGTCTACAACCCGGCGACCGGCGAGGTCACCGGCGAGCTGGACCTGGCCTCGGCCGCGACCGTCGACGAGGTCGTCAAGGTCGCCCACGACGCCTCGAAGGCGTGGGCGCAGACCTCGCTCACGAAGCGCGCCCAGGTCCTGTTCGCGTACCGCGAGCTCGTCAGCCGGAACAAGGAACGCATCGCCGCGCTGATCACCGCCGAGCACGGCAAGGTGCTGTCCGACGCGCTCGGCGAGGTGACCCGCGGGCTCGAGGTGATCGAGTTCGCGTGCGGCATCCCGCACCTGCTCAAGGGTGGCTACAGCGAAGGCGTCTCGACCAAGGTCGACGTGTACTCGATCCGCCAGCCGCTCGGCGTCTGCGCGGTGATCTCGCCGTTCAACTTCCCGGCGATGGTGCCGATGTGGTTCGTCCCGATCGCGGTTGCCTGCGGCAACAGCGTGGTGATCAAGCCGTCCGAGAAGGACCCGTCGGCGGCGAACGCGATGGCCGAGCTGTGGAAGGAGGCCGGGCTGCCGGACGGCGTGGTGAACGTCGTGCACGGCGACAAGGAGTCGGTCGACCGGCTGCTCGAGCACCCGGACGTGAAGTCGGTGTCGTTCGTCGGCTCGACGCCGATCGCGAAGTACGTCTACGAGAACGCGACCCGGAACGGCAAGCGTGTCCAGGCGCTCGGCGGCGCGAAGAACCACATGATCGTGCTGCCGGACGCGGATCTCGATCTCGCGGCGGACGCGGCCGTGAACGCCGGGTTCGGCTCGGCCGGTGAGCGCTGCATGGCGATCTCCGCGCTGGTCGCGGTGGAGCCGATCGCGGACGAGCTGATCGGCAAGATCGAGGAGCGGATGGGCAAGCTCAGGACCGGCGACGGGACCCGCGGGTGTGACATGGGTCCGCTGGTCACCGGCGAGCACCGGGACAAGGTCGCCGGGTACGTCGCGGCCGGGGTCGAGTCCGGTGCGGAGCTGGTCGTCGACGGCCGCGAGGGCGACTTCGACGGCGGCGACGACGGGTTCTGGCTGGGGCCGACGCTGTTCGACAAGGTCACGCCGGAGATGTCGATCTACACCGACGAGATCTTCGGGCCGGTGCTGTCGGTCGTGCGGACGACGTCGTACGACGCGGCGCTGGAGCTGGTGAACTCGAACCCGTACGGGAACGGTACGGCGATCTTCACCAACGACGGCGGCGCGGCGCGACGGTTCCAGAACGAGGTCGAGGTCGGGATGGTCGGGATCAACGTCCCGATCCCGGTGCCGATGGCGTACTACTCGTTCGGCGGCTGGAAGAACTCGCTGTTCGGCGACACGCACGCGCACGGTACCGAGGGCGTGCACTTCTTCACCCGCGGCAAGGTGGTCACGTCCCGGTGGCTGGATCCGTCGCACGGCGGCATCAACCTGGGCTTCCCGACCCACGACTGATTGACCGGCAGCGGGATCGTTGGGTAGCTTCGAAGGGCGCGTGAGGGCGCGTCGAGACTCGCCGGAAGGCTGGAAGCCACCTCAATCCGATCATTGATGCGGATTGCCGACGTGCTCTTGAGGCCCGTGCGAGTCCGGGCGCGAGAGGACGCGTTGTGAGACTGCTGCCGGATCGACCGAGTATCGAGTTCCTGCGCAAGGAAGCCAAGGATCTGCTGGCTGTGCTGCGGGAGTCCGAGCCGGGTACGTCGCTCGCGGAAGCGCAGCGAGTGCTGGCCGGGGAGTACGGCGAACGCGACTGGCCCGCGTTGAAGACCGAGGTGGAGCGGCGGGTGGCTGACACGCCCGCCGCGCCGGCCGGGCTGGCGGACGAGCTGGCCGAGGCGTTCGGGCTGGGGAAGGTGACCGCACCGGCGCGACCGGTGACGTTCACGGCGATGGGGCGCTGCTGGGACATCACGACCGACCGCGGGCGGTGGCTTGCGGTCACGGTCTACCACTGGATCACGAACGAGCAGGCAGAGGTCGGTGCTCGGTTGCGGGATGCGGCCACCGCAGCCGGCCTCACGGCGCCGGTGCCTGTGAGGAGCCCGCAGGGGCGGTTGATCGAGAGCGTGCGGGGCGAGAGCTGGCGAGTACATGAGTGGCTGGAGGTCGGGCCGTCGCCAGTGCTGCCGGTGTCGGCGGACCTGGCCCGTCGTGCCGGGGCGGTGTTCGGCACGCTGCACGGGCTCGCGATTCCCAGTGAAGAGCCCATCCAGTGGTACTTGACGCACCGGCGCTCGCCTGACGAGTGGCAAGAGCTGCTCGGGCGTGCGCGTGCTGCGGACAAGCCCTGGGCTGGGCGGCTCGATGCGTTGCTGCCGACGGTCTGGGAACTGCAGGAGATCGAGTTGGAAGCCCCGGACCAGCTGATGCTCTGCAACCGGAATCTGATTCCGACGCATGTCCGGCAGGGACGTGACGGCGAGTTCGTGGCGATGGAATGGGACTTCGCCGGGTCGTTGACGCCGGAGTTGGAGCTTGGTGCCGCGTTGACGCAATGGGTGCTGCGGCCGGACCTCAACGTCCAGGGACTGCGGGCGTTCCGGGACGGCTACGGCGGCGTGCGGGAGTGGCCGCGGCTCGAGATGGGTTCGTTCGCGGTGGCGATCTCGGGGTGGCTCAACTGGGCGTACAACGCGTTCTGCGAGGCGATCGATCCGAAGGATGCCGATCACGCCGTGTTTGCCGAGCGGGAGGCGGTCGGGGTGCTGGATCGGCCGATGACGTGTAAAGGCCTTGAGCAACTACTGCTCTGAGAGCACAGCGGCGAGGGCTTCGGCGGCTGCGTGGGGGAGGTGGCCGTGCAGGAGTTCGGTGCGATGTACCAGGCGGGGGCTGGTGAGTGGAGCCGTTGCCACGGCCTGAGTGGTTGCCCTCAGAGGGAGTACCGCTAGGCCGTGGCCCGCTGCGATCAAAGTCAGGAGGGTGTGAAGGTCGGTGCCGTTGTAGGTGAAGGCGGGTCGGAGCGCGTCCGAGCCTGCAGCGGCACGGAGGGCGGGCAACGGCGCGGCCAGGTCGGGGGCGTCGATCCAGCGCGCGTCGACGAGCCCAGCGAGCGTCAGACCGCCACCTGCCAAGGGATGGTCGTGGGGAAGTGCCACGACCAGCTCGGTGTGAGCTATCGGCGTCGTGTGGAGCTGTACGGCGCTTGAGAGGTGAAGCGGGTCCGTGGGAGCGGCTACGCCGTCGGTGAGGCCAAGCGTGAAGCTACCGGCAGCTACGCCCTCCACGACCTGAGCCCGGCCGCAGACGGTCAGCGTGATCTCAGTGCCTGGATGCGTACGGCGTACCTCCCGGAGCGCGGCTGGGAGCGACACGGCGGCCAACGGCGACGCGGCCAGCGTGAGCGTGCCCGGCGGGACCCCGATCGTCCTGCGTACGTCGGCCCGCGCCGCCTCCAGGCGTAGCAGCAGCGGGCCGGCGTGTTCGAGCAGCCGTTCGCCGGCCGGGGTCGGTAGGACGGGACGCCGGCGGAGGAGCGGCGTACCGAGGTCGTTCTCCAAGGCGGCGATGTGCTGCGAGACGGCGGACTGGGTGTAGCCGAGCTGCGATGCCGCCGCGGAGAACGAGCCGCAGGAGGCGACCGTGACGAACGTCCGCAGCAGATGAGGATCCACAAGTATCAGTATCTCTGATCGACCGTGTAGAGATCATCGTTGGCGCTGATCCGCGTCGAGCGCCCAGGATGAAGTCATGAGCCCTTACTCCGGACGCCTCGCACTGGTCGGTGACCGCTCGCCGCACGTTCGCTCGCACGCTCGCGTCCCCGGGCTGCTCCGGCAGCTCGAGGAACGCGACCACCTGGATCTCGACGTCTACTGGGTCCCCACCGACCAGCCGGTCGACGGGTTCGACGGGGTCTGGCTGCTGCCGGGAAGCCCGTACAAGAGCGAGACGGGCGCGATCCAGGCGGTACGGACGGCCCGCGAGCAGGGCATCCCGTTCCTGGGGACCTGTGGCGGTTTCCAGCACGCCATGCTCGAGTATGCGCGCAACGTGTGCGGTGCGACCGGCGTACAGCACGGGGAGAGTGCGCCGGACGCGGACGACCTGCTGATCGTTCCGCTGGAGTGTTCGCTCGATGGCCACGAGGGCGCCGTACAGGTGACGCCTGGCACGCGTGCGGCCGAGCTACTAGGAGTAGAGCGGTCCACGGAGCGCTACCACTGTTCTTACGGGCTCGACAGCAGCAGGCTCGACCTCTTGCAAGACAGCGGCATGGTGTTCAGCGGGTACGACGAAGCCGGCGAACCGCGGATCGCGGAGCTGCCCGGGCACCCGTTCTACCTGGCCACGCTGTTCCAGCCGGAGCTGGCCGGCGACGGCACCCGCCCACACCCGTTCGTCCAGGCGTTCGCGCATGCCGTTGCCGGCCGCAACGATCAGATCGTCGAGGAAGGCCGCGGCGTCATCCCGGCCGCGACGTAGCACTCGTCGATCAGCTGCATCGTGGCCAGGGCGTCGTCGGCGTCCGTGAGCAGCGGGGCGCCGTTGCGGATCGCCCCGGCGAAGGCCTCCAGTTGGTACGTGTACGACGTACGGGTGCCGAGGTGTTCGACCCAGGTGTCTTCCTTGGTCGTGACGATCACGCGGTCGTCGTTCTGCGGCAGGACGTAGAACGGGGCGAACGCTTCGCCGCGGGTGCCGACGACCTTGAGGCTGAACTCGAGCGACTCGGCCGCCATGCTGGTCCGGACCGTACCGGTGGCACCGCTTGGGAACTCCAGGTCCGCGTTGAGCCACTCGTCCACCCCTGGCATCCGCTTCCGCTCGCCCGCGCGGGCATTGAGCAGCTTCGGCGCGCCACCCGCACAAGAAGCGAACATGCGCTGCGCGTGCAGTGCGTAGCAGCCGACGTCCATCACGGCACCGCCCGCGAGCGGCAGCGACCAGCGCGGGTCGTCGTCAGGCGGCGGAGGCATCACCATGGTCGCTTCAACGTGCTGCAGCTCGCCCAGCTCACCCTTGGCGACCAGCTCCTGCAGCCGCCGCATCACCGGGTGGTAGGCGTAGTGGAAGGCCTCCATGAACACCAGGCCGGACGAGTGGACGGCTTCTTGCACCTGTCGCGCCTCGGCGGCGTTGCTGGCCGACGGCTTCTCGGTCAGTACGTGCTTGCCGGCTGCCAAGGCCCGCAGGTTCCACGGGCCGTGCAGGCCGTTGGCCAACGGGTTGTAGATCGCTTCGATCTCGGGATCGTCGAGCAGTTCCTGGTACGACGCATGGACCCGTTCGACCCCGTGTTCGGCCGCGAACGCCGCGGCCCGTCCGGCGTCGCGCGCAGCGACCGCGACCAGCCGGGCTCCGGTCAGCTTGGCCGGCTCGACGATGGCCCGGCCGGCGATCCGGGCAGCACCGAGGATGCCGATCCGCAGCGGTTCCATGCCTTCTCCTTCGAGGGTCGGCCGCACCGGAGACCCGGTACGGCGGTTCGTCCAAGGGGCGTGTTCCGCCGGTAAGGGTAGTCCCCTGCCCCGGCAGCGAACGCGCCATCCTGCCTGACGGGCACGGTCCCGGGACACCGGCTGCCCGGGATCCGGACTCGGTTCACCGAACGTTCACCGCTGAGCATGTCTGATCAAATCCTCTCGGCGGCTCGACGGAATCCGGTCCAGCCCTCAGGATGAGCCCATGAGCACCGTCCAGGTCCAGGTCGATCGGAACAGCCGTACGCCGTTGCACGTGCAGTTGGCGCAGCAGCTCGAGGCGGCCATCCAGGATGGTGAACTCCCCGTCGGCTCCCGGCTGAGCAACGAGGTCGACCTGGCGGAGGCGTACGGGCTGAGCCGCCCGACCGTGCGGCAGGCGATCGCCCGGCTGGTCGACCAGGGCCTGCTGGTCCGCAAGCGCGGCGTCGGCACCCAGGTGGTGGGCAGCTCCGGACAGGTACGCCGTTCGCTCGAACTGACCAGCCTGTACGACGACCTGGCGGCGGCGCACCGCAAGCCGCAGACCGACGTACTGCGCTTCGGGATCTCGCCGGCGACACCAGAGGTCGCCGCGGCGCTGCAGTGCGAGCAGGACGACCGTGTGCTCCGGCTGGAGCGGCTCCGGCGTGCCGACGGCGAACCGCTCGCGCTGATGCGCAACTGGCTGCCGCCCGAGATCCTGGAGACGGACCCGGCCACGCTGGCCGAGCGCGGGCTCTACGAACTGCTGCGCGCGGAGGGCGTCCGGCTGAAGGTCGCGCACCAGACCATCTCGGCCATCCCCGCAACGATCGAGCAGGCGCGACTGCTGTCGGAGGAACCGGGCGCACCGTTGCTGGCGACGACGAGGATCACGTACGACGACCACGGGCAGCCGGTCGAGTACGGGTCTCACCTGTACCGCGCGAGCCGCTACTCGTTCGAGCACACGCTCGTCCACCGCTGACTCATCTGGCCCGGAAGTTGGCCGCCTGACGCGGTGGGAACACCCACTGGGTGCTGGCTGCAATCCGGGCGAGCTGACTGGCTGTCAGGAGTGGAGCCCGGCGGCTGTGCTCGCTCTTCTCGCTCCGTGCGTTGTAGTTGGTCAGACTGATCTGTGTCCCGTCCGGACGGAACAGCTCGACTGTCGTCTCCCTGACACCGCCCGGGTTGGGACCATCCCGGTACACAGGCTCGTTGTCGTACAGCACATGCACGCTGTGGTCCGGGTGGATGGTGCAGGAGCCAGGCGGGAACGGATTGCAGTCGGTGATCGCGTCCGCGGTGGTGATGCTCAACGTCAGCAGTGAAGGCCCGGCACCGTCGTCCAGCAGAACCGTGGCCTCGTTCGTCCCGAGCCCGTAGCCGCCGGAGGTCGTCGAGTTCATCGGTGTGAGCCCTGTCGGCAGCAGACCGGTCAACGTCGCCAGCGTCTGCGCAGGTGTCACGGGCTGTGACGGCCGCACAGCCTTAGGAACCGTTGGCGTCGTGGCCGGCGGAACCTCGGCCGCACGGGTGTTGGCGACCCCGAAAACAACACCGACCGTAACCAGCACCGCGGCCGCACCGGACAGAGCAGCCAGTGCCGTACGGCGTAGTCGGAGCACCTTGCCGCGACGGATGCCGCGGGCAACAAGGTCCCCTGTGTCCGGTTGGAGGTCTTCGGTGGCCCGGCGCATCAGGTCGGGGAGGTACTCGTTCATTGGCAGGGCTCCCAGGCCAGGTAGACAGCTTCGTCGCCCAGGACCGTCCGCAGCCGGCCTAGTGCGCGAGAGGTGCGCGTTCTGATCGCACCGGTGTTCTTACCGAGGTCGTACGCGACCTGCTCCGCGCTGCGGTCCTCGAAGTACCGCAGTACCAGCACTGCTCTGTCCATCGGCGACAACTCGGCCAGTGCCTGGAGCAACGAAAGGCGAAGCTCGTGGTCCCCAACGCGGTCTGCGCGGTCCGGTGTGCGTTCAACAGGTCGCTCGGTCGAGCTCTTGCGACGGCGTTGGGAGATGTACGTGCGTGCCAGCACGGTCTGCGCGTACGCCGCCGGGTTGTCGGTCTGCTCCACCCGCCGCCAGGCCCGGTACAGCTTGGCGAGCGTCTCCTGGACCAGGTCCTCGGCCAGATGGTGCTCACCGGCCAGCAGCCACGCCGACCGGTACAGCTGCGGGGTCCGCGCTCTGGCGAACTCCTCGAAATCCTCTGCCGACCGTGTCAAAGCACCCTCCCGAGGTCCCTGTCACCCGGTTCGACGCCGCGACACGCGATTCTGTTACCTCCCCGATTGCAACAAGCTGCAAAATTCTGGACCTGACCGTAAGCCGATCGATACGGTGGGTGAGCCACCGGCATGTCACGGTTATCCACAGGACGGTCGAACGCGAGTGGCGCCGGGTGCCCCACGGTTGAAAGGATGGTCGCGAATGGTGACCGAGCGTGGTCGCCGGACGGGACCGACACGGGGGGATCGATGACAGCGGACAGGCTCGACGCGCACCGCTCCAGCTGGACCGGCGCGGTTGAGCTGATCGACGCCCAGGTGCGCGACCTGGTCCGCCGCGAGGGCATCGACCCGCTCCGCGACCCGGGCGCGGTGAACCACATCGTCGCGACCGTCGTCCGGGAGTACGACGAGCGCAGCCTGACCGGCGTGGTGCCGCCGATCGGCGACCTGCAGGCGGTCAGCCGGGAGGTGCACGACCGGGTCGCGGGCTTCGGGCCGCTGCAGCGCTACCTGGACGACCCGGCCGTCGAGGAGATCTGGATCAACGAGCCGAGCCGGGTGTTCATCGCCCGCGAGGGCCGGCACGAGCTGACCACGACCGTGCTGACCGAGGAGGAGGTCGCCGACCTGGTCGAACGGATGCTGAAGACCACCGGCCGCCGGATCGACGTCTCGCAGCCGTTCACCGACGCCCGGCTCCCGGACGGCAGCCGGGTGCACATCGTGCTCGGCGGCATCACCCAGCGGTACGCCGCGGTCAACATCCGCAAGTTCACCGTCCGGGCCACCCGGCTGACCGACCTGGTGCAGCTCGGGTCGCTGACGCCGCACGCGGCCGCCGTGCTCGAGGCCTCCGTTGCCGTCGGCCTCAATGTGCTGGTCTCCGGCGGCACCCAGGCCGGCAAGACCACGATGCTGAACGCGCTGGCCGGTTCGATCCCCGGCAGCGAGCGGGTGATCAGCTGCGAGGAGGTCTTCGAGATCAAGCTGCCGATCCCCGACTGGGTGTCGATGCAGACCCGGCAGGCCGGGCTCGAGGGTACCGGCGAGGTGCGGCTGCGCGACCTGGTGAAGGAGTCGCTGCGGATGCGGCCGTCCCGGGTGATCGTCGGCGAGGTGCGCGGCGAGGAGTGCCTCGACCTGCTGCTCGCGCTGAACAGCGGCCTCCCCGGGATGTGCACCATCCATGCGAACTCGGCACGTGAGGCGCTGACCAAGATGTGCACGCTGCCGTTGCTGGCCGGGGAGAACATCGGCTCCCGGTTCGTGCTGCCGACCGTGGCCGGCTGCGTCGACCTCGTCGTGCACCTCGGTATCGCGGCCGACGGGCGGCGGCGGGTGCGCGAGATCGTCGCGGTGACGGGGCGGGTCGAGGAGCAGGCGATCGAGACCGAGACCCTCTTCAGCACGTACGACGGGTACTTGCGGCGCGCCGAGGGCCAGTTGCCGCACCAGGAACGCTTCCAGCAGGCGGGGTACAACGTCGCCGGCCTGCTCACCGAGCTGCCGCGAGGTGGGGGCTGATGGGGCTGCTCATCGGGCTGTTCTTCGGGGTCGGGCTGCTGCTGATCATCGCGGCGTTCGTGGCGCCGGTCGAGGCCGTGCCCGGTGCGGACGGGCGGCTCCGCGGCCGGAGTCGCGATCTGCTGGCGAGTGCCGGTATCGAAGGCCTGACGCCGGGCGCTTTCATCGGCGCCTGCGCGGTCCTCGCGCTGGTCGCGTTCCTGCTGATGTTCGTGGTGTCCAAGACGCTGCCGGTCGCGCTGGTGTTCGCGGTGATGGCCGGCTGGCTGCCGATCGCCTTGGTCCGGTCGCGGGCCCGGAAGCGGCTGGCCGAGTTCCGCGAGCTGTGGCCGGACGTCGTGGACAACATCGCGTCCGCGGTGCGGGCCGGGCTGTCGTTGTCGGAGGCCTTGGCCCAGGTCGGCGAGCGCGGGCCGCTGCCGTTGCGCGAGCCGTTCCGGCGGTTCGGCGCGGACTATGCCTCGACCGGCCGGTTCGCCGAGTCGCTGGACCGGTTGAAGGCGCGGCTCGCCGACCCGGTCGGTGATCGGGTGGTGGAGGCGTTGCGGATCGCGCGGGAGGTCGGCGGCGGCGACCTCGGCCGGCTGCTGCGTTCGCTGTCGTCGTTCCTGCGCGAGGACGCCCGCACCCGGTCCGAGCTCGAGTCGCGGCAGTCCTGGTCGGTCAACGGTGCCCGCGTCGCGGTCGCCGCGCCGTGGCTGGTGCTGCTGTTGCTGTCCTTCCAGGGCGACGTCATCCAGCGGTACAACTCGCCCGTCGGCGCCGCGATCATCGCGGTCGGCGCCGCCGTCTGCGTGATCGCGTACCGGGTGATGCTGCGGATCGGTCGGCTGCCCGAGCCCGAGCGGGTGCTGCGATGAACCCGTTCCTGCTCGGCGGCTTCCTCGGCGCGGTGCTCGGCGCCGGGCTGCTGATCGTCGTACTGCGGTTGCCGTTCCTGCGGAAACCCACCGTGGACGAGCGGATCTCGCCGTACCTGCGGGACCTCGGGGCGCCCGACGTGTTCGTCGGCGTGGTCGACTCGCGGTCGCCGTTCTACGCGATCCTGCGGCTGTTCGGTCCGTCGCTGCGGTCCGCCGCACTTCGGCTGGAGCGGATCCTCGGCGGCGCGAACACGATCCGCCGGCGGCTGGAGCGGGCCGGTCTGGAGCGGACGGTCGAGGAGTTCCGGATCGAGCAGCTGCTCTGGGGCGCGATCGCGTTCGGGGCCGGGCTGGTGATCTCGATCGTCGCGGTCGCGATCGGTCTCGGCGATCCGGTCGCGCTGCTGGTGTTCTGCCTGGTGCTCGGGATCACCGCGGTGCTCGGGCGCGACACGTACCTGACGACCCAGGTACGGCGGCGGGAGCGGCGGCTGCTGGCGGAGCTGCCGACGGTGGCCGAGCTGCTGGCGTTGTCGGTCGCCGCCGGTGAAGGGCCTGCCGCCGCCCTCGACCGGGTCGCGCGGGCGTCCCGCGGCGAGCTGGCGAACGAACTGAAACGCGTCCTGGCGGAGACCAGGGCGGGAGAGTCCCTGGTCCGCGCGCTCGACGCGCTCGCGGACCGGACCGGGTTGCTGGCGCTGTCGCGCTTCGCGGACGGGCTGGCGGTGGCGCTCGAGCGCGGCACCCCGCTGGCCGACGTACTGCGGGCGCAGGCCGGTGACATCCGGGAAGCCGGGCGCCGCGAGCTGATCGAGTCCGGCGCGCGGCGCGAGGTCGCCATGATGGTCCCGGTGATCTTCCTGGTCCTGCCGGTGACCATCGCATTCGCCTTCTACCCGGGCGCTGTCGGAATCCGGCTGATCGCCGGATGAACTGAGGAGAGGTCATGTCCCTGTACCTGACGAGGCTGTTCCTGACGCTGGCCCTGAGGCCGCGTCCGGCACGGACCGAACGCGGCGACGTCCCCGGCTGGGTGCTGATCACCGTGATGACGGCCGGCCTGGTCGTCGCGATCTGGAAGCTGGCCGGCAAGCAACTCGCCGAGATGCTCCAGGCGGCGCTGTCGTCGGTTGCCAACAACAACTAGCGAGGTGATGCCGCGAACCCGCGGCCAGCGGGGATCGGCCGTCGTCGACTTCGTGCTGGTGTCGACGATCCTGGTGCCGTTGTTCCTCGGCATCCTCCAGGTCGGCCTGTTCCTGTACGTCCGCAACACCGTGACCGCTGCCGCCTCCGAGGGCGCGCACTACGCGGCCGTGCTGAACCGGGCACCGGCCGACGGCGCGACGCGTACCCGGGAGCTGATCAACGGCGTCGTGACGGACAACCTGATCGACTCGGTGTCGGGCGACGCGACCGACATCGACGGGCAGCCCGGCGTCGTGGTGTCGGTGCGGGCCCACATGCCGCCGCTCGGGCTGTGGGGACCCGGGATCTCGTTCACCGTCCAGGGACATGCGGTGAAGGAGACCGGCGAGTGAACCGCCGCAGGCGCGACGAGCGGGGCAGCGCCGTGGTCGAGTTCTCCTGGCTGGCGATCCTGCTGATGGTGCCGCTGGTCTACATGATGCTCGGCGTGTTCGACGTCCAGCGGGCGTCGTACGGCGCGACCGCGGCGACCCGGGCGGCCGGGCGGGCGTTCGTGATCGTGCCGGACGGGATGTCCGAGGACCAGGCGCGGGCGCGCGCGTTCGCGGCCGCGCAGCTGGCGATGCGGGATCAGGGCATGGAACTGTCCGCGGACGAGCTCCGGATCAGCTGCGACCCGGCCTGTCTGCAGCCGGGGTCGACCGTGACCGTCACGCTGCAGACCAAGGTCCGGCTGCCGCTGATCCCGGACGCGCTCGGCGGTGAGCCGCCGGCGATCCGGATCAGTGCCTCGCACACCGAGGCGTTCGGCGACTACCGCGAAGCCAAGGGCGACGGATGACCCGCCGCAAGCGCGGCGAGGACGGGCAGATGACGATGCTGATCGTCGGGTTCGCCGTGGTGATCCTGCTGATGGTCGTCGTGGTCACCGACATCTCCAAGGCGTTCCTGGTCCGCCGCGACCTGGACGCCACCGCCGACGGCGCCGTACTCGCCGCCGCGAACGGGCTGGCCGCGGTCTACGCGCAGCCGGGTGCGGGTGGGAACGCCGCGATCGACCCGGACCAGGCCCGCCGGCTGACCGCGGCCTATCTCGACGATGTTGCCGCGAGCAACAGGTTCGGCAACCTCGACTGGTCGGTGGACGTCGAGGGTACGACGGTGACGGTCCGGCTCACGTCCACCACGAAGCTCCCGTTCCGCCCGCCGGGCTTCCCGGGCTCGGCCGACGTCGCCTCGGAGTCGGCCGCGATCGTCCCTATCCGTTGAACAGGCCAGGGTTGTCGTCGAGCCAGGTGGTGAAGGACCGGGCGGTGTGGCCGGTGAGGAGTTCGACGCCGGGCTCGATGGTGGCCGGCGTGCCGACGCGCGAGGCCCAGTAGGCCAGCAGCGTTTCGCGTTGGCCCTCGTCGCGCATGCCCATCTCGGCGCGGGCCTCGTCCGGGGTGAGGTCGACGGCCTCGATCGGTACGCCGGTCACCGTCGTGACGAGCCCGATCTGGTGCCGGCGCGTCATCGACTCCGGGCCGGTCATCGGGTACCCACGGCCGTCGTGCGCGGTGCCCGGACCGTCGAGCAGCACCCGGACCGCGGCGTCGGCGATGTCGCGCTCGTGGATCGGAGCTTCCTCGGCGTCCAGGTACGGCAGCCGGATCTGGCCGGTCGCGCGGACCTGGTACGCCCAGTACTTCGCGTTGCTCATGAACGCGCCGGGCTGCAGGCGGGTGGTCGCGTACGAACCGGAGGCGATCACCTGCTCGGTCTTCGCGTGCGGATCCTCGGGGCCGCCGAGCGACGACAGCGACGAGAGCAGGACGACCTGCTTCACGCCGGCAGCCTCGGCCGCGGCCACGAAGGCGGGCGCCGTCGACGGGTCGGAGTACAGGAAGACCTGGCTGATGCCGTCGAGGGCGGGCGCCGGGTCGGCGGCGTCGTACGCGACGGCGGACGGCACGGCGGCAGGTTCACGGCTGGCGACGCGGACGTCCTGGCCGGCCTCGGTCAGCGAGGCGGTGACGGCGCGGGCGATGGCGCCGCGGCCGCCGGTGACGAGAATCGTCATTGGATGTGCTCCAAAGGTGTAGTGACTACAACAATGGATTCAGTAAAACAGATCCACTACAGTGGGCGCAATGGAGCTCGGGCGGCGGGAACGCAAGAAGCAGCAGACACGGCAGGCCATCTCGGACGTGGCCACCGGTCTCTTCCTCGAGCGCGGCTTCGACGCGGTCACGGTGGCGGAGGTGGCGCGGGCCGCGGACGTCGCCGTACAGACGGTGTTCAACCACTTCCCGGCCAAGGAGGATCTGTTCTTCGATGAGGCCGGATGGTGGCGTGGTCCGGCGAAGGCGGTCCGCGAGGCGCCGGCGGGCGCGGATCCGGTCGACGTGCTGGAAACGCAGTACGTGCAGGAGACGCGGGCGCGGCTGGAGGTCGGGCATCTGGCCACCTGGAAGCAGTTCGTGCACACGATCGAGGGCAGTCCGGCGCTGCTCGCGCGGCGGCGGCTCACCGCCGAGGAGCTGGAGAGGTCGCTCGCCGAGGCGCTCGACGAACGGTCGCCGGATCACCTGAAGAACCGGCTGACCGCGGCTCTGTACGCCGCCGCGCAGAAGGTGCTGGAGGAGAAGCTGATGGCTGTCCTCCCCGACGCCGCGTCACCGACGGAACTCGCGCGGGCACAGCGCGAACTGGAGCGGGCGGTCGCCGAGGTCTTCGCCGTTCTTCGTCGCGGTCTCGGCTGAGCTAAGCTGCTTGGTTGTGGCTGGACTGGATTTTGACGCGGAGCTGAAGCAGCTCGACGCGACGATGACCTCGATCGAGAAAGTGCTCGATCTCCCTGCGCTGCGCAAGGAGATCGCCGACCTCGGCGAGCAGGTCGCTGCGCCCGACCTCTGGGACGACCAGGCGAACGCGCAGAAGGTGACGTCGCGGCTGTCCAGCCTGCAGGCCGACGTCGAGCGGGTCAGCGGGTTGCGCGGCCGGCTGGACGACCTCGGCGTGCTGGTCGAGCTGGGCCGCGAGGAGAACGACGCCGACAGCCTGGCCGAGGCGGAGAAGGAGCTGGGCTCGGTCGCCAAGGCGATCCAGTCGCTCGAGGTCCGCACGCTGCTGTCCGGCGAGTACGACGAGCGCGAGGCGCTGGTGACGATCCGCTCCGGCGCGGGCGGTGTGGACGCGGCCGACTTCGCCGAGATGCTGCAGCGGATGTACCTGCGCTACGCCGAGCGGCACGGGTACCCGACCGAGGTCTACGACACGTCGTACGCCGAAGAGGCCGGGCTCAAGTCGACGACGTTCGCGGTCAAGGCGCCGTACGCGTACGGCACGCTGTCCGTCGAGTCGGGCACCCACCGGCTGGTGCGGATCTCGCCGTTCGACAACCAGGGCCGCCGGCAGACGTCGTTCGCCGCCGTCGAGGTGGTGCCGGTGCTCGAGCAGACCGACGAGATCGACGTACCGGAAGAGGAGCTGCGGATCGACGTCTACCGGTCGTCCGGTCCGGGTGGGCAGAGCGTCAACACCACCGACTCCGCGGTCCGGATCACGCACCTCCCGACCGGCACGGTGGTCTCCTGCCAGAACGAGAAGTCCCAGCTGCAGAACAAGGCCAGTGCGATGGTCATCCTGAAGGCGAAGCTGCTCGCGCTGAAGAAGGCCGAGGAGCGGGCCCAGCTGGACGCGCTGCGCGGTGACGTGGCCGGTTCGTGGGGCGACCAGATGCGGTCGTACGTCCTGCACCCGTACCAGATGGTGAAGGACCTGCGGACGCAGTACGAGTCCGGGAACACCTCCGGGGTCTTCGACGGTGAGATCGACGAGTTCATCGAGGCCGGCATCCGCTGGCGCCGGACCGGCCAGACGGTTGCCGACCAGAACTGACCTGCAGGCCGACTGCAGCAGGTGCGTCGGCCTCTGCTGCGTCGTACTGACGTTCGCGAAATCGGCGGACTTCGCGATCGACAAACCCGCGGGTGAGCCCTGCCCGAACCTGAGCGACGACCACCGCTGCACGATCCACAGCCGGCTCCGGGACGAAGGTTTCCCAGGCTGCACGGTGTACGACTGCTTCGGCGCCGGCCAGGAGTTGTCGAGGCGCGGGCCGGAGATGTTCGCTGCGCTCCCGATCCTGCGCCAGTTGCACGAGCTGCTCTGGTACCTGACGGAAGCCCTTGAACACAACGCCGCCGCGCAACCCGCGATCGACCGGGTAGAACGCGTCAGCCGTACGCCGAACCTCGCCGATGTCGACGTGGTCGCCGAGCGGGCCGCCGTCAACGAGATCCTGCTGGCGACCAGCCGGGCCGTCCGCGGCAAGCAGCCGAAGAAGAAGGAGCGCCGCGGCGCCGACCTGATCGGTGCGCGGCTGCGCGGTGCCGACCTCTCGAAGGCGAACCTCCGCGGCGCCTACCTGATCGGCGCCGACCTCCGCCAGGCCGACCTCCGCCAGGCAGACCTGATCGGCGCGGACCTCCGCGACACAGACCTGCGCGGCGCCGACCTGACGGGTGCACTCTTCCTCACCCAGTCCCAGGTCAACGCCGCGCTCGGCGACCACACCACCAAGCTCCCGAGCGCTGTTACGCGCCCTTCCCACTGGACCGCAGCTGGTGCGTGACCGGCGTCATCAGCAACGAGATGACCATGATCGCGAGTCCTACGGCGGCCAGTGCACCGCCTTGGCCCCAGCTGGTGCCGGCCATCGACAGGTACGCCGTACCGACCGTGGCTGCTCCTAGCGCGAGGCAGGTCTGCTGGGTGGTGAGCAGGATGCCGCTGCCCATGCCTGCCTGCGTCGGCGGGACCTGGCCGACCACTACGCCGATCAGCGGCACCATGACGAGTCCTGAGCCGACACCGGCGACCAGTAGCGGTGCACCGATGGTGAGCGGGTTGACGTGGGGCCACAGAGTCAGGGCTACGACCGCCAGCAGGGCGTAGCCGACGGCCTGGATGATCCAGCCGCGAAGAATGAGGCCCGCGCCGTACCGCTGCTGCAACTGCGGGCCGTAGACCGACGTGATCAGGAAGCCGACTGCCAGCGGCAGCAGGCTCAGGCCGCCTTCCAGCGGAGTCATGTGCGCCTCGCCCTGCGTGGCAAGTGCGAAACAGAACATGAAGCCGCCGAACGTCGTGAAGAACCCGACCGCCAGCAGCAGACCCGTCCGCATCGCACGCAACCGCAGTACGGTCGGCGGGATCAACGGCGAGTGCCCTGACCGCTCTGCCCGACGCTGGTGCAACGCAAGGCCCGCTGTCGCCGGTACGACGGCAGCCAGGCTCAGCCACGTCCACAGCGGCCAGCCGAGCGGCCTGCCTTCCGTGAGCGGCAGCAGCAACAGCACGAGCGTGATGGCCAGCAGTACGGCGCCCACGAGGTCAACGCGATGCACCTGGTCCGCTTTGCTCTCTGGTACTACGCGTGAAGCCGCGATGATGGCGATGATGCCGACCGGTACGAAGATCAGGAACACCGCGCGCCAGCCGAGCCCGAACAGGTTCGCCTCGATCAAGACGCCGCCGAGGATCTGTCCGAGCGCGGCCGCGATGCCGTTGGCGACACCGAACCAGGCCATCGCGCGAGCCCGGTGTTCGCCGGACAGCAGGCTGGTGATCGACGCGAGCACCTGCGGCGTGACGGCGGCGCCGGAGATGCCCTGGACGATCCGGGCCGCGAGCAGGACGCCGATCGTCGGGGCGATCGCGCAGATCAGGGCCGTCACGGTGAAGCCCGCGAGCCCGATCAGGAACAGCCGGCGGCGGCCGAAGCTGTCGCCGAGCCGGCCGCCGACGACCAGCAGCGTCGCCACCGCGATGCCGTAGCCGCCGACCACGAGCTGGAGTTGCCCGGCGTCCGCGCGGAGGTCCTTCGCGATGGCCGGGAGCGAGACGTTGATCATGAAGAAGGAGAGCGCCGGCAACAGGGCGCCGAAGAGCAGGCTGCTGAGGGCCATCGGCCCAAGCCCCGTGGCGGCCCGTGACCGGGCGCCGACCGGGACAGTGGTGGCTTGGAGCTGGTCTGTCATGCGTCCAGCCTGAGCGCACACCGAGCCTGGTGGTGAGAGCCTGGTTATCCTATTACTCGCAGCACCTGGCACCCGGCTGTGCGTGTGTCCATGATGGAAGCATGACAGCCGCCACCGACACAACGGCAACAGCCCAGCGTCGCGAGCTCGGGGTGTTCCTGCGCAGCCGCCGGGAGCGCATCCGGCCGGACGAGGTCGGCTTCGCGCCGGGCGGCCGCCGCCGTACGCCGGGACTCCGGCGCGAGGAGGTCGCGCTGCTCGCCGGTGTCGGCGTCACCTGGTACACCTGGCTGGAGCAGGGCCGCGACATCAACGTCTCCGCGCAGGTGCTGGACGCGATCGCGACCGCGCTCCGGTTCGACCGCCAGGAGCGCAATCACCTGTACCGGCTGGCCGGCCTGCAGTTCGGGCCGACACAGGGCGCGTGCTCGGCGCTGCCCCCGTCGGTACGCAAGACGCTCGACGCGGTCTCGCCGTACCCGGCGCTGGTGCTGAACGAGCGGTACGACATCCTCGCCTTCAACGAGGCGTACTGCCGGGTCGTCATCGACCTCGAGCAGGTGCCGGTCGAGGAGCGGAACATGCTCTGGCTGAACTTCGTGTCGGACGCCTGGAAGTGCAACTTCGTCGACGCCGAGACGACCAAGCACCACATGGTCGCGTCGTTCCGCTCGGCGTCGGCCGAACACGTCGGCGAGGCGCTCTGGCAGGACCTGATCGAGGGCCTGCTGACCAGTTCGCCGTACTTCGCCGAGCTCTGGGAGCGGTACGACGTGGCCGCGCCGAGCACCCGGATGAAGACGCTGGAGGTCGACGGGTTCGGGCTGCTCCGGATCGACCCGGTGAACCTCTGGCTGTCCCAGCTCGGGCCGCTGCGGGCGACCGTGTACACGGCGTTCGACGACGAGACCGAGAGCAAGCTCCGCCGGATCGTCGACGCACCGGTCGCGCAGCCGGCCTGCCGGAAGGCGAACGGCCCGGCTGCCGGGGCGGGTCAGCCGGACCGGTCCCCGGCCGCCGGGCAGGACGGCCGGGGAGTCTTCGTCAGCTGACCGGGATGCCCGGGTTGGTCAGCGCCTTCCCGCCCGTCATCGTGTTGCTGCGGGCCACCGTCACTTTGCAGCTGGAGGCGTTGTAGTTGGTGATGTTGAACGCGTACCGGCCGCTGCCGGTCGCGCCGGTGAGGTCGGACCTGTTGCCGCGGAACACCGTCCCGCAACCCCAGCCGGACTGCTGGGTGTGCGTCTCGTACCCGTTGTTCGTGGTGTTCTTGCCGGTGTTGTTCTCGATCACGTAGTCGTTACCCTTGACATCGACCCAGCTGTCGTCGAAGTTCGCGCCGGTCAGGCCCTTGCCGTCGAAGCTGTTCCCGGACACGAGCCCGCCGGTCGTGCCCTCCTTCAGGTCGACCGCCTCGCCGCCGACGTCCGGGCCGATCGTATTGCCGACGATCTGCACGTGGTCGGACCGGTCCGACGTACCGCCGGCGCTGCCGACGTACACGCCCTCGCCCATCCCGCGGCCGTCGTTGCCGGTGTCGTAGATGCGCGAGTTCTTGATCACGCCGTACGTCGAGCTGTTCCGGAAGTGCACGCCCTCCATGTCGAGGCCGTGCACGGTCACGCCGTCGATGGTGACGTGGGTGGCGCTGTCGACCATGATCCCTTTCTGGCCGCCGGTGACCGTGATACCGCGGACGTTCCAGTACGACGCGCCGTTCAGGTGCAGGCCGTAGCCGCCGCCCGCCTTCAGCACCGCCTTGGCGGATCCGGTGAGCGTGATCGGGTTTCCGGAGTTCCCGGAGACCGTTGTCTTGAAGTTTCCGGTGTAGGTGCCGTCGGCAAGCTCGATGGTGTCGCCGGGCTTGGCGTTCGCGAGCGCGGCCTTGAGCTCGGCCGAGGTGCCGACGGCGGCGGCGTGGGTGGGCAGGACAGTGGAAGCGGCCAGCAGTACGCCGGCGAGTAACCCGTGGATCATGAACTTCCTCCGAGGGGGCGTCGGGGAGGATCATTAGGAAGGTTTCCTAACAGTTCACGCGAACCTACGGGCTATCGCGGAGCGTTGTCAACGGTTCACGCCGTGTCGCGGTCCGGCCAGGCGGCTTTCAAGGTCGCCAGCGTGACCGTGATCGCGGGGCGCCGGGACGTGGTGGTCCTCCAGACGGCGTACAGCCGGCGGCTCGGCGCGGGGTGCAGCGGTACGACGACCACGCCGTCCGGGACCGGGCCGCGGCCGAGCCGGGGGAGCAGGCCGATGCCGAGCCCGCGGGCGAGCATCGCGAGCTGGGTCTGGTACTCCGCGACCGAGAACGCGACCTGCGGCTCGACGCCCGCGCGGCGCATCGTCCGGATCAGCCACTCGTGGCAGATCGACCCGGCCGGCTGGCAGATCCACCTCTCGCCGACCAGGTCCTCGGCCCGGACGAACTCCTTGCCGGCCAGCCGATGCGAGGCCGGCACGAGTACGTCGGCCGGGTCCGCACCGAGCTTCACCCGCGACAGGCCGTCGGGCAGCCCGAGCGGGGTGTTGTGCCAGTCGTGGACGATCGCGATGTCGAGCTCGCCGCGATTGACGGCCGCGACGCCCTCGAACGGATCGGTCTCCAGGACCCGGACGTCCAGCCCGGGATGATCGTGGATCAGCCGCGCCAGCGCCGGCGGCAGCAGCCCGCGTGCCGCGGTCGGGAAGGCGGCGATGCCGAGCGTCCCGATCGCCTGCCCGCGCTGCTCCTCCAGCGTCAGCTCCGCGTCCTCGACCAGCTCGAGGATCCGCGATGCCGTCGCCGCCAGCTGCCGCGCCGCGTCGGTCAGCACGATCCCGCGCCCCTGCCGCTCGACCAGCGTGGTCCGCGTCTCCCGCTCCAGTTTCGCGAGCTGCTGCGACACCGCGGACGGCGTGTACCCGAGCACCTCGGCCGCGCGGTTGACCGATCCGTACTGCGCGACGGCGTGCAGCGCGCGCAACCGGCCGAGATCGATCATGTAGCACTCCTACATTGATGGCGGTAGCAATCGGTGCTGGTCCTTAAGTGTACTCCCGCCGACACTTGACCGTATGAAGCCTCGTGACCTGCTCCTCGCACTCGCCGTCGTCGTTGTCTGGGGCGTCAACTTCGTCGTCATCGACGTCGGCCTGGAGGGCATTCCGCCGCTGCTGCTGTCCGCGCTGCGGTTCTTCTTCGCCGCCGTACCGGCGATCTTCCTGCTCGGCAAGCCGCAGGTCCCGTGGCGGTACGTCGTCGGCGTCGGGCTGGCGCTCGGCGTCGCGAAGTTCGGGTTGCTGTTCATCGCGATGGATCACGGCGTACCGGCCGGGCTGTCGTCGCTGGTCCTGCAGAGCCAGGTGATCTTCACGGTGCTGTTCGCGATCGCCGTACTGCGCGAACGCCCGCGGCCGGCGCAGCTCGCCGGCATTGTGATCGCGTGCGCCGGGATCGCGCTGATCGTGCTGGACAAGAAGCTGTCGGCGCCGGTCGGAGCGATCGCGCTGGTGATCGTCGCCGCCGGCTTCTGGGGCGTGTCGAACACGATCACCCGGTACGCGAAGCCGCCGGACACGCTGCGCTTCATGGTGTGGGTCAGCGCGGTGGCCGTCGTACCGCTGCTGCTGCTCTCGCTGCTCACCGAAGGTGCGCACGCCGACGTGGCCGCGCTGCGGGGGATCCGGCTGAGCGGGATCGGGGCGATCGCGTACCTCGCGTTCGCGGCGACGCTGTTCGGGTTCGGCGTCTGGGGCTACCTGTTGCGGCAGTACGACGCGAGCACGGTCGCGCCGTTCTCGCTGCTCGTGCCGGTCGTCGGGATGTCCGCGGCCTGGGTACTGCGCGGCGAGGCGGTCGGGCCGCAGCAGGCGATCGCGGCGGTGCTGGTGATCGGCGGGATGGCATGCACGATCGTCCGCCGGCGCGCGCCGCGGAAGGCGGAGGCCGAGCCGGACCGCTCGGTGCCTGTGGGTTGATGCGCGAGGATGGGTGAGTGGATGCTCAGCAGATCGGCCGACTGACCGCGCGCTGGATCGCCGAACTGCCCGGCGAGGGCAGCACTGTGATCTCCGGGCTCGGCGTACAGCCGCTGCTCGCGATCCTCGCCGAGGTCGCGGACGAACCGGCCCACACCGAGCTGGCGGAGGCAGCCGGCGAGCGGTACGGCGGTCTGCTCGAGGCGGCCGGGCTGCGGATGGCGCTCGGGCTGTGGACGCGGTCGGACGTCGAACTGCAGGCGGGTGTCGACCGATTCCTGCCGCCCGACGTCCGTGGGACGCTGACCGATCAGGCCGCGCTCGACGCGTGGGTGGTCGAGCGGACGGACGGGCTGTTGCAGCACATGCCGGTCCAGGTGACACCCGACGTACTGCTGGTGCTGGCGTCGGCGTTGGCGTTGAAGACCGACTGGGAGCTGCCGTTCAACGAGTACCCGCGCGACGATCGGCGCTGGTTGAGCCGGGCCGACGACGACCTCGACAGCTTGCGTGTGCACGACAGCGCGGCGGGTCCGCTGACCGTGGTCACGGTGCGCGGCGCCGGGGAGTTCGACGTACGGCTGGTGGTCGGGGACGGTGGGCGCGCGGCGGTGCTGGGTGCGGCGCTGACGCTGGACGACGAGGGCATGCCTGGTGCCGAGGTGCTTGCGGCGGAGCGGTCCGCGCCCGGGGTGGAGGTGATCGACGCGGTGCGGTCGACGGTGATCCTTTCGATGCCGTACTTCGAGATCGACGCGGAGCACGACCTGCTGGAGCATCCGGCCGTGTTCGGGTTGACCGCGGCGTCCGACAAGACGCGCGGGCACTTTCCCGGGTTGAGTCCGCGGCCGCTGGCCATCGACCAGGCGCGACAGGTGGTGATGGCGCGGTTCTCCGCGACCGGGTTCGAGGCGGCGGCCGTGTCGGCGATGGCGATGGCGGCCGGGGCGGCACCGACGTTCGACGCGAAGGCGCTCTACGTGAACCTGGAACGGCCGTTCGGCTTCGTGGCCGTGCACCGGCCGACCGGCGTACCCGTCGTCGCCGGCTGGGTGAATCACTCGTAGGGGACCGCCAGGCCATCACAATCGGCCGCGCACGGACCGCGGGACGCTCAGGGGATGGTTCGAGGCGCGATTGTGATGGCCTGGGCGTCCGGGCGTGGCAGGGTGGACGGTATGGATGCCGACGTGGTGCGTGCAGTCAACGAGCTCACCGGCCGCTGGGCGCGGGCGTTGCCCGCCGAGAACACGGTGATCGCCGGGCTCGGGGTGTGGCCGCTGATCGCGATGCTGGCGACCGGGGCGGACGAGCCGGGGCGTACGGAGCTCGCGGCGGCCGCCGGGGTGGATCCGTCGTCCGGTCCGACGGACGCGATCCGGCTGATCGAGGCGATCGAGCGGTCGTCCGACCTGCACGCCGCGCTCGGTGTGTGGGTGGACGAGCAGCTGAAGCTGGCGGAGACGTTCGACAGCGTGGTGCCGGCGCCGCTGGTCGGCCTGCTGACCGGCAAACCCGCCGTCGACAAGCCGAAGGTGGACGCCTGGGCGGCCGACCACACCGACGACCTGATCCGCGAGATGCCGGTCGATCTGAACGGCGGGGTCGAACTCCTGCTGGCATCGGCGATCCTGCTGCGGACCAAGTGGGTCCGCCCGTTCACCGAGCAGGTCCGGCGCGTGCCGGACGGCCCGTGGGCGGGCTCGTGGAAGTGGTTGGAACGCTCCACGACGGATCTCGACACCGTCCGCCGGTACGAGCATCCGTCGGCCGCGTGGCTCACGGTCGTCACGGTCGCGGGTGACGCGGACGTCGACGTACTCCTGGGGATCGGCCAGCCGGAGACGGCACAATCCGACGTACTCGCCGGTCTGCTGGACGCCGCCGCCGACCCCGACGGCGGGCTGTCCGGCGCCGAGCTGATCGACCAGGGTGATGTCGGCTGGGAGGCTGCGCCGGGGGTACGGATCGGGGAGACGACGGCGGCGCGGCAGCAGGTGCAGGTCTCGTTGCCGGCGTTCGGCATCGACGTACGGCACGATCTGATGGAGTCGCGGGAGATCTTCGGGCTGACGACCGTGTCGTCGGATCCGGGCGCTCACGGTCATTTCAGCGCGCTCAGCCCGACGCCGCTGCGCATCGACCAGGCGCAGCAGCGGGTACTCGCGCGGTTCTTCGCGACCGGCTTCGAAGCGGCGGCGGTGACCGCGATGGCGATGACGCGGGCCGCGATGGTGACCGGCCGGCAGCGGCGGCTCGAGGTCGCGTTCGACCGGCCGTTCGCGTTCGTCGCCGTACTGCGGGACTCGCGGCTGCCGATCGTCGCGGGCCGGGTCGAGGTACCTACCGAACCTGGAGCGTGAACAGCCGGTTGAGCAGTGCGGACGCCTCGTCGACGCTCGCACGGTCACCCGTCAGCAGCAGGTCGAACAGCAGCCCGCGGGACGCCGCCAGACCGAGCCGCGCGTACGTCGGGGCCTCGGCGGCGGGGAGGCCGGCGCGGACGCACAGCTCCGTCAACGGTGGCAGCCAGACGTTGATCAGGTCCGCCTTGAGCGGCTCGGTGTGCGGGAGGTCCTGCATCGCGTGCGCGCTCAACTCGAAGAACAGCGGGCCGTAGATCAGCGCCGCCTCGGTCACCCGGCGCCAGAACTGCTCCGCCTGCTCCTCAATCGGCAGGTCCGACAGGTCGGCGAGCAGATCGCGTTGCTGCTGCTCCACGGTGCGGACCACCTCGGCCAGCAGACCCTCGCGGGAGCCGAAGTGGTAGATCAGCATCCGGTGACTGGTACCGATCGAGGACGCGATCGTCCGCAGGCTCGCGTCCCCGATCCCGTTCTTCGCGAAGTGCTCGACGGCCTCAGCCAGCAGCGTCTGCCGACTCACTGATCTCCTTGAGCTTCGCAGTCTCGGTCTCGATGTAGCTCTGGGTGAGCCGGGCGTACAGCCGGCCGAACAGCCAGGCGAGCGGACCCTCCTGGACGATCGTCGCGGTCGCAACCGTGCCATCGGGCGTACTGATCACCCGATGGCCGCCGGTGGTCCGCATCCCGGGAGCCTTCGCGACCCACTCGAAGTACTCGCCGTCCTTGAACTCGGTGACCTCCCAGACCGCCACCGCCAGTTTGGGCTGGCGGATCCGGGTCCGGGCGCCGAGGTGGATCCGGCCCGCGTCCAGCCGCTCGACGGACTCGACGGTCGGGGTCCAGTCGGGCCACCGCTCGACGTCGCTGAAGACCTCCCAGACCCGCTCGGGCGCGGCCTGGATCGTGGTGGAGTGATCGAAGCGCATGTACCAAATGGTACATCAGGTCTGTGTGAGGTCTGGGTGGGCGGGCTGCTGACCGCACACCCGCGGCAGGTAGGGTCTTGGGCCATGGCTGACCAGAACGTCCCGCAGAACGTGGAGAACGAGCAGGACCCGGGCGCGAGCACCCAGATGTTCCGCGCCTTCGTCAACGAGGGCCAGACCGAGGCCAAGACCGAACCCAAGATCAACGGCCGCGTGCTGGCCATCGTCGGTGCCGCGGTGATCCTGATCGCCGTCGTTGCCGCGATCGCCGTTCTGTAGCCGATCTTCGGTTGACGAACCTGCACGTCGAGGTCGTCCGGGTCTTCACCGACCCCGACGGCCGATTCGGCAACCCCCTGGGCATCGTCGACGGCTCGCACGTCCCCGAGCCCGACCGCCAGGCGGTCGCCGCGGCCCTCGGCTACAGCGAGACCGTGTACGTCGACGAGGCCGCCACCGGCACGCTCCGTATCTACTCCGCTACCGGGGAAATGCCCTTCGCGGGCCACCCCACCGTCGGCGCCGCCGCCTACCTCCACACCCACGGCCACCCGGTCGAAACCCTCCACGTCCCCGCCGGCCTCATCCCGGTCACCCGCTCCGGCGACCTCTTCGCCGTACGAGCCGACACCACCTGGGGCAGCACCTGGGACTGGCAGGAACTCCCCACCCCCGAGGACGTCCTGTCAGCCACCCCGTCCTCCTACACCGCCGGCCACTCGTTCCTGTGGTCCTGGCAGGACAAGCCGAACGGCATCATCCGAGCCCGAGCCTTCGCCCCCGCCATGAACGTAGAAGAAGACGAAGCCACCGGCTCCGCAGTAACCCAACTAACCGCCCACCTGAGCCGCGACCTCCACATCATCCAAGGCGCAGGCTCCCACCTCCACACCACCTGGCACCCACCAACGCATGCAACCGTAGGCGGCCGAGTCCTCCCCGAGCCCCCGCGCACCCTCAGCCTCTAGCCCCCAACCGCACCCACCAGTCGGTCCCGTCCACCCGATACCGCTCCCCACCGTCGAACCCCCACTCGGCAACCCGTCCGCAGGAGCCCGACGATGCGGCGCGAGCAGTACCGCGGCACACCCCGAACCTCCACCACCCCCGCCCGCCCCCACACCTCACCCACGACGCGCTGCCTAGCCATCAACTCCGGTGAATGTGGGACTGTGGGACCTCGCGATCGAGAAGCCCGGGGTAACGATGGACGGCCGTGCTGACTGGCCCTACGACCGGTGGATAGACACGCCCTGGTGGCGGGCGCTGCTTCCGGGGGACCCGGTCCGCCGATGAGCGAGACAGCGGATGATCTGTTGGCGTCTGCGACCGAGTGGGTCGAGAGGCATCGGGACTCGTGTGCGGCGCGTGGGGTGGAGCTTGGTGTGGAGCGGGCGCCTGATGGGCGTGACAATCCCTCACTGTGGATCGACTTCGCGGGGAAGGATCGGCTGGCTCGGCTGACGTTGTGGGCCAGTGGTGAGGCTGTGCTTGCCGCCGTGGAGGTGTCGAGCGGCTCGGTCTTGCCTGAGGTGCAGTTGGAGGTTGCTGACGCGGGCGCGCTCGAGGTCGTGTTCGGTCGCGCGGTGGCGGCGGTGGCGGGCATCCGTTGACGGGTGGGCGGCGGCGGATGGAGGATGAGTGCTCGGCTACTTGGGGAGGTTCTTGTGGCGGAGGTTGTCAGGGCGGCGTTGGTTCAGACTTCTTGGACAGGTGACAAGGAGTCGATGATCAAGGCGCACGAGGACTACGCGCGGCAGGCCGCGTCCCAAGGCGCGCGGGTGATCTGTTTCCAGGAGCTGTTCTACGGGCCGTACTTCTGTCAGAAACAGGACGCGGAGTACTACGAGTACGCCGAGTCCGTCCCGGGCCCGACAACCGAGCGGTTCGCCCAGTTGGCGCGGGAGCTGGGCATGGTGATGGTGCTGCCGGTGTACGAGCAGGAGCAGCCGGGCGTGCTGTACAACACCGCCGCCGTGATCGATGCCGACGGCACCTACCTCGGGAAGTACCGGAAGAACCATATTCCGCAGGTGAAGGGGTTCTGGGAGAAGTTCTACTTCCGCCCGGGAAACCTCGGGTACCCGATCTTCGACACCGCGGTCGGGCGGATCGGCGTGTACATCTGCTACGACCGGCACTTCCCGGAGGGGTGGCGGGCGCTCGGGCTGGCCGGGGCGAAGATCGTGTTCAACCCGTCGGCGACCAGTCGCGGCCTCTCGGCGTACCTGTGGAAGCTGGAACAACCCGCGAGTGCGGTCGCGAACGAGTACTTCATCGGCGCGATCAACCGGGTCGGGATCGAATCCGAGTTCGGCGACAACGACTTCTACGGTACGTCGTACTTCGTCGACCCGGAGGGGAAGTTCGTCGGCGAGGTCGGGCACGACCACGATCCGGAACTGATCGTCCGCGACCTGGACCTCGGACTGCTGGACACCGTCCGGGACCGCTGGCAGTTCTACCGCGACCGCCGGCCCGACGCGTACGGAGACCTGACCGAACCGTAGAGGGGACAGAAGGAGACAGGGTATGTCGTTGCTCGTCAAAGGTGGCACCGTCGTCGGCCCGACCGGGACCCGAACGGCGGACGTGCTGGTCGACGGCGAGAAGATCGTCGCGGTCCTCGACCCGTCGTTCACCCCACAGGTCACCGCCGACCAGGTGATCGATGCCACCGGCAAGTACGTGATCCCGGGCGGGATCGACGCGCACACGCACATGGAGCTGCCGTTCGGCGGTACCGCGGCGAGCGACACGTTCGACACCGGCACCCGCGCGGCGGCGTACGGCGGAACCACGACGATCATCGACTTCGCCGTACAGCGAACCGGTGAGGTGGTGCAGGACGGACTCGCGGCCTGGCACGCGAAGGCCGACGGCAACTGTCACATCGACTACGCGTTCCACATGATCCTCGGCGGCGTCGACGCGGACGCCCTGAAGGCGATGGACCAGTTGGTCGCGGACGAGGGCATCACGAGCTTCAAGCTGTTCATGGCCTACCCGGGCGTCTTCTACTCCGACGACGGGCAGATCCTGCGCGCGATGCAGACCGCGCGGGAGAACGGCGCGATGATCATGATGCACGCGGAGAACGGGATCGCGATCGACGTCCTGGTCCAGCAGGCGATCGAGCGCGGCGAGACCGACCCGATCCACCACGGCATCACCCGTCCGGCGGCACTCGAGGCGGAGGCGACGAACCGGGCGATCGCGCTCGCCGAGGTCGCCCGGGACTGCCCGCTGTACATCGTGCACCTGTCCGCGAGCGAGGCGCTGGAGAAGGTCGCGGCCGCGCGGCACGAGGGCCGCAACGTGTTCGCGGAGACCTGCCCGCAGTACCTGTACCTGACCCTCGAGGACCAGCTCGGCGCGCCCGGGTTCGAGGGCGCGAAGTGGGTCTGTTCGACACCGCTGCGCAGCAAGCACGAGTCGCATCAGCGGGACCTGTGGAAGGGCCTGCGGAACAACGAGCTCGCGGTGGTGTCCACCGACCACTGCCCGTTCTGCATGAAGGACCAGAAGGAGCTCGGCCTCGGCGACTTCTCCAAGATCCCGAACGGGATCGGTGGCGTCGAGCACCGCGTGGACCTGGTCTTCCAGGGCGTCGTGGACGGCAAGCTGTCGCTGGAGCGCTGGGTGGAGACAATCGCGACCACGCCCGCCCGGATGTTCGGGCTGTACCCGCAGAAGGGTGTCGTCCAGCCCGGCTCCGACGCGGACCTGGTGGTCTACGACCCGAACGGTACGACGCGGATCGGGGTCGCGACGCACCACATGAACATGGACTACTCGGCGTACGAAGGGGTCGAGATCCAGGGCCGGGTGGGTACGGTGATCTCGCGCGGCGAGGTGATCGTGGCCGACGGCAACTACCAGGGCCGGAAGGGACGTGGGAAGTTCCTCAAGCGCGGCCTGTCGTCCTATCTGATGTAGGGGGAGAGCGTGGACTTCGGTGTGGTGTTCCAGTGTGATCCGCCCGCGTCCACGGTCGTGCAGCTGGCCCGGCACGCGGAGGACGCGGGGTTCGGGTACGTGTGGACGTTCGACTCGCACCTGCTCTGGCAGGAGCCGTTCGTGATCTACAGCCAGATCCTGGCGAGTACGCGACGGGTGATCGTCGGGCCGATGGTGACGAACCCGGGCACGCGGGACTGGACCGTGATCGCGTCCCAGTTCGCCACGCTGAACGAGATGTTCGGCAACCGGACGATCTGCGGGATCGGCCGCGGCGACTCGGCGCTCCGTACGCTCGGCGCCAAGCCCGGCACGATCGCCGAGCTGAAGGAGTGCGTGGAGGTCGTCCGGGCGCTGGCCCGCGGCGAAACGGTCGAGTACCGCGGGCAGCAGCTGAAGTTCGCGTGGGTCGACAACGGCGCGCTCGACGTCTGGGTGGCGGCGTACGGCCCGAAGGCGCTGGAGGCGACCGGGCAGGTCGGTGACGGGTACATCCTGCAGCTGGCCGATCCGGACATCGCGGAGTGGATGATCACGGCGGTACGCCGGGCCGCGGAGCACGCGGGCCGCGATCCGCGGGCGATCAAGTTCTGCGTCGCCGCGCCGGCGTACGTCGGGGACGACCTCGAGCATCAGCGCGAACAGACCCGCTGGTTCGGCGGCATGGTCGGGAACCACGTCGCCGACATCGTCGCCCGCTACGGTACGTCGGGCGCCGTACCCAAGGCACTCACCGACTACATCGAGGGGCGGAAGGGGTACGACTACGCCGAGCACGGCCGCCCCGGGAACACGCACACCGCGTTCGTCCCGGACGAGGTCGTGGACCGGTTCTGCATCCTCGGCCCGGTCGAGAACCACCTGTCCCGGCTGTCCGAGCTGAAGGACCTCGGCGTCGACCAGTTCGCCCTGTACCTCCAGCACGACGCCAAGGAACAAACCCTGGCGTCGTACGGGAAGGACGTCATTCCGAACGTCTAAGGCGTCCAGCGATAGGCGCCCGGGAGGAGGTCTGTGGCGAGGACCGTGCCGGGGCCGTCGGGGGAGGGCAGGATGACGCGGATCGCCGGGTGGTAGTCGACGAAGACCTGGCGGTCGCGGCCGCAGGGGCCGACCACGCCGCGGCCTTCGTTGCCGACGGCCACGATCGTGGTGAGTTCGCGGGCGCCGTCGGCGCGGGCCCGGCCGAGCGCGACCAGCTCGGCACAGGGGCCGCCGGTGAAGTGGTACAGGTTGATCCCGGCGTACATCCGGCCGTCGACACCGCGGACCGCGGCGCCCATCGTGTGGACGCCGTCGGGTCCGTCGGTGTTCGCGTCGACCGTACGGCGGGCCAGCTCGATCAGCTCGCGGTCGTCGTCGGTCAGCGGCTGGAGGGCGAGCGTCATCCGGCGATCCGCTTCAGCTCGGCCTCGGTCACGGTCCGCACGGTCTTGATCTCGGCGGCCGGGTCGGCGCCGCTGCGGATGATCTTGTTCAGCGCGTCGGTGTAGGCCGAGCCGGCCTTCGGCGACCACAGGATCGGGGACTGGGCGTGCCCGTTCTCGGTCGCCAGCTTGGCCGCGTCGGCGGCCGGGCCCGATTTCAGCTTGTCCGCCTTCTCGACCAGGCTCTTCCGGGCCGGGATGTGGAAGCCGTACGACTGCGCGAAGTCGAGCTGGTCGTCGGTCTGGTCGACCCACAGCCACTTCACGTACTTCTTCGCCGCGTCGACGTTCTTCGACTTCGCGTTCACACAGGAGCCGTACGCGCCGATCGGGACGCTCGGCTTGCCTGTGGTGGCGTTCAGCTTCGGCCAGGGCAGCACGCCGTAGTCGCCGGGCAACGCCTTCTCGATGGCGGGCAGCGTCCACAGGCCGGTGAACTGCATCGCGGTCAGGCCCTGCGTGAACGCGGCCGGGTCGGACCAGTCGGTCGGTGCCCCCAGCAACAGCACCTTGGCGGTCCAGAACTCCCGCAGCTTGCGCAGCGACTCGAACGCGGCCGGGTCGTCGAAGCCGAACTGGTTGTCCGCGGTCAGGTAGTCGAGGCCGGCCGACCACAACGCGGGTCCGCCGAGCACGCCGACACCGCCGTCGTTCCCGACGAACAGGCCCTTGACCTTGGCGGTGGTGAGCTTCTTCGCCGCGGCCAGCAGTTCGTCGACGGTCTGCGGCGGCTGGACGCCGGCCGCGCTGAGCATGCTCTTGCGGTACACGAGCAGCTGCATGTCGATGACCTGCGGGATGCCGTACAGCTTGCCCTGGTACGTCATGCGCTCGATCAGGGCCGGGTTGAAGTCGGACTTCGCGTCGCCGAGCAGGTCGGTGAGTTCGGCGACCTGCTTGCCCTTGATCATGTCGATCGTCGGGCCGTTCCCGTACTCGAAGACGTCCGGTCCCTGATCGGTCAGGAGCGCGGTCGAGGCCTTCTTGTCGTAGTCGCCCGGCGACCACTGGACCGTCACGGTCGCGTCCGGGTACGCCTTCGCGTACTTCTCCACCGCCTGCTGCGTGCCCGCTTCGCCGTACTGGTGGTACCACTGCTGCAGGGCCGGCTTCGACCCGCCGCTGGTGGAGGGCCGTCCGCTGTTCGAACCGCAGCCCGCCACCGCCATCGCCGACAGCCCGGCGCCGATCCCCAGCAACCGCCGCCGCGTCATCCCGCTCATGTCCCGCCTCCGTTCAGCGCGGTCCCACAGCCCGCGCACAGAACACCGACCTTACGACCGGAACGGCTGATTCCGGGGGTATTTCTCGCGTATGCTGTGCGGCATGCATTCACTTCGTGACTAGAGAGCGGCTCCCGTCCTGAGCCCCCGTTCCGTCGTGAATCCCTAGGAGCGTTCTCGTGTCCGGCACTCTTCGTGCCGGGAGCTACCGTGACGTCCTGCTGTTGCCGTCGGCGCTGCGCACGTTCGTGCCCGCGCTGCTCGGCCGGCTGTCGTACGGCCTGCTCCCGTTGTCCCTGCTCATGACCGTCCGCCACTCCACCGGCTCGTTCGCCACGGCCGGCGCCGCGGTGGCCGTCTTCGGCATCAGTTCGTTGTCGATGCCGTACAAGGCCCGCCTGGTCGACCGCTACAGCCAGCGCCGGGTCCTCCCGTTCCTGGCCGCCGGCTCGTCAGCCGGGTTGTTCCTGATCTCCGGTACGCCGCACGTCGCCGTACTGCTCGTTCTGGTCGGTGTGACCGGGCTGCTGGCGCCGCCGCTGGGGCCGTCCATGCGGTCGAACTGGCGCCTCCTGACGGACGGCCTGCCGCTCAAGGAACGCGCGTACGCGCTGGACGCGGTCGCGGAGGAGTGCCTGTTCCTCGGCGGACCGCTGATCGCCGGCACCCTGATCGGGGTGTTCGCCGCACCGGTCGCCCTGGCCTGCTCGGCGGCTCTCATGCTCGTGGGCACCCTGGCGATGGTCACAAGCCCGGTCACCACCTACACCGCGCCACCCGCGCCTGGCAGGCACCTACTAGGCCCGCTGGCCCTTCCGGGGCTCCGCCGGATCCTGCTGGTCATCCTGCTCACCGCAGCCGGCATCAGCACGGCCTACCTCTGCGTAGCCGCCGTAGCGCAGCAGGCCGGCCACCCTGGCGCCGCTGGGTACGTCGAAGCAGCCATAGCAGCCGGCAGCGTCGTAGGAGGCATCCTCTGGGCCCGGCGCTCCCACACGCGCTCCCCGTCGACCCACCTGGCCGCTCTCATCGCCGTACTGGCCGCTGGTCTACTCACAGCCTCCGTGGCGCCAGGCCTGATCCCACTCGCAGCAGTACTGGGCGTAGCAGGCGCCGCTGTAGCACCACTCTTCGTAGTCGCCTACCTGGCGGCGGACACGGTCACCCCACCGCACCAGCACACCGAAGCCAGCACCTGGATCAACACAGCCAACAACCTGGGCTCCGCAGCCGGCTCAGCCACCGCCGGCGTCCTGGTCCAACACACCACCCCAACCTGGGGCTTCCTCGCCGGAGGGGTGCTCCTGGCCTTGGTAGCGCTCAGGCAGGCGCGGGGGTAGGGGATTCGTTGCCGTTGTCGGGGTGGGCGTTGGCGATTCGGGCGACCGCCTCGTCGGGTTTGCGGCCGGCGCGGCGGGCCGCTTCGACGTGCAGGCGGGCCAACTCGATCACCTGGCGGGAGACCTTCACGGTCCGCTTGTCAGCCATGGTCACTGTCTCCCTCGACGACCTCGATGTCAGCTTCCGCAATATCAGCGTACGCGTCCGCACCGACCCGGTCGATCGCGACGGCCGCGGTCAGCGCGGCGACCAGGTCGTAGTCCTCCGGCTGTAACAGCTCCGACCGCATCAGTGAGCGGAGCGTGACCACGCCGGCGTCCGTCCCGGCGTCCTCGCCCTCGAGGATCTGCTCGACCGCCCAGCGCACCATCCGCATCGTCTCCTCGCGGTGCCGCCAGGTGTCGAGCTCGCGGTCGGACTTCCGGGTCAGGTACGCGCCGAGCACCACGCCGCCGAGCGCGAGCAGCGGCGACAGCACGGTCATCACGACCCCGACGACCGAGATCCAGGTGGGAATCACAGACACACCCCAGCAGTCACCAGCGTCCTCCGAATTCCATGGTCTTGAACGGTCGATGATGCTACGAAGGAGCATTCCAGTATCGACGGACCAGGATGACAAGGAGCAGTGTCACCGTGACGGACGAGCAGGACGGGTACGACGTCTTCGTACAGGGCACCGTGTTCTACGACATCGTCATGACCGGCCTGGCGTCCGCCCCGACCACCGGTACCGAGATCTTCGCCGAAGGCATGGGCTCCTGCCCCGGCGGCGTCGCGAACTTCGCGATCGCGGCCGCCCGGCTCGGCCTGCGCAGCGGCCTGGCCGCGGTCTTCGGTGACGACGTGTACGCCGACTTCTGCTGGCGCACGCTCGCCGACCAGGAGGGCGTCGACCTGTCGCACTCGCGCCGGATCGGGCACTGGCACTCGCCGGTGACGGTGTCGATGTCGATCAACCGGGACCGCGCGATGGTCACGCACGCGCACGAGGCGCCCGGCGACCCGAGCAAGCTGGTCGGCCCGGGGCTGAAGACCCGTTCCGCGATCGTCCCGGTCGCGGAGGAACTGCCCGGCTGGACCGTCGAGGCCCGGGAGTCCGGCGCGCTGCTGTTCGGGGACGTCGGCTGGGACCCGACGGACGAGTGGTCACCGGCGGTGCTCGACGTACTGGACGGTTTCCACGCCTTCACGCCGAACGCCGACGAGGCGATGGCGTACACCCGGACCGACACCCCGAAGGCCGCGCTGCACAAGCTCGCCGAGCGGGTCCCGCTGGCGGTCGTGACGAACGGCTCGGACGGCGTACTGGCGATCGACTCGGCCACCGGCGAGGAGGAGCAGGTCCCGGCGCTGCCGGTGCACTCCTACGACCCGACCGGCGCCGGCGACGTGTTCCTCGCCTCACTCGTGCTCGGCACGCTCCGCGGCTGGCCGCTCGCGCACCGGCTGGCGTTCGGCAACCTGTGCGCCGGGCTGTCCGTGCAGCACTTCGGCGGATCGCTGGCCGCGCCGGGCTGGGGCGACATCATCGACTGGGTCCGCGACCACAGCCGGCACCGCCCGGGCGACGTCGATCCCGACGTACTGCGGCACTACGCGTTCATCGGCGACGTACTGCCGGCCGGCCCGGTGCCGATCGTCCGCCGGGCGTCCGCGACGATCGCCCGCCAGTCGGACGCGTAGAACGTCCGTTTCAAACACACCGGGTATCGGACGGGGGTGCGCGCAGCGGCAGGTCTGGTCGGCGGCACGCCGTGGAACGCCTAGACTGATCGCCGGCCGCTCCGGTGGCGTACGGTGCACTTCGTGGTTACCGTCGCGTCGCTCCCTGTTCCCGACCACGGCCGGATGAACCCGTGATCCGCTTCGAGAATGTTTCCAAGACGTACGAGGGCCAGTCCAAGGCCGCTCTGCTGAACGTCAACGTCGAGATCGAGAAAGGCGAGTTCGTCTTCCTGGTCGGCACCTCCGGGTCCGGCAAGTCGACGTTCCTGCGCCTCGTGCTCCGTGAGCACCGGACCTCCAAGGGCCACATCATGGTGGCCGGCAAGGACCTGAACCGGCTCGCCAGCTGGCGGATCCCGCAGATGCGCCGGCAGATCGGAACCGTGTTCCAGGACTTCCGGCTGCTGCCGAACAAGACCGTCGCGGAGAACGTCGCGTTCGCGCTGCAGGTGATCGGCAAGCCGCGGTCGCACATCCGCAAGACGGTCCCCGAGGTGCTCGAGCTGGTCGGTCTGGACGGCAAGGAGGACCGGCTCCCGGACGAGCTGTCCGGCGGTGAGCAGCAGCGGGTGGCGATCGCCCGCGCGTTCGTGAACCGGCCGATGATCCTGATCGCCGACGAGCCGACCGGAAACCTCGACCCCGGTACGTCGGTGGGCATCATGAAGCTGCTGGACCGGATCAACCGGACCGGTACGACGGTCGTGATGGCCACCCACGACGTGTCGATCGTGGACCAGATGCGCAAGCGCGTGATCGAGCTGGAGAACGGCCATGTCGTCCGCGACGAGTCGCGCGGCGTCTACGGCTACCAGCACTGACCAGGGGACTGACTGACTGATGCGCTTGAACTACATCCTCTCCGACCTGGGTATCGGCCTGCGGCGGAACATGTCGATGACGATCGCGGTCGTCGTCACCATCTGGGTCTCGCTGTCGCTGTTCGGCAGCGCGCTGCTCGCCCACGAGCAGGTGAACCTGATGAAGGGGAACTGGTACGACAAGATCCAGATCTCGGTGTTCCTCTGCACCAAGGACTCCGGCGGCCGCGGCTGCTCCGGCGCCGAGGTGACCCAGGAGCAGAAGAACCGGATCCAGCAGGTCATCGAGCAGAACCCGGACACCGCGCCGGACGGCGTGTTCACCGAGTCGAAGGCGCAGGCGTTCGAGTCGTTCAAGAAGCTGTACAAGGACTCGCCGATCGTCAGCACGGTCACCCAGGACCAGATGCAGGAGTCGTTCCGGATCCGGCTGAAGAACCCGCAGAGCTACCAGAACCTGGTGAGCGCGGTCTCCGGCCTCCCGGGCGTGGACACGGTCCAGGACCTCAGGCAGTACCTCGACCCCCTGTTCAAGGCACTGAACTGGCTCCAGGTCGGCTCGTACGCCGGTGCGGCGCTACTGCTGGTCGCCGCGCTGATGCAGATCGCGAACACGATCCGGCTGGCGGCGTACGCGCGCAGACGCGAGATCGGGATCATGCGGCTCGTGGGTGCGTCCAACTTCTACATCCAGCTGCCGTTCCTGCTCGAGGCGGTGCTGGCCGCGATCATCGGCGCCGCGCTGGCCTGCGGCACGCTGTGGATGATCGTGTACTTCATGGTCATGCGCCAGGCGCAGTCGACGTTCCGGGTCTGGCAGTGGGTCGGCGCGTCCGAGACCTTCCAGGTCACGCTGATCATGGTGCTGGTCGGCCTGGTGCTGGCGGTCATCCCGACATTCCTGACAACGCGGAAATACCTCAAAGTCTGACCCCGGTGACCTATCGTGCAGTATCAGGAGTCACACGAGTAACTCCTGTACCGCACGAAAACTTCATCCAGAGCAAGGGGTCGACCTGTGGTCCCGCACTTCCCCGGTGCGAACCCGCCAGCGCGGGGGAGCATCAAGCGAGACGACAGCACCGGTACCCCCGCCCCGCCGTACCCGCGATCACGTACCAGACCGCGGGGGCGGCAGACTGTGGTTACCGCTTGCTGCCTTGTCCTGTCCCTGTCCGCCGGCGTCCTGGCCGCGGTCCCGTACGCTCCGTCCGCGGAGGCGCGACCGCCGGATCCAGCCGCCAAGAAGAAACAACTCGACTCGCAGATCAACCAGTCCAAGGCTGATCTCGACGACGCCTCCGACCAGCTCGGCAAGTCCGTTGCCGCGTACAACCAAGCCGTCATGAAGTACCAGGCCGTGCAGGCCCGGTACGCCGTCGCGCAGGGGCAGCTCGCCGCCGCGAAGGCCGCCGACGCGGTCGCCGCGGGCAAGCTCGCCGCGGCCGAGGCGGCACTCAGTACGGCGACCTCCGACGTGGCGGCCGGTCAGCGGCAGATCGCGGAGAAGCGGTCGATCGCCGGGCGCGCCGTACGGTCGGCGTACCAGCAGCAGAACGGCCTGGTCGGGCTGTCGATCGTGCTCCGCGGCGCGGCGCCGGCCGACATCGCGACCGGCATGCAGGTCCAGCGGAACGTGTTCGGCATCCAGAGCAACGCGATCTCCGACCTGAACACCGCGCAGGCGCAGCTGGCCAGCAAGCAGGTCAAGCTCGCGGCCGCGGAGAAGGACGCCGAGTCCGCTCGCATTGCGGCAGCCGCGACGGTCAAGAAGGTCACGGACCTGACCAAGCAGGTCGCGGCCGACCGGGCGGAGGCGGCAACGGTCGCGGCGGTCAAGCTGACCGCGTTCAAGGCCGCGGAGAAGGAGAAGAACTCCGAGCTCGCGCAGTACAACTCGCTGCTGAAGGAGCGGAACCGCGTCCAGCAGATGCTGATCGCGCAGGCGAAGGCCGAGAAGGCCGCCGCCGCCCGCCGGAAGGCGGCCGCCGAGGCGGCCGAGCGGGCCAAGGCGCGCAAGGAGCACCGGAAGCCGCGGAACGTGCCGGACCCGGTGCCGACCGGCGACGGGCGTCTCGGGTATCCGGTCAGCAGCTACATCACGTCGCCGTACGGCATGCGGTTCCACCCGGTGCTGCACATCTGGAAGCTGCACGACGGCACCGACTTCCGCGCACCCTGCGGTACGCCGGTCCGCGCCGCGGCCGACGGGGTGGTGACCGACAAGTACTTCAACGGCGGGTACGGGAACCGGCTGTTCATCTCCCACGGGGTGATCGGCGGGCACTCGATCACGACGGTCTACAACCACCTGTCGAAGTACAAGGCGCACGTCGGCGAACGGGTCAAGCGTGGCGAGATCATCGCCTGGTCCGGGACCACCGGGTACTCCACCGGGTGCCACCTGCACTTCATGGTCTACAAGGACGGCACCGTGGTTAATCCGATGGGGTGGCTCTGAGGTATCTGGGATACTGGCCGGATGGTGAAACAGTCCGGCCGGGAGAAGCCGATCGCGCAGAACCGCAAGGCGCGACACGACTACCACATCGATGACGTGGTGGAGGCCGGGCTGGTGCTGACCGGGACCGAGGTCAAGTCCCTCCGGCAGGGCCGGGCCTCCCTCGTCGACGCGTTCGCCGCCGTCCGCGGGAACGAGCTGTGGCTGCAGGGGATGCACATCCCGGAGTACAAACACGGCACCTGGACGAACCACGAACCCCGCCGTACGCGCAAGCTGCTGCTGCACAAGGACGAGGTCCAGAAACTGATCCGCGCCGTCGAGCAGCAAGGGGTGTCGCTGATCCCGCTGTCGCTCTACTTCAAGGACGGCTACGCCAAGGTCGAGCTGGCCACCGGGCGCGGCAAGAAGGACTACGACAAGCGCCACGCCCTCGCCGAACGCCAGGCCAACCGAGAGGCCCAGCGCGCTCTCTCGGACCGCCGCCGCGGCTGACCTGGGGTCCGGTCAGGGGTTGGTCCGGGCTGAACCCGATGGGGTGGGGGTGTCCGGGCGCGCACAGTGGAGGCATGTCCACTTCAGAGTTGCTGGTGACGTCGGCGCAGCGGGATCGGGCCGTCGAGATCCTCAAAGAGATGTACGCCGACGGCCGCCTCGACCACATGGAGTTCGATCTCCGGCTGGACAAGGCCCTGAAGGCGCGGACCCGGGCCGAGCTGAACAGCACGTTCGACGGCCTCGTGTCCCGCCCGGTGCCGACGTTCGCCCCGGCCGCCTTCACCCGGCCCGCGCCGCTGCAGACGTACCAGGGCGACGGCCGCGGGATGGGCACGATCGCGCACTGGCTCGGGTACCCGACGTTCTTCGTCGGCCCGGCGCTCGTCGTCGCGACGGCCGGCCAGAAGAACCCCGCCGTACGCCGGCACGCCGTCGAGGCGCTGAACTTCCAGCTGACCGCGGCCGGGGCGTTCGCGCTGCTCGGGGTGATGACCGGGTTCACGCACGGGTTCCTCGGGTTCCTGTTCCCGATCCTCGGGATCCTCTGGTTCCTGCTCACCGGCATCGGCGGCCTCGCGACCGCGGCCGGCGGCAAGTTCCGGTACCCGTTCACGCTGCGGCTGATCAAGTAGGCCCTACCCTGCTGGAATGGGCGTTCCGGTCGGGGTGCGGTGGGAGGTCGGCGCGTTCCTCGGCCTGACCGCGGCGACCGGGCTGATCGACGCCGTCAGCTACCTGAAGCTCGGACATACCTTCGTCGCGAACATGACCGGGAACGTGGTGTTCCTCGGCTTCGCGGTGGCGCCCGGGTCGGGCTTCCGGCTCGGGCCGCCGGTGGTCGCCGTACTGGGGTTCGTCCTCGGCTCGCTGCTCGGCGGCCGGGCGGCGCGGTTCCTGGAGGCACGGCCCCGGCGCTGGCTCGGGATCGCGTTCGGCGCGCAGGCCGGGGTACTGCTGTTGTGCGGGCTGCTGGTCGGGGTCGGCGTACTGCGGGATTCCGGCGGGACGTCGTACCTGCTGATCCTCGCGCTGGCGGGCTGCTTCGGCCTGCAGAACGCGACCGTACGGCACGTGGCCCCGAAGGACATGACCACGACCGTCCTCACACTGACCCTCACGGGCCTCGCCGCGGACAGCGTCCTCGGCAACGGCCGCGCGGCCCCGCCGTACCGCCGCCTCGGCTCGATCTTCGCAATGCTCGCCGGCGCCGCCGCCGGAGCGTTGTTACTCCAGGTGACCATGGCCTGGGTGATCGTGCTCGCCGGCGTGGTGGTCGCGAGCGCGGCAACGATCTTCCTCCTGGCACCCGCCGACTGAGGGAATGTCAGGTGCGGGCGGCTGGTTGGACTTGGTAGTGTGGTCCTTCCACCGCGGTACGGGTGGGAGTTTGACAACTCAACAGGGGGTGAACGGTTTCGACTTTGGACGTATGTTCGAAGCGAAGCGGGCCGAGGATCCAGGGTTATCTCGTTAACGATCTCTGGAAACCAATAAGTGCCAACGTTAAGCGCACTGACCTCGCTCTCGCCGCCTGACGGCCTGAGCACCTAAAGAGGTGGTCAGCCCGGGGATGCTCTCGCCCCGGTCACTGGCCTCATTTAGAGAGCTTGCTTTGTTAGCCCGGTCACGGGGCTAACACGGGACATTTACAGTGACTGAGCCTGTCAGCGAGATGTCTGTACAAACGCTGGGGCCGAGAAAAGCGCCATTCAGACTGCGCCCGGAGAAGTCTTGGAGCAACGCCGAAGGACGCGGGTTCGATTCCCGCCACCTCCACCCCTTGAGAACGCGCAGGTCAGCTCCGGCTGACCTGCGCGTTCTGCTGTCTAGCGAAGGTCTTCGAGGTCGAGCCTGACGGAGAACGGGTCACTGGCCGCGAAGGTGCCGCCGCTGACTTCGGCGTCGAGGTAGCCGAACTTGTCGGTGAGATGGCAGGCGAGCAGGGAGACGGGGTCCTGGAGGTCGACGATCCAGTAGTGGGGGATGCCGGCGTCGGCGTACTCGGCTCGCTTGACCACATTGTCCGTACGGCGCGAGCCGGGGGAGACGATCTCCATCACGACGAGGATCTCCGACGCCCGGATCAGCCCGCCTTCGGCGCGGACCCGTGGGCGCGCGGAGCGCCGTACGACGATGACATCGGGCCGCCGGGAGAATCCTGGCTGATCGGCCGGGACGAGTTCGAGATCGACGTCCACATCGGTGATGACCTCTAGATCCTGCGGCAGTTGCGGCATCAGCTGCAGTGCGATCCGCAGCGCGGCCATGTTGTGGTCCGGGCTGGGGCCCGGCGACATCACAAGATTGCCCTCCATGAGCTCAGACCGGCCGATGTCGTCCTCGCCGAGCGACGCATACTCGGCAACGGTGAGCAGATGGGCGGGCGGCAGCGGAACTGCTGTCATGGTCTCCTCCTCATCTCCAGCGACCATTGTTCCATGCGTCCGCGGATCGGCTGCGTATCCGAACTCCGGGCGAGCTCGCGCTGTTGCTCCGCAACCCGCCGCCGCCCGCGGGGGCCGAGCAGCAGATCTGCGCTGGCTGCTTGGCTGTCGGCCGCGTTGGCGTCACCTGTCGACGACGAGACGGCGCGCTGGGACCGGGCGGCGCGGCTGCTCGGTGACGACCTGGCGCGCCGGCTGGAGATGCGTGCCGTGGCGGCGGAGCTCGAGCTCGACTACGACCGGTTCCGGCGGGTGTTCCGGGAGCGGTTCGGCAGGTCACCGCTTGCCTACCGCAACGATCGGCGGCTCGAGGTCGCGGCGACGTTGCTACGGGCCACCAATCTGACCTGCCGGGAGATCGCCCGGCGGATCGGGTTCGCCGACGAGTTCCACCTGTCCCGGCGGTTCCGCGGCCGGTACGGGGTGTCGCCGACCGGCTACCGGACCGGACCACGCGGGTGACGTCCGTTGGTAGGGTCGAAGGGTGCTGAATCCCGCGGTGGAGCCGAGGTTGGATCATCTGGTGTTCGGGACTCCGGATCTGCGGGAGACGGTCGAGGAGTTCGCGGCGGCGACCGGGATCCGGCCGGTGGACGGTGGGCGGCATGTGGAGCTGGGCACGCGGAACCAGCTGGTCGCGCTGGGGCCGGCGTCGTACCTGGAGATCGTGGGGCCGGACGTCGAGAATCCGCGGCCGTTGGGGTCGGCGCCGTTCGGGGTGGATCGGCTGGTCCGGCCGCGGCTGGTGACGTGGTGTGTGCGGCCGGCGGCGATCGAGGAGGCGGTGTGGGCGGCACGGCCGGCGGGGGTGGACTTCGGGGCGGTGCGGACCGTCGGGCGGGTCACTCCGGCGGGTACGGCGTTGAGCTGGCAGGTCGCGGCGGTCGATCCACCGCCGTACGACGGGATCGTGCCGTTCCTGATCGACTGGGGGACGACCCGGCATCCGGCGACGACCGGGGCGCCGACCGTGGAGCTGCTGAGCTTCCAGGCGACCCATCCGAAGCCGGCCGACGTCGCGACCGTGATGGACGCGCTGGGGATCAGCTTGATCGTTACAACAGGACCGTCGGGGCTGGAAGCCACCGTTGCCGGGCCCGCGGGGACTTATCTCCTGCGTTGACGTCTGTTTCGGCCTGACCCGTTCGTCGGTGGATCGACGAAAGGATTCGGACATGCTGCATGAGGTCAACGGGGTCGCGTTGTGGGTGGACACGTTCGGGGAGCCGTCGGATCCGCCGGTGCTGCTGATCGGGCTGAGCTGGCCCGACGAGTTTTGTGCCCGGCTCACCGGGCGGTACGTCGTGCGGTACGACCTGCGCGACACGGGCCGTTCGACGTACGTCGACCCGGACGCGCCGACGTACGACCTGCGGGACCTGGTCGCCGACGCGGCGGGGCTGCTCGACGGCCCGGCGCACGTCGTCGGACTGGGCGTCGGAGGGTTCGTCGCGCAGTTGCTCGCCCTCGATCATGAGGTGGCCTCGCTGACGCTGGTCTCCACCCGCGCCGTCGCGCCCGGGCCGATCAACGCCGACCTGGAGGACCACGATGCGACGGTGATGGGGCAGCTGTTCGGTCGGGCCGCGCCGGACTGGACCGACCGGGACAGCGTGGTGGACTACATGACCGGCTCGGCGCGGCTGCTCGCCGGTTCGGAAGGTTTCGACGAGCAGGACGTGAGGACGTGGGCGGGCCGCGTGTTCGACCGGTCCGGCAAATCCGCGGCGGCACAGCGCGCGAGCCATCTCGGCACGACGTTCGCCGCCATCGACTGCGGACCGCGCTGGCGCGAACGGCTGCCTGGCATCACGGCCAAGACCCTGGTGATCCACGGCGACGAGGACCCGTTCTTCCCGCACCAGAACGGCGAGGTCCTGGCCGCCGAGATCCCGAACGCCAGGCTCCTCACCCTCGCCGGCATCGGCCAAGGTCTCCCACGCGCCACCTGGCCGACCGTCGTACCGGCGCTGCTCAGCCACACGGCGTAGCGGGTCGCGGGCTGCGTACGTCGGACCGGCCGCCCGGGGACCGGCCGCGACGAGGGGGTGTCGTGGACCGGACCGGTACGGCGTCCGGATCTTGTGGGGTGCGTCCGGCGCAACGGTGACGTACGCAGCATGTTCCCCTGGTGACAGCGTGACGGCGGACCTCGCCCCGGGGCAAGGAAGATGACCGGGCCGTCATCGAGTGGACACCACCTAGGCAGGCAACCTGAGAGCGAAGACGGCGCCGCCGGCCGGGTCGTTGCGCGCGGTCAGGGTGCCGCCGTGGGCGATCGCGGCGGACCGCGCCATCGCGAGGCCGAGACCGGTGCCCATCCGGCCGTTCGGTGCGATCCGGTGCCAGAACCGGTCGAACACGTGCGGCAGATCGAGCGGGTCGATTCCGGGTCCGGAGTCGGCGACCTCCACGACGCACCACGGGCCTTCGCGGGTGCAGCGCAGGCTGATCCGGCCGCCGGCGGGGGTGAAGTTGACCGCGTTCTCGACCACCGCGTCGAGGGCCATCTCGATCCACTCCGGGTCGGCGGTGATCGTGCCGGTGAACGCACAGTCGACCTGCCAGACGTGGTCCTGGTTCGCGGACCAGTTGGCCGTCAGCTCGCGGACCAGGTGGCACAGGTCGAGCGGCTGGGTGGACAGCCCGTCGCCCGCGTCCAGGCGGGCGACCGCGAGCAAGCGGTTGGACAGCGCGGACATCCGTTCGAGCTGCAGCATCGCGACCGACAGGTCCGAGCGGACCTCGGCGTCCAGGTCGGCCGCGGCCGCCAGTTCGAGGTGCCCGCGGGCGATCGTCACCGGCGTACGGATCGCGTGCGAGGCGTCCCGGAAGAACTCGCGTTCCCGCTCGACCGCCCGCAGTTGCCGGTCCGCCATCCCGGCCAGTTCCGCGACCGCGGCGGCGCGTCGGCGTACGTGCCAGATCATCACCAGCAGGACCAGCGGCATCAGCGGGATCTCGGCGAGTTCCGCGCTCGCCAGCCGGCCCTCCGACGCGTGCGACGCCATCAGCCAGCCGCTCAGCAGCGTGATCACCGCGGTCGCCGCGAGAGTCGGGACGACCGGCCAGCTCCGGTACGCGTACGCGATCGCGACCGCCAGGAACATCAGGTGGAACGGCCCGGCCTCGTGACCGGGCAGCGCGATCATCAGCCCGAGCATGCCGACCACGACCGCCGCGACCGCCACGTCGATCAGCGCGCTGACCGGCGGCGCCGCCTCACGCACTCTGGAGCTGGTAACCGACATTGCGCACCGTCACGATCAGCTCCGGCCGGATCTTCGACCGCAACCGGCCGACGCAGACGTCGACGACGTTCGTCGAAGGGTCGAAGTCGTAGCCCCACACCTCGGACAGCAGCTCCTGCCGCGAGCAGACGACGTCCGGGTTGCGCATCAGGTACCGCAGCAGCAGGAACTCCCGCTTCGGCAGCGCCGTCGGCCGCCCGTCGACAAGCAGCTGCCGGGCCTCCAGGTCGAGGATCAGGTCGCCGACCCGCAACTGGTTCTTCCGCCGGTGCGACGCGTCCTCGCCGAGCCGGCCGCGAACCCGGGCGATCAGCTCCCGGATCGCGAACGGCTTCGCCAGGAAGTCCACCGCCCCCTGCTCCAGGCACCCGATCCGCAGATGGACGTCGGCGGTCGCGGACAGGATCAGCACCCGGAACCCCGGATCCTGCGCCAGCAACGCCGACAGCACCGCCTCCCCGTGCATCCCCGGCATCACCAGGTCCAGCACGATCAACGCCGGCCGCTGCTCCAGCGCCAGCCGCAGACCCCCCAACCCGTCGGTCGCCCCCAGCACCTGATACCCCTCCGCCTCGAGCGCCCGCCGCACGAACCGGATCAGGTCCGGCTCGTCGTCAATCACCAGAATCTTGGTCACCCGGCCCCCCTCAGGATGATGACCACCCGCACCGCTGCCGCCATTCTCGAATCTCCCACCCACCCACGGAAGCCCCCACCACACTTTCGTCCCACTCCCTGGCGATTACCTCGGCCGCCTGACCGGCACCGACGGTCGACACTCGTCCGGTCGCGCTCCGTAGCCAACCTCCCTAGGCTTGGCGCCGATGGGGGGTGCCGTGGTCGATCCACGCAACGAGGCGGTGCTGGTGCGGAGGGGCGCCGAGTTCGTCGACAAGACGCTGGAGATCAGCGCGCTGCGGCCGGCGGACGGGCAGGTCGAGGTCACCTACCGCGGTTCGAGGACGTATCCGTACAAGCCGGACAATGTGCGGCTGCTGACGGCCTCCGAACGGTTCGTGCCGAGCGTCGGGGACCTGCTCGAGGTCGACGGTGAGGTCTGGGCGAACGGCCTCGAGGCCAGCACGTTCGCCACCGCGGAAGGCCTCGTCGCGCACATCCTGTATCGCCACAGCGGCGGCGAGCGCTGGACCACCCGGCCCGTGCAGGAGGTCCGCGTTATCGGCAGCTCGACGTCCGATCCACGGGTCGGCAGCGTTCTCGCGTACTGGCAAGGGCTGGTCGGCCGGCTCGCGCAGGACGATCCGCTCCGCCGGGTGTACCAGTCGTTGAGCTTCGTGCATGACGAGAGCGTGCTGACGCGGTACCTGGTCGCTGCACCGATCCTGACGCGGGAGCTTCCGGTGCCGGTGATCTACCCGTTCCGGAGCAACCTGAGCCAGCGCGAGGCGGTCGAGCACGCGCTGACCAGCTCGATCTCGGTGATCGAAGGCCCGCCGGGGACGGGCAAGACCGAGACGATCCTGAACATCATCGCGAACATCGTCGCAACCGGTGCGGGCACCGTCGGGGTCGTCTCGTTCGGGAACTCGGCGGTCGACAACGTCCGCGAGAAGCTCGACGAGCTCGGCTTCGGGCACGTCGTCGCGCGGCTGGGCCGCAAGGAGTTGATGGACACGTTCTTTGCCGAACAGCAACAGCGCAACGCCCGGGTCGCCGACCTCCAGGATCGGGTGCCCCAGCCTCCGCCGCAAGACCGGCTGAAGGACGTCGACACCCGCCTGCGTCGGCTCCAGCGGGCCGAGCGCGAACGGGCGCGCCTCCGCCAGGAGATCGATGCGTACCGGCTGGAACTCCAGCACTTCGAGAAGCATGTCGAACCCGGCGACCTCGCGCAGCTCGACCGGCTTCCGCTGCTGCGCCGTTCGTCCGACCGCATCCTCGACTACCTGGCCGAGTCCACAGTCCAGCAGGGGCGACGGGTCGGCCTCGTCGGCCGGGTGCGGCAGTACCTGCGGTACGGATCGCTGCGCGGGCTCGACCCGGACGACGCCGACGTCGTACTGCGGCTGCAGCGGACCTTCTACGAACGCCGCCTCGCGGAACTCGCCGCACAACTGGCCCGCGCGGACGCCGAGCTCAGCAAGGCCAACTTCGACGGTCTGGTGGAGGAGCACCGGCAACTGTCGGTCCAGGCGCTGCACGCGGCGCTGGGCGAGCGGTACGCCGGGCAGCGGAAGACCTACGAGGCGAGCAAGTACCGGACCGGGTTCGAGGACTTCGCGGCCGACTACCCGGTGGTGCTGAGCACCTGCCACTCCCTGCGCCGGAACCTTCCGGAGGGGTACCTGCTGGACTACCTGATCATCGACGAGGCGTCGATGGTGGATCTGCTGGCCGCGGGTGCCGTACTGGCGTCCTGCCGCAACCTGATCGTGGTCGGCGACCTGAACCAGCTGGAGCCCGTCTTCAACGAGCGCGCGCTCGGAGTCGCGGCGCCGTACCCGAACTACGCGTACGAGCAGAGCATCCTCGCCTCGATCCGGAAGGTGTACGCCGACGTACCGCGGACCCTGCTCCGCGAGCACTACCGCTGCGATCCGGCGATCATCGGCTTCTGCAACAAGGCGTTCTACGACGGCCGACTCGTGCCGTTCACCCGGAGCCACGGGGAGCGGCCGATGCTCGTCGTACGGACGGCCGCGGGCAACCACATGCGAACGCTCACCGGCCGGGGCAACTTCAACCAGCGCGAGATCGACGTCGTTCTCGATCAGGTGAAGGCCGGGGAGTGCGCCGGGCTGGCGCCGGAGCAGATCGGGATCACGTCGCCGTACCGCCTGCAGGTGGACAAGCTCACCACCCAGCTCCGCGACCCGATCGACGCCGACACCGTGCACAAGTACCAGGGCCGGCAGCGGGACGCGATGATCATGAGTACGGTGCTGGACGAGACGAAGTACGGCCACGTCGGCGTCAAGTTCGTCGACGGCCGGAACCTGGTCAACGTCGCGGTGTCGCGGGCGGTCCGCAAGTTCGTGCTGGTGACCAACCAGTCCGAGTTGCCGAGGACCCGGAACATCCGGGACCTGATCGGCTACATCGACTACCAGGCGCTGGACGACGGCGTGGTCGACAGCGAGATCGTCTCGGTGTTCGACCTGCTGTACCGCGAGTACAGCGAGCGCCTGCGTCCCTTCGCGGACCGGCTGCGGGACGACCTGCGATGGAAGTCCGAGAACATCATCTGGACGCTGCTGCACGAGATCGTGGCCGAGCCGCCGTACCGGCATCTGACCGTGGTCGCGCAGCTGATGCTGAGCAACCTGATGAGCGGCATGCCGCGGCATGCCGAGCTCACCGAGGAACAGGCGTCGTTCCTGGAGCACATGTCCTCGGTCGACTTCGTCGTCTACAACCGGATCAGCAACCGGCCGGAGCTCGGGATCGAGGTCGACGGGTTCAAGTATCACGAGAACAACCCGGAGCAGCTGGTCCGGGACGGGCACAAGAACGCGATCTTCGCGGCGTACGGGATGCCGTTGCTGCGGCTGCCGACCACGGGGAGTGGTGAGGCGGCGCGGATCCGGGCGGAGCTGGACCGGCTGCAGACCTGAGGCGTGCCAGGCGCGTGTCAGTGCTGTGTCAGTGGGGTTTGGCATGCTGGTGGTGTGGGTGAGATCGAGGTGGTGGGTGGGGTCGCGGTCGAGAGTTTTGGGGCCGGGCCGGGGGTGGTTGTGGTGCCGGGGACCAATCGGCGGGCGCATCACTACGCGGCACTGGCGCGGGAGTTGGCTGGGGCGCACACGGTGCATGTGGTCGAGCGGCGTGGGCGGGGGGAGAGCGCGGCGCGGGGTACGTCGTACAGCGTCGAGGCTGAGGTCGACGACGTGCTCGGGGTGCTGGAGCGGACCGGGGCGCGGGTGGTGTTCGGGCACAGTTACGGTGGGCTGATCGCGTTGCACGTGGGGTTGCGGCAGGCGCTGGACGCGTTGGTCGTGTACGAGCCGGGGGTCAGCCTGGACGGGTCGTTCGACCTGAGCTGGATGGACGCGTTCAACCGGAAGGTCGCCGACGGGCGGTTCGTGTCCGCGATGACGACGTTCCTGAAAGGCGCGCGGCTGTTGCCGTTCCGGGCGACTCCGTTGCTGTGGGCAATCTCCGTGCTGCTGCTGTACGGGCGCGAGGAACGGGACCTGATGCCGCTGACGCCGGCCGAGCTCGGCGAGATCGCGCGGCTCGACTCCGACGGCAGCCGGTACGCCCGGATCGCCGCCCCGACACTGCTGCTCGGTGGTACGAAGACCCCGGCGTACCTGACCGGCGTACTCCCGCAGCTCGCGAAGATCCTCCCGAACGCCGAATACTCGATCCTCCCCGGGCTCGACCACAACGCCCCCGACGAAACCGCCCCGGACGAGGTCGCCCGCCAACTCCGCCAGTACCTGGTCCGCCAGAGCCGCTAGCCTCGGCAGGTGGACAGGCCGGTTGGGGAGTTGTTGCGGGAATGGCGTCGGCGGCGCAAGCTGAGCCAGCTGGAGCTGGCGAACCAGGCGGACGTGTCGGCGCGGCACGTGAGCTTCGTGGAGACCGGGCGGACGGTCCCGAGCAGTGCGATGGTGGTGCGTCTCGCCGAGCAGCTCGGCGTGCCGCTGCGGGAGCGTAATCGGCTACTCGTCGCGGCCGGGCATGCGCCGGTGTACCGGCAGACGGCGCTCGACGACCCAGACCTGACCCGGGTCCGCGCGGCGCTCGAGCCGTTCCTCCAGGCGCACGCGCCGTACCCGGCCGTGGCCGTCGACCGACGGTGGAACCTGCTGCTGGCCAACGACTCGTTCAACGCGTTCCTCGCCACCGTCGACAAAAAGTTGCTCGAGGCACCGGTCAACCTGATGCGGCTCGGCCTGCACCCGGACGGACTGGCGCCGCGGATCGCCAACCTCGAACAGGTCCGCGGGTACCTCCTGCCCCGCCTCGCCCGCCAGGCCGCGGCCACCGGCGATCCCGTGCTGCACCAGCTGTACGACGAACTCGTTGCCCACGGCCCCGTCGTACCCGCGCTGCCGGACCCGGCCGAGATCGCGCTCCCGATCCATCTCCGGCACCGCGGCGTCGAGCTGACCTTCCTGACCGCGGTCACCACGTTCGGTACGGCGTTCGACATCACGCTCGAGGAGATCGCGGTCGAGACCTACCTCCCGGCGGACGCGGTCACGGCGGCGTACCTAACGCAGTGGGCGGAACGTGCGTCGTAGGTCGTCGGTCCATTCCGTTGGCAGCTCCCACGGAATGAAGTGCCCGCCGGACGGATGCGCGGTGATGTCGGTGTGGTTGTACCAGGCCGCGCGATCACTGGCGAGGAAGTGCTGGACGCGCTCCTCGGGCGTGTGTACGCCGGGCGGGTCCTCGTGGCCGACGAACGTGATCCCGGTCGGCGCCTCGACGACCGGCGTGCGGTCGTGCGACGGCGTCCACGGGTACCGGTTGTTGTTCGCGTACGTCCGGATCGAGGTGTCGATGGCGTTCCCGGTCCAGAAGATCGTCGCGTGCGTGAGCAACTCGTCGTCGGTGAACGCGTCCTCGCTCGCCGCCCAGCTCAGCCAGCGCTCCATGATCCACGCGAGCATCCCGGCGGGCGAGTCCGCGAGCCCGAAGCCGAGGCTGCTCGGATGCAGCACGTGCGCCGCGAGATGGGCCGCGAACCGGCGCTCGAGGTCCACGATCCGCTGGTGGATCTCCGGAGGCAGGCCCGCCGGGATCGGGTTGCCGCCGCTCAGGTCCCAGCCGCGGTCGCCGTTGAACAGCGTCAGCTTGAGCGCCGACCCGATGTGGATCCCGTACAGCTCGCCGGCGTACTTGTGCCCGAGCTGCCCGCTGATCAGCGCGCCGACGTCGCAGCCGGCGGCGGCGTACTTCGGGAACCCGAGGACCCCGGTCATCAGCTCGTGCCAGACGTCGGCGATCTTCCAGTAGTTCATGTCCGGTGGCGTCGGCGTCGAGTACCCGAACCCCGGCAGTGACGGCACGATCACCTCGAACGCGTCGGCCGGGTCCCCGCCGTACGCCGCCGGGTCCGCGAGCCGGTCGATCACCTTCGACCAGTGCCAGAACGTCCACGGCCAGCCGTGACTGAGGATCAGCGGCACCGGGTCCGGGCCGACGCCCGGCCGGCGGAGGAAGTGCACGGGTACGTCGCCCACCTCGACGCGGAAGTGGTCGTACCGGTTGATCGCCTTCTCGGCCGCACGCCAGTCGTAGCCGTCGGCCCAGTACTCGACGAGCGGCTGCAGGCGGGTACGGCGTACACCGTAGAAGCCGTCGTCGTTGCCCGCGTCGCGCGGCCACTTGGTCGCGCGCAGCCGGCGGCGGAGGTCGTCCAGGACGTCGTCCGGCACAGCGATCGGGGTCGGGATCATCGGGGGTCCTCCGCGAGTTCGGTCAGGCGGTGGAGCACGTCGATCGAGCCGGCGAGTACGGCGCGTTCGGCCGGCGTCAGGCGGTCCACCAGCGCGGTCAGTTCGGCGACGCGGTTCGCGTGCCGGGAGTGCACGAGTTGCCGGCCGTCGGCGGTCAGCGAGAGCAGGCTGGCGCGGCCGTCGGTCGGGTCCGGGTCGCGTTGCAGCAGGCCGTCCTGCTCGAGCTTCGCGACGAGGCTGGTGAGTGCGGGTTGCTTGAGCTGCTCGGTCGCCAGCAGGGCGGTGAGTCGCAGCGGGCCGTTGCGGTCCAGGGTGTGCAGGACGGACAGCGCCGAGAAGTTCAGCCGGCGGACGGACGGCAGCCGGATGAAGATCGTGTTGAAGTCCTCGATGACCGTGGTCAGCCGGTCGACGTCCAGAGCGCTCACGGACGCGACTATACATCGATTTTCGATGTTTACTTGCTGAGGATCACCTTCGGGACCGTGAACGTGGTGCTGCCCGACTTGAACGCGAGCACCGCTTGGGTCGCGCTGTCCGGCAGGTGGCCGTTGAACGTGATCGTCCCGTGCTCGGCGGCACCCGCGTCGATCCGGCTCGGCCAGGAGCTCTTGCCCGGGTCCGCGTGCAGCGCGGTGCCGTCGGCGGCCGTGAACGTCGTACCGTCGATCGGGATCGTGAACGCCTGCTTGCCGCTGTTCGCGACCTGGACCTCGATGCGGGTGAAGTGGCTCGTGTACGTGACGTTCTCGACCGTGACGGTGATGCCGGAGCCGGCCTTCGCGACCGGTTTCACCAGGCGGTCGGCGCCGGATTCGTTGCCGGTCAGGTAGCCGGCGACGTACTCCGTGCCGGCGGTCAGGGCGAACCCGCCGACGCCGATGCCGACGAGGACGATCGCGATCGCGATCAGGACCGAGACGTCGAACCTGCCCGGGCGGTGCGGCTTGGGGGCGGCCGCATCGATCAGGGCGAGGACCATGCCGGCGACGAGCGCGATGCTCGGCGCGATCAGCCAGCGGAGCATGCCGCCCGGGCCGGTGCTGAAGAAGCTGGCGATCAGGTTCACGAGCAGCCCGAGTACGACGGTACCGCCGGAAACGATCAGCACCCGCGGAAGGCGCACGGTGCCGACCGCCTGGGGGTCGCCGTACTCAGCTGAACGATCGCCTGTCTGTCGCCCAGATCGATCGCCCGCCTGTCGCCCGGATCGATCGCCCGCCTGTCGCCCAGGAAGCCGACCGGGCTGCTGCCCTTCACCCGCCTGCTGTCCGGGGTGTCCGTCGCCCGCCTGTCCGGGGTGTCCGTCGCCCGGCTGTTGTCCGGGGCGCGCGTCGCCGGGCTGGTCGCCGCCTCGGGTGTCGCCCGGGTGCTGAGCGGATCGGCGGTCGGTGGGCCGGGCGGCTCCGGGTTGCTGGTCCGGTCGGCCGTCGGCGCGGCGGTCCGTGGGGGCGGGCCAACTGTCGGACTCGTTCCAGTTCGGCTGGGACTGGTCGATCTGCCCGGAAACCTCCCACGGCGACCGCACCGGCTCCGGGTTGTCCGCCGACGGATAGGCCGCCCACATCCCCCCGTCCCGCCCGTCGAACCCAGGCACCAACCCAACAGGCCCCGCCTCCCGCTCCCGATCACCCGCCGGTGCGGCGTCCGCGGACGGGTGGATCCCAGGCACGGCATACCCGTCCTCACCGAACCCACCCACCGAACCCCGCGCGTCGCCGGGTTCGGCGTATGCCGCGGCTGCAGGGTCGGGGTACGCCGGGTCGGCGGGCTGGGGGTATGGCGGTGCGTCGGCGGGGTCGGGGTGTGAGGGTGCGCTGGCGGGGTCGGCGTATCCCGCGCCTGGCGGGTCGGCGTACGCCGGGTCGGCTGGAGGGTCGGTGTAGGCAGGGTCCACGGGTGCGGGGTATGGCGGTGCGTCCGCGGGGTCCGGGTGCGAGGGGTCGGCGGCGGGCTCGGCGTATGCCGCCGCGGCTCGGGGGTCCGGGTACGCCGGGTTCGCAGGTTCGGGATATGGCGGTGCGTCGGCGGGCTCGGCGTGCGAGGGTGCGCCGGCGGGTTCGGCGTATGCGGCCGCTGGAGGGTCGGCGTACGCGGGGTCCGTGGGTGCGGGGTATGGCGGTGCGTCGGCGGGTTCGGGGTGCGAGGGTGCGCCGGCGGGTTCGGCGTACGCCGCGGCTGGCGGGTCGGTGTACGCGGGGTCCGTGGGTGCGGGGTATGGCGGTGCGTCGGCGGGTTCGGGGTGCGAGGGCGCGCCGGCGGGTTCGGCGTACGCCGCGGCTGGAGGGTCGGCGTACGCGGGGTCCGCGGGTGCGGGGTATGGCGGTGCGTCGGCGGGGTTGGCGTGCGAGGCGGCGTCGACGGGTTCGGGGTATGGCGCCGCGGCTGGGGGGTTGGGGTACGTGGGGTCGGGGTGTGGACCTGCTGCTGGAGGGGTGGCGGGTGTTGCGGGTGGGTGGGTGGGGGTGGCCGCCGGGTGGGGGTGTTCGGGGGTGTCGGCGTGGAAGGTGAGGATGGAGCGGCCGATGTGGATGCGGTCGCCGTTGGTGAGGGGGGTGGGGGTGGTGAGGCGGTGGCCGTTGAGGCCGGTGCCGTTGCGGGACTCGTCGTGGACGGTCCAGGTGGTGGCGTCGCGGGTCAGGCGGGCGTGGATGCGGGAGATCTGGTCGTCGGCCTGGAGCCGGATGTCGGCGTTCGAGGCACGCCCGATGGTGATCGTGGTGGCGCCGGAGGGTAGCGGCCAGCGCTGGTCGTCCAGCGACAGCACGAATTCGGTTTCCACTCACACCCCAGCCGGCGTCGTCCTGATCGCGATCCGTCGCGCCGCGCGAGGCGTCGCACCCCGCGGCAGCCGACCCGTCTGCGCGATTCTGCCATTCACACCTGCCCCAGACCACCAGCAGTTCGCTGACCGCGCAAGTTGACGACTGTCCGCGTCGGCACCCCCGCGCGCCGTGATGATTCTCAGCTTCCCCGACCTCATGTCAGCGCTAAGTAGCGCTGACAACGCGGTCAGTTGTCATCGGCGTGCCAACGGCACGAAAGCGCCTTGCCCACCCCGGGCGCCGGACATAGTGTCACGCCGCGCGATTCATCGGGATGGAATGGAAAGGGGCTTTCCGAGGCAGCGTCCCGAACTGAAGCGGCCGGAGGTTCCAGGCGGCGTGGTGCACCGCCTGCAGACCGGCTCAATGCGCAACCCGCCCAGCACCTTTCGCGAAGGGACCACCATGTTCCAGCGTTCCCGCAAGCCTGCCGTCGTGCTCGGGGTCACCAGCCTCGCCGCGGCAGCACTCGCCGGACTCGGTACGTCGGCCGCAGGCGCCGCCCCGAGTGCGGCCCCGCCGCCCCGTCCGTCAGCTGCGCAGTCGAAGGCGTTCGCCGCCGGCTCCGCGTCCTCGCTGGTGGCCGGCCGGCCGAGCGCCCTGCACGCCTCGAAGGACGACGAGTTCACCGCGAAGCCGGTGATCTCGGACCAGTCCGGTCTGCAGTACGTCCCATACGAGCGCTCGTACAAGGGTCTTCCCGTGGTCGGCGGCGACTTCGTCGTCGTGACCGACAGCAGGGGAGCCGTGAAGTCCACCTCGGTCGCGCAGACCACCGCCGTACCGGACCTGTCGACGGCGGCGAAGGTGACCGCCGCGGCCGCGCAGAAGGCCGCGAACAAGCAGCTGAAGGTGGTCAAGTCCTCGACCACGCCGACGCTCGCGGTCTACGCGCTGAACGGCACCCCGAAGCTCGCCTGGCAGTCGCGGGTGAGCGGCAGCAACGGCAAGGAGCCGTCGAGCCTGTCGGTGTACGTCGACGCGCAGAGCGGCAAGGTGCTCGGTACCAAGGAGCACGTGATGTTCGGCAACGGTACGTCGGCCTGGAACGGGCCGAACCCGGTGCACCTGGACACCACGCTCTCCGGCAGCACGTACTCGATGACGGACCCGAGCATCACCAACCTGTCCTGCCAGGACGCGGCGAACAACACGACGTTCACCGGTCCGGACGACAACTGGGGCAACGGCACCGCCACGGTCAAGGAGACGGGCTGCGTCGACGCGCTGTTCGCCGCGCAGACCGAGAAGAAGATGCTGAGCAGCTGGCTCGGCCGCAACGGCATGGACGGCAACGGCGGCGCCTGGCCGATCCGCGTCGGCCTGGCCGACGAGAACGCGTACTACGACGGCTCGCAGGTCCAGATCGGCCACAACTCGCAGAACCAGTGGATCGGCTCGATCGACGTCGTGGCGCACGAGATGGGTCACGGCATCGACGACCACACGCCGGGCGGCATCTCCGGCAACGGCACCCAGGAGTTCGTCGCGGACACGTTCGGCGCGGCCACCGAGTGGTACGCCAACGAGCCCTCGCCGTACGACACGCCGGACTTCCTGGTCGGCGAGCAGATCAACCTGGTCGGCAGCGGCCCGATCCGCAACATGTACGACCCGTCGGCGCTCGGCGACCCGAACTGCTACTCGAGCTCGATCCCGACCACCGAGGTGCATGCTGCCGCCGGTCCGGGCAACCACTGGTTCGTGCTGCTCTCGCAGGGCAGCGGCGGCAACCCGAACGTACCGACCTGCAACAGCTCGACGGTGACCGGTCTGGGCATCCAGAAGGCCATCAAGATCATGTACAACGCGATGCTGATGAAGACCAGCAGCGCCTCGTACCTGAAGTACCGCACCTGGACGCTGACCGCCGCGAAGAACCTGTACCCGGGCAGCTGCGCCGAGTTCAACTCGGTCAAGGCGGCGTGGGACGCGGTGAGCGTACCGGCGCAGTCCGGTGACCCGACGTGCTCCGCTTCCGGTGGCGTCACGGTCAGCAACCCGGGCAACCAGACCGGTACGGTCAACGTGGCGCTGACGCCGTTCACGCTGACCGCGTCCGGTGGCACCTCGCCGTACACCTGGTCCGCGACCGGCCTGCCGGCCGGTGTCACGATCGGCTCGTCGACCGGCACCGTGTCCGGTACGCCGACCGCGAGCGGCACGTTCAACGTCACCGCGACGGCGACCGCGAGCGCGGGCGGTTCGGGTTCGGCGCAGTTCACGATCACCGTGGGCGGCGGCACCGGCAGCTGCTCCGGCCAGAAGCTCGGCAACCCGGGCTTCGAGACCGGTACGGCGGCCCCGTGGACGGCGTCGTCCGGCGTGGTCGACAACAGCACCTCCCAGCCCGCGCACAGCGGCACCTGGAAGGCGTGGATGGACGGCTACGGATCGACCCACACCGACACGCTCAGCCAGTCGGTGACGATCCCGGCCGGGTGCTCGGCGACGTTCTCCTTCTACCTGCACGTCGACACGGCGGAGACCACCACTTCGACCGCGTACGACAAGCTGACGGTGAAGGCGGGCTCGACGACGCTGGCGACGTACTCGAACCTGAACGCCGCGAGCGGCTACTCGCTCAAGTCGTTCAACGTCTCGTCGCTGGCCGGTCAGACGGTGACCATCAGCTTCAGTGGCACCGAGGACAGCTCGCTGCAGACCTCGTTCGTGGTCGACGACACGGGCCTCAACCTGAGCTGACGTAATCCATGAATCGGCCGCCGTACCCCTGCGATCGGGGTACGGCGGCCGACTCGTTGCTCAGCCGAGCGTCATCCGGGGCTCACCGTTGACGAGGCCGGTGCCGGCGATCGTGCAGGTGCCGCCGCGGTTCTGGGTGTAGGTCTGGCGGACGCAGTTGCGGAGCGCCAGCTGGGCCCAGTAGTTCGGGTGCAGGGACTCCTGGATGTAGTAGTCCGAGCCGACGGTCGTGACGGTGCGGATCTGGTTGATCCACTCGGTCTTGTCGACGGCGGTCGGCTGCTTCCAGGAGCTGAGGCCGACCTCCTCGTACAGGCCGACGCCCTTCTCGCACAGCCGGCGGCCGTTGAACGCGGACTGCAGTTCGAGCAGCCTGGTGTTGCTCAGCCCGGACTGGCCGATCGCGTCCCGGACGGTGTTGTTGATCGTGACCAGCGCGGTGCTGTTCGCCCAGTCGGCGTCAGCGTTCCAGAACCCGCAGCCGCCGGTGCTCTGCCGGGTGTAGCCGCTCTGGCTGTACCGGAACCCGGTGGCGGCCGGGATCGGCGACGGATACGTCTGTACGACGAGGTTCCACGAGGTGTCGCCGTACCCGGCGTTCCGCATCGCGGTGCGCAGGTTCTGGAACCCGGTGACGATCTTCGCCCGGACCGCGGCGATGTTCGTCGACGTGAAGTTCGTGACGACCGACGAGTCGTCCTTGCAGTAGTCCGGGTTCCACGACGGCGACAGCAGGAAGTCCTGCACGCACTGGGACACGATCGACGCGAAGTTGAAGTCGTTGCCGCCGATCGAGACGACGACCTGCTTGACGTTGTGGCCGGCCGCGAACTGCTGCAGCATCTTCGCCTGCCCGAGATGCCCGGCGCCGTCGTCGTAGAAGTCCAGGCCCGGCTTGAAGTACTCGCCGGTTCCGGTCGTGGTGCGGGCTCCGGAACAGGCCAGGTTCAGCCCGCCGACACCGCCGCCGATGTACGCCTCGTCGGACTGGCTGCGATGACAGCGCGGGATCACCTCGGCGGTGTGGCCGGCGTTGTCGTAGTACGCGGTGCCACCGAGCGCGTCGGCCGGTGTCTCGGAGTCGTTCGAGCTGCCGGCCCAGCGGCCGGCCTCGCCCGAGATGTAGGAGTCCCCGACGGTCACGACGTACGGCGTCCCGGATCCGGGGCCGTCGGCGTGTGCCGGGGGAGCGACCAGGCCGAAGCCGGTCAGGGACAGTAGGAGGACTGCTGCGGACACTCGTCGACGACTTCTCATGGAAGGCCTCTCACGCCGGGAGTTCGATAGACCGAGCGTACTGGTGCGTACGCTCTCTGTCATCGCTCCGCGAGGTTGGCCCACCACTTCGACGACTCGGCGTCGAGCTGGTCGCGGTCGGTGTCGCCGTACGCCGACAGGATCGCCGTCGACGCGCCGTTCGGCCGGTGGCTGAGGACCAGCAGGCCGTTGCCCCAGGCATCGACCACCAGGCCGAGCTGGTGGTCCGAGCGGTACCAGACCTCACTGTCGGCGGGGACCAGGCCGTCGAGCTCGTCGATGGGGGAGCGGCCGCCGGTGCCCGTGTAGAACAGTGTGTGGCGGGGCTCGCCGGGGTGCCGTTCGACGGCGAAGCGGAGCTGGTGGAGGAAGGTGATCCAGCCCTCGGTGACGTCGTCGTAATACGCGTCCCAGTCGGGGTCCGCGCCGAGCGGCGCGCGGGTCAGCGTGACCCGGGAGCCGCCCGCGGCCGGCTCGACCGCGAACACGTCACCGTTGCCGAGGCGCAGCGTCGTACCGTCCTCGACGGCGCGGGTGAAGTAGATCTGCTCGATCTCCTCGTCCAGGCCGCCCTCGTACTCCCAGCCGTGCCAGTGCCGGATCGTGTCCCGGTCCCGCAGCGCGCTCCACACCGTCTCCACCGGGGCGGCGACGGTCACCTCGATCTTCATGAGTCTCCTTCGGTACGTCGGGGCGCCGGGTGGCCGCCCGCGACCACGCGGTACGGCCGTCCGCCGGCGCTGTCGAACTCCTCGATCACCCGCTGCATCGCCGCGGTCAGCGCGTCCGTGAACCGGTGTACGTCACCCGGCTCCGCGAACCGCACCTCGGCCTCCACCGTGAACGTCAGCAGCCGCGTCCCGTCCGCGTCGGCGGCGCTCTGCATCCGCGCCACGTCTCGGACGGTCCCGGCGGCGACCTCGACCAGGTGCTCCGCGGCGTACTGGTCCTGGAGCTGCGTGAATGCGGGTCCCATCACGGCCGGGTCGACCACCAGGCCCCCGGACGCGCGCAGGATCCGCTCGGTGAACCCGCGCCGCTGCCGCTCCTCGACGAGCTCGACCAGGCCGGCCTTCTCCAGTTCGCGGAGGTGGTAGTTCACCCGCTGCCGCGGCAGGTCCAGCGCGGCCGCGAGCCCGGTCGCCGACGCCGGCTCCCGGAGCAGCTCGAGCAGCCGCCGCCGGATCGGCGACAACGCCAACCGCACCTTCTCCGGCTCCTCGACGTACCTCAGCATGGGATCAGCGTCCAATTGACAGGAAAATTTGTCAATAGCATCGGGCGGACGCCAGACACTCATCAAGCGAGGCTGTGGCCGCCTGGGCGCGCTCGTCGGGACGGCCGCGGGGGTGGAGCGGGTCGCTTACTGAGTGGTGGAGGTCCGGCGGTCGGGCAGGATGGGGCTCATGTCCACGCTTGGTCCGCAGTTGCCGGTCGGCACGCAGGTGGTGGTGCGGGTGGCTGCGCCGGACGACCGGGGTGGTACGGCGCAGCGCGGGGCGACCGGGCGGGTGGCGGGGATCACCGCGGACGGGCGGTATGCGGTGCGGCTGGTCGACGGGCGGGAGACCGTGGCGCGGCGGGATCAGCTCAGCCTGCGGACGGCGTACCAGGACGAGGCGCTCGGGCTCGAGCAGCCGGACGGGGACCGGCTGGTGCGGGAGCACACGATCTACGCGGCCGTGGTCGGGTCGCGGGCGTTCGGGCTGGACACCGAGGAGTCCGACACCGACACCCGCGGGGTGTACGTCGCGCCGACCGAGGCGTTCTGGTCGCTCGCGAAGCCGCCGACGCACGTGGACGGCCCGGAGCCGGAGTGGTTCTCGTGGGAGGTCGAACGCTTCTGCGAACTCGCCCTCAAGTCGAACCCGAACCTTCTCGAGGTCCTGCACTCACCCCTCGTCGTCCGCCAGACGCCGCTGGGTGAGGAACTGCTGGAGCTGCGGAGATCCTTTCTCTCCCAGCTCGCCTATCAGACGTATTCCGGCTACGTGCTCAGCCAGTTCAAGAAGCTCGAGACCGACTTCCGCCGCGACGGTACGCCGAAGTGGAAACACGTCATGCACCTGATCCGGCTGCTGCTGTCCGCTCGCGAACTGTTGCTCGAAGCAACGCTGAAGGTCGACGTCGGCCGGGATCGCGAACGTCTACTTATGGTCAAACGTGGTGAGTTGCCCTGGAACGAGGTGGAGCGCTGGCGGCTGGCCCTGCACCAGGAGCTCGACGAGGCCTTGCGGCGGACGGTGCTGCCGGCGACGCCGGACGTGGCGACTGTTGACAGCTGGCTGCGTTCGGTTCGGCGGAGGAGCATCGATGACGCGTGACCTGCGGCACCTCGACTACACCGAGCTGCGCGGCATCATCGGCGAACAGCCCTGCCCGTTGCTCTTCGCAACGGTCTCCGGCGCGCACCTGTACGGCTTCCCGTCCCGCGACTCCGATGTCGACCTGCGCGGCGTCCACGTCCTGCCGGCCGCCGAGGTCGTCGGCCTCCGGCACGGCCCCGAGACCCGCGACCGCACCTGGTTCGAGAACGGGGCCGAGGTCGACCTGGTCACCCACGACCTGGCGAAGTTCGCCCGCCTGATGTTCCGCCGCAACGGCTACGTCCTCGAACAGGTCCTCTCGCCGCTGGTCGTTCTCAGTACGCCGGAACACGCCGAGCTGGTCGAGCTCGCCCATGGATGCATCACGAAGTGGCACGCGCACCACTACCGCGGTTTCGCGAAGACGCAGTGGGAGTTCTTCCAGAAGAAGCGCGAACTGAAGCCACTGCTCTACACGTTCCGGGTGCTGCTCACGGGCATCAACCTGATGCGTACGGGCGTCATCCAGGCGGACCTGCGCGAACTCACCGGCGGACCGTCGTACCTACCCGAGTTGATGGCCGCGAAGGCCGAGGCGGAGCATGCGCCGCTGGACGGACCGCCGGACGAGTTGCTAGCCGCGGACGTCGTGCGACTGCAGAACGTGCTCGACGAGGCGGAGGCAGTGACCGGCCTGCCGGATCGGCCCTCGGCCGAGGCGGGGTTGAACGACCTGTTGATCAAGGTCCGCCTTCGCGGCTGAGCAGGGGCTTTTCCTTCGTTGTAGACACCCTTAGGCTATTTACTTAACTTCGTGAAGCATTGACAACGGGCTCGGCGGGGTAAATAGTTCCGTCCTGAAATCAATCAGAAAGCAGAGTGAATCAACAGTGGCGAACATCGAGATTCTGCAGCTCCGGGCCGCGGGCGTCAGCCTGGTGCTCGACTGCTCCGGTCCGGCGCTGCCGTCCGTCCTGCACTGGGGTGCGGACCTGGGCGAGCTGACCGGGAACGCTCTGCTGGAACTGCGGCGCGGTGCCGGCGCGGTGCAGACCGGAAGCGGCCTGAACGAGGACCTCCCGGTCGCGATCGTGCCGGAGTACTCGGCCGGCTGGTTCGGCCTGCCCGGTCTGAACGGGCACCGCGACGGCCAGGACTTCTCCGCGAGCTTCCGCCTGACGAGCGTCGCGCAGACCGGCAACTCCGTGCGGGTGAAGGCCGCCGACGCCGGGCTCGAGCTCGACCTCACGATCGAGCTCACCGACTCCGGTCTGGTGAAGGCCAAGGCCGATCTGACCAACACTGGTACGACGCCGTACACCGTCGACGGGTTGTTCCTCGCGCTGCCGGTGCCGACCGAGGCGACCGAGCTGCTCGACATGACCGGCCGGCACATCGGCGAGCGGCACCCGCAGCGGCACGCGTTCACGCAGGGCGCGCACATCCGCGACAACCGCCGCGGCCGCACCGGCGCCGACGCCACGCTCCTGCTGCTGGCCGGCACCGAGAGCTTCGGCTTCCGCACCGGCGAGGTCTGGGGCGTGCACACCGCCTGGAGCGGCAACCACCGTTCGTACGCCGAGCGCGGCATGACCGGGTACGGCGTGCTCGGCGGCGGCGAGCTGCTCCTCCCGGGCGAGGGTCGGCTGCAGTCCGGCGCGACGTACAGCACCCCGTGGATCTACGGCTCGTACGGCGTCGGCCTCGACCAGCTCTCGCACCGCTTCCACGACTACCTGCGCGCCCGTCCGCAGCACCCGAAGACCGAGCGTCCCGTCGTACTGAACACCTGGGAGGCCGTGTACTTCGACCTCGACCTGGCGAAGCTGAAGGCGCTCGCGGACGCGGCCGCCGAGGTCGGGGCCGAGCGGTTCGTGCTGGACGACGGCTGGTTCCGCGGCCGCCGCGACGACCGCGCCGGGCTCGGCGACTGGTACGTCGACGAGGGCATCTGGCCGAACGGCCTGCACCCGCTGGTCGACCATGTGAAGACTCTCGGCCTGCAGTTCGGGCTGTGGGTGGAGCCCGAGATGGTGAACCCGGACTCGGATCTGGCCCGCAAGCATCCGGACTGGATCCTCGCCGCCGGCGACCGCACGCCGCCGACCGCGCGCAACCAGCAAGGGCTGAACCTCGGCATCCCGGAGGCGTACGACTACATCCTCGAGCGTCTCGACAGCATCCTCGGCGAGTACGACATCGCGTACCTCAAGTGGGACCACAACCGCGACTTCGTCGACGGCGGCGACCAGCACACCGGTACGGCGGGCATCCATGCGCAGACGGCTGCCGTGTACCGGCTGATCGACGAGCTGAAGCGCCGGCACCCGGGCCTGGAGATCGAGTCCTGCTCGTCCGGCGGCGCCCGCGTCGACCTCGGCATCCTGGAGCGTACGGACCGGGTCTGGGGCAGCGACAGCAACGACGCACTCGAGCGGCAGACGATCCAGCGGTACACGCAGTTGCTGCTGCCGCCGGAGCTGATCGGCTGCCATGTCGGCCCGCCCCGCGCGCACACCACCGGCCGGACACAGACGCTGTCGTTCCGCGCGATCACCGCGCTGTTCGGGCACTTCGGCATCGAGTGGGACATCGCATCGGCCACCCCTGAGGAACGTGCGGAACTCAAGGGCTGGGTCGCGCTGCACAAGGAACTGCGGCCGCTGCTGCACACCGGCCGGGTGGTCCGCGCGGACCGCGGCCCCGAGGACGTACTCGTCCACGGCGTCGTGGCGCAGGACGGCTCCCGCGGTGTGTTCGGCGTCGTACAGGTTGCTCAGTCGGTGACGTCGGCCGTCGGACGGGTACGGCTGCCCGGCCTTGACCCGCGGACGACGTACCGCATCAGCAAGGTCACGACACCCGGTGCCGAGTCGCGGTCCGCGGGGTGGTCGGCCGACGGTGGAAGCGTGGAGCTGAACGGCGCCGCCCTCGCCTCGGTCGGAGTGCTCATGCCCGCGCAATGGCCCGAGAGCGCGATCTTGCTGGACGTGACAGCGATCGGGTAAGCCCGCTCGATCGCCGGACAACAGAAGGAGATCCCCCGTGACCACCACCAACGCACCACCGGAAACCGAACGAAGTCACGGGGGACAGGCCGCGCCGCCGGGGAAGCGGCGCAGCCTGGGAGACCTCAAGGTCGCGCTGATCTTCCTCGCCCCGGCCACGCTCGGCTTCGTGGTGTTCTACATCTGGCCGACGCTGCGCGGCGCGTACCTGAGCTTCACCGAGTACAGCCTGCTGACCGCGCCGAAGTTCAACGGTCTGGCCAACTACGACCGGATGATCCACGACAGCTTCTTCTGGAACGCGCTCGGCGTCACGGTCGAGTACGTCGTGATCAACATCGGCCTGCAGACGGTCCTGGCGGTCGGGATCGCGATGCTGATGTACCGGCTGACCAAGTCGATCACGGTGCGCGCGATCATCCTGGCGCCGTACCTGGTCGCGAACGTCGTCGTCGCGCTGGTCTGGTACTGGATGCTCGACGTCCAGGTCGGGGTCGTGAACACGTTCCTCGGCTGGTTCGGGGTCGACCCGGTGGCGTTCTTCGGCGACTCGCACTGGGCGATCCCGACCGTTGCCGGGATCAACGTCTGGCGGCACATGGGGTACACGGCGCTGCTGGTGTTCGCCGGGCTGCAGACGATCCCGGCGTACGTCTACGAGGCCGCCGAGGTGGACGGATCGACCGAGTGGAAGACGTTCTGGCGGATCACGCTGCCGCTGCTGCGGCCCGTTCTGGTGATGGTCCTGGTGGTCACCATGATCGGGTCGTTCCAGATCTTCGACACGGTCGCCGTGACCACGCAGGGCGGTCCGATCAACGCGACCCGGGTCATCTACTACTACATCTACGAGCGGGCGTTCACCCGCTTCGACTTCGGGTACGCGTCGGCGATGGCCCTGGTGCTGTTCGCGATCCTCGCCGTGGTGTCGCTGGTGCAGCTCCGGCTGCTGCGGGCGAAGGAGAGTGATCTCGCATGAGAAGGCTCGGCGTAGGCAGAACCGTTGCCTGGGTGATGCTGTTCATCCTCCTGATCGTGACGCTGTTTCCCTTCTACTGGATGCTGCGGACGGCGTTCTCCGACAACACGCAGCTCCCGGGCCACCCGAACTCGCTGCTCCCGGTGGAGACCACGCTCGGCGCGTTCAAGCGGGTGCTCGGGCTGGCGTCGATCGAGGAGGCGCAGGCGCAGGGTGGTTCCGGTGCGGCCGTGAACTTCTGGCTGTACCTGCGGAACTCGTTGGTGGTGGCAACGGTCACGACCGTGTGCCAGGTGTTCTTCAGTGCGATGGCGGCGTACGCGTTCGCCCGGCTGCGCTGGCCCGGCCGGGACAAGGTGTTCGCGTTGTTCCTGGCCGCGCTGATGGTGCCGCCGATCTTCACCACGCTGCCGAACTTCGTCCTGATCAAGAACCTCGGGCTGCTGAACAGCTTCGCCGGCATCATCCTGCCGGGTGCGTTCATGACGCCGTTCGCGATCTTCTTCCTCCGGCAGTTCTTCCTCGGTATCAACCGGGAACTGGAGGAGGCGGCGATGATCGACGGCGCCGGGCACCGGCGGATCTTCTTCGGGCTGATCATCCCGATGAGCGGTGCGCCGATCGCGACGCTGGCGATCCTGACCTACATCAACTCCTGGAACGACTACTTCTGGCCGCTGCTGGTCGGGCAGCAGGAGAACGTCCGGGTGCTGACGGTCGCGCTCGGCGTGTTCCGGTCGCAGACGCCGCAGGGTGGCCCGGACTGGGCCGGGCTGATGGCGGCGACGCTGGTCGCGGCGCTGCCGATGATCATCCTGTTCCTGGCGTTCGCCAAGCGGATCACGAACTCCATCGGCTTCTCGGGGATCAAATGAATCTCACACGCAGGACCCTGCTGAAGGCAGGACTCGCCTCGCTCGCCGTACCGGCCGTTGCCGCCTGCAACAACGGTGCGACCGCGCGCGGGGACGGCGAGATCATCTACTGGCTGTGGGACTCGGCGCAGCTGCCGATGTACACCGAGTGCGCGAAGGTGTTCCACGAGCAGAATCCCCAGTACTCGGTGAAGATCGAGCAGTACGGGTGGAACGACTACTGGTCGAAGCTCGTCACCGGGTTCATCTCCGACACCGCGCCGGACGTGTTCACCGGGCACTCGTCGAAGTATCCGCTGTTCGCGGCCAAGGGGCAGGTGCTGCCGATCGACTCTTACGTCGCCCGCGACAACGTTGATCTCGGCATCTACCAGAAGGGCCTCGCGGATCGGTGGATCGGTGCCGACGGCAAGCGGTACGGGTTGCCGAAGGACTGGGACACCGAGGTCTACTTCTACAACAGCGCGTTCACCGAGGCCGCGGGAATCAGTACCGAGCAGCTCAACTCGATGACCTGGAACCCGCAGGACGGCGGCACGTTCGAGCAGATCGTCCGCCGGCTGACCGTCGACTCCAAGGGGCGGCGCGGTGATCAGCCCGGGTTCGACAAGGACCACGTCAAGGTCTACGGGCTCGGGTATTCCGATGCCGGCGGTGGCGACGGGCAGACCAGTTGGAGCTGGTACGCCGCCAGCAACGGCTGGAAGTACTCCGAGGGGGAACCGTGGGGGACGAAGTTCTTCTACGGCGACCCGAAGTTCACCGACACGATCGGGTGGTGGCGTGGGCTGATCACCAAGGGCCTGATGCCGACGTACGCGCAGGCGAAGTCCGGGGTGGATGTGACCACGAGCTTCGGCGCGGGGAAGTACGCCATCACGCCGAACGGGTCGTGGATGCTCGGGACGTACGGCACCCTGAAACAGGTGAAGACGAAGCTCGCGCGGCTGCCGATCGGGCCGATCGGCAAGCGGATGTCGATGATGAACGGGCTGGCCGACACCATCTGGGCCGGGACGACCCGGCGGGACGCGTCCTGGGCCTGGGTGAAGTTCCTCGGCTCGCAGACCGCGCAGGACATCGTCGCCAAGGCGGGCGTGGTGTTCCCGGCGGTCGCGGCGAGCATGCCGGCGGCGAAGGCGGCGTTCGCCAAGAACGGGTGGGACGTCACACCGTTCCTGGAGCCGGTCGAGGCCGGTGACGTGTTCCCGTACCCGGCCAACCCGAACGCCGCGGACGTCACCGCGGTGATGACCCCGGCGATGGACGCGGTGATGTCGTTCGAGGCCGAACCGGCGTCGCTGGCGAAGGCGAACAACGACGTGAACCAGATCCTCTCGGTGAACAGCTGAGGGTAAACCCTGGGTCGTACTACGCCCGGGGGAGTACGCCGTACTGCGTCCAGCGGTGCAGCGTGCTCCTCCGGGGGTAGCGGAGGTGCCGCCGCTGAGGCGACGCGGGACAGGGGTCCGGAACGACAACCTTGGTGGCATCGGAGAACCTTCGAAACCCTTCGAACACCAGGGAGAGTCATGAACGAGGAGAGGCCGGGCGGACCGATCCGCATCGGCGACCGTGAACGCGAGGACGCCGTCCGGCGCCTCGGCGAACATTACGAAGCCGGCCGGCTGACCGCGGAGGAACACTCCGACCGCGTCGAGCAGGCCCTCAAAGCCAAGACCGAGGCCGACCTGCAGGCACAGTTCGCCGACCTGCCCGGACCGCACCAGACAGGCAGCGCGAGCGCGTACAGCACCGCAGGCCCCGGCAGTCCCCACGGCGCACCCGGCCCGCACGGCGCACCCGGCCCGCACGGCGGCCCTGGGGCTGAGGGCGGCGACGGCTGGTCCGGCCCCTGGGGCTGGCGCAAGCCACCATGGACAGCACCGGACAACCCCACCAGCAGTTCTGGGCCTGCGGGGCCCGGCTCCGGCAGCGGTGGATTCGGTGGCCGTCCGCCGTGGGCCGCGCGTGGGTTCATCAGCCGGGTGCCGCTTCCGTTGCTGATCGTGCTGGGCGTGCTCGGCGTACTCGCCTCCATTGGCTGCGTGTTCGGCGGCGGCCACCCGCCGATCCTGCCGATCGCGCTGATCGTCGCCGCGGTGTTCGTCATCCGGAAGCGCCGGATGGAGCGCCGGGCATGAGAAACGTGTACCGGATCGTCGGCATGACGATCGCGATCGCGGTCGTCCTGCAGGTCGCGTCGATCGCCCTGTCCGGCTTCACGATCGCCAAGGACGCGAACGACGGCGCCTCGATCGGCGCCGACTACAGCAACTTCGGCGAGGCGTACCACAGTATCGCCGGGTCGGTGATCGGCCTGCTGGCGCTGGTGTTCCTGATCGTGTCGTTCCTGACCGACGTACCGCGCGGCCGGGTACTGGCCGGGATCGTCGTCGGCCTCGTGGTCGTGCAGTTCCTGCTCGCGGTGGTGTCGTTCGGCGTCCCGGCGCTGGGCGTGCTGCACGGGATCAACGGCCTGGTGATCGCGGGCATCGCGAGCGCCGGCGCCCGGCGGGCCGTCGTACCGAAGGAATCCGTGACCAGTGCCTGAGGTCAGGAAACGGAAATGGGGCCGGCTGGTCGCACTCGGGGTGGTCCTGGCGGTACTCGTACCGCTGGGCTACCTCTGGGCGACCAGCCTGGTCCCGGGGGAGTACAACCCCGCCGAGATGGGGTACGCCGACTACGGCGGCGGCCCCGCCTCGATGGGGCACATGGACCATATGGGCGGGATGAGCGTCGCGGACCTGACCGGGCCGAAGACGGGTACGCCGGACGTGAACGTGACGCTGGTCGCGCGGAAGCAGAAGTACAAGCTCGCGTCCGGGGAAACCGTCGACGGGTACACGGTGAACGGCACGTCGCCGGGTCCGCTGATCCGGGCGAAGGTCGGCGACCTGGTGCAGGTCACGTTCGTGAACGAGTCCGTGAAGGACGGCGCCACGCTGCACTGGCACGGGATCGACGTACCGAACGCCGAGGACGGCGTCGCCGGGGTGACCCAGGACGCGGTGCCGGTGGGCGGGAAGTTCGTGTACCGCTTCAAGGCGGAGCAGGCCGGGACGTACTGGTACCACTCGCACCAGGTGTCCAGCGACGAGGTGAAGGGCGGGCTGTTCGGCCCGATCGTGATCGCGCCGGCCACACCGGGTGAGGTCGTTGCGACCATCCACACGTACGACGGGAAACGCACGATCAACGGGCGGACCGGGACGGCACGGGTGGATCTTCCGGCGGGTACGACGGCACGCGTACGGGTGATCAACACCGACAACGCCATCCTCCGCGTCGGGCTGCTCGGCACGCCGTACAAGGTGGTCGCAGTCGACGGTCAGGATGTCCATGGGCCGACCCCGACGACCGCCGCCTATGCACTACCCGCGGGCGGTCGGGTGGATCTTGAGGCTGCTGTTCCCGCGGGCGGCCTGCGGTTGGTGGCCGGCGCGTCGTCGTTGTCGCTCGGGATCGCCCCCGCGGGCACCGATCCGCCGAGCGGCGACCTGCCTGGTGACACGGTCGACCTGCTGAAGTACGGAACGCCCGCGCCGCTGGGGTTCGACCCGTCGAAGGCGAACCGCAACTTCGAGTACAAGATCGGCCGCACGGCGGGCTTCCTGGACGGCAAACCGGGTCTGTGGTGGACGATCAACGGCCACAAGTTCCCCGACGTACCGATGTTCACGGTGGCCGAGGGGGACGTCGTACGGATGAAGATCTCCAACACCAGCGGCCAAGCCCACCCCATGCACCTCCACGGCCACCACGCCGTAGTCCTCTCCCGCAACGGCGTCACCGCCACCGGCTCACCCTGGTGGACCGACACGCTGGAGGTAGGCAACAAGGAAACCTACGAAATAGCCTTCGTAGCCAACAACCCAGGCCTCTGGATGGACCACTGCCACAACCTCCCCCACGCCTCCCAAGGCCTCATGACCCACCTCATGTACGAAGGCATCACCACCCCCTACCGAGTAGGCGGAACCTCCCACAACGAACCCGAGTGATCAGGACGCCTGGTCGGCGGCGGCCAGATGGGCGCAGGCGGCTTCTAGGGCGGCTGGTTGGGTGGTGTAGGTGCCGTGCCAGAGGGGGTTGTCGGGTTGGGGGTCGAGTTCGTTGTCGACGTCGGCGTACCACTCGTCCGTGGTGCGGAAGATGCGGGCGTGCAGCTGGTTGTCGTTCACCGTCACACTCCTGGAGTGAGGACCGTGTACCCAACTCCAGGATGTGACGGCGGTACGGCGGAACCCGCCAGCGACACGCGGTGTGTCACGTGACCAGGACGGTGATGCGCTGCGCGGTGTTGTTCGCGAAGCCGCCGCGGTTCCATTCGGCCTCGATCGGTTGTTCGCGGCCGCTGGTGTCGTACGCGCGGACCGTCAGCACGTGCTCGCCCGGTGTCGCCTCCCAGTCGTACGCGAACGCCCGCCAGGCGTACTCGTCGTTGCCGGGGGCATCCAACCGCGCTTCGTGCCAGTTGACGCCGGCGTCCGTGCTGACCTCGACCCGTTCGATCGGCGCCCAGCCCGACCACGCCCGGCCGAACAGCGGAACGGGGCCCGCGGCAACGAACCGGTGGCGGCTCATGAAGTCCGGGAACCCCGGCGGCACCAGCAGCGCCCGCGGCTCGATCCGCGTCACCGGCAGCCCGGGCTCGTCCGCCCCGGTCCGGAACCGGTACGCGACCGCGTGCTGGAACCCGTCGAACGGATGGTCGATCACCTCGATCGACCGCAGCCACTTCACACTCGCCATCCCGTACCACCCCGGTACGACGAGCCGCAGCGGATACCCGTGCTGCGGCGGCAACGGCGTACCGTTCATCTCCCACGCGACGATCGCCCCGGACTCGACCGCCTCCGCCACCGTCAGCGCCCGCTGGTAGTCCTGCTCGACGCCACGCTCCACCCCGTGGTCCGCCCCGGTGAACACCACGTCGACCGCGTCCTCGCGCAGCCCGGCCGTCCGCAGCAGATCCGCCAGCAGCACGCCGGTCCACTCCGCCGTACCGACCGCCTCCGACAGCCACGGCTGGCTGATCGGCCGCGGCTGCAGCGTCGCCCGCCCGTTCCCGGCGCACTCGAGCGTGACCCGGATCGTGCGGCGCCCCATCGCCCGCAGCTCGGTCAGCCCGAACGACAACGGCTCCTCGACGCACCCGTCCAAGCTGAGCCGCCAGTCGCCCGCGTCCGTCGCGGGGATGTCGTAGTGCACCAGGACGTAGTGCAGCCCCGGTGGCGTCACGTCGTACCGCAGGCTCTCCAGCGGCATCGCGTGGTTCCGCGCGGCGAGCTGGAGCTCGTCCGGCGTGATCCCTTCACCGGTGTCCGCGAGCCTCCCGCGGACACTGAAGTCGCCAATGGACATACAGATCCCCCCTCCCCGAGGCCAAGCGTAGAGGCAGGGACCCGGCTACAACCACCCGTTGTCGAGCGCGATCCGCGCGGCCTCGGCGCGGGTCCGGGCGCCGGTCTTCCCGATCGCCGCGGACAGGTGGTTGCGGACGGTTCCTTCGGAAAGATGAAGCTCCTTCGCGATGTCGGCGACGGTCCCACCGTCCCGGGCGGCCCGCAGTACGTCGGACTCGCGGCCGGTCAGCGGACTCGTCCCGGCCACCAGCGTCTCGGCCGCGAGTGACGGGTCGACCACGCGCAGCCCCTGGTGCACCCGCCGTACGGCGTCCGCCAGCTGGGTCGCGGGGGTGTCCTTCACGACGAACCCGGCGGCGCCCGCCTCCATCGCCCGGCGCAGGTACCCGGGCCGGCCGAACGTGGTCACCATCAGCACCCGGACCCCCGGTACGGCGGTCCGCAGCGCGGCGGCCGCCTCGATCCCGTCCAGGCCGGGCATCTCCACGTCGAGCAGCGCGACGTCGGGCTGCGAGTTCTTCGCGGCGTCGAGCACCTCGTCGCCGCGGCCGACCTCGGCGACCACATCCAGGTCGGGCTCGAGGTCGAGGAGGGCGGCGAGGGCGCCGCGGACCAGCGCCTGGTCGTCGGCGATCAGCAGTCGGATGCTCACGGCCCTATCCTCACACTCCCACTTTGACGGCCAGCCGGAAGCCGCCACCGGACGCCTGACCGACCTGTACGGCGGCCGCCACCTGGTCGGCCCGCTCCCGCAACCCGACCAGCCCGTGCCCCGATGCCCCGCCGTCCGGCGTCGGACCCTTGCCGTCGTCGAGTACTTCGATCTCCGCGGCGCTGATCTTGATCGTGCAACGCTTCGCGCCCGAGTGCCGTACGACGTTCGTGACACCCTCCCGGACCACCCAGGCGAACAGCTCCCGGTTGTCCTCCGGCACCTCGTCCACCGTGGTCGGCAGGTCCGCCTTGATCTCGGCGGCCTGCAGCGCGGCCCGCGCGGACACCAGCTCACCGGCCAGGCTGAGCTCCCGGTACCCGGCGACCGCCGCCCGTACGTCGGCCAGCGCCGCGCGGGCCAGGCTCTCGACGTCGGCGACCTCGGAGGCCGCGCGGTCCGGGTTCGCCGCGATCAACTTGCCGGCCAGCTCGGCCTTCACCGTGATCACGGTGAGCGAGTGGCCGAGGATGTCGTGCAGGTCGCGGGCGAACCGGTTCCGCTCCTCCTGGACGGCCAGCTCGGCCATGTCCCGGCGGGTCGCGTCCAGCTCGATGGTGCGCTGGATCGCCCGCCGCATCCCGTACACCGCGAGCGCGCCGAGGAAGATCGCGAACCCGTAGCTGCCGTCGTCCGTCCAGCCGGGCACCACCCGCATCGAGATCTCGGCCCCGCCGAGCAGGATCAGCACGAACGCGATCCCGACCGGCAGCTCCAGCAGCATCACGCCACAAGCGGCGATGTAGACCAGGCCGGTCAGCGCGGTCTGCCCGGCGGTCGGGATCATCAGCAGACACAGCGCGAGCATCAGACCCAGGTAGCCGAGCCGCTGCCAAGGCGCCAGTTGCCCGCGGCGGGCGCTCACGCGGATCAGCCCGAAGAACGCCAGGTAGCTCGCCGCGAACAGGACCACCGTGAGGAATCCGAGGATCCGGACGATGCCGTGCTGGCGGTCGGCGACACTCTGCAGCGGCTGCGACAGGTAGAACAGCCAGATGCCGCCCGCCACCCACGCCCAGCGGCCCGGACCTTTGCCGACCCGGTCGGCCAGGCCGTCCATGATCGTCGGATTCGTCTTCACGGTGGTCACGGTAATCCTTCGGGACGTACTCCGGCTCAGGCGCGGGCGGTGTCGGCCCGGAACCGGCGGAGGCCGATGAAGCCGAGCACCACGGTCCAGCCGATCACCACGAGCAGCGCGTGGGTGTCCAGGCCGGTCTGCGCGAGCGCGCTGCGGGACGTCTGCCCGGTCCAGTACGCCGGCGTCAGTTCAGCGACGTACTTCATCGCCTTCGGCATCTGGTCGACCGGCAGCCAGAGGCCGCCGAACGCCGCGATCAGCATCGTGCTCAGGCCGGTGATCGGCTGGACGCTGTCCGGCTTCGCGATGTACCCGATGACCAGGCCGATCGCCGCGAACGGCAGCGCGCCGAGCCAGGACACCAGCGCGACCGTCACCCATTGCGTCGCGCTCAGGTGCACGTGGCCCATCGTCATCCCGAACAGGAACACCACGAGCAGCGGCGGGACGGCCAGCAGCAGGCTCAGGATCACCTTGTTCACGACGTACGCCTGCGGCTTCAGCGGGGTCAGCCGGAGCGTCCGGTTCCAGCCGCCGTCGCGCTCGGCCGCGATCACGCCGCCGCTGCTCATCGCGGCCGACATCGAGCCGAACATCGCCATACTCACCATCACGTACGCGATCGCGGAGATCCCGCCCTCGGTGGCCTCCTTCGGGATCGTCAGCCCGAAGATCAGGAACAGCACCACCGGCATCAGGATCGAGAAGATCATCACCCGCCGGTTCCGCAGCGTGCGGCGGATGTCGAAGATCAGATAGTCCTTGTTCATGCGAGGCTCTCCTGCTCTGCGCTGATCGCGAGGACGGCGTCCTCGAGGTCGGCGGACGTCACTTCGATGTCGTGGGCGCTCGTGTTGTCGAGCAGGTACCGCAGTGTCTGGTCGGAGTCCGCGCACTGCAGCAGGACCACCTCGCCGCGGGTCTCGACGTTCCGTACGCCGGGCAGCGCCGCGAGGGCGGCCAGGTCGGCGCCCGGGACGGTGGCGCGGATGGTACGGCCGGAGACGCTCGCCTTGATCTGCGCGGAGGTGCCGTCGGCAACGATCTTGCCGTTCCGCATCAGCACGACGCGGTCGGCGTACGAGTCCGCCTCCTCCAGGTAGTGGGTGGCGAACAGCACGGTCCGCCCGCGGGCGGTCTCCGCGTGCATCGACGCCCAGAAGTCCCGGCGGGCCTCGACGTCCATCCCGGTCGTCGGCTCGTCCAGCACGATCAGGTCCGGCTGCGGGATGATCGCCATCGCGAACCGCACCCGCTGCTTCTGCCCGCCGGACAGCCCCTTCATCGTCCGCTTGGTGAGGTCCGCGATCCCGGCGCGTTCCAGGGCTTGTTCGACCGGCATCGGGTTGCGGTGCAGGCCGGCCACGAGGTTCAGCAGTTCGCCCACCTTGGCGTCCTCGATGATGCCGCCGCTCTGCAGCATCACCCCGACCTGCCCCTGCGCGATCGCGTCGGTCGGCGTACCGCCGTACACCTGCACCGTGCCCTGATCGGGCCGCACCAGTCCGAGCAGCATCTCGATCGTGGTCGACTTCCCGGCCCCGTTCGGTCCCAGCAGCGCCACCACCTCACCGGCCCGGATGTCCAGATCCACCCCGGCGACGGCCTGCACGTCCGCGTACTTCTTGGTCACACCCCGCAGGCTGACCGCAGTCGTTGTCGTCATACCAAGAGCATCCCGAAACCTCCGCGGCAGTTCCTGGACCAGTCGTCACAACCCATCCATGACATCCGTCAGCCCGATCCCAGGGTCCTTCCTCAGGGGTGCGTTCGGGGTAGGCCGAAGCGGGCCATGACCTCGGTGCTGAAACAGGTGATCGCGGTGACCCGGTCGCCGTCCGTGGTGACGACCAGGAGGCTGTACGCGCGGTAGACGTCGGCGTGGGGGTCTGCCAGGTACATGGCGAAGGCGGGCTGGCCGTTGGCGCGGGTGGCCGTGACGCGGTACGTGAGTCTGGGGCGGAAGGTGACGGCGGCCAGGACGTGGCGGGCCGCATCGACACCGCGGTACTCCAGCATCACCGGCGGCATGCTGAGCCGTACGTCGGCGACGAGCAGGTCGATGAGCGCGTCCAGGTCGGCGCGTTCCAGGGCGTCGGTCAGCTTGGCGACGAGCCGGCGTTCGGCGTCGGTGTCGGGTTTGCGCGCGGGTATGTGGTTGTCGACCGTGGCCCGGGCGCGTTTGAGGGCGCTTTGCACCGACTCCTGGGTGGTGTCGAGCATCCCGGCAACCTCGGTCGCGTGGTAGCCGAGGACGTCGCGCAGCACGAGTACGGCGCGTTGGCGCGGCGGCAGCAGCTGCAGGGCCGTGATGAACGCCAGCGAGACGGCCTCGCTGGTCTCGTACCGGGCGTGTGGTCCGGGGCGTTGGTCGAGCAGGACGTCCGGGTACGGCTCCAACCACGGCGGATCGCCGGCTCCGGAGGGCTCGGGCAGGTCAGGGAGCGCCGGGGCGATCCGCGGGCGCCGGCTCTCGGCGCGCAACATGCTCAGGCAGCGATTGGTCGCGATCTTGTAGAGCCAGGTCCGCAGCGACGACCGTTCGCGGAACTCGCCGAGGTTCCGCCAGGCGGACACGAGCGTCTCCTGTACGGCGTCCTCGGCGTCCTGCAGCGATCCGAGGATCCGGTAGCAGTGCACCTGCAACTCGTACGAATGCTCCTGGACCAGATCCCGGAACCTCAGGTCCGTCATGTCGGTGTGCATACCGGTACTGACGCCGGCGGGGCCGCGAATTGGGCGGTGTCAGCTCGCCCAATTCACCGGCAGGCCGCCGTCTACCTGATTGGAGGCGATCCCAACCCTTGGGCGCCCCGTACAGACAAGGACGATCATGGCCAACTACGTCTTCTCCTACCGCGTGCCCTCCGACTACACCCCCGACGCCGACACCGGCACCGAATGGCAGGCCTGGCTCGGCGGCCTCGGTACGGCGCTGGTCGACATCGGCCACGCGGTGACCGACTACGCCGCACTCGGCGAGGTCGGCGGCAGCGGCTCCCGCATGGTCGGCTACTCGGTCGTGTCCGCCGCCGACCTGGACTCCGCGGTCGCCCTCGCCAAAGAGTGCCCCGCGCTCCGGGTCGGCGGCGGCGTCGAGGTCGGCCCCGTCATGGACGCCGCCTGACATGGGAAAGCTCGTCATCAGCTCGAGCGCCACCCTCGACGGAGTAGTCCAAGACCCGGACGGCGAGGAGGGCTCCGACTTCGGAGGCTGGTTCCACCGCTCCGTGGACCCCGAGGACCTGGACGCCTGGTCCACCCGCGAAACAGCCGAACTCCTCGCCGCCGACGCCGTACTCCTCGGCCGCCGCACCAGCGAATGGTTCGCCGCCCGCATGCGCCCGAACGACGGCGCCGAGACCCGAGTAAGCCCCGAATGGGCGACCCGAATGACCACGATCCCGAAGTACGTCGTCACCTCGACCCTCGCCGACCCCCACTGGCCCAACGCCACCCTCCTCACCGGCGACGCTGCCCAGCAGATCGCAACCCTCAAGCAGACGGTGGACGGCGAAATCCTCATCTACGGCAGCTACCACCTGATCCAAACCCTCCTCACCCACAACCTCCTCGACGAACTCCGCCTGGTCGTCTTCCCAGCCGTCGCCGGAACCGGCCACCGCCTCTTCACCACCCCCACCACCCCACACCTACTCACCACCCAAAAGCTCGGCACCAACCTGGTCTTCACCACCTACAAACTCACCCACAACTAACACCCAAGAAAGCGCCGGCTGCCTTGTGCCGGAAAGGACAGCGCTGCGCGCTGACTGTCTCTGACCGCCTTCGGCGGGGGCGCGTGAAGGTGGTGCCGCGCAAGGTACTGGCGCGGGCAGGGGTGCTACCCCCACGACGCCGCCTACATGAATGGACAGCGCTGCGCGCCGGCTGCCTTGTGCCGCCTACGGCGGGGCGCGTGGAGTGGCACCCGCGTAAGGTCCTGGCGCGGGCAGGGGTGCTACTCCCGCGAGGGTCCCGCCCCGCCAGCCGGCCAACCGCCACCGCCTGGCGGGGCGTGAAGTCGGCGTGCGGCGTGCATGAGAGGACAGCGCTGCGCGCCGGCTGTCTCCTAAGGCCTTCGGCGGGGCGCGTGGGGTGGTGCCCGCGGCGGGACCCGGCGCGGGCAGGGGTGCTACTCCCGCGAGGGTGCCGCCGTTCCAACCGGCCAACCGCCGCCTCCCGGCGGTGGCCGTGCGGGGTGCATGAGAGGACAGCGCTGCGCGCTGACTGTCTTTAGCCGCCTTCGGCGGGGGCGCGTGGGGTGGTGCCGCGCGGGGTTCTGGCGCGGGGCAGGGGTGCGGCTCCCGCGACGGAGCCGCGCTAGCCGAGCAACCGGCGCCACGGCACGCCTTGGATACGGAAGCTATCTCCTGTTACAACATTTGTGACCAGAAATGGGTACAATCGTTGCTGTGGCTGATTCAACGCTGGTACGGCTCGGCGCCATCGCGGAACGTCGGTGGGGCCTGGTCACTACTGCGCAGGCCGAGGACGTCGGCGTCTCGCGTAAGCAGCTGTCGCGGATGGCGTCAGTCGGTGCGGTCGAGCGTGTGGCGCAGGGCGTCTATCGCATGGCAGGAGCGCCACGACAGAATCACGAGGCGATCTACGCCACCTGGCTGGCTCTTGGTGGAGCGACCGCACCTCGCACCAGCACTGGTGTCGCGTCGGTCGTGGCGGCCGGCATCACGGCGGCGATCGTTCATGACGTCGGTGACTTCTTCCTCGACGGCCTCGATTTCGTGCTGCCAGCACGCAAGGGCACCAGGCTTCCCGGTGTGCGTCTGCGCATCCGGCAACTGACCCGTGACGAGGTGATGCCCGTCGACGGACTCCCTACCCTGACCGTCGAACGCACGATCGCGGATCTGGTCGAGCTCGGAACCGACCTGTCCCTGGTCGCCGGCGCCGTGCGTGACGCCGTACGCGCCGACAAGCTCGTGGCCCCCGACCGGCTCGCGTCCTACCTCGACTCCGTCGCAGCACGACGCAGGAGCGACGGCAGGTCGATGGTGAACGACCTGTTCGACCTGGCGGGCGTGAGCCCGGAAGGATGGGACCATGACTGAGCATGGCGGCTACGCCGACTGGCGATCCCTGGAGTTGGCGATCAAGGACGCCGCGAAAAGGGCAGCCCAGCAAGCGGGGCCTGGTGTCAGTGCCGCCAGTGTCGATGCCCAGATCCGGCAGGCACGCTTCGACCGGTTCCTCACCCGCGTCTTCGCCCAGGGTGAGCAGTCCGAGTGGCTGCTCAAGGGCGGGATGAGCATGCTCGCGCGCGTGCCCCGCTCACGCACCACCAAGGACATGGACCTCGCAGCACAGCACGCGACCAGTCTCGCCGAGGCTGAGAAAGCACTGACCGAACTGGTCGACGTCGACCTCGGCGACCATCTCACGTTCCGGCTGATCCGCTCCACCCCCACCGGCCTCGGCGAGAACCAGCCCGGCGTAGCGACCCGGCGGCACGTCTTCGCCTGCCTCGATGTCGACCACGACACCCAGATCGACGCAGTCGTGGTCGACATCGTTGTCGGGCCACCGCCGATCGGACGACCCGAGGTGGTCGAGCCCGCCAACCGGCTCCATCTGCGCCGACCTCTTGTCACGCACCCGTATCGGCTCTACCCGGTCGCCGACCAGATCGCCGACAAGGTCTGCGCGACCATGGACACCAACTATCCGGGCGGCAAGCCCAGCAGCCGCGTCAAGGACCTGGTCGACCTCGTTGTGCTGGCGCACACCCAGACAGTGGACCTGCATGAGCTGCGAACCGCGATCACGGCCAAACAGCACCTCGGCAACATCGACCCGTTCAAGCACTTCGACATCCCCGCCGACTGGACCAGGACCTACCCCAAGACCGCGAAAGGTGTACCAGCAGCCGAATCCTTCACCGCCATGACCGCAGCACAACTCGTTGCTACGTTCATCGACCCGGCACTCGACGAGCACGCGGACACCGGGACATGGGATCCACGGAACCAGACCTGGGTGACCACCCGCACCGACTCCAAGACCAATTGACGCGCGATTCGCAACCAGGCGAGAACCCGACTCCTCGACACCCACCTCGCAGGACTTGGGGTTGGTGGTTAGGGTCGCGGTGTGACGGGGCGGTTTGGGCGGGGTTTGGGGCTTATGCGTCGGCGGGATCCGCAAGTGCGGGAGAGCGGGTTTCAGCTGTTGCTGCCGCATGCTACTGAACATGTGGATGAGCTGATGGCGGCGTTCCGGGTGGAGCAGGCGGACCAGGGTTTGCGGGGTTGGTTGCTTGAGTTGATCGGGGAGGCGCGGTCGGCGGAGGCGTTGCCGTTGTTCGTTGAGGAGCTTCGGAGCGATGACGAAGTGTTGCGGGGGTGGGCGGTTCGTGGGCTGGAGTTGCTTGACAGTAAGCCGGCGCGGGAGGAGTTGTGGCGGGCGCGGGTCAGCGGGCTGATCGACTGATTCGGGCGCGCGCGGTCAGGCGGTGCGGTTTACGGTGGCGATTGCGTCGAGGCGCCAGACGGTGTCGGGGTTGTTGGTTTCGTCGAGGGTTGGGCAGATCCAGCCGCCTTCGAGGTTTTCGTTCCAGGCGTAGATGAGGACGGTGTTCGCCGGGGCGTTCGGGAGGTTGGTTTTGGTCCAGGTGATGGCGTCGGCGAGGTGTGTGGCGATTTGGGTGGGTGTTGCCTGCTGGGCCCAGTAGTCGTCGTCCTGGAGGTAGGTGGTGTCGGGCTGCGGGCCCCAGGGGGCCGGGTAGTCGTGGCGGTCGCGGGGGTCCCAGCCTGTTGTGACTGTCGGGACGACCTGGCCGGCGGCGGTCGCGTACGCGGGCCACAAGGCGCTTTCGCCGGCGGTGAGCGTGGAGTACGGGACCGCGGTGGACGACGGCACCGCCGCGTAGCGGCTGACGGCGTCGGCGCCGACGGAGGTCATCAGGTCGGTGGCGGTCTGTGCGGTCCAGCCGGTGACCACGACGTACGGATCGCCCAGGCCTGCTTGCGCGGCCTTGGTCCGGATGGCGGTGACGCGGTCGGCCGTGGCGCCGGCGATGATGTAGACGAGTGGGCGAGTGCCGAGGACCTTCTGGTAGTTGGATTCGGCCATGCGTGCGACCAGGACGGTCAGGTTGGCGTCGAAGTCGGCGCCGTACCCGAAGTTTCCGTCCAGGATCGCGCACCAGTTGACGAGGCTCTTGTACGTGCTCGACAGGTACAGGTCCCGGCTCTGCGTCATGGGTTGGGTCGGGTAGTAGTCGAACGCCCAGTAGTCGATCCCGGCCGCCTTGGCGTACTGGATCTCCTGGTCCATGATCGCCTGGCTGGTGGCGTCGACGTCGACCGACTCGGTCACCTCGACGTTGACGTTGTCGACGTACACGTCGGTGGTCAGCGTCGGGTTGGTCTGGAATGTGACCTGGTCGAGCACCGTCGCCGCGGCGAGGAACGGCACGTGGTACGCGCCGCGGACCCCGTCGACGAAGATGTCCACCCACGGAGTGGCTCCTTCGGGCGGCGCCGGATCGACGATGACCTTGATCGAGTACCACGTGTTGTCGGCGACGGTCTGGATCGGCTGCCACGCCCCGGACGTCGTCCGGTACGCCAGTTGCTTGCCTCCGGCAACCTGCTGGGTGGCGATGTCCACGATGGTGGTGGATCCGCCGGTCACCAGCATCCGGGCCCAGCCGCCCGCGGTCGTTTCCTTCCAGTCCCACTCGACGGTGACGGCCCGCGTCTGGGCGGCGAACGTACGGCTCATCGTCGCCATGCCGCCTGCTGTCGAAGCGTCGTGCAGAAGCACCGTCTTACCCGGCCGGTCCGGTCCGTCCACGACCGACACCGAACTTCCGGTTCCAGCCGACACGGTCCAGCCCGCCGGGGCGGAACCGGTCGTACCGGTGTCGAAGTTCTGGTCCAGGAGAACCGGTGCGGCCACGGTGATCGTGGAGTAGAACGGCAGCCGGAAGCGGTACTCCGCGGGCGACAACATGCGGTTCGCGCCCATACCGATCCGCCAGTCCTTGCCCGTGTAGGCATCCCAACGGATCGCCCCGACGAGCGTACGGGCGGACTGCACGGCCGCCGCCGGTGAGGCGGGGCCCAACGCGACCCCACCGGCCACCGCCGCCGCGACCTTGAGGATGTCCCTACGACTCGGCCCACCGGCCGAAGCTGAAGTTGGCATGACTGACCTCCGTCGTTGTCAGGCGGTGCGGAGTGCGTTGGCGATCGCGTCGAGGCGCAGGGGCCGGCCGGAGTAGCGCAGCTCGTACAGCGTCGGGCAGATCCAGCCGCCCTCGAGGTTCTCGTTCCAGGCATAGATGAGCACGCTGTTCGCCGCGGTGACCGGCGAGTGCGTCTTGGTCCAGTGCACGGCGTTCTTCAGGTGTACGGCGATCTGCTCCGGTGTGCCCTGCTCGGACCAGAAGTCGTCGTCGGTCAGGTACGACGTGTCCGGCTGCGCTCCCCAGGGCGCCGGGTAGTCGTGCCGCGGCCGCGGATCCCACCCGGTGGACACGGTCGGGACGACCTGCCCGCCCGCCGCGGCGTACTCGGACCACAACGCACTCTCCGCCTCGGTGATCGAGGAGTACGGCGCCCCCGGTGTCGCCGGACCTGTCGCGTAACGGCTCACCGCGTCGGCGCCGACCGTGGTCTTCAGGCCGGATGCGCTCTGTGCGGTCCAGCCGGTGACCACGACGTACGGATCGCCCAACCCCGCTTGCGCCGCCTTCGTCCGGATCGCCGTCACCCGGCCCGCCGTGGCGCCGGCGATGATGTAGACCAGCGGGCGAGTGCCGAGGACCTTCTGGTAGTTGGATTCGGCCATCCGTGCGACCAGGACGGCCAGGTTGGCGTCGAAGTCGGCGCCGTACCCGAAGTTTCCGTCCAGGATCGCGCACCAGTTGATCAGGTGTTTCTTGGTGCTGGACAGATACAGTTCCCGGGCGCGGCCGAGGGGCTGCTGCGGGTAGTAGTCGAAGGCCCAGTAGTCGATTCCCGCGTCGCTGGCGAACTGGATCTCCTGGTCCATGATCGCCTGGCTGGTCCCGTCGGCGTTCACCGACTCGGTCACCTCGACGCTGACGTTGTCGACGGAGACGTCGGTCGCCAGAGCCGGGTCGGTCTGGAAGTGGAGTGTGTCGAGTACGGCGGGAGCGCCCAGCAACGGCACGTGGTACGCGCCGCGGACGCCGTCGACGAAGATGTCCGCCCACGGAGTCGCCGCCTCGGGCGGAGCCGGATCGATGACGACCTTCATCGAGTACCAGGTGTTGTCCGCGACGGTCTGAACGACCTGCACGTCTCCGGTCGGCGTACGGCAGACCAACTGCTTGCCATCGGCAACCTCACGGGTGGCGATGTCGAGGACAACGGTCGATCCGCCGGTCACCAGTACCCGGGGCCAACCTCCGGCGGTGGACTCCTTCCAGTCCCACTTGACGGTGATGGCCCGGTTCTGGCCGGCGAACCGGTGGCTCAGCGTCGCCGAACCACCCTCAGTGGAAGCGTCGTGCAGGAGCACGGGATCGGGGACGGTGATGTCGGAGTAGAACGGCATCCGGAACCGGTACTCCTCGGGAGACAGCATGCGGTTCGCGCCCATCCCGAAGCGCGTGGTGCCGCCCGTGTACGCATCCCAGCGGATCGCGCCGACCAGCGTTCGCGGGGACCGCGGACCTGGCCGCGTGGCGGCCGTGGCGGCGGTGGCGGTGGTGGCGCCCGTCAGTCCGAGCGCGGCCCCACCTGTCACGGCGGCCGCCACCTTGAGCACGTCCCGCCGGCTGGGCACGGCTGGATCCGGCTTCTCAACAGACATCAGTGACCTCCAGAAACCCCGTGAGCCTCGGTGAAACTGGTACGGACCCTAGCCACGGGCGGCGGCGACCGGATAAGCCTCAGGTTGAGCGATAGTCGGACATTCGTGGCCCCCGCCCGGGCTGGTGTGGGAGAGGAGTGGGCTATGGGGACGTTGACGGTGTGGAAGTTCGGTAGTTGGGACGGGGCCAATCAAGCGATCGGAACGTTGGAGGGACTGGCGAAGGACGGCGTGATCCGGATGCACGACGCAGCGTCGGTGTCGTGGCAGCCGGAGAAGCGCCGGCCCCGGACCCGGCAGTTGCGGAGCATGAGCGGGCCCGGGGCGGTGGGTGGCATGTTCTGGGGCTTGTTGTTCGGGACGATCTTTCTGGGACCGGTGGCGGGGGTCGCGATCGGTGCGGCCACGGGGGCGTTGGCGGGGTCGTTGGGGGAGGTGGGGATCGACGACGACTTCATCAAGAGCGCGCGGGACGAGGTGACGCCCGGGACTTCGGCGTTGTTCCTCCTGTCCAGTGATGAGGCGACGGAGAAGATACGGGCCACGTTCCGGGCCACGGGCCTGCGGGCTCGGCTCATTCGTTCGAATCTGTCGGACGAGCAGGAAGAAGCGATCCACGAACTGTTCGCGGACTAGACGTCCGGATGCGAGGACACGAAGGCCTGGAACGCGGTGTACGGCGGGTTCAGTGGGGTGCCGTCCGCCTCGGTGAGGCCCCACTGGGTACCGCCGTCGAGTTCGTAGAACATCGAGGACAGGAAGCCTTCGGTGGTGCGTGCTGCCTGGAACTCGGCCAGCTGGGTCTGGATGTACGACGCCCGGTGCGTCGTGCCCTGATTGGGGTCTGAGTTCCATTCGGTCAGTAGGAACGGCTTGCCGAAGCGGGCCTTCACGTACACCGGCAGGTTGAACGACGGTCCCGCGCCGTCGGTGCCGATGTGGAAGATGTCGCCGTCGCCCTCGTAGTTGTGCCACGTCGTCAGGTCCCAGCGAACCTGGGGATGTCCGCCACTCCCGTCCGGCTGCAGCCCGTCCCACAGCGCGTCCGCCGCCGCGACGTCGGAGTTGCAGAAGTTGATCCCGCACAGTGCACCGGGCTGGCCGCTTTTCACGCCGTCGATCAAACCGCGCATGAAGCCGCGCATGATCGGCCAGTTGGTGTTGTTGAAGTCGATCGCCTTGGTGCCGGCGTCGGCCTGGTGCTCGGGCAGGATGATGTACGGGTCGCGAGTGAGCTCGTTGCCGCACTCGTATATCGTGACGCCGTGCGGCGCGCAGGCCTGAGCCACCTGCGCGCCGATCGCGTGCGCCGCGGTGTACGCGTCGGACTCGTTGCCGTAGGCAAGGTTGCCGGCGCCGTCGCGGAGGCCGGCGTCGATCACCGGGAACGTCTTCTTGCCGGCGCCGTTCAGGTAGCTCGCGATGGTCGCCACCGCGCCGATCGTGGCCGCGCTGTTGCCGGTGTTCACCCGGAAGACGGTCGCCCCGAGCCCGGACATCCGGTCCGCGATGGTGGCGGGGGACAGGGACGTGTCGTGGTGCCCGTTCACGCCGTACATCAGGCCTGGTGGGGCGTAGAGCGACAGGCGGGGGTCGTTGCACGGGCGCCAGGTGTCGTTGAGTACGACGTACCACTGGCCGCCGGTGCCGCAGTGGTAGACCATCCCGCCGTACCAGAGCAGGACCGTGACGTTGTACGTGTTCCCGACGGTGCCGCCGTTGCGGTAGATGACACCGCCGGACAGCGTCCAGACGTTGCCGGCGTTGTCGGTGAACGACGTCGCGGACGAGATCGAGGTGCCGTTCGGGGAGGCGTTGGGCGAGTCGGCGGCCGCGGCCGGCAGGGCGGTGGTCAGGGCGGTGGTCAGTGCGATCGACGTGGCGCCGGCGGCGCCGAGCAGGAGCCGGCGGGACAACGGTGTGGGTTCGGGCATGCGAGAACTCCTCGGGGTGCGGACGAGGTGAGATTGCGCAAGCGTGTGCGCAACCAGGTTGCGCTGCCGGTACGGCGGCGTCAAGAGCTCGGAGCTACCCCGTTGACAAGGTTGTCCCGGCGGCCCTACCGTCCCCGATCATCACCCATTCACGCGTGAATCATCCTCGAACGACGGAGTCCTCGTGAAGATTCGTCCGCTCTCGGCAGGGCTCGCCCTTGTCGTCCTCTGCGCAATCGCTACCCCACCAACCGTGCAAGCGTTTTCGCTCGCACCCGCAGCCCCGGCGGAGGCCGCGCCGCCGGTGGACTGCACGCCGGCACCGTCCAACCCGGCCACCGACAACGTCACCGACTACCGGCTGGACACGAACGTGGTCGCGCCCGGCCGCTGGTCGTACCAGTCGATCGCCGGCGACACCACCAGCCTGCTGAACAAGGGCGGTTCCGGCGCGTTCGCGACCGACGAGTGGGCCGCCGACGTGAAGAAGCCGGAGCACGCCTGGTTCGTCAAGGCCGACGGCTCGATCGGTACCGACTACCGGTCGATCTCGGAGACCTACACCGTCGCCGATCAGGCCGATGGCAAGACCGTGCACGTCCGCGGCTCGTTCAGCTCGCCGGGCGGCCGGTTCCGCGTGCTGCTCGCGCACGACGGTGACTCCAGCACGGTCGCCGGCCCGTTCACCGAGTTGTATACGTATTCAGGCAAGGCCGCCTCGTTCGACCTGAATCTGGTCGCGGCGAAGGGCGACGACATCCTGTTCGTCAGCGACCAGGTCAGCACCTGGTGGGTGCCCGGGAAGCTGAAGGCCGCGATCACCACCGAGCTCGCCCCGGAGACGGCCCCCGTCACCGCGACGCCGGGCCCCGGCGCCGTCACCTCCGGTACCACCGTCCAGCTCGCGAGCCCCACCCCGAACGCCTGCATCACCTACACGACCGACGGCAGCGACCCGGCCACGTCGACGACGGCCAAGCCGTACGCCGCTCCGATCGCGATCACCGCCGACACCGACGTCAAGGCCGTCGCCGGGGCGACCGGCGACGCACCGAGCGTGGTCGCCGACCTCCCGTTCGTCCTCAACGAGCCGTTCCGCGCGTTCGCGGGGGAGAACCAGGGCACCCAGACCGGCCTGGTCGCCGGCATGCAGTGGGACCGGATGGACTTCGACTGGGGCTCGGTCGAGCCGAAGAAGGGCCAGGTCGACCAGGCCGCGCTCGCCGAGTACGTCCGCCAGTTCACCCTCGCGAAGGCCCACGGCATCACGATCCTGCCGGTCCTGGCCTACACCGCCGGCTGGGCCGCGAACCGTACCGGCTACACGTACGACTTCCACGGCAAGACCTACGAGTACGGCGCTGTCACGTCCGAGAACAACGGCCAGTTCACGCGGCACCTGACCGTCACGCAAGGCGGCAAAGTGCTGTCGTCGAAGGACGTCCAGACCAGCATCGGCCGTACGCCGCCGCAGAACCCGGACGACTGGAAGAACTACGTCAAGCTCGCCGTCGACACCCTGAAGCCGCTCGGCATCACGTACTTCCAGATCTGGAACGAGGCCTACCCCGGCTCCGGCTTCTGGGAGGGCGGCATGGACCAGTACATGACCGACATCCACCTGCCGGCCGTCCAGGTGCTGCACGACAACGGCGTCAAGGCCGTGTACGGCGGCTGGATCTGCGGCGCCCCGCTGAGCGAGTACATCGCCCTGCTGGACAAGTACAAGGCGTGGCAGGGCATCGACGTGTTCGACATGCACTACATGCCGATCGGCACCCTGCAGACGATCTACGCGGCGGCGCAGCAGCGCGGTGTGAAGGACCCGTCCGTCTGGCAGACCGAGATCGGCTTCACCACCGAGGACAAGTTCGTCGCCGACATCTACCCGCGGGCGTTCCACTGGGCGCTGAGCAAGGGCGGCAACAACCTTGACCGGTTCAAGCTGCTGTACTTCGCCGAGTGGGCGCCGGACGACCCGAACGCGTTCGGGTACAACCGGACGCTGCGCAACGGCAACAACCTGAGCCCCAAGGGCAAGACCCTGACCACGCTGGCCGGTCTGCTCCGCGGCGCGAAGGCCGAGACGTACGACAACTTCTCCACGACGCCCGAGCTCAAGCCGGAGCTGAACGAGGCGCTGTCCACCGCGAACGGCTTCCGCCTGGACGGCAAGCGCGTCGTACTGGCGATCGACCTGAAGCGGCAGAACCAGGCCGACATCTTCGAGGACCCGAACACCGGCGACACCATCCACCTGAACTTCGGCGAGCCGACGATGTCCGTGACGTTCCGGAACGTCGGCACCGTGAAGTCGCTGGAGCGCGTCGACCTGTACGGCAACCGTACGCCGCTGCAGTGGAAGAGCATCGGCCAGAACCAGGTCCAGGTCGAGGTGCCGATCATCGACCCGGACGCGACCGTGAAGGCGCTCAACCAGACCGAGAACGAGGACGTGTTCTACCTGTCCCTGCAGCAGAACTGAGCGCGCATCGGGCCGCCCTTCCACGGGGAGGGCGGCCCGACGCCGTCAGAAGGCCAGCGCCTTCATCCAGTCCTCCTCCAACAGGGCATGCCCACCCGCCCGAAGGTGGTACCCGATCCCGTCAGGACCGAACGCCGGCCGGGCCGCCTCGACGGCCAGGCGTTCGCCCTCCGGGTCCGCCCAGGCGTCGTCCGCCGCGCTGCATACGTATACACGGCGCGGTGCGATGCTGGCGAGCAACTGGTGCTGATCCACGGGCAGCTCGTCCTCCTTCCCGGCGTACTGCGCGAACGACGGGACGAACCAGTGCGGGAACCTCCTGGTGATCGCCTCGATGTCCTCGCCGCCCGGGTGCCGGAAGAGCGAGGCGCCGCAGCAGCCCGAGTCGTTCGACACCGTCAGCGCGAACCGGTCGTCCTGTACTCCGGCCCAGAGCGCGGCCTTGCCCAACCGGGAATGGCCGATCGCCACCGCACGTCCCACGTCGAGGCCGTCGATCGTCGAGGCGATGTCGAGCAGCCGGGACAACCCCCACGCCCACGCGGCCACCGCACCCCACGACTCCGCCGGGAACAGGCCGCGGACGCCGGGCGCCGGCGGGTTCGGGTCGTCCGGCTCGACCTGCTGGTAATGCGCGGTGAGTACGGCGTACCCGGCCCGGACGATCTTCGCGTACGGGAAACCGGTGAGTGTCTCGTCGTTGCCGTCGAAGTTCAGGATCACCACCACCGGCGCCGTACCGCCGCCGGAGGGGACGTGCAGGAGGGTGTCGAACGAGAGGTCGCCGAGCGGGCACCTGATGGTGGCGCGGTGCCGCACGCGGTCGGCGGTGCCGTCGAGTACGCCGTCCTCGCGCGACTGCGGCACCAGGTCCGCGAGCTCGCCTCCGGGCGGCGTCCGGCCGTAGATCGTACGGGTGAACTCGTCGACGACCGCGGGTCCGATCGGTGGCAGAGGCGGCAGTTCCGGCATCGGTACTCCAGTCCGTGTGCGCAAATAGTTTCGCAACGAATTCTCCCCGGTCAGAGGGCATCCATGCGCAAGTGTTTACACTCTGGTCAGGGCGAGCTGACGGGAGGGACGATGGCGAAGCGGGCCAGCATGAGCGACGTCGCGCGGGTCGCGGGCGTCTCGCTGACCACCGCGTCGCGGGCGCTGAACGGCGTCGGCCGGGTGTCCGCCGAGACCCGGGCCCGGGTGATCGAGACCGCCGAGCGGCTGCAGTTCCAGCCCGACATGCTGGCCCGGTCGTTCGTCACCGGCAAGAGCTTCATCGTCGGCGTGCTCGCCGAGTCCGCGCTGGGCCGGTTCAGCATGCCGTTGATCATGGGCGCGACCAACTACCTCGGCCGGGAGAACATCGCCACCGTCACGCTCGACGCGCAGGGTACGCCGCGGGTCCTGAACGAGTATCTGAAGCGGTTGCGGTCGCGCCGGATCGACGGCCTGCTGGTCGTCGGCGACGACCCGAACCGGGCCAGCCTGGTGCTGTCCGAGGACTTCGCCGTACCGGTGGTGTTCGCGTCCTCGTCCGCGACGCCGGAGACCGACTACGTGGTCGCGCCGGACAACCGCGGCGCCGGCCGGGCGGCTGCCGACTACCTGATCGGGCTCGGGCGCCGGAACATCGCGCACGTCACCGCCGCCGTCCACGACCCTGCCGTCGACGCGCGGGTGGACGGGTTCACCGAGGCGATGCGGTCGGCCGGGATGCCGATCGCGATGGGCGGCCCGCTGTACGGCAGCTACCAGCAGCGCTGGGGCCTGAACGCCGGGGAGCGGATCCTCGCCGGCGGGCAACCGGTGGACGCGATCTTCGCCGCCAACGACGAGATCGCGATCGGCCTGTTCGCGACCTTCCACCGGCACGGCGTCCGGGTCCCCGACGACATCGCGATCGTCGGCTACGACAACCGCCTGGCCGGCGTGATGCGCCCCGACCACCCACTCAGCACCTTCGACCCCGACCTCAGCACCGTCGGCGAACGCGCCGCCGAACGCCTCCTGCAGGCCATCGGCGGCACCACCACCCCCGGCATCCACTACGTCCAACCCACCTTCGTCGAAGGCCGCTCCACCATCGGCCCCACCCTCGAGCCGTACGACATCCTCTGAGCTACCAGAGCTTGTCGATCTGCCCCGGGTAGAGGGCGATCCGGGCCTGCCGGAAGGTCGCCGCGGCCTGTTGGGCCGCGGGGGTGAAGAAGGCGGCGAGGGTGAGTTTGTTGAAGCCTGGTTGGTCGCTGGGGAAGGGGGCGTTGGGGGTGCCGCCGATCAGGGTGGTGCCGGGGAGGTGTTGCCAGCCGGCGGATTCGTAGAACGGGAGCAGGGGAGCGTCGCAGGTGAAGAGGCCGAGGTCCAGGTGTTCGTCGATCATCGTGGTGCGGGCCGCGCTGACGAGGCGGTGGCCGTGGCCTTGGCGTCGGCGGTCGGCGCGGGTGACGACCGTACTCAGACCGCCTGCCTGGAAGGTGTTTCCGGCGTGCTCGATTTGCTTGCGCAGGATGTCCAGCGCCGCGAGCACCACCCCGTCCTCCACCAGCACCATCGACAACGGCTGAAGCGCGGGGTCGTGCACTGGTCCGTCCGTCGGCGGCGACGGCCAGGCTTCGTCCTGCAGGGCCTGGATCTGACGGCGCAACGGGCCCGGGACCTCGGCGTATGTCTCGATCATGTGGTCTTGAGGGTGTGCAGACCCTGCCAGAGCAGGTCCTGGAGGGTACGGGCGACCTTCTCGGGCGTCGGCGGGTTCGCGCTGCGGGTCCGCCAGATCGCCAGCCGTTCGGTGGCGCCGGAGATGCTCTGGGCAACGATCTGGATCTCGTCGTCGTCGGCCGGGCGGTCCGCCGGAACGTTCATCCGGACCATCGTCGCGATCAGCTCGATGAACGCCGCGCGTACCTCGTCGGTGGCTTCGGCGGCAGGGCCCGCGCTCAGCATGCCCTCGTCGACCAGCACCGACCACGCCTGCGGGTGCTCGTCGAGGAACCGGAACCAGGCCAGGAAGCCGGCGTACAGCGCGTCCTCCGCGTCGGCCGCCGCCAGCACCGCGTCCGCGACCGTCTCCAGCAACTGACCGCGGAGCCGGGCCAGGCAGGCGAGGAACAGGCCGTCCTTCGACCCGTAGTACTGGTAGATGAGCGGCTTCGACACCCCGACCTGCGCCGCGACGTCGTCCATCGACGTGCCCTGGTAGCCACGCTCCCCGAAGATCCGCTCGGCCGCCTCGAGGATCTCCCGCTCGCGGGCGGCCCGGTCGCGGCGGCGCTTGGGCGCGGTGGTGGACGTCACTTGCGCAGTCTAACTGACTCCGAGTAACTTACTGGGAGTAAGTTCCAGCCGAAGCAGGAGGCCAGGATGAGCGAGCAGCACCGGATCGTGGTGGTCGGCACCGGATTCGCGGGGATCGGGATGGCGGTCCGGCTGAAGCAGGCCGGGTACGACGACTTCGTCGTCCTGGAGCGCGCGGACGACGTCGGCGGCACCTGGCGGGACAACACCTACCCGGGCTGCCGGTGCGACGTACCCTCGCACCTGTACTCGTTCTCGTTCGCGCCGAACCCGGAATGGTCGTCGACGTTCTCGCCGCAGCCCGAGATCGAGGACTACCTGCGCAAGGTCACCGACACGTTCGGCGTCCGGCCGCACATCCGCTTCGGCCACGCCGTCGAGACCGCCGACTGGGTGGACGGCAAGTGGCAGGTCGTGACCAGCCAGGGCACGTTCACCGCGGACATCCTGCTCTCCGGGATGGGCCCGCTCGCGGAACCGTCGTACCCGAAGCTGCCCGGGATCGAGGACTTCGAGGGCGAGGTCTTCCACTCCGCCCGCTGGAACCACGACCTGAACCTCAGCGGCCGCAAGGTCGCGGTGATCGGCACCGGCGCGTCGGCGATCCAGTTCGTGCCGGCGATCCAGCCGGAGGTCGAGGAACTGCACCTGTTCCAGCGGACGCCGCCGTGGGTGATGCCGCGGCCGGACCGGAAGATCTCCGCCGCCGAGAAGGCGGTCTACCGGCGTTTCCCCCTGGCGCAGAAGGCGATCCGGGCCGGCATCTACTGGGGCCGCGAGTCGATGGTGCTCGGGTTTGCGAAGCTGCCCGCGATCATGAAGCAGGCGCAGAAGGTCGCCGAGAAGCACCTCGCCCACCAGGTCCGCGACCCGCTGTTGCGGGCGAAGCTGACGCCCGACTTCACCCTCGGCTGCAAGCGGGTGCTGATCTCCGACGACTACTACCCGGCCCTCGCGCGGCCGAACGTCGAGGTGGTCACCGACGGGATCGCGGAGGTGACCCCGACCGGCGTCGTCACCACCGACGGCGTGAAGCACGAGGTCGACACGATCATCTACGGCACCGGCTTCAAGGTGACCGACCTGCCGGTGATGGACATGGTGCACGGCCGCGACGGTGTCTCGCTGCGGGACGCGTGGACCGACGGCATGGAGGCGCACCTCGGTACGGCGATCAACGGCTTCCCGAACTTCTTCATGCTGATCGGCCCGAACACCGGCCTCGGGCACAGCTCGATGGTGTTCATGATCGAGTCCCAGATCGCGTACATCGTGGACGCGCTGAAGACGATGGACGCGCAGGGGTTGCGGGAGGTCGAGGTACGGCGGGACGTGCAGCGCGCGTTCGTCGACGGGGTCCGGTCGTCGATGCGGAACACGATCTGGACGCGCGGCGGGTGCAGCAGCTGGTACCTCGACTCGGAGGGCCGGAACACCACGCTCTGGCCGTCGTTCACGTTCCGGTTCCGGCAGCTGACCCGGCGGTTCGACGCCTCGGAGTATCAGACGCTCGCTATGTGACATCGGGCGTGTTACATTCGATCGGTCTGATCGATCGGAGGCGCGCCGGGTGCTGGTTCAGTTGCTTCCGCTGCACGGGATCGGCGGTCGAGGGGACCTGCCGGTCCCGCTGTGGCTGGCGGTCTACTCCGCCGGCGCCGCGGTCGCGGTGTCGTTCTTCGCGCTGGCCGCGTTCTGGTCGCGCCCGCGGTTCGAGGGGACCGCGGGCGCGCCGCTGATCGCCGCCACGCGGATTGTCGATCATCCGGTTGTTCGCGTCGGGCTCAAGGTGCTGGGGGTCGCGGCCCTGGCGTTGCTGCTCGGCGCCGCGTGGTTCGGGAGCCCCGAGGAGAATCCCGCCCCGACCTGGCTGTACGTGTGGATCTGGGTGGGGATCATCCCGCTCTCGCTGCTCTGCGGCCCGATCTGGCGGCTCGCCAACCCGTTGCGGACGATCGCCGGGCTCGTCAGGCGTACGTCGTACCGGCCGCTGCCCGGCCGGATCGCGTACTGGCCGGCGGTCGCCGGGCTGGCCGGGTTCCTCTGGCTGGAGCTCGTGTACCCGGACGGCTCGGACCCGCGGGTGGTCGCGCTCGCGGTCACGGCGTACGCCGTCGTGAATGTTGCCGCGGGCATCGTGTACGGCCCGGCCTGGTTCCCGATCGGCGACAGCTTCGAGGTGTACGCCGAAGTCCTCGCGCACCTGAGTCCACTCGGTCGCGTGGACGGCCGGCTCGTACTGCGCAACCCGCTCGCCGGACTGGCGACGCTGCCGCGGCGGGCCGGGCTCGTCGGGCTGCTGTGTTTGTTGCTCGGGTCAACGGCCTTCGACGGGATCTCCCGCTGGTCGGCGTGGTCGCAGCGCACGGGAGAGCTGAGCCGGCCACAGCACCTCGTCGTCTACACGCTCGGGCTGGTCGTCGCGGTCGCGATCGTCACCGGTCTGTTCCTGCTCGCCGCGCGCACCACCGGCGCCGCCGAGATCCGCCCGGGCGCACTCGGTGCAGCCGGGCTGCCCGGCGCGTTCGTACACTCGCTCGTCCCGATCGCCATCGGGTACGCCGTCGCGCACTACTTCTCGTTCGCGATGTTCCAGGGCCAGGACGGCTGGCTGCTCGCGACCGATCCGTTCGGGCGCGGCTGGGACCTGTTCGGGACGAGCGGGACGCGGATCGACTACACGTTCCTCGGGACCGGGCTGATCGCCGGCGTACAGATCGGCGCGATCGTGCTCGGGCACGTGCTCGGCGTGGTGTCGGCGCACGACCGGGCGGCCGCGCTCTTCCGGCGCCGGCAGCTGCGGCGGGCGCAGTACCCGATGCTGGCCGCGATGGTCGCGTTCACCGCCGGGGGAATCGCGTTGGTGACGGCGTCATGATCACGCTGCACATGGGTGGAATCCCCGAGACTGCAATGGTTCTCGGCCCGGTCTTCCTGATCATCGCGTTCATCCGGATCGCCCGTCGCAACGAGGCGAACGTCTCCGACGACGAGGACGACTGGGACGCCGACCTCGGCGACCTCCCGAACAAGTGAGGTCCGGAGAACCCCCTGCGGTTCGCCGGACCTCACCTCGTTCCCCGTTGGTTCAGGCAGCCAGCACCGGTTCGTACGCGCCGCTCAGGCGCGGCAGGTGGGCGGTGGCAACCAGCTTGGCGAGCTCGGCACACCAGCCGCCGGTGTGGACATGGTGGACGTGCAGTCTGAGCTTCATGACGGGCGCTCAGAACGGAAGCTTGCGTCCGGACGGCGTCCGGAGGTCGAGGGTCCGGTTCTGCTGCTGCCGGGTCGTCCTGATGCTCGGCCGCCGACGGATCTGGATCTGGCGCATCCTCTTCCTCCTGCCTGGGTGTCTGTCCTGATAGCTACACGCTCTCGCATGAGGACCGGTTCACACATGCGGAGAACTACCTATCCGAACCCTGACCTTCACTAGGGGAGGACGCCGGGGTGCTATCCGGTGGAAGGCAGGTTGCCGGGGGTGAGGCCGAGTTCTTCGTAGGCGACCTGTTCGATCTCGCGGGCCATCGCCTCGCGGAAGGCGGCGACCAGGGCCTGGCCGGCCAGCGGGATGATGCCTTCGAGGGTGCGCTGGATCTCGGGCCAGCCGTCGGCGGGCATGCCGGCCTTGGTGAAGTCGCGCCAGACGGTCGAGCGGAACAGTTCGACGTACGTCTTGGCGACCGCGTCGGCCTGGGCGAACAGCTTCGGCAGCATCTCGAAGATCGCCTGCATGGGGACGCCGAGCTTGATCACCTCGAGGCCGGTGCGGAGCAGGTCCGGGTTCGGGATCCGCAGCCGGCCGTCCGGCAGCCGTTCCGCGATGCCGAGCTCGACGATCCGCGCGATCACCGCGGGATCGTGCGGTACGCCGGCCCGCTCGGCCAGCTGGAGTTCGTCGAGTTCCTCCGGCTCGGCCGGGTTCCACGGGTTCACCAGGGTCTCGAAGACGCCCAGCGCGAGCTCGCCGTCCGGCAGTTCGCTCATCATCCGCTCGACCGCGGCCAGCGTGTAGCCCTTGTCGAGCAGCTCCCGGACCAGGGTCAGGCGAGCCACGTGATCGGGTCCGTAGTACCCGGTCCGGCCGACCAGCCGGGGCGGCGCGATCAGCCCGCGCCCGGCGTACGCACGCACGTTCCGGACCGTCATCCCGACCTTGGCGGCCAGCTGGTCGACAGTGAGCTCCTCTTCCACCCTTGACAGTCTTCCAGACTTCACGTTACATAGCGGATGTAACATGCCGCATGGCGCATGCCTCAGGTCCCGAAGGAGTACGCCAATGGCAGTCCCGCTGGCCACCACCGGCACCGCGACCTTCGACCAGATCGCCATCGTCACCGGCGTGGTCGGCTGTCTGTACCTCGCACTCGCCGTGCTCCTGTGGCGCGAACGCACCGGCCACGAGACCCTGGTAGGGAGGTTCGCGGACACCATCGGGAGACTGGACGGAGTCCCCCGATGGGCCGCGCTCACGCCGTACCTGCACGCGGTCTCACTGCTGGCCTGCGCGTTCGGGGTCTGGTGGGACATCGCGATCCACATCGACCGCGGCCGCGACACCGGGCCGTTCGGGACCGCCGCGCACTACCCGATCTTCTTCGGCATCCTCGGCGTGATCGTGTCCGGCGTACTGCCGATCGCGCTCGCCCGCAAGCCGCTGCCGGCGCGGACGATCCGGCTCACGAAGGGCTGGCGGATCCCGTGCAGCGCGGCGCTGGTCACGGTGTGCGGGACGTTCGCGCTGGTCGGGTTCCCGCTCGACGACGTCTGGCACCGGCTGTTCGGTGAGGACGTCACGCTGTGGGGCCCGACGCACCTGCTGATGATCGGCGGCGTGGTGTTCTCGATCTTCGCCCGGCTGCTGGCGATCGCCGAGGTGGAGCAGCTGGTCGGTCCGAACAAGCGCCGGGTCTTCCAGGAGATGGTGTCGGTCGGGGCGTTGCTGATCGCGTGGGACCTGTTCAGCACCGAGTTCAACTACGGCGTACCGCAGTTCCCGCTGATCCTGCAGCCGATCCTGATCGCGTTCGGTGCAACGCTCGGCTTCACGGTCCTGCGGGCGCGGCGCGGACCGGGGTCGACGTTCGTTGCCCTGGGCGTGTACCTGGTGATCCGCGGCGGGATCGCGTACGCCGTGGCCGAACCGCTCGGGCAGATCGTCGGGCACTTCCCGCTGCTGGTCGTCGAGGCGGTCCTCGTCGAGGCGACGGCGTTTGCCCTCGGCAACAAGAACCGGTTCCGGCTCGGCCTCGTCTCCGGCGTGCTGATCGGAACGGTCGGCGTGGTCGCGGAGTACGCCTGGAGCCACGTCTGGATGCCGATCGCCTGGCCGTCGTCGATGCTGCCGGCCGCTCTGGGGTACGGCGTGATCGTCGGCGCCGGGGCCGGTCTGGTCGGGGCCTGGCTGGCGACCCGGTACGCCGAGGTCGCGGGCGAGGAGCGGGCCATCGGGATCAAGCACGTCCGGGCCGTCGCGGTCCGGCGTACCCATCAGCTCGGCGCCGTCGGACTCGTCGCGGTCGCCGCGACGGTGTTCTTCTGCGTACCGCGGTCCGCGGAGCCGGGCGTGACCGGGGTCGTGTCGTTGGAGCGGGTGGCCACGGGGGCCGAGCCGACGGCGTACGTCACGATCTCGCTCACGCCCGCGGACGCGGCCGACGGGGCGCGCTGGTTCGAGGCGCTGGCCTGGCAGGGCGGCGGGCTGGTGTACCACCCGATGGAGAAGGTTGCCGACGGCACCTACCGGTCGCGGGACGCGCTGCCGATGTACGGGAAGTGGAAGTCGATGGTGCGGCTGCACCAGGGGCAGCGGGACATGGTCGCCGCCTGGGTGTACGCGCCGGAGGACGCGGCGATCGCGAAGCCCGCCGTACAGGTGTCGAACGGGCAGACGGTCCAGTTCATCGACGAGCAGCAGGTGCTGCGGCGGGAGGAGCGGACCGACGTGCCACGATGGATGTGGAACGCCGGGTACGCGCTGCTGGCCGTGGTCGGGCTGCTCGAGGTGGCCGGGATCGCCTGGCTGGTCGGGCGCGGCGCCCGCGGCGGCCGGCTCCGAGCGGCCCACTTGAGCAAGTCCGATGATCGAGAACGGGAGATCGCGTGACGATCCAGCTGGAGCGCTCCGGGGTCACCACCCCTGACGGAGTACGCCTGAACGTCGAGGTGACCGGGCCGGCCGACGCGCCGGTGACGGTGCTGCTGGTGCACGGCTGGACGTGTTCGACCCGCTCCTGGCACAACCAGGTGGAGGGGTTGCCGCAGATCCTCGGCGAGGACGCCGTACGCGTCGTCACCTACGACCACCGCGGCCACGGGCGCTCCGACGCCGCACCGGCCGGGTCGACCCGGCTCGACCAGTTGGCGGACGACCTGGTCATGGTCCTCGACGAGGTCGTCGGCGACGGGCCGGTCGTGTACGCCGGGCACTCGATGGGCGGCATGACCCTGATGGCCGCGGCCGACCGCTATCCGGAACTCTTCGGCTCCCGCATCCGCGCAGCGGCCCTGGTCAGCACCACCTCCGGCCACCTCACCGAGGGCGCCCTCGGCATCCCCGCCCGCTTCGACCCCACAGCCGCCCGAATCGCCCCCCGCGTACTGAACGCGGTGGGCCGGAGGATCGACCGCCAGGCGGCCCGCCGGACCGAGGCGGCCGGGGGAGAGGCAGCCACCGCGGCCGGCGGATCCTCACACGGCGCGGCGGGCGGCGATGCTGCCTCGCACGGCACGGGTGGTGCGGCGGAGGGCGGTCTGCGTTCGGCGGCGGGGGCCGGTCCACGGGCGGCGGGCGGCGGAGCGGCGTCGGCTCGGGGGCAGGCCGCTGCGCGGCTCGCTGGTGCGGCCCGGCGGGCGGGCGCGCGGGCTGCGCTGCTCCAGCGGCCCGCTCTCAAGCAGGTGGTGTTCGGGAAGAAGGTGGATCCGGCCGAGGTGGAGCTGTTCCTGGAGGATCTGGCGGTGGTGCCGGGCGCGTCGTACGGCGGGTTCTTCGAGACGATGCTCGAGCACGACCGCGGTGACGCGCTGAAGGTGCTGGAGCAGCTGCCGGTGGAGATCATGCACGGCACCCGCGACCGGCTCCTCCCGCCCCGCCACGCCAACCGCATGGCCGCCCAGCTCCCCACCGCCCGCCTCTGGATCTACCCCGGCGCCGGCCACATGCTCATGCAGGAACGCCCCCGCGACGTCACCCACCGCCTCGCCTCCCTCGCCCGCAAGGCGTCCGCCTGAGAGTCTCGTCACGGCCCACCGCGGCGTCCTCGCCTACGCTCGACTTCGTGCAGAATCTTCTCTCGGATGTCGTCGTGGTGGATCTGACCCGTGCGTTGGCCGGGCCGCATGCGGCGATGATGCTGGGGGATCTCGGTGCCCGGGTGATCAAGGTGGAGACGCCGAACGGCGGGGACGACAGCCGCGGCTGGGGACCGCCGTTCGTGGACGGGGAGTCGACGTACTACCTGTCCGCGAACCGGAACAAGGAGTCGGTCACCGCCGACCTCAAGTCCGGCGAAGGCAAGGACTTCCTCGTCAAGCTGGTCCGCAAGGCCGACGTACTGATCGAGAACTTTCGCCCCGGCGTTCTCGACCGCCTAGGGTTCAGCACCGAGCGGCTGCACGAGCTCAACCCCGGCCTGGTGATCCTTTCGATCACCGGCTTCGGGCACGACGGCCCCGAGGGCGGCCGCGCCGGGTACGACCAGATCGCCCAGGGCGAGGGCGGCCTGATGAGCATCACCGGCGAGACCGAACCGACGAAGGTCGGCGCCCCGATCTCCGACCTGCTGGCCGGCATGTACGGCGCGTACGGCGCGCTGGCCGCCCTGCACGAGCGCGCGATCACCGGCAAGGGGCGGGTCGTCCGGACCAGCCTGCTCGCCGCGGTCGTCGGCGTCCACGCGTTCCATGGGACGAAGTGGACGGTCGCGCACGAGCTGCCGGAACGGGTCGGCAACCACCACGCGCAGATCGCGCCGTACGGGCTCTACCGCACCCGCGACGACATCGTGCAGGTGGCGGTCGGGAGCGAGGGGCTGTGGCGGCTGTTCGCACCGATCGTCGGCCTCGACCCGGACGACGACCGCTTCGCGACCAACCCGGCGCGGGTCGCGCACCGCGACGAACTGACCGCCGCGATCGAGACCGCCTTCGCCGGGGACGCGGCCGACGCGTGGCTGGAACGCCTTGCGGACAAGGGAATCCCGGCCGGCAAGGTCCGTGACTTCCAGCAGGTCTACGACTGGGAACAGACCCGCTCCCAGGGCCTCCTCATCGACGTCGACCACCCGGCGCTCGGCCCCATCCAGCTCCCCGGCCCACCCCTCCGCTTCGACGACAACCCCTACGCCGGCGCCCGCGAAACCAACCTCCCCCCACCCCGCCTGGGCGAACACAACGAGTCGGTCCGCCGGTGGCTGGAGGAGTAGGCGGACCTACACCACTCACCAACCACCCGCCAACTGCCGAGCCTTCGCTCACCTGAGCGTCGGACCGAGCTGCTCCCGGCAGTTGGTGAGTGCTGGGCGTCCGCGCGCGAGCTGTTCGACGGTGGTGGAAAGGCCGGCGGCCGAGCGGCCGAGCTGGGGATTCTTGACCCGGTGAGGGGTTGACGGGCTGGAGGGGTGCGGTCTAGCGTCCGGGAAATCGATTACTCGCCCGAATCGTGGAGGTGCTGTGGTGCCGGACCTCGTCACGATGAGTGCGATCGGGAAGCGGTACGGCGGGGTGCAGGCCTGTGACGGGGTCGACTTCGTGCTCGGGGCCGGTGAGGTGCATGCGCTGCTCGGGGAGAACGGGGCCGGCAAGAGCACGCTGATGAAGATCCTGTCCGGCGACGTCACGGAGTACGCCGGAACCATCGCGATCGACGGCGAGCCCGTGCGGTTCAACGGGCCGACCGACGCGCAGTCCGCGGGGATCGCGATGATCCACCAGGAGCTGGACCTCGTCCCGGCGCTGTCGGTCGCGGACAACATCTTCCTCGGCCGCGAGTTGCGCACGCCGTACCGGACCGTCGACCGGCGCCGGATGGAACGCGCGGCGCGCGAACTCCTCGACCGCGGCGGTGTCAGCCTGGACCCGCGCCGACCGGTCGGCGACCTCCGCGTCGGCGAGCAGCAGCTCGTCACGATCGCGAAGGCGATCTCGCTCGACGCCCGCGTACTGATCATGGACGAGCCGACCTCCGCGCTCACCAGCTCCGAGGTCGAACGGCTCTTCGACGTGATCCGCGAACTCCGGCAGAGCGGCGTCGGCATCGTCTACATCTCGCACCGGATGGAGGAGATCGCCCAGGTCGCCGACCGTGCGACCGTCCTCCGCAACGGCCGGATCGTGACCAGCTTCGACCCCCGCGAACTCAGTACGGCCGAAGTCGTCGAGGCGATGGTCGGCCGCCCGGTGCAGACCATGTTCAGCACCCCCGACAGCGACACCGGCGACGAACTCCTCCGCGTCGAGGACCTCGCCCTGAAGGCGAAGCGCCCGGGTCGCCGGGACCCGGACGGCGTCTCGCTGACCGTCCGCGCCGGCGAGATCGTCGGCCTGGCAGGACTCCTCGGCTCCGGCCGGACCGAACTCCTCGAGACCCTGTACGGCGTCGCGCCCGGCGGCACGCTGACCGGCCGGATTGTCCTGCAGGGCAAGCCGATCCGCCCGCGCAGCCCGCGGCAGGCGCTCGCGCACGGGATCGGCTTCGTCCCGGAGGACCGGCGCGCGTCCGGGCTGGTGCTGTTCCACTCGATCCTCGCGAACACGGTCGTCTCGAGCCTCCCGGCGTACGGCCGGCTCGGGGTGGTCGCGCGCCGGCTGGAGCGGACCGCGTCGGCGTCGATGGCGGACCGGCTGCGGTTGAAGTTCGGGCGGATGCAGGACGAGGTCGGCACGCTGTCCGGCGGCAACCAGCAGAAGGTCGTGTTCGGCCGGATGCTGCTCACCGAGCCGAAGCTGCTGCTCCTCGACGAGCCGACCCGCGGCGTCGACGTCGGCGCGAAGGCCGAGATCTACCGGCTGCTCGGCGAGCTCGCGGCGCAGGGCATCGGCGTACTGCTCGCCTCGTCCGAACTCCCCGAACTGGTGGGGGTCTGCGACCGCGTCGTCGTACTGCGGGACGGGCGCGACGTGGCCTCGTTCAGTACGGCGCACTCGGGCGAGGGGGATCTGCTGGCCGCCGCGATGGGACAAGGAGCGATGCAGTGACGGACGTTGTGCAGGACAAGGTGACCCCGGCTGAGAACACGTCCGTGGCCGCGACACTGTTCCGGTTCCAGAGCGTGTTCGGGCTGATCGCGGTCTTCATCGCCGCGATCGTGTTCTCGCCGCGGAAGAACGGCGAGATCCTGTTCATCAGCGCGGACAACCTGGCGAACGTGGTCCGGGCGATGTCCGAGATCGGGATCATCGCGGTCGGGATGACGTTCGTGATCCTGATCGGCGGGATCGACCTGTCGGTCGGCGCGGTGCTCGGCCTGGCCGCGGTCGGGTCCGCCGTACTGATGGTCGAGGACAACTGGGGATTCCTGCCGTCGGTCGTGCTCGTGCTCGCGATCGGGCTGGTTTTCGGTGCCCTGCAAGGGATCGCGACCGCGATGCTCGGGATCCAGTCGTTCATCGTGACGCTCGCCGGCCTGCAGATCGCCAGAGGCCTGGCCCGGATCTGGTCCGGTGGGCAGGGCGTCGCGATCGCGTACGGCGACGGGCCGAACGAGGCACCGGCGTCCTTCGCGCTGCTCGGCGAACGCACCTTCGGCGGCCTGGTACCGATCCCGGTGATCATCTTCGCCGTGGTCGCGGCCGCCGCGGTGGTGTTCCTCCGGGTCAGCGCGTTCTCCCGGCACCTGTACGCCGTCGGCGGCAACGAGAAGGCCGCGCGGCTGTCCGGCGTACCGGTCGTGCGGGTCAAGGTCGCGGTGTTCGCGATCTGCGGGCTGCTCGCGGCGCTGGCCGGCATCGTGCACGCCGTCCAGCTCAACCAGGGCAGCCCGAACGACGGTATCGGCTACGAGCTGGACGCGATCGCCGCGGTGGTGATCGGCGGTACCAGCCTCGCGGGCGGCCGCGGATCGGTGGCCGGGACGGTGGCCGGCGCGCTGCTGCTCGGCGTACTGAACAACATCCTTGCCCTGAACAACATCGACTCCAACATCCAGCTCCTGATCAAGGGACTGGTGATCGTTGCCGCCGCCGCGCTGCAACGGCTCCGCCCCACGTCGTAAGGAAGGTTTGTCATGAAGTTGCCGCTCGCAGTTGCCGCGGTCGCCGTCCTGGTACTGGCCGGCTGTGGAACCACCAACGAACGAACCGCGGGTTCGTCGCCGGGGGCATCGAAGTCGTGCAAGGGTGCCGACGGCAAGTACACGATCGGGATGAGCCAGGCGAACGTCGCCGAGCCGTACCGGCAGCGGATGGACGACGACATCAAGAACGCGGCCAAGGAGGTGCCGCAGTTCGACGTGAAGTTCGCGGACGCGGCGCAGGACAACGCCAAGCAGGTCGCGGACGTGGAGAACTACATCACCCAGCAGATCGACCTGCTGATCATCAGCCCGAACGAGGCGAAGCCGCTGACCGCGGTGGTGAAGAAGGCCTACGACAAGGGCATCCCGGTGATCGTGCTGGACCGGAAGGTCGAGGGCGACGCGTACACCGGGTTCATCGGCGGCGACAACGTCCAGATCGGGCGCGAGGCCGGCAAGTACATCGCGGAGAAGCTGCTGCCGAACGGCGGGAACGTCGTGGAGCTGAAGGGCCTGGCCGGGGCGACTCCGCAGGCCGAGCGGCACGAGGGGTTCGTCGAGGGGATCAAGGGGAACCCGAAGGTCAAGGTGATCGCGTCGGCGAGCGGTGACTGGCTGCGGGAGAAGGGGCAGTCGCAGATGGACGCGCTGCTGAAGGCGAACCCGAAGATCGACGTGGTGTTCTCGCACAACGACCCGATGGCGGAGGGCGCGTACCTGGCGGCGAAGGCGGTCGGCCGGGAGAAGGAGATGAAGTTCACCGGGATCGACGCGCTGCCGATTCCGTCCGGCGGGATCAAGGCGGTCGAGCAGGGCCGGCTGTCGGCGACGTTCACGTACCCGACGAACGGCAAGGAAGCCATCGCCGCCGCGAAGAAGATCCTGATCGACTGCGGCACCATCGAGAAGACCCAGACCCTCCCGACCCGCCTCATCGACCCGTCCAACGCCGCCAAGATCTACGCCGAGGAAAACCCCAACGGCTGACGAGTTGGGGAGGATTTGCCCCCGGACAGGGAAGAAATCCTCCCCAGCACCAGCAGTCAGCCGCGGAGGGAGCTGGCTCGGGGGATCAGGCGGGCTCCTAGGGTGGTGGCTGTGGGTGGGCGGGTGTTGTCGGCGATTCGGTCCAGCAGGAGGTTGGCGGCTACGGTGCCGAGTTCGTAGGCGGGCTGGGCGACGACTGTGAGGGGTGGGTCCACCAACGCTGCCCACGGGGCGTCGTCGAAGGTGACGACGCCGACGTCTCGGCCTGCCCGAACGCCGCGCTCCTGCAGGGCCTGCAGTACGCCGACCGCCATCGCGTTGTTCGCGATCAGCAGTGCGTCCGGGGGCTCGGGCTGGGCGAGCAGTTCCAGCGCCGCCCGGTGCGCCCCGGTCGCCTTGAACTCGGTCCGCCGGACCAGCTTCGTCGTACGCCGCCGCCCGGCCGCCTTCAGCGCCTCCCGGTATCCGGCCAGCCGGTCGTCCGCGGTCCGCACTCCGGACGGCCCGGTGATGCAGCCGATCCGTTCGTAGCCCTGGGCAACCAAATGCGCGGTCGCCTCGCGGGCCGCGGCCCGGGTGTCGACCAGCACCACGTCGCTGTCCGTCCCCGGCAACGGCCGGTCGACCGCGACGTACGCCGTACCGAGCGCCGCCAGTTGCGCCACCGACGACTCCGGCCCGCTCGGCGACAGGATCACCCCGGCGACCCGCTCCTGCAGTGCGACGTCGAGGTACCGGCGTTCCTTCGCGAGGCTCTCGTCGGAGTTGCACAGGACGACCGAGTACCCGACCTCGTGCGCCACGTCCTCGACCCCGCGGGCGATCGCGGTGAAGAACGGGTTCTCCACGTCGGAGATGATCAGCGCGACCACCGCGGCCTCCTGGCGGCGCAGGTTCCGCGCCGGTCCGTTCGGCCGGTACCCGAGCTCGGCGGCCGCGGTCCGGACCCGCTCGGCGAGGCCGGGATCGACCGTGGGCTTGCCGTTCAGCGCCCGGGACACGGTCGCCGTCGACACCCCGGCGCGCGCGGCCACGTCGCTGACAGTCGGCACGGTCACTCCCTTCCTGCCCGAACAGTAGCGCCTCGGGTAATGGATTACCCGTGTTCTTAACCTACGGAACCGCGACGCCTTACCAGTGACATGAGAGGATCACCCGCGTGACTGCCTTGCCGAGTGTTTCGTACTCCATCACCGTTCGCCTCGAGGTGCCCGCGGGCGGCTCGACGGTGAGCAAGCTGACGACCGCGGTCGAGCAGGCCGGCGGTCTGGTCACCGCGCTCGACGTGACCGCGTCCGGCCACGAGCGGCTGCGGATCGACGTCACCTGTGCCGCGGCCGACACCGAGCACGCCGGCCGCCTGGTCGAGGCGATGCGCGCCGTACCGGGCGTGGAGATCGGCCGGGTCTCGGACCGGACCTTCCTGATGCACCTCGGCGGGAAGATCTCGATGGAGGCCAAGCACCCGATCCGCAACCGTGACGACCTGTCGATGATCTACACCCCGGGCGTCGCGCGGGTCTGCCTGGCGATCGCGAACAACCCCGACGACGCCCGCCGGCTGACCATCAAGCGGAACAGTGTCGCGGTGGTCACGGACGGTTCGGCCGTCCTCGGCCTCGGCAACATCGGCCCGAAGGCCGCGCTGCCGGTGATGGAGGGCAAGGCCGCGCTGTTCAAGCGGTTCGCCGGGATCGACGCCTGGCCGCTGTGCCTGGACACCCAGGATCCCGAGGCGATCATCCAGGTGGTCAAGGCGATCGCGCCCGGGTTCGCCGGCATCAACCTCGAGGACATCTCCGCGCCGCGCTGCTTCGAGATCGAGGCCCGGCTGCGTGAGGAACTGGACATCCCGGTCTTCCACGACGACCAGCACGGTACGGCGGTCGTGGTGCTGGCGGCGCTGTTCAACGCGCTCCGCGTGGTGGGCAAGGACATCGCGAACGTCCGCGTGGTGCTGTCCGGCGCCGGTGCGGCCGGTACGGCGATCCTCAAGCTGCTGCTCGCCGCGGGGGTCAAGGACGCGGTGGTCGCGGACATCGACGGCGTGATCCACACCGAGCGCGACGGCCTGTCGCCGGAGCTGCGCTGGATCGCCGAGAACACCAACGCGGCCAAGTACAGCGGCAACCTGAAGGGCGCGCTGGCCGGTGCCGACGTGTTCATCGGCGTCTCCGCGCCGAACCTGCTGACCGGCGACGACATCGCGACGATGAACGACGACGCGATCGTGTTCGCGCTGGCCAACCCGACGCCCGAGGTCGACCCGGCCGAGGCCGGCGAGCACGCCGCCGTGGTGGCCACCGGCCGCAGCGACTACCCGAACCAGATCAACAACGTGCTGGTCTTCCCCGGGGTGTTCCGCGGTCTGCTCGACGCGCAGTCGTCGAAGGTGTCGGTCGACATGGAGCTCGCGGCCGCGAAGGCGCTCGCCGGTGTGGTCACCGACGAGGAGCTGAACGCGACGTACATCGTGCCGAGCGTCTTCCATCCGGAGGTGCACACCCGGGTCGCGCACGCGGTCCGGGACGCGGCCGGCGGCAAGGCCCCGGCACACGAGAACTTCCCGGACGACGCGCCCGCCCTGTGACGCTCACCACGGAGAACGCCTCCCAGGTCTCGGTCTGGGCCTGGCGGATCGCCTTCGTCGCGGCGGTGGCGCTGCAGCTGTACGGCGTCTACGCGCCGCGCGAGGCCGGTCCGAACCTGGGCATCCCGCAGCTCGACAAGGTCGCGCACTGTGTCCTGTTCGGCGCGGTGGCGTTCACCGGGCTGAAGGCCGGCGTACCGGCGCGCTGGTTGCTCGGGGCACTGGCCGCCAACGCGGTGGTCAGCGAACTCGTGCAGCACTGGTTCCTGCCGCAGCGCGACGGCGACCCGTTCGACACGCTCGCCGACCTGGCCGGTGTCGCGCTGGGTGCCTGGCTGACGACGGTAAAGCGCTCGCGGCTGCCCCGCCGTACGCCATGATGGAGACATGACGGTCTCGACGCTGACCGGATCGCTGCTGGTGGCGACTCCGTTGCTCGACGAGCCGCCGTTCCGTCGGTCGGTGATCCTGCTGCTCGACCACGACGACGACGGCGCGCTCGGGGTGGTGGTGAACCGGGCCGCGGACCTGTCCGTGGACCGGGTGCTGCCGAACTGGTCGACGGCCGTCGACGAGCCCGGCGTGCTGTTCATGGGCGGCCCGGTCGGCACCGACAGCGCGCTCGCGGTCGCCGAGGTGGTCGCGGACACCGACCCGCCCGGCTGGCGGGAGTGCTACGGACGGATCGGGCTGGTCGACCTCGACGTACCGCCGGAGCTGCTCGAGGGCGCGATCACCCGGATGCGGATCTTCGCCGGGTACGCGGGCTGGTCCAGCGGCCAGCTCGAGGGCGAGATCGCCGAGGGTGCCTGGTACGTCGTGGAGTCGGAACCGGCGGACGTGTTCGGCCACGACCCGGACACGCTGTGGCGGCGGGTGCTCCGCCGCCAGAACGACCAGATGGCCTACGTGTCGACCTACCCCGACGACCCGACGCAGAACTGAGGACTACTCGTCGCCGTCGCCGTCGTCACCGGGGTTGAGCGAGTCCCAGATCTCCTTGCACTCCGGGCAGACCGGGAAACGCTGTGGGTCGCGGCTCGGCACCCACACCTTGCCGCAGAGCGCGACCACCGGCGTGCCCATCACCATCGCCTCGGTCAGCTTGTCCTTCGGCACGTAGTGCGAGAACCGCTCGTGATCGCCTGGCTCGGCCGGCGAGGTCTGGGTCCGCTCGTCGACAACCGTCTCCGCGCCGGGGGTCAGCTGAGTACTCATACCCCCGAGTGTAGGACGTGTCACCAGCCGGCCCGGAACTTTCTCCACAGATCGCCCGTACCCCGACACGGCACCCCGCAGTTGTCACGTGCGTCAGGTAACCTTCCTGCCCGGCACACTGTCGACCTTCGGGGGAGTAGCTGTCTGTGGATTCGCACGTGCCGGCCAATCCTGCTGTCCTGCCACCGGCCTATCCGGACCGCGCGGCGTGGGGTACCGCGAGCAAGCTGCGCGCCTGGCAGGCCGAAGCGCTGCAGCAGTACCTGGACACCAACCCGCGGGACTTCCTCGCGGTCGCGACGCCGGGCGCCGGTAAGACGACGTTCGCGCTGACCGTCGCCGCCGAGCTGCTGCACCGGCGGGTGATCGAGCGGATCACCGTGGTGACGCCGACCGAGCACCTCAAGGTGCAGTGGGCCGACGCCGCGGACCGGGCCGGGATCGCCATCGACCCCGCGTTCGCCGGGCGCCGCGGCAAGACCAACAAGGACTACCAGGGCGTCGCGGTGACGTACGCCGGGATCGCCGTGAACCCGCTGGCCTTCCGGGTCCGGACCGAGCGGTTCAAGACCCTGGTGATCCTCGACGAGGTGCACCACGGCGGCGACGCGCTGAGCTGGGGCGACGGCGTCCGGGAGGCGTTCGAGCCCGCCGCGCGCCGGCTCTGCCTGACCGGTACGCCGTTCCGCAGCGACGACAACCCGATCCCGTTCGTCACCTACGAGGAGGGCCACGACGGCGTCGCCCGGAGCAGGGCGGACTACACCTACGGGTACGGTCACGCGCTCCGCGACCACGTCGTACGGCCGGTCATCTTCATGTCGTACTCCGGGGAGATGCGCTGGCGGACCAAGGCCGGCGACGAGGTCGCGGCGCGGCTCGGCGAACCGTTGACGAAGGACCTGACCGCGCAGGCGCTGCGGACCGCCTTGGACCCGGCCGGCGAGTGGATGGGCGCCGTCCTCGCGGCCGCGGACAAGCGGCTGACCGAGGTGCGGCGGCACATGCCGGACGCCGGCGCGCTGGTCATCTCCGGCGACCAGAACACGGCCCGCGCGTACGCGAAGACGCTCCGCGAGCTCACCGGGGAGGCGCCGACGGTCGTGCTGTCGGACGAGAAGGCGGCGAGCAAGAAGATCGCCAAGTTCGCCGAGGACGAGTCGCGCTGGATGGTCGCCGTCCGGATGGTGTCCGAGGGCGTCGACGTACCGCGGCTGGCGGTCGGGGTGTACGCGACGCCGACCTCGACGCCGCTGTTCTTCGCCCAGGCCGTGGGACGTTTCGTGCGGGCCCGGAAGCGGGGTGAGACGGCGTCGGTGTTCGTGCCGTCGGTGACCCGGCTGCTCGGGTTCGCGGCCGAGATGGAGGTCGAGCGCGACCACGTGCTCGGCCGGAAGAACAGCAACGAGGACGGCGACATCTTCGCGCTCGAGGACGACCTGCTGAAGCAGGCGAACCAGGCCGAGGGCGCCAGCGACGAGCTCGAGGGGAACTTCGAGGCGCTCGGGTCGGACGCCAGCTTCGATCGGGTCGTGTTCGACGGCGGCGACTACGGCACCGGCGGCGAGAACGCGTCCGACGAGGAGCTGGACTTCCTCGGGCTGCCGGGATTGCTGGAGCCGGACCAGGTTCGCGAGCTGCTGCACAAGCGGCAGCAGAAGTCGCTGGCGGCGCAGAAGAAGTCCTCGCGGCCGGCCGACCGCGAGGACCCGACGCCGACCGAGCTGGCCACCCACGAGCAGATCGCGCTGCTCCGCCGCGACCTGAACGGCCTGGTCGCCGCCTGGCACCACCGAACCGGCCAGCCGCACGGTGTCATCCACAACGACCTGCGGCGCAAGCTCGGCGGGCCGGCCGCGGCGCACGCGTCGTCGATCCAGCTGAAGGAGCGGATCGAGCTGATCCGCGACTGGGCCACCCAGCGCCGCGCCTGACCGCCAGGTGAACCCCGAGGCCCAGCACCCCGCCCGAGGTGCTGGGCCTCAGTCCATCAGGGGCGGTACACGTGCACGTAGTCGATCTGCATCGACTCCGACGTCACGGTGGGTGCGATCTTCCCGAACACGAACAGGTCCAGGATCAGCGCGTCGCCGGTGCCGGCGTACGCGCCCTGGCGACACACCTCCTTGCCGTCGAGGTACCAGACCGTCTGGTCCGATCCGAGCCGCTCGGCGATCGTGTGCCAGTCGGTGGTGAGGTCGGCCGGCGCCTCGTACTTGCAGCTGCCGCCGGGGGACTGGTGGTTCGTCAGGTACAGCGTGTTGTGGTTGTCGCTGTAGAACTCGTACGTGTCCTGCTCGTTCGAACCGTTGCCGTTCCAGGTCCACGTCGACGGCCAGAAACCCTGCGCCGACGGGAGCTTCAGCCGCGTCTCGACGTAGTCACCGGGCTGTACGGCGAACGAGTTCGACGGCTCGTGCCCGCACGCCTGACCGGTGGTGATCAGTGCGCCCGACCACTCGTAGCCCGGGGCCGGGTTGTTCTTCGTCGCCGTCATCGTCAGCTTGCCGTCGCGCACCGACAGCGCGTCCCAGGTGTGCCACTCGAGCTGGTCGTTGCTCTTGTTCCCGAGGCACTGGTCGCCCTCGGCGTTGGAGTGGATCGCCCACTTGGTGCGGTCGATCGACGTCCCGTCGAAGTCGTCGGCGAACACCAGCTTGCCGGGTTCAGCGGCGTCGGCCGCGCGGAGGGGGATGACCAGCAGTCCGAGTACCACCACAGCCGTAAGTAACTTACGCATCAGGCAACCCTCTCCGTCGGAAAAGAACGGATCAAACAGTCGCTTGATCAGGGCTTGGTTGTCAACTCCTGCGTACCGATCACGTCCAGCAGCCGGATCGCCTGGTCCGACGGCGATCCCGGCTCGGCCGTGTACAGCACCACGCGCTGGTCGCGTTCGGGGACCACGAGCACCTCGCAGATCACGTCGATCCGGCCGACCCGCGGGTGGAAGATCGTCTGGCACAACGACTGCTGCCGGCCCACCTCGTGCCGCGCCCAGATCGCCGCGAACTCGCGGCTGCCGTGCCGCAGGTCGTCGACCAGGCGCACGAGGTCGGGGTCGTCCGGGTACGTGCTGGTCGCCGCCCGCAGGTCCGCCGCGGCCTCGCGGGCGAACTCGCGGGTCGCCTCCGCGCCGAACAACTCCGTCTGCCGGTCGGTCAGGAACCGCAGCCGCAGCAGGTTCCGCTCCCGCGGCGGGATCGCCGAGAAGTCCGTGATCAGCGCGGCCGCCAACGGATTCCACGCCAGTACGTCGTACTTCGCGTCCAGGACCAGCCCCGGTACGTCCAGCCGCGCGAGCATCCGCAGTACGCCGGAACGCACGTCCGCGGGCGGCCCCGGTGGCGGCCCGGGCTGCTCGCCGGCCAGCCGGAACAGGTGGTCGCGCTCGACGTCGGACAGCCGCAGCGCGCGGGCGAGGCCGGTCAGCACCGGGCGCGACGGGCGCGGGCCGCGGGCCTGTTCGAGGCGCGTGTAGTAGTCGGTCGACATGGTCGCGAGGCTCGCCACCTCCTCGCGGCGGAGGCCCGGGGTACGGCGGCGCAGTCCGGCGGGGAGGCCGACATCGGACGGTTGCAGGGCCTCCCGGCGTACCCGGAGGAACTCCGCCAGCGCGTCGCGATCCACGGTCCCAGGATCGCAGGCGGGCTCGGGCGGTAGCCAGGGACTGCCGGTCCCAGGGTCAGCTCGCTCTGCCGCGGGCGGCGCGGGGGCCGCAGCGTTGAGGGCATGAACACGAACAAGGTCGCGCTCGTCACGGGCGCCAACAAGGGCATCGGCAAGGAGATCGCGCGGCAGCTGGGGGCGCTCGGATTCACCGTGCTGGTCGGGTCACGCGATGTGGAGCGCGGTGCGGTCGCGGTCAAGGAGCTGGTTGCCGAGGGCCTCAATGCGGTCGCGCTGGCCGTGGAGGTGACGTCGCCGGAGTCGGTCGGTGCGGCTGCTGCGGCGGTCGAGGCTGCTTACGGGCGGCTCGACGTACTCGTGAACAACGCGGCGATCATCCCGGAGGGGGACGGCGCGGTGTCGGAGGTGGCGGGCGACGTACTGCGGTCCGCGTTCGAGACGAACGTGATCGGGCTGGTCGGGGTGACGCAGGCGTTCCTGCCACTGCTGCGCCGGGCCGAGCGGGCGCGGGTGGTGAACCTGTCGACGTCGCTGGCGTCGTTCGCGCAGGTCGGGGATCCGGAGTCGCGGATGTCGACGGTGCTGACGCTCGGGTACAACTCGTCGAAGGCCGCGGTGAACATGGTCACGGTGATGCTCGCCAACGAGTTGCGCGGCACCGGCATCCTCGTCAACGCCGCCGACCCCGGCAACTGCGCGACGGACATGGGCGGCTGGACGGCGGCTCGCACCCCCGCCCAGGGCGCGGCTGTCGCCGTCGGCCTGGCAACGCTGGACGGGGACGGTCCCACCGGGCAGGTCTACGCGGAGGAGGGGCGCCTGCCCTGGTGACGCGCCTTCGCCGCCCCGGGTGTTGACGCCGTCGAGGGGCGCGGCGCGCCCCGCCGTTCGTGGGGTCAGACGATGGCGCCGGACCAGGCGAGAGCCTGCTTGAGGAGTTGGCCGCGACCGCCTTCGAGGTCGTTGAGGAGGCTGGGGGACAAGGCCTCCTCGGGGGTCAGCCACGTCAGCTCCAGGGCGTCCTGGCGTGGGTTGCACTCGCCGGTGACCGGTACGACGTACACCAGTGCGACGGCGTGCTGGCGCGGGTCGTGCAGCGGGGTCATCCCGGGGAACGGGAAGTACTCCGCGACGGTCACCGGCACCAGCGTCGCGGGCAGCCGCGGGAACGCCGCCGGGCCGAGGTCCTTCTCGATGTTGCGCTGCAGCGCGTCCCGGATCGACTCGTTGTGCAGCACCCGGCCGGAGACCAGCGTGCGGGTGATCTCACCGGTCGCGGGGGAGGTCCGGAGCAGTACTCCGATGTGCTCGATCTGCCCGAGCGTGTCGACCCGCGCCGGCACCGCCTCGACGTACAGGATCGGCACCCGCGTCCGGGTCTCGGCCAGCGCGAACTCGGACAGCCAGCCCGGATTGGGGTCAGGCGTTTGCACAGACGACGTCATGGGCCCATCTTTGCTTACGGCCTGAAAGCACTCCGGTACTGGGAGGGGCTGAGGCCGAACGTCGAGCGAAATCTCCGGGTCGCGTGGCTCGGGTCGTGCCAGCCGACCATCGCCCCGACGGTCGCCACCGGGAGCTCGGTCTCGATCAGCAGGCCGGCGGCTCGCTCGGCGCGGATGCGGTTCAGGTACGCCATCGGGGACATGCCGACGCTCTTCCCGAAGAGCCGGATCAGGTACCCGGGCGCGAGGTTGACGCGAGCCCCCAACTGTTCGAGGGTCCACGCCTCAGCCAGATCGGCCTCCAGCACCCGCATCGCATGCTGGACCGCGGGGTGGACAGCGGTCTGCAAGCTGCCACCGCCCGGGACGAGCGCGCCGGACAGCAAGCCGAACACATCGGGTCCCAGGTACGCGTTGCGGACCACCAGGCCGTCGCACTCGACGTACCCGTGCCACTCGCCCGGCCGGATCACCACCACCGAGTCCGGCCCCAGCTCCACCTCGCCGGCCGCCGACACATGCGTCCCGCGGCCCGCGACCACCACCGCGATCTCGAAGAACGCGTGGCTGTGCATCGCCACGTCCGCGACCACCTCGATCCGCTCGCCCGCCACCGGCAGCCGCAGATCCGGGAACACCGCACTGCTCAGCACGTTGTGCACAGTCCTCCAAGGAGGTGAATTTCGGACAACCCGAGGTCAACCACATCCTGTCCCCGCCGCCCCCGCCCCGCGACCCTGGAATCACCTTCCAGTACGACGGAATCCGAGGAGCAACCCGATGACCACCACCGACCCTACGGCACCCGCGACCCTCGACGACGAGACGATTTCCGCCTACCGCCGGGACGGCGTCGTCCGGATCCGGAACATCATCGGCCGCGACGAGGCCGCCCGGTTCGCGGCCGCGGCGACCGAGTGGACCGCGAACGCGAACGACAACTTCGAGGGCTCGAAGATCTTCAACCAGTACGTCAACGTCTGGCGGCAGAACGACGTACTGCGGGAGCTCACCCTGGACCCGCGTCTCGCCGCCGCCGCGACCGCGCTGGCCGGCGTACCGGTCCGGATCTGGCACGACCAGCTGCTGATCAAGCCCCCGCACAACGGCGCCGCGACCGAGTTCCACCAGGACGCGCCGTACTGGCCGCACGCCGGCTCCCGCGCCTCGCTGTCCGCCTGGATCGCGCTCGTCGACGTACCGGTCGAGCGTGGCTGCATGACCTTCATCCCCGGCTCGCAGAACCACCAGGACCTGCGCAGCCAGGACCTGTCCGACCGCGACGACATGTTCCGCGCGGCACCCGACCTGCGCTGGGAGGAACGGCTGACGATCCCGCTGCAGGCCGGCGACTGCACCTTCCACAACGCGTACCTGGCGCACTCCGCGACCCCGAACCTGACCGACGACCCGCGGATCGCGCACGTCAACATCTACATCGACGCGGAGGCGACGTACACCGGCGGCGGCCACGTCGTCACCGACGGCCTCGGCCTGACCGTCGGCGCACCGCTCGACCACGAGATCTTCCCGGCGGTTTGACTTTGCATGACGTGACATAAGTTGGCTGCGTGCGTCTGCTCACCGACATCCGCCCGCTGCGTGAGTCCGCCGACTTCCGGAGGTTGTGGATCGGGTCGACGGTGTCGCAGCTCGGTCAGCAGATGACCGCGGTGACGGTCTCGATCCAGGTGTACGCGCTGACGCACTCCACGTTCGCGGTCGGGCTGGTCGGGCTCTGCTCGCTGGTCCCGCTGATCGTGTTCGGGCTGTACGGCGGTGCGATGGCCGACGCGATCGACCGCCGTACGCTCGCGCTCGTCTCGTCGACCGGGCTGTGGCTGCTCTCGATGGTGCTGGTCCTGCAGTCGCACCTCGACTGGGGACAGGTCGGGGTGCTGTACGGCGTGGTCGCCTGCCAGTCGGCGTGCTTCGCGGTGAACAACCCGGCCCGGTCCGCGATCATCCCGCGGCTGATCCGGCCCGAGCTGCTGCCGGCCGCGAACACGCTCAGCCAGGCCGCGTTCAACCTGGGCTTCACCGCCGGGCCGCTGCTCGGTGCGGCGGTGATCGCCTGGCAGGGTTTCGCGGCCGCCTACTTGGTCGACGTCGTGACCTTTACCGCGGCGCTGTACGCGCTGTTCCGGCTGCCTCCGGTGCCGCCGACCGGCGAGGTACGGCGGGCCGGGCTGCGGTCGGTGCTCGAGGGGTTCACGTTCCTGCGCGCGGCGCCGGCGTTGCTGGCGACGTTCCTCGCGGACATCCTCGCGATGGTGTTCGCGCAGCCGCGGGCGCTGTTCCCGGCGGTGGCCGGGGCGTTCTTCGGCGGCGGCGTACGGACCGTCGGCGTCCTGCAGGCCGCGCCCGCGCTCGGGGCGCTGGTCGGGGTGCTGTTCTCCGGGTGGGTGACCCGGGTCCGCCGTCAGGGCGTGGCGATCGTGCTCGCGATCACGGCGTACGCCGCGGCCGTCGGGCTGTTCGGGCTGTCCCGGACGATCTGGCTGGGCGTCGCGCTGCTGGCGATGTCCGGGGCGGCCGACATGGTGAGTTCGGCGTACCGGAACACCGTGCTGCAGTCCGCGGCGCCGGACGCGATGCGCGGGCGGCTGCAGGGCGTGTTCATCGTGGTGGTCGCGGGCGGGCCGCGGCTCGGCGACTTCGTCGTCGGTACGACGTCCTCGCTGACCAGCCCGACCGTCGCGCTGCTCGGCGGCGCCGCGGTCTGCGTCACCGGGCTGCTGATCCTGCTCGCCCGGAACCGGCCGTTCCGCGAGTACGACGCGCGGACCCGGGCGCTGAGCTGACGCCGGTCAGCCGCCGGTGGCGAGCTTCTTCAGCACGGTGAACCAGGAGTCCATGTCGGGGTTCACCTCGGTCATCTCCTTGCCGCCGACCGTGACGATCTTGCGGTCGCCGAGCGGCTTCTTCAGCTTGATCGGGGTCAGCGAGATGTTGCTGTCCGGCGGGCACGGTACGTCGCTGTCCAGGTAGATCTTGATCTCGGCGTCGGACTGCTCGACCCGCAGATCGCTCACGCACTTGCCGCCGGCCGGGACCAGCAGGTTCGCCTCGTCGTACTTCGGGGCGTTCTGGATCCACTTCAGGTACTTCGGCCGGCTGCCCTTCACGAGCTGGTAGTACTGCAGCGGCTGCGGGGACTTCTCCTCCGCCATACCGGTGCCGTCGCCGAGGAACGTGCCGTAGATCATCTCGTAGCACGGGTCCTTGGTGTCCGGGCCGTCGATCGCGCCGAACGCGCGGGCCGCCTTGTAGCAGCCGACCGCCTCGCGGTTCAGCGAGACGTTGAAGCCGACGATCGCGAGCGCGCCGACCACCATCGAGATCGCCAGCATCCGGCGCGACCGCAGCTGCTGCGGACCCAGTACGCCGGCCGCTCGGCGGGCCTCCTCCGGCGTGGCGTCGGCCGGCAGCGGCGCACTGCGGAACAGCGCCATGATCGAGCTCGTCCACTGCGGGTTGATGATGGTCGGAACGGCGTAGACCAGAATCAGACCCACGATCACGAGGACGGCGGGGAGCAGCGACCAGTAATTTCGCACGGCAGCAAGATACGGGGCCATCGGGCCGTGCCCGAATAGCGGATACTCTTGCTGGGTGCCAGCCGAGACCTCGCAGACGCTCGACCGGGGACTCACCGTCCTCGAGTTGCTGGCGGACGCCCCGGACGGGCTCTCCATCACCGAGCTCGCGGCGGCGCTGGGGGTCAGTCGGACGGTGGTGTACCGCCTGGTGAACACGCTGGAGCTGCACCGCTTGGTGCGGCGGGACAGCGAAGGACGGGCCCGGCTCGGGCTCGCCGTACTCCACTACAGCCGACGGGTGCAGCCCACGCTGCGTGATGCCGCACTTCCGGTACTGCGGTCGCTCGCCGAGGACACGGGCGCTACCGCGCACCTGACCGTCGCGGACGGTGAGGAGGCGCTAGCGATCGCGGTGGTCGAGCCGAGCTGGACCGACTACCACGTGTCGTACCGCATGGGCTCCCGCCACGCCCTCGACCAAGGCGCAGCCGGCAAAGCCATCCTCGCCGGCCGCCGCAAGCCCGACCCCGCCGGCCGCCCCTTCGTAGTAACCGCCGGCGAACTCCAGGCCGGCGCCCAAGGTGTGTCCTCGCCGGTGTTGGGCGTCCCCGGCGTAGAAGCCTCCATCGGCGTAGTAGTCCTGGGCAAACTGGACCGCGACTTCGTAGGCCCGCGAGTAGCCCGAGCCGCAGTCGAGGTCGCCAAACGCCTTGCCTGACGACCGCACCAAGAGCTGACAGGTGCTGCTCTGGGTGGGGGATGACGGGCTGACAGGTGCTGCTCCGTGTGGGGGGATGACGGGCTGACGGGTGCTGCTGTGGGCTGAGAGCGGACTGGCCGGGGCGCCTGGTCAGCCCGGTCGCGGTGCAGCGCCATTTGACGTGCGACGGCGCTGGTAGCACACCATGCTCCGCGGACCACGCCTGCGAGAGCGCACAGGGCGTGGCGTGCCCCGACTGTGCGGGCGATCAATCCGGCCGTGCGTCGGCTGTGCTGGTGAGAGGCCGAGTGTGTGCCGGCGGTGGTGGTGAAGGGCCGAGTGTGTGCCGGCGGTGGTGGTGAAGGGCCGAGTGTGTGCCGGCGGTGGTGGTGAAGGGCCGAGTGTGTGCCGGCGGTGGTGGTGAAGGGCCGAGTGTGTGCCGGCGGTGGTGGTGAAGGGCCGAGTGTGTGCCGGCGGTGGTGGTGAACGGCCGAGTGTGTGCCGGCGGTGGTGGTGAACGGCCGAGTGTGTGCCGGCGGTGGTGGTGAACGGCCGAGTGTGTGCCGGCGGTGCTGGTGAACGGCCGAGTGTGTGCCGGCGGTGCTGGTGAAGGCTGAGCGTGTGCCGGCCGTGCCGGCGATCGGCCGGGGTATGTCGACGGTGCCGACGATCAGCCCCGCGGCGCTCGTACCGGCTGCATTGCGGGTCGGATCGCCGCCCCCACGCGACAGCACCTGTCAGCTCCTCATGTCCTTCGCAAGGGCAGCACCTGTCAGTTCTTCCTCTTCCTTGCGTAGGCGGCACCTGTTAGTTCTTGGTGGCGGCTTCTACCAGGGGAAGGACTCGGTGGGGGATCTGTTCGGCGAGGGCTATGACTGTGGAGGCGCGTTGGATGCCTCGGACGATGACTACCTGGTCGATCACGCGTTGGAGGTCGGCGTTGGAGCGGGCGACGATCCGGCACCAGAGGTCCTCGGCGCCGGTGATGGTGTGGACCTCGAGGACCTCGGGGATGCGGGCGAGCGCCTCGGCGACGGTGGTGTGGCCTGAGCCCTGCTCGATCTGCAACGTGGCGAACGCCGTCACCGGGTAGCCGATCGCGGTGGTGTCGATGTCGGGGCCCCAGCCGCGTACCACCCCGTCGCGTTGGAGCCGGTCCAACCTGGCCTGGACGGTCCCGCGGGCGACCCCGAGCCGACGTGACGCCTCCAGGACGCCGACGCGCGGCTCGGCCGCGAACAGCGTGAGGATCCGGGCATCCAGTTCGTCGACGGACATACGAATCCTCCGTAGATAGTCAGACTGACCAAATAGCCTACCAATGCTGGTAGATGAGTAGTCATCATGCCTAGTCAAACAAGGATGTGTTGCGCAACCTGCCGCCCAGGAACAAGGCTCGGTGTACTGATCCGAGACCCGGAGGAGCACCGATGACCAGCACCGACCTCACCCCTGCAGAGCTCGACGCCGATCTCGACCTCGACCAGCTGAAGCAGCTCGTCGGCCTGGTGCCGTACGACGAGAGCACCGACCCGTTCCCGGTGACCGCGATGGACGCGGTGGTGTTCGTGGTCGGCAACGCGACCCAGACCGCGAAGTGGTACCAGCTCGCCTTCGGCATGGACCTGGTCGCGTACGCCGGCCCGGAGACTGGCAGCAAGGACGCGAAGTCGTACGTCCTGAAGTCCGGCTCGGCCCGCTTCGTGATCTCCGGCGGCGTCAGCCCGAAAAGCGCGATCCTCGACCACCACCGCAAGCACGGCGACGGCGTCGCGGACATCGCGCTCGAGGTGCCGGACGTGGACAAGTGCGTCGCGCACGCCCGCAAGGTCGGCGCGGTCGTCCTCGAGGAGCCGAACGACGTCTCCGACGAGCACGGCACGATCCGCCGCGCGGCGATCGCGGCGTACGGCGACACCCGCCACACGCTGATCGACCGCAGCAAGTACGACGGCCCGTACCTCCCCGGCTTCGTCGCCGCGCAGACGCAGGTACGGCGCCCCGAGGGTCACCCGAAGCGGCTGTTCCAGGCCGTCGACCACGTGGTCGGCAACGTCGAACTCGGCCGGATGGACGAGTGGGTGGCGTTCTACAACAAGGTCATGGGCTTCGTGAACATGGCGGAGTTCATCGGCGACGACATCGCCACCGACTACTCCGCTCTCATGAGCAAGGTCGTCGCCAACGGCAACCACCGGGTGAAGTTCCCGCTGAACGAGCCGGCGGTGGCGAAGAAGAAGTCGCAGATCGACGAGTTCCTGGAGTTCTACGACGGCGCCGGCGCGCAGCACATCGCGCTGGCCACCAACGACATCCTGCGTACGGTCGACATCATGCGGGCGAACGGTGTCGAGTTCCTGAACACGCCCGACTCGTACTACGAGGACCCGGAATTGCGGGCCCGGATCGGCGAGGTCCGGGTGCCGATCGAGGAGCTGCAGTCGCGCGGCATCCTGGTCGACCGGGACGAGGACGGCTACCTGCTGCAGATCTTCACCGCGCCGATCGGCGACCGCCCGACGGTGTTCTACGAGCTGATCGAGCGGCACGGCTCGCTGGGCTTCGGCAAGGGCAACTTCAAGGCGCTGTTCGAGGCGATCGAGCGCGAACAGGAGCGCCGCGGCAACCTGTAGGGGCACTTTGACGATCAAAAGCTTGCCGCCTGCAACTGAACACGGCGTGTCGCCGTCCGATTACCGGAATGACTGTTGGGGCAGGCTCCGTTCGCGTAGTGTGCCTTCCTGAGTGCGCGTCGGGGCGCGTGCTCAGGAAGGGTTTCGTCATGAAGACACTGGGCCTGCTGCTCAGCACCGCCGGTGTGGGGGTGGGCGCGATCGCCCTCTCCGCCATGCCGGCCGCGGCGGTCAACGCCGCCAGCTGCTCCGGCGCGACATCGATCGCGTCCGCGCCGATGCTGCGAAATCACCAGCCGCCGAGCTGGGGAACCATCCGCCTGGTCCGCGACAGTTGTTCGCAGTACTGGGCCGAGATCACGATGGCGTCGCCCGTGGTGGCGAACGCCAAGGCCAACGCGTTCCTGGTGCAGTCCGGCGGCGGCAACAACGGCCGGGTGCTCAGCTGCGACAGCAGCGGTGGCAACGGCGCCGTCATCCAGGGCCAACGCACCTGCCGTACGCCGAAGATCAAGGCCACCAGCGGAAGCATCACGTTCACCGCCATCGGCCGCGAGTACCACAACTACGGCGGCGGCTACCAGGAGATCTCGGAGAACTCCACCAATCGCACACGCTGAGACTCGGGTGCGCAGTACCAGGCGGTAGTTATTAGGCTCGGCGTATGAGTGAGGTTGTCGAGCAGCTGCGTCAGGTGCTGCCGCCGGAGGCGTTGGTGACCGATCCGGACCGGATGGAGAGCTACCGGTACGACCGGGCGATGTTCTGCCCGGCCGGGATGCCGTTGGCGGTGGTGCTGGCCCGGGAGACCGCGCACGTGCAGGCGGCGGTGCGGGTCGCGAACGAGGCCGGCGTACCGATCGTCCCGCAGGGGGCGCGGTCCGGCCTGTCCGGCGCCGCGAACGCGCTGGACGGGTGCATCGTGATCTCGCTGGAGAAGATGGACCGGATCCTGGCGATCGAGCCGGTCGACCGGTACGTCGTCACCCAGCCGGGCGTCTACAACGCCGTCCTGTCCCGCGCGGTCGCCGAGCACGGGCTGTTCTACCCGCCGGATCCGTCCAGCTGGGAGTTCTGCTCGATCGGCGGCAACCTGTCCACGAACTCGGGCGGCCTGTGCTGCGTGAAGTACGGCGTGACCACGGACTACGTGCTCGGCCTGGAGGTCGTGCTCGCCGACGGCCGGGTACTGCGGACCGGCCGGAAGACCGTGAAGGGCGTCGCCGGTTACGACCTCGCGAAGCTGATCGTCGGCAGCGAGGGCACCCTCGGCATCATCACCGAGGCGACCCTGATGCTCCGCCCGGCGGCCGCCAAGCCGCGGACGATGGCCGCGCTGTTCGCGTCCGGTGTCGAGGCCGGCAACGCGATCCTGGAGATCATCCGCAGCGGCGTCTCGCTGAGCCTGCTGGAGATCATGGACCGGACCACGATCCAGGCGGTCAACAAGTACAAGCGGATGGACCTGCCCGAGGAGGCCGGCGCGATGCTGATCGCGCAGTCCGACGCGGGCGGCGAGGCGGGCGCGGCCGACGTCGCCGCGGTCGCGAAGCTCTGCCGCGACCACGGTGCGCTGGAGTGCATCGAGGCCGAGGACGACGCCGAGGGCGACATGCTGCTGGAAGGCCGCCGGGTCGCGCTCACCGCCTTGGAGCAGCTCGGTACGACGATGATCGACGACGTCGCCGTACCGCGGTCGCGGCTGGCGGAGTTCATCGGCCGGCTGGAGCAGCTGTCCGCGGAGCTGGACATCACGATCGGCGTCCTCGGGCACGCCGGCGACGGGAACATGCACCCGACGGTGGTGTTCGACCAGACCGACCCGGCGCAGGCCGAGCGGGCGCAGCAGGCGTTCGAGCAGGTGATGGCGATCGGGCTGGAGCTCGGCGGCACGATCACCGGCGAGCACGGGGTCGGCGTACTGAAGCGGACCTGGCTGGCCGAGGAGATCGGCCCGGTCGCGCTCGACGTCCACCGGGCGATCAAGAACGCGCTCGACCCGAAGAACCTGCTGAACCCGGGCAAGATCGTGGCGGACTGATGCTGTGACGTAACCGCAACACAACTGCCGAACCCATTCGACGTCCACGGCCATCGAATGTGACGTCGGGACTGGAGCATAAGAGGCTAGAACTCGCGGAGGACCGGATGCAGGGTAGGAGGCGCCCGATGGGTTGGTGGCGCCGTACCGTGCTCCCGGCTGTCGCCGCCGTGGTCGCGACGACCGTGCTCGCCGCCTGCGGGAACGGCGGGGGACTGCGGGTCGAGGGCCCCGAGTCGCCGCCGCCGGCCACCCCGACGCCGTCGGTCGCGCTCGGCACCAGCACGGTGACGCCACGCCCGGAGAAGACCCCGGAAGTGGCCGTCGACCTGTACAAAGTCCGGTCCCGGCTGCTCGCCGACCGGCGCCTGTCCAGCTACGACCGGACAGTGCTTTCGAATTGCACCGTGATTTCGCGTTGCCTCAGCAGGGGTAAGACCGTTGATGTATTGCACAGCGGTAAACCTCAGCAGATCGTCCTGATCCACACCCTGGACAAGTTCGTCTTCGGTATCTTCCTGATCGCGCTCGAGCCCTCGGGCCCGCGGCCGATCTGGAACCTGAACGTCGAGCAGCCGACCGTGAACGCCAGTCCCGGAGGGGACCTGGTGGTCGAGTCGAAGATCTTCACGATCAACGACCCGGTCTGCTGCCCGTCGGGTCGCCGGGTCGAGGTCTACCGTTGGAACGGTCGGCAGATGACCAAGGTGAGCTCGACGGACCAGTAGGGAGACTGAAGTTCGGTGGTACCGGAAGAACCGGCAGCGCGCATTCTCATGGTCGAGGACGACGCGGTGATCCGTGAGGCGACCCAGTTGACCCTCGAGCGGCACGGCTACGACGTGACCACGGCCGAGGACGGCCTGGAAGCGATCGAGCGTTTCGAGAAGATCCACCCGGACGTCGTGATGCTGGACATCATGCTGCCCGGGCTGGACGGGATCTCGGTGTGCCGCCGGATCCGCGAGACCAGCACGGTCCCGATCGTGATGGTGTCCGCCCGCGGCGACGCGCTCGACGTCGTACTCGGCCTGGAGGCCGGCGCGGACGACTACGTGACCAAACCGTTCGACACCCAGGTGCTGGTGGCCCGGCTGCGGGCGGTGATGCGGCGCGCGGTCTCCGATCCGGAGCGGCCGGCGCCGGCAGCCGGCTCCGGCGTCGAGTCGTTCGGCGACCTGGAGCTGGACCGGGAGGCTTTGGAGGTACGGCGCGGTGGCGCGACCGTGCAGCTGACGCCGACCGAGCTCAAGCTGCTGATCGAGTTCGCGAACAACCCGGGCGTGGTGCTCAGCCGCTCGACGCTGCTGCAGCGCGTCTGGGACTACGAGTGGGGCGGCGACGGCCGGCTGGTCGACGTCCACCTGCAGCGGTTGCGGACCAAGATCGGTGCCGACCGCATCGAGACCGTCCGCGGCTTCGGGTACAAGCTGCGGGCTTAGCGGATGGGACTGCGCGGCAAGCTCGGTCTCATCTTCCTGCTGGTCTCGTCGCTCGCGATCCTGGTGCTGTGCGTCGCGGTCTACACCCAGGCCCAGTCGGCCCGGCTGGACCGGACGCGCAGCTTCGCGGACGAGCGGATCCAGCTCGCGGCGCAGAGCTACGACAGCAACGACGTACCGGTGTTCGGGGCGAAGCTCGACGACCCGGACCTGCCGCCGCAGCTGCGGGACGCGGTGCTGTCCGGGAAGCGGGCCACGTTCAAGACCGGGTCGCCGCACGCGAAGATGTGGGCGGCGGTCGCGGTCAAGGACGGCAAGGTGCTGTCGATCGAGCAGGACTACGACAACACCGACGACTCGATGCAGGCGTTGCAGCAGGCGCTGATCCTCGGCGGGATCGGTACGGTCGCGCTGGTCGCACTGGTCAGCGTGATTCTCGCGGGCAGCCTGTCGAAGCGGATCGTCGCGGTGGCCGGTACGGCGCGGCGGATCGCGGCCGGTGATCTCGACGCGTCCGCCGCCGAGGCCGTCGGCAAGGGCAAGGACGAGGTGCAGTCGCTGGCGACCGCGCTGGACACGATGGCGAGCTCGCTGCGTGGCCAGCTGGAGGCGGAACGGCGGTTCACCGCGGACGTCGCCCATGATCTGCGGACGCCGGTCACGGGTCTGACCACTGCGGCGGAACTGCTGCCGCCGGGCCGGCCGAGCGAGCTGGTGCGGGACCGGGCGAAGGTACTGCGGCGGCTCGTCGAGGACCTGCTGGAGATCGCCCGGTTCGACTCCGGTGTCGAGCAGGCGGACCTGGAACTGGTCGGGCTCGGTGCGTTCGTGGGGTCCGCGGTCGGGCGGCTGCGGATGCAGCAGGCGCTCGCGGCCGACGACGTGATCGTGCACCTGGACGGGCCGGACGAGACGGTCTCCACCGACTCGCGGCGGATCGAGCGGATCCTGGCGAATCTGATCGTCAACGGGCTCCGGCACGGCAAGCCGCCGGTCGAGGTGACGGTCAGCGGGCGGACGGTCGAGGTGGTTGACCACGGCAACGGGTATCCGGAGGAACTGATTGCCGAGGGCCCGCGCCGGTTCCGGTCGGGGATGGCTGAGCGCGGTGTCGGGCACGGTCTCGGGCTGACGATCGCGGCCGGGCACGCGAAGGTGCTGGGGGCCGAGCTGACCTTCGGTGAGGCGCCTGGCGGGGGTGCGTCGGCGCGGCTCGTGCTGCCTGCGGGACCTGAGACGGAGTCGTAACACAACCCATCAACCTTTCGCCCGCGCAGCGCGTCTTCTCCTCTGAAACACCAACAAAACGAGGGGAAACCACAGATCATGCGTACTCAGTTCGTTCGCCGCACCGCCGCCGCTTTCGCGGGTGTCGCCCTGGCCGCCGCCGGTCTCGGCGTCGCCGGCGCCCTGCAGGCCAACGCCGCCACGACCCAGGTCGCGGCCGTCAGCACCCCGGCCGCGGCGAAGTCGATCACGATCAAGTCGGACAAGGCCACCGCGAAGGCGTGGGCGAAGGTCTCCTTCACCGGCAAGACCACCGGCATCGCGGCGAACACGGTCGTCCAGGTCCAGCGCCTGGAGAACGGCAAGTGGGTCAACTTCCCGGCGACCACCAAGGTGACCAGCCGCGCGACCTACTCGGTGTGGGTGCAGAGCGGCCGGGTCGGCGTGAACAAGTTCCGCGTCGTCGCCGCGAACACCGCCTCCGCCCCGGCCTCGGTGACCATCACCAAGTGACCCGAGCCGGCGCCACTCCCCGGGGGAGGGGAGTGGCGCCGTATTCGTTCAGTGCGTGCCGTACACGTTGAGCTCGGCGGCTGATCCGAACACCGCTCCGTTCAACGAACTGGTACCGACGAACTTCACGTACCTCCCGGGCTTGGCAGTGAAGTCCAGCCGCTGTACGGCGGTGGAGTTCGGGAACTGGCCCGTGGCCACCGGTGTGCCCCAGTCCTGGCCGTCGGCGCTGACGTACAGCTCGTAGCCCTTGAACATCCCGTTGGTCCCGCTCTGCCGGGGCAGGTAGCTGAATCCGTTCACCTGGTACGTCGACCCGAGGTCGAGCGTCATGTAGTGCGGGAACCCGGCCGGCGTACTCACCTGCGACCACGCGGAATGCCAGATCGTACTGGGATTCCCGTCCAGCGCCATCGTCGCCGCACCACCCGTGGCGACGTCCTCGCTGTCCACGTCGACCACCTTGATCCGCGACTGCGGGACGATCCCCGGCGGCAGCACCGTCGCCTCCCCGCTGATCGTCGCCTGACCACCAGTTGCCGTCAGCACATACTTGCCCTCCGGCGTACCGGCCGGCGGAGTGACATCCCACGTGGTCGAAACACTCGCACCAGCAGCAACCGTGGCGTCCGTCGCCGGGCTCGTCGCCGCCACGGTCCACCCGTCGGGAGCCGTCAGCCCGAGCGTGATGTTGCTGGCAGCAACCATGTCGTTGTTGGTGAACGTGGTCGTGACGACATTCGCCTCGCCCGACACCAACCCGCTCAGCCCGGTGACGGCGACGGACGTGCAGTCCGCCGGCTCCGACGTCGTACCGAGGTCGGTCACGGCGAAGTTGTCCATCACGAAGTCGGTCTGGTCACCGCCGTCGGTGAGCTTGCGCAGCCCGACCCAGTAGTCCCCGCCGCACCCGGCGACGAACTCCTGGCCGAACGTCGCCTTCGTCCGCTGCTCACCGATCGGCGTCGCCTTCACCTCGACAGACCCCGGGCGATCGACGCCCTGGACCCACGCGTACTGCCCGGCCCGCCCGCTCTCGTAGTCGAAGCTGACCTTGTACTTGTGCCCCGCCTGGAAGTTCACCGTCCACGGCGCGGTCCGGTACACCAGCCCCTCGTTCTCCTCGTGGGACTTGAGCGACCAGTTCCCGTCCAGGACGTCGTCGACGAGCTTCCCGTTCCACCCGGCCTGCGTGTACGGCGCATGCTTCCTCGCGAGTACGGTCCGCGGATCGGTCACCCCACCCGCATCCCCCTTGATGAAGGGCCCCCATCCCTGATCCACATCCTCGAACCCCTCCGCGGCGCCGGCCAGTGAGGTCTCGACCACTCGCACATCGTCCACCCGCACCTGCCCAGCCCCAGCCGCAGCCCCGATTGCCAGGTCAGCGGTGCTCCCCTTTGCTGTGAAAAGGATTCGCGCCCGCTGGTAGTACATCCCGTGCTTGTCGTCCGCCGCCACCATGTTCTCCACGGTCGACCGATTGACAACGTTCTTCACCCCGTCGACGGAGATGGTGGTCGGACGGTACGCCTCCACCCAGGCGGACGCGCTGTACGTACGTCCCTTGGTCAGCCCGGTGATGCGCTGGCTCAACGACGAAGCCTTCTTCCCGAGCTCAGCCACGTGCTGCCCGTTCTCGAGCGTCGCGATCGTCGCTCCACCGGTGGCGTTCCAGGCAGCCAGGTTGCCCGCGTTGAAGCCGGGGTCCTTCAAGTGCGTGCCCTCACCCCAATTCACCGCGCGAGGCTGCGGAGCGGCTACTGGGTAGATCACGTACGGTTTGCCCGGAATCGCATCGAGAGTGATGGCGCCGTGGTTCGCGCGGATGGTGGTGGGCTTGGTGCGGCCGGTGTCGGTGAGCTGGTAGGCGGTGAAGGTGGTGACACCCGCGAACGCGGCCGGGAGTTGCCACGTCGTACGGCCTCCGGACGGGTTGTAGTGGTACAGCTTCTTGTTGTTGTCCCACGGCAGCAGGTACTTGTCGCCGTCGAGCACCTTCGCGTTCCCGGCGTACACGGTCCGCTTCCCGTTCTCGACCGCGCCGCGGACGCCGCCGGTGAACGTGATGTCGTCCGCGTTCCAGTCCAGGATCTTCTGCTGCTGCAGGAACTTCGCCGGCAGGTTGCGCTGCCAGATGTTGGCGTAGAAGGCGTTCCAGTCGGTCTCGCCGGTCCAGCCCTCGAACTCGACGATGGCGGACTGGCCGAGGATCGGGTCCTTGTTCCAGACGTCCTTCTCGTGGTTGCGGACGAACCGGATGATCTTCGAGTTCAGGCCCTTGTTGGTCGCGCCGCCGTAGTCGAGGTCGTTCGCCCAGTGCGACCACAGCGACGTCCGCTCGTGCCGGTCGGCCCACTCGGTGGCGATCTGCCAGCCCTGCGCGGACAGCTGCCGGGTGAGACCGTCGGCGAGCCAGCCGGACTGGTAGTACACGTCGATGTACAGCTCCTGCAGGTTCTTGTCGGTCTCGTCGCGCAGCTGCTGGAACCGCTTCACGATGTTGCCCGAGGCAAGATCCGGGCGCTGCTTGATGTAGTAGCTCTGGTTCAGCCAGTTCCAGCCCTTGGCGTTCTTGTCGACCAGGTCCTCGCTGAACGCGTTCGCCTCCGGGTACGACTCGGTCGCGTTCACGTGGACGCCGAACGCCGCGTTCCACGACTTGCCCTGCCTGAGCAGCGTGTTCAGGTCGGTCAGGCCGCCCGCGCGGAGGTTGTAGTTGCCGCCGTAGTCCGGGTGTCCCGAGTCGTGCCCCTCGGACGCGTACCCCTTCAGTAGCGCCATCTGACCGAGCCCGTCGGTGGACAGCGAGATCCGCTTGACGTCGTCCAGCGTCCGCAGGAACGGATGCGTGGCCTGGCTGGCGAAGTTGAACGGGATGTGCGTGATCACCCGGTCCTTGACCTGGTCGCCGCCGTTCGGCTCGGTCATGATCGAGCGGAACGCGACCGCGCCGTCCTCCCAGTCGACCGTCTTGTCGTTGTTGGCGTCCGGGGTGACCACGACCTTCGCCCAGGGGAGCGGCTCGGTGTACGGCGAGGTGTCGGCGCGGTACGTCCACTGACCGCTCCAGACGCCGACCCGGGTACTGCCGTCGCTGCCCTTGCGGGCGCGGTGCCAGAACCGGGCGCCGTCGTCGACCGACGGCCCGGACGGCTTGTCGTACGTCGAGTTCGACTCGATGCCCGCCGCCAGCCCGCTGGTGTTGACGAACGCGTACGCCGCACCCGTCGCGGCGGTGTCCGCCGGCGTGGCGGCGGTGACCGGGGTGATCTTGTCCGCGGTCCGCGTCGAGTCCGGGTCGAGCGTGGTGAACGCGGTCGTCGCGCCGGCGTCCGTACTCGCCACCGAGACCAGGTCGTGGTTCGGGATGTCGATCGTGTGCACCCGGCTGCTGTCGGTGTCGCGGACGGCGTCGATCGCGAACGTCGTCACCCGGCCCGCGACGCTCAGGCTGGTGTCGAGCTCGACGCCGGGCAGGGCGTCGAAGCCGAGCGTGTACGACGCCTTGCCGTCGCCGATCGCGGCCGGCCCGACCAGGTGCGCGGCGCGGGCGACCCCGTCGATCGTGACCGTCGAGATCGCGTCCGGTTGTCCGCCGAGCGCCTGCCCGGAGGCGTTGTCGACGTACCTGATCACCCGCGGGAAGTCCGCCGCGACGGTGACCGTCAGCTCCGGCGACCGCAGATTCGGGTCGCCGTCCGCCTGTTGTGCCGGTTGGGCCTGCGCGCCGGACGGCGCGATCAGCACAGCGGCGGCCATGGCTACAGCCAGTACTCCACACCCCACTGAACGTTTCATGCCGATGAAGTTCGCACGCAAGCGCGAGTTCGTCAAGAGAAACGAACACTAATGAACAGATTGGCGCAGCGTGAGGGATATTCGCGTCTGCAGCCGGCTGGTAAAAGAAGTTCAATGTCAATGCTTAAAGGCGTTGAAAACCTTCGGTATGACGTGATTGATTGCCCTAGGTAGTCGATCGGCTACGCAAATCCGAGCGAAGGGTCACCACCATGAGCCTGACAGCATTCGAGCTGGACCTCGACGTCATCCCCGCCACCGACCCGGCCCTGGCCCGGCCGGCCCGTCCCGAGGACGCCCGCGAGGTCGACGAGCGCAGCGGCCTGACGCCGACCACGGTGAACACGTACGCGGTCGGCATCGCCGCCTGCGTGCCGTGCTGCTGACGGCCGGCTGACCGGACCGTACGGCGCGACGTGACACCACCGGACCAGTTCCGGCCGGGCGCCTTCGCGGTGCTGCGGCTGGCAGCCTCGCCCGCTGCCGCCGCAGCACCCACCCGCGCACCCGCCGCCCATTTGCGCGACCTGCTCGCGGACAAGTCGTTGCTTGAGGCGATCGAGCTGTCCAGCCCGTCGCTGGCCGGGACCCTGCGTCGGTTCCTGCGCGGCGAGCCGCTGGACGCCGCGAAACTCGACCGAGCCCTCCTCTCCACCGCCCGCTACCTCCTCCGCATGACCGGCCGCCCCACCCCCTTCGGCCTCCTCGCCGGGGTAGCTCCGGTCACCTTCGCCAGCACAACTCACGTCCGGATCGGCACCGCCCACACCAGACACGTCCTCCCCGACGCGGCCTGGCTCCACACCACCCGCCGCGACCAGCAACCAGCCCGCGTGGTCACCAACAACCTCACGTTTGTCCGCGGCAACCGCCTGGTCCTCCCGTACCTCCGCAAACTCACCCCCGAAACCCCCGGCCGCGAACTGACCGTCGCCAACACCGAAGCGGTCCAATACATCCAGGCGGCCGCCCACCACCCCATCCCGTACAACACCCTCCTGGAAAGCCTGCTGGCCGCAACCCCCGCCGCGACCCGAGAAGACGCCGACCACCTCCTCAAACAACTCCTGGACAAGGAAATCCTCCTCGGCGACCACACACCTGAGGCAACACCAACCGCAGGCGGGGAGGTGCAGGTGGATTTGCGGGTGGATGCCGAGGTGCGGCTTCCGCTTGCGGTTGCGGAGGAGGCTGCGCGGGCGGCTTCGCTCTTGTGGCGGCTGTCGCCGCCTGGGGACGGGCTACCGACGCTCGCCGCCTATCACCGGGCGTTTCTGGATCGGTACGGGACCGACCGGGTGGTTCCGGTGCTGGAGTTGATGGATCCGCAGATCGGGCTCGGGGCGCCTGCGGGGTATCGGATTCCGGTGGGGGAGCGTGGGCGGGAAGAGGTGCCGGACAACACCTACCCGGCCGCCCGCGACGAAGCTCTGGCCGCCGCTTTGACCGGCGGGGACGAGTTGCTGCTGGACGACGCCCTGATCGACCGTCTCGTGGGCACCTCCGACGACCAGCCACCCGACTCGCTCGACCTGTGCGCCCAGCTTCTCGCCGACTCGCCCGAGGCTCTCGAACGCGGCGACTTCTTGCTGGCAGCAACCAGTGGTTCGATCGCCGCCGGTGCGATGATCGGCCGCTTCGCCGGCATGCTCGGCCTCGAACACCAGCTCACCGAGCTGTACGACGTCCCCGGCCCACTGGCCGTCCAACTCGAGTTCGCCCCGTACGAACCGCGCTTCGGCAACGTCCTGCGCGAACCGCGCGTCCTCCCGCACAGGCTCGCCGTCGGCACCTTCGCCGACCCGGCCGATCCCGGCGTCGTCGACGTCCACGACGTCTGCGTGGGTACCACCGGCGAACGCCTCTACCTCTTCTCCACCAAGCTCCGCCGCGAGCTGACCGTCGTACGCCCGAACATGCTCAACGTCGTCACCGGCGCGCCGAACGTCGCCCGCTTCCTCGCCGCGATCGGCCTCGCCGGGCGCCGCTTCTGGACGCCCTGGCAATGGGGCCGCCTGGAAGTCCTGCCCCGCCTCCCGCGGGTCCGCTCCGGCCGCAGCATCCTCGCCCCCGCCCTCTGGCGGACAGACCCGAATCTGTCCACCGCGACCGACTGGGACAGGACCCTCGACGCGTGGCGCGAACGCCGGCAGGTCCCGGACGTCATCCGCGTCGGCATGTTCGACCACCACCTCGACCTGGACCTCCGCGTCCCGCTGCACCGCCGCCTGTTCCGCGACCAGCTCCGCAAGGAACCGTCCTCCGTCGTCAGCGAACCCCTCACCGGGTACGGCGTGACCGCGGGCCACGCCAACGAGATCGTCGTACCGCTCGTCTCCGTCGCCGACCGCCCCGAGGTCGCCCCGAACCCCTCCTGGAGTACGGCGAACCACCGCCCGCCGCGGCACCTCCCGGGCGGCGAGTGGCTGTCCGCGAAGATCTACCTGCCCGCCGATCTCCAGGACGCCCTCCTCGCCGGGCCTGTGCGCCAACTGGTCGAACGCATGGACGTCGGCCGCTGGTTCTTCCTGCGCTACCGCGACCCGGACGCCCACCTCCGAATCCGTTTCCACCAAGGCGATCCCGCGATCCTGCACGACTGGGCGACGGACCTCGTCGAGTCCGGCCGGATCCGCACCCTCGTCCTGGACGAGTACGAACCCGAGGTCGCGCGGTACGGCGGCACCGACGTGATGGCCGCCGCCGAAGACGTGTTCTGCGCCGACAGCCGCGCGGTCCTCGAACAACTGAAGACGCAACTGCCCCGCGAGTCGCTCGCGGCGTTCAACATCCTCGACCTGTTGGAGGGTTTCGGCGATCTGCAGCAGTGGTTCGTCGACACGTACTCGATCGACCTCTCCAATGCGATCACGCCTGCCGACCGCAAGGCCTTCCTACAGGTCTCGGACACCTTCGATTGCTGGCAGCAACGACGTACGGCGGTCGAGAAGTACGCCGGTGTGGGCATGCCGGCGGTGATGAGCGTGCTGCACCTGCACTGCAACCGCCTGCTCGGCACCGCCCGCACCCTGGAGCGCCGCGCATACGGCCTCGCCCGCGTGGCGCTGAAGCGACGGATCGACCGACGGAGGCACGGCCGATGAAGGAGCAAGCCGCGAAGCTGGTGGCCGAACTCGCGGACCGCCTCCGCGACCCCGACGCGGTGATCGCCGCCACCACCGCGAACGGCGACGTGGTCGACGTCGCCGACCTCCGCTGCCCGCCCTGGGACCCGACCACGCTGTCCCGCGGACCAGGCGCGCTGGCGATCCTGTTCACCGAACTGGGCGAGCGTGAGGTGGCGCACGAATACCTGACCCGAACAGTCGCCGCATCCGCGTCGGCGCCGGTCGCGGGCGCTCTGGAAGGACTCGGCGCCCTCGCGACCGCGACCCGGATCGCCGCCCGCGAACCCGGCGACTACGCCGGCATCCTGACCCGCCTGGACGATCGGATGAGCGAACACGCCCGCTGGCTGGTCAGCGTCCACGAGGCGACCCGGCGGGCCGGCGTACCGACCTGCGCCGGGGTCGTCGACGTGGTCAGCGGCCTGAGCGGCGTCGGGCGATACCTCCTCGCGAGACAGCGGTACGACGTACTCGCGGACGTGCTGGCCTGTCTGGCCTCGCTGCGCGAACCGCTGGTCGTGGACGGGATCGACGTACCGGGCTGGTGGTTCGACGGCACCGAGAAGACCGTCGTCGGCCCGGGCTTCGAGCGTGGCCAGGCGAACTTCGGGCTCGCGCACGGGATCCCCGGACCACTCGCGCTGCTGTCGCTCGCGTGGTCCGAAGGGGTCCGCGTCGACGGTCAGGACGCCGCGATCGCCGCGATGGCGGACTGGTTGCTCGATCGCCGTGAATCGGATGCGTACGGCAACTACTGGACCGGCTTCGTGTCGCTGGAGACCTACGCGAACCGCGGGCCACAACCGCAACCGGCGCGTGCCTCCTGGTGCTACGGCGCGCCCGGGATCGCGCGCGCACTGGCGTTCGCCACGGACGCGTTGGGCAGACCCGAGTGGCGCGAGGCAGGACTCGACGCTTTCCGATCGTTGGTGGCGCGGCCCGACTGGGGTGTCACGGACGACGCGTTCTGCCACGGCTGGGCAGGCATGCTGTACCTCTGCACGCTGTTCGAGGAGTTCGGTGCGTCGGCGGACCGGCTGGCGGAGCGGTTGATCGGGCGCTTCGACCCGGCGCTGCCGTTCGGGTACCGCTACTACCAGCCGGTCGCGGACCTCCACCTCGATCTGCCGGGGTTGATGGAGGGTGCCGCCGGGATCGCGCTCGCGCTCAGCGCGTACACCCGGCCGCCCCGGACCGGCTGGGACTCCGCGTTGCTGCTCAGCTGACCGCCGGCGTGATCTTCCCGGTCACCTCGCCGAGCCCGAGCCGCGACCCGCCGGATCCGGTCGCCCAGGCGGAGATCGTGACCTCGTCGCCGTCCTCGAGGAATCCGTGCTCCTTGCCGTCGACAACCAGTGGTTCGCGGCCGCCCCAGGTCAGCTCGATGAACGAGCCGCGCTGGTCCTTCGCCGCGCCGCTGACCGTGCCCGACGCGTACAGGTCGCCGGTGCGGACGCTGGCGCCGTTCACGGTCATGTGGGCGAGCATCTGCGCGGGGGACCAGTAGATGTCGCGGTACGGCGGGGAGCTGACAAGATGGCCGTTCAACCTGACTTCGAAGGTGATGTCGTAATTCGTGAGGTTCTGTCCGCCCAGATAGGGGAGGACGGGCGGGGTCTGCGTGGGCAGCGGGACTTTGGCGTGGGCCAGGGCGTCGAGCGACACGACCCAGGGGGAGATCGAGGTGGCGAAGGACTTGCCCAGGAACGGGCCGAGCGGGACGTATTCCCAGGCCTGGAGGTCGCGGGCGGACCAGTCGTTGACGAGCACCACGCCGTACACGTGGTCCTCGAAGTCGTCGACGGAGACGGGTTTGCCGAGCGTCGACGGGGTACCGACGACGTACCCGAGCTCGACCTCGATGTCGAGGCGCTGGGACGGGCCGTACGCCGGGGCGCTGGCGTCCGGGGGCTTGCGCTGGCCGGACGGGCGGACGATGTCGGTGCCGCTGGCAACGATCGTGCCGGCCCGGCCGTGGTAGCCGACCGGGAGGTGTTTCCAGTTCGGGAGCAACGGCTCGGAGTCGGGGCGGAACAGCCGGCCGAGGTTCGTCGCGTGCTGTTCGGAGGCGTAGAAGTCGACGTAGTCGGCGACCTCGAACGGGAGCTGCATGCTGACGGCGGACTGCGGGATCAGGTGCGGCTCGACGGCGTCGCGGTCGTTCGCGTTGCGGACCAGGTCGAGGAGCCAGTTGCGGGTCGCCCGCCAGGCCGGACGGCCGAGGGCGAGGAACGCGTTCAGGGTCGGCTGTGCGAACAGTTGGGCGCCGTCGAGCATCTGGGCGGACGCGACCGGGGCCAGGTCGATGATCTGGTCGCCGATCGCGGCGCCCACCCGCGGCTCCTCGTCGCCGAGCCGGAACACGCCGAGCGGCAGGTTGTCCGGCCCGAACGGCGAGCCGTCCGGGATGTCGATCCAGCTCATCACATCAACCCCAAGCTCTTCAGGTCCGTCACCGGCTCCTCGATGCTGCACGATCCGTACGAGGTGAACCACCGGCGGGTGCCCGCCGCTTGGTCCTCGGACAGTTCGCGCGCCCGCGCGGCCAGCGCGTCGCCGTCGCGGCTGTCCAGCAGTTGCACCAGCTCGTCCCGGGGCGCGCCGTCCAACGAGGCGCGGGTCGCGAGCAGGACGTTCAGGAAGCCCTGGTGCTCGAAGCCGTCCGCGGTGTGACGGACCGCGTTGTGCAGGCCGGCGGTGCACTTGAACGGCACTTCACGGTCCAGGCAGGCGGTGATGAACGCCGCCACCTGCTGCGACGAGGGGAACAGATGCGCGTCGAGCCCGCCGGTACGGAGCTTCGCGTGGTACCCGGCGTCCGCGACCACGTCGAGCGCCCGCTCCCAGGCGCCTTCCATCCCGATCTCGACGTACGCCGCCTCCTCGTCGAGGCAGTCGTCACACGCCCGGACGACCCGCAGCGCGTTCCGCGACAGGTCGTCCTCGTCCCGCAACCGCACCTCGACCCCCGCCACCACCACGTCCTTCGACCGATCCCCCCACCGCACCACCGGCTCGATCCCCCCGGCCCCACCGGAGACCACCACGGACACCCGCAGCGGGGTGGACGCTGCCGCGGCGACCTTCATCAGGTTGTCATCGGTGCAGACGAAGGTGCCGACGAGGTCGGCGTGCGCCGATTGGAGGTGGGAGTGGTGGGCGGCGACGGCCTCCTCGAGGGGGAGGTTGCCGGGCGGGAACATCGAGGCGTCGTCGACCAGGTGCTGGTAGAGCGGGGGGACGGTTGACATGTTCCAGAGCCTAACGGATGCTTTCGGTAAGCGGACGCATGCGTTCGATTATCGTTCAACGGAGTGAGTATGGCGTTCTACCGGCAGATCGGGGAAGTACCACCCAAGCGGCACACCCAGTTCCGGAAACCGGACGGCGGGTTGTACTACGAGGAGCTGATGGGCGAGGAGGGCTTCTCGTCGGACTCCTCGCTGCTGTACCACGCCGGCGTACCGTCCGCGCTCGTCGACTCCCAGGTCTGGGACCTCCCCGACCTGGCCACCGTCCCGAACCACCCGCTGACGCCCCGGCACCTGAAGCTTCACGACCTGTTCACCGACACGTCCAAGTCGAACGCCGTCGAGGACCGCCGGCTGGTCCTGGGCAACGGGGACGTCCGGATCTCGTACGCCGTCGCCGAGCAGCCCTCGCCGTACTACCGGAACGCGATCGGCGACGAGTGCGTGTACGTCGAGAAAGGCTCCGCCACCGTGGAGACCGTGTTCGGCGTGCTGAACGCGGTCGAGGGCGACTACGTGATCATCCCGCGCGCCACCACGCACCGCTGGCTCCCCGGGCCGAACGGCGTCGCGGCGTACTGCATCGAGGGCAACTCCCACATCGCGCCGCCGAAGCGCTACCTGTCCCGGTACGGCCAGTTCCTCGAGCACTCGCCGTACTGCGAACGCGACCTGCACCCCACCACCGAGCCGCTCGTCGAGGAGGGCACCGACGTCGAGGTGCTGGTGAAGCACCGCGGGAACGGGCCGGGCGGGATCGTCGGCACCCGGATGACGTACGCGACGCACCCGTTCGACGTGGTCGGGTGGGACGGCTGCCTGTACCCGTACACGTTCAACGTGAGCGACTTCGAGCCGATCACCGGGCGGGTGCACCAGCCGCCGCCGGTGCACCAGGTCTTCGAGGGGTACAACTTCGTGGTCTGCAACTTCGTGCCGCGGAAGGTCGACTACCACCCGCTGTCGGTGCCGGTGCCGTACTACCACTCGAACGTCGACTCCGACGAGGTGATGTTCTACTGCGGCGGCGACTACGAGGCCCGGAAGGGCTCCGGCATCGGCCTCGGCTCGATCTCGCTGCACCCCGGCGGCTACGCCCACGGCCCCCAGCCCGCCGCGATCGAGGCCTCCCTCGGCGCCGAACGCTTCGAGGAACTCGCGGTCATGGTCGACACCTTCCGCCCCCTCGAACTCGGCGAGGCCGGCCAGGCCGTCGACGACGGCGTCTACGCCTGGACCTGGGCCGGGAGGCGCAAAAACTGACGGTCTGTGGGATTCTGTCCCCCGTGAGTGAGGACGGGGACGCAACTTCACAGGTCGCAGAGTTGGACGCGGCAGACGACACGCCGGAGGTAGCGATGCCGCCAGGTGATCCGGGACAGGGGTTCGTGGTCGGGATCGACCGCGACGCGGTGCTGCGGCGGCGCGAGGTGGTGCGGATCGTGGAGCGGCGCGGCGCCTGGGTGACCGCGGTCCTCGGTGGCATCGGCATCGTTGCCGCGGTCTACGCGCTGGTCGCGTTCCGCGGCTCCGGGATGTGGCCGTTCGCGCTGCTGCTGATCGCGGCGATGCTGCCGCTGGTGATCAGCACGCTGCTGGTGTACCGCGTGCAGTCCGACCGGCAGCAGTGGTACGACGCGAACGAGCTGCCACCGGTGGCGATGCGGATCTCGGTCAAGGGCCTCGAGCTGGCGTGCGACGGCGCGGCGTACCCGGTCGTCCTCCCGTGGGCGAGCGTCCGCGGCTTCACCCAGCACAAGCTGCTCGGTCAGTACATGCTCGACCTGGCGCTCGAGCGCGGCGTCGGCGCGACCACCGCCGGCGTCCGCGGCCTCGACCAGCCGTCCGTCCGCAGCGTGGTCAAGCCCAACCCGCTACTCCGACCGACCGGCATGTTCCTGATCAAGGCCCTCGACCAGCCCGTCCACGTCATCGACGAGGCCCTCCGCCACTTCTCGAACGGAACCGCCGGCGTTCAGCGCTAGGGCACGGCTCCCAATCCCACGCCTACTGCGGGGCACTCGGCACGGCACCTCGCCGCACGGGTGCAAAGGCCACGATGCTCCGCATCGAGACCTTCGCCCCCGCACGCCGAGCTACCGCACCGAGCACCTCCTCGCTACGGCGCGGGATCGGGAGCCGTGCCCTAGCAGGGCAGCGCGCGGTAGGTGTAGCCCTGGGCGGTCAGCTTGGTGAGGGCCTGGTCCAGGGCGGCGACGGTCTGGGAGCGGTTGCCGCCGCCGTCGTGCATCAGGATGATCGCGCCGGGGCGGGCGCCGGACATGATCGCGTGCTCGATGTGGGCGGTGCCGGGCTTCTCCCAGTCCTTCGTGTCGACGTCCCACAGCACCTGACGCTGGTGGTACGCCGCGGCGATCGCCTGGATCTTGGCGTTGGTCGCACCGCTCGGCGGCCGCAGGCACTTCGACTTGACGCCCATCCCGATCTCCTGCCGGACCTTGGCGTCCGGCAGCAGGGTCAGCGTCTTGTGGTCGACGGTGTGGTTGCCGACGTGGTGCCCGGCGGCGCGCTCGGCGGCGACCAGTTCCGGGTACTGCGCGACCTGGATCCCGAGCACGAAGAACGTGGCCTGCGCGTGGTGCTTGCGCAGTACTTGAAGGACCTTCGGCGTCCACTCGTGCTGCGGTCCGTCGTCGAAGGTCAGGTAGAGGACCTTCCCGTGGCCGGTCAGGTTCCAGTCGTCGGCGGGCGGCTTCGGCGGGGCCGGCCGCACCGGCGGCGTACTCGGCTTGGACGACGACGGCTCGCCGCGCTTCGACGTACCGGGCGTACCGAAGAGTCCGTGGTCCGGCGTCGTACTCACCACGGGCGCGGCGGACGTGACGGAAGGACCGGAGGGAGAGGCGGCTTGGGCGAGGACGGCACCGCAGAGCAAGGCGGCGACCAACGGCAGGAGTTTGCCGGGCGGCTTGGTCATGGGCGGCATCTTCTCCTGTGGGTGGGGGCAAGTGTTCACCGGGTCTCGCTTATCGTGTGCATTCGTGCCGGAGATCCCGGCGATGCGACCTTGTGAGGCGGGGCGATGAGCGACAGCGGTGAGCGGAACACGATGACGCGACGCACAGTGATCGGCGCCGGGATCGGCGGCGCGGCGGCGCTGGCCGCGGCCGGGTTCCAGACGGCGCCGGCGTTCGCGGGTGGTTCGGGCAAGACGGTCCGGCTGACCGTGATGGGTACGACGGACCTGCACGGCAACGTCTTCAACTGGGACTACTTCAAGAACGCCGAGTACGACGACTCCGCGCACAACGACATCGGCCTGGCGAAGATCTCCACGCTGGTCAGCGCCGTCCGCGACCGGCTCGCCGAGGACCCGCACGCGCCGCGCCCGCTGCTGCTGGACGCGGGCGACACCATCCAGGGCACCCCGCTGGCGTACTACTACGCCAAGATCGAGCCCATCACCGGCGGCCACACGCACCCGATGGCGGCCGCGATGAACCGGATCGGGTACGACGCCGCCGCGCTCGGCAACCACGAGTTCAACTACGGCCTCGACATCCTCCGCAAGTTCCAGCGCCAGCTGCGCTTCCCGCTGCTCGGCGCGAACGCCCAGGACTGGACGACCGGCCTGCCCGCGTTCCCGCCGTACGTGCTGAAGCGGGTGCACGTGCCGGGGGAGAAGCCGATCACGGTCGGCATCCTCGGCCTGACCAACCCGGGCATCGCGATCTGGGACAAGGCGAACGTCGAGAACAAGCTGAAGTTCGGCGGCATCGTCGAGCTCGCCCAGCAGTGGGTCCCGAAGGTCCGGGCCGCGGGCGCCGACATCGTGATCGCCTCGGTGCACTCCGGCATGGACCTGTCCTCGTCGTACGGCGACGCGCTGCCGTACCCGGAGAACGCGTCCGTGCTGATGGCCGAGACCGTCCCGGGCATCGACGCCGTCCTGGTCGGCCACGCGCACCTGGAGATCCCGGAGCGGCTGGTCACGAACAAGACGAGCGGCGAGCAGGTGGTGCTGAGTGAGCCGCTGAAGTGGGGCATGCGGCTGTCGCTGTTCGACCTGGACCTGCAGAAGGTCCGCGGGCAGTGGAAGGTGGTCGCCCGGCACAGCCAGGTGCTGAACGCGAACACCGTCGCCGCCGACCCGGACGTGGTCGCGCTGCTGGAGAAGGACCACGACAAGGTCGTCCAGTACGTGAACTCGAAGGTCGGCACCTGTACCGAGGCGATGTCCGCGGCGACCGCGCCGTGGGAGGACACCGCGGCGCTCGACTTCGTGAACTTCGTCCAGGCCGACGCGGTGTCGAAGGCACTCGCCGGTACGCCGCAGGCCTCGCTGCCGGTGCTCGCGATCGCGGCGCCGTTCAACCGGGAGGCGGCGATCCCGGCCGGTGACGTCTCGGTCCGCGACGTCGCGGGGCTGTACGTCTTCGACAACACGCTGCTCGCGGTGACGATGACGGGCGCGCAGGTCAAGGACTACCTGGAGTTCTCGGCGTACTACTTCAAGCAGGTCACCGGCACCGGCCCGTTCCCGTCGGACCAGGTCACCAACGCGCCGACCTCGACGGCGCCGAACGGTACGCCGGACTACAACTACGACATCGTCGGCGGCCTGACCAAGCCGCTGACCTACACGATCGACATCGCCAAGGCGCCCGGCGCGCGGATCACCGGCCTGGCGTACGACGGTACGCCGGTCGCCGCCGACCAGCAGTTCGTTGTCGCGGTCAACAACTACCGCCAGTCCGGCGGCGGCAACTTCCCGCACGTCAAGACCGCGCCGGTGGTCTACAACCGGCAGGTCGAGATCCGCCAGCTGATGATCGACTACGTGACCGCGACCGGCACCGTGGACCCGAAGACCTTCCACACGGTCGACTGGTCGCTGGTCTCGAACGGCAGCCCGATCACCGTCACCGCCTAGCCCTTCGCGGCCAGGTACTCCTCGAGTCCCTGGCCGTTCAGGGGGTAGTAGTCGGACAGGCGCCCGCCGTCGTCGAGGCGGCGGCGGGCGAACTCCTCGCGGGCCTGCAGTTCCAGCGAGTCGTCGGCCAGCGAGACCGCGGACTTCTGCGGTACGACGACCGCGCCGTCGTCGTCGGCCACGACGATGTCGCCCGGGGTGACGAGCGCGCCGCCCACGCCGACCGGCACGTTGAACGCGGCCGGGAACAGCTCGGTCTGGGACGCGTAGTGCGGCGTCACGCCGGTGCTCCAGACCGGGACGCCGAGCGCCCGGATCCGGGCCGCGTCGCGGACCCGCCCGTCGACCACGATGCCGGCGCCGCCGCGGAGCTTGAAGTAGCGGACCAGCATGTCGCCGAGGCAGCCGGTGAACTGGCTCGCGTACGCCGACACCACCAGCACGTCACCCGGCTGGATCGACTCCAGCACACCCCACAGCGCCGTCTTCTTCTCGGCGTACTCCTGGTCGGCGCTGCTGAACACGTCCTCGCGCTGCGGGAGGAACTGCAGTGTCACGGCCCCGCCGTACACGCGCACGTCCGGCGTCCGGTGCAGCGGCACCGGGCCGTTGATGAACGTCCGGGTGATGCCCTTCTGGTGCAGCTTGGCGCAGGCGGTGGCCGCGCTCACGTCGGTCAGCGCGCCGAGCATCTCGGCGGTCGGCCGGGAGAAGGTCGCGGTCTGGACCGGGGACAGCTGCGAGCTGTACGTCGGAGTGGACATGAGGTGCCTTTCGTTGATCACGATTTGATCGCCTATCGATGATAGATGAAACTCGCGGAGCGGGTTCGGTGTCAACTGGATCTTGACTCCGGTTCGCATCTCCATATGATCATCTATCGATAGCCGATCAGCGAAGTTCTAGGCACTGGAGTGTGACGAGATGAGACAACTGTGGCGCCGTACCGTGATCGCCGCGGTTGCGGCGACGAGCCTGACCGGATCGCTGGCCGCCTGTGGTGGCGGCGACTCCGGCGCCGGGGGCGACTCCGGGCAGACCACGTTGCGGGTGATCGTGAACATCACCCCGAACCTCACCGAGGCGTACTGGACCGGCCTGTTCGCCAAGTACGAGGCGGCGCATCCCGGCGTCAAGGTGAAGCTCGAGCTGACCGGCACGATCTCCGCGAGCGCGAAGCTCACCCAGGACCTGGCCGCCGGCGACCCGCCGGACATCGCGCAGCAGATCACTCCGACCAAGGAGAACGTCAGCCTGCTGGCCGACCTCACCGATCAGGCGTGGGTCAAGGACACCCCGCTGAGCGAGCAGTACGCGATCGACGGCAAGCGGTACGTCGTCGGCGTCGGCGAGCAGATCCAGTCGCTGGTGTTCTACAACAAGGCCGCGTTCACCAAGGCCGGGCTGGACGCCGCGAACATCAAGACGATGGCCGACTTCACCGCCGCGATGGCGAAGCTGAAGACGGCCGGGTACACGCCGCTGCAGACCGCGGGGCAGTGGGTCCCGGGCGCGCAGTTCTCGATGATGGCCGACGCCGGCGTACTGACCAAGGACCCGGACTGGGTGGTCAAGCGCACCGCCAAGCAGGCCAGCTTCAAGGACAGCGGGTACCTGGACTACTTCAAGGCGTACAAGAACTGGATCGACGCCGGGTACCTGGACAAGAGCGCGCTCGGCCTGACGTACGCCGACGGCCAGACGGCGTTCCTGAACGGGAAGTCCGCGATGTACATGATGGGCTCGTACTTCGTGCCGGCCGCCGACCAGGCGAAGAAGAGCGACCAGATCGGCGTCTTCACGATGCCGACCGACGGCGCCTACCCGTCAGGCCAGTTCGGCAACATCGCCAGCCCGTATGTCGTCGTGAACCAGTCCAAGCACAAGGCCCAGGCCACCGAGTTCGTGAAGTGGCTGGTCACGGATCCGGCCGCGGTCGAGAGCCAGCTGGCGTCGGACGGGAACCTGCGCAAGGGCTTCACGTACAAGACGTCGAGCCTCGGGACCGGCGTACAGAAGATCCTCGACGCCGCGCCGACGGTGCTGGTGAAGTCCGGTACGCACCAGCCGATCGAGGGGTTCTCGGGCGAGCTGAACACCCGGGTCCAGTCGCTGTTCACCGGTGCCTCGCCGGACCAGGTCGCCGACGGGTTGGACAAGTGGTGGAACTCCCAGAACTGACCGGCCATCGACGGCAGCTCAGGATCGCGAGGCTCCGGGAGACAGCGCTCTCCGTAGGCCTCGCGGGTCCGGCCGTGCTGCTGTACACGGTGCTGACGATCGTGCCGGTGGGTGTCGCGGTCTACCTGAGCCTGACGAACTGGAACGGCTTCTCGGACGCCGTGTTCATCGGGCTCGGCAACTACCGGCACCTGTTCGACGACCCGAACTCGACGCGGGCCTGGTGGGTGACCGGGATCGTCGCGGTCAGCGGCTCCGTGCTGATGCTCGGCGGCGGGCTGTCGTACGCACTGGTGCTCAAGGAGAAGTCGCTGGTCAACTCGTTCTTCCGGGCGCTGGCCTACTACCCGCACGTGATCAGCGCGCTGATCCTCGGCTACCTGTGGGCGGCGATCCTCGGCACGAACGGCGCGATCAACAACACCCTGCACAAGTTCGGCGTCGGCCCGGTCGGTTTCCTGTTCTCGGAGAAGCTCGCGCTGGTCACGCTGATCGCGGTGATCGCCTGGGCCGGTTTCGGGTTCAACGTCGTACTGTTCGTCGCCGCGCTGCAGACGGTCCCGGCCGAGCTGCTCGAGGCGGCCCAGATCGACGGGGCGAGCGCGCGCCAGATCAACACCCAGGTGGTGATCCCGATGATCGCCCCTGTGGTGACGGTCGCGACGGTGCTCAACCTGATCGGGCTGATCCGTACGTACGACATCGTGGTCAGCCTGACCGGCGGCGGTCCGGCGGGCGCGACCCAGACGTACGGGTACCTGATCCTGGCGCGCTCGTTCGAGGGCACGAAGGTCGGGTACGCGACCGCGCAGGCGGTGTTCCTGATGGTGGTGTCGGCCGCACTCGCTCTGGTCGTGACCGCCCTGCGGAACCGCCAAGACCAAGCAGCGACGGGGTAGGGGCATGGCACCGAACGTACGGCGGAGTGTGGTCCGGCCGATCCTGCTCGGGCTGCTCTTCGTACTGATGACCGTGCCCGTCTACCTGCTGCTGGTGAACAGCTTCAAGAACCAGGAGGACATCCTCAACGGCCCGTTCTCGCTGCCGTTCTCGAAGCTCACGCTGGAGCACCTGAACGCCGCGATCCACAGCCCGCAGTTCAACGTGATCAAGGGTTACGGGTTCACGCTGTTCCTCGTGGTGGCCGTCGACGTGTTGTGCATTCTGTTCGCCGGACCTGCGGCGTATGTGATCGCCCGCAGTATGAAGCGGCGTACGCAGCTGTTGATGCTGTACTTCCTGGCCGGCACCTTCATCCCGGGCGCCGCGCTGATCATCCCGGTGATCTACGTACTGCGGTCTCTCGGGCTGGCGAACACCGTGGCCGGGCTGCTCGCGCACGACGTGGCGTCGACGCTGCCGGTGAGCATCTTCCTGTTCGTCGGCTTCATCCGGACGATCCCGGTGGACATCGACCACGCGGCCTCGATCGACGGCGCCGGGCGGTACCGGACGTTCTGGACGATCATCTTCCCGTTGATGCGGCCGGGCGTGGTGACGGTGCTGATCCTGAACTCGATCGGGATCTGGAACGACTTCGTCAGCCCGCAGATCCTGCTCAGCCCGGGCTCCGGGCGGTACACGGTGACGACCGCGATCTACGCCGGGATCAGCCAGTACTCGACGGATCTGACCAAGGTGTTCCCGAACCTGCTGCTGGCGATCGCGCCGGTGATCATCTTCTTCATCTACATGCAGCGGCACATCATCAGCGGCCTGACCGTCGGTGCGGTGAAGGGCTGACATCGGGCGCCCCGTCTCGTGCGGGGCGCCCGGTCACTTCTTCTTCGGCTTCTTCTTGGCGGCGCGCGCGTCCGGCACCGGACCGCGCCCGCCGGCGTGGTTCGCGAACGCGGTCGCGGCCTCGGCGGGATCGGTGTCGCGGAGCAGCTGGACCAGCCGGCCGTGCTCGTTGGCCATCGCGTCCCAATCGCCCTCGAACAGCGGGTCGCTGATCGCCCGGAGCGCCCGCAGGTTCGGCTCCAGGACCTCCCACATCCGGGTCAGGAACGGGTTGCCGGCGAGCTGGATCACGCGCGTGTGGAAGGCGATGTCGACGTCGCGGAACATGCTCACGTCGCCGGACTTCGCGGCCTTGTGCAGCTGGTCGACGAGCTCGTCCAGCTCGCTCAGGTCCTGCTCGCCGATCCGTCCGGCGGCGAGCTCCGCGGCCAGCCGTTCGAGCGGTTCGCGGACCTGGCGGGCGTACTCGACGTCCTGCTGGGAGATCTCCACGACGAAGTTGCCGCGGCGCGGGATGTGCACCAGCAGGCCCTCCCGGGCGAGCTGCTTCACCGCCTCCCGGACCGGCGCCTGGCTGACGCCCAGCTGACGGGCGATCTCGGACTCGACGACGCGCTCGTTCGGCCCGAGCTCACCGTCGACGATGGCCTGCCGGAGCAGCTCGTAGGCCCGCTCGGAGATCAGCGTGGCGCGGAACTGGTCCTTGCTGCTCGCCAGCGTGGAGGCGAAGTCACCCTTGGCCATGAAGTCCCCAATTCGTGCGAAGTCCGGAATGCCCTGTCATGATACTTCTCTGATCGCCTAGCAGCTATCGATAACGAACGACTCCCTCACCAGGTTCCCGTCCCAGACGATAGGCGCGGACGGCGTTGCCGTGCAGGACCTGAGCCCGTTCGTCGTCAGAGAGTCCGCCCAGCCCTCGCAGCGACAGGCTGAGCGAGTCCGCCCGGGAACCCCGCGGCACGCAGATCGGCCAGTCCGACCCCACCACACACCGGCCGGGTCCGAAGGCCTCCACAGCCTCCTCCACCAACTCAGCAGCCTCGGGCCGCTGGGTGAGCAGGCCCGAGACCTTCAGCATCACACCCGGCCGCGCAGCGGCCAGCCGCAACTCGCGGCGCCAGTCGTCGACCGCGCCCGGGCTTCCCAGGTGGTCGACAACGATGGTCAGCCCCTCGTGCCGCGCGGCCAGTTCGGCGGCTGTCCCCAAAGCACCTGCCAGGTTCAAGTCGAGCGTGATCCCGAGCTTCTCCAGTACCGGCAGCAGTGCGACCTGGCCGGCCCCGCCCAGCCGCATCCCGTTCGGCCGCGCCTCGACCATCAACTCCTCGAACTCCTCCGGTACGGCGTCCTCGTACACCTGCAGGTTTCCGACGTACCCCGCGACCAGCTCAGGCCGCTCCGCCCGGAGTTCGCGCAAGGCGAGGGTCTCCCCGCGATCGCCGCGCGAGGCCTCGACCAGCACCGTGCCGGCCAGCTCCAGCCCCTCGCCGCTGCGCTCGAGATCGTCGATCGTGAACGTCCGGTAGTGCTCGGATCCCGGGCGGATCCACGGGAAGCCGCGGCCCGCGTCCCACAGGTGCGCGTGGCAGTCGATCAGGCGCATCCGCCGTACCCCTCTCCGCTCTTGACACCCCTACGCAGGATCAGGCTAAATCATCGGGTATCGATCAGCGATAAGGGGTGTTTCCTCATGCTCAGGGCCGAGCCCGTGCGCGCAACCCGTCGGATTCGCACCGCTCCGGCGTGGGCGACGTTGGAGCGGGAGCTGTTCGCCCAGCAGGACCGCGCTTGGCGGGTGTTCGCCGACCGCTGCACCGAGGGCGACGGCCGGCTGGTGTTCCGCGACCGGCTCGGGGTCGGCCTGGACGGCCGCGACGGGGTGGACGACTTTTACGAGCCGTTCTTCAACTGGCCGACGCTCTACCTGCTCGGCGGCAGCTCGGATCTGCTCGACGCCTCGCTGCGACACTGGCGCGGGGTGACCAACCAGTTGACCGAGATGGGCATGCTGGTCGACGGCTACGAACGTGGCTACGACTGGTTCCACCAGGGCGAGAGCATGGTGCTGTTCTACGCGCTCTGCCTGGCCCTCCCCGAGGACACCGAGCTCAAGCAACTCGCCGCCCGGTTCGCGGACCTGTACCTGCCGGGCGGGCCGAACTACGACGCCGAGCACCGCGTGATCCGGGCGCCGCACAACGGCGCGGCCGGCCCGCGCTGGGGCTTCATCGACGGCGAGAAGTACTTCCCGTGGAGTCTCCCGCTGCGCCCGTACGGCCTGCCGCTCGACTGGATCGGCGTCTCCTCGTTCGACGAACTGGTCGACGATCCCTCGCGGGCCCGTGAGTACGGACAGGTGATGTGGGACCGGATGGGGCGCGGCGACGTACTCGCGAACCTCGCGTCGACGGGCCTCGCCACCAACGCGTACCTGTACGGCGGCGACACGGCGTACAAGGACTGGGTCCTCGAGTACGTCGGCGCCTGGCAGGAGCGCCTCGCCGGGCGCGACGTGATCCCGGACAACGCGGGCCTGCACGGCGAGGTGGGGGAGCACCTCGACGGACGCTGGTACGGCGGCCACTACGGCTGGGCATGGCCACACGGGATCGAGTCCGTCGGCTCGTCCGCGATCGTTGGTGCTGTCAACGCAACACTGCTGTCCGGCGACCGCGGCTACCTCGACCTCGCGCGGAATCCGCTGGACGCGGTGCTGAAGCAGGCGGAGTACCGCGGCCTCGCGGACATGGGCACGCTGACGAAGCGCTGGCTGAAGCACCTCGACCCGGAGCGGCCGACGCTGACGATCCCGCAGCGGTACAACGACTCCGGCTGGTTCGACTACAACGTGATGCCGACGCAGCTGCCGATCGCGCTCTGGCACTTCAGCCGGGCGGCCGGCGACGCCGAACGGATCGAGCTGCTGCGCGAAGGCTCCGACTGGGACTGGAACACGGTGCACGACCAACGGAACAAGGACGAGGGCGGCCACGAGGAGCCGTGGTACGAGTTCCTCGCCGCCCGGAACCCGGACTTCCCGGAGCGGATGCTGCGCTCCGCGCTGGCCATCTCGGCCGCCCGCCTGGAGACGATCGAGAACGACCCGATCGACCCGGCGGTCGGCCCGGACGCGCCCGACATCCACCACTGGCAGAACATCAACCCGGTTGTCACCGAGGCTCTGCTCCAGCTGACCACCGGCTCGCCGCAGATCCTCTACAACGGCGGCCTCACCCAACTCCACCTCCGGTACTTCGACACCGTCGCCCACCGCCCTGGCCTCCCCGAGGACGTCGCCGCGCTGGTCTCGGACATCGACCCGGACCACACCGTCGTCGACCTGGTGAACCTCGGCACCACACCCCGCTCACTCCTGATCCAAGCCGGCTCCTTCAACGAACACACCCTCCAAACGGTCGCCGTCGACACCACCCAGCCGACCCCGATCCACGGCGAACGTCTGCGCGTCGACCTCCCCCCACAGTCCGAGGTACGTCTCACGCTGACGATGTCCATGCACATTCGTCAGCCCACGAATCAGTCACCGTGGGAGCTGTGATGTTGCCCCCGCTAGGTATCGGTACAGCGCCCCTCGGCGGCCTGTTCCACGAGGTGAGCGAGGATGACGCGGCGGCGACCGTGGAAGCGGCTGCCGACGCCGGGATCACGTACTTCGACACCGCCCCGCGCTACGGCCACGGGCAGGCCGAGGAGCGGCTCGGGCGGCTGTTGCCCCCTGCAACCATCGTCTCGACGAAGACCGGCTGGACACTGGAACCGGACGGCAGCGCCCGCGCCGACTTCAGCGAGCGCGGCATCCGCGCGTCGTTCGAGTCCAGTCTGACCCGGCTCAACCGCTCGTCCGTCGACGTCCTGTACCTCCACGACCCGGACGACTACGCCGACGACATCCGGCGTACGGGTTACGCAGCGGTCCGGAAGCTCCGGGACGAGGGCCTGGTCGGTGCGATCGGCTTCGGCATGAACCACAGCGCCCCGCTCGCGGCGTACGTGGCCGAGTACGACGTCGACGTCGTACTGATCGCCGGCCGCTTCTCGCTGCTCGACCACGAGGCCGCCGACGTACTCCTCCCGCTCTGTCAGGAACGCGGTACGTCGGTCGTCGTCGGGGGAGTGTTCAACACCGGCCTGCTCGCGGATCCGAACCCGGGAGCGATGTTCAACTACCGCCCGGTGGACGCCGCGGCGCTGCGGCGCGCCCAGCGGTGCGCCGAGCTCTGCGCGGGGTACGGCGTACCGCTGCCGGCGGCCGCGATCCAGTTCCCGCGCCTGCATCCGGCCGTGACGTCGATCGTGGTCGGGTGCCGGTCCGGCGCCGAGGTGACCGCCAACGTGGCGGCGCTGCACACCGCGATCCCGGCGGAGCTCTGGCAGGCCCTCGCGGCCGAGGGCTTCGTCCCGAAGTCGTTGCTCTAGACACCGTCCGTCGCGCCGAAAGGAGTTCTGCACACGTTATTGTAATCGATAATCGACCAGAAAGACCTTTGCGATGAAGAGATACCTTTCCGCCCTTCTCGTCGCCGGCCTGCTGGCGACAGCAACACCAGCGACAGCCGCCACCACCGACGACGATCCCAGGACCTTGTACGTCGCGACCAACGGCGACGACCACAACCCGGGCAGCTTCGGCCGACCGCTCCGGACCCTCGAAGGCGCCCGGGACGCGATCCGCACGATCAAGAAACACCATCTGCCCGACGGTGGCGTCACCGTCTACCTCCGCCAGGGCAGCTACCAGCGCAGCTCGACGTTCTCGCTCACCGCCGAGGACTCCGGCACCGCCGGCGCCCCGATCACCTACAAGTCGTACCCGGGAGAGACCGCCACGCTCACGGGCGGCACCCAGCTCGGGTACGACGACTTCCACCAGACCACCGACCAGTCCGTCCTGGACCGGGTGATCGAGAAGTCCGCCCGCCCCAAGATCCTGCAGGTGGACCTGCGCGCGCTCGGCCTCACCGACTACGGCGAGCTCAGCCGACACGGGTACTGGCACGCCAACGACGTCAGCAAGACCCCGCCGATGGAGCTGTACGTCGACGGGCAAGACATGACGCTCGCCCGCTGGCCGAACACCGGCACCGTGCAGATGAACAAGATCATCGACCCGGGCCCGACCCACAACGACCCCGACCTGCAGGACCGCGGCGGCACGTTCAGCTACAGCTACAACCGCCCGCAGTACTGGACGCAGGCCAAGGACGTCTGGCTGGACGGCATCTTCGGCTACAGCTGGGAATGGTCGTACAACAAGATCCAGTCGATCGACACCGCCGCGAAGACCATCACCCTGCGGTACGGCGAGATGTCCGGCCTGATGAAGTCCTGGTTCCCGGACTTCCACTTCGCGCAGAACCTGCTCGAGGAGCTGGACGCCCCGGGCGAGTACTACATCGACCGCGACAAGGGCGTGCTCTATCTCGTACCGAACGCGTCGTTCCTGGCCCGGCGCGGCGCGGTCACCGTGACCACCCTCGACGAGCCGATGATCCGTACCGACGGTACGTCGTACGTCACCTTCGACGACCTGGTGATGGAGTACGGGCGGGCGACGGCCGCGGTGGTCCTCGGCGGCAGCCACGTGACGATCGCGCACAGCGACATCCGCAACTTCACCGACGGCGGCGTACTGATCAACTCGCCCGGCCGCTACACGTACGACGGGATCCCGGTGAACCGCGGTGGTACCGACCACGCGGTGGTGTCGAGCGAGCTGAGCCACATCGGCGGCGTGCCGATCGTCCTGCAGGGCGGCAACAAGACCACGCTGGCGCCCGGGCGGAACAAGGTCGAGAACTCGCACATCCACGACTTCGCGTACTACCACAAGGCGTACAACGCCGGCGTGATGTTCGACGGCGTCGGGAACATTGCCCGCGGCAACGAGATCCACGACGCGCCGCACCCGGGCATCATCGTGCAGGGCAACGACCAGCTGGTCGAGGACAACGAGATCTACGACGTCTGCAAGACGTTCCAGGACCTCGGCGCGATCTACATGAACGCGGGCTCGACGCCGCAGCAGCGCGGCAACGTCTTCCGGCGGAACTACTTCCACGACATCGGGAAGGGCCGGGCCGGCGTCGAGGGGATCTACGCCGACAACCTGACGATGGGGATCACCATCGAGCAGAACGTCTTCGCGGACATGGGCAACGACGCGGTCAAGAGCGGGTCCGGCGACTACGTGACGGCGACCAACAACGTCTTCGTCGACACGCACGTGCCGTACGACAACTACGAGATGTGGATGGGCAACCAGGAAGGGAACGTGGTCGACAAGTCGTACCTGCCGGCCTGGAAGAAGCTGTTCGCGGACAACAACAACTTCGAGGGCACGCCGTACCTGACCAAGTACCCGGAGCTGGCGCACTTCTTCGACGACAACCACTACTACCCGGCGCACAACACATACGCGAAGAACGTGGTGTGGAACCCGACTCTGGCGCGCCAGTCCGATGTGAACGCGCAGGGTGCGCGGGACGTGAAGAACCTGCTGAACTACGACAGCAACTGGGTCGCGTCCGAGGATCCCGGCTTCGTCGACTGGCAGAAGGGCGATTTCCGGCTGCGTCCGGACGCTGCGGTGTTCCAGCACATCCCCGGGTTCCAGCCGATCGCGTTCGACCGGATCGGGACGCACGGGCACATCGGGCAGTCCCGGACACCGGAGGTCGTGCCATTGGAGTCGGTCGCGTTCCCGGCCGGCGACCTGTCGATCGACCTCGGCAAGCAGGTCGCGTTCGCCGGGGCCGTCGTACCGTGGAACACCACGCAGCCGGGCGTGACCTATTCGTCGAGTGATCCGGCCGTCGCGACGGTGGACGCTCAGGGCCTGGTCACCGCGGTCGCGCCCGGTACGGCGACGCTGACCGTGACGTCGGCGGCGAACCCGGCGATCAAGGACGAGGCCACCGTCACCGTGAACGAGGGCGACGGCGTGCTGCACTACACCGACTTCGAGTCCGGCGCGAACGGGTGGCCCGTCGACCCGAACCGGAGCGTGGTCGACGACGGCACCGGGAACCACGTGTACCGGATCGTCAACGGCGCGAACTCGCAGCTGCCGCGGGACTTCACGCAGTACGTCCTGGACTTCACAGTGACCACTCCGGCGACGCTGCCGGACGGCGCGGTGCTGCTCGTGTACGACCGGACCGGTGCGACGCCGGGCGGCTTCATCCGCTACCGGCACCTCGCAACCGGGCCGGTGTGGACGATCTACGACAGCAAGTGGCAGGTCGTGCGGGAGGTGACGCTCGGCGCGGACGCCGCGTTCAGGCCGAGTACGACGTACGCGATCAAGGTCGCCGTCACGCCGACGGGGATCACGGTCGGGGTGAACGGGCAGCAGGTCGTCGCGGGCCGCAACCCGGCACCGGAGGCGGCCGGCAAGGTCGGCTTCTACGTGTCCGGTGCGAGCCGGCTCGACTTCGACAACATCGGGTTCTCGATCGTGTCGCACCAGGTGTCCGGCGTCGACCTCGGTACGGCGCAACTCGCGCTGCAGACGGGCGAACGGCGTGCCGTCGCGGCGACCGTCACGCCGGCGGACGCGTCCGACTCGCGGCTCGCGTGGACCTCCGACAACCCCGCGGTGGCAACCGTCGACAGCACCGGCCGGGTGACCGGGGTCGCGGCCGGTACGGCGAACGTCAAGGCGACCTCGGTGTCGAACCCGGCGGTCTCGGCGACAATCGCGGTCACGGTGGAGGACGGGCAGTACGCCGTCACCGACCTCACCACCCAGCTATCCGATCAGGCGAACTGGACGACCTCGCCCAACCTGGACTTCAGCACCGGCACGGTCAAGGCGACCGGTGAGGGCGTGTACGGGTACAAGGGCCAGAAGTTCGGCGACGGACTGCTCCACTTCAAGGCGGAGGTCGGTGCGTTCGCGGGCGGCTGGTACGGCTTCCAGGTGCGCTCGCACGAGGCCGGCGTACCGGCCTGGCAGAACTCGAACACCGGCTACCTCGTGGTGATCAAGGAGGACACCATCGAGTTCCAGAGCTGGACACCCGGCCAGACCATGCTCGACGTCATCCCGAACACCGTGATCCCCCCGAACAGCACCCACGACATCGCCTTCGGTGCCATCGGCAACCGAGTCGTCCTCCGCGTCGACGGCAAAACCGTCTGGACCGACGTGGTCACCGTCCCGAACAACCCGATCACCACCGACGGCTACTTCAACCTCTACAACTACCTCAAGGGCAACCCCGTCCGGCTACTCACCGTCTAGAACATAAGGCGGCCAGCACCGCACCCCGGTTGCGGTGCTGACCGCCCACCCAAAGCTGGAAAAGGGAAAGCCCCCACGCGGTGCTACGCGCGGCTCCTTCGTCGCCGTGCTACGCGCCGCTCCCACCCACCCCCGGCTAGCGCCGGTATCTGCCGGCTACCGCCGGCGGTTGCGGGCTGCCGCCCGCGACCGCCGGCGGTTGCGGGCTGCCGCCCGCGTGCGACCACACCCGCCGACCGGTACTACCTGAGCCCGACGGCCCACATCGGCATCGGCTGCATCCAATGCACTCCGCATGTACCGACGTCACCCGACCTGAACTCGTCAGTTGGATGAACCGCAAACCGCGCGGCAGACGCGTGCGACGGATGAAGACCCGGGTTGGGACGGGCGCGTCCGCGGGCACGGCTCGCGTCGTTGACGACGTACCCCCGTGACAGGGGCGAAGCGACCTGTCGGTGATTCAAGGGCGATGCTGAGGGCCGGCTAATCGATCCAATAGGCGGCAAACGCCTCCGGCACGGGCGACGGGTGTCGATCAGATACAGAAGTCCCTCGTCGCGATGCCTCGAGTGCTTCGATCATCAACTGCAGCAGATCATCGACAAGGTTTCGGATCGACCGCCGGTCCCTGGATGGGCGGATACGTTCTGCGGCGAGGGCCCAGCGTAGGCCATCGAGCAGAGAGTGGACCTCCGCGGCGCCGCCCGGCATAAGCCCGAACTGCATCAGCATGTCGTCGGTGTCGTCTGAGTGGCCTGACCAGTGACCAGTGACGTAGTGAACGTTGCCGTAGCCGGCGAGAGCCTCGGGTTGGCCTGAGAACTTCGTACAGACGATGGGGAGGCCGATCGCTGCGGCTTCGTCGAGGACCAGCCCAAAGCTCTCGGCATGGGAGTTCGCCGGATGGATAAGCGCGGTCGCTGAGGAATACAAGTCCGATTTCGCCGACTCGGTGATGTCGGGCGAGACCGTCACGCTGACGGCAGGGCAGTGCTGACTGAAGATCGCCCGCACGCTCTCGCTGTCTTCCGCAGATCGCTCTTGACCGGCGATCACGACTTCCGGCAGTTGGGCCGCGGGCAACTCTCGGGCAAGTTGGCCGAGTGCTTGGGCATAGGCGTCGTAGTCGAACTTTTCCCTCGCGTCGATACGTCCCAGGGTGAAGAACCGTGGAACCTTTGAGGGTTGGCAGCTAGTGATGCGAGCGGAGGTCTTGACAGCCTGAAGCGAGTAGGGAATGACTCGCTGCACAGGCTGCCGGGCGTCCAGACCGGCGGCGGCAGCAAGTGTGGAAAAGATCCCGGACCAGGCGATTCTGCTTGCTTCGCTGGGGAAGACGACTCGGTCTCCAGGCTGTGGCGGCCACATAATGTCGGATTGCCCACGGGCGAACCACGGCCCGTAGCCGATGCTGTGCGCCATCGTCACTATCGGCCAGGGCAGGTGGTGTCCAGCCCGGAAGACGGCGAGTCGGTCGCGGTAGTGGCGGAACGGGTCGAAGAGGATGCCGTTCTCCACATGGTGGAGCGCATCGGCTCGAAGATCGATGCTCTTGTTCCGCTGGACGTCGTGCCACCCATCTCGGGTGAGCAGGAACCAGTCTTCGACTTGGCCGGAGGATATCAGCGCTGTTTCCAAAGCCGTCGCCACGGCGTGCCTGCCGTTCAGTGGGATGCCGTCGCTCCCGGCGAGAAGAGAGTGGGCGTCGTTGTCGGTGTCGGCGATGGTAACGAGTGTGAGCGGTGTCAATACCATGCGAACCAATCCTCGTGAGAACGATCGGACTGACGGTCGTCGCAGCACGCAACGCTTTCATGCGTCCGTGTCCGCCGGAACTGCAGATGCGTCATCGGGGCGCTCCTCGGTCGGCGCCGCGTCGTTCTTGCTGAGGCGCATCCTGGCGACAGCCGCCAAGAGCGCCGTGACGAGCGTCCCGCCGCCAGCTACCAGCAGCGTCATTGCGGGCCCGACGGCGCCGAGAACCGGTGCGGCCGCTGTTGTCCCGATCAGTCCGGCCGATTGATTGACTGACCCCATCGTCGACAGGGCACGGCCCTTGACGTTCTCGGGGACCGAACCCACAACGATGATGCGAATCGAGGCGACCTGGACTGCGTTCGAGAACCCGGCAACGGCAAAGCCGAACCCGGCCACGTAAGGGGACACCACGATGCCGGGAAGGAGCAGGCCGACCCCCATTGAGAGCGTCGACATGAACAGCCAGGGCTGCGCCCGTTGGCCCGTCACGTGCGCTCCCAGCCGTGATCCGGCGATCCTGCCGACGATGAAGCACTGCCCGAGTACAGCATAGCCAAGTGGCGGCAGATTCAGAGTCTTCAATCCGTAGAGAACCTCTGCCACTGAATAGAACGAGGTGAAGACTATCGATGCAACGAGGCCAAGGATCGCGACACGCGGCGTGGCCTGCGTGAGGAGTAGTTGCGGCGCCGCCTTAACCCGCGTCCACCAACTCTGAGGAGTCGCCTCGGCGGCGGGACGCCGACTCGGAGTAAGCATCGTGAGAGTCGCCAGCACGAGCAACACGCCAGCATCCATAACGAGAACCCAGGCGACGCCGAGCGACTGCACGATGAGCCCTCCGGTCAGTGGGCCGAGCAGGCTGCCGATCAGTCTCGCAGTGTCCATCCGTGCAAAGGATCGCGCTTCGCTATCGCTGTCCTTCTGCTTCACTCGCTCGGCCAGCAGCAGTAGTGCTGGAGCGTCCAGCGCGGACGCGATCGACTTGAGCAAGACCATTGAGACCAGGACCGACACGGCCGGATGGGTGGCCGCGCCCAAGACGATGAGTGCTTGGGCAGCCGAAGAGATCAGGACGATCTTGCGTGGATCGATCCGGTCGACCAGCGGGGCGGCGAGCGTCGCCAGAGCGATCTGAGGGACCGCCTGACAAAACAAGACAGCAGAGACCGCCCAGCCCGTTCCCGCGTTCCCGGCCACCGTCACCATGACAGCGATCATGGTGGCGCCGTTGGCGAACGTTGTACCGAGATAGGCTCCGGGAAGACCGAACCGGGCGGCCAGCTGCCGAACTGTCCCGTGTGTCACAGATTCAGTCAGACAGTTTCAGGTTCCTTGTTCCAGTGCGTCACTGACAGGTTGTCCGCGCTGATCCCGAGGTCCTTGAACATGCGACCGTGGAAGCTGCGCTTGAACGTCTCACGGTGCTTGCCGTAGTAGTCCGTGTCGTACCAGACGACCCCGAAATGGATGCTGCCCGAACCGTCCGCTGCCGTGTCTTTGTACACGATGGTCCAGTCGTATGGAGCGAGCTGCGGGCTGTCTGGCGCCGCGGCCAGCCGGGCGTCCGACTCCTCCAAGGCGGTCAAGCAGCGCTCCATCACCGCTGCATCGGGAACATTGATCGTCACCTGAGACTCGGCGACTGCGGTACGTCCACGCCGGCGCTCCTCGGTCGATCCGCCCCACGCGACGAACTCTCCGGAGTTTTTGATGAACATATTCCTCCTAAGTTTCGTTCCGGACCGCGATCCAGGCGTCGATACCTGGATCGGGTGCAGCGGAACGTAACACGGTTCCGGCCAGGACCGTTATGCCGATTGCAGCAACCTGCAAAAGATGCCACCGACACGCCGCCGCGCCTCACCGAGCTTGCACAAGGCATGCGTAAATACGCAAATACGTCCGGCTTACCGACGCCGACCAGGATGCAAAGCCGACGACACCTGCCTGCGGGGTTGGGGTGGAAGCGCTCGGCTATGCATTTGCGGACGGATGTAGCCGCTGGACGGTCGGTCCCTGTCGCGATCACCGCGCTGCTCACCGCAGGCGGCTGTGGCTGGAGGTGATCATCATCCGGAGTGTCGCGTCCATGGAACCGGAACTCAGCCACGGTGTGCGCTCTGCTTATCTCCGCTGTCGATTGCGATAGGCCGCTCTTCCGCTCGCTCCTGGGTCATTCTGCGGATGTCCGAGAGGCAGCCATCGACGCGAGGATCGGGATGTCGGCGACCTTCGCGGCGTCCAGATCCTTCCAGATCAAGCCAGTCGACCTGCGCGAGGGCTGACATTCGATGACTTCGTCAGGAGTAACGATCAGGTCTACCTGGAAGTCGTGATCCGAGGTTGGTATCTCGTCTTCGACAACTTGCAGCGGGTGGACGGGGGCTACGATGACCGTCTTGTCGGTCACCCAACCAGCCTCTGTCAGGAGAGCAACCTCTAGGTCGGAGTATCCGGCGCCCTTCCCGATCCGGTCACCTGAGCGGTTAACAGCGACGCTCCCGCAGATGACCACGTCGATCGGCTGCATGGCATCGATTGAAATGAGGGTTCTTGCGCCTTTCGACGCCTGTTCAACGGCGTCGTCCGGGAGCAGGTCGTTAGCGGCTGGGTCCAGCACATAGAAGGGTTCAATGGTGGCCATCTTCGGCACCGCGACATAGAGCAACTTGCTGTCCTCGAGCGCGCGTACCCGGATTGGTCGTTGGGCTCGGTCAGGGTTGGCCTTGATGACTCGCGAACCCCGCCACTCTGGCCGGTCCGAGAGCAGGTCGGCCGTTCGATCGGCGCCGTAGAAGCTTGGAATTGTTCCCTGGACGCCGGTCGGCGCCGCATGCTCTGACTCCAGGAGGTTCCATATCCGCTCGCGAAGTTTCTGTTTGTCCTGATCAGCGCTCATGCCGCAGTGTGCCTATGCCGACGCCATCAGTGCAAGGAGGCGGTCGTTGATGTCCTGGACCCAGGTCTCCTGCCGCCAGGGCTTCAGCTCGCGGCCGGCCGTGAACACCAAGTTCAGCGCTCCACCGCCACGTGTCAGCTCGACGGCGTCTATCGCCCTGTGCAGAGTGTGAGCAGCTTCGTCCAGCTTGCGTTGCCTGATCAGTGAGAGGGTGAGATTCGCAAGGGCAAGCGCCTGACTCTTCTTCCTCGACCTCAGCCCTTGCACCGTCTCATTAAGGATGGGCTCGGCTCGGCCGGGCATATCGAGGAAGAGATAGCACGATCCTGCCAGGCGGTTGAACTCGTTGATGGAGTAGTGAGCTGCCGCCACGTCGTCTGAACTGATGACATCGAACTGACGCTCGGCCTGGGTCAGTGCCGCCTCGCAGCTGCGGAGATCTCCGAGCATGGCGTGGCTCTCAGCGACGTGGAGCAGCGCGAGGCCGGAGAGGGAAGGGCTGGACTTGCTGGCCAGTTGCGATGACTTGATGGCCAGCGTGAGGCCGCGGTTCGCGTCGGACTCGCCATAGAGGGCTACATACGCCTTGCGCAGAGTCGCGTACGACTCCGCAGTGGGGTCATGCACGTGCTGGGCGGCGTTGACAGCCTGATCGAAGTAGGCAATCGGGCCCGTTGGCTCCCTGCGCTGGCTCGCGTCCCAGACGAGCTGTCCCATCAGCAGAGCCGACTCGGCCTCAACCTCGTAGAGAGCACGCCTGACTTTCGGGCTGCTCGCGTTCTGGCGAAGATACGCAACCTGCCCGTGTGCCTGACCAGCCGCGCCGATGAGGCCAGTGGACGGTGCTTGGTCGTAGGACTCATCCAACGACACGATGCGTTCCCTCAGTTGGGCAACAGCTACGAGGTCGGTTGCCTCGGGGTGACCGAGCGCATAAGCCATCCGTTCATCCGCACCGGCCATAGGCCCCGTGACGGTCAGCAGGTCCTGGAGATCGTTCATCGTGATGCCGAGATTCTCCGCCAGGCCAGGGCGGATCCACGGCTGCGGTTCGGTGTCCCCGTTTTCCCAACGACCAATCGTGGAGCGGTCGACACCAAGCAGTTCCGCAAGGCGCTCCTGACTCAGCCCAGCAGCCTTGCGCTGCTGCGCCAGTCGTACCCGCTTCGGTGCCATCTCCTCGTTCCCCGTGGTTCGAGCTCGTCGCGTCAGTGGTGCGGCAATTGTGCGGCATTTCTGCGCTGGCAACTACGCAGCGTAGACGGTTTGCTTATCTCAGTGAAGCCACAGGCCGTTGTGATATCGAAATCGTCCACGACAGGCCACCCGCCACGAGGGCTTCACACTCAACCTAGACATAGGGATGTGACTAAGAGTGATTGCCGAGATGTGGGTCCTTATCGGTGGAACGGGGATCGTCGGTGTCGCAATGGTGGTCGACGTGCTGCGGGATGTGTTCGGTCGATGAGCGCGATATCCGAGACCCCGCCGCGCCGCCGAGTCCGTGTCTGGTTCGGTAACACAGCGATCACTGACCTGACGGAGGCTGAGCCCGTTGCTGACAAGTTTGCGGCGGCAATGCGGCTCCGATTTCGGAGCTTGCGAGTGACGAATGAGCCTGTCACCCCCGGGATCGATGGCTGAGGATGACCAGTGGAAGGTACAGCTGTGGCTCGGCGACGACTACCTGATCGAGGAGCACATCGGGCCGCAGGCCTTGGCTGAGGCGTGGGTAGAGGTGCTGTTGCTGCGGGCGAAGACTTCCACTGGTCTCCAAGCGCGGTGGTCGCTCGTGGCCGAGGACGACCCACCCAGCCGGCCGTACTGGACTTCAGCACCGCCCACGTGATCTGGCGGGATCGGCAGCGGCCCTCCTCACCGTCGTCTCGCGGAGTGATCGCCGTGAGCTGCCGGTCCCGCCGTTAGTCCTGCTGTCCGAGTCCTTGTCTCCCCTGTCAAGGGCTCGGCCAGCAGCCCAAGAGATCAGGCTGTCCCAGAGCGGAGGCGAGTCCGAACTGGGCCAGCCGTAGTAACCAGGGGGCGGGCGAACCTAAGAGTTGGCCCGCCCCCTGATCCAATCCAGGAGTTTCACAATGGCCGCGAGTCACCGAAACGCCTCGACCGATGGCCCGGTTGTGGATGACCGGGTCCACGGTTCTACACAACCGACTGTGATGAGTCGTCTCGGTGCGACCTTGAAGGGCCAGCTCCAGATCGCTCGCCCGCACAAGTTCCTGAGACATCGTGTCCCAGGTCACGGCAGGCCGCATCGCGAACACCTCTAAAGAGGCGCGAGGCAACCTTGTGGCACACCTAGCGCGTGATGCTGCACCGCACATGTCGCATCTTCGTCGCACTTGTTTGTAGCGGCGCCGCGGGCCGGGACGTGGACGGGCCAGCGGCCATACCCTCGTCAGGTGGATGAGACTCACGAGGGCGACGTGACGTTGCGGTCGGGGATGCTCGATCGCCTGGCGGAGATGCGCGGTTACCCGCTGGCTGACGACGTAACAAGCGCGATGACGGTTGTGCCGCGGCATCTGTTCGTGCCGGAGGCGCCGTTGTCGGAGGCGTACGGGTTGGGTGCGGTGGTGACCCATCGCGATGAGCAGGGTGTGCCGACGAGTTCGGCGTCGGCGCCGGGCACAGTAGCGGGGATGCTGGAGCAGGCACAGGTCAGGCCGGGTCATCGGGTGCTGGAGGTCGGCGCGGGGACCGGGTATAACGCCGCGCTGCTGGCACAACTGGTGGGTCCGTCGGGTTCGGTCACCACGATCGAGTATGACGCCGACGTCGCGGAGGCTGCACGGGCGCATCTGGCCGCGTACGGAGCGGACCAGGTGCGGGTTGTGACCGGCGACGGAACACAGGGCTCGGCGGAGGACGGTCCGTTCGACCGGATTCTGGTGACGGCTGGGGCATGGGACGTGGCACCTGCGTGGGTCGAGCAGCTCGCGCCCGACGGACGTGTGGTGCTGCCGTTGCGGCTTCGTGGACTGACGCGAGTGGTCGCGTTCGAGCGCGACGGGGCCGGCCTGCGGAGCGTGTCGGTGGTCGAGGATGGGTTCATCCCGATGAAGGGCATCGGTGCGATGCCGGAGCAGAACGTCCCGCTCGGCCCAGGTCCGGACCTGACGCTACGCATCGACGATGCGCAGCCGGTAGCACCAGGCTTGCTGCAGGCATTGGGCAGTGAAACGGCGTTGGAGTGGACCGACCTGGTGGCGCCATGGGCGTGGACGCCGGAGCAGGATCTCTGGCTGGCCGCGCTGCCGGGCTATTGTCGCGTGTTCGTCAACGCGGAAGCTGTCACAGCCGGGCGGGTTCTTCGGGCGAAGGACCCCTGGGGCGCGTGGGGTGTCTATTCGGATTCGTCACTGGCCTACTTGACCGCCCAGCAGGTCGGCGGGACAGACGATATGCCGATGCTGCAGGTTGGTGCCTGCGGTTTCGGACCCGACGGGACAACTTTGGCGCGGCTGCTGACGGACCGGGTCCGGGTATGGCAGGAGCAGGCCGCGCGCGGCGTGGACGTGACGATCGCGGCGTGGCCGCTGACCTCGGCACCGTCGCCGGAAGAGGCCGGCGCGTTGTTCGTCGTCGACAAGGTTGACCATGCGTTCGTTGTGACCGCGATCCCGGCCACGACATCCGTCGAGGTACAGCCACGCGCGGGCGAGGCAGTATGAGCTGGCCCTGACCGAGCCGTCAGGGCCTTCTGCCTGCTTGTAGCAAGCTCAAGTGATGAGGAGCAGGGCGTCCCAGGATGTCGCAGCCGGGCGCGCGGGAAGGGCGACCACCTCGCTGAGAGCTAGTGCGACTCCTGCGGCGCCCGTCAGGAATCCGGGGTTGTCGTGGCCTATGCCGTGCTCGAGGTGTTCTACGAGAAACGGCCGGTCAGGGTTCAGTGACTGGGTGACCCCGGCGGCTGCGTGTTCGGCGACTCCGGCGTCGATGCCGGTTGCGCAGCGCAGGACTCCGGCCTGCCCGTGACATAAGGTTGGACCTGCGGCATCCCAGCCAGCGTGCTGGGCGCCCAGTTGTGCGAGGTCAGCGCGGGTTGTCTCGGCCAGGCGAGCGTCGTCGAGCGCTTGTGCCGCGTGCATGAGGCTTCGGGTGATCCCGGGCACCCCGTAACACCATGCAGCAGACCGCCCCTGCGGCACCATGTCGGATCCGTTATCGAGATCCCGGCCGGTGACCTGGTCCGGCCAGCCGTGGTCGACCGCTCGCCAAAGGTCGAGCCAGCTGACGGCATGTCGGATCGCAGTCTCCTGCCCTGTGACGGTTTGTCCGGCGAGACTGGCCAGCGAGAGCAAAGCCAGGGGGCCGGCGACGCCGTGGGCAAGTCCGGTGTCAGCGGCTCCGGTGTTGTCGAGCCGGCTGGCCACGACTGTTGGATGGTGATCTGTTGGGACCCACCAGCCTGGCCTGGAGGCACCGTGGTCGGTCAGCATGGTGGTCAGTGCTGTCAGCGCAGCGACAAGTCCCGGTTCAGCGGAGGTGTGACCAGAGGCCATCGCAGCGAGCAATATGCGGCCGATTCCGGCCAGGCCTGAGATCGTGTCGTATACGTGCCATGCGATCGCGGAGTCACCGGTTTCGACGAAGGTTGTGTAGTGGGCGGCTATGTCGACAGCACGAGACGAGAGCCAGCGGACAGACCGATCCGTAGCCCTCGCGGTGGCGTCAGGGTCGGGCAGGTAGGGAGAGCCAAGGATCAGAGAGGCAGCCAGTCCGCCGATGGCCCCGTAGATCCCGTCGCCCATGTCGGGCGCGCCGGCGGCGTGTTGAGCGGCGGCGGCCCAGTGAGCGGTGGCCGCAGCATCGAAGACCGGGTCGATGTTGGACAGGCGGGCATGGAGCAATGCGGTCCCTGGTAGACCGTCGGCGAGGGTCGCGACTCCGTACGAAGGAGCGGAGGTTGCCACTCGCTGCGGGTCCAGCAGCCGTTCTGCGATAGCTAGTGCGGTATCCGCGATGTTCATCGGGGCTTCCTTGCGAGCTGGTGTGCGGCCAGTGCCCGGGCGAGATGTTCCTGGTCGCGGTCGAGGCCTAGGCGGTTGGTGTGCATGTGGATCAGCGATGAGGCACAGTCTGTACGTCGGCCGACGGGTACCGCGTCGCGGTAACAGGCCAGCACCGCATGGCGCTGGTCCCACATCAGCCGCGCGGACGAGTCAGGCAGGACTGTCGGGTCGAGAGGTGTCGCGGTGCGTAGCTCGTTGTGCCGTCGTTGCCGGGCGCGGTCCAGGCGCGGACGTCCGACAGCGGCGATGGGCTCATCGGTGAGAGTCTCGGCGATCTCGACAGCAGAGAACGCAGCGAGCACGAGCCGGACGTCTTCGTCGGGCATGTTCGCCAACAGACTCAGTGCGAGGTGGCTGTCGGCATCGAACACTCGCTCTGCGGCACCGATCGCCCTGGGACCTCCATAGCGATCGCTCTCCGGTTCGTAGGACTCGATGACCAGACCTCTGACCAGGCCGTGGCTCATCCAGTCGGCGTATCGCTCCGTTACGGCAGGAAGCACCACTGTGCTCAGGACGGATGGTTCGCCCGCGAAACGGACGCGCAGGTGCGGCCCGTGGGCGGGATTGTCATACCGGAGCCAGAACCATCGGTCGATGACGCCACGTACCGATGCGACCAGACTGCTGAGCTGTCCAAGGATGTAGTCGTGGTGATTCCTCGGCGACGGGATCGTCAGCGATAGCCACCTACTGCCCGGCAGATGGATCACTGGAGGTGTCCACGCCTTCGGTGGATCGTCGTCTGCGACGTGCGGGCGTGTGGGGCCTTGGAGCGGGACGATCAACTCGAGGACGTGGGAACCGTCGTGGCCGTCGGCAACCGCCTGGATCGCATGAGGTCCGCCGGGTTGGGCAGTTACCGAATCCGCGCCACGACGTGCGTAGCGGCGTAGGAGCTCTCGATCGCGGGGATCGTCAAGGTCGAGCAACAGACGCTGGTCGGAGTCCTGCGTGACCACGAGCCGCGGCAGTGCGGGCACGGTCGCAGCACGCCACTTGGCAAGCTCAGATTCCCAGGAGGACACATTGGCAGCCGCCACTACCAGCGCGTCGGGAATGCGCCACCTGGCTGGCGCGAGGATGACGTTTCGCCACCGCACTTGAGGCAGGAATGGAGCCTCGGCAAGCGACCCCCAGGACCAGGCATGCCACGGATGGTTACCGGCGTTCGCGAGATCTTGGAGCACGCGAACGGCGGGAGGTATGTAGGCCAGGCCGATTCGGGAGAACAGAATGGGGTTGATCTCCCGCTCGAGGCTGCGAGACCACAACGTGAGACGTTGCCCATCGGAGGCGAGGTCAAGATCGGACAGCGTCAGATCGCCCGGCTCGGGCAGCGTACCGACGCAGATCCGATGTGACACGAACCCGGACGGCAACGCTACGGTCGACAGAGCCGCTAGACGTGGCCGGACCACGACCTCGGCACAGATCGGCATGTCAGGATCGACGGGGAGGCTGGGCAGCTGAAGGAGCGACGAGAATCGCCCTAGCGTCGACCCGGCTTCCGTGGTGCTGCCGAGGTACGCGGCCAGCATGTACTTGCCCTTGGCAAGATCCTCAGGCGACTCAGACAGGACCTGCGCATACAACTCGGCACTGGACGGTGGCACGCGCTCACCTGTCACCCGCAGTGCAGCTATTGCCTCATCGTCGAGCATGACCTCGGTGCTGTGACTGGCGGCTGCCGCGGCAACGAGGCCGGCCACGACTCGATCGCGGCTCGGATTCTTCGCCGGCTCCGGAGATTCATCATCGTCTGGAGCGCCGAGGCCGGTTACTGGGTCAACGACGACCAGGAGCGGGACCCGCCGCCTGATGCCGTACCGGTCGACGAACCGGGAGTGATATACGTCCAGAATCTCGGATGACGGTGTGATGCTCCACAGCAAGCTGACCGCGTCCGCGGCCCCAGCGAGGAGCGGGCGCGGGATCTGGACGTCTGCGTCGACCGCGACGTCGACCGTGATCAGGTTCTCCTGCGGTGCGAGACGGTCGCAGACCGCGCGGGCCTCGGCGAGAGCGGCGAGGCGCTCGTCCGTACCCGGTGGGTACTTGTCTGCCTCGGCGAGCAGGTCGCGTAGCTCGGCCAGCGGACCGAGTAGCTCGTGTGACGGTGGGACCCGGGCCAGAAGGTGCTTGAGTGGGTCCTGTGCAATGTCGTCCGGCAGCAGGTCCGTCAGCAGCAGCCCGGCCCGGATCAGCTTCTGTACCGTTGCCCGCACAGTCTCTGCCGACACGCCAAGCCAGCGGGCGTTGATCGCTCCAGCGACCTGCGTCAGGCTGGCCGGGGTACGGCAGGTCTCCAACATCAGTTCGACAGCGGGCGTTGCGCGCAGCGAGATCCGCTCAGGTTTCAGCGATCCGACAGCCCATTCGTGTTCGTACCGGTGTCCACGACGCGTGGCGAGGTCGTTACGTGCAAGCCGCACCGCATCAAGCACCTCAGGCACGTCAAGGAGCTGGTTGGCGACATCGTTCAACCAGGCAGCCGATGGCGTGCTCCGGGCACGATGATTCTTCCCGACACTGAACCGGGCATCTCCTTCGGTGACCTGCGCGACCTGGACGCCGGCGAATGCGCCCCGCGGCGTTGCCCGAGTCCGAGCACGACGCTCGTAGGCATGCACCGTCGTTGCGAGCTTCTCGTCGTCGTCCAGGTCGTCGTCGGTGATCGTGGCGAGGGAGCGCGAGGTGAACCGCACCGCCTCCAGAAGCGATCCGGTCAGAACTCCTGCCGCACAGTGACCCGCGTCCCTCGGCAGCAGCGGTGTGCGTGCCAGGACGGGGAACTCCGGGTGCAAGGCGAAGGTGCTCTCGCGCTTCATCGCCACGGCCTCTACTTCTTGCAGTTGCAGTTGGTGCAGCTGCAGGTCTTCGAGCAGCCCCGGCTCGGACAGCTCGCCGAGCAGCCATCGTTGGTGTGGTTGGTGCAGGCCATGGGGACCTGCAAAATGCGCACGTCCAGGTCGAACAGATCGGCCGTCAGCCGGTCTAGGTGGCTCCCAGAACGGTTCAGGTCGGTGTTGCTACGGTCCAGGACCGCAATCGGTTCTGCCATTGGTGTGCCTCTCGATGAGGGGAACAGCTGTGATCTCTCATCGAAGCCAGAGATGAGCGAGCTGAACAGCGCACGTCCGAAGCATTCCTGTCGCACCCGTGTAGCACGCCCGGGCCGGTGGTGGACTGTGGCCGGCAAGCCGCGAACCGTGGGGCACACTTGGCACGTGCATGTCCGGACCGACCAGGAGAACGCCATGGCCACGCAATCCCGTGTCGAGTTCCGCTCGCTCGACGGCCTGCGGCTCGTCGGCGACATCGTCGTGCCCGATACGACTCCGAAAGTCGGAGTGCTTCTGGTCCACGGCCGCGGCGTTACCCGGCATGAATCCGGCTTCTTCGACCGGATCGCCGAAGGACTGGCCACAGCCGGTATCGCGTCGCTCCGGTTCGACCTGCGCGGGCATGGCGAGTCCGAGGGCACCCAAGAAGACGTCACGCTCGCGGGCCTGCTGAACGACGTCCGAGCCGGGTTCGAGGTGCTAGGCGCCGAGACCCGTGTTGCGGTTACTTCTTTGGTAGGACAATCATTCACCGGCGGAGTCTGCGCGTATTATTCGGCGAAGCGCCCGGCCGAGGTGGATCGGCTGGTGATGCTATGTCCCCGCATCGACTACAAGGCGCGCACGATCGACGGACGCACGTACTGGGTGGACGATCACCTGGACGACGAGCACGCCGACCTGCTGACCAGGGACGGTTTCCTGCAGTACTCGACATCGTTCCGGCACGGACGCGCGTTCCTCAACGAGGTCTTCTGGCTCCAGCCGCACACCGCACTCGGTTCCGTCGCTGCCCCCACACTGCTGGTCCATGGTGATGCCGACACGCAGGTGCCGATCGGTCCCTCCTACGACGCCATCAAGGAGCTCAACGAGCAGTCGCGGCTCATGGTCGTAGAAGGCGCCGGTCACGGATTCGCCGTCGCAGGTGACAAGGCCTATCGGCAGCCGCAGACTCTGGTTTGGCAGGCTGAAGTCATCGATGCGATCACCGACTGGGTGTCAGCCGGGCGCTGACCGGCGCGACAAGCCGCCGGTACGCTGCTACGAGATACTCGGTGCTGAGGGGAGGTCAGGATGCCCGACAGCGACGAAGCGAACGCAGAGACCGTCGGTTCACGCATCGCGAGGTACCGAAACCTCGCGGGATACACCCAGCGCGAGTTCGCCGACCACTCCCACCTCTCGCTCGGCTCGATCCGCAAAGTCGAACAGGGCGAGCGTCTACCGACCTACGGTTTCCTCAACACCGCCGCCCGAACCCTCGCAGTCACAGTCGAGCAACTCACCGGCCAGCCCTACCCCAGCCGGCAACGAGCCGACGCCCGCGTCCACGCACCGATCGCCGCGATCCGCAGCATCGCGCGAGCCTACGATCTGCCACCCGAATGGCGCCCACTGCCGCGGTCTCTCGACGCGATCGCCCGGGATGTCGACCAGGCCACGAACTACCGCGCCGCCGCCCGGTACACCGCATTAGGCGAGATGCTTCCCGCGCTCCTCGAAGAGCTCACCGCCTCCGTGCATCAACTGGACGGCATAGCGCGCCGCCGCGCCGCCCGTCTCCTCGCATCCTGCTACTACATGGCTTACTGTCTTGCCGCCCGCTTGGGCTACCTCGACCTCGCCTCGATCCTGGAGGAACGTCTCCAGTGGGCATCGACGCAAGCCAACGACCCGCTTTCCATCGGCCTAGCGCAATGGACCCGCGCCAACGGGTTCCAAGTCGCCAAGGACTACAACACGGGCTTGCGCCTGCTGGAACAGTCCTATGACCAACTCTGGGACGCGGTCGGCTCCGGCCCGTCAAGTGCCGCGGTGACCCTGCTGGGCAGCATCCGCCTCCGGCAGGTGACTCAAGCTTCACGCGCCCGCGACGAAGACGCCACAGCGCACCACCTCGGGGAGGCCCGACGCCTGGCCGAGCGCATATCCGGCGGCGTCGACGGCGTCCACTACCACCTGACGTTCGGGCCGGTGAACACCGCCGTCCACGACATCGCCGCCCAAATCGAACTCAAGCACGTCGACGTCGCGGCCGAACGAGCGCGAGCGCTCCACCTCCCATCATCGATGCCTCGTACCCGCCGTGGTCACCACTTGATCGACGCCACCCGAGCCTTCATTGCCATCGGCGACCACAGCGCCGCTCTGGTTGCACTACAGCAGGCCCGAACAGTCGCTCCACAACAAACGAGATACCACCCAATGGCCCGCGAAGCCGTACATGTACTGGCAAGCCACCATCGCAGGGCCAGCGAGGAGGTCCGCGCCCTCGCGGCATGGATCGCATCAGCCACCACTGGAACCAGATGACACGCTCGTCAAGTTTCGGCTGATACCAGAAGTACCCCACCGTGGGGTACTTCTGTGCCTGCGGCCATCGGACTCTGATTCCATCGGGATCCATCCATCAAGGAGGACGCGTGGCACCTCAGGCAGTAGCCCTCCAGCGGCGCGACATCGAACATCTGCTTCTGGCCGCCGGCAACGCGCGCGCACTCGAACAGCTTGCCGCGACGGATGACCAAACCGCCCTCATCGTGGTCGTGCTCGCAGACACCGACCAGGAACATGCTCCGGCTGTAGACCTACAAGCTCACCCAGCTGTCGCCGAGCGCGTCGACGACCCGGCGGTACCACCGCGCCGAGACGCACTGGCCCGCCGCAGACGGGACGTTTGCAAGACCCAGGAGGGTCTAGCCGCTGAGGTTGGGGTCCAGCGATCCACTGTCGCCCGCTGGGAGTCCGGCGACACGACGCCCTCCTTGTGGGCTAGGCCGCGGATCGCCAACGCGCTAGACGTCACGCTCGACAGACTCGACGAACTACTGGTAGCGAGCCAGAGCGAGCAGGCGCCACTGCGTCCGTTAGTCGCGCAATGAGATCAGTTTTGCTTGCCCACTTGATTACCGCGTCCACGCACCACCGCACCCCTCGAACTGAGGTGTTGCGACGACCCCTAGAACCCAAGCTCACCACGTGGGGCTTTACCGAGCGCATCCACCTAGCCGTCACCCGCGAGCGGCAGCTCGCAAGTCCCCGGCGGTAGCCGGGAAGTGCCGGCGCCAAGCCGGTCGGTGGGTGGGAGCGCCCGCGGAGCACGCGGTGGGCTGACCACATCCGCCTGTTCACCACGTGCACGCCACGATCTTCACTTCCATTCACCACCTTCACGCCGCCGACAACCCCGCGCCACTCACCACCGGCGCCTTTACCAACCACACCCGCCAAGCCGTCACTCGCGAGCGGCAGCTCGCAACTCGCCCGCGGCAGCGGGCAAAAGAGCCGGCGCTAAGCCGGTGGGTGGGTGGGAGCGCGCGTAGCGGGTGCGGGAGGGAGCGGAGCGACCGGAGCGCCTGCGGAGCACGCGGGGGGCTGACCACATCCACCCGTTCACCACATCCACCCGTTCACCACATCCACCCGTTCACCACATCCACCCGTTCACCACTCCTCAACGTCCCCGCCGAAACCACCCAGGCCCTCTTCCGCATCGCCGACTTGGCCCCGGTGGTCAGGTGAGGGTGATGCCGGCGTTGCGGAGGTCGGTGAGGGCCTGGTGGGTGGTGGGTTCGGCGACGCCGGCGGTGAGGGTGGTGAGGACGGTGGTGTCGAAGCCTTGGGACTTGGCGTCGAGGGCGGTGGCGCGGACGCAGTAGTCGGTGGCGATGCCGCAGACGTCGACGTCGGTGACGCCTTTGCTGCGGAGCCAGTCGGCGAGCGGGTGGCCGCCTTCGTGGGACCTGCCCTCGAAGCCGGAGTACGCCGCGGCGTACTCGCCTTTGTCGAAGATCGCGTCGAACGGCTGCGGGTCGAGGTTCGGGTGGAAGCTGACGCCGTCGGTGCCGGCCACGCAGTGCGGGGGCCAGGAGTTCACGAAGTCGGGGGTCTTGGAGAAGTGGTCGCCTGGGTCGATGTGGTGGTCCCGGGTGGCCACGACGTACGCGTACTGCCGCTCGTCCGGCTCCGCCTCGTGCCACTCGTGCAGTAGTTCGCCGATCCGGAACGCGACGTCGGCGCCGCCGGCGACGGCCAGGCTCCCGCCCTCGCAGAAGTCGTTCTGCACATCAACCACGATCAGTGCCCGGGCCATCGCGCCGCTCCTTTGCCGAGAACTCCTGAGCCCACCGTACAAGCGCCGACGCCGCCGACGCTGTATTACGCGGGAATCAGATCACCGCCGGTGACGTGCAGCAGTTGGCCCTGGATCGCCCGGGTCCGCGGTGAGGTGAGGAACAGGATCGCGTCGGCGATCTCGGCGGCGTCGGGCAGGTGCCGCGCGGTGAAGCCGGCCGCGATCCGCTCCAGGGCGGGCTGCGGGATGACCCGGTGTACGCCGTTCTCGAGCGTGATCCCGGGCAGTACGACGTTCACGAGTACGCCGTCCGCGCCCAGATCGTGCTGCAGACTCGCCGCCAGGCCGTGCAGTCCCGCCTTCGCCGCGCTGTACGCCCACGACCCGGCCATCCCGCGCTCGGCCAGATCGGTCGACAGCAGCACGAGCCGCCCGTGCCCGGACCGCCGCAGCGCGGGCGCGACCTGCTGCACCAGGTGGAAGTTCCCTTCGAGGTTCGCGCGGATGATCTGGGTCCACCACTCCGGCCGCGACTCCTCGACCTTCGACGGCCGCTCGTCGTACCCGAGCGTCCCCAAGCTGACCGCGTTCGCGACCACCGCGTCGAGCCCGCCCCAGTGCTCCACGACCGAGGCGACCGCGGCCGCGATCGTCTCCGGCGTACCGAGATCCATCGGTACCACGTACGCCGTACCGCCGGCCGCCTCGATCTCCTCCGCGACCGCCTCGGCCGCGTCCTTCCGGCTGTTGTAGGTGATCGCGACCCGCGCGCCTTCACGCCCGTACGCGACCGCCGTCGCCCGCCCGATCCCGGACGACCCACCGGTCACCAGCACCGCCACGTCCTTGAAACCCAGGTCCATGACCCGTCCTCCTGCTTATCGTTAGTCGGCTAAGCAGAAAACTTAGCCGACTAACAATCCGAAGGCAACTGTGGCGCGGTCAGGCGGGCCAGCCGTGCAACGCCGTGTCGACGATCTCGTTGAGCTCGGCGGGCCCGAGGCCGTTGGCGGCCTGCACCGCGATGCCGAAACCCACCGTCATGACGAACCGGGCCAGGCGCCGGGGGTCGGCGTCGCGCGGAAGGTCGCCCTCGTCGACGGCGCGCCGGAAGCGTTCCTCGAGGCGGTCGCCCGCGTCGTTGCGCCAGTCGACAAGCAGGTCGTGGACGGCCAGGCTCTCGTCGCTCGCCGCCAGCGCACCCTGCACGGTCAGGCACCCGGAGGGGCCGTCTGGAGGGGTCGTCGCGCCGACCGCGCCGCGGAGGAACGCCAACGCCACGGCCCGAGCGGTGGGCTCCTCCAGGGCGCGCGTGGCGTACACGGCCGGCCCCGCGCCGTACCGCTGGAGGGCCTTGCGGAACAACTGCTCCTTGTTGCCGAAGGCGGCGTACATGCTGGTCTTGGTAATCCCCATGGCGCCGGTCAGTTCGGCGAGGCTCGCACCTTCGTAGCCTCGCGCCCAGAACACCCGCATCGCGCGTTCCAGCGCCTGGTCGATGTCGAATCCTCGAGGCCGGCCCATCACGGCCCTGCGGGTGTCACCCATGCGACAAGCGTACCTCTCGGTACAGATCTCGGTCGAACGCGGTTCGGTACCGAGCGGTCCTGATGTGCTACGGTTCTGCACCGATCGGTACTTAAATCCTCGGAAGGGAAGTCCGCACCATGAAGACCATCTCGCTCGGCGGCCTCAAGGTCTCCCGCATCGGCCTCGGAGCCATGGGTATGTCGGCGTTCTACACCGGCGCGGGCCAGTTCGACGACGAGTCGATCCGCACGATCCACCGCGCCCTGGACCTCGGGGTCACCCACATCGACACCGCTGAGGGGTACGGCCCCTTCGTCAATGAGGAGCTGGTCGGCCGGGCCGTGCGTGGGCGCCGGGACGAGGTCGTGCTGGCGACCAAGTTCGGACTGATCTCTCACACCGGTGGCTCGGCTCCGGACAGCACCCCGGCCAACATCCGCCTGGCCGTGGAGGGTCGCTGAAGCGTCTGGGCACCGACCACATCGACCTCTACTACCAGCACCGGGTCGACCCCGGGACGCCCATCGAGGAGACCGTCGGCGCGCTGGCCGAACTGGTGGCCGAAGGCAAGCTCCGCCACATCGGCCTGTCGGAGGCCGGCCCGGCCACCATCCGCCGCGCTCACGCCGTACATCCCGTCGCCGCGGTGCAGTCCGAGTACTCGCTGTGGACCCGGGACCCGGAGGCCGAGATCCTGCCCGTACTGCGCGAACTCGGTATCGGCTTCGTGCCGTACTCCCCGCTCGGCCGTGGCTTCCTGACCGGCAACATCCGCACCCTGAACGATCTCGGCACCGACGACTGGCGCCGTACCAACCACCGGTTCGCCGACGGCAACCTGGAACGCAACCTGCGCATCGTCGACGAGGTGCGGGCCGTGGCCGCCGAGATCGACGCCACACCCGCACAGGTGGCCTTGGCCTGGCTGCTGGCCCAGGGGGACGACATCGCGCCGATCCCCGGCACCAAGCGAGTCGCCAGGCTGGAGGAGAACGCCGCCGCCGATCACATCGAGCTCACCGCCGCTCATCTCGCCCGCCTCAATGACCTGCCCCCGGCCTCCGGCGAGCGCTACGACGCGGACAACATGGCCGCCATCGACCGCTGACCGAGGGCGTGCCGCCGTACCACGAGAATCTGGGATCTACGTGATCTCGACGAACTCACCGGCGAGTGCGGAGCGGCGGAGTTGTTCGTCCGGGCGGGTGTGGATGCGGTCGGCGAGGTGCTGGGGGAGGTATTGCGGGGTGCCGATCGCGAGGCAGTCGCGCAGGATGCGGGCGGTCTTGTCGGCCATCTGGGTGATCCGGCGGGCCTCGTCGCAGGAGTCGCCCAGTGCGACCATGCCGTGGTTGGCGAGGTAGATCACCCGCGGCCGCTCGCCCAGGCGCTGGACGTACTCGCGGATCGCCGCCCGCGCCCGCCGGCCGAGTTCGAGGCCGGGGTCGACGTACGGCAGCAGCAACTGTTCCCGGCCGAGTACGACGATCTGGTCCGGGAACAGCGCGCCGTCGACCAGCGCCGACGCCCGGTCTGAGCAGACGATGGCGTTGACGGACTGCGGATGGCAATGCGCGACCACGGACGCCCCCGCATCGGTGAGTGCGACGGCGTGTAGGAGCGATTCAACCGACGGCTGCGGCGCGGATGGGTCGATCCTGCTGTCCAGTAGGGCTTGCTGTACGTCGGAATCGTCGGCGTCGGCCGCGTCGAGCAGGTCGAGCAGTGGCCGGATCCGGACCTCGACGAAGGTCGCCTGGGGGAGCGAGGTGCCGCTGGCCTTCACCAGCATGCGGTCGGGGCCGCTGCGGGCGGACAAGTTGCCCTCGCCGAGCAGGGCGAGTTCGCGGTGCTCCTCCCCGAGCCAGCGGGACAGGGCGGTGAGCTGATTCACGGGTCCTCCGGTTCCGGCCGTCCGTGGCCGTTGACGTGTGCGCCGGTGCGGCGTAACTTCTGAGCAATTGGAGCGCTCCAATGATGCGTCTCCGACGAGCTCCGCACCACCCCCATTCGCCGCCCCGGACCCGGGAGGAACTCGATGAAGCTTGCGGTTGCCGTCTTGCTGCTGGCCGGCCTGATCCCCGCCACCCCCGCCACCCCCGCCACAGCCGCCGTGGCGGCCGCGTCGCCCGGGCTCCTCGACTCGTTCGACGGGGCCCGCGACGCGTCGCCGACGTACGGCCTGAACGACTCCCTCGGTGCCCGCCAGTCCGGCCCCGGCAAGGGCGTCACCTTCACCCGCGTCCACGGCAACTGGACGTCGCCCGCCGGCACGCCGCCGAGCTACTACTCGCAGGTCGGCAACAACTCGTACCCGGGCCGGCTGTCGTTCTGGATCGGCAACTCCGCCGTCCGCCTCGACGCTCCGGCCGCCGCCGACGCCACCGACGCGTACACGGTCTCCGCCACCCTCGACCCGAACGCGAACTCGGCCGGGCCCGACACCGACTGGTCCTCGCTGATGCTCTCTCGCACCAGTACGTCGACCGGCTACGTCACCGCCTCCGACATCGACCTCGGCCTGACCGTACGGCGAACCGGCGAGGTGATGCTGTACCGCAACGGCGTCGCACAATGGGCCACGAGCCTCACCACGACGAGGCAGCCGACCGGATTCGGGGCGACCGTCACCGTCACGGGAGCGTCGACGGGCGCACCCGCGGTGAGCGTGACGGTCAACGGTGCAACGAAGACCGCTGCCCTGGCCGCACCGCTACCACGCGCCTACGTGTACCTCGGCGCGTACCTCACCAGCGGCAGCAGCACCCCGCCGTACGGCGAAGTGAGCGCCCTCGACAACCTGCAGGTCAGCAAGATCACGCAGTACGCCGACTCGTTCGACGGCGCCGCCGACACCGACCCGGGGTACGGCCTGAACGACAACCTGGCCGGACGTCAGACCCCGCAGACGAACGCGGGCTACACGCGCGTCTCCGGCAACTGGTCGAGCACCGCGCCGCCGCCGTCGAACTACTCCCAGGTCAACAACAACGCGTACCCGGGCAAGCTCTCGTTCTGGGTCGCGCCGTCGGCGGTCAGGACCAACGTGCCGGCGATCCCGGACGGTGACGACGCGATCGACCTCGCCGCGACCGTCGACCCGGACCCGGGGCTGTTCGGCACACCCGGCGACTGGGTCTCGCTGATGCTGTCCAGTTCGAGTACGTCGACCGGCTACGTCACGGACGCGGCGAACCGGCTCGGGATGACGATCGCCCGCAACGGCGTCGTCACGTTCTACAAGGACGGCGCGGTCTACGGCCCGACGCTCACCGCGACCCGGGGCGCGGCGGGTTACGCCGTCACGGTCCGGATCACGGCCGCGAGTACGGCGAACCCGACGGTCACCGTCACCGTCAACGGCGCGCAGACCTCGTTCGCCCTCGGCGCCTCCGTCGGCAAGTCGTACGTCTACCTGGGCGCCTACGTCAGCAACGGCAGCGCGACCGCGCCGTACAAGGAAGTCAGCACGGTCGACGATCTGACCGTCGGCAAGGTGTCGCCGTTCCCGTTCCTCAAGTACTACGGGACGTACGGCACTCGCAACGACGATGCCGCGGGCAACCATGTCCCGGACATGGCGGGGATCGCGAACCTGCACTGGATCAACGTCTCGCCGACCGACCCCGCGCAGCCGGTGACGTACCGGACGAACGTGTTCGCGTCCTGTCCGCCGCACTCGTGCATCGTGTACGTCGGCAGCGAGTTCTTCGACCCCGGCACGCACGCGATGTACCCGGACCGGACCCGCTGGAACAACTACGTCGCGATGCTGCAGCCGTACAAGGACAAGATCTTCGGCTACTACCTCCAGGACGAGCCGTACATCTACGGCATCACCGGGGCGCAGATGGACGTCCACGCCAACGCGGTCAAGGCGAGCATCACCGCGGGAAGCATCCCGGCCGGGCCGATCCTGATGACCGACACGCTGTACGACATCAACACCTGGGCGCACGTCCCGGACGCGGTCGACTGGCTCGGCATGGACGCGTACTCGATGGATGCCGCGACGATCGAGGCGGCCGCGACCCGGCTGGACGAGATGACGCCGGACCCGAACGACCGCACCTACATGTTCCCGCCGAACGTTCCCGACACCTGGAACGGCTTCACCACCGAGCAGCAGGTGATCGGGAAGCAGTACGAGTACCTGGCGACCGCGAACCGCCACCCGAAACTGACCGCCCTGCTGAACTTCGGCCTCTGGGTGAACACCGGCGCCGGCGGCAGCCACGTCCAGACCCAGGAGAACGTCCCGAACCTGTTCGCGATCCAGGAACGCGTCGGCAACGCCGTCATGAACCTGCGCTGAGCACCACCAGACCCACGAGACAGGAGCCCTCGCATGTCCGAACACGTCTCCCGCCGTACCGTCCTGCGCACCGGGGCGGTCGGCGGTATGGCCGCCGCGTTCGCCGGTGTCCTCCCCGCCGGGCTCGCGCACGCCGGCCGGGACCAGCTGCACCTCGCCCAGCGCGGGCGCTCGACGTACGCCGTCCTTGCCGGCAGCAAGGACGCGCCGATGGTACGGCGGGCGGCCCGGGAGCTGGTCGACTACCTGAGCCGGGTCACCGGTGCCGCGATCCCGTTGGTCGACGAGAACACCGTGCGGTCCGGGTACCACGACCTGATCGTTGTGGGTACCAACAATCCGCTGGCCGGCCGGTTCGGGCGGATCGATCGGGGCGCGCTCGGCGACGACGGGTTCGCGGTCCGGGTCAGCGGCAAGGACGTGCTGATCACCGGCCCCGGCCCGCTCGGCACGCTGCACGGCGCGTACTGGTTCGCCGAGACCCAGCTCGGCGTGCACTGGTACGCCGAGAACAGCGAGACCGTGCCGTCGCGGAGCACGATCGACCTCGACACCGATCCGCTGAACCGCGACTACGTGCCGCGGTTCCGGTTCCGGCAGCTGCACTACGGCGAGGCGTTCAGCGCCGAGAACCGGCACCACCTGCGGCTGAACGGCCGTCGCGACATGTACGACGTACCGCAGCCGGCCGACCTGAACGTGTGGTCCGGCTACTGGCCCGAGGACCGGCCGACGTTCTTCCGCGACCTCGTCACTGACAAGAGCCTGATCCAGGACGGCAACGTCCAGTTCATGAACCCGGACGCGCGCAGCCAGGCGACCGCGACCGTGATCCGGCTGATCAACGAGCGGATCGCCCGCGGTGAGAACGCGTCGCTCGGAATCATCCAATGGGACGCGAACCCGTGGCACCCGGACCCGGCCAGCCAGGCGTTCATCGACGCGCACGGCGGCGCGGGCTGCGCTGCGATGCTGGACTTCGTCAACGACCTGGCCCGCCGGGTCAGCAAGGTGATCCCGGCCGCCCGCCTCGAGACCGAGGCGTACCAGTGGTCGATCCAGCCGCCGACCGGGATGACGGTCGAGGACAACGTCGTGATCACGTTCTGCCCGATCTACGCCAACCGTGGCAAGCCGATCCTGGACGACGCGAACGCCGACCAGCGCACGTACCTGCTCGGCTGGACGAAGATCGCCAAGAACATCGTGCTCTGGGACTACCAGACGATGTTCTCCAGCTACCTGATGCCGTTCCCGCAGTGGTACGACGGGTTCGAGTCGCTCCGCCAGGTGGCGAAGCTGCCGCAGGTGCAGGGCCTGTTCATCCAGGGTGTCTGGAACACCCGCGGTGGCGACATGGCCTCGATGCGGACGTGGGTGCTGTCGCGGCTCGCGTGGGACCCGTCGCTCGACGTACGGCGTACCGTCCGTGAATACCTCGACGGGTACTACGGGGACGCGGCCGAGCACGTCGAGGCGTACCTGCAGACGTTGTGGGCGTCGAAGGAGGCGAACGGCCCGCTGTCCGAGGCGTCGCAGTACATGTCCCGGATCTACGCGCTCGACGTGGTGCGCGCGGCCGACGGGCACTTCGCTGCGGCCGAGGCGGCGGTGCACGGGGACCAGCAGCTGCTCGACCGGCTCGCGGTCGCGCGGTTCCAGCTGGACTACGTGATCTTCATGCGTGCACCGGCGTACCTCGAGGATCTCGCCAAGGCCGGCCAGACATGGGACCTGGACCTCGTCAACCGGAAGGCACGCGCGAAGCGGTCGCTGCAGCTGACCGGCATGAGCCGGTACTCCGAGGGCGGTGGCGATGTCGGGAAGATCGTCGACGAGTACGACGTGAACCCGGTCCCACCCGGCGACATCACGCCGCCGGCCGCGGTCAAGGGGCTGCCCGCGGACCAGTGGGCCGACTTCCAGGAGAGCCGGATCCTGATCGCGGCGCCGTGGATGACCAGCCTCGCGACCGACCTGAAGGCGTCCAACCACCGCGCGCTGCGGATGGATCCGAACGACTCCCAGTGGGGCGTGCAGTTCTGGCTCGACCAGCTGGGCGACGGGAACTGGCGGCTGTTCCTCGCGCTGCGCGCCGACGTCGGGACCTTGGCGGCCGGTACGCCGGTCGCGGAGCTCGGCGTGTATCCGCCGTTCGGGAACACCCTGGTGAAGACGGCGGGCGACCTGGCCGACGGCGAGTACCACGAGATCGAGCTGCCCGGGACCTACAGCCGGGACGCGCAGCACGTGCTGTACGTCCAGAACCTGTCCAAGGTGCCGGCGCTCTGGATCGACCGGGTGTTCGCGATCAAGGCCTGATCGGTACGATTGACGCGCTCCAGACGATGCCATCCGCATCGGTCCGACAGATGGGTCCCGAGTGATAGCGAACATCGAGGACGTCGCCCGGCTGGCCGGCGTCGCCCGGTCCACCGTGAGCAACGTGATCAACCGCCCGGAGATCGTGGCCGAGGCCACCCGGCTGCGGGTGAAGAACGCGATGGACATGCTCGGGTACGTCCCGAACGAGTCCGCACGGGTGCTGGCCGGCGGGATGGGCCGGTTCGTCGGGATGGTCGTCCACGACGCCAGCAACCCGTTCTTCGGGGAGATGGCCCGGGCGGTCGAGGACATCGCGCTGGAGCGCGACTACGTGGTGACGCTGACCAGCACCGGAGCCGAGCCCGGGCGGGAGGACAACGCGCTGCGGCTGCTGATGCGGCAGCGCGCGCAGGGCGTCCTGCTGACCACGACGGCGATGCGCGCCACCTCGGTGGCGAGCCTGCGCGGGATCGGCACCCGGGTCGTGCTGCTGGACACGCCGGGCGGTCCGGAGGAGTGCTCGGTGTCGGTGGACGACGTCGACGGCGGCCGGCTGGTCGGCGCGCACTTCCTGGACTGCGGGTACCGGCAGATCGCCTTCGCCGGGCGGCCCGCGCGGACCACCCAGCACGGCGACCGGCTGGCCGGGCTGCGGCAGGCGCTCGCCGGGGACAGCCGCGGCCGGGGCATGCACGTCCAGGAGATCCTGGTCGCCGCGGACGACGTGGCCAGCGGCCGGGAGATCGCGACGACCGTCGCGAAAGGCGACCTCACGAGCCCGCTGGCGGTGCTCTGCGGCAACGACCTGATCGCGATGGGCCTGATGTTCGGCCTGCAGGAGCTGGGCGTCGACGTACCGGGCCAGGTGGCGATCTGCGGGTACGACGACATCGACCTCGCGCAGTACCTGGCCATCCCGCTGACCACCGTCCGGCAGCCGATGGCCGCGATGGGGCGGACCGCGTTCGAGCTGCTGCTCAGCGAGGTGACCGACACCGGCCATGTGCACGAGGCCCGCCGGTTCGCACCCGAGCTCGTCGTCCGCGGCTCGACCGCGCACTGACCCCGCGAGATCCCGCCGGCAGATTTCTGTGCAGTCGAGTTGGAGCGATTCAATCTTCGGCCCTGACCAAGGAGGAGCGCAATCATGAGGAACGATCTCGTCGAACGCATCGCCGGCTTCACGATCGAGACCCAGAGCTGGGGCTACGTGAGCACCGGCACCCGGTTCAAGGTGTTCAACACGCCCGGTACGCCGCGGACCGTGCACGAGAAGGTCGACGACGCCGCGCTCGTGCACCGGCTGACCGGCGTGACGCCGACGGTCGCGCTGCACATCCCGTGGGACCGCACCGACTACGCGGAGCTGCGCCGGTACGCCGAGCAGCAGGGCGTCCGGATCGGGTCGATCAGCCCGAACATCTTCCAGGACGACGACTACCACCACGGCGCGTTCACCAACCCGGACCCGGCGATCCGCGCGAAGGCCGTCGCCACGTCGGTCGAGTGCGTCGACATCATGCGCGTCACCGGCTCGAAGCAGCTGTCGATGTGGGTCGCCGACGGCACCAACTACCCGGGCCAGGGCGACTTCCGCCGGCGCCGCGAGTGGCTGCGGGAGTCGCTGCGGCAGGTGTACGACGCGCTCGACGAGGACATGTCCATGATCCTCGAGTACAAGCTCTTCGAGCCGGCGTTCTACCACACCGACATCGCCGACTGGGGTCAGTCGCTGCTGCTCTGCCAGGAGCTGGGCGACCGGGCGAACGTGCTCGTCGACCTCGGCCACCACGCGCTCGGCGTGAACATCGAGCACATCGTCGCCACGCTGCTCGGGCAGCGCCGCCTGGGCGGCTTCGACCTGAACGGCAAGCGGTACGCCGACGACGACCTGATGGTCGGGTCCACGAACCCGTACGAGCTGTTCCTGATCATGGCCGAGATCACCGGCGCGCTGGCCGATCTGGACCCGGCGATCGCGGCCGGGGCGGCCGGCGTGCTGTTCAAGATCGACCAGTGCGCGATGGTGGAGGAGAAGCTCCCGGCGATGCTGCGCAGCATCGAGGCCTGCCAGATCGCCTACGCGAAGTCGTTGCTGATCGACCGGGACGAGCTGCGGAAGCTGCAGGACGCGGGCGACGTGGTCGGCGCGAACACCCTGGTGGACAGTGCGTTCCAGACCGACGTACGGCCGTTGCTCTGGCAGGCGCGGGAGTTGCTCGGTGGGCCGGTCGACCCGCTGCGGGCGTACCTGGACTCGGGGTTGCCGGCGAAGCTCGCGGCGGAGCGGACCGGCGTACCTGCTGGGTGGTGACGGCCGTTGCCGCCGGCGTCAGCCTTTGACTGCGCCGGCGGCGCCCGCGCTGCGGAGGAACTGGCGCTGGAAGATCAGGAACAGGACGAGCGGGATGACCACGGTGCAGAACATCCCGGCCAGCAGCAGCGACTTCTCGGCGGTCAGTGAGACCTTGAACAGGGCCACGCTGAGCGGCTGCGTCTCCGGCTTGGTGAGTACGAGCAGCGGCCAGAGGAAGTCCTTCCAGGACGCGATGAACGTCAGCATCAGGACGACTCCGAGGATCGGCCGGGCCATCGGCAGCAGGATCCAGACGAACACGCCGAACGATCCGGCACCGTCGATGCGGGCCGCCTCGTACAGCTCGGCGGGGATCCGGTCGAAGAACTGCTTCACGATCAGCAGGTTGAACGCGCTCGCCGCCGCGGGCAGCCAGACGCCGAGGTAGTTGCCGGTGAACCCGAGCTGCTTGACCGTGAGGTAGAGCGGGACCAGCGTGATCGTCCCGGGGACGAACAGTGTCGCGAGGATGAGCCCTTGCAGGACAGGCGCCCAGCGCGGTCGCAGTACGGCGAGGACGTAGCCGCCGGTGGTGGAGACGATGATCGAGGTGACCATCGTGCCGGCCGCGAGCAGGATCGTGTTCAGGGTCGAGCGGCCGATGCCGATGCTGGTCCAGGCGTCGGCGATGTTGTGCCACTGCACGCCGGACGGCCACAGGGCGAGCGGCCGCGTGACGGTGTCCTCGGTTGTCGACACGGCTGCTTTCGCCAGCCAGAGCAGCGGTCCGAGTCCGACGATCGCGGCGAGCACCAGTCCGGTCAGGATCGCCAGGGCGAGTCCGATCCTGACCGGGGTCCGGCGCAGGTCGGCCGCGGAGATGATGCTGCGTTCGTCGGCGTCCCGACTGCTCATGTCTGGCTCCATTTCCGGGTCGCGAACAGGTACACGGCCGACACCGCGGCGAGCACGACCGCGAGCAGCAGGCTCAAGGCGGTGGCGGCGCCGAAGTCGCCGTACACGAAGGCGTAGTTGTAGATCAGCAGCAGCACGGTGACGGTCTTGTTCTCCGGACCGCCGCCGGTGAGCAGGAACGGTTCGGTGAAGACCTGCAGGGTTCCGATGATCTGCAGGAGCAGCAGGACGAGTACGACGGTGCGCAGCTGTGGCAGGGTGATGTGCCAGAAGCGCCGCGGCAGCGATGCGCCGTCGATCTCCGCGGCCTCGTACAGCTCGCTGCGGATCGACATCAGCGCGGCCACGAAGATGACCGTGCCCTGGCCGAACGCCGACCAGGTGGCCGTCAGCACCAGCGAAGGCATCGCGGTGACCGCGTCCTGGAGCCACGCGATCGGGCCGATGCCGACGACGCCGAGCAGTGAGTTGAACAGGCCGTCCTTGCCCGGGTCGTAGAACTCGCGCCAGAGCAGGATGCTGACCACCGGCGGCAGAATCACCGGAATGAAGACCAGGACCGTCGCGAGCTGGCGGGAACGGCGCATTTCGGCGATCAGGGTCGCCGCCAGTAGCGGGACCGGGAAGCCGAACAGGGCTGCCAGCAAGGCGAAGTACGCCGTGTTCGCGACGGCCTGGCCGAGGAGCGGGTCGGTCAGTACCCGGTGGAAGTTCTCCAGGCCGACCCAGGTGGTCTGCAGGAAGTTGGTGCGCTGGAAGCTCAGCGCGAGACCACGGAGCAGCGGCCACCAGGAGAAGACCGCGAACACCAGGATCGTCGGCAGTCCGAAGATCAACGCGTCGAGCCGGATCCGGCGGTGCACCTGACGACTCACCGTTGGGCCGTGGCCAGGATTGTGGTGGCCTGTGACTGGGCCTGCTTCAGCAAGGCGTCGATGTCGGCGTCCTTGCGGGTCAGCACCGCCTGAATCACCGTGTCGAGCAGCGCGTAGAGCTGCTGCGCCTCGATCGGCGGCTCCGAGACCACCGGCAGCTTCCGGGTGGCGTCGACGTACGTCCGCACGTTCGCGACCGGGACGTTGATGTACGGCTTGATCGCCTCGAGGTACGGCTGGTACGCCTGCTGGTTGACGATCGCGTAGAACGTGCCCGGGACCGGATTGCCGTCGGCGGCCTGCGCCTTCGCGAGGTCGGCCGCGGTCTTGGTGTCGTAGTACTGGTCGAGGAACCGGAACTCGAGCCACTTGACGGCCGCGTCCACCTGGGCGTCGGTGGCGTCCGCCCGCAGGACCGACAGCGTGCCGCCGCCGAGCCCGCCGAGACCGTTGGCGGTCTGCGGCATCGGGAACATCCCGAAGTCCTTCGGGTTCATCTTGTTCTTCGTGACGAACTCGCCGAGCCAGCCGTCCGGGCCGACCATGATCCCGCAGCGCCCGGCCGCGAAGTCCGGCGCCAGCGCGGTGAAGTCGATCAGGAAGTTCGACCCGGCCGCGTTGTAGTCCCAGCGGACCTTGCGGAGGAACTCCAGCGCGGCGTGCGCACCGGGGCTGTCGACGTTCGCGGTGAACTTGTCGCCGTCCTTGGTCTCGAGTTCGTTGCCCATGGCAGCGATGATCGAGGTGAGGATCCAGCCGCCCTGGTTCTGCTTGGTGAGCTGGCAGTAGCCCGCCTTGCCGGTCGCCTGGGTGATCTTCTGGGCCGCCTGGGCGAGCTCGTCCCAGGAGCCGAACGGCTGGTCCGGGTTCAGGCCCGCCTTCGTGAACAGGCCGCGGTGGATCAGGATGCCGTTCTGGGTGGCGAACGTCGGGATCGCGTAGTAGTGGCCGTCGGTGCCCTTCACCGCGTCGAGCATCGTCGGCAGGATCGACTTCAGTTTCGGGCTGGCCTCGACCCACTTGGTCAGGTCCTTGATCTGGTGCCGCGCGATCAGCCCGCCGGACTCGGTGAACGGCGCCTGGAAGCTGGTCGGCAGGTCGCCGCCCGCGAGCTGCGCGGTGAACGTCCGGGCGTCCCAGGTCCACTCGACCGGCTCGAGGTCGATGTCCGGGTTCTTCGCCTCGAAGGCGGACACCTGGGCCAGGAACTCCTTGCGGCCGGCCGGATTGTCGTTACCGGGCAGGCCGTTGACGGAGATCTTCACCTTCCCGCCGGCGGCCGAGCTGTCGCCGGCACTCTTCCCGCAGCCGGCGCCGGCCGTGAGTACGGCGGTGAGCGCGGCCGCGGCGGCCATCTTTCGCAGCACAGTCATTCGGGACTCCCTCAAGGAATTGAACCGCTCCAATTCGGAGAGATATAGCACACCGGCCGAGCCGCGACAACGGCTCTGACCGGGACCGGACGGCGTCAGTCGGGCTGTACGCCGAGCACCGCGGCGGCCTCTTCGGCGTAGATCCGGTGGCCGCGGTCGTCGGGGTGGTTGATGCCGTTGCGGAGCAGCGTCGGGTAGGCGACGCCCTCGGCGTACAGGCGGTGCCAGCGGTCGGAGACGGCGGCGATCGCGACGGACTCCCGGGCGGCGAAGGCGCGCAGGAAGGCGACGTACGGGCGTGGGTCCGGGGCGTCGATGCGGTCGATGTGCATCCAGTCCGGGCGGGTGAAGTGCGGTTCGAGCAGCAGCAGGTCGGCGCCGGCCGCGCGGACGCGGGCGAGGATCTCGTCGTACAGCGACGGCCAGCGGGACGGGTCGAGCTCGGCGTCGTTGACGAACTCGAGCGTGATCAGGTCGGGCTCGGTGGCGGCGACGTTCCGCCAGTCGGCGCCGTTCGGCGCGGCGCCGCCGGACAGCCACTCGTGCGACTCGCTGCCGCCGATCGCGACCGTGCTGACCTCGGCCGGGATGCCCGCGGTCCGCAGGAGATCGCCTAGTTGCGAGGGGTACGCCGTTCGTTCGCTGGAGGCCGATCCGCCGGCCGTGACGCTGTCGCCCCAGCAGGTGATGCGGACCGGCCGGCCGTCGGCGATCGCCTTCCGGGCGGTGGGAAGACGGTCGAGCTGTGGCGCGGAGAGCGGCGTACGGGCGACGTCCGTCCACGGGATCAGTACCGGGTCTTCGCCGGCGTACGGCACGAAGATCGTGGCAAGGGGCTTGCTGCCGTCCGGGATGCCTGGGGGCTGTGGGTTGCTGAGGTGGCTGTGGCCGCGGAGGAAGCGGCCGTCGGCGAGGAGCAGGTCGACGCGCAACAGCGAGTACTCGTAGGCGGCTTGCGGGTTCCGTAGTGGGCGCCGTCTGGTCAGTGCGGCCCAGTGTTCGTCGGCCAGGTAGTCGGTGCCGGGCTGGAGCGGGCCGTCGGCGTCGCGCAATCGCAGGGTGCCGGGCCGCAGGGCGCCGGGGGCGGCGGTGTCGTCGATGCCGCGGCAGTCGGTCATCACGCCGCGCAGCCGGTAGCCGTGCCGCCAGCGATCCGGTTTGCCGTCCGGCAGGTCGACCGGCTCGTCGACGACCGTCCGCCGCTCGGCCGGCGCGATCCCGCCCGCTGCTGCCACCAGGTCCCAGAGCTGATCCATCCGAACTCCTTCCGTTGGTCTCGAAGGCTAGTTGAATCGCTCCAATCATGCCTAGACTTCGGCGCCATGGACGACGACGTGAACGCGCCGGACCGGCGGACCGGATGGATGACCAGCGCGGCCTGGCAGCAGGACCCCGACGGGCCGCTGCCGGTGCTCGGCACCGTGATCGAGGTGACCGGCGAGGCCCGTGACGCGACCTTCCGGGTCGCCGGGCTCGGTGTGTTCGTGGCCGCGGTCAACGGCGAGGTCGTCAGCGACCCGCTCGAGCCCGGCTACACCGACTACGCGCTCCGCGCCGAGTTCTGCACGTACGACGTCTCCGCGCGGCTCGTCCCCGGGCCGAACGTGATCACGATCGAGCTCGGCCCCGGCTGCTACCGCTCCCGCAAGACCGAGAACCGCTGGACCAAGATCGAGACCGCGTACGGCGACCTGGCCGCCTGCGCCACGCTGTCGTGGACCGACGACTCCGGGCCGCACGAACTGGGCCGGTGGCATGCGACGACCGGCGCCGTGCGGACAGCGAACTGGGTCGGCGGCGAGGACTACGACGCGCGCCACGAGCCCGACCCGCGGGCGATCGCGTCCTGGCCGGACGCCGTCCCGGCGAAGCGGCCGGCGGAACTCAGGCTGTCCGCCAAGACCATCCCGCCGATCCGCGAGGTCGAACGCCTCACCGCCCGGTCCGTGACCACCGTGCGCCCCGGCGTCCACGTCGTCGACTTCGGCGTGAACTTCGCCGGCTGGGTCGAACTCGACCTGCCGCCGAACGCCGAGGTCCGGCTGCGTCCCGCCGAACTGCTCGAACCCTCGGGCGACATCAACCCCGTCACGCAGGGCTGGGGCCCGGTGTTCCACACCGTCACGACCGCCGATGCCCCGCTGACCTGGCACCCGCAGTTCTGCTACAACGGCCTGCGCTACCTGGAGATCTCGGGTGTTCCCGCCGCGCCGGAGGCACGCGGTCTGGTGCTGGCCGCGGCCGCCGAGCCGGCCGGCACGTTCGCCTCGTCCGACGCGAACCTGACCGAGCTGCACCGGATCATCCGCCGCGCGATCACGTCCAACATGTACTCGATGTTCACCGACTGCCCGCAGCGCGAGAAGCTCGGCTACCTCGAGCAGTTGCACCTGGTCTACCCGATCCTCCGCTGGAACTACGACGTACGCGAGCTGCTCGTGAACACGCTGCGGATCGTCCGCGAAGCGCAGGAGCCGAGCGGGCACCTGGCGCTGTACGTGCCGGAGTGGGACCCGTTCCCCGACCCGTGGCGCGGTGACGTGAACTTCGGCCTCGTGAGCGTCTTCCTGCCCTGGCAGCTCTACCGCACGTACGGCGACCTCGACGTACTGACGGCCAACTACGGCACCGCCGTCCGGTACGTCGAACACCTGCTGGCGTCGCGGTCGGACGGGCTGGTCACGTACGGGCTGGGGGACTGGAACGGGCGGGACTTCCGGTACGTGCCGTTCGTCGCGACCGCGACACTCGCCCGGGCGCTCGGCGTACTGGCGCTTGTTGCCGAGACGGTCGGGCAGGACCGCGGGCGGTGGGACGACGTACGCGCCGAGGTGGTGGGGGATGTGCGGCGGCGGTTCGTCACGACGGAGGTGGGGAGCGAGTCCGTGGCGGAGCTCGCGGTCGCGGTCCACTCGGGCGTTCTCACCGGCGCGGAGGAGGCGGCCGCGGTGGATCGGCTGGAGCGCCAGATCGTTGCCGACGGCTACTACCTGGATGTGGGCGAGATCGCGATGGCGTCCCTGGTCGAGGTGCTCGCGGCGTACGACCGGCACGAGACGCTGTACCGGCTGACGCAGGTCGACGAGCGACCCGGGTACGGGTACATGCTGCGGCACGGGGCGACGTCGCTGACCGAGACGTGGGACGGGCCGACGTTCGGGTACAGCCAGAACCACTTCATGAACGGGGCGATCGACGACTGGTTCTTCAGCCACGTCGCGGGGCTGCGGCAGGCGGCTGGTGACGTCGGCTTCCACCGGGTGCTGATCCGGCCGCGGCCGTGCGGCGGGCTGACCTCGGCCGCTGCGTCGTACCACACCGGGCACGGCGAACTCCGCAGCTCCTGGCGCATCGAGGACGGCGAGTTCACCCTCGACGTCGTCGTGCCGGCGGACACGACCGCGGTCGTCGAACTGCCGGACGGCAAGTCGTACGACGTGGGCGCCGGGCAGCACCGGTTCGCTGGATGAGGGTCTTCGGAGCGATCGATCTCGGCGCATCGGGCGGGCGGGTGATCGCCGGGTTGATCGACAAGGGCGAGGTCACGCTACGGACCGTGTACCGCTTCACCCATCGCGCGGGCTACCGGGACGGTCGGCTGCGTTGGCCGTACGCCGAGCTGAAGGCGCAGGTCCTCACCGGGCTGCGGGCGTTGGCGCGGGCGTACCCGGAGGTCGCGTCGATCGGCATCGACACTTGGGGTGTGGACTACGGGCTGCTGGACGAGGCCGGCGTACTGCTGGGGGACCCGGTGTCGTACCGCGACGACCGGATTGCAGGCGTCGTCGACGTGGTGCACGAGCGGTTCGGCGGCGTCGAGAAGCTGTACGACGTGAACGGGCTGCAGCCGTTGCCGATCAACACCGTGTACCAGTTGGCGGCCGATGCGTGGGACCGGGCGGCGGCGGTGGTGATGCTGCCGGATCTTCTCGTCCACGAGCTGACCGGTGTGCTCGGGACCGAGCTGACGATCGCCTCGACGACCGGGTTGCTCGACGTACGGACGCGGGACTGGTCGCCGGACGTGCTGTCGGCGCTCGGGCTGCCGCCGGAGCTGCTGCCGCCGTTGCGGGCCGCGGGCGACGTCGTCGGACCGTTGCGGCCGGAGATCGTCCGGGCGACGGGCCTGCGGTCCGAGGTCGTGGTGGTCCGGGTCGGGTCGCACGACACCGCGTCGGCGGTGGCCGGCCTGCACCGTCATGAAGGACCTGCGGTCTTCGTCTCCAGCGGCACCTGGTCGCTCGTCGGGCTGGAACTCGACGGCCCGATCGTCACCGGCGAATCGTTGCGTGCCGGGGTCAGCAACGAGCTCGGAGCGGACCGGCAGACGCTGTTCCTCCGCAACCTCGCGGGGCTCTGGCTGCTCCAGGAGTCGTTGGTCGCCTGGGGAAATCCCGACCTGCATTCGCTGCTCGCCGCGGCCGAGGCGTTGCCGTCCGGTGGGCCGATCATCGATGTCGACAGCAACGACCTGATCGCGCCAGGATCCATGCCGGACCGGATCGACGCGCTCCTCCGGGCAGCGGATCAGCGTCCGCCGGACGGGCCGCCCGGGACGGTCAGGTGCGTCCTCGACTCGCTCGCCACGGCGTACGCCGAGAGCACTCAGGAGCTCGCGCGGCTCGCCGGGACCGACCCCCGGGCGATCCACCTGGTCGGGGGCGGATCGCAGAACGAGCTGCTCTGCCGGCTGACCTCGGAGCTGTCCGGTTTGCCCGTCGTCGCGGGCCCGGTGGAGGCGACGGCGCGCGGGAACGTGCTGGTTCAGGCGGGCCGATTGTGGCCGGAGATGTGCTGACAGTTATCGTTTGACGGCGCATTGTCACCGAGTCATGGGTCGGCATCTTCCGCCGGAGCGGGCCCTTGGGGGTTCGCTCATGAAGAAGGCCGTTCTGGCCGCGGTCGCCGCCGCGGCCGTAGCCGCTGCTGCGTTGATTCCGTCGGGGCCCGCCGTGCAGGCGGCCGAGACCGCGACGCACAGCGCGCCGCGTGGGTTCGGGTCGGCGTTGTCGTCGGTGGAGCAGCCGTCCTGGCAGACGAACGCGAGCGTGAACGCGCTCGCTGCCGCCGGGGACCTGGTGTTCGCGGGCGGTCTGTTCACCCGGGTCCGGCCGCCGGGCAAGGCACGTGGGGTCGGGGACGTGGCGCGGAAGTACTTCGTGGTGCTCAACCGGACCACCGGCGTACCGACGCGCTTCGCGCCGAGTGTCAACGGGCCGGTCTGGAGCGTCGCCGCGTCGCCGGACGGGCGCCGGGTCGTGATCGGCGGCGACTTCACGGTCGTGGACGGCGTACCGCGGTCCCGGGTGGCGATGTTCGACGTTGCCAGCGGCAAGCTCGTGGCCGGCTGGGACCCGGTGGTGAACTACCGCGTCGCCGCGCTGAAGGTCACCGCGAGCACGGTCTACCTGGGCGGCTCGTTCGGTGCCGTCGACAAGATCGGCCGCGCGCGGCTGGCCGCGGTCGCGCTCGGCACCGGCGCGCTGCTGCCGTGGAACCCGGGCGCGGACGACGACGTGCACGCGATCGAGGTGTCGACCGACGGGGCGCGGGTCTTCGTCGGCGGCGGGTTCACCACGATCGGCGGCCGGGACCAGCACGCGCTCGCGATGCTGAGCGCCCGTACCGGCGCCGTGATGCCGATGCCGGCCGCGGCCGCGATCCCGCCGAAGTCGGACGAGTGCGACAGCCGGGTCAAGGACCTGGAAGTGCAAGGAAACAAGGTGTTCGCGTCGAACGCCGGCACCAACAGCATGCAGTGCTACGACGGCGTACTCGCCGCGGACAGCGCGACCGGCAAGCTGCTCTGGCAGAGCAAGTGCCTGGGCGCGACCGAGGCGATCGTTGCGATCGGCAACTGGCTGTACAAGGGCTCGCACGCCCACGACTGCAGCGCGGACGGGGAGTTCCCGGACAAGACCGGGATGCACCACCTGCTCGTCTACAGCACGATCACCGGCAAGCTCGGTCCGTGGTTCCCGAACACCGACGCCGGCGGTACGACGCTGGTCGGCCCGCTCGCGTTCGCGTCCGGCGGCACCGACCTGTGGGCCGGCGGCGACTTCACCGCGGTGAACGGCAAGCCGCAGGAGGGGCTGACCCGGTTCAACGGCGTACCCGGTGGGGCCGCGCCGGCGCGCCCGGCCGCGCCGAAGCTGGCCAGCGCGCGGCCGAACAAGGTGACGATCGCCTTCGACACCGTCCTCGACCGCGACAACCTGACGCTCACCTACCTGGTCTACCGCGGCGAGACCCGGATCGGCAGCTGGTCCCGGACGTCGAACTCGTGGACCAAGCCGACCGTCACCTCGGTCACCGACTCCGGCCTGACCAGCGGTCAGACCCTGACCTACTACGTCGAAGCCAGCGACGGCCGCAACGTCAGCAGAAGCCCCGCAGCCACCGTCCGGGTCCGCTAGCAGCGAGTTCCAAGGGCTGGTACGACGAGATCGGCCAGGTACGCGTCGATCTTCGCCCGGGCGCACGCGTTGGACTGGTACAGCGTGTGCCCCGGCCCGTCGTGGTAGATCGACCCGCTGCCCGGCACCTGGTCGACCACCCGCGACGCCGCCTGGAACTCGCTCCAGTTCCCCGCCATCAGCAGCGGCGGCAGCCCGTCCGGCAACGCCGCCGGCGGGTTGCGGACCGGAACCGGCCAGCCGACGCAGGACAGCATCGCCTGCTCGATCGTCGCCACCGCACCGGTGTACGGCGCGGCCGCGCCGTACACCGGCGTACCTGCTGCTCGAGCTGCCGCTGGTCGGCCGGGTGCGGCCAGTCGGTGCACTCCACCACGCCCGGGGAAGCCGTCATCGCGTACGGCGCGTTCGGCGGATCGGGGACGAAGCCGGACGCGTCACCGGTCGTTGCCGCCTTCTTGAGCGCTGCGGCGAGTCGTGGGTATGAGACATTTCGCGCGAGCGCGACAGCTTGGTAGCGGATGTCGTCGCCGCTGTACGTCACCTGGCCCGCCGGGAGTGGTGCGCGGGCCATCGCCCGCTGCCAGAGCGCGGGCGCGTTCGGGCAATCTCCTTGCGTACGGCACCAATCGAAGAAGCGGATCACGTAGCTCTGCACGTCCCTCGCGAGCAGCGGGAGCTCCTTGTTCCAATTCGCGGCGCTGTGGTTCCAAGTGCCGTCCAGCGCCATCGCGCGCACCCGCTGCGGGAACAACCGCGCGTACGCCTGCCCGATGAACCCGCCGTACGACGCGCCGTAGAAGCTGGTCTGCTGCTCACCGAGCGCCTGCCGGATCGCGTCGGCGTCGCGGGCGTGGGTGGCCGAGTCCATCGCGCCGAACAGCTCCGGATCCTTCGCCCGGCACCGTTCCGCGGCGGCGCGGTTGGTGGCGGCGAGGCGGTCGAACTCCTTCTGGTTCCTGGGCAGCGCCGGGATCCGGGCGCCGGTCCAGTCGCAGGGGAGGTTGGTGCTGAGGCCGGGGGTGTTCGGTCCGCCGCGGAGGTCCCAGGTGACGATGTCCATCTTCTGGCGCAGCCCTGCGAAGGACTCGCCGCCGCCGTACTTGCGCATCAGGTCGATGCTGATGCCGACCGGGCCGCCGAGGTTGACCAGCACCGAGCCCTTCGGTTTCGCGGCGGTGGAGCGGAGGCGGCCGATCGTGAGCGTGAGTCGGCGGCCGTTCGGGTGGTCCCAGTCGACCGGGATCTGCAGCGTGGCACATTCGATCCCGACCGAGCCGGGGCCGCCGGGGCATGCGCCCCAGGTGAGCGTTGGGGCGGGCGGCGTGAGGACGTTGGTCGTCAGCAGCCCGACTGCCAGTAGTTTCAGCATGCTGTTGACGGTTCCTCAGGTTGGTGGTTCGCACATCGGACCAGGAGCCGTCGGACCACGGTCCGAGGCGGGGTGCCGGCGGGTCGGCTAGGTTCGACGGGTGACGGAGTACGGCTTGAGCAGGCGGCAGTTGATCGCCGTGGACTGCGCCGTCGCGGTCGGGTACGCCGTACTTGCCCTCGTCACCGCTTCCACCGCGGCGGGGCTCGTCGCGGTCGGGCTGGCGGTGCCGATCGCCGTACGACGGGTCTGGCCGGTGCCCGCGTTGGGGCTCGCGGTGGTGGTGTCGGTGGCGGCGGTTCTCGGCAACGGGCTGCGCGATCCGCTGCTGGGGACGGCGTACGTGCTGTATGTCGTCGCGTTGGAACGGCGCTCGAACCGGCCGGTGTCGAGTCGTCGGCTGCTCGGGCTGTCCGGCGGGCTCGGGTTCGTCGTACTGGTGCTTGCCGTCGTGGCCGGGGCGCCCGCGGGTGGGTCGCGGGCGGCGGTGGTGCTGACCGGGTTTGCCGCGCTGTACGCCGCTTGGGTGCTCGGGCAGGTCGTGCGGGACCGGCGCGCGGCGGCTGCCCGGGCCGCGCAGCTGCTCGCATCGCAGGCGGTCGCCGCGGAACGGTTGCGGATCGCGCGTGAGCTGCACGACATCGTTGCCCACAGCATGGGTTTGATCGCGGTCAAGGCGGGCGTCGCGAACCATGTCCTGAAGGTCCGCCCGGAGGAGGTGTCCGACGCGTTGTCCGTGATCGAATCGACCAGCCGGGACGCGCTCGTCGAGCTGCGGCACATGCTCGGCCTGCTGCGCACGCCCGACGACGAACCCGCGGACCTCGCCCCGCCCGCCGGATTGGCCGCGCTGCCGGAGCTGGCCGCCCGCGTCGAGTCCACCGGCGTCCACGTCGACCTCACGATCGACGTACCGTCACCGCTCCCGGAGGCCGTCGGGCTGACCGTCCACCGGATCGTGCAGGAGTGCCTCACCAACGTCACCAGGCACGCCCGCGCGCGTCGTTGCCGGATCACGGTCAGCGGCAGCGCGAACGGCGTACAGGTGGAGGTCGTCGACGACGGCATCGGCGGTACGGCGGTCGAGGGGCACGGGCTGATCGGCATCCGCGAACGCGTCAGCGTGTACGGCGGGACGTACCGCGCCGGGGCACTACCGGGCGGCGGCTTCGAGGTCGTCGTACGGCTGCCGCATGAGTGAGCGCAGCGAGCCTCTGGTTCATGCCGAAGCCGAGCCTTGGCGAGGCGGCGACATGAACGAGATTCGGGTGCTGGTGGCCGACGACCAGGCGCTGCTGCGCGGGAGCTTCCGGGTGCTGATCGACACCACCCCCGGGCTCACCACCGTCGGCGAGGCGGCGAACGGGCAGGAGGCGGTCGAACTCGCGCGACGTCTGCGGCCCGACGTCGTACTGATGGACGTCCGGATGCCGGAGCTCGACGGCATCGAGGCCACCCGCCAGATCTGCTCCGCACCGGAGACCGCCGCGACGAAGGTGCTGATCCTGACCATGTTCGACCTCGACGACGCCGTGTACGCCGGCCTCCGCGCCGGCGCCGCCGGCTTCCTCCTGAAGGACGTCCCACCGGTCGACCTGCTCCAGGCGATCAAGGTCGTCGCCGCCGGCGAAGGCCTCCTCGCCCCGTCGATCACCCGCCGCCTGATCGCCGAATTCGCCCGCCTCGCCGAACCCGGCCAAGCCCCACTGACCGGCCTCGACGGCGTCACCGACCGCGAACGCGAAGTCCTCACCCTGATCGCCCGAGGCCTGTCCAACCAGGAGATCTGCGACCACCTGAACGTCGGCCGAGGCACCGTCAAAACCCACATCGGCCACCTCCTCGCCAAACTCCACGCCCGCGACCGAGCCCAACTCGTCATAGCAGCCTACGAATCCAACCTCATCCACCCCCGCCACCGCTAAACGCGTGATGAGCCCCCGCGTGCTCCGCGCCCACCGTTCGTCGCTGCGCTCCTCACAGCGTCCGCTGTGCGCGCTCCCACCACCCGTGGCTGTCTCCCCGCGCTGTGCGCCATCGTGCACGCCCGGCGCGACCTGCGCGTGGGTGTTGAGAACCCGCGGGTGATGCGCTCGCGTGATCCCGGGCGTCCGCGGCGGCCCCTCGCGCTACCACCTCGGCGCGCGACCGGTCGGTGCGGCATGCGGCCCAGGCCCCGTGCACGGCTCCTGGGAGGGGAACGTGGTTCGTGTGTCCTGACCGGCGGATGTATGTGCCAGATCTGCGCTCGGGGATAATCGTGTGGTGACCGGGCCTGAGCAGCTAGCCGTTGTTGGGGCCGGGCTGGGGGCGGGGGTTCTTACCTCGACCGTCGGGGTTGCTTCGCTGCTCAGCTTCCCCGTGCTCATCGCGCTGGGGATTCCGCCGGTGGTTGCGAACGCGTCCAACACGTTGGGTCTGCTTCCAGGAGCGCTGAGTGGCGCGTTCGGGTACCGGCGTGAGTTGCGCGAGGTGCCGCGGCAACAGGTGATCCTCGTCGTACTCGTGTGCGCGGTAGGCGCGATCGGAGGTGCGGCGCTCCTGCTGGCGCTGCCGTCGACGGTGTTCGCGGCGGCCGCGCCCTGGCTGATTCTCTTCACGTGTTTGATCGTGGGAGTCCAGCCGTGGATCTCGAAGTGGCTGCGTTCGCGCTCCCAGCACCCGCACGACCTCCGCCGTTCGATGTCCCCGGCAACCATCGTCGGCACCGCGCTGACCGGCGTGTACGGCGGCTACTTCGGCGCCGGCGCGGGCGTGATGATGATGGCCGTCCTGGGGCTCGGCCTGGACCTGGAGCTCCGCGTCGTCAACGGCCTGAAAACCCTCGCCCTCCTGGCCGCCAACCTGGTCGCCGGCGTCATCTTCCTCTTCATAGCCGACCTGAACCTCCAAGCCGCAGCCCTCCTCGCCGCCGGCTCCGTCGTAGGCGGATACGCCGGCGCCCACATCGGCCGCCGCCTCCCGGCCACCTACCTCCGCGTCCTCATCGTCCTGGCCGGCATCACCGCCGCCGTCCTGATGTTGTCCTAGTGTCCTGAATCGGCTCAACCGGCAGCGGAGACCCCGGGGTTCGGGCGGTCCTGTCGCTGTAGGGGCGTGAGATATGGGGAGTATTTCGTGCCGATTCGGGAGGAGATCTTCCCCAGACCCGGCACACCGGTAACCGGGCGCAAGGCCCTGGCTGGGCAGAGGTCCTGGCTGGCGCCGCGGAGCGCACCAGACCCCCGCTTCGCGTACTGCGGAAGAAATGTGCCGCTATCTGACCAAAAGTCTCCGATGAGCAGACGGGGGTTAAGAGACCGGTCCTAGAGGTGCGGGACGATCGCGAGGGCCGCGATCAGCAGGCAGACGGTGCCGTTGAGGTACGGATGGCCGGCCAGCACCGCGATGAACTCGCGGATCGTTGCTGTCGGCCAGTAGTACGCCGCGGTGGGTGAGCCGACCACCTGGCCGTTCACCTTCGCCTTGCGGGCCGTCAACGCCGCCCGGAACGCGTGGAAGTTGTTCGTGACGATCAAGCAGCGGTACTCCGGCCGCAGTTCGGTCATCAGATCCCGGCTGAAGGTCAGGTTCTCCCACGTGGTGGTCGACCGGTCCTCCCGGATGATCTGGTCGTCGGCGACGCCGTGGTCGACGAGGTACGCCGCCATCGCGTGCGACTCGGGCAGGTCCTCGCCCGGGCCCTGACCGCCGGACGTCACGATGCGCGGCGAGCGTCCCTTGCGGAGGGCGCGTTCGTACACCTGCTGCGCGCGGTCCAGCCGGCTCGCCAGCAGCGGCGGGACGCGCGAGCCGATCAATCCGGAGCCGAGCACGACGACGAAGTCGACCTTCCGTGACGAGCGGACCCGGCTGTAGAAGAACGCGTACACCAGGAAGCACAGGAACAGGAACGAGATGTAGGTCAGGATCCCCAGCAGCACCGACCGTACGGCGGCCAGTGGTTCCCAGCCGATCTTCTGCACGAGCACGCTGAAGATGACGAACCCGATGATCCCGAGCCCGACGATCAGCGACAGCAGGTTCGACAGCCGGCGGCGTTCGCGGCGCAGCATCGTGACGCCGTTGATCACCAGGAACACCGCGAGGACGGCGATCGCGACCGGGATCGCGATCACGATCGCCCACACCATCGCGACCGCGACCGGCTTGCTCACGGTCTCGACCGCGAAGATCACGCCGAGCCCGGCGAACATCAGCGTCAGGACCAGGAAGATCCCGTTCTTGAACAGCCGCCGGTCGCGCCAGAAACTGACGCCGAAGATCAGCAACCAGAACCCGGCGACACCGAAGCAGATGACCATCGGGCGCCATCCAACCATGCACCGTCGCCGAGGTGGGGGAGGCTCGGTGTGTGGACGGGACGAGGCCGATCCGGCCGCGGTGTGCGAGGCTGCGGGAATGACGACGAACTGGGCCGGGAACGTCGAGTTTGCGAGTGAGCTGCGCGGGCCGCGGACCGTCGCCGAGCTGCAGGAACTGGTGGCGCGGGCCGAGAAGCTGCGGGTGCTCGGGACCGGGCATTCGTTCAACCGGATCGCGGACACGGCCGGCGTGCTGGTGAGCGTGCAGGAGCTGCCGCAGGTCATCGAGGTCGGCGAACGCGGCGTGACGGTCTCGGCGGGAACCCGGTACGGCGAGATCACGGCCGCGCTGCAGGCTCAGGGGCTCGCGCTGCACAACCTCGGGTCCCTGCCGCACATCTCCGTCGCGGGTGCCTGTTCGACCGGTACGCACGGGTCGGGTGACACCAACGGGCCGCTCGCGGACGCGGTCAACGCGATCACGTTCGTGAACGCGGGCGGCGAGCTCGTCACGCTCACCCGCGACGACGCGGACTTCACGGGCTCGATCGTCGCGCTCGGCGCGCTCGGGGTGACGGTCAGCCTCACGCTCGACGTACAGCCGTCGTACCAGATCAGTCAGGTCGTGTACGACGGTGTGCCGGTGGACCGTTTGCAGTCGGACTTCGCGGACGTGATGGGGAGCGCGTACAGCGTGAGCGCGTTCACCGACTGGGTCGACCCGGACGTGATGGTCTGGCGGAAGCGCCGCGAGCTGACCGAACCCGAGCCGCAGTGGATGGGCGGCCGGCTCGCGGACGGTGCGCGGCACCCGATCAAGGTGATGCCGGCCGGCTACGCGACCCAGCAGGGCGGCGTACCCGGGCCGTGGAACGAGCGGCTGCCGCACTTCCGGCTCGAGTTCACCCCGAGCAACGGCGACGAGCTGCAGTCCGAGTACTTCGTACCGCGGGCCCGGGCCGCCGAGGCGGTCGACGTACTGCGGTCCCTCGGCGAGCGGCTCGCGCCGGTGCTGCAGGTGTCGGAGGTACGGACGGTCGCCGCCGACGAGCTGTGGCTGAGCCCGAGCCAGGGTCGCGACACGGTGGCGCTGCACTTCACCTGGATCCAGGACGAGGCCGCGGTCCGGCCGGTCGTCGCCGACCTGGAGGAGAAGCTCGCCCCGCTCGACACCCGCCCGCACTGGGGCAAGATCTTCGAGGCGGACGCGGCCACGCTCGCGGAACGGTACCCGAAGGTGAAGGACTTCATCGCGCTCGCGGCGAAGTACGACCCGGCAGGCAAGTTCCGCAATCAGTACCTCGACACGTACCTTCCGCTATAGCTGCGTGAGGTCCTCGACCGTCGACGTGATCGACCAGAGCAGGTTGCGGATCACGCGGCGGTCCTCGGGGGAGAGGTTGGCGAGGGCGCGGCGGCCGGCGCGGTCGTAGACCTCCTGGACGGTGTGTGCGAGCGCGACGCCGCGGTCGGTCAGCTCGATGCCGACCTGTCGCGCGTCGGTCGCGCTCTTCACCCGGCGTACCAGCCCGGCCGCCTCCATCCGCTGGGTCGTCCGGGTCGCGGTCGGCACCTCGACGTCCAGTACCTTCGCCAGCCGTGCGACCGGGAGCGAGCCGTGGTGCAGGAGCTTCGCGAGCACCAGCTCCTGCCCGGTGTGCAGCTCGGTCCCGGCCAGCTCCTCGGCGACGGCCTTCCGCGCGGCCCGGTCCGCGAACCGCAGCGCGATCAGTACGTCGGCCTCGTCCGCGGGCGCGTCCGGCGACCAGTCCTCGCTCACGTGTGGCTCCGGGACCGGAACGGGTTCCGCGCGTCGTAGTCACCGATGTACTCGGTCGGGATCGCGGGCTCGCCGCGGCTCAGCTGGTTCGCCGAGCGGGGCAGCTCGTAGCGGGCCTTCTCGTGGTGCGCCTGCGACTCCGCGGGTGTGGTCCGGCCGACGATCTTGCCGGACTCGACCAGCGACTTCAGCAGCACCCGGTCGTCGCCGTCGTCGACCGGCTGCTCGCCGACGCCGATCAGCTCGATCTCCGCGACCCCGGCCGGGGACCGCCGGCGGAGCGCCCACTTCCGGCCGCCGATGGAGATCTTGTCCGGGCTCTTCTTCGCCACCGGCACCAGATCGCCGCTCGCGTCCTCGCGGGCGACCAGCTTGTACACGAACCCGCAGGTCGGGTAGCCCGAGCCGGTCACCAGCGACGTACCCACGCCGTAGCCGTCCACGGGCGCCGGAGCGAGCGCGGCGATCTGGTACTCGTCCAGGTCGCTGGTCACGATGATCTTGGTCTTCGTCGCGCCGAGCGCGTCCAGCTGCTCGCGGACCTGCGCGGCCAGCGACGGCAGGTCGCCGGAGTCCAGCCGTACGGCGCCCAGGTCCGGACCGGTCAGCTCGATCGCGGTCCGGACCGCCTCGGCGACGTCGTAGGTGTCGACGAGCAGCGTCGTACCCTTCCCGAGCGCGTCGATCTGGGACCGGAACGCGTCCCGCTCGCGGTCGTGCAGCAGCGTGAACGAGTGCGCCGCCGTCCCGGTGCTCGGGATGCCGTACCGGCGGGCCGCCTCCAGGTTCGAGGTGGCGCCGAAGCCCGCGACGTACGCCGCCAGCGCCGACGCGACCGCCGCCTCCTCGTGGGTCCGCCGCGACCCCATCTCGATACAGGGCCGCCCACCGGCCCACCAGGTCATCCGGGACGCGGCCGAGGCGACCGCGGAGTCGTGGTTCAGGATCGACAAGAAAACGGTTTCCAGCAGCACCGCCTCGGCGAACGAGGACTCCACCACCAGTACCGGCGAGCCCGGGAAGAAGATCTCGCCGTCGGCGTAACCGGAGATGTCGCCGGTGAACCGGTAGTCCGCCAGCCAGTCCCGGGTAGCCTGGTCGACGATGCCGCGGTCGGCCAGGAAGGCGATCGTCTGCTCGTCGAACCGGAACTGTTCGAGCGCGTCCAGCAGCCGGTTGATTCCGGCCACGACGCCGTACCGCCGGCCGTCGGGCAGCCGCCGGGCGAACAGCTCGAACACCGAGCGGCGCTCCGCCGTGCCGTCGGCCAGCGCGGCCTGCAGCATGGTGAGTTCGTAGTGGTCGGTGAGCAGGGACGTCGAATGGGTCACGAGGGCAGCCTATTGCGAAGCCGGAACCGATGATGGAGAGAATGGACAGGTGAGCACCGCACCGAGCGAGCTGGACAGCCCCGAGGTCGACGAGGCGATCGAGCTCAGCCCACCCTGGGTGACCGTCGTCTGGAACGATCCGGTCAACCTGATGGACTACGTGACGTTCGTGTTCCAGCAGTACTTCGGGTACTCCAAGTCCAAGGCGGAGAAACTGATGCTGCAGGTGCACCAGGAGGGCAAGTCGGCGGTGTCGAACGGGAACCGGGAAGCGATGGAACGCGACGTGGAAGCGATGCACACCTACGGCCTGTGGGCCACCTGCGAGAAGTCGTGACGCGGTTCCGCAAGCGTCGCAAGACGGTGGTCGTCAGCTTCGCCGAGCACGAGGCGGACATCCTGGCGAACCTCCTGCGGAACCTTGTCGAGCTGCTGTACGACGGGTTGCCGCCGCGCACCACCACACCGGTCGACCCGCTGGAGGCGCTGCTCAGCGACAACGACGGTCCGACCTCGCCGCCCGAGGACGTCGTACTGCAGCGGCTGCTGCCGGACGCGTACAAGCAGGACGACGTGGCGTCGGCCGAGTTCCGCCGGTTCACCGAGCGCGGGCTGCGCGAGGGCAAGGTGACCGACGCCAAGCGGGTGCTGTCCGCGCTGGAGGAGTCCGGCGCCGACGAGATCGCGCTGGAGCCGGACGAGCAGCTGTCCTGGCTGCGCGCGCTGAACGACCTGCGGCTCGCGATCGGCACCCGCCTCGACATCAAGGACGAGGACGACTACGCCACCTGGGAGAAGCTCGACGAGGACGACCCGCGGCGGCTGACGTACGACCTGTACGACTGGCTCGGGTACCTGCAGTCGGCGCTGCTGCACAACATGCGCTGACCGTAGGCTTGCCGCCATGGAGACGCGGCGGCTCGGGCGGACCGGGCGGGATGTGGGTGTGGTCGGGCTCGGGGCGTGGCAGCTCGGGGCGGACTGGGGCGCGGTGGACGAGAGCGACGCGCTCGCCGTACTGCGGGCCGCGATCGAGGGCGGCGTGACGTTCGTCGACACCGCGGACGTGTACGGCGACGGGCGGTCGGAGCGGCTGGTCGGGCAGGTGCTGTCGTCGTACGAGGGGCTCACCGTGGCGACGAAGATGGGCCGGCGGGTGGAGCAGGTTCCGGAGAACTACACGGCGGCGAACTTCCGCGCCTGGAACGACCGGTCCCGGCGCAACCTCGGCGTCGACACGATCGACCTGGTCCAGCTGCACTGCCCGCCGACCAGCGTGTACTCGGACGACGCGGTCTTCGACGCCCTCGACGCGATGGTCGACGAGGGCCGGATCGCGGCGTACGGCGTGAGCGTCGAGACGTGCGCGGAGGCGCTCACCGCGATCGCCCGGCCGAACGTGGCGACGGTGCAGATCATCCTGAACGCGTTCCGCCTGAAGCCGCTCGACGAGGTTCTCCCCGCGGCGCTGGCGGCCGGCGTCGGCATCATCGCCCGGGTCCCGCTGGCGAGTGGGCTGCTGTCGGGGAAGTACGACGAACACACCACGTTCGCCGCCGACGATCACCGCACGTACAACCGCCACGGCGAGGCCTTCGACGTCGGCGAGACCTTCTCCGGCGTCCCGTTCGCGACGGGCCTGGAAGCCGTCCGCCGCCTGGCCCCCGCCCTCACCCCCGGCACCACGCTTCCCCAGTTCGCCCTCCGCTGGATCCTCGACCACCCCGCCGTCTCGGTCGTCATCCCCGGCGCCCGCAACCCCGCCCAAGCCACCGCCAACACCACCGCCGCCACCCTCCCCTCGCTCACCCCCGCCCAGCACACCACGGTCCGCGAGGTCTACGACACCCTGATCCGCCCGCAGATCCACGACCGCTGGTAGTGCCGGACGCCCAGGCCATCACAATCCGCCGGTCCGGGGCGCTCCCACGCTCAGCCGCCCGCCGAGCGGCACATTGTGATGGCCTGGCGGTCCCGTCCCAGCATCTGGACGCACCCCGCGGTCGGCGGGGTGCCGGGTTTCCGGCAACTACCGTGGAGTTGTGCTGGTCATCGAGAAGGCGACGTACGACGCGATCGTCGCGCATGCCCGGAAGGATCATCCGGACGAGGCGTGTGGGGTGGTCGCGGGGGCGGAAGGGTCGGACCGGGCGACGCGGTTCGTGCCGATGCTGAACGCCGCGATGTCGCCGACGTTCTACGAGTTCGACTCGGGTGATCTGTTCCGGCTCTACAAGGAGATGGACGAGCGCGACGAGGAGCCGGTGGTGATCTACCACTCGCACACCGCCACCGAGGCGTACCCGTCGCGGACCGACATCAACCTCGCCCAGGAGCCGGGCGCGCACTACGTGCTGGTGTCCACCCGCGACGGCGCCCACGAGGCGGCGTACGACGGGCCGGTCGAGTTCCGGTCGTACCGGATCGTCGGCGGTGAGGTCACGGAAGAAGAAGTACGCGTGGTTGGTTCCTATACAGAAACCCTTGAAGGAGAGAACTGAGATGGCGATCGAGCTGCGCGTGCCGACGATCCTGCGCACCTACACCGGCGGGGCGAAGGCGGTCACCGGTGACGGGTCCGACCTGGCCGCGTTCATCGACGACGTGAACGGCAACCACCCGGGCCTCAAGGAGCGGATCGTGGAGGGCGACCCGGAGGAGCTGCGCCGGTTCGTGAACGTCTACGTGAACGACGAGGACGTCCGCTTCACCGGCGGCCTGAAGACCGAGGTGAAGGACGGCGACGTCGTGGTAGTGCTCCCGGCAGTCGCCGGCGGCGCGGTCTGATGCGTTTCGACAGCCTGCTCGACTCGGTCGGCGGTACGCCGCTGGTCGGGCTGCCCAAGCTGTCGCCGTCGGCCGACGTGCGGTTGTGGGCGAAGCTGGAGGACCACAACCCGACCGGTTCGATCAAGGACCGGGCGGCGCTGCGGATGCTGCTGGACGCCGAGAAGGACGGCCGGCTGCGCCCGGGCAACACGATCCTCGAGCCGACGTCGGGCAACACCGGTATCTCGCTCGCGATGGCCGCGAAGCTGCGCGGCTACCGGATGGTCTGCGTGCTGCCGGAGAACACCTCCGAGGAACGCCGGCAGATCCTGCGGATGTGGGGCGCCGAGATCATCTCGTCGCCGGCCGCGGGCGGCTCCAACGAGGCGGTCCGGGTCGCGAAGCAGGTGGCCGAGGAGCACCCGGACTGGGTGATGCTCTACCAGTACGGCAACCCGTCGAACGCGCTCGCGCACTACGACGGCACCGCGCGCGAGATCCTCGAGGACCTGCCGTCGGTGACGCACTTCGTCGCCGGCCTCGGCACCACCGGCACGCTGATGGGCGCCGGCCGGTTCTTCCGCGAGCACAAGCCCGAGGTGAAGATCGTCGCCGCCGAGCCGCGGTACGGCGAACTTGTCTACGGCCTGCGCAACCTGGACGAGGGCTTCGTCCCGGAGCTGTACGACAAGACGCTGATCGACGCGCGCTTCTCGGTCGGACCGCGGGACGCGGTACGCCGGGTGCGTGAACTGCTCGACAACGAGGGCGTCTTCGCCGGGATCTCCACCGGCGCGATCCTGCACGCGGCGCTCGGCCAGGCGGCCAGGTGCGTGCGGGACGGCGAGCAGGCGGACATCGCCTTCGTGGTCGCGGACGGCGGCTGGAAGTACCTGTCCACCGGCGCGTACGAGGGCACGATCGACGAGGCCGAGGACCGCCTCGAAGGCCAGCTCTGGGCCTGATTCTCTGGGCGTGAGCCGGACCGGCGGGCGGAGTGCCGGACCAGGCTCGCTGCCCTGTTTGTTGCTCAGGGCATCTTTTGCAGGGGTTAGGTCATCCTACGGTTCTTTGAACAGGACCCGGCGGCCGAGTCGTGGGTGGACCCCGCGGCCCTTGCAACTGCTGCAGGGGCGCTGGGCGTAGCTGAAGATGCTGCCGTGGTGCCGGCCGGCACCTTTGCACCTGTTGCACTTGGCATTCGGGTGCAGCGACAGCGAGACGACGTACACAACGACGGTCGCCATCAGCAGCAACAGCAGCAGGCCGGCCGGTCCGATCGAGGACGCGACGTCGGCTGCCGTGCCGTTGTTCGACTCCGCACTCTGGCTCGCCGCCTGTCCTGCGACAGCGACGTGGTCGGGCTGCGGAGTTGGTGCGGCGGTGGTATTCAGGGCCACCGCGAGGTGATGCAGCAGGTTCATGGCATCACGAGGGGCGGTCGAACAAACATCGCTCCAGAGTGGCGTGCATCACGCGAAAAGGCAATTCCATAACGTAAAGATGTGGACAACCCCGGCGTGTCGTCCGCAAAGCTTAGGTAAGGCTGGCTTCCGGTCTGCCCGCCACCGGACACGTATAAGCTTTTCGCGTGGCTGACGCACCGGTGGGGATCTTCGACTCTGGCTTCGGGGGACTCACCGTCGCCCGCGCGGTGCTGGACCAGTTGCCGCACGAACCGATCCTGTATCTCGGCGACACGGCCCGGCAGCCGTACGGCCCGAAGCCGATCGCCGAGGTCCGCGAGTACGCGCTCGAGTGTCTCGACCACCTGGTCGACGCCGGCGTGAAGATGCTGGTGATCGCCTGCAACTCGGCGAGCGCCGCGATGCTGCGGGACGCCCGCGAGCGGTACGACGTACCGGTGGTCGAGGTGATCCTGCCGGCCGCGCGCCGGGCCGTTGCCGCGACGCGCAATCAGCGCGTCGGCGTGATCTGCACGAAGGCGACCGCGCAGTCGCTGGCGTACGAGGACGGGTTCGCGGCCGCGCCGCAGGTGGAGCTGTTCACCCGCGCCTGCCCGCGGTTCGTGGACTTCGTCGAGTCGGGTGTGACGTCCGGGCCGGAGTTGCTGGAGGCCGCGCACGAGTACCTGGACCCGCTGGTCGAGGCCGGCGTCGACACGCTGATCCTCGGGTGCACCCACTATCCGTTGCTCACCGGCGTGATCTCGTACGTGATGGGCGACAACGTCACGCTGGTCAGCAGCGCCGAGGAGTGCGCGAAGGACGTGTACTCCGTGCTCACCAAGACGAACCTGTTGCGCCCCGACCACCTGCCGGCGCCGGAGCACCGGTTCGTGACCACCGGCAACCCGGCCGAGTTCGCCGCGATCGGCTCGCGCTTCCTCGGCCCGGCGCTGGCCAACGTCGACCAGTTCGCCTGGGTGCGTTGAGGTGTGACCTGAATCGTCCTGCGCCGGAGGCGACTCGCCGGTAGGGTTCCAGGTATGAAGCTCACCGTGATCGGTTGCTCCGGGTCCGTACCCGGACCGGACTCGGCCGCCTCGAGCTATCTGGTCACCGCCGACGGGTTCCACCTGGTTCTCGACCTCGGCAGTGGCGCGCTCGGTTCGCTGCAGCGGCATCTCCGGGTCCCGGAGATCGGCGCGATCGGCCTGTCCCACCTGCATCCTGACCACTGCATGGACCTCTGCGGCCTGTACGTCGCGGCCCGCTACGCGCCCGGGTCGCCGATCCCGCGGATCCCCGTCTTCGGCCCGCCCGGTACGGCGGAGCGGATGGCGCTGGCGTACGACCTGCCGCTCGACCCCGGGATGCGGGAGGAGCTGGAATTCCATGCCTGGCAGGAAGTCCAGCAGGTCGGGCCGTTCACGATCCGCACCGCGCCGATGGTGCACCCGGTGCCGGCCTACGCGATCCGGGTCGAGTACGGCGACAAGTCGCTCGTCTACACCGGCGACACCGGCCCGAACGACGCGCTCGTGGAGCTTGCCCGGGGCGCTGATGTGCTGCTGTCCGAAGCAGCCCTGCAGGACAACGACCCGGCCAACCCGGTGGACCTGCACCTGACCCCGTCGGACGCCGGGGAGCACGCGAAGAAGGCCGGCGTGAAGCGGCTCGTGATCACGCACGTGCCGCCGTGGTACGACCGCGAGACCCAGGCCGAGCACGCCCGCCGCACGTTCTCCGGACCCGTCGAGATCGCTACCCCGCATGCCGTTTTCGACATCTGACGGCGTGCGGTTGTGGACCGCAACGACCGGTACGGCGACGGCGCGCCCGGCGGTCGTGATCCTGCACGGCGGGCCGGGACTGTGGGACGACCACGAGGTACTGGCGGAGATGCTCGACGACCTCACCGTCGTGCACCGCTTCGACCAGCGCGGCTGCGGTCGCTCGGGTCCGTCCGACACGCAGTCGATGGACCGTAGCGCGCAGGACATCGACGAGCTCCGCGCGTACTTCGGGCACGAACGGATCGTTGTCCTCGGCCACTCGTTCGGCGCCTCGCTCGCGATGGCGTACGCCGCGTCGTACGGCGATCACGTGGCCGGCGTCGGGTACCTCGACGGGGTCGGCGTCGGCGACTGGCGGACGGCGTACCACGAGGAACGCGCGCGCCGGATCACGCCGGAGCAGGACGCCCGGCTGGAGGAGCTGTCCGGACGGCCGCGGTCGCAGGCCGAGGAGATCGAGTTCCGGGCGCTGTCCTGGTTTACCGACCACGCGGACCGGGAGCGGGCGATGGAGTGGGCGTACGCGAGCGCGTCCGTCGACCTGCCGATCAACTTCGCTGCCAACCGCGCGCTCGGGGCAGTGGGGCGCGTGTCGGACGACGAGCTGAAGGCGCGGGCGGCGACGATCCAGGCGCCGGTCACGTTCGTCCACGGCGAGGGCGACCCGCGCCCGTCCTGGGCCGTCCGGGACCTTGCCGAGCACGTCCCGAACCGCATGTTCCACCTGATCCCGGACGCCGGTCACTCGCCGTGGCTCGAGCAGCCCGACCTGGTCCGGGAGGTACTCCGCGGCGCCGTGCGCTAGACAGATCGCAATTCTGAGATCTACTCTCAAATTAGAGTTGATCTCAGAGAGGTGTTCGTCATGCTGGATCCGCGCCGGTGGTGGGCCCTGGGGGCGATGTCGGTCAGCCTGATCGTGATCGGGCTGGATCTGACCGTGCTGAACGTCGCGTTGCCGACGCTCGCGACCGATCTGAAGGCGTCCACGAGTCAGCTGCAGTGGTTCGCGAACGCGTACACGCTGGTGCTCGCGTCGCTGCTGCTGCCGGCCGGGCTGCTCGGTGACCGGTTCGGGCCGAAACGGCTGATGCTCGGGGCGCTCGTGGTGTTCGGGCTGGCGTCGGCGGCCTGTGCGTTCGCGCGGACGCCGGGTCAGCTGATCGCGGGCCGGGCGGCGCTCGGCATCGGGTCCGCGTTCCTGATCCCGCTCTCGATGTCGCTGCTGAACCTGCTGTTCGCGCCCGCGGAACGGCAGCGGGCGATGACGATCTGGCTGATGGCGAACTCGATCGGCATCCCACTCGGCCCGCTGCTCGGCGGCTGGCTGCTCGACCACTACCGCTGGGGTTCGGTGTTCCTGATCAACCTGCCACTGGTCGTGGTCGGGCTGGTCGCGGTCGCCGTACTGATCCCGCGGACGGCCGGTCGCCGGTCCCGGCGGATCGACGTACCGGGGATCCTGCTGACCGCGGCGGGGCTGGTAGCGCTGACGTACGGGTTCATCGCGGCGGGGGAGCACGGGTGGGGCTCGGCGTGGGCGCTCGGCGGGATCGTGGGCGGGCTGGCGTTCCTGGTCGCGTTCTGGGCGTGGGCCCGGCGTACGGCGGACCCGTTGATCGAGCTGTCGTTGTTCCGGTCGGCGGGATTCACCTGGGGCACGGTGCTCGCGACGCTGGCGTCGTTCGCGCTGGTGGGGCTGCTGTTCGTACTGCCGCAGCTGTTCCAGGCCGTGCAGGGCGCCGACGCGTTCCAGGCCGGGCTGCGGTTGCTGCCGATCATCGGCGGGATGCTGATCGGCGCGAAGGTCGCCGAACGCCTGCTGGAGAAGGCGGGCGCCCGGGTGTCGGTGGTGTTCGGGTTCGGGCTGATGCTGGTCGGCCTGGCGGTCGGGGCGCTCACGAAGGTGGGTGACGGGTACGGGTTCACGGCGATCTGGGTCAGCCTGGTCGGGTTGAGCATCGGGTTCACGTTGCCGCCGATGAACGGGCTGGCGCTCGCCGCGCTGCCGCTCGACCGGAGCGGTTCGGGTTCCGCGCTGATCCAGGCGTCCCGGCAGGTCGGCGGCACGCTCGGCGTCGCGATCCTCGGCACGGTGCTGAATGCGGCGTACCGCAGCCACCTCGACGTGACCGGCCTCCCGCCCGCGGCAGCCCATGTCGCCCGGGACAGCGCGTCGGCCGCGATCGCCATCGGCTCGCCTGAACTGACCCGGTCCGCCCGGTCGGCCTTTGTGAACGGCATGGACGTCACCCTTTGGGCGTGCAGTGGTCTCGCGGCCGTGTCGATCGTGCTGGCATTGGCGTTCCTGCCACGCCGTACCACCGACGTCGTGAAGGAAGCAGTCACAATCAAGGTATGAGTGGTTTGCGGGAGCGGAAGAAGGCGAAGACCAGGGCCTCGATCCAGGAGCACGCGCTGCGGCTGTTCCGGGACCAGGGGTACGCCGAGACGACGGTCCAGGAGATCGCCGCCGCGGCCGAGGTGTCGCCGGCCACGTTCTTCCGGTACTTCCCGACCAAGGAGGACACGATCGTCTTCGACCGGCTGGACCCGCTGATGATCGAGCTGTTCCGCGGCCAGCCGGCCGAGCTGCCCCCGACCGAGGCGCTCCGGGCCGCGATCCGGCAGAGCCTGGAGGTGTTGAGCGACGACGAGTGGGCGCTCGAGTCCGAGCGCCAGCGGCTGGTGATGAGCGTCCCCGAACTGCGGGTCCGGATGCTCGACCAGCTGTACGGCGGCATCGACCTGCTGGCCGGCCTCGCCGCCGAGCGCACCGGCCGCGCCGCCGACGACTTCGCGGTCCGCGCCTGGGCGGGCGCGGTCGTGGGCGTGGTGATGGCGACGTACCAGTTCCTGGCCGTCGACGCGCCGCTGCCGGAGTACTTGAAGACGATGGACGACGCCTTCGACCAACTCGCCGGCCTGACGCTGGAGCCTCACGCCACCTGAGCGCTGACGGGCTCCAGTACCGTGTCGCCGGGGCGGAGTCCGAAGGCGGCCGCGGCCGAGGCGCCGCGGATGACCAGCTCGGTGAAGCCGGTGCCGGAGCTGCCCGGGACGAGGCCGGGGGAGTTCCGCGGTACGGCGGTGAGGTGCGGGTAGACCGGCACGTCGACCACCGTCGTACTGCCGTCATCGTTGCGCCGGGCAACGGGGAGCGTGCCGCCGATCACCAGGTCGAGGCCGCGGTCGAGCTTGCAGTTGCCGAAGTTGTCGACGTGTGCGACCACCGGCTCGGCGTCGGCGAGCTCCGGTACGGCGGTGTCGGTCGCGGGCACCGGCCGCCCGTCCGCGACCCATTTCGCCAGCAACGGCACGTACCAGAGGCTGCGGAACTGGGTGCCGGCGATCTTGTCGACGTCGGCCTGGTCGAACCCGGCCGCGGTCACCGCCTCGCGGATGTCCGTGACGTGGACCTTCTCGATGCCGAGCTCCCGCCGTACGAGCGACAGCACGCGGGCGTTGAAGGTGCTGACGACCAGGTGCTTGCCGTAGTGGAAGTAGCAGAACGGTACGCCGTTCGGCCAGACGCCGTCCCGCGGCGCGATGTTGAGCAGCGTGATCGTCGGATGACCCGCTTCGCCGAGGAGGTCCAGGGATATCAGGCAGTCGAGCAGCGTGAGGGCGGCGAACGACTCCGGATCGGGCCCGTCGGCGGCGACGATCGTCGGGGCCTGGCCGAAGAGCGCGCCGATCCGGGTGCTGAGTCTGGCGCGGGCGTTACCGTCGTGACAGTCGGTGATGTACGTGATCATGTGGCACTCCAAGGTGGTCTGCAGCTGTCTCGGTCTCGAAAACGAAAGAGGCCCCCGACATCGGGGGCCTCTCGCTGCAAGCACATGTGCCTACGCCGCTGAGGTCCTCCCGCATCGAGGGCTCAGCATTCGCATCGCGGCGTACCTGGTCACGTCGACGAGAGTAGCACCCTCAGCGGGACTGCCCGTTGTCGAAGTAGCTGACCAGGGCCGGGTCCAGCGGAGGGACGTCCTGCGGTACGCCGTCCGCGCGCAGCGACTGGGTCGCGGCGTACCCGGCGGCCACCGCGGCGCGGGCCGCGACCGGGGAGGTCAGCGTCGCGCCGCCGTCGCGGACGAAGTTCACGAACTCCGCGACCAGGTGCGGGTCGGCGCCGCCGTGGTTCTCGGTGTCGCCCTCGATCTCGACGACCTGGTCGGCGTCCTCGCGGTAGCCGGAGCGCTTGCTGTTCCACACCTTCACCACGCCGCCCGGCCCGTCGCCGAAGTTCTCCAGTCGGCCGTGGGTGCCGATCACCGTGTAGTTGCGCCAGTAGTCCGGCGTGTAGTGGCACTGCTCGTAGTTCATCAGGACGCCGTTGTCGAGCAGCAGGTTGACCTGCGAGATGTCCTCGACGTCCATCACCGGCGCCAGCCCCTTCTGCTCCAGCGGCGGCCAGTTGTCGGTGGACACGAAGTCCTTGAACCGCTGCCCGGAGCGGTCCTGCCGGTCGGTGATCCCGCCGTACAGCGTGAGCGCGCCCATCGCGTTGACCCGGGTCGTGTACCCGCCGGCCAGCCAGTGCATCACGTCGATGTCGTGGGCACCCTTCTGCAGCAGCAGGCCCGTGGTCCGGCTGCGGTCGGCGTGCCAGTCCTTGAAGTAGAAGTCGCCGCCGTGGCCGACGAAGTGCCGGCACCAGATCGCCTTCACGTCGCCGATCGCGCCGTCCTGGATCAGCTTCCGCATCGTCAGGACGACGGGCATGTGGCGCATGTTGTGGCCGACGTACAGCCGCGCGCCGGAGTCGTACGCCGCCTGCAGCACGCGGTCGCAGCCCTCGGTGGTGATCGCCAGCGGCTTCTCCACGAAGACGTTCACGCCGGCCGTCAGGAAGTCGACGGCCGGACCCTCGTGCAGGTCGTCGGGCGTGGTCAGGAAGACCCCATCGAGTTTCTGGTCGAGCAGTTCGGTGTGGTCGGCGTACGCGGTCGCCTCCGGGTACAGCTCGAGGGCCGCATCCCGCTGCGGCGCGGACGGGTCGGCCAGGGCCACGACCTCGGAGCCCTCGCCGGGACGGTGCGCGTACTGCGCGATGCGGCTGCGGGCACCGAGGCCCACGACGCCAAACCGAAGATCAGTCATACCAGGCAACTCCTGCACATAGTTGTTTGCAACAGCCTAACTCCGAGCAATTCTGTCAATCAATCACCGATCCTCTCTCTGGAATTGGGCTGCCCGTCACCCGCCGCACATCGAGGTATCGCTCCGTGCCGTCACCATGGCGGAATGTGAGCCTCCACTACGTGGCACTGGGGGACTCGACCACCGTAGGGGTCGGGGACCCGCTGAACGGCAGCAGTACGACCGACCTGTCCGGTGCCGGCGCGCGCCCGGGCGAGGGGTGGCGGGGCTGGGCCTCGCTGCTCGCCGACTCCCTGGCCAGCTCCCACCGTGTGACCTTCTCCAACTTCGCGACCAGCGGCGCCACCGTGCCGGTCGTCGCGACCGAACAGCTTCCCGAGACCGGCGACGCGCCGATCGACCTCGCCTCCCTGATCGTCGGGGTGAACGACACCCTGCGATCCACGTTCGACGCGGACCGGATCCGCGACGACCTGGACCTGATCGCCGGCCGGCTGACGGCGCGTGGCGCCCTGCTGCTCACGGTCCGGTTCCACGACCACGGGCAGGTCTTCGGCCTGCCGAAGTGGCTGCGCCGGCCACTGTGGCGGCGAATCGAGCAGGTGAACCTGATCTTCGACGACCTGCATGCCCGGTACGGCGGGATCCGCCTGGACATGGCCGACTACCCGGAGGTCTACCGGCGCGACTTCTGGAGCATCGACCGGCTGCATCCGGGCGAGCGCGGGCATCGCAAGCTCGCGCGGGTGTTCGCGGACGAGCTGGCGGTCCGCGGCGTGCCCATCGACGTACCGCCGGACCTGGACTGCGCGTACCGGCCGCCGAGCAGGTGGGCCGACGCGGTGTGGATGGTCCGCGAGGGTGCTCCGTGGCTGGGCCGGCGGGCGCACGACCTGCTGCCGTGGGCGGCCCGGATGGCAGTCGCCCAGTTCGCGCGGCCGGCCGCGATCCGCTCCTCCGGCGTCCCCCTTCCACCCGCCACCAATGCGGAGGTCCAGCGCCTGGAGGCATAGGGTCGGGGCATGGCCCGTATCGATGGACGTAATGCCGACCAGCTCCGCCCGGTGCAGATCACCCGGAAGTGGCTCGACCACGCCGAGGGCTCGGTGCTGGTCGAGTTCGGGCGGACCCGGGTGCTGTGCGCGGCGAGTGTGACGGAGGGCGTGCCGCGCTGGCGCAAGGGCTCCGGGCTCGGCTGGGTGAGCGCGGAGTACGCGATGCTCCCGCGCGCCACCAACACCCGCTCGGACCGCGAGTCCGTGAAGGGCAAGATCGGTGGCCGTACCCACGAGATCTCCCGGCTGATCGGCCGCTCGCTGCGGGCCGTGATCGACTACAAGGCGCTCGGCGAGAACACCATCCTGCTGGACTGCGACGTACTCCAGGCCGACGGCGGCACCCGGACCGCGGCGATCACCGGCGCGTACGTCGCGCTCGCCGACGCCGTCTCCTGGCTGCGCGAGCGGAAGCTGCTGAAGAGCGAGCCGCTGACCGGCACCGTCTCCGCGGTTTCGGTGGGGATCATCGACGGTACGCCGATGCTCGACCTCTGCTACGAGGAGGATGTCCGGGCCGAGACCGACATGAACCTGGTGATCACCGGCGACGGGAAGTTCATCGAGGTGCAGGGCACCGCGGAGGGCGCGCCGTTCGACCGCGCGGAGCTGGACAGCCTGCTGTCGCTGGGGCTGGCGGGCTGCGCGGACCTGGCCAAGGTGCAGCAGGAGGCGCTCGCGTGACGAAGGTCCTGCTGGCCTCGAACAACAAGAAGAAGCTCGAGGAACTGCGCCGGATCCTCACCCCGATCGTGCCCGGCATCGAGGTGCTCGGACTCGGCGACGTCCCGCCGTACGACGAACCGGCCGAGACCGAGCCGACGTTCGAGGGGAACGCGCTGCTGAAGGCGCACGCGGCGCTGAAGGCGACCGGCCTCCCGTCGATCGCGGACGACAGCGGCATCTGCGTCGACGCGCTGAACGGGATGCCCGGCGTACTGTCGGCGCGCTGGTCGGGTCCGGCGAAGGACAACCACGCGAACAACGTGCTGCTGCTCGGGCAGTTGGAGGACGTCCCGGACGAGCGGCGCGGGGCGTCGTTCGTGGCGGCGGTCGCGTTCGTCCGGCCGGACGGGCCGGACGAGATCGTCCTCGGCGAGATGCGCGGGTCGGTGATCCGCTCGTTGCGGGGGACCGGTGGGTTCGGGTACGACGTACTCTTCCAGGCGGACGGGTACGACCGGACGACGGCCGAGCTGTCGATCGAGGAGAAGGACGCGATCAGCCACCGGGGCAAGGCGCTGCGCTCGCTGGCCCCGATCGTCGCGAAGGCATTGGGGAGTTAGGCATGTTGTTCGCGGGTTCTGACCGGGACGGGGTTGCCGACGGGCGGATCACCGTCGCGTACCGGCGGTGGGCCGAGCCGCGGGTCGTCGAGGGACGGGTGTACCGCACGAACGCCGGACGGATCGAGATCGACAGCATCCGCGAGGTGAATCCGGAGTTGATCGCCGACACGGACGCCGACGTACGGCTGGCCGACCGGCAGAACGCCCGCGACGTCCGCCGCCGGCTGCGCGGCGACGAGTCGCTGCCGACGTTCCTGATCCGGTTCCATCTGGTCTCGGGGCCGGATCCGCGCGAGGAGCTCGCGTCGCAGTCGGAGCTGTCGTCGGCCGACCTGGCCGACCTGCAGGAACGGCTGGCGCGTTTCGATGCCCTCAGCAACCATGGTCCCTGGACGTTGCAGACGCTGCAGCTGATCGAGAACACGCCGGCCGTCCGGGCGGGGGACCTGGCCGCGTCGGTCGGGCGGGAGACGGCGCCGTTCAAGCTCGACGTACGGAAGCTGAAGAACCTTGGGCTGACCTACAGTCTCGAGGTCGGGTACCGGATCTCGCCGCGGGGCGCGGCGTACCTGGACGCGACTAGGAGCGAGTGAGCCCGAGCGTCGCGATCAGATCCTCGTGCAGTTCGAACCAGACGCGGTGACAGGAGTCCACGTCACTCCGGTCGACCCAGCCGTTCTGGAGGGCGTGTGCGAACCTCACGTCGTACCCGCGGAACCGGGGGAGCGGCAGCTTCGCGTTGAGCGGGACGAGCGCACGCTCCAGGGCTTTCAGCTCATGTAGTACGCCGGCGTCCCACGCGGGATCCGAGTGGTCGTTCGCCGCCAGCGGATCGTCGGCGGTCGGCTTCAACTGCCAATCGGTGCACGCCTGCTGCAGCAACGCATTCAGCGGCAGGAACTCGTCGTACACCTTCTGCACAGTCTTTGTATGACCCTCGGCCTTCAGAAGCCGCTCGTTCTCCGCCCGCCCTTCCTCGGTGAGCGACCACCCCGAGCTCCCCGCAAAGCTGCTGTACGTCGTCCACCCGCGCGCCTCGGCCTCCGCCAGCGCGTCCTGCGTCTCGCTGACCGACAAGCCGAAGCGCCGCGCGATCGCCCGCGCATCCGCAAACCCCAGCAACCGCACCGCATGCAACACAGGCAACATCACGACACCCCGTCCTGGCGCGCCGCGAGCCGGTTGAAACGCTGCTGACAAGCCTGCGGCGAACTGAATCCCATCGCCTCCGCCATCTCCGCCCACGTCAGCCCCGAACTCCTTGCCAAGAACAACAACCCCGCCTCGACCTCATCCACCTCGGCCCGCGCCGCCGGCAACAACGCCAACGCCGCCAGCAGCTCCTCCGCCCCCAACTCCGCCGCCCGCCACGCCGCGAACTGCGTAAGATCCACCGCCGACAACGGCACCGGCCACGGCCGCCAAGGCCTCGCCGGCACGTCCTTGGCCCCCTTCGCCAACAACTGCTCGCGAGCAGCCCGCTGCCGCTCAGCCTGCACCTGATCCGAGTCCTGGTTGCGTCGCACCCCCATACAGTGGATCATCAACAAAACGTTGTCAACAAAACATTGTCAACGTCCCGTTGATAGAAGGCCCCCTCCATGCTGATCCCCCTATCCCAAGCCACCCCCACCACCTGCGGCCCCAAAGCCTCCTCCCTAGCCACCCTCCTCCAAGCCGGCCTCCCAGTCCCCAACGGCGTAGTAATCCCCTTCCCACCCGCCCACCCACAACCCCCTGCCACCCCCGCCACTACCACTGCCATCCCCGTCACTGCCACCACTGCCAGCGCCGCCGCCCCCGCCACCCCCGCCACCCCCGCCACCCCCGCCACCCCCGCCAGCGCAGCCGCCTCCACCGCCGCCGTCACCACCGCCACCCCGGCCACCGCGTCCACCACCGCCTCCACCGCCGCCGCCAGCGCCGCGCCCGCCTCCGCGCCCGCCGCCCCTGACGCCTGCGCCACCGCCTCAACTGCCGCGAGCGCCGCCGCCGCGCCGGCCTCCGTCTCCGCCCCTGCCACCGCCACCGCCACCCCGGCCGCCACCGCCTCCACCGCCTCCACCACCACCACCGCCTCCACCGCCGCCGTCACCACCGCCACGCCGGCCGCCACCTCCGCCGCCAGTGCCGCGCCCGCCTCCGCGCCCGCCCCTGCCGCCTCCACCGCCGCGAGCGCCGCCGCGCCCGCCTCCGTCTCCGCCCCTGGCGCCTCCGCCACCGCGCTTGCCGGCGCCGACTCGCCCGGTGCGCCCGGTGCGGCCGCACCCACACCACCCTGCGCCCCCACCCCGGCCACCACCGCAACCCCGGCCGCCGCCACTGCCGCCACTGCCGCCACTGCCCCCAGCCCGGCCAGCCCGGCCAGCCCGGCCAGCCCGGCCAGCCCGGCCACCCCGGCCGCCTCCAGCGTTGCCTCCGCTGCTGCCTCCGCCTCCGCCGCCGCACTTGCCGGCACCGACTCGCCCGGCGGACCCGGTGCGGCCGCGCCCGCACCACCCGCCGCCCCCACCCGCAGTGAGATTGGCGGTGAGGAGCTAACGGCGGAGGAACTGGAGGAGCTGCGAACCTGGTTGGCAGCTGCAGGGGACCCAGTAGTCGCCGTCCGTTCCTCAGCCTCCAACGAGGACACCGGCCAAGCGTCAGCCGCGGGTCAGTACGACACCTTCCTCGGCATACACGGACTCGACGCCATCGCCGCCGCCGTACAAGCCTGCCGAGCATCCCTCCGCTCCGACCGCGCAACGGCGTACCGCAAAGACGCCCCACCCCCAGCAATGGCCGTCATCATCCAGCACCACGTAGACGCAGACATCTCCGGCGTCCTCTTCACCTCACCCGACGGCTCCACCCTCATCGAGTCTTCCTGGGGCCTAGGCCCCAGCATCGTAGAAGGCCGCGTAACCCCCGACCGCTACAAAGTCCACAACGGCACCGTCACCAGCACAATCGCCGACAAACCCACCGCCCTCCACCGCGACGGCACCCGCCTGGTCACCCGCCCGGTCCCCACCCCCCAACGCCGTACCCCAACCCTCTCCAACACCACCGCCCAACACCTATCCACCCTCGCCACCCAGGCCGCCACCGCCTTCGGCACCCCCCAAGACATCGAATGGTCCATCACCACCAACACCATCTGGCTCCTACAATCCCGCCCCATCACCACCCACCCCCCAACCCCCACCCACAACCCCACCGCACCCACGCCTCCCGCACGACCCGCCTCATCCACGCCACCCACGCGCCAGGCGCCATCCACCCCGCCTGTGCGGTTCACTGAGACGACCAATCTCGCAGGCGCCTCCGCTGCATCGGTTAGCTCCACCGACAGCGAACCCGGGTCAACCCTCACCGGCACCCCGGCCAGTCACGGCACCGCGACCGGCCCAGCACGCATCGTCCGCGGCCCCGCCGACTTCGCGTCCGTATGCCCGGGCGACATCCTCATCTGCCCACACACCGACCCGGCCTGGACGCCCCTCCTGTCGATCGCCGCCGGCGTCATCACCGAAACCGGCGGCATGCTCTCCCACGCCGCGATCGTCGCCCGCGAACAAGGCATCCCCGCCGTCGTAGCCATCCCGCACGCAACGGCCCGCATCCCCACCGGCTCCGGCGTCACCCTCAACGGCTCAACCGGCGCCGTACACCTCAGCCCCGCTTCAGAAACCTGAGATAAAACGCGAGAAACACCAGCACAATCCCAACGTTGACGAACAGCCGCGGCCAGAACTGGTGCCGGAAGAACCCCACATCCACACCAACCACAACCGCAACCATCACCGCCACGTACACCCCGGCGAGCACCTGTCTCCCCATGCCCCGATCGTACCGTCATCCACCCCACCCACACCCCCCCCAGCTAACTGGAATCCACAGAATCCGTCTCCACAGCCGATGGGGACGCTCCCAAATCTGTGGATAACAAATTCCCTTAAAAATAGGGGGTTTCTGGCTTTGAAAACTGTCGGAGCCGCCAGCTACAGTCATCGGCATGGACATTCTCGGCGGACGCCCGGTGGTTGCTATCGGCAACCATGAGGTGCTGTCTGCCCTGGATGAGGTTCGTGCCGAGATCGTCCGCCTGCGATCCGTCGAGTTGCAACTCATCGCCCGCTCCGAGACCGACGGCCTGGCCGAGGAAGTCGGCGCCCGCGACACCGTCGAACTGTTGACTCTTCGCCACCGCCGCGACCGCGCCGAAGTCTGGCGCGACGTCCGCCTGGCCCGCGCGCTGCCCAAGTACCGGGCCGTGAACACCGCCCTCACCGACGGTGTCGAGTCGACCGACGGCACGGTCCACCAGCTGCAGACCGGCCACGCGGCCGCGATCATCACCGAACTCGAACGCGTCCGCGCCCGCGTCCCGGTCGAAACCCTCGACGTCACCGAACAGCAACTGGTCGGCCTCGTCCCCACCCACACTCCCCAGGAACTGCGGGCCGCCGCCAAACACCTGTGCGACCGGATCGACGCGGACGGCCCCGAACCCGAAGAGCAGAAGGCGTACGAGCGCGAGTCGTTGACGTTGAGTGCCGCGGAGAATGGGGTGAAGTTCCGCGGCTACCTGGCCAACGAGAACGCCGAGCTGCTGCGCGCGATCGTGCATGCTGGTGCCCGTCCGCACAAGACCGTTGACGGTGAGCATGATCCCCGTCCGCGGGACAAGCGTCAGGCCGACGCGCTGACCGCCGCGTTGACGGTCGCGTCGAACGCGTGGGACACCGACACCGCCGGGCACGGCGCGAAGGCGAACATCACCGTCACCATCGACCTGGACGACCTGAGGTCGGCGACCGCGCACGCGACCGGCCAGACCGTGTACGGCGACGACCTGTCCGCGGCCACCGTCCGGCGCCTGGCCTGTGACGCGAACGTGATCCCGCTGGTGCTGGGTTCGAACTCCGAACCGCTGGACGTCGGGCGCCGTGAACGCCTGGTCACCAGACACATCCGCCACGCCCTGGTCGCCCGGGACCGAGGCTGTGTGGTGTGTGCGGCTCCGCCGGTGATGTGCGACGCCCACCACCTGACTTCCTGGCTGGACGGCGGACCCACCGCCCTCAACAACCTGGCGTTGCTGTGCCGTCGTCATCACGTGGACCTGCACAACGGTCGCTGGCGCATCACCATCACCGACGGCAAAGTCCAGGTAGCCCGCCCAGCCTGGGCCGACACCACCGCCGTACGTGCCGCCCAATCACCGGACACGAACCTCCCTCAACCCGCAGAAGCGGGCTCAGCCCAACCTGCCGCCGCATACACGCGACCAGCAGGCGCCGGCTCCACCCGACCGGCGGCTACAAACCCGCTGCAACCTGCAGTGGCGAAGCCTGCCCAACCTACGGGTGAATACCTCACGCGACCGGCGGAAGCGGAGCGATCTCGACCCGCGGCTGAATCCCTCACGCGACCGGCGGCGGAGCCTGTCCAGCCGGCGGCTGCATGCGTGCGACCTGCAGGTGCTGGTCCCACCCAACCTACTGCTGGACCTCCGCTGCAGCCTGCGTGGGCGAAGCCTGCCCAACCTGCGGCTGACCGCCTCGTGCGACCTGCGGGGGCGGAGCCTGCCCAACCTGGGGCTGACTGCCTCGTGCGACCTGCGGGGGCGGCCCCGGCCCGAACTGCGGGTGAACCACTCGCGAGACCGGCGGGCCTGGAGCCTGTCCAATCTGCGGCTGCATGCATGCGGCCTGCGGGGGCGGAGCCTGTCCAACCTGCGGCCGACTGCCTCGCGCGACCTGCAGAGGCGGACTCTGCGGAACCTGCGGGTGCCGATCCCGAGCGACCCGTCCGTACTGGGTCTGCACGACCCGCTGGTGGTGGCTCCACCCGGTCTACGGCTGCAGGCGTCGGTCGATCTGATCAGCCGTCCGACCGAGCTGAACAGTCATCCGGCGGAGTGCCGAATGCACTTGAGACGCCGGGTGCCGTGCCCGCCGGGCCTGAGGGCTCCGACGGCAGACCCGGAGCGGCCGGAGTTGGCGAGCCATCAGGCGAGCCCTGGGGTGGGTCAGCCGTGCCTGCTGAACGGGCCGGTCGGTGGAAGGCTGACGAAGCGACCCTTGCTGCTGCGGCTTGCTTCGCGGTGTGGGGCGAGCGCGCGCCGACCGAGCCCGCGACCGGTCCGCCGTCTTTCGCAACATCTGAGTTGGGCTCCGGCTGACGGCGCAGCCCCGGCCTCGGTGGCGCTCACCACAGCCGCCGGCCGCCAGCCGCCGGCCGCGGGCTGGGGCGGCGGGCTGCTTGTGCCGATCGCGAGGACCTCACGCCGGACGGCTCTGCGACGTACGGGCATCGTGGAGGAGACCTGGGCGCCGCCGCATGCCATTCGCCACTCCGTGTCCCGGGGCGTGCGGCTGGCTACTCCGCGCCTCGGCGTCGCCCGTCGCTCGTCGTCCGCTGTCCGCCGTCCATCGCTTCGCTGCCCACTGCTCGCGGCCCGCCGCGCGTTGCGTGCTGCCGGCTGTCCACCGTCCGCCTCGGCGTCGTCCACTGCTCGCCGCCCGCCCCGCGTTGCGTGTTGTCCGCTGTCCGCCTGTTGCCCGCCGCCCGCCGCCCGCCGCCTGTTGCCCGGTTGCCCGCCGCCCGTCGCCCGTTGCCCGTCACTTCGCTGTCCGCCGCTCGCCGTGCGTTGCATGCTGCGCGTTGCATGCTGCGCGTTGCCCGCTGCTCGCCGTGCATTGCGTGCTGTCCGCCGCCCGTGACTTCGCCGTCCATTGCTCGCCGCCCGCCTCGCGTCGCGTGCTGTCCGCTGCTCGCTGCTCGCCTCTCGCCGCTCGCCGCTCGCGCCGTGCGCCGTGCGCCGTGCGCCGTGCGCCGTGCGCCGTGTGCCGCTCACGGTCCGTCGTTCGGTGTCTGCCGTGGGGGCGTTAGTCGCAGCAGGTTGTTGGATTGGGGGTGTTGTTGATGAGGGGTAGTAGGCCGGCGACGCTGAGGTTGGTTGCTGGGGTGTGGGGCGTGGGGGTGGTGGTGTTGGCGGGTTGGGGTGTGGGGGCGCAGCAGGTGGTGGATTCGGTTGTGCTGTTGCCGTATGCGAGGTTGGAGGAGCAGACGCCGGTCTGGGGGAGGTTGAGTTGGACGTCGCGGGCGGCCCTCCAGTCGCCGGCCAGGGCGGCGACGACCGAGCGGGCCTGTTCGTAGCCGGTGGCGAGCAGGAAGGTGGGGGCGCGGCCGTATGACTTCGCGCCGATGGCGTAGTACCCGGGCTCCGGGTGTGTGAGCTCGTCGACTCCGTGTGGCGGGACCGTGCCGCAGGAGTGCTGGTTGGGGTCGATCAGTGGGGCCAGTGCGCGGGTCGAACCCAGGATCGGGTCGAGGTCCAGGCGTAGTTCGGAGACGATGGTGTGGTCGGGGCGGAAGCCGGTGGAGTTCACCACGGTGTCGGCGACGACGGTTCGTTCGCCGGCGGTGAGTACGACGCGACCGTTGGCTGTACCCACGGACTCGATCCGGAACGAGCTGATGAGCTCGACCCTCCCGGACCGGACCAGTTCCTTCAAGCGCGAGCCGAGGGCGCCGCGCGCGGGCAACTCGTCCGCGTCGCCGCCGCCGTACGTGCGCGCCTGGTCGTCGCCGCGTACCACCCAGGCGATCTCGGTACCGGGCTCAGCGTCGGCGAGTCGCCCGAGGTCGATGAGCGTGGTTGCGGCCGAATGGCCGGCGCCGACGACCGCCGTACGGCGCCTGGCATAGCGGTCGCGGTCCGCGCCGAGCACATCGGGTAGCGCGTGCGCGATACTGCCAAAGCCGGGTGTGCTGGGAAAGGCAGGCGTGACGCGGTCCGGGCTGAGCGGGTTCTGCGAGGTGTGTGCGGCGGGGTGCGTGCCGGTGGTGATTGGTGGCGCGTGGGTGGTGCCTTGTGTGCTGGGTGTGTGGGGCGGGGTCTGGGGGAGGCTGAGCTCGCCGTGGGCTGGGATGCCTGAGGCGCCTAGGACGTTGGGGGTGTGCCAGGTGCCGGAGGCGTCGATTACTGCGGAGGCCAGTAGGTCGGTGCCGTCGGCCAGGCGGAGGAGGAAGGGTGCGGCTTCGCGGCCGGCGGTGCGGAGGCGGTCGTAGCCGATGCGGGTTATGGCGACTACGCGGGTGTTGTAGCGGATGTGGTTGTTCAGTTCGGGGGTTTTGGTGAGGGGTTGCAGGTAGGCGTCGATGAGGTCGCCGCCGGTGGGGAGGGTGGTGGGGTCGGGTTCGGGCCAGGCGGTCTGTTGGAGGAGGCGGCAGGCGGCGGGGTCGATGTCGTAGCGCCAGGGGCTGAACAGTTTGACGTGGCGCCATTCCTCGATCGCCGACGCGACGGTCGGGCCGGACTCGAGTACGGCGAAGTTCAGGCCGCGTTCGGCGAGGTGTGCGGCTGCTGCCAGGCCGATCGGGCCGGCGCCGATGACGACGATCGGTGCTGTCTGGTCGTCCACGATCCAACTCCCTGTCTAGAAGATCATCGAAACAAGAGTCAGCTTGCCTGTTGATTAGATGGGAGTCAAGATAGATCCATGTCGAAACAAGGGATCACGGTGGCCCAGGTTGGTTGTTGTGCGCCGATCTCTGATGCGGCACTCGACGAGGCGGGGGCTGTTGAGGGGGCGACGGTGTTCAAGGCGCTCGCTGACCCGGTTCGGCTGCGGCTGTTTTCGATCATTACGTCGGCGGGGGGTGAGGTTTGCGTGTGCGACCTGACTCCGAGGTTCGATGTGAGTGGTCCGACGATCTCTCATCACCTGAAGGTGCTTCGTGCGGCTGGACTGGTCGACTGTGAGCGCCGCGGCACCTGGGTCTACTACTGGTCGGTGCCGGAGAAGTTGCGCTGGGTGGCAGGTCTGCTGGCCGTGCCGGAGCCTGCTACCAACCGCTGACCTGTCCGAACCTCCGGCCGTCATGACCGCTGACCTGTCAGGCCCGGCAACGGGGGCGCGACAACTGCTCCGCCCGTCGAGAGGAGGGTGACGGCTGCTGTGCCTGGCGAAGGGCGTGACGGGCGCTCGGCCTGGCGAAGGCGTGACGGCTGCTCGGTCTGGCGAGGGGGTGGCGGCTGCTCTGGCCGGCGCGAGGGGGGCCTCTGTGGCGCCTGTGTTTGACGGGATTGGTTGGCTCAGTGATTATTGAGTCAATGGATGTTGAGCGATTTACGCTGACTGAGCGGGCCCGGATTCACGCTGCGCTCGGTGATCCGGTGCGTCTCGCGGTTGTGGACAGGCTGGTGGCCGGTGACGCTGCTCCCGGTGAACTCGGTGTTGCGTTGGATCTTCCGACCAACCTGGTCGCTCATCACCTGAAGGTGCTCGAGGATGCCGGTCTCGTCGTACGGACCCGTTCCGAGGGTGACAGGCGACGTACGTACGTGCGCCTCGAGCCCGAAGCCCTGGCGGCCATCACCACACCTCACCTGCTCGCGGCGAAGCGGGTCGTGTTCGTGTGCACCCAGAACTCGGCGCGCTCCCAGCTCGCCCAGGCGATCTGGTCCCGCCGCAGCCAGGTCCCCGCGGTCTCGGCCGGCACCGAACCCGCGGACCGGGTACACCCGCGCGCATCGAAGGTTGCCCGTCGGCACGGCCTCGATCCGGCCGGTTGGCGTACGTCGCGCCTGCAGGACGTCGTACGCCGAACCGACCTGCTGATCGCGGTCTGCGACAACGCCCACGAACACCTCGCCGCCGACCGACGGGCCCGCTTGCACTGGTCGATCCCGGACCCCGCGGCGGTGGATACCGACGCGGCTTTCGAGGCGGCGTACGTCGAGATCGCCGACCGGATCGACCGGTTGGCTCCCGCCGTGTCCGACTCCACCGGGAGCAAGCGATGACCGCGCCCGCATGGCGCAAGGTGCTCGCCGAGGCACTCGGTACCGGCCTGCTGGTCACCGTCGTGGTCGGCTCCGGAATCGCCGCCGCCAAGCTTTCGCCCGGTGACATCGGCCTCCAGTTGCTGGAGAACTCGTTCGCGACCGCGCTCGGGCTGGCCGTGCTGATCCTCATCTTCGGCCCGGTCTCCGGCGCGCACTTCAACCCCGTCGTCACCCTCGCGGACTGGTGGCTCGGCCGGCGTACCGGTACCGGCCGCACCGCATCGGAGGTGGCCGCCTATCTCTCCGCCCAGATCGTCGGCGGCATCGCCGGGGCGGTCCTGGCGAACTTGATGTACGGCGAAACCGCCGTGTCCTGGTCGACCACCCACCGCTCCGCCGGGCACCTGTACCTCGGCGAGACCGTCGCCACCGCCGGACTCGTCCTGCTGATCTTCACGCTCACCAGCACCGGCCGCGCCGCGAGCGTGCCGATCGCCGTCGGCGGCTACATCGGTGCGGCGTACTGGTTCACCTCATCCACCTCGTTCGCCAACCCCGCCGTGACGATCGGCCGGGCCTTCACCGACACGTTCGCCGGCATCGCGCCCAGCTCGGTCCCCGGCTTCGTCGCGTTCCAGTTCGTCGGCGCAACGATCGGCGTCGCCCTGGTCGTGGTCCTTCACCCCGAGGTCGTCGTACCTAAGACCGAAACCACAGCGGGAGCACCCTCATGAGCAAACCCAGCGTCCTCTTCGTCTGTGTCCACAACGCCGGGCGCTCGCAGATGGCCGCGGGCTGGCTGCGCCACCTTGCCGGTGACGCGGTCGACGTACGGTCCGCAGGTTCCGAACCCGCCGGTCAGCTCAACCCCGTGGCGGTCGAGGCCATGCGTGAGGTGGGGATCGACATCACCCAGGCCGTACCCCGGCTGCTCGAAGCGGACGTCGTGCAGGACAGCGATGTGGTCGTCACGATGGGCTGCGGCGATGCCTGTCCGTTCTACCCGGGCAAGCGGTACGAGGACTGGAAGCTGACCGACCCCGCCGGTCAGCCCATCGAGGTGGTCCGCCAGGTGCGCGACGAGATCCGGAGCCGCGTCGTCGCGCTGCTGGCCGAACTGAGTTGAGTTGTGCCAGAGGCGGGAGTTGAACCCGCACGCCCGGGGGCGCCGGCACCTAAAGCCGGTGTGTCTGCCGTTCCACCACTCTGGCTGAGGAGGCGTGGCGCCTCCCCTGGACGTACATCCTAGGGGAGGCTGCCGGGTCAGCGGCTCTGGAGGGCGTCGATGAAGACGCTCTTCAGGTCGCTGGGGTTCTTCGCGACGTACGCCTGGCCGCCGGTGGCCTGGGCGAGGGCGGTGAGCTCGTTCGCGTTCGCTTCGGGGCCCATACCGAGGGCGATGATGCGGACGGGACGGGACGGGTCCTGGAGGCCCTGGAGGGTCTGGACGGCCTGGGCCAGGGTCGGGCTGCCGGGGTCGTCGTTCTTGCCGTCGGTGAACAGCAGGATCGTGTTGACGGCGCTCGACTTGTACGTCTGGCGGACCTGGCGGACGGCCGCGATCGCGGTGTCGAACAGGCCGGTGCCGCCGCCGATGATCGGCTTCTGGCTGGTCAGCTGGCTGACGATGGTCGCGCGCTGGGCCTTGGTCAGCGGCGCGATCGGCACCAGCGGCTTGTAGTCGGCGTTGTCCGAGCCGATCTTGGTCGAGAACGTCCAGAGGCCGAGCTCGGCGCTGTCCGGGAACAGGTTCAGGCCGCTCGACGCCGCCTCGACGGTGAGCTGCCAGCGGGTCTTGTTGCCGACCTTCTCGGCCATCGAGCCGGAGACGTCGATGACGGCCAGCGAGTGCGTGGACAGCGACAGCCGGGTCCAGTTCTGCAGCGTGGTCTCGATCGCGGAGCTGGTCGGCTTGGTCAGCTGGGTGACGTCGCCGACGCCGCGGCCGCCGCTCAGCGGGCTGAGCGTGGTGTCGCGGAAGCCGGCCTGGTCGCGGGCCTGCGCAGCCGAGTCGGTCAGCAGTTCGGTGGCCAGCGCCTGCGCGGCGTCGCCCGCCTGCTGGCTGTCGGACTTCGCGGTGACGACGATCGGGTAGTCCAGCGTCAGCGTGCCCGTGGCAGGCAGGATCGCCTTCAGCTGGGCGTCCGGGTGCGCCTCCTGGTACTTCACGAAGCTCTGCTCGGACGCCGGTACGACGGTCTTGCTGCCGTCCTGGTCCGCCCGGCCGAACAGCGCGTTCACGTCCGTGTACGGCTTGGCCATCGAGCCGAGCTTCTGTGCCAGCGGTACGACGACCTGCGACACCTGGGTGTCCGACGCCGAAGTCTTCTGCCGCTCGGACTGCACCGCGAGCAGCGTGAGCGCGCCCGGCGAAGTGTTCAGCGGATCGAGCAGCGCCGGTTCGGTGGCGCCGAGCAGCCGCAGCCAGCTGGAGGTGTCGGCGAAGTTCGCGTCCCGGCCGACCAGCACCAGCGGTGAGGCGGCGATCGAGGGGATCGCGATGCTCGGGACGCTCTGCCCGTCGTCGGCCTGCGAGACCCACAGCGAGGAGTCCGGCACCCAGAGGTCCGGCCGGCTGTCGCTGCCGTGCGCGACGTCCCGGGCGACCGTCGACGACGGCACCGCGGTGATCGTGACCTGGTAGCAGGCGTTGCCGTCCTTGCCGCCCTTCGAGGACAGCGACTTGGCAGCGGCCTCGAGCGGGCCCTGCATCTCCGGCGTGGTGGACAGCCGGATCTGGGTCGGGTCGGAACAGGCCTTCCCGCCGCCGAGCAGGCCGTCGGTCCCGGAGCCGGCACCGAAGGACCGGACCACGAAGACCGCACCGAGTGACAACACGAGCAGCCCGACCGCGGTGAGGTACACCGTACGGCGGTTGCTGTTACGTCCCGTCACCGCAGAGGAGTGTTTTCCCATCGCGGCACGTCCCTCCCTCCCAGATGCTGCCAGAGGCTGACTGCGCGCGCAGATTACCGAATTTCCGCACGTCACGGTGGCGGCGGGAACTGTCGTGACACACCCGTCGCCGAACCGGAACCGTCTCCGGAGTACGGCTCTTTCACAGGAACGCTGTAAAACTCACCCTGTGTGCCGACTCTGCTGCGGTCCGCTGAGATCCGTCTGTGATCCAAATCACAGTGGCAGTTTGCTCAAACGACCGTTCCATGGACCACGGCCGTGAAACGGTCGAAAGTTTCCTACAACCCCAGGTCGCGGCGGAGTTTGGCGACGTGCCCGGTGGCCTTCACGTTGTACTGCGCGACCGCGATCTTCCCGTCCGGGTCGACGACGAACGTGGACCGGATCACCCCGGTCACCTTCTTCCCGTACATGGTCTTCTCGCCGAACGCGCCGTACGCCGTCAGCACCTCCTTGTCCGGGTCGCTGAGCAGCGGGAACGTCACCGCGTCGCGCTCGCGGAACTTCGCCAGCTTGGCCGGCTTGTCGGGGGAGATGCCGAGCACCGCGTACCCGGCGGCCTGCAGGGAGTCGAGCGAGTCGCGGAAGTCGCAGGCCTGCTTGGTGCAGCCCGGGGTCATTGCGGCCGGGTAGAAGTAGACGATCACGTTCTTGCCGCGCAGGTCCGCGAGCGCCACGTCGTTGCCGTCGGCATCGGGCAGCGTGAAGTCGGGTGCGGTGTCGCCGACGGACAGACGTTCGGACATGAGGTCCCTCCCACGGGTACGGATCGACTGCCGCCATGGTACGTGCGGTTAGCCTGAGGCGATGCGGGCCATGACAGTCACGCCGGGCAAGAGCGACTCGGCGGCAGTGGGCGACGTACCGGAGCCGCCGGTGGTCGACGGGTCGATCCTGGTGGAAGGCCTGCTGACAGGCATCTGCGGGACCGACCTCGAGCTGGTGACCGGGGCGTTCGGCAGCGGCCGGCCCGGGACGGACCGGCTCGTCATCGGGCACGAGTCGCTCGGACGGGTGCTGGAAGCGCCCGCGGGCTCGGGCTTCGCCACCGGGGACCTGGTGGCGGGAGTGGTACGCCGGCCTGACCCGGAGCCCTGCCCCGCGTGCGCGCGGGGCGAGTGGGATTTCTGCCGCAACGGGAAGTACACCGAGCGGGGTATCAAGGACATGGACGGGTACGGCGCCGAGCGCTGGCGGGTCGACCCGTACTTCGCCGTACCGGTGCCTGCCGCGCTCGGGAACCTCGGCGTACTCGTGGAGCCGGCCAGCATCCTCACGAAGGCGTGGGAGCAGGTGGATCGGGTAGGGCAGCGCTCTTGGTACGCACCGCAGCACGTGCTGGTCACGGGCGCCGGGCCGATCGGCCTACTGGCCGCTTTGATCGCACGGCAGCGCGGGTACGACGTACACGTGCTGGATCGGGTCGACGACGGGCCCAAGCCGGAGCTGGTACGAGAGCTCGGCGCGACGTACCTGACGGATCTGCAGCAGCTGGACGTCGTACCGGATGTGGTGATCGAGGCAACGGGTGTCGGGCAGCTCGTGTACGACTGTGCAGCGCTCCTGCCACCTGCAGGCGTCATGTGCCTCGCTGGGATCCACCCTGGCCCCGCGACTGTCGACGTACAGCTGGACGCGCTCGTACGGCAGCTGGTCGTGCGGAACGCCGCCCTCGTAGGCACGGTCAACGCCGGCAAGAGGCACTACGCGGACGCTGTGGACGTGCTGACCAGAGCCGACAGGTCCTGGCTGGAGCGGCTGGTCACCCGGACCGTACCGCTGTCCGAATGGCCGAAAGCGCTCGTCCGGGAAGCGACAGACATCAAGGTGGTCGTGGACTTGCGGAGCTGACCTGCGAGGATGGGTGTGACCAGGGGCAGATCGGGGCATGCCCCGCCGACGGAAGGGAGCCGACACGTGTCGGACACGAAGGCTCGGACCGCCGAGCAGATCGAGGCGGACATCGCCGCCACCCGGGAGCGCCTGGCCTCCACCGTGGACGAGCTGGTCGACCGGGCGAACCCGAAGGCCGTGCTCGAGCGTCAGGTCGAGCAGGCCAAGTCGCAGGTCTTCGACGAGGACGGGCAGCTGCGCACCCAGAAGATCGTCGCGGTCGCCGGTGCGGTCGTCGGCGTGGTCGGCGTCCTGCTGGTGATCCGCCGGCTGGTGGGCCGCCGGTGACTCCTCGCAAGCGGCTCTCCGACGACAAGCTGCCGATCCGGATGCTGCACGACCGGGTCCTGGTCTCCCTCGAGCAGGAGGGCGAGCGCAAGTCGTCGGCGGGCATCCTGATCCCCGCCACCGCCCAGATGGGCCGCCGCCTCGCCTGGGCGAAGGTGGTCGCGGTCGGCGCCAACGTGCGCACCGTGGAGGTCGGCGACCGGGTGCTGTTCGACCCGGAGGACCGGGCCGAGGTGGAGGTCCGCGGCGACGACTACGTGCTGCTGCGCGAGCGCGACCTGCACGCGGTCGCGGCCGGCCGCCTCGAGGACGGCCAGACCGGCCTCTATCTCTGAAAGCCGAACCGGGCCGGGGTCTCGCGGCCACCGGTCACCAGGTCACGGACGAACTGCCCGACCAGCGGCACGAACTTGAAGCCCTGGCCGGAGAACCCGGCGGCCACCGTGACCGGCCCGGCGCGGTCGATCACGAAGTCCGCCGTGGGCGTGTTGTCGTACAGGCAACTGATCGGCGTGGAACGGGTCGCGTCGAGCCCTGGGTACCACTCTTCGACGTACCGGAGCAGCTGTTCGTCCCGCACAGGCTCCGGCTGGAAGTCACGGGTGTCGGGATCCACCACAGGGCCTGTTGCGTGCAGCCCGACCTTCACGCCGGACCCTGGCTCGTAGAGGCCGTAGCTGGTCGGCCCGTGGTGTACGAAGCTCGGCCACTCCAACCCGGCCGACCGTGGCGCGAAGAAGCGTGGCTGTTCCTGTGTGACCGTGAACGGCGGCAACGACACCAGCCCTTGCACCAGCTTGGGGGTCCAGGGTCCGGCCGTCACCACCACGTGCCGCGCCCGCACAGCACCACCTGGTACGTCGAGCTCGACCAGACCGTCACGGGTCCGTAGCGCCCGTACTGGCGACTGCACGCGGAACTCGACGCCCGTGCGACCGGCCACGACCTGTAGCGCGTGAACTGCCCTCTCGGCGTACAAGCGCCCAGAACCGGGCTGGAAGAGCACAGGCGTCTCAAAACGGAACCCAGGCCACCGTTCTGCCGCTTCCGCCGCCGACAGCACCGTCCCGGTTGCCCCATGCAACGACCGGAAGACCTCCACCATGTCTTCACCGACGCCGTGGTCGATCCCACCTGTTTCCTCGAGCAGGGTCTCGCCGGACTCCGCTTCCAGCTGCCGCCACAACGGCCTGGCGCGTTCTGTCAGCTCAGCAATCTCGGCGTCGTCAACGGCGGCCCGGTACAACCTGGTCGCGCCGTGGGACCCGCCCCGCTCGTGCCCCAGGGTGAACTGCTCCAGTACGACGACCTCGCGGCCCTCGGCGGCCAGCGCCCAGGCGGCAGCGGATCCCATCGCTCCGGCGCCCACCACGGCTACGTCGTACGTCATCCGACCCCCCTTGGCCCAGAGGGGTAAGCCTAGACTGAGCCGGTGATCTTCGAGACCTCCAGCCGCCTGCCCGACTTCCCGTGGGACAAGCTCGCCCCCTACCAGCAGAAGGCGGCCGCGCATCCGGACGGGATCGTGGACCTGTCCGTGGGCAGCCCGGTGGACCCGGTGCCGGACCTGGTGAAGCAGGCGCTGGCCGACGCGGCGGACGCCCCGTCGTACCCGACGACGATCGGTACGCCGGCGGCGCGGCAGGCCGCGGTGGACTGGATGGAGCGGCGGCTCGGCGTCACCGGGGTCGACCCGACGAGCGGCGTGCTGCCCGTGATCGGCACCAAGGAGCTGATCATGATGCTGCCGACGCTGCTCGGCATCGGCGCCGGCGACACGGTCCTGATCCCGGACCTGGCCTACCCGACGTACGAGGCCGGTGCCGCGCTCGCCCGGGCGACCAGCGTGCCGGTCGCGGACCCGGCGGCGTACGACGGGCCGGTGCGGGTCGCGTACCTGAACTCGCCGCGCAACCCGTCCGGTGAGATCACCCCGGCGGCGGACCTGCGGCGCGCGGTCGAGTGGGCGCGGGCGAACGACGTCCTGCTGGTCAGCGACGAGTGCTACACCGAGTTCGGCTGGGACGAGAAGCCGGTGTCCGTGCTGCATCCGGACGTGTCCGGCGGCAGCCACGACAACCTGCTGGCGGTGCACTCGCTCTCGAAGCGGTCCAACCTGGCCGGGTACCGCGGCGGCTTCGTCGCCGGTGACCCGACGGTCGTGGCCGAGCTGCTCGCCGTCCGGAAGCACGCCGGGCTGATGGTGCCGTCCCCGATCCAGGCCGCGATGGCGGCGGCGTTCGCGGACGACGCGCACGTGGAGGAGCAGCGCGCCCGGTACCTGCGTCGCCGTGCGGTACTGCGGGACGCCCTGACCGAGGCGGGCTGGGAGATCACGCTGTCGAACGGCGGGTTGTACCTGTGGGCGTCGCATCCGTCGTACGACGCGTACGGGTCGGTCGGGGCGCTCGCGGACAAGGGGATCCTGGTCGCGCCGGGCGCGTTCTACGGGGCTGCGGGGGAGCGGCACGTGCGGGTGGCGCTCACCGGGACCGACGAGCGGGTCGACGCGGCGGTGAAACGGCTCTCGGAATAGAAAACTTCGCGGTTCCGTGTGACGTCTTCCTGGTGTGACCGCCTCTAACAGGGGTAGGTGATGTCAAGGGAGGGGAGGGCGCATGCGTTTGCATCTGCTCGGGGTCGTGGCGGTACTGCTGGCCGGTGTCACACCAACGCCGACACCAACACCAACGCCAACCGCAACGCCAACGCCAACGCCAACAGCAACACCGTCTCCAACGCCAACCCCCGCGGCCGTCACGCCGACGCCGACGCCGGAATGGTCGATCACGCTGGACCAGCCGGCCGCGTCCTGGGAGGACAAGCCGACCGTCTTCACCGGCAAGATCAGCAAGCCGATCACGGGCTCGTACGTCACGCTCTGGCAGCGCGTCCCCGGCGCCTGGGTGCTCCGCGGCTCGACCCGCACGACGACCGGCGGTGCCTACCGGTTCAGCTACGTCTCCGCCGCCACCGGCTCCTGGGCGTTCCGGACGATGATCGGCGTCAAGGCCGAGACGGCGCTCGCGATCTCCGACTACCGGACCGTCCCGATCCAGGACCGCAAGATCGTCCTCAACACCCCGGCGGCCTGGTACGCGACCCTCACCGGTGTCTCGGTGACCGGGAAGCTCGTCCCGGCCGAACCGGGCAAGGAACTCGCGCTCCAGCAGTACCTCGGCAGCGGCAAGTGGCAACTCCTGAACATCGCGACAATGGATGCCAAGGGCAACTTCCGGCTCCGGGTCCCGGACGACCTGCCGTCCACCCGCACCGTCCGCGTCGTCACCCGCGGCGTCACCCAGGCCGCGATGGAGTACTCCCCGCTCGCGAAGATCGTGGTCAAGGCGGCCCTCAACCCCAAGGTGTACGCCGTCTCCGCGGCGATGGTGCCGAACACGTACCGGGCCGGCTGCCCCGTGACGCCGTCGTCGCTGCGTCTGCTGCAGCTGAACTACTGGGGCTTCGACGGCCGCGTGCACCGCGGCGAGCTGATCCTCCGGGACGCCGCGGTCGCGAAGATGATCACGGTCTGGACGTCGACGTTCGCGGCGAAGTTCCCGATCCGGCAGATGCGCCGGGTGGACGTGTACGGCGGCAACGACGTCCGGTCGATGGCGGCCGACAACACGTCGGCGTTCAACTGCCGCCGGGTCACGGGTGATCCGTACTCGCTGTCGCCGCACTCGTACGGCTGGGCGATCGACATCAACACCGTCGAGAACCCGTACCTGGCCGCGAACGGCGTCTGGTACCCGTCGAACGGGCTCGCGTACCGCAACCGGGCGGTGGTGCGGCCGGGCATGCTGTTCGCGAACAGCGTGGCAACGAAGGCGCTGATCGGCCAGGGCTACTTCTGGGGCGCCGGCTGGGCCAAGCCCGACTACCAGCACTTCGAGCCGAAATGAAGGCCCTGGTAGCCGCGGGTGCGCTCACGCTCGTGCTGACGGGTTGCAGCTCCAAACCCGTTGCTGTGCAGCCGACTCCGTCACAGGCGACTCCGTCACAGGCGATCCCGAGTACGGTCAGCGGCACGGTGCCTGTCCCGACCAACACGCTGCCCACCGACGAGCCAACGGACGCAGCCGTCCCGCCACAGCTCCCGGAACAGGCGACAGCTCCGCCGCCGCCCAACGCCGGCCCGCTCACCGCCGACAACCTCCCAGCACCGGACAAGCTGGGCACCGGTTGGAAGACCTACGCCGACCCGGGCGGCGCAGAGGCCGGCTTTATCGGCAACAACACCTGGACCCGCCGCCGTGACCCACACCAGGCCTCGTACGAAGCCCTACCATCCGGCTGCTCCGGCCAACCGGTCAACGGCTCCCTACCGGTCCCCGCCTATGCCCTGACCGGCAGTTACCGCACTAACAACGCCCTCCCGGCCACAGCCCTGATCCTCCGCTTCAAAGATGCAACCAGTGCGGGCGCCTACTACAGGGGCTACCAAACCCGCATGCAAGCGTGCGGCCAAGGCGGCGACCTCTCCGTCCAGCAGCTCTGGGCCACCACCACAGCCGCGACCGCAGTACGGTCGTACGCTGCAGCGGAGTCCTATGTCGACGTGTCCGTCCTGAAGGGCGCGACAGTAGCCCTCCTGGCAACCACCTCAGCAACCGCAACCCAGCAGTCCGACTGGGCCCACACGGCAGCAGCCGCTTTGGAAGCCGTCATCGACTAGCGTCCATCACCGCCCGGGCGAACTCCCCTGGCGCCTCCTGCGGCACGTTGTGCCCGACGTCGAACGTCCGGTGCTCGTACCGCCCGACGAAGTGGTCCCGGTACGACGACCCGTTCCCGGCCGGCGTGAACGGGTCGTACTTCCCGTCGATCGTGATCGTCGGCACCGCGATCTTCGGCGTCTTCTGCAGCACGGACTCGAGCTCGGCGTACTCCGGTTCGGCCGGGATCAGGCTCTGCCGCCACCGGTAGTTCCCGATCACGATCGCCTCGTAGTCCGGGTTGCCGAACGCCGCCGCGGTCCGGGCGTACGTCGCCGCGTCGTACTTCCAGGTCGGCGAGTTGAACTTCCAGATGAATTCGCCGAGCTCGCGTTTGTACTCGTGCAGCCCCTGAACGCCGCGCTCGGTGGCGAAGTAGTACTGGTACCACCAGGCGTTCTCGGACGCGGGCGGCAGCGGCTGCTTGTTGAACTCCAGGTTGGTGATCAGGTACCCGGTGACCGATACCAGTGCCTGCACCCGCTCCGGCCACAGCGCCGCGATGATGTCCGCGGTCCGCGAGCCCCAGTCGAAGCCGGCGAGTACGGCGCGCCGGATGTGCAGGGCGTCCATCAGCGCGAGGATGTCGAGCGCGAACGCGGCCTGGTCCACGTTCCGGGGCGTCGAGGCCGAGCGGAACGTCGTACTGCCGTGGCCGCGGAGGTACGGGACGACGACGCGGTAGCCGCGGCGGGCGAGCAGCGGGGCGACCTCTTCGAAGCTGTGGATGTCGTACGGGAAGCCGTGCAGCAGGAGGACCGGGGTGCCGGTCGACGGGCCGAGTTCGACGTAGCCGACGTTCAGGACGCCGGCGTCGAGCTGCCGGACCGGCCCGAACGGGTGGACGGGCGCGGCGCTGCCGAGCAGCGGGGTCACCACGGCGGCAGCGCCGGTGGTCTTGAGGAGGGTGCGACGGCTGATGTTCATCAGAGACCTTTCCGAGTGGGTTCGTACTCACCCTCGCCCGGGACCGCCACGGGTCGCGCCCGTGAGAATCCCTGGTCAGTGATCAAAGATGTATTACCTTTCAGTATTTCGTGACCTACACTCCGGTTATGGGTGACTTCGACCGGTATGCCCGCCTGACCGCGCGGCTCGACGCGCCGTACGCCGTGATCGACCTGGCCGCGTTCGGCCGGAACGCCGACGACCTGGTCCGCCGGGCCGCCGGGACGCCGATCCGGATCGCCTCGAAGTCGGTCCGCTGCCGTCCGCTGATCGCCGCCGCGCTGGAGCGGCCCGGGTTCCACGGTGTGATGAGCTACGCGCTGCCTGAGGCGCTCTGGCTGGCCCGGAACGGCGTCGATGACATCCTGCTCGGATACCCGACCACGCACCGGACGGCGCTCCGCGAGCTCTCCGAGGACCCCGAGTCGGCGGCCCGGATCACGCTGATGATCGACTCGCCCGAGCACCTTGGCTATCTCCGGGCGACCGCGACCGGCACCGCCCGGCTCCAGGTCTGCCTGGACGTCGACGCCTCGCTGCGGATCTTCGGCCAGCACCTCGGCGTCCGCCGGTCGCCGCTGCGGACCCCGGCCGAGGTCGCGACGCTGGCCCGGACCGTCGCCGCCGACGACCGGTTCGAGCTGACCGGCGTGATGTTCTACGAGGCGCAGATCGCCGGGCTGCCGGACACCTCACCGGCCGTCCGCTGGGTGAAGCGCCGCTCGGCCGCCGAACTCGCCGACCGGCGCGGCGCGGTCGTCGACGCGGTCAAGCAGGTCGCGCCGCTGCGGATCGTGAACAGCGGCGGTACCGGCAGCCTGGAGATCAGCAGCGCCGACCCGGTCGTCACCGAGGTCACCGCCGGCTCCGGCCTGTACGGCCCGACCCTGTTCGACAAGTACGACGTCTTCCAGCCCGAGCACGCGATGGCGTACGCGCTGGACGTCGTCCGCCGGCCCGCGCCGCGGATCGCCACCCTCTTCGGCGGCGGGTATGTCGCCTCCGGCCCCGCCAAGAAGTCCCGGCTGCCGTCGCCCGCCGCGCCGGCCGGATTGAAGCTGCTCGGCACCGAGGGAGCCGGCGAGGTGCAGACCCCCGTGCAGGGCGCGGAGGCCGACCGGCTGCGGATCGGCGACCGGGTGTGGATGCGCTACGCGAAGGCAGGCGAGATGCTGGAGCGGTTCGACGTCGTGCATGCCGTCGAGGGCGAGGACGTCCAAGAGCTGAAGACCTACCGGGGCGAGGGGAAGAACTTCGGATGAGCACCTGGCGGAACTGGTCCGGCACCGAGTCGGCGACCGGCATCGAGACCCTGCGCCCCGGATCGGTCGACGAGCTCGCGGCGGCCGTGAAGACCGCGGCCGAACAGGGCAAGAAGCTGAAGGCGATCGGCTCCGGGCACTCGTTCACCGGGTGTTCGGTGCCGGAGCAGGTGATGATCCAGCTGGACGGCCTGTCCTCGATCCTGCACGCGGATCAGTCCTCCGGCCGCGTCACGGTCGGCGCCGGTACCGGTCTGCGCAAGCTCAACGCCGGCCTGGCCGCGTTCGACCTGGCGATGGCAAACCTCGGCGACATCGACAAGCAGACCATCTCCGGCGCGGTCTCCACCGGCACCCACGGAACCGGCGCGCGGCTCGGCGGCCTGGCCACCCAGATCGTGGGGCTCGACCTGGTCACCGCGGACGGCTCGGTCCTGCACTGCTCGGCCGAGGAGCACCCGGACGTGTTCGCGGCGGCCCGGATCTCGGTCGGCGCGCTCGGCGTGATCAGCGCGCTGACCCTGCAGTGCGTGCCCGCGTTCCTGCTCCGCGCCCAGGAGATGCCGCTGCCGCTGGCCGACGTACTCGACGGGTTCGACGAATTTGCCGACGGCAACGATCACTTCGAGTTCTACTGGTTCCCGCACACGGAGATCGCGCTCACCAAGCGGAACAACCGGGTCGGCGCGGACGTCGCGGCGGCGCCGGTCGGCCGGGTCCGCGGCTGGGTCGACGACGAACTGCTGTCCAACAAGGTCTTCGAGCTGACCAACCGGCTCGCGGTACGGCGGCCCGCGACGGTGCCGCGGATCAACCAGCTCGCGTCCCGCGCCCTGTCCGCCCGGGAGTACGTCGACGCGTCGTACAAGGTGTTCTGTTCCGAGCGGAACGTGGTGTTCCGCGAGTCGGAGTACGCCGTACCGCGGGAGCACGTGGTCGAGGTGCTGCGCCGTCTGCGGGACTGGATCGACGCGTCCGGCGAGCGGATCCCGTTCCCGATCGAGGTCCGGGTGGCGGCGCCGGACGACATCTGGCTGTCCACCGCGTCCGGCCGGGCGACGGCGTACATCGCCATCCACCAGTACCACCGGCTGCCGCACGACCCGTACTTCAAGGCCTTCGAGAACATCGTCGCCGACTACGGCGGCCGCCCGCACTGGGGCAAGCTGCACACGCTCACCGCCGACGACCTGCGCGCCCGGTACCCGCACTTCGACGACTTCCTCGCCGTCCGCGACCGCCTCGACCCGAACCGGGTCTTCGAGAACGCCTACACGAGGCAGGTCTTCGGCGCTTAACCTGCGGGCATGGAGCTCGCACCGGTGGTCGAGGATTGGCAGCAGGCGCTCGCGGTCGTCGCGCACCCGGACGACCTGGAGTGGGGGTTCGCGGCGGCGATCGCGCGCTGGACCCAGCAGGGCAAGCAGGTCGTGTACAGCCTGCTCACCTCGGGCGAGGCCGGCATCGACGGCGTCGACCCGGCCGAGTGCGGCCCGCTCCGGGAGGCCGAGCAGCTCGAGTCGTCCCGGATCGTCGGGGTGTCCGCGGTCGAGTTCCTCGGACAGCCGGACGGCACCCTCGAGTACGGCGTCGCGCTCCGCCGCGTGATCACCGCGGCGATCCGCCGGCACCAGCCGGAGATCGTCATCACGAACAACTTCCGCGACACCTGGGACGGCGACGCGGTGCTGAACCAGGCCGACCACATCACCACCGGCCGGGCGACGCTGGACGCGGCCCGGGACGCCGCGAACCGGTGGATCTTCCCGGACGCCGGCGAGAAGTGGGGCGGCGTACGGCAGGTCTGGGCGGCCGGCTCGCCCGACGCGCGGCACGGGGTGGACACGACCGCGACGTTCGACCTCGGGCTGCGGTCGCTCGAGGCGCACCGGGCTTACATCGACGGGCTCGACCAGACCTTCGATCCGGAGGAGTTCCTCGAAGGCGCCGCGCGTCCGGCCGGCACGCTGCTCGGCACGAAGTACGCGGCGCGGTTCGAGGTCTTCAGTCTGTGAGCGGCCGGTGCTCCTGCAGGTGCGGCGGCGTCGGCTTCGGCCGGCGCGGCTCGCGGTCGCCGGCGGTGCCCGGGCCGGGTGGGTTGTTCGGGCCGGCCCAGGAGCGGACCAGCTCCCGGCCGCCCTTGCGGGTCATCCGGACCAGGTCGATCCGCTGGACCTGGCCGGCCGGGATGCCGAGCTGGGCGAGGCTGCGGTTCGCCATCGCGCAGGCCGCGTCGTGCTTGCGCGGCGACAGCTTCTGCTGCAGGACGATCGCGATCGAGCCGTCCGGCAGGTCCTCGATCCGCTGGAACCGCATCCCCTTGTCCAGCGACCAGGAGTGCAGGGCCAGGTTGACGTAGTCGGCGTTGGAGAGTCGCCGATCAGGCTTCGCACGCGCCACCACTTCGTATCGGGCCATGTCCCGATCATCCGTCGGCAGCGCCGGGATTTCCAGGAATCTGCCGTCAGCGAAGTGCGTCGATCGCCGCCGCGACCTGTTCCGGGTCGGAAATCGGCGTCAGATGGTTCGCGTTCGGGATCAGCGTCGGGGCGGGTGCGCCGATCCGGGTCGCGGTCTCGGCCGCGTTGCCGCCGTTGGTGTCGTTCGCGCCGAACACCACCGACTTGGGGAGCTTCAGGTCCTTCAGCTTGGCCAGCCGGTCGGGCGCGACCGCGGGGATCCCGTTCGCGGTCATCTGCCAGACGGCCTGCTCGGCACCGGGCTGCCGGAACGGACGGGTCCACTCGTCGACGTCCATCCGCGGGCAGTTCGGGGAGCAGACGCTGTTGTAGATCTTCTGCAACAGCCAGCCCTGGTCGAGCACCAGCCGGAAGAGCGACGTCCGGTACGGCGGGATGATCAGCCAGCGTGGCGGTCCTGCCTTCCCGCCCGGCAGCGGCAGGCCGTCGCCGTCCAGGAACATGATCCCGCCGACCCGGCCCGGCGCCTCCAGCGTCGCCTCGGCCGCGACCCCGGCGCCGAGCGAGTGCCCGACCAGGATCGGCCGCGGCTCACCGGGCCCGCCGAGGTGCATCGCGTCCAGGAACCCGAGCAGCTGCCCCGCGAGATGCTCGATCGTGTACGGCGCCTTGCGCTCGGAGTACCCGTAGCCGGTGATGTCGTACGCGTACACGCGGTGGGTCTTCGCGAGCAGCGGCACCAGTCGTGACCACGTGTCGACGGACTCCGCGGCACCGTGGACGAGCACCACGGGCGAGCCCGACGTACCCCAGGTCTCGTACCGGGTGTTGATGCCGCCGGCCTCGACGTACTTCAGCCCAGGCGGAGGCGCGGCCGTTCCGTTGGTGGCGAAGTTGTAGCCGAACGACGCGACGGTGACGATCAGCCAGAGCCCCAGGAGTCCCAGAAACCCCCGCCACAGGAACCGTTTCACCGCCCCAGTGTTACAGGTGCACGATCCGTCCGGCCTCGGCGAATACCGTGGGGGAGGCCAGGGACTGCCAGCGGGGGAGTTGTTCCTGGAGGAAGGGGCGCAGCGTCACGGCGCGTTTCGCGTCGTTGTCGAGGACGTCGAGCTCGTTGACGATGGTCAGGTCGACGAAGTCCCGCAGGTCCGCGGCGCCGAGCTCCTCCGACGTGCCGGTGAAACGGTCGGTGACCGTGCGGTGCTCGGCGAGGTCCCGCCAGGTCGTCTCCCGGTCGCAGGCGCCGTACCGATAGACGATCGCCTCGGCCTCCGGGCCGATCACGGACTCCAGCACCGGCCGCTCGGTCTGCCAGTCGAACAGGTGTGTCGGGTAGCCGTCGGTGCCGTACGCCGCGTGCGCCAGCCCGGCCAGCGCCAGCGTGTCGGAGGCGCCGAGCGACCCGAGGCGCTTGGCAACCCGGTGCAGGTGCACGTACAGCGTGCCGCCCGCATGGTCGAGCTCGTCGGCGCCGCGCACCAGCAGCAGCGAACCCAGGTCCTCGAGAGTGCCCATCTGACCCCTTCTCACCCCGGAGCGGCCAAATCCCGCAGGTCACCTACGGTAAGGCCTCCGCCCGCGCCCTGCCCACCACTTCGGCGTGCCGTTCCGGTCACACCGTGTTCATGCCCCGTTCCCCAGTCGTTGCCGTCGGCAAGGAGCGAGGGTACGACGGGTCCGCTCGAGGAGCATCAGGTTCGCCGCGTGCCGCGGACGCGGACGCGATCCAGCAGCCGTGACCGGCCGCGACCAGGAGCCGCGCCGAGTGGGTCGAGAACACGCTCCCGGTGCAGGCGCTCCTCGGGCGTATCGCCTGCGAGTCGTCCCCGATCTGCGGCTACAGGAACGCCGCGTCCGCACGTCCGGGCTCAAGCGCGTCGCCAGCCCGAGACGAACCTACGGAGCGTGCTGACCACCCCAGGCCCGGTAAGTGGTCCCAGAACCCGCCCGCAACCACCTCACACAGTTGCGGACGGGTCCTGTACCCAGCATCCCCCGTAGTGGTCAGGGAAGGTGACTACCACGGGGAGTCTTCTTGTCGGGAGGGTGCTGAGGTCAGTCCAGGTCGGCGAGGGCCTTGCGGGCCGCCTCGAGCTCCGCCTCGAGCGCGGCGACCTTGGCGGCCTGCTGCGAGCGGGCCTCCTCGATCACCTCGTCGATCGGGGTCGACAGGTCCTCGTGCAGCTCCTTGGCGGCCCGCGACACCGCGGCCGCGGCGACGGCCAGGTCACGCGCCAGGTACGTCGTGCCCTGCTTGAGCTCGGCGTGCCACTCGCCGTCGGCCGTACCGGTGACGGTCAGCGTGAGCTCGATGGTCTTGGTCTTCTTGCCGGCCGCCTTCTTCGCCGGAGCCTTCCTCGGCTTCGGCGCCTCGGTGATCTCGGCGGTTTCGACGGGGGTCTCGACCGGAGTCTCGGCAATCTCGGGAGTGTCGGCGAGGTCCGAGGGCGCTTCTACTGCAAAGGTGTCTACAGTCATCGTTGCGGCGATCTCCTTCTGACTGGCTGGACGCCTATTAGAACATATGTTCGACAGGCACGCCAACCAGCTTGCGAAGGAAGCGATCGACCTGCTCGTCCAGTGGCGGCAACGAGGCCTCCGGCTCGTTGATCCGGATCGACACCGCTCCGTGCACCGCCGAGCGCAGGTCGAGCGCCACGGCCGCCGCGTCGTCCGCCGGCGCGAGTCCCGCGTCCATGCACGCCTGGACGGCGGCGATCGCGCGGACCGACAGCTCCTCCTTGAAGATCAGGTGCATGCGCCGGTTCAGGGTGCTCTCGTGCAGCACCTTGTAGAGCCCGGCGTACTCCCGCGTCCAGCTGCCGAGGAACAGCAGCCGCGCGCGTAGCCGCCGTACCGGATCCTCGCCGGCGCTGTCCTCGGCCTGTTCGAGGTCGCGCAGCAGGTCGACGGTGCTCCGCTCGAGCGCCGAGAACACCAGCTCGTCGCGGTCGGCGAAGTGGATGTAGACCGACGTTGCCGCGATCCCGACCTCACGGGCGACCGCCCGCAGCGACAGTGCCTCGTCGTCGCCGAGCTCGTTCAGCATCCGCAGCGCCGCGTCGATGATCTCGCGCCGCAGCAGCTCACCCTGCCCACGCCGGTTCCGGCTCCGCGTCGTCGCACCGTCCATGAATCCGATTGTATTGCAACGCACGTTGCCCTACAGTCGTAGCACTACAGCTGTTCACTTAAGGATCGACGATGAGCGAACGCAACAAGCAGACCGTCCTCGACTTCTACGAGGTGGGCCTGAACCAGAAGGACTTCCACGCCGCCGCCGAGCTGCTCGGCGACCACTACGTGCAGCACAACCCGCGGATCGCGGACGGGATCGAGGGGTTCGAGGAGTTCGTCGGCACGCTCCGCCGGGACTTCCCGGAGCTGACGGCGGAGGTCAGGCGGATCTTCGCCGACGGCGACCACGTGATCGCGCACGTCCGCGGCGTCCGGGTGCCCGGGCAGCCGGCGACCGCGATCGTCGACATCTTCCGGCTGGACGCGAACGGCCGGATCGTCGAGCACTGGGACGTCATGCAGCCCGTCCCGGACGCCTCCGCGAATCCGAACGGAATGTTCTGATGACGCAGGCCGGCACGCGCCGGTGGTGGGCGTTGGGGGCGGTTGCGGCCGCTCAGTTGATGGTCGGGATCGACCTGACGATCGTGAACATCGCGCTGCCGTCGATGCAGCAGGACCTGGGGATGTCGGACCCGGCACGGCAGTGGGTGATCACGCTGTTCGCGCTCGGGTACGGCGGGTTCCTGCTGCTCGGGGGCCGGATGAGCGACCTGATCGGCCGGCGGCGAGCGCTCCTGATCGGACTGACCGGTTTCGCGGCCGCTTCCGCGCTGGGCGGCGCCGCCACGAGCGGATCCATGCTCCTGGCCGGACGAGCGTTGCAGGGCGTCTTCGGCGCGCTCCTGACCCCGGCTGTGCTCGCCACGCTGGCGGCCTCGTTCCCGCTGCCGGCCGAGCGTGGCAAGGCGTTCGGCATCTACGGCGCGGTCATGGGCAGCGCCTCGGGCCTGGGCGTCCTGGCCGGCGGCGTGCTCACGCAGTACCTGGACTGGCGGTGGTCCATGTACGTGAACGTCCCGATCGCCGTTCTGGCGGCGGCAGGCATCCTGTACGCCGTCCGCCCGGCGCCACGCACCAGCGGAGTGCGTGTCGACGTACTGGGTGCACTGCTGGCGACCGCGGGACTGATGGCCGTCGTGTTCGGGTTCGCCCGAGCGGAGTCGGACGGCTGGGGCGCACAGGTGACCTACGCGTCGCTAGACGCGGGCGTTGCCCTGCTGGCGGCGTTCTTGGCAGTGCAGGCTCGGGTGAGCAACCCGCTGTTGCCACTGAGGGTCCTACAAGACCGCAAGCGCGGCGGCTCGTACCTGGCCGTGTTCAGCCTGGCCATCGGCATGTTCGCCGCGTTGTTCTTCCTGACGTTCTACCTGCAGACCGTCCGCCACTACTCACCGATCAAGGCCGGGCTGAGCTTCCTGCCGTTGACAGTCGGCCTGATGGTCGGCGTACGCGCGGTGAGTCGGCTGCTTGCGAAAGCCAGCGTAAGAGCGCTCATCTGCCCCGGCCTGCTCACCATCGCAGCAGGGCTCGCGCTCTTGGGGTGGCTGCAACCAGACAGCAGTTACTGGCTCCATGTGATGCCCGTGTTCCTGCTGGTCGGTCTTGGGACCGGCTGGGTGCTGGTGACCGCCAACAGCACCGCCACCCTCGGCGCCGGCTCCGACAGTGCGGTAGCCGGCGCCATGGTGATGACGTCGCAACAGGTTGGTGCATCACTCGGTACTGCGTTGCTCAGCACCGTCGCGGCCGGTCACGGGTTCAACGTGGCCAGCCGTGGCGCTGCGGCCTTCCTGTGTGTTGCTGCGGTCGTCGTCTACTGGGTGCTCTCGGAACGGTCGCCCGACCACTCCAGGTGGAAGCTGCCCTCCCGGTCGATGCGCTTGTAGGTGTGCGCGCCGAACAAGTCGCGCAGACCCTGGATCAGCGCGGCCGGGAGGCGCTCCGCCCGCAGGCCGTCGTAGTACGACAGTGCCGCGGAGAAGCCGGGAGCCGGTACGCCGACCGTGGCCGCGGTCGCGACCACCCGGCGCCACGCCTCCTGGCCGCTGCCGACCGCGTCCCGGAAGTAGTCGTCGACGAGCAGCGACGGCAGCTCCGGGTTCCGGTCGTACGCCTCCTTGATCCGGTCCAGGAACCGGGCCCGGATGATGCACCCGCCGCGCCAGATCTTCGCCATCGCGCCGAGGTCGATGTCCCAGCCGTACTCGTCGCTGGCGGCCCGGATCGCGTCGAAGCCCTGCGCGTACGCGACCAGCTTCGACGAGTACAGCGCGTGCCGCACGTCCTCGATGAACTGGTCCCGATCGACATCGGCCTTCACGTCACCCGGCCCGGGCAGGACGCCGGCGGCCGCTTCCCGCCGTACGACGTCACCCGACAGCGAGCGGGCGAAGACGGCCTCGGCCATGCCACTGACCGGGATGCCCAGGTCGAGCGCGGACTGGACCGTCCAGCGGCCGGTGCCCTTCTGTTCGGCCTGGTCGAGGACGACGTCCACGAACGGGCCGCCGGTGGCCGGGTCGGTCTGGCTCAGCACCTCGGCGGTGATCTCGATCAGGAACGACTCGAGGTCGCCGGTGTTCCAGTCCCGGAACACGTCCGCGAGCTCGGCCGGGGACAGCCCGAGCACGTGCCGGAGCAGGTCGTACGCCTCCGCGATCAGCTGCATGTCGGCGTACTCGATGCCGTTGTGCAGCATCTTGACGAAGTGGCCGGCGCCGTCCGGGCCGACGTGCACGCAGCACGGCTCGCCGTTCACGTGGGCGGAGATCTTGGTCAGCATCGGCTCGAGCGCGGCGTACGACTCGGGGGAGCCGCCGGGCATGATGCTCGGGCCGTTCAGCGCGCCCTCCTCGCCGCCGGAGACGCCGGAGCCGACGAAGTGCAGCCCCTTCTCCTTGAGCGCGGCCTCGCGCCGCCGGGTGTCCAGGAAGTGCGCGTTGCCGGCGTCGACGACGATGTCGCCCTCGTCGAGCAGCGGCACCAGTTCGTCGATGACCGCGTCGGTCGGGGCGCCGGCCTTGACCATCACGATCACCCGGCGCGGCGGCTCCAGCGACTCGACGAAGCCGGCCAGGTCGGTGGACGGGACGAACTCGCCCTCGGAGCCGAACTCCGCGACCAGCGAGTCGGTCCGCGCCTGGGACCGGTTGTGCAGGGCGACACGGAACCCGTTGCGCGCGAGGTTCCGGGCCAGGTTCCGGCCCATCACCGCGAGGCCGGTGACGCCGATCTGGGCTTTGGCAGAGCTCATCGAATCTCCCGCAAGTCTGAAGTTGTGTGCGGGGTCCAGTCTGCCTGAGGCCTTCTCATCGGGAAACATCGGTGGTAAACATCTCAGAAATCGATTTCCCATCACGAAGGAACCCGCCCATGCTCCGTCGTGCCATCGCCCTCATCGCCTGCGCACTGCTGGCCTTGCCCACCACCGCGTCGGCAGCTCCACCGGGAAACGACAACGGCCCGGTCGGCTGGGACGTGTACCGGAATCTGGACCGGTTGCCCGAGCTGCAGACCGGCGTCCGCACCAAGCAGTTCTCCAGCTTCGGCCGCGACGGCACCAACAACGACGGCTTCGACGGCACCTACTCCTGCCTGCGTACGACGTCCGCCGGCTGCGTGATCGCCGAGGCGAGCGGCGCCGGCGAGGTCGCGTCGATCTGGTTCACCCGCGACGACGGCAACGTGACGAAGACCGGGACGATCACGGTCGAGCTGGACGGGAAGCAGGTGCTGCACGGTTCGCTGCAGGACATCGTCGACGGCAAGCTCGGCGCCCCGTTCAGCTACCCGCTGGTCGCGAACGGCGTGCAGTCCAGCGGCGGTGTGTACATCCGGGTGCCGATGCCGTACCGGTCCTCGATGCGGATCACCACCCAGAACAACCCGCTCTTCTACCACGTCGACTACCGCCAGTTCCCGGACGCGAACGGCATCCGGACGTTCGACCCGACCGACAAGGCCGCGGACGTCCTCAGCCTGCTGAACGCCGCCGGCACGAAGGACCCGAAGCCGGCCCAGCCCGGCGCGCGGGCCACCGCCACCCCGCTGAACCTTGCCCCGGGCAAGCAAGTGACACTGGCCGACACGTACGGTCCCGGTGAGCTGAGCGCGCTCCGGCTGAAGCTGCCCGACATCGTCGGCCTGGACCTGAAGAGCCTCGCGGACGACGGCCGGGCGTTCCTCGGCGGCAGCTCGTTCACGATGAAGATCGACCCGAACAACACCGGCGTGAGGCTGACCCGGCGGATGGACCTCCGGATCGGCAACCAGCGCGCGAAGATCCTCGTCGACGGCGCACCGGCCGGAGAGTGGGCGCCGCTGAAGGCACAGGGCGCGCAGTGGTACGACCAGACCGTCGACCTGCCGGCCGCGCTGACCGCGGGCAAGTCGCAGATCACGATCACCAACCAGTTCGTCTCGTCCGACCTGGACTTCAACGAGTTCGCCTACTGGGTGGACTCCGGCGACAAGCTGGACGTCGGCCCCAACCACGTCGCCGACGAGCAGGCCCACAACTACACGATCACCCAGCAGAACTGGAGCGGCGAGCACGCGATGACGTACGCCGCGACCGACGCCGACGCGGCCCGCGTGAAGCCCTCCGACACGCTGCTCGCCGGCGTCCGCGTCCAGGTCACGATCGACGGCCAGCTGCGCGTCGACGCCCCGCTCGGCGAGTTCTTCGGCTCCGGCCTAGGCGAGAACCCGGTCCGCGCGCTCTTCTTCGCGATGGACCCGAACGGCTGGTACTCCTCCTGGTGGCCGATGCCGTACGCCGCCCGCGCGACCGTGACGCTGGTGAACCCGACGGCGTACCCGCTGAAGGGCCAGGCCGAGGTGACCGCCGCACGCGACGGGAGCAAGGCGGCCGAGCTGGCGACCGGGAAGATCGGGTACTTCACCGCGATCTCGAAGCGCGGCGAGACCACCCAGGGCAGCGACTGGACGTTCGCGGACGTGGCCGGCCGCGGGAAGTTCGTCGGCGTCTCGCAGACCATGGAGGGTTTGCTTGCCGACGGCAACACCCGCGGGTACCTCGAGGGTGACGAGCGGGTGTACGCCGACGGCGAGCGGACGCCGGCCATCCACGGCACCGGGACCGAGGACTTCTACGAGTCCGGCTGGTACTTCAACGCGGGCACGTACTCGACGCCGTTCCACGGGAACTCCGCGCACGAGGTCCGGGCCGGGTTCTGCACGAACGAGTGCGACGGCGCGTGGCGGCTGCACATCACCGACTCGGTCGCGTTCGAGAACCAGCTCGACTTCGGCATCGAACACGGTCAGCAGGACGACCATCCGGCGATCTACGGCTCGACCGCGTTCCTCTACAAGGCCGCCGGCTTCGGCGCCCGCGAGACCGACCGCATCGACGTAGGCTCCGCCACAAGCCGCGATCAGCACGCTTACACCGACAACGCCACGCAAGCCGACCTCACCTCGGTCTACGAAGGCGACCACGACGACATCACCCTCACCGACCAGGTCCGCTCCACCACCCAACCGATCCACTTCACCGTCCACACGGACCCAGCCAACCGCGGCGTCACCCTGCGCCGAACCAGTGACCAGAGCAGTCCTGGGCAATCAGTACAGGTGCTTGTCAACGGCAAGGATTCGGGCACCTGGCTGCAACCGCTCGGCAACACCCACCAACGTTGGCTCGACGACAACTACCAGCTCCCGGCAGCACTCACGGCCGGCCGCGACCACCTGGACATCGAACTCCGACCCACCGGCCCGGCGTGGACGGCGTCGTCGTACGTCGTCCAGTCCCTCACCCAGCCGTACGCCGACCACAAAGCCCCAGCGGCCGTCTCCGGGCTCACCGCCACCGGCCGACCCGACAACGCGATCAACGTGACGTGGTCGGACGTGCCGGACGAGAGTGGGATCGCGTACTACACCGTGTACGGGACGAAGGCAGGCGGGACCGAGAAGTTGCTGGGGACGAGTCCGCTACCCGGCTTCCTGCACCGAGGCCTAGGACTGGGTGAGAGCTGGAGCTATCGGGTGGCGGCTGTTGATCTGGCGGGGAATGTGGGGGTCAAGTCGGCCGCTGTAGCTGGGACCAGCGGGCGGACCTTGCGGGTCGAAGGCGAGTCGATGCTGCCGCCCGTGTCCTCGACGGTTGCCGTTGACCCGCAGGGGAACTGTTGTGGCGTCAGCTGGTCGGGCGGCGCGCAGGCGTGGATCCACGGGGCGAAGGCCGGCGACAAGGCCGTGTTCGCGTTCACCGTCCCGACGACCGGCAGCTACCAGTTGTCGACCGTACTGACGAAGGCCGCGGACTACGCCACCGTCGACGTCCAGGTGGACGGCGGCAGTCCGGTGTCGTTCGACGGGTACCAGGCCTCGGGTGTCGGTACGCAGACCGTTGACTTCGGCACCGTTCAGCTGAACGCGGGCACGCACCAGTTCACCGTGACAGTTACCGGCAAGAACGCGGCAGCTATCGGCTACCTCGCCGGGGTCGACGTGCTCAACCTTAAGCTCGGCGCGTGAACCCTTTGGAAGGACGCCGTACCGCGCTCGTCCTGATCGACCTGATGCCACGGATCGTCGGGTTGGAGACCGCGCCGCTGAGCGGTCCCGACGTACTGGAACGGTCCGTGGCGCTGGCCGCGGCGACCCGGGAAGCCGGCGGGCTGGTGGTGAACGTCCGGGTCGAACGCCCGGGCGTCGAGGTCCAGCCCGACGGCAGCGGCTTCGCGCCCGGCGCCGAGCCGCGGCCGGGTGACCTGGAGATCGTGAAACGCACGATCGGCGCCTTCGGCCGGACGGCGCTCGACGCCGAGCTCCAGTCCCGCGGCATCGCGAACGTCGTCCTGGCCGGGATCGCCACGAACTTCGGCGTCGAGTCGACCGGGCGCGCGGCGTCCGACCTCGGCTACGAGACAGTCTTCCTCACCGACGCGATGACCGGTCTCGACGGCGACGCGCACGCTTTCGCGGTCAGCTACGCTTTCCCCCGGTTGGGCAGCACCTGTACCGCGGCGGAGTATCTGGAAGCGTTGGGAGTCTGATGAGTTCGTTCGACGTACTGCTGGACGACGAACGGACCCAGCTGGAGGCGTTCCTCGAGGAGCATCGCAGTGCGATCGAGGCGACGCTGGACGGGCTGACCGAGGAGCAGGTCCGCCGCCGGCTGGTGCCGTCGGCGACGACGCTGCTCGGGCTGCTGAAGCACCTCACGTGGATGCAGCGGGTGTGGTTCGAGGAGTGCGTCGGCGGCAAGTCTCGGCGGGAGCTCGGGATGGGGCAGAACCCGGACGGCTCGTTCCGGCTGGCCGACGACGAGACGATCGCGTCGCTGACGGCCGCGCACCAGCAGGCGTGCGCGACCGCGCGGGAGATCGCCGCCGGCTTGCCGCTGGACACGGTCGTCACCGGGCACCCGAGAGGCCCGCGCACCCTCCGCTGGGTGTACCTGCAGGTCCTGCGCGAGTTCGCCCAGCACCGCGGCCACGCCGACATCCTGCGCGAACAACTCCTAGCCGAATAGCCGACCGTTCTCCCGCACCCATTCCTGCAACGTGCGGCCCGGGTGACCGGTGACGTCGGCAACGGTCGTGGTCACCGAGGTCTCGTCGATCGTGCCGTCGCCGAAGAACGACTCGATCGCGGCGGCGTACGGCCCGGGCATCGTGGCCCGCAGCTCCGCGTGCGTCTCCGCACGACTCATCGGGTACGCCGTCAACGGCCGGCCGAGGCCCTCCGCGAGGACCGCGACCTGCTCGACCGGCGTCAGCGCGACCGGCCCGGTGAGCCGCAGTACCTCCGAATCGTGCGCCCCGTGCAGCGCCCGGACCGCGACGTCCCCGATGTCGAGCGGATGGATCGTCGACACCGGTACGCCGGGGAACTGCACGCGGATCTCGTCGCCCGCGCGGAGCTGGTCGCGCCAGCGCAGCGTGTTCGACATGAACGAGTTCGGCCGCAGGAACGTCCACGCCAGCCCGGACGCCCGGACGGCCTCCTCGGTGGCGTGGTGGTACGCCGCGACCGCGTTCGTCAGCTCGCCGTCGAGCGAGCTGCTGGACAGTACGACGACCTTCCGGACCCCGGCCCGCACCGCGTTCGCGAGTAATTCGGCGAGCCGTTCGTAACCGCTGAGCAGGAAAATCCCGGTGGCCCCGGCTAATGCGCCGGCGAAGGATTCCGGCCGGTTGAGGTCGCCCGTCACCGGCTCGATCCCGGGCGGGAGCTGTGTCGTGGTCCGGACCAACCCGCGGCCCGGGATGCCCTGTGCGGCCAGCGATCGCGCCACCGCGCCGCCGGCGTTTCCGGTCGCGCCCGTAATCAGGATCGTCATTGCCCAACCCTGACACAAAAAGCCGGACCGGTAATAGCAGGAATCTTTTGTCCGTACATTACAGCGGAATGTCGATCCGTTATCGATCGTGTTCATGTCCCGCTTCGGTCTAGTTCACTACGCGTTGTCCGCATCTGGTGACGCTCCATACCGACCGCGCTGGGGGAGAGGTTGGAGGAAATCGGTGGGGGTGCGCATGCAGTTCCTCGAGGACCCACGAGGTGGCGACCGGATCTGGCGGCTGCTGTCCGGGAACAACCGCCCGTTGGCGATCGGCCGTGGCGACCTCCGGTCCCCGCTCGAGGTGCTGGCTGCCGTCCGCCGGCTGGCCCGGGAGGCCGAGCCGACGCTGCGCCGGGATCCGGACGGCCGCTGGCGGTGGGAGATCACCGCCGACGGGACCGACGTCCAGTGCCCGGTCGTGTTCGCCCGCCGGATCGACGCGCGGCGTGCTTTCCATCGATTCACGCAAGCGGTTGAGCACGCCGTCGTCACGACGGCGTACCTGTCCCCAGTCATCGTCCAGCGAGAGCCGGAGCAGTGAGCGAACAGACCCTCACCCCGAGACGGCTCCGGTCGTCGTTGTCCCCGTCCGACTTCGCGTTCCGGGTGATCGCCCGAAGTGGCGGCGGGCTGGTGCTGCTGATCACCGGCGGCATCGGCGTCTTCCTCGCCTACCAGGCGAAGCCGACCCTGCAGCGCTACGGCTGGAAGTTCTTCACCGAGCAGGCCTGGAACCCGGAGGCGAACCGGATCGGCGTCGCCGCGGTGCTGTTCGGGACCGTGGTGATCGCGACGATCGCGATCCTGATCGCGTTCCCGCTCGCGCTCGGGACCGCGCTGTACATCAGCGAATGGGCGCCGCGCGGGCTGAAGAAGACGCTCGTCGCCGTGGTCGACCTGATGGTCGCGGTGCCGTCGATCGTCTACGGGCTGTGGGGGTTCTTCCTGCTGCAGCCGTGGGTCATCCACCTGTCGAGGTGGATCACCACCTGGTTCGGCTGGATCCCGGTCTTCAAGGTCGACACCGACCCGCGGGCGGCGGTCTTCGACGGCGCGACGTACGCGTCCTCGGCCTTCATCGCCGGGATCGTGGTCGCGATGATGGTGATGCCGATCGCCTGCGCGGTGATGCGCGAGGTGTTCGACCAGACCCCGCAGGGCGAACGCGAGGCCGCGCTGGCGCTGGGGTCGACCAGTTGGGGCGTGGTCCAGGCGGTCGTGCTGCCGTTCGGCCGCGGCGGCATCATCGGCGGCACGATGCTCGGCCTCGGCCGCGCGCTCGGCGAGACGATCGCGGTGGTGATGATCGTGTCGCCGTTGTTCGAGATCAACTGGCACGTGGTGCAGTCCGGATCGATCACGATCTCGTCGATGATCGCGCTCCGGTACGGCGAGGCCTCGGGCTCCCAGCTGAACGCGCTGATGGCGGCCGGCCTGGTGCTGTTCGTGATCACGCTGATCGTCAACCTGATCGCGGGCTTCGTGGTCGCCCGCAGCCGCAGCGGCGCCGGAACGGAGATCTGATGACTACTGCCGCCCTGCCGGAACCCGAACGCCGCAAGCTGCGGGTCGTCGACGTCGAGGACCGCGCGTGCCTGTTCGGTGCCGCCGTCGCCGGCCTGTCGCTGACCTGGGTGCTCTACAGCCGGATCCTGCCCACCGAGGGAACGCTCGGCTTCGTCGTGTGCTGGTGGCTGTCGTTCACGGCCCTCTACCTGCTGCTGACCGGCCTGCGCCGCGGCCGCGTGGCACTTGCCGACCGGCTCGCCGTACTGCTCGCCCACAGCGCCGCGAGCCTGGTCGGCTTCGCGCTCGCGACCGTCATCGGCTACACGCTCGCCCGCGGCTCGAAGTCCCTGGTGCACAAGAACTTCTTCACCCAGGACCTGCGGACGGCGGGACCCCTCGAACCGCTCACCACCGGCGGCGCCCTGCACGCTCTGGCCGGTACGGTGATCCAGATCTCGATGGCGATCGCGGTCACGCTGCCGCTCGGCATCCTCTGCGCGGTCTACCTGACCGAGATCGGCGGCCGCGGCTCGCGCCTGGTCCGTTCGGTGGTCGAGGCGATGACCGCGCTGCCGTCGATCGTGGCCGGTTTGTTCGCGTACGTCGTCCTGCTGATCGGGCTCGGGTTCCGGCTGTCCGGCTTCGTCGCCGCGATGGCGATCTCGGTGATGATGCTGCCGATCATCGCGCGCTCGTCGGAGGTCGTCCTGCGGCTCGTCCCGAGCGGGTTGCGGGAGGCGTCGCTCGCCCTCGGCGCGACCCAGTGGCGCACGGTCTGGTCGGTGGTGCTGCCCACGGCCCGCCCCGGTCTCGCGACCGCGCTCGTCCTCGGTACGGCGCGGGGCGTCGGCGAGACGTCGCCGGTGCTGCTGACCGCGGGCTTCACGACGTACATGAACCTGAACCCGTTCTCCGGGCCGATGGTCTCGCTGCCGCTGTTCACCTTCAAGATGTCGCAGTCGCCCGAGGGCAACTACATCAGCCGCGCGTTCGGTGCCGCGGCGCTGCTGCTCGTCCTGGTCCTGCTGCTGTTCGTGTTCTCCCGCTGGATCGCCGCCCGTGGCCGGTCCGGAACCCGATGAGAGGATCCCTGATGCGACGGCTCAGCGCCTTCGTGCTCGCCCTGCTGCTGTCCTGCGCGTTCGCCGCACTGCCGGCCGGCGCGCGGAGTACGGCGTACGTGCCGATCTACGGGACGGGGTCCACCTGGTCGCAGAACGCCCTGGACCAGTGGATCCGGGACGTCGAACCGCGCGGCATGCGGGTCGAGTACGGCGGCGGCGGATCGTCCCGCGGCCGGCAGGACTTCGCGTTCAACCTGGTGGACTTCGCGATCAGCGAGATCCCGTACCAGGGCACCGATCCGCTGACCGGTGCCAACGACACCTCGAACCGGCCGTACGCGTACATGCCGATCGTCGCCGGCGGTACGTCGTTCATGTACCAGATCAGGGTCGGCGGCCAGCTGTACAAGGACCTGCGGCTGTCCGGCGACACGATCACGAAGATCTTCACCGGCAAGATCACCAACTGGAACGACGCGCAGATCACCAGGGACAACAACGGCAAGGTGCTGCCGAGCAAGAAGATCATCCCGGTGGTGCGCTCGGACGGCTCCGGTACGACGGCGCAGTTCACGCTCTGGATGGCGACCCAGTACAAGGCGCTCTGGGACGGCTTCTGCCAGTCGACGCAGGGCCGCAAGTGCGGACAGACGTCGTACTATCCGACGACGAACTTCCCCGGGGTGAAGTCCCAGGGCGGCTCGAGCCAGATGGCCGGGTACATCTCCGCGAGCTACGCCGACGGCGCGATCGGGTACGTCGAGTACTCGTACGCGCTGGGCAAGAACTACCCGGTGGTCAAGGTCAAGAACAGCAACGGCTACTACACGGCGCCGACCGCGTTCAACACCGCGGTTGCGCTGACCAAGGCACAGATCGAGACCAAGCCCGGGCCGCTGTACCTGACCCAGAAGCTCACCGGGGTCTACAACAACCCGGATCCGCGGACCTACCCGCTGTCGTCGTACTCGTACATGATCCTGCCGACCACGAATCTGAGTGCGGACAAGGGCCAGACGCTCGCCGACTTCGCGTCGTACTTCCTCTGCCAAGGTCAGCAGAAGGCCCAGGCGCTGGGGTACTCGCCGCTGCCACTGAACCTGGTGCAGGCCGCCTTCAGCCAGGTGGCGAAGGTTCCGGGCAGCCCGTCGTCGGCGACCGACATCAAGAAGTGCGGCAACCCGACGTTCGACGGCAAGAACCTCAGCCGCAACCTGCTCGCCGAGCAGGCGCCGCAGCCGCTGCCGTGCGACAAGGACGGCGCCGGCCCTTCCGTCAACGGCCAGTGCCCGACCGGCCCGAACCAGCCGAACAAGCCGGGGAACAACGGGGGCAACAACAACGGGTCGAACAACAACACCGGCAACAACAACGGCGGGAACAACACCGGGTCCAACAACAACACGGGGTCGAACAACAATGGGACCAACAACAACGGCTCCAACAACAACACCGGGAATCAAAACACCGGCAACCCGAACCAGCCGGGAGCCGGTACGACGAGCACCACGCCCGGCGCGGTCCTGCCCAGCGGCGGCCCGACGTCCGGGCAGTCGATCGATCCGGAGACCGGTCAGGTGGTCAATGCCTCGGGCAACAACAACACGTACACGCCGACCGGCAGCGTCACCGAGCTGAACGGCAACCGCGGCGGCGGCAGCATGCTCCGCAACCTCGGCATCCTGACCGCGGTCGAGGTCCTGCTGATCCTGCTCGTCCCGACGCTCGTCTCCCGCTACCTGCAGCAGAAGCGGGCAGGCAAGTGACGGCAATCGGTACGGCGCCCGCGCTGCGGACCGCTCCGGCGAAGGTCAAGGCCCGTGTCGAGGCCGAGCTGAACCTGCGCCCACAGCTCACCGCGGACGCGCTGCGGCTGTTCGCGCTCGGCATCCTGAGCTTCCTGGTCTACGTGACGCTGCTCGGGGCGCTCCAGTTCAACCGTGCGCAGGACGTGGCCTACGACAAGATCCGCGGCGAACTCGCCGAAGCGACCGCCCCGCTGGGTCCCGGCATCACGCCGGGGGATCCGGTCGCGGTGCTCGACGTACCGGGTCTGCAGTTGCGGCAGGTGATCAAGGAAGGGACCACGGGCGCGATCCTTCGCGACGGGCCCGGCCACCGGTCCGACACGGTGCTGCCGGGCCAGGCCGGCATCTCGGTGATCTACGGACGCGGGCTGACCTTCGGCGCGCCGTTCCGGAGTGTGCCGAGGCTCAACGTCGGCACCCAGTTCCAGGTCGTCACCGGCCAGGGCACCTTCTCCTACCGGGTGATCGGCATCCGCCGGGGCGGCGATCCGCTGCCGGCGGCGCCCGCCGACGGTACCTCCCGGCTGACCCTGGTCACGGCCGAGGGCAAGCTGTTGCCGAGCACAACGGTGTACGTCGACGCGGACCTCGCCGACGGTCAGGTGCAGCCCGACCCGGGCGGCCGCGCGCAGGTACCCGGCAGCCAGAAGGCGTTCGGGGACGACCTGTCCGCGATCTGGCCGCTGGTGCTCTGGCTCGAGGCGTTGCTCGCGGCCGGCGCCGGCGTGATCTGGTTCCGCAGCCGGATCGGCCGCTGGGAGTCGTACCTGGTCGGCGCGCCGATCCTGCTCGCGCTGGTCTGGCGGATCTTCGAACTGGTGGCGGGAATGTTGCCGAACCTGATCTGAAATGGCTCGGGGGAGCGGTGGGCCGCAGGCAATTCCGCCGGCGGCTGTGGAGCTTTCTGGGAGGAAATGCGTCATGAATTCGATGATTCGCCGCGGGCTGGTCGCCGTATCGGCGGTCACCTTCGCCTCGCTCATCTGGGTACCGGCCGCCTCGGCCGCCGGACTCTCGTACACCGAGTCCGAGCCGGCCACCGCCGTCGGCCGCAACGACAGCCCGGCCGCCGCCCAGCGGCTCTACGCGCTGGGGACCGCCGGCTGGCAGCAGTCCACCGCGACCGTGCACGGCACGCTCTCCCCGACGCCGGTCACCCTCACGACCGGTGCCGAGGACAACGGTTCGATCGACCTCGCGACCGCGACCGGGATCGGGTCCGGGGCCAACGCGATCACCGCATCCGGGCAGCTCGGCGACGGCCCGCACGGCAACCTCGGCGACAAGACCGGCGACATCGACTTCTACAAGCTCTCCGGTACGGCGGGGCAGACCGTGACCGTCAGCACCACCGGCTCGGCCGCCAGCACCAACACCGTGGTCGGCCTGTACGACGGGTCCGGCGTACTGCTCGCCTCCGACGACAACAGCGGCGGCGGCCTGGCCGGCAAGCTCACCTACACACTGACCGCCACCGGGGAGTACTACGCGGTGGTCGCCGGCGAGAGCGCGGCCGGCAGCCTGCCCGCGGATCCGCACGACTCGGGCAGCGGCCACGGTGGCGCCGACACCGGTGCGTACCAGCTGCTGATCGCCTCGGCCCCGGTCGACAAGGACTTCTACGCCGTCCAGCTCGCGAAGGGCGACGTACTCGGCGGCAGCCTCGCGACCGGTGGCAAGCGGCTGACGGTGGTGAAGCCGGACGGGACAGCCGCGGTGAGCTCCGGCCTGGTCACCAGCACGAAGCTGCCGGCCTCGTCACCGCTGCCGCGCGGCGCGGTCGACTTCGCGTACGTCGCCGACCGGTCCGGCTGGTACTCGGTGTCGGTGACCGACGGCTTCGGCCCGTACGACCTGTCGCTCGGCGCCTTCCGGCCGGGAACCGAGTCGGCGGCCGCTCCGCAGACGTTCTTCCTGGACTTCGACGGCGGCCAGGTCGACACCACGCCGCTCGGCGGATCCGGGGTCAAGCAGCTGTCCGGGCTGGCGGCGTACCTGCCGAACTGGGGTCTCACGGACGCCGACGAGTCGGCGGTGATCGACAAGGTCGTTGCCGTCGTCACCGAGAACGTGAAGTCCGACCTGAAGGCTCGCAGCAGCAACCCGAACGTCGACGTACGGATCCGGAACAGCCGGGACGACGCCGACACCTTCGGCAGTACGGGCGTTTCGCGCATCGTGATCGGCGGCGGTACGGCACAGTCCGGCATCGGCCGGATCGGGTCGGCGGAGTCGATCGACCCGGGCAACTTCGCCCAGGAGGAGACCGCGCTCGTACAGCTCGACCGGATCAGCGCCGCGGGCGGTGTGGTCAGCCTCAACCGGTACCTGACCGCGGACAGCAACCGGGTCGCGTTCGTCGGCCAGGCGATCGGCAACCTGGTGTCCCGCGAGCTCGGCCACCTGGCCGGCGCCTACGACACCGACCCGGCGAGCCCGGCCGCGAACCTGATGGATGCCGACGGCAACTTCCCCGGCCTGTACGGCGTCGGCGCGGACGGGATCGGTGGCACCGCCGACGACGTCGACGTGGACTTCGGCAAGGACGCGTACAACCCGGCCCTCGGCCTCACCGGCACCCAGGACACCCTGAACGTCGCGGCCTGGGGCCTCACGGAGCCGTGCAACTGAAAGCGAAACTCGCCACGGCCGCGGCAGCACTCTTGCTGATCACGGCCGTGGCGACCACCGTGGCGCGCTCACCCTCCGGGCGCGCCACGGACGGACCACTGGTCGTCTCCGGAGGCACCCCGCCCGCCGCCCCGCCGACGGCCGCCAGGCCTCCGACTGAACCCGGTGCGCCGGCAGCCTCCGACCCGTGGGGCCTGGCCGGCCGATATCGCGCGTGGGCCACGCGGATGAGCCTGCGCATCCCGATCGCCCCGCGCGTACTCGCGGCGTACGCACTCGGGGAACAGTCCGCCCCACCGTCCTGCGGCGTGAGCTGGGTGACGCTCGCCGCGATCGGCGCGGTCGAGTCCGCGCACGGCTCGTTCCGCGGCGCGGTCGTCGGCGACGACGGGACGAGTACGCCGGCCATCGTTGGACCACCCCTCGACGGGAGTCCCGGCGTACAAGCGATTCCGGACACCGACGACGGTCAGTACGACCGCGACCGGGTCTGGGACCGTGCCGTCGGGCCGATGCAGTTCCTGCCGAGCACCTGGCGGCGTTGGGGTGTGGACGCCGACGGCGACGGCACCGCGCGTCCGGACGACCTGGACGACGCGGCGGCGACCGCGGCGCGGTATCTGTGCGCGTCCACGACGACCATGCGGACCGGCGCGGGCTGGTGGACCGCGATCACGGCGTACAACCGGTCGGGCGAATACGCGCAAAGGGTTCTGGACCGCTCGAACGAATACGCACGGGACAGTCTCGGATGACGAATGCGTTTCCGGCTGGCCGCAGCATCATGTCCGGTTCACCGAATAGCCGGGAGTTGTCGGCATTGACCCGATGAATTGGAGCCGTCACCGTCGGACACGGTGACCGCGGGTCAAGCAGACCCGCGTCAGAACGCAGTAAGGAAGGAAATTCCCGAGATGCGTTTCATCCGCACCGCCCGTGCCACCGCGATCGCCACCGCCGCGCTCGCCGTGGTCGCCACCACCGCCCTCTCGGCCGCCGCCGAGCCGAACTTCACCCCGGACAACGACGACGTCGTGGTGGTCGGCTCGGACACCACCGAGTTCGTGCTGGCCGACCTGGCCAACCTGTACAACAGCAGCAACCCGACCCGCCGGATCGCGAGCTTCGACGCGACCGGCTCCGCCCAGATCCAGATCCGCCCCGGCGTCACCATCGACCGCCCGAACGGCTCGGGCGCCGGCGTGAACGCGCTGTGCGGCCGGACCGACATCGACGCCGCCCGCGCCTCGCGTGGCAAGGGTTCGAGCGACTGCGCCGACTCGCGGTTCCTGAAGTTCGCGCAGGATCACCTGCGCTGGATGGCCAACAGCGGCGTCACCGGAGTCACCTCGCTGACCGACGCCCAGCTGACCAGCATCTACAACTGCCAGACCACCAACTGGAGCCAGCTCGGCGGCCCGAACCTGCCGATCGTGCCGCTGATCCCGCAGATCAACTCCGGTACCCGCGCGACCTGGGCGGGCCTGGTGGGTATCCCGAACTCGCCGCTGCCGAACTGCGTCAAGGACAATGTCGGCGGCACCGACGTCCAGGAGCACGACCCGGCCCTGGTGAAGACGACTGCCGGTTCGATCGCGCCGGTCTCCGACGGCCGCTACAGCCTGCTCTCGGCCGACCAGAAGGCCGGCACCGTCGAGGGCGGTATCTCTGATGCGTCGACGACCGGTTACGACCGCAACCTGTACCAGGTCGTGAAGGCCCCGGGCGACGTCGTTCCGGGCTACCTGGCCGACCTGTTCGGCGACGGCTTCGGCTTCTCCTCGACCGGCGGTACGCCGTTCATCTGCCAGCCGTCCGACAACGACCCGGCCACCACCACGGCCGGCGACGTGATCAAGGCCAACGGCTTCTTCGAGGTCTCCGACTGCGGAACCTTCTGATCCGTTGAACCGGTGACGGGCGGGTGGGGGGGAGTTCCCTGCCTGCCCGTTCCTGGTTTTACGGCCTGTACCGCATTCATGTCCAGTTAACGTGCTGGCGAACTTCGTGCTCCGGGGGGCGGGAATCGTTGGTACGACGACATTCTTCGTGTTCGCCCGGGACGGCCCGCCCGCCGTCATTCCTGGAGGTTCTTGGTCGTGAGGCCGATTCGCCCTCGCCGGCGCGTGACCGCGCTGGTCGCCGCCGCGTTCCTGTTCGCCTTGTCGGGCTCGTTCGCCGCTGCCGCGCCGCAGGACGAGACCGTCCCGCAGGACAACCCCGTCGTCGCCGAGCCGTCGGTCTCGGCGACCACCCTGACCCGCGGCTCGAGCACCGTCACGGTGTCCCGGACCGCCAACCTCACCCGGCAGATGGTGACCGTCTCGTGGACCGGCATGCAGCCGTCCGAGGGCAGCACCGGCGTCAGCGACATCGTCAACCTCCGGAATGCGGTCATGGTGATGCAGTGCCGCGGCACGAACCCGTCGCGGGAGGACTGCTGGGTCGCCAGTCAGACGACCGGCGATCCGTTCAGCGCGTTCTGGGGCGACCACTACCTTCCGGCCGAGCCGTCGCAATGGAAGGCCTACCGCTCGCTGCCCACGGGTCAGCAGTACAGGATTCCCTTCAAGAAGGCTGATGGCACTTACAACGCCGACCCATGGCCGAATTCGGATCCGATCTGGGCCGGTGCCTTCGTCGTTCACGGGCTCGGCCAGAAAGATGGCGGCGGCAAATCGTATGTCGATGACTACACACCTGGAACTGCCAACCAGCGGATCGGCATCACGCTCGCGGGCGGTACCGGCCAGGCGCAGACCTGGGTGAACACCAAGGCCGAGAACCCGAACCTGGGCTGCTCCGGCACCAGCCCCTGCTCGATCGTCGTCGTACCGGTGAAGGACCGGGCCTGCCGCGCCGCCTCGACCGACTACCCGGAGGCGAAGGCCAAGCAGTGCGCAAACCTTGCCAAGAACGGTGCCAACAGGGCGCCGGGGTACTGGCCGTTGCTGGCGAACTGGTACGAGCGGTACGTCTTCAAACTGTCGTTCGCGCCGACCGCGACGACGTGTGACCAGAGGTCCGACTCAGCCGGCTTCCTGGGGTCGGAGCTGATGGCCGAGGCGATGCGGAGCTGGCTGCCGGTCCGCTGCCAGAAGTCCAGCCCGGAAGGTCTCGACTACATCCGTGGCTGGGAGCCCGACTCGCGCCGCCAGTTCGGTCAGTCCGACCCCATCGCCACGTCCGGGTACGCCGCCGATGCGGCCGTGGTGTCCGAGCCGTCGTCGGCCGAGGATCCGGAGGCGGCGCGCAAGCCGGCCTACGCGCCGATCGGGATCTCGGGGTTCGCGATCGGTTACAACTGGGAGCGGAACGAGGCGGCAGGCGGCGGAACGGTACCGGACATCAAGCTGAACCAGCGCCTGGTCGCGAAGCTGCTGACCCAGTCCTATCCGGGGATGTATCGCGCGGACAGCAACGGGAAGCCGCCCAACCCGAATGCGCCGACGAACCCGGCGAACCTGCTCACGGACCCGGAGTTCGTGCAAGTGAATCCACAGGCCGCGCAGTGGGCAGGCCTCTCGGACAGCGTCGGCACGCAGCTCGCTCTTCCGGTGGCGAACACCGACGTGATGCTGGCGCTGACCCGATGGATCTGGTCCGACCCCTCGGCGCGAGCGTTCCTGCAGGGCAAGCCGGATCCCTGGGGTACGACGGTCAACAAGACGTACCGCAGCTGGCCACTGCCGCGTAGTGACTACCAGCTCAACGACGGCTGGGCGATCCCGGACGTTCCAGGTCTGTCGGTGGGCTGGGCAGGGGAGTCACCGCAGGAACTCGGGGCACAGACGATCGACTCCTGGGCACGCGGGGCTGACGCCGCGATGACGGCCTGGCCGTTGAACCAGGCACCGACTGTGCTGAGCAACAACACCTGCTGCCAGATCAAGAGAGTCGACGCTCAGCAGGCCGGGTTTCGGCACATGATGATTCTGTCGACGACGTCGGAGGTCGAGAAGGCCGGGCTGCAGTACGCGTCGTTGCAGAACGCGCAGGGTGCGTTCGTGAAGCCGAGTACCGAGAGTCTGACGTACGGGATCGACGGTGCGACGGTCGACAAGGGCTCGGGGATGTGGCGGCCGGACCTGACGAAGATGGACATCCGTGGGTATCCGGGCACGATGATCAGCTACGCCGAGGTGCCGACGACCTCGCTGAAGGGCGCCGAGCCGAAGCGGTACGCCGACACGCTGCGGTGGATGACCACCGAGGGACAGGTGTACGGGTCGGACCCGGGCAACCTGCCCGACGGGTACCTGGCTCTGACCGAACCCATGCAGACCCAGGCGGCGAAGGTCGCCGACGCGGTCGAGGCCCAGAACGGTACGCCGCCCCCGCCGCCGACCCAGAACCCGGTGCCGGACAAGCCGAACCCGACCAGCACCCCGTCGACGAACGCGCCGGGCGGTGGACAGGGCAGCAACACAGGCAACGGCGCCGGAACGGGGAACAACGGTAACGGTGCCAATGGCAACAACAACGGTGGGAACACCAACAACAACACCGGCACCACCCCGAACCCGACCGAGTCGCCGAGCGCGGGCCCGAACACGCCCGGTGCGACGCCGTCGACCGGATCCGCGAGCGGCAAGCCGCAGGCGCAGGGCACCATCAAGCCCGTCTCGGCCACCACTCAAGGCGATTCGCTCGGCTGGCTGTCCTGGGGCATCCCGGCGTTCCTGATCGCCGGCCTCGTCGCCGGCGTCGCCTCCCCGGGCATCCGCCTGATCGCCACCCCAGGCCACCCGGTACGCCGTGGCGTCGTCGCCGGTGCGACGTACCTGTCCGGCCTGTTCCGTCGCGGCCGCCGCCGCAACAACTGACCAGCAACCGCCCGATCGGAAGGACCTGCTTGATGACGTCCGTACTGCCTGTGGTGCCGGCTGCTGACGAGGAGACCGCCGTACTGCCGCCGGTCGAAGGTGGGAGTGATCTCGAGAGTGAACGGGTGGCCGCCTGGTTCGGGACGCATCAGGTGCTGTCCGAGGTGTCGCTGAAGATGGAGGCCGGGCAGGTGACCGCCCTCATCGGCCCGTCCGGGTGCGGGAAGTCGACGTTCCTGCGGATCCTCAACCGGATGCACGAGCTGGTGCCGAGCGCCGCGCTGGCCGGGAAGGTGCTGCTGGACGGCGAGGACATCTACGAGCCGGAACGGCGGATCACCGACACCCGGAAGCGGATCGGGATGGTGTTCCAGAAGCCGAACCCGTTCCCGGCGATGAGCATCGCGGAGAACACCACCGCCGGGCTGAAGCTCACCGGCACCCGCGTCCGCGGCGACGAGCGGGAACACCTGATCGAGGAGTGCCTGACCAAGGCCGGGCTCTGGAAAGAGGTCAAGGATCGGCTCGGGTCCCCGGGCGGCGCGCTGTCCGGCGGGCAGCAGCAGCGCTTGTGCATCGCGCGGTCGCTGGCCGTACGGCCCGACGTACTGCTGATGGACGAGCCGTGTTCGGCGCTGGACCCGACGTCGACGCGGCGGATCGAGGAGACGATCCACGAGCTGCGGCGGGAGGTGACGATCGTGATCGTCACGCACAACATGCAGCAGGCGGCGCGGGTGTCGCAGTCGTGCGCGTTCTTCCTGGCCGAGCAGGGTACGCCGGGCGTGATCGTCGAGTCCGGGCCGACCGGGCAGATCTTCTCCAGCCCCGAGGACCAGCGCACCGCCGACTACGTGGAAGGACGGTTCGGATGAACCGGCCGTGGACCGCCCGGGACAGCTGGCGGGTGAAGATCGCCGCCGCGTGGGCCTGCGCGGCGCCGCTCGGTGCGATGGTGCTGGTGGCGGCCGGGGGCGCGAGTACGTTCAACGGGCAGCTGGTGGTGAGCTCGGCGAGCCTGGTGCCGGGGCGGTTCATCGACCTTCCGGCGGAGCTGCCGCAGGTCGGGGCGGACGGGCAGTTGGCGACCGATTCCGAGCAGAGCGTTCGGCCGGGCGAGGCCGACGTACCTGACACCGGTACGACGGACGGGGCGGTGCAGCCTCCGGTCGGCGTCACCGGGGATGTGTCGGGGATCCCGGGGACGGTGCTCGCGGCGTACCAGAAGGCCGCCCGTGATCTTGCCACGGCGATGCCGGGGTGCCACCTGACCTGGCCGCTGCTTGCCGGGATCGGGAAGGTCGAGTCGTCGCACGCGGACGGCGGCCGCGTCGATGCCCAGGGCAACACACGGGGCCGGATCCTCGGCCCGGTGCTGAACGGGGGGCCTGGGATGGCGGCGATCCCCGACACCGATCGGGGCGTGTACGACGGGAACACGACGTGGGACCGGGCGGTGGGGCCGATGCAGTTCATTCCGGGTACGTGGGCGACGTTCGGTGCCGATGGCAACGGTGACGGGGTGCGCGATCCGCACAACGTGTTCGACGCGGCGCGGGCGACGGGGGACTACCTGTGCCAGGGCGGCGCCGATCTCAGTGATCCGCGGCAGCTGGTGCAGGCCGTACTCCGGTACAACCACTCGATGAGCTACGTGTCCACGGTGCTCCGGTGGATGCAGTCGTACAGCCGGCAGACGGTGTCGATCCCCGACTCCCACGACCAGATCCCCGGCGCCGACGACAAAGGCAACGTCGACGACAAGTCCCGCCCCACCACCCCACCACCGACCCCCGGCATCACCACTACCACCTCACCCACCGCGGGTCCCACCACGCCACCGTCGGTCATCACCCCGACCCCCACCAACACCACCCAACCGTCCCGCCCCACCATCCCGGTAACCACCAAGCCGCCGTACATCCCCCCGCCAACCACCCACCCGACCCCTCCGCCACCGACCACGCCTCCCACCACCCCGCCGAACACCCCAACCCCGGCCCCGTCCGACACCCCGACACCAACACCCGACCCCACCACACCACCCGAAACCACAACCCCCGCCACAACACCCCCGCCGGACGCCTCCACCCCAGACGCACCGCCCGGCACGCCGTAGAGGCGGACCACCCCCACTCACCAAGCGCACCGTTGGGTTGCCTGGCGGCGATCCCGAGGCGGATGGAGTGCTCGAGGGCCCGGTTGGTGAGTGGTGGAGGTCCGGGATGCCGTCAGCCGGTGATTCGGTGCCAGGTGTGGGGGCCGGACTTGAGGGTGGCTGGGAGGGGGATCTTCGCTGTGGGGTCGGTTTGGCGGGTGCCGTTGATGGTGACGGCGCCCTGCTTGAGGAGGCGGCGGAGGTTGGAGTTGCTGGTGGTGGGATGGGCGGCGCGCAGCAGGTCCAGGACCGTTGGGTGGGCCAACGCAACGGTGAGTTCCGGGATGTCCGTCGGCTCCGAGCGGTCGGTGAACGTACGGCGGAACGCGGCCAGCTCCTCCTTCGCCACCCCCGCGCCGTGGTACCGGGTGACGACCGCCGCCGCGAGCCGCAGCTTCGCGTCCCGGGCCGCCGGTCCGGACGCGTCCGCGAGCGCCGCCACCGTCTCCAACGGCAGCTCGGTGTACACCCGTGCGTACGGCTCCACCAGCTCGTCGGGAATGCTCATCAGCTTCCCGAACTTGTCCCGCGGGCTGTCGGTCAGCCCGATGTAGTTGTTCAGCGACTTCGACTGCTTGGCGCGACCATCGATCCCGGGCGTGATCGTGGTCGTGATCACCACCTGCGGCGGCGCCCCGAGCCGCTGCTGGAACTGCCGCCCGAGCTGCTCGTTGAACAGCTGGTCCGACCCCACGATCGTCAGGTCGCTGTCCATCGCGAAGCTGTCGTACCCCTGCAGCACCGGGTACACCAGCTCGTGGACGGCGATCTCCCGCCCGGCGGCGACCCGGTCGCGGAACATGTCCCGCGCCATCAGCTGCGCGTGCGTGACCTGCGCGAACAACCCGAGCAGCTCCGCCACCGGCATCGCGTCGTACCACTCGGAGTTCCGCCGTACCTCGAACACCTCCGGATCGGTCCGCAGTACGAGCGACACCTGCGACAGGAACGACGCCGCGTTCGCGTCGATCTGCTCCGGCGTGAGGACCGGACGGGTCTCGGACCGCCCGGTCGGGTCGCCGACGCGGGTGGTGAGGTCGCCGAGCAGGAACACCACGCGGTGCCCGAGGTCCTGCAGCTGGCGCATCATCCACAGGTTGACGGCGTGGCCGAGGTGCAGGTCCGGCGCGGTGCAGTCGACGCCGTACTTGATCCGCAGCGGCCGCCCCGAGTCCAGGCGTTCGCGCAGGTCGTCCTCCCCGACGATCAGGTCGGTGGTACGGCGTAACCGGTCGATCACAGCGTTCATGAGGTTCCTCTCGAAGACGAGGCACCTCGCGTCCAGCCAGTGCCTCCGGCGAACGGAAAGAGGCAGGAACCGGACGGTTCCTGCCTCGGAGGCTCTGGGTGGTGCCGACTGCGGGGACTACCGGACGCCGGCCCCTCCCAGAGCCGGTCGATAGATCACGCAGTGCTTGGTCACACCGTGAGGCTAGCAGCCACCGGCCCATGGGGTGAACCCGATTAGGCTCGAGTACGTGATCGACGAGCAGGTGGTACTGGTGGACGAGAGCGGGCGGGCGATCGGGACCGAGGCGAAGGCCGCGGTCCACCACGCGGCGACGCCGTTGCACCTGGCGTTCTCCAGCTACGTCGTCGACGCCGGTGGGCGGGTGCTGCTGACCCGGCGCGCGCTCCACAAGCCGACCTGGCCCGGTACCTGGACGAACAGTTGCTGCGGGCACCCATTGCCGGGCGAGCCGGTCGCGGACGCGGTGCGCCGCCGGCTGGTCGACGAGCTGGGGATCGTGGTGGCCGCGGTCGACCTGGTGCTGCCCGAGTTCCGGTACCGCGCCGAGATGCCGAACGGCATGGTCGAGAACGAGATCTGCCCTGTGTACCGAGCGTCCTGGACCGGTGACCCGACGCCGAACCCGGACGAGGTCGCCGACTACCGCTGGGCCTCCTGGCAGGAGGTCCGCGACACCCCCGGCCTCTCGCCCTGGTGCCTCCTGCAACTGGACGAACTCCGCGACGCCCCGGCCGACTGGCCGATCGCCGACCCGTCCCGGCTACCAGCCGCCGCCCAGATCTGACTCCAGCAGATCACCGTGTACGGCGACAGCGACCGTGCCGGCGTGCCCCGCCGCCCCGATCGCGAGCAACGCCGGCGCCGCCGTCGTACCGACCGCATAGACCCCGGGCACCGTCGTACGTCCGCCGTCGTCGATCACGACCGCACCGTCGGCGACCTGGCACCCGAGCCGCTCGGCCAGGTCGCTCTGCTGATGCTGCCGCACCACCACGAACACCCGTGCCGCGGCCAACGTCTCCCCGTTGACCAGGCGCACCCCTGACCTCACCTCGGCGACCCGCTCGGTCCGCACCTTGACCCCTGCCACGGCAAGCCGGTCCAGCTGCGTCCCCGTCAACACGTCGCCGTCCGTACACAGCACCACGTCGTCGCTCCACCGGCTCAGCAGCAACGCCCGCGCGACCGACCGGTCCGGCGCACCACGCATTCCCACCTGCACCAGCGGCTGATCCCGCACCTCCCACCCGTGGCAGTGCGGACACGCCACCACGGATTGCCCCCACCCGTCGGCCACCCCGGGTACGTCGGGCAGCTCGTCCCACAACCCGGTCGCGAGTACGACGACCCGCACGTGCCGCCCGTCGACCACGAACCCGTCGTCGTCCGGCGTCACGGCCTCGACCCGGCCCGCGCGTACGTCGACGCCGTACCCGGCCAGCTGCCGCCGCCCGACGGCGAGCAGTTCTGACGGCGCGAGGTCGACCACGCCGAGGTAGTTGTGCACGTGCGACGCGTTCCGGTTCCGCGCTCGCCCGTCGTCGAACAGCACCACCTGCCGGCGCGCCCGTCCCAACGTCAACGCAGCCTGTAGTCCCGCCACACTTCCACCGATGACCGCCACATCCATGCGCGCCATCATACGAGACGACTGGTCTCATACTTTGAAATTCGCTGGCCGTTCCCGACGGTTGGACCGCCTAATGACCGGGTGATCCGGATCAGGCCTGTCGAGACCGACGCCGACTACGAGGCCTGGCGCCAGGTGCGCCTCGCCGTCCTGCCGTACGAGCGGGCGCCAAGCGTCGCCGAGCTCCGCAAGGCGCACACTCCGCAGCGGCTGATGGTGCTCGCGGAGCTGGCCGGCGAGGTCGTCGCACACGGCAACTCCGACCGCTCGAACGAGGCGGACCGCGCCGCCGTGACCGCGCGCGTCCACCCTGACGCTCGCCGGCGGGGCGTCGGCACCGCTCTGCTGCGGGTGCTGACCGAGCACGCCGCGGGACAGGGCTTCACGATCGCGGGGTGCGCGGTCGACGACGACGGTTCGCTGGCGTTCGCGAAGCGCTTCGGGTTCACCGAGTTCCTCCGCCAGGTCGAGCAGGTACGCCGGATCGCCGACGAGCCCTGGCCGGACGTCCCGTCCGAGTACGCCGTCGTACCGGTCGCGGAGCGGCCCGAGCTGTGGGCCGCGGCGTACGAGCAGGTCGCGCTCCCGACGCTCCCGGACCTCGACACCACGTCGCCGATGCAGGTGACGCCGGAGGAGTGGGCGACGGAGTGGATCAACGACCCGGCCTCGATGTTCATGGCCGTGGCCGGTGACGAGGTGATCGGTGTCGCCGGGCTGTGGCTCGACACCGACGTGCCCGAGCGGGCCGAGGTCGGCTACACCGCCGTCCGGCCGGACTGGCGGGGCAAGGGGGTGGCGTCGACGCTCAAGCGGACCAGCATGGCGTGGGCGGCCGAGCACGGCATCACCGAGATCTACACCTGGACCCAAGAGGGCAACGAGAACATGCGGCAGCTCAACGAGCACCTCGGCTTCACGTACCGGACGGTGAGCGTGAACGTCCGCGCGGAGCTACCGCTGCAGTTCCCGGAGCAGCTCGGGTCCTGACCAGGAGCGGCGCGTACTCTCGGCCGCCCGGATCAGCTCGACCAGCCTCGCGTTCACCGGTGCGGTCTGTCCGAGCGACGCCGCGAGCCGGACGACCTCGCCGTTCAGGTAGTCGATCTCGGTCGGGCGGCCCGCCTCCAGGTCCTCCCACATCGACGTCCGGGCGAGCGGGTCGACGGCCAGCACCTTGCCCGCGAGCCGACGGAACAGGAAGTCCGGCAGCCGCAGGACGGACGGGAAGCGCTCCATCGGTACGGCGAGCAACTGCGCGGGGCGGATCCCGGCCACGCCGAGCAACCCCAGCGCCTCGGCCTGTGCCGCCGCCAGGCACCGGCGGTACGCCCGCTGCGAGAGTTCGTCGCGCAACGGCAGGTTCGAGAGCGCGTTGATCGGGTTGTTCAGGTTCAGCAGCAGCTTCGACCACTGCACGGGCAGGATGTCGTCGTGCTGGGTCAGCGGCAACCCCGCCCGCTCGAACGCCTCGGCGTACGGCGCCAAGGCCGCATCCCGTTGTACGTCGAGCTTCCCCTCGGTGCCCTGGTGGAAGACGCCGCCGCCGCGATTCAGCACGTTGAACGGCACCATCCCGGCCACCACTCGCCCAGGCAGCCGCGACCGCAGCACCTCGGCGTTCCGCACGCCGTTCTGGAAGCTCACCACCACAGCCCCCGGCGCCAACACCTCCGCCAACTCGTCCGCGGCCTGCGCGGTAGCCGCCGACTTCACCGTCACCAACACCAGATCGGCGCCGGCGGCACCCTCAGGCGAGGTCTCGAAGGCCACCTCGGCAACCCGGAGATCCGCCCCCAGATAATCCGTCAACCGCAGTCCGTGCGCAGCAACCTCCGTCGCCACCCGCGGCCGCCCGACAAACGTCACCGGCGTCCCGGTCGCGGCCAGCCGTCCGCCCACATAGCAGCCGATCCCGCCCGCACCATAGACCGCGATCATGAGGACAACGTACCGAAGGACAGGAGGTGTCTGGGCTCCCCTCCGTACCGCCCCGTTCCGGCGAGCCGGTACGCAGCGGGCACCTCCTGTCCTTGTGCAGAGTCCCCGGAGAAACCCGACCAAAGGAAACCGGGGACTCCTGCTCAGCCGGGGCGATTGATCGATCGCCGGCCGTAGCCGGCCAGTGGCCGGGTGGATACGTGGTCGTGGTCGCCCGGGTCGTAGTGCGCGGCGCACTCGCCCGAGCCGTGGCGGCGTGCCGACTTGGCGAACGTGAACGTTTCGAGACCGACGGCGTACAGGCTCCACAGTGCGAAGCCGAGCGAGGCCAGGGCGATCAGGATCAGTGGAAGCGCGATAACAGCACCCATGACGGGCCTCCGTTCTTGCACTTCTCACGGTACCCCCGTCGCCGCGTTCTGAGACGTACTCCGCTCAATGCAGCCGTACCCGGGGATCGAGGACGGCGTAGCCGATGTCGACGAGGATGTTCGCGACCACCACCGCCGCCGAGGCGAACAGGACGATGCCGATGATCACCGGCAGGTCCTGCTGGTTGATCGCGACCACCGCGGTCTGCCCCAGGCCCGGCAGGCTGAACACGGTCTCGGTCACGACCACGCCGCCGACCAGCTGCCCGAGGTCGATGCCGAACTGCGTGACCACCGGCGTCAGCGCGCTGCGCAGGCCGTGGACGTAGATCACCCGGTTCTCGCGGAGGCCCTTCGACCGCGCGGTCCGGATGTAGTCCTCACCGAGCACGTCCAGCATCGATGCCCGGGTCAACCGGGTATAGGTTGCCGCGAGCAACAGTGCGAGCGCGATCCAGGGCAGGAACAGGTGCTGGAACCAGGTCCCGAACCCGCCGGTCAGCGGCGAGTACCCGCCGGCCGGGAACCAGCGGAAACCGGCCAGCGTGAGGCGGAAGTACAGGAAGTACAACAGCAGCAGGCCGAGCAGGAACGACGGGAACGAGTAGAAGAACAGCGAGAACAACGTCAGCCCGCGGTCCGCCAGCGACCGGGGGTGGACCGCCGAGACGACCCCGTTGAACACGCCCAGCAGCAGCCACAGCACCGAAGCGCCGAGGGCCAGCGAGATCGTCACCGGCAGCGCCTGCCCGATGATCGTGGTCACCGGCACCTGGTGGTAGTAGTCGTACCCGAGGTTCCCCTTCAGTGCGTTGCCGAGGAAATTCAGGTACTGGTGCCAGACCGGCAGGTCCAGGCCCAGCCGGTGCTTGATCAGCGCGATCGTCTCCGGCGTCCCCTGCCGGCCCGCGAGCGTCTGCGCGACGTTGCTGGGGGCAACGAAGAACAGCCCGAACACCGCGAGGCTGATCAGCCACAGGACCAGGAGCCCGTGACCGAGCCGTCGTAGGAGGAACATCGCCATGGTCAGCTCCGATCCGCGCGGGGGTCGAAGGCGTCCCGGACGCCGTCACCGAAGAGGTTGAAGGCGAGCGTCGTGATCAGCAGCGCCAGACCGGGGAACAGGATGAACCACCACGCGGTCGTGTAGTAGTTCTGCGACTCGCTGATCATCCCGCCCCAGTCGGCCGTCGGCGGCGGCAGTCCGAGCCCGAGGAACGACAGTGTCGCCTGCGTGACGATCACGACCGGGATCAGCAACGTGGTGTAGACGATCACCGGCGCGATCACGTTCGGCAGTACGTCGACGTACATGATCCGGCCGTCGCCGGCGCCGAGCGACCGGGCCGCTTCGACGTACTCGCGTTCCCGGATGGAGAGCACCTGGCCGCGGACGATCCGGGCCACCGACGCCCAGCTGAAGAAGCCGATCACCAGCACCGTGACGGTCAGGCTCGGCCCGGTCACGGACACGAGCGCGATCGCCACCAGCAGGAACGGTACCGACAGTACGACGTCGATCAGCCGCGCCAGGACCGTGTCGACGATCCCCCCGAGGAACCCCGCCGCGAGCCCCAGCACGACGCCGATCGCGACCGTGATCGCGGTCGCGATCACGCCGACCAGCAAGGAGATGCGGGCGCCGTAGGCGATCCGCACCAGGATGTCCCGGCCGAGGTCGTCGGTGCCGAGCCAGAACGTGCCGTTCGGCCCGCGCGGCAACCCGTCCGGGGTGAGCCCGATGGAGCGGTACTGCTCGTTCGGCGGATGCCCGGTGACCGCCGCGAACAGCGGGGCCAGCAGGGCCATCAGCACGATTAGCAGGATCACGGCCAGCGAGATCATCGCGACCTTGTCCCGGCGCAGCCGCCGCATCGCGAGCGAGAACGGGCTGCGCCCTTCGATGGCCTTCGGCTCATCGACAACATCGACCATCTCGATCGCGGCGGTCATGATGCCTTCAAGTCAGGTACCGCGGTGGACAAATCCTCGCCCACCGTCAACGGGTAGAAACAGGCGGTCCGGTGACCGGGTCCGTCGTCGAGCACCGGCTCCAGCGGCGGTACCTCGGCCGCGCAGTCGAGCCGGGCCTTCGGGCACCGCGTGTGGAACCTGCACCCCTCCGGCGGGTTCGTCGCGGCCGGGATGTCGCCGCCGAGGATGATCTGTTCGCGGCTGTCGGCGGTGTCCGGGTCGGCCACCGGCAGCGCGGACAGCAACGCCCGCGTGTACGGATGCCGGGTCATCCCGAACAGCTGCTCGGTCGGCGCCAGCTCGACGATCTTGCCCAGGTACATCACCGCGATCCGGTCGCTGACGTGCCGGACCACGGACAGGTCGTGCGTGATGAAGACGTAGGTCAGGTTCAGCTCCTTCTGCAGGTCGGCCAGCAGGTTGATGATCTGCGCCTGGATCGACACGTCCAGCGCCGACACCGGCTCGTCGCAGATCACCAGCTTCGGTCGCAGCGCGAGCGCCCGGGCCACCCCGATCCGTTGCCGCTGGCCGCCGGAGAACTCGGCCGGGAACCTGTTGTAGTGCTCGGGGTTCAGCCCGACCAGCTCCATCAGGTCCTGCACCTTCTTCTTCCGTTCGTTGCCGGAGGCAATCTTGTGGATGGCGAACGGGTCGCCGATGATCGAGCCGACCCGGCGGCGCGGGTTCAGCGATCCGTACGGGTCCTGGAAGATCACCTGTACGTCGCGGCGCAACGGCTGCATGGCCTTCCGGGACAGCTTCGTGATGTCCTTGCCCTCGAACCACACCGAGCCGGACGTCACGTCGTACAGCCGGGCCATGCACCGGGCCAGCGTGGACTTGCCGCAACCGGTCTCGCCGACCAGGCCGAGGGTCTCGCCCGTGTGCACCTCGAGCGAGACGCCGGCGACGGCCTGGACCACCTCCTTGGAATGGGTCGGGAACTCCTTCCGGACGTCGTCCACCTTCAGCAGTACTTCGTCGTTCACGATGCGACCGCCTCGTCTGCCGCTGTGCCGGCGTGGTGGGGGAGCCAGCAGGCCGACTGGTGCCGGAAGTCGCCGCCGACGTTCAGCAGCGGCGGCGGCTCGGAGCACTTGTCGAACACGTGCGGGCAGCGGGCCGCGAACGGGCAGCCCTTGGGCAGGTTGATCAGGCTCGGCGGCGTCCCCGGGATCGGGGTCAGCCGGTCGCCGCTGCGGGCCGGCAGCGAGGCCAGCAGCCCCTGGGTGTACGGATGGTGGTTGCGGTAGAAGATGTCCCGGCGCGGCGCACGTTCCATCACCGACCCGGCGTACATCACCACCACCTCGTCGGCCATCTCGGCCACCACGCCGAGGTCGTGGGTGATCAGGATGATCGCGGTGCCGAACTGCTCCTGCAGCCGGCGCATCACGTTCAGCACCTGGGCCTGGACGGTGACGTCGAGCGCGGTGGTCGGCTCGTCCGCGATCAGCAGCGCCGGGTCGAGCGCCATCGCCATCGCGATCATCACGCGTTGCCGCATCCCGCCGGAGAACTGGTGCGGATAGTCGTCGATCCGGTCCGCCGCCCGCGGGATGCCGACCAGGGTGAGCAGTTCGGCGGCCCGTTTCCGGGCCGCCTGCTTGCTGATCTCCTGGTCGTGCGCCCGGATCATCTCGACGATCTGCCAGCCGACCCGGTACTGCGGGTGCAGGCTGGACAGCGGGTCCTGGAAGATCATCCCGATCTGCGCGCCGCGCAACCGGCGCAGCGTGCGTTCGTCGGCGGTGATCAGGTCCGTGCCGTCGAAGTACGCCGTACCGGACACCTGCGCGCCCCGGGTGAGGCCGGTGATGGTCTGGGTGGAGACGCTCTTCCCGGATCCGGACTCACCCACCACGGCGAGGGTCTGGCCGGCTTCCACGTCGTACGACAGCCCCCGGACGGCACGGACGGTACCGTCCGGGGTGTCGAAGGAGACCTTGAGGTCCCTTACTTCCAGCAGAGCCATGAGGTCAGCCCTGCTTGTCCTTGTCGATCCACACGTTCGTCGGGTCGAAGTTCTGCATCGCCGGTACGTAGTTCGCGTTGTGTACCTGCGCCGCGTGGTAGTTCGGGTTCTTCGGGTTGGTGAGCGGGAAGAACGGCGCGTCGGTCATCACCTGCGCGTCGGCCTTCGCCCACAGCGTCGCCGCCTGGTCCTCGGTCGGCGCCTTGATCGCCTGGTCGATCAGCGCGTTCGTCGCCGGGCTGTTGTACAGCCCGAAGTTGCTGCCGATCGGCGGGTACGACGGCTCGCCGGAGAACAGCGGGTTGAAGAACGACAGCGCCGCGTTGCCGTACCAGTCAGCACCCCAGCCGGCCAGCGACAGGTCCCAGACACCGCGCCTGGCGACGCTCGGCACCTGCAGGTACTTCACGTAGAAGTCCGCGTTCGGCGACGGTACGCCGACGACCTTGATGCCGACCTTCGACAGGTCCTGCTGGATCGTCTGGAAGGCCTTGCTGCTGCCCTCGGAGGCGTTCCGGTACAGGAACTTCAGCGTCAGGTTCGGGAAGCCCGCCTCGGTCAGCAGTTGCTTGGCCTTGTCGACGTTGTACGGGTACGGGTCGTTCTTCTTGGAGCCGACGATGTTGTCCGGCAGCACCTGGGTCAGCGGCGGGTTGATGGTCGGGCCGCCGAGCACCTGGAGGATGTTGGAGCGGTTGATCGCGTAGCTGATCGCCTGCCGCACCTTCACGTTCGCGAGCGCCTTGTTGTTGTTCGGCGACGCGGTGTTGTAGACGACGTACGGGTTGCTGGACGCCGTCGGGCCGAGGTTCAGGTTCGGGTCTTTCTTGGCGATCAGGGCCGGCAGTTGCGACGGCGGCGGGCCGGCGTCGAACTCCATGTCGGCGGTCGGGGTCCCGGTCTGCAGCTGTTGCTGGATCGAGTCCTGGCTGACCGTCTCGTTCACGACGATCTTGTCCACGTACGCCTTGCGGACCGGGTCGGAGGCGGCGTCCCAGGCGGGGTTGCGGGAGTAGGTGATCGACTTGGTCGGCACCCACGAGTCGACCTTGTACGGGCCGTCGGACGGGAAGTGGTTACCGAGCTCGGTGCTGGCCGGGAGGTAGTTCAGCGACTCGATCGGGGCGGGCGAGAAGGCCGGCAGCGTCAGCATGTCGACGAAGTACGTGGCCGGCGACGTCAGTTTGAACATCACCGTGGTGTCGTCCTTGGCGACCACGCCCGGCAGCGGCGTCTTCTCGATGTAGTCCTTGATCCCGGCGACCGTCTTCGGGGCCTTCGCGAAGCCGTCGCAGTACGCCTTGTACCCCTCGATCAGGTTCGCGAAGTCCGGGATACCGCCGAACGGCTGCACCGGGTTGCACGTCCGCTTCACGCCGCGGACCATGTCGGCCGCCGTCACCTGCCGGGCCGGGGAGGTGTCCCACTTGGCGCCCGGGCGGAGCTTGATCGTGTAGGTCAGGCCGTCGGCGCTGACCTCGCCGTTCGCCGCGGTCGGCATGTCCGTGGCCAGGTCGGCCACCGGCTTGGTGTTGTCGCTACCCGGGTCGGCCGGATAGGTGAACAGCTGGCGGCTCCACATCCGCAGGTTCAGGTAGCCGATCGAGTAGTAGCTCACGTTAGGATCCATGTAGTCGACGTCGCCCGTCCCGAGCATGTTCAGGGTGCCGCCGGTGACCGGGGTGCCGGCCGTGCTGGATCCGGACGGTGTGTTCCCGCCGTTGCTGCAAGCCGCGAGCGTGATGCTCGCCACGGCGGCAAGGGATACTGCCGCCAGCCGTCTTCTGGCCATTGGTCCTCCTCCGGGACTCGATACGGCCGAAGCTAGGACTTCCGGATCTGCCGGGAACCCCGGTCACGGAACCGTCAAACAGATGTCACCGTGCCCGCGCCCGAATATGTCGGATTCATGACATCCGTTACCGACGGTGAGCCCGCGGGTGAGCGACACTGGTCCCGTGGCACACAGCCTGTTGCTGGTCGACGACGAGCCGCGGATCCGGCGGGTACTGCGGCTTGCCCTGGAGGACGAGGGCTACCAGGTCGCGGAGGCCGCGAACGGGTACGACGCCCTGGCCGCGCTGCGCCGGGAGCCGCCGGACGTGGTGCTGCTGGACCTGATGCTGCCGGACCGGGACGGTTTCACGGTCTGCCGGGAGATACGCCGCGCCAGCGACGTACCGGTGATCATGGTGACCGCGCGGACCGACAGCCACGACGTGGTCGCGGGTCTGGAGGCAGGCGCCGACGACTACGTGACGAAACCGCTTGTTGCCAAGGAGTTGTCGGCCCGGATCCGGGCACTGCTCCGGCGGGTCGAGCCGGCCAACGCGCGGCAGGCCGAGCTGCTCGAGGTCGGCGACCTGCGGATCGACGTACCGGGTGCCGAGGTGACCCGGGACGGCGAGGTGCTGCCGCTGACCCGGACCGAGTTCAAGCTGCTCGCCGAGCTGGCAGGTGCCGAGGGCAAGGTGCTCAGCCGCGAGCAGCTGCTGTCGAAGGTCTGGGGCTACGGGTACTTCGGGGACAGCCGGATCGTCGACGTCCACGTCCGCCGGCTGCGGCTGAAGATCGAGCGCGACCCGGCCAGCCCGAAGCACCTCGTCACCGCCCGCGGCCTGGGCTACCGACTGGTGAGCTGACCTTGCTGGGGCGATTCACCCTCCGGGGCCGGGTGATGCTGGCGTACGGCCTGCTCGCCCTCGGGCTGTCGGCCGTCCTCGCGATGGTCACCTGGGGGGTCGTGTCGAACTACCTGACCCAGCAACGCGAGCAGTCGGCGAATCTCACCACGCTCGACAACGCGGCAGCACTGCGTTTCGGGTTGTTCGGCGTACCGAAACCGTGCGATCCCGCCCGTGAACACGCGGAGTGCCCGACGCCCGCACTGCAGCCCGGGGTGTCTCCGATGGACGTCCTGAACAACCTTCCCTCCACGAACGCCGCGGCGACGATGCTCTATCTGGACGAGCATTGGTACGCCATGACCGGCAAGCCGACGGATCTGCCACCGGACATGATTCAGGCCGCGCTCGGCGGTACCGCGTCGCAGCGACGGATCTCGGTCGGTGGGCAGCCGGTGTTCGCGGTCGCCGTACCGCTCGTGACGCGTGGTGACGCCTTCTTCGAGTGGCATCCGCTGTCGACGCTGGAGGACACGCTGCGGACGCTGAAGATCACGCTGATCGCGGCGGCGGTCGCGACCACGCTGATCGGCCTCGCGGTCGGCCGGCTCGCCAGTACGGTCGCGCTCCGCCCGCTGGCCGAGCTCGCCGGGGTCGCGGACGCGATCGCGCGCGGCAAGCTGGACGCCCGCTTGCAGGCCGAGAACGACAAGGACCTGGGCAGCCTGGCGCGGTCGTTCAACCAGACGGCCGCGGACCTGGAACGCCGGGTCGCCGCGGACGCCCGGTTCGCCGGCGACGTCAGCCACGAGCTGCGGACGCCGCTGATGACGATGCTGAACTCGATGCAGCTGATCCAGAACCACCGCGACGAGCTGCCGGCCGCGGTCCGCGAGCCGGTCGAGCTGCTCGGCGACGACCTGGACCGGTTCCGGCGGCTGGTGATCGACCTGCTGGAGATCTCCCGCGACGACGGCGGCGACCGGGGCAGCCGGGAGACCGTCCGGATCGCCGACCTGGTCCGCGCCGCGGCCGACGCGGCCGCCGGGCGTGAGGTCACCGAGGTGGAGCACGAGGCCGAGGGGCTCACGCTGCAGGCGGACAAACGGCGGCTCGAACGGGTGGTCGCGAACCTGGTCGAGAACGCCGAGGACCACGCCGGCGGCTGCAAGGGCGTCGGCGTCCGGACCGGCGGCCTCGGGGTGGTGATCACTGTCGACGACGCGGGTCCCGGGATCGCGGTCGAGGACCGGGCGCGGATCTTCGAGCGGTTCGGCCGCGGGGAGACCTCGGGCCGCGGCCGGGGTGTCGGACTCGGTCTGGCGATCGTGGCGCGGCATGTCCAGTGGCACCACGGCACCATCCGGATCACCGAGCGTCCGGGCGGCGGCGCGCGGTTCGTCATCGAGCTCCCCGCGAAAACCAGCTGACGGCGGTCGGCCGCTCCGGTTACCGTGGGCACATGGCTACTTGCCTCTGTGTCTAGCTGGCGCACTCACTCCCACAGGTGAAGTGCGTCCACTAGCTATCACGGAGAGTAACCATCATGATCACCGTACGCGGTGTTGATCTTCGCGTCGCCGCCCAGCTGCTGCTGGCCGACATCTCGTTCACCGTCGGTGCGGGCGACCGTGTCGGGCTCGTCGGCCGCAACGGCGCCGGCAAGACCACGCTGATGAAGACCCTGGCCGGCGAGGCCCGTCCCGCGGCCGGCGACATCGCCGTCACCGGATCGGTCGGCTACCTGCCGCAGGACCCGCGGGCGGCCGATCCCGCGATCACCGTCACCGACCGGATCCTGTCCGCCCGCGGCCTCGACGAGGCCGTCCGCCGGTTGCGCGCGGCCGAGACGGCCATGGCCGACGGTGGGGCCCAGGAGAAGGCGATGGCGGCGTACGCGCGGGCTGAGGCCGCGTTCCAGGCCGGCGGCGGGTACGCGGCGGAGGCGGAGGCGGCCCGGCTGGCGGCCGGCGTCGGCCTGCCCAACCGGGCGCTGGAGCAACCGATCGGCGAACTGTCCGGCGGGCAGCGCCGGCGCGTCGAGCTGGCCCGGATCCTGTTCGCGCGGCACGACACGCTGCTGCTCGACGAGCCGACCAACCACCTGGACGCGGACTCGGTGCTGTGGCTGCGGCAGTTCCTGCTGTCGTACCCGGGCGGCCTGATCGTCATCAGCCACGACCGGGAGTTGCTCAAGGCAACGGTCAACCGGGTCTTCCACCTGGACCCGCAGCGGCTGACGATCGACCTGCACAACACCGGCTGGACGAAGTACCTCGAACAGCTGCGGCTGGACGAGCGGCGCCGGCAGCGGGAACGTGCGGTCGCCGAGCGGAAGGCCGCCGCGCTGCACACCCAGGCGGCGAAGATGCAGGCGGGCGCGAACACCGCGGTCGCGGCCAAGAACATGGCGCGCCGCGCGGACAAACTGCTCTCCGACCTCGAGCCGGTACGGCGGGCGTCCCGGGTCGCGAAGATCCGCCTCCCGGCCCCCGCGCCGTCCGGCCGGACGCCGCTGTCCGCGGTCGGCCTGCAGAAGTCGTACGGCGCCCTCCAGGTGCTGAACGGCGTCGACCTGGCCGTCGACCGCGGCAGCCGGGTCGTCATCCTCGGGCTGAACGGTGCCGGCAAGACCACGCTGCTCCGGCTCCTCGCGGGGCGGGAACAGCCGGACGCCGGTCGCGTCGTACCGGGACACGGGCTGCGGCTCGGGTACTTCGCCCAGGAGCACGACACGTTGGACCTGGCGGGCACCGTACGGCAGAACCTGGCCGCGGTCGCGCCCGGTCTGACCGACGGCGAGGTGCGGAACGTGCTCGGGTCGTTCCTGTTCAGCGGCGACGACGTCGACAAGCCGGCGGGCGTACTGTCCGGCGGCGAGAAGACGCGGCTGGCGCTGGCCGGGCTGGTGCACTCGAGCGCGAACGTGCTGCTGCTCGACGAGCCGACGAACAACCTCGACCCGGCGTCGCGGGACGAGGTGCTCGGCGCGGTCGGCAGCTACCCGGGCGCGATCGTGATGGTCACCCACGACGAGGGCGCGATCGAGTCGCTGCGCCCGGACCGGGTGCTGATCCTGCCCGACGCCACCGAGGACCTGTGGTCCGACGACTACTTGGACCTGGTGTCGCTGGCGTGAGTCAACCCTGGGGTTGAGGCCCGGGATCCACCCGGGTCTCACCTCCGGGCTGACGTTCCGGAGCGCGAATCCGAGGAGTGTTGTGACCAACAACGAACCCCTCGGAAGGAACTGAAATGTCGGCCTTGATCGGAATCCTGATTGGCGTCCTGGTGCTGGTACGGGTGATCGGCCGGCAGGTGACCGGCTCGCTCGTCACCCCGAGGTCGCTGGCGCTGATGCCGGCCGTCCTGCTCGGCGTCGGCCTCCTCTCGCTCGCCTCGGTGATCCACACCGCGACGCCCGGAGAGCTCGGCTTCCTCGCGCTCGAAAGCGTCGTGCTGATCGCCCTGGGCCTGGCCCGCGGTGCGAGCATCCGGCTGACTCCGACCGACGCGGGACCGTTCCAGAAGGGCACCGCCGCGACGCTCGTGCTCTGGCTGGTCACCATCGCCTTCCGGGTCGGTACGACGTTCGCCGCGGCCGCGCTCTGGCCGCACAACACCTTCGGCCAGGCGTCGATCGCCTTGACCGTCGGCCTCACGATCGGCGCGCAGAGCGCGATGGTCTACCGCCGCGCGCTCGCGATGAACGTCCCGCTCGCCGCCCAGCGGGCATGATGAGAGCATGAGTTGGACGCTGTCGGGCCAGGTACGGGACTCCTCCGTGCCTGGCCTGCTGCTGCGTGCGGTGCCCGGGGTGATCACGATCATCTCGCTGGTGGTCGCGGCCCGCAGCGACGACCGGCGGGCGCCGTATTGGGTGGCCCTGGTGCTCGGCGCTGTCGTTGTCGTGGGCAACCTGTCGCTGTTCCCGCTGAAGTACGGCGAACCGCCCGGCGTGGCCGGGTACGGGATGCTGGCCTTCACGCTGGCCGGGTCCGCGCTCTGGTACGTGCTGCCGTCCAGCGCGATGCTCGTGATCCCGTTCTGGGCCGCCCGCGCCGCGGTCCGGTACTTCCGGGCGAAGCCGTTGGAGTGGGTGATCGTCGGCGCCAGCATCGTCGGGGCGAGTGTGCCGCTGTACCTGACCACGCGCTCGGTGCCGGGTGCGTGCGGTGCGGCGTTCGGGGTGGTCGCGCTGACGCTGGCGGCGATCAACCGGCGGTCGCGGGAGCAGCGGCTGGAGGACCTCGAGGTGTCGCTGGCCCGGAAGCAGGCCGCGATCGAGGAACACGGCCGGGCCGCGGCGCTGGCCGAGCGGGCGCGAATCGCTCGCGACGTGCACGACGTACTGGCGCATTCGCTGGCCGGGTTGTCGTTGAGCCTTCAGGGGGCGCGGCTGATGCTGGTCCGGGACGGGGCCTCGCCGGAGGCGATCGAGCAGGTGACGCGGGCGCAGGGGCTGGCCGCGGAAGGGCTCGCCGAGGCGCGGCGGGCGGTGGCGGCGCTGCGGGAGGACGCGGTTCCCGACGTACGGGCGCTGGCCGATCTCGTCACGGCGTACCGGCTGGAGAGTGGGGCTGCTGCTGATTTCGAGGTGGACGGGGTCGAGCGGGAGTTGCCGGCGGACGTGTTGAGCACGTTGTACCGGACGTTGCAGGAGTCGCTGGTGAACATCCGCAAGCACGCGCCGGGGGCGCCGGTGCGGGTGCGGCTGTCGTACGGCGCGGCGGTCGGACTGACCGTGGACGACGAGCAGGACAAGCGCCCGGAGCGGGCGGCGCCGGGCGGCTATGGTCTGCTCGGGATGCGCGAACGCGCCGACCTGGTCGGCGGATCACTGGAGGCCGGCCCGACACCGACGGGCTGGCGAGTCGAACTGAAGGTGCCTGCGTGACAGTGCGAGTAGTGGTCGCCGACGACCAGACCGTGGTCCGGGACGGGCTGGTGACGTTGCTGAAACTGCTGCCCGGGATCGACGTGATCGCGGCCGCGTCCGACGGGCGGGAGGCGGTCGCGCTGGTCGCGGAGCACGATCCCGACGTACTGCTGGTGGATCTCCGGATGCCGGCGATGGACGGGGTGGAGGCGACCCGGATCGTGCGGACCGAGCACCCACGGACCGAGGTCGTGGTGCTGACGACGTACAGCGACGACGACTCGGTCCTGTCCGCGTTACGCGCCGGCGCCCGCGGCTTCCTCACCAAGGACGCCGACGCCGAGTCGATCGGCCGCGCCCTAGAAGCTGCAGCCGACGGCCAGTCCATCCTCGACGCCGACGTCCAGCGCCGCCTGATCGAAGGCACCACCACAGCACCCAAACCGGTCGCCGACTCCGGCCTCACCCCCCGCGAACTGGAAGTCCTCCGCCTGATCGCCGAGGGCCTGTCCAACACCGAGATCGCCCGCCACCTCGTGGTCAGCGAAGCCACCGTCAAAACCCACATCAACCACCTCTTCGCCAAAGCCAACCTCCGCGACCGAGCCCAAGCCGTCGCCTACGCCTACCGCCTCGGCCTCACCTGACGCACCGCGTCCATCAACAGATCGAGATGCCCGCGGTGCTGCGCGATCTCCTCGAGCATGTGCAGACAGATCCACCGCAGACTCACCCGCTGCCCACCGAACGATCCCTGCACGGCAAGCTCGTCCAGTTCGACGTTTGCAGCCGCGGCGCGACTGGCGGCGCACGCCTCCTCGTACAACTCCCGTAGCTCGGCCACGGAGTCGGCTGCCGCCGAGTGGAACTCCCAGTCCGGATCCTCCCCGAACGGTGCCGACCGCCACGGCTCCGCCGGCGGCGCGTCCAGCAACTTGTGCCGGAACCACAGATCCTCCATGGCAGCCAGATGCTTGACGACGCCGCCGACCGTCAGGTCGGTCGCGGGGAGCGGACGAGCTGTCGCCTCGGCGTCCGTCACCTCGTCGAGGATGTGCAGTACGCCGGCACGGTGGAAGTCGAGGAACTGCTCGAGCGAGCGTCGTTCGGCCGCGGCTACTTCTGGATGACCTGTCACGACGGACAGTGTTGCGTGGGAACCGGTCCGTGCTCTACCGTGAATATATGAAGAGTTCTGCAGATGTGCAGGGTGACGCGTGTAGCGTGCGGCTGGTGGATCCGGAGCGGGTGGCCAGTGTTGATGCGCGGATGCCGGGGGAGCAGGACATCGTCGACACGGCGGATGTGTTCGGTCTGCTCGGGGATCCGCGGCGGTTGAAGCTGCTGGTGGCGTTGCTCGACGGGGAGCTGTGTGTCTGCGATCTCGCCGCGATCACCGGGCTGAGCGAGTCCGCGACCTCGCACGCGCTCCGGCTGCTGCGGGCGCACCGCGTGGTCGCCGTACGCCGGGACGGGCGGAACGCGTTCTACCGGCTCGACGACGCGCACGTGCGGATGCTGCTGGATCTCGCCGTCGCGCACACCGAGCACACCGACGCCATCCACCCGGAGAGGGCGGAAGCATGAGCGCCGGCCACGGGCACGGGCACGCCGTCAACGCGGCCGCCGACCGGAAGCTGCTCAGCGGGGCGCTCGCGCTGATCGTCGGGTTCATGATCGCCGAGGTGATCGTCGGACTCGCGGCCGGTTCGCTGGCCCTCGTCACCGACGCCGCCCACATGCTCACCGACGCGATCGCGATCGCCCTCGCCCTGCTCGCGATCCGCCTCGCCGCGAAACCCCCGCGCGGCGGGTTCACGTACGGCTTCAAGCGCGTCGAGATCCTCTCCGCCCAGGCGAACGGCATCACGCTGCTGCTGCTCGCGGTCTACTTCGTGTACGAGGCGATCAACCGGCTGATCAACCCGCCCGAGGTCCAGGGCGCGCTGGTCCTGATCACCGGCCTCGTCGGCATCGTGGTGAATCTGCTCGCCACCTGGCTGATCAGCAAGGCGAATCGCTCCAGCCTGAACGTCGAGGGCGCGTTCCAGCACATCCTCAACGACCTGTTCGCGTTCATCGCCACCGCGATCGCCGGTCTGGTCGTGCTGCTCACCGGGTTCGCCCGGGCGGACGCGATCGCCGCGTTCGTGGTCGCCGTACTGATGCTGAAGGCCGGCGTCGGACTGGTCCGCGACTCCGGCCGGATCTTCCTGGAGGCCGCGCCGGCCGCGATCGACCCGCAGGCGCTCGGCGCCGAGCTGTGCGCGATCGAGGGCGTCGTCGAGGTCCACGACCTGCACGTCTGGGAGATCACCTCCGGCGAGCCGGCCGCGTCCGCGCACATCCTGGTCGCGGAAGGGCTGGACTGTCACCAGATCCGGATCCGGATCGAGGAGGTGCTTGCCGAGCGCCACCACCTGACGCACTCCACGCTCCAGGTCGACCACGCCTCCGCGGGCCGTACGGAGCACTGCAGCGACTCCCACGGCCCGGTGCACACCACAGGACACCGGGCGCCTACAACCGCTGCGCCAGCACCTGACCCCGCCACTCCTCCGGTCCACTGAACTCGCTGAACGTCTGCGTCCGGGTGAACCCCTGCCGCTCGTAGTACCGGACGAGTGCGCCGTCCCCACCCGCGAAGCAGTCGACCCGTAGCAGCCCCAGCCCAGCCGCACGCGCCAGGTCCCGAGCGTGGTCGAGCAGTACGCCGCCCACGTTCTGCCCGGCGGACGCCCGCTCCGAGACGAGCAGCCGGACGTACAGCTCCGGCTCGTCGACGGGCGGGATGTGCGCGAGCGCCGTACCGACAGCGACCGCGCCGACCGCGCGCCCGTCCGCCTCGCCGACCCACAGCCCGCCGTCGTCCGCGAACCCGGTGATCTGCGCAACCCGCCGTGGGCTGGTCGAATGCATCCGGGTCCCCCACTGATCGGTCCGCCCGCGGGAGACCAGCCACCGGGTCGCCCCGTCGAGGAGCGCCAGAACCGCCGGTACGTCGTCCCGCCCGGCCCGGCGGATCGTCATCTGCACGAATTCCAGAATAGTGTCGAAACGCCGACGGCGGTCTCTACCTATGGGGTGTAGAGAGGAGCTCACGATGAGCAAGCTGGACAAGACGTTCACCGCGCCGCTGCTGAAGAGCGACGCCAAGGGCGGCTGGACCTACGTGCAGATGCCGGGGTCGGCCGAGTACTTCGGGACCCGCGGGCTGGTCAAGGTCCGCGGCACGATGGACGGGCACCCGTTCGAGAGCTCGTTCATGGCGCTCGGCGACGGGACCCACAAGCTGCCGGTGAAGGGTGCGCTGCGGGACCTGCTCGGCAAGCAGCCGGGGGACCCGGTCACGGTGCATCTGGAAGAGCGTCTCGGATGAGAGTGACTTCCATTTGATCTGAGATCACCGTCACAGCGGGTCATGTTCTGAGTAAGGACTGTGTGAAGAATCGGTGCTGACCCGCTGCTCGGGGTGGGGATCCTTCCGGCCGGACCGTAAGTTCGGAGCGGGTGGTCCGACGAAGAGGAGTGAACGAAGTGCTACGGGGCTCACGAGGCATGACGTTGGCATGCCCAACATCGACGGTTCCGGACTTCCCGTGACCGTGCTGAACAAGGTGCTCGGCGTTGCCGGGGCGGTGCTGCTGCTCGGCGGCGCGCTGCTCGGGTTCCGGACGGTCTCCTCGGGCGGGACGAGCTGCGGCTCGGCGTTCCGGCCGGCCGGTGGGATCACGCCGATGTCCTGCGACAACGCGCTGAGCAGCGCGAGCACGCTGACGACGGTGGTCATCGTCGCGGGCGTACTCTGCCTGATCGGTGCGATCGCGGTGAAGGTCCTCAGCGACCGCGGGCAGCAGAAAGTCACCGCCTGATCCGCGCGGTCTGTGACACAGTGCGGCGGTGACGATCGAACCGTTCCGGCTGGACGTGCCGGAGAGCGAGCTGGACGACCTACGCCTCCGGCTGGACCTGGTGCGGTGGCCGTCGGAGCTGCCCGGTGCCGGCTGGTCGCGCGGCGTACCGCTGGACTACCTGCGGGACCTGGTCGCGTACTGGCGGGACGGGTACGACTGGCGTGCGGCTGAAGCCCGCTTGAACACGTGGCCGCAGTACACGACGGTCATCGACGGCGCCACCGTGCACTTCGCGCATCTCCTGTCGGCGTCGCCGGACGCGATCCCGCTGGTGCTGACGCACGGCTGGCCCGGATCGATCGTCGAGTTCACGTACGTCGCTCCGCTGCTGCGCGACTTCCATCTCATCCTCCCGTCCATTCCGGGGTTCACGCTGTCCGGACCGACCCGGGAGGCCGGGTGGGAGTTCCAGCGGGTGGCGCGCGCGTGGACCGTGTTGATGACCCGGCTCGGGTACGGGCGCTACGGCGTACAGGGCGGGGACTGGGGCGCCGCGATCTCGCGGGAGGTCGGGCGGATCGATCCGGAGCGGGTGCTCGGCGTACATCTCAACCTGATCCCGGGTGCGGGCGCGACGTCCGAGCCTTCCGCCGCGGAGCTTGCCGGGCTGTCCGCCGCCGAGCAGGAGCGGACGTGGGCGTCGTGGCGGCGGCAGCAGTCGTTCGCGGCGGAGCAGCAGGGGTACGCCGACCTGCAGTCGACCCGGCCGCAGACGCTCGCGTACGCGCTGACGGACTCGCCGGTCGGGCAGCTGGCGTGGATCGCGGAGAAGTTCGCGGCCTGGTCGGACGGGGAGATCGACCGGGACATCCTGCTCACCAACGTGATGCTGTACTGGCTGACCCGGACGGGCGGGTCGTCCGGCGCGATCTATTACGAGCGCGCGCACGCGGCGTACTGGGGTCAGCCGCCCGAGCCGTCGCGGACGCCGACCGCGCTGCTCGACCTCGCCCACGAGAACTTCGTCCCGTTGCGGCACAAGGCCGAGCAGAGCAACAACATCGTGCGTTGGACGTCGCATCCGAACGGCGGGCACTTCGCGGCGCTGGAGCAGCCGGAGGTGCTGGCCGCGGACATCCGCGCGTTCTTCAGGGCTTGAGGATCAGCTTCCCGGTGGTACGGCGGGCCAGCAGGTCCTCGTGCGAACGGCGGGCCTCTTCCAGCGGGTACTCGGCGCCGACGAGCGGGCGGAGCTGCTTGCGGGCGGTGAGGTCGAGCATCGCGGCCAGCGGGTGCTCGTACATCCCGGGCAGGTTCATCGCGGGCACGAGCCAGAAACCGGCCACCGAAAGGTTGCGCTGGGCAAGCGCGCTCGGGTCGATCGGCGGTCGTCCCTCGCGGCCGGCGTTGCCGTAGTTCACCAGCCGCCCGAAGTCCGCCAGGCAGTCGAGCCCGGCCTGGGTGGCAGCGCCGCCGGTAGGATCCAGGACGATGTCGACACCGCCGTCGGCGGCCTCGCGGACCCGTTCCACGTAGCCGTCCAGGTCGTTGTCCACGGCAACATCCGCGCCGAGTTCCAGCGCCAGCTCGCGTTTGGCCGGCGTGGACGCCGCCGCGATCACCCGGCCGGCGCCGAAGTGCTTGGCGAGCTGGATCGCGAGCGAGCCGACCCCACCCGCGGCCGCGTTCACCAGCACGGAGTCGCCGCAGTCCATCCGGGCGCTCTTCCGCAGTACGTGCCACGCCGTCAGGCCCTGGATGAGCAGCGCGAGCGCCTGCCCGTCGGTGACCTCCTCCGGTACGTCGACCGCGCGGTCCTTCGGCGCGACGGCGTACTCGGCGTACCCGCCGCCCGTCGCGAAGATCGGGGCAAGGATCCGGCGGCCGGTCGTCGTACGGCCGACGATCTCCACGCCCGGCACGAACGGCAGCGTCACACCGCCGCGGTACGAGCCGTCGGTGCGGTGCGTGTCGGCGAAGTTCACGCCGGCGGCGCTGACCTCGACGAGCAGCTGGTCCTTGCCGGCGACCGGCGGATCCAGCTCGGCCGGTACGAGTACTTCGGGGCCGCCGAACTCGGTGACCTGGATCGCGCGCATATGGGGTTCCTGTCCGATCTGCTGGGCGAACTATCGTTACCACATGAGTTTTACCGGTTTCCCCGCGGCCGCGCTGGACTTCTACGACGATCTCGAAATGGACAACACCAAGAGCTTCTGGACGGCGCACAAGCACGTCTACGAGGAGTCGGTGCGGGCCCCGATGGCGGAGCTGATGGCCGAGCTCGAGGAGGAGTTCGGTACGGCGAAGCTCTTCCGCCCGTACCGCGACGTCCGCTTCGCGAAGGACAAGACGCCGTACAAGACCCACCAGGGCGCGTACGTCGCGGTCGCCCCCGCCACCGGCTGGTACGTCCAGGTCTCCGCCCCCGGCGTCCGCGTCGGCGCCGGCTTCTACGAGGCAAGCTCCGACCGCCTCGCCCGCGTCCGCACCGCGATCGCCGAGGACCGCCGCGGCAAACAACTCGAAAAACTCCTCGCCACCCTCACCGCCGCCGGCTGGACCATCGGCGGCGAAAAACTCAAAACCACCCCCCGCGGCTACGACCCCGACCACCCCCGCATCGATCTCCTCCGCCACAAATCCCTCAACGTAGGCAAGAACTACGGCTTCGACCCCTTCATCCACACCCCCGCCCTGACCACCCAAATCCGCACCGACTGGCAAGCCACCAAACCCCTAATAACCTGGCTGACCGACAACACCTGACCGAGTCTGAGCAGGGACACCGGCGGGGAAGGCTAAACTCACCCTTGGTGATGGAGTGCCCACAATTCGTCAGGCAGTTCTCTTGGCCGTCAGGGGGAGCCGGGGTGGCTGAGCTTCGGGGTCGCCGCGCCGGCGACGCAGAAGATGGCGAGACCCAAGCTCGCAGCAGTCAAGACTCCAGTACGGCGAACCGCCCGGAGGCCGTGGACCCCGACGCCGGCACCACAGAACCTGCGACAAGGGACCAACTGACAACAGGCGTGCCGACATCCGACGCTCGTACTCGCGACGCCTCCGCGCCTTCCGCCGACCGCGCCGACGCTCGTACTCGCGACGCCCCCGCGCCTTCCGCCGACTGCGCCGACGCCGAGTCCGCCCAGGTCGGCTCAGCGCACGTCGACTCCGCCCCTGCCCCCTCCGCCCGTTCCGCCCGCCCTGCTCCGGTCGACGCTGACCCCGCTGAGCGGAGCCTCGGCCGCCCGGCTTCAGCCGACGTACCTTCCGCTCCGGCCAGTCAACCCGCGGATACCGCAGCCGACGAGCCCGATCCGTACGTGTCCTACACACCTGAACTCCGGGAACGCATGCACCAGGACGACACCCTGGCGCGTCTGCGCTACCTGAGCGATTCACCCGCCGAGCCGCCGGCTTCAGCAAACGCGTCCGACGGGCCTGCCCCCACCGAAGACCACCCCGACGCCGACCCAACGCCTCCGGCAGTGCCTCCCACGGACGGAGATGAGCCGGCAAGAACCGACGATCGCGCCGACCAGGTGGACGAGCGATCCGCACCGCCCACGTCAACCGTCGGCGACATCTCGGACCAGGTGCCTTCGAAGCTGCGCGAGCAGATGCTCCAGGACTCGGTCTTCACGCGCCTCAGCTGGGCAGACGACGTACAGCCTCTCGAAGCCGCCGCTCCCGGCGACGAAACCGAGGCCGCGGACGACAGACGTCCGGCGAACTCACCCGACGCCGCCCACATCACTGACCTCGTCGCCGCGCACGACAAGACCTGGGACTCCTCGGCGGCAGGCCTCCCGCCCGGTGCCCTCCCCGAGTCCACCAAGAGCCTCAGCGCCGCCGTCATCGACGCGATGGACCCCGACATACGCCGCATCCTCGAATACCAAGGCGCCGCAGAGTACATCGCCGCCAACAAGACCGACCGCCCCTGGCTAGAACCCGCCGCCGAAGCCTCGGAGCCAGTCCAACGCATCTTCACCGCAATCGACCAAGGCAACGGCCACGCCCACATCCGCCACGGCCCGATGGGTGACGATCAGATGTACGCCGACCGAGTCGCCCGCCTTGAAGACCCAGCCCAAACCGACCCCTCCAAACGGGCCCTGAGCATCGACGGCCTGAACGAGAACAAGCAACACTACTGCGCCAAGGAGTCGTCCAGGATCCACGACGTGGAGGCCTTCGTCGCCGTCTTCGCGGGGGCAGTCAAGCATCCGGATGTCCGGCAGGCGCTCGCTTTGCCATGGGCCGAGGATCGTGAGCCACGACCGGTGGCAATCCCGATCGCGGATCTGTTGGGTGAGGATGGTCATGAAGCCTGCTCGGGATACCGGTTGGCCGGGTCCGAGGCGAGGAGGGTTCGCAAGGAGTGGGTGAAGGCCCGTGCTGAAGGGCGGGACCTGACCGACACCCCGGAGCCGGAGGCTGAGCGAATACCTACCTTTGAAGGCGGAATGATCATTGTGCGTTTCGCGGGCAACGCCGCGGCGAAGCGGTACGAGATCATCACACTGTTCCCCAAGCCTCTCGCCGAGTCATGAACCTAGGAGGAGCCGACGATGCCGGACATCGACATGTACTGGCTGACTGACCCGACGGTGCCGTTCGCGACGTTCTTGGGTGTGCTTGACACCTACTACAACCCCGAGATCAGAAACGACCAGTTCGAGAAGCTGGTTCGGCGGGCGCAGCGTGATCGGCCGGACGACGTCGAGATGGCGGCGTTCAAGACGGAGTTCGTGCGGCTGCTGCAGGGTGACCGCGAAGGGTTGCGGCCGGGGGCGATCGATACGGCGGCGGAGTACGACGACTTCGACACCGACGACGAATTCCTCGCCTGGCTGTGGCACGAACTCTATCCGAACGAGCCGCTGCCAACGCCGGAGTGATGAGTCCTTTCGAGGGACAGGACTGAAGGGTGGCCGGCGACCCGGATGGCGAGATGTAAAAGGGCGCTGGATCTGATCGCCAGACATTCCGAGCGACCCCGCGGATCACAACCGCGGGCGACGTTGAATCCCTTCACGGTTCTCGCAGCGGTGGGTGCGTGGGAGCGTGCACTCCAGACCCGGCGCTCATTGGCCAGAATCGTTGGACGGCAACCTGGTGCGGTTGGGGATTGTGACAGGCCCGGTGACAGAACGCTGGGAGTGAAGTTCCCGGCGGCGGGCTGGAGTCGCAGTCAGCTCGATACGCAGGTGTACAGCTTTGGGCCGGCGAGGCCCTTCACCGTCGTTAACGGTCCCTGCCGACTTGAGGGACGACACGGAGCGGCCGGTGAGGGAGCCGGCAGTCTCGTGGCGATCCTGCGCGAGCCCGCGGTTGAGGAGGGCCGTTGCCGGCTCCGCCAGCTCATGGTTCGTCGTGCCGGCGACGAAGGTGTCGCTACGGTTCGTCCACAGGCGTTCAGATCATCGGCTGTGACGCTGGCTCTTCAGGAGTCTGTTGTGGGTACGACGACCGGATCGTTGGTCACGCGCAGGGAGACGAAGCGGCGGCGCATTGCGGATTCGTAGGCTGCCGCGGAGGGCGGGTCGGAGATGTGGTCGGCGGTGACGTGCGTGCCGAACCACACGCGGACGCGGCGGTCGGGCGGGAGGGGGAGTTGGGTCGCGGTCATCGGTCGGTGAGGTTTCGGGCAATGTCTCGGATCATCAGGATCGCGACGACGATCGTGCCGATGATCAGTGCCCACATGCCGGGGATCACCGCTGGCCACCGCATTTCGCTCGTGTCATGGCAAGAACGTACGGAGCGTGATGGCTCTTGTACCATACGAATCCGGGGGACGGAGCAGGCCGTGAATCTCGTCCGAATGGTCGGTAGACCGATCGATCCGCTCTCGACGTGTACCTTGCCGGGCCTGAAACGAGAGGTTATGGACAATGGCGAGACCTGCCGGCCCACCCACCGTGCGGCTTCGCCGACTCGCGGCCGAGATGAAGGCCCTGCGTGCGGAGGCGAAGCTGACCCGTGAACAGGTGGAGGAACGGACCGGCGTCAACCAGGGAACCCTTTGGCGCATCGAGAAGGGCCACGCGAAGCCGCACAACGGCACCCTTGAGACCCTCTTCGACCTGTACGGCGTTCCGGGGGCGCGCCGCGCCGAACTGATCGAGCTGACCAAGGGCGCGCACCAGCCAGGGTGGCTCGACGGGTTCAAGGATGCGTTGCTCAGTGAGGTCATTACAGAGGGGTACGCGACCTTCATCGGCTTCGAGTCCGAGGCGCGGGCCATGAACACCTACGAGTCGTTGCTGGTTCCCGGTCTGCTGCAGACCGAGGAGTACGCCCGCACTGTGATGACCGACGGCTGGCCGATGGCGCCGGATGACGTCGAGAGGCGCGTGCGGACCCGGATGGAGCGGCAAGTGGTCCTGACCCAGCGGCGAAACGAGCGCGATCCGCTGGAGTTCTGGGCCGTCGTCGACGAAGCGGTTCTGCGGCGGCAGATCGGCGATCGGGCGCTGATGCGGGCGCAGTTCGATCGGCTCCTGGAGATGGGCGAGCGCTCGAATGTCACGCTGCAGGTGGTTCCGTTCGACCGGGGTGCGCATCCCGGCATGAGTGGCGCTTTCAGTTGCTTCAAGTTCGGGGCGGTGGCGCCTGACATCGTTTACACCGAGAGCCTCGCCGGCGCAGTCTTCCTGGAGCTCGAAGCGGACATCGAGCGGTTCGGCATCGCGTTCGATCACCTGCGCGCGATGGCTCTCAGCCCGCGTGATTCCAGTGCCTTCATCGCGGGCTTGAGCGAGCAGTAGGCGGCCGCCAACTTATCCACAGCCTCGCGTTTCGGCTGTCGTCAGGTGCTGTCGGTCTATCAGACGGGTCGTGAGCAGCCCCGATCCCTGTCCATCCGTACGTCTTCGGCGCCGCAGGTACGTATGGTGGTGCATCCCCTGGAATTCGTACGGTCGTTCCATGGCGATCGCAGCGACAACGAGCTTGGTTCTCCGGCCCGCGGCACACGGTGGTGAAGCCGCACAATCGACGCGGCGCATCCTGTACTGCTACGTCGCTGGGTGTCTCGCACGTACGTTGCGCGAGTTGACCGACGTTCAGCGGATCGCCGGCCGTGCAGCCGCTGAGCGGGGCTACCAACCAGGTCCGCTGTTCGTCGAGGAGGACTGCTCCGCTCGAGCTATGCAGTCGCTGATGGATGCAGTCTCGGCCGGCGAAGGCGCTGCCGCCGTTGCGGTTCCACACCGCGGGCACCTCATCCCACTGGGGCAGCCGCGGGTGTGGGAGTGGCTCCTCGAAGAGCTGACCGGCCATCCGCTCGTCTTCACGAGCCGTACCCCTTGATCAGCGGGGCGGGCATGCTGGATCTCCCTGTCGCCCGTGTCCGTCCTGCTCTCCACCCGCCTGACAGCGAGCTACAGAACGCTGATGGTGGCTTCGTAGTCTTTGCGGATCTTCGCGAGGATGTCCGGCGTCTGACTCGGCGGCGGAGCCGCGACGCAGAGCGCCTCCATCGCGGACGTGTACTGGTCGAGCTCTTCGGGCTTGTCCAGGTACAGCGAGCTGTCGAGGTGCTCGATGTACACCTTGTTGGGCAGGTCTTCCTCGGGGAAACGAAGGATCGAGAAGGCTCCCGCGCTCGCGGCATGGCCGCCGAGTGCGAACGGAACGACCTGCAGCGTGACGTTCGGCATCTGTGCGGCCACGATGAGATGGTCCAGTTGGTCGATGATGCACTGCACGCCGCCGATCGGCCGCCGGAGCGCTGCCTCGTCGACGACAGCCCAGAGCCGGACCGGATCCGGGCGGGTCAGGATCTCCTGGCGGCTCAGCCGCAGTCGGAGCCGGCGTTCGATCTCTTCCGAAGGCACCACGCCGCGACCGAGCTGGATGACCGCGCGGATGTAATCAGCCGTCTGCAGCAGGCCGGGAACGAACTGCAGCTCATACACACGGATGATCTGCGCGGCGGCCTCGAGGTCGATGTAGCTGTGGAACCAGTTCGGCAGTACGTCGCCGTACCGGTGCCACCAGCCGGGATTGTTCGCCTGGCGGGCCAGCTCGAGCAGCCGCTCGCGCTCTTCCGCGTCGTCGAGGCCGTAGAGAGTAAGGAGGTCGCTGACGTCGCGTTCGCGCAGGCCGACGCGGCCCAGCTCCATCCGGCTGATCTTCGACTCCGAGGAGCGGATCTCCCAGCCGGCGTCGGACCGGCTGATACCGGCCGCCATCCGCATCCGCCGCAGGTGCCCTCCGAGGACCATCCGCAGCGCGGTCGGCCCGCTTTGCGCGCCCGACACGGTCACACCCACCTCCCAGCGGCCCCAGCGATCACCCGTGATCCACAGATGCACATCATCGCACGCGGCGACGCCGTTATGCCGAAGTTCTTACAAAACGACGACACCTGTGCCTCGAGCATCACGGAGCGTGAGTCTAGCCGACCAGCGATCCATCGATTTGTCAGTACATGGAAAACCGCCTTAAGCCGGGCGAACACCGTTCGATCACCCCTGATCCAGGCGGATTCAGGCGGGAAGGGGCCGAATGTGGTCTCGAATTGGAAAACGTGCGGATGCACGTGCATCGGGCGCTTGCATTCGCTACGTGCTGACGCCATGATTGCTTCATGCACAGAAGGTGAGCTGGATCGTGCGATACGTGACATCGCGTGAGCCGGCAGGCCGGTCCTACAGAGCGCCGACGGCCCCCCGTTGGCATGACTGGTTGGGGAACCCGAGTCGATGAACGACGACGACAGTGAACTGGTGACGAGCACGGCCGGTGGCGGTGCGCCCGAGGAACTGACGGAACGGGAGATCCGGGACCTGGTCGCGCGCTGTCCCGAGCAGCAGCGCTGGGCCTTCGAGGGCTGGTTGCGCGGTGTTCGTCAGCTCGACGGCGACCCGATCGTGAGCCTGGCCCCATGACCACTGAGACCTCAGGAGGAGGACGGAAAATGGTACGGATCTGGCTGGGTGATCACCTGATTGCCGAGTATGCCGCCGAGCCGGACCGCGCCTCGCGGTACCAGCGGGTGATGACCCCGAAGTTCACCGGATTGCGAATCACTGTTGACAATTCGGTCACCGGGAAGGCGTCCGAGCTGCCGAGCGAGCAGCTCTGGCCGCTCACCGTCCAGTAAGTCCGTACCTGCCCCTCAGGCACGCCAGGGCCGACTCTCGCCGGAGAGTCGGCCCTGACGTTTGTACGGCGTCTCGCGGCGTCTCCCGGGACGTCCGGCGTATGGCCGGCGTACCGCCCTCTCCAATGGCACATGAAAGGGCCCCTTCGTCACTCGCCTGGCGAAGGGGCCCTTGCTTCGGTGTTGCGGGTGTTACTCAGATCAGGTCGTCGAACTCGCCGTCGTGGACGCCGCCGAGGAACGCTTCCATCTCTGCCTTCGTGAATACCAGCGCGGGGCCGTTGGCGAAGCGCGAGTTGCGCACCGCGGTGCCGCCGTCCGGCAGTTTCGCTACCTCGACGCAGTTGCCGTTGGGGCCGCTGCGCTGACTCTTCTTCCAGCTGAGGCTGCTGTCGGAGTCGCCTGGCATGCCGTTGTAGATCTCGCTCATGAGGCTGCACCTCTCGTATGCGACTGCAGATGCACGTGCATTTGGCCTTGCATCTGCATCGTACACACTTTTGGGTCGTGTGTCCGCACCCTTACTTCTTGTGACCGCGTTGAGCTGAAACGAGCGTTCGATCATCGGAAACGGTCGCGGTCGGTGACAGCTCAGGGATTCGGCACCGGTCCGTGCATGAGATCCACGGAGCTGGGTACGTGTTCGGGTGAAGGCATGACCGTGGTTCAGCGAAGTGCCACGCCGTGACAAGACAGTCGCGAGGTCATACCAATGGTCACGAACATCATTGAGCGGGCTTCGGCCCGGTACGGCGCCCCGACCGATCGGGCCGCCCGCGAGACAGCCACCCGGGAACTGATGGAACGCCGGGCGGCGAGCACCGTCGAGGGTGAGCGCCAGGAACTCCTCGAACAGGTGGTCGAACTCAACCTGGAGATGGCCCAGGGCATCGCGCGCCGCTTCCGCGGCCGGGGCGCCGAGGCCGACGACCTGGAGCAGGTCGCGTACCTGGGTCTGGTGAAGGCGGCGCATCACTACCGGCTGGAGGCGGAGACGCCGTTCATCGGGTTCGCGATCCCGACCATCCGCGGTGAGGTCAAGCGGTACTTCCGCGACTGTGCCTGGACGGTACGGATCCCGCGCCGGCTGCAGGAGATGCAGGGCACGATCGCGAACAAGCTCCCGGAGCTGGAGCAGGAGCTGAATCGTGAGCCGACGCCGGCCGAACTCGCCGAGCACCTCGAGGTCGAGGTCACCGAGGTCGAGCAGGCGCTCGCCGCGAAGGGCTGCTTCAACGTGCTCTCGCTGGACCGCCCGGCCGAGGCGGACGCCGAGCTGACGCTGGCGGACGTGGTTGCGGACGACGACGACGCGAGCATCGATCAACTGGAGACGGTCGAGATGCTGGAGCCGGTGCTGGCCGACCTGGGGGAGCGCGACCGGCGGATCCTGCAGCTGCGGTTCGTCGAGGGCTGGACCCAGTCCGAGATCGGCGACGACATCGGTGTGAGCCAGATGCAGGTGTCGCGGGTGCTGCGCCGGATCCTCGACGACCTGCGGGACAAGCTCGTCCCCGAGCAACGCGCCGCCTAGGGACCGCCAGGCCATCACAATCGGCGCGGGCGGGCGCGTCTGAGCGCGACGCGCCCCGGGAGCGGGGGATTGTGATGGCCTGGGCGTCCGCGCCTTCTCGTTGCGTGGGTTGATCGGGCTGCGTGTGCGGGACCTCGCGACTCGCTGGTTGCCGATCTCACTCCGCGTGCCGGGGGAGCGGCACAATGGTGGTGGACGAGGGGATGAGTCGTTGTTGTTGGCCTTGCGGATGTTCCGGACCGTGCCCGCGGACGCGGTCGCGGTGCTGCGCGCGTATCCGCCGATGGTGGTCTGCTTCGCCGCCGCGCTGACCGGTACGGCGCTGGTGTTCGACGTGTTCTACCTCGTCGCCAGTCCGGGGCTCACGCTCGCACTTGTCTATACAGTGCCGGTGCTCGCCGGTCTGATCGCCGGGCTGGTTGCCGCGGCCGACGACGTCGGGCTCGAACGCCGGGTGCTGCTCCGGACGGTCGGCCTGGCCGTTGCCCTCGGCAGCACCAACGCGATCGTGGTCGCGATGGTCGCGGCGATGTTCCGCACGGATCCGTCGAACTGGTCCGCCGGGGGGCAGTCGGTGCTGTTCGCCGCGTGCACGGTGTTGGCGGTCGCCCTCTCGATCGTTGCCTGCCGCAAGCTGATCGATGCACTCGGCATCGAACTCCGCACCCGGCTCCCGCACCGCCGCCCACCCCGCAGCCCGCTCGCCGCCCCCGCGGTCGCCGCCCCAAGACCCCGAGTCAGCAAGGAAGCCGCGGCCCGCGCCGAACCCCCGCCACCACCCCCCGCCCCGGTCGCCGACGAGGACACGATCCCCGTCTACGTCCCCCCACCCCCCAAGATCGTCGACCTGGACGAAGCCCGCCCCATCACCCCCTCCGCCGCCGCCACCCCCACCACCCCCCGCCCCCGCCGCACCCCCCGCCGCCCCAACAAACCGGGCCGCCGCCCCGGCACCTGACCCGGCGCGCGGCGTCTCCCGCAGCGGGAATCAGCCAGGACTCCTGCGGGCGGCCCCTTGGGCACGCCGCTGTTCCGACCAGCCGGCAGGCAATCCGGTACATGGAGCGCCCCGACCAGCGGGCCGGCGGCCGGTAGGTGGTGCGGTCGCCGCGACCGGCGGGCGGGCAGCTCGGTAGGTGGAGCGGTCGCCGCGACCGGCGGGCGGGCAGCTCGGTAGGTGGAGCGGTCGGCCGGCTGGTGGGGCAGCACCGTGCATGGTGCGGTCGGTCCGGTAGGTGGTGCGGGTGGCGGGTGGCGGTAGATGGTGGGTTTGACTTGGCCGGTGGGGGCGCGGGTTGTGGGGGGAGCTGCGACACTGGCGGGCGTGTGGGATGTGATTGTGGTGGGAGCGGGGCCGGCGGGGGCGGCGGCTGCGTTGGGGGTGTTGGGGGCGGATCCGGGGTTGTCGGTGCTGCTGCTGGACCGGCACGACTTTCCGCGGGACAAGGCGTGTGGTGACGGGATCGCCCCGCACGTACTCGACCTGCTGGCCGGTGTCGGTGTGACCGGGATCCTCGACGACTGGACGCCGGTACGCCGGTTCGTGCTCAACCGCGGCGCCGTCGGCGTCGACCGTGAGCTGTCCCGGCCGACGTGGGTGGTGCCGCGGACCGTGTTCGACCATCGGCTGGTGGAGGCGGCGCAGGCGGCCGGGGCGCAGTTCGTCCGGCGGCGGGTACGCGGGCTCGCGGTCGGGCGTACGTCGGTCGCGGTGGACGACCTCGACGCGCGCTTCGTCGTCGGCGCCGACGGTGCGCATTCCGTCGTACGGCGGGAACTCGGCGAGAAGCCCGGACCGGTCGCGCTGGCGATCCGTGGGTACGCGCCGACGCCGGAGGCCCGGGCCAAGAGCCAGGTGATCGCGTACGGCCCGGGACGGCAACCGTCGTACGCGTGGTCCTTCGACCGTGGTGACGGCTGGTCGAACGTCGGGTACGGCGAACTCCTCGCCGGCACCCGCCCGACCCGCGCGGACCTCCTGCGCAACCTGGAACACCTCCTGCCCGGCGCGACCGACGGCGGCGAGTCGTGGTGGGGTCACCACCTGCCGCTGGCCGGCTGGACCTGGCGGCCGCGGCGTGGTCCGGTGCTGCTCGCGGGTGACGCGGCCGGGCTGATCAACCCGATGACCGGCGAAGGCATCTACTACGCGGTCGCGACCGGGCTGCTGGCCGGCCGCTCGATCGCGGACGCGCTCCGGGCGGGCTCGTCGGACGCCGGTACGCCGTACCGTCGCCGCACGGCGCGCCTGCTCTCGAAGCACCTCCGCGACACCGCGCTGGTCGCCCAGCTCAGCCGGTCGGACCGCATCCTCGACGCCGGGATCCGGGCGGCGAACGGCGACCAGCAGATCTTCGACGACCTGGTCGAGCTAGGCCTCGCGGACGGCGGCCTCACCCGTCGGCTGCTCCGCACCATCCTGCCCTGAGTTCTTCACGGCGTACTCCAGCACATCTCGCACTCGCTCCACCGGCCAGCCGAGCGCGGCGGCGAGCTCGGAGGGGTCCAATGACGGCTGCGCGACCGCGAGTACGGCGAGGCAGTCCTGGAAGCCGCCGCCCCCGGACATATCCTCGCTGAGCCGGTCGAAGAAGTCGGCCATGTGCGAGAGCCGCTGGCCGGCGGGAGTGTCGGCGCCGAGCAGTTCGATGCCTTCGGCGGCGGTCTCCGACCAGTTCTGGTTGGTACGCGCGCTCACCTCCCACGCCTTCAGCCAAACGTCGTCGGCGATCACGTAGTGCTGCAGGCGCCGGACCGGGTCGGGCTCCCGGTGTACCGTGCCGACCTGTTCGAGGTACCCGATCGCCTTCGAGATCGACGCCGGACTGACCCGCAGTTCGCGCACGAGCTCCGCCGCGGTCAGCGTTCGCGAGTCGGACGTGTACAGCAACGCCAGCACCCGCGACGCCATCCGTGGCAGCCCGCCCTCCACCATCATCGAGGCGAACCGCTCCACGTACCCACGCCGAGGATCGACCGTCCGTACGTCGGCAACACCAGAGGTCGTCCGACGACGGCGCGCACGGGACGCGGTGGCGTAATGCGCGTGATCCGCCCGGTACCCACCCGCCCCGCCGTTCCGCGCCACCTCGCGGCTGATCGTCGACGTCGGCCGCTCCAGCCGCCGCGCGATCTCGGCGTACCCGAGCCCACCCGTCAGCCCGTCCGCGATCTCCCGCCGGTCCTGCTGACTCAACCGCCCACCGGGCATCCGACCTCCGCGCATTCACCATCAGCTCATTGCAACGAGTTGCGTTCCACCTCATCCTCATTGCACAGAATGCCATACCTGCAACAAAAATCCGACCTGAACAGCACCCAGCAAGATTGCCAATCGAGTAAACGCAATCTACTTTCGGCACCATGGTGATGACAGTTGACGGCCTCCGGATGCGGTACGGCGACACCGACGTCCTGCACGACGTCTCGTTCGAGGCCCGCCCCGGCGAGGTGCTCGCGCTGCTCGGCCCGAACGGTGCCGGCAAGAGCACCACGATCGAGATCCTCGAGGGCTTCCGGCTCCGCTCGGCCGGCACCGTCGACGTCCTCGGCGCCGACCCGGCCACCGCCGGCGAACGGTGGCGCTCGCGGATCGGCATCGTGCTGCAGTCCTGGCGCGACCACGGCAACTGGCGCGCCCGCGAACTCCTCGAGCACCTCGGCTCCTACTACGCGCCGTACCGCGACCCCTGGCCGACCGGCGAGCTGCTGGACGCGGTCGGGCTGACCGCTCACGGGAACCAGAAGATCAAGACGCTCTCCGGCGGCCAGCGCCGCCGCCTCGACGTCGCGATCGGAATCGTTGGCCGTCCCGACGTTCTGTTCCTCGACGAGCCGACCACCGGCTTCGACCCGGCAGCCCGCGCGGAGTTCCACGAGCTGGTCCGCGGGCTCGCCGCCGAGCAGGGTACGACGGTCCTGCTCACCACCCACGACCTCGACGAGGCGAGCAAGCTCGCGCACCGGATCCTGATCCTCGGCGCGGGCCGCATCATCGCGTCCGGCAGTGTGCCCGAGCTGACCCAGCTGATCGCGGGCGAGGACGAGGTCGCCTGGACGGTCGACGGGCAGCGGTTCCACAAGTCGACGCCCGACGCGACCGCCTTCGTTCGCGACCTGTTCGCGACGTACGGCGACGCGCTCGGCGAACTCGAAGTACGCCGCGCCACCCTCGAAGACACCTACCTGGCACTCGTACGGGAGCAACTATGAGAACCGGCTGGCGCCGCGGCCTGATCGAGCTGCGGCAGTCCTTCACCAACGGCCCGGAGCTGGTCAGCCACTTCCTCTGGCCGGTGCTGATGCTGATCGCGCTGTTCTTCCTGCGGCACCGCGACTTCGGCGCGACCGGGTTCCAGCTCGGGGCGCTCGCGCTGCCGAGCATCCTCGGGATGAACGCCGCGATGGGCATGGTCAGCATGAGCCAGCTGCTCACCGCGGACCGCGAGGACGGCACGCTGCTGCGCGCGAAGGCGGTCCCGAACGGTATGCCGGCGTACCTGATCGGCAAGGTCGTCTCGGTCGCGGGCGGGCTGGTCGTGGACCTGGCGATCCTGCTGATCCCGGGGCTGTTCCTGGTCGGCGGGATCGCGGTCGGCGCGGCGCACTGGTTCACGTTCGTCTGGGTGCTGTTGCTCGGGCTGGTGGCGACGTTGCCGATCGGCGCGATCCTCGGATCGGTGTTCACCACGGCGCGGTCGCAGGGGCTGATCCAGTTGCCGATGCTCGGGCTGATCGCGATCTCCGGGATCTTCTACCCGATCAGCGCCCTGCCCGGCTGGCTCGCGTGGATCGGGCAGCTCACCCCGGTGTACTGGATGGGGCTGGGGATGCGGTCGGCACTGCTGCCACCGGAGGCGGTGGTGGTCGAGGTCGGGCACTCGTGGCGGCACCTGGAGACGGTCGGTGTGCTCGGGCTCTGGGCGGTCGCGGGCCTGCTGCTGGCTCCCGTCGTACTGCGGCGGATGGCGCGCCGCGAGTCCGGCTCGAAGGTCGCCGAACGGCGCGAGCGTGCGCTCCGCCGGGTCGCATGATGGAGCCATGGACGAGATGCAGGCGTGGGCAGTCGCGCGACCGGGTCCCATCGACAGCGGTCCGCTCCAGCGGGTACGGCGTACCGTCCCGGAGCCTGGCGCCGGGGAGTTGCTGATCAAGGTCGAGGCCTGCGGCATCTGCCGGACCGACCTGCATCTCGCGGAGGGCGACCTGCCGCCGAAACGCCCAGGAGTGGTCCCGGGCCACCAGGTGGTCGGCACGGTTCTCGATACGGGCGAGCGGGTCGGGATCGCCTGGTTGCGGGGGACCTGCGGCGTCTGCGAGTTCTGCCGGAGCGGTTCGGAGAACCTCTGCCCGCGGTCGACGTACACGGGCTGGGACGCCGACGGTGGATTCGCCGAGTACGCCGTGGTGCCGCGGGAGTACGCGTACGCGCTGCCGGACGACCGGCCCGCCGCGGAGCTCGCGCCGTTCCTGTGTGCCGGGATCATCGGCTACCGCGCCCTGCGCCGGGCGAACCTGCCGCCCGGCGGCCGGCTCGGGATCTACGGGTTCGGGTCCAGCGCGCACCTGACCGCGCAGCTCGCCACCGCCCAGGGCGCCGAGCTGTTCGTGATGACCCGTGGTGAGGGGAATCGCGCGCTGGCCCGGGAGCTCGGCGCGGTGTTCGTGGGGGAGACCGCGGACCGTCCGCCGGTGCCGCTCGACTCGGCGATCGTGTTCGCGCCGGCCGGCGACGTGGTGCCGTACGCGCTCGCAGCGGTCCGGCCGGGCGGGACCGTCGCGGTCGCCGGCATCTACCTGTCCGACGTACCCGCGCTGAACTACGAGCGGCACCTGTTCCACGAGCGCGACCTGCGGAGCGTCACCTCGAACACCCGCCGGGACGGCGAGGAACTGTTCCGGTTGATCGCGCGGCTCCCGGTGACGGCACACACCACGACGGTCCCGTTCGACGCTGTCGACCGGGCGCTCGCGGACGTCGCGCACGGACGTGCCAGGGGTTCTCTGGTCGCAGTACGGAATCGTTGAACCGGTCTGCACCACGGTGCGTTAGAACTGGGTGAAGATTCCAGGAACGGGTCCTGCCGAACTTCAGCGCCGGCTGCTAGCTGCGTTAGATTTGATCAAATCTTACCGAGCTGCCAGGGAGTGAACGTGCGGATGTGGCATCTGACCCACCACTCGTGGTCGGTCCTCGCCGTGTCCGCGGGCAGCCGAGAGGGCGGCAGGTGCTGAGCAAGCTCCTCGGCGCGGTGGGCGCGGTCCTGCTGATCGTCGGGGTGGTGCTCGCCGTCCGCCCGGTCCATGCGGGCGGCGACGCCTGCGGCTCGGTCTTCCAGCCGAACGAGGGCATCACGCCGATGCAGTGCGACGCCCGGCTGAGCAGCCGCGGCACTCTCGCCGCGGGCTTCGGCGCCGGCGGCCTGGCCCTCGGCATCACCACCTTCGCCCTCACCACCATCCGCGACCGCCGCGCCCGCGCCCTGTCCTGAGGGGTTTGACCTTGACGTAGTGTCAAGGCGCAAGGTGGGTGCATGTTCACCATCGGGGACTTCGCCGCCTTCGGGCAGGTGTCCGCGCGGACCCTGCGGCACTACGACGCGCTCGGGCTGTTGCGCCCGGCCAAGGTCGACGAGACGACCGGCTACCGCTTCTACACGGCCGAGCAGTTCAGCCGGCTGAACCGGATCGTCGCGCTCAAGGACCTCGGCTTCAGCCTCCAGCAGATCGGCGAGATCGTCGACGCGAAGCTGTCCGCCGAGGAACTGCGCGGCATGCTGCGGTTGCGGCAGGCGCAGCTCGAGGACGAGCTGGCCCGGAGCACGAACCGGCTGGCCAGTGTCGAGGCGAGGCTCCGGCTGATCGAGAAGGAAGGTCACATGCCCACCGACGACGTGGTTCTGAAACGCATCGCCCCGATCCGGGTCGCGGAGCTGTCCGCGATCGCACCGAGCTACGACGGCGAGGACGTCGGCCCGGTCGTCCAGCCGCTGTTCGGCCAGCTGTTCGACCGGCTGTCCGCGGCCGGCGTCGACCCCGCCGGTTCGCCGATCGCGTACTACGAGGACCTTGAGGACGAGACGGTCCGCGTCCACGCCGCCGTACCGGTGACTGCCGATCCGGCCGACGTGGACGTTCTCGAGCTACCCGAGCTGGCGCAGGCCGCGACCATCGTGCACCAGGGCGACATGATGGAGGCCGATCGCAGCATGCAGACGCTGGCCCGGTGGATCCAGGACAACGGCTACCGCAGTCACGGGTACGCGCGTGAGGTCACGCTCCAGTTCGACCCGGACAACCCGGCGAACTGGGTGCACGAACTCCAGATCCAGGTCACAGCTCCAGGCTGACCGTCGCGAACGAGTGCGGCGGCAGCGTCACCCGCAGCCCGCGCGGCTCCGGTTCCACCGCGAGCGGGACCGGAGCCACCACGTCCGGAGCGGCGGCCGTGTTGTGGGTCTGCGGAGTCGATGCCGTCAGCAACCGTCCGGCCGGGTCCACCGGGTCCGCGCCACGCAGATCGAGTACGACGTCCAGCGCCGCCTCCGGATCGAGGTTGCTCAACGACACCAGCGCCCGGCCGTCCTTCACCGACGCGGACGCCGACACCAGCTGCATCGGCGTACCGTCGAGATCGTGGGTGCGACCCTCGACCACGTGCACCGGCAGCGCGGCCGCGTCGTGGTGGCCCTTGTTCATCTCGAACACGTGGTACGTCGGGGTCCGCACGAGAGTACCGTCGGCGTCGGTGAGCAGCATCGCCTGCAGCACGTTCACGGTCTGCGCGATGTTCGCCATCACGAGCCGCTCCGAGTGCCGGTGGAACACGTCGAAGTGCAGGCTGGCCACCAGCGCGTCGCGCATCGCGTTCTGCTGGTACAGGAACCCGGGGTTCGTCCCGGGCTCGACGTCCCACCAGGTGCCCCACTCGTCCAGCACCAGGCCGATCCTGCGTTCCGGGTCGTACGCGTCCATCAAGGCCGAGTGCGCCTTGATCACCCGCTCGATGCCCTGCGCCTTCTGGATCGTCCGGTAGTAGTCGTCCAGGCCGAAGTCGGTCGCACTGCCCTTGTGCTCCCACGTCCCCGCGACCGTGTAGTAGTGGAACGAGATCGCCTGGAAGATGTTCTTCGGGTCCCGCCCGCAGCCCAGGCAGCTGACCGCCTTGAGCAGCGCCTCGGTCCAGGCGAGGTCGTCGTCGGCCGCGCCGGCCGCGATCCGGTACAGCTTGTTGTCGCCGTGGTCCTTCAGGAACGTCGCGTACCGCCGGGCGAGGTCGGCGTACGCCTCGGCGCGCAGGTTCCCGCCGCAGCCCCACGCCTCGTTGCCGATGCCCCAGAACGGCACCTGCCACGGCTCGTCCCGCCCGTTCGCCTTCCGCAGCCGTACCACCGGGCTGTCGCCGTCGCGGGTCAGGTACTCGACCCACTCGCTCATCTCCCGCACGGTGCCGCTGCCGACGTTCCCGTTCACGTACGGCGCGGCGCCGAGCAGCTCGCACAGCGCCATGAACTCGTGGGTGCCGAAGTGGTTGTTCTCCTCGACGTTGCCCCAGTGCGTGTTCACCATCGACGGCCGGTCCGGCTTCGGCCCGATGCCGTCCTTCCAGTGGTACTCGTCCGCGAAGCAGCCGCCCGGCCAGCGCAGGTTCGGGATGTCCAGCGCCCGCAGCGCCTCGACCACGTCCAGCCGGATACCGCCTTCGTTCGGGATGTCCGAGTCCTCGCCGACGTAGAACCCGCCGTAGATACAGCGCCCGAGGTGCTCGGCGAAGTGCCCGTACAGGTGCCGGCTGATGGTCGCCCCGGGTACGTCGAGGTCGACGACGACGCGTGCTTCAGGCATATAGCCCTCCGTTGTCCTTAGGTCCTGTGTGGTGATCCATCGCCTACTGCGGGGCACTCGGCACGGCACCTCGCCGCACGGGTGCAAAGGCCACGATGCTCCGCATCGAGACCTTCGCCCCCGCGCGCCGATGCACCGCGCCGAGCACCTCCTCGGTACGGCGCTGGATCACCCCACAGGACCTATGGTGGTCCGCATGGGGAAGCCGTCCGGTGTGGTGACGATGGCCGATGTGGCGCGGTTCGCCGGGGTCTCGACGATGACGGTGTCGAACGTGATCAACGGCCGGCCGCGGGTCGGCCCGGAGACCCGGGAGCGGGTGCTCGCGGCGATCGGCGAGCTCGGGTACCAGGTCAACCTGGCCGCCCGGCACCTCCGCGCCGGGCGCACCGGCGTCGTCGGTCTCGCCGTACCGGAGCTGGAACGCCCGTACTTCGCGCAGCTCGCCGGGCGGCTGGCGGACCGCTTCGAGGCGCACGACCTGCGGATCGTGACCGAGCGGACCGGCGCCAGCCGGGAGGGGGAGCTGGCGGCGGTCGCGTTCTCCCGGCTCCGGATGTACGACGGCTTGATCCTGAGCGTGGTCGACATCGACCCGGCCGAACTCGGCCAGCTCCGCACCGACGCGCCGGTGGTGATGATCGGCGAGCGTGCGCTGCCGTCCCGGTTCGACCACGTGATGATGGACAACGTCGACGGCGCCCGCCAGGCCGTGGCGCACCTGCTCGCGCACGGCGCCCGCCGGATCGCGATGATCGGCGGCGACCCGGGCGGTACCGCGACCATGCCCGCGCTGCGCGCCGAGGGGTACCTGCGCGCGCACGCCGAGGCCGGCGTACCGGTCGATCCGGACCTGAACACGCGCTGCTCGTTCGGCCTGCGGGACGGGTACGACGCGATCCAGGGGCTGCGCGATCGCGGGATCGGCTTCGACGCCGTGTTCGGGCTGACCGACGTGGTGGCGATGGGGGCGTTGCGGGCGCTCGCCGACGCCGGGCTGCGGGTGCCGGACGACGTCCAGGTGATCGGCTTCGACGACATCGACGAGTCGGCGTACCTGGTTCCGGCGCTGTCCACGGTCAACCCGGGGCACGAGGAGATGGCGGACGCGATCACGTCGCTGCTGACCGCCCAGCTCGCCGGTGCCGGGAGCGTCGAGCCGCGGGAAGTCGTCGTACCGGCGCGGCTTGTCCTCCGCGGCACCACGAGCTGAGTTCGGCACGGAGTAGGTATATCGATAAACAACCGGATCGGGCAAGGCCTCGGGGCCCGGCCCGATCCGGTCGTCATGCGGCCAGTAGCTTGGCGATCTCCGTGAGTTGCTCGTCCCGCAGCGGTCCGTGGGTCGTCGCGGCCGCGTTCTCCTCGGCCTGCGCGACCGTCCGGAACCCGGGGATCGGGATCGTCCGCGGGCTCCGCGCCCACAGCCAGGCCAGCGCGCCCTGCGCCAGTGTCCGCCCGTCGCTCTGCAGCACGTCGCGGATCGCCGACACCTTGTCCCACCACTCCGGGGCCGGTACGCCGCCTTCGCCGAAGTACCGCAGCCAGGACGGTGGGAGCGTGCGGATGTCGGCACCGGTCGCCGGGCGGCTCGCGTCCCGGCGGCCGAGCAGGCCCATGCCGAGCGGGGTCCGGTTGATGCTCGCGAGGTTCTCGCGGTCGCAGAGCGCGAAGAGCTCCGGTGCGTCGTGCAGCACACTCGCCTCGTGCTGGACCGCCGCGCAGTGCTTGCCCTGGGCAAACAGTTCGGCGCTGTGCGGGGTGTCGGTGCTCCACGCGTAGGCCCGGATCAAGCCTTCCCGCACCAGTTCCTCGCAGGCTTCCCGGAGCGGCAGCGCGATCTCGTCGGTGGTGTCGAAATGCAGCTGATAGAGGTCGAGGTAGTCGGTGCCGAGGCGGTCGAGCGAGGCCCGGACGGCTTTGGATACGTATTCAGGCGTGCCGTCCTGGTGGTGCATGATCCGGGTCGACTCGTCGAACGTGTTGCCCCACTTGGTCGCGATCACCACCTGGTCGCGGATCCCGGCCAGCGCCCGGCCCAGTACCCGCTCGCTGTGGCCGGCGCCGTACACGTCCGCGGTGTCGAAGAACGTGACGCCGAGGTCGACCGCCCGGCGGATCGCCCGGACCGACTCCGCGTCGTCGACCTCGCCCCAGCCGAGCGGCTCGCCGGCCGGGTTCGCGAACGGCCCGCCGATCGCCCAGCAGCCGAATCCGAGCGGGCTGACCGCGATTCCTGAACGTCCCAACGTGCGCATCTCCATGCCGTCCAGCCAACAGGTCTCGCGGTACCGCCGTCCAATGAATCTTTTGCCCGCAGTTGATGCGCTCGACGTATGTAACGAAACCGAGGGCTTTACCTACCAACCACTGTTAGGTAACCTTCCTAACAATTCTGCTCCGCGCCCCCGGAGGTATCTCATGAGATTGCGCCTGCTCGCGCTGGTGCTCCCCGTCGGTCTGGTCGCCGCCCTCGGTGCGGCCGCCGCCGATGCCCGAACCACGGCCGACGCCCTGCTCTCGCAGGGCAGACCGGTCCTCGCCTCGACCGTCGAGGACGGCACCCTGACCGCCGCCAAGGCCGTCGACGGCAGTACGACGACCCGCTGGGCCAGCGTCGAAGGCGCCGACCCGCAGTGGCTCCGCGTCGACCTCGGCCAGGCGTCGTCGATCAACCGCGTCAAGCTGAACTGGGAGGCCGCGTACGCGAAGGCGTACCGGATCGAGGTCTCCGACGACGGCACCAACTTCACGACCGTCAAGGAGGTTGCCGATGGCAACGGCACCACCGACGACCTGACCGGCCTGCAGGGCCACGGCCGGTACGTCCGGCTGGTCGGCACCCAGCGCGCCACGTCGTACGGCTACTCGCTCTGGGAGCTCGAGGTGTACGGCGTCACCGACTCCACCGGTGACACCCAGGCGCCGACGGTCCCGACCGGCCTGAAGAGTACGGCGGCCACCGCGACCTCGGTCGCGCTCAGCTGGACCGCCTCGACCGACAACGTCGGCGTCAGCCAGTACGACGTACTGCGCGACGGCAAGGTCGTCGCGTCGACGGCGGGTACGACGTACAACGACACCGGGCTGACCGCGAACACGGCGTACAAGTACACGGTCCGCGCCCGCGACCTGGCCGGGAACACGTCCGCGGAGAGTACGGCGATCACCGTGACGACCGGCACCGGCGGGACCGGCGGGTTCGTGCTCGCGGCGGCCGGCGACATCGCGGACCGGTGCACCGCGTCGGACTCGAGCTGCGTCCACCCGAAGACCGCGAAGCTCGTCGAGGCGATCAACCCGGCTGCGGTGATCACGATGGGCGACAACCAGTACGACGACGCGCACCTGTCGGACTTCCAGAAGTACTACGCGAAGACGTGGGGGAAGTTCAAGAACATCACGCACCCGATCCCGGGCAACCACGAGACGTACGACAACACGCCGTACGAGGGGTACCACCAGTACTTCGGGTCGATCGCGACGCCGCAGGGGAAGAACTACTACAGCTGGGAGATGGGCAACTGGCACTTCATCGCACTCGACTCCAACGACTTCGTCAAGGAGGAGGGGCTGAAGGAGCCGGCGCAGCTCACCTGGCTGAAGCAGGACCTCGCGAAGAACACGAAGGGCTGCATCGCGGCGTACTACCACCACCCACGCCTCAGCTCCGGTGACCACGGCGACAACCCGGACGCCGATCCGCTCTGGAAGACGCTGGTATCGGCCAAGACGGACCTGATCCTGAACGGTCACGACCACCACTACGAGCGGTTCTACCCGCAGAACGCCGACGGCAAGAAGGACGCCGCCGGCCCGGTGCAGATCATCGGCGGGATGGGCGGCGCGCCGCTGTACCCGATCAAGGCCGCGCATCCCGCGACCGCCAAGCTGATCTCGGACTTCGGGGTGCTGAAGCTGTCGATGACCGACAGTACGTTCGCCACCCAGCTGATCGGGCTCGACGGCAAGGTCCTGGACAGCAGCCCGACGTACAGCTGCCACTGATGTACCTCGCGTCCGTCGGCCCGCTCCGGACACCATTGCGCCGGGTCCCGGGGAATGTCGTTGCCTTGGGCATCGTCAGCCTGGTGACCGACATTTCCGCCGAGATGGTGACCGCGATCCTGCCGTTGTACCTGGTCTTCGGGCTCGGGCTGAACCCGCTGCAGTTCGGCCTCCTCGACGGCCTGTACGCCGGAGCAACCGCGGTACTGCGGCTGGTCGGCGGACACGTGGCCGACCGCTGGCGACGGCTCAAAACCGTCGCCGGCGTCGGCTACGCCCTCTCCGCGATCTCCAAACTGGGCTTCCTGGCGGCCGGCTCCACCGTCCCCGCCATCGGCGCCGTCCTGGCCGTCGACCGCGCCGGCAAAGGCATCCGCACCGCCCCCCGCGACGCCCTCATCTCCCTCAGCAGCGACCCCGCCACCCTGGGCCGCTCCTTCGGCGTCCACCGAGCCCTCGACACCATCGGCGCCTTCCTGGGCCCCCTGGCAGCCACCCTCGTCCTCTGGACCAGCCTCAACAACTACAACGCCATCTTCATAACCAGCTTCTCCCTAGCCACCTGCGCCGTCCTCCTCCTCACCACCTTCGTCCGCGACCACACCCCCAAACCAGCCGACCACACCACCTCCAAAGCAGAAGCTGCAAACCTGCCACACGTCCGTGCGGGCGAGAGCAGGTCGGGTGCTGGTCCGGGTGGGTGCACACCAGACGGGGCTGTTGGTGGGAGCGCGCGGGGTGGTGTTGTAGGCGTGGGGGCGCCGGGTGGTGGTGTTGGTGGGTGCACGCCAGGTGGGGCTGTTGGCGGGAGTGCGCCGGGTGGTGTGGGTGGGTGCACACGAGACGGGGCTGTTGTTGGGAGCGCGCCCGGTAGGGGTGTGGGTGGGAGGAGGCGAGCCGCGGTCGGTCCGCAGGCCGGCCCAGAGCTTCGGCCCGACCCACAGCGTCGGCGCAAGCTGCGGCTTTGGCCCAACCGAAGGCGAAGGCCGGTTGACGGCCTCCCCGGCCACAGCTCGGCCGCAGCCCAACCCGAGCCAGGCTTGGCTGCCGGCCGGTGTGGGGAGGTGGGAAAGGGTTCTGTTCTCGGGCTGTTGCGGGATGCGGACTTCCGGAGGTGTTGCATCTGGGCGGCTGCGCTCGGGCTGTTCACGATTACCGACTCGTTTGTCTACCTCGCCGTGCAGCGCAGGTGGGACATCGGGACGAGTCTGTTTCCGCTCCTCCCGCTGGGGACTGCCGGCACGTTCCTCCTGCTGGCGATTCCGCTCGGCCGTTTGGGGGACCGGGTCGGACGATGGAAGGTGTTCCTCGGTGGGCACCTGGCGCTCATCGTCGCGCTCCTCCTCGTCAGCGGACCAGTCGGCACCTGGTGGCTGGTACTCGCGCTCCACGGCGCCTTCTACGCCGCCACCGACGGCGTACTCCCCGCCGCCGTCGGCCCCCTCCTCCCGGAAAACCTCCGCGCGAGCGGTCTCGCCGTACTCCAAACCGGCCAGGCCCTGGCCCGCATGGCAGCAGCCGTCGGCGTCGGTCTGCTCTGGACGCTCTGGGACCTCCGCCCCGCCCTCCTCGCGATCACCGTCGCGCTCCTCGCCGTCACGATCGCCGCCGCGATCTTCAAACCCCTGGAGGTACGCCGATGACCCGCCGCCTGCTCGGCACCGCGATCGGGATCCTCGTCCTGCTGGCCGGCGCGATCGTGTACGTCGCCCACGCCCGCAGCGGCGGCGCCGCGGAGAACGCCGTACCGGTCGTCACGGGGCAACCGATGCGGCTCGACGGGCGGACGCTGTTCTTCCGCAACCTCGCCGACGGACCCGACCACGGCAAGCTCGCGGCCGTACCGCTCGCCGACCCGTCCGCCGCCCGCCGCGTCGGCGACCTGCACTGCGACCGGTTCGCGGCAGCCCACGGTACGGCGGTCTGCCTGCGCCTGAAGCCGTCCTCGCTGCCCCCGGAGACCGACCTGATCGTCCTCGACGCGAACCTCCGCGAACTCCACCGCGACACCCTCCCCGGTACGCCGAGCCGCGCGCGGGTCTCGCCGGACGGGCGGTTCGTGAACTGGACGATGTTCGTCACCGGCGACTCGTACGCCGCCACCGGCTTCTCGACCCGCACCGGCCTGTACGAGGTGCCGACCGGCCGGCTGGTGAAGACGGTCGAGGAGCTGGCGGTGTTCGTGAACGGCAAGCGGTACTTCGCCTCGGACGTGAACTACTGGGGTATCACGTTCGGTGCCGACGGCAACCGTTTCTACCTGACCATGGCCAGCAAGGGGAAGACGTACCTGATCGAGGCCGACTACCGCGAGTACCGCGGCACCGCGATTGCCGAGAACGTCGAATGCCCCTCGCTGTCGCCGGACGGCCGCCGAATCGCCTACAAACAAAGGGTGTCCAACGGAGTCTGGCGGCTGGCCGTCCTGGACCTCGCGACCCGCCGCATCACCCACCCGCCCGAGACCCGCTCGATCGACGACCAGCCGGTCTGGCAGGGCAACGACACCCTGCTCTACCCGGTCCGCAACCCCGGGAACACCACCGACATCTGGTCCACCGGCCTCACCGGAACCCCGAAGCTCCTCGTCCCCATGGCCACCAGCCCGTCGTTCAGCTGAACCGAAGAACGGGTAATACCACCCGAAATCGCCGTTCCGCCAGGCGTGCCCCGCCTGGCGGAACCCGAACCGGACGACCACTACCCGTTCTTCGGTACGCCCGTCGCACGCTCGGCCAGCGCGCGGTTCATCGCGTCGAACTGAGGCTTGATGGTGTTCTTCAGCCACGACTGCGTGAACGGCACCGCGGCGCCGGTGAACTTCTCCTCCTGGACCAGACGGGTGCGACCGCCGGGGAGCGGCGTGAGGCGGAACGAGTGCTCGCCGTCGAAGATCGCTCCGGGCGGGACCTTGCCGATCCAGCGGAGTTCCTGGTTCGGGACGACCGCGAGCAGGGTCGGGTCGAACTTGGTCTCGCTGCCCTTGGTGTCGCGGAGCACGTTGACGATGGTTCCGCCGACCTTCAGGTCGCCGGTGGACGAGGTGATGAACGGGTTCCACTCCGGGTACGCCTGCCGGTCGGTGAGCACCTGCCAGACCTGCTCGGGCGAGGCGTCGATGTCGAGCTCGGTGTGCAGCACGAACGGCCGGGCGACCGTGAAAACGGTCCAGCCCGCGAGCACCACGACAACGGTGCCCAGGACAACGAGGAACTTCTTCATGACTGCTCCGGTCCGAGGGTGCTGAGCACCAGCGCCCTCACGTAGGCGGGATCGATCGGCTCGCCGGTGACGAGGAGCCGGTAGTACAGCGCGCCGACCAACTGGTCGACGAGGATGCGCGGATCGGCGTAGGCGGGCAGCTGCCCGTCCACCTGCGCCTGCGCGATGGCTGCGGAGACGGCGGCGTGCCGGTGCGCCCAGAGCTCGCGGACGCCGACGCCGACGCGCGGCTCGCGGGCGGCCGCGGCCACCAGGTCGGCGACCAGCGTGGTCGGGATCGCGTCCAGCGCGGCGGCGATCCCCGCGACGAACTCGCCGAGGTCATGGCGCGGATCGCCGGTCGGGTCGAACGGTACGGCGCTGGTCAGCTCGGTGATCATCGCCATCACCAGCTCGGCCTTGCTCGGCCAGCGCCGGTAGATCGTGGTCTTCGCGACGCCGGCGCGTTCGGCGACCCGGTCGACGGACATCCCGTCGTACCCGCGGGCCCGCATCTCGGCCATCGCGGCGTCGAGGACCTTGGCCTCGACCCCGGTGTCGCGTGGGCGTCCGCGCGGGACCATGTGCCGCCTCCTTTATCGCTACTGCGGTGTCGAAAAGAACCGTAGCAGCATTTACGCAACTGCGGTAGCGGAAATAAACGCTGCCAGTCTTTGTCAGGTATGGCTGTCACCGTTGGTGGGTGACTTCGCGGACCCGGTTGCTGCTGCCTGCAACGTTCATCACCTCCCTTGGGAACAACATCCAGCTGCTCGGCGCTGCCCTGCTGCTGGTCCGCGCGCAGGGGTCGATGCTCGACGTCGGGTGGTTGTTCATCGCCGTCGCGGTCCCGCAGGCGGTGCTCTCGCCGTACTTCGGCCGGCTCGCGGACCGGTTCGACCGGCGGCGGCTGTGGGTGGTGTGCGACGTGCTGAGTGCTGGTACGGCGCTCGCGTTGCCGGTCGGGCTCGCGCTGGGGGTAGCGCAGCAGCCGCTCGTCTACGCGACCAACTTCGCGCTCGCGGTGATCGCGGCGCAGTTCACCCCTGCCAGTGCCGCCCTCATCCGTGAACGCGTCCCCGCGGACCGCCTGCGGCAGTTCAACGCCCACTACGAGATAGCCCTCCAGTCCGGCATGCTCCTCTCCGCTGCGGCCGGTGGCGTAGCTCTCCAGTACTTCGGCCCCCAACCCCTGTTCGCCTTCAACGCAGGCACCTTCGCCCTCTCGGCGCTGCTGATAACTGCAGCAGGCCCGAAGCATGCACCCACCACCCCACCCGGCAACTCAGCCGTCACCCCACCCGTCGCCTCCGCCGCGACCCCCACCAGGGGCGCCGCGCCTGCCAGGGGTGCTGTGCCGGTCAGGGGTGCGGCGCCGTGCGGGGGTGCTGTGCCGGTCACGGGTGTTGCGTCGGCAGGTGGCGCCGCCCCCGCCGCGGGCGCCGTGCGGTCCGGGGGTGTTGCGTCGGCGGGTGGCGCCGTCTCCGCCAAGGGTGGTGCGCTCGCCGTGTTACGGGGACTTGTGGTTTTGCCGGCGGCTGGTTTGGGGCCGTTGGTGGTGTTGTTCGGGCAGGGGCTCGTTGTCGTGACGGTGTTCAATGCGTTGATGCCGGTGCTTGTGGTGGGGGAGTGGCATCGCGGGGCGAGTGTGCTCGGGCTGACCGATGCGTTGGGTGGGGTGGGGTTCTTGTTGGCGGCGGCGGTCTACCGGTGGTCGGGGAAGTGGTTGGGGGACGTACGGCTGGCGGTGGGTGGGTTCGTGGTTTGTAGCGGGCTGTTGGTGTTGCAGCCGCTCTTCGGTGTGCCCGCTCTGATGGGGCTCGTGCTGCTCGGGGCGTTCCTGTTCGGGCAGTCGCGGATCGCCACCCGGTCGCTCTTGATGACGTCCGTCGACGAGGATCGCGTCGGGCACGCGTTCGGCGTGGCCAACGGGTTCGGGCTCGCGGCCACCGTGGTGGTGATGCTGATCGCGTCGCTCGTCACCGGCCGCACCGACACCCGCTACGGGTTCGCCGTACTCGCGCTGATCGGCATCCTGTCCGCGGCCCTCGCCGGCGCCTGGATCGCGGCCGGCTCCCGCGCAAAAGTAACAGCACTTATATAAGTACTGTTATGATCTGCGCATGGAGGATCCCACTGAGCAGAGTCTGTGGCGGCCGTTGCACGAGCTGCTGACCCGGATGGACGGCGAGATCGGCCGGATCTACACCGACCGGGCGATCCAGGGCCTGAAGCCGACGTACGTCCGTGAGCTGCTCCAGCTGCATCTCAAGGGCCCGATGACGATCACCGAGCTGGCCGACGCGATCGGGCGTACGCACTCGGCACTCAGCCAGAAGGTGGCCGCGATGCGCACCGCCGGGCTGGTCCGGACGGTGCCGGGGACGGACGCGCGCAGCAAGCAGGTGACGCTGACCGCGAAGTCCAAGAAGCTCGTCGAGCTGCTGGCGGCCGAGTGGCGGGCGACCGAGGACGCGCTTGCCGAGCTCGAGGCCGAGCTGCCGTACCCGATGTCCCAGGTCGTCCGCGACGTCGAGGAAGCCCTTGCGCGGAAGAGCTTCCATGACCGGATCGCAGAGAAGCTGGGATGAAACTGCGGTGAAGAACGCGCTCATCGACCTCAGGCCGCTGAAAGTCCTGACGTACCGCCGGTTGTGGATCGGGCAGGTGCTGTCCGGGTTCGGTGGTCAGCTGACGTTCGTCGCGGTGATGTTCCAGGTCTGGGACCAGACGTCCAGCCCGGCGTGGACCGGCGCGGTCGGCCTCGCGCAGGCGCTGCCGTTGATCGTGCTCGGCCTGTTCGCGGGCACGCTCGTGGACCGGCTGGAGCGCCGCAGGATCTACCTCGTCACCACGATCGGCCAGTGGCTGGTCGCGACCGTGATGGCGAGCCAGCTGTTCTTCGGCCGGGTCCCGGTCGGCGTCCTGCTCGCGCTGATCGCCGTACAGGCCTCGTTCGGCGCGACCGCCGGACCGGTCGCGCGGACCGTACTCCCCAAGCTGCTGACCCGGGACCAGCTCGCGGCCGGGATCGCGCTCAACCGGATCGGGTTCCAGGGCGCGATGCTGCTCGGCCCGGCCCTGGGTGGCGTCATCATCGGCGCGTGGGGTGTCGGCGTCTGCTATCTCGTCGACGCGCTCAGTTTCCTCGCGGCGCTGTACGGCGTACTCGGCCTGCCGCGGATGCAGATCGAGACCACCGCGAAGCCGGGCCTGCGCGGCGTGTGGGACGGGCTGCGGTTCATCAGCGTGACGCCGGTGATCCGCGGCGCGCTGATCACCGACCTGGCGGCGACCGTGTTGTCGATGCCGGTCAGCCTCTTCCCGGTGATCAACGCGGAGCGGTTCGGGAACAACCCGCGGACGTTGGGGTTGTTCCTGACCGCGATCGCCGTCGGCGGGGTTGCCGCGTCGTTGTTCTCCGGTACGTTCACCCGGTTGCCGCGGCACGGGGTCGTGATGTTGTGCGGTTCGGCGGCGTGGGGGATCGCCCTGCTGTTGTTCGCGTTCTCGCCGGTGCCGTGGCTGGCGTTGGCGTGTCTCGCGATCGCCGGTGCCGCGGACACGGTGGCCGTCGTGTCCCGCAGTACGATCGTCCAGCTCCACACGCCGGCGGAGTTGCTCGGCCGGGTGAGTGCCGCCGAGCAGATCGTCGGCCAGGCAGGACCTGACCTCGGCAACCTTCGCGGCGGTGTGGTCGCGCAGCTGACCTCGCCGGTCGCGTCGCTGGCGTCCGGGGCGTTGCTGTGCGTCGCGGCCGTGGCAGCGGTGGCCGCGACCACCCCGGGGTTGTCAGCGAGCGACAGTACGGAAGCCGGCGTTGCCCATTGACGAGTCCGGCGTGTTCGACGAGCGGGCGGCGTTGCGGTAGCGGTTGCAGTACGAGTCGTGGCACAGGTACGAGCCGCCGCGCATCACCCGGGCGGCGCCGAGCGACGGGCCGGGCGGGTTCGCGGCGGGGGAGAACTTGTAGTACCGCGGGCCGAACCAGTCACCGCACCACTCCCACACGTTCCCGACCATCTGCCACAGGCCGTACCCGTTCGGTTCGAAGGTCCGCACCGGGGCGGTGGTGAGGAAGCCGTCCTCCTCGGTGTTCGTCCTCGGGAACTCGCCCTGCCAGATGTTGCACCGCCACCCTGAGTCGCTGTCGGCGATCAGCTCGTCGCCCCACGGGTACCGCTTGCCGTCCAGCCCGCCGCGGGCGGCGTACTCCCATTCGGCCTCGGTCGGCAGCCGCCGCCCGGCCCATTTGCAGTACGCCGTCGCGTCGTTCCAGCTCACGTGCACGACCGGGTGGTCCGCGAGCCCGTCCAGGTCGGACCGGGAGCCGCCCGGGTGCCGCCAGTCGGCGCCGCGGACGCCTGCCCACCACGGGGTCCCGGACGCCGGCCCCATCACCTCGTCCGGTGCGGCGGCGAGCGCGAGATGGAACACGGCGGAGTACCCGAAGGTCTCCGCCTCGGTCCGGTACCCGGTGGCGTCGACGAAGCGCGCGAAGTCCGCGTTGGTCACGCTGGTCGCGTCGATGCTGTACGGCGCGAGCTCGACCTGATGGACGGGCGTCTCGCCGTCACCGCTGTTCTCGTCGCCGTTGCTGTTCCCCATCGCGAACACGCCGCCACCGACCTCGACCTGCTCGATCCGATGCTCCCCGCGACCACCCACCACCGGCGGCGGCGCCGCGCTCCCCCCACGCGAGGGCGCACAGCAGGACGGATGCTCGTCGCTCATGCCGGTCAGTTTAGGTTCACAGATTCGGTGGGCCTTGCTCGATGCGGCGGAGGACCGGGGTGAGGCGGTAGAAGTCGGTGCCGGTGATCAGTTGGCGTTCGTCCCACCAGGTGGCGCCGGCTTCGGCCAGGGGTTCGATGAGGGGGCGGGGGTCGGCGGCCGGGCTGATGCCGCCGACGATCACGTCGTACGGCGTACTCCGGTCGGCGCGCTGGCCGGTCAGGAAACCGACCAGCGCGCGTACGTCCTCGACCGCCGGGGCCTGTCCGTGGTTGGCGTTCGCGAACAGTGGTACGGCGCCGTCCCAGCGGGCCGCGCGCCGCATCGGGGCCTTGCGCGGCCAGTACCCGGCGATCCAGACCGGCGGGCGCGGGCGCTGGACGGTTGCCGGCAGCAACTCCACGTCGTCGGCGCGATAGTGCTTGCCGTCGTGGTCGACCCGCTCGCCGGACCAGTACGCCGCCATCAGGTCGAGGCCCTCGTCGAGCTTCTCGGCGAGCACCTTCGGGTCGGTCTCGTCGCCGAAGCTGCCGAACTCGTCGTCGATCGGCCCGCCCAGCCCGGCGCCGAAGATCACCCGGCCGCCGCTCAGCGCGTCCAGCGTCGCGACCTGCCGGGCGAGTTGCTCCGGGCGCCGCCGCGCGACCGGCGTCACCAGCGGGCCGAGCTTGATCCGGGACGTCGCCAGCGCGGCCGCGGTCATCAGCATCCACGGATCCCCGAACGGCTGCCCGCGCCGCTGTTTCTTGCTGTGTACGACGTGGTCCCAGAAGAACAGCCCGTCCCAGCCGGCGTCCTCGGCCGCGCGAGCCACCCGGGCGACCGTGTGGGCGTCGGCGAAGTCGCCGAAGTTCGGAATGTTCACCGAGAATCGCATGGTCACAACCGTAGTTCGACGAACGGGATCGTGTCGCCCGGCAGCAGGTACGTCTCCACCTCGACGAACCCGTGCGCCTTGGCGAACCGCAGCCCGTCGGCATTGCTCGAGAGAATGTGCGTCTCGATCCCGTCCGCGAGCTCCTGCCCGCGGCGCAGGCAGTGCTCGTAGATCGCCGTACCGAAACCACGCCGCCGGTACGCCGGAAGCACCCGGGCGATCACCACCGCCGCCGCGGTCTCCGCCGACGGCGGCCGGACCGTCGAGCAGCCGACCAGTACGTCGTCGTCGTACGCGACCTCGAGCACGTTCCGCGTCGATCGCTCGCGGATCTCCGCGACCGAGAGCGGCGCGGTCGGGATGATCTCGTTGTGCACCCGCTGCCAGTCCAGCAGCGTCGCGTCGTCGGTGACCGGCACGATCCGCAACATCCCGACAGCCAACATCGCCCGGCGCCGGCGGTCAAATGAGTAGTAGCGTTCGGTGGGTGCGGATCCTCTTCGTCGGGAACAGCTTCACGTCCAACAACAACCTGCCCAAGCTGCTCAAGGACCTCGCCGGGGCGCGCGGGATCGAGGTCGAGCACAGGATCATCTCGGTCGGCGGCGCCTCGCTGCGGCAGCACCTGAACGCCGGCAAGGCCCTCGACGCGATCGCGAACGGCGGGTACGACGTCGTCGTACTGCAGGAGCAGAGCACGCTGCCGATCAAGAGCCCCGACCGCTTCCGGGCGAGCGCCCGCGACTTCCACGAGGCGATCGCCGCGGCCGGGGCGCGGACCGCGTTCTACCTGACGTGGGCGCGCAGCAACGCGCCGGAGACGCAGCAGGCGCTGACCGACGCGTACGCCGGAGCCGCGGCCGAGCTGGGCGGGACGCTGATCCCGGTCGGCATGGTCTGGGAGCGGTTCCTGGCCGCCCACGACAAGCCGGTGCTGCACGAGTCCGACAACAGCCACCCGACGCTCGCGGGCAGCTACCTCGGCGCCTGCGTGTTCCTGATCGCGCTGCTCGAGGCGGACCCGGTCGGCATCGACGTACCGGTCAAGGGCCTCGACGCGGAGACGGCCGCCCTCGTTCAGCAGGCTGCATGGGACATCTGCAACGACCTCATTTAGCGTCGTGGAAGACCAGCCCGAGGGTATGGCGCTGTCCTGAGCGGATCGCCGAGACGCCGTGCCGGACCGGTGCGGCCGACCAGCCGCGGGAGGAGCGGACCGGGCGGTCGCGGGTCGTGAACAGCAGGCCGTGCCCGTGCGGGATCAGTGTCGACGTACCTCGGGACTGGGCGCGCGGGCGTTGCTCGACGAGCAGGAACTCGCCGCCGGTGTGGTCGATGCCGGGCTCGTTCAGGTTGATCACGACCTGCAGCGGGAACACCTTGTCGCCGTACAGGTCGCGGTGCAGCGCGTTCCAGTCGCCGGCGCCGTACCGCAGCAGGATCGGGGTCGGCCGGGTCTGGCCGGCGCGGTGGCAGACGTCCAGCCATTCGTCGAGCGTGTCCGGCCATTCGGCGTCGCGGCCGAGCTTGGCGTACCAGTCCCGCGCGATCGGCAGCAGCCGCGGGTAGAGCGCGTGCCGCAGCGCGTCGACCGCCTCCGGGAACGGCTGGTCGAAGTACCGGTACTGCCCTTCGCCGAACCGGTGCCGGCCCATGTCGATCGTCGCCCGGAACCGGCGCACCTCGTCGTACATCCCGGCGATCGTCGCCGCCTCGGCCGGCGTCAGCAGTTGCGGGAGGAGCGCACCGCCGAGGTCGTTCACCTCGGCCGTGACGCTCTCCCAGTCGGCGCCCGCGACCCGTCGTTCGTACTTGTTCATACCTCCTGAACGGTTCGGGTCAGGATCGTGTGAGGGGGTAGTACACGCCGCCGGGGCCCCAGACCGACGGGAGCAGCAGGAGGCTGCCGTAGTGGTGCATGGCGATGCCCGCGAACGCCGGGGACGAGGACTCGGCGGCGTACACCTTGTCCAGCTCCGCCTCCATGTACGTGCGTCCCTCTTCGTAGAACGTCACCGACGGCGGATCGCTGGTCCCGGACAGGTCTTTCGTCTCCACGCCGATCACCACGGACTTCGGCTTGCCGATCGAGACGGCGTACGCGAGCTCGTGCTCGGCCCGCGCGATGATCCCCGTCGCGGTGTCGGTGTAGTCCATCAGCGCCACGTAGTCGGTGAGGTCCTGCACGTGGTCGCTGAGCGGCGCGGTCTTGCCGTGCCAGGTGATCGCCGTACAGCAGGTCGAGCTGTCGAACCAGAACGGGATCGCCGGTCCGACCAGCAGCCGCTGCCCGGACTTGTTGCGCAGGTCGACGAACTTCTGCAGCAGGTTCAGCCAGTCCGTCGGCAGCGTCGTCCCCGGCTCCTTCCACTCCGGCAGCAGGTACGGCTCGATGTCGACGTTGACCCCGTCGAAGCGGGCACCCGCGGGGACCGAGCGGTTGTAGTCGAGGACCTTCCGGAACTCCGCGACGGCCAGATGCTGGTACTTCGGCAGCGCCCCCAGGTACGGCGGCGTCGTACCGCCCGCGATCACCGCCTGGACGTGGTACCCGCGGCCGCGCGCCCACTGGACGAACGACGCGACCTGGTGGCGCGAGTCCCGCAGCATGTCCTTGCCCTGGTACGCCGCGACGCCGAGGTAGATCGTCCGCACCGGGTCCGAGCCGAACGTGGTGGTGTCGTCCATCATCCGCCCGAGCTTGTCCCGCGCGGCACGGTCGAGGACGGCCGGGTACGAGTTCTGCTCCCACACCCACATCGCCCGGTCCTGGGTGTACGTCTGCTGCCCCGGCGCCGCGCCGGCCGGTACGACGGTGCCGAACGCCAGCAGCAACGCGAGAACCGCGGCGAGCCGCCTCACACCTGCTCCAGCACGGTGATCGGGGCCAGCATCGTCGCGTCGTCGAGCGGCCGCTCGCCTGTCTCCAGCATCCGCAGGAAGACCTTCAGCCCCGGTACGACGTACTCCGAGTCGAGCCGTACGTCGCTGCTCACGACCTTCGTCCGCCCGACAAGCTCCGCGTGGAACGGGACCCGTCCCGCCTCGGTCGGCTTGACCAGTTGCAGCGTCACGAGGACGCCGTTGGACTGGTACCGCACGACCACGGTCGACCCGACGCGCTCGACCTCGACCGGACCCGGCTCGCCCGGCGCGAGCCGCTGCGCGAGGTCGGCGCAGTGGATGCCGTAGAAGAAGATCCCGCTGTACTCGCTGTCCGGATCGGCCGGTCCGGTGACCGTGACCGCCTGCAGGTCGTCGATCCCCGCGCCGGCGAGTACGTCGGCGTCCGCGACCCAGCGCACGGCGGAGTACGACGTGACCGCCGCGCCACCCTTGCGCGCCGCGTCCAGGATCGCCCGCGCGTCCGCCGTACTCGCCGCCAGCGGCTTGTCCACCCACACCGGTACGCCGGCCTCGAGGAACGGTACGGCGTGCTCGCGGTGCAGGGCGCCGTCGCGGTTCGTGACGATCAGCGCGTCGACCTCGCCGAGGAGTTCCGCCGAGGTCGGGACGAGCTTCGTGATCCCGCCGGCCGCGGCGAGCTTCCGGTTCCGCTCGTCGTCGGCGCCGGCCAGCGCGACGATGCGGGTGCCGCCGGCGATCTGCTCGACGTTCAGGTGTTTGACGATCTCGTCGGCGTGGCTGTTCTCGGTCCCGACCAGGGCGATGCGCATCAGTTCTCCAACTCGACAGGACGCCCGGTACGGGCGGACTCGTACACGGCCAGCACGGTCGCCAGCGAGCGCCGGCCGGCTTCCACCGTCACCGCGGGCGGGCGACCCTCGCGGACGGCGGCGATGAAGTCGCGGTACTGCGCGAGATGCGCCAGCTCGACCGGTCCCCAGTCGTCGGGGCCGGGAAGCGCGGCGGCCTCGGGCGGCTCGCCGTTCGCGGACGCGAAGTACGCGAGCGCGTCGTCGTCGAGGACCGCCGTCCCTTGGTCGCCGTGGATCGTCAGGCGGACCGGACGGCCCGGGTACGCCGCCGTACTGGCGAGCATCAGGCCGATCGCGCCGCTCTCGAACACGATCGACGCGCCCGCCAGGTCCTCGACCTCGATGCCCTCGTGGGCGAGCCGGCCGGTCTGCGCGCTGACCCGCACCGGGCGGCCGAGCATCCAGACGAGGAGGTCGAGCGCGTGGATGCCCTGGTTCATCAGCGCGCCGCCGCCGTCGACCGCGAGCGTGCCGCGCCAGTCGTCGCCGTCGTAGTACGACTGCGGGCGGAAGAACGCGGACTCGGCGATCCCGGAGGTCACCCGGCCGAGCGCGCCGCCGTCGATCGCCGCGCGGATCTGGGCGACCGGCGGCTGGAACCTGCGCTGGCTGATCACCGACACCGTCAGCCCGGTCGCTTGTTGCGCCGCGAGCAGGCGGTCCGCGGCTTCGAGCGTGATGTCGACCGGCTTCTCGACGATCACGTGTTTGCCGGCTTCGAGCGCCTCGATCGCCACGTCCGCGTGCAACGCGCTCGGCAGGCAGATCCCGACCGCGTCGAGTTCCTCGGCCGCGTACGCCTCGGCCGGGGTCGCGTAGACGTGCGCGCCGTACTGCTCCGCCAGCTTCCCGCCACGCTCGACGTTCTGATCGACCACCGCCACCAGCACGGCCTCGTTACCCAGCGCGTCGATCAGACGCGCATGCACGGTGCCGATCGCGCCGGCACCAATCAGAGCAAAACGCATGGGACCCCCCTTCGTTCGATGGATCAGCATCCGATGGACCAGTCGATGGGTACGCCGCCGTGCTCGGCCGACTGCTGCGCCAGCAGCGCGATCCGGGTGGCGAGGATGCTGCGTTCGGTGGTGATGTCCGGTTCGTTGCCCGCGGCAAGTGCCTGCAGCGGCAGCTCCGCCGGGCGGTGGCCGGCCGGCAGCGGTACGTCGTACGGCGCCGCCTCGTGCGTGGTGAGGACGAGCCGGTTGCGCGCCCACAGCAGCTCGGCCGTCCCGTGCGTCCCGATGAGCTTCATCCGGTAGTCGCCGTGCACCGGCGAACCGGCCGGGTTCATCCAGTCGACGCCCGCCGTGACGACCGCACCGGCGCCGTTCAGCGTCGCCACGCCGTACGAGCCGCCGACCACCGCGCCGCTCACCGTCCCGCTCGTCAGGCCCGTGAAGAGGAGGGCCGCGTCGATGTCGTGGACGGCGAGGTCGTTCAGTACGCCGCCGTACTGCTCGGGCTCGAAGAACCAGGCGGGCCGGGTCGGCCGGTTGAGCTTGTGCGGGCCGGACGACACCACGCCGTGGATCGTGCCGAGCCGGCCGAGGATCTCCCGCGCGGCGAGCGTCACCGGGTAGTAGCGCTTCTCGAACAGCACCGTCACGTGCCGGCCGGTCCGCCGCGCGGTCTCCTCGATCGCGTCCAAGTCGGCGAGCGTCGTACACAAGGGCTTGTCCGCCAGCACGTGCGCTCCCGCGTTGAGAGCGTCGACCGTGACACGCCCGCGGTCACCGTAGATCCCCGCGACCATCACCACGTCCGGCCGCTCCTCGCGCAGCATCTCCTGGTGGTCGGTGAAGACCTTCGCGTCGTACGGCGCGGCCCACCGCTCGGCGGTCTCCCGGGACGGGTCCGCGACCGCGACCAGGACGGCTCCGGGGAGGTGGTCGAGCTCCGCGGTCAGGTAGCCCACGTGCGGGTGGGCGGCGCCGGCGATCGCGATCCGAGTCATGGTCGTGAGTTCACCATGCAACCGGTTGCATTGCAACCGTCCATTCCCTGAGACAGAGAACAGTAAGTCGATCTATTTAGTACCTTTTGATCACGGAACGTGACCCCGAAAGAAGGACGAGATGACCGAACCCAGCTGGTCGTTCGAGACCCGGCAGATCCATGCCGGCCAGACCACCGACCCGACCACCAAGGCGCGGGCGCTGCCGATCTACCAGACCACGTCGTACACCTTCGACAGCACCGACCATGCCGCCGGTCTGTTCGGGCTGCAGGAGTTCGGCAACATCTACACGCGGATCCAGAACCCGACCCAGGACGCGGTCGAGCAGCGGATCGCCAGCCTGGAGGGCGGTACGGCGGCGCTGCTGCTCGCGTCCGGACAGTCCGCCGAGACCCTCGCGCTGCTGAATGTCGCCGAGGCCGGCGACCACATCGTCAGCAGCCCGAGCCTGTACGGCGGGACGTACAACCTGTTCCACTACACGTTCCCGAAGCTCGGGATCGAGGTGTCGTTCGTCGACGACCCGAACGACCTGGAGTCCTGGCGGGCCGCCGTCCGCCCGAACACCAAGGCGTTCTTCGCGGAGACGATCGCGAACCCGAAGAGCGAGATCCTCGACATCGCCGGCGTCGCGGACGTCGCGCACGCCGCGGGCGTTCCGCTGATCGTCGACAACACCGTCGCCACGCCGTACCTGATCCGCCCGCTCGAGCACGGCGCGGACGTGGTCGTGCACTCGGCGACGAAGTACCTCGGCGGCCACGGGACCGCGATCGCGGGCGTGATCGTGGACTCCGGGAAGTTCGACTACGCGGCCGACCCGGAGCGGTTCCCCGGGTTCAACCAGCCGGACCCCAGCTACCACGGGCTGACGTACGCGCGGGACCTCGGCGTCGGGTCGGACCTCGGCAACCTGGCGTACATCCTGAAGGCGCGTGTGCAGTGGCTGCGCGACCTCGGCCCGGCGGTGTCGCCGTTCAACGCGTTCCTGATCGCGCAGGGGCTGGAGACGCTGTCGCTGCGGATCGAGCGGCATGTCGACAACGCGCTGAAGGTGGCGCAGTGGCTGGAGCAGCGGGACGAGGTGGATTCCGTCGCGTACGCCAGCCTGCCGTCGTCGCCGTGGTACGAGCTGGCCCAGAAGTACGCGCCGCGTGGTGCGGGGGCCGTGGTGTCGTTCGAGATCAAGGGTGGTGTCGACGCGGGCAAGCGGTTCGTGGACGCGCTCAAGTTGCACAGCCACGTGGCGAACATCGGCGACGTACGTTCGCTCGTCATCCACCCGGCGTCGACGACGCACAGCCAGTTGGCGGAGGAGGAACTGGCGGCGACCGGTGTGACGCCCGGGCTGGTGCGGCTCGCGGTCGGGATCGAGCACCTCGACGACATCCTGGCCGACCTGGAGGTCGGGTTCGCGGCAGCCAAGTGAAACAGTTCGCCGAGGTCGGTGAGCTCCGGCTGGAGAGCGGTACGACGCTGCCCGGCGTACGGATCGCCTACGAGACCTGGGGCCGGCCCAACGTTGCCGGAAGCAACGGAGTACTGATCTGTCATGCGCTCACCGGTGACGCGCACGTGATCGGTCCGGCCGGCCCCGGACAGCCGACGCCCGGCTGGTGGGACGGGCTGACGCGGTACCTCGACCCGGCGGACTGGTTCGTCGTCGCGGCCAACGTGCTCGGTGGTTGTCAGGGGACCACCGGGCCGTCGACCGAGGCCCCGGACGGGCGGGCGTGGGGGAGTCGCTTCCCCGCGCTCACCGTCCGGGACCAGGTTGCCGCCGAGGCCGCGCTGACCGATGCCCTGGGCATCGATCGCTGGGCGGCGGTGATCGGTGGCTCGATGGGCGGGATGCGCGCACTGGAGTGGCCGCTCCTGTATCCGGATCGCGTCGGTACGGCGATCGTCCTGGCCTCGACGCCCGCCGCCTCGGCCGAGCAGATCGCTTGGTGCGCGGCGCAGCTCGCCGCGATCACGTCCGACCCGGACTGGCAGCACGGCGACTACTACGGCACGGGCCGTACGCCGGTCGCGGGCCTGGGCGTCGCGCGCCGGATCGCGCACATCACCTACCGCTCCGAGTACGAACTGGCCACCCGCTTCGGCCGCACCCGCCAGGGGCCTGACGACCCGAGGTTCGCGGTCGAGTCGTACCTCGACCATCACGCCGCCAAACTCGTCAACCGCTTCGACCCCGGCTCCTACGTCGCCCTGACTCAAGCCATGAACACCCACGACATCACCCGCGGCCGCTCGGGCGACCTGGCTGAGGTGCTGGGGACGCTCAAGTCGCGTCTGGTGGTGGGCGCCGTCGACTCGGACCGCTTGTATCTCCCCGCACAGTCGAGGGCCATCACCACAGCCCATCCAGCCGCCGGTCCGCTCCACCTCATCAGCTCGCCGTACGGCCACGACGGCTTCCTGATCGAACTCGATCAGGTGGGAAAGCTGATCACTTCACAACTGCGAATCTGAAGTTCAGGCCGTCGGATGCGAGTACTTTCAGGCGGGTCGGCGAGACCCCAGGACTGTCGTAGAAGCGGGTGCCCTCGCCCAGCAGTACGGGGGAGATGTGGAGGACGATCTCGTCAACCAGGCCTGCTTCGAGTGCGAGCCGGGGTACGGCGCCGCCCGTGACGATCAGGTTCTTGGCTCCCGCCGCCTTGATCCCGTCGGCCACTACGTCGCGGATGTCGCCGGAGACGTAGGTGAACTCCGGCACCGGGTTGGACGCCGGATCCTTGTGCGTGTAGATCAGGATCGGGCCGGTCCACTTCCCGCCGTACGGGCGGTTCTCGCTCATCACCTCGACCAGCCGGCCGCCGCACAGGAACGCGCCGCAGCCCGCGACCACCTCGGCCGGCAGCCCGGACGGGGCGCTGTCGCCGAGGAACATCCAGCCGACGCCGTCGTCGCGGTCGCCGATGAAGCCGTCGAGGGACATCGTCATGTGCCAGATCACCGTCATGACCACCAGCCTGCGCCGGGCCGGTTCCATGCGTCCAATGCCAATTCGGTGCCCGATCCATAGATACCATCGATACATGCTCGACCTCGTCCGGCTGCGGGTGCTGGCCGCGGTCGCCGCGCACGGTTCGGTCACCGCGGCGGCCGCGGCGCTGCACTACACGCAGCCCACCGTCAGTCATCACCTCGCCCGGCTGGAGGCCGCCACCGGTGCGAAGCTCGTCCGCAAGTCCGGCCGCGGCATCCGGCTCACCCCGGCAGGCGAGCTGCTCGCCCGGCGGGCCGCGGAGATCGTCGGCCGGGTCGACGCCGCCGACGCCGAGCTCGCCGCGCTCGTCGGCCTGCGCTCCGGGCGGGTCCGGGTCGGCGCGTTCAGCTCGGCACTCAGCGAACTCGTCCCGCCCGCGGCGGCCGAGCTCCGCGGCGATCACCCGGGCCTCGAGCTCGAACTGACCGACGTACACCCGCGGGTCGCCGTACAGCAACTGCGGGCCGGCGAGCTCGACCTCGCGATCGTGTTCCGGTACGACGACGAGCAGCCCGACGACGGCATCCGCTACACGTACCTGCGGGACGACCCGATCCACCTGCTCAGCCGGCGTACCGGGGAAACGTTGGCCGACCACCGGGACTCGGACTGGATCGCCGGTTGCGTGAACTGCCGTCGCGAGCTGCTGGAGCACTGCGCGGACGCCGGGTTCACGCCGCGGATCGCGTTCACCAGCGACGACGTGATCGTCAAGCAGGCCTTCGTCCGGGCCGGTCTGGGCGTCACCACCGCACCCGGCCTGGCGCTGCGCGCACACCGCGCCGCCGGCGTCCGGACGACCGAACTCCCGGTCTTCCGGCGCATCCTGCTCGCGACGTACGGCGAACCGCCGGACCCGCCGGCAACAAGAGCCTTCATAGAAGCGCTAAAACGAGTAACACTGGATTAGGAGCCGTCCGACTCCGGTTGGAGGACCGGGTGATGGGGCACTTGGTGAGAATGGTGGACGTCGGGCCGCGGTACGAGCGCATCTGGCGGGCGGCCGTCGGGCTGCTGGCCACGATCGGGGTGCTCACGGCGCTGGTGTTCGTGTCACCGTCGACCAATCTGGCGGCGTTCCTCGTGGCTGCGTTCACGATCGGCGCGGTCTGCCTGAGCGTCGGCTTAGGACGCGACCTGCCGAACGCGGACCTGCTCCGCACGGTGCCACGCGGGGCGGTGCTCGGCGCGCTGTGTGTACTCGCGATCTGCGGCTACGCCGCCGCCGTCGGCGCGCGCACCGTGATGCTGATCCTGCTCGTCCTCGGCGTCTCCCCACCCGTCGTCACCTGGCTACGCGCCACACCACCAAAAACCGAACCCGCCTGGACCAACCCAAACCGAGCCAACACCAACCCCACCGGCTCCGGCCGCACCGGGCTTGGTGCGGCTGGGTTTGGTAGCGCCGGGTCTGGCAGTGCCGGGTCTGGCGGTGTCGGCTCGGGCCGGCGCGGGGCTGGCCGTGCCGGATCTGGCCGGGGCGAACCCGGCGGCGGTTCGACGAGGTCCGGCTGGTTCGCCCGTGCCCGCAACCGCGGCCGCGACCGCGGTGCGTCGGGGGGCGCGGGCGCCGCGTGGGGGATTGACCGTGGCGACCGGGCCGGTGATTCGCCGTGGGGTCCGCTGGACTTCGGCGACGGCTCGGGCGACCCGAGTGACCCGGAGCGTGCCGCGGGCTTCGGCAACCCGGGTGACCCCGAGTGTGGCGCGGGCTTCGGCAACCTGGGTGACCAGGAGCGCGGTGCGGGGTCCGGAATGCCGGGTGAGGGGGAGCGTGGTGCGGGGTTGGGCAGCCTGGGTGATGGAGAGGGTGGTGTGGGCTTCGGGGCGGGGCGGCGCGGGCGGGGGGATCGTGGTGGGCGGTTCGGGTGGGGGCGGCGGCGTCGGCGGGGGGAGAAGAAGTTGCTGTCGGCGCCTTTCCTGCAGGAGGAGTTGCCGTTGCCGAAGTACCTGACCGCCGTCGTCCGCAGCGTCGGCGAGCTGACCGACGAGGAGCTGTGCCTCGCCTGGCGCCGGAGTTTCACCCAGCTGGAGCGGGCCGTTCGCCCCGACCACCGGCAGGCGATGGTCGACGTACGCCGCGCCTACCTCGACGAACTCGAGCGCCGCCACCCCGAGTCCTTCACCAGCTGGCTGGCCTCCAACCCACGCGCCGCCGGCAACCCGGCCCGCTTCTTCACCCACCGAGCAGACCACTAGCCTGCCAAGGGTTTCACCAGCAGGACGCTGGTACTGCAGCCGCAGATCGAGCGGCGATACCACCGGGTCGGCATGGCCGTGGCCGGTCTCATCGGGAACTTTTGGCCGGATAGCGGCAACTTTGTTCCGCAGTGCGGGTCGGACGACTGGAGCAGTTCGTTCATGAGCGGCGTGCGCTGAACGCAGCCTGCAAGTCCGCCGCGATCAGCTCGACCGCGTGCCGCCCCGCCGACAACGCGGCCGGGAAGTTCAGAAACGCGTGCATCGTGTCGGCATACTCGACCAGCTCCGTCGGTACGCCGTCCCGCGCCAGCCGACCCGCATACGCGACCGCGTCGGCGCGCAGCCAGTCCCGCCCGGCGGCCAGCATCAGCGTCGGCGGGAGGCCTGCGAGCGACGTGGCCTGCAGTGGTACGGCGCCGGCCGGGATCTCGCGGGGACCGAAGTACCACTCGTGCCACTCGGCGCTCGGGTGCAGGTCGAGCACCGGGTAGCAGAGGATCTGCCGATCGGGCAGCGGCGTACCGGCGTCGCGTGCTCTCAGACAGACGCCAGCCGCCAACGCGCCGCCTGCGCTCTGGCCGCCGATCGCGATCCGGCCGTCGCCGTCAAGGTTCTCGCGTAGCCACCCGAGGGTGTCGTACGCGTCCTCGAGTCCTGCCGGGCAAGGGTTTTCGGGGGCCAGGCGGTAGTTGAGCGAGACAACCGTGACGTTGCCATAGGCAGCGATCCGGGAGGTCGCGTACTCGATGTCGCGGAGGTCCCCACCGACGAAGCCGCCGCCGTGCAGCCACAGGAGGATCGGGCGCGGGCGGATCGAATGCCGGTACACACGGGCCTGCAGTGTTCGCCCAGGAAGGTGGATGGCGATGTCTTCGGTGGTGACTCGTGGGTCGGGCTCGCCGGCGATCGCGGGGTCGGGGAGGTCTTCGCGGTCCAGGAGCAGCGCCTCGTAGGGGTCGAGGCCAGGCGTGGTCGGCAGATCGGCGAGGTGCTTCAGCAGCGCGTCCGTCTCCGGGCCGAACTGTGGATTGTCGACGATCGTCATGCGGACACCGGCCGCAGGTGGCGCGCCGCGTGCGCGAACAACATCCCGTCGGGCGTGGTGGATACGTATTCAGTCAGGGCGCCGATCCCGCCGTCGAACCCGGCCCCGGTGGCCGGATCCGCCCAGGCTGCTTCCTCGTACCGCGTGATCTCGGCGACCAGCGCGTCGCCGACGCTGCGGTAGCGGTGCAGAACCAGCTCCGACGGGATCCGCCGGGCCGCCTCGACGCCTCCGCGGTTGACCGCGCTGCCGATCTCCGCGGTTTCCCAGCGCGGGTCGAGGCTCCAGTGCGGCCGTCCCGCCCGCGCCTCCTGCAGTACGGCGAGGTTGATCTCGTCCCACATCAGCACGTGTGCGACCAGATCGTGCAGCGAGTCGCAGAAGTGTCCGAGCGGTCCGTCGTGAACGGCGTACGGCTTCCGGAGTTCGTCCTCGGTCCTGCCGTCGACCAGGCTGAGCAGCAGTTCCTGGTCGCGGCGAATCATCCCGGCGGCCTGGGCCGGTGTCGTCGTCGGTGTGCGCATGACCGCCAATCAACCACCCGCCCGCCGCCCGGACCGCAGGATTGCGTGAAGTCCTCAATCCGCGGGCTCCTATCATCAGCTGAAACCCTTAACAGAGGAGATGGGCGTGAAGATCGGGATCGTCGGGGCCGGCGGCGTGGGTGGGTACTTCGGTGCCCGGCTGGCGGCGGCCGGGCAGGACGTCGCGTTCGTGGCTCGCGGCAAGCACCTGGAGGCGATCAGGTCGATCGGGCTTGTCGTGCACAGCCCGGCGGGGGATCTCCAGCTGCCGGTGCGCGCCACCGGCGACCCGGCCGAGCTCGGGGTGGTCGACTACGTGCTGATCTGCGTGAAGACCTGGCAGCTGCCCGACGCCATCGAGACGATCCGCCCGCTCGTCGGCCCGGACACCGCGATCGTCACGGTGCAGAACGGCGTCGAGGCGCCGGACCAGGTCGCGCAGGTGTACGGGCAGGACGCGGTACTGCCGGGGGCCGCCGAGGTGATCGCGTACGTCGAGGGTCCCGGCGTGATCCGGCACCTCGGTAACGGGAAGCTCAACGTCGGCGAATGGGCGAACGCGGCGAGCCCGCGGCTCGAGCGGCTTCGGGACGCGTTCGTCGGCGCCGGGTTGGAGGCCACGATCCCGGACGACATCTGGGCGGCCCTGTGGACGAAGTTCCTGTCGGTGGTCCCGACGGGCGGCCTCGGTACGGCGACCGACGCCGGATACGGCGTACTCCGCACCCAGCCCGCCACCCGGCAACTCCTCACCGAGGCCACCAGCGAGATCCGCGACCTGGCCCGCGGCCGCGGGATCCCGCTGGCCGCCGACGTGGTCGAACGCACCCTCGACTGGATCGACCAGCTCCCCGCCGACGGCACCACCTCGCTCCAGCGCGACCTGATCGCCGGCCGCCCGTCCGAACTCGACGCCTGGACGGGCGCGGTCGTACGCCTCGGCCGCGAGTCCCGCGTCCCCACCCCGATCAACACCCTCCTCTTCGAACTGGCCACCGCCCGCGTCCTTGCCAGCGGCAACTAGGGCACGCGCCTCCTCGCGACGGCGTGGGAGGCGGCGACGCACCCTAACCCTCGATCCGCGCGCGGATCCGGGCATCCGCTACGGGCCGTGTGGCGTACGTGCGCACCGCGGTGAACAACACGCACAACGTGACGCCGTAGATCGCGACGCCGAGCGGGAGCGCGCTGGTCGTGCTGAGTCCGATCATCACCACGGCCCAGCCGCCGGCCACGATCGCGGCGTACCGCTGCCAGCCGGTCCAGGACCGCAGTACGACGACCCCGGCCACCAGCAGGCCGATCGCGGTGAGTGCGACGCCGACGCCGAACAGCGCGCCGACCACCTGCGGCCCGGTGTCGGTGAGGCGCCGGTCGGCGATCGGGAGCGACAGCAGCTCGGCGACCAGCAGGACCAGCGTGCCGGCGCCGGCGATCGCGGCACCGATCCGGCCGGCGCGCGACGCCAGCGCGCGGAACAGGGCGACCATGCCGAGGAACACCAGCAGATGGAGTACGGCGTACCCGACCGAGACCGGTACGAACGCGCCGGTGCTCCACGGGTAGCTCCACTGCTGGTCGGAGATCGTGGACGCCGGCTTCACGAACGCCTCGACGGCGATCCCGGTCAGCGTGGTGATCGCGGCACCGATCAGGCCGATGCCGGACAGACTGCGGTTCATGGTTCCCCACCTTTCGAAGACAGTGGTTCGACGGTAGGAACGGGGCGTGGCCGTCCGCATCGGCAGCAGTACGGCGTTCGATGTAGGTGCCAGCACTGTTGGCGGGAGGGCGCGGCGCTGCCACGATGGTGCCGTGGGTGGGCGTCGGCCGGCGATCGCCGGGATGTTCGGGGTGAGCGTGCTCGCGGAGATCGCCGCGATCATCCTGTCGTGGCGGCTCGAGCCGGTCTACGACACGCTCCTGTACGTCCTGTTCAACCTGGCCACGGTCGGTGCCGGCGCGGTGATCGCGTGGCGGCGGCCGGAGAACGCGATCGGGTGGCTGTTCCTCGGCTTCGGCCTGCTGAACACGCTCGCCTCCGACCTCGCCCACGGATGGGGTCTCCGCGCGGCCGCGGAGGGGTGGCCGGGCGGCCCCGTCGGCGAGGCGATCTCGGCGGTCAGCTGGCTGCCGAGCGGGTACGGGTGGACGCTGACGTTCCTGCTGTTCCCGACCGGGCGGCTGCCGGGGCGGCGCTGGCGTCCGGTGCCGTGGGTGGGTGCCGCCGGATTGCTGGTCAGTGCGGCCGCGTGGGCGTTGAGTCCGGAACGAGGGCGGGACTTCGTGTCGGGACGAAATCCGATCGCGGTGGCCGGGCTGCCGACCGGGGTGCTGCTCGGGGTCGGGATGCCGCTGTTCCTGGGGGCGTTGCTCGCGGCGGTGGCGTCGTTGGCGGTGCGGTTCCGGCGGTCGGAGGGGCTGGAACGTCAACAGCTGAAGTGGTTTGTGCTCGCGGCGGTGGTTGCAGGGATTGCGTTGCCGACGAGCTTCGCGCTCTGGTACGCGAGTCCAGCGGCGGGGGTGATCGCGGCCGTCGCGCTGACCGGTCTGCCGTTGGCGGCGGGGGCGGCGATCCTGCGGTACCGGTTGTACGACGTGGACTTCGTGATCAGCCGGACGGTCGCGTACGCCGGGCTGACAGTGCTGCTGGTGGCGTCGTACGCCGTCGTGACCGTTGCCCTGGGCACCCTCCTTGGGCGTGGGTCGGGGTGGACGGTCGCTGTCGCGACGCTGGTGTGCGCGGTGCTGTTCTGGTCGCTGCGTGCACGGATCCAGGACGTGGTCGACCGCCGCTTCAACCGCTCGCGGTACGACGCCCTGCGCCGGATGACCGCGTTCCTGGACGACGTACGCGCCGGCCGCCGACCGCCGGAGGACGTCCGGACGGTCCTCCGCGAAATCCTCACCGACCCCACGCTCGAACTTCTCCTCTACCTCCCCGAGACCCGCCACTACGCCGACCTGGACGGCAATCCTCAGGCTGATATCGACGGACGGCAGCGGATCGCGATCGAGCGGGGGGATCAGCCGGTCGGGGTGGTCCTGTCGGACGGTTCGAGCCCGCTCGGGCCGGAGCTGGTACGGCAGGTGCTGGAACACGGCGGCCTGGCGGTCGAGATCGCCCGCCTCCGCGCCGAACTGAACCTCCAACTGACCGAGGTGAAAGCCTCCCGCGCCCGCATAGTCACCGCCGCCAACGCCGAACGCCGCCGCATCGAACGAGACCTCCACGACGGCGCCCAGCAACGCCTGGTCTCCATCGGCCTGGCCCTCCGCCACGCCCAGCACCAACTGGATTCCGGGCACGAAATTGCAACGGTTCAGAAGACGTTGGAGGGGGCCGTCGCGGAGGCGGCGGTGGCTATCGGGGAGTTGCGGGAGTTGGCGCGTGGGTTGCCGCCCGCGCAGTTGGATTCAGGGTTGGGGCCGGCGTGTGCGGAACTGGCGCGGCGGGCTCCGCTGCCGGTGTCGGTGCGGATGCCGGACCAGCGGTTCGACAGCGGCGTCGAGGCGGCGGCGTACTTCATCTGCTGCGAAGGCCTCACCAACGCCGTCAAGCACGCGTCCGCGACCCGCGTCGACCTGGTCGCCGCTCACGACCGCGACCACCTCCTCATCCGCGTCGTCGACGACGGCATCGGCGGCGCCGCACCCCGCGACGGCACCGGCCTCACCGGCCTCGCCGACCGGGTCGCCGCGCTCGGCGGCACCTTCCAGGTACAGAGCCGGCCAGGTACCGGTACGACCCTCGTCGCGGAGCTGCCATGCGACTCGTGACCACCGACGACCAGCCACCACCCCGCGAAGGGCTGCGGGTGGTGATCGCCGAGGATCAGGTGCTGCTGCGTGAAGGGCTCCGGATGTTGTTCGTCGACGGTGGGCATGAGGTCGTCGCGGCGCTCGGTGACGCGGACGCCCTGCCCGGCGCGGTCACGTCGTACGGCCCGGACCTCGTCGTCGCGGACATCCGGATGCCGCCGACGTACACCGACGAAGGTGCGCGGGCGGCGCAGGCGTTGAAGCGAGCGCACCCGGAGCTCGGCGTACTCCTGCTCTCACAACACATCGAGACGCAGTACGTCGTGGAACTCGTCTCGCTCGGCGGATTCGGCTACCTGCTGAAGGACCGGGTACTTGACGTGGCCGAGTTCCTCGCTGCCGCCGAGCGGGTCGCCCACGGCGGCTCGGCCCTGGACCCGCAGGTGGTCGCCGGACTGATGGCGCACCGCGACCCGCTGGCAACCCTGACCGACCGCGAACGCGGCGTACTCGCACTGATGGCCGAAGGCCTCACGAACACCGGCATCGCGAAGCGCCTCTACCTCAGCGAACGCACGGTCGAGGCGCACGTCCGCCACCTCTTCACCAAGCTCGACCTCCCCGAAACCGAAGACGGCCACCGCCGCGTCCTCGCCGTCCTCGCCCAGCTCAGCGCGGCGACTCCTCGAAGCCCAGCTCGCTGAGGATGTCGTCGACCGGGCGGCCGGGGGCAGCGGCGGTGACGAGGCCGCGGATGCAGGCGGTCATCACCATCCGGAAGTAGGCCTCGCCGCTGATGGCGGGGAGTTCGGCCTGCGCGCCGCCGAGTACGCCGTCGTTGGCGAGCAGGGCGTACACCTTCTCGAGCTCGCGCCGGTGCGAGCCCTCGAAGTACGGGCGATGGCGTTCCTCGGCAGCGCTCAGGTTGATGGCGAGCGCGGCGACCCCACCGGACAGCATCAGCGCGGCGCCGGGGCCGTACCCGCGCCGCCCGAGCGCCTCGACCGCCTCCCGCTGCAGCCGGATGCCGGCCTCGCCGCGCGGGAACAGCCCCTGCATGTAACCCGCCAGCCCCGGATGCCCGAGCACGAACTCGCGGATCTGCTGCGCGAACGACAGCAGATGGGCCTTGATCCCGTCCGCAGGATCGTCGACGATCTGCAGGTCGTGCAGTACCGCCTCGCCGACCAGCGCCTCGAGGCCGGCCTTGCCGTCGACGTGCCGGTAGAGGGCCGTCGGGCTGACGCCGAGCGCGGTCGCGACGCCGTTCACGGTCAGGTTGGGCAGGCCGAGCCGGAGCCCCTCGCGTTCGATGTCCGCGACCGTGATCTGTGCCTGGCGACCGCCGGTCTTCCGGCGGGGCGGATGCGCTGTCACAACCCTCCTCTGTTCGGGGCTGACCCCAAAGTTATGCTACTAACTTAGATCGACGCCGTCACCGACGGTGATCTGTTCTGTCCCTCACTCCTCAGGAGATCATGGTGAGCGCACCACGCCCCACCCGGCGCACGATGCTCAAGGCCGCCGGCGGGCTGACCGTCGCTGCCGGCCTCGGCGCCGGCACCATTCTGGCCACCTCCCTCGCCGCGAGCGCCGCGGACGACGGATTCGGCCTGCACATCACCGATCGCAACGAAAGCGATCCGCGGATGTGGTACTACCGCTTCCAGACCGCCGAGATCAGCTGGGCGCCGGCAGTGAACGTCCTGCTGCCGAGTGACTATCACACCAGCGGGCGCACGTACCCGGTGCTGTACCTGCTGCACGGCGGCCTGGGCGACTTCATGGAGTTCGACCACCACCACATCCGCGAGCTGACCGCCGACAAGCCGCTGATCGTCGTGATGCCCGACGGCGGCCACGCCGGCTGGTACTCGAACCCGGTGAGCAGCAACTCCGGCCCGCACAACTGGGAGAGCTTCCACCTCAACCAGCTGGTCCCGTGGGTGGACGCGAACTTCCGCACGTACGCCGAGTTCGCCGGCCGCGCCGTCGGCGGCTTCTCGATGGGCGGCTTCGGCGCGCTCAAGTACACCGCGAAGTACTACGGCCACTTCTCCTCGATCAGCGCGCACTCCGGCCCGCCGAGCCTGCGCCGCGACAACGGCCTGGTCGTGCACTGGGCGAACGTGTCGTCCGCGGCCGCCGACCTGGCCGGCGGGACGATCTACGGCGCCCCGCTCTGGGACGAGACCCGGGTCACCAACGACAACCCGATGCAGAACCTGGAGCGCTACCGCGGCAAGCGCATCTTCATGGTCGCCGGCACCAGTCCCGGCCCCGACCCGTTCGACCTCGCCAACGAGCGCGAGGTCCTGGCCGGCCAACGCGAGTTCAAGGCCGCCCTCGACGCCGCCAACATCCCGTACACCGCCCACGAGGACGGCGGCGGCCACGTAATCCGCGAAGACCGCCTCGCCGAAGACCTCACCGGCATCGTCGCCCACCTCAAGAAGGCCTGAGCCAGGTCAGAGCCTGGGTCGCGGACATCTGGCGGGGTATCCGCGACCCAGCGCGCTAGAGGCGCTTGGGTGCGCCTTTCAGCTCACCGATGACTACATCGAGGCCGAGGTACTCCTGCAGCATCTGCTTCAGATGTGGGCCCTCGATCAGCTGGATGCGACCGTGCTCGGCAGCGAAGTCGTGCGACTGCTTGCCGAACCAAGAGGTAGTGACGAGGACGCCACGGCTTGCCTTCAGTTGTCCCATTGTTCCGGCGAGGGCACGGACCGCCTCAGTCGACACCACGCCTCTGTAGCGCTTCGCCTGGATGATGCAGACGCCGCCCATGATTGGATCCTCGTTCACAGCGACCCCATCGACGCCGTCGTCGCGAGATGCCTGGGTGGACCATGCCTTCATCCCCATCGCCTCGAAGAGCTGCCGGACCAGGAACTCGAACTCGATCGGGTCGAGGTCGAGGAGGACCTGCCGGCTGTCCAGGCCCGCGGCGGCGTCGTGCGCGTCGATGATCTTGTACCGCGACAGGTCCGGGTCGAAGACAGGTTTGACAGCTTCGAGGTCCCAGGGATGCTTCGACACCAACGCGTTCAGGTGCCGTAGGCACTCACCGGGATCGAGCTCGCTCAGCACCAGGTCGCCGAACTGCTCGCGGGTGGTCATCAGGCTGACCAGGCAGGGCCGCTCCGGCCTGCCGGTGTCCTTGTTGCGGGTCGAGACGAAGGCGCTGACCGCGACTTCGGTCACCAGGTTCTTGTCGGCGACGTCGAACGCGTCGCGCATTGTTCGCAGTACGAGCTGGGCGACGAGATTGCTGTACCGCTGGTTGATCTCTCGCGGTGGACGCGCTTTCGTGCTGATCTCGTCCTTGGTGCGGACATACCTGTACTCGGCATCGGCCGGGATCGCATCAACGCCGGGAACGTCCAGTACGACCATCAATCGCCGATTGTCCGTCTGGTAGGCGACCTCGACCTCCGAAGGCAGACCGGCCGGCAGCGGGCGCGCCTCCAAGGTCATCTCGAGGTAGTCGTTGACCGCCTCGGGACGCCCATGCCGGTAAGCCTGTTCGAACGCATCCACCTTCGCGTTGGCGTCCTCGGCGCGTTGGCGGGCCGCCGCCACGTCGGCCCGATGTTTTCGCTCGGCCTGCTGACGCCGTTGGATGCGATTTGCCTCGTCGGCTCGATGCTGTTTCTCCGCCGCCGCGAATGCTGCCTGGCGTTCTGCCATCGTGCGCTCAACTGCCTGCTTCTTGAACATCCGCAGTATCGCGCTCGCGGGCGGAGGAGCGTAGTCGGTCCATGCGGGCGGTGCGGTCGGTACGCCGTCCGGTCCCGGGTCGAAGCGAGTGATCTCGGGTTGCTTGCGCAACGCCGCGAACGGGATTCGCGCTGAGGTCCTGAGTGATGTGGTCAGCAGGCCGTCGAGTTCGGCGAGGCGCTCGGCGAGGTCCTTGTTCAATGCCGCGGTCTCGGCCTGACGAGCCTGTGCGTAGCGTGCAGCGGCCTCTTTCGCGGCCTGCTTGTCGGCCTGTGCGCTTGCTTTCCGGGCGCGCTCGCGTTCGCGCTGTGCCTGGGCGATCAGTCGCTCGCACTCGCGCTGTTCGCGGGCAGCCTGCCGCAGCCGCAGATTCCGCTGATGCTCCATCTCCGCGAAGAAGCCCCGACGTCGTCCCATGCTGCCCCCAGCGACCCGATGGACACAGAAACCAGCCCTTCCTCACTCTAGGTGGTCGGCGGCTGGGTTGTCTCCGGGGCGGCGCGTCCGACTTGCCCGCTCATTCCTCAGCCAGGCGGCCGAGGAGATGGGCGAGGGTTTGCTGCTCGCTGGGGCTGAGACGGGACAGCTGGCTGACCATTACGTCGCGGCGTTTTTCGCGCAGGGTGGTGAGGATCTGGCGGCCGTTGGTGGTGAGGTCGACGAGGGTGGCGCGGCGGTCGTGGGGGTCGGGGTGGCGGGCTACCAGGCCGGCGGCCTCCAGGTCGTCGACGACCGAGGTGGCGGAGCGGGGGACGATGCCGAGGCGGGCGGCGAGTTCGCTCAGGCGGATCGGCTCGGCGGCGTGGTCCAGGGTGCGGAGGACGCGGAACTGGCCGTGCGTGACGTTCTCCCCGAACCCCTCCCGGGAGGCCCGGCGCTGGCGCCGGACGATGCCGTCCAGGAGCGCCGCGATCTGCTCGGCGGCGTCGTCGAGTTCGTCGGGCTCGCGCATGTGCAGAGCCTAGTTGCAGATCGCCCCGCGGCGCGGGTGCGGTGTGGAGCGCGCGTCGGGGTGGTTGGCCGGGGGTCCTCCGTGCAAGGGGCGCCATCGGTCGGTCGCGGGCATGCGGCTGGGGCGGAACCAGCGGGGTGGGAGGGAGCGCGGGGAGCAGGCGCGACGGAGGAGCGCCTGCTCCCCGCGCGTGGGCTCATCACATCTCCCCTCCGGGAACAAAACAGGGATCTTGTGAGGTTTGCTCATAGTGAGTTAACCTCAGTATATCTGGTCCCTGGCGAAAGGAACTGCATGTCGCAGCTTTCCGGCATCCCGGGCGGGGGCGGTGGGGGTGGACGCGCGATGCGTTCGCTGCTCAAGGACTCCTCGGTCCGGCATCACAAACTGTCGGCGGGCACGCTCCGCCGGATTCTCGGGTTCGCCCGTCCGTACCGCGGCTATCTGGCCGCCTTTCTCGTCCTGGTGGCGTTCGACGCCGGCACCGGCGCCGTCACCCCGTTGCTGTTCAAGGCGATCATCGACAAGGGCATCGTGCCCCGGCACGCGAACGTCGTCGTCTGGCTGGCGCTCGTGGTCGCCGTCCTCGCGCTCGCGAACGGCGCCATCACGCTCGGCGAGCGGTGGTTCTCCGCGCGGATCGGTGAAGGTCTCGTGTACGACCTCCGGACCGCGGTGTTCGACCACGTCCAGCAGTTGCCCGTCGCGTTCTTCAGCCGCACGCAGACCGGCGCCCTCATCCAGCGGCTGAACGGCGACGTACTCGGCGCGCAGCAGGCCTTCACGTCCACGCTCTCGAACGTCGTCAGCAACCTGCTCAGCGTCGTTCTCGTGCTCGCCGCGATGTTCGTGATGTCGTGGCAGATCACGCTGCTCGCGCTCGTCGTCCTGCCATTGTTCGTGATCCCGGCCCGGCTGCTCGCCGGAAAGTTGCGCGAGGCAACGGCGGATACGTACAAGCTGAACGCCACGATGGCGCAGACCATGACCGAGCGGTTCAACGTCGCCGGCGCGGTGCTCGCCAAGGTCTTCGGCCGCACCCAGGACTCGTCGCGGGACTTCGCCGGCAAGGCCGCCCGGGTCCGCGACATCGGCGTCACCACCGCGATGTACGCCAGCGTGTTCCGGGTCTCGCTGACGTTGGTCGCCGCGCTCGCGGTCGCGCTCGTGTACGGCGTCGGCGGCGTACTCGCGGTCGCCGGGACGCTCGGGATCGGCACGGTCGTCGCGTTGACGGCGTACCTGAACCGGCTCTACGGGCCGCTCACCGCGCTGTCCAACATCCAGGTCGACGTGATGACCACGCTGGTCAGCTTCGAGCGGGTGCTCGAGGTGCTGGACCTCCCGCCGATGGTTGCCGACCGCAAGGACGCGAAGGTGCTGCCGGCAACGGCCGAGCCGTCGATCGAGTTCGACCACGTGTCGTTCCACTACCCGTCCGCCGAAGAGGTGTCGCTGGCCTCGCTCGAGTCCGTCGCGACGCTGTCCGCGGAGACCGGGGACGAGGTCCTGAAGGACGTCACGTTCACCGTCGAGCCCGGGCAGCTGGTCGCGGTCGTCGGCCCGTCCGGCGCCGGCAAGTCCACGCTCTCGTCGCTCGTCTCCCGGATGTACGACGCCACCGGCGGCGCCGTGCTGGTCGGCGGGTACGACGTACGCGAGGTCACCCAGAGCTCGCTGCGTGCGGCGATCGGGGTGGTCACGCAGGACTCGCACCTGTACCACGACACGATCCGCGCGAACCTGCAGCTGGCCCGGCCGGACGCGACCGACGCGGAACTGCACGAGGCGCTCGAGGCCGCGCAGATCGCGACGCTCGTCGACAGCCTGCCCGACGGGCTGGACACCGTGGTCGGCGACCGTGGGTACCGGCTGTCCGGCGGCGAACGGCAGCGGCTGGCGATCGCGCGGCTGCTGCTCAAGTCGCCGTCGATCGTGATCCTCGACGAGGCGACCGCGCACCTGGACTCCGAATCGGAGGCCGCGGTCCAGACCGCGCTCGCGAACGCGCTGGTCGGCCGTACGTCGCTGGTGATCGCGCACCGGCTCTCGACGATCCGCAACGCCGACGTGATCCTGGTGCTCGACGACGGGCGGATCCAGCAGCGCGGCACGCACGACGAGCTGCTCGCGCAGGGCGGGCTGTACGCCGACCTGTACGCGACCCAGTTCGCCAAGGCGGCGTGAGTCGTCGCTGACCAGTACCCGGACCCCAGGTCGCGGGCGGGACCGCGGCCGGGGGAGGATTCCGGCTATGAGAGATCGGATGACTGCCACCGAGCTGACGTATGACGCTCCCGCCGCGAGCTGGCTGGAGGCGCTGCCGCTCGGCAACGGCCGGATCGGGGCGATGTGGTTCGGCGGTACCGGGCGGGACCGGATCGCGCTGAACGACGAGACCTGCTGGTCGGGGAGCCCGGCGACCACGCGGCGGCTGTCGACGCCGAACGGGGAGGTCGGCGCGGCCGCGGTCGAGCGGGTGCGGGAGGCGCTGGCGCGCGGGGACGTGCGGGCGGCGGAGGAGCTCGCGGGCGGGTTCCAAAGTGGGCACTCGCAGGCGTATCTGCCGTTGGGTGATCTAGTGCTGGACTTCGCGCGCGGCGGCGCGGTCGCGGGGTATCGGCGACGCCTGGATCTGGACGAGGCGGTCGCGCGGGCGGAGTACACGATCGACGGGGTTGAGGTCTGGCAGGAGGTCTACGTGAGTGCGCCGGCCGGGGCATTGATCCTACGTCTCGGCGCTTCGCAGCCGGTCTCGGTGCGCCTCAGTCTCACCTCGCAGCTCCGGTCGACCACTGAGGCTCTCGGCGACAACGGCCTCGCCCTGCTCGCCACCTGCCCGTCCTCGGTCGCCCCGCCCCACAAGGGCACCGGCGAGCCGATCCAATACTCCGACGGCGAAGACAGCGGCATGAACGCTGCCGTCGTACTGCGTGCCCACACCGACGGCACGCTCACCCCGTCACCCGACAACCTGACCATCACCAACGCGACGGACCTCCTGGTAGTCCTCTCCACCGCGACGGGCTACGAGGACCCGCACACGACGCCGACCCGTTCGTCCGAAGCATGCCGTGAACTGGCGGACACCGCCGTACGCGCGGCCCTCGACGAGGCGGACACGCTGCGGGCGGAACATGCACGCGACTACCAGGAACTGTTCCGGCGGTCCGTGCTCGTCCTGCCTTCCGGGGTGGAGTTGACGACGGACCGGCGGCTGATGGAGGCGGGGGACGATCCGGGGCTGGCGGCGTTGATCTACAACTTTGGGCGTTATCTGATGATTGCGAGTTCGCGGCCCGGGGGACTGCCGACGAACTTGCAAGGGATCTGGAACGAGCATCTCCAGCCGCCGTGGAGCAGTAACTACACGGTGAACATCAACACCGAGATGAACTACTGGCCCGCCGAGACCACGTCCCTTTCGGAGTGTCACGAGCCGCTGCTCACCTACGTCAAGAACCTCGCCCACGCAGGCAAAAGCACAGCACAGCACCTGTACGGCGCCAACGGCTGGGCCGCGCATCACAACGCCGACGCGTGGTGCTGGACCGCCCCCGTGGACGGCAACCCGAAGTGGGCGAACTGGCCGATGGCGGGCATCTGGATGTGCCGCCACCTCTGGGACCACTACGCGTTCACCGGCGACCGCGAGTACCTGAGCGACGTCTGGCCGACCCTCCGAGGCGCCGCCGAGTTCGCGATGGACTGGTTGGTCGAGCTTCCCGACGGCACCCTCGGCACCGCGCCGTCCACGTCGCCGGAGAACGAGTTCATCGCCCCGGACGGCAAGCCGGCCTCGGTCACCACCTCGTCCACGATGGACCTGTCGCTGATCGCGGACCTCTTCGACCGCTGCGCCCACGCGGCCGCCGTACTGGACCTCACCGACCCGCTCGTCGACGCCCTCCAGGCCGCCCGCAAACGCATCCCCGACCCCAGGATCGGCGCCCGGGGCCAACTCCAGGAATGGCGCGACGACCTGGCGGAAGCCGAGCCGCAGCACCGCCACACCTCGCACCTGATCGGCCTGCACCCCGGCGACCAGATCACCCCGGACGGTACGCCGGACCTCGCCGCGGCCGCCGCCCGTACCCTGGAACTCCGTGGCGACAAGAGCACCGGCTGGTCGCTGGCGTGGCGGATCTCCTTGTGGGCAAGGCTTCGCGACGGCGCCGCCGCGCACCGCCTGGTCCGCGAACTGCTCACCCCGGCCGGCGACTCCGGCACCGACTACGTGGGCGACGGCTCCGGGCTGTACCCGAACCTGTTCTGCGCCCACCCGCCGTTCCAGATCGACGGCAACTTCGGTGCCACCGCGGGCATCGCCGAGATGCTCCTGCAGAGCCACACCGGCGAGCTCGAGGTCTTCCCCGCGCTCTCGGAAGCCTGGCCGGCCGGCGAGATCACCGGGCTGCGCGCCCGCGGCGGCATCGCGGTCGACCTCACCTGGTCCACAACCAAGGCAACCGCGGTACTGACCGCCGTCCGCGACACAACAGTCGTCGTCAGGCATGGAGCACGCCGCGAGGAGGTGTCCCTGACCGCGAACGCGCCGTACACCTGGACAATCAGGGGATGAGATTCGTCATCGGGGTCGACATCGGGACCGGCAGTACGAAGGCCGTTCGCTGCACGCTCGACGGTGACGTGGTCGCGGTCGCCCGCCGCGACCACGCGCCGAGCCTGCCGCGGCCGGGCTGGGCCGAGATGGACCCCGAATGCGACTGGTGGGGCGACGTCGTGCAGGTCCTGGCCGAGCTGGACCCCACCGACGTCGTCGCGGTCTGCGTCTCTGGCCTCGGCCCGTGCGTCGTGCAGACCGACGACGACCTCCGCCCGCGGCGCCCGGCGATCCTGTACGGCGTCGACACCCGGTCGACCCGGGAGATCGCCGAGATCACCGACCTGCTCGGCGCCGACGCGATCCTCGAACGCTGCGGGAAAGACCTGTCCAGCCAGGCGATCGGCCCGAAACTCGCCTGGCTGCAGCGGGAGGCCGGCGACGCGTGGCGCCCGCGGGACCGCTGGTTCAGCGCCCACACGTACGTTGTCGCCCACCTGACCGGCGAGTGGATCCTCGACCACCACACGGCCAGCCAGTGCGACCCGTTCTACGACATCCACCGCCAGGACTGGGCCACCGACTGGGTCGAGCAGGTCCTCCCGGGCCTCGCCCTGCCCCGGCTGGTCTGGCCGTCCGAGCAGATCGGCACCGTACGCCGGGACGCCGCGGCGCAGACGGGCCTCGCCGAGGGTACGCCGGTCGTCGCGGGCACCGTCGACGCCTGGGCGGAGGCGTTCAGCGTCGGCGTCCGCCGCCCGGGCGACCTGATGCTGATGTACGGCTCGACGATGTTCTTCGTCCAAGTGTTGGCCGCCCCAACGAGTGCCCGCGGACTCTGGACCACGTCCGGCGTCGAACCCGGCTCGCACACGCTGGCCGCCGGTATGGCGACCTCCGGCACCATCACCACCTGGCTGCAGGACCTCACCGGCGGGGTCCCGTTCGACACCCTCCTGGCCGAGGCAGCCGCCGTACCACCGGGAAGCGAGGGCCTGGTCCTCCTCCCGTACTTCAGCGGCGAACGCACCCCGATCTACGACCCGCTCGCGCGCGGCGTGATCGCCGGCCTCACCCTCCGCCACCAGCGCGGTCACCTGTTGCGCGCGACGTACGAGGGAATCGCCTGCGGCGTACGGCAGATCCTCGACGTCTTCGGCACGGCGGAACGCGTCGTCGCAGTCGGCGGCGGCACACAGGGCGGCCTGTGGACACAGATCGTCAGCGATGTCGCGGGTATCCGGCAAACCGTTCCACAGCAGACGATCGGCGCCTCGTACGGCGACGCGCTGCTCGCCGCGATCGGCGTCGGCGCGGTCCCCCCGACCACGGACTGGACCCGGCCGGACCACGTCGTCGTACCCGACCCGGCCACGGCACCGACGTACGAGACCCTCTTCCACGCCTACTCCGAGCTTTATCCAGTTACCCGCGAGCTGGTCCACCGTCTAGCCTCGGCGGGTGGATGACTGGGAATGGGACGAGACGTTGTACGCCGGCAGTGCGCAGCACTATGCGGTCGGCCGGATGGCGTACCCGGTGGCGCTGGGCGAGGCGCTCCGGGACGAACTGCGGCTGAACGGTAGAGGCCGACTGCTCGACGTCGGCTGCGGCCCGGGACCGGTGACGCTGCTGCTGGCGCCGTACTTCGCGGAGGCGGTGGGGGTCGACGCGGACGCCGACATGCTCGACGTGGCGGCGGCGCGGGCCGCGGAGACCGGCGTACGGAACACCAAATGGCGGCAGTTGCGCGCCGAGGAACTGCCCGCGGACCTCGGGACGTTCGACGTGGTGACGTTCGCGCAGTCGTTCCACTGGATGGATCAGGCGCTGGTTGCCAGGTCGGTCCGGGGGATGCTCGCGGACGGTGGAGCGTGGGTACACGTTGGCGCGACCACGCACCGGGGCGTCGACGGGGACGAGGAGCTGCCGCATCCGCGGCCGCCGTGGTCCGCGATCGACGAGCTGGTGACCCGCTACCTCGGTCCGGTACGGCGGGCCGGCCGGAGCGCGCTGCCGACGGGCACGCGGGGTGGTGAGGAGGACGTGATGCGGGCCGCCGGGTACGCCGGTCCGACCAGGCTGGTCGTCGGCGGGGACGAGGTCGAGGACCGGACCGTCGACGACGTGGTCGCGGCGGTGTTCTCGTTGTCGAGCTCGACACCGCACCAGTTCGGCCCGGACCGGCCGGCCTTCGAGGCCGACCTGCGCGAGCTGCTCACGAAGACCACCGACAACGGACTGTTCGCGGAACAGCGCCGCGAGATCGAAGCCGTGATCTGGCGCTGAGCGCCGACTGAGAGCCGGCCGCGATTCAGCTGAGAGCGCGGCCGGACACGCGGCGGCCGCGGCGAGATCGCCGCGGCCGCAGAGTGTGCTGCGTCAGGACTGGTTGTTGTCCTGGTTGTCGCCCTGGCCGCCGAGCTGGTCCCGGGCGAAGTTCTCGCCCTGCTCGATCTGGTCCCCGAACTTGTTGCCGGTCTTCTCGTTCAGGAACTCACCGGCCTTCTCCAGGCCCTGGTTGACCTGGTCCGGGTGCTCCTTGGCCAGTTCTTCGGCCTTGTCCTTCAGTTCGTCGAACAAACCCATCGTCTTTCCCCGTTCCTCGATGGTTGCCTTCCACTACCTAGCCCGTCTTACCCGATCCGGTGGATTCCACACAAGGACTCGCCGGGGGTTGGCGAAGCGTTCATCCGGTAAACGGATTCCGGTCCGCCTGCAGCGCCGGAAGTACGCTTCCGGCGAACACGCCGTACAGGTGCCGCTGGAACATCGGGCCGAAGCTGACCCGGGCCACGCCGCGGCCGGCGTAGTCGGCGACCGAGTGGGCGCCCTGCCCGTACGCGACGTTCACCGGGCCGTCGAGCCGGGTGGTCAGCGAGCCGATCACGTCGAGGTCGCCGACCCCGATCGGATACACACAGTCAGCGCCGGCGGCCAGGTATTTCGTACCGCGATCGATAGCTGTCCGTAACTGTTCTGCCGCCGTACCGGCCTTGCGGATGAAGACGTCGATCCGGGCGTTGATCACCAGGGCGTCACCGGCCGCGGCCCGTACGGCGGCCAGGAAATCGGCCTGTTCCGCCGGGTCGACCATCGCCCCGGAGGCCGGGTCGGAGTCCTCCAGGTTGAGGCCGACGGCGCCGGTGGCGAGGAACCGCTCGACGAGTTCGGCGGGCTTCAACGAGTACCCGCGCTCGAAGTCGACCGTCACCGGGACCTGGACCGACCGGGCGATCCCGGCCGCGGCGGCGAGTACGTCGGCCACCGGCGCGTGCTCGCCGTCGTCGTACCCGAGGACCGCGGCGGTCGCGTTGCTGCTGGTCGCGACCGCGGCGAACCCGGCCTGCTCGACCAGTCGCGCCGAGGCGGCGTCCCAGGCGTTGGGTACCACCAACGGCGTACCGGGGACGTGCAGGTCTCGCAAAGTAGTTGCCAAGGACATCAGGATCTCCCACAGATCAAAGGCAGCCCGAAGGCCGGGAACAGAGCAGGTTGGTGGAACGCGAGCACTGCCGAGACCGCGTTCTTCGTGAGCGTCAGCACCTTCACCGAGTGCGCGTGGAACTGGTCGTTGGCGCCGCGGATGTACATCGCGAAGGCCGGCTGCCCGTTCGCCGAGGTGGCGACCAGCCGGCGCCGGCCCGGACCCGGGCGGAGCTTCGAGTCGAGCAGCCGCAGTACGTCGGCCCGCCCGCTGAACCAGGTCGGGATCGGCGGCATCTCCCAGCGGGCGTCCGCGGTGAACAACCCTTCGAGGAGTACGAGGTCCTTGCTCTCCATCGCGGCCTGGAACTGGTCCAGCAACGCCCGCCGCAGCGGCTCGTCCGGTTCGCTCAGCTCGTCCTCGCGCGGCCGCAGCCGGGCGAGCTCGGCCCGGGCCCGCTGCAGCGAGCTGTTCACCGCGGCGGTCGTTGTGTCGAGCAACGACGCGACGTCGGCGGCCGGCCAGGTGAGCACCTCGCGGAGGATCAGTACGGCGCGTTGCCGTGGCGGCAGGTGCTGCATGGCGGCGACCATCGCGAGCCGCAGACTCGCCTGGTCGCCGACCACGGTGGCCGGGTCGGCCCCGAGCAGCTGGTCCGGGAACGGCTCCAGCCACGGCACCTCGAGCGCCTGGGCGTGGATGTCCTCCGGATCGTTGCCCGGGGCACCCAGCGCCGACGGGACGACCCGCCGGCTGCTGTGCTGCAGGAGGTTCAGGCACACGTTGGTGGCGATCCGGTACAGCCAGGTCCGGACCGACGAACGGTGCTCGAAGTCCGCGTGACCGCGCCAGGCGCGCAGGTAGGTCTCCTGTACGGCGTCCTCCGCGTCGTGCAGCGAGCCGAGCATCCGGTAGCAGTGCGCGACCAGCTCGCCCCGATGCTCCGCGAACTCCTCCTCGAGGTTCATCGGACTCCTTCCACCACCTTCGCCTCGGCCGGCCGGGTTGCCCGGGCACGGGCCGCGAGTGCGAGGCCCGACAGCGCCGCGAGCAACGACAGTACGCCGGAACCCGCGAGTGCCCGGGTGAAGCCGTGACCGGTGTAGCCGCCGGCGGCCGCGAACACCGAGCCGAGGACCGCGACCCCGGCCACGCCGCCGAGCTGGCGGTTCATGCTGTAGACGCCGGACGCGATCCCGACCGATTCCCTTGGCAGCGCGGACATCGCCGCGCTCTGCGCCGCCGGCATCGCGAGCGAGATCCCGGACCCGGTCACCATCAGCGGTACGACGAGCTCCCAGTAGTGGCTGGTGCCGCGGCTGACCCAGAACATGCCGGCCGCCTGCAACGTCATACCGATGACGACCAGTGGGCGTTCGCCGACCCGGTCGACCAGGCGTCCCGCGATCGGCCCGATCACGAACAGCGTCGCCGTCCACGGCAGCAGTTGCAGCCCGGCCTTCAGCGGCGCCGACCCGAGCACGACCTGCATGTACTGCGAGAGGAAGAACACCGCGCTGAACAGCGCCGCGCTGAGGAAGAAACCGGCCGAGTTCGCCGCGGTGAACGTCCGGTTCCGGAAGAACGTGAGCGGGACCATCGCATGGTCCGTACGGCGTTCCCAGAGCCCGAAGGCGATCAGCATCACGACACCGATCGCGAACGCGGACAGTACTTCGGCGCTCGTCCAGCCCTGCGACTCACCACGCACCGTGCCCCAGACCAGTCCGAGTACGGCGAGGCTGATCAGCACCGCGCCGACCAGGTCGAGCCGCCGGGCCGGGCCGGTGCTCTCCGGGACCTTCGTGAGCACGAGCGCGATCGCCAGCACGCCGATCGGCACGTTGATCCAGAAGATCCACTGCCAGGACAGCCCCTCGGTGACCGCGCCGCCGATCAGCGGACCGCCGAGTACGGCGATCCCGGTCACGCCGCTGAACACCCCGATCGCGCGACCCCGCCGCTCCGGCGGGAACGCCGCTCCGAGCAGACTCATCGCCAACGGCATCACGAACGCCGCACCGGCCCCCTGCACCGTCCGCGCGACGATCAGGAACGGCAGCGAGGTCGCCAGCGCACAGGCGACCGACGCGGCGGTGAACAGGGCCAGGCCGGCCGCATAGGTACGCCGCCGCCCCAGGCGGTCGCCGATCGCGGCGGCCGTCATCAGAAGCATCGCAAAACTCAACGCATACGAGTTGACCGTCCACTCCAGCTGCTCGGCGGTCGCACCGAGATCAGCCCGAATCGTCGTCAGCGCCGCGGCCACCACCAGGGTGTCCAACGCCACCATGAACGAACCGAGCGAGGTCAACCCCAAAACCCATCGTTCTCGCACAAGGCCCTCCAGGAATTGCTGTCATTCCTGTAGACCGCCGAGACCCCCCGAACTCATCGCTGCGATGACCACGAGTTCGGCTCCTGGCAAGCTGCGCCGTCTTGATCAGCGCAGGTGCGTGATCACGCCGGCGGCGATTTCCGGCATGACGGCGCAGTTCACGGTGCGTCCGTCGATCGGGCCGGTGACGTTGTAGTCGACGACCGCGTGCTGGCCCTCGTGGGTGTCGATCACGACCTCGCAGGTCGGCCGAACCCGCATCCGCGCCCCGGACCAGGCCGGGAGTCCGCCGACCTCGATTTCCTTCGGTTCGGCGTCGCTGAAGATCGTCGTGTCGTAGACGCTTTGCTGGTACACGATCACGGTGAGCGAATACGGCGGCTGACGGTATGCCCAGGTGCAGACCAGGGTGCGGGTCTTGCCGAGCCACTCCGTGACTGGCTTTCCCTTCTTCACCTGCCACCTCTCGACCGGGACCCGATCGAGCGCGGTGCAGTCCCGGACCGTCGAAAGGTCGAGTGCTCCGGCCCGTGGGCGTGGGGATGGGACCCATGACCCCCGGGTCCGGCTGGGGCTGGCCGGCGGTTCGCTGGGGCTCGCCGACGAAACCGGCGTTTCGGCAGGCTGACTGAACGTCGGCTGTTCGATCGGTTTCACCTCGGGCGCCGTCACCGCCAGCTCCGAGTACTCAGCGTTCGGTGCGGGCCTCGATCTGGATGAGGGTTTGCTGGCCGGCGGCGACGAGGGTGCGGGTGGTGGGGGTGACGCCGAAGACCTCGAGGTGGCAGATGGTGAGGGTGCGGCCGGGCTTGATGACGGTGCCGACCGCTTCGAGGTGGTCGCCCTCGGCAGGGGCCAGGAGGTTGATCTTGAACTCGACGGTGAGGACCGACGTACCTTCGGGGAACAGGGTGAACGCGGCGTACCCGCCGGCGCTGTCGGCGATCGAGCTGGTCGCGCCGGCGTGGAAGTAGCCGTGCTGCTGGGTGACCTCGGGCCGGCTGGGCAGCTGGATGTGCACCTCGCCGGCGCCGATGTACGAGATCCGGGCGCCGAGATGCTCCATCAGCCCCTGGCGATCGAAACTGGCCTGCACCCGCTCGCGTACCTCCGCCGTCACCATGGCGGGAGACTACTCAAGCGGAATCAGCGCCGCCGCCGGCAGCGTCGGGGTTCGCGAGCCGCCGTCGGGTTCCACGGTGAGGCCGAACGTCGTCATCCCGGTCGTCGAGCCGTTGATCACCCGGGTCAGGTCGCCCGCCGCGAGGCCGATCGAGTGCGCGGTCTGCCGCGGGTCGATCATCCACAGCTGCCAGGTCCGGCCGGACGGGAGCGCCGGCAGGTCACGCAGTACGACGACCGACTTGTCCGCCCGGTCCGACGTGACGACCGTGGCCTGGCCGCCGCCGCGGACGGTGCCGTGCACGGTGTGCGCGTCGGGCTCGGCCAGTACGGCGGCCACCTGGCGGCTCGCCTGTTCCGCGCTCGTCCGGCCGCGGTACTGGTCGATCGCGATCCCGCCGCTCGCTGCGACCAGTGCGCCGGCGGCGGCGAGTGCGAGGACCGAGCGGCGGCCGAGGCGCCGCCGTACCAGAGGTGCAGGCTCGTGGACCAGCGGCGGGAGCTGGCGGACGTGCTCGATCGCGGCCATCACGCCGGCCTTGAGCGCGGGCGGCGGCGGAGTGGCGACCTGGGTGGCGAGCTTGACCGCGGCGGCCCGCAGTTCGGCGACCTCGGTCCGGCAGAACGCGCAGCCGGCCAGGTGCTCCTCGAAGCGGGCGCGTTCGTCGTCCGGCAGCGCGTCGAGGACGTACGGGCCGGTGAGGGTGTGCACGTCGGATTCGGTCATGACGCATGCCCCTTCTCAGGTCCGAGGCAGTCGCGGAGCCGGATCAGGCCGTCGCGCATTCTCGCTTTGATGGTCGGAAGCTTGGCGCCGAGCTGCTGGGCGACCTCGGGATAGCTGTAGCCGTTGTAGTACGCCAGCTCGATCGACTCGCGTTGCAGCTCGGTCAGCGTGCCGAGGCAGCGGCGTACCTGCTCGGCCTCGAGCCGGGTACTGACGGTGTCCGCGACCTGGTCGAACTCGACGTCGACCGACCGGGCGCCGACCTGTTCGGTGCGGTCGGCGGCGGCCTGCTCGGAGCGCACCCGGTCGACCGCGCGGCGGTGCGCGATGGTCAGGATCCACGAGTGCGCCGAGCCGCGGCCGGCGTCGTACCGGCCGGCCGTCCTCCAGACGTCGAGCATCACCTCCTGGGTGACCTCCTCGGACTGCGCCGGGTTCCGCAGGATCCGGCGGACCAGGCCGAACACCCAGGGCGACACCCGGTCGTAGAGCGTGCTGAACGCGGCCACGTCACCGGTCGCGGTCAGCGTCAGCAGGTCGCCGTCCGTGATCGCCCCGGCCCGCTGCCGCGGTCCGCCGGGCCACGGGAGCGCGGTGGGTTCGGTCACGATCAGCTCACCGTAGCGTTCGCGGGCATGACTGGTGTGCCTTCCTCGAAGGGTGCTGTCGGAGGTACTTCGGCACCGGTCGCGGCCCGGATGGGTTCGATCCTGGTGAAAAGTGAATGTTCGTGCACCCCTGGCGGCGTACAGTCGCCTGCCGGTCCGGAACCGTCGTGGAGAGGTGGCGCAAGTGCTTCGTCAGCTGATCGCCGGGGCCGTGGTGGCGACCACGGCCGGTACGTCGTTCCTCCTGGTGCCGGCCGCGAACGCGGCACCTGAACCGTCCGTGCAGCTCGGGGGAGTGCACGACGGCCAGGTGACGTTCGACGGGCTGACCGAGCTGGTCATCCAGCGGATCCTGGTCGGCGACGACGTGGCCGCGTCGAAGTACTTCAGCGGCAAGCCGGTCGACGACCCGGTCCGGGAGCAGCAGATCCTCACCTCGGTCCGGGCGTCCGCGGTGCAGCTCGGGATCGACCCGGACGCGACGGCGGCGTTCTTCCAGGCGCAGATCGACGCCAGCAAGGTGGTGCAGCGCGGGCTGCTCGCGTACTGGGCGGCGAACCCGGACAAGGCGCCGACGAGCGGTCCGGATCTGAACGTGATCCGGCAGAAGCTCGACGCGATCACCACCCAACTGCTGGCCGAGCTGGTCCGCGTGGATCACCTGCGTCAGAGCGGCCTGCACTGCGACATCGCGCTGGTGGTCGCCGACGCGACCGGTGCGGCCCGCCACCACCTGGACCCGCTGCACCGGCGCGCGCTGCGGACCGCTTCGACCGCGACCTGCTGATCACCCCATCCGGGCGAGGGCAGCCTCGGTCAGTTCGTACCGCAGGGGCTGCCCGGCGGCGTACCGCTCGATCTCGTCGGCCGTGATCGCACCCATCCCGAAGTAGCACTCCACGGTGGCCGCAGCCTGGTGCGGGGTGAGCAGGACGTTCGGCAGGCCGCGGAACGGGCTGTCCGACGGCAGCGGCTCCTCGTCGAACACGTCCAGCGCGGCGTCCAGCCGGCCGGACCGCAGCTCGTCGAGCAGCGCGTCCGTGTCCACCAGCCAGGAGCGGGCCGTGTTCACCAGCGCGGCGCCGTCGGGCATCAGGGCCAGCTCGCGGGCGCCGATCAGGTGGTGCGTCTCGGGCAGCGTCGGCGCGTGCAGCGCGACCACCCTGCTGGTGCGGAGCAGCTCGTCCAGGGCGATGCGCCGTACGCCGAGCCCGGCCGCCCGCTCGTCGGTGAGATAGGGGTCGTAGACAACCGCCTCGGCCCCGAGCGCGACCAGCATCCGGATGTACTCCGCCCCGGTCCGCGACGCGCCGACGACCCCGATCCGCGACGCGGTCAGCCCATGCTGCGATGGGACCGGGTCCCGCCAGCGGCCGGCGTGCATCGCGTGGTCGAACCGCTGGATCCGGTGCAGCAGGCTCAACGTGAACGCCAGCGACACCTCCGCGACCGGCTCGGCCATCGCCTGCCCGGCCTGCGTGATCCGCAGCCCGCGCCGGAACACCTCGTCGGTGACGAAGTGCTTCACCGACGACGCACTGTGCGCGACCAGCCGCAGCCGGTCCGCGTCGTCCAGCACCTCCGCGGTCAGCGGCGCCGCACCCCACGACGTGATCAGTACGTCGCTCCCGGGCAAGGCGGCCCGCAAGGCGTCGGCGTTCCCCGGATCAGGCAGTACGACGACGTCCCCGAGCGTCTCCAACCGCGCCATACTCTCCGGCGCGAACACCATCTTCAGGTACGACGGCGTCGCCGCCAGCACGATCCGCAGCTTTCCGGCCATGACCGTATTCTAGCGGCCGACGGTGAGGTGCAGCCCGAGTGTCAGCGCGAGGACGACGGCCGCAACGCCGAGCAGTCCGTCCGGGGCCAGGCCGGTGGCGAGGGCGACGCCGCCGAGGCCGCTTCCGAGGGCCGAGCCGAGGGAGATCGCGCTGCCGTTCAGCGCCATCACGATCGCGGGCGACTCCGGGGCGAGGCCGGCCAGCCGGACCTGCTGCGGTACGGCGGCGCCGCCGTTGCCGACGCCCTGGACGAAGAACCAGGTCACGCCGATGACGCCGGACGACATCAGCAGCAGCCCTGTCATCCCGAGAACCGAGTTCAGCAACAGGACGACCAGTACGACGGTGAGGACCCGCGGCGCCGCGAACCGGTCCGCCAGCCGCCCGGTGATCGCGTTCCCGAGCGCGCTGGCGACGCCGTACCCGAACATGATCGCGACGATCATCCAGCCCGCCGGGAAGGACGGGCCGAGGATCAGGACGGCGTACGTGAAGCAGGTGAAACTGCCGGCCAGCACGCCCGTCGTGACGAGCAGCCCGCCGAGCAGCCGAGGCCGTCCGAGCGGCCTGAGCTGGTCCGCGAGCCGCCCGGCCGGGAGGTGCCGGCGCGGGAGGCCGCGGAGGATGCCGGCCAGCGCGACCGTGCCCATCACGGCGACCAGGACCATCGGGTAGCGCCAGCTCGACTGCCCGATCAGCAGCCCGAGCGGTACGCCGAGCGCGGTCGCGGTCAGCAATCCGCCGAGCACGAACGACAACGCCTTCCCGCGGTGCCGGACCGGCGTCACCGCGATCACGTAACCGCTCACGGCCGCGTTCAGCAGACACGCACCGAGCGCCGCCAGCACTCGCCCGGCGAACGCCATCGGGTACGTCGTCGCGAATCCGACGACCAGGTTGCCGACGACGAACACGCCCAGCGCGGTCGCGATCGTCGTACGGCGCTCCCAGCGCGAGGTCGCCGTACCGAGTACCGGCCCGGCGAACGCCGCGGTCAACGCGAAGGCGGACATCAACTGCCCGGCCGCGGCCACGCTCACGTGCAGGTCGGCCGCGATGTGCGGCAGCAACCCGGTCAGGACGTACCCGTCGATCCCCATCGAGAACGTCGCGACGGCCAGCCACACCAGCGGCCGGTACGAGAACTCCGTTTCAACGGCGCAGGTCTCGGTCACCCTGCGGCGGCTTTTGAAGCACGAGCGACCAGCAGATGCAGCCCGACAGTGAGCGCCAGCACGACGGCGGAGACGCCGAGCAGCCCGTTCGGCGCCGCGCCCGCGGTCAGTGCGACGCCGCCGAGCGCGCTACCGATCGCTCCGCCGAGCGAGATCGCGCTGCCGTTCAGCGCCATCACGATCGCGGCCGAGTCCGGCGCCATCGAGGCCAGCCGGGCCTGCTGCGGTACGGCGCCGCCGCCGTTGCCGACCCCGGCCGAGAAGAACCACACGAGCCCCCACACCGCCGCGAGCATCGCCGGCGCGAACATCAGGGCGATCATGCCGAGAACGGCGTTCAGGAAGAGTCCGACGAGTACGACGGTCAGCACCTTCAGCGCGGTGAACTTGTCGACCAGCCGGCCCGTCACCGCATTGCCGGCCATGCTCGACACGCCGTACCCGAACATGATCGCGATCATCGCCCACTTGACGTGGAAGTGCGGCTCGAGGATCAGCGTCGCGTACGTGAAGCAGGCGTAGCTGCTGCACAGGATGCCGCTGGTGACGAGCAACCCGGCCACCAGCCGCGGCTGCCCGAGCGGCCGGAGCCGTTCGACCAGCGTGCCGCCGGGCAGATGCAGTTGGGGCAGCCGCAGCATGATGCCGACCAGCGCGATCGTGCCGACCACGGCCACCATGATCATCGGGAACCGCCAGCTCGACTGCCCGATCACCAGCCCGATCGGTACGCCGAGCGCGGTCGCGGTCATCCACCCGCCGAGCACGAACGACAACGCCTTGCCGTGGTGCTCCGCCGGGGTCAGCGCGATCACGTACCCGGTGACGGCCGCGTTCAGCAGGCTGCCGCCGAGCGCCGCGAGCACCCGGCCGCTGAGCGCGACCGGGTAGTTCGTCGCGACCGCGACCACCACGTTCCCGAGCACGAACACGCCCAGCGACAGCACGATCGTCGTACGGCGTTCCCACCGCGACGTCAGCGTGCCGAGTACGGGACCGGCGAGCGCGGCGGTGAACGCGAAGACCGACATCAGCTGGCCGGCGGCCGCCGGGGTGACCGAGAGGTCGCCGGCGATCTGCGGCAGCAGCCCGGCCAGCACGTAGCCGTCGATGCCCATCGAGAACGTCGCGACCGCGAGCCAGATGAACGGCCGGTACGAGAAGCCCTGCCCCTCCGCCGCCGAGGTGGGTCGCGTGTCAGTCATGGAGCAATCTCACCCCGAGCGGCAGGCTCGCGGCAAGAGCAATCTGATCAAATCTGTCAGGAACGACGATTTCAGGTGCAGCTCCGATCACACTTACGGAGGCTGTATTCCATAATCGTGGATCTTCCGGTAGATCGTCGCGCGGGACATCCCGAGCGATTTCGCGGCCCGGCCCTTGTGCCCGTCGTTCGCGATCAGGCTGCGGATGATCGCGTCCCGTTCGAGCGCCTCCAGCTGGCTCAGGCTGCGCCGGCTGACCGCCTGGGTCCGGCCCGGCAGGTCCGCGGGCACGATCACGCCCGCCCGGCGCCGCCGTACGACGACCTGCTGCAGCACCTGGCACAGCTCCGCCGTGTTGCCGGGCCACGCCGAGCGCAGCAGCTGCTGCATCGTGTCGGGACCGCAGGTGAGCTCGCCGTGGCTGAGCTGCTCCAGGAAGTACGGGACCAGCTCGCGGACGTCCTCGATGTGGTGGCGGAGCGGCGGGACCTCGACGGTCAGCGGGAACAGCGTGAGCAGCTCGCCGAGGTGCTGCGGCTGGTCACCGGTGAGGGTCAGCACGACCCACGGCGGCTCGGACGGCCGCCGTTCGAGCACGCCGTACAGCGCGTCCGCGAGACCGGCGACGCCGGCCGGGTCGAGCGCCTCGACGTGCTGGACGACCAGGGTCTGCACCGAGTCGTCGGACAGCTCCGCGTCGAGTTCCGCGGGGAAGCCGTCGCGGGTGGCGTCGACGATGTGGAACAGGCCCGCCTTGTTCTGCCGGTGCGCCGCCCGCGCCAGCGCGACCTTGCCGACGCCGCGCTCGCCGGTCAGCACGACCCACTGACCGGCGCGGCACGCGTTGTCGGCCTCGCGGCTGCTGCCGAGCCACGGCGCACTCCGGCCGACCAGCCCGGGCAGCACCGGCCGCGGCGGCGGGCGGTGCCCGGACTCCGGCGACCGTACGGCGAGGGCCGTCGACTGCGGGCTGACCTGGATGATCCCGGCGCCGGGCCGGGCGCCCACCGGCCGGCAGGTGATCCGGACCCAGGACCCGCTCGGCAGCTCGGTCAGGATCGCCTCGGTCGTCCCGCTCTGCAGGATCTCCGTGGCGTACGCCAGGACCGCGCGCTGGTCGTCGGTGTCCAGCGACTGGCGCGCCTTCGCGTTCATCAGCAGCAGATCCTCGTCGACCGCGATGACCAGGTCGCCGAGCCGCCGCGAGCGCTGCAGGTACGTCTCCAGCAAGGTCAGCTCGCGGGTCGAGCTGTCCTTGAGTAACGCGGCACGGATGTTCTCGGCCGTCGTCTTCGCCAGCGCCATCAGCAGCGACCCGGCGTCCTTGCGCCAGCAGGTCAGGTCGATGGCGCCGACCGTCTTGCCGTTCAGCGGATGCTTGATCGGTACGCCGGCACACGCGAGGTCCTCCAGGTCCTCCGCGTAGTGCTCGTGGCCGAACACCTGCATCGGCCCGCCGCCCTCCAGCGCGGTCCCGATCCCGTTCGTCCCGGCGAACTCCTCCGCGTAGCTGAAGCCCGGCGCCAGGTAGACCTTGTCGAGGTGCCGGGCGAGGCCGGCGTCCGCGGTCAGCCGTTGCAGCACCAGGCCGGACCTGTCGGTGAGGATGACGCTGATCGGCTGGCCGTCGAGGTTCTCGTGGAGTTTGCGCAGCACCGGGCCGGCGCTCCGGGCGAGCGGGACCTCCAGGTCCGGGTCGGCGACGTACGGCAACTGGATCCGGTCCGGCGGCAGGTTCCAGTGCTGCGACCGGACCCAGGAGGCGAGGATCGGCGGCCGGACGTCGCGGACCTCGACAGGATCGAACGTGAGGAAGTTCAGCCGGGCCGTCGCGGTCCGGAGGTTGTCGTCCGCCGTAGGTGTGAGCTCGTCCACGGGGCCTCCCTGACGCTCCCTTCGAGCGTAGTGCAGTGGGCCGCAAGCGCTGTCTCAGAATGAGACAACCGACCGCTCGCCGCTAGGTTGTGCTGGGCAGATGGAGGACGAGTCCTACAACCCGTGGTCGGTCGTACACCTGGTCTTCGAGCACCTCGCCGACGCGGGCCTGCACCCGGTCCTCGGCGCCACCGGGCATCCGGGCGAACCGGCCGCGGAACTGCTGCGCTGCCTGGGGATCCGGCCCGATCCGCAAGGCGATCAGCGGCTCACGGACGAGAAGGACGCCAAGCTGGCGGAGCTCCGGGAGACGTTCTTCGGCGATTCCTGACGGCTTCTCAATTTGAGACCTCCATCACACTCCGGCCCGGGCTGTACTGCAGGTGACAGCCGGTCACATGAGCGGGAGGAGTGCCATGAGTCGCCAGAGTGTGGCGAAGGCCCACCAGAAGATCCAGGAGTTGTCCTGGGAACCGGCGTACCACGAGCCGGTCTCCCAGTACGGCACCGACTACACGTTCCGCAAGGCCCAGAAGAAGGACCCGCTGAAGCAGGTGCTGCGGTCGTACTTCCCGATGCAGGAGGAGAAGGACCACCGGGTGTACGGCGCCTCGGACGGCGCGATCCGCGGCAACATGTTCCGCCAGGTCCAGGAACGCTGGCTGGAATGGCAGAAGCTGTTCCTGAGCATCATCCCGCTGCCGGAGATCTCCGCCGCGCGGGCGATGCCGCTGCTGTTCCGGACCGTGCCGAACCCCGAACTGCACAACGGGCAGGCCATCCAGATGATCGACGAGGTCAGGCACTCGACGATCCAGCAGAACCTCAAACGCCTGTACATGAACAACTACATCGACCCGGCGGGCTTCAACTCCAGCCTGCGGAACTTCCAGAGCGACTACTGCGGCACCATCGGCCGGCAGTTCGCCGAGGGGTTCATCACCGGTGACGCGATCACCGCGGCCAGCATCTACCTGACGATCGTGGCCGAGACCGCCTTCACCAACACGCTGTTCGTCGCGATGCCGGCCGAGGCCGCCGCGAACGGCGACTACCTGCTGCCGACGGTCTTCCACTCGGTGCAGTCGGACGAGTCGCGGCACATCAGCAACGGCTACGCGACCCTCCTGATGGCGCTCGCCGACGAGGACAACCACCAGTTGCTGGCCCGCGACCTGCGGTACGCCTGGTGGAACAACCACCGCGTCGTCGACGCGGCGATCGGCACGTTCATCGAGTACGGCACCAAGGACCGGCGCAAGGACCGCGAGTCGTACGCCGAGATGTGGCGCCGCTGGATCTACGACGACTACTACCGCAGCTACCTGGTGCCGCTGGAGAAGTACGGACTCGAGATCCCGCACGACCTGATCGAGGAGTCCTGGAACCAGATCTGGAACAAGGGCTACGTGCACGAGGTCGCGCAGTTCTTCGCCACCGGGTGGCTGGCCAACTACTGGCGGATCGACCCGATGACCGACAAGGACTTCGAGTGGTTCGAGTACAAGTACCCGGGCTGGTACGACAAGTACGGCGCGTGGTGGGAGAACTACAACCGGCTCTCCCGGCCGAACGGGCACAAGCCGATCGTGTTCGAGGACGTGGACTACGAGTACCCGCACCGCTGCTGGACGTGCATGGTGCCGTGCCTGGTCCGTGAGGACATGGTGATGGCGAAGGTCGACGGGCAGTGGCGGACGTACTGCCACGAGATGTGCAAGTGGACCGACGAGACCGCGTTCCGCCCGACGTACATGGGCCGGAACACGCCGAACATGGGCAAGCTGATCGGTCACCGCGAGTGGGAGACCCTGTACCACGGCTGGAACTGGGCCGATGTGGTGTCCGACATGGGCTTCGTCCGCGACGACGGCAAGACCATGGTCGCGCAGCCGCACCTCGACCTGGACCCGAGCAAGATGTGGACGCTCGACCACCTGCGCAAGTGCCCGCCGCTGGCGAGCCCGAACGTCCTGCTGAACGAGATGTCCGACGACGAGCGCACCGCGTTCGCCGCCCGTTACGTCAAGGGAGGCCCCGCCGGCCGCCCGGCACCAGCTGACGCCTGATGAAGCACGTCGTGAGGTTCGAACCGGTCGGCATCGAGATCGAGGTCGACGAGGACCAGACGATCCTGCGGGCGGCGGCCGAGCAGGGCGTGATGCTGATGCACGGCTGCAAGGAGGGGCAGTGCGCGTCCTGCAAGTCGTTCGTCCTCGACGGTGAGGACATCGACCTGGACCGTTACAGCACCTTCGCGCTCCCGGAGTACGAACTGGACGAGGGCTACACGCTGCTCTGCCGCGCGCACGCCTTCGAGGACCTCACGATCGAGCTGCTCAACTACGACGCGGACATGATCCGCTCCGGGCTGCCGATCCAGGAACGTACGGCCGAGGTCGTGGCGATCACCCCGGTGACCCACGACCTGCGGCACCTGGTGCTGCGGCTGACCGAGCCCGGGGAGCTGAAGTACTTCCCCGGGCAGTACGTCGACATCGCCGTCCCGGACACCGATCAGACCAGGTCGTTCTCGATGGCGAACACCTCCAGCCGAGGCGGTGTCAACGGGGAGGGGGGCGAGCTCGAGTTCGTCATCAAGGTGTACCCGGGCGGCGTGTTCTCGGAGTTCCTCGACCGGCGTCTGCGGGTCGGCGACCGGCTGGAGCTGACCGGGCCGTTCGGGGTGTTCACCCTCCGGGACAACCTCGACGCCCGGTTGGTCTTCCTCGGCGGCGGCGCCGGGCTGGCGCCGATCCTCGCGCTGCTCCGGTCGATGGCCGAGCGCGGGATCGACCGGCCGACCACGTTCTACTACGGCGCGCGGACGCCCAGGGACCTGTGCTTCGAGGAGGAGCTCCGGGCGCTGCCGCTGCCACGGTTCAAGTACGTACCGGCGCTGTCGGACGAGGACTGGGACGGCGAGAACGGCCTGATCACCGACGTAGTGAAACGGCTGGAGCCGGACCTGACCGGAGCCGACGCGTATGTGTGCGGCCCGCCGCCGATGGTCGAGGCGGCGATCCCGCTGCTCGAGCGGCTCGGCGTGGCGACCAAGCACATCTACTACGACAAGTTCACGACGACCGGCGACGCCGGTGACTCGAAGGTGCTGGAGGCAAGATGAGTACCACACAGGAAGCTGCGCCGGATTTTGGTAAAACCGAACGCAGTGTGCCCAAGCCGGTCTTCACCGACGCCGAAGCCGGCGCCCGCGAGTTCCCGGACTCGACCCTGCGGCACTACAACTACTACAAACCGCAGAAGCGCAAGCAGAGCCACTACGAGGACGTGACGGTCGACGTCCAGCCCGATCCGCGGCACTACCTCAGCCAGGGCTGGCTGTACGGCTTCGCCGACGGCCGCGGCGGCTATCCGATGGACTGGACCGTGCTGAAGGCGTGGGGCTCCGACAAGCCGTCGCCGGAACGCGGACCGGGTACGGGCGGACTGTTCGTCCAGGAATGGCCGGCCACCGGCTGGCACGAGTTCCGCGACCCGAACGAGGAGTGGGAGCTGACGCTCTACCGCTACAACTCGAACGTCGTCCGCCAGGTCACCCAGAACGTCGAGGCCGCCAAGGCGACCAAGGCCTTCGAGCAGTGGAACCCGAACTGGGTGCGGTTCGTCGAGCAGCACGTCGGCGCCTGGATGCACGTCGACCACGGCCTCGGCCTCTACCTGTACGCGAACGCGAACCGGCGCGCACCGACGAACATGCACAACAACGCGATCTCGGTGAACAGCATGCACCGGATCCGCGCCGCGCAGGACCTCGCCCTCTACAACCTCACGCTGTCGGAGGAGATCGAGGGCTTCGACGGTACGGCGCACCTGGAAACCTGGAACCACGACCCGGCCTGGCAGGGCGTCCGCGAGGTCGCCGAGGAACTGACCGCGATCGACGACTGGTGCGAGGCGATCTTCGCCGCGAACGTCGTCTTCGAACCGCTCGTCGGCGAACTGTTCCGCAGCCAACTGGTGCAGCAGGCCGCCCCGCGCAACGGCGACTTCGTGACACCGACGGTGATCGGCGCGGCGGAGTACGACTTCGCCGAACGCGACCTGCGCTACACCACCGCGATGTTCGAACTGCTCACGAACGACAAGGAGTTCGCGGACCACAACAAGGCGATCCTGGCGGGCTGGGCGAGCACCTGGACCGCGAAGGCGCTGGCCGCGGCCCGGACCCTGCAGCCGCTCTGGTCGCAGCCGGACGCCAAACCGCCGCGGTTCGAGGACGGGCTCGACCGCGTGAAGAGCCGGTTCAGCGGCATCGTCACCGCGCTGGGCCTCACCGAACCGAAGGAGTTGGCACAGTGACCACGCTGAAGACGGTCGTCGAGAGCCCGTTCAAGTCCGACAACACGGCGTCCAACAAGTGCGGTGTCACGCTGATGAACAACCAGGTCGGCGTCGTCGTCGCGGACGTCATGAAGGCCTACGACAACGTCACCGTGACGCCGTTGCCGTCGATGATCCGGGTCGACGCCGTCGGCCGGATGGACTTCGTGTACGACGACATCTCCGAAGCGCTGGGCGAGGAGCCCGGGTACTTCGACCAGGCCGAGTTCGAGGAGAACATGTCCACCCACTACGGGCGGATGGTGCACCTGGACGATCGGACGATCATGTTCGCCAACCCCGAGGACGCCGCCGACTACATCGGCTTCGACCTGACCGCATCCAGCTGACAAGGGGGTCTGTCCGTGTACGAGAAGAACGGTGAGAAGTACTTCGTGGTCGACAGCCACATGCACATGTGGAAGGCCGGCCCGGACAACTGGGTGCCGGGGGCCGAGCAGTACGCGAAGGGCTGGATCGAGTGCTTCCACGCGTACCAGGGCCTCGGGCCGAAGGAGACCCACTGGCCGATCGAGAAGTTCATGAGCTACACCGAGGACGACCTGATGAAGGACGTCTTCGAGGACGGCTACGTGGACGTGGCGATCTTCCAGCCGACGTACCTGAAGGAGTGGTACAAGGAAGGCTTCAACACCACCGAGCAGAACGCGAACCTCGGGGAGAAGCATCCGGGGATGTTCGTGCTGAACACCCGCTTCGACCCGCGCGACGGCGACGCCGGGCTGGTGGAGCTGGCGGCGAACGTCGACCGGTACGGCTCGAAGGGCGTCAAGCTCTACACGGCCGAGTGGAACGCGGGATCGCGTGGGTACAAGCTCACCGACCCGGCGGCGTACACCTACCTGGCGAAGGCGCAGGAGCTCGGGATCAAGAACATCCACGTCCACAAGGGCCCGACGATCTGGCCGCTGGACAAGGACGCGTTCGACGTCTCGGACGTCGACCACGCCGCGACCGACTTCCCGGAGCTGAACTTCATCGTGGAGCACGTCGGCCTGCCGCGGATCGAGGACTTCTGCTTCATGGCCACCCAGGAACCCAACGTGTACGCCGGTCTGTCGGTCGTCATCGGCGGCCTGATGCACGCCCGGCCGCGGTTCTTCGCCAAGGTGATGGGCGAGCTGCTGTTCTGGGTCGGCGAGGACAAGATGACGTTCGGCAGCGACTACGGGATCTGGGAACCGAAGTGGCAGGTCGAGGGGTTCGTGGACTGGGAGTTCCCGGACGATCCGGAGTTCGCGGACTACCCGCGGCTCGGGGTCGAGGGGAAGAAGAAGATCCTCGGGCTGAACGCCGCCAGGCTGTACGACCTGAAGGTTCCGAACGAACTGCAACTGAATCTGGTCGCTTCCTGATGACAGCCGTCGTCACCGAACGGGACCGGGTGCTGGACGCCTTGGGTGCCGTCCGGGACCCGGAGCTGGACGAGCCGATCACGACGCTGGGCTTCGTGTCCACCTGCGTCGTGTCGGCCGCCGGCGACGCGGTCGTCCGCCTCCGCCTCCCGACCTACTTCTGCGCCCCCAACTTCGCCTTCCTGATGGTGGCCGACGCGTACGACGCCGTCGCGGCGCTACCCCACGTGCGCACGGTGGACGTAGCCCTGGAAGACCACTTCGCCGCTACCCAGATCAATGCAGGGGTATCAGCGCGAGCTGGTTTCGTGCAGACATTCGCCGGGGAGGCGGCGGGGGAGTTGGACGAACTGCGCCGTACGTTCGTCCGAAAGTCGGTACTGGCAGGGACTGATGTCGTCTGCCGGGAACTGGTTGCTGTGGGCATCGAGCCGGTGGGGTGTGTGGTCGGGGACGTGCCGGCGACGGCGGCGCTGGAGCGGCTGCTTCGGCGGCGGGCGGAGCTCGGGCTGCCTGCCGGGCCGGACGCGCCGTTGCTGGTGGACGTGGAGACAGGAGCGCCGATCGGGCCGGGGGAGGCGGCGCGGCATCTCGGGCTGGCGCGGTTGACGCGGACCGGGATCGAGGCCAACACCGGGATCTGCAGGGGAATGCTGAGGCACCGGTACGCCGCGACCGGTGCGGGCGAGGAGGAGCTGGGATGAAGGCCGTTCGACTGCACGGGTACCACCAGCAACCAGTCGTCGACGACGTACCGGAACCGGTCGTGAAAGGCCCGCTGGACGTCGTCGTCAGGATCGGCGGCGCCGGCGTGTGCCGTACCGACCTGCACATCATCGAGGGGCAGTGGGACGCCGCGATGCACCCGGCGCTGCCCTACACGATCGGGCACGAGAACGCCGGCTGGGTGCACGAGGTCGGCTCCGCGGTCACGAACGTGCAGGTCGGCGACACGGTCATCCTGCACCCGACACCGACCTGCGGGCTGTGTCGTGCGTGTCGTGCAGGGGACGACATGCACTGCTCGAACAGCACGTTCCCGGGGCTCGACAGCGACGGCGGGATGGCGGAGTACCTGCTGACCTCGGCGCGGGCCTGCGTGAAGCTGGATCCGAGTACCCGGCCGGAGGACGTCGCGGCGCTCGCGGACGCGGGCATCACGGCGTACCACGCGGTGCGCAAGGCGCTGCCGTTGCTGCCTCCTGGTATGACGGCCGTGGTGATCGGCGCGGGCGGTCTCGGACACATCGGCGTCCAGTGCCTGGAGGCGCTGACGGCGGCGCAAATCATCGTCGTGGACCGCAACCCGGACGCGCTGAAGCTGGCCGAGCAGCTCGGCGCGGACCAGACGGTGGTTGCTGACGGCAAGCAGGTGGAGAAGGTGCTGGAGCTGACCGACGGCGCCGGGGCGCACGTCGTACTCGACTTCGTCGCCGAGCAGGGCGCGGAGCAGGACGGCTTCGCGATGACCGGCCGGGGCGGGTCGTACTTCGTCATCGGGTACGGCGGCCAGGTCCGGATCCCGACGCTGGACATCATCTCGACCGAGCGGAACATCGTCGGCAACATCGTTGGCACGTACAACGAACTGGCCGAGCTGATGGCGCTCGCGCAGGCCGGGAAGGTCACGCTGCACACCCGGACCTACCCGCTGGACGCGGCCGTCGAAGCGGTCGCCGATCTCGACGCCGGCCGGATCAGAGGCCGCGCGATCCTGGTGCCCGGAGGTAAGTGATGGCAAAGGAACTGCGATTCGGTGAAAACGCCCGGGAACTTCTGCTGGCGGGGGTGGACCAGCTCGCCGACGCGGTGAAGTCGACGCTGGGCCCGAAGGGCCGCAACGTGATCCTGGAGAAGATCACCGGCTCGCCGGTGGTCACCAACGACGGCGTCACGATCGCCCGCGAGGTGCACCTGAAGAACCAGTTCGAGAACATGGGCGCGCAACTGGTCAAGGAAGCCGCGATCAAGACCAACGACATCGTCGGCGACGGCACCACCACCGCGACCGTGATCGCGCAGGCGATCATCCGCGAGGGGATGGCCGCGATCGGTTCCGGCGGCAACCCGGTCCTGGTGAAACGGGGGATCGACCTGGCCGTCGGCAAGCTCGTCGACCGGCTCCGCGAGGTCGCGCATCCGGTGCAGACCGAGCTCGACTACGCGAGGGTCGCGGCCATCTCGGCGAACGACGACGACGTGGTCGGCGCGGTCATCGCCCGCGCGCTGCACCGGGTCGGCGACGGCGGGATCGTCACCGTCGAGGAGTCCGCCGTCCACGGGATGAGCGTGGACTTCGTCGAGGGGTTCGAGTTCGACAACGGGTACCTGTCGCCGTACATGGTGACCGACCCGGGCAGCCTGCAAGCCGTCCTGGACAACCCGTACATCCTGCTGTGCAGCGAGAAGATCACCAAGGTCCAGGAGGTGATGCCGCTGCTCGACAAGATCATGCGTGAGCCGCGGCCGCTGGTGATCATCGCGGAGAGCCTCGAAGGTACGGCGCTCAGCATGCTGGTGCACAACCACGTCAACGGGCTGTTCCAGTGCGTCGCGGTGAAGGCGCCCGGCTTCGGCGACCGGCGGCTGCACAAGCTGGAGGACATCGCCGCGATCACGGGCGGCGCGGTGTACAGCCGGCACTCCGGGTTCAGCCTGGAGACGATGACGATCGACCAGCTCGGCCGGGCGGACCAGGTGCGGGTGACGGCCGACCGTACGGCGATCGTCGCCGGCTCGGGGCACGAGCAGGACGTGACGTTCCGGGTGGCGCAGCTGCGGGCCGAGCTGGAGCGGGCGACGTTCGGCGTCGACGAGGACGTGCTGACGGAGCGGATCGGCGCACTGTCCGGCAAGGTCGCGATCATCCGGGTCGGCGCGCCGACACCGGTCGAGCTGAAGGAGCTGCAGCATCGTGTCGAGGACGCACTGTCGGCAACCCGGGCCGCGATGGCCGAGGGCATCGTCGCGGGCGGCGGGATGGCGCTGCTGCACGCATCGCCCGCGCTGGACGACCTCGACGTACAGGGCGACTACCGGATCGGCGTGGAGATCGTCCGCCGCGCGCTGCGCGAACCGGCGTACCTGATCGCCGCGAACGCCGGGTACTCCGGCGCCGAGGTGCTCGAACGCACGACCGCGATGGACGTCGACGAGGGCTTCGACGCCCTGGAGGGCCGCTACGGGAACATGCTTGCGATGGGCATCATCGACCCGCTCCGGGTGGCCCGCTCCGCCCTCCAGAACGGCGCCTCGGTCGCCGGCCTGCTGCTCACCACCAACACCCTCATCGCCGAGGAACAGACCCCGTGGGGCGGCAGCCCGTCCCTGATGACCGAGTACGGCGCGCTGGACGAAGGCCTGCACCAGCCTTCCCCCGACTCCAGCACGCCGCAGTCCCTCGGCCTCGGCCCCTCCGTCGGTTAGGAGGGCCAGCGGTACTCGACACATTCGGGCGGCGTCGGCGTCTTCGGCACCGTGTCGGTCTTCCCGTTCGGCAGCGTGACGAACACCAACGGGCAGGTCACCGTCGGCGCGCTGGGGTCGATCCCGCTGTCGGTGCCGAGCAGGTTGCCGTCGGCGTCGTACGCCCGGATCACGAAGTCGTTGCGGCCCGGATCGTCGGAGTCGTACGGTCCCCAGTCCGTACGCCCGACGGTCGGGGCGAACCAGAAGCCGTCCTGCAGTACGGCGTCGAGCGGCGACCCGCCCTTCGGCTGGACCGTGATCCGGGCGACCGTCTTCGTGTACACCCCGGCGTTCCGGGCGATTCGCATGAACGGGCTGCCGGACAACCGGGCGCCGGGACCGAAGCGGATACTCGGCTCGCTGACGACGCCGCCCGCCGTCCGGCTGCACAGCCAGTACGTGGGATGGCTCCGGTCCGGCAGTTCCGGCATCCCCTTCGGCTGCGGAAACTTCTCGATGCCGTAGCCGATCAGCCAGGTGCTGACCACCTTCGGATCCCGCACGCCGGTGAACTCGAACGCTCGTACCACCTTGAAGTCGGTGAACGGATGCGGCAGTGACTTGCTGGTGATCCGGTTCGCCTCGGTCAGGCACTGCGTGCGCAGGGTTTCGGTCTCGGCCGCCGTCAGCGCCCGGGTCGCGTTCGGCCGGGCGGCGGGCGGGGCGGTGTGCGGCTTGGTTCGTACGGCGATCATCAGACCGGCGACGACGACGAGCACGGCGGCGGCCGCGACGATCGGTGCGAGGGTGCGGCGTGGTTTGGTCTCGATGGCGGCCAGCAGGTCCGCGCGCATCCGCTCGTGGGTCTCGGGCGGCAGCGGGTGGTCGGGCCGGCGGGTGAGCAGTTCGTTCATGACAGCTTCTCCAGGGAATCCGACGGTACGACGACGCTGAGCTCGCGCAGGCGCTTCCGCGCCCGGGCGAGCCGGGACTTCACGGTGCCGAGCGGTACGTCGAGTGCGACGGCCGCCGACTGCGCGTCGAGGCCGCTCCAGAAGCACAGCTCGACGATCTCCTGCTCGTGCCGCGGCAACTTCGCCAGCAAGGCCCGCAACTGCCGGGCCTCGCGTTCGTCGTCGATCCGCGCGGCCACCCGGTCGGCGTGATCGGGCTCGTCGGTGGCCGGCACCTGCTTGTGCAGGTTCAGCCACCGGAACCGCTGCCGCCGCCGCTCGTTCCGCACCACGTAGTCGGCCGTCCGCAACAACCACGGCAACGCCGAGTCGTGCACCAGGACGACGTCGCCGCGCCGCCGCCACGCATGCAGGAACACCAGCGACGTCAGGTCCTCGGCATCGCTCCAGGACCCGATCCGCCGGAACACGAAGTTGTAGACAACCTTCGCATGCCGATCGAACAGCACCCCGAACCCGTCGGGCCCCCGCTCCCACAACTCCCCGTCACCCACCGCCACCTCCAGATCGTCCCGCGTTCACCTCCTTCATGTCCCGACCCCATACCCGGGGTCCCGTGCGTATCCGGCAAGGTCTCGTACGACGGGACCGCGGGCGGTGCCGGCCGCGGTCCCGTCCAGTGGTGATCAGCGGGTGGTGATGGTGTACGTCGCAGCTGCCGCGGGCCGCGGGCCGTTGTCGGTGCTGACGGTGAAAGTGCTCGTTCCGGGCCCAGCTGGGATGCCGGTGATCGCGCCGGTGTCGGAGTCCAAGGTGAGGCCTGCGGGCAATGCACCTCCGGTCACAGTGAACTTCCGTGTCTGGGGCGTGTTGGTGCCGAGCTTGTACTCGTACAGTGCACCGGCTCGCGCGGTCGGTGGGTTGCCGTCCAGGTGGGGGACCGGTGCCTTGACCGGCTGAGCCGCCCCGAGCGGCGCGCCGGCGGCGTCGAGCTCTTGCAGGGACCACTCGCTGTCCGGCGCGATCGTCGTCAGTTGCCAGTGTCTTTTCGTGTCGCCCAGTGCGGCGCGCTGCTCCGGCGTGAACGCGCCCGCGTTACGTGCCGACTCCCACGCGCGAACAGCTGCCAGGAGATCCCTGCCGGCTGACGTGGAGCCCAGCGACAGACTTGCGTAGTACTGACTGCCGGCGTTCCAGGACGCGGCGACCGCCAGTGCCCCGACGATCGCGTCCTTCCGGGTGGTGGACAGAGTGGTCTGGCCCATCATTCCGGGCAGGAAGTTCGCCCGGTAGAACCGGTTGTTGCGGATCACCTGGTCGAGTGAGGTGATGTTCGGTTCGCCCCAGCTCATCCGGGTCTGCACGCTCCACGTGTTCGATGAGATCCGGCTCGCCTCGCTGACGAACCCGTCGGCCGCCTTCGCGTCGAGGTCGCGGTAGAAGCCGTTCACCATCCGCGCGATCCCGTACGAACCCCAGCCGCTCTGGGACGCGGACTCGAGGCCGTCGAACGAGATCCCCTTCAGGCCGGCCTTCCCGTACAGCGTGGCGAGCCGGTCCGCGATCTCGTCGATGACACCGAGGCCGCCGATCGCGCCGCCGTACGAGTTCTTGACGACGACCTGCGCCGCATCGCCGGCGCTGTGGGCGACCGGCGTCGAAGTCCAGGCCCCGCGGGTGAGGCCGGTCAGTCGCCACTCCGTGTCGCTTACCTTCTCCTGACCGGTGTAGCTGACGAACTCGTTGCCGATCCGCAGCAGGTTCGCCGGTCCGGGGGCGAGCCGGGTGACGTCGTCGACGTACAACTGCCCGTCGCCGGGTGCGAGTGCCCGGGTCAGCCGCGGGCCAGGCCGTACGGCGAGACGCGGATCGGCCGGCGCCTTCAGGTAGGCGTCGTTCGGCTCGATGAAGTCGGACAGGGTGTGGGCGCCCATCTGCACGCCGCGCTGGTTGGCGGACCGTACCCCGGCCGCGAGCGCGTCGTCGCTGTTCTGGTAGGCGTTGCTCAGCCCGTAGTGCCCGGTCGACGCCCAGGGGCCACGCCCGCCAGTGGCGTCGTAGATCCAGTCGAGGCCCGACGCGCGGGCCAGGTCGGCATAGTCGGCGACGTTGTTCGACCCGGTGGTCAGCCAGAACTCGGAGGCCGAGCTGCCCTGGGACACCTTCTGCCATTGGCCGTTCAGCGTCGGGTGCGGCTGGCCCTCGCCGACCTCGACCTGGCTGAGGACGGTCGGAGCGAGCTCGGGAGCGCTGCCGAACACGGCCACCGACGAGCCGACGATGCCGGCGTCCGGGCCGGTCAGCGGACCGAGCTCGAAGGACGCGGAACCGTTGAAGCCGTTCCGCTCCCGCCGGGTGCGCTGTTTGCTGTAGTCGTACGTGTAGGCGCGGAGCAGGCTGCCCCACGGCGTCACGGCCGCGGCGCTCCACTCGTACATCACGTCCACCTGCAGGTCGTACGGGTTCTCGGTTACGTCGGACGCGAAGCCGTACTGCCCGTCCTCGATCGGCCAGGCGCCGACAGTCTTGTCGTTCAGCGGACGTAGGCCGAACGCGAAGCCCTGGTCGCGCACGACACCTGCTGCCTCGCCGACCTCCTGGTTGGCGTTCTTGGGGCTGATCACGGTCGGAAGCGGCCCCCAGAACGCGGTCTGTACGTCGGCGCCGCCCTTCGCATGCAGGCCGGTGATGGCGAGCGTGGTGTACGTCGGCCTCCGGACGACGCTGACCTGGACCGTTGCACTGGGCAACTTGAACTCGAGTGTCGCCGGGTCGTGCCGCTGGTCGGGCAGGACCGGTGGCGTGACGGAGGTCGGCTCCTCGAGATGCCCGTCGACCAAGAGGCTGACGAGTGGGGCGGACTTGCCCGGCGCCAGGTAGTCCTTGCCGGACCGTACGTCGGTCAGCGCGGTGACCCGGCCCGAGTTGCTCAGTGCGATCGACAGGTAGCCCGCGTCGATCCGCAGCTGTGGTGCTGTGGCGGATGCGAAGCCACTTCCGAGTGACGACATGGCGAGTGCGGCTGCGACGAGACTGGCGGTGATCCGTCTTTTCCTCACCCTCGACTCCCTTCGGGTTGATTATGCGACTACCCCGCATAATGCAGCTATTGAAGACGTGGGTGATCGCTGCGTCAAGGTTTCGAACAGTTCCGCGCAGGATTGGCAGGTCAGCGAGCGGCGAGGACGCCGGCTGTTCGGTCCGCGCCGTCGACGGCATAGAGCCGCGACTCGACCTCGTCGAGAGCGAGCCGGACGGCGCCCAAGGAGACGCCGCGTCCGCCGAGTGTCGAGTTCCGGACCTCGAGTTCCCACGGGCAGTGCGTCGCCAGCGCCGCCTCGAACTCCCGCCGGAACCCGGCCCCGAGCGCACTCAACTGCCCACCGAGCACCACGACATCCGGATCGAGCGTCAAGGCCATGGCAGCCACCCCGACCGCCAGATCGCGGGCAACCTCCGCGAACACCGGACGCGGAGGCCGTCGGCCCCCCGTGGTGTGCGGCTGCGCCATGGCGGCGAGGTCGGTGAGGATCCGTTCCCAGTGCAGCATCGGCATGGTGCCCACTTCGCCCGCCCGGCGGTGGCGGCCGAGATGGAGTCTGCCGTCGATCACGACACCGGCGGTGATCCGGCGGCCGGCATGGATCAGGAGTACGTCCGGTACGTCCGTGGCCGCGCCGAGCCAGCGCTCCGCGATCGCGGCGACGTTGCCGTCGTTCTCGACCAGGACGGGGCAGTCGACGGCGGCGCGCAACGCCCCGGCGACGTCGAACCCGGTCCAGTCGGGCAATGCGGTGCTCAACATGATGCGGCCGGCGTCGACGATCCCCGTCGTACCGACACCGAGGCTGAGCAACGGCGCCGTACCGGAGGCGAGGGTGCCGGTGAGCAGTTCCCGCGCCACCGAGAGCCGTCGCTCCGCCGGCCACCCCGGATCCGCCTCGATGGCCGCCTCGTCCAGGATCGTCCCGGACAGATCGGTGACCAGGCACTCGATCCGTGCCGCCCCGAGGTCGATCCCCGCCACCCGCCCGGCCTCCGCCCGGAACCGGAACCGCCGCGCGGGACGCCCTGCGGCCCGCCGTTCGACAACCTCCGCACTCCGCGTGCTCGCGTCACCCGCGGCTGCTGCTGCCACCGATGCCCAACCCTCGGCGAGCAGTTCGGCGAGAGAATCCTCGACAGTGCGGCGGGACAGGCCGACGCGGGTGACGAGTTCGGCCATGGTCTGCGGCGTCTCCGGGTCGAGGGCGCGCAGTACCGCCGAGCGGTTGATGCGGCGTAGCAGTGCGGGGTTCTCGCCGGAAAGTTTGGTGCTGTCGACCATCGCCCTCCTCCTGCGGTCACCCTAACCGGCTGTATGTGTGTTCGCGCCGGAAGACCGCCTCGTAGGTATTGACGGAGGTGGTGCGTTCGCTCACTCCGTAGTCGTTCTCGGCTGCCACCGCGTACTCCCCGGGCTCTGCCTCGAACCGTCGGCGCAGGCCGCGGTAGACCTCCTCGAAGGCGCCGCCGGTCCGGCGGTACAGCCGGTAGCCGGTGACGCCGAGCACCTCGCCCCACGTCACCTCGTGGCCGTTCACCCGCAAACCCGCCGGCGCCGCCGGTGGGCCTTCGGTCGGTCGCACCGGGTAGTCCTTTCCGGGTTCGCTCCGTTGGTCAGTGTTGACCGCGATCACCCGCACGTGTCCCTCAACCGCCCCCAGCCCAACGCTTGTCTGCGGTGTCACCGCGATCGTGCGCCAACTGTGACCGCCGTCGTCGCTCAGTTGGAGTTCGTACTGTTCGGCCGCTGGTACGGCGGTGAAGTGGACGGTGGTTCCGGTGAGGTGGGTGATCCGGGGCGGGACCGGTTGAGGTTTGCCGGAGGTGATCTCCCAGTGGTGGCGGCCCGCGGGGAGAGTGGTGGTGGGGAGGCCGTCGACGTGCAGGCGGCCGGGGGTTCGGGAGAGGGTGAAGGTGCTGTCGTGAGGGGAGTAGTAGACGCCTTTGAAGGTGGGGAGGTGGAGCGAAATGGCCAGCTCGGGATCCGGGGTGGTGAGGGTGAGGTCGGAGGTGCCGATGCGGGAGCCCTGGAAGAGAGCGAGTCGCTGGTCGGCGGCCAGGCGTACGACGCCGGCGGTGCCGGTGAAGTGGACCTCTCCGTCATAGGTGATCTGCGCGGGGTCGTAGTAGACGGACGCCGTACGGCGGAAGACGAAGTCTGTCCCGTCGGGGGTCTCCACCCGAGCGCCCCACGGGGTGTCCGTGACGCGCAGGTCGCGGCGATGGCTGACGACGGCGAGGACGTTGCCGCCGGAGCCGTCCGCGGGGCTCTCGGTGCGGACGCCGCGGCTGAACTCGGTCGTGAACTCCGACAACTCCCGCCCCACGACGTGGATGAACGGCAGTTCGTCCACGACCTCGTCCACGCTGTTCGCGTCCCACCCGGTCGCGGCCGTCGACACCGACCACGTCCACGCGGTCCGCTGGTTCGGCGCGACCGCGTCGTACGTCGTGAGGTAGTCGCTGCCGATCAGCATCACCGACCGGCTCCGGTACGGACCGCCCGCCGAGGTGATCTCGGCGTACTGCGCCCAGCCGAGGTCGTGCAGCGGCCGCTCCAGCCGGTTCGGCCCGATCGACCGGTACGACCCGTCCGCCCACACGCCGAACGAACTCGTGTACGTCGCCGCGGGCGCCCGCCGGTCGCCCGCGTCCTCCGGACCGTGCCCGCTGTAGCTCCGTCCGCCCGCGTAGTAGTAGATCGTCCCGGAACCGTTGTTGCCGGGCACGCCCCACCGGTAGTTCGGCCCCGGATCCGTCTGCTGCAGGAACACCGCGACCTCGGTCGGCCGGTCCACGTCCGCGCGCAGCGTAACGCCGTACCCGGCATGTTTCGTACTGCGCAACCGCGGATTGGTCCCCGTCCCGCCCTCGACCGCGAACCGCCACGGATCCGCCGCGCCTAGCCGATGCTCCAGCAACGAGGCGTCCGGACTGCTTGCCCACAGCAAATGCTCGGCGACCAGCGGCGCGTAGTTCCGCAACGCCTGCGCGAGCAGCCGCAGCTCCAACGGTGGGTGCCGCGGCCAGTACGCATGCGCGCCCTGCGGCGGATGGACCCGGCCGCCGAAGGTCATTGGCACGGTCAACGAGTCGACGAGCCACGCCCCCATCTCCGCGAGTCGAGGGGTCGCCAGCCGATTCCGCCCGTCCGCCAGCATCCCGCAGATGTTCCCGAGCACGGTCGGCCGCAGGAACGCCCACACGTACGTCGCCAGGCTCTCGGTCCACCGCCCGCCGAGCGCGTCCCCGTCCGCCGGGCGGGTGTTGAACGCCGCCACCAGCTCGACGAACTTCCCGAACTGCTCGAGCCACGACGCCGCGGCCGGATGCTCCGGGAACAGCCACGCGAAACACCCGAGTGCCGCCTTCCCGTCCGCCATGAAGTTCGGGTGCCCGCCGAACATCCGCAGCATCGGCCCGATCTCCTCACCCGCCGCGACGTACGCGTTCAGCAGCAGCAAGGCCTCGACCCGCTCCCGCTCGACCGGATCGAGCTTGTCCCGGAGCCGCGCGTACCCGTCGACGAACCGCTCGTACAGCGGCCGCTGCCCGATGTTGCTGTACCCCTCGACGTCGTTCACGCCCCGCGCGATCAGCCGCGGCCCGTCGGCACCGTCGAACAGCTCGTCCAGGAACTCCTCCGCGGACGCGATCGGCCCCTCGTCGAACGGCGACGGCGGTCGCGGGCCGTCGTGCCAGAGCTGCCAGTCCTTCACGAGGTCGAGGCTGAGCGTGCTGTGCCAGTGCTGCAGCTGCCGTACGTGCGTGGTCCGGAACTCCCGCGGTACGCCGAGATCCCGGTCGTGGTCGTAGCACGCGATCCCGGTCCGCCGCGTGCCGTCCCGCAAGGGCCAGGTCCAGCGCAGGACGCCGTCGTACCGGAAGCGGATCCGCAGCGCCGGCGACGACGCCCACAACGCGTACTGTTGGTCGTCCCAACGCTCCGGGCGGAGCACGAACACGCCGACGCTGGTGCGGGCGTTCCAGAAGGTCGCGTGCGGCCGGACGTCGAAGGCGTACGACGGCGCGTACGGCGCGACCGTGAACGCGAACTCCTCCGCCGGGTCCTCGGTGCGGGCGGAGCCGAAGAACGCCGGGTCCTCGCCGGTGTCGCCGATGACCAGCGGCTCGTCGATCGGGAGCCAGGGACGCGGTCCGGGCTCCTGGGAGTACGGCCAGGTGGAGGAGAAGCGGTGGGTGGGCTGGAAGTTCGTCCACTCCAGCTCCCACTCCGCATCGCCCAGACCGCTCATCTCCTCATCGAGCTCGAGGTGGTCGTAGCCCGCGATGCAGCGGATCGTGGCCGTATAGCTCGCGGAGCCTTCGAACTCATAGGTGAGGCGGAAGGTGGCGAACAGGTCGCCGGCTTCCTGCAGGATGGTCTGCAACCCTACGATCGGCGGCGCGTTCCGGAACGTGGTGCGGCCGAGCCAGCCGGTGCCGTGGTCGAACTGGAGGCCGGGGGCGGCCACTGTGCGGGGGATACGGACGCGGAGGTTGCCCGTGTCTACGGTGATCGAATCTTCTTCGTAAGCGAGAACCAGTGAGTTCCTAGCCATGGTGGGAGGGCCAGGGCGTAGCTCGAAGGCTCGGGTTTTGCCTGGGGGCAGGTCGGTGAGGAGGGAGACGGATGCTTCGGCCAGGCGGCCTTGTTCTCGGCGTACTTCTGAGAGTTGGAAGGGGACCGGGGTGCCGGAGTCGTCGAGTAGTTGGAGTTGAGTGTAGGTCGGGACGGGCCAGCGCACGTGGTAGGTCAGCAGCGTGCGGGGCCAGCTGAACTCGGGGTGGTCGAGGCGATCCCGGAGCTCGAAGCGGATGCTCCGAGCTCCGGGCTGCCAGCTGATCACTGGTCGGTGTCCACGGCCGGTTGCGCGACGCCGCGGCTGCCGGCCATCGCGCCGCCGGCCACGCCCTCGACCAGGTAGCGCTGCAGGATCGCGAACACCACGATCACCGGTCCCGCGACGATCAGCGTCCCGGCCGCGATCAGCGGCCAGTTCTGGCTGTACTCGCCGAAGAACGAGTACAGCCCACGCGTCACCGGCCACAACTTCGAGTCCGACAGCATCACCAGCGGCAGGATCAGGTTGTTCCAGCTGCCGATGAAGCCGAAGATCCCGAACGTCGCCAGCGCCGGCTTCATCTGCGGCACGATGATCTGCAGGATGAACCGGACGTACCCGCAGCCGTCCATCGCCGCCGCCTCGTCGAGCTCCCGCGGGATCCCCTTGATGTAGCCGACGAAGAAGAAGAACCCGGCACCCGCGAGGCTCGTCATGATCAGGTATCCGACCATGCTGTTGTACAGATGCAGCGCCTGCGCCTCCACGAACAACGGGATCAGCCCGCCCGGCAGGAATCCGGAGAACACGAAGAACCCGTACAGCGCGTTCGAGTGCCGGAAGTACCCGCGCGAGATCGGGAACGCGAGGAACACCCCGAGGAGCAGCGTGATCGCGCCCGGCACCACGGCGTACACCAGGCTGTTGACCATCTGCCGGCCGAAGTCGCCCTGCGTCCAGGCCTGGCTGAAGTTCGCCCCGCTGACCACCGACGGCAGGCCGGTGGGGTCGCGGAGGAACGACGTGTACGGCTTCACCGACTGCAACGCCAGATAGATCACCGGCAACGCGAACATCCCGACCGAGATCACCAGACAGGCGGCCTGACTGGTGTACCACCCGGCCCCTCGCTTGCTCCCGCCTTGAGCAACGGAGACGGTACGGCGACGTGCGGTCGCGGCAACTGTCGCGGTCACATCGACACCTCCCGCCGGCGCAGTACGACGAGCAGGCCGCCGCCGATCACGAGGGTCAGGAAGAACTGCAGCATCGCCAGCATCGAGCCGTACCCGAGCTGCGAGTTGCTGCCGAACGCGGTGGTGAACATCGAGAGCCCCAGGGTCCGGGTGCCGAAGTTGCCGTTCGTCAGCACCAGGATCAGCGCGAACTCACCGATCGAACCCATCGCGGTGAGGAACACGTTGACCGTGGTCGCGGGCGCGAGCAGCGGCCAGCTGATGTGCCGGAACACCGCCCACCGGCCGGCGCCGTCCAGCGCGCCGGCCTCGTACACCTCCTTCGGGATGTGCCGCAGCCCGGCGATGTAGATCAGCATCGAGTACCCGGTGAACATCCACACGTTCACCACGATCACCAGCGGCAGCGCGAGCGTCGTCGACCCGAGCAACGACGACGTGATGCCGAACGCCGAGTGCAGGAAGTGCGCCACCGGCCCGCTGTACGGGTCGAGCAGCAGCGAGAAGATCGCGCCGACGACCGCGACGCTGAAGATCTGCGGCATGAAGATCAGCGCCCGGTACAACCCGTACAGCGGGCGCTTCTCCTTCAGCAGTACGGCGAGTCCGAGCGCCACCCCGTTCTGCAGCAGGGTCACCGCGATCACATAGATGATCGTCACCTTCAGGCTGCCCGCGACGTCCGGCAGCATCGTGGTGAAGGCGTCCCGGTAGTTGCACAGCCCGCAGACGTTGAGCGCGGTGCCCGGGAGCCCGGAGTACTTCGTGAACGAGTAGCCGACCGTGGCGACGGACGGGTACAGCCCGAACACCAGCCAGCCGATCCCCGGGATCGCGATCGACAGCCAGGGGATCCAGCGGCGGGTCCGGCGGGTGCCGAACGGACAGGTCGTCATCTACTTCTTCCCCACCGACTTCTGGTACGCCGTAGCCGCGCCCTTCAGCGCATCGTCGACGCTCTGCTTGCCGAACGGCGTCATCTTGGTCAGGTCCGGCCCGGCAGCCTCCGGCGGCGCACCGGCCGGGATCCACGGGTCGGTGAGCGCGACGAACCGCTGGTCACTGTGCTCGTTCAGCCAGTCCATCCACGGCAGCGTGGACGAGGTGACACCCGGCTGGGTCGAGGTCGAGCCGGTGGCGTCGAGCCAGAGCTTGTAGTTCTCCGGGCGGGAGAAGGTTCGCAGCCAGTCCATCGCCAGGTCCTTGTTCGGCGCCCAGGTCGGCACCATCCACGTCAGGTCGGCCTTCACCGGGATCCGGTTGTTCGCGGCGTCGTCGGTGGCCGGCATCACGAAGAAGCCGAACTTCAGGTCCGGGTTCGCCTCCTTGATCGTGTTGCCGTCCCAGGACCCGTCGAGGAAGAACGGGAAGTCGTCGGACTTCGCCGCCCAGACACCCGGCGCGGTCAGCTGCGCGACACCGGACGCGGCAGGCTCGATGTACTGCATCACGTCGGTGTACTTGGTCGCCGCTTCCTTGTAGAGCGGGTCGTTCCAGCTCTTCGTACCGGCCCAGAAGTCCTTCGCCCGCTGGTCGCTGACCGCGGTCGAGTCGGCGCCGGTCTGGCCCTTCATCAGCAGTTGCTGTACGGCGCCGCCGTACACGATGCCCTGCAGGCCGTCCTTGCCGGCCACGAAGATCGGCGTCTTGCCGGCGTCCTTGAACTTCTTCAGCGCGGCGACGAACTCGCTGTACGTCGTCGGCACCTTCACGCCGTACTTGTCCAGCAGGTCCTTCTTGTACCAGACCGCGCCGTGGCCGATGTACTCCGCGGCGACCACGCCGTAGATGCCGCCGTTGTAGCCGGCGCCGTACTTCTGCAGTACCGGGTCGTACGACTTCATGAAGTCCTGGCCGGACAGGTCGGTGATCTGGCCCGCGGTGATCAGCGCCGCCGAGCCGGACGACTTCAGACCGGTGTCGGCCGGCGGGAACTTCGCCGGGGTGGGTGCGAACTGCGCGAGGACGTCGACCGACTTCGCGGACAGCAGGCTGTTGGTGAGCGTGCCCCAGGCGCCGGCGGCGGTGGGGGCGTTCTCGAGCTTGACCGTGACGCCGGGGTGTTCCTTCTCGAAGATCGCGTTGATCTTCTTGGTCGCTTCGATCGCCGAGGGGTTCGTCCACTCGGCGACCACCAGGGTCTTCTGCTGACCGTTGCCCGCGGCACCGGAATCGGACGGGCCGCCGACCGTACAGCCCGTCGCGGCCAGCGCGAGGCTGCCGCACAGCAGCAGCGCCGGGATTCTTGCTCTCATCGGATGTCCTTTCCAGAAAGGGTATTCAGGGGCGTTGTACGGCGCCGTCGGGGCGGCGGGGCGGCTTCCACCGGTCGCGCGGCGGGGGTGGGTACTTGTCGGCGGCCCGTTCGTCGAAGTCGACGCCGAGGCCGGGGCGGTCGCTCGGCCAGAGGTGACCGTCCCGCGGCTGCGGTACGCCGGGGAACACCTCCTCGGCCTCGGCGCTGAACGGGTGCTGCTCCTGGATGCCGAAGTTCGGGCTGACCAGGTCGAGGGCGAGGTTCGCCGCGTGGCCGATCGGGGACACGTCGCCCGGGCCGTGCCAGGCGGTCCGTACGCCGAACAGGTCGCAGGCGACGGCCAGCCGCCAGGCCGGGGTGAGCCCGCCGATCGCGGACACGTGCACCCGGACGAAGTCGATCAGCCCTTCGGCCAGCAGCGGGCGGTACTCGGCGGGGTTGGTGAACAGCTCGCCGATCGCGATCGGGATCGACGACTGCTCCCGCAGCCGCCGCAACCAGTTCAGGTCCTCCGGCGCCACCGGATCCTCCAGAAAGAACAACCGATACGGCTCCAACTCCCGAGCCATCCCAACCGCATCCACAGGCGCCACCCGCTCATGCACGTCATGAATCAGCTCAACCTCATCCCCAACCTCCTGCCTGAGGTGCTCGAACAACCCCACGACGGTCCGTGCGTACTTCCTCGGATCCCAAGCACCAGTCGTAGAACCGGCAGCGGGAGCGCCGTAGGTGCTTCCTCCGGGGACTGCGACCTGGCATCGGACGTGGTTGTAGCCCGCCGCTTGTAGTGCGCGTACTTCGTCGGCTACTTCCTGGGGGTCTCGGCCGGAGGCGTGGGCGTAGAGGGGGACGGCGGTGCGGGTGCGGCCGCCGAGCAACTGCCACACCGGCATCCCGGCGAGCTTGCCCTTGATGTCCCACAACGCCATGTCCACACCGGAGATCGCGTTGTTCAGCACCGGCCCGAAGCGCCAGTACCCACTCAGATGCAGGATCGTGGTGATGTCGACGATCTCCGCCGGATCCCGCCCGATCAGCTGCGGCGCCAGGTAGTCGGTCACCGTCGTGGCGACCGCGTTCGCCCGCTGCGTGAACGTCGCACACCCCACGCCGTACAACCCCGGCTCGCTCGTCTCGACCCGGACCACCACCAGCGTGGTCCCCTCCGGAGCGGTCAGGAACGCCCGTACGTCGGTGATCCGCACGTCGGACCCCGCCCACGGTGGCTCATTCATCGCCCGAGCCCCCACGGAGTGTCGACCCGGCCGCCGAGGGCCAGTCCGCCGGTGCCCCAGAACGGCGCGAAGTTGTAGCACCCGGTGGTCAGCGGCCCGTTGGCCGTGGTCCAGTACGTCATCCCGTGCCCGCCCGTCCCGGCATCGGCCACCGCGAACGCGAACGTCGTGCGCACCTGCTCACCCGGCGCCAGCGCAGCCGCCTGCCGAGCCAACTCCGGCAACTGGTCCCAGGCGATCGCGACCTCGTACGTCGTCGTCTTCGCGGTCTCGTCCCGCGTGACCAGCGCCCGCCCCTCGTCGACCGTCAGCAATCCGAGCGGCGGATCCAACGGCGCGTTGGTCGGATAGAACGTCTGGTAGTTCGTCCCCGGCGCGGCCTGCCGATGCAGCTCGGACACCCCGCCTTGCGCCAGCGTCGCGACGTACAGATGCGACAACGACCCACCGCACTTCGCAGAGTGCGGATCCCCGGCGAGCAGATCGTCAGGCTTCGCGCCGGCATCGAACGCGAGCTGCAGACTGTCCGCCTTGAACGGGAACGAGTACGGATCCTGCGGGAACGGCTTGTTCCCGAAGTGCACCGCGTCCTCGAGTACGGCGCGCACGTAGAAGTTCTGCTCGTCCCACGCCGACCACAGCCGGTACTCCTTCCGGTCGCCGCTCGCCGCCGTGTTCACCACGCTGACGCCCGCGATCCCCGCCCACTGCGAGGCGTCCCCGCCGACGGTGATCTGCCGGTACGGCGCGTACGCGAGCTGGATCTCCTGCGCACCGGTCTGCCGGATCTTCGCCGCGCCGGCGATCTTCGCGTCGTACGTGATCAGGTACTTGTTCGACGGCTCGTTGCGATAGGCAACCACCGGGAACCGGACGGTACGCACCTCACCAGGCTGTACGTCGTCGACCTCCAGCTGCTGCGTGCGCAGTACCCACCCGGCCGGTGCCTGCACCGAGAGCAGCGCGCTGACCGGCTGCGGCGTGACGTTCTCGACCCGGACCTCGAGCGCGCCGGACGCGTCGATCGGGCGGGTGAACGACAGCGGCCGGATGTCCAGCGGCGTCTCGTAGTCGAAGCGCGCCGACCTGGTCAGCGCCGCCGCGAGCTGCTCGGGTGAGCGGTCGCTGTCGAAGTACAGCACCTCCCACGGGTTCACCGGCAGCGTGACCTGCGGCGCGCGCCCGTCGCTGAGCTCGCGGCCGAGGTAGTCGTACACCTTGATGCCCCGCGCGTCCGGCAGCGTGAGCGTGCCACGGTAACCGCTTTCCGGATGGGCATAACCGTCCGCCTGCCGAGGGACCGAGTACAACGCCGCACGACCGTGCCCGTCGCCGTCCTCGAACAGGAAACCCCAGGTGGAACGCGCGTCCGGGTACAGCTCCCGCAGCATCCGCGAGTCCTCGAGCCGGCTCGTCATCGCCGAGTACGCGATCACCGCGGGCCGCGGCGTCTTCGTGCCGACGTCGTAGATGTTGAACGTGTCGCCCGAGTACCCCTTGTCGTACGACAGCGAGAACCAGAACACCTTCATCGGCGACTCTTCCTCGGCACCCGCCAGCAGATGCAGCAGGTACGTCGGTGCCACCGTCCGCGCGACGGCGTACGGCACGTCCTCCAACGGCAGACCGGGGAACGAGTCCGCCGCCGTACCGAGCTCGGTCTGCCACTGGCCCGCGCGGCCGTTCGTCTTCGACCAGAGCTTGTCCATCTTGATCTGGACCTTGGTCAGCGCGTACTGCACCGGGTCCGGTACGCCGTACGCGTGGTTGATCGAGCCGTCCAGGTACCCGATGTCCTTGGAGCCCTTCGCGTACACGACGTCGCGCTGGTACGGGACCGAGCCGCCGCCGATCAGGTTCACGTCCGGGAACTCCGGCTTGATCCGGTCCCAGGTCCGCTTGAGCAGGTCGCGGTAGTCCTGGGCGTCGCCGGTCTTCCAGGTCCAGCCGTGCACCCACGGCTCGTTCCAGATCTCCCAGTTCTTCACCAGGTCCTGCATCGGGGCGATCGCGCGGTAGGTCATCTCGATGTGCGCGTTCAGGTCGAGTGGCTTGTTCTGGTGCAGCCTGAGCGCCTCGCCGTTGGGGCCGGGGGCGACGTTCCACCACATGTTGTAGGCGAGGAACCCGATCGGCTCGATGCCGTACGAGCGCCACTCGGCGACCTCGGCGCGGGCTTTGTCGATCGCTGCCTGGTTCCAGAACTTGCCGGGCGCGGTGCAGACCGCGTCCGGCCAGATCGACAGGATGCCGCGGGTCCACTTGGCGCCCATCCGCTGCGCGATCCGCTTGGTGATCACGGGATCGGACTCGCCGCGCAGGCCGAGACCGAACGACGATCCGGGGCGCAGCCCGGCGGCCGGCGGGTGCAGGACGCCGAGGCCGAGGGTGCGGGTGGCGAGGGTCTTGCCGGTGCCGTCGGTGAGGTCGACCTGGACGGCGTAGAAGTCCGGGGTGCGCGGTCCGAGAGCGGAACGGACCGTGCCGGTGCCGCCGGCCGCGACGCTCACCGGCGCGCTGCCGGTGCCGGCCGCTTCGGTGCCGTGGGCAAGGACTTTCCAGCTGATGGTGCCGGTCAGCGCGACCTTCGACGCGACCGTGACGACCAGCTCGGGCGCGGCCGGGGTGACGTACAGCGCGGTCACGTCGTCGAACGCGGCGGTGAAGGTGACCGACGGGTCGTCGGCCGCGGCGACGGTGACGGCGGCCTGACTCGGTACGGCGGTGAGCGTCGACGCGAGGGCGGCGCCGGCGGCAGTGGCGGCGCCGTACCCGAGGGCACGGCGGCGGGTGATGGGCGGGATTTCGGGCATGGGGGCCAACCTCCGCAGGAGTGGGCAGAACGTTTTGCGCTTTGGAGTGGTTCGACTCTGAAGGACGTGGACAACGCTGTCAAGAGCGCCCTTGAAATCAAGGGATTCGGCGATGGCATACTTTCTGGCATGACAGCAAGACGTTTTGCCGATGGCAAGCAGCGCGTGCGGATCGTGGACGTCGCCGCGCTGGCCGGCGTCAGCATCACCACGGTGTCGCACGCGCTCAGCGGCCGCCGTCCGGTGTCCGAGCGGACCCGCGAGAAGGTGCAGCGCGCGATCGAGGAGCTCAGCTACCGGCCGAACGAGGCCGCCCGCAGCCTGCGCGGCCAGCCGACCACCACGGTCGCCGTGATCGTCCCGGACATCACCAACCCGTTCTACCCGCAGCTCGCCCGCGGGATGCAGGACGTGCTGTCGCCGAAGGGCTACCAGGCGCTGATCTGCAGCTCCGACGCCGAACCCGTGTCCCGCCGCGAGATCGTCGAGCAGATGCTCGCCCGCCGGGTCGACGGGATCTGCATCTCCGGGTACTACGACGACCACACCGACGCGGAGCCCGCGGTCGACGCCGGCGTGCCGGTGGTGCTGTTCGGGCACCGTTCGCCGTACCCCGGGATCAGCACCGTGACCACGGACGACGTCGGCGCCGGCCGGCTGGCGACCGAGCACCTGCTGTCCCGCGGTCGGGACCGGATCGGCTTCATCACCGGGCCGAGCGACGTCGGGCCGCCCGCCGATCGGGTCGCCGGGTACCGTGCCGCGCTGGCGGCGGCCGGGATCCGGATCGACGACGAGCTCGTCGTGCACGGTGCGATCAGCAGGGAAGGCGGCGCGGCCGGCATGGACCGGCTGCTCGCGCTCGACCGTCCGCCGCAGGCCGTTGTGTGCACCAACGACTTCGTCGCGATCGGGGCGATGCAGGAGGCGCTCGACCGCGGTCTCGGCGTACCGGAGGATGTGGCGCTGGTCGGGTTCGACGACATCGACGCGGCGGCGCTGGTGCGGCCGGCACTGACCACGATCGCGGTCGCGATCCGCCGCCAGGGGCAGGCCGCGGCGCAGCTGATCCTGGACCGCATCGCGAACCCGGACCAGCCGCCGCAGGCGACGCTGTTCGGCACCGACCTGGTGCAACGCCAGTCGACCTGATCACGGTCAGCCGGGGATCCAGCTGTAGACCAGCACCTTGTTGAACAGGTCGTCCTCGACCGTGACCTGGTACGACCCGTCGGACCGCTGCGCGGCGTTCAGGCCGTACGGTACGTCGACCCAGCCGGTCCGGTCGACGCCGCCGACGTTTGCTCCGGGCAACCAGTTTCCCGCGGCCGCGCCGGTCGCCGCCCGCCAGGCCCAGACCTTGCCCCGGGTCGCGACGCCGCAGCTGAAGATGTAGTCGCCCGCCGGTGCCCACGACACCGTGGTGACCAGTGGTGTCGCGGTCGTGTCCCACGGGAGCAGGATGGTCCAGGTCGGCGTGGTGTTCCCGGTGCTCCAGCGGTCGTACCGGGCGAGGACCTTGCCGCACTCCTTCCAGTACGCGTTGTCGAACGGCTGGTCGGCGGTGTAGCCGGACATGTACATCACGTCGGTGGCGACGTCGTAGTGCAACCGGCGTACCACCTTGAACGGTGCGGGCAGCGGGATCGTGACCCGGCTCGCGTAGTCGTAGATCGGGTTGGCGAAGCTGTCGAACCCCTTCAGCGGATACCGACGCAGGTCCCGGTCGCCGCCCTCCCAGATGTCGCCGCGGTCGTCGACGTACCAGACCCAGCAGTTGCCGGGGGAGTTCTGCCCGGTGCCGGTCTGCAGGTACTCGTCGGCGGTGAACTTCCCGTCGCCGTTCGCGTCCCGCCAGATCCACTCACCGGTCGCGGGCTGGTACGGCGGCCAGGTCGGGTCGTCGCCGGTCCAGTGTGCCTTGAAGATCGCGCCGGACGGGCGGGCGATCTCCCCGTCGTACCGGTAGATGACCAGGTGGGACGCGTACATGCCGGTGGCGTACAGGTACAGCCGGCCGCCGAGGCGTTTGAGAAACGGTGACGAGATGTGGTGCTGGTGGCCGGGGAGGTACAGCCGCGCGTCCTGCGGGTAGCGGACTGAGTCGAGCGAGTGCCCGATCCAGGCCGCGTTGCTGCCGGGCGGTTTGGTGTAGTCCATCCGGTAGTGGTTCTGCTGGCTGTAGATGTCCTTGCCGTCCGAGGCCGGGTCGAAGTCCGCGGTGGTGACGAACTCGGCGCCCATCAGTTCCCAGACCAGGGTGCCGTTCGGGTCGTACTTGCGCAGCCAGGAGCCGAACTCGGACAGCGCGACGTACACGTTCCCGGCCGCGTCGCCGCCGACGCCGGCGATGCCCCAGAGCTTGTCCGGGGTGACGACACCCGGCGTACCGGAGCCGATGCCGCCGGACGTGCCGAGGCTGCGGGTCAGTCGCGGCGTCGTCGAGGGCGTGCTGTACGTGTGGACCTGGCGGCGCGGGCCGTTGTCGCCGACCAGCAGGCTGCCGTCCCGGTCGACGGCGAGCGAGGTCGGGATCCACGTCGCCGCGGGGCCGTTGATGGTGCCGCCGAGCGCCGTACCGGTGCTGGAGAAGTGCAGGATCTGCGCGGGTTTCGCGGTGTTGATGTGCCAGAAGTGACCGTCGTTCGCGTCCCGGGTGATGTTGGCGACCACCCAGATCTCGCCGCTGGTCTTGTCGACCGCGACAGCGCCCGGCTGGTTGACGCTCCAGGTGTGCAGTACGGCGGCGGTCTTCGCGTCGAACACCACGACGCGGTTCTGCACGCGGTCGGTGGCGATCACGACGGTGTCGGTGGCGGCCGCGGCGGCCGGTGGGCTTCCGACCGGGAACGTCAGCGACGTGGCGGCGCCGGCCAGTGTGAAGGCGGTCAGGCCGTTACCGGCGGACAGGTAGGCGTTGGTGCTGTTGACGGCGACCGCGTCGCCGTTCGCGCCGCGGCAGTTGCCGGTCAGGTGGCCGTCCTTGTAGATGCCGGCGTAGTTGCCGGCCTCGTCCCAGAAGCTGACGGTGTAGACCGCACCGGCCGGGGTGACCGCGATGTTGAAGACGAAGTCCTGCATCCACTCGGTGGCACCCGAGTAGGTGTTGCCGACCCATGACGTCGTGATGCTCGACGCAGCGGTCGCCGGCAGGGAGTTGAGGAGGGTGGGGAAGAGGAACGCACCGCCGCCGGCCGCGAGGGCCTGGCGGCGGGTGATGCCTGGTCGGTCGTTCATGTCGGAATCCCTTGCTAGCGGGCGGGGGAAAGTGACAAGCACGTGAACGTTCACATCGCCGGTACGGAACGCTAGGATTCCCAGGCCGGGCCGTCAAGGCTTCGGGCCGTTCGATCCTCGAGGAGGCGGAGTTGGCAGGCCGACCGACCATGCGCGACGTAGCGGCCGCCGCCGGGGTCTCGCACCAGACCGTCTCGCGGGTGGTGAACGACGAGCAGTCGGTGACCGAGCCGGTGCGCGAACGCGTCCGGGCCGCGATCGCGGCACTCGGGTACCGCCCGAGCGCGGGCGGCCGCGCGATGGCCCGCGGCCGGACCGAGGTGGTGGCGCTCGTCGTACCGCACGCGGCCGGTTTCACGTTCGCGAACGACCACCTGATGCGGCTGATCGGCGGCGCCGAGCAGGAGGTCGCGGGCCGCGGCTACGGCCTGCTGCTGTCGACCCGCGAGCCGGGCGGCGACGCGACGTCGGCGTTCACCCGTTTCGATCGTCGCAGCCTCGTCGACGGGTTCCTGGTCGAGGGCGGTGCCGGCCTCACCGGCCTGTCGGACCTACTGGTCCAGGGGTACCCGGCGGTCGTGATCGGGTACGCCGCCGAACACCTGCCGATGGTCCACCCCGACGACGAGGGCGGCGCGTACGCCGTCGTACAGCACCTGCTCGCCCTCGGCCACCGCCGGATCGGGATCGTCAACGGCCCCACCGAGAACCACCTCGCGATGGCCGCCCGCCTCGCCGGCGTCGAACGCGCCTTCGCCGACGCCCATGTGACCCGGGACCCGTCGCTGACCGACCGCGGCGACTTCACCACCGAGTCCGGCCACGCCGCCGCCGGCCGCCTCCTCACCCGTGCCGACCCACCCACCGCCGTCTTCGCCTTCAACGACGGCATGGCCCTCGGTGTCCTGCAATGGCTCCGCGAGAACCCGTCCACCACCGGCATCTCGGTGGCAGGCTTCGACGACACCGCCGCGGCGTCCGCGACCGGTCTCACCTCGGTCGCCCTGCAGAGCCAGGACCTGGGCCGGCGCGCGGCCCAGATCCTGATCGACCAACTCGACGGCAAGCCGCCGGCCGAACGCCGGACGATCGTGCCGAGCCGGCTGATGGTGCGCTCGTCGACTCAGCCGAAGAGCGGGAGGAGGCGGCGGAGCTCCTCGTCGGAGACGGTCCGTCCGTAGTCGGCCAGCTGGAAGGTCTCGGCGTGCTGGACCGCATCCGCGCGCTCCTCGCCGTAGTACTTCGCCAGCGCCGGGCGGACGTCCTCGCCGACGCCCATGAACTCCTCCCAGTACGTCAGGATGAACTCGCGGCGGGCCGGCCAGTCGCCGTCCGGCGGGACCTGGCCGCTCAGCCCGCGCTGGTGCGGCGCGAACTCGAAGAACTGCGTCGCGTGCGCCGCGCACGCGCCGAGCTTGGCCTCGATGGTGGCGTCGACGTCCACGGCGACGTCGTGCCGGTGCCCGTCGAGCGACCCGTAGTCGGGCATCAGCAGGCACAGCGGCGGCCGGTCGAGCGCGGGGGAGTCCGGCACCACGTTCGGCACGCTGGTGAACGAGACCGCGTCCCGGACCACCCGGCCGGCGGCCCGGTTGTCCGGATGGCCCGGTACCTCGCCGTGGAACGCGATCACCACGTCCGCCCGCCACGAGCGGAGCGCCGCGATCACCCGCCGGCGGACCTCGATCGACGCCTCGAGCTCCCCGTCGTGGTACTCCCAGATCTCGTACTCCAGCACCCCGAGCAGCCGCGCCGCCTCGACCGCCTCGTGCGCGCGGCGCCTCGCCAGCGGGCCGCGTTCGAGGGCGTGATGGCCGGCGTCGCCGTTGGTCAGCGACAGGTACTTGACCGCGTGCCCGGCGTCGGCGAGCAGCGCGGAGGTACCGCCGGCGTACATGTCGGCCTCGTCGGGGTGCGCCCCGACCACCAGGATCTTCAGGGCGTGCGTCATCGGGCCTCCAGTTCATCGGGAATGTCACTGAGGGTCGCGCGCAGTGTCTGCGCGGAGCGGGTGACGAAGTCGAGCGGGTCGAGCGCCTCCGTGTAGTAGCTGTCCGGGTCGGGCCGGCGGCCGGCCGCGACGTCGTCGGTGTAGCGCTGCGCGAGCCGGACGAGTTCCAGCGCCTCGCCGACCGCGAGGTCCGGATGGCCTTCTTGCCACGCCGGGTCGTAGATCGGGATGTCGTTGAAGTCGCGGTCGATGACGTTCTCGATCGTCAGTACGGTCACCGGCGCCTCGGCGACGATCGGTGCCAGCAACGCGGTCCAGTCGATCATCCCGTCGCCACAGGCCCGGATCTGCCGCGCGAGCCCGCGCGGCGTCGGGTACAGCACCACGTCGCGCAGATGAGTCAGCAGCGTGTACGGCGCGACTCGGCGAGCGGCCTGGACCGGGTCCTCGCCGCGGACAACCACGTTCGCGGGGTCGTACGTCACGCCGAGGACGTCCGCGCCGACGTCCTCGACCAGCCGGACGATCTCGGTGGTGGTGATCTCCTCGTGGGTCTCGACCGCGGCCTTCGCGTCGTGGTCGCGCAGTACCGGCGCGAGCCGGCGCAGGAAGTTGCGGGTGGCAACGAGTTGTTCCGGCCAGGTGACGTCGGTGCGGAACCGGTCGATGGCGTGCAGGCCCCAGCCGTGCCGCTGGTAGTTCGCGGTGTCGACCCACAAGGCATGACAGCCGATCGCGGTGACCGCCTCGATCATCCGGGTCATGCCCTTGAGGTAGTCGCCGTCGCCGAGGTCGCGGACCTCCGGTGCCTCCGGGGTGTTGAACGGGTTGACCTTGCCGAGGCCCATGTCGAGCCGCAGGCCGAGCTCGTCGGCGAGTCGCCGTACGTCGGTCAGCAGCGCCTGGTCGAGGTCGGGGGTGATGTCCAGGACGGTCCGGAAGAACACCCCGGCGTACCCGAGTTCGTGGCACCGTTCGAGCAGCTTGAACGGGCCGAGCTCGGCCGCCTGCGGGAATTTCCGGCCGTCGATGCCTATTTCCAGCACGAACGCCTCCTCAGGGTTGGACGGCGTGACACCGCACCCAGCGGTCGCCGGGCAGCGTGGTCACGGGTGGCATGTCGGTCACGCACTTCGCCGTCGCCAGCGGGCAGCGGGCCGCGAACGGGCAGCCCTCACTCGTCGGGGCGGGTTGCGCGCCGGCCGGCGCGGTGGTTGTGGTGCGTGAGCCGGGAACGGATGCGAGCAGCAACCGGGTGTACGGGTGCAGGGGTTCGTCGAGCAGGGCGGTCGCGGGCGCGGACTCCACGCCGTACCCGCTGAACATCACCGTGATCCGGTCGGCGAGGTACCGCGCGCTGACCAGGTCGTGGGTGATGTACAGCAACGCCACCCCACGCTGGTCGCGCAGGCCGGCCAGCAGGTTGAGGATGTCGACGCGGACCGACATGTCGAGCATCGAGACCGGTTCGTCGGCGATCACCAGCCGCGGCCGTGGCGCGAGTGCCCGGGCGATGCCGACGCGTTGCCGCTGGCCGCCGGACAGTTCGTGCGAGTACTTCTTCGCGAACCGCTCGGCCGGGCGCAGGCCGACCGACCCGAGCAGGTCGTACACGGTCTGCTGGACGTCGCCGGAGTGCGGCGAGCGGACGATCGCGCGGCGCAAATGGTGGCCGACCGGATGCGCCGGGTTCAGCGAACCGAAGACGTCCTGGAAGATCATCTGCACCGCCGGATCCGGGTGCCGGCCGGCCGGACGGCCCTCGAAGTCGACCGCTCCGGACGTTGGCGGCACCAATCGTGCGAGCATCCGGCCGGCCGTCGTCTTCCCGCTGCCCGACTCGCCCACCAGCGCGACGATCTGGGCGGGCTCGACGGTCAGCGACAGGTCGCGGACCGCGTTCACCCGGGACCGCGACCACAGGCCGCTCGGACGGTACACCTTGCTGAGCTCGCGGACCTCCATCAACGGCGCGCTCATCGCGAACCCTCCATGATCCTGGTCGTCACGTGGCAGGCGACCCGGCGGCCATTCTCGAGCATAACCAGTGGCGGCTGCTCGACCGCGCAGATCTCCTCGGCGAGCGGGCAGCGCGGATGGAAGCGGCACCCCGTCGGCGGCTCGCTCGGATCCGGCGGCTGCCCCGGCAGGCCCGCGAGACGTACCGGTCCGCCGGTCAGCGACGGCACGGCCGACACGAGCGCCCGCGAGTACGGATGCTGCTGCCGTCCGGCGAAGTCCGCCGCGGCGGCCGTCTCCGCGAGCCGGCCGGCGTACATCACCGACACCCGGTCCGCGGTCTCCAGCAGCAGCGGCAGGTCGTGGGTGATCATCAGTACGGCGAACCCCAGCTCGGCCTGCAGTTCGCGGACCTGGCCGATGATGTCGTGCTGGACGACGACGTCCAGCGCGGTCGTTGGTTCGTCCATCAACACCACCCGCGGCCGGAGGGCGAGCGCCATCGCGATCGCGACCCGCTGGCGCATCCCGCCGGACAGCTCGTGCGGGTACGCCCGGACCCGGCGCCGGTCGATGCCGACCAGGTCGAGCAGCTCCGCCGGGGTGGCCGCGGCGCGCTCGCCGGGACGGGCCCGGTTCAGCACCTCGGCCAACTGCCGCTCGATCCTTGCCACCGGGTTGAGCGCGTTCAGCGAGTTCTGCATGACCATCGACACCTCGCGCCAGCGGATGTCGCGGACCTGCTGATCGGACATCGTCAGGATGTCGTCGTCGCCGAGCAGCACCCGGCCGCCGGAGATGAAGCCCGGCGGCCGGAGCAGCCGGACCAGCGCGAGCGCCGCCGTCGACTTCCCGGACCCGGACTCGCCGGCGAGCCCGAGGAACTCGCCCTTGTGCAGCTCCAGGTCCAGCCCGTCGACGACCAGGACGTTGCCGTCCTCGGTCGCGTAGCCGACCCGCAGTCCTTCGACCCGCAGTACCTCAGTCATGGTTCACCACCGGCGTGATCAGCGACGCGCTCCGCGTGCGCAGGCCGAACGCCCGGCGCAGCATCGGTGCCGCCCGCAACCGTGGATCGGCCTTCTCGTCGACCGCGTGGTTGATCAGCGCGAGCGCTGACGCGGTGAGCGCGATGCCCAGCCCCGGTACGACGAACGTCCACCAGTAGCCCTGCAGGAGCGCGGAGTCGTTCTGCGCCCAGTTGAGCATCGTGCCCCAGGTGACCTTGCTGCTGTGCCCGAGGCCGAGGAACTCCAGCCCGGCCTCGGCGGTGATCGCGTAGATGACCTGGTTGATCAGGTAGGCGACGGTGATCGACAACATGTTCGGCAATAGCTCGACCACGATGATCCGCCACCGGGCTTCCCGCGCCAGCCGGCTCGCCGCGATGAACTCCCGCTCCCGCAGGCTGAGCGCCTGCGACCGGAACAGCCGCGCCCCGAACGACCAGCCGGTGAACGTCAGCACCAGGATGATGGTCAGCTCACCCGGCGGCAGGAACGCCGCGAGCACCACCATCAGCGGTACGCCGGGGATCGCCAGGAACACGTTGGTGAGCAGGGACAGTACGTCGTCCACCCACCCGCCGGCGTACGCCGAGACCAGGCCGACCACGATCCCGATCAGCGTCGTCAGCCCGGCCACCGAGAACGACACCAGGAACGACGTACGGGCGCCGTACAGGAACTGGCTCAGCACGTCGAAGCCCTGGCCGGTCGTCCCGAGCGGGTGCAGGAACGACGGCGGCGCGTTCAGCGGCCCGGCCTCCGACGGCCCGTACGGCGCCAGCACCGGCGCGAGCACCGCGGCCAGGACGAGCAGCACGAGGACGCCGGCGCCGAGCCAGAACGAGAACGAACGCGGTGGTCTCATCGGGCGCCTCCCAGCCGGACACGGGGATCGAGCAGGACGTAGAGCGAGTCGACGACGAAGTTCGCGCCGAGCACCGCGAGCGTGATGATCAGGAACAGCGCCTGCATCAGCGGGTAGTCGACGGTGTTGACCGCCTGCAACAGCAGGTAGCCCAGACCCGGGTACGAGAACACGATCTCGGTCAGGATCTGCCCGCTGAGCACGCCGCCGAGGACCACGCCGAGCATGGTCACGTTCGGCAGCAGGGCGTTCCGCGCGGCGTGCCGCAGTACCCGCCCCGGCGGCAGGCCCTTCGCCTCGGCGAGGGCCAGGTAGTCCTCGGACAGCACCGCGACCATCGTGTTGCGCATGTTCAGCGTCCAGGCGCCGAGCGACACCAGGACGATCGTGGTGGCCGGCAGGGTGAGATGGCTGATCACGCTCGACACGAACGTCCACGACCACTCCGGCACCAGGCCGTCGTCGTACGCGTGCCCGAGCGGGAACACGCTCCACTTCAGCCCGAGCAGGTAGAGCAGCAACAGCGCGAGGAAGAAGTACGGGAACGAGCCGACGAAGATCAGCGCCGGCGGTGCGATCCGGTCGACCGCGCCGGACCGCCGCCAGGCCGCGATCGCCCCGATCCCGCAGCCGACCGCGAAGCTGACCAGCACACTGAAGACACCGAGCAGCACCGACCAGCCCAGGCCGGTCGCGATCACCGAGGTCACCGGCGACGGGAACTGCGACAGCGAGACCCCGAGGTTGCCGTGCAGCAGGTCGCCCAGGTAGCGCAGGTACTGGACGACGAGCGGATCGTTCGACAGGCCGTACGCCTGCTTCAGGCTGTCGAGGGCGGCGGGCGTGAGGTTCTTGCCGTACTGCGCGAACATGGTCGAGGCCGGGTCGCCGGGCGCCAGCCGGGGCAGGAAGAAGTTGACCGAGACCGCGACGAACGCGGCCAGCAGGTAGAAGCCGAGACGCCTGATCAGAAAGGCCATCTGATCACGCCGTGTAGGTGAGCTTGGGCCAGATCAGGTACGTCGTACCGGCGCCCTGGTTGTTCAGCGGGGCGTACTGGTCCTTGCTCGACGGCAGCCCGCTGAACCGTTTGGTGTTGTACGTGCCCCAGCTCGGCTGCCCGTACAGCGGGACCGCGGGCGCGTCCTCGGAGAACAACGCCTGCAGTTGCCGCGCGAACCCCTTCTGGACCTGCTGGTCCGAGGTCGCGGCGAACTTCTCCAGCAGCGCGTCGGCCCGTGGATCCTTGAACCGTTGCAGGTTCTGCGCGGACGGCGTACCGACCGGGGCGTACGTCTGGCTGGACATCATCGCGCGGAAGAACTCGAACGGCGTCGCGGACAGGTCGTTGTTCGTCAGCGTGAGGTCGAACCGGCCGTTCTGCGTGTTGTCGGTCCAGGTCTCGACCGCCGGCGTCCGGAGATCGACCGTGATGCCGATCGCGTTCAGGCTCTGCGACACCACCTGGGACGAGGCGATCCAGTCCGTCCAGCCGGTCGGCACCTCGATCGTGAACTGCAGCGGCTTGCCGTCCGGACCGACGCGCTTGCCGTTCACCAGTTTGATGCCGGCGGCATCGAGCTGGGCGGCGGCCGCGGCCGGATCGTGGTTCACCCAGGACTTGCCGCTGGTCACCACGCCCGGATCGATCCAGGCCTTGAAGGCGCCTTCGGCCAGACCGGACGCGTTGCCCGGCTCGCTCTTGCCCCACAGGGCCACCTGGATCATCCGCTGCCGGTCGAGCGCCAGGCTGATCGCCTTGCGCACCCGCACGTCGTCGAACGGTTTCTTGGTGGTGTTCATCGCGAGGAACACCGTGCTCGTCAACGGCCACCAGTACCCGAAGTGTTTCGGATCCTTCGGTACGAACGTCTTGTCCGGGTCCACCGCCGTACCGCCCCAGTCCAGTTGCCCGGAGACCAGCGCGGCCGCGATCTGGTCGTTGCCGGAGTACGCCGGGACGTTCAGGCCGCGGATGTTCAGCGGCTGCCAGTAGTGCGGGTTCTGGGTCAGCTGGTACTGCTGCGCGCCGAACACCGAGACGGTCGTGAAGGGGCCGGTGGCAACGGGATTCTCGTTGGTGTACTTGACCGGATCGGTGACCGCGGACCAGGCGTCCTTGCCGACGACGAACTGCCCGACCAGCAGGTAGAGGCCGGGGGAGTACACCTTGCGGAAGTCGAACCGCACGGTGCCCGGATCCGCCGCCGAGACCGAGCCGAGGAAGTCCTGCCAGACCCCGGAGGCCGGGCCGATCAGACCTGGGTTCGCCTTCATCAGCTCGAAGGTGAAGACCACGTCGTCGGCGGTGAACGGTTTGCCGTCCGACCACTTCACATCGCTGCGCAGCTTCAGTTCGAGACGGCGGCCGCCGTTCGACCAGGTGTACGCCGTGGCCAGCGACGGCTCGAGCTTGCCGGTGGCGAAGTTCTGGATCATCAGCGGCTCGTACATGGCCTTGGTCGAGGCCCAGCGCGAGGTCGGTGAGAACGGGTTGAAGTTCCGGGTGAACGTACGGCTGTTCTCGCAGGCCAGGGTCATCAGCGCGCCCTTGCCGGCGCCGGCTTTTCCGGCGCCCGAGGTACCGCTGCAGCCGGCCAGCACGATGCCGGCAGCGGCGGCGCCGGCCGCGAGGAAGGTACGACGGGAGAAATCGATGGTCATGAGATCCTCCAGGGTCAGGATCGGAGGCGAAGGCGGAGAAGGTGCAGGGCAGCGGATCAGCGGCCGGCGGTGCCGGCCGACAGGATCCGGTCGCGGGTGAAGGACAGGCCGAACTCCAGGGCCCCGGCCCGCACCGGGTTGCCCTGAACGGCGCTGGTCACGATCGGCGTCCTGGCCAGCAAGGTGCCGGCCAGACGCTGGGTCAGCAGTTCGCACAGACCCGCGCCGCCGGTCTGCCCGACGGGCCCGCCGAGGACGACGAGCTCCGGGTCGACCATGCCGACGACGTTGATCAGCGCGACCGCGATCCGGGCGGCGAGGTCGTCGAGGAACCCGGCGTACCGGCCGGGGTCGGCGAAGCCGGTGCGGACCGCGTCCACCGGCGTCCGGGCGGGCAGTTCGTGCGCGGTTGCCAGTCGCAGCAGCGCGCGGGCGTCGAGGATTCCTTCCAGCGGTCCGCCCTGTTCGTCGTACACGCGGGAGCGGCTGACCGGGTCCGGCACGATCAGGCTGCTGAGTTCGCCGCCGCGCCCGGTGGCGCCGCGCCAGAGTTGCCCGCGCAGCACCAGGCCCGCGCCGACCCCCTCGCCGATCCACAGCAGGACAAAGGTGTCCGTCCCGCGGGCGGCGCCTTTGGCCAGCTCCTCGAGCGCGACCAGGTTGACGTCGTTCTCGATCCGCACGTGCTCGATCCCGAGTGCGTCCTGCACCGAGTTGAGTACGTGGAACCCGGACCAGCTCGGCACCTGCAGCACCGACGTGAGCTGCCCGGTGTGCGGATCGACCACACCCGGCATCCCGATCACGACCTGGTCGACCTCGCCGGTCGCCACCCCCGCCGCCGTACACGCACCGGCCACGGCGCCGGACAGGACCGCGACCGCGTCGTACTTCTTCGGCGTCCGGACCCGTGCCTCGCCGCGCACCTGCCCGGCGAGATCGGCCACCGCCACGTCGATCGCCTTCGGCGTCACGTCGATGCCGAGGACGAGCGAGGCGGTGCCCTGGATCGCCCACAGCTGCGCGGGCGGTCCCGCGGCGCTCGGCTTCGACCCGGCCTTGTGGACCAGGTCCGCCGTCTCGAGCCGCCGCAGTACCTCGGCGACCGACGCCTTGGACAGTCCGGTGAGCTCCTCGAGCTCGGCCCGGGTCGACGGGCCGTGCTCGATCAGCAGCTCCATCGCCGCACGCTCGTTGAGCGTGCGCAGCAACCGCGGACTACCTCCGGACATCGGCCACCTCGGTCCGTCGGGACACCGTCTGGATACTTTCTAGACGGTAATGCGAATGTAGGTCCGGGTCCCTGCAACGTCAAGGGATGAAGGAGATTCAGCCGCCTTCGGTGCTGATCAGTACGGTGCGGGTTGCTTCCAGGGCGGCCTTCTGGGCGCCGGCCAGGGCTGCCGCGCCGCAGGGGCCGGAGCGGATGTCGTGGGCGTGGAGGAGGTCCATGGCGGTGCGGGTCTCGGCGTCGGTGACGGCGACGGCGGCGTCGAGGTGGTCGCGGATGGTGGGCCAGGCGATCGAGGAGACGGTGCCGCAGTTGAGGCCGGCCATGATGGTGGGGGTGGAGGTGTCGACGGTGACCGGCGTTCCGGCCTGGAGGGAGGCGCCGACGCAGGCGGCGGTGATGGGTTCGACAGCGAGCACCTTGGCACGGCCCCGGTAGTGCTCGAGGGCGGACTGGAGGAGTGAGCCGACGCCGGTCGGGACGACGACCAGATCGGGAACGCCCGGGAGTTGCTCGTCGATCTCGCGGAAGAGGGTGTCGTAGCCGGCAACGATCCACCGCGGCACGTCCTCGTACCCGGGCCAGGCCGTGTCCTGGATCAGTATGTCGTCGTTCGCGACGCTCGCGGCAGCCAGGCGGACCGCTTCGTCGTACGGACGTCCGGTGTCGATGACGGTCGCGCCTTCGCCGCGGATCGCGTGCAGCGCGTCGTCGGGCAGACCACCAGGTACGTAGATCCGGGACGTCAGCCCCAAGACCCGCGCGAGGTAGGCGAGCGCCCGGCCGTGGTTCCCATCGGTTGCCGTCACCAGAGTGGCGTGCATGGCCAGCTTGGTCAGTTCGGCGAAGGTGCGGGCCGGTCCGAGGGCGTGGTTCACCGCCCAGGACGCGCCGAGCACCTTGAACGCAGGCAGGCCGAACCGGTTCGATTCGTCCTTCACCCAGTAGTCGCCGAACTCGATCAACGGTGTCGGTGCGTAGCCGGGCATGCTCCGGTGGAACTCGAGGCTGTTCACGAGGACACCTCGGTCCACTCGGGGAGTGTGAGGACCGCCGACATCCGCTGCAGTTCGTCGCGGTGCAGCGCGCTCAGCCGGCCGAGGGCGCGTTCGCCGTTCGGGGTCAGGCGTACCTGGACCGCGCGGGCGTCGTCGGGATGCGGATCCCGGCGTACCAGGTCCTGGGCCTGGGCGCGGTCGACCAGCTCGACGACGCTGTGGTGCCGTAACTGCAGCCGGTCCGCGAGCTCACGCAACGTGGCCCAGTCGCGGCCGGGATAACCCTTCAGCGCCAGCATCAGCTGGTACTGCTGCGGGGTCAGTCCGTGTTCGCGGACGGTCTGCTCGCTGAACCGCAGGTACCGCCGGATGCCGGAGCGGAACCGCGCCAGCGCCTCGAAGTCCGCCTTCGTGAGTGCTTCGGTGGTCATGGGGTAAGAGTATCGTGTTACGATACAAATCCGCGCGAAGCGAGCGTGGAGGACGAGTGATGGCGATGGTTTACCGGGTCGGCTGGGTCGGGTTCTGCGGTGTCGCCGGAGTGGCGGGCGTGCTCGGAGCGGCGGACTGGCCGGTGTCCGTGCTGGTGCTGCTGTTCGCGGTGGCCGGGGCGACCGGCGGGATGATCGCGCTGGTCGTGCTGAATCCCGACGAGACCACCCGGCGGCCGCGCGAGGTCTGGCGGATCGTTGCCAAGTGCACCGTTCTGTCCGGCGCCGGGACGATCGTGTTCGGCGGCCTGGGTTCGCTGGCCGGCGCGTGGACGGCCGTGCTGCTCGGGCTGTTCGCGATCGCCGGTTCGCCGTACGTCGTGCCGCACTGGATCGGCTGGTTCCGCGACGCGCCGACGGCTCGTCCCGCCGCGGACCTGCGGCCGACGTTGCGGCCGAAGCTCAAGGTGAAACACCCGCCGGCTGCGGCTGCGGCTGCGGCTCCGGCGCCGGGGGAGGCGCGGCGGCCTGCCCATGACCTGGCAGACCTGGCCGACCTGAGTGACGAGGCCTTGTGCCTCGCCTGGCGGGCGAGCTTCCCGGGCCTGCAGCGGGCGCTGTCACCCACCGACCACCTGCGCGTCGTCGAGGAGCGCCGGGCGTACCTCGACGAGCTCGACCGCCGGCACCCGGACGGCGTCGCGGCGTGGCTCGCCTCGAACCCGCGCGCCGCCGGCGACCCGACCAGGTTCGTCCGCGGCGACATCGCACACGGTCAGCACACGATCGACTGGAACGGTCTGATCCAGTGACTCCGCGCCGGTTTCCGAAGTACCGCGCCGGAAACCGAAAGCGGCATTCGCCTGCCGGCCGCGGACATGCGTCACTTCGTCGCGGAGTGTGTCAGAATTCATCGCAGAGCAGACCCCGGACCCCGTGTCGTAGCTCGCGATGGCGGCGTACCTGGGGAGGGGTTTGCGATGGCGAGTGGGGAGCTGGCTCAGGACTACCGGACCCGGCTGACCGAGCTGCTCGGTGAGCCGATGATGGTCGACGACCCGTTGATCACCACCGCGCAGGCCGCGGTCCTGCTGGGCATTTCGCCGCAGCGCGTCGCCGGACTTGTCCGCGCCGGCCACCTGCCGGCCCGGTCCCGGTCGCACCGCCGACTGTTGCTGTCCGACGTGGTCCAGTCTGGTCTCGACCAGTGGATGTCGGTCGCGGAGGCGGGCGCGGTCCTCGGCCTCGGGCAGACCGGCGTACGGCGGCTGATCTCGGCCGGACTGCTGACGGCGCACGGCAAGGAGTTGCCGTTGCGGCGTACCGACGTGGACGTGCTGGCCAAGCTGCGGGACGGCTGGCTGACGTTGTCGACCGCCGCGAGCGCACTCGGCGTGGACGTCGACGAGGTCCAGCGGATGCTGCGGAACCGGCACCTGACCCACACCTGCGACGTGGCTCGCCCGGTGTACCGGCACGAGCTCGCGACGGTCGTCGCTCAGCTGCGCAGGGTCTCGCCCGGGGAGCAGCCGTACGCCGCCCGATAATGTTGGCTGAACCAACCGGTTGACGTGAAGCCCCAGCGGAGCGCGATCGCCGCGACCGTGGCGCCGGGGCCGGCGTCCTGGAGTTCGCGATGCGCGCGTTCGAGCCGGACCCGCCGCAGGTACTCCCGCGGGGTGCACTCCAGGTACCGGCGGAACGCGTACTGCAGTGCGCGCGCACCGGTGCCGGATGCGGTGGCGATGTCCTCGACGGTGATCGGCCGGTCCGCGTTCGCGTCGACGTACGCGACCGCCCGGCGCAGGGTCGCCGTACCGACGGCTCCGGGGGACGGGACGTGGGACAGCCGCATGGTCGCGTTCGGGAAGACCGCGAGCATCGACGAGGCGACGTACTCGAGCAACTGCCCGGCGATCAGCGGGTGCTCCGCGACCGACGGCGCCGCGGCCAGCGTCGTGCGGACGTACCCGGACAGGACCTGCCAGTGCGTGTTCATCGCCCGCGACACCGGACGGCCCGCGACCGGCCACAGGTCCGCCGGTACGGTACCGAAGTGCCGCGCCGCCACCCGCTCCACGTCCGCCTGGCCGACCCGGACCACGACCAGTTCCAGCGGCTGCGGGTGGAACCGCATGACGTCCTTGACCGAGTACAGGAAGCTGTCGCCCGCGGTCAGCGTGTGCTCGGCGGTCCGGTCGCCGAGGGCGAGCCGGCCCTTGACCAGCCAGATCGCGGTCAGGTCCGGCCATGGGTCGGTGAGCGCGTCGAACCGCATCTCCATCCGGCAGCGGTCCGCGCCGACCCCGCCGTACTCCGCGGTGCTGAGCGCGAGCGACCCGTTGTCGCGGGTGCGGCCGACGAGCCGCACCCGGCTGGGGTAGATGCTGTTCAGCAACTGCATGGTCGCGTCGAGACCGTCGCTCCGGACGCTGTCCCGCCGAACGCCGCCCGGAGCTGGTGTCATGACGCAGTCATACACCGGCAAATACGAGACCTGACAGACTCCGAGCGGCGTGCTCCGGGAGCGCTTCCGGTCAGCTCACCGGCTTGGCCCGGTCGAGCGTGGACGGGGTGAGCACCGGGTGCGCCCGGAGGTAGGCGATGAAGCCCTCGTGGTCGCGGTCGTTGCGGACCGGGTCTGTGAAGCCGGCGAACACCGTCGTACCGTCGCCGCCGATCAGCGTGTACGCGAGCGCGGCGACCCGGTAGTTCCGGTTCAGGTCGAGCGGCTTGCCGTCGATGAGGATCTTCGCCGGGTCGACCCGCCCGCCGATCGGCTTGCTGGTGTCGTAGCTGTAGCTGACGTTCTGCGACACCGCGAACGGCGCGAACTTCACGGTCCCGTTCGCTTGCGGCACCCACTGCGCCTCGAACGCGGCGTGCAGCTGCGTCCCCGGCAGCGTCACGGTCAGGATCGGGTTGCCGTACCCGAACGCGCCCCACGCCTCCCCGAACAGCACGGTCCCGTCCGCGTCGGCCGCATTGGTGCCCTTGGCAAACAACAGGTCGCCGGTCAGCGCGTTCGACCCGGACACCGGCTTGGTCGAGATGAGCGCGAGGTCGGCCTGGCCGTGCTGGTTCGCGTCCCAGTACGCGAAGTCAGCGGCCAGGTTGCCCATGGTGCTCTCGCCGGACGCGTTCGCCGTCCGGGTGAAGTCGCCGGTGACCTTCGCGAGCGGAGCGGCGTACCGCTTCTTGCCCTTGGCCGTCCAGTAGTCGGCGATGTACTGCAGCTCCTCGTCGACCGGTACGTCGCGGGTGTTCGCGTGGTTCGTCGAGGTGGTCAGCTCGCGGATCACCTCGCCGGTGCGCGGGTCGAGCTTGAGGTTGATCTCGTTGATCAGCGAGCCGTGGTTGCCGGCCTCGACCACGGGACGCGGTACGCCGTTCGGGTCCGGGACCATCATGTTGAACCGGCAGTGCCAGTGCCCGGTGACGATCGCGGCGATGTCCGGCGACGCGTTCGCGGCCAGCTGGAACACCGGGCCGGACGGGTTCGTGCCGGCGTTGTAGTCGTTGCCGGCGACGCCGCCGTCGTGGATGTTGATCACGATCGCGTTCACGCCGCGGGCCTTCAGCTGGGCGGCGAGCTTGTTCGCCTGCTCGACGTCGGACAGCGACTTGAGACCCGGCTGGTACGACGTGGATCCGGTCGGCGTGTCCATCACGGTGAGGTGGATGAACGCGACCGGCAGCTTCTTGCCGTGCCCGGCGTCGACCCATTCGATGTTGTACGGCGGGACGATCGTCCGGCCGGTGTCCGCGTGCACGATGTTGGCCGTGTAGAAGCGGAAGTTCGCGCCGCGGAACTTGTGGCCGGTGGAGTCGACGAAGTTGTCGTCGCGGCCGTTCACCGGGTACGGCGCGCCGTGCTCCATGTGGTCGACGAGGAAGCTGACGGAGTGGTCGAGCTCGTGGTTGCCGACCGTACTGAACTGCAGGCCGAGCGCGTTCAGCGCCTCGACGGTCGGCTCGTTGGCGTGCGCGTCGACCTCGAACGGCCAGCCGGAGAAGTTGTCCCCGGAGGAGAAGAAGATCGAGTTCTGCCGGCCTTGGCGGAGCTGCTTGAGGTGCGTGGCCAGGTACCCGACGCCGCCGACCGTCACCTGGACGCCACCGGCGCCGGTGATCACGCTGCCCTGGCTCGGCGTCGTCGGCTGCAGGTATCCGTGCAGGTCGGTGATGTTCAGCAGCTGTACGTCGACGTACCCGGAGGAGTCGGCGGCGACATCTGCGGCGTGCGGGGTGGCGTAGGCGACGTCGCCGACGGCCGTGGCGGTGGCGAGGGCTCCGGTGGCGGTGAGGAACGTCCGGCGGCGGATCCGACTGTTCACAGCGAACCTACTTCCTGGCAGGGGGTTTGCGCGTTCGTGCGCATTATTGCCTCTTTCCGACATTATTATGCCGATAATCTTGCCGGGCGTTGTCGAACTCCGGGTGGACAGTTCGTGGACAGGGCAGGAGGACCTCGCCGAGGTCCCGGACCTGAGGGGAAATCACGATGCAGGACCAGGCTGTGCGAATGACCAGACCGTTCCGGTTCGGGGTCGTGGCCCCGATCGGCTCCGACCTGGCGGCGTGGCGGGACCGGGTACGGCGGGTCGCCGATCTCGGGTACTCGACGTTGCTGATGCCCGACGTACCCACCTGGCAGCCGTCGCTCGCGCCGACGCTGGCCACCGCGGCGGCGATCGCCGATCTGCGGGTCGGTTCGTGGGTGTACGCGGCCGCGCTGCGCGATCCGTCGAGCATCGCGTGGGAGGCGCACTCGCTCTCGGTGCTGACCGAGGGCCGGTTCGAGATGGGCCTCGGCGCGGGGCGGCCGGGGATCGAGGTCGAGCTGGGGATGCCGGCGGTGTCGCCGGCGGAGCGGCGGCGCCGGATGCGCCAGGCCGTTGCGGCGCTGCGGGAGTACGACGGGCCGGACGTGTGGACGCCGGTGATCATGGCGGTGAGCGGACCGAAGTCGCAGGAGCTGGCGCTCGAGGTCGCCGACGGCGTGACGTTCGTCCTGCCGGCGGACGACGATCGGGCCGAGACCACGCGGCGGGTGCGTGAGTTCGGCGGGTCCCGGGACATCGAGCTGGCTCAGCACGTCGCGGCGGTCGGTGACGGTGCCGCTCCGTTCATGGCGGCGCCTGGGCTCGACACGGCGGCACTTCGCGCGGCGGACTCGCTCGTCATCTTGCCGGACGACCCGGCGGCAGCGGCCGAGGAGGTGCAGCGGCGGCGCGAGGAGATCGGCTTCTCGTACTTCGTCATCGGCGCCGACTTCGCGGAGACGCTCGCGCCGATGGTGGCGATGCTCGCCGGTCAGTAGGTCAGATGCTGCGCGCGGCGAGCGGGGGGAGGGGGCCGCGCGCGGGGGTGAGGAGGCGGTCGTTGAGCGCGTCGAGGGCGAGACTGGCGGCACCGAGCGCGACGCAGAGCGCGCCGAGCGCGGACGCTCGTACCTCGGGAACTCTTGGGCAGAGGCGCTCGAGCTCGGCGGTGAGCGGTTCGAGGAGTACGTCGGCCGCCTGAGAGAACGCGCCACCGAGGACGAGCACCCGCGGGTCGACGATCGCGATCGCTGTCGCTGCTGCTACGGCCATCGCCTCGGCATACTTCCGCACCGCGGCGCGCGCGGCCCGATCCCCGCCACGCGCGGCCGCAAACGCCCGCTCCGCCTTGTCCACAACGGGAACCTCATCCGGCACCACCTCGTGCAAGTACCCGAGTGCCGCCTCCCAGGCCACGCCCCGCAACGCCGACATGTCAGCCGCCGCACCGAACGCCCCCCGCCGCAACTTCCCATCCATCACCAACGCCAACCCCGTACGCCGCCCCGCATGCAAAAACACCATGTCCGCACACCCCTCGGAACCTGAACCGGCGGCCCCGCCCCCGCGGGAGCCGACGGGCCAGACCGTGGCCGAGGCCGCCGTCCCGCCGGTGGTGGTTGTGGCGGGGAGGGGCGTGCCGCCCGTGGTGGGGATGGTGGTCCCGCCGGTGGTGGGGGGCGTCGTCCCGCCGGTGGTCGGGCGAGCCGTGCCGATGGCGGTGGTGGGGATGGTGGTTCCGCTGGTGGGGAGGGGCGAGCCGGTGGCGGTGGCGGTGGTGGGGAGGGGAGTGCCGGTGGTGGAGGCGGGAGTGCCGGTGGTGGGGGCGGGGCGCCGGCCGTGGTGTTGTTCGGCGAGGGCGGCTAGTTGGCTGTCGTTGTCGGCGAGGGCCAGGGGGGTGGTGAAGTGGGAGGGGAGGTTGGTGCCGGCCCAGTCGGGGATGGCGTTGGCCTGGAGGACTGTGCCGGTGGGGTCGACGATGCCGGTGGTGCCGGCACCGACGGCCCACACGCGGCTCGGTGGTACGCCGGCCTCGCGGGCGCAGGTGGCGACGACCTCGTCGGCGACCGCCAACCGCTCGGCACGTGGCAGCTCGGGCGTCACCGTCTGCCGGGTACTCGCGAGCATCCGCCCGTCGAGGTCCATCAGCACCCCGCGCACGGAGTACGCCCCGATGTCGAGGCCCACGACGTACCCGGCCTCGGCCCGGAACCGGTAGCTCCGCGCCGGCCGTCCGCGCCCGCGAATCGCGGGGCTCTCCTCGACCAGCCAGCGCCGTTCGACCAGACTCGCCAGCACCTCTTCGACCGCGGTACGGCCGATCCCGCTCTGCTCGACGATCTGCGCCACCCGCAGCTCCCCGGCGCCGCGCACCGCAGCCAGCACCGCCCGCTCGTTCAGCCGCCGCAACCGCGATGGATCCCCGCCGTCCGCCACCATGATCGCCCCAGCATAGAACCGAAGAACGGGTAGTACCCCGCCTCCCGACCCGCGGCCAAGCGTGGCAACCGCGCCAAACCACCACCACTACCCGTTCATCGGTACAGCACAGCCGTCACCAACGCGCCCGTGCACGTAAGGAAGTACAAGGACCAAGGCGCGAGGCTGCGATCACCGACGCGGAGGTGCGCGGTAAGCGCCCCGAGGAAATACAGCACGAGACCACCAGCGGCGACCGACCCGAGCACCGGCACGGCGAGCCCCACGAGCAGCCCGGCCGCCCCGGCTCCGAGGAGCAGCCCGAGCGGCAGGATCCACCGGTGATCCACGTGGACCAGATCCGCCTGAGACTTCGGATAGCTGTGGCCGATCAGATTGGCAACGGCCGCACTGCCGGTGAGCGCGGCGGCAAGCAGGGTGGTGGCCAGGTAGGCGGCGTACACGAGAACTCCGATCCGTAGAGGTGCCTCACGGACGAGAGACCTACGCCGGATGTGACAGCCCGCCGAGTTTCTCCGGATTGCTGACCACGTGGATCGCCTGTACGGCGCCGTCGACCAGCTGCAGCGTGACCGCGAGCACCGGCCCGGCCGCGGACCGGATCGTGATGCCGGGCGCCCCGTTGAGCTCCTCGATCGCGTACTGCGAACCGGCCGGCCGGCGCCCCGATCCGACCAGGAACGCCCGCGCGACCGCCAGCGGCCCGACGACCGGTTTCCGAGGCGCCCCGGTGCGCCCGCCGCCGTCGCTGATCAGCGTGACGTCCGGTGCGAGGACCGCCATCAGCGCTTCGACGTCGCCGTTCTCGCAGGCGGCGAGGAACCGTTCGGTGACCTGCTGCTGCACCGCACGATCGGTGTCGTACCGCCGTCGCCGCGCGGCGACGGCCTTGCGGGCGCGATGCGCGAGCTGCCGTACGTCGGCGACCTGCCGGTCGAGGACCTCGGCGATCTCGGAGTAGCTGTAACCGAACGCCTCGTTCAGCACGAACACGGCCCGCTCGGCCGGCGACAACGCCTCGAGCACCAGCAGTACGGCGGTCGACACCGAGTCCGCCCGTACGACGTCCTCCGCGGCGTCGGGTGTGGTGAGCATGGGCTCCGGCAACCACGGCCCGACGTACGACTCCCGCCGTACGGCGGCACTCCGCAGCCGGTCGATCGCGAGCCGGGTGGTGACCCGCACCAGGTACCCCTCGGCGTCGCGCACCGAGTCCGCGTCGACCCGGCTCCACCGCAACCACGCATCCTGTACGACGTCCTGCGCGTCCGCCACACTCCCGAGCAGCCGATACGCCACGCCGTACAACAACCCTCGATGCTCCGCGAACCGATCCGTCATTTGCGCGCAACCCTAAGCCGAACCGACTTTCAACAAACCGTTGACGGCGGTTGACTCGTGTGCCACTCTGTCGCTGTTCGGAATCTTCTTTCCGTAGAGCGGAAAACGCGTTGGAGGCAGCATGGCATCCACCACCCCTGCACCCGCCCGCCCCGAGGACGAACGGCTGCCCTTCGCGCAGTTGGTCGTCTACGGCACCCAGCACATCCTGACGATGTACGGCGGGCTGATCGCACCGCCGCTGATCGTCGGCAGTGCGGCCGGGCTGTCCGCGCAGGACATCGGGTTGCTGGTCACGGCCGGCATCTTCATCAGCGGCCTCGCGACGCTGCTGCAGTCGCTGGGACTCGGGCCGTTCGGGGCCAGACTTCCCATCGTGCAAGGGATCTCGTTCGCGAGCGTGTCGACGATGGTGTCGATCGCCTCGCACGGCGGCGTCCGGCCGGTGTTCGGCGCGATCCTGGTGGCGGGCCTGATCGGGGTGGTCGTGTCGTCGTTCTTCGCGCACCTGGTGAAGCTGTTCCCGCCGGTCGTCACCGGCTCGATCATCACGGTGATCGGGGTGTCGCTGCTGCCGGTCGCGTTCGACTGGGCGCTCGGTGGGGTCGGCGCGAAGACCTACGGCAACCCGAGCAACATCGCGCTCGCGGGCCTGACGCTGCTGGTGATCCTGGTGATCAGCCGCGTCTTCCAAGGGTTCGTGTCCCGGTTGTCGATCCTGATCGGGATGATCGCCGGCACGCTGGTCGCCGTACCGTGGGGCAAGGCCGACTTCTCCGCCGTACCGCACGGCAAGGTGGTCTCGTTCCCGCCGGTCTTCGGGCTCGGTACGCCGGTGTTCGACGCCGGCGCGATCGTCGCGATGACGATCGTGATCTTCGTGATCATGACCGAGACGATGGCCGACATCATCGCGATCGGCCAGATCGTCGAGACACCCGTCGACCACCGGCGGGTCGCGAACGGGCTGCGCGCGGACATGCTGTCGAGTACCGTCGCGCCGGTCTTCGGAGCCTTCCCGGCGAGCGCGTTCGCGCAGAACGTCGGGCTGGTCGCGATCACCGGGATCAAGTCCCGGTTCACGGTCGCGGTCGGCGGCGGGGTCCTGGTGCTGCTCGGCCTGGTGCCGATCTTCGGCCGGGTGGTCGCGGCGATCCCCGCTCCGGTGCTGGGCGGCGCCGGCATCGTCCTGTTCGGTTCGGTCGCGGCGAGCGGCATCCGGACCCTGTCCCGGGTCGAGTACTCCGACAACCTGAACCTGGTCGTGGTCGCGGTGACGATCGCGATGGGCCTGGTCCCGATCGCCCGCCCGCACTTCTGGGACAAGTTCCCGTCGGGTGTCGGCGTGGTCCTGGACTCGGGCATCAGCGCGGCGGCCGTCACCGCCGTACTGCTCAACCTGTTCTTCAACCGCTGGCGCGCGCTCGTCAGGAACAAGCCGTCGGTCTTCGCCGCGGCGCCGGACGAGCGCGGCAACACGCTGCCGACCGAGTCCTAGCGACTACAGGTCGGTGTGGCCCAGCCAAGCGCCGACGGTGAAGGTGGCGGTGGGGGAGTCTGGGGTTTCCAGTTCGAGTATGGCGAGGTTGTTGGGGCCGGCAACTAGTAGGGGGGCGGGGATGTACAGCGTCTGCTGGGGGCCGCGGCGCCAGTAGCGGCCCAGGCAGAAGCCGTTGACCCAGGCGAATCCCTTGCCCCAGGCGTCGGTTCGGAGGAACAGGTCGGAGTGGCCGTCGGCTTGGAAGGTTGCGCGCCAGGCGGTTGGGCCGGTGCCGACGGTTGACGGGGTCGGGCCGGCGGACTGCCAGAGGTGGGGGAGGTGGTCGAGGTCGATCATGCAGACGGACCAGCCGGACAGCTCGGTCCCGCCGAGGGACACCGGGCCGATCAGGCCCTTCGGTTCGCCGATGCGGGGGCCGTAGTTGACCCGGCCCATGTCCTCGACGACCAGTTCGAGGCGGCCGCGGGCGTGCGGGAGCATGATGGTGCGCTCGTGGCGTTCCCGTTCGAGTACGCCGACGGGCGCGCCGTCCAGGAAGACCTGCACCCGGTCGCGGATCTCGCCGAACGTCAGCGCGGCCGGCCCGCCGTGCCGCAGTGTGGTCCGGAAGATCGCCAGCCGTGCGTCGAGCTCGTCCAGCGTCGGCACCTGGTCGTGCTCCGACCACGTCCCGCCAGGACAGGCGAGCAGGCTGATCGGGTCCGTCAATGCAACGTTGAACTCAGGTGCAGGCGGCGCCGCGGCAGGCACCGAAGTGGGCACCGGCGCATACCGTGAGATCACGTCGCGAAAGGCGAAGTACTTCTCCGTCGGCTGGCCGGCCTCGTCGAGCGGTGCGTCGTAGTCGTACGACGTCACGGTCGCCCGGTACACGCCCTTGTCGTTCGCGCCGCTGGTCAACCCGAAGTTGGTCCCGCCGTGGAACATGTAGATGTTCACCGAAGCGCCGGCGGCCAGCAGCGCGTCGAGCTCGGCCGCTGCGTCGGCCGCCGAGGTGGTGTGGTGCCGCCCGCCCCAGTAGTCGAACCACCCGTCCCAGAACTCCATGCACATCAACGGTCCGCTCGGCTGGTGCTTGCGCAGCGTCTCCAGCCGCTCCGCGACGCGGGACCCGAACGACCCGGTCCGCAGTACGTCGTCCAGCCCGCCCGCACCGAGCATCTCGTCCGTCGGCTGGTCGACGGTGACGAGCGGAACACCGACGCCCGAGCGGATGACGTCGGCCAACGCCTTCAGGTACGTCTGGTCGGACCCGAAGGCGCCGTACTCGTTCTCCACCTGCACAAGGAGAACCGGCCCGCCCCGGTCGATCTGCAGCGGCCGCACGATCTCCAGCACGCTCTCGAGGTATGACGTCACCGCGGTCATGAACTGCGGCTCGTACCGCCGGACCCCGATGCCCGGCGTGCGCAGCAGCCACGGCGGCAGACCGCCGTTGTCCAGCTCGGCGCAGATGTACGGACCGGGCCGGACGATCGCGTACATCCCCGCCGCGGCCACTTCGCGCAGGAAGCGGCCGAGGTCGAGGATCCCGGTGGTGTCGAACTCACCGGGCCGCGGGCTGTGCAGGTTCCACGGGACGTACGTCTCGATGGTGTTCAGCCCCATCTGCCGTGCCTTCTCGATGCGGTCGGCCCAGCAGTCCGGGTGCACCCGGAAGTAGTGCAGTGCACCGGAGATGATCTGGAACGGGCGGCCGTCCAGCAGGAAGTCGGACGCACCGATCGCGAAGTCAGGCACTGGAGCTCGTTTCTGTGAAGGTTCAGCCGTTGACCTGGAAGCCCTGCTGGTTGCCATACGTCACCAGGGCATCCTGCCAGGACTTCAGGCCGGTGTTGAGGTCGGACTTGGACTGGTACGTCTTGCCGACGGTGTCGCCGTAGATGCTGTTCGCGTAGAGCTCGTACGGCAGGTACGTCCAGCCCTTCACCACGGAGTCCGCGGCGCCGGTCAGTACTTCGTTGATCTTCTGGCCGCCGAAGTACGCGCTGGCCTTGCCGACGAACGCCGGGTCCTTCAGGTCCGCCGTGGTGGCCGGGAAGCCGCCGCTGGCGAGGAACGTCTTCACGCCCTCGTCGTGGTTCAGCCAGCGGACGAACGCCGCCGCGAGCGCCGGGTTCTTGCTCTGCTTGAGGACCGACTCGGTGCTGCCGCCGTTCTCCGCCGTGGCCGGCTGGCCGTCGTACGTCGGCATCGGCGCCACCGCCCACTTGCCGGCGCCGGCCTTCACCGAGGACTCCATCACGCCGGGCATCCAGGCACCGGTCGGCAGCGTCGCGATCGTGCCGTCGCCGAGCGCCTTGTACCACTCGTCGGTCCAGCCCGGGATGCTCGACACCAGGCCGCCCTGGACCAGCTGGTTCCAGGTGCCGGTCCACTTCTTCGTACCGTCGTCCTGCAGGTTGATCGTGACGTTCTTGCCGTCGGTCTTGAACGGCGTACCGCCGGCCTGCCAGATCATGCTGGTAGTGAACCCGGCGTCACCGGAGTCGTTGGTGATGTAGGCCTTCGGGTTCGCGGCGTGCAGCTTCTTCGCGGCCGCGACGTACTCGTCCCAGGTCTTCGGTACGGCGATCCCGTACTTCGCGAAGACCTCCTTGTTGTAGAACAGGGCCATCGGCCCGGAGTCCTGCGGCAGCCCGTACAGCCCGCTGCCCGCGTGCACGGACGCCCAGGTGGAGGCCGTGTACGACGACTCGTACTGCGAGAATCCGTACTGGTTCAGGTCGACCAGCGAACCGGGCAGCGCGAACTGCGGCAGCGCCTGGTACTCGACCTGGGCGACGTCGGGCGCGCCGGAGCCGGCCTTGATGACGTTCTGCAGCTTGGTGTACTGGTCGTTGCCGGTGCCGGCGTTGACCAGGTTCACCTTGACGTTCGGGTACTGCTTCATGAACGCGGTGACCTGCGCCTGCGCCGACGGGGTCCAGCTCCAGTACGTGAGCTCGCCGCCCGCCTTGAGCGCCGCGTCGACCGCGTCGGGAGAACCCGTGGACGGGCTGCCCGAGCTCGACGACCCGCCACCGCACGCGGCGACCACCGCGAGGGCCGTGAGCGCGGCTCCGGCAACCACCAGCTGCCGGATGCCCCACCGATGTGCCTTCATCTTGTTGCCTTTCACTTGACCGAGCCTGCGGACAGGCCGGACTGCCAGAACCGCTGAAGGAGAAGGAAGGCGATCACCAGCGGAACGATGGTCAGCAACGATCCGGTGATCACCAGGTTGTAGATGGGGCGGGCGCCCACTCCGGTCGCCTGGTTGCTCCACTGGGTGAGCCCGACCGTGAGCGGGTACAGATTCGGCTTGCTGAGCATGATCAGCGGCAGGAAGTAGTTGTTCCAGGTCGAGACCATCGCGAACAGCAAGGTGGTGACGATGCCGGGGCTGAGCAGCCGCAGCGCCACCGTGAAGAACGTGCGGACCTCGCCGGCGCCGTCGATCCTGGCCGCCTCGAGCAGCTCCGGCGGGACCGCGTCGGCGGAGTACACCCACATCAGGTACAGGCCGAACGGGCTGACCAGCGACGGGATGATGATCGCCCACACGGTGTTCGTCAGCCCGAGGTTCGAGAACATCAGGAACGTCGGTACGGCGAGCGCGGTCCCCGGTACGGCGACGGCCCCGAGCAGTACGGCGAACACCGCGCGACGGCCGGCGAACTGGTACTTCGCCAATCCGTAGCCGGCCGCGGTCGCCAGCAGGGTCGCCCCGCCGGCGCCGACCACGACGTACAGCAGGGTGTTGCCGAACCAGCGCAGGAAGATGCCGCCGTCGTACGTCAGCGTGTCCTTGACGTTGGTGAAGAACGCGAAGCTGTTGCCGAACCACAGGCCGGGCGTGGCGAGCAGGTCGTCCTGGGTTTTCGTTGCACTGAGCAACAGCCAGAGCAGCGGGACAATTGTGTAGAGCAGGTAGAGGACCATCACGCCGGTCAGGACCTTGGAGCGCTTGGTTTTCACAGTAGTCATCACAAGGCCTCCCGGGAGCCGCGGAGCTGGACGACGTACGCGATGATCGCGGTGATGACGCCCATCACGATCGCGACGGTGGCCGAGTAGTTGAACTGCTGGCCGGCGAACGAGAGGTTGTAGGCGTACATGTTCGGCGTGTAGTAGGTGTTGATCACGTTCGGCGCCAGCGTGCGCAGGATGTTCGGTTCGTTGAACAGCTGGAAGCTGCCGATGATCGAGAAGATCGTCGCGATCACGATCGCGCCGCGCAGCGCCGGCAGCTTCACCGCGAGGATGGTCCGGAACGTGTTCGCGCCGTCGATCGCGGCCGCTTCGTAGAGTTCGCCAGGGACCGTGCGGAGCGCCGAGAAGAAGATCAGCATGTTGTAGCCGACGAACTCCCAGGTGACGATGTTCGCGATCGACGGCAGCATCCAGCCGGCGCTCAACGGCTTCAGCGCCGTGCCGAGCAGGTCGTTGAGGTTCGCCGCGAGGCCGAAGTTGTCGCCGTAGATGTAGCCCCACATCAGGACGGCGACCACGCCGGGTACGGCGTACGGCAGGAAGATCACGATCCGGAAGAAGCCGGCCGCGTGCAGGCGGGCGCTGTCGATCGCGAGCGCCGCGAGCAGCGCGAGCAGCAGCATCACCGGCACCTGGACGACCAGGAAGATCGCCACCCGGCCGAAGGACTCCCAGAACTTCGGGTCCTGCAGCGCCTCGGTGTAGTTGGACAGGCCAACGAACGTACGGCCGCCGAAGAACGCCTGCTCGCGGAACAGGCTGAGGTAGATCGCGTATCCGATCGGGGCCAGGAAGGTGACCGCGAAGACGGCCAGGAACGGGCCGACGAACAGCCAGCCCTTGCCGTCCTTGAAGACCCGCTTCCGCCGGGTCGCGGGGGCGATCGCCAGCCGTTGGGCCACGGACTCCGCCATGTCCGTCGACCTCCGTTTCTGTTTGTTTCTGTTTACGCAAACATCTGTGCCGGACGTTAGCTTGTTTACGTGAACATGTCCAGAGGGGTGTGACCTATGAGTCAGCGGGATCGGTCAGCGGCGCTTGCGGGGCGCGGTGGTGCTCTCGCGGACGATCAGCGGTGCGGCGACCGTGCCGTGGAAGTCGGTCAGCGGGGCGCGTTGCCGGAGCTGCCGGAGGATCAGCTCGACCAGCTCGTTGCCGATCTGCTGGAACTGCTGGCGGACCGTGGTGAGCGGCGGCCAGAAGTGTTCGGCCAGGTCGATGTCGTCGAAGCCGACGACGCTCACATCCTGCGGTACGGCGCGGCCGGCCTCGTGCAGCGCGTGGATCAGTCCGCACGCCATCTCGTCGTTCGCGGCGAAGACGGCGGTGACGTCCTTGCGTTTGGCGAGCACCTTGCCGAGCTCGTACCCTGAGTCCGCGGACCAGCCGCCGCGGAGGATCGCGGGGACCTTGCGGCCGTTCTCCTCGAGGGTCTGGCGCCAGGCGGTCGCGCGGAGGTCCGCGGGGCCGGAGTCGTCCGGGCCGGCGAGGTGGTGGACGGTCTTGTGGCCGAGGTCGAGGAGGTGTTGTACGGCGGCCTTGCTGCCGCCGACCTGGTCCGCGCCGATCGCCGGGTGGTGGCCGATGAACCGGGAGTCCGAAACGGCGACCGGGAGTGTCGGCGGGAGGGCGAGCGCGGTCGGGGTGGCGGTCTCGGCGCGGATGATGATCAGGCCGTCGATCGCCTGGTGGTTCAGTTGCTGGACCGCGTCGCTGACGTCGCTGGAGGACGGGGTCTCCACGTCGACGAGGCTGACCGAGTAGCCCTCGCGGCGGGCGGCCTCGATGACGGCCTCGATGGTTTTCGATTCGCCGGTGCGGATGACCTTGTGCGCGATCAGCCCGATCGACCGGAAGTTGCCGCGGCGGAGGGCGCGGGCGGCGTGGTTCGGGGTGTAGCCGAGCTCGCGCATCGCGTCGAGGACGCGTTCCTTGGTCTCCGGGCGGACCGGGTCGGCGCCGGTCGAGACCCGCGAGACGGTCTGCGCCGACACCCCGGCCAAGCGCGCCACATCACCGATCGAGGGCCCCGACTTGGGATGCCCCTTGACTCCGCGACGCGACGGCTTGGCCTGGTTCGACATGGGATCAATATAAGTAGCTGGGCCCCACTCCACCCCCCGACCCGAGCGGAGCGAGGGGCGGTTGTCAGTTGTTGCGGGCGATCATGAGCCAGCTGATCTGGATGTCGGGGGAGCGGGTGGGGGTGATCGATACGGTGATGTTGCCGTTGGCATCGACGGGGATGTCGGTGTAGGCGGCGGTGGTGGGGGTGGCTGTGAAGAGGCGTTGGGGGTCGACGACGGTGTTGTTGATGGTTACCTGGGCGGCTCGGTTGGCCCAGGGCCAGGGGTCGTAGTAGCCGGCGTGGACCGTGTACGTGCCGGGTTCGAGGCCGCCGAAGGTATAGACGAGGGGCTCGTGGTTCTTGGCGTACCGGAGGGTGGTGTAGAGGTCGCCGGTCCCGGACGGGGCGCTCGAGCCGGTGTAGCCCCAGGTGGTGCCGGTGGTCGGGTCGGTGCCGAGCGGTTGCTCCGGCGACGAGTTGAGGAGCGGCCCGCCGGCCGTGGCGACCGTGGTCCAGTCGGGCGTGGCGATGCCGCCGGCGTTCACGGCGTACCGCAAACCATGCGGTATGACGACGATCGAGCGGGTGAAGGTCCGGCCGTCCGACAAGGTGCCACGCAGGCTCGCTGGCCCCGCCTGCGCGACGCTGGCCGGGTCCCAGGTGACCGGCAGCTGCTGGGATCCGCGAGCGGTCGTCACGGTGACCTCGGACGGCAGGCTGCTGGTGTCGTTCAGCCACACGTGATCCGGGATCGTGCTCGAAACGGTCCACCGCGCGTACGGCGTGAGGTCGCCCAACGACCACTCGCTGTCCGGCCCGACCGTCAGCGAACCGCCCTCACCGAAGCTCATCGGCATCCACACGTACGGCGCGTTCGCCAGGTCGCTCGGCGTCCACCGGTCCCCCATGAACAGGAACTCGTTCTGCTTGGCATCGACCGTGATCACGTTCGTACTCTGCGACCCGTACGTCGTCGCCGCACCGGCCCCGGTGATCGGTACACCGCGGTCGGTGAACTGCCCGAGGATGTTCTGCGAGGTCGCGTAGTGCAGCGGGTTCGGGTCCCACCCGGTCGCGCCGGACGTGAGCAGGTAGTACGTGCCCTCGGACTTGAACATCGCGGGCGCCTCCCGCTGGTTGCACACGAGCGTCCGGGTGAAGTCCTTGCCCTGCACGGCCTGGTCGGGCGCCGCGGACAGATACGTGTACGACGGGTTCAGCTTGGAGATGTACATCGTCCGGTTCTCCTCGGACGAGTAGATGATGTACGCCGTACCGTCGTCGTCCACGAACAGGTTCATGTCCCGCGCCATCCCGCCGGCCGGGTCGAACGAGGACCCGCTGCCGCACCACGGCACCGAGTCGCTCGGCACGTGGTCGAGCCGGTACGAGTCGATCCACCGGAACGGGCCCTTCGGCGAGTCCGCGATCGCGACGCCCGCCTCGGACCGCGCGTAGTTCGACGTACTCGTCGGGGACGACGGCCCGTCGGAGTGCACCCACATCACCCACTTGCCGGTGGACCTGTTGTAGATGACCTTCGGCCGCTCGAGGATCGACGAGGTCGCCCATCCGTCGGTACGGACGTTGTTCGTCGACAGGTCGCGCCAGACGACCTCCTTCTGCGTGGGCGTGTAGTGCTTGTAGAGCTTCGCGAAGTACTTGTCGTTGTCGAACTGGTCGACCGAGCTCATCGCCCGCAGCGCGAGCCCCTCGTCCTTCCAGTTGTAGAGGTCGTACGACGAGTACAGGTGTACGCCGGGGCTGTTGTAGTACCCGTTGCTGCGATCCTCGCCGTACCAGTAGTAGATCCGCCGGCCGTCCTCGTCCTTCGCGGTGACGACCTGGCCGCCGTGCGCCTGGATCACCTTCCCGCTCGTGTCCAGCCACGGCTGACCGGGCCGGAAGGAGCCGCCCGCGGTCGCGGTGCTCGTCGGCACCACCAACAAGCTGAGGCCGAGCGCGGCCAGCAGCGCACCAATCACCATCCGAGTCCTGTGCACATCTGCTCCTCGGTTGCCACCAGGAATGTTTACGTGAACAGAGTCGGTGCGGCACCGGCGGCGCGCCACTCCACCGCGTGTTGCAGGTATTGACATCCCGGCGAGGAGGATTCCGGAGCAGACCTCTGACATACTCCCCGCGTTCGTAACTCTCAGACCTGGGGGCGTTGTGTCGGTTCGTCCTGTTGAGCTGCTGCGGTGGGGGCTGCCGGCGGTGTTGGTGGCGGTGTTGGTGGCTGGTTCGCTGGTCGCGTTGACCGGATCCTCCGGATCGGCGGCGGAGCCGGGTCCGTACCGGCCCGGGTTCGCGCGGCACGGTGCGTCCGCGGCGGACGTCGAGCCGAACGTGGTGCTGGTCAAGTTCAAGTCGAAGGCCACCGCGTCGGCGCGGAGGGCGGCAGCGGCGAAGGCCGGGACCGCCGAGGAGACGGCCGGCGACGTCCTCAAGGTCAAGGGCGACCTGCCCGCGCGAGACCTGCTGAAGAAGGTTAAGGCAGACCCGGCGGTCGAGTTCGCCTCGCTGAACTTCCGGCGCCAGGTCGCCGCGGTCCCGAACGACCCGTACTACGCGTCCAGCCAGGCGGCGTACCTGAACACCGTCCGCGTGCCGCAGGCGTGGGACGTCTCGAAGTCCACCGGCAGCCAGATCGTCGCGGTCCTCGACACCGGCATCGACGCCGGCCACCCGGACCTCGCCGGGCACCTGGTCGCCGGGTACAACGCGGTCTCCACCACCCGGCCGAACCCGGTCGACGACAACGGCCACGGCACGATGGTGGCCGGCATTATCGCGGCCGGCGCGAACAACGGCGCCGGGGTCGCGGGCGTCGGCTGGAGCTCGAAGGTGATGCCGGTCAAGGTGGCCGGGGCCAACGGGGTCGCCAACGACCTGGACCTGGTCGAGGGCATCGACTGGGCGGTCGCGCACGGCGCCACCGTGCTGAACATCTCGATCGCGAACCCCGGCGACAACCCGGTGCTGCACGACGCGGTCAAGCGGGCGATCGCCAAGGGCGTCGTCGTGGTCGCGGCCTCAGGCAACGACGGCAGCAGTGTCGCGCAGTACCCGGCGGCGTACCCCGAGGTGATCGCGGTCGGCGCCACCAACGCCGGCGGCGTGCTGACCGACTTCAGCTCGTACGGCGACTGGGTCGACGTCGCCGCGCCGGGCTGGGACATCGTCACCACCGGCGCGCGGAACCTGAGCCAGTCGCCGTACTGGCTGTGCAGCGGTACGTCGTGCGCTGCGCCGATCGTGGCGGGTGTCGCCGCGCTGGTGAAGAACAAGTGGCCCACGCTCACCCCGGCGCAGCTCGAGGCCCGGCTCAAGGCGTACTCGCGGGACGCCGGCCCGCGCGGCACCGACCCGTACTTCGGGGCCGGCATCCTGGACGCGTATGCCGCGCTCGGCGGCCGCTGGGCCGCGGACTTCCCGATGAGCTCGATCGACCTGAACGACTCCCCGGAGCGCGCGATCCCGCTGTCGAGCTCGATCAGTACGACGATCAGCACCGAGGGCGAGACCGACTGGTACGAGGTGGTCGGCTCGGCCGCGCGGAACCTGAGCGTCTCGCTGACCGGCCCGGAGTTCAACGGCGACAAGTACCCGCTGAACTTCGGCCCGCGGATCGACCTGTACGACGGCAACCTCAAGTCGCTGGTGTCCGTCGTCACGCCGTACCCGGAGACCGATCCGGCGACCGGCGGCCCGAAGTGGGGGCCGCTGACCGCGGCGACCACGGTGAGTGTGCCGGCCGGCAGCACCTTCATCGCGGTCCGGAACGCGAACGGCTCCCGCGACACGCGCCCGTACACGCTGAGCGTCGAGGACACCGACACCGGCAGCACCAAGCCCGGCGTCGACTACCCGGTGCGGGACGTGTCGCCGCCGGACCTCGCGAGCGGGCAGGGCCTCGACACGCGGCCGAGCGTCACGTTCGCGCGGGACGTCGTCGCGAGCAGCGTCAACGCGTCGACGGTCCGGCTGCTGCACGGCAAGTCCGGCGCGACGATCGCCGCCACGGTCTCGTACGACGCGGCGAACAAGCTGGCCGTGCTGACGCCGTCGGCGCCGCTGCTCGACAACACGCCGTACCGGATCTCCGTGAGCGGGGTCCAAGAGGCCGGCGGGACCGATCTCGAGCCGTTCACGAGCGTGTTCTCGACGTTGGACGGTGCGCCGCCGAAGCTCACCTTCGACGCGAGCGGGGCGTACCTGGCCGCCAACCTGACCTGGAAGGTGCCGGCGCTGCCGGACCTCGACCAGATCGTCGTACGGCGGAACTCGACCAGCCAGGTCCCGACGCCGACCACCGGCACGCTCGTGTACTCGGGCACGGCCGCGGCGTACCGGAACACCGGGCTGGCGCAGGGCGTGACGTACACGTACGGCGCCTGGGCCAAGGACCGCGGCGGCAAGTTCAGCCCGGTCGCGGCGTCGCAGCTGCTCGGGATGAAGACCGCGATCAGCACCACGGCCGCGTCGCTGAACTACGGAGGCACCATCACGCTGCGCGGCAGCACGGTCCGGATCGACAACAAGGCGTACGCCGGGCTGCCCGTCAACCTGTACGTCCGGCCGGCGAACTCGAAGACCTTCAAGCTGCTCTCGGCGCTGAAGACGACCTCGACCGGTGCGGTCAGCTACGCGTACAAGCCGCTGACCTCGTCGGTGTTCATGATGACGTTCCCAGGCAACGGGGACCTGATGGGCACCCGCAGCGCCGACCTCACCGTGCAGGTCGCGCCGACGATCTCGGCCACGCTGGCGCCGGCGTCGATCCGGCTCGGGCAGGCCAGCAAGCTCAGCGGGTACGTCGCGCCCGCGCACTACGGCAAACCGGTCTACCTGCAGCAGTACGTGAACCGGGCGTGGAAGTCGATCGCTTCGGTGAAGCTGACCACCTCCGGTGCGTACGCGTTCGGGATCAAGCCCGCCGTACGTGGGCAACTCGTCTATCGGGTGTGGTTCCCGACCGACGGGGACCATGCGCAGGCGTTCACCGCGAACAAGATCCTGACCGTCAGCTGAGGGCGATCTGAGGGGTGCGGATTGCAACAAGCTGCAATCCGCACCGTGCGGATATAACGTTCGAATAGCCGTACTTGCGCGTACCAGTTGGTATAGCCCACAGTTCCTGTCTGTGGGGAGTCTGAGAGCAATCAAACCGAACCGTCGGCAGCTGTTCGTGGCGGGGGCCGCGGCCGCCGTCGCGGGCGTCGTAGCAGCCGAGACCGCGAGCGCCGCCGACCTGTACGGGTCCGGTGAGCTGGGGGACTGGACGATCCTCAGCCGCTCGATCTCGACCGCGGCGACCGTCACCTACGTCCGCGACCACGACGGCGTGTGCATGTTCGGTGACAGCATCGCCGTACAGGACGGCAAGGCGCTGGCCAGCAAGCTACTGAGCCGCGGCATCAGCCTCGCGGTGCACAACTGGTCCGGGCGGCCGACGATGCCGGCCGTCGACGCGCTGGAGAACTGGGCGCTGAAGTACGGTCTGCCGCGCCGGATCCTGATGGCGACCGGCACCAACGACATCTTCAACCCGCCGGTGTTCGCGGCGCAGGTCGACCGCACGATGCGGATCGTGGGCAGCAACCGCAAGGTCGTCTGGGTGAACACCCAGATCTCCCGGATCGCCAAGTCCACGGCCGTCCAGGTCGCCGACCAGCGCAACAGCGCCTGGATCAACTCCCAGCTGCACGATGCCGAGAAGAAGTACCCGAACCTCGACATCGTCCGTTGGGCCGAGTACCTGGCCGCCAAACCGTCCCGCCTGACCCAGCTCCTGCGCGAGGGCGTCCACACGACAGTCCCCGCCGGCCAGGACGCCCGCAACGACCTGATGGTCCAGGGCCTGCTCGCTGCCTAGGGCTTCTTGACGACCTTCACGAGGTGGCCGAAGGCTACTGAGCGGTCAGGCGAGTGGAAGAGGTCCTGGCAGGTGGTGAGGGTGATGATCGAGCGGGTGGGGGCTGTGTTCCGGCCGGGGACCGGGTCGAGGACCCAGGTGGCCGAGGCGTCGACCGTGAGGTCGCGTGGCGAGCCGTCGAGCTCGTAGGTGTAGGTCGCCGACTGGGTCTCGACGATGATCTGGTCGCCCTTGGCCAGGTCGAGCAGCTTGCGGAACGGCGAGCCGTGCGTGACGCGATGGCCGGCGATCGCGAAGTTCCCGGGCTGACCCGGCAGCTGGGTCTGGGGATAGTGGCCGATGCCGCGGGCGAGGTCGTCGGCCGTGACGCCTTCGACGATCGGCTTGACCCAGTCGGCGCCGAACTTCGGGATCCGGAGCAGTACGAACGGCTTGCCCGCCGCCGGTTCCGCGGTGGCGGGGGTGGTGGCCGGTGTCTTCCACTGGTTGCGCAGCGAGTTCTCGGCCTGGTTCATCTGCTGGTTCGAGGCGATGCCGGTACCGAAGTACTGCCAGCCGACCCAGCCGAGCACTCCGAGGCCCGCGACCAGCAGGACGATGCCGAGCCCCCGTACGACTCCCCGCATGGCTTCAGTATGCCTTCCACTAGTGACCGGGCGAAGGTCCCCGCTCCCGCGCCCGGTCCGGTGACCAGTGCCTACTGGTCGTCGGTGGTGCGCCGGAACGTACCGGCCGCGCGCCACAGTGCGATGCCGAGCATGACCAGGGCGAAGCCGGCGAGGGGGAGCCAGAAGGCCGCCGCCGCGCCGGTCGAGGCGAGTTCACTCACGCTGTACACGAATTACCACCTCCTCTCGCGTCCGGTGGCCGCGTGCAGGTAGGCGGTCGCCTGCACGCCTTGCAGGAACATGTCGTACACCATCTCCACGACGAGCGTCGCCGCCACCGCCATCGCGAGCTTTCCGCGGCGGCGGACCGTGACGACCCGCTCGGCCATGAACAGGACCGTCACGCCGAGCCAGAACCCGTGCACCCGCATCCCGTGCACGGCGCCGTACGCCAGCGAGAACAGGTACGCGCCGGTGATCAGCACGCCGATCGCCCCGAGCGCCTGGCGGCCCCAGTACGGGCGGGTGACGCGGGTCCAGCCGTAGTCGAAGAGGTTCTCCAGCGCGCCGCGCTTCCACCGGACCCGCTGGTTCGCGAGCGCCCGCCAGCTCTGCATCGTCTCGGTGGTCAGCGTGCAGCCGGACGGCGACCGCAGGATGTACCCGAGCTTCATCAGCGCGAACGACAACTCGTTGTCCTCGGTGAGTACGCGCGTGTCGTACACCTGCGGCTCCCCGGGCAGCCGCCCGTCGGCCCGCGCCCGGACGACTTCGCGCAGTACGCCGACCCGCAGCAGCGTCGCCGTACCGGTGAGCACCAGCACCTTGCCGCGCTGCCGGCGGATGTCGAGCTCGTACCGGGCGTATTCGTTCGCCTGCAGCCATTCCACGAAACGGCCCCACCGCGTTCCGGAATCGATCCGCCCGCGGAACACACCACCCACGCCGCCGACATTCCCGGCGTACGCCTTCAAACCCGCCTGAATGAATCCCGGGTCGAGAAACGAGTCGGCGTCCTGGACGAGAATGACGTCGTCGTCGGTCAGGCCGGGTAGCAGCAGGTCGAGGACCTGGTTCAGTCCGCCGGCCTTCTTGTGCCGGTTGTCGACGGTCTCGTAGACCTCGACCTGATGGGCGCGGGCGACCTCGACCGTGCCGTCCGTGCAGTTGTCGGCGATCACGATGATGTGGTCAGGACGCCTTGTCTGCTGGCGTAACGCGGCCAGTGCGGAGGGTAGCGATGCTTCCTCGTTGTGAGCCGGCAGTAGCGCCACCACCGTGACGGCAGGCATGCGTGAGCCCCCGCTCATGTTTCCTCCCCGTGGACGCGGACCCCAGTTCGCCGCGCCAAGAACCGCAACGATTATTACCCCCGAACCGCACTCGTGGGCAACACCAATGTAAAAAGGATGCGAATTCCACGACGTCGCGGCTGGGGGTAACAATTCCGTCGCCCACCGTCGCCGGAACAATCACGAACGGTGGCGTACCAATGGCGGTCCGTTTCAGCCGGCCAGTAGTTGGACCTCGGCGAGGTTGGTGAATCCGCCGTGCTGGTCGGCGATCCGGAGCAGCGGGTAGGTGGCGCGGGCCGCCAGTGGGAAGGTGTACCACTGGTTCCCGTCGGTGATGCCGGTGATCGTGGCGAGCGTCGTCCAGGTCGTGCCGCCGTCGGTCGAGCCCTGGACGAGGTCGCCGTTCGCGCGGTCGGGGAGGTTGGCGCGCGGGCGGACGCGGACCGTGTCGAACGTCAGCGTCGTACCGCTCGGCGGGGTGACGGAGACCCAGCCGGTGCCGGTCGTGGTGTCGGTGAAGGTGGTCAGGTCGCCGTCGAACCATCCGCCAGCCGTTGGCCTCGGGCGTGCCGACGCCGGGGAACGCCGGGCTCGATGCGGTCACCCAGCTCTGCTGGATCGGCACCGTCCGGACCCGCGTGTTCCACAGCGCCAGCGACGTACCGTCCGTGGTGTCGACGATCGTCGCACCGGGCTGCCCGGCGGCGGTCGTGTAGTCGACGCTGAACCGCAAGGCCCGCCCGTACGCGACGTCATCGGGGAGTACGACCGACGCCGTCCAGTGCTGGTCGTCGGTCCGCGTGACCTGGGCGGCGAGGCCTTCGATCGACGCCTCCACGCGGCTCAGCGGATCGGTGGCCGACATCGTCAGCGTCACGGTGTCACCGTTCTGCGCGAGCTTCGGGTCGCTGTCCGACGAGGAGAGCGAGACCGCGTTCATCGCCGTACTCATCTCCGCCCGCTGCCCGTAGATCCGGAACTCGCTGAAGCTGGAGATCCCCGGGTACGCCGGGTCCGTCGGCTGGCCGGGGTGGTCCACCTGCAGCTTCAGGAACCGGAAGCCGAGGCCCTTGACCTCGTCCCGCACCGGGATCTTCTCCAGCGCGAACCCTTCGTTCGAGGTGTCGGTGGTCTCCCGCGACGTCAGCAACGTCCAGGTCCGGCCGTCGTTCGAGCCGTACACGTTCGCGCCCTGCGTCCGGTTGCCGAAGTTGTACCGCGCCTGCAGGCCGAACGCGTCCGCGGTCACCCGGAAGCCGATGCCGAAGTCGATCACGGCCGGTGCGCGGAGGTCCCCGGAGTACGTGTTGAAGTCGCCGTCGAGCATGTTGCCCAGGGCAACCTGGGAGAGCGCGGACGAGGTCGCGTGTCCCCAGTAGTCGAAGGAGCCGTCGTCGCTCATCGTCGGCGTGAGCTTCTCGAGGTGTGCGACCGCGCTCTGCAAGGCGACCAGGTCGGCGGAGAACGTGGCCGGGTCGGCGCTCGGGGCGGCCGTCTCGGCGGTCGCCTTCGCCGCGTCCACCGCTGCCTGGGACGCTCGTACATACGTGGTGTTTGTGTCGTAGCCGGTCAGCGCCGCGTCGATGGCGTCCTGACGGGTCGCGCTGACTGACAGACGCACCCGCAGTACGGCGTCCGTGGTCGCGTTGGACGCGACGACGAACGTGTCGTGGTCACCTACCTGGGCCGCGGTCGGCTGCCAGGTCAACGTACCGGTGCTGCTGTCGAGCGCGGCGCCTGCCGGAAGCGTCGCGCTGTACGACTGCGCGTTGGTGGCGGAAAGCGTTGTGGAGAAGGGCTCGCCGGCCACCGCGAGCAGCCGTACGTCGGATCCCTGGGCGAACTGCGGCGGCGTGAGCTGCGTCTTCGCCTGCAGGTTGATCGCGTCGACGTCGACCGTGACGGCGGGCGACCCGGTCACCGTGTAGTACGCGAGCGAATCGCCGCCGGCGCTCCCGCGCAGCTTGCGCGTGTCCATGTCGTACGTGACGTACCTCCAGGCGCCGTGCGTGTCCGGGAGCGTCAGCGTGTAGTACGGCGCGAGGCCCTGCTCCTTCCGGATCTGCAGCGTCGCCGTCCCGTTCGTACGGATCCGTACGCCGACCGGGCTGTACCCGTCGCGGTTGTCGTACAGCATCGTCCGTACGGCGATCGTCGTACCGCCGGGGAGCGGGCGCATCCGGACGTAGCCGTCGCCCACCGACGTACCGGGGGTGAGTGGCGTGCTCCGCGTCTCTGCCTGCACCAGAGCGTCGTGCTGCACCGGGGGCGCCGCGCCCGCGACCGCGGCCGGGAAGGACAGCCACGAGTCCGGGTTGAAGTCCGGGTTGCTGTTCCAGAAGTTGTACGGCGACGTACCCCAGTAGAACTGGGCGCCCGAGTCCTGCTTGGTCGCGACCTCGGTGATGCTCGGCGCGATCGTGGCGATCGCCGGGCCGAGCTGCTGCCGGTAGATCGTGTAGAGCTCGTTCGTCGGGTCGAAGATCCGCCCGCGGTACGCCTGGGACAGCACGCCGCCGCGCTGCGTGGTGTCGATCCACGGGATCGTCTTGCCGAGCATGAACGCGAAGAACTGCTCGGCGCCGCGGAGCAGCCGGTTGCCGCCGAACGCGTATACCGAGACGGCGTCGGACGCGGTCGAAACCGTGCCGTGGACCGGGTCGAGCCTGGTGCCCTGGATGTCGATGACACGGGCGAGCTGGGTGAGCATCGTCACGTCGTCCCAGGCGTGCGCCTGGTCGCGGCCCATTTCCTGCAGCTGGACGAACGTCTTGTGGTACGGGTTCCGCGGGTCGTCCTTGGAGATCACCGGCATCACCTTGCTGAGTGCGCCGTTGGTGTCGTCGTCGGGGTTCGTCGAGTTCACCGAGAACCACTCGACGGCCTCGCGGTAGCGCGGCAGGTTGTCGGTGAACACGTAGCCGGCGATCGCGCCGATCAGCGAGTAGCTGTGCTGGCCCATGAAGTTGCGGTTCCGGTACAGGAACGTCTGGGTGAGCGGCACGATGAGGTTGCCGGTGAGGTCCGCGGTGTCGCCGTCGGTCCAGGTCAGGTCGTAGCCGTCGGCGGCGGGTGCGGTGACGGACGAGTACCGCAGGATCTCGGCGGCCGCGAGCATCCGCATCAGCGGGGCGCCGCTGTGGATGTGCGCGTCGGGGTAGTAGACGTACGCGTTCGGGTCCATGTGGGCCCAGATCCGGATCAGCTTCAGGGCGTTCTCGCGGTAGACCGGGTCGCCGTTGACGAAGTACAGGATCGCCTGGGTGTACGCGCGGAACGCGTCGTCGATGAACTTCGACTCGACGCCCTGCGAGTTGAACGCGGCGGTCCCCGGCCGGTCCACGACCGAGCCCTGGTTGCGCGAACTGAACGTCTTCGAGGCGTACGTGGTGGCGGTCATCGCGGCGTAGTACGACGCCCACGGCTCGACGCCCGCGCGGGTCTGCGTACGGGCGAGCTCGAGCGAGGACGCACTCACCGCCAGCCCCGGGTGCACGAAGCCGGCACTCGACCGCACCGGGGTGAGCACGGGCAGGGGATCGGCGGCAGGCGCGGCATGCGCAACCGGCGCGACGCAGGCAACTGCGAGGAGCACGGCCACAACAGCCAGTGCGATCGATCTGATACGAGCCATCAAACACTCTCCAGCGATGGTCAGGGGTGGGGTAGGTGCGGTGGTGGGCGGGTGGGAGCTTGGCATTGGGGGCGGGTGGGGGGTAGCGGGTGGGGGTTTTCGAAAATTTTGGTTTGGTGATAGTTAACGTTTTCTATGTCAGCCTGGCCGCATGTCACCTGAGAAACCGTCGGCGTTGGTTGCCCTGTCGGTCGAGCACTGGCCGTTGTTGTTTCCGCCGGATGTTCGGCGTCGGCTCGAGAGGCTGGTGCGGCTGGAGGGGCCGGTCGAGCGGTTCGAGCCGGATCGCCTGGCCGGTGTGGAAATTCTGATCACCGGCTGGGGTTGCCCCGCCGTCGACCGGCAGGTCCTGGCGGCGGCGCCGAAGTTGCGTGCCGTCCTGCATGCCGCCGGGAGCGTGAAGGGACACCTGAGCCGCGAGGTCTGGGAGCGCGGCATCGCGGTCTCGTCGGCCGCGGACGCGAACGCCGTACCGGTCGCGGAGTTCACCCTCGGCGCGATCCTGCTGGCCGGCAAAGGCGCCTTCGACCTGCGTGAACGGTACCGGCGCGAGCGCACGTTCGAGCTCGGCTACATCCACCCCGGCGTCGGCAACCACGGCCGTACGGTCGGACTGATCGGCGCCTCCCGGATCGGCCGCCAGGTGCTCGACCTGCTACGGCCGTTCGGGTTCCACGTCCAGGTGTACGACCCGTACGCCACCGACGTCCCGTCGGTTGACCTCGAGACCCTGCTGAGGACCAGCGACATCGTCAGCGTGCACGCCCCGATGACCGCGGAAACCCAGCAAATGCTCGGCTCCGCGGAGCTGGCCCTGCTCCGGGACGGTACGACGCTGATCAACACCGCCCGCGGTCCGATCGTCGACACCGAGGCGCTGATCGACGAGCTGAGCTCCGGCCGGATCAGCGCCGTACTCGACGTCACCGACCCCGAGCCGCTGCCCGCGGACTCGCCGCTCTTCACGCTCCCGAACGCCTTCGTCACGCCGCACATCGCCGGCTCGCACGGCAACGAACTCGCCCGTCTCGGCGGTTGCGTTACCGGCGAACTCGAGCGCCTGCTGAACGGCGAACCCCTGCGCTTCGGCATCACCGCGACAGATCTTGACCGCGCCGCCTGACCACAAAGACAACGTTTGCCGTCCGGATCCTCGGCCTTGACAGCCAAAATCCGCAGCGCTACCTTCACGGCAGATAGAAAGCGCTTTCCAAAGGAGCTCCACGACATGACCAACCGAACCGTCCGCTCAGGCCTCTGGCTGGGGGTGCTGGCCGTCCCCGCCGTGGTGTTCTTCCTGGTGTTCAGCTACGCCCCGCTGGCCGGTCTGGTGGTGGCGTTCAAGGAGTTCGACATCAGCAAGGGCATCTTCGGCAGCCCCTGGAACGGCCTGGCGAACTTCCGGTACTTCTTCAGCTCCGGCGACGCCCAGCGGATCCTGCTCAACACGATCGTGCTGAACGTCCTGTTCCTGGCGGCGACCCTGGCGGCCGGCGTGACGCTCGCGCTCATGCTGAACGAGATCCGCGGCCGGTTCTTCAAGCGCGCGGCGCAGTCGACGATCTTCTTCCCGTACTTCGTCTCGCCGGTCGTGATCGCGATCATGCTGCAAGTGCTGCTGTCCGGGCCGAACGGCTCCGGTGGGGTCGTCAACGACGCGCTCGCCGGGTTCGGGCTGCCGACGGTCAGCTGGTACACCGAGCCCGGCCCGTGGCCGTGGATCCTCACGTTCGTCAAGGTCTGGCAGCTCGGCGGCTACATGAGCGTGATCTTCCTGGCCGCGATCACCTCGATCCCGGAGGACGTCTACGAGGCCGGCCAGATCGACGGCGCGAGCCGCGCGCAGATGGCGCTCCGCATCACCCTTCCACTGCTCAAGCCGACGGCCGCGGTGCTGCTGGTGCTGGGTGTCGGCCGGATCTTCTACGGCGACTTCGGCACGATCTACGCGATCGTCGGCGACAACGGGACGCTGTTCCCGACCACCGACGTGATCGACACCTACGTGTTCCGGTCGCTGCGTCAGATCGGCGACTTCGGCACCACCGCCGCGATCGGCCTGTTCCAGTCGGTGGTCGGTTTCGTGCTGGTGTCGGCCGCGGTGCTCATCCAGCGCCGGTACTCCAAGGAGACGAGCCTGCTGTGACCACGATGACCCTCGCGAAGCCGGCTGCCCGGGCGAAGACCCGCAGGACCGGCGGCCTGGAGCCGTTCACCCTGATCAGCATCGTCGGTGTCGGTCTGTTCATGATCGCGTGCCTGATCCCGTTCTGGGTGATCTTGTCCGGCTCGTTCACCGACGAGCAAACCCTTGCGGTGAAGGGCTACAGCCTCATCCCGCACCCGTTCTCGACAGCCGCCTACAAGCTCATCTTCACCGGCCCGACCCTGGTCAGTGCGTACGTCGCCAGCGTGTTCATCACGCTCGTCGGTACGGCGCTCGCGCTGAGCTTCACGTCCGGCCTGAGCTGGGTGATCGCCCGCCGGCTCCCGTACGTCAGCCGGCCGCTCGCGGTCTTCGCGTACATCCCGATGCTGTTCAGCGGCGGACTCGTCCCGCTCTACCTGCTGGTCACGCAGTACCTGAAACTGCAGAACAGCTACTTCGCGGTGATCCTGCCGTTGCTGGTGGCCCCTTTCCTGGTGTTCATCCAGGTGTCGGCGTTCCGCCAGCTGCCCGAGGAGATCCTCGACTCGGCCCGGGTCGACGGCGCCGGCGAGATGGCGATCTTCTTCCGGATCGGGCTGCCGTTGTCCAAGCCGATCCTGGCCGTCGTCGGCCTGTTCTACGCGGTGCACTACTGGAACGAGTGGTTCACCGCGCTGCTGTTCATGTCCGACGTGCACAAGTACCCACTCCCGCTGTTGCTGCAGAACCTGATCTCGAACGTGTCGTTCTCGCAGATGCTGCCGACAGCGGCCCAGCAGACGACGCCGGTCTACCAGCTCCGGCTCGCGCTCACGGTCGTCACCATCGGCCCGATCCTGCTCGCGTACCCGTTCGCGCAGCGCTATTTCGTCAAAGGCATCACGCTGGGCGCCACCAAAGGCTGACGCCCGTAATCATCAGGAGGCATCGTGCCCGCCACACCCCCAGCCGGCCTCAGCAGGCGCGGCTTCTTGGCCGCCGGCGGCGGCCTGTCCCTCGCAGCCGCGTTCGGCCTCAGCGCCTGCGGCGGATCGTCGACCGGCGGTTCCGGCAAGTCCGCCGACACCCTCGCACTGCTGCTCCCCGGCGACGCCCCGGCCGGCTGGGACGCAGTACTCGCCAAGGTCAACGAGAAGCTCAAGAAGGACCTGGGCTTCACGATCGCGCCGCAGTTCACCGCGTGGTCGAACTACCAGCAGCAGACGCTGCTCAAGTTCACCGCCGGCGAGACGTTCGACACCGCACTGCAGGCCCGCTGGCTGAACATGATCCAGCTGGTCGCGAGCAAGTCGCTGGTCCCGGTCGACGACCTGATCCCGAAGTACCCGAACCTGAGCAAGAACCTGGCTCCGCAGCTGCTCGAGCAGAACAAGTGGTCCGGCAAGCTGTACGGGATCCCACAGGTGAACTCGGCCGCCCGGTTCCACCACTTCACGGTCCGCCAGGACCTCGCCGAGCAGTACGGGCTCGGCGACATCACGACGTTCGACCAGCTGGAGAAGTACTGGTACGACGTCAAGCAGAAGGCGAAGATCACGCCGGTCGGGATCTCCTCGAACATGCCGAAGCTGCTGGTCGCGTTCGCGCCGGTCGGCTGGCTGAACCAGCATGACTGGGAGAACCCGCACGTCAGCGTGCAGACCTTCAGCGGCGGCTCGTTCCCGTTCTTCCTGGCGCAGGACGGCAAGAGCACCGGTTCGGCGCACCCGATCCCGTTCTGGGAGGCGCCCGGCGTACTGGATGCGCTCCGCAAGGTCCGTCAGTACTACCTGGACGGCATCATCAACAAGGACGCGCTGAACGTCGACTCGAGCACGATCGGGTCGCAGTTCGAGGCCGGCCGCATCGCGACCCGGTGGGCGATGACGGACGGCCTCTCCTCACAGTCGCTGGCCCCGCTGCGCAAGGCGGTACCGGCCGCGCAGATCGCGAACGTCGTACCGCTGCGTGGTGGGAAGGCCGCGAAGCCGAACCAGACGTTCCAGGCGGACAACTTCGTCGTACTGAACGTCAAGGGCCAGAGCAACGAGCGGGCGATGCAGCTGGAGGACTGGGTCTCGATCAAGGCGAACCACGACCTGATCAGCTACGGCGTCGAGGGCAAGGACTGGAAACCGGTCGGCACCGACAAGTTCGAGCAGCTCACCCAGTACGGCTTCCCGGGGTTCGCGCTGTGCTGGCGGCAGAAGCTCGAGCTGAAGATCAAGGACATCACGCCGACCGAGGACGCCTGGTTCGAGTGGGCGCAGAGCTACGACAACTTCACCCTCGACCCGTACGCGTCGTTCGTCCCGGACGTGACGCCGGTGAAGCGGCAGGACAGCCAGGTCGCAGCTGCGATGACGCAGTACGGCAACCCGCTGTGGATCGGCGCGGTCGACGTCGACAAGGGGCTGGACACGCTGAAGAAGGCGGTCGAGAAGGCAGGGCTGAACGACCTTCAGGCGGAGATGCAGAAGCAGGCGGACGCGTACCTCAAGGGACAGTGACCCCGATGTCCGCCCCACGGAGGAAGCTGGCGGTGGTCGCCCGCGAGGCCGGTGTGTCGATCTCGACGGTGTCGAAGGTACTGCGGGCCTACCCGGACGTGGCACCCGCGACCCGGACCCGCGTGCGCGAGGTACTGCGGCGCGCCGGGTACCCGATGGACCACGACCGGCGCGAGGAGTCCGCGCTCGTCGACGTCGTGGTCGCCAGTCAGAGCAGCGGCCGGGCCGGCGACGTACTCGCCGGCCTGGCCGACGCCGCCCGGGAGCCGGGGCTGGCGCTCGTCGTCACCACGGTGAACGGCGGCGAGCCGGTGCCCCGGCTCTGGCTGGAACGGCTGTTCGCCCGCGGTACGCGCGGGGTCGTCGGCCTCGACGTGGAATTCACCGACACCCAGTTGGCGTACCTCGCGGCGTACGACATCCCTTGTGTGGCGGTGGATTCCGGGGTTTCGATCCCCGAGGTACTGGCGGCGGTCCTCGACGGGACGTACCTCAGCCGCGCCGGCTGACCGAGCTGCGGACGACCACGTGGGTTGTGAAGAGCCGGTGGTCGCCGGTCCAGCCGGGCTGCTGGTGCCGGGAGTCCAGCGCGATCCGCGCGGCGGTTCGGCCGAGCTCTTCGTACGGGACGTGCACCGTGGTCAGCCGCGGCCGTAGGTCCTGGGCCAGCTCGACGTCGTCGTACCCGACCACCGAGAGGTCGTCGGGGACGGCGAGGCCGAACTCGGCCGCGGCCGCGTACACGCCGGCGGCGACGACGTCGGTGGCCGCGAAGACCGCGGTGAAGTCCTGGCCCGCGACCAGCCGGTTCTTGCTCAGCTGGTAGCCGGACGCGCGGGTGAAGACGCCGTGCTCGACCAGCGTCCCGTCGTCCGGTACGCCGAAGTCGCGGAGCGCCCGGCGGTGACCCGCCAGCCGCTGCATGCTCGTGCTCTGCCGCTCGGGCCCGGCCAGGAACAGGATCCGGCGGTGCCCCTGCGACAGCAGGTGGCTGGTCATCGCGTACGCGCCCTGCTCGTTGTCGTACTCGATGACAGCCGTCGGTACGTCGTCGCCGAGCGCCGGGCGCCCGCACAGGACGAGCAGTGATCCGGACGCGTGCAGCGACCGGGCCAGCTCGGTCATCCGGGCGCGGTCCTCCGCGGATTCGTTGGTGACGCCACCGATCAGGATGACCGCGCCGGCGCGTTGCTCCCGCATCAGCTGGACCAGCGCGAGTTCCCGGGCCGAATCGCCCTGGCTGGTGCCGATCAGGCTGAGCCAGCCGCGGCGGGACGCCTCCTGCTCGACGCCGTGCGCAGCGTCCGCGAACGACTGCCCGCGGACGTCGGCGAGGATGAACGCGATCGTCTTCGACTGCACGCCGGCCAGCGCCCGCGCGTGCGTGTTGGCGGCGTAGTTGAGCTCGCGGATCGACCGCATCACGCGCTGGTTCGCCGACCGGGACACCGGGTAGTTGCCGGCCAGCACGCGCGAAACAGTGGCCGGGGAGACGCCCGCGTGCGCGGCGACATCGGCCAGGGTCGGCGAGTTCGTGGTCTTGCGCCTAGGCGGCATCGTTCTCCTTGGGCGGAGCGGTCGAGTCCCGGATCACCACGTGCGTGCCGAGCATCAGATGCTGGTCCAGCGCGTACTCGTCGCGGTGCAGCGCCAGCCGTACGGCGGCGCGCCCGAGCTCCTCGTGGGGGATGTGCACGGTGGTCAGCGCCGGGCTGAGGTCCGCGCTCAGCGGGATGTCGTCGTACCCGGCGACCGAGATGTCCTCCGGGACCCGCAGCCCCGCCTCGCGGAGTGCGGCGAGGATGCCGCTCGCGACCATGTCGGTGATGCCGAGGATCGCGGTCGTCCCGGTGTCGCGGGCGAGCAGCGCCCTGGTCTGCCGGTAGCCGGACTCGCGGTCGAACGTGCCGCCGACGACCAGGCTGTCGTCGACGTCCAGGCCGTGCGTGCGATGCGCGCGGGCGAAGCCCTCGAAGCGCGCGCTGGTGGTGGTGTGGTTCGGTTCGGCCGCGCCGATGAAGGCGATCCGCCGATGGCCGAGCGAGATCAGGTAGTCCGTCACGGCGAACGCGCCGCCCTCGTTGTCGTACTCGACGACGGTCGCCGGGGCGTCCGCACCGATCGGCGGGCGGCCGCAGAGCACCAGCCGGGATCCGACGCGCTCCAGCGAGCGGGCGATCTGGGCCATCCGCTCGACGTGTTCCGGCGTACGCAGGCCGCCGCCGACCAGCACGACCGCCTCGGCCTGCTGTTCGCGCATCAGCTCGATCAGCTCGAGCTCGCGGTCGGCGTCGCCGTGATGGGTGCAGACCAGGCAGACCCGGCCCTCGGCGGTCGCCTGCTGTTCGACGCCCTGCCCGATGTACGCGAACAGCGGGCCGACTAGGTCACGGACGACGAACGCTACGGTCCGCGTCGAGCCGCCGACCAGAGCGCGGGCCTGCGCGTTGATCACGAAGTCCAGGTCCTGCACGGCCCGGAGTACGCGCTTGCGCGTCGAGGCGCTGACCGGATAGTTGCCGGCGAGTACGCGCGACACGGTGGTCGCGCTGACACCGGCGGCGACCGCGACGTCCTTCACCGTCGGGCGGCCCCCGGCGATCGCTCTGGCCACGCGGGAACTCCTGTTCCGCTCGAAATTTTCTGCCCCTGCACCGCGTAGAAAACGTTAACTATGCTGCCATCCATGACGGCGATTGTCGAAGCCGGGGTGCCGCTCCGGGTGCAGGACACCGGTGCCGGCGAGCCCTTGCTGCTGGTCCACGGCTGGGGCGGCGACGCCCGCTCCTGGGACGGCCTGGACTTCGGACGGCACCGGGTCGTCACGGTCGACCTCCGCGGCCACGGACGCTCTCCGGTACTGCGGAACGGGTACCGGCCGGCGGACTACGCGCATGACCTGGCGGCTGTTGTCGAACGGCTGCAGACCGGCCCGGTCGTTGCCGTCGGCCACTCGATGGGCGGGCAGATCGTCGTACAGCTGGGCCTCGAGTACCCGGAGCTGGTGTCGGCGGTCGTCGCCGTGGATCCGGCGTACGGCGCGGACGCGGCCGAGGCGGCGACGTTCGCGGAACGCCTTGCCGCGCTGCGTCGTGACGGCGCCGCCGCGGCCGTCCGGCAACTGGGACTGCCCGCGGGTGCGGTCCGGGACCAGCTGCTCGCGACGCCGGGACATGTCCTGGCAGCCAGCTACGCGGGCATGTACACGGACCCCGGTGCCTTCGGTGCCCGTCCGGCGGCGGCCGTCCGGTTGGCCGGCCTCGCGCACCCTTTGCTGACCTTGCGATCCGTCCCGTCGATGGCGGCCTGGGACATCGGGCTGTCGTTGCCGTACGGATCACGAATCGTGCTGTGGAACGGCTGCGGACACTTCCTGCACCACGAGCGCCCGCGGCAGTTCGTCAACCTCGTGGAGAGCTGGTTGACCGCCCTCCACTCGTGAGAGGAGCTCGAATGACCGAATTCAGCCGCCGCACCCTGCTGATCGCCTCCGGAGGTGCTGCGCTGGCGAGTCAGATCGGACCCGCCGCCGCGACGACCGCGACACCGTTGATCTTCAGGCATCCCGGCGTGCTGCACGACGCCGACGATCTGGAACGGATGCGGACGTGCGTTTCCGGGCAGATCAGCCCGGTGTACGACGGGTTCCGGGCGATGGCGGCCAACAACAGGTCGTCGTACGACTATGTGATCCGGAACGTCGGGCAGATCACCTCGTGGGGGCGCGGGCCGTCCAACTACATGGCCGAGGCGGTCAGCGACTCCGGTGCGGCGTACCAGAACGCGTTGATGTGGGCGGCGACCGGTGACACGCGGTACGCCGCCAAGGCGCGGGACATCCTCGACGCCTGGGCGGACAGCCTGACCGCGATCACCGGCGCGGACGGGCAGCTCGGCGTCGGCCTGCAGGCGTTCAAGTTCGTCAACGCCGCCGAGATCCTGCGCGGGTACGACGGGTGGGCGCCGGACGCGGTCCGACGGTGCGGGGAGTCGTTCCGGACGGTGTGGTACCCGGCGATCTCCGGGAACGCGTTGTTCGCCAACGGCAACTGGGATCTCGCGGCGCTGCAGTCGATCCTCGCGATCGCGGTGTTCTGCGAGGACCGGGTGATGCTGGAGGACGCCGTCCGGTACGCCGTGGCCGGCGCGGGGAACGGGCGGATCGAGCACATCGTGGTGTCGGCGACCGGGCAGGGGCAGGAGAGCGGGCGGTCGCAGTCGTACGCGCAGCTCGCGCTCGGGCTGCTCGCGAACTGCGCGGCGGTCGCGTGGAACCAGGGGATCGACCTGTTCGGGCACCTCGACGACCGGATCCTGCGCGGGTTCGAGTACACGGCGGCGTACAACCTGGGCGACTCGGTGCCGTTCGACGTGGACCTGGACCGGACCGGGAAGTACCTCAAGACGGTGATCTCGCCGATCAATCGTGGGGCGTTCCAGCCGATCTACGAGTTGGCTTATGCGCATTACGTGAGTCGGCGGGGGCTGAATGCGCCGAACGTCGAGCGGGTGCTGTTCCGGGCCGGGGCGCGGGTGGTCGAGGGCAACAGTGACGACCATCCGGCGTGGGGGACGTTCACGCAGGCTCGCGAGCCTGGCGCCGCGGCTCTGGCGTCGCCGCCTGGCACGCCTGGTGGGTTGACGGCTCGGGCTACCGACGGCGGAGTCGTGGTGAGTTGGGCGGGGTCGGTCGAGCCTCCGAGCGGGGCGGCGGCGAGCAGCTACACGATCGTCCGCGACGGCAAGGTTGTTGCTTCGGGCATCCGATCCACGTCGTGGATGGACCGGTCCTCGCACGGGTCGTATCAGGTGCGGGCCGTGAACGCGGTCGGTGCGAGCGCGCTGTCGTTGCCGGTGACGGTGGCACGGGTCGATCCCTGGCAGAGCCGTGACGTCGGGCGGGTGGCGGTACCGGGCGCTACGGCGTACGACGGGGAGACGTTCACCGTCGAGGCGGGTGGGGTGGAGATCGGCGGGACGGAGGACAGCTTCCGGTTCGTGTACGTGCCGCTGCGAGGCGACGGGGTGATTACGGCGCGGGTGGTGTATCCGGTGAGTTCGCAGTACGCGACCGTCGGCGTGATGCTGCGGCAGAGCCTGTCGGCCTCGTCGGCACATGCGTCGATGCTGATCAAGGGGCTGCCGCTGCACACCTGGAGCGGGGTGTGGACGGTGCGGTCGGGCGGCGGCACCTCGGCGACCGGGAGCACCGTCGTACCGCCGACGCAGCAGGAGTGCATCACAACCGCGGCAGGCTTCCCGATCTCGAACCTCGGCACCCTGCCGGACTCCGCGACCCCGCTCCCACCGCCGTACGTCGAGGCCGCGAGCGACGGGTACCGCCTGCGCCGGCCGTACTGGGTCCGGCTGATCCGCCGCGGCGACACGCTCACCGGGCTGATCTCGCCGGACGGGAGCACGTGGACGCAGGTCGGGTCGTCCCGCGTGAACCTGGGCCGGGACGTGTACGCCGGCCTGGCGGTCTGCTCGGCGCTCGGCGTCGACCAGCCGTACGCCGAGTCGACCACGGCGGCGTTCGACAACGTGACTGTTGGAGATCTTGTGGGGGCCAAGCCCGGACCTGTGGTGGGTGACTTGCGGGCTGTGGACGGTCAGCTGGCGTGGTCCGACCTGGATGTTGCGGCGACGTACACCGTGAAGCGGCGGCAGGGTGGTGGGGCTTATCGCGTGATTGCGACGGGGGTGCAGGCGGTCGGGTTCGGGGTGGAGACGCGGCACCGGGACGTGTCGGCGGTGCCGGGGCAGACGTACGACTACGTGGTGGCGAAGACCAACGCCGCGGGGAGCGGTCCGGACTCGCCCAAGCTCACGCTGACCATGCCTCTCGCAGTCGCTCCAGCGATCACCAGTGCGACCATCGCGTACGCCAACGTCGGTGCGGACTTCCGCTATCGCGTTGCGGCGAGCAACAATCCGGTCAGCTTCGCCGTGCGGGGTCTGCCGGACGGCTTGGTCGTGGACCGGACGACCGGCGTGATCAGCGGTGTGCCGCGTCGTGCGGGCACGGTGCGGCTGAAGGTCTCCGCGCGCAACGGTGCCGGGGTCTGCGAAGCCGAGCTGACGCTGACGATCACCACCCCGCCGCCGGCGCCGTGGCAGTACGGCGACATCGGCGACTACGTGCTGGACGAGCGTCAGCTCGGCAGCTTCAGCGCCGTCGCGATCCGGACGCCCGGGATCACCAGCTACGACGGCCGCTTCACCGTCCGCGGCGCCGGCTCCGACCTGAACGTGATCGGGCAGGGGATGACCGCGCAGTTCGCCCGGCTCCCGGTGTCCGGCGACGCGACGCTGACGGCGCGGCTGGTGAGCCGTCAGGGGCCGGGTCGCCTGGGCTTGCTGATGGCCAAGTCGCTGTCGCCGTTCGACCAGCTGTCCGGGGTGGTGCTGGACGCCGGCGGTACGCCGCAGTTCGTCCAGCGGCTGCGGGTCGCGACCGGCCTGGTGACCACGACCGGCAGCGGTACGGCGACTTGGCTGCGGCTGCGGCGTACCGGGAACGTCTTTGCGGCCGAGGTGTCTGCGGACGGCGTGACGTGGTCGGCGGTCGGCGTACCGGGGGAGATCCCGACGTTCGGTGCGGCGCCGTACTACGCCGGTCTCGCGGTCGTCTCGGGAGACCCGTTCGTGCTGAGCACCGCGGTCTTCGACAACGTGTCCTTGGCGTGAGACAGAACAGTGGCCCGGCCGTGATCGGCCGGGCCACTGCTGGTTCTACTTGGCGTAGGCGAGCGTTCCGAAGCCCGTCTGGTCGAACCCGCCGCTGGTCGAGCCGTAGTCGCCGCCGCCGCCCTCGGGACGGACCTGGGCGGCCATCGCCGAGATGTACGGCACCGAGAGGTTCTTGCGGCGCGTGTAGTGGTAGTGCAGGATCTCCCAGACCGGCCGCAGCTGCCCGCGGCTCGCGCTGGAGATCACCGTGTGCTCCTGGTACGCGCAGTTCTGCCCGGTTCCCCAGGTGTACTTCGTGAACGGCACGTCCTCGCCCAGGTTGTACTTCGCGACGTACTGCGCGGCCTTCAGGAAGCGGTTGTTGTCGTACCCGTACAGGTCGTCGCCCTGGTTCCAGGCCATCTCGCAGAACGCGCCCATCTGGCCCATGCCCATCATCGTGTGACCCTGGTCGCGGCCGGACTCCTGCCACTGCGCGAGGCCCTGGTCGTCGTACACGAACGGCACCGCGTGCGCGATCGAGCCGTTGCCGGCGCCGTTCTTGAAGTAGTTGACGGCCTGGTCGTACTTCGCGGCGTCGTCGCAGAGGATGCCGATGGCAAGCACCGAGTTCATGCTGCACAGGTCCCAGTTGGCCCAGTAGTTCGTGATACAGGCGTCGTTGTGGTTGGTGAGGAACGAGTTGTTCATCGGGTAGAAGACGTTCAGCATCATGGTCTTGAACCGGGCCAGGTCGAAGCCCGGGTAGTCCCGCATCAGCTCCGCGACGTTCGCGAACTGGTACCCGTAGATGCCGGCCGCCAGGAACCGGTCTGCGTTGCCGCTGACGCTGGTGAGCGTGGCGGACCACGCGTTGAGGATGTTCCGCGCGCAGTCGCCGTTCGCCGTGGTGCCCTGGACGTGCCAGCGCAGCGCGTTCTGGTAGGCGGCGTGGATGTCGTTGTAGAGGATCCCGTAGTTCTCGCCGGTGCCGCCACGGATGATCGTGGCCTGCGGGTTGGGCTGCCAGGTCGACTGGGCGTGCCCGTTGGCGGTGAGCCGGTTCCGGCCGGACAGCCACGGGTCGTTGCCGGCGGCAACCCTGACCTTGGCCCGGTTGAGGTCACCCCAGTTGTGCAGTGCTCCGGGATGGGTGAAGGTGGCCGGAGCGGCGTCGGCGGTCCGGGCGAGGGTGGTGACGCCGACGGCGGCCGCGGCCGCGCCTCCGGCGGTCTTGAACAGTGTGCGTCGTTTCATCCTGCTCCTTGGGGCGGTTGAGGGTGCTACTTCACGGTGAGGATGAGGTTCTTGGTGGTGCTGCCGGCCACGTTCGTGACGGTCAGCGTGACGTCGTACGTGCCGGCGGCCGGCGTACCGGTGATGACGCCCGTAGATTCGTCGGCAATCAGGCCGGGCGGCAGACCGGCGGCGGCGAAGCCGGTCGGGTAGCCGGTGGCGCTGATCGTCAGTACGACCGGGGCGCCGGCGACGAGGTCCGCGGTGCCGGGGGTGGTGACGACGGGCGGTGCCGTGGTCGGCGCGGTGGCGGCGTCGAGCCAGCGGAGGTTCGTCACGTGCTCGTTGACGTGCATGTTCGCCATGTCGGCGACCGTGAACCAGCCCGGCTTGCGCATCGTCGACGCCATCACGGTGCCGTTCAGCACCAGGTTCTGGAAGGTGACGTCGTTGATGCCGTGCGCGGCGTCGTACCCGAGCATCATCGCGGTCTGCGCGTGCTGCCCGGTGTACGTGAGGTCCTTGACGTAGACGCCGTCGATGCCGCGGCCGACCGAGGTGTTGTACGACTTGTTGTACGCCACCCGCAGGTGCAGGAACTGTCCCCAGCGGAAGTCCTCCACCCGGACGTTGTCGATCCGCACGTTCCGGACCAGGTTGCTGTCGCCCGGGTTCAGCGCGATCGCGCCCTGGTACCACTTCTGCGGCTCGCGGTGGTCGAGGATGTCGACATTGCTGATGGTCAGGTTCTCGATCAGCTCCGGGGCGTCGGTGTTTCCGTGCGTACCGATGTTGACGGGGTGCGCGACGTCCGCCCAGAGGCTGGTGTTGCGGATCGTGACGTTGCGGGTGTCGCCGTAGTAGTCCCAGCGGTGCCCGTAGATCGCGACGCAGTCGTCGGAGCAGCGCAGGAACGAGTTGTCGATCAGTACGTCGCTGCTCGAGAACAGATCGATGCCGTCACCCCACTGCCCGGCGCTGAAGTACCCGAAGTCGGTGATCGCCACCTGCTCGGACTCGCCGGCGGTGATCGCGTACCCGGTCCTGAGGTTCAGCATCGTGATGCCGTCGACGCGGATGTGCTTGGCCTTCACCATCGTGCAGCCGCCACCACTGGTGCCGTAGATCAGCCCGCGTCCGACCAGCGCGCCGTTCGTGGTTCCGGTGAAGTTGACCGAGGCCTTGAGTACGGCGCCACCGGCCAGATACACGGTCTTGCCGTCCGGCACCTCGACCGTGCCGCTCGCCGTGGTGTGCACGCCGGGTCCGTAGTAGATGACGTCCGGGTCGTCGGGGCTCGGCGCGTCGGTCTCGACAGCCCGCGCCAGCAGGTGCAGGCAGTCGAAGATCTCCCCGTTCACCTCGACGACGAGCTTCCGCGGCCGATCCAGCGTGAACACCAGCGTGTCCCCGTGCTCGACGTACGGCGTCATCCCGTACGACAAGGGCCGGATCCGCGCGGTCCGGATCCGGCCCTTCGTGTACCTGACGCGGACCTGCACGGAGCCGGCGAAGTCGAAGTACGCCAACGACGACTTGAGAATCTGCCCCGCCCCGGTCTGCGCGTCGATCAGCTTCAGATCCACCGAGTACGTCGCGACCGGCGTCCACCGCCCGCCCCCGGCCCGCACCTCCACCTCGAACGTCGACCCCCGCGGGATCCCGTCCGGTACCGCATACGTGACCAACGCCGGCGGTACGGTCACAGCGGACGCGATCCCCGCCTCGGTCGTGACGTAGCCGGCGGCAACAGTCGCACCGGCAGCCTGCAACAGCCGCCGCCGAGTGATGTCCAGTGTCATTCCTCAGGCCTCCTCGAAGTCCACCGAAAGAGCCCTGAAACCTTGCCCAGGAAGGCGGAACCCCGGCAATACCGAGCAGGCCCAGCGAAATTTTCAGTCGTTGGGGAGCAGCAGGCGGAAGCGGGTCGGGGACGGATCGGCGAGGGTCAGGCGGCCGCCGGCTGACTCGGTGAGGGTGCGGGCCAGGGAGAGGCCGATGTGAGTGCCGCGGTGGAAGAGGGCGGGGGCAGGGGTGGTGAGACTGCCCTCGTCCTCGACGTCGACGGCGGTGGTGTCGAGCACGTCGAGGGCGGTGACGCGGACGGTGCCCTGGCCGTGGGTGTGGGCGTTGTCGATGAGGACGTCGAGGATCTGGCGGCAGGTCGCCAGCGGTACGAGGCGTTCGCCGACCGGCGGCTCGACGGTGAGGACGAGGCGGCGGCCGGTGTCGGCGAGCAGGCCGTGCCAGCGGTGTTCGGTCTCGGCGAAGAGGGCGGCGATCGGGACGAGGGCGCCGCGGGGGCCGTCGGCGGGGAGGCGGGAGAGTTCGAGGACGTCCTGCACGGTGTTCTGGAGGCTGTCGGTCTGGCGGAGGGCGTCGGCGACCGCCAGGCGGGGGTCGGCGGCCGGGTCCGTGTCGGCGGTTTCGAGGGTGAGGCGGAGGCCGGCCAACGGCGTACGCAGTTGATGGGCCGCGTCGGTGGCGAACCGGCGGGCGTGGTCCAGGATCCGCGAAAGCCTGTCCACCATGGCGTTCTGGGCGTTGGCGAGGGCGTCCACCTCGGCGATACCGGTCGGGTTCGCGCGGGCGGAGAGGTCTCCGGCGGTCACGGCGTCGGCGGTCCGGGCCAGGGACTCGAGTGGGGCGCTCAGGCGTCTGGCCTGCCAGGTCGCGACCGCGATCCCGATCAGCAAGGCGACGACGGCACCTCCGAGTACGGCGAGCCAGGCCAGCACGATCCGGGTCCACACCGCGCTCATCGGCGAGGAGGCCCGGACCACGCCGATCACGTGCTCGGACGAGGCGACCGGTACGGCGACGACGAGCGAGCCGGCGTACGAGCCCTGGACGACGTGGCCGGCCAGACCGGCGCGGGTGGTGTCGTCGGCGGATTGGGGTCCGGTGCCGGCGCGCAGCCGGAGCGTACGGTCGTACACCGCGAGCTGCCCGTCCGTCGCGGGGCGGGGAAGCTCGACCGGGTCGCCGGCAGTGAAGTCCGGGCCGACCTGGACCGCGGCGGCCAGCGCCGAGCGTTCGAGCTCGGCGCGTTCGTCGGCGAGGAACGAGATCCGGATGCCGATCGCCAGCGGGACCGCCACCAGGACCAGCGAGACCAGGGCGGCCGCGAGCGCGACCCGGACGACACGACGCCGCATGGAACCATCATGCGGGCGCGGAAGCCCGTCCGGCGGAAGGTTTTGCCGTCCTCTAACCTCGGCCGGCGCGAGCGTTTACCCGTCGATTCCTAGCGTCGACGGTATGAAGATCCTCGCGCTTTGCCTCGGTGCCGCCGTACTGCTGACGGCCTGCGGTGGTGGCGGCGCTGCCGTGCCGTCGCCGGTGCAGTCCTCGTCCGCCGCGCCGCCCTCCAGTGCTTCCACACCGTCGCCCCAGCCGTCGCAGCCGGTGGCGACCGAGTCGAATCCGCCGGGCGACATCCCGGACAACCAGGCGTTCGTCGCGTTCCAGGGCGCCGGCTTCTCGGTGAAGGTGCCGGAGGGCTGGGCGCGCACAGTCACCGGTACCACGACATCGTTCACCGACAAGCTGAACCGGGTCGAGGTCACGCCGTCGGCGACGTCCGCCGCGCCGACCGTCGGGACCGCGGCGACCGCTGTGGCCGCGGAGCTCGGGCGGAGCGTGCCGCGGTTCGCGATGGGGAAGGTCAGCGAGGTCAGCCGGGCTGCCGGAAAGGTCGTGCTGGTCACGTACCAGGGGGACTCGGCGCAGGATCCGGTGACCGGGAAGGTCGTGCGCGACGCCTTCGAGCGGTACCTCTTCTACCGCGGGGGCAAGCAGGTCGCGCTGACGCTGATCGGGCCGGTGAACGCCGACAACGTCGATCCGTGGAAGACCGTCTCCGACTCGTTCCGGTGGGCGTGATGGACGGCGACGACGTGTTGTGGTGCGACGACCTGTACCGGTTCTACCGGTCGGGGGACGAGGAGACGCTGGCGTTGCGCGGTGTCAGCCTGCGGGTTGCGCGGGGTGAGGTGGTGGCGGTGGTCGGGCCTTCCGGCTCTGGCAAGTCCACGTTGCTTGCGTGTCTGGCCGGGCTGGACGAGCCGGACGGCGGCGCGGTGACGCTCGGCGGCGAACGGATCAGCCACCGGCCGGAAGCCGAGCGGGCGCGGATCCGGCGGCGTCGCCTTGGTGTGCTGCTGCAGTCCGGCAATCTCCTCACGCACCTGACGGTGCGGGCAAACATCCACCTGGTCCAGGCCGGGGAGGGTGGACGGCAGGGTGAGCGGTTGCGTGCTGAGGAGTTGCTCGAGTGGGTTGGGCTCAGGGAGCGGGCGGGGGCGTTGCCGCGGGAGTTGTCCGGTGGGGAGCTGGCGCGGGCGGGACTGGCGGTTGCGTTGAGCAACGATCCTGACGTGTTGCTGGCCGACGAGCCGACCGGGGAGCTCGACGGGCGGACCGAACAGGTCGTACTGGACCTGATCCGGGCGCGGGCCCGCGACGGCCGCGGGGTGCTGCTGGTGACGCACAGTCCGGCGGTGACCGCGATCGCCGATCGGGTGATCGTCTTGGCCGACGGGAGGATCGCGGCATGACGCTCGTTCGCTGTACGGACGTCGCCCGGACCTTCGGACGGGGCGACCAGGCGGTGGTCGCGGTGCACGGCTGCACCTGCGCGGTTGAGCCGGGTGCGCGGATCGCGATCACCGGCTCGTCCGGCTCCGGCAAGTCGACGCTGCTGCACCTGCTGGCCGGCCTCGAGACACCGACGGACGGCACAGTGGAACGGCCGGAGCTGGGCGCCCGCGACATCGCCGTCGTCTTTCAGGGTCCGAGTCTGCTGCCGGCGTTGACCGTTTCCGAGAACGTGAGCCTGGCCGCCGTACTCACGGGCACGGACGAGGCCGAGGCAGATCGCCGCGCGACCGCGGCGATGGCGACGGTCGGAGTCGCGGGCCTGGCCGGGCAGCTCGCCGACACGTTGTCCGGGGGGCAGGCCCAGCGGGTGGCGATCGCGCGGGCGATCGCGCTCCGGCCGCGGCTCGTGCTCGCCGACGAGCCGACGGGTCAGCTCGACGCGGACACCGGTGCGCACGTTCTCGACGTACTGCTGGCGGCCGCCGTCGAGACCGGCGCCGCGCTGGTCGTGACGACGCACGATCCAGTGGTTGCCGGGCGTCTCGACGAGCAATGGCAGATGAACGACGGCCGGCTGCTCGTGCCGGCGACGGAAGGTGTCCGGTGATGATGCTCTGGTTGCGTGGCCTGGTTCGGCACCGGGCGTGGCGGTTGCTGGCGACCGCGGCAGGCGTCGGCCTGTCGGTGGCGTTGATCGCCGCGATCGGCGCGTTCCTGACCGCTTCGAAGGCGACGATGACAGCGCGCGCGGTGGCGACGGTCGCGGTCGACTGGCAGGTCGAGGTCCAGCCCGGCGGCGATCCGGCGGCGGTCCTGGCCGCGGTCCGGCAGGCACCGGGAATCAGCACCGCGCTGCCGGTCCAGTTCGGCCGTACGACGGGATTCCAGGCCACCACCGGCGGCTCGTCGCAGTCCACCGGACCGGGCGTCGTACTGGGGATCCCGAAGGACTACCGCGCCGCGTTCCCGGGTGAGGTACGGCAGCTGACCGGGCGGTCGGACGGCGTACTGCTGGCCCAGCAGACCGCGGCGAACCTGCACGCGGCGCCCGGCGACACGATCCGGATCGGCCGCCCCGGACTGCCGCCGGTGCCGGTCACGGTGGACGGCGTGATCGACCTGCCGCAGGCCGACTCGCTGTTCCAGAAGGTGGGCGCGCCGCCGCAGTCGCAGCCGTCCGCACCACCCGACAACGTCGTACTGCTGCCTGCCGGCCGTTTCGCGCAGCTGATGGGCCCGGTCGCCGCCGTGGATCCGCAGGCGATCACGACCCAGATCCATGCGAACCGTACGGCGCCCCTGCCGCACGCACCGGCGGCCGCGTACACGACGGTCGTTGGCGCGGCCCACAACCTGGAGGCGGCGTCGGCGGGGTCTGCCGTGGTGGGGGACAACCTCGCGGCGGCGCTGGACGCGGCCCGGAGCGACGCGGCGTACGCGCAGATCCTGTTCCTGTGTCTCGGACTTCCGGGCGCTGTGCTGGCCGCTCTGCTGACAGCGGCGGTGGCCGGCTCCGGAGCTGTCCGGAGGCGGCGCGAGCAGGCGCTGTTGCGGGTCCGCGGCTTCGGCGTCCGCCGGGTCGTCGGGCTGGCGGCCGTGGAGGCCGTCCTGGTCGGAGTGGCAGGCGGCGTTCTGGGAGTGGTTGTGGCGGCGGCCGTCGGACGGATCGCGTTCGGCAGTACGTCGTTCGGCGCCGGGGCCTCGCTGTCCTGGTTCGGGATCGCGTTCGGCGCCGGGCTGGTGATCGCGGGACTGACGGTGCTGCTGCCCGCGGTCCGCGATCTGCGGGGCAGCAGCGTGGTCGCCGCACGCCGCCAGGTCGAACGGACGCGCAGCCCGTTGTGGATGCGGCTCGGGCTCGATGTCAGCTGCCTGGTCGTGTCGCTGCTGGTGTTCCGCGCGTCGAGCAGCAACAACTACTCGCTCGTGCTCGCGCCCGAAGGCGTGCCGCAGATCTCGGTGTCGTACTGGGCGTTCTTCGGCCCGGCGCTGTTGTGGCTCGGCGGCGCGTTGCTGCTGTGGCGGCTTGCCTGGCTGGCCTTGGCGCATGGGCGCGGGGTATTGACGGTGTTGGTGCGACCGCTGACAGGACGGCTCGCACGGACGACCGCCGCGAGCATGTCGCGACAGCGCACGCCACTGGTGCGGTCCGTCGTACTGCTCGCGCTGGCGATCTCGTTCGCGGTGTCGACGGCGACGTTCAACGCGACGTACCGCCAGCAGGCGGAGGCGGATGCGCAGCTGACCAACGGCGCGGACGTCACCGTCACCGAGTCGCCGGGCGTCGTCGCCGGCCCCTCCGCGGGCGCCTCGCTGGCCGCGATTCCCGGCGTACGGCGGGTGGAACCGTTGCAGCACCGGCTCGCGTACGTCGGGTCGGACCTGCAGGACTTCTACGGCGTACGGCCCGAGACGATCGCCGCGTCGACCGCGTTGCAGGACGCGTACTTCGTCGGCGGTACGGCGCACGCGCTGCTGCAGAAGCTGGCGCAGCGGCCGGACTCGATCCTGGTCAGCGACGAGACCGTGAAGGACTTCCAGCTGTCGCCGGGCGACCTGATCCGCCTGCGGCTGCAGGACAGCCGGACGAAGGGCTTCACGACGGTCGCGTTCCACTACGCCGGCATCGTGAAGGAGTTCCCGACCGCGCCGCGGGACAGCTTCTTCGTCGCGAACGCGGCGTACGTCGCGAAGGCTACCGGGAGCGACGCGATCGGGTCGTTCCTGCTGGACACCGGCGGCAAGAACCAGGCCGCGGTGGCGGACGCCGTACGCGGCACGCTCGGCGACTCCGCAAAGGTCACGGATCTGACCCAGGTCCGGGCGCAGGTCGGGTCCAGCCTGACGTCGGTCGATCTGGCTGGGCTGACCCGGTTCGAGCTGGCGTTCGCCGTCCTGATCGCGGCCGGCGCGGGCGGTCTGGTGCTGGCGCTCGGGCTGGCCGAACGGCGTCGTACGTTCGCGATCGCGACCGTGCTCGGCGCCCGACGAGCGCAGTTGCGCGGGCTGGTGCTGAGCGAGGCGCTGGCGGTGACGATCGGTGGCCTGGCCGGCGGAGCGCTGGTGGCGTGGGGTTTGTCGGGAATGCTGATCAAGGTGCTGACCGGGGTGTTCGACCCGCCACCGTCGACGGCGGCGGTGCCCTGGCCGTACCTGTCGGCGACGCTGGTGGTCGCGGTGGCGGCGATCGCCGTCGGTGCACTGGCCAGCGCACAGCGGTCGACGAGACCCGCGGTGGAGGAGCTGCGGGAGCTGTGACTCAGCTGGTCCTCAGTTGGCGGGTTCTACCTTCGTAGGTGTGAGATCCACGGCCGAACGTACTCCGGTGGTCATCGTCGAGGACGATGACCGGATCGGGGGGTTGCTCGAGCGGGCGCTGACCGGGAGCGGGTACGAGGCGTTCTGGTCGCGGACCGGGCGGGGCGGTTTGGCGGTGGCGCGTCGGGAACAGGCCGAGGTCGTCCTCCTGGACCTCGGACTGCCCGACGTGGACGGCGTGGAGCTGGCGCGGCGGTTGCGCGCGGAGTTGCCGGGGCTGTTGCTGGTGATGCTGACCGCGCGCGGCGAGGAGATCGACATCGTGTCGGGCCTCGACGCGGGGGCCGACGACTATCTGGTGAAACCGTTCAGCCTGACCGTGTTGCTGGCACGGTTGCGGGCGCATCTCCGCCGCCGTCCGGCGCCGCGGGTCGAGGGGCCGGTCGAGATCGCGGACCTGACCGTGGACACCGCGGCCCGTCGCTGTACGGTCGCCGCCGCCGAGTTTCCGCTGCGTCCGAAGGAGTACGAACTCCTGGAGACGCTGGTCCTGAACGCCGGCGCGGCGCTGTCCCGCGAGGACCTGATGGCGACGGTGTGGGACGAGAACTGGTTCGGCTCGACGAAGACGCTCGACGTCACGATCGCCGCCTTGCGCCGCCGCCTGGAGTCCGCGCGGGCCGCCGTACCGTCGCTGCGGCTGCCTACGGTGTCAACTCTCCGCGGGCACGGCTACCGCTTGGATCCGCCCGCCACGAGCTGAGCAGGTGGACCACCGTGGCGAGCAGGCACAACCAGGTCACCGCCACCGTCCACCCGGCGAGTACGTCGGTCGCCCAGTGGTAGCCGAGGTACACCCGGCTGAGCCCCATCGCGATGCTCAGCACCACGGCGAGCGCCGTACCGGCGATCTTCCATGCCCGGGAAACGCCTGTGTACCAAAGCAGTCCGGCGAGCAGCCCGAAGAAGACCGTGCCGCTCAGCGAGTGCCCGGACGGGAACGAGAACCCGGTGTCGATCGTGCCGATCACGAGGTGCGCGGCCGGCCGGTGCCGTCCGATGAGAACCTTCAGCACGTAGGTGAGGATCGCCGCGCCCGCCATCCCGGCGGCGATTACGACGGCCGGGCGCCAGCGGTGGGTGCGGAGCCGGATCAGGGCCGCGACCACCACGGTGAGCGCGGTGAGGACGGGCACCTGGCCGACGAACGTGATCGCCCGGGCGAAGAAGCTCAGCACATCGGTGCGGTGGGCAACGAAGTTCGCGGTCAGCCGCGGGTCGAAGGCGGCCAGGCCGTCGCCTTCCACAGCCGCGTCGGCCTGTACGACGAACGCGAAGGTGCCCAGCGCGGTGAGCAGGAGACCCGCGACAGCACGTGGTACCACCCGGGTCAGCCGCCGTCGGGGTCGAGGCGGTAGCCCATGCCGCGCTGGGTCTGGATGGCGTTCCGCTCGAACGGCGCGTCGAGCTTGAGGCGGAGGTACCGGATGTACACCTCGACGACGTTCGGGTCGCCCTCGAAGGCCGGGTCCCAGACGCTCTCCAGGATCTCGGCCTTGCTGACGGTCTCGCCGCGGTGCCGCATCAGGAACTCGAGCAGGCCGTACTCGCGGCGGGTCAGCACGACCTCCTGGCCGGCCCGTTCGACCCGGCGCCGGACCGGGTCCAGCAGCAGGTCGCCGGCGGTCATCACCACCGGGCGTTCCGGGGCGCCGCGGCGGATCAGCGCGCGCAGCCGGGCGACCAGCACGATGAAGCTGAACGGCTTGGTCAGGTAGTCGTCGGCGCCGAGGTCGAACGCGTCGGTCTGGTCGTAGTCGCCGTCCTTCGCGGTCAGCATCAGCACCGGCGCCCAGACGCCGCGTTCGCGGATCTGCTCGAGCACCTTGTAGCCGTTCAGCTTCGGCAACATGATGTCGAGCACGATGACGTCGTACGGGTTCTCCGTCGCCGCCCAGACAGCGTCCTCGCCGTTGTGCACGACCTCGACCACGAACCCGTCCTCGGTCAACCCGTGCCGAACCGTCTCGGCCAGGGGGACCTCGTCCTCGACAATCAGTACCCGCATGCTTCCAGTGTCCTGCCAGATTGCTGAGAGCAACCTGAGTCAGGGTGTCGGCAGCGGCAACGTAACTGTTGCGACGGTTCCCCGTGAGGCGGCTGGGGTCAATGTGACCGTCCCGTGATGCGCCTTGGCGATCTCCTGGACGATCGACAGCCCGAGCCCCGACCCGCCGCTGGCCCGCGCCCGGCTGGTGTCGAGCCGCACGAACCGCTCGAAGACCCGCTCCCGGTCGCTCTCCGGGATCCCGTCGCCGTCGTCCTCGACCGTGACGATCGCGTGCCCGTCCTGCTCGGCGGCGCTCAGCCGGACCGTGCTGTGCGCGGCGGTCGCCGCGTTCTCGACCAGGTTCCGGATCAGCTGGCTGAGCCGCAGCGGATCGCCGACGACCCGGACCGGCCGTACGTCGGCCCGCACCTCGAGCCGCCGCGCCGCCCGGAGCCGCCGTACCTCGGTGTCGACCAGGTCGTCGAGGTCGACGTCGGACCGGTGCAGCGGGAGCGCGGCGTCGTCGGCCTTCGCGAGCAGCAGCAGGTTCTCCACCAGCCGCTGCATCCGGTCGGCCTCGCCCCGCATCAGCTCGTGCAGCCCTTCCCACGCCTGCCCGCGGGCCGTCGGCTCGATCACGTCCAGCCCGGCCGACATCGTCGCGAGCGGCGACCGCAGCTCGTGGCTGGCGTCGGCGACGAACCGCCGCTGGTTCGCCTGCCCGGCCTGCAACCGGTCGAGCATCTCGTTCATCGTCGCGGCCAGCCGCGCGATCTCGTCGTCGGTCTCCGGCACCGGGACCCGTTCGGTCAGGTCGCTCGACTCGATGCCCTGCACCCGCGACCGGATCCGTTCCACCGGCCGCAACGCCTGCCCGGTCAGCAGCCAGCTCGCCGTGCCGACCACGATCAGCAGGACCGGGAACCCGAGCACCAGGTACTGCGTGACGGTGGCGACGGTCGCCCGCTGCGTCTCCACCGACGACGCGACCACCGCGGTGTACGTCGTACCGCCGTATTCGACGCCGCGGGCAACGATCAGGTAGTCGTGATCGTCGTCCAGCAAGGGCATCTCGCCGACCTCGGCCCGCAGTACCGTCCCCGCGGCCGGCCGCAACGTGGTCAGCGGAACGGTCTCCGCGCGCGCGGACGAGGCCGCGACCACCTGCCCGGAGCTGTCCAGCACCTGCACGATCTGGCTGGCGCGCGTGGTCTTCGCGAGATCCGCGCCGATGTTGGCGACGCCTTCCTCGCTGACCTGGGCCGCGACGTCGACGACCCGTCCGTCGGCGGCGTCCGAGGCCGCGCTGATCAGCGCCCGCTGCAGGAGCAGCAGCAGGACGCCGGCGCCGAGCGCCATCGCCGCCGCGACGACGACGATCGCGGCCGCGGTCGATCTGCTCCGGACACTTGCCCGCCGGAGCCGGGAGATCGACGGCAAACCGGTTGCTCCTTCCCGAGAGGACCCCCGCGCCAAGTGTTGTCGGCGGCACCTGAGCAGCACCTGAGTCAACCGACTCAGCACGCTCTCAGTGCGTCGTGCCTAGCTTCAAAAGGTGACACCCGAAGAGCGCGGCATCGAGTCGCTGGCCGGCTGGGGCCGTACTATGCGCCGCACGTGTGAGGTGCGGCGACCGACCTTCGACGGCGGGCTGGTCGACGCGGTCCTGGGCGCGCCGCGGCTCACCGTGCGCGGCGCCGGCAAGAGCTACGGCGACGCTGCTCTGCCGGGTTCCGGTGCGGTGCTGGACCTGACGGCCTTCGACCGGATCGTCTCGTTCGACGAGGGCAACGGTGTCGTGGTCGTCGAGGGCGGGGCCTTGCTGAAGGACCTGATCGACCAGACGCTCCCGATCGGCTGGAAGGTGCCCGTGGTGCCCGGGACCGAGCGGATCACGGTCGGCGGCGCGATCGCGTCCGACGTGCACGGGAAGAACCATCCGGGCGCGGGGTCGTTCGGGCAGCATGTGCTGTGGATCGCCTTGCTGCGTTCGGACGGGACGATCGCGCAGCTGTCGGCGGGCCAGGACGCGGACGGCTTCTGGGCGACGATCGGCGGGATGGGGCTGACCGGCGTGATCCTGCGCGCGGCGATCCAGCTGCAGCGGGTGGACACCGGCTGGATGATCCGCAACCGCCGGCGCACGCGGTCGCTGGAGGAGACCGTCGCGGCGATGCGCGCGGGCGCGACCCGGCAAGAGCTCGATCCGGGGCGGCATGTCGTGGCCTGGCTGGACGCGCACGCCAACGGCGCGAGCCTCGGGCGCGGCATCGTCGACGAGTACTACGGCGCGTCGACGCTCGACCTCCCGGGCGCCGTCGCGCCGTTCCACGAGAACAGGTCGCCGCGCGCCCGCACCCGTCGGTCGCTGCCCGGCCGAGGTGTGGTGACCGGCGCGACGATCGCCGCCGCGTCGGCGGCCCGGTGGCACCTCAGCCGGTCCGCGAACTCGCAGCTCGTCGCGATGCGCTCCGCGTTGTGCCCGCTCGACCGCGCCGACGGCTGGCCCGCGGCGTTCGGGCAGGGCGGGCTGGTGCAGTACCAGTTCGCCGTACCGCCGGACGAGATCGGCACGATCCACGAAGTACTCGCGTACCTCGGCACGCACGGGTTGACGCCGGCGCTGGCGACGTTGAAGAACCTCGGCTTCGGTACGGCGGGCGGGTTGTCGTTCCCGATCCCGGGGTGGACGCTCGCGGTCGACCTGCCCGCGCGGCAGCTGCGGCCCGGGACCATGCATCCGATCGACAAGCTGGTCGCGGGTGCCGGCGGCCGGGTGTACCTCGCGAAGGACTCGGTCACCGATCCGGAGTTGATCCCGTTGATGTACCCGCGGTTGCCGACCTGGCGACGTACCCGGCAACGGCTCGACCCGGCCGGGCGCTGGACGTCCGGGCTCGCCGAGCGCCTGGGACTGCTGTCATGACCATGGGCTCTGTCCTTCTCGTCGGCGGTTCCTCCGAGATCGGAATGGCGGTACTGATGCAGCTGCTCGGCCCCGCGCCGCGGCACGTGATCCTGGCCGGCCGCCCGAGCGGCGAGCTCTGGCGCAACGCCGAGAAGCTCCGCGAGGCCGGGTACCCGGTGGACACGGCGGAGTACGACGCGACCCTCGACACCGGCGCGCTCGACGGGATGCTCGACCAGGTGTGCGCGGAACACCCGCTGGAGCTGGCGATCGTGGCGGTCGGATCGATGGCGACGACCTCCTTCGCGGAGGGGCTGCTGGTGAACGGTACGGCGGTCTCGCTGTTGCTGCAGGCCCTGGTACGGCGCGCGCCCGAGCAGGTCGTGCTGCTGTCGTCGGCGGCCGCGGTCCGGCCGCGGGCGTCGATCGCGGCGTACTCGCTGGGCAAACAGCTGGCGGACTCGACGGCGCTGCTGCTGGCGCGGCAGTCCGGTGTGCGCGTTCTCGTCGTACGGCCGGGGTTCGTGACGACGCGGATGACGGAGGGGTTGGCTCGGCCGCCGTTGTCGACGACACCGGAGCGGGTGGCCCGGCGGGTCGCGGCGGCGGTCGAGCTGCACAAGGGGGTTGTCTGGGTGCCCGGTGCGATGGGTCTCGCGATGCGGGTGCTGAGTCTCGTGCCGCGCAAGCTGCTTCCGGCGGCGTGGCGATGAAGCGGCGCCGGTTCCGGAAGCGGTGGATCGCGCTGGCGGTCTGCCTGTTGTTGGTCGTACCCGCGGTTTCGTACGTCCGGGCACTGCTGTATCCGGGGAGTGCCAGCTTCAGCGTGCGGACCGTCGAGTGGTTCCGCGATCACGGTGGCGGCGGGCTGATCGACGCGATCGAGACCTGGAAGTACTCGCACCAGCAACCGCCCGCGACCGGCGCCCCGATCGACGTCACCGTGCCCGCAACGGTCCCGCCGCCGGCGGCCGGCCGGCCGGGGGTACGCCCGACGTCCGCCGGGTTACCCGTCGTCCATCTGCTGCCCGGCGTGCCCGCGCTTGCGCAGGAGGGCGTCTGGTCGGTGGCGCGGCAGTCGACGACCGGCGTACCGCTGATCTGGACGAGCTGGTTCCGGACCGACCCCGGCCATCTGCCGGTGACGGCCGCGGCCGCGCTCCTGCCGCGGAGCAGCTACCACCTGCACCTGAACCCCGGTACCCGCGAGCCGATCGTGGGGATGAAGTCCAGGAGCGGGTACTCCGTCCCGCAGGCGGACCGGCCGAACCTGGTCGCGACGTTCAACGCCGGGTTCAAGATGAACGACTCGCACGGCGGCTGGTGGACGACCGAGTCCGCCGCGATTCCGCTGGTCGACGGGCGGGCGTCGGCGGTGATCTACCGCGACGGCTCGGCCCGGATCGGCACCTGGAACCAGACGGTACGAATGACCAAGGACGTCGTCGCGGTCCGGCAGAACCTCGACCAGGTGATCGTCGACGGCCAGATCGTGCCCGGGCTGACCGCCAACGCGAACGGGCGCTGGGGAACCGTTCGCAGCCAGTTCCAGTACACCTGGCGGTCCGGGCTCGGGACCGATGCCCACGGCAACCTGATCTACGTCGTCGGCAGCAAGCTCACGCTCGCCACGCTGGCCGCGGCGATGCGCCAGGCCGGCATCGTGCAGGGCATGGAGCTCGACATCCACTCGGCGATCGTGAGCTTCGACATCGAGCAGCCGGGGCCGAACGGCGCGGTCACCGGGCACCGGTTGCTGCCGTCGATCAGCTCTCCCGCCAACCGCTACCTGGTCGACGACCAGCGCGACTTCTTCTATGTGACGGCGAAATGACCAGCGTTCAGACTCCGGTTCAGGTGGTACGGCGGGAAGGTACGGCGCGGTCGCTGCTGCGGCTGAGCCGGCCGCAGCAGTGGCACAAGGCGGTGATGCTGTTCGCCGCACCAGCGGCCGCGGGGGCGCTGGAGTCGCCGGGCGTGGTCCTGCGGGCCGCGATCGCCGCGGTCGGGTTCATCCTGCTCGCGGTGGCGATCTACGCTTTCAACGACATCCGGGACGCGCCCGACGACCGCCGGCATCCGCGCAAACAGTCCCGGCCGATCGCGTCCGGTGCGCTGAGCCCGCTGGTGGCGGGGGTGTTCGGGGTGACGGCCGCACTGTCGGGGCTCGCCGTCGTGAGCGGTCTCGGCTGGCGGACGTTCGCGCTGGCCGCGGCGTACCTGGTCGCGCAGGTCCTGTACGTCACCGGGCTGAAGCACGTGGCCGTGATCGACCTGGTCATCGTCGCCCTCGGCTTCGTCCTGCGGGCGGCCGCGGGCGGTACGGCGACCGGGCTGCCGGTGTCGCACTGGTTCCTGCTGGTGTCGTTGTTCGGGGCGATGTTCCTCGTGACCGGGAAGCGCAAGGCCGAGCACCACGCGGCGGGGAACGCGGTCAGCCGGCCGGTACTGGCGGCGTACCCGAGTTCCTGGCTCGACCAGGTGATGACGGTCGCGCTGCTCGGGACCGCGCTGTCGTACGGGATGTGGGCGTTCCAGTACCTCGGCCACGACGTGTACCGCGAACTGCTCGCGGTCTCGTTCCTCCCGTTCTTCACCGGGCTGCTGCGCTACGCGCTGCTCGTGTCGACCGGGCGCGGGGAGGAACCCGAACACGAGATCTTCCGCGACCGGGTGCTGCTGGTCGCCGGCCTGAGCTGGGCGGCGCTGGTCGCGATCGGGCTGTACTTCGCTTGATACGCGTCGCGTAGTACCGTGGCGGGATGCAGGCGAACGATGCGCAGACGCTGGTGCTGTCGGTGCTGGCGGACGGGCCGAAGCACGGCTACGCGATCAACAACGCGATCGAGGAGCTGACGGGGCAGCGGCTGGGGGCCGGGAGCCTGTACGGCGCGCTGACCCGGTTGGAGGCCAAGGGCCTGATCGAAACGCTGGAGGAGCAGGGTCGGCAACGTCCGGTCCAACTCACTCCTGCCGGCCGCGAGGTCCTCGAGAAAGAACTCCGAGCCATGGCAAAGGTGGCCAACGCCGGCCTCCGCAACCTCGGACTACGCCCCACATGAATGCCGGACCGGACGCTTGTGCCAACGGCAGGCCGGACGACACCCGGGCCGAGGCTCGAGAGGTGCGGCGGGGGACGCATCGTGCGGGTGGAGGGGTGAGGTTCGGGTGAGGGGTGGGGTGCTGCGGGTGGTTTCGCGGGGGTTGGTGGGGCTTTATCCGCGGGCCTTTCGGGAGCGGTGGGGTGGGGAGTTGGTGGGAGAGGCCGAGCGGGTCGGGTGGCGGGGGATGCCGCAGTTGGTGTGGGCCGTCGCGGGGATGTGGTTGCATCCGGCGATCTGGCCGGCTGATTCGATGGCGGAGCGGCGGCGGCGGGTGGCGGCGCTGGCCGTGGTGGTGACGGCGGCCGGGTGGTTGACGGCGCATGCGGTGCTCGAGTTGACGGGGGCCGTGCCGCGGGGGTTGGCGCATTCGTGGCGGCTGACGATGTGCGACACGCTGACGTTTGTCGGGTTCCTGCTGGCGGTGCCGGTTCCGCGGTTGCGGTCGGTGGTCCGGTTGGGGCTGCTCGCGGTACGGCGGATCGCCCTGCCGGTGGGGATCGGGGCGGGCGTCGTGTTCGTCGTACACCGGGACTTCGCCGTACCCGCGGTCGTGAAGCTCGCCGTGGTCGCCGCCTGGTGGCTGGCGTTGACGATGGTCGCCGGACAGGCAATCCGCACGGTCGCGGACGTCGACCTCACGACCGTCGCCGTACCGAGCCCCCGCCGCCTCCGCCTCGGCCTGTGGACCACCGCCGCGGGCCTTGCCGGCAGCGGCCTCACCCTCCTCACCGCCAGCGGCAACCTCACCGGCGTCCTCGCCGGCGCCACCATCCTCACCCTCGCCGCCACCGTCAACGGCACAGTCCACGACCTGACCGACCTACGACCCACCTGACCCACCCGCCCCCGCGCCGGCACCACCTCCGGGCGCCAGTCGCGTGGTTGCGGACTGCCAGGCCATCACAATTGGTGGTGGGTTGGTGGTGGGCCGCTCACGGGAGTTGTGGGCGACGGATTGTGATGGGCTGGGGGTCCGGAGCCGCCGCAGTCAGCGTGGTGCTGTCAGTTGTGCTGTTGGGTATTTGGTTTGCAGGGTGGTGATGGTGGTGGTGGGGGCGTTGCGGGTGGTGTGGTCCAGGAAGGCTGTGACGTAGTCGTTCTGGATCGCGAGTGCCTGGCGGGGGTTGATGGAGCCGAGGCCGATCAGGCTGCGGAGTGGTGGGCCGATGAAATACAGGTCGTAGTCGGTGAAGTTCATGTGGTGGGCGCCGGTGACGACGACCTGCCAGTGCGGGCCGGTGCTTGCCTTGAGCAACTTCGCGGCGACGGCCTGTTCGCCGCCTTGGTCGGTGGCTTTCGGGCCGCAGACGCCGGTGGTGCAGGAGTCCTCCGCGCCGAGGATCATGAACGGCTTCGCGAGCCCGGTGTCGACGACCTTGCCGAACTGCGTCCCGTCGAGGTCGACCGCACCGGCGCACCGCGGGTCCACCCGGCACGCCTCCAGCGACGACGCCCCGCCGTACGAGTGCCCGACGTACGCCACCTGCGGCTCGAGCTTCCCCGCGAACTGACCGGTCCGTCCGAGCGCCTGCACCTGATCGGCGACGAACCGTGCGTCCGTGGCCCACTCGGTCGCCAGTCGGTCGCCGGTCTGTTCGGCCTCGCCGGTGTGGCCGCCGAGGTCCGGTGGATTCCCTTGGCGGTTCGAGGGGACGGCCTGCCCGCCGAGGACGGTCAGGTTCGCGCTGTACGTCGGCGTCAGGCCCGCGACGACGTACCCGTGACTCGCGATGCTCTCGGCCAGGGCGCTGTACTGCGGGGCCGCGAACCCCATGCCCGGCTCCAGCACCACGACCGGGAACCGCCCGTCCGCCACCGCCGCGCCGTCGATCGACCGCACCCGGATCTTCCCGAAGTCGGTCTCGAACCACCCGGCCGGCGCCCCGAACGCGAGCTTCGACCACAGCCCCGGGGTGTACGCCGGATGTGGTCCCTGGGCGTCCGCCGGCGCCGGGTACCACAGCCAGACGGACAGCCGCCGCGGTCCGTGGTGCGGGTCGAGCGGGTCGGCACGTCCGGCGTCGACCCACTCGAAACTGGTCCGGCCGACCTGGTACTTCCCGCTCAGCGCCGGCAGCACCACCTGCCGCGACCCGAACGCTGCCATCGCCATCACGTACCAGGCCAGCAGTACCAGCACGCTGCCGATCCCGATCAGTACCCGTCGCCTCCACCGATGTCTCCGCATGCTCGCCATAGTACACACTGCGTACTACGCGATGCGTACTAAGACTCAGCTAGTTCTCAGCTAACCGTGGGTACGTTCCAGCCATGGCACGGCTCGTACGTCGGATCGGGAGGCGTGCCCTGGCAGCGCTACTGCTCGGGTTCCTCACCCACGCCACACCCGCCCCGGCCCTCGCCGCGCCCGATGCGGCGCGTGTTGTGGTGCTCGGGGTCAGCGGCCTGACGTGGTCGGATGTGTCGGCGAGCGCGACGCCGGGGTTGTGGGGGCTGGTCGGCGAGTCGGCCGTGGCGGCTGTTTCGGTACGGACGGTGGCCGTGGTGGGGTGTGCGGCGGACGGGTGGTTGACGTTGAACACCGGCGTACGGACGGACGCGCCGCGCGGGGCGGACGGTGGATGTGTCGCACCGGCGGAGTTGATGGGGCAGGGGAGCGTGACGCGGTGGGGCGATATCGGGTCGCTGGGGAGGCAGTCGTCGTACGATCCGGACTTCGGGCTGCTTGCCGCGGGGGCTGGGCGGCGTGGGTGTGCTACCGCGGTCGGTCCGGGCGCGGGGCTGGCGCTTGCTGATGCTCAGGGTCGGGTGGCGCACTACAGCCCGGACTTGCAGACGGCGGATCTGACGGCTTGTCCGTTGACCGTGGTTGACGTGCAGCCGAGCGGTCTGGACGCGGCGATCGCGGAGGTGCGTACGGCGGTGCCGGCGGCCGAGCTGGTGGTCGTGGGGCTTCCCAACGGGTCGGCGCCGCATCTGCAGGCGCTGGTTGTGCACGGGATCGGGACCGGGCTGCTGACCGCGAACTCCACCCGGCACCCGGGGCTGGTCCAGCTCACCGACCTGACGCCGACGATCCTCAACGCCCTGGGCGTCAGCACACCCGACCGAGCCGTCGGTTCGGTACTGCGGACCACCTCCGGAGCACCGCACCAGGTGGCGGAGTTCGACCGGGCGGCGCAGACGATCGATCGCAACGTGACCGCGTTCTACTGGCTCGTCGGAATCGGAGCCCTGGTCTGCAGTGGGCTGGTGATCGCGTTCGGGCGGCCGCGGTGGCTGCTGCTCGTGAGCGCTTCGTTGCCCGTAGCATCTTTCCTGGCGAATCTCCTGCAGTGGTGGCGCTCCTCGTCGGCCTCGCTCGTGCTGTGGGTCGGTGTGATCGGCTGGGCGGTCGTGGTCGGTACGGCGGCCAGGTTCGGCCCCTGGCGACGGCAGCGGCTCGGGTCGGTGGGGTTCGTGGCCGCGGTGACGGCGGTTGTGCTGGCGGCGGACGTGGTGACCGGGTCGCGGTTGCAGTTGTCGAGTCTCTGGGGGTTGTCGCCGCTCGACGCGGGACGGTTCTACGGGGTCGGGAACGTTGCCTTCGGTGCGTTCGCGATGTCGGTGCTGATCGGCTGCGCGTGGGTCGCGAGCGTCGTACCGCGGCGCCGGGCCGTGCTGAGTATCGCCGGGATCGGCCTGGCGGCCGTGGTGGTGGACGGCTGGCCGTCGTTCGGCGCGGACTTCGGCGGAGTGCTCGCGCTGATACCCGGCCTCGCGCTGCTCGCCGCGGCCGTCGCCGGCGTGCGGGTCCGCGCCCGCTGGGTGCTGATCGCTGCTGCTGCGGCGGTCGCGGCGGTCGTGGGCCTCGCCCTGGCCGACTGGTCGCGAGGAGCCGGCCGCCGCTCGCACCTGGGGAACTTCGTCCAGCAGGTGATCGACGGCACCGCCGGCAGTACCTTGCACCGCAAGCTCGACGCCAACCTGCAGTCGTTCGCCGGCCGCCCCTGGCTGGCCTTGCTGGTCGCACTCGTCGTCCTGCTCACCGCGTACCTCGTGATCAGGCCTGGACGACGAGCCACTCAGTTGTTCGAGACCGAGCCGGTCCTGCGCTCGTGTATCGCGGCCTGCCTGGTGACAGCCGTCGTCGGACTGGCCGCCAACGACTCCGGCGTCATCGTGCTCGGTATCTGCTGCGCCGTCGCGCTCCCGCTGCTCGTGGACGTTATGCAGGATTCGGCGACGCCAGCCCTACGTCGTACGCGAAAATGACCGCCTGAACCCGGTCCCGCGCGCCGATCTTCGCCAGCACCCGCCCGACGTGGGTCTTCACGGTCGACTCGGACAGATGGAGCCGGGCGGCGATCTCCGGGTTGGTCCAGCCGCGGCCGATCGCGATCAGGATCTCGCGTTCGCGGTCGGTCAGCGCGCGGAGCTTCCCGCCGTCCGGCGCGGCGCCCGGCAGTTGGTACGCGTACGTGTCGAGCAGCCGCCGGGTCAGCGCCGGCGCGATGATCGCATCCCCGGCCGCGACCGCGCGGATGCCGCCGAGCAGCTCCTCCGGCCGCGCGTCCTTCAGCAGGAACCCGCTCGCCCCGGCCCGGAGCGCGGCGTGCGCGTACTCGTCCAGGTCGAACGTGGTCAGCACCAGGATCCGCGAGCGATTGCCGCTGGCAACGATCCGCCGGGTGGCCTCGATCCCGTCCATCCCGGGCATCCGGATGTCCATCAGCACCACGTCGGGGCGCAGCTCGGCGGTCCGGCGGACCGCTTCCGAACCGCTCTCGGCCTCGCCCGCGACCTGCGTCTCCGGGACGGACTCCAGCAGGATCCGCAGCCCGAGGCGCTGCAGCGGCTGGTCGTCGACGATCAGTACCGTGGTCATGGCGTCCTTTGCGGTGCGAGGTCGAGCTCGGTCTGGACACGCCAGCCGCCGGCCGGAGTACGCCCGGTCCGGACGACGCCGCCGTACAGCGCGGCCCGCTCCCGCATCCCGATCAGCCCCTGCCCGGCCGCGGACTCGGGGACGAGCGGTACGCCGACCGGCCCGGAGTCCTCGACCCGGATCCGGAGCTGCTGCTTCACGACTTCGAGCGACACCTGCGCCTCGGTGTCCGGCCCGGCGTGCTTGAGCGTGTTCGTCAAGGCTTCCTGGACGATCCGGTACGCCGCCAGCTGCAGGCCGCGGTCGGCCGGGAACTCGCCCGCGGTCCGGTAGCTGACCCGCGGCCCGGCCGCCCGGAACCGCTCGCACAGCGCGTCCACGTCCGCGATCCCCGGCTGCGGGCTGAGCTCCGGTACGACGGTGTCGTCGCGGAGCGCACCGAGCGTACGGCGAAGGTCGTTCAGCGCCTCGCGCCCGGTCTCGCCGATCAGCGTCAGCGCCTCGGCGGTCCGCTCCGGATGGACCCGGACGGCGTACGCGCCGCCGTCCGCGAGCCGGATGATCACCGACAGGTTGTGGCCGAGGATGTCGTGCATCTCCCGCGCCACCCGGGCGCGTTCACCGGCGACGGCGAGCAGCGTGCGCTGGTCGCGCTCGATCTCCAGCCGGGCGGCACGGTCCCGGAGCCCGGCCAGCTGGGAGCGGCGGATCCGGACCACCAGGCCGAGCGCGATCGCCGCGGTCATCGCGCTGACCAGGAAGAACGCGATCTCGGCCACCGAGGCGATCGGCGCGATCCGGACCACGGCGAACGCGAACGCCGCGATCGTGATCGCGCACGCCCAGAGCAGCCGGCGCAGCGAGCTGTGCAACGTGAGGCTGTACAGCGCGATCAGCAGCGCGACGTCCGCCCGGAGGAACACGAGCAGCGACCACTGCACGGTGAACGCGAGCGCGGTCAGTACGAACGCCGTCATCGGCGCGCGCCGCCGTACCAGCAGCGGCAGCACCAGGCCGGCCTGGAGCGCGATCATGCCCCACCGGGGCGGCTGCGTGAACACCCCGGCCAGCTCGCGCGGATCGACGCCGCGCAAGAGGTCAGGTACGCAGAACAGCAGCACCGCGCCGAGCACCACGAGCGTGTCGAGGACCCACGGGCGGGCGCGGTCCGCGCGGCGCAGCCGCCGGGCGACCTGGCTGAGGCGGACCACCCAGGGGTGCCGCCACAGCGGATCAGGATCGACCGGCGGCACCTGGCCACCAACCCTTCCACCAGCCACCGTCACGACTCCATTGTGACCGTCCGGGCGCATGGCAACAGACTGCTCTCAGTTACCACTCAGGCGTCGCTGCGCGACAACCGCCACGCCGCCCCGGCCAGAGCCAGCGCGGTCCATGCCGCGAACACCAGGAACCCGGGTCCCGCTGACAAGGTGTGCGGCCCGTGATGCAGCGAGTACATCGACTCGCCCGCGATGCTCGGCAGGTACGGCTGGATCGCGTTGTGCCACGACGTCGGCAGCAGCGAGACCAGACCGGGCAACAGCATCAGCACGGCGACCAGCACGGAGATGGCGCCCGCGACAGACCGCAGCAACGCACCGAGCGCGACCCCGATGACGCCGATCAGCCCGAGGTAGACCGTCGCACCGAGCAGACTCCGGACGACGCCACTGCTGGAGATCGTCAGCGCGGCCGGCGTGTTGTGCACGATGCTGCTGTCCACGAAGAACGTCACGAACGACCCGACCAGCGCGAGCACCAGCGCGACCACGCCGTACACCGCGGCCTTCGACCACAGCACCGGCAACCGCCGCGGGACCGCGGCGAGCGTGGAACGGATCGCCCCGGTCGAGTACTCACCGGCCGTCACCAGCACCCCGAGCACCCCGAGCGCGAGCTGCGACAGCGGTACGCCGAACAACGAAAGGCTCAGCGCCGTCGAGTCCAGGAAGTCCGGGTCCATCTGCCGCCCGGACGTGATGCCGGAGTGGTAGCGCCAGGCCGCAATGGTGCCGAAGGCAATCAAGAACAGGAGTGCCAGGCCGAGCGTGATCCAGGTAGAGCGCAACGACCACAGCTTGGTCGACTCCGACCGCAGCACGTGTGCCCCGGTGACCCGGTACGCCGGTTTCGTGGCGGCGGCGGGTGGTTTCTGCGCGACGGCGGTCATGCGGCACGCTCCTTCAGGTCGGTCGTGCCGTGGTACACCACGTCGTCGCGGGTCAGGTCCATGAACGCCTGCTCGAGCGACACCTGCACGGTGGTCAGCTCGTACAGCGCGATGCCGTGCTCGGCGGCCGTCGTACCAACGGATCGGGCCGTCAGGCCGGTGACCTCGAGCTGTTCGGAGCCGGCGCCGACGATCTGCACCCCCGGCCCGGCGAGCGCGTCCCGCAGCCTCGCGGGCTCCGCGGTCGCGACCCGTACGGCGTCACCGCCCGCCTGCCGGACCAGCTCCTCGACGCTGGTGTCGGCGAGCAGTTTCCCGCGGCCGACGATGATCAGCCGGTCCGCGACCAGCGCCATCTCGCTCATCAGGTGCGACGAGACGAACACGGTCCGGCCCTCGCCGGCCAGCCGGGTGAGCAGGTTGCGGATCCACAGCACGCCTTCGGGGTCCAGCCCGTTCACCGGCTCGTCCAGCATCACGGTCGCCGGGTCGCCGAGCAGCGCGCTGGCGATGCCGAGCCGCTGGCCCATGCCGAGCGAGAACTGACCGGCCCGCTTCCGCGCGACCGACTGCAGGCCGGTCAGCTCGATCACCTCGTCCACCCGACGGCGCGGGATGCCGTGCGTCTGCGCCTGGGTGAGCAGGTGGTTGAAGGCGGACCGGCCGGGATGCACGGACTTCGCCTCGAGCAGCGCGCCGACCTCCTGCAACGGCGACTGATGGTCGCGGTAATGCTTGCCGTTCACCGTCACGGAACCGTGGGTGGGCGCGTCCAGGCCGAGGATCAGCCGCATCGTCGTCGACTTCCCGGCGCCGTTCGGCCCGAGGAACCCGGTGACGGCGCCCGGGCGGACCGTGAACTCCAGCCCGTCGACCGCCGTCGTCTCGCCGTACCGCTTCGTCAGCTGTTTCGCTTCGATCATGGAGCAAAGGTAGGAAGTCCAGGCCCCCGGAACCGTAGTACCGGGGGCCTGATCTTCCGAGTTGCGTGGTACCGCGGTACTACGTCAGCCGAAGGTCTTCAGCAGCGCGGTGATCGCGGCCTTCTCGGCGGTCGGGTCCTTCTTCTCGCGGACCGAGGTGAACAGCGCGTCGTTCTGGCTGTCGATGAAGCCCCAGGCCTTGCCGTCGAGCGGCTGCAGCTTGTCCTGGTCGTCGTCCCAGGCCTTCTCGTAGGCGTTCACGCCCTGGTTCAGCGTGGCCTGGTCGCCCTTCGCGAGCGCGGCGTCCATGCCCTTCACGATCGTCCGGAAGTGCCGCACGTCGACGGCCGGGAAGTGCGCGAGCGCCTGCTTCGAGCTGAGGTGCAGGTTCGCCGCCGGGTTCGGGCCTTCGCCCTCGGCGGCCGCGTTGGCGTGCGGCTGCGCCGACGCCCAGTTCAGCACGAACCCGGCCGCGACCGCCGCCAGCGTCATCACGCCGACCATCGGCCACTCGAGGTGCTTGCGGTGGTACTTCGGGGTCCGCTCGCGGTGCTGGTCGCCCTCGATCACGTCGGACTTGGTCATCGTCAGGTACACGACGGTGGCGAGGATCGCGGCCAGGAAGATCAGGCTGGTGACCAGCGTGCCGAGGCCGAGGCCCTGGTCCGGAACCTTCGGGGAGGCGAGCCAGTCGCCCAGGTTCGCGCCCAGCGGGCGGGTCAGGATGTACGCGAGCCAGAACGCCAGCACCGGGTTCGCGCCCATCCGCCAGCAGCCGACGATGATCGCGATCAGCGCCAGCGGCAGGAGTACGGACACACCCGGGCTCCAGCCGGTCAGCTCGAGCGTCCAGTCGCCCGCCGCCGTACCGAGCGCGAAGGTGACCAGCACCGCCAGCCAGTAGAAGGCCTCGCGGGGCTTGCTGACGATGCTGTGGATCGACAGCGTGCGCTCGCGGGCCCACCAGATCCCGAACACCACCGCGAGCGCGACCGCGAACACCGAGGTGCTGATCCACAGCGGTACGCCGAGCTGGTCGGTGAGGATGTCGGTGTACAGCGTGCCGGTGACGCTGACGACGACCACGGTGAGCCAGTACGCCGCGGGCTTGTACCGCGAGGTGCTGAACTGCCAGACCAGGACGGCCGCGAACACCACGGTGAAGATCACCGCGGTCATACCCAGCCCGACACCGAGCTGCATGTTGATCCAGTCGGCGAAGCTCTCGCCGACGGTGGTGCAGAGGATTTTGATCAGCCAGAACCAAATAGTGACTTCAGGCACCTTGTTCAGCAGCGCCTTGGGCACCGCTGTGCGGGTTGCGGTCTCGGTAGTCATACGGCCACCTTTGCGTGCCGAACCTGCACGCCACCTGACTAGCGCCTGCTCTAGGGCCGGGGGAACCGTACTTCGACGTGCCCGCGGCCGTCGGCGACCGCGCGGACCGTGAGGCCGGTCGCCGTGGCGATCCGGCGGACCACGGCGAGGCCGAGGCCGTGGCCGTTCGTCTGGCTGTGACCGGGCGTGAAGACGCGTTCCAGCTCGTCCTCGCGGAAGCCCGGGCCGTCGTCGAGGACGTGCACGAGGACGTGGTCGTCGTACGCGTCCGCCGTCAGCGAGACGGTGGACCGCGCGTGCCGGGAGGCGTTGTCGAGCAGTGGCTGCAGGACGGCCACCGCGACGTCGGCGGGTACGGCGACCTCCAGGTCGGGCGGGAGGTCGGCGTACCCGATCTGTTCGAGCACCGGGGCCAGCCGGCAGCTCGCCTCGCGGGGCATCCGGGAGCGCGCGGCGTCGAGGATCGCGGTGACCGCCGTACTCAGCCGGTCCGTCTCGGTGAGGACCAGCTCCGGGTCGACCTCGGCGCCGGACAGTTCCGCCAGCTGCGCCTCGCCGCGCAGGACGGCCATCGGCGTCCGTAGTTCGTGCGCGATCTCGTCGGTCAGCCGGCGCTCGTCGGCGATCGTGTCCGAGACCCGGTCGAGCAGCCGGTCGAAGGTCTGCGCGAGCTCGCCGAACTCGTCCCGCGGCGGCCCCATCCGGAACCGCCGGTCCGGGTCGTGGTCGCCCCACTCGTCGGCCAGCGTGGACATCCGCCGGACGACGTGCAGCGAGCGGCTCACGCCGACGTACGCGATCACGGCGGCCAGCACGATCGCGAACGCGCCGAGGATCAGCGACATCACCAGGTTGCGCTGCTCGGACCGTTCGTACGCCGCGAGGTCCACCATCACGACCACGGTCACGTGCTGTCCCTGGATGGGCAGCGGGGCGCCGTACAGCAGGTAGCGCTGCGTGGTCACGAACTCGTCCTGCCCGGCCTGGCCGAGCTGCTGTACGTCGTCCGCGGTCGGCGGACGCAGTACGCCGTCGATCAGCTTGCCGTCGGCGTACACCCAGGCGACCGTGTCGAACGCGTCGCCGGTGCCCTCGACCAGCCGGAGCTTCCCGTCGACGACCTCGACCGTCGCCGCGACCGCCTCCGCCCGGGTCCGCGCGAGCGTCTTCGTGTCCGCCTCGGTCGCCCGCGACAGCAGCACATGACTCAGTACGACGAGAACCGCGACGACCAGGGTCGCCGTCAGCACCGCGAGCGACACGATCCGCCCGCGGAAACCGCTCAGTCCCATCGGTACCCGACCCCGCGGACGGTCGCGACCCGTTCCGCGATCCCGAGGCGGTCGAGTTTCACCCGGAGGCGGCGCAGGTACGAGTCGAGCGTGTTCTGGCTGACGTACGCGCCGTGGGGCCAGCCCGCCGCGACCAGGGAATGCCGGCGTACCACCTCGCCCGGGACCGAGATCAGCCGCCCGAGCAGGCGGAACTCGGTCGGCGTCAGCGGCTCGCCGGTCGTGCCCCGCCGTACCTCGTGGCTCGTCGGGTCCAGTACCACCTCGTCGACGGCGACGTTCACCGTCGTGCGCTTGAGCAGAGCGCGGACCCGGACCAGCAGCTCCGGTACGTCGAACGGCTTGGTCAGGTAGTCGTCCGCGCCCGCCTCGAACCCACTGACCTTGTGGTGCAACCCGCTCAACGCGGTCAGCATCAGCACCGGCGCGTCGACCCCGTGCGCCCGCAACGCCAGGCACACGTCCCGCCCGTCCGCGTCCGGCAGGCCCAGGTCGAGAACCACCGCGTTCGGCGCCGGCTCCAGCTGCGCGAGCAGCTCCCGGCCGTTGGCCGCGGCAACGACCGTGTGCCCGTCGGCCTCCAGCGCCCGCCGGAGCACACCACGCAACGCACGATCGTCTTCACACACCGCAACTCTCGCCACCAGGGCAACCTACCCACCCGTAGCTGAGTGTCAGCTGAAGGCGGCGGCATTCTGCCACGGCGTACATCCGCCCCGTGCAGGCGTTGATCGGGCCGTCGCCGGGCTGCGAGGTTGTGCTCTCCGCCACTGATAGGAGCACGATGAAACGACGTACCAGCGGCATCGCTGCCGCGTCCGCGGTGGTGATCGCGGCCGCGTTGCTGGCGCCGGCCGGCGCCGCCGCGGCGAGCAGCACCGCGGATCCGAACGGGCCTGCCGCGGCCGGGCGATCGGCACTCGGCCTGACCTCCGGTACGCCGGACCCGCTCTACCGGCCGCGCCAGGCCGACGGGTTCCAGCCGACCGGCGACACCGTGCCGAAGCCGGCCGCGGAGAAGCTCGGCGCCGCCGACACCAAGCTGCTGCAGCAGGCGCAGTCCGCGAAGAAGAAGACCGTCACCGTGCTGATGCTCGCGCACAACGGCGCGACCGACGACGTGGTCGCCGCGGTCAAGAAGGCCGGCGGCACCGTCGGGTCGGTGTCCGGCAAGGTCGGCTACGTCCGGGCGATCGTGCCGACCGGCAGCGTCACCACGCTCGCCGCACTGCCCGCGGTCGGAGCGATCGACCTCAACCGCACGTACGCCGTACCCGTCCCCGACGTGAGCACCGCCGGGACCCGCTCGGAGACGGCCGCCGGTCCGCAGGCGCCGGGCGCGGCGACCCCGGTGGACAACCCGTACCTGCCGATCGACGAGACCGGCGCCTCCGCCTTCGTCGCCGGGAACCCGGCGTGGGACGGCCGCGGCGTCCGGGTCGGCGTACTGGACACCGGCGTCGACGTGGAGCACCCGGCGCTGCGGAAGACCAGCGACGGCAAGCCGAAGATCGTCGACTGGGTCACCGAGACCGACCCGGTCACCGACGGTGACGGCAGCTGGGTCCGGATGACCATGACCAAGACCGGGCCGACGTTCACCTCCGGCGGCAAGACCTGGACCGCCCCCGAGGGAACGTTCCAGTTCGGCCTGTTCTACGAGGGTTCCACCGCCGGCAGCGACTTCGCCGGCGACCTCAACCACGATGGTGACACCAACGATTCGTACGGCGTCCTGTACGACCCGGCCACGCACCGGATCTGGGTGGACGGGAACAACGACCAGAACTTCCTCGACGACGGGCGATGGCGCCGTACGCGGTGCGGCAGCAGGTCGGGCACTTCGGCGCCGACGACCCGAAGACCCCGCAGAACGAGCGGATCCCGTTCGTCGTCGAGTACCGCGACAACGTCGACCTCTCCCCGCTCGGCCCGAGCTACGCGGGCAAGACCGCGAACTACGTCTCGATCGGCCTCCCGGTCGCGGCCCACGCCACCCACGTGGCCGGCATCATCGCCGGTACGTCGATGTTCGGCGGGCAGATGCACGGCGCCGCGCCGGGCGCCCAGATCGTCTCCGCCCGCGCCTGCGTGTGGAGCGGCGGCTGCACCCAGGCCGCGCTGACCGAAGGCATGATCGACCTGGTCGTGAACCGGCACGTCGACGTCGTCAACCTGTCGATCGGCGGCCTCCCGGCGCTGAACGACGGCTCGGACGTGATCGCGGCGCTGTACGACACGCTGATCGACACGTACGGCGTACAGATCGTGGTCGCGGCCGGGAACGACGGGCTGGGCACCAACACGGTCAGCTCGCCGTCGGTCGCGAGCAAGGCGCTGTCGGTCGCGGCCTCGGTCAGCTCGGCCACCTGGTGGGCGAACTACGGCTCGAAGGTCGCCACCCCGCTGGGCATCTTCGGGTTCTCGTCCCGCGGCCCGGCCGAGAACGGCGCGCTCGCCCCGCAGATCGCGGCGCCGGGCGCGGCCATCTCGTCGATCCCGACGTGGCTGCCTGGTGAGGCGGTCGCGGAGGCCGGCTACTCGCTGCCCGCGGGCTACGGGATGGCCAACGGCACGTCGATGGCGACCCCGCAGGTCACCGGCTCCGCGGCGCTGCTGCTGTCCGCGGCGAAGGCTCGCTCGCTGACGGTCTCCCCGGCCGCCTTGCGTACGGCGTTCACCGGCACCGCGCGGCCGATCGCCGACGTACCGACGACCGCGCAGGGCGCCGGTGTCATCGACACCGTCGCGGCCTGGAAGCAGCTCGATGCGGGCGTCCACGTCAACAACCTGACCGTGTCCGCGCCGGTCTGCAGCTCGTTGTCCGGTCTGCTCGCCCAGCCCAACACGGGTCCTGGTGTCTACAACCGTTGTGGCCAGGCGACCGGCACGCAGCAGACGTACAAGGTGAACGTCACCCGGACCAGCGGGGCAGCCGGCAACGTCGTCCACCGGATCGGCTGGATCGGCAACGACGGCACGTTCAGCGCCCGGGCGGCGCTGCCGTTGCAGGTCGGCAAGCCGGCCGAGATCACGGTCACGGCGTACCCGCAGACGTCCGGCGTGCACAGCGCGATCATGACCGTCGACGACCCGGACACGGTCGGCATCGACCAGTTCATCCCGGTCACGGTGCTGTCCACGAAGAAGCTGACGGCGCCGGACTTCGCCGTCACCAGTGCGGGCAACCTCCCGAAGACGGGCAGCACGTCGCTGCTGGTCGATGTACCGGAAGGTGTCGAGGCGCTGCAGCTCACCCTGAACGGCGTCGCGAACGGCAGCCAGGTCCGCATGCTGCCGATCGACCCGGACGGTCTGCCGGCCGACTCGAACGCGAGCAACCACTGCTACACGAACTACACCGACCCGGCGGGCTGCAACGCGACCGCCCGCGCGGTCTACCGCCCGAAGTCCGGGGTGTGGGAGTTCGTCGTCGAGTCCCGCCGTACGTCGGCACTCGAGCAGAACCCCTACGTGGCAACGGTTTCGCTGCAGGGCATGAAGTTCGACCCGGGCACCGTCACGCTCGGCAAGGTGACGATGAACGCGCCGACGTCGGTACAGAGCACCGCGACGAACGCGTTCGGCCCGGCGACCGCCACGGTCGGTGCGGGCGAGATCGGGTACGTGCGTGACCTCTACGCGCCGGTGTCCCAGGGCGCGACGACGATGAACCAGATCGACGTACCTCGGCAGGCGACCCGACTGGACCTGACGCTGACGCCGCGGGACCCGGCAGCCGACCTCGACTTCTACCTGTTCCTCGGCAGCAGCATGGTCGGTTCGGGTACGACGACCGGGGGTGCGCCGGAGCGGATCGTGCTCGACGACCCGCGGCCGGGTTCGTACTTCGTGGTCGTGGCCGGGGCGAACGTGCCAAGCGGTGAGGTCACCTTCGACTACCACGAGGAGATGTACTCGAAGGGTCTCGGCACCATCACCTCGGCGACCGGGAACAGCTATCCGGTGGCGAGCGGCAAGACCATGCCGGTCGACGCCACGATGACCGTCGCCGCGCGGCAGCTCAGCAGTGCGCCGATGGTCGGCCGGGTCCGGGTCGCGAACCAGTACGGGACCACGATCGGCGCGGTGAACGTGAAGCTGCCGGTGGTCGACGTACCGAAGCTGGACGTCGTGAAGTGGGACAAGCCGTTCGTCGGCGCGGCGATCAACGAGAGCGGCGTGGTGGCGGGCGACCGGCAGTACAACGCGCGGATGACGCCGACGATCTGGACCGCGCAGACCGGGTTCACCAACCTGGCCCTGGGGACGAACCGGGAAGGCTCGGTCCTCGGCCTGAACGACGCGCAGACCGCGGCCGGGATCGTGATCGGCTCGACCGGCCACCTGATGCCGGCGGAGTGGGCCGAGGACGGTTCGCTGACCGAGCTCGGCGTGCCCGGTTGGCGTGCGTACACCGGTGGCTACGCGACCGCGATCAACAACTCCGGGGCTGTGACCGGGTTCGCGGAGCTGACGGTCAAGGAGGCCGACGGCTGGCACAACTACAGCGACCCGTTCGTGCACGCGGACGGGACGTTCACCAAGCTCGAGCACCTGTCGAGCGACCCGTCGGGGACCCAGCCGCGCGCGATCAACGACGCCGGCACCGTCGCCGGCAACGCACTGACGGCGGACCACGTGATGCACGCGGTCACCTGGGACGCCGGCACCGGCGCCGTCCGCGACCTCGACACGTTGCCGGGGCAGCGTTCGGCGCAGGCGATGGACGTGAACGCGACCGGCACCGTGGTCGGGATCAGCGGCGACGACGCCTTCGTGTGGACGAAGGACAGCGGCATGCGGCGGCTCGCGGACTACGGGTTCAACGCGACCGCGACCGGGGTCACTGACGACGGCTGGATCCTCGGGACGGTCGAGCTCGCCCCGGACTTCGAGGTGTCCGCGCTGTGGGATCCGTCCGGGCGGCTGTGGGACCTGTCCGGGATGATCCCGGGCAGCCAATGGTTCCAGCCGACGTACAGCTTCGGGATCAACAACAAGCACCAGCTGATGCTGTACGGCGAGGGCGGCCCGGACAACGCGCCGTCCAGCTCGGTACTGCTGAGCATCCCGGCTGGTCTGGGTAAGTAGTAGGTGCCGGGCCGTCGCTCCGCGGCGGCCCGGCGTCCTTACAGCCAGCCCCGGTCCCGCGCGTGCCAGCCCAGCAGGACGCGCGAATCGGTGCCGGCCAGGTCCATCAGCCGACGCACCCGGCGCTGCACGGTCCGCAGCCCGATCCCCAGCCGGGCGGCGACGGCCGCGTCGGTGTATCCGGCCAGCAGCAACGTGAGTACCTCGCGGTCCGCCGGGTCGTTGAGGTCCGTCGGCGACGCCAGGTACGGATCGACCCGCCGGCCCGGGGCCTCGCGCAACTGCATCGCCGTACGCCACAGGCTCTCGAACGTGAAGATCAGGCAGTCCAGCAGGCCGCCGCTGCGCACCAGGGCGTTCTCCGGTTCCGCGGCTCCGCCGCGGCTGAGCTGGACGATCGCGATCGTGTCGTCGACGATCAGGAACTTCGCCGGCAGCGACTGCACCATCCGGATCTCCTGACCGCGGTCGAGCGACGTCAGCAGGTCCTTCTCGGCGGCCGGTTCGTCGAGCACGGTCCGCTCGATGATCACCCGCTCGCGCAGGCCACGGCCCGCCACCTCGCGCTCCGTCTCGGTTTCCGACAGCCCGTTGACCGAGAACGGCGGCTTGGCGAACAGCCGGTACTGCTCCCGGCCGGACAGCAGCAACCGACTGAGCAGGCCGCCGAGTTCGCGCTCGCCGCGGACGATCTCGATCCCGTCCGAGACATGCGTCTGACGGGCCTTCTGGTACTCCTCGGCCAGGGTGTCGAGCGCCGTACGAGCGTCCCGCACGTCCTGCTCACGCCGCGCGACGACCGCCCCGAGCGCAAGCGACGGCGACACCGCGGACAGCCGCCCCTCCGCCACATCGACCAGCCCCGCGGGCACCAGCGCGTCGAGCGCCGCGGTCACCGCGCCGACGCCGATCCCGAGCCGTACGCCGACCTCGGCCGCGGTCGACGTACCGCCGGAGATCAGGTCCCGGTAGACCCGCTCGGCGGCCGGGTCGATGCCGAGGCCGGCCAGCGAACCGGAAGGGGACATGCGGTGACTATACGGCCGCCTTCAGCGCGGCGCTCACGGAATGATCCCGCGGCGGCGGGCCTCCGCGACGGCGGCGGTACGGCTGTCGACGGCGAGCTTGGCGAAGACCTGGACGAGGTGCGACTTGACGGTCGCCTCGGTGATGAACGAGGCGCGGGCAATGGCCTGGTTGGACCGGCCGGCCGCGACCATGCCGAGGATCTCGATCTCGCGGGCGGTCAGGGCCCGTTCCGGTGCGCGGACCCGGGAGACCAGGCGGTTCGCGATGGCCGGGGTCAGGACGGTCTCGCCCGCGGCGGCCAGCCGGACCGCGGTCAGGAGTTCGTCCGGGTCGGTGTCCTTCAGCAGGTAGCCGGTGGCGCCGGCCGAGATCGCGGGCAGGATGTCGGCGTCGCTGTCGTACGTGGTCAGGATCAGCACCCGCGGCGGCCGCGGCAGTTCCAGCAGCCGCCGGGTGGCTTCGGCGCCGTTCATCCCCGGGCCGAGGTTGAGGTCCATCAGGACCAGGTCGGGGCCGAGCTCGGCAGCCTGCGCGACGGCGTCGGCGCCGGTGGCCGATTCACCGGCGACCTCGATCCCGGGATCGGCGGCCAGCGCCGCGCGCAGGCCGCGCCGGACGATCGGGTGGTCGTCGACGATCAGCACCCGCAGCGGCTCGGTACTCACGGTTCCTCCTCGATCGGGATCCGGGCGCTGAGTGCGGTGCCCTGCCCGGCACCGGACTCGATCACCAGCGTGCCACCGACGGCCTCCAGCCGGCGGCGCATGGTGCTTAGCCCGAGGCCCGTACCGGTGCTGCCGGACCGCGGCCGCCCGGGGTCGAAGCCCCGCCCGTCGTCGACGACGTCCAGGCTGACCGCGCCGGGATGGAACGTCAGCGTGAGCTCCGCGTGCCCGGCGCCGGCGTGCGCACGGACGTTGGCGACCGCCTCCTGCCCGGCGCGGAGCAGCGCGACGGCGGCGGGTGTGGCGAGCGGGTACGGCGTACCGTCGACGGTCAGGTGGGCGTCCAGGCCGAGCCGCCGGGCGTCCTCGACCAGCTGGCCGAGCGCATCCGTGAGCGGCCGTCCGGCCAGTGCGGCGGGTGTCAGCGCACGGATCGTCCGGCGGCTGTCCTCCAGCGCCACCTGGGCCGACTCGATCGCGGCGTCCAGCTGTTCGCGGGCCGCGGGCGGCGCGTCGGGCCAGCGGCCGGCCGCGGACTTCAGCAGCAGCACGATCGCCGACACGCTCTGCGTGGTGGTGTCGTGGATCTCGCCGGCCAGCCGTTCCCGCTCCGCGAGTACGCCGGCCTCGCGCTGCGCGGCGGCGAGCTGGTCCTGCGCCGCGGTGAGCTCGGCGAGCAACTGGCGCTGGTTCCGGTAGACGGTCATGATCACGACCGCGACCGCCGCGCCGATCACCGGGCCGAGCACACTCGGCGCGGTCAGCTTCCCGGCGGGGACGGCGACGGCCGCGATCGCCACCACGGTGAGTACGGCGACCACCGGCGGCCCGACCCGCGGCGGCAGCAACTGCATCGCGAGCAGGAACAACGCGAACGCCAGCCAGACGAAGTCGACCGACAGGACGGCGAGCACGATCCACCCCGCGGTGAGGCCGGCGAACCAGCCGCCGGCGACGCCCCGGGCCGGCGCCCGGCGGGCCAGGACGATGCCCAGCAGGTACCAGACCGCGACCGCGGCCACCACGGCCAGTACGGCGACCGTGTGCCCGCCGGACCGCGCCGTACGGACGGCACCGACCACCAGCAGGACGGCGAACAGGACATGTTCGGCCTGCCGGAGCAACGACAGCGTGACGGCCGCGGGCCGCGGCGGGGGACGATCCATGACACCTCCGACGGTACCGGGCCGGCGGCCGCCGGACCCCCAACTTTCGATGGGTTCCAGGTCCCATCGGTCGCGCGATGTGCGCGGGCGTCCGGGCGAGCACGCTGGAGACATGTTCATCGCAGTTCGTGACCTTCGATTCGCCCGCGGGCGGTTCGTGCTGCTCGGGTCGATCATCGCGCTGATGACCGCCATGGTGGTCCTGCTGACCGGGCTGACCGCCGGGCTCGGCGCGGCCAGTGTGTCCGCGGTGGCGGCGCTGCCGGTCGACGCCGTCAGCTTCCAGCGCCCGGCCGCCGGGCAGCAGATTTCCTTTGCCACCAGCAACCTTCCGGCGGACACCGCCGGTGCGGTCGCGGCCCGGCCCGGTGTCGGCGCCGCGTACCCGCTCGGCGCCGCGACCACTCGGCTGCAGACCGGCGACCGTTCGACCGCGGTCACGGTGCTCGGTACCGATCCCGCGCTCTACCCGGCGCTCCGGCAGGGCCGCGCGCCGGCCGGAGCCGAGGTCGCGCTGGGCAGCGAGCTGGCCAGGTCCCAGTCGTACGCCGTCGGCGACACCGTGCTGCTCGGCGGTCAACGGGTCACCGTGGCGGCGATCGTGGACAGCACCTCGTTCAACCACCTGCCGGTCGTGTACACCCCGATCGGCAGCTGGCAGCGGATCGCCCGGACCGACACGATCTCCGCGGTCGCGTCCACCGGCAAGCTGCCGGGCGACGGCGCCGGGTGGACGTCGGTCAGCCGCGACCAGGCGTTCGCCGCGGTCGGTGGGTACGCCTCCGAGCAGGGCTCGCTGCAGTTGATGCGCGGTCTGCTGCTGGTGGTCTCCGCGCTCGTCGTCGGTGCGTTCTTCACGGTGTGGACCATGCAGCGCGGACCTGACCTCGCCGTCGTCCGGGCGATCGGTGGCAGCCGCGGCTACCTGCTGCGCGACGCGTTGGCGCAGGCCGGGACCGTCCTGCTCGCCGGTGCCGCCGTGGGCGCGGCCGTCGCCGCGGGCGTCGGCGCCCCGGCCGCTCGCGTCATGCCGTTCGTCCTGGACGGCCGCACGATCGGGATACCGCTGCTGGCCGTGATCGTCACCGGCGCCCTGGGCGCCGCCTTCTCCGTCCGCCGGGTCAGCACCGCCGACCCACTGACCGCTCTGGGAGCAGCACGATGACTCTGACCCTCACCGATGTCCGGCTGACCTACCCGGACGGCGACCGCCGGCTGGTCGCCCTCGACGCCGTCGACCTGCGGGTCGCGCCGGGCGAGTTCGTCGCCGTGACCGGTCCGTCCGGTTCCGGGAAGTCCAGTCTGCTCGCGGTGGCCGGAGCGTTGACCACACCGGAGCACGGGACTGTCGTCCTCGAGTCGACCGACGTCACCGCGCTCGACCAGCAAGGTCGCGACCGGCTCCGGCGGGAGCGGATCGGCTTCGTGTTCCAGCAGGCCAACCTGCTCGCCTCGCTGACGGCCGTCGACCAACTGCTGCTCGTCGCACATGTCGCCGGAACATCACGACGTACGGCGGAAGCCCGTGCGTACGAACTGCTTGACCGGGTCGGGCTCGGCCACAAGGCCCGCAAGCGGCCGCAGCAGCTCTCCGGCGGCGAACGTCAACGCGTCGGGGTCGCCCGCGCGCTGATGGGCGACCCCGCTCTGCTGCTGGTGGACGAACCGACCTCGGCCCTGGACCACGACCGCGGCGAGGCCGTCGTCCGCCTGCTGCGCGACATCACGCACGAGCAGCAGGTCGCCACGGTCATGGTCACCCACGACCTGCAACACCTCCACCTCGTCGACCGGACCGTGACGATGGACGACGGCCGCCTCACCACACCGGTCCCGGCCTGAGCGTGCCTACCCCTGGACGCGGAGCAGCTCGGAGCGTGCGTGGTCGACGCCGGGGGAGGTGCCGCCGCCGGCACGGGCGATCTCCTGTGCGAGGTCGTTCGCGGCCTCGATCCGGTGGCGCGCCTTCGACCTGCTGTGCAGCTGTTTCCGGTACTTCTTGCGGTCCTTCCGCAGGCCGGCCACCGCGTCGAGCAGGGCCTCGTCCAGTACGCCGGACTCCACCTCGGGTGCGAGCAGGTCCCGCATCCAGGTCCGCTCCTGCGCCGCGGCGTGCCGCAGTACGTAGAAGAGCGCCGTCAACTCGACCGCCGCGATCAGGAACGGCAGGACGACCGCGAACGACGAGCCGCCGCTGAGCCCGCCCATGTCGTCCCACGCGAAGTGGAAGACCATCGCCATCAGCATCGTCAGTACGCCGCGCAGCACCCGGCGGTCACCACTGCGCCCGAGCACCCACAGCAGCCCGGCGCCGAAGATCGCGCTGAACATCGCGTGCGAGACGATCCCGGCCGCGCCGCGGACCACGAAGATCCGCAACGACGAGCTGAACTGGTCGACGCCGTACACCTGGGTGGCTCCGTTGTACACGTACAGCAGGTCCTCGAAGACCTGGAACCCCAGCCCGACGAACGCGCCGATGATGAACCCGTCGTACGCGCTCCGCACCAGCCGCGGCGCGAGCCCGATCAGCAGCACCAGCCCGAGCGCCTTCGCGAACTCCTCGTTGATCGGCGCGGTCAGGCCGGCCGCCCAGTTCGTCGCGAACGACGTACCGCCGAGCTTGGTCCAGATCTCCAGCAGCGCACTGTTGGCCGGCAGCGCGATCCAGAACGTCGCCGCGACACCGCCCCAGACGAAGCCCGTCGCGAGCAGGGCCGGGGGTTGCGCGGTGAACCGGTTCTGCCGCTGCAGCAGGATCAGCCACGGTACGAGGTACAGCCCGAACAGGATCACGCCGCCGGTCAGCGCCGCCTGGTAGAACTCGGCGCCGGTCGCGAAGTACCGCCACATCGTCAACGCGCCGCTGCCGACCCCGAACAGGTAGACCCAGAACGCGACGTTCTGCGGCTGCAGGAACCGGTACGGCTGGCCCCACCCGGACTCCTCGATCGCCTCCTGCTGCGGGGTCACTGCGGCGCCCCCGGCTTGATGCTGCGGAGCAACGCGTCCACCTGATCCCGGTACCGCTCGAACTGCCCGGCCGCGGTCCGCACCTGCACCAGCAGCGCCGGCGCCGCGGCGACCTGCTCCGGCGTACCGACGGCCATCTTGAACGCGACGTCGACCGCGTCCCCGCTCGGCCCGGTGCTGCTCTGGACGACCCCGACGAGGCCGCCCCCGGTCGTCAGCGATCCACGGGCGCCCTGGACGGTGGCCGAGTCGCCCTCGGACCGCCGTACCTGATCGAGAAACGCGCCGGCGTCCCCGTCGTACGTCGTCCCGTCGAGCTCGATCGTCGCACCACCGGACGCCAGCACCACCTGCAGACTCGTAGCGGCCGCCCCCGCACCACCGACCAACGTCCCACGCTCGAGCTGCCACCCGACTGGCGGCACCGCGGTCGCCCCGTCCCCGAGATCAAGCACCTGCCCGGCCTGGATCTCGTTGTGCCAAGGGATCGCCGAGTTCAACGCCTGAAACCCGTAGATCAACACCAACGCCACCGCCAACGCGGTGAATCCAGCCACGAACGTCCGCCGATCCAACCCAAGCACCCGATGCTCGACCGGTACCCATCCCTGAGGTGTCGCCATCCCAACCTCCTTGACCAGCAGCTGGGCGTGACGACAATCCTAACCGAGCGTAACCAGCGATGCCGAGCTCTCGTCGAGGAACAGCCGGGCGTGCGCGTGCCGCTGCAGGATCGACGCCGGGCAGGTGTTGTCGACCGGCCCGCCGAGCGCGCGGGCGACCGCTGCCGCCTTGCGCCGCTCGGGGACGACGACCTGTACGACGCTCGCGGACAGCAGCCCGGGGATGGTGACGGAGATGGCCGTCGGCGGTACGGCGCCGACGTCGGGGAAGTGGCCTTCGCCGACCTGCTGCCCGCGGGACTCCGGGGTGAGCTCGATGACCCGCGTCCAGCGTTCGTCGGCGAAGTCCGCGACGCCGGGCTCGTTGAACGCGAGGTGGCCGTTCTCGCCGATCCCCATGCACGTCAGGTCGAGCGGCGCGGACCGGAGCAGCTCCTCGTACCGGCGGCACTCACGCTCCGGGTCGTCCTGGTCCGGCCGGATGTACTCGACGTGTGCCGGCTGGAACGGTACGGCGAGCTGCTCGCGGATCCAGCGCCGGAAGGAGGCCGGGTGCTGGTCGTCGATGCCGATGTACTCGTCCATGTGGAAGACCGTGACGCGGTCCCACGGGATGTCGACGTCGGCGAGTGCGCGCACGAACGCCAGCTGCGAGTTGCCGGTCGCCATCACGACCCGGGCCGCGCCGCGCGCCCGGACGGCCGCGTTGACGGTCGCGGCGGTGAAGCCGGCCGCGGCCCGGCCGGCTTCGGCCTCGCTCGGGTGCACTTCGACGGAGAGCTCGTCGACGGCGAAGCTGGAATCGGACATGTTCAAGGGTTCCTCCGGCGAGTGCAAGAATTATGCGAGCGCTTGCAGTGACTGTCAGGCGATGGCGCGGTGGGCCGTGCGGATGGCGCGGGCGAGGTCGGCCGGGTCCGGGCCCCAGTGCAGGAGGACCAGCGTGCGGGCCACCCGGTCCTCGGCGACCGGGCACCAGCCCGGGCCGTACCGCACCTGCGGGGCCGCCCGGCGGAAGCAGTTGCCGGTGCCGGGGACGCGGTACAGCGGCTGCGTACCGACGTCGGCCGCCACTCCCGCCGCGGTCAGTGCGGCGGCGTAGTCGCCGTTGCCGGCACCGGCAACACGGGGGTCGATCAGCAACGGCAGCACCGGGAGCGCATGCCGCGCAAGATCCCGCGGGAAGGCAAGCCCAGCCAGGTCGGACAGCTCGTCCCGAAGCGGTTCGGCATCCGATCGCCGCACGGCCACCTGTGCCTCGAGAACCTCGACGCGCTGCCGCAGCACCTCGGCCTCACCGTCCGTCAGGCCGCGCCGTACGCCGAGCGTCGGGGGCGGGAATCCGGCGTCGCGGAGGTGACGGAGACGGGTGGCGGTGGAGTGGTCGTTGGTGACGACAACGCCGTACCCGTCGGCGGGGAACGTGAAGAAAGCAAGGTCTCCGGTGCTCCCGGCGGGCCGTCCGTCCGGCGTCTCGGCCAGGAACGCGTCGGTGCAGTCCTCGACGACCCGGACAGCGTGGTCGGTGACCAGGTCCGCGACCTGGGCGCCGGCACCGTGTGCGTGGGGTACGAGGACCGCACGGGTCGCCGAGGTGCGGGCGGCCGCGACGGATACGGACGTGAGGCAACCGTCGGCCGCCGCGACGTCGGCGAACACCGGGAGTGCGCCGGCGTCGAGAATCCCCGCCAGCACGTCCCGGGCGGTCCCCGGCGCGACGACCACCTCGTCGCCGGCCCGCAGGTCGAGCGCCGCCACGGCAAGCCGTCGTGCGGCCCCCTCGGTCCGTGTCACGACCGCGAACCGGGTCCCGGTCCGCTCGGCCAGCATCTCCTCGGCATCGGCCGCCGTCCACAACTTGACTGCAATCTTTGCAAGCGCTTGCATAGTTCCCAGGCTGGGAGCTGGCCCCTGGTCGTGTCAACGACCAACGCCCCCGATGTCCGATCCCGGCCACCGGACGCGCGTCGGTCGGTCAGCCCTTGACGGCGCCGAGCATCAGGCCGGAGCTGAAGTGCCGGCGGATGAACGGGTAGAGCACGAGGATCGGGACCAGCGAGATCACCAGGATCGCCATCTGCAGCGACTGCTGGGTCGGCAGCAGCGCGGACGACGTACTCGAGATCTCGTTGCCGATCGGGTCGCCGGTCACGACGTACGTCCGCAGGATCAGCTGCAGCGGCCACTTCCTGGTGTCGTTGAGGTAGAGCAGCGCGGTGAAGAACGAGTTCCAGTAGCCGACCGCGTAGAACAGCCCGATCACGGCCAGGATCGCCTTCGACAGCGGCAGGACCACGCGGACCAGCGTGGCGAGTTCGCCGGCGCCGTCGATGTGGGCGGCGTCCAGGATCTCCTGCGGGATCTCCAGGAAGAACGCCCGCATCACGATCACGTTGAACCCGCTGACCAGCACCGGGAGGATCAGCGACCAGTACGAGTTCAGCAGGTGCAGCTGTTTCACCATCAGGTACGACGGGATGATGCCCGGCGTGAAGAACAGCGTGAACAGGATGACCAGCAGCAACGGCTTGCCCAGCACGGACTTCATCCGCGCCAGCGCGTAGGCGAGCGCCGTCGTGCAGGCGAGCGACAACGCCGTACCGACCGCGGTGACCCCGAGCGACACGAACAGCGCCCGGGTGACGACACCACCGGAGAGCAGTTGCCGGTACGCCGCGAACGTCGGATGCGTCGGCCACAGCACCAGGCCGCCCGCGTCGTTGACCTGGGCGTTGCCGGCGAAGCTGGTCGAGATGATGGCCAGGAACGGCCCGACCACGACCAGGCAGCACAGCGTGAGCAGCAGGCCCTTGAGGCCGCGGGAGACCGGGCCGGCCGGCCGCACGCCCTGGTGAAGCGTGCGGCCGGATCTCCGGGCCCCGGCCCAACGGGGGATGGCGGACGTCGTCACGATTGGTAGACCCCTCGTTCGCCGAACAGGTGGGCCACGCGGTTCGCGGCCAGGACAAGGACGAGCCCGAGCAGGCCTTTGACCAGGCCCACCGCGGCGGCCACGCCCCAGTTACCGGCGAGGATGCCGTTGTTGTAGACGTAGGTGTCGAGTACTTCGCTGGCTCGCGCGCCGACGGCCGACTGCTGCAGCACGATCTGCTCGAACCCGACGCTCAGTACGTCGCCGAGCCGCAGGATCAGCAGCAGGACGATCACAGGCCGGATGCCCGGCAGCGTGATGTGCCACAGCTGCCGCATCCGGGACGCGCCGTCGACCGCGGACGCCTCGTACAGGTGCAGGTCGATCCGGGACAGCGCGGCGAGGAACAGGATCGTGCCCCACCCGGCCTCCTTCCAGATGACCTGCGCGGTGAGCAGCTCCTTGAACAGCCCGACGTTGCCGATCAGATGCAGCCCAGTGCCGCCGTTGGCCTGCAGCCAGGTGGAGGCCAGGCCGGCGTTGCCCAGCATCTGCTGGAAGACCGCGACGACGATCACCCAGGACAGGAAGTGCGGCAGGTAGAGGATGCTCTGCACCAGGTTCTTGAACCGCTCGGAGAGCAGGCTGTTCAGGACGAGCGCGATGCAGATCGGCGCCGGGAACGCGAAGAACACCTGCAGCGCGCTGATGACCAGCGTGTTCCACAATGCCTGCAGGAACGCCGGGTCGCCGTTGAACAGCACCGAGAAGTTCGACAGTCCGACCCAGTCGGACGCCGAGATCCCGAGGAAGGGCTGGTAGTCCTTGAACGCGATCACGTTGCCGAGCAGCGGCACGTAGTTGAACGCCAGGACCAGCAGGATGCCCGGCGCGGCGAGCAGCAGGAGGACTCGTTCGTTCCGTAGCCGCGTTCGCCACATCTGCATGCTGCGTCCCTTCGACGAACTCAACCTTGGATATTGAGACAACACCCTGATAGCGTCGCAGTATGTGAGACTGCGTCGAGCGGTGTCAAGGAAGGGTGTGGTGATGGCTACAGGTTCGGGTGCGGAGCGGTACGGCAGTTCGACGGTCGACAAGGCGGTCGACATCCTGACCGTGATCGCCGCGTCGCCGGCCGGGCTGACCAACCAGGAGGTCAGCGCCGAGCTCGGGTTCGACAAGTCCACCGTGCACCGGTTGCTGCTCACGCTGGAGCGCCGCGGCCTGCTCGCGCGGACCGGCGTACCGGCGCGGTTCGTGGTCGGCGACCATGCGCAGTTCCTGGCCTGGGGGCCGACGCCCGACCTGCGGGTCGTGCTCGCGCCCGTCCTCGAGGAGTTGGTCGAGCTCACTGGTGAGAGCGCGAGCTACTCGATCCGGCAGGGCGACCGGTTCACCTGCGTGGCGCACCGGCTGAGCCTGCACGACCTGAGCTACTCGCCGCTGACCGGGCAGAGCTATCCGCTCAGCTCCGGCGCGGCAGGCCTGGCGATCCTGGCCAACCTGGCGCCGCCGGTCCGCGACGAGATCGTTGCCCGCGGCACGCTTCCGGCGGTGGACGGAGTGCCCGACCTGGCCGCCGAGCTCGACCTGATCGGCCGCCGCGGGTACGCGACCAGCGGCGGGCGTGGTGGTTGCTCGATCGCGTATCCGGTGCTGGGCCGGCACGGAACCGTGGTCGGTGCGCTCGCGGTCTCTGCCGCCGAAGTGCGGACGACGCTGACCGAGCTCGCCGCGCAGGCGCCGAGCCTCGCGGCGGCGGCGCACTGCCTGCCTGCCGATCTCGGCTGGGTTTCCTCCGAACCGATGTAGCAACCTCCGAAGGGTGGGGCCCCGATGTCGCACGCGGTTGCCATGATGATGCTCAACGGCCGGCTCGACGACGACGTCATCGTGCCCTACCTGGACGCACTGCCGGCTTCCGGGTACGGCGGGGTCTGTCTGCATCCGCGCGACGGGCTGGCGGTGCCGTACGGGTCGGACCAGTTCTGGCAGGGGATCGAGCGGATCGTCGGGCACGCCCGGGACCGTGGGCTGGACGTCTGGTTCTACGACGAGTTCTCGTTCCCGTCCGGCGCGGACGGTGGTCGGATCGTCGCGCGGTACGCCGGTGCGCGCGCCCGGCAGTTGTCCTTCCGGCGGATCGATCCCGCGCGGGTCGATGCCCTGGGCAACATCGAGCTCGGCGCCGACGACCTGCTGGCGCTGCTGCGGATCCGCGGCGACGACGTACAGGACGTGACCGGGCGCTGCGGGACGCACCGGAACCACTGGGTGGCGGCCGAGATGTTCGAGACCGACTACCTGTGCACGATCAACGTCCGCCAGGTCCCGCACGAGCGGGCGGTCAGCACGGCCACGGTGTTCGTGTACCAGCCGGAGACCCCGTTGCGCGCGGACGAGGAGCTGCTCGCGGTGTCCGTCGTACCGGTGCCGGCGCGGCACGGCGAGGCGGGGTTGCCGGACGTCTCGTTGCCGGAGGTTACGGACCGCTTCCTCGGCGAGGTCTATGCGCGGTACGGGCGGTACGCGCGGGATCTCGGGACGCGGGCGGTGCCGATCTTCCAGGACGAGGTCGCGTACCAGTGCGACCACCCGTGGAACGAGCTGATCGAGAACGAACTGCGCGACCTGTGGGGGCCGGACTGGCGGTGCCGGTTGCGAGGGCTGCACGAACCGGTGGGTCCGGGGTGGGAGGCGGACCGGTACGAGTACTGGCGGGTGTGCGCCGGGCTGCTCGAGCGGAACTGGTTCGGGCGGGTCGCGCGGTACTGCCGGGCGAACGGCCTGCGGACGACCGGGCATCTGCCGGGGGAGGAATCGTTCCTCGGGCACTGGCGGTTGCTCGGGGACGCGTTCCGGACACTGTCACATTTCGACCTGCCCGGGTACGACGTGATCAATCCGCCGACGGTGGACGACGTCCATCGCTCGCAGGCGAAGGGGATCAAGCTCGTCCAGTCGGCGCGCTGGCTGACCGGGCGCGGGCCGATGATCGCGGAGGTGTTCGGCGCGACCGGGTTCCAGCACGACGCGCAGCAGGCGCGGACGATCCTCGCCTGGCTCGGGCTGCACGACATCCTGCAGCCGATCGACCACAGCACCTGGACCAGCGCCGCGTCGCTGCGGAAGTACGACGCCCCGCCGGTGAACACCCGGTTCAACCCGCTGGACGTGGGCCGGGCCGACCTGTTCGAGTGGCACGACTGGTTCCGCGGGCTGATGCGCGAGTACAGCTTCGATCCCGAGGTCTTGGTGCTGCTGCCGCAGGAGTCGTTCGCGCGGTACCGGCTGGCGGAACGCGAACGCTGGGCGGGGGAGGTGTCGCTGCTGGAGACGTTCTTCCACTACCTGGAGGCGGCCAGCGTCGACGTCGTGATGATCCCAAGTGAGCAGCTGGCCGACCTCGAGGCCGGGCCGCAGGGCCTCACCCTCGCGGGCCACACGTTCTCCCGGCTCGTGGTCCCGCCGGTCGCCTCACTCCACGAATCGACGTACGCCGAGCTGGAACGGCTCGCGCCCACCGGGACGGTCCTCTGGACGATCCCCAGCAACGCGAACGAGACCCAGGTGTTCGGAGCCGGCACCGTCGTCCGCGCGCTCCCACTCAAGGGTGTTCCGTGCACCGAGGACGACCTGCTCCGCGACCGGGCCGACTGGTTCCACACCCGCCTGCCCTTCCGAACCGAACTGGCCGACACCAACCGCACGCTGATCAAGTCGGTTCGCCGAGCCCCCGACGGCTCCCGCCTCCTGATCCTCGTCAACCCCCACGAAGAACCGCTTCCTGTCCACTTCGCCGAGCACCCGGGCCGTCTCCTCCCACAACCCCGCACCGGCGAACTCTCCGTGGTACCCACCGACAACACCTGGCAGCTGTCCCTCCCACCCCGAGCAGTGGCAGCAATCGCGCTTCAGCCCACCCATCAGCCCACCAGTCCCCTCATGCACAGCGCGCCGGCCGGTCCCGCGACCTACCGGGTGCTGGGCGAGAACTGTCTGCGGATCGAGCGTGGCACGGTCGAGCTCAGCGGTTACGGCAGCCGGGACTTCGAGCCGGGGCCCGTGTCGTTGCTTTGGGCAATTGATGCGGACTATCGCGACGAAGGGGTGCTGAATCTGCCGCCGCACAGCGCGGCGCCGATGGATGCGCGGCTGGCGGCGGAGTTCATGGTCGCGGTGGGGGAGCAGCTGGACGGGCTGCGGGTGGTGCTCGACCAGGAGTCGGCGCCGTACGGGGCTCGGGTCAGTTGGGACGGTGCCGGCCTCGCGCCGCGGCGGGAGGCGGTGTTCGATCCGGACAACACGACGTACGTGCTTCCCGTGGAAGGGCTCGCACCGGGCACGCATGTGTTGCGGGTGGATGCGGAAGTACGGCGTGGGGACGACGGGTTGCTGGAGGCGCCGATTCTGGTCGGGAGCTTCCGCGTCGACGACGGGCGGCTGGGGCGACTGCCGGACGGTCCGCTGGCCTGGGAGGCCGGTACGTCGTGGCCGGATCTCGGGATGCCGCACGGGTTCGGGCCGGTCGAGTACACGTTCCGCTTCGACGTACCGGTCGCGGGAACGGGACGGATCGTCCTGCCGGAATGCGTCGGAGTGGCCGAGGTGGCGCTCGACGGGGTCCCGGTCGGGCGGCGCGGCTGGGAGCCGCGGGACCTCGAGGTGGACCACCTGAGTGCCGGCGAGCACGACGTACGAGTGGTCCTGCACGGCTCCTGGAACAACGTGTTCAGCCGGCTCAACACCGTCACCAACGGCCTGCTCGGGCCGGTCGAGCTGGTCATTTCGGCGGCACCGTAACGCCGTATCCCATCCGTTGACAGGCCGTTCCGCGTTCTCACATACTGAGTCACCGCCCGCTCGCAGTTTCAAATAATGAGGTGGAATGCGATGGATCAGTACAGCCCCAGCCGCCGCGCGGTACTTCTCGGCGGACTCGCGCTGACCGCCGGCCTGGCCGGCTGCTCGAACGCGAAGTCGACCAGCGGCGGGCTCGACTCCGCGAAGGCGAACCCACCGGCGTTCGTGCCGTTCAGCGGCAGCAAGCCGGACCTGCCGGGCGATCTCGGCAAGGGCATCCAGCCCGGCTTCTTCCACTACCCGGCGACGCCGCCGGCCACCGTCACGGGAGCGGTCGGCACCGGCGCGGCGCTGTCGCTGCTGGTCTCCGGCCCGCCGGTCGGCTCGCAGAAGAGCAGTAACCAGTGGTGGCAGCTGCTGGACAAGAAGCTCGGCGTGGACCTCCAGATCACCCAGGTCGACTCGCTCTCGTACGCGTCGAAGTTCACCGTCGACGTTGCCGGTGGCAATTACGAGGACATGATGCAGATCCTGTCCGCGCCGAACGAGCCGAAGCTGCTGGAGTCGAAGTTCGCCGACCTCGGCGACCACCTCGGCGGCGACAACATCAAGAAGTACCCGAACCTCGCCGCGCTCCCGCCGCAGGCCTGGACCGCGGGCACCGTGAACGGGCACCTGTTCGGCATCTCGCAGCCGCGGTCGATCGCCGGCCAGGTGATGAACACCCGGCAGGACATCCTCGACAAGCTCGGCCTCGGCAAGCCGGAGCTGACCAGCGGCGCGGACTTCCTGGCGCTCTGCAAGGAGGTCACCAAGCCCGCCGAGCACCGCTGGGCGATGGGCACCCAGCCGGTGCTGCTGACGCTGCGCACGGTCCTCGAGATGATGGGTGCCCCCAAGGGCTGGCAGGTCAAGGACGGCAAGTTCACCCGCGACATCGAGCTGGACGTGTACCTCGAAGCGCTCGACGAGCTGCGCAAATGGTGGCAGGCCGGCATCTTCCACCCGGACTCGTTCACCGCGTCCGGCTCCTACCAGACCTGGTGGTACGGCGGCACCACGGTGATCTACATGCAGTCGTTCGCCGGCTGGGCCGTTGCCGCGAACAACAACCCGACGCTGAAGTTCGGCGTGCTGAAGCTGCCTAAGTGGGGCGGCGGCGGTACGGCGGTGAAGCACCTGGAGGCCGGCAACTACCTGTTCACCGCGATCAAGAAGGCGCCGAAGGAACGCGTCGAGGAGATCCTCCGGGTCTGGAACTACCTGGCCGCGCCGTTCGGCAGCCAGGAGTACCTGGACGTGAACTACGGCGTCGCCGGGCACGACTACAAGCTGACCGGATCCGACCCGGTGCTGACCGCCGACGGGACCAAGGAGTCCCTCGCGGGCCTCAGCTACCTCGGGTCCACCCGCAGTACGGCGATCTACGTGCCGAACCAGGAGGACCTGGTGCGGGCAGCACACGAGTTCCAGGCCGCGGTGGTGCCGACCGGGATCAGCGACCCGACCGACGTGCTGTACTCGCCGACCCAGCTCGGCAAGGGCGCGGCCGCCGAGGAGCAGCTGATCGACACCAAGAACGACATCGTCCAGGGCCGCAAGCCGGTGTCCGCGTTCAAGGACGCGGTGCAGACCTGGCGGAGCGCCGTCGGCGACACGATCCGGCACGAGTACGAGCAGGCCTACTCCTCCAACGGCGGCCGGTAGGACGGGACGGAACCGTGACCGGGAGCGTCGGGCTGATCGGACCGCGGGACGTCGTCGCGCAGGTCGCCGCTGTCGCGGCCGGTGAGTTCCCGGCGCTCGACCTGCACCCGTCGCCGTACGCACACGAAGGCCAGGCGGTCGACCTGATCCGGCACGCGCCGGACCGGATCGACGCCTGGCTGTTCACCGGCCCGGTCCCGTTCGACCTGGCCCGGCGGGCCGGCGTACTGCGGCGGCCCGCCACGTTCGTCGACTACACGGGCGCGACGCTGTACCAGGCGCTCCGCGACGACGCCCGGCGGCACTGGGACGTGGCCAGCGTCGACACGTTGCGGCGTACCGAGGTACTGAAGGCGTTCCGCGCCGCCGGGCTGCCGACCGAGCGGGTGCGGGTGTGCGAGTACGGCGCCGGGCGGGACGTCACGGACCTGGCCGCGTTCCACCGCAGCGTGGCCCGTTCGGGCGGCAGCGCGCTCGCGATCACCTGCCGGCGTTCGGTGTACGACGCCGTCGGCCCGTCACTGCCGATGCTGCGGCTGGCGCCCAGCGCCGGCGCGGTCCGGAGCGCGCTGACCGCGACGTCCCTGGTGTGCGACCGGGACGTCGGTGCCGACGCACAGGTGGTCGTCGGACTGGTCGACGTACCGGCCGGCCAGGAGTTGGCCGCCGAGGTCCGGCGGCTCGCGGGCGTGACCGCACCACTGTCGCCCACGCTGTCGGTACTCCTCACGACGCGGGCGGTGCTCGCGGAGGAGACCGGGTCGTTCCGGCGGCTGGTGATGCTGGATCGGCTGAGTCAGGGGCGTCCGCGGGTCCATGCCGGGTTCGGCGTCGGCCGGACGGTGGCCGCCGCCGAGGCGCTGGCCCGACGGGCGTTGGTACGGGCCACCGCCGCAGGCCCGTACGCGGCGGTGGTCTCGTTCGGCGTCGGTGCCGACCTGCTGCTGACGGGGCGATCCGCGGACGCCTCGGACGCGGGCGGCGCCGTCAGCGTCGCGGTGGCCGAGCGGCGGTCCGGGATCGAGCAGACCAAGCTGCGCAGGATCCTGGCGGCGGCCGAGGCGGACCGGGTCACGGCGGCGGACGTGGCCCGGTCACTCGCGATCGAGGACCGCTCGGCGCGCCGGCTGCTGGAGCGGCTGGTGCAGGCCGGAGTGGCCGAGGCGACCACGACCCGCGCCGGATCCGTCGGCCGGCCGCCGAAGAGCTACCGGCTCAGGATCGCCTCCAGGACGATCAGCTCCGTGGGCGTCAGCGCGTAGACGTCGGTGCCCTGGACAACGATCCGGTAGGCGTCCGGCTCGGTGTGCAGTACGTCCAGGCAGGTGGCCGTTGCCAGGTCCCACAGCTCGACCCGGCCGTCGACGAGCGCGACGTACCGGCCTGGTTCCTCCGTGGCGCGCAGGTTCGCCCGGCTGAACGGCAGATCGAGGAACTGCGACGGCACGGCCGGTGCCTCCAGGTCCAGTGCGAACCAGCGGTCGTCGGACAGCACGCACAGGGCGTGGCTGTCGTCGAGGAGCCCGTGGACGTCGACCCGGTCGGAGCCGGCGGGCATCGCGACCAGGTCGTGCAACGTCAGGTCGTCCGGGTCCAGCCGCCCGAGGTAGCAGGTCGAGGCCGTCGGCACCGTCGACGTCATGTCCGCGTGCCGCGCCGTACCGACGAGGATCCCGTCCGGTGCCCACAGCATGCTCTGGATCGACTGCTCGGGCAGGGGATTGTCGCGGTAGTACGTCGTACCGGTCGCGAGGTCGTACCGGGTCAGGATGCAGCCGAGGACGCCGTACTGCCGGCTGCACGAGTAGATCAGCGCATCGCCGCGCACCGCCCCGGCCACCGGACGCATCGCGCCGGGTGGAGCAGCGACGACGCGCGGATTCTTCGGGTACCCGGTCGGGAGGGACGGGTCGTAGCAGGTGAGCTGGCCGCCGGCGTACGCCGCGAGGTACGCGCGCCCGTCGACCAGCCAGCTCAGGCAGATCTGCCCGCCACCCGGCGCCGCTCGTCCCTCGTCGCGGCCGGCCCCGGTACGCAGGTCGGCGGTCCAGAAACGCTGGCTGATGAACGGCGTACCGAGGACGGTGTGGTCGTCCAGGCGCAGGACACAGTCGACGCGGCCGGTCGACCCGGTCGGCAGGTCGAGGTCCAGCTCCGGCGCGCCGGTGACGGCGTCGTGCCGGAGCAGCTGTCCGTACTTGGTGACGGCCAGCAGTTTGCGGTCCGGCGTGATCGCGAGGTTGAAGTGGTCGCTGTCGGGGATGCTGCACACCGCGCGGGTGGTCCGGGTCCGGCGGTCGAGCACGAGTACGTCGGCCGCGTCGTGGCAGCGAGCACCCCACACCAGGTCCCCGGCGGCGCCGAACCAGCGGACGTCGGCCAGCTCGCCCGGCAGGTCCTCCAGGCGGGCCGGCCAGCCGGCGCTCTGCAGCAGCCGCCACTGCCGGTCGATCCCGGGCGGCGCGGCCGGTCCAGATGTCAGCGTCGTACTCGCCGGGTCCCAGCTGAGCAACTCCGTCTCCGGGATCTCGATCGCGATGGTCATCGTGCCGTCCGGCCCCGGGAAGCTGCTGCGGAGGTAGTGCTGCGGTGAGATGTCCTCGAACAGTTTCGTCGTACGGCGGGACCGCGTGTCGAAGCTGACCGCGTCCGTGTGGGCGCCGGTGAAGGATGCCATCAGCAAGTGGTTTCCGGCGTATGCCATGCCCTGGAAGACCAGGCCCTCGGCGGCACCGGTCGGGTACGACTCCCAGTGACCGTCGGAGAGGCGGAGGTGGACGACCCGGCTGAGGTCGCCGCACAGCCACAGGCCGTCGTTGCCGTCAGCAACGGCGCTGTAGAAGCCCGCGTGCGGCAGCGGGAACCGGTAGATCCTGGACTGCCCGTCGGCGCGGACCAGTACGCCGGTGCTGCCGACGTTCGAGTTCCACGACGAGATCCAGTACCGGGCCACACCGTCGGCGTTCGGGCCGACCGGAAGCAGCGGGGTGTTGACGAACGGGTCGCGCGTCTGCGGGATCGGGATTCTCATCAGCGGGCCAAGTGATCGGTGAAGAACTGCTCGGACTGACCGGGTCGCCAGCCGTGACCGCCCGGATGCAGGTCGAGGAAGAGCGCGTCGGCGGCACCGGCGGCGGCGTAGATCGAGCGGACCTTGGCGTGGCAGGCCGTCGCCGACTCGATCCGGAAGCAGTCGTCGTTCAGCCCGATGTCGACCAGCAACGGCCGTGGTGCGAGCAACCCCTGCAGATCGGGTACGTCGACCAGCCCGAAGAGGCCGGGGGTCACCTGCAAGCCGCAGTAGTTGAGGTCGCGGTACCCGAAGTCGGCGAACAGGTCGCTGTAGCAGACGATCTCGACCGCGCGGAGCCGATCGTCGGCGAGCGCGCTCCACAGCGCGAGCGTGCCGCCGCCGGACAGGCCGATCACGCCGAGCCGGTGCGGGTCGACGTACGGCAAGGTCGCGACGAAGTCGGTGAGGACGCGTCCGTGGGCGAGGTTCATGCCGAGAGGTGTGCTGCCGAGCATGGTCGCGTGCAGGAAGTAGAGGTTGCACCAGTCCCGGCTGCCGGCCAGCGCGCGGTGGTTGGGTTTGGCGTTGTCGTCGAGGTCGCCGCGGCCCATCCAGTCGATGGCGAACGTGACGAAGCCCGACTGGGCCAGGTGCCAGCCGTAGGCGTTCCCGGGTTCACCGGGGCTCATGATCGTGTTCTTGCCGTCGCCGTCGTGGCCGGCCCAGCAGAGGATGCCGGGGCGGGGTCCGGTGGCGGCTGCCGGGCGGAGGACGCGCGCGTACGCCGAGAGTCCGTCCTCGACGTCGATCAGCCAGCGCTGCTCGACGATGCCGTCGTACTCGAGTTCGGCGATCAGCTCGGGGTTGGGGTCGACAGCGGCGGGGGAGGTGCCGAGGGTCGCCAGTACGGCGTCCTTGGCCGGTTGCTGCCAGTCGGCGAACTCGCCGGCGAAGGTCAGGCGGGGGCGGTTCTCCCGGGCGGTGCGGAGGAAGAGCTCGTAGGGGCTGGTGTTGCGGCGGGTCATCGGCGATCCCTTCCCGGGGACGGGTTCCGGCGCGCGGGGAGCGCCGAAATGACGGTTCTTGACGGGCTTTCGGCGGACGCGGCACGATCGCGCGCATGGACCAGGGACCCCCGCCGCTGATCGACGCGGACGCGACGATCGGCCGCAACCCACGCGCCGACGTCGGCACCGGAACCGCCGCGGCACTGCTCGCGCGGATGGACCGGGTCGGCATCCGCACCGCGATCGTCTCCCACACCGCCGCCCGCTGGCACGACCCCCAAACAGGCAACCACCGCCTGCTCGACGAGCTGCGCGACCTGGCCCAGCCCGCCGGGCAAGGCGAGCCGCACGCGCAGGGGGAGCCGGCCGGGTGGGGTGAGCGCGGCGGACGGGGCGACCAGGCGCGGTTGTTGCCGTGTTGGGTGGGGTTGCCAGCGGGGACCGGGGAGGTGCCGGAGGCGGGGGAGTTCGTGGCCGGGGCGCGGGCGGCGGGGGTGGTCGCCGTGCGGGTGTATCCGGAGGATCATGGGTTCGACCTCGCCGGGCCGGACTGTGCGCCGTTGGCCGCGGCTGTCGCCGGGGCGGGGCTGCCGTTGCTGGTGGACCTGTTCCAGACGTCGTGGGCCCAGCTCGAGGCGCTCGCGGCCGACCACCCGGAGCTGGCGATCGTGGTCGGCGGGATCGGGTACCGCGTGCTCCGCCGGGCCGCCGGCGTCCTGGACAGGAGACCGAACATTTCCATCGGTACGGCGAACTTCTCCAACCACCTCGGCCTCGAATGGCTCGCCGAGCGGTACGGGCCGGAGCGCCTCGTCTTCGGCACCGGCATGCCGGACCGCGATCCGGCCGAGGCAGTCACCCGCCTGCTCTGGTCCGAGCTGCCCGACGACGCGGTCGCGGCGATCGGCGCGGGCAACCTCGAGCACCTCGGAGTACTCGTATGACCGGCCCGTCGGCGGACGCCGTACTGCGCCGCCGTACACCAGAACTCGGCCCGGTGATCGACGCTCACGCGCACCTCGGCCCGTACAGCCTGTTCTTCATCCCGGACAACGGAGCCGAGGCGATGATCCGGGTGATGGACCGCTGCGGCGTCACCCGCACACTGCTGTCCAGCCACCTCGCGATCCAGCTCGACGCCCGGGCCGGCAACGAGATGACCGCCGACGCGGTCGGCCGGTACCCGGACCGGCTCTCCGGCTACCTGGTCGTCAACCCCTGGCAGGACCCGGTCGCCGAGCTCGAGCACTGGGCGGGCGACCCGCGGTTCGCCGGGATCAAGGTGCATCCGAGCCTGCACGACTACCGGATCACCGGGCCGCGGTACCGCCCGGTGTGGGAGTACGCCGCCGCGACCGGCAGCCCCGTACTGACCCACACCACCACCCACCACCACTGCGACGATCCAGGCCTGCTCGAGGAGGTAGCGCGGCAGCACCCGGACGTCACGTTCCTCGCCGGACACACCGGTCTGACCCGGGACGGGTTCGACGACGCGATCGAGGTGGCGCGGCGGACACCGAACGTCGTCCTCGAACTGTGCGGGTCGTTCATGCACGGCGACGAGATCACCCGGATGGTCGGCGCGGTCGGCAGCGGGCAGGTCGTGTTCGGGTCGGACATGCCGTTCATCGACCAGCGGATGTCGCTCGGCCGCGTGCTGTTCGCGGACCTGTCCGAGGCGGACCGGGCCGCGGTGCTCGGCGGCACGATGGCCCGGCTGCTGGCGGGAAGACATCAGCGGTGACGTAGTACCTTCTCGACGGCCGTCAGCACGTCGGCGGTGTCGGACTCGTCGCCGAGCAGCACCTGCTGCGGCAGCCAGACGGTGTCCGCCGCGAGCTGGTCGGTGACCGGGCAGTCGTACGCCGGTTCGTCGCGGTCGTCGCCGCGCAGCAGCTCGGCCACCCGGCGGCGGATCGCGGTGTTGCGGTGCAGGCCGGGGTAGCCGGGCGAGCACGGGATCCCCTCGGCCTGCAGCGCCTCCACGAACCAGTGCCGCTCCACGGCCGTTGCCCCGCGCAACCGGAACAGGTACAGGTGCCGGCCGTGCTCGGTCACCGCCGGGTCGTCAGGCGCGAGCAGGATGTCGTCGGCGAACTGGCCGAGCCCGTCCGTGATCCGGCGCGCGTTGTCCTCGCGGCGCTTCGCCTGCTCGGGCAGCCGGGTCAGCTGGACGCGCAGGATCGCCGCCTGGAACTCGGTCAGCCGCAGGTTGTAGCCGAGATGGTCGTGCTGGTACCACGCGCCGCCGCGGGTCCGGCCGACGTTCACCAGCGGGTAGACGGCGTCGTTCAGGTCCGCGCGGTTCGTCACGATGATGCCGCCCTCGCCGGCACTGAGGTTCTTGCTGGACTGGAAGCTGAACGTCCCGAGGTCGCCGATCGCGCCGACCCGCCGGCCGCGCCACGACGCGCCGTGCGCCTGCGCCGCGTCCTCGACCAGCGCGACGCCGTACCGGGTGCTGACCTCGGTCAGGGCGTCCAGGTCGCAGGGGCGGCCGCCGATGTGGACGGCGACGACCGCGCGGGTGCGGGGCGTGATGACCTTCTCGACGGCGGCCGGGTCGAGCAGGTGGGTGCCCGGGTCGACGTCGGCGAAGACCGGGATCGCGTTCATCAGCAGGGCCGCGGACGCGGTCGCGATGAAGGTGTACGGCGGTACGACGACCTCGTCGCCGGGGCGGACGCCGGCGGCCTGGTACGCCGCGACCAGCGCGAGGGTGCCGTTCGCGACGCACGTCGCGTGGCCGGCCTGGTGGGCGGCTGCGAACTCGCGCTCGAACTGGGCGACCTCGTCGCCGTGCGTGCTGCCCCACTTGCCGGACTGCACGACCCGCAGCAGTGCGGCCTCCTCACCCGCGTCGCCGACCGGCCAGGCGGGGAACTCTGCCGTACGCACCGGACTACCACCGTCGACGGCAAGGGACATGCTCATAGGGCCTCCTGGGTGCTGTCGTTCGATCGTCCCGATCGGGGTTCTGCCGGGTCAAGGGGTGTGGATTTCGGCCCGGTGGCCGGCATTTCGGCTCACTGCAAGGCCACGCGGTACGCCTTCCGAGGGCGGCCGACCTTGCCGGTGTGCGCGGCGTCGAGCGGCTGTACGACGCCCGCCGCGGACAACCGCTGGAGCGTACGGCGGGCCGCGCGGGGCTCGAGGCTCAACGCGTTCGCGACGTCCGCCGCGGTGACGCCGTCCGCGCCGCGGTCCGCGGCCAACTGCCCGAGCCGCAGCAACGCCGCCACCGCGAGCCCCGACCGCCGCTCCGCCACCGCCAGCGGAACCGGCGCCCCCGTGGTCTCGCGGTACTCCGGCGTCGCCGATCCGATCACCAGCTCCCCGTCATCGGTCGTCGCCACCACCGCGGCGAACCGCCCCACCGCCCGCGCCCGCACCAACGCCCGCCGCGCCCGCCGCTCGGCCCCCAACGCCGTACCGGCCACCCCGAACCCGACCCGCCCCCACACCCGCCCGTCCCGCAACTCCTCCAGCATCCCCAACCGCCGAAACCCCTCCGACACCTCCACCAACCGCTCCCGAGTACTCATCACCAGGTACCGCCCCCCGCCCAACGCCACCACACCCCCCGCCAACCCCCGCCCCAACCCCACCACCTCCCCAACCGGATCCGACAACTCCACCAACCCCACCACCGGATCCGCCGCCCCACCCATACCCCCCGCACCGAGGGCGTCCCCCACGCTTCCCGCGCGAAGCGCGTCCCCCGCGCTTTCCGCGGCGAGGGCGTTCCCCGCGCCGACGGCGCCCCCCACGACTCCCGCGCGAAGCGCGCTTTCCGCGGCGAGGGCGTTCCCCGCGCCGACGGCGCCCCCACGACTCCCGCGCGAAGCGCGCTTTCCGCGGCGAGGGCGTTCCCCGCGCCGACGGCGCCCCCCACGACTCCCGCGCCGGGCGCGCTCCCCGTACCTCCCGCGCGAAGCGCGGCCCCCTCACCTTCCGCGCGGAGGGTGGTGGGTGGGACCGAGGTGACCGCCCGGAGTGCGGTGCGCATCGAGGCTACGGCGGGGAGCAGGCGGACGGTGGGTAGCTGAGGGGCGAGCTGGGTGTAGACCGAGCGGACGCAGGTGATCGCAATACTTCCACCGCGGTCGCGGGCCACCCGCCGGTGGAAGCGGAGGAAATCCTCGGCGTCCCGGTCCGGGTGGTGTTCGAGGACGCGGACGTGGACCGGTGCGAGGTCGGCGCGGCGGAGCAGCCGCTGGACCTGCTCGCGGGGGACCGTGTCGATGCTGATGCTCCGTGTCCCCGGATTGTCCGCCAGCAGCGGCCCCAGGATCCGCGGCAACCCGGTCCCGCGGTACCGGACGTACGTCGCCGGCGCCCGCAGCACCCCGGCCCGCCGCGCGAGGCTGAACGGCACCACCCCGGTGAACAACCACGCGTCGACCCCGGCACCGGACTGCACCAGATCCACGGTCTCGGCCTCGTCGTCGTACACGAACGTCCGGAGCCGCAGCTCCGGGAACTCCGCCGCCGCGAGCCGTTCCAGATTCGGGATCAGGTCGGCCGGACCGACGGCACCGACCAGCAACCCGCTCATCGCCGCCTCCGATCGTTACGGTCCTCACCGTTATACCGCCGCGACGCCTTCCCGGCCAGGGAATCGGCCGCCGGAATACGGCGTCGGCCCCGGAGTTTCGGCTGTTGTTGACTCTGTTCCGCGGGCTTTGCACGATCGATGCGCCCAGGACGATCGGAGCGCAGTGATGACCATGGATTCCACCCGTCGCAGTTTCCTCAAGCGCAGCGCCGCGGCGACGCTGGTCGCCGGAGCCGGGACCGCGACCCCCGCCGTACTCGCCGAACCGGCCGCGGCCGCCGCGTCCGGCACGAACGCCCCGCCCGGCGCGATCGTTGCCTCCAGCTACGGCTGGCAGCGCGACGACTCGGGCGCCGCGCTGCAGAACGCGATCAACGCCGCCCTCGACGCGACGCACACCGCCGACACCGTGCTGTACGTCGACCAGCAGCCGGGCGACTGGATCACCGGCCCGCTGGTGATCGGCCTCGACCCGGCCCACCCGAAGGGCAGCCACCACCTGACGGTCCGGTTCGAGCCCGGCGTCACGGTCCGCGCGAAGGCCGGCGCGTTCGACGGCACCGTACCGCTGTTCGGCACCACCGACGTCTGCCTGATCACGGTGGCCGGCTCGGACGCCGGCGAGCTCGTCTCCGGCATCACGTTCGACGGGTACGGCGCGACGCTGGCAATGAACAAACCGGAGTACAACGCCGGCGAGTGGCGGCACGCGCTGAGCATCCTGAGCGCCGACGGCATCACCGTGCAGGGGCTGACGATCCGCGACTCCGGCGGCGACGGGATCTACCTCGGCGTCCGGTACAACTTCGCGCGCACCGCGGCGATCGGTCAGCCGTACTGCAGCAACATCACGCTCCGCGACGTCAGCTGCGAGAACCACCGCCGCAACGCGATGACCGTGATCTCCGTCGACGGCCTGACCGCCGAGTCGTGCGCGTTCCGGAACAGCTTCGGTACGCCGCCGATGGCCGGCATCGACTTCGAGCCGGACCCGCCGCGGACCACCAAGGTCCCGTTCGCGGCGCTGCCGTACAGCCGGCTGAAGAACATCACGATCAGGAACTGCGCGATCACCGACAACGTCGGCCAGGCCGTCACGATCAACGCGCTCTGCCTCGGCGGCGCGCCGGCGGAGTGCGGCCCGATCGGGATCACCTTCGAGAACGTGCTGTTCGGCGCCACCACCGCGCCGGACCTCGGCACCTTCATCTGCTCGGTCTCCGGCGACAACGGCGACCCGACCCCGCTCACCGGCGGCGGCATCGGCAGCGGCGCCCTGCTGCCCGGCGCGGTCTCGGTCACCGACTCGCTGATCGACTCCCGGCTGTTCGGCGCCGCGATCCGGACCCAGTCGCTGCCGGACACGTCCGCGTTCCGGCTGGGCTTCACCCGGACCGCGATCTGGAACGACGCGTACTCGCGGCCCGGCAAGTACGAGCCGATCGCGCTGCTGTACAACGCCGGCCCGGACACCGCGCAGAAGTTCGGCGGCGTCAGCTGGACGGACTGCGTGATCAACACCAACCACGCGAACCCGTTGATCGCGGCGTACCCCAAGCCCGGCGACCCGAACTCCGCGTGCACCGGGCTGTCCGGCGACATCACGGCGTACGTCCGGACCGTCGGGAAGCCGACGACCGCGAACATCTCGGACACCGCGAACAGCCTGGTGGTGACCGAGCAGCTCGCACCGTCCGGCACGAACAAGCCGGCTGTCGCGATCAGCACCTCCACGCCGAACGTCGGCATCGGCGGCACCGCACGCTTCACGTTCACCCGTTCCGGCGGCGACCTCTCGAAGACGCTGGCCGTCGTGTACTCCGCGACCGGCGACGCCCGGGAGCGGTACGACGTGCCGGGGATGTCCGGTGTCGCGATCTTCAAACCCGGCGAGACCACGACCGGCCTGAACCTCGGCACCCGGCGCCCCGACGGCAAGGGCGGCACCCGCACGCTGCACCTCGAGGTCATGCACAGCGACGCCTACCAGTACGGCGCCACCCGGATCGCCACGGTGGCGATCAGCCCCGGCAACCCACGCTAAACCCACTCGGAGGTTCCACGCCCATGCCTACTGAGGGATACACCCGACGCTCGTTCCTGCTCACCTCCGCGGCGGCCGGAGCCGTCGCGCTGCTGCCGTCGACGGCGCACGCGACGACCGAGTCGCAGACCTTCGTCGTCGCCCGCAACGGCTCCGACACCTCGGTGATCCAGACCCAGCTCGACCTCGCCGCCTCGACGGTGAGCAGCGGCGTCGCGACCGTGATCGTCCCGTACGACGGCCAGGACTGGATCACCGATCCGCTGTTCGTCGGCTGGCACGCGGGCACCGACTACTTCCGGACCGGTGCCACCCAACTCCACCTGATCCTCGAACCGGGCGTCGTCGTGAAGGCGAAGGCCCCGGACGTGATCGCGCCGGCCACCCGGATCCTCACCATCGGCGGCAACGCGAACGCCCGCCCGACGGCCACCAACCACGGCTACAGCGTCTGGGGCGTGGTGATCACCGGGTACGGCGCGGTGTTCGACGGCAACGACCCGAACCACACCCGCTGCACCGATCTCGCGTACCAGCAGAACAGTGCGATCTGCATGTTCAGCGCCGGCAACGTCCTGGTCGAGGGCCTGACGTTGCGGAACGCCTCCGGTGACGGCATCCAGCTGCAGCCGGCCAAGAACAACCAGTCGATCAACAACTACTGCGGCGGCGACGCGGGCGCCGGCCCGATCCACATCGTCAACGTCACCTGCGACAACAACGGCCGCAACGGGATGTCGGTGTGCGCGATCGACGGCCTGCTGGTCACCGGCAGCGCGTTCAACAACTCCGACTCCGGGGTCAACCCGGCGACCGGACAGCACAACGCCGGTCCGTGCGCCGGGATCGACTTCGAGCCGGACCAGCCGTGGACGTACAGCAGCGGCACGGTGACGGAGTACGGGCGGCTGGCGAACATCCTGGTGCAGGACTGCGAGATGGCCGGCAACGTCAACGCGGGCGTGCAGTACCAGGGTGCGCACCTGAAGGACGCGACCGGCGTACCGAACACCGGCATCATCCTGGACCGGGTCCGGCTCGGCGCGCAGAAGCGGGCCACCAGCCCGGTCGACGCCTGGACGTACCCGAACTTCCTGATGGCCGGCAACGGCCAGAGCGCGATCACCGGCAGCGTGACGATGCAGTACTCGCTGATCGCCACGTCGCCGATCCAGCGCAGCCTGCTGGTCGCCAACAACTGGTCGCAGGGCACGCTGGTCTCGCTGAACAACTCGGTCTGCATCGACTGGAACAACGTGCTGAACTCGACCGGCGACCAGGTGATCGACATCTGGTCGCAGGACTACAGCAACGGCGGCCCGGCCGACTACGGCAACGTCGCGTTCAACCAGTTGCTGGTGATGACGGCCAGCACGGACAACGTGGTGAAGGCGGTCGACTCGCCCAGCGGCGGCGGCCTCGCGAACCTGTCCGGCACGCTGCACGTCGTCGACCCGAACGGCACGACCACGTCGTACGGCGCCAATCCGTCGAACGTCACGCTGACCGTCGACGCCGCGACCGCGCTGCCGAGCAGCACCGTCACGATGGCGATGAGCCCGGCGTCGGTCGCGCCCGGCCAGCAGATCAGCCTGACCGTCACGAGGACGAGTGGCGATGTCAGCCGGCCGTTGGCGGTGACGTACGCGGTCAGCGGTACGGCGAAGGCTCGCTACGACTACGACGGGATCCCCGGTGTGGTCGTGATCCCGGCGGGGCAGACCTCGCGGACCGTCACGTTCACCGCGCGGCGGTTCGACACCGGCACCGACACCCGCGCGGCGACCGTCACGCTGACCGCGACGCCGGCGGTGTCGACGTACACGATCGGTACGGCGAAGACGGCGACGACACAGATCACCGCCTGACCCTGACCGGCCGGAGGTGGAGCCTGCTCTACCTCCGGTCGGGCTGGTTGCTGGATGGTTGCCGGAGGGCTGTCTTCGTAGCGTTTCCGTGTAGTCAAACGGAGACGGAAGGCGCGGAGATGTCGGTGCAACTTGCGGTGCGGGTGGAGCGGCTCGTGCGGACCTATGAGGCCGGGGGACAGCGGGTGACCGCGCTGGCCGGGGTCGATGCTGCGTTCGCGCGGGGGACGTTCACCGCGGTGATGGGGCCGTCGGGGTCGGGGAAGAGTACGTTGCTGCAGACCGCGGCGGGGCTGGACCGGCCGACGTCCGGGCGGGCGTGGATCGGCGGGACCGAGCTGTCGAACCTGTCGGAGACGGCGCTGACCCGGCTGCGGCGGAGCAAGGTCGGGTTCGTGTTCCAGGCGTTCAACCTGGTGGACGCGTTGACGGTCGAGGAGAACATCACGCTGCCGATGCGGCTGTCCGGAACCCGTCCGGATCGCCGTTGGCTGGCGGAGGTAGTCGAACGGGTCGGGATGGGGGACCGGCTCCACCACCGCCCGGCCCAACTGTCCGGCGGCCAGCAGCAACGGGTCGCGATCGCACGAGCACTGGCGATGCGCCCGGAGGTGGTCTTCGCCGACGAGCCGACGGGAGCCCTGGACGGCACGACCGCCGCCGAGGTACTCGCCCTCCTCCGCGCGATTGTCGACACCCAGCACCAAACCATCATCATGGTCACCCACGACTCGGTCGCCGCCTCCTACGCCGACCGAGTCCTGGTCCTCGCCAACGGCCGAACAGTCACCGACCTCCCCCAACCCGGCCTCACCCGCATCGCCACAGAACTGGCCTCCCTCCGCCCGGAGGTGTGCGCATGACGGGGCTTGCGGTTCGTCTGCTTCGGCATCGGCCGGGAAGCATGGTGGCCACCCTGATCGCATTGGCGGTTGGGGTGATGATTTTGACGAGTATGGGGTCGCTGGTGGAGTCCGGGCTGCGTTTCCGGCCTGAGGCGCAGCGCTACGCCGCCGCCGACCTGGTCGTCGCCAAGCGTGACATCACCTTTGAGCACAAGGAATCAGGGGACACGACCCGTACGACGCTTCAGCTGCCGGAAGGTGGCACCGTGCCGGTGACGCTGGCCGACCGTATCCGCCGCGTCCCGGGTGTCGCCGCCGTTGTCGTGGACCAGTCGATCCCGGTACAGGCCGGCGCACAGGCGACAACCGGACACACCTGGGCCGGCGCCAAGCTAGTTGCCGGAAGCAACCCCGAGACCGACGACCAGATCGCCGTCGACACCACGCTCGCCACCAAACCCGGCCGGCAACTCACCCTGGTGATAGCTGGCGTCCCGCACCGCTACACAGTCACCGGTATCTCACCCGACCCCGGCATCTACTTCACCCAGCACCGCGCCACCGAACTCGCGCCGCACCCCGGCCGCGCCGACGCCATCGCCGTCACCGAAGCAGCCGACGCCGACCGCCCGGCTGTCGCCGCTGCGGTCACCGCCCTGGCAGCCTCCGAGTCGGCCAAGGCCTACTCCGGCACCAACCGCGGAGAAGTCGAACAGCCCCGGCTCATCGCCGCCCGCAACCTCCTGATCGAGGTCGGCGCTGCCTTCGGCGGGTACGTCGTACTCCTGATCGTCTTCGTTGCCGCCGGCACCATAGCTCTCTCGATCCGGAGCCGGCGCCGCGACCTGGCGTTGCTCCGGGCAACGGCCGCGACGCCGGGTCAGCTTCGCCGGATGCTGATTGCCGAGGCCGCCGTACTGGCGCTGGCCGGTTCCCTGATCGGCGTACCCGCGGGCCTCCTCGCGAGTCGCTGGGTGGACACGCAACTGGTCGCGCGAGGCTTCGTACCCGAGGACTTCCCGCTGGTGCCAGGCGTCCTCGCGGCGCCGGCCGCCGTACTGCTGATCGTCCTGCTGGCGGTCCTGGCAGCCCTCCTCGGCGCCCGCCGTATCTCCACGATCCGCCCGGTCGAGGCCCTCGCCGAGACCGCAGTCGAGCAGTCCCACCCAGGAAAGGTCCGCCTAGGCTTCGGCTTGGCCTCCGTCGCCGCCGCGATCTCCGCCAGCGCAGTGTCCGCCGGCGCCGGTGGGCAGACCGCCCTCGCGGCGGCCTCCGGAATGCTGTACCTGTTCGTGATCGGCGTCGCCCTACTGGCGCCGTGGATCAACGCGACCGCCGCGAAACTTCTCTCCCCGGCACTACGCATCTTCTGGGGCAACAGCGGCTACCTGGCCGGCCGCAACCTCGCCGCCAACGCCCGCGGTATGGCGACCGTCCTCACCGCCTTGGTACTCGCGGTCGGCTTCGGCGGCTCGGTCTGGTTCCTCCAGGACAACCTCGAACGGCGTACCGTCGAACAGGTCACCGCCGGTACGCTCGCCCAGTACGCGCTGGTCGCCCCGGCCGGCATCTCCGACGCCACGCTCCACCAGTTGCGCGGCATCCACGGCGTCGAGGCAGTGACCGCGACCCGTCGTACGTCGGTCGTGGTACGGATCTTCGACGGCGCCGAAGCAGTACCGGCCAGGGCGCTCGATCCGGCCACCGCGACCGCGACCGTCGACCTCGGTGTCACGAGCGGCGACCTGGCAGCCGTTGACCGGGACAGCATCGCGGTCTCGGCGACCCGCGCCGCCACCCAAGGCTGGAAGGTCGGCAAGACCGTCGAGCTGTGGCTGGGCGACGGCACGCCGCGGCGGGTCCGGGTCGCCGCGATCTACGCGCGCGGTCTCGGGTTCGGCGACGTCGTGCTGTCGCCGGAGACGCTCGGGCTGCCTCCGGACGAGGCGCTCATCCGGGTCGCGCCGGGAGTCACACCGCGGCTTGCGGGGACGACGCTGATCCCGACCAGCAAGCTCACCAGCGGCATTGCCGACGACCTCGCGATCAGCGCCTGGCTCAACAAGCTCCTGATCGGCTTGATGATCGGGTACGCCGCCCTGTCCGCCGCCAACACGATGATCCTCGCCGCTCTCGCCCGGCGCCGCGAACTCGCCGTACTGCGGCTGACCGGCGTGACCGGCCGCCAGGCACGCCGGATGGTGAACGCCGAACAAGCCGCCCTGCTCGGTGTCTCGCTCGTGATCGGCGGAACCATCGCAGCAGTCGCCCTGACCGCGGTCGTCCGCGCGGTGACCGGGAGCGCGCTGCCGTACATCCCCGCAGCCGGCGCGCTCGCCGTCGTCGGGGGAGCGACCCTGCTCGCGATGACCACCACCGTCGCCCCGATCGCCTGGCTGCTGCGCAAACCGTCCGTCACACAGACCGGAAGCCGCTGACGGTTCGGAGCAGGACAAAAGGTGACTGCCGCTCCTGGACCGGTTGGTCGATCGTCACCCGCGCCGAGCGGGCGGCGGTGCGGTCGACTCGCGGAAGATCAGCCGGTTGATCTTCTGCTCGGGAGGTGTCGGGGCCGGTTCGCCGCGGATCTCGGCCAGCAGGCGCTGGATCGCGACCCGGCCCTGCGCCTCGCGGTCGACGGCGACGGTGGACAGTGACGGCGTGGCGAACCGGCCGATCTCCTCGTCGTCCCAGCCGAACACGCTCAGGTCGTCCGGCACCTTCCAGCCGCGGGCGAGCGCGCCGCGGACGACGCCCATCGCGACCACGTCGTTCCCCGCCACCACCGCGGTCACGTCGGTGTCGTCCGGCAGCGCCAGGATCGCGTCGTACGCCGCCTGGGCCGACCAGTCGCAGTCGATCGCCCCGGCCGACCGCAGCCCGCGGGCCTCGATCGTCTCCAGGTACACGCTTTTCCGGTTCCGCGCCGAGGCGAAGTTGTCGAGGTCGCCGGCCAGGTGCAGGAAGGTCCGGTGGCCGAGGGACGCCAGGTAGTCGACGATCTCCCGGACCGGGGTCGCGTCCGCGAGCTCGGCCAGCCCGTGCAGCTTGTCGTCGTACGTGCTGCTCTCGACGATCGGCACCCGGTGCGTCTTCTTGCCCTTGAGGGAGATCGGGGAGAACGCCAGGATGCCCTCGACCTGACCGGATCTGGCCAGCTCGTCGACGCGCGCCGACCGGGCGGCCGGACCGCCCTCGACGCTGACGATCTCGACCTGGTACCCCGCCTCGTGCGCGGTCTGCGACGCCGCGGCGAGCAGCCGGCCGGGGAAGTGCATGCCGGAGGCAAGCACGATCGCGAGCCGGTTGGTGTGCCGGGTGCGCATCGACCGGGCGACCAGGTTCGGCCGGTAGTCGAGGGTCTTGACCGCGAACTCGACCTTGACCCGGGTCTTCGGTTTCAGGCTGTCCTTGTCCTGCAGGTAGCGCGACACGGTGGTGTGCGAGACGCCGGCCAAGCTGGCCACTTCGTGAATGGTGGCCGGCCGCCTGGGTACTGACTCTGCCACGAACCCCCTCCTTCTCCCCGGGATCCTCCGAGGCTCCGCAGCTTATCACCGAGGTCTTGACACCCAAACACAGCTGAGGTTAGCTACCGGCTCAGAAGTGGATCGATCACTTTTTATTCGAGCGACCGACCAGAGGAGAGTCCGTGGGTGAAAAGCGCTCGCCGGCGACGCGATTGAGGCGTGATTACCCGGTGTTGCTGCTGGCGGTTCCGGGTTTGCTAATACTGCTGGCGTTTCAGTATTACCCGCTCTGGGGAAATATCATCGCCTTCCAGGACTATCAGCCGTACCTCGGCGTCGGTAAGAGTCTCTGGTCCGGTTTCCAGAATTTCTCGGTGATCTTCAACGGCGATGCGGAATTCCTGAACGCGGTCAAGAACACGCTGATTCTGACGCTCATCCAGACCGTCATCGTGTTCCCGGCGCCGATCGTGGTGGCGCTGGTCCTGCACAGCCTGCTGTCGAACAAGCTCCGGCAGTTCGTGCAGACGATCATCTACCTGCCGCACTTCATGTCCTGGGTGATCGTGGTGGCGATCTTCCAGCAGGTGCTCGGTGGCACCGGAATGATCAACAACTGGCTGCGGAGCCACGGTTACAGCCCGATGCACATCATCGGCAACGTCGAGGCTTTCCGCGCGCTGCTGACGTCGCAGGTGCTCTGGAAGGACACCGGCTGGGCGACGATCCTGTTCCTCGCCGTGCTGTCCCAGATCGACCGCTCGCTCTACGAGGCGTCGGCGGTGGACGGCGCCGGGCGCTGGCGGCAGACCTGGCACGTCACGCTGCCCGGGCTGAAGCCGATCATCATCCTGCTGCTGATCCTGAAGCTGGGTGACTCGCTGACCGTCGGGTTCGAGCAGATCGTCCTGCAGCAGCAGGCGGTCGGCGTCGACGCCAGCGACGTACTCGACACGTACGTCTACAACAACGGCATCCTCGGCGGCAACTGGGGGGTGGCAGCGGCGGTCGGCCTGGTGAAGAGCGCCGTCGCCCTGGCCCTGGTGCTGTCCGCCAACAAGATCGCCCACCGCCTCGGCGAGGAAGGTGTGTACCGCGGATGAAAACCAAACCGACCATGGTCGGCGGTATGCCGGTGCCGGGCTTCACCGAGCGGGTCGTCAAGGCGGTGTTCCTGACCGTCATCTGCGCGGTCGTGGTGTTCCCGTTCGTCGGCGTCATCTCGACCAGCCTGGCGCCCGCCGAGGAGGTCACCAAGGCCGGCGGGTTCGTGATGTTCCCGACGCACGGGATCGACTTCACGGCGTACCGCTCGATCCTGTCCGGCGGGACCGTGACGCAGGCGCTGCTGATCAGCGCGTTCGTGACGGCCGTCGGTACGACGATCGCGGTCGCGCTGACCTGCACCCTCGGGTGGGCGCTGAGCCGCCGCGGCACGATCGGCAACAAGGCGCTGTTGCTACTGGTGCTGATCAGCCTGCTGTTCAACCCGGGCCTGATCCCGTCCTACCTGACCGTCCAGCAGTTCGGGCTGCTGAACAGCCTGTGGGCGGTGATCGTGCCGGTCAGCGTCAGCGCGTTCAACGTGATCGTGGTCCGCTCCTTCTTCGTTGGCCTGCCCAACGAGATCATCGACGCCGCGCGGATCGACGGCGCCTCGGAGTGGAAGCTGTTCCGGCACATCGGCCTGCCGCTGTCCAAGGCTGTGATCGCGGTGATCGGCCTGTTCTACGGCGTGGGCTACTGGAACAGCTTCTTCAACGCGATGCTCTACCTCAACGACAGCGCCAAGTGGCCGCTGCAGCTGGTGCTCCGGACGTACGTCGTGAACGGTGTCGAGCTCGGCGGCCAGGACCTCGGACTCGCGGGCGAGGCGGCCCCGCCGCAGACCTCGATCCAGATGGCGATCCTGATGATCTCCGTGGTCCCGATCCTCTGCGTGTACCCGTTCATCCAGCGCCACTTCGCCAAGGGCGTACTCACCGGCGCCGTCAAGGGCTGAAACTTCTCAGAGAGGAACACCCATGAACGTCCACGATGCCCGGCTCGGCCGCCGGGCCGTCCTCGCCGGCGCCGCGGCGCTCGGGCTGGCCGGCACGGTCGGCTGCTCCAACAACGGCCGCGGCGCGTCCGGAGCGGGGAACGACGAGGCGACCAAGACCAAGATCCGTCCGGCCTACGAGCGGTACGACGGCGTCAAGCCGGACCTGCCCGGCGCCGAGTACAAGATCCCGGACGCCTTCAACAAGTACCCGGCCAACCCGGTGCAGGCGATCACCCAGGCGCCGGGTGACGGCAAGCCGATCACGGTGACGACGTACACGAACACGCCGATCCCACCGAAGCTCGAGCAGAACACGTTCTGGCAGGAGTTCAACAAGCGGGTCGGATCACCGGTCCAGGTGAACCTGACGCCCTCGGTGGACTACGACAAGAAGTTCGCCACCGTGGTCGCCGGCGACCAGTTGGGCGACGTCTTCACGGTCGGCAACGTCCCGCAGACGCCGCAGATGCTGGCCGCGAAGGCGGTCGACCTGACGCCGCACCTGTCCGGTGACAACATCAAGAGGTACCCGTTCCTGGCGAACCTGCCGGAGCTGGCCTGGAACTCGGGCATCTTCGACGGCAAGATCTACGGCGTCCCGGTCCCGCGCGGCGCGATCAGCTCGCAGGTGATGTACAGCCGCGGCGACATCCTCGAGGCGCAGGGCCTGAAGGCCGAGGTGAAGAGCTCGGACGAGTTCCTGGAGCTCTGCAAGGCGCTCACGAACAAGAAGCTGAACCGCTTCGCGCTGGCCACCGCGCCGACCCAGTTCGTCCGGAACATGTTCGACATCCCGAACGGCTGGAGCAAGGACGGCGACAAGCTCGTCAACTCGCTCGAGCACGACGGCCAGGAAGAGGTGCTGAAGATCCTGCAGCAGCTCTGGAAGTCGGGCTACATCCACCCGGACGCGTACTCCGGCCAGAACCTGGACATGAAGACCCGGTTCGCGAACGGTTCCAGCCCGCTCGTCCAGGACACCTTCAGCGGCTGGCCGACGTACCTGCAGACGATGACCGACCCGAAGGCGACGATCTCGATCATCGCGCCGCCGAAGCACGACGGCTCCGGGAAGGGCACGATCTGGCTCGGCGCGCCGGCGATCGGCGTCACCGCGATCAGCAAGAAGGCCGAGGGCCGGGTCGAGGCGCTGCTGGGGTACCTGAACTTCCTCGCGACGCCGTTCGGAACCCAGGAGTACCTGTTCCGCAAGTACGGCCTGGCCGGCGTGCACCACAGGCTGGTGGACGGCAACCCGGTGCTGAACGCGAAGGGCTTCAGCGAGGTCCAGCTGGGCCTGATGTACCAGGCGGACGCGCCGTGGACGATCTTCCTGCCCGAACACGCGGGCAGCGCCGAGACCCAGTTCAACGCGATGAAGGGCGTCGTACCGACCGCCCTCGACAACCCGGCCGCCGGTCTGTACTCCGAGACCGGCAACCGCAAGAACAAGCAGCTGAACGACGCGATCAACCAGGTCACCGATGACATCGTGCAGGGCCGCAAGCCGATATCGGCCTGGGCGCCCGCGGTGAAGAAGTGGAAGAGTGACGGTGGGGACAAGATCGCCGAGGAGCTCGCTCAGGCCCTGAAGTCCTCGCGCTGAACATCCGGAACCCGTTCTACGGAAGGAACACCTTGACCTCCAGTCAGCACGTCAGGTTCGCCGCCGTCGGGCTTGACCATTCACATATCTTCGGGCAGGTCGCCGGCCTGATCCGGGCCGGTGCCGAGTTCGCCGGGATGGCCACCGACGACCCGTCCGCCGCGGTCGCGGTGCAGCTCCGCGAGCGCTACCCCGACGTACCGTTCGCCGACACCCCGGACGAGCTGATCGCCCGGGACGGGATCGACGTGATCGTCACCGCGGCCGTGCCGGACCGGCGCGGGCCGATCGCGGTCGCCGCGCTCCGGGCCGGCAAGGATGTGGTCGCCGACAAGCCCGGCTGCACCACGCTCGACCAGCTCGCCGAGATCCGGCGGGCGGTCGCGGAGACCGGCCGGTTCTGGTCGGTGACGTTCTCCGAGCGGTTCGAGGTGCCGGCCGCGATCAAGGCCGGCGAACTGGTCCGCGAGGGCAAGATCGGCACCGTCGTCCAGACCCTCGGCCTCGGCCCGCACCGGATCGGCGACCGCGCCCACCTGGCCGGCGGCGCCGGCCGCCCGGACTGGTTCTACGACAAGGCGCGGTACGGCGGGATCCTGGCCGACATCGCCTCCCACCAGGTGGACCAGTTCCTCTGGTTCACCGGCGCGACGACCGCCGAGGTGGTCAGCAGTACGGTCGGCAACTTCGGCAACCCGGACGACCCGGGCCTGCAGGACTTCGGCGAGATGCTGCTCCGCAGCGAGCACGCCCAGGGCTACATCCGGGTCGACTGGTACACCCCGGCCGGGCTGCCGACCTGGGGTGACGGGCGGCTGATCATCCTCGGCACCGACGGTTACATCGAGCTGCGCAAGTACATCGACATCGAGGGCCGCGAGGGCGGCAACCACCTGTTCCTGGCGAACCAGGAGGGGACGCAGTACGTCGACTGCTCGGACGTCAAGACGTCGTACTACGAGGACCTGCTGCACGACGTCCGCGAGCGGACCACGACGGCGGCCCCGCAGGAGCACACGTTCGAGGCGACCCGGCTCGCGCTGGTCGCCCAAGAGAACGCGGTGCTGCGCGGAGCCGCCAAATGACAGTAGACCGTGGAGCCGGCGTCCTGAAGGTCGCGATCGTCGGCTGCGGCAACATCAGCCGCCGGCACGCCGAGGCCTACGCGAGCACCGGCCGGACTGAGCTCGTCGGTACGGCGGACATCCACGAGGAGAAGGCACGGACGCTGGCCGAGCGGTTCGGCGGGCGCCCGTACGGCAGCCTGACCGAGCTGCTGGCGGCCGAGGAGCCGGACCTGATCTCGATCGCGACCCCGCCGGAGAGTCACGGCGAGCTCGCGGTCGAGGCCCTGGCCGCGGACCGGTCGGTGCTGCTGGAGAAGCCGCCGGTGCTGAGCCTGGAGGAGCTGGACCACGTCGCCAAGGTCGAGGCGGCGAGCGCGGGATCGGCGTCGGTGGTGTTCCAGCACCGGCACGGCTCCGGGGCGGTCCGGGCACATGACCTGCTCGCCCGCGGCGCGCTCGGCCGGCCGCTGGTCGCGGTCTGCGAGACGCTGTGGTTCCGGCCGGTCAGCTACTTCGACCCGGAGTGGCGCGGTACCTGGATCGGCGAGGGCGGCGGCCCGACGCTCGGGCACGGCATCCACCAGATCGACCTGCTGCTGCACCTGCTCGGGCCCTGGAAGTCGATCGACGCGACCGCTGTCCGGCTGGACCGGCCGGTCGAGTTCGAGGACGTGTCGATGGCGTCGGTCGTGTTCGAGAGCGGCGCGGTGGCGACCGTGATCAACAGCCTGCTGTCGCCGCGGGAGCTGAGCCGGATCCGGATCGACACGGCCGGCGGCACGCTCGAGGTGAACCACGTCTACGGCTACTCCGACAAGGACTGGACGTTCCACCCGGCCCCGGACGCGGCGAAGGCGGCCACCCTCGGCCTGGACCCCGGCGTCCGCAAGGCCGAGTCCGCTGAGTCCGCGGCCGCTGCCGATCCGTGGACGGCGTCGGCGGGTACCGACGTACCGAGCAACCACGAGGCGCAGATCAACCACCTGGTCGACGACCTGCTGGCGGGGCGTCCGCACGGTACGTCGCTGGCCAGCACCCGGCCGACGATGGAGTTCGCCACCGCGCTGTACGCGTCGGCGATCACCGGTACGCGGGTCCGCCGTACGGACCTGACCCCGGGCCACCGGTTCTACGGCATGCTGCACGGCGGTTTCGGCAAGGACGAGATCGTCGAGGCCTTCCGGCCCTGACGGCCGCACGGCTGACGGCAGCGTCCTACGGCTGCCGTCAGCCCGGCCGAGGTCAGGGCTTGCGGCCGACGCCGACCCAGAGGCTGCACATGATGTCGGTGAACTCGCCGCGGTCGACGTACTCCTGGGTCTCGTCGTCCGGGAACCAGCGGAACGGGGAGACGACGCCGGGCTCGACCAGCTCGGTGCCCTCGAAGAAGCGGGTGACCTCTTCCTTGCTGCGGACCTGGGCCTCGCCGCCGTCGGCCTTGTAGACGACCATCGCGCGCTCCCACAGCTCCGGCGCGAAGTCCGGGGTGCAGTGCGAGAAGATCAGCAGCGAGCCCGGTGCGAGCGGCTCGACGAGCTGGCGGACCAGGTCGTACGGCTTCAGGTGGTCGGGCAGGTAGTGGAAGACGCCGACGATGCTGAGCGCGACCGGCTTCGAGAAGTCGATCAGGTCCTCGACCTCGTCGGATCCCAGGATCGCCTGCGGGTCGGTGACGTCGGCCTCGAGGTACGCCGTCTTGCCCTCCGGCTTGCTGACCAGCAGCGCGCGGGAGTGGGCGAGCACGATCGGGTCGTTGTCGGCGTACACCACGTGGGCCGACGGGATGATCTCCTGGACCACCTCGTGCAGGTTCGGCTCGGTCGGGATGCCGGTGCCGATGTCGAGGAACTGGGTGATGCCCTGCTCCGCGGCGTAGCGGGCGGCGCGGTGCATCCACATCCGGTTCGACTGGGCGGCGGTCCGGAACCCCGGGAACGCCTGGAGCAGGTGTTCCGCGGCCTGCCGGTCGGCGGCGAAGTTGTCCTTCCCGCCGAGGAAGTAGTCGTACACCCGGGCCGGGTGCGGCTTGTCCAGGTTGAGCTGGTCGTACATCCCCGGTTCGGCGTCGTGCGATTCGGCCATGAACATCCCATTCGCGGTGCGGTTCAGAACTGGAATTCATCGTAACCGGCGCACAACTCACCGTGACACCGGCAGCAAAACCCTACTCCGGTCAGGCGTCACTCCCACAGTGCCCGGCGCGCCTCCCGGACGCCCTTGACGGAAGTTTTGCACCCGGCCGGGTGGCGGCCGGGCAGCAGATGCGATAATGATAACGATTGTCATTTCATTCCGCTCGAAGGTTGGTCGTACCGTGAATCGCAGACTGCTCGTTCTGCCCGCTCTTGCCGTCGCTGTCGCGCTCGGAACCAGTGCCTGTTCGTCCGGGGACGAGGCGGCCGTCGACTCGTCCGCCGGAAAGCTGAAAGTGGTCGCGTCGACCGACGTCTGGGGCGACCTGGCCGGCCAGGTCGGCGGCGGCAAGGTCGAGGTGACCTCGATCATCACCAGCCCGGACGCCGACCCGCACGAGTTCGAGGCGAACACCCGCAACCAGGCGGCGCTGGCCGGCGCCGCGGTCGTGATCGAGAACGGCGGCGGGTACGACGACTTCATGGACCGGATGCTGAAGACCGCGAAGAACCCGTCCGCGACCGTCCTGAACGCGGTCACGATCTCCGGCCGGACGGGCAACGAGCACGTCTGGTACGACTTCCCGGCGGTCGCGAAGGTCGTCGACCGGATCGAGCAGGCGTACGCGAAGGCCGCGCCGGCGGACGCCGCGACGTTCGAGCAGAACGCGACCGCGCTGAAGCAGAAGCTCGACGGCCTGGTCCAGCAGGAGGCGACGCTCAAGACGAAGTACGCCGGCCAGCCGGTCGCGATCACCGAGCCGGTGCCGCTGTACCTGCTCGAGGCGGTCGGCCTGCAGAACAAGACGCCCGCCGAGTTCAGCGAGGCGATCGAGGAGGGCAGCGACGTACCGGCCAAGGTCCTGGCGGCGACGCTGCAGCTGTACAGCAAGCACGAGGTGAAGCTGCTGGCGTACAACGAGCAGACCAGCGGGCCGGAGACCGAGAAGCTGCTCGCCGCCGCCAAGCAGAACAACATCCCGGTGGTGCCGGTCACCGAGACGCTCCCGAGCGGCAAGGACTACATCGGCTGGATGACCGCGAACCTCGACGCGGTCGGCGCCGCGCTCGGGCGATGAGCGTCGTACTGACCCTGGAGCAGGCCGCGCTCGGCTTCGGGGCCCGCACGCTCTGGGACGGCCTCGACCTCGAGGTGCACAGCGGCGAGCTGATCGCCGTACTGGGCGCCAACGGGTCCGGGAAGTCCAGCCTGCTCAAGGCGATCCTCGGGCAGACCCGGCTCCGGGCCGGTACGGCGACGTTCCTCGGTACGCCGGTCCGTCGCGGGGACCGGCGGATCGGGTACGTCCCGCAGCAACGGCCGGCCGACGACGGCGTACCGCTGCGGGGCCGGGACCTGGTCGCGCTCGGCGTGGACGGGCACCGGTGGGGCGTGCCGATCCCGTCGCGGCGCCGCCGGCAGCGGGTGAACCAGCTGCTGTCGTCGGTCGGCGCCGAGGCCTACGCGTCGACCCCGTTGTCGTCGTTGTCGGGCGGCGAGCAGCAACGGCTGCGGATCGCGCAGGCGCTGGCGGCCGACCCGCGGTTGCTGCTGTGCGACGAGCCGTTGCTGTCGCTGGATCTGCCGCATCAACGGCTCGTCAGCGACCTCGTCGACGACGCCCGCCGCCGGCTCGACCTCGGCGTACTGTTCGTCACGCACGACATCAACCCGATCCTGGACCAGGTCGACCGGGTGCTGTACATCGCCAACCGGCGGTTCCGGACCGGTACGCCGGACGAGGTGCTGACCACCGACGTACTGAGCGAGCTGTACGACGCGCAGGTCGAGGTGATCCGGCACAACGGGCGGATCCTGGTCGCGGGCGTCCCCGAGCAGCAGCACGAACCGGTCGGTGCCCGATGATCTTCGACTTCTCCGGGTACGCCGAACTGCTGCCGCTGCTGCGGAACTCGATCATCGCGTGCGTCGCGCTCGGCGTCGTCGGCGGGCTGATCGGGGTGTTCGTGATGACGCGCGACATGGCGTTCGCGGTGCACGGCGTCAGCGAGCTGTCGTTCGCCGGCGCGGCGGCCGGGCTGCTGTTCGGCGCCGGCGTGGTCACCGGGGCGCTCGCCGGATCGCTGGTCGCGGCGCTGCTGATCGGCGTACTGGGTGCGCGGGCGCGGGACCGGAACTCGGTGACCGCCGTACTGATGCCGTTCGGTCTCGGGCTCGGCATCCTGTGCCTCGGGCTGTACCACGGGCGGGCGGCGAACAAGTTCGGCCTGCTGACCGGGCAGATCGTGGCGATCGACACGCCGCAGATCACCTCGCTGATCGCGATCTCGGTGCTGGTCGTGGCCGGGTTGGTGCTGGTGTGGAGACCGTTGCTCTTCGCAAGCACCGACGCCGAGGTCGCGGCCGGGCGCGGGGTTCCGGTCGGCGTGCTGTCGATCGTCTTCATGATCCTGCTCGGCCTCGCGGTCGCGGTCTCGGTACAGATCGTCGGGGCGCTGCTCGTGCTCTCGCTGCTGGTCACCCCGGCCGCGGCGGCGCTGCGAGTCTCGTCGTCGCCGATCGTCGTACCGCTGCTCAGCGTCGCGTTCGCCGTCACCGCGTCGGTCGGCGGAATCCTCTTGTCCGCAGGGAGTTCGGTGCCGATCAGCCCGTACATCACGACGATCTCGTTCCTCGTCTACCTCGGGTGCCGGCTGGTGTCCTCCTTTAAGCTGGCCCGGTGAACGATCTGTCGGCATTGCTGGGGAACGGGCGCGGTACGGAGTTGTTGCTGTACGGGATGACGCCGCCGCGGCGGTCGATCGCCCCGGACGCGCTCGAACGCTTCACCGCGGTGACGCGGACCCGGCTCGAGCAGCTCGACATCGACGCGCTGATCCTCTACGACATCGACGACGAGGCGGAGCGGATCCCGGAGCAGCGCCCGTTCCCGTTCAGCCCGACGATGGACCCGGCGGACTTCCTCGCCGACCACCTGTCCTGGTGGGACCGGCCGGCGATCGTGTACCGCTCGGTCGGCAAGTACACCGCGGCCGAGCTGGACTCCTGGGTCCGGCGTACCTCGGACCGGCTCGGCACCGTGATGGTCGGCGCGCCGACGAGCTCGGCCGACGTACGGACGACGCTGCCGGCCGCGTACGACCTGTGGCAGCGCTCCGGGTCGGCGCTGCCGCTCGGCGGCGTGACCATCCCCGAGCGGCACTCGTCCCGCCTGGACGAGCACCAGCGGCTGCTCCGGAAACAGCGCAGCGGTTGCTCGTTCTTCGTGACGCAGATCATCTACGACGTCGGCGCGGCGATGGACCTGGCGTCGGACTACCTCTATCTGTGCCGCGCCGAGAGCGTCGAGCCGGTGCCGATCGTGTTCACGCTGTCGATCTGCGGCTCGGTGAAGACGCTGGAGTTCCTTGCCTGGCTCGGCGTCCGCGTACCACGGTGGCTCCGCAACGAGCTGGTGCATTCGGTGGATCCGGTCGCGGACTCGTACGCGCACTGCGTCGAGATCGCCCGTACCCTGTCGACGTACTGCCGGGACCGTGGGATCCCGTTCGGGTTCAACGTCGAGAGCGTGTCGACGCGGCGGATCGAGAACGACGCCAGTGTCGAGCTGGTCAAGGAGTTGCGGACCTTCGTCGGTTGACTGGCCGGGGGTGCGGTCCGTACGCTCCCTGTCAGTGACGGCGCAAGGAAGCCGATGAGAATTCGGCACGGTCGCGCCACTGTGAGCCGGACATGGTCCGGTAAGTCAGATACTTCGCCGTCACGACGCTCCACTGGTAGCGGGACGCACGATCCCCTGAAGGAGGCTCTCACGTGAGTAATCTGTCTGCGTCGACGACGGTTGTTCTTCCGGTGTCGAAGGCCGTGCTGTGGCTTGTCGGTACGGCGTTCCTGGCATTCCTTGCGTACTACTTCATCGGCGTCGACCAGGGCGCGTACTCGATCTTCGGCAAGGACATGCACGTCCACGAGTTCGTGCACGACGCGCGGCACTTCCTCGGCTTCCCCTGCCACTGAGGTGGAGCGCAAACTGATCCTCCGCGGCCTGCTGGCCGGCGGAGCGGGCGGCCTGGCCGCGTTCGGTTTCGCCCGGATCTTCGCCGAACCCCAGATCCAGGCCGCGATCGCGTACGAATCCGGCCGCGACGCCGACCAGCCGCCCGAGCCCGACCTGTTCAGCCGGACGCTCCAGGCGAACGTCGGACTGGGCGTCGGCATGATCCTGTTCGGGGTCGCCATGGGCGCCGTGTTCGCGGTCGCGTACACGATCTGCCTCGGCCGCGTCGGCCGGATCCGCCCGCGGACGTTGGCGATGCTGATCGCCGCGGGCGGTTTCCTCGGGTTCTACTTCGTACCGTTCCTCAAGTACCCCGCGAACCCGCCCGCGATCGGCCACGAGGAAACCATCCGAACCCGTGCCAACCTGTACCTGGTCATGGTCGTCTGCTCGCTCCTCTTCCTGATCGCCGCCGTTGCCCTGGGCAAGCTCCTGCGCCCCCGCTTCGGCAACTGGAACGCCACCCTCCTGGCGCTGGCGGCGTACGTCGTACTGATCGGCGCCGTGATGGCCGTCCTGCCATCCCTCGGCCACCTCGCCGCGAACGTCCAGGAGTACGGCCGGCACGCAACCGAGACCCCGTTGCCGCTGACCGACTCCCACGGCACAATCGTCTACCCCGGCTTCGACGCGGACCGCCTCTACGCGTTCCGCCTGTACTCCGTCGGCGCACAACTCCTGCTCTGGGGCGTAATCGGCACCGTCTTCGCCCCACTCGCCGACCGTCTGCTCCGCACTCCCGTCCAGGTCGCGGTGTGACTCTCCTCGCCCGCATCGCCGACCTGGGCCCGTTCTTCGCCGTCCAGCACCTGCTCTGGGGCGTACTCGGCACCGTCTTCGCTCCACTCGCCGACCGCCTGTTCCGCACTCCAGTCCAGGTCGCGGCGTGAGCCTCCTCGCCCGCATCGCCGACCTGGGCCCGTTCTTCGCCGTCCAGCAGCATGCGAACCCGGCGCCGGCGCCGCCCTGGCGCCGGCTCGTGGAGCTCGTCGACAATCCTGCGATCCTGGCGGACCGCATCGCCCGGACCCGGGCCTACCTAGGTGCCGCCAGCGGCCAGGACCCTGCCGCGATCGAACCCCGCGTCGCCGCCTCGGTCACCCACTTGGGCATGGTCGCCCGCCTCATCTCCCCAGCCCTCGCCGCCGTCGTACTCGAGGACCGCGTCCCGAACCTCACCCTCGACCAACTCCACTGGCAACCCGTCCTCGGCGGCACCTTCCCCCTCTCCCTACCCCCAATCCCACCGGCCGGGGGAGACCTGCACCACGAACTCTTCGACGGCCCGCTGCCCGCGATCGCCCAGGCTTTCGACCTCTCGGACCACATCCTGGTAGGCAACGTCGCCTCAGCCGTCAACGGCGCCGCCACCGCCCTATCAAACGCCGCCCCCACCCTCGCCACCCGCGCCCGCGCCGTCGCCACCGCCCTGCTGGACGTCCCACCCCTTCGCGACGCCCACACCTCCAACCCCTTCCGCCGCCGCAGCTGCTGCCTCATCTACCGCGCCGCTCCCGATCACAACGGCCCTCTCTGCGGCGATTGCGTCCTCAACAAGTCCTAAATCTGTGGATAACTATTTCCCTTGAAAATAAGGGGTTCCCGGCTTTGAAAACTGTCGGAACCGCCAGCTACAGTCATCGGCATGGACATTCTCGGCGGACGGACAGTGGTTGCTATCAGCAACCATGAGGTGCTGCCTGCCCTGGATGAGGTCCGTGCCGAGATCGTCCGCCTGCGATCCGTCGAGTTGCAACTCATCGCCCGCTGCGAGGCCGACGGCCTGCCCGAGGAAGTCGGCGCCCGCGACACCGTCGAACTCCTGACCCTGCGCCACCGCCGCGACCGCACGGAAGTCTGGCGCGACGTCCGCCTGGCCCGTGCCCTGCCCAAGTACCAAGCCGTGAACACCGCCCTCGCCGACGGTGTCGTGTCGGCCGACGGCACGGTCCACCAGGTGCAGACCGGTCACGCGGCCGCGATCATCACCGAACTCGAACGCGTCCGCGACCGCGTCCCGGTCGAAACCCTCGACGTCACCGAGCACCAACTGGTCGGCCTCGTCCCCACCCACACCCCGCAAGAACTCCGCACCGCCGCCAAGCACCTGTGTGACCGGATCGACGCGGACGGCCCCGAGCCCGCGGAACAGAAGGCGTACGAGCGCGAGTCGTTGACGTTGAGTGCCGCGGAGAACGGGGTGAAGTTCCGCGGCTACCTGGCCAACGAGAACGCCGAACTGCTGCGCGCGATCGTGCATGCTGGTGCCCGTCCGCACAAGACCTTCGACGGTGAGCATGACCCGCGTCCGCGGGACAAGCGTCAGGCCGACGCGCTGACCGCCGCGTTGACGGTGGCGTCGAATGCGTGGGACACCGACACCGCGGGCCACGGCGCGAAGGCGAACATCACCGTGACGATCGACCTGGACGACCTGAGGTCGGCGACCGCGCACGCGACCGGCCAAACCGTCTACGGCGACGACTTGTCCGCCGCCACCATCCGCCGCCTGGCCTGCGACGCGAACGTCATCCCCCTCGTCCTCGGCTCCAACTCCGAACCCCTCGACGTCGGCCGCCGCGAACGCCTCGTCACCCGACACATCCGCCACGCCCTCATCGCCCGCGACCGAAGCTGCGTCGTCTGCGCCGCACCCCCGGTCATGTGCGACGCCCACCACCTGACCTCTTGGCTGGACGGCGGCCGCACGGCCATCGACAACCTGACCCTCTTGTGCCGCCGTCATCACGTGGACCTGCACAACGGCCGCTGGCGCATCACCATCACCGACGGCAAGGTCCAGGTGGCCCGCCCCACCTGGGCCAACCCAACCACCGTCTACAGCACCCAACAACCATCCGCCGCCCCCGCACCGCACGAACCCCCCGACATACCCGACCCACCGAGCGCCGCACCCGCAACCCCAGCCCACCCCCACAAGTCACCAGCCAACCCGTGGGGCAACCCACCCCTGCCCGCCCCACAAACCACCCGCTGGAAAGCCGACGAAGCAACCCTCACCGCCGCAACCCGCTTCGCCGTCTGGGGAGACCAACTCCCCACCACCTCCACCACCTCCACTACCCCCACCACCTCCACTACCCCCACCACCTCCACTACCACCTCCACTACCCCCACCACTACCCCCACCACTACCCCCACCACTACCCCCACCACTACCCCCACCACTACCCCCACCACCCCCGCCACCGGCCCACCCCCCTTCGCCACGATCTAACCCCCGGCGCCAGATCGAGGATCACGCCGTCAACCGTCGGACGCGGGTACCCACCAACCCCTGCCCCGACGAATCCAACACGCCCCCACCGACCAGACGCCCCGCTCCCGGAGCTCCGTCTCCCTCCGACCCCGGGCCCAGGCCCGGGGACTTCGGGACCGCCGGGACTTCGGGACCGCCGGGACTTCGGAACCGCAGGACCTCCGGACCTCCGGATCTAGGGACTCCGGGACTCCGGGACCTGGGGACCTCCGGACCGGCGGGGGCACTTCGGGACCGCCGAGCCCTCGGACCTCCTGACCGCCGGCACTTCGGGACCGGGGCACTTCCGGACCCCGGACCTCCCGGACCCCGGACCTCCCGGACCCCGGACCTCCCGGACCTCCCGGACCCCGGACCTCCCGGACCCCGGACCTCCCGGACCCCGGATCTCCCGGACCTCCCAGACCTCCCTGTGGTCCGGACCCACAGCCTTCCTCCGCTCACGGTTCTCAGACCATCCGGCTTGGCGCACACGAATGGCTTCAACATCCGGCGGCCGTGAGACCACCACGGCCACCCGCTCGACCACCTGAACCCCGGAGCAATCCACCTCCGCCTGCCGTCACGTCATACGCGTGCCTGCGCTGGACGCCAGCCTCTGCAAGGCGGACCCGACCGCATCACCACGCGCCCCACCAACGCGGCCAGTCGGCCACCGCAGAGAGGCCCTCCATGCCGACCGCGACCACGGCACCCTCGTAATCAACCTCCGCACTGCACCTGCAGCACTCACAGCACGTTCCGCGCCCACCGTCCCCGCCACCCACCCGTCCGGCGTACCCAATTTCCCGCCATACCCAGCGTCCCTGCCGTGCTCGCGGCATCCGACGTGCGCGCGGTGCGTGCCGCGCCCGCCGTACGTGCCGCGCCCGCCGTACGTGCGGCACCGGCCGTATCCGCGCCCCGTTGTACCCGCGGTGTTCGCGGCCCGCCGTACACGCGGCGCCCGCCGCATCCGTGGTACTCGTGCGACGTGCCGCACACGTCGTACCCCGGGCGCGCGTGCTACTCGCGGTACTCGCGGCGCTGGCCGTACTCTCCGTGCTCGCCGTATCCGCGGTGCCTGCGGGATGTGAGACACCTGCTGCAGCTGCCCCGCCGTACTCGACGGCGAGGCAACTGCCGTACACCCGTAGTGCTTGCGCTCGCGCGACCTGCTGTGCGCGCCGTCTGCGGTATGCGCGCTGCTCGCAGTACGCGCAGGGCTCGCACTCGCGGCGTCCGCTTGTCCCAGTACCTGCGAGACACGAGGCTGCCGTACTTGCGGACCCTCTCGTCCTGCGCCGGCCGCATCGCCCCCTGCCCACGGCACCGACGGCGAGTCACTGCCGTGCCTGTGGTGCGCGTGACCGTCGTCGTACTCGCGGGTTCCTGCGCCGTCGGCTGTACCCGTGGTACCCGCTGCGCCCGCGTGGTGCCCGTCGTACGCGGCATACCCGTGGCAGTGGTGGCGCCCGCTGTACTCGTGGTGCACGCCGCATCCGCTGTATTCGCGGGACGTGCAGCATGCGGGGTATCCGCCGCACCGGTAGTACGAGACACCAGCCGTGCCGGCGGCCCCGTCGTATTGGCCGTACGCACTTTGTCGCCGTGCCTCGCCGTACCCGCGGCTTTCCGGGGCTTGCGCCTGTACTCGTCCTAAGCGCCGCACCCGCCGTACCGGGGGTGCGTGGCAGTTGTCGTACTCGCGGTTCCTGCGGCGCCGGCCGTACCCGTCGTACCAGCGGTAGTCGTCGCGTCCGGGGTGGTGCCCGTCGTGCATGACGTACGCGGCGTGCTCGTGACAGTCGTGGCGCCAGCCATACACCTGGTTCACACCGCACCCGGTGGACCTGTCGTACGTGCGTTAGCCGCGGCACGTGTCGTACCCGCCCTGCTCGTGGAAGTCGCGGGATCGGCTGTGGCCGCCATACGCGCGGTTCTCGCAGGCTGCGGTACCCCTGCCGCACCCGTGGTGCGCACGGTAGCTGCGGGTGCGCGTGCCGGTCCCGCGGTGGTTGCCGCGTGCGGTGGTTGTAGTAGCTGTCATGCCTGGGGTGTTGGGCTCTAGTTGGACTGCCCGGGCTTACGCTCACACGCCGTGCCGGAGAGATCAGTCGAGGTAGCCGGTTGTTGGGTTGATGCCGGACAGGAACGACCTGATGGCTTGGTGGTGGTTGCGGGTGGGGGTGGCCGGGCCGGATTCGGTGAAGCCGTAGCCGGGGTTGGGGCCGGTTAGCCAGGTGTAGTCGTAGGTGCCGGGGTGGCCGGCGCGGGTGGTGATCTGGAAGCGTTCGCCGTTGACCTGCAGGACGTACGCGGGGGACTGGAAGCGGAGGAGGTAGCCGTCCGGGTCGGTGACCAGGAACTGTTCGACGCCGGCCTCGCCCTCGTCGGTCCGGTACCACTTGGTCTCCGGTTCCATGAACAGCGGCCACCCAGCCCGGTACAGCGACTCCACGACAGGCACGATCGACGGTACGGCGATCTGCAGGTTGATGCCTCGGCCCAGCGGCCTCTCCAGCGGAGCGGTCACCCAGTTCCGGTCGACGCCGGCTTGTTCGAGCATCACGTGGGCGTCGCCTAGTACGACGTACGCGAAACCGGGCCGCTCGTACCGGGTCTCGAAGCCGCACACGCCGCACCAGAACTCGATGCTCTGGGCAACCGATTCGACGAGGAGCTCCGGGACAAGTGCTGGATCCATCGGGCTATTGTGCCAACGGTGGGTGGTCGAGGGGTGGGCGGCGGTGGCGGAAGATGGTGCGGAGGCGGGTGATGTCGACCTCGGGGAGTTCGGTCTCGACGAGGGTGAAGGTCTCCTCGACGAGTTCGGCGAGCGACTCAGCTGCCACGGCGGGGTCGGCCTCGAAGACCTGCCGGAGTCTGTGGTCGAGGTCTGGCGGTGTCAGGTCGAGGTGTGTCGGTAGCCACTTGTGTTTGGGGCCGTAGCGGCGGTTGAGCGCCAGCAGCATGGTCAGCAGTTGCTGGCTGACCGAGCTGAGCAGCCCGCCGAACAGCACCGGGTTGCGTCGCTCGATCAGCATTTCCCAGCGCCAGAAGTGGTCGATGAGGCCCGCGGACTCCACGACCGCGACCGCGAGCTCTCGAGGGTACGTCGCCGCGCGTTCGCGCCAGGCCGAGAGCAGGTCGACGCCGTGGAACGGCATCCCGTCGAGCAGACCGTCGACGACGTTCAGCGCGACCGGGTCCGGCGAGTGGTCGACCAGGACGGCGTCGAGGATCTGTGACGTGGCCGCGGCCAGCTGGTGAACGACCTCGACCAGCAGGCCGTTCGGATAGCCCGCGCCGAGGTGAAGATCGTCGCACCACACCCGTTCGGAGGCGTCGTACTCGAAGAGCCGGCAGTCCTGCGCGCCGCCGGCCGCGGCCAGTTCGGAGCGGGCATGGTCCGTCGGCGCGGTTTCCCAGAAGACGCCGATCTCGGCATCCGACCACCGGTCGGCGTTGCCGCGCGCGGTCGAGCCGCCGAGCAGTACGGCGCGGACTCCGGGCGCGGCCGCGTACGCACGAAGCAGCGGCTGCACCATCTCCCGCCGCCACAACGAGGCCGTCGATGCCATCTCAGCACCATGCGCGCGCTCGCGCCTCAGGAGCAACCGAATTTCCTGAGCAGGGCCTTCGCGGTAAGGGCTACGGGGAGGTCGGCGTCGTGCGTGAGGGACGTGAGGGTGTCGCCAGTGACAGATGGTGGGAGTTCGCCGAGGGCCTGGACCAGGCGGAGCCGGGCTTCGGGGCTGCTGCGGCTGAGTTTGTGGGTCAGCGTGGTCAGGATGTGGTCTGCCGTGGCGGGGTCGGTGGCGAGGCTGCCGAGGGCTTCGGCGGCGTCGACGTCGTTGGCGCCTTCGATGATCAGGGCAACCAACGCGGGTACGGCGGAACGTTCGCCGCGGGTGCCCAGCGACAGCGCGGCGTGTTTGCGGACGTCGAGGTCCGGGTCCTTCAGGGCGGCGGTCAGGACCGGGACCGCATCGGCACCGGCGATCTCGGCGATCGCGACCACGGCGCGGCGGCGGATCGTGACGTCGGCCGAGCGGAGCGCGGGCGTCAGGGCGGCCAGTACGTCGTCCGTGGAGCGGGCCAGCGCCCACCGCAGGGCGCCGGCGACGTTGGGGTCGGACTCGGTGAGGAGCGCGGTCGCGAGGATCTCCGCCGGGAGGTCGTCGGGTGCGAGAACGGCCTGCTGGCGGCGGGCGGCGTTGGGGGAGTTGAGGCTGTGCAGGAGTTCGACGACCCGCAGTACGTCGGGCCAGTCGCCGGGGGTCGCGGCGTCGATCGCGCGGAGGCGGTCGAGGAGTTCCTGCTCGCGGTGCAGGCGTTCCTCGGTACGGCGGATCAGGTCGCCCAGCAGTGCGGGCGGCGCGAAACCGGGATCCTCCAGCGCGCGCCCGATCTCGCGGAGCGACAGGCCGAGCGAGCGGAGCGCCTCGACGTGGAAGATCCGCCGGATGTCGTCGTCGGCGTACTCGCGGTAGCCGCCGACCGTCCGGCCGGTGGGCCGCACCAGCCCGAGGGACTCGTAATGCCTGAGCATTCGCGAGCTCACCCCGGACCGGCGGGCCACCTCACCGATGAGCATGGACCTGCTGGGGGCCGAGGGCAACGGCACGCTTCGCCTCGTCGAGCAGCGCGCCGAAGTTCGCGCCCGGGTCGTGCAGGAGGCGCTCAGTGGCCTGGGCGTGCGCCTGCACCTTCGCCTTCGGGCTGACCAGCGCAAGCGCCAGCGCGTCCGAGGCAGCGTCGCCCAGCTCGACCAGCGCGCGGCTGAGACTGAGCTGTACGTCGCGGTCGCCGCGCCCGAGCTCGGTCGCCAGCTCCGCCGCGAGCTGCTGCTCCTGGCCGGCCGGCACCAGCCCGACCGCCGTACGCCAGGCAGTCCGCCGGACCTCGTCGTTCGGGTCGTGCAGCAACTCGCGGGTGAGAGCGGGCCAGGTCGCCGGGTCCTTCAGCTTCGACAGCGTGTGCAGCGCCTGGCTCCGGGCCTGCGCGTTCGTGGAGTCCAACTCCGTGACGACGAGCGGCACCGTCACCGAGCGCGGCAGCTGGATCAGCGCCCAGGTGAGCATGTCGCGGACGAAGAAGTCCGGCTCCACTCCGCACCGCGCCACCAGCACCCCGGCCAGCGCCGGATCGGCCTCGGCCCCGGCTGCCATCGCCGCCCGCAGCCGGGCGGACGTGTCGGCCGCCGCGAGCAGCCCAGGGTCGTACTTCGGGTTCACACGAACCACCTCCTGCCCGCCAGTCAAGACCTTGACACTGTGTCAAGGTCAAGCATCGCACCCGTCCGCGACTCCAGGAGCCGGTCCAGCCAGCGCGGGATCCACCAGTTGAGCCGGCCGAGCAGTTCCATCGAGGCGGGGACCAGCACCAGCCGGACGATCGTGGCGTCGACGAAGACCGCGACCGCGAGGCCGAACCCGAGTTGCTTGACGCCGACGTCGGCGCCGAGCATCACCGACAGGAACACCGCGATCATGATCGCCGCACCGGCCGTGATCACCCGGGCGGTCCGGGACAGCCCGTCCTGGACGGCGGCCCGGGTGCTGCCGCCGGCGACGTACGACTCGCGGATCCGGGAGATCAGGAACACCTCGTAGTCCATCGAGATCCCGAACAGCACCGGGAACATGATCATCGGCACCCACGCGGTCACCGGCATCGTGGTCGGGAAGTTCAGCGCCCGGCCCAGCCAGCCCCACTGCAGTACGGCGACCAGCACACCGAACGCGGCGCCGATCGACAGCAGGTTCATCAGGCCGGCCTTCAACGCGAGCGTCACCGACCGGAAGATCCCGACCAGGAGTACGAGCGACAGCCCGACCACGACCAGGATGATGAACGGCAACCGGTTCGCGGTCAGCTGGGCGAAGTCGACGGCGGCCGCGGCCGCTCCGCCGACCAGGATGTGTGAATCGACAGTCCGCAGCCGCTGGACCAGGTCGGTGGTGGCCGGGTCCTGGCTGCCGGTCGTCGGCTGGACCGCGATCACGGCGATCGACCCGTCCGGGCTGATCTGCGCGGGGCTCACCGACGCAACGCCGGCAGTGGCGGCGACCTCGCGAGCCACGGCGGCGGGATCGGCGCCGGGCAGCTTGACCGTGACGAGCAGCGGGGACGTCGCACCCGGTCCGAAGCCGTCCGTGATGATCTTCTGCGCGGCGTACCCGCTGGTGTCGCGCGGTTGCGTGCTCGCGTCCGGCAGCCCGAACCGCAGGCTGAGCGTCGGCGCCGCGAGGACGAGCAGTGCCGCGGCCGAGACGACGGCGGCGAGCACGGGACGGCGGGCGATCACACCGGCCCAGCGCGCGGACCACGGCACCTTGGCAGACTTCCGTCGTACGGCGAGCCGGCGGCCGGTGAAGCCGAGCAGCGCGGGCAGCAGCGTGGTCGCGGCGGCCATCGTCATCGCGACCGTGACGGCCGAGCCGAGGCCGACGCCGCGCATGAAATCGAGGCCGAGCAGCAGGAGCCCGCACAGCGCGATCACCACCGTGCCGCCCGCGAACAGCACCGATCGCCCGGCGGTGGACGCGGCGACGACGACCGCGTCGTGCGGCGTGCGTCCGGTGGCCAGCGCCTCGCGGAACCGGGTGACGATGATCAGCGCGTAGTCGATGCCGACGCCGAGCCCGATCATCGTCGCGAGGATCGGCGCGAACGACGGCGCCGGGAACGCGTTCTGCAGCAGCGAGAGCCCGGACAGCCCGACCGCGATCCCGAACAGCGCGGTCACGATCGGCAGCCCCATCGCGAGCACCGATCCGAACGTCAGCAGCAGTACGACGGCTGCCACCACCAGCCCGACCGCGTCCGCGGGACCACCGCCCGGCGTCTCGACCGCGTCGACCGCGGTGCCGCCGAGCGCGAACTGGATGCCGTTGCCGGACGGCAAGGCCTTCAGCAGGTCCTTGATCGTTGCTGCGGGCATCTTGTCGGCGGAGACGTCCAGCGTCGCGACGGCGTACCCGGTGCGGCCGTCGGCGGACAGTTGCCGCGGGTTCTGGTAAGGCGTGACGACCGACGCGACGTGGTCCGCGGCCTTGAGGCGGTCGACGGTCCGCAGTACGGCGGTCCGCACGGCCGGGTCGTCCAGCGGCCGGTCCGCATGTACCGCGAGCGTGAGCGTGTCGGCGGCCTGCTGCGGGAAGTGCTGCTTGTACAGGGCGAGGGCCTGGGACGACTGCGACGAGCCGGTGCCCAGCTCGGTGGCCGTGGGACCGCCGTACTGCTTGGCGAGTCCGATCGACGTGATGGTGAGCGCGATCCAGCACAGTACGACGACGAGCCGGTGCCGGTAGCAGAAGCTTGCGATTCGGGTCATACCAGGAGGGTCGCGAGAACCCGCTCCTCGATCGTCCGCCCACCGCAGACAGTCTCGGGACCTGCCTACTGCGCCGGGGTACTACCCGGGGAGTACCCACCCGGTACGACGAGGCCGCTCTCGTAGCCGAAGACCACCAGTTGGGCGCGGTCGCGCGCGCCGACCTTCGCCATCGCCCGCGACACGTGCGTCTTCGCGGTCAGCGGGCTCACGACGAGCCGGCGGGCGATGTCGTCGTTCGACAGGCCGGCGGAGACGAGTTGGACGACCTCGCGTTCGCGTTGCGTGAGGAGCTCGAGTTCAGGGGGCGTACGGCGCTCGGCCGGTTGGGCGTCGGCGGTTGTGAACCGGGCGATGACGGAGCGGGTGACCCGCGGTGACAGGAGTGCCTCGCCGGCGGCGACGGTGCGTACGGCCTGCAGCAGTTCCTCGGGTTCGGCGTCCTTCACGAGGAAACCGCTGGCACCGGCCCGGAGCGCGGCGAAGACGTCGTCCTCGTCGGTGAACGTGGTCAGCACCAGTACCCGGACCGCGCTCAGCCGCGGGTCCTCGGTGATCCGCCGGGTCGCGGTCACGCCGTCGACCTCTGGCATCCGCAGGTCCATCAGCACCACGTCGGGCAGCAGCGCACGGGTCGACGCGACCGCTGCACCGCCGTTCGACGCCTCGCCGACGATCTCCAGGTCGGCGGCGCTGTCCAGCAGCCCGCGGAACCCCGCCCGCACCAGCGCCTGATCGTCCACCAGCAAGACCCGGATCACCGCTCACCTCCGCTGTCGGGAACCGGAAGCGTCGCACGAACCCGGAACCCGCCGCCCGGCACCGCGCCGGTCTCGACCTGCCCGCCGAGGGCCGCGGCCCGCTCGGTCATCCCCTTCAGCCCGTACCCACCGCCCGCCCCCGAAGGCCCGGTGCCGTCGTCCAGCACCTCGACCTCGAGCGCGTCGCCGGTCTGCTCCAGCCGGATCCGTGCCCGGGCGTCCGCCCCGGCGTGCCGCAGTACGTTCGTCAACGCCTCCTGCAGGATCCGGTACGCCGCATGATCGACCGGCTCCGGCAGCGCCGAAACCCGCGACTCCACCTCGACGTCCAGACCAGCCGCCCGTACGGCGTCCAAAAGTGCAGGCAACCGTGACAACCCGGCGTCGTTCTCCGGACTCACCGCAGGCTCGCCCTGGGACCGCAGTACCCCGAGCGTGCTCCGCATCTCGCCCAGCGCCTCCTTGCCGGTACGCCGGATCGCGGTCAGCGCCTCGCGCGCCTTGTCCGGGTCCTGGTCCAGCATGAACAGCGCCGTACCCGACTGCACCGTGATCGTGGAGATCGCGTGCGCGACGGTGTCGTGCAGTTCGCGCGCGATCCGCAGCCGCTCCTCGACCAGCCGTCGTTCGGCCTCCCGCTGCTGCTCGGCCGCGGCCGCCTTCAGCCGTTCCTGCGACTGCGCCGCCAGCGCCTGCCGGCTCCGGACCAGCGCACCCAGCAGTACGGCGACCGCGACCAGCGCGTACTGCGGCAGGAAGATGTCGACAGCGTCCAGCGGCGTCGTGCCCTTGTGCAGCGAGACGACCACCCCGGTCGTCAACAGCAGCAACGGCACCGGGACCGCGCGGGCGGTGCGTGCCGCGTACGCCGCGTCGTACATGGGCACCGCGAGTACGACGGCCGGCGGGAAGCCCGGGTAGCCGATCGCGTAGTACACGAACAGCGCGGCGCCGACCAGGTAGACCTCGACCAGCGGGTTGCGCCGCCGGAGCAGGATCGCCCCGGCCATCACGCCGCCGAGCACGTACGCGAACCAGTTCCGCGGGATCGACCCTGGCTCCCGCCCGGCCAGGATCGCCACCTCGGCAGCCACCAGTACGACGCCGGCCAACCCGGCGTCCACCAGCCGCTCCCGAGACGTCACCTGCTCACCATAGGCGCCGCCCCACCCCGGCACGTCCTCCCGGCGAAGGACGCCCCGGCGTCGCGTACTCCGTCGGCGTACTCCGAGCGGAGTACGAAAACCTGAGGCCGGACGCGCGGATCGGGACTACTGTCGATGGCTGGTCCACGACGAGGAGGTCCTGTGTTCCAGCCGCTGCTGGCATCCGCTACTCGTGCCGTTGAGAAGCTTCGCGATATCGGTGAGCCACTCCCTGACGATCTGACCGACCGGCTGGCCGCAACGGCCGACGCCGCGAAGGTCGACGAACTGCTCCGCCCGTACGTCGTCGTCGAGGTCGAGATCGACGAACAGGGCTTCACCTCCAGTACGCCGGGGGCCGCACCGCCGCGGCTTGTCCAGCACGGCTGGCGCAGCTTCCTGGTCCGGGTCGCGAACCCGCACCACCTGGTCGGCGACCTGTCGGCGGTCTCCAACCACGTGCTCCAGAACGTCGACTTCCACAGCCATTCCGCGCGGATCGCGATGCCCGACACGCTGACCGTCGTACCGCGGATCGCGAAGAGCTGGCTGGAGGTGAAGCTCACCGGCGCGACGGACGTGTCCGGCGTGGAGGTCGAGTACACGGTGATCAGCCTGTACAGCCGCGACGACGGCACCCGGAGCGGCGAGCTGTCGTTCGTGCTGGCGGTGGAGGAGCAGTACGACAGCATCACCCGCGGTCCGCTCCGGAAGGCGTGGCAGCGGATGGGGTTCGAGACCCGCCCGTACGCCGCGAAGTACGACTTCGAGTGCGCCGCCGCCCGCGACCTCCGGCTCGACGTCCGCGAACCCGACGGCAGCAGCACCGTGGCGACGCTGACCGTCCGCGACGCACAGCGCCGCGCGTACCCGTCGAAGGCGATGCGGCTGGCGCCGGACATGTTCTTCCACGACCACGTGTACCGGGCGACCGGCGAGGTGATCACGCTCCCGGCCGGGCGGTACGAGATCTCCGCGCGGCGCGGCCCGGAGTACCGCGAGGTGCACCTCGCGGTCGACGTCGCGGCCGACACCGAAAAGCTGACGATCGACCTCGACCGCTGGACCGATCCGGCCGCGCACGGGTACTACTCCGGCGACCCGCACATCCACGCCGGCGGCTGCTCGCACTACAACGTGCCGTCCGAGGGCGTGACGCCGGAGACGATGATCCGGCACGTCCGCGGCGAGGGCCTCTGGATGGGCAGCGTGCTCACCTGGGGACCGTGCTACTACCACCAGAAGCAGTTCTTCAGCGGCTCGTCGATCAGCCCGCGCGCCGAGCTCGAGTACCCGGCGATGCAGCAGGCGCAAGGGATGACCTGGGACCCGCAGGACACCGACCGCGACGGGCAGAGCCTGCTGCGGTACGACCTCGAGGTGTCCGGGTTCCCGTCCAGCCACTCGGGCCACGTGATCCTGCTCGGCCTCACCGACCAGGACTACCCGGGGACCAAGATCATCGAGGACTGGCCGTCCTGGAACCTCCCGGTGATGCGGTGGGGGCACGCGCAGAACGCCCTGGTCGGGTATGCGCACTGCGGCCTCGGGCTGGCGGTCGACACCGACGAGCTGCCGAACTACGTCGTGCCGGGGTTCCAGTCGATCGGGTCCAACGAGATCATCGTCGACGTACCGCTCGGGGCGGCCGACTTCCAGTGCGGCGCTGAGTTCGCGCCGGCGGCCGAGCTGAACATCTGGTACCACCTGCTGAACGTCGGTTATCGCACGCTGATGCTCGGCGAGACCGACTACCCCTGCATCTACGACGACGGGCCGGGCGTCGGGCGCACGTACGTCCAGCTGCCCGAGCCGCCGCAAGGCCCGCAGGCGTTGGAGACCTGGCTCGGCGGGTTGAAGGACAGGGCGTCGTACTTCGGGGACGGCCGCAGCCACGTCTACGACTTCGCGGTGAATGGCTCGACCTCACGCGAGCAGACGGTCGATGCCGCGGGGACCGCGCGGGTGACGGCCACGGTCGCGGCCTGGCTGCCGGAAGAGCCGCCGGCGGCACCGGCCGCGGGTCAGCCGGTGTACTCCGCCCCCGTCGGCTGGCACCTGGAGCGGTCGCGGATCGGGCAGACCCGCAGCGTCCTGGTCGAGGTGCTGGTGAACGGCGTACCGGCCGGCGCCCAGGAGATCGTTGCGGACGGCAACGAGCAGGCGGTCGGGTTCGACGTACCGCTGGAGCGGTCCTCGTGGGTCGCGGTGCGGATCCTGCGCAGCGTCCACACCCAGCCGGTCTTCGTCGAGGTCGCCGGGCAGCCGATCCGGGCGTCGCGGCGGAGCGCGCAGTGGCTGCACGACTCGGTCGACGCGCTGTGGACCGCGAAGTCGGGCTTCATCCGCGAGAGCGAGCGGGCGGCGGCACGGTCGGCGTACGACGAGGCACAGGCCGCCTACCTGACCCGGCGCGACGAATGCGAGGTGGACTGATGGCGGGCTGCTGCGATCCGGTCGAGACGACCGCGGCGCTCTCGGTGGTGATCAACCCCGAGGCCCGGGTGAACGTCGCCACCACCGGCCACCGGGTGCCGAGCCTGGCCGCCGGTGAGTGGCACGCGATCGAGTTCCCGATCGTCAACACCGGGTTCGTGACCGGCCAGTTGGTGATCGAGAGCGACCCGGTGCCGGGCGTCGAGCTGGACCTGCCGGTGCACGAGCTGACCGGCCGGCCGGCGCAGGACGGGAGCCTCCGGGTGCGGTTCGACGGACCGGCGGTCGTCGACGTCACGTTGCGGTTCCGGGCGCTGGGGTCGCTCGGCGGCCTCGCCCTGCACAGTTCCCTGCACCTGATCCTCCGATCGCACCGGGCGCTGCTGCCGCTCGCCTGACCATGTCGAGATCCCCCGCCGAGCTTCGACGTGTTTGATGTGAACACGCTGACGCTGGTCTTCGGTACGACGGGGTTGTACTGCCTGTGGCGGCTGGCGACCGGCCGCGGGCGGGGGATCGAGGTCTTCACCGACGTGAACCACGTGGTGATGAGCGCGGCGATGCTGGCGATGCTGTGGTTCCCGATTGACGGTGTCGCGCGCTGGGTGCAGGTGGTCGCGTTCGGAGGAGCGGCCGTGGTGTTCCTCCGGCACCTGGCGCGATCGGCCGAGGTCGCCGTACGGGCCGGGGCCCTGATGCATGCGGCGATGAACCTCGGCATGGTCTGGATGCTGACGACGATGCCGATGGCGCTACGGACCTGGACGGGGATGCTGAGCTGGGTCGTCACCGGCTCGCTCGCCCTCGCCGCGGCCTGGTGGGTACTGCGCGCCGCCCGCTGCTCGGGGCACCGGCTGATGTGCTGTTGCCATGCCCTCGCGACCGGCGGAATGGTGGCAATGCTGGCAATTATGAACCCGGTTCTGTGAAACTGGTTTCACACTGTTTCCCGGCGTGAATTCAATGGCGGCTGGACGGCCCGATCGCGAGCGTCGGCGTGCTGTAGTGCTCGCCCGGGGCGTGCTCGGTGGAGGCCATGCTCGCCGCGCCGAGCCGGCCGAGCTCCATCAGTTCGAGGTCGACCGAGGTCAGCTGCCGCGACCCGTCCTGGTCGACCACCGTGCCCTCCCAGTTGTCGACGCCGACGAGCGCGACGTCGTCGGGGATCCGGATCCCGGCGGCCGCGCAGGTCTCCATCGCGCCGAGCGCGATGTGGTCGTTGCCGCAGAACACCGCGTCGAACTCCGCGCCCGACCTCAGCAGCTCGGCCATCGACGCCGCGCCGCACACCCTGGTCCAGTCGCTGTGGATCACCGGCCCGACCGGCTCCAGCCCGGCCGCCGTGAGTACGTCGGTCATGCCCGCCAGCCGGCGCTCGGCCGCGATGCTGTTCCGTGGGCCGCCGAGGTGCGCGATCCGGGTGTTCCCGGTGTCGACCAGGTGCTGGGTCGCCAGCCGCCCGGCCTCGCGGTTGTCCGGTAGGTAGAGGACATCGCCCGGGTCGCTGGACGCGGTGAAGATGTACCGCACCGGCACGTCGAAGTTGTGCGTCAGCGATGGCGAGGTGTGCTCGTGGCCGTCGCCGATCACCAGCAGGCCGTCGATCCGCCGCGCCCGCAACTCGCGCAGGCTGTCGGACATCGCCTTGCTCTCCTTGACGTCGCCGTCGTAGACGAGCGCGGCCTGGTTCTGCGCGCCGAGCTGCAGGATCGCGCCCATCGTGACCGGCCGGGCGAACGTGTTCTTCGCGCGGTGCGTGAGCACGCCGATGGTCCCGCTGCGGCCGGACGCGAACGACCGGGCCAGCGCGTCCGGGCGGAAGTCGAGCCGCTGGGCAGCGGCCCGGACGCGTTCCCGGGTGGCCTCCGAGATGCGCGGGTTGCCGTTCAGCGCCTTGGACGCGGTCGCCAGCGACACGCCCGCGACGGCCGCGACATCGCTCAAGCGGACACTTTTCTCTCTCGGCACGCCGAAAAGCATATCCCCGCTGCCGAGGTCTTGACGGGACGCGGCAACAGAACGGATGCTTCGGCGATGTGTGAAACCGCTTTACCACCTCATCCGGGAGGCAGTTCACGATGATTCACCGCCGGACGATCCTGAAACTCTCCGCCGCCGCGGCCGCCGCCGTACCGCTCGCCGCGCTCACCTCGCAGACCGCCTCGGCCGCGACCACGCTGACCGCGTGGGGCGTCTGCGGGCACCCGCCGTCGATCGACGACACGTCGTACCCGGCCGACGGCGTCTGGGACCAGCTCGCGCTGGCCGCGTCCCTGGGCGTGTCGTACTACCGCGTCGACTTCATGATCCCGACCACCGACAGCGCCTCGACCGACTGGAGCTGGTACGACGCGGTCGTCTCGGCCGCCGGTGCGCACGGCGTCCAGCTGATGGCGATCCTGACCGTGCCGGACGCGATCGCGGGCGCCGACAACGGCTGGATCCGGAGCCAGGTGTCGATGCTCGTCACCCGGTACGCCGGCCAGATCCCGCTCTACCAGATCCAGAACGAGATGGACGGCGTCGCGATCAACGGGCCGGGGGTCGACGGCTCCTCGATCAACGACTACAACCCGGACGTGTACGGCCCGGTCCGGGACCGGATGTGGGCGATCTGCGACGGCGTCCGGGCGTCGGACTCGCAGGCCGGGCGGGTCGTCAACATCACCTGGAAGCACACCGGGTTCCTGCAGCTGCTGAACAACGACGGCCTTCCGTACGAGGTGAACGGCCTCGACTGGTACTGGGGCATGGACGACCTGATCGCCGTACTCGAGGTGATCAACCGGTTCCAGCAGCGGGAGATCCTGCTCACCGAGCTGAACATCACCGGCGGCACGCAGTCGTCGTCCGAGGCGGAGCAGGCCGACTACCTCGCGAACGCTGTCCAGACCCTGCGGGCGTCCGCGCCGGACAAGGTGCACGGCGTGTACGTGTACGAGCTGCTCGACCAGCCGGCCTGGGACGACTCCCAGGCGCACTACGGCCTGGTGAACGTGAACCCCGACGCCAGTTGGGGCGATCACAAACAGGCCTTCGACACCTTCCACCAGATCATCACAGGTTGACGAAACGAGTCGGAGACAACGCAATGAAACGCAGAACGTTCCTCAGCGTCAGCGCCGCTGCCGCAGTCGTCCCGTTCACCGCCGGCCGAGCGGTGGCCGCTCCCACGGGCTCGACTCCACAGCAGGCTCTGGCCGCGTCCAACGTGTTCGTGGTGCCGGATGTGCCGCGGCTCGTCGTACCGAACGTCAAGCCGGGGGAGAAGGCCGGGATCACGGTCACGGCGCCGGGCGGCGACCGGGCCTGGTCCGGGACCGGGCGGGGTGGGACCACCGTCGTGGTGCCGGTCGGGACCGGGTACTACGACGTCACGTACGAGTTCGCCGGGCAGTCGGTGACCGACTCCTTCTGTGTGTTGAGCAAGATCGCCGGGGTTGTGCCCGGTCTGGGGGTGAACACGCACTTCGGGTTCGGCCCCGATCCGTGGGACCCGAACGTGCTGGCGCCGATGGTCGCGGCGGCCGGGATTGCGACCGTGCGCGACACCGAGGAGTGGTGGGGCGCCGAGCCGGCCAAGGGCACGTACGACTTCACGCTCTACAACACGTACCGCGACGTGCTCCGGCAGAACGGGCTCACCGACCTGCCGGTGCTCAGCTTCAACAACGCCAACTACGACGGCGGTGCCACACCGTACACCGACGCGGGCCGCTCAGGGTTCGCGTCGTACGCGGTCGAGCTGGTCAGGCAGAACCCGAACGTCGCGGCGGTCGAGGTGTTCAACGAGTTCAACATCCCGACATTCGGTGCCCGAGGCAACAGTCCGGCGAACTGTCAGCCGGACTACTATTTCCTGCTGCTGAAGGCCACGGTCACGGAGTTGCGCAAGCACTACCCGCACCTGAAGTACGTCGCGCCCGCGACGGCCGGCGTACCACTGGACTGGATGAAGGTGGTGTTCGACAGCGGCGGCCTCGACTACATCGACGGGGTGTCGATCCACCCGTACAACTACCCGGCGTCGCCGGACTCGCTGGCCCAGCAGGTCCGCAGCGTGGCGAACCTGATCGAGTCGTACGGCGTCCACCGCGACATCTGGATCTCGGAACTCGGCTGGCCCGCCGGTACGGCGCATCTCGCCGTCGACACCCGCTCGCAGGCGGCGTACGCCGTACAGGGCGCCGCGGCCGCGTACGCCGCGGGCGTGACGGACTTCTACTGGTACGACTTCATGAACGACGGCACGAACCCGGGGGAGACCGAGCAGAACTTCGGCATGGTGACGATGGTGCAGGGTGGCGCGAGCAGGCCCAAACCGGCATACGTCTCCTACGCCAACCTGGCGCGGCAGCTGTCCGGGGTCGACAAGAGCGGCCTGAAACAGGACTCGCCGACCGCAGGCGTGAACCGTGTGGTGATCCCGAACGGGCCGGCGACGACCTGGATGCTCTGGGCGGACTCGTCGACGGCGTTCGGCATCGACGCGTCCAGATCGGCGACCTTCACCGACGCGTACGGCGATTCCGCGCGCGTCGACGGTCGGCTGTCCGTGACGGTCGGGAAGGAGCCGGTGTACGTGTCGACGACCGGGGCGATCGCGGTGGCGCCGACGGTGCGGCACCGGCTCACGGCGAAGGAGACCAAGCGCGGTGAGAACCTTGCCGCACTGTGGATTGTCGACAATACGACAGGGACCTCCACGGCGGCGGCGAAGTTGTCGGCGGGCGGGACAGTCGTTGCGTCGGTCAACGTTCCGGCCGGGGCGAAGCGCAGCACCGAGGTCTCGTTCGGGATGGCGTCCGCGGTCGGGTGGCGGACGGTGCACGCGTCGGTCACCGAGGCGGGCGCCGTGGTCGGCAAGCTGGTCGCCGACTACCAGGTCATCGAGCCGCTGACGCTCGCGGTGCAGCACGTCCTGAAGGAAGGCGCGGACCAGCTGCGGATCCGGGTCAGCAACGGGAGCAGCGCCGCGCAGACGGTGCCGACGATCGCGTGGACGGTGGGCTCGGCGCAGGACTCCGTGTCCGGCGTCGCGATCGCCGCCGGTGCGGTCGACGAGCGGTTCGTCCCGCTCAGCAGCGGGACGACGTACAGCGTGACCGCGACGATGAGCGACGGTACGCCGCTGACCGCGAGCGGCACGGTCGTCCTGGTCGCGGCGGCCGACCTGCACCACGCCGCGAACAAGACGATCGCGATCAACGGCGTGAACCAGCTGGCGGGTACGACGCCCACCGGGACGTCGAGCGAGGGCACCGTGCAGGTCACCGGGTACAACGGCCCGCAGGACCTGTCGTTCGACTTCTGGGTGACGTACGACGCCGACCGGCTCTACCTCACGGTCGAGGTCACCGACGACATCCACCATGCGACGGCGGGCGGCGACCAGATCTGGCAGAACGACTCGCTCCAGTTCGCCGTCAGCTCCGGTACGCCGGGGGAGGCCGCCAGCTGGAACGAGATCGGCGCGTCCCTGGTCGGCGCCGACGTCGACACCTGGCGCTGGTCCGGACCCGCCACCGGCCCGCTCCCCACGGGTGACGCCGCGATCGTCCGCAGCGGTACGACCACGACGTACACCACCGGCGCCACCTGGACTGACCTCGGCATCGACCCGACCGGCAACCTGATCAGCGTCTCGCTCCTCGTGAACGACAACGACGGCCAGGGCCGCAAGGGCTACATCGAATGGGCCTCGGGCATCGGCAACGGAAAGGACTCGGCCCTCTTCAAACCCTTCGTCCTCGACTAGTAGCAGCGGACCTCGAACAGGGCGGCGGGAACGTCGCCCTGGCTCGAGACGATCTCGACGGAGAGGTCAGCTGTCTCGAGCGGCGGATCGAAGGTGAGGGTGTTGCGGGTCTGGTGGTTGTCGGTGCGCTCGGCAACCACCCTGCCGCCCGACCGCACGACGTAGTGCTTGGCGCAGAACGGCATCGCGTGCTCGAGGTGGTTCCACAGGACCGACTCCATCGCGTGGTCGGAGTCGGTGTCGAAGGCGAGCTCGACGCGCGAGATGCGCTGGGTGTCCTCCCACCGCAGCCGCACGGTAGGCCGGCCGTCCTCGGGGTCGGCCACCCACGCGTTGGGGTGCGAGGTCGGTCGCGCATGCCCGTTGCGCAGATCGTCGACCGGCCAAGCCCGCACCGGCGGATCGACGGCCACCGCGAAGTTGTGCCCGTCCGGGCGCCGCTCCGGTGTCCAGAACTCGACCCGCGGCCGACCGACACTCTCATCCGCCTCCTGCGTCGACTTGTGCTCCACCGACACCAGCCCGCTGACCCGCCGGGTGGTCGTGCGGACCGACACGTCGTCGTTCTCCCGCAGTAGCAGGAAGACATACCGTGGCTGATCGACAGCACCGTCGACATCCACCTTCAATCGTTGCCCCAGGCCCGCACCCAGCGAGAACCGCTGCGTACCGAGAACGACATCCGGCGTGTAGTCGTCCGGCCGATTACCGGTCCGCAACTCGACGGTGAGCGTCGTCGGCGCAGCCACGTCAACGGTCACCGTCAGCTGAGGCAGCGGCCCCGCCGGCAGCGGCAGCAACTGCGCCCGTGAGTGATCCAACGGTACGACGGGACCGTCGTCGGGCAAGCTGTCGAGAACGAGCGAGCTCGACGCCGACAACTCAGCCCGCTGCGCCAGGTCGTCCGGATCTTCGAGGCGGACACCGGGAATGTGCTGCCCGGTCCGCAGCAGTTCCCGTTGCAGCGTGCGCATCCGCTCGGGCTCCACCAGTTCGGCCGGCAGCAGCCCGTCGCGAGCGCAGAGTATGGCGGCCATCCCCGCCGCCTGACCGAGCTGCGCACAGGTCGCCATCACCCGGGTCGAGGCGAACGCGACGTGCGAGACGCTGATGATCCGGCCGGCCAGCAGCAGGTTGCCGACGTCGCGGGACACCAGCGAGCGATACGGAATCTGGTAGACGCCGCGCGGATGCAGATGGCTGCTGCCCGCGTGCTCGCTGAACACCCCGTCGGCCGGGTGCAGGTCGATCGACCAGCCGCCGGACGCGATCGCGTCGTCGTGCCGGCGCTGCTCGACCAGGTCCTGCTGCGTGAGCATCGTGAGCCCCTCGAAGCGGCGGCTCTCGCGCTTGCCGGGGATCAGGCCGACCCATTCGAGCGTCAGCGTCTCGGCCTCGGGGAACTCACCGGAGTTCTTCAGGTGGTTCCAGACGCCGTACACCACCTTCCACAGCTCCCACTTGATCTCTTCGGTGTCGTGCACGGTGTCGAGCCGGCCGCCGTACTCGATCCACCACAGCCGGCACCCCTGCACCTTGGTGTTGAAGCTCCGCCACCGCGGGATCTTCGTGATGTCGTCCAGCGCGTACGCGGGCGGCGTGAAGCGGACCGGTACGCCGACGTCCTTGCTGTAGAAGTAGATCGACTGCCCGAGCAGCGCGCCGTACGACTCCGACGGTGCGAACAGCTCGCCGAACTCCTCCTTCGACTCCGCACCCATCCGGTATGCCGCGCCCGCGAGGTAGCCGAGGACGCCGTCGCCGGACGCGTCGCAGAACAGCGGCGCGGAGAGCTCGTACCGCTTCGAGTTCTGACTGCAGAAGGCCGTCACCGAGGTGATCCGCGAGCCGTCCTTCGACACCGCCGTCGCGGCCGTGTTGAGCAGCAGCGTGATGTTGTCCTCGGCAACAACCTTGTCGAGCAGCACCGCGTCGAACAGGACCGCGTTGCCCTCGGGGTTGCGGAACGTGTTCTCGACCAGGAGCTCGTCGATCACGCCGCCCTCGCGCGACCAGCGGTTGTTGTTGAACATGTGGGCGGTGGCTCCCAGCGCCCAGAGCCGGACCTCGCTGGAGGCGTTCCCGCCGAGCACCGGACGGTCCTGGACCAGGACGACCCGGGCTCCGGCGCGGGCCGCGGTGATCGCCGCGCAGGTGCCGGCCAGACCACCTCCGACGACGACCAGATCGGCTCGCAGGTGCTCGGTACGGAACGTGCGGTCGGCGGTGGCAGGTTCACGGACGATGCTCATGGCACCTCGGTTCGGTCGATGTTGGCGGCGGCATCGGTCAGAACGGCTTTGAGTGCGGGTACGTCGTCGTCGCTGAACGTGCCGGCGAACCCGACACCGGCGTACGCCGCGTCTCCGACCGGGACGGCGAGCGTGCGCCGCCCGAGGTCGGTGGTCACGAGGGCGTACCCCTGCTCGCGGACCCGCGCCAGCCTGGTGAACAGTGCGTCCAGGTCCGGCGGGTCGAAGTTCAGCGGCAGCAGGGGCGGTTCGGTCGGCGCGTACAGTTCCCGCACGGATTCCTCGGACTGCTGGGCGAGCAGCACCAGCCCGATACCCGACATCGCGGCCGGGAACGGGAAGCCCTGCACGATGCCCCGGTCCGCCGGGCTCTGCGGGTTGACCTGATACAGGTACGACGTCTGATCGCGCCAGAGCACGCCGAGCGCGACGACATGACCGTACTTGTGCAGCGGGGGCAGATACCGGATCGCGCGGTTGACCAGCCCGGAACCGAACAGGCTCTGGGCGGCCAACGCGTGAATCCCGGGGCCGGGCCGGTACTTCCGGTTCCCGTCCTGCTCGGCCAGCCCCATGGACGCCAGCGTGCCGAGCAGTCGATTGACCCTGGTCGGCTCCAGCCGCAACAGCCGCGCCAACTCCCGCGACCCGACCGGCTCGGTGCAGAGCGACAGCGCCTGCAGACAGGCGAGTCCGTCCATCAACGACTTGTTCGGCTGCGCCGGAAGCTTCACGGTGCTTTTATAGCACCATCCGCTAGGGTTGGCGACTAGTCGCGGACGCGGACGATCGTCTTGCCCTTGGCGCGTTCGGTGGAGTTGAAGGTGGCGATCGCCTCGTCGAGGGTGACCACCGCGCCGATGTTCGTGCGGAGCCGGCCGTCGCGGACGCGTTGGACGATCTCGGTCAGTTGGCCGCGGTCGGCCTCGACCACGAAGTCGATCGCGAGGCCGTCGGCGGGGCGGTACTCGACCGGGCCGACGATCGAGACCAGCGTTCCGCCGGGGCGGATCAGCGCCGCGGAGTGCTTCTGGATGTCGCCGCCGATCACGTCGAACACCAGGTCGACGCCGCCGACGTCCGCCAGGGTGTCGTTGCCGAGGTCGAGGAACTCGTGAGCGCCGAAGTCGAGCGCCTTCTGCCGGTCGGCGGCGCGTCCGGTGCCGATGACGTAGGCGCCGGCCTCGCGGGCGAGCTGGGTCACCATCGTCCCGACCGCTCCGGCCGCGCCGTGCGCCAGCACGGTCCGGCCCGCGCGCACCCGCCCGTGGTCGAACAAACCCTGCCACGCGGTCAGCCCGGAGATCGGCAGGCTCGCGCCGACCGCGAAGTCTACGTCGCCCGGCAGCGGTGCGAGGTTGCGCGCCTCGATGGCGACGTACTCGGCCAGTGAGCCGTCGCGGTGCCAGTCGGCCAGTCCGACCACGCGCTGACCGACCGACAGGCCGGTCGTTCCGTAGCCGAGCGCGCTCACGACCCCGGCGAGCTCGTGGCCGGGGATCGACGGCGTCTTGTCGCGGCCGGCGCGGTCGGTCCAGGTCGACGGCCACTCCAGTTCGGTCGGGACCCATCCCGACGCCCGTACCTGCACGACGACGTCGTTGATCGCCGCCGGCGGCTCAGGACGCTCGGCCAGCGTCATCCCGGCCGTTCCGGCAGCCTGGTCCGTCACCACGATCGCCTTCATCGGAACCTCCCAAGATTGGACTATTTCGTCCAGAACGATACACCTCGACGAGCCGGACCGGTAGCGTTGGGGTCGTGACTGGAGGAACCGCGGCCGACGCCTCGCCCCGCCGCCTGACGGCGCGCGGCGCCGCGACCCGGGCCCGCATCGTCGAGGCCGCGGCAGATCTGATGTACGTCCGCGGCGTCAACGCCACCACCCTCGACGAGGTCCGCGCGGCCAGCGGCACGAGCAAGTCGCAGCTCTACCAGCACTTCGCCGACAAGGACCAATTGGTCCGAGCGGTCGTCGTACTGCGGTCCCGCCAAGTCCTCGAACGCGAGCAGGGCTACCTGGAGCGGCTGCGCTCGTTCCGCGGCCTGCTGCGCTGGCGGGACGCTTTGGTCCAACGCAACGCCCTGCAGAACGGTGCGTACGGCTGCGCCCTCGGCTCGATGGCCAACGAACTGTCCGACCAGGACGACACGGCCCGCGCCACCCTGGCCGAGACCTTCGCGGAGTGGACCGCCCTGATCGCCGGCGGCCTACGCCGCATGCAGACCGCCGGCACCCTCGCCGAAGCCGCCGACCCGGACAAACTCGCCGTCGGCCTGATGGCAGCACTCCAGGGCGGCTACCTCCTCGCCGAGACCCAGCACGACATCACCCCGATGGAAACCGCCCTCGACATGGCCCTCGACCACATCCGCTCGTTCCTCAGGAACTGATGTCCAATTAGTACGAGAGGTAGTTCCGCTGGGTGGCGATGTGGTCGGCGATGTACTTCGCGTCGTGCCAGACGCCCCAGATGAAGCTGGAGCCGCGGCGGGAGAGCCAGGGGAGGCCGACGAAGTAGACGCCTGGTTCGGTGGAGACGCCGCGGCGCTGGCGGGGGCGGCCGGTGTCGTCGAAGGCGTCGACCTGGAGCCAGCTGTAGTCGGTGGCGTAGCCGGTCGCCCAGAGGATGCAGCTGATGCCGGACAGGTCGAGCTCGAGGAGCGGATCGGTGACGGACTCCGGGGCCGGGCCGAGTTCCCGGGCCGACGGTTCCTCGGGGAGGTCCAGGCCGTTGCGGGCGACGTACGCGTCGGCCTGATCCAGCAGGGCCAGGTAGTTCGCGTCGCCGCGGGCGATGTTCTCGCCGAGGTCGTTCGCGAACCGCAGGACGCCGTCGTCGTACGACGCGGTCATGCCGGCCAGCTGGATGCCGCTCGCGGCCAAGGCGCGGAAGTCGACGGTGTGACCGCCGTTCGCGCCGCTGACCGCGATCGTGACGTGCTCGGCGCCGGCCGGCGGCGTCTCCAGGTCCCAGAGGCCGAGGACGCCGAGCCACCAGCAGAAGTCCCGCCCGCGGTAGCTGCGCGGCGGCCGGTCGTGCGGGCCGACCGAGAGGTACACCTCCCGCCCGGACCGGCGAAGCTCGTCGGCGATCTGTACGCCGGAGGAACCCGCGCCGACCACGAGTACGGCACCCGCGGGCAGCTGATCGGGGTTGCGGTACGCGTTCGAGTGCAGCTGCACCGGTCCGGCGTCGGCCGGGACGATCGGGGGAATGACCGGCCGCTGGAACGGCCCGGTCGCGGCGACCACGAAGCGGGTGTCGATGGTCCCGTCCGAGGTCTCCATCCGGAACCCGGGCCGGCCGTCGTGCTTGCGCACCGACGTCACCTCGACGCCGGTACGGACCGGCGCGGAGATCTTCTCGGCGTACGCGACGAAGTAGTCGGCGACCTGCTCCTTCCCGGCGAAGCCGTCCGGGTCCAGGTCGTAGAACTCCAGCCCCGGGAAGCGGTCGTGCCACGCGGGCCCGTTCGCGACCAGCGAGTCCCAGCGCGCGGTCCGCCAGCGTTCGGCGATCCGGTCGCGTTCCAGGACCAGGTGCGGTACGCCGAGGTTGCCCAGGTGCTCGCTCATCGCGACGCCGGCCTGCCCCGCGCCCACGACGACGACCTCCACCTCAAGGTTCGACATCCCCAACCTCCAGTCCGCCGTACACACTGTCTCGCCTTGAATCCTCAGCGCCCGGCAATCCCCGTGTCCAACAGATCTTCCTGGCGCTCTAGTTCCGCTCGATCGATGCAAGGCCTAGAGTGAGTCATGGCCCACTACACCCTCAGGCAGCTGGAGTACTTCGTTGCCGTGGCGGAGGCGGGCAGTGTGACCGCCGCTGCGCAGTCGATCCACCTGTCGCAGTCAGCCCTGTCCACGGCGCTCGTCGAGCTGGAGCGGGCGCTCAACGTGCAACTCCTGCTCCGGCACCACGCCCGCGGCGTCACCCTCACGTCCGCGGGCGAGCAGTTGCTGGCGGCCAGCCGGCGGCTGCTGCGGCAGGCGGCCGAGCTCGCGGACGAGGCGCGCGGCCTCGGTGACGAGGTGAGCGGGACGCTGCACCTGGCGTGCTTCGGCGTACTGGCGCCCTACCTGCTGCCGGAGCTGCTCGCGGAGGCGACCGAGCGGTTGCCCGGGCTGGCGGTGAACACCAGCGAGGTCGACCTGGAGGAGCTGGTCGAGGGGGTGGCGAGCGGCCGGTTCGAGATCGCGGTCGGGTACGACATCACGTCGGACCCGCGGGTCGAGGTCACCTCGCTGTACACGTTGCCGCCGTACGTGCTGCTGCCGCGCACGCACCGGCTCGCCCGGCGGAAGAAGGTGAAGCTGGCCGAGCTGGCCGACGAACCGCTGGCGCTGCTGGACCTGCCGTACAGCCGGGACTACTTCACCGGGATGTTCCGCGCGGTCGGCCTGAACCCGACGCCGCGCTTCCGCTCCACGAGTCCGGAGACCTGCCGGGCGCTGGTCGCCCGTGGGCTCGCGTACACCGTGCTGAACGTCCGCCCGCGCAGCTCCGGGCGGCCCGACGCGCGCGAGGTGGTCGCGGTGGACATCGCGCACGAGGCGCCGGCGCTGGACGTCGTACTGATCAAGGCGGCCGGCGTCCGGTCGACCCGGCGGGTGGCCGCGGTCGAGGAGCTGATCGGCGACCTGGTCGACCGTGGATCGATTGCGTCGATGTTCGGGGCCAAATAGATCGTCTCGACAGCACCCGCCGGGCTTCCTAGGCTCGGTGGTATGACGCACGCAGCGGAGCCGATCGTCGTCGGCGGCCACACCCGGATCCGTCCGTTCAACACCCGCGACACCTATCCCGAGCAGAACCTCGACAACGACCTGTGCCAGGCCGTGGTGGCCGGCAACACGGTCTACGTCCGCGGGCAGATCGGGCAGGACCTGGACACCAGCGAGTCGGTCGGGGTCGGCGACGTCGCGGCACAGACCGAGCAGGCGATGGCCAACATCGACCTGCTGCTGCGCGAGGCCGGCGCGCGGATGGAACACCTGGTCAAGCTGACGATCTACATCGTCGACCCGCGCTACCGCGAGACGGTGTACCGCACGATCGGCCGCTGGACGAAGGGCGTGCACCCGATCTCGACCGGGATCGTGGTGTCCGCGCTGGCCCGCCCGGAGTGGCTGGTCGAGGTCGACGCGATCGCGGTGATCGCGTGACGTTCTCGGTCCTCGGCACCGACGGGAACGGCGCCGTCGGCATCGCGGTCACGTCCTCGAGCCCGGCCGTCGCGGCCCGCTGCGTCCACCTGCGCGCGGGCGTCGGCGGAGCGTCTTCGCAGAACGTCACCGACCCCCGGCTCGGCACCTTGCTGCTCGACGAGCTCGCGAACGGCGCGGACGCGCGGACAGCGCTCGAGAACGTCGTCCGTGACCGCGAGCTGATCGAGCACCGCCAGCTGACCGTGCTCTCCCTGGACGGCCAAGGCGCGGCGTACTCCGGTGACCAGGCCCTCGGCCTGCACCGTGATCGGGTCGGCACCCAGGTAGTTGCGGCCGGCAACATGCTCGCCGAGCTGGAGGTCGTGGACGCGATCGTCGCGGCGTTCGAGTCGTCGACCGGTGAGCTGGAAGAGCGCCTGCTGACGGCGCTGGAGGCAGGCCTGAAGGCCGGTGGCGAAGCCGGACCAGTCCACTCCGCGGGGCTTTCCGTCGTACGCCGGGTGCCGTGGCGCGAGACCGATCTGCGGGTCGACTGGAGCGACGAGCCGATCCAGGACCTGCGTGCGCTGCTCGGCCGCTGGCTTCCGCAGCGCGACGACTACGTCACGCGCGGGCTCAACCCGGCCGCGGCACCGTCGTACGGCGTCCCCGGCGATGAGTGACACCAGGCTGGCCGCCGCGCGGACGGTCGCGGCCGATGCCGAGCGGTTGATCCAGCTCTCCGAGCAACTGCACGCCCATCCCGAGACCGCCTGGCAGGAGCACCGTTCGGCCCGCTGGGTCGCCGAGGCGCTCGAGCAGGCCGGTTTCACGGTGACGCCGGCGTACCTCGGACTCGAGACGGCCTTCCTCGCGACGTACGGCAGTGGTCCGTTCCGGCTCGGGCTGTGTGCCGAGTACGACGCTCTGCCGGGCCTCGGGCATGCCTGTGGGCACAACCTGATCTCGGCGATCACGGTCGGTGCGGCCCGTGCGCTCGCGCCGCTGGCCGATGCGGCCGGGCTGACGATCGAGGTGTACGGAACGCCCGCGGAGGAGGGCGGCGGCGGCAAGATCGAGCTGCTCGACCGCGGCGCCTTCGCCGGGCTGGACCTGGCGATGATGGCGCATCCGGCGCCGGTGGACGTCGCGGAGGCCGAGCCGTTCGCGGTGTCGCATTCACACATCACGTACCAGGGCAAGGCCGCGCACGCCGCGGCGTACCCGGAGCAAGGCGTCAACGCCGCCGACGCCTTCACGATCGCCCAGGTCGCGATGGGGCTGCTCCGCCAGCAGCTTCCGCCGACGGTCCGGGTGCACGGCGTGATGACGAACGGGGGAGAGGCCCCGAACGCGATCCCGGCCCGCACCGAGGGCCGTTGGTACGTGCGCGCCGAGTCGCTCGCGCAGCTCGCCGAGACCGAGGAGAAGGTACGGCGCTGCTTCGAGGCCGGGGCACTCGCCACCGGCGCCACGCTCGACATCGCCCCGGAGAGCAAGCCGTACGCCGAGTTCCGCACGTACGAGCCCGCGTTGCAGGCGTACGTCCGGAACGCCGAGGCACTGGGCCGCGTGTTCGACCCGGGTACGCCGGCCCGCCGGATGAACCGCGCCTCGACCGACATGGGGAACGTGTCGCAGTTCGTGCCGGCCATCCACCCGTACGTCGGGATCGGGTCGCTGCCGGCGCTGAACCACCAGCCGGAGTTCGCCGCGCACTGTGTCGGCGGCGACGCCGAGAAGGCACTGCTCGACGCCGCGACCGCGCTCGCGTGGACGGCGCTGGACATGGCTGTGCGATGATCCGGACCGAGTACGACTCGCTCGGATCGCATGAGGTGCCGGCGACCGCGTACTGGGGTGTGCACACCGCGCGGGCGCTGACGAACTTCGCGGTCAGCGGCACCCCGGTCGGCAGTCATCGCGACCTCGTCGCCGCGCTCGGCGCGGTCAAGCTCGCCGCCGCCCGGGCGAACCACGACCTCGGCCTGCTCGACGACCGCCGCTTCGGCGCGATCGCGCAGGCCGCCGAGGACGTGCGGACCGGGAAGCTCGACGACCAGTTCGTCGTCGACGTCATCCAGGGCGGCGCCGGTACGTCGACGAACCTGAACGCGAACGAGGTCATCGCGAACCGTGCGCTGGAGCTGCTCGGGCTGCCGCGGGCGGCGTACGACGAGGTGCATCCGCTCGACCACGTGAACCGGTGCCAGTCGACGAACGACGTGTACCCGACGGCGGTGCGGCTCGCGCTGATCACGGCGATCGACCGGCTCAGCGGGGCGGTCGTGGCGCTGGCGGACGCGTTCGCGGCGAAGGCGGTGGAGTTCCGCGCCGTACCGAAAATCGGGCGGACGCAGCTGCAGGACGCCGTACCGATGACGGTCGGGCAGAAGCTCGGGGCGTTCGCGGTGACGTTGCGGGAGGAGCTGGCACGGCTGGCGGACTCGCGCGGGCTGCTGTGCGAGATCAACCTCGGCGCGACGGCGATCGGGACCGGGATCACGGCGCATCCGGGCTACCGGGAGCGGGCGGTCGCGCAGTTGGCGGAGATCACCGGGCTCCCGTTGGCCGGGGCGGCGGATCTGGTCGAGGCGACCGGTGACACCGGGGCGTTCGTACAGGTGTCGAGTGTGCTGAAGCGGATCGTGGTGAAGGCGTCGAAGATCTGCAACGACCTGCGGTTGCTGGCGTCCGGACCGCAGGCCGGTTTGGCCGAGCTGCGGTTGCCGGCACGGCAGGCGGGGTCGAGCATCATGCCGGGCAAGGTGAACCCGGTGATCCCGGAGCTGGTGAACCAGGTTGCGTTCTGGGTGATCGGGACGGACGTCACGGTCACGATGGCGGCCGAGGGCGGTCAGTTGCAGCTCAACGCCTTCGAGCCGGTGATCTGCCACGGGCTGTTGCAGGGCTTTGCCTGGACATCTACGGCGTTCGACTCGCTGCGAGAGCTGTGCGTCGACGGCATCACGGTCGACGAGGAGGCGCTCACAGCAGTTGCCGCCCGCAACGTCGGTCTCGTCACCGCGCTCACGCCGTACCTCGGCTATACCCGCGCGGCAGAACTCGCGAAGGCGGTGCTTGCCGGCGCGGGCGACGTACGGACCGCTGCTCTCGCGGCCGGTGACCTGACCGCCGAGACACTCGACGCTCTCCTCAATCCGCGAACCCTCTCCAACCTCCAGGACGGCTGGCTCCCCACCTCCGACGCGTGAGCGGCGGCGCTGCGAGGCGCCGCCGCTCACGTGGTCAGTGGCAGCAGTGGTCTGTGGTGCCGGCTGGGCGGGGTGCGTCCAGGGCCGGGTTCTGGTTGAAGAAGCCGCTGGGCTTGAGCGTGAATCCGGTGTAGTCGACCGGCATGATCGGCCAGTCCTCCGGGCGCGGGAAGTGCGTCAGGCCGAACGTGTGCCAGACGACGATGTCCGTGCCGTCGATGTCGCGGTCCGCCTTCGTCCAGGTGTCGATCCCGGTGTTTCCCCTGTTCTGGTTGACGAATCGCCCGGACGGGTACCGCTCGGCGTCGTCCTGCGCCGTCACCCAGAGGTGCTTGGTGGTGAACGCCGCCCGCCGCGCGATCGACGACGACGGATCGGCCAGCAACGTCGGCTGCCCCTCAGGATGCAATGTGTACCCGACCGGCTGCCCGAGCGCGTTCGTCACCCGGGGGTTCACCAAATGCCAGGTCCGCCCGACCGCGCCATCGGCGAGCCGCGCCGCCTCGCCCTCCGTCCGCAGCCGCGTCGCGCGCCGCGTGAACGCGTTGCCGTACGGGTTCTCGTCCGACACCGGCACCCGGACGGCGTCCACCTCGTCGACCGCGTTGCCGACCCCGTCGATCATCAGGTCGAGCCGCGCCGAGAACAGATGCTGGTGGTACGGCGCCCCCACGCCCGGCGCGATCTCGCTCGCCCACGGATACCCGGCCCCGGGGTACGCCGACGCGAACACGACCCCGGTCGCCTTGCACTCGAGCTCGATCGTGCCGTCGAGGTACAGGTACCAGTAGAACCCGTAGTCGTAGTTGCCGACCGTGATGAAGAACGAGATCACCAGCCGCCGCTGCCGCCGGGTCGAGCTGGTGCCGTTGTAGGAGTCGGTGTGCTTCCAGAGCACCCCGAAGTCCTCCTCGTGCATACAGATCGCGTTCTCGATCCGCCGCGGCAGCCCGTTGTCATCGGCAACGATCGCGTCGAAGTAGTGGATCTCGCCGAGGCAGTCGCAGCCGAGCGCGAGCGAGTTCGCCTCCTTGCCGAGCGAGTACTCGCCGGCGTCGAAGTAGTTCTGCCAGAACCGCACCGGCGACGGGTCGCCGTACGGCACCACCATCTCGGCGACCGAGGCGCGGTACACGATCGGCCGGACGCGGTCCTGGGTCCGGTCGTGGAAGCCGAGCTGGTGCAGCGTCAGCCCCTCGACCTGGTCGAACCCGATCCGGAACTCCCAGTTCTCCCAGCGGACGAGATCGCCCTCGACGGTGAAGCTCGGCCCGTCGGGCTGCGTGATCACGATCGGCCGCTGGCTGGTCCGCTCGGGCGCCGTACCGGGGCCGCGCTCGAAGTCGGCGCGGGCCGGCGGTACGTCGAACTCGCCGGCGTCGATCAGTTCGACGACCTCGCCGGTGTTCAGGTCGACGTACGCGACGATGCCGTCGATCGGGTGTGCCCAGACGTTGTCGTCGTCGTCCAGCTGCAGGAACGAGAGGCAGCGGACCAGCCGGCGGCCGTCCTCGCCGGGAAGCCCGAAGTGCCCGGCGCTGAGCGCGGAGATCCGGATCCGCTCGGGGATGGTCAGGCCGCGGCGGGCCATCGCCGCGCACCACTTCTCGTCGGCCCAGAGGATCCGCTCGACCAGATCGAACTCCTCGCCCATGATGGGCGGCTGACCCTCGTCGACGAGGTCGACCTCGCGGCGGGACACGACCTTGCCGTCGGTCAGCGACACGACGACCTCGGTCACCGTACCGGTGCCGCGTTCGAGCAGTACCGAGCACACGCGCCGGTCCCAGGGCTGCCCTGGCTGCCAGGCGAGGACGTCCGCCTTGGCCGGTTCGGCGAGCTGCACCAGCGGGAAGCGGGTCGCCGGACCGATCAGGCCGGCCGCGTCCAGGATCTCGCGGTTGAGCTCGATCTCCGTGGCGCTGAGCCGGTCGAGCGGGTGCGTGGTGCGGGCGAGGCCGGGGTCGGCGATGGTCGTCATGCGACGCCGCTCCTGTCGTGAGTGGTGTGGTCGGTGGTGTCGAGCGAGACCGCCCGGCGGACGGGCGCGCCGCGCAGGTAGCCGATGATGCCGAGGGCAAGCAGTACGACGAGCGTGCCGATCGTGAACAGCTCGAAGGTGCCGCGGCTGACGCCCCAGACGTCGTGGAAGCCGTACTCGATGCCGAACAGCGGCTCGAGCGTGCCCGGGAAGATCGCCACCCAGGAACCGAGCACGATCCACGCGAAGCACAGCCAGCCCATCGCGGCGAACCAGCGGTCCGAGACCGGCACCCGGAACGGGCGCGGGCGGTCGGGGTCGACCTTGCGCAGCCGGATCGCCGCCGGGATGACGAGCAGGTACGAGAGCAGGAACGTCGTGATCGCGATCGTCAGCACCACCCCGAAGATCGCCCCGGCGCTGCCGCTGACCTTCATCGCGACCAGCATGAAGACGGTCGCCACGGTGCCGGACAGGAAGTTCACCCGCACCGGCGTGCTCAGCCGGCGGTTGAAGATCCCGAAGAAGCCGCCGAAGAACGCGCCGTCCGCGGCCGCGATCGCCTGCATCCGGTCCGAGATGATCATCCACGCCGCGCCCTGCGTCATCAGTACGAACACCAGGCACACGGACAGCACCTTGAGCATCGCGTCCGCGGCACCGCCGTACACGCTGAAGACGGTCGCGGTCGCGTCGAAGAAGCCGCCGATCCCGGTGATCTTGTCCTTCGGGACCACCAGCAGGATCGAGAAGATCGGCAGCAGGTAGCACAGCGCGGCGATGCCGCTGGACCGCAGGATCCCGAACGGTACATCGCGCTTCGGGTTCTTCATCTCGCCCGCCGCGCTGTTGCCGGATTCGAAGCCGAGGTAGGCGAAGAGCAGCAGCGGTGTCGCGCCGAACAGGCCGGTCAAGGTGGGGGAGAAGTCGTGGATCGACAGGTCCGCGATGCCGTGCTCGGCGGCGTACAGCGCGGCGGTGCCGACGAAGAAGATCAGCAGCGCGACCTTCAGGATCGCGCCGACGGTCGGCAGCCATTTGCCGTACCGCAGGCTGACGATCGCGGCCAGTACGGTCAGCCAGATGAAGACCAGCTTGAACACATAGTCGGCCGTCGACCCGGCGCTGATCTTCGTCAGGTTGACGTTCCAGCCCTCGGTCGCGAGGAAGGCCATCGACCCGCCGACCCAGACCGGCTGCGTGACCCAGGTCAGCAGCGCGGCGATCGCGCCGGCCTTGCGCCCGAAGGCGTCCCGGACCCACGTGTACGCGCCGCCCTCCTCGGTGAAGGCGGCACCGGTCTCGGCGAAGAGCAGGCCGTACGGGATCAGGAAGAGCGCGGCAAGGACGAGCGTCCAGGTGAACGCCTCGGCGCCGTACGTCGAGACCTGGCCGAGCGTCTCGAGCCCGACCACCGCGGCGATCAGCAGGAACACCAGGTCGAACCGGCCCAGCGTCTTGAGCAGCTTGGACTCTTGCTCCTGGGCGAGAGCGGTAGGGGTGGCGGACATCGCGGCCCTCCTGTCAGTGGTGGACGGCTGAGTGAACGGGGGTGCCGTCGACGTAGGTGGCGAGTACGGTCACGGACGCCAGGTCCGTGGCTTCGAACGGATCCTGGTCGAGCACGACCAGGTCGGCGGGTGCGCCGGCGCGGAGCGTTCCGGTGCCGTCCAGCCGGGAGGCACGGGCGGCGCCCGCGGTGGCGGCGTGGAACGCGGTCGCCAGGTCGACGCCCTCGCCGGGCAGGAGCGGCACGGTACGGGCGTGCTCGTCCTGCGCGTGCGGATCGCCGTACGGCGCCGTCCGGTGCACCGCGACATGCATGCCCCAGAAGGGATTCGGGCTGCTGACGGGCCAGTCCGATCCCATCGCCAGCTCCGCGCCGGCCGCCCGCAGTGAGCCGAACGCGAAGTGGTGCCGACGCTGGGCGTCGGTGAGGTACGGCAGCTTGGTCTCGACGAGGACCTGGTCCTCCCGCGCCCACAGCGGCTGGATGTTGGCGATCACGCCGAGCGCCGCCAACCGTGGTACGTCGGCCGGGTCGATCAGGTCGAGGTGGGCGAGCTGATAGCGGGCGTCCGGGTGGCGTGGTGCCGCTTCGAGGGCGTCGAGGCACTCGCGGACCGCGCGGTCGCCGACCGCGTGCAGATGCAGGTCGAAACCCTCGGCGGTCAATGTCTTCGCGACCAGACCGAGGAACTCCGGGTCGACGAAGCTCAGGCCGCGTTCGCCCGGACGGCCGTGGTAGTGGTCGATGACGGCGGCCGTGAGGTTCTCGCAGACGCCGTCCTGCATGATCTTCACCGCGCTCGCCCGGAAGTTCGGCCAGGCCTCGGCCTCCGCCCGGCGCCGCACCAGCCGGTCGACCTGCTTCAGATCCTCGTCGAGGTCCCACCACAGCGCGCCGGTGACCTTGGCGGTCAGGCGACCGGACTCGGCGGCCTCGCGGTACACGGGGAACAGGTCCGGCATGCCGAGCATCTTGCCGACCGCGGCGTCCTGCCAGCCGACGATCCCGAGCGAGTGCAGGTACCGCTGCGCTTCCAGGAGTGCGTCCACCAGCTCCGCCCGGCCGGGCTTCGGGACCAGATCGGTGACCAGATCGGCCGCCGACTCCATCAGGAACCCGGTGGCACGACCGTGCTCGTCCCGGTGGATGCGCCCGCCGGCCGGATCCGGGGTCGCGTCGTCGATCCCCGCACGCTGTAACGCAGCGGTGTCGACCCAGACCCCGTGCGCGTCGTGCGACGTCAGTACGGCGGGACGCGCGCCGACGAGGCGGTCCAGTTCGGTGGCCGAGGGGAAGCCGCCGGGGAAGACGTCGCCGTACCACCCGGATCCGAGGAACCACTCGCCGTCACCCGGCCGGTGCTCGCTGATCCGGCGGCGGTAGTCGTCGAGGCTGTGGAGGTCGTCCAGATCGCAGCGCAACCGGTTCAGACCGGCCATCACGGGGTGCACGTGGGCGTCGACGAACCCGGGGGTGACGACGCCCTCGACGACCTCGGTGCCGCGGCCGGTGAGCGCGTCACAGGCCCCGCGACCGAGGGCGACGACGACGCCGTCCCGCACCGCGACGGCATCGGTGGGCGCGGTGTACGCGTCGGGGCGGACGACGCCGTGGAACACCAGGTCGGCAGCCATCGTTGCTCCTTCCGCCGGGTTCTTTGCTGCTGATCGCAAAGAATTTGATCAGGTTCCTGTCATCGCACTGCAAAGTTCAGGTTTCGGCAATGTTTCAGAAGACTCGATTCTTTGATGCATGTCATAGATAATTCCGGGGTGGCGCGTCCCAAGGATCAACGTGAGCGGCGTGGCGACCTCGTCCGGGCGGCCGGGCGGGCGATCGCCGAGACCGGTGTGGCCGGCCTGCGGATCCGCGACGTCGCCGCCCAGGCAGGCCTGTCCGCGGGCCTCGTGACCTATTACTACCGCGACCTCGACGAGTTGGTGCTCGACGTGCACGCGGACGCCGTACGCCGCTTCTACTCCGCCCGCCGGGAGGCGATCGGCCGGCTGGACGACCCGCTGCGGCAGCTCGCCGAGCTGGTCCGGCGGGGTACGCCGGACGACGTCGACGACCTGCACTTCCGGGTGCTGTACCAGCTCCACGTGCACGCTGCGCGGAGTTCCGCACACGCGGCGCTGATGAGTTCGCTGTGGGAACAGGAGGTGTCGCTCTACGAGTTGGTGCTCGCCCGCGGCGCCGAACGCGGCGTACTGACCTTGCGGAGCTCGCCGCGGGAGATCGCCGAGACGGTGGTCGCGCTGGAGGACGCGGTCGGGCTGCACGTCGTCGGGCACAACACGGCGGTGAGCGTCGAGCGTGCGCGAGCACTGGTCACGGCCCTCGTGGAGCGTGAGGTCGGGCGACCGGTTGTTACCGCCGTGTGAACTCGGCAGGAGTCATCGACTTTCCTGATCCAGGACGCGTATTTTCTGTGATGGACAGATGGCTCACACCCGGTCGATGGTGATCTGAACCGCCGAGTTCCAGGAGCACCCATGAGCGCGACATCCGAGAGCACCCGCCGTGAGGCACTCGAGCACCGGACCATTGAACACATCCCGGTCGACGAACGGCACGGCCGCTGGACCCAGCTGTTCACGATCTGGTTCGGCTCAAACATCATGCTGCTCACGGTGGCGACCGGTGTGCTGGCGACCGCCGTCTATCACCTGCCGGTCTGGGCCGCGATCCTCGCGCTGCTGATCGGCAACGTGGTCGGCGGCGTCGTGATGGCGCTGCACGCCGCGCAGGGCCCGCAGATGGGCGTGCCGCAGATGCTGCAGACCCGGGCCCAGTTCGGGTCGTACGGCAGCCTGCTCGTGGTCACGATCGTCGTGGTCATGTACACCGCGTTCTTCGCGTCGAACATGGTCCTCGGCGGCCAGGCGCTCGCGAACCTGACCTCGATCGGGGAGACGCCGGGCATCGTGCTGGTCGGGGTGCTCGGGGTCGTCGGCGCGATCTACGGGTACCGGGTGATCCACGCGATGGCCGGCGTACTGAGCGCGCTCGCGGGCCTCGCGCTGGTGGCCGCGTTCGTGATGCTGTTCGCGGTCGTCGGGCTGCCGTCCGGGACGATGTCGAGCGGGACCTTCGGCTGGGCCGGCTTCATGGGCACGGTGTCGCTCGCCGCGCTCTGGCAGATCGCGTACGCGCCGTACGTCTCCGACTACACCCGCTACATGCCGAAGGACACCGGCGTACGGGCGGCGTTCTGGGCGACGTACGCCGGGTGCGTGCTCGGCTCGCTGTTCCCGATGCTGCTCGGGGCGTTCATCGGCGCGGCCTGGCCGGACGCCGACACGGTCACCGGCGTCCACACGGCCGGTGGAGCGATCGGTGCGGTCGTCCTCGCGATCTTCGCGATCAGCATCGCCGCCACCAACGCGATGAACCTGTACTGCGGGGCGCTGTCCAGCCTGACGATCGGGCAGACGCTGCGACCGCGGTGGCAGCCGGGCGCCGGTACCCGGATCGCGGTCTGCACCGTGATCTTCGCGGTCGCGCTCGTCATCGCGCTGGCCGGCAAGGGCAACTTCCTGGAGAACTTCGAGAACCTGATGCTCCTGCTGCTCTGTGTGCTGATCCCGTGGACGGCCGTCAACCTGGTCGACTACTACCTGATCCGGCACGGCGAGTACGACATCCCGTCGCTGTTCAAGACCAACGGCGGGGTGTACGGGAAGGTCAACGTGCCGGCGGTCGGCTGCTACGTGCTCGGCATCGCCGTACAGGTCCCGTTCCTGTCGAACGCGCTGTTCACCGGGCCGGTCGCGAAGGCGCTGGACGGCGTGGACATCTCCTGGATCGTTGGACTCGCCATCATTGCCCCGGTCTACTACGTGTGGGTCCGGGCGACGACGGGTTCGCGTGAGCGGATCGCCGCCGAGCCGGTGACCACCCAAGGGGAGCATGCATGAGCAATCGGACCTACCAGAACTGGCAGGACCTCTCGGCGAAGCTCGAGACGCCTTCGCTGGCGTGGATCGACGGCCCTGTCGCGGCGTTGACCGGCGCCACGCGCTCGACGGTCGACCCGGCCACCGGGCTCGTGCTCGCCGAGGTCGCGGAGTGCGACGCCGACGACGCGGATCGTGCCGTCGCGGCCGGGCGGCGCGCGTTCGAGGCCGGGCACTGGTCGCGGGTGCATCCGCGCGAGCGGGCCGCGGTCCTGACGCGCTGGGCGGACCTCGTGGTCGAGAACCTCGACCAGTTGGCGCTGCTCGACTGCCGCGATGCCGGCAAGCGGATCGTCGACACCGCCTCGATCGACGTCCCCGGATCGGCCGCGATCCTGCGCTGGTACGCCGAGAGCCTCGACAAGGTGTACGGCGAGGTCGCACCGACCGGGCCCGGCGACCTGGCGGTCGTCACCCGCGAGCCGCTCGGCGTGGTCGCGGCCGTCGTACCGTGGAACTACCCGCTCGAGATGGCGGTGTGGAAGCTCGCGCCGGCGCTTGCCGCGGGCAACAGCGTAGTACTCAAACCGGCCGAGGACTCGCCGCTGTCGGCGCTACGGCTGGCCGCGCTCGCGGCCGAGGCCGGCCTTCCCGAGGGCGTGCTGTCCGTCGTACCCGGGAGCGGGCCCGTCGTCGGCGCGGCGCTCGGGCGGCATCAGGACGTGGACGCGGTGACGTTCACGGGCTCGACCGCGGTCGGGCGGCTGTTCCAGACGTACGCCGGTGAGTCGAACATGAAGCAGGTGTGGCTCGAGGCCGGCGGGAAGAGCGCGGTCGTCGTACTGGACGACGTGCACGACCTCGACGCGGTCGCCGACGGTGTTGCCGCGGGCATCTTCACGAACTCGGGGCAGGTGTGCTCCGCCACCTCGCGGCTCGTCGTACAGCAGGGCGTCGCCGAGGAACTGATCGGCCGGGTCGTCGAGCGGGCGGCCGCGATCGTGGTCGGCGATCCGCTCGACCCGGCCACCCAGATGGGTCCGCTGGTCAGCGAGCGGCAGGCGCAGCGGGTGCTGGCGCTGATGGAGCGCGGCGCGGCGGAGGCGGGGGAGGCGTACGGCGGCGGCGTGGTCGACGGGGCGCCGACGACCTGCTTCGTCCGGCCGCAGGTGCTCGCCGGGGTCGCGCCGGACGCCTCGATCGCGCAGACCGAGGTCTTCGGGCCGGTGCTGACCGTGCACACCGTGGGCAGTGAGGACGAGGCCGTCGCGGTGGCGAACGGTACGCCGTACGCGCTGGCGGCCGGGTTGTGGACCGACGACCTGCGCCGGGCGCATCGTGTGTCGCGCCGGCTGCGGGCCGGGACGGTGTCGGTGAACTGTGTCGACGCGCTGGACGTGTCGACGCCGTTCGGCGGGTTCGGGCACTCCGGGTACGGGCGGGATCTGTCGTTGCACGCGCTGGACAAGTTCACCGGGTTGAAGACGACCTGGTTCCACCATGGGTGACACCTACGAGTACGTCGTGGTCGGCGGCGGTACGGCGGGTTCGCTGCTCGCCACCCGGCTCGCGGAGGCCGGTCGCGAGGTGGCGCTCGTCGAGTGGGGACCCGACGACGAGCACGAGCCGCGGGCGCGGGAGTTGCGGCGGTGGGACGAGATGCTCGAGGGGGAGTACGACCTCGACTACCGCTCGAAACCCAACGAACGCGGCAACTCGGAGATCCGGATGGCGCGGCTGCGGATCCTCGGCGGCTGCTCGACCGCGAACACGATGATCGCCTGGCGCCCGCTGCCCGGCGACCTGGAGGAATGGGTCCGCCTCGGCGCCGACGGCTGGGGGCCGGACGAACTCCTCCCGCTGTACGACCGCCTGCGAACCCCGATCCACCCGGTCGCGGAGGCCGACCGCAACCCGTACGTCGCCGACGTCGTCACCAGCGCGTCGAAGGCCCTCGGCGTACCGGAACAGGACCGCTGGAACGACGGCCGCCTCACGGACTCCGCCAACGGCACAGGCTTCTTCGAGGTCGGCTACACCCCCGAGACAAACCTCCGCTCCTCAACTTCCATCCACTACCTCCACCCGGCCCGCACCACACCCACCGGCCCCAAGGTCCTCCTAGGCCTCCGAGCCATCCACCTCCTCCTCGACCATCCACCCACACCCACTCTCGGCGGGCCGCGGGTGGTTGGGGTGCGGGTTCGCGACGGGGACGGTGTGGAGCGGGACGTCCTGGCCCGGCGCGAGGTGATCCTGTGCTGTGGCGCGATCGACTCGCCCCGCCTCCTCCAGCTCTCCGGCATCGGACCGCGGGAGGTACTCGACGCCGCCGGAGTACCTGTGGTGGTTGATCTCCCCGGCGTCGGCGAGAACCTGCAGGACCATGTCGAAGGCCTCGTCGTCTGGGAAGCGAAGGCGACACCCCCGGACATCCGCGCGAGCGGCTGGGACGCCGGCGCGATGGTGACCCTCGGCCCGGACAACCGCCCCGATGTGATGATGCACTTCCCGGTCGAACCCTGGGCCGTCCACGCCGACCGCTACCTCGCTGACCACGCGCAGCCACCGCTCCCCGAGCAGATCGTCGCGATCGCCCCGAACGTGGCCCGTCCCCGCAGCCGCGGCCGCGTCTGGATCGAGTCCTCCGACCCCGACGCCCCGCCCGCGATCGACTACCGCTCGTTCACCGACGACGACGGCTACGACGAGCGAATGCTCCTCGAAGGCGTCCGCCTGGCCCGCCGCATCGCCGCCGAGGAACCCATGCGCTCCTGGCTCGTCCGCGAAGTCTTCCCCGGCGAACACGTCGAAGGTACCGAACTCTCCGCGATCGAGCGCACCATCCACCAAACCGTCTACCACGTCAGCGGCACCTGCGGCATCGGCCCCGTCGTAGACCCCCACCTCCGAGTCCACGGCGTCCAAGGCCTCCGCGTCGCCGACGCCTCGGTCTTCCCGACCCTCACCTCGGTCAACCCCGTCGTCACCGTCATGCTCATCGCCGAACGCGCCGCCGACCTGCTGCTCTTGCCATGACCCCAGGGTCAAGGTTCGATACTGCGGGGATGATCTTCACCCCCGCCGAACTCACCTACCTCACCGAGCAACCCCTCGGCCGCCTGGCAACCGTCTCACCCGCCGGCGACGTCCAGAACAACCCCGTCGGCTTCTTCGTCGACGCCGGCACGATCACGATCGGCGGCCACGCACTCGGCGCGTCCAAGAAGTTCCGGAACATCCAGCAGGGCAGCACCGTGTCCCTGGTCGTCGACGACCTCGCGTCGACCGATCCGTGGACGCCGCGCGGCATCGAGCTCCGTGGCTCGGCGGTCGCGCTGACGGACGTCGACCCACCGCTGCCGTACTTCTCCCGCGAAGTTATCCGCCTGATCCCGACGACGATCGTCGCGTGGGGCATCGACGGTCCGCGCGCGACCCGCACGATCGATCAGGAATCGAGAAGCGACGCGGCCCGCGACTTCCTAGCTTAGAGGCATGACAACTCTTGACAGCGTGGTTCTGGAAGCAACCGACGTGGCAACGACCGAGAATTTCCTGGCGGACGCCTTCGGTCTCGACGAGCAGGTACGGGTCCGCGAGTCCGCCGCCGAGTCCGACGGATTCCGCGGCTTCACCCTCTCGCTGACGGTGAGCCAGCCGAGCACGGTGACCAGCCTGTTCGACAGCGCGGTCGCCAACGGCGCGACGGTGATCAAGCCGGTCACCAAGTCGCTGTGGGGGTACGGCGGCACCCTGCAGGCCCCGGACGGGACCGTGTGGAAGATCGCCACCTCCGCGAAGAAGGACACCGGCCCGGCGACCCGCGCGATCGATTCCGTCGTCCTGCTGCTCGGCTGCGAGGATGTTGCCGCGAGCAAGAAGTTCTACGTCGACCACGGCCTCACCGTGGGCAAGAGCTTCGGCCGCAAGTACGTCGAGTTCGAGGGCGGCGGTCAGGTGAAGCTGGGGCTCTACGCGCGCAAGGCGCTCGCCAAGGATGCCGGCGTACCGATGGAAGGCATTGGTTCGCACCGGATCACGCTGGCCGCGAACGGAAGCGACTTCACCGACCCGGACGGCTTCCCGTGGGAGTCCAACTAGTACGCGGTGCGAACGCGGCCGAGGCCTTGGTGGCATCCTGCAGCAGCTCGCTCGTGAACGGGATGCCCCCGATGGCGGCCAATGCGGCCGACCACCCGGCAACGAAGTACTCCCACCCGTCCACGCACCGCAGCCCCGCCGCGGCCGCCTGCTGCAGGAACGTCAGCGGCCCGCGGTAGTTTGAAGTCCCACGCGACGGCCCGCTCGGGAAAGGCCGTTGCATCCGGCAACGGTGAAGCTACCGAGGTCTTCCCCAACCCGGTCGCGTTCACGATCAGCGAACCCGCCGGAGCACCCGCCACGATCGCCGCCACCTCGTCGGCGCCGGATGTGAGCACCAGCGGTACGGCGTCCTCCGCGAGGCCGAGTCGCTCGCAGACGGTACGGAGCGCCGCCAGCGAGCTCGCCGTACGGCCGACGACGGTCAGCTGCCGGCGTGACGGCCGGAGAACCGGCCTGCTCTGCTCGAGCGAGGCGCCGACGTCGAGGCAGACGGCCAGCAGCAGCGCGGTCGCCGCACCGCCGGCGCCAACACACACCACGTTCTCGGTGCCGAGCGACCCGCCCGGATCGAGAATCGTTGCCAATGACAACGGATCCCGTGCGTACGCCCGCGGCTCGCCGGACACGTCCAAGCAGTTGAACTCGTGCGTCAGCCCGGCCAGCGGATCGCTCGCGTCCAGCAGCTCGTGGCAGGCCCCGAAGATCCGCAACTTGTGACTGGTCACGACCGCGCCGTGGATCGCCGGGTTCGCGCACAGGTCGCTCACCACCCGGCGCAGCTCGTCCGGCCGCACGGTCTCGGGCAGGTCGAGACCGCGCAGCTCGGTCCCCGGCCCGAGCAGCGGCGCCCACGCGGGATGCACCCGGTGGACGCTCGACCCCGCCGTACTGATCCCGACGAACACGATCAGCGGCGCGCCGCGGTACGCCGCCAACTCGCCGGGCCGCAGCACCCGGCCGACCGCACCGTCCACCCGGGCATCCTAAGTCAGCCCACCGACAGCGGACGGCGCGATCGGAGCGGCGCCGGGGATCAGCTGGGGTCAGCGGGTGTGCGGGCGGTGGCCCGGTTCCTGATGCGGCGTCTGCTGGACGGTCGGGACCACCGGTGCCGGAAGGGTCGCGACCTCGTGCTGTTCGAGTGCGAACTGCGCGACGGTGTCGTCGTACGTCGGGATGCCCTTCGGGAACGAGCGCTTCCCCTGGCCGTCGAGGCGGAGCGCGGACGTCAGATCGCCGACGGTCGCGCGCCGCCAGGCACTGATGTTCGGCTCGCGGACGCCGAAGCGGCGTTCCAGGAACTTCAGCGTCGACGTGTGGTCGAAGACCTCGCTGCACACCCAGCCGCCCTGGCTGAACGGCGAGACGACGATCGTCGGGACGCGGAAGCCCAGCCCGATCGGCCCGGCGATGCCACCGGCCGAGGCGGGCAGCGGCGAGACCGTGACGTACTCGTCGGGCGTGCCGGGCGGCGGGACCGGCGGGGCGACGTGGTCGAAACGGCCGTCGTTCTCGTCGTACGTGATCACGAACATCGTCTTCTGCCACACCTCGGGCGTGGATGCGAGCGCGTCCAGGATCGTCGCGATGTACTCCGCGCCGCCCGCGACCAGGTTGTTCGGTCCTTCGGCGCCCTCGGGCAGGCCGTACACGTTCGGCAGGTACTGCGCGTCCAGCCAGGTGACCGACGGCAGCTCGTCGCGCCGGATGACGTCCGCGACCATCGAGGGGGAGTACCGCACCATGCCGTTGTCGTACAGCGGGTCGCCCGGCTTGGCCTCGGCGAAGTTCTTGAACCAGCCGTGGCCGGTGTCGTACGGGTTGGCGGTGAAGTACTTCCAGCTGACCCCGGCGCGCTGCAGGCGTTCCGGGTACGTCGTCCAGGTGTAGAGCTGCTTCGGCGCGGAGCTGTCCAGGACCGGGCCGTTCCCGAGCCCGTGCGGGTCGAGGGTGCCGCTCATCGCCATCACCCGGTTCGGGTGCGTCGGGCCCATCACCGAGCAGTGGTAGTTGTCGCAGACCGTGAACGCGTCGGCGAGCGCGTAGTGGAACGGCAGGTCCTCGCGCGTCAGGTACCCCATCGTGAACGGGCCGTGCGCGCCGTCGCTCGCGGTGTGCTCCACGACCCAGTTGTCCATCGCGCCGTTGTTCCAGGACTTGTGCTGCACGTCCCAGGCGTGGCCGGTGCCGTACGCCTTCGCGGAGTTCGTGGTCTTGGTGTTCTGCCGGAACGGCATCAGGTAGCCGTCCGGGTGATTCGGGTCCGGCTGCCGGAACACCGACTCGCCGGACGGCAGCCGCATCGCGGCCGGGTCGTCGAACCCGCGCACCCCGCGCAGCGTGCCGAAGTAGTGGTCGAACGACCGGTTCTCCTGCATCAGGAAGATGACGTGCTCGATCTGGCGCAGCGACCGGAGCTCCGGCGCGGGCGCGGCGAGCGCCTTCTGCATCGACGTGGGCAGCGCCGTCACCGCGGCCGCACCGGCGGCCGCGCCCAGCAGGCGCCTACGGGTGATCCCTTGCGTTTCCACCATGCCCCACAGCAAAGACGGCGTACGGCGCCCTCCGCGGGAAGTGGATGTGCCGTACGGGTGAACACTCCCGAGCCCCACGGTTGCGCGTACTCAGCTGGGGTTCAGGATCTCCGTCACGGGAGCAGCGTCTCGAGGTCCGGCAGACGCTCGTACAGTTCGGGAAGCCCACGTACGCCGTTCAGCGCCGACTCCTGCGACAGCGCGAGCTCCGGCCCGGTGCTCGCCTCCACGCCCGCGAGGCAGCGGAGGATGTTCCACCGCGTGTGGCCGAGCCAGCCGCCGACCAGGTACACGAACCAGCTCGGCCCCGACGGCGGCAGCGTGCCCCCGCCGGCGACGTACCCGTCGAGCACCTCACGGAAGATCGCCGGCTCGATGTCGTCGAGGCCTGGCCCTTTCGCGAGGCTCAGCGCGGTCGAACCGAGCTCGCCGGACAGGTCGAGCAGCCCCGACAGCTCCCAGTCGAGTATCACCGGCCGGCCCTCCCGAGCGAGCAGGTTCCACGGCTGGATGTCCTTGTGGGTCAGTACGACGGGGCCGGGCCGCTCGCAGGTGTCGACGTACCGGGCGATCTCCAGGAACGTCTCGACCCGCAACGCCAACTCATCGGCCCAGGGCTGCCCGGTCGTGCGGCCACGCTCAGCCAGCGCAGGCCAGTCGTAGGCCGTCGGCTCGTCCGCGGCCCCGTGGGTCCACTCGACATCGAGCGCATGGATCCGCGCCAGAATCTCCCCCACCTCGAACCCGAACGCCGCCGTCACCGGCGCCTCAGGCACCTTCTCACCCTCGACCCACCGATGCACGAGCACGCCCCGCCCAGCCGACACCGGCTCCGGCATCGGAACCCCGGCCTCGAACGCCGCCCGCTCGAACCTGAACACGTCGTCGACGTAGTACGGCCACCGCCGATCCGCCAGATTCAACTCCTTCACCGCGAACGACCCCTGCCCGGTGTCGTGCCGGTACACCCGATTCGCGAATCCGCCGCCGACCGCCCTCACCCGACGGATCCTACGACCCGCATTCCGCCGGCGCACCAGGCTTTCCGGCTCTTGTGGGGTGCTGAGAATCCCGCTACGGTCCTCCCCAATTGGTACTTACCAAAGCTCTGTTCATGTGAGGGAGTATGCATGAGTGCACCGCGCTACGGGAGACGTATACGGAAATTGGCCTGTACCGGGCTGGTGCTGGCCTTCGCTGCGGCACTCGTGCCGATCAGCGGGCAGCCGGCCGCGGCGGCCACCCGGAACCTCGCGCTCGGCAAGGCCTACACCTGGTCCGCGACGCCGGACGCCGACCGGCCCGACCGTGGCGGGCAGCTGACCGACGGCAAACTCGGCGCGCTCGACGTCCGGGATCCGGCGTGGGTCGGCAGCACCAAGGGCAAGACCCGCGAGGTGACCATCGACCTCGGTGCGCCGAAGTCGGTCACCGGGATCCGGGCGCGTTTCCTGCAGGACTGGCCCGCCCAATCGACTCTGGTCCCACTGAACGTCTCCTTCGCGGTCTCCGACTCGGGTCGCACCTGGTCGACCCTCGGCCGGCAGGCGACCCAGTTGCTCTGGGGAGACGGACCGGCCCGGGACGAGTGGTTCAGCTGGACGAAGGAGCGTGACGGCGTACCGGACCGGCCGGCGGCGACCGCGGCGTACGGCCGGTACGTCAAGGTCAGCTTCTCGGTGCACACCCGAGCCACGCAGCTGATCGACGAGATTGAGGTGGAAGGGCAGGACGGCCGGATCCAGGGAGCGGTGTCGCCGGTACCGGACCGGCCGCACTATCTGCGGCCGGGCAAGGACACGGCCGGGATCAACGACCTCGCGCTGATCTACAACGGGCACTACGAGAACGGCCGCGGTGATTGGACCGCCGACGAACTGCGGCCGTATCTGGCGCGGGTCGACCGCGCCGGCAAGCCGGTGTCCCGGCTCTTCGACGGCGTGTTGCTGCTCGGGCTGCAGACTCCGACCGGGGTCGACCTCGGCTCGGGCAACGCTCACAAGGCCGACTGGGAGTGGTACCGGGACAAGACATTCGCCGCCGGAGGAGACCTCGACCAGCTCGACCGGGCGGCCGGCGAGGTGAACGCCCAGCTTCCCGGGCCGGATCGCCGGACCAAGGTGGTGCTGACCGTCCCGAACACCGGCAGTTGGGTCGACTTCGGCGACGTCGACGGCGACGGAGTGAGCGAGAACCTCGACCCTGCCGCGGTCGGTCGCGAGCAGGCGCTGGACAACCAGCAGAAGGTGGTTCGCTGGTGGACCGAGGACCTGATCAACCGCTGGAACGCGGCCGGCTATCACAACCTCGAGCTGGCCGGTCTGTACTGGCTGCCCGAGCAGATCGACGTCGGCGCCGACGGCCCCGAGCAGGCTCGCCGGGTGACGGACGTGATCCACGAGCACGGCCTGAAGGCGTTCTGGATCCCGCACTTCCTCGCCTACCGGGCCTTCCTGTGGAACAAGGTGGGATTCGACGCGGGCGCGTTCCAGCCGAACTACTTCTTCGAGCAGACCGATCCGGCACGGCTGGCCGACGCGGCCGGGATCGCTCGCTCGTACGGTATGGGCGTCGAGCTGGAGTTCGACGAACGGGCCGCCACCGATCCGGTCATGCGGCAGCGGTTGCTGGACTATCTGCGGGCAGGTTCGGAGTTCGGGTTCCAGAACTCGTACGTCGCGTACTACCAGGGTGTCGACGCGATGCTCACCTTCGCGCGCAGCCAGGACCCGAAGGTACGGGAGCTCTACGACCTCGTCGCCGACTTCGTCCAGGGCCGGCGGATCCGATGATCAGAAAGGGTGTGGCACTCCTCGCCGGTCTGATCCTGTGCGTCCAGCTGGTCGCCGCCGGGTCTCCGGCCGTGGCCGGCCCCGGCACGAACGCGGCCCCTCGGGTACTGCCCAGCATCGATCGGTGGCAGGGCGGGCAGGGCAGCAGCGCACTGACCCCGCGCACTCGCATCGTGGTGAACTGGTCCGGCGCGGAGGTCTCCCGGGTGCGATCCGACGCCCTGACCTTCGCGCGGGACCTGTCCCTCGTCACCGGCTTCGTGCCGGAGGTCGGCGACGGCCGGCCGCGTCCGGGTGACCTGGTGATCACCCGGACGGCCGGCGCGGCGCAGTCGTACGCGATCGAGATCGGCACCGCGATCACGATCACCGCGGCCGACTCCGATGGTGCCTTCTACGCGCAACAGACACTGGAGCAACTGCTGCGGCAGGCGCCGGACGGGGCGACTCTCGCCCGGGGCACGATCACCGATCGCCCGCGGTACGTCCACCGCGGATTCCTGCTCGACGTCGCCAGGCACTTCTATTCGGTGGCCGACGTCAAGCGGTACATCAGGACCGCCGCCTGGCAGAAGCAGAACGTCCTGCACTGGCACCTGACCGACTCGTACGCCGTCCGGCTGCCCAGCGATCGCTATCCGCAGCTGACCAGCGAACGGCACTACACCAAGGCGCAGCTCGAGGAGATCGTCGGCTACGCCCGGCAGTACCACGTCACGATCATTCCCGAGTTCGAGGTACCCGGGCATGCCAACCGGCTGACCGAGCGCATCCCGGAGCTGGCCTGGAACTGCCACACCCTGTCGGCGATCGGCAACGTCAACGTGACCAAGCCGGAGTCGCTCACTGTCGTGGTGGAGCTCATCAAGGAATGGGCACGGCTCTTCCCGGACTCGCCGATCCTGCATCTGGGCGGCGACGAGTACGCGGGCGTCGACCAGCAACAGGGCTGCCGTGAACTCGTCGACTACGCCGCGGCCAAGGGATACGCCTCGACCGTCGACGTCTTCGTGGACTGGCAGAACAAGCTGGCCCGCGAGGTGGTCGGCCTCGGACGCCGGCCGGAGATCTGGAACTGGTGGGACTACATCGGCGGTGCCACCATCACGCCGGACAAGAACATTGTCATCGACGCCTGGTACGGGGCGTCGCCGCAGGCGTACCTGGATGCCGGGTACACCGTGGTCATGTCGCCGGACCCGCAGTTCTACGTGGTCCCGACGAAGCCTCCGGGCGACTGGTGGATCGCGAACACCGCCACGATGTACAGCGGCTGGGACTACCTGGAGCACGAGCGACTGCTCGGCTACGAGGTCTCGCTGTTCGGCGACGACCTGCTCGACGTGACCGACGCGTACGCCGACTGGTTCGCCATCCGGCCGCTGGAGGTGCTGGCCGAGACGACCTGGCACGGACCTGACCGGCGGGCCTATCCGTCCGTCCTCGCCCTCCAGGACGTCTCCGATCGGATCGGCGGTCCCCCTGGGCTGCCGACACCCGTACTGCGCGACGCCCAGAACCTCGGCGGTACGCCGTACGGGAACGTCGGCAACGCGGCGGCCGCCTTCGACGACGACCCCGCGACCTTCGCCGACTCGCCAGAAGCCGACGGCCGGTACGTCGGCATCGACCTCGGTCCGGGCCGGGCGGCGAGGGTCGATCAGATTCGGTTCCTGCCGCGTGGCAACGACGTCGAGCCGACCCTGCGGATGGTCGGCGGCCGCTTCGAGGGCTGCACGGACGGACCGGCGTCGGGCTGCCATCCGCTGGCGACCGTCGAGTGGCGGCCGACCGCGGACTGGCGGACGCTGCCGGTCACCGACTCCCGTGCCTATCGCTGGCTGCGCTGGGTCAGTCCTGATGGCGGGCACGGCAATGTCGGTGAGATCCGCTTCCAGGCACAGCAGACCGTGGGGACAACCAACGTCACCGGTGCGGACAAGATCCGTCCGCTCGCCGACGGGGTGGTGACGGCAACGTTCACCAACACCGGCCCGAGACCGCTGCACGACGTGCGGCTGAGTCTGACCGCGTTGTCGACCGAGGACAGCTCCACCCTGCCGGCGCAGGCCCTCGACCGAGACAGCTATCCGGTGGTGCCATCGGGTCGTACGATCGCGGCGAGGTTCGCGCTCAGCCCGGGGCTGACCGCCGGCGGCGGCTATCTGGCGATCGCCGAGACGCGCGCTCGCGATCGCGGCACACCGGTGACCTCCACCGGGCAGCACGGGTTCGACGTGGAGACGCCGATCACCGCCACGTTGACGCCCCAGACCGTCACGCTCCCGGGCCGGACCACGCTCACGGTGCGGAACGCCGCCGCACAGGCTGTCTCCGTCGAGTGGTCGACCCGGGCGCCCGACCTGAAGGTCACACCGGGCCGCGGAACGGTCGACGTACCGGCCGGCGGTGTATCGGTGATCACCATCGCCCTCGGCCAGGATCATGCCGAGCCCGGCCTGCGCCAGATCGAGGTGGCGGTCCGGGCCCGCCACGGCGATCAGCAGCGTCAATTCGAGGCGTTGACGATGAAGGCTGGGGTGCCCTACCCCGACCTGCGGAGTGCCTTCGGCAACGTTGGTGTCACCTCCGACGCCGACATCGATCCGCCCAACCTGAACGGTGGTTTCGACGGCTCCGGCTCGAGCTTCTCGGCCGAAGCGCTGGCCGGGATCGGTATCCGGCCGGGTGCCGAGGTCACGGCCGACGGCTTCACCTTCCACTGGCCCGACGTCGCGCCGGGGGAGCCGAACAATGCCTTGGCCAACGGCCAGACGATCGCCCTGTCCGGCCGGGCCGGCCGCCTCGGCCTGCTGACCAGCGCGTCGTTCGGGCCGCTCTCGGCCACCGGCACGGTCAACTACACCGACGGCACGAGTACCACCTTCAGGCTGGACGAGCCGGACTGGACGGCCTGGCCGACACCGCCGGACGCGAAGGCTGCCTTCGTGGCGCCCTACCGGAACTACCAGGGGCAGGTGAGTCGCCCGACGAGTGCCTACGTGCACTCGGTCGAGCTCGATCCGGCCAAGACCGTGGCCTCGGTGGAGCTTCCACCGGTAGGTGATCGGACGCTCTGGACACCGGCCTTGCACGTCTTCGCACTCGCGTTGGCGTGAGGTGTCGCGCTGCCCAGGTTCGCGCGGAACCTGGGCAGCGCACCGGACGGCTCCGATCCGGTCAGCCGCGGTACTCGGTCAGGTAACGGTGGCTCTCGTCCAGCGCCTCGAACAGGTCGGTGGCGCATTCGTCGAGTTCGACGACCCACCACTCGGCTGTCGTGGCGGCGTCCAGGATCGCAGGGATATCCACCTTGCCAGCTCCGACCGCGGTCCAAGGTCCGACCTTGTCCGCGGGCCCGTCCTTGACATGCAGGTAGCGGACCTTGTCACCGAGCCGGCTGACGAGTTCGGGTACGTCGACCCCCGCGGCGGCCGCCCAGTACACGTCGAGCTCCAGGAACACGTCCGGCTCGGTCCAGTCGGCGAGGGCCTCCAGGGCAGGCCGCCCGTCGACGACCAGCTCCAGTTCCCAGAAGTGGTTGTGATAGCCGACCCGCAGTCCGTGATCGGCACCTGCCCGGGCAGCGGCATTGAGCCGGTCGGCGATCGAACGCACCGCCTCCGGTCCGGTCCAATGCTCGGCCGTGATGCCGGGCGCGATGATCGAGTCCACGCCGACGACGGCGGCGGCGGCGAAGATCTCGTCCTGACGTTCGGACAGCACCGGGGCATGGGTCGAGGAGATCGCCAGACCGTGCTGGTCGAGCAGGTTCCGCAGCCCGGCCGGGTCGCTCAGGACGTCGTACGGCTCGACGGCGCCGTACCCGCCGGCCGCCAGCCGGGCGAGTGTCCGGCCAGGATCGGTCTCCCAGGAGTCGCGGACGGTGTAGAGCTGTACGGAGAGTGGAGAAGGCACGAAGAATTCCTCTCAGATAGGTATGTACCAATCTTGACATCATGAACGGGATACGGCCAGACTGTTTCCAGGACGAGGAGGGCCTGAATGTCAGAGCAGAACGCCGTCAAGCCGGTGCCGAAGCACCAGCAGGTGCGGGACTCGCTGGCGGCCGAGATCCGTGGCCTGGAGCCGCACTCGCCACTGGCCGCCGAACGCGACCTCGCGGCCGCGCACGGCGTCAGTCGAGCCACCATCCGGATCGCCCTGGACGCTCTGAGCGAGGCCGGCGTGGTGTACCGGGTCCAAGGCGCCGGGACGTTCGTTGCCGGGCCCACGATCTCCAAGACGCTGGTCCTGAGTTCCTTCACCGAGGACATGGAAGTGCGTGGCTGGACAGCGACATCGCGGCTGCTGGCGGCCGATCGGGTGGCGGCCGGCGGGGAGGTCGCCGACGATCTCGGCATCGACGCGCAGGACGAGGTGGTGAGGCTGAGCCGGATCCGGCTGGCCGACGGGACGCCGATCTGCATGGAGACTGTGCACCTGCCCGCCGGCTGGGTGCCGGGGCTGCTGGACCGCGATCTCAACACCTCGCTGTACGGCATCCTCGAGGGCGACTACGGCCTGCACGTGGTGCGTGCCGAGCAGGTCGTCAGGGCTGTCGTGATGGATGTCGGTGAGGCCGCGCTGCTGGGCCAGCCGCCGGGGTCCCCGGCCCTCCGGGTGCACCGGATTGGACTGGACCAACGCGACCGGCCGATCGAAAGTACGACCTCCGTCTACCGCGGCGACCTCTACGACCTGCGGTTCGCGATCCACCGCTGACACCGGGATCCGGCCCGGCGAACCTCCGTCGACGCGTGGCGCACGACCGCGCCGTCGGCCCGATCACCCCTGCCCGGAAACAGGTGTCCCTCATCGATGTCAGGAGGAGCAGTGACCCAGGTGACAGCGCCGCCCGCGGCGGCAGCAGTCGAGCCGGCCGCGGTGCCACGTCGCTTCCGCGGCGCCGGCCGTCCGGGCTACTTCCTGCGCCGCATCGGCTTCTCGCTGATCACGACCCTGATCGCGATCACGCTCAATTTCGCCATTCCGCGATTCATGCCCGGTGATCCCGCCGGCGCCGTGATCAGGCAGATCCAGCTCACCACCGGAGCACCGCCGTCGGGGGCCGAGATGGCGGCGATTCGCGCCTTCTACGGGGATCCGACCTCCAACCTGGTCGGCGACTACCTCGACTACTGGGGCGCGCTGATCCACTTCGACTTCGGCGTGTCGGTGACTCACTACCCGGTGCCGGTGGCCGACATGGTGCTGCAGGCGCTGCCCTGGACGCTGCTGCTGATCGGCAGCACGACCTTCCTGGCCTGGCTGGTCGGCACATTGGCCGGCGCCTACCTCGGCTGGCGTCCGGGCAACACCCTCGATTCGGTGGCGCTGCCGCTGTCCACCTTCGCCAGTTCGTTGCCGATGTTCTGGTTCGGCCTGGTGGTCCTGTGGATCTTCGGGATGCGGCTGGGGTGGTTCCCGATCTCGGGGGCCTACGACCCGGACGTACCGTTCGCGATCAACAACATCTGGTTCCTGCTCAGCGTCACGCGGTACGGCGCGCTGCCGGCCGCGGTGCTCGTCCTGCTGGGGCTGAACGGCTGGCTGTTCTCGATGCGCAACGTGATGGTGACCACGGTCACCGAGGACTACGTGCTGCTGGCCAGGGCCAAGGGTCTGTCAGCGCCGCGAGTACTGCTCGGCTATGCGGCTCGCAACGCCTTGCTGCCGAACGTCACCGGGCTGGCGATGGCGATCGGCGGCGTGATCGGCGGCGCGATCCTGGTGGAGACGGTGTTCACCTATCCGGGCATGGGCCTCCTGCTGCAGCAGGCGATCACCGGGCACGACTTCCCGGTCATGCAGACGGTCCTGCTGATGCTGACCATCATCATGATCGTCGCGAACCTGGTCGCCGATCTCACCTACGGACTGCTGGATCCGCGAACCCGGGAGGTGCGCTGAATGATCACCGGATTCCTCCGTAACCGACGGGTTCGGGCCGGCGGCGTCGTGCTCGCGATCTTCGTCCTGGTCGCGATCACCGGCGACCTGCTGATCGAGTGGTACGGCGTCGGTCCGTTCGACGTCGACTACGGCAATCTCCACGCCGCACCCGGCGTGAACGGTCATTGGCTGGGGACCACGATCAGCGGCCAGGACGTGCTGTCCCAGCTGATCTCCGGAGCCCGCGGATCGATCACCGTCGGCCTGCTGTCCGGCGTACTCGCGACGGTGCTCGCGGTGGTGATCGGAGTGACCAGCGGCTTCCTTGGCGGACCCGTCGATCATGCGCTGAACGGTGTCACGAACGTTGTGCTGACCTTGCCGTCGTTCGCGATGACGCTGATCGTGGCCGGGTATCTCGGCTCGGCCGGCGGTGCGGCGGAGCCGGCCATCGGCCTGGTCGTGATGGCAGTCCTGATCGGCATCTTCGAGTGGCCGAGCGGCGCTCGCTACCTGCGCAGCCAAACGATGTCGTTGCGCAGCCGCGACTTCACGATGGCCACCAGGATGACCGGCGAGTCGACCTGGCGGCTGATCGTGATCGAGATGCTGCCGCACCTGGCGGGGATCATCTCCGCGATGTTCCTGCGTGCCGTGGTGGCCGGCATCTTCGCCGAGGCCAGCTTGAACTTCCTCGGCGTCGCCACCCAGGGCACGATCAGCTGGGGCACCATGATCGCCAACGCTCAGGCCCAGGGCGCGCTCACCTACGGCTGGTGGTGGTGGTTCATCGCGCCAGGGCTGTGCATCGCCTTGATCGGCACCGCGACGGCCTTGATCAACTTCGGGCTGGACGAGGTGACCAATCCGCGGTTGCGGCCCGGCGACCGGGCCGTGATCCGGGCCCATGCCCGGACCGTACGGCGGCTCCAGGCGGCAGGGGAGCGGCCATGACGTCCACGGCGAGGCAAGCAGTCCTCGAGGTCGCCGGACTCTCGGTCGACTATCTGAGCCGGTCCGGCACGGTCCGGGCCGTCGACGGTGTCAGCTTCACGCTGCACCGCGGCGAGATCCTCGGCCTGGCGGGGGAGTCGGGCTCGGGCAAGACGAGTCTGATCACTGCCCTGCTGCGGTTGCAGCGACCGCCGGCAGTCACTTCGGCGGGGCGGGTCACCTTGCATCGCGACGGCGACCAGCCGGTCGACCTGCTGAGGCTGACCGAGCGTCAGTTGCGCGGCCTGCGCTGGACCCGGTTGTCGATCGTCATGCAGTCGGCGATGGACGCGCTGAATCCGGTCAAGCGGCTGGGCGCCCAGTTCGTCGACGTACTCCGGACCCATGATCGCTCGCTGTCCAGGTCGGCGGCCGCGAGCCGGGCGGCCGAGATCCTGCAGTTGGCCGGCATCCCGGGCGACCGCCTGACCGCCTATCCGCACGAGATGTCCGGCGGGATGCGGCAGCGCGCGTTGATCGCGCTGGCGCTCGCGTGCGATCCCGACGTGGTGGTGATGGACGAGCCGACCACCGCGGTGGACGTCGTGATGCAACGCAGCATCTTGTCGAAGGTGCTGGACCTCCAGAGCCGACTCGGGTTCGCGGTCATCTTCGTGACGCACGACCTCTCGCTGCTGCTCGAGCTCGCCGACCGGGTGGCCATCATGTACGCCGGCCGACTGGTCGAGGTCGGCCCGACGGCCGAGCTCTACCGGGACCCCAAACATCCCTACACCCGGGCGCTGCGGGACTCCTTCCCGCCGTTGCGGGCGCCGTTGACCGAGTTGCACGGCCTGCCTGGTTCGGCGCCCGACCTGCGTCGTCCCGCTGTCGGCTGCCGGTTCGCGCCCCGCTGCCCGCGGGCGCACGACGCCTGCCGGGAGCTCGAGCCACAGCCGATCACGATCGGCGCCACCGAGGTGTCCTGCCTCCTGCACTCCGGAGCCGAGGAATGACCCAGACCACGAAGGACGAGCAACCGGTGCTGGCCGCCCGAGGGGTGACCAAGCACTTCGAGGTACGTGGCCGGACCGTCCGGGCGCTCGAGGACGCCTCGCTCGAGCTGCACCGCGGCTCGATCGTCGCACTGGTGGGCGAATCAGGCTCCGGGAAGACGACGCTGGCCAGGGTCCTGGCCCGCTACTACCCGCCGACCGCGGGCCAGATCGAGCTGGACGGCCGGCGGGTCGACGCCGGGCGTGGTCGATCGATCAGGCGCTACTACCGCAAGGTCCAGCTGCTCTTCCAGGACCCGTTCGCATCGTTGAACGCACTGCACAGCATCCGGCACATCCTCGGCCGGCCGTTGACGATCCACCGTCGTGCCAGGGGCCGGGCCGAGGTCGAGCAGGCGGTGCTCGCCCTGCTGCGCCGGGTCAATCTGACCCCGGCCGAGGACTACATCGACAAGTATCCGCACGAGCTGTCCGGCGGGCAGCGGCAGCGGATCGTGATCGCCCGCGCGCTGGCGGTCGGCCCGCAGGTGATGCTCGGTGACGAGCCGATCTCCATGCTGGACGTGTCGGTCCGGCTGGACATCCTGAATCTGCTGAAGCAGTTGCGCGACGACGACGGGCTGGCCCTGCTGTACATCACCCACGACATCGCCTCGGCCCGCTACGTCGCCGACGAGGTGACCGTGATGTACGCCGGGCAGATGATCGAGTCCGGACCCACCGAGCAGGTGATCCAGCACCCCGCGCATCCGTACACCCGGCTGCTACTGGCGTCCTCGCCCGACCCGGAGGCGGCCCAGGAACGAGATCGGCAGCGCAGGTTCACGGGTGCCGACGACCTCGGTGAGCCGCCCAGCCTGATCGATCCGCCGGCCGGATGCCGGTTCAATCCACGGTGCCCGTACGCGCTGCGGGTGTGTCGTACCTCCGAACCGCCGACGGTCGAACTCGGCCGCGGCCACTGGACCCGCTGCCACCTCGAACGCACAGAACTGCTGCGCCCGACCGACCCCGATGGCGAAGGAGCACGACCATGATCAACACTTCCAGCCGCTTGCCCCGGCGGCTGTTCCTCGGCGGGTCGCTGGCGACGGCTGCCCTCACGGCGGCGGGCTGCAGCACCGAGCGGACCAAGCCGAACTCGGGCGCACCGGGCGACCGGGCTGCGAACGACGGTGTGCTGACGATGAACTTCCTGGGTCCGGGCTCGACGTACTACCGCAACTGGAACCCCTTCACGCCGGCGGAGAACAAGAGCGTCGGTGCCGCGTACTTCTACGAGCCGTTGATCCGGATCAACCGGTACGCCGGGTTCGTGGCCGAGCCCTGGCTGGCCGAGAAATGGAAGATCAACGACGCGCGGACAGAGGTCACCTTCACCTTGCGCGACCGGGTGACCTGGTCCGACGGCGAGCCCTTCGACGCCGACGACGTGGTCTTCACGCTGACCGCGCCGGAGCGCTACAAGGGCAGCAACCTGGTGGTGCCGGACTACATGATCGCGCGGGTGGCCAAGATCGATGCCCGTACGGTCAGCGTGACGATGAAGAAGCCGGGCCTCGGTCATCTGGTCGATCTGGCGGCGATCAACATGCTGCCCGAGCACATCGTGTCGCGGCAGGACCTGGCCACGTGGACCAACGACTCACCGGTCGGCACCGGCCCGTGGAAGGTCAGGAACTTCTCGCCACAACAGATCACGATCGGCGCGCGCGACGACTACTGGGGCGGACCGATCCCGTTCGTGAAGGAGTGCCGCTGGACCGTCTTCGCCAACGAGGACGCCGGCCGGGCGCTGGTGTCGCAGGGCAAGCTCGACCTGGCGACGATGGCGTGGCCGAATGCCCAGCAGACCTTTATGGACAAGGGAAAGGGCAACACCTATCAGGTCTTTCCGACCGGCGGCGGTCAGGCACTGCTCTTCAACTGTGCCAAGGGTGCGACGGCCGACAAGGCGGTACGCCGGGCCATCAGCAAGGCGATCGACTTCGCCAAGGTGCTGACCCTTTATCCGGTCGGGACACCGCTGGCGAACGTCACCGGCATGGCCGAGCTGGTCTGGGGCGAGAAGGTCGCGCCGGAGTTTCGCGGCCAGGTGCTCACAGCCGATGTGCCGGGCGCCAAGGAGGAGCTGGCCGCGGCCGGTTGGGAGGTGCAGGACGGCAAACTGGTGAAGGGCGGGAAGTCCTACACCCTGACGTTGAAGACGGTTTCCCAGTACACCGACTGGTCGACCTGGTCGGACGGAATCAAGGAACAGCTGAAGACCAGCCTCGGGCTGGACCTACGGGTGATCAAGCTGACCACCGACCAGCACACCAAGCAGGTGCTCGCCGGCGACTTCGACCTGGCGATGGAATTCGGCGGTGGTGGTTCGTTGCTGGGCCAGTTCTTCGCCACCGGGGCGGCCGGACTGAGTGGCGGCGACGTCGTGCCGCTCGGTGATCCGGCCACTGCCAATGCGGTGCGGTACGACAACCCTGAAGTCACCAAGGCCCTGACCGAGATGGCGTCGTCCCTCGACGAAGCCAGGATCACCGAGCTCGCCTATCTGGTCCAGCGGGCGCTCGTCGCGGACCGGCCGTACGTGACCTACAACCAGGCCGGCAACTTCGTCCAGTTGTCCGGTGAGAAGTGGACCGGCATGCCGGCCGCCGAATCGAAGCCGGACTACATCCCGGTCCCGTACGGCGGTCCGGAGACGACGATGCTGTTGCAGAACCTGAAGCCGGTGGGGGCTTGATGCCTACGTCGACCGGCCCCGTCGGGGTCGGTGTGATCGGCGCGGGGAACATCAGCGATCAGTACCTGGATTCGCTGCGGCGCTTTCCTGACCTGCGAGTGCTGTTCGTCGCGGATCTCGACGTCGGCCGCGCGAGCGCCCAGGCGGCGAAGTACGGCGTACCTGGCGCCGGGACCGTCGACGAACTCCTCGTCCATCCCGAGATCGAGCTCGCCGTCAACCTCACCAACCCCGCCGCACACGTCGAGATCGGCCTGCGCGTGCTGGCGGCTGGCCGGCATCTCTGGAACGAGAAGCCACTCGGCACCGATCGAGAGTCCGCGCAGGAGCTCCTCGCCCAGGGGCAGGCCTCGGCACTGCGCGTGGCGTGCGCGCCGGACACGGTACTCGGTCCCGGCTTCCAGCAGGCGCGGCGACTGATCGAGTCGGGAACGATCGGGCGGCCGCTGACCGCCGTCACCATGATGCAAGGCCCCGGTCCCGACCGGTGGCACCCGAACCCGGAGTTCCTGTTCGCCGCCGGCGGCGGACCGCTCTTCGACATCGGCCCCTACTACCTCACCAACCTCGTGAGTACGTTCGGGCCGGTGTCCAAGGTGACGGCGGCGTCTTCGCTGGCCCGTGCGACCAGGGTGATCCGGACGGGTCCACGGGCCGGGGTGGAGTTCCCGGTCGAGGTACCCACCCACGTCGGCGCCCTCCTCGAGTTCGTGGGTGGGCAGTCCGCGCAGTGCACCTTCAGCTTCGAGTCGGGCCGCACTCGCGACGGCTTCGTCGAGATCGCCGGGACCGAGGGCACCGCCGCGCTGCCGAACCCGAACAACTTCGACGGCGCGACCCGGATCTGGAGCGGCACGCCCGAGCCTGCGGAACTCCCGTCCCCGCAGGGGTTCGGCGGTCGCGGCCTCGGCGTACTGGACCTGGCCCGCGCACTCCGCGCCGGACGGCCCGAACGTGCGCCGGGCGAGCTCGCGTACCACGTGCTCGACGTGATGATCTCGATCGCCGAATCGGCCGCGAGACACGAGTCGGTGACGATCGCGAGTACCGCCGCGATCCCGCCCACTCTCCCCGAGACCTGGAACCCACTCGAGGCAACTCTGTGAGCGTCCCGCCCGAGTAGTCCGGCGTGGTCTTCCCGGGTCGTCACGGCTGGGTCTGCGGGTAGGTGACGGCGCGGAGGACCTTCGCGGGTGCGCCTGCGGCGACGGAGTACGGCGGGATGTCGTGGGTGACGACGCTGTTGGCGCCGATCACGCATCTTTCGCCGATCGTCACGCCGCTGGTGACGACCACGTTCGCGCCCAGCCAGACGTTGTCGCCGATCCGGGTCGGGCCCTTGGAATCGAAGCCCTGCCAGGGCACCGGGCGGTCCGGATCGTCGTAGCGATGGTTGGCGTCGGTCACGAAGCAGCCGTTCGCCAGCATGCAGTGCGCTCCGATCTCGACCAGGTCGAGGGCGGCGACCATCACCGCGATGTTCAGGAACGTGCCGTCACCGATCCGCACCCGCCCCTGGTCGCCGACGGTGATCCACACGTTGGGCTCGAACATCACGTTGGGCCCGACCTCGAGCCGGCCGTCCTGCAGGGCCTCCAGCACGTTGCCGTGCAGCGGCCACCGCGCGAACGCTCCGCGCCGCATCAGCTCCCAGTGGATCCGGCTGCGGTTCCAGGGCAGCGAGTTCCGCTGGTACCAACGCCATTTCTGTGCCCAGACCTTCAGCTGACCCCGGAGCTCCTCCACCCGCGCCAGGCTACGCGGCGAGACCTCTTGCGCCGCGATTGAACACTCGTTTAGTCTTTGAACATGCGTTCAATCGGGATCTCCGACGGTTCGGCACAGGGTGCCGGGCAGCTGACGGCCGTGCGGATCCGGGACGCGGCGATCCTGCGGTACGGACGGGACGGGTTCGGGGTCGGTCTGCGGGCGGTGGCGGCGGACGCGGGCGTGACGGCGGGGCTGGTCGTGCACCACTTCGGGTCGAAGGACGGCCTGCGGAAGGCCTGTGACGACCATGTGCTGACCGTGATCCAGTCGGAGAAGCTGAAGGCGACGACGGGCGGACCGGCGGTGGCGCTCGCGCAGCTGGCCGAGATCGAGGAGTACGCGCCGATGGCGATGTACTCGCTGCGGAGTCTGCAGGCCGGCGGTGAGCTCGCGGCGGCCTTCGTGGAGCGGATGTGCCGGGACGCCGAGGAGTACCTGGCCGTCGGCGTCGCGAGCGGAATGGTCCGGCCGAGCCGCGATCCCGCCGCCCGGGCGCGGTATCTCGCGATGCAGGCGATGGGGACGCTGTTGCTGTGGTTCTCGACGCGCTCCGGGTTCGGGGAGGTCGACGACTTCCGCAAGGAACTGCGGGCGCTGTCGAACGAGGTCACGTTGCCGGCGCTGGAGCTGTACTGCCAGGGGTTGTTCGCCGACGACACGATGCTCGACGCCTACCTGAAGGACGGCGGTGCCGCGCGATGACCGCTGCCCTGACGATCCGGCAACTGCACAAGTCCTTCGGCCCGGTGAAGGCGCTCGACGGCTTCGACCTGACCGCCGAGACCGGCCAGGTCACCGGTCTCCTCGGTCCGAACGGCGCCGGCAAGTCCACCACGATCGCGATCCTGCTCGGTCTGCTCGCCGCCGACTCCGGGGACGTGGAGGTCCTGGGGATGCATCCCCGGTACGACGCCACCGAGCTGCGCAAGCGACTCGGATACGTGCCGGGCGACGTCAGCCTGCCGCCCGATCTTACCGGCGGCGAAGCGATCGACGTACTGTCCGGCGTCTCGACATCGCGCAAGTCCGAGCTCCTGGAACGCTTCGAACTCGATCCGACGAAGAAGACTGCTACCTACTGCACGGGGGACCGGCAGAAGGTCGCACTCGTCGCCGCGCTGGCTTCGGACGCCGAACTGTTGGTGCTGGACGAGCCGACCGCCGGACTCGACACCTTGAGCCAGACCGTCTTCAACAACTGCATCATGGAAGCGAGGGCTTCGGGACGCTCGGTCCTCCTGGCCAGTCACCTTCCCTCAACCCTCGAGAACCTGTGCGACGCCGTGACGACGATCCAAGCAGGCCGCGCCGTCACGCCCGACGTACCGCCACCTGCCACGATCACCGTGGCCCTCGACGCCTACGCAGGACGCCGCGGCGCGATCCCCGGAGTCCACGATCTACGCGCCGGCACCGGCACCGTGACGTTCGCGGTGGACCCCGACGACCTCCCGTCGGTCGTCGAGGCCCTCGGCGAACTCGGCATCCCGACCACGCCCCGACCATGACCGGCGCCGGCTAGGCCCTGAGTTGCTGGATCATCGTGAGGTCGTCGCGGACGGCCCACCGTTCGCAGATGCGTCCGCCGCGGAGACGATAGGCGAAAGCGACATCGCGGGCGACGGTTCCGGCGGTCAGGTCGACGCCTCTGAAAGGGCCACCGGGCCAGTACAGCTCGCGGCGGCCGAACTGGACGACGAGGTCGCCCTCGGCAACGACCGACGTCTCGAGCCATCGTGCCGGATGGATGTCACGCCTGGCCCGCCGGAGGAACTGGCGGGTTCCTTCCAGGCCGCTCGGCATCCCCGGGGCAAGAGCGTGATTCACCATGTCCGGCGTACACAGCTCGTCGAGCCGGTCCAGGTCGCCGATGCCGTTGCCCAGTTCGTCGAATTCCCGCACGACCGCCTTGTGCCCCTCGATGTCCATCGGACCTCCCACGCCCCGGTACCACACCCTGCTTCCGGAGAGCCTAGTACTGCGCGCTGTCAGCGCAGCGTCTGTTCGAGGAAGTTGGCTACCTGGTCGGCGAGGTGGTCGGGGGACGGCTGTTCGGTCGGCGTCGACAGTGAGTGGCCGGTGCCGTGGACGGTCACGAACGTTGCTCGTACGCCGACACCTTGCAACTGATGGTCGCTACCGCGGCCACCGCGATCGTCCACACCAGCTGGGGCCGAACGACGGTCGCCACGACTGCCAGAAGCCCCGCGATCGCGAGCCCGCTCAGGAGGAGACCTGGCAGACATACGGCAACAATGAGCCCGCCACCAGCTCCCGCCGTCGATGCAACGAACCAGCCCGCACCACGCCGTCCTTTGTCCATACCGTCGATGGTCCGCAGCCGTCGGCCGTCCGGCATCGTGCTGCCGGACGACGATTTGCCGGCCGCTACTACTTCGACGTACTACCTATGAAGTAGTGAGATCGAGGCCTTCGCTGGACTGGGCCAGGAGCGTCAGTTGGTTGTGGTCGATGGTGTAGGAGACCGTGGGTTGGAAGGTGGCCAGCATCGCGGTCTCCATCGCGGCGGTTTCGGCTGTGCCGGGACGGTTGGAGACGGTGACGTCGGTGAAGCTCAGCTCTGTGTTGTTGCGGGTGAAGGTGCCGGTGAGGTCGTTGCCGCCCGTCCAGCCGGTGAGTCGCCCGTCGTCGAAGCGGATCCACGCCTCCTCCCTGCGGCCGTAGCCCCGGCGTGCGTCGGCGTTGGCGATGGTGGTGACGACCGTCCATTTGACGCCGTCGAGCGGGGAGTCCGGTTCGACGATCTTGCGGTCCAGCAGCGTGATCGTCGTACCGCCTGAGGTGAGTGTGAGTTCGTCGCCGTTCAGCTGCCAGGTGGGGTTGCTGGTGAGGAACGCCGTCAGCAATTCCTCCTGGTCCCGCAGCGGGGGCTTGCAGCCGACCGCGGTGCCGCCGAGACCGGGGATCGACAGGCGCCCACCGGCCAGCAGTTCACCGGCCGCGGTGGCCGTGCCGATCCTGTTGCAGCCGACGTGCGCTCGCACGATGTCCCACACTCGTGGGTCGCCTTCGTTCTTGTTCGGCTGTCGCGCGAACCCGAGGCGGATGCGCGTGTTCGGCAGCAGTTGCTTGGGCGTCCCGTCCTCATTCACCGCGACGGACAGATAGGTCCGGCCCAACGGCGAACTGGTCGACCCGTCGAGGACCGCGACCTTGGATCTGAACTCGCGCAAACGGTTCAGCAGTACGTCGGGGTCCTGGATGCCTGACCGGTGCAGCGTCGGCCTGCCGTCGCGCGCGACCCGGATGATCGTGCTGGGGCCGTAGGCGGTGGCCGGCAGACGTCGGTCGTCGGCGTCGATGATCATCTGGCTGCGGGCGGGGAACTGCTCCCGGGCCTCGGCAGCCGAGGCGGCCGGGGCCTCGCCGGTCCGATTGGCGCTGCTTCCGTACAGGAACGGATGGCTCTCCCAGAGGAACCACGTCGGTCCCCAGGACCCGTCGAAGAACAGCACCCAGCCGTCCTTGATCGCGGGCGCCAGCCACTCGGGCATCGCCGGATCCGGCCGGACCGGCGCCAGCACGGTGATCCGCTCGGCGAGCGCGAAGTCGACCATCGCCAGAGCATCACTGCGCAGATCGAGGCACCGGAACAGCCGATCGTGCGAGGCCTCGGTATGCACCGAGACCCCAACGGGGTGGTCGGCCGGCCGCCCCTTCAGTCGATTCACCACCCGCGCGTCGCGGGCGATCACGCCGTACGTCATCGGACTGGGATTGGCGACCACCACCGCCAGCCCCTCCCGCAACGCCTCGACCCCGTACATCAGCGCAGCCTCGAACTCGGGCAGGTCCATCACCGACATACCCCAAGTATCCGCCGGGGTTCAGATTTGGTTGGTGCCTCCGTCGACGTAGAGGTTCGTGCCGACGATGTAGCTGCTCTCTTCCGAGGCGAGGAAGGCCACGACCGCGGCGGCTTCGTCGGGGCGGCCCATGCGGCCCTTGGCCACGGTGGTGGCGACGGTTTCCTTGACGGCGCGCGCGGTTTCTTCGTCGCCGAAAGCGGCCGTGCCGCCGGGGGTTTCGATCCAGGCCGGTGAGACCACGTTGACCCGGATGCCGCGGTCCTTGAGTTCGTTCGACCACGTCCGGGCGAAGGATCGGACGGCCGCCTTCGACGCGGCGTACGCGCCGAACGCTTCCACTCCACGGTCGCCCGCGGTCGAGCCGACAAGGACGATCGAGGCGCCGTCGTTGAGCAGTGGCAACGCCTTCTGCACGGTGAACAGCGTGCCGCGGACGTTGACCGCGAAGGTCTGGTCGAAGTGCTCCTCGGTGGTCTGCTCCAGCGTCACGAACGCACCGATCGCCGCGTTCGCCACGAGTACGTCGAGCCCTTGGCCGCGTGCCCGAACCGCGGCGTAGAGCCGGTCCAGGTCGTCCAGCTTCGAGATGTCGCCGACGACCGCGGTCGCCCGGTCCGCACCGATGGTCTTGACGGCGGCCTCCAGTTCGGCCTCGCGCCGGCCGGTGACGAACACGTACGCGCCCTCGTCCGCCAGTCGTACGGCGGTGGCCAGGCCGATGCCGCCGCTTCCGCCGGTGACCACCGACGTCTTGCCGTCCAGCTGTCCCATAGGGGTTGCTCCATCACTCTCGAGATCAATCGTTCGACATCGATACTGCTGGAACCGGGTAGTACGATCAATAACGTTGAGTCCGAGATTCTTTACGTATCGTCCAGGAGGCCGCCGGTGCTCGGTTTCGGGGATCCAGTGGCCGACGCGATCGGCCTGCTCAGACCTCGCACGGTGGTCGGGCCGAGCCTCCGGGCGGTGGGCGAGTGGGCGTTGCGCTTCGACTCGTTCGTGCACGTGCGGATCGGCGGCCTGGTGCGCGGGACGTGCTGGCTGATGCTCGAGGGGCACGAGCCGGTGTACCTGCAGGAGGGCGACACCTTCATGCTGGGCAACCCACCGCCGTACGTGCTCGCCAGCTCGCTCGACCTGAGCCCGCGCCCGGCGGCTCCGGTGCTGGCGAGCGCCGAAGACGGCCTCGTGCGGATCGGCCCGGCCTCCGAGGACGACCTGTACCTCTGCATCGGGCACATCGCCTTCGACGACAGCAACGCGGCCCTCCTGACCGATCTGCTGCCGCCGCTTGTCATCGTCCGCGAGGCCGATCCGCACGGCCGGCAGCTCGCGCAGCTGATCGATCTGCTGGCCATCGAGGTCGGGGTCACCGCCGCGGGCGGCCCGCTGGTGCAGAACCACCTCGCGCAGATCCTGCTCGTACACATGCTGCGTGCGCACGCCGGCCAGACGGATCGACCGACGGGCTGGCTGGGCGCCCTCAACGAGGACGGCATCGGTACGGCGTTGCGCGCCATGCACGCGAACCTGTCCCACTCCTGGAACCTGAAGGAGCTCGCCGAGCTCAGCCACATGTCGCGTTCCGCGTTCGCGCAGGCGTTCAAGAACCACGTCGGCGTACCACCGATGGAGTACCTGATCGACTGGCGCATGAGCCTCGCGCGCGACGCCCTCGCCCGCGACACCCTGTCGATCGCCGAGATCGCACGGGCCACGGGCTACCTGTCCGAGAGCGCGTTCAGTACGACGTTCCGCCGCGTGGTCGGGTCGTCGCCCGCACAGTTCCGGAAGCAGGCACGGCAGTGGCCTAGTACTTTCGGCCAGGGTGCGAACCAGCCGCGCGCGTGATGTGGGAGGACGGCCCTGATCGGCAGAGTGACAGCCATCAGATACGTGTGCCGGCTGGAGGGAAAGTCAGGATGCGAAAGGTCATGGCCATCGCCGTGGCTGTTGCCGCAATGGCAGCAGCGACGGCCTCGGGGGTTTCGCAGGCGAGGACGGTGAGTGCTGCTGAGCCCAAGCAGGACATCAAATGGGGCGAGTGTGACAAGGACGTCGGTGACGCACTGCCGTTGCCGCAGGGAATGCAGTGCGGGACGCTGAAAGTCCCCTTGGATTACCAGCAGCCGGACGGCCGTACGATCGACATCGCTGTCTCGCGGCTGCCCAGCAAGAACCCGGAGAAGCGGCGGGGTATCCTGCTGACCAACCCGGGCGGTCCGAGCCCGGGCCTGGGCTACCTGGCGTTCCTGGTCGCCGTGAAGATGCCGCAGGCCGTGCTCGACACCTACGACCTCGTCGGCTTCGACCCACGAGGGATGGGCCGGAGTACGCCGGTGAAGTGCGACTTGACCGAGGAACAGCAGCTCTTCGGCAACATCCCGCCGTACGCGCGGAACGCGGCCGACGTCGCGCAGCGGGCCGAGCAGTCCCGGCACATCGCCCAGCAGTGTGCAGCTTCGGACACCGCCTGGATGCTGCCGTACGTCAGCGCCAAGAACACCGCGCGCGACATGGACAGCATCCGGACCGCGCTGGGCGAGCAGAAGACGTCGTACCTCGGCGCGTCCTGGGGCACGTACCTCGGTTCCGTCTACGCCACGATGTTCCCGGACCGGACCGACCGGGTCGTCCTGGACAGCAACCTCGGGCCGGGCGGTTGGGACTACCAGAGCCAGCGGCTGTGGTCGCAGGGCATGGACGACCGCTTCCCCGACTTCGCGAAGTACGTCGCCGCCAACTTCCGCGAGTACGGTCTCGGCCGGACGGCGGCGCAGGTGCAGGCGAAGTACCTGCGGTTGGCGGCGCGTCTGGACCGGACGCCGGTCAAGGGCCCGGACGTTGTCTGGGACGGGGCGATGCTGCGGCTGATCACGTTCGGCTTCTCGTACGGCGCGACGCAGTTCGCCACCCTCGCTGAGGTCTTCAAGGCGCTCGAGGCGAACCAGCCGCCCGCGCCGCTGCCGGCCGGCGAGACCGCGAAGGCGACGGCGGCCGGCGTGGACAACCTCGTCTCCGCGCGCTACTACATGATCTGCAACGACTCGCACTGGCCGACGGCGCCGGCGTCGTACCAGCGGAACGTCGCGGCGGACCGGATCCGGCATCCGCTGTTCGGTGCGGCCGGCGCGAACATCAACCCGTGTGCCTACTGGCCGAAGCCGGTCGAGGAACCGGTGCGGGTCGGCGGCAACGGCCCGTCGAATGTGCTGATGGTGCAGAACCTCCGCGACCCCGCGACACCGCTGGCCGGCGCCGTGCAGCTGCGGAAGGCGTTGGGCGACCGGGCCAGGATGGTGACGGCCGACCAGGGCGGGCACGGTGTGTACCTGCTGAACAAGAACCAGTGCGCGAACACGGCCGGTACGTCGTTCCTGCTGACCGGCCGGCTGCCCGGGCACGACTACCACTGTTCCGCGGACGCGACACCCCGCTGAGACTCCACGAGGAAGGGCGAAATACCCGGTGATCCGAAGTACCAGCCGTACCTTGGGCCGCATCCTGCTGGTCCTCGAGGTCGTGGCGCTCGTCGGCTTCAACGGCGACGAAGCGGTACGCCGGCTGGTCCTGCACGATCAGGTCACGCCGGGCGCCCTGGTGTTCTTCGGGTCCGGGGCCGTGATCAGCGCGCTGGCGCTGTTGCGGCGCCGGTACCCGGGAGCGATCACGCAGATCGTCGCGTCCGCGTTCGCGGTGTCGCTGATCTGCAGCGCGGTCGGCTTCTTCGCGAAGCCGGCCGCCCCGTTCGGCGGTGACGGCGAGACCCTCGGGCTTGTCCTGCTGATCGGAGCTGGTTGCCATCGGCTCCGATCCCGGCCGGCGATCGCCGTCGCGATCGTCGGCGGACTGGCGCTCGTCACGGCGCCGATGCTCCGCTACGGCAGGGATTCGACCACCCTCACCCTCGCGGTGTTCTGGACCATCCTGTGGGGCTGCAGTGTCGCGATCGGTCTGATGCTGCGGGACGCCGACGCGCGGCGTGAGGCCGAGCTCGTCGCGGCGCGGAACCGCGAGCGGCTCGCGCTCGCCCGGGAGCTGCACGACCTGGTCGCCCACCACATCACCGGCGTGGTCGTCCGGACGCAGGCGGCGCAGGTCGTACTCGCGGACGGCCCCGAACAGGAGGTGCTGCGCGAGATCGAGGGTGCCGGCGCCGAGGCGCTGGCCGCCGTACGACGTCTGGTGACGATGCTGCGGAGCCCCGAGCAGATCGTCCCGCCCACCTCCTTGGTGAACGCTGTGGAGGCAGCTGCCGCAGGTCATGCCAACGTCGACCTGCGGCTGGCGCCCGGTCTGGACGACCTGACCGTCGCACCGGAAACGGTGTCGACCGTGCATCGCGTCGTCCTCGAGTCGTTGACGAACGTTCGCAAGCATGCGCCGGACGCGCGGACGGTCACGGTCGCGGTGGAGCCCGCGGGCAGGCTGCTCCGCGTCGAGGTCACGAACGACGGGATCCGGCCGGGCCGGGCACGACGTACGGCCGGTGGGTACGGACTGATCGGCATGGGGGAGCGGATCGGTGCGCTCGACGGCACGCTCACCGCCGGCGAACAGGACGACCACGGCGAGCGCCGGTGGCGCGTCCTCGCCGAACTCCCGCTGACCGGTGAGGTGGAAGCATGACTGTCCGAGTCCTGCTCGCGGACGACCAGGCGTTGGTCCGTACCGGCTTCCGGCTGATCCTCGAACGCGAGGCCGACATCGAGGTCGTCGGCGAGGCCGAGGACGGCAATCGGGCGGTCACGCTCGCCCGTGAGCTGCGGCCGGACGTGACGCTGATGGACATCCGCATGCCGCAGCTGGACGGCCTCAGCGCGACCCGGCTGCTCGCCGGACCGGAGGTGGTCGATCCACTGCGCGTGCTCGTCGTCACGACATTCGACCTCGACGAACTCGTGCACGAGGCGCTGCAGGCCGGCGCCCGAGGCTTCCTGCTCAAGGACGCCGGCCCACGACTGCTCGTCGAAGCCGTACATGCCGCCGCGAACGGCGATTCCCTGGTGTCGCCGTCGATCACCACCCGCCTCCTCCAGCACTTCAGCAGGCCGACCGGCAGGACCCGCCGCGCCGAGCCACCCCTGACCGAACGCGAACTCGACGTCACCCGGGCGATCGCCCGCGGCCGGACGAACGCCGAGATCGCCGCCGAACTGATGATCTCGCTGTCGACGGTGAAGTCACACCTCTCCTCGATCCAGCGCAAGATCCAGGCCCGCAACCGCACCGAGATCGCCGTCTGGGCCTGGGAATCAGGCCTCGTCCGCTGAGCGGCCGTCAGGCCCGGTCGACTCAGGTTTCCTTGGCGTTCCACAGGCTGCCGGGGGTGCGTCACGTTCCGTCCGTAGGTTCGGCTGGATTGCTTCCCCACCAGCCTCGGAGGAACGAGTCGATGCGAGTCACACGTCAACTGCGCGGGCAGGACCGGTCGGGTCTTCGCGCGCTCCGGAGGAGACGGCTGCCGCTCGTCGCGGTAGCCGCTCTGGCCGCCGTCGCCACCGGCACCAGCGCGTTCGCGCAGGCCGATCCGTTCGGTTTCGAGCACGTTGGTCAGACCACCGACCTGGGCCAGGTCGTGTCCGACAACCAGTACCTGAAGCCGATCGGCCGGCGTCTGGTCATCCCGTACGGCAAGATCATGTCGTCCACGGTCAGCCCCGACGGTACCCATCTCGCGGCCTCGCTCACCGACGGCGGCCAGGTGCTCGCGATCGTGGACCTGAAGACCTACAAGGTGCAGCAGTACGTCGGCACCAACGCCCAGTCGGACCTGCGGGTCAGCGGCGGCGACGTCGGCCAGGAAGGCCCGACGTACTCACCGGACGGTACGCAGCTCTGGCTGGGCCGGGCCGACGGCTTCACCAGGTTCACAGTGAACGCGGACGGCAGTCTCGCGAACCCGGCGAACGTCGGCATCGCCGCCCAGGGCTCGAAGCGCGCGCTGTCCGCCGTGCCGGTGTTCTCGGCCGACGGCAAGACCGTCTACGTCGCGGTCAACGGCCAGAACCGGGTCCTCGCTCTGGACGCCGCGACCGGGGCCGTGCAGCAGAGCTGGCCCGTCGGCATCGCCCCGCGTGGCATGGTCGAGGTCGGCAACAAGCTCTACGTCAGCAACGAGGGCGGCCGCCCGGCCAAGCCCATGCCGGGCAGCCTGGCCGGCCAGGTCAGCGCGATCACGGCCAGCGGTGAGAACCCGCCGAACGAGGTCGCCGCGAACCTCGATGATCACGATCCTTCGACCAAGTGGCTGTCGAAGCAGCCGACCGGCTCGGTGACCTACGAGCTGGCCAAGCCGGCGGTGGTCGTGCGCTACTCGCTGACCTCCGCGAACGACTCGCCCGGCCGCGACCCCAAGGACTTCACCCTCCAGGGTTCGAACGACGCCAGTACCTGGACCGACCTGGACAAGCGCACCGGGCAGCGCTTCGACTCGCGGTACATCAGCAACGGCTTCACGTTCAAGAACACCGCGGCGTACCGCTACTACCGGCTGAACGTCACCACGAACTGGGGCGACCCGCTCCTGCAGCTCAGCGACTGGGACATCAGCTCCTCGGCCGCCGCGGCGGAAACCACGATGAACTCGTACGGCACCGCGCTACCGGCCGACCCGTTCACCGGTAGCTCCACCACCGGTACGGTCAGCGTGATCAACCTGGCGAACCCGGCCGCCATGTCGACCCCAGCCACCAGCGTCGACGTCGGTCTGCACCCGACCTCGGTGTACGCGAAGAACGGTGCGGTGTTCGTCACGAACACGGCCTCCGACAACGTCTCGGTGATCGACACCTCCAAGGACAAGGTCGTGCAGACCATCGCCACCCAGCCGTGGCCCGAGGCCTCGGTCGGGTACGAGCCGACGGCGGTGAACCTCACCGACGACGGCCACCTGCTGGTGACGCTCGGCCGCGCCAACGCGATCGCCGTCTACAAGTACAAGAACCCCCTGGAGCCGGTCAGCTACATCGGCCTGCTCCCCACGGACTACTTCCCGTCGGAGATCACGACCGCCGGCGACAACGTGGTGGTCTCGAACACCCGCGGCGTCGACGCCCTCCGCAACAGCAGCAATCACAGCACCCACGACACGACGTCCAGCCTGCAGCAGTTCAAGCTCCCGGACGACGGCGTCATCCGGACCTACACACAGCAGGTCTTCAAGCAGAACGGGTGGGCCCCCAACTCCGTGCAGCGCACGAGAGGCGGCGCCAAGCCGGTACCGGTCCCGCTCAAGCTCGGTGACCCGTCGACGATCAAGCACGTCTTCCTGCTCGTCAAGGAGAACCGCACGTACGACCAGGTGTACGGCGATATGCCCGAGGGCAACGGCGACCCGACGCTGACGCAGTACGGCGAGAACGTGACGCCGAACCAGCACGCACTGGCCCGCCAGTTCGGGCTCTACGACAACACCTACGACATCGGGACGAACTCCGCCGAGGGCCACAGCTGGCTGATGCAGGCCGACAACCCGGAGTACACCGAGTCGACGGCGGGGGAGTACCAGCGCAGCTACGACTCGTACAACGACGTACTCGGCCACCAGCACAGCGGCTTCCTCTGGACCGGTGCGGAGGCGGCGGGCAAGACCGCGCGTGACTTCGGCGAGTACCAGATGCAGCAGAACAACAAGCCGGCCGGCGCGAGCTGGCAGAACCTGTACTGCGACACCAAGTACATGGCGGCGGATCCGGCGCGGAACACGGCGTACCCGATGTACTCCAACGTCGACATCCCGTCGCTCAACGCCATCTCGGTGCACGGCTACCCGGGTGGTGACCTGAGCATCCCGGACATCTACCGGTACGAGATCTGGAAGCGTGACTTCGAGAAGAACGGGCCGGCGAACCTGAACATGTTCTGGTTCCCCAACGACCACACCGGCGGTGGGCCGACCGGGCCTGCCCAGGTCGCCGACAACGACCTCGCCGTCGGCAAGGTCGTCGACGAGATCTCGCACAGCAAGTACTGGAAGGACTCCGCGATCTTCGTCGTCGAGGACGACTCCCAGGCCGGCGTCGACCACGTCGACGGCCACCGGGCGCCGATCCAGATCATCAGCCCGTGGGCCCAGCACGGCACCGTCGACAGTCACTACTACTCCCAGATCAACATGATCCGCACCATCGAGCAGATCCTCGGGATCCAGCCGATGAACCAGAAAGACAGCGCCGCCACCCCGATGCGGGCGGCGTTCACGAACAAGCCCGACAACAAGCCGTTCACAGCGCTGCCCAACCGGGTCCCGCTGACCCAGGGGTTGTCGACCCCGCCGTCGTGTGGTGCTGACGTCCCGGCCGCGCCCGCTCTCATGGGTAAGGTTCCGGCGGCTCAGCAGCCGGTCGCCGCGGAGTGGGAGGCGTGGAAGACGAGGCAGCCGTTCACCGGAGACAACACCAAGGTCGACTCGGTTCCCCCTGCGCAGATGAACCGGTTCTCCTGGTACGAGGCGCACAACTTCGCCACGCCGTACCCCGGTGACACGAAGATCTACGCACCGGACCAGGTGCCGGGTGCCTTCATCCCGGGGGCCGACAGCGACGGCTGACACATCAGGACGGCCCGCCGACCGGCGGGCCGTCCGCAATGGCTGGGCGGTTATCGGTCGCAGCCGCCTTCGCGGTCCGGCCGTACGCCTGGTCGGGCGACGTCGGCTAGTCCTTTGTACGCGTACGGGTCGTTGCCGGCGACCATGACGATGTCCCGGTAGTCCGCCTTGGCGAAGTGCTCGTCCTTCCGTGGCTCGCCCCACGGAAGCAGCGAGGTGGCACTCATGTAGTGGTTGACCAACGCCCGCCGGAGACCTCTCCTGACCGTGTTCGGGAAGGACTTGTGCAGCAGATATCCGTTGAAGACCAGCGCGGCTCCGGCCGGCAGTTCGACGGGGACGGCGTCCGATTCCTGGTACGGGAAGCCGTAGGACTCGACAGTGCAGTCGTACCTCGGGTCGTCGTGCTCCCGGTCCGGGTAGATGACGCCCGCCCGGTGCGAGCCCGGCAGTACCCACAGGCACCCGTTCTCGGTAGTGGCGTCGTCGAGCGCGATCCAGACGGCGGTCAACGACCGGTCCCTGGTCGGGATGAAGAACTCGTCCTGGTGCCATGCCTGACCGGGCTTGCCCTCCGCCTTGATGAACAGCATCGACTGCATCGCCTTGACGTCCGGCCCGATGACCTGGGTCAACGCCGACACGATCGCCCGCTGGTGCAGGGCGGCGGCCATCGTCTCGGATACCTTGTGCGGGTGGTGGATGCACAGGTAGCGGCGGATCACGTCGTCGTCGGTGTCGCCCGGCCGGGCCGTTTCGATTCCGGCGACCGGACCGCGCTCGCCGCGGCACAGCCTGGCCGTCTCGTCCCGCAGTACGGCCACTTCGTCCGGACTCAGCGCGTCGGGCAGCACGACGAACCCGTCGCGGCGGAAGTCGTCGAGGGAAACCGAGGTGTCGATGTCCTGGTGTGAGGGCGTGGTAGTCATACCGTCGATGCTGACTGTCCTTTGCCGCGAGGACGATGTCCATCAGCCGCAGGAAGATGGCGAATCGCGGTGTATCTAGCCGCCCAGGACCTGCCGGTACGGCTGGACGCCCCGCCGGGAGTTGTCGACTACCCGCCGGGTGCGACGTACGGCCCGCGCACGCTCGCCGACTTCGAGTTGGTCTGGCTGCTGCACGGCAGCGCGACCTGGCGCTGCGACGATCGGCGCGAGCAGGTGGTACCCGGGTCGCTGCTGTTGCTGCGGCCGGGGATGACCGACGAGTTCGCATGGGACCCGGAGCGGCCGACGCGGCACGCCTACGTGCACTTCTCCTTGGCCAGGGACGTCGCGGGCTCGGACAGCTGGCCGTTACGCCGCGACCTTGCGTACGACGACGTACTCGCCGGACTGTTCCGGCACATGCTCTGGTTGTGCTCGACCCGATCCGCGCACTGGGACTCGCGCACCGAGGACGTCCTGTCCCTGTTGCTGGCCAGCTACGCAACCGGCCCACTACCGGAGCCGGGAGACGTCGCACCGCTGCCCGCGGTGCTCGAAGCCGTGATCGAGGTCCTGCGCGAAGAGTGGGCGGCCGGCCCGCTTCGCCCGGTGACACCGGCCCGCCTGGCGGCCGCCGCCGCGGTGTCCACCTCCCACCTGTCCCGAACGTTCCACACCCGGTTCGGCCTGGGCCCGGCCAAGGCCGTGGAACTCCTGCGCCTCAGCCGCGCCGAGGACCTGCTGCTGCGCAGCAACCTCACCCTCGCGGCAATTGCCACCGAATGCGGCTTCGCCGACGCCTACCACTTCTCCCGCCGCTTCCGCGCCACCTACGCCACCCCACCCGGCCGCTTCAGAACCGCCGGCCCCCAGTCCGCACCACCCTCCCCGCTCGCCCGCACCGGCCTGCTCCCACTCCACCACCGCATCTGGCAACTCGACGATGTGACGTGACGCACAGTCACAATCCAGCCCCCGCACACCGCCCCAGCCAACAACAAAAAGCCCAGATCACTCACGTGACCTGGGCCGACGGTGCGCCGCCAGGGACTCGAACCCCGAACCCGCTGATTAAGAGTCAGCTGCTCTGCCAATTGAGCTAGCGGCGCCGGTTCTGCATTCGCGGTTGCTTGCGAACGAAGAGGATCGTAGCAGGGGGATCGGGGAGATGCGAAATCGGTTAGTGGGTGAGGACGGTCATCGCGGCGTTGTGGCCGCCGAGGCCGGAGACGGCGCCGCCGCGGCGGGCGCCGGAGCCGCAGATGAGGAGGTTGGGGACGTCGGTTTCGGTGCCCCAGCGGCCGGTATCGGCGGGGGTGGTGGCCCAGGGCCACTGGAGGTCGCCGTGGAAGATGTGGCCGCCGGGCATGCCGACGGATTGCTCGATGTCGTACGGCGTCTTGGCCTCGATGCAGAGGTTGCCGTCGGCGTCCCGGGCGATGCAGTCGGCGAGTGGTTCGGCGAGGTACGACTCGAGGCCGGCCAGCACCCGGCGGGTCGCCTCGGTGCGGGCGGAATCGTTGTCGGAGGCAAACAACCGGGCGGGGAAGTGGACGCCGAAGACGGTCAGCGTGTGGTAGCCCGCGGCAACCAGCTCGGGGGAGAGGATCGACGGGTCGGTCAACGAGTGGCAGTACACCTCGGACGGCGGTACGGCGGGCAGCTCGCCGCCGGCGGCGGTGCGGTACGCCGACTCCAGCTGGCTGTAGTCCTCGTCGATGTGGAACGTACCGGCGAAGGCCCGTGCCGGGTCGTCGCCCGACTTCAGCGCCGGCAGGTGGCGTAGCAGCAGGTTGATCTTCAGCTGCGAGCCCTCGGGCTTCTCCACGCCCGCTTGACCACGGAGCGCAGCCAGGGTCGACGGTGCGACGTTCGACAGCACCCAGGTGCAGTCCACGGAGCGCTCACCGTCACCGCCGAGCCAGGTGACCGAGCCGCGCGAACCGTCGACCTCCACGGACGTGACCTCGGCGTTGGTGACCAGGGCGGCGCCTGCGCGCCGGGCGGCCGCGGCCAGCGCGTCGGTGACCGCACCCATGCCTCCCACCGGCACCCGCCACTCGCCGGTGCCGTTCCCGATCAGGTGGTACAGGAAGCACCTGTTCTGGATCAGTGACTCGTCGTGCAGGCCTGCGAAGGTCCCGATGACGGAATCGGTCGCGACGACGCCCCGGACGGTGTCGTCGGCGAAGCGGCGCTCGATGGTCTCTCCGAGCGGTCGCTCGACCAGCTCGTCCCAGAGCGCGCTGTCGACGCGAGAACGGAGCTCAGCGGCCGGCTGGAGCGGCTCGAGCAGCGTCGGCGCTACCGCCGCCGCCAGCGAGCCGACGGCCCCGTAGAAGTCGGTCCAGGCCTCGTACTCCGTGTCGCTGCCCGTGAGCGTCCGGAACGAGTCCCTGGTGCCAGGGCCTTCCGGCCGCTCTACCAAGAGGCCAAGGTCGCGTCCACCACGGCGTACCGGCGTGTAGGACGCCACGGCACGCGAGCGGAGGTCCAGGGCGAGGCCTAGGTCGGCGACGATCTTGTCGGGCAGCAGGCTGACCAGGTACGAGTACCGCGACAGCCGTGCGTCAACACCCGGGAAGACCCGCTGGCTGACCGCTGCGCCGCCGGTGTGCGCCTGTTGTTCCAAGATGAGCGTGGAGAGCCCGGACTGGGCCAGGTACGTGGCAGCGACGAGCCCGTTGTGCCCACCGCCGACTATGACGACGTCGTAGAAGTCCTTCATCCCACCGGCCAATCGAGCTTGTGGTAAGCGGCGTCCCAGAACATCCATTCGTAGCGGCACGTCGTGGCGAAGTGCTGGTGACAACGTTCCCGCTCCGCGGTGCCGACGTCCAGTGTGTCTGTCACCGCAACCACCTCTTCGACCACCGCGTCGAACTCCTCGGAGCCGTACGTCGCGATCCACTTCGCGTACAGCGGGTCCGGCGACGACCGCTTCAGCAGCTCGCGCCCCACGTCCCGGTAGATCCAGTAACAAGGCAGTACGGCGGCCACGGCCTCGGCGTACGTGCCCGTGGCGCACACCGCGGTCAGATAGGACATGTACGCCGTTGTGGTCGGCCCGGAACCGGCCGCGTCCACGTCGGCCGGTGTGAGGCCGAGGGAGGCCAGCAGCGACGTGTGCAGCTCCCGCTCGACGGCTATCGCGTTGGCGGCGTGCAGCGCGAACATGCTGACCGCGTCCTCGTCGGTCGCCCGTCCCGCGACCAGGCTGAGCGCCCGCGAGTACGCGCGCAGGTAGTGGCTGTCCTGGGTGATGAAGTACCGGAACGCGTCGTGGTCCAGGGTCCCGTCGGTCAGGCCGGTGATGAACGGGTGCTGGACGATCTGCTCGTACACGGTGCCGGCACCGCGGTCCCACAGCTCGCTGGAAAACGTCATCCCCACTCCTCGCGCTCGACTGCCACCGACCCTATCCACAGGGCGCGCACGGATCACGAGACGCAGCTCACCCCGGCGCCCTACTCTGAAGCATGGGTGCACTCGAAGGGATGCCGCCGGAGACCCCGCTGCTCCGGCAGATCCGCGCGTCGGTGATCGGCGACGACCAGGTGATGCCCGGTCCGTACGGTCCGCGGCGGGTGACGTACGCCGACTACACCGCCTCCGGCCGGGCGCTCACGTTCCTGGAGGACTTCATCCGCGAGGAGGTCCTGCCGCGGTACGCGAACACCCACACCGAGTCCAGCGGGACCGGTCTGCAGACCACTCGGCTGCGCGAGGACGCGCGGCGGATCATCCACACCGGCGTCGGCGGCGACGCCGAGACCGCGCTGATCTTCTGCGGGTCCGGCGCGACCGGGGCGATCGACAAGCTGATCGGGATCATGGGCCTGCGGATCCCGGCCGAGCTCGACGACACGTACCACCTGACCGACCAGATCCCGCCGGAGCAGCGCCCGGTCGTCTTCATCGGGCCGTACGAGCACCACTCGAACGAGTTGCCGTGGCGTGAGTCGATCGCGGACGTGGTGATGATCAGCCAGGACGCGGACGGCCACATCGACATCGACCAGCTCGAGTCGCGGCTGCGGCAGTACGCCGAACGCCCGTTGAAGATCGGCTCGTTCTCGGCGGCGAGCAACGTCACGGGCATCGTCAGCAACACTTCTCGGGTGTCCGCACTGCTGCACCGGTACGGCGCCTTGTCGTTCTGGGACTGCGCCGCCGCCGCGCCGTACGTCGAGATCGACATGTACGGCGGGCGCGACCGGGACCCGCTCTCGTACAAGGACGCGATCTTCCTCAGCCCGCACAAGCTGATCGGCGGCCCGGGCACGCCCGGGGTGCTGGTCGCGCGGCGCGAGCTGCTCCGCAACCGGGTGCCCGACGTACCGGGCGGAGGCACGGTCGCGTACGTGAACCCGCTGGAGCACCGGTACCTGGACGACCCGGTGCACCGGGAGGAGGGCGGGACGCCGGCGATCATCGGGTCGATCCGGGCCGGGCTGGCGTTCCAGCTGAAGCAGGCGGTCGGGATCGACGTGATCCGCGCGCACGAGGACGCGTACCTGCGGCGCGCGGTCGAGGCGTGGAAGAGCGAGCCGAACCTGCAGATCCTCGGCAACCTGGACGCGGAGCGGCTGTCGATCGTCTCGTTCGTGGTGAAGGGCCCGTCCGGGCGGTACCTGCACCACAACTTCGTCGTCGCGCTACTGAACGACCTGTTCGGCATCCAGTCCCGCGGCGGGTGCTCGTGTGCGGGTCCGTACGGTCACACGTTGCTGGGGATCGACCTGGCGCGGTCGCACGAGTTCGAGGAGGAGATCCTGCACGGCTGCGAGGGGATCAAGCCGGGCTGGGTGCGGGTCAACTTCAACTACTTCATCTCCGAGGCGGTGTTCTCGTACGTCGTGGAGGCGGTCAAGCTGGTCGCCCGGGACGGGTGGCGGCTGCTCGGCGACTACCGCTTCGACCCGGCGAACGGGCTGTGGCGGCACCACCGCGGCCCGGTGGAGCCGCCGATGCGGCTGTCCCAGGTCGGGTACGACGCCGACGGCAGGCTCAGGTATCCGCGGCACGACCACACCGCGCCCGAGTCCGCCCTCGACGACTACCTCGCCGAGGCCCGCGACCTGCTGGCCACCTGCGCCGAGAACCAGGCGGACCCCGACGGTCAGGTCAGCAGCGGCTTCGACCACCTCCGCTGGTTCGAGCTCCCCGCCCGCTGCCTCACCCGCGACTAGCGGGCACCGGCCGTCCGGCCTCACGTCCCGCCGCCGCTCTGGGACTAGCGGGCGCCGGCGGACTCGAGGATCTTGGCGATCTCGGTGTAGCCGCGGGAGCGGGCGTGCTGGAGCGGGGTGACGCCGGCCTTGTCGGCGAGGCTCGGGTCGGCGCCGGCGTCGACGAGGGTCTGCACGATGTCCTGCCACGGCTTGGTGCCCTTCCCGAGGATGATCGCCTCGAGCAGCGCGGTCCAGCCGAGGTCGTTCACGTGGTTGACGTCGATCTTCGTCTTGACCGCCCGTCGCACGTAGTCGACGTGACCACGCTCGCTCGCCGGGATCAGCGACGTACCGCCGAAGCGGTTCCGCAGCGTCAGGTCCGGCTTCGCAGGCAGCAGCGTCTCCAGCATGGCGACGCTCCCGGTCACGCCGGTCACGAGCCAGGCCGAGTCCTTCCGGTCGTCCTGCGCGTCGGGATCCGCGCCGAGCTGGACGAGCAGGCGGGCCACGTCCACCCGGTCGTTGAGCGACGCGAGCAGCAACGCCGTACGCCGATGGTCGTCGCGCGACTCGACCTTCGCGCCGGCCGCCAGTGCCGCGGCGGCCTTGTTGGTGTCACCCGCGGTGACCGCCCCCAGCAGATCGCCGGTGGAGGCTCGAGCATCCAGCACGGCGCTCACCGCCGACTGACCGCGGTCCTTCGCGGCCTGCACCGGCGTGGTGCCGCCGTTGACGGCCGGCTTGTTCCGGTCGGCGCCGGCCGCGATCAGCAGCCGGACGGTGTCGACGTACTCCGGGGTGCCCTTGCCCAGGATGACCGCCTCGTGCAGCGCGGTCCAGCCGAGGTCGTTCACATGGTTGACCGCGACACCCGCCTGGATCAGCCGGCCGACGACCGCGGCGTGACCGCGCTCGGCGGCCCGGATCAGCGCCGTACCGTGGTAGCTGTCGAGGCTGCGGACGTCCGCGCCGTGTGCGAGCGTCAGGTTGAGCAGGTCGAGGTAGCCCTCGCTGGCGGCGATCAGGAACGCGCTCTGGACGGTGTTGTCGAGCGCGTTGACGTCGGCGCCGGCGTCGATCAGGCGCTTGGCCGTGGGTACGTCGTTCTTCCAGGCCGCGGCGATCAGCTGGCTGTCGAGGGTGGACGGCACGGTGGCGCTCCTCGAAGGCGTCGGGGTCGGTTGGGGAGCGTTGGTGGTCTCCGCGGAGCACGCGGTGGTCGCCGCCATCAGTAGGACGGCGACCACGGCGATCGGGCGGCGTGTCATCGGCGCGGGTTGAGCGTGATGACCTGGTACGGCGGGACGGCGGTGGCCTCGTCGAACTTGCTGTCGACCACCAGCAGCCGGCCCTGGGCGAGCTTGGCGGTGGTCAGCACCCGGTCGGGGTCGGTCGGCTTCGCGGACAGCAGCCGTGCGGTGGAGCCGTCGGCCGAGAGCCGCAGCGTGCTCAGCACCTTGGAGAAGTTCCGCACGACCCAGAGGGTGTTGCCCTGCTGGACCAGGCCGTCGGCGTTCACCAGGTCGGCATCGGCGATGTCGACGGCGGTCGCCTTCGCGGTCCGCAGGTCGAACCGCCACAGCTTGCCGACGTTGCCCTGGGCCACGACCAGCGCCTTGCGGTCGGGGGAGAGCACGATGCCGCCGAGGTTGAAGCCGTCCGCGGTCTGGATGGTGCCGGTCGCATCGGCCCAGGTGCTGACGGTCCACTGGCCGTTCCGCTCGGCGACCCGGAAGATCTGCGGGGCGTTCGAGTTGGTGAAGTAGGCGGCGCCGTCCGGGCCGATCACGATGTCGTTGAGGAACGAGTTCGGTACGCCGGTGCGGAGCGCGGCGAGCAGCTTGCCGTCGCGGCTGTAGACCCACAGGTCCGGGGCGCCCGCGTGGTCGATCCCGTTCGGCCCGCCGGCGACGTACACCCGGCCCTGGGCGTCGACGTTGACGCCGCGGGCGGTCCAGCGGCCGTCGGTGCCGTCGCCCTTCAGCCACTCGATCGCGTTCGGGGTGTTGACCTGACCGCGGTGGATCTCGCCGCCGGTGGTCTCGGAGACGTAGTAGTTCTTGGTACGGGCGTCGTACCCGATGCCCTCGAACTTCGAGCCGCCGGGGTCGCCGGGGAGCTCGTAGGTGCTGGGGCGGGCCGCGAACGCCGTCGAGGCGCCGACGCCGAGCAGCGTGGCGGACAGTGCGAGGGTGGCGGACAGCGAACGGACGGACATCTGAACCTCTCAAACGGTCGGTGGATTTCGAGCTGCCACCAGCTTCCGTCCGCGGCCCCCGCCCGCACGACGGGTGTTCGGCCATCAACGGATAGCCGAACGGATGATTCGGAACCGGCTCCACGCGGCCTACGATCGGCTGAACATGTCTACTGCGCACACACCGTCGATCCTGAGCCATGCGCCCCGCCTGGTGGCCGCTTTGCATGCCGCGCTCGTCGTGCTCGTGCTGGCGTCGGTGGTGCGGTACCTGACCGGCCACGGGTTCACCGAGCGCGGACCGTGGATCCTGCTGGCAGCCGTGGTGCTGCTGGGGACGTACGGCGCCTATCGTCTGCTGCCCAGTCGGCTCTGGCTGGCGCTACTGGTGCTGGAGTGGTGCGTGCTGGTGTTTCTGGCGCCGTCGTTCGCCTGGTGCGCCGTGCCGCTGTCCTTTGTCGCACTGCGCATCCTGTCGTTCCGGCCGGCCTGTCTGGTCGTCGCCGGCATGGTGGTGGTCACCGTGGTGCAGTGGACGCGCATGACCGACCGGCTGGACCCGACGATCGTGCTGGGGCCGGTGTGCATCGCAGTGCTTGCCGTGGGCGCCTATCGGGCGCTGGAGCGGGACGCCCTGGCCAGACAGGCGTTGCTGGACGAGCTGCACGCGGCACAGGGCGATCTTGCCGACGCACAGCATCAAGCAGGCGTGATTGCCGAGCGGGCGCGGCTGTCGCGCGAGATCCACGACAGCGTGGCGCAGGGCCTGTCCAGCATCAACCTGTTGCTGCAGGCCGCGGAGCGCGAGTGGGACGACAAGCCCGCGGTAGCGCGCCAGCACGCGGCCCAGGCAGCAGCCACAGCACGTGACGGTCTGGACGAAGCCAGGAGAGTCGTGCGCGACCTGGCACCCGCAGAGCTCGCTGCAGGTCTTCCGGACGCACTGCGTAAGACCTGTGAGCGTTTGTCCGCCCACAGCGACCTCAAGATCCACGTCCAGGTGCACGGTACGCCGGTGAAACTGGACTCGGAGGTGGAGACCGCACTGCTCCGAACGGCTCGCGGAGCGGTCGCCAATGTGCTCGAACACGCCCACGCCGACTCGGCTTTCGTGACTCTCACCTACCACCCGGACGCGGTCGTCCTCGACGTTGTGGATAACGGCGGGGGCCTTCCGCGATCTCATGTCAAGATCGATTCCGACCGCGGCCACGGACTGGCCGGAATACGGGAACGACTGAGACAACTGGGAGGCACGCTCGTGCTGGAGAGTGAACCGGGGGACGGTACGGCGTTGGCCGCCGCGATCCCGCTGAAAGCACCGGAGGACGGATGATCCGGGTGGCTCTGGTCGACGACCATCCGGTCGTCCGGGCCGGCGTCCGGGCGCTGGTCGAGGGCCAGGACGACCTGTCCGTCGTCGGCGAGGCGTCGGACGGGCACAGCGCGGAGCAGCTCGTCGCGGCGGTCCGCCCCGACGTGGTGCTGATGGACCTCAACCTCGGAGCCGGCGCGGGCGGCGCGGAGGTGACCGCGAAGTTGCGCCGGATGGCCGAGCCGCCGTACGTGCTGATCCTGACGACGTACGACACCGAGGCCGACATCATGGGCGCGATCGACGCGGGCGCCTCCGGGTACCTGCTGAAGGACGCGCCGCCGGAGGACCTGTTCCGGGCGATCCGCGGCACCGCCCGCGGCGAGACCGTGCTCGCGCCGGCGGTCGCGGCCCGGCTGGTCCGGCGGACCGGTCCGACGCTGACCGAGCGCGAGGTGGAGATCCTCGGCCTGCTCGCCACCGGCAAGTCGAACCGGGAGATGGCCAAGACGCTGTACGTCAGCGAGGCGACGATCAAGTCGCACCTGCAGCACATCTACACGAAGCTGGAGGTGGAGACCCGGGCCGCCGCGGTGGCACGCGCGATCGAGCAACGCATCATCCGGGCGGTCAGCTGAGTATGGTCTGAGGGTGAGCAGCTCCGAGGACGACGACGGCGGCGGCGAGAGCCTCCTGACAGTGCTGGTCGCACTCAGCGCGAACCTGCTGATCGCGGTCGCCAAGACGGTCGTCGCGGTGATCACCGGGTCCGCCTCGATGGCGGCCGAGTCGGCGCACTCCTGGGCCGACACCGGCAACGAGATCTTCCTGCTGGTCGGGGAGCGCCGGGCGCGGAAGCCCGCCGACCGCACGCATCCGCTCGGCTACGGCCGGGTCGGGTACATCTGGTCGATGTTCGCGGCGTTCGGCCTGTTCACGGTCGGCGCGGCGGTGTCGGTGTGGCACGGCATCCAGTCGCTGGAGCACGGCGAGGCCGAGGCCACGTCGTACGGCTGGGCGTACGCCGTGCTCGGCGTCTCGTTCGTGCTCGAGGGGATCTCGTTCACCCAGGCGCTGCGGCAGACGAAGGCCGGGGCGCTGGAGCGGATGCTGCGGCCGTGGCGGTACGTCCGGATCACGTCGAACCCGGTACTGCGGGCGGTGTTCGTCGAGGACCTGTCGGCGTTGATCGGCATCCTGATCGCGGCACTCGCGATCCTGATGCACCAGCTCACCGGCAACGCGGCCTGGGACGCGGTCGGGTCGATCGTGGTCGGCGTACTGCTCGGTGTGGTGGCACTGTTCCTGATCAGCCGGAACATGGATTTCCTCACCGGCGAGGCGGTCACCCCGCTGGCCCGCAACCGGGTGCTCCGGGCGCTGCTCGAGCACCGGGACATCGAGCGGGTCACGTTCCTGCACATGGAGTGGGTCGGCGCCGACCGGATCTTCCTGGTCGCGGCGGTCGATGTCACCGGCAACGACGTCGAGTCCGAGGTCGCCGCCCGGCTGTATGCGATCGAGGACGCACTGAACGCCCGCCGTGAGATCCAGCAGGCGATCCTCACCCTGTCCCGCCCCGGCGACGACACGAGCCTGCAGCCCGGCGAACTGCCCCGCTGGTACGTCGAGCCGCAGCCCTGAGCTTCCAGCCACCGATCCGCTTGTTCGATGATGGCGTGGCCTCTTCGCCGGGCGGGTGACGGGTCGATGTCGGGATCCTGGGCGATCGGTGTCCGATACGACGAAATTCCGGCGACATGCTGGTGGGTGCGGTCGCTGACCGCCTAGCCTCGCTGCTCACCTGACGGTCGTGAGCGACCGCGCGCTCCTAGGAGGAAGCGATGGCTAACGCCTCGACCGCACTCATCGACGCCGAGCGGACCGGCGTACACATCGGCGGCCGCTGGGAGGATGCGCAGAGCGGCCGATGTTTCGCCGTCCACGACCCCGCCACCGGAGATGTCATCGCGGAAGTGGCCGATGCTGACACGGCAGACGCACGGCGGGCTCTTGACGCGGCTGCTGCCGCGGCGACGACGTGGGCGGCATCCGCAGCGCGGGAACGCTCCGATGTGCTACGTCGAGCGTTCGATGCCGTACTCGATCGGCGTGACGAGTTCGCGGCGACGATCACCAGGGAGATGGGGAAGCCCCTTCAGGAGGCCCGTTCCGAGGTCGAGTACGGCGCCGAGTTCCTTCGGTGGTACTCCGAGGAGGCGGTTCGAGGCATCGGGCGCTCCGGTGCCTGGCCCGAGGGCAGACAGTCGCTCGACGTACGTCGTCGGCCGGTCGGCCTGTGCTATCTCGTCACGCCCTGGAACTTTCCGCTGGCGATGGTGACCAGAAAGATCGCGCCTGCCCTGGCCGCCGGCTGTACGGCGGTGCTCAAGCCCGCCGAGCTCACACCCCTCACCGCGATGCTGATGCTCGACGTCCTCGCCGACGCGGGGTGCCCGCCCGGAGTCGTGAATCTGCTCACGACCTCGGACCCTCGCGCGGTCAGCGAAGCTGTCTTCGCGGACTCCCGGCTCCGCAAGGTCAGCTTCACCGGCTCGACGGCCGTCGGCCGTACCCTCCTGCGGCAGGCAGCCGGGCAGGTGGTGCGTACGTCGATGGAGCTCGGTGGAAATGCTCCGTTCATCGTCCTGCCGGGCGCCGACGTGGCGGCGGCCGTGGACGCGGCCATGACCGCGAAGTACCGAAATATGGGACAGGCCTGCACCGCTGCCAATCGCTTCCTTGTCCACGAATCGTTGATGGAGGAGTTCGGCGAACAACTCGCGTTCCGCAGCCGCCAACTGCTGGTGGGTCCGGGCACCGATCCGGCGACGACGATCGGTCCGTTGATCACCTCGACGGCAGTGGAGCGTTCCCTGCGGCTGATCGACGACGCCGTGACACGCGGTGCCAGTCTCCTGACAGGCGGGAGGCGGATAGATGAAACTGGCAACTATCTCGAACCGACCGTCCTCAGCGGAGTGACACCAGGCAGCAAGATTCTCGCCGAAGAGATCTTCGCCCCGGTCGCGCCGATCAGCGGGTTCGCGTCGGTCGACGACGCGGTTCGGCTTGCCAACGACACCGAGTACGGCTTGGCCGGCTACGTCTGTGCACCGACGAAGGAAGCCGGCCAAGCGGTCGCGGCGCGTCTCGAGGTCGGCATGGTCGGTATCAACACGGGCGTCATTTCCAACGCCGCTGCGCCGTTTGGAGGCGTGAAGAGTTCCGGTATGGGCCGCGAAGGCGGCTCCGAAGGCCTCGACGAGTACCTCGCCACACAATATGTCAGCAGTCCGGTGTGATCCGGGTCACGTATACTCAGCACACCCCTGGAGCCGCCGGCAGTAAGGGAGACCGAGCATGGCGATATCGATGTCACACATGGAACATCTGGTGACCACAGGTGACCTGATCGCCGAACTCGCCGCCAGGTCACCGAAGCTCGGCGGCAACGACGCGGGCTGGCCAGGGCTCACGATCTACCGGTTCGTCGAGCCGACGCAGCCGCAGTGGGAAGAGATCCAGTCGCTGTCGCTGGGCATCGTCGCGCAGGGACGCAAGGCGGTGATCATCGACGGCAAGACCTATCGGTACGACCCGTTCAACTACCTGATCCTGAGCAGCCACCTGCACTTCCAGGCACAAATTCTGGAGGCGACTCCCCGCAAGCCGTTCCTGTCCTTCGTCCTGCAGATCGATCCGGCCGTGGTCAAGAAGGTCTCCGCGGACATGCTCGAACACCGCTCCGTCGTGGCCTTCCCGCCAGAGCGTGTCGCCCGCATCCACCAGGACAAGGGCATGGTCTCGGCCCTCGATCCGGAGATGATGGGTGCCGTCCTGCGGTTTCTGCAGAGCCTCGGCACCGGCGCCGACCGGCGCGTACTCACTCCGATGTATCTGCAGGAGATCGTGTACCGCGTGCTGCAGCGCGAGCAATACGCACGGATGCTTCAGATCGCAGCCAAGCAGTCCGGGCAGAACCCGGTCTCAGCTGCGCTGACCTACATGAAGGAGCACTACGCCGAGCAGATCACCGTGAACGACATGGCGGAACAGGTCTGTCTGAGTCCGTCGTCGTTCTCACACCTGTTCCGGGAGATCACCGATCGTTCGCCGTACCAGTTCCTCAAGGAGCTGCGCCTGGACCAAGCCCGGCAACTGTTGCTGGACGGGCGGTTGAGCGTGACGGACGTATCGCGGGCCGTCGGGTACTCAAGTACCTCACACTTCATCAAGGAGTTCCGCACTCGGTTCGGCACGACGCCCAGGGCCTACGTCGATGCGGAGACCCTGGGCGTGCAACTCGACGCGCTCAGAGGCGGGGCGAGCTGACGGCTACGGCAGCCACCAGCGCCTCGGCCAGCGGCCGGGACGATGCCGGATTCTGCCCGGTGTACAAATTGCCGTCCTGGACCGTGTACGGCGCCCACGGCGTCTCGCCGGCCTCGAACCGCCCACCGAGTTCACCCACGCGGTCCTCCAGCAGCCACGGTGCCCGCTCCGCGAACCCGACCTGAGTCTCCTCGACGTTCGTGAAGCCTGTCAGCCGGCGGCCGCGGAACAGCCACCCGCCAGGACCTTCTGCAGCCAGTAGGGCCGCCGGACCGTGGCAGACCGCCGCCACTGGCTTGCCGAGATCGGTGAACTCGGCAACCAACTCGCCCACGGTCTTCGAGACGGCCAGATCCTCCATCGGCCCGTGCCCGCCGGGTACGAAGACCAGATCGTAGTCAGCGGCAACCGTGAGATCGAGATCGATCGGCTCGATGTCGATTCTGTCCAGGTAGGTACGGAACCGCTGCCCTGGCTCGGCCGAGCCGCCGTTCATCTCCGCGGAGAATCCCGCCTCGTCCGGGACCGGAGCCACACCACCAGGTGTCGCGACGACGACGTCGAAGCCGGCTTGCGTGAACACTTCGTGCGGTACCGCCAGTTCCTCCGGCCAGTAGCCGCAGGGATGCCTGGTGCCGTCCCGAAGAGTCCAGTAGCTGGAACCTGTGACGGCGAACAGGACACTTGTCATGGTCGAGAACCCCTTCTGATACGTGATATCGACTCCCTGGCAGGGTCCCTCGCACCTCGGCGTCCCGGCGCGCGTTCGGGCAGAATCCCGTCGGTTTCCGGCACAAGCTCGCCGGAGTGCGACATCACCGCGGGAACCGGCGAGGAATGGGCACACATCGAGCAGGAACCCTTCACCACGTCGCGCCGCACTCGGGTTTCCTACTTCTCCAGACCCACCCGTCCCGAACACCTGAGAGGCGGCACGATGACACGCATCGCGTATGTGGTCTCGAGCGCATCCGAGATCACGCTGGCGGACGGCAGCCCCCATCCCACCGGCTACTTCGCCGAGGAGGCCGTGAAGCCGTACGACCGGTTCGTCGCAGCCGGATTCGACGTGGCCGTCGTCACGCCTGACGGCAGGCCGCCGACAGCCGATCCGTACGGTCTGCGCTGGTACTTCCACTACCCCGACGAGGACAAGGACTACCTGGACTCCGTCGTACGGACGTTCGCCAACGACCCTGACGACATCCGGTTCACCCTCCACCAGAACACCGAGCTCGGGCTGGCCGCGGTCCGCCGGATCGCCGCGATCCTCCAGGTCGGCGGGCTGGATGCCGCAGCGGCTCACGCGGCGGTCAGCCGGGCAGCGAAGACCGCCTGGCGGGAGGACCGGCCGTTGGTCGATGTCGTCTCGTCGGACGACTTCTCGCCTGCCGTGGATCGGGCGGAGGCGCAGGCGGCGGTCGACGCGCAACGCCAGGACAGCGAAGCTCTCGCCGCCGAGCGACACCACCGGCTGCAGTCGATCGAGGGATTCCAGCACCCTCTCGATCTCAGCTCACTCAGCGACGAGCAGCTTGCCGAGTTCGACGCGGTCTTTGCGCCCGGTGGCCACGGGCCGATGGTCGACCTGGCCGACAACCCGGACGTCTCCCGTCTGCTGACCATGCTGCAAGGCAGGCAAGCACCGATTGTCGCGCTGTGTCACGGTCCCGCACTGTTGCTCTCAGCACCGGAGCGCCCAGACGGGCAGTGGCTGTTCGACGGTTATCGGATGACGTGTTTCACCGACGAAGAAGAGGATCAGACCGAACCGGGCCGGCTCGGATTGCCGTGGTACGTCGATACCGCCCTCAAGAACGCCGGCGCTGTCTTCGATGACGGACCAACGGCCTGGGCCAGCCACGTCGTGGTGGACCGCAACCTCATCACCGGTCAGAACCCGGGCTCGACCGAGGCAGTTGCGGACGCCGTCATCAGGGCTCTGGCCGGTACGACAGCGAAGGCGGCGTGACATGAGTACCGACGGATCCACCGCCGCGCACCGCTTCCTTTCAGCATTCGCCCGGCGCGACGCGGCATCCGCAGCCGCGGAAGTGGCCCCTGACGCGAGGGTGACGTTCCACGGACTCGGACGCAGCAGCATCGGTCCCGAACTCGTAGGCGAGGCGCTGCGCGACATCACCACCGCTTTCCCGGACCTGCGCGTGACCGTCAAGCGGGTCCTGATCACCGGCAACGTCGTCACCGCCGAACTCAAGGCCGAAGGCACGCAGGCGGCCGACTACGCCGGAGCGATCAATCAGGAGAAGCACCTCGATCTGGACGAGGGCTGGCGCTTCCAGCTGACTTGCGACCGGATCACCGCGCTTGACGTCTATTGGTGCCAGCAGCAGTTGTACCGCCGGCTCGCCGTCAAGCGGTTCGACCAGGTAGCGATCGTCTGAGGAGGGCGGAGCTGATGACTGCGCAACAGAACACCGCGCTGGTCGAGGAGTTCTTCGACCGGTACCGCGGGCACGACGTGCAAGGCATGGCAGAGCTGTGCTCGATCAACGCGGACTTCTCCTACCCACCGTTCGAGCTGTGGGGGAAGCAACGTGTGCTCCGTGGCGACGGAAAGGTCGGAACGGTCGGCAAGGCGATCTGGGCCGGCCTGATCAACTCGTTCCCGGACCTCACCAACGTCGTCCATTCGGTCACCGCGAACGACGACGGTGATGTCGTCGCCCAGATCGACATCAGCGGTACGCAGCGGTCGCCGTGGGGATACGTGCTCCCCCAGGGCAAGACGTACGACGAGCCGCACCTGTTCATCTTCCGGATCGGCGACGACGGCCTCATCTCGTCGATCACCGCCTACTGGAACAACGGCGCGATCAGCCGGCAACTCGGCCACCTCGAAGTCGACTAGGAGAACACCATGACATTGCTGAAACGAGAAGAATGGCAGGGATTCGTCCGGGACGTCGACTGGACGCCGACGTACGTCGACGACGAAGCCGTCTACCCCGAGTGGCACTCCGGCACCGGAAAGGTCCCCCGGGATGCCTGGCTCGGCTGGGAAGAGTCGTACAAGGTGACCTACCCCGAGTACGTCGCCACCCAGCGGGAGAAGGAATCGGCCGCCTACGCGGTCAAGGCCGCGCTCCAGCGCTCCAGCACCTTCGAACACCTGGACGAGGGCTGGAAGTCAGCGACCAAGATGCATTTCGGCGGCGTCGCCCTGGTGGAGTACGCGGCCGTGCTGGCGGAGTTGAAGATGGCCCGCTTCGGACTGAACGGCGCCTGGCGGAACATGGCGACGTTCGGTCAACTCGACGAGATGCGGCACGCGCAGATCACCACGTTCTTCGGACACGAGTTCATCGCCAAGGACCCGCAGTACGACTGGACCCAGAAGACGTTCCACACCAACGACTGGGTACCGATCAGCCTGCGCAACCTCTTCGACGGGATGATGATCGCACCCAACGTCGTCGACCTGGCGATCGAGTTGCCGTTCACGTTCGAGACCGGATTCACCAATCTGCAGTTCGTCGCGCTGTCGGCAGACGCGCTGGAGTCCGGGGACGTGAACTTCGCGAACATGATCTCGTCCATCCAAACGGACGAGGCGCGGCACTCGCAGCAGGGTGGTCCGACGATGGAGATCCTCGTCGAGCACGATCCGGTCCGCGCGCAATGGATCATCGACAAGAGTTTCTGGGGCTCGGCACGGGCGTTCGCCGCACTCACCGGCCCGGCGATGGACTACTACACGCCGCTCGAGCATCGCAAACAGTCCTACCGGGAGTTCATGGAGGAATGGGTCATCGACCAGTTCATCCGCACGATCGAGGACTACGGCCTGAAGAAGCCGTGGTTCTGGGACGAGTTCATGCGCGGCCTCGACACCTGGCACCACGGCTTGCACATGGGTCTGTGGTACTGGCGGCCCACTCTCTGGTGGCGTCCGAAGGCTGGAGTCTCCAAGGACGAGCGTGAGTGGCTGCAGGAGAAGTACCCGAACTGGGAGGCCACGTACGGCGACAAGTGGGACGTGATCATCGACCAGGTCAACGCCGATCACGTCGAAGCCACCCTGCCTGAAACCCTGCCGTGGCTGTGCAGCACCTGCCACCTGCCGGCCTGCAACGCGACTCAGTCCCGCGACGGCAAGTGGCGGGTGCGGAGCTGGCAGCTCGACTACGACGGCCACAAGTATCACTTCTGCACCAATGCGTGCCGCCAGATCTTCTGGAAGGACCGCGACAACATCAACCACGAAACGCTCGTCGACCGGTTCCTGGCCGGCCAGATCCAGCCCATGGACGTCGGCGGCATCCTCGCCTACATGGGCATGACGCCCGAGGCCATGGGTGACGATCCGGACTACAAGGCCTGGACCCGTGACTACGTGGGCCGCCCGGCGACGGGCCTCGTCGGAGCAGTGTCATGACCGCGCCGGCCACCGAGGATCGCGCACCCGAGCTGGTACCGCTCAACGCGGTGTTCGCCACCGACTTCGTCCAGATCCTCGTCCCGGTCACCACCGCCAACACCATGACCGAGGTCGCCGCCGCGGTCGCCCATCACGTCGAAGGCAAACGGGTCCGGGCGCTGCCGTACCCGAAGGTCGTCATCCACAACGGCCGCCGGTTGCCCGCCGACCTGACCGTCGCCGAAGCCGGCATCGCTCCGCTCGACCACATCGCCGTCGAGTACGACGTACCGGAGGAGGAGTCATGAAGAACCCAGTCGGCCCAGTGCTCCGGATGGGCGACCGGATCGACGACGTGGTCGCGGCGATTCGCGCCGACAATCCCGACCAGGACATCGAGGTCATCGACCGTGGTTCCTATGTCCGGGTCCAAGGCGAGGAGCGGGTCCGCGTCACCGAGCAGACGCTTCGGGAGCACCTCGGTCACGACTACGAGCTCCGGTCGTTCGGCACGATGATGTCGTCGTTCGTCGGCCGTGTGGTCACCAGCAGCGACGAGATCGTCTGGGAGAAGATCCGCAACGGACGAGGAGGAACGGTCCGATGAACGAAACGACTGCACACAAACCGCGGCCGCGCCGGACCTTCAGCGCGTTCGGCGAGGTCCGGAAGATGCCCAGTGAGTACGAGATCGTCACCCAGGGGCAGAACTGGACGATGCGCCAGAACCGGCCCTCGGCCTTCGAGCAGAACCCCTCGTCGCCGGCCAACCTGTGGTTCCTCACGTATCGGGACCAGTCACCGTTGCAGGCCGACGACTGGGAACAGTTCCGGGAGCCGGACAGTCTCACCTACCGGATGTACGTGAACGAGCAGGCGGAGGCCGAGACGAAGATCCACGGTGTACTCGAGGAGTACGCCGAGCTGGGCGCCGACCGATCCCTCGCGCCGGGCTGGCTGGCAACCCTTGGCACGCTGTACACAGCATCGCGCTATCCGGTGCACGGGTTCCAGCAGATCGAGGCGTACATCGGCTACCTGGCGCCGACGTCGTACATCACCAATCCGGCCGGACTGTCGACCGCGGACTTCCTTCGGCGTGTGACCACCATCGCCTACCGCACGCGCGAACTGCAACTGGCACATCCGGAGTCCGGGATCGGCACCGATCAGGAGCGGAGGCACTGGCTCGAGCACGAGGCCTGGCAACCCACTCGCAAGGCCGTCGAGTCGATCCTCGCCACGTACGACTGGGGTGAGTCGTTCACCGCACTCAACCTGGTCCTGCTGCCAACCCTGGACGACGTTCTCACCCGGCAGTTCGGAGAAGTCGCCCTTGACAACGGTGACAACCTGGCCTGGTTGCTACAGAGCTTCCTCGACGCGGACAACCAGCGACGGAACAGGTGGAGCGCGGCTGCCGCCCGCTTCGCGATCGATCGCCGGGCCGGCTCCGGGCCGGCGATCGAGAGGTGGATCCGGAAGTGGAGTCCGGCTGCCGACGAAGCTGCGGCCGGTCTCGGCACGCTCCTGGCGACGTTGCCCGAGGCTCCACGTGCCGCGAACGACGTCGCGGGCCAGGCACAGGCCGCGCGTCAGGCGTTCCTGTCCACAGTCCTCGGCGCTCCCGCAGGGGCGACGTCATGAACCCGGCGGCGATGCAGACAATGCACGCGACGATCCACATCGACGACCTTTGGGAAGGCGACATGGCGCCCGTCGACGTCAACGGAACAAAGGTGCTCCTGATGAACGTCGACGGCGACGTCAGGGCCTACCAGAATCGCTGCCCGCACCAGGCCTGGGCACTCGACGAGGGCGACTTCGACGGTGCGACTCTGACCTGCGTGCGACACATGTGGCAGTTCGACGCAGCCAGCGGTCAAGGGGTCAACCCGGACGACTGCAGCCTGAGCCGCTACCCCTGCGAGGTCGGCGACGACGGCATGATCAGGGTGGACGTGGGATGACCAGGCAGCGGTACGTCATCGTCGGCGGCGGAGTTGCGGCGGCGTCAGCCGCCGCAGGTCTCCGCTCGCACGGCTTCGACGGCGAAGTGGTCATGGTCAGCGACGATCCCGTACTCCCCTACGAGCGACCACCGCTGTCCAAGCAGGTGCTCGCACAACCGACCCAACCCGAGCCGACCTACCTCAAGCCCGAGTCGTGGTACGCCGACAACGACGTCACGGCCATGCTCAAAGTGAGAGCCACCGCGTTCGACCCCCGTGCACGGACCGTAGAGCTCTCCACCGGCGAATCCCTACGGTACTCGGGACTGCTCCTGGCCACCGGGGTCCGCGCCCGAACGCTGCCTGGCGTCGAGGGCGAACACGTACTCACCTTGCGCTCGCTCGCGGATGCTTCACTGCTTCGGCGGCGCCTCGCCGCAGCCCAGAAGATCGTCGTTCTCGGTGGCGGGTTCATCGGGTGCGAGGTTGCCGCCTCGGCCGTTGCCCTGGGCAAGCGAGTGACGATTGTCGAACGTACTGCATCTCTGATGGAAGCCGCGCTCGGCCCAGCACTCGGTGAGGTGCTGACCGATGTGCACCGTGCCGCCGGCGTCCAGCTCGTGCTGCGCAGCGTCGTACAGCAAGTCACAGACACCGCCTCGCACGCTGTGGTGCACACGACTCGAGGTGTCGTCGAGGCAGACCTCGTCCTGATCGGTGCCGGCACCGTCCCGAACACCGAACTCGCCGGAGCCGCAGGTCTCGACCTCGACGGTGGCGTAGTCACCGACGAATACTCCAGAACAAGCGTTCCCGGCGTCTATGCGGCCGGCGACGTTGCATCCATCTACCACCCGTACTACGGCAAGCGGCTGCGGGTCGAACATCACGACACCGCGATGCACCACGGAATCTCAGCCGCCAAGAACATGCTCGGAACAGCAGAGCCCTTCCGAGAGCCGCACTGGTTCTGGTCCGACCAGTACAGTCACACACTGCATCAGGTCGGCCGAGCAGAGCCCGGTGACGAACTCGTGGTGCGCGGAAGCATGGACGACCTGTCCTTCTCCGCCTTCTACCTCCGCGATTCCAGGATCACCAAGGTGATCTCACTCAACCGTCCGAAGGACGTGCTTGTAGCTCGGCGACTGCTCTTCTCCGAACACACCGCGACCAAGGACCTCCTCCTGGACGAGTCGTTGCCACTCAACCGGCTTGCACCTCGCCGATCCACTTCGCGCGCGGAGGCGTCATGACCACCATCACTGTGGACCAAACCCAACTCCGTGTCGACCCGAACGAGGCGCGCGAAGCGGTCCGGCGCGTTCAGGGCGTCGACTCTGTCACTGCGGTCGCGAGGCTTCGCTACGGTCCCGGGCGTACCTGCGAGCCTGTCGCCCGGCTGATCGACCAAGCAGTCGGCCGGGCCAGGCAGCACGGCCTCGATCCGCGGCGCCTCACCGTCACCGCCGTACGAATCGAGGCCGGCGAGGACATCGTCCGCGTCCGGCGAAAGGCACACGGCACCGCCGACTGGATCACCAGCTGCACGAGCGACGTCCTGGTCGAGCTCACCCCGGACGGAATCAACCGGACCACTCCTCCGCCAGAGCCCCAACCTGCCGCGCAACCCGAGACGGCCAGTCCACAGTCGATCGACGATCAGGACACGGCGCACATCCGAGAGCGGCTGTTCGAGGTCATCGACCCCGACCTCGGCGTCAACATCATCGATCTGGGCTTCGTCCGGACCATCGAGATCGATGACCGCACCGTTGCCCTCACCATGACCTTGACCTCAGCGGCCTGCCCACTGACCGACGTCATGACCGACCAGATCCACACCGAGCTCACGACGCAGGGATTGGCCGACGACGTTCGCATCGACTGGCAGTGGACACCGGCCTGGTCGCCGGCCGACATCACGTCTGAAGGCCGCGCGCAACTGCGCGCCATCGGATTCACCATCTGACAAGCACTGACGAGGAGACGAACCCCATGGGACACGTAGTCATCGCAACCTGGACGGCCAAGCCGGGCGAAGCAGACCGGATCCGCGCGATCCTCGCCGAACTCACCCCCGGCAACCGCGCCGAACCCAAGATGGTCCATTTCCAGGCACAGATCAGCGACGACGACCCGAACACGTTCGTCCTCTACGAGCACTACACCGACGCCTCCGGCTACCAGGATCACCGCGCCACCGAAGCCTTCCAGCAACGAGTCCTCGGCGAGGCCCTACCGCTACTCGCGAATCGAACAGTCGAAACGCTTTCCACGGTGGACAGCTGAGAATGTCGTTAGGGCACGTTCGCGAGGAAGGTCTCGCGGTCGACGATCACCCGGACGTGTTCGCAGTCGGCGATGAGTTGGCCCGTGGAGTTCGTGGCGCGGACCTGGAAGCGCAGGTGGTTGCCGTCGACCTCGGGAGCGTCCGCCGTGATGTCGACGGTGTCGCCGACGCGGGTCGGTATCCGGTGCCGCATGCGGACCGACGTACCGACGGAGGTCTGGCCGGCGGTCAGTAGCGGGCGGGCCAGTTCGAGGGCGGCGTACTCGAGCCAGGTGATCAGCCGGGGCGTGGCGAGCACCTCCACGTCTCCGCTGCCGACGGCGATCGCGGTGTCGGCGGGGGTCACAACATGTCGCACGGCGAACTGTCCTTACTCGAGGTGTACGCTTCCCGACCGTGGAGCCCGTACACGTGGCGGTTTCGGCTTTGGCTGCATTGTTGCCGATCACCAACCCGGTCGGTGCGCTGGCCACCTTCGCCGGCCTGACCGGCGGCGTGGAGCGCGGAGCGATGCGCCGCCAGGCGGTGATGACGGGCGTCTACGTGCTCGCGATCCTGACGGTGTTCGCGCTGCTCGGCACGCTCGTGCTGGAGGGCCTCGGGATCGGCCTGCCCGCGCTGCAGATCGCCGGCGGACTGGTGGTCGGTCACTCCGGCTTCGGGATGATCGTGTCCCGGCAGACGCTGACCGACGACGAGAAGACGCACGGCGTCGCGAAGCCGGACGTGTCGTTCTCGCCGATGGCGCTGCCGCTGGTCGCGGGCCCGGGCGCGATCGGCGTCGTGATCGCGCTGACCGCGCGGCACCCCGGCCTCACCAACCGGCTCGGCGTGATCGTCGGAGTGGCCGTGATCGCGGCGCTGGTCGCGGTGCTGCTCCGCTTCGGTACGCCGCTCGTCGACAAGCTCGGCCCGACCGGGCTCGGGGCGCTCAGCCGCATCATCGGCTTCCTGACACTGGCCATCGGCGTCGAACTCGTCACGCACGGCGTGCTCGCCGTGAAGTAGGCCCGGCGCCCACCTGGACGCCGGGCCGGTCCTGCTACTTGCCGAACTTCGAGAGCGGCGGGAGCTTCCACGCCTTGCTCTCGGCCAGCGCGGTCAGGTCCTTCACGGACAGCAGCGGCGTGGCACGGGTGTGCCCCGGCTTCCCCTTCTCCCGGGGACCGTTGTAGCTGGTGAGGCTGATGCTGCGGCCGTCACGGCGCTGCAGCAGCACGTAGTTGCTGACGACACCGAACTCCGCCTGGCGGCTGTCGGTGTACTCGGGCGACTCCTTCAGGACGTACAGGGTCGAGCCGTCCGGCAGCGTGCTGCAGCCTTGGGCGACCGGTACGCACCGGGGCTGCTCGCCGCCGCCGGAGAGCAGGACCTCCACGCGGGAGGCGCCGTGGCCGTCGTTGACGACGTACGCCGCGGCGCTGAAGCTGCTGTCGCCCCAGGTCTCCGGCTTCGAGATGGTGCGGCCGGGGGCCGTGAGGAGCGTCTTGAGGGTGCTGAGCGTCTTCGTGTTGTCGGCCGCGTGCGCGGTCGAGGGCGTGCCACTCGGGATCGGCGAGGGCTTCACCGAAGCGGACGGTTTGGTGATCGCGGTCGGCGTACCGGCGGCCGCGCTGTCGGCGGGGGAGTTGAGTACGTGGATCCCGCCCGCGATCAGGCCGGCGGTGGCCAGTACGGCGCCGGTACCGCCCGCGGCGAGCAGCGCCGTACGCCGGCGCCGCAAGCGGGTGCCCTGCACGACGGTGCGTTCCAGCAGGTCGGGGGAGACGGGCTCGAGGTTCTCGGTGGCCCGCTGCATCAGGTCGGTGAGGTTGTTCATGGGTTCTCCTGAGCTCAGAGGGCGATCAGCTGGTCGGCACCGTCACCAAGGACCGCCCGCAGGCGTTCCAGGGCTCGGGCGGTGCGGGTCGTGATCGCACTGGTCTTCTTGCCAAGATCGAGCGCCACCTGCTCGACGCTGCGATCTTCGAAGAACCGCAGCACCAGCACCGCCCGATCCAACGGCGCAAGCTCCCCCAACGCGCTCTGCAGAGCCACCCGCAACTCGACGTCGCCGACCCGCTCGACCACCTCAGGCACTTCCCCGGTCGGCCGCTCCCCCCAACTCTTCCGCCGGCGCTGAGAGATGTAGGTACGGACGAGAGCTGTCCGCGCATACGCCCCGGGGCTGTCGATCCGCCCCCACGCCTTCATCAGATTCGCGAGGGTGTCCTGTACCAGGTCCTCTGCGTGATGCCGGTCCCCACACAGCAACCAAGCAGTCCGGTACATCCGCGGGATCTGCGCCCGCGCGAACTCCTCGAAGTCCTCGCCCGTACCCATCCACACCTCCTGTAGCTGCCTCTGCCCCAAGAGACGCATCCACAGGCGCGTCAGATCACACCCAAGTTCAGAACACCTTGGAAAGAACCCACACAGCAAACGCCAAGACCCCCACGACGAAGGTCACCACCACCACGACCCCATACCCAAACCAGGCACTCCCACTCAACTTCACAAACGCATCCTCGCACGCCAACAAGCGAACCCGACCACAGCCGCCGAGCGAAGCGAAGGCGATGGGGGGTGCGGGTGGCGGAGCCCCCGCTCCGCGGCAAGCGAAGCGCAGCCGCACAAAATGACGAAGCCGACCAAATCGCGCGATTCTGCGCGACATGGCCGGCCATCGGGTGAGTGACGGGACTTGAACCCGCGACCACCTGGACCACAACCAGGTGCTCTACCAGCTGAGCTACACCCACCATTGCCGCCCGAACTGCGACGGCTGAGCAATCATAGCGATGAAGTCGCTTGACCAAAAATCGGCAGGTCAGGAGGCTGTCGAGCTGTCCTCGGCAGGTGCCGTGACGAGGCTCGCGGCGGCCCGTGCGGTGTTGGAGTCCGGCCCGGGCTGCGGCACGAAAACGGTCTCCCGGTAGTACCGGAGCTCGGCGATGCTTTCGGTGATGTCGGCCAGCGCGCGGTGGTTGCCGTTCTTGGCGGGCGTCGCGTAGTAGACCCGCGGGTACCACCGGCGGACCAGCTCCTTGATCGAGCTGACGTCGACGTTGCGGTAGTGCAGGTGGGACTCGACGCGCGGCATGTCGCGGACCAGGAACGTGCGGTCGGTGCCGACGGAGTTCCCGGCCAGGGCGGCCTTGCGGGGCTCCTTGACGTACGACGTGATGAAGTCGAGCACCTGCTGCTCGGCGTCGGCGAGCGGGATGCCGCCGGCGAGCTCGTCGAGCAGCCCGGAGGCGGTGTGCATGTCGCGGACGAAGTCACCCATCTGCTCGAGCGCGCCCGGGGGCGGCGCGATCACCAGGTCGATCCCGTCACCGAGCACGTTCAGTTCGTAGTCGGTGACCAGCACCGCGACCTCGATCAGGGCGTCGTTCACCAGATCGAGGCCGGTCATCTCGCAGTCGATCCACACCAGCCGGTCGTTCATGGGCACCCACCTTACGGCGACGGGCCGACAGAACCGCGACCGCGTACCCGGTCAGCGCGGCGCGTGCCCGATGTGGACGCTCCGGACGGACAGTACGGCGAGGTCGGTGCGACGTCCGAGGAAATACGGCCCGTCGGGGTCCAGTAACTGCCGCCAGACGTCGACGTCCTCCGCACCGAGCCACTCCGCGTCCGGCACCACCTGCCCGTGACCGTGCCCATGCCCATGACCCTGCGCGCCCCCGGTCAGGCGCTCGATCCGCGTCCGGAACCCGTGCACGACCTTGTCCAGCCGTTCCGCCGTCAACGGCGCGGGCGTCTCGGTCAGCACGCTCCGCGTGGTCACGTCGACCAGCCCGGCCCGGGTCAGCGCCTCGGTCCACCCGTACGGCATCGGCACCGACCCCGGCAGCGAGTCCCGCATCACCTTGAACCACCGGTCCTGCGCGACATCCAGCCGCAACTCCAGCCCTGGTTCACCGAGCCCGAGGTCCCAAGGCAGCTGCCGCGACGGCAACCCACCCTCGGCAAGCGCCAGCCGTCCACCGCCGGCGAGCAACCCAGCCAGCGCGTCCACAGCCGCCTGCTGATCGGCAGCGTGGTGGACCGAGGCCGACGCCCAGATCAGGTCCGCCGGCGCACCGATTGCCTCGCGCAACGGTTCCGCCCCGTCGTCCATCGACGCCAGCTCGCACCGTACGAGCCCGGCCGTGTGCTCCCGTGCCTGCTCCAGTACGTCGGGATCCGCGTCGATCGCGACCACCGTCGCGCCCGGCCGCGCCTCGGCGAGCGCCTTCGCCATCCCGCCCCCGCCACACCCGACATCGACCAGCACCTGGTCGGTGTCACGAACGAGCGTGCCGGCCACTGCCGCGTTCCAGCCGGCCTCGCCCTCCGCGGACGTCCGCAGCCGCCCGGCCTCGCCTGCCCAGTCGATCTCGATCATGGCGACCAGTCTGGCAAAGCGGGCTAGGTTTGCGCGGTGATCACCACCGAGCGCCTCACGCTGCTACCTCTGCGGGTCGAGTACGCCGTACCGATGGCAGCGGTGCTGTCCGACCCGGCGCTCTACACGTTCACGGGTGGGGAGCCGCCGACCGTGGCGGCGTTGGAGGCGCGGTATCGCCGTCAACTCGCCGGGCCGGACCGGGACGACGAGCAATGGCTGAACTGGGTCGTCCGGTACGACGACCAGTTGATCGGCTACGTTCAGGCCACGGTCACCGGATGTACGGCAGAAATTGCCTGGGTGATCGGCACCGCGTGGCAGGGCCGGGGATTCGCGAAAGAAGCAGCGCAGGGCCTGGCCACCTGGCTGAGGGCAGGAATTGCCCGCCGGATCGTCGCGCACGTGAATCCGGAACACACCGCATCGGCCGCCGTGGCGACCGCGATCGGTCTCGCGCGCACCGACGTACTGGAGGACGGCGAGTACCTGTGGAGCACGGCAGACCCGGCCTGAACCGGGCCTGCCGTCAAACAACCGTCGGAAGGACGGCCGAGATCAGACGGGGCGAACGTTCTCCGCCTGCAGGCCCTTCGGGCCCTGGGCGATCTCGAACTCGACCCGCTGGTTCTCGTCCAGGGAGCGGAAGCCCTGGGTCTGGATCGCCGAGTAGTGCACGAACACGTCGGCGCCGCCGTCCTCCTGGGAGATGAAGCCGAAGCCCTTCTCGCCGTTGAACCACTTAACTGTTCCCAAAGCCATGATTTTCTCCTGATACGACAAAACGCCCGGCGGATTACAAATCCGCGGGCGCTTCGACACGAACGTGGAACTGCAAAACTGCAACGGTCCAAAACCCTAGCACGCTGGATGAGTCGTCAGCCACCCCTCGCCGCGCCGTACGTCGTACTCGTCCGGAGTTCCCGCCCACGTCTCGGTGCAGCCGGAGGTTCCGCACTCGCACGCGAACGGGTACGGCGGCAGCTCGGAAAGCCCGCGATCCGCCTGCCACAACCGCCCCTGCCGGCACGCCGCAAGGTTCTCGTACTGCCGCTGCCGACTCAGCTCGGGACCGGCCTGAAGGCGGGGGAGCGGTCCTAGCGCATCCGTGATGCTCTGCGCGACAACAGCCCAGTCCGGGTCCGCTGGTACCTCGACTATTACCCGCCCGCGCTCCGCGGCCTCTCGACGTACGCGATCAGCCAGTAGGGTGTCCCGCGCCAGCAGCCCCTCCAGCTGCTCACGTCCCCCCACGCGCTGCTCCCGGGCCTGCCTGGTCTGTTCTGTGTCCGGCACCAACCACACCGCCGCCGCGACGCCGTCAGCCATCGACGGGTACAGCTGTGGCCCCTCAACCAGCGCAGGTACGTCACCGAGCCCGCGTTCACGCACGTCCTCGACAACCAGCTCCAGCCGCAGCCGGGCGGTCTCCACGAAGCTGTCGGCCGCGTACGACGGCCCTTGCGCCAGGTCTTCCGCCAGCGGCCGGAGCGGTGGCAGCCGGTCCAGGTGGGCGTACGTCCACAGGTCGATCGGATGCAGCGGCAGGTCACCGCGACGGGCGAGCTCCCGGGCGATCGTCGACTTCCCCGCGCCCGGGGCCCCACCGATCCACACCATCGCCGGCCAAGTCACCGGCCCATCCTCTTACGGCCGTACGTACGTCGCCAGCGACGCCGCACCGGCCTGAACGACCGAGGCGAGCTTCAGGTGCACCGGCTGGTCCAGCGGGCCGAAGATCTTCTCGCCGGCCCCCACGATCGACGGGAGCGTCATCAGCCGGTACTCGTCGACCAGGTCCGCGGCCTGCAGCTCCCGGACCACGCTGCGGCTGCCGGTGACCGCGATGGTCCGCGGCTCCGACCGTACGTAGTCCGTCAGCGAGCCCTCCATCAGCGTCGAGTTCGGGAACACCGAGACGTCGGTCAGCGAGTGCGACGCGACCACCTTGGCCATCTTGTTCATCTTGACGGAGAAATCGTCGGTGCGGTTCGGCCAGAGCTTGCTGAACAGCTCCCAGGTGTTCCGGCCGAGCAGCAGCACGCCGGTGTCCATCAGGTCGCCGAGTCGGAACTTGTCCCCGCCGACGGTCTCCGGTCCGTGCCGGAACGCCCAGCCGCCGAACGGCGTGCCGGCTGAGCCGTCGGGGTCGGTGATGACGCCGTCCATGCTGACGAATCCGGTGACGATGACGTGTCCCATGGCCCTGCTCCTTCTGCTGATCGGTTGATGCCGGTACATACCGCCGCGGCGCCATCGAATCATCGGTCGGACGGAAATGTGACCTTGACCTCATTCGGAGTCATCGCCTACCGTATTCTGTATGCAATCTTCGATGAGAGTTGCGATTCTCGGCGCCGGTGCGATCGGGGCGTACGTCGGCGCGGCGCTGCACCGCGGCGGCACCGAAGTGCACCTGGTCGCCCGCGGCCCGCACCTGGCCGCGATCCGCTCCGGCGGCGTGCTGGTGCGCAGTCCCCGTGGCGACTTCACCGCCCGTACCCCGGCCACCGACGACCCGGCCGAGATCGGCCCGGTCGACTACGTCTTCCTCGGGCTCAAGGCGAACTCGTACGCGAGCGCCGGCCCGTTGCTCGCCCCGCTGCTGCACGACCGCACCGTCGTGGTCGCCGCGCAGAACGGCATCCCCTGGTGGTACTTCCACGGACTGACCGGTCCGTACGAAGGCCGCCGGGTCGAATCGGTCGATCCGGGCGGCGCCGTCACCCGCGTGCTCGACCTCGACCGCGCGATCGGCTGCGTCGTCTACTGCTCCACCGAGCTCGAGGCGCCGGGCGTCGTACGGCACCTCGAAGGCACCCGCTTCTCGATCGGCGAACCGGCGGGCGGTACGTCGGACCGCTGCGAACGGTTCAGTACGGCGATGGTCGCCGGCGGGCTGAAGTGCCCGGTCGAGGCGGACATCCGCAACGACATCTGGATCAAGCTGCTCGGGAACGCGGCGTTCAACCCGATCAGCGCGCTCGCCCGGGCGACGATGGTGGAGATCGCCACGCACCAGGGCACCCGGCAGATGGTCCGGCTGATGATGCAGGAGTCGCTGGCGATCGCGGCCGCGCTGGGCTGCAATCCGGACATCTCGGTCGACAAGCGGCTGGACGGCGCCGAGCGGGTCGGCGAGCACAAGACCTCGATGCTGCAGGACCTGGAGAAGGACAAGCCGCTCGAGCTCGACGTCATCCTCGCCGCGGTCGTCGAGCTCGCGGACCTCACCGGCGTACCGGCGCCCACGCTGCGCGCCGTACACGCCGTCGCCGACCTGCTGGCCAGCAAGGTCGGCGTCTGACGAGCCGGGTGGGTCCGGCCCACAGCGACGCCGGACCCACCTGTCCCGGCTCGCCGGGAGCACCGCCGTGTTGACGCAAACATGTCTAGACTCCTGCCCACGGGAGGTGCCGGGGTGGAGGGAAGGCCAGGGAGACGGCGGCGGGGTCCGTCGATGGCGGACGTCGCGCGACTGGCCGGGGTGTCCGGGCAGACCGTCTCGCGGGTCGCGAACGGGCGGCAGAACGTCGACGACCTCACTCGTGCGCGGGTGAAGGACGCGATGCGGCAGCTCGGTTATCGCCCGAACGGTGCCGCGAGGGCCTTGCGCAGCGGCGAGTTCCGCAGCATCGGGGTGATCGTCTTCGAGCTCTCGACGTTCGGTACGACGCGAACGCTGGACGCGATCGCCACCGCCGCCACCGCGCGCGGGTACTCCGTCAACCTGATGCCGGTGCTCGCGGTCAGCCGCCAGGCGGTCGCGGACGCGTTCACCAGGCTGGGGGAGCAGGCGGTGGACGGGGTGATCATGATGATCGAGGCGCAGGTGCTGGAGGAAATGCAGGTGCCTGTTGGGCTGCCGGTGGTGATTGTGCATGCCGGTGCGCACTACGACCATCCGGTTGTCGACACCGATCAGGCGCAGGGTGCTCGGCTCGCGACGGAGCATCTGCTCGAGCTGGGGCACCGGACGGTCTGGCATGTGGCCGGGCCGTCGTCGTCGTTCGCGGCCGACCAGCGGCGGCGGTCCTGGGAGCAGACGCTCCGCGACCGCGGCTGCGACGTACCGGCGGCGCTGTTCGGGGACTGGTCGTCGGCGTCCGGGTACGAGGCCGGGTGCCGGCTCGCGGCGGACCCGGACGTGACCGCGATCTTCGTCGCCAATGATCAGATGGCGCTGGGTGTACTACGGGCCTTGCATGCGCACGGGCGGTCCGTGCCGGGCGACGTCAGCGTGGTCGGGTTCGACGACATGGAGGAGGCGGCCCAGTTCTGGCCGCCGCTCACCACCATTCGTCAAGCCTTCACCGACCTCGGCCGCCGCAGCGTAGACACCCTCCTCGCCGAACTCCACGCCACCACCCACCACCACGCCCCGTACGCCGTCCCCACCACCCTCATCCTCCGCAACAGCACCGCCACCCCGACCTAGAACCCCGCCCACACCAGGTCAGCGCATCAGTTCGCCGTGAGGATCGTGCGCATCAGGTTGGCGGTTTCGGTGGGGGTTCTGCCTACGTGGACGCCGGCTGCTTCGAGGGCCTGCTGTTTCGCGGTCGCGGTTCCGGAGGAGCCGGAGACGATCGCGCCGGCGTGACCCATGGTCTTGCCCTCCGGCGCGGTGAAGCCCGCGACGTACCCGACGACCGGCTTGGTCACGTTCTCCTTGATGAACGCGGCCGCCCGCTCCTCGGCGTCGCCGCCGATCTCACCGATCATCACGATCGCGTCGGTGTCCGGGTCGTCCTGGAACGCCTGCAGCGCGTCGATGTGCGTGGTCCCGATGATCGGGTCGCCGCCGATCCCGATCGCGGTCGAGAACCCGAACTCCTGGAGCTCGTACATCATCTGGTACGTCAGCGTCCCGGACTTGCTCACCAGCCCGAGCCGCCCAGCCCCCGCGATGTCCGCCGGAATGATCCCGGCGTTCGACCGTCCCGGGCTGATGATCCCCGGGCAGTTCGGACCGATCACCCGCGTCCCGTTCGCCTGCGCATAGGCAAAGAACTCAGCCGTGTCGTGCACCGGCACCCCCTCGGTGATCACCACGACCAACGGAACGGCCGCATCGACGGCCTCGATCACCGCCGCCTTCGTGAACCGCGGCGGCACGAACACCACCGACACATCGGCATCCGCCGCCCGCACCGCATCCACACAGGACCCGTACACCGGCACCGAACACTTCGCGAAGTCCACCGACTGCCCACCCTTGCCCGGCGTGACCCCGCCGACCACGGTGGTCCCGGCGGCAAGCATCCGGCTGGTGTGCTTCTGGCCCTCGGCCCCGGTCATCCCCTGCACCAGGACACGGCTCTTCTCGGTCAGGAAGATCGCCATCTCACTACGCTCCCTTCTGGGCGGCCAGCTCGGCGGCGCCGTCCATGGTGCCGACCACGGTCACCAGCGGATGGTTGGCCTGGGCAAGGATCTTGCGGCCTTCGTCGACGTTGTTGCCGTCCAGCCGGACCACAAGCGGCTTGTCGGCCTTCCGGCCGAGCACGGCCAGCGCCTGCACGATCCCGTTCGCGACCGCGTCACAAGCGGTGATCCCGCCGAAGACGTTCACGAACACGCTCTTCACCTGCGGGTCCGACAGGATGATCCCGAGCCCGTTCGCCATCACCTCGGCGCTCGCGCCGCCGCCGATGTCGAGGAAGTTGGCCGGCTTCACGCCGTACTGCTGACCCGCGTACGCGACCACGTCGAGCGTCGACATGACCAGCCCGGCCCCGTTGCCGATGATCCCGACCGAACCGTCGAGCTTCACGTAGTTCAGGCCTTTCGCATGCGCCGCGGCCTCGAGCGGGTCCGCCGCTGACTTGTCGTCGTACGACGCCTGCTCCGGGTGCCGGTACGCCGCGTTCTCGTCGAGCGTGACCTTGCCGTCAAGGGCTTCGAGCGATCCGTCCGCGAGCTTCACCAGCGGGTTCACCTCGACGAGCGAGGCGTCCTCGGCGACGAAGACGTCCCACAGCCGTCGTACGACGGTTGCCGCGCCGGCCGGAAAGCCTGCCGCCGTGACGATCTCCGCGGCCTTGGCCTCGTCGACGCCGGCGATCGGGTCGATCCCGACCTTCGCGATCGCGTCCGGGCTGGTACGGGCGACCTCCTCGATCTCCACGCCGCCCTCGGTGCTCGCGATACAGAGGTACTCGCGGTTCGCGCGGTCGACCAGGAACGAGAGGTAGTACTCCTCGGCGATGTCCGCGGCCGGCGCCATGAGCACGCGCCGTACGGTGTGCCCCTTGATGTCCATCCCGAGGATCTCGGCAGCCACCGTGTGCGCCTCCTCCGGGGTGGCGGCGAGTCGCACGCCGCCTGCCTTGCCGCGGCCGCCCGCCTTCACCTGCGCCTTGACCACGACGCGCCCGCCGAGCTCGCGGGCCGCGTCCGCGGCGGCGGCCGGGTCGTCGATCACCCGGCCGAGCGTCACCGGGACGCCGTGCCGGGCGAACAGCTCCTTGGCCTGGTACTCCATCAGGTCCACATCAGCCTCCCTGAGAGTGTCTGGCGACGACTGTATGCGGTATGCAATCTCGTCACAAGAGCGTCCAGGCCTGGACATGCCGCGGCCGGAGAGGTACCACAGATCGTATGTAGATCAAATACGGTATGCAGTAGTCAGGAGGCGACATGATTTCCACGCCCCGGGATGTGCGTGACGTCTACGGCCGGCGGTACCGGATCGGTGAGGACGCCCGCGAGCTGACCGGACACCCGCGCCGGTGGCAACTGTGGGCCGCCTGGGCCTGCATGGTCGCGATCAGCCCACTGCAGTACTCGTTCGGTACGGCGGCGCTCGGGCTGGAGTCCGGCCGGGGGTGGGGTACCGCTCGCACGCTCTGGTTGCTCGCGCTCTTCGTCGCCTGCCAGGCGCTGGTCGCCGTACCGGCCGCCTGGGTGCATCGCGTACGCCGCCTGACCCCGGCGCGGCTCGTCGTCGCCGGCGGGGTGCTCGCGGTGGCCGGGCTCGTCACGTTGGCGCATGTGCACAGCTATGCCGCCGTACTCGTCGGCTACTCGCTGCTCGGCGGTATGGGAGCGGGGATCGTGTACGCCGCCTGCATCACGACGTCGGCGCGCTGGTTCCCGGAGCGGCGGACCGCGACCATCGGGTTCGTCACCGGCGGGTTCGCGGTGGGTGCCGTACCGAGCATCGCGCTGTTGCCGATCGCCGGCGAGCGGATTGTCTACGACCTGACGGCCGCGGTGGCGCTGCTGGTGGTGCTGGTCGCGGGTGGGTTGCTGACGGATCCGCCACGGCATTGGTGGCCGGCGGAGCTCGACGCCCAGGCGTGGGCGATCGACCGGAAGCTCAACCGCAGCATTCCGCATAACGCGCCGGCCGTTCGCCAGTACCGTCCGGGTGAGGCGATGCGGACCGGGGCGCTGCCGTTGATGTGGTTGCTGTTGGCAATCAGTACGGCGCTGTCGTTGTTCGGGATCGCGTTCGTGGTGAGTTACGCGGTGCGGTCCGGGCATGCGTTCGCGACCGCTGCTGTGGCGGCGGGGATGCTGGCCGCCGTCAACGGGCTCGGGCGGTCGGCGGCGGGGAGTTTGTCGGACCGGTTCGGTCGGCGGCGGGTGTTGGCGGCCGTGTTGATGGTCGAGGGGTTCGCGCACATCGGGCTGGTGGTGGCTCAGGCCGGCTGGGTGTACGTGGTGTGTGCGATGTTCGCCGGGCTCGGTGGTGGGGCGTTCTACGCGATCATGGCGAACCTGGTGCTGGAGTTCTTCGGCGAGAACAGCCTGCTGCAGAACCAGGCGATTCTCTACTCCGCCAAGGCTGTTGGTGGGTTGTTGGGGATCGGGGTCGCAGCGTCCTTGGTGAGCGTGGTTGGGTACCGGCCTTTGTTCCTTGGCGCGGGTTTGCTCGGCGTGCTGACGGCGCTGAGTGTTCGTCTCCTCAGGCAGCCCGGTCGGCCGGCGCTTCCGGTGCGTCCCCAATTGGGTACGCCGGTGGTCGGCGAGTGAGCGGCTACGCGAAGATCCCGCGCTCGGGTCCGTGTTTGATGGAGCTGGTGTCCCGGCTGGCTCGAGAACCGTGGACCGACCATCCGTCGACCGTCCATCCAGTCCTCAGCGCCGCCGCCCGCGCCACCCACGACCACACCACCCCTTCCGCCCGCCACCTTCTCCTGCCGCTCGCTCCCCACTTCCTCAACACCAACACCCCCGGCGTCGAACCCACAGCCCGCCTGGTAGCCCTCTGCACCTCCACCGCCTTGGCAACCACCGAACAACTAACAGGTGGGGTGCTGCCGGGAGAGGAGCTGACAGCTGGGGTGCCGCCGGGAGAGGAGCTGACAGGTGGGGTGCTGCCGGGGGAAGGGCTGACAGGTGGGGTGCTGCCGGGGGAAGGGCTGGTGGGTGGGGTGCTGCCGGGGGAAGGGCTGGTGGGTGGGGTGCTGCCGGGGGAAGGGCTGGCGGGTGGGGTGCTGCCGGGGGAAGGGTTGGCGGGTGGGGTGCTGCCGGGGGAAGGGTTGGCGGGTGGGGTGCTGCGGGGGGAAGGGCTGGGGGGTGGGGTGCCGCCGGGTGGGTTGGTGGCGGGTGATGCGGCGCTCGAGCAGGCTCCGAGTGAGCGGGCTCCGGCTCAGCGGGCTCCGGGTGAGCGGGCTCTGCGTGAGGGCGCTCCGGGCGACGATTGCCTGACGAGCGGACGGTCGGCCGGCGAGCGCGCGATGGCCGCGTGGGCGGCGAGCGGCGACGGTTGTACGTCTGACCGGGCGCGCGACGGTCGTATGACCGAGCGGGCGCGAGGTGGGGAGTTGGTTGTGGCGGATGAGTGGCGGAGGTTGAAGGCTGCTCGGCGGGTCGCGTTGCAGTTGCTGGGGAGTGGGGAAGGCCCTGGAGGAGTGGCGCGGTGGTGGTTGGCGGTGGGTGTGCGGGTTGGGTGGTATCGGAGCTTTGTCGCCACCGAGCAAGTTGCTGAAGCGGTGGGAATCATTGCGCGTGCGCCCGACGGTGACCGGCGGTTGCGGCAGTTGCTCAGGCAGTGCCTGGTGATTCACGGCGCCGTACGGCCAAGGCCTTCCTGTTCCGCCTCGGCCCAGAAGTCCAGGGCGTAGTCGTCGTCCGGGATGACCACCAACTCGTGCGGCCCACGCCGTACGCCGACCTGCTGCTCCAATCGCCGCAGGTCGGCCGCGCAACGCTCGAGGTCGTCCAGAAGTCGCAGTACGTCAAGGTGTGAACCGAGTCGATTCCTCAATGCCACAAGGGATTTCTCCAGTGCGACCAGTGCGGTCCGGGTGCGCTCGAGTTCGTCGGAAATCGTCATCACAGCCTCCTGGTCCCGAGCTCTGGACAACCGCCACGTACTGGGTTAAGACTACGACTACACCATACGGTATGCAATCTACACACAAGCCGCACGCCGGCCTTCCGAGGAGATGACCGCAGATGGCGCAGACAGTGTCGGAGACCCAGCCCGCCGCCCACGTCCCGCAAGGCACAGAGCCGGAGACGATCTCCGGTGGTCACCTCGTCGCGAAGGCCTTGAAGGCCGAGGGAATCGACGTGATCTTCACGCTCTGCGGCGGTCACATCATCGACATCTACGACGGCTGCGTCGACGAGGGAATCGCGGTCGTGGACGTCCGGCACGAGCAGGTCGCCGCGCACGCGGCCGACGGGTACGCCCGCGTCACCGGCAAGCCCGGCTGCGCGGTCGTCACCGCCGGTCCCGGTACGACGGACGCGGTGACCGGCGTCGCGAACGCGTTCCGCGCCGAGTCCCCGATGCTGCTGATCGGCGGCCAGGGCGCGCTGAACCAGCACAAGATGGGGTCCCTGCAGGACCTGCCGCACGTCGACATGATGACGCCGATCACGAAGTTCGCGGCGACCGTGCCGCACACCGCGCGGGCCGCGGACATGGTGTCGATGGCGTTCCGCGAGTGCTACAACGGCGCGCCCGGCCCGTCATTCCTGGAGATCCCGCGCGACATCCTGGACAACTCGGTCCCGGTCGACTCCGCGACGGTCCCCGAGGCCGGCCACTACCGCGCGTCGACGAAGAGCATCGGCGACCCGGCGAACGTCGAGGCCCTCGCGGATCTGCTGGTCCGCGCCGAGAAGCCCGTCGTACTGCTCGGGTCCCAGGTCTGGACCTCCCGCGGCAGCGACGCGGCGATCGACTTCGTCCGTACCCTCGACATCCCCGCGTTCATGAACGGTTCGGCCCGCGGCACGCTGCCGCCCGGCGACCCGCACCACTTCCACCTGTCGCGGCGGTACGGGTTCAACAACGCGGACCTGATCCTGATCGTCGGTACGCCGTTCGACTTCCGGATGGGGTACGGGCGCCGGCTCCCGAAGAGCGCCACCGTCGTACAGATCGACCTCGACTACCGCACCGTCGGCAAGAACCGCGACATCGACCTCGGCCTGGTCGGCGACCCGGGCGCGATCCTCGCGGCGGTCACCCAGGCGGCGTCGGGCCGGCTGCGGAAGACCGACCGCAAGGCCTGGTTCGCGGAGCTCCGCGCCGAGGAGGACGCGGCGTACCAGAAGCGCCTCCCGCGGCAGCTGTCCGACGCGAACCCGATCCACCCGCTGCGGCTCGCGCACGAGATCAACGAGTTCCTCACCGAGGACTCGATCTACATCGGCGACGGCGGCGACATCGTCACGTTCTCCGGCGGCGTCGTGCAGCCGAAGTCGCCCGGCCACTGGATGGACCCGGGTCCGCTCGGAACGCTCGGCGTCGGCATCCCGTTCGTACTCGCGGCGAAGTACGCGCGGCCGGACAAGGAAGTGGTCGCGCTGTTCGGCGACGGCGCGTTCTCGCTGACCGGGTGGGACTTCGAGACGCTGGTCCGCTACAACCTCCAGTTCGTCGGTGTCGTCGGCAACAACTCGTCGATGAACCAGATCCGCTACGGCCAGGAAGCGAAGTACGGCAAGGACCGTGGCCGGGTCGGCAACACCCTCGGCGACGTCAGGTACGACGAGTTCGCCCGGATGCTCGGCGGGTACGGCGAGGAGGTCCGCGACCCGAAGGACATCGGGCCCGCGCTGCTCCGCGCCCGCGAGTCCGGACTGCCCTCGCTGATCAACGTCTGGGTCGATCCAGACGCGTACGCCCCCGGAACCATGAACCAGACCATGTACAAGTAAAGGGGACCCAGCATGAGCAAGGCCCTCGAAGGTGTCCGTGTTCTCGACATGACCCACGTGCAGTCCGGCCCGTCCTGCACCCAGCTCCTCGCCTGGCTCGGCGCGGACGTGATCAAGCTGGAGGCACCGACCGGCGACATCACCCGCCAGCAGCTGCGCGATCTGCCGGACGTCGACAGCCTGTACTTCACGATGCTGAACTGCAACAAGCGCAGCATCACGCTGAACCTGAAGTCCGGCCGCGGCAAGGAGATCTTCACCGACCTGGTGCGGAACTCCGACGTCCTGGTGGAGAACTTCGCGCCCGGCGCGATCGACCGGATGGGCTTCACGTGGGAACGCCTGCAGGAGCTCAACCCGGCCTTGATCTACGCGTCGATCAAGGGCTTCGGGCCTGGCCGGTACGAGAACTTCAAGGCGTACGAGGTGGTCGCCCAGGCGATGGGCGGCGCGATGAGTACGACGGGGTTCGAGGACGGGCCGCCGACCGCGACCGGCGCGCAGATCGGCGACTCCGGCACCGGGATCCACCTGGTGGCGGGCATCCTGGCGGCCCTTTTCCAGCGGACGCAGACCGGTAAGGGCCAGCGAGTCACCGTGGCCATGCAGGAGGCCGTGCTGAACCTGACCCGGGTGAAGCTCCGCGACCAGCAGCGGCTCACGCACGGTCCGCTGCGCGAGTACCCGAACGACTACTTCAACGGTGAGGTGCCGCGGTCCGGGAACGCGTCCGGCGGCGGTCAGCCCGGCTGGGCGCTACGTTGCGCGCCGGGCGGGCCGAACGACTACATCTACGTGATCGTCCAGCCGCCCGGGTGGGCGCCGATCGCGCAGCTGATCGGCAAGCCGGAGCTGGCCGAGGACCCGGACTGGGCGACGCCGGCCGCGCGGCTGGACAAGCTCGACAAGATGTTCGCGCTGATCGAGCAGTGGACCGAGCAGCACACCAAGTTCGAGGTGATGGACAAGCTGAACGCGCTGAACGTGCCGTGCGGGCCGATCATGTCGACCGCCGAACTGATCGCCGACGAGACCCTCGCCGACCTCGGCGCGGTGGTCGAGGTCGAGCACCCGCAGCGCGGCACCTTCAAAACGGTCGGCTGCCCGATCAAGCTGTCCGACTCGCCGGTCGAGGTACAGACCTCGCCGGGTCTCGGCGAACACAACTCCGCCATCTACGGCTCGCTCGGGATCTCCGCGGCCGAGCTCGACGAACTGAAGACCGCGGGCGTGATCTGACGTGGGAGAGCAGATGACATACGACAAGGCAGCAGTCCGGACCGTCCTCGACCAGGCGCTGGCCGACGGCCGTACGTCGCTGAGCGCGCCCGAGGCGAAGCTGGTCGCGGACGCGTACGGCATCCCGACGCCGGGCGAGGGACTGGCCACGACGGCCGACGGGGCTGCCGCTCTGGCCGCCGCGATCGGGTTCCCGGTCGTACTGAAGATCGTGTCGACGGACATCCTGCACAAGACCGAGGCCGGCGGGGTGGTGGTCGGGGTCGACTCCGCGGACGCCGCCCGGCAGGTCTTTCAGCAGATTGTCGACAATGCGAAGGCCTACAAACCTGACGCGGACATCGTCGGCGTCCAGGTGCAGCAGATGCTCGCCACCGGCGGCGACGTGCAGGAGGTGATCGTCGGCGCGGTCACCGATCCGACGTTCGGCAAGATCGTCGCGTTCGGGCTCGGCGGCGTACTCGTCGAGGTGCTGAAGGACGTCACGTTCCGGCTGGCGCCGCTGACCGACGCCGAGGCCCGGGCGATGGTCGACGGGATCGAGGCGCACGAGATGCTCGAGGGCGTCCGCGGCGCGCGGCCCGTCGACAAGCAGCTCGTCGGCAATCTGATCAAGCGACTGTCCGACCTGGTCACGGACTTCCCGCAGTTCGCCGAGGTGGACCTGAACCCGGTGCTCGCCGGGCCGGACGGCGCCACCGCAGTCGACTTCCGGATCATCGTCGACGCCGAGGCCGGCAAGCCGGTCGAGCGGTACAGCTCCGAGCAGATCCTGACCGCGATGACCCGGATCATGCGGCCGAGCGCGGTCGCGGTCATCGGGGCGTCCAACGAGGACGGCAAGATCGGCAACTCGGTGATGAAGAACCTGGTCAACGGCGGGTACGCCGGCGACATCTACCCGGTCAACCCGCGCGGCGGCGAGGTCCTCGGGCGCAAGGCGTTCCCGTCGATCCTGGACGTACCGAGCGACGTCGACGTCGCGGTGTTCGCCGTACCGGCCAAGTTCGTCGGCGCGGCGCTCGAGCAGTGCGGTCAGAAGGGCGTCGCGGGCGCGATCCTGATTCCGTCCGGGTTCGCCGAGACCGGCGAGCAGGAGCTCCAGGACGAGGTCGTCGCGATCGCCCGCAAGCACAACGTGCGGATCCTCGGCCCGAACATCTACGGCTACTACTACCTGCCGGAGAACCTGTGCGCGACGTTCTGCACACCGTACGACGTGCAGGGAAGTGTTGCACTCTCGTCACAGAGTGGCGGCATCGGGATGGCGATCCTCGGCTTCAGCCGCTCCAGCCGGATGGGAGTTTCCGCGATCGTTGGGGTAGGCAACAAGGCCGATATCGACGAGGATGACCTCCTGACGTTCTTCGAGAGCGACGACAACACCAACCTGATCGCCATGCACCTTGAGGACCTGAAGGACGGCCGGGCCTTCGCCGAGACGGCGGCCCGGGTGTCGAAGCGGAAGCCGGTCGTCGTCCTGAAGGCCGGCCGCACGGCCCTGGGCGCGCGGGCCGCCAGCTCGCACACCGGCGCGCTGGCCGGCGACGACAAGGTGTACGACGACATCCTGAAGCAGAGCGGCGTGGTCCGGGCGCCGGGGCTGAACGAGATGCTCCAGTACGCCCGCGGGATCCCGCTGCTGCCGACGCCGAAGGGCGAGAACGTCGTCATCATCACCGGCGCGGGCGGGTCCGGCGTACTGCTCTCGGACGCCTGCGTGGACGCGGGCCTCACACTGATGGACATCCCGCCGGACCTGGACGCAGCGTTCCGGAAGTTCATCCCGCCGTTCGGCGCGGCCGGCAACCCGGTCGACATCACCGGCGGCGAACCACCCTCGACGTACCGGAACACGATCGCGCTCGGGCTGTCCGACGAGCGCATCCACTCGCTGATCCTGGGCTACTGGCACACGATCGTCACGCCGCCGATGGTGTTCGCCCACCTCGTTGCGGAGGTGGTCGAGGAGTTCCGGGCGAAGGGGATCGACAAGCCCGTGGTCGCGTCGCTGTCCGGTGACGTCGAGGTCGAGGAGGCCGCGCGGTACCTGTTCGACCACGGCGTCGTCGCCTACCCCTACACCACCGAGACCCCGGTCCAGGTCCTCGGTGCGAAGTACCGCTGGGCCCGCAACGCCGGCCCGCTCTGATTGGAGGAAACAGTCCGCGGGGGAACAACCGCTAGTTGGCGTCGAACTAAGGAGTCCGCCTTGGACGTCACGAGCAAGACCTCAGAAGTACCCGAAGAGCCGGCGGCCGTCACCGAGAAGGTCTGGAAGGCCGGCCGACTCGAACCGATGCCGATTCGGAAACTTCCGGACGCACCGCCCTCGATGCACATCCTCGGCCCGACCGTGTTCCTGGTCGCGCTGGGGGTCGGCATGGGGGAGTCGTACATGTGGCCCCGGCTCGTCCTGGTGTTCGGGCCGGACATCCGCTGGTTGTTCATGGTCGGCGTCACGCTGCAGGCGTTCGTGCTGCTGGAGGTGGCGCGATACGCGATGGCCACCGGGGAGAGCATCTTCTTCGGCGCGGCCCGGATCTTCAAACCGCTGATGTGGTTCTTCTACGCGGCGGCGATCCTGATCTACATGTGGCCGGGCCATCTGTCCGCCGGCGCGGCCGCGTTCGAGGAGATCACCGGCATCCCCTGGCAGGTCACCGCGTGCGTGGCTCTGGTGTTCGTGGGTGTGCTGTTCAGTCTGCTGTCGGTGATCTACAACTTCCTGGAGAAGCTGCTCGGCATCCTGATCGGGATGCTGGTCGTCGGTACGTCGGTGATCGCGGCGATCGTCGGCAGCTGGGACGACCTCGGCCGGACCCTGAGCGGGATGTTCGCGTTCGGGTTCTTCCCGCACGAGGCGATGACGTCGACCTGGTTCCCGGTCGTGGTCGGCTCGATCGCGTTCGCCGGGCCGTCCGGGATGCAGCAGATGTGGTACACGCTGCAGCTGCGCGACAGCGGCGCCGGCATGGGCGCGCACATCCCGAAGATCCGCGGGCTGCGGGCCTCCGCTTCGGAGGAGGCCGAGTCGATGCCGTCGCGCGGGTTCATGTTCGATACCGAGGACCCGGCCGAGATGGCGAAGTGGAAGGGCTGGCGCAAGTGGGTGACGTTCGACGCGATCCTGCTGTTCTGGGGGATCACGATGCTGGTCACGATCTCGTTCACGGTGCTGGCGATGTCGGCGGCCCGGGAGAACCCGAACGTCGGCACGCTGATCGAGGGCGGTGACCGGGAGGCGGCACTGAAGGCGATGTCGGACTCGTTCGCGTCCGCCGGTTCGCCGATCCTCGGCACGTTGTTCTTCGCCTTCATCGCACTGATCGGGCTGAACGCGACCCTCGGGCTGTTCGACTCGTTCTCCCGCGGCCAGGCGGACATGACGTACTACTTCGTGCCCGGCGCGAAACGGTTCTCGATGTCGCGGCTGTACGCCGGGTTCCTGTGGGGCGTGATCCTGTTCGGGATCCTGATCCTGTTGTTCGGGCCGGCCGACGGTCCGGCGGGGATCCTCGACACGCTGGCGTTCCTGTCGACGTTCGCGATGGGTGCGTACTGCATCGTGCTGCTGCTCACCAACAACAGGCTGCTGCCGAAGAAGATCCGGCCCGGCCCGGTGCGGAACGTGATCATCGGGTTCGGCGCGGTGTTCTACCTCGGCATGCTGTTCTACTGCCTGTTCCGCTTCGGCGTGGCAGTGGGCTGACATGAAAGAGCTTGCGGAGTACTGCGTCCCGGCCGCCTCGGTCGGCGCCGCCGCGGGGCTCGTCGCCGGCGGATTGGCCGCGTTCGCCGGCCGGCCCGCCGGCTGGTCGATCCTCAGCGGCCTCGGGCTCGCCGTACCGCTCATCCTGTTCGGCTCCGGGTACGCCGTACTCGTTGCCCTCGGCAAAGTCCCCGCCGGGGTGTTCGCCCCGGCGGCGGTCTACTGGGTGATCGCGTTCCCACTCGCGCTGCTGGTCCACGGGATCACCAACGTGTGGCTGGTGACCGGCACGCCCGGCCTTCCTGCCGACGTCTGGAAGTTCCTGGCGTTCCGGGCACTGATCAGCATGGGCTTCGCGATCGGCTTCCTCTGGATGCACGACCAGATAGCCCGCCTCTGGTGGCCCCGAATCCTCAACCACAACCACTACGCCAACCGCACTGTGACCCAGTACCACCACCTCTCCACCACCCTCCAGGCCCGCAAAGCCGCCACCGAACGCAAAAGCTGACCACCCGCCCGCACTCCCACGGGTGCGGGCGGGCGCTTCACACACACCGCTCCGCTGCCGCCTTCGGCGGGAGGGCGTCTGGCGGTGGGCGTGATCGCGCCGGCGTGGGTTGAGAGGCTGAGCCGTCCCGCGCTGCCTGCGGGTGTGGGATGGTGCGGGGTATGGGCAACGGGTGGCGTCTTGCGACTGCTGCGGATGCGGAGGCGCTCGCGGCGCTCGCAGGGGTTGACGTTGATGTGGTGCCGGGTTTTCTGCGGAGCTGGCGGGTCGACATCGGCGCGGCCGGCGACGCCGCCGTTGCGGTTCTGCCGCCGGCGGACGGGAGGCGGCGTGGGTACGGCGCGTGGTGGGTGCGTGGAGGTAATGACGAAGCGGCCGACCAATTGGTTCGGCTGGCGAGGGCGACTCCGGGGGTGGAGGTCCTGCAGATCGGGCTGCCTGCCGGCGAGAGTGTGCGGGACGCGCGCTTCAAGCGCGCCTACCCGGTCTGGACGATGTCCCACGACGGAATCAGCTGGCCCGATCACGAACCCGAACTGGTGGCACCGCTCGAGTACTGCGGCCCGGACGACATGCCCCACGACGGAGTCAGTTGGCGCGGGCATGGGGTCTGCACGGCGCTGCTTGGCACTGTGCTGCACCGCTCCCGAGGACTCCACCTGCACCTGACCGTCGACGGCGAGAGCCCAACGCGCGCCCACGAGCTCTACCTACGCCACGGCTTCCGGATCGCTGAGTGTCTCGTCAGGTACGAAGTACAGGTCAGCTAGCGGCGTCGGGTGGACGTCCAGGCCATCACAATGTGCGCCTGCGGGGATGTCGCCGCCTGAGACGGCGCAGGTGTCGCGATTGTGATGGGCTGGCGGTCCGGGGTACTACGCCGAAGCGCGGCTGCGGGTCAGGTGCGGCGGCGGCGCTTCTGGGCAGGGGTCGTGGGCTCGGGGGTGGGGGTGGCGGACTGGAGGTCGTGGTAGGCCTTGCGGGTGTGTTCGGTGTGTTCGCGCATGATCTGGGCGGCTTTGTCCTCGTCGCCTTCGCTGATGGCTTTGACGAGGCGGTTGTGTTCGCGCCAGGACGCGGCGCCGCGCACCGGCGCGAGCGGCGTGTAGTACCAGCGGACCCGGCGGTCGACCTGGGCGGCGAAGTCGACGAGGAAGCGGTTGCCGGACATCTCGGTGATCAGGCTGTGGAGTTCGCCGTTCGTACGGACGGTGCCGTCGATGTCGCCGGCCTCCTGGTACGCCGTGCCGACCTTGCACAGGTCGCGGAGCCTGGCGACGTCGTCCTTGGACGCGTGCCGGGCGGCGAGGCGCGCGGACTCGGACTCGAGGGCGGCGCGGGCCGCGAGCAGCTGGTCGACCTCGTCCTCGGCGGGTACGTGCACCATCGCGCCGAACCCGGGGCGCAGGTCCACCCAGCCCTCGTTGTTCAGCCGCTGCAGGGCCTCGCGGACCGGCTGGCGGGAGACGCCCAGCAGTTCGGCGAGCTCGACCTCGACGAGGTGCCGGCCGCGTTCCAGGGTGCCGTCGATGATCATCTCGGTGAGGGCCTCGTACACCGACTCGCGCAACGGCTGCGGCCGCTTGACGTGCCGCGCGCCCGCCGGTTCCGCACCCGCGCCTGGCCCCGCACTGATCGTCGTCATGAGGTCCCTTCCGGTCCTACAGTGATGGCACTTGGTAGACAGTCTACCAAGTGCCATGACCTGACATACAGCTATTCGGTACGCCGGGGCTCAGGCGGCCGACTCGCCGGCGTTCCGGTGGTCGTCGTCGTGCGCGGCGCGACCCGGCTCGCCGGTCAACGCGGCGAGTTCCGCGTCGAGGTCCACCGGCTTGTCCAGCTCCCGCAACTCCGGGGCATCCGGGAATCGCGGCCGCGCCGCCAGCGCCCCGAACCTACGCGTGAAGATCATGTCCACCTCTCTTTGAATTCTGGCTTCTGTATACATTGAACCAGCCGTACTCACCGGTTATGCCCACGTCTCACGTGATCCCGCTTACACCCTCGCCGAGTACGAGTGCGCCCCGGCGCCGGCCAACTGCCCCTTGTCGACGATCAGATAGTCGTCGCGGATCGGCGTACCGCTCAGCCATGCCTCGAGGATCTCCCGGGTCCCCGCGGCGTACCGGGCCTGCGCGGACAGCGTCGACCCGGAGATGTGCGGCGTCATCCCGTGGTGCGGCATGCTCCGCCACGGGTGGTCCGCGGGCGCCGGCTGCGGGTACCAGACGTCACCGGCGTACCCGGCCAGCTGTCCGCTCTCCAGTGCGCGCACGATCGCGTCCCGATCGGCAATCTTCGCCCGTGCGGTGTTGATCAGGTACGCGCCGCGCTTCATCGTCGCGAGCAGCTCGTCCCCGAACAGCCCCTCGGTCTCCGGGTGCAGTGGAGCGTTGATCGTCACGACATCGCAGTACGGCGCCATGTCGGCCGCGCTCGGGTGGAACGTCAGCCCGAGCTCCCGCTCGACCGACTCCGGCAGCCGGTGCCGGTCGGTGTAGTGCAGGTGTACGTCGAACGGCGCCAGCCGCCGGAGTACCGCCGTACCGATCCGTCCGGCCGCGACCGCACCGACGTGCATGCCTTCGAGGTCGTACGAGCGTGCCACGCAGTCCGCGATGTTCCAGCCGCCGTCGAGGACGACCTGGTGGGACGGCAGGTAGTTCCGGACCAGGCCGAGGATCATCATCACGACGTGCTCGGCGACGCTGATGCTGTTCGAATAGGTGACCTCGGCAACCGTGACCCCGTGCGCGATCGCTGCGTCCAGGTCGACGTGGTCGGAGCCGATCCCGGCGGTGATCGCGAGCTTGAGCTTCGGTGCCTTCGCGATCCGCTCCGCGGTGAGGTACGCCGGCCAGAACGGCTGGGAGATCACGACATCGGTGTCGGGCAGTTCGCGGTCGAGCGCGGCCTCCTTGTCGGAGAGGACGACGAGTGTGTGCCCCTGGCTCTCCAGGAAGCTCCGCAGCCCGAGTTCGCCGGACACGCTCCCGAGCAGCGTGCCCGGCGTGAAGTCGACGGTCTGCGGTGACGGCGCGGTCTGGCCGTCCGGATACCGCTCGATCGTGGGGATGCCGTCGCGCGCGTACGACGTCGGGTAGCCGGCGGCCGGGTCGTCGTACAGCACGCACACAATCTTCGCCATGATGGGGAATCTCCTTGTTCTGAAGGGATTTCCACCATCGCCGGGTCAGCCTTCGGCGGTCAAAGACTTGCTCGCTATCGCGAGATAGCCGGAACCCATCAGATGTACGTCGAGCAGATCGTCGAGGGCTTTCTGTACGCCGGCCTGCCGCGCGACGTCGAGCAACGCCCGCGCCTGCACGGGCTCGGGACTGCGCGCGGCGATCACCAGCCCGACCCGCGGCCCGTTCGCCGGCCGCTTGAGCGGTACGACGCGCATCCCGTCCGGTACGCCGAACATGTGCAGCCACGCGTGCGAGATCACCGTCGACCAGTGGTTGCCGTGCAGGTGGCTGTAGAGGCCCGACACGGTGTCGCTCTCGATCGACGGGTTCGCGGTGGCGCCGTCGTCGGTGAAGTACCCGTTCATGATCCGGCGGTTGCGCATGTCGGGGGAGAGGAGGCACAGCGGCAGTTCCGCGACCTGCGCCCAGGTCGCGACCGGTAGGTCGGCGAGGTCGGTGTGCTTCGGCGTCAGCAGCAGGTACCGCTCCTCGTACAGCGGGGTCTTGCGGACCTGGCCGAGCGTGTCGTCATCGAGGTACGTCATCGCGACGTCCAGGTCGAACTCGGCCAGCTTGTGGGTGATGTCGCGCGACGACAGCGACTCCAGCGTGACCCGCGCGTTCGGGTGCCGCTCGCAGAACGGGGTGGTGAGCAGCGAGACGACCGGCATCGCGGTCGGGATCGCGCCGAGCCGGAGCGTGCCGGTCAGGCCGCCGCGCAACATCGACAGCTCGTGCCGGAGCGCGTCCTGCTCGGCGAGGATCCGCTGCGCCCAGAGCAGCACCCGTTCGCCCTCCGGCGTCAGCCCCTCGAACCGGCGGCCGCGCCGTACGATCGGCACGTCCAGCTCCTGCTCGAGCTTGCGGATCGCGGCGGACAGTGACGGCTGTGAGACGTAACAGGCGTCCGCGGCCCGGGCGAAGTGCTTCTCCCGGGCGAGGGCGACGAGGTACTCCAGTTGGCGGAGCAGCATCAGCGCTCCGGATGCGGTGTGCAGTCGCCCGTATACATAATCCAACTGTAATGAACCGGGATCGTCCCGGCAATGGTGTGAACTGGATCACAGCATGTCGTGATCGCGACTCCTCGTCCGACGTTCTGTCAGAGAGAGGAGCTAGCTGATGGAGAAGGTCGTTTCGAAGGACGGCACCGAGATCGCGTACGACGTGACCGGTAGCGGGCCCGGGCTGGTGCTGGTCGCCGGTGCCTTCACGGGGCGCGCGTACTTCGCCGAGTACGCCGAGGCACTGTCGTCCACGTTCACGGTGATCGCGTACGACCGCCGTGGTCGCGGTGACTCCGGTGACACCGCGCCGTACGCCGTGGAGTGCGAGTGGGAGGACCTGGACGCCGTACGGTCGGCTTCTGGTGCTCAGTACGCGTGTGCGTTCTCTTCGGGGAGCATGGTGCTGCTGCAGGCAGGGCTACCGTTCGAGAAGCAAGCGGTCGTAGAACCACCGTTCCGCGTCGACGGCGCGCCTCCGGAGCCCGAGCGGTACGTAGAGCGCCTGGAGGAGTACGTGGCTGCTGGGAACCCAGGAGGTGCGGCTGAGCTGTTCATGGTGGAAGCGGTCGGTCAGCCGCGCGAGATGGTCGAACAGATCCGCCAGACACCCATGTGGGCCGGGTTGGAGGCTATGGCGCCCACACTGGTGTACGACGGGCTGCAGATGCGCGACAGCGCCGTACCGGTCGAACTGCTCGCGTCGATCGAGGTACCGACGCTAGGGCTCTACAGCAACGCCAGCCCGGAGTGGTTGCAGCGGTCTGTGCGAGAGACCGCTGCCGCGCTGCCTCAAGGCACAGCGGAAGGCCGTGACGGTACGTTCCACACCGTGCCGCCGGAGACGCTGGCAGCAGTGCTGGCGGACTACTTCGGCACCAGCTGAGCCGGTCTGGTCAGTAGGCGCTTCAGACGCGGTGCAAGCGGCCGTTCCACGCCGTAGTGCAGGACGGCCGCAACACCGACCATGAGCAGCATCGTGGCGGCGACCAGGAGGACGTGGTTCATCTGGTCGCCGAGGCCCTCGAAGATGATGAAGCCGATGTGCGCATGCACCAGATAGAGCGGGTACGTGAGCGCGCCGAGCACCGCGAACCACGGCCGGCCCAGGCGGTGCGTGAGCCTGAGCGCGACCGCGAGCATGATCGCGAAGATCGCCACGATGATCGCGACCACGATCGGCCGGTGGATCTCGGTGTGGTACCGGATCCCGACCCGGTCCGCGAATCCGATGCCGCGGTAGACCGCGTTGCCGAGCGAGATCGCGACGATCGCCACCGTCTGCGGCGCCGGACCGTACCGGTGGATCAGGCAGAGCGCCATCCCGGCGATGAAGTAGTGCGCGAACTGCGTGTTCAGCACCAGATCGGTGGCGTGCGGCAACAGCCCGGCCTCGAACACGAAGGTCGCCGCCAGCCACGCCCAGCAGAACGCCGTCACCCGGCGCGCGGTGATCCCGAGCCAGGTCAGCACCAGGATCATCGCGTAGAACCGGAGCTCGGCCCACAACGTCCAGTAGACGACGTCGACGTTCTGGATGTTCGGCAGCGAGTTGAGCATGGTGAGATTCGCCAGGTACTGCGGCACCGAGACCGGGAACCGCCCTTGGCTGAAGCCGACCGACACGAGCGTGGTGAGCGTGACGGCGACCCAGTACGCCGGGTACAGCCGGACCGCCCGCGACACCACGAACGACCGCGGGCTCCGGTTCCACGCGCTGAGCAGTACGACGAAGCCGCTGATCGTGAAGAACAGGTCGACGCCCAGGTACCCGTACCGCGCGACCACATCGACGTGCGGGAAGTGCAGACCGCTCAGCCCGCCGGCGTACGCCGAGAACAGGTAGTGGTACGCCATCACCGACACCGCCGCGCAGATGCGCAGCAGATCGACCTCGTGAAGCCTGCCCGCTCTGGAATCCACAGCCGAAGTCTGCCGACGCACTCAGCGCCGATCGTCAGCCCTGAGAACGATCCGGTCGTGCTACCTCCGGATGACGTTCCCGGCGAGGAGACGGTTGTACGCGGCAAGGACCTCGGGCGGGATCTCGACGCGGTCGATGAAGTTCCGGCCGTCGGGTCCGTAGCCGTCGGGCGACAGGCGGTGGATCTCGCCGACGAGCAGCGACCGGAAGCGGTCACGCGACCAGATTTCCGGAGCGCCCGGACCGGCGCCGACGTGATCGGGGCCGATCCACGGGATCAGCGGGGCGTGGCTGAGCAGCGTCGTCCCCGGGAGGTCGGCGAACGAGCGGACGAAGCAGGCATGCGTACGGCGTTGCATCGTCGGGTCCTGGATCAGGAGCAACGTCTGCGGGGTGTCGATCAGGCGGCGGGTGAACTCGGCGTTCTCGCCGCAGTTGGTGGACCGGTCCTCGACGGTCACCCGGTCGACGCCGGACCTGATGAGCAGGTCCCGGAACACGTGCGCCTCCGGCCGTCCCGTCGCGACGTCGAGCCCACGTCGCCGTACCGCCTCGTCGAGGTACCGCGTCGAGTGCCCGATCCCGCCGCTGACCAGGACGGGGACGTCGTACCGGCGGCAGGCCTCGGCCGCGACCTCGACCGACTCGATGACGGCGGAGCCCATCAGCACCACGAGGTCCGGCCGCTCGACCGGGTCCCGCCGCGCGAGGTACCGGGCGATCACTTCCTCATCCAAAGCTGACGCGCTCCAGGTAGTAGTCGAGCAAGGCGGTGTCGCCCTCCGCGACGGTCTTGCCGGTACTGCGTTTGTACAGGTGTAGCAGGAGGTTGGTGACCGGGCCGCGGACCGTGACCGCGGCCGGCTCGTCGCTGTGCCGCCAACGGATCACGTCGCCGGTCAGGTCGACGACCCACGCCTGCTCCGGCGCGGCGAACTTCAGCGTCCGCCCCGGGCCGAGGAGCTCACGCATCCACGGATGCACCTCGAAATGGAACGGCAGCGCGCCGAGCTCCATCCATTCGTCGATCCCGTCCGCTGCCACGTCCGGCGCCAGCTCGTAGGGGATCCCGAGCGCCAGCGCCGCGTCGGCGCGGTGCATCACGGTCTCGTGCGTCATCCGCCGCGCGGTGAACCGGGTGGTCGGATCGTCGACCGGCATCTCGATCCGTACGTCGGGACCGGCCTGCGCGAGGGCGTCGGCGAGCTCGCGCGCGCCGTCGACGATCCACCCGGCGAGCTCGTCGACCGCGTCGGCGGTACGGTCGGCCGGGTCGGCGTACCAGTGCGTCGGGTCGCGGAACTCGTCCTCCGGCGGTGCCACACCGGTCCGCGCGACCACCGTCGCCTCACGGTGCGCCCCGCCGACGTGCCGGACCAGCTGACCGACGTTCCACCCGGGGCAGGACGGCACCGCCTGGCCGAGGTCCTTGCCTGTGGTCAGGTGTGCGCCCAGCAACTCGGCCTGCTCGACGATCAGTGCGCAGTGCTGCTCGAACTCCATCTGCTCCTCCTCGACTCGTTGCCCTTCGGTCGGAGCCGGTGGCGGCAGTTTGACATCAGGTCGGCAGGCGCATCGGCATCAGGATGTACGCTGAGTCGGCGGTCGGCGCGTCGTCGGGGGACTGCAGGCCGGTCAGGTTGGCCGGCTTGATCGGCTGGGTGAAGGCGAAGTGCGCGACCGGCGTACCGAGTGAGGACAGGCCGTCGAGCAGGTAGCCGGCGTTGAACCCGGTCACCACCGGGTCGCCGGTGAGCGAGACCTCCACGGACTCCGACGCTTGCGCCTCCTCGCCGTTGCCGGCGTCGAGCGTCGCCGTACCGTCCGCGAACGTCAGCCGGACCGGCGCCGACCGCTCGGCGACCAGCGCCACCCGTTTCACCACCTCGACCAGCGCCGCGGTCTGGACGGTCACCGTCGACGTGATCGCGGTCGCGGCCGGGATCAGGCCGCGGACCTTCGGGAACTCGCCGTCGATCAGCCGGCTCGTCGCGTGCCGGCCGCCACCCTCGAACCCGATCAACCCGTCCCCTGTGCGGGTCGAACCGAGCGCGAGCGTGACCTCGTGACCGGCCATCGCCTTCGCGATGTCCAGCAGCCGCTTGGCCGGGACGAGCGCGTTCGCCTCGATGCCGGCGTCGACGGGTTGCCACTCGAAGCTCCGGACGGCCAGCCGGTACCTGTCGGTGGCGAGCAGCGAGACCGTCGACCCGCGGATCTCCAGCCGGATGCCGGTGAACACCGGCAGCGTGTCGTCCCGCCCGGCCGCGCTGATCACCTGCGCCACCGCGCGCTGGAACACGTCGCCGTCGACCAGCCCGCTCGCCGCCGGGATCTCCGGGAGCGGCGGGTACTCGTCGAGCGGGAGGGTATGGAGGACGAACCGGGCGGCCCCGCTGCTCACCTGGACCCGCGCGGTCTCCGCGGTCAGCTCGACCGTGTCGCGCGGCATGCTCTTGCAGATGTCCGACAGCAACCGCCCGGACACCAGCGCCCGTCCCTCGTCGGCCACCTCCGCCGGCACGCTGACCTGCGCCGAACTCTCGTAGTCGAACCCGGACAGCGTCACCTGACCGTCCGCCGCGTCGACCACCATCCCGGCGAGAATCGGCACACTCGGCCGGCTCGGCAGCCCACGGGCCACCCATCCGACCGCCTCGGCCAGCACCTCACGCCCGACCCGAACCTTCATCCCTGACTCCTCCCCATCGAGAGGAATCACTCAATCAGGCGCCGCCGACAGTTTTCGATCAGTAGACCGTCACGCCGTACGCCGACGCGGCTTCGGTGACGGGCTGGAAGAACGTCGTACCGCCCGTGGTGCAGTCACCACTGCCGCCCGACGTCAACCCGAGCGCCCTCGAACCGTCGTACAGCGGGCCTCCGGAGTCACCGGGCTCGGCACACACCGTGGTCTGGATGAGCCCGCCGACCTTGCCTCCGCTGGAGTACCGGACGGTGACGTTGAGCGCCGTGACCTTGCCGCCGTGGCCCGCGGTCAGGAAGTAGTAGCTCCCGGCCTTCTGGACGTTGAAGCCGAGCGAGCAGCGGTACTGCCCGCCGTAGATCGCGTCTCCGGCTGCCAGGAGCGGTCTGAAGACGCCGTTGCTCCGATTGACCTGGACACCGTCGCGTTGCAGCGACGAGAGGTCCTTCGCGGAGACGGTGCCTTGGCCTGCGCCGGGACGGCGTACAGGGAGGCGGCGACCGCTCCGACGACGGCCTGGACACCAGGAATGTTCCCGCGCGGCGGTGTCCGCAACCCAGGCCTCAGGCGAACCTGACGTGCTGCACCCGGTTCGCCTCGCCTCGCGTCAGGACGAGCGCCGACACGGCCCCCGGTACGACGCTGCCTGGGTCGCTCCGGGCCGTCGCCACCAGGTCCGGCCATCGTCGGCAGTGCGTCTCCATACTTCTTCTGCGTACGACGCGTCCGCGCGCCCACTGCCCGGAGCGGGCTACGTCACCTGGTACGTCGAGGAGGATCAGGTGCAGCGGTAGACCCGCACGCCGCGCGCGCCATCCGATCAGGCGGCGCGCCCACGGGCGGGTGGCGCAGTCATGGATCACCATCGGGCCGTGGCCGCGGCGCATGGAGCGCAGCAGCGTCACGTAGTACATGAGGTGCACCAGGGGACGCCACAGCGCGTACGGGAGTGCTCCGAGAACGGGCATCCAGCGCTCGCGGAGGTGCGCGGAGTCGTAGACACGTACGGGGCTTCCGGCGAACACCCGGCGCAGGAACGTGCTCTTGCCTGCGCCGGGGATGCCTGCGAGTACGACGACCGCGTCCACTGCGTAGCGCAGCTCCCGTACTCCTTCGACGGTTCCTGTATGCACGTGTCCGTCCTTCCCACGAGTACAGGTAAGACGACCGACGGCCGGGTCTCGCCCCGAGAACGGGCTGAGAAGTCGCTAGTAACTCCCTGAGAGCCGGCCCCTGCTGTTCAGCTCCAGGACCGTGTCGACGCGGATGCGTTCCAGGAACGCGTTGTCGTGGCTGACCACGAGGAGCGCGCCGCGGTACGCATCGAGCGCTTCTGCGAGCTGCTCGACGCTGGCGATGTCCAGGTTGTTGGTGGGCTCGTCCAGCACCAGTAGCTGTGCAGGCGGCTCGGCCAGCAGCAGCCGTGCGAGCGATACCCGGAAACGCTCGCCACCGGAGAGCGTGTGCACCGGCCTGTCCGGACTGTCACCCCTTAGGAGCAGCCGGGCCAGCTGATTGCGAATGGTGCCCGTCGACAGGCCAGGAGCGACCGCTTGCACGTTGGCCATCGCACTGGCGCTGTCGTCGAGCCCGTCGAGCCGCTGCGGGAGGTACCCGACCAGATCGGTCAGCAGCCGCCCGTGTGGCCTTCCAGGCGTTGCCTCGGCTCCACGGACCAGTTGGTTGATCAGCGTCGACTTGCCGCTGCCGTTCGCTCCCACGAGTGCCACGCGCTCCGGACCTTGCAGCACGATCGTGCGGTCCTCGTCGTACAGCTCAGCGATCCGGCGTCCTCGCGGTACGTCGGGGTCCGGCAGTACAAGGTGGATGTGCTCGTCCTGCCGTACGCGGGCGTCTGCCGCGTCGACAGCCGCCTGCGCGGCCTGCACCTTGTCGTCGAGTGTGGAACGCATCGCACCGGCTGAGGCTTGCGCCTTACTGGCACGGTTACCCGCCAGGATCTTCGGGATACCACCCTGCTGCTGTGTCTTCTTCGCAGTACGCTCGCGGCGCGCCAGCTTGGTCTCTGCCTCCACCCGCTGCCGTTTCTCGACCTTGAGCGTCTGCTGCGCGCTACGGGCGGCCTGGACCGCGGCGGCCTGCTCCTGCTCTCGGTGTTCCTTCCAGGCGCTGTACGGACCGCCGCACGTGTCGAGAGTCCCGGCGTACAGCTCGGTGGTGTTCTCCAAGTGCTCGAGCAGTTCGAGGTCGTGGCTGACGACGACGAGCGTCCCGGGCCACTTGTCCACGAACTCGGCCAGCTTGGCGCGCGTCGGCCGGTCGAGGTTGTTCGTCGGCTCGTCGAGCAACGTGATCGGCGTACGGCGGACGCGCAGCCCGGTGATCGCGATCAGCATCGCCTCGCCGCCGGACACCTCCGCCACCCGCCGGTCGAGGTCGGCCGCCGAGAACCCGAGCTGGTCGAGCGCCTCCGCGGCCCGGGCCTCGATGTCCCAGTCGTCGCCGATCGTCTCGAAGTGCCGCTCGTCGGCGTCGCCCGCCTCGATCGCGCGGATCGCCGCGACGATCGCGTCGATCCCGAGCAGTTCGGCGACCGTGGCGTCCTGGCGCAACGTCAGCGTCTGCGGCAGGTACCCGACCTCGCCGGCGGTGTCGATCTGGCCGGCCGTCGGCCGCAGTACGCCGGCGATCAGCCGGAGCAGCGTCGACTTGCCGGCGCCGTTGCGGCCGATCAGACCGGTACGCCCGGCGTTGATCGTGCCGGTCACGCCGGCCAGCGCCACGGCGCCGTCCGGCCATTCGAAGGTCAGGTTGCGAAGGGTGATTGCGGACTTGGAAGACATGCGTGGGTCTGCTTTCGGGGAATCGGGTCGCGCACAGGCGACCCGGGAGACGGATCGACGCGATCCGGACATGCCCGGGCAAACGCCCACGAAGGGCGGACCAAAGAGAGAGGTCAAGGCCACCGGCAGTCCGGCGGCTAGATTCTGTCGACCTCGATCTCCACGCCTCGACCCTAGCATGTGATTGCAGTCACAACCGCGGCAGAGGTGGCGGCCTCTGGCGTGTTGGACACTCCGAATCGGAGTCACTACCATGCGCGGGCGACCGGACCGCGCCGGGAGCGCCTGGTCCGGAGGTGGGTTCCGTGGTCCCGAGCATCGCCAGCGCCATCGCCTTGGTGTCAGCAGACAGCACGGCCTACAAGATCGGCGCCGCTGTTCCGGTCGCGTTGGGGTCGGTCCTGCTGATCGGAGGCCTGATAGCGCTGCTGCGTATCCTCCGGCGCGACAGGGCCGCGCAACTGAATGCCATGCCATCGCCAAGCTCGGGCGTTGCCGTCGGACCAGACGCCATGCAGCACGGGTTTGCCGGTGCGCCCCACGCATCCGGTGTGCAGAAGCCGAAGAGTCGAGCCAAGCAGGTCGCGATCGTGTGCATCGCTATCGGCGGACTGGTCGTGCTCGGCCGGCTCTCGAACCTGGTGCAGGCGGTCAGCGCGGAGCCCGACCGCCGGATCGAGATCGCCGAGACGGCTGGTGGAGCGCCCCGCGTCCAGCTGGCGCCCGAGGTCACCGCGGCCCTGGAACAGCGGCGAGAAGCGGCGGCCAAGAAGGGACTTGACTTCCAGTACGGCGGGTATGCGCACCCCAAGGGCGGCGACGCCTTCGTGCTCTTCATGGGCGGCGAGCAGCATATTTCCGACCCTGAGCAGGCCATCACGGATCTCTTCGCCGGCATGGCCGAAAGCAGCGGGGAACAGGCCAGGCCGACCGAGTACCCGGCCGGGGACCTCGGCGGTGAAGTGCGCTGCGCCACCACTACCGGCCTCAATTGCGCCTGGGAAGACCGGAGCACCTACGGCGTACTGACGGCAGCCGACATGACTGAGCCGGAACTCGCCGCGCTCCTGGTCAAGATGCGTACCGACCTCGAGCAATCGAAATAGCCATGCCGGACTGATTCCCCGAGTCGACTGCGGCGGATCGCGGCAGGAACGGGCCCACGACCTGCGGATTTACCAGGCGCCCCCGGCAGGATTCGAACCTGCGACCCACAGATTAGAAGTCTGTCGCTCTATCCAGCTGAGCTACGGGGGCGTACGGCAGGGAAGAGTCTCTCAGATACCCGGGCGATCCCGCCTCCGGGTTACCGATCACGGTGCTCCGGCGCGGCGCCGAAGTACAGGGATGTCGTTCCATCCCGGTAACGCTGAGTGGGTGGTCCTGCCGATGGATCTGGACCCCAACTAGGCTGCGGTGCATGAGTTACCCCTCACCAGGCCCGTCCGGCGCGCCGCAACCCGCGGCTGGGTCGGCGTACGCGCCCGGCGGCCCCTATCCGCAGCCCACCGCGCTCGGGAACCACCCGGTCCCCGGGCAGCGGCGGAACCGGGGGGTGCTGATCGGCATCGTGATCGCGGTGCTGTTCGCGATCGCCGGCCTGGTGATCTTCGGCGTGGTGGCCAAGTCGACCGGCGCGGGTGGCTTCACCTGGGGCCTGGTGTTCGCGTTCGTACCGGTGATCCCGGTGATCGCGCTCTACCTCTGGCTGGACCGGTACGAGCCCGAGCCGACCAGGTACATCGTCTTCGCGCTCTGCTGGGGTGCCTTCATCGCGACGCTGGTCGCGATCTTCATCAACACCGAGGTGTCGCACCGGCTGGCCGAGACCGGCGTCGGCGGCGACCGGTCCGCGGTCTTCGTCGCTCCGCCGGTCGAGGAGTTCGCGAAGGGCTCCGTGATCCTGCTGCTGGCGCTGCTGCGCCGCAAGGAGTTCGACGGCATCATCGACGGCCTGGTGTACGCCGGGATGGTCGGCGTCGGCTTCGCCTTCACCGAGAACATCCTGTACTACGGCCGCGTCTTCAACACGCTCTCCGAGGAGGCCGGCAGCGACGCGGGCCTCAAGGGCGCGTTCGCGCTGTTCATCGTCCGCGGCGTGATCTCGCCGTTCGCGCATCCACTCTTCACGTCGTTCACCGCGATCGGGATCGGCGTCGCGGTACGGCACCGAAGTACCGTCGTCCGTTTCCTCGCACCGGTCGTCGGGTACCTGGCCGCCGTACTGGCGCACGCCTCGTGGAACGCGTCCGCGAGCTGGGCCGGTGGCGGCGGCTTCATCCTCGCGTACCTGTGCCTGATGGTGCCGCTGTTCATCTGCCTGGTGGTGTTCGCGCTGGTGATGCGATCACGGGAGGGGCAGATGATTGCGTCGAGGCTGTACGACTACGTGCGGTTCGGGTGGCTGATACCGCAGGACGTACCACTGATCGCGACCCTCCGCGGCCGCAAGGCGCTCCGGCAGAACGCCCGCCGGTACGGCCCGCAGGCGGAGGCCGCCGCGAAGGCCTTCCAGCACAACGCGACCGAGCTGGCGTACCTGCGCGACAAGATCGTCCGCCAGGTCATCGGCCCCGACGCCCTCGAAACCGAGAAGTCCCTCCTCGACGAACTCCGCCAACGCCGCCCGAGCGTCCCGTTCCCCCCCATGCCCGCCTTCGCCCAAGCCGCCCCCACCTACGCCACCACCCCCATAGGCCCAGGCGCCCCAATGGGCCCGGGCGCCCCGATGGGCCCGGGCGCTGCGATGCGACCGGTCGGCCCGACTGGTCCTGGTGCCCCAATGGGGCCGGGCGTTCCCACAGGTCCGGATGGGCCGATGGGTCCGGGTGCTCCGATGGGTCCTGGCGCCTCGATGGGTCCTGGGGCCTCGATGGGTCCCGGCGCCTCGATGGGTCCGGTCGGCCCGACAGGCCCTGGTGCCGCGATGGGGCCGGGCGTTCCGACGGGACCGGGTGGGCCGATGGGTCCGGATGGGCCGATGGGACCGGATGCTCCGATGGGACCGGCTGTTCCGATGGGCCCTGGCGCCTCGATGGGTCCGGTCGGCCCGACAGGTCCTGGTGCCGCGATGGAGCCGGGCGTTGCCACGGGTCCGGATGGGCCGATGAGTCCGGGGGCTGCGATGGGACCGGGTGGGCCGATGGGTCCCGGCACCCCGCTCGGGCCGAGCGGCTTGCTGGGCTCTGGCGGGCCGGTCGCCCCAGGCGCACCCCTCGACCCCACGGCGCCGGTCTACCCCACGGCGTCGGACGCGATCAGCCCCGCCGGTACGGGCGGCGCGGGTGCATCCGATGCACTGTCGGGACCGGACGGCCAGCTGCTGCCAGGCTCGCCGACAGGACGGTCGCCGGTGTCGGACGGCGCCGTACCGGGCGCCCCCGTACCGGACGCCCCCGTACCGGGCGCCCCCGTACCGGGCGCCCCCGTACCGGGCGCCCCCACGCCGGGGGCTTCGGAGGGGGAGCAGGCGCGTCCGCAGGACGTGGTTCCCCCCGAGCGTTCGGGGTATTCGGCCGGGCAATCCGGCCAGGAAGCCGGGCAGCCCGGATACCCGCTGGGACCCCCCGGCCAACAAGGACCGCCGGGAGGATACGGTCCGTACCCACCACCGCAGTGACTGCCACCCGTCCACGCCGCCAAACGGGGATGACGATGACTTTGCTTCTGCGCTGTCCGACCGGGCACTCTGTGCTCGTGGGTGGACGTCGTGGCTGACACCAGGTCAGCAGCAGGTGAAGGTTCGGAACCGCGGGTTCCGAACCAGGATCAGCCTGCCCAGGAGCTGGCGAACCTGATCGCCCAGTCCACCCCCAAACCCCGCGGCTTCTGGCGCCGCCGCCGCAAACGCACCCCCGACCCCACACCCCCCGAAACCACCCCGCCCCCGGCAACCCCCTCCCCGACGGACCCCGCCACAGACGAAACCCCCGCGGACAACGCGCCAACCTCCACTGACACCCCCACCCCTACCGACACCCCGCCGTCCGCCAGCGCCCCGCCGTCCGGCGGTACCCCCGCGCCTGGAGACCCCGCGAACTCAGGCGGGACTTCCGCGTCTGGTGACGGCACTACGTCGGGCGAGGCCTCGGCTTCGGGCGGGACCGCCGCGTCGGGCGACGCCTCCGCGTTGGGAGTCACCGCCCCGTCGGGCGGGGCCCGCGTGCCTGGAGACCGCACCGCGGCGAGCGACGCGTCCGGTGACGGAACCACATCGGGCGACACCGCCGCGTCAGGCGGGACCGCCGTGCCTGGAGACGGCTCGGCGTCGAGCGGACCATCTGCGTCCGGTGACGGCACCGCGGCGAGCGACGCGTCCGCGTCACGTGACGGAACCACATCGGCCGACAGCGCCGCGTCGGGCGGGACCTCCGCCTCCGCGACCGGCGGCGCAGTTGGTGCCGGCGGAGCTACAGCGTCGAGCGGGCCGGTGTCGGGCGAGACCTCCGTGTCCAGCGATGACTCGACGCCAGGCACCTCGGCCGTGACCGACACCGCCAACCCGGCGGCTGACTCGGACGCGCCCAGCGCCGCCGCTTCACCTGCATCCTCCGACTCGACGGTGGAGGGGGCAACGACGGCAGTTGGCACGGTCGACGGCAGCGCATCCTCCCCGGCGACCTCTGGAACCGATGTCGATCCGGTCCGCCAGCCGGAGTCCGACGCAGGGGACACCGCCCGGGCTACCGCCGCGGCTGACGGCCGTGCGACTGGGGACGCAGCCAGTTCCACCGCAGACATGTCTGCCGACTCCACCGACTCACCAGCCGAAGGAGCTGCGGCCACCACCTCCCAGGCCGACGCCTCAAGCGGTGAGGTGACCGCGGGGACGGCGAGTGGCGGCACGAATGGCCCGGCGGATGGCTCGGCAGGCGCCCGTACGACGGGTACGCCGAACGGTGATGCCTCAACCAGCACATCGACGGCCGGTGGTGGCGCGGACCCCGCGGTGGACGGGAACGCCGTACCTGCGACGCCGCGCGACACCCCGTCCCGTCCATCGGTGGGCGTTGTGTACGAGCCAGACGAGTCGGCGGACGGGTTCCCGCTCGAGTACGGCGACATCATCGTGGGGCTGCCGAAGGACACGTCCTCCAGTCCGGGCCCGGCTGAGCCTGGATCCGAGCCTGAGGCCGAGGTAGTTGGCCCTGGCGCCGCGGACCCGACTGCGCACGGTCCGGCGGATGACGGCAACGCCGACGTCAGCACGGCCAGTGCGTCCAGCTCGGACGACACTACGGCCAACGCGTCCGGCTCGGACGACGCCGCCACGTCCGGCGCGGAGATCGAGGCTTCCGACGTCGTCGAACCCGCTCCGGCGGATGCGCAGGACGGGGCAGCTGCTGCCGTCGACGCCGAGACCGCCCCTGGCACCGCAGACCCGACCGCACAAGCTCCGGCGGATGTCGAGGACGCTGACGCCAGCGCGGACAGCCAAGCCGCGTCTGGCTCGGACGACGCGGGCGAGCCGGACGCCGGGACGGATGCACCGGGGCTCGACCCTGCAGGTGATGGGGCGTCCGACGCCGGAGCTGGAACGGGCGAGGGCGTGACCGCTGCGGGTGAACGTGTAGACGGCGGACAGGCCGCGGCAGGCTCGGCCGGGGATGCGACTCCCGCGGCTGAGGCCCACGCGGTCGACGGTGCGGCTGACGTGGGCGGTGCGGCCGAGGTGGGCGGTGTGCCTGACGTGGGCGGTGCGGCCGAGGTGGGCGGTGTGCCTGACGTGGGCGGTGCGGCTGACGTGGGCGGTGCAGCCGAAGCTGGTGTGGGCGGGTCGCGGGCCGAGGTGTCTGGGTCGGAGGTCGTCGAATCGGCTGATGATGCTGGGGCTGAGGGCTCTTCCGGTGGTGGAGCGCTCGAATCGGTTGGCGCGGTTGATGGTGAGGATGTGGACGACGCCTCGGGGGCTGCGTCGGAGTCCTCCGACGGGTCGACGGCTGACGGGGATGCTGGACGCGCCGAGGGTGGGACGGCGGACGGTACGTCGGATGGTGCGGATGCTGATGGCGTTGGTGATGGGTCTGCTGGTACCGAGGCGAGTAGGTCCCGCTCGGAGAGTCGTACGGATGGTGCTGGCGGAACGGGTGGCGGCTCTGGTGAGGTCTCCGAGGGGGACGCTGACGGTTCCGCGGTAGACGGTGGTGCTGTGGCAGCGTCTGGTGGGGAAAGCGCTGCTGAGGGCGATGCCGGGGCAGATGCGGGTGCTGCGGATGGTGACTCTGATGGCTCTGCGGCCCAGGACGGACCTGCGGCTGAGGAAAGCCCGAGGTCCGAGGATGGGGCCGAGTCCGACGAGGCTGCTGGGTGCGACGAAGGTGCTGGGTCTGGGGACGGTGCTGCGTCTGAGGGTGGGGACGCGGCTGTGGGCGGGGATGCCTCCGGCGGTTCCGAGGCGGCTGGCGGTGCGGGCGCGGCTCAGGATGCGGGTGCGTCCGACGGTGGGGAAGCGGCTGAAGGTGGGGATGGGCGGGAGCTGACTGCGGAGGAGTTGGCTGGGAAGTTGGCGGCTGAGCAGGCTGCTATGGCTTTGATTACTGCCTTGATGAAGTTGCGGGGGGTGTTGGCGGGGAGTCAACTGCCGCTTGAGGTGGTGGGGGCTGATGAGGCTCGGCAGCAGCAGAAGGCCATGTTGGACCAGTTGGACGACTACTTGTTGCCTCGGCTGGTGCAGTTGGAAGCTCCGATTCTTGCGGTGGTTGGTGGGTCTACGGGGGCCGGCAAGTCGACGCTGGTGAACACGGTGATCGGCAAGGTTGTCAGCGAGCCGGGTGTGTTGCGGCCGACTACGCGGTCGCCGGTGTTGATTCATCACCCGGCGGATGCGGACTGGTTCGTCGGGGATCGGGTACTGCCGGGGATGGCGCGGACCGCTGCCGAGGAGCCCGGTGGCATGGAGGACGCGGGACAGTTGCGGCTGGTGGCGGCCGAGAGTGTGCCGCGCGGGCTGGCGATTCTGGACGCGCCGGACATCGACTCCGTGGTCGAGGCGAACCGTGATCTCGCGACGCAGCTGCTCGCGGCGGCGGACCTCTGGCTGTTCGTGACGACGGCGGCGCGGTACTCCGACGCGGTCCCGTGGGAGTTCCTGCAGAGCGCGTCGGACCGCAGTACGGCGGTTGCCGTGGTGCTGGACCGGGCGCCGAGCGAGACGATCGACGACATCACCGGGCACCTCGCGCAGATGCTGCTCGAGCGCGGGCTGGGTGACTCGCCGCTGTTCTCGATCCAGGAGACGGTTGTCGATGGCAACGGGATGTTGCCGCAGGCGACCGTTGCCGGGATCAAGGACTGGCTGATCGACCTGGCGGCCGACGCCGAGGCGCGGGCGGGTGTCGTACGACGGACCCTGCAAGGTGCGGTCAGCGCGATGGTGAAGCGAACGCCGCCGTTCGCGGCCGCGGTCAAGGCGCAGGCCGAGACTGCGCTCGAGCTGCGGTCCTCCGTGGAGACGGCGTACGACCAGGGCGTCAAGGACATCGCTAAGGCGAGCCAGGACGGGACGCTGCTGCGTGGCGAGGTGCTCGCGCGGTGGCAGCAGTTCGTCGGGACCGGTGAGCTGCTGAAGGGACTGCAGTCCAACGGCGGACGGTTGCGCGATCGGCTGAAGAGCTCGCTGGGGAACAAGCCGGCCGAGACGCGCGATGTCAGCGACGCGATCCAGTCCGGTCTGGAGTCGTTGCTGAGTGAGCACGCGGCTGCTGCGGCGGAGCGGGCGGAGAAGGTCTGGCAGGGCACTGCGCCAGGGCGCCAACTGCTCGCGGCTGCCGATGCCGAGAACGCAGCAGGTGGGAAGTCCGCGTCGAAGGCCGGTGCTGATGGCAACGATGTGGTCCCGTCGCTCGGGACGTTGTCGGAGCAGTTCCCGGCCGCGGCGAACCGGACGGTGCGCGAGTGGCAGGCGTTCGTACTCGACCTGGTCCGCAAGGAAGGCGCGGACAAGAAGTCGACGGCGAAGATCCTGGAGTACGGCGTCAACGGGCTCGGCCTTTCGCTGATGGTGGTCATGTTCGCCAGTGCGGCCGGCATCCCGAAGGGTGCTCAGACGAGCGCCGGCGTCGGGAGCGCGGTCGTGGGGCAGCGGTTGCTGGAGGCAGTTTTCGGCGACAAGGCGGTTCAGGGCATGGTGGAGAAGGCACGCGAGGACCTTGACGGTAAGGTTCATGCCCTGATGGATGCCGAATTCGCCCGCTATCTGGCTGTCCTTGACCAGCATCCGGTCGACGCCGAGACGGCCAGGCAACTGACCGAGGCCGCGCGCGCGGTGGAGGACTGCACGTGACGGAAACAGTGGATACGGTCGAGACGCCCGCCCGGGCGGAGACCGATGTCCTGAAGAAGATCGACGCGCTCGAGGCAGCCGCGAAGGCCGGTGACGGCCGGCTGGACCCGGTGGTGCTCACCGAGGCCGGGCAGATCGTCGACCGTGCCGGACAACGGCTGCGGATGTCCGGTGACCTGACGGTGGTCGCGCTGGCCGGTGCGACCGGGTCCGGGAAGTCGTCGCTGTTCAACGCGCTGACCGGGCTCGACCTGGCCGCGATCGGCACGCGCCGGCCGACCAGCTCGATGCCGCTCGCCTGTGTGTGGGGTGACGAACCGGCCGGTGAGGTCCTGAGCTGGCTGGGCATTCCGCGCCGGCACCAGGTGCAGCACCGCAGCTCGCTCGAGGAGGCGCACTCCGAGGACCTGGACGGCCTGGTCCTGCTGGACCTCCCCGACCACGACTCGACCGAGGTCGAGCACCGGCTGATCGTGGACCGCCTGGTCGAACTGGTCGACCTGCTGATCTGGGTGGTGGACCCGCAGAAGTACGCCGACGCGGCGCTGCACAACCGGTACATCAAACCGTTCGCCTCGCATTCCGGGGTGATGGTGTTCGCGCTGAACCACATCGACAAGCTGACGCCGGAGCAGCGCAAGAGCTGCCTCGAAGACCTCGACAAGCTGATCAAGTCCGACGGGCTGAAGTCGCCGACGATCGTTGCCACCTCGGCGGTCAGCGGGGACGGGCTGGAAGAGATTCGCTCGTTGCTGGTCAAGCGGGTCAGCAACAAGCGCTCCGCGCGCGAGCGGCTCGCCGCCGACGTCGACCGGGTGTCGGACCGGATGGCGAGTCAGTCCGGCAATGCGAAGACTCCGGAGATCGCCGCGGCCGACGTCACCGAGCTCGTCGAGTCGTTGTCGGACGCGAGCGGGCTGACGGTGGTGTCGGACGCCGTACGGCGCTCGTACCTGCAGCGGGCCCGTGCGGCGACCGGGTGGCCGTTGACGAAGTGGGCCGGGCGGTTCCGGCCGGACCCGTTGCGGCGGCTGCACGGCGACCAGGTGTCTCGCGAGCAGGGCAAGGCGTTGCGGAAGTCGGCGTCCAGCGAGGTCGCGATCGCGCGCTCTTCGTTGCCTGCGGCAACGCCGGTGCAGCGGGCCCGGATGGACGCCGCAGTGCGCACGATCACGAACAAGGCCGCCGAAGGTCTGTCGCGGCCGTGGGCGGACTCGGTCCGGACGGCGATCCGCCGGCGCGAGGAATCGCTCGGTGACGAGCTCGACCAGGCGGTCGCGCGGACCGACCTCGGCGTGTCCAGCACCCCGGGCTGGTGGAACGTCGCCCGGATCGTCCAGTGGCTGCTGTTCCTGGTGACGCTCGGCGGCGCCGCGTGGCTGATCGCCTTGCTGGTAACGCGAATCGCGCACCTGAACGATCCGCCGCTGCCGGAGCTGAACGGCGTCCCGTACGCCTGGATCATGCTGGTCGGTGGTGCCGTCCTCGGGCTGGCGCTCGCCTTCCTCTGCAGGGTCTTCGCCACCAACGGGGCGTTGCGGCGCTCCCGGCAGGTGTCGAAGGCGTTGCGCGAGGAGCTGGAGAAGGTTGCCGACAGCCACGTTGTGGCGCCGGCGCGCGAGGAGCTCGCGGCGTACACCAAGTGCCGCGACAGCTTGGCCGTCGCTCGGCACTAGAACGCCGGACCGGCAGCGCGCGCCGGGGTCGAGGCGGCGCGCGCTCCGGATGCTCAGAGCTCGGCGTCGGGGGCGAACTGCGCCATCGAGGTCCTGGCGGCGCTGAGCAGGTCCTCCTCGGTGGTGGTGCCGGAGGCGCGGACGGCCTCGATCCAGGCGCGGACGCAGTGCTCGTTGTACTTGATCACCTCGGCGGAGTTGGCCATCGCGGTCGGGTCCGCGTCCGGTGGCAGTTCGCCGGTGACGTAGAGCGCGAGGCCGAGCAGGCCGCCGTCCCAGCCGGGGCCGACCCAGAGTGCGCCGGCGCCGCCGGGGGCCGGTGCCGCGTCCATCGAGTGTTCGAGCTCGAGATCGGTCGAGGAGCCCGCTCCGGGGAGGAGTCGCAGCTCGAGCAAGCTGGCGGGTCCGCCGAACGTCACCTTGAAGCGCTTCGGCGGATCGCACTCGAGGATCTCGCCGCCGGCGTTGCCCTGGAGCTGGAACGAGCCGCCGACCTTCAGGTCGCCGCTCACCGGCATGAACCAGCGAGCCATCCGCTCCGGGTCCGTCAGGGCGTCCCACACCTCGGTCGGCTCGGCCCGGTAGGTGCGGCGCATCAGCACCGTCACGGTCTCGCCGGTCCGGCTGACCTCGCGCTGGACCGCGTTGATGTGCTCGAGGAAGTCGATCACGGGTGGTTCCCTCTCCTGGTCGGCTGCTGGGTAGGTCCCCAGAATGCCGGGCAGGGCTTATATAAGTCAACGGTGAGATAGTCATGCCGCCTCCGCGGCCGGGCGTTCCGCGGACAGGGGGAGCGGGGTGGTGGAGAACTCGTCGGGCGGGTACGGCGCGGCGGTGGCGCCGGCCGGAGTGAGCTCGGTGGGCGCGAAGGGCACTGCCTCGGCGCGGGGCGCGTTCTTGGCGAAGGTCGTCGTGCCGCGGCTGAGGTCGTGGCCGAGGGTGAACGCCTCGAGGATGACGCGGCTGTGCTGCTCACCGGAGTCGTCGGTCCACTCGTGGGTCCGCAGGCGGCCGGTGACGATGACCGGCTGCCCGATCTTGATGGACTCGAAGGCGTTGCGGGCCAGGCCTCGCCAGCACTGGACCGTGAACCAGGTGGTGGGTTTGTCCACGTAGCCGTTGAGGGTCTTGTCGAACTGGCGGGGTGTGGAGCCGAGGCGGAAGGTGGTTTGGGGTGTCTGGCGAATCTCCCTGAAATCGGGATCGCTGCCGATCCAGCCCAGGACTGTGAGGTACGTGTCACCGAGACTCATGAGGGTGCCTTCCGGTCGGAGGGGGTGTTGTCGACGGAGAAGGTGCCCGGATCGCGCCCGGCGGGACGGATGATGTCGGCGGCTGTGGACAACCGGTTGGGAAACCGGTAGGGGGAGCACATAGGCTCTGCGTATGGCGGAATTCATCTACACGCTTCGCAACGTCCGGAAGGCGTACGGCGACAAGGTCGTTCTCGACAACGTCACGCTGAACTTCCTGACCGGCGCGAAGATCGGCGTGGTCGGCCCGAACGGCACCGGCAAGTCCTCGCTGTTCAAGATCATGGCCGGGCTCGAGCACCCGAACAACGGTGAGGCGCGGCTGGCCGACGACGCGACGGTAGGGATCCTGCTGCAGGAGCCGCCGCTGACCGAGGGCAAGACCGTGCTGGAGAACGTCGAGGAAGGCGTCGGCGACACCAAGCAGAAGCTCGACCGCTTCAACGAGATCTCCGCCGAGCTGGCCGATCCGGACGCGGACTACGACACGCTGCTGGCCGAGATGGGCGACCTGCAGACCGAGCTCGACCACCGCAACGCGTGGGACATCGACGCCCAGCTCGAGCAGGCGATGGACGCGCTGCGCTGCCCGCCGCCGGAAGCGATCGTCGACAACCTGTCCGGTGGTGAGCGCCGCCGGGTCGCGCTCTGCAAGCTGCTGCTCCAGCAGCCGGACCTGCTGCTGCTCGACGAGCCCACCAACCACCTGGACGCCGAGTCCGTGCTCTGGCTGGAGCAGCACCTGCAGAAGTACCCGGGCGCCGTGATGGCCATCACCCACGACCGGTACTTCCTGGACAACGTCGCCGAGTGGATCCTCGAGCTCGACCGCGGCCGGACGTACGGCTACGAGGGCAACTACTCGAAGTACCTGGAGACCAAGCAGCAGCGGCTCGTGGTCGAGGGGCAGAAGGACGCCAAGCGGCAGAAGATCCTGGAGCGCGAGCTCGAGTGGGTCCGGTCGAACGCGAAGGCCCGGCAGACCAAGAGCAAGGCCCGGCTGGCGCGCTACGAGGAGCTCGCGGCCGAGGCCGAGCGGGCCCGGAAGCTGGACATCGACGAGATCAACATCCCAGCCGGTCCGCGGCTGGGCAGCACCGTGCTCGAGGCCTCCAAGCTGGTCAAGGGGTTCGGCGACCGCAAGCTGATCGACGGGCTGAGCTTCAGCCTGCCGCGGGCCGGCATCGTCGGTGTGGTCGGCCCGAACGGCGTCGGCAAGTCGACGCTCTTCCGGATGATCGTCGGCGAGGAGCAGCCCGACGCGGGCACGCTGAAGCTCGGCGAGACGGTGAAGATCTCGTACGTCGACCAGTCGCGCGGCGGCCTGGACCCGAAGAAGACCGTGTGGGAGCAGGTGTCCGACGGCCTCGACCACATCAAGGTCGCGAACTTCGAGATGCCGAGCCGGGCGTACGTCGCGTCGTTCGGGTTCAAGGGCCCGGACCAGCAGAAGCCGACCGGTGTACTGTCCGGCGGTGAGCGGAACCGGCTGAACCTGGCGCTGACGCTGAAGATGGGCGGCAACCTGCTGCTCCTCGACGAGCCGACCAACGACCTGGACGTCGAGACCCTGCAGTCGCTCGAGGACGCGCTGCTGGAGTTCCCGGGCTGTGCCGTGGTCGTGTCCCACGACCGGTGGTTCCTGGACCGCGTCGCGACCCACATCCTGGCCTGGGAGGGCACGGACGAGGACGAGGCGAACTGGTTCTGGTTCGAGGGCAACTTCGCGTCGTACGAGGCGAACAAGCTGGAGCGCCTCGGCCCGGAGGCGGCCCGCCCGCACCGGGTGACGCACCGCAAGCTCACCCGCGACTGACACGCCGCGCCCGAAAACCCCGTCTCCACCAACCGGAGGCGGGGTTTTTCAGCACCGAATACTTAGCCCTTGCGCTAAGTATTGAGAGAACGCGATACTTAGCCTCATGGCACAGTATGAGGTCGACGGAGTGTTCGTCGCGCTCGCCGATCCGACCCGGCGGAGCGTGATCCGGCGGCTCGGGCGCGGCCCGACCAGCGTGGGTGAGCTCGCCGCCGAGTACCCGATCACGCTGCCGTCGTTCATGAAGCACGTCCGGACACTGGAGTCCAACGGCTTGATCCGCACGGTCAAGACCGGCCGGGTGCGGACCTGCGTGCTGAACCGGGAACGGCTGGCCGTGGTCGACGACTGGCTGGCCGAGCAGCGGCGGATCTGGGAGGAGCGCACCGACAGGTTGGAGCGCTTGGTCATCGAGGAGGACATGTGAAGTCGGAGTTCGATCCGGAGCTGGACCTGGTCGTGGAGCGCCTGATCCGGGCGCCGCGGGCGAAGGTCTGGCGGGCGTGGAGCGATCCGGAGCGGTTCGCGCGGTGGTGGGTGCCGGCACCGGCGGTCTGCCGGGTACGGCGCCTCGAGTTGCGGCCGGGTGGTGCGATGGTGACCGAGCTCAGCGAGGACGGTACGGCGTTCGGGCCGCATCTGGATGCGAGCTTCCTGGTGGTGGAGGAACTCGAGCGGCTGGTGTTCACGAACGCGATCGACAGTCGCTGGCGTCCGGCCGATCCGGAGCCGTTGCTGATGACCGCGGAGGTGTCGCTCGCGGAGCATGCGGAGGGTACGGACTACCGGGTCGTCGTACGGCACGGCTCGGCGGCGGCGCGGGCGTTGCACGAGGACCTCGGGTTCGCCGACGGCTGGGGCACGGTGACCAAGCAACTCGCGGCGGCGGTGGAGGGATGAAGCTGGTACTCACGGAGTTCGTCACGCTGGACGGGGTGAGTCAGGGGCCGGGGTCGCCGAGTGAGGACACCAGCGGCGGTTTCACCCGCGGCGGCTGGCTGGTGCCGTACATGGACGAGTTGTTCGTACGCCGTGCCGCGGAGCAGTTGCATCAGGCGGACGGGCTGCTGCTCGGGCGGCGTACCTATGAGGCGTTCGCGCGGGACTGGCCGCGGATCACCGATCCGGACGACCCGTTCACCGAGCTGATGAACTCCTTGCCGAAGTATGTCGTCAGCGCGACGTTGGCGGAGTGTGCCTGGCAGCCGGCGACCGTGCTGAGGACGCTCGAAGGTGTTGCGGAGCTAAAGGAGGGGCCGGGGCGCGAGCTGCAGGTGCATGGGAGTGCGCGACTCGGCCGGGCGCTGCTCGACGCCGGGCTGGTCGACGTGGTGCGGCTCGTGGTGGCGCCGACTGTGATCGGGGACGGGCGGCGGCTGTTCGACGGGCCGGGGGAGGCCGCGGGGCTGAGGCTCGCGAAGCACGAGGCGACTCCGAGCGGTCTGCTGCTGCTCGAGTACGAGACCGTCGGCGTCGCGCCGGTCGGCGAGTACGAAGGCGTCTCCGCGCTGGTGTGACCGGCCGGAAGAAAAGGGGTCGTGAAATGCGGATGAGTATGCACTGAGAAGCATTGTTGGTATTTGCAACGAATAGCTCCCGGTATGGACAACACGGGTTTCCGGGTATCAACTAGGAGTAGCCGCACCGCCCCGCGGTCTTGGGGCGGTGGGGGCTTATGGCAGGTCGTGGGTGGTGGGGTGTGGGGGCGCGGGGTCCGCCGCGGATGTGGGGTGCCGCAGGTACATCCGCCACTCGGACTCCAGGAGCATCATGATGGCAACACCAACATGTTTTTTCATTCCGCCGCACATCACCGACCACATCGCGAGGAACGCGCAGAGGCAGGGGCGCGGGACCGAGGCCGTTCGTGCGGCGATGGCCGACCAGGCGTTGCGGCAACAGCGCAAGAGTGCCACCTACGCGACCCTTCAAACGCTTACTCCGCCCCAGCCGGGCAAGAGTGACATCGCCATCTACGACGACCAGAACCAGTGGACCGTCAACGTCCAGCTGATCCGCGGACCGGACGATCCACCGGTCGCGGCCCAGAACGCCAATCTCGCGTACGACGCGCTGACCGCGACGCGGAAGTTCTACCACGACGTGCTCGGCCGCGAGTCGATCGACAACGCCGGCCTGACGATCGACGGCAACGTCAATTTCGGTGTCCAGTACGACAATGCGTTCTGGGACGGCTCGGAAATGGTGTTCGGGAACGGCGACAACGTCATCTTCAAGGATTTCACCAATGACGTCGACGTACCCGGCCACGAGCTGACCCACGGCGTCACGCAGTACACGGCCGGCCTCGGGTACACGGACCAGACGGGTGCCCTGAACGAGGCGACCTCGGACATCATGGGCGCGTGTATCGACCAGTACGTCAGCGGCCAGGATGCCGGTACGTTCAACTGGCTGATCGGCGAGGGCGTGATGGCCGACGACCTGTACGGCGAGGCGATCCGGTCGATGGCGCACCCGGGCACGGCGTACGACGATCCGCTGCTCGGCAAGGACCCGCAGCCCGACAGCATGGCGGGCTACGTGCCGAACGGCGACCCGCACGTCAACAGCGGGATCATCAACCGGGTGTTCTACCTGATCGCGACCGATCTCGGCAGCTTCCCCGCGGCGAAGCTCTGGTACGCGACCCTGCAGAACCTGTGGCCGACCGCGGTGTTCGCCGACACGGCGCACGTCGCGAGTGAGATGGCGCGCATCCTGGCGCGGGACGGCGTGGTCGCCCGCCAGGCACCGCAGACCGTCAGGGCAGCCTTCCACGAGGTCGGGATCAGCTGAAACGGATCCAGGGCGGGGCCGGCCTTGACCTCCCGGAGACCGACTCCGCTCGCAGACGCGCCGTGAATCAGGCCGGCTGCGCCAGATCGGACCCTGGTCCGGCCCAGGCGACGTCGCAGGTCTCGCAGGACCAGGTGAAGTGTTGGTGACGGCGCTGCCGGAGGGGAACGTGTTTGCCTAGCGAGGCTCCACAGGACCAGCACGTGCTGCTGACCAGGACGTGGCCTTCCGGTACTTGGGCGCGGCCATCCTGGAGGGGGATGGGGCTGCTCATCGATCTGCTCTTTTCGTGGGGGGTGCCACCAGTGTGCGCCACCCGGAGCAGGTCATGCGTTTGCTTGGTGATCCGCGAGCACTTCTTCAAGCACCTGGCGACTGGCCGGTGACGTCTCGTAGGTGATCGCCGCTTTCCAGAACGCCCAGCCGCGGGCGCGGGCCCACATCGCGTCGTCTTGGGCCACAGCTTCGCGGAAGATCGCGCGGGACGAGCCGGAGAAGAACGTGTACGCGATCACCAGGTCGCAGGCGGGGTCGCCGACGCCCGACGTACCGAAGTCGATGACCGCGGACAGCCGGCCGTCGCGGACGAGCAGGTTGCCGCCGGCGATGTCGCCGTGGAACCACACCGGGGCCTCGTCCCACGAGGCGGCGAGCGCGGCGTCCCACACGTCGTGGGGGAGATCCAGTACGGCGAGAGCGTCGATCGTCTCGTCGTGGTAGTGCTCCAGGGACGCGCCCCGGTGGAAGCTGTGCGCGCCGGCGAGCGGTCCGCCGGTCGCGTCGACGTTCTGCAGCGCGAGGATGAACGCGGAGACGGAGCGGGCAAACTCGTCGAGGTCCTGGACGGTGCCGGGCGAAGCCGTCTCGCCCTGGATCCAGCGCCGGACGGCCCAGGGGTAGGGATACCCGAGGCCTGGTTCCCCTTTGGCCACAGCCTCCGGGATCTCGACCGGTAGTTCCGGCCCGAGGCGGGGGAGCCAGACGTGTTCCTTGTCGACGGCGGCGACGTACGACTCGGCCGTCGGGAGGCGGGCGGTGAGGCCAGGGCCCAGCCGGTACGTCCGGTTGTCCCAGCCGTCGACCGCAACCGGCGTCACCGGCAGGTCGGCCCAGTGCGGGAACTGCTGTGCGATCAGTCGCCGTACCAGCGCCGCATCGATGCCGGCGCGGCCGTCCTGGTGGAGTTCGGTCACGTCCAGCAGGTTCCCGGAGGAGGGCGGCGCCCTCAATCGCTTTAGCTCCTGGCTTCAGCGACCGAGTCGTTGAGGAACGCGGCGATGGTCTGGAGTTCCTCGACGGTGCGCGATTCCAGGACGCCGGCCAGCCGGTTGCCCTGGTCGGCGTACAGCGGGGCGAGCCGCTCGTTGATCGCCTCCAGTGACGGCGTGACGACGACCTTCCGCCGGTCCGCCGGATCGGGCCGGCGGGTGACGAAGCCGTGCGACTCGAGCCGGTCGATGACGCCGGTGACCGTTCCGGACGTCAGGCCCGTGTGCTCGGTGAGCTGCCGCGGGGTGAGCGGGCCGTACGTCTGCAGCAGTGTCATGAACTGGGAGTCGCTCGCGCCGAGCCCGACCTTGGCCGAGATCGCGTGGTTGAACAGCACGACCTCGGCGATCAGCCGGATCATGCGCTGCTGGATCTCACCGGTGAGCTCTTCGCGGGAACTGGTCATGGTCCGCCTCAGCATAGGGCTTGCATTTCTCTCGGATCTCCAAGATACTCGGTTTACCAAGATACTTGAAGGGACGAGAGAACATGAAGGTGCTGGTAATCGGCGGCGGGACCGGCGGGCTCGCGCTGGCGCACGGACTGCTGCGGGCGGGGATCGAGGTGGCGGTGTTCGAGCGGGACGCGCTGCGCACCGACGGGCTGCACGGCTACCGGGTCGGGATCGACCCCGACGGCAGTCGCGCGCTGCACTCGCTGCTTCCTCCGGAGCTGTACGACACGTTCGTCGCCACGAAGGCGCGCGACCCGAAGTACTTCAACATGCTCACCGAGGACTTCAAGGAGGTCCTGTCGATGGAGGTGCCGGCGTCGACGGACCCGGTCGAGAGTGAGAAGTCGATCAGCCGGATGACGCTCCGCCAGGTGCTGCTGACCGGCCTCGACGACGTGGTGGAGTTCGGCAAGGAGTTCATGCACTTCGAGCAGTACGACGACCACGTGACGGCGTACTTCGCCGACGGGACCGAGGCGACCGGGGACCTGCTGGTCGCGGCGGACGGATCGGGATCCCGCGTACGCCGGCAGTACCTGCCGCAGGCGAAGACCGAGGAGACCGGGATCGTCGCGATCGCCGGCAAGCTGCCGATCACCGACGAGAGCGCGAAGCTGGTGTCGCCGAAGGTCTTCGAGGGCATCTCGATGATCAACGCGCCGCGCGGGCTGTTCTGCATCATCCACGTGATGGAGTTCCAGTGGGACCGCGACGGGCAGGTGAAGCACGGCATCGGCGGCAACACCGAGGAGCTGATCCGGCGCTGGCCGGGCCTGCAGTTCGACAACACCCGCGACTACATCAACTGGGGCCTGTCGGCGACCAGGGACAAGCTGCCCGCGAATATCATGGAGTTGACCGGCGATGAACTGATCAAGGTCGCGCTCGACCTGACGCCGGGCTGGCACCCGAACCTGCGCCGGATGTTCGAGCTGACCGACCGGGGCACCTGCTTCCCGGTGAACATCTGGACGTCGGTCCCGCTGGAGCAGTGGAAGAGTACGAACGTCACGCTGATCGGTGACGCGATTCACACGATGACGCCGGGCCGGGGCGTCGGCGCGAACACCGCGCTCCGGGACGCGGTGAACCTCTGCCGCGCGCTGATCGACGTACGCGACGGCCGCCGGGAACTGGTCGCGGCGGTGCGGGACTACGAGACGAAGATGATCGAGTACGGGTTCGACGCCGTGATCAAGTCGCGCGCCCAGATGACCGCGGACGACCCGGTGCACAAGCCGGTGATCGGCCGGCTGGCGCTGGCCGGCATGCGTACGGCGATGCGCACGGTCAATCACGTGCCGCCGTTGAAGCGGCGGATGCGGGACTCGATGATGGCCTACCGCGGCGCCGGCCGGGACGAGAACCAGCTGGAGATCTCTCCGGCCCCGGCCGGCAGGTGACCAGCGGTCAGCGCTGGCCGATGTGCTCCGAGACGGCGTCGAAGACCCGGCCGACCGCGGCGAAGTCGTCGGGGCTGGCCAGGTCGACGAGGTTCTCCCGGACTCCGGCGACGTGGTACGGCGCGGCCTGCTCGAGCAGGGCGAAGCCGGCGTCGGTCAGCTCGGCCCAGACGCCGCGCTTGTCGCTCGTGCACGACGTACGGCGGACGAGTTCGGCGGCCTCGAGGCGGCCGACGGTGTGCGTCAGGCGGGAGCGGCTCTGGTGCAGCCGGTCCGCCAGGTCGGCCATCCGGAGCCGCCGGTCGGGCGCCTCGGACAGCCGGACGAGGATCTCGTAGTCGTTGATCCCCAGGCCGAACTGACGAAGGTCGTCGTCGAGCTTCGCCATCAGGCGTGCGGTGCCCAGCAGGTAGGCCCGCCATGCCACCTGCTGCTCGGCGTCGAGCCACCGAGTCCCCCGGTCCATCTCAGTTTCCGTCGTCACGGGAACAGTGTACCGGGAATGTGGTTGACATTTAAACTGTTACTGCCTACTGTCGTAGTCATCGGTTGAAGCTTTAACTATTGAACCAGGCTGCGTCGCCCCCGACCAGTAGCACCACATTCCCCGAGAGGACCTCATGAGCGACACCACCACCGGCACCCTGACCAGCACGATCCCCGGCCTGGTTGCCGGTACCTACGCCATCGACACCGCGCACACCGAGATCGGCTTCACCGTGCGGCACCTGATGACCAAGGTCCGCGGCACGTTCGAGGACTTCAGCGGCGAGATCGTCGTCAAGGACACCATCGAGGAGTCCGTGGCGAACGTCGCCGTCGAGCTGGCCTCCGTGCACACCCGCAACGCGCAGCGCGACGGGCACCTGCGCTCCGGCGACTTCTTCGACGCCGAGAAGAGCCCGAAGATGACTTTCGTCAGCACCGCGATCAAGGCCGAGGGCGACGACTACGTGCTCGCCGGCGACCTGACCATCAAGGACGTCACCAAGCCGATCGAGTTCGCGGTCGAGTTCCTCGGTGTCGACCAGAACGCGTACGGCCAGACCATCATCGGTTTCGAGGCCTCCGCGTCGATCAGCCGCAAGGAGTGGGGCATCGACTTCAACGTCCCGCTCGAGGGTGGCAAGCTGCTGATCGGTGACAAGGTGGACATCCACCTCGACGTCCAGGCCGCGCTGCAGGCCTGACCTTCCCGGCGAAAACCCCGCACCCAGGTGGTGCGGGGTTTTGCTATGCCTGGACCATTCGATGCGCGAGGTCGGCGTACAGCTTGCCGAGGGCGGCCGGCTCGCCGCGGTGCGGGGTGTACCAGCGGGCGACGTCGATCGAGAGCGACAGTACGGCGAGCGTGGTGCCCGGCAGGTCGCTGACGGCGAACTCGTCCGCCCGTACGCCGTCCGCGAGTACCTGCTCGATCTGGGTGGAGATGGCGCGGCGGATCGTGGCGACCTCGGCCAGGTGCTCCGGGGAGAGCGCGGCCAGCTCGTACTGCACCACGCGGGCGATCGTGTGGTGCTCGGCGTGCCACGCGGTGAAGGCGGTGACCAGCGACCGCAGCCGGTCCGCGGCGGTCGGGCCGGTGTCCGCGGTACGCAGTACCTCCAAGGCTGCCTTGTGGCCGTACAGGCTGATCTCGAAGAGCAGGCGTTCCTTGGACGGATAGTGCACGTACAGCGCGGCCGGGCTCATCCCGGCGCGGGACGCGATGTCGCGGGTCGTCGTCGCCTGGAAGCCGCGCTCGGCGAACGCGTCGACGGCGCCGGTCAGCAGCCGGCGGGCTGCGGCGGGCTGGACGTGCTCCCAGACCAGGGGGTCGGTGACTGCGGACACGTTGACACCTTGCACCAAACGCGTGAAGCTAAGCAAGCGCTTAGCCACTTGTCTCATGCCTTGGGGAGGCCCCATGGACCGCGTCATCTTCAACGAGGACCATCACGCATTCCGGGCCAGTGCGAAGGAGTACTGCGACCGCTCGCTGGTGCCGCGGATGGAGCAGTTCCTCGACGAGAAGACGATCGACCGCGCGGTCTGGCTGGAGGCCGGCAAGCAGGGCTTCCTCGGGCTGGACGTGCCGGAGGAGTACGGCGGTTCGAGCGTCGGCGACTACCGGTTCAACGCGGTGTTCGCGGAGGAGGTGTCGAAGGTCTCCGCGTCGCTGTCGAGCTGTTTCGGCATCCACTACGACTGCGCCGCGCCGTACTTCGTGGACCTCGGCACCGAGGAGCAGAAGCAGCGCTGGCTGCCCAAGTTCTGCTCCGGCGAGTACGTCGCCGCGATCGGGATGACCGAGCCGTCCGGCGGGTCGGACCTGGCGGCGCTGAAGACGACCGCGAAGAAGACCGACGGCGGCTGGGTGCTGAACGGGTCGAAGACCTTCATCACGAACGGCGACATGGCCGACCTGGTGATCGTCGCCGCCCGGACCGACCCGTCGAAGGGCGCGAAGGGCATCACGCTGTTCGTGGTCGAGGAGGGGATGGCCGGGTTCGCCCGTGGCCGCAAGCTGGACAAGGTCGGCCAGACCGAGTCCGGTACGTCGGAGCTGTTCTTCGAGGACGTCTTCGTTGCCGATGACAACGTCCTCGGTGAGGTGGACCGCGGCTTCATCCACATGATGGAGCGGCTCGCGCAGGAGCGGATCGGCGCCGCGGTGTCGAACATCGCGCACGCCACCCAGATCCTCGCCGAGACGATCGACTACGTGAAGCAGCGCAAGGCCTTCGGCCAGGCGGTCGGCTCGTTCCAGTACAACAAGTTCCTGATCGCCGAGCTGGTCACCAAGGCCGAGGTGACCCAGGCGTACGTCGACAACGCGATCGTCGCGCACGACGAGGACCGGCTGTCCGCGGTGGACGCCGCGAAGACCAAGTGGTGGAGCGCGCACGTGCAGAACGAGATCCTGGACGCGTGCGTCCAGCTGCACGGCGGCTACGGCTACATGAACGAGTACCGGGTGGCCCGCGCCTGGCGCGACGCCCGGGTGACGAAGATCTGGGCCGGCTCGAACGAAATCATGAAGGAACTGATCGGCCGCGACCTCGGCCTCTGAAAGGGAAACCGACATGCCTGAAGCAGTCATCGTGTCCACGGCGCGTTCGCCGATCGGGCGGGCGCACAAGGGGTCGCTGACCACGATCCGGCCGGACGACCTGGCCGTCCAGATGATCAAGGCGGCCGTCGACAAGGTGGGTCTGACCGGGGACCAGATCGAGGACCTGGCGCTCGGGTGTGCGGAGCCGCACGACGAGCACGGCGGGAACATGGCCCGCCGGGTCGCGGTGCAGCTCGGCTGGGACAACACGCCGGCGACCACCGTGAACCGGTTCTGCGCGTCGTCGACGCAGACCGCCCGGATGGCGTACCACGCGATCAAGGCCGGCGAGGGCGACATCTTCGTCAGCGCCGGCGTCGAGTGCGTGTCGCGGTACAAGAACTTCGGGTCGGCCGGGGTCGGGGACCCGAGCTCGTTCAACCCGGTCTTCACCGACGCGGTGGCGCGGACCGAGAAGTACGCCGAGACCAACGACACCTGGCACGACCCGCGCCAGGACGGGCAGATCCCGGACATCTACATCGCGATGGGGCAGACCGCGGAGAACGTCGCGACGCTGCGCGGGATCACCCGGGCCGAGCAGGACGTGTTCGGCGTACGGTCGCAGAACCTGGCCGAGAAGGCGATCGGCAACGGGTTCTTCGAGCGCGAGATCGTCCCGGTGACGCTGCCGGACGGGACTGTCGTGAGCAAGGACGACGGCCCGCGGGCGGGGACCACGCTCGAGGGCGTCAGCGGGCTGAAGCCGGTGTTCCGCCCGGACGGGACCGTGACGGCCGGCAACTGCTGCCCGTTGAACGACGGCGCCGCCGCGGTCGTGATCATGAGCGACACCAAGGCGCGGGAGCTCGGCCTGACGCCGCTGGCGCGGATCGTGTCGACCGGGGTGAGCGGTCTGTCGCCGGAGATCATGGGCCTCGGCCCGGTGGAGGCGTCGAAGCAGGCGCTGGCGCGGGCCGGGATGAGCATCGACGACATCGACCTGGTCGAGATCAACGAGGCGTTCGCGGTCCAGGTGATCGGGTCGGCGCGCGAGCTCGGCATCGACGAGGACAAGCTGAACGTGCACGGCGGCGCGATCGCGCTCGGCCACCCGTTCGGGTCGACCGGTGCGCGGATCATGACCACGCTGGTGAACGGGCTGCAGTTCGAGGACAAGCAGTTCGGCCTCGAGACGATGTGCGTCGGCGGCGGGCAGGGCATGGCGATCGTGCTCGAGCGCCTCAGCTGATGAGCCTGGACGGCCGGACGGCGATCGTCACCGGAGCCTCGCGCGGGATCGGGCTGGCGGTCGCCCAGCGCCTGGTGGCCGACGGCGCGCGGGTTGTCATCACCGGGCGCACCCAGGAGACGCTGGATGAGGCTGTGCAGAGCCTGGGCGGTCGTGAGCACGCTCTTGCGATCGCGGGCAACGCCGCGGACCCCTCACACCGCGGGGCGGTCGTAGCGGCCGCGGTGGCGACGTACGGCTCGGTCGATCTGTTGGTGAACAACACCGGCATCAACCCGATCTACGGGAAGCTCCTGGACGTCGACCAGACGGTGGCGGCCAAGATGGTCGACACGAACGTACTGGCGGCCGTCGCTTGGGTGAAGGCGTGCCGGGACGCCTGGATGGGGCCACACGGCGGCGCTGTGGTGAACCTGTCCTCGGTGGCCGGTCTGGCGCCTTCGCCCGGCATCGGGTGGTACGGCGCGACCAAGGCGATGCTGTCGCGGGTCACGCAGGAGTTGGCGATGGAGCTGGCTCCGGAGATCCGAGTGAACGCCGTGGCTCCGGCGGTGGTCAAGACCAAGTTCGCCGGAGCGCTCTACGAAGGGCGTGAGGACAAGGTCGCGGCGGCGTACCCGTTGGGTCGTCTTGGCCGGCCGGAGGACGTTGCGTCGCTGGTGTGGTTCCTGCTGTCCGACGAGGCGTCCTGGATCACCGGCCAGACCATCACGATCGATGGGGGCCTCACGCTGAACGGCGGGATCGTCTAGGGCTGACGACCCTGCCAGGCGGCCAGCTGGTCGTACGGCGTGGCGTCGTCGGCCACCTGCACCACCGGGCCGAACGGGACGTGGCCGCCGCGCTGATCGGCCGGAATGAACTGACGGACCATGGGCAGCACCTGTGTCGCCAGGGCGTCGTCGAGCGAGCTCACACGACCTGTGGCCTTGGCCAGGTCCCAGGAGTGCGTCGTGAGCTCGCCTGTGTAGCCGGCGATCGCGGCAGCTCCCGGCAGCGTTGCCCACGGCAGCTTGCAGATCCGCCCGAGCACGGTGTCGTCGGCGAGCGTCGCGTCGAGGGCAACGCGGCGTTCCTTCCATGCGGCCGGTACGTCGTCGACGCCCGTGGTCACCACTGGGATCGTCAGCGGGTCGCCGCCCTGCAATGCGAGGTTGATGCGTGCGATGACGGTCAGCAGGTGCCCCTGCAGCGTGTTGACGTCGTACTCATCGCATGGCGTCGGCAGGGTGAGGTCGTCCGGGCTGGTGGTGGTGATCAGCTGTTCCGTCTGGTCGAGGGCGCGGACGAAGAGCGGTCGGGGGTCGTTCTCAACGATGGTCATGAAGAGAGCATCGCGGGCAATATGTGACATCTTCTGTCGCGTATTGTTCGCAGCATGCGGGCGGACCGGTTGTTGCAGATCATCCTGTTGTTGCAGCGGCACGAGCGGCTCAGTGCGCGGGAGCTCGCGGAGCGGCTGGAAGTGTCGTCGCGGACGGTCATGCGGGACATGGAGGCGCTGTCTGCGGCCGGCGTACCGGTGTACTCCGAGCGCGGGCGTAACGGGGGCTGCGTGTTGCTCCCGGGGTACCGAGCCGACGTCAGTGAGCTCACGCCGCGGGAGGCGCAGGCGTTGTTCGCGTGGTCCGGGCGGGCTGCACTGTCGGAGGAGCTGGGTCTGCAGGACGCGCTGCACACCGCAATGGGCAAGCTGTCCGCGACGCTGCCGGTGGAGCTGCAGGACGACGCGGACGCGCTGTCCGGGGCGATCGTGGTCGACCGGCGCCGGTGGTTCGCGGACGCCGAGGACACCGGTGCCTTGCCGGTACTGCGGCAAGCGGTCGTGAAGCGCCGCCGGGTGCGCCTGCGGTACGCGTCGGCCAGTGAGGGCGTGCAGCAACGAACGGTCGACCCGTGGGGTCTGGTGGAGCAGGCAGGCCGCTGGTACCTCGTGGCCGCGCATCGCGGCGCCGCCCGGATGTACCGGGTGTCGCGGGTCGAGGAGGTCGACGTACTCGAGGAGACGGCCGAGCGGCCCGCCGGGCTGGACGTGCGCGCGGAGTGGGAGCGGCTGCGGTCCGGGCTGGAGCGGCACGCGCCGGTCGGCGTCGACGTACTGACCCGGGTCCGGCCGGACAAGGTCGAGCTGATCCGGCGAATCAGTGCGCCGATGCTGGCCAAGGGGGACGTGCCGCGCGACGTACCGGCCGACGACGAGTGGCCGCACCTGCGGCTGCACTTCCGCGTCCGGGAGGCCGCGTGCGGCGTACTGCTCGGGTTCGCCGGCGATCTGGAGGTGCTGGCGCCGGTGGACCTGCGGGAACGGATGCTGGAGCTGGCCCGGGCGGCCGTCGCGACCTACGGCTGACGGGTCGCCACGAACGTCTGCCGGAGGATGACGTTGCCGTCGGCATCGATGTCCTCGTTGCGCCAGTGGAACCCGTCCACGGTGATCCCGGTGAACTCCCAGCGGGTGTTCGCCGACTGTGCCTCGAGCGTGATGGTGTCACCGCTCGCGTGCGCGACGAACGGCATCACGAACGCCGCCTTCGGGCCCATCCAGGTCGAACGGAACGCCTGCAGTTCCGGGTCGTAGATCCGGATCGACAGGCCCCACTCTCCGTCACCGTCGTCGTTGCGGGCCAGCCGGCTCGGCGTGATCCACACGTCGGCGACCGCGCGCCCGTCGAGGGCCCACGCGAAGTGCCATTCCCCGTGCGTACGGCGGGTGACGGCACCGGTCGCGTCGTACCAGGCGACGTCGAGGTCCCAGCTGCCGATCAAGGGGGCGAACGGGCGGAACGCGTCGGCGTACTCCGCGCGTGGGCCGTCGGAAACCATCAGGTCGGCGAGAACTCTCGCGGCCGCCGCGCCGTCGGTGAGCTGCATACGTCCAGGCTAGATGTGGACGCCCCGCCGCCGGTGACCCCGTCGCGTGCAACCACGATGGCACTTCCGGCGGTCGGGGCATTCAGTCCGACAGCACCGCGCTACTTTAATACGAGTTCGCCCCACAGCCGAATCACGGGACCCGCGCGATCACGTCTCTTAATGCGTGGCGTGCGTACGGCGCCCTGGCTAGGGTCGCGGAGCATGAGGACTCGGGCGGTGGTACGGCAGGCCGTGGCCGACGACGCGGCGGCGGTGGCGGCGGTACGTCGGGTGGTGGCGCCGTACAAGGTGATGTCGACCGCGGCGGTCCGGCACCTGCTGACCGTGCAGGCACCGGGGGAGCGGTTCCTCCCGCTGGTCGCCGAACGCGACGGCGAGATCGTGGCCTGGGCGTCGGCCGGGCTGAACGTGTGGACGAGCGAACCCGGGCAGGCCGGGCTGCTCATCTTCGTCCACCCGGAGCACCGCGGGCAGGGCATCGGCAGCGAGCTCGCCGAGCGGCTGCACCAGCATCTGACCGAGGTCGGCGCCGTCAGGGTGCGGACGTTCGTCCAGCCGGAGGGTCTCGAGTTCGCCCGCAACCTCGGGTACGACGGGACGCGCCAGATGCACTACGCGGGCGTGGAGCTGACGGGCCTGCCCGAGCAGCCGCCGACGCCGGACGGGATCGTGCTGGTGCCGCTGGACGCGGTGGACCCGCGGGCGGCGTACGAGGCCGACTCGATCGCCTCGCTGGACGAGCCGAGCGACTCGCCGCTGGACGCCGTCGAGTACGACGCGTGGTTCGAGGAGATCTGGAAGAACCCGTCCGTGGACAAGACCCTCAGCGTCGCCGCGATGGCCGGCGACGAGGTGGCCGCGTTCACGGTCGTCGAGACAGCGGGTGACCGGATGTGGTCGGGCATGACCGGCACCATCCCGCCGTACCGCGGCAAAGGCCTCGCGAAGCTCGTCAAGTCCGTCGCGCTCCGTAAGGCAGCAGCGGCCGGGCTCACCTCGGCGTACACGTCGAACGACGACGCCAACGGACCGATGCTTGCCATCAACAACTGGTTCGGCTACCGCCGCGTACACACCGAACTGTGCCTGCTGCGAACGCTCTGAGACAGAGCTGTAATCGGTTTCCTTCCGGTCTGCACCTGAAAGGACGTTAGATTCCGGGTACTTGGTTGTTGGAGTGCCCAAGGAGTTTCGGATGGAGATCAGGCCGGCAGGTCCTGGCGACGTGGATCAGGCGCTGGCGTTGCACGACGAGCTGGTGCCGTACCTGGTGACGACGCGGGGCATGCTGACGCGGGAGCTTGCTCGGCCGGGTGTGCCGGGGCGGGCGACGTACGCCGCGGTCGACGGCGGCGAACTGGTGGGCTGGGCAACGACCGGGCTGATCGCCGGGTCGGATCCGCTGGACGGGCAGCTGCGGCTGCTGGTGCGGCCGGAGCACCGGCGGCGGGGGACCGGTACGCGGTTGCTGGAGGCAACGCACGCCAACCTGCGGGAGGCGGGCGCGACGACCGCCCGGGTGTTCGCGGACCCGTCGTCGGTCGAGTGGGCCGCCCGGTTCGGGTACCGGCAGACGCGGCAGGTGCACTACGCGGGCATCGACCCGCGGCAGGCGCCGCGGCAGCCCGAACCGCCGAGCGCCGTCCGGCTCGCACCGCTCACCGACGTCGAGCCGAAGGCGCTGTACGCCGCCGACGTGGTTGCCCAGCGCACCAAACCCGGCGACGCGAAGATCTCCGCGCGGCCGTACGACGAGTGGCGCGCCGCGGTCTGGGAGTCCGCCGACACGGTCCTCGACCTCAGCGTGGCCGCGCTGTACCGGGACGAGATCGTGGCGTTCACGATGGGGCTCGGCGACCACACGATGATCTGGTCGAAGATGACCTCGACGCTCCCGCAGTACCGCGGCCGCGGCCTCGCGAAGCTGGTCAAGGCCGCGGCCCTGCAGCGCGCCGCGACCGCCGGCGTGCAGGGCGCGTACACGGCCAACTACGACGGCAACACGCCCATGCTCGCGGTCAACGAGTGGCTCGGCTACCACCGGATCGCCACCCACGCGGTGCTGATCTGCCCGCTCTAGGGGACCAGCAGGACGACGGTCTCCGCGACGCAGGCGGGTTTCGTGGAGTTCTCCAGCTCGATCACCCAGTTGAGCGACACCTGGACGCCCGCCGGGGTCTCGACCGCGTTCGAGATCGACGCGCCGGCCCGGACCCGGCTGCCGACCGGGACCGGCGCCGGGAAGCGGACCTTGTTCACGCCGTAGTTGAGCTTCGCCGTCACGCCGTCGACCTTGAACAGCTCGTCGCCGAAGCGGGCGATCAGGCTCAGCGTCAGGTAGCCGTGCGCGATCGTCCCGCCGTACGGGCCCTTCGCCGCCCGCTCGGCGTCGACGTGGATCCACTGGTGGTCACCGGTCGCGTCGGCGAACTGGTTCACCTGCTCCTGGGTGATCTCCAGCCACTCGGACTCGCCGAGCTGGGTACCGACGGCGTGCGCCACCTCGTCGACGCCGGTGAAGGTCTGCGGCATGGGTCGTCTCCCTCTCAGTTGCGGGGTCCGCCGGCGACGTACAGGACCTGGCCGGAGACGAACCCGGCCTCCTCGCTGCAGAAGAACGACGCGGCCGCGGCGATGTCCTCCGGCGTGCCGGTGCGCTGCACCGGGATGGTCGCGGCGGTCGCCTTCTTGAACTCCTCGAAGTCGACGCCGACCCGGGCCGCGGTGGCCGCCGTCATGTCGGTCTCGATGAAGCCCGGCGCGATCGCGTTCGCGGTGACGCCGAACTTGCCCAGCTCGATCGCCAGCGTCTTGGCCAGGCCCTGCAGGCCGGCCTTCGCGGAGGCGTAGTTCGCCTGGCCGCGGTTGCCGAGCGCCGACGTCGAGGACAGGAAGACCATCCGGCCGTACTTGGCCTCGACCATGTGCGCCTGGCAGGCCTTCGACATCAGGAAGCTGCCCTTGAGGTGCACGGACATGACCGTGTCCCAGTCGTCCTCGGACATCTTGAACAGCAGGTTGTCCCGCAGTACGCCGGCGTTGTTCACCAGGATCGTCGGCGCGCCCAGCTCGGCGGCGACCCGCTCGACCGCGGCCGCGACCTGGTCGGACTTGCTGACGTCGGCGCCGACCGCGATCGCCTTGCCGCCGGCGTCGGTGATCGCCTTGACGGTGCCTTCGCAGGCCGCCTCGTCGAGGTCGACGACCGCGACCGCGTTGCCGTCCGCGGCGAGTCGCTGCGCGACGGCCGCGCCGATTCCCCGGGCCGCCCCGGTCACGATCGCCACCCGCTGCTGCGCGCTCATCCACCACTCCAATCGGTCAACTGGTCTGCCGGAGATGACACTACCCACGGCCTGTCCGCGGCGGATGTACCCCGGATGACATGATCGTGGTGTGGATCATCACAACCGCCACGTCTACCACTGCCCGCTGCGGTGGGGCGACATGGACGCGCTCGGTCACGTGAACAACGGCCGGTACGTCGACTATCTGCAGGACGCGCGCGTCGACTTCCTGTTCCGGACCGCGAAGGAGCTCGGCGCCGACACGCTGGAGACCGGCCTGCTCGTCGCCCGGCACGAGGTCCAGTACCGGGCGCCGCTGCACTTCCGCGCGGAGCCGGTCCGGATCGAGCTGTGGATCTCCGAGATCCGGGCCGCGTCGTTCACGGTCGACTACGAGATCCTCGACGCCGAGCCGGAACGCCGTACCTATGTCGAGGCCCGCACCCGGCTGGTGCCGTTCGACTTCACCGCGAACCGCCTGCGCCGGATCACCCCCGAGGAGCGGACCGCGCTCGAGAAGCTGGTGGGCGCCTGATGTACACGTACCAGGTCCAGGTCCGGTGGTCGGACATCGACTCGTACGACCACGTCAACAACGTCCGGTACTTCGACTACCTGCAGGAAGCGCGGATCGGGTTCCTCACCCAGCTGATGGCGGCGACCGGCGACTACTTCGAGCAGTACCCGTGCGTCCTGGTCAGCCAGACGGTCGACTACCTGCGCCCGATCCTGCTCCGGCACCCGCCGTACGACGTGGACGTGTGGATCAGCGCCGTCGGTACGTCGTCGTACACGCTCGGCTCCCGGATCGTCGACCGCAGCGGCGAATCCGAGGACGTGTACGCGAAGGCGGAGTCCGTGATCGTCGCCGTCGACGGCGCGACGCACGCGAAACGCCCGCTCGGCGACGACGAACGGGCAGCCCTGCTGCAGCACGTTTCGACCACTTGAGAGACTGGATCCGAGATGACTGAGCAGCAGAGCTTCTACGACGCCGTCGGTGGGGCGGACACCTTCCACCGATTGGTGGCCGCGTTCTACCGCGGCGTTGCCGCCGACCCGGAGTTGCGGGCGCTGTATCCGGAGGAGGATCTCGGCCCGGCCGAGGTGCGGTTCCGGATGTTCCTGGAGCAGTACTGGGGCGGCCCGAAGACGTACTCCGAGCAGCGCGGGCACCCCCGGCTGCGGATGCGGCACGCCCCGTTCGCGGTCACCCCGAGCCAACGGGACCGGTGGCTCGGCCACATGCGGGCCGCGCTGGACGAGCTCGGCCTGACGCCCGAGCAGGACGAGCAGATCTGGACGTACATGGTGATGGCCGCACAGAGCATGGTGAACACCGACGAACCCGATTATCCCGGCGCGATCGACGTGACCGGACGCTGAACCTCTTCTAAGGAGACAACACGAGCATGGCTACCACTCGTACGGCGAAGGCGCACTGGGAAGGCTCGCTGATGGAGGGCGCCGGCCAGGTCGCCCTGGAGTCCTCCGGTGTCGGCACCTACGACGTCACCTGGGCCTCGCGCGCGAACGACGCGAACGGCAAGACCAGCCCGGAGGAGCTGATCGCGGCCGCGCACTCGACCTGCTTCTCGATGGCGCTGTCGCACGCGCTCGCCGGTGCGGGCAAGCCGCCGGCGTCGATCGACACCCAGGCCGACGTGACCTTCCAGCCGGGTGAGGGCATCACCGGCATCAAGCTGTCCGTGAACGGCAACGTCCCCGGCCTGACCGCGGACGAGTTCGCGGAGTTCGCCGAGGGCGCGAAGAAGAACTGCCCGGTCTCGCAGGCGCTGTCCGCCGTCCCGATCACGCTGGACGTCACCTTCACCGCCTGAGTCCCACGCACAGCAGTGCCCCGGCGCGCCGCGCCGGGGCACTCGTGTGTTTCAGCGGCGGTACTGCGCGATCACCTTGGTGAAGTCGTACGCGCTCTGGGAGATCCCGCTGCACGTGTCGCCGTCGGTGTTGCCGCCGCCGCAGGCGCGGTCGCGGTTGACGGCCCAGAACGTGAAGCGGGCCAGGTGGTGCTGCTGGGCGTACGACAGCAGCGTCTTGAAGTCGGACAGCCGGACGGTCTCGCCGGAGTCGTCGGTCTTGCCGTTCATCGACGAGATGCCCATGTGCCGGTACGCCTCGTCGTCGGTGTAGCCGTACGCGCTCTTCAGCCGGCCCTTGAGCCCTTCCTCGGCCTTCTTGGTCAGCGTCGCCATGTCGGTCGACCCGCCGCCGAAGTCGAACGGCATCAGCACCCAGCCGTCGTTCGCCAGCCCGGCGGCCGCGCCCTTCTTGATCAGGTCGACGCCCGAGGCGTCCGGGCCGCCCTGGTCGGTGCCCATCGTGATGTACGTCGTGATGCCCGGGTTCTTGCTCTTCACGATCTTCAGCGCGCTCACCACCCGCTGCCGGGCGGTCGAGCTGTGGAACTCGGTGTCCTCGATGTCGATGTCGATCGCCTTCAGCTGGTAGGCGTCGATCACCTTCTGGTACGCGCCGGCCAGCGCCGAGGCCGAGCCGCACTTCTCGCCGAGCTTGTTGCCGGACCAGCCGCCGAACGACGGGATCACGTCCCCGCCGTCCGCCCGGATGCTGTTGATCGCGGACTGGTCCGAGCCGCCGGTCAACGCCCGGCTGCCGTCCCACTTCGGGTTGCAGCCGCCGTCGGACAGGATGAACGCCAGCGTGAACCACTTGTTCCCGGCGGCCTTCATCACGTCGGCGGGCTTCTGCGGGTTCCCCCAGCCGAGATACAGGTACGGCGCCGCGGGCATCGCGGCCGCGTCGGCAGCCCGCACCTGCGGGCTGTGGACCTGCGGGCTGGGCACCGGCCGGGTACTCGCCTGCGCGACGGACGCGACACCGGTCGCCAGACACGCGGCGGTCACCGCGCTCACGAGGATCTTCATGACTCTCCTTGGATCGGGGGGCGGTCAGAGTCCGAATCAATAGGAAGGTTTCCTAATGATTCTGCTCGATCATCACCCCGCCGATCGCAAGACGTCAACAGTTGACTACTCGTGCGGCCCTTCGTCGGACTTGGCGGCTTCCTCTTCCTTCTCGGTGCCGGAGCCGACGCCGGAGGAGCCGGTGCTGTTCGGGTCCCGGGTGGTCATGTTGCCGACCCGGAGGACCTCGCCGTTGCGGACGTACCAGGTGGTGCCGTCCTCGCCGCGCAGGGTGGTGATCCGCAGGCCGACCGCGACCACGACGCCGGTCGCCTTCTCCATGTCGATCAGGTCGCCGACGCCGTACTGGTCCTCGAAGATCATGAACACGCCGGCCAGGAAGTCCTTCACCAGCGTCTGCGCGCCGAAGCCGAGCGCGACGCCGATGATGCTCGCGGACGCGATCACCGGCAGGATGTTGAACCCGAGCTCGGCCAGCACCATCACCACCAGGACGGCGGTCAGCACGATCGTCACCGCGCTGGTCAGCAGCGACGCGATCGTCTCCGCGCGCTGCGCCCGGCGTTCGTTGGCGAGGGTGTTCTCGACGAACTCCTGCCCGCGCTTGGACTTCGAGAGCACGCCGGCCACCGCGCCGTTCCCGGTCCGCCGGGCGAACCGGCGGATGATCTTGTGCAGCACCCAGCGGAGCACGAAGAAACCGATGATCAGACCGGCGATCCGGGCCGGCACGACGATGATCTGATCGGTCATCTCCAGCTTGCCGTCGGAGCCCGTCCGGAAGAAGGTCGGGAAGGAGCTCGGCAGCGAAAACAGGGGGTGACTGACTAGGGACACAAGGTAGCTGGTCAGAATAGGCATCTCGCCGCCTGATGTTAGTAGGGCTGACAAGGAGAAGCGATCGCATGTCGAGCCGGCTGGACGACGAGCTTTCGAGGCTCGTGAGTGCTGGTGTGCTGCGCCAGTACCAGGCCGACTCGATCCGCGACGCGGCCGACGCGGAGATCGACGCGGCGCTCGCCGACCCGGGCCGCCCGCATCCTTCCGCCGGGCCCGCAGAGCCCGCCGAACCGGCGAAGCGGAAGACCCCGCCGGTAGCGGTCCATACCAACGCCCTGGTCGAGGTTCTCGGGTACGTCGGCGGCGCGCTGCTGCTCGGCGCCGTCGCGCTCCTGACCTTGGCGAACTGGGGTGAGATGGGGCGTGCCGCGCGGATCAGCACCGGTGCCACGGCCGCCGTCGTACTGCTCGGTGTCGCGGTCGTTCTGGCCCTGCTGGGACGTCGTGCGCAGCTCAGCGCGGCGCTCGCTTCGCTGGGCTGCTGCGTGGCCGGATTCGCGACGTTCGTGGCGATCGAAGGGGAGGCCGGCCGGGTCGCCGGGGTGGTGGTCGCGCTGGCGCTCGCGGCCGGCGGACTGTGGTGGCTCAAGGAGTCATCGTTGCTGGTGGCAACTTTTGGGATCCTGGCCGTCGGTGTGCTGGTGATCACGTCGGACGTCCTGACTCCGGACGCCGGCTCGGCCGCGAACAGCGCGGGCATCGCCGGCACCGGGTTCATCATCGTCGCGTTCGTGTTCGCGATGCTCGGCCTGGTGCGCGATCAGGTGACGTCGTGGTCACTCGCCGGAGCCGCGATGTTCAGCTCCTCGATCTGCTGGCTGGTGCAGGAGCGTGGCGAGATCATGGCGCTGGCCGTGGGTACGGCGGGCCCGGCGGCGCTGCTGGTCGCGTACGGACGGACCAGGCGCTCGGCGTACGCCGTGGTGGGCTGCGCGATCCTCCTGGTCATCTGGCCGCTCTCCCTGTACCAGCTGACCGACAACCTGGCCGGTGTGGCGATAGGCCTCGTCGTAGCAAGCGGCGTACTGCTCCTGGCGGTGCTCATGCTCAGCCGTCGCCGCTCCAATGAGTAACGGGTAACGCAACGCGCGCCGTTTCGCCCTCCGTGCGGTTGATACGGCAGACTCGCTGGGGTGACAGCTCCCACTCCGGCCCTTGTCGAGCTTGCAGTCGCCCATGGCGTGGCCACGGAGTACTGGAACTGGCAAGGCGAGCACGTGGTCGTTTCCAGCGAGGTCGTATCCGATGTGCTCGCTGCACTCGGTGTCGACGCCTCCACGCCGCAGCAGGCCGCCCTTGCGCTGGCTGAGCACCAGCAGGCGCGCTGGCGCCGCACGCTGCCTGCCACGGTGGTGATGCGGGAGGGGTGGACGCCCTGGTTCGCCGTACACCTGCCGCACGGTTCCGCGGCCGAGGTGTGGGTGGATCTTGAGGACGGCGGCCAGCGGCGGGACATCCCGCAGCAGGACAAGTGGATCGAGCCGGAGTGGATCGACGGCGTACAGGTCGGTGAGGCGACGTTCCAGCTGCCGGGCGACCTGCCGCTCGGGTATCACCGGCTCTGTGCACGCGTCGGCACCAGCCCGGAGATCTCGGTCAGCACGCTGATCGTGACGCCGCGGAAGCTGGAGCCCGAGAAGCTGCCTCGCACCTGGGGCTGGGTTCTTCAGCTGTACTCGGTACGCTCCCGCCGCTCCTGGGGCATCGGCGACCTCCACGACCTGGGGGACCTGGCCGCGTGGTCGGCGCACGACCTGGGCGCCGGCTTCGTGCTGGTGAACCCCCTGCACGCGGCTGAGCTGGCAGGCCGCATGGAGCCGTCGCCGTACCTCCCGGCGTCACGGCGGTTCGGGAACCCGATCTACCTGCGCATCGAGGACATCGACGAGTACGGCGACCTCGCACCGATGGAGCGGGACCAGGTACGGGCGTTGGCACTGCAGGCGCGGGCGTTGAGCGAGGACTCGACCATGCTCGACCGGGACGCGGTGTGGGCCGCCAAGCGTGAGGCACTCCAGGTGCTGTTCCGCGTGCAGCCGTCCGTGGGGCGGATCGCGGAGTACGGCGCGTACTGCGACCGCGAGAGCCAGGGGCTGATCGACTTCGCGACCTGGGCCGCGATCGCCGACGTCCACGGGCCGGAGTGGAGCAAGTGGCCGGAGGAGCTGCAGGAGCCGACGTCGCCGGCGGTTGTTGCCTTCCGCAACGAGAACCCGGACGCGGTCGAGTTCCACTGCTGGCTGCAGTGGCAGCTGGACGAGCAGCTGGGGCGGACCCAGGCCCGGGCGAAGGCGGCCGGCATGGCGTTGGGCGTCGTACACGACCTGGCTGTCGGCGTCCATCCGGACGGCGCCGATGCGTGGGCCTTGCAGCACGTGCTCGCGCCGAACATCCACGTGGGCGCTCCGCCGGACGCGTTCAACCAGCAGGGTCAGGACTGGTCGCAACCGCCGTGGCGCCCTAACGCGCTGGCCGAGACCGGGTACGCCGCCTGGCGGGACCTGGTGCGGGCAGTGATGCGGCACGGTGGCGGGCTGCGGATCGACCACATCCTCGGCATGTTCCGCCTGTGGTGGGTGACGTCGCCGGAGCGGCCGACCGAGGGCACGTACGTGCGGTACGACCACGAGGCGTTGGTGGGCATCCTGGTGCTGGAGGCGCAACGGGCAGGCGTCACGGTGATCGGTGAGGACCTGGGCACCGTGGAGCCCTGGGTGCGGGACTACCTGACCGAACGCGGCGTTCTTGGCACGTCGGTGCTCTGGTTCGAGCGGGACGCCAACGGGAAGCCCCTGGCGCCGGAGCGGTGGCGGGAGCTCTGCCTGGCCACTGTGACGACGCATGACCTCCCGCCGACGGCTGGGTACCTGGCCGGCGACCACGTGGAGCTACGGAACCGCCTAGGTCTGCTCACACGTCCTGTGGCCGAAGAGCTCGCTGTTGACGAGGCAGACCGCGACGCTTGGCTCAACGCGCTCCGGGAGCGACACCTGCTCAGCAACACCGACGGCGACGTCGAGCGGATCGTGGAGGCGCTGCACCGGTACGTCGCGCACACGCCGGCGAAGCTCGTCGGCGTCGCCCTGACCGACGCCGTCGGCGAACGCCGTACCCAGAACCAGCCCGGCACCACCGACGAGTACCCCAACTGGCGAGTCCCCCTCGGCGGCCCCGAAGGCGACCCCGTCCTGGTCGAAGACCTCCCCAACAACCTCCGCCTCCGCCGCCTGATCGGAGCGCTCAACATCTAGCCACGTTTCGGAAATATCTTTCGCGGGAAGTTCACTTCTTGAAAACCGCCCCGTTTCAAGGAGTGTCCCCATGAAATCTGTGCTCCGACGTGTCGTCGTACCGCTGGTTGCCGTGCTGGCCGGGTTGCTGCCCGGCGTGGTGATAGTGGAGCAGGCCTCGGCGGTCACCAAGCTGACGCATGCTCAGGCGACCGCGATCTTCCGCGCCGCCGGTATCACCTGGTCGTCGAGCGGCAACTGCTCGAACCGCAACGTGGCGACCTGTACGTCGTTCGACCAGATCAACGACAGCACCGTGTACGGCGTTCGTACCCTCAAGACCGCGAGCGGTTGCGCGATCAACATCACCGGCGGGACCGAGACCGGCCACGCCAGCGGCACCTACAGCCACTGGAACGGCTACAAGGTCGACATCTCGAAGTACACCTGTGTCGGGAACTACATCCACAACACGTTCACCCGGATCGCCGACCGCGGCGACGGCTACCCGCAGTGGAAGTCCGGCGCCGGCAACATCTACGCCGACGAGGGCAGCCACTGGGACATCACGTACTACAACTGCGGTGGCTGCTGACAGAACAAACAGCACCGCGCTTCGCGCGGGTTGTTGGGAGGACTGCGGCGGCTGCTGAGGCTGCTGCTGAGGCTGTCGCGCCGGCCGTTGCCGGAGGGGCGGTGGCTCCGCCGGCAACGGTCAGGGACTAGTCTGCTGGCGTGATTGCTGAATTGTCCGGGCACTCGTTGCTGGTGTTCGTCGGGATTCCGGCGCTGGTCATCTCGGTGGTGGCGTTGCTGACGTTCGCCTCCTCGATCGCGAACGGGCCGCGGTACCGTCCGGGGCTGTCCTGGTGGGCACCGCCGGTCTGGATCAACGGCCCGACGGCGACCAAGCCCGACCCCGCCCACCTGCCCGAGCTCGACCCCGCTCCGGCTGCCACCGCGACCGCCACCGGCGTCGCCCGCACGATCGGAGGCGCAAGTGCCAGCTGGTGACGCTTTCACCCCTGACCAGCTCCACGACCTCGAGCGCGCGGTCCGGAACGCCGAGGAGGCGTCCGGCCTGCACTTCTCGGTGTACGTCGGCGGCGCCGACTCCGAGACCCGGCCGTTCGCGGTCGAGCTGCTGAACGAGCTGGACGACCCGGACAGCACCGTCCTGGTGTACGTCGACCCGGCCGGCCGCCGGCTGGAGATCGTCACCGGCGAGCAGGCCCGGCGCCAGCTGTCGGACGCGTCCGCCGGCCTGGCCGCGCTGACCATGCAGACGTCGTTCGCGACCGGCGACCTCGCTGGCGGCCTGGTCACCGGCGTACAGCAGCTCGGCGCGCACGCCCACCAGGCCCCGCTGCTGCACGCGAACAACGAGCCGCACAAGCTGTAGGCCACGCCTACCGCGCATTGCCGATCCACCGCGCCGGGCAACTGCTCGGCGCGGCGTGGTGTTGAGGGGGATGCTCCAGCCATGGCCGCACTGCAGCCGCATCGCATCGAGCTCGGCGACGTGGTCCTTCGCCCGTTCGTCGGGTCGGACGAGGCCGCCGTCGCCAAAGCACTGGAAGACCCCGGCATCCTGCGCTGGACTGCCGGGACCGCGGTGATCAGCTCACCGGCCGCCCTGCGGGGCCGCAGGTGGCTGGAGCCGCGGATCGACGGCTGGGCGCACGGCAACGCGGTCTTCGCGATCGCCGAGGGCGACACCGACCGGGTGATCGGCAGCGTGACCCTGCGGGACGTGCACCGCGTCCCCGATCAGGCAGTCGCGGCGTACTGGGTGAGCCCGGTCGCCCGCGGCCGCCGGCTGGGGGCCCGCGCGCTGGACGCCGCCGCCCGCTGGGGCTTCGCCGCCGACGGCCTCCGGCTGCACCGCATCTCGCTCGACCACTCGCTCGTCAACGAGGGGTCCTGCCATGTCGCGCTCCGCGCCGGGTTCCGGCTCGAGGGCGTGATGCGCGAGTACTACGTCGAGCCGACCGGACAGCGGCACGACTCCCACCTGCACGCCCGGCTCGCGACCGACGCCGTACCTCAGCCGGCCGGTTCGTAGGTCGGGCAGGGGTTCGGGTACGCGGCCTGGGTGCGTGGGTCCTGGCAGAGGGTGACCATCTGCTCGGAGGACGTGCCCGGACCGAGGTAGACCATCCAGGTTCCGGTGATCGGCGCCAGCGAGCTGTCCTTCAGTCCCGGGTACTGACCGTTCACCAGCATCGCCTTCGCCGGGATCCCGGCGCGCGTCACCTTGGTGGCGGTCGCCTTGGCGGTGTCGCCCGCGTCGGCCGGGTACTTGTCCAGTACGGCGATCCACTCGCGGTGCTTGAACTTCGGCGACTCCGGGCCGGTGTTCACCGGCGGCAGGGTCGTGGTCTGCACCTTGGCCGTCGGCTGCGTCTGCGAGACCGGCGGCTTCCGGTCGCCCTTCGTGGCGGTCCCGGAGGCGCTGGTGGTCGGGGCGGCGGCGCCGCTGTCGGTTCCCGAGCCCAGCTGCACCCCGTCGGCGGTGGGACTCGTGGTCGTGCCGCGGGTGAGGACGAACCCGACCACGGCAGCCAGCGCCAGCGTGGCCACGATGCCCGCACTGACCGCGCTCCGCGAGCGCTTCTTTTTCCTGCGATGCCCGACACGTGTCACAACGAGGGTCCCTCCCCAAGAACTCCGGTGCAGCTTAAACCGAACTCCGGGGAAAGTGAGCAGCTTTCAGGTGGCAAGAATCTCTTTCGCACAAGGGATATCGCGCACCGCGTACAACCCCTCACGGTCCGCCGACCAGCAATCGTTTGATGTGCGGTGAGGCTGAGGGGCTTGACCTAGACAGCGCTCTAGTTGTTTGGCTGGGCGCATGCGAGAGCTGACGATTGGGAGCGACCCCGCGCGACAGCGCCGGGTCAGCACGATCGCCCTCGGGGCGATGCTGATGGGAACGGTGACCGACGAGAAGACCTCGTTCGCGGTCCTGGACCGGTACGTCGAGGCGGGCGGTACGTTCGTCGACACGGCCAACAACTACGCGTTCTGGGTGAACGGCACCCAGGGTGGCGAGAGCGAGCAGCTGCTCGGGCGCTGGCTGAAGAGCCGCGGGGTGGGCGACGAGCTCACCATCGCGACCAAGGTGGGAGGCCGTCCGCCGCAGCCGGCCAAGCAGCTGAGCGAGAACCTGGAGGGGCTGTCGGCGCAGGTCGTCAAGGAGTCGCTGGCACGCAGCCTGGACAACCTCGGCCGCGACCATGTGGACGTGTACTACGCCCACATCGACGACCCCGCCGTACCGATCGAAGAGCAGGTGGAGACGTTCGGATCGGCGGTGCGGGAAGGCCTGGTCGGGCTGGTCGGGCTGAGCAACTACTGGACCTGGCGGCTCGAGCGGTACCGGGCGGTGGCGGCCGCGGCCGGTCTGCCGTCGCACGACCTGCTGCAGTACCACCACACGTACTTCCGGGCCCGGACCGACCTCGGTGGTCTCCGTTCGAAGGACGGGAGCATCGGCGTCGCCGAAGGCAACCTGCTGAGCTACCTGCGGGGTGAGCCCGGTCCCACGCTGGTGGCGTACACACCGCTGCTCAGCGGCGGGTACGTGCGAGCCGACAGGCCGCTGGACGAGTCTTACGATCACGCCGGCACCAGGGCTCGTAAGAGCGCGCTGGACAAGGTCGTTAAGGAGACAGGCGCAACGGCCAACCAGGTAGTGCTGTCCTGGCTGACAGGTGGCGAGATCCCGACCGTGGCGCTGGTAGGCGCGTCATCGGTCGCCCAGATCGACGAGAGCCTCGCCGCGGCCGACCTGGAGCTCACACCGGAGCAGCGTCAGCGGCTGGACGCGGCCGGCAACAACTAGGTCCCCGACGGGATGCCGTCGTACCGGACGGTCGGGCGGGTGTCGAGAGCGTCGTCCAGCCAGCCGTCCACGTCGACGTCTCCGGCCAGGATGTGGTTCACGTACGCCGTGCGCTCGTGGCTGAGCACCTCCAGCTCCCACACGCACGGCGCGGCACCGATCGGCGCCGGGCGCAGGTCGTCGACGTCCATCCCGCTGAAGATGCTCAACCGGGACTGGAAGTCCCGCGCCCAGCTCTGCACCACCAGGTAGACACCGTCGTCGCCCAGATGCAGTACGACGACTCCGAGCCCGACGGCGCCCATGGCGTCGTCGAACTCGAGCTGCCGGGTCGCCGTACCGCGGGCGATCTCGACCATCTCGTCGTCCCACTGCCGTCCGCGAGCCGTGACGATGTACGGCTTCACCAGGCGGTTGGAGTAGCGCCAGGGCATCAGGGGAGTGACGGGGCGGGGTCGGTACGCCTCTGCGAGTCCGGTCAGCGCAACAGCTGCCGCACCGGCCAAGGCGGGGTCAGAGGCGGGCACCGCTCCAGTCTTACCGCACGACGAGGTTCAAAGCGACGTCCAAGAAACAACAGGGCCGGTCCCAGAGTGAGACCGGCCCTGTCAGAAACCTCAGTTGGTGGCGGTATCCGTCGCCTGTGCGGCGATGGCGCGCGTGAGGTCGGCCTGAGCCTCGGTGACGTACCGGAGCGTCGGGGCGTCCACCGACCCCGACTCCGCGGCCAGCCAGCCGGTCAGCGCGTCCAGCGCCGCCTGATCGGCCAGGTGCCGCGGCGACAGGTACACCAGCACGTTCTCGCCCATGGACGAGCCCAGCCGGGTGTAGACGTCCTTGGCCGCGCTCAGGTACTTCTCGACGTACGGCCGCAGCAGGTCCTCCTGGCCGGGCTGCTGGAACCCGAGGATGGTCCGGAACTGCGTCTCGTTCGGGGTGTCCGAGGACTCCACCGCGACCCGCCAGGCCTCTTCCTTGGCCTCCGCGGTCGGCCGCGCGGCCCGGGCCTGGGCGGCCCGCTCCTGACCGGTGATCGTGGTGTCGCGGGTCAGCTCGTCGTCGATCTCGGCGGCACCGATCCGGCCCAGCCGGGCGAGCGCCACGATCAGCGTCCAGCGCAGGTCGGTGTCGACAGCCAGACCCTCCGGCAGGTCACGTCCCTCCAACCAGCCGGTGAGCCGCTCGGCTCCGGCAGCGGAGAACACCGCCGAGCTGTATGCCCGGACGAACGCCAGCTGGTGGTCGCTGCCCGGCTCGGCGCCGGCGACCAGCTCGCCCAGTGCCTTCTCGAGCTGGGCCCGCAGTGCGGCCCGGTTCTGCGGGGCGGCGTACTGATTGACGGCGGTGTTCGCCTGCGCGAGCAGCGAGCGCACACCGGTCAGATCGGTCTCGGCCCGGATCCCGCGCAGCACGATGCCGACGTACTGGCTGGCCGGCATCTCCGCGTCCCGGGTCATGTCCCACGCCGAGCCCCAGGCGAGGGCCCTGGGCAACGACTCGGTCAGCTGGTCGATCGACTCCACCAGGGTCGCCCTCGACCGCTCGTCCATCCGGATCTTCGCGTAGGTGAGGTCGTCGTCGTTCAGCAGCACCAGGTCCGGCTGGGTCGCACCGGTCAGCTCCGGGAGCTCGGTCCGCGCACCGTCGATGTCCACCTCGAACCGCTCGGTGCGGACCAGGCCCGCGTCGGTACGGCGGTACAGGCCGACGGCGAGGCGGTGCGGACGCAGGACCGGGAACTTCTCGGTCGCGGTCTGCTCGATCGCGAACGACGTGAACGCGCCCTGGTCGTCGACCGCGAAGTCGGCGCGCAGCGTGTTCACGCCGGCGGTCCGCAGCCAGCGCTCGGTCCAGTCGTCGAGGTCGCGGCCGGACGCCTTCTCCAGCGGCTTCAGCAGGTCGGTCAGCTCGGTGTTCCCGAACGCGTGGTCCTTGAAGTACTCCTTCAGCGCGGTGACGAAGGTCTCCTCGCCGACGAACGCGACCAGCTGCCGCAGCGTCGACGCGCCCTTGGCGTAGGTGATGCCGTCGAAGTTCACCTCGACCGCGTGGAAGTCGATCATGTCCGCGGCGATCGGGTGCGTCGACGGCAGCTGGTCCTGCCGGTACGCCCAGTTCTTCCGGGCGTTGCAGAACGTCGTCCAGGCGTCGTTGTACTTCGTCGTCGCGACCACCTGCGCCCAGTGGCTGGCCCACTCCGCGAACGACTCGTTCAGCCAGAGGTCGTCCCACCAGGTCATCGTGACCAGGTCGCCGAACCACATGTGCGCCAGCTCGTGCAGCACGGTGTTCGCGCGGGCTTCCATCTCCGCGTGCGTCGTCCGGCTGCGGAACAGGTACTCGTCGCGCAGCGTCACGCAGCCCGCGTTCTCCATCGCGCCCATGTTGTACTCCGGCACGAAGGCCTGGTCGTACTTGTGGAACGGGTACGGCGTACCGAACGCCTCCTCGAACAGCGCGAAGCCCTGCTTGGTGACCTCGAACAGGTCGTCGACGTCGAGCGCGCCCTGCAGCGACGGACGGCACAGCAGCGACAGCGGGTACGAACCGTGCGGGCCCTCGTACACGTCGGTGACCACGTGGTACGGACCCGCGACGACCGCGGTGATGTACGTCGAGATCCGCTCGGTCGGCGGGAACTCCCAGCGGGCCAGCTCCTCGCCGTCGGCGCCCTGGTACGGCGTCGGCTCCGGGGTCGGGGCGTTCGAGATCACGACCCAGCGGGCCGGTGCGGAGACGGTGAAGGTGAACGGGGCCTTGAGGTCGGGCTGCTCGAACGTCGCGAACACCCGGCGGGCGTCCGGCACCTCGAACTGCGTGTAGAGGTAGGTCTCCTTGTCGGCCGGATCGACCGAGCGGTGCAGCCCTTCACCGGTCCGCGAGTACAGGCAGTCCGCCACCACGGTGAGCTCGTTGCGCTCGGCCAGCCCGTCGAGCTGGATGCGGGCGCCGTCGTAGACCGTGTCCGGGTCGAGGGCGACGCCGTTCAGCGTCACCTCCCGGACCTGGTCGGCGATCAGGTCGGCGAACGTGCTCGCGCCGGCCTCGGCGGCGAACGTGACGGTGGTCACCGACGGGAACGTCGGTGCGCCGGTCGGGGCGTTGGCCAGGTCGAGCTCGATCGCGTAGCTCACGTCACTGATCACAGCCGCACGGGAACGCGCCTCGTCGCGCGTCAGGTTGGTTCCAGGCATGTCCGCATCCTATGCACGTGGTTCTCAGGTTCGCCGAGGGTTTCCCCGCGACATTGGGTATTGGATACCAAGACGGTATCCGTGTTCTTCAACTTTGTATGATGGTGAATATGACAGCCTCCGCTGATTTCTGGTTCGACCCGGCCTGCCCCTGGGCCTGGATGACGTCTCGCTGGATGCTCGAGGTCGAGCAGGTCCGGGACGTGAAGACGACGTGGCACGTGATGAGCCTCGCCGTCCTGAACGACGGCCGGGACGAGCTCCCGGAGCAGTACAGGAGTTTCCTGACCAACGCGTGGGGTCCGGTGCGGGTGCTGATCGCGGCCGAGGAGGCGCACGGCAACGACGTACTGCTGCCGCTCTACACCGCGCTCGGCAAGCGGATCCACATCGAGGGCCGCGGCATCGTGGACGGCGTCGACGGGCTGATCCGGGAGGCACTGGCAGAGGTCGGGCTGCCGGAGTCGCTGGCCGAGGCGGCGAACACCGACCGGTACGACGACGCGCTGAAGAAGTCGCACCACGCCGGCATGGACCAGGTCGGCATGGAGGTCGGTACGCCGGTGATCGCGGTCGAGGGCACCGCGTTCTTCGGCCCGGTGGTCACGCCCGCGCCGAAGGGCGAGGCGGCCGGCAAGCTCTGGGACGGCGTCCGGCTGGTGGCCGGCACCGAGGGTTTCTTCGAGATCAAGCGCACCCGGGACCGCGGCCCGATCTTCGACTGACGGTTCAGGGCTTGAACTGGAGCCGTCACTACGGTGAAAGTTGCTCACTCAGGAATCCGTCCAGTGGGTGAGTAGGTTTCAGATGACCCTGACCGCAGGCATCGCGGTGTTCGACCGCCAGACCGGCCAGTTCGTCCAGCAGCAGCACGCCGAGCACCAGTTCCGCTCGGCGTCGGTGGTGAAGCTGCTGATCGCGCTCGACTTCTTCTGGGACCGCGGTCCGGAGTACGCCGTACCGGAGGAGGACCGGGCGCGACTCGAGGTGATGCTGCGCAGTAGCGACGACGATGCGGCCAGTTACTACTGGGACCAGCGTGACGGTGCGGCGTTGGTGGAGCGCATGGTCGGGCGGCTCGGGCTGACGCACACAGCCGGGCCGCCCGCGACCCACCCGGGCTTCTGGGGGTACGTCGCCATCACGGCCGCCGACACCGTCCGCATCTACCGGTACCTGCTGGAAGAGGCGCCGGCGCCGGTCCGTGAGTTCGTGATGGGCCAGCTGCACCAGGCGACGCGGAACGGCACCGACGGGTTCGACCAGTACTTCGGGATCCCGTCGGTGTTCGCGCCGGGCTTCAGCATCAAGCAGGGCTGGTCCGGGTTCCAGGGCTCCAGTGGCTACAACACCGACAAGGCGAAGCCTGAGTCCGTGGTTGACCTTGTCAGCGAGGCCTTGCACACCACAGGCACCGTAGGCGCCGACGACCGCACCATCGTCGCCGTTTACACGCTGCACCCGTGCGGTACGCCGTACGAGCAGGCCTATGCCGCTGTGACGCAGCTGACGGCGGCCCTGACTGTGCCGGGCGGCGTGCGGGCAGCGGCGAGCTGACAAGTAGATTGCCGCCATGCGAGTGCACATCGGCTGTGACCACGCCGGCTTCGAACTGAAGAACCACCTGGTGCAGCACCTGACCGCTGCCGGGCACGACGTCGTCGACCACGGTCCGGCGGCGTACGACGCCGTCGACGACTACCCGCCGTACTGCCTGCGCGCCGGGCAGGCCGTGGTCGCGGACCCGGGCAGCCTGGGCATCGTGATCGGCGGTTCGGGCAACGGCGAGCAGATCGCCGCGAACAAGGTGAAGGGCGTCCGGGCGATCCTGGCCTGGAGCACCGACACCGCACGGCTCGGCCGCGAGCACAACAACGCCAACGTGATCAGCGTCGGCGCCCGGATGCACAGCGAGGAGGAGGCCACCGGGTTCATCGACACGTTCCTGGCGACCGACTACTCCGGTGAGGAGCGGCACACCCGGCGGATCGAGATGCTGGACGGCTACGAGTCGACCGGCGAGCTCCCGCCGCTGCCCTGATCGTCGCTGCCCTGATCGCCGCTGCCGTGATCGTCGTCCGGTCCGGTCGCCGGCAGGACCGGCCGGCGGTGCACCGGCTGCCGGGGCTTGGACACGTCCCTCGCCCGCATGCTCCGGCCGGTGCCGACCACGGCCGGACTGGCCGGCGAGGCCTTACCGCCCTTGGAACCACCTGTCGTCCCCATAGAAGGAATCATGCCTGAAGGTCACACCCTGCACCGGCTGGCGAACGACGTCTGGGACGCGTTCGGTGGCCGTACCGTCCGGGCGTCCAGCCCGCAGGGCCGGTTCGCCGACGGCGCCGCGCTGCTCGACGGCCACGTCCTGCGGCTGACCGAGGCCCACGGCAAGCACTTCCTTGCCGACTTCGAGGGCGCCGGCTGGCTGCACATCCACCTGGGGCTGATCGGCACGATGGACCTACGTCGGACTCCTGCGCCAGAGCCGGTCGGCGCGGTCCGGGTCCGGCTGCAGAACGCCACGTCGTACGCCGATCTCCGCGGCGCGACCGTGTGCGAGGTGATCACCGACGAGGAACGCGACAAGCTGCTGAGCCGGCTCGGTCCGGACCCGCTGCGCGACGACGCAGACCCGGAGGCGGCCTGGAAGCGGATCCACCGGAGCAAGCTGCCGATCGGGCAGTTGCTGATGAACCAGGACGTGCTCAGCGGTGTCGGCAACGTGTACCGCGCCGAGGTGCTCTTCCGGGCCAAGCTGAACCCGATGACGCCGGGCAACGTCGTGAAGAAGCGCGAGTGGCAGGGGATGTGGGACGACCTGCTCGAACTGATGAAGTACGGCGTCGAGACCGGTCGGATCGACACGGTCGCCGACGACCACACACCGGAGGCGATGGGACGCGACCCGCGGCAGGACGACCACGGCGGCGAGGTGTACGTGTACCGGCGCCAGGGGCAACGATGCCACGTCTGCCAGTCGGTGATTCGGACGAAGGTCCTCGCGGGCCGTAACTTGTTCTGGTGTCCCAAATGCCAGCGAACCGGTCTCACTCGCAAGAGCTGACAGTCCTCGGTTGTGTCTCGAATTGATGCGCGGACCGATCGGTACCGTTATCTTCTTCACAGCATGAGGAAGAGCGGTGGTCTTGCACTGGTACGACGCATCGGCCGCCGGGTCGAGGCGCTGGGCCGTCGTGCCCGCCGTTCGCACCGGGTCGCGTTCGTCTTCCTGATGCTTCTGCAGCTGATCATCGCGATCGCGGGCCTCGCCTGGCCGGACCTGACGCCGGCCTCGTTCCTGATCGTCCCGCTGGTGGTCGGCGGCGTGCTGCTGCAGTTCCGGGAGCTGGTCGCGCTGTCCGCGATCACCGCGGTCTTCGGGGCGTACGTCGTCCTGTCCCGTGGCCCGTCGCTGCCCCGGTTCGGGTTCGTGCTGGTGCTGCTGGTGGTCGGCTGGATCATGATCACCAGCGCGAAGGTGCGCAGCCGGCTCGGGGTGCCGGGCACCCGCGGCGAGTCGATGCTGATGGAGCTGCGGGACACGCTCACCGCGCAGGGCGAGATGCCGAAGCTGCCGCCCGGCTGGCGGGTCGAGGTCGCGATCCAGTCCGCCGGCGGGTCGACGTTCTCCGGCGACTTCGTGGTGTCGACGGTGCACGACCAGGTGCTCGAGGTCGCGCTGGTCGACGTCTCCGGCAAGGGCATCGACGCCGGGACCCGGGCGCTGCTGCTGTCCGGTGCGTTCGGCGGCCTGCTGGGCGTCGTACCCGAGCAGGAGTTCCTGCATTCGGCGAACCGGTACATCCGGCGGCAGGAGTGGGACGACGACTTCGCCACCGTCGTGCACGTCGCGATCGACCTCGCGACCGGGGAGTTCGACGTACGGACGGCCGGGCATCCGCCGGCGATCCAGTTCGACGCCTGGTCGGGGCGGTGGCAGACGCGGGACGCCGACGGGCCGCTGCTCGGACTGGTCGAGGCGCCCGAGTTCGAGGTGAACCACGGGCAGCTGAAGCTGGGGGACGCGCTGTTCCTGTACAGCGACGGGATGGTGGAGACGCCGCGGCGGGACATCGGCCGCGGTACCGACCGGCTGGCCGGGCACGCGGAACGGCTGGTGGCGCAGGGGTTCCTGGGCGCGGCGCAGGAGCTGGTCGCGACCGCCGGCGGGCCGGGGGACGACTCGGCGATCGTGATCATCCACCGCAAGGCGCATGCCTGAGGCAAGCAAGTCTCTCGTTGTCAGCTTCCGAGTTCGTTGACTTGGGCAACGAGAAGAGCATACTGCTGATGAGATGTCCGCCCGTGTTATGGCCATGTTGACACTGGGGAGCGGGAATGGTCGGCAAGGGGGTTCGTGCTCAGGCTGCCGCGATCGCGGCAGCCGCCGGAGCACTCACAGTCCTGGTCGGTGCCGGGGTGCTGTTGCTGGACTCCGGACGGGGTACGCCGGTGTCGCCGGTGGCCGCGATGGCCGCGCCGCCGGGGAACAACGGGACGATCAAGATCGACGGCGTCGAGGTCGGGGACCGGCCGCCGGACAACAACCCGCACCAGGGGTGCACGTTCACGATCGAGTTCTACAACTTCGATCCTGGGCCGAACTTCGCGACGGTCACCTTCGCCGATCAGCCGCCGACGGCTGACGGTGGGCTGCAGGTGGTGTCGGGGAACCTGAATCCGTTCATCGGCGGTGGGCCGATCAACAGCAGCGGGCTCGACGCGCGCGAGGTCTACACGCTGAAGTTCACCGGCCAGCCACAACCGCAGCAGGGCTACCACGTCAAGGTGACGATCCACGCCGACGGAGCCCAAGGCAACAACACCAAGTCCAAGGTCTTCTGGGTCCAAGGCTGCAACGCCACCCCACCCACCACCCCACCCACAACTCCGCCGACAACCCCGCCCACCACGCCGCCCACGACTCCTCCGACCACACCTCCAACTACACCACCCACGACGCCGCCGACCACGCCGCCGACCACGCCGCCGACCACGCCGCCGACCACGCCGCCGACCACACCTCCAACCACGCCACCCACCACCCAGCCGCCTCCGACTACACCTCCCACGACGCCGGCGAGTACGCCTCCTACTGCGCCCGCGACCACGCCGTCCGGTACTCCGACCCACTCGCCGCGTAGTACTCCGGCGACCTCGCACCAGACGACGGCCGGGGTGCCGACGGCGGTGGAGGCTGGGCTTGCCGGGGTGCCGACGCGGACGGTGGCCGCGACCACCAGCACCGGCAAGAGCGCGACCGGCGGCATCCTGATGACACTCGGCGGGATGCTGCTCGCCGGCGGTGCCATCGCGACCCTCCGCCGCCACGGCCGCCACACCCGCTGACCGAACTTGTCCTCGGCAACAAGCAGCTCACGCACCGGGAAGGTCACCACCAGCCCCCGGTGCGTGGGCGTCAGCGGCAGGCTGTGGAAAACCCAGGATCCACAGGGTCAATCGTTACAGAACCATCTTGACTGCTGTAACGGAACCGAAATACTTCTCCTGGACTTCTTTCCCCTGTTTGCACGAGGACGGACATGACCCACACGGGTGTTCGCTCCCGCGCGGCCGGCATCTTCGCCGGCGCCGGAGCGCTCTCACTGCTACTCGGCGCCGCGGCCCTGCTCGTCGCGCCCCAGGCCAACGCCGACCAGGCCACCAAGGATCCGAAGGGCAACAACGGCACCGTAAAGATCGAGAACGCCGACTTCCAGAGCCTGCCGCCGGACAACAACCCGCACCAGGGGTGCAAGTTCAGTGTCGAGTTCTACAACTTCGACAAGGGTGACTACTACGCCACCGTCACCTTCGAGGAGCACGCGCCGACGAAGGGCAGCGGGCTCACAGTTGTCTCCGGCAACCTGCACCCATTCATCGGCGAGGATCCGGCGAAGGGTGGCACCGACCTCGATGCGCGTGAGGTCTACGAGCTGAAGTTCACCGGTCAGCCGCAGCCGCAGCAGGGCTATCACGTGAAGCTGACCGTGAACGCGCCCGGCTCGATCGGCGCGGACAAGAAGCACAAGGTGTTCTGGGTGAAGGGCTGCGACGCCCCGCCCACCACGCCGCCGTCGACCCCGCCGACCACGACGGACACGCCGCCCGCGACCACCGACACCCCGCCGGCGACGACTGACACGCCACCGGCGACCACGGACACGCCGCCCGCGACGACCGACACGCCCCCGGCCACGACCGACACCCCTCCGGCGACCAGCGACACGCCGCCGGCCACGACGGACACGCCTCCGGCGACCAGTGACACGCCTCCGGCGACCACCGCGCCGCCGGGCTCGTCTGAGTCTCCGTCGGCGACGACCCCGGCTTCGCCCGGTACGTCGGCCAGTACTCCGGCCGCGGGTGGGCCGTCCGAGACGCCGACGGGCGGCGTACCGACCGAGGTCGACGCCGGCTTCGGCGGCACGGCGGGCGGTTCGCTTGCCGGTGGCAACGGTCCGTTCGGGCTGGTGGGCGGTCTGCTGCTCGCCGCCGGTGGTGCGATGCTCGCCGGTGGTGGATTCGTCGCGCTGCGGCGCCGCGGAAAGCACAGCCAGGCCTGAGATGACCCCCGCCCGTCGCCGTGGCCGTCCCGCTCCGTTCCGGTGGAGCGGGGTGGTCGCGGTGGCGGGCGCGGGGGTACTGGCGGCCGGCGCGTACCTGCAGTTCGGCGGTGACGACCACGCGGGCGCGGCGCCCCGGCCGTCCCCGTCGGCCCAGTCCGCGCCGTCGCCCGCCGGATCGTCGGGTACACCAACGAGTAGGTCGGTCCCGAAGCCGGTCGGGCCGACCGGCCGGATGCCGGTGGTGACCCGCCCCGGCCGTCCGACCGGCATCACGATCCCGCAGCTCGACGTGAACGCGCCCGTCGTCTCGATCAAGGCGGTCCACTCCGCCCTCACCCCGCCGTCCGACCCGACGACGGTCGGCTGGTGGTCGGGCGGCGCACAGCCTGGGGGCAAACGCGGTTCGGCCGTCATCACCGGCCACACGGTCCACACCGGCGGCGGGGCCTTCGACGACCTCGGCAAGCTCGCGCCGGGTTCGGTGGTGCAGGTCGCCACGGTGCGGGGCAAGTTGCAGTACCGGGTCGCCACGGTCACGACGTACCGGAAGGCGACGTTGGCGAAGCGGGCGGCGCAGGTGTTCGACCAGGGTGTCAGCGGCCGGCTGGTGCTGGTCACGTGCGAGGACTGGAACGGGCAGGTGTACCTCAGCAACGTTGTCGTGGTCGCCCTGCCGATGGCGTAGCCTGCTCCGTCGTGACGATCGATGGGCTGGGCGACACCTTCGGCGCGGATCGGGCCGCACCGGACGTCTCGTTCGACGAACTGGTCGCGATGATGCCGGACACGTTGCGCGAGGTGTTCCCGCCGTACCGCTGGCAGCTCGCGAAGCTGTGGGAGCTGGACCTGAAGGTGGAGCCGGTCGAGATCGCGGACCTGGTCTGGATGTTCGACCTGCCGCTGTGGCAGCTCGCGGGGGAGCGGTTCAAGGTCACCCCGCACCAGGTCGCGGAGACGCCGATGAACTTCCGCGCGCACTACCAGCGGGTGATGGACGCGGACCTGGACTTCCCGATCAACCTGGTCGCGTACCGCGGCCGGCTGGTGGTGCTGGACGGCATGCACCGGCTGCTGAAGGCGCACTTCCTGCGCCGCCGCTGGATCGAGGCCACGCTCGCCACCGCGACCCAGTTGCGGTCCTGCGCGCCGTGACGGCGCGATGCCCCTAGTATTGGTGACATGACATCAAACTCTGACGACGAGTACGTGCCGAGCACCGCGGGCTGGGTCCGGGACCAGGTCGACAAGGTGACCGAGGCCGGGACCACCGACGCGGTCAGCATCCAGGGCATGAAGGTGGTGCTGCTGACGATGCGCGGCGCCAAGTCCGGGAAGATCCGCAAGGTGCCGGTCATGCGGGTCGAGCACGACGGCGTGTACGCCGCGTTCGCCTCGCTCGGCGGCGCCCCGAAGAACCCGGTCTGGTACAACAACCTGAAGGCCGACCCGAAGGTCACCCTGCAGGACGGCGACGTCGCCGGCGAGTACGTCGCCCGCGAGATCGACGGCGCGGAGTACGACGAGTGGTGGGTCCGCGGCGTCGACGCCTACCCGCCGTACGCCGAGTACCAGACCAAGACCTCCCGCAAGATTCCGGTGTTCCTGCTGGACCGGGTCAACTAAGTCCTTGCAAAGATCTCGCTCCGGATGACGGTCGGTGACAGGAGCGGGACCAGGCTTGTGAGACGCTGGCGGCGGCCGGGTTCACCTTGACCCGGGCCGGCGCTCTGCGTCGGATGAGTTCTGGGAGTTGTCCTGACCACACACGACGCGGTGCGGGAACCGTTCGTCGGGTCGACGCGGCTGCGTCTGGCCGGACTGGCACTGCATGCCTATACCGCGAGCGGAACGGTGCTCGCGCTGCTGATCGTGATCGCCGCCATCGACGGCGACGCCGTCCGGGCGCTCTGGCTCGGGCTGGCGGCCCTGGTGATCGACGGTACCGACGGGATGCTCGCGCGCCGGCTGCGGGTGAAGGAGACCATCCCGTGGTTCGACGGGGCGATGCTCGACAACATCGTCGACTACCTCACGTACGCCTTCGCGCCGATCGTGCTGCTCTGGACCGGCGGGTACCTCCCGGCCGGTACCTGGGGCGCGGTGCTCGGCGCGCTGCCGCTGCTGGCGTCGAGCTACCAGTTCTGCCGGGTCGACGCGAAGACCGAGGACCACTTCTTCCTGGGCTTCCCGAGCTACTGGAACGTGGTCGCGTTCTACATCATCGTGCTAGGCCTCAGCCCGGTCGTCACCGGCGTACTGCTGGTGGTGTTCTCGGCGCTGGTGTTCATCCCGGTGAAGTACGTGTACCCGTCGCGGACCAAGGCGTTCCGCTCGCTGAACCTGCTGACCACGGCGATCTGGCTGGCGTCGTACGCCGTACTCCTGGCGCAGATGCCGCACCCGAACGTGGTGGTCGTGGTGATCTCGCTGGCGTACCTGGTGTACTACGCGGGCCTCAGCCTGTACCTCACGTGGCGTCGTAGGGTCGTCGCGTAGTGGTTCTCGGCCTGGGGGCGGCGCTCGGCGCCGCGGTGCTGTTCGGTGTCGGGGCGATCCTGCAGGCTGTCGGTTCGCGGAAGGTGCCGACCGAGTCGGAGCTGGATCCGCGGCGGCTCGGCGGGTTCGTGGTCAAGCTGCTCAAGCAGCCCGCGTTCCTCGGCGCGCTGGCGCTGAACCTGGCGGGTTTCGGGCTGCACTTCGTCGCCCTGCGGCTGCTGCCGCTGTACCTGGCCCAGGCGGGGATCGCGGTCAGCCTGGTGGTCACGGCGCTGCTCGCGACCCGGTTGATGTCGGACCGGCTGAGTGCGCTCGAGTGGTCGGCGGTGATCGGCGTGGTGGTCGGGCTCGGCCTGCTCGCGGTCGCGGCGGGCGACGCGGGCGCGGCCGCCCAGCACCACGGGCTCACCATCGGCATCATCGTCGGCCTCGTCACGATCGCCGTACTGGGTGCTGTCGCGAGCCGTTCGCAACATGGTGCCTCGACCGCGCTCCTCGGTCTGCTGGCCGGTCTCGGGTACGCCGGGGTCGCGATCTCCGCGCGCCTGCTCAAGGACGGGTCGCTGGCCGAGCTGTTCCACAGCCCGACCCTGTACACGCTGCCGATCAGCGGAGCGCTCGCGTTCATCCTGTACTCGCTGGCCCTGCAGCGCGGTTCGGTGACGCTGGCGACCACGCCGATGATCGCGCTGCAGACGATCACCCCGGCCGCCGTGGGCGTGTTCGTGCTGAACGACGCCGTACGGTCAGGCTGGTGGCCGGCCGCGATCGCGGGCTTCCTGCTGTCGGCGACAGGTTCCGTGATCCTGGTCCGCTTCGAGAGCGTCAAGCACTAGCTACCGGCTGGGCCACTTCCAGGGCGGCTCGTCGAGCGGGCCCTGGCCGGTGATCGTGGTGGCGCCTTTCTCCTTCAGCAGTTCGATTGTCTGGAGGTCAGGGGAGAGTGCCTCCAGCGCGCTGATGAACGGGCGGGAGTGCGAGACGACGATCACCTGGGTCTCCTTGGCCGCGGTGACGACCAGGTTGGCCAGGGCCGGCAGCAGGTCCGGATGCAGGCTCGTTTCGGGCTCGTTGAGGACCAGGAGCTCGGGCGGCCGCGGCGTGAGCAGCGCGGCGACCCACAGCAGGTACCGCAGGGTGCCGTCGGACAGCTCGGCGCCCGAGAGCGGCCGGAGCAGCCCGTGCTGGTGGAACGCGATCTCGAACCGCCCCGCGGTGTTGACGACCTCGATCCGGCTACCCGGGAACGCCAGCTCGATCGCCTCGTCCAGCACGCCACGCGGCCCCAGTTCGCGGACGGTCTGCAGCGCGGCCGCGACGTCCGCTCCGTCAGGGGCGAGTACGGCGGTCCGCGTGCCGACCTGCACCAACCGGGCGGGCGCGGTGGCGTCGGTCCGGAAGTGATCGTAGAACCGCCAGCCCCGCAGGCGTTCCCGCACCACCATCAGCTCCGGCGCCCGCTCGGGATCGGCGAACTCGCTGAGCATGCTGTCGAACGTCTGCAACTTGTGCCCCGCGCGCTGCCACTCTCCGCTCGCCGACCGGATCCGCACTTCGCTGTTGCTGCGCTCCACCAGGAGCGCCGCCGGCCGCAGGAACGGGCCGGCCCACAGCGCCTCCCGTTTGATCTCCGGATCCAGGTCGAACTGCGACCCGTGCGCGATCGGCAGCCCGAGATCCATCAGGTAGCCGTAGTCGTCGCCCGCGAAACCCATCCGCAACGTCACCGGCCCGGTCCGCCGCGTCCCCTGCGTAGGCCGGTCCTTGCGCACATGCTCCGGCCCGGCCCACAACGTCGACTGCAGCCCGCCTTCCCGCGCCAACGCCGCCACGGCCCCGTTCCGCGACGCATCGGCCAGCAACCGCAGCGCCTTGTACAAACTCGACTTCCCGGTCCCGTTGGCGCCGGTCATCACGTTCAACCCACCCAACGGCATGACAACCCGCCGCAGCGACCGGTAGTTCTCCACTGCCAGCGTCGTGAGCATGAGGACCAAGCTACAGACGCCTTCGGACAAACCCGATGTCACAGGATTCGGGGCTGTCTCGTCTCGGGGGTTAAAGACGAGGAGGATGAAGATGCGGGTGTTTGTGGCTGGTGGGAGTGGGGTGCTCGGGCGGCGGCTGGTGCCTCAGTTGGTGGCGCGGGGGCACCAGGTGACTGCTACCACGACCAGTGCGGGCAAGCTGGGGTTGTTGAAGGCTGCTGGTGCTGACGGTGTGGTGATGGACGGGCTGGACGGTGCGGCCGTAGGTGAGGCTGTAGCCCTGGCTAAGCCGGACGTGATCGTGCACCAGATGACGGCGATCTCCATGACACATGCGGGCAAACCGGACATCAAGCATCCGGACAAGTGGTTCGCGAAGACCAACCGGCTCCGTACGGAAGGCACGGACCACCTCTTGGCGGCAGCTGAGGCCGTAGGTGTCCCGCACTTCGTTGCGCAGGGCTACGCGAGCTGGAACGGCATCCGCGAAGGCGGTTGGGTCAAGACGGAAGAGGACCCGCTCGACCTCCTGGAAGGCACAGCCGCCAACGTAGGCCTCAAGGCACTCGGCAGGATCGAGGACCTGGTGCTGAAGATCGGTGGTGCGGTCATGCGGTACGGCGCGTTCTACGGGCGCGGGGCCATCGACGACCAGGTGGAGCTTGTACGCAAACGCCAGTACCCGCTCGTCGGGCGGGGGACTGGCTACAGTTCTTGGGTGCACCTGGACGACGCTGCGAGCGCAACGGTGCTGGCTGTCGAGCAGAAGGTCACGGGCGTGTTCAACATCGTCGACGACGACCCTGCGCCGGCCAGCGACTGGCTGCCGTACCTGGCGCAGTGTGCGGGTGCTAAGCCGCCCATGCGCATCCCGGTGTGGCTGGCGCGACCGCTGGCAGGAGACCAGGCTGTGGTGATGATGACCGAAGGCCGTGGCTTCTCCAACGCCAAGGCGAAGCGGGACCTTGGTTGGCGGCTGCAATACCCGTCCTGGCGCCAGGGCTTCAAGGCTGAGCTGAGCTGATGCCTTCCAAGGACGAGCAGTTCGAGGAGCTACGGCCGCTGCTGTTCTCGATCGCGTACCGCATCCTCGGCAGCGTCAGCGAGGCCGAGGACGCCGTACAGGACACCTGGCTGCGGTACGCCGGTACGCCGACAGAACCCGTCTCCACAAAGGCCTTCCTGTCCGCGGTCGTCGCCCGCATCTCTGTCGACGTACTGCGCTCCGCCCGTCGGCGGCGGGAGGAGTACGTCGGGCCGTGGTTCCCGGAGCCGTTGCTGTCCGACCCGTACGAGGACCCGGAGCGGGCGGCCGAGCTGGCGGACTCCGTGTCGATGGCGGCGCTGCTCCTGCTGGAGCGGTTGTCGCCGTTGGAGCGGGCGGCGTTCGTGCTGCGGGAGGTGTTCGGGTTCGGGTTCGCGGAGGTGGCGGCGGCGGTGGGGCGGTCGGAGGTGGCGTGCCGGCAGCTCGTCGTACGGGCGCGCCGGCACATGGACGCGGGGCGGCCGCGGTTCGCGGCGGATCGGCGGGAGCGGGACGAGCTCGCGGTGCGGTTCTTCGGGGCGTTCCGGGACGGGGACGTCGGGACGTTGATGGAGTTCCTGGCGGCCGACGTACAGCTGGTCGGGGACGCCGGCGGGAAGGCGCCGCAATGGGGGCGTGGACTGATCGTCGGTGCGGCGAACGTGGCGCGGATGCTGGCGGGGCTGGCGGAGCCGTTCGCGCGGATCGGCGGGGTGGTCGAGCCGCACGAGGTGAACGGGCAGCCGGGGGCGATTTTCCGCGACGGCGACGGGCGCGTGGTGAACACCTGGACGCTGGACATCGCCGACGGCCGGATCCAGGCGATCCGCGCGGTGGTGAACCCGGACAAACTCCACCACGTCGGCCCGGTCGCGGACGCGTGGTCTGTGGTCAGGGAGGCGGGCGCCGCCCGCCGCTCATGAGAAAGGGGCGCAGCCAGTAGCCGCGCCCCTTCCCCTGATGCTGTTACGCCAGGGACTCTTCCCAGGCCTGGTGCAGGCCGGCGTAGTGGCCGTCGACCGTGATCAGGTGGTCCGGTGAACCGTCCTCGATGATCTGGCCGTACTCGAGCACCAGCACCCGGTCCGCGGTCTCCACCGTGGACAGCCGGTGCGCGATCACGATCGCGGTCCGGTCCGCCAGGATGGTCTTGAGCGCCCGCTGGATCAGCCGTTCGCTCGGGATGTCCAGGCTCGACGTCGCCTCGTCCAGGATCAGCACCGCCGGGTTCGCCAGGAATGCCCGGGCAAACGCGACCAGCTGCCGCTGACCGGCCGACAGCCGCGACCCGCGCTTCTCGACCGCGGTGTCGTACCCGTTCGGCAGCGCGCTGATGAACTCGTGCGCCCCGATCACCTTGGCGGCCTCGACGACCTCCTCCATGGTCGCGTCCGGCTTGCCGAACCGGATGTTGTCGGCCACCGATCCGGTGAACAGGAAGTTCTCCTGGGTCACCATCACGACCCGCTCGCGCAGGTCGTCCTCGGTCAGGTCCCGCAGGTCCACGCCGTCGAGCAGCACCTGGCCGCCGGTCGGGTCGTAGAACCGCGACACCAGCTTCGCGATCGTGGTCTTGCCGGCGCCCGTCGTACCGACCAGCGCGAGCGTCTGGCCTGCCGGTACGTCGAGCTGCAGCCCGGGCAGCACCGGTACGCCGTCGACGTACTCGAACCGGACGTTCCGCAGCTCCAGCTGACCGTGCGCCGTGCCGGGCTTGACCGGCTGGACCGGCTCCGGCACGTCCGGGGTCTCGTTCAGTACGCCGGACAGCTTCTCCAGCGCCGCCGAGGCGGACAGGAACGTGTTGTAGAACTGCGTGATGTCCTGCAGCGGCTCGAAGAACTGCCGCAGGTACAGCAGGAACGCGGTCAGTACGCCGACCGTCACGTGCCCGTGGTACGCCTGGTAACCGCCGTACGCCAGGATCGCGACGATCGTGATGTTGCCGACGCCCTTGATGGCCGGCATGAACACCGCGTTCAGCCGGAACGACTCCAGGTTCGCCTTCCGGTAGCGGTCGTTGACCCCGTGGAAGATCTCCTCGTTGCGCGGCTCCCGGCGGAACGCCTGCACCGCGCGGATCCCGGTCATCGACTCGACGAAGTGCACGATGACGAGTACGACGGCCTCCCGGGTCTGCCGGTAGACGACCGCGGACCGCTTCCGGAACCAGGCCGTCAGCACCAGCAGCGCCGGGAACGAGAGCAGCGCGATCAGACCGAGCTTGACGTCCAGCGTGAGCAGGATGATCGACGTACCGACCAGAGTCAGCACGGCGGTCACCAGGCTGTCGAACCCGCTGGCCAGCATCTCGTCGATGACCTGCACGTCGGACGTCAGCCGGGAGATCACCCGACCGGACGTGAACCGGTCGTGGAAGGCCGGGCTCAACCGCTGGAAGTGGTCGAACACCCGCTTCCGCAGCCCGAGCAGGATGGTCTGGCCGAGCCGGCCGGAGCGCATCAGGAAGATCTGCCGTGCCCACGCCTGCAGCAACGCCGACACGAGAACGGCGATGACGATCGTGATCAGCGTCTTCGAGCCCTCGCCCGCCAGGATCGGCGGGATGCCCTTGTCGATGCCGAGGTGGACCAGGTACGGCACCGCGAGCCGGGCGCCGTTCTCGACGATCACGATCACCACCAGCAGCCAGATCAGCTTCTGGTAGGGCCGGAGCAGCTCACCGAGCAGCTTCCGGGAGTCCTCCTTCAGCCGGATGCTGGTCGCGCGGGAGATCTCCCGGTCGGGGTCCTCCTCGAACAACCCGCGCCACTTCTGCTCCTCGGGCTGCTCTTGCTGTTCCTTGTCCTGAGGAGGTGTCTGCTGGGTCGTCGTCATGCGTGCACCTCCTCTTCCTCCGCTGCCAGCAGGTGCCGGTACGCCGGTACCGTCGCCAGCAGTTCCTGATGGGTTCCTACGTGGGTGACCGTGCCGTTCTGCAGGAGCGCGACCTTGTCGGCCAGCATCACGGTGGACGCACGGTGCGCGACCACGATGCCGGTGGTGTCGGAGAGCACGTTCTGCAGCGCTTCCTCGACCAGGGCCTCGGTGTGTACGTCGAGAGCCGACAGGGTGTCGTCCAGCACCAGTACGGCCGGCTTGGCGAGCACGGCGCGCGCCAGGGCGAGCCGTTGCCGCTGGCCACCGGACAGCGACATGCCCTGCTCGCCGACCCGGGTCTCCAGACCCCACGGCAGGTCGTTGGCGAACTGTGCCTGTGCGACCTCCAGCGCCTGCTGTACCTCTGCTTCAGAGGCGTCGGGCCTGCCGAGCGTCAGGTTTTCCCGGACGCTCATGGAGAACAGCGTCGGGTCGTCGAACGCGGACGCGACCGCCGTCCGCAGCGACACCAGAGACAGGTCCCGGATGTCGTGGCCGTCGATGGTGATCCGGCCTGCCGTCACGTCGTACAGGCGGGGCACCAGCGCGGTCAGTGTGGTCTTGCCCGAGCCGGTGGCGCCGACCAGGGCGAGCGTCGTACCCGGAGCCAGGTCCAGGTTGATGTCGTGCAGCACCTCGGTCGAGTCGTCGGAGAACCGGAAGCCGACGTTCTCGAAGCGCAGGTGCCCGCGGGACCCGGTGAGCTCCTCCGGGCCGGACTTGATCACCGAGTAGGTGTCGAGGATCTCGCTGATCCGGTCCGCCGCGGTCATCGCCTCCTGCGCCATCGCCAGGATCGCTCCCAGCGAGGTGACCGGCCAGACCAGCGACAGCATCAGCGTGATGAACGCGACCAGGGTGCCGAGCGTGATCGCCTCCCGGCCGACGGCGAGCGCGCCGAGCAGCAGCACGATCACCAGGGTCAGGTTCGGGATCACGCCGAGGAAGCTCCAGAACCGGCTGGCGAGCCGGACCTTCGCGACCTCGGTGTCGTACAGCGTGGTGGCCTCGTCGTCGAACTGCGACTGCACGTACGGCCGGCGGCCGAACGCCTTGATCACCCGGAAGCCGAGCGCGGACTCCTCGATCCGGGTGGCCAGGTCGCCCTGCTGGTCCTGCACCTTGCGGGAGATCCGCAGGTACTTCTTCTCGAACTTCAGCGACACCGTGACGATCGGCACGGCGGCGACCAGGACGACCAGGCCGAGTGGCCAGTACAGCTGGAGCAGCAGGATCGTGACCACGATCAGTTGCAGGATGTTCATCACCAGGAACAGCAGGCCGAAGCCCATGAACCGGCGGATCGTGGACAGGTCGGTGGTCACTCGGGAGAGCAGTTGACCGCTCTGCCAGCGGGTGTGGAACTCCATCGGCAGCGACTGCAGCCGGACGTACAGGTCGTGCCGCAGCGTGGCCTCGAGGTCGCTGACGGTCCGGGACTGCGCCCAGCGGCGCATCCAGACCAGGATGACCTCGGAGATGCTGAGACCGAGGGCCAGCAGGGCCAGCGGGACCAGCATGCTCAGCTCGCGGCGGGTGACCGGGCCGTCGATGATGGCCTTGGTGACCAGCGGGACGCTGAGGCTGACGCCGACGCCGAGCATGGCGGTGGTGAACATCACCGTCAGCCGCCAGCGGTGTGGCTTCAAATAGGGACGCAGCCGCCAGAGGTTTCGGCTACGTTCGGGGGCATGGGTGGAAGGGGCTGCGATCGACGGCGCTTGGGCACGGTGCTCGGAGGGCATCTGGACGGGCGCACTTCCCATCTACTTCGGATCGAAAGGGGCTTGGCGACCTGAAAACGGCGCACTTTCCAGTATCGCCCACCAGGTAAGCGCTTGTCCTGCCAATTCCATTCCCGGTGAATGAATCGCAATAGGCCGTCGCGGCCGCACGCGGAAGAGGCCTCCGGACCTATCACGGATCGCTATCAGTCCCGCGCGATCGATCGCGCGACCTCGGGCAGCACCCGCAATCCGCGCAGTGGCGAGACCGCCGCGACCAGGAACCCGGCAAGCATGCCGGCGGTGACGATCAGCAGCGTGGGCCGAATGCCGAGCGCGGTAGCGAGTCCTCCGCCGGCGACGGCGCCGACCGTCTGCCCACCGATGACGAGGGTCCGCCAGGACGCGGTCACCTGCCCCAGAAGACCCGGTGGCGCCATCGCCTGCCGCAAGGTGCGTTGCGGTACGGCGAACAGTGACATGCCGAGCCCGGTGCACACCTGTCCGAGAAGGATGACCGGTGTCAGGCCGGTGAACAGAGAGACGCCGGTCAGTGACGCAAGGAATACGCCGGACAGATAAGAGCGACCGATGCCGGCACGTGCGCACCATGGCCCGGCGACAAACGTGCCGGCCACCGTGGCGGCGCCGAACGTGGTCAGGCTCAGCCCGACGAACGCCGGCGACCTGTGCAGCTCGCGGACCAGGAACAGCACCACGAGCGGTCCCTGCATCGCTCCGGCCATGGCCGCAATTGCCGCCGACGTGACGAGCGGCCTGAGCATCCGGTCGCCGAACAGCACCCGCAGCCCCGCAGTCAGCCGTACCTCCGACCGTGGCCGCGCGGGCGGCCGCTCCGGCTCACGGATGAGGTACGCCGTCACCGTGGACACGACGTACGACGCCGCGTCGACAAGGATCGTGAACGGTGCCGTGAGCACCTGGACGAGCAGGCCGGCCGCGGACGGCCCTAGCGTCGACGCGAGGTTCAGGTTGAGCAGGGCCGCGCTGTTGGCGCGCATGAGGTCCTCGCGCGGCACCAGGGCCGGGATGATCGTCTGTGATGCGGTGTCGAAGAGCAGAGTCAGTACTCCGGTCAGTACGGCGACGACGTACAGCTGCTCGATCCCTAGCCGGCCGAGGGCCGCCGCCAGGGGCACAGAACCGAGCAGTACGAGCCGGCCGAGGTCTGTCCAGATCATCACGCGGCGCAGGGACCACCTGTCGACCCAGACACCGGCCAGGAGCCCGAAGACCAGGTGCGGAGCGATGGACAGCGCCGACAGCGCACCCATCTCCACCGCCGAGGCATGCAGAGTTACGACGGCTACCAACGGCAGGGCGACCGTGGTGACCGCACTACCCGACGCGGACACCAGCTGGCCGACCCAGAGCTTCCGGAACTCGCCTCGCACGACCCATGCCATGACGGTGAACCTGTCACGCAGCAGAGCCGCCCGACTACGCCTGTTCGCCTGCAGCAGAGCGGTTTCACTCCACGCGAAACACAGGACCCCTTGCGGTGAACGGCAGCGATGCACCACGCGGGATCAGCCACGCGTGCTCCCGCCGTACGCGAACCACATCGCATTGCCCGTCCGTGATCAGCAGGATCGGCCCGTGCGCCGGGAAGTCGTCCGCGCGCTCCAGGAGGTCCACTCCGGGCTGCAGGACGGTCCCGCCGCGCCCGTGCACCTTCATACGGCCGGCAATGTCGTCCACGGGCACATAACCGGCGTCGTACGCCGCGGCGTCGCAGTAGACGACCCGCGCAGCCGGTACGTCGCGAGCCCGTGAGTACGACGCGATCGCCCCGAGGGCCTTGCCGAGCAGCTCACGGTTCATGGACCCGGACGTGTCGAGAACGACGCCGTACGTCGGGCGGCGCTCGAGCTCGAGTGGGCGGATCCAGCCGGGCCGCGGGATGTCCGGCGTACCGGACTGACGGCGGGAGGCTCGTGCGTACGTACGGCGCTTCTCGACGGCGGGGACGTGCTCCTCGAACCAGCGGGCCAGCTGTGCGTCCCAGGCGAGCGGTGGGTGGTCCAGCGCGCGGATCTCCTCCACCAGACCGGCAGGCAGCGTTCCGCGGCTGGGGTCGTGGTAGGCGAGGCCCGTGTTCAATGCGCGCCGGTAGATGTCGTCCAGCCCGGCTGCTCTGGCCGCTTCTCCGGCGTGCGGCAGCGGGTGGCCGAGTACGTCGCCCAGTCCGACGCCGCGCAGCGTCGCCAGCTTCCGGTAGCGGCGCAGGTCCGTGGTGATGCGGTCGTACACCTCTTCCGCGGACATGCCCTTCAGTTGTGGGTCGTGCAGCGCGCCGTCGGGCATGGTGCCGACGCCCATCTCGAGCAGCCAGCCGTTGATGACCAGGTCCGCGGCGACGTTCCACAGGTACGGGTCGCGGCCGCCGACCCGCTCGCCGTGTCGGAGCGCGGCGTGCAGCATCTCGTGCGCCATCACGAACCGCCACTCGTTCTGCGTGAGGTCGGTCAGCGGGTTCACGTAGATCTCGCCGGCGGTCGCGTTCACCGCGGCCACTTGGATGTCCCAGCCGCGGGCGAGCTCCGGCTCCGCGACGAGCGTCATGCTCGACGCGATTGCACCGAGCAACGGGTACGACGAGACGAACCAGCCGAGCGCCAGGTCCCACTTGTCGCGTCCTCCTCGGCCGAGAGACGACCGTGCACCACCAGCGACGTCAACGGCTGCCGCGGCCGCAGCGGAGAGGCCTGCTGCGAACAGCTCACCCCAGTTCGGTGGCTTGCCCCAGCCGTTCCAGCGGGCCGTGATGACGTCAGCTGCGTGCCCGGCGACACCCAGGCCGTCGTACTCGGGTGGTACGCCGGAACGCCGCCAGAGCCGAGCCAGGCGGTCCTCTTCGAGGCTGGGGAAGGTGGAAGGAAGCTCTACGACCGGGGTGCCCAGCTTGAGCGATTGCAGGTACCGGTTGACGGCTACGTCGCAGGCCGCGCTGGCTGCCTGGTCCGCTGTGGTGTGACTGAGCCCCAGGTGGATCAGCAGGTGCGCGAAGACCCACGTCCACTCCTGTGGGGTCGCCCGGCGCGTGCGGTGCGTGTGGATCTGCCCGTTCGAGTCGATGACCGCCCAGCCGTCGTCCGGGCAGGTGTCGTCGCGCTGCGGGGCGTACATGCGGTCGATCAACGGCGCGAACAGCGGATGCGTCGTCACCGTGGTCCAGCCGGCCTGGATAGCCTCCAGCGCCGGGTCCTGCTTCTTCCGCTTAGGCACGGGCCGCCACCAGACGCGGCAGGTCGCGGCTCACCTCGACCAGGAACCAGGTGGGCAGCACAGGGCGGCCGTCGTCGTCAGCAGCGATCACCAGCTGCGCAACCTCCAGCGAGATCTCGGCCAGCTCCACCAGCAGCGCCTTGCCACGGTGTGCGAGCTGCCGAGCGGCAGGGCTCGCAGAAGCCTTGTCTGCGGCCAGTTCCTTGACCAGCCGCGCACGGAAGGTTTCGGCCAGGAAGTACAGCAGGTCGCGGTCCTCGGGAGCAGCCGGCCACCCGGTCTCGCCCTTGAGTACGGCGTCCAGCCCGAACGCGTGCCGGACCGTCTTGACGTACGCGCGGAACGTGGACGCGTGCCCGGCGGACAAGGTGCCGAAGGCAAGCACCCGGAGCGTCTCGTCGGACACGTCCTCGCCGTACGAGTGCAGGGCGTCGGACAGCATGTGCCAGCTGCGCGGGGTGGAGAACGGCTCCTCGGTCTTCGGCGGCGCGGTCCACAGGTGGTCGGGGCGGTTCCGCAGGTACTCCAGCACCCACGGGTGGATGCCCGCCGTACCGGCCCACTCCAGCCAGTCGGTCGCGGAGGCGCGCAGGTGGACGTGGACCAGCCGGTTGACCAGTGCGCTCGCCATCGGGCGGGCCAGTGCGTTGTCGGTGGCGCGGTTGCCGGCGCCGATCACCACGGACCCCTCCGGCAGCTCGTACTCACCGATGCGGCGATCCAGGATCAGCGAGTAGAACGCCTTCTGGACCTCGGCGGAGGAGGCGTTCAGCTCGTCCAGGAACAGGCAGTACGGCTCGTCCCGGGCGATCGCCACCGGCGGCGCGAACCGGCTGCGGCCGTCGACGATCTGCGGTACGCCGATCAGGTCCTCCGGCGCGAGCTGGCTGCCCAGGAGCGTCACGCACTCCAGGCCGAGCGATTCCGCGAACGCCCGTACCAGGCTGCTCTTGCCGATGCCGGGTGCTCCCCAGAGGAACACCGGGCGGACCACTGCGACGTGCAACAGCACCTCTGGCAGTTCGGCTGCCGATACCGTGATTCCTGCCTGCATGCCTTCCCTTCGGTTGATGGCCAACGTTCCAGGATCCTCGGGAGGTCACGGGGTGTCACCTGGTTTTCGCGCGTCGCTTCCGTTACTGGCGGTTACTGGCTAGGGTGCGATGGCTTATCAGTGGCTGGGGGGTCCCGTGTTTCGTGCCAGAGCCGTTGCTGTCTGTTCCGTCGTACTGCTGCCGCTGACCGCGGTACAGGCGAGTGCTGCCGATCCTGTCGAGGCCGGGGTGCTGGTCCCTGGCCACACGGCGGCCGACGTGGGCCTGTCAGGCGCGCGGGTGGTCGTTTCGGACCCGTCCACGCATGCCGTGTACGAGACCAGCAACAACGGGACGTCGTGGACGGCGTCGGGCGGCACGTCCTCCGGTAAGGCGTTGCAGGTGGAGGGTGCTGCGCTGCTGACGTTCGACGGCAGTACGGCGAAGGTCGGCGGGCTCACGTTCCCCTCTACCGACGACGTGGTGCTCGGGAAGGGCGGTGTGCTCGTTTCACACCGTGCTGCGAGTGCCACGACGGCAGAGGTGTACGACGTTGCCGGCAAGACCAAGCTGGCCGACGTGGAGCCGCCGTTCGCGCTGTCCGGCAACACGGTGTGGAAGGTGACGTCGCCTGGGCATTTGGACGGCAAGAACCTGACCACTGGTGACGTGAAGACCGTTCTTGTTGCCAGTGCGTGCAGTGTGGGGCCTGGCGGCGTCAACGGGCGCTGGGCGGTGCTGAGCGGCTGCAGCCAGGTCGTCGACGTCAGCGGACCACAGCCGCCGCGGAACCTGACCGTTGCAGCGGATAGCCAGCTCGGCAACGGGTTCGCCGTACAGACGTCAGGGTCGAACCTGCTCGTCACGGACCTGAACGACCCGGAGCTAGGGCAGCGCAGTTACGGCCCGATCGGCCACAGCTTCCGGGTGGACGGGTCCGGGTTGGGCAAGCTCGTGTACGCCGACGCGTCGGACAACGTGCGGGTGGCCACGTTGGGGTGGCTGACCGCTGACCCGCAGCAGCACCCGGACACGGTGGCGCCAGTACTGACGTTCGCGTCCGCGGGCGACCGGGTGCGGGACAACACGAGCCTGTCGTTCGACTGGGCGTACGAGGACCCGCAGGACCCGAACTCTCCGGCGAGCGGGGTGCTGAGCTACGACGTACGGATCCAGCAGCGGCCGAGCCGGACCTCGCCGTACGGCGCCTGGAACGAGGTCCCGGCCTGGCAGGGGCTGAAGACGACTGCTGCGAGTTCAACGGCACCCATTGGCACGGATACGTGCTGGCAGGTGCGGGCTCGTGACTACGCGGGGAACGTGAGCGCTTGGAGTACGTCGTACTGCAGTGAAGTGGACGGTACGGCGCCTTCGCTGGTGACGTGGCGGATCGGGGACCGCGTCCAGCTGAGCGGGACGGCTACGGTGCGGTGGGCGTACAAGGACGACACCGACATCGCGTCGTACGACGTGGTCTACAAGACGGCGGCGACCGGCACCGCGTTGGGCAAGTGGATATACCCGGCCAACTGGCAGAACACCCGCATCACCGCGATCACCTGGGCACCCAGGCTCGGCTGGGACGAGTGCTTCATGGTGCGAGCCCGCGACTACCTGGGCAACCTGTCCGCCTGGTCCGCCCCCATCTGCTCGGTAGCACCCGAAGACGACCGCGCCCTGACCTCAGCCGGCACCGTGACCCGCACCACCAGCACCCTGGCCTTCCAAGGCACCACCACGATCCTCAAGGCCAACGGCGCCTACCTGACGAAGGCCACCGAGGCCGGGCAACGCATAGCGCTCGTGGCGATCCACGGTCCGGGTCAGGGGCGGGTCGACATCTACCACGCGAACATCAAGATCGGCACAGTCTCACTGTCATCGTCGACCACCAGCCGCGTCGTCACTTACTTGCCCACAACGGTTTTCCGCACCGGAGCGGTCAAAATCGTGTCCACCACGACAGCTCCGGCCGCGATCGACGGCATCGCCTTTCTGCGCGCGCCCTAGGCCCGGAAGAGAATTTCGGTACGTCCCGGTCCCGATCGCGGTTTGGTCACGGCCGGACGGGGGAAGACAGACGGAGTACTGAAAAAGGACTCGGGGACTGAACTGGGAGGGAACCCTTGTCACTGCAGTATCCGTCGGCCGGAAACGGCGACGACCGGCAGTCCGTGGTGCCCGTTGGCGGGCCGTGTTTTTCGACCGAGGAGCCGCCGCAGCGAGCCGGATAGCGAACCCCGATGGACTCCTACGCCCTGCAGCAGAGCTGGGACCGGGTGACGAAGCATGGAGAACAGGTAGCGCTGTACTTCTACTCGCACATCTTCGTGTCGAACCCCGAAGTGCGGTCGATGTTCCCGCTGCAGATGTCGAACCAGCGGGACAAGTTCGTCAGCGCACTCGGCCGGATCGTCAGCCACGCCGACCAGATCGAGAAGGACGCGGCCTTCGTCCAGCACCTCGGCCGTGACCACCGCAAGTACGCCGTCATCGCCGAGCACTACAACGCGGTCGGCGCCTCGCTCTGTGCGACCCTGAAACACTTCCTCGGCCCCGACTGGGACGAGGAGCTCGCCGCCGAATGGACGGCGGCCTATCAGGTGATCGCGCGGATGATGGTCGAGGCCGCGGAGGACTCCCAGGAGTCCACGCCGGACTGGTGGGACGCCGACGTGCTCTCGGTCGAACGGCGCACGATGGACCTCACGCTGCTCACGGTCCGGCCGCGGCGCGCGTACCACTTCCTGCCCGGCCAGTCGGTGTCCATGGAGATCCCGCAACGCCCACGGCTGTGGCGGTACTTCAGCCCTGCCAACGCACCTCGCGCGGATGGCTCGATCGACCTGCACGTCCAGCAGATCGACGGTGGCCAGGTGAGCCCGAGCGTGGTGCGGAAGCTCCAGCCCGGAGACGAGGTCAAGCTCGGTGCACCGGTCGGCGACCGGTTGACCCGGCGGAGCCAGGACCCGGGGGACCTGCTCATGGTCGCGGGCGGTACCGGCCTGGCCCCGCTGCTCGCCGTACTCGAGCAGATCGACAACGAGTGGACACGGACCCACACAGCGCCGCATGTCCAGTTGCTGCACGGCGTACGGATGCCCTGGCATCTCTACGAGCGCCCCCGGTTGCGTGAGCTCGCGCAGACGAGGCCCTGGTTCGACTACACCGAGGTCGTCTCGGCGGACGGTTCTTACCCCGGGACACGCGGCAAGGTCGGCACAGTCGCGGCCCGGCAGGACCTGTCCGGCCGTACGGCGATGGTGTGCGGCGGCCCGCAGATGGTCGCGCACACGCTCGAACGTCTTGCCGCTGCCGGGCTGCCGACCGAGTACATCAAGTACGAGAACTTCTACTACGCGGCCGCGGACGACCACACGGCCAACCCAGCCTTCACCAGGTCAGGAGACATCAAGTGACCAACACCAGCCGCCGCCACGGCTCTCGGCAGTACCAGACACCCGACCAGATCCGCGGCGAGCTGTTCGGCCGCAAGTGGCGCGGGCTCGACCCGCAGGAGGTCTTCGGGTACCTCGACGTACTGGCCGACCAGGTGCAGGACACGGCACGGGACCTCAGCACGAGTCGCGCCGAGAACGAGCGCCTCCAGGGCGAGCTGCGGCGGGCGCAGGGAGAGCTGCAGCGCGTGCAGGGTGAGCTGGACGAGTACGAGCAGGCCGGCGACAAGGTGAACGAGCAGATCGTCCAGCTGTTCAGCCAGGCGCAACTGGTGGCCGAGGAGATGGTCCAGGACGTCAGCCGGGACGCGCGGGAGCGGATCGGGCAGGCGCGGGCGCACGAGCGCCGGATCGTCGAGGAGGCGATGGACACCGCCGGCCAGCAGGTCCGTTCGTACGCGCAGTCGGCGCAGCTGCGGATGCAGTCGATCGTGGACTCGTTCGGCACCGAGATCGAGCGGATGGGCAGCGACACCGCGGCCGGCGGTGAGTCCGGGCGGCACCAGAAGGACGCGTGGTTCGACGACATGAGCGACTGGCAGCGCCGGCTGCGGAACGAGCGGGGCCCGGAGTTCCCGGGCCCCGAGTTCCCAGGCTCGGCGTGAGCGGTACGGACAGTGACGTCATGGCGTACAGCGAAGGGCACTGCCCTGCCCGCACGAACCTGACACCGTCCCGGCCCCGCAGAGCCGTTGCGCGACGGTTGCCCGCCGTACCGCTCGCGGTCCTCGGCCTGACGCTCGCCGGTGCGGCGTTGGGGCTGCTCGGGCTCGGCGGCGAGGTACCTGGCGGTGTCCCGGCCGCCGTACCGATCACACTCGGCCTCGCGATGCTCGTCGCGGCCGCGGGAGTCTGCGCGCACCACCTGGTGGCGGTGCGGGCCGGCGAGCAGTTGTTCCACCTGAGCGGATGGCGCGGCGCGCCCCGGCCGCGCCGGCGCGCGGCGGTACGTCGCCCACCGCGGGCGACGGCGGCACCGCGGCGTCCGGCGAACCGGCCCGAGGCGGAGCAGGTGCCCGCGCGGGTGGACACCGGGATGGTCCGGGCCGCGGCGAAGGAGTTCCTGGAGCTCTTCCACGGCGAGAACCCGGAGGCCGGGCCGCTCGGGCCGCGACTCGCCGCGGTGATGCGCGAGATCGACGCGACCGGGACGTACTGGCACACGTCCGAGGAGCTCGAGTTCGGGGCACGGGTCGCCTGGCGCAACAACAAGCGCTGCATCGGCAGGCTGTACTGGCGCAGTCTGCAGGTGCGCGACCTCCGCGGGGTGTCGGACGCCGGCGGGGTCGCCGGGCACTGCTTCGAGCACCTGTCCGCGGCGCACAACGGCGGGAAGATCCGGCCGATGATCACGGTGTTCGCACCGGAGACCCCGTCGCGGCCGGGACCCCGGATCTGGAACGAGCAGCTGATCCGGTACGCCGGGTACGACCAGCCGGACGGGCGTCCGCTCGGCGATCCGCGGTACCGCGCGTTCACCAGCGGGCTGATCCGGCGCGGCTGGCGACCGCCGGAGCAGCGCGGGGCGTTCGACGTACTGCCGCTGGTCGTGGAGACCGTCGAGGAGGGGCCGAAGCTGTTCCAGCTGCCCGCGCAGGCGGTGCACGAGGTCGAGCTGCGGCATCCCGAGCTGCCGTGGTTCGCGGACCTCGATCTGCGCTGGCACGCGGTGCCGGTGATCAGCAACAACCGCTTGGTGATCGGCGGGGTCTCCTATCCGGCGGCGCCGTTCAACGGGTGGTACATGGGCACCGAGATCGGCGCGCGCAACCTCGCCGACACCGACCGGTACGACCTGGTCCCGGAGGTCGCGGAGCGGATGGGTCTCGACACCTCACACGAGACCACCCTCTGGCGCGACCGCGCCCTGGTGGAGATCAACCGCGCGGTCCTGCACTCGTTCAACCTGAACGGCGTCACGGTCACCGACCACCACACCGAGTCCCGCCGCTTCCTCCTCCACCTCGAGAAGGAAGAACGCGCCGGCCGCACCTGCCCGGCCGACTGGAGCTGGATCGTCCCCCCGATGTCCGGCTCCCAGACCCCCGTCTTCCACCGCTACTACGACACCGAAACCAGAACCCCCGCCTTCACCACCGACCCCGACTCCACCACCAGAGCCCTCCAAGCCGACCCCCCAGCCTTCACCTAGACACCCCACCCCAAGCCGCCGAGCGTCCCGGCCAACCTGGCCCAAGCCGCCGAGCGGAGCGAAGGCGTCAGGGGGTGCGGGTGGCGGAGCCCCCGCCTGCGCCGAGCGGAGCGACGGCGCACAAAAGAAGAGGGCGAGGCAAGCCTGCGCTTTCCGCAGGCATGCCTCGCCGCTCGCCCGAGCGGGTGACGAGAATCGAACTCGCGTAATCAGTTTGGAAGACTGAGGCTCTACCATTGAGCTACACCCGCATGGTGCTCGGACATGATTCCACATGCACCCGGGTGGACTCAAAACGGTATTGAGGGGGCCCGGTGGCGCGAGCACTGGTTCGGGTCGACTAGACTCGTGCGGTCACTGCGGGGCGTAGCGTAGTGGCTAGCGCGCCTGCTTTGGGAGCAGGAGACCGCAGGTTCGAGTCCTGTCGCCCCGACAAACCCCGTGCAGTACCGGCTGTGGCGTCGGCTGTCCGGCGTCGCAACATGTCACCGAATCAAGGAGAACCGCCACCGTGAAGAGCACCGTCGAGTCCTTGAGCCCGACCAAGGTCAAGCTCATCGTCGAGGTGCCGTTCGAGGAGCTCAAGCCGAGCCTCGACGCGGCGTACAAGAGCATCGGCCAGCAGATCGTGGTGCCGGGCTTCCGCAAGGGCAAGATCCCGCCGCAGGTCATCGACCAGCGCGTCGGCCGCGGCCCGGTGCTGGAGGAGGCGATCAACGACGCGCTCCCGAAGCTGTACTCGCAGGCGGTGAGTGACAACCAGGTCAAGGCGATCGGCCGGCCCGAGGTCGACGTGACCGACTTCAACGACAAGGAGAGCCTGCAGTTCTCCGCCGAGGTCGAGGTGCGCCCGGAGATCACGCTGCCGGACCTGGAGGGTCTGGAGGCGCAGGTCGAGGACATCGCGATCTCCGACGACGAGGTCACCGAGCAGATCGAGTCGCTGCGGCAGCGCTTCGGCTCGCTGAACCCGGTCGAGCGCGCGACCGCGGACAACGACTTCATCACGATCGACCTGTCGGCCAGCAAGGACGGCGAGAAGGTCGAGGAGGCGCAGGCCACCGGGCTGTCGTACCAGGTCGGCTCCGGCCAGCTGCTGGACGGCCTGGACGAGGCCGTCATCGGCCTGAGCGCCGGCGAGAAGAAGACCTTCGTCACCCAGCTCGTGGGCGGCTCGCTGAAGGGCGAGGACGTCGACGTCGAGGTGACGGTGACCGCGGTCAAGGAGCAGGAGCTCCCGGAGTTCGACGACGAGTTCGCGCAGACCGCGTCGGAGTTCGACACCGCGGACGAGCTGAAGGCCGACGTACAGACCCGGCTGGAGCGCGGCAAGCGCCTCGAGCAGGCCGGCGAGGCCCGGGACGCGGTGCTGGAGAAGATCCTGACGCTGGTCGACGTGCCGGTCCCCGAGGGCCTGCTGACCGACGAGCTGGCCGCCCGCAAGGAGAACCTGGAGCAGCAGCTCGGGTACTCCGGGATGACCATGGAGCAGTTCCTCGAGGGTGAGGAGCAGACCCAGGAAGAGTTCGACGAGGACGCGAAGAAGCGCTCCGAGGACGCGATCAAGGCGCAGTTCGTGCTGGACCTGGTGGCCGAGCAGCAGGAGCTGAGCGTCAACGACCAGGAGCTGACCGAGCACATCGTCCGGCACGCGCAGCGTTCCGGCGTCAGCCCGGACCAGTTCGCGCAGCACGCGGTCGAGAACAACCTGGTCCCGAGCCTGGTGTCCGAGGTCGTCCGCGGCAAGGCGCTGGCGTACCTGGTGGAGAACGCCAAGGTCACCGACGCCTCCGGCAACACGGTCGAGCTGAAGACCCTGCAGCCCGACGGCACGTACGCCGACCCGGAGGCCGCCGAGGCTGCTGAGTCCGACGCGCCGGCCGACGAGCCGGAGCCGGCCAAGGCCTGAGCAAGCCCGCCGATACGGCCCGGGAACCCCACGCGGGGTACCCGGGCCGTTCGCATCTCGTCGGACGATCGCGAACCGACCGCAAGGAAACTGTCGGTTCGACCGCCTAGCGTGGCTGGTGAAACGATTTCCGACGGGAGGGACCGGGGGTGGCCGCGCTGCTGCAGGAGCCTGAGGTACGACGGGACGCCGACGCGCCGGAGCTCCGCGAAGTACCTGACGAGGCAACCGTCGAGGAGTCCGGCTCCGTCGTCCTCTGTGGCTGGTGAAATCTTCCGGGATTCGCTGACAGCAGACGAGCGGTGCGCCGTGAGCGAACACCTCCGGCCCAGCCTTAGGTCTGTCGCCGCGGACCAGTAATGTCGGGTTCGTGAACGAGACATTTGCAGCCAGCCCCACCGCCGCGGGCGGCAACGGATCCGGCGGACAAGACGACGACATCTACCGCGAGCTGCGGAAGAACCGGATCATCTTCCTGGGGTCCGAGGTTCGCGACGACAACTCGAACGCGATCATCGCGCAGATGCTCCTGCTGAACGCGCAGGACCCGAACGCGGACATCTGGCTGTACATCAACTCGCCGGGTGGCTCGGTGGACTCCGGCATGGCGATCTACGACACCATGCAGTGGATCTCCAACGACGTCGCCACGGTCGGCATGGGCCTGGCCGCCTCGATGGGCCAGTTCCTGCTCTGCGCCGGCGCGAAGAACAAGCGGTTCGCGCTGCCGCACACGCGGGTCATGATGCACCAGCCGTCCGGCGGCATGGGCGGTACGGCCTCGGACATCAAGATCCAGGCCGAGCAGTCGCTGCACCTGAAGGCGCTGCTGTTCCGGCTGATCTCCGAGCACACCAACCAGCCGCTCGAGCAGGTCGAGAACGACGCCGACCGGGACCGCTGGTTCACCGCCGACCAGGCGAAGGAGTACGGCTTCATCGACCACGTGGTCACCAGCGCCGCCCAGCTCAGCCAGGGCAGCCCGAACTCCTGATCTCCCACTCCGTCAGTTAAGGACGCACCATGAACTACTTCATCCCGCAGTGGGAGGAGCGCACGTCGTACGGCATGCGCCGGATCGACCCGTACACGAAGCTGTTCGAGGACCGCATCATCTTCCTCGGTACGCCGATCACCGACGAGATCGCGAACGCCGTGATGGCGCAGCTGCTCTGCCTGCAGTCGATGGACTCCGACCGCGACATCAGCATCTACATCAACTCCCCGGGCGGCTCGTTCACCGCGCTGACCGCGATCTACGACACCGTCCGCTACATCAAGCCGGACGTCCAGACGGTCTGCCTCGGCCAGGCGGCCTCCGCCGCGGCGGTGCTGCTCGCGGCCGGTACGCCGGGCAAGCGGCTGGCGCTGCCGAACAGCCGGATCATCATCCACCAGCCGGCCACCGAGGGCACCTACGGCCAGTCGAGCGACATCGAGATCCAGGCCAACGAGATCCTCCGGCTGCGCGCGCTGCTGGAGACGATGCTCGCCGACGCCAGCGGCAAGTCCCGCGAGGACGTGTCCCGCGACATCGAGCGGGACAAGTTCCTGACCGCCGAGCAGGCGATCGAGTACGGCCTGATCGACGACGTCCTGCAGAGCCTGAAGACCCCGGTCCCGGCCGGCGTCTGAACGGGTTCGAAACTGGCTCGGCCGGTCCGACCGGCTGTCAAGAGCCTGACGCGTTCGCCACCGGCGTAGTCACAACCCGGTGGCGGGCGCGGTTTTTCGGCCCCGTACGGGGTACCGTCGAATTCGGTCCGACTGCGCATAGAAGGGATCTCCACCGGTGGCACGCATTGGTGACGGCGGCGACCTGCTCAAGTGCTCGTTCTGCGGCAAGAGTCAGAAGCAGGTCAAGAAGCTCATCGCCGGTCCCGGCGTTTACATCTGCGACGAATGCATCGATCTCTGCAACGAGATCATCGAGGAGGAGCTGAACGAGGGCTCCGAGGTCGGTCTCACCGAGCTCCCGAAGCCGCGGGAGATCTACGACTTCCTCAACGCGTACGTCGTCGGCCAGGACGTGGCCAAGAAGGCACTCGCGGTGGCGGTCTACAACCACTACAAGCGGGTCCGCGACGGTCAGGGCGCGTCCAGCGCCGGCCGGCACGCGAAGGACGAGGCCGTCGAGCTGGCCAAGTCGAACATCCTGCTGATCGGCCCGACGGGCTGCGGCAAGACGTACCTCGCGCAGACCCTGGCCCGGATGCTGAACGTCCCGTTCGCGATCGCGGACGCGACCGCGCTGACCGAGGCCGGGTACGTCGGCGAGGACGTCGAGAACATCCTGCTGAAGCTGATCCAGGCGGCCGACTACGACGTCAAGAAGGCCGAGACCGGGATCATCTACATCGACGAGGTCGACAAGATCGCCCGCAAGAGCGAGAACCCGTCGATCACCCGGGACGTCTCCGGCGAGGGTGTGCAGCAGGCGCTGCTGAAGATCCTGGAGGGGACGACCGCGAGCGTTCCCCCGCAGGGCGGCCGCAAGCACCCGCACCAGGAGTTCATCCAGATCGACACCACGAACGTGTTGTTCATCGTCGGCGGCGCGTTCGCCGGGCTGGACCACATGGTCGAGCAGCGGGTCGGCAAGAAGACCCTCGGCTTCAACACCAGCCGTGAGCCGGAGAAGCCGAAGGAGCTCGGCGGGTACGCCGACGTGATGCCGGAGGACCTGCTGAAGTTCGGGCTGATCCCGGAGTTCATTGGCCGCCTCCCGGTGATCACCACGGTGTCGCCGCTGGACCGCGAGGCCCTGATCAAGATCCTCTCCGAGCCGAAGAACGCGCTGGTCAAGCAGTACCGGCGGCTGTTCGAGATCGACAACGTCGAGCTGGAGTTCAGCGACGACGCGGTCGAGGCGATCGCCGACCAGGCGCTGCTCCGCGGCACCGGCGCGCGCGGTCTGCGGGCGATCATGGAAGAGGTCCTGCTGAACGTGATGTACGAGGTGCCGAGCCGCGAGGACGTCGCGAAGGTGGTCGTCACCGGCGAGGTCGTGCTGGAGAACGTCAACCCGACGCTGATCCCGCGCGACCAGATCGAGCGCACCAAGCGCGACCGCCGCGAGAAGAGCGCCTAGGTCAGTCCGCAGAGGGAGGCCGGGTCCGCCGTACGGCGGGTGCCCGGCCTCCTTCTCGTGGTGGACGCGGCGGGAGGAAACGCGCGCCTACGGTCGGTGACATGACGCCCAGAAGAATCCTTCGAAGACTGTCTGTCGCGGGTGTGGCCCTGGTGCTGCTGACGCCGATGACCACGGCCGTCGCGCAGGCGAGATCCGTCGTACCGAAGATCGTGTGGGGGAGCTGCGGGAGCGATCCGAAGCTGAAGCCGTTCCAGTGCGCGAGTGTCGAGGTCCCGACCGACTACGACAACCCGTACGGAGCGACCACCACGATCGCGCTGACCCGGCTGCCGGCCACCGACCCGGCGCACCGGATCGGCACGCTGTTCACGAATCCTGGCGGCCCAGGCGGTCCCGGGGTCCTGTTCCTCCACCAGGACGGGCTGCGGATCTACACCCCGGAGGTCCGCGCGAGGTTCGACATCCTCGGCTTCGACCCGCGCGGTGTCGGCGGCTCCGATCCGGCGACCTGCTACCCGACGAAGGCCGACGAGACCAAGGCGTTGGCCGACGTCCCGCCGTTCCCGGTCGGGGCGAAACAGGAGCGCCAGTTCATCCTCGACGGCGCGAAGCTCGCGATCCACTGCCGTACGACGTCCCCGGACCGGATGGCGCACTACTCGACCGCGAACGTCGCGCGGGACATGGACCTGCTCCGCCAGGCGGTCGGCGACGACAAGCTGTCGTACGTCGGCTACTCGTACGGCACGTACCTCGGCGCGACGTACGCCAAGCTGTTCCCGACCAAGGTCCGCGCGCTGGTCCTCGACGGCACGCTGCTGCCGCAGTGGTACTCGGGCTCGGACGGCGACAAGTCCCCGGTCGGCGTCCGGATGCGCCAGGGCGAGGGCGCGTACGACACGTACGAACAGTTCCTTGCCGAGTGCAAGACGGCCGGCGCGAATTGCTCGCTGAACCGCCTCGGTGACCCGAAGACGGTCGTCGAGGGCGCACTGGAGCGGTTGAAGACGCACCCGGTCGACTTCGCGCTGCCGGACGGCTCGACGGTGAAGATGACGTACGCCCTCGCGGTGGCGGTCACGTTCTCGAGCCTGTACGACCCCAACGGCTTCCCGGCCCTCGCCGACATGTGGGTCCAGTTGGCGGCTACGAACCGCGCGCTCGCAACGGTCAAGGCGCCGCAGGCGATCGTCGAGTGGAACCGTCGCAAGGAGGACTACACCTCGATCGGCACCGTCCTGCAGCCGTGTGTCGAGGCGAGGCAGTCCGGCCGGCCGTTGGCCTACCCGGCGTACGCCGCGGCCGCGGACAAGCGGGCGCCGCACTTCGGGGCGTACCGCGCGTGGATCGGCATCCAGTGTGAGTTCCTCGGCATCCGCGACCAGGACGCGTTCCTCGGCCCGTGGCAGAACAAGGTGAAGCAGCCCGTCCTGGTCTTCGGCACCCGCCACGACCCGGCGACGCCGTACGAAGCCACCAGGCCGTACGCCGATCTGTACCCGGATGCGCGCATGGTCACTGTCGAGGGCTGGGGCCACACCACGATCGGTAAGAGCGCCTGCGCCGACAAGCTCACCACGCAGTACCTGACCGAGCTGAAGGCCCCCGCGGACGGTACGACGTGCAACCAGGACCGGAAGCCGTTCGACCCGGTGCCTACAGGGCAGCGAGCACCGAGTCTGCTGCCGCAATAGTCTCGTCGACCTGGGCCGCGGTGTGCTCGGTGGACAGGAACCACAGCCCACGCGGGACGATGTTGATCCCGGCAGCGAACAGCCCCGCGTGGAACCGAGCCATCGCCGCCCGGTCGCACGCGGCGAACGAGCGGTAGTCGGTGACCTCGGCCTGGTCCGTGACGTACGTCTGGAAGACCGGGCCGGGGCCGTCGACCAGCAGCGGTACGCCGTGCCGCGCGGCCGCGGAACGCAGTCCGTCCATCAGCCGGAGGCCAATCGCGTTCAGCGGCGGGTAGACCGCGGCACGCTGCTCGTCGAGGTGCCGCAGTACGGCGTCGGCCGCCGCCATCGCGACCGGGTGCGAGTTGAACGTGCCGGCGTGCGCGACCTTGCCGTCGGCGATCGTGGTCATCACCTCGCGGGATCCCACCAGCGCCGACACCTGCATGCCGCCGGCCATCGCCTTTCCGAAGGCGGCCAGATCGGGTACGACGTTCAGCAGTTCGCCGGCGCCGCCCGGGGCGATCCGGAAGCCGGTGATGATCTCGTCGAAGATCAGCAGCGCACCGTGCTGCCGGGTCAATTCGCGCAGTCCTGCGAGGTATCCGGGTGCCGGCGTGATGCAGCCCGTGTTGCAGAGCAGTGGTTCGAGGATGACGGCGGCGATGTCGTCGGCCATGACCTCTTCGACGGCCTGAAGATCGTTGTAGGGCAGGACGATCAGGTCGTCGGCGTCGTGCCGCGGCTGGCCCGCCGTACCGCCGACCGCGGTCGGGTGTCGCGCGTCACCGGCCAGCGCGAGGTCCGGGTGCACGCTGTACAGCACCGGATCGAGCCAGCCGTGGTAGTTGCCCTCGAACTTGACGATCTTCGGCCGCCCGGTGTGTCCGCGGGCCAGCCGGATCGCGCCGTGCACAGCCTCGGACCCAACGCTGTTGAAGCGCACCAGTTCTGCCGCCGGGACCATGCTGCAGAGGCGTTCGGCAACCTGTGCTTCCAGTTCGTGCTGTGCGGCGTAGGCGACGCCACGGCATACCTGTGCAGACACTGCGTCGGCTACGAGCGGGGCGGCGTGTCCTAGCAGGTTTGGACCCTGGCCGAGCACGTAGTCGACGTACCGGTTGCCGTCCACGTCCCACAGCTCCGCACCGCTCGCGTGGTCCACGAACAGCGGGCGCTCTGCGCGGCGGGCGTCGCTGGAGACTCCTCCCGCGAGCACCTGCTTGGCACGGGCGTACAGCTGGTCGGCCTGGGTGTGCACAGCGTCCTCCAAGGGCGGTCAGTCGAGCTTTTCGGTCAACAGCCGGAACTGCTGGCGTGGCCGGCCGCCGCCGGTGGACCGTGCCGGTGGCAACGGCCAGGCGAGGCCCGCGTCGACCAGTTCCTTCAACATGCGGCGGCCGGTGCGCTGGGTGACCTGCATGATCGCGGCGACGCTCTCGACGTCCACGACGACCTGCCGGCCGGGCGTTGGGCTCATGGCGGACGCGATCGAGGTAACGATCTCCAGTGCCCGCTGGTCGATCGGTGTGTCATCCGGTGCGGCGTCTGTGGTGGCCGGGCCTGGCTCCAGGTCCAGCCGCTCGCTGCTGCCGTCCAGGTACACGGCCACCTTCCCGCCGGCGGCCACGGACTCCTCCACTGCCATCAGGGCGTTGGCTTCAGCAGCACGAGCGGTCTGACCCGTTCCAGCGCCTACAGCGACAGGTACGCCGAGCTGAGCCGTCAACGCGCCCAAGAACGGCGCAAACGCGAACTGCTCGGTCAAGCGGACCAGGGCGCCGTACGTCGTCGTCACCAGGAACAGGGTGTCCGAGCGACGTGTAACAGACGCTCCCACCTGACGTGCCTCCGACAAGAGCTTCTGGTGCGTCAGCAACGCCAGCTCCTGCTGCCAGTAGTCCCCGGACTCAGCACGCGACGGAATCACCTGTACGGCGATCATCGCCAACTGGTGCGCCCCCATCCGTGTGCCCTGCCCCAGCAGTACGGCGGTCTCCAACGCGTCTCGCACGCTCGAGCGCGTCGGAGCGATCCGCAGTACGGGGACTCCGGCCGCCTGCAGGTCCCGTTCCACCGACAGGATCGTGGTCAGCGCGACCGTGGTGTGCTGCCGCTCGTACTTGTCCCGGTGGAACGCCGCGAAGCCGTCCACGGAGGCGGGGCCCTCGTACGGCACGTCGTACACCTCGGCGGTGTCCAGGCCGATCTCGGCGTACGCCTCCGCGACGTCCGCGAGCGAGAGTGAGTCGATGCTGACCTGGCTGAGGTCGACGTCCTCGATCGTCAGCGACGCCCGCAGCAGGGCGGCGTACAGCGCGGCGCCCGTGAGCGGCAGGTGGGTGGACGGGACGGTCAGCCAGTGGCCGGTGGTCGCCAGGTCGAACGCCCACGGGCCGGGGAACACCGCCGCGTCGATGCGGTCCCGCAGCCGCAGGTAGCGCTCCTCCGCCTCCGACTGGTCGTCGTACCCGCCGGTGAGGAACCGGATGCCGTGGGCGGACCGTTCCGCGACCTCCTGGCCGACCTCCGCCATCGTCTTCACCAGCCGGCGCGGCCCGAACAGGCCGACCGTCACCGCCGGCAGCGTCTCGTCACTCATCCGTCAGCCCCTCGTTCTCCCGGCCCTTCCGGCAGCGGCCGCCACCGGAACAGCTTGCGGGCGTTCCCGCTGAGAACATCTTGACGTTGACCCTCCGTCAGCGGCGCGCACACCACCCGGCCGAGCGACATCCGCTGGTCGATGAACGGGAAGTCCGAGCCGAACAGCACCCGGTCGCCGCCGACCTGGTCGACCATCGAGCGGATCAGCGGACCGGTCATGTGCGAGCCGCACACCTCGAGCAGCAGCGACTCGTACCGGCGTGCCGCCGCGATCGCCTCGTCCACGCCGGGCGGGGTGATCCCGGCATGTCCGAGGACCACCGACGTACCCGGGTAGCGTTCCGCGACCTCCTGGAACAGGGCGGGCGAGTCGTACGGCGACCTGTGCTCGGAGTGCGTGAGTACCGGGCAGCCCGTGTCCTCGGCGAACTTCCAGACCGCGGCGTACCGGGCGCCGGTGACGGGGTAGTGGTGCAGGCTCGGGTGCACCTTGATGCCGACGAACCGCTCGTCCCCGGCGAGCCGCTCGAGTTCGCGCTCCGGGTCCTGCCAGGGGTTGACGACGGCGTACGCCGCGATCCGGTCCGGGTACGCGTCGACCGCGGCGAGGGACTGGGAGTTGCCGAGGTGCGCGTCCTGCTGGATCGCGCGGTTGGCCGCGAGCACGGTGACGTCGGTGCCGGTCAGGTCCATCACCGCCACCATCGTCGCGGCGTCCGGCTCCGGGATGAAGAACAGCGAGTACGGGCCGAGGTGCGCGTGTACGTCGACACTGCGGTACTGCGGCCGGCGGCCGATCACGACCGGTCTCCGAAGAACAGGCGGCGGGCGTTGCCGACGCCGACCTGGCGGACCGTCGCGTCGTCGAGCCCGGACCACGCCAGCCGTACGACGCTTTCCCCGGGGTCGCGGATGCCTAGCCCGGTGGCGAACAGGAGGCGGTCGGCGCGGCCGTTGGTGGCGAGCCACTCGACGCCCTGGTGCGCGGCGAAGTCGACGAGGTCGACGTGAACGTTGGGATGACCATCGAGCGCGGCCCAGAGCTCGCGGAGCTTCCGGTAGCCGAGGGCGGAGATCACGATCGGGAGCCCGGGGTGGCGGGTGGCGATCTTGCCGAGGTCGCCCCAGGACAGCTCGGCCGCGTCGACGCACAACGGGAGGTGGTTCGCCTCGAGGGCTGCGTACAACTCGCCGAGCAGTTCGGGGGAGTAGCCGTGCGACGCGGGGTGAATGCGGAAGGCGGCCACGCCGTCGTCCAGGGCTTGCTGGACCAGCCTGGTCAACGAATCCAGCTCACCGGCTGTTGCGGGTACGGCGGTCCAGCAGGCGAGGACACCACGGTCCGCCAGTTCGTGCGCGACGGTGGACGCTTCCTGGTTCCCGCCGATCGGGTCGTGCAGCCAGGACGCCATCGCGCTGACCAGGGCGCCGGACAACGCGAAGCGTTCGAGATGGGCGGCCACATCCGTCGCCGGCAGCAGGGTCCGAGGATGCCTCCCGATCACCACCCGCGCGTCGAACCACCCGTGCGTCACCGCCTCAGCCATCACGCCCCGCTTCTGCATCCACGGTCCAGGGACCGGCGTACGGGAGGGTGAGGTGTGCCCATTCGCCCTCGACCTCGACGTCCAGGGGGATGCCGTTCAGCCGGAGCCGCCCACGGGACCGAATCCACAGACCACAGCGTCCCGAGCTGTTGACCTCGAACTGCAGATGATGTTCGGTCAGCTTGGCCAGGACGTTGATGTCGTGGCCGGCGCGCAGGAGTCCGGGCAGCTCTCGCACCCGCCAACCGGTTGCCCATGACAACCTTCCGCCGATGGTGCGGGTGCACGTCGACGCACTGAGCCGGTCGACCGTCGCTCCGAAGCGGACCAGCAGTTCGTCGGCGTGCTCCACGGTGACGTCGGGTGGTTCGGGCTGGGCGTGCGGTACCAGGACGGTGGTGAGGTCACCGCCTGGCAGCGCTAGCGAATGCAGTGGGCCGTAGTCGGCCGACCGAGTCTCCAACACCGGTCGGCGAGCAGTCCCCACCGTTTGTTCGCCGCTGGTTGTGGTGAGGAGGAGCATGTTGGCGGTGTTGTAGACGCCTGGTCGTAGTTCTTGCCATGGGTGCAGCGCATGCCAGTAGGTGCGGCACTGCGTGGCCTCCGTCTCGTCCAGCACGACGAAGTACGCCGGTTCTTCGCGGACCATGACGATCTTCCGCGACTGGGAGACCCCGTAGCCGCGGTGCCGCCCGGAGAAGACGGCAACCGGTCCTGTGTCGACCAACGGGTCGACCTCCACGTGACGGTCCGTGGACAGTTCCTGGTCGCCCACCACCACCGTGTTGTGCCCGACCCCCGACTGGTACCAGGTCAGGTACGACGGATCGTCGTAGCTCGGCGGACCACCTGCCTCCCACAGCAGCGGCTGCTGCCACCCGTCCATCACCAGATCCAGCACGGCACGGTGCGAGTGGGACTCCAGCTCATGCTCGATGTGCGGCCCGTGGTTGATGACGGCCCGCACGTCCGCACCCCGCAGGATCGTGTAACCCGACTCAGGGAGCACCGTCGACGGTGGCAGCTCACCAGCCACGGGGAAGCCCCCGCGCTCGAACGACTCGGCCGGCCACTCGATCCCGCTGTCCTGCAGATGCGGCATCCACCCGCCGGACGACACCAGCTCGCGCATCCACCGGTGCATGGCAGCAAACCTTGGATGCGCGGCAACAGCCGGGTCGATCCGGGCAGCGGTCTGCAGCGCGGTCAGAACCATCCGGTGATACCCAGGCGACCGCTCGTAGTGCCCGCCGTCCGGATACACATCCAGCAGCAGATGCTCCGAGATCCGCTCCCGCGCACGCGAGGCCCAGTCCCCGGACTCCACCAAACTCGGAAGGACGGCGCTGATGTGCAGCAGTTCGGTAGCGCACACCAACTGCCAGTTCCCATGCCGGAACACGTCATGCTCGTCGTACGCCCACCGCGCACCACCTACAAGCGTCGCGACCAGCCGTCCCCAGACGCGGTCCGAGAGCGGTGAATCGGTCAGCACCTCAAGAGTCGGCAACAGGCTCCGACAACGAGCCCAGGTGCCCAGCGAGTACCAGATAGGGTCCAGCCCCGGCCACTCGCCGACCACGGAGTCGCGTTGGGACACCCAGTCGTCCAAATGCTGCTCAAACGCTTGCAGATAGCGAAGATCGTCCGTCAGCTTCCAAGCCTGCACCCCGGGCAGCAGCCAGCCCAGGTAGTGGAAGCCGTAGAGCTGTGAGCGCCCAAGACCGCTTCCCGTGACATCAATGCCGTCCAATAGCCGAGCAGCAGCCGTCTCATCAGTACTTGAGAGAGGCCACGCGGGCGGCCGCATCTCCGCAGCCACAAATGACCGCAGCCCGGCGAGATCGGCGGCCGGTGAACCAAAGGCCTTCAGCAGGTCGTCGGTCGAGATCCGGCTGATCCGTCCGTCGATGTGCCGGGGCTTCTCGGGACCCGGGTTCACGAGACCTCGACCGGCTGCCGCGTCTCGATCGACCGGTGCGCGGCCTCGAGTACGGCGGTCACGTCGCGGCTGCTCTCGATCGTGATCAGCGGCTGCCGTCCGGTCCGGCAGCAGTCGACCCAGTGCGCGATCGCGTCGGCGTACGCACCGGAGGGGATTCCGTGCATCACCCGCTGCAGCATGTTCCGCGGATACGTGTACTTGTCCGCCCGCGCCAGGACGACGCTCTCCTTCTGCCGGTCGAGCTGTACGACGCCGTCGTCCGCGATCACCGAGACGTACGAGTCCACCGTGGTCGGGAACGTGTTCGGGTAGATCCACGCCGACTCGAACGTCGCCACCGCGCCGCGCGAGTACTCCGCCTGGATCTGGATCGCGTCCGGCGTGTCGATCCCGAGCGACCGCAGCTTGCCCCAGCGCGCCGTCGCGTACACCCGTCGTACCTGGTCGCGCAGCAACCACGACACCAAATCTATGTCGTGGCTGGACAGGAACCACGCGCACGTGGTCCGGTCCGCCCAGGACAGCATCTCGGTCGGCACGAAGATCGTGTCGTCCTTGCGCGCGTACGCGACCGCGCCCTCGCCGAGGTCCGCGAGCAACTCGTAGGCCTGCGCGTACGCCGGCACCCAGCGGTGGTTGAACAGGCACATCGCGACCACGTCGTTCGCCCGGATCGCCGCCACCGCGGCGTCCGCCTCCGCGACCGACGTGGTCAGCGGCTTCTCGACCAGGATGTGCTTCCCGGCCGACGCCGCCCGCACCATCATCTCGCCGTGTACGTCGTCCGGCGTGGTCAGTACGACGGCGTCGACCGAGTCGCTCGCGAGCAGCGCCGCGAGATCGGGGTACACCTGCGGCCGGGTGCCGCGGCCGGCGATCTCGTCGGCCAGCCGCTCCGCCGACGCCGCCGAACGGCTGGTGACCGCGGTGATCACGGCATCCGGCCGGGCGGACAACGACAACGCGTTGCCCCGCCCCATGATGCCGGCGCCGACGATCCCGATCCGTAGGGTGTCCATCAAGTCACTTGCCCTTCGCCAGTGTGTCGTTCCAGGCCTTCTCGGCGGCGTCCAGTGCCTGCTGAGCGGTCTTCGTCCCGGACATGTACGCCCGGACCTGGTCGTCGAACAGCTGCCGCAGCTGCTCGTCGTTCCCGGAACCCATCGACGCGTCCACGCTCTGCTTGAAGGTGTCGAGCAGGATCTTCCGGGCCTGGTCGGCAGGCGTCGTCCCGGTGATGTCGGTGAAGAACGGATCTTCGAGCGCCTTCACCGAGGACGGGTAGATCGGCACCAGCTTGCAGAGCGCGAGCTGCTGCTCGGGCGCCGCGACGTACTTGAGCCACGCGGCCGCAGCCGCCTGATGGCTGGACTTCGCCGGGATCCCCATCACCTGCTGGCCGGGCATGTAGAACTTGCCGTCGGCACCGGTCACCGGCGGGCCGACGACGATCGAGGAGTAGACCGCGGGCGCGTTCTTCTGCACGTTCAGCAGCGAGCTGGACACCGCGGCCGGGTTGAACGCGATCAGCTTGTTCTCCAGCGACTGCGGCAGGTCCCGCTGGTTCTCGCCGAGGCTGCCGGGGGCGATCGCGCCCGAGTCGAACAGCTTCTTGAACTTCTCCAGCAACGCCAGCGTCTCCGGCGTGTTGAACGCGGCCGTCTTGCCGTCGTCGGACAGCAGCTTCACCCCGTCGGCCTGCACCACGCTCGAGTACGCCATGAAGTTCGTGGCCGACTTCCCGGTCGCGTCGTGGTACTTCGTGGCCAGCGTGAGCGCCTCGTCGTACGTCGCCGGCGGCTTCGCCGGGTCGAACCCGGCCTTGGACAGCAGATCCTTGTTGTAGAACGACAGCGACGTACCGCCGTTGTACCAGGGGATCGCGATCCGCTTGCCGTCGACAACCAACGGGTCGGAGAGGTTCGGCAGGTACGCCGCCACGTCCTCCTTGCTGAACAGCGAGTTCAGGTCGGCCATCGAGGAGCCGAACAACCCGGTGGTCGCGGAGGTGAAGTTGACGACGTCCGGGACCTTGCCGCTGGCCAGCGCGGCGAGCAGCTTCGTGGTGATGTCCTGCCCCGGCACGTCCACCCACTTGATGTGCACGTCCGGGTGGTCCTTCTGGTACGCGTCGATCCACTTCTGGATGTCCGGTCCGTAGTTCTTCTGCAGGTTGATCGTCCACCACTCGACGTCACCGGAGTACGCGTCGCCGGACTGCTTCTGGTCGCCGCCGCCGGCCGGACTGCCGGAGACACAGCCGGCCAGTGCGAGTACCAGGGTGGCGACGAGTGCGAGTCGGAGTCGGGCCATCATTGGCTCCTCAGAACGGAATGTCCTAAACCTGACTTACAGACATCAGAGTGTTCGCCATCAGCTCGCCAGAGTCAACGGAAGAAGCCTGAAATTTTCTGGAGTTAGCGCTTCCAAGCGGCCTAAGTCGTGCGCTACGGTTCCGGTCTGAAAGCCAGGTTTCAGACACAAGGAGCATGTATGCCGGGTCTGAAGGGCCGCGTCGTCGGTCAGCACTGGTACACGCCGTACGTGTTCATGCTGCCCGGGCTGCTGTGCTACGCCGCGATGTTCGCCTGGCCGGCGGTGATCGCGATCCAGTTGGCGTTCTCGGACTACGACATCGTGCATCCGGTGCGGTTCTCCGGCCTGGACAACTTCGTCCACCTGGTGCACGACCCGCGGGTCTGGATCGCGCTGCGGAACTCGCTGCTGTTCGTGCTGATGTTCCTGCCGCTGACCGTGGTCGCGCCGCTGTTCCTGGCGATGCTGGTGAACCTGAAGCTGCGCGCGATCCAGGCGTTCCGGATGCTCTACTACCTGCCGGTGATCACGTCGATGGTCGCGGTGGCGGTCGCCTGGCGGTACGTCTTCAACCGCGAGGGCGTCGTGAACTGGCTGCTCGGTCTGTTCGGCGCCGGCCCGACGGACTTCCTGCTCGACCGGCACTGGGCGCTGCCGACCGTGGTTCTGCTGGAGGCGTGGAAGAACGCCGGCCTGTTCATGATGATCTACCTGGCCGGACTCCAGGCGGTACCGTCCGACCAGGTCGAGGCCGCGACGATCGACGGCGCGGGGGCGTGGCAGCGGCTGCTGTACGTCGTCGTACCGGCGCTGCGGCCGACGTTCGCGGTGACGCTCGTACTCAGCATGCTCGAGGCGATGCGCGCGTTCGAGTCCGTGTACGTGCTGACCCGTGGCGGTCCGCTCGACGCCACGCTGACGCTCGGCTACTACATCTGGTCGAAGGCCTTCCAGGACTACGACATGGGCTATGCGAGCGCGGTCGGCCTGCTGTTATGGGCGATCATGATCGTCCTCGCCGGATTCAACCTGCTGGTGACCCGGCGGAGGGACGTCTGATGAGCCGTCGGATTGCTTGGTACGTCCTGCTCGTCGCGGTCGCGGCGTTGTTCGTCGGCCCGTTCCTGATCCTGCTCAGCGCTGCCACGAAACCGGCCAGTCAGGACGTGTTCGGCTTCCCGCCGGACCTGATCCCGCGGCCGCCCGTCGGCACCTGGTTCCGCGAGGCCTGGACGACGATCCCGTACGCGCGGTTCCTGCTGAACTCGGTGATCTACGTCGGTATCACGGTCCCGGTGTACCTCGTGGTGTCGGCGCTGACGGCGTACCCGCTGGCCAGGATAGCGTTCCGCGGCCGCGGGGTGTTCTTCCTGCTGTTCCTGTCGATCATGTTCCTGCCCGGCGAGCTGATGCTGATCCCGCGGTTCCTGGTGATGAGCCAGCTCGGGCTGACCGACACGTTCGCGTCGGTGATCCTGCCCGCGATCCTGTCCTCGCTCGGGATCTTCCTGCTCCGGCAGGCGTTCGCGCAGATCCCGGACGAGGTCGTCGAGGCCGCCCGGGTGGACGGTGCGAACGAGTTCCAGATCTTCTGGCGGATCTGCGTGCCGATCGTCGGCCCGACCCACGCCGTGCTCGCGATCCTCGGATTCGTCTCGGTGTGGAACAGCTTCATCTGGCCGCTGGTCGTGCTGACCAGCCAGTCCAAGTTCCCGATCGCGCTCGGGATCGCCTACCTCAGCGGCGTCGCCGGTACCGATGTCCGGGGGCTCGCGGCCGGCACGGTGATCTCGCTGGTACCTGTCATCGCTGTCTTCCTCCTGCTGCAGAAACGCATCCTCAACAGCATGGGCGGTGCCGTCAAAGGCTGATCCGCCCCGACCTTTGTGAGGCTTTCATGCAACCCTCCCGCCGCACCTTCGTCCTCGGCGCCACCGCGGGCGGCATCGCCGCCTGGGCAGGCCTTCCGTCGATCGCATCCGCCGACCCACTCGTCTACGACTCGCCGCAGGCCTTCGACGTCGCGCAGGCCGGCTACCTCGCCTCGAACCCGCAGGACAATGAGGCCGGCGTGTACGCCTGGGGTGAGTCCTACTTCGGGCTCAGCCTGCTCCGGATGTACGAGGCCTACCAGGACGAGCGCTACCTACGCACGTTCGAGGACCGGGCCCGGCTCCTGATGCGGACCACGGACCATGCCCGCCACGTCGTCGACTACGCGGGCCGCTCGGGCAAGGTCTGGCGTACGGCGGGCAACTACACCGCAGGTCACGCCGTACTGCCCGACGGCACCGGCAAGCCCGCGGTCCAGCTGCGCTGGGCGGGCACCCGGTCGGCCGAGTCGACCGCCGAGGTGTCGAACGTTGCCGGCAGCACCTTCACCCTCGTCCTCCGCAACCCGGGCACCACCTCGGTCGTGACACTGCGGAACGTCGACCTCGACCCGGCGTCCCCGGCGTACGTCGTGACCGCGGTGAACAACGCCTACAACGCCGGGCTGCGCTGGACGGCGGCCGATCTCCGGGACACCCCGGCCGCGGCGCCCGCACCGGCGGCGGGCACGATCACCTTCCAGTCGCAGTACTACGTCTTCGCCGTGCACACCGGGATGATCGCGTTCCCGCTGGCCCGGTACGCGCGGATGGTGCTGCAGTCGTCCAAGCTCAGGTCACGCCAGAAGTTCGCGAGAGAGGTTCTCGGTGCGGCGGTCCAGGCTGTCGCGTTCCACGACCCGGAGTGGGACGGGAACGGGAACTACCTGTGGCCGAAGGGCGCGCCGATCCCGTTCGACGGCACGATCCAGCCGTACAACCAGAGCCAGGCGCTCGGCCAGGTGATGATCGAGTTGTACCGCGTGATGAAGAAGCCGGAGTACAAGACGCGGGTCCAGCAGTTGCTGACGTCGTACCAGCCCGCGCTGCGGTCCGTCGACGGCGCCTACGTGTGGACGTACTGGCCGCCGTACAGCCAGTTGTACGCCGGCTACCCGAAGACCGCGGGCATCTCCGAGTACACGCCGTCGTACCCGGCGTCCACGCAGGTCGAGGACCTGAGCCACGCGGCGATCAGTACCGAGTTCGTGCACGCGGCGTACGACGCGGGCATCGACGGCGGGCCGGCGACGGACGTGGGGGCGTTCGCGAAAACCTTTACGCAGAAGCTGATCCGGTCCGCGAACGAGGTCTGGTTCCGCCTCGACGGGACCGGGGACGCCGTACCGGCCAACGCGGTGCAGTGCGCGCGCTGGGGCGAGTACGCCGAGCAGGACCTGCTGATCTACCAGCAGTCGCTGCGCGTGTACGACGCGGTGCAACTGCAACCCGTGCAAGGCTCGCACGCGTTGGGCATCGCGTACCTGAACTGGGCGAAGAACTCTGGATGGAGGAACAAGTGAGACAGCTCCGGATCCACACTCCGGACGGCCTGCGCGACGCAGTCCTCGACGACGACGGCAGAGTGCAACTGCCGGACGGTGCCACCGTGGACCTCGCAGACGTGCGGCTGGCGGCGCCGCTCGACCCGGGGAAGATCGTGTGTGTCGGCCTCAACTACGCCGACCACGCGGCCGAGGGCGGGCAGGCAGCCCCGGCCGAGCCGATCCTGTTCCTGAAGGTGCCCGACACCGTGGTCGGCCCGTACGACGACATCGTGATCCCGCGGGGGAGCGAGAAGACGGACTGGGAGGTCGAGCTCGGCGTCGTGATCGGGCGTACGGCGGCGTACCTCGACTCCGTGGCGGAGGCGCTCGCGCACGTCGCCGGGTACGTGCTGGTGAACGACGTGTCCGAGCGGCACTTCCAGCTCGAGCGCGGCGGTCAGTGGGACAAGGGCAAGAACTGCCCGACGTTCTGCCCGCTCGGCCCGTGGATCCTGACCGCCGACGAGGTCCCCGACCCGCAGGCGATCAAGCTCGGGCTCGACGTCAACGGCGAGCCGTTGCAGGACAGCTCCACCGCCGAGATGATCTTCGGTGTCGGGTACCTCGTGCACTACATCTCCCAGTTCATGACCCTGTACCCGGGTGACGTGATCAGCACCGGTACGCCGGCCGGCGTCGGCGCGGGCCAGAAGCCGCCGCGGTACCTGAAGGCAGGCGACGAGCTCCGGACCTGGGCCGACGGGCTGGGAGAGCAGCGGAACAGGCTGGTCGCTAGCTCTTGAGCGCGGCGGCGATCGAGTCGGCGACCGGCGTCGTCGGGCGACCGATCAGCCCGGCGAGATCGCTGCCGCGGGAGCCCAGCAGGCCGCGGACGACCGCGCCGTCGATGTCGAGCAGCACCCCGACGTACGGCGCGGGGACGCCGGCCGCCGTCAGCGCCCGGGCGTGCTCTTCGGACGGTACGTTGCGGTAGGCAACGTCCTTGCCGGACTGCCGCGCGACCTCGGCGGCGTACTCCGCCATCGTCCAGGACACGTCGCCGTTCAGCTCGTACGCCTTCTTCTCGTGGCCGTCACCGGTCAGTACGACGGCCGCGGCGGCCGCGTAGTCGCGCCGGGCCGCCGAGGCGATCCGCCCGTCGCCGGCGCTGCCGATGATGCCGTGCGCGAGCTGTCCGGCGATCTGGTCGGTGTAGACCTCGTTGTACCAGCCGTTGCGCAGGAAGGTGTACGGCAGTCCCGAGTCGAGGACGGCCTGCTCGGTCGCGAGATGGTCGGCGGCCAGCTCGAAGTCGGCCTCCTGCCCGCCGAGGACGCTGGTGTAGGCGATGCGGGCGACCCCGGCGTCCTTCGCGGCGGCGATCACCATGCGGTGCTGGTCGCGGCGGTTCGGGTCCATGCCCGAGATCAGCAGCACCGTGTCGCCCGCCCCGAACGCCTTCGCGAAGGCCTCGGGGTCGTTGTAGTCGGCGATCCGCACCTCGACGCCGCGCTCGGCGATCGGGGCGGCCTTCTCCGCGTTCCGCGCGACCGCGACGACCTCTGCGGCGGGGACCCGTCGCAGCAGCTCGTCGATGACGAGAGTGCCCAGGTGGCCGGTTGCTGCGGTGACGACGATGCTCATATCGGTGTTCCCTCTCAGTTGATGTCTGTCACCGACAGTAGACGCGGGCTGCGAGCGGATCTATGTCCATCAGGCGCTGGTTTATGTCCGATCGTCTTGATCACGGCGCGTATGATGCAGGTATGGATGTGCTCGCCGATGTCGTCTCCGCGATGAAGACCGGTCCCGCGACCTCAGGGCGGACGGTCGTCCGGGGTCCGTGGGGCCTCGGCTTCGCGCACTCGTCCGGCGCCACCTTCCACCTCGTGCTGCAGGGTACGGCGTGGTTGCTGCCGCCGGACGGTTCACCGATTCCGCTGGGTCCCGGGGACGCGGTGCTGCTGCCGCGCGGCCTGGACCACGCGCTCGTCGACCACCCGGACTCGCCGGTCGTCCCGTTCGACCCGTCGGTCGAGGAGCCGCCCCAGGGGGACGGTGCGCGGGCGTTGCTGCTCTGTGGGACGTACCGGCTGGACCGCGAGCGCCCGCACCCGGTGCTGACCCGGCTGCCGGACGTTGCCGTCGTACCGGCGGACCCCGGGCGGCACCGAACGTTGCATACGGCAATCAGCATCCTGGGGGAGGAGCTCGACGCGCAGCGGCCCGGGGCGGCGGCCGTCGTACCGGCGCTGGTGGACGCACTGCTCGTGCTGATCCTGCGGGCCTGGATGGAGGACCACGACTGCCCGACGGACCGCGGCTGGGCGCGGGCGCTGACGGATCCGGCTGTCGTCCAGGCGCTGGAGCTGATCCACGAGAAGCCCGGTGCCGCGTGGACGGTGGCGGAGCTGGCGTCGGACGTCGGGCTGTCGCGGGCGGCGTTCGCGCGCCGGTTCACCGAGGCGGTGGGGGAGCCGCCGCTGACGTACCTGTCGCGCTGGCGGATGACGACCGCGGCGCGGCTGCTGCGCGACCACGACCAGCCGCTCGCCACGGTGGCGAAACAGATCGGGTACACGTCGGAGTTCGCGTTCGCGAAGGCGTTCAAGCGCGACTTCGGCGTACCGCCGGGGACCTATCGCAAGCAGCTCACTCCGGCCTGAGGGTCGCGACCAGTTCGCCGCGACTGCGGACGCCGACCTTCGCGAACGCCGCCTTCAGGTGGTCCTGGATGGTGTGCGGCGAGATCGCCAGCCGGTCGGCGATCGCGGCGGTGCTGTGCCCGGCGATCACCTCCAGGCAGATCTCCCGCTCCCGGGTGGTCAGCCCGTACGCCGCGAGCAGCATCCCGAGCAGGTGCCGCCCGGACGCGGGCTCGATCGTCACCACGACTTCCTCGTCGTCGCCGATCAATCGGCTGCCCTGCATGAGGATCCAGCCGCCGGACGGCGTTTGCAGCCGCGCCTGGAACGTGCCGGACGGCGCCGCCCTGGTCCCGGTCACGACGGCCTTCAGCAGTACGTCGAACCGCTGCCCGAGCTCGTCCTGCCAGGTCTGCGCGGCGGCCGTGATCGCCCGCGGCGTACCAGTAGGTCCGGTGACGACGATCGACGGCCCGACCCCGCCGCGGTACCCGTGCGCGTCCGTCCGGACGGCGACCCGGGTCGCCGCGCCGACCACCGGCGCCACCGAGCCGAGGAACTCCAGTTCCCGGTCGCTGAAGTCTGGCCCGCTGCGGACGAACCCGGCCGCGCCCCAGCAGTCCCCGTCGACCACGAACGTGGTCCGCACCTCGTGCTCGATCCCGAGCGGCCGCCACACCTCGTTCAGCCGCCGGTGCCCGACCACCTCGCGGTGCGGCAGGTCCGACAGCCGCGCGACCGGGTGCGACGTACGGGCCAGCTCGGCGAACGAGTTCGGCACGGTGCCGGCGTACTCCGTCTCCGCCAGCCGTGGCTCGTACTCCACCGGGATGCGGGCCGCGCCGCTGGTCATCGAGCTGATCACCAGCGTGGCCGGGTCGATGCCCGCCCAGCAGGTCAGCTCGCTGCCGACGATCCGTTCGACCACCTCGATCGCGGCCGCGTGCAGTTCGGCGACGCCCATCCCCGCCGTCGCCAGTGCCGCGATGTCCCGGCGCGCGGCCCGCGCCCGGCCCTCCCACATGGGCTCAGTATGCGCCGCCGGACCGTTGCCGCCTATCCCGTAAATGTGGGGATCTCGGTCTGTTGTGAGGGCCTGTTCGCAGGGGATGGGCGGCCGCCGCGGCGCCTCCTAGCTTGAGGTTTCATGAGCGAGACAGTGCATCTCAGTAGCGCGGGCACCGGCGTCGAGTACGCCGCCCCGGACGCGACCGTGACCGTGAAGATCGGCACCGAACACACCGCCGGTCAGTACGAGGTGTTCGAGATCGACGCGCCCCGCGCCGACGCGGCGCCGCCGCACCGGGAGGCGTGGAGCAAGGCGTTCTACGTCCTGCAGGGCAGGATCCTCGTCCAGGCTGACGATCAGGGCTACGACCTCGGCCCCGGCGCCTCGATCAGCATCCCGGCCGGGACGCTGAACACGTTCTCGGTGCTGACGCCGACGGCCAAGTTCCTGACCATCAGCCAGACCGGGCGGATGGGCGCGTTCTTCGCGGAGCTGGCCGGCGCCGACCCGACCGACTACGCGGCGCTCGGGCAGGTCGCGGCGCGCCACGGGGTCGAACTTCGATGAGTACGGCGGCGCAGGTGCTCGCGTCCGTCATCGCCGTGCTGCTCGCTCGCAACCTATCCACTACCTCCTGCAACCTGGCCAACTAGCAACTACCACCTGACCAGCTAACTTCTACAACCTCACGACAGCCATCGCGCTGGTGCTCGGCGTCGTACTCGCGCGGTCGGGACAGGTTCCGCAGGGCGAGGCGCTGGTCGCGTTCACGGCCGGGCAGCACGTGTTCCTCGCGCTGGTCCTGCTGGCGACCGAACGCCGGCTCTGGCTGAACACGCTGCTCGAGGGAGTGCCTGCTCTGGTATTGCTCATCCTCGTCCTGTAGGAAAGTTACCGGTTTTGCGCAATCATGGGCACGAATGCACCGCACACACTCAAGGTTCCCGAATGGTCACCGAACGTTCGACCTCCGCGGGGACCCACCGCCCTGAGTATTCGTGAAGGTGAGGCTCATGAGCCCGATCAGTCGCAGGACCCTTGTTCTCGGCGGACTCGCCGCGGCCGGTGCCGGCGTACTTCCAGCCGCTGCCCAGTCGTCGGTGATCACCGCCACCGCCGCCGTCCCGTATCCGTTCCAGCTCGGCATCGCGTCCGGCGAGCCCGACGCGAACAGCGTCGTCCTGTGGACCCGCCTGGCCCCGTCGCCGACCAACGCCGACGGCCAGGGCGGGATGGCGAACGCCGACGTCGCCGTCGACTGGCAGGTGTCGACGACCGACACGTTCGCCACCCTCGTCGCCGCCGGCACCGTCACCGCGCAGTACGCCGCCTCGCACGCCGTGCACGTGATCGCCGGCGGCCTCGCGCCGGACTCCGACTACTTCTACCGGTTCCGCGCGCAGGGCCACATCTCGCCGGTCGGCCGGACCCGCACCACGCCCGCCGTCGGCGCCGTCGGCCGCGACCTGCTGATGGCGTTCACGTCCTGCTCGCACTACGAGGAGGGCTACTTCACCGTGTACCGCCGGATGGCCGAGGAGAACCCGGGCGTCATCCTGCACCTCGGCGACTACATCTACGAGTACGGCGCGACCGCCGGCCGGACCCGGCTGCACCTCGGCAGCGAGATCGTGTCGCTCGCGGACTACCGTCGCCGGTACGCGCAGTACAAGACCGACCCGGACCTGCAGGCGGCACACGCCGCCGCGCCGTGGATCGTCGTACCGGACGACCACGAGGTGGAGAACAACTACGCGGGGACGATCCGCGAGAACAACACGCCTGCGCTGACCGCGGCGCAGTGGACCGCACGGCGCTCCGCTGCGTACCAGGCGTACTACGAGAACATGCCGTTGCGGCCTGCGCAGGTGAACAGCGGCAACAGCATCCAGCTGTACCGGCGGCTGCGCTGGGGGAGCCTGGCGACGTTCCACATGCTCGACACGCGCCAGTACCGCAACGACCAGGCCTGTGGCGACGGCTGGAAGGTGTGCTCGGACGCGGACCTCGCATCGCGCAGTCTGCCCGGTAACGCCCAGGAGAGCTGGCTGCTGGACGGTCTGGGGCAGCATCTGGGGACCTGGGACATCATCGGGCAGCAGGTGTTCTTCGCGCGCCGGTTCAACTCGACCGGGGCGAGCATGGACTCGTGGGACGGGTACCGGGCGTCGCGGGCGCGCATCCAGCAGGGCTGGGTGGACCGGTCCGTCCGCAACCCCGTCGTACTGACCGGGGACGTGCACCGGGCCTGGGCGAGCGATCTCAAGGCCGACTACAACACCGCGAGCTCTGCGACGATCGGCACGGAGCTGGTGACCAGCTCTGTGACCTCCAGCGGTGACGGGGACGGGTCCACCACGGTGCCTGATGTGGGTACGAATCCGTGGCTGAAGTTCTACAACAACCGCCGTGGGTACGTGCGGGCGACGGTCAGCCCGACGGAGCTGCGGGCCGATTTCCGCAACGTGGCAAAGGTTTCCGAGCACGGCGCCGCTGCCGCGACCGTGAAGTCGTTCGTGGTCCAAGAGGGCCACCCCGGCCTGCAGGCGGTGTGACGTCTCATGAGAAAGAGTCTTGTTAGTGCTGTGCTCGTGGTTGCTGGGCTGGTTTGCACGACGGCTACTGCGTCTGCGCATCTTGCTGCACCTACGTGGACAACAGCCAACAGTGTGTCGACCGGTGACCAGGACAACGCCTCCGTGGCGATCAACAAGAACGGGTACGTCGCCGTGGTCTGGGAGGACGACCGCGACACTGACAACGCGACGGACAACGTCCACAGCGAGATCTACCTGCGTCTGTTCCGCAACGGCACGGCTGTGTACGAGAAGAAGCTGTCCGCGGGCGGCGACACCGGCGTGACGAACTGGCGGCACCTGCACCCGGACGTCGGCCTGGACGACAACGGCAACGCCGTGGTGGTCTGGCAGGACGACCCGGACGGAAACGGGTACTACAACATCCCGTACCGCGTCGTGAACACAGCAGGGACCGTCACGGCGTCCGGCAACGCCAACAGCAGCGCCACTGGTCAGCAGATCAGCCCCCGTGTCGCTGTAGACCCCGACGGCGCACCCGCTGGTGCCGCGGTCGCGTTCACCGTGGTCTGGGAGGACATCCAGACCGGCGCACAGGCCACCGTGAAAGCTGCTGGCTTCACAGGGCCATCTACCCGCGCCTGGGAGGTGTCGGCCTCAGCAACGACCGGCCAGCACCACAACCCGGACGTAGCCGTGTCCGCATCGGGGGACGCCGTAGTCGTGTGGGACGACGACGCCGACGGCAACGGCTACTACCAGATCGGCCTGATCCGGCTGGCTCGTACGAACGGTGCAGCAACGCTGTCACGCCGTTCCGCAAACGCCTCCGGAGGTGGTCAGCAGACGCACGCCTCGGTCGCCGCCGACTTCAACGGCGACTTCGCCGTCGCCTGGGAGTCCGACCACACCGGTACGCCGGGCGTCTGGACCCGCTCGTTCACACCGGCCGGTACGGCGCGCTACGCCGACACGGAGGTCGCCGCCGGCGGCACGGCTCCGTCGATCGGCATCGACGACCAGGCGCAGTCCGTGGTCGGCTGGACGGTCCAAGGCGCCGACCCTGACGTCTGGGTCCGCGGCTTCGGCACCGATGGCACCGACATCGGCCGCTTGTCCGCTCAGAAGCTCAGCTCGGTCACGACGGGCCGGCAGGAGCAGATGGCGGTCGCGGTCTCGCCGTACGCCGAAGTGGCCGTCGCCTACACGGACGACAACGACGGCAACACCTATGACCAGGTCATGCTGGGCACGGGCATCTCCAACAACAGTTGGTGAATCAGTGCGTCGTCGGGGACACCGTGGTGAGTACGGTGTCCCCGGTGTCGACCACGTCGAGGCGGGTGATGTCCTGCAGGGGGATCGACGTACTGGCTGGGACGTTGGCCTGGTAGCTCCGGTTGGCTGCCCACCAGCCCGCTATCTGGGTGCTCCCGTCGCGGCCGTGGACGACCAGCATGCAGTGCTCGTACGGCTTAAGGTCGGTCATCCGAAGCTGGATGTCCGTACCCCAGTTGCGGCTGACCAGCTTGGCCGTGGTGTCGATCCCACCGACGCCGTTCGTTGCGGTCCACGTTGCCGAGGCCGGTGCACTTACCAAGGCCCAGCTGACAAGTCCAGTCACCGTGGCGCCCGCTGCGGCTCCCAGCATCCACCATGGCCGCTTCTTGGTGAGCTGGAGCGGCGCAGGCTCCGGCTGGTCGATCTCGATGTCTTCCACGGGTACTGCATGCAGCAGACCCGGCAGGTGCGCGAACTGCAGCAACGTCTCGCGGCACGCCGTACACGTCACCAGGTGCTCCTCGACCGCGTGCCGTTCCGACGCCTCGAGCGCACCGAGCACGTAGGCGCCGATCGACGTCGTCTCAGGGCACGTCATGAGCCGGTCACTCCTCGTTCCTCCAGCGCTGCGCGGAGGGCGTGCAGCGCGTAGTAGCTGCGCGACTTCACCGTCCCCGGCGGTACGCCGAGGACGGCAGCCGCCTCGTTGACGGTGCGCCGCCGGTAGAACAGCTCGACGATCACCTGCCGGTGGTCCTTGCTGAGCCCCCGCAGTACGTCGATCACCTGCCAGACCTGCAGTACCCGGTCGATGTCGTCGCCGAGCGCCGGGAACTCACGGTCGTCGATCGGCACCTCCGTCACCCGGGCGCCCTGCTTGCGGCGGCCGGAGATCACCAGGTTCCGGGCGACCGTGAACAGCCAGCGGCCGGCCCGGTCCGGGTCCAGCTCGGCGGCGTGCGCCCAAGCGCGGGTCATCGTCTCCTGCACGATGTCCTCGGCGTACTGGCGGTCGCCCACCGAGCGCAGCACGTACCCGAACAGCGGCCGCCGGTACCTGTCGTACAGCGCGCGGATCACCGTGTCGTCATCCACACCCTCGAACTACGTCCGGTGGCGGAAAACGGTTCAATCTGAACCTGGCGGCCGGATCGCGCGTATCTGCGGGTGAGAGGAGATCCTGATGAAAACCACGATCTTGTTGCTAGGAGCAACCGTAGCCGCGGTCGGCACGCTGGCCGCGTGCGGCGGCAGCAACAGCAGTTCGCCGCCGGCCGCCGGGGGCGGAGCGGCGGCGGCCGTGTCCGTGAAGGACGTCAGCGGCGTCGGCCAGACGCTGGTCGACGCCTCCGGGAAGACGCTGTACTTCGCCGACCAGGAGGCCGGCGGGACGATCAAGTGCACCGGCGGCTGCCTGGACATCTGGGTGCCCGCGACCGGGACCGCCGCCGACGCGAAGACGGTCAGCGGGCTGGGCACGATGAAACGCTCCGACACCGGCGCGGATCAACTGACCTTCCAGGGCAAACCGCTGTACAGCTTCAAGCTCGACAACAGCGGCCAGGCCAAGGGCAACAACGTGTCCGACAACTTCTCCGGCATGAGCTTCACCTGGCACGCTGCGACCACGTCTGGTGCGGCGGCCCCGTCGCCGGCACCTTCGTCGTCCTCCGGTGGCGGGTACGGCAACGGTTACTGACGTCGGTAGACGGCCGTCAGGCGTCCGCGCACGATCGCGTTGCTGTCGATCGCCTTCAGTGCGTCGGCGAGCTTCGTACCGGCCGCGAGATTGGTTGCCTTGGACAACGCATAGACGGTGAACCGGTAGTGGTGCGTGCCGCTGGGAGGGCACGGGCCGTAGTACGACGACTTGCCGGCCGAGTTGGCGGCCTGGACGGCGCCGGCCGGCGTACTGCCCGCGGCGAGGGACGTGGTCTTCGGGTCGAGGTCCAGGAGCACCCAGTGCGTAAAGGTGCCGTTCGGCGCGTCCGGGTCGTCGACGACGATCGCCAGCGCCTTGGCGTCGGCCGGCGTACCGCTCCAGGCGAGCGGAGGTGAGGTGCCGGCGCCGTCACAGGTGTACTCGACCGGGATCGAGCCGCCGTCGTGGAACGCCGGACTGGACACGGTGATGCGCGACGGCGCGGTGGTGGCGGGCTCCTTCGGCCCGCCACCGCTGCATCCCGCCGTACCGAGCAGCATCACCGCCAGCAGCAGCACGCGACTCATGACCTCAAGGTACTAGCGGGCGATCAGCCGGATCACCGGCAGTTCCCGATCCGTCTTCACCTGGTAGTCCGCGAACCGCGGCGCCGCTGCGACGATCAGCTGCCACGCCTCCTCGCGCTCCGCCCCGTGCAGTTGCTCGGCGCGGACGGCGAGCGTCTCGCCGCCGACCTCGATCCGTACGTCGTCCGGGTGTGCGGCGAGGTTGTAGTACCAGGCCGGGTTGCCGGGCGCCCCGGCCGCCGCGGCCACGATCAGGCGGCTGCCGTCCGGCGCGGGGAACCAGCCGAGCGGCGTGAACCGTTCCTCGCCGGACCTGCGCCCGACGGTCCGCAGTACGAGGGCGTCGAAGCCCATGAACTTCGTGTTCCGGCCGCGGCGGATCCGGCGGTTGACGAGCAGGTTGGCCCAGTGCAGCAGTCGTCCGCGGGGCTGCCAGGAGCCGCGGGTGCCGGCCTTCGTGTCGAAGCTCATGGTGCCGTGTGCACGGTGCGGTTGGTGGTGACCTGGTCGCCGTGGCCGAACGGCTTGCCCTCCAGGTTGAAGCTCCACGAGGTCGTCGGCGTGATCCGCAGGTACTTGCCGGGGCCGAACTGCCCGGTCCGCTCGACGGTCTCGGCGGTGCCGTAGATGCGCAGGTACCGCGGCACCCACGGATCCGTCGACGGCAGGTCGTCGAGGATCACCGCGACCTTGGTGTTGCCGGCCCGCACGTTGCGGTACTTCCGCGTCTTCGCCGGGTCGAGGCCGCCGATGAACAGGTGCGTGCCGTCGTACTCGAACCCGACCGGTACCGCGTCCGGCTGTCCGTCCGGGCCGACCGTGGCGATCCGGGCGATCCGCTGGGTCCGCAGGTAGTCGAGTTCCTCGTCGTTGAATGACATCGGTCCTCCAAGATGGTTAATGCCACGTACTGTACGCATGATTAACCATACATGCCATGTACCGTAGTGCCGTGAGCGAGACATGGGCGGAGCGGCTGGACACCGGGACCGGGCTGATCCAGCTGATGACGCTCGTGCAGGGGATCTACGCCACCGTCTCGGAGCGGCACGAGCTGACGCCGGTGCAGGCCAAGCTGCTGTGCGTGCTGATCGGCGGCCCGCGCGGGATGGCGGAGCTGGCGCAGCTGTTCGGCGTCGAGAAGGCCGCGCTGACCGGGTTGATGGACCGGATCGAGAAGCGCGGGCTCGCGGTGCGGTCCGCCGTACCAGGGGACCGGCGGGCGGTCCGGGTGACGCTCACCGAGGCGGGACGGCAGGCGGCGTCCGCGTTCCACTCCGACATGGGCGAGGCGCTCGGCCAGCTGACCGAGCCGATTCCGGAGGGTGACCGCGAGCAGTTCCGCAGTACGGTCGAGGGCATCATCATGAGGTGCCGCACGTCACCGTCCAGCGAGTGAGCGGCCCGGCCCCTCGGACAGCGTTTGCCCCTACGATCGACCGCGTGCCCACCCGTTTGAGTTCCTGAGATGTCGGCCGTCATCGGCGCCTTCGCGGCGCTGGTCGCGGTGGCCGTCCTCGGGTACGTCGTGGGCGTCGCCGGCGTACTGCGTTCCCAGGACGAACTGGTGCTCTCCCGGCTGGCGTTCTTCGTCGCCACGCCCGCGCTGCTGTTCACCACCGTCGCGCGGGCCGACCTGCGGTCGATCTTCTCGGCGGTACTGGTCACCAACCTGGTCAGCCTGTTCGTGGTGCAGGTGGTGTTCCTGCTGATCGCGGTGGTGCTGTGGCGGCGCACCCGGTCCCAGGCCACGATCGGGGTGCTCGCCTCGTCGTACGTGAACGCCGGCAACCTCGGCGTACCTGTCGCGGCGTACGTGCTCGGGAACGGCGCGCTGGTGGCGCCGATCGTGCTGTTCCAGGTGCTGGTGATGGCGCCGATCGCGTTCGCCGTACTCGACGGGGACCGCCAGGGGAGTGGCCGGCGCGTCGACCTGAAGACGGTCCTGACCCGCCCGCTGCGCAACCCACTCACGGTCGCGTCCCTGCTCGGGCTCCTCGTGTCCCTGCTCGGCGTCCACCTGCCGGACCCGTTCATGCGCCCGATCGACCTGCTCGCCGCGGCCGCCGTACCCGTCGCCCTGATCGCCTACGGCCTCAGCCTCAGCGCCGGCACCAAGGACTCGATCACCCTCCGCCGCGACGTCGTCCTGGCCGTCTCCCTGAAGACGGTCGCCCAACCCCTCATCGCCTACACCGTCGCCCGCTGGCTCCTGGACCTCCACGGCCCCGCCCTACTGGCCCCCACACTCTTGGCAGCCCTCCCCACCGCCCAGAACGTCTACGTCTACGCCGTCCACTACCGAGCCAGCCGCCCCCTGGCCCGCAGCGCCGTACTCCTCAGCACCCTCCTCTCCATCCCCACCATGCTCCTCATCGCCGGCCTCCTCACCTAGAAAGTTTCAGCCAGGGGGTTCAGCGCATGGCTTTGAAGGCTTCTTCGGCTACCGGGGCCACCTGGTCCACGGGGACGCCTTCGTTGGCGGACTGGGCTATGACGGTGAGGGTGTTGGAGCCGCGGTAGCACTGGGTGGGGAGGTTGCCGCTCGCCTCCACGCAGGTGCTGTTGCCGACGTGCTTGATCTTGTCCGGGGTGGCGCCGGCGTCGGCGACGGTCTTGTCGATGTCGACCTTGCCGCGGAGCGCGATGATCACGTACATCCGGCTGCCGTCGATCGTGCCGTACGCCTCGACGGTCGCCTGCTTGCCGTTGTTGATCCGGCTGAGCGCCTCCCGCGTCTGATCAAGCTGCAGCTGGTCGCGAATCCCCTTGTCGGTAATCCGATCCAGCCCCGCAAGCTTCGCCGGCGGGTTGATCGCGCGATTCGTGTTCAACCGCTGCATCGGCCCGAGTCCCCACACGTACCCCAGCACGGCAAACACCACCAGCAACACCACCGCCCCCCCAACAGTCAACCAAGCCCCACTCAACCGAACCCGCCGCAACCCCTTCTTTTTCTTCTCCCCACCACCGACCGCCCCAGCCGCCCCCTTCCCATCCGCCGCCACTCTGGTCGCGTCGTCGCCCCCCGCACCGTCGCCAGAGGTCCCGCCAGCAGGCGCCGTTCCGTCGCCGGTCGCCTTCGTCGACAGCGCGCTCGCGTCTCCACCTGTGCTACCTGCACCCTGCGACGTCCCGCCCGCCGCTCCACCCGCGCCCTTCACATCCGCCGCTCCACCCGAGTCCGCACCCGTCCCACCCGCCGCCGCACTCACGCCCTTCACGTCCGCCGCTCCAGCCGCGTCGTCTGCGCCCGCACCGTTGGCGGTGGTCCCGTCGGCAGGAGGCGGTCCGTCGGCGGTCGCGTTCGTCGGGGGTGTGCTTGTGGCTCCGCCTGTGCTGCCCGCGCTCTGCGGCGTCGCGTCCGCCGCTCCACCCGCGACGGCGCCCTTCGCGTCCGTCGCCGTCCCATCGGGCGTGCCAGCTGTGTCCTTCACGTCTGCTGACGCCCCGGTCACGTCGGCCTCCGCACCGGCTGCGTCCGCACTCGCGCCGTTGGTGGTGGTTGCGTTGGCAGGTGCTTCGTCGTCGGCGCTCGCGGTCGTGGGGGACGTGGTCGCGGGTGCGGTTGTGTTGTCGGCGGTTGTCGGCGTTCCGCTCGGGCTGGGCTCGGCGGGGACGGCGGGGAGTTCTGTGGTGTCGTCGGTGGTGGGGTCGGCATGGGGCTGGGGGTCCGCCGGGGCGGGGTGCAGCGGGGTGGTGGGGTCGGTCATCTGGTGGCTCCTCGGACGTGCGGGTCACGGGGTGCGGCTGGTGGTTCGTCCCGATCGTTCCACATCGGAACAAGCTGGCCCCGCAGGGTAGCCGAACGCACAGGTGCCCGCCTCCCAAGCGGAAGGCGGGCACCCGGCGACAGCGACTCAGAGTGTCGCGACGACCTTGACCGCGTCGCACTCATCGGCATTCCAGACGATCTCGCCGGTGATCCGCCCGGCAGCGCGCAGGTCGGGCTCGGCCCGCTCCGCGAGCGACAGCCGTGCGGCCGGACCGGTGACCTCGACCTTCGAGACCTCGGTCTTCATCGACACCTGCGCCTCGGACTTCGCGCCGCGAATCCCGGCGAGCACCTCGGACACCGCGTCCAGGACCTCGGCCTCCTGGTCCGCCACCGCCAGGTCGTCCTCGACCGTCGGCCACGCCGACAGGTGGATCGAACCCTCCTGCCACCACGACCAGACCTCCTCGGTCGCGAACGGCAGGTACGGCGCCAGCAGCCGCAACTGCACCGACAAGGCCACCGCGAGCGCGGCCTTCGCGGACGCAGCCGGGGCCGCACCCTGACCGCCGTACGCGCGCTCCTTCACCAGTTCGACGTAGTCGTCGCAGAACGTCCAGAAGAACCGCTCCGCGATCTCCAGCGCCCCGGTGTAGTCGTACCGCTCGAAGGCCGCCGTCGCGTCCGCCACGACCGAGCGCAGCCGTTGCAGCATCGCCAGGTCGATCGGCTCCGTGACCGCCGCGGCGTCCACCGTCGTCGCCCCGAACCCGAGGACGAACTTCGACGCGTTCAGCACCTTGATCGCGAGCCGCCGGCCGACCTTCATCTGCGACTCGTCGAACGGCGAGTCCAGCCCCGGCCGCGCCATCGCCGCCCGCCAGCGGACCGCGTCCGAGCCGAACTTCTCCAGGATCTCCGACGGCACGACCGCGTTGCCCTTGGACTTCGACATCTTCTTCCGGTCCGGGTCGACGACGAAGCCGGAGATCATCGACCGCGCCCACGGCAGCGTGCCGTTCTCGAAGTGCGCGCGGACGACGCGGGAGAACAGCCAGGTGCGGATGATCTCGTGCGCGTGCGTGTTCAGGTCCATCGGGAAGGTACGCCGGAACAGGTCGTCGTCCCGCTCCCACCCGCAGACGATCTGCGGCGTCAGCGAGGACGTCGCCCAGGTGTCCATCACGTCGGGGTCGGCCTCGAACCCGCCCGGCTTGCCGCGCTGGGACTCGTCGTACCCGCGGGGCGCCTGGGACGTCGGGTCGATCGGCAGCTCAGCCTCGGACGGCATCAGCGGGTGCGCGTAGTCCGGCTCGCCGTCCTGGTCCAGCGGGTACCAGACCGGGAACGGGACACCGAAGTACCGCTGGCGGGAGATCAGCCAGTCGCCGTTCAGGCCCTCGACCCAGTTGAGGTAGCGGTGCCGCATGTGCTCCGGGACCCAGGCGAGCTCGTCGCCGCGGTCCAGGAACTCCTGCTTGAGGCCGGCGTCGCGGCCGCCGTTCGTGATGTACCACTGCCGGGTGGAGACGATCTCGAGCGGCTTGTCACCGTTCTCGTAGAAGTTCGCCATCCGCTCGGTCTTCGTCGGCTCGCCGTCCAGCTCGCCGCTCTCGCGCAGCTTGCCGACGACCAGCTCGCGCGCGCTGAACACGGTCTTGCCGGCCAGCTCGCCGTATAGCTCGGCGGAGTCCTCGAGCCAGGCCGGGGTCTCGCGCAGGAACCGGCCGTCGCGGCCGATGACCGTGCGGACCGGGAGCTGCAGCTCGCGCCACCACTGGATGTCGGTCTGGTCGCCGAACGTGCAGCACATCGCGATGCCGGCGCCCTTGTCCATCTCGGCGGCCGCGTGCGCCAGGACCGGGACCTCGACGCCGAACAGCGGCGACTTCACCGTCGTCCCGAAGAGGTGCTTGTACCGGTCGTCGTCCGGGTGCGCGATCAGCGCGACGCAGGCCGGGATCAGCTCCGGGCGGGTGGTCTCGATGTAGACCGGCCCGTCGGCGCCGTGGAACGCGACCCGGTGGTAGGCGCCCGGATACGGCCGGGCCTCCATCTCGGCCTGCGCGACCGCGGTCTGGAACGTGACGTCCCAGACCGTCGGCGCCTCGGCCAGATACGCCTCGCCGCGGGCGAAGTTGCGCAGGAAGGCGCGCTGCGACGTACGCCGGGAGTCCTCGGAGATCGTGGTGTAGAGGTAGGACCAGTCGACGCTCAGGCCGACCTGCCGCCACATCGCCTCGAACGCCTGCTCGTCGATGTGCGTGAGCTCGCCGCACAGGTCGACGAAGTTCTGCCGGGAGATCGGGAGCTGCTTCTTCGGGTCCGGCTTGGCCGGCGGCGTGAAGTCCGGGTCGTACGGCAGCGAGGGGTCGCACTTGACGCCGTAGTAGTTCTGCACCCGGCGCTCGGTCGGCAGGCCGTTGTCGTCCCAGCCGATCGGGTAGAAGACCTTCTTGCCGCGCATCCGCTGGTACCGCGCGACCAGGTCGGTGTGGGTGTAGCTGAAGATGTGCCCGACGTGCAGCGACCCGGAGACCGTCGGCGGCGGCGTGTCGATGGAATACACGTCGGCACGCTCGGCGGTGCGGTCGAAGGCGTAGGTCTGCTGCTCCTTCCATACGGCAGCCCACTTCTCCTCGAGGCCGTCGAGGCTGGGCTTGTCTGGAACGCGGGACGTCTGGCTCATGCGCACAATGTTAGTGGTTGTCAAGGGGTGCTCCGACCGGTTATCCACACCCCCCTCCTAGACTGGGCGTTCTGATGAGTGACCTCTCCTTCGCCGAGGTATCGGCACGACTCCAGGCGCGCTGGCCGGAGCACAAGATCGAGCCCTCCCTGGAGCGCGTCCGGCGGCTTGTCGAGCTGCTCGGGGACCCCCAGAAGGCCTACCCGGTGGTGCATCTGACGGGTACCAACGGCAAGACGTCGACGGCGCGGATGATCGACAGCCTGCTGCGCGAGTCCGGGCTGCGTACCGGCCGGTTCACCAGCCCGCATCTGGAGAAGGTGACGGAGCGGATCACGCTGGACGGCGAGCCGGTCAGCGACGAGCGGTTCGTCGAGGCGTACGAGGAGATCGCGCCGTACCTCGACGTCGTGGACGCCGAGCAGGAGCACCCGCTGACGTTCTTCGAGGCGATGGTCGGGATGGCGTTCGCGATCTTCGCCGACGCCCCGGTCGACGTCGCGGTGATCGAGGTCGGGCTCGGCGGCGCCTGGGACGCCACCAACGTCGCCGACGGCACGGTCTCGGTGATCACCCCGGTCGCGGTCGACCACGCGCACCTGCTGGGCGCGGATCCGGTCACGATCGCGGGCGAGAAGTCCGGGATCATCAAGCCCGGCGGCACGGTCGTGATGGCCCAGCAGAGCCTCGACGTCTTCGAGGTGCTGCTCCGCAGGGCCGCCGAGGCCGGCGCGCAGGTCGCCCGCGAGGGGATCGAGTTCGGCGTCGTCAGCCGTACGCTCGCCGTCGGCGGCCAGGTGGTGTCGATCAAGGGCCTCGGAGCGGAGTACGACGAACTGTTCGTCCCGCTGCACGGTGAGTACCAGGCGCACAACGCCGCCGTCGCGGTCGCCGCCGTCGAGGCGCTGCTCGGCGCGAGCCCGGAGACCGAGGGCCGGGTGACCACCGAGCTGCTGCAGGCGGGCTTCGAGCAGGTGACGAGCCCCGGCCGTCTGGAGGTCGTCCGGCAGAGCCCGACGATCGTCGTGGACGCGGCCCACAACCCGCACGGCGCGGAGGCGACCGCGGCCGCGGTGTCGGAGGCGTTCCAGTTCCAGCCGCTGATCGGCGTACTGGGCTGTATGAAGGACAAGGACGTGTACGGCGTCCTCGAGGCGTACGAGCCGATCATGGAGACGGTCGTCTGCACCCGGAACAGCTTCGTCGAGCGCTCGATGCCCGCCGAGGAGCTGGGGGAGCTGGCCGCGGAGGTGTTCGGCGAGGAGCGGGTGCTGGTCCGCCCGCACCTGATCGACGCGATCGACGACGCGATCCGGCTCGCCGAGGAGGGTGCGGTCGCGTTCGGGAGTGGCGGCGTACTGATCACCGGCTCGGTCATCACCGCCGGTGAGGCGCGGTCGCTGCTGGTCCGCAAGCAGAAGGACGAGAAGTGAGGTCGCTCGCCTCGATCGTGCTCGCGTTCGAGTCCGTGGTCCTGGCGCTCGTGACGCCGGTGATGATCTCGATCGCGGACGTCCGGCCCGCGATCGCGATCCCGACCTGTCTCGGGCTTTTCGTACTGGCGTTGCTCGCGGCCGGGCTGCTCCGCTTCCAGGCCGGATACGTCCTCGGCTCGGTGGTCCAGGTCGGCGCCGTCGGGCTCGGCTTCGTCGTACCGGTGATGTTCGTCCTCGGGATCGCCTTCGCCGCCTTCTGGGTGGCCGCCATCGTCCTCGGCCGCCGGATCGAGGCGGCCAAGAAGGCTCACGAGCAGTTAAGCTCGGCCGCCCCGACTACTTCGAGAGAGAGTTGACAGATGTCGCAGCGAACCCTGGTCCTGCTGAAGCCCGACACGGTCCGCCGGGGCCTGGTGGGCGAGGTGCTGGGCCGGTTCGAGGCCAAGGGCCTCACGATCGTCGCGATGGACCTGCGCACGATCGACGGTGAGATGGCCGACCAGCACTACGCCGAGCATGTCGACAAGGCCTTCTACCCGCCGCTGCGGGACTTCGTCACCAGCGGCCCGATGGTGGCGCTGGTGCTCGAGGGTGACGAGGCGATCGAGGTCGTCCGCGCCCTGAACGGCGCCACCGACGGCCGCAAGGCCGCCCCGGGCACGATCCGCGGCGACCTCTCGCTCTCGAACCGCGAGAACCTCGTGCACGGCTCGGACTCCGAGGAATCCGCTTCCCGCGAGATCAAGATCTGGTTCCCGGATCTCCCGTGACGGTTGGCCGGAAGGCCACTGCGGACTGCTGGTGAGGGGACCGATACGATACGTGCCTGGGCGGACGGGTCGTGTCGGTCCACAGGCTGCGTCGCTCAGCGTTTAGCCTGGTCGGGGACCGAGTGGGAGGTGCCGCGGTGGCCAACAGCATGCTCGGCCGCGACATGGCGGTCGATCTCGGTACGGCGAACACCCTGGTGTACGTGCGTGGCCGGGGCGTCGTGCTGAACGAGCCGTCCGTGGTCGCGACCCGGACGGACGAGCCGCAGGAAGCGGTCGCGTTCGGTCACGAGGCGAAGAAGATGATCGGGCGTACGCCGGGCAACATCACGGCGATCCGGCCGTTGAAGGACGGCGTGATCGCCGACTTCGACGCCGCCGAGCAGATGCTCAGGTACTTCATCCAGCGCGTCCACCGCCGGCGGTACTTCGCCAAGCCGCGGATCGTGGTCTGCGTGCCGTCCGGGATCACCGCGGTCGAGCAGCGCGCGGTCCGCGACGCCGGGTACATGGCCGGCGCCCGCAAGGTGTACATCATCGAGGAGCCGATGGCCGCCGCGCTCGGCTCGAACCTCGAGGTCCGCGACGCCACCGGCAACATGGTCGTCGACATCGGCGGCGGGACCACGGAGGTCGCGGTCATCTCGTTCGGCGGCATCGTCACCAGCCAGTCGATCCGGGTGGCCGGCGACGCGATCGACAAGGCGATCGTGAACTACTGCAAGAAGGAGTTCTCGCTGCTGCTCGGCGAGGCGACCTCGGAGCAGATCAAGATGACCATCGGGTCGGCGTTCCCGACCACCGACGGCCCGGACAGCGAGATCCGCGGCCGGGACATGGTCTCCGGCCTGCCGCGCACCGTGAAGGTGTCGTCGGCGGACATGCGGCAGGCGATCGAGGAGCCGATCACCGCGATCGTCGACGCGGTCAAGGCGACCCTGGACAAGACCCCGCCCGAGCTGGCGGGCGACATCGTCGACCGGGGCATCGTGCTGACCGGCGGCGGCGCGCTGCTGAAGGGCATGGACGAGCGGCTGCGGCACGAGACCGGCATCCCGATCCACGTCGCGGACAACCCGCTGGACGCCGTCGTGCTCGGCGCCGGCAAGTGTGTGGACAACATCGAGACCCTCAACCGCATCCTGGTCACCGACAACCGGCGCTGAGGTACCCACGGAATGCTCAAAGACCTCGGTAGCCCGTCCCGCGGTACGTCGGCCCGGAGCAGCACCTCGACCCGGAGCGCGTTCCGCTCGGCGGGCGAGACGCCGCTGCGCTCGGCCGGTACGCCGCGCGAGGTACGGCGCCGCCGGTCGGTGCTGGCGCTGGTGATCCTGGCCTGTTTCACGCTGATCGTGCTGGACGCCCGGCGCTCGGCCGGTTCGCCGCTCGAGCCGGTGCGGGAGGCGGCGGCCGCCGTCTTCGGCCCGCTGGAGCTGACCGCGACCTCGGCGCGGCAGCCTGTGGACAACCTCCGCGAGCGATTCGCCGAAATGGATAGGTTGAAGACCGAGAACGAAAAACTGAAGAAGGAGAACGAGGATCTGACCCGGCAGCTGGACACCTCCGACTACGCCCGGAGCCGGGCGCAGGAGCTGGACAGGCTGCTCAAGATCGCACCGCAGTACACGATGACCCCCGCCCGGGTGATCGGGATCGGCAGTGCGCAGACGTTCAGCCACACCGTGACGATCGACGCCGGCACCGCCGACGGTGTCCGGACCGACATGACGGTGCTGAACGGCACCGGCCTGGTCGGCCGGGTGGTGCGTACCACCCAGGGCACCGCGACCGTGCTGCTGATCGGCGACCGCAACTCGACCGTCGGCGGCCGGCTGAACTCGACGCTCGCGCTGGGCTTCGTGTCCGGGCGCGGCGACGTGGCCGGCACCCTCGACTACAAGCTCGTCGACCCGAAGGCGCGGCCGAAGGTCGGCGACCGGATCGTCACCTGGGGCTCCAGCGACAACGCGCCGTACGTGCCGGGCGTCCCGATCGGCGTCGTCACCTCGGTGACGCCGAACGAGGGCGCGCTCGGATCCACCGCAACCATCAAGCCGTACGTCGATCCGACCAGGATCGACACCGTCGGCGTCGTGACCGGGCCACCCGCCCGGCCGCCGCGCCAGCAAATCACCGGGAAGGGGAACTGACTTGTGATCGCGCTGCGGATCGGGTTGGCGGCCCTCTTCCTGACGATCGCCGTGACCCTGCAGACGTCCGTGCTCACGCACATCGCGGTCGCGGGCGTCACCTGTGACCTGACGCTGATCGTGGTCATCGCGCTGGCGCTGTCCCGCGGCGCGGAGTGGGGTGCGATCGCCGGGTTCGTCGGCGGCCTGCTGATGGACGTCGTACCGCCCGCCGACCACACCGCCGGCCGCTGGGCGCTGTCGATGGCCGTCGCGGGGTATGTCGCCGGCCTGATCCGGCGCGAGCGCACGTCGTCGGGGCCGGTGGGTCCGCTGGGCGTGGCGGTGACGGTGGTGCTGGGTACGGCGATCTCGTTCTTCCTGTACAGCGCGACCGGCTCGCTGCTGCACGACCCGTCGGTCGACTGGGGCCAGTTCGGCGTCCGCCTCGGGATCGCCGCCGGGTACGACGTGGTCGGCGCGATCGTGGTGATCCCGCTGGTGATGTGGATCATGGGCCGGGTCAAACCGGCCCGCGAACGCCGCCGGGTCGCGTCGTGAGCTGGGACGGATTCGACGCTCCGCTGAAGGCCCGGTTGCGGATCTTCGTGATCGGGGTGCTGGTTTTCTCCTTGCTGTGCACGCTGTTCGGCCGGCTCTGGTACATGCAGGTGATGTCGAGCGCCGACTACTCCCAGGCCGCGAACCAGCAGCACATCCGCCAGGTCCTGATCCCGGCCCCGCGCGGCACGATCGTCGACTCGCAGGGCCGGACCCTCGTCGGCAACCGGGTCTCGCTGATGATCACCGTCGACCGTTCCGTGCTCGCCAAGCTCCCGGAGACCCAGCAGAACGTCGTCATCGGCCGCCTCGCGAAGGTGCTCGGCCAGACGCCGAAGGACCTCAAGGCCCGGACGATGCTGTGCGGCGAGCCCGGCGCGTCGAAACCACCCGCCTGCTGGAACGGTACGCCGTACCAGCCGATCCCGGTCGCGAAGGACGTCAGCGAGCAGGTCGCGATCGAGGTGATGGAGCGCCGCGAGGACTTCCCGGGGATCTCCGCGGACTCGCAGACCCTGCGGGCGTACCCGGAGCCGTTCAAGGTGAACGCCGCGCACATCCTCGGGTACCTGTCGCCGATCACCACCGAAGAGCTCGAGGCGATGGACAAGGCCGGGCAGGACTCCGTCCCGCACCGCTCGGACCTGGTCGGCCGGGCCGGCATCGAGCGGTCGTACGACAAGCTCCTGCGCGGCACGCCCGGTGAGAAGGACGTGATCGTCGACGCGGTCGGGTACGCCACCGGCGTCCAGAAGCAGACCGCCCCGGTCCCGGGCGCGACGCTGGTGAGCACGATCGACGCGCGGATCCAGGCGGCGGTCGAGACCCAGCTGACGAGCGCGATCATGACCGCGCGGAAGCAGACCGACCCGGTCACGCACAAGAAGTACGTCGCGGACTCCGGCGCCGCGGTCGTGATGGACACCAAGACCGGCCGGATCGTCGCGATGGCCAGCTACCCGACGTACGACCCGGGCGTGTGGGTCGGCGGGATCAGCCAGCGCGAGCTCGACGCGTTGTACTCGGCGAAGTCCGGGACGCCGCTGGTGTCCCGCGCGCTGCAGGCGCAGCTGGCGCCGGGGTCGACGTTCAAGCCGATCACCACGTCGGCCGCACTCGGCGCCGGGTACAGCCCGAAGACCCAGCTGGACTGCTCGTCGTACTTCGAGGTCGGCAACCGCAAGTTCAAGAACTACGAGTCGGCGTCGTACGGGATGATCGGCTTCGACCGGGCGCTGGCGCTGTCCTGCGACACGTTCTTCTACCGGATCGCGTACGCGCTCTGGCTGAAGGAGGGCGGCAACTCCAGCGACGTGACCACCCACGACCCGCTGGTCGAGATGGCGCAGAAGTTCGGTCTCGGTACGCCGACCGGCGTCGACCTGCCCGGCGAGGCGAGCGGCCGGATCGCGGACCGGAAGTGGAAGAAGACGTACTACGACTCGATGAAGGACTACTACTGCAAGATCTCGGCGAACCCGCCCGCGGGGACGTCGGCGTTCCTGAAGCAGTTCTCCCGCGAGTTCTGCGTCGACGGGTACAAGTACCGCGCCGGCGACGCGGTGAACTTCGCGATCGGCCAGGGCGACACCACGGTCACCCCGCTGCAGCTGGCGACCGTGTACTCGGCCCTGTCGAACGGCGGCACCGTGTACGAGCCGCGCGTGATCCAGTCCTGGATCGGTGCCAACGGCAAGTCGCACGAGATCAAGCCGACCGTGAAGGCGACGCTCCCGGTGTCGGCGGGCAACCTGAAGTACATCGACAACGCGCTGAAGCAGACCACGATCTCCGGTACGGCGGCCTGGAAGTTCCAGGGCTTCCCGCTGGCCAAGATCCCGGTCCGCGCGAAGACCGGTACGGCCGAGGTCTACGGCAAGCAGACGACGTCCTGGCTGGCGTCGTACACCGACCGGTACGCCGTGGTGATGATGATCAGCCAGGCCGGTACCGGTTCGGGGGCCGGCGGTGACGCGGTCCGGAAGATCTACGAGACGCTGTACAACATCACGCCCGCCCCGCCGCCCGGTAAGGAACCGAAGCACTGATGGCGCTCCTGGCCCCGATCCGGACCCGGCCCCGGATGGACCGGCGCTCGACCGTGTGGCAGGTCGACTGGGTCCTCGTGTTCAGCGTGGTCGCGCTGTCGTTCCTGGGCGCGCTGCTGGTCTGGTCCGCGACGCACAACAAGACCTCGCTGACCGGCGGCAACCCGCACGCGTACCTGCTCCGGCACTCGATCAACTTCGCGATCGGCCTGGTGCTCGCGGTCGGCGCCGCGATCACCGACCACCGCCGGGTCCGGATCCTCGCCCCGGTGCTGTACGCCGGCTCGATCCTCGGGCTGATCCTGGTGCTGGTGCCGGGCATCGGCGCCACCATCAACGGGTCCCGGTCCTGGATCCTGCTGCCGTTCATGTCGGTGCAGCCCAGTGAGTTCGCCAAGCTCGCGGTGATCGTCGGGATGGCGCTGCTGATCGCGGAGAAGAGCGAGACCGACCGGAACGAGGACGCCCGGACGCTCGACATCGCGCAGGCCGTCGCGGTCGCCGCGGTCCCGGTGGTGCTGGTGATGCTGCAGCCGGACCTCGGCACGGTGATGGTGCTCGGGTCGATCGTGTTCGGCATCATCGCGGTGTCCGGCGTACCGAAACGCTGGATGCTCGCGCTGCTCACCGCGGGCGTCGTGGTGGCGGCGATCGCGATCAGCACGCACGTGCTGAAGCGGTACCAGATCGACCGGTTCACCGCGTTCATGCATCCGTCCTCGGATCCGCAGGGCATCGGGTACAACGTGAACCAGGCGCGGATCGCGATCGGGAACGGCGGCGTCTTCGGGCAGGGCCTGTTCCACGGCGGCCAGACGCAGAACGGGTTCGTCCCCGAGCAGCACACGGACTTCGTGTTCACGGTCGCGGGGGAGGAGCTCGGGCTGATCGGGGCCGGCGCGATCATCGTGCTGTTCGCGATCATCCTGTTCCGCGGGCTGCGGATCGCGGTGAACGCGCGGGACGCGTTCGGCCGGCTGGTGGCGACCGGGATCGTCTGCTGGTTCGCGTTCCAGGCGTTCGAGAACGTCGGGATGACGCTCGGCATCATGCCGGTGACCGGCCTGCCGCTGCCGTTCGTGTCGTACGGCGGGTCGTCCATGTTCGCCTGCCTGCTGGCCGTCGGGCTGTTGCAGAACATCCACCTGAGGTCGCACCGGTACTGACTGCCCGGTCAGGTACGCTGCTTGCTGCTCGGCCCGCCCAGAGCCCTCGGAAGGCCTCATGACCAGGTATTTCGCGCTTGCCGCTGCGCTTCTGCTGTCCGTGACCGCCTGCGGCGGGAACGACAAGAAGACCGCCACCCCGGGTCCCGCCCCGAGTCCCACGATGGCGCCGAGCGCGACGCCGTCGACGCCGGCCGGGCCGGTCACGCGGACGTCGGCGGAGCTCACCCAGGCGCTACTGCAGTTGGCCGACCTGCCGAGCGGGTTCGCGCTGGACAAGGACGAGGACGACGGTACGACGCCGTTCTCGGCGCCGACCAGCCGCTGCAAGCCGCTCGTGAAGTACCTGAACGCGAGCAAGGCACCGGGCTCGAAGGCCACCGCGTCGCGTACCTTCACCGGCGGCCAGGAGGGTCCGTACATCGACTACGGCCTCGACTCGATGGGCACCGCCGCCGAGGTCGACGACCTGCGCAAGGCCTACGCGAAAGCCGTCGACGACTGCCGGAAGGTGACGCTGAAGACCCCGGGCTCGGGCAACACCTCGATGAAGGTCGAGCCGATCACGGCGCCGGCGTACGGCACGAAGCCGTTCGCGTTCCAGCTGACCGGCACCAGCGGGCCGAAGCGCGGCCTCGAGTACGCCGCGGTCGTCACCGGCGTCGGCGACGTGATCCTCTCGGTCGGCGTCCTCGCCGGCCAGGGCGGCGAACTGGACCCCGCGACCGAAGCCGCCGTCACGAAGGCCCGCCAGGTCCTCAAGCCCGCGTGATCAGCGGTCCATCAGCGGTACAGGGGCAGCGCCCCGGTGAGTGAGTCGATCGACTGGCGCGGGCCGTAGAGCGCGAGGCCGAGGTACCGGATGTCGTCGGGCTTCGTGCCGGCCAGGGTATCGGCCATCTGCTCGTACGTACGGGCCCGCTGGGCGACCTGGTGCATGTCGTGGATCGTGACGTCCGGACGGGTGGCGGCCTGGTCCCGGAGCGTGCGGAGGTCGTCGGCGCGGAGGATCGGGATCGGGTACGCGCACATGCCGGTGTGCGGCGTACCGGCGGCGTCCGCGGTGTCCGGGCCGACCGTGCCGTCGTGGTGCCGGCCGAGGCCGACGCCGAGCAGGGCAGCGGTGTTCAGGGCCACGCCAATGGGCGCGTCGGTCGCGATGATCACGACCATCTTGTTCGTCAGCACGGCGGTCACGGTAGCCGGGTGCGCGGCCGATCGCGTCGTACGTCGAACATCGTCCGGCGGATCTGCGAAACTGGGGGCCGTGGACGAACTTGATACGGCGCTCCTGCGGATGCTGCAGAACGACGCCCGGCGGACCAACCGGGAGATGGCGGCCGAGCTCGGGATCGCGCCGTCCACCTGCCTGGAACGGATCCGCGGGCTGCGCGACCGGGGCGTCATCAGCGGGTACCACGCGGCCGTCGACCTGCAGGCGATCGACCGCTCCACGCAGGCGATCATCTCGATCAAGCTCCGCCCGCAGGCGATGGCGGTGGCGACCGCGTTCCAGTCGTACGTGATGGACCTGCCGCAGACGCTGGACATGTTCATGGTGTCCGGCGGCGCCGACTTCCTCGCGCACGTCGCGGTCAAGGACACCCAGGCGCTGCGCGACCTGGTCCTCGCGCTCGCCAAGCGCCAGGAGATCGCCGACATCCGCAGCTCTGTCGTCTTCGAGCACCACCGCCGGACGACGGTCATGCCACTGCCCTGAGCACTGTCCGTTTCCGCTCAACTACAGCAGGGTAGAAGCACTTCCGGGCGTGAGGCGCGGGGACCTGACCTGCCCAGCTCATTCACCGAGCGGGAGCGGGAGGTGTCGACCTATGGGCCGACGGAGGAAGATCGCGGGCGTGACGGCGCTGGCCGTCGTACTGGCCGGCGTTGGAGTCGCGGCAGCGGGGACGAGTGACACCTGCGGGATGGCGCGGACGCCGTCCCTCGGGCAGAAGGCGCAAGCCGGCTGGGAACGGGTCGAACGGCAGTTCTCCGGCGAGGAAGGCGAGACCGAGACCGCGGGGATGCCGGCCATCTGCGCCGCGCACTTCGAGCTCGCCGAACGAGCCGGGGCCGGCGCGACCGGGCCGGCGGACTACCTGACAACGAAGTTCTCGTCCGGCAAGGACATCGGGCTCGACCAGGTCCAGCAGGCCCGGACCCAGGCGGCCAAGATCCCGGACGACCCCGGCAACAAGGCCTGGTCGTACGTCGGCCCGTCGAACATCGGCGGCCGGATCGTCGGCCTCGTGGTGGACCCGACCCGGCCGGAGACCGTGTACATCGCGGCCTCGGGCGGCGGCGTCTGGCGCAGTACGGACGCGTCCAAGACGTTCACCCCGGTCTGGCCGGCCGACCAGAACCAGACTATGGGCGCGCTCGACCGCGGGCCGGACGGCACGCTCTGGGCCGGCACCGGCGAGGCGAACCCGCCCGGCGGCGGCCTTACGTTCTTCGGCGACGGCATCTACTCGTCCCCGGACGGCGGGAAGACCTGGCACAACCGCGGCCTCCGCGACAGCGCGGCCATCGGCCGGATCGCGGTCGACCCGAAGAACCCGCGGCGGATCTTCGCGGCGGCGTCGGGTTCGCCGTACAAGCCAGTCTCGCAACGCGGTCTCTACCGCAGCGAGGACGGCGGCCACTCGTGGCAGCAGGTGCTCGCGCCGCCGAACGACACCACCGGCGCCGTCGACGTCGTCATCGACCCGGCCAACCCGCAGCGGATGCTCGCGGCCCTCTGGGACCACCACCGCACCGCGGCGGTCCGGACGTACGGCGGCGTCGGCTCGGGCCTGTTCCGCAGCGACGACGGCGGTACGACGTGGAAGCGGCTGGAGAACGTCTCCAAGCTCTCCGACGGCGACGCCAGCGGCCTGACCAGTGACGCGAGCCTCGGCCGGATCGGGATCGGCGTCGCCCCGAGCCACCCGGACCGCGTGTACGTGGTCACGGGCACGCAGTACGGCGCCGACAAGGGCTTCTACGTCTCCGACGACTTCGGTACGACGTTCACCGCGGGCGGGAAGGCCGGCGGGCGGAGCGGGTACGAGTGGTGGTTCGCGAAGATCTGGGTGGACCCGGCGAACCCGGACCACCTGTTCAGCGCGGACCTCAACATGCGCGCGTCCACCGACGGCGGGCAGACCTGGACCTCGCTGTCCGGGCTGCACGCGGACCAGCACGCGCTCGCGTACGACCCGAACGTCCCGGGCCGGCTGTACGTCGGCAACGACGGTGGCGTGTACCGCTCCGACCAGAACGGGGCGACCAAGACGTTCGTGCACTCCGAGGTGGAGCCGTTCAACCAGTCGTACCACCTGGCCGTCGCGCAGGACGATCCGAACCGGCTGGCCACCGGGCTGCAGGACAACGGCAGCGTCCGCTCGTGGACGGCGGCGACTCCGCCGGGGGACCTGACCCAGTTCAACGCGTTCGGCGGCGGTGACGGGCACTGGGTGCTGATCGACCCGAAGGACCACAACACGTACTACGAATGCCTCCAGCAGGGGACGTGCCACGGCCACCAGGACGTGAACGGCCAGGAGACCAGCTGGAACTTCGGGACCCGGCACAGTGAGCGGATCACCACCGACGCGCCAATGGCGTTCGACCCGAACGATCCGTCGATCGTCTACTTCGGCGGCAACGTGCTGGACCGCTCGACCGACCACGCCCGGACGTTCAGCGCGATCTCCCCGGCCGGTGCCGCGGACCTGGCCGGCGGCCCGCCGAGCGAGGCGTCGGACCCGGTGTACGCGAACAGCTACCACACGATCAGCGCGATCGGCGTGGCCGGCGACTCGAAGACGCTGTACGTCGGCACCGACAACGGGCTGCTCTGGCGTACCGACGACCTCGGCGCGCACTGGACCAAGCTGACCGGCGTGCCCGAGCGCTGGGTCAACGCCGTGGTGGTCGATCCGCGGCAGCAGGATCACGTGTGGGTGGCACTGTCCGGGTTCCGCGAGGGGTCCGCGGCCGCGTCGGTGTTCGAGACCCGGGACGGCGGCCGCAGCTGGACCGATGCCAGCGGCAACCTTCCGAACGCGCCGGTGGAGATGCTCAGCTACGACCCGGTCCGCAGCCGGTTGTACGCGGCCACCGACTTCGGCGCGTTCACGATGCGCGCCGGGCAGAAGCACTGGACCCGGATCGCCCGCGGCCTGCCGCAGACCTCGATCCTCGACATCAAGGTCAGCGGCGACGGCAGCACGGTGTACGCCGCCACGTTCGGGCGAAGCATCTGGAAGGCGCCTGCCCCGAAGTAGCGGCGACGACAAGCGCCGGGGTCGCGGAACACGCCATTGCTTGTTCCGCGACCCCGGGGCATGTGCCCGAGACGGTACGTACAGTGGTCGGCATGCGACTCAACTACGTGGAGACCGGTTCGGCTGACGCACCCGTCGTACTGCTCGGATCGTCGCTCGGGGCAGATCACACGATGTGGGCGCCGCAGGTCGACGTACTCGCGGAGCGCTTCCGGGTGATCGCGTTCGACCACCGCGGTCACGGCGGCTCGGAGGTACCCGACGGGCCGTACACGATCGAGGACCTCGGCGGCGACGTCGTCGAACTGCTCGACACGCTGGGTGTCGAGCAGGCGTCGTACGTCGGCATCTCGCTCGGCGGCGCCGTCGGCCTCTGGCTCGCCCAGAACGCCCCGGACCGCCTGCATCGCCTGGTCGCGATCTGCCCACCGTCGAACCCCGCCGCGACCCCCGACCTGTGGACCGGCCGGGCCGCCCAGGTCCGCGCCGAAGGCACCCAGTCGATTGCCGACGCCACCCTGGGCCGGTGGTTCCTCCCCGACTTCAAGGACGTCGACCCGATCCGCGAGATGCTCCTCGCCTGCCCCGCCGAGGGCTACGCCGCCTGCTGCGAAGCCCTCAGCACCACCAATCTCCTCCCGGGCCTGGCCGGCATCTCCGCCCCCGCCCTGATCATCACCGCCGACTCCGACACCTCCGTCCCGCCCGAAACCGTCATCCCCGTAGCCACCCAGATCCCCGGCGCCCACCTGGAAATCCTCGAAAACGCCGCCCACCTCGTCACCTACTCCCACCCCCACCTCATCAACCCCCTCCTCCTCGCGCACCTGGCCTGAGCGCGATTCCGGCGTACAGGGGCGTCGGCGTTAGGCTGGTAGGCGCTCTGGACCGCTGACTGGAAGTGTTTATGACTGTCGAATCGTTGTTCCCGCGCCTGGAGGCGTTGCTGCCGGGTGTGCAGAAGCCGATCCAGTACGTCGGGGGTGAGCTGAACTCGGTCAGCAAGGAGTGGGACGCGGTCAGTGTGCGGTGGGCGCTGATGTACCCGGACGCCTACGAGGTCGCGCTGCCGAACCAGGGTGTGCAGATCCTGTACGAGGTGCTCAACGAGCGGGAGCACATTCTGGCCGAGCGGACGTACTCCGTCTGGCCGGACATGGAGAAGGTGATGCGGGACAACCAGATCCCGCAGTTCACGCTCGACTCGCACCGGCCGGTACGGGCGTTCGACGTGTTCGGGCTGTCGTTCTCGACCGAGCTCGGGTACACGAACATGCTGACCGCGCTGGACCTGGCCGGGATCCCGCTGCACGCCGCCGACCGGACCGGCGAGGACCCGATCGTGCTGGCCGGCGGGCATGCCGCGTTCAACCCGGAGCCGATCGCGGACTTCATCGACGCCGCGGTGATGGGCGACGGGGAGGAGATCGTGCTGGCGATCTCCGAGGTGATCCGGGAGTGGAAGGCCGAGGGACGCCCGGGCGGGCGGGACGAGGTGCTGTTGCGGCTGGCGAAGTCCGGCGGCGTGTACATCCCGCGGTTCTTCACCGTCGACTACCTCGACGACGGGCGGATCCAGCGTGTCACCCCGAACCGTCCCGGCGTACCGTTCCGGACCGCGAAGCACACGGTCATGGACCTCGACGCGTGGCCGTACCCGAAGAAGCCGCTGGTTCCGCTGGCCGAGACCGTGCACGAGCGGTACTCCGTGGAGATCTTCCGCGGCTGTACCCGTGGCTGCCGGTTCTGCCAGGCGGGGATGATCACCCGGCCGGTCCGCGAGCGCAGCATCACCACGATCGGCAACATGGTCGAGAACGGGCTCAAGCAGTCCGGGTTCGAGGAGGTCGGGCTGCTCAGTCTGTCGAGCGCCGACCACAGTGAGATCGCCGAGGTCGCGAAGGGCCTGGGGGACCGGTACGAGGGCAGCAACGTGTCGCTGTCGTTGCCTTCGACAAGGGTCGACGCCTTCAACATCACGCTGGCGAACGAGTTCTCGCGGAACGGGCGACGCTCCGGGCTGACGTTCGCGCCCGAGGGCGGGTCGGACCGGATGCGGAAGGTGATCAACAAGATGGTCACCGAGGAGGACCTGATCCGCACGGTCGCGGCGGCGTACAGCCACGGCTGGCGGCAGGTGAAGCTGTACTTCATGTGCGGTCTGCCGACCGAGACCGACGAGGACGTGCTGGCGATCGCCGACCTGGCGAAGAAGGTGATCGCGACCGGGCGGGAGGTGTCCGGCCGGCGCGACATCCGCTGCACGGTGTCGATCGGCGGGTTCGTGCCGAAGCCGCACACGCCGTTCCAGTGGGCCGCCCAGCTGGGCGCGGAGGAGACCGACGCCCGGTTGGCGAAGCTCGGCGCGGCGATCCGCTCGGAGAAGCAGTACGCGAAGGCGATCGGTTTCCGGTACCACGACGGCAAGCCCGGCATCATCGAGGGCCTGCTGTCCCGCGGCGACCGCCGTGTCGGCCGCGTGATCGAGGCGGTCTGGCGCGACGGCGGCCGGTTCGACGGCTGGAGCGAGCACTTCTCGTACGACCGCTGGATCGCCTGCACCGCGCAGGCCCTGGCCGACGAGCCGGTCGACCTCGCCTGGTACACGACCCGCGAACGCGAGTACGCCGAAGTCCTCCCGTGGGACCACCTGGACTCGGGCCTGGACCGCGACTGGCTGTGGGAGGACTGGCAGGACTCCCTCGAAGAAGACGGCGCGATCGAGGTCGAAGACTGCCGCTGGACCCCCTGCTTCGACTGCGGCGTCTGCCCGCAGATGGGCACCGAGATCCAGATCGGCCCCACCGGCAAGAAGCTCCTGCCGCTCTCGGTGGTCTAGCTGCGGGCCGACAGCAGCAGGTCGGTGAGGAGGATGTCGGCGGCGCTGCCCAGGACCAGGTCGGCGTCGGCGACGGATGCAGGCTGGACGTAGGGGTTGGGTACGGCGACGGTGTACATGCCGGCGGACCGGGCCGCGGCGACGCCGTGCGGGGTGTCCTCGACGGCGATTGCGAAGGGACTGCCGAGCCGTTGCAGGGCGAGGTGGTAGATCGCCGGGTCGGGCTTGTGCGTGGTGACCTCGTCGCCGGTGGTGATGTGGTCGAAAAGGGGGACCGCGTCGACCCGTTCGAGGTGGGGGAGTACCCACGAGCGGGGCGAGCTGCTGGCGATGGCGACCGTGAGGCCGAGGTCGCGGGCGGTGCGGATCCACTCGAGGATCCCGGGGCGGAAGTCGAGGTCGGCGTGCAGGCGGTCGCGGTGGGCTTGGCGGCGGGCGTGGCTGGCGGAGCGGTCGTAGCCGGTGCCGACGGCCGCGGCGAGTACGGCGTACCGCTGCTCGGTGACGTCGCCGCCGTGCCCGGGCCAGAAGCCGTCCAGGTCGAGCTCGAGCCCGTGGTGCGCCCATTCGGCCTGCCAGCTCTCGACCATCGTGGTCTCGGTGTCCATCAGCAGCCCGTCGAAGTCGAACACGATCGCCTCGGCCTCGACCGGCACCAGCCGTGCCGCCAGGCGGTGGATCTGCCCGGCGGACAACCCGAGCCAGGACAGGTACGCGCGGACGCCGCCCAGTGAGTCGAGGTGGTCGAGCGAGCCGAGGATCGTCTCGGGACGGGTCCGCGCGAACTCGGGCCCGTCCTGCGTGCCGAGGTTGACCTCGCTGATCGCGTAGTCCGCCGCGATCCGGTCCCGCGGTACGCCGGCCAGCTCCAGCAGTACGGCGACCGTGAGCCCCGTCCGGTCCTTCCCGGCTTTGCAGTGCACGACGACCGGCAGGTCCGCGGGTGCGTCCGCGATCGCGGCGAAGATCCGGCGGATGTGGTCCGCGTTCCGCGTCAGGCTGTTGCGGTACACGTCGACCAACCGCGGCTCGGCGTCCGGATCGCGCAGCTTCTCTGCCTCCGGGTCGATCCACGGGATCCGCCGGTACGCCGGGTCGCCTCCGAGCGGATGCCGCTCCTTCAGCTCCCAGTCGGACCGCAGATCGAGCACGAGGCCCGCGCCGAGCGCCCGCAGTTCGTCCGGCACCGTCGCGAACGCATCCGTGCGGACGAGCGCCCCCGCGCGTGTCGGTACGCCGTACCGGGTAGGAAGTCCGCCGATGTCACGCGCGTTCGGGCTCCACATGGACGTCAGCTTAGAGCCCACGATGGGGAGAACCAGGAGGGACGTCCTCCCCAGCGAGGGGGTCAGGGCTGCCAGGTGATGTCGAGCCGGTCAGGGTCCGACGTGACGATCCGGCCGGTCTTGCCGGAGCTCAGCGCGACCCGCCCGGTGGCGTCCCACCGTCCGCCCGGGCGGGCCTCGGGAGCGTCGCCGCGGCCGATCGCGTCGTCCACCAGGCTGCCGTCGGGGCGGAACTCCACCCCCCGCCGGCCGCGGGCCGGCGGGAAGGCGTAGTCGTCGCGGCGGTAGACGCTGATCCCGTCGTGGTCCTCCTCGAAGGAATGCGTCCAGTGGCCGACCGGTGAGCTGGTCAGATCCCCACCGCCTGTCCGATCGAGGCCGGCGACTCCGGGATCGTCACCTTGAAGTCGCTGATCACGCCGCCGAGCGCCTCGTACCCGGTGACCGACGGTCCCCAGGCCGAGCCGTCCCACCACTTGTGGTACAGCTGCTTGTCGGTGCCGGTGACGAACACGTCCAGCCGGTTGGTGTCCCAGGACACGACCCGCGGTTCGCCGGTGCAGATCCCGCCCAGGTACTCGTACCCGGTGACCGACGGTCCCCACGCGGACCCGTCCCACCACTTGTGGTAGAGCGCCGAGTCCGTCCCGAGCAGGAAGACGTCCAGCCGGTCCGAGCCCCACGAGACCACGGTCGGCGCCGACGTACAGACGCCGCCCATGTACTCCCAGCCGTTCCAGGACGAGCCGTCCCACCACTTGTGGTACAGCGCCGAGTCGGTGCCGATCACGAACATGTCGAGCCGGTTGGGGCCCCAGGCAACCACCCGTGGCGGCGACGCGCAGACGCCGCCGAGGTACTCGTACCCGTTCCAGGCCGAGCCGTCCCACCACTTGTGGTAGACCGCGTTGTCGGTCCCGAGCACGAACGCGTCCAGCCGATCGGGGCCCCAGGCAACGACTTCGGGCGGGCTCATGCAGATCCCGCCCAGGTACTCGTACCCGTTCCAGGACGACCCGTCCCACCACTTGTGGTACAGCGCCCGGTCGGTCCCGAGCACGAAGGCGTCCAGCCGGTCCGGACCCCAGGTCGCCAGCCGCGGGTGCGACATACAGACGCCGCCGAGGTACTCGTACCCGTTCCACGCCGAGCCGTCCCACCACTTGTGGTACAGCGCATGGTCGGTCCCCAGGACGAAGGCGTCCAGCCGGTTCGGCGCCCAGGACGCGACCTCAGGTGCGCTCATGCAGATGCCGCCCTGGTACTCGTACCCGGCGACGGACGGTCCCCAGGCCGATCCGTCCCACCACTTGTGGTACATCGCCAGGTCGGTTCCGAGGACGAACGCGTCCAGCCGGTTCGCGCCCCACGACACCACCGAGCCGGCCGGTTCCGGGGTCGCCCGCGCCGAGGTGAAGACCGGCAGGTCCTTGCGGACGGTCTCCAGCGTGGCCTGCATCCGGGCCACCTGGTCGGTGGTGAACATGACCATGCCGCGGTCGTCGGTGTAGTCCATGTAGTCGTAGAACAGGTCGCCGTTCGGCCCGTTGCTGCAGGTCACATGCGGGAACGTCGGTACGCCGAAGTTCGGGCCGGCCGCGTTCGGGGTGTCCGCGCACTCGTCGCTGCCGGTGCAGCCGGTGCCGTCGTCGCCCCAGATGTGCAGCAGGTTGAAGAAGTGCCCGACCTCGTGCGTCGTCGTCCGGCCGAGGTCGAACGGCGCGGCCGCCGTACCGTTCGTACCGAACCCGCTGTGCAGGATGACGACGCCGTCCGTGGCCGCCGGCCCGCCCGGGAACTGCGCGTACCCGAGCAGGCCGCCGCCGAGCTGGCAGACCCAGATGTTCAGGTACTTGTCGGCCGGCCAGGGGTCGATCCCGCCCGTCGCGGTCGCCTTCACCTTGTCGTCGGTGGTGAAGCTCGTGGCGCTGGTCTGGGTCCGGGTGACGCCGTTCGTCGGGTTGCCGCTCGGGTCCTGGGTGGCCAGGAAGAACTCGACCTGGGCGTCGGCGATCAGGCCGCTGAACACGCCCGGCACGATGCTGGTGTCCGGGTTCGTGGCGCGGTAGTCGCGGTTCAGGACGTCGATCTGGCTGTCGATCTGGGCCTGGGAGATGTTCTGCGCGTTCGTGTTCCAGACCACGTGGACGACGACCGGGATGCGCGCGGTCCCGGCGAACCGTTCCGGCCGGGCGAGGTAGCTCATCGTCGCGGTCTCCAGCGCGGACCGGCGCGCGGCGTACTCCGGTGACGTCGACAGCAGCCGCCGGTGCACCTCCATCACCCCGCACTGCCGGCGGCTCGGGGTCTCCACCCGGCCGTCGCCGGTCGCGCCGCCCATACCGGCACCACCCGCCGTACCGCCGCCGTTCATCCCTGCACCACCGGCCGTGCCGCCACCACTCATCCCGAGCCCGGAAGCCGTGCCGCCGCTCCCCATGTCCGCCGCGGCCGATCCGCCACCAGCCATGTCCGCCGCGGCCGATCCGCCACCAGCCATGTCCGCCGCGGGCGATCCACCACCACTCATGCCGGCGGCGGGCGACCCGCCACCGCTCATGCCCGCGGCGGGCGACCCACCGCCGCTCATGCCGGCGCCGGCCGCCCCGTCGCTCTTCGCCTTCTTGGGCATTGCTCCCCCTTCCGCGGGGGCGCGCGAGCAGACCGGCGTACGTGTGCCGAACCGAGGAGCTCACCCCCAGCGCACACCCTCGACCGAAGGCCGTCCCGCCGCCTTCCCCCACCGAGCAGTCGGCCCCCAAGTCACTGCTCTGCACTTCACGATCCACCCGTCACCGCCCGCGCACAACCCCTCGCGCACCGGTACTCCACACCGCCGGAAACCCCTGGTGGCGTTGCGGATTTTCAATCAGGTGTGTTGCCCGGCGCTCGGCCGCTCGGCGTGCTCGAACAGCGCCTCACCGGTGTGCTGTACGGCGGCCGCCGGCAGCGCGCCGACCGCGAACACCGCGATCGTCGCCGCGATCACGAGCGGCCGGCGGCGCGGTGGTGGTGCGAGCAGCGCCCGCACCCGCGCCTCCAGATCCCCACCGGTCGCGGCGACCAGCGGGACGGGATGCGCGAACCGCGTCTGCAACTGTGCGACCCGGACCAGCGTCGTCGCGACCAGCCGACGGTCGCCGACGGCGCGGGCGGCATCCTCGTCGGCCCACCGCTCGACAGCGGTCGCGGCGGCCCGGGCGGCGGGGCGCAGTACCGGGTTGACGGCCGCGGCGAGGCCGGCGGCCAGGTTCCACCAGGCGTGGTGGTGGACGAGGTGCGACTTCTCGTGCGCCAGCAGTACGGCGCGCTGGCGTGGATCGAGCGCCCGGAGCAGGCCGCTGGTGACGATCACCCGGCCCGCCGGTTGCGGCGTACTGAACGCGTCCGGCCGTTCGTCGTCGAGTACGACGAGGTCGCCGACCGCGGTGAGGCCGCGGCACGCGCGGTGTACCTCGACCAGCGCGCGCATCTGCCGGAGCCCGGTGACGAGCACCGAGACCAGCGCGAGCAGCACCAGGCAGCCCGCGATCGCGGCCGGCCACGCGGGCACCGGACTGTCGACGCGCAGCAGCGCGGGGGACCAGGCGCCCTCCTCGGCGACGAACGGGAACTGCCCGATCCACGTGAACGCGAGCACCGCCAGGATGAACACGCCGCTGGCCGCCGACAGGACATTGCCGACGATCAGCAACCTCGCCGCCCCGGACGGCGGCAGCCGGCGACTCGCAACCGGCGCGACCACCGCGTAGCCGACGATCACGATCAGCCCGAGGACCGCGGCCGTCGTCACTCGGCGTCCTGGAGGAGGTCGACGAGGAGCTGGGACTCCTCGGCGGAGAGGCTGCGGGCGAAGCGGGTGAGTACGGCGGCGCGGTCGCCGCGGGCGTCCAGCAGGCGGTGGATCTGGTGCGCGGCGACCTCGGCCGAGTCGACGACGGCGGTGTACTCGTACGACCGGCCGACCCGGGTGCGGGTGGCCAGGCCCTTCGCGGCCATCCGGCCGAGCACGGTCATCACGGTCGTGTACGCCAGCTCGCCGTCGAGCGCGTCGAGGACGTCGGACGTGGTCATCGCGCCGTCGCCGGCCGCGAGCGCGGCGAACACCTGCTGCTCCAGGTCGCCCCGGGCACGACTCATCAGCGGTCTCCTCACGACTACTACAAAGAACGTAGTAGCATCAATCTACTACCTGAATTGTAGTAAGAGGGGATCCAGGGTGAATCACTGGCTGTTCGAGCAGTTCAACGCGTTCGCACGCGCCACGCCGTGGCTGCATGCGCCGGCCCAGTTCTACGCGCAGTACGGCGTGGTGCTGTTCGGCGTACTGCTGGTCGCCGGGTGGTGGATCGCGCGCCGCTCCGGCCAGGTGATGGGGGTGGCTGCGGCGATCAGCGCGGGAGGTGCGACGCTGTTGGCTGTGGCAGTCAACCAACCGATCGTGCACGCGGTCCACGAGGCCCGCCCGTACACGACGCTGCCGGGCATCCTGGTGCTCGCGAACCGCAGTACCGACCCGTCGTTCCCGTCGGACCACGCGACGATGGCCGGCGCGGTCGCGGCCGGGTTGTGGATCGTGAACCGGCGGCTCGGGATCGTCGCGGCCGCCGCCGCGGTGCTGATGGCGCTCACCCGGGTCTACATCGCCGCGCACTACCCGGGCGACGTGCTCGCCGGGCTGGCGCTCGGCGCGATTGTTGCCGTCGGCACCTGGTTGCTGGTGCGCCGGGCGTTGAGCTGGGGAGTGCGCGCGGTCGCGGAGACACGGCTGCGGGTGGTTCTGCTGTCATGAAAGGACTGACCGACTGGCTGCTCGGGCTGCACGGGATCGCCGTGTACGGGATGGTCGGGCTGCTGGTGTTCGCCGAGGACGCGCTGTTCGTCGGCTTCGTGCTGCCCGGCGAGACGGCCGCGGTGCTCGGCGGCGTGACCGCGGCGCTCGGGCACGCGTCGCTGCCGATCGTGCTGGTCGTCGTGATCCTGGCGGCGATCCTCGGCGACACCGTCGGGTACGAGGTCGGGCGGTACTTCGGGCCGCGGCTGCTCCGGATCCGGGCGCTGTCCCGGCACACCGGGCGCCTCGACGCGGCCCGTAAACAGCTCGCCGAGCGCGGCGGTACGGCCGTGTTCCTGGGCCGGTTCGTGGCGTTCTTCCGGGCCACGATGCCCGCGCTGGCGGGGATGTCGGGGATGCGGTACCTGAAGTTCCTGGCCTTCAACGCGGCCGGCGGGGCAGTCTGGGGGACCGCCGTGGTGCTGCTCGGGTACCTGGCCGGCAACTCGTACTCCAAGGTCGAGCAGACGTTCGGCCGGGCCGCGGCGCTGGTCGTCGCGGGCATCGTCGTGGTCGTGATCGTCGCCTGGCGGATCCGCAAGCACCGCCGGGAGCGGGTCGCATGACCAGCTCCCGGAAGGTCGTCGCCTGGCTGGTGCTGACGGTGGTCGCGTTCGGCGTACTGCTCGCCTGGGCGTTCCCGGACGCGATCGAGCACCGCGGCCAGATCCACACCGTCTCCACCCAGGTCGTCGTCTGCGCCGCCGAACAACCCCACACCACCCGCACCCAGGTCCTCCACCACCTGGCCGATTGCGCCGGCGAGAACAACGCCGTACGCCGAGAACTCCGCGACGAACTCACCGCCCTCTTCCTGGTGGGCGTAGCCATAGCCGGCACCTGGTACCTGACCCGCCGCTCGTAGCCGCCCTCAGAGTTCGCGTTCCCAGGCGGTGCGTTGGGCTACTGGGCGGAAGCCGAGTTTGTTGTTGACGGCAATCATTGGGGTGTTCTCGGGGGCGTTCCAGGTGTGCAGGACCGCGGGGTGGGGGACGCCGGCCTGGAGGGCTGCCAGGTTGGGGAGTTTTACCGCGATCCCCAGGCGGTTGCCGCGGTGTGTGCGGCGTACGTACGTGTCGTACTGGTTCAGCCGCTCCGGGGTCTCCGGCGTACCGCCCATCTGGGTGTACGCCGCGAGCTCGCCGGAGGCGGTGTGGACCGCGGCCGTCGTGTACGTGAACCGGCCCTGCGCGACCCGCCGGGCCTCGGCGTCGCGGACCAGCTCGGGTGTCCAGCGCACCGGTTCGTCCGTACGGTCGCCGGTCGGGACGTCCTCGCTCATCCCGCTGAGCAGCTCGACGAACTGCGGCATCCACTCGTCCGGCGTGTGCTCCCGCCACTGCAGGATCTCGTACCCGTCGACCGGCTGCTCGACCAGGTTCTGCACCGGCAGCTCGACCACCTGGTGCAGCTCGGCGTGCTTCTTCACGAACCCCCGCGCCCGCGCGAACGCCGTACCCGCGCTCTCCCCGGTCTCCGGGTCGCCCGCCATGTTCGTCCCCGACAGGATCCGCCGCCCCGCGTCCCGCGCCCGCCCGACCGCCACCTCCAGCAGCCTGCTCGCCACGCCGCGCCGCCGGTACTCCGGAACCACCGCGAGCTCGACGTCCACGGTGTCGGTGTTCCCCACCAACCACCAGTCCAGCCACGCAACCCCCACCCAGGCCCCGTCCACCACCATCCCGAGCCCCTCGGCCCGCACATCCGCATGCGTACCGGCCATCACCACCCGGGCTTCCTCAACCCCCAACCCAGCCGGAAACTCCAACTCCTCCCGCCGAACCCCGAACTTCACCTCGTAAAACCGCCGAAACACGTCGGCATCCCGCCCGTCCACACCCACGATCTCCACGCCCAAGACCCTAGTCGCCCCCACACCCGCCGACCCCCGCGACGTCCGACCGCCTCAACAACCCACCAGGTGCACCACCCACCACGACATGTCGGCTCCCCGGGTAGTGCGCCTGAGCGTGATCGTCCCCACGCGTACACCGTCTCGGCGGTGTACTACCTGTCGCTCTGTACCCCACAGAGCCGCACTAGCCTGTTCACAGAGCCTGGGAGGTATGCACGGTGCCGATCGCCACGCTGTACCACTTCGGGGTGTACGCGCGGATCCGCGCCGCCGGCCGCATCCTCCTGGTCCGCAAGACCCGCGGGCCGTACGCCGGCCTGCTCGACCTCCCGGGCCGGAGCCCCGAACCCGGCGAGTCGTGGACGCAGACTCTCGAGCGTGAGCTGCACGAGGAACTCGGCGTACGGCGTTCCGTCGTGGGGGAGTTCACCGAGTTCAGCCTCCGGGTCCGACGCACCTCCGCCGGGCTGCCGATCGACTTCCGCCATCGCGGGGTGTTCGCGGACAGTCCCGGCCCGGCCGATCTGTCCGCGACGGTCCAGTCGCCGGATACCAACGGTGCCGAGTGGTTCGACCTCCACACCGACGACCACCAGCGTCTGAGCACACTCGTGCGGGAAGTGCTCAGGAAATAGAGCGTGCCGCCTTGAGGATCTGCGTGGGTCCCGCGGGGGTGCTGATGTGTGGCAGGCCGTCGAGGTGGGCGAGCATACGGTGCTGGTAGCGGGTGGTGCGGGCCAGGAACTGGTCGACCAGGTGGCGGCCGTCGTGGGGGAGGGTGGGGTAGCCGCTCGCCTGCTGGATGCGGCTCCTGAGCACCCGCTCCGACGCGGTCAACCAGACCGCGGAGGTGTACGGCGTAGTCAGGCGCCGCACGTACTCCGGCCACACGCCCGACCCTTCCAGTACCAGCCCAGGCCCGTCGACCGCATGCGCCGTGACCAGCTCCTCGATGCGCGGCCACATCCGCTCGTAGTGCGCCAGGAGCGCATCGACCAGAGCCCCGGCGTCGTGTGACCGATAGTGCTCCACCACATGCGCCGGTACGTCGCCCCACGGCCGCCCGGGGTGCCGCCCGAGCCGGTCTGTCGACACGTACGTGAACCCGAGCCGCGCCGCGAGCGCACCCGCAGCCGTGGATTTGCCGACGTTGGACGTCCCACCGATCAGCAGAACCCGCACGGGGTCAGTGGTGGGGGCGGAGGGCTCGGTTGGCGGCTGGTTCGGCGATCTGGGCGCGGAACTCGTTGGCGGGGTAGACGCCGAGGATGCGGACCTCGACCGAGAAGAAGGCCAGTTCCTCGAGCGCGAGGGCGACGTTCGGCTCCTCGGGGTGGCCTTCGATGTCGGCGTAGAACTGGGTGGCGAAGAACATCCCGCCGAGCTGGTACGACTCCAGCTTGGTCATGTTCACGCTGTTCGTCGCGAACCCGCCGAGCGCCTTGTACAGCGCCGCCGACACGTTCCGGACCCGGTACACGAACGACGTGATGACCGGCCCGGAACCCACCGGCGGTACGTCGGGCTCCCGCGACAGCACCAGGAACCGGGTCGTGTTGTGGTGCTCGTCCTCGACGTCGGACGCCAGCGTCTCCAGGCCGTACAGCCCGGCCGCGGCCCGCGGCGACAGCGACGCCACCGTGGGATCGCCGAGGTCGGACACCTCCCGCGCGGCGCCCGCGGTGTCGTCGGCGACGACCGTCGACCACCCGTGTTCGCGGATGATCTTCCGGCACTGCCCGAGCGCGTGCACGTGGCTGCGAACCGTCCGGATCCGGTCCAGCGACGTACCGGGTACGCCGAGCAGCTGGAAGTGGATCGGCAGGAAGTACTCGCCGACGATGTGCAGCCCGGACTCCGGGAGCAGGTGGTGGATGTCCGCGACCCGGCCGGCGATCGAGTTGTCCACCGGGATCATCGCCAGCCCGGCACGTCCGCTGCTGACCGCGTCGAGGGCGTCCTCGAACGTCGTACAGGGCAGCTGCTCGCGCTCGGGGAACATGTCGGTGCATGCCATCGCCGAGTTGGCGCCTGGCTCACCCTGGTATGCGATCGGACCTTCCACGATCTCCCAGCGTAGACCCATCCCGTCTCACGACCCGGATCAGGTGTCCGTCTTGCGGACCTTGTCCGGGGCGCCGGTGACCGCGCGGCCCTCGAGTGCCTTGGCCTTGGTGGCGTACATGTCGATGTACTCCTGCCCGGACAGCTCCATGATCTTGTACATGATCTCGTCGGTGACGGCGCGCAGGATCAGCCGGTCGCTCTCCATCCCCTCGTACCGGGAGAAGTCCAGCGGCTCGCCGAACTTGACCGTCGGCGACGCGAACGACGCGACGATCTTCCCGGGCGGGGCGACCACGTCGGTACCGATCACGCCGCACGGGATCACCGGCACCTTCGCCTCCAGCGCGAGCCGGGCGACGCCGGTCCGGCCCTTGTACAGCCGGCCGTCGTGCGAGCGGGTGCCCTCCGGGTAGATCCCGAACAGCTCGCCGCGCTCCAGCACCTTCATCCCGGCCCGCATCGCGCCCTCGGACGCCGACCCGCCGGAGCGGTCGATCGGCACCTGCCCGGTGCCCTTGAAGAACCCGCGCTGGAACCGGCCCTTGATCCCGGCCCCGGTGAAGTAGTCGGACTTCGCCACGAACGTCACCCGCCGGCGCAGCACCAGCGGCATGAAGATCCAGTCGGAGTACGAGAGGTGGTTGCTGGCGATGATCGCCGCGCCGGTGTCCGGGACGTTCTCCGCGCCGACGATCTTCGGCCGGAAGATCCGCTTGACCGGCGGCCCGACGACCACGTTCTTCAGCACCCAGTAGATGCCCTTGCCGTCGCCGTCCCCGGCATCCACGACCGCAGGGTCCGGCTCCCGCCGCGGCGACTGTGCCGGTTCCGTCATCGAAGTCCTCTCCTCACGTTCCCCGAAATCACATGATGCCGCACGACGGCCCGGTTCGGGGCCTGCTCGGCACGCGGGAACTCCTCACACTCCGCCGCCGCTCCTCGTAAGCCAGTGACGGCCGGCAGATTCTTGCTATCGGCAACGCTTCCGGCCGGGGCGCGCGGCGGTGAGTTTCCCGGACATGGAGGTGAGCCTCGCCGACATGTTCCCGGCGCTCCGGAGCTTCTAACTTTTCTGGTGCGGGAGATTCCCGCCGTACTGGGAGGAGCGAGATGAACGGACTGCGGGTGGCGTCGTTGATGGCGGCCACGATGACCACGGGCCTGGTGGCCGGCGTGTACGGGATCTACGCGAACGCGTTCATGCCCGGCCTCGGGAAGACCGACGACCGGACCTTCGTGGCCGCGTTCACGGCGGTCGACCGGGCGATCCTGAACCCGCTGTTCCTCGGCCTCGGGTTCGTCGGCGCCCTGCTGCTCACGCTGCTGGCCGGCGTGGTCAACCTGAAGGAGAAGGCGCTGCCGTGGATCGCGGTCGCGTTCGTGCTGTACCTGATCTCGATGATCGTGACGATCGCCGTCAACGTCCCGCTGAACGACGCGCTGCGGGCCGCCGGGGATCCCGCCACGATCGACGTCGCCGCGGCCCGGGCGGCGTTCGACGAGGCGAAGTGGACGACGTACAACCTGGTCCGCACGGTGCTCGCGCTGGTGTCGTTCGGCCTCCTCGGCTGGGCCTTGTTCCTGACCGGAAAGTCCGCCGTCCAGCCCTGAGGCTCTTCGCGGCATTTGCAGGTACCGTTCGACGCGACCGGACCTGGGGGGTAGTGATGAAGGACTGGTGGGACGACCGCCCGGTGTTCTCGACCACCGACAAGGGGGCGCGCATCACCGGGCTCGCTCCGGGCGAGTCGCCCGGCCACGTGACGGGCCGCCTCGCGATCCTCGCCGCGCTGTGCTTCGCGGGCTGGGTCGCCGCGAGCTTGCTGGGTACGTCGTGGTTGTGCAACGCGTCGTCGGCGCCGGGCGAGACGTGCGCCGTGGATCTCCCGGGCGGCGTCCGGCTGCTCTGGCGGATCCTCGCGACCGTTGCCGCCGCGTACTTCCTGCTGCACTTCTCGCTCTCTTTCGGGGAGCAGGCGCGGCAACGACTCGGCCAGAGCAGGGCCGCGGGACTGTTGGTCGGGTCGGCATTGCTGGCCGGGATCGCTGCGGGCGCAGGTTTTTCGGTCGTGACCGGCTTCTCGGTCGATCCGTCCGAGACGCTCCGCCGAACCCTCGACTTCCGGGTCGGCACCGAGGCGTACGCGATCTCCGCCGCGATCGCGCTGGTCGCCGTCCTGTGGTGGATCTTCGTCCTGGGCCGGCTGCCCGCGGCGCTGGTCGCCGCCCGCGAACGGCAGGCAACGATCGAACGACTGCGCCGCGACGGCCGCCGGTACGCCGGAACCGTCACGCTCGGCCGGATCGTGTTCTGGCTCGGGCAGAGCCCGGAGCTGGAGGTCACGATCGCGTACGACTCACCCGCCGGGGCGCACGAGATCGCGGCCCGGATGCGGACCTCGCCCGACCGGGTGCCCGCGAACGGCAGCAAGGTCGTCGTCCTCGACGATCTCCGCGGCGACCTGCACATCGAACTCGACCGCGACGGCGGCCCGTCGTTCGAGCCTGCGGAGCGCTACCGCGCATCGGAGTGAGCGCGGCGCCGCACGGCCTGCGAGAATGCGGGCGTGCCACCAGTACAAGCTCCGCCGTCGCAGCAGCTGCCCGCCGTCCAGAAACTGCGGGTCCGGTTCGCCAAGCGCGGCCGGCTGCGATTCACCTCACACCGCGACTTCCAGCGGGCGTTCGAGCGCGCCGTCCGGCGGGCCGAGCTGCCGGTGGCGTTCTCGCACGGCTTCAGCCCGCACCCGAAGATCTCGTACGCCGGCGCCGCGCCGACCGGGGCCGCGTCCGAGGCGGAGTACTTGGAGATCTCGCTCACACACGAGCGGGACGCCGAGCAGGTCCGGGCCGCGCTGGACGAGGCGTTGCCGCCCGGCCTCGACGTACTCGAGGTGGTCGTCGCGGGGCCGGGAGCGCTGGCCGAGCGGCTGGAGGCCAGTGAGTGGCGGATCGCGTTGCCGGGTGCGGATCCGGAGGCGGCCGCGGCGGCGGTCGGAGCGTTCCTGGCCCGGGAGGAAATTCTGGTCGAGCGCATGACCAAACGGGGGCTTCGCTCGTTCGACTGTCGGGCCGCCGTTCTCCGACTCACCGTCGTGAGTGAACCGGGGTCGGTTGCGACGTGTGCGATACTGCAAGTGGTGTTACGGCACGGAACCCCGGCCGTGAGACCCGACGACGTTCTCGCCGGTGTGCTCGAGGTAGCGACGCTGACGGTGACGGGCCCGGCTCTTTTGACCAGGCTCGCCCAGGGCCCGCTCACCACGGACACCGGCACGGTGGAAGACCCGCTCGCTCGTGACCGCGACGCCAACCAGGCGACCGCGACCGGCCAGGCAGGTCCCCGCCAGACGCACACAGCGGAGGGCGACGCCGCCGCTCCCTCTGTGCCCTGAGCGCGGGCGGAGCGGATCCAGCAGGCTTCCGCCACGCCGCGGCCCGGGCAGCATCCAGGGCCAGGCATGGCGAACCGTGACCGCCTTACGGCCGGCGCCCGGGACCCGTGACAGGGGTCGGGGATGCGCCGCAAGGCTTGAGGAGACCCGCACTACATGCTCGACAACGAGCCGACCACCGACGCAGCCGGCACGGCTGCCGCCGCCCAGCCCGCCGCCCGCCGTACCACCAAGAAGACGGCAGCCGCGAAGAAGACCACCACGACGCGCAAGCGCGCGGTGAAGAAGACCGCCGAGCCGGAGCCCGCCGCCGAAGTCGCCGCGGACGCCACCCCGGCGAAGAAGACGGCCAAGAAGGCCGTCGCGAAGAAGGCCCCGGCCAAGAAGGCCGCCGCCAAGACCGCGCCCGCCAAGAAGACCGCCACCAAGCGCCCGGCCAAGAAGGCCACCGCCGCCCAGGACACGCTGCTCGACGTGGCGGACGCACCTGCGGAGGCCACCGCCGACACCGCGGCCGCGGACGCAGCCCCGGCGAAGAAGACCACCCGCAAACGCACCACGAAGAAGGCCGCCGCGCCGTTCCAGGCCCCGGCCGACGCGACCGAGGACGCCCCGGCCGCGGACACGGCACAGAGCGAGCCTGTGGCGGGCGCTCGTGCGACTACCACGCGCAAGCGCACGTCCCGGCGTACGTCGAAGACCGCCGAGGCGGCTGCCACGGGGAACGCCGACCCGGCAACCTCCGCCGACGCGCAGCAGTCTGCCGCGGACGCCAACGAGGAGACCGCAGGTACGACGGACGCCGAGGCGCCGAGCACCACCCGGCGCAGCCGGCGTCGGCCGGCTCCGGCGGCGGTGCTGTTCCAGGCGCCCACCGACGTACCGAACGCCGCTCAGGAAGACGAGGACGAGGCCACCGGCGCTACCTCGGAGCCGGGCGCCGACGAGCAGCCCACCACCAGCACCCGCCGTCGCCGCAGCCGCCGAGGCCGCGACGCGGAGGCCCGCGAGACCGAGCCCGCCGACGATGCCCAGCCGCAGGCCGCCGCCACGACGAGCGAGACCGACGAGGCACCCGCCGAGGCGAGCACCACCCGCAGCCGCCGCCGCTCCACCCGCGGCACCCGCGCCAACCGGACCGGCGACGCCGCCGCCGACAGCACCACCGACGGGACCACAGACAACCGCGCCGAGGCGCGTGCCGGCGGGCGTGCTGATGCCGCCGAGGCCCGCACCGGCGGGCGTGCTGACGCCCCCGAGGCGCGCGCCGACGCCCGCGCCGAGGGGCGCGCTGACGCCGCCCAGGCCCGCGCTGACGGGCGCGCCGATGCCGCCGACGGACGCGGCGACGCGTACGGCGACTCCCACGGCGACGCGCAGGTCGCCGACGAGGCGGACGGTCAGGTGGACGTCAGCGGTGAGGACGGGGACGAAGGTGGCGAGGGGACTCGGCGCCGGCGTCGTCGCCGGGGTGGGCGTCGTCGTCGCAAGTCCGGTGACGCCGACGGTGCCGAGGACGGTGCCGACGAGCAGTCCGAGGACGAGCACGACGAGGACTCCGACGCACAGGCCGACGACGCGGACTCCGACGGTACGGCGGACTCCGACGACGAGGAGGCCGCGGGCGGTTCGTCCCGCCGGCGCCGTCGCCGTCGTCGCCGTAAGGGCGAGGACTCCGGCGCGTCCGCGGACGACCCGGACGAGACCGTCGTACGGGTCCGCGAACCCCGCAGCAAGAACACCGCGAACGAGATCACCGCGGTCGAGGGCTCGACCCGCCTGGAGGCGAAGAAGCAGCGCCGCCGGGAGGGCCGCGCCGCCGGTCGCCGCCGGGCGCCGATCGTGACCGAGGCCGAGTTCCTGGCCCGCCGCGAGTCGGTCGAGCGGACGATGGTGATCCGGTCCCGCGAGGACCTGACCCAGATCGCGGTGTCCGAGGACAACGTACTGGTCGAGCACTACGTGACCACCGCCGAGCAGACCTCGCTGATCGGCAACGTGTACCTCGGCCGCGTGCAGAACGTGCTGCCCAGCATGGAGGCGGCGTTCATCGACATCGGCAAGGGCCGCAACGCGGTCCTGTACGCCGGTGAGGTCGACTGGGCCACCCTTGGTGGCGCCAACGGTCCGCGCAAGATCGAGCAGGTGCTGAAGTCCGGCCAGTCGGTCCTGGTCCAGGTGACCAAGGACCCGATCGGCCACAAGGGCGCCCGCCTGACGAACCAGATCAGCCTGCCCGGCCGGTACGTCGTGTACGTCCCGCGCGGCGGCAACGGCGGGATCAGCCGCAAGCTCCCCGACACCGAGCGGAACCGGTTGAAGACCATCCTCAAGGACATCGTCCCGGACGAGGCCGGCGTGATCGTCCGGACCGCGGCCGAGGGGGCCTCGGAGGAGGAGCTGACCTCGGACGTCAGCCGCCTGCAGGCCGCCTGGGAGGAGATCGACAAGAAGTCGAAGAACGGCCAGGCGCCGCACCTGCTGTACGGCGAGCCGGACCTGCTGATCCGCGTCGTCCGGGACCTGTTCACCGAGGACTTCGCGAAGCTGGTGATCTCCGGCGACCACGCGTACGACCAGGTCCGCGAGTACGTCGAGGGCGTCGCGCCGCACCTGGCCGACCGGGTCGAGAAGTGGGCCGGCGACGGCGACGTGTTCGCGAACTACCGGATCGACGAGCAGATCAAGAAGGCGCTGGACCGGAAGGTCTGGCTGCCGTCGGGCGGTTCGCTGATCATCGACCGGACCGAGGCGATGACGGTCGTCGACGTGAACACCGGCAAGTTCACCGGCTCCGGCGGCAACCTCGAGGAGACCGTCACCAAGAACAACCTGGAGGCGGCCGAGGAGATCGTCCGGCAGCTCCGGCTCCGCGACATCGGCGGCATCATCGTGATCGACTTCATCGACATGGTGCTCGAGTCGAACCGCGACCTCGTGCTGCGCCGGCTGGTCGAGTGCCTGGGCCGCGACCGGACCAAGCACCAGGTCGCCGAGGTGACCTCGCTCGGCCTGGTCCAGATGACCCGGAAGCGGATCGGCACCGGCCTGCTTGAGGCGTTCAGCGAGAACTGCGACCACTGCGGTGGGCGTGGGCTGATCCTGCACGACGAGCCGAAGGAATCCCGCCGCTCCGGTCGCAACGGCCAGAACGCGAACGGCCAGCAGACCGGCCAGCAGAACGGTCAGGACCAGGGCAAGGCGCCGCAGGCCGACGACGGCGGCCGGAAGAGCTCGCGCCGCCGCCGCGGCAAGAACCGTGGCGACGACGAGCAGCCCGCCGAGGCGGAGGCGCCGCAGCACAACGGCGACGCCGCGCAGAAGCTGGCCCAGATCGCCGCGGCCACGGTGAAGAAGGACGAGACGGACGGTACGCCGGAACCCACCGGCTATCCGGTCTCCGCCGCGGCCGAGGAGCACGTCAGCCCGGAAGCGACCGGTTTCCCGGCGTCCGGTACCGCGGAGGACGCGGCCGAGCCGGCCGAGGCGGCGCAGAACGGGGCGTCCAAGAGCACCCGGCGGCGGCGGAGCAGCCGGAGCCGGAGCAAGACCGCTGCCGAGGGTGAGACCGGCGAGCCGTCCGAGCTCGTCAGCACCGGCAGCTGACCGATTTCGGGTTTACCGACCCGTGGTTGTAAACTAGACGTTCGGTGCGCCGATGTGCGCACCGAACCTATGCTTCATAAGTTTTCCGATCCAGCAGAGAGTGAGATCCACGGTGTACGCGATCGTGCGCAGTGGCGGCACCCAGCAGAAGGTCGCCGTCGGCGATGTCATCGAGATCGACAGCCTGACCGAGAAGGTGGGCGACACCGTCGCGCTGCCGGCGGTCCTCGTCGTCGATGGCGACACCGTGACGGCCGACGCTGCGGCGCTGGCCAACGTGGCTGTGTCGGCCGAGGTTCTCGGTCGGACCAAGGGCCCGAAGATCAACATCCTCAAGTACAAGAACAAGACCGGTTACCGCAAGCGCCAGGGGCACCGTCAGCACTACACCCAGGTCAAGGTCACCGCGATCGACGCGAAGAAGAAGTGAGCTGATCTAGACATGGCACACAAAAAGGGCGCGGCCTCGACCCGCAACGGTCGTGACTCCAACGCGCAGCGGCTCGGCGTGAAGCGGTACGGCGGTCAGCTCGTGAACGCCGGCGAGATCATCGTCCGGCAGCGCGGCACCCACTTCCACCCGGGCAACCTGGTCGGCCGTGGCGGCGACGACACGCTGTTCGCGCTGGCCGAGGGCCACGTGGAGTTCGGCACCCGGCGCGGTCGCCGCGTCGTCAACATCGTCCCGGCCCCGGCGGAGTAACACCGCCACCCGGTACAACAAGCTCTGTCGAAGGGCGGGTCGCGGAATACCGCGTACCCGCCCTTCAGCTATGTAGGACGTAGTGGTTCCCACAGGAAGTAGAGAACACCGATGGCTATCCCCAGTTTCGTCGACCGGGTGACGGTGCAGGTCGCCGCGGGACGCGGCGGGAACGGGTGTGCCTCGGTGCACCGGGAGAAGTTCAAGCCGCTGGGCGGGCCCGACGGCGGGAACGGCGGCGACGGCGGCAGCGTGATCCTGCGCGTCGACCCGGACGTCACCACGCTCGTCGACTACCACCGTTCCAGCCATCGCACCGCGACGAACGGTGCCCAGGGCAAGGGTGACCACCAGGCCGGCAGCAACGGCGGCGACGTGGTCCTCGGCGTCCCGGACGGCACCGTGATCAGCACCGCGAACGGCGAAGTACTGGCGGACCTGGTCGGCCCGGGCGCCGAGTTCGTCGCGGCCCAGGGCGGCAAGGGCGGCCTCGGCAACGCGGCGCTGGCAAGCAGTACGCGTCGGGCGCCCGGGTTCGCGCTGCTCGGCGAGGACGGCGAGGAGCGCACGCTCGTCCTGGAGCTGAAGGTCGTCGCGGACATCGGCCTGGTCGGCTTCCCGAGCGCGGGCAAGTCGTCGCTGATCGCCGCGATCAGCCGCGCCCGCCCGAAGATCGCCGACTACCCGTTCACCACCCTGATCCCGAACCTCGGCGTCGTGGTCGCCGGCGACACGACGTTCACGGTCGCCGACGTACCGGGCCTGATCGAGGGCGCGAGCGAGGGCCGCGGCCTCGGCCACGACTTCCTCCGGCACGTGGAGCGCTGCGCGGCGCTCGTCCACGTCATCGACTGCGCGACGTACGAGCCGGGCCGCGACCCGCTCAGCGACCTGGACACGATCGAGGCCGAGCTGACCGCGCACGGCGGGCTCGAGGACCGGCCGCGGCTGGTCGCGCTGAACAAGATCGACGTACCGGACGCCCGGGAGATCGCCGAGATGGTGCAGGCCGAGCTGCAGGAGCGCGGGTACCGGGTGTTCCCGATCTCGACCGCGTCGCACGAGGGCCTCGAGGCGCTGAAGTTCGCGATGGCCGACATCGTCGTACGGCGTCGTGCGGAGGAGGAGAAGCCCGACACCACGCGGATCGTGATCCGGCCGCAGGTGCAGGGCGGGCCCGAGTTCAAGGTGAAGCAGCTGCCCGACGAGGGCGGCTGGCTGGTGCAGGGCCAGAAGCCCGAGCGCTGGGTGAAGCAGACCGACTTCGCGAACGCGGAGGCGACCGGCTACCTCGCGGACCGGCTGAACCGGCTCGGTGTCGAGGAGGAGCTGCTGAAGCTCGGCGCGCGGCCGGGTGACGCGGTCGTCATCGGCGACGGTCCGAACGCGATCGTCTTCGACTTCGCGCCCGACGTCCAGGCCGGCGCCGAGATCCTGGCCCGGCGCGGCGAGGACCACCGGCTGGAGGAGGTCCGCCCGGCGGAGCAGCGGCGGCGGGCGAAGGACTCGGAGTACCACGCGTTCCGCGAGGGCGAGCGGTCCGAGGAGTGGGCGGAGTACGGTCACGGCTGGACGGTCGACGAGGTCGACATGTCCCCGGCCGAGGCGAAGCGGGCGGCAGAGGCCGCGGCGAAGCAGGCGCGCAAGGAGGCGCGCGAGCAGGCCGCGGCGGAGGAACTCGACCAGAACGGTTGATTTCATGAAGCATCGCGCGGAGGCGTCGAACGCCACGCGAATCGTCGTCAAGGTCGGCTCGTCGTCGCTGACCCAGCGCGGCCGGATCGACCTGGAACGACTCCGGCTGCTCGTCGACGCCGTCGCGGCGCGGCGGGTCGAGGGCACCGAGGTCGTCCTGGTGTCGTCCGGCGCGATCGCCGCCGGGCTGGCGCCGATGGGGCTGCGGTCGCGACCGCGGGACCTGGCGACGCAGCAGGCGGCCGCGTCGGTCGGGCAGGGCCTGCTGATGGCGCGGTACAGCGACGCGTTCGCCGTGCACGGTCTGCGCGTCGGGCAGGTGCTGCTGACGGTCGACGACGTGACGCGCCGATCGCATTACCGGAACGCGTTCCGGACGTTCGCGCGGCTGCTCGAGTTGGGCGTCGTACCGATCGTGAACGAGAACGACACGGTCGCCACCACCGAGATCCGCTTCGGCGACAACGACCGGCTGGCCGCGCTGACCAGCCATCTCGTGCACGCCGACCTGTTGCTGCTGCTGTCCGACGTCGACGGCCTGTACGACGGTGACCCGCGCAAACCCGGTACGTCGATGGTGACCGAGATCCGCGGCGCCGCCGATCTCGAACCCCTCGCGATCGGGAAGTCCGGCGCGTCCGGGGTCGGTACCGGCGGCATGCAGACGAAGGTCGAGGCGGCCGGAATCGCCACCGAGGCAGGGATTCCGGTGATCCTGACGTCGGCCGGCCGGGTCGGCGAGGCGCTTCGCGGCGAGCCCGTCGGCACGCTGTTCCACCCCACCGGCCGGCGCCGCAAGACCCGGCTGCTGTGGCTCGCGCACGCCACGTCCGGTCAGGGCATCTTGAGACTGGACGAGGGCGCCGTACGGGCGTTGACGCAACGCCGGGCGTCGCTCCTCCCGGCCGGAATCTCCGCTGTGGAAGGCACCTTCTCCGCCGGCGACCCGGTCGACCTGGTCTCACCGTCGGGCGTCACGATCGCCCGCGGCCTGGTGAACTACGACTCCACCGAGCTGCCCGGCCTCCTCGGCCGCTCCACCCGCGACCTGGCCCGCGAGCTGGGCGCCGCATACGAACGCGAGGTCGTCCACCGCGACGACCTGGTCCTGCTGTGAAGAAGGTCGCGTGGGGTCTGCTCGCGGCGTGGATGATCCACGACCTGGAAGAGCTCGCCACCATGCCGTCGTTCTCGCAGTCACCAGATCTGCCGCGTCCGCTGACGAAAGTGCTGCCGATGTCACGCACCGAGGCGGCGACCGCGATCGGTTTGACCGGTGTCGCGATGGCCGCCGCCTCGGCCGCGGGCGCGGCAACCGGTGGTCGCAGCAAGTTCTTCCAGGCATCGCTGCTGGGCTTCGGACTGCACGCGGGCACGCATCTCGCCCAGTCGGTCGCCCTGCGCCGCTACACGCCTGGCCTCGTCACCACCCCACTGGTGGTGATCCCGTTCAGCGTCTGGGCGTGGCGCCGGCTGCAGGCCTCCGACGTCCCGATCGCCCCGAGCGACCGGCGGCTGAACCTCGCCCTGGCAGCGGTCGTCCCGATCGCCCATGCGATCGCCCGACTGCCCCGACTCAAACGACTTAGGATGGCGAAGTGAGCGAGATCATCGAGTTGGCGCAGCGGGCGCGGGTTGCGTCGTACGCGCTGGCGGAGGCGTCCCGGGGTGCCAAGGACGCGGCGCTGCGGGGGATGGCGGCGGCGCTGCGGGCGAACACCGACGCGATCGTCGCGGCGAACGCGAAGGACGTGGCGGCGGCGCGTGACGCCGGTACGCCGGAGTCGACCGTGGACCGGCTCGCCCTGAACCCGTCGCGGGTGGACGGGATGGCCGCCGGGCTGGAGCAGCTCGCCGGGCTGGCGGATCCGGTCGGTGAGGTCGTCCGCGGGTACACGCTGCCGAACGGGCTCGAGCTGCGCCAGGTACGGGTGCCGTTCGGCGTGGTCGGCATCATCTACGAGGCGCGCCCGAACGTGACCGCCGACGCCGCCGGCATCTGCCTGAAGTCCGGCAACGCCGTACTGCTCCGCGGTTCGTCCTCCGCGGCCGCCTCCAACGAGGCGATCGTCGCCGTACTGCGGGACGCCGCCGAGTCGGCCGGTCTGCCCGCCGATGTGGTGCAGGGCGTACCGACCGACCGGGCCGCGGTGAAGGAACTGATGCAGGCGCGCGGGCTGGTCGACGTACTGATCCCGCGCGGCGGCGCCGGGCTGATCCGGACCGTGGTGGGTGAATCGTCGGTGCCGGTGATCGAGACCGGTGTCGGCAACTGCCACGTGTACATCGACGCGGACGCGGACCTGGACCTCGGCCTGGAGATCCTGCTGAACTCGAAGACCCAGCGCCCGAGCGTCTGCAACGCCGCCGAATCCCTGCTGGTGCACGCGTCGGTGGCCGACGAGTTCCTGGCCCGCGCGCTGCCCGCGCTGACCGCGGCCGGCGTGACGGTGCACGGCGACCCGACGGTAGTTGCTGCTGGCAAGGATGTGGTGGCGGCGACCGAGGAGGACTTCGGGACGGAGTACAACTCGCTCGACCTGTCGGCCGCGGTGGTCGGCTCGCTCGAGGACGCCGTCCAGCACATCCGCCGGTACAGCTCGGGTCACACCGACGCGATCGTCACCCGTTCGCAGGCGGCGGCGCGGCGGTTCACCCAGGCGGTCGACTCGGCGGCGGTGGTGGTGAACGCGAGTACCCGGTTCACCGACGGCGGCGAGTTCGGGTTCGGCGCCGAGATCGGGATCTCCACGCAGAAGTTGCACGCCCGCGGGCCGATGGGGTTGCCGGAGATGACGTCGACGAAGTACGTGGTCACGGGCGAGGGGCAGATCCGGGGCTGAGCAACGCGCCCGCGTCCCGGACGCGGACGACGGGCGGCTCGCCGGACACCACGGCAAGAGCCGCCCGATGATCCGCTCCCACATCAAGCGGCACCACCTGGATCCCGTCGGGGATACTCCCACCGAGGCCTTGGCCGGTGGCCTTGACTGCAGCCTCCATCCCCGTCCACTTCTCCGTGAACGCCCGCACCTTGTCGATCCCGAAACGGCTCGCCAGTTCGCGCACTTCGTCCGCCGCGAAGGCGATCCGGGCCACGCCGTCCACGTCCACCTCCGGATCGACCTTCTCCACGTCGAGCCCCACGGGCCGATCGGCGAAGGCGACACCGACCAGCTCGCCGGAGTGCGTCACGGACAACTCGACCCCGTCCGCCCGCACCTTCCCATGCGGCTTCCCGCACTCCGGGCAGGTCCGGTCGAGCCTGATGCTTGCCGCCGGCAACGAGAACCGCGCGGCGAGCACCCGCCGTACGATCGTCACGCCGAGCAGGAACCGCCTCTTGTCGACAGTCCTCCGGTAGGCGGCGAAGCGGTCCCGTTCCACTTGGTCGAGGTCCGCGAGGAACTCGTCCCGGGCGGCGTCGACGTCCGCCCACCACACCTCGACCGTCATACCGGGCCCGGTGCCCAGGTCAGCTCGCCCGACTCGAGTTCGCCGAGCACGCCGTCGATCCACTCGGCCTCGGCGACCGTCACCGCGACCTGGTACTCCGTTTCCAGCAGCGCGTACCGGGGGATCGGCTGACCGTCGACCGTCGACGCCAGTTCCTTCCGCAGTTCGGCGATCCGCTGCGTCAGCGACCCGCGCCGCCGGCCGAGCAACTCACCCGCGGCGTCGGGCGGCAGCAGCATCACGAACGACAGCCCCGCCGGGAACTCCGGGAACTCGTTCCGCGGCGTCGTGAGGATCTCCGACAACCACTCCCGGCACACCTCCCGCCCCGCGTCGGTCAGGTGGTAGACCGTCCGCTCCGGGTAGCGCTCGTCCCGCTCGGTCGCGCCGGCCGCGATCAGGCCGGCCTCCTCCAGCCGGACGATCATCCGGTACAGGCTGGTCCGCTGGCCGACGTTCACCACCTGGTCCTTGCCCCACTGCTTGATCAGGCGCTGGATCCCGTACGGATGCAGCGGCCCGTTCTCGAGCAGCCCGAGGATCGCCATCGCCAGCGTCGAACGTCGAAAGGTCACCCCCTCACTCTAAAGGTCAAAGAAACTAGTTGCAATGCAACTAGCGGCTATGTAACTATCGATCCATGACCGCAGAACTGACCCAGGGCGCCGTGACTTCTCGCGACGGCACCGAGATCGGCTACTACAAGACCGGCCAGGGGCCGGCCGTCGTCGTCATGCACGGCAGCATGGAATCGGCCACCAGCCACACCCTGTTCGCGCAGGAGCTGGCCGACGAGTTCACCGTCTACCTCCCGGATCGCCGCGGCCGCGGGATCTCCGGCCCGCACAAGCCGGACCACGGCGTACGTACGGAGGTCGAGGACCTGGATGCCGTACTGACCGCCGCAGGGGCGGAGCGCGCGTTCGGCATCAGCGCCGGGGGAGCGGTCGTCCTCGAGGCCGCGCGGACGCTGTCGTCCCTCAAGCAGATCGCGCTGTACGAGCCGGCGATCGTCGCGGACGGCGCTCCGCATCGCGAGTGGCTCCGGCGCTTCGACCAGGAGATCGCGCGCGGCGACGTCGCGGGCGCGATGGTGACGAGCATGTTCGGCTTCGAGATGGCGCCGGCCTTCCTCAAGGTGATGCCGCGCGGGCTGCTGCGCTTCGCGACCGAGAAGATGCTGGCGAAGGACGAGCGGCAGGCCGCGGACGGGGCCGTCGTACTGCGTGATCTCGCGCCGACGATCCACGCCGAAGCCACGATCGTCGCAGAGCTCGCCGGTACCTTCGACAGGTTCCGGACGCTCGACGCCGACGTACTGCTGCTGGGTGGAACGAAAGGCCTCCGCGGTCTGCGGCCGGGCCGCGACACCCTCGAGCGGCTCCTGCCGAACGTCCGCCGGATCGAGTACGACGGCTACGACCACGGCGCGGCGTCGGATCCCGGCGGCGTCAACCCCACCGGCAAGCCCGAGGTCGTACGGCGGATCGCGGCCGACGTGAAGGCCTTCTTCAAGCAGTCCTGAACGCCCAGTCGACCGCTTCCGCGATGTCCGTCACCGGGTACCGCACCGCCTGTACGACGCGGTCCGCGCCGACGATCAGCACGACCCGCTTCAACCGCTCGTACCCGCCGGCCCGGAACGTCGGCAACCGCAGCGCCGCGGCCAGTTCCAGCTCGAGGTCCGACAGCAGCAGGTGCGGGATGTCCTCCGCCTCCGCGAACGCCTGCTGCTCGTCGGGCCGCTGCGTACTCACCCCGCGGACGGCGATCCCCTGATCCGTGAACTCGCCGTACCTGCCGGCGAACAGCCGGTTCTCGAGCGTGCAGCCGGTCGTCCCGGCGATGTTCTCCCAGCCGTCCGGCAGCGGCGTCGGCCGGCCGGTCGCGGGGTAGCCGAACAGCACGGTCGTACGACTGCCGGCCTCCAGAATGTCGACAGTCGTGCCCGCGGTCGACGGCAACGCGATCCGCGGAACGTGCTGCCCGACCAGCTCGTGCAGGCGTTGGGCCGGCGGCTCGTCGGCGTCGTTCGTACCGGTGAGCGAGCCGTCGCCGAGCAGCCAGCGGTCGCCCCAGTCCTGCAGCGCGACGAGCACCGGGAGGAGGGCGCGCCCGCGCGGCGTCAGCTGGTACGCGTACCGGGTCGGCCGGTCCTGGTATGCCACCTTGTCGACGATCCGGCTGTCGACAAGCCCGTTCAGTCGCTCGGTCAGCACCTTGCGGGAGATGTGCAGCGAGCCGGCCAGCTCGTCGAACCGGGACAGCCCGCGGGCCAGGTCGCGGACGATCAGCAGTTCCCAGCCGTCGCCGATGACGCCCAGGGACTGCGCGATCGCACAGTCCGGCTCGGGCGAGAAGGTGCTCCGCCGCACGGCCCGTACCCCCTTCGATTCCAGTTGCTGCCGGTCGTCCGCGTCGAGTAAGTTCCCAACAGGAACTCACTCTATCGCAAGGGGGCGGACGTGTACTGGCGCCGGATCGCGGAGCTGCCCACCTGGATGAAGGCGGTGATGGCCGGCCAGCTGGTCAACGGCGCCGGCGCGCTGGCCTGGGTCTACCTGACGCTGTACCTGGTCGAGGACCGCGGCATGTCGGCGCAGCAGGCGGGCTTCGCGGCAGCGGCGTACGGTGTCGGGCTGGTCGGCGGGAACCTCGGCGGCGGATGGTTCGGCGACCGGTTCGGCCTCCGTACGACGGCGCTCGCGAGCCAGCTGCTGTGGGCGGTCAGCTGTGTCGCGATGCCGTTCACGCCCGGCCCTGCGATCGCGGTCGTCGCCGCACTGGCGGGCCTGTTCGGCGGCGCGGGGCGCCCGAACCTCAGTGCGCTGGTCGCGATCTCGCTGCCCGCGGAACGCCGCCGCGAAGGCATCGCCCTGTCCCGGACCGCGACCAACGCGGGCTTCACGATCGGCCCGCCGCTCGGCGGTCTGCTCGCGACGTACGACTTCTCGCTGGTCTTCTTCGTCGATGCCGTCACCAGCCTCTTGATGGCCGCGATCATCTGGCGCTGGGTGCCGAACGCCCGCCGGGCAGCAGGGTCGTCGGCCACCGGATTGTGGACCGCGGTGCTGAAGGATCGCGCGGTCCTGGTGGTGCTCGCGACGATCGTGGTCGTCGACACTGTCTACCGCCAGATCTTCGCGACGCTGCCTCTGCTGCTGCGCGACGCGGGGACGCCGGCCGTCGCGTACGGCGTACTGCTCGGCGCCAGCTCGGTCGTGATCGTGCTGTTCGAGGCGCCGCTCGCCGTACGGCTGCGGGGTCACCGCGCGACCCGGGTGATCGCGGCCGGCTTCGCGTGCATCGGCATCGGGCAGGCGATCATCGGCGTCTGGCCGGCGCTCGCCGGGGCGGCGTTCGCGATTGTCGTGCTGACCGCGGGGGAGATGCTCTACAAACCGACCGCCACCGCGCACGTCGCGGACGCGGCGCCGGAAGGCATGGTCGGGCGGTACTCCAGTCTGTACGCGGCAGCGTCGATCAGCGGGATGTTCCTCGCACCGGCGATCGGTGGTACGGCGTACCAGCACGCGCCGCGGCTGCTCTACCCGGTGGCGGCGGCCCTGGCGCTGGTCGCTGCCGGCGTACTGGTGGTCACTCGGGCAGCGGCGCCGGACGTCCTTCCCAGCGGGTCGACAGTACGACCGTCGTCCGCGTCCTGACCACGCCGTTCACGCGGCGCAGCGAGCCGACGACCGCCTCCAGCTGGGTGACGTCGGCGACCCGGACCTTGACCACCAGCTCCTGGTCGCCGGCGACGAACCAGCAGTCCTCGACCGCGGGGATCTCCCGGACCTGCTCGACGATGTCGTCGGTCTCCACGTCGTCACGCTGGAACAGGCCGATCAGCGCGCTCGTCCCCAGGCCGACCTGGTCGGGGGCGACGACGGCCCGGTAGCCGAGCAGTACGCCGCGCTCCTCGAGCCGCCGTACCCGCTCCTGGACGCTCGGGCCCGACAGACCGACTTCCCGGCCGAGCTCGGCCCAGCTCGAGCGGCCGTTCAGCCGCAGCGCCTCGATCAGCTGCCGGTCGATCGCGTCCATGACAACTCCTGTTCACCGCAGATTCCAAGGCAGGGAATGCGTCTTGCCTTTAATTCGTTTGTGACAGCGTAGTACTTACCGTACAATTTGAGGTACCGGGGACAGTCCACCCTCGGTCTCGCCGTATCAACCCAGTGAAGGAACCATGATCACCCCTGATGTTGCCCGTGCCCGTATCGACGAGCGGCACCGCGTCGCGGCGCAGGCGCGCCGTGCGCACGCCGTACCGTCCACCTGGCGCCGGCTGCTGACCCGTACCGCCCGGAAGAGCTGACCCAGACCGCCACGCGATAGGCTCTGCACCATGCACACGCTCCTGGTGCCGCTGATCGCGGTCGCACAAGAGGCCGCTGTCGACGCCTCGCACATTTCGAAGTGGTGGTTCGGCGGGTTCGCGCTGGTCGTGTTCCTGCTGCTGATCGCCGTCACCGTCATCATGGGCAAGGGCCGGCCGCACAGCTGACCACGCTGTGGCCTGTGCGTGAAGGGCTGACGTGATTGTGGAGCGGATCAAACGGATCGGCGTGATGGGCGGTACGTTCGACCCGATCCATCACGGCCACCTGGTCGCGGCCAGCGAGGTGCAGTCGTACTTCGACCTCGACGAGGTGATCTTCGTCCCGACCGGCCAGCCCTGGCAGAAGTCGGACCGCAAGGTCTCCCCGGCCGAGGACCGGTACCTGATGACGGTGATCGCGACCGCGTCGAACCCCCGGTTCTCGGTCAGCCGCGTCGACATCGACCGGCCCGGGCCGACGTACACGATCGACACCCTGCGGGACCTGTCCAGGCTGTACCCGGACGCGGAGCTGTTCTTCATCACCGGCGCCGACGCGCTCGCCCAGATCCTCACCTGGCGAGACGTCGACGAGATGTTCAAGCTCGCCCAGTTCGTCGGCTGTACCCGGCCGGGGACCGAGGGGCTCGAGCTGCCGCTGGACAAGTTGCCGATGGACCGGATCACCCTGCTCGAGGTGCCGGCGCTGGCGATCTCGTCCACCGAGTGCCGGGCCCGGGTCGCCAAGGGCAACCCGACCTGGTACCTGGTGCCCGACGGCATCGTCCAGTACATCGCCAAGCGTGAGCTCTACACCAACCGTTAGGACCTTTATGCCTGCCAGTGAACGCGCCATCGAGCTGCTGACCGCGGCCGCCGAAGCGGCCCACGACAAGAAGGCCGAGAACGTCCTCGCCTTCGACGTGTCCGAGCAGCTCGCGATCACCGACGCGTTCCTGGTCGCGTCCGCCTCCAACGACCGCCAGGTGCGCGCGATCGTCGACGCGATCGAGGAGAAGCTCCGCGTCGACTTCGACGCCAAGCCGGTACGCCGCGAAGGCGCCCGCGAGGGCCGCTGGGTGCTGCTCGACTACCTGGAGATCGTCATCCACGTCCAGCACGACGAGGAGCGCGCCTTCTACTCTCTCGAGCGGCTGTGGCGCGACTGCCCGGTCATCACGCTGCCGTCCGCCGTACCGGACGGCGCTGTCAGCGGCACGGGTACCGACGCGGCCGCGGCTGAATGACCGCCGGACGACTGATCGTCTGGCGCCACGGCCGGACCGAGTGGAACCTGCGGAACAAGATCCAGGGCCAGGCCGACATCCCCCTCGACGAGGTAGGCATCGCCCAGGCCCGCGCCGCCGCCGCCCGCCTCGCCGCCCTCGCCCCCACCCGCCTGTTCGCCAGCGACCTCCAACGAGCCGCCGCGACCGCCGGTGAACTCGCCGTACTCACCGACCTCAAGATCGAGTACGACGAAGCCCTCCGCGAGATCGACGTCGACGACTGGGCCGGTCTCACCACCGCCGAACTGGCAGCGATCAACCCCGAAGCCGCCGCCCGCATGCAAAGCGGCGAACCCCAACGCCGCGGCACCAACGGCGAAACCGTCGAAGAAGTAGCCGCCCGCTTCGCCGCCGCCCTCACCCGCATCTCCACCGAAGGCACCCCCGAAGACACCATCGTCGTAGCCACCCACGGCCTCGCCGCCCGCGTCGGCATCTGCGTCTTCCTCGGCATCCCCCAATCCAGCTGGCCCGCCTTCGGCGGCCTCTCCAACTGCAACTGGGTCTCCCTCCTCCCCGGCCGCCACGGCTGGCGCATCGAGGAGTGGAACGCCGGCTCCCTCCCCGAACCGGTCATGAGCGACGACCCCCAGAAATGACCTAGAAACCCTGGAAGACACCGCTTCGCGGCGGCTGTCTTGTTGGCCGCCGGCGGCGGCGCGCGGGCTGGTCCGTGGCGCGCCTGCTCCGGCGAAGCTACCGCTCCCACCGGCCAAAGGACACCGCTTCGCGGCGGCTGTCTTGTTGGCCGCCTCCGGCGGCGCGCGAGCCGATCCGTGCCGCGCGTGCTCCGGCGAAGCAACTGCTGGCACCGGCCAAAGGACACCGCTTCGCGGCGGCTGTCTTGTTGGCCGCCTCCGGCGGCGCGCGAGCTGACCCGTGGTGCGCATGCCCTGGCGAAGGAACCACTGGCCGGGAGCGCGGCAGAAGCCACCCGTTCGTGATGAGTGGCATCCGACCGCCCGATGACCTGCAGTTCCACAGGACGTAAACGTCGGCGCGCGGGCTTCATGGTGCGCCCGCAGCACACGAAGTAGGAGCGCGTGTGCGCATTCTGTCCAGCTGCAGAGACCGGCCTCCGACAGCAGCTCGTTCAGCCATCAACACCGCCCGCCACGACGCGCGCAGCAGGTCGCCGAGCACCCAGCCCGACCAGTCCGCGAAGGCGCAATAGACCCGCGTTCCAGAGGCGACGTACGGTAACTGCCAGGCTCCTACACTCCCCGAAATCAAGGTGTCCTGGACCACACCAGCCCCACGAGGGAACCGATTTTTCTTTGCGGCCACTCATCCGCTAAGCTTTCGGAGTCGCAAGGACACCGCGGGGCTTTGGCGCAGTTGGTAGCGCGCTTCCATGGCATGGAAGAGGTCAGGGGTTCGAATCCCCTAAGCTCCACCGCAGGAGATCGCAGGCCAGGAGGCATTTCGCCCCTGGCCTGTTTCGTTAGAGGAGTGCGTCGGAGCTGCACTCCTCTCCAACCACCGGCAAGTTTAGCTTGTGGTGACCGAGTCCTAGCGCGTCCGGAGCCGCGTGGTCTTGGGATCGATCGCCCGTAGCTTGGGCGGCCAGGGGAACTCCAAGGGATCGGGGCTTGTGCTCCACTGTTCGCCCAGTTCGCGCAGTGTGGTGATGGCGCGGTCGATGTGCTCGTCCGGATACGGGCAAGGATCCTGGGAGATCACGCCCAGCTCTCGCGGACCTGGGCGTACGGGGTGGGTAGTTGCTTTTCGACGGCTTCGTGGATGACGGCTGCGATCGCCTCACTGATGCCGACGCCCTTTGCGGCCTTCAGAATACGGTCGCTGCGGATCTTTGCGTCGTAGCGCGGCTTGCCCTCGATCTGGGTCATGGTCGAGAAGACCGCGCCTGCCGCGATGACGCCGAAGATTCCATCGGCGATGCCGAGTTCCCGTTCGGTCACCGCATGCGAGAGATCGTGGGGTACGCGCCACTTGCATGAATACGACCTGAGCGTGAAGACTGCGCCGTCCGCACGCCGGATCAACGTGAGGCTCTCGCCGCGCGGATCGTGCTGGAAGGTGAGATGCACATTTCCAGGGTGACGTCACGCTTACAGATGCACCAACGGTTTTCTGCGGTTGTCGCAATGCCCTGAGGTGAGGTCGACTCAGTGCAGGTGCGGCGTCGTTCGGCCACCAAGCCGTCGATCGGCATGGGAGGCAGTGAGAGCGGACCAGCCGCGACAACGGCAGAGGTCGGGGTTCGAATCTTCAAAGCTCCACGAAGGATCAGAGGGTGAGTGGCACCTGCGGTTCAGTGGGTGCGGCGGTAGTGCATGGCTACTGTGCCGTTGTGGAGGGGGTTTGCCGAGAGTAGTTCGAGGCGGCGGGTGGCGGGGAGGCCGGCTTGGTGCAGGGTGGGGCCGTGGCCGGTGATCATGGGGTGGATGAGGAGTCTGTACTCGTCGATCAGGTCTAGGCGGTCGAGTTCGGTGGCTAGGTTAGGGCTGCCGAGGAGGACGCCGGCTGGGGTTGCGTCCTTGAGGTTTTGGACGGCCTCGGGTAGGTCGCCGGTGAGGTGGTGGGTGTTGGTCCACGGATAGTTGGTGCGCGTCGATGAGACGACGTACTTGGGTTTGGAATCGAGCTTGAGTGCCCATTCGCGCAGGGCCGGCGGGGCCTCGACGTCGCCGCGGGCGACGGATGGCCAGTAGCTCTCCATCATTTCGTAGGTGACGCGGCCCCACAGCATCGCGCCGGCTTCGTCCAGGAGACGGGTGAAGTAGGCGTGGGTCTCGTCGTCGGCGATCCCTTCCTGGTGGTCGATGCAGCCGTCCAGGGTGACGTTGAGGCTGAAGGTCAGGAGTCCCATGGGCGGCGAGTCTAACGTCGCCGCGGCGGCAGGTTCGTCGTTCGCCGTGCTGCGCTTCGCCACGGGCCGGGCGCCGTCCTCAGTCGGCGAGCGGCCTCTGAGCGGCGGGCCTAAATCGCGTGCCGGGGCTGGGGATTGGTGTGAGACTGCGGGGGTGATCGACGTACCGGAGGCTGTGCTCAGCAAGGTTCGAGCTGCTGGAGTTGAGGGGTGGCTCGAGCGGTTGCCTGAGGTTGTCTCGGGGCTTGAGGATGAGTGGGCGATCACGGTGGGGCGCCCGTACTCGGGTGGGTCCGAGGCCTTTGTGGCTGAAGCGACGCGGGCGGACGGCACCTCCGCGATTCTCAAGGTGTTGATCCCGGGGCTCGGGGACGCAGCCTCCCACGAGGCGACTGTGCTTCGCATAGTTGACGGGGAAGGGTGCCCGGCGCTCTATCGGTATGACGCTGAGCGGGGTGCGCTGCTGATGGAGCGGCTGGGGCGGCCGATGTTTGAGCTCGGCCTGCCGTTGTCGCGTCGGCTTGAGCTTCTGTGCGATACGGCGGCGCGCATCTGGCGGCCGGCGCCGGACTCCGGGCTGCCGACCGGTGCCGAGAAGGCGCGGTGGCTCGCCGACTTCATTGTGCGGTTGTGGGAGGAGCTCGACCATCCGTGTTCGGAGAAGGTTGTTGAGCATGCGCTCACTTCGGCTCGGCGGCGGGAGCTTGCGCATCGCGACGAGAAGGCCGTACTGGTCCACGGGGACGTACACCAACTGAACGCGCTTGAGAGCGATGGTGGGTTCAAGCTGGTCGATCCGGACGGTCTGCTTGCGGAAGCGGAGTACGACCTGGGTGTCCTGATGCGTGGCGACCCGGTCGAGTTGCTGGCTGGTGATCCGTTGGAGCGGGCTCGTCGGCTGGCTGCGCGGACCGGGCTGGATCCGGTGGCCACCTGGGAGTGGGGCGTGATCGAGCGGGTGTCGACGGGACTGCTCTGCACGCAGATCGACATGCAGCCGCTCGCGAGAGACACGCTCATGGCAGCTGAGGCCGTCGCTGGTTTGTCGATGTCGTAGGTGGTCAGGCTGGGATGAGTATTGGGCTCAGGCGGAGCAGGCCGTCCGGGAGTGTGTCGGCCCATTCGGCCATCTCGTTGGTGACGCGGCACGGTTCGGCCTCGGCGAATGGTTGGCCTTGTTCGTCGGCGTGACCGGTGCCGAAGGTTTCCAGATGCCACTCCTGCCAGTGGGCTGACAGTACGTCGCGGACCTCGTCGAGTTGAGCGCGGGTGAACCGGCTGTGCACCACGCAGAGCTGACCTGCTAGGCGCCGGGACAGCTGCCGTGTCACTGCGTCGACATCGGTGGCGGCGACCACGAGGACCTCCTGGTTCTTGGAGGGCCGGAAGATCACCATGTGGACGATCGCTCCCGACGACTTCAGGTCATCGACGTTGACATGGAGCCGCCAGATCTCTGCGTCGCGCCGCCAGCCATCGGGCGGGGGTGGGCACGGTGGGTTTGTCCTGTCCACCGTCGGCCTGCGCCTAGGGGTTTCCGGCGACTGTTCGTCGACCTCGATGCTCTCGTCGCGCCACCTCCCGACCACCGAGATGCGGCCGGGGACTCCGTTCGCTGCCCAGGCGGTCGGTACGGCGTCGGCGTCGGCCCCGATCAGCCGGATCGAGCGATCCGACATCCAGTCCGGCGGCTTGATGAGCAGGTCATCCACCCGAGCCAGGTCGAGCCACTCACCATCCGGCCGGGCGACGTACCGACCCCAGGTCCGGACCAGATCTCCCACTTCGAACACCAAGTCCCTGGCTGCCATGAACACATGGTCTCTCCGGTTGGCAGTGCGGGAGGGGATGGGTGCCGAGGCGGTCGACCAGGAACCGGAATCCGTGGCGGGTTGTCCATTCGATGGCGCCGGAGGGCAGGCGTCGGTTGCTCCAGCCGCCGAAGGTTTTCGCGCGGTGGTGGAGGCGGGTGAGCGGTATCAGGTTGTCGAGGCTGGTTTGGCCGGGTGGGCCGGTGCGGTCGTACGGCCTGATGTGGTCTTGGTCCATCCGATTGGTCGCCTCGGCTCCGCCGTACGGGAACATGTCGACGGGATGGCGGAGGCGGACTCGTTCGCGGAGTCGGTCAGGGATCTCGTACGAGTGGACGCTGACCTGGTCGCGGAGGTCGATGACGGGCTTGACGACGACCTGGTCGTGCCCGAGCAGTTCGCTGAGCTGGCTTGCGAGGAGTGGGCCGAGCTGTTCGACTCGCAGTACGCCGGTGCCGGTCGCGAGGGTGTGATCGGTGAGGTGCACATACATGGTGTGGCGACTGCCGGCGCCAAGGCCGTTGCTGTAGGCATCCTGTTTGATCTGGGCGAGTTTGGCTGACAGCGACCCGGCCAGAGCCTGCCGAGTGAAGGCATCCGCAGCACCGTGTCCGCCGGCGTCGCGGCTGTCGTTCGCGGCGCCGTCGGCTGTGGCGGTGCTCGTATCGGACGCGGCGCGGTCCGGTTGGGTGCGCCTCGTCGGTGGTGTTGGTCCGGAATCGGTGTGGGCGCGGGCGAGGTGTCGGGCTACGTCGATCAGCTCACGTGCGGCGGCAGGGTCCGCGATCCAGCCGACCGCCTTCGCGCGACGCTGATCGAGGCTGTCGGTGTCGCCGAGAACCTTGAGGGCGCGCGCCAGGTCGTCGATCGTGGCGTCGAAACGGATCACATCGCCCGCTGCCGCGCGTACCCAGATCTGCTTCGTGCCGTGGAGATCCGACTGCGCGACGAACACTCCTCGCGTCCTCGCGGCGGCCTCGGCCTCCGCCTGGGCTCGGTCGGGATCGGCCTCCAGGACCGCCGCTTTGGTGATCCTCGCCAACGCGCCTGGCGTCACTGTGTTCACGATGCCCGCGACCTGCCGGTCCACCACCGCGGCGGCCTCCAGGGACAAGGCCAGGCAGGCGTCGGCGATCTTCCGGGCGCGCCACGCAGCGGCCTTCCCGGCGAGAACCGCCGCCCACACCCGCGGCAGTCGATGCCGCAACGCCAAAGCCTCTCCCATCAGCGATGCGGCCGCACCGCTTGACATCCCCACAACGGCCCCGAACTCGATCGGAGCGAACTCGGCCACGCCCGGACATCCGTCGCCGCCGTAGACACAGAGCCGCTCGAGGCCCGGCAATGCGCCACCCGACGAGCTGCGTAGCGGATCATCCGGATGATCCTCGAGCACCGCGTTACGGTCAGCAAACGCCAGCGCTGCCTGTAGGACTCCGACTGCGGCCTTCTCCTGGATCCGGGCGAACTCGGCTGCCGCGGTCAGCACAGCCGCGGTGTCGAGTTCATCCAGATCACATTCGAACATGTGTTCAGTCTAGGTCACGAAAAGGTCACGGCCAAATCGGGGGGCTCGATGGTTAGGGTGAGGGGATGAGGGACGAACCTGCGGAGATCTCGTGCGAGCTGGTGGCTGGATTCCTCAATGAACATTGGGGAATCCGGGCTGCCGAGGTGAGTTATGCGCCGGTTGGGTTCGGTAGTTATCACTGGATCGGGTACGACGTTGTGGGGCCGCGTTGGTTCGTTACCGCGGATCGGAGTGGGTCGGTGCGGGGCGCTGTCGGTATGGCGGCGCGTACGGCGAAGGAGTTGGCCGGGCGCGGGTACGAGTTCGTCGTGGCGCCTTTGCCTGATCGTCGCGGGCGGCTGGTGTGTGAGGTGGTGCCGGGTTGGCTGATGGTTGTTCGGCCTTATTTACAGGGTGGAGTACGGCGGACGGTAGGTGGGACGATCCGGCGGAGCGGGAGCAGATCGCCGGGGTTCTTGGGCGGCTGCATTCCGCGACGCCGCCAGAGTGCTTGCAGCGTTGGGATTTCGCCGTACCAGGTCGGGAGACGTTGCTAGCAGATCTTGATCGGCCGTGGACGTCCGGGCCGTACGCCGAGCTGACGCGGCTCCGGGTCGCCGGCGCGATCGAGGACGTGCGGGGGAGGCTTGCGCGGTACGACGCGCTCGTACGCGAGGTCGAGGCGTCGGACGACCCCTGGGTGGTGACCCACGGCGAGCCGCACAGCGCCAACGTCGTACGCACAGCCGATGGTCGGATGCACTTGATCGACTGGGACACGGTGAGGCTCGCGCCCCGCGAACGCGACCTGGCCGCAGTCCTCGGCGGGCCGGCCGACGTGTTGCCTGCGTACCAGGCAGAGGCCGGTCCGGTCAGCCCGCGGCCTGAGGCGATCGAGCTGTTCGACCTCTGGTGGTCGCTGGCCGAAATCGCGTCGTACGTCGACCTGTTCCGCCGACCGCACGTGGATTCCGAGGACAGCAAGGAGGCGTGGCGGATCCTGACGCAGTATTTGTCTAGCTGAACTCGTTGGCCAGGTTGCGTATGGGGATGGCGAGGTCGGTCAGTTCGCCGGTGTCGGCGAAGCGGAGGTAGCGGGTGGCGGCTGTCAGGATGGCGGTGCGGGCGGTGGGGGTGGTGAGGAAGTCGGCGAGGGCTGTGCGGAGTCGCCGGGCGAGTGTTGGGTACGGGAGGGTTACGCAGAGGAGGCTGGCGGCGTCGTAGCCGGCGGGGGCTTTGCCCCAGGTTTCCCAGTCGAGGATGGTGAGGTTGGGGGCGGTGAGGTTGGCCCAGTGGAGGTCGCAATGGGCGGCGGTCCAGGGGACCTGGGCGATGTCGACCTCGAGGCCGAAGAACGCTCTGATGCCGTCGTTGACGTAGGAGGCGTCCGTGCCGTGGCCGGGGAGGGGATGGGCGGCGAGGGCGTGGAGTGCGTGGTTGAGATCGGTGAGCCAGCGGTCGGAGATCTCGGGCTCGGTGGTCGGCGTCATGCCGGTCGAGATGGCGGGGTCGGGGATGAAGGTGCTGAGTTCTCCGCGCATTCGGCGGTCGTTGTCGTGCCACTCGCGCCATCGCTTGACGGTCGGCTTGGGTACGTCGTGGATCTCGTTGGCGGCCACATTCGAGTCGAGGTAGTCGCCGTCGCCCCACTCCGGGTCCGCGTAGACGACGCGCAACCACGCGTTCGTACCGTCGTCGAGTACGCGGCAGCCGACCGAGTGCAGGCGCGAGGTGTGTACCGGCGTACCGATCTGCTGGACCTGGAACTCGTGCGCAGCCCACTCCAGGTGGCCTTCCATCCAGGCGCGTCGCGCCTGATCAGCGGTCATCTCTGCGGCCGCGGGTCAAGGTGGCGGCGGTCGGGTGGGTGGTGGGGGTGATGGTGGTGAGGTGCTCGCGGAGGCGGGACTCGAAGCTAGTGCGTTGTTCTGGAGGCAGGGCGTCGATGAAGGCCCGTGAGCCGTGGGAGAGGGACCAGTTCCAGAAGGTGTCGGGGTCGGGGATGGGGATGTGTTGGGTGATGGTGGTTCGGGCCAGGTGGGTGAACGCCGTGGTGGACAGGAGGTGCTCGCCGTCGAGCGGGCGGCCGAGGCGGCCTTGGCCTGCTGGGATGTAGGGCTGGTACTCGCGGATGAGGGCGCCGTAGAAGTCCCATTCTGGGGCGTCGCCGACATCGGCGGGGGTGGAGAACGAGAAGATGCCGCCGGGACGCAGTACGCGGCGGACCTCGGCGGCGGTGGCCGCGGGGTCGTCGAGGAGATGTACGACGAAGCCGGCGCAGACCAGGTCGAACGTCGCGTCCGGGAAGTCGAGGTGGTGGGCGTCCATCACGTGGGTCCGCGCTGCGGGGTGCAGGCGCGCGAGTTTGGCGACCATCGCCGGGGCCGCGTCGACGGCGGTGACTGTGCAGCCGCGGTCGAGGAGGGCGCCGGTGAGCGGGCCGCTGCCGGCGCCCAGGTCGAGTACGACGATGCCCGGCTGGGGATCGAGCCAGTCGACGTGCATCCTCGCGAACCCACGGAAGAACGGCAGCACCTCGTCGTAACCCGCCGCCAGCTCGTCGAACAGCCGGATCGCCCGCGCGGTGTGTTCGCTCACTTTTCGAGTCTCGCAGCGCCGAAGCGGGCAGGACAACAGGTTTAGAGCAGTAGCTCGCGTCGGGAGATCGCGGTGGTGGCCGGGAGGCGGTGCATGGTGTGGGCGGCGGACATCAGCTGCGCTGTCCGGCCAGCGGGCACCCGGCCGAAGCCGGTGCCGAACCCTGGGGCGGCGATCGTGGCGATCGGGTCGGCGTGGTTGCTGACGGCAAGTAGTGCGGCCCAGAAAGCATCATGTACGGCGATGTCGAGGCCGCCGGTGAGGCGCATCGGGACGCGCATGGTCGGCGCGTAGACGAGCCAACGGCACGGATCGTCACCAGTGGGGACGAGTGTGGCCGCGCCGACCGGTTGATAGCCGTGGAACTCGTCAGCGATCGCCGACCAGACAGCGCGTTGGACCGTGGGCCAGTGCTCGGCGAGGATGCGGTCCACCCCGCCGTCCATCTGGCCGTAGCTGTTTCCGGCCGTCACCACGGCGTCGACTTCCGGCAGTACGTCGAGCAGCGAGCCGTGCCGTACGTCGACCACGCCGTCCTCGATCTGTTCCGCGAACGCGTCCTGCCAGGCCGCAACGAGCTCAACGTCCAGGTCGACGAGTAACAGCCTGGGTGAGGTCATGGGAAGACGGTACGGCACGGACAGGTATCCCAGGATTCCGGACGTGGGCCGTCCGAACCACGATCCACCACTGCACCATGGCCAGATGGTCAAGTACCTCCTTGCTGTTGCTGCCGTGTATCTCGGGGTGATTGGGGTTGCGTTGTTGTTCGTGCCGGCGCAGTTCGGTGTGGGGGCCGTGCCGGAGGATGCTTCTTCTGAGCTGCTTGCTCTGATGAGGCTGCTGGGTGGGCCGTTCCTGGGGATTGCGTTGTTGAACTGGTTGTCGCGCAAGGCGGCGACGGGGCCGGTGTTGCTGGCGAATCTGGTCGGGTTCGGGGTCGTCGCCGGCAACGATGTCGTGGGTGTCGCGACCGGTGACGCGCGCGATCTCGCGAGGGTGTTCGTGGTCGTGCATCTGGCGTTCGCGATCGCGTTCGCCGTCGCCTGGTCGCGCCGGACCAAGGGGCAGGGCTACGTACGTACCTGTGTATGACGGAACGTCCGCGGACTCACCCCGAACCGCGCCGCGAACGCCTGCCGCAGCGTCTCCGCCGAGCTGAACCCGCACCGGCGCGCGATCTGCGACAGCTGCAGGTCCGTGGTCGCCGCCAGCCGGGCCGCGATCTCGAGACGCATCCGCCGTACGGCGGTGGCGGGCGATTCGCCGGTGTGCTCGCGGAACAACCGGGTGAGCTGCCGGGCGCTGACCCCCGCGCGGGCGGCGAGGGCCGCGACGCTGAGGTCCGCGTCGGGGTGCGCGACCACGTAATCGGTGACCAGTCGTACGCCGGCGTGGTCCGGTCGCGGTGCGGCCGTGAACATGCTCATCTGCGCCTGGTTCCCTGGCCGCTGGAGGTACGTGACCATGCCCATCGCGACCCATCGCGCGAGCTCGGCGCCGTGGTTCTCCTCGATGAACGCCAACGTCAGGTCCAGCGACGCCGTCACGCCGCCGGATGTCGCGACCGTACCGTCGCGGACGAAGATCGGCGACGGATCGACCAGTACTTCCGGATACGACCGCTCGAGTTCGGCGGCGTACAGCCAATGCGTGGTCGCCCGTTTGCCGTCGAGCAGTCGCGCCGCGGCGAGTACGGTCGCGCCCGTACAGACGGATGCGACGCGCTGAGCGCCGCCGGCAAGGCGTCGTACGTGCCGTACGAGTTCGGCAGAGCGCGCCGCTGCCTGATGGCCGGCGCCTCCCGACACGATCACCGTGTCGGCGCGCCGGATCGTCTCGAGCCGCGCCTGCGCCTGCAGCGTCAGCCCGGTCTCACAACGGACCGCCGTACCGCCGACGGTCGCAAGCACCACCTGGTACATAGGATCGGCGCCGAGCCGGTTCGCGAGCCCGAGCGCGGTCGTGACGCAGGCGATGTCGACAAGCTCCGCGTTGTCGTAGCCGACGACCACCACCCGGTGCGGGACCATGTGTGACACCGTACTGCCGACCCTGGAAAGGACACATGCATGCTGAACGCCGACCACGCGCGGCAGGCGATCGTCGACCACACCCGGCGGCTGGCGGAGTCGGCCGCCGCGGCCGGACCGGACGCCGCCGTACCGACCACGCCGGACTGGACCGTCACCAAGCTCGTCGAGCACGTTGGCCAGACCCAGAACTGGGTCGCCGAGATGATCGAGCAGCGCATCACCGACCCGGCGAAGCTGCCGACGGAGGTGGAGGTACTGCCTGCCGAACCCGGCGAGTGGCCGGCCTGGCTGGCGGCGTCCGCGCGGCGGGTCGCGGACGCGTGCGCCGAGGACGTGCCGGTGTTCAACGCGGCGGGGGACGGGCGGACCGGAGTCCAGTTCTGGTTGACGAGCCAGCTCAACGAGGCGGTCGTCCACGGGTTCGACGCCGCGGCCGCGGCCGGGCGGGCGGCCGAGGTCGACGCCGAGATCGCCGGCGCGCTGATCGAGAATCACCTTGCGATGCTGACGTCTCCCACCTGGGCGATGCGGCGGGCCGAGTCGGCGCAGGCGATCCGGGGACGGGCAGGTGCTGCAGTGGCAGGCGACGGACGGTGGCGCGTGGGTCGTCGTACGGCGGCCTGACGGGGCGAAGTGGGAGACCGGAAGCCGCGAGGCCGACGTGACGATCAGCGGGCCCGCGGCGTCGCTGCTGTTCTCGTTGACGCGACGTCTGCCGTTGACCGACGGCGACATCACCGTCGACGGCGACGCGGACCTCGCTCGGCACTGGCTCGACAACACCGCTCACGTCAGCGGCTGACCGGGCGTACGGTGGGTCGAAAGGAGGAGCCATGACCGACGAACCCTTCGAGACGACCGAGAACGCCCGGCGGGACCGGCGCGAGCACGGCGGCGCGCCGCGGAACCCGGACGACGACGAGTTGGCCCGGCGTACCGAGGAGGAACGGGTCGAGGCGGGCGTCGACGCGTACGACCCGGACGACGTACCGCCGGCGACCGACGCGCCCGTACCCACCGACCTGCGGGACACCGAGGAGTACCAGGAGTCCGAGGCCGAGCTGCGGCGGGAGGAGTCGGAGGGCGAGATCTACCCGCTCACCGACCGGCATCCGTTCCCGCCGTCGCACTACGACCGTTCGTAGGCCGCCCGGAGTACGTCGAACTCGCCGCCCGGCTCGTTCGGGTCGAAGCCGTGCTCGATCAGCCAGCGTGACGCCCGGAGGCTGCGCAGCGACCACCAGGCGCGGATCACGTCGACGTCCACGTCGGCGCCGTACCCGGCGAGCAGGTCGTCGAGGCATTCCTCGTGCCCGAGCGTCAGGCTGGCGAGGTCGTTCAACGGGTCGCCCCGGCTCGCCTCCGACCAGTCGATGATGCCCGTGACCTCGTCGTCCTCGGTGAACACGTGGGTGATCTGCAGATCCCCGTGCGCGAACACCGGCTCCCACGGCCGGAACGCCAACTCGGCGAGCTCCCGGTTGCGCGTGATCACCTCGGCAGGCAGCACCTCGTTGGTGATCAGCCACTCGCACTCACGGTCGAGCCACTCGGTGATCACCCCGCTGCCCGGCGCAGGCCACGGCGGTAACGGTGCCTCATGCAACTTCCGTACGGCGGCACCCGCCGCGGCCCACGCGTCCGGCGACGCCGGCGAAGGCTCCCCGAGCCGCCCGAGCGCGGTCCCGCGCACAGCAGCCAGCGCCAGCACGTGCGGCTTCCGCCACAGAACCTCCGGCGTCGGCACCGGCGCCAACTCCAACGCCGCAACCTCGACGTCCAGGTTCCGCTGATTGCCGTCGACCTTCAGAAACACGTCCCCGACCCGCAGCGTCGCCCGCTCACTGTGCGCCACGACAACCTGAACCTCATCCACCCCCGCATTCTCCCGACCCCCACGCCACCCGTCACCCGGTTTGTTCGTGGGAGCATGACGTATGGCTGGGGAACAGCGTCTCGACGGCGGCATCAACGAGGTTGTGCAGCTCGGGCAGACGATCCGCCGCCCGGTGGGGCCGTGGTCCGGGTCGGTCCACGAACTGCTGCTGGAGTTGGAGTCGCGCGAGTTCACCGGGGCGCCGCGCTTCCTCGGCATCGACGACGAGGGACGCGAGATCCTCTCGAAGGTGGCGGGTCAGAGGCCGACGGTGTTCGAGGATGCGCTGCTGGGGAGCGCAGCCGCGCTGTTGCGCAGGTATCACGACGCAGTTGAGGGTTGGGCGCCGAAAACCGCGAGGTGGCAGTCGGCGCCGGTCGCGGTTGGCGAGCCGGAGGTCATCTGTCACAACGACACCGCGCCCTGGAATTTGATCGCTCAGGACGGAACGGCGGTGGCGTTCGTGGACTGGGATGCGGCGGCGCCCGGGCCGCGGATGTGGGATCTGGCGTACCTCGCGTACACCTTCGTACCGCTGGCCGCGCCGGAGAACCTCGGGCCGATGGGCAGGCCGGGCCCGGTTCCGGTGCGTGAGCGTCTTGCGCTGGTGCGGGACGCCTACGGTTGCTCGCGGCAACAGTGGGACAGCCTCCTCGAGATGATTCCCGCGCGGGTGCGGGCCGCGTACGACACGATGCGGATCTGGGCGGCCGAGGACCGACCGGGCTGGCGGGCGCAATGGGAACAGGCAGAGCCGTGGCGCCACGGTGCCGGCTACCTGCGGGACCTTGCCTATATCGCCGCGTCCGTGAGCGAGTGGCCCTCACTCACCTCACGCGCCGCTGATCGGCCGCCGGCGTAGGGCTGGGGTGGTGAGGGCCGGGAGGACGGAGTGTTTCTCGGTCGGGGAGAGGTCGGTGCCGGGGGCAATTATTGTGTCGATGGCGTCGAGGATGTCGGGGGTGAGGGTGGTGTCGGCGGCTGCCAGTTGGGAGTTGAGGTGGTCCAGGGTGCGGGGGCCGATCAGGGCGCTGGTGACGGCGGGGTGGGTGGTGATGAAGGCCAGGGCCAGTTGGATGAGGGTGAGGCCGGACTGGTCGGCGAGTTTGGCGAGTTGTTCGACGGCGTCCAGTTTGGCGGCGTTCGCGGGGAGGGTGGGGTCGAAGCGGTCCGGCATGAAGGCGGATCGGCTGGTGGTCACCGCCTGACCCGCGCGTACGGCGCCTGACAGCCAGCCGGACGCCAGCGGGCTCCACGTCAGCACTCCGAGGCCGTACTGTTCGGCGACAGGTAGCACCTCTGTCTCCGCGCCACGCTGGAGGAGCGAGTAGCTCGGCTGTTCGGTGGTGAAGCGGCTCAGGTGGTGGCGCTCGGCCGCCCACTGGGCCTCGACCAGCCGGTACGCCGGGTACTCGGACGTGCCGAAGTACCGGATCTTGCCAGCGCGCTGCAGGTCCGTGAGTGCGGAGAGCGTCTCCTCGTCGCTCGCCGTCGGGTCCCAGCGGTGTACCTGGTAGAGGTCGACGTACTCGACTCCGAGCCGCCGGAGGCTGTTCTCCAGGGCGGTCGTCAGCCAGCGCCGGGACGCGCCGCGGTGGTTGCGGTCCTCGCCCATCGGGAGGCCGGCCTTGGTGGCGAGTACGACGTCGTCGCGGCGGCCGGCGATGGCGGCGCCGACGAGTTCCTCGGACTGGCCGTTCGAGTACATGTCGGCGGTGTCGATCAGGTTGATGCCGGCGGCGAGGGCGGCGTCGACGATGGCGGTGGTCTCGTCCTGGCCGGTGCGGCCGATCGCGCCGAAGTTCATCGCGCCGAGCGCGAGGGTGCTGACCTGGACGCCGGTGCGACCGAGGGTGCGGTACTGCATGTGTCCTCCGAAAGTGTCATGATGAGATCGAAGCGGAACGCTGATCCGTATTCGACAATACGGAACGATGTTCCGATTTACAAGGGAGGATCGGTGGAGGCAACCCCACGCCGGCGCGCGGACGTACGGCGGAACGAGAAGGCGCTGCTCGACGCAGCTGCGGCGGCGTTCGTGGCGGCGGGGATCGACGCGCCGGTGCGCGACATCGCCGCGCGGGCCGGGGTCGGTGTCGGCACGGTGTACCGGCACTTCCCGAGTCGGGCGGACCTGGTGGTCGCGGTCTACCGGCACCAGGTGGAGGCGCTGGTCCAGCTCGGCCCGCGGTACCTGAAGTCCGAGGCCACGCCGTACGCCGCGTTGCTCCGCTGGATCGACGGGTTCGTCGACTTCCTGGTCACCAAGCACGGGCTGCCGGACGCGCTGAGCCAGCGGGACGCGTTGCATACGTATTTCCTCGACCAGCTGCTGCCGGTCTGCGCCGAGCTGCTCGCCGCAGCGCGCGCCTCGGGCGAAGTCAACCGCCTCGACGTCGAGGCGCTCGAGCTGATGCGGGCGATCGGCAACTTGTGCATCGGCGCGAACGACGACGAGCGGTACGACGCCCGCCGTACCGTCGCCGTCTTCACCGCCGGCCTCACGCGTGCAGCGTCGGACGGTACGTGAGCTCCTGCGTGTTGCCGTCCAGCGTGCGCGACTCGAGCAGCTCCAGGTCGAGGTCGGGCCCGCCGGCGAAGATCGGTTGGACGCCGGTTTGCCCTGTGATGACTGGGAAAACCGTCACCTGAATACGGTCGACCAGTCCCGCGGCGAGGAGCGCCCGGTTCAGCGTCAGGCTGCCGTGCGACCGCAGCGGTACGTCGGACACCTCCTTCAACCGGCGTACCGCCTCCACGGCGTCACCGCTGACGACGGTCACGCCCGGCGAGTCCCGCTGCGTGGACGAGATGACGGTCGTCGGCAGCTCGCGCATCCGCCGTACCCACGGGTCGAGCGCCTCCCCACCGCCGGCCAGCAGCACCGTGTTCAACCGGTGGGTCTCGCCGCCCAGCACCATCCGCTGGTCCTGGTTGTACTGCTCCAGCCGGTGCGCCAGGAACTCCGGCCCCTGCTTTCCCCAGTAGCCGCCCCAGTCGCCGGTGTGCGACCCGAACCCGTCCAGGCTGCTGAAGATGTCGAAGGTGTACGTCGCAGACATGATGTTCTCCTCGTTGTAGGTGCTCTCACCCCTGCAACGAACACCCTCGGCCCTATCCGACAGCGTTACTTCCCGTATGTCGACTCGTCGAGCCCGCTCAGCGACGGGTCGTACGTGACGTCGCCGACGTCGTACATGGACGTCATCCAGTGGTAGAAGTTGTCGCCACGATCCCGCAGCACGGCGTAGAGGCGGCGCATGAGCCGGGACCGTACGGCGGCCTGCTCCGGGTGGTCGTACACGTTGAGCAGCTCGTCCGGGTCGAGTTCCAGGTCGTACAGCTCGTTGACCGAGTCCGGGTTGACGACCAGCTTGTACCGGTCGGTGCGCAGCATCCGTTGTGGATAGGGGAAATGATGACCGTGGAACTCGCAGACGATGTCGTCCGCCCAGTCGACCGGCTCTCCGGTCACCAATGGCAACAGGCTGCGTGAGTCGACCGCCGGCGTCGGGTCGGCGCCGGCGAGTTCGAGGATCGTCGCCGTGCAGTCGAGCAGGCTGACGAACTCGTTCCGTACGACGCCCGCGGGCCGGCCGGGGACCCGGAGCAGCCCGGGCGTGCGGTAGATGTCCTCGTACATCGCCGGCCCCTTGTCGTGCAGGCGGTGCGAACCGGTGAACTCCCCGTGGTCGCAGGTGAAGAAGACCGCGGTGTCGTCGGTCAGCCCGAGCCGCTCCATCGCGGCCATGACCCGCCCGATCTCGAAGTCGATCAGCGCCACGTACCCCTGGTAGACCGCGATCAGCTTGCGCGTCGTCTCGATCGGCATCGTGTCGAACGTCCAGTGCGCGCTGTAGTTCTTCTGCACCGGCGGCTTGCCCTGGAACGTCTCGGCGATCGACCGGGGCAGCTCGACCGCCGCCGGATCGACCAGATCGAAGTACTCGTCGGGCAGGATGTACGGCAGGTGTGGGCCGAAGAAGTGCAGTGCGAGGAAGAAAGGCTCCCCGGCGTACGACTCCAGCTGCTCGATCGCCCGCGTGGCGAGGTAATGCTCGAACGTCGCCTCCACCGGCTGGTGCAGGCGGGCCGCGAGCAGGTTCCCCGGGCCGCCGTTCGGCAGCGTGCCGCGGATCCGGTCGGAGATCTCGTACGGCGGGAAGCCGTGCTCCGCGAGGTAGGCCAGGTAGCCCGGGTGGTCGACCGGGTTGTGCCAGCCCGGCAGGTCGGGGCCGTCGAAGCCGAAGTCGCCCGCGGACCTGTTCGTGCCGACGTGCCACTTGCCGATCAGTCCGCACTGATACCCGCGGTCGCGCAGCGCCTGCGAGAACGTGAACGTCCCCGCGCCGAGATCCTCGATGTAGCCGACGTTGCGCTCGTAGTTCGCCAGCAGCTTGTGCCGGAACGGCGCCTGCCCGGTGAGCAGGCTCGCGCGGGCCGGCGTACAGATCGCGGTCGGCGTGTACCAGCGGTCGAACCTGGTCCCGGTCCGGGCCAGCTCGTCGAGGTTCGGCGTCGTACCGAATTGGTTGCCGTAGGCACCAAGAGTGTCGACGCGATGCTGGTCGGTCATCAGGAACAGGATGTTCTGCACCTCTGTGACGCTATGCCCGGCTCGGCGACCAGACAAATCGGTGCCGTGTCCTGTCGTACTACTGAGCCCGCTGCGACAGCGCCGTGCCAGCGGCCCGTGCGGCCTGGTTGTGACCGTGGTTGCACCAAGAGAGGAGACGACGATGTACGACGTGGTGATAGTAGGTGCGGGCCCCGTGGGACTCATGCTGGCCTGCGAGGTCGGCCTGGCCGACGGGTCGGTGCTGGTGCTCGAGAAGGAGCCGGAAGGGCAGTCGCCGTGGCGGTCGCGGCCGTTGGGGATGCGCGGCTTGTCGGCGGCATCGGCGCCGCGATCGGCAGCTGGTTCTGAGCTGGCGGCGTTCTGTACTTGCCGGTCCATTTTGGCCGACCTAGCGTCGGGACCATGCATGCGATGTTCGTCCGCGAGTACGGCGGCCCCGAAGTCATGACCTGGACCGAGTTCCCCGACCCGGAGCCCGGCCCGGGTGAGGTCGGCGTACGGCTCCGGGTCGCTGGGGTGAACTTCATGGACACCGGCGTACGGCGGATGCCGGTGCGCACCTGGTCGATCCCGACCGTGATCGGCGTCGAAGGGAGCGGCGTCGTGACCACGCTCGGCGCCGGGGTGAGCGACTTCGCCGTCGGCGATCGGGTGGTGTGGCGGTACCACCAGGGGAGCTACGCCGAGCAGCTCGTGATCCCGGCGGACGTGCTCGTGCGGGTGCCGGACGAGATCGACGACGAGACCGCCGCGGCCGTGCTGATGCAGGGGCTGACCGCGAACCACTTCACCACCGAGACGTACGCGATCCGGCCGGGCGACACGGCCGTCGTTCACGCCGCCGCCGGTGGGGTCGGGATGATGCTCACCCAGCTGATCAAGGCCCGCGGCGGTCGCGTCATCGGTCTGGTCTCCCGCGAGGACAAGGTCCAGGCCGCGGCCGAGGCGGGCGCTGATCACGTGCTGGTGTCGAGCGGCGGCGGCTTCGAGGACCGGGTACGGGCGTTGACCGACGGAGCGGGCGCACACGTCGTGTACGACGGCGCGGGCGCGGCGACGTTCCGCTCGTCGCAGCTCTCGCTCCGCCGGCACGGCGTGCACGCGTACTACGGCGTACTGATCGGGAACCCGACGTTCGACCCGTCGCAGCTCCCGAACAGCATCCTGTTGTCGTACCCCGCCGTCGCGGACCACGTACCGACCCGCGAGGCCCTGGTCCGCCGTACGAACGAACTCTTCGACTTCATCCGCAAGGGCCGGCTGACCCCACGCATCGGCGCCCGCTACGCCCTCTCCGATGCGGCGCAGGCCCACCGCGACCTCGAGTCCCGCCGTACGACCGGGAAACTACTGCTGATTCCTTAAGGCTGCAGCAGTGCCTTGATCGCCTGGCGTTGGTCCATCGCGTCGTAGGCCTTGGCTGCGTCCTCCAGCGGAACGCTGAGGTCGAAGACCTTGCCGGGGTCGATCGCGCGGCGGGTGATCAGGTCGATCAGCGTCGGCAGGTACTGGCGGACGGGCGCGGGTCCGCCGTGCAGGTGCACGCCGGAGAAGAACAGCTCGTCGCCGGGCAGGCTCACCTCGTGGGCGACACCAACGTATCCGACATGGCCGCCGGCGCGGGTCGCGCGGATCGCCTGCAGCATGGACTCCTGGGTGCCGACCGCCTCGATGACGCTGTGCGCGCCGTACCCGCCGGTGAGTTCCTTGATCCGGGCGACGCCCTCGTCCCCGCGTTCGGTGACGATGTCGGTCGCGCCGTACTCGAGCGCCAACTGCTGGCGCGGTTCGTGCCGGCTCATCGCGATGATCCGTTCGGCGCCGAGCTGCCTGGCGGCGAGCACACCGAGCAGACCGACCGCCCCGTCGCCGACGACCGCGACCGTCTTGCCCGGACCGGCCGCGGCGGCGACGGCGGCGAACCAGCCGGTCCCGAGGACGTCCGACGCGGCGAGGAACGAAGGGATCAGCTCGGCGTCGGGTGTGCCCGGTACGGCGACGAGCGTGCCGTCCGCGAGCGGTACCCTGGCCAGCTCGGACTGGGTGCCGATGGCCCCCATCGGTACGGCGTGGACGCAGCGCGACTGGTACCCGGCGCGGCAGATCTCGCAGGTGTCGTCGGACGCGAAGAACGAGCCGATCACGAAGTCGCCGGGCTTCACGGTGGTCACCGCGGACCCGATCTGCTCGACGACACCGACGTACTCGTGGCCCATCGGCGCCGGCCCGTCCAGCGTGTCGTGGCCGCGGTACGGCCACAGGTCGGAGCCGCAGACGCAGGTCGCGCTCAGCCGGATGACTGCGTCGGTCGGCAGTTCGACGACCGGATCGGGACGGTCCTCGACGCGAACGTCGCCGGGGCCGTACATCATGACTCCACGCATGGGAGGGAACCTTTCTGACAGGTGTTGAGAGCAAGCAGGGAAAAGGTGGTCAGGGCGAGCACGATGGCCGCCATCGGTACGGCGGTACGCTCGCCGCCGAGGCCCGCGAGCGGGGCGACAACGCCGGCCATGCACCACTGCAGGAACCCGAGCAGCGCCGAGCCGGTACCGGGATGGTCGGGGACCTGCGCCGAGGCCAGTGCCCCGGCGTTCGGGCCGATGAAGCCCTGGGCGGTCATCAGGACGAAGAACCCGGCCAGTGCGACCGGGAGCGGCATGCCGAACCAGACCGCGCCGGCCAGCAGCGCCACGCCTGCTACGGCGGTCGCGATCAGGCCCACGCCGACGACGGTTCGCGTCGGCACCCGATCGGCCAGCCGGGCGGCGATCAGCGTGGCGACGGTCAGGCCGACCGCGTTGACCGCGAAGTCGACGGAGTACATCACGGGGGAGAGGCCGTTCATCGACTGCAGCACGAACGCCGACGTCGCGACGTACGCGAAGATCGTGCCCATCGAGAACGCGAACACGACCAGGTAGGCGGTGAACGCGCGGTTCCGCAGTACCTGACCCGACCAGCGCGGCGGCGTACCGGGGCGCCGGAGCGTTTCCGGTACACCGAGCGCGACCGTCACGACCATCAGCGCCGCCAGCGCGGCGACGATCCAGAACGACACGCGCCAGTGCGACAGCTGCAGGACGGCCGCGCCGACCAGCGGTCCGGCGATCGGTGCGACGCCGGCGATTCCGGAGACCAGGTTGAGCGTCCGGACCAGCCGCGCCCCCGAGGTCAGGTCCACGACGACCGAACGCGCGATGACCATCGCCCAGCCGCCGCTGAACCCCTGGACCAGCCGGGCGAGCATCAGCAGGCCGATCGACGGGCTGAACGCGCACAGCGCCGACGCCAAGGTCAGTACGGCGAGCGACACCAGGAGCGGACGCCGGCGACCGGTCCGGTCCGAGACCGGGCCGCCGAGCAGTTGGCCGAGCGCCATGCCGACGAAGAAGGTGGTCAGCGTCAGCTGTACTTCGGAGGCGCCGGCGTCGAGGTCGCGGGCGACGAGCGGGAACGCCGGGACGTACATGTCGGTGGCCAGCGGGGCGATCGCGGTGATCAGTACGACGGCACTCAGCACGGTCACGGTCAGTACGGCCCCGCTGCGGGTGTCTCGCTCGGCGGTCAGGCTCATCGGGTTCCTCTCGGCATCGCTCGCGGTTCCATGCAAGCGCCCGGAGCGACGGCGAAGAAGGCCCGCTTGTGGGGTGTACCAGCAGTACATCCCTCGGCGGCGTGGTCGCCGGTACTGTCGATGGCATGGACAACAGGGCCGAGGTGCGGGAGTTCCTGACCTCGCGGCGGGCGAAGCTGACGCCGTCCGACGTCGGGTTCCCGGTGGTCGGTCAGCGGCGCGTCCCCGGCCTGCGGCGCAGCGAGGTCGCGATGCTGGCCGGGGTCAGCATCGAGTACTACGCCAAACTCGAACGCGGAGCGATCGCCGGAGCATCGTCCGCGGTCCTCGAGGCGATCGCGCAGGCACTCCGGCTGGACGACACCGAACGCGCGCACCTGCTCGACCTCGCCCGCGCGGCCGACGGCATCCCGACCTCCGGCCGGCCCCGCCGCCGGACAACCGCGCAGACCACGTCGCGGGCCAGCCTGCACTGGGCGCTCGAGGCGATCACCGACGGCATCGCGTTCGTCCGCAACCCCGGGCAGGACCTGCTCGCCACCAACGCCCTCGGCCGGGTGTTCTACTCACCGGTGATCGGCGAAGGCGGCCGGACGCCGAATCTCGCCAGGTTCCAGTTCCTCGATCCGGCGTCGCGGGACTTCTACCCGGACTGGGACCTGTTCGCGCAGATGTGCGTCGCGATCATGCGCGCCGAGGCCGGCCGCGACCCGCACGACCGCGCCCTGCAGGACCTGGTCGGCGAACTGTCCACCCAGAGCGAGACCTTCCGCCGGCTGTGGGCTCGCACGACGTCCGCACCCATGGCACCGGCACGAAACGCTTCCGCCATCCCGAGGTCGGCGACCTCACCCTCGCGTACGAAGAACTGGCCGTCACCGCCGAACCCGGCCTGATCCTGATGCTCTACACCGCCGAACCCGGCTCACCCTCCGCCGAGAAGATCCGCCTGCTCGCCTCGCTCGCCGCGGAGGTGACACCGGCGTCAGGATGACGCTGACACGTGTAGGCGGCGTGTCAGGTGCGTGTCAGGGGCCCCTCGGATGGTGGTCCCATGACAACTTCGGCGATCGCGGTCACAGGACTGCGCAAGGCATTCGGTGACAAGACCGTACTCGACGGCATCGACTTCGATGTTCCCGCGGGTACCGTCTTCGCGCTGTTGGGCCCGAACGGGGCCGGCAAGACCACAACGGTGCACGTTCTGACCACTCTGATCAAGGCGGACGGCGGCACGGTCCGGGTCGCCGGGCACGACGTCGTTTCCGACGCCAAGGCGGTCCGGTCGGCGATCGGCGTGACCGGGCAGTTCGCGGCCGTCGACGAGCTGCTCACCGGGCGCGAGAACCTCCAGCTGATGGTGGACCTCAGCCCGGTGACTGCCGACAAGCGGATCGTCGACAATCTGCTCGAGCGCTTCGAGTTGACCGAGGCGGCCGACAAGACCGCGGCGACGTACTCCGGCGGCATGCGCCGCAAGCTCGACCTGGCGATGACGCTGGTCGGCAACCCGCAGCTGATCTTCCTCGACGAGCCGACCACGGGTCTCGACCCGCGCAGCCGGCGGACGATGTGGACGATCATCCGCGAGCTGCTGGCCGACGGCGTGACCATCTTCCTCACCACGCAGTACCTCGACGAGGCCGACCAGCTGGCCGACCGGATCGCGGTGCTGGACAAGGGCCGGCTGGTTGCCCAGGGCACCCCGGACGAGCTGAAGCGGCAGCTGCCCGGCACGCACGTCCGGTTCCGCTTCGACTCGGTCGCGGACCTGGACATGGCCGCCCGGATCTTCCCGGACTCGACCCGCGACGACGACGCGCTCACGCTGCGCGTCCCCAGCGACGGCGGCACCAGTTCCGTCCGCGCACTGCTCGACCGCCTCGACGAGTACTCGCTGAACGCCGGCGAGTTCTCCGTCAACACCCCTGATCTCGACGACGTCTTCCTGGCCCTGACCGGCCACGACACCACGGAGGTAGTAGCGAAATGAAGAACCCCTCGATGGTGATGCTGCGCCGCAACCTCAAGCACATCGCCCGGAACCCGACGTCGGTCTTCAACGCGGTCCTGATGCCGGTCGTGGTGATGCTGATGTTCGTCTACATGCTCGGCGACGCGTTCAGCGTCGGCGTCCCGTACGTCGACTACGCGACGCCCGGCATGCTCCTGCTGGCGGTCTGCTACGGGCTCGGCGCCGTCGCGACCGCGGTGAACTCCGACATGACCAAGGGCATCATCAACCGCTTCAAGGTGATGGACGTGCCGCGCGGCGCGGTCCTCACCGGGCACGTGATCGCCAGCGTGCTGACCAACCTGATCGCGATCGCCGCGATCATCGGCGTCGCGTTCGCGCTCGGCTTCGACCCGTCGGCGAGCTTCGCGCAGTGGCTCGGCGTGATCGGCCTCGTCGTACTGCTCGGGGTCGCGACCGCGTGGCTGACCGTCGCGCTCGGGCTGTTCGCGAAGAGCCCGGAGACCGCCGGACTCGCCTCGGTGCCGCTGGTGATGCTGCCGTTCTTCAGCAGCGCGATCGTGCCCGCCGACAAGATGGGCCCGGGCGTCAAGCAGTTCGCGCAGTACCAGCCGTTCACGCCGATCATCGAGTCGCTGCGCGGCCTGCTGAACGGCGCACCGCACACCGGTGACCTGATCGCCGCGTTCGCGTGGTGCCTCGGGATCGCGGTCGTCGGGTACGTCTGGGCGACCTCGACGTTCAAGAAGCGAGCGTGACCTCGGCCAGCTCTCGCCAGCTCGCCTGCCTGCCCTCGTCGGACGCCTCGGTGAACCTCGTGTCACCGAGGCGCCGGCGCGTTTCCTGCTCGATCCGGTCGACGTTCGGGTTCGACCGGTCCGGCAGCCCGCGGACGGCGGCGCTCGCGCCGAGCAGCCGGGCGGCCTGCTCGTCCTGGCCGGTCCGCAGCGCGAGATCCGCGATCCCGACCAGCGTCTGCGCGATCCCAGGCAGGTGCCCGCCCTCCATCGCCGCCTGGTACGCCGCGCCGCGGTGCTTGCGTACTTCGTCGAGATCCGTCGCCAGGTAGCCGAGCCGGTCCTCGAGCGTGGCCCGCAGATTCGCCCGTTCCGCCTCGCGGCCGAGCAAGGTAGTCGCCTGGGTGAGCTGCCGGCGCGCCTCCGCCAGGTCGCCCTTCCAGTACGCGAGCTCCGCCTTGTACAACGCCAGCTCGACCAGCGCCTCCGGCCAGGCGACCCGTTCCGCCTTCCGTTGCGCCTCGGCCATCGCCGCCGTACTCGCGTCCTCGTCGCCGGCCAGCCAGTACAGCTGTGCCTGCCGCGACCGCATCCGTACGACGTCCTCGGTCGCGCCGACCTCCGCCGCGACCGCGATCGCCTGCTCGTAGTACGCGCAGGCGGCGGCGAAATCACCGCGCACGGCGACCCGGTCCGCCAGTTCGGTCAGCGCGAACGACATCCCCCAGCGCTCACCGATCGCGCGGAACTCCTCCAGCGCGGCCGCCAGCGCCTCGTCCGCGCCGGGGTCGCCGTCGCCGAGCATGATCCGCATCTTCCCGGTCTGCAGCCGCGCCAGCGCCCGTACCCACGGATCGTCGTCGGTCAGCAGGTCCTCGAACGCCGTCACGAACTGGTCCGGCCCCTCCAGCAGCCGTTCCAGCGCCTGCGACATCGTCACGGCCGGGTGCGGGTTGTCGATCCGCCGGCTGATCTCGGCCGCCTTCCGGATCCAGTCCTCCGCGTCGTACTCGTCCCGCCCGCGGCCAGACGTCATGATCCCGGTGACGAACGCGTACACCACGGCCCGGGTGTCGTCCGGTACGTCGCCCGGCAGCGCGGGCGCCGCGAGCAGGAACTCGTTGCCCTCGACCTTGTGCCCGGCGAACCACCAGTACCAGCCCGCCGCCGCGGCCAGCCGCATCGCACCGACGGCCTCACCGGCGGTCAGCGCGCCCCGCATCGCGGCGGCGATGTTGTCGTGGTCGGGCTCGAGGATCGCCAGCCAGGCCAGCTGTTCGGTACGGCGCAGGTGCGGGTCCGCGGTCTCGACCAGCTCGGTGAAGTAGCCGAGATGGGTACGGCGGGTCGCGTCGGTCTCGCCCGCCTCCTCCAGCCGCTGCTGCGCGTACTCCTTGATCGTGCCGAGCAGCCGGTACCGCTGGTCGTCCGTGGTGACGACCAGCGACTTCTCGGTCAACGCGGTCAGCAGGTCGAGCACCTCCCACGACTCGACCTCGCCGCCCGCGCAGACCTGCTCGGCCGCTTCCAGGTTGGCGCCGCCGGCGAACACGGACAGCCGCCGCAGTACCGACCGTTCCAGGTCGGACAGCAGCTCCCAGCTCCAGTCGATCACCGCCCGCAGCGTGCGATGCCGGGGGAGCGCCGTACGGCTCCCGCCGGTCAGCAACCGGAACCGGTCGTCCAGCCGGTTCGCCAGCTGCTCCAGCGACATCGTCCGCAACCGCGCCGCGGCCAGCTCGATCGCCAGCGGCATCCCGTCCAGCGCGCGGCAGATCCGGGCCATCGTCGCCGGGTCCGACGCGAGATCCGCGCGGACGGCGCTCGCCCGGTCCTGCAGCAGCCGGACCGCCGGGGACGCGCCGATCTCGGCCGGATCCGCCGTCTCCGTTGGGAGCGCCAACGGTACGACGGGCCACAACGCCTCGCCGGTGATCCCGAGCGGCTCCCGGCTGGTGGCCAGCACCCGCAGCCGCGGGCACTCGCCGAGCACGCGGTGCGCGAACGTCGCCGCCGCCTCGATCACGTGCTCGCAGTTGTCCAGGATCAGCAGCATCGACCGCTCCCGGACGGCGGCGATCACCCGGTCCGTCGGGTCCGCCTCCGGTACGTCGCCGAGCAGCGCGTCCCGCAGCGCCAGCGCGCCGAGCGTCGCCTGCGCCACGTCCCCGTCGGCGCCGATCGCCGCCAGCTCGACCATCCACGCGCCGTCGGGCAGATCACCCAGCATCGTCCGGGCGGTCTCGGTCGCGAGCCGGGTCTTGCCGGAGCCGCCCGGCCCGATCAGGCTGGTCAGGCGGTGCCCGGCGACCAGGTCGCGGACGGCGGCGATGTCCGCGTCCTTGCCGACGTATGTCGTGAGCTCCTCGCGCAGGTTGGTGTTGCGCTTCTCGTCCCGGCGTACCAGCTCGCCGCGGAGCAGCGCGACGTGCAGCGCGGACAGCTCGGGGGACGGGTCGACACCGAGCTCGTCGGCGAGGGTCTCGCGGGTTCGCTCGGACACGCGCAGCGCCTCGGTGTCGCGGCCGGAGGCGACCAGCGCGCGCATCAGGGCGGCGACCAGGCGTTCGCGGACCGGGTGCGCGGTGACCAGGTCGGTCAGCTCGGTGACCAGGTCGGCGCCGTTGCCGAGCGTGATCTCGGCGTCGTACCGGTCCTCCGTCGCGGCCAGCCGGAGGCCGTCGAGGCGGGTCACGGCGGCGTCGAACGCGCCGCTCTCGGTGAGGCCGATGTCCTGCATCGCGGGGCCGCGCCAGAGGGCGAGGGCTTCGCGGAGCAGGTGGACGCCCTGCGGGTTCTGGTCGGTGCGGGCGCGGGTCAGGAGCCGTTCGAAGCGGAGCGCGTCGACGCTGTCCGGGTCGACCCGCAGGCGATAGCCGTCCGTGTGGCCCTCGACCGGGAGGAGTTTGCGCAGGCGGGAGACGAGGCGCTGGAGGGCGTTCGCCGCGTCCGCGGGCGGCTGCTCACCCCAGATCCAGTCGACCAGCGTCGCCTTCGGCACCACCCGCCCGGCGTCGAGCGCCAACGCGATCAGCAGCCCACGCAGGCGCGCCCCGGGTACGTCGACGGCGCTCCCGTCGTCGGCCCGTACCTCGAACGGCCCCAGCATCCCGATCCACACCCGGCAGATTTTGCCACGCGCTCAGGTGCCTACCTCCCGTACACAGGCGATCACAAGCTCCGGCACGTCGATCTGCAGGTAATGCCCCGACTCCGGCACCACCTGATGCCGCCCCTTGCACTCCACCGCCAACTGCTCCTGCACCGCAATCACCCGAGGCGTCCACTCAACCGCCCGCCCCTTGGTAGCCGTCAACAACACAACAGGAAGCCCCGTCCAGGTCCCCCGCCCCCGCCGCTCCCGCAACTCACCAACACTGTCCAGCACCATCGGCAACTCGTCCAAGTAGGTAAACAACTGCTCGTCCGTCTCCACATAGGAAAGACAAGCCCCCACCAAATCCAAACCACCGATCACCGGCACACCCCCCACCAGCTCTCCGGCACCGACACTCCCTGACCCGGCGGCGGCGTCGCTCCCCACCGACCTACAGCCGGCATTCCCTGACCCGGCGGCGGCGCCGCTCCCCACCGACCTACTGCCGGCGGAGCCGGCATTCCCTGCCCTGGCGGCGGCGTCGCTCCCCACCGACCTACAGCCGGCATTCCCTGACCCGGCGGCGGCGCCGCTCCCCACCGACCTACTGCCGGCGGAGCCGGTGTCGCTCGGCGGGGTGGTGATGTTGTCGTCCGAGCCTGCGGTGGCGGGGTTGGTGGGTGGGGAGATGCTGCGGGTGATGTCTGCGGCCAGTTCGTGGGCTGCTTCGAGGAGTTCTTGGTGGTGTGGGTTGGTTGTTGGTGGTTTGGTTCGGTCCGGGTGTGGCATCGGGTCGGCGTTGTCCCAGAAAGACTCGTGGGACGGGTCCAGGAGGACGAGGCCGCGGATCAGGTCGGGGCGCTCCCAGGTTGCGAGCTGTGCGAGCAGGCCGCCCCAGCTGTGGCCTACCAGCACCGCGGGACCTACTTCGTCGAGCAGTGCGACGAGATCGCCGACCTGGAGTTCGACGCTCAGCGGAGCGGGATCGCTCACGCCGTACCCGGCGCGGTCGTACGCGATCACCCGATGATCGGTCGCCAGTTCCCGGAACACCGCGGCGTACGACACCACCGGCGACATCGCCCCGGCCTCGAGCACCACCGGCGTACCGCTCCCGGCCTCGACCCACCTCAGCATGCGCCCGCCGCGGTCGAGCTCGCGCCGGGCGAGGCCCCCGCCGACGAGTACCGCGAACGCCTCCGCCACCGGATCGGTCACGGTCAGCCGATCGCCTTCTTGACCAGGGCAACGATCTGCTTCTCGAGCGCCGGGGTGAGCTGTGTCAGCGCGTACGACGTCGGCCACAGGTCGCCGTCGTCCAGCTGCGCCTTGTCGCTGAAACCGAGCGTGGCGTACCGGTACTTGAACTTCGCGGCGTCCTGGAAGAAGCAGATCAGCTTGCCGTCCAGCGCCCAGCCGGGCATCCCGTACCAGAGCTTCGGGCTCAGCTCCGGCGCCGCCTCGAGGATCAGCTCGTTCAGCCGCTCGGCGATCGCGCGGTCCGCGTCCGCCATCGCGGCGATCTTCTCGGCCTGCGCGACGGCCGGGTCCTGGGTGCTCTTCAGGTCCTTCGCGTGCTCCTTCATCGCGTCCTGCTCGGCTTTGGTGAACCCGGTGTAGGACTGCTTCTTCGTGGATGCCATCGGAGTGCCTCTCGTTTCGTCGTTGCTCAGAACACTACGAGCCCAGCACCCTGGGCGCTTCTCGAATCCTGATCAACGGGAACTAGATTGACCACGTGTACGACGACTTCCCGGCGGAGCTGACCACCGAACGCCTGTCCCTGCGCCGCTGGCGCCCGTCCGACGCCGAGGACTACCGCGCGCTCTGGGCCGAACGCGACCACCGTGCCCTGCGCCGGATCGATGCCGACGGCAACCCGACGGTCGAGGTCATCCGCGGCTGGCTGACGGACAACCCGCTCGCCGCGGACCCCGGGTTGGGCCTGCTCCCGATCGAACTGCGGAGTACGGGCGAGTTCCTCGGGTACTGCGGCCTCACCGTCGGACAGGCGACGTACGACGAGCCCGAGATCGCGTACGAACTGGCGCAGCGAGCCCACGGCCACGGGTACGCCACAGAGGCGGCCCGGGCCGTGCTGGAGGCGGCCGCCCGAACCGGTCGCAAGCGTCTGTGGGCGACCGTCCGCGAGTGGAACGCACCATCGTTCCGCGTGCTGGAGAAGCTCGGCTTCAAGAACAGCGGTCGCGTCACGGAGGACGCCGAGCGCGGCAACTCGATCTGGATGACCCGCCGCCTCGATCAGGTGTAGAGACAGAACGGATGCCCGGCCGGGTCGAACAGCACCCGAACGTTCGGCTGCGGCTGGAAGTCGGCAAGCGTAGCGCCGAGCTCCACTGCGTGCTCCACAGCCGTCTCCAGCTCACCGACCTCGATATCCAGATGCATCATCATCTGCTGCTGTCCCTCGGCCGCCGGCCAGACGGGCCGCGCCCACGGCGCCGATGTCTGCGGCTGGAACGACAGGTAGGTCTCAGAGTTCCCCGGCACGGCCAGCACGAACTCGTTCGGTTCGTTCCGGTGGATCTCCCAGCCGAGCACCTGGTGGTAGAACAAGCCGAGTGCCTGCGGATCCGGTGCGTCGACCACCGTTCCGAACCAGTGCCCCTTCGCGGATCGTCCTCGAAGCATCGTTGTACCTCCTTCTCGGGTGACACTAGACCGGTGGACCGACAGAGTGATCTTGCTGCCGAGGGTGAGCCGGAGAAGGAGTTCAACCCTGGGATCGCCGCGCGGATGCCGCGGAAGACCGCCGCCGGGGGTGCGCTGATCCGGGACCGGGCCGGGCGCATCCTGTTCCTGGAGCCGACGTACAAGCCGACGCTCGACATCCCGGGCGGCATCGTCGAGTACGACGAGTCGCCGTACGAGGCGTGCTGCCGCGAGGTCGAGGAGGAGATCGGCCTCGCCCTGGAGATCGGCCGCCTGCTGGTCGTCGACTGGGTCCCCGCGCTCGGCCCGTGGTCCGACGCGCTCGCGTTCGTGTTCGACGGCGGCGTCCTCGACGCGCCCGCCCTCACGCTCGACCCCACCGAGGCCCGCGCGTACCACTTCCTCACCCTCACCGAGGCGGCCCCGCACCTCCGCCCCTCGATGACCCGCCGCCTGACGGCCGCCGAACACGCCCTCACCACCGGCATCCCGGCGTACGCCGACTTCGGCCGCGCCCGATGATCCCGTACGTCGCGAAATCCAACCTCACGATCATCGCCCTCGGCGACGCCCTGGAGGCGAACGCCGTCCGCGCCACCCTGGAAGGCCTCAACTACCGCACCACCACCCACTGGATCGGCTCCCGCACCGAACTCGCCAAACTCCTCGCCGGCGACCTCCCCACCGACGACACCGTCGTACTCTCCTGCCACGGCGACGACGGCACGATCCTCGTCCCCGAAGAACCACCGATCACCGCCGACGACCTACGTACGCACGGTCAGCTCGCCGGCAAGACGATCATCAACCTCGGCTGCGAAACCGGTCGGCTCGCTCCCGCCTTCCATGCCGCCGGCGCAGCGCATTACATCGCGCCCAGCGACGCTCCCGACGGTACGGCCGCGCTCGCGTTCGTCACCAACTTCTTCTTCCTGCGCGCGTACGACGTACCGCTGCCCGAAGCGGTCCAGCGTGCCGCCGCGTTCCATCCGGAGTGCGGGCAGTTCGTGCTGAGTTAGTTGACGGTGCGCCAGAAGGTGCAGTGGTGCGTTGTGTCGAGGTCGGCCCGGCTGTCTCGTGGGGCGAACTGATAGGCCTGCGTGGCCGGCCAGTTCGCGGCCGGTGTGCCTGTGTGGGCGAACGTCGTCCACGCGCGGATGAAGCGATCGCCGACCGCGCGTTGCGCCCGGGTGAGCGGGATCGCCGGGTCCGGGAACGTGTACGCGACGTCCGATCCGTGCGGCGTCGACGGACGCGGTACGACGGTGCCGTCGATCGTCGGCGCCTCCGGATCGGCGAACAGGTAGGTCCACGTCGGCGCGGTCCGGGCGTACACCCGCTGCGCCTCGGCGGTGCGGCAGATCCAGTTGCGGTCCGAGTAGATGTGGCCCAGGGCAACGATCGGCGACCGGTAGTTCGTCAGCGGGTACTCGCGTCGGACGGCCGCGGCGTGGTCGCCGAAGCTGGACCGGAGCAGCTGGCGGTACGTCGTCGCGGTCGCGTGCGGGTACGCCGGGAGGATCCAGCTGAGGTGTTCGTCGGCGGTGTTGCCGGCGAGTACCGGGATGTGGCGGGCCCAGGCGGCACGGAGGTGGGTGGACGGTGCCTGCGGGACGGTCGGCGTACCGATCGAGAGCAGGCCGAACTGGCTCGTCAACGGCACGAGCCGGCTCGCCGGGAGGCGGCGGAGGCAGCTGAGGGCGGTCCGTTCGTCGGTGCAGCCGAGGGACTTCGCGGTGGCGGTACCCATGGCGTTGGTCGTCGTACGGTCGTTCCAGGTGGTGACCTCGACGGGGATGTGGCTGTCGATGGAGTACGGGGCGTACGACGTCGTACAGGACCCGCTGGAGATGATCGCCTTCGCGAACAGGCCCGCGGCCGCGGGGGAGGCGAGGTGGGTGCAGGTACTCAGCGCGCCGGCGGATTCGCCGGACAGGGTGACGTTCGTAGGGTCGCCGCCGAACGCGCGGATGTTCCGCTGGACCCAGCGGAGCGCGGCGAGCTGGTCCTGCAGGCCGAGGTTGACCTCGGGCATGCCGGGGAGCGCGAGGTTGCCGAAGATGCCGAGGCGGTAGTTGGGCGTCACCACGACGACGTCGCCGAGAACCGCCATCCGTCGCGCGTCGAGGTACGAACCGCTGGCCTGCACGAAGCCGCCGCCGTGGATGTAGACGATCACAGGCCGCGGTTTGCCGGCGGGCCGCCGGGGCGCAGTCACGTTCAAGTACAAACAGTCCTCGCTCGCCGTCGCCCCCGGCTCAAGCGTTCTCGGATCCTGCTCACACACCGCACCGGCTCGATCCGCGGCCCGCACTCCCTTCCACCGCGCCGCAGGCCGAGGAGCCTGCCACCGCCCACCCCCAGCAAACGGCACCCCAAGAAACCGCACGCTGGCCGCATCCTCCACCCCACGCAAAACCCCCTCCCCAACCCGCACCACCACCCGACCCCCACCCGCCACCCCATCCACACCCACCCCCTCCCCAAACCCCGCCCTCCCGCCAAACGTCGCCCCACCCGCGAGCGCTGTCGCACGGGCGGACGCCGCCGTCCCAGCGGATGTCGTCCCACCGGCGAGCGTTGTCCCACGGGCAGGTGCCGCCGTTCCGGCGAGCGTTGTCGCACGGGCGGACGCCGCCGTCCCAGCGGATGTCGTCCCACCGGCGAGCGTTGTCCCACGGGCAGGTGCCGCCGTTCCGGCGAGCGTTGTCGCGCGGGCGGGTGCCGCCGTTCCGGCGAATGTCGTGCGATCGGCGGGTGTCGCCGTTCCGGCCAGCGTTGCCCGACGGGCGCCTGCCGTCGCGCCGGCAGGCGCCCCGCCACCTGCGAGCGCGGCCCGGGTGGGGAGAGCTGCGGTTGGGGGTGTGGGCGTGTGGGACGCGGGTGCTGTGTTGGCGGAGTGAGGTGCTCCGGTCGGCTGTGCCGGGGGTGCGGGGACGGGTGGGGCTGCTGCGGTGGCGATTGCGGTGAGTAGGGGGAGTAGGTGGCGGGGGGTCATTTGGGTTCGGTCTTGGGGCGGTGGGCGTCGGCGATGGCGGCAAAGGTCAGGCCGGCGGCCAGCAGGGCGAGGTCGGCGACGAGGGCGCCGGTGAAGCCGCCTGGAAGCCAGTTCGTCAGGCCGCGGTCGTGGTGGTCGATCAGTAGGCGGATCGCGCCCTGACCACCGATCGCCGCCACGATCATCGCCGCCACGAGTACACCGGTCCACATGTCAGTCAGTTCCTTCCCCGAGATTCTTGATGCGATCGCACCATAGCATGTTTTGATACGATCGCACCAAGAACCGGAGGAGTGCATGGCGAGCGAGGAGAACAAGTCCCGAAGGCGGCGACAGATCGCCGAGGCGGTGTGGCGGCTCGCCGGGCGGGTCGGGCTGGAGGCGGTCACGCTCCGGCAGGTCGCCGACGAGGCCGGCGTCTCCATGCGCCTCGTCCAGTACTACTTCGGCAACCGCACGGCCCTCCTGCTCGCCGCCCTCGAGATCCTCAACGAGGACGCCGAGTCGACCGCCCGGCAACGCATTGGGGCCCTGGGCAACGACATCTCCACGCGCGAACTGGTCCGCGCGATCCTGCTGGAGCTGCTGCCCCTCGACGAGGACCGCCGCCGCCGGTACGTCGTCCAGTCGGCGTACTTCGTCCGCTTCCTCACCGACCCGCAACTGCAGGAGATCGCCCGTACGGCGGACCCCGCGCTGGAGTCGCTGCTCGCGTCGATCCTCGGCGCGGACCCGGCGACGACGTCCGACGACGCGTTCGCGGACGCGGAACTGCTGATCGCGTTCGCGTTCGGCCTGCAGGCGGAGATGCTGCTCGACCAGCTGGACGAGCCGCACGCCCTCCGCCTGCTCGACCGAATCCTCGATCGCGTGCTCGGTGCCGCCTAGGAGAACTTCAGCCGGACGATCAGGTTGTCGATCGTCGACGGTGTGCCGCCGTTCTTGTCGTTGTTGGTGGTGGTCAGCCAGAGCCCGCCGTCGGGCGAGTGGGTGACGCTGCGGAGGCGGCCCCAGCGCCCGGAGAAGACGGCCTGTGGGGTGCCGACGCCGTTGCCGGCCGAGTTGATCTTCGTGACCCACAACTGCTCACCGGTGACGCCGGCGATGTAGATCCAGTCGTTGACGATCGCGATCCCGCTCGGTCCGGCCTGCGACGTCGGCCAGGTGCGCTTCGGCGCGACGTACCCGCCGCAGTCCCCGATCGTCCCTTCGCAGGCCGGCCAGCCGTAGTTGCCGCCTTTCTGGATCAGGTTCAGCTCGTCCTGGCTGTTCTCGCCGAACTCCGACGCCCACAGCTGCCCGCGCGAGTCCCACGCCAGCCCCTGCGGGTTGCGGTGTCCCCAGCTCCACACGTACCGCGCGTTCCCGCCGCTGCTGTAGAACGGGTTGTCGCTCGGCGCGGTGCCGTCCGGGTTCATCCGCAGGATCTTGCCGTTCAGCGAGTTCTTGTTCTGCGCGTTCCCGGAGTTCTTGGCGTCACCAACGGTCGCGTACAGCTTCCCGTCCGGCCCGAACGCGATCCGCCCGCCGTTGTGGTACCGGTTCTTCGCGAGCCCCGTGAGTACCGGCGAGGACGTGGTGGCGAGCGTGCCGTTCTCGTACTTCATCCGCACGATCCGGTTGTCGCCGGAGGCCGTGTGGTAGAAGTACACCCAGTGGTCGGTGGCGAAGTTCGGCGACAGCGCGACCCCGAGCAGACCGCCCTCACCGTCGGTGGTCACCACGCCCGGCACCTTCCCGAGCGTCGTCTTCTGCCCGCTCGGTGTCACCCGCAGGACCTCGAACCGGTCCCGTTCGGTGACCAGCGCGGACCCGTCCGGCAGGAACGCCACGCTCCACCCGAGGTCGACCTTCGCGATGTCCTTGTCGTACGCCGGGATCCCGCCGCTGCCGCTCGCCGACGTACGGACGGTCACCGCGTTGCTCGGCGCCGACGAGTTCCCGTCCGGGTCCCGCGCCTGCACGGTGAAGGTGTAGTCCGTGTTCGCGGTCAGCCCGGTCACCGTCGTGGTCAGCGAACCGGTCGACGCGACCTTCGTCGAGCCCTGGTAGACGTCGTACGCCTCGATGGTGCCGCTGTTGTCGGTGGACGCGTTCCACGCCAGCGACACACTGTTCGCGGTCAGCCCGGTCGAACGCAGGTTCCCCGGAACCGTCGGCGGCTGCGTGTCCCCGCTGCCCGGTGTCGTGAACGTGACCACATTGCTCTGCTGCGAGGCGTTGCCCGCGGCGTCGAACGCGCCGACCGAGATGTCGTACGCAGTGTTCGGCGTCAACGTGTCCACCGTCGCCGACAAGGTGTTGCCGTCGACAACCTTCAGGACGTTGCCGCCGCGGTTGATCTCGTACCGGACCACGCCGACGTTGTCGGTGGCGGCGGTCCAGTGGAAGGTCGCGGCGTTCGGCTTCAGGTCGCCGACGGTCAGGTTTCCGGGGGCCGACGGGGGAGTGGTGTCGTCGGTGGTCGGTGTCACGGTCAGCTTGTCGGCGTTCGGTCCGCCGTCGGCGCTGGTCGCGCGGGCGCGGATCTTGTTCGTACCGGCGGTGAGCTGGAGGCGGACAGTCTTGGTCTTCCAGGTCGTCCACGCGCCGGTGCCGGGGAACGTGATGCCGACGGCGCCGGGCTGCCCGTTGACGGTGAAGTCCAGTGCGCGGGTGGCCGTCGTACCGTTCGCATACCGCAGCGTGACGTCGGCCGGGCCGGCCGGGGCGTTGACGGTCCACTCGACGTACCCGCCGGCGACGTTGTCGTAGTTGACGAAGCCGGTGCCGGTGTAGCCGGTGTGGTTGGACTCGACGACGCCTTGGGAGATGGCCGCGTCCTCGGCCTGGTAGTCGGTGGACGCGGCGGTGGCGGAGGGGAGCGCGGTCAGCGTGAGCGCGCCGGCGGCGAGCGCGATCGCCGCCGCGAACAGGCGGGATGTCATGCGGGTCTCCTGGATTGTCCGGGGCGGAGGAGGTGCACGTAACTATTAGGAAAGCTTCCTAACGATAATGGCCGCTGTCAACAGCCCGGACCGCCAGGCCATCACAACAGCGCCGCTCCCGGCACGACGAGCGTGCCGGGAGCGGCGAGGGTGCGATTTGTGATGGCCTGGCGGTCCGCCTATCCGGTCGTCGCCAGCATGATCGGCCGATACACCGTCAATCCCGCGTCGTCGACGAGGGCGACGCGGATCGACTCCGGCGTGGAGTCCTGGTGCGGTACGGCGAACACCGCGGTCGCGCGGCGCCCGTCGTACCGGGCGGCGTAGCTCACGAACCGCCAGTCGTCCTCGTCCCAGTAGTCGTGGATGTCGGAACGCAGCAGCCCGTCGACCGCGCGGTAGGCCGGGCTGAGCAGTACCCGTCGCTGGGTGGCGGCGAGTGGGGTGGTGCCGGACGCCGTGCCGGCATAGGGGTGGCTGAGGCGGGTGCGGAACCGGCGGAGCGGGAGCAGCCAGTAGCGGTCGAGTTCGGCGGACAGCATCGCGAACGCTGCCGCTTCCACGACCAGTAAGGGCAACCACCGTCCGGCGGTCCACCAGCCGGCGGTGGCGAACGTCGCCGCGATCGATGTTGCCAGGAGCAACGATGCGCGGGCGATGGCGCGGGTGCCGACGGGTTTGGCGGACTTCCCGCGCAGCCGCAGGAGGCCTCGGGTACGACGATCTTCGAGTAGGTGAGGAAGGCGACGAAGCCGACGGACAGTGCGCTGACGGCGAAGGCCTCGATTGCCCAGAAGGGTGGTAGGAGAAGGGCGGAGGCGATGAGTGTCTCGATGGCGGCAACAGCTAGGTAGGCGGGTTTGGCTCGGGATTCCCCTACTAGGCGGGGGAGGGCGGTGCGGTCTGCCTGGTCGGGGGACCTGAACTTGGCGTAGGCGGACCACAGGAGTATCAAGCCGATCAGCAGCGGCTGTGCGGTACTCATGTCAGTTCGACGTGTAGATCGTGGCGATGTCGATCTCGTTGGTGCCGGGACGCCAGGCGCCGATCACCTGGGCGTGCCGGCCGACCTCGAGCATCGACAGGTCCGACACCGCGGGCGTCCCGTTGTACACGGCCGCCGTCGTACCGGTCCGCACGTGGCCGACGACCTTCTGCCCGTGGTGGTCGAAGCCCACGCCGCTGCGGCTGATCGACGTGATCGCGACGGTCAGGTTGACGATGTTCACCCAGATCGCCTCGGCCGCGAGGATCCCGTCCGGCAGCAGTACGCCGCGCGCGTACAGGCCGTCGCCGATCTTCGCCTGGTCGATCGTGGTCGGGTGGAGCTTCCAGACACTGGTCGACCCGGTGAGCTGGATCCGGTGCAGCCGCCCGTCGGATCCCTGTGCCTGCAGGAGATCCCCGTTCCGGCCGGTGATCAGGCCTTCGGCGAAGTTCGGGTCCGGCTGACCTGGGTCGGCGTACTGGTTGGTGGCGCCGAAGGCGGCCTCGGGGGCGAGTGAGCCCAGCGAGGTGGCGGCGATCAGTCCGGTCGCACCGAGCGCGGCGCGGGACAGGAGCGAGCGGCGGTCCATGGTGGTAGGCATCTCGGTCTCCTCTCAGGCCACGTCGATGGTCACGGGCGTCAAGCCGCTGTTCAGGCTGCCGGCGAGCGCGGTGAACGCGGCCGGCGTGAAGTCGATGACCCGGTTCGAGGCGCACTTCCCGCCGCAGCAGGTGCGTTCACCACAGAACAGGTCGGTCTGCGGACCGCAGTCGGCGATCGACGTGACGATCCGGTTCCCGGTGCAGAGACTGGTGGTGGCGTGCCTGAAACCGCAGGTACGCCGGGACATTCCGGTGATTCCGCAGGTGTCGGGGTGGGTGATCGCGTAGCACCCGTCCGAGGTGTTCGGCCACGCGTGCTGCATGTTCCCCGAGTTGCAGGTGCCGCAGGCGCCGTGCCCGGCGGTTCCGCAGGGTCCCCATGCGTTCCCGCAGCAGAACCATGATGCTTCGGCAGTGATTCCGGCCATGACAGTTCCTCCTAGGCCTAGGGGCGGTAAGACCTAACGGATTCTTTGTACCCCGGTTCGGCGGAATCTCCCAGGGCTCAGCGAGGAAACGGAAACTTTTTGCCTATTGTTCGGTGCTGAGCCGCTGTCCGCGGAGCAGGAACCAGGCCGCCACCGCGGTCGCGAGCAGTACGACGGCACCCACGCCGGCGGCGATCGAAACGCCGTGTGCGAAGGCGTCCCGAGCCGCGTCGAGCAGCTCGGCCGCGGCCGTCGGCGGCAGCTGAGCAGCCGCCTCGACCGCACCGCCCAACGACTCGTGCGCGGCCACCGGCGTACCGGCGGGTCCCTCGAAGTTCCGGTACACCCCGGTCACGATCGACCCGAGCAGCGCGATCCCGAGCGCCGTACCGAGCTCGTACGCCGTCTCTGACACCGCGCTCGCCGCACCGGCCTGCTCCTTCGGTACGGCGGACAGGATCACGTCGGCCGTCACCGTGAACGAGAACCCGGCGCCCGCGCCGACGACGAGCAATGCCGCGCCGAGCAACGGGTACCCGGTGGTCTGGCTGATCGTGGTGAGCGAGGCGAGCGCCAGCCCGATCGCGGCCAGCCCGCCCGCGACGACCGCCCGTACCGAGAACCGCCGCGCCACCTGCCCGGCCAGCAACCCCGCCACGATCGACCCGATCGCGGCCGGCAACTCCGCCAGCCCGGCCTCGATCGGCCGCCGCTCCTGCACGAGCTGGAGGTACTGCGACAGGAAGAAGATCAGCCCGGACAACCCGAGGATGGTCAGCAGGTCCGCGAGTACGGCGCTGCTGAAGCCCCGGCTGCGGAACAACGACAGGTCCAGCAACGGGATCGGCAACCGCCGCTGACGACGTACGAAACCGTAGAGCGCGAGCAGCCCCACCACGCCCGCGACGACCGGCACCCACGCGAACCCGTGCGCCGCGAACTCCTTGATCGCGTAGACGATCCCGATCATGCCCAGCATCGACAACAGCACGCTGACCAGGTCCCACGGGCCGGGCTCCGGGTTCCGCGACTCGGGCAGCAGCCGGGCGCCGACGATCACGAGCACGGCCATCACCGGCAGGTTGATCAGGAAGACCGAGCCCCACCAGAAGTTCTCCAGCAGTACGCCGCCGACGATCGGGCCGATCGCCATCCCGGCGGACGCGGCCGCACCCCAGATGCCGATCGCGAGACTGCGCTCGCGCGGGTCGTGGAACAGGTTGCGGATCAGCGCCAGCGTGGCGGGCATCAGCGTCGCGCCGGCGACCCCGAGCAGGGCCCGCGCGACGATCATCAGCTCGGCCGAGTTGGCGTACGCGTTCAGCACCGACAGTGCGCCGAACGCGGTCGCACCGATCAGCAGGATCCGCTTGCGGCCGATCCGGTCGCCGAGGCTGCCCATCGACACCAGTAGGCCGGCGAGCACGAACGAGTACGCGTCGCCGATCCACAGCAGCTGGGTGCTGGACGGCTTCAGGTCCTCGGTCAGGAACGGCGTGGCCAGCCCGAGCACGGTGGCGTCGACCGCGACGAGCAGGACCGCCAGCACCAGCACGCCGAGCGCCAGCCAGCGCCCCGACCGCTTTGCTTGCTGCTTCATTTCTGTTCTCTCCGTAGTGCGCCGCCGAGCAGCAGCTCGGCGATGTTCGTGGTGAAGTCCTTCGGGGCGACCCGGCCCTCGCAGATCGCCCAGGCCGCCGAGACCAGCAGCCCGTAGAGCGCCTCGGTCAGCCAGACCGGGCTGAGGTCGATCCGGAACTCGCCCGACTCCTGGCCGCGCCGGAACAGGTCGACCATCCGCGCGTCCAGCCGGGCCCAGCCATCGTTCTGTTCGTCGCCCTCGAAGAGCTGGTTCTCGGAGTACAGGAACGCGAGCAGCCCGGCGGCCGGTTCGAGCTCGCGGACCAGGCGGCGGACGGCGTCCGCGACCGGGCCGTCGTCGACCGCCGCCCGGGCCGCGGCCGCCTCGCACTCCGCGATGCCGAGGTCCTCGAGCGCCCGCACCAGCGCGTCCCGCCCGGCGAACTGCCGGTTCAGCGTGGCGCGGCTGATCCCGGCGGCCCGGGCGACCTCGTCCATGGTCGCGGTGGATCTACGCATCAGCAGGGTCGCGGCGGCGCGCAGTACGTGCTCTCGATCAACAGCCATGAGACAAGGATAGCTCATATGAGACATTGATGTCTCATTGTCGAGGATGAGCTGTTCTGTAGGCTGTATGTGGTATACGTTTGCTGAGAACGCGCTTGGACCGACTACACTGGGCGCGTTTGAGGAGGGGAGTATCCCTTCGCGGCAGCGTCGTCATCACGGGAGGCCTGGACGGCCGAACCGGTGCTGCCGGCCCGACTGATCGAGTTCGAGGATCGGCCGGGTGGGAGAGACCTCCGGACCACGCTGCTGTCTGCCGACGTCCGGAGGTTCGTCATGGTGTCCGACATGTCCCCCCTGGTCTGGGTGCTGACCATCGCCGGGCTGTTCGCGATCGTCGCCTTCGACCTGATCGTGATTGCCCGCCGCAACCACACCGTGACGATCAAGGACGCGACCCGCTGGGTGCTGTTCTACGTCGCGCTGGCCGGGCTGTTCGCGCTCGGGCTGTTCGTGTTCAGTCCGGGGCAGTCGGGCAGCGAGTTCGTCGCCGGGTACATCACGGAGTACAGCCTCAGCGTCGACAACCTGTTCGTGTTCGTGATCATCATGGCGCGGTTCGCCGTACCGGCGCTGGCGCAGGACAAGGTGCTGTACGTCGGCATCGTGGTCTCGATGGCACTCCGGGCGATCTTCATCCTGGCGGGCGCGGCGGCGATCTCCGCGGCGAGCTGGGTGTTCTACATCTTCGGCGCGTTCCTGGTCTACACGGCGGTCCGCCTGGTGCTCGAGGGCGAGAACGACGAGTCGGACTTCCAGGAGAACGCCGCGCTGCGGGGTCTGCGCCGGGTGCTCCCGCTGTCGCACGACTACGACGGTGAGAAGCTGGTCAGCCGGGCCGGCGGCAAGCGGCAGCTGACCCCGCTGGTGATCGTGATCGCCGCGATCGGGATGGCGAACGTGATCTTCGCACTGGACTCGATCCCGGCGATCTTCGGCCTCACCCAGGACGCGTACATCGTGCTGACCGCGAACGCGTTCGCGCTGATGGGCCTGCGGCAGCTGTACTTCCTGATCGGCGGCCTGCTGGAGCGGATCGTCTATCTGAACGTCGGGCTGTCGGTGATCCTCGCGTTCATCGGCGTGAAGCTGATCATCGAGGCGCTGCACGGCTCGCACATCGACGACATCGGCGCGATCCACCTGCCGCACATCGGCATCCTCACGTCACTCGGCTTCATCGTCGGCACGCTGTTCGTGACCACGGTGGTCAGCCTGCTCAAGTCGTCCCGCGACAACCGCCGCGAAGCCGTCCGGGTCAAGATCGACGACTGAGGCGGACCTCCGCCACTCAGCAACCGCGCGGAACCGCGCTCACCGGCGCTTCGCCGCGCGTGGGGTCGACCCGCGGGAGCGGGTGGTGAGTGCGGGCGGTCCGCATCCGGCCGGAGCATGCCGGGACCGGCCTGGTGGCGGTGCCGGTAATCCGCCGCAGGCAGAGCACGGCGAGCGGCAGGGATCACACGGCGCGTCCGCCGCCGAATTGGCCGACCCCGTTCGGTGATCAGGGGTATCATCGAAAGTGCCTGGCCCGGCCGTTCCCCCGTGATGGTCGGGTCAGGTTTTTTGCTTCCTGCCGAACACGCTCCGCGACCGGCCTGCGACGATGGCGGGATGCTCAGCACACCTCCCCTCGCCGCCTTCGGACTCGAGGCCGACCGGCTGGCGCCGACCCGCGCCGGCGACGACGAGTCGGCGGGCAACGGGAACTGGCATCTGTGGACCCGCGACGGTGACCACCACATCCTCCGGCGGTACCACGTGCTCCGGACCGAGGCCGACCTCGTCTTCGAGACCCAGGTACTCGCGCACCTGACGGCACGTGGCTGGACGGTGCCGGACCGGGTGGCGGGGCCGGTCTGGCACGACGGCCGGCTGTGGGCGGTCACCCGTTTCGTGCCCGGGCGGCCGCACGAGGAGGAGACGGCGCGGCAGCAGTTCGAGCGAGGGGAGCTGCTGGCTCGGCTGCACGCGGACCTCGCCGACTGTGAGACGGGCTCGGAGTCTCGGCTAGGGTTCTTCCAGGCGGCCGATCTGGACGCGATGGGGGAGTTCCAGGGGTGGGACCGTGGCGTGGAGCTGCTCCGCGGCCGGCGACCCGATCTCGCGGACCGGGCGGTTCGGGCGATGGAGCAGTCCAAGGCACTGGTCGTCGAGCACGGGCTGCTCGACCTGCCGCAGACGATCGTGCACGGCGACTTCGCGCGCTGGAACCTGCACTTCGGCGACGACGGCGAGTTCGCCGGGGTGATCGACTTCGATCTGGCGCATCCGGACAGCCGGGCCTGGGAGTTCGTGATCGCCCGGGTGGATCAGGCGCCCGCCCTCGTCGACGGGTACCGGTCGGCCACGCCGTACCCGCTGAGCGATCGGGAGCTGGCCGCGATCGCTCCGTTGCAGGTTGTGCTGCAGGTGCTGATGGTGATGGCGGGCCTGTGGGACGGGCAGCGCGGCGGCCGGTTCGACGAGGCGATGATCACCCGGCACCTGTCCGCGGCCGGGTCTTGACATACGCCGTCGCGGGCGGGTTGACTGCCATATAGTTAACCGAAGAAATAAATTCTGCGGCGGTCCGGTGCCGGTGGCTCAGAGCGACTCCGGGCCCTGCTGAGGTATGCCCCGATCCGATGGCCTGCCATCGGATCATTGGCGCGTCCAAGGGTTTGTAGTTGCTAGCGGCAACTTCGGAAAACCCTTACCTGCAAGGGATTCGGGCGGATCGGTCACCGTCCGGTATCGACAGCGGGCGGAAGTCTTCCGCTCCCCGGTGGTTCTGTGTCATCCTCCGGGATAGCGAAACCCGAGATCCTATCGGATATCGGTTCCACTCCAGCGCGTGAGGGAAAGGAAGCGGAGTGAGCGCAACCTTCGAGGTGAAACCGGCGCCGGCTGGTGCGGCACCGCGGGCGGCGGAGGCGGCCGCCCGGAAACCACCGCGAACCAGCCGCCGGACCCAGGCCGGGCGGAGTCTGCGGCGGCACTGGCAGCTCTACCTGCTGGTCGTCGTACCGCTCGCGTACTTCGTGATCTTCAAGTACATCCCGATCGCGAACGCCGTGATCGCGTTCAAGGACTACAGCCCGGTCAAGGGCCCGTGGGGCAGCCCGTGGGTCGGGTTCAAGAACTTCGAGCTGTTCTTCCAGAACCCGGTGTTCTGGACCCTGGTGAAGAACACCTTCCTGCTCTCGGTCTACACCGTGCTGGCGAGCTTCCCGATCCCGATCGTCCTCGCGGTCGCGCTGAACGAGATCCGCAACGGCCGGTTCAAGAAGACCGTCCAGCTGGTCACGTACGCGCCGTACTTCATCTCCACCGTGGTCGTGGTCTCGATGACGATCCTGGTGCTGTCGCCGCGGCTCGGGTTCGTGAACGACGCGATCGGGCTGTTCGGCGTACCGCAGATCGACTTCCTGGGTAACCCCAACTACTTCCGGCACATCTACGTCTGGTCGGACGTCTGGCAGACCACCGGGTACTCCGCGGTCATCTACCTGGCCGCGCTGTCCGGGATCGACCCGGCGCTGCACGAGTCGGCGCGGATCGACGGCGCCAGCCGGCTGCAGCGGATCCGGCACGTCGACCTGCCGGGCATCATGCCGACCGCGGTGATCATCCTGGTGCTCGGCGTCGGCAACATCATGTCGATCGGGTTCGAGAAGGCGTTCCTGCTGCAGAATCCGCTGAACACCGCGCAGTCCGAGATCATCGCCACCTACGTCTACAAGACCGGCCTGCTGAACGCCGACTTCAGCATGGCGACCGCGATCGGGCTCTTCAACTCGGTGATCAACCTCTTCCTGCTGCTCGGCGTGAACTTCGCCGCCAAGCGCATCACCGGAAACGGACTGTGGTCATGAGCACGATCGAAGAGACCCGTACCGACAAGGTCTTCCTGACCGGCGTGAAGATCATGCTCTGGCTGGCGCTGGTGATGGTGGCGGTCCCGCTGATCTACATCGTCGCGAACTCGTTCAGCAGCCCGTCCGCGGTGAGTGCCGGCAAGGTCCTGCTCTGGCCGGTGGAGCCGAGCATCAAGGCATACAAGGAGGCCTTCAGCGATCCGCTGATCATGAAGGGCTACCTGAACTCGTTCATCTACGCGATCAGCGGCACGCTGATCAGCGTCACGCTGACGATCGCGATCGCGTACCCGCTGTCGCGCCGGACGTTCTTCGGCCGGAACGTCATCATGAGCGTGCTGATCTTCACGATGCTGTTCTCCGGCGGGCTGATCCCGACGTACCTGGTGGTCCAGGACCTCGGGATGCTGAACACCCGCTGGGCGATGGTGATCCCGAGCGCGATCGGGGTCTGGCAGGTGATCATCGCGCGGACGTTCTTCCGCTCGACGATCCCGGACGAGCTGTACGAGGCCGCGACCATCGACGGCGCGAGCGACCTGCGGTTCCTCTGGTCGATCGTGCTGCCGCTGTCGAAGCCGGTGATCGCGGTGATCGCGCTGATGTACGCGATCTTCCAGTGGAACAGCTACTTCGACGCCCTCATCTACCTGAAGGACCCCAGCCTGTACCCGTTGCAGATCGTGCTCCGGAACGTGCTGATCCTGAACACCCTCACCGGTTCCACCACCACGACGAGTCTGGCCCAGCAGCTCGAACAGCAACAGCTGGCCAACGTCCTCAAGTACGCGCTCATCGTCATCTCGAGCCTGCCCGTACTGGTCATCTACCCGTTCGTCGCGCGCCACTTCACCAAGGGCGTGATGGTCGGCGCAGTCAAAGGCTAAGTTCAGAAGGGAACACCGCAATGCGCTCATCCGTGAGCAAGGTCGTGGCGCTGGCAGCTGCCGGCGCGCTCGCCCTGGCTGCGTGCAGCTCGGACAAGTCGTCCAAGGGTGCCGCGAACGAGACGACGTCGGACGGCAAGGTGATCATCGACACCTTCACCCCGTCGGACCAGAGCACCAACCTGGAGACCAACGCGGTCACCAAGATCATCAGCGACAAGTTCAAGATCCAGTTCCGCTGGCAGACCACGACGTACGACGCGGGTCCGGCGAAGGAGAAGCGGCAGATCGCGCTGGCCAGCGGCGACTACCCCGACCTGTTCTTCCTGATCCCGTGGGTCGACGCGTTCACCCAGGCGGAGGTGCTGAAGCTCGGCCAGCAGGGCGTCGCGGTACCGCTCGAGGACCTGATCAAGCAGAACGCGCCGAACATCCAGAAGGTGCTCGACACCAACAAGGAGTACAAGGAGATGGCGACCGCGCCCGACGGTCACATCTACGCGCTGCCGCAGTGGGCGGACTGCTTCCACTGCACGTACCCGGACAAGCTGTGGATCAACAGCTCCTGGCTGAAGAAGCTCGGCCTGCAGGTACCGAAGACGACCGCCGACCTGCGCAACGTGCTCGAGGCGTTCAAGACCAAGGACCCGAACGGCAACGGCAAGGCCGACGAGATCCCGATGACCACCGACGTCCAGGACAGCAGCCTGATCGCGTACCTGATGAACGCGTTCGCGTACGACCCGGTCGGGGCGAACAACGGCGTACGGTCGCTGCTCACGCTGAACGGCGACAAGGTCGTCACGCCGGTCACCTCGGACCAGTGGAAGGAAGGCCTGAAGTACATCCACGGCCTCTACAAGGACGGGCTGATCGACCAGGCCGCCTTCACCCAGAACGCGCAGGCGCTGCAGGCGCAGGGCAACAACCCGAAGGCCGTCGTCCTCGGCTCCGTGCCGGTGCTCTGGCCGGGAATCTTCGTCCAGCTGGACTCCAAGGACGGGAGGGACAAGCAGTACGACGCCGTACCGCCGCTGACCGGTCCGGAGGGCAAGAGCTACACCGGGTACAACCACCCGACGTCGACCGGGTACACGTTCATGCTGACCAACAAGGCCAGCAAGGAGGCCCAGGTGGCGGCGATCAAGATGCTCGACTGGATCTACACCGACGAGGGCCAGGAGATCACCAACATGGGCCCGGAGGGTGTCGGCTGGACGAAGCCCGGTCCTGGTGACATCGCGCTCGACGCCAGCACCACGCCGCTGTACAAGCCGAAGCAGGACGCGCCGAAGAACATCAGCTGGGGCGCGCTCGGGCAGTACAACAACACGCTCGCCTACCGGAACGCGCAGGTCGTGCCGAAGGACATCTACACCGGCGCCGGTCTGGAACGGCGGCTGTGGGAGGCGACCAAGCAGTACGAGGGACATGTCGACAAGTCGCAGTGGTTCCCGCAGTCGTTCATGTGGCCGGACCCGAGCCTGAGCGGCGAGCTCGCGACGCTGCAGACCAACCTGACCACCTACGTGAACCAGAACCAGTTGGCCTTCATCACCGGGTCGAAGAACCTCGACACCGACTGGGACGCGTACGTGAAGGGGCTCGACAGCACGGGGATGCCGCGGTACCTGCAGATCAACCAGCAGGCGTACGACAAGTACAAGAGCGGTTCGAAGTAGTGTCCCACCTCCTGTGGTTCCGTACGCCGGCACCGGACTGGTTCGAGGCGTTGCCGCTGGGTAACGGGCACCTCGGCGCGAAGGTGTACGGGCGGGTCGCCGACGAGCGGATCGCGTTGAACCTCGACGACGTGTGGTCGGGGGACGGTCCGCGCACGTTGACCGTCCCGGACGGGCCGGCGGTGCTGGCCGACGTACGACGGTTGCTGCTGGACGACGGTGATCAGCTGGCGGCGACCGAGCGGACCCGGGCGTTGCAGGGGCCGTTGGTGGAGTCGTACCAGCCGCTGGCCGATCTGGTGATCACGTCCGGCGTCGAGGGTGCTGCGGACTACCGGAGGAGTTTGGATCTGCGGACCGGGATCGCCGCCGTCGACTACACGGTCGACGGCGTGCGGTTCCGGCGCGAGACGTACGTGTCGGCGCCGGACCAGGTGTTGGTGTGGACGCTGCGTGCCGACAGCCCTGTTGCCGACCTCCGGATCGGCCTGGAGAGTCCGCATCCGGTGCGGGGTGTGGTTGCCGACGGCACTTACGGGGTGGTCGGGCGGGCGCCGTCGGACCTGACGATCGAGTACCGGCGGTCGCCGGACCCGGTCCGGTACGAGGACGGGCGCGGGACGGGTTTCGGGGTCGCGCTGCGGGTGTTCTCGGACGGCGTGGTGACGATGCCGCCGACCGGGGACGCCGCCGGGGGCGGCGGCGGGGTTGTGGTGCGGGGGGCTTCGTGGGTGACGGTGGTGCTGGCGGCGGCGAGTACGTTCGCCGGGTGGTCGGTGCCGCCAGGGCGGGATCCCGGCGTTGCGTTCGACGAAGCGGTCGCGGTGCTGGACTCGGCCGGCGCGCTGGATCCGGATGCCGCCGACAAGCTTCGCGCGCGGCATCTGGACGACCATCGGACGCTCTACGACCGGGCGTCGCTCGAGCTCGGGCCGATGGTCGACGATCCGACAGACGAACGTCTACGAGCGGTCGCGGCCGGGGCGAACGATCCGGATCTGGTCGCGCTCGCGTTCAACCTCGGGCGGTACCTGCTGATCGCGTCCTCCCGCCCCGGGACGCAGGCCGCCAACCTGCAGGGCATCTGGAACCAGGACCTCCGCCCGATGTGGGCGAGCGACTGGACCAACAACATCAACACCCAGATGAACTACTGGCTCGCCGACCTCACCGGCCTGAGCGAGTGCTTCGAACCGCTCACCGACCTGCTCGAGGGACTCGCCGAGTCCGGCGCCGAGACGGCCCGGATCCTGTACGACGCGCCCGGCTGGGTCGCGCACCACAACGCGGACATCTGGCGGGCGACCTGGCCCGTCGGCGAGGGCGGGGACGACCCGGTCTGGGCGATGTGCGCGACCTGTGGGGTGTGGCTGACCGCGCATCTGCTGGAGCACTACCGGTTCACGGGCGACCTGGAGTTCCTGCGCGAGCGGGCGTATCCGGTGCTGGCGGGCGCGGCCGAGTTCGTCCTGGCGATGCTCGTCGAGGACCGGGACGGCGTACTGCAGTTCATCCCGTCCACGGCGCCGGAGCATCACTTCGTGCTGCCGTCGGGCGAGAAGGCGTCGGTCGATCTCACGTCGACGTACGACATCTGGCTGATCCGCGAGCTGTTCGCGAACCTGCGGGAGGCGGAGGACGCGCTGGGGTTGGCCACCACGTTGGCGGAGCGGGCGGCCGCCGCGCGGGAGCGGCTGCCGGAGATCCGGATCACCCCGGACGGGCGGTTCCACGAGTGGCCGACGGACTGGGAGCCGTCCGAGGTACATCACCGGCATCAGTCGCACCTGTACGGGTTGTACCCGGGTGCGGAGATCGACCCGGTGCGTACGCCGGAGTGGGCCGCGGCGGCGCGTACGTCGCTGGAACGGCGTACGGACGGTGCCGTGAACGGCGGGTGGACCGCGGCGTGGCTGGTCGCGTTGTGGGCGCGGCTGTTCGAGCCGTCGCGGGCGGTCGCGGTGATCCAGGACTACCTGACCCGGCTGGTGTCGACCAACCTGATGTCGCGCGACGGCGACATCTTCCAGATCGACGCGAACTTCGGCCTCACCGGATGCCTCCCGGAGTTGCTGCTGCAGAGCCACACCGACGTCGTCCGGGTCCTGCCCGCGCTGCCGGCCGCGTGGCCCGACGGGTCGTTCCGCGGGCTGCGGGCGCGGGGCGGGCTGGTGTTCGACGTGACCTGGCGCGACGGCGAGCTGACCGAGGCCGTCGTACGGGCGGCCGCGGCCGGGACGTATCGCATCGCGCTGCCGGACGGGGAGCGGACCGTCGAGTTGCCGGCCGGTCAACGGGTGGACCTGGTTAGGTCTGCCTAACCTTGGTTGTTGTAGGGTCAACCTCTGTGAAGAAGCTGATCGGGATCGTCGCCTCGGCCGCCGTACTCGCGCTGGCCGGCTGCGGCGGCGGGGACACCAAGAGTGCGGACACCGGCGTCGGTGACAAGGAAGTGGCGACCGGCGGGCGGCTGTTCAAGACCGCCGACGCGGAGACCGCGAAACTCGGGTCGGACGCCGAACCGGGCGTGTTCCCGCGGACGGTGAAGGACGCGATCGGCTCGGTGAAGCTCGAGAAGAAGCCGGAGCGGATCGTCGTCCTCGACAGCGGCGAGCTGGACGACGTGCTCGCGCTCGGCATCACCCCGGTCGGGATGGCCACGACGGCCGGGCAGAACGGCGTACCGTCGTACCTCGCCGACAAGGCGCAGGGGATCAAGACGGTCGGCGGAATCAGCGAGCTGAACCTCGAGGCGATCGCGGCGCTGAAGCCGGACCTGATCCTCGGCAGCAAGCTGCGCGCGAAGGACCTGTACGACAAGCTCAGCGCGATCGCGCCGACGGTGTTCAGCATCCGGCCCGGGTTCCCGTGGAAGGAGAACTTCCTGCTGGTCGCGGACGCGGTCGGCGCGGAGACCAGGGCGACGGCGATCCTGAACGGCTACCAGGTCCGCGCGAACGACGTGAAGAAGAAGGTCGAGGGTACGCCGACGATCTCGCTGGTCCGGTTCCGCCCGGGCGAGATCCGGCTGTACGGGAACCTGTCGTTCATCGGCGTGATCCTGAAGGACATCGGCCTGCCGCGGCCGAAGCTCCAGGACGTCCAGGACCTCGCGGTCGAGGTCTCCCAGGAGAACATCGGCAAGGCCGACGGCGACCGGATCTTCTACTCCAGCTACGGCAAGCCGGACACCACCGACGAGTCGAAGGTTGTCAACGGCAACCTCTGGAAGTCGCTGCCGGCCGTCAAGGCGGGCAAGGCCCAGCGCGTCGACGACGAGGTCTGGTTCCTCGGCCTCGGCCCGATCGGCGCGATGGCCGTCCTCTCCGACCTGGAGAAGTACCTCGGCCCCAAGGGCTGACAGGTGCTGTTCCGGGGGAGCGCTAACAGCTGACAGGTGCTGTTGCGGTGGGTGGGGTGAGCTGTCAGGTGCTGTGGTGGTTGGTGGGTGTGGGTGAGTGCCTGCGTGTGGGTGGAGCTGTCAGGTGCTGTGGTGGTTGGTGGGTGTGGGTGAGTGCCTGCGTGTGGGTGGAGTGTGTTGTGGTGGGTGGGGAGGGCTGTCAGGTGCTGTGGTGGTTGGTGGGTGTGGGTGAGTGCCTGCGTGTGGGTGGAGTGTGTGGTGGTGGGTGGGGAGAGCTGTCAGGTGCTGTGGTGGTTGGTGGGTGTGGGTGAGTGCCTGCGTGTGGGTGGAGTGTGTGGTGGTGGGTGGGGAGAGCTGTCAGGTGCTGTGGTGGTTGGTGGGTGCGGGTGAGTGCCTGCGTGTGGGTGGAGTGTGTGGTGGTGGGTGGGGAGAGCTGTCAGGTGCTGTGGTGGTTGGTGGGTGCGGGTGAGCTCCTGCAGGTGGGTCGAGTGTGTGGTGGTGGGCGGGGAGAGCTGTCAGGTGCTGTGGTGGATGGTGGGTGCGGGTGAGCTCCTGCGTGTGGGTCGAGTGTGTTGTGGTGGGGGTGGGCAGGGCTGACAGGTGCTGTGACGGCTGGTGGGTGTGGGTGAGCACCTGCACGCGGGTGGAGCGTGTTGTCGGTAGTGGGATCGTCCTGTTCACTCGCTGACAGGCAAGAGACCCTCCTCTGCGAAGACCTTCTTTGCGACTCCGATCGCGTTGATTGCGCGTGGGAAGCCGGCGTACCCGAGCGTGTGGATGAAGGTTTCGACGATCTGTTCGGGGGTGAGGCCAACGTTGAGGGATGTGCGGATGTGGACTTCCAGTTCGGGTTCGCAGCCGCCCATGGCGGCCAGGATGCCGAGCGTGATCAGTTGCCGCTGCTGTGGTACGAGCGCCGGCCGCGCGTAGATGTCACCGAAGCCGAACGCGACGATGTGATGTGCGAGGGCAGGCGCGATGTCGCCGAGGCTTTCCATGACCGCGGGTGCGCCGCCGCCGTCGATCGTGGTGAGAACCTCCAGGCCGCGTTGGTAGCGGGCCTGTTCCTCCGGGCTGTCGATGTCGGGAGCTGCCATGTCCCCGACGCTAACGCGGCAGCGGGTCCGAGACGTCGAGCGGTGGTCCGGCGAACTCGATCCAGCAGGCGTGCCCGACGGCGGCGAGTTCCTCCGGGTCGATCGGCCGGGACAGCTTGTCGGACTCCTCGAAGAAGCGCTCGAGCCCGGACGGGGTGGTGATCACCAGCAGCCGGCCGGTGGTGTCGCCGATGTTCTGGAAGGCGTGCGGGACCCCGCGCGGCCCGAAGGCCATGCCGCCGGTCCTCGCTCGCAGCATGGTGTCGCCGGCCTTGAACCGGAAGTCGCCGTCCAGCACGTACCAGACCTCGTCCTCGCGCACGTGGGTGTGCGCCGGCGGACCTTCGTACGGAGGGATGACGAACTCCATCACCGTCAGCGAGCCGTTGGTCCCGGCTGTGTCGGCCTTGACGAGACCCCAGCCCGTGGTCAGCGTCGAGTGTTTCACCCCCTCGCCCGCCGGTACTGCAAACGGCTTCATCGATCAGTCCTCCACCCGGCCGCGGTTGGTGACCGGGACGTGGGGGGCGCGTTGGGCGACGGCGGTGGCGAGGGCGTCGTACGGGAGGGTGCGGCCGAGGAGCTCGTGGGTGCCGGGCCAGGGGCAGGACGGGCCCCAGGCCTTGGTGCTGCGGGGGAGGGCGTCCTCGTCGACGAGCATCACGATCAGCCTGGGCTCCCAGGTCTCCTCGGTCTCGTGGCGTTCGACCCGGCAGACGCCGCGGACCTCGCCCCACGGGATCGTGCGGGGTTGTTCGCCGCCGAGGGAGATCCCCTGGTCGTCGACAGTCAGCAGTACGTCGTCGCTGTCCTGCTCGCGGCGTTCCTCGAGCGCGGTGATCACGCCGACCAGGAGCAGTACGGGCAGGCCGACCGCGAAGATCAGCGGCGTACCACCCCAGCTCAGCCAGACCGCCTCGAGCGGTCCGCGGACGGAGGCGCCGCGGATCGTCTGCACCACGACGATCCCGAGCGTCAGCAGCACGAGTACGCCGAACACCGCGGTGCCGAGCGCGAGCGCGGTCTTCGTCGTACCCAGCCCGTGGCGTTTGACGACGAACGGCTCGCTGATCGACATACCGGCATTGTGGGTGAGGTCACCCGAACGCACCAGAGTTCTCACCGAATCCTCATCATTCCGGTGGCTCCGTGCTCGTCCGTACGGATGAAATGCCGCGCCTGACCGGGGACGGGCTTTGGTCCGGCCCGGACGTCCGCAACAATCGCAGGCATGCCGGACCGCCAGACCGCCGTCGCCACCCGTTCGCGACCGCCGACGCGCACAGCAGCGCGCCGGCGGAAGGAGACCGGTGGCATGTGGCGTCGCGGCTGGGTGATCGCCGTACTGGCGCTGCTGGCGGGACTGGTGCTGATGTTCCACCGCAGCGTGCCGAACTCGGTCGGCAACCTCGGCAGCCTGCTCGACACGTTCCTGCCCTGGGTCGGCGTCGCCGTGCCGGTGCTCGGCGTCGCGGCGCTCGTACGCCGGTCCGCGACCGCCGGTGTCGCGCTGCTGCTGCCCGCGGCGGTCTGGGGCCTGATGTTCGGCCACCTGTTGCTGCCGGGGAAGGTGAACGGCGGCGCGTACGACCTGCGGGTGCTGACGCACAACGTGGACGCGGCGAACCCGGATCCGCAGGGGACCGCGAAGGACCTGCTCGGCGCGGACGCGGACGTGGTCGCGCTGGAGGAGCTCACCTCGGCGGACCTGAAGATCTACAAGGCGGCGTTCGCGAAGACCTATCCGTACGAGGTGACGCGGGACACGGTCGCGCTGTGGTCGAAGTACCCGGTGGTCGAGACGAAGTCCGTCGACGTCGGGTTCGCGTGGACCCGGGCGTTGCGCGCCGAGGTCCGGACGAAGAAGGGGACGGTCGCGGTGTACGTCGCGCACCTGGCCTCGGTCCGGGTCGGGACCACCGGGTTCACCTCCGACCAGCGCAACCGGACGATCAAGGAGCTCGGGCAGCAGATCGCGGCGGACAAGTCGTCCGCGGTGATCGTGATGGGCGACTTCAACGGTACGGTCAACGACCGCAGCCTCGCGCCGCTGACCGTCGGGCTGCGCTCGGCGCAGGGGGCGGCCGGGACCGGGTTCGGGTTCACCTGGCCGTCGGCGTTCCCGATGGCGCGGATCGACCACATCCTGGTCCGCGGCATCACCCCGACCAAGGCCTGGGTGATGAGCCCGACCGGCAGCGACCACCGTCCGGTCGTGGCCGAGCTACGCCTCTGACACGATCCCCTTGCGGTACGCGTACCGGACGGCCTCGGCGCGGTGCCGGGCGCCGATCTTCGCGAACGTGTTGTTGATGTGCGTCTTCACGGTCGCCTCGCTGATGAACAGTTCGCCGGCGATCTCCGGGTTGCTGAGACCGCGAGCGATCAGCTTCAGTACTTCGGTCTCGCGCGCGGTGAGGCCGTCGTTGCCGGGATCGCCGGCCGGCGTGAGCCCGGCGATCAGGCGCTTGGAGACCTCCGGGTCGAACGTCGACTGCCCGGCCGCGGTCGACCGCAGCGCGGCGCCGATCTCGGCGCGGCCCGCGTCCTTGGTCAGGTAGCCGCGGGCGCCGGCCCGGAGCGCGTTCCCGATCGACGCGTCGTCGGCGTACGTCGTGAGCACCAGTACGGCGACGCCCGGGTGGTCGGTGGTGATCCGCGCGGTCGCCTGGGTACCGTCCAGCACCGGCATCTTCAGGTCCATCAGCACGACGTCCACGTTGCCCCGGGCAACCAGCTCGACGGCCTCGACGCCGTTCGCGGCCGCGCCGGCCACCTCGACGCCGTCGATCAGGCCGAGCAGCGCGACGAGCCCTTCCCGGACGACCTGCTGATCGTCCGCGACAACTACCCGGATCACGTCACTCAACCTCCGCCACCACCAACCAGTCGTCGCCGTCCGCGCCCGCGGTCAGCGTGCCACCCACCAGTGCCAGCCGTTCACGCATCCCGGCGAGCCCGAACCCCTCGCCGGTCGTGACCCCCTTGTTCCGCACCGACACCCGTACGCCGTCGTCGTAGACAAGCAGAATGTCGACAGTCTGACCAGGCGCATGCTTCGCTGCATTCGTCAGCGCCTCCCGCACCGCACCAAGCAGCGCGACCGTGACACCAGAGTCGAGCCTGTGGTGACCGCTGACGGTCAGCCGTACGGCCGTCCCGTGGTCCTTCTCGTGTTGCTCCGCCATCGCAGCCAGCGCAGCCGGCAGCTCCGGTACCTCGTCCGCCCGCAGCGCAGCGACCGCACTCCGCGCCTCGGTCAGCCCCTGTACGGCGAGCTTCCGCGACCGGCGTACCCGCTCGAGCGCTCCTGCCGTGTCGCCGCGGTCCGCCAGCAGCGCCTCGGCCACCTCCAGCTGGACGCTCAGTGCGCCCAGCGAATGCGCCAGTACGTCGTGCAGGTCGCGGGCGATCCGTCCACGTTCCTCGAGCGCCGCGGCGCGGGCGTGCTCGCTCTGTGCCAACTGGGTCTGCTCCAGCAACTGCTCCGTCTGCCGCGCTTGCACCTCGTACTGCCGCCGGTTCAAGCCGAACGCGATCAGTACCGCGGTCCACAGCAGCTGAGTGAAGTACCACGTGTCCGACTGACCGAACAGCCAGGCCGATCCGGCGTACGCGACCGCCACCCCGATGCCGGCGGCAACGATCGGCCGGTTGCTGCGCCGTCCGAAGTCGATCACCGCGATGTCGGTCATGGCGACCAGCACGAGCACCAGGGCGTTCGACTGCGGGTAGCCGGCGATCACGGCGTTGCTGACCGCGACAGCCCACAGCAGCCCGAAGGCGACGTACGGCCGGGCCGACATCAGCACGGAGCCCACCAGGAAGACTGCGAAGCTGACGCCGAGCACTACCCAGACCCAGCTGTCCGCAGGACGCGCCGTGGTCAGTACGGCGATCGCTACGCCGGCGGTGAGTACCCGGCCGACCCAGCCGCTCTCTCCGTGCGGACGCGCCGGCAGTAGCGCCTTCAGCTTCACTGGTTGGTGTACTCCTCGGCCATGCGGCTCGCCTTGCCCTGGATGATCATCGACTGCGTCAACAGGTTCGCACCGAGCGAGACCATCAGCGCACCGCCCTCGGCGACCGGTACGCCGAGCAGATGGCCGACGCCCGCCAGGCCGAGCCGGATGACCAGGTAGGCCACCATGATGCCGAGTCCGGGCAGACCGAGCCGGTAGAACACCTTCCCGGCGCGTCGCTCCACCTGGGCGACCCGCCCGCTGGCGACCCCGGCGACCAGCGCGACAGCCGAACCGATCAGCAGCAGGATCACGTCGGCGGCGCCGAGGTGCGCGTGCCGGTCGTACAGCTGGTAGACCCCGGCGCCGATCAGGATGACCGGGCCGCGCCAGACGTCGGCGTTCGAGTTGTCCAGCTCGGACCAGGACAGTCGCCGGGCGACGACGGCGATGACGACGGCGATCACGACGAGGGCGTTGGGCACGGTTCCGAAGCTCATGTCACGGACGGTAGGTCCGGGCTGCACTGCGTGAGGACAGACCACGGGTGGAGATCCGGGTGGAGACACGATCTGGTTGAAAAGAGGAGTAACGTTCCTCACCGGTAACACCACGATCTGTCACAACCGACGATCCGGAGGGCCGATGCTTCCGCAACAATCCATCCTCAGGCTGGACGCCACGGCGATCGACTACGTCATCATCGCCCTGTACTTCGTCTTCGTGCTCGGCATCGGCTACCTGGCCAGACGCGCGGTGTCGAGCAGCCTGGACTTCTTCCTGTCCGGCCGTTCGCTGCCCGCCTGGGTCACCGGTCTGGCGTTCATCTCGGCCAACCTCGGCGCGATCGAGATCATGGGCATGTCCGCGAACGGCGCGCAGTACGGCATGCCGACCGTGCACTACTTCTGGATCGGCGCGGTCCCGGCGATGCTGTTCCTGGGCGTCGTGATGATGCCGTTCTACTACGGCTCGAAGGTCCGCAGCGTGCCGGAGTTCATGCTCCGCCGGTTCGGGAAGCCCGCGCACCTGGTGAACGCGATCAGCTTCGCGCTGGCGCAGGTACTGATCGCGGGCGTGAACCTGTTCCTGCTGGCCACCATCGTGAACGTGCTGCTCGGCTGGCCGATCTGGGTGTCGGTGATCGTCGCCGCCGCGATCGTGCTCAGCTACATCACGCTCGGCGGCCTGTCCGCGGCGATCTACAACGAGGTGCTGCAGTTCTTCGTGATCGTCGCCGCGCTGCTGCCGCTGACCCTGGTCGGCCTGCACAAGGTCGGCGGCTGGCAGGGTCTGGTCGACAAGGTGACCGCGTCGCCTGGCGGGGGCGCGCAGATGTCGGCCTGGCCGGGGAACGCGCTGAGCGGGTTCGGCAACAGCTTCCTGTCGGTGATCGGGATCGTGTTCGGCCTCGGCTTCGTGCTCTCGTTCGGGTACTGGACGACGAACTTCACCGAGGTCCAGCGGGCACTGGCCTCGAAGAACATGTCGGCCGCCCGGCGGACCCCGATCATCGGCTCGTTCCCGAAGATGTTCATCCCGTTCATCGTGATCATCCCCGGCATCATCGCCGCCGTGACGGTGCCGGAGCTGGCCCAGTTCAAGGCGAACGGCAGCGGCGACGTCGACTACAACGACGCGATCCTGCTGCTGATGCGCGACCTGCTCCCGAACGGGATGCTCGGCCTCGCGATCACCGGCCTGCTGGCGTCGTTCATGGCCGGTATGGCGGCCAACCTGAGCTCGTTCAACACGGTCATGTCGTACGACATCATCGAGCGGTACCTGATCAAGGACCGGCCGGACGAGTTCTACCTGCGGACCGGGCGGATCGTGACCGTGGCCGGCACGCTGGTCGCGATCGGCACCGCCGCGATCGCCTCCGGCTACAGCAACCTGATGGACTACCTGCAGCAGCTGTTCTCGTTCTTCAACGCGCCGCTGTTCGCGACGTTCATCCTCGGCATGTTCTGGAAGCGGATGACCGCCACGGCCGGCTGGATCGGCCTGGTCACCGGTACGGCGACCGCGATCCTGGTCTTCGTCCTGTCCGAGAACGGCGTGATCAACCTGCCCGGCCAGGGCGCGAGCTTCGTCGGCGCCGGTGCGGCGTTCGCGGTCGACATCGTGGTCAGCGTGCTGGTCAGTCTGGTCACGACCCCGAAGCGCGACACCGAGCTGGTGGGTCTGGTGTACTCGCTGACCCCGAAGGAACAGCGCACCGAGGTGGCGGTCGCCGGCGACGGCGGCTGGTACCGCAAGCCGGTGCTGCTGGCGGGCATCTCGCTCGCGATGACCATCGCCCTGAACATCATCTTCGGCTGACAAGGAGCAGTGAGATGGCGGAGAAGAAGAAGGCCGGAGCGTTCGACATCCGGGTCGTGATCGCGCTGCTCGTCGGCATCTACGGCGTGGTGCTGACGATCCTTGGGCTGACCGGCAGCCAGGCCGAGACCGACAAGGCGGCCGGGATCAACATCAACCTGTGGGGCGGCGTCGGGATGCTCGTGTTCGCCGCGTTGTTCGTGCTGTGGGCGCGGTTGCGGCCGATCGCGGTTCAGGACGACGAGTGAGCATGTCCGTTTGACGAACATCGGCGTCCGGTCGGGTCCTCCCGCCCGGACGCCGGCGTTCGTAGGCTCGTAGTACCCGATCAGGAGGTACTCCGAGATGACGATCACATCCGAGCGGCCCGAGCTGTCGTCGCTCGCGCAGCAGTACGCCGCCGACGGCTTCGTACTGGTGAAAGGCCTGCTCAGCAAGGAAGAAGCGGCGTACTACCGCAAGCGCAGCCACGACCTGCTGGCGCAGCTGAACCGCTCCGACGACGCCACCTGGGGCGCCGCTCGCGACCTGGCGGACGCACCCACCAAGCTGCAGCACCTGCACGACGCGCAGTTCTACGACGCGGAGTTCTCGAAGCTGCTGGTGGACCCGCGGTTCACCGACGTGGCCGCCGCGGTGATGGGTGTGGACAACGTGCAGTTGCACCACACCAAGCTGTTCGTGAAGCCCCCGGAGAACGGTTCGCCGTTCCCGCTGCACCAGGACCACCCGTTCTTCCCGCACACGTACCACCGGGTCGGGGCGGCGATCTTCCACTTCGACGACGCCCCCGTCGAGAAGGGGTGCGTGCGGATCATCCCGGGCAGCCACAAGTCCGGGCCGCGGGAGCACGAGGCGGAGGGCTCGTACCACCTGCTCGAGCCGGCGTTCGACGAGGCCACGCCGCAGCCGGCCGAGGCGGGCGACGTGCTGTTCTTCACCTACCTGACCGTGCACGGGTCGGGCGTGAACACCAGCGACGAGGCCCGTACGACGTGGCTGATCCAGTACCGCGACCCGGCCGACCCGCCGACGGTGAAGGCCCACGACTGGTCGCTCGGTCAGGGCATGATGCTGCGTGGAGTCGACCCCACTGGCAGGAGTGCCGTTTGACGCTCGCCGAGGTAGGCAATGCGGACCGGTTCGTCGACCTCGCGGGACTCCTGGAGTCCTGCGAGGTCGACGGCTTCCGCGCGGACTTCCTCAGCTGGGGGCACTACCAGCCGGAGTACTGGCGCAACTACTGGCACAGCCACTCGTTCCACGAGGTCTGCCTGGCGTACTCGGGGGAGGGCCGCTTCAACAACGGCTCTGTGCGGTACGACGTGGTGCCGGGCTCGGTGTTCCTTGCCAGACCGGGTGACGTGCATGAGATCGAGTCCTCGCACAGTGCTCCGTTGGGGATCGCGTTCTGGGGGTTTACCTTCCGCCCGGGCTCGGACGAGGGCGGATGGTGGTCCGGCCTCACCCGCACTGATGGCCCTGTCATGTCCACAAGAACAGGTGCCCTCCCAGCCCTCGTCACAGCGCTGGCGGGGGAAGCTGCGGCTCCGGTGTCCGGCTACGGAACTGCTCTTGCAGCTCTGGGCTCAACGCTCGTGCTGGAGACGGCGCGGGCATTCGCGCTCGACGAGGACCTGGCTGTTGAACCAGTACGCCGTGACAGAGGTCCCCTGGTAGTAGAAGCCATGCAGCGGCACCTTCGCGACAACCTGTCCCGGCCGATCACCGTGCGGGACGTAGCGGCGGCGGCCCACCTCTCCGAGCGCCATGCGGAGCGGCTGTTCGCCCAGCAGACCGGTGACTCGATCATGTCCACGCTGTGGCGGCTGCGGCTGGAACTCGCCGGACAACTCCTGCTGGATCACACGCTCTCGATCACGGACGTAGCGCGAGCCTGCGGGTACTCCGACGTACGCCCGTTCTCCACTGCGTTCAAACGCAAGTACGGCCGTACGCCTGGGGAGCACCGCCGCACCGGCGGGACGGAGTTCCTGTAGTGCTACCCTGACTGCATGCGAGTGAGCCTGCTCCTTACTTAGCCGTACTGGCATTCAGGTCAGTACGGCACCCCCTCCTGTGTGAGGGGATTTTTCATTTCTGGCAGATTTAGGCTCAACACAGACACGAAGCAGGAGTAGGACCGTGAGCGAGCAGGTGGACGACACTCCGATCGACCGGGGTGGCTACGACTTCAACGCCATGCAGGCCAAGTGGCGTCCGGTGTGGGAGAAGCTGGACCCGTTCAAGGCGAAGGACGACGGCTCGGCGGAGCGTCGCTACGCGCTCACGATGTTCTCGTACCCGTCGGGCGACCTGCACATGGGCCACGGCGAGGTGTTCGCGCTGCACGACGTGCTGGCGCGCTACTGGTTCCAGCAGGGGTACGACGTACTGAACCCGATCGGCTGGGACTCGTTCGGGCTGCCGGCCGAGAACGCCGCGATCAAGCGCAACGAGCACCCGGCGACGTACACGTACGCCAACATCGAGACCCAGGCGGAGTCGATCCGGCGGTACGCGCTGAGCTTCGACTGGTCGCGCCGGCTGCACACGTCGGACCCGGAGTACTACCGCTGGACGCAGTGGCTGTTCCTGCGCTTCTACGAGCGCGGCCTGGCGTACCGGAAGGCGTCGTACGTCAACTGGTGCCCGAACGACCAGACCGTGCTGGCCAACGAGCAGGTCGTGCAGGGCCGCTGTGAGCGGTGTGGCTGGGAGGTCACGAAGCGGGAGCTGACCCAGTGGTACTTCAAGACCACTGAGTACGCCCAGCGGCTGCTGGACGACATGGAGCTGCTGCAGTGGCCGGAAGAGATCCTGCTGATGCAGCGGAACTGGATCGGCCGGTCCGAGGGCGCGTTCGCGAGCTTCCAGGTCGAGGGGCGTGACGAGCCGATCAAGGTCTTCACCACCCGGCCGGACACGCTGTTCGGCGCCACCTTCATGGTGGTCGCGCCGGATGCGAAGCTGGCCGCCGAGCTGGTCACCCCGGACCAGCAGGCCGCGTTCGACGAGTACCTGACGGCCGTGAAGGCGTCGACCGAGATCGAGCGGCTGAGCACCGAGCGCGAGAAGACCGGTGTCTTCCTGGGCTCGTACGCGATCAACCCGGTGACCGGGCAGCGGATCCCGATCTGGGCCGCCGACTACGTGCTGGCCGACTACGGCACCGGCGCGATCATGGCGGTCCCCGGGCAGGACACCCGGGACTGGGAGTTCGCGGAGAAGTTCGGCCTGCCGATCGTCCGGACCGTGCAGCCGACGCCCGACTTCGACGGCAAGGCGTTCACCGGCGAGGGGCCGGCGATCAACAGCGCGAACGACGAGATCAGCCTGGACGGGCTGGAGATCGCCGAGGCGAAGTCCCGGATCATCGACTGGCTGCAGGACAAGGGCCTGGGCGAGCGCACGATCAACTACCGGCTGCGCGACTGGCTGCTGAGCCGGCAGCGGTACTGGGGCTGCCCGATCCCGATCATCCACTGCCCGTCCTGCGGCGAGGTGCCGGTCCCGGACGACCAGCTGCCGATGGAGCTGCCGGACCTGCGTGGCGCCGACCTGCAGCCGAAGGGCGTGTCCCCGCTGGCCGCGGCCCGCGAGTGGGTCGAGGTCGACTGCCCGAAGTGCGGCGGCCCGGCCGAGCGCGACACCGACACGATGGACACGTTCGTCGACTCGTCCTGGTACTTCCTGCGCTACCTGTCGCCGGAGTACACCGACGGCCCGTTCGACCAGGGCACGGCCGAGCGGTGGATGTCGGTGTACCAGTACGTCGGCGGCAAGGAGCACGCCGTACTGCACCTGCTGTACGCGCGGTTCTTCGTCAAGGCGCTGCACGACATGGGCCTGCTGACCGTGGTGGAGCCGTTCACCCGGCTGCTGAACCAGGGCCAGGTCATCAACCAGGGCAAGGCGATGAGCAAGTCCCTGGGCAACGGCGTGAACCTGGGCGACATGATCGACGAGTACGGCGTGGACGCGGTCCGGCTGACGATGGTGTTCGCGGGCCCGCCGGCCGACGACATCGACTGGGCCGACATGTCGCCGGGCGGATCGCTGAAGTTCCTGCAGCGGGCCTGGCGGCTGGCCGGCGCGGTCTCGTCGCCCGTCGGTACCGACCCGGAGGCGGGCGATCCGGAGCTGCGGAAGCTGACCCACCGGACCATCGCCGACGCGGCCGAGCTGATCGACTCGCACCGGTTCAACGTGATGGTCGCCCGGATCATGGAGCTGGTGAACGCCACCCGGAAGGCGATCGACGCCGGACCGGGCGCGGCCGACCCGGCGGTCCGCGAGGCCGTCGAGACGGTGGCGATCCTGCTGAGCCTGGTCGCGCCGTACACGGCCGAGGAGATGTGGGAGGAGCTGGGCCACGAGCCGACGGTCGCCAAGGCCGGCTGGCCGAAGGTCGACCCGGCGCTGCTGGTCGAGGACACCGTGACCTGCGTGGTCCAGGTGGCCGGCAAGGTGAAGGACCGGCTGGAGGTCGCGCCGGACATCTCCGACGCCGACCTGGAGCAACTGGCGCTGGAGTCCGAGGCGATCCGGAAGGCGCTGGACGGCCGCGGTACCCGCAAGGTGATCGTGCGGGCGCCGAAGCTGGTCAACATCGTCCCGGCCTGATGGACTCCGTCGTACTGAACGTTCACACCGGTTCCCGTGAGGTCGTGCTCGACCTCACGGGCCGGTGCGAGCAGTTCGTCTCAGGTCGTGGCGACGGGCTGCTGCACGTGTTCGTACCGCATGCCACCGCGGGCGTCGCGATCCTCGAGACCGGCGCGGGCAGCGACGACGACCTGCTCGCTGTCCTCGACGAGCTGCTGCCGCGGGACTTCGACTGGCGGCACCGGCACGGGTCGCCCGGTCACGGCCGCGATCACGTGCTGCCGGCGCTGATCCCGCCGTACGCGACCGTTCCGGTGCTCGCTGGCCGGCTGACGCTCGGGACCTGGCAATCGGTCTGCCTGGTCGACACCAATCGGGACAATCCCGACCGGCAGGTCCGGTTGTCGTTCCTGGCCGGTTAGCGGACTACCCGGTAATAACCGTCGCCGTATTTTGGTGACTTATTGTGATGTTGGCGACGGCGTTACGTTTGCGAAACACGGCTCCGCTTGAATTGCCGCATGGCTGCCCTCGACTCCCTGCGCGACGTCACCGTTGAGCTCCTGGTTCGCGCGACCCGCGGGATTTGCGACGGCAGCCTGCTGAATGCCGATTCCGGCCGTGCCGACACCAGCGCCCGGCTCGACGACTGGGCCGGCGTCCTTTCTCTGTACGCCGCCGAAAATGAAAGCCACTCGGTTCGCGCGACTGCTTGAAACTCGCATTTCTGAGCACACAATCATTTGCTTCGGGTGCTTTTCGTGTGACCCACCCCGCATCTCGCACGCCGGGTATCCCGGCGAACCACACTCCCGTCACGCTATGTTGTGTCAGGTACGTGAGGCCTCCAGAGGGGTGACGGGCTGTGTCGGACGTGGATGGCCGGGCGGGTGGTCGGCGAGGGTTCGCCGAGCTGCTGCTCGACTTGAGGGTCCAGTCCGGCCTTTCCCAGGAGGAACTGGCCGACCGGGCCGGGCTGAGTGTCCGCTCGATCCGGGAGATGGAGGCCGGCCGGGTCGCACGCCCGCGGAAGGACTCCGTGCGGCTGCTGGCGTCCGCGCTCGGCCTCCAGGACCTGGCCGAGTTCCTGCAGGCCGCGGGCCACGGCTCCGGGCGTCCCGTCGTTGCCCCGCCGGTTGTGTCTGTCGCCGATCCGGCGCCGACCGGCCTGCGCTGGCGCGGGACGCGGCCGATCCCGGACGGGCTGGTCGGGCGTGAGGAAGAACTGTTCGAGCTCGAGGGACTGCTCCGGCAGAACCGGCTGGTCACGCTCGTCGGACCCGGAGGTGTCGGCAAGACCGAGCTCGCGCTGGCCGCCGCGGACCGGTTCTCCGGTGCCGACACGACCGTCGTGGTCGTCGACCTGACGACGGTCCAGCGCGACGCCGCGGTCACGTCCGCGATTCTCGATGCCTTCGGCACCGCCCCTGGTACGTCGGACCTCGACGACGTACTGTCCGGCCGCCGGCCCGGTGACCTGGTGATCGTCGAGGACAACGCCGAGCACGTCCTCGACGGCGTCGCGACGGTCGCGAACCGGATGGTGCGGAGCTTCCCGGGCGTCGGCGTACTGGTCACGTCCCGGATCCCGCTCGGCCTGCCGGACGAGGTGGTACGTCGCGTCCAGGTGCTCGGCGTACCGGCGAACGACGAGAACTTCGAGGAGATCGCGGCATCGCCGGCGGTGGAGATGTTCTGCCGCCGGGTCGCGCGCGTACGCCCGGACTTCACGCTGACGCGGGAGAACGCCTCGACCGTGGCGCGGCTGTGCCGCCGGTTGGACGGCCTGCCGCTGGCGTTGGAGCTGGCCGCGGCGCGGGCCGGGTCGTTGTCGGTGGAGACGATCCTGGCCGCACTGGACGACCGCTTCCGGTTGCTGTCCGGCCCGCGGCGGTTCGGGGCGCCGCATCAGCGGACGCTGGCGGACACCATCGCGTGGAGCGTGGACGGGCTGTCGGACGCGGCACGGCAGATGCTGTACCGGGCGTCGCTGCTCGGGTCGCCGTTCACGCTGGAGGCGGTGGCCGGCGTGTGTACGGGCGCGCCGATCCACGAGATCGACGTACCGATGCTGCTGGCCGAGCTGGTGGAGAAGTCGCTGCTGCAGCCGGTGCCGGAGTTCGAGCGGCTGTACGGCGCGCGGTACAAGCTGCTGGAAACGATCCGCGAGCACGCGTACGCCGGGCTCTCCTCGCAGGGGGACGACCTCACCGAGTTCCGGAACCGGGCCGTCGAGTGGTGTACGACGTACGTCGCCGGGCTGGAGGGCGCGTGGTCGTCGCCGGACCGCGACCGGCGGTACCGGGCGGCGCATGCGAACTCGGCGCTGTTCGAGGTGGCGCTGACGCGAGCCGCCGAGCTGGGGGAGTGGGACACGGCGGCGCGGATCGTGCTCGGGTTCCGGATCGCCTGGCAGTACCAGGCGAGTGTTGCCGAGAGCGGGATCCGGTGGGCGACGCTGTGCGCCTCGAACGTGTCGGACAAGGAGACGAGCGGCCGGCTGCTCGCTATCGCTGGTCGGCTGTCCAGCCTGACCGGTGACATCCATGGGGCGCGGCGGCACTACGAAGAAGCACGCAAACTGATCCCTGGCGAGACCGAGATGGGTCTTGTCGCTCGTGGCGGCTGGGTGTCCTCCGGCTCGCACCTGCTCGACACACAGAGCCTGGCGGAGATCCCGGCGCTCGTGGACGACGCCCGCAAGCATGGCGACATCCAGCGGTCGACCACTGTGCAGGCGACCTGTGGGCTCGCACTGCTGCGCTGGGGACGGCTGGTGGAGGCCAAGGAGCTCCTGCTCGCGTGGGAGGCAGCCCTGGTCAATCCTGGCGTCTACCCGGATGAGATCGGCTACATAGCGCTCAGCCGGGTCGACCTGGAGCTGGGGAACCTGGCCGGCGCACGGCACTGGGCTGAGCTCGCCCGCGACAGCCAGGCGCCGGACGACCCGGAACGCACCAAGGTGGCCAGCTGCCTCGCCATGGTCGAGTACCAGGACGGCCGGTACGACGAGGCCCGTGCACTGCTCGACCAGGCCGACGCGGACATCCGCGGGCATCGCGGGTACTTCGACTACCTGGTCATGCTGTACCGCTCCCGGCTGGCACGGGCCGCCGGGGAGATCGAGCAGGCCCGGCAGGCCGTGCTGGACGCGTTGAACCGGCTCCTGCTCGAAGGGCGGGTCGTTTACCTGCTCGAAGTACTGCCCGAGGCTGTGGCGGTTCTGCACGCGCTGGGTCGCTCCGAGGCGGGCGATGCGGTGTGCGGTCAGCTGCTCGCGTGGCAGCGCACTATGGACCCGCCGATGCTGCCGACGGCGTGGGCCGTGCTGCAGGAGTCGTGCCAGAGCGCGACAGTCGCGGACGGGTGGCCGCAGCCCGATCCGGCGGCAGCCGTACGGCGGCTGGCCAACGACGTACTCGCCGCTCTTTCGTGACGGCGATCCGCTGAAGCTGCCGGGTAACTGCCGGTTGTTCTGCCTCGTCCTGACATGGCGGCCGGACGAAGAATTACAGCCGTAGGGCAGGTTCCAGGACGCAGAGTCCGACCCCGGAAACGGCAGCGAAAGGCGGTGCACCGTGAAGAGGCCATGGGACACCGCACTGCAGGGCCCGGCGAAGGCGACGCGGAGGGCCTCCGGGTGCTGGTCGGTGGGGGCGCCGACCGGCGGCCGAGAGCTCCGGAGTGCTGCGGAATGCGGATCTGTCCTGCCTGTACCGGACGCGGTGCACCGTCAGGGCACTGCTTCCGGGGCGGGGTCCCAGCAACGGGTCCGGCACACGACACAGGGGACGAGTGCCGTGATCCGGCTGACGCGGGTGCCCGGCGGGCCAGGTCTCCCGCCGGCGTGTCGGCTGCTGGGACCTCCCGGGACCTCGGTGAGCTCGCGGTCAGGCCGGTTCGTGGCGAACCGGATACGGGGAGTAGCTCGCCGGGGTCCCACCAACTTCAGCTGACAGCCAGGGGGAGTCAGCCGGACGAGCCGGGCTGTTGACGCACAGGGGACGTCAGCGGCCCGGCCAAGTTCCAGAGCGAGGTGAAGGCCCCGGGAGGGGTGGCCTTCACCTCGCTTCCGCTTCGTCGCCGTACCCGACGATCCAGGTCGGCCGGAGCCGGCAGTAGACGATGTCCGGGCCCCAGCTCGACGGGGAGCTGCCGTAGTGGTTCGTCAGGTGCTCCTCGATCTCCGCGAAGTCCGGGTGGGCGGCGGTCAGGAACTCGACCTCGCCGTGGCTGAACACGCCGATCCGCTCGCCGTCGACGTACGCGATGCTGGCCGCCGGCCTCGCTCTGAGCTGGCGCGCCTTCGCCGCCGACCCGGACGTCGTGAACACCCACCGGGCATGCAGGAAATGCCCGTCGACCGCGCTGATCCGCGGCTCGCCCCGCGCCGTCACGGTCGCGAGGCTCAGCGTGCACATCCCGGTCAGCGCCCGTACCAGCCCGGCGGCACTGAGCCGTTTCCGGCCCTTGATGATGCTGCGCAGATGCTCCGTCGACCGCGGATACACGGCGTCCATCAGCGCCTGCAACTCGGCGACTTCCTCCGCTGTCTCCCTCATCTTGTGAGTCTGGCACTGCTCCCCGACATTAACTGTCCGGTAACCTCGCAGCATGGCAGCCCGCGTGCAGGTCGTCACCGACTCCACGGCCGGTCTGTCCACGCACGACCTGCTCCGGCACCCGCTCACCGTCGTACCGCTGCAGGTCGTGATCGGCGGCACGTCGTACGACGACGGCGCCACCTCCGCGGACGCGGTCGCCGAGGCGCTCAAGACGTTCACCCCGGTGTCGACCAGCCGGCCGGCGCCGCAGACGTTCGCCGACACGTACGCGGCGTGCGCGGCCGACGGCGCCGAGGCGGTCGTCTCGATCCACCTCTCCGGCGACATGTCCGGCACCTTCGAGGCCGCGATGATCGGCGCCAAGGAGTCCCCGGTCCCGGTCCGCGTCGTCGACTCGCGCTCCCTCGGCATGGGCCTCGGCTTCCCGGTCCTCGCCGCGGCCGCCGCAGCCGCCGCCGGCGAAGACGCCGCCACGGTCGAGGCCGCCGCCCGCGCCCGGATGAAGACGATCTCGTCGTACTTCTACGTCGACACCCTCGAATACCTCCGCCGCGGCGGCCGCATCGGCCCCGCCCAGGCCCTCCTCGGCACGGCCCTCGCCGTCAAGCCCCTCCTCACCATCAACGGCGGCCGCATCGTCCCCCTGGAAAAGGTGCGCACCTCGAGCCGAGCCATCGCCCGCCTCGCCGACATAGCCGTCCAACGAGCCGGCGACACCCCCGTCCAACTAGCCGTCCACCACCTCTCCAACCTCGAAAAAGCCCAAACCCTCGCCGACAACCTCTCCACCCGCCTCCCCCACGCAAAGGAAATAGTCCTCCGCGAAGTAGGCGCCGTAATAGGCGCCCACGTAGGCCCCGGCCTCCTAGCAGTAGTAGTAAGCCCCCTCTAACCCCCACATCAGCACCCGAGGCCCCGCCCCGCCACCATCCGCCCCGCCCCTCCGCCCTGCCGGGCGGCCCCGCTAGGCCCCGGCCGCCGCGCTCTGCCCCGCCTGGCCAAGCGCTGCCCCGCCCGCGCCGTCCGCCCCACCCGGTCACGCTCCGCCCCACCAGCGCCCACCCCCTCAGCCCCGCCCGGGTGGGCCCGCTCGGCCGCCCCGCCCCGCCCCGCCGCGCCCCGCCCCGCCCCGCCCCGCCCCGCCGCGCCCCGCCGCGCCCGGCCACGCTCTGCCCCGCCCGCGCCCGCCGCCCCACCCGGTCACGCTCCGCCCCACCACCGCCCACCCCCTCCGCCCTGCCCGGCCCCCACGCTCCGCCCCCGACGCCACCCTCCGCCCCGCCCGGCCGCCACGCTCTGCCCCGGCGGCCATGGCACCCCCCGACGTCAGCGCCCGGCGTCAGCGCCCGGCGTCAGCGCGTTCGTGAGCCTCCGGTGCTGCGTCACGGGACGGGCGCGGGCGTCATGGCTGACGGTCTGGGGAGGATTTCATGCCCATCCGGGCGGGAAATCCTCCCCAACCTGGACGATGCGCCGTCAAACGGCTCGGGCCGGGGGTTCCTGCCACTCGCCCCTCCCAGCGCACCCGGGCGTCCCCGGACTTGAGCTGAACCGCAGATCCGGCCGACCCCGCTCACCGAGCGGCAACTGGCGCCGGTTCTCCACAGGCTTCGAATGATGCCTTCGGGCTCGGGACTGAACTCGTACTTTCTCTGGGCGTGAAGGTCTTCCGCCGTACCCAACCCCCATCCGAGGACGCCCGCGCCCGAGCCCTCTCCCGCCTGGCGGCCCGCCCACCCACGTACCCCGACCCTCACACCCCCGAAGCACAACCCGAAGTACTGCCCGAAGACCCGGAGGAGCGTGATGAGGTGCGCGGTGGATGGATCCCGGACCAAGTACCCGACCGCCTACGCAACGCCCGCTGGACCCTCACCCCACGCCACATCCTGATCCTCGCTGCGGTCCTGCTCGTCGGCCTCACCTGGGCCACCTGGACCTTCCTCCACGCCCGCCCCACCCCGATCCCCGAAACCCACCCCACCACCACAACCACCGGCACCCCGGTAACCCAACCCGGCACCGCCCAAGCCACCGACCCAACCCAACCAGGCGCCAGCTCGCCCCACCCCGGCCCCACCCAGCCCGGCGGACCCAACCCAGCCACCACCCAACCCGGAACCGCCCAGACCCAACCCGGCACCGGACCGAACCAGCCTGGCACCGGTCCCACCCAACCCGGCGCCGCATCGACCCAAATCGGCCCCCAAACCCCACCCGATCCCGCCCAGTCGCCCGGCGCCGCAACCTCATCCGGTCCGCAGCTGGTCGTCTATGTAGCAGGCAAGGTACGCCGCCCCGGCCTCGTCCACGCCCCACCCGGCTCCCGCGTGGCCGACGTACTAACCCTCGCTGGCGGCCCCCTCCGCGGCGTGGACCTCACCACCATCAACCTGGCCCGCCCAATAACCGACGGCGAACAAATCAACGTAGGCCTACCAACCCAACCCCAACCCCCGACGCCACCCACAACCTCCACAACCACCGCCCCAACATCCGCCCCCGACACCACCGTCAACCTCAACACCGCCACCGCCGACCAACTCGACACCCTTCCCGGCGTAGGCCCCGTCCTAGCCCAACGCATCCTCGACTACAGAACCCAGAACGGCCCCTTCACCACCATCGACCAACTCCAGGAGGTCCCCGGCGTAGGCCCCAAGAAGTACGACTCCCTCAAATCCCATGTCCGCATCTGACCCCACCCCAACCTCGCGCCCCGACAGCCCACCGGAGCACGCACGGGCCCCGTCCAACACCATCCCGAAGTCCCGAGAGCACACCCCACAGCCTTCCAACCCGCTGTCACCTCCAGCCGTCGGACGCCCCTCCGCCCCCGACATCACCCGGAAGCACAGCGGTGAGGCCCGCCCAGGTTCCACCCCTACGCCAACTGCAGCCGCCCGACGGGGCCCAGTTTCGGATGTTGCCTGGGAGGGCAGCGGCGAGGCCCGCCCAAGTTCCACCCCTGCATCAGCTGCAGCCGCCCGACGGAGCCTAGCTCCGGACATCGCCCGCGAGCGCAGCGGTGAGGTTCGGCCTGGTTCCAGCGTTGCGGCGGCTGCGGGCGCCGAACGGGGTTCTGCTTCGGCTGTCGCCGGGGAGCGTCTGGTTGAGGTTCCGCTGGGTTCCGCGGCGGTGTCGGCTGCGGTCGTCGGGCGCGAGCCCGGTCCGGATGTCAGCTCGGAGTCCGCGTCGGGGGATGGAGTGGTGGTCGCCGAGGCGGAGCGGGTGGATATGCGGTTGTTGCTGCCGGCCGGGTTCGGGTGGCTGGTGGCGGCGGTTCTGGTGGGGCGGGGGCCGTTGGTTGGGGCGGTTGTGGGTGGGGTGGTGCTGGGTTTGGCGGCGGTGGTGGGGCTGTTGATGGTGTGGCGGCGGTCGGACGGTGGTGGGGATGCGGATGGGCATGGCGGCGGCGATGGCGGCGATGCGGATCGGGATGGCGGTGGTGGCGATGGCGGCGATGGCGATGGCGGAGGCGGCGGCGGCGATGCCAGCGATGGCGGCGATGGGGTGGGTGGTGGGCGTGAGGTGGGCTGTGTGTGGGTGGGGCGTGTGTGGGCGGCGGTTGGGGTGCTGGTTGTTGTTGGGGGGTTGGCGTTGGCGGCGGCGTTGCAGGGGGCGGCGGTGCGGGCGGGGCCGGTTTATGAGGTTGCGGGGCGTGGGGCGAGTGTGAGTGTGCGGGTGCGGATCGACGGGGATCCGGTGCTGAAGGAGAGCACCACCTCGCGGCGGCCGCCATATGTGGTGGTGAAGGCGACGGTTGTGGAGGTGCGGGGGCGGGCGAGCGGGCAGTCCTCGGGCTCGGTGCGGGTTCGTACGCCGGTGTTGTTGATCGGTACGGCGAAGTGGAAGGACGTCAGGTACGGGCAGCACGTTGACGCGAATGGGCGGCTCGAGCGTGCTGATGGTGGTGAGGTTGCTGCGATGCTGTCGACCCGGTCGCCGCCGCGGATCGTCGACGCGCCGCCGTGGTGGCTGCGTGCGGCCGAGCGGGTGCGGGCGGGTCTCAGGCAAGCGGTAGTGCATCAGCCGGAGGACGTGCGCGGCCTCGTGCCGGCGCTCGTGATGGGTGATGTGTCCGGCGTATCGGCTGAGCTGAACGCCGACTTCCGGACGACCGGTCTCACGCATCTGTCCGCCGTCTCCGGGACGAACTTGACGTTGCTGCTCGCGTTCCTGCTTCCGCTGGCGCGGCTGGTCGGCGTACGCGCTCGTGGCCTGACGGTTGTCGGTGTGCTGACGGTTGTCGTGTTCGTCGTACTCGCGCGGCCGCAGCCGAGTGTGCTGCGGGCGGCCGCGATGGGGCTGATCGCGTTAGCGGCGATGACCGGTGGGGGAGGGCAGCGCCGGGCGGTGCGCAGTCTTTCGGTTGCGGTGATCGTGCTTCTGCTGCTTGATACGTCACTCGCACGGTCGGCCGGGTTCGCGTTGTCGGTGCTGGCGACCGCGGGGATCGTGCTGCTCGGGCCGGGGTGGCGGGATGCGTTGGCGCGTTGGCTTCCCGGGTGGCTGGCGGATGCGATCTCCTGTCCGTTGGCGGCGCAGATCGCGTGTACGCCGATCGTCGCGTGGCTGTCGGGACAGGTGTCGCTGGTCGCGGTCGTGGCGAATCTGTTGGCCGGTCCAATGGTTGGTCCGGCGACGATCCTCGGGTTCGTCGCGGCTGGGGGCGCCTTGCTGAGTACGGGACTGGCGCAGCTCGTCGGATGGGTCGCCGGGTGGCCGGCGCGATGGATCATCCTCGTCGCGCGCGCGGGTGCGGATCTGCCCGGCGCGGAGAATGCCTGGCCCGCAACGGTGTTCGGGGTCGCCGTACTGACGGTGCTTTGTCTGGCGCTCGTGTTCGGCATGCACCGGATCCTGGCGCGGCCGATCGCGATGATCCTCGCGACGGTGGTGCTGGCGGTGGTCGTACTGCGGCCGATCGGCTCGCTGGGGTGGCCGCCGCGGGATTGGCTGTTCGTCGTCTGTGATGTCGGGCAGGGAGACGGGCTGGTGCTCAAGGCCGGTGACGGTACGGCGGTGGTCGTCGACACCGGGCCGGATCCGGCGGCGATGGACCGATGCCTGAAGGATCTCGGCGTACGGCGTATCCCGGTGCTGGTGCTCAGTCACTTCCATGCCGATCACGTCGGCGGGCTGGCCGGGGTGCTGGCCGGACGGCAGGTGGGTGAGATCGAGGTGACGCCGTACTTCTCGCCGCGGGCGGAGTACGACCGGGTGACGGAGCTCGCGGCGCAGCACGGGGTGGGGATTCGTACGGTCGCGTTTCATGAGCAGCGGGTTGTCGGGCAGGTGAGTTGGACGACGTTGTGGCCGGCGAAGGTGCCTGCGCTTCCGGCGGCGGGTGTGTCGTCGGCTACGTCAACGGACGAAGGGTCTCCGGAGAACAATGCGAGCATCGCGATGATGGTGGAGGTCGGTGGTCTGCGGATCCTGCTCACGGGGGATCTGGAGCCGGAGTCGCAGCGGGCGGTGGTCGCGAGCGGGGTTGATCTGCGGGCGGATGTGTTGAAGGTTCCGCATCATGGTTCGGCGCGGCAGGATCCGGCGTTCGTCGCCGCGGTGAATGCGCGGCTGGCGGTCATCTCCGCGGGGCGCGACAACGACTATGGGCATCCGGCGCCGAGGACGCTGGATCTTCTGTCCCACGACGCGGTTCGAACAGCCACCACCAACGTGAGCGGTTCGCTCGTCGTCACCAACACCAACAACCACCTCTCCCTCGCAACTCGCTCGAGCGAGTCGGTCGGGTGAGCCGCTGGAGGGGTGGGGTGGTGGGGTGTCGCGGCGGGCTAGCCGGTCGGGTGAGCCGTAGGAGACGTCGGTGATGGGAGGAGCCGCGGCGGGTTAGGTCGTCGGGTGAGCCGGTGGAGGCGTGGGGTGGTGGGGGTGCTGCGGCGGGTTAGGTGGTCGGGCGAGTCGCTGGAGGCGTGGGGTGGTGGGGGTGCCGCGGCGGGCTAGGTGGTCGGGTGAGCCGCTGGTGGGGGGTGTCGCGGTGGGCTGGGTGGTCGGGTGAGCTGCTGGAGGCGTGGGTGGTGGGGCCGCGACGGGTTAGGCAGTCGGGTGCGCGGTGGGAGACGTGGGGACAGTGGAGGGTGGGGGCCGCGGTGGGCTGGGCGGTTGGGTTAGAAGGTTGTGGTTGAAGTTGGGAGGGTGTTGGTGATCTGGTCGCCGAGGGACCAGGCGGCTACTCGGGAGGCGATGTGGGCGGGGACGGCCTCCGAGACGCCGGGGACTGCCGGGACGTCGTACGTGGCGTGGGCGTCGTGGGGGAGGACTACCTGGTAGCCGCGGTCGAGGGCGGTTTCGGCGGTGGCGCGGACGCACATCTCGGACATGACGCCGCAGATCGCGAGGGAGCGTACGCCGGCCGCGACCAGCACCTCGCCCAGCGGCGTGGCGTCGAAGCCGTCGTCGTGCGGTTTGCGGATGACGTGTTCGCGGGGACCGGTTTCGACCGGCAGGTACAGCTCCCAGCCGGGCGTTCCGGGTTCGTCGTCGGCGCCGGGTGGACCGTCGTTCTGCAGGTGTACGACGACCGCGCCGGCCGCCCGGGCGCGGGTGAGGAGGTCGCGGACGCGGTCCAGGAGCTGGGCGGCGGCCGGTACCGCGTCGGGGCCGGAGACGAAAGCGGTCTGCATGTCCACGACGATCAGGGCATCGCAGGAGGCCGGCGCGTCGGCAGCGGAGGTCATGGGCTCATCCTGGCGGGTTCGGCGTGGGCGCGCACCCGGATTGTCCGTACGGCGTGGGATGCTGGGGCCCGTGGCTGCTCGTAAAGGTTCTGCGCCGAAGCTCGGTGATGTCCTGCTGGTGACCGGCTCCGAGTCGTTCCTGGCGGACCGGGCGGTGCGGTCGGCGATCGCGGCCGTGTCCAAGAACAATTCCGGGGTCGAGGTGACCGACCTCGACGCGTCGACGCTGGACGTCGGGGTGTTCGCGGAGCTGACCGGGCCGTCGCTGTTCGCGAGCGAGCGGGTGCTCGTCCTGCGGGCCCTCGAGAACCTGCCGAGCGAGATGGCGGCGCATCTGATCGAGTACGCCGGGTCGCCGTCGGACGACGTACTCGCGGTGCTCGTGCACTCGGGTGGGCAGAAGGGCAAGGGCGTCCTCGACAAGTTGCGGAAGGCATCGGTCAACGAGGTCGTCGCGACGGCGCCGAAGGCGTGGGAGTTGCCGCAGTTCGTGGCCGGGGAGATCCGGTTGCTGGGCGGGACGGTCGACGAGGGGGCGGCGTCGGCGCTGGTCGACGCGGTCGGGCACGATCTGCGGGCGTTGGCGGGGGCCTGTTCGCAGTTGGTGTCGGACTCGGGCGGGCAGGCGGTGACGGCCGAGCTGATCGGGCAGTACTTCGGGGGGCGCGCGGAGGTGACGAGCTTTGCGGTCGCGGACGCGGCGATCGCGGGGCGGACGGAGCCGGCGCTGGAGCAGTTGCGGTGGGCGTTGGACTGCGGGGTCGCGCCGGTGCTGGTGACGAGCGCGATGGCCGGCGGGTTGCGCGGGCTGGCGAAGTACGCGAGCGCGGCGGGCGGGATGCGGGACGCGGATCTGGCGCGCGAGGTCGGCGTACCGCCGTGGAAGCTGAAGCAGTTGAAGCAGCAGGCGCGGGGGTGGACGCCTGGTGGGCTGGCTGCCGCGATCAAGGCGGTCGCCCAGGCGGACGCCGACGTGAAGGGCGCCTCCGGCGACGTCGGCTACGCCCTCGAGCGCATGGTCCTCACCATCACCCGAGCCCACGGCCGCCGCTAGCCACCCGAGCCTGCCATCCCGGCGGGTGGTAGTCACCGGAGCTTGGTGTTCTCGGCGGGTGGTAGTCACCGGAGCTTGGTGTTCTCGGCGGGTGGTGGTTGCCGGAGCCGGGCTCCTCCCGGCGGGTGGTGGTTGCCGGAGCTTGGTGTGCTCGGCGGGTGGTGGTTGCCGGAGCTTGGTGTGCTCGGTGGGTGGTGGTTGCCGGAGTCTGGCGTCTCCCGGCGGGGTGTTTGGTGTTCTGGTGCGGTGGTCCGCGGTGGGTGGGGTGGGCCGGGGGTGTCGGGGTGGGTGGGGTCCGGTGGTGTTGCTGGGGTCGGCGTGTCCGGGCATGCAAAAACGATCGGCCGGTTCTGGTGAACCGGGCCGATCGTTCGGGGTCGCGTCAGGGACGCGGCCGGGGCGTCAGAGCGACGCGGCCTTCTTGAAGATCGCCGACTTGCGGTTGGCGGCCTGGTTGGCGTGGATCACGCCCTTGCTGACGGCCTTGTCGAGCAGGCGACCGGCCTTGCGGGCCGTGTCGTTGGCCTTCTCGGCCTCGCCGGCCTCGACGGCCTCGTGGAAGCGCCGGACCGCCGTCTTGAGGGTCGACTTCACGGACTTGTTGCGAAGTCGCGCAGCCTCGTTCTGGCGGTTGCGCTTGATCTGGGACTTGATGTTCGCCACGGAGCAGAGCCTCGATCAGGTGTGTGCGGTCAATACAGGATGGTGTTGCGCGCACGGCTGTACACCACCCGTGGGCACGCGAAGGACTAGATTACCAACAAGCCCGCTCAGCTACAAACCGACGGTGCGCATTTTGTCCACCGGCAGTGGACGAAATGCGCACCGTCGGTGAACGGGTTCAGGCGGCTTCGGCCGCCGACCTCAGCCGGGTGAGCGTGGTGTGGATGCCGATGGCATTGCGAGGTGTGCGATTGCCGAACACCGGCCGGAACAGCGTCTTCAGCACGATCGGGCGGTGGTCGGTCCAGGACTCGGTCACGGTGCAGCCGTCGGCGGTGCCGGTGAACACGTAGTCCCAGCGGGAGATCGGGATCGGCCCGAAGGTGATGTCGAAGGTGAAGCGCCGCGCCGGATCCGCGGTCACCACCTTCCCGAAGGTGAACCACCGGACCAGCCCGGCCCGGTTGTGCCCGACGAACCGCGCGCCGGCCTCCGGCCCCGCGCCCCGCCAGCGCACCCGCGTGCACTCCGGGCTCCATTCGCGCATCCGCGGTAGATCGCTGACCAATCGATACAGTGCGTCAGCGCTCGACCGCACTGTGATGGACTCGGTCAGGTCTGGCATCGGGTTTTCCCTTTCATCCACGGTCGCCGAATGTGCCGAGCGTGACACCGTCGGCGTCCGGCGGCATACTCGGGGCCCCGCGAGCCCCAAAGCTCCGCCATCGCTCCGCCAAGCCCTGGAGGAACTCCGTGACCCGCAAACGACCGGCGATCATCGCCGCGACCGCACTGATCGCCGCCGCGGCCGGCGTACCCGTGCTGGTGAACGCCGCGCACGCCAGCCAACCGGCCGCACCGCAGGCCGATCCGGACGTGAAACGGTCCAGCACCGGTTCGTACATCGTCCAGCTCGACGACTCACCCGTCGCGGAGTACGACGGTGACATCGCCGGCCTCGCCGCCACCAAGGTGCTGCCCGGCGCGAAGCTGCTGAAGACCGCGGCGCCCGTCGTCGACTACGTCAAGCATCTCGCCAACGAGCGCACAGCAGCGCTCGCACAAGTCCCTGGTGTCAAGAAGCTCTACGACTACAACTACACGTACGCCGGGTTCTCCGCGGAGATGTCGTACGACGACGCCGTGAAGCTGGCGAAGTCGTCCGGGGTGAAGAGCGTCGAGCCGAGCGAGATCGAGCACGCCGACACCGTCGACACCCCGCGCTTTCTCGGCCTGTCCGGGAAGGGCGGCGCCTGGCAGCAGGCGGGCGGGATCGACCAGGCCGGCGACGGCGTGATCATCGGCATGATCGACTCCGGGTACGTCCCGGAGCGCCCGAGCTTCGCGCCGATGAAGACCACCAAGCAGTCCGACGAGCTCGTCGCGAAGAAGTGGAAGGGCACCTGCCAGGCCGGCGAGGAGGCGCCCGTCACCTGCAACAACAAGGTGATCGGCGCGCGGTACTTCGACAAGGGCATCGGCAACCGCCCGATCCCGGAGGAGTTCAGGTCGCCCCGCGACTACGGCGGCCACGGGACCCACACCGCGAGTACGGCGGCCGGCAACAACGGCGTCGACATGACGGTCATGGGCCGCGACTACGGCAAGGGCTCCGGGATGGCGCCGCACGCCCGGCTGGCGATCTACAAGGCGCTGTGGGCGGTCGACGCGTCCGGCGGCGGCAGCGGTACGGACGCCGACATCGTGGCCGCGATCGACGCCGCGGTGTCGGACGGCGTGGACGTCATCAACTACTCGATCTCGGGCAGCGGGTCGACGTACGTGAACGCCACCGGGCTCGCGTTCCTGCGGGCCGCGAAGGCGGGCGTTTTCGTCGCGAGCAGCGCCGGGAACACCGGTCCGGGCGTGGGGACCGTCGGCAAGACGTACCCCTGGGTCACGTCTGTTGCCAACGGCACCCATGACCGCGACATCCAAACCACGGTGACGCTCGGGAACGGCAAGTCCTACACCGGCGCGGGCATCGGCTCGGGTACGCCGGAAGCTCCGGTCGTACTGGCGAAGGATGCCGGCCTGGCCGGTGCCGACCCGGCGAACCTGACGCTCTGCCAGGCCGGCACGCTCGACCCGGCCAAAGTGAAGGACAAGATCGTCGTCTGCGACCGCGGCGTGAACGCCCGCGCCGACAAGAGCCTGCAGGTGAAGAACGCCGGCGGTATCGGCATGATCCTGCTCAACATCACCCCGGGCACGCTGGACGCCGACCTGCACGCGGTCCCGACCGTCCACCTGGACGACACGAAGACCGCCGAGGTCAAGGCGTACGTCAGCGGTACGGCGAACCCGACCGCGAAGATCGGCGCCGGTACGCCGGTCCGCGTCAACGCGCCGATGGTCGCGAGCTCGTCGAGCCGCGGCCCGTCCCCGGCCGGCAACGGCGACCTGCTGAAGCCGGATATCATGGCGCCCGGTACCAACGTGCTGGCCGCGACGACCGCGTTCAGCGCCGCCGGTGGTGAGTACGCGTTCATGAGCGGTACGTCGATGGCCACGCCGCACATCGCCGGCATCGCCGCGGTGATCAAGAGCGCGCACCCGACCTGGTCCCCGATGGCGATCAAGTCCGCGATGATGACGACCGCGACCGACCAGGACGCGAGCGGCAAGCCGATCAAGAACGACTCCGGCTCGGCGGCTGACCCGTTCGGGTACGGCGCGGGCGAGGTGCAGCCGAAGTACGGCATGGACCCGGGCCTCGTGTACGACTCGACGTACACGGACTGGACGAAGTTCGTCTGCGGGTCCGGGCAGGTGCCGAGCACGCACGAGCTGTGCGCCAACGGCAAGATCGACCTGAGCGACCTCAACTACCCGACCATCGCGATCGGCGACCTGGCCGGCAAGCAGACCGTGACCCGGACCGTCACGAACGTGGGCACGACGCCCGAGGTGTACTTCCCGAAGGTCGAGGGTGCGAAGGGCCTCAAGGTTACGGTGTCGCCGAAGCTGCTGGTCACGTTCCCGGGCCGGAGCACGACGTACACAGTCACGATCGAGAACAACGGCGCTCCGCTGGAGCAGTACTCGTTCGGCAAGCTGGTCTGGAAGTCGGCGAAGCACTCCGTCGCCAGCACGCTCGCGATCAAGCCGCTCACCGTCAAGGCGCCGGTCCAGGTCAAGGGCACGGGTACGGCGGGCTCTGTCGCCGTCCCCGTCACCGCTGGGTACGCCGGCACGCTCAACACGACGGCCCTGGGTCTGAACCCGGCGACCGTCGGCGAGGCGACGCTGAAGAACCCGGGTGGTGTGTCGTTCCCGACCACGGCGCCCAAGGCGAACGACCATGTCGCGAAGTTCACCGCTGACGTCCCGGTGGGTACGACGTACGCCAGGTTCTCCACGTTCGACGCGGACTACCCGGCAGGTACCGACCTGGACGTGTTCGTCTACAAGGCCGGTACGACGACCCTGCTCGGCAGCAGCACCGGTGGCTCCGCCGAGGAAGAAGTGAACCTGTCGCAGCCCGCGGGCGGTCCGGTTGACGTCTACGTCGACCTGTACGCCGGGGCGAACGAGCAGCAGGTGAAGCTCAACCACTGGGAGCTGCAGAAGAGCACAGGCAACCTGACCGTCACGCCCGCCACCCAGCAGGTGCAGGTAGCCAGCGACACCACCGTGACAGCCAACTGGACCGGCCTGACCGCCGGCACCAGGTACCTCGGTCAACTGCACTTCTCCGACGGCGCAGACGGCTCCGGCAACACCGTGGTCCGCGTAGACAGCTGACCAAAGGGCGGCCCCGCCACACGGGGCCGCCCGATCAGTTAAGGCGTGACAGCGAACAGAATCTCGTCGGGCTTCGCCTTCCGGAGCAGCTTGCACTCGCCGCTGGCAACGTTGCAGCGGTACATCGCGTCGTCGGTGCCGACGATGAGGTTGGCCGGGTCCTCGAAGGCCGCCGACAAGTAGTCCGAGACCTGGCCAGGCAGCTTGAGCGCGGTCGCGGTGCCGGTGTACAGGTCGATGGCGACCATCTTGAGGCCGTTGAACAGGGTTCGCCCGTCCGGCGAGACCACCGGTTGGTATCTCTGCTCCGGGGCCTCGCAGTACTCGCGCTCGGGGACGAACGTGTCGCCTTGCAGCCGACCGATCCGCGGGCAGCCCTTGGCACTGAAGTCGAGCACCTTGCCCGTCGCCGGAATCGCCTGCAGGAAGATCGTGTCCTGGACACCGCGCAGCTGCTCCGGCTGCCCGTCTCCCGGATGCCAGCGGTATGCCTTCGCGTTGGCGGGATCGACGCTGGTCAGCAACACGCCGTCCTCGGTCCACGCCACCGGTGCCACCGTCTTCACGGGCGGAACGACGCCGGCGACCTCCTGACCGGTCGCCAGATCCAGCACAACGATTCGGTTGTGGACCTGCGGTGTTCCGAACTGCAGGCTCTCGGCAACGACCAACTGGGTGTGATCGGGTGAGAACACCGGCATGTTGGCGTGCCGTGGGCCGAACGGCCGGACCTTACCGGCCGCATCGAGTAAGGCGAGTCGCGTGTTCCCCGGCGCGCCCGTCTCGATCAGCCAGCCCTGGTCACCGAAGCGGCCGAGCACGTTGCCGTGCGTCCCCGGGTTCCGCACGGTCTTCCCGTGGTCGTAGAGGACCTGCCACCATTTGTCGAGCAGCTCGCCGGGTTTGTCCCGGACGGTCACGGTGAACGGGATGCTCGGCGCGGCGCCGGACACCGGGCCCTTCGTGGGCGCGGGCGGGGTCGGCATGCCGGCCGGGGTGGGGTTGGAGTGGTCGGCCAGGTTGGTCAGGGCCGGGATGCCGATCAGGGCGAGGATGCCGATGCCGGCGGCGACCGCGGTGATCGGGAGCCACGCGCGGTGCCTGGTGGGTTCGCCGAACTCGGGGCCGGGGCCGTGGGCGTCGGCGGGGACGGTCTTGGTGGCCTGGGTGTGGAGGTAGTCGCGGAGGCGGTTCTCGGTGTCGTTCATCGGACTTCCTTGAGCTTGTCGGTGAGGGCGGTCAGGCCGCGCGAGGCCGTCGCCCGGGCCGAGGAGGTACGGATTCCGAGGAGCTGGGCGATCTCTTCGAAGGGCAGGTCGAGGTAGTAGCGCAGTACCAGGACCTCGCGGGTACGGGCCGGAAGGCTCTGCAGGGCGGCTTGCACCTGTGAGCGCTCCTCACCGAGTACGGCGGCGCTCTCGGCAGAGGCGCCCGGTGCCGCGTGTGGTGGGGTGTAGAGCCGCGCGACCCGGCGACGCCGGAGGACGGAGCGGCAACGGTTCAGCACTGTGGTCCGCAGGTAGCCGACGGCTGCCTCGGACTCGCGCAGGGGCCAACGCTGGTACAGCTGCATGAAGGCCTCTTGTACGACGTCCTCTGCCGCCTGCCGGTCGTCCGTCACCAGGACGGCCAAGCGGACAAGTCCCGCCCAATGCCGGTGGTAGAGGTTCGACACGGCGATGCGTGCGTCCTCTGCCACCGGTATCGGCACCGGGCCCCTGATACTCACCATTGGATTCGTCACACCCCAGAGACGCCCGTACGGCGAGAACGCTGCATTCCGCGCTAGCGCAGTCTCTCCCGGACCCAGTCCAGGTGGACGAGGGCGCTCTCGCGCTGCCAGGTCCGCATCGTTGGGATGCCAGGCGGTGCCGGCTGCGCAGAACCCCACCAGAGCCCGCCCGCGAGCGCCGTGATGAACCCTGTGATCCCAGGGTCGTCCGGAAGCTCCGGGAGCGTCACCGAGCCGCGCATCTCCGCCTGCAGGATCACCGTGTCCGCCCAGCGCGGTGCCACGCCCGGGTGTGCCCAGTCGATGAACACCACCCGGTCGTCGGTCAGGATGATGTTGTCGGCCCGCAGGTCGTAGTGCGCGAGCGCCGTGCCCTCGGCCAGCGCCCGCAGACCGGTACGCGCGTGCTCGGCGAGAGCCTCCACGTCAACCCAGGACGGTACGGCGAGGTTGTCCGCCAGCACGTTCTCCCAGCGGCTCAGGAAGTCACGGCTGCGTACGGCGACCACGGGCGCGTCCGGCCACGGCGACGGGTCCAGTACGTCGGTCAGCTCCGCCAGCGCGTCCAGCACCCGGTCCGCGTCCGGCTGCACCCAGGGGTGTGCGGGCAGGCGGCCGGAGATGTCCTCGAAGAGCATGGCGACCCAGTCGCCGTCGTCGTACACCTCGTACAGCTCCGGGGCCATCGGCAGTGGGCCGATCGCTCGCATCGCGGTGATCTCCTGGCGGAACAGCGTCGGCGTCTTCGGGTTCAGCGACGTACCGACGGCCTTCAGGAACGCCCGGCGGCCGGAGGCGGTCACCAGACGCGCGGCGGTGCCGGGGGAGAAGCCGCCCTGCTGGGTGCTCGCCGACACCACGACGGACCCGAGCGTGCGCTCGACCCACGCCCGCACGGCGGACGGCAGTTCGAAGTAGGGCAACCGGACCCCGGCAGCATGCGCCATACCGCAGCACGCTATCGGGCCCCCGCCAGCGATTTTCGAATCTGCTGGACCCGCATGGGATGATTGACCGGATATACCACCCGAGACCAGAACTGGACCCCCTCCGTGCCCGTTGGCCCCACGAAAGTGCCGCAGCCGGGTCGTACCGACCCGTCGCTGATCCGGAACTTCTGCATCATCGCCCACATCGACCACGGCAAGTCGACGCTGGCCGACCGGATGCTGCAGATCACCGGCGTGGTCGACGACCGCTCGATGCGGGCGCAGTACCTCGACCGGATGGACATCGAGCGCGAGCGCGGCATCACGATCAAGTCGCAGGCGGTCCGGCTGCCGTTCACGCCCGGCCCGGAGACCCCCGGCGGACTGCTGGCCCCCGACGGTACGACGTACATCCTGAACATGATCGACACCCCCGGCCACGTCGACTTCACGTACGAGGTGTCCCGGTCGCTGGAGGCGTGCGAGGGCGCCGTACTGCTGGTCGACGCGGCGCAGGGGATCGAGGCGCAGACCCTGGCGAACCTGTACCTCGCGCTGAACGCGGACCTGCACATCGTCCCGGTGCTGAACAAGATCGACCTGCCGAGCGCGCAGCCGGAGAAGTACGCCGCGGAGCTCGCCAACATCATCGGCTGCAGCCCGTCCGACGTGCTCAAGGTGTCGGCGAAGACCGGCGAGGGCGTCGAGGACCTGCTCAGCGAGATCGTCGCGCAGATCGACCCGCCGAAGGGCGTCAAGGACGCACCGCCGCGGGCGCTGATCTTCGACTCGGTGTACGACACGTACCGCGGCGTGGTCACCTACGTCCGGGTGGTCGACGGCGAGCTGACGCACCGGGACCGGATCAAGATGATGTCGACCGGCGCGGTGCACGAGATGCTCGAGGTCGGGGTGATCTCCCCGGAGCCGATCAAGACGCAGAGTATCGGCGTCGGCGAGGTCGGTTACCTGATCACCGGCGTGAAGGACGTCCGCCAGTCCCGCGTCGGTGACACCGTCACGTCGAACGTCAACGGCGCCACCGAGGCGCTCGGCGGCTACAAGCACCCGCAGCCGATGGTGTACGCCGGTCTCTACCCGATCGACGGCGACGACTACCCGACGCTGCGGGACGCCCTCGACAAGCTGCAGCTGAACGACGCGGCCCTGCAGTACGAGCCGGAGACCTCGGGCGCGCTCGGGTTCGGGTTCCGCTGCGGGTTCCTCGGGCTGCTGCACATGGAGATCGTCCGTGAGCGGCTCGAGCGCGAGTTCAACCTGGACCTGATCTCGACCGCGCCGAACGTGGTCTACCGGGTCGAGATGGAGGACGGCACCGAGCACGTCGTCACGAACCCGAGCGAGTTCCCCGAGGGCAAGGTCGACGAGGTCTACGAGCCGGTCGTGAAGGCGACGATCCTGAGCCCGAGCGACTACATCGGCGCGATCATGGAGCTCTGCCAGCAGAAGCGCGGCGCGCTGAACGGCATGGACTACCTGTCCGAGGACCGGGTCGAGCTGCGCTACACGCTGCCGCTGGCCGAGATCGTGTTCGACTTCTTCGACCAGCTGAAGTCGAAGACCAAGGGCTACGCGTCGCTCGACTACGAGCCGACCGGCGAGCAGGCCGCGCAGCTGGTGAAGGTCGACATCCTGCTGCACGGCGAGACCGTGGACGCGTTCTCCGCGATCGTGCACCGCGACAGCGCCTACGGGTACGGCGTGGCACTGGCCGGCAAGCTCAAGGAGCTGATCCCGCGGCAGCAGTTCGAGGTGCCGATCCAGGCCGCGATCGGGTCCCGGGTGATCGCCCGCGAGACCATCCGGGCGATCCGCAAGGACGTCCTCGCCAAGTGCTACGGCGGTGACATCACCCGGAAGCGCAAGCTGCTCGAGAAGCAGAAGGAAGGCAAGAAGCGGATGAAGATGGTCGGCCGCGTCGAGGTCCCGCAGGAGGCCTTCATCGCCGCCCTCCGGACGTCCGACGCCCCGGAGAAGGCGGGCAAGAAATAGAGATTCCGGAAGGCCTGCTCGTCGTCGCTTCGCGGGGGCAGGACTGGGCCGATTGGCTGGATCGGCTGCCGCGGCTGACCAGGGAGCTGCTCGACGAGTGGGGCCTCCAGGTCGACGGTACGCCGGCGTACGGCAACTGCGCGCTCGTCGTACCGGTGCTTGCCGAGGGCAAGAGCGCCGTCCTGAAGGTCCAGTTCCCGCACTGGGAGGCGGAGACCGAGCACCTCGCGCTGCGGGACTGGGCCGGCAACGGCACCGTCCAGCTGCTGCGCGCGGACCCGCGCCGGTTCGCGCTGCTGCTGGAACGGCTGCACCCGCGCGACCTGACCACGATCGACGCGCTGGACGCCTGCGAGATCGTTGGCCAGACCTACAAGCGGCTGCACGTCCCGGCCGGCCCGCAGTACCGGACGCTGTCCGGCGAGCTGACCCGCTGGGTCGAGCGGTTCCGGCAGCTGCCCGCCTCCGCGCCGGTGCCGCACCGGTACGTCGAGCAGGCGATCTCGCTGGCGTCGGACTTCATCGCGGACCCGGCCACCGACGGGCGGCTGATCCACACCGACCTGCACTACGAGAACATGCTCGCCGCCGACCGTGAGCCGTGGCTGGTGATCGACCCGAAGCCGCTGTCCGGCGACCCGCACTTCGAGGTCGCGCCACTGATCTGGAACCGCTGGGACGAGGTCACCGCCGCCCACGACCTGCGGTTCGCGGTCCGTCAGCGGTTCTGGACGGCGGTCGACGCGGCCGGGTTCGACGAGGACCGCGCCCGCGACTGGGTGATTGTCCGGCAGATGCTGAACGTGCTGTGGACACTGGAGTCCGCCGACACCGACGAGTCGCTGCCGCAGGACTGGCTGACCCGGAACATCGCGATCGTCAAAGCGATCCAGTCGTAGCGCGGGGTACACAAGAACAGGACATGTCGCCTGCCGGGGTAGTGCACCTGAGCGTGGTCGGCCCCGCGCGTACACCGTCTCGCCGGTGTACTACCTGTCGGTCTGTACCCCTCGTCGCCGCAGTGCCAGCACGCCGGCTATCGCCAGTAGCCCGAGGAGAGCGAGCGCACCGACGGCCAGCCCCATCCGCGCGCCGACGGGCCGGTACGCGCACGACACCTCGGACGCGCCCGCCGGCGCCGCGACCGCGAGCAGACCGCCGCGGGTGCTCGGGCTGCGGCCCGCCTTGCCGTCGACCGAGCAGCGCCAGCCGTCGATCCGCACCACCGCGATCACGACCGCCGCGGCGTCGCCGGGCTGCAGCCGGACGTGGATGCTGTGGCCGCCGGCGTTCACCGCGGACGCCTTGCTCGCGCTGAGCTTCGCGACGGCGGCGTCGAGCCGGTCCTTGTGCAGGCAGCCGATCGGCGACGACGGCAGCTTGGTCCGGGCCGCGAGCCGGAGCGTCACGGTGACCTTGCCGTCGGCGCCGGCGGTCCCGATCCGGAGCATCGGCGCGCCGGAGTAGATGCCCGGGCTCTTCGCGGTCGGCGCCAGGTTCGACACCCAGCCGCGCCCGTCGAGGAGAACCTCGCCCACGTACGTCGGCGCCGCGAACCAGATCTCCGACCCCGGCGTACACGTCGCGTGCAACGTCGTCTCGACCGGCCGGGTGGCACCGGGGGCCGGCGTGATCGTCAGCCCGCCGCGCCGGTCCGAGACCGTCGCGTCGGGATCCTTCTCGCCCAGCACCTTCGGGATCGTGTAGACGTCGGCGCCCAACGCCGTCTCCTGCGCCCCGAACGGCCCGGGATCGCCGGACGTGAAGGGCTTCACGGGCCGCACGGTCACCAGCGGCGGAGCGTCGTACGTCTCGAGCTTGGGTACGTCGTCGTCCCCGACGACCACCCGGTGGTGGATCGCGAACGCGGCGTCGACGACCGGGTTCTGCGGGTCGATCGTGGCCCGCCCGTACGAGCTGTACCCGAACCCGAGGTCGAGCAGCTGCTGCGAGACCCGGTCCGGGATCGTGCTCGAGTAGTACTGCGGTCCCTGCCCGCCCATCAGCATCGGGTCGTTGACCGTCTGGTCCGCACCCGGCGCCGCACGGTACGTCGGCCAGTCCGCCGTCGACTCCACCAGGCCGCGGATCGCCGTGTGCCGGTCGCCCCACGGCGCCTTCGCGCTGAGGATCTTGCTCCGCTGCGCGTCGATCGCCGCCGACGACACCGAGACCTCGGCGACGACCGCGCCGACCAGCAGCGCCACCGCGACCGGTCGCAGCCGGTCCGGCCGGCGGCTCGCGAACCACGCGCCGACGGCGATCACGAGCAGCAGCGGTACGACGATCCGCGTGGTCGTGGTGGTGGTCCGGAAGTTCCACACGACGGCGTACAGCACGAGGACGACGCCGACCGGTGCCGCGACGGACAGCGCCGTCTGGAGGCCGGCGGCGGCGGACTGCCAGCCGAGGATCACGAGCAGACCGGAGACGATGAACGCCTGCCGGTACTGGCTGCCGTTCGGGGTGTCGAACCCGTGCCACACGTCGTGCGTGAAGTCGATCTGCATGCTGAGCACGGTCAGCGCGACCGCCGCCGACCACACGATCCGCTCGCGGCCGGGAATCGCCCGGTTGAACGGAAAGCTGACCGCGAGCAGCAACAGCACCGTGCCGACCGCGAGCCCGGGCGTTGCCCCGACACCCTCGCTCCCAGGCAGCAGCCGGGCGAGGAAATCCACCATGCTGATCGGTTTGAAGGCCGCGTCCGGGCTCGGCCGCGCCGCCTGGACGATCCGGAAGGTCGGCAGCAGGAACGGCGCGGCCAGCCCGATACCGATGCCGACAGCGACGATGCACCGCAGGCCGCCGGTCAGCCGGTCGCGCAAGGACACGGTGGCGTCGTACGCCAGGATCCGTGCCACCACGACGATCGCGGCACCGATCGTTGCCATGTACACCGTGTAGAAATGCGACGTCCACAGCAGCGCGACCACAAATGGGGTGACGAGCAGCGACACCAGCGACCTGCGGCTCAGGATCCACTCGCAGAGCAGGCAGATGATCGGGAACGCGACCAGCCCGTTCAGCCAGACGCTCATGTACGCCGCGTCGTCGATCGCCCAGCCGCACGCGCCGTACGAGATGCCCGCGACGACCGCGATCCAGGCCGGACCGGGCCGCAAACGCCGCAGGTACGCCGTCATCGCGCCGGCCGCGAGCCCGATCGCCAGTACGTCGACCAGGAACAGCGCGAGGTCGATGTGGTCGCGCGGGAACAGCAGCACGACCCACGACAGCGTCGAGCCGACGTACGCCATGAAGTCGCCGAGGAAGGGGACGCCGAAACCGCCCGACCAGTTGAAGAAGAGGTCACCAACACCCTGGCCGGTGAGCATGTCGCGGTAGTGCGCGTACATCGGGACGAACTGCTGACCCAGGTCGTTGGTGCTCCGCGGACGGTCCCCGAACGGGTACGTGCCGCGGATGATGCCGCTGATCACGAACGTCAGCCCGGCCGCCACAGCGGCGGCAAGTGCCGGCCACTGCCGGCGTACCCGGGCCGCGAAACCCCGGTTCATCCCACGGTCCGGAACTCGTCCGGCATCCGCTCCATCGGCTCGAGCAATTGCGTCGGCGCGGGGTGTTTGAGGTAGCTCAGCCGCGCGGCCTCCTGCCGGTTCCGGCCGATCGCGTCGAGCAGGTACCCGAGCACCACCAGCAGGATCGCGATCAGCCCGATCGACGACGCGAGGATCGCGGTCGGGAAGCGCGGCACCAGGCCGGTGTCGAGGTACTCGAGGACCACGGGTACACCGAGCACCAGCGCCAGCAGGCCGGACACGACGGCGAGGACACCGTGGAACAGCGTCGGGCGCTCGAGCCGCGCCAGGTGCAGGATCCAGCGCAGGATCCGCACGCCGTCGCGGTAAGTCCGGAGCTTGCTCTCCCCGCCCTCCGGCCGCTCCTTGTACCCGACCTCGACCTCCGCGACCGGGACCCGCAGGTGCAGCGAGTGGATGGTCAGCTCGGTCTCGATCTCGAACTCCTGCGACAACGCCGGGAACGACTTCACGTACCGCCTCGAGAACGCACGGTAGCCGCTCAGCATGTCGGTGATGTCGCGACCGAACAACGTGCCCACGGCACCGGTCAGCATCCGGTTGCCGAGCGTGTGCCCGGGCCGGTACGCCGCCTCGTTCGAGTGCCGCCGGACGCCGACGACGTGGTCGTACGGGCCGGTGAGCAGCACCTCGACCAGCTCGGCCGCCCGCGCCGCGTCGTACGTGTCGTCGCCGTCGATCAGTACGTACACGTCGGCCTCGACGTCGGCGAAGGCACGACGTACGACGTTGCCCTTGCCCTTGCGTGTGACCCGCCGGACGATCGCGCCGGCCTCCGCCGCGATCGCGCCGGTGCCGTCGGTCGAGTTGTTGTCGTACACGTAGATCCGCGCCGTCGGCAACGAGTCGCGCAGCTCGGTGACGACCTTCCGCACCGCCGCTGCTTCGTTGTAGCACGGCACGATCACGGCGATCTCAACAGCCCCCACAGCTCCTGTCCCCTCAATCGATCTCCCCCCGAGGTACATACGAGAGATGCTCCGGGACGCCGGTTTGGTTGCGTGAATCGCCAAAAATTCTCATCTAGACCAGAAATGAGCCACTAGACTCCAGAACGTGACCGTCGTGAACCGCAGAGCCCGCAGCCCGCGTGGGTCGGGGGAGGACCTGCGGGAAGCGCTGGTGACCGCGACGGCCGAGCTGCTCGAGACCCAGGACCTGAACTCGCTGTCGGTACGGACGGTCACCTCGGCGACCGGTGTCAGCCCGACAGCGCTGTACCTGCACTTCACCGACCTGGCGGAGCTGCTGCGCGCGGTCAAGGCGCGCTTCTTCGGCGAGCTCCGCGACAGCCTGCTCGCGGCCGGCGGTGACGTCCGCGCGTTGGCGAAGGCCTATCTGCGGTACGCGCGCGAGCACGACGGCCGGTACGCCGTGATGTTCCACGCACACCGCCGTACCGACGCGCCGGCCACGCCCGCGGCGGAGCTGGTCGAGGTCGGATGGGCCGCGTTCGAACCGCTGATCGCCGCGGTCCGCGCCGTACTCCCGGACGCCTCGGACGACGAGGTCCGCGAGACCTCGCTCGAGCTGTGGATCGCCCTGCACGGCCGGGCCCAGTTGAGCGTGTCGATGCCGTGGTTCGAGCTGCCGGACGAGGACCGGTACGTCGACCGCCTCGTCCGGCAGATCGTTGGTCAACCCGCGTAGGCGGTCTTCCCGCCGTCGATGACCAACTGGGACGCGGTCAGGTAGGGGAAGTCGTCGGACGCGAGCGCCAGGGCGAAGACGGCGATCTCGTTCGGGGTCGCCATCCGTTGCAGGCCGTGGACGTGGGTCTTGCCCCAGTTCGCGGCCAGGGCGTTCCAGACCGGGTCGGGGACGTTCATCATCCCGGCCAGCCGGCGGACGAGTTCGGTGTTGGTGGTGCCCGGGATCAGGGTGTTGATCCGGATGCCGCGGGCCGCGTAGTCGTGCGCGGCCGACTGGACCAGGCCGACCGGGCCGCGCTTGGTCGCCGTGTACGCGGACCGCTTCTCGGTGGTCGCGATCGCGTTCGACGACGAGGTCACGACCACCGTGCCGCCGCCGCGCTTCAGCAGGTGCGGCACCTCGTACTTGAGGGCCAGGAAGTTGCCGCGCAGATTGGTGTTCGTCACGTCGTCCCACTCGGCGGTCGTGTACTCGTGCAGCGGCCGCTCGATGCTGATCCCGGCGTTGTTGAAGCACACGTCGAGCCCGCCGTACCTCGCCGCGATCCCGTCCACGAACCGCCGTACGTCGTCCTCGACGCGGACGTCGGCCCGCAGGTACGTCGCCTCGCCGCCGGCCGCCCTGATCTCGGCCTCGACCTGCTTCCCGAGCTGCTCGCGGCGCCCGCAGAACCCGACCTTGCCGCCCTCGGCCGCGAACAGCAGCGCGGCCGCGCGGCCGATCCCGCTGGTGGCGCCGGTGATCAGCACGACCTTGTTCTCGAACCGTTTGCGCGCCGAGGCCTGCATCGTCGGCGGGGTGTCGCTCTGGGTGAACGCGACGCCCGCGGCCGCTCCGGCCGCCGCGGCGGCGACGCCGGCCACGGCTCCGGTGGTGATCACTCGGCGGCGGCTGAATCGCTGGTCTGTCATCTGGTCGCTCCCTCTCATGGTTTACGAGTGTAAATATACACATGTAAATGTAATGCGGGAGACATTGTGGTGAGTAGTTACTACCTACTAACTTCGGACTGTGGCGACACGGATGAGTGGGCAGGAACGACGGGAACAGGTGCTCGGGATCGCCGAGCAGGAGTTCGCCGCGGCGGGGCTGTACGGCGCCTCGACTGAGACGATCGCGCGCCGGGCCGGGATCACCCAGGCGTACGTGTTCCGGATGTTCGGGACGAAGAAGCTGCTGTTCCTGGCGTGCGTGGACGCGGCGTTCGAGCGGATGCGGCTCGCGATGGTCGCCGCGGCCGGCGGGACGCACGGGATCGAGGCGCTGACGGCGATGGGTCAGGAGTACAACGACATGCTCGCCGACCGTACGACGCTGCTCCTCCAGCTCCAGGGCACCGCCGCCGCGGCCGCCGGCGACGGCGAGGTCCGCGACGCCGTCCGCACGAGCTTCGCCCGCCTGTGGCAGTCGGTCGCCGACACCGCACAACTGGACCCGGTCACGGTGAAGGCCTTCCTCGCCTTCGGCCAACTCCTCAACACCAACGCAGCCCTCGACCTCCCCCAGGTAGACGAACCCTGGTCCCACCAAGCCAGAACCCGCATCAAACCAGGCCTCTTCACCCACATCACCACCGAAACCAACCGATGAACACGCACAGGAATGCGGACGGCAGCCCGGCCGTGGGTGCTGGTCGTGCCCCCCGCCCCTCCCCAAGCTTGCTCGTGGGGTTTCTGGTTTCTGTTGGGTTGGTGGGGGCTGTCATCGGGAGCTTGGGAGCTCCGTTGATCACCGCGGTGGCCGAGGCTTACCGCGTTTCGTTGGTGGCTTCGCAGTGGACGTTGACGATTGCGTTGCTGGCGGGGGCGGTGGCTACGCCGGTGTTCGGGCGGTTGGGGGCCGGGCCGCGGCGGCGGGGCGTGGTGTTGTGGATGCTCGGGGCGGAAGTTGTCGGCAGCCTCCTGACCGTGTTGCCGTTGCCGTTCGCGTTCCTGCTGATCGGTCGCGCCCTGCAGGGCTCCGGGCTCGGGCTTGTCGTGCTGATGATGGCCATCGCCTGCGACCACCTCGACGAGCACCGCGCCACCCGGACGATTGCCCTCCTCTCGGTCACCACCACCGCGGGCATCGGCATCGGCTACCCGTTGTGCGGTCTCCTCACGGACCTCGCCGGCGTACGGACGGCGTACGGGCTCGGCCTCCTCATCACCGCGGCCGCCTTCGCCGCGGCGTTCGTCGTACTCCCACCAGCCCCCGACCGCCCGCCGGCCCGCCTCGACGTCCGCGGCGCGGTCCTGCTCGCGATCGCCCTCCCCGCCCTCCTGCTGGTGATCGGCGAAACCACCCTCTGGACCGACCACCCCGCCCTCGCGATCATCGTCCTACTGGCAGCCGTCCTCCTGCTCATTGGCTGGACCTTCCTCGAACTACGCACCGAACACCCCCTCGTCGACATCAAGCTCCTCCGCCACCCCGCGGTCGCCGCCGCCAACCTGGTGATGCTCACCGGCGGCGTCGGCATGTACCTGCTGTTCAGCCTGATCACCCGCTACGTCCAGACCCCCGCGCCCGCCGGCTACGGCTTCGGCCTGAACACCTTCCAGGCGGGCCTCGTCCTCGTCCCGTTCTCCGTCCTCGGCTTCGTCGCCGGCCGGCTGGTCCCGCAGTGGCGCGAGCGCCTCGGCGCCCGCCTGTTGCTGGCGGCAAGTACCGCGTTCGTCCTGGTCGCGTTCGTACTCTTCGCGCTCGCCCGCTCACACCTGGTCGAACCGATCGTTGCCATCGGCATCCTCGGCTTCGGCGTCGGCGCGTTCTCGGCCGCGATGCCCTCGGTTATCCTGGCGGTCACCCCGAAGGCCGAGACCGCCAGCGCGATGAGCGTGAACGCCGTCGTCCGCACCGTCGGCTTCTCGACCGGCAGCGCACTCGGCGGCCTGATCCTCGCCGTCCACACCACCGGCGTCTTCCCGCACGAGTCCGGGTACGGCGCCGCCGCCTGGATCGGCGCCGCCGCGACCGCCGCGACGCTGCTGATCATCGCCGTACTGCCACTCGGACCCCGCTGAAAACCGGTGGAAACGCCCGCGGCGGCGGGAGAGGATGCCGGTATGCGCGTGCTGACGGTCAACGTGGTCGAGGAGCTGATCCCCGGCCCGAAGGAGACCGGCTTCACCGCGATCGACAAGCGGCCGCAGCCCGGCCGGGTCCGCGTCGGCGAGCTCGGGCTGGCCGGCGACCGGGTCTGCGACACCAAGAACCACGGCGGCCCGGACCTCGCCCTCTACGCGTACGCCGACGAGGACGCGAACTGGTGGGCCGGCGAACTCGGCCGCGACATCCCGACCGGGCTGTTCGGCGAGAACCTCCGCACCGAGGGGCTGGACGTGAACGGCGCGCTGCTCGGCGAGGTCTGGCGGATCGGGCCCGAGGTCGAGGTGATGGTGCGCGCGCCGCGGATCCCGTGCATCACGTTCCAGCACCGGATGCAGCTCCCGCGCTGGGTCAAGCGCTTCCACCAGGCCCGGCGGCCCGGTGCATACCTGAAGGTGCTCCGCACCGGCTCGATCGGCGCGGGCGACCCGATCGAGATCGTCAGCAGGCCGGACCACGAGGTCACGGTCGCACTCATGTTCGCCCTGGAGGATCCGGTCAGGATGCAGCGCATGCTCGACTCCGGCGTCGATCTGATGGAGGAGCTGCGCGAGAACGCGCAACGTGTCGTGGCGCGCGGATGAGCGCGCCCGCTCAGGGTGTGTTGCCGGCTCCCGGACCGTTGCGTCCGCTCGCGCTAGCCACCCTGCTGAGCCGGGTCGGGAACGGCCTGCTGATGACGGTCAGCGTGCTGTACTTCAACCGGATCGTCGGCCTCAGCATCGCGCAGGTCGGCCTCGGACTCACGATCGCCGGCCTGTTCGGCCTGCTGTCCGCGGTACCGCTCGGGCATCTCGCGGACCGGCGCGGCCCGCGCGGGCTGTTCGTCGTCCTGAGCCTGCTGGTCTGCGCGTTCTCGCTGGTCTACCTGTTCGTGCAGAACTTCTGGCAGTTCCTGGTCGTGAGCATCGTGCTGACGATGATCGACCGCGGCGCGGGTGCGGTCCGGGCGGCGCTGATCGCCGCGGTCACCACGGGCGCCGGCCGGGTCGCGGCGCGGGCGTACCTGCGGGCCGTCACGAACATCGGCATCATGGTCGGCGCGGGCATCGGCGCGTTCGCGCTGCACTTCGACACGGGTCCGGCGTACCGCCTGATGTTCGTGCTCGACGCCGTACTGAGCAGCGTCGCGGCGTTCGTCGTACTGGCGATCCCGCGGGTCGCGCCGCAGCCGCACGACGACGACGGGCCGGTGTGGATCGCGCTGCGGGACCGGGCGTATCTCGCGGTGGCGGCGCTGAACGCGGGGATGAGCATCCACTTCGCGGTCCTCGACGTCGCGATCCCGCTGTGGGTGGTGGACCACACGGACGCGCCACGCTGGACGGTCGCGGTGCTGCTGATCATCAACACCGTGGTGGTTTCGCTGTTCCAGGTACGGTCGTCGCGCGGCATCGCCGACCCGGCGACGGCGGCCCGGGCCACCCGCACCGCGGGACTGTTGCTGTTGGCATCGATGGTGCTGATGGCCGGCGCCACCTGGGGCAACGCGGTGGTCGCGGTCGCGCTGCTCGCGGTCGGCGCGTTCGTCCAGGTGATCGCCGAGCTGCTGCAGTCGTCGGGCTCGTTCCTGCTCAGCTTCGACCTCGCGCCCGGTCACGCGCAGGGGCAGTACCAGGGCGTCTGGAACACCAGCATGTCGATCAGCACGATGGTCGCACCCACGGTCCTCGCGCTCCTCCCGCTCGGCCTCGGCGTACCGGGCTGGATCATCCTCGGCGGGTGGTTCGCGGTCGTGGGCGTGCTGTTCGTCCCGGTGGTCCGGTGGGCCGAGAGCCGTCGAGGCGCCGCACTTGTTGCGACATAGTCGCAGATAGCTCATGATGGGCCGGTGAGGAAGCTGCTACCGGCTCCGGGCCCGCTCCGCCCGCTGGCGTTGGCGACCCTGCTCAGCCGGGTCGGCAACGGCCTGCTGATGACGATCAGCGTGCTGTACTTCACCCGCGTCGTCGGGTTGTCGATCGCACAGGTCGGCCTCGGCCTGACCGTTGCCGGGCTGTTCGGCCTGCTGGCGAGCATCCCGTTCGGCCACCTCGCCGACCGTCGCGGACCGCGCACGCTGTTCGTCGTGCTCAGCCTGCTGATGTCCGCGGCCGCTTCGCTGTACGTCGTGATCGGCACGTTCTGGCAGTTCCTCGCGGTCGCGAGCGTTGTCGTCCTCCTCGACCGTGGCTCGAACGCGGTCCGGTTCGCACTGATCGCCGGCGTCGTCCAGGGGCCGGAACGGGTCGCGGCGCGCGCGTACCTGCGGTCGATGACCAACATCGGCGTCACCGCGGGCGCCGGCCTCGGCGCGGTCGCGCTCTCCGTCGGTACGGCGACGTCGTACCGGGTGATGTTCGGCGTGTACGTCGTCCTCGGCGTGGTCGCAGCGCTCGTCGTCCTCGCCGTACCGCGGGTCGCCCCGCAGCCGCGTACCGACGGACCGGTGTGGATCGCGCTCCGCGACCGCGGGTACCTCGCCGTGGCCGCGCTGAACGCCGCGATCTCCGTGCACTTCTCGGTGATCGACGTCGCGATTCCGCTGTGGGTGGTCGAACACACGGACGCGCCGCACTGGGCCGCCGCGGTACCGCTGATCGTCAACGCGGCCGGTGTCGCCGTACTGCAGGTCCGGGCAGCGCGCGGGATCGTCGACACCACCTCGGCCGCGCGGGCCACCCGGACCGCCGGGCTCTTACTGCTGGCATCGATGCTGCTGTTCGCGGCCGCGTCGGTGGGGGATGCGATCGTGGCCGTCGCTGTCCTGGTGGCCGCTGCCGCGGTGCAGACGGCCGGTGAGCTGCTGCAGTCGTCGGGCTCGTTCCTGCTCGGTTTCGACCTCGCCCAGGAGCAGGCGCAGGGTCAGTACCAGGGCGTCTGGAACACGAGTACGTCGGTCAGTTCGATGGTCGCCCCGACGATCATGGCGCTGCTCCCGCTCGGTCTCGGCGTACCGGGCTGGATCGTCCTCGGCGGGTGGTTCGCGGTTGTCGGCGTCCTGTTTGTGCCGGTGGTGCGGTGGGCGGCAGCGCGTCAGTTGGTCGGTTCGCGGTAGCCGAGCGCGGCGGAGATCTTGCGGGCGGCCTCGAGTGCGGCGGGGGCCATGAGGGCGACCTGGGCGATCGACTGCTCGAGTGAGAGCGTGGAGATGCTGACGGCGGCGATCGCGGCGCCGGTGTGGTCGTGGATGACCGCGGCGACGCAGCGGATGCCGGGCTCGTTCTCCTCGTCGTCGAGCGCGTACCCGCGGGCGCGGGTCTGCGCAAGGTCCGCCTTCAGCGCGGCCGCGGTCGTGTGCGTGAGCGGCGTACGGGCGGGCAGGCCGGTGCGGGTGATGTGGACGTCGAGCGCCTCGTCGTCCTTCTCGGCGAGCAGCGCCTTGCCGATCCCGGTGCAGTGCAGCCAGATCGCCTTGCCGACGCGGGACGGCATCCGGTACGGCTTCGGGCCGTCGAGCCGCGCGACGTAGATCGCCTCGTCGCCGTTCAGCAGTCCGACGTGCACCGTGCAGCGGGTCTGCGCGACCAGATCCGCGAGCACCGGCCGGGCCACGGTCGCCAGGTCGACGTTCGTCAGCGCGTGCCCGGCGAGCCGGAGCGCCTTCGGACCGGGGTGGTACGACCCGTCGTCGGCCTGCGTGACGAACTCGTGCTCGACCAGCGAGGCCATGATCCGGTGCACGGTCGACTTGGCCAGACCGGTCGCGTTCACCACGTCGGTGAACCGCGAATGCTCAAGTACGGCGTCCAGCACCATCAGCGTCTTGTCGATGGCCGAGGGCGAACTCATGTCGGACATCCTGCCACCCCTATCTCGCCAGCCAGCCACCGTCGACGGCCAGAACGTGCCCGTTGACGTAATCCGCCGCGCCGGACGCCAGGAACACCGCGGCGCCGACGACGTCCTCCGGCCGCCCCCAGCGGCCGGCTGGGATGCGCTCCCGGATCGCAGCCTCGCGGTCCGGGTCCGCCCGCAACTCGGTGGTGTTGTCGGTACTGATGTACCCAGGCGCGATCGCGTTCACCTGAACACCGCTGGGACCCCACTCGTTGGCGAGCGCCCGGGTCAGGCCGGCCACCGCGTGCTTGCTGGCCGTGTACGCCGGAACCCGGATCCCGCCCTGGAAGCTGAGCAGCGACGCGATCGTGACGATCTTCCCGGCACCGCGCTCCGCCATCGCGGCCCCGATCGGGCGGGTCACCGCCCAGGTGGAGTTCAGGTTCACGTCGATCACGTGCTGCCAGTCCGCGGCCGTGGTCCCGGCCGCGGGTGCCCGCCGGATCGTGCCGGCGTTGTTGACCAGGATGTCGACGGTCCGGTGGCCGGCGATCCGCAGCGCCGCCCGTTCCACCTCGGCCGGGTCGGCGAAGTCGGCGGTCACCACGGTCGCGTCGCCGCCGCCGTTCCGCTTGATCGCCTCGAGGGTGTCCTCGAGGGCCCCGTCCCGGGCCAGCAGGATCAGCTCGGCGCCGGCCGCGGCGTACCCGGCCGCGATCGCGGCGCCGATCCCGCGTCGGGCGCCGGTGACCAGCGCGGTCCGTCCTTCGAGACTGAAGGACGTCACCGCAGGTCCCGGACGTCGACACCGTCCATGTCGCCGAACGCCTGGTTCTCACCGGCCATCGCCCAGACGAAGCTGTACGACGACGTGCCGCAGCCGGAGTGGATCGACCAGCTGGGGGAGATGACCGCCTGCCGGTCCGCGACCAGCAGGTGCCGGGTCTCCTCGGGTTCGCCGAGCAGGTGGACGATCCGCTCGGACTCCGGGAGCCCGAAGTACAGGTAGCACTCGGTCCGCCGGTCGTGGGTGTGCGCGGGCATCGTGTTCCAGGTGCTGCCCGCGTGCAGGGTCGTCACGCCGAGCACGACCTGGCAGCTCCGGACGCCGTCCGCGTGGATGAACTGGTCGATCGTCCGCCGGTTCGCGGTCAGCGGGTCGCCGGCCTCGATCCGGTTGCCCTCGCCCGGGTTGATCAGCGCGACCGGGTACGTCGTGTGCGCAGGCGCCGAGAACACGTAGTACGCCGCCTCGGGTCCGTCGAAGACGACCTCGCGAACGCCGCGTCCGACGTACAGGCAGGCGCCGGTGGTGAGCTCGTACTTCGTGCCGTCGGCGGTGACCGTGCCGGGTCCGCCGACGTTGACGATGCCGGCCTCGCGGCGTTCGAGGAAGTACTCGCTGCGCAGCTCGGGGTAGGTGCCGAGGGTCAGCGGGCCGTCCGTCGGGCGGGCGCCGGCGAGCACGATCCGGTCGTGGTGGGTGAGCACCGCGGTGACGGTGCCGGGGACGAAGAGGTCGTCCACCAGGTAGTGGCGGCGCAGTGCGGCCGTGTCGAAGCCGGGCAGCTGCTCGGGATGGGTGGCGTGCCTGATCTGCAGAGTCACGGAACAAGGTTCTACTCAGCAGAACTGCCTGTCAACGCTGGAACAGGTCCAGGAAATGTTCCAAGTTCCGTGTCTTGACACTCGGTTCTGTTCGGTGGAACCTCTCAAGCACTCGCCCAACGCCCCTGGGAGGATCCCCGATGACCGCTGTGGACTGGACGGTCCTGGCCGGCTACTTCGTGCTGATGGTGCTGATCGGGATCTGGTCGCGCACCAAGATCAAGACCGTCGTCGACTACTTCACGACCGGAGGCCGGATTCCCTGGTGGCTGTCCGGCATCTCGCACCACATGTCCGGCTACAGCGCGGTGATGTTCGTCGCGTTCGCTGCCGTCGCGTACTCGTACGGCATCACCGTCTACGTCTGGTGGGCGATGACGATCGGGATCGGCGTCGGCATCGGCGCGTTCCTGTTCGCCGCCCGCTGGAACCGGCTGCGCGCGAAACACGGGGTCGTGTCGCCGCTGGAGTACCTCGCCCGGCGGTACAACCTGCCGACCCAGCAGGCGCTCGCGTACTCCGGCGCCGCGCTCAAGGTCGTCGACATCGCGTCCAAGTGGGTCGCGATCGCCGTACTGCTGAACGGCTTCACCGGCGTACCGATCCGGTGGGGGATCCTGCTCACCGGCGTGGTGACGATGCTGTACGCGACGCTCGGCGGGCTCTGGGCCGACGTACTCACCGACTTCGGGCAGTTCGTGATCCAGTTCGGGGCCGGGGTCGCGATGTTCGTCGGGGTGCTGCGCCACCTGGACGGCGTACCGACGCTGTGGAAGATGTGGGACCAGTTGCCGGCCGGCCACGGGCACGCGCTGAACGGGCCGTACACACCGATCTTCCTGATCGCGTTCCTGTTCATCAAAACCTTCGAGTACAACGGCGGCATGTGGAACCTGGCGCAGCGCTACATGGCCGCGCCGTCCGGCTCCGCGGCGAAGCGGTCGGCGTTGCTGTCGTCGGCGTTGTGGCTGGTGTGGCCACTGATCCTGTTCATCCCGATGTGCGCGGCGCCGCTGCTGGTGCACCCGGGCAAGCCCGAGCAGTCGTACGTCGCGCTGTCCCAGCTGCTGCTGCCGAGCGGGCTGATCGGGCTCGTGCTGGCGGGGTTCTTCTCGCACACGATGGCGATGGTGGCCTCCGACGCGAACGCGATCTCGTCGGTGATCACCCGCGACCTCGCGCCGGTGCTGGTACCGCGGGTGCGGCAGCTGACCGACGGCGCGACGCTGAAGATGGCGCGGATCGTGACGTTCACGTTCGTGACGGTCAGCATGCTGATCGCGATCGCCACCAACGGGGAAGGCGTCGTCCTGAAGATCGTCGTCGACCTGGTCGCGGCGACGATGGGGCCGATCGCGATCCCGTTGATGCTGGGGCTGCTGCCCTGGTTCCGGCGGAGCGGATCGCGGGCCGCGCTGGCGTCCTGGGCGATCGGGCTGATCGCGTGGGCGATCGTCAAGTACGGCGTCGGATCCACCGACCAGACGCTGGTCGTCGCGTTGCCGCTGGCAACCTCGCTGGTGGTGTACGTCGGCCTCGGCTTGCTCGCCCCGGAGCACCGGCCCGAGGTCGACGAACTGGTCGACTCGCTGAACACAGACCCCGAGGTCACCGCGCACGCGGCGGCGGCCCGGTCCTGAAACACTGTTCGAAAACAACCCACAGGAGAACCGCCTGATGCCGAACATCACCGTCGAACTGCTCTCCGGCCGCACCCTCGACCAGCGCCGCGAGTTCGTCACCGCCGTCACCGACTCCGCGATCGCGATCCTCGGCGCCAAGCGCGAGGCGGTCCGGATCGTCTTCACCGAGATCGAGAAGACCGACGTCGCCAACGGCGGCACCCTCGCCGCCGACGCCTGACCCGGACCGCCAGGCCATCACAATCGCCCGATCCGCCGGCAGCCGAGCGTGAACCGGCCCGCCCCCGAGCGATTGTGATGGCCCGGGCGTCCGGACCCCAGACACTCAGCAACCCGCGCGCGCGGGCGGCCTCCCGCCTGCGGCGGACGTGCAGGCCGCGTCTGCCTGCGGTTGGTGAGTGCTGGGCGTCCGCCCGCTGAAATGTGGGGGCGGGAGCTGTGGGCACCTACTACTCTCGGTCGTATGCGAGTAGGTGTGTTCGGAGCCACGGGTCAGGTCGGCGGGGTCATGCGCGAGTTGCTGCTCGAGCGTACGTTCCCGGTCGACGAGGTGCGGTTCTTCGCGTCCGCGCGGTCGGCCGGTACGAAGCTGCCGTTCGGCGACCGGGAGATCGTCGTCGAGGACTCCGCGACGGCGGACTTCACCGGGCTGGAGCTGGCGCTGTTCTCGAACGGGAAGACAGCGTCCAAGGAGCTCGCCCCGCGGGTGGCCGCGGCCGGTGCGGTCGTGGTGGACAACTCGTCCGGCTGGCGGATGGACCCCGACGTGCCGCTGGTCGTCTCCGAGGTGAACCCGGACGACCTGAACACGATCCCCAAGGGCATCGTCGCGAACCCGAACTGTACGACGATGGCCGCGATGCCGGTCCTCGCCCCGTTGCACCGCGCCGCCGGGCTGACCCGGCTGGTGGTGTCGACCTACCAGGCCGTCTCAGGCTCCGGTGGGGTCGGCGTCAGCGAACTCGAGGACCAGGCGCGTGACCTGGCCGTGGCCGGCGGCAAGCTCGCCCGCGGGACCGAGGGCATCACGCTCCCCGAGCCCAAGGTGTACGCCGGGCCGATCGCGTTCAACGTGCTCCCGCTGGCCGGGTCGATCGTTGCCGACGGCACCGGTGAGACCGACGAGGAGCAGAAGCTCCGGAACGAGAGCCGGAAGATCCTGCACCTCCCGGACCTGCCGGTCGCCGGTACCTGCGTCCGGGTCCCGGTCTTCACCGGCCACTCGCTCAGCATCCACGCCGAGTTCGCCGAGCCGATCACCCCGGCGGAGGCGACCGAGTTGCTGGCGGCCGCTCCGGGGGTGTCGCTCGCGGACCTCCCGACCCCGCTGCTCGCGGCCGGCCAGGACCCGTCGTACGTCGGCCGGATCCGCCAGGACCAGTCGGTCCCGGGCAACCGCGGCCTGGTCCTCTTCGTCTCCAACGACAACCTCCGCAAGGGCGCCGCCCTCAACGCCGTCCAGATCGCGGAGCTACTCGCCGCTCAGCAGCGGTAGAAATCCTTCGTGTAGACGCCGTTCACCGCAGCCAGCGTGTGGTCGTAACACCCGTGGCCGGTCGCCCGGAAGCGTACGGTTTGGGCGCCGGTCGCGTGGCGCTGGTCGCGCGGTACGCCGTAGATCCAGGACGCGCGGCCGTCGTACGTCTCGGTCGTGGTGAGGCCGGGCGTACGGATCGTGTCGTGGATCTTGAGGTCCGTGACCACGTCGTACCCGCCGGGGATCGTTGCGTTGGGCAAGAACGTCAGTAGGCCGTCCTTGCCGTAGTCGAGGTCGGTACGGTGCACGCGGCCGTTGCTGATCGTGGTCTCGGTGTCGCGCCAGTTCGCGTCGAGGGCGTCGTGGGACTCACCCGCATCCCAGGTGTGCTTGGAGACATTGCTCAGGTTGCGCTCGACGGTGGTGTGCATCCGGCCGGCCGAGGTGTCGACGTACCCGCTGATCTTGAGCGTGCGGGACGCGGTCAGGTTGACAGAGCCGGTGCCGGTGACTTCTGCCTTGGCGAGCGGGCTGACGGCGTACGACGTGAGCGCGCCGGTCGTCCGGGCGCGGTGCGCGTCGGTCCACACGTGCAGGTTGGGGACCGTGAACCAGCCGGACTGGCCCGCCGGTACGCCGTCGACGTGGAGGCGGAACTCGTGCGGCTTGCCGTCGGCGAGCAGGCCGGCGAACGGCGTCAGGTCGTACGTGACGGGCTTGATGTCGAACGCGCGCGGCGCGGGGGAGGGCCGCCACTCGTACGGGTTCGACCAGCCGCCGGTGTAGATGTACGGGTACGGCAGGGCGATGCCGGCGAGCTTCCCGTCGATGCTCACGTCGACCTCGCGGTACGGCGAGCCGTCGGGGCACGAGTACCCGGTCGAGGCCGGCGCGGACGTGTCCCAGAACTCCTCGCAGCCGCCGCCCGATCCCGTGACGTACACCTCACCGAGGACCCGGGTCGTGTTCTCCGGGAGGGTCGCCGTACCCGTCAGATCTGCGCCGTCACGGGTCTGGTCCTGCAGCGGGAGCACTTCGTCGGCCGTCTTGGCGGCGGGCGTACGGCGGTCTGTCGTGTAGAAGTCGAGTGTGACCTTGATGTCGAGGACACCGGTGTACGTGTTGTCGACCACGTTGCCGAGCTCCATCACGACCGGCTGCGTCGTCCGGAGCAGCGGGCTGTACGACGTGACGTCCTTCTCGACGTTCCACTCGATGCCGTCGGCGCTCGGTTCCGGCGTCGAGGTCCGGAACACGCCGACGCCGCCGATCGTGAGGTGCCCGAGGCGGTCGTACTGCACGCCCTTGACCGCGCCGTGCATCCGCAGCACGACCTTCGACCACGGCCCCTGGCAGCCGGCCGGCGGTGTGTACGTCGACCGGTACGGGTCGAAGTTCCGGAACTGATTGTCGACAATCCGCACTTCGCAGTGCCGTGTGTGCGGGACCGCGACCGCCGGCGCGGGCGTCCGCGGGTCGTCGTAGTCGGAGCCGAACTCGGCCGGCGGGGCCGCCGCGCGCACCGGGATCCCGATCGCGAGCAGCAGGACGGATAGTGAGGCGGTTACCACCGACCGTATGCGCATGTTGCGGAAACGTAATGGAGAAGGTTCAGGTGGGCAAGCGAGTGGCATGGTCAGCCGCGTGGATTGCTATTACTGTCCGGTTTACTTGACCCCCGATGGAGGCCAGTCATGACGCCTGTCGCCGATCCCGGCCAGCTCGCACTCCTCAGCAACCGCAAGGGCACCATGGCCCAGATGTTCCTGGACCGGGTGGCGGCCACGCCTGAGGGGGAGGCGTTCCGATTCCCGCGCGGCGACCGGTGGACGTCGGTGACCTGGCGGGAGACCGAGGCGCTGACCCGGCGCCGGGCCGCCGGCCTGATCGCGCTCGGGGTCGAACCTGAGCAGCGGGTCGGGATCGCCGCGAGCACCCGGATCGAGTGGATCGAGTGCTACCTGGCCGCCGTCCTCGCGGCCGCCGCGACGACGACGATCTACCCGTCGACGATGGCCGCGGACGTGGCGTTCATCGTGGCCGACGCCGACGTACAGGTGGTGTTCGCCGAGGACGCCGGCCAGGTCGACAAGCTCCGCGAGCACCGGTCCGAGACGCCGTCGCTGCGCAAGGTCGTGCTGCTGGACGGGACGCCGGAGGAGCGCGACGGCGACTGGGTGATCGGGCTCGGCACGCTGGACATGCTCGGCGACGACTACCTGGCCGAGCATCCGTCGATCGTCGACGACCGGATCGCCGGCATCGAACCGGACACCTTGTGCACGCTGATCTACACCTCGGGGACGACGGGCCGCCCGAAGGGCGTGCGCCTGCCGCACTCGGTGTGGACGTACGAGGGCGCCGCGGTCGAGGGCATGCGCGTGCTGTCCCCGGACGACCTGCAGTTCCTCTGGCTGCCGCTGTCGCACGTGTTCGGGCAGGTCCTGCTCGCGGTCCAGTGCCAGATCGGCTTCGCGACCGCGGTGGACGGCCGGATCGACAAGATCGTCGACAATGCGGCGATCGTCCAGCCGACGTTCATGGCGGCGGCGCCGCGGATCTTCGAGAAGGCACACGCCCGGATCCAGACGATGATCCAGTCCGAGGGCGGCGCCAAGGCCAAGCTGTTCGACTGGGCGTTCGGGGTCGGCGCGAAGGTCTCCGCGCTCCGCCAGGACGGCCGTGAGCCGTCGGGTCTGCTGGGCGCGCAGTTCGCCGCGGCGGACCGGTTGGTGCTCTCGAAGATCCGGGACCGGTTCGGCGGCCGGATCCGGTTCTTCGTGTCCGGGTCCGCCGCCCTCGACAAGTCGCTGGCGGAGTGGTTCCACGCCGCCGGGCTGCTGATCCTCGAGGGGTACGGGCTGTCCGAGACGTCGGCGGGGTCGACGCTCAACCGGCCCACGCAGTACCGGCTCGGCAGTGTCGGCCCGGCGTTCCCCGGCACCTCGTTCAAGGTCGCCGAGGACGGCGAGATCCTGATCAAGGGCGACGGCGTGATGAGCGGGTACCACAACCAGCCCGAGCAGACCGCCGAGGTGCTGGACGCCGACGGCTGGTTCCACACCGGCGACATCGGGCACTTCGAGGACGAGTTCCTCTACATCACCGACCGCAAGAAGGACCTGTTCAAGACGTCGGGCGGCAAATATGTCGCGCCGCAGGTGATCGAGGGCCGCTTCAAGACCCTCTGCCCGTACGCGAGCCAGTTCATCGTGCACGGCAACCTGCGCAACTTCGTCTCCGCCCTGGTCACGCTCGACCCCGACGCGATCGTCGGCTGGGCGGAACAGAACGGCCTCGCCGGCAAGCCGTACGCCGAGATCGTCACGTCCGACGCCGCCCGCGCGATGGTCCAGGGCTACGTCGACGAACTCAACGCCGGCCTGAACCGCTGGGAGACCATCAAGAAGTTCACCATCCTCGACCGCGACCTGACCATCGAGTCCGGCGAGATGACCCCCAGCCTGAAACTCAAGCGCAAGTACGTCGAGACCGAGTACGCCGCCGTACTCGACAAGATGTACGAGTAGCCTGTCCGGGAGGCACCGCGGACGGCGCCTCCCGGACAGTGCCTCCCGGACAGCGGATCAGCCGACGCAGTTGTGCACGCCGGTAGTGGCCGAGGCGATCACGAGATCCACCTTGCCGTCGAGTGCCGTCAGGTGCAGGGCAGCGACCGACTGGCCGTGGTCCGCGTTGGCCACCGGCTTGCGTTCGTTGGTGGTCAGTCGGATGCCGGCGACCGTGGTCGTGCTGTTGAGCTCGGCGGAGACCGGGATCCGCCGACCGCCGACGTACAGCCCGGCCAGGTCCGTGGTGGCAGTGGCACCGGCACAGGTGCTGGAGGACCTGGCGGTCGCACCACGGACCTCGACGACGGGCAGCCCCGGAATGCCGATCGTCGTGCTGTCGACCGTCGACGATCCGACGGAGGTCCCCGGCGCGAGGCTCGTTCGAACCTGCGGGCACAGCGCCTTCGTGGTCACCAGAGCGACGACCCCGACGTCCGCCGTACAGCCCGTCGTGGTGGTGAAGGCCTGTGCGACGCGGATCTCCTTGGTGTCCGGCTGCGCCGGAAGCTCGACCTTCGCGAGCAGCGGTACGTCGATCGTGCCGGCGACGCCGTACGCCCGGCCGGTGTAGTACTCCAGGAGCACGCTCGCCGACTTGGAGGACGACAGGTAGAAGTCGTCACCAGTGAACGACACCGAGACCGGGACGGTCGCTGCCGCGTTCAACGGCTGGTTCACCGCGGGGATCGTGCAGCGTGCTCTCCCGGCGGAGTCAGTCGTCCCCGTGCACGACTGGCGGTTGCTTCCGTTGCCGAGGGACAGCCGCAGGCTCCGCCCGGCGACGGCCGGGCCGTGGTACTCACGCAGGACGCCGGAGAGCTGAGCGGCCGTTCCGTTGGCGACCCGCTTCGGCCCGGTGTACGCGACCTGTGTTGCCTGGTGCTCGACCGTGAACGAGACGAAGCTCGAACTCGCGGCCGTCCCGTGAGCGCCGAGGTAGCGCAGCGTCAGCGTGGTCGGACCGGACTTCTGCGTCGGCGTGAGGACACAGGACGCGACCCCGTCGGCGTTCGTCGTCCCGGTACAGGTCTGCGTCCCACCACCGAGCCCGAGGACGAACTGGATCTTCGCGCCAGGTATCGGCGTCGTCGGTTCGCCGGCCCGTGTCCGTGGAGCACCTGACGCCGCAGCGGCCGTCGCCGTACCGCCGGTCAGCCGCGCGGCGGCCGTGAACGGCACGTGGTACTTGATGTTCGTCGGGCCGATGTAGTTCAGCCGCGTCGGCTGGACGTCCGGCTCGTGCAGGGCCAGGATGCCGGTGGTGCGCTGGCGCTCGACGCCGGGCTTGGACCCGGGCGTGTACGACACGGACAACGGACCGTAGCCGGCGCCGACCGTCACGCCGTCCCAGTCACCCTTTCCGTCCTCGCTGTGCAGGAAGTGTCCGGCAGCGCGGATCTCCTCGAACTCGGCCGGGCAGCCCGGAGCGCCGATTCGGTGCTGCAGGTCGATCTCGACATAGCCGACCAGGGGTTTCGGCAGGTCGGTGCCGTCCTGAGGCTCGTCGACGACTCGCCAGACGGTGGCGTTGTTCTCCGGGTTGGTCGACTCGGGCTGGACCAGGTCGCTCACGTCCTGGGCCGGCTTCCCGTTCAGCGTGCCGCCGCCGGGGAAGTACGTCCAGGCCGCCTCCGACGTCTTCCCGGGGTTGTAGCACTTCTCGTTGTAGTTGCCGAAGTCGATGGCGGCGATGTCGTCGAGCGGTTCGCCCTTGGGCTTGGGCTCGCCGAGGAACTCGAAGTTCCACGACAGTACGGCGACGTCGGCCATGTAGGTGTAGCCGGGCGAGGTCTCGTGGAAGAACAGCAGCTCACAGGTGAAGCGAACGTTCTTCGTCGCTTTCGGGCATTCGCCGTTCCCGCCGTCGAGTTTCCGTGGCGCCGACGCGGCGTTCGGTGCCGGTGAATCCTGTGCGGCCTGGGCCTGCTTCGGCGTGACGCCGCCGATTGTCAGACCGGTGCCGCCCAACGCGGCAAGGTTCTTCTCGAGGCCGACGTAGTCGCGGCGGCCCGGTTTCAGGTATTTGGTGAGGACCTTCCGGAGCGCCGCGTTGCGGGCGTCGGCTTTCGCCGGCGTGGTCGTCGTACTGGTCGGTCTCTTGACGCGGCTCGCCGCTGCGTCGTGGGCGGCCGTTGTGCCTTGTATGGAAGGCTTTTCGTGGGTCGCGGCCTCCGACCCGGAAATGCTGAGTGTGCCTAGGAGTAGTGCGACAACGGTGACAAGGGCAGCCCGAGGGCGGCCCGGTTGTCCGAGCATGTGAGTGTCTCCTCCGACGTGGTCGTTCTGGAGCTACTGTTTGTGCGCGTACCGGTCGTGCGACGGAAGTCCGTGATGTTACGCACACAGGGGTTCACTCGCAGAACGACAGCGTCAGGTCCGCGCTCGCAGTATTTCCGGGCGGCAGGTCCAGGCGTTCATCGGGCGAGGAACTTGCGGATCGACTCGACGTACCGGGCCGGCTCTTCCTCGTCGATCGAGTGGGCCGAGTGCTGGAAGATCTCCAGGGTCGCCTGTGGGAGGCGGGCGGCGAGGTCGCGGGGGATGTCGAAGCCGACCTGGCGGTCCCAGAGGCCGGCGAGGATCAGGGCCGGGAGGTCGAGCGCGGCGAGGTCGTCGACGAGTTCCGGGCGTTCGTTGCCGACCAGGGCCATTGCCACGTCCATGTTGGGCGGCGGGGCGTTCTCGTCGTCGGCGGGGATGTTCGCCGGGTCGTGGTAGAAGAAGGCGGCCGCGTTCTCGCTCTGGGCGATCGCGCCGAGCGCGGCGATCGTACGTTCCAGTGGTTCGGTGATGCTGTCGAGCTGGGTGCGCAGCGCGGTCCGTTCGGCGCCGGTCAGCAGCGGGTCGACGGCGCCCGGGCGCATCGTCCACAGGCCGGGGTGGAGCGGGTCGGCGAGCGGCGGGGCGTGCAGCACCAGCCGGTCCACATGGTTGCTGTGGGCAACGGCGTACTCGGCGGCCAGCAGGCATCCGAACGACACGCCCCACGGGACGACCCGCTCGGCGCCCAACGCCGTACGCAACTCGTCGAGGTCGGCGACCAGACGGTCCATCGTGTACGTCGACGGGTCGGACGGGCGCTCCGTACGGCCGCAGCCGCGCTGGTCGTAGAACACCACCGGGACGAATTCGGCGAGCGCGTCGCCGACCGAGCGCTCGACGCCGTACGAGCTCTCGCCGGGGCCGCCGTGCAGCAGGACCAGCGGCGTACCGCCGTGGCCGGCACCGGCCACGCGCACCCAATGGCCGACCCCACCGGCGGAGATTGTCCGTACGCCGTCGCTCAACATGCCGGTGAGCATACGCGCGGCCCAAAGGCATGGTGGACTGGCTGCACACATGGGGGAGTCCAGGGGATGACGAGCAGCGGTGACCCGATCTTGTTCCTCGACGTCGACGGCACACTGCTGCCGTTCACCGGCGATCCCGCCGGCCGGCGACTCGTCGAAGGCGTCGGCGCACGCCTGGCCGCGCTACCGTGCGAACTCGTCTGGGCGACAACCTGGGGCGAAGACGCCAACGTCCACATCGGCCCTCGCCTGGGCCTGCCGCACCTGCCCGTGGTCACCTGGGAATCCGACCCAGGCCCGGAAGACCACTGGCACGGCCTGCATTGGAAGACCCGCGGCCTCGCGACCTGGGCAGGCAACCGCCCCTTCGCCTGGCTCGACGACGAAGCAACCACCCAAGACACCACCTGGCTCGCCGCCAACCACCCCGCCCCCACCTTCCTCCCACCCGTCGACCCCCTACCAGGGCGTGACTCCCCAAACCCTCAGCACCGTGGAGTCCTGGCTGGAGAACCTGGCGAGTTAGCTCGCGGTGGCCAGGGCGTGTTTGCCGGTGGTGAGGGACTGGCCCTGGTCGATCATCTGTTCGGCGAGGCGGTCGACGGCCTGGGAGAAGGCTTCGGAGTTCTCCGGGTCCCAGTCGGCGAGGTGGTCGAGCATCCAGACCCGGAACGCGCCGACGAACCGCTGGAACATCTCCAGGCCGAGTGTGGTGAAGCGGTAGTGGCCGAGGGTCTCCGACAAGTAGCCGTCGGCAACCAGTTGGGTGGCCAGCGGTTCGAGTACGCCGGGCGGCATCCGCAGCTCGCCGGTCATCTCGGCCAGTGTGGCGGACCCGGACTCGGCGCCGCCGCGGAAGACGCGCATGATCATCCAGGTCTGCGCCGCGTTCAGCGGCAGCCCGGATTGCGCGAGTACTTCCGGGGCCGGGTTGCGCTTGTGGTGCTGTACGACGAGCGCGGCCAGCTTCTGGAGTTCGCGCTCGGAGTCGAACGAGGCGGGTGCCGCGAAGTTCTCGCCGACGTCCGACGCGGCCATCCGCGCGGTGTCGCGGAGCGGGACCTCCTTCAGCAGCAACGCGGTGAGGAACCCGAGCCCGGCGACCGGCACCGCCCAGAGGAACACCACGTGCAGCGAGTCGGCGTACGCCGCCGTGATCACCGACCGCGCCGCGTCGGGCAACCCGCGGACGCCCGCCACAGTCGCCGCCACCCGCGGATCGACCTTCGCGGTGGCGACCGCGACACCGAGCTTCTCCGGCAGCTGGTGCGCGTAGATCGACCCGAACACCGCCACCCCGAACGAGCTGCCCATCGTCCGCAGGAAGCTCACCCCGGAGGTCGCGACGCCGAGGTCCGAGTAGTCGACGGTGCTCTGGACGACGACGGTCGGCACCGGCATGCACGCGCCGACGCCGAGCCCGAGGACCACCATGAAGCCCGCGGTCTCGACGTACGACGTGGTGTTGTCGAGGAGCGAGAGCAGGAACAGCCCGACGCCGATCAGGACCGTGCCGACGATCGGGAACAGCCGGTACTTCCCGGTCTTGCTGATGATCTGCCCGACCACCACCGACGCGACCAGCAGCCCGCACACCAGCGGCAGCATCTGCAGCCCGGACTCGGTCGCGGAGGCGCCGTGCACGAACTGCAGGTACGTCGGCAGGTACGTGACGCCGCCCAGCATCGCGAACCCGATGATGAAGCTCATGATCGAGCACACCGTGAACACCGGCGAGCGGAACAACCGCAACGGCAGCAACGGCTCCGCCGCACGCTGTTCCGCGATCACGAACAGGCCGAGCGCGAGCACCGACCCGACCGCCATCGCGATGATCACCGTCGAGGTCCAGGCGTATTCGTTCCCGCCCCAGGTGGTGACCAGCGTCAGCCCGGTCGCGGCGATCCCGATGAACAGGATCCCGAGGTAGTCGATCTTCGGCCCGACCGCGGCCTTCACCGACGGAAGGGTGATCGAGGCAACGACCAGCACCAGGATGCCGAGCGGCAGGTTGACGTAGAACGCCCAGCGCCAGCTCAGGTGGTCGACGAACAGCCCGCCGAGCAGCGGCCCGGCGACCGTCGACACCCCGAACACCGAACCCATCACGCCCTGGTACCGGCCGCGCTCGCTGAGCGGTACGACGTCCGCGATCACGGCCATCGCGGTGACCATCAGCCCGCCGGCACCGAGGCCCTGGATCGCCCGGGACCCGACCAGCCAGAGCATCGAGTGCGACATCCCGCAGAGCGCGGACCCGGCCAGGAACAGTACGACGCTGAGCAGGAACATCGGCTTGCGCCCGTACAGGTCGCCGAACTTCCCGATCAGCGCGGTCATGATCGTCTCGGCCAGCAGGTACGACGTCACCACCCAGGACAGGTGGTTGGCGCCGCCGAGGTCGCTGACGATGGTCGGCAGTGCGGTCGCCACGATCGTCTGATCGAGGGCCGCGAGCAGCATTCCGAGCATGATCGCCACCACGACCGCGTTCCGGGTGGCACGTCCGACGGGCTGAGCCTCGGTGTCCATGAACCGAATGTAACGACTGCCGGACCGGGTGTGAGGTGCGAAACGACGGAATTCCGGAGTCGAAACAGTTCCGTAGGATGGACGGGTGCCGTCGACATTGCCCGAGGGGGAGGTTGCGCCCCGGGACGGGGCGCTGCCGGAAGCTGCTGTCCAGGAGGCCGCCGGGCGGCCGTTCGGGTTCTATTTGCACGTACCGTTCTGCGCGTCGCGCTGCGGCTACTGCGACTTCAACACGTACACCGCCACCGAGCTGGGCGGTGGCGGGTCGCAGGCGTCGTACGCCGGCAACGCGGTCGCCGAGGTGCGGCTCGCGCGGCGGGTGCTGGGAGACCTGGACCGGCCGGTCGACACGGTGTTCTTCGGGGGCGGTACGCCGACCCTGCTGCCGGCTGCCGATCTCGGGAAGATGCTGGCGGCGGTGCGGGACGAGTTCGGGCTCGCGCCGGACGCCGAGGTGACCACGGAGGCGAACCCCGAGTCGGTCGACCCTGCCTATCTGGAGGAGCTGCGGGCAGTGGGCTTCAACCGGATCAGCTTCGGCATGCAGAGCTCCTCGTCGGCCGTGCTCAAGATCCTCGACCGCCAGCACAGTCCCGGGCGTGCGCTGCAGGCCGCTCGTGAGGCAACGTCCGCGGGCTTCGAACATGTGAACCTCGACCTGATCTACGGGACGCCTGGTGAGTCGTTGGACGACTGGCGGGCGTCGCTGGAGTCGGCGCTCTCGGCGCAGCCCGACCACGTGAGTGCGTACGCCTTGATCATCGAGGACGGCACCCAGCTCGCCCGGCGGATCCGCCGCGGTGAGCTGCCGATGCCGGACGACGACGACCTCGCGGACAAGTACGTGCTAGCCGACGAGTTGCTGACGGGCGCGGGTCTTGGCTGGTACGAGGTGTCGAACTGGGCCCGCAGTACGGCGGCGCGCTGCCGGCACAACGAGCTGTACTGGCGCGGCGACACCTGGTGGGGGATCGGGCCGGGCGCGCACAGCCATGCCGGCGGGGTGCGGTGGTGGAACGTGAAGCATCCCACCGCCTACGCCGAGCGGATCGCCGCCGGCGAGAGCCCGGCGTACGCACGGGAGACCCTGGACGGAGAAACCCGCCGAGTCGAACGCGTGCTGCTAGAGGTGCGCCTGTCCGCCGGGCTGCCGCTCGATGTGCTCGACGCGGCCGGGCGGGCGGCGGCGGACCAGGTGGTCGCGGACGAACTCGCGACCGTCGCGGACGACCGGCTGATCCTCACGGACCGCGGCCGGCTGCTCGCAGACGCAGTCGTGCGAGCCCTGCTGCCCTGACCACTCCCCGCCCACCACTCCCGCCCACCGCTCGCCGCCGCGAAGTGATCAAAAGTGATCGCAGTGAGCTGTTGACGACTGTTACGGGCACCCGGCAGGCTATGGGGTAAGCGTTTACTATCCCTCCTCGAGGAGTCGCGATGCCGCCCTTCGTCCGTCGTCGGCTGTTGTTGCAGGCGGGGCTCGCCGCCGGTGCGCTGGGCACCTTGGGGCTGCCCACGCGAGCGTTCGCGGAGGACGAGTTCGACGTCCTCCGGGCGCGTTGGGCCGAGTTGAACACCGGCGGCGCGATCGACGCCGGCGATCCGGCGTACGCGAGTGCGCTGGCCAAGCTCGGTCAGCAGGCGCGGCAGTTTGCCGACTCGCTGATGGTCGACGATGCGCGGACGGCGCTGTGGGCGGATCTGCCGCTGAGCCCGTCGAGCGGCAACTTCTCGATCAGCTACACCCGCCTGAAGACGATCGCGCTGGCCCGCGCGACACCCGGTACGGGCGTGGGTGCGCAGGTCGGCGAGGTGCTGAGCGGGGCGCTGGACTTCCTCAACGTGCACTCGTTCAACGAGACGCTGAAGGAGACCGGGAACTGGTGGTTCTGGGAGATCGGCGCACCACGGGCCCTCCTCGACACCTGCGTGCTGGCGTACGACGTACTCTCGGCCGACCAGCTCACGAAGTACCTGACCGCCGTCGACCACTTCGTCCCCGACCCGAACCGCCGGACCAACTCGCCCTCGCTGCGGGAGACCGGCGCGAACCGGGTCGACAAGTCCCTGATCGTCGCGCTCCGCGGCATCGTCGGAAAGTCGGCGAGCAGACTGTCGACGGCTCGCGACGCGCTCAGCGACGTCGCCGAGGCCGGGAAGAACTCGGTCTTCACCTACGTCACCAGCGGCGACGGGTTCTACCGCGACGGCTCGTTCGTCCAGCACGGCAACCTCGCGTACGTCGGTACGTACGGCAACGTCGCGCTCGGCGGCGTCGCGAACCTGATCGCGCTGCTCGGCGGCTCCAGCTGGCAGATCACCGACCCGAACCGCGCCGTCCTGCTGGACGCGGTCGACGCGAGCTTCGCGCCGTTCATGGTCGACGGTCTGATGATGGACTGCGTCTCCGGCCGCGCGATCTCCCGCGAGGCCGCCGGTGACCACCGCAACGGCCACGGCACGACGTCGACCGTGCTGCTGCTCGCGAGCGGCGTCGCGGAGCCGTACTCCTCACGCTACAAGGCACTCGCGAAGAGCTGGATCACCCGCGACCGGCTCGCCGACTACCTGCCCGGCGCGTCGATCCCGGAGATCTCCCGCGCGAAGGCGCTGCTCGCGGACACCGCGGTGACGCCCGCGCCATCGGAACCGCGGCACTTCCAGTTCTACAACCAGGACCGCGTCGTACATCGCCGCCCGGGCTGGACGTTCGCGATCGCGATGTCGTCGAAACGGATGGCCCGCTACGAGTGGGGCAACGGCGAGAACCTCCGCGGCTGGTACGTCGGCGACGGTATGACGTACCTGTACAACGCCGACCAGTCGCAGTACTTCGACGCGTACTGGCCGACCGTCGATGCGCAGCGGATGCCCGGTACGACGGTCAGCACGAAACCGCGGCAACCGGGCGGGACGGGCAGCGGCACGGGGACCGTCGCGGCGTACGCGGACTGGGTCGGCGGGGCGTCGTACAAGGAGGTCGCGGGTGCGGTCGGGATGCACCTGATCAACTACGACAAGAGCTTGCAGGCGCGGAAGTCGTGGTTCTGCCTGCGGGACTCGGTGGTCGCGCTCGGGGCCGGGATCGTCGGGACGGACGGGTATCCGGTCGAGACGGTTGTCGACAATCGCAATGTCCACGAGAACGGGACGGCGGCGCTGGTCGTCGACGGGCAGCCGGGCGTCGATCGGACGTACGGCGATCCGCGGTGGGCGTACCTGGAGGGGGTCGGCGGGTACGTGTTCCCGGCGGGCGGCCGGCTGCGGGTCGAGCGGGAGGACCGGACCGGGTCCTGGTCGGAGATCAACATCGGGAACGACACGGCCGGTTCGACGACGCCGTACACGCGGCGGTACGCGAAGCTCGTGTTCGAGCACGGGACGGATACCGGGTCGTACGCGTACGTTCTGTTGCCCAACGCAACGGCCAGTCAAACTGCTGAACGGTCGGCCGATCCGGGGATGACCGTCCTTGCCAACGATCCGAATGTCCAAGCGATCGTCTCGCACCGTGAGAGCCTGGTCCTGGCGAACTTCTGGGCCGCGGGATCCGTCTCCGGGGACGCGGTCGCGGGCGTCGCGAGCGACGGGCCGGCCTCGGTGGTGATCGGGCGGGAAGGCCCCATGACGACGGTCGCGGTGTCCGATCCGAGCCGGACCGCGCAGGTCGTTCGCGTGACGGTCGCCCGGCGCGTCGGCGCCGTGGTCGCCAAGGATCCGGCCGTCACGGTGGTTGCCGCCGGCAAGGAGCTGGTGATCGACGTCGCCGTCGGCTGGACCCGCGGCGCCACGCACAGCGTGTCCTTCAACTAGTTTTCGCAAGCAACCGGGGCCGGCCACCAGGGCCGGCCGGGTCGCCGGGTGCTGGCAAGTTCAACCAGGAGGTTGTTCGATGATGCCGCACGCCCGCCCCACGCAGCTCACCAGGCGACGTGTTCTCCAATTCACCGGAGCCGGTCTCGCACTGGCCGCCGTACCTGCTCTACCCGCGGCAGCCGCGGATGCCAACACGATCACGATCCCGGCGCTCCCGTCCGCGCGGACGACCGAGCTCGACCGCACCCAGGACTCGCTCAGCGCGAGCGAACTCCGCACCACGGGCTTCTACCTCCCCGCCGACACGGCCCTCAACGTCGTCGTCCACACGGGCCTCGTCCCCACGCTGGTCATCGGCGCCCCGGACGCCGACGCCCGCGCCGCCTTCAAGTCGTCCCGCGAGTACCAGTTGCAGGCCGGCCGCAACACCGTCACCGACGCCGGCGGTGGCGTCGTCTACCTGAAGCTCATCGGCGACTCCGGCAGCGCGAAGGTCACGATCGGCGAGCAGGCACAGCCGATGCCGTACTTCGTTCTCGGCCGCACCGGCGAGGCCGACTTCCAGCGCCAGCTCGACGAGCGGACCACGCCGTACGTCGAGTTCGTCGGCCCGCACGCGATGATCACCGTCGAGCGCGCGTCGGCGCTGACGTACCGCGCGGAGAACCACGCGGACCTGCTCGCGACGTACGAGGACATCATCGGGATCGAGGACGCGACCAGCGGGTACGACGGTTCCGCGCCGGTGCACGCGCGGCTCGTCCACCGGTACCACTTCGTCGGGTACCCGTCCGCGATCACGGGCGTCGGCGCGTACGCGACCCACGGGCACATGTCGTTCCCGCCGCCGATCCAGGACCGGATGCTGACCGTCGAGGGGCTGCGGACGCGCGGCTGGGGGATCTGCCACGAGCTCGGGCACCAGCATCAGCAGATCACCTACAAGCCCAGCTCGTTGACCGAGGTGACGGTCAACATCTACTCGCTCGCGGTCAACGCGGTGTTCGCGACGAAGTACGGCCAGGTGCCGCGGCTGCACGCACCGGACGCGAAGACCGGCCTCACCCCCTGGCAGAGCGCCCCCGGCAAGCTGCGGTCGCCGGGTGTCGACTACGGCAAGACCTTCGACCCGTACGAGAAACTCGTCATGTTCGAACAACTCCGTCTTGCCTTTGGCAACCAGTTCTGGGCCAACCTCCACAAGCTCGTCCGGGTAGAACGTCCGTACGCCGGCGACTACACCGACGAACCACTCCGCCTCCGCAACCTGGTCGTCCTCTGCAGCCGCACGGCGGGTCACGACCTGAGCGACTTCTTCCGCGCCTGGGGCGTGCCGGTCGACACCGAAGCGACCGCCCAGATCGCGGCCGCGCACCTGACCCCGCCGCCGACCGACCCGACGACGATTCGCGAGTGAACAGGACGAAGGCACCCACCGGGTCGAGGTGGGTGCCTTCGTCGTTCGGGGGTTCAGTCGCGCAGGAAGAGCTCGATCACACAGCTGTCGACCTCGGGCGCCCGGTTCGGCAGCTTCAGGGTCAGCGTGTTCTCCGGCAGCCCGGTCAGGTACGTGTGCGCCGGCGCCGAAGGATCCACGGTCATCCGCTTGACCTCCGACGCGTCGTGCAGGAACTGCGCGTACTCGACCCGATCGCCCAGCCCCGGCAGATGCAGATGCCCCATCGGCCAGGCGAACACGTGCAGGTACAGCCGCCGCCCGTTCTGCGTGTACCGGCAGTCCGCCGGCGGCACGTACGGACTCGGCCCACATCCGCGGATCGACCGCTCGTGCAGCCGCATCCAGTCACCGACACCGGACAGGGCCTCCAGCGCGCGGGGTTCCCAGGCGCCGCGCCCGTTCGGTCCGACGTTGAGCAGCATGTTGCCGCCCTTCGAGACCGAATCGACCAGCATCCGGATCAGCAACGCCGGCGACTTCCAGTCGTGGTTGTCGCGGTGGTACCCCCAGCTGCCGTTCAGCGTCTGGCACGCCTCCCACGGCACCCGCGTACCGTTGCCGGCGGCAACCTCGTTCCCCGGCGGCTGCACCTGCTCCGGCGTGGTGAAGTCACCGGACCCGAGCCCCAGCCGATTGTTGACCAGGATCCCCGGCTGCAGCTCCCGCACCATCGCGAGCAGCTCCGCGGACCGCCACTCGTCCGGCCCCTTCGCGTTGAACCCGCGATCGGCGTACGAGAAGTCGAACCACATCACGTCGATCTTCCCGTACTCGGTCAGTAGCTCCCGGACCTGTCCGTGCAGGTAGTCGGCGTACTTCGACACGTCGCGATCCGCCGTACGGTCGATGAAGTCGACGTCCTTGCGCTGCGGGTGGTACAGGTCCACCGGGAACTCCGGGTGGTGCCAGTCGAGCAGCGAGTGGTACAGCCCGATCCGGAAACCGCGTTCGCGGAACGCGGACACCATCGGCGCCAGCAGATCCTCGCCGTACGGCGTGTGCGGCGCCGAGTAGTCGGTCAGCTTCGAGTCCCACAGGCAGAACCCGTCGTGGTGCTTGGTGGTGATCACCAGGTAGCGCATCCCGGCGTTCCAGGCGTCCTCGGCCCACTGCTCCGGGTCGTACAGGTCCGGGTCGAAGTGGTCGAAGTACGCCTGGTACTCGGCGTCGGTGAGCTGTTCGTACGACTTCACCCACTCGTGCCGCGCCGCGGCCGCGTAGATGCCCCAGTGCACGAACAGCCCGAACCGGGCCTCGGTCAGCCAGCTCATCGAGGGCTCGCACCGCCGCTCAGCGCGGTCTCGTACTCGCCGCGGATCTTGTCGCCGCCGTCCTTCTTCCACTTCGCCAGCGCCGCGTCGAACGCAGCGATCGGCTTGCGGCCGGCGATCACGTCGTTGCGGACGTCGGAGAACGCCTGCCCGATGTCGCCGCCGGACTTGTCGTTGGTCGGCGAGATCATCGACGTGGTCGGGTCCTTCACGACCATCCCGAGCAGCTTGGTCAGGTCCGCGTGCGCGTTGTCGACGTACGTCGGGTCGGTGGCGCTGAACAGCACCTGCGGGGGAGCGGCGATGTACTTCCACGGCACGGTGAGCTCGGCCTCGCCCTTGCTGGTCTGCTTCGGGTTGCCGTTCGCGTCGCGGGTGAAGTCGACACCCTCGACGCCGTACGTGAGCAGCAGGTTCTCGGTGCTGCCGAACGGCGCGGCGAAGAAGTTCGCGACCGCGAGCAGTTCCTTGGCGCGGGCGTCGTCGGACTTCTTCATCAGCGTGTATGCGAACAGCACGTTGTCCGCCCAGGTGTTCGCCTTGCCGCCCTTCGGCGCCATCGGTACGAACGCGCGCGGGTCGTTCTTCGGGTCGAGCCGCTTCATCGCCTTGCTGTAGTCGGTGTACGCCGGGAACCCGTCGTACACGAACGCGCCCTTGCCGGACTTGAACGAGTTCTTCCGGGCGGTGCCGTCGGCGCCGTCGGAGCCGGGGACGGTGACGCCGGCCTTCACCAGCTGGACGGCGAACTCGAGCGCGGCCTTGTACTCCGGGGTCTCGAAGCTCTTCACGAGCTTGCCGCCGTCCTCCTTCCAGCCGTACGGGACGCCGAACATCTGCTGGACGAACGTGAAGAACGTGTTGCCCTTGGAGTTCACGATCGCCCACTGGCCCTGCTGCGGCTTGGTCAGCTCCTTGCACGCGGCCAGGAAGTCCTCGGCACTGGCCGGGTACTCGATGCCCGCGGCGTCCAGCAGCCGCTTGTTGTAGAAGCCGGCGCCACCGGTGATGCTGCGCGGGATCGGCAGCCCGTAGATCTTGTCCTGGACGACGCACGCCTGCCAGATCACCTGCGGGACGTTCGCCAGGTTCGGGTAGTCCTTCACCTTGTCGCCGCTCAAGTACGGCGTCAGATCGGTGCACTTCGCCGACAGGAACGCCGGCAGATTGTTGACGAGCGTCGAGTCCGACAGCAGGAACAGGTCCGGCAGCTGGTTGGCGGCCAGCACGGTCTGGAACTTCGTCGCCCAGTCGCTGTCCGGGACGATGGTCAGGTCCAGCGTGCCGCCGAGCTGCTTCTCGACCGCCTGCCAGGCCGCGTTCTTGTCCTTCGACGGCGGCAGCGGGTCGAAGATGTCGGTCATCACGCTGACCTTGCCGCCGCTCAACGGCGGCGACTTCACCGTGGTGACGAGCTCTTTCGGGTACGTCCGGTAGCCCGGAGGCACGCCGTCCGCGGTGCCGGCCAGATCCGGCTTCGGCCCGGCGAACGGCACGTACGACGGCAGCGTGACCGTGGACGCGCGGGCGGTCCCGGCCGTCGTACTGCCGTTGCTGCAGGCAACCAGCGCCGGGACGCCGGTCGCACTCATCACGGCGACACCGACCGCGCTCCGCAAGAAGCTGCGGCGATCGAGAGAGGTGGTCACGGTCATTTCTCCTAACCCTTGATGGCGCCGGTGAGTACGCCCTTGGTGAAGTAGCGCTGCAGGAACGGATAGACACAGAGGATCGGGACGAGCGCCACGACGACGACCGCCATCTGCACGGCCTGGATCGAGGCGACCGCCTCGCCGGGGGCCTCGGTGCCGCCGCCGACGGGTTGCCCCTGCAGGACGTAGAGCCGCAGTACGAGCGGCAACGGCCACTTGCCGGTGTCGCTGAGGTAGAGCAGCGCGTTGAAGAACGCGTTCCAGTGGCCGACGGCGTAGAACAGCGCGACGACCGCGAGGACGGCCTTCGACAGCGGCAGCACGATCCGGATCAGGATCGCGAGGTCGCCGGCGCCGTCGATCCGGGCGCTGTCCAGCAGCTCGGCCGGGATGTTCTGGAAGAAGTTGCGCAGTACCAGGAAGTTGAAGGCGCTGACCAGGCCCGGGACGATCAGCGACGCGTACGAGTCGTACATCCCGAGCGCCTTGACCAGCAGGAAGTTCGGGATGATCCCGGCGCCGAACAACATCGTCAACAGTACTGTTGTCAACAGGAACCGCCCGCCGACGATCGGCCGGCTGAGCCCGTACGCCAGCGCGATCGTGACGACGAGGTTCAGCGCCGTACCGATCACCGTGATCGCCGCGCTGACCAGCAGCGCGTGACTCACGACACCGCCGGCGAAGATCGTCCTGTACGCCGCCAGCGTCGGCTCGCTCGGGAACAGCGGGATGATCCCGCCGCGCCGGGTGATCTCGGACTCGCCGGCCAGGCTGGTCGCGATGATGTTGACGAACGGGTACAGCACGAGCAGGCAGACGATCGCGATCACCACGCTCTTGAGCGCCAGCCCGGCCTTGCTCGGCGCCTCCATCCACGGTGGGCGCTGGGAGGTCTTCATCGCGAGTAGATCCCTTCGTGGCCGAAGCGGTGCGCGATCTTGTTCGCGCCGAGGATCAGAGCCAGGCCGATCACGCCCTTGACCAGTCCGACCGCGGCGGCCGGCCCCCACTGGCCGTCGAGTACGCCGTGGAAGTAGACGTACGTGTCGAGTACCTCGGCCGCGTCCGCGCCGACCGCGTCGCGCTGCAGCAGGATCTGCTCGAAGCCGACCGAGAGAATGCTGCCCAGGTTGAGGATCAGCAGCAGCAAGGTCACCGGCACGATGCCCGGCAACGTCACGTGCCACAGCCGCCGCCACCGGTCGGCGCCGTCGATCGCGGCCGCCTCGTAGTGCTCGGTGTCGATGTTCAGCAGCGCGGCGAGATAGATGATCGTGCCCCAGCCGGCGTCCTTCCAGATCAGCTGCAACGTCACCAGCCACGGGAAGAAGCCGGGGCTGGTCATCAGGTCGACGCGCGGCAGCCCGAGGTCGCCGAGCAGTTGCGGGAGCAGCCCGGTGCCGCCGATCAGCTGCTGGCTGATCGAGATCAGGATCACCCAGCCGATGAAGTGCGGGAGGTACACAACGCTCTGCACGAACCGCTTGATCTTCGGGCTGACGATGCTGTTCAGCAGCAGCGCCAGCCCGATCGGGGCCGGGAAGAACAGGACCAGCTGGAGTACGGCGAACTTCAGCGTGTTCAGCAGTGCGCGGTAGAACGCGGGCTCGGTGAACACCGTGAAGTTGCCGAAGCCGACCCACGGGCTGTCCTTGAAGCCGAGGTACGGCTGGTAGTCCTTGAAGACGATCACGTTGCCCAGCAGCGGCACGTAGTGGAACACCACGAAGAACAGGAAGCCAGGCAGGACCAGCAGCAGCATCACCCGGTCCCGGCGCAGCCGCGCCCACAGGCCGAGGCCGGACTGCCGGCGCGGGCTTGTGGGCGCGGGCCGGCGCGACGAACGGCTGACGCGATGCATGTTCCTCCAGATAGTAAACGCTTGCTGTCGGATGTGTCAGCAACCATGAAACCTGTACTGCCTTGCTGTCAAGCGCTTGCGGGAAGTTCTCTTGACCGGGCTGCGGTTCGATGCTTACGGTTTCCAGTAACCGTTTACTAGGAGTGATCCGTGCCGAACCCCGAAACCGACCCGGTCCACCGGCCGCGGTTGCGTACCCTCGTCGCGATGCCCGCCGACACCTGGTCGGAGGTCTTCACCCCGGCAGCCCGCAACCGCCTCGCAGCCGTCACCCACCTCCTCGGCCTGCAACCGGATGGTGCGCAGTCGGGTGGTGCGCAGCTGGATGGCGCGGAGGTGAGCGGTGCGCAGTCGGGTGGCGCGCAGTCGGGTGGGGCGCGGCTGGGTGGCGCGGCGGGCGGTGTCCAGCCGGGTCGCGCCTGGACGGGCAGCCTTCGGGCGGACGACGTGCGGGCGGACGGCGTGGGGACGGACGGGCTGCGGGCGGACGGCGTGCGGGCGGACGGCGTGGGGACGGACGGGCTGCGGGCGCACGGCGTGGGGGCGGACGGGCTGCGGACGGGCGGTGTGCGGACGGACGGGCTGCTGGTGGGCGGTGCGGGGGCGAGTGGGCTTTGGGCGGGCGGGGCGGCGGTGCTGGGGTGCGTTCCGCGGTTGCGGGGGTCGTTCGCCTCGGTGGCTGATGAGTTGGCCGATGCCGACGTACTGCTGACCGGGTGGGGGTGTCCGCGGATCACCGCCGAGGTGCTGGACGCGGCGCCGAAGCTGCGGGCGATCGTGCATGCGGCCGGGACGATCAAGACGTTCGTGGATCCGGTGGTGTTCGAGCGCGGGATCGAGGTGTCGTCGGCGGCCGCGGCGAACGCGATCCCGGTGGCGGAGTTCACCTTGGCGGCGATCGTGCTGGCGGCGAAGCGGGCGTTCCGGCTGCGGGACTGGTTCCGGACGTCGGGGACCAAGCGGCCGTTGCCCGGGGCACCGATTCTCGGCACGCTCGGTACGACGGTCGGCGTGCTCGGCGCGTCCAGGATCGGGCGGCAGGTGATCGAGCGGCTCCGGCACCTCGATGTCGACGTACTGGTGAGTGATCCGTACCTGACCCGGACGGAGGCGGCGGCGCTCGGCGCGCGGTGGTGCGAACTGCCGGAGCTGTTCGCGGCAAGCGAGATCGTCACGGTGCATGCGCCGCTGCTGCCGGAGACGCGCGGTCTGGTGACGGCGGAACTGCTGGCGGCGATGCCCGACGGCGCGGTGCTGATCAACACGGCACGCGGTCCCGTGGTGGATCATGCGGCGCTCGAGCGCGAGTGCGTGGCGGGGCGGCTGGACGCCATCCTCGACGTGACGGACCCCGAGCCGCTCCCTCCGGACTCGCCGATGCTGCGGCTGCCGAACGTGTTCATCACCCCCCACCTCGCCGGTGCCATGGGCAACGAATCCACCCGCCTCGGCGCCGCCGCCGCCACCGAACTCGAACGCCTCGCCACCGGACAACCCCTGGCCCACCCCATCACCCACGCCGACCTCAGCCGCATCGCATGACCCCCACCGAACCCCGTCAACCTTCCGCTGTGGGAGAGCGGCGGCTGTGGTTGCCGGGGCCGGATCGGGTGTTGTCTTCGCGGACCGGGTATACGCGGGGGACGTGGTTGGCGGTCGCGGATCATCTGCTGGATTCGCTGGTGCCTTGGTTTTCGGGGAGTGGGGCGCAGGTTCGGTTGCCGGGGCGGGGGAGTTGGTCGGGGGCGGACTGTGACGGGTTGGAGGGGTTCGCGCGGTCGTTCCTGCTGGCGGCGTTCCGGATCGCGGCGGGTGCGGGGGACGAGCGGCTGGTGGAGCGGTACGCGCGGGGGCTCGTCGCGGGGGCGGCCGGGGAGTGGCCTCGGTTGACGCCGTGTTCGCAGCAGATGGTGGAGGCGGCGGCGATCGCGGTCGGGTTGCACGAGTCGCGGGCCTGGTTGTGGGACCGGTTGGACGGGCCGGAGCAGCAGGTTGTCGTCGACTGGTTGAGCGGGTTCGTCGGGTCGCGGACGTGGGACAACAACTGGCGGCTGTTCCAGGTCGTCGGCGAGCAGTTCCTCGCGTCGGTCGGGGCGCCGTACTCGCCGGACGACATCGACGCGGGACTGGAGCGGATCGAGGACTGGTACGTCGGTGACGGGTGGTACTCCGACGGGCCCGGGCAGAACTTCGACCACTACATCGGGTGGGCGATGCACCTGTACCCGGGGCTGTGGACGCGGATGGCGGGACCGTCGGCGGACGAGCGGCTGGCGGTGTACCGGGAGCGGCTGCACCGGTTCATCGAGGACGCCGTACATCTCACCGGATCGGACGGGGCGCCGGTGCACTTCGGGCGGTCGCTGTGTTACCGGATGGGTACGGCGGCGCCGTACTGGATGGGGGCGCTGCTCGACGCGACCCCGTTGACGCCGGGGCAGACGCGGCGGTTGTGTTCGGGGACGTTGCGGCACTTCGTCGATCACGGCGTACCGGACGAGCGGGGGTTGCTGACGCTCGGGTGGCATCACCATTTCCTTCCGGTGACGCAGCCGTACTCCGGTCCCGCGTCGCCGTACTGGGCTTCGAAGGGGTTCCTCGGGTTGCTGCTTCCGGCCGAGCACGAGGTGTGGACGGCGCGGGAGGAGGCGGTGCCGCTCGACGTACGCGACCAGGTGCGGTGGATGCCGGCGCCCGGGTTCCTGATCCAGGCGACCAGGCACGACGGGATCGTCCGCCTCCTCAACCACGGCAGCGACCACGGCGGCGAAGGCGACCCGCACTACAACCGCCTCGCCTACTCCACCCGCACCGCCCCCGAGCTCACGGACGACGCGGTCGACAACCAACTCCTCCTAACTACCCAAGCCACCCGAACCCACATCCACCGCCTACCCACACGAACCACCCCTCCCCACCCACAACACACACCCCACGCGGCGGAGGTGGGGCAGGTGGTGGGTGCGGCGCACGCGGTGGGTGTGGGGCACGCGGTGCCGGGGTGTGGTGGGGTGGAGGAGGCGCGGGGGGTTTCGGTGGGGTCTTGGTGGGAGGTGGGGGAGGGGCGGGTTGAGGTCAGGTCTGTTGTGTGGGGGCGGGTTGAGGTGCGGTGTGCGTTGGTGGAAGGGCCGGCGGGGGTGGTGCGGCATGGGGGTTATGCGGTTGCGGGAGTTGAGCGGCCGGATGAGGGGACCGGTGAGGTGTGGGCGCGGGCTACGACGGTGGATCGGTTGAGTTCGGTGGTTGTGGGACTGCATGGGTATGAGCGGGCCGGCGTACGGCGGGGGCTGGATTCGAATGCGTTCGGGCCGCACTCGGCGACGCCGTACCTGGAGGTGGAGTACGACGGGAAAGATCCCCGGGTGCTGGTTGCGGCGGTGGTACTGTCCGGCGACACGGTGTGGGCGCGGCAGCTGGGTGAGAGCATCGGCGTGACGGTGCACGGGACCCGGGTGAGCGTGCGGTTCGCGGACGGTACGCGGGCCGGCGTACAGCTGGGCGAGGAGGTGGACGATGGCGGCGGAACCGCCGCGGGCGCGGGCGCGCCGGCGTGATCCGGAGGCGGCGCGGACGATCCGGGATGTGGCCGCCCGGGCCGGGGTGTCCACCGCGACCGTCTCCCGTGTTGTCAACGGCAACTATCCGGTCGCGGCCGGGACCCGGACCGCGGTGGAGCGGGCGATGCGGGAGCTCGGGTACGTCGCGAACGCGCACGCGCGGGCGCTCGCCGGGTCCACCACCCGGGTGGTCGGGATCGTGGTCAGCGAGATCGTCGACCCGTTCTTCGCCTACATCGCCCGCGGGGTGCAGTCCGAGGCGCTGTCGTCGGGGCGGCTCTGCCTGGTCTGCTCGACACAGGGCGGCGACTCCGCCGAGCTGCGGTTCGTCGACCTGCTGCTGGAGCAGCGCGCGGACGCGGTGATCCTGGTCGGCGGCGCGGTCGAGGACCAGGAGTACTTCGCCACCATCGGGCAGCGCGCGCGGCAGCTGGCGAACAACGGTTCCAGCCTGGTGCTGTGCGGGCGGCCCGGCCTGGAGTCCGGCGTACCGGCGTACGCCGTGGACTACGACAACGCCGGCGGCGCGGCCGCGATCACCGACCACCTGCTGAGCGCCGGCCACACGCGGATCCTGTACCTCGGCGGCCCGACGACGCTGTCCACGACGACGGCCCGGGTGCGCGGTTTCCGGCAGGCGTACGCCGCCCGCAAGCTCGAGCACGATCCCGCACTGGTCCGTACCGGCGCGTTCGGCCGGCAGTGGGGCCACGACCAGACCCTGCGCGCCCTCGACGAGGGGCTCGACTTCACCGCGGTGTTCGCCGCGAACGACATCGTCGCGGCCGGTGTGTACGCCGCCCTCCGCGACCGCGGGCTGAGCATCCCGGGCGACATCTCGGTGGTCGGGTACGACGACGTACCGGTCGCGGTCGAACTGCAGCCCGCGCTCACGACGGTCCGGGTCCCGCTCGAGGAGCTCGGCCGGGCCGCCGTCCGGGCCGGGATCGCCGGTCAGCAGCCGAGCGCGGACCCGTTCGCGCACCAGCAGCAGGTGACCACGCTGGGCACCGTCGTCGTGGTCCGCGACTCGGTGGGGCCACCCCGCTCCCGCTGACGTACGGTGACGAGACGGCACTTGACATATCCGGTGCCGAGGTCTGAGACTCAGCTCACTTTCGCGATCCGAGAGCGCTCTCAAACCCGTCCAGCTCCAGGGAGCAACCCGATGCGGCCCCGTGTCCGCTGCCGTCCCGTCGCCGGTCTGCTCGCCGGTGCCACCTTGCTGCTCGTCACCGCCTGTACCGGCGGTTCCGGTACGCCCGGCGCCGCCGACGGCCCGAAGATCGAGCTCACCGTCGCGACCTTCAACGAGTTCGGGTACGCCGACCTGTACGCCGAGTACGAGGCGCAGCACCCGAACATCACGATCGTCGAGCAGCACGCGAAGACCGTCGACGACCACGTGAAGAACCTGGACGCGAACCTGGCCCGCGGTACCGGCCTGGCCGACATCGAGGCGATGGAGGTCAGCTGGATCTACAAGTACCTGGCGAAGGCGGACCAGTTCGTCGACCTGCGCAAGTACGGCGCGGACGACCTGAAGGACCGCTGGCTGGGCTGGAAGCTCGACGGCGCGACCACGGCCGACGGGAAGATCATCGGGTACGGCACGGACATCGGGCCGGAGGCGATCTGCTACCGCCGCGACCTGTTCGCGAAGGCCGGGCTGCCGACCGACCGGGCGCGGGTGGCGACGCTGTTCGAGGACTGGCCCTCGTACTTCGCGGCCGGCCGGAAGTTCAAGCAGCGCGTCCCGGGCTCGGCCTGGTACGACTCCGCCGTCCTGACCTGGGAGGCGATGCGCAACCAGCTGATCCAGGCGTACTACTCGAACCAGGACCGCTTCCTCGGCGCCGAGAACCCGCTGCTGAAACGCACCTGGGACCAGGTCGTCGCGGGCAGCAGGGACGGCCTGTCGGCGGGGCTGCCGGCCTGGAGCGACGCCTGGAACTCGGCGTTCCGCACCGACAAGTTCGCGACGATGGCCTGCCCGGGCTGGTTGCTCGGCGTGATCCAGGACAACGCGGGCGCCTTCGGCAAGGGCAAGTGGGACGTCGCGGACGTGTTCCCCGGCGGCGGTGGCAACTGGGGCGGGTCGTACCTGACCGTGCCGGTGCAGTCGCCGCATCCCGAGGAGGCCGCCAAGCTCGCCGCCTGGCTGACCGCGCCGGAGCAGCAGGTGAAGGTGTTCAAGAAGATCGGCTCGTTCCCGTCGACCCTGGACGCGTACGACGACCCGCAGGTGAAGTCGCAGGTGAACGCGTACTTCAACAACGCGCCGGTCGGCCAGATCTTCGTCGACCGCGCGCGCAGCGTGATCCTCAAGCAGCACAAGGGCCCGCGGGACGGCGAGATCAACCAGATCTTCACCGCGGCGCTGGCCCGGGTGGACGCCGGCAAGCAGGATCCGGACGCCGCCTGGCGCGAGGCCCTGGCGGCGGCGGACAAGGCCGCGAACGTCCGGGTCGGCAGCTGAAGTTTTCTGCCGACACGCCCCTTGCCGGTGGCCAACGACCGACGCATGATCGACCGGCGAGGGACTACGGTGTGAACGCAGGCCGATCACGTACCGAGGAGGGCCATGAACGAGTCCGGTTCTCCGACACTGGAACAGGTCGCGGCGCTCGCGGGCGTGTCCCGGGCGACCGTCTCGCGGGTCGTGAACGGGTCGCCGAAGGTGCTGCCGGACACGGTGGCCGCGGTCGAGCGGGCGATCGTCCAGCTCGGCTACGTCCCGAACCGGGCGGCCCGCGCGCTGGTGACCCGGCGTACGGACTCGATCGCGATCGTGGTGCCGGAGCCGGACAGCCGGGTGTTCTCGGACCCGTTCTTCGCGGGCATGCTGAGCGGGGTCAGCCGGACGCTGGCGCCGACGCCGTCCCAGTTGGTGCTGCTGATCGAGCCGGCGGAGGCCGACGACCAGCGGCTGCTGCGGTACCTGCGCGGCGGGCACGTGGACGGCGCGATCATCATCAGCCACCACGGCCGTGACAACGTGCTGCAGGAGCTGGCGCAGTTGCCGCTGCCGATCGTGTTCAGCGCGCGGCCGCTCGGCGTCGACGTACCGGTGGCGAGTGTGGACGTGGACAACGTCGCCGGTGCGCGGACCGGCGTACAGCACCTGCTGTCGATCGGGCGCCGGAAGGTCGCGACGATCGCCGGGCCGCTCGACATGACCGCGGGCATCGACCGGCTGACCGGCTACCAGGAAGTGATGAAGGAGGCCGGGCTGCCCGCGATGATCGCGTACGGCGACTTCACCGCGGACGGTGGTGAACAGGCGACGCTGCGGCTGCTGGACGACCATCCCGACCTGGACGGGCTGTTCGTCGCCTCCGACCTGATGGCGACCGCTGCGCTCCGGGTCCTCTCGCAGAGCGGCCGCCGCGTCCCTGACGACGTCGCGGTGGTCGGGTTCGACGACTCGGTGCTGGCGACCACGACCACGCCCAAGCTCACGACGGTCCGGCAGCCGGTGGAGCAGCTCGGCGCGCGGCTGGCCGAGATCCTGCTCGCGAAGATCGCCGGTGCCGAGCACACCACGCCGGAGATCTACAGCACCGAGCTGGTGATCCGCGACAGCGCGTGACCGTTGGTTCCCCCGGTGGTAGCGTCGAAAGGCGGACCATGAGGAGGGGAGCCCATTGGTCCAGGCTGACAGCGGTTCGTCCGGCTGGCGTCCGACGCCGCCCTTGCTGGTGGCGGTGGCCGTCGGGCTGGTCGTCGGCGCGCTGATCACCGCGATCGTCTTCCTCGCGACCCGCGGCGACCGGACCACACCGGCCGCGGCCGCGGACACCGGTACGGCGATGTGTGCCGCGATCCCGGTGGCGAACGAGGTGCTGCCGTCCGTCGTCACGATCGCCGCGCAGCGCGGCAACCAGAGCGGCACCGGGTCCGGGCAGGTGTTCCGGGACGGCGGCTACATCCTCACCAACGACCACGTCATCTCGGTCGCGGCCGGTGCGGGCGGCGCGGTGACGGTCCGGTACAGCGACGGGCACACCTCCGCCGCGACGATCGTCGGGCGGGACCCGAGCACGGACCTCGCCGTACTGAAGGCCGCCGACGGGGCGAAGGGCTTCCCGGTGATCGCGCTCGGGTCGTCGGCGACGCTGCAGGTCGGCCAGCCGGTGGTCGCGCTCGGCGCACCGCTGGGGCTGAGCAGTACGGTCACGACCGGCATCGTGAGCGCGCTCGACAGGTACGTACCAGTGCCGGGTGAAGGCGTGACGCATCACCTGATCGGCGCGATCCAGACCGACGCGTCGATCAACCCGGGCAACAGCGGCGGCGCGCTCGTCGACTGCGCCGGCCACCTGGTCGGGGTGAACGCCGCGATCGCGACCGTGCCGAACGCCAGTGGGGTCTCCGGCGGCGGCAGCGTCGGGCTGGGTTTCGCGATCCCGATCGACGTCGCGAAGGAGGTCGCCGGCCAGCTGATCAGCACCGGACGGCCGGGACATCCGACGACCGGCCTGCAGGTGCAGACGCTGCCGCAATCCCAGCAGCAGCAGGGATTGTTCGTCCTCGCCGCCGAAGGACCGGGCGCCCAGGCCGGCCTGCGCGCCGGTGACGTGATCACCACGATCGACGGCCGGCCCGCGACCAACAGCGAGCAGCTCGTGGTCGCCACGCTGACCCGCAAGGCCGGCGACAAGATCGAGCTCGGCTACTCCCGGAACGGCACCGCGGCCACCACCACTCTGGTCCTCGCCGCCTCCTGACGATCTCCTCCGGCAATTGGACCTGACCACTTGCGCCCACTTTCGCTGGACACGAGCGCAAACTATGCCTATTCTCCCATCATTGGTCCGTACCAGTTGGGAGTCCAAGGATGAATGTGAAGGCAGCCGGGCTGGCCCTCGCCCTCGCCGCCGGCATCGCGCTGGCGGGTTGTGCGCCCAGTACCGGGTCCAAGACCGGCGGCGATGCCGGTGCTGCCGGCAGTGGCAGCGGGACCGTGAAGATGGTGCTGTGGCCCGGGCCCGAGGGCGACGCCATGGGCAAGGTCGTCGAGGCCTACAACGCCGGCCAAGGCGCCACGGACAAGATCAAGGTCGAGATGACCCTGCTGTCCCGCCAGGACACCTTCTCCAAGGAAGCCACGCTGATGGCGGCGAAGTCGAGCCAGCAGGACATCTACTTCGTGGCCAGCTACAACGTCGGCCAGTACGCGAACTCGCTGGACCCGCTGACCTCGGTGGACGCGAGCAACTACTTCCCGGTCGCGGTCGACGGGCTGAAGTACCAGGACAAGCAGTACGCGCTGCCGCTGGACGTCTCGAACCACTTCCTGCTGTACCGCAAGGACCTCGTCGACGCGCTGCTCGCGACCAAGAGCCAGTGGCCGGCGTACCAGGCCGTGGCCGCGAAGGCGATCGGGGAGAAGCGCGACCCGAAGCCCGCTGCCGAGTGGGACTGGCAGGACTACGTCGCGATGTCGGCCTGGTTCAGCAAGACCGCGAACCCGGCGTCGCCGACGCAGTACGGCACGATCCTGCAGGCCAAGAACCTGCTCTACAACACGATGATCTGGGACGACGTGCTCTGGGGTGAGGGCGGCTCCTGGACCACCAAGGACGGCAAGGCCAACCTGAACACCGACGCGGCCAAGAAGGCGGTCGGCGTCTACAGCACGATCTACAAGAACGGCTGGACCTCCAAGGACAGCTCGCAGGCCGAGTTCCCCGAGACCCAGGCCGCGTTGAAGGCCGGTACGACGGCGTTCGCGCTGCAGTGGTCGGCCGGCTTCGCCGAGCTCAACGACAAGGCCAAGTCGCCGCTGGTCGCGGGCAAGATCGCGATCGCCCCGGTGCCGGGCCAGAAGACCCACGTGCACGCGCTCGCGGTGGCGCTGAACAAGTACTCGGGCAACAAGGACGCCGCGAAGAAGTTCCTCGACTACCTCGCCACTCCGGACGCGATGACGGCGTACGCCAAGGCCGGCGGCATCCCGGCGATGCCCGCGGTACTGAAGGCGAACACCGCGATCAACCCGGCGTTCGGGCAGATCGCGGAGTCGATCGACAAGTACGGCTACTCGGTGCCGGTGTTCCCGAACACCTTCGAGGCGTACAGCAAGCTCGCCGAGAGCCTCAGCGGCGCGTGGGTCGGCCAGCAGGACGCCGGTACGGCGGTGGAGACCGCGAACGCCGCGCTGCAGAAGCTGCTCGGGTGAGCATGCGTTCCACGTCCCGCGTCCCGAAGTGGGTGCTGGGTTCGCCGCTGATCGTGTTCGCACTGATCTTCGTGGCGTACCCGGTCTACCAGGGCATCCAGACCGGCTTCTACGGCCTCTCGCTGCAGAACCCGGAGACCGCGTTCACCGGTGTGGAGAACTTCCGCACCGTGCTGACCGATCCCGGGTTCTGGGCGGCCGCCCGGTTCACCGCGCTGTTCGCGCTGGCGGTGACCGCGATCGAGACCGTCCTCGGTTTCGGCCTGGCGCTGCTGGTGAACCGCGAGTTCCCCGGCAAGAAGGTGTTCTTCACGATGCTGCTGGTGCCGATCATGGTCGCGCCGGCGCTGCTCGGCGTGATGTTCCGGCTGCTGCTGAACGGCGACATCGGCCTGGTGCCGGCCGCGCTGCGTGGCGTGGGCCTGGACGTCTCGCTGTTCGCGCCGGACACGGTGGTCCCGCTGCTCGTCCTGCTCGACGTCCTGCAGTGGACGCCGTTCGCGTTCCTGGTGATGTACGCCGGCCTGCAGTCGTTCCCGACCGACGTACTGGAGGCCGCCCAGGTCGACGGTGCCGGGCGGCTGCGGACGGTGCGCTCGATCGTCGTACCGATCATGAAGCCGATCATCTTCGCGGCGGTCTTCCTGCGGCTGATCGACGCGCTCCGCACCTTCGACGTGATCTACGTACTGACCGCCGGCGGACCGGGGACGAAGACGACCACGATGAGCATCTACATCTACAAGACCGCGTTCGAGTCCGGGCGGTTCGGGCTGGCGGCGGCCGCGTCGGCGATCGTGATGGTGGTCCTGCTGCCGTTCGTCCCGCTGTTCGTGAAGCGGATCGCGAACCCGGACGGGGCGGCCCGATGACCGCCCGCAAACGGCGGCTGTGGGGTACGACGGCCGCCGTCGGCCTGATCGCGGTCGTCGTCAACGTGCCGTGGTTCAACGCGCTGTTCGTCAGCTTCCGGTCCGACGGCGACATCTCCCGCGGCGCGACCGCGATCGGTACGCCGACCGGCGCGCACTACGCGAACGCGCTCGGCGCCGCCGGGTACGACTTCCCGCGGTTCTTCCTGAACTCAGGCCTGATCGCGCTCGGCGCGGTCGTGCTGGTACTGGCGATCGCGATCCCCAGCACGTACTCCGCGATCCGGCTCGGCTTCGGCGGCCGGTTCGTCATGAACGCGTCCAGCGGGCTGCGGCTGCTGCCGGCGATCTTCTTCGCGGTGCCGTACTTCCTGCTGATGTCGAACCTCGGCCTGCTCGACACCGTGCCCGGGCTGATCCTCGCGAACACGTTCCTGAACCTGCCGCTGGCGATCATCCTGCTGTCGGCCGGGTTCCGCGACGTACCGGTCGAGGTCGAGGAGGCCGCCAAGGTCGACGGCGCGAACACCTACCGGATCCTGTACTCGGTGCTGATGCCGATCCTGGCGCCGTCGCTGGTCGCGGTCGCCGTTCTGGTGTTCATCTTCTCCTGGAACGACTACCTGTTCGCGCTGGTGCTGTCCTCGTCGAACGCGACCCCGATCACGCTCGGCGCCGCGAACTTCGTGACCAGCACCGGCATCCGGTGGGGTGACATCTCGGCGACGGCTATCCTCTCAACCCTGCCGCCGGTGCTGTTCGCCGTCTTCGCCCAGCGGTACCTGGTCAGCGGCCTCGCGGCCGGCGCGGTGAAGGGGTGACCATGCCAGCACAGGAGCGGCCCAAGTACGAACAGGTTGCCGACGAGCTCGCGCGGCGGGCGGGGGAGCTGCAGCCGCACGACCACCTCCCGTCGGAACGCGACCTGATGCAGCAGCTCGACGTCAGCCGGATGACCGTCCGGCGCGCGATCGACCAGCTGGTCCGGCGCGGGGTCATCTACCAGGTGCACGGGTCGGGGACGTTCGTCGCGGACCCGGACGTGGTCACCAAGACGTTGCGGTTGACCAGCTTCACCGAGGACATGCAGCAGCGCGGGCTGACACCGTCGACGACGGTTCTGCGTACGGCGGTGCAGCCGGCGACGGAGGATGTCGCCCGGCGGCTGCGGATCGAGCCGGGTGCCGACGTACTCGTGCTGGAACGGTTGCGGTTGGCCGACGGTACGCCGATGGCGTTGGAGTCGGTGCACCTGCCGGCGATGGGGACGGACTGGTCCGCGTTCGATCCGGCCGCTTCGCTGTACGCGCAGATGAGCGCGGCCGGGATCACCGTGGAGCGGGCCGCGCAATCCATCCACGCGGTGAACCTCGACCGCGACCAGGCGTATCACCTCGACCAGGCGGTCGGCGCTGCCGCGTTGCAGGTCACGCGGGTCAGCTACACCGAGGCCGGCGTACCCGTGGAGATCGCGGAAACCATCTACCGCGGCGACCGCTACGACTACGACCTCGTGATCAGCAGGGCCGCCCAGTGATCCTCACTGCCGACATCGGCGGAACAAAGATCGCCGCGGCCCGGGTCGGCGGCGACGGCGCACTGTGCTCGGAGATCCACCAGGCTCCGACCCCGCCCGAGGACGCGCCCGCTCCGGACGGAACGGAGCCCTCCGCCTCCTCCACCTGGCCCACGGGCGAGGCGTCCGCCTCGTCCACCACCTCCGCGGGCGGGGCGTCCGCCTCGTCCACCACCTCCGTCGGCGGGGCGTCCGCCTCGTCCACCACCTCCGCGGGCGGGGCGTCCGCCTCGTCCACCACCTCCGCGGGCGGGGCGTCCGCCTCGTCCACCACCTCCACCACCTCCACCACCTCCACCACCTCCGCCGGCGGGGCGGCCCGTGTCGTCGACGCGGTGGTTGGGTTGTTGGAGGGGCTGCGGGGGCCCGGTGACGTTGGTGTGGCGATTTCCGCTGCTGGGGTTGTGGATGTTGGTGCGGGGCGGGTGCTCAGCTCGACGAACAGCATCGCCGGGTGGGGTGGTACGCCGCTCGCGGAGCTCGTGTCGGCGCGGGTCGGGTTGCCGGTGTGGGTGCTCGGGGACGGGAACGCCTTCGGGGTCGGGCTGGCGATCGAGTACGGCGTACCGGACCTGTTGGCGTTGGTCGCGGGGACGGGGATCGGTGGGAGCTTGGTCCTCGACGGCGAGCCGGTGCTCGGGGCGCACCACGCGGGCGGGCACTTCGGGCATGTGGTCTCCGCCGAGGCAGCCGGGATGCCGTGTCCCTGTGGGCGGATCGGCCATCTCGAGGCGGTGGCCAGCGGCTCCGGGATCCTTGCCTGGTACCACGCGAACGGCGGCGATCCCGCGGTCACCACGACCCGCGACCTGACCCGGCGTACGGACGAACTCGCCCGGACGGCCCTGCACACCGGCGGTACGGCGCTGGGTGCCGCGGCGGCCGGTCTGGTGAACGCGATCGACCCGCGGCTGGTCGTCGTTGCGGGCAGTGTCGCCCGCGCGGGCGAGGTCTGGGAGTCGGCCCTGCGGACGGCGTACCGCGGCGGGCTGATCCCGGCCGTCGCGGAGACGCCGCTCGAGGTGTCCGGCGGCGGTGCGGAGACGGCGCTGCGCGGTGCAGCGCACTACGTGATGAGGAGGATGAAGGCATGATCGCGCGTACGGGGGAATCGGCGCTTGCCTCGCTCAAGGGGCGACTGGTGGTGTCCTGCCAGGCGTACCCGGGCGAGCCGATGCGGTCGCCGGCCATCATGGCGGCCGTCGCGCAGGCGGTCGTGCAGGGCGGCGCGTACGGCGTCCGCGCGCAAGGCATCGAGGACCTGAAGGCGATCCGCCCGTTGATCGACGTCTGCCTGATCGGCCTGGTGAAACGCGGCTCGGACGGCGTCTTCATCACGCCGACGGTCGCGGACGCGGTCGACTGCGTCACCGCCGGAGCGGACGTCGTCGCGCTCGACGGCACCGCCCGCGAGCGGCCGGACGGGCAGCCGCTGGCGGCGAGCATCGCCGCCGTCCACGACCGCGGCGCGCTGGTGATGGCCGACTGCGGGAGCATCGACGACGCGCTCCACAGCATCGACGCCGGCGCGGACTGCGTCGGCACCACGCTCGCCGGCTACACCGGCGCCCGCCCGGTCAGCCGCGGCCCGGACCTCGAGCTCCTCGCCGAACTCGTTGGTCACGTCAACGTTCCGGTGATCGCCGAGGGCCGCGTCCGCAACCCGCAGGACGCCCAGACCTGCCTGACCACCGGCGCCTACGCCGTCGTGGTGGGCACCGCGATCACCCACCCCACCCGAATCACCCGGACCTTCGTCGACCAGCTGCACACGTGACCGGCAGAATCGGTACGGTAGACGCTCGGCTTCGGTGAGGGCTGGAGGGTGCGCGGCGGATGAGTGACCACGAGATCCGGATTGCTCTGGTACTGAACGGGGGCGTCAGTCTGGCGGTCTGGATGGGGGGCGTGACGCACGAGCTGGACCTGATCCGGCGGGCGTCCGGCCGGTCCGGGGTGCCCGGGCCGCAGCGGTACGACGCGGTGATCGCGGACCGGTGGCGGGAGTTGTGCCGGCGCGGCGACGAACAGCGGCGGATCGTCGTCGACGTGATCGCGGGAACGAGCGCCGGCGGCCTGAACGGGTCCTTGCTGGCGACCGCGATCGCGAACGGGTCGACCCTCGACCCGGACAGCGAGAACGGCCCGTGGCTGCGGCAGAAGTGGGTCGCGCTCGGGTCCCTCGACGTCGGCAAGCTGGTCCCGTCCGCGGGCGTGAAGTCGCCGTCGGTGCTCGACGGCAAGTACTTCCTGAAGCAGGTCGAGGGCCTGCTCAAGGACGTCGCCGAAGCGGGCGAGAGCTCCGCCGAGGAGCCGGTGACGTTGTTCGTGACCGCGTCCGGCCTCGGCGTGCAGCAGTTCGAGGCGAAGGACGCGGCCGGCCAGGCGTTCGTCGTACCGGATCACCGGTATCTGTACGGCTTCACCAGCGAGGACGCGCCGACGTACGACGGGGCGAAGCGGAAGTTCGTCACCGAGGACAAGAACGGGCTGAAGGACACCGAGCTGCTGGCGCGTGCGGCGCGGGCGTCCGCGTCGTTCCCGGCCGCGTTCGGCCCGGTACTGGAGACACCCGAGCTGGCCGCCCAGCCGCCGCGGCTGCGTCCCGGTCCGGCCGAGGCCGGCGCCTGGCTGATCGACGGCGGCGTACTCGACAACGCGCCGTTCGGCCCGGTGCTCGACGTCGTCGCCCGCCGCCCGGTCACCAGCAAGGCGACCCGCTACGTGCTGTACGTCGTACCGTCCGCCGGGATCGGGCACGCGGCGACCGCCCTGCCCGCGGCGAAGGAGCCGAGCTGGCGGGTGTCCGCGCTGTCCGCGGTGCAGTTCCCGCGCGAGGTGGACTTCCGGTCGGACGTCGAGCAGCTCGAACGCCTGCTGCTGGAGGCGGACGCGTCCTGGTCCGACACCCAGCGGCTCTTCGACCGTTGCCTGGAGCAACCGGACGAGCGGACCCGGCTGCGGGCCGCGGCCACCGCGCTGCAACCGGCGTATTCGCGGGGCCGGGCGGCCGGCGGCGTGTGGGAGGCGGTGACGATCGCGAGCCATGACCAGTCGACCGTCCTGGACGCCGCGACCGCGCTGTCGGAGACCGAGATCGACGAGGTCCTGCGGACCGAACACCCGTGGGTGCCCGCGCCGGACGGGTCGACGACCGCGCTGCACGAGGACGCCGACGGCAAGCCGGTCTGGCTGTGGGGGACCGGCTCGGCGGAACGGATCGTCCGGCTGATCCTGCGTTCGCTGCGGACCGAGATCAGCGCGGCCCCGCGGGTCGGACGTGCCGCGCTGGAGAAGCGGCTGACTGCGGCGAGCGACTGTCTGCTGAAGGTGCAGGCGGTCCGCGACGCCCTCGACGTGCAGCTGGCGGCCGCGCATCTCGACCTGCGCCCGGCCGGCGGCGCGGAGGCAGTCGCGGTCGGGCTGAACGACATCTTCGAGCAGCTGCAGATCCAGCGCACGCTCGGCGACGCGTTCGCAGGCCTGACCAGGAGCGTCGGCCAGGAGCTGGTGGACCTCGCGCTCGACGTCGAGATCGTGTCCCGGTGTACGTCGGCGCGCACGCCTGAGCAGCGCAGTGCGCCGTTCCAGTTCCTCCGGCTCGGGCCGGACATCCCGCTCGCGGTGCTCGACGACCTGCAGGAAGGGTCGATCGCGAACGAGCTCAACGACCGGATCCTGTACGGCAGCCAGGTCGGGCACTTCGGCGCGTTCGGAGCCGCGGACTGGCGGCGGTGGGACTGGCTGATGGGCCGGCTGCACTGCGTCGCGCACCTCGGCGCGATGCTCGGCGCGGACGCGGACTGGATCCGCGAGACCCAGCACCAGGTGCTGCAGGCCGAGGGCTGGCAGCTGGACGCGGTCGCCGAGCGGATCGAGCGGCTGGCCCGGGACTTCCCGGTCGACGCCGGGATGAGCGCGTTGCTGACGATGCGGGACGAGCTGAACGCCTCACCCGAGGGCCGCGCGATCACCAAGGGCCTCGCGGACCGGATGGTCGACGTCTCCGGCGGACTCGGCCCGCAGGTCGGCGACTGGGTGAAGGCGGCCGCCGGGCGGAAGCACCAGCCCGGCTCGTGGCTGCTGCGGACCGCGCGCTGGTTCACCGAGCCGGCCCGGGAGGCGGTGTGGGAGCGGACCGTCCGCGGCGCCAAGCTGACGCCCGCGCAACGGCCGCCGGTCTTCGAGCCATGGTTGCCGCTGGCAACAGCCGCGGTGGGGATCGTGCTGCTGGTGGTCGCCGCCGCGGTCGGCCCGCTGCGGCTGGTCGCCGCCGTACTGGCCGGCGCGATCCTCGCCCTCAGCGCCGTTCTCGGCGCGATCACCTGGTACGTCCGCCGTACCCGCCGCCGGATCCGCGGCTGGCTGGAGCAGCGGATGCCGCCGATCAGTCCAGAGTCACGAAGTCGATGAGCTCCTCGACCCGGCCGAGCAGCGCCGGGTCGAGGTCGGCGAAGCTGTTCACCTTCGACAGGATGTGTTTCCAGGCTGCGGCGACGTCGGCCTGGTCGGTGGCCGGCCAGCCGAACGACTGCAGCACGCCCTTCTTCCAGTCCTGCCCGTGCGGAATCCGCGGCCACGCCTTGATCCCGACCGACGCCGGCTTGACGGCCTCCCAGATGTCGATGAACGGGTGCCCGACGACCAGCACGTAGCGGTTGCTGACCTGCGCGGCGATCTTCGACTCCTTCGAGCCCTCGACCAGGTGGTCGACGAGTACGCCGAGCCGCCGGCCCGGGCCGGGCTGGAACCGGTTGACGATCTCGACCAGGTCGTCGACGCCTTCGAGGTACTCGACCACGACGCCCTCGATCCGCAGGTCGTCGCCCCAGACCTTCTCGACCAGCTCCGCGTCGTGCCGGCCCTCGACGTAGATCCGGCTCGCCCGGGCGACCTTGGCGCGGACGTTGTCGACGGCCACCGAACCGGACGCGGTTCGGGTCTTCTTCGCCGGACCGGCCTTCTTCGGCGGCTTCAGGCTGACCGGTTTGCCGTCCAGCCAGAACCCCGGCCCGAGCGGATAGGTACGGATCTTCCCGTGCCGGTCCTCGAGGTCGACGACGCCGTGCTCCCAGCGCACGATCGCGCCGACGAACCCGGAGCTGGGCTCCTCGACGACCATGCCCTTCTCGATCTCGACCTCGACGGTCCGCCCGTTCTTGGGCTTGCGCCAGTCACCCGCGAGTACGTCGTTCCCATACCTGTCAGCCACTCGCCCATGCTAATAAGTGGGAGCCGCGTGCGTGGCCGTCGACTGGCGGTTCGGCGCGGTCAGTGTGAGGACGAAGTACGCGAGGAACCCGGCGGCCAGACCGATCGCCCAGGAGTAGTCGTACAGCGGCTTGAGGAACGGGATCAGGCCGTTCTGCGGGAACGGGCCGGCGCCCGGGTTCGAGTACGCGCCGCCGACCGCGAGCACCGAGCCGAACAGGGTCGCGACCACGCCACGCCAGTTCCAGCCGGCTGTGTACCAGTACCGGCCGTCCACCTTGTAGAGGTCGGCGAGTTGCAGGTTCGTTCGGTCGATCAGCCAGTACCCGGCGATCAGTACGCCGGCCACCGACGCGAGCAGGCCGCCGTAGAACGACAGCCAGACGAAGATGTAGATCGACGGGTCCGAGATCAGCCGCCACGGCTGGATGACGATCCCGACCACGCCGGTGAGCAGGCCCGCGGTGCGGAAGTTCAGCCAGCGCGGCAGCGCGTTCGCGAAGTCGTACGACGGGCTCACGACGTTCGCCGCGACGTTGCAGGACATCGTCGCGAGGATCGCCGTGATCAGGCCGATCGTGACGATCACCGGGTTCTGGAACCGGCGGGTGAGCTCGACCGGGTCCCAGATCGCCGAACCGTAGAGCACGACGGTCCCGGACGTGGTGATGATCGAGACCAGCGCGATGAACGACATCGTGGTCGGCAGCCCGATCACCTGGCCCCACACCTGCGCCCGCTGGCCCTTCCCGAACCGGGTGAAGTCCGGCATGTTCAGCGACAGCGTCGCCCAGAACGCGATCATGCCCATCAGCGACGGCGCGAAGATCTTCCAGAAGTCGGGTCCCCAGCCGAGCTTCGACGGCTGCGACAGGATCGGGCCGAAGCCGCCGGCCTTCACCAGGATCGCCACCATCAACGCGACGAACGCGATCGTGACCAGCGGCGCCGCCCAGTTCTCGAACCGGCGCAGGCCCTCGATGCCGCGGAAGATCAGCACCATCTGCAGGGCCCAGAAGAACAGGAAGCTCACCCACATCGTCCACGGGTGACCGCCGATCGCGGACGCCTCGGTCCAGCTCCTGCCGAGCAGCTCGCCGACGATCACGAAGATCGCCTGGCCGCCGATCCAGGTCTGGATCCCGAACCAGCCGCAGGCGATGAACGCGCGCAGCAGCGCGGGGAAGTTCGCGCCGCGGACGCCGTAGAAGGCCCGCGCGAACACCGGGAACGGGATGCCGTACTTCGTGCCCGCATGGCTGTTCAGCAGCAGCGGGACCAGGACGATCAGGTTCCCGAGGGTGATCGTGAGGAACGCCTGCAGCCAGTTCATCCCGAGCGCGACCAGCCCGGACGCGAGCAGGTAGCTCGGGATGTTGTGCGCCATCCCCATCCACAGCGCGGCGTAGTTGTACGTCGTCCAGGTCCGCTCGGGCAACCGCGTCGGGGCCAGCTCGGCGTTCGCGTACGGACTGCCTCGGAGTGCTTCGGAATCTGTCAGCTCGACGCGTCCGTCGGGATGAACGGTCTGTATGGCCATAGGTCCCACCCCATCCGGTCGGGCGAAGTCCGTTCCGAACAAGTTGCGCGACCGGCGACCCGATGTCAACGGAAAGGGCCTAGGTGGTGTCCGGCAATTCCCCGCCTACTGCGGGGCACCCGGCACGGCACCTCGCCGCACGGGTGCAAAGGCCACGATGCTCCGCATCGAGACCTTCGCCCCCGCACGCCGAGCTACCGCACCGGGCACCTCCTCGCTACGGCGCGGAATTACCGGACACCACCTATCCAGGACCGAGCAACGGGAGGCTCGGGCGTTGTGGGGTGCCGAGTGCGGCGTAGCCGCGGCGGATGGCGTCCTGGAGTTTCTCGACCGGCCAGGGCCAGTCCTCGGTGCTTCGCAGGGCGTCGTCCAGCGAGGTGCCGGCGTGGTGCAGCGACGAGATCAGGTTCGCGACCTTGCCCAGCTCGATCGCCTGGTCGTGCGCGAACTCCAGGTCGACGACCGCGCCGTGACCCGGGACGATCCGCACGGTCGGCGGCATCATCCCGACCACGGCCTGGATCGTGTCCGGCCACTCCAGCGGGAACGAGTCCGCGCCGTACGACGGCGGCGCCGACTCCTCGAGCAGGTCGCCGACGAAGAACACCTCGACGTCCGGCACCGCGACCACGGTGTCGCCGGACGTGTGCCCGTTGCCGACCCACAGCAGCTCGACGCGGCGGTCACCGAGGTCGATCACCTTCGCGGCCGCGAACGTCGTACCGGCCAGGTTCTCCTCGGCGGCGGCGTTCTCGTGCAGGAAGACCTCGGCGCCTTCGAAGACGCCGTTGCCGTTCACGTGGTCGAAGTGCGCGTGGGTGTTGACGACCCACTTCACCGGGAGGTCGGTGACCTCGCGGATGTGCTCGCGGAGCTGCTCGGCCTCGTCGGCGGTCGCGCGGGTGTCGATCACCACGGCACCGTCCGTGCCGGCGACCAGGCCGACGTTCAGGTCCCATTCGTCGTACCGGCGGACCCAGGTGCGGTCGCCGAGCTCCTGCCAACTCATGCGCTCGACATTACTTGCTGAGTACGTCGCCCCTCGCCACCTGGTCCCGCTTGACGCCGCGGAGCAGCAGGCCGACGTTGTCGCCGGCCTTCGCGGTCCGCATGGTCTTGCGGAACATCTCGACCCCGGTCACCTCGACCTGCAGCAGCGGCTGCCCGGCGCGGCTGATCATGACCTGCTCGCCGACCGACACCATCCCGGTCTGCACCCGCCCGGTGACCACGGTCCCGCGCCCGGTGATCGAGAACACGTCCTCGACCGTCAGCCCGAACGACCCCACCGGCAGGGTGTCCTGCGGGCGCTCCGGAAAGCTGTTCGGCTGCGCGTGCCCGCGCGCCAGCATCTCCTGTGGATCCATCGGATTCGACCGCTTCCAGAACTTCCAGCCCATGCCTTGAGAGTAGTGGTTGGCAAGCCCTCTCCCTTCGACTTAAGGTCGCAAGTGTTCCGAACGGAACTCCGAAACTTTCGAAGGGTGGCCGGTGTGACGACACGACGTGCGGTTGTGGTCCGGGGTGGCTGGGAGGGGCACTCGCCGGTCGAGGCGACCGACCTGTTCATCCCGTACCTGAAGGAGAACGGCTACGAGGTGACGGTCTCGGACAGCACCGCGGCGTACCTCGACCTGGACGGCGTCGACCTCGTCGTTCAGTGCGTGACGATGAGCGAGATCGAGAACGACCACTTCAAGGGCCTGGAGGCGGCGATCCGGCGCGGAACCGGGTTCGCCGGCTGGCACGGCGGGATCGCGGACTCGTTCCGCAAGAACGTCGACTACAGCTTCATCACCGGCGGCCAGTTCATCTCGCACCCGCACGGCTTCACCGACTACCGGGTGGACATCATTGCCGACCACCCGATCGTCGAAGGCATCAAGCACTTCGACGTCCACACCGAGCAGTACTACGTGCACGCCGACCCGACCAACAACGTGCTGGCCACCACCACGTTCGAGGCGCACCCGGACTACCCGTGGATCGAGGGCGCCGTGATGCCGGCGATCTGGACCCGTACCTGGGGCGAGGGCAAGGTCTTCGTCTGCACGGTCGGCCACAAGCTGGACGACCTGGAGACGCCCGAGGTCCGGACGATCATCGAGCGGGGGCTGCTGTGGGCGAGCAAGTGACCGGAATCGGCATCGTCGGGACCGGCGTCATCTCCGGCACGTACCTCGACCACCTGGCCAAGCTCCCCGGCGTCGACGTGGTCGCCGTCGCGGACCTGGACGTCGCGCGCGCGCAGGCGATCGCGGACCAGAACCCGAGCATCCGCGCGCTGTCACCGGAGCAGCTGTACGCCGCCGACGACGTCGACATCGTCCTCAACCTCACGATCCCGGCCGCCCACGCCGCCGTACACCAGGCCGCGCTGGCCGCGGGCAAGCACGTGTACGGCGAGAAGCCGCTGGCGATGGACCGCGCCGAGGCGGAGCCGCTGCTGAAGTACGCCGCCGCCAACGACCTGCGGATCGGCTGCGCGCCGGACACGGTCCTCGGCACCGGCACCCAGACGGCCCGTGCCGTGATCGACCGCGGCGACATCGGCATCCCGCACGCGGCGACCGCGTTCATGGTGACGCCCGGCCACGAGCTGTGGCACCCGGCGCCCGAGTTCTACTACAAGCCCGGCGGCGGCCCGGTCCTCGACATGGGCCCGTACTACGTCACCAGCCTGGTCACGCTGCTCGGGCCGGTCGTCCGGGTCACCGCCCGCGCCGGCCGGGCGAAGCAGCAGCGGAAGATCCACACCGGCCCCCGCGCCGGGACCGTGTTCGACGTCGAGGTGCCGACGCACGTCACCGGCGTACTGGAGCACGAGTCGGGCGCGCTGACCACCGTGCTGATGTCGTTCGACGTCTGGGCCGGGCGGCTGCCCCGGATCGAGGTCCACGGGACGGACGGCAGCCTGTCCGTGCCGGACCCGAACGGCTTCGACGGGACCGTCGAGATCGTCACCCCGGAGCAGCGCGAGTGGACCGAGGTGCCGGTCGCGGGCGGGTACGCCGGAGCCGGCCGCGGGGTCGGTGTCGCGGACATGGCCCGGGCGTTGCGCACCGGCGAGCCGCACCGGGCGTCGGGGGAGCTGGGGTACCACGTGCTCGACGTACTGGAGTCGTTCATCGACTCCGCCGTCCAGGATCAGCCGCTCGATGTGGCGAGTACCGTGACGCGTCCGGCGCCCGTTCCGTTGGGAGCCTCGCCCGAGACCGCCTAGACTGGCACTCTGAACGACTGAGTGCCAAGGGTCTGAAAGGGTGGTGCGCGTGCTGGACGACCGCAAGCTGGATGTGCTCCGCGCCATCGTCGAGGACTACGTCGCGACCCACGAGCCGATCGGGTCGAAGGCACTGGTCGACCGGCACAACCTCGGTGTCTCACCGGCCACCGTGCGTAACGACATGGCGGCACTGGAGGAGGAGGGGTACATCACCCAGCCGCACACCAGCGCCGGCCGGATCCCGACCGACGCGGGCTACCGGCTGTTCGTCGACAAGCTGAGCACGGTCAAGACGCTGTCGACGGCGGAGAAGAAGGCGATCACGTCGTTCCTGGCCGGTGCGGTCGACCTGGACGACGTGGTCCGGCGTACCGTCCGGCTGCTCGCCCAGATCACCCGCCAGGTCGCCATCGTGCAGTACCCGTCGCTGAACCGGTCGAGCGTGCGGCACATCGAGGTGGTCACGATGACGCCGCGCCGGCTGCTGCTGGTGGTGATCACCAGCAACGGCCGGGTCGAGCAGCGGATCGTCGAGCACCCGCACGACGTCGACGAGCAGTTGACCGCGGACCTGCGCTCCCGGCTGAACACGGCACTCGCCGGTCAGCGACTGACCGACGCGGCGACGGCGCTCGCGAGCGTGCCCGACCTGTTCGCGCCCGGCGACCGGTCGCTGGTGTCGTCGATCGTCACGACGCTGTTCGAGGCGTTCACCGACGAGGTCGGCGAGCAGCGGATCGCGGTCGGCGGCGCCGCCAACCTGACCCGGTACGGCGACGACTTCGAGCGCAACGTGAAGCCGGTGCTGGAGGCGCTCGAGGAGCACGTGATCCTGCTCAAGCTGCTCGGCGAGGCGACCAACCCGCAGACGCTGACCGTCCGGATCGGTCACGAGAACCCGTTCGAGGAGCTGGCCACCACGTCGGTGGTCGCGACCGGGTACGGCTCGAAGTCGGAGGTGCTCGCCACTTTGGGCATCGTCGGGCCGACGCACATGGACTACCCCAGCACGATGGGCGCCGTACGGGCCGTCGCGCGCTATGTCAGCCAGATCCTGGCTGAATCATGACGAATCTGATGAAGACAACCCCCTGGTCTGGAGTATGAGCACCGATTACTACGCCGTCCTAGGTGTCAGCCGTGACGCGTCACCGGACGAGATCAAGAAGGCGTACCGCAAGCTGGCGCGCCAGTACCACCCGGACGTGAACGACTCCGAGGACGCGCACCAGAAGTTCCAGGAGATCGGGCGCGCGTTCCAGGTGCTCAGCGACCCGCAGAAGCGGCAGATGCACGACCTCGGCGGCGACCCGTTCGCGTCCGCGGCCGGCGGGCCGGGCGGGGCCGCGGGCTTCGGGCAGGCGTTCACGTTCACCGACATCATGGACGCGTTCTTCGGCCAGACCGGCGGCGCGACCCGCGGGCCGCGGCCGCGGACCCGGCGCGGCCAGGACGCGCTGATCCCGCTCCGGATCGACCTGGCCGAGGCGGCCTTCGGTACGACGCGGGAGCTCAAGGTCGACACCGCCGTACTGTGCCCGACCTGTAGCGGGTCCGGCGCGGCGGCCGGGTCCGAGCCGGTCACCTGCGAGATCTGCCACGGGCGCGGCGAGGTGACGCACACGCAGCGGTCGTTCCTCGGCGAGGTGCGGACGATGCGCCCCTGCCCGAACTGCCGCGGCTACGGGACGACCATCCCGAACCCGTGCGTCGAGTGCTCCGGCGACGGGCGCGTGCGGTCCCGCCGTACGGTCACCGTGAAGATCCCCGGCGGCGTCGACAGCGGGACGCGGGTGCAGCTGTCCGGCCAGGGCGAGGTCGGCCCCGGCGGCGGCCCGGCCGGCGACCTGTACGTCGAGATCGAGGTCGAGCCGCACGAGATCTTCACCCGGAACGGCGACGACCTGCACTGCACGGTCACGCTGCCGATGACGGCGGCCGCGCTCGGCACCACGATCGACCTGCCGACGCTGGAGGGCGAGACGACGCCGCTGGAGGTCCGGCCCGGTACCCAGTCCGGGACGACGCAGACGCTGACGGCGCGCGGCGTACCCCGGCTGCGGCACGCCGGGCGCGGTGACCTGATCGTCCAGGTGATCGTCGAGACCCCGACCCGCCTCGACGACGCCCAGGCCGACCTGCTCCGCCAGCTCGCCGTGGCCCGCGACGAGGAACGCCCCCAGGGCCAGGTCCAAGCCACCCACAAGGGCGTCTTCGGCCGCCTCCGCGACGCCTTCGGCGCGCACTAGAAACGCGCCTGCCGGTGGGTGTCGCGGTGTTCTTCCTCCCCGAGCTGGTCGGGGAGGAGCTGGTGCTCGACGGTGCCGAGGGGCGGCATGCTGCCGTCGTACGGCGGATCGGGGCCGGTGAGCGGGTTCGGCTGACCGACGGGCGGGGCGGGTGGGCCGAGGGGGCTGTGGTTGCGGCTGCCAAGACGGGCGTGACGGTGGCGGTCGACGCGCGCGGGACGACTCCGGCGTACGACCCGCGGGTGGTTGTGGTGCAGGCGGTGCCCAAGGGGGAGCGGGCCGAGCTCGCGGTGGAGATGCTGACCGAGGTCGGCGTCGACGTGATCGTGCCGTGGAACGCCGAGCGCAGCCAGTTCCGGGCGAACCCGGAGCGGGTCGAGAAGATGCTCGCGAAGTGGCAGGCCTGGGCGTTCGAGGCGAGCAAGCAGTCCCGCCGCACCTGGTTCGCCGAGGTCGCCCCGCTCGCCACGACGGCCGACGTCGCGCAGCGCCTCGCCGCCGCGGCGCTCCCCGTCGTACTGCACGAAGAAGCCACCACCCCGCTGGCCTCCCTGGAGACGCCGCCGGCCGGCGACATCGTGCTGGTGATCGGCCCCGAAGGCGGCATCGCCCCGGCCGAGCTGGCCGCGTTCGCCGCCACCCCGATCCGCCTCGGCGACACGGTACTGCGCACCTCGACGGCCGGCGTCGCCGCTGCCGCCGCCCTGCTCGCCCCTTCGCGCTGGCGGTAATCTGTTAGACAGCAGCCGAACACGCGAGGACTGAACCCATGGCCGTCGAAACCGCCAGAGCCCGCACGCTCACGCACGTCGACCCCGCCGGGGTGACCCTGCAGTCCGCCCTCGACGCCCTCGCCGACCCGGTCCGCCGCTCGATCCTCCGCGACCTCGCCGCCCACGACGACTGGACCCGCGCCTGCGGCACGTTCGACCTCCCGGTCAAGAAGGCCACCGCCAGCCACCACTTCGCCGTACTGCGCTCCGCCGGCCTGATCGAGCAACGCGACGAAGGCGCCCGCCGTCTGAACCGCCTCCGCCGCCCCGAGTTCGACGCGGCCTTCCCCGGCCTCCTGACCGCCACCATCGACCGCGACCCTGACCAAGCGGCCGACTGACCTACTTCACCAGGATCGCCTTGCTGTCGGTGTCGGTGACCGTGCCGTCGGCGGGGGACACGAGGTACACGCTGATCTGCCACGGCCCCGGGCTGAGCGTCAGCTGGAACGAGTACGGCGCGAACGCCTGACCCTGCTTGGTGTTCGTGTGGCTCTTCCGGACCTCGCGGGTCTTCAGGTTGGTCGCCTGGTAGTTGACCGTCGCCTCGAACGCCGCCGCGACACCCTGCACCGTCACCTTCGGCGTCAGCGCCTGGTCCTGGGTCGGCGAGTCGATCCAGACCAGCGCCTGTACGTCGGAGGCCAGCGCGCGGTTCAGCGGCGCGCTGGCGTCGATCCGGCCGAACAGCTGCTGCACCGCCTGGCCGTTCTGGGTGATCCGGACCGGGGTCTGGTCGTCCTTCAGCGCGCCCTGGACCGTGTACACGAGCTGCTGCGCCGCGACCCGTGCGACGTCCTCGTCGAGCGTTGCGTCCGGCAACTGCTTGAAGTCGACCGTCACCTCGTCGTCGTCACGGGTCACGGCGTTCACCGCGGCGCCCCGCCAGACCGAGTAGTAGTCCGGGTCGTTCGGGTTCTTCGTGGTCATGATCCGGACCGCCTGTTCCGCCGGGCGACCGCTGACCTTCGCCCAGGTCCGGTACAGCCGCGCGGAGGTCTTCTTCTGCGCGCCGACCTGGGTGCCGAGCCAGTAGACCGGGACGAGCATGTCGCGTACCGATGTCTCCGGTACGCCGCGGGTCTTCGGGGCCTGACTGGGCATCGGGGAGGCGGTGAGCACCGTGGGCGCCTGGGTCTCCGGGAGGGCGGAAGTGGTGCGCTGGCCGGCGACCGAGTCCCCGTCGTTGGCGGTCGTGTCGGTGTTGGCGAACACGGTGAAGGCGCCGATCGCGGCGGCCGTGCCGACCGCGGCGACACCGGCGGTCAGGAACCAGGGGCGGTGCGTGGACGGGCGCTGGGCGTGCGCGCGGTTGCGGATCTCCAGCAGCGCGTCGGCCGGCTCGATCCGGTCCGCCTCCTCGTGGAGGGCTCGCCGCATCAGCTCGTCGAACGGGTCGTGAGAGTTGTCGTTCATACGTTCTGCTCCAGGAGCTGGCGCAGCGACTTGGTCGCGCGCGCGGCGTGGCTCTTCACGGAGCCCCGGCTGATGCCCATCGTGTCGGCGATCTCCGCCTCCGACAGGTCACCGTAGTACCGCAGCACCATCACGGTGCGTTGCTTCTCCGGCAGGGTCCGCATCGCTTCGACGACCCGGTCGGTCTCCTCGGTCCGCAGTACCGCCTGCTCGGCGCTCGGTTCGTCGGGCAGCGACTTCGGGGTGTGCTTGTCCACCACGACGAGGTGGCGCTGGCGGGACCGGCAGCGGTTCACCACCGCGGTCCGCAGGTACGCGAGCGCCTTGTGGGGATCGCGCAGCCGGTTCCAGCGGCCGTGCATCGCGACGAACGCGTCCTGCACGATCTCCTCGGCCGTGCCGGTGTCGCGCAGCAGCAGCGAGCCGAGGCGGACGAGCGACGTGTAGTGCGCGGTGTAGACAGCCGTCAGCGCCTCGTCTGCACTCCACGAGGACTCATGTGTCACGCACTCTTCGTACACCACGGCCGGTTGTGCCACGAAAAGACGACGCCAAGAGTCCGTCCCAGGTTGACAACGGCCGGACCCAATCTGAAGGCAACCTGAGGAGGCCGCCGGGGAATTACGCGTGAGGCTGTCGGCGGGGACGGCTAGCATGGAGACTCACATCACCAGTACTCAGGAGGAAGAGCCTGTCCAGGCCACGCAGTATCGAACCGGAAGCGCACCGTAACGGTGCGGTGACCGCCACGCAGGCGTCCCACAAGATCGTCGTGCCGAACAGCATCGACATGGTGGCCCTGCTCGGAGCCCGGGACGAGTTCCTCCGCATCATCGAGAAGGAGTTCGCCGCCGACATCCTGGTCCGCGGCAACGAGATCTCGATGACCGGTGAGCCTGCCGAGCTGGCGCTGGCCGAACGGCTCTTCGACGAGCTGGTCGCGGTCGTGCGCACCGGCCACGGGCTGACTGCCGACTCGGTCGAGCGCAGCATCGCGATGATCAAGCAGGCCACCGCGGAGTCGCCGCGCGAGGTGCTGACCCAGAACATCCTGTCCAGCCGCGGCCGCACGATCCGGCCGAAGACGCTGAACCAGAAGCGGTACGTCGACGCGATCGACAAGAACACGATCGTGTTCGGCATCGGCCCGGCCGGTACCGGCAAGACCTACCTGGCGGTGGCCAAGGCGGTCCAGGCGCTGCAGGCCAAGGAGGTCAACCGGATCATCCTGACCCGGCCGGCCGTCGAGGCCGGCGAGCGGCTCGGCTTCCTGCCCGGCACGCTGTCGGAGAAGATCGACCCGTATCTGCGGCCGCTGTACGACGCACTGCACGACATGCTCGACCCGGAGTCCATCCCGCGGCTGATGACCGCCGGCACGATCGAGATCGCGCCGCTGGCCTACATGCGCGGCCGGACGCTGAACGACGCCTACATCATCCTGGACGAGGCGCAGAACACCTCGCCGGAGCAGATGAAGATGTTCCTCACCCGGCTCGGCTTCGGCTCGAAGATGGTCGTCACCGGCGACGTCACCCAGGTCGACCTGCCGAACGGGACGAATTCCGGGCTCAAGGTGGTGCAGGAAATTCTCGAAGGGGTGCAGGATCTGGCATTCTGCCGGTTGACATCGCACGACGTTGTCCGGCACAAGCTGGTCGGCCGGATCGTGTCGGCGTACGAAAACTACGAAGGCAGCGCTGATTCCCACCGATGAACGTCGAGGTCAACAACGAGTCCGGCGTGGAGATCGACGCACACGGACTGATGCGGCTCAGCCGGTTCGTGATGTCGTCGCTGCGGCTGCACCCGGAGTGTGAGCTGTCGATCAAGCTGGTCGACGAGGACACCATGGCGCGGTACCACGTCGAGTTCCTGGACCTGCCGGGTCCGACCGACGTGATGTCGTGGCCGATGGACGAGCTGCGGCCGGGCTCTGACGGCGACGCGGACGACGACCTGCCGCTCGGGCACCTGGGCGACATCGCCCTCTGCCCGACGGTGGCCGCCGCCCAGGGGGCGAAGGCCGGCCACGGCACGTGGGCCGAGCTGGAGCTGCTGACCGTGCACGGCATCCTGCACCTGCTCGGTTACGACCACGCGGAACCCGCCGAGAAGGCGGAGATGTGGGACGTCCAGGGCCGCCTGCTGGAAGCATGGCGATCCCCTGGAAACCATCTCGGTCAGGAGTGACGTTCCCATGACGTACCACGACCTCGTCCTGCTGGTTGTGGCCGCGGTGCTCGTGTTGCTGGCCGGCTTGTTCGCCGGCGCGGAGGCGGCGCTGTCGTCGTACTCGAAGGTGCGGGCGAACGAGCAGGTCGAGCAGGGCAACCTGCGCGCGGTCCGGCTGCGCGACCTGCTCTCGGACGCGCCGCGGTACCTGAACTCGCTGCTCCTGCTCCGGCTGATCTGCGAGATCACCGCGATCGTGCTGGTCACCCAGGCGCTGTCCGGAGTCCTGTCGGTGACCTGGGAGCACATCCTGATCACCGCGGTGGTGATGGTGCTGGTCTCGTACGTGATCATCGGCGTCGCGCCGCGGACGCTGGGCCGGCAGCACTCGGACCGGTTCGCGATCATCTCGGCCGGCCCGGTGATGGCGCTGACCAGGATCCTCGGCCCGCTGCCGAAGCTGCTGATCCTGATCGGCAACGCGCTCACCCCGGGCAAGGGGTTCGCCGAAGGGCCGTTCGCGACCGAGGCCGAGCTGCGCGCGCTGGTCGACTACGCGGAGAAGTCCGCGGTGATCGAGTCCGGCGAGCGGCAGATGATCCACTCGGTGTTCGAGCTCGGCGACACCATCGTCCGCGAGGTGATGGTGCCGCGGACCGACATGGTCTACATCGAGAAGCACAAGAAGCTCCGCCAGCTCACCTCGCTGGCGCTGCGCTCGGGGTACTCGCGGATCCCGGTGATCGGCGAGTCCCTGGACGACATCGTCGGCGTCGTCTACCTCAAGGACGTGATGCGCCGGGTGTACGACAACGCCCAGTCCGAGTCGACCGAGCGGGTCGAGTCGGTGATGCGGCCGTGCATGTACGTCCCGGACTCCAAGCCCGCCGACGAGCTGCTCCGCGAGATGCAGGCCGCCCGGATGCACCTGGCGATCGTCGTCGACGAGTACGGCGGTACCGCCGGCCTGGTCGCGATCGAGGACATCCTGGAGGAGATCGTCGGCGAGATCACCGACGAGTACGACGAGGACCCGGACTCGGTGCAGCAGCTGTCCGACGGCGCGTACCGGGTCTCCAGCCGGCTGCCGATCGACGAGCTCGGCGAGCTGTTCGGGGTGCCGCTGGACGACGACGACGTGGACACCGTCGGCGGGCTGATGGCGAAACTGCTCGGCAAGGTGCCGATCCCCGGCGCCGAGGTCGCGATCGAGGGCCTGTCGCTGACCGCGGAGCGCCCGTCCGGCCGCCGGAACCAGGTAGGTACGGTTCTGGTACGACGCGAGGACCCGACCCCCGCGCCGCACGACCAGAACCACCAGCACGCCTGACCCACCCACCCGTCGGTCCCCGGGCCGCCGGTTACGTTTTGGAGCTCTTGTTGTCAGACCTCTCGGCGGAGGACGCCAAGCTCGTCACCCTCGCCCGCGCTGCCCGCGCCCGGACCCGCGCCGCCGAAGGAGCCGCGGTCCGCGACTCCGACGGCCGGACGTACGCGGCGTGCACGGTCGCGCTCGACACGGTCGAGCTGACCGCGCTGCAGCTGGCGGTCGCGATGGCGCTCGCCTCGGGCGTGAAGGGCCTGGAGGCCGCCGCGGTCGTGACGGACACCGAGTCCGTCGAGGTCAACGTCGTACGGCACTTCGCCGGCGCCAACATTCCCGTCGTACTTGCCCTGGGCACCGGAGAGGTCCGCGATGTCGTCCACACCTGAGAACTTCAAGGCAGGGTTCGCCTGCTTCGTCGGCCGGCCGAACGCGGGCAAGTCCACCCTCACCAACGCCTTGGTGGGGAAGAAGATCGTGATCACGTCGTCGAAGCCGCAGACCACCCGGCACGCCGTCCGCGGGATCGTGCACCGCGCGGACGCGCAGCTGATCCTGGTCGACACGCCCGGTCTGCACAAGCCGCGCACCCTGCTCGGCGAGCGGCTGAACGACCTGGTCAAGACCACCTGGGCCGAGGTCGACGTGATCGCGGTCTGCCTGCCGGCCAGCGACAAGATCGGCCCCGGCGACCGGTTCCTGGTCAGCGAGGCGGCGAAGGTCGCGAAGACGCCGAAGGTCGCGCTCGCCACCAAGGCCGACCTGGTCACGCCGGACCGGATGGTCGAGCACCTCGCCGAGATCCAGGCGCTGGGGGAGTCGGTCGGGATCGAGTGGGCCGCGGTGATCCCGGTGTCGGCGACGTCCGGGTTCCAGGTGGACGTGGTCGCGGACGAGCTGGTCAAGCTGCTGCCCGAGGGCTTCCCGCTGTACCCGGACGGCGACATCACCGACGAGCCCGAGGAGACGCTGGTCGCGGAACTGATCCGCGAGGCCGCGCTGGAGGGCGTCCGGGACGAGCTGCCGCACTCGATCGCGGTCACCATCGACGAGATGAATCTGCGTGAGGACCGCCCGGCGGACAAGCCGCTGCTGGACGTGTACGCGAACATCTTCCTCGAGCGGGAGAGCCAGAAGGGCATCGTGATCGGCCACAAGGGCGCCCGGCTGCGCGAGGTCGGCGCGGCCGCCCGGAAACAGATCGAGGCTCTGCTGGGTACGCCCGTCTACCTCGATCTGCATGTGAAGATCGCGAAGAACTGGCAGACGGACGCCAAGAACCTCCGCAAACTGGGATTCTGATGATCCTGCAGAATCCGGTGTATGGCGCCCTGACCGGCCCGCACGCGTCCTTCGCCGAGGTGTCCGGCAACGCCCGCCGCTACCCGGCCGCGGTCGCGCCGTTCCTCGGCCTGCCCGACGTACCGACCGACGCCGACTGGACGGCCGCGGCCGAGCTGCTCCGGGCCGGCGGACCGGGTGCGATGATGCGGCCCGAGTTCGAGGTCCCGGACGGGATCAAGATCGACAAGGTGTTCGACCTGGTCCAGTTCACCGCGCCGGACGACCTGCCCGCCGCCGAACCGGAAGCGGTCCGGCTCGGCGTCGACGACGTACCGGACATGCTGGCGCTGGTCGCGCTCACCGACCCGGGCCCGTTCCGCAGCCGCACGATCGAGCTCGGGACGTACCTCGGGATCCGCCGCGGCGGCGACCTGGTCGCGATGGCCGGCACCCGCTTCAGCCTGCCCGGGTACGTCGAGATCAGCGCGGTCTGCACGCACCCGTCGGCCCGCGGCGAGGGCCTCGCGACCCGGCTGATCCGGGCGGTCGCGGCGGAGATCACGGCGACCGGCCGGCACCCGTTCCTGCACACCGGCGGCACCAACACGACCGCCATCCGGCTCTACAACTCGCTCGGCTTCACGCTGTCGAACGAGATGAAGGTAACGATCGTGTCAGCGGTCTAGCCTGGAACGTTGCAACAAGGTGCAATCGCGGCGCGTCCTGCCCCCGCGCGCATTATGCTCGCGCGCACGATCTCGAGGCCCATCGAGGTTGTTCGTCTCCTGAGGGGGAGTCCCAACGATGAAACTGCAGCGCTTCGCGCTCGCCCTGGCCGGGGTCGGCATGCTCGCCGCCACGGCCGCCGCAGCCCCGGCCACCGCCGCCGTCCGGTCCGGCCCGACGCCCGCGATCGCCCATCCGGCCGGCGCCAACCTGAAGACCACGTCGACCACCAAGCTCGCCTCCGGGGGATGCAACCAGGACGTCGGCTTCAACACCCCGACGCCGGGGATCAACGACGTCGTGGTCACGCCGGCCAAGCCGCCGCGCGGCGAGTTCTTCCCGGAGTTCCGGTTCGTCGGTACCCGGCTCAACACGACCTGGTACGGCGTGAAGACCGACGCGCACTTCTACTACCACGGCCTGTTCGTGCAGAACGGCACGCTGTACCGCGGTGTCACCTACTTCGACACCGACAACGCGCGGCCGACATACGCGCGGATCGGTTCCGGCTGGACCAGCTTCACCCAGCTCGTGACGTCGAACTACGCGATCACCGCCCCGAACCGCTCGTACCTGTACGGGCTGAGCACCAACGGCAGCCTGTACCGCTACGCGGCGTCGGGTGCCACCTTCCGGGCGCTCGGCCATTTCCCGGGCTTCAAGGGCTTCAAGGCGATGACCGTGATCTCCGAGAACCCGACGTACGACACGCTGCTGATGACCACCAAGGCGGGCGCGCTCTGGACGGTCCGGATCCCGGCCGCGGCCTCGACCAAGCCGATCCTGAAGCTGGTCCGGAGCACGGGCTTCGCGGCGTACGAGTCGCTGGCCGCCATGGAGTGCGGTACCAGGGGCGGCACGCTGGTGACCGGTTTCGACAACGAGACCGACTCGGTCTACCAGTACGCGATGAGCAAGTTCAACGGCTCGAAGACCGCGGTCACGTTCTACGGCCGGGTCCCCGGCGCGACCGTCCCGGGCACTGGCATCTTCTCGGTCACCGGCCACTGGAACCAGTTGGTCGGCGAGTGATCGCGCGGTAGTGCGGAGCCGGGGGCGCCGCTCGCTGCGGCGCCCCCGGTCTGTTGTCAGAGCGTCTTCTGGTAGTCCAGGAAGCGCGCGACGATGTGGTAGTTCAGCGCCTCGTTGATCCCGATCATGTGGTTGTTGGACTCGGCGTTCCAGGTGTCGATCTGGGTCAGCGCCGGCTCCGCCTCGCGCAGCCAGAGCAGCATCCCGGACTTGAGCAGCGCGCCCAGGCGATGACCGCGGTGGTCCCGGGAGACCGCCGTGTCGTGCTGCTCGCCGAGATACGGGCGCTCGCGCTCGACCGCGACGACGGTGTGGCCGGCCAGCTCACCGGTGTCCTTCGCGCGGGCGACCACGCGGTAGACGGTGCGATCGCTCTTGCGCTGAGCCTCCCCGTACGCGCGCAGACGCTCCGGCGAGAAGACGTCGTCCTCGATGTCGAGGTCGTCCTTCGGAGCGTCGTTGATCGACGCGGTGACCGCGACCATCCCCTCCAGCATGTCGTCGGGCAGCGCGCCGGTCAGCTTCAGCAGTTCGTACCCGGACGCGGCCGCGGCGGACTCGTCGTACATCCGCTGGACCAGTTCCCAGTCGAGGCCGACCAGTTCCTGCCGGCGGTTCACCTCGACGGACTTCTGCTCGAGCCCGTGCCGTGCCGCGAACGCCTTGGCCTTGGGCAGGTCGATCCCGCCGAAGCTGACCCCGGTACGACCCAGGTCGCGGGTGAGCTTCTCGCCGTACTCGAACAGCGTCGAGCCGATGCCGCGACCACGGTGGTCGGGGTGCACCTTCACGTCGAGCCAGGTCTTGTCGGTGTTGTCGTACCGCGGGATGTCGACGACCAGCAGGCCGACCGCCGTCCCGTCGTCGTCGCGCGCCAGGTACGCCTCCGGGGGCTCGAGGTCCCAGCCGTAGCGCAGCATGTTCGCGAAGCTGCGCGGCGTGTGCTGGACCAGCTCGGGGCAGTCCACCTTCCAGCCGGCCGAGTCCACGGCGACGGCGTCCGCACATCCGACCTCGTCGTCGGGGGACAGCTTGATGATCTCCACGCCCACAGGGTCCACCGGGTCGCGAGGTTACCGCACCTGGTTTATCCCCGGTCAGGCGTTGGCATCCCGTACGCGTGGTCGACCGTCATCGAGAACATCAGTCGCCTGTCCTGCACCATCACGGCGCGGTACTCGTCCCAGTCCGGGTGCTCGCCGGAGGCGGTGCGGTAGTAGTCGACCAGGTCCTCGACGACGTCGTCGTGCGGGTCGGCCGCGACGGGGCTGAGCTGGGCCTTGCCTTCGAGGACGAGGTACGAGCGTCCGCGGGGGCCGTTCACGTACAGGCTCGCCCGCGGGTCCCGGCGCAGGTTCCTGGTCTTCGCCCGCCCGTCGGTCAACGAGATCCGGACCCGGTCGCCGTCGTACACATAGGTGATGTTGGACAGTTGCGGGCGACCGTCGCGCTTGATCGTCACCAGCACGCCGAGGCCGTGGGTGCCGACCCGGTCGAGGAGAGTTTCCGTCATGCCGGCAAGCCTATGAGTTCAAGCGTTCTTGAGCGCAAGGAGCTGACCTCGGCGAACCGGCTGTCCGGGGCGTGGGAGTGGATCCGGTGTCCTGGGTGTACCGAAGAACGGGTAGTGGTGGGGGCCGGAGGGGTGTTCGGTGGGAGGGTTGAGCGTGCGGTGGGTCTGGAGTGGGGACCACTACCCGTTCTTCGGTACGAGGCGGAGGTGGAACGCTGCGCCGGGTTTGCCGTCGGGGCGGTCGGTGGTGGCGAGCGTGCCGCCGTGGGCCTGGGCGATGCCTCGGGCGATGGCGAGGCCGAGGCCGGCGCCTTTGCTGTGGGGGCCGTGGACCAGGCGGGAAAAGATCCGCTCGCGGGCCTCCGGTGGTACGCCGGGGCCGTCGTCCTCCACCAGTACGCCGGTGCCGGCGACGGTGATGCGGAGGGTGTGGGCGCCGGCCTGGCGGGCGTTGTCGACGAGGTTGGTGAGTACCTGGGTGAGGCGGTCCTCGTCGGCGGTGACGGTTGCCGTGCCGTGGATGTCGACGGTGACGTCGGGCGCGACCAGGCGGAGGCGGGCGGCCTGGGCCTCGGCGAGTCGGCGGAGGTCGACGGGGGACAGGTGCAGTTGCAGGCCGGCGTCGATGCGGCTGAGCTCGAGCAGGTCCGCGACCAGTGTGCCGGCGCGCCGGGACTCGCGGACCAGCAGCAGTTCGAGCTCCTCGCGCTGCGCGACGGTCGCGTCCGGCCCGAGCTGGATCAACGTCTCGGCCGCCGTCTGCAACCCCGCCACCGGCGTCCGCAGCTCATGCGCCGCATCCGCCACAAACTCCCGCATCCGATCCTCCGACCCCCGCGCCACCCCCTCAGCCACCCGCGCCACCTCCTCCGACTCCCGCGCCACGCCCTCGGCGACCCGCGCCGCTTCCTCGGACTGCCGCGCCACGCCCTCAGCCACCCGCGCCGCCTCCTCCGACTCCCGCGCCGCTGTTTCGGCCCCCTCCAGGGCGTCGAGCATTTCGTCGAAGGCGGCTGCGGTGCGGCCGAGTTCGGTGTCTTCGCGGCCCGGCTGCAAGCGGCCGCCCCGGCGGCCGGCGGCGATCGAGCGGGCCAGGCCCGTCATCACATCGAGTGGTGCCAACGCGAACCGCATGCCGATCACCAACGCGAGTGCGGTGATGAGAATCGCCGCCAGACCAGACAGCAACAACACAGTCCGCAACCGCGCACTAGCATCCGCCAGCAACGCCGTGTCCGCCGTCAGCACCAGCGAGGCGCCCTTCGTCTGCTGACCGGCCTGCAGCGTCGCATGCACCTGCCGCACGGTCCCGTCAGCCTCCACCGGAGGCGCCCCGAGCACCCGCCCGTTCCGCAGCGACAGCGTCACCCGCACCCCGTTCGCCTCGACTCGGCGTACCAGGTTGACCGGCGGAACGTCCTGCCGAGCCAGCTGCTGCGCCAACTGCGCCCGCCCGGTCAGCAACGAGTCCAGACTCCGCTCCGCCTGCGCGTCGAACACCGCCTTCACCGTCAGCCCGGTCACCGGCAGCACCACCAGCAGTACTGCGATCGCGGTCAGCGTCACGCGCGCCCGCAGCGACAGGTTCACGGCCGCAACACGTACCCGGACCCACGCACTGTGTGCAACAGCCGCGGCCCATGCGCCTCCAGCTTCCGCCGCAGACCGCTCACATACACCTCGACCAGGTTGTCCGCGTAGTCGTCGTACCCCCACACCGCCGTCAGCAGCTGCGTCTTCCCGACCACCTTCTCCGCGCGCCCGGCGAGGAACGCGAGCAGTTTGAACTCGGTCGCGGTCAGCTCGATCTCCGCCCCACCCCGCCGTACGGCGCGTGCCTCCACGTCCACCTCGAGATCGCCGACCGTCAGTACGGTCCGCATCCGCCCCATCCTCCGCAGCAAGGCCTCGACCCGCGCGATCAGCTCCGCGAGCACGAACGGCTTGACCACGTAGTCGTCGGCCCCGGTCCGCAGCCCGTGCAGCCGGTCGTCGACGCCGTCGCGTGCGGTCAGCAGGATCACGCCCGCGTTCGACGTCTCGCGGGCGATCGTCAGCAGCTCGAACCCGTCCCGCCCGGGCAGCATCACGTCCAGCAGCACCAGGTCCGGGCGGTACTCCGCGAGCTCCCGCTCGAAGCCGTCGCCGTCGGCCCGGGTACGGACGTCGCACCCGGCCTCGGTCAGCGCGATCCCGACCGGGGTCCGGATCGGCGCCGCGTCCTCGACGACCAGTACGCGCGGCCTCATCCGCCCATCCTCGCACCGGGGACAGCGCCCCGGCCGGATTCCTCAGCACATCCTCAGCACCGGCGCTGTCACGCTCCGTGTCTCGCCGATCGAGACCCCCGGTTCGACGTGCCGGGGGAGTTGTGCATAAACTCGCAGGCATCATGCGGCACCAGCTTCTCCTCCTTCGCTGCCGCGGCGAGGCCTGACAAGGCCGGTTCCCTCGCCGCGGAGTTTCGTCGTACACGCCGGTCGTCAAACGACCTTGAGCAGTAAGACGTACCCGAGGAGAACCCAGTGGCACCGAAGAACCAGCCCAAGCCTGTCCAGCAGTCGTCCGGTATGCCGATCCACCGGTACCGCCCGTTCCCGCCGATCGAGCTGCCGGACCGCACCTGGCCGGCCAAGTCCGTCGACCGGACCCCGCGCTGGCTGTCCACCGACCTCCGCGACGGCAACCAGGCGCTGGTCGAGCCGATGTCGCCGGCCCGCAAGCGGCGGATGTTCGACCTGCTGGCGAAGATGGGCTACAAGGAGATCGAGGTCGGTTTCCCGAGCGCCAGCCAGTACGACTTCGACTTCGTCCGCAGCCTGATCGAAGAGGACGTCATCCCGGACGACGTGACGATCTCGGTGCTGACCCAGGCCCGCGAGGAGCTGATCGAGCGCACCGTCCAGTCGCTGCAGGGTTCGCCGAAGGCGACCATCCACCTGTACAACGCGACCGCGCCGCTGTTCCGCCGGGTGGTGTTCAACGTCGACAAGGCCGAGTGCCGCACCATCGCGGTCCGCGGCACCGAGACCGTGATGAAGTACGCCGACGAGATCCTCGGCGACTGCGAGTTCGGGTACCAGTACAGCCCGGAGATCTTCACCGGCACCGAGCTGGAGTTCGCGCTCGAGGTGTGCGAGGCGGTCAGCGACGTGTGGCAGCCGGCCGCGGGCCGCGAGATCATCCTGAACCTGCCGGCCACCGTCGAGATGTGTACGCCGAACGTGTACGCCGACCAGATCGAGTGGTTCGGCCGCAACCTGACCCGCCGCGAGCACAGCACGATCAGCCTGCACCCGCACAACGACCGCGGTACGGCGGTCGCCGCGACCGAGCTGGCGCTGATGGCCGGCGCCGACCGGGTCGAGGGCTGCCTGTTCGGCCACGGCGAGCGGACCGGCAACGTCGACCTGGTCACGCTGGGGATGAACCTGTTCAGCCAGGGCATCGACCCGCAGATCGACTTCTCCGACATCGACGAGATCCGCCGTACGGTCGAGTACTGCACACAGATGCGGGTCCCGGAGCGCCAGCCGTACGCTGGTGACCTGGTCTACACCGCCTTCTCCGGGTCCCACCAGGACGCGATCAAGAAGGGCCTGGAGGCGCTGGACAAGCAGGCCGCGGCCGAGGGCAAGCCGGTCGGCGAGATCGCCTGGGAGGCGCCGTACCTGCCGATCGACCCGAAGGATGTCGGCCGGTCGTACGAGGCCGTGATCCGGGTCAACTCGCAGTCCGGCAAGGGCGGCGTCGCGTACATCATGAAGTCGGAGCACCGGCTCGACCTGCCGCGCCGGCTGCAGATCGAGTTCAGCCGGGTGATCCAGCAGCACACCGACACCGAGGGCGGCGAGGTCGGCCCGCAGGTGATGTGGGACATCTTCGCGGCCGAGTACCTGGCGCCGGGCAAGCTGTCGCTGCTGAGCGTCAACTCGACGTCCGGCGAGGGCCACGGCGACCAGCTCCGCGTCCAGGTGTACGCCGACGGCGTGCCGCACGAGCTGGTCGGCGAGGGCAACGGCCCGGTGTCGGCGTTCGTCGACGCGCTGCAGCCGCTGAAGTACGACGTACGCGTGCTCGACTACCACGAGCACGCGCTCTCGGCCGGCGGTGACGCGCTCGCGGCGGCCTACGTCGAGTGTGAGGTCGGCGACGAGGTGTTCTGGGGTGTCGGCCGGGACGCCAACATTCTCACTGCCTCGCTGAAGGCCGTCGTCTCGGCGGTCAACCGCGCCACGCGCTGACTTCACCTCCCCGAGTGCCCGCCTCCGTGTCGGAGGCGGGCACTTCCTGTACTCCCGGGTACCGTTTCGTCACGGTCCGCAACGTTGTCTCACTGTTGCCTCAAGTCGTTGACTCGGGGACCAGAGCTGCGCACACTAGCGTCACTATGCGCAGATCCTTGCAAGACAGTGTTACTAAGTCTGGCGGATGAGGGTCTGCGCCACCGACTTTCCCTGGTAGTCGCGTGGAGGTGAGCAGTGAGTGGTGCGGTCGACACGTCCGCGGCGGAACTGATCGAAGGTCCCGCCGTCGAACCGAGACCTTCGGCCGTACGGCGGTTCTTCAACGCCTGGCTGGTCCGAAGACTGTTCAAGGCGGTACTGACAGTCTTCATCGTGACGACCGGGACGTTCTTCCTGGTCCGATTGTTACCCGGTAACCCGGTCGACACCTATATCCAGACGCAGATCGCGCAGACGGGTATCTCATACGAGGCGGCGGCCGCACAGGCGAAGAACCTGTTCTCGCTGGACCCGAACGAGCCGTTGATCGCGCAGTACTTCCACTACATGGTCAACATGCTGCACGGCGACTTCGGCAACTCGCTGCTGTCGCCGGGTACGACGGTCGCCTCGGTGATCAAGACGTACCTGCCGTGGACCCTGTTCTCGGTCGGCGTCGCGACGGTGTTCAGCTTCGTCATCGGCATCGTGGCCGGGATGATCATGGCGTACCGGCGGGAGACCTGGATCGACCACCTGCTGACCTCGATCGGCTCGGTGCTGCACGCGATCCCGAACTACATCCTGGCGATCCTGATCGTGGTCTTCCTCGGCGTGAAGCTGCAGTTCTTCGACCTCACGGCCGCCCGTGGCTCGTACACACCGGGCGTGACACCGTCGTTCAGCGTCAGCTTCCTGAACGACATCTTCTACCACGCGATGCTGCCGATCCTGGCGTACGCGCTGACCACGGTCGGCTCCTGGGCGCTGGTGATGAAGTCGTCGACCGTGGAGACGCTCGGCGAGGACTACGTGACCGTGGCCCGGGCGCGCGGCCTGTCGGACAACCGGATCCGGTCCGGGTACGTCGGGCGGAACGCCGTACTGCCGCTGTTCAGCCAGCTCGCGGTGTCGCTCGGGTTCGTGGTCGGCGGCTCGATCTTCGTGGAGAAGATCTTCGGCTACCAGGGCATCGGGTTCAGCCTGTACAACGCGGTCAACGGCCGCGACTACGCCGTACTGCAGGGCATCTTCCTGGTCGTGACGATCTCGGTCGTGGTCGCGAACCTGCTGGCCGACCTGCTGTACAGCCAGCTGGATCCGCGGATCCGGGTCCAGGGCAAGGACAAGGGGTGACGAGATGACCGAGGCAACCATTCCCGTCGCCGCGATCGGCACGCCGGGCGTGTCCCGGTTCGCCGGCATCCTCAGGTCGCTGCGCCGCAGCCCGGCCGGCTTCATCGGGTTCGTGATCGTCGCACTGATGGTGCTGATCACCGCGATCGTGCCGTTCTTCCTCCCCGACGTCGCGCCGAACGTCAAGGAGATCCTGCTCCCGGCCGGTTCGCCCGGGCACCTGCTCGGCACCGACAACGAGGGCAAGGACGTCCTGATCCAGATGATCGGCGGCGGCCGGACGGTGATCTTCGTCGGCTTCTTCGCCGCGGCGATCTCGACCGCGCTGGCGATCGTGCTCGGGTCGCTGGCCGCCTACCTCGGCGGCTGGGTCGACTCGGTCGTGGTCACGCTCGCCGACGTCTTCCTCACCGTCCCGCAGATCGTGCTGCTCGCGGTCATGGGTGCGTTCTTCAAGCTGGACTCGCCGATCCTGCTGGCACTGCTGGTCGGCGGCCTGTCCTGGCCCGTGCTGACCCGCGCCGTCCGCGCGCAGGTTTTCTCGCTGAAGGAGCGCGAGTTCGTCGAGGCGGCCCGACTGCTCGACCTGGGCACCGCCCGGGTGGTGTTCGTCGAGATCCTGCCGAACATGGCCAGCTTCATCCTGATGAACTTCATGATCGGCGTGACCAACGCGATCTACCAGCTGGTCGGCCTGTACCTGCTCGGTCTCGCCCCGCTGACCGGCTCCAACTGGGGCATCATGCTCAACCGCGCCTGGATTGCCGGCGCGATCTTCAACGACGCGAGCCTGGCCTGGATCCTCAGCCCGATCATCGCGATCGTCCTGCTGCTGGTCGGATTGGTGATGATGACGCGATCCCTCGAAGAGATCCTCAACCCGCGGCTCCGGGACCGGTGATCACGATGACGACTTCGAGCACCCGTGCGAAACGCGGCGGCGAAGGAAAGCCGCTGCTGTCGGTCCGCGACTTCAAGGTCGAGTACCGCACCGGAGCCGGCGCGACCGTGCAGGCGGTCCGCGGCGTGGACCTCGACCTGTACCCGGGCGAGAGCCTGGCGCTGGTGGGGGAGAGCGGCTGCGGCAAGACGACGTTCGGCCTCGGCCTGCTGCGGCTGCTGCCGCGGCTGGGGCACGCCAGCGGCAAGGTGATGTTCAACCGCGGCGACGGTACCGAGATCGACGTTCTCGGGCTGGACGGGCGGGATCTGCGCGAGTTCCGCTGGCGGGACGCGGCAATGGTGTTCCAGGGCGCGATGAACGCGTTCAACCCGGTGCTGAAGATCCGCGCACACATGCACGACACGATGCGCGCGCACACCAAGGCCTCCAAGCAGGAGATCGAGGACCGAGCCGGCGAACTGCTCCGGCTGGTCCGGCTTGAGCCGTCCCGGGTGATGGACAGCTACCCGCACGAGCTCTCCGGCGGGATGCGGCAGCGCGTGCTGATCGCGATGAGCCTGCTGCTGGAACCCGAAGTACTGATCCTGGACGAGCCGACCACCGCGCTCGACATCCTCACCCAGCGGTCGGTCGTCGACGTACTGCACGAGGTCCGGGACCGGCTCGGGTTCTCGATGATCTTCATCTCGCACGACCTGTCGCTGGCCGCCGAGCTCGCCGACCGGGTCGCCACCATGTACGCCGGGCGCATCATCGAGACCGGTGGGGTCCGGGACATGTTCTACCGCCCGCGGCACCCGTACACGCTCGGCCTGATCAAGGCGGTGCCGCCGATCGTCGGCGACCTGCCCGACATGGAGTCGATCCCCGGCGGCCCGCCCAGCCTGGCGTCGCTGCCGGCCGGCTGTACCTTCGCGCCGCGGTGCAAGTACGCGACCGAGGAGTGCAACGAGACCGACCCGCCGCTGACCCCGATCACCGACGAGCCCGGTGACGCGCACGAGGCGGCCTGTATCCACGCCAAGGACGTGCACCTCGAGCGCGAGGTGCCGAGCGAGAACCTGGGGACCGCATCATGAGCGCCGTCGAGAAGTCCCCCGAGAAGTCGCCGCGGGCCGCGGCGCCGCTGATCACGCTCGGCGGCGTCAGCCAGGTGTTCGACACCAAGGCCGGCCCGATCCGGGCGGTCGACGACATCGACCTGTCGATCAACCCCGGCGAGGTGCTCTGCCTGGTCGGCGAGAGCGGCTCCGGCAAGACCACGGCGGCCCGGATGGCGGCCGGTCTGGCCCGGCCGAGCAGCGGGCAGGTCGCGTTCGAGGGCAGTGACATCTGGTCGCTGAAGCGCGGCGACTTCACGAAGTTCCGGCGCAGCGTGCAGTACGTGCACCAGGACCCGTACGCCTCCCTGAACCCGACGCGTACGATCCAGCAGACCCTCACCGCTCCGCTGCTCAAGCACGGCCTCGTGAAGGGCAAGAAGGACGCCGCGGACAGGGCCGCCGAGCTGCTCACCCAGGTCGACCTGACACCGCCGGAGAACTACCTGCCGAAGTTTCCGCACCAGCTGTCCGGCGGGCAGCGGCAGCGGGTCGCTGTGGCCCGGGCGCTGACCCTGGACCCGAAGCTGATCATCGCCGACGAGTCCACCTCGATGCTGGACGTGTCGATCCGGATCAGCGTGCTGGCGATGCTCGGCCGGCTCCGCGACGACCTCGGCGTCGGCTTCCTGTTCATCACCCACGACCTCGCGATCGCGAAGTACTTCGGCTGGCGCGGCAAGACCGCGGTGATGTACCTCGGCCGGATCGTCGAGTTCGGGCCGACGCCGAAGATCATCAACGCGCCGACGCACCCGTACACCCGGGCGCTGATCGACGCGATCCCCGAGCCGGACCCGGACCTGACCAAGACCAAGGGCCGGGAGTCCCTGCGCAGCCTGGAGATCCCGAGCCTGGCGAACCTGCCGTCCGGGTGCTCGTTCCATCCGCGCTGCCCGCAGTTCGAGGACGGGCTGTGCGACGGGAAGGTACCCGAGCTGATCGAGATCCGGTCCGGGCAGTCGGCGGCGTGCCACGTGGTCGCGCGGGACGGCGTACCCGAGAAGCCGGCGGTTGAATGACCCCGCAGATCGGCCGGGCGGCGCTCGGCTGGGCAGCATTTCTCGTGCTGGCCAGCGGGGTCCTGCTGCTCACCCTGACGCCGGGCACTCCGGAGTTCGTCGTCACCCTGTTCACCTTGTGTTTGGGCCTGCTACTGGGCCTGGTGGTCGTCGTCGGGGTGGTCATCACCCGGCGGCGGGAGAAACGCGAGGGCGGTAGTTAGTCCCCACCGATGAGCAGTACCTGACCCACATGGGCGTGCGGTCAGTCCAGAAAGGACCAAGGAATGAGTCCCACCGGCACCAACGATTCCGGCTCCAACGGGACGGGCGCGAGCGCCCGGACGAACGCTGTCTCCCGCCGGCATGTGCTCCAGCTGTTCGGTATCGCCGGTGTCGGCGTGGCCGGCATCGGGTCGCTGGAGGCCTGCTCGCCGAGCAAGCCGAACGCCAGCGGCGGCGGCGGCAACGCCAGCAAGGAGTTCCACGGCGCGTACCCGTACCAGCTGCCGCCCAAGGGCCACTTCAACCTGGCCGCCGGTGTCACCGACGGCATCCAGGCGAGCAGCCCGTACCTCGACCTCGTCTATCCGAGCGGTGGTATGTACTACTGGGCGGACAAGAAGTGGGAATGGATGATGGCCGAGTCCGGCACGCTGGACGAGGCGACCAAGACCTACACGCTGAAGCTGCGCTCGGGTGCGACCTGGAGCGACGGCAAGCCGGTGACCGCGAAGGACGTCGTGTCGACGTTCAACCTGCGCTGGCTGCTGCGCCAGCAGGACTGGACGTTCCTGTCCGACGTCACCGCCAAGGACGACACCACGGTGGTGTTCACCATCGGTACGCCGTCGACCGTGCTGGAGCGCTACATCCTGCGCGCGCCGATCCTGCCTGACTCGGTGTACGGCGAGTGGGCGACCAAGGCCGAGACCATGCGGAAGGCCAAGACCAGCCTGGACAGCGCCGAGGGCAAGCAGTTGAACGGCGACTTCCAGAAGTTCCGCCCGGAGAACCCGGTCGTCTCCGGCCCGTTCAACTTCGACGCGAAGAACATGACCAACGCGCAAATGTCGCTGGTCAAGAACGACAAGGGTCTGTTCGCTGACAAGATCACCTTCACCAAGGTGGTCCTGTACAACGGTGAGACGTCCGACATCACCCCGGTCGTCCTGAACAAGGACGTCGACTACGCCACCCACGGTTTCGCCGTGGCGACCGAGAAGACCCTGCTCGGCAGCGGCTTCCGGATCCTGCGGCCGCCGGTGTACTCCGGCCCGGCGCTGGTGTTCAACTACACCGCGCACCCGGAGCTCGCCGACGCCCGTGTCCGGCAGGCGATCGCCTACGTCCTGGACCGGGCCGAGAACGGCACCGTCGCGCTCGGCGACTCCGGCAAGCCGTGCAAGTTCATGGCCGGGTTCTCCGACATCTCGGTGCCGGACTGGATCTCCGACGCCGATCAGAAGAAGCTGCAGGCGTACGAGAAGGACGAGGCCAAGGCCACGTCGCTGCTGCAGGCTGCCGGCTGGAAGAAGACCGGCGGCAAGTGGATGCTGCCGAACGGCAAGCCGGCCGCCTACGACATCAAGTTCCCGACCGAGTTCGCCGACTGGAACCCGGCCGCCACCAACGCGGCCGACCAGTTGAACAAGTTCGGGTTCAACATCACCAAGCGGGGCATCACCTTCACCCAGCTGAACCCCGACGTACTGGCCGGCAAGTTCGACTTCGCGATCCAGAGCTGGGGCGCGTCGAACCACCCGCACCCGTACTTCTCGTTCGTCCAGGACCTCTACACGTTCAACTACGTGATCGCGGCGAACTCCGGCGGCAAGGGCATGAACTTCCCGCTCAAGCAGACCACCTCGACCGGTCCGATCGACCTGCAGTCCGTGGTGGACAAGTCCGCGCAGGGCCTGAACCTCGACGAGCAGAAGAAGAACGTCACCGCCGCGGCGGTCGCGTTCAACGAGCTGCTGCCGATCATCCCGCTCTGGGAGCGCTACGGGAACAACCCGGCGCTCGAGGGCAAGCGGGTGGCGAAGTTCCCGGCGGACGACGACCCGATCCTGAAGAACGCGCCGTACGCGGACAACTTCGTGATCATGTACATGTACCAGGGCAAGGTCGCGCCGGTCTAAAGAACTGGCGTTCTGACCTGTTTGTTTGATTGGGTCGGCCGGGTGATCGTGATACGCGAGATCGACCCGGCCGACCTGGCCCTTTTCGACGAGTGGTACGACGCGCTCCGGGCCGGCGCGGTCGCCGGCCGCGAGGCGGCGCTGGTCGAGACCCGGGAGGCGCTCGGTTCCTCGCTGCGGAACCCCGGCCCGTTGAAGACTCGGCTGGCGGTCGGCGCATTCGAGGACGACCGGGTACTCGGGACGATGCTGTTCGAGTACCGGCTGGCCGACAACCTCGACGCGGTCGAGGTCGAGATCGACGTACCGCCGGAGCACCGGCGGCGGGGGATCGGTACGGCGCTGTGGCAGTGGGCCGTCACCCGGTCGGCGCAGCTCGGGCGGACCATCGTCCAGACCGAGCTCGGCGTACCGGCCGATCCGTGGCCGGGGGCAACGTTCGCGGCGCGGCTCGGGTTCGCGGTCGAGCATGTGGAGGAGCATCTCGTCGTTCCGTTGCCGTACGACGATCTGCTGCTGGAGGATCTGCGGTCGTCGGCGGGGCGCCTGGACGGGTACCGGCTGACGTCCTGGGCGGGGGTGTGCCCGCCGGAGCACCGGCAGGCGTACGCCGACCTGCACAGCGCGATGGACCTCGACGTACCGACCGGCGGGATGACCCGCGAGATCGTGCCGTGGACCGTCGAGAAACTCGAGGCGAGTGAGGCGCGGGTGGACCGCAACTACCTGGCGCTGGTGACGATGGCGCACACGCTCGACGGTGCGCCGGCCGGGTACACCCTGATCTACCTCCCGCGCGCGAACGCCGAGCACGCCCAGCAGGACGACACGCTGGTCTTGCGTGAGCACCGTGGCCACAACCTCGGCACCTTCCTGAAGCTCGCCAACCTCTCGCAGTTGGCGGAACACCGGACCTCGCAACGGTATCTGCACACCTGGACGGCGCTGACGAACGCGCCGATGCGCAAGGTCAACGCCCGCTTCGGGTTTCGCCCAGTCGAGCAGAACCGTGAACTGGAGCTCGAACTGCCGCGGCTGCGACCGGCCGCTCGCGGGGTGATCGTCGATCCTGCCGATCGGGTGCTGCTGGTGCGCTTCGAGTTCGCCGACGGGCCGGTGTGGGCGACTCCGGGCGGCGGTCTCGAAGCCGGTGAGACCGTTCTCGAAGGGCTGCGGCGCGAACTGATCGAGGAGGTCGGCCTCGAGGACTTCGCCGATCCGCCGCACCTCTGGCACGAGGAACACGTTGCCGAGGGCCACGCGGCCGGCTACGACGGCGTCCTCAACGACTACTTCCTGATCCGCACCGACCACTTCGAGCCCTCCGGCTCCCTGACCGCCGCGGAGCTCCGCGACGAGAACGTCCACGCGATGCGCTGGTGGACAGCGGGCGAACTCGCGGCCCACGAAGGCCGCTTCGCACCGGCCGACCTGCCCGCGCTCCTGCACCGAGCACTCGAGTCAGGTCCTCCGACCACCCCGGTCACACTGCTGTAAGAGTGCTGTGAGAAAAGGCGCTCCGGGCAACGAACCGGCTTAGCGTGGATGGTGTGAAGCCTCCGCATACCGCTGACTGGTTCGTTCCCGTCCACTCCGTCGGCGACATCGCCGCTCCGCGGATCGGGCGGCTGCCCGACAGTTCCCGGGTCGGCATCGCCTTCACCACGCTGGCGAACCTCCGCCGTGCGTCCGGGCCGGAGCAGGAGTGGATGCGCCTCACCGAGGACGCTCTCCGCGAGACACTCGCGCCGCTCGGCGTCATCCGAATCCAACTCGACCCAGCCCTGGTCTCCGCACCGCCCAGCGGTCTCGTGCCGGTCAGAGGCGTCGTAGCCAGTTGAGGCGGCCTTCGTCCATCAGGGCGTGGCCGTCGGCGCTGTCGGCGACGTTCGGGTCGTGGGTGGCGATCACGACGGCCGCGCCCCGGCGGGCTTCCTCGTGCAGCAGGTCGAGGACCCGTTCGCGGTTGGTGCTGTCGAGCTCGCTGGTCGACTCGTCGGCGAGAATCACCCGCCCGCGCTGGGCGATCCCACGCGCCACCGCGACCCGCTGCTGCTCGCCGCCGGACAGCTCCTCCACCAGATGGTCGCCGCTCTCCTCCAGCCCGACACCTTCGAGCGCCCGCTGGATCCGCCGGTCGACGTCCTCGCCGGAAGGGTTCTCGGCCAGCAACGGAATCGACAGGTTCTCCCGCGCGGTCAGCACCCGCGCCAATCCGTTCCCCTGCGGAATCAGTACGACGCCGTGCTTCGCCGCCGCCGGCCGGTCCGCAACCACCAGCCCGTCGATCTCCACCTGCCCCTTGGCCACCGGCACCGCCCCGGCGATTGCCCAGAGCAACGACGTCTTGCCGGCCCCGGACGGCCCGCTGACCGCGAGCACGAACCCAGGCGGAACCGTGAACGACACGTCCGACACCGCGGTCACGTCCCCGTACCGCACCGTCAGCTGACTAACCTCGATCATCGACGTCCTCCTGCTGTACCGGGGTCAGGCGGATCTCGCCGCCGTCGGTGGTGACCTGGACGAGGGTGCCGGCCGGCAGTAGTTCGGCGACGTGCGGTGGCAGCGGCAGCGACCCGTCCACCGCGACCACGGCGTACTCCTCGCCGGAGCGGCCCTCGGAGGCGATCCGGCCGTCCCGGATCGTGATCGTCCGGGGGAGTGTCGCGGCCACCTCGGGGTCGTGGGTGACCAGCAGTACGGTCATCCCGGTCTCGCGGTTGATCGTCCGTACCGCCTCGAGTACCTCGTCCCGCGCGCGGTGATCGAGCTGGCTGGTCGGCTCGTCGGCGAGCAGCAGACCAGGCATCGTGGCGATACCGACGGCGACCGCGCACAGCTGCACCTGACCGGGCGTCAACCTGCTCAGCTCGGCCGCCGCATGGTTGCCGAGGCCAACGAGTTCGAGAACCTCCCGCGGCTCGGGCAGCCGGTGACCTGCCGGGGCGGACTGTTGCGCGTACCGGATGTTCTCCGCCGGTGTCAGATACGGGATCAGGTTCCGCCCGGCGCCCTGCAACACGATGCCGACATCACCGGAACGCATCCGATCCAGCTCCGCGTCGGTCATCGTCGCGACGTTGTGCTCACCGATCTGCAGCCGTCCCGCACTCGGCGTCAGCAGCCCGCCGCACAGTTGCAGGAGGGTCGACTTCCCGGCACCCGACGGCCCGAGCAACCCGACCAGTTCGCCCGGCCGCACGGAGATTCCGATCCCGGACAGCGCCGCCACGTCATGGCCGTGCGCCCGGTAGATGTGCACGAGCCCGGTCGTACTGATGGCCAGCCCGCTCATGTCAGCTCCTCCCGGATCCGGCTATAGCTGGAGCGTCTGTTCACGCCGCTGCCGAGGATCAGCGTCACAGCGGCGAGGACCGCCGTACCGCCCGCCCAGAGCGCGATCGCGACCGGCCAGTCGAAGCGGAGGTCGAGCGGCACCGGGCTGTCGCTGTTCGCGAACAACGGGATCATCGGCAATGCGACGCGTGCGCCGACCAGCCCGCACACGGTCCCGAGCAGTACGCCGAGCGCGACCGGACCGGTCTGTTCCCACCGCGCCGCCCGTCCCGTCGCACTCGCCGGTACGCCGGTGAGCTGCAGGCTCGCGTAGTCCTGCGCCCGCGAACGCCAGGAGGTGACGATCGCCAGCAACAGGACGACGATCGCGAGTACCCACGCGGCGAGGCCGACGACCGGCGTCAGCTGCAGCGCCAGCGCGCTCGCGGACCGCCCGTACGACGCGATCCGGTCGTCCCGCCGATCGACCAGCTCGGCGCTGAGCCCGGCCTTCGTGAACTGTTCGGCGATCTTGTCGACGTTCGCCATCCCGGCCTTGTTCAGCCAGACCTCGAAGTCGGTCCCGCCTTCGTCCACGGCACCACCGAGCCGGCGCACCGTCTCCAGGTCGACGACCGCGGTGTGCGTCCCGTACCGGTTCACCGGACCGCGGAGCCGGTCGATCCGGTCCAGCGTCATCGGCGAGCTGTCGATCCCCGGGCTGGTCGTGGTGTTGTCGAAGCGGTACTCGGGCGTGACCAGCGCGGGCACCGCGGCCGGCACCGTCCGGTACTGCAGGAACTGGTCGTTGCCGAAGTTCTTCATTCCGATCGTCAACAGTCCACCGGGCTTGGCGGTGACCGAGCCCTGGTCGTCGGCGGCCGTGCCGACCGCGGACCAGTCCTTCGGCGTGCCGAGCGTGATGGCCGGATTGTCGGCTGTCGACAAGCTGCTGATCGTCAGATCGCCTTCCAGCCCGACCTGATCGGCGGTCTCGCGCCCGATGCCGAGCCGCAGCAGGTCGCACCCGGCCTGGCACTCGACCGGCGTCCGCAGAACGACCGGCTTCGTGGCCGGCAGCGGCAAGGGCGGGAACGAGACCAGGTACCGCGCACCGTCGCGGTGACTGACCACGTTCGCGCGCAGTACGACGGACTTCGGTTCGCCGTCGGCGGTCGGCTGGCCCCACGCGGTCTTCATCGCCACCGCCGTGATCGGCCCGGTCGACAAGGTGACTGCCAACTGTGCACCGCGGAGCTCGATCGGTGCCGCGTCCGGCGCCTTCAAGGTCCGCCATCCGGCCGCATCGGTCAGTCGGTCGCCGTGGAACGCGATCCGCCGGAAGCTGTCCGGCTCGATCATCTCGGTCTGCAACGCGTCCGGGGAGCCCGGCCGGGACATCACCACCGGCGTCAACCAGTGCCGATCGGGGTCGATCTTGTCGACAGCGCTCAGGAAGTCGGCGAAGTACAGCGCGTTCATCCGCAGTACGCCCTCGGCTCCGGTCTCGTAGCCGGACCGGTCGTCGCGGTTGCGGGAACCGACCGAGGCGGCCTGACCGGCGAACGTGAGCAGCGCGGCGGCCACCGCGACCGCGGCCACGATCCGGGTCACCGCCGGACGGCGCGAGACCTGCAACGCACCGAGCGCCAGACCGAGCCGTCCACGCCGGAGCGCACCGCGGCTGACCAGCCCGGCTGCCGGCAGCAACAGGTGCGCGAAAGCCAACCCCGCCGCGAGTGCCAGCAGCGCCGGCGTCAGAACCGGCAACGGCCCGCGCCCGTTCCCGGTGAGCGCCCCGACCAGACCGGCCACGGCGAACACGATGATGCACAGATCCGCGACCCCGATCGCCCGCCCGTGCCGCCGCGCGACGCGCCGCAGCAGGCTCGAGATCGGACGCCGTACGACGCCTCGCACCTGCAGCACCACCACCGCCAGCGCGACGGCGACCGCCGCCCCGAGCGCGGCCGGCACCGTCCACGGCAACTCCGCCGGCGCACCACCGCGCAGCCAGGTATGCCGGACGACCGTCAGGATCCCGAAGCCCAGCAGGCCCCCGAGCAACGTCCCGGCCACCACCGGCAGCCCGAGCTCGATCGCCAGCACCCGGTGTGTACGGCGTGCCGGCGAACCACGCAACCGCGACAGCGCGATCTCCGGCCGTCGCTGGTCGACCACCGCCGCCAAGGCGAGCGCCAGTACGACGACCGCGAACAACGCGACCTGCGCCATCACCAGCGGGATGATCGTGGTGGCCTGCTTGCGTTCCGTCTGGATCTGGTCGACCAGCGAGGCGAGCGACGACGTCACCTCGGCCAGCCCGCCGAGCTGTTCCTGCGCGTTCCCGTTGACGGTGCGGGTCGCGTCCTGCAGCCGGTCGAGGTCGCCGAGCCGGCTCACGCCCGGGAGCGGCCGGAGGTCCGACGTGGCCTTCGTGGCGAAGTTGGCGTTGCCGGTGAGCGTCGTACGTTCGGTGAACATCTCGTTCGACCACCCGGGCTCGTCACCCGCCGGCTTGCGCGAGTGACCGGTCGGATAGTCGCCGAACCAGTAGTCGCCGCGGGCCTCGTCCGGGCGGTAGAAGCCGACCACCTTCACCGGCTGGGCGGGGTAGCTGCCGCTGGTCGCCGCGGCCAGGGTCTGCCCGACCTTGATGCTCCAGAGCGACTTGTCCGCGACCGACGCGATCACCTCGTTCGCGGCCTTCGGGCAGGCGCCCTCGACGACCGTGAGCTGGGCGCAGTACCCGTCCCGCCAGCGCAGCCGCATAGTGATCGGGTCGTCCGCGGCCTTGGCCCGCCACGAGATGTCGGTGTAGATCCCGTGCACGGGCGGCGTGAAATGCGACCGGAGGTCGGCGGGTACGAGCGTGTCGAGCTGTTCCGGCCTGACCTGGGCATCACTGTTCGTGCTGGTCTTCCAGCCAGGCGTGGCGACCGCGCTCCGGCTGGCGATCAGCCATGACGCCGGCAGCCGCTGGTTGTCCAGCGTCTCGGTCATCACGGTCTGCTCGACGGCCCGCGCGAACCACGGCCCGAACACGGCGCAGGTACCGATCAGCAGGCTGACGCCGGTCAGCACCAGGGCCTGTGCCCAGCGGTACCGCAGCGCTCGTCGTAGAAACATCGCCACCCCCAGCGTCCGTGTCGCCCGCCGAATGTACGGAAAGTTTCGGCGGCTGTGCCCGGCGCCGGCAAAATGTCACATTAATGTTGTCCAGACAGGAATCCCGGTGCCCCTTTGGCCCGCCGGGCGGCCGCGGCGGTAGGTTCGGCACATGCGTTCTTCCCAGCTCGGTGACCTGACCGTTTCCAGCCTCGGCCTCGGCTGCATGGGGATGTCCCAGTCGTACGGGGTCCGCCAGGACGACGCCGAGTCGATCGCGACCCTGCACGCCGCCATCGACGCGGGCTGCACGTTCCTCGACACCGCCGACGTGTACGGCGACGGCGCGAACGAGGAACTGGTCGGCCGCGCGCTGGCCGGCCGGCGGGACGAGGTCGTGCTCGCGACCAAGTTCGGGTTCAAGCGCCCGGCGGTCGCGTCCGACGTACCGACGGTCGTCGACGGCTCCCCGGCGTACGCCGTCCAGGCCCTGGACGCGTCGCTGCGCCGGCTGGGCGTCGACCACGTCGACGTGTGGTACCTGCACCGGCGGGACCCGCGGGTTCCGATCGAGGAGACGGTCGGCGCGATGGCGTCGATGGTCGAGGCGGGGAAGGTGCGGTACCTCGGGCTGTCGGAGGTGAACGGCGAGACGGTGCGCGCGGCGCACGCCGTCCATCCGATCAGCGCCGTACAGAGCGAGTGGTCGCTGTGGACGCGCGACCCGGAGACCGTCGTACTGCCGGCGTTGCGGGAGCTCGGGATCGGGTTCGTGCCGTTCAGCCCGCTCGGGCGCGGGTTCCTGACCGGGCAGATCACGTCCGAGGCGGACTTCCCCGCGGACGACATGCGGCGCGGGCTGCCCCGGTTCCAGGGCGAGAACTTCCAGCGGAACCTCGACCTGGTCGCACAGGTGCGGTCGCTGGCGGCGTCGAAGGGCGTCACGCCGAGCCAGCTCGCGCTCGCCTGGTTGCTTGCGCAGGGCAACGACGTGGCGCCGATCCCGGGGACCAAGCGGCGGTCGTACCTGACGGAGAACCTGGGTGCGCTCGAGGTCGAGCTGGGCGCGGACGAGCTGGCCGCGCTGGACGCGACGTTCCCGGCGGACGCGGTGGCCGGGCAACGGTACGGATCCGGTGGGATGGACCTGGTGGGCAAGTGATCGGCATCACCGGCGCGACCGGGCAGCTCGGGTCGCGGATCGTCGCCCGGCTGACCGGCGTACCGCTGCGGCTGATCGTGCGGGACCCGGCGCGGGCGCCCGTACTGCCGGACGTCTCGGTGGCGCAGGCGGCGTACGGCGAGCACGCGGCGCTGTTGTCCGCGCTGGACGGGGTCGACGTACTGATGTTGCTCAGTGCGACGGAGTCGGCGGACCGGGTCGAGTTGCACAAGGCAACGGTCGATGCGGCGGTGGCCGCCGGGGTACGGCGGATCGTGTACACCTCGTTCGCCGGGGCGGCGCCCGGGGCGACGTTCACGTTCGCGCGCGACCACTGGCACACCGAGCAGCACATCAGGGCGTCGGGCGTCGACTTCACGTTCCTGCGGGACAACCTGTACCTCGACTTCGTGCCCGGTTTCGTCGGCGCGGACGGCGTGATCCGCGGGCCGGCCGGCGACGGCCGAACCGCCGCCGTCACCCGCGACGACGTCGCCGCGGTTGCCGCCGCGGTACTCCGCACCGCCGGTGCCTCGCCCGCACCCGACCGGTACTCGGGCGCCACCTACGACCTCACCGGACCTGCGGCGTTCACCCTTGCTGAGGCCGCCGCCCTCCTCTCCGACGCCTGGGGCCGCACGATCCGCTACGAGCCGGAGACCCTCGACGAGGCGTACCGCTCCCGGGAGTCGTACGGCGCCCCCGCCTGGGAGGTGGCCGGCTGGGTCACGTCGTACGCCGCCATCGCCAGCGGCGAACTCGGCCACGTGTCCACGGCGGTCCGGGACATCACCGGAGTCGAACCCACCAGCCTGGAGCAGTATGTCCGTGCTCAATGAGAGACTGGTGGGGTGCCGCTCTACCGGGATCAGGCGATCGTGCTGCGCACCCAGAAGCTGGGTGAAGCGGACCGGATCGCCACGCTGCTGACCCGCGCCAACGGCAAGGTCCGCGCCGTCGCCAAGGGAGTCCGCCGTACGTCGTCCCGCTTCGGCGCCCGGCTGGAACCGTTCAGCTACGTCGACCTGCAACTCGCCACCGGCCGCACCCTCGACGTCGTCACCCAGGCCGAGTCGATCGCGGCGTACGGCGAAGGCATCGTCAACGACTACGCCCGCTACACCGCCGGCACCGTACTCCTCGAGACCGCCGACCGCCTGGTAGTGGAAGAGAAGGAACCCGCCCTCCAGCACCACCTGCTCCTGGCCGGCGCCCTCCGAGTCCTCTCCACCGGCGAACGCGAACCGGCCCTGGTCCTCGACTCGTTCCTCCTGCGATCCCTCTCGATCTCCGGCTACGCCCCGTCCTTCGACGACTGCGCCCGCTGCGGCGAACCAGGCCCCCACCGAGCCTTCAACCCCGCCGCCGGCGGCATGGTCTGCACCACCTGCCGCCCCCCGGCCTCAGCCATGCCCTCCCAATCCACCGTCACCCACCTCACCGCCCTCCTCACCGGCGACTGGCCCACCGCCCTCCAGGCCGACCCCCGAACCCGCCGAGAATCCACCGGCCTGATAGCCGCCTTCTTCACCTACCACCAAGAAAACCAACTCCGCTCCCTACCCCACCTGGACCTCACCACAGGCAGCAGTTGACCCGCCTCCTCCACAGGTGTGAGTTGGTGAGCCGGGTGCCATGCGAGCCCCGGCTCAGGTCTCCTGCTCGGCGCCCTTCGCCTTCTCGGCCGCCGTCGACCCTCCGGCCTTGCGCGCCTCGGGAGTCGTCGACGGAGCCTGCGGTGAAGCCGGCGGAGCCACCCCGTCGTACGCGGCGTGCGGCGCGGACCCTCGCTGATCCGGAGCCAGCATCGGCGAGCTCCCGCGCTGCTCGGGCGGAACCACACTGTTCAGCTTTCGAGCGAACCCTCGAAGCTCCTGCCCATCCGCCATCGTGTCGGTTCAGATTCTCGACACGCATCGCGTTCGGACCGGACGTCGGCGGGGAGAAGTCCTTCAGATTGTCGGTGACCAACACCGCCGACTGACTGTGCACGGCCCCTGCCAGCACGTGCTGGTCCTTGGGATCAGCCTGCATCTGATCCTGCAGTTCCCGGGGAGGTTCCTCGACCATGGCATCCGGGAAGGCTTTGTTCATCGTTCGGATACGACGGTCGATGTCCGCCTCGGGCAGCCCTGGCGGCCGGTTCCGACGCATTTCGTCGATCACCTTCTGCGTCCATCGCGGCTCGTAGACACCTTCGGCGGCCAGAGAGAGCAGGACATCGGTTGTCTGCTGGCCGCGGATAACGTTCGCGTCCAGGAAGGCGCGCTCTGCCCGCGCGTTCTCAGGTCCCCCGGCCTCGATCACGATGACCGACCGTCATCGTCGCGTTCTTCGGCCCAGTACTCGTCGAGCACGGCGCGCCGGTTTGCTCGTTGTTGGTTGTCCCAGTTCATGACATCAGCCAGCTGCACCCAGTCGACGTACTCTGTCGATCGGAACGGAATCTCGCCTGCGCCGACATGCTTGCGCAGGACGTCGCGCGCGATTGCGAGAGCGTCCGCCGCCTCATCGATGGGCAGCTCGGTCCGCAGCGGGCTGACCTTGACCGCGCGTCCGGCCCGCAGGGCCTCGAGCACATGCTGCAGCACCCGGTACACCGCCGGCGGAATATCCTGGCGTACGCCGTCCGGCCCGATGACCGCAGGCCCTCCCGGGGTGATCCGCCGGTCCTGATCCTCGAGCAGGTAGATCCGAGCGTCCGTCGTAGGCTGAAACATGTCGTAAACGCTAGTCACTCGCAGTGCCTCCCACATCTCGACGCTGTGGATAACTCAGCGGACTTGCTTCTGCACGCCGCGACTGACGAGGTGCGATACAGGAGTGCGGACTGCGGTTTTGCGGCGAATCAGCAGCCACCCGCCGAAGATGCAGTCGCGCCGGCACCATTCGGATCGACGAGCACCGGCACAGCTTCCCCGATGCGCAGTTGCGTTGTGGCCTGCTGCGTCATACCGATCTGGCCGGGGTCGCCGAGTGTGCTCTTCCAGGTGATGTCCCACTGAGCAACCGCAGTCACCGGATACTTGCAATGCGGGAGCTTGCGCGAAGTCGTCACATACCGATGCCCACAGGTTGGCGACGCCTTCGTGCCCATCGCCTTGCTGTATGGCGTCCCGGGCCCTTCGCACCGCACTGTCTTGCCGTCGCCCATCGACCAGTTGATCGCCTTGACCTCCGCGGTCGCGGTAACGGACAGCCCTGGCACACTCGCCCTGCGAACGATCGGGCCCCAGGTGTTCTCGCTCTTGGTGACCCACATCCAGACCGGCATGTTGACCAAACCGATCTGGTTGGTGTTGGGAGCAGTTCTGATCACTGGCGGTGCGAGGTGCATGTCCGCGATCGCCTCGTGCACGAGGGTCAGTGGATCGACGACGACGGTTGGCTTGCCAGGCAGCCACACCCATTTCGTGACGATGTGCTTGCCCTTGTCATAGCCCTGCTCGCGTACGCACGCCCACAGGCTGCCGTCGGTGTGTCCCTGCCAGCGATAGTCGCTGAAGGGAGGCTGAGGCTCTTCACGTCGCATGTAGCACTGCTCGCTGTTCGACCATTCGCCCAGCACGGAGGAGCAGGCCTGCGGCCCGCCGCCAGGCAGATGGCAAACTCGTCGCCCGACTTGCCGCGGCTTGTCTCCGGGCTTACCTGTCCCGGGCTTGTGGGTAGACGATCTGAGAAACCAGTCACAGTAGTGCACTGCCTTGATGCATTTCCAAACATAACCCGGGCCGGGTGGAGGTTTGCGCGGTTGGTCGGCGGCCGCGAACTGCGGGCAGGTTGTCAATGCGAGGAAGATTGTCATCGCCGCAGCAAACTCGCGGATGCCCTTCAACATGCGCCGAGTTCCTGCTCTGCAATTAACCACCAGCGCTTCTCGCCGGTCGCCGATGGAGCGTAGACCACGCGGGACGAAACCTTTTGGCGTTTGCTCCCTTCGGCGCCGGCAGTCACCGGTTTATTGTCGGCCTGGGACCGGATGACGACTGCCGAAGTGTCGATGCAGTTGATCAATCGCACCTCGGGCTGCTCCAGTTTGAGGTTTACGGACGATACCTGCAGACTGGTGATCTTCGTACGGCCGGATGCGTACCATCCGGAATCCTGAAAATCGAGGATGTCTTCCAGGACGGTCGTGATCCAGGCGCCCCCGTTACCGGCGTTCTCAAGCTTGGTTCGATCTGCTTTGGTCGGTGCTGCCAGGGCGGCGTCGATCGCGGCGCGAGCGGTCGAGTACTGCTTCTTGGCGGCAGCTATGGCGGTCTGCTGTTCGGCCGTCCATTGCGGTGCCGAGGGCGTGGGTGACGGTGTGGCGCTGGGCGTCGCCGAGGTTGTGATGGGTGGGCTTGTGTTGGGCCGGCCGGCTTCGGGGGAGCCGGTGCAGGCGGTCAGCAGGGTGAGGGTGCTGAGCGTGACGGCGGCTACGAGTAGCGGTCGGCGGGGCATGGGGTGCGGCTCCGATCGTGGAGGGGTGGTGGGTTAAGGGTTGCATACGGAGGGTGTTCGGGGAGTGGGGTTGTCCACAGGTTGCAGGTTGCTGCAGGTGGGTCGGTCGCGCGTGACGTTTGCCGAGGGCAAGCTCAAGCGGCCGGATCAGCGAGCGGACGCTTCTCCGCCCCACCAATCGACTTCCGCGCCTTTGGCGTCGTAGCCGGAGGTTCGGTGCTCCCTAAGCACCTTTCGAGTGCCGTGTACTTCGTGTCCCGCGCCGGTTCGCCGTCAGCATCGGCGACGTCCTCCGCTGGTGTTCCGGTGCGGCGGTGTTCAACTTCTGCGCCAACGCACGAAGCTCCTGCTCTCGATCAAGGCCGTCACCGTCCGCGATCGAGTGTCGCGTTCAGACCCTTGCACCCCGCCCCGGAAGCTGAAGCTCCACGGTCATCAACAGCCCGAGCCCGCGCTGTCCTGCCCACCCGCAGGGTCGACGAGCACCGGGACTGCTTCGCCGATGCGTAGTTGTGTCGCGGCTTGCTGGGTCATGTTGATCTGGCCGGTGTCGCCGAGTGTGCTTTGCCAGGTGATGTCCCACTGCGCGACCGCCGTCACGGGATACTTACAGTTCGGGAGTTTGTGAGAAGTCTTCGCATACCGATGCCCGCAGGTCGGGGATGCCTTCGTGCCCATTGCCTTGCTGTACGGCGTGCCGGGTCCTTCGCATCGCACTGTCTTGCCGTCGCCCATCGACCAGTTGATCGCCTTGACCTGCGCGGTCGCGGTAACGGACAGCCCTGGCACACTCGCCCTGCGAACGATCGGGCCCCAGGTGTTCTCGCTCTTGGTGACCCACATCCAGACCGGCATGTTCACGAGGCCGATCTGGCCTGCACCAGGGGCGGTTTTGATCTGTGGCGGCTCGAGATTCATTTCGGCAATCGCCTCGTACGCGAGCGTCACCGGGTCGATGACGACGGTGTCCGGCCGGCCGGGCAGCCACACCCACTCGGTCACGATGTGCCGGCCTTGGTCGTAGCCCTGTTCGCGGGTACATGCCCAGACGGTTCCGCCCGTGTGTCCCTGCCATCGGTAATCATCAGGCGGCGGTTGAGGTGTCTCCCGTTTCATGTAGCACTGGTGGCTATTGGACCAGGCCCCGAGTTCTGGATCCACGCATGGCACCAACCCGCCGTGGAACTTGCATTCGACGGCAGTCGTTTTGCCGTGCGTTCCGGGCGTTCCAGGCACAGTCGGCGTGGCTGTTGTGGTCTTCTGGCCGACAAGTTTCCACTGGCAGAAGTTGCCAATGCATATCCACTTGTAGCCCGGTCCAGGTGAAGGGGTATCTGGTGCCCGCCATCCGATGGCAGCGCCTGTGCACAGAAGTACGCTGAGCAGCGATACCGCCGCGACGAGCAAACCGGGTCTGGCCTGCCTCAGCACGGTCCCTTGTCCTTGTCGGAGATGAGAAACCATCGCTGCTGATTACCTGTGTCCGGAGCAAAGCGCAGTTGGGAGCTGACTTGCCGGCGGGTTCCATCGCCGGCCCCCGACGGCACCGGCTTGTCGTTGCTCTTGAATCTCATGACCTGCTTTGAACTGTCGAGACAGTTCAGGAGGACGACTTCCGGTTGTGCCTGCTTCAGCTTTACGGAGACCACCGTTGTTTTTGCGATCTGTACATTCCCCGTCACGTACAACTCGTTGCTCACCAACGTTCGCGCCTGCTCGATGATCGTGATGATCCATTCGCCGCTCAGGCCGGCCTTCTCGAGCGCCGGTCGATTCAGCGCCGCCGGATTCCTGAAGGTCTGGTCGATGGCGGCGGTCACGACGGCATACCGGGCTTTGGCGGCCGTGATGGCGGCTTGTTCTTCAGCGGTCCAGGTTGGTGTTGACGGGGCCGTGGGGGTGGGGGTGGTCGTGCTCGACGTGGGGGTCGTGTTCGGGTGGCCGGCTTCGGGGGAGCCCTGGCACGCGGTTAGCGCTGGGAGGGCGCAGAGGGCGGCGGTGGTGAGGAGGGAGGCCGGTCGGCGGGGCATGGGGTGGGGCTCCGATCGTGGGGGTGGGTTAAGGGTTGCATACGGAGGGTGTTCGGGAAGGGGGTTATCCACAGGTTGCAGGTTGTTGCAGGGGGTGGGGGTGGGAGACTGCGGGATATGTCGCCTATTGGTCGTCGTCGGGGTCGTGGGTCGGGGAATCGGGGGGCCGGGGGGCTCGGGGAGCGGGGGGAGAAGGTTGTGGTGGCGCCTGAGGCGCATCCTTCGGGGGCTCGGGTGCCGGTGGTGCCGAAGGAGTTGGTGCCTCGGCATGTGGCGATCGTGATGGACGGGAACGGGCGGTGGGCCAAGCAGCGGGGGCTGGCGCGGACCGAGGGGCATCGGGCGGGGGAGGCTTCGTTACTGGATGTGATCAAGGGCGGGATCGAGATCGGGGTGAAGTACATCTCGGCGTACGCGTTCTCGACCGAGAACTGGGCGCGGTCGCCGGAGGAGGTCCGGTTCCTGATGGGGTTCAACCGGGAGGTCATCCACCGGCGGCGGGACGAGCTGGACGCGATGGGGGTGCGGGTGGTGTGGTCGGGGCGCCGGCCGCGGTTGTGGAAGAGCGTGATCGACGAGCTCGAGTACGCGCAGGAGCGGACCAAGGACAACGACACGATCACGCTGCAGTTCTGTGTGAACTACGGCGGCCGGGCGGAGATCGCGGACGCGATGCGGTCGATCGCCCGTGACGTTGCCGTCGGCAAGCTGAAGCCGGACCGGATCACCGAGCAGACGATCGCCCGGCACCTGTACGCGCCGGACATCCCCGAGGTCGACCTGTTCGTGCGGTCGTCGGGGGAGCAGCGGACCAGCAACTTCCTGGTGTGGCAGCTGGCGTACGCCGAGATGGTGTTCCTGGACACGCTCTGGCCGGACTTCGACCGGCGGGACCTGTGGCGGGCGATCGAGATCTACGCGCAGCGCGACCGGCGGTACGGCGGCGCCGTACCGAACGAGGTGGGCGCGCCGGCTGAGGGTCCTCTCAGCTGACCCCGGTACGGAACGGAATTCGACCCCGCGGCGTCTAGTCTCGTTGCAGATGTCAACGACATGAACGGGAGACAGAGCGTGCAGGACCAGCCGACGGACGAGACCCCGCAGCAGATCGTCGAGCGGGAGCTACAGGCCGCGCAGGAGCAGGTCCGGAGAGTGGCCGCGGAGCTGCGCGCCGGTCTGGCCGAGGACGACCGCCTGGCGGCGGAGGAACGGGCGAAGGGCGAGCACTGATGGCGAACGAACGGGACATCGCGACCCTGACCGACCGGGTCGCGCAGGCAATGAGCCGGGCCCGCGCGACCCTCGACCGGGTGGCCGACGACCTGCAGGACAGGAACTACGGTCGCCTGCTGGACCGGCGGCTGGAGGACGTCGGCACGCTGCGCGCCGACGGCGGCCGGGTCCAGCAGGCCGAGGCCGAGGCCGAGGCGCAGGGCCGGATCGCGTCCAGGACCCAGGACCGCGGCGACATGACCCGCTGGCAGGAGGCCGACGACCAGGTCAAGCGGTCGTTCGGTACGGCGCAGCAGGACGCCGGCGATCTGGGGTCGCGGATCGGTGCCGCGCAGCGTGAGCTGACCGTCTTCCACGAGGACCTGGCCGGGAGCTCCGCGGGTCTCGATCAGGCGCTGCGGGATGTGGACACGCTCGAACAGTTCCCGGAGTACGGCAGGTCCGAGACGTCGGAAGGGCTGCGGGCCAGGCTGACCCACCTCAAGAACCTCACCACCCAGACGGACGCCGGCCTGAAGACGGCGTACGACCGGCTGGACACCGCCCGGCAGACGGCGTTCCGGTTCGAGCAGACGTCGCTGCAGGTCGGTGGCGGGCAGCATTCGGCCGCGGTACGGGACGTCGGGAACTCGCTGACGGCCGACATCGGCGGGGCGCGCGAGGGGCTGGTCGACGTGCGCGAGGGCATCGACCGGAGGATGGTCGATGTCAACGGCGCGGCGCAGTACGGCATCGACGAGGCGAACCGGACGGCCGAGCTGGCGAACGCGGTCCGGGCCGGGACGAACCCGACGACCGAGGCGGAGCAGGCCGGCGATCAGGCGGCGCAGCAGCCGGACGGTGCGCAGGACCCGCGGATCCGGTTCATGCAGGGTCACACCCAGGGATCGGCACCCGGCCGCGGCGAGTAGGCCGCGGGTCAGCGGCCGGGGGACGGGAGCAGGCCGCGTTCGATGGCGACGGTGACCGCGCGGGTGCGGTCGTCGACGTCCAGTTTGGCGAAGAGGCGTTGGAGGTGGGTCTTCACCGTTGCTTCGCCGATGAACAGTTCGCGGCCGATCTCGGCGTTGCTGAGCCCCCGCGCCACCGCGGCGAGTACTTCGAGTTCGCGGGGTGACGGTTGTGCCGCCGCGGGCGCGGCCGGTGTACGGAGGCGGGACATCAGCCGGGCGGCGACCGGTGGCGCGAGGACCGTTTCGCCGCGGGCGGCGGCGCGGATGCCGTTCAGGAGTTCGGCGTGCGGGGTGTCCTTGAGCAGGTACCCGGCGGCGCCCGCCTCGACCGCGTGCAGGATGTCGGTGTCGGTGTCGTACGTCGTCAGCACCAGCACCCGGGTCGACGGGTACGTGGACACGATCGCCCCGGTCGCGGCGACCCCGTCCATCCGGGGCATCCGCAGGTCCATCAGTACGACGTCGGGCGCGGTCGACGCGACCAGCGCCAGCGCCTCGGAACCGTCGCCGGCCTCGCCGACCACCGTGATGTCCTCGGTCACCGACAACATGCCGGACAGCCCGGACCGCACCACGGGGTGGTCGTCGACCACCAGAACCCGGATCACACATCCTCCTGCACTGCTGGGATCAGCACCTGTACGCGCGTCCCGTGCCCGGGAGCGCTGTCGATCTGGACCGTACCGCCCGATTCCTCGACCCGCCCGCGCATCGCGTTCAGGCCGAAGCCGGTCGAGGCCACGCCGGGGGAGAACCCGGATCCGTCGTCGCGGATCTCGATCCAGACGCCGCCGTCCGACAGCCCGAGCGTGATCAGCACCTGCGTCGCGGCCGCGTGCTTGCGGACGTTGGCCAGCGCCTCCTGCGCCGACCGCAACAGCACCACCTGCTGCGCCTGCGGCAGCGCCGCCACCTCGTCGTCCGGCAGGTCGAGCGAGACCCGTACGTCGACCCCGGTCTCGGCGGCGAACCGCTCCGCCTGCCGCCGCAGTACCTCGGTCAAGGTCGCCTCCGACAACGCGACCGGGGTGAACGCGGCCACCAGCGCCCGCGCCTCGGCGAGGTTCTCCCGGGCGGTGTCCTCGATCGCCGCCAGCCGGGCCGCAACACTCGCGCCGCCCTGGGAAAGCTCGGCGGCGGCGGCCTGGGTCAGCATCACGATCGAGGTCATGCCCTGCGCGAGCGTGTCGTGGATCTCCCGCGCCATCCGCTCCCGCTCGGCCATCACGCCGGCGCTGTGGTGCGCCTCGGCGAGTTCGTCGCGGGCGGACTCGAGCTGCTCGATCAGCTCCGCGCGCTGCTGGCTCTGCGTGATCACCTTCTCGATCCAGATCCCGAACAGCAGGCTGACCACCAGGCTGACCAGCATCCAGGGCAGGATCTCCCAGAACGCGGTCCAGCCCCACCCCGCGCTCCACAGCTGCGCCGTGCCGACCGCGAGCACCAGCAGCACGCTCAGCCCGATGCCTTCGCGCAGGTCCTCGCAGAGCAGCCAGATCTGCGCGGACGCGATGAACATCAGAAACACCGACTGCGGGTAGATCCCGATCAGCGTCGCGAGGCAGGCGATCAGCACCAGCCGGTACGTGTACGACGGGAGCCGCCGCCGGGATCGGATCGCCGGCAGGCCGATGAACTGGTACGCCGACCCGAGGACCAGGACCGTACCGACGTAGACCGCCTGGCGAGCGGTGCCGAGGTGACCGAGGAACGACAGCCCGAGCGTCATCCCGAGCAGCACCCAGAACACGATGTGCCAGCCGGCCAGCGTCCGGGTCCAGATCGGCTGCCCGGCGCCGCGTGAGTTCTGCACGGACCCTATCTTCCTCCACACGAGGATCCACAGCCGCGGCCCGCTCCAAACCGGCGTAGCGGGCTCCTCGGCAGCACGCCGCGCGGGGAGCCCGTCCATCAGCCGGCGTCCCGCCGGGTCCAGCGGAACAGCCGCTGGGCGAGGAAGAGGCCGACGACCAGCCAGACCGTGAGTACGATCGCGCCGGTGCCGAGCTGCCAGGACCCGCCCGGCTCGTGCACCTGGAAGCCGTCGGGGAGGAACACCGACCGCATGCCCTGCGCGAGCCACTTCAGCGGGAAGAACTCCGCGACCGTCCGCATCCAGGCGGGCAGGCTGCTGTAGACGAAGTACACGCCGGAGATGAACTGCAGCAGCAGGACCACCGGGGTGACGACGGCGGACGCGGCCCGGCCGGACTTCGGTACGACGGAGAACGCGATCCCGAGGACCGACCCGGACGCCGTACCGAGGACGAAGATCCACAGGAAGTTCAGCCACTTGGCCGGCGAGGTGGGGATGTCGACGCCGAGCGCGAGGCCGGCGATCGCGAGCAGCAGCGCGAACTGCAGGATCGAGGTGATCAGGACCATGCCGATCTTGCCGATGAAGTACGACTGCGGCGACATCGGCGTACCACGGAGCCGCTTCAGCACGTCCTGGTCGCGCTCGATCGCGATCGCGATGGCGAGCGACTGGAAGCTGGTCAGGAAGATGCCGGAGGCAATCATCCCCGGAGTGAAGTAGGTCGCGGCGGTGACCCCGCCGGAGAAGTCGGTGCCGCTGAACACGGCGGAGAAGATGCCCAGGAAGATGATCGGGAAGAAGAACGTGAAGATCAGCTGCTCACGTTCGCGGAAGAACTCCTTCACCTCGATCCCGGTGCGGGACAGCCCGACCTTCAAGGGCGAGGGGAGTACGGCGCTCACTTCGAGGCTCCTTCCAGTACCGGGGCGGTGGTGACCGACCCGATCAGTTCCAGGTAGATGTCTTCCAGGCTCGGCCGGCGGACTTCCAGCTCCGGTACCTCCGCACCGCCGTACTCCGCCATCAGCCGCGCGACCTCGGCGGTCGGATGGTCCGTGCGTACTTCGTGCTGGCCGTCCGCGGCGAGCCAGGAGACGCGCGCGGTGCGGGCGCCGCGGCCGCCGAGGGTCTCCGGCGTCGCGACCTCGATCATCTTGCCGTCGGCGATCACGCCGACCCGGTCGGCCAGGTGTTCGGCCTCGTCCAGGTAGTGGGTGGTGAGCAGGATCGTGGTGCCCTCGGTGCGGAGCTCCTCGATCAGGGTCCAGAACTGCCGGCGCGCCTCCGGGTCGAACCCGGTGGTCGGCTCGTCCAGGAACAGCAGTTCCGGGTTGCCGATCACGCCGAGCGCGACGTCCAGCCGGCGGCGCTGGCCGCCGGACAGGCTGCGGACCCGGGCCTTGCGCTTCTCCTCCAGGCCGACCGCGGCGATCACCTGGTCGGGGTCGCGCGGGTTCGGGTAGTAGCCGGCGAAGTGCGTGACCATCTCGGCGACCGACAGCACGGCCTCGTCCCGGGTGGTCTGGGCGACGATCCCGATCCGGGACCGCCAGACCCGGTCGGCGTGCGCCGGGTCCGAGCCGAGTACGTCGATCTGTCCCTCGTCGGCGTGGCGATACCCCTCCAGAATCTCCACGGTGGTCGTCTTACCGGCCCCGTTCGGGCCGAGCAGGGCGAAGACCTCGCCCCGGTGGATGTCCAGATCGACACCGTCGACCGCGACCTTGTCCGGATACCGCTTGACCAGGCCGCGCACCCTCACTGCGTTGTCGTTCTCCATGCCTCAACTCTCCCGCCGGACCCGGGGTCGCCGGGAGCACCGGCCGACGGACTGGTTGTCCCCCGACCGGTGGACAGCAGGGTGTACGCCGGTAGGCCCTGGAGGTTAGGTTCGGGCGTATGGCTCAGACGGTGCGTGGTGTGGTGGCGGCGGGCAAGGGTGCGCCGGTGACGATCGAGGAGATCACGATCCCGGACCCCGGTCCCGGTGAAGCGGTCGTGAAGGTGCAGGCCTGCGGGGTCTGCCACACGGACCTGCATTACCGGGAGGGCGGGATCAACGACGAGTTCCCGTTCCTGCTCGGGCACGAGGCGGCGGGGATCGTGGAGGCGGTCGGCGACGGCGTCACCGACGTACAGCCGGGTGACTTCGTCGTACTGAACTGGCGGGCGGTCTGCGGGAACTGCCGCGCCTGTCTGCGCGGGCGGCCCTGGTACTGCTTCAACACGCACAACGCCCAGCAGAAGATGACGCTGAACGACGGCACCGAGCTGAGCCCGGCGCTCGGCATCGGGGCGTTCGCCGAGAAGACCCTGGTCGCGGCCGGGCAGTGCACGAAGGTGGACCCGGCGGCGAAGCCCGAGGTGGCCGGTCTGCTCGGCTGTGGAGTGATGGCCGGCCTCGGCGCCGCGATCAACACCGGCAACGTCGGCCGCGGCGACACGGTCGCGGTGATCGGTGCCGGCGGAGTCGGTACGGCGGCCGTGGTCGGCGCGCGCCTCGCCGGGGCGGCGAAGGTGATCGCACTCGACCTCGACGAACGCAAGCTGGGCACGGCGAAGGAGCTCGGCGCCACCCACACGATCAACTCCACGGGCCTCGACCACGACGGGGTCGTCGAGGCGGTGCAGGAGCTGACCGGCGGGTTCGGCGCGGACGTGGTGATCGACGCGGTCGGTCGCCCGGAGACCTGGAAGCAGGCGTTCTACGCCCGCGACCTGGCCGGTACGGTCGTGCTGGTCGGCGTACCGACGCCGGAGATGCGGCTCGAGATGCCGTTGCTGGACTTCTTCGGCCGCGGCGGTTCGCTGAAGTCCAGCTGGTACGGCGACTGCCTGCCGAGCCGCGACTTCCCGATGCTGGTCGACCTGCACCTGCAGGGCCGGCTGCCGCTGGACCGGTTCGTGTCGGAGACGATCGGGCTCGAGGACGTGGAGGACGCGTTCACGAAGATGCACCACGGCGACGTACTGCGCTCGGTCGTACTGTTCTAGCCAGGAACGTGGCGGCGACGATGCCGGTCGCCGCCATCAGCGCGACGGCCCAGTGCGTCAGCGGGAACGAGTGCGTCGACAGGTAGACCGTGCCGAAGATCGTGACGCCGCCGACCTGGCCGAGCTGCATCACCGTGGTGAGGATGCCGCTCGCGTCGGCGGCGCGGGGCAGCGGCACGTTGACCAGCGACTGGGTGACGAGCGGGCTCGCGGCCAGCCCCATGCCCGCGCCCGCCACCACCATCGCGGGCCAGCGGAACGACCCGACGCCCGCGTACCCGACGGCGCACAGCACGAGGCCGGCCGGTACGACGAGGTGCTGCAGCCGGGCCGGGACGATCCGCCAGAAGTACCCGACCAGCCCGAAGGTGACGGCGAACGGGAGCCAGGTCAGCCCGGCCCGCATCGCCGACTCGCCGAGCTCGGTCTGCAGGTGCAGCGTGAACGCGAACAGGAACCCGCCGAGCGCCAGCACCGTGCACACCATCGTCACCAGCCCGGCCGGCAACCCCCGCGCGCGCAGCACCTCGAGGTTGAGCAACGGGTCCGCCGTACGCCGCTCGAACCGGACGAACACCACCGCGAGCACGACGCCGGCCGCCATACAGCCGAAGGTCCACAGCGGCCACCCGATCTCGTGCCCGACGACCGCCGGCAGCACCAGCAGCAGTACGGCGCAGGTCGACAACGCCAGCCCGGTGAGGTCGAGGCGCCGCGCCGCCGCGGGGCGATCCGCCGGGATCGAGCGCGGAACCAGGATCGCCAGGCAGATGCCGACCGGGACGTTGACCAGGAACACCGGGCGCCAGCCGGAGCCGAGCAGGTTCGCGCCGACCAGCAGGCCGCCCGCGATCAGCCCGGCGACCTGGCCGGCGGACAGCGTCACGCCGTACGCCGACAACGCCTTGGCGCGGGCCGGTCCGGCGAAGTGGGCCTGGATCAGGCTGATGATCTGCGGCACCATGATCGCCGCGGCGACGCCCTGGACGAACCGGAACAGCACCAGCGGCAGGATCGCCGGCGCCAGGCCGCAGCCGAGCGAGGCGAGCGTGAACAGGACCGCGCCGGTCAGGTACATCCGGCGGCGGCCGTACAGGTCGCCCAGCCGGGCGCCGGTGATCAGCGTCATCGCGTACGCGACCAGGTAGCCGCCGACGACGAGCTGCAGCCAGGCGCCGGAGGCGTGCAGGCCGGCGCCGACGGCCGGCATCGCGACGTTGACGATGGACGTGTCGAGCAAGGCCATGAACTGGCCGAGCAGCAGGACGGCGAGCATCAGCCCACGACGGGTTGCCACGGGACGGTCGATCAGTGCGGTCATCAGGTTTCTCCCTCGTCTGCACGGGACATCGGGGTATACCTGGCAGGTCCGCCGGATTCATCGGTGCTGGACCGATGATTTTGGTGAGGTCGCGCAGTACGTACCTGCAGGAGGCTGATGATGGACCGTGACGATTTCGACCGGATGACCGAGCCGCACCGGCACGAGCTGGTGGTGCACTGCTACCGCATGCTCGGCTCGATCCACGACGCGGAAGATCTCGTGCAGGAGACCCTGCTCCGGGCGTGGCGGGCCGCCGACACGTACGACGAGCAGCGGGCGTCGATGCGGACCTGGCTCTACCGGATCGCGACCAACGCCTGCCTGACCGCTCTCAAGGGCAAGGGCCGGCGGGCGTTGCCGTCCGGGCTGGTGAGTGTGTCCGAGGACGCGCAGGCGCCGATCGAGCTGTCGACGGACGTGTCGTGGCTGCAGCCGTTCCCGACCGACCCGGCGGCGGCGATGGTCGCGCAGGGGAGTCTGCGGCTGGCGCTGATCGCCGCGATGCAGTACCTCCCGGCCCGGCAGCGGGCGGTCCTCGTCCTGCGCGACGTCCTCGACTGGCCGGTCGCGGACATCGCCGAGGCGCTCGAGACGACCTCGGCGAGCGTGAACAGCGCGCTGCAGAGGGCGCGCGCCAAGCTCGCCGAGATCGGTATCACCGAGGACGACGTCGACGAGCCCGACGACCGCGAGATCAAGTCCGTCATCGACGACTACATCCGCGCGTTCGAGGCCGCCGACGTCAGCGGCCTGACCCGGCTGCTCACCGACCGGGTCGTCCTCGAGATGCCGCCGGCCCCGCTGTGGTACGTCGGCCGCGACGCGTACGGCGAGTTCATGGCCCGCGTGTACGCGATGCGCGGTCCGGCCTGGCGACTGCTGCCGACGGTCGCGAACGACCAGCCGGCGATCGGCGCCTACGTCCGCGGCGACGACGGGCGGTTCCACGCGCACAGCCTGCAGGTGTTCACCGTCGCCAAGGCCGGCATCACGCACAACGTGGTCTTCTTCGACCAGGAACTGTTCGAGTACTTCGGACTGCCGCTAGACCTTGAATGAGATCCACAGATCGGGCGTCGCGTCGGGGTTGCCGCGGATCGGGCGCTCCTCCTGGGTCCACACGTCCCCGGAGACCTCGGTCGCGACCCGCTGCCAGAACCGGACCGCCTTCTCGTTGTTGCCCTGGAACGCGACGTCGCACGGACCGGGGTGGTGCGACAGCACCTCCTGCACCGCCTGCAGCCCGTACCCGCGGCGCCGAGCCGGACGGACCATGAAGAACGCGTTCAGTACGTGCACCGGCTGCTGCAGCGCCCGCATGAAACAGAACCCGATCGGTACTTCGCCGAGCGAGATCAGGTAACCGGCCCACTCCGGGTCACCGGTCAGGACCTTCTCGAGCCACTCGCTGCGGTAGCTGCCGTCGGGGCGCGGCAGTTGGCCTTGGAACTCGGACAGGTCGTGGCGGAACATCAGCCACAGTCGCTCCATCAGGATGCGGTCGGACGCCTGCGCGCGGCGCACCACCAGGTCGGACATAGGTCTCCTCACAAAGGGGTCCAGAAACGCAGAAAGCCTTCCGCCGGAAGAATCCGGTAGGAAGGCTTACTGCGAGCAGTTTATCAGCTCTGCGGTGCGGTCTGCCCGGCGACCCAGGTCATGTCGGCGTACCGGGTGCCGGCCGGAGCCAGCGTCGAGAGTGCCTCGAGGTCGGCCGCGGACAGCTCGACGTCGACGGCGGCCCAGTTCTCCTCGAGGTACTTGCGCCGCTTCGTTCCCGGGATCGGCGCGACATCGTTGCCCTGCGCAAGCACCCAGGCGAGCGCGACCTGCCCCGGCGTCGCGTCGTACCGGGCCGCGACCGCGCGGATCTGTTCGACCAGCTTCAGGTTGGCGTCGAGGTTGTCCCCGGCGAAGCGCGGCAGCGTACGGCGGAAGTCGTCGGCCGCGAGCTCCGCCGGCAGCGCGCCGGTGAGCATGCCGCGCCCGAGTGGCGAGTACGGCACCACCCCGATGCCGAGTTCCCGCAGTACCGGCAGCACCGACTCCTCGATGTCCCGGCTGAACAGCGACCACTCGGACTGGACGGCGGTGATCGGGTGTACGGCGTGCGCCCGCCGGATCGTCTCCGCGGACGCCTCGGACAGCCCGAGGTACCGGACCTTCCCGGCCTGGACGAGCTCCGCCATCGCGCCGACGGTCTCCTCGACGGGTACGCCGGGGTCCATCCGGTGCTGGTAGTAGAGGTCCACGTGGTCAACGCCGAGCCGCTGCAGCGACGCGTCGATCGCTGACCGGACGTACTCCGGCGAGCCGTTGATGCCGCGCACCGCCGGGTTCCGCGGGTCGCCGGTGATGCCGAACTTGGTCGCCAGGAACACCTCGTCGCGGCGGTCCGCGATCGCCCGGCCGACCAGCTCCTCGTTGGCGCCGAAGCCGTACATGTCGGCGGTGTCGAGGAACGTGATGCCGAGGTCGAGCGCCCGGTGCAGGGTCGCGACCGACTCGTTGTCGTCGGCGGTGCCGTACGCGAAGCTCATCCCCATACATCCGAGGCCGAGCCGGCTGACCTCGGCGCCTTGGCTACCCAGTTTCATCTGTTTTCTCCCATCACAAGCCGGCCGAGCCGTGCGCGACGGTCGGCTGAATCCAGTAGGTGTTACGGAGCGGCAGTGCCGCCGTACGCGGCGATCTTGTAGTCGGTGACCGCAAGAGCGAGCTGGAGCTCTCGCAGCTGCCGGTTGATGCGTTCGCGATGCTCCTGCATCAGAGCGAGCCGCTGGGGTGCGGTGTGCTCGCCCTCGACGACCAGCTCCAGGTAGTGGCTGATCGCGCCGATCGACATCCCGGAGGCGCGCAGCCGGCTGACGAACACGATCCGCGACATCGCCCGCCGGCCGTAGCTGCGGTACCCGGCGGCGTCGCGGCGTACGTCGACCAGGCCGACGCGCTCGTAGTACCGCAGGGTGTGGGCGGTCAGCCCGGTGAGCTCGGCGGCCTCCGCGATCGACAGGTCGTCGGGCAGGTCGTCCGGCAGCTCCAGCAGACAGAGCAGGTCGGGATCCACCGGCTCCAGCTCCGGGTTGTACGCGGCGATCGCAGCGCGGCGGTCCAGCAGCTCTGTCGTGTTCACGTCTCCGACGGTATGCCTTCGAGCGCGCTCAAAGGCAAAGGTGACCTGCGTCACTCATTTCTGGCAGTCGGCGCAGGTGCCGAAGATCTCCAGGGTGTGGCTGATGTCTGCATAGCCGTGCTCGGCGGCGACCTTGTCGGCCCAGCGTTCGACGGCCGGGCCCTCGACCTCGACGGTGCGGCCGCAGCTGCGGCAGACCAGGTGGTGGTGATGGCCCTTCGAGCAGCGCCGGTAGGCCGTTTCGCCGTCGGCGGTGCGCAGCACGTCGACCTCGCGGGAGTCCGCGAGTGCCTGCAGGGTGCGGTAGACGGTGGTCAGGCCGACGGCCTCACCGGCCGACCGGAGCTCCAGGTGGATCTCCTGGGCGGTCCGGAAGTCGTCGATCTGGTCGAGCGCGTGCGCGACCGCCGCGCGCTGACGGGTCGAGCGTGTTCCGATAGCCACCGTTCCTCCTGTCATCTCCCTGTCGCCGGCAATTCTCTCAGAAGTCGGCAAATCAGTGCTCGTCCCAGTGATCACCGTGTGCCGCGTGCAGGTGACCGTCGTGGACGTAGTCGACATGGTCCCCGTGCTCGACCTTCTTGTGACCGCACTCCTGGTTGTGCGCGTGCGGGTGCCCTGCGCTCACCACATGCGGTGCCGGCGCCGGTACGCCGATCTCGGGCTCCTCGTCGGCCAGCGGCCGCGCGGACCGCCGTCGCAGCAGCGTCCCGACCGCGGCCGCCACCACGAACCCGGCCAGCGCCAGTACGACGATGGTCGCGCCAGGGGCGACGTTCGCGTTGTAGGACGTGACGATGCCGGCCAGACACGCCAGTACGCCGATGACGCATGCGGTGACGAACGTACTGCGGAACGAGCGTGTGATCTGCTGCGCCGTCGCCACCGGGACCACCATGAGCGCACTGACGAGCAGGAGCCCCACAGTGCGCATGGCCACGGTCACGGTCACCGCGGCCATCACGGCGATCACCAGGTTGAGCAGCTGGACCCGGAGTCCCGTCGTACGGGCGAACTCCTCGTCCTGGCACACCGCGAACAGCTGCGGGCCCAGGCCGATCGCTATGACCAGCACGGCGATCGCCAGGCCGACAACGACGTACAGGTCGCTCTGGGAGACCGTGGTCAGCGAGCCGAACAGGTACGTGTTGAGTGTCGCGGCGCCCTGACCGGCTAGGCCGATCAGCAGTACGCCCCCGGCGATACCGCCGTAGAACAGGAGTGCCAGGGCGACGTCGCCGGTGGCCTTGCCGCGGGCGCGGACCAACTCGATCGCGGTCGCGCCGGCGATCGACACGATCACCGCGGTCAGCACCGGCGCCGTCCCGGTGAGCAGACCGAGCGCGACGCCGGTGATCGCGATGTGCCCGATCCCGTCACCCATCAACGACAACCGCCGCTGCACCAGGTACGTCCCGATGGCCGGCGCGGACAGCCCGGTCAGCAGCCCGGCGATCAGCGCGCGCTGCATGAACTCCAGCTCGAACATCGTCATGAGGGCAGCCATCCGGGTTCGTCGTCGGTGGTGTGCGAGTGGTGGACGTGGGCGTGGGTCTGCGAGGCGTGCGGGGGACCGTCGTACACGATCCGGCCGCGGCGCATCACCACCGAGCGGTCGATCAGCGCGTCCATCGGGCCGAGGTCGTGGCTCACCATCACGACCGTCGTACCGCGTTCGACCCGCTCGCGGACCGCGTCGGCGAAGATCTGCTGGCTGGCCAGGTCGACGCCCGCGGTCGGCTCGTCGAGCACCAGCAGGTCCGGGTCGGACACCAGCGCCCGCGCGATCAGCACCCGCTGCTGCTGCCCGCCGGACAGCTCCGCGACCGCGTCCTTGCGCCGGTCGGCCATGTCGACGACCTGCAGCGCGTCCTCGATCGCCTGCTTGCCGGCGGCACCGAGCGGCGTGAACATCCGGCGCTTCGACAGCAGCCCGGACGACACCACCTCGTACACGGTCGCCGGTACGCCGCCGGCCGCGGTGATCCGCTGCGGTACGTACCCGACCCGGCGCCACGCGCGGAACCGGGGGACCGGCGTACCGAACAACCGGACCTGACCACGGGCCGCGGGCAACAACCCGACGATCGTCTTGATCAAGGTCGACTTGCCGGAGCCGTTGGTGCCGAGCACGGCCAGCACCTCGCCCTGCTTGATCCGCAGATCGATCCCGCGCAGGATCAGCCGGCCGCCGAGGTCCACCGACAGGTCGTCGACGCTCACCGCGTTGTCAGCCGTCACGAGCAGCCGTTCGCTTTCTCCAGCTCCTGCAGGTTGCGCCGCATGAGCGTGAGGTAGGTGTCCTTGGAGTTCGCGTCCGACAGGCCCTCGATCGGGCTCAGGACCGCTGTTTGCACGCCGACGTCGTTCGCGATCGTGTCGGCCACCTTCGGGCTGACGAGCTCCTCGTAGAAGATCGTGGTCACGTGCTGGGACCTCACGATGTCCTGCACCTCCTTGATCCGGCTCGGCGTCGGCTCGGCGTCCGGCGTGAACCCGGCGATCCCGATCATCGTCAGACCGTACCGCTTCGCGAGGTAGGCGAACGCCTCGTGGCTGGTCACGAACGTCGTCAGCTTGCAGTGCGCGAGACCCGTCTTGTACGCCGTGTCCAGCGCGCCGATCTCGGCGAGCAGGGCCTTGGCTCGCTCGTGGTACCCGGCCGCGTTCGCGCTGTCGACGGTCGCGAGCTTCTCCTCGACCGCCTTGACGACAGCGGCGTACCGCACCGGGTCGAGCCAGAAGTGCGGGTCGAGCGCGTTGTTCTGGTGGGCGATCGGCGCGGCGCCGGTGTGCTGCTCGAAGTCCGCGCCGGTGTCCTCCAGCTGGGCGGCCGGGGCGACGTCGAAGCCGGCGTCCTTGGCGTTCTGGTCGACGGCCTCGTCGACGGCCGGCTGCAGGTTCTTCTCGTAGACGACCAGCTTCGCCTCGGCGATCGAGGCGACCTGCTTCGGCGTCAGCTCGAGGTCGTGCGGCTCGACGCCGGGGGCGGTGAGAGTGGTCACGTGGACGGCGTCGCCGCCGATCGTGCGGGCGATGAACTCGAGCGGGTAGAACGACGTGACCACGCTGAGCTTGCCGTCGGCACGACCGTCGGCGGTCGCGGCGCCGCACCCCGCGAGGGCGAGGACGGCCAGCGTCGCGGCACCGGCGATAATTGCGCGAAGACCAGATCTCATGACAATCATTTTCATTCTAGCTGGAACTGATTGTCAAAACAGGGAGTAGCCGATGGCCAGCCGCAACGTCGGGCGACGGCGTGCCGACCGCAGAGGCAACCGCCGCATTTCGCATGGACATGGACATGGACACGGGCACGGTGACCATGTGGTCGACACCTCGGTGGTGAACTCCGATGCGATCGTCGCCCGCCGCGTCCGGATCGTCGTGGCCGCCGTGCTGGTTCCACTGATCGTGGCCTCGGTCGTGGCCCTGATTGCGCTCTGGCCGGGCGGTGACGTGAAGGTCGAGTCGTACCAGACCAGCACGGCGCGCGGCGAGATCATCGCGCTCAAGGCCTGTCCTGACCCCCGGGACAAGTGCAACCTGGCCACGGTGAAGCTGAGCAACACCGCGGCCAAGGGAAAGGCGGTCCCGGTCCAGGTGCCGAAGGCCGGTGGGACCCCGATCCCGGTCGAGGTCGGTCAGACGGTGATGCTCGCGATCGAGAAGGACGCACCACCGGACCAGAAGTACCAGTATGTCGACCACGACCGGATCCGACCGTTGCTGATCCTGGCGGTGGTCTTCGCGGTCGCGGTTGTCGTACTGTCCCGGTGGCGTGGGTTCGCCGCCCTGATCGCGCTCGTGGTCACCGCGGTGATGCTCACCCAGTTCATCCTGCCGGCGATACTCAGGGGCTCAAATCCCCTGCTCGTCTCGGTTGTCGGCGGTGCGGTGATCATGACGATCGCGGTGTTCCTGACCCATGGGATCAACGCGGAATCCTCGATCGCGCTGGCCGGCACGATCGCCGCGCTCGGGCTGACGGTGTTGCTCGGCTGGTTCTTCACCGGGTTCTCGCAGTTGAGCGGCCTGGCCGCGGAGGGGGCAACTCAGGCGCAGTCGTTCTCGCCGCACCTGAACCTTTCCGGGTTGCTGGTGGCCGGGATGGTGATCGGGGCGCTCGGGGTGCTCGACGACGTCACGGTCACCCAGGCGGCCGCGGTGTGGGAGCTGTCCGCCGCGAACCCGGCCGCGAGCCGGCGCGAGCTGTTGTCCGCGGGCCTGCGGATCGGGCGTACGCACGTGGCTTCGGTGGTGAACACCCTGGTCCTCGCGTACGCCGGTGCCGCGATGCCGGTGCTGCTCGTGTTCGCGATCCAGGACCTGCCGATGCTGTCGGTGATCTCCACCGAGGCGGTCGCGATGGAGGTCGTCCGCGGCCTGGTCGGCAGCCTCGGCATCATCGCGGCCGTCCCGCTGACCACCGCGTTGGCCGCGATGGCGGTCGCGGACCGCTCCCGCGACCTGGTCGCCACGCCGGATCCCGCGACCTAGTCGCGCGGCAGCTCGTACGCTGCTAGTAGGTCACGGAAGGTTCGACGGTGCTTACTTTCCGTGGCTGTCCGGGGGTGCTGATGAGGTTCCGCCATCGGGATGGTTCGACCGTTCATCTGGGGTACTGCGCGTCGGTGCATCCGGCCGCGGACCTGGACGAACTCGTGGCGCGGCTCGACGAGTGCGCCGGGAGGGTGCGGTCCGCGCTCGACGTACCGGTGCTCGGGGTCGGGCTGTGGTTTCCGTACCGGTTGGCCGATCGGCTGGCGAACTCGCCGGCGTCGCTGAGCAAACTCCGTCGCGCGCTGCACCGCAACCAGCTGGAAGTCGTGACCGTGAACGGCATCCCGCACACGGGCAAGTCCGCCGGCGTCGACCTGTACTGCCCGGACTGGACCGAGCCCGAGCGTCTCCGGTACACGCTCGACCTGGTCGACGTACTCGCGGAGCTGCTGCCGGACGATGCGTCGTACGGCTCGATCTCGACCGTGCCGCTCGCGTGGCGGGTGCCGTGGTCGCGGGCGCGCAACCGGGCCGCGCGGGAGGCGTTCGACCGTGTCGAGCAGCACCTGGCGCGCACGGAGGCCAGGACCGGCCGGCGGATCCGTATTGCGGTTGAAACCGAGCCTGGCTGCGTTCTGGAGATGATCGGGCAGGCTGCGGCGTGGCTGGACCGCTACTCGAGCCCGTACGGCGGTACGTCGCGGATCGGGCTGGGGCTCGACGTGTGTCATCTGGCGGTGCAGTTCGAGGACCCTGCCGATTCTTTCGAGCTCTTGTGGCGTGCGGGCGTTGACGTGGTCAAGGCGCAGCTGTCGGTCGCTCCTACGCTGGTTGATCCGTCTGACGCGTCTGGGCGGTACGTGCTCGGTCAGCTCGGCGTACCGAAGTTCTTGCGGCAAGTGCGTGAGTGGGGTGGGCCAGGTGTGGACGACGTGGCGCAGTCGTCGCAGTTGTCGGGCCATGCGGCCTGGCGGATGCATGCGCACCTGGCCGCGCATTCTGCGCCACCGCCTCCGCTCAGTGCGACTACCGGCGTACTGGATGACTGTCTGGTGCGGTTGGTGGGTGGTGAGCATCCGTTGACGCACCACTTGGAGTCAGAGGTGTACGTGTGGTCGCGGGAGCCCAGAACCCAACAGGCATTGGCGAAACGGCTCGGCAAGGAGCTGTCCTGGCTACGGAAGCGGCTGACTGCTGTCGGGCTGCAGGAGGTTTGAGTAGTCGGGCAGCGTTGTGGAGCTGAAGACCTTGCCTACTGCGTTCTGCGACCAGATGAGGCGCTGCAGCGACGTGGGGAGCTTGGCCAGCGTGGCTGCTGCTCCAGGCATCAGCCGTACAGCCAGCGCGTTGCTAGGGATCACCGTGCCCATGATTTTGGGGCTGAGCCTCCTGCTGTTGTCTACGAGCGGCCGGATCACCTCCTCGTAGTTACGCAGCCCAGCAGGACCGGCCGCAGCCAGCTCACCAGCCAGCACGTACGCCGCCACGACAGCCAGGCTCGTCCCACCGCCAACTGCCGGTCCGGGAGAGTAGCCCGCGTCTCCCACGAGTGCGACACGGCCCGCCACCCATGAGTCCAGGGTGATCTGGGCGATCGAGTCGAAGTAGAAGTCCTCGGCCTGCGGCAGGTACTCAAGCAGCTGCGGCACCTTCCAGCCGTAGTCGCCGAACTCCTTCACCAGCACGGCTTTCTGCTGATCCTTGTCGCGATGGTCGTACGTCAGCTCGCCACGGAACAGGAATCCCGCACGGACCTGGCCGGTCTGGCGTACGCCGTACACGCCGACGAGCTTGCCGACCGAGAAGTGCGCGAGCGTGTGGTTGCCGACGCCGAACACGTCCGGCATCGAGAACACCGCGAGGTAGCCGCCGAGCTGACGCTGCAGCCCTTCCTCGGGCCCGAACGCGAGCCGCCGCACGTTCGAGTGCAGGCCGTCGGCGCCGATCACCAGGTCGAACCGGCGCCGCAGCCCGGAGTCGAACCTGACGTCGACGCCCTCGCCGTCGTCGTGCAGGTCCGCGATCGAGTCGCCGAACACGTACTCGGCGCTGTCGCGGGTGGCGTCGTACAGGATCCTGGTCAGCTCGCCGCGGAGGATCTCCACGTGCTGCCGGGAGATCCCGGCGTACATCCGGCTCAGGTCGACCTCGACGGGGCGCCGGCCGAACCGTTCGACGGTCATCGAGTCGAGCTGGGTGCGTGCCGCGACGATCGTGTCCCAGCAACCCATCCGGCGGGCGACCTCGGCGGCCGCGCTGTACAGGTCGACGGCGTGCCCGCCGAGCCCGTGCCGCGCGGCCGGGGTGCGTTCGACGACGGTCGGCTCGAAGCCGTAGCGGCGCAGCCAGTAGGCGAGCACCGGCCCGGCCACGCTGGCGCCGGAGATCAGAATCTTCATCCCATCCTCCTTACTTATCGGAAGGTAAGTAAACGAGGACGGCATTGTCAATGGCTTACTTAACGGAAGGTCAGATAATCTTCCGGGTATGCCGAGACAACGCACCGGAGACACCCGGGCGCGGATCCAGCAGGCCGCGCTCGAGCTGTTCGCGGTCCAGGGGGTGCAGCAGACCAGCCTGCGCGACATCGCCGACCGGCTCGGCGTCACCAAGCCCGCGCTGTACTACCACTTCGCGTCCCGCGAGGAACTGCTGAACAGCCTGGTCGAGCCGATGATCGCCGACTTCGAGGCGTACGCCGCCACCCAACGGGCGGCCGCGCCGGTGCCGCCGCGGGAGCTGCTCGGGTCGTACTTCGACCTGTCCTACCGGCACCGCGGGATGATCCAGCTCGCGATCCGGGACCTGTCGGTCCTGCACGAGCTGAAGCTCACCGACCGGTTCATCGAATGGCGCGGCGCGGTCGCCGAGCTGCTGATCGGCACCGAGCCGTCGCTGTCCGACGTGGTCCGCTGCATGGTCGCGCTCGGCGGCCTGTCCGACTGCGCGGTGATGATCGACCACCAGCCGGTCTCCGAACTCCGCGAGGCCGCCGTCGAGGCTGCCTACGACAGCCTCGGGCGGCCCTAACTGTTCGCGATCCGGGAGACCGCGAACAGCAGGATGATCAGGATCGAGAAGATCCGCAGGAACTTCGGCCCGCCGGTCACCGCCGGCCAGGACAGGAACGCGAGCCAGCCGAGCAGCAACGCGAGCAGCACGAGCGCCGGCACCCCGACGGCGACGGGCGCGAACACCCCGGCCAGCGCCAGCACCAGCGTGATGCCGGGCAGGGTCAGCTTCGGCGCGGCGTGCAGCTTGGCGACGTACGGATAACTGACCTTCGTGATCCGCTGCCGCAACGGGCTGCTCGGGGTGCTCATGCCCCTATTGTTCCAGGTCCCGTCAGGGGGTCAGCCGGTAGAACCTCCAGAACGGGTGCTCGATCGGCAGCACGTCGACCTGGCCGAAGCCGGCGTGCTGCGCCAGGTGCCGGAGCTGGTCCGGCCGCATGATCGCGCCGACGACGTCGGAGTCCGCGTCCACGAGGCCCTGCGGCGTACACCACAGCGTGCTGGCCGCCGCCAGGAACCGCTGCACCTCGTCGCCGGGCGCGGCGAGCACCTCGTCGGCGTGCTCGTCCATCACGATCACCGAACCGCCCGGGGCGAGCGCAGTCCGCGCGGCGGTCAGCGCCTCGACGGGATGCGCGAAGTCGTGCACGCACTCGAAGAACGTCACCAGGTCGTACTGCGTCCCGTCCGCGGCGACGTCGGTGATGTCGCGGACCTCGAACGAGACCCGGCCGGAAACCCCTTGTTCGGCGGCGTTCCGCCGGGCCCGGCTGATCGAGTCCTCGTCGTTGTCGTACCCGTCCACGTGCACCGCCGGGTACGCCTTGGCCAGCTCGATCGCGGACCAGCCCGCGCCGGTGCCGAGGTCCGCGACCCGCGCGCCCTTCGTCAGCAGGTCGTGCAGCCCGGGCACGTTCGGGATCCACTCGGCAGCCAGCGAGTTCACGTACGCTGGCCGGTTCAGCAGCTCCTGCGCCCGGACGGCCTCCTCGCCGTACGCCGTGTACGGGACGCCGCCGCCGGTCCGGAATGCCTCGACCAGCTGCGGCAACGCCCGGCCGACCGCCGGCACGATCGCGGCCAGGCCGCCCGCGTAGACCGGGTGCGTCGGCTCCAGCAGGGCCTCGCGGACTCCCGGCGCCAGCGCGAACCGGTCGGTCCACACGTCCGTACCGTCGATCGTCAGTAGTCCGCTGATCGACTGCGACTGCAGCCATTCGACCAGGTACCGGTGGTCGAGGCCGGTCCGCTCGGCCAGCTCGGCGGCCGTCGCCGGACCGCCCTCGTCGAGCGCCCGGTAGATCCCGTGCACGTCGCCGAGGTAGATCGTGAACAGTTCGGCCGCGCCGAGCGCGGCGCCGAACATACGCCCCATCAGGGCCTCGGCCGCTTCCGCGGCCCGCTGGTCGGTTGTGGTGGTCATGTCGCCCTCCCTAAGTTTGCTGTCACCCCTCAGGCGCCAGGTGCCGGCTGGCAGTGCCAGGTGACGTCGTCCTCCGGCTCGTACACGCACTGGCGGCCGGTCCGGACCGACGCCCGCAGATGCCGGCCGAGCGCCGGATGCACCCGCTCGATCGCCTTCACCGCAACGCCGATCCGCATCGAGACGGCCTTCCGGCTGCGCTCCACCGGATCGCCTGCGGACCGCGCCCGCCCGCCGAGCCCGAGCGCACCGGCCAGCTCCCGCGCCAAGAAGTCCCGCTCGTCCCGGAGCCGCTCCGCCCGGGCCAGGTCGCTCGTCTCGGCCAGCTCCTCCTCCAAGTCGAGCAACCGTTGCCGGTACGCGGTCCGCGCCTGCTGATCGAGCACCGGCCCCAGATCGGCGCCCTGCACCCGTCCCGGACCGGACAGATCGAGAACACTCACCGGACTCCGCGGCCGGACCAGCAACGCGGCCAGATCGCGAATCCCTTTGGAATCAGGCACGTGCGCGCTCACACCGCGCCACGTCACCTCCCAGCTCGCCCCCAAACACCGCAGCTCGCCCACCTCGCCCACCGCACGAACAGGTGGTACGCCGACCTCGGCCAGCGCCTTCTCCGTCTCGGCCGCGAGCGTTTCCGCCCCGGCTGTGCGATGCGCCTCGAGCGCGTCCTCCAACAGCCGCCGCGCCTCCGGCCTGCCGAGCTGCGCCGCCAATCGCCCGAGGAACAACGACACAGTCCCCAGGCAGGCCCCGCCGACCCCGTCGATCACCCACAGCTCGGAGTACGGCGTGAGCGCGTCGTACACGAGCCGCGCCGCCTCCGGCTCGCCGAGCACCCGGGCCGCCTCGCCGAGGAACGCCAGCGACTCCAGCCACTCGGCGTCCCGGGGGATCGCGTCCAGCCCGTCGCGTGCCCGGCGCCGCACGATGCCCCGGGCCACCTCGGTCGCACCGGCCCGGGCGAAGTAGTACGCCGACGGGCCGTCGACCATCGGATTGTCGGCAAAAGGACCCATGACCGTCTCGACGTACGTGCGCAACTCCTCGACCACACCGGTGAGGTCGGCGTGCGCGGCGCGCAGTGCGAACACCATCAGCCGCGCGTTCGGGCTGTCCGCCTCGTCGGCGAGCTGCGTGGCCTGGGCGACGCAACTCGCGGCCGTCTCCAGCCGGCCGGACATCAACGCCCGCATGCCGTGCCAGATCGGCACCAGCCAGCTGTACAACGGAAGCCGCAACGGCAGTACGGCGCGGGCGTAGGCGGCGATCTGTACGTCGGCCTCGGTGAAGCGGCCCTGTTCGAGCAGCGCGACCACCAGCAGCCGCCGGGCCAGCAGCACCAATGCCAGGTCCCCGGTCGCGATCGCCAGCATCCGTTCGGCCGCGGCGATCCGTTCGGCGACGTGGTCCGGCCCGGAGCACACGTCACACCAGGCGGCCAACGCGGCGACCTCCGCCCGGGCATCACCGGCGGCCCGGGCCAGTCGGACGGCCTCGTCGGCCAGCTGCCGTGGGCCGTCCCCGCGATCCGCCGGGATCCGCGCCAGTGCGAGCCGCGCCACGGCCGCGGCCTTCAACGCATCGTCCGGCAACAGCGGTACGACCCGCTCCAGCAAGGCGGTCTGCTGCTCGTCGCCGAGATCCACCTCGAACCCGCCGACCCCGCCGCCCATCGCCAGGACGGCCCTCGCCACCAGTTCGGGATCGTCCGTCGACCGCGCCACCGCCCGCAGTGTCTCCCGCCCGGCCGCGAGCTCGCCGGTCAGCACCTGCGCCGCGCCCAGCTCCAGCCGGACGGCGGGATCGTCCAGGTCCGCCCACCGGTAGAACCGAACCGCCTGCTCGTACCCGGACTGCCGCTGCGCCTCCCGCGCCGCCGCCAGCGCGAACTCCCGCGACCGCTCGACCGCGCCCGCCGCCCGGCAGTGCGCGGCAACCTGCCCGGCGTCGTTCCGATCGGCCAGCAACTCGGCGGCCCGCAGGTGCAGCGCCGACCGCTGATGTACGCCGAGCCCCGCGTACACCACCTCCCGCACCAGCGAGTGCGCGAACCGGACCCGCTCCACGTCCACCTCGGCCAACCGCGCCGCAACGGCATCACCCAGGACGACGAGCAGGTCCGCGCGGGACCGGTCGACGACCGCCGCGAGCAGGTCGAGCTCCACGTCCTCACCCAGTACGGCGGCCGCCGCGAGTACGTCGTACGTGTGCTGCTCGAGGCGGGCGAGCCGCCGTTCGAGGACCTGGCGTACGCCGACCGGCGTCTCCGTGGACGTCGTACCGCGGGCCGCGTGCCAGCGGGCGAGCTCCTGGACGAAGAACGGGTTGCCGCCGGTGCGGGCGTGCACTGCGTCGGCGTAGGCGGAGTCCGCGCTCCCCAGCACCTGGGCGACCAGTTCAGCCGTCGCGGTGCGGTCCAGCCCGGCGAGCGGCAGCCGTACGAACGACGGCGGCAGCGCCCGGAGCGCCTCGGCGGCCGGCTCCGGTACGTCGACCGCGTTGTCACGGCTGGTGACGAGGAGGAGACACCGCAGCTCGGGGAGCAGGCCGACGACGAAGCGGAGCAGCGCGAGCGCGGACCCGTCGGCGAGGTGGACGTCCTCGATCACGATCACGGCCGGCTGCTCGGTGGTCGCCGCGCCGAGCCGATCGGCCACGGCGGCGTACATGCTGGTCCGCGCCAGGACGGTGTCCGCTTCGGTCGGCGCGATCGGCAGGTCCAGCGCGCGGAACGCCTGCCGCCACGGCCAGTACGGCAGGGTCTCGGTCTCCGGGCAGCGGCCCCAGGCGACGGCGTACCCGCGACCGCGCGCGACGTCCGCAAGCGCCGCGGCGAGGGTCGACTTCCCGATCCCGGCGTCACCGATCAGGAGCGCGCCCTGGCCGCGGCCGCGCTCGACCTCGTCCAGCAGGCCGGTCAGGGTGCTGAGCTCCCGGGTCCGGCCGACCACACGCTCGGGCATACCGACACTGTGCGGCGGCGGCCGCCGCCGCGGAAGATCTGATCGCTTACCGTAAGGTGACCCGGGTGTTCGTGGTGATCAGGTTCCGGGTGGGGGAGTCCGAGCAGGCCGGGTTCGGAGAGCGGTTGCAGGCCGCCGTCGACGTGCTCGCGCGGCAGAAGGGGTTCGTCGCGGCCCGCACCGGGCGGAACGTGGACGACCCGGAGTTGCTGGCGCTCACCCTCGAGTTCGAGAACGTCGGGAGCTACCGGCGGGCGTTGTCGCCGTACGACGTGAAGCTCACCGCGGTGCCGCTGCTGTCGCAGGCGATCGACGAGCCGACGGCGTACGAAGATCTGTTGATGTAGCACGGATTCGATACGCGGCGCTCAGGACCGATAGCCTGGTTGCTTCCGTAGATCTGTCAGTACCCCGTTCTGGAGTTCAAAAGTGCCCGTGGAAACCGTCGATGCCGTCGTCAGCCTCAGCAAGCGGAGAGGCTTCGTGTACCCGTGCGGCGAGATCTACGGCGGTACCAAGTCGGCCTGGGACTACGGGCCGCTCGGCGTCGAGCTGAAGAACAACGTCCGCGCCCAGTGGTGGCGGACCATGGTCACCGGCCGCGACGACATCGTCGGCCTGGACTCCTCGGTGATCCTGCCGACCCAGGTCTGGGAGGCGTCCGGGCACCTGTCCGAGTTCGTCGACCCGCTGACCGAGTGCCAGTCCTGCCACAAGCGGTTCCGCGACGACCACCTCCGCGAGGACTACGCGCGGCGGAAGAACAAGGACGCCGACGAGGTCAAGCTCGCCGAGATCGCCTGCCCGAACTGCGGCAACAAGGGCACCTTCACCGAGCCGCGGATGTTCAACGGCCTGCTGAAGACCTACCTCGGCCCGGTCGAGTCCTCCGAGGGCCTGCACTACCTGCGCCCGGAGACCGCGCAGGGCATCTTCGTCAACTTCGCGAACGTGATGGGCACCGCGCGGAAGAAGCCGCCGTTCGGCATCGCCCAGGTCGGCAAGAGCTTCCGGAACGAGATCACCCCCGGCAACTTCATCTTCCGGACCCGCGAGTTCGAGCAGATGGAGATGGAGTTCTTCGTCGAGCCCGGCTCCGACGAGGACTGGCACGAGTACTGGCTGAAGGCCCGCTGGGACTGGTACACCGGCCTCGGGCTGAACCCGGACAACATGCGCTTCTACGAGCACCCGAAGGAGAAGCTCAGCCACTACTCGAAGCGCACCGTCGACATCGAGTACCGGTTCAACTTCGGCGGCAAGGAGTTCGACGAGCTCGAGGGCATCGCGAACCGCACCGACTTCGACCTCACCACGCACTCCAAGCACTCCGGCGCCGACCTGTCGTACTTCGACCAGGAGAAGGGCGAGCGCTGGACGCCGTACGTGATCGAGCCCGCGGCCGGGCTGACCCGGAACGTGCTCGCGTTCCTGCTCGACGCGTACACCGAGGACGAGGCGCCGAACGCCAAGGGCGGCGTCGACAAGCGCACCGTGCTGCGGTTCGACCCGCGGCTCGCGCCGGTCAAGGCCGCCGTACTGCCGCTGTCGCGGAACGCCGACCTGTCGCCGAAGGCCCGCGACCTGGCCGCCGAGCTGCGGAAGAACTGGAACGTCGACTTCGACGACGCCGGCGCCATCGGCCGCCGGTACCGCCGGCAGGACGAGATCGGTACGCCGTACTGCATCACCGTCGACTTCGACACCCTCGAGGACCAGGCGGTGACGATCCGGGAACGCGACTCGATGAAGCAGGAGCGGGTCGCCCTCACCGAGGTCACCGGGTACCTCGCCCAGCACCTGGTGGGTTGCTGAGCATGAAGGTCGCACGGGGGCTACTGGCGGTGCTCGCCGTACTGGCACTGGCGTCGTGCTCGGACAGCAAGAAGGACGCCGGCGGCGCACCGTCGACTGCTCCTTCGGCTCCTTCCGCTACGCCGACCGTTGCCGAGTCCTCGTCGATTCCGACCGCGTCGACGCCCTCGCTGACCCCGCTGCCGACGCCTTCGAAGCCCTGGCCGACGCCGACCGTCACCGGTGCGCCGGCCGACGACGCGCCGCTGGCCGAGCGGATCACCTTCGCGATCGCGAAGAAGACGCAGATCGCGGCCGGCAAGGCCGCGCCGACCACCGTGAAGTGCCCCGGCATCGACAAGGTCGAGACCGCCGGGCAGCACAGCCTCGACTGCACCGTGACGTACGCCGGGAAGCCGTTCACCGGGACGCTGACCGTGGACGCGAAGCAGTACAGCGCGTCGTACAAGTTCACGTCCTCGAAGATCGCGATCGCCCGGGCCAAGGTCGTGGACGCTGTGCTCCGGACCGCGCCCGGCGCGTCCAAGGTGACCTGCGACATGGACGAGACCGGCATCGTCGTCCACGACGGACCTGGGGTCGGGTGCGACGTGACGACCACCGCGAACGCCGTCCAGCCGTACCAGGCGTCGATCACCGGCGACGGCGACGTCGTCGTGAAGAAGGCGTGACGTGCTGAAGCTGGGCAACCTCACGATCGACACGCCGGTGGTGCTGGCGCCGATGGCCGGCATCACCAACGCGGCGTACCGGCGGCTGTGCGCGGAGCAGGGCGCCGGGCTGTACGTGTGCGAGATGATCACGTCGCGCGGGATCGTCGAGGGGGACCAGAAGTCGCTCGACATGCTCACGTTCGCCGAGAGCGAGACTGTGCGGTCGGTGCAGTTGTACGGCGTGGACCCGGTCTACATCGGGCGGGCGGTGCAGATCCTCTGTGACTCCTACGGGGTCGCGCATGTCGACCTGAACTTCGGGTGCCCGGTGCCGAAGGTGACCCGCAAGGGCGGCGGCGCGGCGCTGCCCTGGAAGCGGAACCTGCTCGGCGCGATCCTGCGGTCCGCGGTCCACGCGGCGACGCCGTACGGCGTACCGGTGACGATGAAGACCCGGATCGGGATCGACGCCACGCACCAGACGTATCTGGACGCCGGGCGGATCGCCGAGGAGTCGGGCGCGGCGGCGATCGGGTTGCACGGGCGTACGGCGGCGCAGGCGTACTCGGGTCAGGCAGACTGGTCGACGATCGCCGCGCTGGTTTCGCACGTGTCGATCCCCGTGCTCGGGAACGGCGACATCTGGGAAGCGGGCGACGCGCTGCGGATGGTCGCCGAGACCGGGTGCGCCGGGGTGATCGTCGGGCGCGGGTGCCTCGGGCGGCCGTGGCTGTTCCGCGACCTGGCGGCGGCGTTCGCCGGGGACGAGGTACTGGAGCTGCCGACGCTCGGCGAGGTCGCCACGGTGATGCGGCGCCACGGCGAACTGCTCGCCGAACTGATGGGGGAGCAGCGCGGCCTGCGCGACTTCCGCAAACACGTCTCGTGGTACCTGAAAGGCTTCCCCGCCGGCGGCGAACTCCGCGCCGCCCTCGGCATGGTCGACACCCTCGCCACCCTCGACACCCTCCTCTCCCAACTGGACCCCACCGTCCCCTTCCCCGTCGCCGAACTAGGCGCCCCCCGAGGCCGCCAGGGCAGCCCCCGAGACCACATAACCCTCCCCGAAGGCTGGCTCAACGACACCGACGGCCTAACCACCGACCTAACCGAAGCCGAACTAGGCATCTCCGGCGGCTGAACCACCGCACGAAAGGACACCGCTCCGCGGCGGCAGTCCTTTGGCCGCCTCCGGCGGCGCGCTACCGCCCCACCCGCGACGCACCTACGCGGGCGTGCCGCTCCACCTTCTCCAGGTCCGCGGAGGAAAGGACACCACCTCCGGCCGCGACGATCCATCGGCCGCCTCCGGCGGCGTGCTGCCGGCCCGCCCGTGAAGCGCCCGCGTGCGCGCCCGGGTGTGATGGGACGAGCGGACACCGCCTCCGGCGGGGCGGCTCCTAGGTTCCGGCAGGGGTGTGTTGTACCGAAGGACGGGTAGTGGTTGGGGTTTCGGGGGGTGGTGCCGCCTGGGGGTGGGGGCGGGTGGTGGGGAGTTGGTGGGTACTACCCGTTCTTCGGTACGTGGTTCCGCAGTTGGTTGGGGGAGAGGGCGCCTTCGTCTGGCTCGGGGGGTTCGAAGGTGGAGAGGTGGTGGTTGAGGACGGTGTCGGTGATGTCTCGGCGGTGGGGTGAGAGGCGGTTGTGGTCGCGGCGGGCTCGGACTGTCGCCTCGTCGGCCTCGACGTACACCAGCTTGAACTCGACCCCGGCCTCAGCAGCCAACGCCCGCCACCCGTCGCGCAGGAAGCGCGGTGAGCTCGTGTCGTCGACCACCACCGTCGCCCCGGCGGACAACAGCTCCCGCACCTCGGCCTGCGCCACCTGATGCGTCCGGACCCACTCCTCGACGGGGATCCCGTCGCCGCCCCACAGGCCGCGTCGCTCGTTGATCTCGTCGAGGCTCACGATCCGCGCCGGCAACCGCCGGGCCAAGTCCCGCGCAACCGTGCTCTTCCCCGAGAACGAGGTCCCGCACAACAAAACCAGCACCCCCGCATCCAACCACCAAAGGCCGGCTGATCCTCAGCCCATACCGACCTTCTGGTGGTCGGGTTCCACCACGAGGACGACTCTTTCCTGGTCGCGCGGGTACTCGAGGTCGATGTACTTCGCGACCAGCCGGTCGATGATCTCCCAGGCCGGGTCGCCCTCGATCCAGTCCACGACCCGCCCGCGGATGGTGACCGGCTCGAACGGGTTGGAGACCGGGACGATCGACAGCGCGAGGCGCGGGTCGCGGCGCAGGTTGCGGGCTTTGCGCATCCCCGGCCCGGTGAAGAACACGACGTGGTCGCCGTGCGCGCCGACGTACACCGGTGTGTTGTGCGGTGATCCGTCCGGCAGCAGGGTGGCGAGGTGACCGTACGACGCGGTCTCGAGGACGGCGCGGACAGCGGGTTCGAGCATGGCGTACTCCTTCAGCGGTTGTTGTCCGCGCGCCAGGCGGCGTAGTCCGCGACGGCGGCGGCGATGTCGTAGCCGGGCGTGAACCCGGTGTCCCGGGTGAGCCGGGAGATGTCGAGGTACGGGTCCTGACCCGGACCGAGCCGGCGGCCGGGGAGCAGGCTGAGCGGCAGGTCCGGGCGGAGCTGCCGCACGGCCTCGACGAACTCGCGGTTCGTGACAGGGCGCCCGCTGGACACGTTGTAGACGGTGTGCGGCAGGCTCTCCGCAACGGTGAGCAGCGCGATCGCCCGGCCCGCGTCGGGCCCGTAGCAGCAGTCGCCGCCGTCGTCGGCGTACAGGGCCGGCGGCGTCTCCCCGCGGAGTACGGCGCTGATGTACGGCGGCATCGGGTTGAACGGCGACTCCGGGTCCATCAACGGTCCCCAGGTACTACCGATGCGCAGCAGGACCGGTTGTACGCCGGTGTCCTGGAGGCTGTGCGTGGTGAGCGGTTCGACGGCCTTCTTGAACGCGATGATCAGCAGCGGCAGGTCCGCGGTCGGCAGCGCCAGGTCCTCGTGCCAGGGGATCTCCGGCCGGCCGATGTAGTTGCCGATGCTGCTGGCGACGGCGAACCGCCGGACCCGCCAGGCGCGGGCGGCGTCGAGCGCGTTGAGCAGGCCGGCCAGGTCGGTCCGGAAGTACGCGACCGGGTCGTCGCCGGGAATGCTGCCGGCCAGATGCACGACGTCGGTGAACTCGTACTGCTTGCCGAGGGCAAGAAACGCGTCCCGGTCGGTGACGTCGAGGGACTCCACCGTGACCCTGCCCTCGAGGAACGAGGGTACGTCGGCGGCGCGGTGCGAGGTGACCACGACGTCGTGGCCGAGGTCGGTGAGTGCGCGAGCGGTGTGGGCGCCGATCATCCCGAGGCCCCCGGTTACCAGAATCATGCCGCCGACCCTAGGAACCGGCCGCCGCCCACGTCTTGAACAAATCCCGCAAACCCTTGACCCGCGGGGCGATCCGGGAGAACTTAGACGGCAATGCATTTACGAGTCACTTCCGAACATAGTTCGTAAAGGAGTGCCCGTGGACATCGTGCTCGGCGTCGTCACGCACGTGACGCATCACGAGTTGTTCCACGACGCCGCGCGCACCCTGCGCGGTGTGGACCTGAAGTGGGTCAGCTACGACCACGAGGACGAGATCCGCGACCGGGTCGCCGAGTTCCTGAGCACGACGCACCTCGACGGCTTCCTGGCCGGCCCGGTCCCGTACACGGCGAGCCAGGAACTCCTCCCGCCGGGCCTTCCGGTCGGCGTGGTCCGGTCGTCGGCGCTCGACCTGACGCTCGCGCTCTACCGTGCGCAGGAACGCGGCTGGGGCCGTACGCCGGTCAGCATCGACACGTTCCCGGCCGAGGCGGTCGAGGCGGTGGCCACCGCGCTGGACCTCGACCAGGACCAGATCGACTGCTTGCCCTACGCACCGACCCAGACCGTCGACGAGATCGCGGCGTTCCACCGGGACGCCTTCGAACGGTTCGCCGGACGCAGCTACGTGATCAGCGTGCGGGCCGCCGTCCGTGAGCAGCTGGCCGGGCAGCTCCCGATCATCAGCGGGATGCCGGTACCGGCCACGATCCGGACCGAGCTGCACGAGCTCGCGCTGCGGATCGAGTCGGAGCGGGCCAGTGCGCAACGGTTCGCGGCCGGCGTGTTCCTGATCTCGGACGCGCCGGACGAGGAACGGGCCCGGATCGGGCTGATGAACCACCTGCACAACACCCCGGAGTTCGCCGGCGCCTGGATCGAGAACCGCGGGCGCCGCGGCGTGGTCGTGTTCGCCCACAAGGCGCTGTTCGAGCGGATCACCCGCAACTGGGTCGCCGTACCGGCGCTCGCCGAGGCCGCCGCGGCGCTCGGTGCGCGGATCTCGGCCGGGTTCGGGGTCGGCGTCTCGGCCCGGAACTGTGTGCTCCTCGCCGAGCAGGCCGCGGCGCGGGCCGAGCTCGCCGCGGAGCCGTGCGCCTACCTGTTCGAGGACAGCGGGGTCGTAATCGGCCCGATGGGGCCGGCCGGCGAGGCACTGCGGTACTCGTACCGGTCGCACGGCGACGACGTCGAACATCTCGCGAAGTACGTCGGTCTGAGCGCCGCCACCGTCTCCCGGCTGGCTGCGCTGGACCAGGAACTGCAAGGCCGCACGCTCTCGCCTGGGGAGCTTGCCGGTCATCTCGGAATCACGGACCAGAGCGGGCGCCGCCTGATCCGGACTCTCGACGCCGGCGGCCTGGTGAGCGTCGAGGGGACCGCCCAGCACCACCCCAAAGGACGCCCGACGCGTCTGTACCGACTGCGCATCGCCCAAGCGTTGGAGGCACAACCATGGAGCTCACCCGCCGCCACATCCTCAAGCTGACCGGTCTCGGACTGGTCCCGCCCACCCTCGCTGCCTGTTCCAAGAACTCCGGAAGCAGTTCAGGGGACGGCAGTGTGAAGTTCGAAGGCTGGGACTACGAGGCAGCCCTCGTCCAGCAGAACCTCGACCGGTTCACCAAGACCAGCAACATCAAGGTCGACTACACCCCGATCACGAGCGCGCAGTACGTCCAGAAGGTCGTCGCCGAGTTCACCGGCGGCGGCGGTCCGGACGCGCTCTACGTGTACGACGACTCGCTCGCGGCCTGGGTCGACGGCGACTACCTGCAGCCGCTCGACGGCCTGGCCGGTGTCGACGAGATCTACGACGCCATCTATCCCGGCAACGCGCAGGCGATGACGTACGGCGGGAAGCGGTACGGCCTGCCGTACTACACCGACGCCACCTGCCTGACGTACAACGCCGGGATCCTCGCCAAGGCAGGGATCTCGAAGCCGCCCGCGAGTCTCGAGGAACTCGAGGCACAGGCGCTGAAGATCAAGAACGCCGGCCTGCTGCAGTACCCGATCGGGCTGCCCGCGCAGCTGTCCGACACCTGGTGGTCGTGGGTGTGGGCGCTGGTGTTCGGCAGCGGCGGGAACCTGTTCGACGATCAGCAGAACCCCATCATGAACACCTCGGACACAGTGGTGAAGGACGTATTCGGCTGGCTGCAACAGGCCGCGACCAAGTCGAAGGTGATCGACCCGGCGTCGCTGCAGCTGCTGCCGGTGCCTGTCGACAACGCGATGAAGGCCAACCGGTACGCGTACACGATCGGCGCCCGGTACGCGAGCCGCGACTACAACGACCCGGCGAAGTCGAAGGCGGCCGGGAAGATCCGGATGGCGCTGGTGCCGAGCCTGGACGGCAAGGAGCACGCGACGGTCAGCAACACCCGGATGTACAGCCTGGCCAAGGACACCGAGGTCAAGGACAACGCGTTCAAGCTGCTCACGTACCTCGGCGGGTACGACGACCAGAAGCAGCCGTACACGGCGAAGTTCTGGTTCCTGCAGCGCGGGCTCGGGTTTGCCTACCAGAAGATGGTCGACGACCCGACGATCGTCGCGGCATTGCGCAAGTTCGCGGATCCGGCGATCTACGCACACCTGGCCGAGATCGCGAAGCCGCGCAACGTGCTCGGCGTGCCGTGGTACACCGAGTTCGAGACCGAGATGCACAAGGTCGTGCAGGGCGTGCTGAGCAACCAGACGCAGCCGTCGGCGGCGGTCGACTCGCTGGCGCAGACCGCCGGTACGCTCAAGAAGAAGTACTCGTGAGCGTGTTCGCGCTGGCCGAACGCCGCCCGCTGGGCGACACCGCCAAGGCCTGGGCGCTGAACGCCCCGGCCATCGCGGTGATCGCCCTGCTGGTCGCGTACCCGATCGCGTACTCGTTCTACGTCAGCCTGCAGAAGAACAACCTGAAACGCCCACGGGCCAAGCGATTCATCGGTTTCGACAACTACAAGTCGCTGCTCACCGACCACGCGTTCCTGTCGGCGTTGAAGGTGTCGGCGCTGTTCGTCCTGGTGGTGCTCGGGCTAACCGTCGTACTGGCGTTGATCCTGGCGCTGGTGCTCAACGAACGGTTCCACGGGCGCGGGCTGCTGCTCAGCCTCGCGTTGTTGCCCTGGGCAATGCCCGGGGTGGTGAACGGGCTGATGTGGCGGACGATCTTCGACGCGAAGACCGGCGCGCTGAACGGTCTGCTCCAGCAACTCGGCCTGATCGGCGACTACCACGCCTGGCTGACGTCGGGGACCGGCGCGTTCCTGTTCACGGCGCTGGCGCAGGTTTGGAACACGCTGCCGTTCCCGGTCATCATCCTGCTCGCGGGACTCTCGACGATCCCCTCGGAGCTGTACGACGCGGCGACGGTCGACCGCGCCGGCGCCTGGCGGCGGTTCACCCAGGTCACGGTGCCGTGGCTGCTGCATCCGCTGCTGATCGTGCTGATCCTGGAAACGATGAACGCGTTCCGCGCGTTCGACACGATCTACGTCCTGACCGGCGGCGGCCCCGGCGACGCGACCACGACGATCGCGCTGCTGGATGTCCAGACCGTCCTGACCTTCACCGACTTCGGCCTCGGCAGCGCGTACGCCTGGGTGATCACCGCGATCACGCTGCTGATCTCCGTCGGCTACATCGGCCTCCTGTACCGGAAGGGGAACTTCGAACTGTGAAGGCTCCGCTGAGGTACCGGATTCCGTGGAAGAAGATCGTTCTCTACGTGCTGGCAGTCGGGTTCGCGCTCTATCTCGTGCTGCCGTTCTACTGGATCGTCGCGATGAGTTTTATGCACGAGGTCGACGCGATCTCGGCGCCGCCGCACTGGATCCCGGTGCACCCGACGCTCGCCAACTACCTCGGCTTCGTCCGGCCCGACGCGGCGCAGCAGTTGGTCGGCGGGCGGGCGGTGTCGGAAACGCCGTACTCGTTGCGGAACAGCCTGGTCGTGGCGACCGCGACCGCCGTACTGAACCTCGCGCTGGCGACGTTCGCGGCGTACTCGTTCAGCAGGCTGAAGTTCCGCGGGAGCCAGGTGCTGCTGGTGCTCTACCTGCTGACGCGGATGGTGCCGGGGATCGCGATCATCATCCCGTTCTACCTGCTGATGCGCTCGTTCGGGCTGCTCGACACCTATCTGGCGCTGATCCTGTCGTACACGACGTTCGCGCTGCCGATCACGATCTGGATCCTGAAGGACTTCTTCCGGTCGGTGCCGCGCGAGCTCGAGGAGGCGGCGCGGGTCGACCGGTGCGGCTGGTTCCGGACGATGTGGACGGTGTTCCTGCCGGTGGCGGCGCCCGGGCTGGTCGCGGCCGCGGTGTTCGCGTTCATGACCGCGTGGAACGAGTTCATGTTCGCGCTGTTCCTGACCAGTACGAAGGCGGCGAAGACGATCCCGGTGGTGGCGGCGAACTTCGCCACCGACTTCAACACCCAGTTCACCGTGATGGCCGCGGCCGGTGTGCTCGCGGTCGTCCCACCCCTGGTGCTGGCCCTGCTCTTCCAGCGCAAGCTGGTGCAGGGCATGGCCGCCGGATCAGTGAAGGGCTGAGGCGAGATGGCCGAAGTACGTTTGGAAGGCGTCAGCAAGCGGTTTGCCGACAACCTGGTGGTCGACAATCTGAACCTGACCGTCGAGGACCAGGAGTTCCTCACGCTGGTCGGGCCGTCGGGTTGTGGGAAGTCGACCACCCTGCGGATGATCTGCGGGCTGGAGCGCGCGACCGAGGGCGACATCTTCTTCGACGGCAAGCCGGTCAGCTGTCTGCCGGCGAACAAGCGCGACGTGTCGATGGTGTTCCAGAGCTACGCGCTCTACCCGCACAAGACCGTCGGGCAGAACATCGGGTTCGCGCTGAAGATGATGCGGGTGCCCAAGGCAACGATCGCCGAGGCGGTACGGCGGGCCGCCCGGACGCTCGACATCGAGGACCTGCTGGACCGCAAGCCCCGCGAGCTGTCCGGCGGCCAGCGCCAGCGGGTGGCCCTCGGCCGGGCGATCGTCCGCGACGCCGGGGCGTACCTGCTGGACGAGCCGCTGTCGAACCTGGACGCCCAGCTCCGGGTGCTGATGCGCGCCGAGATCAAGCGCCTGCACGTCGACGTGGCGCGGACGTTCATCTACGTCACCCACGACCAGGTCGAGGCGATGACGATGTCGGACCGGATCGCGGTGCTGCGCGACGGCGTCATCCAGCAGTGCGCCACCCCCGAGGAGATCTACGAACGCCCCGCCAACCGCTTCGTCGCCTCGTTCATGGGCGCGCCCCCGATGAACTTCCTCACCGGCGAACTCGCCGACACGGACGGCACCCGAGTCTTCCGCTCACCGGCACTGAGCCAACCTCTCGCCCAACAGACCGATGCGGCCGAGCGAGCCGTGGTCCTCGGCATCCGGCCCGAAGACCTCACCTTGTCGACCACCCCGGTCCAGGGCAATCACCCCGCGAAGGTCTTCGTCTCCGAACCGCTCGGCCCCGACGTACTCGTCACCGTGAACCTCGAAGGCGAACTGCTCAAGGCCCGCGTCCCCACCCCGTTCCGTCTCGGCCACGACAGCACGGTGTACGTCGGCCTCAACCCGGACCGCCTGCACCTGTTCAACGCGGCCGACGGCACGGCCCTCCACGCTCCCCCGCGACCCCAGTGAAAGGAACGCTCTTGAGAGACCCTGAGAACGCGACCGTCGAGGTCGACCTCCCGGACGACTTCGACGCCTTCTGGGCAGCCGGCCTCGCGGACTGCGCGTCGTACCCGCTCGACCCGGTGCTGGCCGAGCGGCCTGACCTCTCCACCGACACGGTTGTTGTCAGCGATCTGCGTTTCACCAGCTACGGCGGACTCCGGATCGCCGGCTGGTACGCCGTACCGCGCGACCGGCCCGGCCCGCTGCCGGGGCTGGTCACGATCCCCGGGTACATCTCGGAGCCGACCGTCCCGAAGGAATGGGCCGAGCTCGGCTACGCCACGCTCGCGATCGCCCCGCGCGGCAAGCTCCGCTCGAACGACGTGTTCAACCCGGGATACCCGGGTCTGCTGACGCACAACATCGTCGACCCGAACACGTACGGGTACCGCGGCTTCTACCTCGACGTGGTCCGCGCGGTCGAAGTACTGCTGGATCGTCCTGAGGTCGACGATCGGCGGATCGGTCTCCAGGGGTCCAGCCAGGGCGGCGGGCTCGGGATCTCCACGGCCGCGCTGATGCCCGGCGTGATCCGCTGCGTCGCGGCCGGTGCGCCGTACCTCTGCGGGATCATGACGGCGCCGACGCTGACCCGGTCCTATCCGTACGAGGAGATCAACGAGTACCTGCGGATCCACCCGAAGGACGTGGACCGCGTGCGGGAGACGGTCGCGTACTACGACGGGCTGAACTTCGCGCCGAAGGTGCAGGCGCCGACCTTGCTGTACCTCGGGCTCGAGGACGACGTCTGCCCGCCGGAGACCGGGTTCGCGCTGCACCGGGCGCTGACGTGTGAGAAGACCTTGCACACGTACCCGCACTGCGCGCACCACGCCGGCCTGCCGAACGTGATGCGGATCGTGGAGGACTTCCTTGCCGAGCACCTCACCCCTGGACGGTGACCTGATGACCTTCGATGCCTACTGGGCCGCGGTCGACGACGAGCTTGCGGCGATCCCCGGCCGTCCGGTACTGGACCTCGTACCGGCGCGAACCACCGACGAGGCGACGTTCTACGCGCTGCGGATCACCAGCACGGGGCCGTACCGCGTGTACGGCAACCTCAGCATCCCGCGGGGCGACGGGCCGTTTCCGGGGCTGCTGATCACACCGCGGTACGGGAGCGTGAACAACATCCCGCATCCGAACGACCGGAGCCGGTACGTCGTACTCAGCCTGATGCACCGCGGTCAGCGGCTGGCCGACGAGGGGTTCGCGGCGGCGTACCCGGGACTGCTGACGATGGGGATCGACGATCCGTCCACGTACGTGTATCGCGGGATCGCGGCGGACTGTCTGCGGGCGGCCGAGTTCCTGCTGGGGCTGGCGGAGGTGGATCCTGCGCGGGTCGCGGTGAGCGGGGACGACCTGGCGGTGCTGACGGCGGCGCGGCGGCCTGGGTTCAGCTCGGTGCGGGTGACGGACCTGCTGTTCTACCGGGCGATGGAGGCGCGGTTGACGTCGTGTCTGTATCCGTTGGAAGAGCTGAACGATCATTTGAGGAGCGGATCGTCGGCAGCAGGACTGTCGACAACCCTCTCGTACTTCGACCCGGTGCGGCATGCTCCGGCGGTGGCTGGTCGGGCGTTGGTGTCCGTCGACGACGAGGACTGGTGCCGTTCGTTGGTGGAGGCGTTGCCGGAGCCGGAGGTCTACAAGGTCACGCACCTTGACGGGACGGACAACGACTTCCTCGACGCGTGGCTGGCGGGGCGGTCCGGCGTACCGGCGATGTCGAAGTTCGTCGCATGAATCCGCTGGGGGTGCGGCCCGTCATCAACGCCAATGCCACCGTCACCGTGCTGGGTGGGTCGCTGATGCCACCACCGGTGGTGCAGGCGATGGCCAGCGCGGCGGCACAGTTCGTCGACCTGCCCGAGTTGAACCAACGCGTCGGGGAGCGCCTCGCCGACCTGACCCACAACGAAGCCGGCTACGTAACCTCCGGCGCCGCCGCCGCGATCACCCTCACCGTCGCCGCCTGCATCACCACCGAATCCCAGGCCTTCCCAGTAGACGCTGAGGTGGTGATGTTTGCCAGTCAGCGGAATGGCTATGACTACTCGGCCCGATTGCTGGGGGTGCGGGTTGTCGAGGTGGGGGCGTCGGAGGAGGAGTTGCGGGAGGCGGTTGGGCGGGGACCGGCGTGTGTGTTGTGGTTCGCGGGAGCGCATTACGCGCGCGGAGCGCTGCCGATCGAGGACGTGGTGCGGGTTGCCGGGGAGTACGGCGTACCTGTGGTGGTCGATGCGGCCGCGCAGATCCCGCCGGTGGCGAGTCTGTGGCGGTTCACGCGGGACGCCGGGGCGGACGCGGTGATTGTCAGCGGTGGGAAAGGTCTGCGCGGACCGCAGGCCAGCGGTCTGGTGCTGGGGAAGCGGTGGCTGGTGGAGCGGGTGCGGGCGCATACGTCTCCGCTGCACGAGATCGGCCGTGGGATGAAGGTGGGCAAGGAGGAGTTGATGGGCCTGCTCGCCGCGGTCGAATGGACGCTGCAGCAGGACGAGGAGGAGCTGCTCGCCGGGTACGAGCGTGTCGTGGACGGCTGGATCGCCGGCCTTCAAGGGCTCCCGGGGGTAGTCGTGGAGCGTGGGTACCCGAGTGAGGCAGGTCAGCCGCACAGTCGCGCGGTGCTCCACCTCACCAGGGACCGCGACGAGTTGGTCCAGCAACTCTTCGACGGTGACCCACGAGTCTCCGTCGGCACGTACGGCCTCCCCGACGACGCCATCGCCCTCAACCCGCAAACCCTCCGACCGGGAGAAGACAAACTGGTCCTGGAAGCACTCCTGACGCTCCTCAAACCCGGTTAGGCTCGGGGGATGGCGAGCAAGCCGGACGAAGTGCGGGACGGGGTCGACCTGACCAACCTGGATCAGCCGCTGTTCGACGGAGCGGAGGCGACCAAGCGGGACCTGGTCGACTACCTGGACGCGGTGCACGGGCGGATCCTGCCGGAGCTGCGGGAGCGGCCGCTCTCGGTGGTGCGGATCCGCCCGGGGCAGCCGAAGTTCATGCAGAAGAACGTTCCGAAGTACACGCCTGAGTGGGTCAGGACCGTGCAGGTGTGGGCGGAGGCGTCCAAGCGGGAGGTGTCGTACGCGTTGTGCGACGACCGGCGGACGTTGCTGTGGTTCGCCAACCAGCGCGCGGTCGAGTACCACCCGACGCTGATGCGCGCCGACCGGTGGGACCGCGTGACGCATCTGGTGCTCGACCTCGACCCGCCGGAGGGCGAGACGTTCACGATGGCGGTCCGGGCGGCGCTGCTCGTCCGGCAGGCGCTCACCGACTCCGGGTTGTCCGGGGCGGTGAAGACGAGCGGTGCGAAAGGCGTGCACGTGATCGTGCCGATCGCCGGCACGGTGACGATCGAGGACGCCGCGGCGGCCACGCGGGCGATCGCGGCCCGCGCGGAGAAGCTCGATCCGGCGGTTGCGACCACGGCGTACATCAAGGAGGACCGGCACGGGAAGGTGTTCGTCGACTCGACCCGGTCGGGCGGGGCGACGATCGTGGCGGCGTACAGCCCGCGAGTGCGGTCAGGTACGACGGTGTCGTTCCCGGTGAGCTGGGACGAACTGGAGAACGTGTCGCCGCGGGACTTCACCGTCCGTACGGCGCCCGCGCTGCTCGGGGACCGCGACCCGTGGGCGGACGCGCTGCCGGCACCGCAGGAGATCCCCGAGGACGTACTCGTCGAAGGCCGCGCGATCCCGGTAGCCAGGGTCGCGGCCATGCACGAGGGCAAACGCCGCAAACGCGCCCGCGAAGCCGCCGAGAAGGAGAACTGACCAGAACACCCCCGCCCGGCGATCGCCTCCCCACGACGGAGCACCCGCCGGCACCGCGGGTTACTCCGTTGTGGTGACCAGGTCGAGGGCGGCGCGGCGGACGGCGGGAGCCGGGTTGTTGCGGAGGGCAATCAGTAGGGCGCGCCAGGCGGGCGGCCAGCCGGCTCGTGGGGCGGCGGTCGAGAGGAGGGCGTGGGCCAGCAGGCCGGATGCTGGATCGGGTGCCCGGATGAGGGATTCGGCCAGCGGGAGAAGGTCGGCCGGCGACCAGCTGGATTCGGTTGCTCGAAGACGAGCACGGAGCAGGTCCGCCGCGGCAGCAGCCGCCAGCACATCGTCCGCGACGGCTTCGTGGAGGGTGGGTACGGCGTCCGCTGGTGAGGGTGCTGCCACGAGCAGGAGTTGCAGGCGTGATGTGAGGTGGTCGGGTGTGGTGAGCTCGGCTGCGACCTGCGAGAGGTGACTCCGGGCGGAAGCCGAGCGATCCGCCAGCTGACCGACAAGCTGACCCACCAACCGGGTCAACCGCTGCCGAGCAGGGTGATCCCGATCCGCGGTGGCGTTCGGCAGCGCCGGATCCTCTTCGAGCCGAACCAGCAAACGGGCCGTCTCGACCAGCTCGGGCACACCGTCAGGCGGGTTGGACGCGACGATCGACACCAGCGCGGTGATCGCGTCCGACCACACGCGACTACGCAGCGACAGATCCGTGACGAAGTCGGCGCAAACGCCCGCGGCAGCAGGGCTGTACCGCGCCCACCCACGCAGCGCGAGGAGCGTCGGACCGACAACCTCCGGCTCCGACCGCGTCGTCACCGCGATCAGCAGGTCGGCGTACCGCGACCGGTAAGCCAGCGGTACGTCGTACGCCGACCGCGCTCCGAGCACCACCGCGGTCGCCGGTGAGTCATGCACCGCCTGCTCCAGCACGGCCCACGCGGGAGCGTCGTACAGCAAGTACTGCGACACGGTCCGAGCGATCGCCGCACGTACGTCCCGATGCGCCCCGGCCCACGTCTCCGTCAGCACCGCGCCCGCGCCCGGAGCCCGCAGCTCGCCCAGCAGCCGCACCGCCTCCTTCCGCGCCGTCACCTTCACGCCATCCCGCGACAGCACCGGCTGCAACAACCCAGGCAACAAACTCGGCCGTACAAATCGCGCCGCCCGACCCGCCGCGTACACGGCGACCCGCGCCCGATCGTCGCCCGCATGTGACAGCAACAACGGCAGCACTTGATCCGGCCGATCCGTCCACGCGAGTCCCGCCAGCGCAGCCTCCTGCAGCAGCACCTCGTCACTCGCCAAGAACTCGTCCACAGCAGACCGTGCCGTCGGCACCCGCCCGAGCGTCTTGACCGCCGCGGCCCGGTACCACTCAGGCATCCCACGATCGCGAGCAACGCCGACCAGCAACGACGCGTACCGTGCCTGCTGTCGCGGCAGCCACAACCGCAACGCGTAGTCCGGCACCTCCCACGACGGACTGTTCCGATCGAACCGCCGGATGCTGTCCGCCGCCTCGAACACCGGATCGAGCAGATCCGTCCGTACCTCGGTCACCAGCCACCACACCGGATGCCAGCGCGCCAACCGCACGTCCCGGCGGACAATCCGCTCCACCCGATCGGACCGGGTCGACGGCGCGTCCAGCCAGTACCGGCACGCCCGCTCGACCGTGTGCTCCTGGTTCGACCACACCGCCCGTTCGAGCACGTCCTGCAGATGATCCAGCGACCACGCCCGCCGCCCGAACGCCTCCGCCACCGCGAACGCGAGCGCGAACTCGTTCCGCCGGGCGGCCGCCTCGATCGCCGGCCGGAGTACGTCGTACACCGCGCCCTCGCGCCCGCGCGGGAGATTGTCGGCAATGCTGCCGAGCGCGATCTCGCCGATGTTCTCCGACAACCGCGCATGCGCCCGCAGGCCCCAGCCCAGCAGACCGGAGTCGTTGCCCAGGGCACCTTGTACGACGGTGCACTCGGCGATCCGCCCGAGCGCGCGCCGGGTCGCCCAGGAGGTGTCGCGTGCGTTCAACGCGTCCTCGAGCAACGTTTCGAGAGGTACCGTCAATGCCTCGGACAGCAACGTCGGCGAGACGTCCGCGACCGTGTGCAGTACGGCGAGCCGGACGAGGTCCTGCTCGTTCCGGACCCGGTCCGCGGTCCACGCCACCGCCGCCACGACCTGCTCAGCCCGCGTCGCCGACCGGATGATCGCCTGGTACACCGACGACCGCACTCCCGCGTCCGGATCCCGGAGTTCGTCCGACAGCATCGCCAGCGCATCGTCGTACGGAAGGTGAGCTGCCACCCGCCGCCGTCGCGCACCGTCCTCCGCGACCGCCGGCAGCGCCAGCATCCGTCGCGCTTGCTCGATCCGCACCGCATGCGGCAGCACCCGCAACAGATCCTCGCGAAGCTGCGCCTGGCCGAGGTCGACGTCCTTCGTCACCGCCTCGAACAGCCGTCCACGCCGGGCCGGAGCCAGCTCACGCAGTACGTCGGTCAGCTCCGGCCAGAGGATCCGCCCGAGCTCCACCAGTTCGTCGTCGGAGTACCGGTACAGCCTGCGTCGCAGGGCCGGGGTCAATGCTTTGTGTACGGCGCCCCGGCGGTCGGGCGCGAGCAGCAACGCCAGTACGCCGGCCGGATCCCGATCGGTGAGCGGTCCGATGACGTCGACGACCGCCGCCGGCAGGTCGTGTGGTGGCAGCGCCTCCATGATCAGCTCGACGTCGAGCACCGCGGCAACGCCGTACCCGACACCCCGCCACCACTCGTCGCGATCCTCGCCGGCCGGCAGGGTGTCACGCGCGTACGCGAGCACCTCCGACGGATGATGCCGGGCGAGCCGCCGCCAGTTGCCCGGCGTCACGCAGTACGCCAGCTCCGGCAGCAGCCGCGCCACGGTCGCGCCGTCCACCGCGTCGAGGAGACCGGTCGCCGCCACATCACCCCAGCGCGCGCGGTGCTCGTCGATCAGCCGTACGGCGAGATGCTCCCGCCGCTGCCGCCGTACCAGCGCGACGAGCTTGGTCCGGAGTGCCGCCGGTGCGTCGTCGTACAGGATCCGCAGGTCGTCGTCCGTCACCGGTACGCCACGACCGACCGCGGCGAGCGCCCGCGCCTGAACCGCCGGTTCGAGGTCCCGGAGCATCCGCGAGACGAACGCCGCGTCGCGGGTGACCTCGGCGATCTGCAGACCGAGAACGCGCTCGAACGCACCACCGCGCGCCAACTCACCGAGCACCCCGCCAAGCTCCGCCGCCCGGTCCGCAACCAGTCGCACCCGCTGCCCGTACGACAGCCCGTCGACCACCCGCAGCAACTCCGCCAAACCCATAACCCCATCCTGCCGAACAACAGTGCCACCCACCCACGACTCCACCACGCCACTCCCTGCCGTCTCCCGCGCCGACCCGGCGGGTCACCTCGCCGAGCCACCTGCGTACGCCAGCCGCCAAGTCGCCCGCCAGGTTGGTCGCCGGGGTGAACTGCCGGGGTCAGGTACCGGGGTGGGTCGCTGGTCAGGTGTCTGGGGCGAGCTGCCGGGCCGGCTCGCGGGGGAGGCGCGGGTGAACTGCTGGGGTCGGCTCGTGGGGGCGGGTTCCTTGGGGTCGGGGTGTGGGGACAGTTGGTGGGTCGGCTGCGGGGGTAGTTGCGGGGTCAGCTGGGGAGGGAGGCGTCCAGGATCATCGTTGCGGCTTCGCGGGCGCGGACGGCGGGGGTGGGGGTGCCGGAGATGGCGGAGCGGGTGATGGCGCCCTCGCTGAGGAGGATGAGGTGGTCGGCGAGGGCTTCGGGGTCGTGGGCGCCGGCCGTGGTGGCCAGGGCGGCCAGGGCGCGGCGGAAGCCTTCCTTGTGTTCGAGGGCCAGTTCGGCGACCCGCGGCGACACGGTCCCCAGCTCGCCGAACGAGTTGATGAACGCGCACCCCCGGTAGTCCCGCTGCTGGAACCACTCGTACAGGAAGTCGAACACCGCGAGCAGCCGCGACCGCGGGTCGGTGGCCGCGTCGACGTGCTCGGCGAGCATCGACTTCCAGAGTGCGTCCCGGCGGTCCAGGTACGCCTCGATCAGCGTCTCCTTCGACGGGAACAGCTGGTACAGCCGCTTCAGCGAGACCCCGGACGCGGCCCGGATCGCGTCCATCCCGACCGCCTGTACGCCGCGCTCGTAGAACAGCGCGTCGGCCGCGTCCAGCACCTGCCGCTGCGCCGTCGCCGTGTCCAGCACCATCTGTCCGACCTCCCGGGTGACCCGCACCACCTTGCGCGGAGAACCAACGTTCTCCTACAGTAGCAAACGGCACCGGAGAACGACCGTTCTCACAGCCCAATGGGAGGAAGAAATGACACTGCTCGAGCCCGCCGCCCAGGCCTTCGCCGACGCCACCGCGAAGCCGCCGTTCCTGTTCCAGCTGTCCCCGGAGGAGGGCCGCAAGGCCGTCGACGAGGTGCAGACCACCGACTACCCGAAGCTCCCGGTCGACGAGGAGTGGGTGACCGCCGCGGACGGCACCAGGGCGCGGATCGTGAAGCCGCAGGGCGCGACCGGCGTACTGCCGGTGATCCTGTACATCCACGGCGCGGGCTGGGTGTTCGGCAACGCGCACACCCACGACCGGCTGGTCCGCGAGCTCGCCGTCGGCGCGGGCGCCGCGGTGGTGTTCCCGGAGTACGACCTCTCGCCCGAGGTCCGGTACCCGCACGCGCTCGAGCAGAACTACGCGGTCGCCCGCTGGATCATTGCCTCAGGCAAGGACCACGGGATGGACGCGGAGCGGCTGGCGATCGCGGGCGACTCGGTCGGCGGGAACATGACGGCCGCGGTCACGCTGCTCGCGAAGGAGCGCGGCGACGTGAAGTTCGTCCAGCAGGTGTTGTTCTACCCGGTCACGGACGCGTCGTTCGACACGGCGTCGTACAAGGAGTTCGCCGAAGGGTACTTCCTGCAGCTCGACGGGATGAAGTGGTTCTGGGACCAGTACACCACCGACGAGAACGAGCGGAACCAGATCACCGCGTCACCGCTGCGCGCGACGACCGAGCAGCTGCAGGGCCTCCCGCCGGCGCTGGTCATCACCGGTCAGGCCGACGTACTGCGGGACGAGGGCGAGGCGTACGCCGCCAAGCTCCTGGAGGCCGGCGTACCGACGACCGCGGTGCGGTTCGCGGCGATCATCCACGACTTCGTGATGCTGGACGCGCTCCGCGACACCTACGCAGCGAACGCCGCGATCGAGCTGGCGATCTCGACGCTGCGCAAGGCGCTCAACTGACCTGAGCCAGCTCCGCGAACGCCGCGGTGAGCTTGGGTAACGTGTAGTGGGCATTCAGGCCACTCGGGTTCGGCAGCACCCAGACGCGGGTCGTGCCGATGGTCCGGTCCTGCTTGCCCACCGCCGCCGTACGTTCGCCGAAGGCGTCCCGGTACGCCGTGACCCCGAGCACGGCGAGCCATTCCGGCCGTACGTCGAGCACCTTCCGCACCAGGTTCTCCCCGCCGGCGACGAACTCCGCACGGGACAACTCGGCGGCCTTCGCGGACGGGCGGTCGACCACGTTCGTGATGCCGAGCCGATAGGTCAGCAACTCCTGCTGCTCGGCGGGTTTCAGCTGCCGCGGGGTGAACCCACTCAAGTGCAACGCCGGCCAGAACCGATTCCCCGGCCGCGCGAAGTGATGGCCGGTCTCGGCCGACATCAACCCCGGGTTGATCCCACAGAACAGCACCCTCAGTCCGCTGTCGATGACGTCCGGAATGCCTTGCACGGGGGAGACGGTACCTAACGACAGGAGGTGTCCCTCTCGGCCGCCACCGCTCACGCCTGACTGGACTGCCGGTGCGCCCGAAACGACGGACACCTCCTGTCGTTAGGTACCCCACCCCGGATGTCAACCTAGGGTTGACGGGCGATGTCTGTCAACCTAGGGTTGACGACATGACTCCTGGACCGGATCTGCAGCAGCTCATCAACACGATCAAGGCCGACGCCGGCAGCGAGGACGAGCTTCAGCAGCTCGCCGCCGCTGCCGCGACGGTCAGCGAACTGACGGCGACCAGCGACCAGGCACTCGGTTTCTTCGTGGACCGGGCGCGCGGTGCGGGGAAGTCCTGGGTGGAGATCAGCGCCGTCCTCGGCGTCACCAAACAAGCCGCCCACAAACGCTTCGCCGACTCCTGGACCGCCCGGCCCGCGCTCAACCGGTACACCAAGCGGACGAAGTCCGTGGTCGAGGCCGCGAAGGACGTCGCGCGCGGCCGGAACAACCCGTTCATCGGCACCGAGCACCTGCTGCTGGCCTTCTTCACCCAGCCCGACGCGCTGGCGACGAAGGTTCTGCTCGCGCACGACATCACGGAGGAGTCCGTGCGAGCCGCCGTGGACGCGAAGAGCCCGGCGGGTTCACCCGCCGACGCGGAGTCCGCCGAGCGGGCGCTCGACGCGGAGAACCCGCCGTACACCCGCCGGACCGCGCACGTTCTGCAAGGTGCGGTGGGCGAGGCGCTGACGCTCGGGCATAACTACGTCGGCACCGAGCACCTACTGCTCGCGTTCTATCGGGACTCGCTCGGGGTCGCCACCGAGATCCTTCTCGACCAGGGCCTGGACGAGAAGGCGGCGTGGGCCGGGATCCGTGTCCTACTGGAGGAACTCACCAAGTAGGTTTGCCGCATGGCTGACTGGGCTGGGCGGTTGGACGAGTTGGCGGTGGCGGCGGACGTCACCGGGGCGGTGCTCGGGATCTGGCACGACGGGGAGACGACGATCGTGCCGTACGGCGTCCTGAACGCCACGACCGGTGTGCGGACCACCGCCGAATCGCTGTTCCAGCTCGGTTCGATCAGCAAGCCGTGGACCGCGTCGATGATCGTCCAGCTCGCCGCCGAGGACCGCCTCGACCTGGATAACCCGATCGTCAAACTGTTGCCGGAGGCACCGGTCGACGCGCGGATCACGGTCCGCCAGCTGCTCACCCACACGAGCGGCATCGACGGCGACCTGTTCACCGACACCGGCCGCGGCGACGACTGCCTGCAGCGGTACGTCGAGCTGCTCGCGGACGTCGACCAGCTCTTCGAACCCGGTACGGCGTACTCGTACTGCAACGCCGGCTTCGTCCTGCTCGGTCGCCTGATCGAGGTACTCGACGACCGCACCTGGGACGCATCCCTCAAGGCCCGCCTGGTCGAGCCGCTCGGCCTGGCCCACACCGTGACGCTCCCCGAGGAGGCGATCCTGCACAACGCCGCGGTCGGCCACCTCGCCGCCGACGGCTCCCGCGTGAAGACCTGGCAGCTGCCACGCAGCATCGGCCCGGCGGGCACGATCACGTCGACCGCCGGAGACCTGCTCGAGTTCGCCAAGCTGCACCTGACCGACGCGCGGTACGCCGTGATGCAGGAGCCGCAGGTACCGTTCGCGGCCGGGATCGGCGGGTTCGTCGATCTCGGCCTGACCTGGCGGATCTTCGACTGGGGCGGACGCCGGCTGTTCGGGCACGACGGTACGACGATCTCGCAGCTCGCGTTCCTCCGGATCGACCCGGAGGCGCGGCTGATCATGTGCCTGCTGACGAACTCCGGCAACGGCACCCGCCTGTTCGAGCCGCTCGCGTCCGAGGTGTTCACGGAGTACGCCGGGGTCGCGCACCCGGAGGCGCCGCAGCCGATCGACGGACCGGTGGACGACCGGCACGTCGGCCGGTACGAGCGCGCCGGGGTCCGGGTCGACGTGGACCGGCGGGGCGACGAACTGGTGCTGACCTACCAGGCGACGGGGGACCGGCTGGCGTTCGCCGAGGACCCGGTGCACGAGTACGAACTGCGGCCGACGGAGCCTGCTGACGGCAACCATTTCGTCACCCGCGAGGCGCCCGGGCACCCGTGGGTACCGATCACCTTCACTCCGACGCACGTCTTCACCGCGGGACGAGTGACGCCCAGGCGGTGAGATAAACCTCCCACCTGTTGGGAGGAGCGAGCTAACGTCGTCAAGGTGACTAGTGCACCTGCTGAACTCCCTCGTAAGGCTGGTGACCTCCGGGCCGCCGGACATCTTCCCCGGTCGATCAAGGCCGAGATCCGTGACAACCTGCTGAAAGAACTCCGGGCCGGACGTGATCCGTGGCCCGGCATCGTCGGATTCACCCGGACGGTGATTCCGCAACTCGAACGCGCCCTGCTGGCCGGCCACGACGTCGTACTGCTGGGTGAGCGCGGCCAGGGCAAGACCCGGCTGCTCCGTACGCTGGTCGGCCTGCTCGACGAGTGGACCCCCGTCATCGAGGGCGCGGAGCTCCCCGAGCACCCGCTCGACCCCATTACCCCCGCCTCGCGCCGGCGCGCCGCCGAGCTCGGTGACGACCTGCCGGTCGCCTGGCTGCACCGCGACCTGAGGTATGCCGAGAAGCTGGCGACGCCCGACACAAGCGTCGGCGACCTGATCGGCGACGTGGACCCGGTGAAGGTCGCCGAGGGCCGCAGTCTCGGCGACCCGGAGACCATCCACTTCGGGCTGGTCCCGCGGGCGCACCGCGGGATCGTCGCGATCAACGAGCTGCCGGACCTGGCCGAGCGGATCCAGGTCGCGCTGCTGAACGTGATGGAGGAGCGCGACATCCAGGTCCGCGGGTACACGCTCCGGCTGCCGCTCGACGTGTTGCTGGTGGCAACGGCCAACCCCGAGGACTACACCAACCGCGGCCGGATCATCACGCCGCTGAAGGACCGCTTCGGGGCCGAGGTCCGGACCCACTACCCGCTCGACATCGACGCCGAGGTGGACGTGATCCGGCAGGAGGCCGAGTTCACCGCCGAGGTCGGGGAGCCGTTGCTGGAGGTGCTGGCCCGGTTCGTCCGGCACCTGCGCGAGTCGACGTCGATCGACCAGCGGTCCGGGGTTTCGGCCCGGTTCGCGGTCGCCGCGGCCGAGACGATCGCCGCCGCCGCGCTGCGCCGTTCCGCGATCACCGGCGAGGAGCCGGCCGTCGCGCGTCCGGTCGACCTGGAGGCGGTGCCCGCCGTACTGCGCGGCAAGCTCGAGTTCGAGCCCGGTGAGGAGGGGCGGGAGATCGAGCTGCTCGAGTACCTGCTGCGCCGGTCGGTGGCCGACACCGCCCGGGAGCGGTTCGCCGGGCTGGACCTGACCCCGCTCGCGCATGCGGTTGCCGACGGCAACCTTGTGACGACCGGTGAGCGGGTGCCCGGCCGGGAGGTGCTGTCCGCGCTGCCCGAGCTCCCGGTGCTGCACGACGTCGCCGCCCGCGCCGGCGTGGACGCGGGCGACTCACCGGGCCGGATCGCGGCCGCGGTCGAACTCGCCCTGGAGATGCTGTACCTCTCGAAGCGGGTGGCGAAGGACGCCGACGACGACACGACGGTCTACGGGGCCTGATCATGTCGTCCATTCCTGAAGGCTGGTCGTACGGACCCTGGCACGACGGGCCGGATCCGCTCCAGGCGCCGGTGGACCTGCGGGACGCGCTGGACGAGATCGGCCGGGACGTGATGAACGGGTCGTCGCCGCGGTCCGCGCTGGAGGAGATGCTCCGGCGCGGCACCCGGAACACCCAGGGCCTGGACGACCTGACCCGCCGGTTGTGGGAGCGCCGCCGCGAGATCCAGCGGCGGCACAACCTCGACGGCACGCTCCAGGACGTCCAGCGGCTGCTCAACGAGGCGCTTGAGGCCGAGCGGCGCGAGCTGTTCCCGAACCCGTCGGACGACGCCCGCTTCAAGGAGGCCGAGCTCGACGCGCTGCCGTCCGGTACGGCGGCTGCCGTACGGGAGCTGGCCAACTACCAGTGGGAGTCGTCGGAGGCCCGGCAGAAGTACGAGGAGATCCGCGAACTGCTCGGCCGCGAGTTGCTCGGATCGCGGTTCGAGGGCATGAAGGAGGCGCTGCAGCAGACCACACCGGAGGACGTCGAGCGGATCAACGAGATGCTCACGGACCTGAACGCGCTGCTCGCGGCGCATGCCGCGAACAGGCCCGACGTACCGCGGCTGTTCGACGAGTTCATGGCCAAGCACGGCGAGTTCTTCCCGGAGAACCCGCGGAACGTCGAGGAACTCATCGACGCGCTCGCGCAGCGGGCGGCCGCGGCGCAGCGGATGCTGAACTCGATGACGCCCGAGCAGCGCGCCGAGCTGATGGAGCTGTCGCAGCAGGCGTTCGGCAACGCGCAACTGTCGCAGCAACTGTCCCAGCTCGACGCCCAGCTGCAGTCGTTACGGCCGGGGGAGGACTGGTACTCCTCGGAGCGGATGAGCGGCGACGACCCGCTCGGCCTGGCCGAGGGCGCGCAGGCGATGTCCGACCTGGCCGAGCTGGACGCACTGGCCGAGCAGCTCGCGCAGTCGTATCCGGGCGCGCGGCTGGAGGACATCGACCTCGACGCGCTGACCCGGCAGCTGGGCGACGAGGCGACCGTCGACGCTCGGCGGCTGTCCGAACTGGAGCGGCAGTTGCGCGACCAGGGGCTGATCGAGCGGGCGCCGGACGGTTCGCTGCGGTTGTCACCGAAGGCGCTCCGGCAGCTGGGTCAGACGGCGTTGGCCGACGTACTGCGGACCGCGCGCGGATCCGGTGAACGGGACGCCGCGAACGCCGGGGCGGCCGGGGAGCTGAGCGGGTCGACCCGGCCGTGGGAGTTCGGCGACACCCAGCCGTGGGACGTCCCGCGGACGGTGCGGAACGCCGTACTGCGGACGGCCCACCGGGGCGGCGGCGGAGTGAAGCTCGACGTGGCGGACGTGGAGATCGCGGAGACCGAGCACCGGGCGCGGGCCGCGGTGGCGTTGCTGGTCGACACGTCCTGGTCGATGGTGCAGGAGGGCCGCTGGCTGCCGATGAAGCGGACGGCGCTCGCACTGCATCAGCTGATCTCGACGCGGTACCGCAACGACGCGCTGCAGCTGATCACGTTCGGGCGGTACGCCGGGGTCGTCGAGCTGCCACAGCTGATCGGGATGGAGGGCACCTGGGAGCAGGGCACCAACGCGCACCACGCGCTCCTGCTCGCGGGCCGGCACCTCCGGCGGCACCCGGACGCGCAACCCGTCGTACTGATGGTCACCGACGGAGAGCCGACCGCTCACCTGGAGCCGGACGGCACGGCCGAGTTCTCGTATCCGCCGGAGCCGGCCACGCTGCGCAAGACGATCTTCGAGGTCGACCGGCTCGCCAAGCTCGGCGCCTCGCTGACCGTCTTCCGGCTCGGCGACGATCCCCGGCTGAACGCCTTCGTCGACCTGCTCGCCCGGCGCAGCGGCGGCCGGGTGCTGGCGCCGGACGCGGATGGTCTCGGAGCCGCCGTCGTTGGCGATTACCTGCGCACCAGACGGAAGCTGTAGCAGTCTGAGAAGGAGGGTGTTACCCGTCGAAAGGGCGGGTAACACCCTCCTTCTGTGTGTCTGACGGTTGTCTCGCGTTGTCAACGCTGTAAGGGTTTTCCGGCCGGTGTCCTGTGGGCAGGGTCACGTCGGCATCGTGAGACCAGTGTTCAACTGGACTGGTTTTCTGGCTTACCCTGAAAGCACGCCCCCGCCGCCGTTGCCGACGGGCCAGCGGCCTACTTTGCCGCGCCGAAAAACACCCACCTGCAACCCAGGGAGTGACCGTGCCGAAACTCGTCTACGACTTCGCCGAAGGCAACAAGGACATGAAGCAACTTCTCGGCGGCAAGGGGGCGAACCTGGCCGAGATGACCAACCTCGGCCTGCCGGTACCACCCGGATTCACCATCACCGCCGACGCGTGCCGCGCGTACCTGGAGACCGGCGCGGTCCCGGCCGACCTGGCCGACGAGATCGACCACCACGTCCACCTGCTCGAGCGGAAGATGGGCAAGAAACTCGGCCAGGCCGACGACCCGCTGCTGGTCTCGGTTCGCTCCGGCGCCGCCGTGTCGATGCCCGGGATGATGGAGACGGTGCTGAACGTCGGCCTGAACGACGACTCGGTGAACGGGCTCGCGCACCACTTGGGCAACCCGCGGTTCGCCTGGGACGCGTACCGGCGGCTGATCCAGATGTTCGGCAAGACCGTGCTCGGCATGGACGGCGACGTCTTCGAGGACGCGATCGAGGCGGCCAAGGAAACGAAGGGCACCCGCAACGACCTGGACCTCGACGCGGACGACCTCAAGGCGCTGGTCGAGACGTTCAAGCAGGCCGTGCACGACCACACCGGCCGGGAGTTCCCGCAGGACCCGCGGACCCAGATGGACCTCGCGATCGAGGCCGTCTTCGGCTCCTGGAACTCCGACCGCGCGATCCTCTACCGCCGGCAGGAGCGGATCGCGAAGGATCTCGGTACGGCGGTGAACATCTGCTCGATGGTGTTCGGCAACCTCGGCATGGACTCCGGTACGGGCGTCGCCTTCACGCGGGACCCGTCGACCGGGCAGCCCGGTGTGTACGGCGACTACCTGCAGAACGCGCAGGGCGAGGACGTCGTCGCGGGCATCCGCAACACGGTCCCGCTGGCCGACCTCGAGCAGCTCGACAAGACGTCGTACGACGACCTGATGCACATCATGGCGACGCTCGAGGGGCACTACCGCGACCTGTGCGACATCGAGTTCACCGTCGAACGCGGGAAGCTGTGGATGCTGCAGACCCGGGTCGGCAAGCGGACCGCGGCGGCGGCGTTCCGGATCGCGACCAGCCTGATCGACGAAGGCGTGATCGACACCGACGAGGCGCTCCGGCGCGTCAAGGGCGCGCAGCTGGCGCAGCTGATGTTCCCGCGGTTCGATGCTTCGGCGGACAAGGACCTGGTCACGAAGGCGATCGGGGCCTCGCCGGGTGCCGCGTCGGGGCAGGTCGTGTTCACGTCGGCGGCCGCGGTCGAGGCGGCCGAGCGCGGCGAGAAGGTGATCCTGGTACGGCGCGAGACGAACCCGGACGACCTGCACGGGATGATCGCGGCGCAGGGCATCCTGACCAGCCGCGGCGGCAAGACCTCGCACGCGGCCGTGGTCGCCCGCGGCATGGGCAAGACCTGCGTCTGCGGCGCGGAGGAGCTCGACGTGAACGTTGCCCAGGGCACCATCACGGTCCGCGGGACGGTGCTGCGGGCGGGTGAGCTGATCTCGATCGACGGCACCACCGGCGAGGTGTTCCGCGGCGAGGTACCGGTCGTGCCGTCGCCGGTCGTGCAGTACTTCGAGGGCACGCTGGCGCCGACGGCCGGCGACGAGCTGGTCGCGTCGGTACACCGGTTGATCACGCACGCGGACGACGTACGCCGGCTCGGCGTCCGGACGAACGCCGACACCGCCGACGACGCGGCGCGGGCGCGGCGGTTCGGGGCCGAGGGGATCGGGCTGTGCCGGACCGAGCACATGTTCCTCGGCGAACGGCGGGAGTCCGTCGAGCGGCTGATCCTCGCAGACAACGACGCGGACCGCGAGGCGGCGCTGGCGGAGCTGGAGCCGTTGCAGCGCGGGGACTTCCTCGAACTGCTGGACGCGATGGACGGGCTGCCGGTGACGATCCGGCTGATCGACCCGCCGCTGCACGAGTTCCTGCCGTCGATGGAGGAACTCGCGGTGAAGGTCGCGGTCGCGCGCGAACGTGGTGTGGCGTCGGAACACGACGAGAAGCTGCTCGCCGCGGTCGAACGGCTGCACGAGCAGAACCCGATGCTCGGGCTGCGCGGCGTACGGCTCGGGCTGGTGATTCCCGGTCTGTTCGCGATGCAGGTACGGGCGATCGCGTCGGCGGCGGTCGAGCTGCGTCAGCGCGGGCAGGACCCGCGGCCGGAGATCATGATCCCGCTGGTCGGCGCAGTCCAGGAGCTGCAGCTCGCGCGCGACGAGGTGGCACGCGTGCTGGCCGAGGTCGGGGTCGACGTTCCGATCGGGACGATGATCGAGCTGCCGCGGGCCGCGGTGATCGCGGACCAGATCGCGGAGGCGGCCGACTTCTTCTCGTTCGGTACGAACGACCTGACGCAGACCACCTGGGGGTTCAGCCGGGACGACGTCGAGGGTGCGTTCTTCTCGCGGTACCTGGAGAAGGGGATCTTCGCGGTGTCGCCGTTCGAGTCGATCGACCGCGACGGGGTCGGCGCGCTGGTCCGGACCGGCGTCGAGCGCGGGCGGGCGACCAAGCCGGACCTCAAGCTGGGCGTCTGCGGTGAGCACGGCGGCGACCCGGACAGCATCCACTTCTTCCACGAGGTGGGGCTCGACTACGTCTCCTGCTCCCCGTTCCGTATTCCGGTCGCCCGGCTGGAGGCCGGTCGGGCGGCCCTCGGCTGAAGGAGCGGACGCCCATCACTCACCAACGGCCCGTCGGCGCGGCTGTTCACGCTCACGGGAGCGTGCGCCGTCGGCGCAGCCGGCGGTTGGTGAGTGCCGGCGGTCCGGCTAGCCTTCGGCAATGAGCCGCGAGGACCTCCGCACCACGTTCGGCGAGGACGCGGAGCTGTACGACCGCGTCCGCCCGACCTACCCGCGCGAGCTGTTCGACGACCTCGCGCGGGCGGTCGGGCCGCACCCACGCGTCCTGGAGATCGGCCCCGGCACCGGCCAGGCGACCGCCGCCATGCTGGCCCGGGGCTGGAACATCACCGCCGTTGAACTCAGTCCCGGGCTCGCGGAGGTCCTGCGGCGGAAGTACCCGGCACTCGACGTTGTTGTCGCGGACTTCGACACGTGGGAGCTGCGGACGGGGGAGTACGACCTGGTTGTCTCCGCGACCGCGTTCCACTGGCTCGACCCCGCAACCCGCGTCGAACGCTGCGTCGAGCTGCTCCGCCCCGGCGGTGCGCTGGCGATCGTCACGACCCATCACGTGGCCGGCGGCTCGGAGCAGTTCTTCGCCGACGTCCAGTCCTGCTACGACAGGTTCACCGACGACCCGGCGGCGGACCCGCTACCTGCCGCGGACGACGTACCGGAGGATCCCGCGGGCCTGGCGGACAGCGGTCTCTTCGAGTCCGTGGAGTCCCGCAAATACGTGTGGGACGCGACCTACCCGACGGCCGAATATCTCGAACTACTGTCGTCGTACTCGGGTCATCGGGCCTTGACAACGGACCGGCGTGACCGTCTGTACGACTGCATCGGCGGCCTGATCGACGCCGCCGGCGGTTCGATCACGAAGCGTTACCTCAACCAACTGATTGTAGGAATTTGTCTTCACCAAACCCTTGCATAGCGGTGCACCGGCTGGTCAGAATATCCGGGCGGGAAGGGAGCTCACTCGTCGACTTTCGGGTCTGACCTGAACCAGCCGCTGTGGCGGCTCGTGACTCCCTTACCCGCACCAAATCTCTTTGTCCTAAGGGCAATGTAGGCTTCTGGCCATGGCCCAATTTGTCGTGCAGCTGCGCTTCGACGTGTCCGAGACCGACCGCCGCCTGGAGGTCCGCCCGGCGCACCGCGAGTACCTCGCGTCCCTGCGCGAAGCGGGCAAGCTGGTCGCCGCCGGCCCGTTCCCCGACGGCACCGGCGCCCTGCTCGTGTACGACGCCGCCGACGAGGCCGAGGTCCGCGACATCCTCGCCAAGGACCCGTACACCCCGGCCAACATCTACGAGATCGCCACCCTCGCCGAGTGGCAACCCCTCTTCCCGTTCAGCTAAAGCGCCGCCAGCAGCGCGAGCGTCTTCGCCCACCCCTGGCGGATCGCGGAGTCGTCGGCGGCGCGGCTGCCGCCGAAGTCGGTCAGGCCGATGATCGGATGCCGGAACCTCGTCCCGTGCGGCACGTACGGCGTACCTCCGACGCCGTGCCCCGCGCCGTCCACGACAACCGCCTCGTGCGGGTATTTGTCGTGCGCCGCGTCCAGCCGGCGCATGATCGACAGCGCCGACAGTCGCGACTCCCACTGCGCGTCGACGTAGCCGGCGACCGCGAGCACCGGGCCGTCCACCGCGTCGACCGGGATCTCGCCGTCGGGCGCCAGCGGCCGGCCCCGGAAGGTCCATGCGGCGCCCGTCGCGAGCGGGAACGCCCTGATGATCCTGTCGCCCGGCGCGAACAGCACCGCGCCGTGCACGACCGTGGGGAACAGGTCCGCGACCAGTAGCGCGGGCTGGCTGCCGTACGACGTGCCCATCGCGACGATCCGCGCCGGATCGGCCTCGGGCTGCGCGCCGAGCCACTTGGCGGCCTGCGCGAAGTACTCGATCGGGATGTCGTGCAGGTCCTGCGGCCGCCCGGGGGCGCGGAAGTACGCCAGCGCGACCACCGGGTACCCGTGCGACGCCAGCAGTTCCGCGACCGACAGCGGCGGCACACCACCCTCGGAACCACCCAGCAGCAGTACGGCGGGATGCCGCGCGCCGTCGCGCTTCGGTACGACGTACGTACCGGTGAACTGGTGGGGGAGCGGCCGGCTGCTGATCCCGGGCGCCGCCCACCGGCGCGTGATCGTCGTCCGCGCGACCTGCTTCCCGCCGGACCTGACCGAGAGGTCGACGTGCTCGACCGGCCACCCGCCCTCGGCCGGCGGGACGAACGACTGCTCGTCGGGATCACCGTCGGGCGGGTTCATCGACCAGAACAGGCCCATCCCGTCGACGTCCTGGTAGCTCCCGCCCGACGGCTTGGCGCGGCCGAGGTCGATCGTGCCGTGGTCGTCGGCGGTGAACGTCGCCTCGCTGTGCCATTTCTTCCCGTCCCAGGCGACGGCGTCGGCGCCGACCTGGACCGGCTTGCCCGCGGGTACGCCGGTCACCTTCAGCTGTACCGGTTGATCGGCGAGCGTCACCGCCTGGTCGACGGTCACCGCGGGCCTGCCCGGTGAGGAGCAGGCGGCCATCAGCAGACAGACGCCTGCGAGAAGTGGTATGGACCGATTCATCGGTCCAGCATGGCACTCAGGCGTCGGCGAGGTTCAGGTGGTCGACGTAGGCCCAGAGCCAGACGAGCGGGGCGAGGACGAGCTCGGGTTCGTTGTCCTCGTCGGCGATGAAGAGCATCGAGCCCTCGCCGTTGGTGATGTCCTCGCAGACGGCCTCGCACATCTCCAGGGCGAGCTCGAACGGGAGGAGGCGGGGGCCGTTCTCCCAGCGGGGCTCGGGGAGGGGGAGGACGGGGGCCTCGTCGGTGCCGTCCAGCTCGACGGAGACCTTCTGCAGCTCTTCGTACAGGTCGAACGAGATCAGCCCGGCGAGTGGCCGGCCGTCCAGGCCGATCAGGTACGGGTCGTCGGCGCCTTCGCGGAACGCGTCCCGGATGTCCGGCAGCGCCGCCTTCAGGTCGGTGGCCTCGAGGTACGGCGCTTCGTCCGGCTCGTCGTCCGCCGCCGCCTGGACGAGCCCGCTGCGCATCTGGTCGAACTGGTGCAGCAGGTCGTTCAACTCGTCGTACGCGCCGCCGCCCGGCGTCTTCTGCGCGCGCGCCTCCAGGTCGCGGAGGTGCTCGACCAGGTCGTCCTCGAAGTGCAGCTCGTACCGCGGCAGGCCGGGTTCGCGGCCTGCGTTCAGCTGCGCGACGAGCTGCGTGGACACCGGCCCGATCCGCTCCGCGAGCACCTCGAGCGGCGTGGTCGGCTTCTCCTCGTCGTCGTGCGCGCAGGAGTCGTCGTCGTACTTCCCGTCGCCCTCCAGCGCGATCAGCACCTGGAACGCCTGGAACGACAGCAGCGCCGCGGTCGCCATCGTCCCGTCGCCGATCAGCATCAGCGGGTTCCCGCCGGCCTCGGTCCGGCGGACGTGGTCCTGCATCAGCGTCGCGGCCTGCTCGACGTTCACCTGGCTGGCCAGCGAGGAGAGCCCGTGGTCGGCGTCGACGCCGAGCAGCTCGACCAGGCGCTCGGAGCTCATGTCGAAGTTCGACCGCAGGTAGTACCGCAGCCAGCCGGCGTCGACCGGGTTGCCGAGCAGCTCCGCGATCCGGGCCCGGAAGTCGGCCAGGTCGGCGATCGCCAGCACCACGAGCACCGGCTGGTCGCCGTCGCCGATCACCAGCGGCCGGGTGTCGCCGTTGTGGAAGCCCTCGATCACCTGGTGCAGGCTGTCCGCGGCCGCTTCCAGCGGCCACGACTCCGCCTCGAACTCGTTGACCACCGCGGCGGAGGTGTCGTCGGGCATCTGCTGGATCCTCTCCGGGTGGCGGCGGGAGTGTGGGGTAACTCTAGGCTGCGGGCGTTTCACCAGGTCAGGCGGGTCCTCGAAGGCACCGGAGTGAGGTTCGCTACGCTGGCACCGGCGGGTCGCCGCAGCCATATCTCACATGTGAGATATGGTCCGGGGTATGACCGACGACTACCTGAGCCGGATCGGAAACCTGATCCGGGACGCGCGCAAGCACCGCGGCTGGACCCAGACGCAACTGGCCGAAGTACTGAACACCAGCCAGAGTGCCGTGAACAGGATCGAGAAGGGTCATCAGAACCTCACCCTCGAGATGCTCGCCCGGATCGGCGAGGCGCTCGACTCCGAAATTGTCTCTCTCGGTGGCGGCCCGGTCCACCTCCGAGTGGTCGGCGGCCGCCAGTTGTCCGGCTCGATCGACGTCAAGTCCAGCAAGAACGCCGGTGTCGCGCTGCTCTGCGCCTCGCTGCTCAACAAGGGCCGGACGACGCTGCGCAAGGTGGCCCGGATCGAAGAGGTCAACCGGCTGCTCGAGGTCCTGAACTCGATCGGGGTGAAGACCACCTGGCTGAACGACGCCGGTGACCTGGAGATCGTCCCGCCGGCGCAGCTCGACCTGGAGTCGATGGACGCCGACGCGGCCCGCCGGACCCGCTCGATCATCATGTTCCTCGGCCCGCTGCTGCACCGCGAGGACGCGTTCGAGCTGCCGTACGCCGGTGGCTGCGACCTCGGCACCCGCACCGTCGAGCCGCACATGACCGCGCTCCGCCCGTTCGGCCTCGAGGTGAAGGCGACCGGCGGGCAGTACCACGCGCTGGTGAACCGGGCGATCGCGCCGGGCAAGCCGATCGTGCTGACCGAGCGCGGCGACACCGTGACCGAGAACGCGATCATGGCCGCGGCCCGGTTCGACGGCGTCACGGTGATCCGGAACGCCAGCCCGAACTACATGGTCCAGGACCTCTGCTTCTACCTCGACCTGCTCGGCGTGACGATCGACGGCATCGGCACCACGACGCTGACCGTGCACGGCAAGGCCGACATCGACGTCGACGTCGACTACGCGCCGTCCGAGGACCCGATCGAGGCGATGAGCCTGCTCACCGCCGCGATCGTCACCAAGTCCGAGATCACCATCCGCCGGGCGCCGGTCGAGTTCCTCGAGATCGAGCTCGCGCTGCTCGAGGAGATGGGGCTCGACTACGACCGCAGCGCGGAGTACCTGGCCGAGAACGGCCGGACCCGGCTGGTCGACCTGACCACCCGGCCGTCGAAGCTGCACGCGCCGATCGACAAGATCCACCCGATGCCGTTCCCGGGCCTGAACATCGACAACCTGCCGTTCTTCGCGGTGATCGCCGCGACCGCGACCGGGCAGACCCTGATCCACGACTGGGTGTACGAGAACCGCGCGATCTACCTGGCCGACCTGAACAAGCTCGGCGGCCGGGTGAAGCTGCTCGACCCGCACCGGGTGATGGTCGAGGGGCCGACGCACTTCTCCGGCGCCGAGATGATGTGCCCGCCGGCGCTCCGCCCGGCCGTGGTCGCGCTGATCGCGATGCTGGCGGCGAAGGGTACGTCGGTGCTGCGCAGCATCTACGTGATCAACCGCGGGTACGAGGACCTGGCCACCCGGCTGAACTCGCTAGGCGCTCAGATCGAGACCTTCCGGGACATCTGAGTCCTGCAGGAAGGCGACGGCTTCGGTGATCACCGCCGGGTCCGAGAGGATCCGGCGGTGGCCGAGGCCGGTGGTCGGCAGGAAGTGGGCGTGCGGACCGTAGTTCCGGAGCAGGAGTTGCGCCTGGGCGGGGTCGACGATGTCGTCCTCGTCGTTGTGGATCACGAGTAGTTCGGCCTTGCCGGTGGTGACCGAGAAGCGGGTCCAGATGTCGTGGTCGCCGTCGAAGTACCCGCGCTCGATGGAGCGGCGCAGTTCGCGGTTGAGCTTCGGTCCGAGGCCGAGTTCGGCGCAGAACGCGTCGGCGAGGTAGCCGAAGTCCGCGACCCCGCTGATCATCACCATCCGCTTCGCGGCGACGCCCTCGCGGACCGCGTAGAGCGCGAACGGTACGCCGAGGGAGTGTGCGATCACGCCCTCGAACGGGCCGTGCCGTTCCTCCAGCGCGCGGATGATCCGCTGGTGCCCGAGGATCGACGTCACCTCGCCGGCGGAGTCGCCGTGTGCCGGGGCGTCGTACGAGATCGGGCTGTACCCGAGCTCGAGCAGCCGCGTGACGAACCCGGCGTACCGCGAGGCCCGCGACCGCCAGCCGTGGACGAGCAGGACGGGCCGCTCGCCGTCGCCCCAGGCGTACGTCCGGACCTCGGCACCGGCCTCGTCCAGGACCTCGACCTTCGCCGCAGCGTGGACCAGCTGCTCGTCGGCACGAACCCGGCCGCGGGCGAGGGGCCGCCGCCACAGGTTGAACGCGATCCGGCCGCCGAGCCGCGGCGACAGCAGTCCGATTGTCTGCAAACCGGCACTGACCAGCTTCTGCATGACTACCCCTCCACCAAACTATACGAACGGTCGTATTATTAGTTTGCATCAGCCTAGCAGTCAACGGACTTAGGATCGGGCTCGTGGAGAAGATCGACGGACGGCTGGCGCGCGGTGATCAGACCCGCCGCGCCGTACTGCGGCGGGCCGTCGACATCGCGTCGGTCGACGGCCTCGAAGGACTGTCGATCGGGCGGCTCGCGACCGAGCTCGGGATCAGCAAGAGCGGGTTGTTCGCGCACTTCGGGTCCAAGGAGGAGCTTCAGCTCGCCACGGTGCGCGCCGCACGGCGGATCTACGCCGACAACGTGGTGATCCCGGCGTACGAGATCGAGCCCGGCCTCGGCCGGGTGTGGGCGCTCAGCAGGCACTGGCTCGACTACTCACAGAGCCGCGTGTTCCCCGGCGGCTGCTTCTTCCAGAAGGTCTCGCACGAGTACTCCGCCCGGGGCGGCGCCGTCCACGCCTACCTTGCCGAGGTCCACAGCGAATGGATGGGCCTGATCGAGACAGCGATCACCGAGGCCGTCGACCGGGGCGAACTCACCGCGGACCCGGCCCAGCTCGCCTTCGACCTGAACGCGTACTACGAGGCCGCCAACCTCGCGTCGATCCTGCACAACGACGAGACCGGGTACCACCGCGCCCGCCGGGCGGTCCAGGAGCGCCTCGCCGCCGCCGTCACGCCGGGAACGCCGCTGCCCTGGTAGCCGCCGGAAGGTCGCGGCTCCGGCGGATCGGGGAGGCGAGCAGCACCAGCCCGGCCAGTGGGACGCCGGCCGTGGTGATCCAGAGCGCGGGCGTCAGGCCGAGGACTTGGCCGAGCGTTCCGCCGAGGAGCGCGCCGAGCGGGACCGTGCCGTAGTTGACGAACGCCGTCGTCGCCGTCACCCGGCCGAAGAGTTCTTGTGGACAATAGGATTGCAGGAAGGTTGCCTTGACGACGTTCCCGCCGACGACGCCGAGGCTCACCCCGAACGCGCCGATCAGGTAGCACCACGGGCCCAACGGGATCAGCAGGGCCAGCGTCGGTAGCCCGAGTTCGCACAGCAGCAAGGCGCGCGCGGTACCGAACCGCATCAGACGCCGGCCCACGATCGCGCCGAGTACGCCGCCACTCGACGCCGCCGCGACCAGTACGCCGACCGTGCCCGCGCTCAGCCCCGCCGCACGGACGAGGAAGACGACGACGATCGCCTGGTACCCCATCAGTGCGAGGTTCGAGACGGCGCCGAAGATCGTCAACGTCCGCAGCCACACGTCGTGCGCGACCAGCCGTACGCCCTCGCGGATCGCCCCCGGCCGTGACGGGTTCGTCGTACGGCGTTCGCGGAAACGGATCGCGGTGAGACACGCCAGTGCGACCAGGAAGCTCGCCGCGTCGATCAGCAGAGTGTTGGCGGCGCCAACGAACTGGACGAGCAGCCCGCCGCAGCCCAGTCCGGCGATCTGTGCGGCGGCGGCGCTGCCGTGGAGTTTCGCGTTGCCTTCCGCGTGGTCGGCCGGGTCGAGCAGGGTCGGGAGATAGGCGGTGTACGCCGTCTGGAACACGACCGTGGAGGCTCCGGCGACGAGGGCGACGGCGAGCAGCAGTTGGACGCTCAGGACGCGGGTGCCGGCGGCGAGGGGGATGATTGCGAACAGCACTGCCGAGACGGCCGAGGACGCGAGCATCGCCGGACGTCGTCGTACCCGGTCGATCCAGGCGCCGGTCGGCAGGCCGATCAGCAGCCACGGCGCCCAGGCCGCCGCGGTCAGCAGGCCGACCTCGAAGGTCGTTGCGTCGAGCATCGAAATCGCGATCAGCGGCAGCGCCACCGACGACGTCGCACTGCCGAACCGGTTGACGGTCTCGCCGATCCAGAACAGCCGGAAGTCGCGCTGCGTACGCAGCAGGCTCATGAGTGCCGCGGGAACGACTGGAGCTGGACGATCACCCGCTCGGCGTCGTCCTCGTCGCTGGAGGTATAGCGGTCGATGACCGCACCGATCTCCTCGTTGAGGTTGTGCAGTTGCTCCGGGGTCAACCGCAGATGCCTCCAGTCGGACAGTCCTGCCGCGTGCTGCCATTCGGCGGACCAGTCCTCGTCGACGTACGCACGGACGCGGGCGTAGTACCGCTCGACCAGGTCGCGCAGGTACACGTCGAGCGCGCGCCGGGTCTCCGGGTCGTCGAGGAACTCGGACGGGTCGAGGACGGTCGCCCCCGGTGGGAGCCGCCACCACCGCTCGCGCTTGGTGCCGCGGCCGGTGTCCTCCTCGAGGTACCCGTGCTCGGCGAGCAGGCGCAGGTGCCAGCTGATCGTGCCGGTGTTCTCGCCGAGCCGGGTCGCGAGGGTGCTCGAGGTGGCCGCGCCGTCGAGCTCGATCGCCTCCAGGATCCGCATCCGGAGCGGGTGCGCGAGGCCGCGCAGGCTCCGGGCGTCGATGCGCCGCATGAATGCAGAGTAGTCTCTGCAAATAAGTCTCTGCAACCGGATCTTGTCGGTGGGCATCCCTAGGTTGGGGGCATGCGGCCTCATGTGGTGGCTCAGCTGGCGGTCTCGCTGGACGGGGCGACGTCGGGATTCGACGTCGACCTCGCGCGGTTCTATGCGCTGGCGACGCTGTGGCAGGAGGACGTCACGCTGATCGACGCGGACACGATCGTTGCCCAGGAGAACGAAGTACGGGCGGCCCCGCGGCGCGGCGCGCGGGCGGACGGGCCGCTGCTGGCGGTGGCGGACGACCGCGCCCGCGTCCACACCTGGGACTCGTTGCGCGAGCTCGGCTACTGGTCCGACGTACTGGCTCTGTACGCCGACCAGACCCCCGCGCGCCCGCCGGACGCGACGACGCGCGAACTGGTGACCGGCTACGAAGAGGTAGATCTCCTCGAAATCCTCACCGTCCTGGGCCGGCGGGGCGTACAGACCGTGCGTGTGGATTCGCCTGCACTCACCAGAACCTGCCTGGATCAGGGGTTGGTGGACGAGCTCGCGCTGCTCATCCATCCAGTGCTGGCCGGCGGCGTCTCCTGGTACGACACGCCCCGCCTCCACCTGCACCACGCCGGCACCGAAGTCTTCCGGGACGGCGTGATCTGGATCCGTTACTGCGTAGCCATCTGAAGGTCGCGAAACTGTCGGTGGTCGCCGCTACTGTGGGCGGTGATGAGGAAGCAGCATGAGGGGTACGACGAGCACGACGCGGAGCGGTGGGTCGCCGAGCCGGTGAAGCGGCCGGGGCGGACCGCGTTCGCGCGTGATCGGGCGCGGGTGCTGCACAGCGCGGCGTTGCGGCGGCTGGCGGCGAAGACGCAGGTGGTGCTGGCCGGGAGCGACGACTTCGTGCGGAACCGGTTGACGCACAGCCTCGAGGTCGCGCAGATCGGGCGGGAGCTGGCGGCGACGCTCGGCTGCGACCCGGACATCGTGGACGCGGCGTGTCTGGCGCATGATCTCGGGCATCCGCCGTTCGGGCACAACGGTGAGCGGGCGCTCGACCAGGTCGCGGTCGACATCGGCGGGTTCGAGGGAAACGCGCAGACGTTGCGGCTGCTCACCCGGCTGGAGTCGAAGACGTTCGACGCGGACGGGCGCAGTGTGGGGCTGAACCTGAGCCGCGCGACGCTGGACGCCGCGACGAAGTACCCGTGGCCGCGGCGCGCCGGGGAGCGGAAGTTCGGGGTGTACGACGACGATCTCGCGGTGTTCACGTGGTTGCGGCCGGGCGTGGGGGAGCGGCGCTGCCTGGAGGCGCAGGTGATGGACTTCGCCGACGACGTGGCGTACTCGGTGCACGACGTCGAGGACGGGATCGTTGCCCATCACATCGATCTGGCCGCGGTGGACACGGTGCGGGAGCCGTACTGGGAGACGGTCCGGCAGATGTACTTGCCGGAGGCAAGCGATGCCGAGCTGGACGAGGGGTGGGCGCGGCTGAAGGCGCTGCGGTACTGGCCGGCGGCGACGTTCGACGACAGCCGGCGGGCGTTGGGTGGGCTGAAGGACCTCACCAGCGAGCTGATCGGGCGGTTCGCGACCGCGGCCGAGCAGGCGACGCATGCGGTGTTCGGCGGGTCGCGGCTGATCCGGTACGAGGCGGACCTGGTGGTGCCGCCCCGGATCCGGACTGAGATCGGGTTGCTGAAAGGCGTCGGCATGTACCACGTCCTCAAGTCCCCGGAACGCCAAGCCCGCCGAGCCACCCAACGCGAACTCCTCACCGAGCTGGTGGAAGCGCTCTGGAAGACGGCCCCGCGGCACCTGGACATCCCGTTCCAGTCCGACTTCACGCAGGCAACCGACGACAGCAGCCGCCTCCGCGTCGTCGTCGACCAGGTCGCCTCCCTGACGGACCCGTCAGCCCAAGCCTGGCACCAGCAACTCGTTCGCTGACCCCGCTCCGTCCTGTGCTCGGCGAGGCGCCGGGTCGTGCTTGGGGGCCGGGCCTGCGTGGCGGGGGCCTTGAACAAGTAATAGCCGGTGTTCGGCCACCAGTTCCTGTGCAAGGCCGCCACAACGGGCCGGCGCGGGGTCAGTGGATGGTGGTGAAGGGGAGGTTCAGGCCTAGGTGGTTGTAGTTGGGCTTGTTGTACAGGCGGATCTGGGTGAGTTCCGCGTCGGAGAGGGCCCGGCGGTAGACGCGGACCTCGTCGAGCGAACCCTGGAAGCGGTTGGCGCCGTCGACCCGTTGGCCGACGTGGATGCCCTGGACGCCGAACTCCTTCCCGGCCGTGACAGAGCCCGCGGGTGCCGCCGTGGAGCCGACCTCGGCCCCGTCGACCAGCAGCCGGAGCTTCCCGGCGGCGCGTTGGAGCACGACGTGGTGCCACTGGTTGTCGTTGTACGCCGACGCCGACTGCACCGTCACGTTGAACCGGTCGACCGACAGCAGTGCCCGGATCCGCTTGCTCTCGGGCTCCGCCCGCAACCACACCTGCGGCGTACTCCCGGACCCCGTCCGATAGGCCCACAAGATCGCATGCGACCCGGTGGTGGACCCGTACTTGATCCACGTCATCATCGTGAAGTCGTCCGCCCCGAGGTCGATCGACCGGTCGAACGGCACCTCGACGTAGTCGTCCACCCCGTCCAGCGCGATCCCGGTCCCGAACTTGCCCTCGGCAACAGTTGCGCCGCCCCGCACGTACGCCGGATTGTGCGCCGGCCCGGCGTCAGGCGTGAGCGGCCCCGGTGCCGGCGGCCCCGGAATGCCGGGCGGCGTCCCGTTCGGCACCGACAGGTACGCCTCGTTGAACCGTGCCCACCGGATCGACTCGTACGGGCTCGCGACACCGGCCTCGTACAACAACCCGGTCTGGTCCCCGTCCAGCCGGACCATGTCGGAGTACGCCGACGGCCCCCACCAGAACACCTTGCCCTGCTGCCATGTCCCGAACGACCGCGCCTCGTCGTACGACGACCGCACCGTCATCACCTCCCGCGCGGCCGGATGCGCCGGCGCCGAGAACAGGATCCGGTGCGCGTCGAACCGCAACAACGAACCCTGCACGTCCGGCATCACCAGCTGCGGGATCGTCCGGAACGGCTTGTCGAACGTCTGCCCGCCGTCGCTGCTGATCGCGTACGCGCGGTTGCCCGGATCCGTGCCGCGCTCGCGGGCGAGCGCGTAGATCCGCCCGTCGTTCAGCTCGACGACCGTCACCTCCTGTGCGATCACCTTGCCGTCGTCCCGGGACGTCGTCGCCCCGATGTGCCAGGTCTGGCCGGAGTCGTCGGAGTACAGCAGATGCGTGCCGTAGACATGCGGCCCGACGCCGTCGTACGTCTCGAAGTTCGCGCCGACGATGAGCCGGCCGGCGTGCGGGCCGTGCTGGAGCTGGATCCCGTGCATCGGGCCGGTCGCGTACCAGAAGTTCCAGCTCGGCAGCTTCGCGTCGGTGAGCTCGCGCGGTGCGGTCCAGGTGGCGCCGTTGTCGTCGCTGGTCTGCACGTACGGGTCGCGGTCGCAGCCGTTCGTACAGGGCTCCGGGCCGTTGTGGGTCGTCACCAGGACGACCCGGCCGGTCCGGTGGTCGACGATCGGCACGGGATTGCCGTGGGTGCTTCCGTTGCCGTCGGAGACCACCTGCAGCGGTCCCCAGGTCTTGCCGCCGTCGGCGGAGCGGCGCAGCACGATGTCGATGTCGCCGTCGTCGCCGCAGTCCGCGACGCGACCCTCGGCGAACGCGAGCACGTCACCGTTGGCGGCGTGGACGACGGCGGGGATCCGGAAGCACGCGTACCCCTCGGTCTTCTGCTGGAACAGCACGCTGTCGTCGACGAACGGGACGGGCGGCCCGGACGCGCGGGCCGGGGAGGTGAGGGTGACGAACACCAGGAGGGCGGCGGCCGCGAGGCGGCCTGGTCGGAGTACGCGCATGACTCTCCTCAGGAGGACATAGGACGTATTATGTCCTGTGACAACGTAGTCACCGAGACCGCCTGCGACAAGAGTTCGGCGGGGACTAAGGTTCGTTCATGGCTGATGAACAGATCGTGATCGTCGGTGCGAGTCTCGCGGGTGCGACCGCGGCCGAGACCCTGCGGGAGGACGGCTGGAGCGGGCGGATCGTCCTGATCGGCAGCGAGAAGTCCTTGCCGTACGAGCGACCGCCGTTGTCCAAGGACGTGCTGCTCGGCAAGGCCGAGACCGGTGCCGCGCAGCTGCACGACCAGCAGTGGTACGACGACCACACGATCGACCTCCGGCTCGGTACGACGGTGACCGCGATCGACCCGGCCGCGCACACGGTGACGCTCGACGACGGCTCGCAGGTCCCGTACACGAAGCTCCTGATCGCGACCGGCAGCCGCGTCCGCGAACTCGACGTACCGGGGGCCGAGCTGCCCGGCGTGCACTACCTGCGGACGGCGGAGGAGTCGCAGGCGTTGACCGAGGCGTACGCCGCGAAGCCGCGGGTGGTCGTCGTCGGCGCCGGGTGGATCGGGCTCGAGGCCGCGGCCGCCGCGCGCGAGAGGGGCTGCGAGGTGACGGTCGTCGAGCCGCAGTCGACCGCGCTCGCCGCCGTCCTCGGTGAGGAGGTCGGCGGGCTGTTCGCCGACCTGCACCGCGCGCACGGCGTGCAGTTCCGGTTCGGGACCGGCGTCGAGGGGTTCGAGGGCACCGGCAAGGTGACCGGAGTGAAGGTGACCGGCGGCGAGGTGATCCCGGCGGACCTGGTGATCGTCGGCGTCGGCGTCCGGCCGAACACCGAGCTCGCGGCCGCGGCCGGCATCGAGGTCGCCACGCCGGAGAACGGCTCCGGCATCGTCACCGGCCCGGACCTGCGGACGAAGGTCGCGGACGTGTACGCCGCCGGCGACGTGGTCCGCTGGGACCACCCGCTGCTCGGCCGCTCGATCCGCGTCGAGCACTGGCAGAACGCCAAGGACACCGGCGCCGCGGCCGCCAAGTCAATGCTCGGCGAGGACGTGTCGCACGACGCGATCCCGTACTTCTTCACCGACCAGTTCGACCTCGGCATGGAGTACGCGGGCGAGGTGCCGCGCGGTACGTCGTACCACGTGGTGCTGCGCGGCGACCCGAAGTCCGGCGCCTACCTGGCGTTCTGGCTGGACGACCAGAACCACGTGCTGGCCGGTATGCACGTGAACACCTGGGACACGATCGACGCGGTCAGCGCGCTGATCCGCTCCGGCAAGCAGGTCGACCCGGCCCGCCTCGCGGACACCTCCGTCGAGCTGACCGAGATCTAGAGCGGGTAGGTGACGTACGCGAACGACGAGCTGTCCGGGGACCAGCTGGGCACGTTCATCGTGCCCTGGCCGCCGAACAGGCTCGTCAGTTCGCGGACCTCGCCGTCGCGGGTGAGCAGCCGCAGCCGGACGTCGTCGATGTCGGCCGGATGCCCCTCGGTCCCGGTCGGGAAGCTCACGTAGGCGATCGCCGAGCCGTCCGGCGCGGGATGCGGGAACCAGTTGACCCGCTCGTCGTCGGTCAGCTGCTCGGCCGTGCCGTCCTTGATCCGGAACAGCTGCGCCTGCCCGGCGCGCTCGGAGTTGAAGTAGATCCACTCGCCGTCCGGCCCGTACTCCGACCCGTCGTCGGCGAACTCGTCGTCGGTCACCTGGACGTCGGCGCCGCCCGCGGCCGGGATCGTCCAGACGTTCGTGATCCGCCGCTCGCCGACCCACTCCAGCCCGATGTACGCGAGCGTCGTACCGTCCGGCGACACGCCGTGCAGGTAGTGGTGGAACCCGGTCCCGCGGTCGTTGGTCACCCGGCGGCCCGCGCCGCCCTCGATCGGGACGGCGTAGAGGTGACCGTCGTTCGCCGACACGTACACGGTCCGCCCGTCCGGGCTGACCACGTGGTCGTTGTTGATCGCCGGCACCCCGCCGAGCTCGATCTCCTCGAGCCCGTCGGCCACCCGGTACAGCAGACCGTTGCCGTTGACAATCAACGTGCCGTCGGGCAGCCAGTTCGGCGCCTCGAACAGCACCTCGTCCGAGCTGAACACCAGCCGGTGCTCGTTACGGGCGACATCGACGACGTACAGCTCAGACCGCTGACCGGGACGCAGAGTTCGGGGCATGTCCGCACCCTAGCTCGGGTTCGCGACGCAGCCGGGTCCTTGGAGCGACAGCTCGGTATGCAAGATGTCGAGGTACGCGCAGCCGTCGCGCTCGTTCGGCTCGATGATGCCGCCCTCGTGCCACTCGTTCCACGCGTACAGGAACAGGTAGTTGTCGACGGTCGGCGGGCGGGTCGACGTGGCCATGTCGGCCACCGCGTTGCGGACCGCCGTACGGTAACCGTCCAGGGACTGGTCCGGCATCCAGCGGATCGCCTTCACGTCGGTCTGCTCGATCGGGTACCGCGGTCGCTCGTCGAAGTCCGACAGCACGCACCGCCCGTACGCACCAGGCGCCTGGTTGTAGAACGCGCGCTGACCCTGCAGGTACGTCTTGTACGAACGGCTCTCGACCGCAGGCCCGTCGGTTGTGCAGTACGGCGCGTCCGCACCGGCGTTGCCGACCTGCTTCGGGTCGAAGCCGGCCTGATTGATCATCACGTAGATGTCCTCGCCGAGCTGGCTGCGGGCCTTCGCCCGGACCGTGTCTACGAACTGCTTCACCTGCGCGTTGCTGCCGTCGCCGAGTCCGCGGGCGTCGCAGATGTTCAGGATCTTCCGGCCGTCGTTCGTACGCAGCGTGTTGTCCTGCTGTAGGTAGCGCATCAGGTTCGCGGCCACGGCGTCGTACTGCGTGGTCGGGATGTTGAGCGGTGCGTAGGGGTGCGCGCAGACGCCGACGGTGAAGTCGATGCTGTCCTTGTTGCGTGCTTGCAGGAACGCGTCGAGCGCGGCGGCGGTGACGGTCTGCTGCTGCTTGGTGTTGTCCCAGTACCAGTAGAAGTTGAAGAAGCTCAGCCCGGCCGAGGTCGCCTGGGTGATGTGCTTCTCGAGGGTCTCCGGCTTGGAGCTGTCGTAGTACCCGATGGAGGGCTTCAGGTGCGACCAGTCCTCGCCGGGCCAGTTGTCAGTCGCGTAGTGCGTGCCGTCGTGGAAGTCCCGTACGCCGCCCCACCAGTCGTTGTCACGCCCGTAGACCTCCTTGGTGCGGGCGATGATCGTCTGGTGGCCGTTGGTGTTGAACATGCCGAAGTACACGGCGCCGGCGCGCACCCAGTTCTGGTACACGTAACCGACCGGCCCGTCGAGCGTGTAGCCCGCCCTTAGCAGCTCATCCGTCCTGGACGCGACAGCCAGCCGCCATTCCTTCCCATTGGTGAACCGCCGCAGCTCCACCAAACCTGGCGCAGGCTGTGTGGCAACGTATCCGGCCGTCCCCTCCAACACCCAGTGCTGGGCCACCAGTGCGTCCCGCTCTTGCGTACTGCTCGTGAACAACCACTTGGACGCGGTCGCGGAGGGCTTGAGCCGGTACAACGCCGTCCACCCGGCCTTGGCCTCCCGTCCGATGAACCCCGTCGTACCGGGCTGCCGCTGGTAACCGGCTGCTGTCGCCGACGCGACCTCCCGCGGGTCGGCGGAGTACAACCGCCCGACCCCTCCGGGGGAGACCAGCTCGACAAATGGTGCCGCCTGCGACTGGGCCGCGGGCTGGTCCGCGCTGACGGGTCCGGCGGTCAGCGCCGCGGTGATCGTGGCGATGGCTGCCGCGGCGAGCGCGAGCAGACCGAGTGTGCGACGCATACAGACTCTCCCCAGCTTTCCCCAGGTTCGTCGTCGGTTGCCGATGATCGTAGACTCGCGGGGTGGCAGGCCGGATCAAGGAAGAGGACATCGCGCTGGTGCGCGAGCGGGCCCGGATCGACGACGTCGTGGGTTCGTACGTGACCTTGAAGAACGCCGGCGGCGGCAACCTGAAGGGCCTCTGCCCGTTCCACGACGAGAAATCGCCGTCGTTCAACGTCACCCCGGCCCGCGGCTTCTTCTACTGCTTCGGCTGCCAAGAGGGCGGCGACGTCATCGACTTCATCCAGAAGGTCGACCAGATCACCTTCTCGGAGGCGGTCGAGACGCTCGCCTCGAAGGTCGGCATCCAGCTCCGGTACGAGGACTCCGGCGCGCCGGTGCCGCGCGGCCCGGGGAACCAGCGGCCGCGGCTCGTCGAGGCGCACCGGGTCGCCGCCGAGTTCTACGTCGACCAGCTGTTCGGCGCCGCCGAGGCGTCGCTGGGTCGGCAGTTCCTGGACAAGCGCGGGTTCGACAAGGACGCCGCCGTCCAGTTCGGGGTCGGGTTCTCGCCGCGCGGCGGCGAAGCGCTGGTCAGCCACCTCCGCGGCCGCGGGTTCACGAACGCCGAGCTGGTCGCCTCCGGCCTGGCCGCCGACGGGCAGCGCGGGCTGTACGACCGGTTCCGTGGCCGGCTGATGTGGCCGATCCGGGACGCGTCGTCGGACGTGATCGGGTTCGGCGCCCGCCGGTTGTTCGACGACGACCGGATCGAGGCGAAGTACCTGAACACGCCCGAGACGCCGATCTACAAGAAGTCCAAGGTGCTGTACGGCGTGGACCTGGCCCGGCGGGAGATCGCGAAGGGCCGGCAGGCCGTCGTGGTCGAGGGCTACACCGACGTGATGGCGTGTCACCTGGCCGGCGTACAGACCGCCGTCGCCACCTGCGGTACGGCGTTCGGCGACGACCATGCGCGGGTGCTGCGGCAGTTGCTGCTCGACAACGACCAGTTCCGCGGCGAGGTGATCTTCACCTTCGACGGCGACGAGGCGGGTCAGCGGGCCGCGTTGAAGGCGTTCGCCGGCGACCAGGCGTTCGCGGCGCAGACGTACGTCGCGGTCGAGCCGGACGGGCTGGACCCGTGTGACCTGCGGCTGCAGAAGGGCGACGCGGCGGTCCGTGAGCTGATCGGGCGGCGGGTCCCGCTGTACCGGTTCGTGCTGGGGAACGTGCTGACGAAGTACGACCTGGACCGGGCGGACACCCGGATCGACGCACTCCGGGAAGCGGCCAAGCTGGTGATCAGCATCCGCGACCGGTCGAAGGTGGACGCGTTCACCCGGGAGCTCGCCGGGCAGCTCGGGATGGAGGTCGACCAGGTCCGGTCGGAGGTCTACCGGGCGGCGTCGCGAGGCGTGGCTCCGCAGCAGCAACAGCACCACCAGCAGCAGGCCGCGGCCGCCGCTGCCGAGGCCCGGCCGGTGCAGCGGACCGACATCCCGTCGCCGCGGGACCAGCGGTTCGTGATCGAGTGGGACGTGCTGAAGGTCGCGATGCAGTTCCCGGCGCTGGTCGGGACCGCGTTCGACGAGCTCGACGACCACGACTTCACCCACCCGTGGCTGGCCGCGGTCCGGGCCGCGATGGCGAAGGTCGGCGGCCCGGCGGTGGCGCCACCCGGCGAGGCCTGGGTGGTCGCGGTCCGCGATGCCATCGGCAACGATCCCGCCGCCGCGGTGGTCGGCGCCCTGGCCGTCGACCCGCTCCGCCTCGGCCGCGACCCCGACGAGCAGTACGCCCACGCCCTGCTCGCCCGCCTCCAGGAACTGACCTGCGCCCGCCGCATCGCCGACCTGAAGTCGAAACTCCAGCGCACCAACCCGATCGACCGCGCCGACGAGTACAACCGCATGTTCGGCGAACTGATCGCCCTCGAGGCCTACCGCGCCGAACTCCGCAACCGAGCCATCTAGTCCTTCAAGTGTGAGATCAGCCGGGCGACCTCTTCGGCGTACTTCGTGGTGAAGTCGGTGTCGTCCGGGTCGAGGCCGAGGGCGCGGGCTATCTGCGGGAAGACGACCGGGGCGGAGGCCAGGCCGAAGAGGGCGAGGCCGGTGTACGCCGGGTCCAGGTCGTCGGCGAGTTCGCCGTCGGTCTGGCGGCGGCGGAAGTCGTCGAGCATGGCCTGGAAGCGGGCGCGCTGCCCCTCCGCGTCGGTCTGACTGGTGTCGCGGTCGACGGCCTCGCGGACCAGCAGGCGGAGCAGGTCGGGCCGCTGGATCGACGTCCGGGCGTAGGCGCCGACCACCTCGCCGAGCGACTCGACACCCTCGGTGATGTCCGGCTCGGAGGCCCGCCAGCGCTCCGCGACCGCCCGGTACAGCCCCTCCTTGCCGCCGAAGTAGTACGAGATCAGCTGCTTGTTCACGCCCGCCCGGGTCGCGATCTCGCCGACCCGCGCCCCGCTGAACCCGTGCGCGCCGAACTCGACCTCCGCCGCGTCCAGCAGCACCTGCCTGCTGCGCTCGGGGTCGCGCTGCCGCTCCTCGGGTCCCGGTGATCTGCGCACGAAAATCATCCTAGCGGATCGCCATCCGGCGTGCTAACTTAATCAACCACACGGATGACAGAGTTGGATTCACGGATGATTGGAGTCGGAGATGAAGGTCGCGATCATGGGCGCCGGCATCGGCGGACTGGCGCTCGCCCAGGGGTTGCGGAAGGCAGGCGCCGAGGTCGTGGTGTGCGAGCGCGATCCCGCACCGCAGTACCGCAAACAGGGGTACCGGATCCACATCAGCCCGGTCGGGGAGGAGGCACTGGCCGCGATGCTGCCGGACACCGTCCGGCGACGCGTGATCGCGACCGCCACCCATCCGGGCGACCTGGTGGCGGGGTTCGACGCGCAGCTGAACGAGCAGTTCCAGCAGGTGTTCCCGGTCGCCGGGCCGGACGCCGTCACGTCGGTGGATCGGTATGCGTTCCGCCGGGCGCTGATGACCGGGCTCGACGACGTACTGCGGTTCGGCAAGCAGTTCACGTCGTACGCCGAGACCGCCGACGGCGTCGAGGTCTCGTTCGCGGACGGGACGTCCGTGACCGCCGACGTGCTCGTCGGGGCGGACGGCGTGGGGTCCGGCGTGCGCCGGCAGTTGGTGCCGGAGCTCGACGTGACCGACATCGGGGTGCGCTGCATCTACGGGAAGGTGCCGTTGACGGACGCGGTGCGTGCGGCGGCGCCGGAGGCGTTCCTGCGCGGGTTCTGTTTCGCGAGCGACGGAGCCGGGCTCGGTACGGCGTTCGGGCCGGTGATGTTCCGGGAGCCACCGGCGGAGTACGGCGACTACCTGATGGCGGTGCTGACCGGGACGAACGCGGTGCTCGGCGCGTCGGACGACGAGCTGTTCGCGATGCGGCCGGCGGACCTGTGGGCGATCGTGACGCGCTCGGTGGCCGACTGGCATCCGTCGATCCGCGCGCTGATCGCGGCGGGGGAGCCGGAGGCGGCGTTCCCGATCACGTTGCGGACCTGCGTCACGGTCCCGACCTGGTCGGCGGAGCGCGTGACGATGCTCGGCGACGCCGTACATCCGATGACGCCGGCGGCGGGCGCCGGCGCGAACACCGCGCTGTGGGACGCGGCCCGGCTGACCCGGGCGCTGACGTCCGGGGAGGACCTCGCGACGTACCAGCGGGACGTGGTCACCAACGGACAGCAGATCGTCACGGAGTCCCTGCACAACGCGGAGCGCCTGTTCAGCGTGTCGATCCCGGTCTGAGGTGGAGCACGGATGGCTAGGGTGACGGCATGTCACAGATGCAACCGCGGCGGACGGTCAGCGCCAGGAAGATCGTGTCCGGTGAGATCAGCTTGGACACGTACCCGTTCCGGTACGTCATCGTCGAGAGCGAGGCGAACCCTGAGGACGTGCTGACCGTTGTTGAGACCGAGGAGCAGCGTGGCTGGGAGCTAGTCAACATCACCACACTCACGCTCAATCGCTACGCGGCCGTCCTCCGGCGGCGCTGAGCCGGTCCTGCACCTCTGGCAGTCGGTCGAGCATCGTCAGGGCGGCCTGGTGGCGGGCTCGGGCGTACAGCTCGAGGGAGGCCGGGACCGGCGCGGGTGCCGAGAGCGGGTAGGTGGAGCCGAGGGTGTGGGCGCAGCCGGCCGCGACGACGGACCGGAGGTCGTCCGGGCGTGCGGCGGGGTGCTCGGAGCGGTAGGCATCGAGCAGTACGGCGAGGCCGTCGATCCACTGGTCGCCGAGGATCACCGTCCGCGGGTCGCAGCCGATGCGGGCGATCTCCCAGGCGACGAACCCCGGACGCGGTGGCTGGAAGTCGATCACCGCGGCGACATCGTCGCCGTTCAGCATCAGGTTGGGAGAGGCGAGGTCCCCATGCAGGACGTGCGTAGTAAGGGCGGGCAGACCGGCGAGGAGTGCGCCGGCGTGCCCGAGCAACGCCCGGCGTTCCTGCGCCGCCTCGCAGGCCCACGCTTCGAACGAGGTGAGCTCGGCCCGCGCCTGGAGGCGTGCGATCAGTACGTCGAAGTTCCGCTCGGCCCGCGCGACATCGCGGAGCCCGGTCGCCGGACGGAGCGTCGGTCTGGCGCGTGGGTGCTCCGACAGCCGGCGGTGCAGCCTGCCCAGCACCGTCCCGACCGCGGGCCAGCGCGCGCCGGTGAGCCCGCCCTCGGCGGTCTCGCCGTCGACGAACTCCCACAGCGACATCGGCAACGGCGCCGCGATCAGATCGCCGTCGAGAGTACGCCGTACCGCGGGCACCGGCACCGCGCGGCCGGCGTATGCGGTCAGCTCGATGGCTTCCCGTTCGCTGTCGAGGTTGCCGTCGTAGAGCTTGGCGAACCACGAGCGGCCGGTCTCGTCGACGACCCGGAAGTTGACGGTGTTCGTCCCGGCGTGGATCCGGTGCAGTTCGACCGCCTGCACGCCGTACGACTTCTCCAAGGCCTCCGTCAGCTCATTCAGGGTCGTTGCCCCGTACTCCGTCCACGGCTTCACGCAGTACGTCGGCGTGACCGGTGTGCTTCAGGTACTCCTCCAGCAGGTCGAACGCGACCCGCCGCCGGTTCGTCGTCCACGCCGGATCCGGGTCCACGACGAGGGCGTCCAGACCACCGTCCGCGCTCAGCTCCTGCCAGGTGGCGCGAGAGCGGGCGGCCGCGGCGTACCAGAGGGCATACAGCTCGTCCGGATCGTCGGAGACGGCGGACTCCCAACCCCAGCGGTCGTTCTCGACCCAGCTGCGGGTGTCCCACGGCGCGGCGAGCGGGCGGTCGGCTGCCTTCGCGGTGAAGCCGTCCTCGACGAATGACAGGTGCTTGACCAGCCCGGCCAGCGTCATCGTCGACGGCGGATGCGTCTGCCGGAGTTGCGCGGCGGTCAGCCCGCCGGTCTTCCAGGCGAACTGCTTCCGCGCCCGGTCGAGCGCGAACTGCAGTGTCTCCGCCTCGTCGCCGCGCGGGCCCGCGTCCAGCGGGAGGTCTGTCCAGTCCATGCCGGCTCCTTCGTGAGCCACCAAGGATGACAGTCCTGTCATGTGTCGTGCCACATCTTCAGTCCGCGCCTCTCCAGGCGTATCAACGGCATGTACAAGCCTCAGGGGAGGAGAGAAGGATGAGCTCAGGAAGAGCACGACGTCGAGGCTGGGGACTCGCGATGACCGCGGCCGCGGCCGTGGCCGTCACCGGGGCCTTGACGCCGGTCGCTTCGAGCGCCACCGGGACGGCCGACGCCAACCCGACGGCCTGCGCCAACCGGGTCAACAACACCCCGCAGAAGCTCGTCGACTGTGTCACCCAGACGGATCTCTGGGCGCACATGGTCAAGTTCCAGCAGATCGCGGACGCCAATCCGGGCGCCGACGGCCACCCGTCGCGGAACTCGGGGGAGCCCGGCTACAAGGCGTCGGCCGACTACGTGGCCAGTGTGATGAAGGCAGCGGGGTACGACGTCACGCTGCAGGAGTACAAGTTCCACTACACGAGTTTCGTCGGTACGCCGGTGATGCACGAGGACTCGCCGACGCCGCACTCGTTCGCCCTGGTCAAGGACTTCAACCCGGCGTCGGTCGCCGGTTCGGCCAGCGCGAAGGTGCAGCCGGCGGGCGGCATCGTGGTACCGGCGACGCCCACGCCCAGCTCGGCCAGCGGCTGCGCGGCGTCCGACTTCGCCGGGTTCGGGGCGGGCAACATCGCGCTGATCCAGCGCGGCACGTGCACGTTCGCCCAGAAGGTCGCGAACGCCGAAGCGGCCGGCGCGTCCGCGGCCGTGATCTTCAACGAGGGCAACCCCGGACGGACGAACGCCTTCTCCGGCAGCCTCGCCGGTACCGAGCACATCCCCGTGCTGTTCACGTCGTACGCCGTCGGCACGCAGCTGCTGTCGCAGTACGTCCCGGGTTCCGCCCCGACGCTGACCGTCAACGTCCAGGTGATCGACGACCCGAACCGCTCCGACTGGAACGTGATCGCCGACTCCAAGGGCGGCGACCCGAACAACATCCTCGTCATCGACGCGCACCTGGACGCGATCTTCGGCGCCGGGATGCTCGACAACGCGTCGGGTTCGGCCACGATCCTCGACATCGCGCAGATGCTGAAGAACACCAGCACCCGCAACAAGCTGCGCTTCATCTGGTTCGGCGGCGAGGAGCTCGGGCTGCTCGGCTCGAAGTTCTACGTCAACACGCTGCCACCGGCCGAGCTCGCCAAGATCAAGTTCGACCTCGACGCCGACGTCACCGCGACGCCGAACTACGTGGCCGGCGTGCTCGACCCGAAGGACGGCGTGAACCTGTTCGGACGCGGCCCGGGGACGCCGATGCCGCCGAGCATCTGGGCTCCGTCCGCGATCGGCCGTGACTTCGGGATCGACTACCTGAACTCGATCGGGAAGAACCACATCCTGTTCTCGGCCGACGGGACGGACGCGTTCAGTTTCCAGCAGGTGGGGGTTCCGGCCAGTGGGGTACTCACCGGCCAGGACTGCTGCAAGCTCGCCTCCGACGTCGCACTGTTCGGCGGGTCCGAGGGCAACTTCGAGGGCACCGTGCCGGGCGACGACGGCGGCTGTGTCGACAACCCGTTCCGCTGGTGCGACAACCTCAGTAACAACGACCCGACGGTTCTGACCTGGATGTCGAAGACCTTCGCCAACATGGTCGGCCACATGGCCTTCGACACACAGGTGTTCGACGCCCCGAGACCGGCGACCGGTCATGCCAAGGAGGCGCCACAGGGTCCGAAGAACGCACTGACCAGCTGACCTGCCCCGCTGAGCCTCGGTCCCGCCCGGGACCGAGGCTCAGATCACTCCGAGCGCCAGCACCGCGTCGGCGACCTGGACGAAGCCGGAGATGTTCGCGCCGACCACGTAGTCGCCCGGCGCGCCGTACTCCTCGGCCGCCTCCGCGCACCGGGTGTGGACATCGACCATGATCTGGTCGAGCCGCGCCTCGGTGTGGTCGAAGTGCCACGAGTCGCGTGACGCGTTCTGCTGCATCTCGAGCGCACTGGTCGCCACCCCGCCCGCGTTCGCGGCCTTGCCCGGCCCGAACAGCACGCCCCGGTCACGCCAGACCGCGACGGCCTCCGGCGTACACGGCATGTTCGCGCCTTCGGCGACGGCGAGTACGCCGTTGTCGGCCAGCGTGCGGGCCGCCGCGCCGTCGAGCTCGTTCTGCGTCGCGCACGGCAGCGCCACCTCGCAGTCGACCTCCCAGACCGAACCGCCCGCGTGGTGCTTCGCCTTCGGGCGCCGGTCCGCGTAGTCGGCGACGCGACCGCGCTCGACCTCCTTGATCTGCCGCAGCAGCGCGAGATCCAGGCCGTCCTCGTCCACGACGTACCCGTTGGAGTCGGAGCAGGCAACCACCTCGGCGCCGAGCTCCTGCGCCTTCTGCGCCGCGTAGATCGCGACGTTGCCGGAGCCGGACACGATCACGCGCCGGCCGGCCAGTTCGAGTCCCTTGGTGGCGAGCATCTCGCGGGTGAAGAACACCGCGCCGTACCCGGTCGCCTCGGTCCGCACCTGGCTGCCGCCGTACGCGATCGCCTTGCCGGTCAGTACGCCGGACTCGTACCGGTTGGTGATCCGCTTGTACTGGCCGAACAGGTACCCGATCTCGCGCCCGCCGACGCCGATGTCGCCGGCCGGCACATCGGTGTACTCGCCGATGTGCCGGTACAGCTCGGTCATGAACGACTGGCAGAACCGCATGATCTCGCCGTCGCTGCGGCCCTTCGGGTCGAAGTCCGACCCGCCCTTCCCGCCGCCGATCGGCAGCCCGGTCAGCGCGTTCTTGAAGACCTGCTCGAAGCCGAGGAACTTCACGATCGACAGGTTCACCGACGGGTGGAACCGCAGCCCGCCCTTGTACGGCCCGAGCGCCGAGTTGAACTCCACCCGGAACCCGCGGTTGATCCGCACCCGCCCGCTGTCGTCGGTCCACGGCACCCGGAAGATCACCTGCCGCTCCGGCTCGCACAACCGCTCGATCACGGACCCCTCGGCGTACCGCGGATGCTTCGTCACCACCGGCGCCAACGACTCCAGCACCTCGTGCACCGCCTGGTGGAACTCGCTCTCGCCGGGGTTGCGCGCCAGCACAACCCCGTACGCCGCTTCCAGATGATCCTCAAGTGTCTGAACCATGGCGGTCAGGATACGGAATACCTGACCGCCGTGCTGCGGGACGTCGGCATGCGAGACCCGCTACGTCACCGCTGGTTGCGTCCCACCGCGCCCGGAAGGACCCGCGTGCCCTCGACCCGTACGGCGCGCAGGCTGTGCGGGTCGAGCCCGAGCAGCGAGAGGACCGTCGGCGCGACCTGGGTGGTCTCGACCGGCGTACGCACGACGCGTGCCCGGACGCCCGCACCGCTGACCAGCATCAGGACGTGACGGTCGCCGGGGTTCATGCCGCCGTGCTCGGCGAGCTTGGTCGGCTTCGCGTAGACGACGCCCTCCTGGACCTTGCCGAAGACATCGGGGTAGCGGCCGTTGCCGACCGGTACGCCGAAGAACCGCGCGGCCTGGGCGCCGGCCCAGATGCGGGCCAGGCCCGAGTGCTGAACCGTGACGGACTTCTTGTTCACGTCGAAGCCCTGTGCCGTGTGGTTCCACAGGTAGCCCTTGACGAAGTTGCTCGCGGCCTGCGAGTTGTCCGAGAGGTAGGACTGCCACAGGTCGTCGTTCGTGCCAGCGACGATCAGCGTCTTGCCCGGGTGCGTCTTGGCCCACTCGGCGTTGATCGCGTCGACGATCGGACCGTCCTGCACCGTGACGAGCTTTGCCGGATCCTGCGGCGACTGCCCGTGCTTCGCGGTGACGATGATCGTCGTCGAGTCCGTCAGCTGCTGCTTCGCGATCTCGGCGACCATCCGGCCGAGCTGGGCGTCGACGGAGGCGAAGGCGCTCGACAGTGCCGGGCCGGGAACCAGCTTTCCGTTGACCCACTGATAGCCACCGGGCTGCGGTGCGCTGGTGGTGTACCCGCCGTGGCCGTCCGAGATCAGGTCCGCCGAGGTGGAGCGGCTCTTCTGCGCGACCGAGACGGTCTGGAAGTTCATGCCGAAGATCGCGGGGGTGCCGACGTGGTTCTTGCCCGAGTGGTCGAGGCCGTCGATCTCGTTGAGCATGGCCTGGACCTTGTAGCCGTCGTACTGCTTGGTCGCGGCGTCGATGTGCGCCCAGTCGTCGTCCTGCGGGTACGGCTTGCCGTTCGGCATCACGGCCTGCGAGTCGATCTCGGGGCCGAAGAAGTCGTCGATGCTCTTGCCCTGCGAGCCGGGACCGTTGAACGACATGTAGACGGCGTGCTTGTCCGACCACGCAGTCCGCAGGCCGGCGGCGTGCACGACCTGGAAGATCGAGTTGTCGCCGAGGTAGTCCCACGGCATCACGTTCTGGCAGGTCGCCGGGTCGACCGGGAAGGTTGACTTGTCGAACGACGACGCGTCGTTCTTCAGGTTCATGATCAGCGCTGGGTTGCGGTCGGCGCCGTTCGCACCGTAGATCGACCCGTTCTCGTCGAACGACGGGAACGCGTGCGCCGCACCGGTGGCCAGGTCCGGGACGCCCGGGAGCGCGTCGTCGGGCGAGTCGTAGACGACGTCGCCGCCGGTGGCCGGGTGGCCCGGCGTACAGGCCGCGCCCGGCTCGTCGACCTTGTGGCTGTACTCGACGTCGTAGTACACGCCGGTCGACCGCGGGTTGCCCCCGGTCATCAGCGCCGTACCACCCGGGTCGGAGTCGGACGGGTTGGACGTCAACGCGTTCGTGTACTCGCTGCCGCTGCGCGCCAGCCCGGCGAGCGCCGACTTCGGATGGGTCGCGACGTACCAGTCGAGATCGCTCTGATGCATGCCGTCGATCGAGATCAGCAGGACATGCTTGGTGTGGTGGGACGCGCTCGCCGCCTGCGCGCTCGTACCGATGAGGGGTACGGCACACAGCGCGGCGATCGCCGCCGCCGCTAGTCCGGCCGCGACCGGACGGGAGAATTTGGCCATAGGGCCATGCCTATGCACCCCGTACAGCTCCCACATGAAGCGCAGGTGTCCAACACCCTGCACTTCGGCAACCACAACCCGGGGAAACTGTGGACACCCTCAGCTTCAGCTCACGTTGACCGAGGTGTCGTCGATGACAAAGGACGTCTGCTTCGTGTAATCCTCCGTGCCGGTGAACTTGAGCGTGATGTTCTGCCCCGCGTAGCTGGACAGGTTGAACGAGTGCAGGCTGTAGCCGGTGTTCGCGTTGAGGTTCGAGTAGGTGTACAGCGTCGACAGGACAGTGCCCGCGCTGTTCAGGACCTGCAGCTTGAGCGTGTCGTACTTCGACGTCGTGCTCGTCTCCGCGGTATCGACGTGCATGTAGAAGTTGAACTTGTAGTTCGTGCATCCCGTCGGCAGCGTCACGGGCTGCGACAACGTGTCCGTGTGGGTCGCGCCGTACCCGTCCATCCACGCCTTCCAGCTGCCGGTGCGGGCAGGCTCGGCGGAGTTGCTGCTGACCACACTGGAGCTCGCTGACCACGGCGCCGCCGTACCGGTCTCGAAGCCGGGGTTGCCGAGCAGTTGCTGCGTCGTGCACGAACCGGACGTCGGGGTCGCCGTCGCCTCGGCGGATTGCGCTCCCTCTCCGATCGAGTTCACCGCGCTGACCTTGTAGTAGTACGCCTGCCCGTTGGTCAGCCCGGTGTCGGTGCAGGTCAGTACGACGCCCAGGCCGCTGCAGCCGCCGCTGGTCACCGGCGTTTCCGAGCCGCTGCTCGTGCCGCGGTACACCTTGTACGAGGTGATCGCGACGCCGCCGTTGTTCGCGGGCGCTGTCCACTTCAGCGATGCCTGGCCGTTGCCCGCGGTTGCGGTGAGCCCGGTCGGCGCGTCCGGCGGCGTACCGGCGATCGGAGACGCCGTGACGCTGACCGTTGCGGTCGCGGTCTTCGCAGGTGAGGAGCTGTCGGTGACCGTCAGCGTCGCCGTGTACGTGCCTGCCGTGGTGTACGTGTGGCTCGGGTTCTGCGCCGAGCTGGCCGCGGAGCCGTCGCCGAAGTTCCAGCTGTAGCTGTACGACGGAGTGCCGCCGGTGGCCGTACCGCTGAAGTTCGTTGTCAGCGGCACCTGTCCGGACGTGGGGTTGCCGGACGCGGTGGCCGTGAGCGGGCTGCCGACCGCGCCCACGGTGGTTGTGACCGTCGAGGTCGCTGTCTTCGAAGAGCTGTCGGTGACCGTCAACGTCGCCGTGTAGGTGCCGGCCGTGGTGTAGGTGTGGCTCGGGTTCTGCGCGGTACTCACGGCCGAGCCGTCGCCGAAGTTCCAGCTGTAGGAGTACGGCGCGGTGCCGCCGGTGGCCGAGCCGCGGAACGACACGGTGAGCGGCGCGTTTCCGGTCGACGGCGTACCGGACGCGGACGCGGTCAGCGGGGTCGAACCCTGGATCCACAGGTCCTCGAGCGGGTCACCCAGGGCGGCCTGATCGGCCGCGGTCATCGGGTACGTGCCGAGCCCCAGGTTCCCGTTCGGGTCGATGATGCCCGCGTGCACGTTCTCCATCGTCCGTTCCATCGCCGCCAGCACGTTGTTCGTCGTGTAGGCGACGTGGCTGACGTAGCCCTGCTTCATGTACTTCGGTGATGCCACGATGACGGTCGGGACACGGTACGTGTTGGACACGTGGTCAGGGCCGTTCGAGCCGTTCTGAGTGTCGTCCTCGGTCACGACGATCACGGTGTTGTCCTTGTACGCGGCGTTGCCCATGATCGAGTCGACCACCTGCTTGGTGACCGCGTCGTTCTTCGGGATGTCCTGGTAGGTCCCCGGGTGGTCGTTGAACAGCTCGACGTACGAGTACGCGGGCAGGCCGTTCGCGGAGACGTAGTTCAGGAAACCGGTCCCGATCGTCTGGTCGTCGTCGTTCTGGCCCTTGCAGGTGTAGTTGTTGTACGTCAGTTCCTCCGGCACGGTTGTGCCCGGGCGGTTCACCGGCAGCACCTCGGGGTTACCGGTGCCCGGGTTGCGCCAGTACCCGCTGCCGGTGCTCTGCATCCAGTAGAAGTCACCGTTCATGACGAACGTGTACGGGCTGGTGCCGGTGGCCGCACCGGTCTGGGTGACACACGGATCGCTGCCCTCGCCGGCCGGTCCGGTGACACCCTTCAGTTGGCGATCGAAGAACGTGCCGTGCGTGGCGGGGTACGGCTGCTGCTGGCTGCTGGACGCCGACTGGGCGGAGAACAGCCACCAGTGGTTCGGGCCGCTGGGCGGCTGCGTGCCGGTGCTGTACGCGTCCAGCAGCGAGTAGGTCTTCGCCAGGGTGTGCAGGTTGGGCACCGAGCTGATGTGGTTGGTGCTCTGTACCTGGCCGTTGCAGCCGGCCTGGACCGTCGTGGCGCAGTCGCCAAGGTAGTCGTCGAACGTGTGATTCTCGCGGTAGAGCACGACGAAGTGCGTGAACGGCGGGAAGTACGGGGCCAGGGGGTTGCTCGCGGCAACCGCCTGTTGGGTTACGGACCCGGTCGGCTTGAACGTTCTGGGCTGCGGGAACCTCGTGAACTCCGAACCATTGCTCGCGAACTTGGCTCCCGTGCAGTCGTAGTCGTCGGGCTTGTAGGACTGCGGCCGCGAACCCTGTGGGAGATCTTTGGCATCCTCGGGGTCCGCGCTCGGATCCCAGCCCTTCAACGTGCAGGATCCGGGACCGGACGCGGGCCGACCGCTGCCTTGGGCCGGACTCGAGACAGCTACGACCGTCACGGCAACCACCGCGACGACGGACAGCGCAGACTTCCAACCGATCATCGGAGCTCCTCCACCAGACTGATTTCGGGCGGTGCCTGGTTGGCTACCGAACGGAATGATCCGCGCGGACGAGTCCCTGAGCAAGGCCTCGGCAACTTGTTCACAGGTTGTTCCGTGACCTGAGAATTGCCTTAGTTTGTTGGGACTCCGGCACGACGCCCGGATTCCAGCCACGACCGACGGAAGCGAGCCCCATGCATCTGACCTGGCCCAACTGCCTCAACGTCCGCGACCTCGGCGGTCTCCCCACCGGTGACGGAGGCCGGATCGCTGCCGGGGCGTTGATCCGTTCCGACAATCTCAGCCGGCTGACCGACGCCGGCGTGACGGCGGTTCGGGACGCCTCCGTGAGCCGCATCATCGACGTACGGACGTCACCGGAGTGCGAGGGCGACCCGTCGCCGTTCGCGACCGACCCGGTCTATCGCAACATGCCTCTCTACCACCCGGACGATCCCTACGACCCGACCCTCACCCTCGATCAGACCTACATGGCGATGCTCGACCTCCACCCCGAACTGTTCGCCGCCGCCGTCGGAGCGATCGCGGACGCGCCGCCCGGCGCCGTCGTCGTCCACTGTCACGCCGGAAAGGACCGCTCCGGCAACGTGGTCGCACTGGCCTTGACCGTCGCGGGAGTCCCCGCCGAGTCGGTCGCCGCCGACTACGCCCACGTGGACGACCGCATGCGCGACCATTTCACCGAACAGTTGGCCCTTATCGACGACCCCGAAGAACGCAGCCAACTCGCCGAGTCCTTCACCGCCCGCCCAGAGACGATGCTCGCCGTACTCCAACACCTCGAAGACCACTACGGCGGCACCGAGTCCTACCTCCGCCAGGGCGGCCTGGACACCACCCAACTCCACACCCTGAAAGCCCGCCTGACATCGCCACACAACCCGAAGTAGGGCGGACGGGACTCGAACCCGTGACCCAGGGATTATGAGTCCCCTGCTCTAACCAGCTGAGCTACCGCCCCGTGTGCGGCAGATCGTATCGGGTGCGGGCCGCGGGCCTCCTTGAGGGTGACTTTGGTGAGGGTCGCGGTGATGATCTTGACGACGGACTTCGGGTTGCGGTTGCCGGTGGCGGCCCGGACCAGGGTGTGTCGGGCGGTGAAGCGGCCGACCTATTGCGGTACGGCGACTGTGTAGCCGGTGACGTGGTCGCCGTCGAACAGGCCGGACGGGCGGATCGTCCAGTCGACCTCGCTCGCCCGGACGAACTTCCCGGTGCGGGCGGTGTCCTCGTACAGCGGGCGACCCAGCCGGAGCAGCTACGGTACGACGAACCTGCGGTTGAACCGCCTCTCGCGGGCGGCTTCATCGGTACGCCGCGGACCAACCGCGGGCCCGGTGCGTACTCGTGGCCGTGACAAGGCAGGCTGCGGACTCGGAGAGCATCGCCGGTGCGGGGGAGCCGTACGGTACCCCGAGCCGTCGAGATAACCGCGTCGTGCCCGGCGAGCGCGACGTCATCCCCCCGCCCCACGACTCCGCGCGGGTCGAGGCGCCGGGCCGGCCGACGTGTACGGCGAGGCTCGTCGTACGGCGGACCGTGGCCGCGACGAGGCTCGTCGTACGGCGGACTGTGCCTGCGGCGAGGGTCGTACGGCGCGGCCTGTGCCTGCGGTGAGGGTCGTTGTACGGGCGGACCGTGGCCGGGGTGAGGCTCGTCGTACGGCGGACTGTGCCTGCGGCGAGGGTCGTACGGCGCGGCCTGTCCCTGCGGCGAGCGTCGTCGGGCGGACTGTGTCCGTGGTGAGGGTCGTTGTATGGCGGACTGTGGTCGCGGGGGCGTGTTCTTCGGGTGGGAGGTCGGCGTGGTGCGGGGAGGGGTGGATGTGGCGGGGGACGTCGGCAGTTGCGGCATGTCTCGGCTCGAGAACCAGGGGAGGTTCAGGGGTTTGACGGAGGGCTGGTTACCGGGGAGCGGGCATGATGGAGGCAGGTCCGGACGAAGGGAACATCGATGGGCTGGTTCATTTTCCTGGTGATCGTGGTGGGCGCGATCGCGGCGTACAAGTACCGCGTGCCGCTGCTGGCGAAGATCCTCGGTCAGCCTCAGCACCGCATCCAGCGGGCAATCGACCGGAAGAAGGGGAAGTAACACTTCCTCCCGCCAAGCAACAAGAGGCCCTGCCTGCGCGTCCGCGGCCAGGGCCTCTCGTCACCTGCCCCGATCAGCTCACGCCGACCAGGCGCCCGAGTCATCCAACTTGTACCGCGACGATCGATGCCGCCGCCGTGATGTCCCCGCTGCCGGCGCTGCCCTGGTCCTGGTTGTAGCCGAACCCGTAGACACCGACAGTCGTGTCGCCCGTCACCGTTACTACCTTCACTGTGGACCCGAACAGGTCGTGGCCCTTCGCGGGCGAGATCGCCACTCCGCCGACCGTGCCGACGTCGATGCCCCACTTGGCGTCGCCGGACGCGTTCGGGTCCTGCCCGATCCGGAGCCCGACCTGCGGCATGCTGCCGGCCACACCCGCGGCTGTGCGGTTGAACGTCACCGACGTGTTGACCAGCCAGGTGCCCTTCGGCAGCGTGAAGGTGCCGAGCGGAGTGAACCCGTCGAAGTACTTGCCGCCGAGGGTCTTGATGATCGTCGGCTTGATCTCAGCGGAGACGCCCTCCTTGCCGTACTTCTCCGGGGCGTTGATGGCGGCGCGTAACTGCGGGTTGAGGTCGTTGGAGATGATCGAGTTGTCGACGATCTGCAACGAGGAGACCGACCGGGCGCAGAGCGGGTAGGTGAGTGTCTTGCAGCCGGTGCCGCCGGCGGCGTTGGCGGCGACCGAGACGCCGATGACTGCGGCTGCTGCGACTACGCCCGCTACCGCGAGGCGGCCGGCCTTGGTGGTCAGGATGTGCTTGAAATTCATGAGTTTTCCCCTTTGTCCCCGAGGCCCCCCTCGGGATCTGGAGAGGAAAGTACGCCCAATCAGTGGTCTAGGCCAATAGTTGGAACGTAATTGGTTCGATAATTTCTGCGCCGTGACCGTGAGGTGGGTGCCGGAAGCCTAGTTCTCGGCAACGTCGACGGTGCTGGATCAGGCGGCGGCGGCGAGGGCCGTTTCGCCTTTGGGTAGGCGGATCTGGGTCGGTCCCGGGGTCGATCGCCAGGTACGAGGTGCCGTGGGCAACGGTCACCTTTATGGCCGGCGCCGGTCGTTGAGGACACCAACGTCCGGGTAGCAGTCGACGGTGATAGGCGTCGGAGTCGCGGTATGACGTACCTCGGGAGATCGGCTCGCCGGTCGCGCTCTCGGTGCCGGCCCCGAAGCTGCCGGAGCCGGGAAAGAAGAAAGCCGGGCTCCTGTGAAACCAGGACCCGGCTGACGAACTTGCTCCCGCCACTGGACTCGAACCAGTAACCTGCCGGTTAACAGCCGGCTGCTCTGCCAATTGAGCTAGGCGGGATCGTGGTGCTTGCGCTCCTCGAAACCCTGAGGACCTGAGTAGGTTAGCAGGCGACCGGCGAACTACAAAAACGGGATTCGGGTGCCTGCCGGGTCAGACGCCGAACTCGTCCCGGACCTCCTTGAGTGCCGCCTCGGCCGCGTCCACGACGCCCGGCTGGGACGGCTCCAATCCCTTGTCCAGAACGATGTTCCAGGTCACCTCCGCGTCGGCGCCGGACGGGTTGCGCCGGCCGACGATGCGCACTCCGCGTTTGCCGGACAGCGGCACGTGACGCTGTACGACGATGCTCGCGTCGACCCGCTCGCGGAGCAGTTGCCCGAACCGCCCGGGGTCCTCGACCTTGAGCTCCGTGGCGCGCAGCGGCGTCCCGAAGTCGGTCGTCTCGTAGACGTGCAGTACCGACGCCTCGGCGTCCCAGTTGGCGCGCTCGATCTTCTCCCAGCCGACCCGCCGGTCGGCGTCCGTGGAGTCCGACGGCAGGTACACGGCCGCCCGCGTCCCGGCCACCCAGCGACCGTTCGCCAGTTGCGCCGCCGCAAGAACGTCCTCCTTGCGTCCGGTCGACTCGCGGGCAGCCGCCGACACGGCGGCCCCCAGTTCACGCGGCCAGGCGGTACGCAAAAGTCTCACACCGACATCATCCCAGCACCTCCAAGCCAGGTCTCAGGCGACGTACTCCCTCAGCTGTGGCAGCGCCCGGCGCCGCAGCTGCCGCAACGCCTCGCGCTCCAGCGCGCGCACCTTCGCCGGATCCAGATCGAGTTGTACGGCGGTCTCCTCGGGCGTCGACGGGATGTGTCCGCGCAGCCCGTACCGGTGCTGCAGGACCTCTCGGTGCGGGTCGTCCAGGAACTCCAGGTGGTACGCGAGGTCCCGGCGGAGCGCGGCCTGGAGCACGATCGGGTCGTCCTCGAGCACCGGGTCGGACTCGTCCAGGTCGAGCGTCTCCGGCTGCGTGCGCCACTCCTGTGCGCGCTCGATCCGCGCGATGCTCAACCCGGTCGCCCGCGCGAGCTCCGGCGTACTCGGGTCGTGTCCCAGCTGCTGCGTCAGGTCCTGCCGCGCCGAACTGACCCGGGACGCGTCGGCGTACGCCTGGGCCGGCATCCGCACCAGCCGCGACCGGTCCGAGATCGCCCGCCCGATCGCCTGCCGGATCCACCAGATCGCGTACGTCGAGAAGCGGTTCCCGAGCCGGTGGTCGAACCGCTCGACGGCCCGCATCAGCCCGATGTTGCCCTCCTGGATCAGGTCCAGCAGCGAGATGCCCTTCCCGCCGTACCGCCGGGCGAGCGACACCACCAGCCGCAGGTTGCCCTCGACCATCCGCTGCCAGGACAGCTGCCCGTACGCGACCACCTGCCGCAGCTCGGCCGCGTCGGCCCGCAACGGATCGCCCCGCAGCCGCTCACCCGCCAGCAGTCCGGCCTCGATCCAGTAGGAGTGCTCGTTCACCTCCTCCAAGCTCAGTAACTCGTGCCGGCCGATGTCACGCAGGTACGCCACCAGCGCGGTCACGTCCGCCGGATCACAGTCGAGATCAGCCATCAGTCCTCTCCCCGAAAATCTCCTTGCCCAAGAGAGTGCCTGATTCCGGCCGCCCAGAACCGGTGACTTCGAGTATGTGGATAACTACTCTCGGTCCCAGGATGGGTAGGACGGCGCGAGCTCGGCGTACCGGTCGGACCAGTCCGGCAGGTCGGCGCCGGCCAGATGCGCGTCGAGCCGGTCGAAGAACGCGTGCGTCCCCGGAACGAAGCCGCGGGCGTTCTGCTCGGACAGCCCGGTATGGGTGAAGACGAGCAGCGTGCCGTCCCCGTCCGGGCGGAGTTCGTACCGTACGACGCCGTCGTCGACGATCCGCTGCTTCCACTCGTGCTCCAGCACGTGCGGCGGGTCCCAGACCAGGATCCGGCCGGTCAGCCGCTTCGCGTCCGGCGCCGCCGGGGGATCGGTCGGCAGCATCTCGATGCTCCCGCCGGCCCGTCCGTCGATGACGGTCTCACCGAACCAGGCGGCGCGTTCGCGCGGATCGGTGAGCGCGGCCCAGACCCGCTCGACCGGGTGTGGGAGGTGCCGGCGGAAGGTCATCACGGCGCGATCGCCGTCGATCGTCAGTTCGCCGAGCCGGTCCGTTGCGGTCATGTCGAAGTCTCCTCGCTCAGATGGGATTCGAGGGCGTCCAGGTGCCGCGGCCAGTACCTGCGGTAGGTGCTGATCCAGTTCTCGATCTCGATCAGCCGGTCGGCGCGCAGCGTGTAGATCCGTTTCTGCCCCTCCGGCCGGACCTCGACCAGTCCGACCTCGCGCAGGATGCGCAGGTGCCGGGACACGGCCGGCTGGGTCAGCCGGTGCAGGTGTGCGACCAGCTCACCGGCCGGACGCTCGCGCTCGGCGAGCAGGTCGAGCACCTCCCGCCGGCTCGGTTCGGCGATCGCCTCGAAGACGTCCATGGACAGAAGTATTACAGAAAGCATATATACGCCGCAAGTTATAAATAGGGCAGGCGGCTACCCGACATGTCAGGTGATCGCCAGGACGATCCGTAGCGGCACCAGTCCGTCTCGGTGAGGCTTTCCGCCACCGGAACGAAATCCGGTTCGAAGGAGGGCCAGCCCCATGGCAACCAGAAGATCGATGCTGCTCGGTCTAGCGCTCACCGCCACCCTCGTGGTGCCGGGAACCGCGAACGCCGAGTCGCCGACGCCCGCGGTCGGAGTGACCAAGGCGCCGTCCCAGCAGTCGTCGACCAAGGTCACGCTGGTGACCGGCGACGTCGTCACGATGACGACCGTGGCCGGAACCCCAGCGGTGACGGTGACCCCGCACGCCGGGTCGACGGGCAGCTTCACCAGCTACTCGGTCGGCGAGGACGTCTACGTGATCCCGCAGGAGGCGGGACCGCTGATCGCGTCCGGCAAACTCGACCAGCAGCTGTTCAACGTCTCCGGGCTGATCGCCCAGGGGTACGACGACGCGCACACCAACGTGATCCCGATGATCGTCAGGTACGCCGGCCGGACGCTCGCGAAGGCCGCCCCGCCCGCGAGCACCAAGCTGAAGCGCGGCCTGCCGAGCGTCCGTGGTGCCGCGGTCACCGCCGACAAGGCGAGTACCGCGACGTTCTGGAACTCGATCGACGACAACGTCGGCAGGTCGGCGAAGCCGCAGCTGTCCGGCGGTGTCGACCACGTGTGGCTGGACCGCAAGATGCACGCGCTGCTGGACAAGAGCGTGCCCCAGATCGGCGCGCCGGACGCCTGGCAGGCCGGGTACGACGGCACCGGCGTCAAGGTCGCGATCCTCGACACCGGCGTCGACCTGACCCACCCGGACCTGGCCGGCAAGGTCGTCGAGAGCCAGAGCTTCGTCGCCGGGCAGACCGTCCAGGACGGCCACGGCCACGGCACGCACGTCGCGTCCACGATCGCCGGCAGCGGCGCCGCGTCCGGCGGCAAGTACAAGGGTGTCGCCCCGGGTGCCGAGCTCGTCATCGGCAAGGTGCTCTCCAACGAGGGCGAAGGCGCCGCCTCCGACATCGTCGCCGGCATGGACTGGGCCGCGCACTCCGGCGCCAAGGTCGTCTCGATGAGCCTCGGCGGTACGGCGGGGCCGAAGGAGGAGGACCCGCTGGTCGAGGCGGTCGACTCGCTGACCGCGCAGACCGGCGTACTGTTCACGATCGCGGCCGGCAACTCCGGCCCGGGTGCCTCGACCGTCGGCTCGCCCGGTGACGCCGACTCGGCGCTGACCGTCGGGGCGGTGGACAGCACCGACGCGATCACCTACTTCTCCAGCCGCGGCCCGGCGGTCGGCGGTTCGCTGAAGCCGGAGATCACCGCACCCGGTTCGGAGATCGTCGCGGCCCGCGCGGCCGGGACCAGCATGGGCCACCCGGTGGACGCCAACTACACGGCCGCGAGCGGTACGTCGATGGCGACCCCGCACGTCGCCGGCGCGGCCGCGATCCTGGCAGAGGAGCACCCGGACTGGACGCCGGCCCAGCTGAAGGACCAGCTGATCAGTACGGCGAAGACCACCGCCGACACGTCCGTGTACGCGCAGGGCGCCGGCCGCGTCGACGTCAGCCGCGCGTTCCGGCAGACCGTGGCCGCGTCGGGCGTCGTCGACTTCGGGATGCGTCCGTTCGGTTCGACCGACCCGGTCGTCAAGCAGCTCACCTACACCAACCGCGGCGACCAGCCGGTGACGCTCGAACTCACCCAGAAGGCTGCTGGTACGGCGGTTCCGGCCGGTACGTTCCAGCTCGGCGCGAGCTCCGTGACGGTCCCGGCGCACGGCACGGCCGACGTACCGGTCACGCTGACCGGCGGCACGATGGCCACAGGCACGTACGGCGAGCACGTGGTCGGCACGTCCGCGGACGGCGTCGTCGTCACCACAGCCGTCGGTTTCGAGCAGGACGTCCAGCGGTTCAACGTGACGATCGATGTGAAGGACCACGGTCAGCCCGTCAGCGAACACGCGTACGGCATGATCTTCGTCTTCGACCTGCAGACCGCGCGGCCCGCCGACATGTACTACTTCGAAGGCACCGCGGGCACGCTGACGCTGAACCTTCCGAAGGGCGAGTACGGCTTCGAGTCCGGCACCTACCGGTTCACGAAGGACTGGGGCCAGACCCGGCAGGTCGTGTACGGCGCCGAGTCCGGGGTCGTATTGGACGCCGACAAGTCGCTGACGTTCGACGGCAGCCAGGCGCACCAGGTCGGGCTCACGTCGCCGAAGCCGAGCCAGGTCGACCAGGCCCGGATGAGCATGTCGTTCGCCAGCGACAACAACCCGTTGCGGTACGAGCTGCAGTCGGACGTGGCGGGATACACCAAGCTGTTCGCGATCCCGTCGACCGGTAAGAAGGAACTGCTCGAGCACCGCCTGCACTTCTCCGCGACGGAGCCGATCCTCGCGGCCCAGCTGGTCGGCAAGGGTGCGTTCCCGATCGCGCCGGAGTACATCGGCGGCTGGACCGGCTCGAGCAAGATCGTCGGCACCCGGCTGTTCCGCCCGGTGAACGCGGGCACGGGCCGCCCGGAGGACTTCACCGCCGCGGTCCGCGGCAACCTCGCGCTCGTCAAGCGCAGCGACGAGCTCGGCACCAGCCAGGTCGTCGCGAACGCGGCCGCCGCCGGCGCAGGTGCGGTCGTCATCTACAGCGACGTACCGGGCGAGTGGGGGACCGCGGTCTACACGCACAAGGAGACTGCGATCCCGGCGCTCACGCTGTCGGGTGAGCAGGGGGCGAAGCTGGCGGCGCTTGCCGCGCAGGGCAACGTCAAGCTGCTGTTCCAGGGCAAGGCGATGCCGTCGTACAGCTACGAGGTACTGAAGACGCAGGCCGGCATCTCGGCGAACCAGCAGTACCGGGCCGACCCGCGGGAGCTGGCGACGGTCAACGACCGCTTCTACGCTTCCACCCCGGCGACCGAGGGTGGCTTCTCCCGGGCAGTCATCTCGGACAAGCAGACGTTCCTGGTCTCGACCCTCGTGCGTACGACGATGCCGCGGGCGCTGACGGAGTACGTGAGTTCCGGGGTACGCACGTTCGAGACCGTGGCGGCTGCGCCGGTCTGGGAGCTGCTGCCCGGCATCATCCAGACCTACCCGGTCGTTCTGAAGCCCGGGCAGGTCACCGACCGTGCCTGGAACAAGGCCGTGGTCCGGTCCGCGATCACGGAGTACCACCCGTACGGGACGCTGCGGCTGGGCGATCTCGGCAGTGTGGACATCGCTCCGCTGCTCGCGATGGAGACCGGTCAGTGGGGTACGCCGCTGAGCCTGCTGGAGACCAAGAAGCTCACGGTCTACCGGGACGGTCAGCTGGTCGGGTCTGCGCCGTGGATGTCGGTCAACTTCCCGATGGTCCCGGAGCCGGCGACGTACAAGTTGGTGACCGAGGTGTCGCGGGACCTGCCGTGGTGGACGACCTCGACCAAGGTGGACAGCGCGTGGACGTTCCGGTCGGAGTACACCGAGCGCGGCGCGTTGCCGGTGATGTCGATCGACTACGACCTGAACGTTGCCCTCGACAACAGTGTGCGGGCCGGGCAGGCCAGCACCCTGGGCCTGGCCTTCCGGAACCCGGCCGGCGTCGCCGCGCCGCACCTGAAGGACGTCAAGGTGTCGGCGTCGTACGACGACGGCGCGACCTGGAAGCAGGTCACGGTACGCCGGACCGGTGACGCCGGCGCCACCGCCGTCCTGCAGAACCCGCGGACCGCCGGGTTCGTCACGCTGAAGGTGCAGGCCACGGACGTCGACGGGACCGCGGTCGAGCAGACCGTGACCCGCGCGTACCGGGTGCGCTAGCAAGCCGAGTGGCCCCACCTCGAGCAGGAGGTGGGGCCACTCTCACGGCGCGATCAGCCCGGAGCGGGCGGCGTACCAGGCCAGCTGCATCCGGCTGTCGGTGCCGGACAGTTCCATCAGTCGTTTGATCCGGCGCTGCACCGTCCGTTCGCTGGTCCCGAGCCGTGCCGCGGCCGACTTGTCCGGCATCCCGGACAGCAGATAGGTGAGCAGCTTGATGTCGAAGTCGTCCCAGGCCGGACCGCCCTCGACCAGGCTGGTCGCGCTCAGCTGCAACGGTGTCGCCACCTGCCAGACCCGCTCGAACAGGTCGACGAGCAGTCGTACCAGCGACTGGCCGCGGACCAGCAGGAAGCCCGGATCGATGCCGGTCTGGTCCGGCAGCATCGGCAGCAGCACGATCTGCCGGTCCATCACGATCATCTTGCTCGGCAGTTCGTTGACGAGCCGGATCTGGTACCCGCCGGCCAGGAACCGCGCGATCTCGGCCGGTGTCCGCGGGTCCTCCAGCGCCGAGCGTTCGTACACGAACCGGTACGACGGCACGTCGGTCGTCACCTCGAGGTCGCCGTCGAGTACATACGGCGGCTTGAAGAACGCGAGCAGTTCCTGTTTCGCCCCGCGCTCGATGTTGTCGACCCAGGTCGCCAGCTCCTCCGGCGTGGTCAGCGCCTCCACCTCGCTCATCGCCGACGCCGCACCCGTGCGGTACACGTCGGTCAGCTCGGCCAGCCGCCGCTGCGCCTGTTGCAGCGTCGTCTGCTGCTGTACGACGAGAGTCCCGAGACCGACGTCCGGAGGTACGGCGTTGTGCAGGCCGGTGCCGTCGCCGATGGCGAGCCCGAGCCCGGCGAGCCGCGTCAGCGCCCCCGTGACCGCTTCGACCGGTAACTGGACGGCGGTGCTCAGCTCGTCCGCCGTCGCGCGCCGGCGACGCAAGAGTTCCACATAGACGCATTCGTCCTGCTCACCCACGCCCAGCCCCTGCAGCATCCTCGACCCCACCCTCTGCGCACACGAAGGACAATGGCGGGACGCTACCCTGAATCGGCCAGAGATCCGATGTCTTGTCTCATGTATAGGAGCGCAGGCCGCTGAGCAGGCCGTGATGGAACGGATTCGCGTCGACCTCGTCGAACCAGGTCGGACCTGTCGTCAGCGGTTCGAGCGGCGGGACGGCGACCGGAGCCGGTGCGGCGGCGGCCGCTCCGCGCCGCCCGAGGTCCTCGTCGAGCTCCGGGGCGGGCATGTCCGGCAACAGCACGAACGAGTCCGCTGGCACGCCCAGGCCGTCCGCGGCGGCGAGGGCGGCGAACGTGCCGGCGGCCCGGTTGGCGGCCGTGCCGGGGTCGGCGCGGACCTTCTCGAGGTCCGCGACGACGCTCGTCCAGGTCACCGCCGGGTCGCCGTAGTCGATCATCCGTGACAGTCGCCCCACCCGGATCGGCGTCGCCGCCGGCGCGAGCGGCTTCATCAACGCGGGCAGCCCGTAGCGAGCCCGGCCGCCGATCACGACGAGCCGGATGTCGGCCTCGGTGGCGGCGATCAGGCTGCGGTACGGGTCGGTCGCGCGGCGGCGTACGACGATCAGGTCGGCGAGGGCGCCGGGTGCGAGCCGGCCGACCGGACGCGGCCAGACCTCGGTCAGCGCGTCGCCGGGGTTCGACGTCAGCATCCGGACCAGGTCCTCGTCGGTGAAGACCGCCTCGGTCCGGTTCCACAGGTCGGCCACCTTCACCTCCCAGAGCACGTTCCGCGTCCCGGACGGGCCCCAGTCCGAGCCGAGGCACAACCTCACCCCGGCCGCGTGGGCGGTCCGCACGTCCGCGGTCGCGCCGTACAGCCAGAGGTTGGAGAACGGTGACCAGACCATGCTGGAGTTCCCGGCTTTCAGCGCCGCGAAGTCGTCCGCGTTCAGCGCCGTACCGTGGATCGCCACCAGTTGCGGCTTGACCACGCCGACGTCCTCCAGGAGCCGGAACTCAGACCGCAGCTTCGGGTCCGAGCCCTCCGCCGAATGCGCGATGAACCCCCGGCCCGCCGCCACCGCGGTCGCGTACGGCGTCAGCGCTTCCTTGCTGTCGGCAACGAGTGTGCTGACCCGGATGAAGTCGTCGTGGGTGCCGAGCTTCTCGGAGTCGACGTTGCGCACCAGGTCGTTGTCCGGCGGTACGGCGCCGCGCGGGTTCCCCTGGATGGACGTCGTACCGCCGACGATCGCGCGGGTCTCGACGTACCGGAGCAGCGCCCGCCCCGCCGCGGCGCCGAGCAGCCGCGCGGGCTGACTGATGCAGGAGCTGTACGTCGGCGCGCCGCCCCACTGGTTGTGCGACGTCCACGGCACCTTCCGCGACGGCTCCGTCCACAGCGGCAGGCTGTTGTACATCAAGTGACTGTGCAGATCGATCAGCCCGGGCAGGACGAGCCCGCCGGCCGCGATCCGCGGCGCGCCCCCGAACCCGTCCGGCACCGGATCCAGCGGCGCCACCGCCGCGATCAGCCCGTCGTCCCCGACGTACACCTCGCCGCCGGCGACGACCTCCCCACCCGGGCGCATGGTCACCACTGTTCCGCGCAGCACGAACATGTTTCCCCCTCCCACAACCCCGTTCCCAAGCTACCTTTGTCGGATGCGAGTGGCGACGTGGAATGTGAACTCGGTGAAGCAGCGGATGCCGCGGTTGCTGGACTGGCTCGACGAGCGGCAGCCGGACGTCGTCTGCCTGCAGGAGACGAAGCTCGCGGACGACGCGTTCACGAAGCTGCTCGGTGCCGAGCTGACCGGCCGCGGGTACGAGTTCGGCCTGTACGGCGAGCCGCAGTGGAACGGGGTCGCCCTGTTGTCGAAGGTCGGCCTCGAGAACGTCGTGACCGGCGTCGCCGGTGCGCCGGGGTTCCCGAATCCGGAGGCCCGCGCGGTGGCCGCGACCTGCGGCGGGATCCGGATCCATTCGCTCTACGTGCCGAACGGCCGCGAGCCGGACTCCGACCACTACCGCTACAAGCTCGCCTGGCTGGCGGCGCTGACCGAGGTGGTCGCGAACGGCCCGGCCGACCAGATCGTCTGCGGCGACATGAACATCGCCCCGGCCGACGCCGACGTCTTCGACCCGGCGGCGTACGTCGGGCAGACACATGTCACGCCGCCCGAGCGGCAGGCGCTGGCGGAGCTGATGGCCGCGAAGGATCTGCACGACGTGGTCCGCGACCGCTGGCCGGAGAACCGGATCTTCAGCTACTGGGACTACCGCGCGGGCATGTTCCACCAGGACCTCGGGATGCGGATCGACCTGATGCTCGCGACCGAGGGCGTCGCGGACCGGGTCAAGGCCGCGTGGATCGATCGGAAGGCGCGCAAGGGCACCGGGCCGAGCGACCACGCGCCGGTGATCATCGACCTGGACACCGCGCCGGACGGCGACATCGGCCCGGTCGTACCGCCGCCGTCCGCGCCGCGCACGGGCCGCAAGCGCACCACCACGTTGCCGCAGAGCCGCTGACATGCGCCGGTTCGCCGTGGTCGCGATGCTGCTGCTCGCGACCCTCACCGCCTGCAGCGAGAAGCCCAAGAGCATCGCGTGGACGAAGGTCGACGTCGGCCCGGCCGATCCGGTCACGCTGACCGCGCACGACAACCAACTGCTGGTCGGCCTGCGGCACCGCGGCGCCAAGGTCGTCCCCGAGCTCGAGCTCCTCGACAACGGCAAGCGGCTGCCGATCGCGGTGCAACCCAACCCCGCCAGCCCGTACGCGTTCGAGGCGATCTGGTACTCGATCGCGTACGACGGCAAACAACTCCTCGCACTCGGGGGAGCCGCCGGCGGCGCGCACTCGAACACCCGCTGGACCGTCTGGACCGGGACGCCGCAGACCGGCCTGGTCGAGCACCCGCAGAACTTCTTCACCTTCGGCGGGCAGACCGCGGGCGACCTGTACAGCGCCGTCCTGACGCCGAGCGGCAGCGCACTGCTCGGCTCGTGGGGCGGCGTACAGACCGGGAACGACGCGATGGTCTGGCTGCCGCAGAGCAACGGCATGTGGACGCGGCAGGATCCTTCGAAGACCGCGCTGCAGAGCACTCCGTCGCTGCTGGTCGGTCCCGGGTTCGGTACGACGCTCGGCGACAGCATCGTCCTCGTCGGCTCGCAGGTACGGCTCGCGCCGGGCGTCGTCGCGCAGGAGGCCGCGGTCTGGCGTTCGGCCAAGCTCGACACCGGCTGGAAGCGGATCGTGCTGCCCGAGCCGGGCGGCCGCAGCCAGGCGAACACGGCGACCTGTACGACGGACTGCGTGATCTCCGGGTACGCCGACGGTCAGCTCGCGCTCTGGCAGCTCGACGCGTCCGGGACCGCGAAGCGGCTGCACGGCGTACCGGCGATCCCGGTGGGGGACAAGGACAAGCTGCCGCCGCCCGTGGTCGACAACGGCAAGATCGTCCAGGTGGTTGCCCAGGACAACAAGGTGAAGGTGCTCAGCGGTCAGGACGGGCACTGGACCGTGCAGGACTCGACCGGGCCGTCGGGTGCGCCGACGGCCGCCGCGCTGCTGCCGGACCACAAGCTCTACCTGATCGCCGGCACCTCCGTCTGGCAGACAACGCTCAGCTGAGCAGACCCTTCACGTACGCTGCCTGACCGGAGTGCTGCGCGCAGTCGTCGATCACGCTGACGAGCCGGACGCCGAGCGTGACCGGCGGGTTCCACCGGCGATCGACGATCCGGTCGAGGCCCTCGTCGGTCACGGTCTTGAGGAACTCGGCGGTACGCGCGTGGACGGCGTCGTAGTACCCGAGCAGTTGATCCGCGGACAACCGCACCAGCGCGACCTGCTCGGACGTGTGCGCGTAGCCCGTGTCGGCCGCGTCCAGCGGCAGCCCGAGCCGCGCGTGCCACCCGTCCGCCGTGTAGACCTGCTCATACCCGCCCGCGTCCGCCAGGTGGTCGTCCTGCACCCGCGTCAGGTGCCACACCAGCCAGGCGATCGAGTTCGCCGTCGGCCCCGGACGGGCTGCGAGCGTCTTGTCGTCGAGGCCCGTCACGACGTCGTGCAGGACCTCCTGCACCCGGCTATGTGCGTCAAGCAGCACTTCACTCGTCTTCATACGCCCACCGTAGACCGCCCGTCCGACACTAACGCTCGACAGCGGTACGCAGCGCCGCGTACGAGGCGACGAGCGTACGGCGCTCCGCCGCGAGCAGCGGGTTGTCGCGGTCGCACCCGGAGCGGACCCACCGGTCCGACAGGTCCATCGCGTCGACCCGTCGCTCGGCGGCCCGGCGTACGGCGTCCCGCTCGACGCAGTACACGTACGAGTAGAGGTCGACGAGCGCGGTGACCAGCTGTTCCTCGGTGACGTGCTGGGAGTGCTGGTGCGCCCGGTGCACGCGCCACCACTCGACCTCCAGCCGCGCGGCCTCGACCGGCTCCAGCGAGAGCGTGCCGGAGAGCGCGACATGCTCGTAGAAGCGGCGCATGTACGCCCGGGCCGCGTCCGGGCGGTTGTCCGGGTACGGCGCCCACGCCTGGTTGGCACGCAGCACGCACCAGGCGCCGGCAAGCGTCCGGTACGCCGGCATGCCGAACCCCGCGGCGACCATCCCGACCGCGGCGGTGAGGACCGTCGGCCACTCGTGCCGGTAGTACGCGGCCCAGGCGTCCGTCTCGTGGTTGCCGACAAGCACCGGATCGAAGGAGAGTGGACCTGTTCGCATGTGTCCCTCCTCGGGGGAGGTCCGATGAACGATGGTAGTCCGATCGCGGACGTGGTGGCGCGGATGCGGGAACGGCTCGACGAGCTGCCGCCGGAGCTCGCCCAGCGGCGGTTCTTCCTCGGGACCTACCTGCGGACGACCCAGGCCGTCGGGCAGGCGATCGACCGGGCGCGGTTCGAGGATCCGGAGTGGGTCGAGCGCTGGGACGTGACGTTCGCGGAGCTCTACCTGCAGGCGCACGACGGCGAGCTGATCGCGCGTCCGTGGCGGTTGGCCTTCGACGCGCCGGAGACGCTGCCGCCGTTGGGGCATGTGCTGCTCGGGATCAACGCGCACGTGAACTACGACCTGCCGCAGGCGCTGCTCGCGGTGATCAGCGACGACGATTTCGAGGACCGGCACCTGATGGACCGGCGCCGGCGCGACCACGAGCGGATCGACGGCGTGCTCGCGGAGCGAGTCGGGGCGGAGGACGACGAACTGGCCGCGAGCAGTGCGCGGAGCCTGGTGGACCGCGTACTGACGCCGCTCAACCGGCTGGCCTCGCAGCGGTTCCTCCGCGAGTCACGGCAGAAGGTGTGGCACAACACCGAGGAGCTCCAGCGGGCCCGTCTCGACGGCACCTACGACAAGCGACTGGCCGAGCTCGAAGTGCTGAGCGCCGCGAAGGTCGCCGACCTGCTGCGACCGGGGCAGGTCCTGTTACGCCTTGCTGTAACGGGTTTCGGTGTCACGCTGCCGCCGCCTTAACCCGGCAGCACACCCGACCACACGACGCCGAGCGCCAGACAGCCGAGCGTCACCAGGCCGAACACCCCGACCCACATCAACGCCGGTACGCCGGTCAGCCGCCGGAGCTGGTCGGCGTCCGAGCTCCGCCCCTGCCCGCGCCGCCGCGAGTACTGCAACTCCAGCACCGCACGGGGTGCCGCCAGCAGCAGGAACCACGTCAGCAGATGCGCGAACGTCGTCTGCACCGAGGTCGAGCCCCACCACGTCACACCGAAGACCACCGCGCCGAACACGAGGACGGACCACAGCCCGAACAGGTTCCGGATCTGGAGCAGCAGGATCACCAGCGCGAGCAGCAACCCCCAGAGCATGGCAACGGCGTACCCGCGGCTGAGCACGAACGCGGCAGCCAGACCGAACAGCGCCGGTCCTGGGTAGCCGGCCAGCAGTACGGCGATCATCCCGCCGCCGGTCGGCTTGCCCCGCGACACCGTCACGCCGGAGGTGTCGGAGTGCAGCCGGATCCCGGACAGCTTCCGGCCGACCAGCGCCGCGATCAGTCCGTGCGCCCCCTCGTGTGCGATCGTCACGACCTGCCGCGTGTACTTCCAGACCGGCCGCCACGCGATCAGCAGCAACGCGACCACGCCGGTCCCGATCACCAACCGCAGCGACGCCTCGGGCTGCACCGACGTGATGTTGCTCCAGAACTCCTTCACCCGCCCATCCTTACAGGCAGGTGGGTGCTACCTCGGGACAGTGGAATTTCAAGGGGCTGTGAGGAGGTTCATATTCTTCGCAACTATCAGCAGATCGCGATAATTTGGAAAGAACGAACGTTCGGTTTGAGCTGGGGGCGGCATGGCGCAGGCGACGCTGGAGCGGGTGGGGCAACCGGAGCTGCCGGAGCTGGGGAGGCAGCGTGGGGTCTGGCGGATCGTTCGGGAGATCGGGTTGCTGGCGGTGCTGTTCGGGGTCTACAACCTCGGCCGGTTTCTCTCCGCCGAGCATGCCGGCGCCGCGTTCAAGCACGCGGACGAGCTGATCCGCTGGGAGGCCTGGCTGGGGTTGCCGAGCGAGGCGTCGCTCCAGCAGCACGTGCTGCAGGTCGACGGCCTCGCCCGGGCTGCCAATCTCTTCTACGCGGGCGTGCACTTCCCGCTGACGGCGGTCGTCCTGCTCTGGCTGATGATCCGCCGCCCGGCGCAGTACGGGAAGGCGCGTTGGGCGCTCGCCGCACTGACCGGGCTGGCGTTGATCGGGCACATGACCTTCCCGCTGGCCCCGCCGCGGATGATGCCGGGCTGGGTGGACACCGGCGTACAGCTCGGCCAGTCGGTCTACGGACCCAGCACGGACTCCGGGATCGCGAACCAGTTCGCCGCGATGCCCAGCCTGCACGTCGGCTGGGCGTTGATGGTCGCGGTGTTCATGATCCGCGCGACCCGTTCACGATGGCGCTGGCTGTGGGTCGCACACCCGTTGCTCACGTTCACGGTCGTCGTGGTCACCGCGAACCACTACTGGCTGGACGGCCTGGTCGCGATCGCGCTCGCCGTACCGTTGCTCCTGATCTTCAACAGTTCCTCGTCCGCGCGGACCAGGAACGGCGGCCGGTCCACGACCGACAACGCGGTCGCGCTGCCGAGGTCGAACCACAACCCGATCAGCTCCAGGCGTCCTTGCTCCTCGGCCCGGCGGACCGAGGGGAAGGTGCGCAGGTTCTCCAGTTGCAGGGCCACGTTGGCGACCGACAGCTTGTCCGCGGCCGGCAACGTCGCACCGGTCGCCGGGTCGCGGACGTCGGGCAGCCCGACAGCCCGCCGGATCGACGGCTCCAGGTGCCGCAACCAGCTCTCCAGCCCGGATCCTTCGGGTACGTCGGCCGCGAGCGCGGCGGCCGCGGCGCCGCAGCAGGAATGACCGCAGACCACGATCGACCGGACACCGAGGACGTCGACGGCGTACTCGATCGCGGCGTCCACCGAGCTGCTGTTCGATCCCTTCGGCGGCACGAGATTCCCGATGTTCCGGACGCAGAACTGGTCGCCGGGACCGCTGGTGGTGATCATCGTCGGCACGATCCGCGAGTCCGCGCAGGTGATGAACAGGTGCGCCGGCCGCTGCCCTTCGGCCGCGAGCTTCGCGAGCAGCGTCTTCAGCGGGATGTCGTCGAGCTGCTCCGCGACCCCGTCGCGATGCACCTCGACCGAGCCGCCGCGCGCGATGTGCCCGGTCCGCCAGTCCTCGAGAGCTTCGTACGCCGCATGGTCGAGATGATCGACCCGCAGCTCGACCCGCACCGCGGCGCCGGCCGGGATCGCCCGCAGCGTCCGGACGAGTGACGCGACGCCGAGGAACACCAGCGCGCCGCCGATCCGCACCGTCCACAGGCCGTTCGTCTCCGAGGCGGTGACGGTCGCGCGGGCCAGCCGGAACAGCACCCGCGCGATCGCGAGCACCAGCCCGAGCAGGACGCCTTCGGCCAGTCCCAGTACGCCGACGCCGATCGCGGTCACGACGTACACGAGGAGTTCGTCGTGGCGGCGGAGTGTGCGGATGTGGGCGAGCTGCACCAGGCGCAGGCCGGTCACCAGCAGTACGCCGGCCAGCGCGGCCATCGGGATCAGTTCGAGCATCGCGCCCGCCGCGAGGACGAACGCGGCGATCCACAGGCCGTGCAGGATCGCCGACGCGCGGGTCCGCGCACCGGCCGCGACGTTGGTGGAGGAGCGCACGATCACGCCGGTGACCGGCATTCCGCCGAGCGCGCCGGAGACCGCGTTGGCCGCGCCCTGGCCGATCAGTTCGCGATCGAGATTGCTCCGGGCGCCGCGATGAAGCTTGTCGACGGCAACGGCCGACAGCAGCGACTCGACACTCGCGACCAGCGCGATCGTCAGTACGGCGGTGCCGATCTCGAGCGCCGAACCGTGCGGCAGTTTCGGCAGGATCAGGCTCTGCAGCGGGTTGTCCGGCAGGTCGACCCGGGTGACGTCCGGCATCGCGACGGCGGCCAGCGCGGTGACCGCGACGACGGCCACCAGCGGTGCCGGAATCACCGTGATCCTGGGGATTCTGGGCCACACCAGCACGATCGCGACCGTCAGTACGCCGACCGCGACCGAGTGGCCGTGATGCGTGATCAGCTGGGCGGGAAGCGCGGTCACGTTGGCGATCAGCGAGCTCTGCGCCTTGCCGCCGAGGACGACGTGCAGCTGCTGGACGGCGATCGTGACGCCGATCCCGGCAAGCATGCCGTGCACGACGGCAGGGGAGAGTGACAAAGCGAGCCGGCCGATCCGGGTGATGCCGAGCAGGATCTGCAACAGGCCGGCGGCGCAGGTGATGGCGGCGGTCGCGGCCCAGCCGAACTGGTTGACGAGGTCCGCGACGACCACCGTGAGGCCGGCGGCCGGGCCGCTGACCTGGAGCGGGGAGCCGCCGAGTGCTCCGGCGACGACGCCGCCGACCACCGCGGCCACCAGGCCGGCGATCAGTGGGGCGCCGGACGCGGCGGCGATCCCGAGCGAGAGGGGGACGGCGATCAGGAAGACGACAAGGGAAGCGGGGACGTCGTGGTGCAGGAAGTCCTTCCAGGGCAGGCGTTTGCGCGCACTGGGAGGCGAATGGGAAGTGGTCGGCACGAGGGATTCCTCCGGCGTCGGTGCTCAGTGCGATGGCGTGGGCATCAGGCGTCGAAACTAAAAGTGTCGATCTGGTCACTCATCGTACTGAGCCGTTCAAGGGCAGAACAGCGATCGGGCGAAATTGTTGCCCTGGGCGCCGAAGATGACGATCCTTCAGCCGCGCGTAGACTCGCCGCCATGGAGCTGGAACTGACCGGGAAGACCGCCGTGGTCACCGGAGCGAGCAAAGGCATCGGGCTGGCCTGCGTCGAGGCGCTGGCGCGCGAAGGCGCCGACGTGATCGGCATCTCCCGCGACACCGGCAACCTGACGAAGGCGCAGGAGACGCTGGCCGCGAAAGGGCTGAGCTTCCGGGCGGAGGCGGTCGACCTGACCGACGCGGACGCGACCCGCGCCGCGTTCGAGCGGATCGGCGTACCGGACATCCTGATCAACTGCGCGGGCGCGGCCCGCCGGACGCCGGTCGACGAGCTGGACAGTACGGCGCTGCACGCCGCGATGGACGCGAAGTACTTCACGTACATGCACGCGACCGAGGCGGTGATCCGCGGGATGGCCGAGCGCGGCAGCGGCGCGGTCGTGAACGTGGTCGGCCAGGGCGGCCGGTCGGCGAACCCGCTGCACATCGGCGGCGGCGCGGCCAACGCGGCGCTGATGCTCGCCTCCGTCGGCTACGCGAAGGCGTACGCCGGCCAGGGCGTCCGGGTGAACGTGATCAACCCCGGTACGACGCGCACCGGCCGCGTCGACGAGGGCCTCGAGGCCGCCGTCCGCGCCACCGGCCGGCCGAAGGACGACCTGCTCGAGGACCTGGTGCGCGACATCCCGATGGGCCGCGTCGGCGAACCCGAGGAGGTCGCCGACGTCGCGGTGTTCCTGGCCTCACCGCGGGCCAGTTACGTGACCGCCTCGATCATCACGATGGACGGCGCCACCACGGCCGGCATCTGAGGGGTGCGGGGCCGGCCCTGGTGGTGCCGGCCCCGCGGCTTCAGATGGTGATCCAGTCGATGTCAGCGATGTAGCCGTTCGGATTGCTGACCTTGATCGAGTTGGACCCGGCGGTGAGCTTCATCGGCAGGTAGGTGACCTGCGGCGTACCCCAGTCGTTGTCGCCGAGGCCGCTGTAGTTCACCCAGTAGCTGTCGGACCCGTTGACCGTGAGCATGCTCTGCCGGCTGGTGTCGCCGTCGGTGTAGGCGATCTTCACCAGGTAGGTCCCGGTCTTCGGCACAGTGATGCCGTTCAGCGTCACCGTCGACCCGTACCCGATGTTGCCGATCTTCGCGCCGCCCGAGCAGAGCGAGCAGCCGGAGACGCTCGCGTCACCGGTCCGGGTACTGGTCGGCGCCTCCGCCTCGTACCGAACGGGTCCACCGGATGCCGACGTCAGCATCGTCACCGGCGCACTGGGTCCTTGATCGGCGCTGACGGAGAACGTGTACTCGGTTTGCGGAGAAAGACCAGTCACCACTGCCTGCGTGGTCCGGCTCGTCGCGACCTGCTTGCCATTGGCAAACACTTTGTACGACGTGGCGCCGGCGGTCGGCCGCCAGTTCAGGGACACCGACGTACTGCTGACGTCGGTCGCGGTCAGGCCGGCCGGGATGTGCCGGCCGTTCGGCATGATCTTGTAGAGCTTGGAGCCGTGCGCGGGCAGCTCGGCGCTGACGGAGCCGGACACGTTGCCGGTGGTCCGGTTCGCCCAGATGTCGCGGACCGCTGCCCGGCCGTCGATGCCGAGCTGGGCGAAGTTTCCGGTCACGGTCGCGGGGGAGTCGGCCAGGTTGAAGAGGGCGACCGTCGTACTGCCGTCGGTGTTCTGCGCGTACCAGACCTGCTGCAGCTGGTTCTGGTTCAGCGGGCGGGCCGGCGTACCGGACTGGTCGATCGCGATCACCTCGCGGTTCGTCAGCAGCTTCAGCCCGTACGCGTCCAGCTTGGTCAGGTCGTCACCGGCGAACAGCGGCGCCGAGTTGATCGCCCAGAACGTCAGGTACGACTGGCGTTCCGCGTCGGTCAGGCCGTCCATCGCGCCGACGCCGACGTTCAGCGCGTCGAGGTTGTTCCAGTGCCCCGGGCCGGCGTCGTCGATCCACTGCGTGACGTCCCACCAGCGGGCCTTCACCGAGCTGTCCCACTTGACGATCGTGTCGCAGTAGCACTCCACGTCGGTGTCGATCCGCCAGCCGTTCGAGTTCGCCTTCCACACGTCGGCGTACCGGTGGCTGAGCGACCAGGACAGCGTGTACTGCATCGGCCGGCCGGCGTTCTGGACCGCGCGCCACCAGGCCTCGACGTCGGCGGTGTTGTTGTGGTTCGGGTCGTCCGGCGCACCCTTCCAGGAGCCCGGTCCGACGCCGTCCATCTTGATGAAGTCGACGCCCCAGGACGCGAACAGCTTGGCGAGCGAGTCCGCGTACTTCTGCGCGCACGGGCTCGCGTAGTCGATCTTGTACGCCGCGTCCCAGCCGTTCGTCTTCCGCAGGTCCGGGTAGACGATGTCCCGGGTGAAGCAGCCGGGCGCGTCGTAGATCGGCGTGTTGCCGTCGCGGTACACGTCCGTACCGAGACCGACCGTGGTGTAGATCCCGAACTTCAGGCCGAGCTTGTGGATGTCGTCACCGAGCGCCTTCATCCCGCGCGGGAAGCGCTTCGCCATCGCGACCGGGCGGCCGTACTCGTCACCGCCGTCCTGCCAGCCGGCGTCGACGTTGACGTATTCGTAGCCGTACGGCTTGAGCTTGGTCGCCAGGGCCTGTGCCTGGGTGAGGATGTTCTTCTCGCTGATGAAGCTGCCCGGGCCGTCGGGGTTGACGCCCGGGTAGTTGGTGGATTGCAGGCTCCAGCTGCTCCAGCCCATGTAGGGCTTCGCGGCGACCTGCGGGTAGGTGGGCGGTTGCTGGTCCTGGAAGGCATCGGCCGGGCCGGCCGCGGCCGTCACCAGCGCGACGGCGGCCAGCAGAAACGAAGTACGACGTCTCAAATGCATAGGAACGTCCTCCGGGGGAGGAGTGAGCGGACCCTGCCGAGCCTAGGGCGGCTTAATTTACGAGGTCAAGTATTCGGGTGTCGTGACTTGCTGTGACACGACTGCCATCGAACCTTGATCAACTTCCGCACCGTGCCGGGTCGTCGTACCAGCAGCAGGCCGGCTCGTGAGGATGCCGGCCGGATGTACGAGGGGGTTCCATCATCGTGAACGGAAGAAGACTCGGCCGGGGCGTCGTCGCCGCGGCCGGGGCGGCCGGACTGGTCGCACTCGCCGCTGCCGGGGCATCGGCCGCAACATCGGGTACAGCAGCGGGTACGGCGCGACCGGCGCTGAAACTGGTTGCCGGGAGCATCGACGTGACGCTGGACAACTCGCCCGACTACGGGGTCGACCTCGACCTCGGGACGCACATGGTGGCCGGGAACGCGCCGGTCGAGGTGCGGGCCACGCGGGCGACGTACGCCTCGCCGGTGGTCGCGACGCTGTACGTGAACGGCAAGCCGGCCCGGCAGTTGCCGAAGGGGCTGGTGACGGACTTCTCCGGGCTGGGGAAGTTCCTGCACGTGACGATCACCGACGCGCACGGCAAGAAGGTTCTCGACAAGGACCAGACGGTCTGCCTCAACGGGGACGGCTCGCGGACCCGGCCGGACGCGCCCGCGACCTCGCCGTACCCGGCGGACTGTACGGCGAACCCGTTCACCCAGGGCGCGGTGTGGGGGCTGCAGACCGGGTGGTCGGTGCACACGTTCAACAGTGACGCCACGCCGGTACAGCTTGCCGTCGGCAAGTACAAGGCGGTCGTCACCGTGAACAAGGCGTACCGGGACTTCTTCAAGATCCCGGCGAACGACTCGTCGGTCAAGCTGAACCTGACCATCCAGAAGGCGCAGGACTGCCTTCGCGGGTGCTTCGGTGCCAAGAACGCGAAATCTCAGGCGCTGAAGGCGAATCCGGCCCGTCCGACCGGCACGGCGAGCGTGCCGAAGGGGCCGAAGCCGGACCTCCGGCCGGTGCCCGCGTGGGGGATCGAGGTCGCGCCGGGCGACGCGGGGACGCCGGACGCGAATAAGGACTTCCTGCAGTTCTCGGCCACCGTGTGGAACGCGGGTCCGTCGCCGCTGGTGCTGGACGGCTTCCGTCGTCAGGGCAAGGACCTGATGGACGCGTACCAGTACTTCTACGACGCGCACGGCAAGCAGGTCGGGTACCAGACGACCGGCACGCTGGAGTGGGACGGCCGGCCCGGCCACAACCACTGGCACTTCACCGACTTCGCGCGCTACAGCCTGCTGAACGCGAAGCAGACCGAGGTGGTGCGCAGCCAGAAGGAGGCGTTCTGCCTGGCCGCGACCGACGCCATCGACTACACGGTGAAGAACGCGAACTGGCACCCGTTCAACACCGACCTGCACACCGCGTGCGGCGACCACAGCTCGCTCTCGGTGCGTGAGGTCCTGGACGTCGGCAACGGGGACACGTACGTGCAGACGCTGCCGGGCCAGTCCTTCGACATCACCAACCTCCCCAACGGCACGTACTACGTCCAGGTGACCGCCAACCCGGAGCACCGCCTGTACGAGTCGAACACCGCCAACAACGTTGCCCTGCGCAAGGTCGTCATCGGCGGCACGTTGCACCACCGCACCGTCAAGGTGCCCCCGGTCGGCGTCATCAACATCCCCTGATGCCGCCGCTGCCGGTCCGCCTACCGGCACCCTCGCGCCCCCGGCCTTGATCCAGCCGGGGGCGCGAGTGGCTCTCAGCTTGTTCCAAGCCAGGCCCACCTATCTTCGAAACGACATGAGGAGGGGCCGATGCGCCGAGGTTTCGTCGCTGTCGTCGGGTCGTTGTCGTTGATTGTGCTCGCGGGATGTTCGGGCACCACCCCGGTGCGTTCCGCGGGTACGTCGATCCAGGTGCAGCACCATGCGAAGATGCGAGCGGGTTCGGTGGGCTGGGCCATCAAGGACTATCAGCTCGCCGGCGAGACCGACCTCGCCGGGTACACCGATCACGTCAGTGTCCGCAGCGGCCAGCCGTTCAAGCTGTACGTCTCGTCCTCCGACGGCAACTTCACCGTGCACGCCTTCCGGCTCGGCTGGTACGGCGGAACCGGTGCTCGCCTGGTCTGGACGTCGGCCGACGTACCGGGCGTGCAGCAGGCCAAGCCGGTGCTCACCCGGCTCCGGATGGTGACGACGAACTGGCGGCCGTCGCTCACGGTCCCGACGACCGGCTGGCTGCCGGGCGCTTACGTGCTGCTGCTGCGGGCCGCGAACGGCAAGGAGAAGTACGTGCCGATGGTGGTGCGTTCGGACTCGGCGCGGGACGCGGTGCTGATCGTCGACGCGGTCAACACCGAGGAGGCGTACAACGCGTGGGGCGGCTACTCGCTCTACCACGGCCCGCACGAGCAGCACGCCACCCGTTCGCTCGAGGTGACGTTCGACCGGCCGTACGACCTGAACGGTGCGCGAGGCCTGCTGAACTACGCGGCGCCGGTGATCCAGGAGGCGGAGCAGAGCGGCGTACGGCTGGCGTACGCGACCAGTGCGGACCTCGAGGCCGATCCAGGGCTGCTCGCCGGCGCGCGCGGGATCGTGTTCGGCGGGCACGACGAGTACTGGTCGCTCGGGATGCGCGCCGCGGTGACGAAGGCGCGCGACCACGGGACCAACCTGGCGTTCCTCGGCGCGAACTCGGTGTTCTGGCGGGTGCGGTACGCGCCGAGCCGGCTCGGGCCGCGGCGGGTGATGATCGGGTACAAGGACGCGCGGCTGGATCCGCTGAAGAACCGGCCGGACACCACGGTGCGCTGGCGCAGCGATCCGTACCCGGACCCGGAGAACAGCCTGACCGGCATGCTCTACGAGTGCTTCCCGGCGGTCGGTGCGTTCACCGTCCGCGACCCGGGGTTCTTCCTGTTCGCGGGGACCGGCGCGAAGGCGGGTACGGCGTACCCCGGGCTGATCGGCGACGAGGCCGACCGCGCCTATCCGATCGCCGGTACGCCGGCCGACCTGCAGGTGGTCGCGCACTCGCGGACGACGTGTGGGCCGCTGCACACGTACTCGGACGCGACGTACTACACGGTGCCGTCCGGGGCCGGGGTCTTCAGCACCGGGTCGATCGAATGGGTGCGGGCGTTGGCGGGCCCGGACGCGAAGGCGGGCGTCGGTCCGGCCGCGGTAGCGTTCGCGCGGGCCGTGACGTTGAACGTCTTCCGATCGTTGGCTGGGGGACCGTTGGGGCGGAAGCATCCGGCGCACGCGGACCTCGCGCCGCTGCACGAGTCGCCGTCGACGACCAACGGGACGGGCGGACCGGTCGGGAAGCCGGCCACATCGAAGGAGTTGCGATCCAAGGGGTGAGTAGCAGAGTACGGCGGGGGCTGGTTCTGGGTGTCGCGGTCCTGGTCCTGGCCGCCGGGTGCAAGTCCTCGGCCAAGCCGGCGGCCGCACCTTCGGCCGGTTCGAAGCCCTCGGTGACACCGACGGTCTCTACGGCGCCCAGCGTGGTGGCGGAGAACTCGAAGCCTGGGACGACGGCCTGGAAGATCGACACCGCGCGGATCGCCGGGCCGATGGAGCTGGCCGGGTACGCCGATCAGGTGCGGGTCCACAGTGGGCAGTCCTTCCGGCTGTTCGTCACGTCGACGGCCGGCGCGTTCACCGTGCGGGCGTTCCGGATCGGGTGGTACGGCGGGACCGGCGGGCGGCTGGTGTGGACCTCGCCGTCCGTCCCGGGGCACGCGCAGCCGGCGCCGACCGTACGGCCGTCCGACCACATGGTCAGTACGAAGTGGACGCCTTCGTTGACCGTATCAACGACCGGGTGGCCGGCCGGCGCGTACCTGTTGTTGCTCACGGCGGCGAACGGGAAGGAGAAGTACGTCCCGATCACGGTCCGGTCGGAGACGACCCGGGACGCGGTGGTGATCGTGAACGCCGTCAACACGTACGAGGCGTACAACGAGTGGGGCGGGTATTCGCTCTACAACGGGCCGGACAACTCGTTCGGGTCGCGCGCGCATCGGGTGACGTTCGACCGGCCGTACGAGGGGAACGGCGCGAAGACGCTGGTGCAGTCGGAGTTGCCGTTGATCCAGCTGGCCGAGCAGAGCGGCGTACGGCTCGCGTATCTGACCAGTGTCGACCTGGCGACCGATCCGAACGCGCTCGCGGGGGCGCGCGGGATGGTGTCGCTCGGGCATGACGAGTACTGGACGGTGGCGATGCGGGACGCCGTCACCAAGGCGCGGGACTCCGGGACGAACGTCGCGTTCCTTGGGGCGAACGCGGTGTATTGGCGGGTGCGGTACGAGAGCAACGATCGGGTGGTGGTCGGGTACAAGGACGCGAATCTCGATCCGTTGAAGAACCGTCCGGACACGACGGCGAAATGGCGGAGCAAGCCCGATCCCCGGCCGGAGAACTCCCTGACCGGAATGCTCTACGAGTGCTTCCCCGCCGAGGGGTCGTTCACGGTGCGGGACCCCGGGTTCTTCCTGTACGCCGGGACCGGCGCGACGAAGGGTTCGACGTACCCCGGGCTGGTCGCGACCGAGGTGGACCGCGCCTACCCGATCCCCGGCACACCGAAGAACCTCCAGGTGGTCGCACACTCCCCGGTGTCCTGCGGCCCGACGATCCACACGTTCTCGGACGCGACGTACTACACGGTCCCGTCCGGCGCTGGCGTCTTCGACACCGGCTCGATGAACTGGGTCCCGTCCCTGCACGGCCCCAACTCCAAACACGCCCTGACGATGCGAGAGGTCACCTTCGCCCGCAAACTGACCCTCAACCTCCTCCGCGGCATGGCCGCCGGCCCCCTCGGCCACACCCACCCCGCCACCGGCGACCTGGCAACCCTAGGCGCCTCCCCCTCCACCTCCACAGGCTCCGGCGGCACCGTCGGCTGACCTTTCCACCACGATGTGAGGCCTTGACCGGGCCTGCTGTGCTGATTACCTTCGAAGCACCCGCTGTGGGAAATCGATTTCTCCCGCCCTGACCCGCACCGGGTTCCAGGAGGCCGGGATGCGTAGGATCGCCCTCGTTGTTGTGCTCGTGAGTCTGACCGCCGTGCTGCCGGCGAGCGCCGGCTCACCGCCCGAGAGCACGTTCTTCTCGACCGTAGGAGTCGACGCCGGCGCCACCGTGGGTGCACCGGCGATCGGCGACGACAAGGACCACGGCGACCTCTGGCCGAACTGCTGGTCCGACGACGACAACGTGTATGCCGCGTACGGCGACGGCGTCGGCTTCGGGACCAGCGCGAGCGATATCGGCGTCACCAGGATCTCCGGCATGCCCGGCTCGCTGACGGGCACCCAGCTCGCCCAGGGCGACCAGCTCGGCAAGGTCTGGACCGCGAACCACACCCGCAAACCCACCGGTATGGCCTGCGTCGGCGGCGCGCTCTACCTCGCCGTCCAGGACCTCGCCTTCGACTTCGACGACGCACCCGCCGCGACGATCGCGAAGTCCACCGACAAGGGCCGGACCTGGACGTTCGACACCGGCGCGCCGATGTTCGGCGGCTCGAAGTTCACCACGATCTTCTTCCTCGACTACGGCAAGAACTACGTCAACGCACCCGACGGCTACGTCTACGCGTACGGTCTCGACAACAACTGGCGCGACTCCTTCTCGAACCGCGTCCCCGACCCGGTCGACCTGTGGCTCGCCCGCGTTCCCGCGACCAGCGTGCAGGACCGCTCGACCTGGCAGTTCTACGCCGGCACCGCGAACGGCGTACCGCAATGGACCGCCGACATCAACGCCCGGGTCGCGACGCTGCACGACGACCGGCACGTGTACCTGAACGTCGGTACGGCCGGACGCGCGCGGGACCTGACCACGATCAGCCAGGGCGGGGTCGTCTACAACAAGCCGCTGAACCGGTACATCTACACGTCCTGGACGGAGTACACCTTCGAGTTCTACGAGTCGCCGACGCCGTGGGGGCCGTGGACGCACTTCACCCCGAAGGACTTCGGCGGGTACCCGTGGACGCACGCGAAGCACGGCGGCTACGCGACGACCATCCCGTCGAAGTACATCAGCGCCGACGGCCGCAGCATGTGGTTGCAATCGAACGTCTGCACCTGCGGCGGCGGGCTCAACGACCGGTGGGCGTACACGTTCTCGCTCCGCAAGCTGTCGCTCACGCCGTCGGTGCCGACGACCCCGGACAACACGCTCGACGGCACGCGGAACCTCGCGCGTGAACCTGGCACGGTGCCGATCGAACGGGCCACGCACTTCGGGCAGTCGAGCTACAACGACGGCGTCCGCGCGCAGAACGAGGACGACTGGAACGACGAACGCAAACCGCTCAGCTGGTGGGGCTACACGTGGCCGCGGACGTACAACCTGAACAAGGTCGTCTACACCACCGGGACGATGTTCAACGACGGCGGCTGGTTCGCGTCGGCCCCGAAGGTGCAGGTACGGCGGGACGGGGTGTGGACGGATGTCACCGGGCAGACCGCGACGCCGGCGTACCCGACGAACTCCGCGGCCGGGACCAACGCGACGTACGTGTTCAGCTTCGACCTGACGTCGGGGGACGGGGTGCGGATCATCGGTACGCCGGGCGGGACGCAGACGTTCACGTCGATCGGTGAGCTCGAGGCGTACTACGGGTCGGCCGTCACGGACCCGAGCTTCGAGGCGCAGCCCGGTACGACGGTCGGCGCGCCGTGGGAGACCGAGGGGACCGGGACCAAGGGCATCGACCACGACAAGGGAGCGTGGGCGCAGCAGGGGCGGAACAACGCATGGATCAATGCGTCCGATGCGGGCTGGAACGCCTTCAAACAAACGGTCCCCGTCAAGCCGAACACCAACTATCGGCTGACCGGTTGGGTGGAAGGCTCCGGCAACTTCACCGGCGGCTACTTCGGCATCCGCTCCGGCACCACCCCGTACGCCGAAACCAACTACACGGCCCCACCCGGTTACCAACAGCTGACGGTCACCTTCAACTCCGGGCCCAACACCGTGATGACAGTCTTCACCGGCTACTGGGGCGTCAACGCCCCCACCTGGCTCCGCCTCGACAACATCTCGTTACAACCAGCCTGAGGCGGAGCCGAGCCGTGGAAGGCAGCTACTCTGCCCCGCCTCAGGAGCTTCTAGTGGTGTTGTGGGCGGCGGCGGGGGCGTGTGGGGCGGAGGTGGGAGTCGGCGCGGGCGTGTTGCCTGCGGCCGAGGGTGAAGGGGCGGGAGGTGCGGGGGAGCGGGGTGCTCTTGGGAGCTGACAGCTGGATCTCGGTCTGCTGGAGGTTGAGGCGGACGGGGACCTGGTGCCACGGGGAGCGGGTGCGGACCAGGACCAGGCGGAACTGGCCGTCGCGGCGCAACCGGAGACCGATGGCGACGGTGGCGATCGCCGGCACCAAACCGGCGAGCATCAGCGCCGAGCGCGCCCCGAAGTGCTGCGCCAGGAATCCGACCATCGGCCCGCCGATCGCGCCACCGCCGATGAAGACCAGGTTGTAGATCCCGGAGACCCGCCCGCGGAGCCCGTCCGGTGTGGTCAGCTGGACCATCGACTGCGCCGCCGTGAGGAACATCAGCGTCGCCATCCCCATCGACGCGAGCACCGGGATGAACGTCCACAGCGACGGCTGGATCGCCGCCAGTACCTCGGTGACCGTCAGCAGGCAGGCGATCCCGATCAGGTTCCGCAGCCGCGTCGGCCGCACCCGCCGCGCCGACAGCAACGCCCCGGCGAGCGCCCCGAAGGCAACCACCGAGTTCAGTACGCCGTACCCCGAAGCCCCCGTGTGGAACACCCGGTCGGCGAACGCCGTCAGCGTCACCGGCAAACTGATCGTGAACATCCCGTAGATCCCGACCAGCGCGATCGCCCACCGCACGGCCGGCTCGTGGAACGCGTACCGGACGCCGTCCCGCAGCCCGTCCCGGATCCGCATCCCCGCGCTCGCCGTGCGCGCCGCGTGGAACCCGGGCATCTCGCTCTCCCGCATCCGCAGCAGCGCGCTGATCGACGCGAAGAACGTCAGCCCGTTCAGCGCGAACGCCCACCCGGCCCCGATCGTGCCGAGCAGTACGCCGCCCAGCGCCGGGCCGATCAGGCTGCCGAGCTGGAACGTCGACGAGACCATGCTGATCGCGTTCCGTACCGTGTCCCGCGGGACGAGCTCGGTGACGAACGACTGCCGCGTCGGATTGTCGACAGCGGTCGCCAGGCCGAGCACGAACGCCATCGTGTAGACGTGCCAGACCTGGACGCTGCCGGTGAAGGCGGTCAGCGCGAGGATGCCGGCACAGGTCCCCATGGTGATCTGCGTGACCAGCAGGATCTTCCGTTTCGGGAAGCGGTCCGCGATCACGCCGCCGTACAGGCCCAGCACCAGGGTGGGCAGGAACTGCAGCGCGGTGGTGATGCCGACCGCGGTGGCGCTGCCGGTGAGCGTGAGCACCAGCCAGTCCTGGGCGATGCGCTGGATCCAGCCGCCGGTCGAACTGACCAGCAGACCGCTGACCAGGAGGCGGAAGTTGCGGACCCGCAGCGCGCTGAAGGTGTCCTTGAAACCGGGGCGGCGCGCCTGCGTCTCCCGGAGCTTGGTCGAGTCGGTGGGGCGGTGAAGGTGGAAGTCGGTGGACGGGACAGTACCGGTGGCCCGGGAGGTCAAGAGCGATCCCTACGCGATTGGACTGGTCAGGGGAGGACCCTTCCATCCTCGGGGGTGGACACTGGATTCCCCCAACGAATTACTCCTATTAGTCTTATTGCGTGACGTAATGGGAGGTGCATCGATGTACGACCCGGACCAGCTCCGGACGTTCCTCGCGGTCGCGCAGTCGCTCAGCTTCACCCAGGCGGCGGAGCGGCTGGGGATCCGGCAGCCGACGGTCAGCCAGCATGTCCGCAAGCTCGAGACGGCGGTCGGACGGCCGCTGTTCGTCCGTGACACCCGCACTGTCACGCTGACCGCGGACGGCGAGGCGATGGCCGGTTTCGCCCGGACCATCCTGGCCGCCCACGAGGAGGCCGCCGGGTACTTCACCGGCTCCGAGCTCCGCGGCCGGCTGCGGTTCGGCGTCACCGACGACCTTGCGCTGACGCCGCTGCCGAAGATCCTCCGCGACTTCCGTCAGCTGTACCCGCGGATCGACCTGGAGCTGACCGTCGCGCAGAGCCCGAACCTGCTCCGCCGGGTCGAGTCCGGGCACCTGGACCTCGCCTACGTGAAGCACGGCGGCGGCGGGTACGAGCCGAACGGACGGCTGGTGCGCCGGGACTCGCTGGTCTGGGGCGGGATCTCGGGGACCCGGATCGCGCCGGACGGCCCGGTGCCGCTGGTCACCTACCAGGCACCGTCGCTGAGCCGCTCGCTCGGCGTCCAGGCGATCGAGCAGGCGGGCCGGACCTGCCGGATCACCTGCATCGTCCGCGGCGTGAACGGCGTACTCGCGGCTGTCCGGGCCGGGCTCGGGATCGCGATCTTCGCCCGCTCGCTGATGCCCGCCGACCTGGTCGAGCCCCCGCCCAGCGCCGGTCTCCCCGAGCTCCCCACGATCGACCTGGTCCTCATCACCAACCCCCGTGCCGCCAAGGAACCAGCCGAAGCCCTCACCGCCGCGATCCTGGGCAGCAACGCACCCCTCAAACCCGACGCGGGCTAGGCAGCAGCCTTCCAGCAAGCGTCCTGACCATGGCAGGACCGCAGTGCTTGCAGCTTCGCGTGCAGCGCGGCCCGTTGACTACTGGAGAGCGAGGACGCGGTGTTGTCGAGCTGCAGCGGGTCCTTTGAGCGGTCGTAGTACTCGACCGTGCCGTCCGAGTACTCGACGTACGTCGCCATCGCCGTTCGCAGCGCCTCGTACGTCGTCGGGTTGCCACTGCCCTTCTCCGGGTGATCGGGGTCCTTCGGATCGGTGTCCGGGCCGTGGTGCTCGACGAGGCTCGCCGTACGCCAGGTTGGGGGTGTGCCGCCGAAGAGCGGTGTCAGCGAGCGTCCGTCGACGTCCGCTGACGGGGTCAGCCCGGCGAGCGTCTCGAAGGTCGGCGCGAGGTCGGCGTTCTGCACCGACTGCGGCACCGTCGTACCCGCCTTGATCCCCGGGCCCGCCATCACCAGCGGCACATGGATGTCGGTCTCGAACGCCGTCTGCTTGCCAGCGGTCAGCCTGTGCTCGCCAAGGTGGTACCCGTTGTCGGAGCTGAACACAATCACCGTGTTGTCCGCGGCCCCGGTCTTCTCCAGCGTGTCCCGCAACGACCCGAGCATCCGGTCGACCGACTGCACTGCCTGCGCCCGCTTCCGGAACGCCTTGTCCAGCGCCTTCTGCTGCTTCGGCGTCAGCGCGGGATGCTTCGCCAGCCACGGCGGCGCGTTCGCCGGCAGCTTGTCGTACGACCCGTCGCGCGGTGCCTTCAGCCCCGGGAACTTGTTCTTGTCCTGCGGCGCCGGCGTGTACGGACTGTGCGGCGCGAACGTCGCGATCTCCAGGAAGAACGGCTGCTTCGCGTTGCTGATCACGTCACGGGCCCTCCCGGCGAGTACGTCGGTCAGGTAGTCGCTCGGCGCCTTCCCGTGCTTCTCGAGCTGGTGGTTCGCGTTCAGCGTGTAGTTGTACTCGGGGTACCCGTTGCCCGCGACGTACCAGTCGTTCCAGCCCGGCGGTACGTAGTCCTGCTGCCCGTCGACGGTGCCGTTCGGCTGGTAGCCGTTCAGGTACTTGCCCATCATCGCGGTGTGGTACCCGGCCTTCTGCAGCGCGGTCGCGAACGTGGAGTCCTCGTTCTGCCGCTGGTGGAAGACCTTGAACCCGCCGTCCTTGCCGCCGTTGGTGAACACGCCGGTGTCGTGCGGGAACTTCCCGGTGAAGATCGACGACCGCGAAGGGCAGCACAGCGAGTCGGTGACCGTGTAGTTGCTGAACGACGCGCCGTCCTTGGCCAGCTGCTGGACCTGCGGCATGTACTGCAGCAGGTTCATCGACAGGTCGTCGGTCAGCACGAACACGATGTTCGGATGCGCTGGCTTCACCGCCGCCTGGTCCGGTGTGGAACAGCCGGCCACCAACAGCATGAGCACGACAACGATCGTTCGTCGGAAGAGCATGTATTTCACCGTAAACACGAAGCGACGATCTGCACCTGAAGAGTCGCTGAAGGTCAGACCAGCGCGTGCCCGCGCAGCACCAGCGAAACGATGCTCACGGCAGCGATCCCGATCGTGACCAGGAACGGCGCGTTCCGCCACACCACGATGACGACGAGCAGTACGGCGACCACGGCCAGCGCGACCCACCCGACGGCCCCGATCGCACCGGCCGGAGCGATCACGAGCAGTACGGTCGCCGCCGCGAGCGGGAGCGGTGCGACCAGCCGCGCGTACCGGCCGAGCCGCTGTGGCCAGCCGCGGACGCCGGTGGCGAGATCGTTGGCGAGATCCGGTACGACGTTTGCCAGGTGGGCACCGATCCCGAGCAGGGCCCCGGCCGCGGTCGCCCACCACGGCGCCCACACCCGCGCGGTGCCGAGCGTCACGAACGAGGGCAGTCCGCCGAACGCGACGGCGTACGGCAGCCAGGAGACCACGGTCGACTTCAGGCCGAGGTTGTACGCCCAGGCGCAGGCCACGAACCCGAGATGAACCAGTCCGGCCGCGAATCCGTTCGCGAGAGAGACGGGAACGGTGACCACCAGCATGACGCCGGCACCGATCGCCAGCGTCCGGCGACTCACCAGTCCGCGCACCACGGGCTTGTCCCGGCGGTTCACAATGGTGTCGCGGGCGGCATCTATCGCGTCATTGCTCCAGCCGATCGAGAGGTGGCCGGTGAGGATCGTTGCTGCGACCAGGAGACACCCGGCCGGACTTCGCCCGGCCGACCACGCGACGGCCGTGACCAGCGCGGTGACGGCGACGGTCGGCCCCGGGTGCCACGCGAGAGCCAGACCTCTGAGTACGGTCCTCACCGACGTAACGATGCCACGATGACCCGGATCGCAGCGGTCCGCCCCGCGCTGCCGCCGTACCGGTACCCGCAGTCCGCGCTGACCGACGCGGTCGCCGCGATGTGCCTCCCGGACGGGCACGGTACGGCGCTGCTCCGCCGGCTGCACGCGAACGCGGGCGTGTCGTACCGGCATCTGGCGCTGCCGCTCGAGGAGTACGCCGTACTCGACGGCTTCGGCGCCGCGAACGACGCGTGGATCGCGACCGCGGTGGACCTCGGCGCGGAGGCGGTCGCGGGCGCGGTGAAGGACGCGGGCCTCACGCTGGACGACGTCGACGTACTGATGTTCACGACGGTGACCGGGGTGGCGGCGCCGTCGATCGACGCGCGGGTGGCGCTGCGGCTCGGGATGCGGGACGACGTGAAGCGGCTGCCGCTGTTCGGGCTGGGGTGCGTCGGGGGAGCGGCCGGGATCGCGCGGCTGCACGACTACCTGACCGCGTGGCCGTCGCACGTCGCCGTACTGCTCTCGGTGGAGTTGTGCTCGCTGACGCTGCAGCGCGACGACGCGTCGCTGCCGAACCTGGTCGGCGGGGCGTTGTTCGGGGACGGCGCGGCGGCGGTGGTGCTGACCGGTTCGGAACATCCGTCGGCCGCGGGGCCGGCGGTGGTGGCGACACGGTCGCGGCTGTACCCGGACTCGGAGCGGGTGATGGGGTGGGACGTCGGCGCGGGCGGGTTCCGGATCGTGCTCGGGGCCGACGTACCGGAGGTGGTCCGGACCTACCTGGGTGCGGATGTGCGCGGGTTCCTCGGTGACAACGGGCTGGGCGTCGCGGACATCGGGACGTGGGTGAGCCATCCGGGTGGGCCGAAGGTGCTCGAGGCGGTCGAGGAGACGCTGGAGTTGCCGCCGGGGGCGCTGGAGCTGACCTGGAGGTCGCTCGATGCGGTGGGCAACCTGTCGTCGTCCTCGGTGTTGCACGTGCTGGGTGACACGATGCGGTTGCGGCCGTCCGGGCCGGGCATGTTGCTGGCGATGGGTCCTGGATTCTGTTCCGAGCTCGTGTTGATGGAGTGGTGATGTACGGCTGGTACGTCGGATTGGTGCTGCTCGTCGCCACCGAGCGCGTGGCGGAGCTCGTGGTGTCGCTGCGGAACGCCCGCTGGAGCTTCGGCCGGGGCGGGGTGGAGTCGGGGCGCGGGCACTACCCGTTCATGGTCGCGCTGCACACGCTGTTGCTGGCGGCGTGTCTGGTGGAGGCGGCGCATCGTACTTTCGTTCCGTGGCTCGGGTGGACGATGTTCGCCGTCGTACTGCTGGCACAAGGGCTGCGGTGGTGGTGCATCACGGTGCTCGGGCATCAGTGGAACACCCGCGTGATCGTCGTACCGGGGCTGACGTTGGTTGCCCGCGGCCCGTACCGCTGGCTGCGGCACCCTAACTACGTGGCGGTGGTCGCGGAGGGGATCGCGTTGCCGCTGGTCCACACCGCGTGGGTGACCGCGCTGGTCTTCACGGTGCTCAACATTCCTCTCCTGGCCGTCCGGATCCGCGCCGAAGAGGCAGCCCTCAAAGCCGCCCTGGTCCCGTGATCGATCTGCTGGTGGCTGGTTGCGGACCGGCGGGTGCGGCTACGGCGATCCGTGCGGCGCTCGCGGGGCTGTCCGTTGTCGTCGTGGAACCGCGGAGTACTCCGATCGACAAGGCCTGCGGCGAAGGGATCGCGCACAGCGCCGTCGCGTACCTCTCCCGCCTCGGCGTGGACGTCCCCGGCCGCCCGTTCCACGGCATCCGCTACCTCGACGAGGCTCACTCGGTTGACGCACGCTTCACCACCGGCCCTGGCCGCGGAGTACGCCGTACGGCCCTCCAAGCAGCCCTTGCCTCCCGCTTGGCCGCTCTTGACGTCCCCGTGGTCCAGTCCCGCGTAGGCCCCATCACCCAGACCACCACCTCCGTAACAGCCGCCGGCCTCACCGCCCGCTACCTAGCCGCCGCCGACGGCCTCCACTCCCCAATCCGCCGCCAACTCGGTCTTTGTGGTGAAAGTGCTGGTGAGGTACGGCGCGGACTGCGCCGGCACTTCACGGTCCGCCCTTGGACCGATCTTGTGGAGGTGTACTGGTCCCGGCTGGGCGAGGCCTACGTGACACCCGTAGCGGACGACCTTGTCGGCGTAGCCGTGCTCACCTCCGCCCGCGGGACCTTCGACGACCACCTCAACGCCTTCCCGCAGCTCGAGCGCCGCCTGCAGGCCGCCCAACCGGCCGGTGCCGTCCTGGGTGCCGGTCCGCTCCGCCAGCGCGTCCGCACCCGCACCGCCGGTCGCGTACTGCTGGTCGGCGACGCCGCCGGGTACGTCGACGCGCTCACCGGCGAAGGCATCGCCGTCGCGCTCCGCACCTCGGCCGAGCTGGTCGACTGCGTCCGCGCCGGCCGCCCGCAGGACTACGACGCCGCCTACCGCCGCGTCTCCTGGGAGTGCCGCCTGCTCACCGCATCGTTGCTCTGGGCCCGCAATCGCCGGCTGCTCGCCCCGCACATCGTCCCCGCCGCCGCGCGCCTGCCGTCCGTCTACCGGACGATCGTCAACCGCTTGTCCTAGGCAACGGAAATGCCGCAGGCCCGGCGGTCGCTCAGACATCGCCGGGCCTGCGGGTGGGCCGAGCCTCCTGGTGAAAGGTTCGGACCGGGCAGCCTTTCCGGCCTCCTGGTGAAAGGTCGGACCGGCTGACAAGGAAGACTCTGTCAGGCGGATGTTGCCCAGCAGTTGCCGGAATGTGAAGCCTTGTTACATGGCCCTGTGGCGTAGATCTCAGTGCTCAGTCCGTACGGCGGCGATCTGCAGCTGCAACGCCAGCCGCTCCCGCGGATCCGAGAGATCCAGCTCCGCGATCTCCCCGATCCGCTTCATCCGGTGCCGCAACGTGTTCGTGTGCAGGTGCAGTTCCCGCGCCGCCCGCTGCGGCTGCCCCGGAAAGTCCAGCCACGCCTGCAAGGTCTCGACGTACCCGGTGTCGTGCTCGATGTCGTGCCGCAGCAAGGTCGCCAGCGGACCATCCATCTTGGTGGTATCAAGCGACGTCACCGCCCGATGCACCGTCAGCACGTGCCACGCCTGCTCCACCCGCAACGCCGGCCCCGGCGCGACTCCACGCCGTACCAGCCCCAGCAACTCCACCGCCTCGGCCCGTGAACTCGGCAGATCCGCTGGCCCCCGCGCAGGCCCGCCCGCGGCCGCGTACGTCCCAGGCGACTCGAGCACCAGCTTCTGCAACCAGTTCCACGACCCTGGCCCGTCCGCGTCCGTCACAACCGCGAGCACGGTCCCGTCCAGGTCAGCCAGCTGCGGTTCACTCCACCCGTGGCGACGACCTGTCGACTCCCACAGATCCAGCTGCTGCGGTACGTCGTACCCGTCCGGCGAGCCGAGCGCCACCACCCGCCACGGCTGGCGCGGCAGCCGTACGTCGACCGGGTTGTCCGGCGAGAACTGCCGCAGCACGGTCCGCAGCCGGTCAATCGCACTCCTGCGCGCTACGTCGGCCTGTGCGCGCAGCCGCAACAGGTGCAAGGCCAGCACCGATGCAGCGTTGCTGAGCTCAGTAGTGACGGCCTCACTCACGGGACCGTCCACAACAGCCCAGATAGACCCCAGCCACTCACCACCGGCGCGCACAGGTACGACGAGCCGCGGGCGGATCCCGTTCGGCCCGTCGGGCACCAGGAACGGCTCGCTGGACCTGGCCAGCCGCCGAAAGATGCCCCGGGCCCGGAAATGCGCAATGACCTCCGGCGGCACCCGCCGACCGACAATCGTCGACACACGGGTCGGGTCGGTGAAGTCCTGCCCCGACGAGTACGCCAGTACGCGCGACTGGTTGTCCTCGATCGTCACCGGCGCATCCACGATCGCAGCAGCCGCGTCAGCCAGTGCGAACAGTTCCTGGTGTACGCCGGCATCGCCTGCGGCAGGGGAGTCCGGTGCAGCGGCCCTGTCGAGTACGCCGCGCAGCAGCCAGACCACGTGCGCCCAGGTAACGCTGGGCTGCAGCGCTACGAGTGTCATGACTTCACGGTCCGCGGCAGCGACAACGGTCGGCTCGTGCGCCAACGCCGTACGTAGGACCACTCCTGACGCGCTCCCGGCCGCACAGCGCTCAACGAGCTCCACAGCGTCCTCTGCGTCGCGTAGACCGAGCCCTAGCACCAGATCGCCGGGCTGACCGGTCGCAGGTTCCTGTGGGTCGGCCAGAAACACGTCCCGGACCTCGCTGTCGCCCTTGCCGGGTACCACGACCTCGAACAGCGCAGGACCGACGGCCACGATCAGATCGGACGAGGAGATCATAAGGTTATTGTGCGCTGAGCACAGTAATTTGTCTCCGCAATGGTGTGATCGCACCATGACAGACGCTCGCGGCGGCCGCACCATCGATACATGACCTCAGCTGGTTCCACTCACCTCGTCCCGGATCGCGTCGCCGTCGTCGGCGCGGGCATGGTCGGCCTGGCCACCGCCTGGTTCCTCCAGGAGGCCGGCGTCGAGGTGACCGTGCTCGACCGTGAGGGCGTCGCCGCCGGCGCGTCCTGGGGCAACGCCGGCTGGCTGACCCCCGGCCTGGCCACGCCGCTCCCGGAACCGGCGGTCCTCAAGTACGGCGTCCGTGCGGTGCTGAGCCCTGCCTCACCGGTGTATGTCCCGCCGACCGCGAGCCCGCGGCTCCTCAAGTTCCTCACCCGCTTCGCTCGCAACAGCACCGCCGGACGCTGGAAGACCGCGATGGACGCGCTGGTCCCGATCAACCGGCAGTCCCTGGCCGCGTTCGACTTCCTGGCCGGCGCCGGGGTCCAGGCCCAGACCCACGAGGCCAAGTCGTTCCTGGCCGCCTACCGGACGGTCGAGGAGCGCAAGGTGCTGCTCGAGGAGATCGAGCAGATCCACGCCGCCGGCCAGGGCATCGAGTTCGAGGCGATCAGCGGCGACGACGCCCGCGAGATCGAGCCCTCGCTGTCCGACGCGATCGGCGCCGCGATCCGGCTGCACGGTCAGCGCTTCATCAACCCGGGCGAGTACGTGAACCTGCTCGCCGACTCGGTGCTCGCCCGCGGCGGCCAGATCATCAGCGGTGTGCAGGTGAAGGACATCGTCGACGAGATCCGCGGCGTCCGGCTGGTCACCGCGGACGGCGAGACCGACCCGTTCGACGCGGTCGTGATGGCGACCGGTGCCTGGCTGACCGACCTGGCCAAGCAGCTCGGCGTCCGGACCGTGGTCCAGGCGGGCCGCGGGTACAGCTTCAGCGTGCCGATGGCGCACGTACCGGCCGGCCCGGTGTACTTCCCGGCCCAGCGGATCGCCTGCACGCCGCTCGGTGACCGGCTCCGGGTGGCCGGGATGATGGAGTTCCGCAAGCCCGAGGCGAAGCTCGACCCGCGCCGGATCGACGCGATCGTCGACGCCGCCCGGCCGCTGCTGCGGGACGCCGACCTGGACGCGCGGACCTTCGAGTGGGTCGGCCCGCGGCCGTGCACGCCCGACGGCCTGCCGCTGATCGGCGCGACCGCGTCGCCGCGGGTGTTCGCCGCCGGCGGCCACGGCATGTGGGGCATCACCCTCGGCCCGATCACCGGCCAGCTGCTGGCCGAGACCATCACCACCGGCCGCACCCCGGAGGAGCTGCGCCCCTTCAATCCACTGCGGTGAAGACCTGGAGGGGTCCCAACGACGTGACCCCTCCGACCTGCTGACCGTCACCTCGAGCAGCCTCGGTGAGCCTCCTCAGGGCAGCGCCTCATCTGCCCGCGCCTCCTCCGGCCACCCACCTGCTCCGGTCAGCCCAAGAGCGGGCCCTGGCGATTTTCTCCTGCCCAGGGCCCGCTCTTCCTCTTTCTGTCGGCGCCGTGTGCGATCGTTCCGCCCATGGTGCTCAGGTGGTATTCGGTCGTGATCGACTGTCACGACGTACGCAAGCAGGCGGCCTGGTGGGCCGAGGCGCTCGGCTGGAAGACGATCTACGCGACCGACGAGGAATGCGTGAACGTCCCCGGCTGGGTCGATGAGGACGCGCTGAAGGACGTTCCGTGGGAGCGGATCGGTCCCGGCATGGTCTTCGTGCCGGTCCCCGAGGGCAAGACGGTGAAGAACCGGCTGCACTTCGACTTCGCTCCGCACACCAGCCAGGACCGTGCCGCCGAGATCGCCCGCCTCGAGTCGTTGGGCGCCCACCGCGCCGACGTCGGCCAGCCCGCCGGCGCGTCCTTCACGGTCCTCACGGACCCCGAAGGCAACGAGTTCTGCGTCCTCAGCTCCCGCGACGCGTGACCGTGCTCACCGTCACCTCGACAGCCCCGGTCGCCGAGCTGACCGAGCTCATGCGTACTGCGTGGTGGATGAGTGACCGTACTCCGGCCGACGTCGAACGCCTGCTCGCGAACTCCGATCTGGTCTTCGCCGTGCTGGACGGCGACAAGCTCGTCGGTTTCGCGCGGGTCCTCACCGATCGCACGTACGTCGCCCTGCTGCTGGACGTGATCGTCGACGAGTCGCGCCGAGGTACGGGCGTCGGCGCCGTACTGCTCGACGCTGTCGTCAACCACCCCACGCTCGCGGACGTCCGCAGCCTGGAGCTCGTGTGCCAGCCGGAGCTCGTCCCGTTCTACCGGCGCTGGGGTTTCACGGACCAGGTCGGCACCTCGCGGCTGATGCGGCGTACGGCGGATGTGCGGCTGACCGGCTGACGGGTTGCCGAGCGGGGGAGTGGACGGGCACGATCGGGGCACCTGGCGACGGACGGAGGCTCTGGCTGATGAACGGAACCGAACCGCCGACGTGGGTGGTGAAGGCCCGGCCGATCATGGACGTGGCGGGGCGGATCCTCTGCCTGGTGCTCGGCGCCGCGCTGCTCGTCGCCGGCCTTGTCGGGATCTTCACCGGCGTCGGCGAGGGCGCCCTGGTCACGGTCCTCGCGGCCGGGCTGCTGCTGATCGTCATGCCGTCGATCGTCGACCGGATCCGGTCGCTCAAGCTCGGGCAATTCGAGGTGGACCTGCTGCGTCAGATGGCCGCGTCCGCGAAGAAGACCGCCGACACCCTCGAGCGGCTCGGCATGCGGCAGGAGCTCTCGGCGTACGCGACCATCTACACCGAGCTCCGCGAGTCCGACCTGACGGCGCTCCGCGGCCAGATCCTCGACCGGATCCTGCAGCGCGTCGCGAACGCGGCCGCCGTGGAGAAGTTCGACAAGGACGAGGTCGCCGACCTGTTCCGGACCGGCTCGCCGGTCGTCCGGGTGATCGCGCTCGGCCTGATGGAGGGCGACCGTTCGCTGATCGACACCACGATCCTGCTGGACGCGATCAACGGCCCGCTGACCGGCAACGAGCAGTTCCATGCGCTCAAGCTCGCGCAGAGCGGATGGGGCCGGCTCACGCCCGAGGAACGCAACCAGGTACTCGCGGCCCTCGACCACAACCCGCAGCTCCAGGAAGGCCCGGACCGGGTCGCCGTGGCACAACAGATCCGGGAGCTCGGCGCGAACTCCCGGATCGGTTGAGACCGGATCAGTGCGTGTGCGGCTCGGTGCCGTGCTCCGCCTCGTGCGCGGCGATCTGCGCCTTGACCTCTTCCATATCGACCGCGCGCAGCTGGCCGATCAGGTCCTCCAGGCTGGCCGCGGGGAGCGCGCCGGCCTGCGAGTACAGCACGACGCCGTCGCGAACCGCCATCAAGGTCGGGATGGAACTGATCTGGAAGGCCTGCGCCAGCTCACCCTGAGCCTCGGTGTCGACCTTGCCGAACGTGATGTCCGCGTGCTGCTCGGACGACTTCTCGAAAACCGGTCCGAACATCTTGCACGGGCCACACCACTCGGCCCAGAAATCCACCAGCACGAGACCGTCGCCACCGACCACCTCGTTGAAGTTGTCCTGGGTCAGCTCGACCGTTGCCACTACGACCTCCGAAAGTAGTTGAGTACGCCGTAGTCAACACCGACCGCCCCGCGACTTGTTCCCGCACCCCGGCGCAGGCCGTGAGCCGATCTCGTACGGCGTACGACCTGACCGGAATGCGGAGTCTCGAATGTGACCTGGGCCACGTTGTCAGATCGGCATGTCCACGAAGGGTGACGCGTAGTCCTGCACCTCGCCGAGGATCGAGGCGGCGGCCTCCGGGGTCAGCCCGGAACGCTCGCGCTCCGCGACGATCATCTGCTGGAGCAGGCGGGTCTCGCCGGCCGTCGCGAGACCGGTGATCTCCGGGTGCCCGTTCAGCAGCCAGGCGGTCGCGGCGGTGATGTAGCGCTGCTCGTCGAACGGCCGGTACCAGGTGTCGTACGACTTCTGCTCGCCGTCGGCCCAGTTCCGCCGGGCGATCATCTTGATCGTCATCAGCGCCGCGTCGGACGCCTTGACGGCCTCGACCAGGGCCGCGTAGTCGTCGGCGTACCTCGGATCCGTCGACAGTTTGTAGTTGAGCGGCGTGAGCACGCTGTCGAAGTCGAACCGGCGCAGCCCCTCGGTGTGCACCGACGGCGCCTGCGCGGTGTGGCCGGTGATGCCGATCGCGCGCACCATGCCCTCGTCTTTGGCCCGGACCGCCGCCTCCAGCGAGCCGCCCTTGCCGGTGACGAGGTCGAGGTTCTCCAGATCGCAGACCGCGTGCATCTGGATCAGGTCGACGTGGTCGGTCCGCAGCCGCTCGAGCGACCTGTTGATCTCGCTCCAGGCCTCCTCGAAGGTCCGCCGCCCGGTCTTGGTGGCGAGGAAGATCCGGTCCCGGATCTCCGGCATCCGGGGGCCGAGGCGCAGCTCGGCCTCGCCGTAGTCCGCGGCCACGTCGAAGTGGTTGATACCGGCGTCGAGTGCTTCCTGGATCGAGGCGTCGGCACGGTCCTGGTCGACGCCGCCGAGAGAGGCCGCACCGTAGATCAGTACCGAGCTCTGGTGGCCGAGTCTGCCCAGCCGGCGAGTTTCCATCCTGGTCCTCCAGGGGGTAGCAGGGAACACTGCCGACCTTATGCCCGGGAAGCCTGTCGGCAAGCGGTTGTCCACAGCCGACTTTGACCCCCTCGCCACGGGAGAGTTTTCCACAGCTGGGTGGCCTGATCGGTTACTATCTGTGATCATATGGTGCGTTCTTCTACCATGGTGTTCGCACGGATTTTCGAACCTGTCCGCGGCGTGTGGCATGGTGTGCGCTGCCCGGGCGACCCGATCGGGCATGAGAGAGGAGCTATGACGACGGTACCGAAGGTGTCACGCTTGGCCGGAATGAGCCAGGGTGAGGGTGACACTGCCCGCGTGCGGGGTAACAGTATGGCTGCGGGGAGCGATGGACCATCCGGATCCTGGTCTCGGGTCTCCCGGAGGTCGGTTGCTTGCCGTATCCTCCCGGCTACTGTCCGCGTAACTGCTGTCTGAGGGGCGGGTAGGGATGAGTTGGTGGCGAACGTTGCTGAATCTGCCGCCAAAAGGTGAGCACTGGTCGGACCAGCGCCGGACGAAGAAACCCGGCAAGGGCCGTCCGCAGAGTACCGCGCCGGAGTGGTGGGCCCACCCCGGCGGGCCGGTGTCCCCTACCCCTCGCCAGGCGCAGGGGGTGGCCGCGCAGTACTCCGCTCCGCAGAACCAGACCCCGCCGCCGAACGGTGGCGTGATGGCACCTCCCCGGCGCCCTGGTGGCCGGACGCCGGACGGCGCCCCGCAGGAGCCGGGACCGCGTCCGCCCGAACGTCTGAAACAGCGATCTCCGCACGGCGCGCACGCCGCACCCGGCGCCCCGGCCCGCGACGTCCTGACGCCGGGACAGACCCCCTGGTCGACCGAGCCCGAGTCGTCGTTCTCCACCTGGGCGCGGCGGTTCTTCCGCGGCCTCGTGGTCGTCGTACTGCTGCTGGCCGCGATCAGCGGGATCCGCTCCTGGATCGCCCCGAACCGGACGCCCCAGACGGTGGTCAGCGGTCAGAGCAGCTTCCCGGCCGACGAGGCCCGCGCGGTCGCGACCCGGTACTCGGTGGCCTACCTGACGTGGGACGAGAACAACCCCGACGCCCGCCCGGCCCAGGTCGGCCTCGACCTCGCGTCCGGGCTGGACGCCCGGGCCGGCTGGAACGGCCGCGGCAAGCAGACCGCCGACGTCGCGTACCCGGGCCAGGTCTCCGCCGACCAGAACGGCATCACCGCGGTCGTCGACGTCCGCGTCCGGGTGCACACGTTCAACCGGCAGGGCGGCAACGCGTTCAGCGCCGGTCCGGTCGTCTGGTACCGGCTGTCGGTGCCGGTCGCGCTGACGTCGGCGCGCGTGGTGGTCAGCGGGCCGCCGACGTTCGTACCGGACGAGCGCGCGCCGCTGCCGTCGAACATGCCCGGCGCCGGCGCACCCGACGACGACCTGACCGCCGCGACCGAGAAGGACGCCGAGGCCTTCTTCGCGGCGTACGCCGAGTCGGACAACAAGGTGTCCGCGGTGACCGCACCCGGCTCGACCATCCGCAGCCTGAACGGTGCGGTGAAGTTCGGTGAACTCAAGGACTGGCAGGTGTACGCCGGCAACGACGACGAGCGGCAGGCGACCGCCGCCGTCACCTGGAACGGCGTGGGCGATACCACGCTGGACCAGACGTACACGCTCACGCTGAGGCGTACTGTCGCCACGGACGGAGCACAGCGATGGCAAGTGGCTGCCGTCGGATGAATCCAGCGACAGGCCATCGGACGACCGAGGCAACAAGGGAGACACCGCAATGACGACGCACGAACTGGCTGCGAGCGTGGTACAGCTCGCCGTGCCCATGGCCGGCAACCCCAATGTCCCGACCGGCGCCGACTTCAAGGACTGGGTCCTGGTCATCGCGGGGAACATCTTCATCGCCATCCTGGTGCTGCGTGCGATCGGCCACTACTTCAAGCGCGAGTGGGGCGAGCTGTTCGGTCACATCGCGGCCGGGATCCTGGTCGGTGGGCTGATCTACGCCAACAACCAGACCATCAACGTGCTCAAGGGCTTCTGGGGATTGCTTTCCGGAGGCAATTGATGCGCGTCGGCCGTACCCTCACCCACCACTTCGAGATCGAGACCCGGCAGTACGACCTGCTCGGGATCGACCTCGGCGAAGGCGCGCGCCGCCGGATGATCATCTTCGGCGCCGTGGTCATCGTGGTCTGGGTGGCGCTGCTGTTCCCGTTCATCGGCGTACCGCAGAAGCCCACCGTCAGTCTGTACGTCGTCCCGCCGTTCGTGATCACCGCGTTCGGCTGGCGGCCGGGGAAGTTCCACGAACGTCGCCGCCGGGTCACCGAGTGGGCGCTGGCCGTCCGGTACGCCTTGCGTGCGCACCGGCCGATCATCGGCCTCGGCGCCCGGGCGGCCGACAAGTCGGAGTACCTGCCGTGGCGGGAGCGGATGGCGACCCGTAAGGTCGCCGACCTGGCGAAGGCCAGGATCACGCCCGAGTGGGAGCGCGAGGTCGTGGTGGAGGTCGATCCGATGGTCCGCGCGGGGGCGGACATCACGGTCAACCAGCGGGCCCGCCTGCTGGGGTCCGAGCACGTACAACGGGTGAGTCGCAGGACGTCGTCAGGAAGAGGCCTGGATGAAGATCGCTGACAAGCTCCTGAACCTGGTGGGGGTCGGTCGCGAGCGGGGGCTGCCGCCGCCACGCCTGGTCGCCATCGCCGACGGCCTGCTGGTCACCGAACGCAGCGCCGAGGCGTGGTTCCTGATCTCGGTGGCGAACACCGACCTGGCCACCGAGGCCGAGCAGGACGCCGCCCTGGACGCGGCGATCAGCGCCGCCGCGACCATCCTCGGCGACCGGCTCAGCCACCTGAAGGTGGTCTGGGGCCGCTCCACCGGCCAGGACTACATCGACTCGGTGAGCGGCCACTACCGGCTCGGCGACCACGAGGCGTGGGCGCAGACCCGGGCCGACCGGATCGACGAGATGCGGATGCCGGAGCGGTACGTCGCGCTCGGCGTCCACCTGTCCGACCGGGACCCGCGGGCGACCGCCCAGGTCCGGGGCTCGATCAGCGACGCCCTCGGGACGACGTCGTGGCGGGTGAGCGCGCGCGAGCTCGCGCACCTGGACGAGCGGGTGCGCAAGCTCGCTCGTCAGCTCGGCTCGACCGTCTGGCGCGCGCACACCGCGCCCGCCGAGGTGATCTCCTGGCTGATCAGCCGGGAGATGCACCGCGGTGCGGTCGCGGCGCCCCGGCGCGGCCTGATCACCGGCGCCTCGCTGGCCCGGCTGACGTCCGGCCGGGTGGTGCCGTACACCGACCACCTGCGGATCTACGACACCCGCGGCCAGATCGCGGCGTACACGACCGTCCTGGCGATGACCGACTTCCCGGAGGAGCTCGAGACGCCGGGTCCGGGGGAGTGGCTGCGGACGCTGTCCGAGATCAAGGCGATCGACGACGACGGCGACGAGATCGACGTGACGGTCGAGGCATCGGTCCGGTTCCGGGTGCTGACCAAGAAGACCGCGCGGAACCTGGTCGACGAGACCCGCAAGAGCGCGAAGGAACAGCGCCGTTCGGCCGCCAAGGGTACGGCGGAGGAGACCGCGGACGAGATCGTCGAGACCGAGCGGGTGATGCGCGAGGTCAAGCGCGACATCAACCGCAGCGGCCTCACCCTGGTCGAGGACCACCCGCGGCTGCTGGTCAGCGCGGACACCCGCGAGGACCTCGAGGCGTACGTCGACGCCGTCATCGCGCACTACGCGGACCGCGGCATCACGGTCGCCGTCGGCGCCGACGAGCAGCGCGACCTGTGGCTCGAGTCGCTCCCCGGCGACCAGTTGCGGGTGCCGGACCTCGGGCACGTCCGCGAGTCGACCGCATTCTTCGGGTCCTGGTTCTGGGGCGGCGCGTCGATCGGCGACGCGACGGGGCCTGCGATCGGGTACCTGACCGGCTCCACGCCGGGCCTGGTCCGCTTCGACGCGGCGGCCGGTTCGGCGCTCGGTGACGCGACCACGACGCTGTTCCTCGGCCGCTCGGGTCGAGGCAAGACGACGGCCGCGATGCTCGGCGGCCTCGACTCGGCGTTCGCCGGCGCCTGGGTGCCGCTGCTCGACCTGAAGGGCGACGCCGCGGGCGTGTCCGCGGTCGCCGCGGAGTACGGCGTACCGACGGCCGTCATCGAGATCACCGCCCAGTTCTCCGGCGCCGCGGACCTGCTCCGCGTGCTGCCGGTCGACGACGCGCTGCTGCAGGCGCCGTCCCAGCTGATGCTGCTGCTCCCGCCGCACCTGCGGGGCGCCGCCGAGGCCCCGGTCGTGGCCGCGACCCGCGCCGAGATCCAGTCGCCGGACCCGTCGTCCTGGGGCGTCATCCAACGGCTGTGCAACGCCGACGAAGAAACCGTCCGTACCGTCGGGTTCGCGTTGCGCGACCTGGTCGAGACCGGCCTTGGCTCGGTCGTCGCCGGCCCGCCGTCCGGCCTCTCGTCCCTCACCACGAACCCCGGCCTCTGGGTCGTCCAGATGCCCGGCCTCACCCTCCCGTCACCGGAGTCGGCGCCGGAGTCCTGGTCCCCGATCGAACGCGTCGGCATGGCCTGCCTCCGCGGCTGCCTCGCCTGGATGATCCGCACCACCGGCCGCCGCGAGTTCCGCGGCCGCTCGAAGGTCGTCATCGTCCCCGAGGTCCACCTGCTGACCAAGACCCCCGACGGCGCGTCCTTCCTCGACTACATCGCCCGCGTCGGCCGCGCCCTCGGCGCATCCCTCGTCCTGGACACCCAGGACCCGGCGTCGATCCTGAAGCTCCCGGGCCTGGTCGAGCAGATCACCACCCTGTTCGCCTTCAGCCTCCGCTCCCGCGAACAGGTCGACTCGCTGCTGGAGCTCCTGGGCCGCCCGCAGACAGCGCCGTACCAGACCCTGGTCCGCGGCATCAACACCTCAGCCAACGGCAGATCCATCCGCCACGGCCACTGCATCATGCGCGACCGCTGGGACGAAGTAGCCACCGTCCAGATCGACATCCCCAGCCAGCAGGTAGCCACCCTGCTCCGCACCACCCCCGAATCCGAACACGACACGGACCACACCGCACCCGCCGCCCCGATCGAGGAACCGGACCCGTTCGCAGACGACGAGCCCTTCCCCGACGAGCAGCCTGCGGAACCGGCAGCCACCACCCAGCCCGAGCCTCGCGAGGCCCCGGCCGCGTCCACACCGCCCACGCACCCCGAGCCACCGTCGCACCCACTCCCGACACCGGGCCAGCCAATCCCAGCACCGGGCCAGCCAATCCCGGCACCGGGCCAGCCATTCCCGGCACCAACGCAGCCACTCGCGGCATCCGCGCAGCCAACCCCCGCACCGGCGCAGCACCCCGCTCCCGCGCCCGAGCCGACGCCCGCACATGCCAACGGTGCAGTACAGGACCGCCCCGCCCCACCGGCCCCCCAGGAAGCGCCCACACCACCGACATCCGCGGTGGCACAACAGAACGGCCACCCACCAGCCCCCACAGCCGACGACTACCCCCACCCCTTGCGCTACGAGTCACCGATCGGCCCCGACGAGGTCTACGACCAGGAGGCCGACGAGGCCGCCTACAACGAGGCCATGTACCCCGCGTACGACACCTCCCAGCCCACCCCACCCCCCTCCGACCAACCCACAAAATCCCCCACCGGCAAGGAACACGTCGCATGAGGTGGCAACGCCGCCTCCGCACCGCGGCCACCGTCCTAGCCCTCTCCCTCATAATCACCTCCCAACTAGCCCTCGCCGCCGACCCCAAACCCGGCCCCACCAACCCCACCGGTTTCGCCGACCTCCTCCCCACCCCCGACCTAACCCACGGCGACACCCGAACCCTCTTCGAGCAGTACAGCCCGATGGATTATGGACTGGACTTCGATACGGGTCTCAGCGACACCTTCAACATGATCTTCAACGGGTATGCCTACATCGTCATGATGTACATCTTGGCGATTACCCGTGCAGCGATTTCCGTTGGTTGGTGGCTCTTCTCGTTCACCGACGTCAAGCCGCTCACAGACGCGACTTCGACCACCATTGGAGCGACCGGGACGCAGTTGGTGGGATGGTTGTTGCCTTCCGCTCTGGCCTTCGGCGCCGTTGCGGCATATATGCAGCGCCGAGCGACGGGAAGCGCGCTGGGACAGTTGGTTTGGGTTCTGGTCGCTGGTGTACTCAGCATCAGTTTCGCGGTGGCGCCGGCGACCTGGTTGCGTGGTGTCGATGGTGCGCGGCAGATGGGCGCGAGCGCGGTGATGACTGCCTCGTCCGACGCCCTCGGTCCGACGATCCAGAGTCCGATTCCGTGGCCGGAGCCGGGCTTCACAGGCACGCCGCGAGATACCTTGCTCCGAAAATCGGCCGATGCCAGTTGGCGCGGGTTCGCTGTCACGCCATGGTGCATCGCGGAGTTCGGCTCGATCTCCGCGTGTGAGCGGTACGGCAAGGGGATGCTCGATGTCGGCGTCAGTGCCGACGCGCGGAAGGACTACGTCAACAAGGTGATCGTTCCCGCCGAGGGCGGCAACGATGCCCCGACGGTGAAGTGGATCAAGGGCGACAACCCGTTCGGTCGTACTGCCGTTGTCATGCTCGCGGCAATCGCGGCGACCCTCTTCGGCTTCCTGAACATCGGTCTCGCCTTCACTGCACTGATGGCGTTTATCGGAGCATTGCTGCTTCTGGTTGTCGGTGTGTTTTTCGCCTGCCTCTGGATCATTCCTGGTCGGCCTCGCCAATGGGGATTGAACTGGTTCGAGGCGCTGGTTGGTCTTGTCCTGCAATCATTCCTGGCCATGCTTGTGTTCGGGACGGCCCTGACATTGGTGACTGCGGTCTTCACCTTGAGCGGACCACTGGGATGGCTCCCGGTGACCGGACTGGCAATCGTCGTTCTGATCGTCGGCTTCCGGCTTCGCCGCCTCCTCGACAGTCTGACGACAATGATGCGGCCGGGGACGGGAAGCATCATGCTGGGCGGCCTGGCGAGGCGTGGAGCAATGGGCGCGGTCAAGCGAGTCATGAATGCTCTCGGCGCCAGAACTCCCGCGCCTGCTCCTTCTGAGCGGGCTCGAGACCGCACCCGCGCGTCGGAATCGACCTCCCAGCGGGTCTCTTCGGTCCGGGTGTATCGCCAGGCTCCGATCGTCGGCTCGCTGTCGCGCGGTACCGCCGGCAGTTCGCCGTATGAGCTGTCACCAGGACCTGAGAGGCGTCGCTCGGATGGAGGAGTCGCCAACCCGGCTCCCGGCGGAGGCCAATCCGGCGGATCGGTGGCTGGAGGTGTCGCAGGTGGGCGACTCGCCGCTGCAGCTGCTCCATCCCGCAGTACCTCCGCAGTGAATCTGGCTCGGGCGCGATCGCAGTCGAAGGACGCTGGGGCGCGTCGGACGATTTCTGTTACGAGTGCGGGAGCGGCGGCGCCTGCGGTGGCTGGTTCGCGGGGGGCGGGTGAGGCGTCGAAGGCTCGGCATTCTCGGCGGCCGATTCCGGTGCCGTCCAACGACGTTCGGTACGAGCCTCGGGCGCACACGCATTCGGCGAGTTTGCGGGAAGGGCCGCCGAAGGGGCAGCGGGCGCGGCGGAAGCCGGTGGCTTCGCCGGCGCGGCGGTACCGCGACTACTCGACCGTCACCAAGGACGGCGTGACGGTACACGTCCCGACGCGCAGGTGATGCCGGATGGCCCGGAAATCTCGTTCGCCGTACGACCGCCGCGAAGGTGGCGGCCAGTCGCGCCATCGCGCACCTGAACCGCAGGACTCGGACGACGAGCGTCGCGAGAGTCGCGAGGGTCGCAGCCGCCCGGACGTACCGGACGGATGGCGCTCGTTGATGAGCAACGACTACGACTACCCCGACGAAATGGACGACCTGAGTGGTCGCGAACGCCGTCGTGCCAAGAAGAACTGGCGCCGCGACGACCACGTGCAACGCATGGCGTGGCTGCGCAACCAACGCCAGGCCGAGCCGACCAGCCCGGTGGCGATCGTGGTACTGATCGTCATCGTCGCGATCATCATCCTCGGTGTCGGTGGTGGACTGCCGCGCCTATTCGGCGGCAAGAGCAAGGACGACGGCGCGCCGATCAGCCTGCTCACACCCGGCCAGTCGGTGGTGCTCCCGACCGCGCCGGCGACCCAGCAGAACCAGACGGGCGATCCGGCAACCTCCGCGCTCACCACACCGCCACCGCTGAGCCAGCGGCCGTCGTCCGAGGACACCGCCCTGGCGACCGACGTGACCGGTACCTGGGCCAGAGCCTTCTACACGCGCGACCCCAGCGCCGAGACGTACGCGGCACTGGTCGAGAAATGCTCGAAGTACATGACGGAGGAGGTCGCGTCGAGCTTCACCGCGGCGGGCGATCCGACGTACGACGCACTCAAGGCCGACGGTGGGAAGTCCACGGTGCTGGCGGCCCCGGTGACGACTCCGCCGGCCAACGCCGAGGCACCGGTCGACACCCCCAGCCGGATCACACGCTTCGTCAAGGTCACCATCGACGTCACCGGTAAGCACGCTCAGCGGTTCGACGTCCCCCTGCTCGTGACGCTGACCAACCAGAACAACCAATGGGTGATTAGCGACGTGTCTGGTGGTACCGGACCATGACGGCAGGGGACTGGGATGTTCGACGAGGGTGATCTCGGTCGCGGGTTCCTCTCGGTCGCGCGTCGAGGGTGGTTCGCCAAGGGCGCGGCGGCGCTCGCGGTGATCGGCGTGGCGAGCCTGCTGATGCTCGCGCCGTTCGGTGGCGGTACGACGACCCAGGCCGCCTGCCCACCCGGCGTACCCGGCCAAGGCACCGACCCGAACGCCGGCGGTCCGCTCCGCGTGATTCAAATCGGCTGGGCGAAGCTCATCGACAGCGTCGCGGTCGAGCGCGGGCTGCCGGGCAAGGCGACCTTGATCGCGCTGATGACGGCGTTGGTGGAGTCGGATCTGCAGAACCTGACCTACGGCGATAGGGATTCGGTTGGGCTGTTCCAGCAACGGCCGTCGGCAGGATGGGGGAGTGCTCAGGAGCTTGTCAACAACCCGAAGACCGCGGTCCAGGCGTTCTTCGGTGGGCGGGGACCGGGACATCCGCCAGGTCTGGTGGACATCAACGGGTGGCCGTCGATGGCGCTGGGGGACGTGGCTCAGCAAGTACAGAAGTCCGCGTTCCCCGACAGGTACGCCACCCGCGAGCAGGAGGCGCGGGCGATCGCTGCGTCGGCCGGTATCGACCTGACCCGGTCGGGGAACCCGTACGCCGGCCGAGCAGGCGCACCTGCCGGTGGCTCGGTCGTCGACGGCGTACAGGACAACAACAGTTGCGACCAGTCCGGCGGCGACCTGAACAGCGGCAAGCCGGTCAACGGCGTCTGGCCGGAACAGAAGGCGACCGTCACCGACCCAACGGGTACCGGTGGCCTGGTGACTCCGCGTACGGCGGCCTGGGTCGCGGAGGCACGCAAGAACCTCGGCACCCTGAGCATGAGCTGCTGGGACGCCCACGTGTGGAACCCCACCAGCGACCACCCCCGCGGCAAGGCCTGCGACGTCATGGTCGGCGCGGACGCCCGAAAGTCCGCTCCCGCCCGCGCCCGCGGCGACCAGATAGCCAACTGGGCCATCAAGACCGCCGGCCAGACCGGCGTCCACTACGTCATCTGGTACGGCAAGATCTGGTCCGCCCGCCGCGGCACCTGGATCCCCTACAACGGCGGCGGCGTCTACAACCCCACCGACGCCACCGGCGGCCACTTCGACCACGTCCACGTGTCACTGTGGTAACCAACCCCCGCCCAACCCACAGGAGGCACCACCGATGACCGGCCCTGGCGATCCCTACGACCAGACCGGCGCCCAGGGACCCGAACAAGGTTGGCCACCGCAGGCCGGTCCTCACAGCCACGGCTATCTGCCGCCCCATGCGCCGCAGCCGTTGCCCGGGCCTGCCGATGCACAGTCGGACCGACGGAGCCGTGCCCTTCCTGAGGCATCTGCATGGACGGCCTTGCTGTCGGCCGTGCCGTGGTTCTTCTGGAGCTTGGTTCTGGTTGTTTGGGTTGCGGGGGCGATCGGCTTCGACTGGGGCTGGATCGTTCTTGTGGTTTGGATTCTCTCAGTGGGGCTGATCTTTGTCCCGGCCACGGAGGAACTGCTGGCGAAGCACCTGTTCCGGCTTCGTAGGCCAACGCTCGTCGAGGAACAGCGGCTCGGACCCGTGTGGCATCAGTTGCTTCAGCGGGCTGGTGCCTCTCAGAGCCGCTTCTCGCTGTGGATTCAGGAGTCCGAGGAGGTAAATGCAACGCCTACTCCTGGCCACACAGTCGCTGTGACCCGCTGGGCGTTGTACACCCTGCCTCCGCAGCACCTGGAGGCAGCGTTGGCTCACGAACTGAGCCATCACCTGGGCGGCCGAGCCTGGCTGAGCCTGGTCGACTTCTGGTACTCGATCCCGGCGCGCGGCGGGTTGATCGTCGTTCGGGCAATTGCGCGGCTGATGAGGCGGGTACCTGCACTCGGATGCATCATCGGCGGATTCGTCGTCCTGTCCTACGCCGGCATCGTTCTGGCGGCGATCACGTTCGGTCATGGTTACGTGTGGCCGTTCCTCTTCTTGACGCCGTTCATCGCCCCGCCGCTGCTTGCCTGGCTGAATCGATGGCGCGTCAAAGAGGCTGACAAAAAAGCCGCAATGCTCGGATACGGCACCACCCTCGTGCAGGTTCTATATGGCTGGCAGATGCAGCATCAACAGGACCTCGGCCGCGACACGAGCAGACGAGCGCAGGTCATGTCGAGCACGCCGTCCCTGGTCGAGCGAGTTCGCACGATCGAACAGGCCGGCGGCATCCCACCCGCAGCTTGGGGTAGCGCTCAACAATAGGCCAACTCGCCGTCAAGCATCTTCGAGCAGCAGACCGCGGCGCACGGAGTTGGGTCCGTTGAATGCGCCGCGGTCTGGTCGGCCTCGACGGTGTTAGCGCACCTCCGCCGACCTTCGGAAGGGTAGCGCGAACGCGGGCTGAGTGCTGGGTTCGGCGCTCGGTGTGCTGGGTGATTCGCGGGCGGGGGTTTTCCCTTGTCGGGGATGGATCTGGTCACGATCTGCTTCACAGTGGGTACTGGGCGGAACTAGGGTTCGACGGATCGTAGTGGATGGGTTACGGAAGATGAGCGTGGGAGGGAAGCTGTGGTCGGACGCCGTAAGGGGTTGGCGGTTGTTGTTGCTGGGGTGGCCAGTTTGTCGCTTGGGTTGTCGGTTGGTAGTGCTGCGGGGGCGGCGCCGGTGGTGGAGCCTGGGGGGTTGACGTTGGTCAAGACCAAGACGTCGCTGCTCGGCAAGCATTACTGGTATCAGCAGACGTTCAAGGGGTTGCCGGTTGTTGGGGGGTACTACGCGAAGCATGTTGGTAAGGGTGGGGCGGTTGAGGTTGCGGATGGGCGGGAGGTGGTGCCGGCGGGGCTTGATGTGAGTACGACGGTTGCGCCGGCGGCTGCTACGGAGACGGCGAATGCGGCGGTGACGGCGCGGGCCAACCGGGCGCGGAGCGCGCGGCCGGGGAAGGGGGTGTTGGTGCAGCCGACCGCGACCAGCGGGGCTGCGCGGTTGGCGGTGATCGGTGGGCCGGACGCGCGGGTTGTGTGGAACGTGACCAGCCGGTCGGGGGAGGGTGTGACGCGGTCGCTGGTCGATGCGAAGACGGGGGACGTCGTCGAGTCGAAGGTGATCAGTGACAACATCGACGGGCGGGGGTCGGTGTTCGATCCGAACCCGGTGGTGAGTGAGCAGAACGAGAAGCTCACGGATATGAACGACAAGAACCAGGACGCGCTGTTTCTTGCGCAGAAGAACGTGATTCTGCGGAATCTGGACGGGTCCGGGAAGCTCAACGGGACGTACGTCAACATCAAGGAAGCCAAGGGTGGTCTTGCGCAGAGCAAGAACAACACGTTCGTGTACCAGCGCGCGAACGACAAGTTCGAGCAGGTGATGGTGTATTACCACATCAACCAGACGCAGGAGTACATCCAGAAGCTCGGGTTCACCGACGTCAACAACGAGTCGCAGGACTTCAGCGTGGACACGTACGCGGGCGACAACTCGTTCTACGACCCGTCGACGGACATGATCACGACCGGTGAGGGCGGTGTCGACGACGCCGAGGACGCCGAGGTGATCTGGCACGAGTACGGGCACGCGATCCAGGACGACGTCGTACCGGGCTTCGGGGAGTCGGAGCAGGCCGGGGCGATCGGCGAGGGGTTCGGCGACTACTGGGCCGTGACGAACTCGGTGCCGGTGAGCAAGGGCTTCAACCTGCCGTGCGTGATGGACTGGGACGCGACGTCGTACACGACCGACGAGCCGCACTGCCTGCGTCGTACGGACGGGACCAAGACGACCGACGACATCGACGGTGAGGTCCACGACGACGGCGAGATCTGGTCGCGGGCGCTGTGGGACATCCAGCAGTCGCTCGGCCGGACGAAGGCGGACAAGCTGATCCTCGAGGCGACGTTCTTCTACGACCCGGACACGTCATTCGCGGGCGCGGCGCAGGACACCGTGCAGGCCGCGCGGCTGCTGTACGGCAAGGCCGCCGCGCAGACGGTGACCGACGCGTTCAAGGCGCGCAAGATCCTCTGAGGTCCGGCCAGGTCGTGCGCCCGCACCGTTACTGTGGGCGCATGACCTGGAGTACGGCGGACATTCCCGACCTCACGGGACGGCGGGCGCTGGTGACCGGCGCGACCAGCGGGATCGGGTACGAGACCGCGCTGGAACTGCTGCGGCACGGCGCCGACGTGATCGTTGCCGCGCGCAACCCGGAGAAGGCGGCGCGGGCGGCGGAGCGGCTGACGCAGCAGGGTGGCCGGGCGCCGACGGTGCTCGAGTTGGACCTGGCCGATCTGGCGAGTGTGCAGCGCGCCGCGGACGAGGTGCTGGCGAAGTACGACCGGCTGGAGCTGTTGGTCAACAACGCCGGCGTGATGGCGCCGCCGTACCGGCAGACCGTCGACGGGTTCGAGCTGCAGCTGGGGACCAATCATCTCGGGCACTTCGCGCTGACCGGCCGGCTGATGCCGGTGCTGCTCAAGGGCAGCCGGGTGGTCACGGTCAGCTCGTTCATGCACAAGGGCGCGCGCGGCATCAGCGAGAGCGACCTGCGCCGGCCGGCGGACAGCTACCGGAAGTGGGAGGCGTACTGCCGGTCGAAGCTCGCGAACCTGTTGTTCACGCTCGAGCTCGACCGTCGCGCCCGGGCGGCCGGTGCGGAGCTGCTGAGCGTCGGCGCGCATCCCGGGTACGCCTCGACGCACCTGCAGGCCGCCGGGCCGGAGCTCGCCGGCCACGCGGTGCAGGCGCAGCTGTGGGGCGTCGCCACTCGGATGGTTGCGCAATCTGCCGCGGCGGGGGCGTGGCCGAGTCTGTACGCCGCGACGTACGCCGATCTGCGTCCGGGATCGTTCGTCGGGCCGGCCTTCTTCGAGTACCGCGGTACGCCGAAGGTGGTGCTGCCGACGCGTACGGCGCAGGACCCGGAGCTGGCGCGGCGCCTGTGGGCGTGGTCCGTCGACGCGACCGGGGTGGATCCCGCACTCACCGTGCCGAGGTAGTGACAGAGCGGCAGCTTTCTGGTTACCCTCCGGTAGTTCCCGATGCCGGAGGTATCCCGTGCGCAGAGTTGCTGCCGCCCTCGCAGTCGTCCTGACGCTGATCACGATCGGCCCGCGCGCCGCGGCGAGTCAGACCAGTCAGGTCACCGCCGGCTTCAGTACGTCGTACCAGCGGATCCTCGGTGCCGGCGGGATCGAGATCGGTGCCGTCGTACTGACGCCGACCGGGCAGGGCGACGGCCCGTTCCCGCTGGTGGTGATGCCGTCGAGCTGGGGCGTGCCGAACGCGGAGTACGTCGGCCAGGGCGCGAAGCTCGCGTCCGCCGGGTTCCAGGTGATCTCGTACTCGAGCCGCGGGTTCTGGGACACCGGCGGCGGGATCGACATCGCCGGGCCGCCGACCGTCGCGGACGTCAGCAAGGTGATCGACTGGGCCGGGCAGCACACGCCCGCCGACACGAGTCGGGTCGCGGCGGTGGGGATCTCGTACGGCGCGGGCACCTCGCTGCTCGCGGCCGCGAAGGATCCGCGGATCAAGGCCGTCGGCGCGCTCAGCGGCTGGGCGGACCTGATCCGGTCGCTGGACCCGAACGACACGGTCGCGCTGCAGGCCGTCGCCGGTCTGCTTGCCCTCGGCAACGTCACCGGCCGGCCCGGGCCGGAGATGGCCTCGTTGCAGTCGAAGTTCGTCACCGGCGACTTCGACGGCGCGATCGCGGAGGCGAAGCAGCTGTCGCCGGTGCGGTCGGCGGCGACGATGGTCGACACGCTGAATGTCAACAAGCCGGCCGTCTTCCTGGCGAACGCGTTCGAGGACTCGATCTTCCCGCCCTCGCAGTACACGGACTTCTTCACTCGGCTGACGGGGCCGAAGCGGCTGCTGCTGGCGCACGGCGATCACGCCACGCCGGAGGCGAGCGGTGCGGTCGGGTTGCCGAACGAGACGTGGGACGAGCTCGCCGGCTGGTTGCGGCACTACCTGACCGGCGCGGACAACGGGGCCGATCGAGAGGCGCCGGTGCAGCTGAAGTCGCAGCGCGGGGTATGGCGCGGGTACTCGAGCTGGGCGGCCGTGGGGCAGGAGCGTACGTCGTACCTGACCAAGGCGGGGGCGCTGCAGGATGCGGCGTCGACCGGGTGGAGCCGGGCCATCGGGGCCGGGGTGCCGACGATCGCGGACAGCGGGGTTGCGCTGGTTTCCGGGGCTCTGCAAGGGTTGTTGACAATCCCCACGGGCGTGGTGACGCCGCTGGTGGATCGGTCGTTCGCGGGGGTGTGGTCCGGGCCGGCGTTCGATCGGGCCGCGGTGGTGAACGGTGCGCCGAAGGTGCATGTCACGGTGCGGCCGTCGGCGGCCTCGACGTCGCTGTTCGCGTATCTGTACGACGTCGACGCGCTCGGAGTCGGGTCGTTGATGTCGCACAAGCCGTACACGTTGCGCGGGGCGACGCCGGGGACGGCGGTCGCGGTCGACGTACAGCTGGAGGCGACGAGTTGGGAGGTGCCCGCCGGGCATCACCTCGTACTCGTGGTGGACACGGTCGATCCGCGGTATCTCGGGCGGAGCGTGATCGGGTCGACCGTGACGTTCAGCTCGCCGGCGGGCGATCCGTCGTCGATCAGCGTCCCGGTGGCGGCGTGACCGTCAGCCGCCGGGCACTCCTCGGCCTCCCCGCGGCACTCGTCCCCATCCACCGGTCCGCGCGCCGGGAACCGTCGTACCGCGAGGACGTGACCGAGCCCGGCGGAACGATGTTTCTCGGGACGTACGGCGACGGCGTCGGCATCGCGACGTACGACGGCCGCGGCAAGATCACCAAGGTCGGCACAATCGCCGGCGTACCGGATCCGTCGTTCCTCATCCGGCACGGGAACCTCCTGTACGCCGTCGACGAGCAGGACGCCGGCGCCGTCACCGCGATCGACATCTCCGGGACGCCGAAGGTGCTCAATCGTCAACCCAACAAGGGATCCGGCCCGTGTCACCTGGCCAGGATCGGGGACCACCTGCTCAGCGCGAACTACGGATCAGGTGACATCGCCATCCACCCGATCAACCCGGACGGTAGCCTCGGGCAACAAACCGACCTGGTGAAGCACGAGGGGCCCGAGCCGCACGCCCACCAGGTCGTGCAGGCCGGCGAGTACGTCCTCGGCGTCGACCTCGGCACCGACTCGATCTACACCTACACGCTCGCCGCCGGGAAGCTCTCGCTCAAGCACCAGGTGAAACTCGAGGCGGGTGCCGGTCCGCGACACCTCGTTGTCCAAGGCAAGTACGCGTACGTCGCCGACGAGCTCGACAGCACCGTGACGATCTGCGGGTACGACGGCGGTGTCCTCACCCCGCTCGCGGCCCGCCCGGCCGCGCCCGCCGGACCGCAGAACTACCCGGGCGAGATCCTGGCCTCCGCCGACGGCCGCTTCGTCTACGTGACCAACCGCGGCCACAACAGCATCGCGGTCTTCCGCGTCGCCGGCGCCGGCCTCGAACTGGTCGGTACGCCGAGCTGTGGCGGCGACTGGCCGCGGCACGCCGCGCTCGACCCGACCGGGACCCTGCTGTTCGTCGCGAACCAGAAGTCGGACAACGTCACCACGTTCGCGGTGGACCCGACCGCCGGCACGTTGACGCAGACGGGCGACTTCAGCACCCCCACCCCGGTCTGCGTCAATGTTTGATCATGCGCGAGCCCTTGCGCTTTTGTGGTGAGAGCGTTGTCATAAAGGGGCCCTTTCCCGCCCCGAAAGGACCCGCCCATGCTCAAGTTCCTCACCGCGGCCGCACTCGTCGCGTCAGCGCTCGTGGTCCCGTCGGCCCAGGCAACACCGGAGTGGCATGTAGGTACGCCGCCGCTCACCACGCCCTGGACCGCCGACGTCTCGCCGGACAACGCGCTCCCGGAGTACCCGCGACCGCAGCTGACCCGCCCGGACTGGCGCAACCTCAACGGCCTCTGGGAGTGGTCCGCCGCGGCGCCGAACGAGCAGCCGCCCATCGGCCGTACGCTGCAGGAGAAGGTCCTCGTCCCGTACCCGATCGAGTCCGCCCTGTCCGGACTGCAGAAGCACGAGGACCGGATGTGGTACCGGCGTACCTTCGACGTCCCCGCCAGCTGGAAGGGCAAGCAGCTCCTGCTGCACTTCGGCGCCGTCGACTACGACGCGAAGGTGTGGGTGAACGGCGTCCAGGTCGCCACCCACCGCGGCGGGTACGACGGCTTCGACGTCGATGTCACGAGTGCCCTGCACGCGAAAGGCCCGCAGGAGCTGATCGTCTGGGCCGAGGACCTGACCGACGAGACGTACCAGCCGATCGGCAAGCAACGCGAGGTCGGCGACCACGGCATCTTCTACCAGGGCAGCTCAGGCATCTGGCGGACCGTCTGGATGGAGCCCGTGAACAGCGCCTCGATCAGCCGCCTGCAGACCACCCCGGACCTGCCGAACCAGACGCTCAAGGTGACGGCCGAGACGACCGGCCCCGCCGGCCTCGACGTCGAGGTGACGGCGTACGACGGCCAGCGGATCGCCGGCACCATGACAGGCAAGGCGAACGCCGAGCTCCGGTTGCGGATCCCGAACCCGAAGACCTGGTCGCCGGACCATCCGTTCCTGTACGACCTCAAGGTCCGGCTGATCGACCGCGGCAAGGTCGTCGACCAGGTCGGTTCGTACGCCGGGATGCGTCAGGTCGGCCTGCGGAAGGGGGCCGACGGCAAGCTGCGGATGGCGCTGAACGGGAAGATCCTGTTCAACCTGGCCACCCTCGACCAGGGGTTCTGGCCGGACGGCCTGAACACCGCCCCGACCGACGCGGCGCTGCGCTTCGACCTCGAGCAGCACAAGCGACTCGGGTTCAACACCGTCCGCAAGCACATCAAGGTCGAGCCGGACCGCTGGTACTACTGGGCCGACAAGCTCGGGCTGATGGTCTGGCAGGACATGCCGGCGTCGAAGACCGACGCGATGCCAGAACCCTGGCGGACCCAGTGGAAGTCCGAGCTGCACGAGCTGATCGAGGAACACAAGAGCTTCCCCTCGATCACGGTCTGGGTGCCGTTCAACGAGGGTTGGGGCGAGTGGGACCGGACCGAGACCGGCCAGGTCGCGGACTCGGTCGCCGCGCAGGACCCGTCCCGGCTCGTCGACGCGCACAGCGGGGTGAACTGCTGCAACTCGCACGGCGACTCGGGCCGCGGCAACATCCTCGACTACCACGCGTACCTCGGGCCGGCGACGACGATGCCGACGGCCGACCGGGCCGCGGTGGACGGCGAGCACGGCGGGTTCGGGCTGAAGGTCGCGGACCACATGTGGTTCGGCGACGGGTCGGCGTACGAGATGGAGCCGGACTCGGCGACGCTCACCCGCAAGTACGTCGAGAACCAGGAGAACGTGCTCAGATCCGCGCAGCAGTGCGGGATCAGCGGATCGGTCTACACGCAGATCACCGACGTCGAGGGGGAGCTGAACGGCTTCTTCACCTACGACCGGCGGGTGCCGAAGATGGACTTCGCCCAGGTGCGGACCGTCAACCAGAAGATCGTCGACAATGCCGACGGCAGCGGTGCCGGTGCGCCGGATCCCGGGCCCGGTACGCCGGGTGCCGACGGCATCCACTTCTATCCGCTCGACGGGTCGGGGGACGATGCCGTCGGCAACAACGACGCGACGCTCGAACACGGCGCGGCGTACGGCGAAGGCAAGAGCGGCCAGGGTGTGGTGCTGAACGGAGCCGATCAGTACGTCGACACCGGCGCGGCGCTGCTCGACACGACGAAGAACTACACGGCGAGCGCCTGGGTGAAGCTGAACAAGGTGGACGGGGCGTTCCAGACGTTCGTCAGCCAGGACGGCGACCGCGACAGCGCGTTCTTCCTGCAGTACTCCGGGCAGGACCAGCGGTTCGCGATGAGCTTCCCGGGCATTCGTGCGCTCGCGCCGACGAAGCCGAATCCGGGGCAGTGGTACCACGTGACCGGCGTACGGGACGTGGTGAAGGGGGAGTTGAAGCTGTACGTCGACGGTCAGCTCGTGGCAACCAAGTCCGCGTGCTCGCTGGACTCCGGGTCGACCGGGAACACAGTCATCGGGCGGGCCAAGTTCGGCGGGAACCCGGTCGACTTCCTGGACGGGACCATCGACCAGGTCCACCTGTACGACCGGGCCCTGACCGACACGGAGGTGGAGACGCTCTACCGCTCCGGGCGTTAGATTCGAGATGCGAAGTAGTCGCCGAGACCTGATCCTGGAGGTACCCGACCGGCGGAGGTGAGTGCGGTGGCCGTACCCAGCCGGTTGGTTGCCCCGCGCATCACAGTCCGGTTCCGGCCGCCGCGGTTCGGGCTCGGCGGGTCGCATCTGGGCGAGCCGGACGAGCAGACGGCGCTCGCGACGGTCGACGCGGCGTACCAGGCGGGGATCCGGTTCTTCGACACGTCACCGGCGTACGGCGAGGCAGAGCGACGCGTCGGTACGGCGCTGCAGCCGCGGCCGCGGGGCGAGTTCCTGGTGTCGACGAGGGTGGTGGGGGAGGACCCCGAGGAGTCGATCCGCAAGAGCAGCGAAGCCCTCGGCCTCGGAATCGACCTCGTCTTCCTCCAGCCCGACCCCCAGGCGGCCTTCGCGGTATTGGCGAGGCTGCGGCAGGAGGGGGTTGTGAGGGCGGTTGGGGTGGTTGGTGGGGAGTGGGAGGAGCTTGAGCGGGTTGTGCGGGAGGTGGAGTTGGACTGTGTGCTGCTGACCGGGCAGTACTCGTTGCTCGACCAGCAGGCCGGACCGCTGCTCGACACGTGCCTCGCTCGCGGTGTCTCGGTCATCGTCGCCGGTGCGCTCGTCCTGGAGCCCGAGACCGTTCAGGCGCGCCGGATCTCGGCAGTCTGCGAGCGGTACGGCGTCTCCCTCCCGCAGGCGGCGCTCGCGTACCCGAGCAGGCACCCGGCGGTCACGTCGGTACTCATCACCGCGGCATCCCCGGCCGAGATCCGCGCCGACGCCGCCCTCGTCCGCCGGCCGGTCCCGGAGCGGCTCTGGAAGGACCCGGAGCTGATCCGCTTGCTATCCTCGGACTAGGAGTTCGCGGTCCAGCGGCTCCCCGGACGAGCGGCGCCGTACCCGGTCCGACAAGACGACGCCCAGCCCTCACTGGAGGGGGCCGTCCTCATGCACGCGCTCGATGTCCTCGAAATCGTTGGTGCGGTCACCATTCTGATCGCCTTCGCCGCGGCCCAGGCCGGACGTCTGGAGCAGCGCACCGTCACGTACCAGCTGCTGAACCTGCTCGGATCGGGGGTGCTGGCAACGATCGCGGCCGTCCAGCTCTCCTGGGGCTTCCTGCTGCTCGAAGGCAGCTGGGCGGTGATCAGCCTCCTCGGCCTGATCAACCTCCGCAGGAAGAAGGCCTAGAGCTTCGAGCCAGGCGTCGGCGACCCGCCGGGCGATGCGGTCGGTGCCGGCGTCGGGATACCGGTGGTCGGCGTCACCGTCGGCGTCGGGCCCGTCGTCGGGGTGGAGCCGGTGCCCGGCGGCGGCGTGGTCGGGGTGATGGTGACGGTCGTGGTCCCGGTCGGAGTCGGGATCACGGGTTCCGGCTCCAACGGCGCGGCGTGCCGGAACAGCAGCCACGCGAGGAACACCGCCAGCGCCATGATCAGCGCCATCGTCAGCAACGCGAACGCCAGCGCCCACCGCGACGCCGGCCGCAGCGCGTCCGGCCACGGCAGCGGCCAGATCCGGAACAGACCGGGACGCCGCCGGTTCTCCCAGTAGTGCCGGAAGTCCGGCCCGCGGAGCTTCCCGGCCTGCGGGACCCGGTCCATCAGGACCGCGGACAGCACGTCCTCGCCGCGGCGTTCGGCCAGCAGCCGCTCGTCGGACGCCGCGCTCGACCCGTCGTCGGCCCGGATCGGCCCGAACGCCGCCCACAGGGCCAGATCGTCGTCGTCGGAGCCGTTGTGCGCCAGTACGGCGTCGTCCGGCAGCTCGTCGACCGCGTGCACGAACCGCTCCCGGGCGGCGGCGTCGTCGGCCGAACCCTCGGTCATCATCGCGACGATCGCGTCCCGGCCGTCCTCAGCGGCGGCGGTATAGAGGAATCCGGCCGCGTTCGCCCCGAGCCGCCCGCGGAGCCAGAACTGGCCGACCCGCGGCGGGTCCTCCGGCTGCAGCGGCAGGGCGTCCGGAATCTCCAGCGCAGGCCGGTCGTCCGGCTGCACCTCGGTCGGGGATTCGGTCGCGGTCATCACCCCCAATCCCACCACATGGCCGGTAGCACCGCCGCAGCCGCCGCCTGCCGCGCGGTCCGCGAGGCGGGATTTGGGGTCCGCGGGCAGGATGGGACGGGGCACCGGAGGCGCTGGCCCCGGTGATCTGATGGAATGACCGGTGTTGCGAAGTGGGGAATGACGGTGTTTGACATGGCTCGCGTGCGGGCCCCGGAAGGACAGGCATGACCGAAACCACGGTGCCGGCGGGAACGGTGTCCCAGCAGTCCCGGCTGATCGGCGAGGCCGTCGGCGAGGTCAAACGGGTGATCGTCGGCCAGGAGCACATGGTCGAGACCCTGATGGTGTCGTTGCTGGCCAAGGGTCACTGCCTGCTCGAGGGTGTGCCGGGTGTCGCCAAGACGCTGGCCGTCCGGACGTTCGCCAGCGTGGTCGGCGGCAGCTTCGCCCGGATCCAGTTCACCCCGGACCTGGTCCCGTCCGACATCGTCGGCACCCGGATCTACCGCCAGACCCGGGAGGCCTTCGACATCGAGCTCGGCCCGACGTTCGTGAACTTCGTGCTGGCCGACGAGGTCAACCGCGCGCCGGCGAAGGTGCAGTCGGCGATGCTCGAGCTGATGGCCGAGCGGCAGGTGTCGATCGGCGGCCAGACCTTCCCGATGCCGAAGCCGTTCATCGTGATCGCCACCCAGAACCCGATCGAGTCCGAGGGCGTCTACCCGCTGCCCGAGGCGCAGCGGGACCGGTTCCTGGTGAAGATCGACGTACCGCATCCGCGTGGCCACGAGGAGTTCGAGATCCTCCGCCGGATGAGCGTCGACCCGCCGGAACCGCGGCAGGTGCTGAAGCCGGAGACGATCCTCGAGCTGCAGCGGTCCGCGGAGCAGGTGTTCGTGCACAACCTGGTCGCGGAGTACGCCGTCCGCCTGGTGATGGCGACCCGGACGCCGACCGACTTCCACCTGCCGGACCTGGAGCCGATCATCGAGCTCGGCGTCAGCCCGCGGGCGACCCTCGGCCTGATCTCGGCCGGCCGGGCGCTGGCGCTGATCCACGGCCGCGACTACCTGCTGCCGAGCGACATCCAGACCGTCGCGCTGGACGTGATGGGCCACCGGCTCGGCCTCACCTTCGACGCGGTCGCGGACAACATCGACCCGCGGGCCGTGATCGAGCGGATCCTGGCCACCGTCCCACCGCCGCAGCCGGTCTGGCGCGACGGCACCGACGCCACCGGCCGCCCGGAGTTCGTCTAGTGCCGAACCGCCCCGATCCGCGTGCTGCGATGACGATCTCGCAGCTCGCCCCTGAGCGTGCGCTGCGGCGGCTGGAGCTGACCGTCGTACGGCGGCTGGAGGGCTACCTGCACGGGGAGCACCTCGGGCTGCTGCCCGGTCCCGGTACCGAGCTGGCCGAGGCCCGCGAGTACCAGGTCGGCGACGACGTCCGCCGGATGGACTGGGCGGTGACGGCCCGTACGACGATCCCGCACGTGCGGGACCTGATCGCCGACCGTGAGCTGGAGACCTGGGCGCTGGTCGACCTGTCCGCCTCGATGGACTTCGGTACGTCGCGACTCGAGAAGCGCGAGCTCGCCGTGGCCGCGGTCGCCACCGTCGGGTTCCTGACCCACCGGCTCGGCGACCGCTTCGGCGGGCTGATGCTGCGCGACTCGGCGCTCCGCCGCTGGCCGGCCCGGTCCGGGCGGCTGGCGCTGTACGGCCTGCTGCGGGCGCTGCTCGCGGAGCAGTTCAGCGGCGACGAGGAGGCGCACCGCAGCGACCTGGCCGCGGCGCTGGAGTCGATGGCACGGACGCAGCGCAAGCGCGGGTTGCGGGTGATCGTGTCCGACTTCCTGACCCCGCAGGACGGCGAGGTGGCCAGCCAGGTCGAGCCGTCCTGGGAGCGGGCGATGCGCAAGCTGACCGCCCAGCACCAGGTGCTCGCGGTCGAGATCGTCGACCCGCGCGAGCTGGAGCTGCCGAACATCGGCGTCGTCACGATCGGTGACCCGGAGACCGGCGAGGTCCGCGAGATCGACACCCGGCGGCGGAAGATCCGGGAGGCGTTCGAGGTCGCCGCCCTGGCGCAGCGGGAACGCACCCGCGCGGCCCTGCGTAGGGTAGGCGCGGGACACCTGGTACTGCGGACCGACCGTGACTGGGTCGCCGACACCGTCCGGTTCGTGCTCGCCTACCGGCGGGTGGCGCCACGCCTGCACCAACCGCCGAAGGGAGTGGCTCGCTGATGGAGTTCCTGTCTCCGGCCAGACTGTGGTTCCTGATCCTGATCCCGCTGATCCTCGCGGGGTACCTCTTCCTCCAGCACCGCCGCTCGCAGTACGCGCTGCGGTTCACGAACATCGCGCTGCTCGACCGGGTCGCGCCGCGGCGCCCGCAGTGGCGCCGGCACCTGGCCGTCGGGCTCGCGCTGGTGGCCGCGATGACCTGCATCGTGGCGTTCGCGCAGCCGAAGACCAAGGTCAAGGTGCCGCGCGAGCGGGCCACGATCGTGGTCGCGATCGACGTCTCGCTGTCGATGATGGCGACCGACATCGACCCGAACCGGCTGGAGGCGGCCAAGGAGTCGGCGAAGGAGTTCGTCAACAACCTGCCGCCGAAGTTCAACGTGGCGCTGGTCAACTTCGCCGGTACGGCGTCGATCATCGTGCCGCCGACCACCGACCGGTCCACTGTGGACCGCTCGATCGACGGGCTCGAGCTGGCCGAGTCGACCGCGACCGGCGAGGGCATCTTCACCTCGCTGCAGGCGCTCACCCAGGTGCCGCCGGACCCGGCGCACCCGAACGACCCGGCGCCGGCCCGGATCGTGATGCTGTCGGACGGCAAGCGCACCGTCGGCCGGACCGCCCAGGAGGGCGCGCAGGCCGCGAAGGCGAAGAACACCCCGGTGTACACGATCTGCTTCGGCACCGATTCGGGGTTCATCGAGATGGACGGCATTCGCCAGCGGGTCCCACCGGACCGCGCGGAGCTGCGCAGCATCGCCGAGATCAGCGGCGGCGAGGCGTACACCGCGGAGTCCGCGGGCGAGCTGAAGGACGTCTACAAGGACATCGGCTCCTCGGTCGGGTACGACGAGGTCGACAAGGAGGTCACCGCCCGGTACGCCGGCATCGCGATGCTCTTCACCCTCGCCGCGGCCGGCGCCTGCATCGCCCTCGCCTCCCGCTTCCCGTAAACCGATAGGTAGCCACGCTACTCTTGGGGTCATGGGAGTACTCGGAACCGTCAAGGCCGTCGCCGCCGTGCCGTTCGAGCAGGTCGAGCCGTTCCTCACCGAGGAGCGCTGCCGTGCCCTGCTCGGCGACCTGTCCGGTGTCTCCGTGGACGTCGACGGCACCACCGTCGGGATGCAGGGGCAGTTCTGGTACCGCGGCGAGTACACGTTCACGCCGTACGGCGAGGGCACCGAGGTGACGTACCGGATCCGCAATGTGTCGGGGCAGGCGGACGCGGTGATCCGGCTCTGGCAACGCAAGGTGCTGAAGGATCAGCAGCGTGCCGTCGAGGCGTACGCCGCGGAGTTGCCGGGGCGGGTCGGGTGAACGACACCACCGTGATGTGGTTGACACGGCGAGGTTACTGGTGTTGACGGGGGTGGTGGTGCAAGATGGTCTCGTGTTTCGCGGGTCGTCTTGTGATGCCCGAAGAAACGCACTGAGAGACTGAACACCAAGCACCGACGATCGACGAGCTGCTTCGAGAACGCTGGGGAAGGCGCCCCTCGAGCACAGGAGGTCCCGGTGGCGACGACTCGTGGCGTTCTGTACGTCCACACGGTGCCGTCAGCGTTGTGTCCGCATGTCGAGTGGGCCGCGGGCGGCATCCTCGGCGTGCCCGTGAAACTGGATTGGACGCCGCAACCAGCGGCCCAGGGCACGTACCGGGCCGAGCTGTCCTGGCAGGCCGAGGCCGGTACCGCGGCCAAGCTGGCGTCCGCCCTGCGCGGCTGGCAGAAGCTGCGGTTCGAGGTCACCGAGGAGCCGAGCAACGGCGCCGAGGGCGAGCGGTACTCGTTCACGCCCGAGCTCGGCATCTTCCACGCGACCACCGGCGTCCACGGCGACATCATGGTCCCCGAGGAGCGCCTGAAGGCCGCGATGCTGAAGGCCGCGAGCGGCGAGGCCGACCTGACCGAGGAGGTCGAGCGGCTGCTCGGCCGCCCCTGGGACGACGAACTCGAGCCGTTCCGCTACGCCGGCGACGGCGCCCCGGTCCGCTGGCTGCACCAGGTTGTCTAAGCGCATCCTGAGAACTTCTGAAGAAAGCCGTGAAAGGCAGGGCTTTCCCCGAACTTTTCGGTGAGACTGAGCATCAGACGTTGCACAAGGGTGGGAGGGGCCGTGGCCGCTGGGCCACCGGGTGTCGGGACACCCCCGGTGGTTGTGAAAAACAGCGGCCGCACCACGTGAAGGGCGCGAACCTCAGGGTTCGCGCCCTTCAAGCCGTTCAGGGCTCGTTCTACAGCGGAATGTTGCCGTGGGCACCGCGCCGCGGGCCGTCCGCCTCGGCCTTCGCGAGGGCGGTGGCCAGGGCGGTGCGGGTGCGGGCCGGTTCGACGACCTCGTCGACGACGCCGAGCTCGCGGGCGCGGTCGATGCCGCCGGCAATCTTCTCGTGTTCGGCGGCGAGTTCGGCCTCGACCTGGGGGCGGAGTTCGGGATCCACTTCGGCGAGTTTGCGGCGGTGCAGGACCCGGACAGCGGCGACCGCGCCCATCACGGCCACCTCGGCGCGGGGCCAGGCGAACACCCGGGTGGCGCCGAGCGAGCGGGCGTTCATCGCGATGTACGCGCCGCCGTACGTCTTCCGGGTCACCAGCGTCACCCGTGGTACGACGGCCTCCGCGAACGCGTGCAGCAGCTTCGCGCCGCGCCGTACGACGCCGTCCCACTCCTGGCCGACACCGGGCAGGTAACCGGGTACGTCGACCAGCACGACGAGCGGTACGCCGAACGCGTCGCACATCCGGACGAACCGGGACGCCTTCTCCGCCGACAGCGCGTCCAGGCAGCCGCCGAGGCGGAGCGGGTTGTTCGCGATCACGCCGACCGTGCGACCGCCGAGCCGGCCGAGGGTGGTGACGATGTTCGGCGCCCAGCGCTGGTGGAGTTCGACGGCGGAGTCCTCGTCGAGTACGCCGCCGACCAGCGGATGCACGTCGTACGCGCGTTTCGCCGACTCCGGGAGAAACCCGGACAGGTCGGTGTCGGGGATGTCCGTGGACATCGTGCCCTGGTTGGCGAGCAGGTCGGTGAGGCGGCGGGCCTGGTCGAGGGCGGCGGCCTCGGAGTCGGTGGTGATGTGGACGACGCCGGAACGCCGGCCGTGCGGCTCGGGGCCGCCGAGCCGGAGCATGTCGACGTCCTCGCCGGTGACCGAACGGACCACGTCCGGTCCGGTGACGAAGATCCGGCCCTCGGGTCCGAGTACGACGACGTCGGTGAGCGCCGGTCCGTACGCCGCACCGCCCGCGGCCGGGCCGAGGACGACGGAGATCTGCGGGATCTTCCCGGAGGCCTGCGTCATCGCGTAGAAGATCTTGCCGACCGCGTGCAGGCTCAGCACACCCTCGGCGAGCCGTGCGCCGCCGGAGTGCCAGAGCCCGACGATCGGCACCTGCTCCGCCCGGGCGACCTCGTACGCCTTGACGACGACGTCACAGCCCTCGTCGCCCATCGCCCCACCCATGACCGTCGCGTCCGAACAGAACGCGACCACGGCAGCGCCCTCGACGGTGCCGCGGGCGGCGACCATCCCGGAGAGGTTGTCGGGGGTGATCAGGTCCAGGCTGCCCGGATCGAGCAGGTTGGTCAGCCGGGTGACCGGGTTCCGCGGGTCGAGCTCGCGGGGGAGCTTCGTCGGTTTGGCGGGTGCGGTCGCGGTCATGCGGTCCTCCGGGGTGTGAAGGAGCTGGGAGCCGCCCGGCAGGTCCCGCCGGGCGGCAGACGGCGTCCAGGTGGTGTCCGGTGATTCCCCGCCTACTGCGGGGCACCCGGCACGGCCTATACCGACTTGAAGGCGATGGCGGCGTTGTGGCCGCCGAAGCCGAAGGAGTTGTTCAGGGCGGCGATGTCGCCGTCGGGGAGTTTGCGCTGCTCGGTGGCGACGTCGAGCTCGATCTGGTCGTCGAGCTTGTCGACGTTGATGGTCGGCGGGGACACCCGGTGGTGCAGGGCGAGGACGGTGGCGACCGACTCGACCGCGCCGGCGCCGCCGAGCAGGTGGCCGATCATCGACTTCGGGGCAGTGGCGACCGCGTGGTCGGCGTGCTTGCCGAGTGCCTGCCGGATCGCCAGCGACTCCGCGATGTCACCCTGCGGCGTCGAGGTGGCGTGTGCGTTGATGTGCACGATGTCGGCCGGGGTCAGGTCGCCCTCGGACAGCGCCCGCTCCATCGCCCGGCGGGCGCCGGAACCGGTCGGGTCGGGCTGGGCGATGTCGTGCCCGTCGGCGGAGATGCCCGCACCGGCGAGCTCGGCGTAGATCCTCGCGCCGCGCGCCTTCGCGTGCTCGTACGACTCCAGGACCAGGATCCCGGCGCCCTCACCGAGCAGGAAGCCGTCGCGGTCGACGTCCCACGGACGCGACGCCCGCTCCGGGTCGTCGTTGCGCTTGCTGAGCGCCTGCATCATCCCGAACGCGGCCAGCGGCAGCGCCATGATCGCGCCCTCGGAGCCACCGGCGACGACCACGTCCGCGCGGCCGAGCCGGATCTGGTCGAGGCCGAGCCAGATCGCCTCGTTGCCGGACGCGCAGGCCGAGACCGGGGTGTGCACGCCGGCCTTCGCGCCGAGCTCCAGCGACACGTACGCCGCCGACGAGTTCGGCATCAGCATCGGGATCGCGAGCGGGGAGACGCGCCGCGGGTTCTGCTGCAGGGCGTCGTAGTTCGACAGCGTGGTGTGCAGGCCGCCGATCCCGGAGGCGACCGCGACACCGAGCCGCTCCTTGTCCAGCCCGGAGTCCTCGAGGCCGGAGTCGGCCCAGGCCTGGCGGGCGGCCACGACGGCGAGCTGCGCCGTACGGTCGAGGCGGCGGGCCTTGACCCGCTCCAGGACGTCGGTCGGCTCGACCGCGGCCGGTGCGGCGATCTGCACCGCCAGGTTCTGCACCCACTCGTCGGTCAGCCGCCGGGCGCCGGAGCGGCCGGCCAGCAGGCCTTCCCAGGAACTGGCCACGTCGCCACCGAGCGGGGTCGTGGCTCCGAGCCCAGTGATGACGACTCGGGTCTTCGACATGGTTACCTCATCCTTCACATGGACGTTCTGCGGTTGGGAGCGAGGGGTGGTCCTGCAAGTACTGCGTGGTGCTCATCGGCGGTGTGATCCGATGAGCACCGGCCAGCACGGCGTACGTCAGCCGTTCTGGGCGCGCTCGATGAACGCGACGGCGTCGCCGACGGTCTTCAGGTTCTTGACCTCGTCGTCGGGGATCTTCACGTCGAACTTCTCCTCGGCGGCCACCACGACCTCCACCATGGAGAGCGAGTCGACGTCGAGGTCGTCGGTGAAGGACTTGTCCAACTGGACGTCCTCGACCGGGATGCCGGCGATCTCGTTCACGATCTCGGCGAGGCTGGAACGGATCTCTTCGGTGCTGGCCATCTCTTGGTTCCCTTTCGGATTTCTGCTGACTTACTGCCGAAGCAGCCACCTGAGCTGCCTCGGACAACTATGGACTACGGAAGCCGGATCACCTGTGCGGCGTAGACGAGCCCCGCCCCGAATCCGATGATCAGCGCGAGGTCCCCGCTGTGTGCCTCGCCGTTCTCGCGCATCGCGGTGATCGCGAGCGGGATCGACGCGGCGGACGTGTTGCCCTGGCGTTCGATGTCGCGCGCGACCTTGACGTGTTCGGGCAGTTTGAGCGCCCGGCGCATCGCGTCGGTGATCCGCATGTTCGCCTGGTGCGGCACGAACAGGTCGAGCTGCTCGGCCTTCACCCCGGCCACGTCCAGCGCCTGCTGCGCGGTCTTGGCCATCTCGAACGACGCCCAGCGGAACACCGGGTTGCCGTCCATCGTGAGGTGCGGCCAGTTGTAGCTGCCGAACACCTCCTGCCAGGACTCCTTCTGGCTGATCACCTCGTGCTGGGTCCCGTCCGAGCCCCACACCACCGGCCCGATCCCCGGCTCGTCCGCCGGTCCGACCACCGCGGCGCCGGCGCCGTCGGCGAAGATGAACGCCGTACCGCGGTCCGTGCGGTCGGTGATGTCGCTGAGCCGCTCGACGCCGATCGCGAGCACGTACTTCGCGCTGCCGCCGCGGACCAGGTCGTTCGCCATCGCGACGCCGTAGCAGAAGCCCGCACAGGCGGCCGAGATGTCGAACGCGGCCGCGGTCGGGGCGCCGACGCCGACGGCGACCTGGGTCGCGATCGCCGGCGTCTGGTACAGGTGCGTGACGGTGGCGACGATCACGCAGCCGATGTCGGCCGGGTCGACGCCGGACTCCGCGATCGCGTCCCGGCCGGCGCTCACCGCCATCGCCAGCACGGTCTCGTCGTCGCTCGCCCAGCGGCGTTCCTTGATCCCGGAGCGGGTCTGGATCCATTCGTCGCTGGAGTCGATCTGCTCGAGGATCTCGGCGTTCGGCACGACCCGCCGCGGGCGGTACGAGCCGATCCCGAGGATCCCGGCGTACTGCGCGCCGGTCGACGGCGTGATCACGAGTTGCTCGCCGGGTGCAGACGCAAGAGCGGCTGGCCGGGGGCGACCGGGTCGCCTTCCTCGGCGAGCCATTCGACCACGATGCCGCCGTGCGGCGCGGTCACCTCGACCTCGTCGCGCAGGCTCGCCACCTTCGCCACCACCTCGCCGGCCTCGACCACGTCGCCGGTCTCCCGGCGGGTCTGTGCGGCGCGGGTGAAGGTGCCCTTGATCGGGGCGACCAGCAGCCGCCAGGTCGGGGAGGCGTCGATCTCCGACGGGCTGCCGTGCTTCTCCACGAACGCGCGGGCGTCGTCGAGCTGGTCCGGCGTCTTCAGCGCGAACGTCTCGACGCCCTTGAGCGCGCGCCGGGCGATTCCGGTCAGCGTGCCCGCCGGCGGCAGCTCCAGGATGCCGGTCACCTCGAGGTCGGACATGGTCTGCATGCACAGGTCCCAGCGGACCGGCGCGTTCACCTGGGTGACGAGCCGCTGCAGGACGTCCCGGCCGTCGTGCACGACGTGGCCGTCCCGGTTCGAGATCAGCCGGGTCCGCGGGTCGTGCGTACTGACCGCGGTCGCGTACTTCGCCAGCGTCTGGACCGCGGGCTCCATGTGCTTGGTGTGGAAGGCGCCCGCCACCGACAGCGGGATCAGCCGGGCCTTCGCCGGCGGGTCCGCGGCCAGCGCGGCCAGCTCGTCGACGGTGCCCGCGGCAACGATCTGGCCCGGGCCGTTGTCGTTCGCCGGGGTCAGGCCGTGCTCGGCGAGCTTGGCCAGGACCTCGTCCCGGTCGCCGCCCAGCACGGCGGTCATCGAGGTCGGGGTGAGGGCGGCCGCGGCGGCCATCGCCTTGCCGCGCTCGCGGACCAGCACCATCGCCTGCTCGGCGGTCAGTACGCCGGTACCGGCCGCGGCGGCGAGCTCGCCGACACTGTGCCCGGCGACCGCGCCGACCTTGGTGAACGCGTCGCCCGGGTGCGGGAACACCGCCAGCGCGGCCAGCATGCCGGACGCGACCAGCAGCGGCTGCGCGATCGCGGTGTCCCGGATCGTGTCGGCGTCGGCTTCGGTGCCGTAGTGGGCGAGGTCGAGACCGGCGACCGCGGAGAGCCAGTGCAGCCGGCTCTCGAACACGGGATCCGCCAGCCACGGCTCGAGGAATCCTGGGGTCTGAGCACCCTGACCGGGCGCGACGATGACGAGCACGAGAACACTCTCCCTCAGCCGGGCCCCTTCGGAGCCGCGCGGCGAGCACGAATTCTACCGGCCCGCTTTTGTGGAGATCCTACAAACCAGGGGTGTTCGCGTCGGGATTGAGCAGGCGGCCCAAGGTCAGTGCGACACGCAACGTGAAACTGTCGCGGGGATTCAGCGGGTTGTAGCCCGTGAGGTCCGCCACACGCTTCAGCCGGTACCGCACGGTGTTGGCGTGCACGAACAACGCCCGGGCCGTCGCCTCGATCGAGCCGCCGGAGTCCAGGTACGCCGAGACCGTGTCGAGGAGCGCTCCGTCGCCCGCGGTGAGCGGGGCGTAGACCTCGTTGGCGAGCTGCCGGCGGGCGTGGCCGTCTCCGGAGAGTGACCGTTCCGGGAGCAGTTCGTCGGCGTACACGGGTCGCGGCGCCCCAGGCCAGGCGGCCACCGCGCGGAGTCCGGCGACCGCGGCGCGGGCCGAGGTGACGGCCGCCGTCAGGTCCTTCACCACCGGCCCGACGACGATCGGCCCGGGTCCGAACCAGCGGGCCAGCTTTTGTACGATCTCCACAGGTTTGCTCGTACCGCCGAGTACCACCACCAGCCGGTCGCCCTGGACCGCGCACAGTGCGTCGGCGCCTGCCTCGCGGGCGGCGTGCCGGACCATGTCCACGACGTTCGAGCTGCCGTTCGCGGGCGGCGTCTCCGCGACAGGCGCCCGGCCGACGACGACGGCGACCTCGGCCGATCCCGTCGTACCGATGCCGCCGGTCCAGCCGAGGGCGGAGGCGCGGGAGCGGACCGACTCGTCGGTCTCGCCGCGGATCACCGAGTCGACCAGGAGCGCCTCCAGCCGGGCGTCCCAGGCGCCGCGCATCTCGGCGGCCTGCGCGTACACGGTGGCGGCGGCGAACGCGACCTCGCGGGCGTACCGCTGGATCGCCTCGTGCACGATCGGTACGTCGGCCGGCGGCAGCAGCGTGCCGATCGTGGTCTCGATGGTCTCGATCGTGGTGCGGACCAGGTCGACGGTCTGGTGCAGCGAGATCACCCGGGTGAACTCGCGCGGCGCGGACCCGAAGATCCGGGTCGGCATCGAGGAGTGCGCCTCCGGGTCCCGGAACCAGTCGACGAACGCCGAGATCCCGGACTGGGCGACCAGCCCGATCCAGGACCGGTCCTGCGCGGACAGCTTGCCGAACCACGGCAGCTGGGCCTCCATCGCCGCCATCGCCGCGGTCGCCAACGCCCCGGTCGCCGCCTGCAACCGGTCGGCCCGCACCCGATGCCCATCACCCGCCACCCCCCGACCCTAGCCCCCGCACCCCCACGCCATCACAATCTCGCCCACCCCCACCACTCCCCGCCCAGCCGCCCCAGTCCAGCCCGATTGTGATGGCCTGGGCGTCCGCCCCGCTCCCGCCGCTCCCCGTGCGGCTCGACTGTGATGGTCTGGGGGTGGGCGCTGCCATGATGGGGGGCATGACGGACAAGGCGGGCGTCGATGACGCGGTCGCGGCGTTGCGGGCGATCGGGTATTACCTGGAGCGGGACCGGCAGCCGACGCATCGGGTGAAGGCGTACCGGCGGGCCGCGGACACGATCGCGGCGTTGCCGGCGACCGAGGTGCGGGCGCGGCGCAGGGCCGGGACGCTGACCGAGCTGCCCGGGATCGGCCCGAAGACCGAGGCCGTGATCGTCGAGGCGATGGACGGCGCGACCCCGCAGTACCTGGTCAAGCTGGAGGAGGCGGCCGGCGCACTGACCACCGCCGGCCAGCGGATGCGGGCCGCGCTGAAGGCCGACCTGCACCTGCACTCGGAGTGGTCCGACGGCGGCAGCCCGATCGAGGAGATGGCGCGTACGGCGCACCGCCTCGGGCACTCGTACGTCGCCCTCACCGACCACTCGCCGCGGCTCACCGTCGCCAACGGCCTGTCGCGCGAACGCCGCCTGCAACAGCTCGAGGTCGTTGCCGAGCTCAACAAGAAGCTGCAGGACGAGCTGGACGGCTTCACGATCCTGAACGGCATCGAGGTCGACATCAACGAGGACGGCACGCTGGACTGCGACTCGGAGATCCTGGCCCGGCTGGACGTCGTGGTCGCGAGCGTGCACTCGAAGCTCCGGATGGCGTCCGAGCCGATGACCGAGCGGATGGTCCGGGCGATCGCGAACCCGCACGTCGACGTGCTCGGGCACTGCACCGGCCGGCTGATCACCGGCGCCCGCGGCACCCGGCCGGAGTCGGAGTTCGACGCCGAGGTGGTGTTCGAGGCGTGCCGCCAGTTCGGCACCGCGGTCGAGATCAACTCCCGCCCCGAACGCCTGGACCCGCCGAAACGCCTGCTGTCGATGGCGGTCGAGACCGGCTGCCTGTTCTCGATCGACACCGACGCGCACGCGCCCGGCCAGCTCGACTGGCAGGTCTACGGCTGCGAACGCGCCGAGGACTGCGACGTCACACCGGAGCGCGTGATCAACACCTGGGACTCCGAGACCCTGCTCGACTGGACCAACAGCTAGGTGCGGTCATGAGTGACGTGGTGATCCATCAGGCGCGGTTGTACGACCTCGCGGCGGGGATCGTGTTCCTCGGGCAGCGGTCTCGCGTCTACGACCGGATCGTCCGGCACAGCCAGGCCCGGCCGGGGGAGCGGGTGCTCGACCTCGGCACCGGTACGGCGTACCTCGCGCACCGGCTGGCGGTTGCGGTCGGACCTGGTGGCCGGGTGGCCGGGATCGACCCGAGTACGACGATGGTGCGGTTCGCGCGGCGGCGGTTGCCGGGTGACGCGGAGGTCCGGGTCGCGCGTGCTCAGGAGTTGCCGTTCGACGACGGCTCGTTCGATCTCGTCGTGTCGTGCCTGGCGTTCCACCACATCGCGCCGGTGGACCGCCCGCGGGCGCTGGCCGAGGCGCATCGGGTGCTGGCGACGGACGGGCGGCTGATGCTGGCCGACCTCCGCCCGCCCCGGAATCCGGTGGTCAAGACCGTGTTCCACCACGGCCTCGAGGCGAACCCGGTCGACGACGACCAGATCGCCGCGGCCGGCTTCGAGCTGATCGAACGCGCCGAGAGCTGGCCGTTGCTCCAGCTGATGCTCGCGCGCCGGGCCTAGCGACGTACTCTCGTTGCGTTGTCGTACGGCGGAAGGGGCGGCTGTGAGTGATCTCGAGAAGGACCCGGCGGAAGTGGTTGGCACGGGTGAGTGTGACGGTCCCGCGCTGGAGCTGCTCGAGGCCCGCGAGGTGGTGCTGGGACGGACCACGAAGGTACGGCGGCTGCTGCCGAACAAGAACCGCCGGATGGTCGGGGCCTGGTGCTTCGTCGACCATTACGGGCCGGACGACCTGACCCGGCGGGTCGACTCGTACGACGTACCGGGCGAGCGCGGCATGCACGTCCCGCCGCATCCGCACACGAGTCTGCAGACGGTGAGCTGGCTGTTCGAGGGCGAGATCGAGCACCGCGACAGCGTCGGCTCGCACGCGTTCGTCCGTCCCGGCGAGCTGAACATCATGACCGCCGGCAACGGCATCGCGCACTCCGAGGTCTCGACGCCGGACGCGCCGCCGATGCTGCACGGCGCCCAGCTGTGGGTCGCCTTGCCGGACAGCGTCCGTACGACGACCCCGCCCGCGTTCGACGCGTACGCCGACCTGCCCGAGCTGGACCTCGACGGCGCGCACGTGATCGTCATGGTCGGCACCGTCGCCGGCGTCACCTCGCCCGCACCGGCGTACACCCCACTGGTCGGCGCCGACATCACGGTCGAACCCGGCCGCACGGTGTCCGTCCCGCTCACCCCGTCGAACGAGTACGCCGTCCTGGTGGTCGACGGCTCGCTGACGGTCGGGGAGCTCGCGCCGGGGTTCGGCGAGATGGCCTACCTCGGCTCCGGCCGGGAGGCGATCGAACTGGTTGCCTCCGACAACGGCGTACGGTTCCTGCTGCTCGGCGGCGAGCCGTTCGAGGAGGAGCTCGTGATGTGGTGGAACTTCATTGGCCGCACCCACGAGGACATCGTCGCTGCCCGGAACGCCTGGCAGACGGCGATCACCGGCGGCGATCCGCGCTTCCCGATGGTGCCGGGGTACGACGGCGATCCGCTGCCCGCCCCGCCGCTGCCCGCGACCACGCTCAAACCGCGACCGCGGGCACGCTGACCCGGCGCCGGTAGTACGCCCAGGTGACGAGCAGGAGCGCCGGGCCCCAGAGGTTCAGCGGGCTGTAGCAGGTGAGCATGAGGACCTTCCACGGCGTGCTGCTGAACGGGATGAAGTGGTCGGTGTAGGCGTCGCGGAAGCCGTACGTCCAGATCGCGATCAGGCTCAGCGCGCCGAGCGTGGCCGGGACGATCGCGGCGTACGGATGGACGCGGCGGCCGCCGATGAACGGGATCCAGCGGGGTACGACCTCGCCCCACCGGCTGACCATGCCGAGTGCGGTCAGCGCGACCAGTTCGGAGAAGATCGACAGGCAGACGATGTAGATCTTGGTGCCGAGGCCGCCGGCGTACGCGGGCTGCCCGTTGTCGTCCAGCACGCCCATCGACGAGCCGAACACCAGGCCGAGCCGCCACAGCCCGGACGGCAGCGTGAGGAACGGGATCGCGTGGGCGAGGAGGTAGGCCCACCGGGGGACGGGACGCTCTGTTGTACTCACGCTCCGAGCATCCGGCGTACGTCGCCCCGACGCCTCACCCGTCAGAGTGAAGCGGCTCCCTCGGCGGACCGATTCCGGTCTCGAGTACGTCGAACGCACGGTCGATGACGGCGAGCTGATCGCGGCGTACCTCGTCGACGTCGGCGCCCGCGACGATCCGGGCGACCGCGGTCCGGAAGATCGTGCTGACCGCCGCGGCCATCAGGTTCCCGGTCAGCCGGGCGCCGAACTCGTCGCCGGTCTCCTCGGTCAGGATGCCGGCCAGCAGGTCGCCGACCTCGTGCTCCTGCTCGATGCTGCGGCTGACCAGGGCCGGGCTGGACTGCAGCACGACCCAGAAACCGCGGACTCCCTCGATCGCGCCGGACAGCGGATGGCCGGCGGCGAGCAGCTCGTGCTGGTAGCGGCGCAACGCGTCCTGCATCGGCTCACCGGCGGGGCGGTCGCGGACGACCGCCTCGAGTTCACGGAGCCGGTCGGCGTGCCGGTCCAGGAACAGGTCCTCCTTGCGCGGGAAGTAGTTGAAGACGGTCATCTTCGAGACGCCGGCGGCCTCGGCGATCTCGGCGACGGTCACCGCGTCGAACCCGCGCAGCGCGAACAGCCCGGTGGCGATGTCCGCGATCATCCGCCGGGTGGCCTGCTTCTTGCGTTCGCGCAGTCCGGGCTGGGGCATGACGAGAATTATACTGGACCAAATTTTGTACTCGGTCTACTATTTGCCGCATGGACAAAGACGTGGTGATCTCCGGGGGCGGGCCGGTCGGCCTGATGCTGGCCTGTGAACTCCGGCTGGCCGGGCTGGACGTACTGGTCGTGGAGCGGTTGACCGAGATCGATCCGACGATCAAGGCGGGGTCGATCAACGTGCCGACCGCCGAGGCGTTCTACCGGCGCGGGATGCTGCCCGGGCTGCAGGAGGTGCAGCGGCAGGCGTTCGAGCAGATGAAGGCGTTCCGCGGCGGGAAGGGCCCGAGCGGGCCGCCGCCGGCCGGGCACTTCGCCGGGATCATGGTCAGCTCCGGCGAGGTCGACTTCGAGGACCCGGCGTTCCGGGACGCGGGCCCGGCGATGTCGATCTTCGCCGTCGGCCAGCAGGCGGTCGAGGCAGCACTCGGTGCGCGGGCGGCCGAGCTGGGCGTGGAGATCCGCCGCGGGGCCGAGGTCGTCGGTTTCGAGGCCGACGACGACGGCGTGACGGTGGAGTTGAGTGACGGGACTGTGAGGGCCGGGTGGCTGGTCGGGTGTGACGGTGGGCGGAGTCTGGTGCGGAAGCTGGGCGGGTTCGACTTCCCGGGGACGGATCCGGAGATCACCGGGCGGCAGGCGATCGTGGATCTCGAAGGAGCGCAGGGGCTCAAGAGCAGCTGGAACCACACACCAACGGGGGTCTACGCACACGGACCTGTGCCCGGCCGGGTGCTGACGGTCGAGTTCGACGGGCCGCCCGAAGACCGCGACGCACCGATCACCGCCGAGGAGATCCAGGGCAGTCTGCGGCGCGTCACCGGTGTCGACGTCACGGTCACCGCGGTGCACAGCGCCACCCGGTTCACGGACAACGCGCGCCAGGTCACGTCGTACCGGAACGGTCGGGTGCTGCTCGCGGGGGATGCGGCGCATGTGCACTCGCCGTTCGGCGGCCAAGGGCTGAACCTTGGGATCGGCGACGCCGTCAACCTCGGCTGGAAGCTCGCGGCGATCGTTCAGGGCACCGCGCCGGAGGGGCTGCTCGACACGTACACGACCGAGCGGCACCCGGTCGGCGCGTGGGTGCTGGACTGGACGCGGGCGCAGATCGCCTTGATGCGTACGGACTTCCGGAGCGCGGCGCTGCGCGACGTCGTCACGGATCTGCTGCGCTCGGCGAGCGGGTCGACGTACCTGGCCAAGAAGCTGTCCGGCGTGCTGCACCGGTACACGATCGAGGGCGACCACGAGCTGGTGGGATCCGGCGCGCCGGACTTCGAGTTCGCCGACGGCACCCGGCTCGGCGAGCACCTCCTCGACGGAAAGGCCCTGCTGCTCGACCTCGCCGACTCGTCGGCACTCCGCGAGATCGCCGGCGACCGGATCCGCGTCCTGACCACCAAGTACGCCGGCGACCTCACCGGCGTCCTGATCCGCCCGGACGGCTACATCGCCTGGGCCAACGCCGCCAACACGACAACCGGCCTCGACAACTCCCTCAAGACCTGGATCGGCTAGGAGGCGTCGGTGTGGCGGCGGATCCAGGGCGCGAAGCCGTAGACGGCGAACGCGACCACGATCGTGACGACCGCCAGTCCGCCGAAGTACGCCGTGTCCGACGCGCCTTGGGTCGCCTGTACCAGTTGGGCGGTGATGGCCTGGCCGGCCGCGGGTGCGAGGAACCAGAGGGCCATCATCTGGCTCAGGAACGCCTGGGGGGCGAGCCGGGTGGTGGCCGCCAGGCCGACGGGGGAGAGGAACAGTTCGCCGAGGGTCTGGATCACGTACACGCCGACCAGCCAGAGCGGCGACGCAAGGTTGCTGCCGGCAACCGATGACGCGAGCGACATCACCGCGAACGACACACCGGCCAGCAGCAGCCCGGTCGCGAACTTCTGCCCGATCGACGGCCCACGGTCGCCGAGCCTGATCCAGATCACCGCGAACACCGGCGCCAGCACGATGATCGAGAACGGGTTCACCGACTGGAAGAACTCCGGCGAGATCTCCGCGCCGAAGAGCTTCAGTTGGGTACGGTCGGCCGCGAACGACGTCAGCGTGGTCGCCGCCTGCTCGAACAGCATGAAGAACAGCATCGCCGCGACGAACAGCGGGATGTACGCGCGGACCCGCTGCCGCTCCGCCGGTGTCACCAGCGGGCTCCGCAGCAACATCACGAAGTACGCGATCGGGGCCAGGAAGCACAGGTACGAGATCGCGTCGACGACCGGCTTCGGGCCGACGCCGCCGGACCGCCAGGCCGACCACGCGAACGCCAGGCCGAGCAGCGCGAGCACGGCGACCGACACCTTGATCATCCCGGGCCGGTCCGCGGCGGTCAGCGGGTTCGGCGGGGTGTCGCCGCGGCCGTGCAGCGTCCGGCGGCCGAGCAGGTACGCGACCAGCGCCAGCGTCATCCCGACCGCGGCCGCCGCGAACGCGACGTGGAACCCGAACTCGCGGCGCAGGAACCCGACCACGAACGGCGCCGAGAACGACCCGATGTTGATCCCCATGTAGAAGATCGAGAACGCCGAGTCCCGCCGCGGGTCGCCGTGGGAGTACAGCGTGCCCACCATCGTCGACACGTTCGGCTTCAGCAGGCCGGTGCCGAGGGCAACCAGCGCGATCCCGGCGTACGCCGGACCCGTGGACGGCAGCGCCAGGCACAGGTGGCCGGCGACGATGACGCTGCCGCCGTACAGCACCGTGCGGCGGGCGCCGAAGACGCGGTCCGCGAACCAGCCGCCGAGCACCGAGAGCAGGTAGACCGAGGCGCCGTAGATCGACACCACGGCCTGGCCGAGCGACTGCCCGAGCCCGAGCCCGTGCGCCTTGTCGGTGAGGTACAGCAGCAGGATCGCGCGCATCCCGTAGTAGCTGAACCGCTCCCACAGTTCGGTGGTGAACAGCGTCATCAACCCGCGCGGATGCCCGAAGAAGGACTTCTCCTCCACCGGCTGTTGCGTTTCGGACACGATCGGCTACTCCCCGTGAGATCGGACTGCAGGTCCGACCGTAGCAACCGGAACGTCAGATCGTCGTGTACACCCCGTCCAACTCCAGCTCGTCGACCCGGTGGCAGCGCGGGACGGTCGCCGGCTCCACCTGCGCGCACAGGTCCACGGCGTACCGGCAGCGCGGCTGGAAGCGGCAGCCGGTGAAGGCCTGGTCGGGGGTCGCGATCTCGCCGGCCGGGAGTACGTCGTCGCGGCGGCGCAGGCGGGGGTCGGGGCGGGGTACGGAGCGCAGGAGCGCCTCGGTGTACGGGTGGCGGGGGTGCTCGAAGAGGTCCTCGGTCTCGGCCTGCTCGACGATCCGGCCCAGGTACATGACGGCCACCCGGTCGCAGAGGTGCTGGATGACCGAGAGGTCGTGGGAGATGAAGACGTAGGTCAGGCCGAGTTCGTCCTGGAGGTCCTCCAGGAGGTTGAGGATCTGGCTGCGGACGGAGACGTCGAGGGCGCTGACTGCTTCGTCCGCGACGACGAGGCGCGGCTCGGTCACCAGTGCTCGGGCGATCCCGATGCGCTGGCGCTCGCCGCCGGAGAAGGCGTGCGGGTAGCGGCGCATCAGCTCGGGGCGTAGTCCGCAGCGCCGCAGTGCTTCGCCGACCCGGTCCTTCACTTCGCTGCCGGTGGCCAGGTTGTTGACGACCAGCGGTTCGGCGACGATCTGCTGGACGGTCATCCGCGGGTTGAGCGAGGAGTTGGGGTCTTGGAAGACGGTCCGGATCTCGGTCCGGAGCGGCCGGAGGTCCGCGCGGGACAGTCCCGCGAGGTCGACCTCGGTGCCGTCCGCACGCCGGTACACAAGCCGCCCCGCGGTCGGCTTGTGCGCGCGCAGGATGCACCGCCCGAGCGTGGTCTTCCCGCAGCCCGACTCCCCGACCAGGCCGAGCGTCTCACCCCGCCGTACGACGAGATCGACATCGTCGACCGCGTTCACCGTCGACCGGTTCCGCCGCCCGAACAACCCGGCGCCGCCGGTGAAGCGCATCGTCAGACCTTCGACCCGGAGGATGTCATCCGGCATCCGCGGTCACCTCCTCGACGGGTAGCAGTTCGTGGCCGGCGCGGATGCTGTCGGCGTCCGGGTAGTGGACGCAGCGGACCTCGCGGTCGCCGTCGGTTGCCAGCGGCGGGTTCTCGGTGTCGCATTCGCCCGGTACGACGTGGTCGCAGCGGGTCCGGTACGGACAGCCGGTCGGGCGTTGCTGGGGATGCGGGACCTGGCCGCGGATGGTCGGCAGTCTGCGGCGGGCTCGGCGTTCGATCCGCGGGACCGAGCGCAGCAGGGCTCGCGTGTACGGATGCCGCGGGTCGTGGAAGAGCGAGTCCACGTCGCACTCCTCGACGACGTTCCCGAGGTACATCACGGCGACCCGGTCCGCCAGCTCCGCGACCACGCCGAGGTCGTGGGTGATGAACAGGATCGCCATCCCGCGCTCCTCCTGCAGCGAGCGCAGCAGCCGCAGGATCTGGGCCTGCGTGGTCACGTCGAGCGCGGTCGTCGGCTCGTCCGCGATCAGCAGTTGCGGACGGCAGGCGAGCGCCATCGCGATCATCGCCCGCTGCCGCATCCCGCCGGACAGCTGGAACGAGTACGCGTCGATCCGCCGCTCCGGCTGCGGGATCCCGACGCCGCGCAGTTCGGCGATCGCCCGCTCCCGCGCCTCCTTCTTCCCGAGACCTTCGTGCAGCCGCAGTACCTCGACCAGCTGCTGCCCGATCGTGTGCACCGGGCTGAGCGCGACCATCGGCTCCTGGAACACCATCCCGATCTCCTGGCCGCGGATCCGCCGCAGCTCCGGACCGCGCGGGTCGAGCGCCGCAAGGTCGACCACCTCGCCGCCGGACCGGAACCGGATGCTGCCGGCAACGATCTCCCCGGGCGGGTCGACCAGCCGCAGGATCGACCGGGCGGTCACGCTCTTCCCGCAGCCGGACTCGCCGACGATGCACAGCGTCTTTCCCGGCTCGACCCGCAGCGTCACGTCGTCGACGGCCTTGACCAGCCCGTCGGCGGTCTCGAAGTGCGTACTGAGCTTCTCGATCTCCAGCAGCGGCTCGGGCATGTCCCTCCTCATGACTCGTAGGGGTCGGCGGCGTCGCGGAGGCCGTCGCCGACGAAGTTGAGGGCCATCACCGCGATCACCACGGCCGCACCGGCCGCCAGCAGCCACGGCGCCGCGGTCAGCACCCGGATGCTCTGCGCCGTACTGAGCAGCACGCCCCAGCTGACCACCGGCGCCTGCAGCCCGAGACCGAGGAACGACAGCGCGGTCTCGCCGAGGATCATCCCGGGCACCGCGAGCGTCAGCGACGCGATGATGTGGCTGGTGAACGCGGGCAGCATGTGCCGTCCGACCACCCGGTGCCAGCGCGCGCCGTCGAGCTCGGCCGCCAGCACGAAGTCCTCGCCGCGGATCTGCAGGAACCGGCTGCGGATCACCCGCGCCAGGCCGGTCCAGCCGATCAACGACAGGATCAGCGTGATCGCGAAGTACGTCTTCAACGCGCTCCACCCCGGTGGTACGGCGGCCGCGAGCCCGAGCCAGAGCGGCAGCGTCGGGATCGACATGAAGAACTCGATCACGCGTTGCACGATCCCGTCCGTCAGCCCGCCGAAGTACCCGGAGATGCCGCCGAGCAACAGCCCGAGGACGAGCGCCATGAGTACGCCGATCAGCCCGACGGACATCGAGATCCGGGTGCCGTAGATGATCCGCGACAGATTGTCCCGGCCCTGGTCGTCGGTGCCGAGCAGATGGAACGGCGCCCCGTGCTGACTCGGCCCGAACAGGTGCCGGTCGGACGGGATCAGCCCCCACAGCTTGTAGTGGTCACCTTTCGCGAACAGGCGTACGCCGTACCGCTGCGACTTGTCGGTGGTGTAGTCGCGGAGCAAGGTCGCCGGGTTCGGCGTGCCCTTGTAGCCGTTGACGTACAGGTGCGGGCTCGAGGTCAGCGAGACCTTCAGCACCTGCGGCGGCGCGAACGCCCGGTCGGCGGCGTACGTGTCCTGGGCCTGCGGCGCGAGGAACTCGCAGAACGCGGCGGTGAAGTAGATCAGCCCGAGGACCCACAGCGACACGACCGCGAGCTTGTTGCGCTTGAAGCGGCGCCAGATCAGCGTCCGCTGGGACGCCAGCGCGAGGGTCGGTTCGGCTTCGGCGGTGGTCATTTGCCGCTCCCGGCGTACCCGATCCGGACGCGCGCGTCGACGGCCGCGAGCAACAGGTCGGAGATCAGCGTGCCGATCACGGTCAGCACGCAGGCGATCAGGATGATTCCGCCGGCCAGGTACATGTCCTGGGCCTTCAGCGCGTTCAGCAGCAGCGGCCCGGTGGTCTCCAGGCCGAGCACGCTCGCGACCAGCACCTCGCCGTCGAACAGCGCCGGGATCGTCCACCCGATCGTGGCGATGAACGGGTTCAGCGCGACCCGCGTCGGGTAGCGCATCAGCAGTTTGCGCTCGTCCAGGCCGCGGGCGCGGGCGGCGGTCACGTACGGCTTGTGCAGTTCGTCGAGCAGGTTCGCCCGCAGCACCCGGATGGTGCCCGCGACCCCGCCGGAGGCGAGCACGAGCACCGGCAGCCACAGATGGTTGAGTACGTCGAGCAGCTTGCCGAGGTTCCACACCGCGCCCTCGAACTCCGGCGACATGATCCCGGACAACGTCTGCCCGAACAGCTTGAACTCCAGGTAGACGACGGTCAGCGCGACCAGGAACCCGGGGATCGCGAGGCCGAGGAACGTCAGCGCGGTGATCACGTAGTCGAGCTTCGAGTAGCGCCGGGCGGCGGAGTAGATCCCCGCCACCAGCGCCACCGTCCAGCCGATCAGCCAGGTCGCCAGGCCGAGGCCCAAGGTGAGCGGCAGCCGTTCGCCGATCAGCTGGGCGACCGGCTTGTTGTACTCGAACGACTGACCGAAGTCACCGTGCAGCACGATGTTCGACATCCACCGCAGGTACTGCTCGAACGGTGACTTGTCGAGCGCGTACTGCGCCTTCAGCGCCGCCAGCTGATCCGCCCCGACGGTCTGCCCCTGTTGCTGCAGCCTGGCGACGACCGAGGTGAGGAAGTCGCCGGGCGGCAGCTGGATGATCAGGAACGACACGAACGAGATCAGCAGCACGGTGGGCAGCATCGCCAGCAGGCGACGGAGCAGGTAGCCGGCCAATTGAGTCCCTTCGGGTCAGGAGTGCTTCTCCGGGGAGTCGAAATACATCTGCTCCGGCGACGAGGCGTTCTCGTAGTGGGTGCGGAAGCTGGCGATCGCGTCCGGGCGGACGTTCTTCAGGTCGCCGGCCGCGATCAACGGCTGGAACGGCGTACCGACGGTGCCGATGATCCACACGTTCTGGTCGTGCAGGTGCAGGATCTGGTGGCCGAGGTCGAGCCGTTTCGCGTCGTCGGCGGTGGTCACCAGTTCGTCGTACAGCTGCTGCAGCTTGCGGAAGTCGCCGGTCGGCTCCATGCCGAACGGGTCCTTGTGGTTGCCGTACCAGTTGCCGAACTTCGGCGCCCAGTAGGTCAGGCCGTTGGTCGGGATGTACCAGAGCGAGTCGATGTCCCACAGGATCGTGGCCGGCGGGTACGCGACCAGGTCGTAGTTGCCGTGCGGGATCTCGTCGTACCAGAGTTCCAGCGTCATCTGCTTGGCGACCATGTCGATGCCGACGGCCTTCCAGTACCGCTGCGCGTACTCCAGCACGCTGATCGCGTCGATGCCGACGCCGACCTCGAAGCAGCGGCCGACCAGCTGCAGCTTCTTGCCGTCCGGCCGCAGCCGCATGCCGTCGGGTCCGCGCTTGGTGAGGCCGGCGGCGTCGAGGCGTTTGTTGGCCTCGGCAACGTCGTACTCGATGAAGCGCTGGCCCATGCCCTTCTCCCAGTACTCGTCCTCGGGCTGGGCGCAGGGGTGCCGGATGAAGCCCTGCCCGGCGAACAGCGCGTCGTTCATCTCCTTGCGGTTGATCGCGTGCGAGAGACCGGCGCGGAAGTCGAGCTTCTGGAACAGGGCGCGCAGTACCGGGTCCGGGTGGCTCTGGTTGAGCTGGAGTGACGTGTTCGGCTCGGCGACCCAGCGGTTGACCTTGTAGCCCTTGGACTCCTGGTTCTTGATCAGCAACGGGAGCTGCTCGGCCTGGATGTCGGTGACCTGCAGGTCCAGCTGGCCGTTCGCGGCGCGCAGCCCGAGGGTCTCCGACGGCATCACTGTGTACTGCTGGCTGTCGATGTAGGGCAGCTGTCGGCCCTGCTCGTCCACCTTCCAGTAGTACGGGTTGCGGTCCAGGCGGGCCGTCACGCCCGAGCCCTGCAGCGGCGCGACCAGCTTCCACGGGCCGAGGACCGGGATGTCGGCGTTCTTCCAGATGTTCCGCTTGTTGCCGAAGAACTCGGCCCAGGACGGCGCCGGGTCCTTCTTCATCGCGGCCTGGAGCTGCGCCGGTGTCGCAAAGTCCTTGTGGAACTGCTTCAGGTAGTGCGCCGGCAGCAGCAGCGCGGACGGCGACCCGAAGCCGGTCAGCCCGATGAAGCACAGGTACTTCAGCAGCAGACCGTGCGGTACCTCGAACTCCATCCGCAGCGTGTGGTCGTCGACCTTGACGAACTTGCCGGGCTTCCCGCCGGGCGCGAGCCAGCCGGGGAAGACCGGGTTGAGCTCCTTGTTCAGGAACTCCTTCTCGTAGGCGAACATCAGGTCGTCGGTGGTGAACGGCTGGCCGTCGGACCACTTCAGGCCCTCGCGCAGGTGGAAGACGTAGGTCTTGCCGTCGTCCTCGATCTCCCACTTCTCGGCCAGGCCGGGGCCGGCCTTCGCGGGGGTCGTCGGCGTCCACTCCAGCAGGCCGGCGAACTCGACGTACTGGTTCTGGGTGGCGTTCCGGTCGATCTGGCCGCGCTGCATGACCCCGCCGAACTTGCCGGCGCTCTGGATCGGCGTGATCACCATCGGGTTCTTGGGCAGCCGCTGCTCGAGCGGCGGGAGCTTGCCGTCCTTGACCAGCTTGGTCAGGACCGGTGACTCCTTGGCGCCGGCGTCGGCGGCGGCCGAACCGGTGGACTTCTTGGCATCGGTGGAGAAGAACGAACAGCCCGCGACGGCGGTCGCGGACAGCGAGAGACCGGAGACCCGGAGGAACGTCCGGCGGCTCAGGGGATCGGACATGGCGGCTACCTCCCTTTGTCGGACAGTGACACGAATCGTTGCATACTTCAAGATCTGAGGTGCATTTTCATGATCCCGTATATACCGTGACTCGAAGACAGCTTCCGGTCCGGGCGCTACACTCCGAGCATGGTGAGTGAGACAGCGGGGGACCGATCGCCGTCGCCGGCGGTCGCACGGGCGCTGACCGTGCTCGAGACCCTGGTCGAGTCCGACGAGGAGCTGACGCTCACGGCGCTGGCCAAGAAGGCGAAGATCCCGCTGGCGACCTGCGCGTCGATCGTCTACACGCTCGAGCAGCGCGACTACGCCACCCGGCGGGTGGTCGGCCGCAGCCACTTCTGGCGGCCGACGCTGCGGCTGTACGGGCTGGCCACGCAGCTGATCCGCAAGGTGGATCTGTCCTCGGTCGCGTCCCGGGAGATGCGCGAGCTGGCCGACCGGCTCGGCATGCCGGTGCACCTCGGCGTCCTGACCGGTTCCTCGGTCGTGTACGTCGCGAAGGCCGCGATGCCGGGGTTCATCCAGTTCGACACGTATCCGGGCAAGGTCTCGCACTTCAACCTGACCGCGCTCGGCCGGGCGATCGCGGCGTACCTGCCCGAAGAGGACCTGAAGCCGCTGCTCAGCCGGCTCGAGCCGGGTTACGGGCCGAAGGCGAAGCCGGTCGACGAGGAGAGCTTCCGGGCGGAGCTCGCCCGGGTGGCCAAGCAGGGGTACGCGGTCGAGGACCAGGAGGAGCAGGCGGACATCGCCTGTGTCGCCGCGCCGTTCTTCGCGGCCGGCGGGCACGTCACCGGCGCGGTCGGGGTGACCTCGTTCGCCCGCGACCTGACCCGGGACAAGCGCAAGCTGGCGCAGACCGGACTGGTCCAGCTGGCCGCCACGATCTCCGAGCGGCTCGGCGCGACCGAGCTCTGAGGCTTGCCGGGGCCCGGCGAGCGACTTAGGCTTTTCTGAGATAGCGGATTTGTTTTCGAAATCTCGAAAATACTGAGGAGTGGTTCCGATGACCACGCACGGCCCGTATCCCCAGCCCGCCGGCGGTATCAAGGCCACCTTGACCGGTGGCAACACGGTCGGCGCCTCGCTCCGCGAGCGCCAGCCCCGCGCGGACGGTTACCGGCACCTGGACACCCCGGCGCTGATCCGCCGGCTGCTCGACCTGAACGCGAACACGTACCTGTACTGCATCTGGGACTCCGCCACCGACTTCGACGACCTGTGCGACGAGTTCCTGCCCGCGGCCGCGGCCGCCGGGATCGACGTGATCCCGTACATCGTGCCGCCGACCGAGACGTCGGACCACGGCCGCGCGTCCCGTCCGTACCGGCTGGACTACGTCGGCTGGGCGAAGGCGTTCGCCGAGCTCGGAGCGAAGTACCCGAACTTCAAGGCCTGGGCGATCGACGACTTCGAGGTCGGCAACAACGCCACGCTGTTCACCCCGGAGTACATGCGGGAGTTCCTCACTCACGCGCCCGACCTGCGGTTCTACACGTGTGCGTACTTCGGGATGGCCACGAACGCCGACTTCCTCGACAAGTACGGCGAGTTCGTGGACGGGATCATCTACCCGTTCCTCGACGGGCACCATGAGAACACCACGGTGGCCGCGTCGCTCGGCGCCTGCCTGGACGAGATCCTCGCGCTGACCGACCCGCGCGGGCTGGAGCTCATCCCGCTGATCTACACCGGCCGGTTCCTGGACGCGCCGCTGCACGCGACCCCGCGGTACTGCACCGACACGCTGACGACGACGGCCGAGTACGTCGCGGCCGGCCGGATCCCCGGCGTGATCGCGTACGGCACCCAGCTCGACGACGGTCCGGCGCCGACCGCGGACAACAAAGCGCTGTACGGCGACGGCCGGCTGGCGCTGATCAACTCCCGCGGCCGCGCCGCCGCCGGTACGACGGCCACCGCCACGCAGCGGGTCCCGGTCGACCCGCGGTCGCCGCGCTACGAGGTGTCGTTCTGGTACCACCGCTGGTTCCTCTCGCCGGGGATCGAGCCCGGCCGGTACCAGCTGGAGATGCTGATCGACGACACGGTCGTGTGGACCATGGACCTGTACGAACAGCGCTGGCCCGTGTGGACCAATGGTGACGGCATGGAGGGCCCGGTCGACGTCACGCAGTACGTTGCCGGACGCAACTTCGTGGACGTGACGTTCCGGCTGCACGTGCTGAAGGAGACGGCAGGGCAGTACATCGACGTCGGCGTGGACCACGTCGAGTCGATCGGGCTCGGCATCCGGAACGGCGGGTTCGAGGAGGACGCCGACTGGATCCTGCGCGGGAGTGGTCCACTGCTGTCGGTCTACGACCACTACCTGCGGGACCGTCCGGCGCGTATCTTCGCGGCCATCTCGCGCGTGTACCAAGGAGGGTGATCATGGCCGAACACCTCAAGACCGGGTGGCCGCAACGGGTCGAACGGCAGCAGGAGGTGATCGACACCGTCAGCCGGATCCTGTCCGAGGTGGAACACGAGGGCGGCCCGGCGATCCGCCGCTGGTCCGCCCGCCTGGACCACTGGGAACCGGACTCGTTCGTCGTCTCCGCCGCCGAGATCAAGGCGGCCACGGTCGACGACGACCTGGCGGCACAGCTGGAGTTCGCCCGCTCCCAGGTGGAAAGCTTCGCCCGAGCCCAACGAGAGACGATGGCGGACCTGGAGGTGGAAACCCTTCCCGGTGTAGTTCTGGGCCATCGCCACATTCCGGTCGCGAAGGTGGGTTCGTACTCACCCGGCGGCCGCTACCCCCTGATCGCCTCCTCGATCATGACGGTCACCGTCCCGAAGGTCGCCGGTGTGGACACCGTCGTCGCCGTCGCCCCACCCCGCGACGCCGCCGGCATCTACGGCCCCCAGCTCTACACGATGAACCTCGCCGGCGCCGACGTCATCCTGTGTCTGGGCGGCGTCCAGGCCTTCGCGGCCCTTGCCTTCGGCATCGAAGACGTCCCGCCGGTCGACCTGGTGGTCGGCGCGGGCAATGCCTACGTCGCCGAGGCCAAGCGGCAGCTGTTCGGTACGGTCGGCATCGACCTGCTGGCCGGCCCGACCGAGGTAGCCGTTATCGCGGACGAGTCCGCCGACGCCCGCCTGGTGGCCGCCGACCTGCTCGGCCAGGCCGAACACGGCCCGAACAGCCCGGCGCTGCTCGTCACCACCTCACGGTCCTTCGGTACGGCGGTGATCGCCGAGGTCGAGCGGTGGCTGGCGGGGGACTGGCCGACCGTCGAGGTGGCAGGCGCGGCCTGGCGGGAACACGGCACGGTCGTGGTGTGCGAATCCCGCGAGGAGGCGGTCGAGATCTCGGACTCGTACGCGCCGGAGCATCTCGAAGTTCAGACGTCCGACGACGACTGGTACGCCGCGAACCTGCGGAACTACGGCTCGCTGTTCATCGGTCCGGAGGCCACGGTGGCGTTCTCGGACAAGTCGATCGGGACCAACCACGTGCTCCCGACGGGCCGCGCCGGGCGGTACACGGGCGGGCTGTGGGTTGGGAAGTTCCTGAAGACTGTGACGTACCAGCGGCTGACGGCCGACGGCGCGCGCTCGATCGCCCCGTCGACGGCCGCGATCGCCGACGCCGAGCTGATGTACGGGCATGCGTTGACGGCCCGGCTGCGGGCCCAGTAGGAGCTCGAAACCCCACCGGCCCAGGGGTGGGACCGGTGGGGTTTCGTCTTGTTCAGGCCAGGTGCGGGAGCAGGTCCGCGAACTCCGCCAGCAGCCGGTCGACCATCCGGATCTCCTCGGCGTCCAGGCGGTGCGCGGGCTCGCGGCAGTACGCGCTCGCGAACAGGCCCCGGCGTACCGAGATCAGCTTCTCGGCGGCGATGATCCGCTCGGTGTCGAGCATCCAGTACGAGATGTACGGGAGCAGCCGGCGGTGCAGGTCGACGCCGGCCTCGCCGTCGCCGGTGGTCAGGCGGCGCCAGATCTCGACGTACAGCTCGGTCAGTGAGCAGCCCGGTTGCGTGCCGACGGCGCCGCGGCGGACGGCGTCGGGGAGCTGGACGCCGGCGTACCCCTCGACCGAGGCGAGTGGCGGCGTACCCTCGGCCAGCTCGGCGATCAGCGGGCCGGGCGGGCTCGACTCGACCTTGACCAGCCGCAGGTTCGGGTGGTCGGTGGCGATCGCGCGCAGCAGGTCGGCGTCCAGGCTGGTGCCGGTCTCCGCGGGCGCGTACTGCAGCACCATCGGCACCGGGTCGATCGTGGTCAGCACCGTCCGGACGTGCTGCTCCAGCGAGCCCCGCGACGGCGACAGGAAGTGCGGCGGCAACAGGTTGATCAGGTCCGCGCCGGCCTCCACCGACTCCCGCGCCCGCCGCGCCGCGAGCTGGGTGGCGTGATCCTGTACGGCGACCACGGCCGCGACGTCGTCCCGGTCCCGGGTGTGCGACAGCAGGATCTCGGTCAGCCGGCGGCGCTCGTCCTCGGACAACTTGTGGAACTCGGACGCGAAGCCGGGGAACATCACGCTGGTGACGCCGGTGCCCAGCACGTACCGCACGACCCGGTCGAAGCCGTCGTAGTCCACCTCGCCGTCGGCGGTGAACGGTACTTCGAGCACCGGTGAAACGCCGCGTACGAGCAGCGACGCGTCGCCTGCCCGCCCGGCCTCGATCTCCTCCGTGGTGACCATGTCTGCCTCCCGTTGTGTGGTCACTGTGCTCATCCGTGCTGCCCCAGCAGCTTGGCGATGTTCCCGCCGAGGACCGCCGCCTTCTGGTCCGGTTCGATCGGCCAGTCCCGGATCCGGTCCACCTCCGCGAGCGGCACGGTGTACGGCGCATCGGTCGAGAACACGAGCCGTCCGGCGCCGATCCCGGGCTCGGCGAGGAACCCGCTGAGCACCGTGTCCCAGGGTGCGTACGACGTGTCGCCGTACAGGTTCGGCGCGTGCAGCAGGGCCGGGATCGCGTCGATCCAGAAGTCGGTGGCGCCGCTCTTGCCCATCAGCACCGGCAGCTCGGGCCGCCGGCGGGCGAGGCTGGCGAGCGGCAGCGGGAGGGCGGTGGCCGGCGTACCGGTGCGGACGTACACGAACCAGCCGGCGCCGGCGGCGAAGTCGAGCAGCGGGTCGAGCAGGCCGTCGAGCAGGTCGAAGCCCTGCAGGACCGAGTCCACCGCCAGCGCTACGGCTCCGGCGTCGCGGGCGCGGTCGAGTTCGTCGACGGCGGCACGGCCGCGCCACGGGTTCGCGACGGCGTACGCAAGGAGCCGGCCGTCCGACTCCGCTGCCGCCTGGGCCGTGTCCGCGTTGCCCTCGCGGTTGTCGTAGGCGATGCAGCGCTCGGACGGCGCGACGAGAGCCCGGTCGATGCCGAGGGCATCCATTGTGGCGAGCAGGCCGGCCGGCTTCAGGCTCGCGTCCCGGCTGTCGCCGATCCGGACATGGGCGTCGATGATCATGCGGGCACCTCCAGCCCGAGGGCACCGAGCGCGTCCGCGTGCACGATCCCGTCGACGACCTCGTCCGGGACGCGCGGGAAGTGGGTGCCTTCGACGATGTTGTTGACAGTCCGTAGTCCGGCGATCGCTTCGCCGGTGTTGGCGATCGGGTAGTCCGACCCGAGCAGCAGCTTCCCGGTCGCGCCCCACTCGACCGCGTTGATCAGCGACTGGTAGAGCACCCACGGGCGCAGGTAGATCGACGACACGTCGGCGTACACGTGCGGGTGCTTGCGGATCGTCACGACCGTCTCCCGGCTCCACGGGTGGCCCATGTGCGCCATCACGATCCGCAGCTCCGGGTACCGCAGCGCGATCTCGTCGGTGACCAGGGGATAGGTGTAGCGCAGTGGTGCGTGCCGCATCGGCGAGGCGCCGGAGTGGAACAGGATCGGCAGGCTGTGCCGCTGGCAGTACTCGTAGAACGCCAGCGCAGGCTCGCCGAGCGGGTCGAAGTTCTGGTAGTTCGGGCCGAGCTTCACGCCGACCAGGCCGAGCTCGCGGCAGCGATCGGCCTCCTCCAGGGCGTCGACCGCGGTCGGGTTCACCGACATGAAGCCGATCCGCTTCGCCGGACTGTCCTTGACGAACTCCGCGGTGGCGTCGTTGCAGCGCTCCGGCGGGTACGGCAGGCCGGTGAGCTCGAGCGGATTGTCGACGGCGATGTTGAAGACGATCGACACGTCGGCGGCCGCCATCGCCCGGTCGTAGTCGGCCCACGAGTTCGCGGTCTCCACCGGGCGGTCGTTGCGCCAGTTGTGGTAGACCTGCCGCTCGTCCTCGGGGACCGCGTCGCGGTGGGTCGGTGTGTGTGCGTGGACGTCGACGATCATCGGAACTCCCGCAACAGGTCGGCTCGCAAGGTCACTCCCAGGCCGGGTCCGCCGGTCAGCCGGACGTGCCGCCCGTCGCTGTCGAGCGGCTTCGCCAGCACGTCCTCGGTGTAGTAGTGGGCGCCGATGATGTCGCTCGGGTACGCCGACAACCGCGGCAGCGCGGCCGCGACGTGCAACTGCGCCGCCGCGCCGATCCCCAGCTCGCCGTTCGACCCGATCAGTACGTCGACCCCGTGCGACGCCGCAAGCTGCCCCATCCGGACCGCCCGCCCCGGCCCGGCACTCTTCCCCACATACAAACTGACGGTGTCAGCCGCCCCCGCCTCGATCACCGTCAGCAGGTCATGCACGTCAAACACAGATTCGTCGGCAATCACGGGCAGTCCGAGCTGCCGTACCTCATTCGCCCCTCGTACGTCGCGGGGCTCCAACGGCTGCTCGAGGAACGCGACGCCGGATGCCTTCAGCTCGGGGACCGCTCTGACTGCCTCGGCTCGTGTCCAACCCCCGTTGGCGTCGGTGCCGAGGAAGGCGTCGCCTGCCAGGTCGCGGGCTCGGCGTACTCGGTGGAGGTCTGTGGGCAGGTCGAGGCCGACCTTCACCTTGAAGGCGCCGAAGCCGGCCGCGGTCGCCGCGTGGTACGCGCGCTCGAGTTCCTCGTCGTTCCCGGACAGCGAGAGTTTGATCGGGATCTCGGTCCGGTACGGGCCGCCCAGCGCGACCGCCAGCGGTACGTCGAGGGTTCGCGCGAACGCGTCCCAGAACGCGATCGAGACGCCCGCCTTCGTGAACGGGTTGCCCTGCAGCACCTTGTCCATCAGGTCTTCCAGCGCGCCGACCGGCGTCAGCGGCCGGTTCACCAGGGCCGGGGCGAGGACCGTGCGGATGAAGTGGTCCGCCGACGTACCGTCCTCGCCGGACCAGATCGGGGTCGCGCTGACCTCGCCGTACCCCTCGACGCCGTCGCTGGTGAGGACGCGGACGAGCAGGAAGTCGGAGCGGTCGTGCGGGCCGCGGGCGCCACGGACCAGCAGCTCGGGGGCGGCGTCCAGCGTGACGTGGGCGGTCTGGATCGCCGCGATGGTGGCCGTCACGCGGGCTCCAGCAGGCGGCGCGGGTTGTCGACCAGCATCGCGTGGCGTTGCGCGTCGGTGATGCCCCAGCCGTCGATCTCCTTGATTCGGGCGACCGCGTAGTCCTGGCTGGCCTTGTCGGACAGGCCGGCGTCGGTCCCGAAGATCACCTTGTGCGGCGGGGCTTCGGCGAGGATGCGGCGCGCGGCGTACGGCGGCGTACCGCAGATGCACAGGTAGAGGTTCTCGGTCTCCTGGGTCATCGCGAGCGCCTCGCGCCACAGGTCGTGCAGGCCGCCGTGACCGAGGACCACCCGCAGCTTCGGGTGCCGGCGGGCGAGGGCGGCGATCTGGCCGGCGGTCGAGTACGGCGGCGTACCGTCGTGACTGAGCAGGACGCCGCCGACCGAGGTGATCACCTCGCAGATCGGGTCGAGGGAGCGTTCGTGCATGCTGAAGCCCTGCAGCCAGGGGTGCAGCTTCAGGCCGCGGAGGCCGAGTTCGCCGACCATCCGTTCGGCCTCGTCCACCGCGGTCTTCCGGCGGACCGCGACGGTGCCGAAGCCGGTCAGCCGGTCCGGGTACGCGCGCACGAACTCCGCCAGCCGGTCGTTCGACTCCGGCGTCGGGTCGAACAGCCCGTCGTGACTGAGCACCACCGCGTGCTCGATCCCCGCCGTGTCCATGAACCCCGCGAACTCGTCGGCCCCGAAGGCCGCGCCCCCCAGCCAGGTCGCGGTCTCCCACGCCGGCGTGTGGGTATGGAAGTCGATCACAGCACCTCCGCCAGTCGAAGCAGCCGGTCGCCGAGCGCGACCGTCAGTTGGTGGAACCATCTCCGCCCGGCCGCCACCTCGGCCAGCTCCGGACGATCCGTGAACCCGTCGATCCGCCGCCAGCTCTCCGCGGTGTGCAACGCGACGTCGTCCACCACGTCCCCGGCCGGCGGATCGATGCGTTCCTTGCGCTCAGCAACAAACTTCACGTCCTGAGCCAACATCAACGCAGTCTCGAACTGCCCCGCATGGCCCGGCACCGGAGCCTCACCCGCACCCGCCGCGTCCGTGTCGGTGGTGGGGGAGGTGTGCGGTGAGGGCTCTTGCGGTAGGAGGTTCCAGTAGTCGACGTGGGCGAGGTTGAGGCTGTAGCGGGTGGAGGCTGTGGCGGCTGCCGCGTGGCAGACGCCGGTGTTGCCGCCGTGGCCGTTGACGAGGAGCACGCGGCGGGCGCCGTCGGCGGCGAGGGAGCGGGCGAGGTCGAGGAGTACGGCGAGGAGGGTCTCGGCGGAGAGCGAGAGGGTGCCGCCGAACGGCAGGTGGTGGTCGGAGGCGCCGAAGGGGAGTGCTGGGGTGAGGACGATCGGCCTCGGCGAACGCTCGTGCACCAGGTCAGCGGCCGCGGCGGAGACGGCCTCGGCGAGGATCCAGTCGGTACCGGTCGCGAGGTGCGGGCCGTGCTGCTCGGTCGCTCCGACCGGCACCACGACTATTGCCTCAGGCAACAGTTCGCCGAGCGTACCGCGGTTCGTGTGCTGCCAGCGGACGTAGGTCATCCGGCCCTCCCGGCGACAAGTTGGGCGGTCCGCAACGCGGCGATCCCGTCGTCCAACGACGGTACGCCGGCCTTCCGCGTCCCGTCGTACAACTCCACGAACCGCCTGACCTGCAGGTCGAAGCACCGCGTCGTACGATCGCCCGGAAACCGCACCTCGCGCTCCCCGTCCGCGGTGCCGAGCCGCAGGGCGAACGTGAACCCGTCGAGTGTCGCGAGCCCGCGGTCGCCGAGGAACGTCAGCTCGCAGCGGGGGAGCGCGGCGGTGAACCAGCCGAACTCGACCAGCGCCTGGTGACCGCCCGGATAGCTCAGGCGAGCGCCGGTCAGATTGGCCGCGGGCAGGTCGGGGCGGGTGCGCTGGGACCACGCGTCGTACACGCGTTCCGGCGGTCCGCCGAGCAGGTGGCTCAGCCAGTCGAAGACGTGCGCGCCTTCGTGGACCACCGGACTGCCGTGCTCGAGGGTGCGGGTGATGAGGTAGGCGTGCTCGCGCCTGGCCGGGCTGTACGCCTCGTCGTAGATGTGGGCGCGGACCAGCACGGGCGTACCGAGGGTGCCGTCGTCGATCCACGTCTTCAGCTGCCGGATCGCCGGATCGTGCCGGTACGTCAGCCCGATCTGCACCCGTCGCCGCTGCTCCGGGTCGAGCCGGTCGTAGATCCGCGCCGCCTCGACCGAGGTGGCGACCGGCTTCTCCGCCAGCACGAACAGCCCGGCCTCGGCGTACCGCACGACCAGCTCGGGCGTCACCCACGGCGGCGTCGCCAGCACGACCCCGTCCACCCCGCCCGGGTCGAGGTCGGCGGCCGACCGGATGCCGTGACCGGCGGCGGCTTCGCGGCGGACGGGGTCCGGATCGACCAGCTGGACCACGTCGACGGAGGGATGCCGGAGGAGGGCGGGCAGATGCGCACCGAGGCCGATCGCCCCGAGCCCCACGAGCGCCACTCGCATCCGTCGCTCCTTCAGAATATCGGAATTAGTTTCTGTTTCCCGAAGCTTAAGAGGTGCTCACACCGCCCGCAATAGCTCGCCACGGACTGGATCCGCTATAGCCGAAATACCGAAGATATCTCTAGCATTGTGCGTATGGCCTCAGATTCCCCCGTAGGATCCGTCCGTACCGACGCCGCCCCGGCACCCCGCGGCCACTACTCCCAGGCCAGGACCGCCGGTGACCTGGTCTTCACCGCCGGCCTCGGCCCGCTCGATCCGGTCACCCGGGAGATCGTCGGGCCCGGCGACGCCGCCGAACAGACCCGCCAGGTGTTCCGCAACCTGTCCGCGATCCTCGCGGCGGCCGGGTGTGGCCTCGACGACGTGGTGAAGGTGACCGCGTTCCTGCAGAACGCCGACCGCGACTGGGACGACTACGACTCGGTCTTTCCCGAGTTCTTCACGCCGCCGTACCCGGCCCGGCTGACCGCCGGCGCCGACCTGGGCGAGATCCTCGTCGAGATCGAGGTCATCGCGCACCGGCCGGCCCCAGCGTGATCCAGTACCGCCGCGCCCGCCCCAGCCAGGTGTCCCGGACATCCTCCAGCACCCCGCCGTTGCGCTCGATGGTCCGGGCCGACGCCACGTTCCCGTCGCCGCACGTCACCAGCACCCGGTCCATGCCCCGGGCCCGCGCCCGGCCCAGCACCTCCGCAAGCGCCCAGCTCGCCACCCCACGCCCACGCGCCGACGGCCGCACGCCGTACCCGATATGCCCACCGCCCTCCAGCAGCTTCTCGTTCAACGTGCGCCGCAACGTGATCGCGCCCAGGTAGGTGCCGCGACGGTCGGTTCGATCAGCTCACGCATGTGTCCGAGGGTAAGAGACGGGCCGCTCACCAACCGGTGAGCGGCCCGTTCGGGGTCGGCGTGGATCAGGCGCCGGCGCCCTCCTGCTTCACACCGGCGACCGCGGTCGGGTCGTCGATCCGGTACTTGCGGGCCGCCTCGGCGGCGACCTCCGGCTTCACGTCGCCGCGCTTGGCCAGGATCTCCAGCGTCGCCACCACGATCGACTCGGCGTCGACCTGGAAGTGCCGGCGCGCCGCGGCCCGGGTGTCGGCCAGGCCCCAGCCGTCGGTCCCGAGCGAGGTGTAGTCGTTCGGCACCCAGCGGGAGATCTGGTCCTGCACCGCGCGCATGAAGTCGCTGACGGCAACGACCGGACCCTTGGTGTCCTTGAGCTGCTCGGTCACGAACGGCACCCGCTCCGGCTCGTCCGGGTGCAGGAGGTTGTGCTGCTCCGCGGCGACCGCGTCGCGGCGCAGCTCGTTCCACGAGGTCACGGACCAGACGTCCGCGGCCACGGCGTACTCGTCGGCGAGGATCTGCTGCGCCTTGAGCACCCACGGCAGCCCGACACCGGAGGCGAGCAGCTGCACGCGCGGCGCGTCCTCGTGGTCGGCGACCTGACCCTCGTTGAAGCGGTACAGGCCCTTCAGCAGCGCCGCGACGTCGAGGTTCTCCGGCTCGGCCGGCTGCGCGACCGGCTCGTTGTAGACGGTGAGGTAGTAGAACACGTCCTCGCCGTACGGCTTGCTCTCGTCGAGCCCGTAGCCGTACATCCGCCGCAGACCGTCCTTGACGATGTACGGGATCTCGTACGCGAACGCCGGGTCGTAGTGCACCGCGGCCGGGTTCGTCGAGGCCAGCAGCGGGGAGTGCCCGTCCGCGTGCTGCAGCCCCTCGCCGGTCAGCGTCGTACGGCCGGCGGTGGCACCGATCAGGAAGCCGCGGCCGAGCTGGTCGCCGAGCGCCCACATCCAGTCGCCGGTGCGCTGGAACCCGAACATCGAGTAGAAGATGTAGAACGGGATCATCGGCTCACCGTGCGTGGCGTACGCCGTACTCGCGGCGAGCACCGAACCCATCGCGCCGGCCTCGCTGATGCCCTCGTGCAGCAGCTGGCCCGCCGTGGACTCCTTCCACGACAGCAGCAGGTTGCGGTCGACGGCGTCGTAGTTCTGGCCGTGCGGCGAGTAGATCTTCGCGGTCGGGAACATCGAGTCCATCCCGAACGTGCGGTACTCGTCCGGCGCGATCGGGACGATCCGGTGGCCGATCTCCGGGTCCTTCATCAGGTCCCGGAACAGCCGGACCAGCGCCATCGTGGTCGCGACCGGCGCGTGCGAGCCCTTCGCCAGCGGCTTGTACACGTCGTCGCCCGGCAGCGTCAGCGTCTTCGGCCGCACCCGGCGCTCCGGCAGCGAACCGCCGAGCTGCTTGCGGCGCTCCATCATGTACTGGTACTCCGGCGAGTCGGTGCCGGGGTGGAAGTACGGCGGGTTGTAGGCGTCCTCGAGGTCCTTGTCCTCGATCGGCAGGTAGAGCCGGTCGCGGAACGCCTTCAGGTCGTCCGAGGTGAGCTTCTTCATCTGGTGGGTCGCGTTCCGGCCCTCCAGCGCCTCGATGGTCCAGCCCTTGATGGTCTGGGCGAGGATCACGGTCGGCTGGCCGACGTGCTCGGTCGCGCTCTTGAACGCGGCGTACACCTTGCGGTAGTCGTGACCGCCGCGGGGCAGCTTGCGCAGGTCCTCGTCGGACAGCCCGCTGACCATCTGCCGCAGCCGCGCGTCGCCGCCGAAGAAGTTCTCCCGGATGTACTCACCGGACTCGACCGAGTACGTCTGGAACTGGCCGTCCGGCGTGGTGTTCATCTTGTTCAGCAGCGCGCCGTCGTGGTCCTGGGCCAGCAGGTTGTCCCACTCGCGGCCCCAGATCACCTTGATGACGTTCCAGCCCGCGCCGCGGAAGAACGCCTCCAGCTCCTGGATGACCTTGCCGTTGCCGCGGACCGGGCCGTCCAGCTGCTGCAGGTTGCAGTTGATCACGAAGGTGAGGTTGTCGAGCTCCTCGCGCGCGGCCAGGCCGATCGCGCCGAGCGACTCCGGCTCACCCATCTCGCCGTCACCCAGGAACGCCCAGACGTGCTGCTGGCTGGTGTCCTTGATGCCGCGGTTGTGCAGGTAACGGTTGAACCGCGCCTGGTAGATCGAGTTCAGCGACGCGAGTCCCATCGAGACGGTCGGGAACTCCCAGAAGTCCGGCATCAGCCGCGGGTGCGGGTACGACGACAGGCCCTTGTGCGGGCCGCGGGAGACCTCCTGGCGGAAGCCGTCCAGGTCGTCGGCCGACAGCCGGCCCTCGAGGAAGGCGCGCGCGTACATGCCGGGGGAGGCGTGCCCCTGGATGAAGATCTGGTCGCCGCCGCCGGGGTGGTCCTTGCCGCGGAAGAAGTGGTTGAAACCGACCTCGTACAGGCTCGCGGCCGACTGGTAGGTGGCGATGTGACCGCCGACCTCCAGGCCCTTGCGGTTGGCCTTGCTCACCATCACCGCGGCGTTCCAGCGGATGAAGGCCCGGATCCGGCGCTCGATGTGCTCGTCGCCGGGGAACCACGGCTCGCGCTCGGGCGGGATCGAGTTGATGTAGTCGGTGCTCCGCAGTGCGGGCACGCCGACCTGTCGCTCCCGGGCCCGCTCGATCAGCTTGAGCATCAGGAAGCGCGCTCGCGCCTTGCCCCGTTCGTCAAGGACAGCGTCGAGCGATTCGACCCATTCGCGCGTCTCGTCGGGGTCGATGTCGGGGAGCTGGGTGGGCATCCCCTCGGTGATGATGGCTGGTGGTTCGTGTCCGGAAGCCACGGTGTCCTGCCGTTCTCTCTGGATTCTCTTCACCGCAATCCTGTCACCTGTTCGGAATGCGTTCTACTTTGCCTTCCCTTCCGGCCCGATTCCGGTCGGCCGGGCCTGATCCCAGCGGACACGCCCGGTACCCGGCACGCGGATACCGGACACGTCACGGAACCCTGGTGCATACTTGCGCGACGCGGTACGTCACGATGGACTACCGCTAGCTGTATCGCTAGTAGTAGAGCCATGACACCTACCCCCGGGCAAGCGGGGACCACGGAGGAGGACACGTGAGCGCGACCGCGGATCACGCGGACGGCAAGAGCGGCGGCCCGAACTTGGCCGCCCGGCTGGGCCTTGAGGCCGGCTGGGTGGTCCAGGAGATCGGGTACGACGACGACTGCGACGACGACCTGCGTGACGCCATCCGGGAGGTCACCGGCGAGGAATTCGTCGGTGACGACACCGACGAGGTCGTGGACGCGGTCCTGCTCTGGTTCCGTGAGGACGACGGCGACCTGGTCGACGCGTTCTTCGACATCCTGACCGACCTCAAGGCCGGTGGCGTGGTCTGGCTGATGACGCCCAAGGTCGGCCGCGACGGGTACGTCGAGACCAGCGACATCGCCGAGGCCGCCCCGGTGGCGGGCCTGGCCACGACGAGCACGCTGAGCGTCACCGACGACTGGTCCGCGACCAAGCTGGTGGTCCCGAAGTCCGGTCGCCGCGGGTGACCTTCCCGGCTGCGGGCAGCCGGGCACCCGATTTCAGCACCCAGAACCAGTACGGCGAACCGGTCCGGCTGAGCGACTACGCCGGCCGCCGGGACGTCGTACTGGTGTTCTACCCGTACGCCTTCAGCCAGGTCTGCACCAGCGAACTGGCCGCCCTCCGGGACCGCCCCGCATTGCTGGAGTCGGCCGAGTTCCTGGCGATCTCGTGCGACCCGCTTTTCACCCTCCGCGCGTACTCCGACGCCGAGAATCTCCCGTTCAGCCTGCTGACGGACTTCTGGCCGCACGGCGCGATCGCGTCGACGTACGGCGTCTTCGACCCCGACCGCGGCTGCGCCCGCCGCGGCACCTTCGTGATCGACCGCACCGGCACCATCCGCTGGTCGATCGTCAACCCCCTGCCGCAGGCCAGAAACCTCGACGACTACGCCGAGGCCCTGGCAAGCCTGCGCTGAAACCTCAGGTAGACTCCTCCGGTCGTTAGGTCCGGGCGGATAGCTCAGTTGGTAGAGCGCTTCCCTTACAAGGAAGATGTCGGGGGTTCGAGTCCCTCTTCGCCCACCGAGGTTACTAATGAGAAACCTGCTGAAGCGGGCCGAAAACTGCCCGCTTCAGTGCATTTATGGTGCCTTTGGGGCTGATGTGTCGTCAGTTGGCCGCGGAATGGCGGGCTCCGATGGTGCTTATGTCAACGAGGCTGAGTGGACTCGAAACCGGGCCGAGCCCACCCCTTCACCGGTTTTTGTCGGCCCGACTACGGGCCCTGTGGCCGCTGGGTTTCAATCAGTGAGAGCGGCTACGACCTTCTGCGCCGTCTCCTTGGCCGATCCAGGATTCTGACCAGTGACGAGGTTGCCGTCGACGACGGCGTAGGAGACGAACGGGAGCTTCGCCTTCTCGTAGCGTGCGCCCCGCTCTTTGGTCCGCTCCTCGGCGTTGTAAGGGACGAGCTTGTCGACGCGGGCGAGTACCTCTTCTGTCCAGGCGAAGCCGGTCATCTTCTTGCCGGCGATGAGGTATGAGCCGTCAGAGAGCTTGGTGTTGAGCAGCCCGCAGTAGCCGTGACAGACCGAAGAGACGATGCCACCGCGCTCGAAGATCTCGCGGGTGATGCGCTGCAGGCCTTCGCTGTCTGGGAAGTCATACATGACGGCGTGACCGCCAGTGAAGTAGATGGCGTCGTAGTCGGCAGAGTCGATCTGGTCGGGGCTGAGGGTGTTCTCCAGCAGTGCCATCTTGGCCGGGTCAGCACGCCATGCCTTGGCGGTCTTGTCGTAGTTGGGGAACTTCAGTGCCCGCGGCTCTAGCGGCACCTTGCCGCCAGATGGGCTGACGAGGGTCTGCTCGAAACCAGCCTCGTCGAAGACGTGCCAAGCATGGGTGAGCTCGGAGAGCCACAGTCCAGTGGCGTGTGACGCGTCGTCGTAGTGACCGACATTGGTGACCACGTTCAAGATGCGCTTGGTCTTATTGGGCTGCTGTGTCATGTGACTTCTCCGTTTGGTGCTAGTTCAATCTTCTCATCATTGGAGACTGACTGCCGTTGTGGAATGAACAACACTGGCGCCGTGAAGCGCCGTCCCTAGCCGCGTCGGGCGGTCCAGGGACGGCCACTCGGCTTACTGGAGGGCCGTCTTGAGGGCGTCGGTCGCGAGGTGGCGGCGATGTTGGCTGCCTTGGCGTCGCGCAGGCTGTCCAGGAGCAGGAAATCGTGGACCATGCCCTGGACGCGGACAGACGTGACGTCGACCCCGGCCTCGCGCAGCTTGTTGGCGTACATCTCACCCTCGTCGCGAAGCACGTCGGCCTCGTCGGTGATGACCAGCGTCGGCGGGAGACCCTTGAGGTCCTCCAGTGTGGCCTGCAGCGGGGACGCGTACTTCTCCGCTCGCTTTGCCGGGTCGGTGGTGTAGGCGTCCCAGAGCCACTGCATACCGTCGCGGGTGAGGAAGTAGCCCTCGGCGAACTGCAGGTAGGAGGGGGTGTCGAAGTCGGCGTTCGTGACGGGTACAGCAGCACCTGCGCCTTGAGGTCGATGCCGCCGCGGTCCTTGTTCATGAGCGCGAAGACCGTCGACATGCAGCCTCCGACCGGCTCTCCGGTGACCGCGATGCGTGAGGTGTCCAGACCGTGCTCGGCGCCGTGTTCGAGCACCCACCGGCCGACGGCGTAGTTCTGCTCGACCTGGGTGGGGTAGCCCTTCTCCGGGGCGTTGTCGTAAACCGGAAAGACACCCGCGGCGCCTGCGCCAACGGTCAGCTCGCGGAAGAGGCGGTCGTGGGTCTTGTCGTCGCCGAAGACCCAACCGGCTCCGTGGATGTAGAACACGACGGGAAGCCGGCCGGTAGCGCCCTTGGCTCGGATGATGCGGGTGCGCACCGTGCCCCACCCGCCGGCGTCGAGGTGGACCCACTCTTCGTCGACATCGGTACGTTCGACGCCCTCGCCGCTCTGCAGGTCGAGCAGGATCTTTCGCCCTTGCTCCGGGGGAACCTCGTAGATCCGGGGGTGCGGGTTGGTCTGCTCGCACAGCTCCTTGGCCCCGGGCTCGAGGTAGGGGGTGACGGGGGGGACAGTTCAGCCATCATGGTCTCCTGTCTGCGCTTTGCGCTCCGAGAAGCAACACGCAATGTATGCACTGCTAACATTGACAGTAGCGCGACCGCCATCGCCAGTCAAAGAGCGTCTCTTCCCGGCGGACGGGAAGCGCGAGGTCAGCTCCGCGGTTGTGCGGCGAAGATCGCTAGGAGCGAGGCTCGTACCTGCAGCGCGACTTCTTCGATCGAGTCGGCAGTCAGCTTGTGGTCCAGGTACAGGAACGCCATCCCGTGTACCGCGCCCCAACCGCCGAGTGCGAGGTTGAGGGGATCGGTGTCTGGAAAGACCGCCGTGATCGCTGCAGCGAGCAACTCATGCACGGCGGCGGCGGCTTGCACGCGTTCCTCGTCGTCGGTGTTGCACTCGTTGCCGAACATGAGCCTGAACAGCGCTGGCCGACGCAGCGCGAACTCGACGTAGGCGGCGCCGAACTCCGCCAACTCCTCGGCCGTGGTCGGCAGCGCGCGATCTCGGATGAGGTCCTCTCTGAGGTTGCGCAGCCCCTCGGCTGCTAGCGCCGACTCCAGCGCCTCGCGCTCGGGGAAGTGTCGGTACGGCGCCGTGGCCGAGACGCCGGCCTCGCGCGCGACGGCACGGATGGAGAACGGCTCGCCGCGTTCGAGCATCCCCATCGCGGTGGAGATGAGCTTGGCGCGCAAGTCCCCGTGGTGGTAACTGCTCTTGGCCTCGGACATCGGGCGCTACCTCTTCGTGCTGATCGTGACGTTGTGTGCGGGCTTCAGGATGACGGCGAAGCGTCGGCTTCGGGGTCGGGAATCGCCGAAGCCGGGACCCTTTTCGGCGGAGTGACCGTCGCATGCCGCAATGTTGACTCTGCTTACATTGCCTGCCTATCGTAGATGTAAGCAATGCACACATCAAAGTTGGAAGGGTCCCAGATGGCCAAGTCGCAGAAGGATGCAACAAAGCCGGCCACGGTTGAGGTCCAGTTGGGGGACCGCACGGTCAGCGTGCCCAAGGGTGGGCTGTACGACCGCTACCGCATGGACACCGATCTCGACGAGGTCGCCAAGGACTCCCGCGTCAAGAGCGTCGACTTCTTCCGAACGCTGCCCAAGACCGAGGTCCAGTCGGCGATCGGCCCGACCCACACCCCGAACTTCTACTACTCGATGTCCAAGGCGCAGCTGACCTACGTAGCGCCCACCGGCGCTCTGCGCTCCCGGCTTCCTCGCGGCCTCGCCCCGCTCCAGGTCGCGCCCGGTCTCGGGCTGTTCTCGATGGTCTTCTTCCGTTACGACGTGTGCGACATCGACTTCTACACCGAGGCGACGGTGGCCGTTGCCGTTCGCCCGGCCCGCCACGGCCGCCTGGGCACCGCCGACTTCCTCTCGACGCTCGCCAACGACTCCACCCACGCCTACGTCCTGTCTCTGCCGGTCAACACCGACATCGCGCAGGTCCGCGGCCACGACGGGTACGGCTTCCCGAAGTGGGTCACCGACATCGACGTCGACATTGACGCGAGCCGGACATCGGCTCGCGTGTTCAACGACAACGGCGAGACGGACATCGCCCTCGACGTGGCCACGCCGAAGCAGAAGCAGCTCCCGAGTGGCACGAGCGTCTCGACCCTGACTTCGTACACCGAGCTCAAGGGCGGCTGGAACGCCACGCTGAGCCAGACGAACAACCTGGCCTCTGGCAGCAGCCTGCTGCCGCGCAACGTTTCGCTCGAGCTCGGCTCCGGCCGGCTGAGCGACGACGTGCGTTCCCTCAAGCCGATCAAGCTCCTGCGCTTCGACGTCGCCACCGAAGCGCAGAACGCCCTCCACATCCCTGTGCCCGTCTCGATCCCGGAAAGCTGACCTGACCATGCCCACCACCACTGCTGGAATCACTCCCCGCGTCGATTCGGCCCGCCTCACCGCGCTTGCAGCCCGGGTCCAGGCCGCCGACCCGGACGACTGCCAGGACGTCACCAATGCCATGACTGGCGAGGTGTTCGGCCAGGTGCCGCACTGCTCGCCCGATGACGTCGTGGCCGCGGCGAAGCGCGCCCGCGCCGTCCAGAAGGTGTGGGCCGCTCGACCGGTGGAGGAACGGGCCGCTGTCCTGCTGCGCTTCCACGACCTCGTGCTCGACCGCCAGGACGAGGTGCTCGACCTGATCCAGCTCGAGAACGGCAAGGCCCGGCGGCACGCGTTCGAGGAGATCCTCGACGTCACGATGAACGCCCGCTACTACGCCCACACCGCTGCGGAGTACCTCAAGCCCAAGCGTCGCCAGGGAGCACAGCTGGCGCTGACCAAGGTGTGGGAACTTCACCACCCCAAGGGACTGGTCGGCGTCATCTCTCCCTGGAACTACCCGCTCACGTTGGGCATCAGCGACGCCCTGCCTGCGATCGTGGCCGGCAACGCTGTCATCACGAAGCCCGACGCGCAGACGCCGTACGCCGCCCTGTGGGCAGTTGAGCTCCTCGAGGAGGCGGGCATGCCGGCCGGGCTGGTAGAGGTCGTCACCGGCTCCGGAGCCGAGCTGGGCAAGCCGATCATCGAGAACTCCGACTTCCTCATGTTCACCGGCTCCACGGCCGTCGGCCGCACGGTCGCCGCCCAGGCGGGCGAGAACCTGATCGACTGCTCGATGGAGCTCGGAGGCAAGAACGCCCTCCTCGTCCTCGACGACGCCAACGTCGACAAGGCCGTCAAGGGTGCCGTGCGGGCGTCGTTCTCCAACACCGGCCAGCTCTGCATCTCCATGGAGCGCATCTATGTGCCGAATGCGATCTGGGCCGAGTTTGCCTCCAAGTTCGCCGCCGCCACCAAGGCGATGAAGCTGTCCCCGGCCATCGACTACTCCGGCGACATGGGCTCGCTGGTCTCCCAGAAGCAGCTCGACACGGTCACCCGACACGTCGACGACGCCGTGGCCAAGGGTGCAACAGTTCTCGCCGGAGGAAAGGCGCGCCCCGACCTCGGTCCGTACTTCTACGAGCCCACCATCCTGGCCGACGTGGACGAGACGATGGAGGTCTACGCCCACGAGACGTTCGGGCCGCTCGTCTCGCTCTACCGCGTGGCGGATGAAGAGGAAGCCATAGCCAAGTCCAACGACAGCGAGTACGGCCTGAACTTCAGCGTCTGGACCTCAGACGAATCCAGGGGCTACCGGGTCGCGGCCCAGCTTGAGGCGGGCACTGTCAACGTCAACGACGCGTACGCCGCCGCGTGGGGTTCCATGGACGCCCCCATGGGCGGAATGAAGGCCTCCGGACTCGGCCGGCGCCACGGTGCGCACGGAATCCTCAAGTACACCGAGTCGCAGACCATCGCCATTGAGCGCCTGATCCCCGTCGGGGCACCCGACGGAATGAACCCGAAGACGTACGCCCGCATCGCCAGCCACGCGCTGCGCCTGGCGAAGCGCCTTCCCGGCGTGAAGTAGACCGGTCCGGTCCCACGCCATCCAGAAATCTCACACGAAGAGGAAGAATGCAGACCGTACTCGGAGCCAACGGCCAGATCGCCGAGGAGCTCGCCCGCTACCTCCACGACAATGTCACTCAGGACATCCGCCTGGTCAGCCGCAACCCGCGTCAGGTTCACGAGACCGACCAGCTCCACAAGGCCAACCTGCTCGACGCCGACGCGACGATCGCCGCCGTCGAGGGCAGCGGCATCGCGTACTTGACCGTCGGTCTCCCGATCGACTCCAGGCTGTGGGAGCAGCAGTTCCCGACGATGATGGCGAACACCATCGCGGCGTGCCAGAAGCACGGCACCAAGCTGGTGTTCTTCGACAACACCTACATGTATCCCCGTACTGACACTCCGCAGGTCGAGGACACCGCCTTCCAGCCGATCGGCCGCAAGGCGACCGTACGAGCCGAGATCGCGAACATGCTCCTCGCCGAGATGCGGGCCGGCACCATCGAGGCCGTGATCTGCCGTGCCCCGGAGTTCTATGGACCGGGCAAGACCCAGAGCCTCACCAACACCGCCATCTTCGACCCGATCAAGGAGGGCAAGCGCCCGTCCGTACCGATCAACGCCCACACCAAGCGGAGCATCATCTGGACCCCGGACGCCAGTCGCGCCATGGGCCTGATCGGCAACACCCCCGACGCCTACGGCCAGACCTGGCACCTGCCCATCGATCCCGACCGCCTCACCTACGCCGGGATGATCGAGATCGCCTCGGAGGTCGTCGGGGAGGGCATCTCCTACCGCACCGTCCCTGAGGCGGCCTTCAAGGTCCTCGGTCTGTTCAAGCCCGCGGTGAAAGAGGCGAACGAATTAATGCCGCGCTACCGGCAGGACAACATCTTCGACACCACGAAGTTCGCCACGCGCTTCCCAGACTTCCACGTCACGACCTACCGGGAAGGCATCACGGAGATCCTCAAGAGCCCCGCTTCATGACTGCACCGCCGGCCCCAACGGCTTCCGCACGTCTGGGATCGTCCTCGCGATGGCCACGTCGGCTGCGACCTGGTCCGCGAATCCACGCCACCATTCGGGGTCAGGATCGAGGTCGAACTCGATGTATTCGTTGACCGTCGGCACCAGATCCCGGAGGTAGACGAGGCCGAGAGCTGTCCCGGGGCGGTCGTCGGGGCGGCTCAGTCGCTTCATCGCGCCGCGCCTCTCGTCGATCGCATGGTGATGCCGTGTCCGAGGAGCGCGGCGCGCATGGTGTTCGCCACGACGCCGAAGGCCTCGACAATCTGCGAGAGCGACTGGCCGGCCTCGTAGCGCTCTGCAGCGTGCTCGAGCTCGTCCGGCGTGAGGCCAATCTTGCGACCGGCACCGTGCCGTTTGAGGATCCCGGACACAGTGCCGGTGCCGATCCCGTACACCTCCGCCAACTCCCGTCGGAGTGCACCGGCTCGGTATCGCTCGACGAGCTCGAGCTGCTGTTGTCTCGAAAGCCGGACCTGGGTTTGTCGGACCGCCGGGAGTGCGGATGAGGCTATTGGTGCCCTGACCTGCGGCAACGGCGAACTCAGGAGCTTGAGGACCGCCGGGCTAGGTTTCGATAGTTGTCCACTCACCTCCACTCACTCGTCGCCGCGGTATGCCCGCGGAGGGCGCGGGCCGGGCTCGTTCGTCGTGTTGTCCGGGGGTGCAACCCCCGGACCCCGCCCGGCGGGCTTCGCCCCCGGACCCCCGCCGTGGTCGCGTGAGCTGTCTATTCGCCTTGCTCGCCGAAGACCGTCTTCACCAGGCGTTCTAGGGCCGGCGGGAAGATCTCCAGGATGTTGGCGTCGGCGTCGCCCATGGTGATGGCTGCGGTGAGGGTCTTCTGGCCGTCGGCGGTGCTGTACATGAGGGCGCCGTAGCCGCCGGGGGCGCTGCCGTTGTGGTGGTAGATGGTCTGGGTGCCGGTGTCCTGGGCGAACAGGCCGAGGCCGTAGTTGAGCGGGCCGCTCTTCGGTTCCGGCGTACGCATCGCGGTCAGGAGTTCGGCCGGGAGCAGCTTGCCGCTCTGCAAGGCGGACATGAACACCTGGAGGTCACGCGTCGTCGACAGCATGCTGCCGGCCGCGAAAAGCAGCGACGGGTTCTGCTCGGTGACATCGACGACCTTCGACTCCTCGCCGTCCTGGTATCGGAAATACCCGTGCGAGTGCGGGCCGGGGATGTCGGTCCGGTCGCCGGGCTCGATCGTGCCGGTCAGGCCGAGCGGCTTGATGATCCGGCTGTCCAGTTCCTCGGCGAGCGTCCGCCCCGTGACGGCCTCGATCAGCAGTGCCGCGACCGAGTAGTTCGTGTTCGAGTAGCTCCATTCGGCGCCCGGCTCGAACCGCGCGGGCTTGCCCAGCGCGAACTCCACCAGCTCGTCCGGTGTGTACCCACGCAGCCGGTTGTCCGCCCACTCCTTCCCGGTCGCGGGCAGCCCCGCCACGACCGTCCCGTCCGGGTAGTACTCGCCGGTGTAGTTGAACAGCCCGCTGGTGTGGTCGAGCAGCATCCGCACCGTGATCCGCTCGTCCAGCGCGAACCGCGGCAGTCGGCCGGCGACCGTACTGTCGAGTTCGACCTTGCCCTCGGCCACCAGCTGCAGTACGACGGTCGACACGAACGTCTTGGTCACGCTCCCGACCCGGAACTCCTGGTCCGCGGGCGGCAGCTCGGCACTTCCGAGCTCCCGTACGCCGGCCCGGGCGACGTACTCGCCGCCGCCGTCGTGCACCCGCAGTTCGAGGCTCCCGAACCCGGCGTCGACGAACTCCTGCGCGGCCTGCTGCAGCTCCTGTACGGACATTCCCTGCTCCTCCTGAGAGTGATGTTTTCGACGGGGATCACTCTTGCCAGGAGCTCTGACACCGCACCGCCACGGCGCTGACGCGGGGCCGTGCACGGCTTTCGTACGGCGCGTATCGGAACCTGCCGTCACTCGTTGGAACCATGTCGGTGGTCGCGGGATTCTTAACCATCGGCTGGTGAGAACGGACTCCTCCAGGGCGGGTCGCGGCTGGTAGGGTTCACGGCTGTCGGTCGGCGCGATGACGCACCGGGTGTACCCGGTCACGGCATCTGTTCCGGCTGATGGAAACGGGGCAACAGCTCGGTGTGAAAGTGTGTGAGGCGGGTCCGCCCGGTACCCGCTCCGTCCAGTTGGGGAGGCACGTGTCCGTGGGTCGCCGACCGGCCTCGCTCAGCGCTTGCCCGCGTCCCGGCGTACCCGTCTCCGTGCTGGTGGTGGCATCGGCGTGAGAAGTGGTGCGGACCGGCCGGCGATCTCCACCGGGCCGGCGTTGATGATTCCCGCCGGCTACCCCCGCGACCTGCCGAGCGCACTGCTCCGGGCGGCCCGCGACTTCGGTGGCGCCGGCGTCGTCGAGATCGGCGCGGACGGCCGCGAGACCAAGCTGGACTTCCCGACGCTGCTCGAACTGGCCGCGCGGATCCTGGCCGGCCTGCGCGCGAACGGCGTACGTGCCGGAGACCCCGCGGTCGTGCACTGCACCGAACCGGTCGGGTTCTTCGCCGCGTTCTGGGCCTGCACGCTCGGCGGCATCCGCCCGCTGCTGGTCGCCCCGCACCCGGGCGGCGACCGGACCGAGGAGGGCCGCGAGCGGCTCCGCAGGATCACCGACCTGCTCGGCTGGACCGTCCTGATCGGCCGCCCGTCCGACCTGCCGAACGACCTCGGCCTCCCGGTCCTCGACCCGGACGCGATGGCCGGCCACGAGCCGACGTCGGACTTCCACCGCCCGGCCGCGGACGACGTCGCCGTACTGATGCTGTCCTCCGGCTCCACCGGTACGCCGAAGATGGTGCAGCTCACGCACCGCGGGCTGGTCGAGTTCGCCGCCGGTACGCCGGCCATGCTGCCGATCCGCCCCGGTCAGACCACGCTGAACTGGCTGCCGCTGGACCGCAGCGGCGCGTTCCTGCTGTACCACCTGCTGCCGGTGTTCACCGGGTGCACGAACATCCACGTGAACACCGACTGGGTGCTCGCGAACCCGCTGCGCTGGTTCGACCTGATGGAGCAGCACCGGGTCAACCACTCCTGGTCGCCGAACTTCGGGTACCGGCTCGCGACCGCGGCGGTGGCGGGGGAGCCCGACCGGCACTGGGACCTGTCCGCGCTGCGCAGCCTGGTCAGCGGCGGCGAGCAGATCACGGTGCCGGTGATGTCGGAGTTCCTGCGCGTCACGAATCGGTTCGGCGTCGTACCGGAGACCTTCGTGGCGGCGTGGGGGATGACCGAGACGGTCACCGGGATCACGTTCGCCCGCCCCGGGCTGACGCCGAACGTGCATCGCGTCCGGATCCCACCCACCGGCGTCGTCGAGTGGGTCGACCAGCGTCCGTCGTCCGGCAAGGTCGCGGTCGCGCGTCCGGGTGCGCCGCGGGTCGAGGCGCCCGGGGTGTTGTCGCTGGTGTCCGTCGGGGCGCCCGCGCCCGGTACGACGGTACGCATCGTGGCGCCCAACGGCGCCGTACTGCCCGAGGGACGGATCGGCCAGCTGCAGGTGGCGTCCGCGCGGGTGACCCCCGGGTACCTGGGGAACCTCGAGGCGGACCGCGCGGCCTTCCCCGTTGGCAACTGGCCGGCCCGCAAGTGGCTCGCGACCGGCGACCAGGGCTTCATCACCGGCGGCCAGGTCGTCATCACCGGCCGCGACAGCGAACGCATCATCATGTCCGGCAAGCTGCACTACGCCCACGACATCGAATCCGTCGCCGCGACGGTCGTCGGCGCCTCGTCCGGCCTGGTCGCCGCCTGCGGAATCGCCGACGAAGCCTCCGGCACCGACCGCCTCGTCGTCTTCTACGCGCTCACCCCGGACTCCGTCCCCGGCATGGACCAGGCCATCCGCAGCCTCATCCAGACCCGCCTCGGCCTGATCGCCCAGGTCGTCGGCGTACCGCGCCGCGACTTCCCGACCACCCCCGGCGGCAAGATCCTCCGCCCCCTCCTCAAACAACGCTGGCTCGACGGCACCCTCGAACACGGCACCCACCCCCACGTAGAACCCGCCGGCGCCACCCCCGCCAGCGGCCCCACCGGCCAAGGCCCGTCGACCACCCCCGAAACCACCCCGTACGCCGACGAGGACCCGTCCGAACGCACCACCGAACTACCGGTCGTCAGCCTGGCCTGGAAACGCGAACTCCAGCAATCCATCCCCACCCCACCCCAACGCCCCACCCTCGGCACCCCCACACCCACACCGCCACCCTCGCCAACGCCCTCCACCCCCACACCACCCACACCCGCCCCGCCCGCGCCATCCACACCCGCGCCACCGGCCCCCTCAACCACCCCGCCCGCCCCTGCGACCCCGCCACGGCCCGCGCAGTCACTGGCGCCGACGTACGCCCCCGCGCCGCCCCGCGACCTCCCCGACGCACCCCCGGCCCCCACCGAGTCTCCCGAGACAACCCCATCGGCCGCCCCATCCTCCGCTCCGGCGCAGTCCCCTGAGTCAGCGCCGTCGACCGCGGAAACCACCCACCCCGCAGTACCCACATCCCCCTTCGGCCCGTCACCCTCCACGGCCCCGCAACCCCGCCCCACACCTGCCGAGCCCGCGACGTCCGAGCCAATCTCCGCAGACCCAGCGCCCGTCCAACCACCCGAGCCCGCGCCCGACGCGACCACCTCGGACGAAACGGCTCCCGAGGCAACCTCCGCAGAGCGGGCGCCCGCCCAACCAACGACATCCGAGCCCGCGCCCCCCGACGCGACCACCTCGCACGCATCGGCCTCCGACGCACCGGCGCCCATCGACGTACCGTCCGCGGCTTTCACCGCCGACGAGCCCGCCACCACCGAACTCACCCGCATCACCGATGCCACCCCACCCCCGACCACCTACCGCCCGGCCACCTACCGCCCAGCCACTCCACGCCCCGCCGCCGCGGACCCGATCGACCCCACACCCCTCACCAACAGCGCACCCACCACCAACACCACGGCCCCCGAGGCCTCGGACACGTCGGACGCCACGCACCCGGCGGCCGCGGACGTACCCAACGGCTCAGACACACTCGGCCGCCCGGCTGCGACCACGCCGGACGCAACCGACGAAGCAGCCGCGACCGACGAGGCAGGTACGTCCGACGACGCGGGCGGGACTGACAACCCGAGAGCAACCGACGGTACGAACGCAACCGACAGCCCCGAGCTCTCCAACCCACCGGCCAACGCGAACCGCCCCGCCAACGCGAACCCCGCCGTTGACACGGACGTAGCCGACGCCACACCCGGTACGAACGACGCGATCGCAGAGACCGCCCTCGCCGACACAGAAGCGAACGCGGGAACCGCCGAGGCAGAAGCGGACGCAGCTCCCGGCGACGACGACGTCGTACCCGATCGCGCGAACACCAACGCAACGCCCACCGTCGACGCGGACGTACCTTCTGCGGACGCGATCACCACAAAGCCAACCGCTGCCGACGACCACACCACCGCCAACGGCGAGTCGGACGGACCCGGGCCCGACGCGCCCTCCCATGCCCTGACAGCAGACTCCAACGAGGAGCCGTCCGAGGACGCCCCGCTCGACAAGTCGCATGCTCGCGAGGAGGACGGCGCACCTTTCGAGGAAGCCGCACGGGACGAGGAAAGCGGCCGGGGCCACGAAGGCGGCCGGGGCGAGGAAGCCGCAGGGGACGACAGTCGCTCGGAGGATGCTGCTCGCGACGAGGACGACGCGTTCGTTGCCGGGGACGAACCTGCTGCCGACGAACCCGACGCAGCCGTCGCACCGGCTGAGGCAAGCGTCGACGCACACGGCGCCGCAGCTGTAGACCGAGCAGACGTATCTACCGCGGAGAACGAGGCGGACGACTCCAACGTCGAGGCGACTACAACACAAGACGACGTACCAGCAGACGAAGCAACCCCGGCAGCCAACGCGACTGCCCCAACTGCCGCCGACGCCACCCCGGCAGTCGACGATGCCGCCCCGCGGGTCGCTGACCATGACCCGACCGACGGCGTCAAGCCAGCTGATGGCGATGCGGGTGTCGAGTCTGGTGATGAGGCTGGGCGTACCGACGAGCCTGAGTCCGCTGTACTGCGGGCAGACGTCGGCGTGAGCGACGCCGTACCCTCCGACGACGCGTCGGCGATCCACGAGAGCGCTGCCGACGCCGGGTCGGCTGACGGCGATGCGGGTGTCGAGTCGGGCGATGAGGACGGTCGTACCGACGAGCCTGAACCCGTTGTACTGCGGGCAATCGGCGACGCGGGGAATGTCGTACCTGCCGATGACGAGACGGCGATGCACGAGAGCGCGGCCGACGACGAGCTGGCTGATGGCGACTCGGCTGTTGCGTCTGGTCGTGCGGACGAGCCTGACGCCGTTGTACTGCGGGCAGCCGGCGACGCGGGGAACGTCGTACCTGCCGATGACGAGATAGCGATCCACGAGAGCGCGGCCGACGAGGAACTGGCTGATGGCGACTCGGCTGTTGCGTCTGGTCGTGCCGATGAGCCTGACGCCGTTGTACTGCAGGCAGTTGGCGACGCGGGGAACGTCGTACCTGTCGATGACGAGACGGCGGACCACGAGAGCGCTACCTGCGACGACGCGCAGGGGCGGACGACTGGTGGTGAGGCTGATCGGTCTGCAGCTGAGGACGGATCTGTTGTCGAGGCTGACCCGGCTGATGCGGCTCCTCAGCCGATGGCTGTGGATGCGGCCTCGGTACTCGCACGGGATGAGGAGCGGACTCACGAACGCGACGGCGCAGCCGTGCAGGTGGTGGCTGTCGATGCGGAGGACGTAGCTGCTGCCGGCGGTGGCGCGGGTGGTGATGAGGGCGCGGCGGTGGTTGCCGCGGGTGAGGCGGTCGGTGAGGGCGAGACCGGCGGCGAGGTCGAGGGTGTCGGCGAGGCCGAGGTTGGCGGAGGGCCTGAGCTGGGTGGTCGGCCGACTGCTGGCGATGCGGGCGACGTACCTGCTCCGGATTCGGAACGTATCCACCAGAGTGACGAGGCAGGCGAGCAGGAGCCGGCGGTCAGCGGTGGCGACGTAGTAGCTGAGCCGGGTGCCGCGGTTGCGGACGAGGATGAGGTGGCTGCTGCGCACGGTGGCATGGTCGGCGAGGCGGGAGACGCGGACGGTGCGTCGAACGCTGCGGTTGCCGACGGCGAGTCGGATGTTGCCGGGGACGGCGACGGCGACGAGGTTGACTCGGTTGTCGCCGGGGATGAGGGCGTTGAGGAGGTCGCGTCGGCTGTCGCTGGGGAGGAGGCGGCCGACGAGGTCGGCTCGGCTGTGGCCCGGGAGGTGGGCGTTGGCGAGGTCGCTGGGGGTGACGGGGGCGACGAAGCCGGTTCGGATGTTGGGGGATCGGAGCTGGCTGCGCGGGCGGTCCTTGGGGATGCGGGCGACGCACTGGACAGTGGGCGGGAGGACGACGGCGCGGGCGCGGAGGGGTTTGCCGGTGACGGTGAGCTCGCTGGTGCGCAGGGTGTTGTCGCGGGCGCCGGGGATGCGGAGTCTGCAGGAGAGGTTCGCGATGGTGTGGATCTTGCCGACGATGAGGTCGGGGCTCTAGGGGCCGAGGAGGCTGAGAGCGCGAGGGACTCTGCGGACGCCGAGGTTGGTGCCGAGGCTGATGCTGAGGGTGATACGTCAGGTCTGCTCGACGTGGCTGGTCTGGCGGATGGCGGAGGCGCCGGGGATGTTGCCGGCGCGAGTGGTGCGGGCGATGTTGACGGTGCTGATGACGGTGCTGATGACGGCGTGGGTCGTGCAGTTGGTGTTGAGGGGGAGGGCGCCGCTGTAGGTGTTGGTGCGTTGGTGGCTGCGGGTGTGGGGGTTGGGCGGGCCAGTGGCGAGCTGGAGGGTGCCGGTGGGCCTGAGGCGGCGGGCGAGGCTGTGGTTGGGGGTGCTCGGGCGGTAGGGGGTCTGGAGCGCGCCGGTGTGGTGGAGCCGGTCGCTGTAGTGGGGGTGGCTGGGCGGTTCCCGGGGGCCGAGACGCTTGAGGGGTTCTGGGAGAACCTTGTCGGTGGTGTGGAGAGTGTTCGGCGGGGGATGCCGGACACGGGGGACGGGGTTGTCGCGGTCTCGGGTGTGCTGGAGCATGTCGAGGCGTTCGACGCGAAGTTCTTCGGGTTGAGTGATCGTGAGGCTGAGCTCATGGAGCCGGCGCAGCGGTTGTTCCTCGAGGTGTGTCATCAGGCGCTGGAGCACGGTGGGTACGCCGGTACGTCGGACCGCGTCGGCGTCTTCGCCGGCTCCGGCATGAACCTGTACAACCGGCAGCACCAGTCCCGCGACTCGATCGCCACCCGGGTCGCGTACCGGCTCGGTCTGACCGGTCCGGCGATCGGCGTACAGTCCGCGTCCTCGTCCTCGCTGGTCGCGGTGCACCTTGCCTGCCAAGCCCTCCGGTCCGGCGACGCGGACCTCGCGCTCGCCGGTGCCGCCGCCGTACAGGTGCCGCAGGCAACGACTTACCACCCGACGCCGGACTCGATCCTGTCGCCGAGCGGTCACGTACGTGCGTTCGCCGCGGATGCGGACGGTACGGTCGGCGGCAACGGTGTCGCCGCCGTACTGCTGAAGCGGCTCGACCAGGCGCTCGCCGACGGGGACACCGTGTACGCCGTGATCCGCGGCACCGCGGTCAGCAACACCGACGGCAACCAGGTCGAGCTGGTGGAGCGGGCGCTGCAGCGGGCCGGGTTCGACGCGGACTCGGTCAGCTACATCGAGGCGAACGGGATCGGCAGCCCGGCCGCGGACGCCGCCGAGGTGAAGGCGCTGACGACGGCGCTGCGCCGGCATACCGACAAGGTCGGGTTCTGCACGATCGGGTCGGTGAAGCCGAACATCGGCCATCTGGACAGCGCCGCGGGCATGGCCGGCCTGATCAAGACGATCCTGATGCTGCAGCACCGGACGCTCGTGCCGACGATCAACGTCACCGAGCCGAACCCGGCGCTCGCGCTCGACGGCAGCCCGTTCGTGATCGGCACCGACGTCCGCGAGTGGACCGTGCCGTTGCAGTCCGGCGGTACGACGCTCCGCGCCGGCGTCAGCGCGCTGGACCCGAGCGGTACCAACGCGCACGTGATCCTCGAGGAGGCGCCGCGGCAGATCCGCCGCGGCGACGACGGCCCCGTCGTACTGCCGCTGTCCGCGCCCGACCCGGATGCGCTCGCCGACCTCGTGGAGCTGTACCGCACGGACCTCGACCACGGCACCGGCCACCGGCTCATCGACCTCGCCGGTACGGCGGCGCTCGGCCGGCCGGCCCACCGGTACCGGATCGCGGTCGCGGGCGGGACGGAGCGGGAGCTGCTGAGCGCGCTCGGCTCCGCGCAGACGACCGAGGTACCGCGGGGCGGGCCGGGTCCGCTCGGGTACGCGTTCACCGGGCAGGGCGCCGCGCGACGTGGGATGGCCGCGGGGCTGGCGGCGCGGTTCCCGGTGTTCCGGTCGGTGCTCGACGAGTGCGATCGCGTGTACCACGAGGAGACCGGTGGCAGCCTGAACGAGCTGCTCCTCACGCCGGCCGCCGGTACGGAAGGCGTTTGGCCGACGGAGACGGCGCAGCCCGCGCTGTTCGCGTTCGAGGTGGCGCTGGCCCGGCTGTGGCAGTCGTTCGGCGTACAGCCCGCGTTGGTCGTCGGCCACAGCGTCGGGGAGTACGCCGCGTTGTGCGTCGCGGGCGCGCTGTCCGTCGCGGACGGCGTACGGCTGACCGCCAAGCGCGGCGAGCTGATGCAGCGCGGAACGGTGCCGGGGGCAATGGTCGCCGTACGGGCCGATGCCGATCGGGTGCGCGAGATCGCCCGGACCGCCGGCGTGGAAGTGGCCGCGGGCAACGGGCCGCAGTCGTTCGTGCTGACCGGGTCCGAGGTGATCGTCGGGCAGCTGGCGGCGCAACTCGACCAGTTGCAGGTGGCGTGGCAACGGCTGGACGTGGACCGGGCGTTCCACAGTTCGTTGGTGGACCCAATCCTGTCGGACTTCGCGGAGATCGTTCGCGAGATCACGCTGAAGCCGCTGCGGACGCCGATGGTGTCGAGCTGGTCGGGTGATCTGCTCGAGTCCGGGACGGTGCTGGACAGCGACTACCTGGTCGGCCAGTTGCGGCAGCCGGTGCTGTTCGGGGACGCCGTCGAGGCGGTGACCGCGGCCGGGTGCCGGCGGTTCCTGGAGCTCGGGCCGGACGCCGTACTGAGCCCCGCCGGGCGGCGGATCGCGCCGAACAGCACGTGGATCCCGGCGCAGCGCCTCGGGCAGGACCCGGTGCTCGCGACGATGAACGGGCTGGCCGAGCTGTACGAGCAGGGGACCGAGATCGCGTGGGCCAAGGTGTACGCCGACGGCGGGCGGGTGCCGCTGCCGACGTACCCGTTCCGTCGGGTGCATCACCCGGTGGATCCGTCGGTGACGGTGCTGGCGGGTCCGGGTACGGCGGTTGCCGGGGGCAACGTTGCGCCGCGGTTCAACGCTTTCGAGCGGGCCGCGCGGGCGCAGTCGGTGGTGTTCGAGCCGCCGTCGAGTGCCGCAGTGAAGCGGATACCACTGGATCCGCCGGTGGAGCCGGAGCCTGTCGCGGCTGTTGAGGCGGAGGACGTGTCGCCGTTCGCGTTGCCGGCGGAGACGCATGTGATCGACGCCGACTATCTGGCGCAGGCCGGGTCGCTGCCGGGCGACGAAGGGTCGGCGGAGCGGTACCGGGCGTCGCTGGACGTCGTACTCGATCTGACCTGTGAGGTGCACGGGCTGGATCCGTACGACCTCACGGTGGACCACACGTTTGCCGAACTGGGTGCGACGCCGGCTTCCATGGCGCCGGTGATCGACGAACTGCGGAGCCGGTTCGAGGTGGAGCTGGCGCCGGACGACCTGTTCCTGACCTTCACGACACCGCACAAGCTGGCCACCGCAGTCGCGGTCCAGACGGCGAAGGTTCAAGAGCCGGACGGTACGTCGGCCGACGACACCCCGGCGGATCGTGCTTCGACCGAGGGTGCTGTGGCCGACGGTACTCCGGCGGACCGTGGGTTCACCGACGGTGAGTCGGCTGACGGCGGGACGCCCAATGGTGCTGCGGATGGTGGTGCGTCGCTCGGCGCCGCGGCGGCCGGCGTCTCGGTTGACGATGCTTCGGGCGATGGCGCTTCGGCTGGTGGTATTGGGGTTGACGGCGCTGAGGTTCACGACGCTGGGGTTCAGGGCGAGGGACTGCGTGGTAGGGATGCGGCGGCACGGGATCCGCGGGCGGCGTTGGCGGTGCTTGGGTCGGGGCTTGCGGAGCTTGCGGCGAAGGTGGATGAGGCCGCGGCGGCGACGGGTGCGGCGGAGCTGCCGGGGAGCGGGATGGCTGCGCTGATGTCGCAGCAGTTGCGCGTGGCGGGCCAGCTGGTCGAGGGCGTCACCAAGCTGATGCGCGAACAGCTCGCCCTCCTCACCGAACAGTCCAACGACCTGACAACACCTCACACACCGGAGTCCGACACCGCTGACCTGCCCGCCGAAGGCGAGCAGCCAAGCGGGCCGTCCGACGGCTCCACCGAAGCCGGCCAGGAAACCACGCCGACCACCGACCAACCCGATGCCTTCACGGACGGCGCGCCGACCCCCGGTGACACGACCGCCGAAGAAGCACCCACCGAGGGTGAGACGTTGGCCGATGACGCATCCACCGAGGGCGACACGTCGGCTGACGCTGCGTCTACCCGGGGCGAGGCGTCTGCCGAAGGTGCGTCCGTCTCGGGTGAGGGGTCCGTCGAAAGCGTCGCCATCCCGGGTAGGACATCTGCCGGCGGCGTATCTGCCGTGGGTGGGGTGTCTGGCGAAGGTGCGCGCATGAGTGGGTCGAGAGGTGCGATCGCGCTCGGCCCAGGCCCGGCGGCCGACCAGCGCGTCGCGGACGAGAAGCAGGTGGACGACGCACAGGTGACCGCACCCGCCGCTGACAAGCGCAGCGCGGTGGTTGGTGAGCGCTGTACCAAGGTTGGCACGGGTGTGGCCGAAGCCGGTGAGGGTGCGGCTGAGGTTGGTGGGCGTGCCGCTGGTGGGACGGCGGTTGTGGTTCGGGAGGTGGGGGATCGGCGGCGGGATCTCAGTTACTGGGATCGGGTTCTGGCCGGTGCGCAGCCGTTGGTGTTGCCGGTGGATCGGGGGCGGGCGCCGGGGGACGACGCGGTGGTTGCGGTACGGCGGGAGCTTGATGCCGAGCTGGGTGCGGCCGTGTTCAGGTACAGCCACGAGCGGAGGCTCAGCCCGGCGATGACGATGCTCGCGGCGGTGGCGACGGTTCTCGGGCGGTTCGCCGCGCAGGACGACGTGACGATCGGGTCGGCGATGGTCCGCCCGGACGACGCGCCGGCGGCGCGGCCGATGCCGTTGCGGATCGACCTGTCGGGTGAGCCGGATCTCGGTGAGCTCACCGAGCGGATCCGCGACGTCACGGCCGCCGCGTTCGAGCACGCGGACGCCGACCTGTCGATCCTCGCGCGCGACCCGCTGTTCCAGATCCTGGTCGACTTCGAGGACGGCGACGACGAGTTGCCGGAGCAGATCGACGTACGGTTCCGTCTCACCCATGACGGCGACGACATCACCTGTACGGCGGACTACCGGTCCGGCCTGTTCGACCGCCGCAGCGTCGAGCGCCTGCTCGAGTACCTCGAGGAAGTGTTGCGCAGGGCAACGACCCGCCCGGAGCTCCGGCTCCCCGAACTCGTCCTGCCGCTCCCGTCCGACCTCGACACCCTGCGCGAACTCGAGTCCGACGCCGACCCGGTCGGCCCGATCGGGCGGGTACGCCGGGACGCGGTGGTGGCCGGCGAGCTCAGCGGACTGCACACGCTCTTCGAGCAGCAGGTCGCGCGCACGCCGGACGCAATCGCTGTGATACAAGGCGATCGCGAGCTCACGTACGCCGAACTCGACCGCCGCGCGAACGCCGTCGCCTGGCAGCTCGCGGATCTCGGCGTCAAGCCGGGCGAGCTGGTCGCGGTACGTGTTGCCCGCGGCACCGAAATGGTCGTCGCGGTGCTGGCGGTGCTGAAGTCGGGCGCGGCGTACCTCCCGCTGGATCCCGGCGTACCGGAGTCGCGCTGGGCGTTCATGGTGCACGACGCGGCCGCGGTCGCGCTGGTCGGGGACGACGCGGCGCTCGCGGATCGCCTCGGCCTGCGACTCGTCCCGGTGTCGGCGACCGACGCCGACGCCCGCGCCAAGCAGGCCCCGCCGGTCCGCGCGGCGGCCGACGACATCGCGTACTGCATCTACACCTCAGGCTCGAGCGGCAACCCGAAGGGCGTCGTGGTCCCGCACCGCGGCCCGGTGAACCTGGTGCGGCACTATCTGCGCACCCGGCGGTCGCTCAGGACGCTGCAGTGGACCTCGTTCGGGTTCGACGTCCACGTACAGGAGATGTTCACGACGCTGGCGTCCGGTGCGGCGCTCGTACTGATCGGCGAGGACGACCGGTACGACCCGGACGCGGTGGTCGCGGCGTTGCGGGATCACGACGTCCAGCGGCTGTTCATGGCGTTCAGCCCGCTGACCGCGCTGCTGGCGACGATGCGCCGGCTGCCGGAGCTGCCCGCGTTGCGCGAGATCGTCGCGGGCGGTGAGGCGATGGTGCTGACGCACAAGGTGCGGGACTTCCTGGACGCGCATCCGGAGTGCCGGCTGTTCAACGAGTACGGTCCGGCCGAGGCGTCGATTGTGACCACGATCCACGAGGTCGACCCGGCCGAGGACCGGCCCTCGATCGGGCGGCCGATCGAGGGGGTCGCCGTACGGCTGCTGGATGCCGCGCTGCGGCCGGTGCCGGTCGGCGCGGTCGGCGAGATCCACCTCGGCGGCGCGGCCGTTGCCCAGGGCTACCTCGGGCGGCCGGAGGAGACCGAGCGCGCGTTCGTCGGGGACCCGGGGCACCCGGGCGCGCGGCTGTACCGCAGCCGCGACCTCGGCCGCTGGCGGGTCGACGGCACGCTCGAGTACCTCGGCCGCGCGGACGACCAGGTGAAGATCCGCGGCCACCGGGTGGAGCCCGGCGAGACCGAGCACGTCCTCGCGGACCAGCCCGGCGTGGTGGACGCGGTCGTGGTCGCGCAGACGGAGCCGGGCGGTGACACCTGCCTGATCGGGTACGTCGTACTCGAGGACAGCGACCCCGCCGTACTGGCCCGGCTGATGCTTGACCTCGGCAAGGAGTTGCCGATCTACCTGGTCCCGGCGGACCTGATCCCGATCGAGGAACTCCCGCTGGACGACAACGGCCGCCTCGACCGCGACCGCCTGCCGGAACCGGAGTGGCTGCGGCCGTAGCAGCACCCGTAGTTCTGCACCGTGCACGGGGGGTCAGGCCGGTGGCAGCCCCCTCCTGCCGCCACCGTCCGCCGTTCACGGTGCAGAACCCGCGCTCGATACCGTCCCTCCACGAAATCGATCGCGCTGCGAATCGGTCCGACGTTGCCGACGGCACGTTGGTTCCCGATCGGTGGGTGCACACGGTCGCGGCGGGTGAGTCGCCTCGCCCGCCGCTCGCGTGTTCCGGTTGATCCAGGCCCCCCTCGATCTCCCGAGCCGGCCGGTCCGAGCCCCCTCGACCGGTCGTGGATGACGGTGCCCCCACCCCATCCATCCCTTGAATCGCTGCGCGTAGGGGTGTCGTTACACGGATCCGGAAGATTCGTAAGAATTGCGCAAAGGTGTGCGGGAGAACCTTTACCGCAGCACCCCGAATGTGCGGATCAGGACAGTGCGGCCCACGCCTGATGTGCGGCGCCGAGCAGCCCGGCGTTGTCCAGTTGGGCCGGTTCCACGGTGAGGTCCGCGACGAACGGCAGCTGGGCGAGCCGCTTCACCCACGCCTGCACCGGGTCGAACAGCACCGGCCCGGCCTTCGCGACCCCGCCGCCGATCACGACCGTGGTCAGGTCCACGGTGACAGCCGTCGCCACGATCCCCGCCGCCAGCGCCTGCGCGCCGTCGTCGAACGCGGCCAGCGCGAGCTCGTCCCCGGCGGCGGCGTCGGCGGCCAGTACTTCGGCGTCCACGTCCTCGTCCGTCCGCCAGCCGCTGCGCTGCGCGCGGGCCACCATCCGCGGGCCGCTCGCGTACGCCTCGACACAGCCGTACGACCCGCACGCGCAGGCCTCGCCGTCCTGGTCGACGACCACGTGACCGATGTGCGCCGCGTTGCCGGACTGGCCGATCAGCGGCTTGCCGTCGACCACCAGCCCGCCGCCGACACCGGTCGACACCACGATGCCGAGCAGGGTCTTCGCGTCCCGCCCCGCGCCGCTCCAGAACTCGCCGAGCGCGAAGCAGTGCCCGTCCATGCCGAGCGTCACCGGTACGTCGCCGGTCAGCGCGCGGACCCGGTCCACGAGGGGGAAGTTGCGCCAGCCGGGGATGTTCACCGGGGAGACCAGACCGTGCTGCTGGTCGAGCGGGCCGGCCGAACCGACGCCGACCGCGAGCGGGGCGGCGTCGCCGCGGACCCGGTCGATCAGCTCACCGAGCGCGGCGAACACCTGGTCGGCGCCGCCGGACGGGGTCCGGATCCGGTCGCCGGTGAGAATCGTGCCGTCGGCGGACACCAAAGCGGCGGCCATCTTCGTGCCGCCGATGTCGATGCCCAGCACGGATTCCCGCGCCACCAATGTGTCGTCCCCAGTGTCGTCGCTCATCGTCCCCCCGGTCAGGGCGGTCAGGTCGAGAGACAACGTTATCTGTAGTCGGCCCGAACAGACAGGGGTGAAAGGTGGTAATCATGGAAAACCCGCAGGGTGGCGGCAGTTAACTGCCATGACAACGCCTGACAACGATGCCCCTCAGGGCGTCGACGGACCCCCGCTGGCGCCGGCTGCCACGACTGCGAGAGGGTTACGGAATGAGTGCTCAACTGGATCGGGACGCGGCCGGTGCGCTGGTCGTCGGCTTCACCGGTACGACGGCCCCCGACGAACTGCGGCGCGCGGTGGCCGGCGGCCTCGGCGCGGTCATCCTGTTCACCCGGAACGTCGCGGACGCCGAGCAGGTGGCGGCGCTGACCGCCGTACTGCGGTCCGAGCGGCCCGACCTGATCGTCGCGATCGACCACGAGGGCGGCGAGTTCAGCCACCTCGCGCCGGCGAACCCGTGGCCGCTGGCGTCCCCGCGGCTCCTCGGCGACCTGGACGACACCGAGCTGACCCGCGCCGCGGCCCGGGACGCGGCCGCGACCCTGGCCTCGCTCGGCATCGACCTGATGCTCGCGCCGTCGGTCGACGTGAACAGCAACCCGGCGAACCCGATCATCTCCACCCGCTCGTTCGGGCGTACGGCGGACGTCGTGTCGCGGCACGGGGTCGCGTTCGTCCGGGGCGTGCATGACGCGGGGATCGCCGCCTGCCCGAAGCACTTCCCGGGGCACGGCGACGTCGCGGTCGACTCACACACCGATCTGCCGCGGGTGGACCGCTCCGTGGAAGAGGTCGGTGCGGTCGAGTTGGCGCCGTTCCGGGCGACGATCGCGGCCGGGGCCGATGTGGTGATGAGCGCGCACATCATCTTCTCGGCGTACGACGACCAGCCCGCCACGCTGTCGCACCGGGTGCTGACCGGGTTGCTGCGGGAGGAGCTCGGGTTCACCGGGGTGATCACCACCGACGCGCTCGAGATGCAGGCGATCACGAAGAACCGCTCGATCGAGGACGCCGCGGTCGCGTCGATCGGTGCGGGTGCGGACCTGGCGATGATCGCGGTCGGTACGGCGGACCCGCGCGCGCTGACGGCGCGCGTCGTCGAGGCTGTCCGGCGTGGGGAGCTGCCGGCGGAGCGGGTGGCCGATGCGGCCGCGCGGGTGCGGGCGCTCGCGGCGTCGCTCGGTCAGCGCAGCCGGCAGTCGGGACTCGGCGGGGCGCCGATCCGGGAGGTGGCGGCGCGGGTGGTGGCCGGGCAGACGTTCCCGGCGCTCGGCGGGTCGCCGTACGTGGTCGATCTGACGCAGGGGCTGCACCCGGCGTGGAACCCGTACTTCTCGGGGCTTCCGGAAATCTTCACGCGGGTCGCGCCGGGCGCGGACGGGGTGGTGCTGCGCGGTGAGCACCACCTGACCGAGAACGGTGCGCCGCAGGACGACGCGATCGCCCAGGCAGCTAAGGCGGCCCAGGGCCGGCCGCTGGTGATCGCCGTACAGGACGCGGGCCGCACGCCGTGGATGCGCGCCGCCCTCGCCCACCTCGTCGAAACCCACCCCGACAACGTCTTCATCCTCTGCACCGGCATCCCCGAAGACCAGTCCCTCGTCCCACCCGGCATCCCGTCCGCCACCACCTCCGGCCGCAACATGGTCGTCCTGGAAGCAATCGCCCGCCACCTGACCCGCTAGCCGCCCGCCACACCGGCTTCGGCGGCGTGGCCTGCTCCGGTCTCCGTCGTCCCCACGCCCCGCCGGCCGCCGACGGCCGACGTACCGGACCGTTCCGGCCCGCGGGGCGATGGCGGGCGGGGCGGCGCTTGGTGGTCTGTGCCGGCTGCGGTCTCGGCGGGGTCGGCGGGGTGGAGTGCTGTTGGTGCGCGACAGGGTGGTCGCGGTCGGGTCCAGTGCCGGTGGCGGACGGCCAGGCCATCACAATTGTGGGTGCGCCGACCGCTTGAGCGGGAGGGGAGCCGTCGGGCGGCGATTGTGATGGGCTGGAGGTTCGGGACTCTACGGGCGGCAGGTGAGTTCTAGGTCCAGGGCGTGCTGCTCGACGTAGTTGAGGGCGTGGCGGACGGCGCCGACGGAGACTATGGCGTCGCCGAGGGAGGAGACCGCGACGCGTGGGGGAGTGCTGGTGTAGTCGGTGAGTTGGCGTTCGACGTCGGGGAGTAGGGCGGCGGCGGCCTGGGCGACGGCGCCGCCGAGGACGACCAGTTCGGGGTTGAACAGGGTGCCGAGGGTGGCGACCACCCGGGCGGTCCGGCCGGCGATGTCCTGAAGGATGCCCTGGGCAACCTTGTCGCCGTCGGCCGCGGCGCCGAACACCTGCTCCGCCGTCACCGCACCGTCGACCGCCAGCGACCGCAACGACGTCCGTACGGCGGCGTCCGCCACCGCCGCCGTCCCGTTCTCCCGGGCGATCCGGGCAATACCGTGGGTGTCGCCAACGCCCTCGATCAGCTTCAGGAACACCATCTCGCCGGCCCCGCCGCGGCTCCCGTGCAGCAGCCGCCCGGAGTCCATCAACCCGGATCCGAACCGCTCGCCCGCCAGCAGTACGACGAGGTCGTCGACGTTCCGCGCCTCGCCGCGCCAGTGCTCGCCGAGCGCGGCGAGATTGGCGTCGTTCTCGAGCAGCACCGGCCAGCCGTGCAGTTCGGTGAGCCGCTGCGACAGCCCGGTGTCGAACCGCCGCCAGAACTCGTCCGCGACCAGGATGTTCCCGTCCCGGTCCACCGGCGCGGCGACTCCCGCACCCGCGGCCAGCACCTGGCTGTCCGACACCCCCGCGGACTCCAGCGCCTCGACCACGGTCTCGTGCACGATCTCGGTCCGCTCGCCGGGCGCCTTCACGCCGGCCGCCGAGCGTCCGGCCTTGGCGACCGTCTCGCCGCGCAGGTCCGACAGCAGCACGGTCGTCTTCGCCGCGCCGATGTCGATCCCGAGCACGTACCCGGCCCGCCCGTTGAACTCGAACCGCCGCGACGGCCGCCCCACCGAGGTCCGGCCCGGGTCGAGCTCGACCACCCACCCCATCGAGATCAGGTCGTTGCAGACCGCGTGCACGGTCGCCCGGGTGAGACCGGTGGCCTCGATCAGGCCGGTTCCTGTCATCACCCGTGCGCGGTTCAGCACGCCGAGTACCTTGCCCGCGTTCACCCGCCGCAGCATCGTCGGCGTCGCCGTGGGCGGGGTAGCCGGTGGTTTCGCCATGAAAGCCCCTTGACCTCGTCGTCCTACCGACCGCAGAATACATGCAGATTCTAAATTTAGAGCCTATATATAAACCCCGGGTTACCGGCTGATTTCCGAGTGAGGCGATCGTGGCGAGTCCGCAGACCCAAGCCGCCCAAACGACACAGTCCGACTGGTGGCGGCAGGCCGTCGTGTACCAGATCTATCCGCGCAGCTTCGCCGACTCCAACGGCGACGGCGTCGGGGACCTGCCCGGCATCATCAGTCGAGTCCCGTACCTGGTGGCGCTGGGTATCGACGCGGTGTGGCTGAGCCCGTTCTACCCGTCCGCGCTGGCCGACGGCGGGTACGACGTGGACGACTACCGCAACGTCGACCCGCGGCTCGGCACGCTGTCCGACTTCGACCAGCTGGTCGAGGCGCTGCACGCCGAGGGCATCAAGCTGATCGTCGACATCGTCCCGAACCACACCTCCGACCGGCACGAGTGGTTCGTCGAGGCGCTGGAGGCGGCCAAGGGGCACCCGGCCCGGGACCGGTACATCTTCCGCGACGGCGACGGCGACCAGCCGCCGTCGGACTGGGACTCGGTGTTCGGCGGCTCGGCGTGGGCGCAGACCGACGACGGCCAGTGGTACCTGCACATGTTCGCGGCCGAGCAGCCCGACCTGAACTGGCAGCACCCCGAGGTACGGGCGGACTTCCTGGAGACCCTGAAGTTCTGGTCGGACCGGGGCGTCGACGGCTTCCGGGTCGACGTCGCGCACGCGCTGGTGAAGGACCTCACCGAGCCGTTCCCGGCGAAGGCCACGCTGCCCAGGCAGTCGGAGTCCAACGGCAAGCACCCGCTGTGGGACCAGGAAGGCGTCCACGAGATCTACAAGGACTGGCGCAAGCTGCTGAACACGTACGACCCGCCGCGCTCCGCGGTCGCCGAGGCGTTCGTGCCGGCCGCCCGGCGGGCACGGTACGCGAGCGCCGACGGGCTCGGGCAGGCGTTCAACTTCGACCTGCTGCAGGCCGACTTCGAGTACGACAAGTTCCGCAAGGTGATCGAGGAGAACCTGGAGTTCGCCGAGCAGAACGGGTCCTCGTCGACGTGGGTGTTCTCGAACCACGACGTCGTCCGGCACGCCACCCGGTACGGCCTGCCGAAGAACCCGAAGGGCGGCTGGCAGGACGGCAAGGACTGGCTGCTCAGCAACGGCACCGAGCCGACCGTGGACGTGGCGCTCGGTCTGCGCCGGGCGCGTGCGGCGACGATGCTGATGCTCGCGCTGCCCGGTTCGGCGTACCTGTACCAGGGTGAGGAGCTCGGGCTGCAGGAGGTCGGCGAGCTGCCCGCCGCGAACCTGCAGGACCCGGCGTACTTCCGGTCGAAGGGTGCCGAGAAAGGCCGCGACGGGTGCCGGGTGCCGATCCCGTGGACGGTCGGCGGCCTGTCCTTCGGCTTCGGCGCCGGCGGCGCGCACCTGCTGCAGCCGAAGTGGTTCGGGGCGTACTCGGTCGAGGCGCAGCAGGACGACGTCGAGTCGACGCTGAGCCTGTACCGCAAGGCCCTCGCGGTACGGCGTGGGCTCCGCACCGGCAGCGCGCTGACCTGGGTCGACGGCGCCGACGACGTACTGCACTTCGTCCGCTCCGGCGGCTGGCAGTGCGTGACGAACTTCGGCGCCGCACCGGTCGAGCTGCCGGACGCCGCCGTCGTACTGTCCAGCGGCCCGCTCGAGGGCGACAAGCTGCCGAGCGACACCACGGCCTGGCTCATCTAGGTCTCCCAGAACGCGCCCCGGCCGGGCTGTCCCGAGACGGCCCTCCCCCCTGTGTGGCCGGGGCGTTCCCGCCGGTGCGGGTGTTGTGGCGGATGCGGCGGGGCGGTCGCACCCCACGCCGTCGCCGGTACCGGCGGACATGGTCGTGGCGGGGGCACCGGGCGGTTGCCCCCGTCACGATCCATGGAATGTCAGGATAAGCGCGTGACGACGCTAGCGGACGTGCTCGCAGTACTCGATCGGCTCTACAACCCTGCCTGGGCGGAGGACTGGGACGCCGTCGGCCTGGTCACCGGCGATCCGGAGCAGGAGGTACGGCGGATCCTGTTCGCGGTCGATCCGATGCGGGCCGTGGTCGACGAGGCGATCGACGGCGGGTTCGACCTGCTCGTCACGCACCACCCGCTGTTGCTGCGCGGAGTGAACAGCGTCGCCGCGACGACACCCAAGGGCCGGGTGATCACCGACCTGATTCGTGCCGGTGTCGCCTTGCACGTCTGTCACACGAACGCCGACAACGCGAACCCGGGTGTGAGCGACGCACTCGCCGCCGCGATCGGGCTGCGCGACACGCGCCCGCTGAAGGCGATGCCGGCCGAGCCGATGGACAAGGTCGTTGTCGGCGTCCCGGTCGCGGAGACCCAGGCGATGCTGGACGCACTCGCGAAGGCCGGTGCCGGGCGGATCGGCAACTACGAGCGCGCCGCGTGGAGCGTGACCGGCGAGGGGACGTTCCGGCCGCTGGCGGGCGCGAACCCGGCGATCGGGACGGTCGGGGACATCGAGGTCGTCGCCGAGGACCGGATCGAGATGATCCTCCCGCGCCGGCACCGCCGCGCGGTCCGCGAGGCGCTGATCGCGGCCCATTCCTACGAGGAGCCGGCGTACGACTTCTACGAGCTGGCCGAGCTGCCGAGCGAGCGCGGCGGCGGGCGGGTCGGCGTACTGGCGGAGCCGTTGCCGCTGGCGGACTTCGCGCGGCTGGTCGCGGAGAGTCTGCCGTGGACCGCGCACGGCGTCCGCGTCGCGGGTGATCCGGAACGGACGATCGAGACCGTCGCGGTGGTCGGCGGAGCGGGTGACTCGGAGTTCGCGCGGGTGCGTGCGGCCGGTGTCGACGCGTACCTGACCGCCGACCTGCGGCACCACCCGGCGACCGAGGCCCGCGCGTACGGCGACCCCGCGCTGGTCGACGTCGCACACTGGGCCAGCGAGTGGCCGTGGCTCGCGGACGCGGAGCGCCTCCTGCTCGAAGGCCTCGCGGGCCGAGGCAGTACCGTGGACACTCACATCTCAACACTCTGCACGGACGCATGGACGCTGCGGATCTGAGTACGCCGCCAACGATCTAAGGAGCCGACTCTGAACGCCGAGCCCGCCGTCCAACGCCGGCTGCTGGACCTGCAGGACCTCGACCTGCAGCTCGACCAGGTCGCGCACAAGCGCGCGTCGCTGCCGGAGCACCAGGCGCTCAAGGACCTGGCCGCCGAGAAGTCCGTCGTCGACCGTGAGCTGGTCACCGCGGACACCGAGGTCAGCGACCTGCAGCGCGAGCAGAAGAAGGCCGACAGCGATGTCGAGCAGGTCCGCCAGCGCCGCGCGCGGAACCAGCAGCGGCTCGACTCCGGCCAGGTCACCTCGCCGCGCGACCTGGAGAACCTGCAGCACGAGATCGGCTCGCTGGACCGCCGGATCTCGGACCTGGAGGACTCCGAGCTCGAGGTGATGGAGAAGCTCGAGGCCGCCGAGGTCGTGCAGACCGGCCTGCGGACCCGGGCGGAGGCGTTCGCCGGACGGCAGTCCGAGCTGGAGACCACCCGCGACGCCGCGATCAAGGAGCTGGACGAGCAGCGCGCCGGGGTCGCCGACCAGCGCGCCGTCGTCGTGACCGAGCTGCCGGAAGCCCTTGTGTCGCAGTACCAGCGGCTGCGTGAGCACAACGGCGGCATCGGCGCCGCGCCGCTGGTCGGCAAGCGCTGCATGGGCTGCCGGATGGAGCTCGCCCCGTCCGACCTGAACGCGATCAAGGCCGCCGCGCCCGACGCCGTACTGCGGTGCGAGGAGTGCGGCCGCATCCTCGTCAGGACGGCGGACAGCGCGGTATGACGTACAGCCACGTCATCGTCGAGGCCGACGGTGGATCGCGGGGGAACCCGGGGCCGGCGTCGTACGGCGCGCTCGTCCGGGACCCGGTGACCGGGAAGGTCATCGCCCAGCAGGGCAGGACGATCGGGATCGCGACCAACAACGTCGCGGAGTACTCCGGGCTGATCGCGGGCCTCGAGCTCGCCGCGGAGTACGCGCCGAACGCGTCGATCGAAGTACGGATGGACTCGAAGCTGGTCGTCGAGCAGATGGCCGGCCGGTGGAAGATCAAGCACCCGGACCTGCAGCCGCTGGCGATCAAGGCGCAGGGGCTGGCGCCGTTCGGGACCGAGTGGACGTGGGTGCCGCGGGCGAAGAACGCGGCCGCGGACGCTCTCGCGAACAACGCCCTCGACGGCGTGCCGATCCCGTTGCAGCCCGCGGACGCGCCGGCGGCGGCCGCGCAGCCGGCCGGGCAGCCTTCCGATCTGGGGAAGGCGTTGCGCGGTTGGGGTACGCAGGCGGAGCCGCCGACCCGGTTGATCTTCCTGCGGCACGGCGAGACGCCGCACACCGCGGAGAAGCGGTTCTCGGGTTCCGGCGGCGACGACCCGGTGCTGAGCGAGAACGGACGGGCCCAGGCGGCCGCGGCGGCGACGTACCTGGCGCGGCTCGGCGGGATCGACGCGATCGTGACCTCGCCGATGCGGCGGGCGCGGGAGACGGCGGCCGCGGCCGGTGCGGAGCTCGGGCTGGACGTCGTCGTGGACGAGGGCTGGGTCGAGTGCTCGTTCGGCGACTGGGACGGGCACACGTTCGCCGAGGTCCAGGAGAAGTGGCCGGACGCGCTGAACGCGTGGCTGGAGTCGACGACGGTGGCGCCGCCCGGCGGTGAGTCGTTCGACGCCTGCGCCCGGCGAGCACGCTCGGCGCGGGACGGCCTGCTCGCGCGGCACCCGGGCAAGACGGTGCTCGTGGTCACCCACGTGACCCCGATCAAGCTGATGGTCCGCTCGGTCCTCCAGGCCCCGATGTCCTCGATCTTCCGGATGGAACTCCGCCCCGCAACCATCACCGAGGCCCACTGGTACGCCGACGGCCTGGCGTCCTTGCGCTCTTTCAATGTGGTGCCGCCGCTAGTCTGACCCCATGCCGCTGCAGAGGGTTCGTTTCGCCGAGGATGTGCCGGAGGTTTTCCGGGCTTCGTTGCAGGACATTCGCCGGGAGCAGGAGGTGCCGGCGGAGTTCCCGCCGGAGGTGACCGCGACCGCGGAGCGGGCGGCCGGGAACGCCGTACTGCCGGAGCTGGACCGGACCGACCTCGAGTTCGTCACGATCGACCCGCCGGACTCGATGGACCTCGACCAGGCGTTGCACATCGAGCGCGCCGGCGACGGCTTCACGGTGTACTACGCGATCGCGGACGTGGCGGCGTACGTGCGGGCCGGCGACCCGATCGACACCGAGGCGCGACGCCGCGGCGAGACCTTGTACGCGCCGGACAAGCGCACCCCGCTGCACCCGCCGGAGCTCTCCGAGGGCGCGGCCTCGCTACTACCCGACGAGGTCCGTCCGGCGCTGCTGTGGACGGTCACCCTCGACGCGGCCGGGGAGATCACCGGCGTGACGTGCGAGCGCGCCCGGGTGAAGTCGCGCGCGAAGCTCAACTACGCCGGCGTACAGCAGGACCTGGACGCGGGTACGGCGTCCGAGTCGCTGCGGCTGCTCCGCGAGGTCGGCAAGCTCCGCGAGCAGTGCGAGCTCGACCGCGGCGGCGTCAACCTGCCGATCCCGGACCAGGAGGTCGTCACCTCCGACGGCGGCTGGGGCCTCCAGTTCCGCGCACCGCTGCCGGTCGAGGGCTGGAACGCGCAGATCTCGCTGCTCACCGGCATGGCCGCCGCGCAGCTGATGATGAAGGGCAGGATCGGCATCCTGCGTACACTGCCCGAGTCGCACGACGACCTGCGCCGCAAGCTCGGCAACACCGCGAAGGCGCTCGGCATCGACTGGCCGGCCGACGTGTCGTACGCCGCGTTCATCCACGGCCTCGACCCGGCGACCCCCGCGCACGCCGCGATGCTGGCCGCGTGCACCGTGCTGTTCCGCGGCGCCGGGTACACAGCTTTTGACGGCAGCGTTCCGGACAAGCCGCAGCACGCCGCGATGAAGGCGGAGTACGCCCACGTCACGGCGCCGCTGCGGCGGCTGGTGGACCGCTGGACCGGCGAGATCTGCGTCGCGCTCTCGGCCGGTACCGACGTACCGGAGTGGGTTCGGGAGTCGATGGACGAGATCCCGAAGATCATGGACGACGCGGACCGTCGCGCCCACGCGTACGAGCGGTCGATCGTCAGCATGGTCGAGGCCGGCCTGGTCGCGGACCGGCTCGGCGCGACGTTCGACGGCGTGATCACCGACGTCGACGAGAAGTCCCCGAACCGCGGCATCGTCGTCCTCACCGAGCCCGCCATCGAGGGTCGCGTCACCGGTACGGCGCTCCCACTCGGCCAGCAGGTCCGCGTCAAACTCGTCGAGGCCGACATCGCGAAGCGGACCGTCGGGTTCGAGCTAGTCGGCTAGGTAGTCCTCGACCGCGGCGGTGGTTCGTTCGAGGTCGCCGGTGGCGAGCAGGTCGATCAGGGCGCCGCGGAGGACGGCCAGTACGGCGGTACGTCGTGCCTCGGTCTGGCCGGGTTCGCTGGCCTTGAGGAGTTCGAGCCAGTCGTCGACCGTGGAGCGGGCGAAGTCCGACCACGGGCCGTCGGGTGCGACCAGGGAGCGGCCGTAGGCCTCCACCCAGAAGGTCATCAGCGGGCGGCGCTCGGGAGCGGCCAGCCAGGTCCAGAGTTCGCGGGCGACGACGGTCAGGCCGGGCGGGTCGTCGTACCGCTGCTCGGTCTGGTGGAGGAGCTCGAGCTGGTCGGCGCGGCCGCGGGCGAGGAGTGCGCGGATCAGGCCGTCCTTGCTGCCGAACAGGAAGAGCAGTACCCGCGGGCTGGAGCCGATCGCGCTCGCCAGCGGGCGCAGCGACAGGTCGGCCAGCCCGTGGGTGAGCGAATACGAGTAGGCGCGCTCGAGCAGTTCTTGCTGTCGCGCTGAAGGAGCTTCCGTTGTGGTCGGCACGGGTCTAGTATTGCTCACTGAAACAGTCGTGTCAGTAGATCGGGTAGGTTGATGACGAAACTGATCAGGAAGCTGGGGCAGCCTGGAGACCTCGGCTGGGTGGCGCAGGCGCACGCAGAGATCTATGCGCGGGAGTACGGCTGGGCGGCCGCGTACGAGACGCTGATCGCGCAGATCGTGGCGCAGTACGCCGCCGACCACGACGACGCGCGCGAGGCCGCGTGGATCGCCGAGGTGGACGGGGAACGCGCCGGGAGCATTTTCTGTGTGCGCGGGCCGGACGAAACGACGGCGCAGCTCCGGCTGCTGCTGGTGACGCCGGCGGCGCGCGGGCTGAAGCTCGGCGCGGAGCTGGTCGACACGTGCCTGGAGTTCGCGCGGTCGGCGGGGTACAAGCGGATGGTGCTGTGGACGAACGATCCGCTCGTCGCGGCGCGGCACATCTACCTGGCGCGGGGCTTCCGGCTGGTGAGCTCCGAAGTACACGAGATGTGGGGCGACCGGCTGACCGGCCAGACCTACGAACTGGACCTTTAGCTCTTGCAGACCGGTGCGCCCGGCGCGGCGGTCTTGTAGATCACGTGGGAGAGGAACGTGTTGAGGTAGCCGCTCGTGACGGTCAGCGCGTGCCGCGGGTCCGCGCTGCCGAGCGGAAGGAATCTGCGGAGCGGCGAGGCCAGGTAGTACACGCCGTAGTCGGTGAAGTTGAAGTGCCTCGTGCCCGGGACGGTGGCGCACCACGACGTACCGGTGCTTGCCTTCAGCAACGAGAGGGCGCGGTTCCGGTCGTTGTCGTTCTTGGCGTCCGGGCCGCAGACGCTGGTGATGCAGGAGTCGTCGGCGCCGAGCAGCAGCATCGGCGCCTTCACACCCTTCTGTACGACGTCCCCGAACTGGTAGCCGTCCAGGTCGACGGCGGCGGCGCAGCGCTGGTCCAGCCGGCAGGCCTCCAGCGACGCGGCGCCGCCGAACGAGTGCCCGACGTACGCCGGTCCGACCGCGGGCTCGACCGAGTTCGCCAGCGACTTCGCGACCATGCCGGCAGCGAACCGTGCGTCCGCCGCCCAGATCCCGACGAGGTGGTCGCCGGCCTGCTGGGCGCCCTCGTTGTTGTCGCCGAGGTTCGGCGGGTTCGCGTCCGGTTTGCCGGTCACCGGCTCGCCGCCGAGGACGGTCAGGTTCGCGCTGTACGTCGGCGTGACGCCCGCGACCAGGTACCCGTGGCTGGCGAGATCCTCCGCGAGCGCGGCGTACATCGGTGCGGACAGGCCCATCCCCGGCATCAGTACGACGACCGGGAACTTGCCCGGCGCGATCGCGACCCGGTCCAGGGCACGGTCCTGCAGGCTGTCGAACGGCCCCTGCAAGATCGAGACCGGGGCCTTGAGGTGCATCCCGCTCCACTGGTCCGGCGCGTACGCCACGTGCTGCCCGGTCGTCCCCTTCGCCACCGGATACCAGATCCACACGGCCAACCGCCGCGGCCCGTCCGCGAACGGATCCCGCCGCGCACTGTCGGTCCATTCGTACGTCCGCCGCCCGACCTGGAACGCGCCCGTCGGCTCCGGCAACGACACCGGCTCGGACCGCTGCACCAGCACCCAGCCGACGTACCCGGCCCCACCCAGCAACACGAACAGCAGCAGGATCACGACCCCAGTACGCACCCGCCTCCGCATACCACCCAGTTTCTCACCTGCGACGGGTCCAACGACCGTCGGCGCGCAGGTCAGTGGCGCAGCCCGCGCACACCGGCGACGGCGAAGATCCCGGGTTTGCCGGTCGGCGAGACAGCCTTCGCGCGCTCCGGCCCGGCGAACCCACCGCCCAGCACCACCACAGCTCCAACCTTTCCCACTACCCACCCGTCGCTGTCGAGGACCGCGAACGACGCGCCGTACTCGACCACGGTGCACCCCGGCGGCCAGGCAACCTCGACGAAGTGGTCGCCCTTCTGTACGCCGACGTAGTTCGAGGACACGGTGAGTATGCCCTCAAGGCGTGCCGCGAGGTTCTTGGCCGGCCGCTCCTGGAGCGTCAACCGCGGCAGTTCGTCGGTACCCACGATTTGATGGTACGGCGATGTCGAGGTGGGGGAGGTGGTTCCGACGTACCGGGTGACCTGTTGGGTTCTAGGAGGTTTGTGATGAGTTTGCCGGAGGTTGTCGGGCGGGACGAGTGGGCTGCGGCGCGGCGGGAGCTGCTGGCCGCGGAGAAGGCGTTCACGAAGGAGCGGGACGCGCTGAACACCCGGCGGCGGGAGTTGCCGATGGTGCTGGTGGACACGCCGTACGTGTTCACCGGCGCGAACGGGCCGGCGAAACTGGTCGACCTGTTCGAAGGGCGGCACCAGCTCGTCGTCTACCACATCATGTACCCGCCGGAGTGGGACGCCGCCTGCCCGAGCTGCACCGGGTTCGTGGACGACATCGGCTCGCAGCGCGCGCTGAACGAGACCGACACGACGTTCGTACTGATCTCCCGCGGCCCGTACGAAAAACTCGCCGCCTACAAGGCCGACCGCGGCTGGGTACACCCGTGGTACTCGTCGGCCGGGACGACCTTCAACTACGACTACCACGTCACGCTCGACGACGCGGTGGTCCCCTTCGAGTACAACTACCGCTCGAAGGCCGAATGGGACGACCGCCCGAACGCCGACTTCATCCAGCAGGACCAGCCCTTCGACCTCCACGGCCTCAGCTGCTTCCTCCGCGTCGACGACACCGTCTACCACACCTACTCGACGTACGGCCGCGGCCCCGACGCGATGACCTTCTCCGTCAACGCCCTCGACATGACCGCCCTAGGCCGCCAAGAACCCTGGGAAAAGCCAGCCGGCCGCGCCGTCCCCACCAACGACCACTGCCACTGACAGACCCCGGCGGGCGCGCTCAGTCGCGCCCGCCGAAGTCGCTGATCAGTCCCGGTACGGCGCTGTCGAACCCGGAGATGTCCAGCATCCCGGGATCCGACGGGTCGGCGATCGTCCACCGGCTCGCCGACAGCGCGACCACGATCAGGCGAGCGTCGATCCCGGAGCTCTGCCGGTAGTTCCGCAGCGCCTGGTGCGGGTGGATCTTGCCGTGCCACGTCTCGTTGTCGGTGTAGACGAGGAACGTGTCGATCGCCAGCCGGTGCCGGATCGCGTACTGCATCGGCAGTGAGCAGTCCGTCGCGCCGTACGGCAGCTCCGACACGGCCCGGATCGCGTCGTCGAGCCGTTGCCGCGGACTGATCGCCAGCTTCGTCAGCGCGGTGCGGTAGAAGTCCGACTTGCTGGTGAAGCCAACGATCTCGTACGACGGCTCCGTCGCGGCCGTGACCAGCGCGAGCGCGGCCGACGCCTCGCGGCAGCTGAGCGGCAGGCCGGACACGGGCGCCGTCATCGACCCGGACACGTCCAGCGCCAGCAGCATCCGCTTCCCGGTCGGCTCGACCGCGTCGTACGCGCGGTAGAACGCGGCGTCGAGCGCGTCCACGATCGGCCGGGACGGCGTCCACTCCCGCACTCCCCGGACGCCGCGGCCGGCCGAGTAGGTGCGCTGGGCAACGAGTACGCCGACCGGATGCACCCGGGCCTTCCGCAGCCGGACCGGGTCGGTGAGCTGCTCCGCGACGGTCCGCGCCCACGGACCATGCGGCTCGAGCAGCCCCAGCCGGGTCAGGCGGGGGAGCTGCCGGAGCAGCGCGGTCTGCGGGAGACCGTTCGCGAGCAGCGCCTCCCAGATCCGCGGTTCGTTCAGGAACCGGTCGGGGATCATCTCCCACGACAGGGCCTGGTTGAGCGCGATCACGTCAGCGGCCTCGGTGGCGTCGGTCGTTGCCTGGATGCGTTCGTACGCGGCGAGCAGCGGCAGCGCCGACAGGTCCGCCGGACGGCCGTGGATCCAGTCGAAGAGTTCGCGGCGTACGGGCTCTGCCGTCTTCGGGTGCGCCAGGCGGAGCAGGTCGGCGTGCGACCAGTCGTTGCGCCGGCGGTACTTGACGACCTGGTAGGCGAGGGCGTCGACAGCGGGTTCGACGTACCAGTTGCCGATCGCGCGGCGTGTACCGCGACCCCAGCCACCGAACTGCTCCAGGTAGCCGGCGAACGTGAACAGGTGCGTGCCGGTGCGCGCCACCAGCGGTACGGCGGCGAGCGCGGCGCGACGGCCGTCCTCGTCGCCGAGCTTGGCCGCGGCGGCGAGCGCGAACAGCGCCGGGTTCTGCTTGGGCGCCCGACCGGACAGGGACACGTCCAGTACGGCGGCCACCACGGCGGCGGCCTGTGTCCGCGCGAGGTCCACGACCAGCTCGGCGTTCTCCCGGGTCAGCTCCCGCTGCGAGGCGTAGTACGTGCCGCCGGTGGTGCCGAGCGTGAGGAACCGGTGCAGCCGATCGAGGTCGTCCAGGACGAACGTGTACCCACCGGCACTGTTGCGCTCCTGCCGAGGGTCCGCCTGCTCGTCCTGCCGGGTCTGCCGAGTGCTGATCCGGGCCAGCGGATCTGTGGACATGTCCTTTCTCCCCTGTCGATTTCGGGCATGACGAAGACAGGCCTGGGCGGACGTGGTGTGCCGACCGGAAGATGCTCTAACCACCTGAGCTACATCGGCGAACCGATGGCAGGACTCGAACCTGCGACAATCCCATGAAGAGTGGTAACCGACCAGCTCCGGCCCACCCAGCCCTGTCTCCTGCCGTCAACTGTAGGGCGGCGCAACCGGCAACCGCCATGCAATTAAGGCGTTACGGCCTGTGCGATCGCGGCGGCGCGTTCGGCGGGGGTGAGGGTGGTGGTGTCGAGGGTGAGGTCGAAGGGGCCTTCCATGCCGTGGCCGTGGTGGCCTCGGGCGTTGCCGAGGTGGCGGCCGTGGTGGCGGTGGAGTTCGCGTTCTTCGATGGCGGCGAGGGGTGCTCGGAGGGCGATCCAGCGGACGTCGTACCCGGTGAGGGCTTGGCGCCAGGCGGGCACGATGGTGGGGTCGACCGGCATCTCGTCGAGGATGATGTTGTTGCCCGTGTCGAGGAGGGCGACGACGGCGGCGCGCATGCCGGCGAACATGCGAACACCGGCCTCGCCGTAGTGCGTGACGATGCGGGGTTTGCCGTCGGGGTCGGACAGGCTCTCCTGCCAGAAGCCGGGGCCGGGGCCGCGGGAGTGGCCGGACCACTCCTGCGGGAACATAGGCGGCCGGGCATCCGGGTCCTTTCGGAGGGGGGAACGGGCCGGTCATGTAAGCCGGATTCTGTCGAGTGCGATCATCCATCTACGGTGACCGTTGCCGGGCACCTCCAGCGGCCTACCCGCGAGCTCGGGCGGGCCGCCCTCGAACGCTCGCGCGGGCGGTGGTTTCCCGCCGCCCTTCTTGGCCTTGCTCCACGTGGGGTTTACCTAGCCTCCGCAGTCACCTGCGGAGCTGGTGGTCTCTTACACCACCGTTTCACCCTCACCCGCACTCCTGTGAACCACGGGGTTCACCGGAGCCGCTGGCGGTCTGTTCTCTGTGGCACTGTCCCGCGGGTTGCCCCGGGTGGGCGTTACCCACCACGCTGCCCTGTGGAGTCCGGACTTTCCTCGGCGCCCCGGTCACGCGGACCAGGACGACGCGATCGCCCGACCGACCCGTTCCTCACCTCAGGATACGGCCTCCGCGGACACCTCCGGCCACAGGCCGTCCGGACCGCGCAGATACGGCCGTACGTCGACCACCGCGTCCAGGTTCAACGGCCCGTAGATGTGCGGGAAGCTCATCCCGGTCCCGTCCAGGTCCTCGTCGCACAGCGCGGACACCAGCTCGGCCGTGTCGATCACCAGCAGGCACAGCGGTCCGTCGACGTCGTCGTACGCGAAGTTCGCCACCATCGCGACCTGGTCGGGGCGGGAGGCGTGGATGAACGTCGCGCCGTCGTCGAGGCTCTTGCCGCGCGTCGACCACCGGTAACACCCGGCCGCCACGGCCGCCTCCCACTGCTCCGGAAACGCGATATGAAAAATCGTCGCCATGGACCCAACGCTAGTGGATTAGGGTGCTCGACATGGCGAACGAGGAGCAGACGGAGACCGAGAGCAAGCCTGCGCAGCCGACCGACGACCTGGTCACCACGCAGCACACGCTGACCGTCGACGGGCAGGAGTTGCGGTACACCGCGACCACCGGGCGGATCGTGCTCCGCGAGGAGGTGTACACCGACGGCAAGTTCGAGGGGCTGAAGCCGAAGGCCGAAGTGTTCCTGACGGCGTACACGCTGGACGACGCGGAGGCGAAGGACCGTCCGGTGACGTTCGCGTTCAACGGCGGGCCGGGGTCGTCGAGCCTGTGGCTGCACCTCGGGCTGCTCGGGCCGCGCCGGGTGGTGTCCGGCGACGTGGGCGAGCTCGCGCCGCCGCCGTACGAGCTCGTCGACAACGCGGAGACGCTGCTGAAGTACAGCGACGTGGTGTTCATCGACCCGGTGTCGACCGGGTTCTCGCGGGCCGCGGAGGGGGAGAAGCCGGCGGACTACCACGGGTTCACCCGGGACCTTGAGTCGGTCGGCGAGGTGATCCGGCTGTGGACGTCGCGGAACGGGCGCTGGATGTCGCCGAAGTTCCTGGCGGGGGAGTCCTACGGTACGACGCGGGCGGCCGGGCTGGCGGCGCATCTGCAGCAGCGGTACGGGATGTACCTGAACGGCGTGATGCTGATCTCGGTGGTGCTGGAGTTCGGGACGCTCGACTTCACGCCCGGCAACGACCTGCCGTACACGCTGTTCCTGCCGACGTACGCCGCGATCGCGCACTACCACGGGATGGTCCCGGACCGGGAGCTGGACGAGCTGCTCGCGGACGCGGAACGGTTCGCGGCCGGGAGGTACCCGAATGCGCTTGCCCAGGGCAACAGGATCCCGGCCGACTACCGGGCCGAGGTGGTCACCCGGCTGGCGCAGCTGACCGGGCTCTCCGAGGACTACGTCGACCGGGTGAACCTGCGGATCGAGCACGGCCGGTTCTTCGCCGAGCTGCTGCGCGCGCGCCGGCTGATCGTCGGACGGCTCGACGGGCGCTTCACCGGCTGGGACCCGGACTCCGGCGGCGAGCGGCAGGACCGCGACCCGTCGATGAACGCGATCACCGGGCCGTACTCGGCGGCGCTGAACCACTACGTGCGGGTCGAGCTCGGGTACGAGAACGACGTACCGTACGAGATCATCAACATGGACGCCGCGAAGAACTGGTCGTTCAAGGAGTTCGAGGGCCAGCAGATCACGGTCGCGGAGAAGCTCGCCGAGGCGATGCGGACGAACCCGCACCTGAAGGTGTACGTCGCGTCCGGCCACTACGACGGGGCGACGCCGTACTTCGCCACCGAGTCGACACTGGCCCGCCTGCAGATCCCGGCGGAGCTGGCCGGCAACATCGAGACGAAGTACTACCCGGCCGGCCACATGATGTACGTCCACGAGCAGTCCCGGATCCAGCAGGCCGCCGACCTCGGCGCGTTCATCACGGCATCCTCCAACCGATGATCCTGCACCGCCCGGCGAACGCAGTACCGGCGCCCGCCATCCCAGGCGTCGTCCTGCGCCCGCCGGCGGTCACCGACACGGAGGCACTCGGCCGGCTGTACTTCGAGTCGTACGACCCCGGCGTCGCCTCGGCAACCCTCGAGGAGGCGCTCGAAGACATCGCCCTGACCTTCGAGAACGGGTACGGCGTACTGACGCTCAGCCAACTCGCGTTGGCAGGCGATCAACTCGTCGGCGCACTCCTCGTAGTAGAACGCGCACCGTGGCCGGACACCCCTGACTGTCCGTTCGTCATCGAGTTGTTCACGGCGCGGTCGCATCGACGGCGGGGGATCGCGAGGCTGCTTCTCAGCACCTGCTCGGCGGTCACCGTTGCACTGCGGGTCGACCCGGGCAATGCGCCGGCGATGCAGCTCTACCGGTCGTTCGGGTTTCAGGAAGGGTAGATGCGGAACCCGCTGAAGGTGCGGTGTTCGAAGGAGACGTAGAAGTCTTCGGCGGTGTCGGTGACCAGGTCTATGCGTTGGGCTCCGGTGAGCGGGTGGGCGTACTCGAGGAGCGCGCGGCCGACGCCCTTGCGGCGATAGGAAGCATGCACGGCCATCATCGACAGGTGGGCCTGGATGTGGCCGTCGCTCTGCAGGTAGGCGAAGCCGATCACCTGTTCGCCGTCCAGCGCGACCACCGTCGTGACGCCAGGGGCGGTGAAGACCGCGTGTGCGCGCGCCGGGTCGGCGGGCAGGCTCGGCCAGCCTTCGGCCTCGTTGATGCTGAGAATGCCCGCCAGGTGTGCCGGCTCGTACCGGGTGATGTTCACGGCAAGGTGAGTACTTCGGCGCCGGTGTCGGTCACGACCAGGGTGTGTTCGAACTGCGCGGTGCGCGACTTGTCCTTGGTGGTCGCGGTCCAGCCGTCGTCCCACAGGTCGTAGTCGTACGAGCCCAGCGTCAGCATCGGCTCGATCGTGAACGTCATCCCGGGCTCGATCACGTCGTCGAACCGCTCGTCGTCGTAGTGCGGGATGATCAGCCCGGAGTGGAACGACGTCGAGATCCCGTGGCCGGTGAAGTCGCGGACCACGCCGTACCCGAAGCGCTTCGCGTACGACTCGATCACGCGCCCGATGATGCTCACCTGGCGCCCGGGCCGGACCGCCTTGATGCCGCGGTTCAGCGCCTCCAATGTGCGCTCGACCAGCAGCCTGCTCTCCTCGTCGACGTCGCCGACCAGGAACGTCGCGTTGGTGTCGCCGTGCACGCCGTCCAGGTACGCCGTGATGTCGACGTTGACGATGTCGCCGTCCTCGAGCGGCCGGTCGTCGGGGATGCCGTGGCAGATCACCTCGTTGACCGACGTGCACAACGACTTCGGGTACCCGCGATAGCCGAGCGTCGACGGGTACGCGCCGCGCTCGATCAGGTACTCGTGCCCGACCGCGTCCAGCTCGTCGGTGGTCACGCCCGGCTTCGCCGCCGCACCGACCGCCTGCAACGCCCGCGCGGCCAGCTTGCTCGCCACCCGCATCTTCTCGATCAGCTCCGGCGGCGTCACGTACGATCCGTCGAACGGCGCCGGCGCCGGCTTGCCGACGTATTCCGGGCGGACGATGGAAGCGGGTACGTCGCGGCGCGGCGAAATGACGCCAGCAGTAAGAATCGACATGGTGAGATCATTCTAGAGAGCGCTGCGAAACGACTCCCAGGAGGTGGTCATCCAGATGAGTGACGATCACAGCAACGAGTGGTACTACAACACCAAGACCGGCAAGGTGGAGCCCTATCAGGGCGCCAAGTCGGGGGACCGGCTCGGGCCGTACAGCTCGCCGGAGGAAGCCGCCCGCGCGCTGGAGAAGGTCCAGGAACGCAACGAGAACTGGGACAACGACCCGAAGTGGGACGACGACTGAGTTCCCGCCACACGTGCTGAGGGGCACCACCGATCCGGTGGTGCCCCTCAACTGTTGCCGACGTCAGCGTGCGACGCGCTTGGCCGCGGTCTTGCGGGCCGGAGCCTTGCGAGCCGGCGCCTTCTTGGCAACGGTCTTCTTGGCCGGTGCCTTCTTGGCGGCGGTGCGCTTCGCCGGGGCCTTCTTCGCGGCCGTACGGGCCGGCGCCTTCTTCGCCGCGACGCGCTTCGCGACGGTCTTCTTGGCCGGTGCCTTCTTCGCAACCGTCTTGCGGGCCGTGGTCTTCTTGGCCGCGGTCTTCGCCGGTGCCTTCTTGGCGGTGGTCCGCTTCGCGGCCGTCGTCTTCTTCGCGGCAGCCGTGGTCTTCTTGGCAGCGGTGGTGCGCTTCGCCGGCGCCTTCTTGGCCGTCGTCTTCTTCGCAGCAGCGACCTTCTTGGCCGGAGCCTTCTTGGCGACAGCCTTCTTCACGGTGGTCTTCTTGGCCGCGACCTTCTTGGCCGGGGCCTTCTTCGCCACCGTCTTCGTCGCGGTCTTCTTGGCCGCACTCACCTTCTTCGTCGCTGTCTTCTTTGCTGCGCTGACCTTGCGCGCGGTGGTCGTCTTCGCGGCGCCGGTCTTCTTCGCGACAGTCTTCTTGGCGGGAGAAGCCTTTTTGGCTGTCGCCTTCCCTGCGGCTGCCTTCTTGGCTGGCACTCTGCCTCCTTGGTGCGGCTGAGGAAAACCACGGTGGATTCCTCGTCGTCATGATGATGACAACACTTGTGCGCTACGTAAAGCACCGGAAACGTCCGCAGGCTAAGGCGAACTTGCGGCGTACACTGGCACAAATGCCGAACATCCTTGTAATGAAGGGATTCCGCCGCGCGTCGAGCATGCCGGATCGGCGGAATATTTTCTTCGCGACACGCGGCACTTAAGGGGTCATAAGTGACGAATCGGCGAGTGTTGTCGTCGGCAACGGCCTCGACCCGGAGGAGCTGAAGAGCATGTACGACGACCTGCACAACGTCGTCGAACTACCGCGCGAGGTGCGTCGCGTGGTCAGTATCGTGCCGTCGCTGACCGAGTCGGTCGCGGCCACCGACATGGACAAAATCGTTGGTGCGACCGACTGGTGTACGCATCCCGCGGACCTCGAGGTGACCCGTGTCCGGGGCACGAAGAATCCCGATCTCGACACCATCCGCGCACTCGCGCCCGATGTCGTACTCGCCAACGCCGAAGAGAATCGTGCCGTCGATCTCGACGCGTTGCGGGCCGCCGGAATCGCGGTCTGGGTGACTGCGCCGACGACGGTTCCCGAATCACTCGACTCACTCGGCCGCCTGCTGTCCGCGATCACCGGCGCCGAACCGGACTGGTTGCGGGACGCGCGCGACGTGTGGAGTTCGCCGTACGACGGAATGCGCCGGCGCGCGGTGGTGCCGATCTGGCGTAGACCATGGATGGCGCTCGGCCGGGACACGTTCGCGGGTGATCTGCTCGCGCGTATTGGTATCGACAATCTGCTGAGAGAATCCGGTGAACGCTATCCCCGATTCGATCCGGACGCGTTGGGGGAGTACGACGTCGTCGTCCTGCCGGACGAGCCGTACGCGTTTTCGCCGGACGACGGACCGGAGGCGTTCGGCAAACCCGCGAAGTGCGTGTCCGGCCGGCATCTGACCTGGTACGGACCGTCACTCGTCGAGGCGCGCGCCGTACTGAGCGGACAACTCGCGTGACGTCCGCCACGATCACCGGTCCACGGCTGGACGGGTTAGGCATGCCTCACCTACGCTCGCCGGGTGCCGTCGATGACCGCGAAGAAGAAGTGCTGCAAGGACAAGCCGAGGTGCAAGAAGTGCCCGGTGGTGCTGATGCGCCTGTCCAAGGCAGGCTGCGCCGAGCGGCTCGATCGCGTGCACTACAAGGTCGACAAGAAGATCCCGAAGAAGGTGCTGAAGGAAGCGCGGGCGCGCTGAGCGCTCAGGACGCCCGGCGCAACGTGATCGCGTCCGTGGCCTGACGGAGCAGCCCGGGGATCGTCACGTGCGCGGCCAGACCGGTCGCCTCGAGGTCGTCGCCGTACCACCAGCCGTGTTCGCTGATCGTCTGCTGCTCGATCTCCTCCTGGTTCGCGAACGTCACGTCGACGCGGTCCACCGCGACCGCGTAGAACGTCTGCGCCTGGATGATCCGGCTGCCGCCGTACTCGAACTCGATCGTGTTGGTCGCGAGCGGCGTCCCGAGCTCGGCGGCCGGCAGTTCGATGCCGACCTCCTCGCGCAGTTCCCGGCAGGCCGCGGCGGCGATCGTCTCGCCGTCCTCGACCCCGCCGCCGATCGTGAACCAGTACGTCGTGTCCGGCTTCAGCGGGTCCCAGCCGTGCAGCAGCAGGACCCTGCCGTCCGGGCGCACCGGCAGTACGCGGGCCGTCGTCCGGCGCCTAACCGTAGATTCCGTCACACCACAAAACGCTAAAGGACACAGCAGGTGGTACGTCGCCCAGTGCGGCGCGTCTCACAGTGGTTGCCGTCCACACCTACGATCGGGACATGGCAACGATTGGGCTAGGGCTCGCGGCGCTGGGTCGTCCCGGCTACATCAACCTCGGGCACGACGAGGACCTGCCGCCGCGGCGTGCCGTCGAGGACCTGCGCGCACGGACGCACGAGTTGCTCGAGCAGGCGTGGAAAGCAGGTGTTCGGTACTTCGATGCCGCGCGTTCGTACGGTCTTGCCGAAGAGTTCCTCGGCAGCTGGCTGACACCGAAGCGCCGCGGCCAACTGACCGTCGGGTCGAAGTGGGGTTACACGTACGTCGCCGACTGGCGGCACGATGCGGACACGCATGAGGTGAAGAACCACAGCCTCGCGACGTTCGAACGGCAATGGCCGGAGACGTTGCAGGCACTCGGCGGACCGCCCGACTTCTACCTCGTCCACAGCCTGACGTCCGACAGCCCCGCGCTGGAGGACAAGCGCTTGCTGGATCGGCTGCGTGAACTCGCGGACTCCGGCGTACGCGTCGGTCTGTCCACAAGCGGCCCGCGGCAGGCCGAGACCCTACGGAAGGCACTCGCAGGCGGTACGCCGTTCTCCGCAGTACAGGCGACGTGGAACGTACTGGAGACGTCGGCCGGCGCGGCGCTCGCCGAAGCGCACGACGCCGGCTGGTTCGTCGTCGTCAAGGAAGCGGTTGCGAACGGGCGGTTGACGGCACGCGCCGGCGAGACACCGTTCAACGAGTTCGCGCACCAGCACGGCGTGACCCCGGATGCGTTGGCGATCGGCGCCGCGGTGGCTCAACCTTGGGCGGACGTCGTCCTCAGCGGAGCCACCACGGCCGAACAGCTCGAAAGCAATCTCGCGTACCACGTCGACGGTCCGCTCCTCGAGTTCGTACAGCAACCCGAGGAGTACTGGACCGAACGCTCAGCCCTGCCGTGGATCTAGCGGTCAGAAGGTGTGCTCGTCTGCCGGGAACACGCCGTTCGCGACCTCGGCGGCGTACGTCGTCGCCGCGTTCGTGAGAATGCCGCGCAGGTCGGCGTACTGCTTCACGAACCGCGGCATCGTGCCCGCCCGCAGGCCCGCCATGTCCTGCCAGACCAGCACCTGCGCGTCGGTGTCGCGGCCCGCGCCGATGCCGATCGTCGGGATCGGGATCCGCTTGGTGATCTCGCCCGCGACATCACCCGGCACCATCTCCAGCACCACCGAGAACGCACCCGCCGCGGCGAGTGCGCCCGCGTCGTCGATGAGGCCTGCCGCCTGATCGCCACGGCCCTGGACGCGATACCCGCCGATGCTGTGCTCGCTCTGCGGCGTGAAGCCGATGTGCGCCATCACCGGGATGCCGGACTGGGTCAGCTTCTCCACCATCGGCACCATGGTGCGGCCGCCCTCGAGCTTGACCGCGTGGACGCCGGCTTCCTTCATGAACCGTACGGCGGTGTGGAACGCCTGCTCGGGCGACGCCTGGTAGGACCCGAACGGAAGGTCCGCGACGACGAGCGCGTGCTGCGCCGCGTTGGCCACTGCGCGGGCGAGCGGGATCAGTTCGTCCACGGTGACCGGGAGGGTGGAGGAGTATCCGTAGACGTTGTTCGCCGCGGAGTCACCGACGAGCAGCACCGGGATGCCTGCCTGGTCGAAGATCTCGGCGGTGTACTGGTCGTAGGCGGTCAGCATCGCCCACTTCTCACCACGGCTCTTGAAGTCGCGCAGGTGATGCACCCGATACCGCCGTGGCCGCTTACTGTCACCGGGGGTTGCTTTCGCGGGCCCACCGTACGGTGAAACCTCAGTGTTAGCTGAAGTGTTGGCATCTGGCGCGGACGGTCCAGCCACCGGCGCCTGGAACGCACGACGAGCAGCCCGATGCGAAGTGACCTGCTCAGCCGACACCTGACTGGGCGCATCCTGCTGCACCCCAGCCCGCCGCCGAGCCCCCAACGGCCGCCCACCGCCCGAAGCGACCGAGTCACTCACCGGCGAGTCGATCTCGTACTCAGCACTCGGATCCGTCAAATACCCGTTGTCCGCGACCGCACGCCCCGACTCCCGAGGCGCCACCTCTCCCCGAAGCCGAATCTCCTGAGACCGCGTATCCTCCCCGACCCCGCCAGAGGCGTCCTGCCCACGCACACCCTCAGGTGCCCGCACCTCATCCGGCCCGCCGTTCGCTGCGGCCCCCTCGTCGTGCGGTTGCGACCCGTTCTGCCCGGGCCTGCCGTCTCCCGGCGGTACGTCGCCCTGCGACCGCCGTGCGTCGTCCGCAGAACGCGAGTCGCGCTGCTGCACCCCGTTCTGCGAGCGGGCCGAGTCCGCCTGCGCCACGCCGTCGTACGACCGACGCGGGTCCTGCGCCGCACGCGGCTCGCGTGACGGGAGCCCGTTCTGCGAGTGGGCGGAGTCCGCTTGCGGTGCGGCGTCGTACGACCGGCGCGGGTCCTCCGCTGGGCGCGGCTCGCGTGACGGGAGCCCGTTCTGCGAGTGGGCGGAGTCCGCTTGCGGTGCGGCGTCGTACGACCGGCGCGGGTCCTCTGCTGGGCGCGGCTCGCGTGACGGGAGCCCGTTCTGCGAGTGGGCGGAGTCCGCGGGTGGTACGTCGCCGTACGTCCGACGGCCGTCCTCGGCGGCCCGCTCGTCGAGCGGCTGCGACCCGTTCTGCCCGGGCCTGCCGTCTCCCGGTACGTCGCCCTGCGACCGGCGTGCGTCGTCCACGGAACGCGGGTCGCGTTGCTGCAACCCGTTCTGCGAATGGGGCGAGTCCGCGGGTGGTACGTCGTCGTACGTTCCAGGTTGCGCGTTGCGCGACGGCAGGCCGTTCTGTGAGTGGGTGGGGTCCGTCTGGGGTGTGTCGCCGTACGGTTTGGGCGGGTTCTCCGCGGGGTGTGCGTCGTGTGACGGCAGGCCGTTCGCGTGGGTGGTGTCCCCTCCGGGTACGCCGTCGTACGGTCGGCGTGGGTTGTCCGTGGGACGGGGGGTGTGCGGTGGCAGGCCGTTCTGGGGGGCCGCGTTGGGTGGGCCGTCGTTGGGGCGGCGGGCGTCGTTCCGTTGAGGGTCCTGGGACGCCCGGGCTGCCTCTTGTGAGCGGCCGGTGCCGTACGCGCGGGCCGCGTCGTTCGGCTCGGGGCGGCGGGGAGCGGACTCGTCGTCCGACTGCCCAAGGGACCAACGGCTGCTGAACCCTTCCGCAGAATCCCCGGCCCGCCCCGGCTCGTGCGCCCGACCCGACTCGTCCGCACGACCCGGCTCCGGTGCGCGGTCGGCCTCGTGGGCGCGACCTGCATCGTGTGCGCGACCCGGCTCCGGCGCGCGACCCGGCTCCTGCGCGTGGGCTGCGTCTTGTGCACGACCTGCGTCGTATGCGCGGGGACCGTCTTGGGTGCGGGCTTCGTACGGTTCGCGGGGTGGGTTGGGGTTTTCCCACGGTTGGGGTGGGCGGGGGACTGACGACTGGCCCCAGATGGGTTCTGGGCCGGGGCCTGGCTCGTGTCGGCGTGGGGGTTCCGGGGTTTCCTGCGGTCGCCGCGTCGGCGGCTGCAGACGCTGCGGTGGGCGCGGCGGCTGCTGCGGAGGCAGCCCGTTGCTGCTCAGTCCATTACCCGACCCGTTACCACCACTCCACCCATCACCACCGACACCGTTGCTCGAACCGGTGCCGCTGTTCTGCGGCGCGAATGGGCTGCTCGACGCGGGCCTCTGAGGAGTCGTGTTGCTGGCGCCGGGCCCGAAGGGGCTCGGGCGGCCCTGGGCCGGCGGCTGTTGCGGCCGGAACGGGTTCTGTTCTTCCCTGGCCGGCTCGTAGTACGGCTGCTGCCCAGGTGGTGGCGGCGCAGTCGGCAAGTACGGCGGCTTGGGGACGTACGGCTGCTGCGGCACCGGCCCGCGTTCGTACGTCCTCGGGGCGTTCGGCAAGGACGGCGACGGGTCGAGGACCGGACCGCGGTCCCGCCAACTGTCGCTGTCGTAGTCCGAGCGGCGGTTGTCGTCGGCTGCCTGGTTCTTCGGTCCGGTCCCGTACGGCGAGCCCTCGTCCTCGCCAGGGGTACCGGCCGACAGGTAGTTGTCAACCATGCCGTCATCGTCCCACCGTTGCGGAGGGTAAGCGCCACCGCCTGTGGAGGAGGTCACACCCCGGCCGGGCAGGCCGGAGCCGTCGGCGGGTTCCTCGGTGGAGCCCCACGCGGATTCTTGGGATGGGCGGTACCGCCAGGAGTCGCTCAGTGCTCGGCTGCCTTCCGTGCGTCCTCACGCCATGCGTTGGTGATCGGCAACCGGCGGTCCCGGCCGAAGGCCTTGTGGGTCAGTTTCGGGCCCGGTGGGTACTGCCGGCGCTTGTACTCCGCTTTGTCGACGAGCTGGATCACCTTCGTGACCAGTTCGGTGCCGAAGCCTGCCGCGACGAGTTCGGCGCTGCCGCGGTCCTGCTCGACGTAGTCGTCGAGCATGTCGTCGAGCAGGTCGTACGGCGGCAACGAGTCGGTGTCCTGCTGCCCGGGGCGGAGCTCCGCGGACGGGGGCTTGACGATCGAGTTCTCCGGGATCGGCGGCTGCTGCCCGCGCGCCGTCGCGTCCTCGTTGCGCCACTTCGCGAGCCGCCAGACCAGCGTCTTCGGCAGGTCCTTCAGCGGCGCGTACCCGCCGACCGCGTCGCCGTAGATCGTCGAGTACCCGACGGACAGCTCCGACTTGTTGCCGCAGGCAAGTACCAGGTGGCCGTCGGAGTTCGACAGGCCCATCCAGATCACGGCCCGGACCCGGGCCTGCAGGTTCTCCTCGGCGAGCCCGGTCAGCCCGAGCGTGTCGAGGAACGGCTGCACCATCGGCTGGATCGGGATCACCCGGTAGTTCAGGCCGGTCCGGGCGGCGAGCTCGGCGGCGTCGTCCTTGGAGTGGTCGCTGGAGTACACGCTCGGGTTGGAGATGCCGAACACGTTCTCGGAGCCGATCGCGTCGCAGGCGATCGCGGCGACCAGCGAGGAGTCGATGCCGCCGGACAGGCCGAGCAGTACGGACTTGAACCCGTTCTTCTGGACGTAGTCGCGCAGCCCGAGCACGATCGCGCCGTACATCTCGGCCTCGTCCGGCAGCCGCGGGGCGATGCTCGGCGTCATCGCCTCGTACGGCGCGAGCTCGCCGGACTGCAGCACGGTGTGCACGATCTCGATGCCCTTGTGGGTGCCGGACGGCGTACCGACGGCGGCCGGGAGGTCGAGGTCGACGATCATGCTGCCCTGCTCGAACTGCGGGGCGCGGGCGATGACGGTGCCGTCGGCGTCCGCGACCAGGGAGTCGCCGTCGAAGACGAGTTCGTCCTGTCCGCCGACGAGATTGACGTACGCGAGCGCACACCCGGCCTCGCGGGCGCGGCGGCGTACGAGGTCACCGCGGACGTCGTCCTTGTTGGCCTCGTACGGCGAACTGTTGATGACGAGCAGCAGGCCCGCGCCGGCTTCCCGGGTGACGGCGACCGGGCCGCCGTCCTGCCAGAGGTCCTCGCAGATCACCAGCGCGACGTCGATGCCGTGCACGCGGACGACCTGCAGCGTGTTGCCGGGGACGAAGTGCCGGAACTCGTCGAAGACGCCGTAGTTCGGGAGGTGGTGCTTGACCGCGCTGGTCACCACCTCGCCGTGGTGGATGACCGCGGCGGAGTTGGTCGGCGAGCCCTTCGGGCGGCCGAGCCGGTCGATGCCCATCGCCGTACCGCTCGCCCGGTCGAGGTAGCCGCAGATCACCACGATGTCGCCGAGCCCGTCGTCGGCGAGCCGCTTCGCGAGGCTCTTGATCCGGGCCTGCGACGCGTCCACGAACGACGCCCGCAGTGCCAGGTCCTCGACCGGATACCCAGTCAGCCCGAGCTCGGGGAACGCGACCACGTGCGCACCTTGCTCGACCGCGTTCCGGGTCCACGCGACGATCTTGTCGGTGTTCCCGTCGATGTCACCCACGGTCACATCGATCTGAGCAAGAGCAACCCGAAGCTGAGGCACGGGAGCACATTACTGGGTCGACCGGCCCGACCCCACGCCTGTCACCAACCTCTTACGTACGCCGAATGTAGGTCCGGACCTGCTCGAGGTTCACGTCCACCGGATCCATCGCGTCCACCACCAACTGCCCGCGCTCCAACCGGGGGTATTCACTCCGCATCCGCACCACGTGGTCCCACCCGACTTCGTGCCATCCGGGAATGCCTCGACGCCGCCCTTCGAGCCGTTGCCGGTGCACGTCTTCAGCGCTGCAAACGCATTCGACAATCCGCAGCCGAGCGCCGTACCCGCCGGCGAGTTCCTCCCACCGCGCCGCGATTTCCTCGTTCACCAGACAATCCACGATCGCCGATTGCCCGAGCATCAGTTGCCGCCGCAGCAAGGTGCCGAGCAGGTCGTAATACATGGCGAGGAACGCCGGCCGGTCGAGCCCGCCGAGGACGCCGTGCGGTGCGAGGGCGCCGAGCAACCAGTCGCCGGCGAACGCCGGTACGCCGGTTTCGGTCGCGAGCGCTTCGGCGAGCGTCGACTTTCCGGTGCCGGGCAATCCGGTGAAGGCGATGAGTTGTTTCACAGTGGGGTTGTCCGGGCGATCAGTAGAGGAGTCAGGGTGGTCCAGCCGAGGGAGGTGTAGAGGGGGTGGCCTTCGGGGGAGGCGGAGAGGTGGGCGGTGGGGGTGTGGCGGGCCACGGCGTGGGTGGCGAGGGTGGTCATGACGGCGCGGGCGAGGCCGCGGCGGCGGTGGGCGGGGTCGGTCTGGATCATGTCGGCGACGGCGCCGGTGTGCAGGATCGACATCCGGCCGGACGCGGCGAGTTCGCCGTACCCGTAGAGCTGTACGTCGATCAGCGACGGCCCGCCGGTCACCTCGACGGCGTACGGCGCCGGCACCGGGTGGAGTGCCTGCTCCGGAAGGGAGATCGTCATCAGCCACTCGGTCCGGACGTAGTCGAGCGGCCGGAGCTCGGCCGCCAGCCGTTCGGGTTCGGCGGTCGCGATCCGCACCCACGACGTGCCGGGCGGGTTGCGGTCGGTCAGTGCGAGATGCGCCGCGGCTGCGGCGTTCTGCTCGGTCGCGACGTACGAGACCCGGCGCCCCGGTTCGCCGATCCGCACCACCGTCACGTCGTCGACGCGCTGCGCGTCGTTCCACCCGCGGGCAGCCGCCCACCCGCGCCGCCAACGAGTCAGAGCTTCGTCGTGCACCCGTCCATCGAACAACGACGAAGGTTCACCCGGCAGGTACCTTCGGCGGATGTGACCCCGGTTCCGCGGCGGGTTGACTGGTGGGCATGAGCACCGAGAGCGGCCCGACCGGACTGGGCGAACGCGCCCTCGGCCCCGACCTCGCCCGCGGTTTGATGCTGCTGTTCATCGCGCTGGCGAACTCGCACTACTTCGTTGCCGGCGCCGCGTACTTCGGCGGCTTCCCGACCGGCGGCTCGCCGCTCGACCGGATCCTCGGCACGCTGATCGCGACCTTCGTCGACGGCCGCGCGTTCCCGATGTTCGGCGTCCTCTTCGGGTACGGCGTGGCCCAGATCGTCCGCCGCCAACGCGAGACCGGCACCGACGACCGCGGTATCCGCACGCTGCTCTGGCGCCGCAGTCTCGTCCTGGTCGTGCTCGGTTTCGCCCACGCGATACTGCTCTACGTCGGCGACATCCTCGCGGCGTACGGCGTGCTGCTGTTCCTCGGCGTCGTGGTCCTGAGCTGGAAGGACCGCTGGCTGTTCGTCCTCGCCGCGTTCGTGCTGATCCTCACGGCACTCCCGAGCAACGACGCGCTCGCCGCGTCCACCGACGGTCCCGACCCGTCGATGCTGCCGACCAGCTTCCTCGACCAGTTCGCGGAGCGCATCACGGTGCAGCCCTTCATCGCAGGCCTTGGCTGGATCGGCTTCGTGACACCGTTCGTGATCGGCCTCTGGGCCGGCCGCCGCCGTATCCTCGAACGCCCCGCCGAGCATCTCGTCCTGCTCCGCACCACCGCCCTGCTCGGCATCTCGATCGCGGTCGCCGGCGCGCTGCCGATGTCGCTCGTCGTCGGCGGCGTCCTGAGCCGACCGAGTGACCACGCGCTGACGATCCTCGGACCGTTGCACGACGCAACCGGTGTGTTCGGCGGCTTCGGGTACGCCGCCCTCCTGGTGCTGGTCGCCCACCGGGTCGGCGAACGACCGATCACCCGGACGATCGCCGCCGTCGGACAGCGGTCGCTGACGTGCTACCTGTCCCAGTCGGTCGTCTGGGCCGTGGTGTTCACGCCGTACCTGCTCGATCTCTCGAACACCCTCACCACGACCACGACTGCGATCCTCGCCGTCGCGACGTGGCTCGGGACCGTACTGCTGGCCGACCGGATGCGGCGTGCGAACTACCGCGGCCCGTTCGAGCTCCTGATCCGCCGCATCACCTACCGGACCCGTTCTTACGCGTGAAGGTCAAATGCGTGACGCCGTCCGGAGCAGACACCGCCTCGATGTCGAAGCGGTCCTCGAGCGCCTCCTGGCCGTCCCACACCCGCACGCCGCGCCCGAGCACGATCGGCACCACGGCCAGGTGCATGTAGTCGACCAGCCCCGCGGCCAGGAACTCGCGGATCACCGTCGCCCCACCACCCAGCCGTACGTCGCCATCACCTGCCGCCGCCTGCGCCTGCGCGAGCACCTCGGCGGGCGTCGCGTCGACGAAGTGGAACGTCGTACCGCCCTCCATCTCGACCGACGGCCGCGGCCGGTGGGTGAGCACGAAGACCGGCGAGTGGAACGGCGGGTTCGGACCCCACCAGCCCTTCCAGTCGGGGTCGTCCTGCCAGCCGGGCGGGCCGAACTTGTTCGCGCCCATGATCTCGGCCCCGATACCGGGCTCGTGCTGCTCGGCGAACGCGTTGTCGACGCCCTGCGTACCGCCGGCCTCGCCGCTCATCGCGTGGAAGAACCGGGTGCCGACGAGCCACTCGTGCAGCCGTTCGCCGGCGTGACCGAACGGCGTCTCCCTGGACTGGCCCTCGCCGGTGCCGAAGCCGTCCAGGGAGACCGCGAAGTTGTGAATCCGAAGCTGTGACATGTGAGTGCTCCTTCGTCCGGGTGCTGTCACCCAACGGTCGGAGCACCCACCGTCACTTTGACATCAGCCGAGCAGAACGGCCGCGACCCGGTCCCGCAGCTCCGGCAGCCGGGCGTAGAACACGTCGCCCGGGCACTGGGTCGTGTTGTAGTCGCGGTGCCCGACGATCGCCGTGTGCGGGTCGAGGCCGTACTTCGTGCACAGCCAGGCGCACGTCAGTACCGACATGTCGAACAGCGCGACCGGTACGTCCTCGCTGACGTAGATGCCTTCGTGCTCGATCCCGATCGTGTGGCTGTTGTTGTTCGCGGTCTGCGCACCGAGCACGTTCTTGCCGGTGTTGATCGCGGGCAGCGACTGGCTGCGGCCCTCCATCAGGAAGCCGCCGCGGCTGATCGTGAGCTGGTTGCCGATGTCGATCCAGCCGTTGGTGTCCATGTGCAGGTCCTGGATCCAGTGCTGGACCTTGTACGCCGCGGCCAACGAGTAATCGGTGACGTTCGGGCTCGCGGTGTGGTGGATGACGATGTGGTCGGGCTTGCCGATCACCTGGGTGGGGGACTTGGGCGGGCGCGCCGACCACTCGGTGCGCGTGTAGCAGCGCGGCGCCGGCGCCGCGTGTGCTGCTGTCGGCAGGGTGATGCCGCCGAGCAGTACGCCGCCGGCGCTCGCGCCGAGCAGGGTACGCCGGGACACCCGGGCACGTTGGATATTTTCTGGGGCGGTCATGTATAGGAAAATTCCCTACGCGCGGGGCCTCCAAACCGGAATGGTGTAATGGCGGGCGTGACTGACGGTGAACACGTGCGACTGGGGCGGGTCGGCAAGGGAGTACGGATCGCGGTCGCGGTCGCCGGCGTCGGCCTGCTGATCAACGGATCGGTCCGCGCCAGCGACGACGCGTGGCCGTTCGGCCCGATGTCGCAGTACGCGATGTCGGTCCCGGACGACGCGACGATCGACTACACCCGGATCAGCGCGGTCACCGACGCCGGTACGACGGTCGACGTACCGCTGAACATCGAGGGCGCCGGGGTCGCGCGCGCCGAGATCGAGGCCCGCGCCGGGGAGATCCAGAAGAACCCGTCGCTGCTCCAGCAGGTCGCGGACGGGTGGGCGCGCAAGCACCCGGACAAGCCGAAGTACGTGAAGCTGCAACTGATCCGCGACACGACCCAGCTGGTGGACGGCCGCGTCGACGGACCGCCGGCCTCGCAGGTCCTGGCGACCTGGGAGGCACGCCGATGAACTGGTTCACTCCCGCGATCGCGGTGGCGCGGATCGCCTGGCTGCGGACGATCCTGTACCTGTTCGTGATCCTGGACATGCACGCGTTCGTCCGGGACACCCGCGACAAGGGCGAGCACCCCGGGCTGTACCAACCGTTGCTCTTGGCCCGTTTGCTCGACCTTCCGAAGCCGTCGGTCGCCAACACCACCGCGCTGTACGTCGTGCTCGTCGTCGCCTGCCTGATCGCCGCGACGAACCGGTTCCCGCGGATCGCCGGCTGGATCGTCGCGCCCGCGTTCACCTGGTGGGTGCTGATCGGGATGAGCGACGGCAAGGTGGACCACGACCACCTCGCGCTCGTGATCGCGTTGTGGGTGCTGCCGACGGTCGGCCGGGCGTCGTACGGCGATCAGACGACGTCGGAGGCGGCCGGGTGGGTGATCCGGTGCGTCCAGCTGTGCGTGATCGCGACGTACTTCCTGTCCGCGGTCGCGAAGCTGCGCAGTGCCGGGTGGGCGCTGACCTGGCCCGGGAGCGCCGTACTGACGTGGGCGATCGTGCGCCGGCCGCACCCGGTCGGGGAATGGTTGCTGCACTATCCGTGGATGCTGCACGTGATGCAGTGGGTCGGCATCGTCGGGGAGTTCTGCTCGCCGGTGATCCTCTGGCTCAAGGGCCGCTGGCAACTGTTCGGGGCGCTGTTCTTCCTCGGGTTCCACGCGGCGAACACGGCGATCCTGCTGATCCATTTCCTGCCGACAGTGGTGTGCTGGCTCGCGTTCGCGCCGCTGGAGCGGATCGTGCCGTGGTGGCAGGCCCGGCGGTCAGACCGCGATGCCCGACAGGCCGAAGACCAGCCCGAACACGGCCGGCAGGCCGAGCAGCAGGCCGGCGCGTAGCTTGAACCGGCGCCCGCCGGGGCCCGGGGTCCGGACGACCCGGGACAGCACGGCACCGGCGTACCCGAAGACCAGCGCGGCGAGCAGGATCTGCCGGGTCGGCAGGTCGGTGGCGTCCTGATGCCGCAGCCCGAGCGTCACCAGGCCAGGGCAGCAGAACGCGACCATGCCGAACCCGAGCTCCGGGATCGGCAGCCACCGGCGGCCGAGGACGTCCCGCTCGGCCGGTCGTTTCCGGCGCAGCGACTGGACGAACCGCGCGGTGCCGACGATCAGGTCGCTGAGGCAGAGCACACCGGCCACGATCAGGGCGGCGTGGAAGATCGTCTGCACGAACAGACACGCTAGGCCCTGAACGGTGCGCTGTCCGGACGGGCACGTAACGTCTGCTTAACAAGCGCGGGGCACACTGTGAGAAGTCTCCGCAGACCCGGACGAGAGGTGGACTGATGGACAAGCAGCAGGAGTTCGTGCTGCGCGCGCTGGAGGAGCGCGACGTACGCTTCGTGCGGCTCTGGTTCACCGACGTACTCGGGTTCCTGAAGTCGGTGGCGGTGGCGCCGGCCGAGCTGGAGAGCGCGTTCGCGGAGGGGCTCGGGTTCGACGGGTCGGCGATCGAGGGGTTCGCCCGGGTGACCGAGGCCGACATGCTGGCCAAGCCGGACCCGTCGACGTTCCAGATCCTGCCCTGGCGCGGCGAGACGATGGGCACCGCGCGGATGTTCTGCGACATCAACATGCCGGACGGGTCCGCGTCGTTCGCCGACCCGCGGCACGTGCTGAAGCGGACGCTGTCGAAGGCCGCCGACCTCGGGTTCACGTTCTACACGCACCCGGAGATCGAGTTCTACCTGTTCAAGTCGCTCACCGGCGCGCCCGGTACGACGCCGGAGCCGGTCGACTCGTCGGGGTACTTCGACCACACGCCGCAGGGGATCGGCAACGACTTCCGCCGCGAGGCGATCACGATGCTCGAGTCGATGGGCATCTCGGTCGAGTTCAGCCACCACGAGGGCGGGCCGGGCCAGCAGGAGATCGACCTGCGGTACGCCGACGCGCTGTCGACCGCCGACAACATCATGACGTTCCGCGTCGTGGTGAAGGAGGTGGCGCTGTCGCAGGGCATCTACGCGTCGTTCATGCCGAAGCCGCTGTCCGACCAGCCAGGGTCGGGGATGCACACCCACATGTCGCTGTTCGAGGGCGACCGGAACGCGTTCTTCGAGGGTGGCGCGCAGTACCAGCTGTCCAAGACCGGGCGGGCGTTCATCGCCGGGCTGCTGCACCACGCCGGCGAGATCACCGCGGTGACGAACCAGTGGGTGAACTCGTACAAGCGGCTCGCGGTCGGCGACGAGGCGCCGTCGTTCGTGTCCTGGGGGCACAACAACCGGTCCGCGCTGGTCCGGGTGCCGATGTACAAGCCGCACAAGGGCCAGTCGTCGCGGGTCGAGTTCCGGTCGCTCGACTCGGCGGCGAACCCGTACCTCGCGTTCGCGCTGATGCTCGCCGCCGGCCTGAAGGGCATCGAGGAGGGGTACGAACTGCCCGCGGAGGTCGAGGAGGACATCTGGTCCCTCACCTCCCGCGAGCGCAAGGCCCTCGGGATCAAGCCGCTGCCGGGCAGCCTGGCGGAGGCGATCAGCGCGATGGAGGACAGCGAACTCGTCGCCGAGACCCTCGGCGAGCACGTCTTCGACTTCTTCCTCCGGAACAAGCGCGCCGAGTGGCTCGACTACCGCCGCCAGGTCACCCCGTTCGAGCTGAACAAGCTGCTGCCAGTCCTCTAGGCGGCGTCGACCTTGAACGGGTCGTGTTCGGTGAGGAGTTTGTCCAGGCGGGCCTGGTCGACGCGGCTGCTGACCTCGGAGACCTCCTGGCGGTCGCGGACCACCTTGCAGAGCACGACCGTCGAGGTGACGACGTACAGCAGGCCGAGGGTGAGGAAAGCGCGCACCCACGGTGCGGCCGGGAGGTAGACCAGGCCGATCGCCATCGAGGTCAGCGAGATGCCGAACGAGGCGACGGCCTGGGCGTAGAACGCTGCGGTCTGCTGGGGCTGGATGCGTTTCGTCATGCACCGATCGTCGGGGCTGCCGACGGGCGGCGCATGAGCAGAATCACTCAGTCAGTTGTAGGTCCGAGCCATGCGTCGACGTCCAGCGCGCGGCCGCGGTGGAGTGCCGGTACGGCGGTTCCGCGGGCGCCGGGGCGTCGGCGTCGTACCGGACCACCGGATAGTCCGGTACGGCGGGGGCGGCCGGCGTACTGTCGTCGGACAGTGGAGTGACCTCCTCGACGGTGAGGAGGCCGACCGGGCGTACGCCTTCGGTGAGCACCACGATGCAGCCGGGGATCACCTGCTGGGCGCGGTTTCCCTTGCCGGGCACGAGAATCCCCTCGGCGGGCGTCCGCCAGGCGCCGGGCGCGAACCGGCGGAGCGCGACCCCGGCCTGCCCGTCCTCCGGGGTCCGCGGCGGCAGATAGGCTGTCGCGGTGTAGTCGTAGTCGTAGTCCGGTTCCGGCGGCCCGGACACGCGTCCGCCCTGCTGGGGCGTCAACCACACCACCGTGCCGCGCACGGCGAGCGAGCCCGTCATCATGACCATGGACAGCCATCATGCCGACTACTCAGCGAATCCGCTACACGACACCGTGTATTCCTTGCAATCCAGTTGAGACTTTCCCCGACCGCCGGTTCGGGACGGCGCGCGGTTGGGTAGCCTGCGGGGGTGGCTGAGGGTCGGAGAGGGTCGTGGGAGGGACGGCTGGTCCGGCTCGGGTTCGAGGACCCGCGACGGGCGGCCGGCATGCTGGAGAACCTGGACGCCCTCGACTCGCACAGCCCGATGGCGACCGAGCAGCTGATCACGACGCTGTCGGAGTGCGCCGACCCGGACCTCGCGCTGCTCGGGCTCTGCACGATGGCCGAGGCGCTGCACCGGCACGGGCACGACATCGCCGCGTTCGCCCGCACGCTCGAGATGGACGCCGACTTCCGCCGCCGGCTCGTCTACGTACTGGGCGCCAGCGAGGCGCTCGGCCGGCACCTCAGCGTGCACCCGCGGCACTGGTACGACCTCGCCGATCCGGCCCTGGCCGGCACCCGGCCGACGCTCGACGACGTCGCGGCCCGGCTCGCCACCGCGATCGACGCGGACAGTCCGATCGACGCGCTCCGGGTCGAGTACCGGCGGCTGCTGCTCCGGCTCGCGGCCCGTGACCTCGCCGAGGGCCTGCTCGTCGACGAGGTCGCCGCCGTCCTCGCGGACCTCGCCGGCGGCGCCCTGGAGACCGCGCTGCACATCGCCCGGAACGAGTACTTCGCCGCGCACCCCGGCGCCGCCGACTGCCGGCTCGCGATCATTGCCATGGGCAAGTGTGGTGGCCGGGAGCTCAACTACGTCAGCGATGTCGACGTACTGTTCGTCGCCGAGCCGCTGGAGGGCGACCCGGAGGCTCCGGCGCTGAAGACCGCGACCCAGCTGGCCGCAGCCGCGATGCGGATCTGCTCGGCGCACACCGGCGAAGGCACGCTCTGGCCGGTCGACGCCGCACTCCGGCCCGAGGGCAAGTCCGGCCCGCTGGTCCGCACACTCGACAGCCACCTCGCGTACTACCAGCGCTGGGCGAAGACCTGGGAGTTCCAGGCGCTGCTCAAGGCCCGCCCGGTGGCCGGCGACGCCGCGCTCGGCCGCGAGTACACCGAGAAGATCGGCGACCTGGCCTGGTCCGCCGCGGACCGGGAGGGCTTCGTCGACGACGTCCAGGCGATGCGCCGGCGCGTCATCGACCACATCCCGGCCGCGGACGTCGACCGGCAGCTGAAGCTCGGCCCGGGAGGGCTGCGCGACGTCGAGTTCGCCGTACAGCTCCTGCAGCTCGTCCACGGCCGCAGCGACGAGTCGGTCCGCAGCGGTACGACGCTGGTCGCGCTGGAGGCCCTGACGAAGAGCGGGTACGTCGGCCGCACGGACGGCGCCGTCCTCGCGGACGCGTACCGCTTCCTCCGGTCGATGGAGCACCGCATCCAGCTGTACCGCCTCCGCCGTACCCACCAGGTCCCCGACGACGAGGCCGACCTGCGCCGGCTCGGGCGCTCGCTCGGCTTCACGAAGAACCCGGTCACCGACCTCACCGCCGCGTGGAAGAAGCACGCGCTCGAGGTACGCCGCCTGCACGAGAAGCTGTTCTACCGCCCGCTCCTCGCCGCGGTCGCGCGGATCCCGGGGGACGAGGTACGGCTCACGCCCGAGGCGGCGAAGCAGCGCCTGACGGCCCTCGGGTACGTCGACCCCGCGTCGGCGCTGCGGCACATCGAGGCGCTGTCCGAAGGGGTGTCGCGGCGCTCGTCGATCCAGCGGGCGTTGCTGCCCGCGATGCTCGGCTGGTTCGCGGAGTCGCCCGACCCGGACGCCGGGCTGCTGGCGTTCCGGACGATCTCGGACGCACTCGGCTCCACGCCGTGGTACCTGCGCCAGCTCCGCGACGAGGGCGCGTCCGCCGAGCGGCTCGCCCACCTGCTGGCCAGCGGCCGGTACGCCGTCGACCTGCTGCAACGCGCCCCCGAGGCGACCGCGATGCTCGCCGACGAACGCGAACTGACGCCCCGCACGCTGGACGGGCTGCTGACCGAGATGTCGGCGGCCGCCCGCCGGCAGGACGCACCGGAGGCGGCGATCGCCGCGATTCGCGCCGTACGCCGGCGTGAACTGTTCCGTACCGCGGCCGCCGACCTGTCCGGCGAGCTGGACGTGGAGGCCGTGGGGGAGGCGCTGACCAACATCTCGGTCGGCACGCTGACGACCGCTCTCGAGGTCGCGCGCAAGGCCGTCGCGAAGGGCGAGCCCGAGCCGACGCGGATGTCGATCGTGGCGATGGGACGGTTCGGCGGGCACGAGCTCGGGTACGGCAGTGACGCCGACGTGATGTTCGTGCACGACCCGCTGCCGGGCGCGGACGAGAAGCAGGCGACCGACTTCGCGATCCAGGCGGCGACCGAGCTGCGCCGGATGCTCGCGCTGCCCGGGGCCGATCCGGCGGTCGCGATCGACGCGGACCTCCGGCCGGAGGGCCGGCAGGGTCCGCTGGTCCGGACGCTCGCGTCGTATGCCTCGTACTACGCACGCTGGTCGGCGGTGTGGGAGGCGCAGGCGTTGTTGCGGGCCGATCCGTTGTGCGGGGACGCGGACCTCTGTCGGTCGTTCCGCGACCTGATCGACCCGCTGCGCTACCCGGAGAACGGGATCAGTGAGCGGGACGTGATGGAGATCCGCCGGATCAAGGCACGGGTCGACGCCGAACGCCTGCCGCGGGGCGCCGACCCGGCCACCCACACCAAGCTCGGCCGCGGCGGGCTGGCCGACATCGAGTGGACGGTCCAGCTGCTCCAGCTCCGCGAGGCGCACCGCGTGCCGACCCTCCGGACCACCCGGACCCTCGGCGCGCTCCGGGCCGGCGTCGAGGCGAACCTCGTCGACCCGTCCGAGGCGGACACGTTGAGCGCCGCGTGGGAGATGGCCAGCCGGATCCGGAACGCGATCATGCTGGTCCGCGCCCGCCCCGGCGACTCGCTCCCGCAGGACCCCCGCGACCTGGCCGCGGTCGCCCGCATCTGCGGCTACCCGCCCGGCGAGTCCGGCCGCTTCGCCGACGACTACCTGCGCACCACCCGCCGCGCCCACAACACCGTCGCCCACCTCTTCTGGGACGACTGACCCGTACCGAAGAACGGGTAGTACTCCCGCTCCGGCGCCGTTCTGGGCAGGTCCCCCGCCTGCGCCCGCGCGCCGGAGCCGACCACTACCCGTCCTTCGGTACGCAGCATTGACAGGCAACCTTTTAGTTGCCTATTGTCGGGGTGTGGAGCTGGTGTTCAAGGCGTTGGCCGACGAGGGGCGGCGGCGGTTGCTGGATGCTCTGCGGGAGCGGAACGGGCAGAACCTGCAGGAACTGTGTGAGCTGCTGCCCGAGCTGACCCGGCAAGGCGTCACCAAACACCTGCGGATCCTCGAGGACGCGAACCTCGTCGTCACGGTCAAGCGCGGCCGGCACAAGCTCCATTACCTGAACCCGGTACCGATCAACGAGATCGCCGAACGGTGGCTGAGCAACTACGAGCGCGACAAGCTCCGCGCCCTCAGCGCCCTGAAGGCAGCCCTGGAGGAGAACCTATGAGCAAACCGGCCATGATCCACCTGACCTACATCCAGACCACTCCGGAGAAGTTGTGGGCGGCCCTCACCTCGGGGGCGTTCACCCAGCTGTACTGGTTCGGCCGCCGGATCGAGTCCGACTGGACCGTCGGCTCGCCGGTCCGGTTCTACGACAGCGCCGACGACAGCCTCACCGACTCCGGCGAGGTCCTGGTGTACGACGAGCCGAAGACGCTCGCGTACACCTTCAAGAACGAGGTCTCCACCGGCGAGCAGATCCCGAGCCGGGTCACGTTCACGATCGAGCCACGCAGCGAAACCGTGGTGAAGCTCCAGGTCGTGCACGACGAGATCGCCGAGGACACCGTCGAGGGCTGGCGCAACGGCTGGGGCCCGATCCTCGCCAACCTGAAGACCTACCTCGAGACCGGGCGCACCTTGCAGTTCTCGTAGAATCCACCTGGTGGGAGCAACGGATCAGGTCAGGCAAGCGGGTGTGTTCAGCACCGTTCGCCGCAGTGTGCGGATGACGGCTGGGCAGCAACGCGTCTGGGAGTCGCACTGGCCGGAGCTGGGGCGCACCCAAGAGGACCTGCCGACCGGCGTCGTCGACCTGGGCGAGTGGTTCGGCCGGGAAGCGCCGACCGTGCTGGAGATCGGTTCCGGGATGGGTGAGGCGACCGCCCAGCTCGCGGTCGCCGCCCCGGAGGTCAACCACCTGGCCGCGGAGGTCTACCCGGCCGGTCTCGGCCAGCTGATGCTCTGGGTGGAGAAGTACGACCTCGAGAACGTCCGCCTGCTGCAGGGCGACGCGCTCGACTTCCTGCGCGACCACGTCGCCCCGGGCACGCTGGCCGGCGTACGGGTCTACTTCCCGGACCCGTGGCCGAAGAAGCGGCACCACAAGCGCCGCCTGGTGACGGCGCCGTTCGTCGCGCTGATCGCGTCCCGCCTGCAGCCTGGCGGAACGTTGCACCTGGCAACGGACTGGGCGGACTACGCGGACCGGATGCTGGAGATCGGCGCCGCCGAGCCGTCGCTGCGCAACTCGTATGACGGCTGGGCCCCACGCCCCGAATGGCGGCCGGTGACCAAGTTCGAGTCCCGCGCCCAGGCGGAAGGCCGCGACGTCCGCGACCTCCTGTTCACGAAGCGGACCGGCTCGTGAACGACCACCGCCCGGCGCCGACGGTGTAGACGGTGTACCCGTCCGCGGAGGACGACGATCCGGCGTACGACCGCGGTACGGCGTCCACGTCGGCCGCCCGCGCCGACGGGACGTACACCTCGGCCCTCGTACCGACCGGGACCTGCACGTCGAGCGAGAGCACGCTCCCCGTCTGCTGCCACGAGACCGCCACCCGTCCGCGGATCGTCTCGGTGCGGATGCTCGCCGAGTCCACCTCGGCGCGCGCGTCCGGCCGTACGACGATCCGCTCGCAGCCGGCGTCGACCACCCGCAGCCCGGCGACGTTCTCGAAGATCCACTGCACGACCGTGCCCTGGAAGTAGTGGTTGCGCGACCGCGAGTCGTCCTCCCACTTCTCCCACATCGTGTCCGCGCCGAGGTCGAACCAGTACCCCCAGCTCGGGTAGCTACGTTGCAGCGCGACCTTCGTCGCCACGTCGCCGTACCCGTGCGCGGTCAGTACCGGCAGCAGGACGCCGACGCCGAGACACCCGGTGTTCAGGTGGAATCCGCGCGCAGTCACGTCCGCCGCCAGACCCTCGGCGACCTTCGCGACCAGGTCGTCCGGCACGATCCCGAACGCCAGCGGGACCGCGTTCGACGTCTGCCGGTAGTCCGGGTCGTCGGCCGACCGGTACCGGCCGGCCTCGCGGTCCAGGAACGCCCGGTTCAGCCCGTTCGCGAGCTCACCCGCCGCCTTGTGGTACTCGTTGGGCTCTCCAATCACCGCGCCGATCTCGGCCGCCACCACGCACGCCCGGTAGAGGTACGCCGTACCCGTCAGCCGCCGGTCCTCCGGCGCCGGGCCGTCGCCGAACCCGGGCGGCAGCCAGTCGCCGAGCACGCTCACCGACAGCCCGTCCTCGACCCGGTCCAGCTCCCAGGCGAGGTACCGGGTCAGCGAGTCCCAGTGCTCGCGCAGCAGCCGGTCGTCGCCGTACCAGCGGTACATCTCGCGGAGCAGGAACGGGTAGACCGTCGGCCACTCGGTCGCGGGGGAGAGGTCGGTGAAGCCCCACCCGCTGGTCGGCACGATCACCGGCAGCTGACCGGAGTCCGCCTGGCTGTCGCGGATGTCGCCGAGCCACTTGGTGAAGAACCGGGCCAGGTCGAGGGTCGCGAGCATCGTCGGCGTACCGACCTGCGCGTCGCCGGTCCAGCCGTTCTTCTCGAAGTACGGCGTGTCCGTCGGGATGCCGTGCAGGTTGCTCAGGATCGTCCGCCGCATCGCGTGCTCGAACTGCTCGTACGGCGGCTGCGACGACTCGAAGCTGGTCACCGCCGCGACGTCGGAGTTCACCACCCGCATCCGCAGCCGGGCCGGCGCCCCTTCGAGCTGCACGTACCGGAAGCCCTTGTAGGAGAACCGCGACTCCCAGGTCTCGACGCCGGTGCCGGCCGCGATGTACTCGTCGCGCTGGATCCGGTCGCCGTCGACGTGCACGTTCCAGGCCGCCACGTTGCCGTCGGCAACCGTCTCGCCGTGCGTCAGCGTGATCGTGGTGCCGGCCGCCGCGGTCACCTCGAGCTCGGTCCAGCCGGCCACGGTGCGGCCGAAGTCCGCGATCCAGACGCCCGGCCGGACCTCGGTCACCTCGACCGGGTCGACCGTCTCGATCACCCGGATCGGCTCGTGGGCCTGCGCCCGCAGCGTCCCGCGAGGTGCCTCGACCACCGTGGCCGCGGACCACGACGCGTCGTCGAAGCCGGGCGCGTCCCACCCGGGCAGCGCGCGGCGGGCGTCGTAGGTCTCGCCGGTGTACAGCGAGTCGGACAACGTCGGCCCGCCGGTGATCCGCCACGCCTCGTCCGTGACCACCTCGGCCACCCGGCCGTCGTCGTACTCGATCACGAGGCGTGCGACCAGCCGCGGGTCGGCCGTCCACGGGGTGTCGTGCCAGCGCCAGACGTTCACCGAGGTCAGCCCGAAGAACCCGCGCCCGAGCTCGGCCCCGACGACGTTGTCACCTGCCTGTAGCAGGCCGGTGACGTCGTGGGTCACATACAGAACGGTGCGGTCGTACGCCGTGAAGCCCGGATCGAGGACCGCGTCGCTCACCGCGTGACCGTTCAGCCGCAGGTCGGCGTACCCGAGGCCGCTCGCGTACAGCCGCGCCCGCCGGACCGTCCCGTCGACCGCGAACCCGCGCCGGAGCAGCGGTGCCGACTGTGTCGCCCCGCCGATCCACTGTGCGGTCCCGAACCCCTCGTCGAGCAGCCCCGTCTCGAACCACGACGGCTCGGCCCAGTCGCCCTCGTTCAGCCGGACGGTCCAGTGGTACCGCGTCCGCGCCGCGGCCGGCCCGTCGTACGCGATCCCGAAGGTCTTCGCCGACTCGACCTTGCCCGAGTCCCACACGTCGGCGCGCTCCGGCGTCAGCAGCTCCGGCGCGGACGCGACCAGCACCTGGTACGCCGTCTGCGTGGCGCCGTACCCGGGCGCGTCGGCGACCCAGCTGAAGCGCGGGCGCGGTACGTCGACGCCGAGCGGCTGAACGGCGTACTCGGTCCTGAGGGAGCGTGGAGTCAGCACGCTGACGACCGTATGAGCGGGTTCCGCGCGGTTCAACCCTTGTGACCGCATCCGGCATTCGATTTCTCGTCTCACATCGCGAAACCAGAGCAGGTTGCTTGACTTTGTCCGCTTTCATAGTCCTATGCAGATCATCACCAACGCGCCCGGAGACGCCCTCACCCGGCGCCGGCACGTCGATCTGCTGCGCGTGAACTCGGCAGGTTGTTGACCGGCGGCGCCGCTCCAGCCCCCGTCACAACCACCTCCGAGACCAAAGGGTCCCTCGTGCGTATCTCCGCCATTCGCCCGTTCCGCCTGCTCGCCGCCACCCTCGCACTCACCGCCGCCGCGGCGGGTTGCTCCCGCGCCGGGGGCAGCGACGCCACCCAGGCCGCCTCGTCCGACAAGGGCCCCGCGACCGAGCTGCGGCTCGGCTACTTCCCGAACGTCACGCACGCCGCCGCGCTGATCGGCCTCGGCAAGGGCCTGTTCGCCAAGGAGCTCGGCACCACCAAGCTCGTGCCGACCAAGTTCAACGCCGGCCCCGAAGAAGTCGGCGCGCTGCTCGGCGGCTCGCTGGACGCGGGCTTCATCGGCTCCGGCCCCGCGATCAACGCGTACGCGAAGTCGAACGGCGAAGCGGTCCGGCTGATCGCCGGTACGACGTCCGGCGGCGCGCAGCTCGTGGTGAAGCCGTCGATCACCAAGCCCGCGGACCTGATCGGCAAGACCGTCGTCACACCGCAGCTCGGCAACACCCAGGACGTGTCGCTGAAGAAGTGGCTCGCCGGGCAGAACCTCACCGGCAAGGTGAAGGTCACGAACCTGGAGAACGCGCAGACGCTCGACGCCTTCAAGAAGGGCGACGTCGACGCGGCCTGGCTGCCCGAGCCGTGGTCGTCGCGGCTCGTCCTGGACGCCGGCGCCAAGGTCCTGCTCGACGAGGCCTCGCTGTGGCCGAACGGGAAGTTCCCGACCACGGTGCTGATCGTCCGTACGCAGTTCCTGCAGGAGCACCCGGAGACCGTGAAGGCCCTGCTGACCGGGCTGGTCGCCGCGATCGACTTCAGTACGGCGAACACCGCCGACGCGAAGACCGTCGTGAACGCGCAGCTGAAGGCGGCGACCGGCAAGGCGCTGAAGCCGGCCGTCATCGACCGCGCGTTCGAGCACATCCAGATCACCGCGGACCCGGTCGCGAGCACGTTCCCGCAGCTGGCCAAGGACCAGGTCACCGCGGGCATCGCCAAGCAGGCGCCGAACGTCGCCGGCTTCGCGGACCTCGGCCCGCTGAACGCAGTACTCGCCAAGGCGGGCAAGCCCGCCGTCGACGCCGCCGGCCTCGACGCAAAGTAGGGGAGTGGGGACATGACCGTGACCGTGGATGCTGATGTGTCGACCCGGCCGGATCAGTTGAGCCCGGTGCGGTTTCACCAGGTGGGCAAGGCGTTCGGCAGCGGCCGCAAGGCGGTGGTCGCGCTGGACGGCGTGGACCTCGAGGTGCGCGGCGGCGAGTTCGTCTGCCTGCTCGGCGCGTCCGGGTGCGGCAAGTCCACGCTGCTGAACCTGGTCGCCGGCCTCGACCGGCCGACCGCCGGGACGATCGAGCTGAACTCGTCGCGGCCCGCCGTCGTGTTCCAGGAGGCCGCGCTGATGCCGTGGCTGACGGCGGCCGGGAACGTCGAGCTTCCGTTGCGGATGGCCGGCGTACCCAAGGCGCAGCGGCGGGCGAAGGCCGCCGAGTTGCTCGAGTTGGTGCGGCTCAAGGGCCTCGGCGACAAGCGCCCGCACGAGCTGTCCGGTGGCATGCGGCAACGGGTCGCGCTGGCCCGTGCGCTCGCCTCGACCACCGACAGTGCGGATGCGGGCAAGCCGTCGTTGCTGCTGATGGACGAGCCGTTCTCGGCGCTCGACGCGATCACGCGCGACGTCCTGCAGGGCGAGCTGCTGCGCATCTGGCGCGCCACCGGTACGGCGATCCTGTTCGTCACGCACGACGTCCGCGAGGCCGTGCGGCTCGGGCAGCGCGTCGTACTGCTGTCGTCGCGGCCGGGGCGCGTGGTCCGTGAGTGGGATGTCGAGGACGACACGCCCGCGACGGTCGACGAGATCAACACCGCGCTGCGAAAGGTGATCAGCAGCCATGCCGCAGCTTGACCTGCAGGAAGAGGACGCGGTCGAGGCCGGCCTCGACGCGCTCGACACGCCGGTGCACGCGGTCGAGGGCTCACGTCTCCGCCGGATCGCCGCGCGCGTCCTGCCGCCGATCGGCGCGATTGTTCTCTTCGTGGCGATCTGGCAGGCGTTGTGGGCGGCGGCGTTCTGGCCCGAGTACAAGCTGCCCGCGCCGGCCGCGGTGTGGAGCCAGCTCTGGCAGGTCCTGTCCAGCGGCGACATCCTCGGGCTGTTCTGGGTGTCGGTGCACCGGGCCGTGATCGGCTTCGCGTTCTCGCTGCTGATCGCCGTACCGCTCGGGCTCGCGATCGCGAACCTGCCGGTGGTACGCCGTGGCATCGGGCCGCTCGTCTCCGGACTGCAGAGCCTGCCCTCGGTGGCGTGGGTACCGGCCGCGATCCTGTGGTTCGGGATCAACGACCGCGCGATCTACTGGGTCGTGCTGCTCGGCGCGGTGCCGTCGATTGCGAACGGGCTGGTGTCCGGGCTGGACCAGGTGCCGCCGATCCTGCCGCGGGTCGGCAAGGCCCTCGGCGCCGGGCGCTGGGGCGGCATCCGGTACATCCTGCTGCCGGCCGCGCTGCCCGGGTTCCTCGGCGGCCTCAAGCAGGGCTGGGCGTTCTCGTGGCGGTCGCTGATGGCGGCGGAGCTGATCGCGACCTCGCCCGAACTCGGCGAGGGCCTCGGCCAGTTCCTGCACAACGGCATGTCGCTGTCCGACATCTCGATGGTGTTCGCCGGCATCGTGCTGATCTTCGTGGTCGGCGTCGGCATCGAACTGCTCGTCTTCCGCCCGCTCGAGAACAGCGTCCTCCGCGCGCGGGGACTCACCGCTTCCGCACGCTGAGACACCACGGGCCGTACTGTTGGACCGTGGTTCGATTCCTGCCGTTCCTGATCAGCCTGGTGCTGACCGTGTACGCGCTGTTCTCCTGCATCCAGACGCCCGACGAGGACGTGCCGCACCTGCCGAAGCTGGTGTGGATCATCCTGATCGTGTTCGTCCCGTTCGCCGGGCCGATCGTCTGGCTGCTGATGTCGCGCACCCAGGTCAGCCGTCCGGAGGCCGCCGTACGACGGCCCGCGTCGCCACCGGCTTCCCGGCCGATGGCGCCCGACGACGATCCGGACTTCCTCAAGTCGCTGGACCGCTACCGGGACCCGCGGACGACCGTGCAGCCGCCGGAGCCCGAGGAGAAGCCCAAGGACGTCGACCCGGACACCGAGGCGGACGACGGTAAGGCCTGATTCGCACAGGCCTCACAGCGTCGGCGAAGAACCGGCTACGCGGACTTGCGGTGCTCGGGCAGGACGGGGTTGTCGCGCTCGGACTCCGTGGTGCCGCCCCAGACGCCGTACGGCTCACCGACCGAGAGCGCGTGCTGCCGGCACTCGGGCTGGACCGGGCAGGTGCCGCAGAGCGACTTGGCCACCATCTCGCGAGCGCGTTTGCGAACGCCACGCTCCGATTCGGGTGAGAAGAAGAGCTCCGGGTTCACATCCCGGCAAGCAGCTTGTGACTGCCAGTCCCACAGATCCATGAGCGGGCGGGGCAGGCGAGGCATCCCTCTCGACATGGCAACCTCCTTGACTCACCGTGAGCGCGGACGGGCGCTCGGTGAAAACTATGCTCATCTCTTACGTAGTTCAACCCTTGTTGTCTCGAAGTTCGGGCGCATCGTTACCGCGGAGAGCCGACAGGGGGACGTCGCGGGCCGTAATCGGCGGTTTTCAGGCGGAAAGCGTGTTCACGTCATCAGAAGATGTGACATAGGTCACTTTAACGGTGCAAAGTCGTCTGCACGTGCAGATGCCCAGGCGCCGTTTCAGGCGGGGATTTCAGGCCTCGTAGCGGTAGTACTCGTGGGCTCCGTGCGCGGTGTCCTTCGCGCCGGTCAAGGCCCGGATCACCGTCGCGTGCGTCACTACGAGTACCGGTCCGTCGGTGCTGGCCGTGTGCCGGGCGAGCGCGTCGAGGGCGCGTTCGCGGACCCGGGACAGCGGCTCCCACGGGCGCTGGATGCCTTCCGGCCACTCGCCGTCGTACGCCTCCAACTCGGCCTGTGCGGCGCGGACGTCGGCGGCGCTGCGCCACAGCCCGGTGTGGTCCGGGAGCCAGTCGCGGAGCTCGTGGTCGACCTTGACGCCGAGCGCGAGCCGGTGGCCGATGATCGCGGCGCTCTGCAGAGCGCGGGTGAACGGCGAGCTGACCAGGTACGTCGCGCGGATGCCGGAGAGCAGGTCCGCGAGCTCCTCGGCCTGCTTCCTGCCGACGGCGGTGAGCGGGGCGGAGTCGGCCGCCATGCCGGGCCAGCCGCGAGAGTCGATCGGCGCGTAGTCCGGCTCACCGTGCCGGACCAGGTAGATCTGCGTCACGGGCATGGGCGCTGCCTATGGTGGATCTGGATCACGGCCACGTTCTACCTCAGATGTCGGGCCCCTGCCCATCCACGAGGGTGGCCGGGCGGCGGCGTGAGCGGATCTGGGACGGCGTTCGCGGACCGGACCTGGTGGAGTTCCTCGAACAGGTTGCCCGGCGGCCTCGGAGCGTCGATCCAGCGGATCTCGGTCGCGCCCTGGTGGCCGTGCACGGCCAGGATGGACTCGACGTTCGGCCAGACGGCGGTCGCCGGGTTGTCACCGCGCCAGCGCAGGGCCACCGAACCGTCGGTGAACTCACACCCTTCCGCCACCACACCCGTCCCCGACACACCACTGGGATCCCGGTACCGAACCAGCTCGAAGGTCCGCGGCCTCACCACCTGTTGCAACTCCCCGCTGTCTCGACCCGTCTTGCAGCAGTCAACGAAGGCACCCACCCGATGGTTACTGGTCGGTGGTTCTCGGTGATGGTGCTATCGTCGTTCCCGTGAAGCGCAGCTATTGGCGATTTTTTGAGTGGCCGGCCTTGGTGCCGGGCGACTCAGCCGATCGCTGACGCCCACCGCAGACACCAGAGCCGGCACGAAGGCAAGGACAACCGTCCTTGCCTTTTCTCGTATCTCCAGCCGGCTGCCTGCGCTGCAACGCGAGCGGACCGGCGGAAAGGTCCCCACCATGAACACCCTGCCGAAACCGGGCGAGCAGACCCGCGTCGTCGACCGACGGATCGAGAAGACCGTCCCGTTGGTCACCCCGCAGGCGCTGCACGACGAGTTCCCGCTCGGTGACGAGCTCGCCCGTACCGTCGCCGCCGGCCGCCAGGCGGTGACCGACGTGCTCAACGGCACCGACGACCGCCTGCTGGTCGTCGTCGGCCCGTGCTCGGTGCACGACGCCGACGCGGCCCTCGAGTACGCCGAACGCCTCGCGCCGGTCGCGGAGCGGCTGTCCGACGGGCTGCTGGTCGTGATGCGGGTGTACTTCGAGAAGCCCCGCTCGACGCTCGGCTGGAAGGGCCTGATCAACGACCCGGGGCTGGACGGCTCCGGCGACGTGAACCGCGGGCTGCGGATCGCCCGCAAGCTGCTCGTCCAGGTCACCGAACTCGGCCTCCCGGTCGGCTGTGAGTTCCTCGACCCGATCACGCCGCAGTACATCGCCGACACCGTCGGCTGGGGCGCGATCGGTGCGCGGACCGTCGAGAGCCAGGTGCACCGGCAGTTGTCGTCGGGTCTGTCGATGCCGATCGGGATGAAGAACCGGCCCGACGGTTCGATCGCCACGGCGGTCGACGCGATCAAGGCGGCCGCCGTACCGCACGTCTTCACCGGCATCGACCACGACGGTGCGCCGGCGATCCTGCACACCCGTGGGAACCCGGACTGCCATCTCGTACTGCGTGGCTCGGACAGCGGGCCGAACTACGACGCGTCGTCGGTCGCCGGGGCCGTCGAGCTGCTCCGCAAGGGCGGGCTGCCCGAGCGGGTCGTCGTCGACGCGAGCCACGGCAACAGCCGCAAGGACCACAAGCGCCAGCCGATCGTGGCGGGGGAGATCGGCGCCCAGGTCGCGGCCGGCAACCGGGCGATCGTCGGCGTGATGCTGGAGTCCTTCCTCCAGGAGGGCCGGCAGGACCTCGACCCGACCCGAGAACTCACCTACGGCCAATCGATCACCGACGCGTGTATGGGGTGGAACACCACCGTCTCCACCCTGGAGAACCTCCACGACGCGGCGATCGCCCGCCGCGGATAGCTGTTCATCTTTGTGTCTAGCGGTGGCTACAGGGTGCCCTTAAGGTCCGGACCATGACTGACATGTCCCGGCGCCTGGTGCTCGGTTCGGTGGCGGGTGGGGCGGCGGTCTCGCTGCTCCCACCGTCGCTGCACACCGCGATGGCGCAACCTGTCCGGCGTGGTGGGCTGGGCGCGATCGAGCACGTGATCGTGCTGATGCAGGAGAACCGCTCGTTCGACCACTACTTCGGCACGCTCCGCGGTGTCCGCGGGTACGGCGACCGCCGCCCGCTCCGGCTGCGCAACGGCAAGAGCATCTTCCACCAGTCGAACAGCAGCGGCGGCGAAGTGCTCCCGTTCTCGCTCCGCAAGGCGGCGGCGGACGCGGGCCGCGACCTGGACGACATCCAGTACCTCGACGCGCTGGCGCACGAATTCGGCGACGCCACCCAGGCCTGGGCCGGCGGCTGGAACGACGACTGGGTCCAGGCGAAGACCGCCGCCACGATGACCCACTACGAGCGCGAGGACATCCCGCTGCAGTACGAGCTCGCCGAGACGTTCACGATCTGCGACGCGTACCACTGCTCGATCAACGGCTCCACCAACCCGAACCGGACCTACCTCTGGTCCGGCACGGTCGGCTACGAACCCGGTACGACGGAACGCGCGGTCACGAACGCGGCGTACGAGTACGACCACGCCGGCTACGAGTGGACGACGTACCCGGAACGGCTGGAGCAGGCCGGCGTCTCCTGGCAGATCTACCAGGAGTGGGACAACTTCACCGACAACGCGGTCGAGTACTTCAGGACCTTCAAGGACGTCGGCCACAAGATCCTCGCCGACGTCCCGGGCGGGTACCGGACCACCGAGGAGTTCTACGACAAGCTGTTCGCGAAGAGCGAGGCCGAGCGGGCCGTCGCGCTGCAACAGTTGACGGCGGCCGTGGACAAGCTGCCGGCCGCGGACCAGAAGCTGTTCCGCAAGGCGATGTACCGTTCCGAGCCGGAGTCGCTGGTGCCGCGGCTGCGCGCCGACATCATGGCCGGCACGCTTCCGCAGGTGAGTTGGCTGGTCCCGTCGTCGGTCGACTCCGAGCACCCCGGCTCCTCCACCCCGATCGCCAGCGCGAACCTGATCTACGACGTCCTGGACGCGATCGCCGCCGACCCGGAGACCTGGTCGAAGACCGTGCTGTTCGTGAACTTCGACGAGAACGACGGGTTCTTCGACCACGTACCGCCGCCGGTCGCGCCGCGGCCGCCGTCCGGCGCGGGCGACGACTGGTACGCCGGCCGGCCGATCGGCCTCGGCCCCCGGGTCCCGATGACGGTCGTCTCCCCGTGGACGGTCGGCGGGCACGTGAACTCGCAGGTCTTCGACCACACGTCGGTACTGCGGTTCCTCGAGGAGTGGACCGGTGTCCGCGAGCCGAACATCAGCACCTGGCGCCGGACCGCGTGCGGCGACCTGACGTCGGCGTTCGACTTCGACCGCGGCTACCGGCAGCCGTCCGTCGAGAAGCCCGGCCCGGTGCCGGCGCCGGTCGACCGCTGGCACCCGTCGCCGCCGGCCGACCAGGCGCTCCCGGTGCAGGAGACCGGTCGCCGTCCGGCCCGCGCACTCCCTTACGGGCCTTCGGTTTCGGGTTCGGTGGCCGACGGCAAGCTGATGCTTGCCCTCAGCAACCACGGTGCGCAGTCGGTGCACTTCACCGTCTACCCGTACGGCGGCGAGCTCCCGGCGCCGACCCACTACGACGTACATCACGCGGCCGCGGACAAGACCCCCGGCGGCACGCCGACCCTGGTGGAAATCCCGGTGAACGGCCCGTTCGAACTGGCGGTCCAAGGCCCGAACCGCTTCTGGGTGGAACTGGCAGGCTCGTCCTCCGGCGAAGCAGCAGGCCTCGACGTACGCATCGAGAACCGCGCCGGCGCCCTCCAGCTCCACCTGGTCAACACGTCCCGCAAACAGCTGACGGTGAAGCTGAAGGCCGCCGACTACGGCACCAAGACGACCACACTCGAACTGCGCGGCAAGCAGTCCCGCCCGCTCTTCTGGCCGACCGACCACGGCTGGTACGACGTCGAGGTCACCACCACCGACGACCCGACGTACCGACGCCGCCTCTCCGGCCACCTGGAAACCGGCAAACCAGGCGTCACCGGCTGACACGCGCCGAACTCGCGACGGCGGTCCTCCACCGGCAATCTGATTGCCTATGAAGGACTACGACGAAGACAACCGGGGCCAGTTCCACTTCAGCAGCCGTCGTGGCTGGATGAACGATGTGAACGCGCCGCTGTACTACCGCGGCGTGTACCACCTCTACTTCCAGCACGCCCCGGACAGCCTGGTCTGGGACACGATGCACTGGGGGCACGCGACCAGCACCGACCTCGTGCACTGGGAACAACGGCCGGTCGCGCTGGATCCGAAGGTTCATCCCGGCGACCTGTGGTCCGGCGGTGGTGTGGTCGACCTGGCGAACACGAGTGGGCTGAAGAACGGCGACGAGGACCCGATCGTCGTGTACTCCGGGACGAACGGCGTCACGGTCTTCTACAGCCTGGACGGCGGCGACACGTTCACGGCGTACGCCGGAGGGAAGGCGGTCGTCACGCCCGGCGGCACGAGCCGCGATCCGAAGGTGTTCCGGGATCCGGTGTCGGAGACGTGGGGCATGGTCGTGTGGTCGGACGAGGGCGGGAACGGGGTGGACTTCTACACGTCACTCAACCTGCTCGACTGGACGTTCGCGTCGCGGTACCGGGCGGATTGGCTGTTCGAGTGCCCGAACCTGATCCGGATGCCGATCGGCGGCGGGTACCGGTGGGTGCTGCACGCGGGGAGCGGCGAATACTACGTCGGCGACTGGGACGGTACGACGTACACGAGCGAGTGGGGCGTCCCGCGGAAGCTCAACCAGACGAAGACCTTCGCGGGGAGCGGGTACTACGCGGGGCTGACGTTCGAGAACATGCCGGACGGGCGGATCGTGTCGATGGCGTGGCAGGGGGAGAACAAGGGGCCGGTGTGGACCGGCAACGCGTCGTTCCCGGTCGAGTTGCGGCTGGCGGAGACGATCGACGGACTGCGGGTCGTCTGCGCTCCGATTGCCGAACTTGCCTCGCTGCGCGTCGGCACGGAGATTCAGCGGGACCTGGTGGTGGAGGACGGTGCGCGGCAGTTCGCGACCGGCAGCACCTACGAGCTGGAGGCCGTCATTGACGTCAGCCAGGCGAGGCAGGTCACGCTGAAGGTGGGGCGTGAGGTGACGTACGACGTGGCGAGGCAGGCGCTGGACGGCGCCACGCTGCCGGCGACCGACGGCCGGATCAACCTGCGGCTACTGGTCGATCGCGATCAGCTGGACGTCTTCGGGAACGACGGTGTGGTCTATCAGAGCTACAACGTTCGTCCGACCGAGTTGGAGCTGGTCGCCGAAGGGCGGGTGGTCGTGGAGGAGCTGACGGTCCACCGGCTCGGGTCTATCTGGCGATAGCCGCCGTGCGGGCCCGCGTCACCGTGATCAGGTCGGCGGGGGCCAGACCGATGTCGAGACCGCGGCGGCCGCCCGACACGTAGACGGTCGGGTGGTCGGCGGCGGTGGCGTCGACGACCGTGGGCAGGGCGCGTTTCTGGCCGATCGGGCTGATCCCGCCGACGACGTACCCGGTGCTGCGCTCGGCGGCCGCCGGGTCGGCCATGACGGCCTTCTTCCCGCCGGCCGCGGCCGCGATCGCCTTCAGGTCGAGCTGTTTCCCGACCGGTACGACGCCGACCGTGAGCTTGCCGTCCACCTCGACGAGCAGCGTCTTGAACACCTGCTCCGGATCCAGCCCGAGCGCCTCCGCGGCCTCCAGCCCGTACGACTTCGCCGCCGGGTCGTGCTCGTACGCGTGCGTCGTGAACTCGACCTTCGCCTTGGTCAACGCGACCGTCGCCGGCGTCCCTTGGCTCTGCTTCGCCTTAGCCACGGGTCGACTGTACGAGACGCACACAGCAATGCCCCGGCGTGGGTGCGAGCTCCGCCTCGTAGTCCGCCCCGAGTCCGGCAACCATCCCCGCAACCAGGTGCAGGTTCATCCCACAAACCAACTGCGGATGCTCCTTCACCAACCGCCGAAACGGACAGTTGGCCAACGCGATCCCACCCCCCTGCACCCGAGGCTCGAACCCCGCCACCCCAAGCACCCCCACCAAATCCTCCACCCCGCCACCGCCGACGCCCCCGCCACCGCCGACGCCCCCACCACCGCCTGCGTCTCCACCAGCACCCGACGCCTCTTCGCCTGTGGCGGTGTGGGCGAGTTCTTTGCCGTACTGGTAGGCGCGGCGGTTGGCCGCTTCCCGGGGGGTGACGGTGCCGGACTCGGCGTCCTGGATGGCCGCGGCGAGGAGTTGGCCGGCGACGGCGTACTGGCGTTCCGGGAGGGTGATCTCGATCTCGCGGTCGGAGCGGTGGTAGAGCTTCGCGGGACGGCCCGCGCCCGGACCGGTGCGACCGGTACGCCGCTCGAAGCACGTCTCGAGCAGGCCCTCGTCGGTCAGCCGATCCAGGTGGAACGCGGCGGTCGTCCGCGGGATCCCGAGCGCGCTCGCGGCGTCGTCGCGGCTGACCGGCTCGGCGTGCGTGACGACGTACTCGTAGAGCCGGCGCCGGGTCGGCTCCTCGAGTACGGCGACCGCCTGGACGGCGGCATCGCGCGAGGTGTCCACGGAATGATTCTATCGACAACTTCGGTTGGCAGAACAGTATGATGGCAGTTCGCTGATACCTCAGGAGAGTGCAGATGGCGATCTCGGCCGACCTCGAGTCCGTCCCGCTCCACATCGTTGCCCGCCGGGAGCAGATCGACCTGCCGGCCGCGCAGCGTGCCGTCGCGGACCTGTTGACCGCGCTCGGGCGCGATCCGCAGAGCGCACACCTCGCGGACACCCCGCGCCGGGTCGCGAACGCGTACGCCGAAATGCTCACGCCGCGGGAGTTCGAGCTCACCACGTTCCCGAACGACGAGGGGTACGACGAACTCGTGCTCGCCAAGGACATCCCCGTGCAGTCGCTGTGCGAGCACCACCTGCTGCCGTTCCAGGGCGTGGCGCACGTCGGCTACCTGCCCGGCGACCGCATCCTCGGGCTGTCGAAGCTGGCCCGCGTGGTGGAACTCTTCGCGCGCGACTTCCAGGTGCAGGAGCGGCTGACTAAGCAGGTCGCGGACTGGCTGCAGGACCACCTGGACCCGAAGGGCGTCGGCGTGGTGATCGAGGCCGAGCACCAGTGCATGTCGTTGCGCGGCGTCCGGGCGACCGGTTCGCGGACCGTCACCTCCGCGCTGCACGGCACCCTGCGCGAGAACCCCAGCTCCCGCGCCGAGTTCTTCGCCCTGACCGGCCTCACCCCGTAGGCGGCCAGTCCGAAGATCCGGTGTGTCAGGCCGAGGCGGCGGCGGGTGTGTTGTGGTGGGTGCGGCGGCCGGTGGCGAGAATGTGGGCGACCTCGCCGGGCAGCAGGTCGGTGCCCGGGACGGGTTCCATCTCGGAGACGTCCAGCCAGCGCACGACGGTGGCGCCGTGGTGGCCGTGGACGGCGAGGATGGAGTCCAGGTCCGGCCAGACGGCCGTCGAGGGGTTCGCGCCGTGCCAGCGCAGTGCGACCGAGCCGTCGGTGAAGACACAGCCTTCGGCGACGACGCCGGTTCCGGAGACCCCGCTGATGTCGGCGTAACGGACGAGTTCGAACGTCTGGGGTTTCACCGGCGACACCCCGTGTGGCGTATGAGAGCTGCCATGATCCTTTCCCCGTAGTGGTGGCGTGGGTGGGCTCTCGCCACAAACCGGGGACGTGTACAGAGTGTCAGCGGGGAAGAACGGTCTGTAGCGACTCATCTTCTGTTCTCAAGCTAGAACCAAACCCCCTGAACACGCCAGACCCTAAACCGCGTGTCTCGATCCGCGACACATGATCGAATACTTCGGGTGTTCCTGACACTCGGCACCGATCTTTCCGGAATGGACGCCCCCGCGAGCGATTTCGGGTTCCTGTTGCACAAGAACCCGGCGCGACCGCAGGCGATCGACGTCACCGGCGGAGCGGCCCATGTGTTCTACCCGGAAGCCACCGCCGACCGCTGCACGGTGGCGGTGCTTCTGGAGATCGACCCGATCGGCCTGGTGAAGGCCGGCCGCGGCAAGGCGACCGAGGGTTTCACGCTCGGCCAGTACGTGAACGACCGTCCGTACGCCGCGTCCAGCCTGCTCGCGGTCGCGCTCGGAAAACTCTTCCGTACGGCGATGAACGGCCGCTGCGACGCCCGCCCGGAACTCGCCGCGCGGGCGATCCCGCTCGACGTGCACGTCCCGGCGCTCCCGTGCCGCGGCGGCGCCGAACTCGCGGAGCGGCTGTTCGCGCCGCTCGGCTGGACCGTCGACGCCCGCCCGGTGCCGCTCGACCCGGAGATCCCCGGGTGGGGTGACTCGCGGTACGTCGACCTGCGGCTGACCGGCGTACTGCGGCTGGCCGACGCGCTGAACCACCTGTACGTGGTGCTCCCGGTGCTCGACGACGCGAAGCACTACTGGGTCGGTCCGGACGAGGTCGACAAGCTGGTCCGGGCCGGCGAGGGGTGGCTGGCGGCGCATCCGGACAAGGCGCTGATCTCGCGGCGCTACCTCGCGCACCGGCGCTACCTCGCCGACGCCGCGCTCGAACGTCTCGCGGAGGTCGACGGGTTCGCGCTCGCGGACGAGCCGGCCGAGGAGGACGGCATCACGCCCTCGCCGGCTACGGACGGCGTCGCGCGATCGGAGGGGGCGCCCGCCGCCGGGGCCGTGTCGCTGGCGGTGGAGCGTCGTACGACAGTGGCCGGCGTACTGCGGGAGCTCGGGGCGCGGCGGATCGCGGACGTCGGCTGTGGTGAGGGTGCGCTGGTCGGCGAACTGCTCAAGGACCCGATGGTCGGGGAGCTGATCGCGACGGACGTGTCGGTGCGCTCGTTGCTCGCGGCGAAGCGGCGGCTGCACTACGACGACCTGCCGGACCGCCAGCGGGACCGGCTGAAGTTCCTGCAGTCGTCGGTCACGTACGCCGACGACCGCCTGGCGGGCCTGGACGCCGTCGTACTGATGGAGGTCGTCGAACACGTCGACCCACCACGCCTGCCCGCGCTCGCGCACTCCGTCTTCCACGCCGCCCGCCCGGCGGCGGCCGTCATCACCACCCCGAACAGCGAGTACAACATCCGCTTCCCGTCCCTCCCGGCCGGCACCTACCGCCACCCCGACCACCGCTTCGAGTGGACCCGCGCCGAATTCCAAACCTGGTCCCACCAAACCGCCACCCGCTACGGCTACGAGGTCGAGTTCCGCCCCGTAGGCCCCGACGACCCAGAGGTCGGCCCACCCACCCAACTCGCGCTCTTCCGCCGGGAGGTGGCGAACTGATGCAGATTCCCAACCTGTGTCTGGTGGTGCTTGTCGGGGTGAGTGGGTCTGGGAAGTCGACGTTCGCGCGGAGGCACTTCCGGGGGACCGAGGTGATCTCGAGTGACTTCTGCCGGGGGCTGGTGTCGGACGACGAGAACGATCAGGCGGCCACGAAGGACGCGTTCGAGGTGCTGCATTTCATCGCGGGTAAGCGGCTGGCTGCCGGTCGGCTGACTGTGATCGACGCGACCAACGTCCAGCCGGAGGCCCGCAAGGAGCTCGTCAGCCTGGCGCGCGAACACGACGTACTCCCGGTCGCGATCGTCCTCGACCCGCCCGAGCGGGTCTGCGTCGAACGGAACGAGCAGCGTGCGGACCGCCAGTTCGGCAGCAAGGTGATCGTCCGCCAGCGCTCGCAGCTCAAACGCGGCCTGCGCAGCCTGAAACGCGAAGGCTTCCGCACCGTCCACGTCCTCGGCAGCGTGGACGAGATCGATGCCGTCAGCATCGAACGCACCCGGCTGTACAACGACCTCACCGACCGGACCGGCCCGTTCGACATCATCGGCGACGTCCACGGCTGCCGTCTCGAGCTCGAGCGCCTGCTCACCGACCTCGGCTACGCCCTGACCCGCGACGACACCGGCCGCCCGGTCGACGCCGTCCACCCGGACCGCCGCGCGATCTTCGTCGGCGACCTCGTCGACCGCGGCCCGGACACCCCCGGCGTCCTGCGCCTGGTCATGGGAATGGTTGCTGCTGGCAACGCGTACTGCGTCCCTGGCAACCACGAGGACAAGCTGCTCCGCGCCCTCCGTGGCAAGAACGTGAAGATCAGCCACGGCCTCGAAACGACCCTGGAGCAGCTCGCCGCCGAGCCGCCGGAGTTCCGGGACGAGGTCGCGACGTTCATCGACGGCCTGATCTCGCACTACGTCTTCGACGGCGGCAAGCTGGTCGTCTCGCACGCCGGCCTGGTCGAGCGGATGCACGGCCGTACGTCGGGACGCGTCCGCTCGTTCTGCCTGTACGGCGAGACGACCGGGGAGACCGACGAGTTCGGGCTGCCCGTGCGGTACCCGTGGGCGAACGACTACCGCGGTCGCGCGATGGTGGTCTACGGCCACACGCCGACGCCCGAGCCGGAGTGGATCAACAACACGATCTGTCTCGACACCGGCTGCGTGTTCGGCGGATCGCTCACCGCGCTGCGCTACCCGGAGCGGGAGCTGGTCTCGGTGCCGGCCGCCGAGGAGTACTACGCGCCCGCGAAGCCGTTGCACGTGGCAACAGCTCCGGAGCGCGAACCAGACGTACTCGAGCTGACCGACGTGACCGGCCGCCGTGTGATCGAGACCGCGTCGCACGGGCGACTGAGCGTCCGCGCGGAGCAGGCCGGTGCGGCGCTGGAGGTGATGAGCCGGTTCGCGATCGACCCGCGGTTCCTGCTGTACCTGCCGCCGACGATGAGCCCGGTCGCGACGTCGCCCGAGCCGGGGCTGCTGGAGCACCCGCGGCAGGCGTTCGAGACGTACCGCGGGCAGGGCGTCACGGAACTGGTGTGCGAGGAGAAGCACATGGGCTCGCGGGCCGTCGTACTGCTGACCCGGGACGACGACGTTGCCGAGCGGCGGTTCGGGCTGGCCGGGCGTGGCGCGATCCACACCCGGACCGGGCGGTCGTTCTTCGACGCGGAGCTGACCGACGAGCTGCTGCTGCACCTGCGCGCGGCCGCCGAGTCTGCTGGTCTCTTCGACGAACTGGACACGTCCTGGCTGCTGCTCGACGCGGAGCTGCTCCCGTGGAGCGCGAAGGCCGAGGACCTGCTGCGGAACCAGTATGCCGCGGTCGGCGCGGCCGCGCGTACTTCGTTGCCTGCCGCAACCGCCGCGCTGCGGTCCGCGCGTGATGCGGGGCTGGACGTGGGGGAGCTGCTGGCGACGGCGGAGCGTCGTACGGCGAACGCGGAGCGGTTCACGGCGGCGTACCGACGGTACTGCTGGCCGACGGACGGGCTGGACGGCGTACGGATCGCGCCGTTCCAGGTGCTCGCGTCCGAAGGCGCGACGTACCACGAGCGGCCGCACCGGTGGCACCTCGACCTCGCCGACCGGATGGTTGCCGCCGGCCCGGACCTGGTCACGCCGACGCGCCGGCTGTATGTCGACGCCGACGGCTGGGACGCCGGTGTCGCGTGGTGGGAGGCGCTGACCGGCGCCGGGGGAGAGGGCATGGTGGTGAAGCCGGCCGCGAATCTGACCCGGACGCCGAAGGGGCTGGCGCAACCGGGGCTGAAGGTGCGTGGGCAGGAGTACCTGCGGCTGATCTACGGACCCGACTACACCGATCCGGCGAACTTCTCCCGCCTCCGCGAGCGCAACCTCGGCCACAAACGCTCGCTGGCGCTGCGCGAGTACGCCCTCGGGCTGGAGTCCCTGGAGCGCGCCGCGCGCGGCGAACCCCTGTGGCGGATCCACGAATGTGTCTTCGCCGTACTGGCGCTGGAGTCGGAGCCGGTCGACCCGCGGCTGTGACCGGCCGCCGGGGAGCGTGGTTCGTTTCCGGCGTGTAAACGTCTTTCGTCAGGCCTTGGCAAGGTGTGACATTGCACTTAGGGTCTGTGCAATGTCACACGGTACAGAGGTGCAGGTGCAGCTGACCGGCGGACTGCTGCGGGCCTGGCAGCAGCGGAACCGGGCGGCGACGATCCCGCACGCGATCGCCGAGCTCCGCAAGGCCGGCAACCTGGAGAACCTCCGCCGGTTGAGCGACCCGTCGGCCGGGCCGTATCGCGGGCGGTATCCGTTCCTGGACACGGACCTGTACAAGACCCTCGAAGGACTCGCGTACGAGGTCGGTCGGGAGGACGCGCCGGCGGGTGCGCGGGAGTTCTACGACGAGGTCGTCGAGTTGCTCGGGCAGGCGCAGGCGGACGACGGCTACCTGAACTCGTACTTCCAGGACCCCGACCAGCCGAAGCAGCCCTGGTCGGACCTCGGCTGGGGCCACGAGCTGTACAACCTCGGCCACCTGATCCAGGCGGCGGTCGCCGCGCAGCGGCAACTGTCGGACAGCAGGTTGCTGACCATCGCCCGGCGGTTCGCGGATCTCGTCGTCCGGAAGTACGGCGTGGACGGCGAGGAGGTCGTCGACGGTCATCCCGAGGTGGAGCTGGCGCTGGTCGAGCTTTATCGTGAAACCGGTGACGCGTCGTACCTGACGCAGGCGCGGTTGTTCGTCGACCGGCGCGGGCGGGGGAAGCTCGAGCACACGATCTTCCCGGGCGAGTACTTCCAGGACCACGTCCCGTTCCGCGAGCTGCCGTCCGTCACCGGGCACGCCGTACGGATGGCGTACCTCGCGGCCGGGGCTGCCGACATCCACCTGGAGACGGGCGATCCGGAGTTGCTCGCGGCGCTGGAGCGGCTGTGGGACGACATGGTCGCGACCAAGCTGTACTTCACCGGTGGGCTCGGCAGCCGGCACTCCGACGAGGCGATCGGCGACCGGTACGAGCTGCCGTCCGAGCGGGCGTACGCCGAGACGTGCGCGGCGATCGCGACGATGCAGTGGGCGTGGCGGATGTTCCGCGCGACGGGAAAGGCGTCGTACCTCGACGTGTACGAGACCGTGCTCTACAACGCTTATGCGGTAGGGCTTTCGGCCGACGGTACGGCGTTCTTCTACGACAACCCGTTGCAGCGCCGGCCGGACCACGAGCAGCGTTCGGGCGCCGAGGACGGTGGTGAGCTGCTCCGCCGCGCCTGGTTCGGCTGCCCGTGCTGCCCGCCGAACATCATCCGCTGGATGTCCGAACTCCAGGACCACGTCTCCCTCTACCGCGACAACACCCTGTACGTCGGCATCTACGCCAACGCCCGCCTCACCACCCCCGACCTCACCGTCAAGGTCGCCACCAACTACCCCTGGGACGGCGAGATCACCCTCACAGTCGAGAACGCCCCCACCGACGAACGCACGATCGCCCTCCGCATCCCAACCTGGACCACGACCCCAACCCTCACCACCCCGCACCCGGCGGCTGAACCGTTTGTTGTGCGGCCGGAGGAGGACGGGTGGGTTCGTGTTCGAAGGGCATTCGTGGCAGGAGATGTCATCCGGCTGACGTTGCCGATGGCACCCAGAGCACACGGAGCGCACCCGTACGTGGACGCGACCCGCGGAGCGCTCGCGGTTGCCCGCGGCCCGCTTGTCTATTGCGTCGAGCAACAAGACGCGGACGCACCCGTGGACGACCTGCTGCTGACGCCGGCCCGTGTCGCACAGGCGACCGCGCGCACCGACGGCGGGCACGTCGTACTCGATCTGACCGCCGGCGTCGCCCCGCCGCCGGCTGCCGAGCTGTACCCCGTCCTCACCGGAACACCTCAGGAGACCGCCTCGAAGTACGTGCCGGTGACGTTGTCGCCGTACTTCCTCTGGGGAAACCGTCAGCCCCTGGCCATGCGTGTGTGGCTGCGAACCGAAAGAGAAGACTGATGAAGAGAACCTCGAAGCTGGTCGGGCTCGTGGCGGCTGCCGCGTTGACCCTCACCGCGTGCGGCGGCGGTGCGTCCGGGACGAAGGGGGCGTCGGACGGTCCCGGCGCCAAGGCTGTCAAGGGCGGTACGTTGCAGGTGCTCGCGAACGCGGCGTTCTCACACCTGGACCCGGCCCGCGGGTTCGACGGCGGCGTGAACAACTTCTACCGGCTGATCTACCGCACGCTCACCACGCAGGGCGCGGCACCGGGGGCAGACGGTACGAAGATCGTCGCGGACCTCGCCACCGACACCGGCAAGCCGACGGACGGCGGCAAGACCTGGACGTTCACGCTGAAGGACGGGCTGTTCTTCGAGACCGGCGCGCCGATCACCAGCGCGGACGTGAAGTGGGGCGTGGAGCGCGCGTGGGACCCGGAGATCGGGATCGGCTCGCCGTACGCGAAGCAGCTGATCGAGGCGCCCGCTTCGTACCAGGGGCCGTACAAGTCGGGTGACCTGGCAACGATCCTGACGCCCGATGCGAAGACGATCGTCTTCCACCTGAAGAAGCCGTTCGCGGACTTCGGCAGCGTGGTCGCGCAGAACACGTTCACTCCGGTACCGAAGGGCCAGGGCGCCGGCAACGCGCTGGACAGCAAGCCGATCGCGTCCGGCCCGTACAAGCTGGCCGACTACAAGCCGGGCGCGTCGCTGAAGCTGGTCCGCAACGACAAGTGGGACAAGAAGACCGACGACGTCCGGACCGCGAACCCGGACGTGTTCCAGTGGACGTTCGGGCTCGACCCGGCGACGATCGACGAGCGGATGATCGCCGGCCAGGGCACCGACGCGGACGCGATCGCCGGCACCGTCCAGGCCGCCACCGTGGCTCGGATACAGACGCCGCAACTGAAGCAGCGGACGATGACCGGCATCAACGGCTGTACGACGTACATGGGGCTGAACACCACGAAGAAGCCGCTGGACAACGTGAAGGTCCGGCAGGCGATCAACCTCGCGGTGAACAAGCAGACCGTGCGGGACGCGGACGGTGGTTCGGCGCTGGCCGAGATCGGTACGACGATCCAGCCGCCGACGATCACCGGCCGGGTGGACTACGACCCGTACCCGAGCACCGACGACAAGGGCGACGTCGACGGCGCGCGCAAGCTCCTGACCGAGGCGGGCTTCGCCGACGGCTTCACGATGACACTCGACACCCGCGCGCAGCCGAAGATGCAGGCGATGGCGGTCGCGATCCAGCAGGCGCTGGAGCCGCTGAAGATCACGGTCAAGATCAACACGATCGACACCGCGACGTACTACGAGGTGATCGGTACGACGTCCCAGCAGCACGACGCCGCGATCACCGGGTGGTGCCCGGACTGGCCGTCCGGCGCGACCTTCCTGCCGCCGCTGTTCGACGGCCGCAACATCACCCCGAAGGGCAACACGAACCTGTCGCAGCTGAACGACCCGGGCGTGAACGCGAAGATCGACGAGATCTCCAAGCTGACCGACGTGAACGCCGCGAACACGGCGTACGGCGAACTCGACAAGCAGATCATGGCGCTCGCGCCGGTCGTGCCGCTGCTCTACGAAAAGGTGCTGATGCTTGTCGGGAGCAACATCGGTGGCGCCTACCTGCACGACGGGTTCTCCGGCGGCATCGACCTGGTGTCGGTCGGCCTGAAGGACGCGAGCAAGTGACAACCAGCCCGACGCTGGCCGAGATCGAGGAGGCGGTGCCGGCGGCATCGCCCGCCTCGGGCCGGCGGGTCCTCGCCAGGATCACCCGGGACCGGGGTGCGCTGGCGTGCCTGGTGTTCCTCGGGCTGGTGGTGCTGATGGCGATCGCGGCGCCGCTGATCGTCAAGCTCAGCGGCTGGGGGCCGTACCAGTTCGACTCCGCGGCGATCAACTCCGACCTCGGCGGGCTGCCGCGCGGCGCCCTCGGCGGGATCAGCGGCTCGCACTGGTTCGGCGTCGAGCCGCAGAACGGCCGCGACCTCTTCGCCCGGATCGTGTACGGCGCCCGGGTGTCGATCACGATCTCGCTGTCGGCGACCCTGCTGACCGGAATCCTCGGGGTGGTGCTCGGCATGCTGGCCGGGTTCTACCGCGGCTGGGTCGACCAGGTGATCTCCCGGCTGATGGACTTCCTGATGGCGTTCCCGGCGCTGATCTTCATGATCGCGATCCTGTCGTCGCTGCCGTCCGGGAACCGGCCGGTGCTGCTGGTCGTGGTGATCAGCGCGTTCGGCTGGCCGTACCTGGCCCGGGTGATCCGCGGCCAGACGATGACGCTGGCGAACCGCGAGTTCGTCGAGGCGGCCCGGGCGTCCGGGGCGAAGGACTCCCAGGTGGTGTTCCGGGAGATCCTGCCGAACCTGCGTGGCTCGATCGTGGTGATGACCACGCTCGCGATCCCGGGCTACATCGGCACCGAGGCGGGCCTGTCGTTCCTCGGCGTCGGGGTCTCGCCGCCGACCGCGTCCTGGGGCCAGATGATCGCGAGCTCGGTGAGCTGGTACTCGGTGGACCCGATGTTCTTCGCGATTCCCGGCCTGTTCCTGTTCCTCACCGTCTTGTCGCTGACCGTTCTGGGCGACAAGATCCGCACGCTCATCGACCAAGGGGAGGCAGCGTGACGCGCTACGTCCTCGGCCGGCTCGGCGGCGTCGTACTGATCCTGCTCGCCGTCTGCCTGTTCACGTACCTGATCTTCTTCGAGCTGTCGCCGGATCCCGCGGTGATGATCTGCGGCAAGACCTGTACGCCGGAGCGGATCGACTCGATCCGGGACGTGCTCGGGCTGAACCAGCCGATCCTCACGCAGTTCTGGGAGTTCCTGAGCGGGATCTTCGCCGGCCGGGACTACGGCTCGGTGCACTGCTCGGCGCCGTGCCTGGGGTACTCCTTCCAGACCAACGAGTCGGTGTGGAGCATGATCACCGCGCGGCTGCCGGTCAGCATCACGGTCGCGGTCGGCGCGGCGGTGCTGTGGCTGCTCGCCGGCGTGATCGGCGGACTGATCAGCGCGGTCAAGCAGGGCACGTGGTGGGACCGTTCGGCGATGGCGCTCGCGCTCGGCGGGGTCAGCGTGCCGAACTACGTGCTCGCGCTCGTCCTGCAGTACGTGCTGGTCGTGAAGCTGCAAGTGCTGCCGTTCCCGTCGGTGGTGTCCTTCGCCGGCAATCCGGTTGTCTGGTTCGAGTCGTACCTGATGCCGTGGGTGGTCCTGGCGGTCGGCTACGCCTGTCTGTACGCACGGTTGACCCGGAGCAACGTCATCGACACGTTGTCGGAGAACTACTTCCGGACCGCCCGCGCGAAGGGCCTGAGCGGCGCGCTGATCATGCGCCGGCACGCGCTGCGGCCCGCGCTGACGCCGATCACCACGATCTTCGGGATGGACTTCGCCGGCCTGCTCGGCGGCGCGCTGATCACCGAGACCGTGTTCGGCCTGAACGGGATCGGCAAGATGGCGGCCGACTCGATCGCGAAGAACGACCAGCCGGTGATCATGGCGGTGACCCTGCTGGCCGCGTTCTTCGTTGTCATCGGCAACGTCGTGGTGGACCTGCTGTACACCGCGCTGGATCCGCGGGTACGGGTGGTGTCGGCATGAGTGGCGAGTTGTTGGTTGTCGACGATCTGACGGTCATCCTGCCGACCGGTCGCGGTCCGGTGGAGGTGGTGAAGAACCTGTCGTTCACCGTCGGGCGGGACGAGACGGTCGGCATCGTCGGCGAGTCCGGGTCGGGCAAGTCGATGACCGCGCTCGCGGTCCTCGGGCTGCTGCCACGTGGCGCCCGTACGTCGGGCAGTGTGAAGCTCGACGGCGCCGAACTGCTCGGCCGGACCGACCGCGAGTTCCGGTCGGTGCGCGGGAACGCGATCTCGATGGTGTTCCAGGACCCGTTGTCGTCGCTGAATCCCTACTACACCGTGGGTCTGCAGATCGAGGAGATGTACCGGGCGCACCGCGGCGGTTCCCGCAGGGACGCACACCGGGTCGCGATCGAGGCGCTCGAACGGGTCGGGATCCCCGATCCGGGCCGCCGGGTCGACCACTACCCGCACCAGTTCTCCGGCGGTCAGCGGCAGCGCGTGATGATCGCGATGGCGCTGTGCTGTTCGCCGTCGCTGCTGATCGCGGACGAGCCGACGACCGCGCTCGACGTGACCGTACAGGCGCAGATCCTCGAACTGCTGGCCGAGCTCCAGACCTCGACCGGTACCGGGATGATCTTCATCACCCACGACCTCGCGGTGATCAGCTCGATCGCCCGGCGGGTGCTGGTGATGCGGTCCGGCGACCCGGTCGAGTACGGGACCGCGGAGCAGGTGTTCTCGGACCCGCGGCACGAGTACACGCGGATGCTGCTGGACGCCGTACCGCGGATCGACGACGAGGTGGCGCCATGACATTGCTCGAAGTACGGGGCGTGACGAAGGAGTTCGTCACCCGGGGCGAAGGGGCGCGGGCGCGGAAGACCACGTTCACCGCGGTGGACGACGTGAGCTTCGACGTCGAGCTCGGCGAGACGCTCGCGATCGTCGGCGAGTCCGGCAGCGGGAAGTCCACCACCGCGCGGATCGCGGCCCGGCTGCTGGGGCCGACCAGCGGTACGGTCGTGTTCGACGGGCAGGACGTGACCCGGGCCCAGGGCAAGGACCTGGCCGGGTTCCGGAACAACGTGCAGGTGGTGTTCCAGGACCCGTTCTCGTCGCTGAACCCGCGGTACACCGTCGAGCGGATCATCACCGCGCCGCTCACCTACCAGGGCATCACGCCGGCCGGCTCGAAGCGCGCGTTCGCGCAGGAGCTGATGGAGCGGGTCGGGCTGAACCCGGACCACTGCCGGCGCTACCCCGCGCAGTTCTCCGGCGGCCAGGCGCAGCGGATCGGCATCGCCCGCGCGCTGGCCGTGAACCCGAAGCTGGTGATCTGCGACGAGGCGGTGTCGGCGCTCGACGTGTCGATCCAGGCGCAGGTCCTGGAACTGCTGATGCGGCTGCAGCGGGAGAGCGGGTTCAGCTACATCTTCATCGCGCACGACCTGGCGGTGGTCCGGCAGATATCCCAGCGCGTCGCGGTGATGAACCGAGGCAGAATCGTGGAGCTTGGGTCGCGGGACCAGGTGTTCGGCGCGCCCCGCGACTCCTACACGAAAACGTTGCTGGCGGCCGTACCACGGATCAACCCGGAGTGGGACGCGCGCCGCCGGGAGAAAGGCAGGAGATGACGAGCTACACAATTCCCCGAATGCACGTACGGGAGCACACCGTTGACGTTCCCCTCAACTGGGAAGAGCCGGGGGAGTCGATCAGCCTGTTCGCTCGGGAGTTGGTCGATCCGGTGCGGAAGGACGAGGAGCTTCCGTACCTGGTGTACCTGCAGGGCGGACCGGGTGGGAAGGGGCCGCGGCCGGTCAGTGCGTCGGGGTGGATCGGGCAGGCGCTGAAGACGCACCGGGTCGTGCTGATGGACCAGCGTGGTATGGGCCGGAGTACGCCGGTCAGCGGCCGGCGGATGGCGGCGATGACGGCCGCGGAGGGCGCCAACTACCTCGCGCACTTTCGCGCGGACTCGATCGTCGCGGACGCGGAGCACCTGCGGAAGGCCGTGTTCGGCGGCAAGCGCTGGTCGACGCTCGGCCAGAGCTACGGCGGATTCCTCACGCTCACGTACCTGTCTCAGGCGCCTGAAGGTCTGAGCGCGTGCTACGTCACCGGCGGGCTCGCGTCGATCGACCCGTCGGCCGCCGAGGTGTACCGGCGGACGTACCCGCGGGTCGCGGCGAAGAACCGCGAGTTCTACAAGAGGTACCCGCACGACGTCGAGCTGGTCGGCCGGCTCGCGGACCGGCTGGCGGCGGACGACGTACGGCTGCCGGACGGCGACCGCATGACCGTCCGCCGGTTGCAGTCGCTCGGGATCGACTTCGGGATGCAGCCCGGGTACGAGCGGATCCACTGGCTGCTCGACGAGGCGTTCGACGGCGACGAGCTGTCCGACACGTTCCTCGGCCAGGTCCAGGCGCAGTCGTCGTACCTCGGGAATCCGCTGTTCGCGGCGCTCCAGGAGAGCATCTACGGCTCCGGCGACGGCGCCACCGGCTGGGCGGCCGAGGCGGAGCGGGCGCGGCGCCCGGAGTTCGCCGAGGACGCGCGGCCGCTGCTGTTCACCGGCGAGATGATGTACCCCTGGATGTTCGAAGAGATCCGCGGGCTGCGGCCGTTCCAGGGCGCCGTCGAGCTGCTGGCGCGGCGGCCCGGCTGGCCGGACCTGTACGACCACGAGAAGCTCGCCGCGAACGACGTACCGGTGGCGGCCGCGGTGTATTTCGACGACATGTACGTCGACTCCGGGCTGCAGCTTGACACCGCGAGCCGGGTTGGGAACGTACAGGCCTGGGTGACGAACGAGTACGAGCACGACGGCCTCGGGTCGGACCGCGTGTTCGAACGCCTGACCGAGCTCGTCGCCGCGATCGGGGGTGGCATCCGCGACAACTGACCGCCGTGTTTCACACTAGGTGGTGAGAGAGGTGAACCGATGACTGCCGATTCGATCGGGCCGTTGCCGAGTGTACGGCGGCTGGCGCAGCGGGAGAACCTGCGCGACAGCGTGGCCAACGCGCTCCGGGCGGCGGTGATCTCCGGTGAGCTGAAGCCGGGGGAGGTGTACTCGGCGCCGACGCTCGGCGCGCGGTTCGGCGTCTCCGCGACGCCGGTCCGGGAGGCGATGCTGGACCTGGTCCGCGAGGGCCTGGTGATCTCGCTGCGGAACAAGGGCTTCCGGGTCACCGAGGTGTCCGACGAGGATCTGGACAACCTGGCGGCGCTCCGCCAGCTGATCGAGCCGCCGACGGTCCGGGACGTGGTGGCGGCGATCCCGGCGGCCGACTACCCGCGGCTGCGGGCGCTGGCCGAGGACATCGTGGTGGCCGCCGAGGCGGGCGACCTGATCGCGTACATCGAGGCCGACCGGGTGTTCCACGTCACACTGCTCGCGTACTCCGGGAACCCGAAACTCGTGGAGGTGGTGTCGGACCTGCGCTCACAGACCCGGCTGCTCGGTCTCACCCCGCTGGTCGAGAGCGGGCGGCTGGTCCCGTCCGCCGCCGAACACCACGAGCTCCTGGACCTCGTCGAGTCCGGCGACGGCGAGGGCGCCGAGCAGCTGATGCGCCGCCACATCGGCCACGTCCGCGGCCTCTGGGCCCGCTAGCGCGTGGTCAGGGCCTGCTTCGCGGTGGCGGCGGCGTCCGCGCCGTACGCGCTGGTCAGCCGGTCGAGGAAGGTCGGGTGGTCGAGCGTGTACTCCTGGGTGCCGACCGTCTCCAGGACCGTGGTCGCGAGCGTGCAGCCGAGGTGGGCGGCGGCCTCGTGGTCGAGGCCGGCGGCGCGGCCGGTGAGGTAGCCCGCGCGGAACGCGTCGCCGCCGCCGGTCGGGTCCACCAGGTTCGGCGCCGGTACGGCGGGGACCTTCGCGAGGATGCCGCTGGTGTCCTCGATCACCACGCCGTCGCCGCCGTGCGTGGTGATCCGGACGCCGACCCGCTCGAGGATCTCGTCGTGGCTCCAGCCCGTCTTCTGCGCCATCAGCCCGGCCTCGTACTCGTTGCTGAACAGGTACGCCGCGCCGTCGACCAGGGTCCGGATCGCGTCGCCCTCCATCCGGGCGAGCTGCTGCGACGGGTCGGCCGCGACCGGGATCCCGTGCTGCTTGGCGAGCTGGGTGTGCTTGAGCATCGCGTCCGGGTCGTCGGCGCCGACCAGCACCAGGTCCACGCCGCCGGTGGCCTGGTGGATCGCGCCCAGGTCGAGCTCGCGGGCCTCGGCCATCGCGCCGGTGTAGAAGGAAGCGATCTGGTTCGCGTCCAGGTCCGTCGTACAGGTGAACCGGGCGGTGTGTACGTTCTCGCACACGCGGACGTGCGACACGTCCACGCCGGCCGCCGTCAGCGCCGCGCCGTACTCGGCGAAGTCCGCACCGACCGAGCCGACCAGCAGCGACGGGTACCCGAGCTGGGCCATCCCGTAGCAGATGTTCGCGCCCACCCCGCCGCGGTGCACGACCAGCTCGTCGACGAGGAAGGACAGCGACACCTTGTGCATCTGCTCTTCCAGGAACTGGTCCTTGAACCGGCCCGGGAACGTCATCAGGATGTCGGTCGCGATCGATCCGGCGACGGCGATTCGCATAGGAGGTGCTCCCTCGGGTGGGGTGGGTGCAGAAGGTTTGGGCAACCCATAGAGACTACAAGGCGACGACTTAATACACGGAGGGTGGAACTCCCATGGGCCATCAGGTGCCGGTGACCGAGGAACTGCACGACTACATGCTCGCCCACGGGATGCCGCTGGACGAGATCGCGACCGAGCTGCGCGCCGAGACCGAGCAGCTCGGCAGCCCGGCGGGCATGCTGACCACCGCCGACCAGGCCGGCCTGCTGACCACCCTGACCCGGCTGATCGGCGCCCGCCGCGCGGTCGAGATCGGCACCTTCACCGGGTTCTCGGCGCTGGCGATCTCCCGCGGGCTGCCGGACGACGGCGAGCTGATCTGCCTGGACGTGAGCGACGAGTGGACGTCGATCGGCCGGAAGTACTGGGAGCGCGCCGGGGTCGCGGGCAGGATCGACCTGCGGATCGGCGACGCCCACGAGTCCGCGGCGACGCTGGACGGGACCTTCGACCTGGCGTTCGTGGACGCCGACAAGGACTGGTACATCAAGTACTTCGAGACCGTGCTGCCGCTGATCCGGCCGAACGGGCTGCTGCTGTTCGACAACACGCTGGCCGGCGGGCGGGTGATCGACGCCGACGGCCCGGCCGACCGCAAGGAGTTCAACGCGCACGTCGCCGCGGACGACCGGGTCGACGTCATCATGCTCGGCATCGGCGACGGGCTGACACTGGTCCGCAAGAAGTGAGCAAGAAGGCGGCGCCGCGGCTGGCGGTCCAGGGGCTGCAGCACAAGTACGGCGACCGGCCGGTGATCGAGGGACTGAACTTCACCCTCGCGGCCGGGCACGCGATCGCGCTGGTCGGGCCGAACGGCGCCGGCAAGACGACCGTACTCAAGTGCATCGTCGGCGCGGCGGCACCGGCGGCCGGGAAGATCCTGCTCGACGGGCAGCCGATCGACGAACGTGCCGAGTCGGTCCGGCGGGACGTCGCGACGCTGCTCGACGACCTGGACTTCTTCCCGGACCTGACCGCGGCGGAGCACCTCGACCTGCTCGCCCGCGCGCACGGCAACGCGTCGCCGGAGGATCTCGTCGACACGATCCTGGACGACATCGGCCTGCTTCCGGCGGCCGACCAGCTGCCCGGGTCGCTGTCGTCCGGTCAGCGCCGCCGGCTCGCGCTGGCGACCGCGCTGGTCCGCCCGCGCAAGCTGATGGTGCTCGACGAGCCCGAGGCCCGGCTCGACACCGGCGGCGTGCAGTGGCTGTCCGACCGACTGGTCCAGGAGAAGAAGTCCGGTACGGCGATCCTGTTCGCCAGCCACGACCCCGGCCTGGTCGAGACGGTCGCGGACTCCGTCGTCACCCTGACGCCGCTCCCATGAGCGCGGCGGACGGGCCGGTGGAGTTCGACGCGGCGGACTTCGGGGGGATCCCGTCGTCGCGGTCGCTGCGGCACTGGATGCGGACCACCCGGCGCAAGCACGCGGACCGGTCGTTCTGGGAGATCTTCGAGGACATCTACCTGGTCCTGTTCACGCTCGCGATGGCCGGCGCCACCGGCGGCAACGTCGTACGGCACCTGAACTCGAACGCGGCCGGGTGCTCGTCGCTGACCTGTCATCAGCTGACGTCGTGGTTCCCGTGGATCGTCATACCGTTGCTGCTGGCAACGACGCTGCGGGTGCTGCTGGCCGTCGGCCCGGTGTCGGCGTCCCGTGCGACCGGGTTCTGGCTGCTCGCCACCCCGGTCAGCCGTGCCTCGCTCCTGCGCCCTGCCTACCGCTTGGTGATCGCGACCGTCGCGGTCATCGGCGTCATCGTCGGGGCGCTCATCTGGGCGCTGCTCGGCTCGCCGGTGTTCGACGTGTTCGAGGCGGCCGTGCTGATCGGTGCGGCGCTGGTGTGCGCGGCGGTCGCGACCGTCTGGGCGCAGCAGACCGCCCGCCGCTCCTCGGTCGCCCTGCGGGTCGCCGACGTGCTGCTGATCGTCGCGGTGGTACCGGCGGCGCTGCTGGCGTTCCGTCCGGGCGAGAAGCCTGTTTCCCTTGACGGAAGTGCTTCCGCAAGCGGGTGGCTGGTTGCCGGCGGGGCGCTCGCAGTCGTCGCGCTCGTACTGGCGTTCGTGCTCTCGCGGAGACTCGATCGGCTCGGGCGGATCAGCGTGATCGCCGGTGGGGAACTCCTGGCCGGGCTCGCGGGTGCGGCGAGCAGCCTCGACATCAGCATGCTCGGCGACGTGATCGCCGGGCGGCACTGGCGGTTGAAGGGGCGGGTCCGCTCGCACCGCGGCCGGGGCGCGAACGGTGCCGCGATCATTCAGCGGGAGTTCTGGCGGATCCTGCGCTGGCCGCGCCGCCTCGCCGTCGCGTTCGCCCTGCTCGTGGTGCCGTACGCCGTGCACGGCGCAGGGTTCCACGTCCTCGTTCCGATCGCGGCCGCCATCGCCGGGTTCATCGCCGTACGGCCGTTGCTCGACGGTCTCCGGACCGCCTGCCGCTCGACCGGACTGGTGCGGGCGCTCGGCTGGGACCTGCGGGACCTGCGGATCGTGATGGCCGTCGTACCGGGGTTCACCGCGGTCGTGTGGGCGGTCTGCGCGTCGCCGGCGATCGGCAGCGCGGCGTCGACGTTCGCCGTTGCCGCGGGCATCATTTCCGGCACCGTACGGCAGGCGTCCGCGCGGCCGCCGTCGTACGCCGGACCGCTGGTCACGTCGCCGATGGGGGCGATCCCGCCGGGGCTGTTCTCGCAGCCGGCCCGCGGCTTCGACCTGCTCGTGGTGTGCCTGGCGCCGGTGCTGCTCAACCTCCCCGGTCTGTGGGTGACGGTGATCCCGGCCGTCGTACTGATGCTGATGTTCAGCGTCCGCCCGAAGACCGCCTGACGCATCAGGCGTTCTTGCCGGATCTTGGTGCGGACAGGTACCTTGTGTCGCATGGTAGCGGAGAAGGTCTTCACGCAGCTGCGCCGCGGGACGCTGGAGTACTGCGTTCTCGCGCTGTTGCAGGGAGAGCCCCGTTACGGTTTCGAGTTGGTCAAGGCGCTCGGTGAGGTCGACGGACTGGTCACCACCGAAGGCACGATCTACCCACTCCTCGCGCGGTTGCGGCGCGAGGGCCTGGTGGAGACGAGCTGGCAGGAGTCCGAGTCCGGACCCCCGCGGCGCTACTACACCTCGACACCCGAGGGCAGCCGGGCACTGGCCGAGTTCACCGCGGACTGGCAACGGTTCTGCACGTCGGTCGACAAGATCTTGCAGAGTGGGAGACGGGGATGAACATGGAACTGGACAGCGACCGCCAGGTCGACGCGTACCTGAAGGAGCTGGCGACCGAGGCGGAGGTGCTGCCGGCCGGCCGGCGGGACGAGCTGCTCGCCGACATGAAGGCGCACATCGCCGAGGCACGGGCCGGTGGTGCGACGTCCGAGGACGAGATCCGCGAGGTGCTGCAGCGGCTCGGCCGGCCGAGCGAGATCGTTGCCGCCGCCACCGAAGGCCTGGTGCAGGTCGTCCTGCCGCCGCGGCTGCGCCCGCAGGACTTCGTCGCGGTCGGGCTGGTGTTCTTCGGCCCGTACCTGCTGTCGTTCAGCCTGATCGTGGCCGTGATCGCCTGGGGAGTCGGCCTCGGGCTGCTCTGGACCTCGAACCGCTGGACCGTGATCTGGAAGCTGCTAGGCACCCTGAATTGGCCGATCGGGTACGCCGTCGCCATGGCGCTGGACATCGTCTTCGTGGCCCCGGTCTGGGTCAGCATGGCGGGCGATGCGGTGGTCACGCTCGGGCTGCTCGCCGCCCTCCTGCTGAACGCCCGGGCGCCGCGTCAGGCCTCGTAGGCCAGCCACTTGCGTTCGATCTCGGCGGGAAGGTCGACGTCGTGCTGCTTCGCGAAGAGCAGCAGTTGGCACAGTACGTCGGCGAACTCCTGGTGGAAGGTGTCGCGGATCTGGTCCGCGGTGGCGCCCTTCGTGCGGGCGCGGCCGGTGTGCTGCAGGTAGGACTGGGTGAGCTCGCCGACCTCCTCCTGGAGTTTGAGCAGGAACCAGTCGGGGTCGCGCTCGAAGCCGAGGTGTACGCCGTACCCGACGGAGATCTTCTCGAGCCGGTCCTGCAGGTGCTTGAGGTCCACCCGGACAGGAAACCAGGCCCCACCGACAGAACGCCGGTGGGGCCACATCCTCCTGGTGCTACTTGGCTTCCTCGACCGGCGGGAACGGGTCGAGCGCCTGGTCTTCCAGGGCCGGGTCGGTGTTCGGGTCCGGGACCTGCGGCTCCTGCTGGGCCGGGGCGTCGGCGGCGAGGCTCTTCGGGGCGGTGGCCCAGACGGCGGCGGCCGCGCGGGCGGCGTCGGCGGCGTCGGTCTGGCGTTCGTAGTTCTTGATGTCGAGTGCGTACGCCCGCACCACCGCGGACAGGTCCTTGCGGAGCTGCCGGTGGGTCCAGAGGGCGTACGCCTGCGTGCGGGCCTCGATGAAGTTCTTGAGTTCCTGCATCTGCGCCGGGGTCATGTCGTCGTCCTCCGAGTGGCCGGGGTTGAATTCGCCGCGGGCGATCGCGGCGCGGGCGGGGTCGCCGGGGCAGTCGGTGGGCTCCGGGCGGACCGCGGAGTGCGGCCGGATCGCCGTACCGCGGGGATAGAGCGTGCGGAAGTCGGCGATCACCGCGCGGGTGGTCGCCTTCATCGCGGCGGACGGCTGCTCGCCGGTGACCAGCACCAGCAGGATCGCGCCGTACCGGTCGTTGACGTCGGCGTCGCCGTTCGCGCCGGACTTGGTGCGCATGCCGCGCAGGGTCCAGGCCCGGCCTGCCTGGTCGACCGCGATCTGGTACGCGATGTCCGACCAGCCGCGGCTGTCCATGTGGTAGTCCTGCCATCCGCGCAACGCGGACGCGACCGCCGCCTGCGTGTGGATGACCTTCGTCGAGCCGGTGCCCGGCCAGTGGATCACCGCGCCGTCGACGTGGGACGCGATCAGGTTGCCCGGCCCGGCATTCGGCGGTCGCGCGTTCCACGCGGACCGGGGCAGATATTCGACCATCTGTGCTCCTCACATGCCTCACAGCGCTTGGTGATCAACCGATCACACACGGCATGCGAGCGTCAAGCGGTGATCACATCCAAGCAGCTCAACGGAGCAGCGGGAGGAGCTGGTCGCCGATGCGGATGGTTTCGTCGCGGTACGGGGTGTCGGAGAGGATGAAGTGGGTGATGCCGAGATCGCGGTAGCGGTGCAGGGACTTGGCGACGTCGTCGGGGGAGCCGACCAGCCAGGTGGTGCCGGCGCCGCCTCCGCCGTACTTCCCGGGAGCGGTGTAGAGGTTGTCGTCGAGGACCTCGCCGCGTTCGGCGAGCTCCAGGAGGCGCTGCTGGCCGACGGCCTTCACCCGCAGAGGATCGCGGTGCCCGGGTGCGTCCGCCATCCGCGCGACCTTCGCCTCGGCGTCGGCCCACGCCTGTTCGGTGGTGTCGCGGACGAGCGTGGTGATCCGCAGCCCGAACTCCAGCGGCGGATGCTCCCGCCCGAGCTCCTGCTGCAGTTCCCGCAGCTTCGCGATCCGCGCGGCCACCCCGTCCAGCGGCTCCCCCCAGAACAGCTGTACGTCGGCATCCGTCGCCGCGACCCGTTGCGCCGCGTCGGACGCGCCACCGAAGTACAGCGTGGGATGCGGACGACCTTCCCGTACGACGGGCCGTGTGGCGACGGTGGAGCCGCTGACCGAGAAGTACTCGCCGTCGTACGTCACGTCTTCCTCGGTCCACAATCGCCGTACCAGTTGGAGAAACTCCTTGGTCCGGGCGTACCGCTGCGGCTGGTCGCCCTCGCTGTCGCCGTACGCGGCGAGGTTGTCCTGGCCGGAGACGATGTTGATCAGCAGCCGCCCGCCGGTGAGCTGGTCGAGCGTGCTCGCGGCGGACGCGAAGTGCGCGGGATGCCAGTACCCGGGGCGGATCGCGGCCAGCGGCTGGAACGTCGTCGTCCGGGCGGCGAGCGCGGTCGCGACCGTGAGGGTGTCCGGCCGGCCCCAGCCGGTGCCGAGCAGTGCGCCGGACCAGCCGTGGTCCTCGGTCAGGCGGGCGAGCTCGGTCAGCCGCTCGATGCTGTTGTGTCCCTGGACGGTGTCGTCCCCGCGGTGCCCGGGGTCGACCTGGTTCGGGATGTACCAGAGGAAAGTCATGGTCAGCAGCGTAAGTCTATTCGATTGGTCGACTTTGGGTGTCTCGCGACGTGGGCGAATCGTGGCACGCTGAGGTCATGGACGAGCAGTTGACGGCGGCGGAACGGGCGGCGCGCGGCAAGGCGGTACGCAAGAAGGTCCCGCTGGAGGCGCACGCCGAGGTGCGGGTGAGTGCGACGCGGGATCCGGTCGAGCTGCTGCTCACCCAGGCCGAGGGCCGGGTGCCCGCGCTGGTGCCGATCCGGCACGGGCGGATGCTGGTGTCGCCGTTCACGTTCTACCGCGGCGCTGCGCTGGTGATGGCCTCGGACCTGGCCGAGACGACGCCGACCGGGCTCGGGGTCCAGCTGTGCGGGGACGCGCACCTGTCGAACTTCGGCGCGTACGCGTCGCCGGACCGGCGGCTGGTGTTCGACATCAACGACTTCGACGAGACGTTGCCGGGACCGTTCGAGTGGGACGTGAAGCGGCTGGCGGCCAGCTTCGAGGTGGCGGGGCGCGACAACGGGTTCACCGCGAAGCAGTGCCGTACGGTCGTGCAGACCGTGGCACGGCACTACCGGGAGGCGATGCGCGAGTTCGCCGGGCAGCCGATCCTGGCGGTCTGGTACGCGCGGCTCGACATCGAGGAGCTCGTCCAGCGGTACAAGGCGACCGTGCCGTCGGCGGAGCGGAAGGGGCTGAAGGTCGCCGACAAGAAGCTGGCGAAGGCGTACACGCGGACCAGCATGCAGGCGATCGGCAAGCTCACCTCGGTGGCCGACGGGCGCCGGCGGATCGTCGCGGACCCGCCGTTGGTCGTCCCGATGGAGCAGTTGACCGATATCGACGGGTCGGTGGTGCTCGGGCAGTTGCAGCACCTCGTCGAGGGGTACCGCGGCACGCTGCAGCAGGACCGGCGGCACCTGCTCGACAACTACCGCCTCACCGACGTCGCGCACAAGGTCGTCGGCGTCGGCAGTGTCGGTACCCGCGCGTGGATCATGCTGCTCGAATCGACGAACGCCGACGAGGCGCTGTTGCTGCAGGCCAAGCAGGCCGGCCCGTCCGCGCTGTCGACGTACGCCGTCCCGTCCGCCCATGCGAACCAGGGGGAGCGGGTCGTCGCCGGCCAGCGGCTAATGCAGGCCGCCAGCGACATCTTCCTCGGCTGGCTGCGCGCCGACGCGGCCGACGGCGAGCAGGACTACTACGTCCGCCAGCTCCGCGACTGGAAACTCTCCGCCGACATCGAAACCCTCAACCCCGAAGCCATGACCCTGTACGCCCGCCTCTGCGGCTGGACCCTCGCCCGGGCCCACGCCCGCTCCGGCGACCGCTTCGCGTTGTCCGCCTACCTCGGCAAGTCCACTCGTTTCGACGAGGCCATCACCACTTTCGCCACGACGTACGCCGACCTCAACCAGGCCGACCACCGGACCTTCACCGAAGCGGTCGAGTCCGGCCGCGTCCAGGCCCAGACCGGCGTGTGACTCAGTAGCGGGAGTTGTCGGCGTCAGCAGGAATGGTTGTTGGACTCCGGAACGGGTCTGTGCGCACGATGCTGGAAACGTTCCCGTTCTGGAGGTTCCGATGGTGCGGCGGTCGATCGGTGCGGTGCAGGTCAGTGGGCTCGGGATGGGGTGTTGGGCGATCGGCGGGCCGCATGCCCGGCAGGGGAGTCCGGTCGGGTGGGGCGTCATCGACGACGGGGAGTCGGTGCGGGCGTTGCGGCGGGCGTACGAGCTCGGGGTGACGTTCTTCGACACGGCCGACGTCTACGGGTGCGGGCACAGCGAGAAGCTGATCGCGGAGGCGCTCGGGGACGTCCGGGACGAGATCGTGATCGCCTCGAAGGCTGGGTACACCTACGTCGAGGAGACCCGCGAGGCGCCGGGGGAGAACGGGGATCCGGCGTACCTGCGGTGGGCGTGTGACGAGTCGTTGCGGCGGCTCGGCACGGACCGGATCGACCTGTACCAGTTCCACCTCGGCGGGTACGACCTGGCGAAGGCGGACGAGGTGCTCGCGGTCTTCGAGGAACTGGTTGCCGCAGGCAAGGTCCGGGCGATCGGATGGAGTACGGACGACCCGGAGCGGGCGGCGGTGTTCGCGAAAAGCCCGCACTGCAAGGCGATCCAGCAGCACTTCAACGTGTTCGGCGGCAACGCGGACGTGCTCGCGCTGTGCGAGGAGCGCGGGCTGGCGAGCATCGTCCGCGGTCCGCTCGGGATGGGCCTGCTGACCGGGAAGTTCGCCGCGGACAGCACCCTGCCCGCGGACGACGTACGGCACGGTTGGGACTTCCGCAGCGGTGACCAGGCCGAGTCGTTGCGCCGGCTGGAGGCGATCCGCGACGTACTGACCTCTGGCGGTCGGACGCTCGCGCAGGGTGCGCTCGGCTGGCTGTGGGGCCGGAGCGAGGCTTTCGTCCCGATCCCCGGCTTCAAGACGGTCGCGCAGGTGGAGGAGAACGCGGGCGCGTTGCAGTATGGACCGCTCTCGTCGGCACAGTTGCTGCAGATTGCTGACATTCTGCAGTAGGACGAGCCATTGACATCGTTGTCTCACGCGACGACGATTCTTGCTCGACGCTCGGTGAAACGTTTCCAAGCTCGAGGAGATCCGCCCATGCCCGTCCACCGCCGTACCTTCCGTCTACTGCTGGCCGGGGCGGTGACGCTCGCCCTCGGGCTGGTGTCGCCACCGGCCGGCGCGAGTCCCGGTCAGGCCGCCTCCGGCCCGGCCGCGGTCGCCAGGGCGCGTGTCGCCGCCGACCAGCTGATGAGCTCCTACGAACCGAACAAGGCCTGGTTCCCGTCGAGCTGGTGGAACTCGGCCGTCGCACTGCAGACCATCGGCGACTACATGCAGCGCACCGGCGACCGCCGCTACCTGCCGCAGCTGGACAACACGTTCGAGAAGGACAAGGGCGCCTTCCCCGCCGGGTACCTGTCCGGCGACGAGCTGCTCGGCAACTTCACCAGCCGCGCGATCGACGACTCCGAATGGTGGGGCCTCACCTGGGTGCAGGCGTACGACCTGACCAAGAACCCGAAGTACCTCGACATGGCCGTCAAGATCGCGGAGTACGTCGAGGGCTACTGGGACCCGAGCACCTGCGGCGGCGGCGTCTGGTGGAACGGCGAACGCACGTACAAGAACGCCGTCACCAACGGCCTCTGGATCCGCCTGACCGCCGAGCTGCACAACCGGATGCCGCATGACACCCGCTGGCTCGGCCGCGCGCAGGAGGGCTGGAACTGGTTCACGAACAGCGGCATGATCAACTCCGCCGGCCTGGTGAACGACGGACTGAAGGACAACTGCCAGAGCAACGGCGACACGGTCTGGTCCTACAACCAGGGCCTCGCGATCGGCGCCGGCCTCGAACTGTGGCGCGCGACCCACGACCCCAAGCTCCTGACCGCGGTGCGCCGGCTCGCCGACGCCGCGATCGCCCCGGGTGGGCTCGTCACCGACGGCGTACTGACCGAGTACTGCGACGCGCCGGGCCGGACGTGCGACGACAACGGCAAGCAGTTCAAGGGCATCTTCATGCGGTACTGGACGGATCTCGCCGACACCACGCACGACAGCCGGTACGCCGACTTCGTCGCTCAGCAGGCCGCGACGATCTGGGACAACGACCGCGACGCGTCCGACCGGCTGGGGGAGCGGTGGTCCGGGCAGACCCCGAACGTCTTCGACTGGCGTACCCAGGCCAGCGCCCTGAGCGCACTGCTCGCCGCGGTGCCGGCCACGCCGCCGGTCCGGTCGTTGTCCGCGACAACTGATCCCGCGCTCCCGGTCGTGATGCCGTCGGCCGGTACTCACGTGAAGGTGACGGTCGACGTGCAGGCAACCGGCCCGGTCGGCGAGCGGATCACTGCGAACGTCCAAGCGGCCGCGCCGTCCGGCTGGACGGTCACCCCGGCGCGTTCGACGGTGACCCTGACGACCCGCGGCAACGCCGTACCCGTGCACTCCGCCGTGCAGCTCGACGTGACGATCCCCGCCGGCGCGGCGGACGGCACGCACTCGGTGACCGCGACGGTGACCTCCGGCCCGCTGCTCTCGTACAGCACCCGGTCCGACATCCTGATCGCCCACAAGGCCGACTTCGACACCGGTACGGCGGCCGAGACCCCGTGGCTGTACGACGCCGACGGGTCGCAGAGCAACGGCGTACAGAACCGGTTCGCGGACGGGAACTCGTACTTCGTCTACCGCTTCCCGTTCCCGGCCGACGCGTCGTCGGCGTCGGTGGTACTGACGATCGACAACGAGTTCGTGGTCCAGCTCAGCGGCGACGGGAAGACCTGGACCACGGTCGCCACCGAGACGAACCAGTACCACGACGGCCAGAACAAGGCCGACCGCACCTTCGACCTCACGCCGTACCTGGGTGCCGGCAAGGCGGGTTACGTCCGCATCGCCGACTCGTTCCCCAACGACGGGTGGGGCGGCCGGGTGTACCACGTGACCGCGACGTACAAGTGAGGCTCAGCGCTGGAACCGCTCGCAGAACCAGTCGGTGACGAAGGCATTCCGTTCCTCGGCGTGGTTGGTGACGACGTGCTCGCCGTCGACCCAGATCCGCAGGGTCGACCGGTCGGGGTCGGCCGCGTCGAGGAACGGCTGCTGGTCCGCGAGGCTGACGATCGGGTCGGCTCCGCCGTGCAGGACGAGGAGGGCCGACTCGATCCGGTCGCCCGGTCGCAGCGCGAGCCGGTCGAAGTTCCGCTGGATCGCGTCCGGCTCGGTGGTACCGAGCATCGCGGCGGCCTGGTCGTCGAACGTGCGCATGCCGAGCAGCCGCGGCTGCGCCGGGGCGCCGTTGATGCACACCGCCGTCACCCGCCGGTCCGACGCCGCCGTCGTACCGGCGTACAGGCCGCCCATGCTGTTGCCCCAGAGCCCGACCGGACCGGGCAGGTCCGGCCGGGCCAGTACGTGGTCGACGAACGTCGAGTACGCCGCCCGCACATCGACGTCGAGGTAGAGCCCGCTCGCCAGCCGTGGCTCGCCCTGACCGGGACCCTCGACCAGGAACGCGGTCAGGCCGCGTGCGACGAGCGCGTCCGCGAGCCGCAGGTACGCCGCACCCCAGCCGCTCTGGCCGCCGAACAGGATCACCGTGCCACGCGGTGCAGCCGGCCGGACGATCCACCCGACCAGGTAGCCGCCGGCGAACGGGAGCTGCACCCGTTCCCAGCCGGCCAATGCTCCGGCCCGCCCGACCGCGGCGGTGAAGGCGGCGTACAGCTCGCGCTTCCGTGCGGTGTCGAAGTTGTGCGCCATCTGCGCGAACAACAAGTCGGCCGCACCCGCCCGGAGTGCCTCGACCGCGGTGACGCTGGTGCCGTCGGCTCGCTCGAACTGCGCCTCGGCCAGTTGTGCACACGCGACATCCCACGGCACACCTTCGTCGGTCGCGGCCCGGAGGCCCGCCACGTCGCTCGGCACCATCCCGCAGTCGAGCAAGCGCGGTACCGCCATCGCCCGCCACAGGACCTCCGCCGGTGCAAGCCCAACAGTCATGCCAGTCGCTCCCGCAACTCGTCGACGGCGGCCGGGAGATCCGCGATCGCGCCTGCCCAGAACAGGTGGTAGTCCGGTCGGCCGATGAACGCCTCGACGCCGTTGTCCGCCCAGAAGGCCGCGTACGTACCGCCGATGTCCTCCGCCGGACCGAGGACGGCCGTCGTCACGCCGAGGTCGGCCAGGAAGGCCAGCTGGTCCGCGCCGAGCGACAGGTCCCGGCTACTCACCAGAGTGAAGCCGCGCCCGATCACGTCGTCGAAGAGACCCGCGACCCCGTCATGGCAGACCACGCCTTGTGGTGTCAGCGACCCGGCAAGCGGAGCGCTGGTGACGACCCCGGCTCCGATCGTCGGGAACGGCGGTGGCGGCGGCACGTTGCCGGTCCGGAACGCCTCGTCCCGCGCGGCCGCCTCGACCGGGTCGTGGGTGTTGGCGACCTTGCCCAAGGCCGTCGAGATCTCGGTGATCGCGGTCGCGTGCGGACGCCGTTCGGTCTCGTACGTGTCGAGCAGCGCGTCGCCCGCGAGACCCCGCAGTACGAGATCGAGCTTCCAGCCGAGGGTGACGCCGTCACGCATCCCGGAGCAGGCGCCCTGACCCATGTACGGCGGGGTGGTGTGGGCCGCGTCGCCGGCGAGGAATACCCGTCCGTCGCGCCAGCGTTCGGCGATCCGGCCCTGGAACGTGTACACGACCTGGCGGAGGATCTTCACGTCGTCCGGCCCGAGGCCGTGGGTCTCGTTCAGCCACTTCCAGGCGTACTCGTCCGCCTCGAACGCGGCCTGGTCCTCACCCGCGAGGACGGCGACCTCGAACCGCTGCCGGCTGCGCCCGATCGGCATGAACATGTGGCCACGCGCCGGATCGCAGAACTGGGTCACGGTCCGGAACCGCTCGGGCAGCTCCCGCAGCTGTTCGGTGTCGATGTTGAGCCACCGGTCGTCGACGCCGTTGTCGCTCCGCCCGATCCCCGACGTCGCCCGGACGAAGCTGCCCGCGCCGTCCGCCCCGACCAGGTACCGCACGCGCACCGTCCGTTCCTCGCCGGCATGCGACCACTGGCCGGTCCGGTCCTTCGACCACGGCCGCGCCGTCACCCGCACGCTGTCGTCGTCCTGGCGGACCGAGACCACCGCCCAGCCCTGGTTCACCTCGACGCCGCTGCTCCGGACGTGCCGGTCGATCGCGTCCTCGATGTCGGGCTGGAACATCGAGATGTGCGCGGGGTGCCCGGCCGACGTACCGTGCCAGTCGAGCTCGACCAGGAGCTCGCCGGAACCGTTGAGATAGCGGTAGTTCGGGACCGGGTACGCGTCGCGCAGGGCGTGCTCGAGGTCCCCGGCGCCCTGGATGATCCGCGCGGTCTCGCCGTCGATGTGGGTCAGCCGGGGCAGGCCGTACAGCCCGGGCCAGCGCTCGAAGACGACCACCCTGTGGCCGGCCTTCCCGAGCGTGGCGGCCAGGACCAGGCCGGTCGGTCCGTACCCGACGATCGCGACGTCGTAGTCGTAGTTCATGATGGCCTCCCCATCGGTGATGGGACGACGCTAGGTACGCCGGACCACGCGGGCGATCCGCTTCGCGACGACGTGATCCGCGCCGCGACTGGGATCTCAGCCGGCGTTGAGGGTGGCCGACGGGAGTTCGCCGTACCGCTGCCGGTACGCTGCGGCGAACCGTGGGACGTGGCTGAATCCCCAGCGGAACGCGACGTCCGCCACCGTGGTCGTACCGGGCCTCGCGGCGACCAGGTCCTCGTGTGCGCGGGCCAGCCGGACCTGGAGTACGTACTGCCGCGGCGCCACGCCGACGTACTCGTGGAACTGCCGCTGCAACGACCTGGGACCGATGCCGGCGGCGAGCGCGAGGCGCTCGACCGAGAGGTCGTCCTCGGGATGCTGCTCGATCAGATCGAGCGCCCGCCGGAGACCACCGGGCCGCGGAGCGCTGTGCTGCTGGGTGAGCTGATCGGTGTAGTTGTGCGGCTGGCTGAGCAACAGGCCCGTCATCAGGAACGAGCTCCACGGCGACTCGTTCGTCGACTGCGCGGCCAGCCCGTCGAGCGCCGAGAGATCGTCGACGAGCAGCCGTACCGAACTCGCCCAGGTGGCGGCCGCGGGGTTGCGGAGGTCCATCGCCTGCCCGAAGCGGATCGGGGCGAGGACCGGCCGGCCGAGCAGCTGCTCGAGGTGCCGCTCGAACGCGTGCCGCTCGATCCGCACGTGCAACTGGTGGTACGAGTCGCTCAGCCGCATCGTGGCCCGCATCCGCGGCGAGATGATCGCGGCGGTCCGGCCGTCCACGACCACCTCCTCGTCCCCGCAGGTGATCCGGTTGTGCCCTTGCCACGACAGGTTCACGTCGTAGTAGTCGACCTGCTCGGTCAGTTCCACATCGAGCTCGGCCCCGCGATGCTCGCCGTACACCAGCGACAACGGCCCCAGGCGCGCCACCGCGACGGATCCCTCGATCCGCTCCACGGACCGCCCGGCCGGCGACAACCGGTGCGGCGTCAGGAAGCTGGCCACCGTCGCCCGGAACCGGTCGAGCTCCGCGCCGTCCACGACCGCGTAATGCTCGAGCACGTTCCTGACGGTAGTCCCGGGACGCCCTGCTGCCTAGGCGCGCAGGCCGTCGATCAGCAGGGCGAGCAGGCGTTGGCTCTGGTCACGTTGCTGGGTCGGGTCGGCGGCGAAGACGGCGCCGGCCATGGCCGCCACCACATCATCGGGCGGTACGTCGGAACGGAAGACGCCGGCCGCCACGCCCGCCTCGAGGAACGGTGCGACGGCCGTGGTGAGCCGGGCGCGCGTGTTGGCCTGGGTGATCGCGCCGGAGGCAACCATGGCCCGCAGGTCCAGGCCCATCGCCCGTTTGGAGTCGACGAAGTCGAGGTAGCGGTACATCCAGGCGAGCAGCGCCTCGTCGGCAGGCGCGGACGCAGCCAGCTCGGGTGCCGCGTCGCACAGCCGCGTGAGCTCCTGGTGGTAGACCGCTTCGAGAAGTGCCTCGCGGGTCGGGAAGTGCCGGTAGAGCGTGGCCACGCCGACCCGCGCCCGGGCCGCCACCTTGTCGAGCGACAGGCGGATCGGCTCGCCGTTGCGCGCGGCCACAGCCAGGTCGGCGAGCTCGTCACCGGCGGCTGCCACCACCTGTTCGCGCTTCCGCGCCGCATCCGCCCGCATAAGTGGAGAAACCTCCAGTTGGTGTTATCGTCGAGAAATCGGAGAATTCTCCGTTTCCGTCGACTCTACCTGAGGACAGCAGCTGATGACATCCGAACGACCGGGCGGCACCGTCAAGCTCGGCGAGCACGAGATTGCCAGGATCGGGTACGGCGCGATGCAGCTCGAGCACCTGGAGACGCCCGCGGCCGCCGCCGTACTGCGTCGTGCCGTCGAGCTCGGCGTCAACCACCTCGACACGGCCTCGTTCTACGGGCACACGACCGTCAACCAGCACATCCGCGCGGCCCTCCACCCGTACCCGGACGACCTCGTCGTCGTGAGCAAGGTCGGCGCGCGCCGGGTCGACGCACCGGTGCCGCTGGCGCTCGCCCAGCAGCCGCACGAGCTGCGCGAGCAGGTCCACCTCGACCTCAGCTCACTCGGCCTCGAACGGATCCCGGTGGTCAACCTCCGCTGCGCCGACCAGGGCCCGGGCCTGATCGCGGACGGCGACCAGGTGGTCCCACTCGACGACCAGCTCGCCGAACTGATTGCCCTCCGCAACGAAGGCCTGATCGGCGCGATCGGCCTCAGCAACGTCAGCACCGACCAACTCACCCAGGCCCTGCCCGCCGGGATCGTCTGCGTCCAGAACGCCTACAGCCTGCTCGACCGCTCCTCCGAGGACCAGCTGGAGATCTGCGCCGCGAACGGCATCGCGTGGATCCCGTACTTCCCCCTCGGCTCAGCCTTCGCCCAGATCCCGTCCCCGACCGAGCACCCCGTCGTACAACACCTGGCCACCCGACTGCACACCACCCCCGCAGCGATCTGCCTCGCCTGGATCCTTGCCCACGACAACCACACCGCCCTCATCCCCGGCACCCGCACCATCCCCCACCTCGAAGACAACATCCGCACAGCCGACGTCCACCTCGACGCCGACGCTCTCGCGGAACTCGACGAGCTGAGTTAGTCGCGGCGAGCGGTGCCACGGTGCAGGGCTAGGTGGCCGCCGAGGAAGCCGGCGGCGGACATGACCACGTTTCCGGCCAGGGCGAGCTGAGTGCCGCGGGCGTGGTTGCCGCGGAGGCGGGCGACGAGGGAACCGGTGAACAGGAAGATCGCCGCGTCGGCGCCGAGCGAGTGGACGGCGCCGATCCGGCGTTCCTCGCCGGACAGCTCCGACAGGTCGGCGGCGCCGGCGAGCGCGGTCGGGACAGCTGCCAGTACGCCGCAACCGGCGAGCAGCGTCGCCCCGCGCCGCGACTGGGACCCGCCCGCAACGTCGAGCACGGACGCGCCGAGCCAGCACCCGGTGGTCACGTCGGTCAGCGACGGGTGCAACGAATGACCGAGTACGTCGCTGTGCAGAAAGCTCTGCCGGACCCGCTCGATCAACGGCCCGTACACAACCTCCTGGGCGTGCGCCAACCGCTCGACCAGCGAGCTTTCGCCGATCGCGCGGACCACGCGTTGCGGGAGCGATCTCGACGCCACGCCTCGACGGTACGCTCCGCCCGCCACCTGTGGAAGAACTGAGAACGGCGGCCGGCCCCGAAAGGCCGGCCGCCGTCGTCAGCGGATCAGATGCGACTCACACGTCGTAGTACAGCTCGAACTGCTGCCGTGGCGTTGGCTGCCGTTGGTTATCAACGGCAATGCGGCTTTGACCTGGACATTCTCCGTTGGGTAGTGATGGCTGTCATTGGTCTCAGACGGCCCTCTGACAGAACAACGACGGAACAACGGAGCCGCGGACCTCCGTCCAACCGGACTACCTCAGCCCTTAACTGAGCGGCCCCAGCACGACGACTCAACCGTCGGCCAGGGCCTAGATCCGGAAGGATGAGTTCCGAACCATGAGTGAGACGGTACAGAGCACCGAGGAGTTCGCCCACAAGTGTGACGCCTGCGGTACGCCGATCCCGGAAGGCCGCCGGCTGTGCGGCCTGGACACGGGTGACGCGTTCTGCCAGGCGCCCGAGGACTACGCGCATGGCTACGACCTCGGGATGGAGAACGCCGTACGCGACACGATGCCGCGCGAGGGCGCGACCGCCGCCGAACTGGCGGAGGCGATCGAGCTGGAGACCGCCGTACTGGAGCAGCTGATCAAGCGCCTCGCGCAGGCATTGGCGGCCGAGCGATGACCGCCGAGGAGCTGCGCGAGCAGCTGCGCGCCGATCTCGAACACCACGGAGACGCCGACCCGATGTTCTTCATCGGCTTCATCTCGTCCTGGCTGGCGTCCAACGTCGAGTTGCACCGGCTCGAACAGCTCGTCGATCAGCTGGACGCCGCACACCCAGGCGGCGCGCGATGATCGCCGAGATGGTCCGCATCAGCATGAACCTGACCGAGTTCATCGTCACCGTAGGCCTGGCGTTCTGTGTAGGCCTGCTGCTGGGCTTGGCGCTCAAATAGGTACCGAACAACCGGAACGGCCTCCTGGAGCTTCCAGGAGGCCGTTTCTCGTGTATCAGGTGCCTAGCACCTTCTGTACGCTGTTGCCGCCGCGGATCCGGATTTCGCGGCGTAGCACCTTGATGATCTTGTCGCCCGCGTCCCTTGCATCGAGCGCGCCGGTCACGTTAATCGTGATGTAGGTGTCTCCGCCGGGCCGCGGCCCGGCGGGCACGCCCTGCCGTACGCCGGTGGTCGGGAGCGCCATGTTAGCCAGCTGGGATGCGGCGCCGGCGACACTCGGCAGGCTGCTGACCATGCCGCTGGCGAACCCCTCGGTGGCCATCGAGCCGTGCCAGGCGAGCACCTTCGACGGCGAGTGGATGCCCAAATCCTTCTTGATGCGGGCAACGATCTGCGCCACGAGTTTGGCGCTCGCCGCGTCCAAGGCCTTCGTCTTCGCCAGCAAGCCGTTCACAAGGCCCTGTGCGGCGTCCACACCGGCCTGGTAGAGCGTGCCGGAGGTCGACGTACCCAGGGTGCCGGAAACCTTGTTGATCTGGCCCTGAAGAGAGTTGACGGCGTTTATAGCGGACTGGCCACCACCCAGAAGCGCCGCAGCGAGATCCCCGCCCTGACCAGCGCCGGCTTCCGCGAGCTGCTGGTAGACGGTGGAGTTCAGTCCCTTGGCCTTGAGGCTGGCGAGGTTCGTGACGAAGTTCTGCGTCTTCCGCAGGGTGTCCGACATCTGGCCGATGATCGCCGAGGCAGTGATGCTCCCGGAGCTGTCGGCCTGCGTGTTGACGATCGAGTTGAAGCTGAGAGCCGCGTCCGTGATGGACTTCTTGAAGTCGTTGCGGACCTGGACGGCAGCGGTGAGCTTGTCCTGCGCCGCCTTCAGCTGTCCGGCCGCCTGGACTCGCAGGTTCGCCAGCGCTATCAGCTTCTTGCTACCGGCGGCGAGCGCGTTGGACAGCTTCTTGTCGCCGCCGGTCAGGTTCCCGATCATCGTCTGAACGAGCGCGGTCTCCTGGGCAATGTCGGCGCCGGTACCGGCCTTGCCGGCACTGGAGAATCCGCGGCTCAACTCGCCGCGGAGCTGGCGGAACCCGCGGTTGGGTACGACGAACCCGTTGTGTTCGGTGATCAGGATCTCGGGACCCTTTTCGCCGATGAGATACGGCTGACCGGCCTTCACCGGCCCACCTGAGGCGCGGCCGGGCGCCTTGATCCCGGCCGGGATGCCGCCGACCGTGTGGGTCTCCACCATGTTCCGGTAGAAGTTGGTGGTGATCGTGACCGTCTTCGACGACGGCACCGAGGCGAGGGCGGCCTTGGCGGCGGCGATCCCCTGCTGCAACTGCTTGATCTCCGCCTCGAGCTTGGCGCGCTTGGTCGCGGTCAGGTTCTTATCCGCAAGCTGTGTCTTCGCGGTCGACAGCTTCGCCTGGAGATCCTGGATGTTCGCGTTCAGCCGCGCGGTACGGCTGACGTTCGGGATGCCGATCATGGACTTCGCCATGGCTTCGGCCTGCGGGATCGTCAACCCCATCTGGTGGGCGATCTTCACGAAGTTCGCCCTGGACCTCTCCGCGGCCAGGCCCGCCGCGTCGGTGCCCTTGCCGTTCTTGATCATGTCGGCCGTGAGTGTGTTCGTCGCGCTCGCAAGAGTGTTCAGTGCGGACTGGTTCGCGCGGCCGGCGGCAGTGTTCAGATCGAGTCCCTTGCCGTTCGCCTTGAGCGAGGCCGTGGCGTCGGCGGTCGCCTGCGCCACTGCGATCTGGTCGTTCGACAGTCCCAGGTTGACGCCCTGCAGGCGGAACAACGCCGTGATCAGCGCGTTGGTGGCGGCCGTCTGCCGTGTGAACTGGGCGGTGAGCGCGCGGGCCTGGCGGTTGGCGAGGACCGTCGCATTGGCAACGCCGGTGATCGCGGGCGCAGCAGCGCCGTGGGCGCGGGCGTAAGCGACAGCCGCCGCTCCCGACTGGTTCAGCACGCCGGCGAGCTTCTGACTGTCGACAGCCGACCCACCGAGCAGGCCGTCAACCTTCGAGATCGCGGTGAACAGGGCATCGAAACCGGCCTTCACCGGGTTGAGCTTTTCCGCGAGACCGGTGAAGGTACTGAATCCGCCGGGGAGCTTCTTCAGCATTCCGTTGAGGTCGTTCAGGACCGTGATCGTCTTGATCGCGCTGTCGGCGAGACCGCCGATCCCTTCCGCGAGATCCTTGAGCCCTTGCGGATTCTTCTCGACCGAGTTCGACAGGTCGATCAGTCGGGAAGACAGCTTGCCCACGATGTCCGGCAACGCGCCACCGAGCGACCTCAGCACGGCGGCGGTCGCGGAACTGAGGGGCTGCATCGCAGGCGCGAGGCGCTCGAACGCCCTGCCGACGTCGTTGCCGAACTGGGTGAATGCCGGGTCGAGAGTCTTGAACGCCAGCCCGAGCTCCGGGGCAAACGTCGCAAAGGTCTTCTTCGCTGTCGCGGCCAGTGAGATCAGGGTCGACTCGAACGGTTGCGACAGGGTCCGCATCTCGGCACCCATGTCATGCAGGGTCGTGGACCAGGTCCTCTTCACGACCTCAGACTCGGCGGCAAACTTCAGTCCGAGAGCGCCAATGCCAGCACCGAACCCGGCCACCAAGCCCGAGGCCGCCATGGCGCCGACCTCGGGAAGTACCGCCACCACCGCAGCACCCAGACCAACGGCCAGGGCAGGCCCGAGAACAGGCGTCTTTAGTACCCCGGCAGCTCCACCGATGAAGCCGTTCCCGGCGTTCTCACCGGCCTGCTTGAAGACGTTCCCGCCGTCGCCGGTGAACCACTGAAGCACCGACTTACCCAGGCTCTTACCCGCCTGCTTGCCTTCGGTCTCCAGGGTGCTACCGAGAGACTTCGCAGCCTTCTCAGCATCCGTACCGGCACGTGCAGCGTCCCGCCGTGCCTTGGCCAGGTTGTTCTCCGCGGCAACGATCTGCGAGGCCTTCGAGTTCGAATTGGCGCGCACCTCCTGGAGGCGCTTCTCCGCCACAGCGACCCTGCCCAGGACGTCACTCTGCTTGTCCTGTGCCTTCGTGAGCGCCTCGCTGGCCTTCTGCGCCTCGGCGCTGATCTTGACGGTCTTGGACAGGGACCCGCTCGTCTTGTCGGCGGAGCGTGCCACCTTGTCGAAAACGGCGGACGCGCCGAGATCGCGAGCTGTGATCGTGAAAGCCAGAGACGAATCAACCACGGGTTCCTCCGGGAAGAATTGCCGCCCGCGCAGGTCGGCCGGCCCAATGGAGTAGGGCTGTCTGGGCCGCCTTCGATCCCGGCTGCCCTATGACCGACGGCTTGCGCGTCGAAACAGCAGGGTTGGCGTTGACGCGGGCGGCAAGCATCAGGCGTCCAGCGCCTTGACCATGGCCAGCGCCGCCTGTGCGCTGCCACCGCGGACCCACTGCTCGCGGACGCTCTCAGCGGCGTGCTCGGCGACCCAGCGGGCGCGCGCTTCGGTGAACTGGCCGGCCGGAGGCGTTCCCCACGCGAGCGGGAAGTCCGCAGCGTCACGACGGTCCGCGGTCTCCACTCGACCGCTGCACCGAACCTGCTCGCCGGGACCGGCCGCGTTCCCGGCATCGTCGATCGGGACCTGGTAGATCGAGCCGTCACCCCACGGACTCCCAACAACGTCGTACTTCACTTCGGACCTCCAGTGCGCGGCGGAACCGGCTTCGGACTGGACGCACCGCCGCCGATCCTCGGACCGGTCGGCCTCGGACGTACAGGGCCGGACGGTGGCGTGGGGACGGGGATTCGCTCAATGGCCATTTCTGCTCCTCAGTACTTCCGCGCAGCGCGCTGCACGTAGGTCGCGATCGTCGACAGATCGATGCGAGTTGACAGGCTGATCCAGTCCGTCGAGTCGCCTCGCGTGAACGCGACGCTCGGGACCTCGTCCGCGACGGCCGGCGATGCGGCCTGCCAGACCTCGCGTGCGACCCGTAAGCCCTCGTTTACGGCGGCGCCGCCCAACTCCGCACCGCCGCCCCACTGCGGCTGACCGCGATGCTCGCGTACGAAGCTGTCATGCGCCTCGGCGAAAGCCTGATTGACGGCTTCCTGCAACGCCGCAACCGCCTTGGCGTGCTCCTGGAGACGGCGGGACTCGGCGGCCCGCGCCTCAGCCTCGGCCGCGCGGAGCTGCCTCCCGAACTCGTACGCCTGGTCCAGCGGCAGCGCCGCACGACCCAGGTAGTCGAACTCCACCTCGACGCCGTACAGATCCCGGAGAGCCTGCACTTCGGCAGGTCCGAGACGGTCATACCCGAACTCGCTCAACGGAACGAGCGGTGCGTGCTGCTGCTTCGTCGTCATGAAATGAGCCTGACATTTCGCAGAGTTTTACGCCGTTGTGGACGGCAACCAAGGCAATACGACCTCGGCCGCCCAGGATGCCCACGTGGCGGCAGTGCCTCACCGCATGCCGCGCAACCGCCGACCGGCTCATCCATGAGCGTGTTCGCCATCTGCCGCAACTGGACCGCCAGCGGGTGCTTCTCCGCTGCCAGCTGGTCCGCGAAGTGCCGCAACATCACGCCAGTCGCGCCCAGACGCCGTGCCGCCTGCTCGGTGTTCACAAGCACCAATGGCGCGTATGGCCGGGACCGCCAGGCTTCCTCACCCAGCACTCGCAGTCCGGCGGACAGGTACACGGTTGCGGGCCGGACAGGACCGGACCCACAGGCATCCGGGCGCCCTTGCTCGCGTTGTGCGACTTGCAGGTGCCGCGCAGGTTGCTGCGCTCGTACGGACTGCCGCCGGCCTGCAACGGCACGATGTGGTCGACCTCGGTCGATGGACGCACGCAACCCGGCACCATGCACAACGGCTCCTCACGCAGCACCTGCGCACGGATCGCGCGCCACCTCTTGCCGTCGATCCGGTCCTGGTTGCTCCGACACTTGTCGCACTTCGTCCGCGGCCTGCCGCCGTTCAGCCGCCGAGGCGCCGAGAACGGCCTGCCACACGCCGTACAGGTCGCCATCACGACCTCCCCGCGTGCAACGTGACAGGAAAAAACGTCGGAGAGAGATCGCTATCCGGAGCTCGGGTGGATAGGCCCTGACATAAAAAATAGTGATCAATCAGGCGTTTGATTTGGTTGCTGATTGCCGTCATTGCCCCTGCTCCTCGTCCTTCGGTGCTGGCACCCGTACGCCGGACGCCTTGTCGTACTGGCCGCGGCGGCGTCGGCCACCACGCCGGCGACGTTGTGCCGCTGCATCGGCCAGTGCCTTGCGCCATGCCTGTTGCTGTTCGGTCATGACGCCTCCCGAGAACGGCAGCCGGGATGCAGACCGGTGCTGGCGTACCAAGCGCCGGGATCAATCGGAGTGCCGCATCCGCCGCACATCCCTACGTCTCCTATTGATGGCGTCTGTAGGTCTGTAGGTCTGTATGTATGTCTGTCTGCGTTGGTCGTACGTTGGGTCCAACGTTGGGATGGTTGTTGACAGCAACGTCACGCTCATCCTTGGCACGCTTCCGGCGCTGCCTCTCGCGTTCGGTATCGCGGTGCTTGAGCTGTGTCGCCAGCGATGAGCGGAAGACGTCGCCGTGGTGCTCGACCACGTACGCGTCACCCTCATCACGCCAGAAGCCGTGAGCAATGAGATCCTTCGCTGCCTGCTCCCAATCGGCGGATCCGGCGAACCGCCGTACGAGGTGCTTGGCTATCCGCATCTCCATGACCTCGAGCCGGTACAGGTAGTGCAGTGCCTCGGTGTGGGTGCGGACGGCGGCATCCGACAATCCGAAGTCCGCACACTGGTCGAAGAACTCGACGCCGTACTTCGCCCACGTCACCAGTTCACCCCCAGGACATCGGTGGTGGAGTCGAACCTGTCGGTTCTCAGGACGCCGGCTTCCCATTCGGCACGGTGTGCCGTGCACAGTCCGTCCGTCTGTGGCCTGTTGCAGCCGATGACCGCGCAGGTGCCTGCGTTGGCCACGAGCTCGATGATGTTGTCTGTCATGACTTCGGCCTCCGCTCGCGGTAGATCGCGCCCTCGATCTCGCACAGACAGCACAGGTCCGCCGCCTGCTGCAGGTTGATCACCCAGCCGCGGCCGGCGCGTGACCACTTGGCCTGTGGTGCGATCTCGTGGACCAGTGCGTCATGGCCTTTTCCCGTGACCAGGGCGAGTCTGGCTTCCTCGTTTCGGAGTACCCACACAATCGCGCGGCTCATGACGCCTCCGCGAGTACCTGGCGCACGTCATCGGCGTACGCGCCGGCCCGGGCTGTCAGCAGTAGTTCTGCGTGCCGTCGACAACGGTCAGCATCGGCCTTCAGGCGTGCATCACGTGCAGCGATCTCGGCTTGGCCTGATCGACCGATGAAGTCATTGGGCCGAGGGCGGGCCCACTCGAACAGCTGGGCACGACGCTCGAAGGTTGCGGCAAGTCCCTCGGCCAGGGCGTCTTGCAGCACTCGCCGTCGCATGTTCTCGGCATCCACGACGTACATGGACTGGGCGCGCAGTCGGGTACCTTGGTTTCGAGCTTCTTCGCCGTCGCTCCTAGGGGCCGCCTGCGGGCGGCCTCTCTCGTTCACGCGGCGTCTCCACCCACCCGCGTTGCCGCGTGGGCCTCATCAAGCCATGCCTTCACGTCGGTTTCAAGGTAAAGAACCTTGCGGCCGAGCTTGAAGCTGTGCGGTCCCTTGCCGATGTGCCGCCAGTAGCGGACGGTTTCCGGCGAGGTGCGGCAGAGTTCCGCGACCTCAGCGGTAGTGACGTATCGGCGGTCGTTCATGGCGGTTTCGCCTCCCTTGTCAGAGTAGGTTTTATCAACCTGCTCTGACGCTAACACCGTGAACTAACGGTGTAGGTGTTGACACCTACGCGAAATGTGATGTAAACCTACTCTCATGAGACACATGCTCGGGACCGGCGGTTGGCATCGCTTCGATACCGCCGAGTTCCCCGGTGAGGTCAACGTCAGAGTGGTCGACGGCAAGGTGACCGAGATCTACCTCAATGGACGCGGCCACGAGATCACACCGAAGCAACTGCGAACGCTGCCACTGCTCCGGATGCGATCAGCCGCCCTGACGACGCGCCCCGAGGTGCAGGCCATGATGGCGGCCGAGACGGCCAAATGGCCGGACCGTGACGTATCCGCTGAGATGGACCAGGCATACGGCGGGAGCGCGAAATGGTTCCGCGACAAGGTTGTGACGCTCAAGCCGCCCGCCGATGGACTGACCCCAGAGTTCCTCCAAGACGTTGCGGTCGCATACCAAGCCGCTGTTGCGCGGGGAGAGCGCCCCAATAAGGCGCTCGCCGAGCAGACCGGGTACATGGTGCGCACGGTGCAGCGGTGGGTCTACCTGGCGCGGAAGGCCGGCTATCTGGCTCCGACGCGCCCCGGCGAGACGGGATAGTCGTCATGGGCTTCACGAAGGACCTATGGCACACGACGAAGACCGACGCCGAGGGCAACAAGGTCAAGGTTCCGACGTCGCGAGATGGCAAGGGCAAGCGATGGCTAGCGGTGTGGCACGAGGCCGATGGGCGCGAGCGCACGAAGGCGTTCGACAAGAAGGTCGACGCGGATAGGTACTGGCCTACCCAGGAGACCGACGTCAGCCGCGGGACATACGTCAGCCCAGCGGACGCCAAGACCACGGTCGACCAGTGGTGCACGACATGGCTCAAGGGGTATGCGACCCGGCGCGACTCGACAGTTCGACAGGCCAAGACGCACGTTGCATTGATCTCGAAAGCGTTCGGTGAGCTACCGCTGAACGGCGTGCGGCCATCTGCCGCCCGTAGTTGGTGTGCGCAACTGAAGAGCGACGGGTACGAGCAGAGCTACGTGTACGCGCTGCACGCTCGGCTGTCCCAGATCATGAGCGACGCTGTGCACGACGGCATCCTGCCCCGCAATCCTTGCAGCCGTCGTACGTCGCCTGGAGCAGGCAGGCAGAAGCCCTACTGCGCGACCACCGAGCAGGTCTGGGCGCTGTACGACGCGTTCCCGGAGCACCTGAGGCCCGCGATCCTGCTGGGCGCGTTCGTCGGTCTGCGGACCGCTGAGGCGTGCGGAGCCCGCATCGAGGACACGGACTTCATGCGCGGCGTGTTCACCCCGGCTGTGCAGTGGCCGGCGCAGCCGTTGAAGACCGACGCATCCAAGACGCCGGTGCCGATGCCGTCCGAGCTCACGCTCGAGCTGTCGGCCGCGGTCGCTCGCTGGGGGAGTGAGTGGCTGGTCACGGACGGAGCAGGCGGTCAGGCGTCGCCCTGGTCGATCGACCGGGCGATCCGATCGGTACGCAAGCGGCACATCAAGCCGCTGCCCCCGGACCACGCGAAGGACTGCCGGGGCTGCCTCGTGCCCGGCCTGCCTCAGGAGTTCGTGTTCCACGACCTCCGGCACTACCTGGCGTCGCTGCTGATCGCGTCGGGCGCCGACGTGAAGGTGGTGCAGGCCCGGATGCGGCACGCGAGTGCGAAGACGACACTCGACACCTACAGCCACCTGTGGCCGGACGCAGACGAGTCGACCCGTGCCGCCGTTGGTGCAGTGCTGGCGGCACGGGTCGGGAGCCTCACGGAACAGCCACGGAACGCAGGGGAGTCGTGATGACGTTCCCGCAGGTCAGCGGCCTACAGCCGATCACACGTCGTAGTACAGCTCGAACTCGTGCGGGTGCGGGCGGAGCTGGATCGGGGCGATCTCGGTGTCGCGCTTGAGGTCGATCCAGGTCTCGATCAGGTCGGACGTGAACACGTCGCCCTCGAGCAGGAACTCGTGGTCGGCCTCGAGCGAGTCGATCACGGCCGGCAGCGAGGTCGGCACCTGGGCGATGCCCGCGTGCTCCTCCGGCGGCAGCTCGTACAGGTCCTTGTCGACCGGGTCGGCCGGCTCGATCTTGTTGCGGATGCCGTCCAGGCCGGCCAGCAGCTGGGCCGAGAAGGCCAGGTACGGGTTCGCCGACGGGTCCGGGCAGCGGAACTCGATGCGCTTGGCCTTCGGGTTCGAGCCGGTGATCGGGATCCGGATGCAGGCCGAGCGGTTCCGGGACGAGTACACCAGGTTGACGGGCGCCTCGAAGCCCGGCACCAGCCGGTGGTACGAGTTCACGGTCGGGTTGGTGAACGCCAGCAGCGACGGGGCGTGCTTGAGCAGGCCGCCGATGTACCAGCGGGCGACGTCGGACAGGCCGCCGTACCCGGACTCGTCGTAGAACAGCGGGTCGCCGTTGCTCCACAGCGACTGGTGGCAGTGCATGCCCGAGCCGTTGTCGCCGAAGATCGGCTTCGGCATGAAGGTCGCGGTCTTGCCGGCCTGCCACGCCTTGTTCTTGACGATGTACTTGAACTTCATCACGTCGTCGGCGGCCTTGAGCAGCTCGTCGAAGCGGAAGTTGATCTCGGCCTGGCCCGCCGTACCGACCTCGTGGTGCGCGCGCTCGACGATCAGGCCGGACCGCTCGAGCGCCAGCGTGATGTCGTCGCGCAGCTCGCCGAAGTGGTCGGTCGGCGCGACCGGGAAGTAGCCACCCTTGTACCGGACCTTGTAGCCGCGGTTGCCGCCGTCCTCGACCCGGCCGGTGTTCCAGGCGCCCGCGACCGAGTCGATCGAGTAGTGCGCGCCGTTCGCCTTGGTCTCGAACCGGACGTCGTCGAAGACGTAGAACTCGGCCTCCGGCGCGAAGAACGCGGTGTCCGCGATGCCGGTCGACTTCAGGTACTCCTGAGCCTTCCGGGCGATGTTGCGCGGGTCCCGGCTGTAGGCCTCACCGGTCAGCGGGTCGTGCACGAAGAAGTTCACCACCAGCGTCTTGGCGCTGCGGAACTCGTCGATGAACGCGCTGGTGGGGTCCGGCAGCAGCTTCATGTCCGACTCGTGGATCTGCTGGAACCCGCGCACCGACGAACCGTCGAAGGCCAGGCCCTCCTCGAAGACCTCGGGACCGAACGACGACACCGGGACGGTGAAGTGCTGCATGATGCCGGGAAGGTCGCAGAACCGGATGTCGACGATCTCGACGCCCTCGTCCTTGACGTAGGCGAGCAGCTCCTCCGCGCTGGAAAACATACGTACTCCTAGGGTGGCTCAGAGATTCATCTGAACGTAGGGCCTGCCGGTTTCTCCGTCGTGACCCTGATGTTTCGCGGATGTTACGCCCAGCGTGTCCGCGCTGACCCACTGGTGTACGGCGGTTACGCCCTGAGATATCGCGGCCCGCACGGGGCACCATCAGAACATGTCCGTAGGCTAGACATCATGGCATCATCCGCTTCGCCCGCAACCGGACCCACCGAAGAATTCCGTTACCCGGGCAACCGGCTGGGGCTGCCCGAGGAGGGGTCCGGCTCGGTCGGGACCTGGGGACGGCGGCTGCTGGCGCTGCTGGTCGACTGGCTGCTGGCCGGGCTGATCGCGTCCGCGCTGACCGGCCGGCCGATGTGGGCGGGCGGCAACAACTACAGCCTGATGCACACCACGGCGTTCTTCGCGATGTCCGCGATCCTCGTCGGCCTGGCCGGCAGCACGATCGGCCACCGGCTCTGCGGCCTGCGGGTCGCCCCGGTCCGCGACAGCACGACGTACGACGGTCCACCCGGCCTGCTCGCCGGCATCATCCGGTCCGTGCTGATCTGCCTGATCATTCCCGCGGTGGTCTTCGACCGCGAGCGCCGCGGCCTCCACGACCTCGCCGCGAAGACGATCGTCGTACGGCGTTAACGCCTGGTCAGCAGCAGCTGTACGTCGTCGAGGTACCCGGTGCGGAAGCCCGCCTCGGAGTACGCGAGGTAGAACTCCCACATCCGCCGGAACGTGTCGTCGAACCCGAGCGCGCCGATCGCCGGCCAGTGCTCGATGAACCGGTTCCGCCAGATCCGCAGCGTCCGCGCGTAGTCCGCGCCCAGGTGCCGGACCACCTCCGCGCGCAACCCGGTGTGCTGCGCGGTGACCTCCTCGATCACCTTGATCGACGGGATCAGCCCGCCCGGGAAGATGTACTTCTGCACCCAGGTGAACGTGTTCCGGGTGGCGAGCATCCGCTCGTGCGGCATCACGATCGCCTGCACGACGCCGACCCCGCCGGGCGCCAGCCGCCGCTCGATCGCGTCGAAGTACACCGGCCAGTACTTCTCGCCGACCGCCTCGATCATCTCCACGCTCAGCACCGCGTCGAACTCGCCGATCTGGTCGCGGTAGTCACGCAGCGCGACCTGCACCCGGTCGCCGACGCCGGCCTCCGCGATCCGCCGCTGCGCGAGCAGCGCCTGCTGGGAGGCGATCGTGATGGCGGTCACCCAGGCGCCGCGCTGCGCGGCCCGGATCGCCAGGCTGGCCCAGCCGCAGCCGATGTCGAGCACCCGCGACCCGGACTGCACCCCGGCCGCGTCCAGGATCGAGTCCAGCTTCCGCAGCTGCGCGGCGGTGAGTTCGTCGTACGACGCGGACGCCAGATCGAGGCCCGCGTCGGCACCGAAGTACGCCGCGGAGTAGGTCAGCGTGGGGTCGAGGAACTCCGAGAACATCGCGTTGCTGAGGTCGTAGTGCCGGCTGATGTTCTCCCGGGCGCCGGCCCGGTCGTTCTCCTGCTCGCCGGGCTGGGACCGGGTGACCAGCCAGCGCAGCGACTGCGCCCACTTCGGCAGCAGGTGCCGGGTCTCCTCGTTGCTGAACCGCTCCGCGAACGGCACCAGCAGGTCGGCCAGGTCGGTGCCGGGCTCCGGATCCCAGTCGCCGGCCAGGTACGCCTCGCCGAACCCGGACCCGGCGTCCTGCCCGAGCCGGTCGAGGAACGCCGCCGTACGGTGCACGCGCATCGCCGGGCCACCCAGCCCGTACGACCGGTTGCTGTCCAGGTGGATCGTGGCGGGCAGGTCCTTGGCGATCAGCCGGATCGCGGTCGCCGCACCGTACCGGCGGACCGGATTGGAACGCGGGCGGGCCAGCGTCGGCCACGTCTCGGTCTCCGGCTGATGGACCGCCGGCATGAGGTCCGTCATGTCTTCTGTTCCCCTGTAATCCCGTCCTGGTCGCACTCTAAGGGCAACCAGCCTCCCCACGGCGCATGTCTGAACAGTTCAACTGCCCAACATGCCTCTTGGTTACAGTTTGGTCACCGGCCGCGCATGGCCTGGCGGGCGCCCTTCAGGCTCGTCGGCACCGGACCCTTGGGCATCGGCACCTGCGGACGGACCGCGTCCAGCGCCTTCAGCCGCTGCAGCAGGTCGGTGATCTCGGACGGCTGCATGACCGCCGGCAGCTTCATCACGTGCTTGGTGAGCTTGCGGATGTCGATCTCGCCCTCGCCCTTGCCGGCGATGATCTGCGTCACCGGGGCCCCGCCCGCCACCCGGTTGTGCTTCTTCGCCTCGGCGGCCAGCAGGTTCTTCACCCGGCTGGCCTGGCCCTCGCCGACCAGGACGATGCCCGGCCGGCCGACCACCCGGTGCACGATGTCGGAGTTCTTCGTGACCGCGACCGCGGGCGTGACGTTCCAGCCGCGGCGGAGCGTCTGCAGCGCGGACGCGGCCGCACCGGTCTGGCCCTCGATCTGGCTGTACGCCGCCTTCTCGACCTTGCGGCCGAAGATGATCGTGGTGGCCAGGAACGCGAGCGCCACGCCTAGCGGCAGCCAGACCAGCAGCGGCCCGACCACCAGCGCGAGCACGACGAACACCGCGAGGATGCCGAGGAAGATCCCGGCGAGCACCAGTCCGACCTTCGGGTCGGACTTCCTGGTCATCTGGTAGGCCTGCAGGATCTGCTTCAGCCTGCTGGTCTTTTCCTCGGGGGCGTCGTTCTTGGCCATCTCTACCCTGTCCTGTTTTATGCCTGAGCGGCGTTCATCCGTGACTCGACCGCCTGACGGTACAGCCGACCGGCGCGGTACGAGGACCGTACCAGCGGACCGGACATGACACCGGCGAATCCGATCTCCTGCGCCTCGGCGTCGAGCTCGACGAACTCCTCCGGCCGTACCCAGCGCTCGACCGGGTGGTGCCGCACCGAGGGGCGCAGGTACTGCGTGATCGTGATGATCTCGCACCCGGCCGCGTGCAGGTCCTTCAGTGCCTGGCTGACCTCGTCGCGGGTCTCGCCCATGCCGAGGATCAGGTTCGACTTGGTGACCAGGCCGTAGTCGCGGGCCTGGGTGATGACGTCCAGCGAGCGCTCGTAGCGGAAGCCGGGGCGGATCCGGCGGAAGATCCGCGGCACCGTCTCGACGTTGTGCGCGAACACCTCGGGCCGCGACGAGAACACCTCGGCGAGCTGCTCGGGTACGGCGTTGAAGTCCGGCGCGAGCATCTCGACACCGGTGCCCGGGTTCAGCTCGTGGATCTGCCGGATGGTCTCGGCGTACAGCCAGGCGCCGCCGTCGTCCAGGTCGTCGCGAGCGACGCCGGTCACGGTCGCGTACCGCAGGCCCATGGTCCGCACGGACTCGGCGACCCGGCGCGGCTCGTCGCGGTCCAGCGCCTCGGGCTTGCCGGTGTCGATCTGGCAGAAGTCACAGCGCCGGGTGCACTGGTCACCGCCGATCAGGAAGGTCGCCTCGCGGTCCTCCCAGCACTCGAAGATGTTCGGGCAGCCGGCTTCCTGGCACACCGTGTGCAGCTGCTCGGACTTCACGAGCTTCTGCAGCGCCTGGTACTCCGGGCCCATCTTGGCGCGGGTCTTGATCCACTCGGGTTTGCGCTCGATCGGGGTCTCCGCGTTGCGCACCTCGAGCCTGAGCAGTTTCCGTCCTTCTGGGGCGATCGTCACGCGTCCAAGGGTACGCGCCACCGTTCAGCAGCGTTCCACCCGTAGGCTGATGAGCTATGTCCACCGTTGAGCTGCGTTCGGATGCCGAACCGCAGGCGCCACCCGCGTCCGGCAGCGGCGTTCGCGGCTGGACCCGGCCGGCGCCGACGGCGCGCGAGCAGCGGTACGACGTACTGCTCGGTCTCGGGATGGCCGTCGCCGGGGTGTTCGGGACCGAGCTCGCCCGCGGCGGGGCCCCGCAGCACGTCAGCCTGGGCATCGGCGGCGTCGAGCCGTACGTACTGAGCGCGGCGATCGCGCTGCCGCTGTGCTTCCGGCGGCGCTGGCCGGTCCCGGTGATGCTCACGGTCGCGGTGCTGTTCGTGGTGATCGGTGAGCGGTCGATCTTCGCGTTCTCGGGCAATCTCGTCACCCAGTCGGCGCTGTTCATGTCGATCTATGCGGCGGTGGCCTGGTCGCGGGACCGCCGGGTGATGAAGGCCGCGGTCGCGCTGGTCTTCATCGGGATGTTCAGCTGGCTGACGATCAACTTCGTCAAGGCCCTGCAGGCGAACGCGATCGAAGGCCCCAACCACGGGCTGTTCTCGCCGTACGTCTCGAACGTGATCATCACCGTCGCGCTGAACGCCCTGTACTTCTTCGGCGCCTACTTCTGGGGCCGTACGGCGTGGGCCACCGCGCGGCAGCGGTACGAACTGGAACAGCAGGCGACCGAGCTCGCCGCGCAGCAGGAGGCGAACTCCCGGCGCGCGGTGATCGACGAACGGCTGCGGATCTCCCGCGAACTGCACGACGTGGTCGCGCACCACATCAGCAGCATCGGCATCCAGGCCGGCGGCGCCCGCCGGGTGATGGACACCGACCCAGGCGCGGCCAAGAACGCGCTGAACGTGATCGAGGAGTCCAGCCGCAGCGCGGTCAACGAGATGCGCCAGCTGCTCGGCATGCTCCGCGCGGCCGACCCGGACCTCGACGTGAGTACGCCGGACCCGAAGGCGCCGCAGGCGGGCGCGGACCGGCTGCCGGCGCTGATCGCGGAGGCGAACGGGCTCGGCCTGGAGGTCGGGTTCCACCAGATCGGGGCGCCGGTCGAGCTGCCCAAGACGGTCTCGGTGTCGGTGTACCGGATCGCGCAGGAGGCGCTGTCGAACGTCCGCAAGCACTCGACCGCCCGCAGCGCCCATCTCACGCTGCGTTACCTCGGTGACGCGGTGGAGCTGGAGGTGCTGGACGACGGCCGGCCGAAGCACGCACCGGTCGGCAGCCGGCTCGGCCACGTCGGGATCCGCGAGCGGGTGGCGCTGCTCGGCGGCGAGAGCGAGATCGGCCCGCGGCCCGTGGGAGGATTCCGGGTCCGGGTGCGGATCCCGATTGGAGTTGTGGCAGGTGGCTGATGCGATGCGGGTTCTGCTCGTGGACGACCAGGACCTGGTCCGGGCGGGGTTCCGGATGATCCTGTCCGTCGAGCCGGAGATCGAGGTGGTCGGCGAGGCGGCCGACGGCGAGAAGGCGATCGAGCTGGCGCTCGCCCTGCGGCCGGACGTCGTACTGATGGACGTCCAGATGCCTGGGATGGACGGGATCAGCGCGACCCAGCGGATCGTCGCCGAGGACGCCGGGAAGGTCGTGATCCTGACCACGTTCGACCGCGACGACTACCTGTTCGAGTCGCTCGGCGCCGGGGCGAGCGGGTTCCTGCTGAAGAACACCGCGCCCGAGGACCTGGTCGAGGCGATCCAGATCGTGCACTCCGGGCACGCGCTGCTGGCGCCGGAGGTGACGCGGCGGGTGATCAAGCGGTTCACCGGCGGCGGGGAGCGCGTGTACCGGCCGGACCTGCTGGCCGAGCTGACCGAACGCGAACGTGAGGTCCTCGGCCTGATCGCCCGCGGCCTCACCAACACCGAGATCGCCGCCCAGCTCTACGTCGGCGAGGCGACCGTGAAGACCCACGTCTCCCGGGTCCTCCTGAAACTCGGCCTCCGCGACCGCGTCCAGGCGGTCGTCTTCGCGTACGAATGCGGCCTCGTCACCCCGGGGGACGACGCCTCGAGCTGAAGGCCGGACCGCCAGGCCATCACAATGCGCGGTTGCCGCGACCTGCCCCGCCTGGAGCGACCGCAGGCCGCCGATTGTGATGGCCTGCAGGTCCCCCCTGCGAATGACCCGGTCCGTCAGCCCCGCGGCCGACGTGCGCGGAGGGTCGTCGTCACTAGCTTTGTCATCGTCGGGTAGACCAGCCCGGCTGGGGGCTGACCTTGATGGGAACGGTGACACATGCTGAGGGTGAGTGGGCTCACCCGGCGGTTCGGTGATCATCTGGCGCTGGACGACGTGACCTTCGACGTCGTACCGGGACGGATGACCGGGTTCGTCGGGGCCAACGGGGCCGGGAAGACGACGACGATGCGGATCATCCTCGGCGTCCTGGCGGCGACGGCGGGCGAGGTGCGCTGGCAGGACGGACCGCTGTCGCAGAACGTCCGCCGCGACTTCGGGTACATGCCCGAGGAGCGCGGCCTGTACCCGAAGATGAAGATCCGCGACCAGTTGGTGTTCTTCGGCCGGCTGCACGGCCTCGGCCCGGACCGGGCGCTGGAGCGGACGGACCGGCTGCTCGAGCGGCTCGGGCTGGCCGAGCGCGCCACCGACGTACTCGAGACGCTGTCGCTGGGCAACCAGCAGCGGGTGCAGATCGCGGCCGCGCTGGTCCACGAGCCGATTGCGCTGGTCCTCGACGAGCCGTTCAGCGGGCTCGACCCGCTCGCCGTCGACGCGATGGTCGACCTGCTCCGCGACGAGGTCACGCCGGAGGTACCGGTGCTGTTCTCCAGCCACCAGCTCGACCTGGTGGAGCGGCTGTGCGACGACCTCGTCGTCCTGTCCCGCGGCAAGGTGGTCGCGGCGGGTTCGGTCGCGGAGCTGTCCGCCGGGTCCGCGGCGACGTACCGCCTGGTGGTCGAGGGCGACGCCGGCTGGCTGCGGGACCTGCGCGGGATCGAGGTGCGTGACGTGGCCGGCGGTACGGCGCTGTTCGACGTACTGGATGCCGAGCTGGAGCAGAAGATCCTTCAAGAGGCGATCAGCCGCGGCCGGGTGCTGGAGTTCGGGCCGGAACGGGTGGCGCTGAGCGACGTCTTCCGGGAGGCGACCCGATGAACGCACTCGACAGGCCGTGGGTGCTGATCGCCGAACGCGAGATCAGCACGAAGCTGCGGGACAAGACGTTCGTCGGCTCGACCGTCGTGATGCTGCTGATCGTGATGGCCGCGACGATCCTGCCGGCGGTCCTGATCGGCAAGGGGAGCGCGTCGAAGATCGGCGTCGTCGACGACGCGGCCGCCAAGGTGGTGCGGCAGGCGTCGACAACGGTCGGCGGCAAGGGGTACGACGTCGTCCGGCTGTCCGACCGCCCTGCCGCCGAGAAGGCCGTCACCGACGGCGACGTGAAGGCGGCGCTGCTGCCAGGCACCGACGGGTACGTCGTACTCGGCAAGGACCAGGTGGACAGCGGCATCGAGAGCGCGCTGCGGGAGGCCGCGGCGACGGTCGGTACGGCGGCCAACGCGGCGAAGGCCGGGCTCACCCCGGCCGAACTGCACGCCGGTACGAAGGTCGAGGTCAGCCTGCTGAAGCCCGGCCCGCTGCCGGATCTGGTGTCGCACTTCGTCAACATCGGGCTCGCGCTGGTGTTCTACATGACCGCGCTCGGGTTCGGCATGATGATCGCGCAGAGCGTCGTACAGGAGAAGGAGAGCCGGGTCGTCGAGATCCTCGCCGCCGCCGTGCCGATCCGGGCGCTGCTGTGGGGCAAGGTGCTCGGCAACACGGTGCTGGCGCTCGCGCAGATCGTGGTGATCGCCGGAGCTTCGCTGATCGGACTGCTCGCCACCGACCAGGCCGCCGTACTCGAGGTGGTCGCGCCGGTCGCCGGGTGGTTCGTGGTGTTCTTCGTGCTCGGGTTCGTCGCGCTGGCCGGGCTGTGGGCGGTCGCCGGCTCGCTCGCGACGCGGCAGGAGGACCTCGGGTCGACCACGCTGCCCGGGCAGATGATCCTGATGGTCCCGTTCTTCTTCTCGGTGTTCGCCGGTACGTCGGCGAAGACGATCGCGTCGTTCGTCCCGATCGCGTCGTCGATGTCGATGCCGGGGCGGATGCTCACCGAGGACGTGCCGCTCTGGCAGCCGCTGGCCTCGATCGCCCTGTTGCTGCTGGCGACCGTACTGATCGTCCGGGTCGGTGCCCGGCTGTACGAACGGACGCTGCTGCAGACCGGCCGCCGGCTCGGTTACCGGGAGGCGTTGGCCCTCAAGATGTCGTAGCTCATCGTCACAACCGGGTCCGGCGTTACAGGGGAGGACCCGGCTGTGACGAAACCGCAATGTAGGGCGCCTGTGAGCTGTGCGTAGACCTCGACTACGGTCTCAACGCATGAACGTCGAGCTGCGCCATCTACGGGTGGTGGTCCTGGTGGCAGAAGCGGGGTCCGTCGGCCGGGCCGCCCGCTGGCTCAAGGTCAGCCAGCCGAGCCTGACCGCGCAGCTGAAGCGGATCGAGGCCGCGTTCGGGGGAGAGCTCTTCGAACGCTCGCGCACCGGCGTCACGCCGACCCCGCTCGGGCGGTACGCTGTCGACCGCGCGCGGGCGATCCTGGTCGACGTCGACCACCTGTCCGCGACCGTGTCCGCGATGACCGCGGTCGAGTCGTCCGCGGTCCGGCTCGGCGGGTTCCCGACCGCGCCGATGTCCGGGATCGCGTCCCGGCTCCGCGAGCACGGCGAGATCGAACAGGTCAGCATCGAGGTCGAGTGGTCGTCGAGCGTCTTGCTGCAGCAGCTGGAGAGCGGGCGGCTGGACTTCGCGCTGCTGCGGGAGTTCCCCGGGTTCGAGCTGCGGCTGCCGTCCGGCGTCGAGTCGACCACGGTGGTCGAGTCGGAGTCGGCGTACGTCGCGCTGTCCGCGGACCACCCGGTCGCCGTCCGGACGCGCGGCGAGATCGACCTCGCGGCGCTCTGCGACGAGGAGTGGATCGGGGAGCCGCCGGACGACAGCGGGTTCCATGTGCTGTTCCGGGCGGCCTGCGAGGCGGCCGGGTTCCAGCCGCGGGTGGAACATCACTCGGTCGACACGTCGGTGCTGATGGGGTTCGTCACCAGCGGGCAGGGCGTGGCGCTGATCTCGCCCACGTCATACCGGATGCTGTCCTCGGACGTCACCACGCGGACACTGGTCGGGGACCCGATCCACCGGAAGCTGGTGCTTGCCTGGAGCACGGACTCACCACGGGCACAGATGGCCGGCGAAGTGCTGGAGATGGCGAGTACGGCGTACTCGGAGGCAATCACGGAGCATGCGCGGCGGGGGGAACACCCGCAGCGCATGCACGTCGCGTAGGTAGTACCTAGGCCGGCTTGACGGCCGGATTCTCGAACGCACTCAGAAAGAACTCCCCGGTGTCCTCCGGGTCCTCCATCCGCTCCCGATACTGCGACCCCACCTGCTCCTTAGGCATCACCCTCGAAGCCAAACCCCCCACCCGCTCCTCACCACCCGCCGGCTTGTCTTCCACCGGCTTACCCTCCACCGCCGCACCACCCGCCGGCTTGTCGTCCACCGGCCGGTTTCCCGCCGCACTACCCGCTGGCGTGTCCTCCACCGGCTGGTTGCCGACCGCCGCGCTACCCGTCGGCTTGTCCTCCACCGGCCGGTTGCCCGCCGCCGCAGCACCCGCAGCCTTCGTCTCGCCACCCGCCGACTCCGCCGCAGCCCCGGCCTGGTCCGCAGCAGACTCCCGGACCACCTCTGCCTCTGCTCCCGCAGCCGCTCCTGCCTCCGGAGCCGCTCCTGCACCCCGAGCCTGGTCTGCCACCTGAGCGGGCGTCCCCGCCACCGCCTCCTGCTGCGCAGCAGCCTCCTTCGCCTGTGCTGGTAGCGTCGGCTCGCCGTCCTGCTCCACCTTCGGCTGCCCACCCGAGGGGGCTACCTCGGCCACGGGAGCCACCCCCGCCACGGGTGCTGCCTCCTGCTGCGCGGCAGCGTCCTGCACCTGTGCGGGTTGCGTCGGCTCGCCGTCCTGCCCCACCTTCGGCTGCCCACCCGCGGGAGCTACCTCCGCCACCGGAGCGGCCTCCGCGACCGGAGCGGCGTCCGCGACCGGAGCCGCGTCCGCGACCGGAGCCGCGTCCGCGACCGGAGCCGCCTCCGCCGCCGGCTCCTGCTGCGCGGCAGCAGCTTCCTGCGCTTGCGCAGGTTGCGTCGGCTCGTCGTCTCGCCGGCCGTTCGCCTCCGCACCCTCCGGCGCAGCTGCCTCCGCCGCACCCACCGGCGTCTGCGGCTCCTCGTGCTGCCCGGGAACCGGAGCCGCCGGCCCCTCGTGCTGCTCGGCCGCAGGCTCCTCCTGCGCCGCCTCCGCCGCCGGGGCGGCGGCTACGGCTGTCTGCTCGTCGGACTGGTTGCTCTCGGCATCGGCGGCCGGGAACTGCCGCGTCTGCTCGAACCCCGCACCCGCCCCCACCGGGAACTGCCGCGTCTGCTCGTCCGCCTGGTTCCGCGGCTGTACCGGCTCCGGCTCGTCGAACAGGTCGTCGTACGAACTGTGCGGCTGATACGGCACCGGCTCCTGATAGGTGCCCCCGGCAACCGGATACACAGCGGCGACGTCCGCCTCCTGCTGCGCCTGCGCCGCCTCCTGCTCGCGCTGCGCCCGCTCGGCCTCGACCCGGTCCCGGCGCCGCCGCTGCACCCCGCGGACGATCAGCTGGATCGAGTACACCAGCGAGATCACCCCGAGCACCGGCACGACGCCGTTCAGCGTGTACTGCTTCGACCCCTCGATCATCCCGTTGGTCACACCCGGGACACCGTTCAGGAAGTTCGTGGTCCGGTTCGGGATCCACAGCCAGCAGTAGACCAGGGTGCCGAACGCGACGAACGCCCCGAGCGCACCGGCGCCGGAGAAGTACGAAACGACGGCCCAGAAGACGAGCGCGCCGATGCCGAAGGCCAGCGCCATCCCCTTAGCGTTCAGCTCGATACCACCCGGCGCCGCGAGCACCCCGAACACGGCCGGTCCGGCCAGAGCAACGGCTACGCCGAGCAAGAACCCAAGAAATTTGGACACAACCCCAAGGTAGCGACGAACAGCCGTCACACCCCGCAGACACTTCGGCACACACCCTGTCCGCTGAGACGCCTCTGGTGCAACGCCTGGCTGGTGAGTTGAGATGGCTACTCGACCAGGCCGTACGTCTCTCGAGAGGATGAGCCCTTGCCCGCTCCGAACATCCTGCTGATCGTGTCCGACGACCACGGCTACGCCGACCGCGGCGGGCTCGGCGTACATCCCGACGTAAAGACACCGGCCCTGGACCGGCTGGCGGCCGAGGGCGTGACCTGCACCGACGCTTACGTGACAGCACCGATCTGCAGCCCGTCGCGGGCGTCGATCATCTCCGGCCGCTACCAGCAGCGATGGGGCGGCCAATGGTTCGACTCGGCCGCCTTCCCACCGGACGACGTACCGACGCTGGCCGAAGTGCTCCGCGGCCAGGGCTACCGCACCGGCTACTTCGGCAAGGTGCACTACGGCAAGGAAGACGTGGGGGACAGGGCGTGCCCACCACACCATGGCTTCGAGGAGACGCTCTACGGCTTGGCAGGGCAGTCGTTCGGGCGGTTGAACTACCTGCACCACTCTGACGACGCAGTGGAGTCGTACGGGCAGCCCGCGGCGCACCACATGGCTGTGCAGCCGTTGCTGTCCGGTGACGAGCCTGTTGAGCACGAGGGCTTCCTGACCGCAGAGTTCGGCCGCCGTGCAGCAGACTTCATGACCGCCGAGGACGAACGCCCGTACTTCTGCATGGTCGCGTTCAACGCCGTACACAACTTCTGCTGGCAGCTGCCGGAGTCCGAGCTGAACACCCGCGGCCTGCCCGCGTTCCGCGACTGGTCGCCGGAGGCGGACGGCCCGTTCATGGAGTGGTACGACGACGTGATCGTGCCGAACCTCCCGCACGGCCGCGAGTACTACCTGGCCCAGCTGGAGCTGATGGACGCCGAGATCGGCCGGCTGCTCGACGCGGCCGGCGACGACACGATCGTCGTGTACGTGACGGACAACGGCGGGTCGACCTGCAACTTCGGCGACAACGCTCCGCTGCGCGGGACGAAGTACACGCTCTGGGACGGCGGCATCCGCATCCCGATGCTCTGGCGCTGGCCGGGCCACCTGCCGGCGGGTCGTCGTACGGACGCACTCCTCAGCACCCTCGACCTGGTACCGACGCTCGCGGCAGCGGCCGGAGCAACGGTCGACGGTACGGACGGTGTCGACATCCTGCCCGTGCTGACCGGGACGGTCGACGTGGCCCACGAGAACCTGCACTGGGACTGCGGGTTCCAGTGGGCGGTCCGGTCCGGCGACTGGAAGCTCAGCTGGGTCGATGACAACGAGAACACGCGGCACCTGCGCGACTACGAGCACGCGCCGATGGGGGAGGGCTGGTTCCTCGCGAACCTGGCCGACGACATCGGCGAACAGCAGAACGAGCTGTCAGCGCAACCGGAGATCGCCGCCAAGTTGCGCGCGCTGCACGCCGACTGGCGCACGGCCGTGGGGCTTCAGACCGTCAACCCGTAGGTGATCGCGGTCGGCGGCTCCTCGTGGTGGTCGATGTCCGGGCTGCGCTCGTACTCGTTCCACGCGAGGAGCTCGTCGAGATGCCGCCGTACCGGCTCGAGCACCTCGGCGATCGTCACCTCACGACCGAGTTCCTTGGACAGCGTGGTCACGTCCGCGTCGGAGATCCCGCACGGCACGATCCGGTCGAACCAGGCCAGGTCGTTGTTGCAGTTCAACGCGAACCCGTGCATGGTCACGCCCTGCGCGACCCGGATCCCGATCGCGGCGATCTTCCGCTCCCGCCCGCGCTCATCAGCGGCGACCCACACGCCGCTGCGTCCCTTGACCCGCCCGGTCCGCACACCGAGTTCCGCGCAGACCGCGATCAGGGCCTCTTCGAGCCGGCGGACGTAGTCCACGACGTACACATGTGAGGCGAGCTTCACGATCGGATACCCGACCAGCTGCCCGGGGCCGTGCCAGGTGATCTTGCCGCCACGGTCCACATCGACGACCGGTGTCCCGTCCAGCGGCCGCTCGTGCGGCTCGGTGCGCTTACCGGCCGTGTAGACCGGCGGGTGCTCCAGCAGAATCACCGTGCCGCTGTCGGCGCCCTCGGCAACCTGCGCATGCAGCCTCCGCTGCTCGGCCCAAGCAGCCTCGTACTCCACCGCTTCCGCGCCGAACCCAGCCTCCACGTACCTGATCGCACTCACTCTTCCGAGTGTAGGTCCCGCTGACTCGAGCCAACCGCGGGGTACGTTCCCGCCGGACGGGTGGGGGCTGTGGATAACTTCCGCGGGGGTGTTCGCGATCGGTGCATCCTCTTGGACATGGATCTCGCAAACCTGGCCGGCTACAGCCTGCGCCGGCAGCTGGGCTCCGGATCCGCCGGCACCGTCTGGCAGGTCCGGGACCGCGCAACCGGCCGCAACGCCGTGCTCAAACACATCCCCGCCGGCACCCTGTCCGACACCCACCGCGTCCGCGAGGACCTCACCAAACTCACCCGCCTCCGCCACCCCCACATCGCCCGCCTGACGGAGTTCCACGAAACCGACACCGGCTGGATCCTGATCAGCCAGCACCTCGCCGCAGGCACCCTGACCGCCCTCCTCACCCGCCGCGGCCCCCTCACCAAAGGCGAACTGGTCACCCTGCTCACCCCGCTGGCCTCAGCCCTCACCTACCTCCACGACTACGGCCTCACCCACGGCTCCATCACCCCGAACAACATCATGTTCGACGCCGACGGCCGCCCCATCCTCACCGACCCGACCCTCCGCCACTCCACCCCCGAAGCCGACGCCCAAGCCCTCGCAACCCTGGCCCACCAAGTCGGCGCAGACCCCCACCTCTTCACCCCCACCCCACTCCTCACCGCCATCCCCACCCGCCTCCTGACCCTCTCCCAACCCGAACCCATAGAACTAGCCATCCCCCCAGAAGGCCTCCTCCCACCCACCCTCCCCACCCCAAGCCCCCACTCCCCACCCACAACCCCACCCCAAGCCCGCCCAACTCCCACTCCGCCCCAAGCCCACCACCCCACCCACCCCCAACCACCCAACTCAACCCCCGCAAACACCCCCACCAGCGCCCCGGCAACCATCCCAACCCCGCCAGCCCCCAACTCCACCCCCGCCGCCAACCCAACCCAGCAAGCGCCCAACTCCACTCCCGCCCGCAACCCCGCGCCGAACTCCGCGCCGAACTCCGCGCCGAACTCCGCGCCGAACTCCGCGCAGCACCCGGCCGAGCCCACCCACGTAACCGACCCGGCGACGAACGCAGTGCGGCAACCGTCCAACTCGAGCCAGGCGACCAGCCGCGAGACCAGCCCAGGTCTGCAACCGCCCAGCTCCAACAACGCAGGCACTCCCGCGACCAACCCAGTGCGGCAACCGTCCAACTCCAGCCAGGCGACCAGCCGCGAGACCGGCCCAGGTCTGCAACCGCCCAGCTCCAACAACGCAGGCACTCCCGCGACCAACCCAGTGCGGCAACCGTCCAACTCCAGCCAGGCGACCAATCGCGAGACCGGCCCAGGCCTGCAACCGCCCAGCCCCAACAACGCAGGCACCCCTGCGACCAACCCAGCGGACCACCCGCCCAACTCCAACCAAGCGAGCGATCCGTCGACCAGTTCGGAGCAGCAACGGTCCAACCCGCGGGCGGCCTCGAACCCCGCGTCCAGCGCCGCACCGGCCGTCGGGCAGCAACCGCTCGACTCCGGTACTGCGTGCAGCCCCGTAGCCCGCGCCAACCATCGCCAGACCCCGCCCACCGCCCCGCCTGACGATGACGGCGCACCCTCGCTCGCCCGCAACCCGTTGGCGCCCCCGCTGCCAACCCCCAACACACCCGAGCCAACCCACCCGTCCCAACCGCACCACCCAACCCCCACCACCGCAAACCCCACCCGCGCCCGCGTAAGCCGCCGCACCAAAACCCCAACCGGCCGCACAATCCGTACGACCCGCTCCGCCCGCCTCCACACCCCACACAGCACGTCCCCCAGCCGAACGCCCCACGCCACCGATGCGCCCGCACCTGACGCAGTCCCCGCCGGCGGAATCCCCGGCAGCGCAGTCCCGCACACCGCGGACCGGACTGGCACAGGAACCAGCGACACAGGCTCAACCGCTGTGCGCCCAGCTGCTACTGGAACAAGCAGCACGGCAGCTGCTGGCGCCAAGACCGGCCACGCAGACCCCGCATGTGCAAGCCCAGGACCCCCGACCGGTGGCGGCGGAACTGCTGGTGAAGCTGGTGGTGCAGGAGCTGGTGGTGCAGGCTCCGCCGTTGCGGGCTTGGGCAATACGGGGACACGGCGCACAGCAACCGTCAGCTCAAGAACCGATGGTTCTGGAGCGGGTGGTTCCGGCGCGGGTGGTCACGGAGCGGGTGGTCACGGAGCGGGTGGTCACGGCGCGGGTGGTCACGGAGCAGGTGGTCACGGAGCGGGCGGTCACGGAGCGGGTGGTCATGCACCGGGGGCTCGTGGACCGGGTCCTGCTGGAGCTCGTGGGCTGGGTAAGCCTGATCTTGCGGGTGCCGCCTGGGGCGCAGGGCTTCGGGGCCGTGGGCAGGGCCGGCGTCGAGATGGGTTTCGGCGTGGGCGGCTGCGGGATCGACGGGTTGTTGGTGGCCGGCAGCGGTATGGGCGGTACATGCATCCCGCGTACGGCGTACTGGCGGCAGTAGCGGCCGGAGCTGTCGTCGTACTCGTACTCGGCATCGCGGCCGTGCGCACCGTCGACAGCTCGACAAGCGCACAGTCCGAACCACCCAAGTCACCGGCCATGCAGCAAACGACCACCGGGGCCGCGTCCACGCTGCCCACATCTCGTCAGTCGACTTCTGCCCGGCCTACTGCACAACCGGTGACACCGACCGGTGCGCACCCGACGCCCGCGAGGAAGCCGACGCAGGGTGCGGAACCGACACCGGGTGCGGAGCCGACACGGGTGGGCGAGCGAGCTGGTGGTCCGCCGACCGTTGCGAGTGTTGATCCGAGAGCTTGGCTGCGGACGTTGGAGCGGCTTGACGACCAACGGTCGCAGGCGTTCAGCACGCTTGACGTGGCCGCACTCGACCAGATCTATATGCCGGGAAGCCCGCCTTGGGCAGCCGATCGGGCGTTGTTGGCCAGCTATCGGAAGCAGAACGTGCGGGTGCAGGGGCTCCGGATCACGATCGAGAGCGCCACGATCGCCGCGCGTACGCCGACCACCATCACGCTGCGCACCGTCGACCACCTCACCGCGGGTGAAGTCGTCGACCGGCTCGGTACGAAGACCCCACTCCCGGCAGGTCAGCTCTCAGCGCGGCTCATCACCCTGACCGCAGTGCCTACAAGCTCGAAAAGCCAGCCTTGGCGCATCACCACGATCGCTCGCGCGACTACCTAGGTGAGGGCGGCGGAAATGGCGGTGGCTACTTGGGGGTGGTGGAAGGTGAAGCCGGTGGATTGGAGCCGGGTCGGCAGGGCTCGCTTGCTGCCCAGAAGTTCCCACGCGAACTCGCCCAGTACGAGCTGCATCAGGGCGGCCGGGACAGGGACGAAGGACGGGCGGTGGAGAGCCGTCGCCAAGGCTTCGGTGAACTCGATGTTGGTGGCGGGGGTCGGTAGGGCGATGTTGACCGGGCCTTCCACCGCGTCGTTCTCGGCTACGTGGCGGACGGCGCGGATCCAGTCGGTGAGGGAGACGACCGGGAAGTACTGCGTACCCGAGCCGAGGCGGCCGCCGAGGCCGAGGCGGAACGGGATGGAGAGGAGCTGGAACGCCGGAGCCTTGCGGCCCAGGACGACGCCGGTGCGGAGGGCAGCGACCCGGCAGCCTGCCGTGCGGGCGGGTTCGAGCGCGCCTTCCCAGAGGCGGACGACGTCGGCGAGGAAGCCGTCACCGAGGTCGGAGTCCTCGGTGAGGATGCGGTCGCCGAGGTCGGTGCCGTACCCGCCGATCCCGCTCTGCGTGATCAGTACGGGCCGGCGGTCGAGTTGCGTCGCGGCCGCCGCGAGGGTTGCCGTCGTACGGACGCGGCTCTCGCGGATCGTCATCCGGTACGTCGGTGTCCACGGGCGGCCGATGTTCGCGCCGGCGAGGTTGACCAGTACGTCGGGATCGTCGAGGGCGGCCGGGTCCAGGTCGCCGCGGGCCGGGTCCCAGCGGAGTTCGTCCGGCGCCGCCGGGGTACGCCGTACCAGCCGCAGTACTTGGTGGCCGTCGGCAACCAGATCGCGGGCGAGGGCCCGGCCGAGGAAGCCGGACGCGCCGGCCAGTACGTATTTCATCGCGGACTACTCCCTGTCGGGTGAACGCGAAGGCGCCGGTGGCCGTCCCCCGCGCGGAGGACAGGCACCGGCGCCGTCGTCGATCGGATCAGACGTCGAACTGGGCCTCTTCGAGGCGCTGCTTCACGGCCGTCAGGTAGCGGGCCGCGTCGGCGCCGTCGACCAGGCGGTGGTCGTAGGTCAGCGCCAGGTACACCATCTGCCGGATCGCGATCGTCTCGCCGAGCTCCGGGTGGGTGATGACGACCGGGCGCTTCACCACCGCACCGGTCCCGAGCATGCCGACCTGCGGCTGGTTCAGGATCGGGGTGTCGAACAGCGCGCCCCGGCTACCGGTGTTGGTGATCGTGAACGTGCCGCCCGCCATCTCGTCCGGCAGCACCTTGTTGTTGCGGGTGCGGTCGGCGAGGTCGGCGATCTTCTTCGCCAGGCCCGCGATGTTCAGGTCGCCGGCGTTGTGCACGACCGGGACCATCAGGCCGCGCTCCACGTCCACGGCGATGCCCAGGTGCTCGGCGGCGTGGTACGTGATCTCGCCCTTCTCCTCGTCGATCGAGGCGTTGAGCTTCGGGTACTGCTTGAGCGCGTCGACCGCGGCGAGAGCGAAGAACGGCAGGAAGGACAGCTTGACGCCCTCGCGGGCCTCGAACTCGGCCTTCTTCTTGTTCCGCAGCTTGGCGATCTCGGTGACGTCGACCTCGACCACGGTGGTCAGCTGGGCCGAGACCTTCAGGCTGTTCACCATGTGCGCGGCGATCGCCTTGCGGATGCGGCTCATCTTCTCGGTGGTGCCGCGCAGCGGGCTGATCGCGGGCGCCTTCGCGGCGGCGGGGGCCGGGGCCGCGGGGGCGGCTGCTGGTGCGGCGGCCGCGGCGGCCTTGTTGGCCTCGGCGGCGGCGAGTACGTCCTGCTTGCGGATGCGGCCGCCGACACCGGTGCCCTGTACTGCGTTCAGGTCGACGGCGTGCTCCGCGGCCAGCTTGCGGACCAGCGGGGTGACGTAGTTCGGGCCGTCGGTGGCGGCGCCGTTGGGGGATGCGGCCGGTACGGCGGGAGCCGGAGCGGCAACAGGCGCCGGAGCGGCGGCGGCCGGAGCGGCAACCGGTGCGGGCGCGGCGGCCGGGGCGGCAACCGGAGCGGGTGCGGCGGCCGGGACCGGGGCTGCGGCGGGTGCGGGGGCCGGGGCAGCGGCGGGTGCCGGTGCGGGGGCCGGAGCAGGTGCGGCGGCGGGGGCTGCGGCGGTGGGGGCTGCGGCGGCCGGGGCCGGAGCTGCCGGGGCCGGGGCGGCGGCGGGGGTGCCGGAGCCGACGATGGCCAGTTCGGCGCCCACCTCTACGGTTTCGTCTTCGGCGACCTTGATTTCCAGGAGCTTGCCGGCGATGGGGGACGGGATCTCGGTGTCTACCTTGTCGGTGGAGACCTCGAGGAGTGGCTCGTCTACGGCTACGTCGTCGCCTACCTGCTTGAGCCAGCGGGTGACGGTGCCCTCGGTGACGCTTTCACCCAGGGCGGGGAGCGTGACGGAGGTGCCGGAGGCTGCCTGGGGTGCGTTGGCTGCGGCGGCCGGGGACTCTGTCTGGGTCGAGTTCGCGGCGGCCGCGGAAGGAGTGGTGGCAGCAGGCGCCGGGGCGGCGGGAGCAGCAGCCGGGGCAGCGGGCGGAGCGGCCGCGGGAGCCGCAGCAGCAGCGGGGGCCGGGGCGGCAGCAGCCGGAGCGGCGGCGGGGGCCGGGGCGGGGGCAGCGGACGGAGCCGCGGCGGGCGCCAGGGCGGCGGGAGCGGCAGCAGCTGGGGCTGCGGAGTCGGCGGGAGCGGCTGGGGCGGGGGATTCGCCGGCGTCGCCGATGACGGCCAGTTCGGCGCCTACCTCTACGGTTTCGTCTTCGGCGGCCTTGATCTCCAGCAGGGTGCCGGCGACAGGGCTCGGGATCTCGGTGTCTACCTTGTCGGTCGACACCTCCAGCAGGGGCTCGTCGACGGCCACCGTGTCACCGACCTGCTTGAGCCAGCGGGTGACGGTTCCTTCGGTGACGCTCTCCCCGAGGGCCGGCAGGGATACAGAGGTCGGCATGACGGTCGTTGCTCCTTCGTCTGATCGGTCGAGTGTCAGCCTACGGTGCCGCCGGAGCGCGTGGGATCCGGGTCACGGCCATCCCCACGCTCCTGCGGCCCCAACCTACTGGGGTGAACCAGCAGGGTCAGTCATGGAAGTGCAAAGGTTTCCCGGCGAGCGCCAGGTGCGCCTCGCCGAGGGCCTCGTTCTGGGTCGGGTGGGCGTGCACCAGCGGGGCGACGTCGGCCGGGTACGCCTCCCAGTTGTAGATCAGCTGCGCCTCGCCGATCAGCTCGCCGACGCGGGAACCGACCATGTGCAGGCCGACGACCGCGCCGTCGCGGGCGCGGACCAGCTTCACGAAGCCGGAGGTCTTGAGGATCTGCGACTTGCCGTTCCCGCCGAGCGGGTAGTTGAGGATGTCGACCTCGCCGTACTTCGCCCGCGCCTGCTCCTCGGTCAGTCCGACCGACGCGACCTCGGGCTCGGAGTACGTCACGCGCGGGATCCCGGTCTCGTCGATCGGGGTCGGCGCCAGGCCGGCGATGTGCTCGGCGACGAAGATGCCCTGCTGGAACCCGCGGTGCGCGAGCTGCAGGCCCGGCACGATGTCGCCGACGGCGTACACGCCCGGCACGCTCGTCTGCAGAGAAGCGTCGACGGTCACGAACCCGCGGTCCAGCGCGACGCCGACCTCTTCGTACCCGAGGCCGGCGGTGTTCGGCCCACGGCCGACCGCGACCAGCAGTACTTCGGCCTCGATGACCTCGCCGCCCGCGACGTGCACCTGTACGCCGGAGTCGGTCACCGTCACCGATTCGAACGGCGTACCCGTCTTGAAGGCGATCTTCCGCTTCCGGAACGCCCGCTCGAGGGTCTTGGAGGAGTCGGCGTCCTCGGCCGGGACCAGCCGCGGCAGCGCCTCGACGATCGTCACGCGGGTGCCGAACGAGGTCCACGCGGACGCGAACTCGACGCCGATCACGCCGCCGCCGAGGATCACCGCGGACTCCGGGACCCGGTCGAGCGTCAGCGCGTGCTCGCTCGCGATCACCCGGTGACCGTCGAGCTCGAGCCCGGGCAGCGACTTGGAGTAGGAGCCGGAGGCAAGGATGACGTTGCGGCCGGTGTACGTCGTGTCGCCGACCTGGACGGTCGTCGCCGACGTCAACCGCCCTTCGCCCTCGATCACGGTGATGCCGCGCGCCTTCAACTGGCCCTGCAGCCCCTTGAACAACCGCTCGACGACGCCGTCCTTGTACTTGTTCACGCCGCCCATGTCGACGCCCTCGAGCGTCGTCCGGACCCCGAACTGCTCACCCTCGCGGGCTGAGTCCGCGACCTCCGCGGCGTGCAGCAGCGCCTTGGTCGGGATGCAGCCACGGTGCAGACAGGTGCCGCCGACCTTGTCCTTCTCGATCAGCGCCACGGACAGGCCGAGCGTCGCGGCCCGCAGACCGGCCGCGTAGCCGCCGCTGCCCCCGCCGAGAATCACCAGGTCGTACGTCGTACCAGCGTCAGTCACAGGTTCCTCCGTGGGTCCGGTCGATGCGGGCGGTCCCGGATCGCGGGCCCCGCCCGCCGCCATCCTTTCACCGATAACCGCCGGATCCACGCCCGGGCCGGTTCTGGCGTGCCGACGGCGACCGGGGCCAACCGTTATCCAGGACTCCGGCCCCGACTTGCACACATAGTGGACACTGTCGTCATGAAGTGGTTCGGTCGCCGGCAGAAGGCCGGAACGATGCGCCGGGCGGACGCCCCGGACCAGGCGCACCTGCGGGAGTTCGCCCAGAGCCGCCAGGGTGTCGAGGGCTTCGTCGAGCCCAAGACGGCGGTCACCGACTACACCTTGCTGCTGGTCGCGATCGACGGTGAGTGGACCCGTCGGCGGGTCCCGTCGGTCAAGTGGGCGCACGACTTCGCGAACCGCCTCGGCATCCCGTCGTACGACGCGGCCGTGGTCGGCTACCCGCCGCGGATGCGCGAGTACAACGCCCGCATGAAGAAGAACGGTCGCTAAAGAATCGGTACCCGGGCCCGGATCGACGCGACCACGTCCGTGTCGACCGTGCCGTGCAGGATCCCGGCTGCCGCGTCCAGCCGAGCGTGCGTCTGTCCGAGCGGCCCGGTGAGGCTGCTCCGGCCGATCCCGAGCGGGTCGGTTCCCGTCGGCGGTACGTACGCCTGGTCGCATGCCAGCAGGTACGCCTGCGCGTCCGCCGCCCGCGCCCGGGTGAGCAGATCCCACTGCTCTTCCTTGCCCGGCCCCGCACCCCACGACGCCGGTATGACGACCAGCTCCGTCCCGAGCCGCCCGAGCTCCGTGAACTGCCCGGCGAACCGCAGGTCGTAACACGTCGCCAAGCCGACGGTCAGCCCGCGCCACCCGAAGCTGACCAGGCTGTTGCCCGGAGCAACCGTATCGGACTCGCGCGACCCGAACGCGTCGTACAGATGGATCTTCCGGTACGCCGCCTCGACGCCCGGCCCGGTGGCGAGCAAAGTGTTGTGCACGCGCCCGTCCGCGGCCGGCTCGAACAGCCCTGCGACCACGACGATCCCGAGGTCCGCGGCCACCGTCCGCAGCCCGGTCGCGAACGGCCCGTCGAGCGGTTCGGCCACCGTCGCGAGGTCGGTGCCGAAGCAGGCCGACGTGGCCTCGGGGAGCGCGACCAGCTCGGCTCCGGCGGCGGCCGCGCGCCGTACGGCGCCGGTCGCCGTGGCAAGGTTGGCGACCGGATCGGGACCGGCGACGAGCTGGGCCGCCGCCACGCGCAGGACTGTCATCAGGACCTCCGAGACTGTATACATGACGTATGCAATTGAGTGGGGATTCCGGCCGGGACCGCGCGTACCAGCATCTGCGGGCGGTCGTGCTGAGTGACCCGGCCGTGTCGGGGACGTTCATCAACGAGCAGGCGGTCGCGACCGAGGTGGGGATCTCGCGGACGCCGGTCCGGGAGGCGCTGCTGATGCTCGCCGCCGAGGACCTGGTGCAGCTCGTCCCGCACCGCGGCGCGTTCGTGGCGCCGGTGCCGGGCCGGGAGATCGCGGAGATGATGCAGGCCCGCGGCGTGATCGAGTGCTGGGCCGCGACGACCGCGCTGGCCGCCGGGAGCACCCCGGTCGACGCGATGTCCGCCGTGCTCGACCAGCAGCGCGCGATCGTCGGCGACGGCGACGCGAAGCAGTTCATCGAGCTGGACAGCCAGTTCCACGCGCTGCTGGTCGAGGCGGCCGGCAACTCGGTGCTCGGCCGGCTGTACGACAACCTGCGCGCCAAGCACGTCGTACTGGGGCTGGTTGCCCTGCAACGCAGTGCGACCAGAAGACAAGAGGTCGTCGCCGAGCATCAGGCGATCGTCGACGGTCTCGCGGCCGGCAAGCCCAACGTGGCCGAGAAGGCGATCCTCAGCCACCTGGACTCCACGGGCGCACTTCTCATGCACGGCTGACGACCAGCTCGTCCTGCACAGCCCGGCCGAGCCGCAGCCCCACCAGTGTGATCACACAAGCCACCACGATGTACGTCGCGATCGCATAGCCGGAGCCTGTCTTCGCCAGGAAGTACGTGAACGCCAGGGGCGCCAGCGCACCTCCGATGACGCCGGCGAACGTGTACGCCAGCGAGCTGCCCGTGTAGCGCAGCCGTGCCGTGAACTGTTCCGAAACGAACGCTGCCTGCGGCCCGTACATAAGAGAATGGAACAGCAACCCGATCACCACACCGGGAAGCAGTGTCGCCAACGACGACGCCATGGCGAAGAACACCACGCTCCAGACCGCGCCACCGACAGCACCGATCGCATAGACGGTACGGCGCCCGTACCGGTCGGAGAGCCACCCGGCCAGCGGAATCAGCACGACCTGACAGCCGGAGCCGACCAGTACGGCGGCAACGGCCTCGCCGCGGCTCATACCGAGGTCCTTGGTCGCGTAGGTGAGAACGAAGACCGCGAACATCGCGTAGAGCACGTCCGGCCCGACGCGCGCCAGGATCGCGGCGACCAGCGGCCGCGTCTCGTTCCGCAGTACCTCGGACACCGGGGCCTCCGGTCGCTCGCCGCGTGCCTCCAGCTCGCGGAACACCGGTGTCTCCTCGAGCTTCGTCCGGATCAGCAGGCCGAAGGCAACCAGTACGGCGGACAGCAGGAACGCGACCCGCCAGCCCCAGCTCAGGAACGCGTCCTCGGACAACGAGCCTGCGAGCACTCCCAGCACCCCGTTGGCGAGCAGTGTCCCGAGTGGAGGCCCGACCTGCGCGGCGGACGCCCAGAAGCCGCGCTGATCCGGCTTGCTGAACTCGCTGCTCAGCAGCACCGCCCCGCCCCACTCGCCACCCACGCCGACGCCCTGGGCGAAGCGGAGGACGACCAGCAGTGTCGGCGCGATCGCCCCGGCCTGGGCGTGCGTCGGCAGCAGGCCGATGCCGAAGGTGGCGACACCGATCAGCAGCAGCGTCGCGACCAGTACGCGTTTGCGGCCGATCACGTCGCCGAGCCGGCCGAAGAAGATGCCGCCGAGCGGCCGGGCGACGTACCCGACGGCGTACGTCGCGAACGCCTGCAGGGTCCCGGTGAGCGGATCGCTGCCCGGGAAGAAGAGGTCGCCGAAGACGAGCGCGGCGGCCGAGGAGTAGACGGCGAAGTCGTACCACTCCAGCGAGGTGCCGGACAGGCTCGCGGCGAACGCCTTCACGAGCCCGCGGCGGTCAGGGGCGGTAGTAGGCATGGGGTGGACCTCCAGGTCGGATTGCTACATACTCGCTGTATACAACGTGTTCACGCAAGACCTGAGGAGGAATCCATGCGATTCGAGCTACCGGACGGGAGCGCCCGCGAGGTCGAGGTGCGCTACGCGCTGAACGGTGGGTACGCCGGCCGCGAGACCGCGCAGGTCCGGCACCACGTCGACGAGCTCGCCGCCCTCGGCGTACCGGCGCCGAACCGGGTGCCGACGCTCTACCCGCTGTCGGCGTCCCTGGTCGGCCGGCCCGAATCCGTCCAGGTCGCGCACGGGCAGACGTCCGGGGAGGCGGAGTGGGCGCTGGTCGTCACGCCGGACGACTACCTGCTGACGGTCGCCTGCGACCACACCGACCGGGCGCTCGAGGTGCACGGTGTCGCCTGGAGCAAGCAGTCGGCGCCGGACGTGCTCGGCGACGTCGCGTGGCGGCTCGCGGAGGTCGAGGACGAGCTCGACAAGTTCACGCTGCGGGCCTGGGTCCGGCACGGGGACCGTGAGGAGCTGATCCAGGACGGGACGCTCGGGCAGCTGCTGCCACCGGCGTACTGGATCAAGGAACTGGGGGAGCGGCTGGTGCCGGGCACCGTGCTGCTGAGCGGGACGATCCCGATGATCGCGGGGGTGGACCAGTTCGGCGACGGTTGGCGGGTGGAGCTGACGGATCCGCGCGGGGTGAGCAGCCGCATCGCGTACCGGGTCGAAGAGCTCGCGCCGGCCTGGGACTGAGATGAAGGACGAGCGGGAGTTCTTCCCGAGCGGCCGGGGCGAGTGGGTCGAGGCCGGCGGCGGGGTGGCGGAGCAGGTGCTGAGCCAAGGGCCGGACGGGATGCTGACCAGGCTGGCGCGGTGGGCGCCGGGGACGACGACGGAGGCCGGCGTCATCCGGCACGAGTACGTCGAAGAGGTGTACCTGCTGGAGGGGGAGCTGACCGATCTCACCCTCCAGCAGACGTTCCGCGCCGGCGACTACGCGTGCCGGCCGCCGGGGATGCCGCACGGCCCGTACACGACTGTGACCGGCTGCACCATGCTGGAGATCCGCTACTGAGCTGAGGCGGCCAGCTCGATCAGGGTGCGGACGGCGTACCCGGTGCCGCCGTTCGGGGTGTAGCCGGCGGCGGCGCCGTCGTTGAAGGCGGGGCCGGCCACGTCGAGGTGCACCCAGTCGATGCCGTCGGCAACGAAGTCGCCGAGGAACGCGGCCGCGGCCAGCGCGCCGCCCCACGGCTCGCCGGTGATGTTCGCCAGGTCCGCGACCTTCGAGTGCGACTTCAGCTTGTCCAGCATCTCGGCCGGGATCGGCAGCGGCCACATCGCCTCGCCGGAGGCGACCGCCGCGTCCACCACCCGGTCCCGGGCGCCGTCGGTGTTCCCGAACGCGCCGGCCACCTTGGTGCCCAGGGCAACGACACAGGCGCCGGTCAGGGTGGCCACGTCGACGATCAGGTCGGGCTCGTCCTCGGAGGCCCGGACCAGCGCGTCGCCGAGCACCAGCCGGCCCTCGGCGTCGGTGTTCAGCACCTCGACGGTCTTGCCGCCGTACATCGTCAGCACGTCCGACGGCCGGGCCGCCGAACCCGACGGCATGTTCTCGGCCATCGCGGCGTACGTCGTGACCTGCACCGGCAGACCGAGCCGGGCGATCGCGAGCGTGGCGCCGATTACCGCGGCGGCGCCGGCCATGTCGGACTTCATGCTGACCATGCCGGTCGACGTCTTCAGCGACAGGCCGCCCGAGTCGAACGTGATGCCCTTGCCGACGAACGCCAGGTGCGTCACCGGCTTCTTCGGCGTGTACGTCAGCCGGACCAGCCGCGGCGGGTTCGTCGAGCCCTGGCCGACGCCCAGGATGCCGCCGTACCCGCCCTTGGCGAGCGCCTTCTCGTCGAGCACCTCGACCTTGACGCCGTACTCCTTGCCGAGCCGGACCGCGTCCGCGGCGAACTCGACCGGGTGCAGGTCCGACGGCGGGGTGTTCACCCAGTCGCGCACCTGGGCGACGGACTCGGCGGTCACCTGCGCGCGCTCGAGCGCGGCCTTGGCGTCCTTGTTCCGCGCGAGGTCGGTGATGACGGTCAGGCTGCCCGGCGTCTCGTCCTTGTCCGACGACTTGTACGCCGTGAACGCGTAGCGGCCGAGCAGCGCGCCCTCGGCGACGGCCCGCACGCACTCGGCGTCCGGCGTCGGCAGCGCGAACGCGACCGACTGGGTGGCCTTCGCGGCCCGGACGCCCGCACCGGCCGCGGCCCGCAGGTCCTCGGTCTTCAGCGAACCGTCCGGCGCCGCGCCGAGGCCGACCGCGATCAGCGTCGCCGACTTACCCGGTTTCGGTCCGGGAACCTTGGTCACCTCGCCGGCCTTCCCGGTGGCACCGAGGCCGGTCAGCACCTCCACCAGCTTCCCGCCGTACGCGGCGTTCAGCGACTCGGTGCCGGCCGGCAGGGTGACGCCGCCGCCGAGTTTGACCACGCCGATGACCACGGCGTCGGTCTTGACGCCGGCGGCATCGGACTTGCTCAGGGTGATGGTGGTCACGAAATCCTCAGTCCTCCTTGACCAGGCACTCAGATGGCCGGTCGTGACGGTACGTGCAAGCTGCCACCGCATGCTACGCGTCAGGTAGTTTGCGCTCCATGACCCCGTCACCTGCACAGCCGACCGATTTGAAGAAGTCCCCGTTGCACGAGCGCCATCTGGCCCTCGGTGCGAAGTTCGCCGAGTTCGGCGGCTGGGAGATGCCCCTGGAGTACAGCGGCGTCGTGGCCGAGCACACGGCGGTGCGTACGTCGGTCGGCGTCTTCGACGTCAGCCACCTCGGCAAGGCCACGGTCAAGGGCCCGGGCGCCGCGGCGTACGTGAACGCGTGCCTGACCAACGACCTCGGCAAGATCGCCCCCGGGCAGGCGCAGTACACCCTGTGCTGCAACGAGCGCGGGGGAGTGGTCGACGACCTGATCGCGTACCTGCACGCCGACGGCGACGTGTTCCTGATCCCGAACGCGGCCAACACCGCCGAGGTGGTCCGGCTGCTGCAGGCGGACGCGCCGGACGGCGTCGAGGTCACCAACGTGCACGACGACTACGCGATCCTCGCGGTCCAGGGCGCCAACAGCGACGAGGTGGTCTCCGCCATTGGTCTGCCCATCGGCCACGACTACATGGCCTTCGCGACGGCCGACTTCGGCGGTACGCCGGTTGTCGTCTGCCGGACCGGCTACACCGGCGAGCGTGGGTACGAGCTCGTCGTACCGAACGCCGCCGCCGTACCGGTCTTCGACGCACTACTGAAGGCCGGCGAGCAGTACGGCATCGTCCCGGCCGGACTGGGCGCACGGGACACGCTGCGGACCGAGATGGGGTACCCGCTGCACGGCCAGGACATCTCGCCGGACATCACGCCCGTCCAGGCCCGCTCGGGCTGGGCCGTCGGCTGGAAGAAGGAGCACTTCTGGGGCGACGCCGCCCTGCGCGCGGAGAAGGAACAGGGCCCGGTTCGCATCCTCCGCGGCCTGCGCGCGGCCGGCCGCGGTATTCCCCGGCCGCACATGACCGTTCTGGACCAATCGGGTGCGACTCTGGGCGAAGTGACTTCGGGCACGTTCTCTCCGACCTTGAAGAAGGGCGTTGCGTTGGCACTGCTCGACGCGGCGGTGAAAGAAGGCGACCAGGTGACCGTCGACATCCGCGGCCGGCAGGAAATCTTCGACGTCGTGAAACCACCGTTCGTGACGGTGCACGTGCGCTAGCGGGCCCTTGACACCCACTGCCACCGAACGCGTCAAATCGTCACTCTCCGTAATAACCTGGCACAAAATGGCCACTGTCGGTGCTGTGCCGACGCGCATTGCGAAGATTTGACTGCTCAGAGTGACGATTTGGGGCAAATATTCCGTTCCAGTACGCGTTCCGGTAACGATTTGTGCACTGGTGCCAGGCACCGCTGGTTTGGTGTCACAGTGTCAGGCAGGCTAGCGCGCGGTTGTGGGGTATTCGGGTGTCAAGGGGATTTGACGCGAGCCCGCCACAGAGCAAAGGCTCGGCACGCTATCCACCGATATGTGCCGGATCAACGGACCGAAATCCGGCCGACGAACTGACGGAGTGCGAATGAGTATTGGGTCGCCCGACTCGAGCGTAGGAGTCGAAGATCACCCGGCATCGGCGGAGCCGGTCCGCAGTGGCGCCACTCCGCACGGCAAGTCCCCGAGCCGGATCGCCTTCGACCGGCTGCGCAAGGACCGCGTCGCGGTCGTGTGCGCGTCCGTGGTGCTGTTCTTCATCCTGATCGCGGTGCTCGCGCCGTTGCTGGCCAAGCTCGAGGGCCAGGACATCGGCACCTTCCACCCCGAGCTGGTCGACGAGTACGGCTACCCGACGTTCAACGTGAACGGTCAGCACTGGTTCGGCGTCGAGCCCAAGACCGGGCGGGACAACTTCGCCCGCTGGGTGTACGGCGCGCAGCCGTCGCTGATCATCGCGTTCGTGGCCACCGTCGTCGGCACCGCCGTCGGCGTGGTGATGGGCCTGCTGGCCGGCTTCCTCGGCGGCTGGGTCGACCGGGTGATCTCCTGGCTGATCGACTTCGTGCTGAGCCTGCCGTACCTGCTGTTCGCGATCGCGCTGGTGCCGATCGTCGAGTCGATGCGCGGCGGGTCGTTCAACCTGACCCCCGACGACCAGGCGAACATCCGCTTCTACGTGCTGATCTTCGTACTCTCGTTCTTCGGCTGGGCAGGCCTGGCCCGGATCATCCGCGGCGAGGTGCTCTCGCTGCGGGAGCGCGAGTTCGTCCTTGCCGCCAAGGCGCTCGGTGTTCCGACCAGCCGTGTCCTCTTCAAGGAACTGCTGCCGAACCTGGTGGCCCCGATCGTCATCTCGGCCTCGCTGTCGCTGCCCGCGTACGTCACAGCGGAGGCCGGACTGTCTTTCCTCGGTGTCGGACTGGTCGAACCGAAGCCCTCCTGGGGCCAGACGATCGCCGTCGCCACGAACTGGTTCAAGGCCGACCCGCTGTACCTCTGGCTGCCCGTCGTCGGCATCACCGGTCTGGTGCTTGCCCTGGCGCTGCTCGGAGACGCGGTCCGGGACGCCTTCGACCCCAAGACTCGCCGGTAGTTCGGCGATTGCCCCAGCGGCAGAAAAGGAGAAACCCGACCATGCAGTGGAAACGGATAACCGCGGTCGCGGCGACGGTCATGCTGGCCGCCGTGGCCTGTGGCAGCCCGTCGTCGAACAGCGGAAACAACAGTGGTGGGAGCAATCTGGGGGGCGCCCAGGAAAAGGCTACGGACGCCACTGCGAAGGGCCCTGCCCCTGACGTCGACGGCGCGAAGAAGGGCGGCACGATCACCGTCCTCTCGGACGTGACCCCGTCGACCTTCGACAGTACCGACACGTACTACGTGGACGGGAACCAGATCGAGAAGCTGTTCTTCCGGAGCCTGACGCAGTACCGGCTGGAGGGCCCGAACCACAAGCCGGTCCTGGTCCCGGACCTCGCCGAGGACCTCGGTACGAAGTCCGAGGACGGTCTGACCTGGACCTTCAAGCTCAAGCAGGGCATCAAGTACCAGGACGGCACCCCGGTCAAGGCCGAGGACTACGCGTACGCGATCAAGCGGTCGTTCGCGACCGACCTGTTCACGGACGGCCCGACGTACCAGAAGACGTTCTTCCTGGACGGCGACAAGTACAAGGGCCCGTACGTCGCGGGCGGTGACAACTACAAGGGTGTCGAGACGCCGGACGACCACACGCTGGTCATCAAGCTGGCGAAGAAGTTCGACGACCTGCCGTACTACGCGGCCTTCCCGATGTTCGCGCCGATCCCGAAGGCGAAGGACACCCAGAAGAACTACGAGCTGAAGCCGATGGTGACCGGCCCGTACCAGGTCACGTCGAACGTCGTCGGCACCGAGCTCAAGCTGTCCAAGAACCCGAACTGGGACCCGAACACCGACCCGGTGCGGCACCAGTACGTGGACGGCTGGGACTTCAAGTTCGGCCAGGACCTGATCAAGGCCCAGCGCCAGGTGCTGGCCAGCAGCGGTCCGGACGCGAGCTCGCTGAGCTACTCGAACCTCGACGTCTCGCTGCTGCCCGAGGTCAAGGACCAGTCGCAGATGATCAAGGGCGAGTCGCCCTGCTCGATCATGTACACCATGGACACCCGGAAGATTCCGTTGGAGGTCCGCAAGCTGATCGCCAAGGCGTACCCGTACGACGCGTGGCGCAAGGTCGCCGGTCTGAACCCGACTGATGACCCGCCGTCGTCGACGATCCTGCCGCCGGCCGTGCCGGGCTTCGAGAAGTACCAGCTGCCGGGCCTGACCGGTACCGGTAAGGGTGCCGAGGACGACGCGGTCGCCGCCGAGGTCAAGTCCGAGCTGGCCAAGCTGGGCAAGTCGAACTTCGAGCTCAGCTGGTACTACTCGATCGACGACAAGATCTCGACCCAGGTGAACCAGCTGCGGACGCAGATGTTCACGAAGGCCGGCTTCAAGGTCCGTGCGGTCGGTCTGCCGAAGGCCAAGATCCGTGCGGCCAACGGTGACCAGAACGCTCCGGTCAACATCGGCAAGACTCCCGCCGGTTGGTGCTCCGACTGGCCGAGCGGCACCAGCTGGTTCCCGGTGCTGTTCAAGTCGGACGCGATCGGCCTGGGCAACAGCGTCGGCCAGCTGCAGGACAAGGCGCTCGACGCGGAGATCGACGCGGTCACCGCGAAGTCTCCCAACGACCAGCTGAAGGAATGGTCGAAGGTCGACAAGGACATCCTGGAGAAGTACCTGCCGGTGCTGCCGCTCTACTGGAGCTCCAGCAACTTCCCGGTCGGCACGAACATCGGGCACGCGGTCAACGACCCGACACAGGGCATGCCCGAGTTCACCTCGATGTTCCTGAAGCAGCCGTCCTGACAAGTCCGTTCTGACGAAGTACTGATCCACTGAAGGTGGCGTGGTGTCCGGACCACAAGTCCGGGCACCACGCCGATCGGTGAGGAGTCGATCCCGTGCTCTATTTCGTGGCGCGCCGCCTGGTCAGCGCGCTCAGTGTCGTGTTGGCAACGCTGATCGCGACCTTCGCGCTGTTCTTCATCGCGCCGACGGACCCCGCCGGCGCCATCTGCGGTGAGCGCCAGTGCACCACGCAGCGCTACAACGAGATCAAGCGGAACCTGCATCTCGACCAGCCCAAGGTGCAGCAGTTCGCCGAGTACACCGCCGGGATCTTCACCGGCCGCGACTTCACCACGTCCGGCGTGAAGCAGCACTGTGAAGCCCCGTGCCTCGGCTTCTCGTTCAAGAACAACCGTCCGGTCACCGACATGATCAAGTCCCGGTTCCCGGTGACGTTGTCACTGGTTCTCGGGTACGCCGTCCTGGTGCTCACGATCGGCGTCTTCGTCGGGTCGATGGCCGCCAAGCGGCGCGGAACCCTCGGCGACCGGGCCCTGATGAGCACGACCCTGGTCGTCAGCTCGGTGCCGTACTACATCGTCGCGCTGATGGTCGCGCTGTACCTGACCGTGCTGTATCCGATCCTTCCGCGCGGTGAATGGACGCCCCCGTCGGAGAATCCGGCGAAGTGGGTGGCCGGCCTGATAACCCCCTGGCTGGTGCTGGGGATCTACAACTGCACGTCCTATGCCAGATACTCCCGTGGATCCATGGTCGAGACACTGAGCGAGGACTACATCCGGACCGCGCGGGCCAAGGGCCTGTCCGACCGGGTGGTCACCTACAAGCACGCACTGCGTTCCGGGCTGATCCCGGTCGTGACGATCTTCGGCCTGGACGTCGCCGGCAGCCTCGGCGGCGCGATCTTCACCGAGCGGATCTTCGACCTTCCCGGCCTCGGTGTGCTCGTGCTGGACAGCTTGAACAACTACGACCTGCCGGTGATCATGGGCACCGTACTGGTGGCGTCGGTGCTGATCGTCGTGATGAACCTCGTGGTGGACGTCGGCTACAGCCTGATCGACCCCCGGGTGAGGCTCGCGTGAGCGCCGAGGCGTCGACCGACGGCGCGCCCGATGAGCAGGCACCCGAAGACCGGGCACCCGAAGACCGGAAGGACAGCATGGCCGACGACGCAGCGACCCCGGCGGACGCCCCGGCGGCGGCCGCGCCCCGCGGTCCCTCGGTCGCGACCCGTGAGCGTCGGCAGAGCTCCCTGAACCCGAGCGGCGAGACGCCGTACCTGGTGGTCGAGGACCTGACCGTGAAGTTCCCGACCGCCGACGGACTGGTCAGCGCGGTGAACGGGCTGAGCTACTCGGTCCCGCTCGGCCGGACGCTGTCGATCGTCGGCGAGTCCGGGTCCGGCAAGTCGGTGTCCAGCATGGCCGTGATGGGCCTGCACGACCGGAAGCGGACCCGGATCACCGGGTCGATTCGCGTCGGCGGCGACGAGATCGTCGGCCTCGGCGAGAACGACCTGATGAAGATCCGCGGCGACGCGGTGTCGATGGTCTTCCAGGACCCGCAGTCGTCGCTGCACCCGCTGTACACGATCGGCAACCAGCTGGTCGAGGCGTACCGGGTGCACCACAAGGTCTCCAAGGACGTCGCGAAGAAGCGCGCGCTGGAGATGCTCGACCTGGTCGGCATCCCGAACCCGCCGCGCCGGTTCAACCAGTACCCGCACGAGTTCTCCGGCGGTATGCGGCAGCGCGCGATGATCGCGATGAGCCTGATCAACGACCCGAAGCTGGTGATCGCCGACGAGCCGACCACCGCGCTCGACGTCACCGTGCAGGCGCAGATCCTGGACCTGCTGAACAACCTGCAGAAGGAGTTCGGCTCCGCGATCGTGCTGATCACCCACGACCTGGGGGTGGTCGCCGAGATGGCCGACGACGTGCTGGTGATGTACGCCGGCCGCTGCGTCGAGTACGGCACCGCCGAGGACGTGCTGGCGAACCCGCGGATGCCGTACACCTGGGGCCTGCTCGAGTCGATCCCGACCGTGTCGGCGGCGAACGAGCGGCTGCGCCCGATCAAGGGCCTGCCGCCGAGCCTGCTGAACCTGCCGGACGGCTGCTCGTTCAACCCGCGCTGCCCGTACAAGGACCGCGTCAAGGGCGAGCTGTGTACGACCGAACTGCCGGAACTGCTGCCGGTCGACGGCGCCGGTGCGCACACGTCCCGTTGTCACCTGCACGACAAGGTCTCGGTGTACGAGACCGAGGTCGCGCCGAGACTGGGCTGACGAGGGGACTGAGGAGAGAGATGAGCGACGCAACCCGTCCCGTCGACGCGGTCGGCACACCGGCCGCCAAGGGCGAGACCCTGCTCCAGGTCCGCGACCTGAAGATGCACTTCCCGATCAAGGAGGCCGCCGGCCTGGCCCGGACCAAGAAGGTCGTCCAGGCCGTCGACGGCGTCAGCTTCGAGCTGAAGGCCGGCGCCAGCCTCGGCCTGGTCGGCGAGTCCGGCTGCGGCAAGTCGACCACCGGCCGGATGATCACCCGGCTGCTGACCCCGACGGCCGGCGAGATCGTCTTCAAGGGCACCGACATCGCGCGGCTGAAGGAGCGGGACCTGCGCCCGTTCCGCCGGCAGTTGCAGATCGTCTTCCAGGACCCGTACAGCTCGCTGAACCCGCGGCAGACGGTCAGCAACATCCTCAGTACGCCGCTGCGGGTGCACAACCTGGTCCCGAAGAACAAGGAGCTCGAGCGGGTCCAGGAGCTGCTCGAGCGGGTCGGCCTGAACCCGGAGCACCATAACCGGTACCCGAACGAGTTCTCCGGCGGTCAGCGGCAGCGGATCGGGATCGCCCGGGCGCTGGCCGTCGAGCCCGAGGTGATCATCGCGGACGAGCCGGTGTCCGCGCTGGACGTGTCGATCCAGGCCCAGGTGATGAACCTGCTCGAGGACCTGCGCCGCGATCTCGGCATCGCGTTCGTGTTCATCGCGCACGACCTCGGCGTGGTCCGGCACTTCTGTGACGAGGTCGCGGTGATGTACCTCGGCAAGATCGTCGAGCAGGGCAGCCGGGACCAGATCTACAACGCGCCGCAGCACCCGTACACCCAGGCGCTGCTGTCCGCGGCCCCGGACCTCGGCACGATCCGCGGCGTACCGCCGAAGGAGCGGATCCGGCTGGTCGGCGACGTACCCTCGCCGATCGACCCGCCGAGCGGCTGCCGGTTCCGGACCCGGTGCTGGAAGGCGGAGGACATCTGCGCCACCCAGGAGCCGCTGCTGGAGATCAAGCCGCAGTCCTCCGAGGGCCACACGGCCGCCTGCCACTTCGCGGAGCCGAAGGTCGACCTGACCGCCGCCACCGCGTGATGTGCTGAGTAGGCCCCCGTCAATGGCGACGGGGGCCCACTCCTGTCTGCTCTTACTTGTGGGTCCAGACGTAGCCCATGAAGCCGTCCAGATGCCAGCCGGCCTTCACGTACGCCGCGGCCTGGGTGGTGCGCATGACCCGCCAGCCGAGCCCGTTCTTCGACACCCGGTAGATCTTCGTCCGATCCGCCGCGGCAGCGAGCGGGATCCGCCCGATGACACCCTCGTACACCCACGAACCCGAGGCCGCGAGCTTGTTGCGCTCGGCGGTGGAGATCGTCAACAGGTACGACGACCCCGACTTCACCCGCATCCGGAACACCGGGACCGTACCGCGGACCGCGGTGTTCGCGACGTAGCCGGGAACCTGTCCGGTGAACGTCCAGCCCCGCTTCTGCGCGGCCAGGAACTCAGCCTGGTTCGAGGTGTAGAAGTACCCCTTCGCACCGGCGGTGCGCATCTCGATCAGCTGCGTCCGGTACGACGTCGCCGTGGTGGACGTCGTCGCCGCGCCGGCGCTGTTCGCGACGGCCACCCCACCCGCGACCAGTGCCGCCGTGGTCACGACGGCACCGGCACCGATCGCCCGAGCACGACGGGTTCCCGGAATCTTCCACTTCATCGTTGTCAAACCTTTCGATCCTGGTCGAATTAGATGCTTCAGGCAACTAGCCCGTTCAGGACGTTAACCCCACAGAGGGTCTGGCCTCCCAGAGTCTGAGAGAACTCTCCGGCGTTACGCTCGGCCGTGGGCCTGGCGGCTGCGGCGGCTGAGCGAGTCGATCGTGACGGCGATCAGCAGGACACCGGCGGTGACGATGTAGCGGACACTCGAGTCCAGGCTGAGCAATGCGAGGCCGTTCGAGATCGACATGATCACCAGCGCGCCGAGGAGTGCGGAGTATGCCGAGCCGCGCCCGCCGAAGAGGCTGGTGCCGCCGATTACCGCGGATGCGATGGCGTTCAGGTTGGTGTCTGTGCTGCCGCTGGCCTGGCCGACCGCGACCAGCCTGGCCGCGGCCAGGATGCCGCCGAGGGCCGCGAACGTGGAGCAGGCGGCGAACACCGACAGGTAGATCGCCCGGACGTTGATACCGGCCCGGCGGGCGGCCTCGACGTTGCCGCCGACGGCGAAGACCGAGCGTCCCCAGCGGGTCCGGCGGACGGCGAAGTCGGCGACGACCACGAGCGCGAGGAACAGCAGGAACATCGAGGAGACACCGCGGTCGCCGTTCAGGATCGCGACCGGCACGAGCAGTACGACGGCCAGGCCGGCTGCCTGTACGGCGATGAACGACGTCGGCGCCGCGGACAGCCCGGCCGCGAGGCGGGCCTTCCGGCTCTGCAGGCGGGTGAGGGTGTAGACCGCGACGACAACGACGACCAGCCCGTAGGCGACAGCGGGGGAGAGGAAGCTGCGGGTGGCGAACCCCACCAGCGCGGAGTCGTACGGCAGGTTGATCGTGCCGTCCTTGCCCAGCACCAGCAGCTGCAACCCGAGGAACCCGAGCAACCCGGCGAGCGTGATGACGAAACTCGGTACGCCGAACCGTGTGTACAGCAGGCCGTAGAAGAGCCCGACCAGCACGCCGAGCGCGATGCCGATCAGCAACGAGACCACGAGCGGCCAGCCCTTGTTGACGAACGTGACACCGACGACCGCCGCCGCGAACCCGCTGACCGAACCGACCGACAGGTCGATCTCCCCGAGCAGCAGGACCAGCACGATGCCGAGCGCGATCACGCCGACCGACGTCGTCTGCAACGTCAGGTTCACGAGGTTCCGGCTGGACAGGAACGAGCTGTTCGCGATCTGGAAGACCGCCCAGATGATGATCAGCCCGATCACCACCGGGACCGATCCGAGGTCGCCGGAGCGCAGCCGGGCGGTGAACGCACTGACCGCGCCGCTGATCCCGCGGCTCGCGATCAGCCGTTCGTCCTGCAGGTCGGCCGGCAGCTCGGCGGCCGACTGCACGCCGCCGTCGGGCTCCGGAGCGGTGTCCTGGGGGCGGGTGCCCGATCCCTGGATGCTCATCTGGTGGGACCCTCCTCCCGGTTCCGGCGCGTCGCGCGCGCGGAGACCGCGTTGTCTTCGGCGCCGGTGATCGCGGCGATGATGTCCTGCGTCCGGGTCTCGCTGACCACGAAGACACCGTTGTTCCGGCCGAGCCGCAGGACCGCGACCCGGTCGGCGACCGCCATCACGTCGGCCATGTTGTGGCTGATCAGGATCACCGCGAGGCCGCGTTCGCGGAGCCGTTCGACCAGGTTGAGGACCTCGGCGGTCTGAGCTACGCCGAGGGCCGCGGTCGGTTCGTCCAGCATCACGACCTTGGGCCGGCCGAGCAGGCTGCGGGCGATCGCGACGGTCTGCCGCTGGCCGCCGGACAGGCTGGCGACCGGGATCCGGACCGAGGGGATCTTCGCGGACAGCTGCCGGAGCAGGTCCCAGGACCGGCGTTCCATCTCGACCTCGTCGAGGGCGCCCGCGGTCCGCAGCTCGCGGCCGAGGTAGAGGTTCGCGACCACGTCGAGGTTGTCGCAGAGCGCCAGGTCCTGGAACACGGTGGCGATCCCGAGTTGTTGCGCCTCGGCCGGGCTGCCGACCCGGACCTGGCGGCCGTCGAAGACCATCGTCCCGTCGTCGGCGGTGTAGACGCCGGCGATGGTCTTGACCAGCGTGGACTTGCCGGCGCCGTTGTCGCCGACCAGCGCGAGTACCTCGCCGGCCCGGACGTCCAGCTCGATGTTCTTCAGCGCCTGGACGGCGCCGAAGCGCTTGGAGATCCCCTGCAGCCGCAGCACCGTGCCGGCGCCGACGTCGAGGGGAGCCGGGGTTACAGTCACGCGATCAGCCTCCTGGGCTTGGATTTCAGGCCATGATCCGGCGGTACGGCGGGGCGGAACAGGCTCTGCCGGTTACGGAACCTGAAAGACCGGCGTTGCCCCCGCACCTCACTACGGGGGCAACGCCGCGGGGCGGTCAGTTGGTGGAGAGTCCGGCGGCGGTGCAGGCCGCGGCGAACGACGCCGTACAGATGTCGGTGATCTTGTACAGGTTGTCCTTCACCACGGTGTCCTTGATGTTGGCCTTGGTCACCGCGACCGGGTCGAGGATCGTTGCCGGTACGCCGTTCTTGTCGGTGGTGGACTCCGGCTTGCTGCCGTTCGCCAGCGCGACCGCGCCCTTGGCGGCGGCCTCGGCCTCCGGCTTGACCGCCTTGTAGATGGTCATCGCCTGGTCGCCGGCGACGATCCGCTGGATCGCGGCCAGTTCCGAGTCCTGCCCGGTGACCGGCGGCAGCGGCTTCACGCCGCCGCCCTTGAGCGCCGCGATCGCACCGCCCGCGGTGCCGTCGTTGGCGGCGTACACACCGACCAGGCCGTTCTTGATCGCGCTCAGCTGGCCTTCCATCCAGGCCTGTGCCTTGTCCGGGCTCCAGTCCGGCGTGTCGAACTCGGCGGCGATCTTGAACCCGCTCGAGTCCAGCACGCTGTGCGCGCCCTTCTTGAACTCGGCCGCGTTCGGGTCGGTCGGCGAGCCGTTGATCATCGCGATGTTGCCGGACGTCTTGCCGGCCGCCTTGAGGGTGTCGACCAGGGTCTGCGCCTGCAGCTTGCCGACGGCCTCGTTCTCGAACGAGACGTAGTAGTCGGCCTTGTCGATGAACCGGTCGTACGCGACCACCGGGACGTTCTGCGCCTTCGCGGAGGCGGCGACCGCGGCGGCGGCCTTGCCGTCGACCGGGTCCAGGACCAGGACCTTCGCGCCCTGGGTGAGCGCGGCCTCGGCCTGCTGCTGTTGCTTGGACGCGTCCTGGTCGGCGTTGCTGTAGATCAGCTCGCACTTCGCGCAGGCCGCCTTCAGCGCCTCGGTGAACAGCGGACGGTCGAGGGCCTCGTACCGGGTTGTCTTCGACTCGGGCAGCAGCAGCGCGATCTTCTTGGCGTCACCCTTGCTGCCGGAGTCGTTGGAGCCGCAGGCCACCAGGGAAGTGGCAAGGGCCGACACGGCGATGCCGAGGCCGACGAGACGGAGTGCGGAGAGGGACATGTGGCGGCTCCTTGACGGGACAGGCCGATTTTGGCCTGCCCCGCAGTCAAGCCGGGTCAGCCCTTGACGTCAAGACTTGAATTCAAGAAATGGAGATATTGGTGTGACTGAGCATCGACGCGCGGTGGATCGCACCGACGATGTCGGCCTCGTCGCCGAGCTCGGCCCGGCGCAGTTCGACGGTCGCGGCGGCGCTCGGGATCGCGCACCGGTCGAGGGCCTCGCGGAGCGGGCCGAGGATGAGTTCGCCGGCCTCGGCGAGCAGTCCGCCGACCACGATCGCCTCCGGGTTGAGCAGGTTCACCACGCCGGCCACGGCGACGCCGACCCGGCGGCCGGCGTCCTCGATCACCCGGCGGCAGCCCGCGTCGCCGGCCGCCGCGCGGTGCACGATGTCCTTCAGCCGCAGCGGCCCGTGGGAGGCGGCGAGGCTGCTGATCAGGGCGCGGGAGCCGACGAACGTGTCCAGGCAGCCGCGGTTCCCGCACCGGCAGATCGGGCCGTTCTCGTCGATCGTGACGTGGCCGATCTCGCCCGCCGTACCGGCTGAGCCGCGGTAGACCTCGCCGTCGATCACCAGGCCCGCGCCGACGCCGTACGAGAACTTCAGGTAGCAGCCGTTCCGGACGCCGCGCAGCCCGCCGGCCCGGAGTTCGCCGAGGGCTGCCAGGTTGGCGGTGTTGTCGAGCGCGACCGGCGCCCGCAGGTACGCCGACATCGCGTCGGTGACGTTCACGCCGCGCCAGCCGGGGAGGACGGCGTCCGACCCGGCCTCGCCGCTGATCGCGTCCACCGGCATCGGCAGCCCGAATCCGATCGCGGAGATGTCCTCGACGCCGGAGCTGACCGTCTCGGCGAGGTCGGCGAGCAGCCGGGCCGCGCGTTCCATGCCCTCGTCGGCGACGTGGTCGGCCTGCAGCGGCATCAGTTGCTGGGCGAGGATCTCGCGGGAGCTGTTGGCGACCGCGACCCGGACGTCGCGCTCGCCGAACGCGACGCCGGCCAGCAGGCCGCCGCCGGACGCGAGCGAGACCAGGACGGCGCGGCGGCCGTTGCGGATGCTGCGGGACAGGCCGACCATGCCGGCCTGGTCGAGTTCCTTCACCATGTTCGACACGGTGGCCGCGGAGAGGCCGGAGGCGGCCGCGATCTCGACCTGGGTGAGCGGGCCGTGCTGCCGGACGACACCGAGAACGCGCGCACGATTGGCTTCGCGCAGCGAAGCCTGCGAGCCCGGAGCTGGGCGAGTTGCGTTCATTACATAAAGATAACGGATCGCGGGGCGTACCCGGCCGCCCACCGGTCGTGAACCATGAACATCAGTCGCAACCTCGCCGTCACTACCCCACTTGATCGTTCCATCGGCGACAGTAGACCACCGCGGGGACAGCGTGCTGGAGGTGAGCGCTCACACGGTCAGGGCGAGCGTTACGAGGGCTACTGGGAGGGCCAGTTCGACGGTTGCGCCTAGTACGTCGCCGGTGGTGCCGCCGAGCTTCTTGGTCGCCTGGCGGCTGGTGAGAAGGCTGGTGAGGACCGCGAGAAGTACGGCGGCCGCGGCGCCGGTCAACCGCGCGACGCTCGTGGTGTGGAGCCAGGTGAGGGCGACGGCTGCCGCGAGGGTGAGTGCTGTTGCGACGGTCGCGGTCGTGGGGCGGACGGTGGCGGCGACGACGGTGCCGAGGCCGTCGGGGCGGGCGGCGGGGATCGACGTACGGCAGGACCAGGGGAGGGTGAGGCGACTGGCGACGGTGGCGATCAGGACCGCCTGCCAGCCGAAGCCCGCCTGTACGCAGGCGGTCAGCGCGGCGACGTCGAGCAACAGCACGCCGACGATCGCGACCACGCCGAACGGGCCGATGTCGCTCTGCTTCATGATCCGCAACATCGTCTCGCGATCCCGCCGCGACCCCAGCGCGTCCGCGAAGTCCGCCAGCCCGTCCAGATGCAACCCACCGGCCAACCCGCCCACCACCAGCACCCCCAGCACAGCCGCCAGCAGCCCCGCCTCCGGCCGCACGACCTCCACCAACGCCACCACGCCCGCCGCAACCCCACCCACCACCAAACCAACCCCGGGCGCAAACACCATCGCCCACCCCCCAACCACCCGATCCACCCGCCGCGGAACCCCCGCCGGAAGAACGGTGAGCGTGCCGAATGAAAGCCGCAGCCCGTCGCTCAAAGTACTCATGTGAGTGGGATTGTGCGGCCGGCGATGGTCCAGAGGACTTGGGTGGAGGCCAGGGAGATGGTGGTGTTGAGGCGGCCCATCAGGTCGCGGAAGAGGCGGGTGGCGGGGTCGGCGGGGACTATGCCGGAGCCTACGTCGTTGCTGACGGCAACTACGCGGCGTGGGGTGGACGACCAGGCGCCGGCGAGGCGGGTGATCTGCTGTTCGACGACGTCCGCGCGGCCGAGGCTTTCCCAGACCTGCAGGGCGTCCATGGTGCGGGAGAGCCACAGCGTCAGGCAGTCGATCAGCAACGGCGGGCCGGGGGTTTCGAGCAGCGGGACGAGGTCGATCGTCTCCGCCAGGCCCCACGACGCGGGCCGCCGCGACCGGTGCTTGGCCACCCGGTCGGCCCACTCCGCGCTGCCGGCGTCGTCGCCGCCGGTGGCGACGTACACGACGTCCGGTACGTCGGCCAGCAGCCGCTCGGCCGCGATCGACTTGCCCGACCGCGCCCCGCCCAGCACCAACGTCCGATCAGCCATTCGTCCTCCCGGGCTCGAAAACCACCGGCGCCTCGAACGCCGCCTTGCGGGCCGTCCGCCGGAACGCGTTCAGGATCGGCCGCCCGAGCACCAGCACCAGCACCGCGCACAGGATCCCGCGCGGAATGTCCCACCCGAGCGAGGTCGCCACCACGAACAGGAAGTACCGGTGCAGGTTCTCGGCCAGCGCGTCACCCGGGACGAACGAGAAGTCGCTCCCGAACGTCGCGTACGGCCAGAACCACAGGTTCATGATGATCCCGTACAGCACCCCGGACACCAGCGAGTACGCCGCCAGCAGCAGCAGCTCCAGCCGCCCGCCGGCCCGTGGCAGCAGCCCGGCCAGGCATCCGACCCACGCGCAGGCGAACATCTGGAACGGCATCCACGGCCCGACCCCGCCGCTGATCAACGCCCCGCCCAGCAGCGACACCGCGCCGAGCACGAACCCGAACCCGGCGCCGAACGCCCGCCCGGCCAGCACCAGCAGGAAGAACCCGGGCTCGAGTCCCGCCGTACCCGGGCCGAGCGCCCGCAGCGCCGCGCCGACCGCCGCGAGCATGCCGACCAGCGAGATCACCTTGGCGTCGATGCCGGACTCGGACAGCTCCGCGAGTACGACGGCCACCAGCAACGGCAGCAGCAACACGAACAGCCACGGCGCGTCCGTGGTGTGACCGATCGCCGCCGCGCCGGCCTGCGCGGTCCGGAAGAACAACGGCCAGGCGAACGCCAGTACGCCGACCAGCGAGGCGACCAGCAACGCGACCGTACTGCGAGGCTTCAGGCGGATCAGGTTCATGAGGCTCGATCCAGCGCGTCGGCGACCTCGCCGACCGTCAGGAAAGGCAACGGTGCAAGGATCTTCGCGACCTGCGGCGCGAACGCGGGAGACCCGGCGATCACCTCGGCGGTCGGGCCGTCGCTGACCAGCTCACCCTCGGCCAGCACCATCACCCGCGTCGCAACCTCAGCCACCATCTCCACGTCGTGCGTCGACAGCACCACCGCGTGCCCAGCCGCCGCCAGCTCGCGCAGGATCGCCACCAGCCGCCGCTTCGCCCCGTAGTCGAGCCCACGCGTCGGCTCGTCCAGCAACAGCAGGGGAGGAGCGCCACACAGTACGACGGCCAGCGCCAGGCACAACCGTTGTCCCTCGGACAGATCACGTGGGTGCACGTCCAACGCCACGTCCGGCGCCAGCCGCTCCAGCAACGCCCGGCAGCTACCCGCACGCACCTTGAAGTCCGAGTCCGCGCTGGCGCACTCGTCCGCGACCGTAGCGGCGTACAGCAGGTCAGCTGGCTCCTGTGGGACCAGGCCGACCGCCTTGACGAGTTGCTTCGGCTTGGTACGTCGAGGGTCCGTCCCGGCGGCAACCGCCGTACCGGAGCGGACAGGGACGATGCCTACGAGCGCGTTGAGCAGCGTCGACTTGCCCGCGCCGTTGCGGCCCATCAACGCGACGACCTCGCCGGCCTTGACACTGATGGAGACGCCGCGCAGTGCGGTGACGGCGCCGTACCCCACCACCAGGTCCTTGCAGTGGGCAAGCTCAGCCCCCAACGGTCCCGCCGTACGCGACGGGGGTGACACCAGGCGGGAGCGCAAGGTCACTGCGGCGCGCCTTGCGTCTCGTACAGACAGGGGGAGCGGTGACCAGCCAGCCAGCCGCCCTAGCTCCACCACGGGCGGTGCGACGGGCGCGGTCACCATGCGGTCCGCGGGCAGTCCCGTCGACACCGCAGCAGCCCCACCCGGTACTTCGATCACCCGGTCGGCGTACTGGATCACCCGCTCCAGCCGGTGCTCGGCCATCACGACGGTGACGCCCAGGTCGTGAACGAGCCGCTGGAGCGCAGCCAGCACCTCCTCGGCTGCCTGCGGGTCAAGCGCCGACGTGGGCTCGTCCAGCACCAGTACGGCGGGATGCGACGTCAGGGCCGCACCGATAGCGGTCCGTTGCCGCTGACCGCCCGACAACGACGTGAGGGCCCGGTCCCGTACGTCGGCCAGCCCCAGCAGGTCGAGCGTCTCCTCCACACGGCGGCGCATCACGTCCGGCGGCACGCCCAGCGACTCCATGCTGTACGCGAGCTCGTCCTCGACCGTGTCCGTGACGAACCCGGCCATCGGGTCCTGCCCGACCATCCCGACGACGTCCGCGAGGTCGCGCGGCCGGTACTCCCGGGTGTCGCGCCCGGACACCAGCACTCGCCCGGCGAGCGTACCGCCGGTGAAGTGCGGCACCAGCCCGTTGATTGCCCGCAGCAACGTGGACTTGCCCGAGCCGGTCCGCCCGATCACCAACGCCAGCTCACCCTCCGGCACCGTGAAGCTCACGTCCCGCAGAGCCGGCCCCCGGGCCCCGTCGTACGTCACGCTCACCCGGTCGAACTCGATCATGCGGCGCCCTTCTTCAACGGTGGTGCGGCGAGTGCGGGCACCAGGCCGATCAGTACGCCGACAACCGGCAGCACAGGTACCGGCGGAACCACCAACGGGCCTGCCAGCAGCAGGCCGTCCACACCACGCACCGCCGCGGTCACCATGGCTCCGGCAGCGACCGCACCGGCCGCCACGACCAGCCACTCGGGCAATGCCCACGGATCCGGCCGGTAGCGCGTCCTGCTGACCCGCTGGCGTCCTACAGCCATCGCCGCGACCGCCAGCAGTACGCCGACCACCAGCGCGCCGGCGGCGAGTGGAAACGCCATGGAGTCGGTCAGCAACGCGTAGACGCCGAGCAGGATCCCTAGCAGGCCCAGCAGCACACACAATGCTGTGAGCCGACGCTGACCACGAGAAGCCTGCGCCGTACGCCCGTACCCGCGGGAGTCCATCGCAGCCGCCAGCTCCACAGAACGGTCCAGTGCGCCCTCCAGGACCGGCATAGCCGTCGTACGGAAGGAAGCGCGCGTACGGCCGCGCAGCCGGCGGGCACCGCGGATCCGGCGGCCGTCCGTCACCAGTTGTGGTGCGAAGGTCAGCGCCACGACGCAGGCGACGCCCATCTCGTACAGGGCTCCCGGCAACGACTTCAGCAACCGCCGCGGGCTGGCCAGTGCGTTGGCCGCGCCCACGCAGCACAGCATCACTGCCAGTTGCCCACCGTCGTACAGAGCGGTGATGAGTGCCTCGGCCGTCACCTGACCGCCGAGCTTGACCCCGGCAGCCCAGTCCGGCAACGGGACCTGCGGCAGCGTGAACAGCACCGTGTTGCCCTGCGAGCGGGTGGACAGCAACGCCTGCAGAACCACCCGGATCGCAATGACCAGCAGCCCCAGCTTGAGGAACGCCGTGAAGCTGTGCGCCCACGGCGCGTCGCTCCGCCGCGCAGCTACAACAAAACCGGTGACCGCGAGGATAAGAACCAGCAAGACCGGGTTACGCGTCCGGCTGGCAGCAACAGCCATGCAGAGCGCCCACAACCACCAGGCCCCCGGGTGAAGTGCCCGGGGGAGTGTGAGGTGGTGTACGGCGCGCATCTACTTCGCTGCGGTACGGCGGCGACTCAGGATCAGCCCGCCGCCCGCCAGCAGCACGACCACGACGATCGCGATGATGATGCCGGTCCACGGCGTACCGCTGTTGTCCGAGGCCGGGGCGGCCGGGGCGGCGGTCGAGCCCACGGCGGACTTGATCTCGAGCGTCACCGGGGTGTCGGTGGCCGGGACCTTGATGTTCTTCACCTGGTCGCCGCAGCCCTTCGCCGGGTACCCGTTGATCCCGCAGGTCAGGCCCTTCTCGATCCGGTCCGGCCCGGTCGCGGCCAGGATCTGCGCACCGTTCGAGGCCGTGGCGGTCACCACGCACGTCCCGGTGGCCTGGCCGGGGGTCTCACCGGAGACGGCGTCCTCCGGCGTACCCGGGTCGACGACCAGGGCCACGCGCTTCTTGCCGCTCTCGGCCGGGGTCTTGCCGCAGATGGCCTCGAAGTCGCCCGCGGCCCGCGGTACCCGGGGCTTGGCGCCGCCGACGGCGAAGCGCCAGCCCTCGACCGCCCCGTCGGCGGGAACGGTGGCGTCGGCGCCCTTCTGCGAGAAGGCCCACTGGCCTGCTGTCCACTGGTAGTAGCCCCAGAAGCGGTAGCCGTCCTCGGCGCGCGCCGAGGTGGCAACGGTCCCGGCCAGCAGGAGACCCGCCAGCAGGCTCAGGACCAGTCGGAGGGTCCGGCGATGTGCAGTCATGATGTGTTCCTCGGTCGGGCCGCAGCCCGGTGGAGGAGGTCCCGCCTGCACCGGCAGGGTAGGGGCTCCACCCGCGGACCACGGCGGGTAGTCGAGCCTGACTGCCTGCGTCACAGTGTTCCGGCTTGCCACCAGGTGCGGTGGCCTACGGTTGCGGGTCAGCGCCGGACTTGGACCGGCTTCCCTGTGACGCAGGCGTGTGGTTCGTGCGAATCCTACTCTGCCGACGAGAGGCTCATCGGCCCGTACACCTCACGGCCGTCCTCCAGCAGGTACACCTGCCCGACGCCGCGGTCGGCCAGGTCCCGCCAGGTCTCGCCCAGCCAGCTCTCGGCGTCGCCCTGGGCCGAGAACTCCGCGCCGCCGACCTCGCCCGGGTCGACCAGCGCGCCGGTCGCGGTCTCGAACCGCCAGCTCCAGCTCACGAGTTCGGCCGCTTCTGCGGGGCGTTCTGCACGGTCTTGGCCGGATCCTTCTCGACGATGTGGCCGAGCACCTCGTCGATCCGCTTCAGCAGGCTCTCGTCCAGCGTCACGCCGGAGGCCTTGACGTTCTCGGTGACCTGCTCGGGCCGGGAGGCGCCGATGATCGCCGAGGCGACGTTCGGGTTCTGCAGCACCCAGGCGATCGCCAGCTGGGACAGCGACAGGTCCACCTCGGCCGCCAGCGGCTTGAGCTCCTGGACCCGGGTCAGTACGTCGTCGGTGAGGAACCGCTTGATGAAGTTCGACCCGTTCGCGTCGGTGGCCCGGGAGCCCTCCGGCGGCTGCTGCCCGGGCAGGTACTTGCCGGTCAGCACGCCCTGCGCGATCGGCGAGAACACCACCTGGCTGATCCCGAGCTCCTCGGACGCCGGGACCACCTCGCCCTCGATGACCCGCCAGAGCATGCTGTACTGCGGCTGGTTCGAGACGAACGGGATGCGCAGCTCACGGGCCAGCCGGTGGCCCTCCTGGAGCTGCTCCGCGGTCCACTCCGAGACCCCGATGTACAGCGCCTTGCCCTGCCGGACGACGTCGGCGAACGCCTCCATGGTCTCCTCGAGCGGCGTCTCGGTGTCGTACCGGTGCGCCTGGTAGAGGTCGACGTAGTCGGTGCCGAGCCGCTTGAGCGAGCCATTGATCGACTCGTGGATGTGCTTGCGGGACAGGCCGGTGTCGTTCGGGCCCATCGGACCGGTCGGCCAGTACACCTTGGTGAAGATCTCCAGCGACTCGCGGCGCTCGCCGGCCAGCGCCTCGCCGAGCACCGACTCGGCCTTGGTGTTGGCGTAGGTGTCGGCGGTGTCGAACGTCGTGATGCCGGCCTCCAGGGCGGCCCGGACGCAGGCCTTGGCCTGCTCGTTCTCCACCTGTGAGCCGTGCGTCAGCCAGTTGCCGTACGAGATCTCGCTGACCTTGAGACCACTGTTGCCCAGATAGCGGAAGTCCATACCCAGACCCTACTTGCCAGGGCTCAGGACGGCTTCTCGCCGCGCTTCACCATCGGCTTGGGCAGCCGCCAGCGGCGCATCTGCATGGTCCGCCGGACCGCGTAGAAGCCGATCCCCTTGAGGGGCTCCTTCGGGAACTTGATCCGGATCTGCTTCTTCAGCCCCGCCGTCAGCAGGAACCAGTCGGCGGCGATCAGCAGGATCATGAACAGGAACAGCAGGTTCACCATCCCGGCCAGCCACGGGAACTGCGGCGAGAACACCACGCCGACCAGCGACACCACCAGCAGGATCGGCAGCGCGAACTCCATCACCGAGTACCGGGCGTCCACATAGTCGCGGGCGAACCGCCGGACCGGGCCCTTGTCGGCGGCCGGCAGGTACCGGTCGTCGCCGGTCTGCATGGCCTGCTGCATCTTGGCCCGCTCGGTCCGCATCTTGTCCCGGCGGATCGCCGAGGCCTCCTTGCGGTTCCGCGGCTTCTTGAACGCCGCCTTCCGGGCCGCCTCCGCTTCCTTGCGGCTGGGCGTCGGCCGCCCCTTGCCGCCCGGCTTGCCCTGGGGGTCGGCGGGTACGGTGGTAGCTGTCTCAGACTTGGTACGACGGAACACGGGTTCGGAACCTCATTCGCAGGGCAGGGCGCGTCGGGGTGGTCCCCGGACCTTTACACCACTTTATCGGGGCCTGTCCTGATGGTGTGGTGACCCGGTGGGACATAGGGTGGACGATACGCACGCCGGGTCGTCAGGCCGGCACAGAAGGGGTACGGATATCGATGAGCATCTTCAAGCGGATGTCGACGATCTTCAAGGCCAAGGCGAACTCCGCCCTGGACAAGGCCGAGGATCCTCGCGAAACCCTTGACTACTCGTATCAGAAGCAGCTGGAGCTGCTGCAGAAGGTACGCCGCGGCGTGGCCGACGTGGCCACCAGCCGGAAGCGGGTGGAGCTGCAGGCGTCCCAGCTGCAGTCCCAGTCGGCGAAGCTGCAGGAGCAGGCGCAGAAGGCGCTCTCGATGGGCCGCGAGGACCTGGCCCGCGAGGCCCTGACCCGCAAGTCCGGGCTCCAGGGCCAGATCGACGACCTGCAGACCCAGCACGCGCAGCTGCAGGGCGAGGAGGAGAAGCTCACGCTCGCCTCCCAGCGGCTGCAGGCCAAGGTCGAGTCGTTCCGGACCCGCAAGGAGACCATCAAGGCCACCTACACCGCGGCCGAGGCGCAGACCCGGATCAACGAGGCGTTCTCCGGCATCTCCGAGGAGATGAGCGACGTCGGCCTCGCGGTGCAGCGCGCCGAGGACCGGACCCAGCAGATGCAGGCCCGGGCCGGTGCGATCGACGAGCTGCTCGCCTCCGGCGCGCTCGACGACGCCACCGGGACCAGCAAGGACAACATCACGCTCGAGCTCGAGCGGATGTCGTCCGGTTCGGACGTGGAGAACGAGCTGGCCGCGATGAAGGCCCAGCTCTCCGGCGGCGGCGCGCCGAAGGAGATCTCCGGTGAGGGACAGCAGGCCGCCCAGCAGCCCGCCCAGCCAGTGCAGCAGCCGGCCACCCAACCAGCCCCGGAGCCGGCGCGACCTCAGGACGGAGATGTTCGGTGATCGTTCGCATCATGGGTGAAGGTCAGTGGCGACTGGCCGACGAGAAGCTGGACGCGCTCAACGCGGTCGACGGCGACCTGGAGAAGGCCGTGTCGTCCGGCGACGAGGCGGCGTACCAGACCGCGTTCGCGGCCCTGCTGGACTTCGTCCGTTCCGGCGAGAAGGTGCCGGACGACGAACTGCACGACTCCGACGCGATCCTGCCCCCGTCGGACAGTTCGCTCGCCGAGATGCGCGAGCTGATCAGCGGCGACGGCCTGATCGCCGGCTGAGACCCCTTCGAGGCCAGTGCCCCGACCCGGCCAACTGGTCACTTGAAGTAGTCGTTTGAGACCTCCGAGAACCCGAAACAGGGTTCCCGGAGGTCTTTTTCTTGCCGAACCTGAGAGTCGGATTGCTCGGCGGTAAACACTCCCGTCCGATGCTGTTTTCCGCCGCGACCTCGTAGTACTCTCTGGTTCACGCCGTTGTGGGGGCGGCGTTGGACGAAATTCGTGACGGGGAGTGGGTTGGTCACGGGTTTCGGTTTTTCACCTGTGGGGGGTGACTGTGCGTGACTGAATTTGTCATGTCCGAGGGGTTGGCCGATCCGGCTGACTTACGGCCGGCGCCGTCGGGGGAACGACGTCGGCCGGTCTGGGTGGTACCGGACGAAGTACCCGCGGTCGTGCCGCGTGCGGCACGGTTCACCGAGGCGCGCTGGGTCGCGAAGTACCGGTGGGCCGCGCTCGCCGGCGACCTGGTTGCCGCGCTGTTCGGTGTCTCGCTGGCGCTCGTGGTCCGGTTCGGGGCCCAGATCGACTTCGGCTACGTCGTTCTCGGTGCCGCGTTGCCGATCGCCTGGCTGGTCTGCGTCGCGCTGGAGCGGGGTTATGAGACCCGCTACTTCGGCACCGGGCCGGAGGAGTTCCGGTCGATCATCCGGGCGGCCGTCGCGCTGACCGCGGTGGTTGCCGTGACGTCGTACGCGACCAAGAGTCAGGTGGCTCGCGGGTTCGTCGTACTGGCCGTCCCGATGACGTGTTTCGCGGCGATGTTCGCCCGGTGGGTGCTGCACCGGCAGATCTCGAAGCGCCGGACGGCCGGCCGCTGCATGCGCCGGGTACTCGTTGTCGGGCGCAACGACCAGGTGACCACGCTGCACCGGCACCTGGAGGAGCGGAAGACCGACGGGTACGTCGTGGTGGCGAGCTGCCTGCCGCGCGGCGACCTGCCGGACGAGGCCGGGCCGGAACGCCTGGGCCATGCCGAGATGGACATCCTGAAGGCCGTCGACGAGTGGGACGTCGAGGTGGTCGCGGTGGCCGCCGACCCGGAGCTCACCGGGCACTCGCTGCGGAAGCTGTCCTGGGCGCTGGAACAGCGCGGCGTCGAGCTGATCGTGTCGCCGGGCATCGTCGAGGTGGCCGGTCCGCGGATCTCGATCCGGCCGGTCGCCGGGCTGTCGCTGCTGCACCTGGAGCGGCCGTCGGTGAGCGGCGGGCCGCACGTGCTGAAGAGCATCTTCGACCGGGTGGTCGGCGTCCTGCTGATGCTGGCCCTGCTGCCGCTCCTGCTGGTGACGGCGGTCCTGGTGAAGCTCACCAGCCGCGGTCCGGTGCTGTTCCGGCAGACCCGGGTCGGTCGCGGCGGCGAGCAGTTCCGGATGCTGAAGTTCCGCACGATGGTGGCCGACGCCGAGGAACGCAAGGCCGAGCTGCACGCGCTGAACGAGGGTAACGGGATCCTGTTCAAGCTCCGCGACGACCCGCGGGTGACGAGGATCGGGCGCTATCTGCGGAGGTTCTCGGTCGACGAGCTGCCGCAGCTGGTGAACGTGCTGCGTGGCGACATGTCGCTGGTCGGTCCGCGTCCGCCGCTGCCCGCCGAGGTGGCGCAGTACCAGCTCGACGACGCGCGCCGGATGCTGGTGAAGCCGGGACTGACGGGCCTGTGGCAGGTCAGCGGCCGCAGCGATCTGACCTGGGAAGAGTCCATGCGGCTCGACCTGCGGTACGCCGACAACTGGTCGATCGCGCTGGATCTGCTGATCCTGTGGAAGACCGCCCGCGCCGTCCTGGGGAGTGACGGTGCTTACTAGGGACTTCGACCAGACCACGGTGGTCGAGGCCGCGACCGGGGACCAGGTCGCCTGGAGCCGGCTGGTCGACCACTACGCGCGGCTCGTCTGGGCCGTGACCCGCAGCTTCCGGCTGACCGACAGCGACGCGGCCGACGTGTCGCAGATGGTCTGGCTGCGGTTGCTCGAACACATCGATCGCGTCGACCCGGCCCGGGTCGGCGCCTGGCTGGTCGTCACCACGCGCCGGGAATGCCTGCGGGTGCTGGCGTTCCGCAAGCGCGTGCTGCTGACCTACGAGGCGACGGCGTTCGAGGAGGTGGCCGGCGACCAGCCCGAACCGGACGCCGACCTGCTCGCGGGCGAGCGCGCCGACGACGTACGGCGGGCCCTCGAGAGCCTGCCGGACCGGTGGCAGCAACTGCTCGGCATGCTGATGGCCGACCCGCCGGCGCCGTACGCGGAGATCTCGGCGACGATCGGGATCCCGATCGGCAGCATCGGCCCGATCCGCGGCCGTTGCCTGGACAAGCTCCGGCTGCTGCTTGCCTCCTGAGGCAGCCCAAAGAAATGTGCACAGCCGGTCCGGGCCGCCTAAAGCATCACCCAGGCGGTCCGGACCGGCCGTCGTGTGCCCGCGGGCCACCGCAGTAAGAAGCTGACCAGCCGGGTGGCCTCGTCGCCGCAGGCTTCCACCACGACCGGCCCGGCGGGTAATACCCGCAGTTCCACGGCCTGCTCGGTACGTTCGACGTCCAGCGTGACGCCGTACCCGGTGAACCGCAGCCGCCGTACGCCCTCGCTTGCGGGGGCGTCGATCAGGCTGTCGAAGACGAGGTCGAGGACGTCGACGTCACGGTCGCGCCGGCTGAACGCGGCGTACCCGATGCAGCGCAGCAGCGCGATCTGCTCGCCGGCGGCCCGCTCCGTCATGGTCATCGCTCCCCGAGCACCTTGACCACGCTGTCCTGGTCCTGCCCGTACGGCGCTCCCTGCCAGGCGGCCCAGTTCACCCGGTTGCCCTGCTCGTGGACGATGAAGTTCCACGGGCCGGCGTAGGTGTTGTTGAAGAACCGGTTGCCCTGGTGGTAGGTGATCGCGTCCTGCACGGTGGATTTCTGGTACGGCGACCAGGTGGGATACGTGCCCCAGTTGGAGAACAGGCCGTTGAAGCCGCAGCCGCTGGTGAAGCCGCAGGCGGGCGAGATCTTGTCGGGGGACAGGGTGAACACGTTGTCGTGCACCCGCACGTTCTGGGTCTTCCAGCGGCAGTCGCCCAGGTACGGCTGGTTGCGGATGGTGGTGGCGGTGCAGGTCTTCGCGGTCACCACGGACGGGTTCACCAGCGTGCCCACGCCGGTGCTCGTGTTGGCGGCCGAGCCGGCGAACCGGTCGGCGTTCTCCCACAGGATCACCCCGGCCCAGTTGTCGGTGAACACGTTCCCGCTGATCTCGAAGGTCTGGTTGAAGACGCCGGTGACGCGCGCGTCGCTGCCGGACTCGGAGATGTACAGCGCCGGGGTCGGGAAGCCGTGGTTCAGCGGCCCCTTGCCGAGGCCGTTGCGGACGAACGTGTTCCCGCGGATCCCGGCGTTGTAGCTGGTCTCGTAGACGATGCCCTCGGCCTGGTTGCCGGCGATGTAGTTGCCCTCGATCACGAATCCGGTGTTGTTGGTGTCCGCCCACAGGCCGACGCTGTGGTTGTCGTGCACCCAGTTGGCGCGCACCACGGCCCCGGTCACCTCCCAGAACTTGCCGCCGCCGCTGCACCCGCAGCCGCCCTTCAGCTTCTCCCAGTCGTCGGCGTTGTTGCCGGTGATCTCGTTGCCCTGGACGGTGATGCCGGCGACCTTGTCCGCGCTGTAGGCGTTGAAGCCGTACTGCCCGTTGTCCCGCAGGCAGTTGCCGCGGACAACATTGTGGTCGCCGATCATCACGCCGGCGCCGGCGTTGTCCCGGATGGTGTTGGCCAGCACGTTCCAGCGCGCCCCGGAGTCGTGGTTGACCACGCCTTCGTCGTTGTTGGTCCTGGCCGGGCCGAAGTTCTGGATCGTCAGGTTCTTCACCGTGACACCGCTGGCGAAGCCGGTGAACGCGTACCGGTTCAGTCTTCCGCCGTCCAGGACCGCGCCGGGCGCACCGACGTACGTGTTCTTGTCCTTCGGGATCACCTGGGAGTACGGGCTGTTGCCGAGCTTGTGTACGCCGGGCGAGAGCCAGAAGGTGGTCCCGGCCGGGTGGCTGGTGGTCAGCTCGTTGAGGTTGTCGGTGGTGCCGACCACGACCGCGCCGGCCGGGGCGGTGGCGGGTCCGGCGAGGGCCCTCTGGTTCGCGCAGATCCTGGCCGGCGGGGTCGCCGGTGCGGCCGGGGCAGGAGTCATGACGGTACGGGTCGGCGAGACGGCGGGCGTGGCCTGGCGGCCGGCGTGCGGCCGGTACCCGGCGAGGTCCGCGGTGACCAGGGCGGCGACGGTCAGAGCGGCGAATCCGGCGAGGACCTGTGGGCGGCGGTACCACGCGGTCCGTGCACGGGACGAGGCGTTCGCTTCGGGGGGCATGGGGTCCTCGGCTCAGCGGTCGGCGGTGACCGGGTGGTCCACCGCGAAGCGGTAGATGTCGAGCAGTTGCTGGAGGTTCCGGTCGAGCCGGTGCTCGGTCTCGTACGTCGTCCGCGCCTGACGGCCGAGTCCGGCGTACCGCTCCGGGTCGGCGTCGACGTCGCGCAGCAGCGCGGCGAGCGCGTCCGGGCGTCCGGGATCGAAGAGCGCGCCGTCGACGCCGTCGGTGATCAGGTCGGGGAACGACCCGTGCGCGGTGGCCAGCGGCGGTACGCCGACGGCCATCGCCTCGACCACCACCAGCCCGAACGTCTCCTCCCACTCCGACGGCAGTACGACGGCGCGGCACTCGCTGATCAGCTTGAACACGTCGGGCTTGCTCATCAGGCCGCGCAGTTCGACCGACGGGCGGTCGGCGGCCCAGGCGGTGACCTCGTCGAGCATCGGCCCGCCGCCGGCGATCACCAGGCGGAGCGCGTCGTCGCCCGCGGTCGCGCGGTACGCGTCCCAGCCCTTCATCAGCAGCGGTGCGCCCTTGGCCGCGTCGAGCCGGCCGACGTACGCCACCTGGCGCTCGGCCCGGCGTGCGAGCGGGCCGTCGTACGGCACGTGGTTGTGTTTGACGAACGTCCGCCGCGGGTCGAAGTCCATCCCGGCCATCAAGCGGCGTTGCGACTCGGAGATGAAGATGTAGGCGGACACCAGGCGCTGCCAGCCGCCGCGATGGCCGCGGGTGTTCAGCACGGTGGTCGCGGTCGCGAGTGCCGACCCGCGGTAGCAGCGGTGCAGTACGCCGCTGAGCGGGTTGCCGCCGGCGCAGTCGTGGCAGACCTTGCCGTCGCGGACGAAGTCACCGCTGGCACACAGCAGCTTGTAGTTGTGCAGCGTGATCACCACGGGTACGCCGGCCTGCCGGCACGCGTACAGCACCGACGGACTGAGCAACGGGAACGTGTTGTGGATGTGCACCACGTCCGGCGGGTGCCGGATCAGCTCGCGGGCGAGGTCGTGCCGGCTGGCGCGACTCCAGACGACACGGGCCGGCAGTGTCGCCTTCTTCAGCGTGGACCAGTCCTCGATGTCGTCGCTGTGCCGCTCGAAGTGCCGGACCCGGTGCCCGGCCGCGGTGAGCGCCGCGCTCTCCTGGTCGACGACCTGGTTCTCACCACTCGGTGCGGTCGACCGGTACCTGTTGTGCACGATCAGGATCTTCATCGCGGTCCTTCGCGGGTGGAGGTGGAGTACACCAGGGACGCGGCGAGCGTCAGGTCCAGCAGGTACGGCGAGGCTTCGCTGAGCCCGCTCTCGGTGAACGAGGCGACGACGCAGTACGCGACCAGGAACAGGGCGAGCGCGCGCTGCGGGCCTTGCGGCCGGAAGAGGGCCGCGGTCAGTACGAACAGCACCAGCATGACGGTGAGGGCACAGCCGAGCAGGCCGACGTCGTAGTACGTCCCGAGCCAGTTGCTGTCGATCGGCAGGCCGTTGAAGGACTTGTTCGACAGGCCGAAGCCGAACAGGACCCCCAACGTGGAGCGCGGCTGAGCCAGGATCGCTTCCCAGACGGCCTTCCGTCCGGTCAGTGCTCCGAGCTCCGCGGTGTCCTGGCCGCGGGCCAGCCAGGTGGTCACGACCGAGCCGAGGGTGAGGGCGCCGAGCGTGAACACGACCAGACCGATCGCGAACGCCCTACGGACCCGCGAGCGCGCGGTGAACAGGCTGAGTCCGGCGATCAGGACTCCGGCGAGCATTGCGACCAACGCTGTCCGGGTGTGGGTCAGCAGCAGGACCGGTACGCAGATCAGCACGCTGGTCAGGGCCACACCGCGGCGCAGCAGGCCGGACATCCACAGCACGATCGTGAGGCCGATCGCCACCGCGGAGTAGTGCCCGACCTGGGTCGGCGGGATCGGCCAGAGCGTGCCGCCGAGACGGCCCTCGGTCAGCGCCAGGCCGGGCGCCGCCAGCAGACCGAGGACGACCGAGGCGACGATGCCCCACAGCACCATCAGATGCGTGCGGACGAGCAACATGTCGCGCCGCGTCCACCACGGTGTCAGCAGCCACAGCACGAAGGCGAACGTGAACAGCCGCCCGGCGCGGAACAGTGCGCCGAACAGGAACTCGGCATGGACGCTGGACAGCAACGCTTCCGCGGCCAGTGTCATCAGCAGTACGACGTACACGCTCGGACGGACCCGCACCGGCCGGTTCACGGTCAGCACCATCACCAGCGCGCCGACGAGTGCCCCCTGTGCGATCAGCTTGCCGAGGGATCCGGGGATCGGCAGCAGGTGCGGTGCGCCCGGGAAGAACGTCATGACGTTCAGCACCATCAGCGCCCAGGTCAGCTGGACCCGGCGGCGCCGCCGGACCTCCGGGGCGACGACCCGCCGGGTCGGCCGGACCGCGGGACGAGAGCTGGGCCGAGTGCTGGGCAGAGCGCCGGGCCGGGTACCCGGGATCGTCATCGGCCGAACATCTCGAGGTCGACCGCACGGGTCCGCCCGGCCTCCGCCTCGTCGACACCGACGCTCTCGTCGGTGCGGTCCGGGCGGAGCACGATCGCGGTGTCCAGGTCGAGGCCGGCCATTCGCAGCATCTCGCCGGTCGCCTGGACGGCTGTCGCGGTCGAGCGCCCGGCCGTCACCACGACGGCGGCGTGCGCGGCCCACGTACCCAGGTGGTCCGCACCGAGCTCGGGTGTCAGGTCGGCCAGCGTCAGTACGACGTCCGCGAGCTCCCAGGACGCGTCCAGCGCGACGTTCTCGGAGCCACCCGGACGGTTCGTCTCGCTCAGCCGCAGGTACGCACCCTCGGCCGGCCCGTCGACCGGGTCGGCCAGATGTACGTCGATCCGCCGGCCGGGCTCGCTGAACCGGGACTCGTGCGTCCCCGGGGTCCGGACGCCGAGCATCCGCCCGAGCTTGCCCGCGCGGGTCAGGTCGGCGACCAGGACCTGCTTGCCCTCCTCTGCCAGCGACACCGCGAGCGACGCCACGGCCAGGGCACAGGTGTAGTCGTCGTCGACGGCAACGACCGCGAGGGCCGGGGTCGGACGTTCGGCCCAGAAGAGGCGCTTGTCGAGGTGCTGGACGATCAGCTGGTTCTCCGGGCCGCGACGCTGGCTGTCCCGCAGCAGCGCGGGCCTCGGCAGCAGCCGCCAGCGGCGTGGCCGCGGCGTGCTCAGGCGGACCCGCGTCCCCAGTGCGTGCGAGATGTCCTGCCGTTTCCACAGCCGGTCCGAGATCAGCGCGCGGACGATGACGAAGCCGACGCCGAGGAACAGCCCGGCGATCATTCCGGTGCCGGCGTTGATCACGAGCGTCTTCTTGAACGAGACCCTGACCGGCGCGGCCGCGTCGAGGACCCGGCTGCTGTTCACCCGGGACGCCTGCACCTGCTGGTCGAGCAGCTGCTGCCGGATGTACTGCACCTGGTCTCGCGCGGCGCCGAGCCGGACAGCCTCCGGACTGTTCGGATGCTTCAGCTGGTTCGGGTCGTCGCCGGCTGCCTCGACGGCCTGCTGGGCGAGCGCGAGCTCGTTCTGGGCTGCGGTCAGGTCGCGCGTCAGTGGCACGTCCTGCAGGGCGATCTGCTGCTTGCGATAGATCAGGAACACCTGCGCGACCGCGGTCGCCAGTTTGGTCGAGTCGGCCTGGGTCTTGCCGGCCGCGGTGATCTGCATGATCCGGTCGGTGGTCGCGACGACCGTGTAGTCCTTGAGCAGCTTGTCCGGCGTCGTCGGCAGCTTGAGCAGATCGATGACCCGTTGGGCGACCGTGTTCGTGGTGGCGAGGCTGACGTCGGTGGCCATCGCCTTGGTGCCGTCCTCGCCGTCCTTGTGGGTCAGCAGCAACCGGCTCTGCGACGTGATCGGCGCCGGCAGCACGGCCAGCGAGGCGATGCCGCCGGCCAGGCCGACGAGGCCGAGCACCAGCCAGATCCGCAGGTGCCGGCGGAGGGCGTCGCGGATGAACCGGAACGTGACCAGCGCGTCCGGCGGGAACGACGCGGACCGCTCGTTGTCGAACAGGTCGTCGTCGTCGGCCCAGAGCGGCTCGCGGACGGTGGGTTCGTTGTACGGCTGGTTGCTCATCGGGTCCTCCGGGCCGTCCCGCTCAGCAGGGTGGGCAGTCGCGAGCCTGCCCGCCGGGCGGCGGACGACACCCGGCCGATGGTGCGGTCGGTCGGATCGGGATCGGTGACGACGATGCCGTCGATGGTGCGGTCCTGGGCCGCGGCGGCGACCGCGAGCCGGGCGAGCTGCTCCGCGGTCACGAAGCCGGCCGACAGCGCGACGATCGTGCGCGCGGTGTGCTCGGCCTCGGCCAGGTGCGGCGTCTCGCGTTCGACCACCACCAGGTGGATGGTGAGCGCCTGGTCGTCCGCCGGCTCCTGGTGGCCGTCGATCACGATCGCGGCGGAGATACCGATCGAGTTCGCCAGCGCCGCGAGCTGCGGGCCGAGCGGGAGCGCCTTCTCGTCGCCGGCGAAGGACAGCACGGTCAACGTCCCCGGCGTACCGCCCCGCACGTCCAGGCCGAGATGGTGCAGGGTCTTGCGCAGGCTCCAGGCCTCCACCGCGGTCGGCTGGTAGTGCTCGAGCAGGTAGGCCCAGTCCGATCTGTCGGTCGCGCGGTACGACGAGACCGACGCGAGCACGGGCAACCCGACCGCGTCGGCGATCTCGTCGCGCAGCCGCAGGCGCCGGTCGCCGCGGACCATCGCCAGTACGCCGATCGCACCGATCACGGCACCGCCCACCGCGCCCAGCAGACCGAGGATGCCGAGGTGCACGAAGACGTTTCCGCCGTGGGCGGTGGTGGCCTGCTCCAGGACCCGGGCCCCGGTCTTCTTCCCCAGGTCGCCCGGCAGCTGCTGGTTGGTCGTGATGAACACCAGGTAGACCTCGGCGACCGCGTTCGCCAGCCGCATCGCCTGCTGGGGTGTCGTTCCCTTGGCGTCGATCTGGATGACGTCGGTGGTGACGGCGGTGACCTTGACCCGGTCCCGGACGGTTTCGGTCGGCAGCGCCGGCGTCAGGTTCTGGCCGGCGCTCTTCAGGACCGGTTCGCTGCCGGCGATGTAGACCTGGGTCTCGATGCTCTGGGTGCCGGGCTGGGTGGCGGTCGCGGCGGGATCGTTCGCCGCGGGCGGCGGCAGGACGACCAGGGAGGTGGCGGTGTTCAGCGCAGGTACGGCGAAGCCGTAGGCGATCCCGCCGAGCAGACCGACGGCCGCGGCGGCCGCCACGATCAAGCGGTGCCTGCGGATTGCCCGCCACGACTTCCTGACGTCGAGCTGCTGTGCGCTCACGGTCCCCTCCAGCCGAAACGCCGAACTGTGTCCGGTAATAGAGGGCGAACGGCGCGACGCTGATACAGCACGGACTCAGAACCGGAAGGTGGTGATCGCCGGCGACCCGGCGGTCAGCGTGCCTTCGCCGATCAGCGTCGTGGACGGAACCTTCACGCCGAATCGCGGTGAGTACCAACCCAGCAACGGATCGTTGCTTCCGCGGTACGTCGTCCACCTGAAGGCCTCGGGCAGCTCGACGGTCGCTGTGCCGGTCGGCCATTGCAGGCGGCCGGTGTCCAGGTCGACGTCCACCTCGGGGCCCAGGTGCCAGGCGATGCGTACGTCGGCGGTCGCGTCCAGGTGGTCCTCGACGCGGAGCACGCCGTTGTCGAGGGTCGCCGTACGGCGGTGGGTCACGGGGGTGTAGCCGTCGTGTTCGGCTTCCCAGGTGGTGGGGGAGCGGTGCAGCACCCTGCCGGTTGCCCCGCGCAACCAGAGGAACGGGCCGCCCCAGGTGGACTGCTCCACACCGCCTACTTCGACGGTGTTGTGGGCGATGGTGGAACGGAAGTAGTTCCGCCAGTCCTCTTCACCGTGGTAGCAGTACGTGCCTGGGTCGGCCAGGACATCTACGCCGTCGACGCGGACCTCTAGTGAAAGAGCGTCCGAGTGGGCGTGGGCCGCGATGGAGAGAAAGCCGTGCGGGCCGGCATCTGCGCGGCACCAGACGTTGTTGCTGCGTAGGATGGTCAGGCCGGCGTCGCTGAAGTGGCCTGGGTGTTCTGCTGGACGGTCTGGTTGCCGGCCGTTCACCAGGGCACCGACGATGGCTGAGGTCGCAGTACTGGGGGTTTCTGGCCACCAGGGTGTTCTTCCGACCACGGCTGCGCCTAAGGACAGGTACGCCGACCACGTGCTTGCGTCTGGTGGGTCCAGGGTCAAGACCATGCCCTCGTCGTCATCGCCTTGCCGTGGTGGGCGCAGGCGGGTGTCGACGATCGCTGCGGCTGCGTCGAGGGTTCGGGTCAGTAGGGCCCAGGTTTCTTGGCTCAGCGGATGGCCCGCGGTGTCTGCTTCGAGGGCGGCGTACAGGCCGAGTTCTGAGACGAAGCGGTGGTAGTCGGTGGCCAGTTCGCGGTTGAGGCCGGACGGGAACGTGTTCGCGTCCAGCTGCTTTTCCAGCAGGGCTGCGGCGTTTGCGCGCCAACGGTCGCTCTTGGTGAACCAGGGGAACGCACAAGCGCCTACTAGTTGTCCTGCTGCTTCTGCGATCACATGGTTGTTCGCCGAGGAGCCGTGGCTTTGGAACGCGGCCAGGTAGCGCTGGTGCCAGTACAGCTGCTGTAGCGCCAGTTCGTTGTGCTCGAACAGGTCTGTGATGCCCGGCCAGTCGTTGAGCAGGCGTCTGATCCAGGTCCAGCTGATCAGGCGCAGGCCGATCTCGATACCGCTCGCCCAGTGCACTCCGGACAGGAACGGGTTCGTGCGCCACCAGTCGTTCAGGTGGTCGGCTACGCGTTCGGCGTACCGGTCGTCGTGGGTCAGGTACCAGGCGGCGGCCAACTGCGTCAGGTGGTGGTGGCGGGACAGCTCCCACACCTGCTTGATGTTGCCGACGGCCTGCTCGTTGCGGTGGTTCAGCTTGAAGACGTACTGCGTCGGGTCCGAACGGCGGCCCGTTACCGGGTCACGGAACCAGTCGGGAGCCTTCAGGTCGGTACGGTCGACACCTAGTACCTCCAGGTTGCCGGCCAGGATGGCGTCGGCCTGCTGGATCACCGCCTTGCGGGCGTCTTCCGGTACGGCGCACGCGGTGTGCGGCGGGATCGTCGTACTGAAGGTTCTTTCGCGCCGGAGGGGCAGGTGCAGGTTTCCGTCCTGCCCGGGCCGCACCTGTTGGTAGGCCCAGGCAGTACGGCGTCCGGCATCGCTGGTGCGCTGGATGAGTTCGGTGGGGGACATCCTGCGCAGGCGGCGGACGTACCAGCCCAAGGGCTGGCGGCTCACACTTTCTCCGGCTTGCCTGAGGCCAGGCTGCGGTCTACGGCGATGGTGGCGCGGGTGGTGGCGATCAGTTGGTCGAAGGGGATCGGCATCGGCGCGCCTGTGCGTACGGCGGCGATGAAGCGGTCGAGCTCGTTGCGTTGGCCCTTGTCGGTGGCGCGGGTCTTGCGGGTGGTGGGCTTGCGGCCGGTGTACACCGAGGCGCGCTGGAAGTTGTCGAAGCGCGCGTTCCGGCCGCCGCCGGTGATGTCGATCGTCTCCTTCGGGAAGCGCGCGTTGCCGCCGCCGACGTACGTGATCGTGCCGACGGAGCCGTTCGCGAACCGGAGCGTGACGAGGACGTCGCCGGCGTCCGGGCCGGGTACGGCGTACACCTCGATCGGGAGGCTGTCGAGCCACCAGGTGAGCGTGTCGATGAAGTGGCCGCCCTCGCCGGCGAACCTCGTACCTTCTTTGCCCGCGTCGAGGTACCAGCTGGTGGAGTCGAGTTTGCCGGCGTTCACCAGGTAGCGGACGGAGGTGTTGCCCTGTGGGCCGAAACGGTCCTTCAGGTCGGTCAGCAGCGGGGCGAACCGGCGGTTGAATCCCACCATCAGCCGGTCGTTGCCGGTGGCGTCCACGGTCGCGACGATCCGGTCCAGCTCGTCGTCGTTCAGCGCCAGCGGCTTCTCGACGAAGACGGCCTTCCCGGTCTCCAATGCCCGGCACGCAAGCTCGGCATGCGAACTGTGCCGCGTCACCACGAACACCGCATCCAGGCTGTCGTCCCTCAACACCTCGTCCGCGTCGGTAGACACCGCCTCGAACCCGAACCGCCGCTGAGCATTCGCCGCCGACAAGGACTTGTTCGTGGCAACCCGCCCCAGCACAGCCCGCCCATCCTTCTGCAAATGCGGCAAAAGCATGCTCGACGCATAATTCCCCGCCCCCACAAACCCCACCCGCACCACACCGCCGGAAGCCGGTCGCGCGACCGACTCACGCCGTTCGGGTGCGAAGGCTGGGACCTCAGACGCTTCTTCCTTTGGGTATTCGAAGAGGAAGCCGACGCCTGGGTAGGTGCCGGTGCTGAGTTTTTGGTAGACGTCGGTGGCGTCGGTGATGGGGAAGGTGTTGGCGATCAGGGCGCCGACGTCGAGTTGTTCGCGGGCGATCAGGTCGACGAAGCACTCGAGGTTGCGGCGTTCGGTCCAGCGGACGTAGCCGGCGGGGTAGTCGATGCCCTCCAGCTCGTACCGGTCGTCGTACCGCCCCGGCCCGTACGACCGAGAGAACCGGACGTCCAGCTCCTTGTCGTAGTACGCGTTCCACGGGAGGTCGAGCCTCGTCTTGCCGATGTCCACCACCCGGGCGCGGTCCCGCGCCAACCGGGCCGCGGTCTCCACCGGCCCGTTCGAGTGACCGCCGGCGGCCAGCAGGATGTGGTCGGCCCCGAGCCCGTTGGATGCCTGCAGCAACGACCGCTCCAGCGCGGCGACCCCCGCCTCGTCCGCGCCCGCGCAGTGCAGCGCGCCCGCCTTCTCCGCCATCCGGCACCGGTCCGCGACCGTGTCGATCCCGAACACCCGCACCCCGGCGGCCACCAGCAACCGCACCACCAGCTGCCCGACCAACCCGAGCCCGATCACCACCGCCGTGTCGCCCAGCTGTACCTCGGCCTGCCGCACCCCCTGCATGGCGATCGCACCAACCGTGGAGAACGCGGCCTGCTCAGCCGGCACCCCGTCCGGCACCGGCACGCACAGATTCACCGGCACCCAGTTGTACTCCGCGTGCAACGCGAACTCGTTCCCCGCCGCCGCGACCAGCTGCCCGACGCTGAACTCCTCCGCCCCCGCCCCGACCTCGACCACCACACCACACAGCGAGTACCCGAGCGGCGTGTACGAGTCGAGCTTGTTCATCACCTTCTTGTACGTGCTCGTCAACCCCTGCTGCGCCACCGTGTCCAGGACCTTGCGCACCTGATCCGGCCGCGCCTTCGCCTTGCCGACCAGCGACAGCTTCGCCTCGCCGACCTTCATCAGTTCGGTGCCGGTCGAGATCAGCGAGTACAGCGAACGGATCAGCACGCCGCCGGGCGCACAGGTGGGCGGAGGCACGTCCAGCACAGCGAGCTCGCCGGACTTGTAGTTCTGTGCAACCTGCTTCATGTCCGTCCTTACAAAGAAGTAATGGTCACGCCCAGCGACCGCATGTGGCGGGTCCAGGTCTCCAGGGTCAGCAACTGCCAGATCTGCTTCGAGTAGTCCTCGCGCCCGGCCCGCTCGTCGTCGACGAGCTTCTGTACGGCGGCCCGCTGCAGGAACCCGCTCCCGACCAGCTCACCGCGCAGCAGCGTGTCGTCGACGAGCTCGCGCAGGTCGTTGCGTACCCACGCCCGCAGCGGCGCGCTGAACGACGCCTTCGGCCGGTAGATGATCTCCTTCGGCAACCACGCCTCGGCTGCCTTCTTCAGCGCGAGCTTGCTGACCCGGCGGTGGATCTTGTCCCTGCCCGGGATCGAGAACGCCGCCCGCGCCACGACCGGGTCGACGAACGGCGTCCGTACCTCGGTCGACGCCGCCATGCTCGCGCGGTCCGTGTACGTGAGGTTCAGCCCGGGCAGGAACATCCGCGAGTCCGCCAGGCACATCCGGTTCACGTGGTCGTCGAGCGCGTTGTCGTGGTAGACGTCGCTGTGTTCGGCGAGCAGCTTCCCGACGTACGGCTCGAGGTCCGGGCTGATCAGCCCGGCGAGCTGGTCCGCGTCGTACATCGTGTAGCTGCGCCGGAACGCCTCCTCCTCGGGGAGGTTCGCGAACGTCTCGAACCTCTTCGCCCAGCGCGCGTACCGCAGCCCGCGCCCGTTGACGGTGACCGGCAGCCGCCGTACGGCGGGCCCGACCACGCCGTTCCGCAGTACGCCGGGCAGTCGTCGGTACTGCGCTCCCAGCACGCAGGCGAGGTGCTTGCGGTACCCGCCGAACAGCTCGTCGGCGCCCATCCCGGACAGCAGCACCTTCACGCCCGCGTCGCGCGCGGTCTCGCACATCAGCAGCGTGTTGATCGCGGCCGGGTCGCCGATCGGCTCGTCCAGAGTGCCGGCGATCCGCGGCAGCAGCTCCACGACGTCCGGGGCGATCTCGATCTCGTGCAGGTCGATGCCGAACTGCTTGGCCAGCTTGCGCGCGTAGATCGCGTCGTCCGGCATCGCCTCGAGCTTCTGGTCCTGCGCCCGGAACGTGATCGTGTACGAGTCGATCCCCGGGTCCAGCTGCTTGGCCAGCACGGTCACGAGGCTCGAATCGAGGCCGCCGCTGAGGAAGGTCGATACTCCTACGTCGGCGACGAGGTGCGCGGCGACGGACTCCTCGATGATCTGCCGGAGATCGGCGGGCGGACCGGCAGCGGCCTCGGCCGCGACGTCGGCGACCCGCCAGTACGTCTCGTGCCGGCTGCTGCCGTCCGGGCGGAACTCCGCCCAGGATCCCGGCGGCAGCTTGTCGACGCCGTCGATCGCGCAGCGCTGTTCGGGCAGCCAGTAATAGAGCATCGACGCGATCAGCGCGCCGGGTTCGGTGCGCAGCTCGGACCCGACCGCGGCGACCAGGGCCTTCAGTTCGGACGCGAAGATCACGCCGCCCTGTCGGCGGAGGAAGTACAACGGCTTGATGCCGAGCGGGTCGCGGGCCAGGTACAGGCTGCCGCTGTCCTCGTCCAGCATCGCGAACGCGAACATGCCGCGGAACCGCCGGAGCGCGTCCGGACCCCACCGGCGCCAGGCTTCCAGCACGACCTCGGTGTCGCTCTGGGTGCGGAAGTGCACGCCCGACTTCGACAGCTCGGCCCGGAGTTCCCTGTAGTTGTAGAGCTCGCCGTTGTAACAGATCGTCAGGCCGCGCTTGCTGAACGGCTGGTCCGCGGCCGCCGACAGGTCGATGATCGACAACCTGCGGTGCGCGAGGAACGCCCGTACGTCGCCCTCGTCGAACGCGTACACCTGGTCGGCGTCCGGGCCGCGGTGCGCGATCCGGTCGCTCATCGTCTCCGCGAGCGCGAAGCCGTCCCGCTGCTGGTAGCAGCCCGCGATGCCGCACACGTCAGGACCCCGTCTTGACGCCGGCGACCGGGCCGAGCCGGCTGACGTGCCCGGTCAGCTGGTCGTACACCTCGAGGTAGGCCTTCTGCTGGTGCTTCCACGCCAGTACCCGTTCGACGCGCTCGCGGCCGAGCTTCGCCATCCGGCGCCGGCGTACCTCGTCGTCGAGCAGGTCGACGATCGCCTCGCCGTACTTCGCCACGTCGTTCGGCTCCACGTACACCGCGGCGTCGGCGGCGGACACCCTGGTCTCGACCAGGTCGAACGCGACGACCGGGAGCTCGAACGCCAGGTACTCCATGGTCTTGTTCATCGTCGACACGTCGTTGAGCGGATTCTTCGGGTCGGGGGAGAGGCCGAGGTCCGCGGTCGACATCACCGCGCGCACGGTCTCGTCCGGCACCCGTCCGGTGAACTCGACGTACTCGCCGAGCCCGAGTTCGTCCCGCAGCGCGACCACCTCGTCGTACGAGTCGCCGCCGCCCATCAGCGTGAACGCGATGTCGGTGCGCCGCAGATTGTTGACGATGTGGTCGGCGGCCCGGACGACGATGTCGACGCCGTCCTGCGGACCCATCACGCCGATGTACGTGACCAGGTGCCGGTGACCGCGGCGCAGCGACTCGTCCGGCGTACCGCGGCGGAGCTGGTCCGGATCGGGCCCGGTGCGGACCACGGTCACGTCGTGGTTCGCCTTGCCGCTGCGGGTGATCGCGATCCGGCGGTACGAGTCGTTGGTCGAGATCACGTGGTCGGCCTGGCGGTGCGTGGTCCGTTCGAGGAAGCGCAAGCCCTTGTACGGAAGGCTCGCCGTACCGCCGAACCGGGACTGGAACAGTTCGGGACACAGGTCGTGGTGGTCGAACACGAACCGGGTGCCGTCGAGGCGGCGCAGCAGCATCGCGATCGGCCAGAAGATGTCCGGCGGGTTGCATGCCTGCAGCACCTTGAACCGGCCGGCCTTGCGGGCCCGGAACACCAGGCGGAGCGTCATCAGGAACGAGTACACGTACTCCCAGACGAAGCTGACCTTGCTCCCGCCCGGCGCGTACGCCGTGTACTTGTGCACGACCACGCCGTCGATCACGTCGTACGACGGATCCCCGGGGCCCTTCGGGCAGACGACGGTCACGTCGTACCCGGCCGCGACCAGGGCCTGGCACTCCAGCCAGACCCGGCGGTCGAACGGCACCCACAGGTTCTGGATGATGATCAGTACCCGCGGACCGCTCACCAGCCCACTCCTTCGTATCCGGGCAGTGCCTCGACGTCGGCGCCGAGCCGGCCGCTCAGGTCGATGGTCCGGGCCGGCGGGTTGTCGAGCAGCGCGTCCACGGCGGCGGTGTCGGTCGCGGAGACGATCGCCACGTCGGCGCCGGCCAGCGCGGCGTCCGGGTCGTCGGTGAGGACCCGTTGGAGGTGCGGCAGTTTCGACCGGACGTGCCGCAGGTTCGCGCCGACCAGGCGGGTCGGGTTCACGATCGCGTCGTAGATCCGCAGGTTGTAGCCCTTGCCGATCAGGCGCTCGGCAAGTTCGACGTTCGGGCTCTCGCGGAGGTCGTCGGTGGCGTGCTTGAAGCTCAGCCCGAGCAGTGCGATCTCGCGGCCGGGGCCGGCGATCACGCGGTCGACGATGTCGCGGACGCTGCGCTCGTTGGTGGCGAGTGCGCCGGACAGCAGCGGGAGCTCGGTGTCGTTGATCCGCGCGAGGTGCAGGACGCTGCGCAGGTCCTTCGGCAGGCACGAGCCGCCGAACGCGAAGCCGGGCTTCAGGTAGTACGGCGAGATGTTCAGGCTGGTGTCCTGCACGAAGATCTTCATCACCTCGCGCGAGTCGACGTCGAAGTGCCGGAAGATCCGGCCCATCTCGTTCGCGAACGAGACCTTCGTGGCGTGGAACGCGTTGCACGCGTACTTGAGGGCCTCCGCGGTCCGGACGTCGACGATCTGCACGTCCGTGCCGAGGAATGCGAACAGGTCGGTCAGAGCGGTACCGACCTTCGGGTCGCGGGTGCCGACGACGACGAACGGCGGCGCGTAGAAGTCCGCGAGCCCAGACCCTTCGCGCAGGAACTCGGGGCACATCGCCGTACCGAACGTCAGCCCGTCCGGCGCCGGCACCTCGGCCAGCACCTGCGCGACGACCTCGTCGACCGTTCCCGGCGGCACGGTGCTGCGGACCACGATGCTGTGGAACCCGGACTCCGGGCGTACGACGTCCCGTGCCGCCTCGGCGATGTCCCGCACCGCGCGTTTGATGTAGGTGAGGTCGGTACTCCCGGCCGCGGTGGACGGCGTGCCCACGCAGATCAGCGAGACATCGGCACCGTCCAGCGCCACCTGCGGATCGGTAGTAGCCCGCAACCGCCCCGCCGCGACCCCCGCTGCCACCAGTTCGTCCAGCCCCGGCTCAACCACCGGACTGTGCCCGCGCGCGATCGGCTCCACCTTGGCGGTGTCGACATCCACCCCCCACACCTCATGCCCGGCAGCAGCCAGACAAGCCGCCGTCACCGACCCCACATACCCCAAGCCGAACACGGCAACTCTCATAACGCCCCCCACAGGCAAGATCCCGACGTCCCCACGCCCCAGCGCCCATGAGAGCACCCACCCCACCACGCTGATACACCCCTGTGGAAACTTCCCCCGAGAAACCAGCCCTGGAAACTATCCTGGTCACCGAACGTGTCCGCGTCCGACGCAGGAGCCCTCATGCAGACGCCCTATCACCTCCCAAACGGCGACACCGCGATGGTGGTCGACACCGAAACCGCCGGCCAGAGCCTCGGCCGAGCTGCGCAGCTCTGGCGCGAAGGCGCGACCGAACCACTCTTCTACGGCTCCGCGGGCAAACCGGAAGGCGTAGTGATCTCCTTCGACCAGTGGGCGGAGTACGAGGCGCTCAAGCTCGAAGCCGACACCGACCGCCGCGTCGAAGAGATCACCCGAGAGCGGGTCGCGAACTTCCGGCCCGACAAGGGCGTCTCGTTCGACGATCTGGTCCGTGAGTACGGATGGGAGGACAGCGACGACGATGGTGGCGGGAAGTCGTGAGGTACCACCTCATCGTCGATGAGGGCGTCAAGCCTGAGTTGGACGCCGGGCATCGAGCCTGGAAGGCGGGTCCGGACAGTGATGCCGGTCGCGAGTTCAATGCCGCGATGAAGGCGATGAAGGCGCTCCAGGAAGGCCGCGAGGGGGACTACGTCGGCAAGCGCCTGACCAGCGGCCCAGGTTCGCATGATCTCAGGGACTGCGCCGAGCTCAAGGTGCCGGTTTTCGACGAGTACGCAGATAACGGGCGCGCCCTCGGGCCGTCCCACCGGCTGGTCTACCGTGAGTTCGACCCACTTCCCAAGATCGAGGACGGCCGCGTGGTCGCGGATCCGGACGCCTTGCCGTACAGACACGTTGTTGCCTTCGCGCACCGCGCGGACGACCCGGCGGCGATCGCCGGTGGCCGTCTGGGACGGACGCGGGGGTTGCTGGAGCCCGGGCTACACGGAGTGGGTAGCGGAGAGCGGCCGTCGGTCGGACCGCAGAGGGAGGGCGTGCCGACGACGCCGGCCCGGGGCCCACTGCCGCCGGATCTGCTTCAGGCAGCGAGGATGCTCCGTGGCAGCCCGCCGCCCGGCACTGCGCCTGCGCCCGCGGCGGCCCCGCAGGCGAATGTCAACCGGCCGCCCGGCCCGGGTGCGTCGAAGTCCAGAGAACGCTGATCGTCTCGGCAGGAGCACCCATGGAGACCCCCTACCGCCTTCCGAACGGACTGACGCTCCTGGTCGTCGATGCCACCACGGCCGGCGGCCGGCTTGGATACGCAGTCCAGTCATGGCTCGAGGGCGCGACCGAGCCGCTCGTCTTCGGTACGGATGGGAGGCCGAACGGCGTGGCAATCTCGTTCGGGCATTGGGCGGCGTACGAGTCGATCGGGCATGAGACCCGGTTCGAGCGCCGCGTATCAGGTATCGCTGCCGATCAGCTTGCGACCGCGCAGGGCGACGCCGGCGAGCAGATCTCGGAGAAGGTCTGCAAGCTGGTGAACGGGCTCAGCGTCCGCGTGATCGACACTGCCGTGGCTGGTGAGGTCCTTGGTGCCGCGATGCGCTTGTGGCGCGAGGGCGAGCGTGCGCCGCTGTTCTACGGAGCCGGCGCCGAGCCGGAGGGGGTCGTGCTTTCGTTCGACCGGTGGGCGGAGTACGAGGCGATCCGTCCGGATGCCGGCTACGACGGTCGTGTGGACGCCGCCGCCGACCGATATCACGCTCCGAACGGCGACGTGCTGTACGTCGTCGACACGGTCACGGTGGCGCGCAATGTGGACCGTATTCTCGAACTGCTTCGTGTGGACGGCAGCGCGCCGATCTTCTTCGCCGACGAGATGGGCACTCGTCCCCAGGGGGTCATCATCTCGTTCCGCGCATGGATCGAGTATGAGATCGAGCGGGAGGACGCCGAGGAGGAACGCCGTCGCGAGGAGGTGTTTCGCAGGCTCGAGGCCCAGGATCCGTCCAGGAAGGTGACTTACGAGGAAGCGGCGCGTGAAGGCGGCTGGGATCCCGTCGTACGGAGTGGTCGGCCAGACATCGAAGGCGATCATCGGCGTCGGCTGCAGGCTGCCATCGACGCGGAGATCACGGATGGGAACTACCCGCTGCCGAACGGTGCGACGCTGCGGGTCGCTGACATCGGAACCGTCAGCCAGCGCCTGGGCGAGATCGTGGAGCGGTTCCGCAGCGAATCCACCGGGCAGGTGTTCTTCACCGGCGACCGGCACCAGCCCGAGGGGGTCGTCATCTCGTTCGACCAGTGGGCGGAGTACGAGGTCGTCAAGGAGGAAGCCGAGTTCGACCGCCGGGTCTACGACATCACTCGCGAACGGCTGGCCAACGACGATCCGTCGAAGTGGGTGACGTTCGAGGAGATGATGGAGGAATTCGGCCTCGACCCCGACAGCGACGAACTGTTCCCCAAGAGGCTTGACCGGAACGACGAGTCCGGAAACCGATGACATCGTCAAGGTCCGGCGCACCGCCCGTGGTCAGGCGGCGTCGGTCCTGTGCGGCGTGAACGACACCTCCGTCTCGTCGCCGTCGACGGCGATGGTGGAACCCTCGATCCGCCGCTCGGCGGGAACGCTCTCCAGCCAGGCCCGAGCCTCCGGTTCGAGTTCGACCGTGTAGAGCCGAGCGACCATCCCAGTCCCTAGGTCGTCGTCCTCTCATGCCTCCGAAATTGGCTGTATCAGGGCGGGATTCCGTTGATCTGTATTGGGCGACGGGAACTTGTGGGGTGAGGGGATGGCGGGATGAGGGTTCTGGTTGCGGGGGATCGGGGTTACATCGGGGCGGTGATGGTGCCGTTCCTGCGGGGGCGGGGGCATCAGGTCGGGGGGCTTGACTCCGGGTTGTACGAGGGGTGCGACCTGTTGGGTGGGCCGGAGGCGATCGGGGAGCGGGCGCCGCGGGATCTGCGGGACGTGACGGCGGCGGAAGTGCGCGGGTACGACGCTGTCGTGTGCCTGGCCGCGCTGTCGAACGACCCGCTCGGGAACCTCGACAAGGCCGCGACGTACTCGGTCAACCTCGACGGCACACTGAACCTCGCCCGGGCCGCGAAGGACGCCGGCGTCGAGCGGTTCCTGTTCGCGTCGTCGTGCAGCCTGTACGGCGCGGCGGGGTCGGAGGCGGTGACCGAGGAGGCCGAGCTGTTCCCGGTGACGGCGTACGGCGAGACGAAGGCGCTGGCCGAGCAGGAGCTGTCGAAGCTGGCCGACGACAACTTCAGCCCGACGTACCTGCGGAACGCGACCGCGTACGGCGCGTCCACCCGGCTGCGGCTCGATATCGTCGTCAACAACCTGACCGCCATCGCGGCGACGTCCGGCCAGGTCCGGCTGGAGAGCGACGGCACCCCGTGGCGGCCGCTCGTGCACATCGAGGACATCAGCCGCGCGTTCGAGGCCGTGCTGGCGGCGCCGCGGGAGACGGTCCACGACGAGGCGTTCAACGTCGGCCGGTCCGAGGACGTCGTCCAGGTCCGCGACATCGCCGAGATGGTCCGCGAGGCGGTGCCGGGGTCGACGCTGTCGATCGCCGACGGCGCCGGTCCGGACCTGCGCAACTACAAGGTCGACTTCGGCAAGCTCAACGACACGTTCCCGGACCTGAAGCTGCACTGGTCGGTCCGCAAGGGCGTCGACGAGCTGTACGACGCCTACCGGCGGCACGGCCTCACGCTCGACGACTTCAACTCCGCGCAGTTCGTCCGGCTGCGCCGCATCCAGCAGCTGCTCGACGCGGGCCTGGTCGACGATCGGCTGCGCCGCACGACCGACGCCCAGTTCCCCGGACCGAAGGAGCTGGCCCGATGACCGATCCAGCCTGCCGGCTCTGCGGCGAACCGCTGACCCGGACGTTCGTCGACCTCGGCATGTCGCCGCCGTGCGAGAGCTACCTGCGCGCGGACCAGCTCGACAGCGGCGAGACGTTCTACCCGCTGCACGTCCGGATCTGCGGGAACTGCCTGCTCGTGCAGCTCCCGGCGTACGTCGCGGCCGACGACGTGTTCAGCGACTACCTGTACTTCTCGTCGTACTCGACCAGCTGGGTCGAGCACGCGCGCCGGTTCGTCGTCGACATGCGGGAGCGGCTGGACCTCGACGGGAACAGCCTGATCGTCGAGGCCGCCAGCAACGACGGCTACCTGCTGCAGCACGCGGTCGCTCTCGAGATCCCGGTGCTCGGCATCGAACCGGCCGCGAACATCGCGAAGATCGCCAACGAGAAGGGCATCCGCACCGAGAGCTACTTCCTCGGCGAGGCCACCGGCAAGGACGCGGCGGCCCGGCACGGCAAGGCGGACCTTGTCGTCGGCAACAACGTGTTCGCGCACGTACCGGACATCGTCGACTTCGCCAAGGGCCTGCGCGCACTGGTGAAGGACGACGGCCTGGTCTCGCTGGAGTTCCCGCACCTGCTCCGGCTGATCGAGAACCGGCAGTACGACACGATCTACCACGAGCACTACCAGTACCTGACCCTGAAGACAGCGGCCGAAGCACTGAGCCGCGCCGGCCTCAAGGTCGTCGACGTACAGGAACTGCAGAGCCACGGTGGCTCGCTCCGGCTCTTCTCGTCACCGAGCGGCGAGCCGACCGAGCTGGTCGGCAAGGTGCTGCAGGACGAGCAGGACGCCGGCCTGCACACCGTCGAGGGCCACCTGGGCTTCGCCGACGAGGTGTTCACGATCAAGTCCGACCTGCTGGAGTTCCTGATCCAGGCCCGCCGCGACGGCAAGACCGTCGCCGGGTACGGCGCTCCCGGCAAGGGCAACACGCTGCTCAACCACTGCGGGATCCGCGAGGACCTGCTGCCGTACACGGTGGACCGCAGCCCGCACAAGCACGGCATGTACCTGCCGGGCACGCACATCCCGATCTTCGCCCCGGAACGCCTGGCCGAGACGCGTCCCGACTACATCGTGATCCTGCCGTGGAACCTGCGCACGGAGATCGTCCACCAGCTCGGCTACGCACGGGAGTGGGGCGCGCGGTTCGTCGTACCGATCCCGCGTCTCGAAGTTATCTGACACGAGGGGCAGCAGCATGAAGGTCGTGATCTTCTGTGGGGGGCACGGATTGCGGATGCGCAGCGGCGTGGACTCCGCACCGAAGCCGATGATGACGATCGGCGACCGGCCGGTCCTGTGGCACGTGATGCGGTACTACGCGCACTTCGGGCACACCGAGTTCATCCTGCCGCTGGGGTTCGGCGGGAGGTCGGTCAAGGAGTACTTCCTGCGCTACGAGGAGACCGTCTCCAACGATTTCGTGATGACCAAGGGCGGCGAGCAGATCGAGTTGCTCGAGTCCGACATCAGCGAGTGGAAGATCACCTTCGTCGACACCGGGATCGACACCAGCATCGGTGAGCGGCTGCGCCGGGTCCGCCCGTACCTGGAGGACGACGACGCGTTCCTGGCGAACTACGGGGACGTACTGACCGACGCGCCGATGGACAAGATCGTCGACCACGTGATGACCAGCGACATCACCGCGAGCCTGCTCGCGGTGCCGCCGCAGGCGTCGTTCCACGTGGTCGAGTTCGGCACCGACTCGCGGATCACCGGGCTGCGCTCGGCCGCGGACCTGAACGTCTGGATCAACGGCGGGTACTTCGTGCTGAAGAAGGAGATCTTCGACGTCCTGCACGAGGGCGAGGACCTGGTCGGGGACGCGTTCCCGCGGCTGGCCGCGATGAGCAAGCTGGAGGCGATCCCGCACCACGGGTTCTGGGCGCCGATGGACACGCTCAAGGAACGCAGCCAGCTCGAGGACCTGCACCGGTCGGGCAAGAAACCGTGGGCGTTGTGGAGCCACCAGACGTCGGCGACGGCGGCGGTCTGATGCTCCCGTTCCAGCTCGGCCTGATCGAGGGCCCGGTGCACCTGGTTGCCCTCGGCGCCCATCCCGACGACATCGAGATCGGCTGCGGCGGCACGCTGCTCAAGCTCGCGGAGTCGGTGCCGGAGCTGTCCGCCGAGTTCGTGATCGCGACCGGTACGCCGGTCCGCCTGGAGGAGGCGCGCCGGGCCGCGGAGCTGTTCCTGCCCGAGTGCGAGGTCACCGTCACGTCCGCGGAGCTTCCCGACGGCCGGCTCCCGGCGTACTGGAACCAGACCAAGGAGTTGCTGGAGGCAACGGCCCGTGGCAGCCGGCGCGCCGACCTCGTGCTCGCGCCGAGCCGGGCCGACGCGCACCAGGACCACCGGCTGATCGCGGAGCTGGCGCCGACGGTCTGGCGCGACCACCTGGTGCTGCACTACGAGATCCCGAAGTGGGACGGCGACTTCGGCCGGCCGTGGCTGTACGTCGAACTCACCGAGGAGCAGCTCCGCGACAAGATCGCCCTGCTGCACAAGGCGTATCCGTCGCAGGTCCCGCACGACTGGTTCGACGAAGAGGTGTTCGCCGGCCTGGCGCGCTTGCGGGGGATGGAGTGCCGGGCGCCGTACGCCGAGGCGTTCACGACGGCGAAGGCGACGCTGACATGGTGAGCTTCAGGTGTCGCGGATGCGCGGGGGAGAACGTCGTCCCCGTGGTCGATCTGGGTGCGCAGCCGTGCGCCGACTACTTCCCGGCCGCGGACACGCCGGGGCCCGATCCGCGGTGGCCGCTCGCGCTCTGGTTGTGCCGGGGGTGCACGCTCGTGCAGCTCGGGCCGGTCGAGCCGCAGCTGCCGGAGGAGCCGCTGGCCGTCGAGTCGGCGACCAGCCGGGCGCATGCGGAGGCTTCCGTCAAGGAGATCCTGAGCGATTACCCGGAACTGAGTGGTGGGGTGGTGTTCGAGTTCGGCAGTCCGCACGGGGGTTCGTGGCTCGAGCACCTGTACGCCGCCGGCTGCCGGTCGGCGGACGATGAGCGCGCCGACCTCGTGGTCGACGTCCACGGGATCGTGCACGAGCCGCGGTACGGCGAGATGCTGAAGCTGCGGGCGGACCGGCTCGCGCCGGGCGGGCTGCTGGTGATGGAGTTCCACCACCTGCTGCCGTTGTTCGTCGGCAACCAGTTCGACACGGTCCGGCACGGCCACTGGGTGTACATGTCGCTGCGGGCGCTGCGGAGCCTCGCCGCGCTGCACGGTCTCGCGGTTGAGTCGGTGCGCCAGGTCGACATGTACGGCGGCAGCCTGCTGGTGATGCTCCGGCACGGCGCGGACGCGCACCCGGACCCGTCGGTCGACGTCGTACTGGAGGACGAGGACGCGGCCGGCATCGCGGACGAGGTACAGCTCGGCACGTTGCAGGAGGCCGCCTGGCACGCCGCCGGCGCGCTGCACGTCGAGCTGGCCCGGCACCGGGCCGCGGGCCGGACGGTCCTCGGGTACGGCGCCCCGTCGAAGGCGCCGCTGCTGCTCGACCTGAGCAAGGTGACGACGGACCTGCTGCCGTTCACCGTCGACCTCGCGCCGGGCAAGCACGGCCGCCGGATCCCTGGCAGCGGCCTGGTCCCGATCCGCCCGATCGCCGAGCTCACGGCGGCCCGGCCGGACGTCGTACTGGTCCTCACCTGGGACATCGCCGACGAGATCATCACCCAGCTCGAGAACGGCGGCGGCTGGGGAGCGACGTACCTCATTCCACTTCCGGAACCCTACGAGAGGGGGCGTTGACGATGCGCCGAGTACTCCGGCGGCTACGAGACACCCTCCCGCAGCTGCCGGCGATGCACCGGCTGCGGTGGCGCGTCACGTCGCGGGAGAAGCTGTTCTCCCACGTCTACGAGACCGCCGGGTGGGCCAGCGGCGAGTCGGGCTCCGGTACCGGGTCCGAGCTCCGGGCGACCGTCGACATCCGCCAGAACCTGCCCGAGGTCCTGAACCGCCTCGAGGCGCAGTCGCTGCTGGACGCGCCGTGCGGTGACCTGAACTGGATGCGTGAGGTCGACCTTCCGGTGCAGGAGTACTACGGGGTCGACATCGTGCCGAGCGTGATCGCGGCGAACAAGCGGCAGTTCGGCGACGAGCAGCGGCAGTTCGCGGTCGCGGACCTGACCCGGGACGAACTGCCGAAGGCCGACGCGATCCTGTGCCGGGACTGCCTCGTGCACATGTCGTTCCAGGACGCGGCGCTGATCCTGGACAACTTCCGCAGCACCGGCGCGACCTGGCTGCTGACCAACACCTACCCGGAGGTCGAGTACAACCGGAACCAGTTCACCGGCCGGAACTGGCGGCGGCTGAACCTCGGCCGGCCACCGTTCGACTTCCCGGAACCGGTCGAGTCCTTCCCGGACGGCGGTGACGTCGACCCGAGCCGGATCGGCGTCTGGCCGCTCCAGGAACTCGCGCTGCCCGTCCCGCCCGAGACGAGGCGCTGACCCATGCGCGGGGTGTTCCGGCGGCTCACCTGGGGACTGGCGGACCAGGCCGTGACCAGCCTGGTCAGCTTCGTCGTGGGCATCGTCGTCGCCCGGTCGCTCGGCGCGCTCGAGTTCGGCGCGTTCAGCCTGGCCTGGGTGACGTACGGCGTGGTCGTGAACATCTCCCGTGGTCTCGCGACGGACCCGCTGGCGGTGCGCTTCAGCGGCGTCCAGCGTCCGGTCTGGCGGACCGCGGTGGCAGGCTCGTCCGGCACCGCGATCGTGGTCGGCGTCGTCACCGGTGCGATCTGCGCGGGTCTCGGCACGGCGATCGGCGGCCGGACCGGGTCCGCGTTCGTTGCCCTGGGCATCGTGCTGCCCGGGCTCATGCTGCAGGACAGCTGGCGGTTCGCGTTCTTCGCCTCCGGCCAGGGCAGCAAGGCGTTCGTCAGTGACCTCACCTGGGCACTCGGTCTGGTTCCGGCGTTGTACCTGGCGTCGCGGAGCCCGAGCGTCACCCGGTTCGTGGTGGCGTGGGGTTGCGCCGGGATCCTGGCCGCGCTGGTGAGCGGCGTACAGGCCGGCGTCGTGCCGAGGGTGCCGCAGGCGCGGCACTGGTTGACGGAGCACCGCGATCTCGGCCTGCGGTACCTGACCGAGAACCTGACCCAGAGCGGCGCCTACCAGTTGCGGATGTACGGTCTCGGCGCGTTCGCGGGAGTCGCCGCGGTCGGCACGGTCCGCGGTGCGGAGATGCTGCTGGGGCCGTTCTTCATCGTGCTGTCCGGCGTCGGCCTGGTGGCGGTGCCGGAGGCTGCGCGAGTCCTTCGCCGGTCGGCTCGCCGGCTGCATCTGTTCTGTCTCCTGCTGGGCGGCGCGCAGGCGGTCGCAGCGCTGGCGTGGGGTCTGCTGCTCCTGTTCGCGCTCCCGGACAAGTGGGGACACGCACTGCTGGGCGAGGTCTGGCTGACCTCCTCGGCATTGGTGCTGCCGGCAACGTTGGCGGTGGCGGGGGCCGGGTTCAACACCGGCGCGGCCGCCGGGCTCCGGGCCCTGGGGATCGCGCGGCGCAGTCTCAAGGCGCAGCTCTGCGCGTCGGCGTTCTACCTGGTCGGAGGCGTCACCGGCGGTGCCGTCGGCGGTGCCTTGGGCTCGGCCTGGGGAGCGGCGGCCGCGACGATGTCGAGCGCGTTCGTCTGGTGGTTCACGCTGCGCGTCGGGATCCGTGAGCGCGGGCAACAGGGATCCGAGCCGATCTCAGTACCGCAGCGGCCCCAAATAGAGGAAGTGAGAAGCGCATGAACGCGGTACCGCGGTTGACCGTCGGCCTTCCGGTCTACAACGGTGAGAAGTACCTGGCCGAGTCCCTGGACGCCCTGCTCGGGCAGAGCTACGGCGACTACCGGATGATCATCTCCGACAACGCGTCGACCGACGCCACCGAGGAGATCTGCCGGGAGTACCAGGCCAAGGACGGGCGGATCACGTACTTCCGCCAGCCCGTGAACATCGGCGCCACCCCGAACCACAACTGGTGCTTCGAGCAGTCGGACACCGAGTTGTTCAAGTGGGCGTCGTACGACGACCTGTACGGGCGGGACCTGCTGAAGCGTTGCGTCGAGGCGCTGGACGACGACCCGTACCTCGTCCTGGCACACGCCTACCAGGCGATCATCGACGGCGCGGGCGACATCGTGCTCGAGGTCGACTACCCGCTCGACACGGCGAATCCGCACGCGCCGGACCGGTTCCGCAGTCTGCTGTTCGACGTCGGCGGCGACGACTTCTACGGCGTGATGCGCTCGGACATCCTCCGCCGTACGCCGCTGAACGGCAGCTACCACCACTCCGACCGGACGATCATGGCCGAGCTGGCCCTGTACGGCCGGTTCGCGCAGGTGCCCGAGCTGCTGTTCTTCCGCCGCGACCACCCGGACCGCGCCGAGCGGGCCAAGCCGACGATCCGCTCCCGGTCGGCGAACATGGAGCCGCGGCGGGCGAGCCGGCTGCGCAACCCCACGGTCCGGCTGCTGGCCGAGTACGTGAACGGCTTCGTCGGTGGCATCCGCCGGGCGCCGCTGTCGGTCGCGGACCGGCGGGAGTGCTACCGGCACCTGATGAGCTGGCTGGCGAGCCGCGCGGTCGGTCGGTCGACGGGACGGATCGAGGACAACCTGCCGGCCGCACCGCCGGCCCGGATCCCGGAGAGCTCGGCGGTCGTTCGCGGCGAGGCGTCCTGACCATGAGTGTGACACCGCGGTCACCAAGGGTGGCGTTCTTCGGGCTGCTGGGGTCGGGCAACCTCGGCAACCACGGCTCGCTGGACGCGATGCTGGACTTCGTCCGGACCCGCCATCCGGAGGCGGAGCTGAGCTGTGTCTGCGCGGATCCGGTGGAGTTCGAGCGCCAGTACGGCATCCCGGCGGTGGCGATCACCTGGTACCAGCAGCACGGCCCGGGGGCTTCGTGGCTCGGCACCGTGGTCCGGAAGACGTTCGGCAAGGTCGCCGACGTCGTCCGGATGCCGCGACTGGTCCGCCACTACGACCTCGTGATCGTGCCGGGCATGGGCATTTTCGAGACCACGCTGGAGGTCCGCCCGTGGGGCTGGCCGTACGCGCTGTTCCTGATGGCGTTGTCGGCGCGGCTCGCCGGTGTGCGGACCGCCTTCGTCAGCGTCGGCGCGAACTACGCCCGCGAACGCACGCTGCGCCGGCTGTACGTCGGCGCCGCCCGGCTCGCGTCGTACCGCTCGTTCCGGGACGCCTACTCGCGCGACGCGATGCGGCAGATGGGCCTCGACACCGGTGCCGACGAGGTGTACCCGGATCTCGCCTTCGCGCTGTCGGAGCCCGGCGTACCCGAACGGCGGGAGCGGATCGTCGGCCTCGGCGTGATGGCGTACCGCGGGACCAACGCCGATCGGCACCAGGGGGAGCAGATCCTCGCCGAGTACACCGCGAAGATCATCGAGTTCGCCCGCTGGCTGGTGGACCAGGGCTACCGGATCCGCCTGATCGTCGGCGACCCGGCCGATCTCGTGGTGGTCGACGCGATCTGCGCCGACCTGCGCCGGACCCGACCGGACCTCGGCGAGAAGCGCGTGGTCAGCGAGCCGGCCGGGACTCTCGGGGAGCTGATGACGCAGCTGGCCGAGACCGACCTGGTCGTCGCGTCGAGGTACCACAACGTGCTGTCGGCGCTGAAGCTGTCGAAGCCGACGATCTCGATCAGCTACGGGACGAAGAGCGACGTCCTGGTCGAACAGATGCGGCTCGCCGAGTTCCGGCAGCCGATCCGGGGACTCGACGTCGGCCGGCTGATCGACCAGTTCCGGGCGCTCGAGGCGCGGGCGCCGTCGGTCGTGCCGGCCATGCGGGAGCGGAACGCCGAGTACCTGCGGGAGCTCGAGCGGCAGTACGACGTACTGTCAGCGGTGCTGTTCGACGGGACCCGGGCTGTGGGGGAACACGTCGTCGTGGAGCAGGGGGAGTAGCAATGGAAGTCATCGAGGTACCGGCGATCGCCGGAGCGCTGGTGTTCCGGCCGGCGCCGCACCGCGACGAGCGCGGGTTCTTCTCGCGGACGTTCGACCGGGACGTGGTGAAGACGGCCGGTCTCGACCCGGACGCGTTCGTGCAGGACAGCATCTCGCGCTCGCGGCGGGGCGTCGTTCGCGGCATGCACATCCGCTCCGGACTCGGCGAGGCGAAGTTGGTGCGCTGCTCGTACGGCGCGGTCTTCGACGTGATCGTGGACCTGCGGCGGGGCTCACCGACGTACCTCAACCGGGAGACCTTCGACCTGACCGGCGACAACCAGGTGACCGTGTACGTGCCGGCCGGTTGCGCGCACGGCTTCCAGGCGCTCACCGAACCGGCGGACGTGTCGTACCGCATCGACCGCGCGCACGACCCGTCCGAGGACGTCGCGATCCGGTTCGACGACCCGGAACTGGACATCCCGTGGCCGCTTCCGATCACGCTCATGTCCGAGCGCGACAAGGCCGCTCACTCACTCGCCCTGGCCACTGCGAGGCTGACATGAAGTCCTTCGAGAAGTCCGTTGCCGCGAACAAGCGACTGCACGACCTGATCCCCGGCGGCGCACACACCTACGCCAAGGGCGAGGACCAGTTCCCGCTGGAGATGGCACCGGTCATCGACCGCGGTCTGGGCGCGCACGTCTGGGACGTCGACGGCAACGAGTACGTCGAGTACGGCTCCGGCCTGCGCGCCGTCAGCCTCGGTCACCGGCACCCGAAGGTGCTCGAGGCGGTCCGGCGGGAGCTCGACCGCGGCAGCAACTTCGTCCGGCCGAGCATCGTCGAACTCGAGGCCGCCGAACGGTTCCTGACCTCGGTACCGACCGCCGAGATGGTGAAGTTCGCCAAGAACGGCTCGGACGCCACCACCGCCGCGGTCAAACTGGCCCGCGCGGTCACCGGCCGTCCGCTGGTCGCGCTGTGCTCGGACCACGCGTTCTTCTCGATCGACGACTGGTTCATCGCCCGGACCCCGATGTCGGCCGGTATCCCCGCCGAGTACGGCGACCTGACGGTCGGCTTCCCGTACGGCGACCTGGCCGCGACCGAGGAGCTGTTCCGGCAGTACGACGGCCGGATCGCCTGCCTGATCCTGGAGGCCGCGACCCAGCACGACCCGCCCGCGGGCTACCTGGAGGGCCTGCGCGACCTCGCCCACCGGTACGGCGCACTGCTGATCTTCGACGAGATGATCACCGGCTTCCGCTACTCCGAAGCCGGCGCACAGGGCCTGTACGGCGTGACGCCCGACCTCTCGACCTTCGGTAAGGCGCTCGGCAACGGCTTCGCGGTGTCGGCGCTGGCCGGCCGGCGTGAGTACATGGAGCGCGGTGGCCTGCGGGACAACCGCGAGCGGGTCTTCCTGCTGTCCACCACCCACGGCGCCGAGACGCACGCCCTGGCCGCGGCGATCGCCGTGATGGACGTGTACGCCGAGGAGGGCATCGCGGCCCGGCTGCACGAACGCGGCGAGCGGCTGACGGCCGGCGTACGCGAGGTCGCCGCGGCTGCGGGTGTTCAGGACCACGTGGTGGTGCGCGGCCGGCCGAGCAACCTGGTGTTCGCCACCCTGGACGAGCAGCTTCAACCGTCCCAGCCGTACCGGACGCTGTTCCTCCGCCAGCTCATTCTCGGCGGTGTGATCGGCCCGTCCTTCGTGGTCAGCAGTGCGCTCACCGATGCCGACATCGACCGTACCGTCGAGGTTGTCGCGCAGGCCTGCACGGTCTACCGCCAGGCGCTCGACGCGCAGGACGTGACGGCGTTCCTGCCTGGGCGGCCGGTGCAGCCGGTTTTTCGCAAGTACGCGTGAGACCGTGCGTCGTCAGATCCTGCGACGGCTGAGCTGGGGAGTCGCCGATCAGGCCGTGTCCAGCCTGGAGAACTTCCTGCTCGGCGTGTATGTCGCAAGGACGCTGGGTGCGGCGAGCCTCGGCGCACTCGGTGTCGCGTTCGTTGCGTACGGCATCGTCCTCAACGTGTCGCGTGCGCTGTCCACGGACGCGCTGATGGTCCGGTTCAGCGATGTTCCCCGACCGACTTGGCGCCAGGGGGTCGCGGCCTCGAGTGGTGTCGCGCTCCTGGTCGGGCTCGCCGGTGGCGTGGGCTGTGTCGCGATCGGGGCGGTCCTGCGGAGTGCGATGCCGGGCTCCGAGGTCGGGGCCGCCTTCATCGCACTGGCAGCCGGGCTTCCGGGGCTCACCCTGCAGGACAGTTGGCGTCAGGCGTTCTTTGCCGCGGGTGAAGGGGCCAAGGCCTTCGTCAACGACTCGGTGTGGACCGTGCTTCTGCTCGGTGCTCTGCTCGCCGGTGGGGTCGCCGGTGCCCACGGCGTCGCGTGGTCGCTGCTCGCGTTCGGCGGATCGGCGACGCTGTCCGCGTTGTTCGGCGTGGTCCAGGCCGGGATCGTGCCGCGGCTGCGGGCCGCGACCGGTTGGCTGCGCAGGCATCGCGATCTCGGTCCGCGTTTCCTGGTCGAGAACGTCGTACTCGCCTCGGTCGGGCAGGTCCGCGCCGTCGTGGTGGCCGCGACCGTCGGCCTGGTGGCGGTCGGTGCGATCAGGGGCGGCGAGATGCTGGTCGGGCCGGTGAGCGCACTGCTGATGGGGCTCGCGCAGGTCGCCGTACCGGAGGCGGCGCGCGCGGTCCGCCGCAGCGACCGGCATCTGCGGCGGTTCTGCCTCGGACTGAGCGGCGGGCTGGCCGTGGTGTCGTTCGCGTGGAGTCTGGTCGTCCTTGTCGTCTTCCCGTTCGGGCTCGGCAGGGTGCTGCTCGGGACCGTCTGGCCGCAAGCGCAGGTCCTCGTCCTCGGCATCACCGTGAGGAACCTTGCCGGTTGCCTGCAGGTCGGTCCGTCCGCCGGTCTGCGCGCCCTGGGCCGAGCCGACCGGACCATGCGGTGCCAGCTCGCCAACGCTCCGCTGGCCATCGTGTTCTGCGCCGCCGGAGCGCTTGCCTGGGGAGCGCAGGGCGCCGTCTGGGGGTCCGCACTCGCCGCGATCCTGGGCACCGGAATCTGGTGGCAGCAATTGACGAGTGCGCTCCGGCAGCACGTGCCCGAGGGATCAGCCGCCTGAACCGAGCACACCGCGCAGGTGGTCGGCGAGGCGGAGCGCGAGCGCGATGATCGTGAACGTCGGGTTGGACGCACCGTACGTCGGGAACACCGACGCCCCGGCGACGTAGAGGTTCTCCACGGAGTGCACCCGCCCGTCGCCGTCCACGACGCCCTTGCGTGGATCGGCGTGCATCCGCGTGGTCCCCATGTGGTGATGGTTGCCTTCGACAAGGGTCGCGGGGACGTCGTCGAGCAGCGTCTCGACGTACCCGAACCCGCCCGCCCGGAAGGCCGCGGCCAGGATGTCGACCGACGACCGGAGGGACTCGTGGTCGTCGGCCGACCGCCGCCAGGTCACCCGGGCGACCGGGATCCCGAGGTCGTCCCGGCGGGCACCGAGTGACACGCGGGACAGGCTGTTCGGCGCCTGCTCACCCATGGCACGGAGCATCAGCGTCCGTGGCCGCGACCTCACCTTGCCCAGTGCGAGGTCGGCGACATCGGGAAGTCCCGTGACGACGTTGCGTACGTGCGTACCGAAGCCGTCGATCCGGGGCCGCCTGCCGACGGCCTTGCGCAGGGTGGTCAGCGACCGGACCGCCGGCGTCGCGACCGCTGCCGGCCGCGGGACCAGCGAGAACGTGCAGTTCAGCAGATCCTTGTCCCGCTGGACGTTCTCGGCGATCCGGACCGCGCCCGTCGCGCCGTGCAGGTCGGCGAAGAATCTCGCGTCGTCGACCGTGTGCGCACCGGACAGTACGACGTGGCCGACCGGCATCGACAGCCGCTCGGCGAAGTAGCGTCCGACCAGGTCGTGCTCGTTGCCGATGCCCTTGCCCCCGTCGGCGGTCAGCAGCAGCCGGGCGTTCTCGATCCCGCCCGTCGCGAGTACGACGATCCTCGGCCGGACGACGAACCGGCTGCGGTCGTCGCGGACCACGGTGACCGCCGCGATGCGTCGGCCCGACGGGTCGGTGGTGATGTCGGCCACCCGGCTGCGCAGCTCGACCCGCACGTTGGCGGACCGCGCGAACGTCTGCAGCTCGTCGCGGAAGTCCGCCGAGCAGACCTGGAACAGTGCCGGCACGATCTCGTCGTCCCGGACCGGCGGCGCGGGCCGGCCGTCGGACATCGGATCCCCGTCGACCAGGTCGTACGGCGCCAGGCCGCAGTCCCGCTGGGCGCGCAGGTAGTACGGAATCAGGTGGTCGCGGTCGAACGGCCAGCCGTAGTCGGGGCGCCCGGGACGGGACTCGAAGTCGATCGGGTCCAGCGGCCGGGCGAGCCACCCGCCGTGCAGGACTCTCGGATGCCGCAGCGTGCCGCCGAAGGCTCGCACCCTCGACCGGTGCAGCTGGTGCAGTGGATAGCCGTCGGTCTCGCCCCTGCTCAGCCGTTGCACGCGGCGCTCGATGTCCTGACCACCGCTCTCCAGGACACAGATCCGGGCCCCGGTGCCGGCCAGCGTCCGCGCGACGCTGATCCCTGCGGGCCCGGCGCCGATGATGCAGAGATCGGTGACGATCTCCCCGGCCTGTGAATTCGGCACTGCGACACACCTCCGCTCCTCTCCCCAAAAGAGCATCTCCATCAGGTGTTGATACAAGCTCTTCCACGGGGCACGAGCAGAACGGCCACCGCCGTGACGAGAACTCCGCAGCCGTAGCCGCCGAGCGTGTCGGTGGGGTAGTGCGCGCCGAGGAGGGTCTGCGTCCATGCCATCAGACCGCCGCCGAGAACGCTCAGCGCCAGGACGAGCGCCGTACCGCGAACACCGCTGGTACGCAGCAGATCCGCCAGGAGCAGGCCGATGATCGTGGCGGCGACAGTGGCGGCCGCGGCGTGGCCGCTGGGATAGGAGAGGAATCCGTCGTGGATCCGGCGGTCGACGACGTACTTCAGCACCGTGCTCAGCAAGGTGGCAGCCACCATCGCGGCCACCGCGGCGATCGCCAGCAGCCGGCGGCCGGCGAGCAGGCAGACCGCGGCGAGGGCGATCGTCAGCACGGCCCGGCCGACCGGTTCGCCCAGCCAGTCAAGGGCATGGGCGACGTTCCACATACCGTCCGGTGACTTGTCGACGAGCCGCTGGACCGAGCGGTCCAGGCGGCTCGGTCCGGTGTCACCGCCGAACGCCACCGCCGGTACGGCGAGCAGCACCGCACCGACGGCGGCCAGCACCGCCAATGGCCGGCGCAGCCCGTGTCCGAGCGCCGGCAATGTCCGAGTTGACGCCATCCCCACCCCCTGTAGTCAGTCTAGAACGCACCTGATTCGTTCGGGCTCGGGCTGCGGTTGCACACGCCGGGCTCCGAGCCCGGTGCCGCGTTCAGATCGCGCTGAACCGCGGGATGCGCCGGGTGACGATCGATGGACACCCCTGCGGTGCTGGGAGATACTGATTTCGCCTGGGGAGGCATGTCGGGGGACACACATTCTCGGTGGGGGGACCACGAGACATGGAAGAAACAGCTACTGCCGTTATTGGCGCGGGCCCGCACGGCCTGGCCGCCGCAGCACACCTTCGCCGGGCCGGGGAGGAATTGCGGGTCTTCGGTGATCCGATGTCGTTCTGGCAGACCATGCCCGCCGGCATGTTGCTGCGCTCGAACTGGACAGCCACCTGCATCGCCGAGTACGAAGGCCCGTTGTCGCTGGACTCGTACCAGGCTGAGACCGGTCGCAGCTTCACCAGGCCGGTGCCGCTGGACGAATTCATCGGCTACGGCCTGTGGGTGCAGTCGAAGGTCGCGCCGGACGTGGACCGGCGGCGCGTCTCGAGCGTGACCCGAGAAGACGATGCGTTCGTGCTGACGTTCGCCGACGAGTCGCAGTTGCGGGCCCGGCGGGTCGTGGTGGCGGCCGGCATCGACGACTTTGTGAACCGTCCCGAGGTGATGGCCGGGCTGCCGTCCGAACTCGCCTCACACACCGGCGAGCACAAGGACCTCGGCGGCTTCGCCGGCCAGGAGGTCCTGGTCGTCGGAGGTGGCCAGAGCGCTCTCGAGTCGGCTGCACTGATGAAGGAGTCCGGTGCCGTGGTCGAGGTTGCGGCCCGTGCGGACCACATCAACTGGCTACACGGCGGCAAGTACCACCGCATGCTGGGCCGGCTGGCACCGCTGGTGTACGCACCGACGGACGTGGGGCCGATGGGCATCTCCCGGATCGTCGCCGAGCCGGGGCTGTTCCGGCGGCTACCGCGCGGCGTACAGGACAAGATGGCCTACCGCGCGATCCGCCCGGCCGGTGCCGCCTGGCTGGTCGACAGGCTGGCCGGCGTGCGGGTCCGGACCGGGGTACAGGTGCTCGAGGCACGGCCGAAGGGCGACCGGCTTGACGTGACGCTGAGCGACGGCCCGACCCGGACCGTGCATCATCTGCTGTTCGGCACCGGGTACCGGGTCGACATCAGCAGGTACCCGTTCCTGGACAAGGACGTGGTGCGGCAGGTGCGCACTGTGAACGGCTACCCGGTGCTGCGGCCCGGGATGGAGTCGTCCGTGCCCGGACTGCACTTCCTCGGAGCGCCAGGAGCGTACAGCTTCGGTCCGATCATGCGGTTCGTGGCCGGCGGGTGGTTCGGAGCCGAGACGCTCACCCGGGCAGTGCGGGGCCGTTCGGGTGCGGACGTCGTACGGAAGCCGACGCTGGAGCCGATGGGCGACGGGGCATGACAAGGCGGTCCGGCCGGAGCACGAGCGCTACGGTCGGGGCTGTCGTCATCGGAGGCGACTACCAGGGGCTCGGCATCGCCCGCAGTCTCGGCCGGTACGGCGTACCGGTCGTGGTTCTCGACGACGAGCACTCGATCGGCAGGATGTCCCGGTACGTCTCGAAGTACGAGCGGGTGGGCGACCTGCGGGACGCGGCGTACACAGTGCGCACCCTCCTGGACGCCGGCCGCCGGCTGGGCCTGGACGGCTGGGTGGTGTACCCGACCCGCGAGGAGACGGTCGCGGCGATCGCGGCGAACCGTGATGACCTGCTCGGATCGTTCCGGCTGGTCACGCCCGGTTGGGAGGCGGTCCGGCCGGCCTGGGACAAGCGGGAGACGTACCAGCGGGCCGAGCGGCTGGGCATCCCGATCCCGCGATGCTGGTTCCCGTCGACGCGGCAGGACCTGGCCGAGGTCGACGTCAGCCGTCCGGTGATCCTCAAGCCGGCGATCAAGGAGCACTTCTTCTACGAGACCAGGGCCAAGGCCTGGCGGGCCGACACCCGCGCCGAGCTCGAGCAGGCGTTCGACCGGGCGACCGCGATCGTCGGCGAGGGCGAGATGATCGTCCAGCAGCTGATCGAGGGCGGCGGCGACCGGCAGTTCGGGTACGGCGCGTTCTTCAAGGACGGTGCGGCGGTCGCGGAGATGACGGCCCGGCGGTTGCGACAGCATCCGTCGGACTTCGGCCGCGCCTCGACGTACGTGGAGACGATCGACGAGCCGGAACTTGCCAAGCACTCGTGGAAGTTCTTGCAGGACGTGGACTACTACGGCCTGGCCGAGCTCGAGTACAAGCAGGACCCGGCGGACGGGCAGTTCAAGCTGCTGGACGTGAACGCCCGGACCTGGGGTTACCACACCCTCGGGTACGCGGCCGGCGTGGACTTTCCGTACCTGGTCTACCGTGACCAGCTCGGGTTGCCGGTGGAGCCGGTTCAGGCGCGGGCCGGGGTGCGGTGGATCCGGCTGGCCACCGACCTGCCGAACGCGGCCAAGGATCTCCGCGCACGACGGTTGCGGCTGGGCGAGTACCTGAAGACCTTGCGTGGCATCGACGCCGAAGCCGTGTTCAGCCTGCGGGATCCGATGCCGGCGCTGTACGAGATCGCGATGCTGCCGTACCTAGCCGTGAAAAGAGGCCTGTGACCGATGTTCGAGGCCACCCATCCGTTCGCGTTCTTCGACTACTTCAGGGTCCCGTACGACGTGGTGCCCGCTGACGCCGACCGTGAGATCGGCACGCTGACCGCACAGAACTCGGGCCGCAAGCTGTTCTGGTACCGCGGCAAGAACACCCGGACAGGGCGGTTCCGGATCGGGGCGGTCAACCTCGCCGGGCGTATCCACACCGGTCCCGTGCCCGTCGCGGGGACGAGCTGGCGGCGTACCGAGGAAGTCCTCGGCGCCGACGGGCGGCCCGTCGCAGCTGTCCAGGAAGATGCTGACGGCAACGTCTTCCTGCCGTTCGACCCCGGGCAGGTGATGGGTTTCCTGTGGTCGGAGTCGTACACCACGATGGGCAGCGCGCGCGTGACGCGGAAGTTGCGCAAGGCAATGGTCAAGACGTACTACGCGGTTCGGCCGCTGCTGCCCAGGCCGTTGCAGCTGCGGATGCGGCGGACGTTCGCCAAGCACCAGGCGCCGCCGGAGTTCCCGGCGTGGCCGGTCGAGCACGGCCTGCAGGACCTGTACGACTGGCTGCTCGAGCTGGCCGGCAAGGTGGCGGGGGAGCCGGTGCCGTGGATCGACCTGTGGCCCGAGGGCAAGGCCTGGACGATGGTGCTCACGCACGACGTCGAGCAGGCAGGAGGCCGCGACGACATCGAGCTGCTGCGCGGTCCGGAGCGGGAGCGCGGCTACCGGTCCTCGTGGAATTTCGTGCCCGAGCGGTACGTCACCTCCGACGACCTGGTCGCAGAGCTCAAGTCCGACGGCTGCGAGGTCGGAGTCCACGGGTTGCGGCATGACGGCCGCGACATCGGGTCGAGACGGCTCCTGGAACAGCGGCTGCCCGCGATGCGGTCGTCCGCGGACCGCTGGGGCGCAGCCGGATTCCGGTCGCCGGCGACGCAACGCCGGTGGGACCTGATGCCGACGATGGGCTTCGACTACGACTCGTCGTACACCGACTCCGACCCGTACGAGCCGCAGCCCGGCGGATGCTGCACCTACCTCCCATTCTTCAACGAGGAGTTGGTGGAGCTGCCGATCACGCTGCCACAGGACCACACCGTGTTCGAGATCCTGCAGCACGACGGTTCGGTCTGGGTGTCCAAGGCGCACGCGATCCGCGAGCGGCGCGGCATGGTACTCGTGCTCGTGCATCCGGACTACGCGCGCGACGAGCGGCTGCTGACCGCGTGGAGCAAGCTGCTCGACGAGTTCGCACACGACGAGACGGTCTGGCAGGCGCTGCCGCGCGAGGTTGCCACCTGGTGGCGGGACCGGGCCGGCAGCCGTCTGGTGCACACCGCCGACGGCTGGGCACTCGACGGCCCGGTCGCGGGCCGCGGCCGGGTCCGGCACGGCCTGCTGGTGAGGGCGTGACGCCATGCACGTCGTGATCGTGGTCGAGAACGTCCCACTCGGTGTCGATACCCGGCTGCGCAAGCAGGTCGAGGACCTGCTGGACGCCGGCTGCCGGCTGACGGTGATCAGCATGCGGCATCCCGACAACACGCCGTACCGCGACCGGCTGCGGCTGCTGGAGTACCCGCCCCCGGTCGAGCGCCCGGGGCCGGTCGGGTACGCGATCGAGTACGCACAGGCCTTCGGCTGGGCGGCCTGGCACGTACTGCGGACCCGGCTCCGCGGGCGGATCGACGTACTGCACTTGTGCCAGCCTCCGGACATCTACTTTCCGCTGGCGTGGATGCTGCGCCTGACCGGCACCCGGATCGTGATCGACCAGCGCGATCTGATGCCGGAGCTGCTGCGCGGCCGGTACGACGGAGACCCACCGGGGCAGCTGCTCCGGATTCTGCGCTGGCTGGAACGCCGGTCCCAGAAGGTCGCGCAGCACGCGATCACCGTGAACGGCTACCTGAAGGACCGGATGGTCAAGGCCGGCGCCGAGCCGGACCTGGTCACGGTCGTGCGCAACGGCCCTGTCCTGGCCCGCGTGCGGCAGGCCGAGCCAGACCCGGCGTTGCGGGGCGAGCACCGGCACCTGGTGTGCTGGATCGGCAAGATGGGTCGCCAGGACCGGGTCGATCTCGTGGTTCGCACCGCCGAGCGGATGGTCCGCGAGCTGGGCCGCACCGACTGCGGGTTCGTGGTGCTCGGTGATGGCGAGTGTCTCGAGGAACTGCGAGAGCTCACCCGGGAGCTGGACCTCGAGCGCTGGGTGAGCTTCCCCGGGTGGTTGCCGGAGGCATCCGTCTTCGGGTACCTGGCGACCGCCGACGTCGGCATCGACACCAGTTTGCAGGTCGAAGTGTCGCCGGTGAAGGCGATGGAGTACATGGCCCTCGGCCTACCGGTGGTGTGCTTCGACCTGCAGGAGAGCCGGGCCATCATCGAGGGCGCCGGCCGGTTCGCCGCGCCCGGCGACGTCGCCCAGCTGACCGACGCCGTGGTGGAGTTGCTCGACGACCCGGCCATGAGCAAGCAGCTCGGTGAGGCCGGCCGACGCCGGATCACCGAGGAACTCGCGTGGGAACGCCAGGTCCCCGCCTACCTGAGCGCCGTGACCGGCACACGCCTTCCCGCCGACCGCTGAGACCTCGGCCCGATGACCGGGACGGTGCGCGAGCAGCTATCGGGATGCGGTTGGCCTGGGCCTGGAGCCGCGCTGCGGTACGCGCATACTGGGTACCAGTGTCAGCCAGGAGTGGGAGTCCAAGGTCTTGCGCACCCGCTTGACGTAGTCCTGTGCACCCGCGGTCATCCAGGCGCCGGCGTACCAGGTGCCGACGCAGCCCCACAACAGATCCCGCGGTTGTGTGGACGGCGGCGAGCCGGTGAGCCACCACATCCAGCCCTCCATGCAGCCGCGGATGAAGGCGCCGTAGTAGTCCAGGGCGAACGCCGTCGAGTCCCGGTTGAACGGGAAGGTGCCGTTCTGGTTGCCGGACATGTCCGTCCAGGCCGGGTCCTGCCAGGACATCACGCCGATGATCGAGAACGTCTTCGGGCACTTACCCGGACCGTAGTCGCGCTGATAGTCGTACCCGAACTGCCCGATTCCGCGGCAGTAGACCCCCGACGCCTCGGTCGCCCGGTCGAACTCGTCGCCGCAACCGCGCTTGTCGACGCATCTGCCCGCGGCGTCGGTCAGGTACTGGTACCAACTGGACTCGGTGATGGCGACGGCGCGCAACAGATTGTCCGAGAGGCCCCACTTGCAGGCGGCCCACTGGATGTTCTCGTCGGTGGTTCCGGTGTGCTGGCCGGACACCCGGGCGAGCAGCCAGGTGTCCCAACGCTGGTCGTACGTCTGCCGGCTCGCGCGTGGACGGCTGCTCAGCGAGAGGCGGACGGCCTCCCGGTCGGGCATCCGCCGGTTGGCTGCGGTGTTCTCCGGGCGTGGTTCCCAGGTCGAGGGGCGCACCCGGCCGGCACAGGTCGCGTCGTCCGGAAGCGATTGCCAGGACCCGGCCGGCAGGGTCTCGAAGTACCCGGACTCCGGTGGGCGCCCGTCGGCCGGCGCCGGTAAGGGCAGGGCGACGGCCACCGCAACCACTGCGGCCGCCACGCCTACCATCGCCGGCCGGACCAGCCTGCGGCGCTGCGGTCTCATCAGATCCCCCCAATTCCCCGCTCAGGTCTTGGCGCGTTCAGTGCCCGCCAAAGGTTCCGAGCCGCCCGGCTCAGTGTCTTCCTGGTCGGTCCGCTCGGCCTCTCCGGCGCGCTCGGACGGCCTGGACGGCTTCGCTGGGTTCGCGATCGGCGCGATCCGCGGCGCCTCGTTGACCTCGGACCCGCTGCGCAGCCGCACCAGCGGACGCAAAAGCACCGATCTCGTCGGCGGCGCGTTCATGATGCACCCGATCGGATTGCCGCCCGCGCTCTTCAGCGCCGTCACCGCGGCCGCGGCCGGCGAGCGCCGGCCCTTCCGCGCGTCGAGCACGACCAGCACGAAGTTCGAGCGCCCGGCGAGCAGCGCCGCCTCGGCCGCTGTGGTCACCGCCGGCGTATCGATCACGACCAGCGTCCGGGTGGACAGGTTGTCGATCAGCAACTCGAGGTCCTCGACGTTGAACCACGGCGCCGCACCGGCCGGCGGACGGCCGCCCGGCAGCAGCCGCAGGCCGTCGAAGGCCGTCGGCACCAGGGCCCGGTCCAGCGACCTGGAGTCGGCCAGCACGTCGGTGAGGCCGGGCGACTCGTCCGCCCCGAACACTGTGTGCAGGGCCGGCCGGCGCAGGTCGCCGCCGATCAGCACGACCTCCTTGCCGGTGTTCGCGAGCGCGATCGCCAGCTGGGACGCGACCGTGGTGGTGCCCGCGCGGCGGGCCGGGCTGGTGACCACGAAGCAGGCGCCGCGCCCGCGCGCGGGCAGCGTGGTGAGCTGTGCCGCCAGGTACCCGAACACCTCGCCGAGCGGCCCCGGCGGACCTGCCTCGGGTCGCAGCGGCAGCCGCTGCAGGATCGTCGGTACGTCGGCCAGCACCGGCAGGCCGGTGGTCCGGGTGACGTCGCCGTGGTCGCGCATCCGTCCCCGTGCCCTGTCCCACACGAACGCGAAACCGGCTCCGATCATCGCGCCGAGCACCAGACCGAGGCCGATCACGAGCGGCAGGTTCGGCTGGGTCGGCCGGTCCGGCAGCACCGGCTGCGTGATCACGTCCGCGAGCTTGATCTTGCGGTTCTGGTTGCGGTAATTGATGTACGCCCGGGTGAAGGCCGCGACGCCCGTCAGGGCCCGTTCGGCTGTCGGCGCCTTGTAGCTGAACTGGAGAACGTTGGCGTTCACCGGCACCGAGACCGACAGGCCCTTGAGGGCCTCACCCGGGCTGGTGTGCAGGACCACTGCGGCCGCATTGGTGACGACACCGGACGACGCGACCGTGCGTTGGGTCCCCATGTCGGGCTCGGCGGCGGAGTTCACCCGGGCCGGGTCGGGGTACACGATCACCTCCGAGCTGGCGACGTACGACGTGGGTCTGGTGACCGTGGCGGCGACCGCTCCGGCAACGGTGAGCACGGTCAGCGCGATGATCATCGGCAGGTAGGTGCGGACGAAGCCCCGCGATCCGGGCCGGCTCAGGGTCATTCGCCTCATCGGGCCGCTCCTGTGGGTAGGACGTCGGACAGCTCCATCATCCGCCCCCGCGACGCCTTGGTGGGTGATTCGGTCGATTCTGTTATGTCAGGTGACTTCACAAAGGTCAGCGCGAGCAGCGAGAACAGCAGGTCCGCCGCCCCCCGGTAGGTCAGGTGCGGATCGAAGATCATCATCGCGACGATCGCGGTGATCGCCGTGAACGCTGCCAACGCCGCGACCGAACTCTCGTCACGCAGGCCCTCGGTCTGCCGCCACAGCCGGGGCAGCGACACCCAGACAAGAGCGACGAACGCGGCGAACAGCGGGATCCCGCCGCCCCAGAGCAACCAGGTGTAGCCACTCTCGATCCACACGTAACCGGTGCCCTGGGTGGGCACCACGACGCGGGCCGACGGGCGGACGCCGAACAGCACGTTCTGGCCGGAGAACAGGTCCGGCCAGAAGTACGTCGACAGGTTGTACCAGCGCACGATCCAGCTGTTCGGCCAGCCGCTGGCCGACTGGAAGCCGACGAGCCGGTGTGAGACCGCGGGCCAGGCCGCGATCAGTGCGACCCCGAGCCCGACCGGTGCGTACCGCAGCAGGTCGAGCCGACGCAGCCCGGCGGTCAGGCAGACGATCGCGACCACCAGGCCGAGCGCGCAGGAGAACTCACCGGCCGCGAAAACACCCACGACGCAGACCACCGAGGCGCCGGCCAGGAAGAGGGTCAGATACAGGTTGTGCTGCCGCTTCCACAGCAGGCCGACCGCGATCGCCAGGCTGAAGATCAGCACGTCGGCTGTTGCCGCGGGCAACGCCAGGGTGGAGCTGCCGCGCGGGATCGACAGCGCGTCGGCGTACCCGAACGGCGCCCAGTAGGTGAGCAGCAGCGACCGGACGCCCAGCATGTCCAGCGACTGCAGGATGCCCAGCGTGCCGAGCAGCCCGGCGGCCGCGACCGCGGCGAGCAGGCAGCGGCGGACCTCCGCCTGGGTGTGCACCGCTGCGCGCACGATCCCGTACACGCCGAGGAACTTCCACATCACCAGGGCGTACGAGATGTCGTCGGCGATGATCGGCCGGCCGACGAGGTGCATCCAGGCCAGCGGCAGCACCGAGCTGGTGACCGCCAGCGCCACCAGCGTCACCTCGATCGGGTTGAGCTGGATCCTCAGCCGCGTGCCCGGGCGGTACCGGAAGAGGAACCGGACGACGAGGATCCCGGTCAGGAAGACGGCCAGCCCCTCGTTCGGCCGCAGCGCCGGAATCAGCCGCCCGCGGTCGATTCCCGCCAGGGTCGGAGTCAGACCGATGATCAGGTACGCCGCGGTGGCCGGCCGGCGCCATACGACGACCACCACCCCGGCGACTGCCACCAGGCCCACCGCCGCGACCGGTGAGACGGCGAGCAGTGCGCCGGTGAGGACCGCAACCAGGGCCGCCGAAAGTGCCAGGCCGGGGAGCACAACCCGATCCATCAGGACGCCTCACCGGCCGGTGCGCCGGCTCTGCGGGGGATCGGCAGGGCGGCGGTCAGCCAGGACAGCTCGGGTGCGCGCAGCAACGCCTGGACGGCGCCGAACACCACGAGCCCGAGGAGGCTGCCGGCGCACAGCGCGAGCGCCTGCCCGAGCCGGCCGTCGACCGCGCGACCGACCAGATGCGCCACAAGGTACGCCGGTCCGGCCATCAGCGCGGAGCCGAGCGTGGTGCGGCCCAGCGACCACAGCAGCGACGAGCGGTCCCAGCCGCGGGTCATCCGCAGGAGCAGGTGGATGCCACCGGCAACGGCAGCCACCGTGTACGCCGCTCCGAGCGCGGACAGCAGCCGGTCCGGGGGCGCCAGCAGAGCGGTGCCGCACAGTGCCAGGCAGACGACGGCCTGGAACGCCATCGAGGTCAGTGGGGTCCGGGCGTCCTCGCGGGTGTAGCAGGCTTGGGTGGTCACGAAGAACATCGTCTCTCCGACCAGCCCCAACGCAATGGCCGCGAGCGCACCGGCGATCAATGCGCGGCCATGCTCGGAGGCCATTGGTCCGGCCGCGATCGTAGCCGCGGTCGGCCCCGAGAGTGCGATGTAACCGACCGCCGCCGGGACCGCGAGGAACAGCGCGAGGCCGAGTCCCTGCAGGAATGTCGGCGCGAACTCTGCCGACCGGGCCTGGTGCAGTCGTGCCAGCCGGGGGAGGAGGGCCAGCGCCACGGGGGTCGCGGCCAGCGCGATCGGCAGATAATAGAAGTTCAGCGCCATCTGGATCGCCACGGTGCCGCCGGCCACCCGGTTCGACACGAGCAGCAGCGTCAGCAGCTGCACGGCGAGCAGACTGGCCTGGGCGACGGCGCGCATGGCCCGGCGGATGGTCGCCAGGACTTCGGGATCGCGCCAGCCCGCCCGGGGGACCAGTCGTACGCCGGCCCGCCTGGCACCCCACCACTGCACCGCCGCATGGGCCGCGACCGCTCCTGTGGACCCCAGACCGAGCAGCAGGATCTGCCCGGTCGGTCGGGCTCCGAGCTCGTGGCCGGTGCCGTACAGCAGGCCGGACAGCACCAGTACGACGATGATGCCGGCGTTCTCGACCAGCGGCGCCGCGGCAGCCAGTGCGAATCGGCGATGGGCGTACATCGCCGCGGTGGCCGAGCCGACCACGGCGTACAGGAACACCTGCGGGATGGTGAGCAGCACCAGCAACCGGGCGACGCCGACCTGGTCGGCGCCCGAGAGCCTTTCGCCGCCGAGCGAAGTGACACGGAGGAGTTCCGGCAGCAGCACCACTGCCACCGGCGCAAGTACGAGCAGCCCGGCCAGTGCTACGCCGAGGAAGCCGCCGCTGACCCGGGCCGTGTCGCGGGGCCGGCGCTGGTCGATGTGCTGTACGAGCGCCGGTACCAGCAGCGAGACGAACAGCGAACCCGCGAGGAACCCGTAGTAGATGAGGTTCGGCAACGAGTTGGTCAGCTGGTAGGTGTTGCCGAGGAACGTCGGCCCGAGCACGGCACCGATCACGATCACCCGGACCACGCCCGTGATCCGGCTCAGCGCGGTCCAGACGCCGACCGTCATGGTGTCCTTGGCGGTCCCGGAGCCGCTGGTCAGGTCGGCACTGTCGGCGAACTGTGCAGGCGGCGACCCTCCGGCCCTCCCGTGCTTCGCGTCCGGGGCCGCTTCGACGGGCGGCACCTGCCCGGTCCGCTCGTCCGGAGTGGCGTTCGCCGTCATCCGACCACCGTCCCCTACCGGCCCGTGCTGCCGAGCACCGCGGGGATCGTCCGGAGCAGCACCAGCAGATCCAGCCAGGCGCTGCGCCGCTGCGTGTAGTCCACGTCGATGCGCAGCCCTTGCGTCATGGTCAGCCGGTTGCGGCCGCTGACCTGCCACAGGCCGGTGATGCCGGGCGGCACCTCGAACCGCACTCCCGCCCATGGCGGCAGCATCTCCAGCTCGGCCGGCAGCATCGGGCGGGGTCCGACGAGGGACATGTCGCCGCGCAGTACGTTCAGCAGCTGTGGCAGCTCGTCCAGGCTGGTTCTGCGCAGCAGCGCGCCGAGTCTGGTGATCCGCGGGTCGTGATCCAGTTTGTACAGGCCGTCGACCGCCTCCACCTCGCCGGCCATCAGCCGCCGTACGTAGTCGAGGTGCAACTGCTGGTCCGCGTCGATGCGCATGGTGCGGAACTTCAGCATCACGAACGTACGCCGGCCCGCACCGACCCGGACCTGCCGGAACAGCGCCGGGCCGGGACTGGTCGCTCGGACGAGCACGAACATCACCAGCATCAGCGGGGACAGCAGTACCATCCCGATGGAGGCCAGGGCCAGATCCATGGATCGTTTGCCCCACCCCACCGGGACAGCACCGCTCACTCCGCGTTGTGGGGCATGCCGGGGTCCGGTGTCGACGCTGGACCTGACCCGGCCGCGGAGGAGACTCATACCCGGCCCTCCCTGTCGGCGCTCGCCGTTGCGCTGAACGTGAACCTGGAGGCGGACGCGTCGTCGGCCTCGATCCGCTGGGAGATGTCCACGAGCCCGTCGACCGTGCCGTGCACCCGCGCCGGGTTGCCGTAGGCAACGCACTTCGGGGGCAGGTCACGGGTCACCACCGAGCCCGCGCCGACGATGCAGCCCTCGCCGATCCGCACGAACGGCAGCACGGTGACGTTCACCCCGAGCTGCGCTCCGGCGCCGATCGCGGGCCCGGACATCACCTCCGCGGACTCCTCACGGCCCGGGTACAGGTCGTTGGCCACGGTCACCCCGGGCGCAAGGAAGGCACCGTCACCGATGTCGGTGTACTGCGCTACATAACAGTTCGTGTGGATCTTGACGCCGTCGCCGATCCGGCAGCCGTAGTCGACCACTGTGTTGCTCCACACCGAGACGTCGTCGCCGATCTCGCACTGCTCGCGGATCACGACGTTGTGCCCGGTCTCGAATCGCGCGCCGATCCGCGAGCCGCCGTACAGGACGGAACCGCTGCGCAGCCGGGCGTCCGGTCCGAGCTCCAGCTCCGGGTCGACGGGCCGGGCCGGTGGATAGCCGATCTGAACCCCGGCGTCGGCGGTGGTCATCGGCTGGTCCTCGCCACGATGGCGTTCAGGCGATCCGCGACCCGTTCCGCGTCCTGCGTGCCCAGGTGCGGGAACATCGGCAGCGACAGCAGCCGGCCGGCCGAGGCCTCGACCACCGGTAGTTCGCCGGACGCGTGCTCGGCGTACGGCGCCATCAGGTGGCACGGCGCCGCGTAGTGGATGCCGGTGCCGATGCCCTCGGCCGCGAGGTCCGCGCGGACCCGGTCCCGGTCGTCCACCTGTACGACGGCCAGGTGATAGCTCCCGGCGCTGCCCTCGAGTTCGTCGACCAGAGTCGCTGCTGCCGGGTCGATGCGCTCGGCGTACACGGCCCTCAGCCGTCGCCGGGACGCGTTCCACTCGTCGAGCCGCTTCAGCTTCGCTGACAGCACCACCGCCTGGAGCGCGTCGAGCCGGCTGTTCGTGCCCAGGACGTCGTGCTGGAAGTGACCGTCGACCGCGTTCTGGGCCCGGCCGTGATCGCGCATCGAGAGCAGCAGTTCCACGAGTCGTGCGTCCGAGGTGACCACCGCGCCCGCGTCCCCGAAGGCGCCGAGATTCTTGCCGGGATAGAAGCTGAAGCAGGCCGCACGGCCGAACGACCCCGCCCGCCGGCCGTCCCAGGTCGCGCCGTGTGCCTGTGCCGCATCCTCGACGAGCATCAGCCCTAGCTCGTCGGCCAGTGTCGCGATCGCGGTCAGGTCGGGCATCTGCCCGTACAGGTGCACCGGAATCAGAGCCTTCGTCGCCGGCGTCACGGCGGCCTTGAGGGTGTCCGCGGTGACCAGCAGGGTGCGCTCGTCGACGTCGGCGAACCGCGGTACCGCACCGGCCAGCACGATCGCCTCGACCGTGGCCACGAACGTGTTGGCGGGTACGACGACCTCGTCACCCGGGCCGATCCCGAGCCCGCGCAGCACCAGGTGCAACGCGTCGGTCCCGTTCGCGACCCCGACCGCGTACTCGGTGCCGCAGTACTGCGCCCACTCGGCCTCGAACCGTGTCACCGCATCACCGCCGACGAACCGCGCGGTGCGGACGATCTCGTCCCAGCCGGTCCGGACCTCGTCCGCGACCTCGCGATTGACGCCGGTGAGGTCGAGGAACGGGATCTGGTTGTCGCCCGCCGTCACAGCAGTTCCCCGACGGCGGACGGCCGCACGGACCCGCCGGCGAACTCGTCCAGGCGGACCGGGCGGCCCTGCTCCGCCGAGCGCTGCGCGGCCTCGAGTACCTCGACCACCGCCAGGCCGTTCTCGCCGTCGGTCAGCGGATGCATGCCGCTGATCGCACAGTCCAGGAAGTGCTCGTCCTCGAGCTTCAGCGGCTCGTTGACCAGCAGGAACGGCGCGACCACGTCCCCGTACCGGTACGACATCGGCGGCTGGGTCAGGTCCAGCCCGGAGTCAGGACGCTCGGACACGCCCTTGTCGTGGACCTTGATCCGCTCCTCGGTGGCGAGGTCGTTGAAGATCACCATCTTCTCGCTGCCGACGATCGTGACCCGGCGGACCTTGCACGGGTCCAGCCAGCTGACGTGCACGTTCGCGATCACGTCGGGGTTCTCGTAGCGCAGCCGCAGGTAGCCGACATCCTCGAGCTGGCGGTGCGCATGGCGTGACGACCAGCACTTCACGCTGACCGGCTTGGCACCGAGCACGTAGTTGAGGATCGAGATGTCGTGCGGCGCGAGGTCGAACAGGACATTGCAGTCGTTCTGGTACAGGCCGAGGTTCAGCCGCGCGGTGTCCAGGTAGTACAGCTCACCGAGCTCGCGGTTCTGTACCATCTCGCGCAGCTTCCACACGGCGGAGTGGTACTCGAAAGTGTGGCCCACCATGAGCACCACGCCCTTGGCCTGCGCCGCATCGAGCATCATCCGGGCGTCGGCCGAGGTGGTCGCCAGCGGCTTCTCGACCAGGACGTGCACGCCGGCCTCGATCGCCATCAGTGCGAGCGGCCGGTGCGTACTCGGCGGCGTCGCGATGATCACCGCGTCCAGGTTCGGCAACGCCTCCGGCAAGGTCGTGTAGCTGTCCATCGCCGGATAGTTGCGGCTCAACTGCAGCGCGCGTTCGGGATTCGGGTCCACCACCGCGACCCGGTCCACCGAGTCCAGCGAATGCAGCACGCGGACATGTTTCGAACCCCAGTAACCACACCCGACCACGCCCACGCGCAGCCCAGCACCATTCGCCATCTCGAGAACCCCCACTGAGTTCAAGCCCTGACTTCGAACAATGGTTCCGCCGGGCAAGTTGCACTCTGCGGAATCTCCTTTGACCGGCCCCCCAGTCAGTATCCAGGCGGCGTCCCCGAACCGCCCTCATAATGAAAACCATACGACTGAATCGACGGAAAAACCAGTCCTGAAGCGCGGCTCAGGCTGGCAGCAATGAACACAGAATCGCGTCGGCAATTCCCGTGAAATTATCGTCCGGCGACCGTTCGATTGCGGCCGCCGGCTGCCTCTCTTTGAATTTGTTCGCCATTCCCTGAATGGAATTTTCGAGACTATGGAGACCGCATTTACCGGGTTACGGTCAAGCACCCGGTACAAGTACCGGAACCGCCGTCGGAATTGGTCACGGTGACGTTGCGCGCGCCGAGCGTGGCCGTGGAGCTGACGATCAGCGTCAGGCTGATCTGGGTGGCGCTGCGCCCGGAGACGACGATGGTGATCCCGTTGCCGGAGATGCTGACCTGTGAGGTGGAGTTGAACCCGCTGCCGTTGATCCCGACGGTCGCGAGCAACGAGCCGGTCCGTACGGTGGCCGGCGATGCGCCGGTCGGCACGGGCGCGCCGGCGACGGTCAGGCAGTTCGCGCACACCGCGTCGAGCGTGCCGGTGCGGCCGGCCACCACGTCGCGGGCTCCGGTCGGCGCAGCAGCCGCGACGTTCACGGTGAGTCGGGCCCAGCCCGAGCTGAGCAGGTTCTTCGCCAGCACGGTGACGCCGGCGCCGCCCACCGAGAAGGTCGTGGCGCCGGTGAAGCCCGAGCCGAGCACGTCGATCGTGCGCTGGGTGGCGCCCTGTCCGGCGGTCGACGGGGACACGCTCGAGATGGTCATGGCGCTGCGGGTCTGGACAGGCACGTTGCTGCTGTGCCCGGTGTTCCCTGCGGTGTCGGCCTGGCCGGCCTGCAATGTGTACGTCCCGGCCGGGAGACCCGCGACCGAGCTGCTCCAGGTGCCGTTCGCGGCGACCGCGGCGGTCTGCGTGCGGACGGTGGTGGTGCCGCTCAGTACGGTCAGCGTCACCTGGGCGATGTCGCCGGCCGTGATGCCGGCGGTTCCCGACACGGTGAACGGTGTGGTTGTGACCGCCGAGCCGCTGGCCGGGCTGGTGATCCGGACGACCGGTGGGGTGGTGTCGACGGTGAACACCACTGTGCTGGTGCCGGTGTTGCCGGCTGCGTCGGACTGCGAGGCAACGGCGGTATAGGTGCCCTGCGCCAGTGTGGCCGCCGTGACCGAGAACGAGCCCAGCTCGTCCATCGTCGTGTTGAGCGTCTGGACGGGCGCGCCGGTCGTGGCGGTGCCGTTGTAGATCCGGACGGCGACAGCGGCGTTGTCACCGGGCGCCGTACCACCTGTGCCGCTGATCGTCGGCGTGGTGACGTTCGTCCGCGAGTCGTTCTCCGGTGCGCTGATCCGGAGCGCGGGCGGCGTCGTGTCGGTGCCGATCGTGAAGGTGATCGGCGCGCTGTACCCGGTCACGCCGGAGTCCGTCTGCCTGGCCTGCACGGTGTAGGTGCTGCCGACTGTCAGCGCGCCGGCCGGAGTCGTCGACCACGCACCGTTGTTGTTGGTCGCCGTCTCGGACTCGATCGGGGTTCCGGTGCTGTACGGCCCGGCGTACAGGTCGACCGTCACGCTGCCGCCCGTGGTGGCCGCCGTACCGGTGATCTGCGGCGGAGCCTGCACGGTGCCGCCGAGCGCCGGTGCGGTGATCCGTACGTTCGGCACCGTGCTGGTGCCGTTGAGCACCTCGGAGATGCTCTTGACCGAGATGCCGCGGTTCGCGTTCGCCGCGGCCCAGTCCAGGAACTGGATCAGCGTGGTGTCGGAGACCGTGCGGTAGCCACTCATGCAGGTGTCGAACCCAGGCGTCCCGGCATAGCAGACCTGGTGGAAGATGATCGGGATCCAGCCCCCCGAGCGGGCCGCGGCACCGTTGACGGCGTCCTGCAGCCACTGCAGGGTTATCGGTCCGTTGTCGTAGGTGCCGAGCGCCTTGTACGACCAGGGCTCCGGTGGCGGAACGGTCTCGCTGAACAGCGGTCCGCCGACCAGCAGGCTGCCGCCCGTGCGCCCGCTCTGGTACCCGCACGCCTGCACGATGCCTGCTGCCTCGGCGTTGAACGTCGCAAACGGGTAGGCGAAGTTCTGCGGCGAGAAGCCCAGCGCCTGTAGCCGCGCCCTGTCGTAGCACGCCTCGTGCCACTTGTAGTCGTAGTTCGTGCCGGTCGCCGTCATGTCGGTGTGGTCCAGCGTATGCCCGCCGATGTCGTTGCCGTCGTTCGCGAGGGCGTGGATCTGGGCCCAGGTCATCGCGCCCGCCTCCTGGCCGTCCTGCGCACCGGTGGTGATGAAGAAGGTGCCGTGAACGTTGTGTGAGGCAAGGATCTGGCGGACGCCGTACTGCGACTCGTCGCCGTCGTCGAAGGTCAGTGAGGCCCAAGTCGGCCGCGGTGGCAGCACCGGCTGTGCCGGGGCACCCATCACATCGCGGACACGCTCGACCTGCGTCCCCGCGGGAGCGCCGTTCTGCAGCCAGTCCAGGAATGCCGACAGTACGCCGGAGTCGATCGGATGCCAGCCGCTCATACACGACGAGTAGTTCGGGTCCGAGGCGCCGCAGACGCTGTCGAACGCGATCGGCACCCAGCCACCACCGTTGCTCGAGGCAACATTCACCGCGTCCTGCAGGTCGCTGAGCTGGATCGGCGACCCGGCCGCGCCGGGCGTGCTGATCCAGTACGGGTCGGCCGGTGGGAGAGCGTTGGCGGGTCTGCCGGCGTACAGCCCGCCGACGGTCCGGCCGGACAGGTAGCCGCAGCCTTGCACGATCGCCTCGGCCGATGCGTCCACTGCCGCGAACGGGTAGCTGAAGCTCTTCGGGTCGTAACCGAGGGCGCTCAGCCGGCCCTTGTCACTGCAGACCTGGTCCTGCTTGTAGGCCAGGGTCGTGCCCGGATCGGTCAGGTCGACGTGGTCCTTGGTCAGGCCGCCGATCTCGTCGCCGTCGCGGTACAGGTCGTCGACGTGCCAGGTGGCCATGTAGCCAGGCGCGTTGGCCTCGATGACCTTGCTGGACACATAGAAGGTGCCGGTCATGTTGTGCGCCTGCAGCACCGGCCTGCCGTAGGTGTACTGCGACATCAGACCGTCGTTGAACGTCAGAGAGACGACGGTCGACCCGGCGGCGCTCGCCACCTGTGGGATCGAGGCCGACGCCATCGCGACGGCCAGAAGAAGTATGCCGGTCGCGCGTTTCGCGTGCACGCCAGCGCCGAAGATCCGCCCCATGTGCCTGGCCCCCCAGCCAAAACAGTGCTACCCCGCACCAGACGGCTGGCCCCCCAGTCGCACCGTCCCCCCATCGGGAGATTAGCACCGGTAGCCCCCGGTCAGGAACATGCAAACTTGTACTGCCCCGCCGGTCGTCGCCCGCGACCTGCCCGCGTAGTAATCTTCGGTGACTCGGCGACGACACGCGGGTTAACAAGGACACACTGCACGCCGGACCGGACACTGATAGTGACGGAGCGGTTGCGGGAGGGAACAGGGGCCGCTGTGAGCGGAGCAGAAGCGCCGGACGCGGTCGACAGCCGGGAAGGCCGTCGCCCGCTCTGGGTCGTTCCGCACGAGGTGCCGGCGATCGTGCCGTTGCCCTCGCGGTCGACCGAGCCGCGCTGGGTGGGGGTGTACCGCTGGGCCGCGGTGGGTGGGGACCTGCTGGCGGCGATGCTCGGCGTCTCGATCGCGTTGCTGACCCGGTTCGGGTACCACGTCGGTTCCAGCTACCTGGTGGTGAGCAGCCTGCTGCCGGTCGCCTGGGTGGCGGTCGTCGCGTTGTCGAAGGGGTACGACCCGCGGTTCTTCGGCGCGGGCCCGGACGAGTTCCGGTCGCTGCTGCGGGCCGGGGTCGGGCTGACCGCGGCGGTCGCGATGACGTCGTACGTGACCAAGGCGATGATCGCGCGTGGCTTCGTGGTGCTGGCGATCCCGGTGATGGTGATCGCCGCGCTGCTGCTGCGGTACGCGCTGCGCAAGGACCTGCACCGGCACCGGGTCCGAGGTCGCTGTATGCACAGGGTTCTGGTGGTCGGGCGCAGTGGCCCGGCCGCTACCTTGTGTGAGCACCTCGAGAGCCGCCCGACCGACGGCTTCCGGGTCGTCGCCACCTGCCGGCCCCGCGGCGACGGCCACGACGACAACAAGGCCGACGCCCCGCTGCAGCCGGACGAGCTGGACGAGCCCGACATCCTCGCCGCCGCCGACCGGCACGCGGTCGAGGTGGTCGCGATCGCGACCGACCCCGAGCTGGCCGGGCAGTCGCTGCGCCGGCTGTCCTGGGCGCTCGAGCAGCGCGGCGTCGAGCTGATCGTGTCGCCGGGCATCATCGAGGTGGCCGGCCCGCGGATCTCGGTCCGCCCGGTGGCCGGCCTGTCGCTGCTGCACCTGGAGCGCCCGTCGGTGAGCGGCGGACCGCACCTGATGAAGGCGGTCTTCGACCGGGTGGTTGCCCTCGGCATCATTGCGCTGCTGTCCCCGCTGCTGATCGGGCTGGCGCTCGCGGTCAAGCTGACCAGCTCCGGCCCGATGCTGTTCCGGCAGCAGCGCGTCGGCCGTGCGGGCGCCGAGTTCACGATGCTGAAGTTCCGCAGCATGTACGTCGACGCCGAGCAGCGGCTGTCCGACCTGTACGCGCTGAGCGACGGCAACGGCGTGATCTTCAAGATGCGCAACGATCCGCGGATGACCCCGCTCGGCCGCTGGATCCGCCGGTTCTCGCTGGACGAGCTGCCGCAGCTGTTCAACGTGCTGCGCGGCGACATGTCGCTGGTCGGCCCGCGCCCGCCGCTGGCCGAGGAGGTCGCGCTGTACGCCGCCGACGACTCGCGGCGGATGCTGGTGAAACCCGGGATGACCGGCCTGTGGCAGGTCAGCGGCCGCAGCGACCTGTCCTGGGACGAGTCGGTCCGCCTCGACCTGCGGTACGTCGACAACTGGTCGATGACGCTGGACCTGCTGATTCTCTGGAAGACCGTGCGCGCGGTGATCTACGGCGCAGGAGCGTACTGAATGGATTTGCATGCACCGGTGTACGTCGCCGGCCACCGTGGTCTCGTCGGTTCCGCGATCTGGCGGCGCCTGGACGCGGCCGGGTACACGAACCTGATCGGCGCGAGTTCGCAGGAGCTGGACCTGCGGGACCGGGCCGCGACGTTCGCGTTCCTGCGCGAGCACCGGCCCGCGGTCGTGGTCGACGCCGCCGCCCGGGTCGGCGGGATCCTGGCGAACCGGGACCACCCGACCGAGTTCCTCAGCGACAACCTGCGGATCCAGGTGAACCTGATGGACGCCTGCCTCGAGGTCCGGACCCCGCGGCTGCTGTTCCTCGGCTCGTCGTGCATCTACCCGAAGTACGCCGAGCAGCCGATCCAGGAGTCGAGCCTGCTGACCGGCGAGCTGGAGCCGACCAACGACGCGTACGCGATCGCGAAGATCGCCGGCATCATGCAGGTCCAGGCGGTCCGCCGGCAGTACGGGCTGCGCTGGATCTCCGCGATGCCGACGAACCTGTACGGGCCCAACGACAACTTCGACCCGGCGTCGTCGCACGTCCTGCCGGCGTTGATCCGCCGCTTCCACGAGGCGAAAGTCAACGGTGCCGAGGAAGTGGTGCTGTGGGGGAGCGGTACGCCGCGGCGCGAGTTCCTGCACGTCGACGACCTCGCGGACGCCTGCCTGCACCTGCTGGAGCACTACGACGAGCCGGAGCCGATCAACGTCGGCGTCGGCACCGACGTGACGATCCGCGAGCTGGCCGAGCTGGTCGCCCGCACCGTCGGCTACACCGGTGCCCTGAGCAACGACCTGTCCAAGCCGGACGGCACCCCGCGCAAGCTGCTCGACGTGAGCCGGCTGCTGGCGCTGGGCTGGAAGCCGTCCATTTCCCTCGAACACGGTGTCGCCGCCACGTACGCCTGGTATCAGGAGCATGTGTCGTGAAGAAAGCGTTCATCACCGGTATCACCGGCCAGGACGGTTCGTACCTGGCCGAGCTGCTGCTGTCCAAGGGCTACGAGGTGCACGGCCTGATCCGCCGGGCGTCGACGTTCAACACCAAGCGGATCGACCACCTGTACGAGGACCCGCATGCTGAGGACAAGCGGCTGTTCCTGCACTACGGCGACCTCACCGACGGCTCGCGCCTGGTGACGCTGCTCGCCTCGATCCAGCCTGCCGAGGTGTACCACCTGGCCGCGCAGTCGCACGTCCGGGTGTCCTTCGACGAGCCGGAGTACACCGGCGACACCACCGGCATGGGTACGACGCGGCTCCTCGAGGCGATCCGGATGATCGGGCTGGACTGCCGGTTCTACCAGGCGAGCTCGTCGGAGATGTTCGGCGCGACGCCCCCGCCGCAGAACGAGGACACCCCGTTCTACCCGCGGTCGCCGTACGGTGCCGCGAAGCTCTACAGCTACTGGATGACCCGCAACTACCGCGAGGCGTACGACATGTTCGCGGTGAACGGGATCCTGTTCAACCACGAGTCCCCGCGCCGTGGCGAGACGTTCGTGACCCGGAAGATCTCCCGCGCGGTCGCCGCGATCACGTGCGGCCGGCAGGACCGGCTGTATCTCGGCAACCTGCGGGCGGCCCGCGACTGGGGGTACGCCCCGGAGTACGTCGAGGGCATGTGGCGGATGCTGCAGCACCACACGCCCGCGGACTACGTGATCGCGACCGGTACGTCGTACTCCGTGCGCGACTTCGTGGCGCTGGCGTTCGAGCACGTCGGGCTGGACTGGGAGAAGTACGTCGACCACGACCAGCGGTACGAGCGCCCGACCGAGGTCGACTCGCTGATCGGCGACGCGTCCAAAGCCATGACCGAGCTGGGCTGGAAGGCCCAGGTCTATGTCCCCGAACTGGTCCGCATCATGGTCGACGCCGACCTCGCCAAGCTGACGGGGGACGACACGTGAGTCGAGTAGATGTTCTGGGCATCCATGTCAGCGTGACGGACCTGGACCGGACCGTGGCGACGTTCGCGCGCTGGATCGACGACGGCGAGCGGCAGCTGGTGTGCGTGTCGGACATGAACGCGCTGCTGCATGCGCGCGCCGACGCGCGGCTGACCGAGGTCTACAACACATCCGGGCTGACGGTCCCGGACGGCATGCCGTTGGTGTGGGCGGGGAAGAAGGCAGGCTTCGCGGAGATGGACCGGGTCGCCGGGCCGGACCTGCTCGAGCGGGTGCTCGCGGAGGCGGCCGACCGCGGCTGGACACAGTACTTCTACGGCGGCGCGGTCGGTGTCGCGGAGGAGTTGCGCGAGCGGTTCCAGGACCGGCACCCGGCGTTGAAGGTGGTCGGCGTCGAGTGCCCGCCGTACCGGGAGCTGACCGCGGCCGAGGACGCGGAGACGGTCGCGCGGATGAACGAGGCGCGGCCGGACATCGTCTGGGTCGGGCTCGGCGCGCCGAAGCAGGAGCGCTGGATGGCCGACCACCGGGACCGGCTGAACGCGACGATCCTGATCGGTGTCGGCGCGGCGTTCGACTTCCACACCGGCCGGCTGGACCGCGCGCCGCGCTGGATGCAGCGCGCCGGGCTGGAGTGGAGCTACCGGCTGTACAAGGAGCCGCGGCGGCTCTGGAAGCGGTACGTGCTGGGCATCCCGCGCTTCCTCCTGGGCGTGCTCCGGCATCCGCCGCGCGCGCTCTAGTCTAGGTTGGGGCGGTGAAGTTCCGGCGGCCGAAGTTGCGTCGGCTGGCCGGTCCGGCCGGTCGCGCCACCTGGGGTTTGGCGGACCAGGGCCTGTCGAGCCTCAGCAACCTCGCCGTCGGCGTGGTCGTCGCCCGCTCCAGCACGGTCGCCGACTTCGGCATCTACGCACTGGCGTTCGGCGGCTACACCATCGCCCTCAACGTCTCCCGCGCCGTCTCGACGGAACCCCTCGCGGTCCGCTACTCCGGAACCCGCACGCCCGCCTGGCAACGAGCCGTCCGGGCCAGCACGGCAACCGCCGTGCTGTGTGGTCTGCTGGCGATGCTCGTCGGCCTCGCCATCGCCGCGTTTCCAGGCGTTCCGTCGAAGGGCGTCCTGCTCGCCTTCGCCCTCACCATGCCCGGCCTGCTCCTCCAGGACGCGTGGCGGTGGGCGTTCTTCGTCGTCGGCGAAGGCCAGAAAGCCTTCATCAACGACCTGATCTGGCTGCTCGCCATGCTCGCGATCTTCGCTGCCCTCTACCTGACCGGAACCACCTCAGCCTTCACCCTCACCTTCGCCTGGGGCCTGGGCGCGGTGATCGCCGCGACAGCCGGCCGGTTCCAAGCAGGCGTCGCGCCCCGCCGCCAGCTGATCCGCGAATGGGTGCAGCGCAACTGGGACCTGAGCCCGAAGTACGTCGGGGAGATGCTCGCGGTCTCCGGCACCATCCAGGTCTACATGCTCGGCATCACCGCGGCCGCCGGCCTGGTCGCCACCGCCGGCATCCGTGGCGCGCAGGTCCTGCTCGGTCCGGTCAACGTGCTCAACCAGGGGATCCGGATGATCTCGGTCCCCGAGGCGGCCCGGGCGCTCAAGCACTCGTACCGGAGGCTCTGGCTGGTCGGCTTGGCGATCTCGTTCGGCGTCGGCGCCGGGGCGCTCGCGTGGGGCGCCGTCTTCCTGCTGCTACCGGCCGTCGTCGGCCGCGAGCTCCTCGGCCCCGGCGTCTGGACCCAGGCGCACACGGTCCTGATCCCGGTCATCCTGCTGCAGGCCCTCGGCGCCTCGAACGCAGGCGCCTTCGCGATCCTCCGCGCCCTCACCGCCGCCACCCGCGGCCTGCGCGTCCGGCTGATCTCGTCGGTGATCCTGATCGTCTGCGGCATCTCCGGCGCGTACCTGTGGGGTCCGAAGGGCGCGGCGTGGGGCCTGGCCGGCGCCTCGTTCGCCACGTTGCTGCTGTGGTGGAACGAGGCCCACCGAGCCATCGCCGCCCACCGGCGGATCAGCGCACAGTGACGGTGGCGTACCCGCCGCGTACGACGTGATGCCCGTCGGACACCTCGATGCGATAGCTCTGAGTGGTCCTCGTCGGCGCCGTGGTGTCCGTCAGCGTGACGTCGGGGCGGTACCAGAACGCGGAACTGGCCCGGGTGGTGGCCACGACCGTGTTCGACGCACCGCGGAGCAGGCGATAGGTGAGCCGTACGTCGTCGTTGTCGAGCGAGGCCCGGACCGTGGCCCGCACCTGACCGATCGCCGGACGGGACAGGGTCGGGACCGCCGGCCGCAGTGGCGCGGCGCCGGGGCCGAGGTTGGTGAACCTGGTCAGCCCCTGCTGCCCGGCACCGTTGACCTCGGTGAAGTCGCCGCCCACCCACAGATCGCTCCCGCCACTGGCCGCGACGAGCGGTCCGACCAGCGTCGGCGGGCCGCCGTTCGTGTTCGGGAACCACGGGCCGAGGGCGCCGGTCGCCGGGTTCTGGAGCAGCAGGAAGTGGGTGCCGCTGCCGTCGGCGAACGTACCGGGACAGCTGTGCGCGTGCGATCCCTTGAACAGCCAGCCGTCCACCATCGCCAGCGCCTCGGTCGCGCCCAGGCAGCTGCTCTTCCAGAGGAGTTTGCCGGTGGCAACGTCCGCGGCCCAGGTCCCGTCGAAGCAGCCCCGGCCGTCGCCGGCGTCGGCGAAGAACACCCGGCTGCCGGACGTCTCGATGTCCTTCACCCGCGAGACACAGGTGCTGCTCGGCAGCGGTACGGCGGACGCCGCGGGGAAGGGCAGCAGCACCCCGATCGTCGTGTTGACGCTGGCCACCGCCCAGCGGCTCCTCCCGCGGAGCGTGGCGAACGTCCCGCCCAGGTAGACCCGCGAGTTGTCGTCGGCAACGTCGATCGCGTAGACGTCGTCGTCCGCGTCCGGGTTCCACGGCAGCAGCGCGCCGGTGACCGTGCTGATCGCCGCCGCCCGGTTCCGGGTCACGCCGTTCACGAGCCCGAACGAGCCACCGAAGTACAGGCTGGTCCGGCCGATCGCGAGGGCCTTCACCCGGTACGACACCCGCGGCGCGATGGTCGGGACCAGCCGGCCGGTCGCGGTGTCGAAGGCGGCGAGCCGGTTCCGGACCAGACCGTCGACGCGGGTGAAGTCGCCGCCGACGTACACCCTGGAACCGTCGGGCGCCGCGACCACGGCCCAGACGAAGCCGTTCAGGTCGTGGTTCATCGTGGCGTCGAGCGCGCCGGTGCGCTGGTCGAACGCGGCCAGGTAGGTCCGGGTCACCTCGCGGGTACCGGGCGCCGCGCCCGGCGGACGGACGGTGGTGAACCGGCCGCCGACGTACACCTTGCCCCTGGCAACGGCCAGGCCGAGCACGCTGGCATCGGTCTGCCAGCTCGCGGCGGCCACGGCCGTCAGTCTCGCTCCGGTGCTGTGCGCGGGCTCCGGTGGGAGTACCCCCAGTACGAGTCCACCGATGCCCAACGCAACGAAGAGTCTTGTCCCCATGATCGAACCCCCAGTCACCAAGCTACGACTGAGGGTGTCGATCGGGAAGGGACAGTTACGGGATCTTCACCGAGGCGGTGGCGCCCTTCATGATGTTGCGGCCGTCGTGCACCTCGACGTGGTAGGAGTACGTCGAGCCGCGCTTCAGCCCGCGGTCGACGACCTGGTAGGTCTTGCGCGGCTGCCAGAAGTACGTCGTGTACTTGGCCGACCCGATGTTCAGCGAACCGCGGAACACGTTGTAGGTCAGCGTCAGGTTGTCCACGTCGTAGGAGTCGGCGTAGCTCACGTACACCCGGCCGGCCGTCGTCGCGGTCAGCGTCGGAGCCTTCGGTACGGCGGGAGCCGCGCCGCCGGGCGCGTTCGTGAAGTGGGTGATGCCGACCTGCAGCTTGCCGTTCACGTGCAGGAAGTCGCCGCCGACCCACAGGTCTGTGTCGGTGCCGGCCATCGCCAGCGGGCCGACCTTCGTGGTGCTCTTCAGGTTCGCGTCGGTGTTCGGGAACCACGGCCCGAGGTTGCCGTTGATCGTGCTCTCGACCAGCAGGTAGTGCGTGCCGGTGCCGTCCGGGAAGCCGTTCGGTGACGAGCTGCAGTTGTGCGCGTGCGAGCCCTTGTACAGCCAGTTCCCGATCGCCTTGATCGCCTCGGTGGCGCCCAGGCAGGTGTTCTTCCACAGCAGCTTGCCGGTCGACACCGACGCCGCCAGTACGCCGTCGTAGCAGCCGGACCCGTCGCCGCCGTTGGACACGTACACGTTGTCACCGAGGGTGTCGATGTCCTTGACCCGCGTCGTACAGGTCGCCGTCGGCTTCGGGATCGCGGCCGCGGCGGGGAAGTCGAAGGCGGCGCCGGTGGTGTTGTTCAGCATCGCCAGCGAGTAGTGGTCCTTGCCGCCGATCGTGCTGAACGGGCCGCCGACGAAGACCCGGGTGCCGTTGTCGGACACGTCGACGGCGTACACGTCGGCGTTCGCGTTCGGGTTCCACGGCAGCAGGTCGCCCTGGATCAGCCGGACCGCGCCGAGCCGGTTGCGGACCACGCCGTCGATCTTGCCGAAGGCCCCGCCGACGAACACGCTGTTGCCGTAGATGGCCAGCGCCTTCACGCGCGCGGCGACCACCGGGTCCCAGGCGGCGACGAGCTTGCCGGTGGCGACCGAGAACATCGCGATCTTGCTGCGCCGGACGCCGTTCACCATCGTGAAGTCGCCGCCGATCACGACCCACTTCCCGTCCGGGCTGGTGGCGATCGCGTACACCGGGCCGTTCAGCACCGGCGCGAAGGCCGTTGGCGCACCGGTCTTGCGGTTGAACGCGGCGACGTACGAGCGCTTCGTCTCCGGTGCCTGCCCGGAGGCCATCCCCGGCTGCCGCAGCCTGGTGAACAGCCCGCCCGCGAACACGGTGTCCCCGGCGATCGCCAGCGCGTTCACGCTGTTGTTGGTCTGCCAGGAGGTCTGCTTGATCGCCGACACCGCGGACGCGAAGCCCGGCGTCGCCGCTTGCACCGGCGGTCCCGACGGGATCAGCGCAGCGGCCAGAACGGCCGCGGCAGTGACAACGGCCAGCACTAACTTCTTCATTTGTGTCCTAACACAGGCGGGGTCCTACAGCGCGTGCCTCATCACGCACCAGCGTCGGACATTAGCGCTGCAGGAGGCCCACTGGAAGCGAGTCTCCTGCGCGCGTTATGACTTTGTGCTAGAGAAGCCTTTTCACCTGGCCGCGTAGTGAGACTGGATCTGAGCGCCGGTCAACGCGTATGGGTAGACCGCCGCCTCGTCGATGCCCATCCCGGTCTGCGTCGCACCGCCGCCCGGCCACGAGTTGTTGTTGTCGTACCCCACGCGCCACCATCCGTAGTACAGCGACGCCTGTCCCACCTGGGCGCTGCCGCTCAGCACGCCGTCGACGTACAACTTCATCGCGCCGTTGTCGTACGTCCCGACCACGTGGTGCCAGTTGCCGTCGTTCTTGCCGGACAGGCTGGTCAGCGTGCGCTGCGCGCCGTCGTTGACGCCGAACACGATCGCGCCGTTGGTCCGCATGTACAGCATCCGGTCGTTGATCGCGGTGCTCTGGGTCTTCCCGTTGCCGAACCCGATGATCCGGCCGCCGCGGTTGAGCCCGCTCTGCTTGACCCAGGCCTCGACCGTGAACTGCTGCGGCATGCTGGACGCCTTCGCGCCGACCATCCGCCCGGTCGTGGTGCTGGTCGTCATCGCGGTGTTGCCCGCGATCGCACCGGGACCACCGAGCGTGACGCCGGTGAACGGGCCGGTGTTGCTCTGCCCGGAGGAGTCGACCGAGGTCGTCGCACCGGCCGCCTCGCCGAGCCGCCAGTACGCCTGCGGCCCGTCCGCGTTGACGATCTGGTCGTACGCCGTGGACGCGGTTGTGGCGACCGTGACCGGGTCGGAGTAGTTGCCGCGGATCGTCGTACTGCCGTCGGTGACCTCGACGCGGTAGTTCGTCGACTCACCGGGCGTCACGCCGGTGTCGGTGTAGTGGATCCACGGGCGGTCCCAGGGCGTCGACTTGACCGTCCAGGTGGCGATCGTGGTGTTGCTGAAGCCACGGAGCAGCCGGTAGGTCAGCGTGCTGTCGTCGTTGTCGACCACGGTCGGGAAGTTGATCTGCACCGCGCCCGGACGGACGCTGTACGGCGTCAACTTGGCCGGCTTGGCCGGAGCCGCACCGGGGAGCGCGTTGGTGAAGTGCGTGAGGCCCTGCTGCGGTGCGTCGTTGACGTGCAGGAAGTCGCCGCCGACCCACAGGTCGTCGCCGCCGGTCGCGAACGCCAGCGGGCCGACGTTGGTCACGCTGTTCGGGTCGGCGTCGGTGTTCGGGTACCAGGGGCCGAGCGAGCCGTCGGACAGCTTCTCGGACAGCAGGAACCGGTAGTCGAAGCCCTGCGGGAAACCGCCCGCGCCCTGGTTGGCGCAGTCGTGCGCGTGGGAGCCCTTGTAGAGCCAGCCGTTCACGACCTTGACGGCCTCGGTCGCGCCGAGGCACTGGTTCTTCCACTTCAGCGTGTTGGTCGCGATGTCGACCGCCCAGGTGCCGTCGAAGCACCCGCCACCGTCACCGCCGTTGCCGAAGTACACGGTGTCGCCGCTCGCGTCGATGGTCTTCACGCGGGTCGTGCAGGACCCGTTCGGCGGCGGTACGGCGGACGCGCCGGGGAACGGCAGGACGGCGCCGGTCACCGGGTCGAGGCTCGTCACGGTGTTCTGGCTGGTGCCGTTGACCGTACTGAACTGGCCGCCCGCGTACACCTTCGACGCGTCATCGGCGGCGTCCACGGCGTACACGTCGCCGTTCACGTCCGGCGCCCACGGCAACAGCGTGCCGGTGTCGGTGGTGACCGCGGCGAGCCGGTTGCGGGTCTGGCCGTTCACCAGGCCGAACGAGCCGCCGAAGTACACCGTCGTCCCGGAGACAGCGATGGTCTTCACCCGGTACGAGACCGACGGCTTCCAGTTCGCGACCAGGGCGCCGGTGGCCGTGTCGAAGGCGGCGATCCGGTTCCGGGTCTGGCCGTTGACCGTGGTGAAGTCGCCGCCGACGAAGATCCGCGAGCCGTCCGCCGAGGCGGCGACCGCGTAGACCTGACCGTTCAGCACCGGGTTGAACGCGGTGACCAGGTCGCCGGTGTCGGCGTCGAAGGCCGCCAGGTACGCCTGGGCGACCTCGCCGGTGCCGGCCGCGGCGCCCGGCGGCCGGACGCTGGTGAAGCGCCCGCCCGCGTACGCCTTGCCGCCGGCGACCGCGAGACCCTGCACGCTGGCGTTGGTTTGCCAGCTCGAGCTGTCGACCGCCGACAGCGACGCCTCCACGCTCTGCGCCGGTGGCGCGAGCAGCAGCGTCCCTGCGACGGCCAGCACGGTCCCGGCGATGCCCAGCTGAAGGCGCAGCCGGGTGAACAGCGGTCGTTTCGTCATGTCCCCCCTAGGACAATCCGGCGCCGCCTCACGACGCCGTACACAAGCTTTCTCCGAAGCTCCCCCGGACAGAGAGTAGAGCACCGGAGCGAGATCGTCTGCCCTGGCCGCCGCGGCCTGTGGATATCCTGGGGCGCTGGCCGTGATCGACTCGAGCGAGGTACTGCATGGAACCGGGCACTGTGGTCTGGCGGGAGACCGCCCAGTCACTGCTGCGGCAGAAGTGGCTGATCATGGGCTGCGTGCTCCTCGGGCTGCTCGGTGGCTCGGTGTTCGCGCTCTCGCAGACCACGCGCTGGACCGCGTCCAGTCAGCTGGTGATCGGCCCCGCGGTACCGCCGGCCCTGGTCGGGAAGCTGTCCGCCGGCGCGGACAAGACCGGCCCGCTCGGCATGGACCTGCCGGCCGAGACCCAGGCCCGGGTGATGGCCAGCCCGACGCTGCTGAAAGCCGTGGTCAAGTCCCTTGGGATGCCGAGCGACGACAAGACCCTCCAGGACCTGGCCGCGGCGACCAAGGTGAAGGCGGTCACCGACAACGCGTACCTGATCAGCACCGACGGTCCGACCGCGCAGAAGGCCGTCGACCGGGCGAACGCGATCGCGGCGGCCTACCTGGCGCAGCGCAACAACGAGGCCAAGAGCCTGCTCACGAACCTGGCCGAGCAGGCGCAGGCCCGGTCGAAGACCGCGACCGCGCAGTCCCGCAGCCTCGTCAGCCAGATCAACGAGGCCGTCGGACGTGGCGACAACCAGACCGCGGCGGCGCTGCGCGACCAGCGGGTCGGCCTCGCGACCGAGGCCCGGCAGGCCGCCGACGACGCGGCCGCGATGCTGAAGGCGCTGTCGGCCGTCGGCGCCGCGAGCCAGCTGGTCGCGCCGGCCACCACCGACACGGCCACGTCGTCGCCGATGGTTGCCCGCGACATCCTCGTCGGCGGCATCCTCGGCCTGGTGCTCGGCTTCGGCCTCGCGCTGCTCCGCTCGCACCTGACGCCGTACATCCTGACCCGGGACCAGGCGGCGCGGGCCTCGAGCGCCCCGGTGATGGCGGCCTCCGAGGGACACCGCCGCCGGTTCTGGCAGCGGTCCGCCCCGGAGCTCCCGCAGTACGAGATCACCGCGCTCGGCGCCGAGGCGAGCGGTGCGCTGGCGCGGCGGGAGCTGAACCCGCGCGCGGTCGCCGGCGGCAGCCCGGGCGCGCTGCTGGTCGTGTCCGCCTCCCCGACCCCGAACTCCGCCGGTATCGCGCTCGCGATGGCCGAGGCGAACGCCCGCGACGGCCGCGAGACCCTGCTGGTCCTCGCCGACATCGAAGGTACGCCGGTCCTCCCGCACCTCACCGGCCACGAAGGGCTGACCGACCTGGTCAACGAGCCGGCGGCCACCCGCGCGATCCGCGCCCGCAAGCTGTTCCGGCCCGGTACCGTCGCGGACCTGTACGTGCTGCCGCCCGGCCTCAACCACGAGGAGACCGCCGAGGCGGTCGGCCCGTCGCTGGTGCCCGGCATCGTCGCGGACCTGCCGCCCGGGTACTCCGTGGTCGTCCACGGCCCGGCGTCGGTCGGCCGGCACGGGATCTCGCCGCTCGCCGCGGCCGTCGACGCGTCGGTGCTGGTCGTCCAGGTCGGCCTCGACAAGGAGATGGACGTCGCCCGGCTGACCGGTGCGCTGCAGTTCGCCGGCGCTCCGGTGCTGGGCGTCGTACTGATCGGCACGGCGACCCAGGACGAGACGCTGGGCATCCCGCTGAACTACAAGCCGCTGGACTGATGCAGGCAACGCTGGCGCCACCCGTCCCAGGCACGGTCGAGAACACGAACGAGCGACCGGCCTGGTTCTGGTTGATGCTGTGGTGCCTGTTCGTGCTCGGCGTGCAGCCGTGGTCGTCCCGGGTGGCGTCGCCGCAGGGCGACACCGGGTCCACGAACAGCATGGCGAAGGGCCTGCTGCTCGGTGCGGTCTTCCTGGTCGCGATCGCGGCCACCAAACCCGGGTTCCGGACCCGGGTGAACCCGGCCAGCTGGCTCTATGTGATGTACGTGCTGTTCGCGTGCGCGACAGCGTTCCTGCTGGCCGAGCCGATGGGGCCGCTGACCCGGCTGGCCCGGTTCCTGATCGGGCTGGTGCTGGTCTTCCTGCTCTGGCGTCCGCTGGTCCGGGTACCGGAGCGGCTGGTCCGGGCGCACCTGTGGGCACACCTGTTGCTCGGGGCAACCGTCGTACTGAGCCTCGCGTACTCGCCGTCGGAGGCGTGGCGGCCGCTGCGCACCCTGGGCGCGGGCTACCGCCTGCAGGGCGTGATCATCCCGATGCTGCCGCCGCGCGTCGGCGAGGTCGGCGCGATCATGCTCGGGCTCGCCCTGGTCGGCCTGATCTGCCGCAAACTGGCCACGCTGCCCGCGGTGGCGCTGATCGGGCTCGGCGGCATCCTGGTCGCGGCCAGCCGGACCCGGACGGCGGCCGCGGCGGTCGCGGCCGGCCTGGTGGTCGCGCTGATCGTCACCCGGAAGACGTGGCTCGGCCGGATCGCCTGCCTGGTGGTCCCCGGGCTGCTCGGGCTCGCGTTCCTGACGATCGGGTCGTTGCACACCTGGCTGCTGCGCGGCCAGGGCACGCAGCAGATCACCTCGCTGAGTGGCCGGACGACGAGCTGGCAGGCGGTCATCGACGAGAAGGTCTCGACGCAGACCATGATCATCGGCCACGGTCTCGGCAACAAGCGGATCCTGCTGCTCACCGGCGAGGGCAACATCGGCGTGATGGCGATCGACAACAGCTGGCTCAGCCTGTACTGGGAGACCGGCCTGCTCGCGGTCGCGATCGTCGCGGTCGCGCTGATCGTCGCGTGGATCTCGGTCCTCCGCGCGCCCACGCCGTACGTCAGGGCCTGCGGCGCGGTGCTGCTCGGCTACGTGACCGTCGCCTCGCTGAACGAGAGCGGTCTGTCCGACCTGTCGTCGATGACGCTGCACCTGCTGGTCGCGGCCGCGATCTGCGACGCGGACCGGCTGCGCAACCGAAGACGGTCAGCTGCTCACTGAGTCCTTGTCGAAGCCGGACTGCTGCCACTGCGACCAGGTCAGCGACTTGCCGTGGTAGGCGAACTTGTCCGCGCCCTGGTAGCTGTTCCGGCGGAAGGTGATCGCGCCGGGCTGCGTCGGCGACTTCTTGTTCTCCACCACGCCGAGCGTCGACGACGGGTCGGTCATCACGAACAGGTTGCCCTCGACGAGCACGTTCCTCAGGACGTACGTGCCGCGCGGCCCGTCGCCCCGGGTCCGCGACTGGATCGACAGCGCGTTCCGGTTGTCCTTGATCAGGTTGCCCCGGACCTGGACGTCGGACGACGTGTTGACGTTGATCCCGCCGCCGTCCCAGAGCGTGCCGCCGGACCCGCGGCCGGTGCCGAACCCGTTGTGCTCGACGACGTTCTGGTCGATCACGCCGGCGTAGCTGATCTCGTACCGGATGCCGTCGGCCGCGTTGTCGCGGATCCGGTTCCCGGTGATCCGCCGGTCGTACTCGGCGATGTCGCTCCACATCCCGATGCCCCGGTTCGCGACGATGTCGTTGCCGCTGACCTCGCCGGAGGACCGGGTGGACTTGATCCCGCCGGACTCCCAGTCCGCGATCCAGAACCCGTCGGTGTTGTTGCGGGTGACGAGGTTCGCGCTGATCCGGACGTCGGCGGACTTGTACTGCCCGATGCCCAGCTGGCCGTTGTCGGCGACAGTGTTCCGGCTGACCTCGGCCCGGTCGCCCTGGCTCACCATGATGCCGATGGCGTGGTTCCAGCGGACCTCGTTCGAGAGCACCTTCCAGCCGGGGCCGGCCTGCAGCGCGCCGGCCTGCGGGCGGCTGGCGAAGTGCTCGATCGTCAGGCCCGTGACGGTCACGTTCTCGGCCGTGTTCGCGATCGCGGTCTGGGCGCGCGCCAGCTCGGCGAGATGCCCGGTCGGGTCGTCACCGACGTACAGGATGTTGGTGCTGTAGTCGCCGTAGAACGTGCCGGGCTTGACCTGGGGCAGGCTCATCACCCGGGTGAGGTGCTTGCCGTCGAGGTACAGCTGCTCGCCCAGTTGGCACGGGTTCGTCTTGTTGTCCTCGCACTGGCCTTTGAGCGTGTACGCCGGTGGCAGCACGCCCTGCACGGACCAACTGGTGCCTGTGCGCTTCCAGCCGGTCAAGCTGACGGCCCCACTCAGCACTGCACCGGGGCGCCCGCCGAGCGTGTCACCTGTCCGCGGTTGGATCGCTTTCGACAGCCGGTGCACGCCTTGCGTGAAACAGAACGTGGTGTTGGCCGGGGCGGCGTCGATGATCGACTGCGGGTCGGTGCCGACCGGGATCGCCGTACCGCTGCAGGGCTTCGCCGTACTCGGGCCTGTCGGTCCGAGTACGGCGCCGGCCGCGGCCGGGGGAGCGGTGGGGACCGTGACGGTCACGACCTGCGTGGGCTCGGGAACGGCTCCCTTGCTCGAGCAGCCCGACACCAACAACACCGCGGCACCAGCAGCCGCGACGGCCCCACGCCTCATCGCAATCCCTTCGGCAAGATTGCGTGAGACTACCTGTTCGACAGGTAGGTGTCCTTCGCGAGGTCGTACGCGAGCGCCCTCGCGACCTGCAGCGCGTCGTCCTCGTCCAGCCGGTGCTGTACGACGAGGTTGGCCAGGTACCCCGCGTCGATCCGCCGGGCCAGGTCGTGCCGCGCCGGGATCGACAGGTACGCGCGGGTGTCGTCGACGAAGCCGGACATGTTGTAGAACCCGGCCGTCTCGGTCACCAGCTCACGGAACCGGCGCATGCCGTCCGGGCTGTCCAGGAACCACCACGGCGCCCCGAGCCGTACGGCGGGGTAGACGCCGGCCAGCGGCGCGAGCTCCCGGGAGTAGACCGTCTCGTCCACGGTGAACAGCACCAGCCGGAACCCGTCCGCATGCCCGAACCGCTCGAGCAGCGGCCGCAGCGACCGGGTGAACTCGGTCGCCACCGGGATGTCGTGCCCCTGGTCGGGCCCGTACGTCGCGAAGATCGCCGGGTCGTGGTCCCGCAGTACGCCGGGGTGCAACTGCATGACCAGCCCGTCCTCGGCCGACATCACCGCGAACTGGAACAGCATGTGCCCCGCGAACACAGCGGCGTCCTCCGCGGTCACGTCGCCCTTCAACGCCCCCGCGTAGATCCGGGCCGCCTCGGCGCCGCTGAGCGGTACGGCGGCCGCACTCAGGTGACCGTGATCAGTAGCGCGGGCACCAGCGTCGATGAAGGCCTGCCGCCGCTGCCGGAGCGCCCGCAGGAACCCGTCGTACGTCGTGGTGTCGATGTCGGCGAGCTCGCCGAGCCGCGCGATCAGGTCCGGCCAGCCGTCCCGGTCGACGTGGGCGACTGCGTCCGGGCGGAACGTCGGGACCACCCGGCCGGGCAGGTCCGCGGCGAGCTTCGCGTGCTGCGCGAGGTCGTCGGTGGCGGCGTCGGTGGTGGAGATCAGCTCGATGTTGAACCGGTCGAGCAGCGCCCGCGGGCGGAACTCCGGCTCCGCGAGCCGCGCCATGATCTGGTCGTACAGCTCGTCGGCGGTCTCCGCGGACGGGTGCACGGTCAGGCCGAGGACCTCGGCGAACTCGTGCTCCAGCCAGTACCGGCTCGGCGTACCGAGGAACAGATGCCAGTTGGCGCAGAACTCGCGCCAGATCTCCCGCGGCTCGGCGGTCTGCCCGCCGTCCCGGCGGGGCAGGCCGAGCTTGTCCGGGGAGACGCCCTGGGAGACCAGCATCCGGGTCACGTAGTGGTCCGGGACGACCAGCAGCTCGGCCGGGTCGCCGAACGGCGCGTCGGTGGCGAACAGCCCGACGTCGACGTGGCCGTGCAGGCAGAGCAGCGGCAGGTCCTTCGTCGAGTCGTGGACCCGGCGCGCGACGTCACGCGCCGGTCCGGCCGGCAGGGCGCGGTCCGGGTGGGGCTGCAAGGCCTTCGGCATCTGTCCTCCAGTCAGCTGAAACGGCACTGCAAAGGATTGCAGCCGGGGGCTGCCCGCACAATACCCGGGTTCTTGACACAGGGTGCAACCGATTGCAGACTCAAGCGGACCGGTAGAGGAGATGGGTGTGGCAGCGACGATCAGGGACGTGGCGCGATTGGCCGGAGTGTCGGCCTCGACCGTGTCACGTGCGTTGTCGCTGCCCGGCATGGTCAACGACGCCACCCGCGCCCGGGTCGCGGCGGCCGTCGAGCAGCTCGGGTACGCGCCGAACCGGGCCGCCCGCGGCCTGATCACCGGCCGCACCGGAACCATCGGCCTGGTGGTGCCGGACCTGGCCAACCCGTTCTTCGCCAGCCTGACCAAGGGCATCCAGGCACGCGCCCGCCGGCACGACGTCGCGGTGTTCGTCGCCGACACCGACGAGGACCCGACCGCCGAGTCGGGCCTGGTCCGGGCGCTGTCCAAGCAGGTCGACGGCGTCGTCCTGTGCTCGCCGCGCGGCAGCGACGAGGAGCTGGCCGCGATCGCCCAGGACACCACGGTCGTCCTGGTCAACCGCGTGGTGGCCGGACTGCCCGGGATCAACTACGACAACGAGGACGGGATGCGGCAGGCCGTCGCGCACCTCGTTGCCCTCGGCCACCGCCGGATCGCCTGGGTCGGCGGACCGGCGTCGTCCTGGTCCACCCAGCACCGCGGCGTCGGCCTGCGGAACGCGGTCCAGGCGCTGCACGTCGAGCTCGCCCCGGTCGGCAACTTCGCGCCGACGTACGAGGGCGGAATGGCGGCCGCGGACCAGGTCGCAGCGACCGGCGCGACCGCGGTGGTCGCCTACAACGACCTGGTCGCGATCGGCCTGCTGGCCCGGCTGCACAGCCGCGGCATCTCGGTGCCCGGGGACCTGAGCGTGGTCGGCGTCGACGACATCGCGATGTCCCGGATGGCCCGGCCGGCGCTGACCACGGTCCGGCTGCCGAAGCAGGAGGCCGGCCGGCTCGCGGTCGAGCTGCTGCTCACGCTCCTGGACGACCCGGACGCCGCGACCACCGCCCACGGGGATCTGCACGGGGAACTGATCGTCCGGGACTCGACCGGACCGGCACCCTCAGAGTGAAAGGTAGTGACGCTTGACCAGGCTGAGTCTCACCCATCTGCCCGTCGCCCCGGCGGTCGACCCGAACGCGGTGTCGGTCGGCATCGTGCACCTCGGGATCGGCGCGTTCCACCGCGCCCACCAGGCCGTCGTCACCGAACGCGCGGCGGTCGCGACCGGCGAGACCCGCTGGGGGATCACCGGGGTGAGCCAGCGCTCCGGCACGGTCCGCGACCAGCTCGCGCCGCAGGACGGGCTGTACTCCGTACTCGAACGCGGACTCGGCGATCCGTCGATCCAGGTGATCGGCAGCATCCGCGACGTACTGACCGCGCCCGAGGACCCGGAGGCCGTGGTCGCCCGGATCGCGGACCCGGCGGTGTCGGTGGTCACGCTGACCGTGACCGAGAAGGGGTACCGGGCCGCGGGCGACGGGCTCGACCTGGACGACCCGGAGATCCGGGCCGACCTGGCCGGGCGGCCGCCGCGGACCGTCGTCGGCCAGCTGGCCGCGGCGCTCGCCCGCCGGGACGAGCCGTTGACGATCCTGTCCTGCGACAACCTGGTCGCCAACGGGCCGTTCCTGCGGAAGCTGGTGGCGGACTACTTCGATGCCCTGGGCAAGGTTCCGCCGGCGTTCGAGGCGACCCGGTTCCCGGCGAGCATGGTCGACCGGATCGTGCCGGCGACCACCGCCGCGGACCGGGACGAGGCGGCCCGGATGCTCGGGGTGCGCGACGAGGCGGTGGTGGTCGCGGAGCCGTTCCTGCAGTGGGTGATCGAGAACGAGTTCGCCGGTCCGCGGCCGGCGTGGGAACGCGGCGGCGCGGTGCTGACCGCCGATGTCGCGCCGTGGGAGCAGGCGAAACTGCGGATGCTGAACGCGACCCACTCGATGCTCGCGTACCTCGGTGCCCTGCGTGGGTACGAGACGATCGCGGAGGCGGTCCGCGACGAGGAGCTCGGCGGCCTCGCCCGGCAGCTGATGACCGACGACGTGATCCCGACGCTGACACCACCCGACGGCCTCGACCTGCCGGCGTACGGCGAGACGGTGCTGGAACGCTTCGAGAACCCGGCCCTCAAGCACCGCACCCGCCAGGTCGCGATGGACGGCTCGGTCAAACTCCCGGTCCGCATGCTCGGCACCGTCCGCGACCGCCTCGCAGCCGGCGCCGAACCCCACACGATCTCGCTCGCGGTCGCCGCCTGGATGGTCTACGTCCTCCGCACCCCCGACCTCGACGACCCCCAGGCCCCCCGCCTCCGATCCACGGTCGCCGGCGCCACCACCCCCACCAAACTGGTAGATGCCCTTCTGTCAGTAGAAACCATCTTCACCCCCGACCTCCGCGACTCGGACGTCTTCCGGGACCTTTTGATCACCCACACAACTGCCCTGCTCCATTAGCTGGGCACGATGGTGAGGATGCCGGTTGCGTTCAGGACTGCTGTGCCGAGGGTGAAGGTGCTGGAGGTGTCCTGGCCGGTGGTTTGCCACTGTTTGGCGGTGTACCACTGGCCCGTCTTCTGGAAGCGGTCCGCCGTCAGGCTGTCGAGGATGTAGACGTTGTCGTCGAGGGTGACCGCGCCGGCCGGGATCGCCGCGCCGGAGTTCTGCACCATCCCGGTCGCGGCGGTCCCCCCGCGCATCGTCACCTGGTTGCCGGAGACAACGATGTCGCGGAGCAGGTTCTGGCCCCACGGACCCGAGCCCCGGGTGCGGGACTGGATCGCGATCCCGTTCACGTTGTTCGCCACCACGTTGTCGCGGACCTGGACGTTCGACGACGTGTTGACGTTGATCCCGCCGCCGTCCCACAGCGACGTACCGGAGCCGCGCCCGGTGCCGAAGCCGTTGCCGCTGACCGTGTTGTTCGCGATCACGCCGTTGCGGCCGATCTCGTAGCGGATCCCGTCGGCCGCATTGCCGGCGATCAGGTTGCTCGCGAACGTCCGGCTGTCGTCGTACGCGTCGCTCCACAGCCCGATGCCCAGGTTGTCTGCGATCAGATTGCCGACCACCGAGCCGCCGGACGACCAGGTGGTCTTGATCCCGCCGGACTCCCAATCCGCGATCCAGAAGCCGTCGGTGTTGTTCCCGCTGACCTCGTTCGCCGCGATCGTGCCCTTCAGCGTGCTGTACTGCCCGACGCCGAGCTGCCCGTTGTCGTGGATCCGGTTCCTCTCCAGTACGGCGCTGTCGGCGTTCACCAGCATCGCCCCGACGGCGTGGTTCCAGCCGATGTCGTTCGCGTACACGTGCCAGCCGAGCCCGAGTACGACGGCCCCGGACTGCGGGGGAGTGGCGAAGTGCTCGATCGTCAGCCCGCGGACGACGACGTTGTTCCCGCCGGGCTCGATCGCGGCCGGCGTACTCGACATCTCGATCGCGTGCCCGGCCGGGTTGTCGCCGAGGTAGACGGCGTTCCCGGTGTAGTCCGCGTAGAAGGTGCCGGGGGCAACCTTGTCGCGGGACGCCACCCGGGTCAGGTGCCGGCCGTCGCGGAACACCTGCTCGCGGAGGTAGCAGATGTTCGCCTTGTCGTCCTCGCACTGCCCGGTCTGCGCGTACGCCGGCGGCAGCACGCCGGTGGTCACCCAGGCGGCCCGCGACGCGGTGGCGGACGGTGCCCAGCGGTTGAGGCGGACGGACCCGGTGAGTACGGCGCCGTCGTCGCTGGCGAGGACCTGGCCGGCCTTCGGGTGGATCGTGGCGCGGATCCGGTGCAGGCCGGCGCTGAAGCAGAACGTCGTACCGGCCGGTGCCTGGTCGACGATCGCGGCGGCGTCGTCGGTGGTGCCGATCGGTACGCCGTCGCAGGCGGGCGCCAAGGCCGGCCCGGTGCGGAACGTCCCGTCGTTCGGCGGCGTGGCGACGGCGTGGTCGTCGCCGGTCAGCAGGCCGACGACCTGATCGCCGACGTCCGGCGACACACCGTTCGCGGGTAGCGGGCCGACGGCAACCAGGCCGGTGCCGACGACAACGACTGCCAGAAATGCGGTCTTCATAGCGGAGCCTCCGGTGGCACAGGTAGCCCTGAGCGCACCCCCCATGGCGCGGCTTCGCTACGCAGGTTACCCCTACGTCACGTAGTCATGGCAATACGTAGCGCACAAATATGTTGCGAAAGGCAAGCGGTCAGTTGGCGAGGAAGCTGCCGACCTTGTCCAGCCCCGCCTGCCGCCAGCCGGCCGCGGTCAGCTTGTGGCCGAAGCGCGCGAACCGCTGGGTGCCGAGGCTGTCGAGCACGTACTTGTTGCCGCTGAACACCACTTCGCCGCTCGGTACCTCGGCGCCCGAATTCTGGACCATGCCGGTTGCCTGGGTGCCGCCGGTCATCTCGATCGTGTTGCCGCTGACCTGGACGTCGCGGAGCAGGTACGTCCCCCACGGCCCGCTGCCGCGGGTCCGGGACTGGATCGTCACGCCGTTGACATTGCCCGCGACCCGGTTCCCCTTGATCGTGACGCCGGTCGACGTGTTCACGTTGATGCCGCCGCCGTCCCACAGCGACGTACCGGAGCCGCGGCCGGTGCCGAAGCCGTTGCCGGTGACCGTGTTTCCCTCGATGGTGCCGTTCCGGCTGATCTCGTAGCGGATGCCGTCCGCCGCGTTGCCGACGATCTGGTTGCCGACGATCGAGCGGCCGTCGTCGGCGACGTCGGCCCACATCCCGATGCCCTTGTTCGCCGTGATCACGTTGCCACTCACGGTCCCGGACGAGCGGGTCGACTTGATGCCGCCGGACTCCCAGTCGGCGATCCAGAAGCCGTCGGTGTTGTTCGAGCTGACCACGTTGCGGGTCACGTTCGCGGCGGCCGAGCTGTACTGCCCGAGGCCGAGCTGCCCGTTGTGGTGGATCAGGTTCTTGTCGACGATCGTGTTGTCGGCGTCCACCAGCATCACGCCGACCGCGTGGTTCCAGGAGACGTCGTTCGCGGTCACCTTCCAGGCCGGACCGGAGACCAGCGCCCCGGCCTGCGGTGCGCTGGCGAAGTGCTCGATGGTGAGCCCGCGGACCACGACGCCGCGGGCGTTCGACTCGATCGCGGTCGCGGTCTTCGACATCTCGACCTCGTGCCCGGACGGGCTGCTGCCGAGGTACACCGCGTTCGCCGCGTAGTCGGCGTAGAACGTCCCGGCCCGGACCGCGGACACACTCGCGACCCGCGTCAGGTGGGCGCCGTCGAGGAACAGCTGCTCCCGCAGGTAGCAGATGTTGGCCTTGTTGTCCTCGCACTCACCGCTCTTGCCGTACGCCGCCGGCAGCACCCCGCGGACGACCCACGCCGACCCCGAGCGGACCCAGCCGCTCAACGGAACGGACCCGGTGAGTACGGCGCGTTGCGCACTCGCGAGGACCTGGTTCGCCTTCGGCCGGATCGTGCTGCTGATCCGGTGCACCCCCGCGGCGAAGCAGAACGTCGTACCGGCGGGCTTGGAGTTCACGATCGACTGCGCGTCCTGCCCGGGCTTGATCACCACGCCGACGCACGGACCGGCGACGGCAGGTCCGGCCTTCTCCGAGCTGACCACCGGCGGCTTCGGGACCTTCGGCTCGGCCGGCTTCGTCGGCTTGGCGGTCGTCGGCGTACTGCCCGGCTTACCGGTGCGGTGCGATCCGGGCTTCGAGCTGGGCGCAGAGGTCGGCGCGGCCGTTGGCCGGCCGGTCGGGCGCCCGGCGGGCGTCGTGGGCGTCGTGGGCATGGCGCCGGCGCGATGCGACGGGACCACCCGGCCCGCGGCCTGCTCGGACTCCTGGAACCGCGCCGTCGTCGTCGCCTTGTGCTCGTTCGCGATCACCGGCACGGCGACCGCGACCACCGCGACTCCGGCAGCGAGGAGCGCTGCCAACCACCACTTCCTCAATGCACTCTCCTGGGAGCGGGCGAGACCAGGCTGTAGTTACCGCGGGACTTAAGGTAGTGCCATGCGGGTCGCAATGCTGCACAACCGTTACCGGACCGGTCAACCCAGTGGTGAGAACACCGTTGTTGCTCAAACAGTTGATTTGTTGCGGAACTCCGGCCATGAGATCGACCTCTACGCGCGGGACAGCGACGACATCGCCGGTATGGGCCGAAAAGATCGCGCACTGTTACCGTTTCGTTCCGTTTGGTCATTTTCGGCGGAACGCGATTTAACACAGCTATTGCAGGCGCAGCGGCCCGACGTGGTGCACGTGCACAACACTTTCCCGCTGTTCAGTGCCTCTGTACTACGGGCGGCGTACCGGCTGGGCCTGCCCGTCGTCGCGACCCTGCACAACTTCCGGCTGCTCTGTGCGAACGCGGTCCTCCAGCGCGACGGGCGCCCGTGCGAATCCTGCGTCGGCAAGCTTCCGGTCGCGGCGGTCAAGCACGGCTGCTATCGCGAGTCGCGCGTCCAGACGCTCCCGCTGGCGACCAGCATCGGCGTGCACAACACCCTCCATACGTGGCAGCGGTACGTCGACACGTTCGTCGTACCGTCCGGGTTCGTCCGCGACCGGTACGTCGCCGCCGGGTTCGACGCGGAGCGGTTCGTGGTGAAGCCGCACGCCGTACCGCATCCCGCCGGGGTACGTGCGGGAGCCGGGGAGGCGGTGGTGTTCCTCGGGCGGCTGAGCGAGGACAAGGGGTTCGCGGATCTCCTGCAGGCATGGGATTCCGGGCTCGGCCGGTTGGTTGTCGTGGGCGACGGACCGCTGCGCGCCGCGGCAGCGGAACGGGCCCGGACGGACCGGTCGATTCAGGTGCTCGGTCAGCTACCGTGGGCCGACGGCATGGATGTGCTGCGATCCGCGCGCGCCGCCGTCGTACCGGCCCGTTCGTATGAGACGTTCGGACTCGTGGTCGTGGAGGCTTTCGCACAAGGAGTGCCGGTGGTCGCGTCCCGGCTCGGGGCGCTCGCCGAGCTCGTCGACGACGGCCGGACCGGCGCGCTGACCGAGCCCGGCGACCCGGAAGCACTGCGCAAGGCGATCGGGTTGGTGGCTGATCCCGTCACTTCGATAGCCTGCGGCGAACGAGCCCGCGAGGACTACCTGAAGCGCTTCACACCGGAGCGTGACCTGGTGGCCACGGAAAGGATCTACACCGATGCGATCGCCCGGCACACCGCCCGCGGCAGGTCGAGCGCCGGACGTTGGGCGGGTCGTGCCCGCCCGGTATAAAGTCGCGCCAGACGCAGGGGGCGGCGTCGGGCAGGAAAGAATGCGGGATTTCGTGTTGGGGGAAGGCAGTTTGCCGCGGATCGGATGCGTTGCCGGGGTTTTCGACCTGTTCCACGTCGGGCATGTCGACGTGCTCGAGCGCGCGCGGCAGTTCTGTGACCGGCTGGTGGTCGCGGTGCTGTCGGACGAGTGGGCGCTGGATGCCTGGGGCGGGCGGCCGTTCGTGCCGCAGCTGGAGCGGGCGCAGATCGTCGGGCACCTGCGCTGCGTCGACGAGGTCGTCGCCGTGGACGCCGTCCAGGCGGACCGGATGACCGGCGTACTGGGGGTACAGACCGTGTTCGCCGCGAGTGCCGCGGACGGCGTGCTGGGTGTCGAGGAGCTGGCCGGACTGCCGGCCGCGCTGATCACCGTGCTGCCCGCCGGCCGACAGCCTCGCAGCCCGATCCTGCGCGCCGCGATCGACCAGCGGCAGTCGCGCAGCTCCGTCGCATGACGGCGCTGATGCCGCGACTCCGTCGCGGCGGGTCATGGGGCTCGACCTCCCGGTCTTCCCTCGTCGCTCCGGTCGCTGCGCTCCCTGCGCTCCTCAGTCCAGACCGGGAGGCCCCATGACCGGGCTGAAGGACACCGTCGCGCGGCTCTCCCGGGCGCAGAAGCCGTCCGCCGGTACGCCGGCGTACTCGCGGTTCGTGAACCGCCGGATCGGCCGGGTGCTCGCGGCCGCGGCGTACCTTGCCGGCCGGACGCCGAACCAGGTCAGCCTCGCGTCCGGGTTCTGCTCCCTCGTCGGGATCGTGCTGGTGGCAACCGTCCGCCCGTCGTGGTGGCTCGCCCTGGTGGTGACCGCGCTGCTCGTGCTCGGGTACGGGCTGGACTCCGCGGACGGGCAGCTGGCCCGGCTGCGCGGCGGCGGCTCGCCGCTGGGGGAGTGGCTCGACCACATGATCGACGCGGTGAAGATCGTGCTGCTGCACAGCGCCGTACTGATCTCGTTCTACCGCTTCGACGCCTTCAGCAATCATCTCGTGCTGCTGGTGCCGCTGGCGTACGTCTGCCTGTCGTCGGTGCTGTTCTTCGGCCTGATCCTGATCGACCAGCTCCGCCGCCGGCACGGCGCGGCCGCGAAACCCAACGAGCGCGGCGATTCCGTGGTCAAGTCGTTGCTGATCGCACCGACCGACTACGGCGTCCTCTGCCTGGTCTTCCTCGCCTTCGGCGCACCGTCCGTGTTCGTCGTGCTGTACGGCGCGTTGCTGCTGCTGAACGCTCTCTTCCTGGCCGCCGCGATCGGCAAGTGGTACCGCGAGATGGCCGTCCTGGGGGTGCCGGCATGACGGTCGTCGGCTACGCGCCCGGGGTGTACGACATGTTCCACATCGGCCACCTGAACATCCTGCGCCGCGCCCGCGAGCACTGCGACCACCTGATCGCGGGCGTCGTCGAGGACGACGTGGTGACCCGGATCAAGGGCCGCCCGCCGGTCGTCCCGCACGGCGAACGGATGGACGTGATCCGGGCGCTGGACCTGGTCGACGAGGTGGTTTCCGACTGGTCCAGCGACAAGTTCGAGATGTGGCAACAGCTCCGGTACGACATCCTGTTCAAAGGGGACGACTGGAAGGGAACCGAAAAGGGGACCAGACTGGAAAGGCTGCTGGGTGAGGTCGGCGCACAGGTGCACTACTTCCCGTACACCGCCTCCACCTCCAGCACCGATCTGCGCAGGCTCCTGGAGGGGATGAGCTGATGCCTGGCCGGCCGAAAGTACTGCTGAGCGCGTACGCCTGCCGGCCGTCGGGCGGGTCGGAGCCAGGCGCCGGGTGGGCGTGGGCGAAGGCGGCGGCGCGGGACCATGACGTCTGGCTGCTGACCCGGGGCAAGTTCGTGCACGAGATCCAGGAGGAGCTCGCGGCGCGGCCGGTGCCGGGGCTGACGGTCGTACCGCTGGAGATGCCTCGGTGGATCCTCCGGCTGCGCAGGCGGCCCGCGGACGTGTACTGGTACTACCCGTTGTGGCAGGGGCTTGCCCGCCGTACGGCGCGGGAGCTGCACGCGCTGCACTCGTTCGACGTGATCCACCACCTGACGTTCGCGGTGGACTGGATGGGCGCCGGGGTGATCGAGGAGTCGTCCGCGAAGGTGATCTGGGGCCCCGTCGGCGGGTCGACGACCGCGCCGCTGTCGATGGCGCACTGGCTCGGGCCGCGGGGCGTGGTGGGGGAGCTGGTACGGCGGGCGTACACCGGCGTACGGCGGCGTCTCACCGGCCGGCGGATGGCGCAGACCGCGGACCTGATGGTTGCCCAGAACAACGACGTCGCGGAGGCGTTCGCGCCGTACGCACGGCAACTCGTCGTCCAGCCGAACGTCGCGATCCGGCGCTTCACCGCGTCCGGTCCGTACGAGCCGTTCAGCCGGAACGTGAAGACCGCGTTGTTCGTCGGACGGTTGATCCCGTGGAAGGGCGTGCTGCTCGCGATCAGCGCGCTGGCCCGTCCGGAGGCGGCCGGCTGGGAGCTGCGGATCATCGGCGACGGCCCCGACTGGGGACGCGCCGAGAGCCTCGCCTGGCAGTTGGGCGTCCGCGACCGGGTCGAGTTCATGGGCGCGCTGCCCCGCGAGGAGGTGCTGGCCGCGATGTTCCGCGCGGACGCGCTGCTCGCGCCCGCGTTCCGCGAAGCCGCCGGCTGGGCCGTGACCGAGGCGCTGGCCTCCGGCTGCCCCGTCGTCTGCGTCGACCGCGGCGGCCCGGCGGTCATCGTCGGCCCCGAGGAAGGCGTCACGGTCCCGTGGCGCGGCGACGTCGTCGGCGAACTCGCCCGCGGCCTCGCCACCCTCACCGGCCGCATCACTCCGGTCGACCGCTGGGGCCCGGACCGCCTCCCCGACCTTCTCTCGGACTGGTACTCACCCGCCCGCGTCCCCGCCGACTAGGTGGTGTCTGGTGATTCCCCGCCTACTGCGGGGCACCCGGCACGGCACCTCGCCGCACGGGTGCAAAGGCCACGATGCTCCGCATCGACCCCTTCGCCCCCGCACGCCGAGCTACCGCACCGGGCACCTCCTCGCTACGGCGCGGAATCACCAGACACCACCTAATCCTTGGCGGTCTTGCCGGGGAGGGCGAGCATCTGGTTGAGGGCGACCTTGGCGTAGTGCTCGGTGTCGGCGTCGACCTTGATCGGGTTGACGACGTGGCCGGCGACCAGGTTCTCCAGGGCCCAGACGAAGTGCGGGAGGTCGATGCGGTTCATCGTGGCGCAGTAGCAGACCGTCTTGTCCAGGAACACGATGTTCTTGTCGGTGTGCTGCTTCGCCAGCCGTTGCACCAGGTTGAGCTCGGTGCCGACGGCCCACGACGTACCGGGCTCGGCCTTCTCCAGGGCGTTGATGATGTACTCCGTCGACCCGACCTGGTCCGCCTTCGTGACGACCTCGTGCCGGCACTCCGGGTGCACGATCACGTTCACACCGGGGACCCGCGAGCGGACGTCGTCGACCGACTCCGGGGTGAAGCGGCCGTGCACCGAGCAGTGCCCGCGCCACAGGATCATCTTCGCCGCGGCCAGCTGCTCCTTCGTCAGCCCGCCGCCCGGTTTGTGCGGGTCGTACACGACACAGTCCTCGAGCGACAGACCGAGCTGCAGTACGGCGGTGTTCCGGCCGAGGTGCTGGTCGGGCAGGAACAGCACCTTCTCGCTGCGCTTGATTCCTTCCCCACCCCACCGCCCCGGTCGCTCGAACGCCCAGTTCAGCGCGGTCTCCGCGTTGCTCGACGTACACACGACCCCGCCGTGCCGGCCGCAGAACGCCTTGATGTCGGCGCTCGAGTTCATGTACGTGACCGGCACCGTCACGTCCGCGACACCCGCGTCCGCGAGCGCGTCCCAGGCCGCCTCGACCTGCTGGATCCGGGCCATGTCGGCCATCGAGCAGCCGGCCGCGAGGTCCGGCAGGATCACGGTCTGCGCGTCGTTGGTGAGGATGTCGGCGGACTCGGCCATGAAGTGCACGCCGCAGAACACGATGTACGGCGCGTCCGGCCGGGCCGCCGCGTCCCGGGCCAGCTTGAACGAGTCACCGGTGACGTCCGCGAACTGGATCACCTCGTCGCGCTGGTAGTGGTGCCCGAGCACGAACACCTGGTCACCGAGCGCCGCCTTCGCCTTCAGCGCCCGCTCCACCAGGTCCGGGTCGGAGGCCGGCGGGAGCGCTCCCGGGCACTCGACGCCACGCTCGGAGTGCGGGTCCGTGTTCTGCCCGAGGAACAGCAGCGGAAGGGACTTCGAGCCGTCTGCGATCGTTGTCACGGCAGACATCGTGCCACGCCGGAGCTCGCGTGGTGGACGCCACTGCCCAGACTGTGAAATCAGTACGCTGCTGCTGTGAACAACGCCGGTACGCCGCCGCCCGCCGTCGCCGGCCTGGTCCTGGCCGCGGGCGCCGGCCGCCGGATGGGTACGCCGAAAGCCCTCGTCCGCGACGCGGCCGGCGTTGCGTGGGTCGTCCGTACGGCGAGGTTGCTGGCGGAGGCGGGCTGTGCCCCGGTCCTGGTGGTCGTCGGCGCCGAGGCCTCCCGCGCTCGGGCGGCGCTCGCCGGCGAATCGGTCGAGGTCGTCGAGGCAACCGACTGGTCCGAGGGCATGAGCGCCTCCCTCCGCGCCGGCCTCACCCAGCTGACCGCCTCGGCTGCGGACGCGGTGGTCGTGGTCCCGGTGGACGTACCCGGGCTGACGGTCGCCGCCGTGGAACGGGTGACGTCCGGCGCCGGGGCGGACGCGTTGGCACGCGCGACGTACGACGGTGCGCCCGGTCATCCGGTAGTTCTCGGGCGAGCGCACTGGGCCGGCGTGATCGCGTCGGCACGCGGCGACGAGGGTGCCCGGACGTACCTCCGTGAGCACCGCGCCGCCCAGCTGGAATGCGGCGACGTCGCAGACGGCACCGACATCGACACCCCCGCCAACCTCCCACCCGGCCACCACTGACCCCTCCGCCCACCCGACCTCTCCACCCATCCGACCGCTCCCACCGTCCGCCGCTGACCTCTCCGCCCACCCGGCCCCTCGCCCGTCGCCCTTCGGCCGCCGTCCGTTCCGGCCCTCCGCCGCTCAGCCCGCCCCTCGCCCCTCGCCCTTCCTCCGCCGCCCGGCTCCTCGCTCCTCGCCCCTCGTCCGCCGTCCAGCGTCCAGCGGCCCGTCCACCCGCGGAGCGGGCCGCGGTTTCCGGAACATTCTTGGCGCCGGGTGGCAGGTTCTTTCCGGAAAGGTGGTCGGTGGGCAGGGTTGGCATCGTGGCTGAGTGGGTGAATGCTGAAGGAGTGCGTGCCGTCGGCTCGGCGGGGGAGCTTGCCGGGTGTTTGCGGGCGACCGGGTACTTGGCCGGTGAGGGCCTTGCCACGGTCGGTTATCTCGCGCTCGCACTGCACCGCCCGCTGCTGCTCGAGGGGGAACCCGGTACCGGCAAGACCGCCCTCGCGGAGGCCCTGGCCGAGGCGCTCGGGATCGACCTCATCCGGTTGCAGTGCTACGAGGGCATCGACGCCTCGCAGGCGCTGTACGACTGGGACTTCCCGCGGCAGATCCTGCACCTGCGCACCGTCGAGGCGACCAGCTCCGAGGCGGCGGTCGAGGAGGTGGAGAAGAGCTTGTTCGACGAGCGCTTCCTGCTGTCCCGGCCGGTACTGCGGGCGCTCCGGGAGAGCCCCGCCGTTCTGCTGGTCGACGAGATCGACCGCGCCGACGACGAGTTCGAGGCGTTCCTGCTCGAGGTGCTGTCGACGTACGAGGTGACGATCCCGGAGCTCGGCACGATCGCGGCCGACGTACCGCCGATCGTGGTGCTGACGTCGAACCGCACCCGCGAGGTCCATGACGCGCTGAAGCGCCGGTGCCTGTACCACTGGATCGACCACCCGGGTCTGGCCCGCGAGATCGAGATCGTCCGCACCCGGCTGCCCGGGGTCTCGGCGCGGCTCGCCGAACAGGTCACGCGCTCGGTGCAGCGGATGCGCGACCTCGACCTGCTGAAGCCGCCCGGCGTCGCCGAGACCCTCGACTGGGCACGTGCCCTCGACGCACTCGGCACCGACGTCCTCGACGTGGAGACCGCGGCGGCGACGCTCGGTGCCGTCCTCAAGTACCGCGAGGACACCGACCGCGTCCGCGACTCCCTAGACCGCCTCCTGGCGAGCTGACCGCCGATGACCGCACCAGATCTTGCGCTTGCCGGGTTCGCGACCGCACTCCGGCATGCTGGGCTGGCGGTGACGGCTGATCGGGTGCAGCTGTTCCTGCGAGCGGTCGCGGTCCTCGACGTCACGCTGACCGCGGACGTGTACTGGGCCGGCCGCGCCGCCCTTTGCAGCGGGCCCGACGACACCGCCCGGTACGACGAGGTCTTCGCCGCCTGGTTCACCGGCGACCGCACGCGCGGCGTCGTCCCGAGCCGCACGCCGCAATCCTCCGTCCAAGCCGCCCTCGACGCCGCCGACGGAGGCGACGACACCGGCGACCACACCCTCAACGTCTCCGCGAGTACGACGGAAGTCCTCCGCCACCGCGACGTCGCCGACCTGTCGGCAGCCGACCGCGCCGAACTCGCCCGCCTCTTCGGCACGCTCCGCCCGCAGGTACCGCTGCGCCGGGCGAACCGCCGCCGCCCGTCGCACCGCGGCGAGATCGACCCGCGCCGGACGCTCCGCGCCCAGCTCCGTCAGGTCGGCGAGCCGGCCCGCGTCCACTACCGCCGCCGCGGCGTCCGGCCGCGCCGCGTCGTCGTACTGATCGACGTCTCCGGCTCGATGCGCCCGTACGCCGACAGCCTGCTCCGGCTCGCGCACACGATGGTCCAGCAGGCACCCCGGATCGTCGAGGTGTTCACCATCGGTACGCGACTGACCCGCGTCACCCCGGCGCTGCGCCACCGGGACGCGGAGTTCGCGCTGCGCGCCGCCGGGAACGTCGTACCCGACTGGTCGGGCGGGACCCGGCTGGGCGAGGTACTGAAGGTGTTCCTCGACCGCTGGGGCCAGCGCGGTACCGCGCGCCGCGCCGTCGTCGTGGTCTGCAGCGACGGCTGGGAACGCGGCGACGCGACCCTCCTCGGCGCCCAACTGGAACGCCTGGCGAGCCTCGCGCACCGGGTGGTCTGGCTCAACCCGCACCGCGGGAAGCGCGGGTACGAACCGGTGCAGGCCGGGATCGTCGCCGTCCTGCCGCACCTGGACGATCTCGTCGCCGGGCACAGCCTGGCCAGCTTCGCGGAACTACTGGAGGTGGTGGCCGATGCGTGACGTCCTCGATCGGTTGCTCGCATGGTGGGAGGCCGGCGAATCCGTTGCCGTCGGCACCGTTGTCGCAACGTTCCAGTCGGCGCCGCGGCCGCCCGGCGCGGTGATGCTGGTCGGTCCCGGGCTGGAGGCGGTCGGCAGCGTGTCCGGCGGCTGCGTCGAGGGCGCGGTGTACCAGCTCGGCGAGGAGATCCTGGCGTCCGGCGAGCCGGTGCTGCAGCGGTACGGCGTCAGCGACGAGTCGGCGTTCGCGGTCGGGCTGACCTGCGGCGGGATCCTCGACGTGTTCGTCGAGAAGGTCGACCGTACGACGTTCCCGGAACTGGGGGAGGTGGCCGCCGACATCGCCGACGGGCGGCCGGTCGCGGTGGCGACCGTGGTGGCGCACCCGGACCCGGCCCGGATCGGCCGCCGGCTGATCGTCCGGCCGGACGGGCAGCTGGGGAGCACCGGCTCGGACCGTGTCGACGATGCGATCGCCGATGATGCGCGCGGCCTGCTGGCGAACGGGCGGACCGAGACTTTGGAGTACGGACCGGACGGGCAACGGCGGGGTGAGGGGATGCGCGTTTTCGTCTCGTCGTACGCGCCGGTTCCGCGTTTGCTGGTGTTCGGCGCGATCGACTTCGCAGCTGCGGTTGCGCGACTCGGCTCGTTCCTCGGTTATCGCGTGACCGTGTGCGATGCGCGCGCGGTGTTCGCGACCGCGTCCCGTTTCCCCTTTGCCGACGAGGTGATCGTCGACTGGCCGCACCGGTACCTGTCCGGTGAGGCCGAGGCCGGCCGGATCGACGACCGCACGGTGATCTGCGTCCTCACGCACGACCCGAAGTTCGACGTACCGCTGCTGGAGGTCGCGTTGCGGTTGCCGGCGGTCGCCTACATCGGCGCGATGGGCTCACGGCGCACCCATGACGATCGGCTGAAACGCTTGCGGGAGGCGGGTTTGAGCGAAGCCGAGGTCGCCCGGCTGGCCAGCCCCATCGGCCTCGACCTCGGCGCGCGCACGCCCGAGGAGACCGCGGTGAGTATCGCCGCCGAGATCATCGCCCAGCGCTGGGGTGGCGCGGGGCAACGACTTTCGGCGGCGGCAGGACCGATCCACCACTGAACCTTGTGGGCAGGAACCCAACAGGAGCAGGATCGAAGGTACGGCGAGTGCTGACATCTGGAGGCGGGGCGATGACCCGGATCACGGTGAAGGTCGACGGAAGCAGCTTCACGGACGACGTGGAGCCGCGCACGCTGCTCGTGCACTATCTGCGCGAGCAACTGGGGAAGACAGGCACAGTGATCGGTTGCGACACCAGCAACTGTGGCGCCTGCACGGTCCACCTGGACGGCCGGAGCGTGAAGTCGTGCTCGATGCTCGCGGTGCAGGCCGACGGGCACGAGGTCACCACGATCGAGGGGATCGCGACCGACGGCCAGCTGCACCCGATGCAGCAGGCCTTCCACGAGAACCACGCCCTGCAGTGCGGCTACTGCACACCGGGGATGATCATGCAATCGCTCGATCTGATCGCCGACAATCCGAACGCCGACGACGACGAGATCCGGCTCGGCCTCGAGGGCAACCTGTGCCGCTGCACCGGCTACCAGAACATCGTGAAGGCGGTCCGCGCCGCGGCCGGAGGTGCGCGATGACGGCCACCGAGGAACGTCCGGTCAAGGAGGTCGGTACTCCGCGGCGCCGCAAGGAGGACGCCCGGCTGATCACCGGCCGGACCCGCTGGACCGACAACATCGTGCTGCCCGGCATGCAGCACCTCGCGATGGTGCGCAGCCCGTTCGCGCACGCCCGGATCACGTCGAGCGACACCAGCGCCGCCAAGGACGCGTCCGGTGTCGTGGCCGTGATCACCGGCGCCGACATCGCCGACGAACAAGGCGCGCTGCCGAACGCGTGGGCCGTCGTCCCCGACCAGAAGGCCCCGCCGCACCCGTCGATGGCGGTCGACCGGGTCGCGTTCGCCGGCGAGATCGTCGCGATGGTGATCGCCCGCACCGCGGCCGAGGCGGCCGACGCCGCCGACCTGGTGGACGTCGACTACGAGGAACTCGCACCGGCCCTCGAACTGAAGGCCGCGGCCCGCGACGAGGTGCTCGCGCATCCGGATCTCGGGACGAACGTGTCCGCGGTCTGGTCGTACGACTCGGCCGAGGCCGGCACCGGCGGCGACGTCGAGGCGGCGATCGCGGCGGCCCGCGACGGCGGCATCCTGATCGAGCAGGAGTACCGCCAGCAGCGGCTGATCCCGGCGTTCATGGAGCCGCGGTCGATCGTCGTCGATCCGACGACCGAGCAGATGACGGTCTGGTCGGCGACGCAGGTGCCGCACTTCGTGAAGATCTTCATCGCGCTCGTGCTCGGTATCCCGGAGAGCAAGATCCGGGTGATCGCGCCGGACGTCGGCGGCGGCTTCGGCGGCAAGCTCCAGTTCACGCCGGAGGAGGTACTCACGGTCATCGCGGCCCGGCGTACCGGAAAGCCCTGCAAGTACACCGAAAGCAGGTCCGAGTCGTTGATGGCCGCGCACCACGGCCGCGACCAGTGGCAGCAGCTCACGCTCGCCGCGACCGCCGACGGTACGGTCACCGGGCTGAAGGTCGAGCTGACCGCCGACATGGGCGCGTACCTCGGCCTGGTCACGTCGGCGATCCCGCTGCTCGGCGCGTTCATGTACAACGGGATCTACAAGTTCCCGGCGTACCACCTCGGCATCACCAACGTGTTCACGAACAAGGCGTGGACCGACGCGTACCGCGGCGCCGGCCGGCCCGAGGCGACGTACGCGATCGAACGCCTGATGGACGAACTCGCCGCCCGGGTCGGCGTCGACCCGCTGGAGATCCGCGAGCAGAACTGGATCAAGCACGAGGAGTTCCCGTTCGCGACGGTGTCCGGGCTGCGGTACGACTCCGGCAACTACGAGGCCGCGACCGCGAAGGCGCGCGAGCTCTTCCGGTACGACGAACTCCGCAAGGAGCAGGCGCAGCGCCGGGAGGCCGGCGACCCGGTGCAGCTCGGCATCGGCGTGTCGACGTTCACCGAGATGTGCGGGCTGGCGCCGTCGCGCTGGCTCGGCTCGATGGGGTACGTCGGCGGCGGCTGGGAACACGCGTCGATCCGGATGCTGCCGACCGGCAAGGTCGAGGTGGTGACCGGGACCAGCCCGCACGGGCAGGGCCATGAGACCGCCTGGAGCCAGATCGTCGCGGACCGGCTGGGCGTGGCGTTCGAGGACGTCGAAGTACTGCACGGTGACACGCAGGTCGCCGTCCGCGGGCTCGACACGTACGGGTCGCGGTCGCTGGCCGTCGGCGGGATGGCGGTGCTGGCCGCGGCGGACAAGGTGATCGAGAAGGCGAAACCGATCGCGGCGCAGCTGCTGGAGGCGAACGCCGACGACCTCGAGTTCTCGGCCGGACGGTACGGCGTCCGCGGGACGGACGCCGGGATGACGCTGGCGGAGCTGGCGTTCGCGGTCTTCCAGGGGCACAAGCTGGACGGCGCCGGCGACGGGTCGCTGGACGCGGACGCGACGCTCGACCCGGAGGACTTCTCGTTCCCGCACGGCACGCATCTGTGCGCGGTCGAGGTCGACACCGAGACCGGCGCGACCAAGCTGCGCTCGTACGTGTGCGTGGACGACGTCGGCGTGGTGGTGAACCCGTTGATCGTCGAGGGCCAGGTACACGGCGGTCTCGCGCAGGGGATCGCCCAGGCGCTCTACGAGGAAGCGGTGCACGACGACGCCGGGACGCTGGTCACCGGGTCGTTCGACCAGTACACGTTGCCGGCGGCACCTGATCTGCCCGCGTTCGAGACCGCGCGGACCGAGACGCCGGCGACCACGAACCAGCTCGGCGTGAAGGGCGTCGGCGAGGCGGGCACGATCGCGTCCACGCCGGCGGTCGTCAACGCGATCGTCGACGCCCTCCGGCCGCTCGGCGTCACGGACGTGCGGATGCCGTGTACGCCGTACCGCGTGTGGACGGCGATCCAGGAAGGGGCGCGCTCATGATCCCGGTGGCGTTCGACTACTACGCGCCCACAACGGTCGACGAGACGCTGGCGCTGCTGCGCGAGCACTCCGACGCGAAGGTGCTGGCCGGCGGGCAGAGCCTGATGCCGGCGCTCCGGCTGCGGCTCGCGGCGCCGGAGACGATCGTCGACATCGGGAAGGTCGGCGAGCTGCAGGGCATCCGGGACGACGGTGACGCGCTGGTGATCGGTGCGATGACGCCGCACAGCACGGTGCAGTCCGATCCGCTGGTGCTCGAACACGCCCAGCTGATCTCGTTGGCCACGGCAACGGTCGGCGATCCGCAGATCCGGCACCGCGGCACGTTCGGCGGGTCGCTGGCGCACGCGGATCCGGCGGCCGATCTGCCGGCGGTCGCGGTGGCGCTGGACGCGTCGTTCGAGATCGCCGGCCCCGGCGGGCGGCGGACCGTGCCGGCGTCGGAGTTCTTCCAGGGCGTGTTCAGTACGGCGCTCGCCGAGGACGAGCTGCTGGTCGAGGTGCGGGTGCCGAAGTACACCGGGTGGGGCGCGCACTACGAGAAGTTCAACCGGGTCGCGCAGGGCTGGTCGATCGTGTCGGTCGCCGCGGCGGTCCGGCTGGACGGCGACCGGATCGCGGAGGCGCGGGTCGGGCTCGGCAACATGGGCTCGACACCGGTCCGGGCGACCGCGGTCGAGGCTGCGCTGGTCGGTCAGCCGGCGACGGTCGACGCCGTACGGGAAGCGGCTTCACGGGCTGCGGACGGTACGTCGCCGGTCAGTGACAGCAACGGCGACGCGGACTATCGCCGGCACCTCGCGACGGTACTCACCCGGCGCGCGGTCCTGGCTGCGGCAGGTACGGCGTGAAGCTCGAGCACAAGTTCGTCGTACCGGCGCCCGTGGACGAGTCGTGGGCCGCGTTCAACGACCTCGAACGGGTGGTGCCGTGTTTCCCCGGCGCCACCCTGACGACGTACGAAGGCGACGACTTCACCGGCACGTGCCAGGTGAAGCTGGGGCCGGTGTCGCTGCAGTACAGCGGCACCGGCACCTTCGTCGAACGCGACGAGTCCGCCCACCGCGCCGTCATCGAGGCCAAGGGCAAGGACCGCCGCGGCAACGGCACCGCCACCGCGCGAGTCACCGCCCACCTCACCGAGTCCGGCACCTCCACCGAGGTAACCGTCGACACCGACCTCACCATCACCGGCCGCCCCGCCCAGTTCGGCCGCGGCCTCATCCAGGACGTCTCCAACAAACTCCTCGACCAATTCACCACCTGCCTCACAACCAAACTCCAACCGCCCGAACAACCGCCCGAGGCCCCGAAGCAACCCACCACCACGTCCCAAGAACCAACGGCCGAGACAGAGCCCATGGCACTCGACCTGGCCGGCACCGTCCTCCCCATGCTCGCCAAACGCGCAGCCCCCTACCTGATCGGAGCCGTCCTCGCCCTAGCCCTCCGCCGCCTCTTCCGCCACTGAGCCGTCAACCACCGCGTAACCCGTCTCGGCAGGCTCGGTCGGCGAGGCGGGTTGTTTCTGGTAGGCGGTATTTCGGGGCCAGTTGTAGTACCTGCGCGACGGCTGTTGCCAGCGTTGCGCGGTGGCCGACCGAGACGTAGACCGGCTTCACGCCGTGCTGTGTACGGACCGCCGCGCCGACCACCTCGTCGCCGTCCACCAGGTCGGCCGTCGAACCGCGCGCTTGCCCTAGCTCCGAATGCCTTCCGACGAACGTCGTCTTGGCCGCCCCGATCGAAGGGATGCCGGTCAGCACCCCGAGGTGACACGCCAGCCCGAACCGCCGTGGATGCGCCAACCCCTGCCCGTCACACACCAGCAACCCCGGCCGGACCGTGAGCTGCTCCAACGCGGCCAGCAACCCCGGCACCTCACGGAACGCGAACAGCCCCGGTATATAAGGAAAGGCCGTCTCACCGACTACCACCGCACGGTCGACCTCCGCGAGCGTCGTCGCGTCCACCACCACGACCGCGGCCGCCAGCCGGTCCCCGTCGTACGCCACGTCCAGCCCGGCGACGTACCGCGCCGGCTCCTCGACGTCCGCTACCTCGACCTGCTCGCGCAGCTCCTCCTGTACGGCGATCGCCTCCGCCGCGGTGGCCGGCCACTCCGTCATGCGTCAGGCGCCGGCGGACCGCCCGGCGGCCACTCGACGAGCTCGAACCGGTACCCGTCCGGGTCGGTCAGCCACGCCGTCTTCGGTCCGTCCGGCCCGTGGACCACCGGCTCACCCGGGGACAGCCCGGCCGCGGTCAGCCGGTCCACGGCGGCACCGAGCGACTCGACCTCGATCGCGAAGTGCTCGAAACCGCGAACCTCGACCGGGCCGTCGGCGGGCCGGTGCACGAGTTCGAGGGACACCGAGGTCTCGTCCGGGAGCCGCAGCCAGACCAGGCTCGACCCGTCGTCGAACGGGACCTTGCCCAGCGAGACATACCCGACCTTGGCGTAGAACGCGAGCGACCGCTCGAGGTCACTCACCCGCAACGCGAACAGGATCGACTTCATGCGGACGATCTAACCGTGTCGCGGTACCGGGCGACAGGAGGTATCCGGGCATCCCGGCAGATTCGCGACGTGCTCAGGCGGGCGAGCGGATGTACGTATATGACTACGTCCTGTCCTTGTGTACCTGGACGGGCGTCGGGGACGTGCGTGGGGTGGGGGAGGATGTGCGCATGCGGATTCTGATTGCGCCGGACAAGTTCGCGGGGACGCTGACGGCCGTGGAGGCTGCGGCGGCGATCGAGGAAGGCTGGCGGCGGCGCGACCCCGGTGCCGAGGTGCTGGTGGCGCCGATGGCCGACGGCGGACCCGGGTTCATCGACGTACTGTCGGCGGTCGTCGACGGGAAGTTGCTGTCCGTCACGGTCCGCGGACCGCTCGGGGAGGAGACGCCGGCGACGGTGCTGCTCGCCGGGGAGACGGCGTACGTCGAGACCGCGCAGGCGTGCGGCCTGCACCTGGTCGAGCCGAAGAACCGCCGCCCCGAGGATGCGTCCACGTACGGCGTCGGCCAGCTGATCACCGCCGCCGTCGACGCCGGCGCCCGACGGATCATCCTCGGCCTCGGCGGCTCCGGCACCAACGACGCCGGCGCCGGCCTCCTCGCCGCCCTCGGCGCCACCGGCGGGGGTGGTGGGCGGCTGGATGGCGGTGCGGCTGGGCTTGCGGGGCTGACCGCGGTCGACCTGGACGGTGCCCGTGCGCGGGTGGAGGGGATCGAGTTCGTCGCGGCCAGTGATGTCGAGAATCCGATGCTCGGGCTGCGCGGCGCGACCAATGTGTTCGGCAGCCAGAAGGGGATCCCGGACGAGCGGAAGCCGGAGGTCGACGGCTGGCTGACGCACTTCGCCGAGCTGGCCGACCGGAAGACCGCGAACAAGAAGGGCGCCGGTGCCGCCGGGGGGCTCGGCTACGCGCTCCTGCTCCTCGGCGCCGAGCGTGTCTCCGGGATCGACCTGGTCGCCGAGCTGACCGGGCTGAAGCGCAAGGCGTCGCAGGTCGACCTGGTGATCAGCGGCGAGGGCGCGTTCGACTTCCAGTCCCGCGACGGCAAGGTGATCGCCGGGGTGGCGAAGATCGCGAACGACGCGATGCGGCCGTGTGTCGTCCTGGCCGGCAAGGTACTGATCGGCTCCCGCGAGATGCGCTCGATGGGAGTCGAGTCGGCGTACGCGCTGGTGGACACGGTGGGTGAGGAGCAGGCCTTCGCGGACCCGCACGGCTCGCTCGCGACCGTCGCCGAACGGGTCGCCCGGACCTGGGCGCGCTGACCCTGCGTCACGGCGGAGGGACCAGCCTTCGACCAGGATGGTTGATCCGTGAAATTGGTGTGCGACCATGGGAATGAGCGCGGGACGGCGGCTGTTGTCCTGTGTTGACAAGAGACTTCCGTGCCGGCGGAGTTCGTGCGTGGGCACTTGAGCAGATGACTGGAGTCAGGGATGACTGAAGCGCAGACCGAGCAGGCCGCAGCGACGGGTGTGCTCCTCACCGACGGAGCCGCCTCGAAGGTGAAGGCGCTGCTCGACCAGGAAGGCCGCGACGACCTCGCGCTGCGGGTCGCCGTGCAGCCGGGTGGTTGCTCCGGGCTGCGGTACCAGCTGTTCTTCGACGAGCGGCAGCTCGACGGTGACGTGGTGGCCGACTTCGGCGGTGTGAGCGTCGTCACGGACCGGATGAGCGCGCCGTACCTGAAGGGTGCGACGATCGACTTCGTGGACACGATCGAGAAGCAGGGCTTCACGATCGACAACCCGAACGCGACCGGCTCCTGCGCCTGCGGCGACTCGTTCAACTGATCTGAAGCAGGCCCGAAACCCCTGGTCACCAACGGCGTGACCAGGGGTTTTGCCATGCCCGGACTTCGGTAGCGACCGTGCCGATGTGTAAGCCAACGCTTGTTGGGTACCGGTGGCCGCGTGTGGGACTACATAACTGAGCGTCATTCACAATTGCTCTATCAGAGCTACCAGCACCTGAGCCTGGTCATCCAGTGCGTACTGCTGGCCACCGTGATCGCGGTCGGCCTGGCGGTCGTCGTGCACCGCAATCCGCGAGTCGCGTCACTGGCCGGCGCGGTCAGCGCGGTCGGGCTGACGATCCCGTCGTTCGCGCTGCTCGGGCTGATGATCCCGGTGGCCGGCATCGGTACGGCGACCTCGGTGATCGCGGTCACCTTCTACGCCTGCCTGCCGATCCTGCGGAACGCCGTCGTCGGTCTGGCCGGCGTCGACTCGACGCTGATCGAGTCCGCGCGCGGGATGGGCATGGGCGCGATCCGGACCCTGCTGCGGATCGAGATCCCGCTGGCCTGGCCGGTGATCCTGGCCGGCGTCCGGGTCTCGGCCCAGATGTCGATGGGGATCGCGGCGATCGCGGCGTACGTGCTCGGCCCCGGCCTGGGCAGTTTCATCTTCACCGGTCTGACCCAGATCGGTGGCGCGAACGCGCTGAACTCCGCGCTGGTCGGCACGATCGGCGTTGTCCTGCTCGCTCTGATCCTGGACGCCATGCTGCTGCTCGTCGGCCGCCTGACCACCTCGAGGGGTATCCGTGCCTGAAACCGAACCTGAAGTCAGCGGCGTCGACATCGAGTTGACCGATGTCGTCAAGCGGTACCCGGGGCAGAAGAAGCCCGCCGTCGAGGGGCTGTCGCTGCACATCCCGGCCGGCGAGATCGTGATGTTCGTCGGCCCGTCCGGCTGCGGCAAGACCACCTCGCTGAAGATGATCAACCGGCTGATCGAGCCGACGTCCGGCAGCATCCGGATCGGTGGCGAGGACATCGGCAGGCAGGACGACGACGACCTGCGGCGCCGGATCGGGTACGTGATCCAGGGCGGCAGCCTGTTCCCACACATGACCGTCACGCAGAACATCGCGCTGGTCCCGGGCCTGCTCGGCTGGGACAAGCGGCGGACCGCCGAACGCGTCGACGAGCTGCTCGAACTCGTCGGCCTGGACCCGGACCGGTACCGGGGCCGCTACCCGCGGGAGCTGTCCGGCGGGCAGCAGCAGCGGGTCGGCGTGGCCCGCGGGCTGGCCGCTGATCCGCCGGTGATCCTGATGGACGAGCCGTTCGGCGCGGTCGACCCGATCACCCGGCAGCGGCTGCAGGACGAACTGCTCAGCATCCAGGAGGAGTTGCGCAAGACGATCGTCTGTGTCACGCACGACTTCGACGAGGCGGTGAAGCTCGGCGACCGGATCCTGATCCTCACCGAGGGCGCGAACATCGCGCAGTACGACACCCCGGAAGCGATCCTGGCGAACCCGGCGAACCGGTTCGTGGCGGACTTCGTCGGCGCGGGCGCCGCGCTCAAGCAGCTGACCCTGAGCCGGGTCAGCGAGATCGAGCTGAACCAGCCGACGGTCGCGGAGATCGGCGACCCGGCTCCTCAGGTACTGCGGGCCGCGAAGGCGGCGGGTGACGACTCGGTCGTCGTACTCGACCGCCGCCGCCGGCCGGTCGACTGGATGTGGACCAGCGACCTGTCCGACGTGGACAGTGTGCCGGCGCCGCACGAGGACACCGACCTGGTCACGATCGACCGGCGTGCGACGCTGAACGACGCGCTCGACACGATGCTGATGTCCAGCCACGGCAGCGCGGTCGTCACCGGCCGGCGCGACGAGTACCTCGGTGTCGTCGACTTCCAGTCCGTGCTGGCCCGGATCCAGGACGGCAACGGGCAGCCGGAGGCGGAGGTCGCCGGATGACCACCATCGACACTGGACCGGACCGGCAGCAGCAGGAGAACCTCGCCGACGCGAAGGCGGCCGCGGCCGGACTGGCGACCCGCCGGGCCCGGCGCCCGTCGTGGGGCACGCTGATCGGGCAGCCGCTGTTCGTCGCGATCGTCATCGGCGCCTGGGCGATCTGGCGCTCGCAGGCCGAGCTCGACTCGATCGAGCGGCGGCAGCTGGAGTGGAAGCTCGTCGGGCAGTTGACCCTCGAACACCTGAAGCTGACCGCGGTCGCCACCGTCATCGTGCTGCTGATCGCCGTACCGCTCGGGATCATGCTGACCCGGCCGCGCTCCCGCAAGGCCGCGCCGATCGTGGTCGCGGTCGCGAACGCCGGCCAGGCCGCGCCGGTGATCGGGCTGATCGTGCTGCTCGCGATCTGGCTCGGGTTCGGCTTCTGGACCGCGATCGTGGCGCTCTGCCTGTACGCGATCCTGCCGGTACTGCGGAACACGATCGTCGGCCTGCAAGGCGTCGACCCGACGCTCGTCGAGGCCGGGCGGGGGATGGGCATGTCGACGCTCGCCGTCCTCGGCCGGATCGAGCTGCCGCTCGCCGTACCGGTGATCATGGCCGGCATCCGGACCGCGCTCGTGCTGGTCGTCGGTACGGCGACGCTCGCGACGTTCATCGACGCCGGGGGACTGGGCAGCCTGATCACCACCGGCATCCGGCTGCTGCGGTACCCGGTCCTGATCAGCGGCGCGCTGCTGGTCGGGGCGCTCGCCCTGCTGATCGACTGGGCGGGCCGTGTCCTGGAAGAAGTGACCCGACCGAGAGGGCTCGGATGAAGCGGCTGATGGCGGCAGCGTCCGCCCTTCTCCTCGTACTGTCCGGCTGCGGCCTCGGCACCAGCGGCGGGTTCGTACCGTCCGGGACGCTGAAGGGCGAACTGCGGTCGGTGAAGAGCCTCGACGGCCTGACGATCGGGATCGGGTCGAAGAGCTTCCAGGAACAGCTGATCCTGGGCAAGATCGCCGCGATCCTGCTCGGCGCGGCCGGTGCGCACGTCAAGGACCTGACCAACATGCCCGGCAGCGACACGTCCCGGCAGGCGATGATCCAGGGCCAGATCCAGATGGCCTGGGAGTACACCGGTACGGCGTGGATCTCGTACCTCGGCCACGACACCGGCATCCCGGACAAGCAGGAGCAGTACGACGCGGTCGCGAAGGAGGACGCGGAGAAGTACGGGCTGATCTGGCTGAAGCCCGCGCCGATGAACAACAGCTACGGCTTCGCGATGACCCGCGAGGAGTCGGACCGGCTGCACATCACCAAGCTGTCGCAGGTCCAGACGCTGCCGGTGAAGGACCGTACGTTCTGCGTCGAGTCCGAGTTCGCGAACCGGAACGACGGGTTCGAGCCGATGCTGAAGCACTACGGGATCCCGTTGGGCAGCGGCGTACCGCGGAACAACATCCGGACCCTGGACACCGGCGCGGTGTACGCCGCGACGAGTCACGGGGACTGCCGGTTCGGGGAGATCTTCACCACCGACGGCCGGATCAAGTCGCTCGACCTGGTCGTGCTGCAGGACGACAAGAAGTACTTCCCGGCGTACAACGTGGCGCCGGTGATCAGCAAGAAGGTGCTGGACACGTATCCGCAGCTGCGGGACCTGTTCCAGCCGGTGTCGGACAAGCTGACCGACCCGGTGCTGATCGACCTGAACGCCCAGGTCGACGTCGAGGGGCGCGAGCCCGCCGACGTCGCCATGGACTGGCTGGTCAAGGAGGGTTTCGTCAGCCGTGACTGACGACGTTCTCCCTGGCCTGCTTGGGAAGTAGGTACGTCACCGCGAGGCTGACGACGAACAACCCGATCGCGACCAGGACCGACGTCTTGGTCGCGCCCAGGAACGCGCGGGCCGGCAGCAGCTGGAAGAAGATCGTGCCGATCACGGCGACGCCGATCGCCCCGCCGTACTGCTGCATGGCGGTCAGTACGCCGGATGCCGACCCCGCGGCCTGGTCGTCGACGGACGCCAGGATGATGTCGAACAGCGGCGCGAACACCATCCCGGCGCCGATCCCGGTGGCCAGGGTCGCCGGGACCAGGTTCCAGATGGTGGTCGCGTCGCCGTACATGTGCAGGGTGAACCAGACGCCACCCATCGCTACGGTCATCAACGCGACGCCGAGTTGGAGCGCCTTGCGGCCGAGCTTCGGGGCCAGCAGCGCGGCCGAGACCGGAGCGCCGATCGCGATGCCGAGCGAGAACGGCACCATCGCGAGCCCGGCCTTCAGCGGGCTGTAGTGCAGACCGAGCTGGGTGAACAGGTTGAACACCAGCATGAAGCCGTTCATCGCGAGGAAGAACGTGGTGATCACGCCGAGGCCCGCGACGTACCCGCGGTTCCGGAACAGCGACGGGTCGATGACCGGGTTGCCGGACCGGCGCTCGCGGTGGGCGAAGAGCGCGAAGACCACGAGCGAACCGGTCAGCAACAGGATCGTCCACAACGGCCAGCCGAGTTCGCGGCCCTGGACGAGCGGATAGATCAGCATCCCGGAGGCGAGGCTGACCAGCAGGACGCCGGTCGTGTCGAGCCGGGCCGCCCCGGGGGTCCTGACCTCGGGCATGAACCGCAGCGCGCCGGCCAGGGCGGCGATCCCGATCGGGACGTTGATGAAGAAGATCGTCCGCCAGCCGGCGCCGAACCAGTTCGCGTCGATCAGCAGGCCGGCGAGGATCGGGCCGGCGACCGCGGACAGCCCCATCACCGGGCCGAACATCGCGAACGCCTTGCCGAGCTCGTCGGCCGGGAAGATCGACTTCAGGATCGCGAAGCCCTGCGGGATCATCACCGCGCCGAGCAGCCCCTGCGCGAACCGGCTGCCGATCAGCACCTCCGGGCTTCCGGCCAGCCCGCAGACCGCGGACGCGACCGTGAACCCGAGCGCCCCGATCACGAACAACCGCCGCCGCCCGACCAGGTCGCCGAGCCGGCCGAAGGTGATCAGCCCGATCGCGAACGCGAGCGTGTACCCGGCGAGCATCCACTGCATCGCCGACTCGGAACCGCCGAGCTCGGCGCGGATCGACGGCGCCGCGATGTTGACGATCGTCGCGTCGACAAGATCCATGATCTCCGCGATCAGGATCGTCGCCAGCACGATCCACCGCCACCGGAAGACGGTGCTTCCGTCGGCCGGTGCTGCCGTGTTCTGAAGTGTGGTGCTCATCGGTGGCCCCCTCGAGCTCTGATTCGAACGGTGTTCGTTGACGAACACTGTTCTACTCCCGAACAGTGTTCGCGTCAAGTACGGTGTTCGCTACAGTGGTCCCATGACGCACTCTCCGTGGCAGCCGATCACCCCCGCGAAGCCGGCTCGCGAGCGCAAGGCTCCGCTCACCCGGGACCGGATCGTCGACGCCGCGATGGAGCTGCTGCGCAAGGAGGGGTACGACGGCGTCTCGATGCGCAAGGTCGCCCAGGAACTCCGCACCGGCCCGGCCTCGCTCTACGCCCATGTCGCGAACAAGCGGGAGCTCGACCAGCTCCTGGTGGAGCGGGCCAATGCCGACCTGTCCTTCGACGAGCCGGTCGACCCCGCGCGCTGGCAGGAGCAGCTGAAGGACCTGATGCGCGGGATGCTCGGCGCGCTGCGCGCGAATCCGGGGGTGGCCCGCGCCGCGATCGGCGCCGTACCGACGGGGGATCGGGCGCTGCAGACCACCGAACGGATGCTCTCGCTGCTCAAGGCGGGCAGTCTCCCGGACCAGGCCGCGGCGTGGGCGGTCGACCTGATCCCCTTGTACGTAACGGCGGTCGCGTTCGAGGAGACCGTGCAGAGCGCCTCCGACTGGACCCTTGACGACGTCGAAGCCTTCGTCGCCGGACTGCGCACCTACCTTGCCGGGCAGCCGGCCGATCGTTTCCCGCTGATCGCGGCGCTGGCCGGTCCGCTCACCTCCGGTGCGTCGGGTGACGAGCGGTTCGAGTTCGGTATCTCCGTCATCGTCGCGGGTCTCGCCGCGCTCGCCCAACCCTGATCGATCGTAGGTTCAAGTGCTTGTGGTTCACGAATGCACATGGTTAACATTCGGATTGTCTACAAAACTACGACTTTGTCACTCGTGAGGCGTGTGGATTGCGTGTGGGGTGGGCACTCGGGTGAGGCCGTATGACGACAGGAGGACATCGTGGACGCCGACACCCCGCCACCAGTGGTACCGCCGACCGAACAGGAGCAGCCCCCAGGAGTACTGAAGAAGGCCATCGCCGCCTCGGCCATCGGCAATGCCACAGAGTGGTTCGACTACGGCATCTACGCCTACGGCGTGACGTACATCTCGGCCGCGATCTTCCCCGGTGACACCCAGAGCCAGACGCTGCTGGCGTTGATGACGTTCGCCGTCTCGTTCCTGGTCCGTCCGCTCGGCGGCCTGGTCTGGGGCCCGCTCGGTGACCGGCTCGGCCGCAAACACGTGCTGGCGATCACGATCCTGATGATGTCCGGCGCGACCCTGTGCGCCGGACTCGTCCCCTCGTTCCACACGATCGGCTACTGGGCGCCGGTGCTGCTGGTGCTGTTGCGGATGGTGCAGGGCTTCTCGACCGGCGGCGAGTACGGTGGTGCGGCAACGTTCATGGCGGAGTACGCGCCGAGCCGCAAGCGCGGGTTCCTCGGCAGCTTCCTGGAGTTCGGCACCCTGTCCGGGTTCTCGCTCGGTGCGCTGCTGATGCTGGGCTTCTCGCTCGTACTCGGTGACGAGCAGATGCACGCGTGGGGCTGGCGTCTGCCGTTCCTGGTGGCCGCGCCGCTCGGTCTGGTCGGCGTCTACCTGCGGTCCCGGCTCGAGGACACGCCGGTCTTCCGCGAGCTCGAGGCGAAGGGCCAGAAGGAGGAGGAGACCGCGACCCAGTTCAAGGACCTGCTGTCCGGCTACTGGCAGCCGATCCTGCGCCTCGGCGGCATGGTGATCGCGCTGAACGTCGTGAACTACACGCTGCTCACGTACATGCCGACGTACCTGGAGAAGCAGATCGGCCTGAGTGCGGACAAGTCGTTGGTCGTGCCTATCATCGGCATGCTCGCGATGATGGTGTTCGTGCCGTTCGCCGGCCGCGCGTCCGACCGGATCGGGCGAAAACCGTTGTGGTGGGCATCCTTGGCCGGGCTGTTCGTGTTCGGCGTACCGATGTTCCTGCTGATGGGTACGAACCTGGTCGGCGCGATCGTCGGCTTCGCGGTGCTCGGCCTGCTGTACGTGCCGCAGCTCGCGACCATCTCCGCGACCTTCCCGGCGATGTTCCCGACGCACGTCCGGTACGCCGGGTTCGCGATCGCGTACAACGTGTCGACGTCGCTGTTCGGCGGTACGGCGCCCGCGGTGAACGACTGGCTGACCGCGAAGACCGGTGACTCGCTGGTCCCGGCGTACTACATGATGGCGGCCTGCGTGATCGGCGCGCTCGCACTGGCGAGGGTGCCGGAGACGTCGCGGTGCCCGATCAACGGCACCGAGATCCCGGGCACCGAGGACGCCCCGCCGCCCGTGGCCCTGGAGCCGGCCCACGCGAAGGCCTGAAACGACGAACGACCCGCGCTCACCGTGGTGAGCGCGGGTCGTTCGCGTTGTCAGCCGAGGACGGCGGAGACGGCGTCGGACCAGAGGCCGGCCGCCTCGTCGACCTCGTCGGGGGACACGACCAGCGCCGGGATGAACCGCACCACCTGGCCCCAGGCGCCACAGGTGAGCAGCAGCAGTCCACGGCGTGCGGCTTCCTGCTGGACGGCGGTGGCGGTCGCGGCGTCGGGTTTGCCGTCCGCGTCGCGGAACTCGTTGCCGATCATCAGGCCGAGCCCGCGGACGTCGGTGATCTGCTCGTGCTTGTCCGCGACCAGTTGCAGCGCCTGCTTGAGCTGCGCGCCACGGTCGGCCGAGTTCTGGACGAGCCCTTCGTCCTGGATGACGTCGAGCGTCGCGATCGCTGCCGCGCAGGCGACCGCGTTCGCGCCGTACGTGCCGCCCTGCGAACCGGGCCAGGCCTTCTCCATCAGGTCCGACGACGCGGCGATCCCGGACAGCGGGAAGCCGGAGGCCAGCCCCTTCGCGGTGACGAGCACGTCCGGGTGCGAGCCGAAGTGGTCGCCGCCCCAGAATTTCCCGGTCCGCCCGAAGCCGGTCTGTACTTCGTCGACGACCAGCAGGATGCCGTGCGCGTCGGCGCGTTCGCGCAGGCCGGCGAAGAACCGTTCATTTGCTGGGACATAGCCACCCTCGCCGAGCACCGGCTCGACGAAGAACGCCGCGGTGTCGGCCGGTGTGCTCAACGTCTGCAGCACGTAGTCCAGTTGCTTGAGGGCGAAGTCCGTTGCCTGCTCGACCGGCCAGCCGAAGTGACCCGGGTCCGGGAACGGCGACACGTGCACGCCGGCCATCAGCGGGCTGAAGCCGGAGCGGAACTTGGTGCCGGACGTCGTCATCGACGCCGCGGCGACGGTCCGGCCGTGGAAGCCGCCGTGGAACACGATCACGTTCGGCCGGCCGGTGGCCTGCCGGGTGAGGCGGAGCGCGGCCTCGATCGCCTCGCTGCCCGAGTTCGCGAAGAACATCCGGTCGAGGTGCCGGGGGAGCACCTCGCCGAGCCGGTCGACCAGCGTCAGCAGCGGCCGGTGCATGACGGTCGTGTACTGCGCGTGGATGATCCGGCCGACCTGCTCCTGCGCGGCCGCGACCACCCGGGGATGGGAGTGCCCGGTCGACGTGACGCCGATGCCGGCGGTGAAGTCCAGATACCGGCGGTCGTCCTCGTCGAACAGTTGCACGCCCACTCCACGGGCGGCGACCACCCCGGTCGCCTGTTTCAGGATCTGCGAGAGCTCGGCCACGGACTTCCCTCCAACCGCAAGATGGTAGATTGTTGACAATCCTACCTCAGCAGTTCCAGGCCGGTGAAGGGGTGCAGATGGACGAGTCCACCGTGGTCCAGGCGGTCGAGAAGCGGTTGTTCATCGACGGGAAATGGGCGGACGCCGCCGGCGGCAGGACCTTCGAGGTCGTCGATCCGTCCACCGGCGAGGTGCTCTGCGCGGTCGCCGACGCGTCGCCGGCCGACGGGCGGGCCGCGCTCGACGCCGCGGTTGCCGCGCAGCCGGACTTCGCCCGGACCTCGCCGCGGGAGCGGTCCGACCTGCTGATGACGGCGTACCGGCTGCTGATGGAGCGGGTCGACGAGCTGGCGTTGCTGATGACGCTGGAGATGGGCAAACCGCTCGCCGAGGCGCGCGGCGAGATCGCGTACGCGGCCGAGTTCTTCCGGCACTTCTCCGGCGAGGCGCTGCGGATCGACGGCGGGTACCAGACCGCGCCGGCCGGCAACGCGCGGTTCCTGATCACCAAGCAGCCGGTCGGCCCGTGCCTGCTGATCACGCCGTGGAACTTCCCGATGGCGGTGGGCACCCGCAAGCTCGGCCCCGCGATCGCCGCCGGCTGTACGAGTGTCATCAAGCCCGCGCACCAGACACCGCTGTCGATGCTTGCCCTGATGGAGATCCTGGCCGAGGCCGGCCTGCCCGCGGGCGTGGTGAACTGCGTGACCGCGATGGACGCCGGCGGTGTGATGGAGCCGCTGATCCGGTCCGGGCTGGCGCGGAAGCTGTCGTTCACCGGCTCGACCCGGGTCGGCCGGATCCTGCTCGAGCAGTGCGCGGAGAAGGTGCTGCGGACCTCGCTCGAGCTCGGCGGCAACGCGCCGTTCATCGTGTTCGAGGACGCCGACCTGGACGAGGCGGTGACCGGTGCGATCGCGGCGAAGATGCGGAACATGGGCGAGGCCTGCACCGCGGCGAACCGGATCTTCGTCCACCGTTCGGTGATCGACGACTTCGGCCGCCGGCTCGCGGAGCGGATGGGTGCGCTGACCGTCGGCCGCGGCACCGCGCCGGACGTGACCGTCGGCCCGCTGATCGACGAGGCCGGCCGCGACAAGGTCCGCGCACTGGTCGCGGACGCGGTCGACCGCGGCGCGACCGTGCTCACCGGCGGAGAGGTTGCCCCGGGCAACGGGTACTTCTACCCGCCGACGGTGCTCACCGGCGTACCGCGGGAGGCGGCGATGGCGGACCAGGAGATCTTCGGGCCGGTCGCGCCGCTGACCCCGTTCGGTACCGAGGACGAGGTGGTGCGGGCCGCCAACGACACGGAGTACGGGCTGGTCGCCTACGTGTTCACGAACGACCTGCGGCGGGCGCTCCGGGTGGCCGAGGCGATCGAGACCGGGATGGTCGGGCTGAACCAGGGCGTGGTGTCGAACCCCGCCGCGCCGTTCGGCGGTGTCAAGCAGTCCGGCCTCGGTCGCGAGGGCGGCGCGATCGGCATCGACGAGTTCCTGGAGACCAAGTACATCGGCATTGCCGCCGGCAGCTGAGCCGGCTGGCGGCTACGTGCGGGCGAGGCGTTCGATGGCGTCCTGCATGTGGTCGGAGAGCAGTTCCTTGGTGCGCTCGACCTCGCGGTCGCGGATCGCCGCCGCGATCCGGCGGTGCTCGAGGTAGCGGTCGTCGTCGGCGGCGTACGTCGCCTCGAGCGCGTGGATGCACATCCGGGTCTCGATGATCGAGGTCCGGTGCATCCGCACCAGCCGCGGGCTGCCGGAGGCCCGGACCAGGTGCTCGTGGAACTGGATGTCGATCTCGCCGACCGCGGCCGGATCGTGCCGGACCGGCTTCATCCGCTCGGCGATCGCGTGCAGGTCCAGCCCGACGGTCTCGAAGTCGCCGTCGCGCAGGATCAGCAGCGCCGCGGCCTGCTCGATCGCCTCGCGGGCGTAGTACATGTCGCGGATGTCGGCCGGGCTCATGTCGATGACGAACAGGCCGCGGTTCCGGATCGGGACCAGCAGCCCCTCCTGGGTGAGCCGCTGCATCCCCTCGCGCAACGGTCCGCGGCTGACGCCGAGCTTGCGGGCCAGGTCGGCCTCGACGAGCTGGGCGCCGGGTTTGAACTCCCCGTGGCTGATGGCCTGGCGCAGCTTGTCGGCGATGATGCTCGGCGTCGACTCCTGCGCCAGCGGCTCGATGTAACTGGTCACAGCACATTCTCCCCTTGCCCGAACAGCATCCCGAGACCCGGCAGCGACGGCACCGGGCCGACCAGCTCCAGACCCTTCCACACCGTCACCTGGTTCGCGGTCAGCACCGCGCCGCCGGTGGCGATCTCCAACTCGTCGATGATTCCCAGCGTGTGCAGCGCGGTGTCCGGGATCAGCACCGCGTCGGCGTCGCGGTGGTTCGCGGCCTTGGCCATCGTGATCACCTGCTCCGGCTCCAGCGTCCCGACCTCCGCGGCGGTGACGATCCCGCTGCTGCCCATCGACACCACCTCGATGCCGGCCGCGGCGAGGAACCGGACGAAGTGCTGGGCGACGTCCTCGGGGTACGACGCGGCCACCGCGACCCGGTGGATCGCCAGCTCCGCGCAGGCCTCGACGAACGCGATCGAGGTGGACGACGCCGGTACGCCGACCGCCTGCGCGACCCCGCCCGCCTGGATGTTCGCGCCCTCGCGGCCGAACACGAAACTGCCCGAGGTGCACGCCCACATCACGGAGTCCGGATGAGCCTGCTTGAGCTGCGCGGCGCCCTCGGCGAGGCGCTCGGCCCGGCCGAGATCGAGGAGCGCGTCCACGCGGTGGGCGTCCTCGCCCACCGAGGTGATCACGACCGGCAGCTTGACCTGTCCGTTCAGCTTCGCCTCGAGCAGGGAGTAGTCGTCCTCGGCACTGTGCCCGGGATAGAGCAGCCCTACCGTGACCATCGCACCTCCTGGCTTGATCCGCACCGAATGGGTAGATTGTCGACAATGTTAACCCCAGAGCGTCCGGAGCCCGGGTCCGCTGCGAGGCACCCCGCGGACAACTCCGCGTACGACGCTCAGGGTCTGCTGGCGACGCTCCGCCGAGAGCTCCGGGGTACGGCGGCCGACGACCGCCGGACCCGCGCGCTGTACGCGGCGGACGGTTCGAACTACCGCGCCGTCCCCGATCTCGTCGTCGTACCGGCCGACGTGGACGACCTGGCCGCGGCGGTCTCGCTGACGGCGGCCGCCGGTGCGCCCGTGGTGCTCCGCGGCGGCGGTACGTCGATGGCCGGCAACGCGATCGGCGGCGTCGTGATCGACGCGTCCCGGCACGTGAACCGGATCCTCGATCTCGACGCCGAGGCACGGACAGCGGTGGTGGAGCCCGGCGTCGTACTGACCGAGCTGCTGGCGGCCGCGAAGCCGCATGGGCTCGCGTTCGGTGCGGACCCGTCGTCGGCGAGCCGGGCAACGCTCGGCGGGATGATCGCGAACAACGCCTGCGGCGCGCACTCGGTCGCGTGGGGGACGACTGCCGACAATCTGCGGTCACTCGAGCTGGTCCTTGCCGAGGGCACCCGGCTGACGGTCGACGCGGCTGCTGATCGGGCCGTTGCCGCGGCGCGGCCTGGGCGGGAAGGTGAACTGCACCGGGCGCTGCAGGCCTTCGCGGAGCGGCACGAGCTGCTGATCGGGCGGCGGTTCGGGCAGTTCAGCCGGCAGATCTCCGGGTACGCGTTGCACCGGTTGCTCGGTGACTACAACGTGGCCGGGCTGCTGTCCGGGAGCGAAGGCGGCCTGGCTGCGACGCTCCGCGCGACGGTCGAGCTGGTCGAGTTGCCCAAGGCAAGGGTTCTGTGCGTGCTCGGGTTCGCCGACTCGATCACCTCGGCGGACTGTGTGCCGGTCGTACTGCGGCATGCACCGTTGACGATGGAGTCGATCAACAACGAGCTCGTCGACCGGTTGCCGAAGGAAGTCCGTGACGCCGCGGTGCACGCCGGTCTGCCGGACGGCAACGCCTGGCTACTGGTCGAGGTCGGTGGGTCGGACGAGGCCGCCGCCGCGGCGGCGGCCCGCTCGATGCTGGCGGAACTGCGCGATTCGGGTGCGACTGCCTCGCTGGTCACGGAGCCTCAGGCACAAGCCGTGCTGTGGCGTTGCCGTACGGACGCCGCGGGGCTGGCGACCCGGCGCGCGGACGGGGCGGAGGCGTGGGGCGGTTGGGAGGACGCCGCCGTACCGCCGGAGCGGCTGGGCGCGTACCTGCGCGGGCTCGACGAACTGCTCGGGCGGCACGGGTTGTCGGGGGCGTCGTACGGGCACTTCGGCGAAGGCTGCATGCACATGCGGATCGACTTCGACCTGTTGAGCCGGCGGGGGATCGCGACGTACCGGGAGTTCGTCGAGCAGGCCGCGGACCTGGTGGTCGGGCTCGGCGGATCGGTGTCCGGCGAACACGGCGACGGCCGGGCGCGGGGCGAGCTGCTGGCCAGGATGTACGGCGCGGACGGCGTCGCGCTGTTCGGTGAGCTGAAGCGGATCTGGGACCCGGCCGGCGTGCTGAATCCGGGGATGATCGCCGATCCGCCGCCGCTGGACGCCGGGATCCGGCACGACGGGCCGGCGAAGGATCGTCAACTGTTGACAATCTTCAGCTATCCGGACGACGGGCACGACTTCGCCCAGGCGCAGCGGCGGTGCGTCGGGATCGGGAAGTGCCGGCAGACGTCGGGCAGCGTGATGTGCCCGAGCTACCAGGCGACGCGCGAGGAACTGCACTCGACGCGCGGGCGGGCGCATCTGCTGTGGGAGATGCTGCAAGGCGACCTGGTCACGGACGGGTGGCGGTCCACCGAGGTACGGGACGGCCTCGATCTGTGTCTGTCGTGCAAGGGCTGCTTGTCGGACTGCCCGGTGAACGTCGACATGGCGACGTACAAGGCCGAGTTCACCCATCATCACTACGCACGCCGCCCGTGGGCCAGGCCGATGTCGCACTGGTCGATGGGGTGGCTGCCGGTGTGGTCCCGGCTCGCGTCACGCGCTCCGAAGCTTGCCAACCGCTTCGCCGCGCTGTCGTTGACGAAGCGCCTGGGCGGGATCGCCGCTGAGCGGGCTGTGCCCGGGTTCGCCTCGCAGTCCTTCACTCAATGGTTCAAAGGTCGTACGCCGGGAGCCGCCGGGCGGAAGGTCGTGCTGTGGCCGGACACGTTCACGAACTACCTGGCTCCGGAGATCGGGCGGGCCGCGGTCGCCGTACTGGAGAACGCCGGCTTCGAGGTCGTCCTGCTCGGCAAGCCGGTCTGCTGCGGTCTCACGTGGATCTCGACCGGGCAGCTCACGACCGCGCGCCGCGTCCTCAACCGGTCGCTGGCCGTGCTGGCTCCGCACCTCGCCGCGGGTACGCCGATCGTCGGCCTCGAACCGAGCTGTACGGCGGCCTTCCGGTATGACGCGCCCGCGCTCGTCGACCATCCTCTCGCGGGATCGGCGGCTGCCGGCATTCGGACGTTCTCCGAGTTTCTCGTCGATGCCGGCTGGACGCCGCCGCGGGTCGGGGGAGAGGCCTTCGTCCAGCCGCACTGCCATCAGCACGCGGTGCTCGGGTTCGAGGCCGACCGCCAGCTGATGGCGGCCGCCGGGATCGACAGCGAGCTCGCCGCGCCCGGTTGCTGCGGGCTGGCGGGCAACTTCGGGTTCGAGCGCGACCACTACGACGTGTCCAAGGCGGTCGGTGAGCGCTCGCTGCTGCCCGCCGTACGCTCGTTGCCGTCGACAACAGCCGTGCTCGCCGACGGCTTCAGCTGCCGGACCCAGATCGCCCAGGGCACCCCGCGGACCGCCCGCCACCTGGCGGAGGTACTCGCCTCAGGTCTCCCGGACAGCGGTGTCAGTTAGTTCGTTGCGAGTCTGTCGACGGCACGCCGGAGCCGAGTGATGCCGTCCTGGATGCGGTCGGGAGTCGTCGACGCGAAGCAGACCCGGAACGCGTCGGCGAAGCGTCCGCTGGGGGAGAAGGCCGGGCCGGGGATGAACGCCACGCCCTCCGCGAGCGCGACCTCGAACAGCTTCTGGGTGTCGACGCCGTTCTCCAGCGTCACCCAGAGGAAGAAGCCGCCCTCCGGATCCGTCCACCGCGCGATGTCGCCGAAGTGCTCGGTCAGCGCGGCATGCATCGCCTCCTTGCGCGTCCGGTACTCCGCACGCTGCCGCACCAGGTGCTCCTCCAGATGCCCACCGCTGAGGAACCCCGCCAGCAGCCGCTGCGCCGGCAGGTTCGTACAGGTGTCCATCGCCTGCTTCGCGTTGATCAGCAGCTGCTGCAGCGCTGGATCCGCGTCGACCCACCCGACCCGCAGCCCGGGCGCGACGATCTTCGAGAAGGTCCGCACCGAGAACACCAGCGGATCGCCCGCACCCAGCTCCCGCAACGTCGGCAGCGGATCGCCGGCGAACCGGAGGAGCCCGTACGGGTCGTCGTCGATCACCATCGACCCCCAGGACCGGGCCAGCTCCAGCAGTTGGTGCCGCCGGGCCAGCGACAGCGTCGCGCCGGAGGGATTCTGGAACGTCGGGATCGTGTAGATCGCCTTCGGCCGCCGTCCGTCCAGCAGCTTCGGCAGAGTGTCGACCATCATCCCGTCGGCATCCACCGGCACCTCGAGCAGCTCCGCGCCGTACGACAGTGCCGTCGCGCTGCCGTTCGTGTACGTCGGAGACTCCACGACGACGAGGTCGCCCGGGTCGACGAAGATCTTGCAGAACAGGTCGAGGCCCTGCATGCCGCCGGCCGTGACGGTGAGGCGGGCCGCGGTCGTCTCGTCGCTCGTGCCGCGCAGCATCTCCAGCAACGCCGCGTGCAGCGGCGGATCGCCCTCGGTGGCCGCGTAGTCGTAGGCGTCCGGGCGGGCCAGCTCGTCGGCCGCGATCGCGGACAGGATCCGCGACGGTACGGCCTCGGCGGCGGGCGAACCCATCGCGAAGCGGACGATGTCGTGGGTCTGCTTGTGCAGGAGCGACGTACTCGAGTCGATCACCGAACCTACGAGTCCGGTCGCGCGGGCCGCGTACGGGAGTGCGGACAAGGGCTTACCTCCTGATCGTCAGTTCGTGGGACAGACCGGTCAGTCGTTCCACTCCGTCGGCGGTGACCACCACGGGCTCGGACAACTCGTAGCCCCAGCCGTCCATCCACATCCCGAGGATGACGTGGAACGCCATTCCCGCGGTCAGCACGGTGGTCTCCTCGGGGCGCAGGCTGACGGTGCGTTCGCCCCAGTCGGGCGGGTACCCGATACCGATCGAGTACCCGATCCGGGATTCCTTCACCAGGCCGTGCGCGGCGATCACGTCGTCGAACGCGGCATGCACGGCGCCGCCGGTGACACCCGGCCGGATCGCCGACAAGGCGGCACGCATGCCGTCGGCGACGATCTTCGCGGTCTCCCGGAGCCGCCGCGGCGGGTCGCCGAGCATGATCGTCCGGGCGAGCGGGGCGTGGTACCGGCCGAAGACGCCGGCCAGTTCGACGGTGGTCGCCTCGCCGCTGCGGAACGGGCGGTCGGTCCAGGTCAGGTGCGGCGTACCGGCCGCGTTCCCGGTCGGCAGCATCGGCACGATCGCCGGGTAGTCGCCGCCGTGCTCCGGCGTGCCGGTGGCCTGCGCGGCGAGGATCTCGGCGACCAGGTCGCACTGCCGCCGGCCGGGCCGGAGCTGGTCGAGCGCGATCCGCATCGCCTGCTCGGCGATCCGGCCGGCGATCCGCAGCTGGCGGAGCTCGTGCTCGGACTTCACCAGCCGGACCCAGTTCACCAGCTCGGCCGAGTCGACCAGCCGGCGGCCGGGCAGCCCGTTGCCGAGGGCAAGGTACCCGCGCGGCGTGAAGTAGTGCGCGTCCGCCTCGACCGCGACGTCGGCGCCGGCCGGCACGAGGTCGCGGCAGACGTCCGCGATCCAGTCGTACGGATGGACGTCCGGCCGGTGCACCAGCTGCTCGGGGTAACCGTGGATCTGGTCGGCGCGCAGGTTGCAGGTGTACGACGCCCCGGCCGCGTCCATCGCCCGCGCGAACAGCCGCACCTCGCCGTCGGCCGGGACCAGCAGGCACTGGGGTGTGTAGAACGACCACGCGTCGTACCCGGTCAGATAGAAGAGGTTCGCGGGATCGCTGACCACCAGCGCGCCGAGGCCGCGTTCGGCCAGGACGGCGCGGACCCGGGCCAGCCGGCCGGCGTACTCGGCGGGCTCGACCGCCTGCTCCAGCAGGTCGGACACGGACTCGCCTCTTCCCGGTTCGCTCATGGGCAACTCGCCGTCAGCAGGCGCTGGCCGGGACCGATGCCGATGCGACCGACGAGTTCCAGGACCGCCCACATGGTGACCTGGTTCGCGGTCAGCACCGGCTTGCCGAGCGCCGCCTCCAGCCCGGCGATCACGTCGTACGTCGGCAGGTTGGTGCAGCTGATGAAGATCGCCTCGACCGTAGGATTGTCGACAGCCCGCACGAGCTCGACCGTCGTCTCGTAGGGCACCGCCCAGATCTGCGCGATCAGCCCGAGCCCGGCCGTCGCGACCACCTCGATCCCGGCCTCGGCGAGGTACGCGGACAGGCCCGCGGTCAGGTCGTTCGTGTACGGCGTGACCGTCGCGACCCGGTTGATCCCGAGCCGCCGGAGCGCGAGCAGCAGCGCACCGCTGGTGGTCACCGCGGCCGGGGCGCCGGCGCCGACCATGGCGTCCACGAGCGCGAGCTCACCGGTGAGCCCGCCGACGAAACTGCCGAAGGTGCACGCATACGCGACGGCCAGCGGGGCGACCGGGAGGACGTTGTACGTCGTCCGCGCGACGAGTCCCGGATCCGAGATGTGCAACGCCATCTCGACGGTGGCCGCCATCGGGGCGTACGGCGTCCGGGTGAGGTGCAGGGTGACATCGTCGGGCACCCAGCGCCAGAGCTCCCGGTCGAGCGCGAAGTCGTACGGCGCGACGACACCGATGCCGGTCTGGAGCAGCGGTGGGACCGCTGCCGGCATCGGGTTGGTGAGGGGACGCGTGCTCATGCGAGTCAGTGTGCGGCCCCGGGTAGATTGTTGACAATCCTACCAACGAGTTCCTAGCCTCGGAGCTGTGCCGGCCCCCGTGGAACGCCCAGTCGTCGCGGTGCTCTGCGAGCGGGCGACGGACCGCCCGCCGGGCCTGGACGGCCTGCCGATCGACTTCCGGTACTGCGCCGCCGACGGGTTGGCGCCTGCGGTCGAAGGTGCGCGGGCACTCCTGCTCTGGGACTTCTTCTCGACCGCGGTCCGCGATGTCTGGTCCGGCGCCGGATCGCTCGAGTGGATCCACGTCACGGCGGCAGGCGTCGACACGCTGCTCTTCGACGAACTACGGGACTCGGCCGTTGTGGTCACCAACGCGCACGGGGTGTTCGACCGGCCGATCGCCGAGTACGTGCTGGGTGCGGTGATCGCGCACGCCAAGGACAGCCGGCGCAGTTTCGACCTGCAGCGCGAGCACCGCTGGCAGCACCGCGAGACCCGGAGCGTGCTCGGCGCGAAGGCGCTCGTCGTCGGCACCGGGGCGATCGGCCGGGCGACGGCCCGGCTGCTCACCGCGGCCGGGCTGCAGGTGCGGGGCGCCGGCCGGGTCGCGCGGGCGGACGACCCGGACTTCGGCGAGATCGTTGCCAGCGGCAATCTGTCCGCCGAGGTCGGCTGGGCCGATCACGTGGTGCTCGCGGCGCCGTTGACCGCGGCGACCCGGGGGCTGGTCGATGCCGGCGTACTGGCGGCGATGCGGCCGGGATCGCACCTGGTCAACGTTGCCCGCGGCCCGATTGTGGACGAAGGTGCGCTGCTCGACGCCGTGGCCGCCGGGCACCTCGCGGCCACCCTGGACGTGTTCGACCGCGAGCCGCTGTCGCCGGACCATCCGCTCTGGTCGGCGCCGAACGTGACGGTCACCGCGCACATGTCCGGCGACGTGGTCGGCTGGCGGGACACGCTCGCGGCCCAGTTCGCGGACAACGCACGCCGCTGGCTGGCCGGCGAACCGCTGCTGAACATCGTCGACAAGAAGCTTGGCTACATTCCGACAGGAGATCGATGACTCAGGCAACCGAGTTGGTCGAGGGCTACCGGACCGGGGCGCTGTCCCCGGTCGACGCGACGCAGGCCGCGCTGGACGCGATCGACCGGTACGACGAGCAGGTGAACGCGTTCGTCCTGGTCGATGCCGAGGGTGCGCTGGCCGCGGCGAAGGAGTCGGAGGGCCGCTGGCGCGCCGGCCGGCCGCTCGGCCCCGGCGACGGGGTGCCGACGTCGATCAAGGACGCGTTGTGGACCAAAGGCTGGCCGACACTGCGCGGCAGCACGATGATCGACCCGGCCGGGCCGTGGGCCGAGGACGCGCCGTCGGTCGCCCGGCTGCGCGAGACCGGCGCCGTCATCCTCGGCAAGACGACCACCCCGGAGTACTCGTGGAAGGGCGTCACCGACTCCTTCACGTACGGCGCGACCGGCAACCCGTGGGATCCGGCGAAGACCTCGGGCGGTTCGAGCGGCGGCTCCGCGACCGCGGTCGGGCTCGGGATGGGCGTGTGGTCGCTGGGCACCGACGGCGGCGGCTCGGTGCGGATCCCGGCGGCGTTCACCGGCACGGTCGCGTTGAAGCCGACGTACGGGCTGATCCCGCTGTTCCCGCCGAGCGCCTTCGGGACGTTGTCGCACGCGGGGCCGATGACGCGGACCGTGCGGGACGCGGCGGCGTTGCTCGACGTGGTGACCGGGTACGACCCGCGGGACTGGTCGGCGATGCCGACGCCCGGCCGGTCGTTCCTGGACGGACTGGACGACGGGATCGCGGGTCTGCGGATCGGGTTCTCGGCGGATCTCGGGTTCGTCGAGAACGATCCTGAGGTCGAGGCGCTGGTGCGCTCGGCGGTCGGGGTGCTCGCCGGGCTCGGCGCCGAGGTGACCGAGGTCGACCCCGGGTTCGCGGACCCGATCGACGCGTTCAACGTGCTCTGGTGGTCCGGAGCGGCCAAGGTGCTGTCCGGTCATGTCGTCAACGATCGGGTTGATCCCGGGCTGCGCCGGGTCGCCGAACTGGGCGCGGCGTACACGGCGTCGGACTTCCTCGACGCGACCGCGGTCCGGATGGAGCTCGGCACGCTGATGGGGCGGTTCCACCAGCGGTACGACGTACTCGTCACGCCGACGCTGCCGATCACGGCGTTCCCGGTCGGGCAGGACGTCCCGGACGGGTCGGCGTCGCCCGACTGGACGGACTGGACGCCGTACACGTATCCGTTCAACCTCACCCAGCAGCCGGCGCTGACCGTGCCGTGCGGGTTGACCAAGGCCGGTCTGCCGGTCGGACTGCAGATCGTCTGCCGCCGGCATGCCGACAATCTGACGCTGCGGGTCGGCGAGGCGTATCAGGCCGCGACCGACTGGCACCGGCGTACCCCGAGCTTGGAGGCACGATGAAGCAGATCACGGTCAGCCTGGACAAGCGCGGCGCGAGTTGCGTGGCGACGCTGCTCGACGACGTCGCGCCGCGGACCTGCGCGGCGGTGTGGGACGCGCTGCCGCTGTCGGCGCCGGTGTTCCACGGGAAGTACGCGCGGAACGAGATCTACACGTTGCTGCCCGGGTTCGCGGCCGACCCGGGGAAGGAGAACACGACGATCACGCCGATCCCGGGGGACCTGTGCTGGTTCTCGTTCGACTCCGACGATCTCGGGAATCCGGCGTACGGCTACGAGAACACGACCGGCACCGGGACCACCGGCGCGATTGTCGACCTTGCCGTGTTCTACGGGCGGAACAACCTGCTGATCAACGGTGATCAGGGGTGGGTGCCTGGGAACGTGTTCGGGGCGGTCACCGAGAATCTCGAGGAGTTCGCCGCGGCGTGCCAGGACCTGTGGATGGGCGGCGCGCGCGGGGAGACGCTGTCGTTCAGCCGGCTGTGAACGGTTGCTGCAGCTCGGTGACCCAGTCCTGCGGGTTCTCCGGGGTGTCGAGGTAGAGCTCGCGGGCCGGCTCCGCGGCACGCCGGCCGTTGTCCTCGAGCCAGCGGGCGAGCGCCTGCCAGGACGGGAGAACCTGGTCGATGGGGCCGCGGTGGACGAGCGTTGCCGCCGGCGTCGCCGGTAGGTCGATGACGTCGAGTCCGTTGAGGTTGCCTTCGGCATCGACCGCGGCGGGGACAGTCGCCCGTACGACGATGTCTGTCTGCTGCTCGTACAGGCAGGTGAGGCGGCCGGCCGGTCGCACGGCGGCGTGCGGCAGGCGGCGGCCCAGCTCCGCACAGAGCGGGTGCACCACGGGCGTGATGTCGTCCGGGGTGAAGCTCGCCGCGGTCGCGGTCAGGCCGACGAGCCGTACGGCGGGCAGTTCCTTGACCACGATGTCCTTGGCCGGGACGTCCGTCTCCAGGCCGCGGAGCCGCGCCTCGACCTGGGCGAGCCGGGCGTAGCTCTCGGCTAAGGTGCTCTCCAGTTGCGCGCGGCGCAGCGTGAGCATCGCGCGGAGTTCGGCCGGCGTCGGATTGTCGGCAATCATCGTGCCGACCTGTTCGAGCGAGAAGCCGAGGTCCTTCAGCGCGACGATCCGGTTCAGGTCGGCGAGCTGGGCGGCGGTGTAGCTGCGGTACCCGGTCGCGGGGTCGACGTACGCCGGCCGCAGCAGCCCGATCGCGTCGTAGTGCCGCAGCATCCGGACCGACACCCGGCCGTGCCGTGCGAACTCGCCGATTGCGAACATGCCGACAGTCAACCAGTTCGCTAGCGGGATCCGAGGTGTTGGGCGAGGAGCTCGGCGAACATGATCGCGGTGTCGTCCTGGTGCCACGGGCCGATGACCTGCGCCGCGGTCGGGAGCCCGGTCGCCGTACTGCCGATCGGCATGCTGAGCGCGGGATGGCCGGTGAGGGAGGCATGCGCGATCCAGAACACCTGCGCTTCGTACGGGCGCCCGTCGATCGTCGTCGAACCGTGCGGGAACGCGACCGTGAAGCTCGTCGGGCACAGGAACACGTCGACGTCGTCGAAGTACTGCTGCCAGTTCGCCCGGGCGGCGAGGCGGTGGCGTTCGGTGGTGAGGAGTTGGTCGACGGTCATGGTGGTCGGCTCACCGCCGTGGAGCGCGAAGAACAGTTCCACCTGGCGGCCGAACTCCTCGGCCTGTTCGTTCGGGTCGACGCCGGCCGGCCAACCGTCGACAATCTTCGCTCCGGCCGCGGCGAGGCGGTCGATTGTGTCGGAGAGTGCGTCACCGACATCGCTCGTCACAGGCGCGGCGGGGTGGTCGGTGACGATGCCGACGCGGAAATCCTTGAGGTCCCGGTGCCTTGGGGCGGCGAGGTTGTACGAGTACGGCGCTTCCGGGCCGGCGGTTGCGCGGAGGGCGATCCGCAGGTCGGCGGCGGAGCGGGCGAGCGGTCCGATGGTTGACAATCTGGGCAGTTCGCTGGGGATGTACGGCGTACCGGGCACCTGGAAGCCGCGTTCTGGGACGAGTCCGTTGGTCGGTTTCAGTCCGTAGACGCCGCAGTACGCCGCCGGCAGCCGGATCGACCCGACCAGGTCGGAGCCGAACTCGAGATACGTGAGCCCAGCGGCAAGCGCGGCCGCCGCTCCACCCGAGGAGCCGCCAGGGGTGCGGGTCAGGTCGGCCGGGTTGTTGGTCCGCCCGTACACCTCGTTCACGGTCTGCCCGAAGTCACCGAGCATCGTGTGAACATTCGTCTTTCCGACAACGTGCGCCCCGGCCCGCTCCAACCGCTGCACGATCACCGCGTCCTCGTCCGCGACGAAACCGGCGAATGCGGGGTTGCCCCAGGTCGTATGCATGCCCGCCACGTCGAAGCAGTCCTTCACCGTAACCGGCACCCCGTGCAACGGACCAAGCTCCTGAACCGCAGGCCTTCCCTCCGCGGCGCGGCCCGCGGGCACTGCATGTGCTGTAGGTACCGTGCCTGCTGTGGGCACCGTGCCTGCTGTGGGCATCGTGTGCGCGGTGCGCGCCGCGGGTGCTGTGCCTGCCGTGTGTGATGCGGGTGTTGTGTGCGCCGTGTGCGCCGTGTGCGCCGTGTGCGCCGTGTGCGCCGTGTGCGCCGTGTGCGTCAGCTGTGCGTCGGCGGCAGCTGCTGCGGCTAGTGCGTGCTCTCGGCGTACCTCGACGACTGCGTTGACCTCGGTGTCAGCCGCGATCCGGTCGAGCAGGTCCTCGGTGACCTCCCACGACGTCGTTCGACCCGTACGAATGCGCTCCGCGATCTCTCCAGCTGTGAACATGCGGACTGTCTACGGTCTGACACCGTGTGAGAGTCAACGCCCCACCTCAACCCCGTCGCGAAACACCCGCCGGATCCGCTCCTCGACAGCGGCGCAGTCGAGCGTCGTACCGTCCAGCACCACCAGATCCGCCGGACACTGTGTGAGAGTCAACGCCCCACCTCGACCCCGTCGCGAAACACCCGCCGGATCCGTTGGTCGACAGCGGTGCAATCCAGCGTCGTACCGTCCAGCACGACCAGATCCGCCGGACACCGTGTGAGAGTCAACGCCCCACCTCGACCCGTCGCGAAACACCCGCCGGATCCGCTCCTCGACAGCGGTGCAGTCCAGCGTCGTACCGTCCAGCACCACCAGATCCGCCGGACACTGTGTGAGAGTCAACGCCCCACCTCGACCCCGTCGCGAAACACCCGTCGGATCCGCTCCGCCACAGCGGCGCAGTCGAGCGTCGTACCGTCCAGGACGACCAGATCCGCCCGCTTGCCCGCCGCGATCTCGCCCCGATCGTCCGCCAGCCCGAGCAACCGCGCCGCGTCGATCGTCGCCGCGCGGAACGCCCCCACCTCACCGAGACCGGCCGCGGACAGATGCCGCAGCTCCCACAACGCCTCCGAGTACGGGCGCACCGGATTGTCCGTACCCATCGCGATCCGCACGCCCGCGTCGATCGCCAACCGCATCGACGCCCGGTGCGCCTCAGCCGCACCATCCGGCGCGTGTTCCGGATCGGACTGTGTCACCGACAAGGTAGGCACGTACCACGTGTCGTGCGCGGCCATCGCCTCCACGGCGGCAGCATCCAGGTACGTCCCATGCTCAACACTCGCCGCGCCGGCCCGCGCCGCCAGTTCCGCCGCCCGGGCCCCGTGCGCGTGCACCATCACCCGCCGCCCACCACGCCGCGCGGCCTCGTCCACCACCGCCGCCAACTCGTCGAACGTCAGGTGCAGATCGTGTACGCCGGTCCCGGCCGCGAGCGATCCGCCCGCCGTCACCTTGATCCAGTCCGCCCCCGCCCGCACCATCCGCCGTACGACGGCCCGCCCCGCGTCCGCCCCGTCGAAGATCGGCTCCGGCAGCGACGGGTCGCCGTAGAAGTCCAGCGTCCCCGTACGCGGCGCCCACAGGTCTCCGATCGCCCCCGTCGTACCGACCTGCCGCAGACTCAGCCGCAGATCAGGCCCCTCGATCCACCCACTCGCGACCGCGAGCCGCACCCCCACGTCCGTACCCCACGCGTCCCGCGCCGTCGTCACCCCAAGCCGCAGCAACGTCCGCATCGCCGGAACCGCCGACAACACCCGAGCCGACCGCGGCACCCGCAAGGCATCCATCCCCGGCGGCCCGAAACACACATGCGTATGACAATCCACAAACCCAGGCACCACGAGCGCCCCGGCGCAATCAACCCCGTCGTCCCCGTCCAACCCGACCCCGACGTCGACAATCCGCCCGTCACCAATCACCACATCCGCGGCACGCACCTCACCCGACCCAACATCCAGCACCACCCCCGAATGCAAAACCACCCGCCTCACACCGAACAACCCCTCCACAACCAAGCCAGGAATCCGATCGCCACGGAGTATGCCCCAACACCGCCCGCCACGACCGCAGCCGAAGCTAGCGTCCGAATCCACCGACTTCGACCAGCAACCCGCCGACGCAGCCGTCGAACCTCCTGCGCCAAGCACGGACCTCCAAAGGCCCTCAATCCAGCCGTCGACGCCTCCGCCACCGGCGCCGGCCCAGTCGAACCGCGAGGCCCCGGTCTCGGCTGAGGCACAACACGTCGGGCCATGACCGCAACCAGAGCAAGACTCGCTACCTGTTAGCCCGCCGCACAGACAGCGAGCCCACGACCCAACTACCGCAGCGGCCCGCCCACACGCTCCCACCTCGGCACCCGCGCCGCCCCGCCCGCAAGCCGTCGAGCTCACCCGCCCACAGGCCGCTGTCCGGCCACCGGGATCGCAGTACGCCCGCTGACCACCATCGACAACAACATCACGAAGCCGTCGGACTGCTCCAACTGCCGCACCTCGGACCCGGCGCTAGCTGACTCCAACTGACGCTCCTCGCGCCGGGCGCCAGCTGACGAACAGTGTGCCCACGACCGCACGACTCCTCGACAACGCCGGCCCGGCGCGCCTCGCGTACCGCGAGACCACAACCCAAGCCAGCAGTTGCTGCGGCGCGCCCGGCAAGCCGTCGAGCTTGCCCGCCCACAGGCCGCTGTCCGGCCACCGGGATCGCAGTACGGCTCTTGACCACCATCGACGACAGCACCACGAAGCCGTCGGACTCCTCCAACTGCCGCCCCTCGGCCGCGGCGCTGGCTGACGAACAGCATGCCCAGCACTCCGGGACTGCTCGACGACGCTCGCGTGTCGCGGAGCCGTTCGTTGTCGAACGGCGCGTCGCCGAGCAGTTCGTCGCGCAGCCGTCTGGAGCGGTGAAGCCCTCGCGCTCGGCACAAGAATCGCGGGCACACCGGTCCGCCGTCAGCCGGAACCCAACTCGATGGTGACGAAGGGCGGCGGATCGGTCATGGGTCCGGTCGGCGCACGCTCGCCCCACACCGCGAAACGAGCCGCATCAGTCAGGGTGGCTTCATCAGCCTTCCACCGACTCCTCCGCGCAACAGGCACGGCCGTATCGCCCCAGAGGTCGGCTGGCGGCTCGTTGGGTTCGACGGGTCTGGGTCTGCTGTCGGACCGCTCAGACCAGGCGGGCACGGCACCCGGCGGCTCAGGCGTATGCGCCACTCCACCGGACGACTGCTCCGATCGAACGGACGTTGCAGCCGCAGGCCGGCTGGAGCCAGCTCCCGCGAGTCGCGCGGGATACGCACCTGCACGCCGGGCAGAGTCCGCTCCCACAGGTCGCGCGAGGACGTCATCCGTAGATCGGGCAGGCTCCGCCGCTGCTACTCGGGTGGAGTCAGCGCCTGCGGGTGGCCCGAGATGGGTACCCGTGGGTTGGGCAGACCTTTCCCGTGCAGGTCGCGCGAGGATGTCATCCGTAGATCGGGCAGGCTCCGCCGCTGCAGCTCGGGTGGAGTCAGGGCCTGCGGGTGGCTCGAGATGCGTACCCGTGGGTTGGGCAGACCTTTCCCGTGCAGGTCGCGCGAGGATGTCATCCGTAGATCGGGCAGGCTCCGCCGCTGCAGCTCGGGTGGAGTCAGCACCTGCGGGTGGCCCGAGATGCGTACCCGTAGGGTGGGCAGACCTCTCCCGTGCAGGTCGCGCGAAGGGTTCTCCCGTAGGTTGGGCAGACCTCTTGCCTGCAGGTCGCGCGAGGGATCCACGCGTAGGTTGGACAGGCTTCGCCCTTGCAGGTTGGAGCGGGGATGAGTCCGCAGCTCGGGTGGAGCCGACACCGGTCGATCGTGCGAGGCATCCACCCGCTCGCTGGGCAGAGTCCGCCCGTGCGGGTTGCGTGGGACGCGTATCAGCTGGTTGGGCCGAACCTGTTTCTGCGGGTTGGGGGAGGTTTGTGTCCGGTGGTTGGGCGGCACGTACGGCGGTGGTGTCGGCCCAGGTGGGGCGGGCTACCTGGACCTTGCCGTTGGTGATGGTGATGTGCCAGCGGCCGTTGTGGAGGTCTACGTGGTGACGGCGGCACAAGAGGGTCAGGTTGTTGAGGGCTGTGGGTCCGCCGTCGAGCCAGGAGGTGAGGTGGTGGGCGTCGCACATGACCGGGGGTGCTGCGCAGACGACGCAGCCTCGGTCGCGGGCGATGAGGGCGTGGCGGATGTGTCGGGTGACGAGGCGTTCGCGGCGGCCGACGTCGAGGGGTTCGGAGTTGGAGCCGAGGACGAGGGGGATGACGTTCGCGTCGCAGGCCAGGCGTCGGATGGTGGCGGCGGAGAGGTCGTCGCTGTAGACGGTTTGGCCGGTGGCGTGGGCGGTGGCTGACTTGAGGTCGTCGAGGTCGATGGTGACGGTGATGTTGGCTTTGGCGCCGTGGCCGGCGGTGTCGGTGTCCCAGGCGTTCGAGGCGACCGTGAGCGCGGTGGTGAGGGCGTCGGCCTGGCGTTTGTCGCGGGGGCGGGGGTCGTGCTCGCCGTCGACGGTCTTGTGGGGGCGGGCACCGGCATGCACGATCGCGCGCAGGAGGTCGGCGTTCTCGTTGGCCAGGTAGCCGCGGATCTTCACGCCGTTCTCGGCGGTGCTCAGGGTGAGGGATTCGCGGGCGTAGGCTCTGTGTTCGTCGGGTTCGGGGCCGTCGGCGTCGATCCGGTCGCATAGGTGTTTGGCGGCGGTGCGGAGTTCTTGCGGGGTGTGGGTGGGGACGAGGCCGACCAGTTGGTGTTCGGTGACGTCGAGGGTTTCGACGGGGACGCGGGCGCGGACGCGTTCGAGTTCGGTGATGATCGCGGCGGCGTGGCCGGTCTGCATTTGGTGGACGGTGCCGTCGGTCGACTGGATGCCGTCGGTGAGGGCGGTGTTCACGGCCTGGTACCTCGGGAGGGCGCGGGCCAGGCGGACGTCGCGCCAGACTTCCGCGCGGTCGCGGCGGTGGCGGACGGTGAGGAGTTCGACGGTGTCGCGGGCGCCGACTTCCTCGGGCAGGCCGTCGGCCTCGCAGCGCGCGATGAGTTGCAACTCGACGGATCGCAGGCGGGCGATCTCGGCACGGACCTCGTCCAGGGCAGGCAGCACCTCGTGGTTGCCGATAGCAACCACTGTCCGTCCGCCGAGAATGTCCATGCCGATGACTGTAGCCGGTGGCTCCGACAGTTTTCAAAGCCGAGAACCCCTTATTTTCAAGGGGATTTGTTATCCACAGATTTGGGGGTAGCTGGCGGTCGTCGTTCCCGTTCGGCTGTGGAAATCTCTCATTCCGACACCAGTGCGCAGACGGGTGCTACGTCCTAAGTATGAAGAGCCAATCTCCTGCACACGGTGGCGGCGGCACATCCGCTAGGTGACTACGAGCCGCCCGTCGGTCTCGCTGAAGGCGACCGCCAGATCGGGCGGCCCGGCGAGCACCCCATGACTTTGCTGTCGACGTGCTCTTGGCCTCTCTCGAGGACAGGCGTTAGACGACGCCCGCCATACGGCCTATGCCTCAAAGTGGCCAGCGGAAAGGTGGCAGGTGCTGCGTGTCGGGTAACGAGGACATCCAAACCACGTCGCAGCAGGTCACGACGGGTTGAGGAGGCGGAGGGCGATCAGGGTGTAGGCGCGGGCTGCGGTGACGAGTTCTGCGATGGCTACCGACTCGTCGGCGCGGTGGGCTTGGGTGGTGACCGAGCCGGGGCCGAGGACGACTACCGGTACGGCGAGGTCGCGGGCGATGTAGCCGCCGTCGCAGGCGGCGGTCCAGCCGGCGAGGGGGAGTGGTGGGCCGCCGGCGTCGAAGCGGGCGGCCTCGGTGATGCGGACCAGGTCGTGGTCCTCGGGGGTTTCGAAGGCGGGCATCTCCATCGGCATCGAGAGGTCGACGGTCAGGCCGCGGTCCTCCAGGTGGAGGGCGGCGACGCGGGCTCGCAGGTCGGCGAGTACGTCGGCGGGGGACTCGCCCGGGAGGAGGCGGCGGTCGGCGACGACGACGCATTCGGCGGGGACGATCGAGCCGCCGGTACCGCCGTTGATCTGGCCGACGCTCCAGGTCGCCGGGCCGAGCAGGGGATGGGGTGTTTGGGCGAGTTCGGCGTGCAGGCGTTCGATCTCGGCGACGACGGCGGCTGCGCCGTAGATCGCGTTCGCGCCGCCGTCCGGGTTGCCCGCGTGGGATGCGCGACCGTGGACGGCGACCTGCAGGTACGAGTCGCCTCGCGCCGCGATGATCGTCTGCAGGTCGGTGGGTTCGGCCGTGATGCACCCGACGTACCGAGCCGTGGTCGAGGCCGGGGCGGTGGTTGGGTCCGAGTTATCCACAGCCGCGTCCTGGATGGCGGCCAGGTAGGCGCGGATGCCTTTGCCGGTTTCCTCTTCGTCGACGACCGCGGCGAGGTCTACCGGGCCGCTGAGGGTGGTACCGCAGAGCGCCGCGAGCGCGGCCAGTCCAGCGGCTAGGCCGCCCTTCATGTCGGAGGCGCCGCGACCGTAGATCCGCCCGTCGCGGACGAGGCCGCCGTGCGGGTCGACCGTCCAGCCGTCACCCAGCGGTACGACGTCCGTGTGGCCGAGCAGCAGCAGGCCGGGACCGTTGCCGCCGGCAAGCGATACGGTCACGTTCTCCCGGTCCGGCTCGACGGTGGCGGTTGTCACATCCAGCTCGAGGTCGCGTGCCGCCGCGGTGAGGACGGCCACCGTGGCGGCCTCCTCGCCGGGCGGGTTCTGCCCGGGGGCGCGGAGCAGGGCCTGGGTGATCCGGACCAGCAGTTCCTCGTCGATGCGGTCCAGCACCTTCTGTTCAGCGGGCGTCAGGCTCATGCCCACCCACCTTAGAGGGCCGCTCAGAGGCCGTTGCGGAAGCCCTCGCGCCACGAGGCGTACCCGGGCTGCCAGTCGAACGTCGATTTGGCGAGCGCGTTCGACGCTCCGCGGATCTCGGTGAAGGCGGCCACGCCGACGTCGCCGACGGCGAGCCGCCCGATCCAGGACGGGATGTGCCGCGGTGCCTTCGCGCCGAGGATCTTCGCGAACTCCGGCAGCCAGACCGCCGCCTGCGCCGGGTCGTCGTCGGCGACCTGGTACACGCCGGTGACGTCGCTCTCGACCGCCTTCACGGTCGCGGCGGCCGCGTCGTCGTAGTGGATGAACGACCAGACGCCGGTGCCGTCGCCGATGATCGGCAGCCGGCGCTTCTGGATCAGTTCCACCATCGAGCCACCCTTGCCGAGGTCGGCGGTCGGGCCGTAGAAGTTCGCGTACCGGAGCGCGACGCCCTCGATGCCGTCGGCGTTCAGTACGGCGGACTCGAGGTGCTTGATGCCGGCCATCGTCTGCCGTTGCGCGGGCGCCGGGGCCGGGTCGAGCGGGTCGGCCTCGGTCTTGGTGGCGGAGCCGCCGTGCTGCAGGTTCCAGCCGGCGTACGACTGGACGACGAACCGTCGTACGCCGGCAGCTTGGGCGGCGGCGATCAGATTGTCGACACCTGTCGTCCGCAGCTTGTTCGTGAGCGCGAAGCTGTCGTCGAAGTGCTTGAAGTCGATCCCGCCCTTGAGCGCGGTCATCTGATGGACGACCACCGGGGCGGACCGACAGTACGGCGGCCCGGACGGCGTCCGCGTCGAGACCGTCGGCGAGTACGACGTCCGCGCCGAACGCCCGGACGCCGGCCGCGCCGGACTCGGACCGGATCATCCCGGTCACCTCGTGCCCGGCCGCGACCAGCTGCGGTACCAGCGACCGGCCCAGTCCGCCGGTCGCTCCTGCCACCAAGACCTTCATCTCGTCCTCCGTCGTCGATGATTACGACCCGGAGGACACGCGCCGCCTCAGCCTTGTGACATCTGCTCCGAAACCACGGTGAACTCGGTCGGCCCGAACGACACGTTGAGCTTCCCGTCGACCGTCATCACCCCGTCCGCGACCCGGCAGCCGAGGGTCGCGAGGAACGGTGTCTCGACCCAGCGGAACGTCGCGACGAACGCGTCGCCGTCGCCGTACGCGCTGGTCAGGATCCGCTCGCCGGTCTCGGGGCCGGCGTCGGCGACCGTACCCGGCGCCTGCCGCTCCTGCCACGGGCCGGCGGCGCTGACGAGCTCGTGGGTCCCGCCCTGCGGGTCCTCGAACGTGAACGTCCCGGTGCCGTCGGCATCGAGCCGTACGGCGGTGAGCCCGGCCGGGTTGCGGCCGGCGAAGCGGTACGTCCGGCCGTCGCCCGGTGGGGGAGTGGCGCCGGTCGGCGGCGGTAGCTCGAGCTGCTCCGGGCGCGGCGTTACCGGCACCTCCTTGCCCTCGAGCGCCGGCAGCAGGTAGTCCCACGCGGTGTCCAGGATCGCCTGCATGTCGCCGGTCGCGCTCGTGGTGATCAGCACCGCGTCGTACGCCGGGAACACCAGGATGAACTGCCCGAACGCCCCGTCCGCGCGATACGTGCCGTGCCGGCCACGCCAGTACTGAAGTCCGTACCCCTGCTTCCAGTCCGGATTCGCCTCGCTGTCGTTGGGGACCTGCTTGGACGTTGCGGCCTCGTACCATTCCGCCGGGACGAGCTGGCGGCCTTCCCACTCGCCGTGCTGCAGCATGAGCTGTCCGAAGCAGGCGAGCGACTCGGTGTTCAGGCTGAGCCCCCAGCCGCCGACGGTGATGCCCTCCTTCGACACCTGCCAGGTCGCCTCGGTGGCGCCCAGCGGCTCGAACAGCCGCGGGCGCAGGTACTCCAGCAGGTTGCCGCCGGTAAGGCGCTGCACGATCGCCGACAGCATGTACGTCGCGCCGCTGTTGTAGACGAACACACTGCCGGGCTCGTGCTCGACGTCGAGGCCGAGGAAGATCTTCACCATCCGGCGGTCCCGGCTGAGCGCCTCGACGGTGTCCTTGGAATGGCCGGTGGTCATCGTCAGCAGGTGCCGGACCTTCATGGCGGCCAGGTTCTCGCTGATCGTCTCCGGCAGCTCGTCCGCGCCGAAGAACGAGATGACCGGATCGTCGATCGTCAACAGTCCTGCGTCGACCGCGAGGCCGACCGCTGTCGACGTGAAGCTCTTCGACACCGAGAACAGCAGGTGCCGGTCGTCGAGCCGGTACGGCGCCCACGCGTCCTCCAGGACCACGTGGCCGTGCCGCACCAGCATCACTGTCTGGATCTCCGGCTGCCCGGCGTCGAGCGCTCCGACGAAACTGTCGAGCGCGGCCGCGGACAGACCCTGGGCTTCTGGCGTACTCCGGGGAAGTCTGCTCACCCCCAGCACGCTATCTCCCCGCGCCGACAGACGGGCGGTCGTGAGCGCGCCGTCAGGGCTGGAGATGGGTGAGCTTGTCCGGGTTGACGACTCCGTGGATCGTCGACACCTGACTGTCGGCAATCGTGAACGACCAGATCGCGACCGTCCGGTCCGTTCGGTCGAGCATCCGGAGCGCCGGCTGGCCACCGACGTGCACCACCTCGACAGTCAGCGGTCCGAGACCCTTGAGTCGTGCCGAGTCCACACCGGTGAACTTGCGGAACGAGCCGATCACCAGGCGGGCGATGTTGAGCGCGCCCTGGACGGGCCGGGGGAATCCGCCGTCGCCGATGAAGGTGGCGTCAGGGGTGAGGACCGCGACCAGCGCCTCGAGGTCGCCGTCCTCGGCCGCGGCGACGAACCGGCGGAGCAGCTCGTCACGTTCCCGCGGTGACGGATCGAAGCGCGGTCGATCGTCGGCAATCCTGCGACGCGCGCGGACCGCGAGCTGGCGGCAGTTCGCGGGGGTCTTGCCGAGGATCCCGGCCAGCTCGTCGTACGAGTAGCCGAACACGTCGCCGAGCAGGAACACCGCGCGCTGGTCGGGGGAGAGCCGCTCGAGTACGACGAGAAACGCCGTCGACAGCGAGTCCGAGAGGGCGGCCCGGTCCGCGAGGTCGACGTACTCGTCCACAGCCGGCTCCGGGAGCCACGGGCCGAAGTACTGCTCCCGCTGCCGCCGCGCCGAGCGCAGCTGGTCGATCGCCAGCCGGGTCGTGACCGTGGTGAGGAACGACTTGGGCGAGGTCACCTCGGGCTCGCGGTGCAGCCGCAGGTACGCCTCCTGGACGACGTCCTCCGCGTCACCGAACGTTCCGAGCATCCGGTACGCGATCGACAGCAACAGCGGTCTGAGTTCCTCCATCACATCCATCTCAGACGATCGAGTCATCCTCTCTGTGACAGTGTCGCAGTGTCACAGACCGGATGGCCGGATCGTCTGCAATCCGCATGAACACAATCGTCTGGATCTTCACCGGCGCGCTGGGCGTGGTCTTCACGATCTCCGGCGTACTGAAGGCCACCATGTCCCGGGCACGCCTGATCGCCACCGGTCAGACCGGGATCGCACCGTTCCCGATGCCGCTCGTGCGTACGGTCGCCGTCTGCGAACTGCTCGCGGTCGCCGGCCTGTTCGCGCCGTGGTTGAGCGACAGAGCCCGCGTCCTCACCCCACTCGCCGCGGTCGGCCTGTGCGTGGTGATGGTCGGCGCCGCGACCTCCCACTCGTCCCTGCGTGAGCCGCGGTCCACGGCCGCCAACACCGTCCTCCTGGCGCTGGCGGCCTTCGTCGCCGCGGCTCGCTTCGCTGCGCTCTAGTGCTGGAGCTCTAGTGCTGGAGCTCTAGTGCTGGACCAGTACGGCGACAGTCCGCGGCGGCACGGTCGCCGTACCGCTGCCGGCCGACCAGGTCGTCTGCTTGACCACCTGGTCGGACCCGGAGGCCTGGACGGGGGAGAGGGTGAGGTTGGCGCCGGTCAGGCCCGGGATCTGCTGGGTGACGGCGGCGTTGGTGGAGTTGAACACGACCACGACCCCCTTCAGTGCCGGGTCCACGTCCGGGCCGACCGTGTCGTCGATCCGCATCGTGATCACTCCCGGCGTCGTACCGCTGACCGGGAAGCTCAGCTTCTGGTTGATCAGCGCGGCCGACCCCAGCCGGAACAGCGGTGTGGAGAACCGCAGCTTCAGCAGATCGCCGGCGGCCGCCGAAGCCGTCGCCACGTCACCCGCCGACGGCTTCAGCGCCGGGTTGGCGAGCAACGGCTTCATGAACGGCCACTTGGCCTGGTTGTCGGCCTTCGGTGGCAGTCCGTGCCCGAAACCGTTGTCCGCGCCGGTCCAGTCCAGCGTGTTGAACCAGTCGCCGGAGTCGTACGAGTTCCGGTCCAGCGACTTGCTCCGCAGCAGGTCGGCCCCGGCATGCCAGAACGACGGCGTCTGCGCCAGCGCGGTCGTTGCCAGCGACAACGTGTTCATCCGGATCCGGTCCGCCATCGGCAGATCTGTCGGGAGCTTGTACGTCAGTGTGTCCCACAACGTCTCGTTGTCGTGGGCATCGACGTACGTCACCACCTCGTCCGGCTGGTCGGCGTACCCGGCCGGTGAGCCGTTGTAGTCGACCTGGTCACCGCGGACCTCGGCCCCGGACGCCACCGACCTGAACGTGAACGACCGCAGGTTGCCCGCGAGCCCGAGTTGTACGAGGTCCGTGTCGTGCGCGAGCCGCTTCGCACGGTCGGCCGGCGTACCGTTGACGGCCGCGCCGTTCGGGTCGCTCGCCTCGCCGGAGCCGAAGCCCTGGACCCGCGGGTCGTCGTCGAACGGCCCGCCGCCGCGGACGGCGTCCCGCAGCCGGTCGGAGAACGTGCCGATCCCGGTGCCGCCGAGGTTGCCCTGCCGGGCCTGGACGAACAGCGCGTCGTTCGCGACCTCGCCGAAGTTCCAGCCCTCGCCGTACAGGTAGATCGACTTGCCGTCGACACCGTCCTTGGCGAGCGTCAGCTTGTCCAGCGCGGCCCGGATCTTGAGCATGTTGGCCTTCGTGTGGTGGCCCATGAGGTCGTAGCGGAAGCCATCCACGTGGTAGTTGCGCGCCCAGCTCACGGTGCCGTCGACCATGATCTTCTCGGCCATCGCGTGCTCGGTGGCGATGTTGCTGCAGCAGGTCGAGTTCTCGACCTTGCCGGTCGCGTCGAGCCGCTGGTAGTACCCGGGCACAATCCGGTCGAGTACCGACGTCGGGGCCTGACCTGCGGCGGGCGTGTGGTTGTAGACCTGGTCCAGTACGACGCGCAGCCCGGACTTGTGGATCGCGCCGACCATCGTGCGGAACTCGGCCACCCGTGGCAGCCCGTCCTTCTGCGTTGCGTACGAGCCCTCCGGCGCCAGCCAGTGGAACGGGTCGTAGCCCCAGTTGAAGCCGTCCTTGGCAGCTACAGCGGTCACGCAGGCCTGCTGCTGGTCGGAGTCGGCCGGCATGGACTTCAGGTCGCACGCCGGTGTCTGCTGGCCGGTCTCTGGGATCGAAGCGATGTCAAAGGTGGGTAGTAGGTGCACGGTGTTGAGCCCTGCTGCGGCCAGCGACCGCAGGTGCTTCGTGCCGTTGCCGTTGTCGGCGAAGGCCAGGTACGTACCGCGGTGCGCTACCGGCACGGTGCTGTCGTTGATGGAGAAGTCCCGCACATGCAGCTCGTAGATGGTCGAATCGACGCCCCGGGCGAGCTTTGGTGACGGGGTGGTTGACCACAGCGCCGGCTTGCCCGCCGGGTCGTTCAGGTCAGCGGCCACCGAGTAGGTCGAGTCAGTGGTGAGGGCCACCGAGTACGGATCCGTGACAACGTTCCGCTCTACCTTCCCAGTACTGGGCGAATAGACCGTGACCTCAAAACGGTACGAATCGTCCTTCCAAGAGCGGGGCCCAGTGATGGCCCAGGACCCATCTGAGTTGCGGTGCATCTGCACAGCACTTCCGGTGACAAGTAGGCGGACGTTCTGGGCTGTGGGCGCCCAGACGGTGAAGGTCGGTTTGCCGGCCTGCCATGTGACGCCGTACGAGCGGTTGACCGCAGTGCTGTAGACATCGTCGAGCACACCGGGGATCTGTACGCCGGTGGCATCCAGCAGTCGGCCTGTGTCGTCGTACTGCGCCAGACCGAGCTGCCCGGTCAGGATCTTGCTGACATCAGCATGGTCCAGCCGCAGTGTCGTGTACCCGGGCTTCACCTCCGTCGGGTCGTAGCGCAGTGCCGTCGACGAGCCGCCGATGTCGTCCGCGTCGACCTTCAGCGAGCCGGTGTCCGACCAGTGCAGCCGCCAGCGGTACCGCTCCGGGTGGTCGACGGCAGGTACGGCGAGGGTGTCGCGGTTGAGCCAGTACGCCTTCGCCTGGCCGAGGTCCGGCTGTGCGCCGGGCTTGGACGTGGTCACCGTGAGCTGATGGGTCGCGAGCACGTACGAGAACGTGACGACCAGCCCGTCGCTCGGTACCGAGACCGGCACGTTCTGCGCCGGGTAGCTCTCGTCCCAGGACAGGTTGTGCGCGACCTTCGCCTCATAGTTGCCCGCCTTCAGTTCGCTGGTGGACCAGGTGTAGGTCCCGTCACCGTCCTCGTCGGTCAACCAGGGTCGCATGCAGGACGGATCCCAGTCGGTAGGGCAGCCCAGAGCAGTCTGGAACGAGCCAGGCACCGTGATGATCGGCCCCTCCGCGCTGGACGTGACGTAGTGCCGCCCGTGCTCGTAATAGAACGTGACAGGCCCGCTAGGCGCCGTGTAGGAGATGTTGGCGCCGGTAGCGACACCGCCGGCGCCGTAGTTCTCGTCCCAGCTCTTGTTGACGGCCGCCTTGTACGCGTGCTCACCGGCCGGAATCGTGTACGTGCCCTTCCACACGTTGTCTTTCGGGTCCAGCTTCAGCTGCGCCTGGTCGCAGTCCGGTGACCAGTCCGCGGCACAGCCCATCTCGCTGTTGTGGTCACCCGGCACTGACACGTTGTTGGGCTGTACGACGGGCCTGGTCGAGCCGCCGCCACCTCCCGGCGCAGCAGCGTCGCCCACCACGCCGTACGAGTCGGAGACCGAGTAGTTGCCCGAGGTGTCCCGCAGTACGGCGCGGTACTCGAGCAGCGTGCCCTTGGCCAGCCCGCTGACGTCCTGGAAGACGCGGTACGGCGCGTTGTCGTCAGACCCGAGCCGCTTCCACGCCGTCGTACCCACGGGGCGGTAGCCGAAGGTCACGGTGGCCGGTGTGTTCTCGGGGACCGCAGCCGCGATCTCAGCGCGCCCACCGACCGTCGCGCCGAGCTCAGGTGAGCTCATGTACACGTTAGGCGCCTTGGCACGCGGCGGGACCTTGTTCTGCGCTTGGTACACCGTCACGGACAGGGGCGCCTGGCTGACGACAACACGGCCCTCGCGGTCGGTCTTGACGGACTTTGAGCCACCGTAGACGGGCTTGAGCCAAGTGTTCGGGCCGTACGTCGGTACGGTCGCGGACGCCGCGGTCTTCGAGTTGTTCGACACCACCAGGTACTCGACGTTGTCGCTGCCCAGCCGACTGAACGCGTACAGCCCGTTGCTGTTGGACGAGTACCGGTTCACCTGCCGCCCGTCCGATAGCGCCGGGTACTTCGCCCGTAGCTGCGCCAGCGCGGCGATGTGCTTGTACATGGGCGCGTTGACGTCGTACCGGTCCTTGCTGCCGATCGTCGTCGTACCCGTGCCGTCAACGACCTCATCGTCCGCGTAGTCCGCCGTCTTGGTGGCGAACATGTCCTGCCGCGCGTCCTTGTCGCCGCCGGCGCCGGTGAAGCCCTGCTCGTCTCCGTAGTACACGACTGGCTGTCCACGGGTCAGATACATCAAGGAGTGCGCCAGCTCGTCCCGTGCGAGCAGTTCCTGCCCTGAAGCACCACTTTGCTTCAAGAACGTGCCTACCCGCCCCATGTCGTGGTTGCCGAGGAACGTGGGCAGCTCGTAGGCGTTGGAGTCCGTGTCGGTGTAGTAGTCGTCGTCCGCGTAGAAGTCCTGCAGCTTCGTACTCGGGTCGCCCTTCGCATACGCCACCGCGTTCTGCTGGAACCCGAAGTCCAAGGTCGCCTGCAGGTCGCCCTTGGTCGTGTACGTCGACATGAACTGCGGGTTGGCGTCGTACACCTCGCCGAACATGAAGAAGTTCTTCGCTCCCGCCCCGCGCGCCGCGGCCAGGATCGCCGGCGAGAACTTCTGCCAGAACTCGATGTTGACGTGCTTCACGGTGTCGATCCGGAACCCGTCGATCCCGAACTCGGCCCAGGTCTTGTAGACGTCGATCATCCCGTCCCGGACCTTCGGCTGCTCGGTGAACAGGTCGTCCAGCCCGGAGAAGTCGCCGTACTCCGCGCTCTCACCGGCGAACGTCGAGTCGCCGCGGTTGTGGTACAGCGTCGGGTCGTTCAGCCAGGCCGGCACCTTCACGGTCTCGTCGGCCTTGCTGTGGAAGATCGGCACGTTCGGGAACGACGTGTTCTTGTCGAGCGTCGGGAACGTGTCGCCGGCGGCGTACTGCTTGTCGTCGAAGACGTTGCCCTGAGCATCCTTGTACGGAACCGCCGACTTCGGGATGTACCCGTGGTTGCCGGACTGGTAGTCGATGACGTCCGCGGTGTGGTTGGTGATGATGTCGAAGAAGACCTTCATGCCCTTGCGGTGCGCGAGGTCGATCAGCCGCTTCATGTCCGCGTTGGTGCCGAGATGCGGGTCGATCTGCGTGAAGTCGGTGATCCAGTAGCCGTGGTACCCGGCGCTCACGTCGGCGCCCGCGCCCTGCACGGGCCGGTTCTTGAACGAAGGGGTCAGCCAGATGGCCGTCGTACCCAAGGACTTGATGTAGTCGAGCTTCTGGATCACACCGGCCAGGTCGCCGCCGTGGTAGAAGCCCTTGTCGGTCGGGTCCAGCCCGGTCTGCAGCCGGTCGCCGGTGAGGCCGCCGGAGTCGTTCGACTTGTCGCCGTTCGCGAACCGGTCCGCCATCAGGAAGTAGAAGCGCTCCTTGGTGAGCCCCTGCCGCAGGCTGGGCGTTGCGAGCGCCTTGTCGGCAGCCGTCACTGTAGGGCCGGCCAGGTCGACCGGCTTGACCGTCACGACGTGGCTGGTGTCGTTGTAGCTGAACTGCAGCCTGGCCGGGCCCTCGATCCGCAGCGGGATGTTCTGGCCGTTGAGGACACCGCCCGCGCCGTAGTTCTCGTCCCAGCTCTTGTTGACCGTGACCTTGAACTCGTACGACCCCGCCGGTACGTCGAAGACCTTCGTGTACGGCGCACTGCTACCGAGACTGGTCGCGTCGCAGCCCGGGTCCCAGTCGCCCGGACAGCCCAGCTCGCTCTGCAACGATCCGGCGACTGTGATCACCCGCTGCTCGGCCGCTGGAGCCGGTGTCGGCGTACCCAGTCCGAGTACCACTACCGCGGCCGCGGTGAAACCTGCCGCCCAACGCCTGAACCCGCGCATCACGCACCCCTCCCCGCCGTCTGATGCCCGGGACGGTAGCGGTCGGGTTTTACCGTGAGGAGGCCTCGAACATCACGGTAAGGTCACGAGGTCCGGGAGCGTCGTCTCGATCGGCGTATGCAGCACGGTGGTCGCATGCTCGTCGTACGGCGTCGGCTGCGCGTTGAGGATGACCAGCGGCTTGCCGGAGTTCAGCGCGAGGTCACACAGGCCCGCGGCCGGGTAGACCTGCAACGACGTGCCCACCGCCAGGAAGAGGTCTGCTGCCTCGGTAGCGGCAACAGCTCGGTCCAGCACCGACCTGTCGAGCGACTGGCCGAAGGAGATCGTCGCGGACTTCAGGATGCCGCCGCACACCTCACAGACTGGGTCTTCCTCGCCGGCCTCGAGCCGGGGGAGTACGTCGGCCATGGGGAGCCGGCGCTCGCACTGGAGGCAGTCGACGTACCAGACCGTCCCGTGGAGCTCATGGACCAGCTCTGGCGACGAGCCGGCCTTCTGGTGCAGGCCGTCGACGTTCTGAGTGATCAGTCCGGTCAACCGGCCCTGGCGTTCAAGCTCGACCAGGGCCAGGTGGCCTGGGTTCGGCTTAACCTCCCAGACCGGTACGGCGAGCCTGTGCTTCCAAGTGGCCACCCGTACTTCCCGGTTGTCGACGTACTCTTCGATGTCGAACATCGCCTCGGCGGCGGGGTTCTTCGTCCACACACCCTCGGGCCCGCGGAAGTCGGGGATGCCGGACGCCGTCGAGATCCCAGCTCCGGTCAGTACGGCGATGCGGTCGGCTCTGATCACACCCCCGACGGTATCCATTCGGGGGCCAGGACGGACATCACGATCTCGTCCACCCACTCGCCGTCCCAGAGCAGCGCGTCCCGCAGTACGCCTTCTCTTTTGAACCCGGCCTTCTCGTAGGCGCGCTGGGCGCGCGGGTTGAAGGCGTAGACGCCCAGGCTGATCCGGTGCAGGCCCAGCTTCTCGATGCCGTAGCCGACGATCAGCCGGGTCGCCTCACTGCCAAGACCGCGGTTCTGGCCGGCCGGGCCGATCAGGATGCGGAAGCTGCAGGACTGGTTGTCGGGGTCCCACTGGTTCAGCACGGCCTCGCCGACGGCCACGCCGGACGCCTTGTCGACGATCGTGAGGTCCAGCCGGTCGGTCTGGTCCTTGCGGGTCCGCATCCACTCGCGGGCCTGCTCCTCGGTGATCTCGCCGTGGCTGCCGGTGAAGCGGATCACGTCCGGGTCGTCCATGGCCGCGGCCAGCGCGTCGTAGTCGCCGTCGTCCATCGGGCGCAGGACCACCAGGTCGCCGGTCAGCGTCGGCTTGGACGCGAAGTCGGTCACGCCGCGCAGTGTGTCAGCTGACCCGTCGGACGACGTACTGGTTTTCGGCGGCCGACACCAGCTCCTGTGAGCGCATCCGGCACCAGGCTGGGATGTCCGTGGCGGCCGCCGGGTCGTCAGCCAGCACGGTAACGGTGTCGCCGACGGCAACGGTTGGCAGTGTCTTGGCAAGCTTGATCACAGGGAGTGGGCAGAGCAGGCCGGTGCAGTCCATGTCCACGTTCACATCCCCACCTCCGCACGGATGCGCTGCACGATCCCCGGCAGCACCGCACAGAACCGCAGTACGTCGTCATGGGTCGTGTCGCGCGCCAGAGAGAGCCGGACGTTGCCGTGGGTCAGTACGCCCATGGCCGCGAGTACGTGCGACGGCCGCAGCGTGCTCGACGTACAGGCGGATCCACTGGAGACAGCGAAGCCTTGCGCGTCCAGGGCGGTCACCAGAGCCTCACCGTCCACGTAAAGACACGAGAACGTGAGTACGTGCGGTAGCCGGTCCTCCGGGTCACCTACTACCTCCACGTCCGGTACGTCCGCCGCCACACTCTGCCGTACTTCGTCCACCCAGGCCCTGTGCTGCTCGTTGAGCTCCTTGGCCTCGGCCAGCCTCGCCTGCAACGCTGCGGCCGCGGCCAGCGCGTTCGGTACGTTCGGGAAGCCGGGGGAGAGGCCGTCCTCCCGCTCGTCCATCGGCCACGCCGGCGCGATCCGCGTGCCCTTCCGTACCGCCAGCAATCCCACACCGGCCGGCCCGCCCCACTTGTGCGCACTTGCCGCCAGCATCGACCAGCCGCCAGGTACGACGTCGCGCCCGATCGAAGCGGACGCGTCAACAAACAGTGGTACGTCGCCGCACGCCGCGGCCGCCTCCTCGACGGGTTGACGTGTCCCCACCTCGTGATTCGCCGACTGCAGCGCGGCCACGGCCACACCGGGCCGCCGTACCGCCGCCGTGAACGCGTCCAGGTCCACCCGACCCAGCCGGTCCACCCCGACCTCGACGGCGTCCGCACCGGCCGTGTGCAGTACGGCGGAATGCTCGACGGCGCTGTGCACCACCGACGTACCGGCCCGTCGCCTGGCCGCCCGTACCGCGGCCAGCCCGTCCTGGATCGCCGCCGTACCGGAGGTGGTCAGATACAGCTCGTCCGGCCGCGCGCCGACCGCGTCCGCGAGCACCGCGCGGGCGTTGTCCAGCAGCAGTCTCGCGGTCCGTCCCTCGTGGTGCAGCCGGACCGGATCGGCCCATCCGGAATCCACTGCCGACAGCAACATTTCCCGTGCCGCCGGGTGCATCGGCTCGGCCGACGCGGCGTCCAGATACGCACGTTCGCTCACGCGGGAAACGCTAAGCCCTACCTCTCCGCAAGATCGGGGAAGGGGTCCAGTAGTGTTTGGTCGTCAGTCTCACTTGGGAAGGGAAAGGCGCCCCGTGGGTTCGAACGGCACGCCCGGAGTGGAGGAGCGACCGGCAGGTTCTGCCGGCGCCACACGTCCGGCGAAGCGACGCCTGCTGGTCGGTGCGGCAGTGGTGCTCGGCACCACGCTGCTGACCGGTTGTTCGTCGGCGACCACTGAGCAGTGGAAGCGACTCGGTCTGCCCGAGGGCGCCTCGGACCGCACCGAGGCGATCAGGAGTCTGTGGATCGGCGCGTGGACCGCCGCCCTGATCACCGGCGTGCTGGTCTGGGCGCTGATCCTGTACTCGTCCGTGCGGTACCGCAAGCGCAACGAGGACGCGCCCCGGCAGGTGCGGTACAACCTGCCGCTCGAGGTCCTGTACACGCTGGCGCCGTTCGCGATCATCGGCGTGCTCTTCTTCTACACCGTCGAGCACGGCAACACGGTGACGAAGATGGACGCCAACCCGCAGCACACCGTGAACGTGGTGGGCCAGCAGTGGCAGTGGACCTTCAACTACAAGGACACCGTCGACGGGCAGCAGGGCGTCTGGGAGACCGGCACGCTCGACAAGCCCGCGACGCTGTGGCTGCCGGTGAACGAGTCGGTCCACTTCGACCTGACCTCGCCGGACGTCATCCACTCCTTCTGGGTGCCGTCGTTCTACTTCAAGCTCGACGTGATCCCGGGCCGGACCAACAAGTTCGAGCTGACCCCGACCAAGACCGGCACCTTCGCCGGCAAGTGCGCCGAGCTCTGCGGGCTCTACCACAGCCGGATGGTCTTCAGCGTCAAGGTGGTCACCCGGGCCGAGTACGACCAGCACCTGAAGGACCTGGCCGCCAAGGGCCAGACCGGAGCCGCCACCGGTGGCGCCGACGCAACCACCATTCCCGGTTCAGGGGAGGGCGAGAAGTGACCGAGTTCGCCGAGCGCACCGGCGCCATCGGTAGCACCACCGCGCTGCCCCGGCGGCGCAGCAAGGGCCAGATGCTGGTCAAGTACCTGACCACGACCGACCACAAGCTGATCGGGCACATGTACCTGGTCACGTCGTTCGCGTTCTTCCTGATCGGCGGCGTGATGGCGCTGCTGATCCGCGCCGAGCTGGCCAAGCCCGGTCTGCAGATCGTGAACGAGGAGGTCTACAACCAGCTCTTCACGATGCACGGCACGATCATGCTGCTGCTGTTCGCGACCCCGCTGTTCGTCGGCTTCGCGAACGAGATCATGCCGCTGCAGATCGGTGCCCCGGACGTCGCGTTCCCGCGGCTGAACATGTTCAGCTACTGGCTGTTCCTGTTCGGCGGCCTGATCACGATCAGCGGCTTCTTCACCCCGGGCGGCGCGGCCGACTTCGGCTGGTTCGCCTACGCGCCGCTGTCCAACGCGGTCCGCTCGCCGGGTGTCGGCGGCGACCTGTGGATCATGGGTCTGTGGATGGCCGGTCTGGGCACGATCCTCGGTGCGGTCAACTTCGTCACCACGATCATCACCATGCGGGCACCGGGCATGACGATGTTCCGGATGCCGATCTTCACCTGGAACATCCTCGTCACCTCGCTGCTGGTGCTGATCGCGTTCCCGATCCTGGCGGCGGCGCTGCTGGTGCTGGAGGCGGACCGAACACTCGGGGCCCATGTCTTCGACGCTGCCAATGGTGGGCCGATACTCTGGCAACACCTGTTCTGGTTCTTCGGGCATCCCGAGGTGTACATCATCGCGCTGCCGTTCTTCGGCATCGTCACCGAGATCCTGCCGGTCTTCAGCCGCAAGCCGGTCTTCGGCTACATCGGGCTGGTGAGCGCGACGCTCGGCATCGGCGTGCTGTCGATCGCCGTGTGGGCGCACCACATGTTCGTCACCGGCGCGGTGAACCTGCCGTTCTTCTCGTTCATGACGTTCCTGATCGCCGTACCGACCGGGGTGAAGTTCTTCAACTGGATCGGCACGATGTGGGGCGGATCGATCTCCTTCGACACGCCGATGCTCTGGTCGGTCGGGTTCCTGACGACCTTCCTGTTCGGCGGCCTGACCGGCGTCATCCTGGCCTCGCCGGCGCTGGACTACCAGCTGTCCGACTCGTACTTCGTGGTCGCGCACTTCCACTACGTCGTCTTCGGCACCGTGGTGTTCGCGATGTTCGCCGGGTTCTACTACTGGTGGCCGAAGTTCACCGGGCGGATGCTCGACGAGAAGCTCGGCAAGCTGCACTTCTGGCTGCTGTTCATCGGCTTCCACACGACGTTCCTGGTGCAGCACTGGCTCGGCGTCGAGGGCATGCCGCGGCGCTACGCCGACTACGGCCCTAACGAGGGCTTCACCACGCTGAACGAGGTGTCCAGCGTCGGTGCCTTCATCCTGGGCGCGTCGATGCTGCCGTTCTTCTACAACGTCTACAAGTCGCGCAAGTCGCCGAAGGTCGGTGTCGACGACCCGTGGGGCTGGGGCCGTTCGCTGGAGTGGGCGACCAGTTCGCCGCCGCCGCGGCACAACTTCGCGAAGCTGCCGCGGATCCGTTCGGAGTCGCCCGCGTTCGACCTGCACCACCCCGAGCTGTCCGTGGCCGACCGCCCGGTGAGCGCGACCGGGTCGGACAACCTGCTCGCCACCGATGATCAGAAGCCGATCGCGGAGGCCGGGCAGCCCGAGACCGAGGGGAAGGACGAGGCGTGAAGGTCGAAGCCTGGGTCTTCGGGATCCTGAGTGTGTTCCTGGTCATCGTCACGCCGATCTACTGGCTGATGTCGGAGGACCCCACCGGGACCACCGCGCTGGTGATGACGTTCTTCCTGTCGCTGCTCGTGGCGTTCTACCTGAGCGTCACGGCCCGCCGGATGGACGCCCGCCCGGAGGACCGCAAGGAGGCGGAGGTCGTCGACGGAGCCGGCGAGCTCGGCTTCTTCCCGCCGCACTCCTGGTGGCCGCTGTGGTGCGCGCTGACGCTGTCGGTCGTGGTGCTCGGCATCGTGTTCGGCTGGTGGCTGTTCATCGCCGGTGTCGGCATCGGCATCGTCACGCTGAGCGGTTTCATCTTCGAGTACTACCGCGGTGACCACGCTCACTAGTTGAGAGTCGTACGAAAAACGCCGTCCGGGAACGAACCGGGCGGCGTTTTCGTGCGTCTTAAGGGTGTTGTGGGCACGGAGGGTTGTGGTCCGTACCGGTACGGTTGCGCGCGATGCAGGGAAATGTCGCCGCGGCAGGCTACCCTTTACCGCGGTTGACTAAACAGGGGAGAACTGGGGAATGGTGAGCGGTTCGGTGAGGAAGCACGGCCTTGCCGTGGCGGGAATCTGTGTCCTGCTGCTGGCCGGTACGGCGTGCAGCGACACGAAGGCCAACGGCAGCGGTACCGGCGGGCAGTCGACGCCCGGCGCCTCGACGTCGCAGAGCAGTACTCCGGGCGCCTCGAGCACGCCCGGTGCGTCGAGCACGCCGTCGGAGACCAATGCGGCCGCCAGTATCGCCGTCGTGCCAGCCAAGGGTGCCACCTCGGTGCAGCCGGACAAGCCGGTGACGGTCACCAGCACGGGCGGCAAGCTCACCGCCGTCACGGTCAAGGACGGCGACGACAACACGATCGCCGGCAGCTTCAACACCGACAAGACCCAGTGGACGTCGACCGACCTGCTCAAGCCGGGTACGTCGTACACGGTGAGCGGCTCGGCCGAGGGTACGGACGGCGGTAGCGTGCCGATCAGTTCGACCTTCAAGACGCTGAAGGCGTCCAGGAGCCTGAAGGCCTCGATCTCGCCGCTGAACACCTCGACGGTCGGCGTCGCGTTCCCGATCCAGATCTACTGGAACAACCCGGTCAAGGACCGTGCCGCGGTCGAGAAGCGGCTCTCGGTCAAGACCTCGGTCCCGCTCGACGGCAGCTGGCACTGGGTGAACAGCTCGCAGGTCAACTACCGGCCGAAGAACTACTGGCCGACCGGCACGAAGGTGACGGTGAACGTCGACACCCAGGGCGTGAACGCCGGCAACAACACCTGGGGCACGAGCAGCCGGACGATCAAGTTCACGATCGGCAACTCGGTGGTCAGCCACGTCGACGTGAAGAAGCATGTGATGACCGTCACGATCAACGGCAAGCTGGCCCGGACCATCCCGATCACCGCCGGCAAGGACGGGTTCACCACCCGCAGCGGCGTCAAGGTGATCATGGAGAAGTTCACCACCAAGCGGATGGACGCGGCGACCGTCGGCATCAAGCCCGGCGACCCGAACTACTACAACATCCCGGACGTGAAGTGGGCGCAGCGCGTCACCAGCTCCGGCGAGTTCATCCACGGCGCACCGTGGTCGGCCGGCAGCCAGGGCAGCGCCAACGTCAGCCACGGCTGCGTCGGCATGAGCCTCGCGGACGCCAAGTGGTTCTTCGACCAGACCCTGACCGGCGACCCGGTCACCGTCACCGGCACCAGCCGCACCATGGAGCCCGGCAACGGCTGGACCGACTGGAACACCACCTGGGCCGCCTACAAGGCCGGCTCCGCGCTGTCCTGACCCTCCGAACCCCAAGCCCCCTTCCTGCCCACCGGCGGGAAGGGGGCTTTCAGTTGAAGTACTTCTGTAGTTCGGGCACGACCTCGTCCGCGTGGAGGGACGGGAGCGAGTGGTGGGTTGCGGTTTTGAGGGGTACGACGATGGCGCCGGGGCTGAGTGTGGTGATGCGTTGGGTCAGGCGGGTGGCGTCGTGGCTCTTGCTGCGGGTGGCGACGAAGACCAGGGGAGCGACCGTACCCAGCTGGTCGTCGGTGGGGCGTTTGGTGCGGACGAACGGCGTCGACGGCTGTTCCGCGGCGAGGCCGGCCAGTTCCAGGACTTGAGGATCCAGCGGGAGCCCCTGGGTCTCCCAGCGGAGGAACGCGGCGCTGCGGGCCCGTGAGGGTCGTAGGAGGGCCGGTAACGCTCGGAGGACGTAGGGGACGCGCAGCCCGAGGTAGCAGTCGGTCGGGTCGATCAGTGCGAGACGGTCGACCCGGTACGGCTGGGCGATCGCGTACGTGAGCGCGATCCAGGAGCCGTACGAGTGGCCGCACAGCGCGGCTCGCTCGATCCCGAGGCCGTCGAGCACGTTCGTCAGCCAGCTGTGCAGGTTGTCGGGTGTGCGCGGTTTCCGGCCGGTGTTGGCGCTGCGGCCGGCGTCGACGATCAGGTCGACGGCGTACACCCGGTGGTCCTTCGCGAGTTCCGGCGCCACGGTGAACCACACCGGCGAGGTCGCGCCGTGGCCCGGCAGCAGGACGACGGGCGGGCCGTCCGCGGGGCCGCACGCGTTGACGTGCGTTGTACCGAACTCGTCGGTCAGCTCGAGCTGCTCGGCGGGGACGTTCCAGCGGGCGAGGAGTGCGTCGTACGCGTCCTGGAAGCTCATGTTGCCGAGAATAGCTCACTGAGTGAGGTAAATTGCGGGCATGCGTGAAGGAGTGATGCCGGCGGACCCCGAGCGGGCCGCCGCGCTGGAGTTGGTGCACCGGCTGCGGGAGGTCGCGCTCAGGCTGGAGCTGGCGATCGGGGAGTTCGCCCGTACGACGGGACTGCACGGGACCGACGTACGGGCGCTGGTCCGCCTCCTGGACGCCGAACGCGCCGGGGTGGACGCAACACCCAGCTGGCTCGCCCAACAGCTGGGAATGACCTCTCAGGCGACAACAGCGGTCATCCACCGCCTGGAGTCCGCCGGCCACATAGAACGTCTCAGAAGCCGCTCAGACGGCCGCAGCACCCACCTACAGGTCTCCGACAGCGCCGTAGAACTCGGCTGGCACTTCTTCGGCCCTCTCCTCAACCGGATGACGGCCAACACAACCCAACTGACCCCAACCGAGCAGGCGTCTATCAGCCACTGGCTGACAGCAATGGCCGAGGCGATCGGCTGACCGCAAAACGAAACGGCCCCGGGCGAGTGCCCGGGGCCGTTTCGGTTGTTGCGATGAGCGTCAGGAGTGGTCGCTGGTGACCTCGCGGTAAGTCTCCGTGTCCTCCGTCAGTTCGTGGATCTCGTCGGCGTCGTGAGCGTGCTCGTGCGCCTCGGCGATCTCCTCCGCGGTCGGCTTCTGTACCGCGTCGGCGAAGTACCACCGCGACAGGGCGGCGCGGGCCTTGTTCAGGGCCCGGCGCGGGGCGCGGACGCCGTTGTCGTCGGTCTCCGGACCGATCTCGTGCGGTACGACGCGGTCCCGCGCGGTCAGCGAGTAGGCCTCGAACGTCGAGATCGGCTGGTGCTTCTCGGTGTACTTGCCCTCCGCGTCCCGCACGATCACGCCGGTCTCCAGACCGTGCAGCAGCCGCTCCTCGTCGGCCCGCTGCAGCGCGATCGCCCAGCGGCGGGTGATCCAGAAGGCCACGATCGGGCCGAGGATCACGGCGAACCGCAGGAACCAGGTCACGCTGTTCAGCGAGATGTGGAAGTGGGTGGCGAGTACGTCGTTACCGCCGCCGACCCACAGCAACGCGTAGAACGTGATGAACGCGACGCCGATACCGGTCCGGGTCGGGACGTCCCGCGGCCGGTCCAGCAGGTGGTGCTCACGCTTGTCCCCGGTGATCCACCCCTCGATGAAGGGATAGAGCGCGACCAGCGTGACGAACGCCGGCGGAACGATCAGCGCCGGGATGATCAGGTTCCAGCTCAGCGTGATGCCCCAGAAGTGCGACTCGAACCCGGGGAAGATACGCACCGAGCCTTCCAGCCAGCCCATGTACCAGTCCGGCTGCGAACCCGCGGTCACCGCGGCCGGGTCGTACGGCCCGTACAGCCAGACCGGGTTGATCTGCATCAGCGCGCCCATCAGCGCGGTGATGCCGAAGACCACGAAGAAGAAGCCGCCGGCCTTGGCCGTGTACACCGGGAACAGCGGGTAGCCGACCACGTTCTTCTGCGTCCGGCCGGGACCGGCGTACTGCGTGTGTTTGTGGTACACGACCAGGAACAGGTGGACCGTGACCAGGGCGAGGATGATGCCCGGGATCAGCAGCACGTGGGCGATGAAGAACCGGGAGACGAAGTCGCCGCCGGGGAACTCGCCGCCGAAGATGAAGAAGTTCATGTACGTGCCGATCACCGGCGACGCCTGGATCATGCCGTTGGTGATCCGCAGACCGGTACCGGACAGCAGGTCGTCGGGGAGGCCGTAGCCGATGAAGCCCTCGATGATGCCGAGGAACAGCATCCCGAACCCGATCAGCCAGTTCAGCTCACGCGGCTTGCGGAACGCGCCGGTGAAGAACATCCGGAGCAGGTGCACCATCATCGCGGCGATGAACAGCACGGCCGCCCAGTGGTGGATCTGCCGGATCAGCAGGCCGCCGCGGATGTCGAAGCTGAGGTTCAGCGTGGAGGCCATCGCCTCCGACATGTGCACACCCTTGAGCAGGCTGTACGAGCCGTTGTACGTGACCTCGGCCATCGAGGGCTTGAACCAGAAGGTCAGGAACGTGCCGGTGAGGATCAGGATGATGAAGCTGTAGAGCGCGATCTCACCCAGCATGAAGGACCAGTGGTCCGGGAAGATCTTCCGTAGGTTCTTCTTCCCGATCTTCGCGATGCCGAGGCGGTCGTCGAACCATTTGACCGGTCCGGGGAACTCTGTGTTTGTTGACACTGTTGTCACCCTCGTTCGAAGAAGCTCGGGCCGACCGGCTCGGTGAAGCCGCTCTGCGCTACCAGGTAGCCCTCACTGTCCAGTGCCAACGGTAGCTGAGGCAGTGGCCTGGCCGCAGGGCCGAAGACGACCTTTGCCCCGTCGGACAGGTCGAAGGTCGACTGGTGGCAGGGGCAGAGCACGTGGTGCGTGGTCTGCTCGTACAGCGAGATCGGGCAGCCGACGTGGGTGCAGATCTTCGAGTAGCAGAGGATCCCGTCGATGCCCCAGTTCTCCCGGCCGGGCTTGGTGCGGATCTCGCTGGGCTTGATCCGGACCATGATCACCGCGGCCTTCGCCCGGGCGTTCTGGTAACCGACCGGGTCCTCCTCCTGCATCGGGGCGAGGTTGGCCGGCGCGCCGTTCACGAGTTGGCCGACGACCAGGTCGGACGGCTTGATCGGGCGGTTCGTGATGTCGTTGACGACCCGGATGCCCTTCGCCCAGATCGTGTTGTACAGCGCCCGGCCCGGCAGCGGGCCGAGGTCGCGGAGCAGCACGATGGCCGGCAGCCCGAGGACGCCGAGGGCGCCGATCAGCGAGTTCCGGATCATCTTGCGGCGGCCGAAGCCGGACTCCGCGGCGCCCTGCTGGAACGCCTCGGTGATCTCGGCGATCTGCTCCGGCGACGAGTGCGCCGCGTGCCGGTCCTCGGCGATCTCCTCGTCGACCATCAGCTTCTTGGCCCACTGGATCGCGCCGGCTCCGATCAGGAACAGCGCGAGCCCGATGCACAGGCCGATGACCATGTTGTTCGCGTTGCCGGACAGCGGGCCGAACACCAGGATCGAGTGCCGCGGGATCGCGAAGTAGGCCACGCAGGCGCCCAGCACCAGCAGCGTCGCGATGCCGAACATCGCGGACACCTGGCGCTCGACGCGGTCGGCGGCCTTCGGGTCGATGTCGGTGATCCGCGGTTCGTGCGGCTCCAGCCCCGGGTCCGGGATCGGCTCCGCCACCTCGAGCGCGGAGCCGTGCGCTTCCTCCGCCTTCGCCGGGAGGTTCTTCTCGTCGCTCATTCGGCCTTCGCTCCCTTGGCCTTGACGCCCTTGGCGCCGATCCAGACCGCTACGGCGACCAGCAGGCCGATTCCGACCACCCAGCCCCACAGACCCTCGGAGACCGGGCCGAGCCGGCCGAGGCCGAAGCCGCCCGGGTTCTTCTGGCTCTGCAGCGCCTTCAGGTAGGCGATGATGTCCTGCTTGTCCTGCGGCTGCATGACCTGGTCGGAGAAGACCGGCATCTGCTGCGGGCCGGTCAGCATGGCCTCGTAGATGTGCTTCTCACTGACGCCCATCAGCGACGGCGCGTACTTGCCGTTCGGCAGCGCGCCACCGCTTCCGGCGAAGTTGTGGCACGCGGTGCAGTTGGTGCGGAACAGTTCGCCGCCCCGGGTGACCTGCTCGTCGGTGGCCTTGCTCACGTCGTACGAGTCCGCGGACGGCACCGCCGGGCCGGGGGCCAGCGAGGCGACGTACGCCGCCAGGGCCTCGATCTCGGCCTGCGAGTAGACCGGCGTCTTCCGCGGGATCTGCGCACCCGGCTGCTGCGCGGGCATCCGGCCGGTGCCGACCTGGAAGTCGACCGCGGCCGCTCCGACGCCGATCAGCGACGGCGCGGTGAACTTGCCCCCGCCGTTCGTGCCGCCCTCGGCGTTGAGGCCGTGGCAGCTGGAGCAGCCGACCGCGAAGAGCTTCTTGCCCTCCTCGATCTGCTGCGACTGGGCCGAGTTGTCCGCCACCGCGTTGTCAGGGGCGAAGGCGGCGTACGCCGAGCCGACTGCGAGGAGGCCGAACAGGAGCACGACGAGGCCGGCGGACCGGTGCCGTCGTCGCGCGGAGAGAAAGCGCGCCGGTGACAAGGGATTTCTCTTCTCACTCATTTGAGCAGGTAGATGGTCGCGAACAGGGCGATCCAGACCACGTCGACGAAGTGCCAGTAGTACGACACGACGATCGCCGAGACGGCCTGTTCGTGGGTGAACTTACGAGCCATGTACGTCCTGGCCAGGACGAACATGAAAGCGATGAGGCCGCCGGTCACGTGCAGGGCGTGGAAGCCGGTCGCCAGGTAGAACACCGATCCGTACGCGTTGGACGAGATCGTCAGGCCCTCCTGCACCAGACCGGTGTACTCCGTCACCTGACCGGCCACGAACACCGCGCCCATGAGGTAGGTGAGGATGAACCACTCACGCATGCCCCAGGCGCGGACGTTCAGCAGCGAGCCGGTGCGGCCGACCCGGCCGTGCTCGGCCGCGAAGACGCCGAACTGGCAGGTGAACGACGAGAGCACCAGGATCGTCGTGTTCACCGCGGCGAACGGGACGTCCAGGTGCTCGGTCATCAGCTTCCAGAGCGTGTCCGTTCCGGGAGCGGCGGCGGCGGTCGTCACCGACCGGATGGTGAAGTACGCCGCGAACAGGGCGGCGAAGAACATCAGTTCGCTCGAGAGCCAGACGATCGTGCCGACACTGACCATGCTGGGACGGTCGGCATGACCGTGTTCACGAGACGCTGGGAGCGCGGTTGCAGTGGCCACGCGGTCATTATGTCGGTCCTTGCGTTCAGCGCTACGACCACCCCCGTGCATGTCGTCAACCGGCTGTTCCTACTGTGGGACGGTGCTTCCCCTTCACGCCTCGCCGGGCGACCGGATCGAGCCGCTCACGGCGGGCCGGTTGCTGACGGCATGGACCTTCGAACCCGTGTTACTCGGCGTGATCGTGGTGCTCGCGACGCTCTATCTGTACGGCGTGCACAAGCTGCGGAAACGGGGCGACAAGTGGTCCCGCGGCCGGACGTTCGCGTTCGTGGGAATCGGTCTGGGCAGCGCCGTGATCGCCACCCAGTCCGCGCTCGGGACGTACGACACGGTGCTGATCAGCGTGCACATGGTCCAGCACATGATCCTGTCGATGCTGACGCCGCTCGCGCTGGCACTCGGCGCCCCGGTCACGCTGGCGCTCCGGACGCTGCCGCAGCAGCCGCGGAAGTGGTTGCTCTCCGTGCTGCACTCGCGGTTCGCGAAGGTGATCTGCTTCCCGCTGATCGGGTTCACACTGTTCGTGCTGAGCCCCTGGGCGCTGTACTTCAGCGGCTGGTACGACGCGACGCTGCGGTCGACCGTGCTGCACGACCTGCTGCACCTGCACTTCATTCTTGTCGGATCGCTGTTCTTCTGGCCGCTGCTCGGCCTGGACCCGGTGCCCGGGCGGGTGATCTACCCGTTCCGGCTGTTGATGACGTTCCTCACGTTGCCGTTCCACGCGTTCCTCGGGATCACGATCATGTCGGCGAACAAGCTGATCGCCGAGGACTGGTACACCAGCTTCGACCGGTCCTGGCCGCCGTCGCCGCTGCACGACCAGTACCTCGCCGGCGGGCTGCTGTGGGGCTCGGGCGACATCGTCGGCGTGGTCTTCTTCGCCGTACTTTTCGTCCAGTGGGTGCGGGCGTCGCAGCGCGAGGCGCGCCGCGAGGACCGGCGTCTGGACCGCTTGGAGGAACAGGCTCGCAGGGCCGGACAGGTGCCCCGGTAGCATTCGGGTGTCCAGTCTTCTTCAGAACAAAGCTTGGGATGGATCGATGAGTTCAGAGCGTCCGCTGAGGGTCCTGGTCTACAGCGACGACCGTACGACGCGGGAGTCCGTCCGGCTGGCCCTCGGCAAGCGGCCGACGGCCGATCTGCCCGAGCTCGAGTACGTCGAGTGCGCGACCGAGCCGGCCGTGATCAAGACCATGGACAAGGGCAAGATCGACCTGGCCATCCTGGACGGCGAAGCCGTTCCGGCCGGCGGGCTCGGGATCGCGCGGCAGCTGAAGGACGAGATCTTCCAGTGCCCGCCGGTGCTGGTGCTGACCGGCCGCCCGCAGGACGCGTGGCTGGCGACCTGGTCGCGGGCCGAGGGCGCGGTGTCGCACCCGATCGACCCGCTCAAGCTCGCCGAGGTCACCGCCGACCTGCTCCGGCAGCGGGTCGCAGCGCTCCCCGCCATCACCTCCTGACCCGATGGGTGCCTACACCTGGCCCCAGGTCATCGGGCCGCTGCTGCGGCACGAGGACCTGGAGGCCGCCGCCACCGCGTGGGCGATGGAGCAGATCCTGTCCGGGGCCGCGACGCCGGCCCAGCTGGCCGGGTTCGTGATCGCGCTGCGGTCCAAGGGCGAGACAGTCACCGAGGTCGAGGGACTCGTGCAGACGATGCGCGAGTTCGCCACCCCGATCAGCGTCCCCGGCCGGACGCTGGACGTGGTCGGGACCGGCGGGGACCAGGCCCACACCGTCAACATCAGCACGATGTCGGCCATCGTCGCGGCCGGTGCAGGGGCGAAGGTCGTGAAGCACGGCAACCGGGCGGCCTCGTCCGCGTGCGGTGCCGCCGACGTACTCGAGGAGCTCGGCATCCCGCTCGACCTCACCGGGCCGCAGGTGGCCGAGGTGGGGGAGCGGGCCGGGATCACGTTCTGCTTCGCGGCCGCGTTCCACCCGGCGCTGCGGAACGCCGCCGTACCGCGCCGCGAGCTCGGCGTACCTACGACGTTCAACCTGCTCGGCCCGCTGGCCAACCCGGGCGACCCGTCGGCACAGGCCGTCGGCGTCGCGGACGGGCGGGTGGCCGGGCTGATGGCCGGAGTACTGGCGCGGCGCGGGATCGACGCGCTGGTGTTCCACGGCGACGACGGGCTCGACGAGTTGACCACGCGGACGACGTCCCAGGTGTGGAGCGTCGGCGGCGGCGAGGTCGACGGGCCGGTCACGCTCGATCCGCGCGAGCTCGGCATCGAGCCGGTGGCGGCGGACGCGTTGAAGGGCGCGGACGCGACGTACAACGCGAAGGTCGTGCGGGCGCTCGTCGAGGGCGAGCCCGGGCCGGTGCGGGACGTCGTACTGCTGAACGCCGGGGCGGCGCTGGCGGCGTACACGCCGGTGGCCGGCACCGTGACCGAGCGGATCCGGACCGGGATGGACCGGGCCGCGGAGGCGCTCGATTCCGGTGCCGCGAAGGATGTGCTCGACCGGTGGATCGCTGCTTGCGCCTCGGTTCGCTGAGCTTTTGAAGGGGGCCGGCCTTGGGTCGGCCCCCTTTCGCGTTTACTTGTTGATCTTGATCTGGCTGACCTTGGTGCGCCAGACGTTCTGCCACGCCGGCGTGGAGCCGGCGATGTCCGCCACCGACACGTCCGCCGTACCGTCACCGCGGTCGACCACCGCGATCATCACGGTCGAGTACGTTTCGGCCAGCTTCGGGACCTTGACGACCACCTTCGCGACGATCTCGTGGCCCGGGTGGCCGTTGACCGTGATCGCCTTGTGCTGGGTGCCCTTCATGAGCTGCGCGTTCTTGTCGTACAGGTTGGTGATCGCGGTGACACCCACCTGGATCGCGGCCGCCTTCAGCCCGGCCGGCGTGTTCTTGTACGGAACCTCCGGCGGAAGCTGGCCGAACGCCGTGTAGTTGCCCCAGCTCGCGCCCTTGCCGTCGTAGTTGTTGTGCACGGTCAGCCAGATCGCGCCGGCGCCCCACAGACCGGTCCGCTCGACCGAGTTGCCCCAGGCGGAGCTCATGATCGGCATCGTGTCGGTGTTCGCGGCAACGATCTCGGTGCCGATCACCTTGCCGTACGGCGTTTCCGTCTTGGTCGGCTTGGCCGACGGGTTGACGGTCTCGAGCGGCTTGCCCGTGGATGGGAGCGCGACCGGAGTGAGGGCGTCGGCCTTGTTCCAGATCCAGCCGGCGCTCAGCCCGGTAGCCGCGAGCGCGACCACCACCAGCACGACGGCCCCAACAGCCCGAGCCCGCCCGTTCCCACCGGCCGACCCACCACTCAACCACCCACCAACCCCGGAATGCGCCCCAGCAGCAGCACCGTGCCCGCCGATGGGACGTCCAGGCGCGCCCGTGGGAGCACCCCGCCCGTCGGTGGGACCACCGTGGCCGGCCGTAGTCTGCCCGCCCACGTAAGCGCCGTGGGCTCCTGCGGGCGTGCCCTGCCCGGCCGCGGGAGCGCTGTGCCCGCCGGTGGGAGCGTTGTGGGCTCCAGCGGGTGTGCCCTGCCCGGCCGCGTGCCCTCCGGGCGGCTGCGCATACGGCCCTGCGGCCCGTGCGATCACCTCCGTGAACGCCGGCGGCACCTGCTGCCCACCGTGCGCACCACCACCCTGCCCAGGCCCGCCGTACGGCCCACCCTGCGGACCGCCTGCACCCTGCGGACGCCCCTGCCCGGGGTGTTGACCACCCTGCGAGCCCATTGCCTGCGCCTGCCAGCCGCTCGGCCGCTGTCCTGGCTGTTGGCTCGCCTGCTGCGGCATCCGCTGTGCACCCCAGGCCTGTCCGCTCTGCGGCGCGCCTGGTGTCTGGCCGGCTTGTCCGCTTTGCGGTTGGCCAGGCTGGTTGTGCGGGGACCGCTGTTGCTGTTGACCGGAGCCTGCCGGGGGAGCCGCGTGCTGCGGGCGTGGCGGTTGGGGTCCTGGCTGCTGAGCACCCCACGGCTGCTGGCCGATCGGTGGTTGCGGAGCGGCAGGCTTCTGCTGTTGGCTCCACGGCGGTTGGCCAGGTGCCTGTGTCCCGGGCTGCGGGCGGCTGTCCGGCTGCTGCGAACCCGCCTGCCGGCCACCCGCGTACTGGCCGCCTGCCTGCTGGCTGGTCGGCCCGGGCGGTTGGGGTGTGCGGGAGTGTTGGGCGCCTGCTTGCTGGGCAGGCGGTCCGGCTGGTGCGCTCGGCTGCTGTGGGCCGAGGCGCTGGCTGGTTGGCTGTTGGTTGCCCGCGTCCGCTTGCGGCCGTGGCTGCTGGGGTGGCGCTGCGTGTTGGGGGCGGGCCGGGGGTGGGGGCGGTGGTGCTGGGGCGGGGGACTGGCCGAAGAGGGCGTCCGAGGACGGGGAGTCCTGAGGGGCCGGCTGGTTGGGGAGGGGCGCCGGGGCGGGGGGTGCTACCGGCGTACCTGCCAGGGGGTCGCCTGCCGCGGGACGTGCCTCGCCGCCCGCGGTGCCGGCGTACGGCTCACGGCCGTCCTCGGGAGGCGGGGTCTGGTTGTTGTTGTCAGCCAACTTGAATTCCCTTAAAGGCCTCGTCTGCGGCCGCTTTCAGATCCGGGCGGTTGGTCGGGATCTCACTGATGTACGCGACCGCCGTACCGTCGCCGAGGTCGAACACGGCGACCGTCAGGGTCAGCACGCGGTCGGTGACCTTGGCGGCGGTCGTGCTCACGGTCTGCTGGACGAACCAGCCGGACTTGTCGGTGCGCTTCACGGCGCCGTTCGCGAGCGGCTTGAAGGTGACCGGGATGTTGCCGTACAGGCCGCCGTCGCGCAGCTGCGCGGACAGCGACAGCGCGGTCGCCTTCGGGTCGCCGGTGAACCCGGCGCCGGTACCGAGCCCGCCGACGAAGATGTCCGCGGACCAGTCGTCCGAGCCGACGGCGCTCTCGGTCAGTACGACGCGCTGACCGTACGAGTTCTGGAGTTGCTGGACCAGCCGGATCCGTTCCGACCACGGCGGCTTCTGGCGCGGGAACGAGATCGCGGTCGACGCGATCCGGCCGTCGCCCTCGTGCAGCTTCGGGTTCTTCGACTGGCCGGGCGTGGTCCCGCCCGTCGGTCCGGGGGACGCGCTCTGGGTCGGCGTACCGGTCGGGTCGGGGTTCGCGGTCGTGTCGTCGTGCTTGGTGAGCAGGACGATCGCGGCGACGATCAGCAGTACCACCGCGACGCCGCCGGCGATCACCAACGGCAGTTTCCCGCCGAACGGGCCGCCGCCACCGGGGCTCTTGGACTTCTTCGTCTTGCCCTTGTCGCGCTTGCCGACGCCGGAGCTCAGGTCGGCCTTGCCGCCCCAGGCTTCGTTCGCGTCCCCACCCCAGGCTTGCTGCGGGCCGTTCTGCTGCTGGTTGGCGTTCTGCTGACCCCACGGGCCTGACTCTTGTACGCCGTGCTGGTCGCCGACGCCCCAGACCTGTTGGGGCTGCTGCTCGGTGTTGGGCTGCTGAGGGCTCCAGTTCTGGTTCTGCTGGGGTTGCTGGTTCCAGTTCTGGTTGGGGGCTTGCTGGTTGTCCCAGCCCTGGTTCGCGGGTTGCTGGTTGTCCCAGCCCTGGTTCTGGTTGGTGGGCTGCGGGTCGGGCGCGGGCTGGTTCTGGGTTGGGTTCTGGTCGCCCCAGAGCTGGACGGGCTGGTCCGGCGTGGGGTCGGTCGACTCGGGAACGGTCCAGAGCGGGCCGGCCTTCTCCGGGGTCGCCAGGTCGTCCTCGTCGCTGGCCTCGACACCCCATGCGGGTACGTCGCTCGCCACGTCGGCCTGTGCGTCGCCGCCCTGGCTGCCCCAGTCGGGCTGCGGAGTCGCTGCCTCGGAGTCGTCGGCCGCCAACCGGGCCGCTTCTTCATCCGCGGCGGTCTGGGCCGGCGACTCATCCACCGTTGGTGTGTCGGCTGGTTGAGCAGGCGCTGCGCTCGTTGAAGCGTCCGCCTGTGCTTCGACCGTTTGCTGTGCGGCTACTGCTGCGGTGGTCGCAGCGGTCGGGGCGAGTCTGAGGGCGGGGGTGGCGGGTTGTTCCGGTTCTGGTTCCGCGGTGGCGGCGAGGGCGGCCTCGGCGGCTTGGGCCTCGGCTACGTCGCGTTGGGTCCAGTGTTCGGCGGGGGCGGGGGCGAGTACGGGGGCGCCCCAGGTGGCGCGGGCGCGTTCCGCCGGGGAGGGGCCGTTGTCCGGGGTCGGTACGCCGGGGAGCTGGACGTCGGCGTACGACGAAGACTCCTGCGGCTGGGCGTACTCGTCGGGGCGCGCGGGCTGGGGGGATTCGTGGGTGTACTCGTCGGGGGAGACGGCGCGGAGGTGCGGGCCGTCGGTTGCGGGGGCGGTGTTGCCGGACGGTGGTGTGGACCAGAGTTGCGGGGTCGCGGACGGTTGCCACCAGCCGCCGTCGGACGGGGTGTCCGGCGGGGACGCTTCAGCGGCGCCCACCGATCGCAGGCCCGACGTACGTGCGCTGGGCGCGCCCGTGTCGTCCGTCGGCGCGGGAGACGACTGAGCCTCCGGCTGGGTTTGCTGCGGCTGTACGCCGTCCACCGGCTGCACCGGCTGCACCGGCTGCACCGGCTGCACCGGCTGCGCTGGCTGTTCCTGGGACGGCCAGGGCTGTTGTTGCTGGGCGGGCTGCTGGTGCTGGTCTGGGGCGGGTTGTTCGTAGGACGTGAACTGGTCAGCCCCCCAGGGCTGCTGGTTTGCGGACCACGGCTGCTGGGGGGACTGCTCGTGGACCGGGAACTGCTGGCCGGACCACGGCTGCTGCTGGGTCTGTTCGACGTCGGGGGAGGACTGGTCGCCGGACCACGGCTGGACCTGGGTCTGCTCAGCGTCCGGCTGTTCGTACGACGTGAACTGGTCAGCCGACCACGGTTGTTGGTCGGCGGACCATGCTGGTTGCTGGGTCGGCCATTGGTCGTTGGTGGGTTGTTGTTGGCCGGGCCCTGGCTGGATTTGGGTTTGTTCGGTGTTGGGGTCGGGCTGTTCGGGCGCGGTGAACTGGTCGGCGGACCATGGCTGTTGGTCGGCGGACCATGCTGGTTGCTGGGTCGACCATTGGTCGTTGGTGGGCTGGTGTTGGCCGGACCATGGCTGGATCTGGGTTTGCTCGGCGTTGGGGTCCGGCTGTTCGTACGACGTGAACTGGTCGGCGCTCCACGGCTGCTGGTTGGCGGACCAGGCGGGCTGGTTCGAGTCCGCAGCGGTGGAGTGCTGGTCCGGCGGCTGGATCTGGGTTTGCTCGGCGTTCGGGTCCGTGGGTTGGTCGTAGGACGTGAACTGGTTAGCACCCCAGGACTGCTGATCCGCGGACCAGGCCGGCTGGTTGGGGTTGGGCTGCTGGTTCGCGTTCCAGGACTGTTGATCGGGGGACCAGGCCGGTTGGTCGGGCGGGCTGGAGTGCTGGTCCGGTGGCTGGATCTGGGTTTGTTCGGCGTTCGGGTCCGTCGGTTGGTCGTACGACGTGAACTGGTTGGCGCCCCAGGACTGCTGGTCCGCGGACCAGGCCGGCTGGTTGGGGTTGGGCTGTTGGTTTGCGTTCCAGGTCTGCTGGTCGTTCGACCAAGCCGGTTGGTCGGGCGTGGTGGAGGGCTGCGGCGGCGTGGCGGCGCGGGAGGGGGCCGGGGTTGTGTCCGGCTGGGTGGGCTCGGGTACGGCGGGGTGTTCCGCGGTGACCTCGGCGGTGAGGCGGTCGGCCTGGTCCTCGTGGTCGGTGCGGTTGGTCCACTTCGCGCCGTCCCAGAAGCGGATGGTTTTCGGTTGGCCGGTGGGGTCCGGGTACCAGCCGGCGGGTGGGTTGCTCATCCGCGTCCTCGCTGCACCGTCGGCGCGCACGCGCGGACCTGCTCGGCGACGAACTGACCCCAGACGTTCATGTGCTCACCGTAACTTCAGCTCGTGTCAGTCGGACCGGAACGGACCGGTCCTCAGACACCGTCCTCGCCCAGGCTGAAGGCTGCTTCGAGGTCGTGGCTGGAGTACGCGCGGAACGCGATGTGTGTCTCGGTGCTGAGCACGCCGGAGACCCGGTTCACGTGCTCGGGGATGACGGTGGCCAGGTCGTCGTGGCGCGCGACCCGGACGAGCGCGATCAGGTCGAGCCCGCCGGTCACGGAGTACACCTCGCTGACGCCGTCGATGGCGGCCACCGCCTCGGCGACCTCCGGGATCCGTGCGACGTCGGCCTTGATGAACACGATCGCGGTGACCATGCCGTCCTCTCCTCTACTACCCCTGACGTGCGCTGAGTCCTCACGCCTCGACCCGCGAAAGCATAGTGCGGTCGAGGCCGCGGGGCCTGGCTAACCCACCCGGGCCGGACCCAGCGGGCGCAGGTGGCGGCGCCGTTCGGTCGGGTGCTGGTGGAGGTCGCTGTGCGCGTTGTCGAGGCGGGTCAGGTGCCGCCCGGCGCCGCTGACCGGGCAGGTCCAGGTGCCGTCCATCTCGACCAGGCGGACGCCCGGGAGGTCGAGCCAGCGCAGGATCAGCTCGATCTCCTCCGGCGACGCCGTCGCGAGCGGGCCGATCCCGGGCAGCACGGTCTCGGCGGACGCCCGGAGCATCTCCAGGTGCCGCCGCGGATCGGTCCCGCGCGGGCTGAACCCGGCCGCCGCGAGCCGGCCGCGCCGGATCACGTGCAGCTCCCACCCGCCGTCGTCGGTACGCCGTGCCGCGCAGATCTCCGCGCATCCGGTCACCGACGCCATCCGCTGCATCCGCGCCGAGCTCCGCACGAACGCGCTCAACCGGTCCCGGTGCACGGCGGCGTCCTCGAACCGCTCGTCCGCCGACAGTACGTCGATCCGCCGGTCCAGCGCGTCGACGACCGGCGTCGGGTCCACAGTCAGCGCGGACCGCAGCCCGCTGACGAACTCGCCGTACGAGTCCGCCGAGATCCGCCCGTCGCACGGCGCCACACACCGCCCCATCTCGGCCAGCACGCACGGCGACAGAGCCGGCCGCTTGGACATCCGCGCGGTGCACTGCCGGATCGGGAACGCCTCGTGCAGCGCGGCCATCGCCCGCTCGGCGGTCTTCCGCGAGCTGAACGGGCCGAGATACCCGGCGTCGTCGTCGCGGACCTGTTTGACCAGCGAGAGCCGTGGAAACGGCTCGACCGTGACCTTCAGCCAGTGCTGCCGCTCGGGGAACTTGGACTTCCGGTTGTACCGCGGCTTGTGCTCCGCGATCAGCCGGAGCTCGCGGACCTCGGCCTCCAGCGGCGTGTCGCACTCGATCCCGCGGACCGCGGTGGCGATGCCGACCATCTCGCCGATCCGGTTCCGGGTCTCGGAGGCGGTGAAGTACGAACGGACGCGGGTGCGGAGGTCCTTCGACTTGCCGACGTACAGCACCTCGCCGCGGTCGTCGGTGAACAGGTACACGCCCGGTGCGTGCGGCAACGACTCGGCCAGGTGCCGCTTCTTCCGGACCGCGGGCGCGACCCGGGACGAGAACGTCTGCAGGTCCTCCAACGTTTGCACGCCCAACGACCCGACCCGCTCGAACAGCCCGTGCAGCACGTCGACGGTGGCGCGGGCGTCGGACAGCGCGCGGTGGTTCGGCGTGGTCGTGGTCCGGAACAGTTTGGCGAGGGTGCCGAGTTTGCAGTTCGGCGCCTCGTCCGGGGTGATCACGCGGCGCGCCAGCAGCGCGGTGTCGACGACCGCGAAGTCGGGCCAGTCGTACCCGTGCACCTGGGTCTCGTGTTTCAGGAAGCCCATGTCGAACGGCGCGTTGTGCGCGACCATCACGCAGCCGTGCGCGAACTCCAGGAACGCCGGCAGCACCGACTCGATCCGCGGCGACGAGGCAACCATCAGGTCGGAGATGCCGGTCAGCACGGCGATGAACGGCGGGATCGGCTCGGACGGGTTGACCAGCGTCTGGAACTCGCCGAGCACCTCGCCCGAGCGCACCTTCACCGCGCCGATCTCGGTGATACCGCCCTCGCCCGGCGGATTGCCGGTCGTCTCCAGGTCGACGATGCAGAACGTGATGTCGCGCAGCGGCGTACCCAGGTCGTCGAAACTGTGCTGGACGCCGCGGATCGGCAGCTGCGGATCCGCGGCCTGGGCACGTCCTGGGCTGGTCATGGCCACGACGCTAGGAGCCGCCACCGACAATTCCGCGGGTGACACGCCTGCGAGTCGACTAGGCTCTCTGTATGCGTACACAGGCGATCACCGTGAATCAGGGCCGGAGGGCCGTTCACTGTGGTCTGCGTCACCGGCCGTTCCCGGTCGCCGTACCAGCCGGACTGCGGACCGGTGACTGAGGCCGGCACCGCCGCGAGCTCTGCCGCCACGACTCTGCCTGAACCGGTCCGGCAACGCGTCCTGACCCTCGCCGCGCACGCCCTCGGCCAGCTCCCCGCGACCGACGTCCCGGCCCCGCTGCGCCGGTTCGCCAGCTTCGCGCCGGCCAAGCGCGCGAAGCTCTCGGCGTCGGTGCTCGGACCGATCCTGGAGACCGACGACCACTTCCGGAAGCTGACCGCGTTCGAGGTACGGCGGGCGCACCCGGAGCTCGGCGACGCGGTCGCGGACGGCGTACCGGTGCCGGCCGCCGACCCGGTGGAGGTGGCCGCGCTCGCGTACCTGCTCCGTCCGGACGACTGGGAGCACCATCTGGCAGCGGTCGCGCAGGTCCCGGTGGAGAACCCGCGCGCCGACGCCGAAGCCGTCCATCGGCTGTCCGACCAGCTCGACCAAGCCCGCACCGAGACCCGTCAGGTCCGCGAACGGCTTCGTGAACAGGTCAACGAGCTGAAGGCCGAGAACGTCACGCTCCGCCGCAAACTGAACGAGGCCCGGCAGCGGATCACCGGTCTGCACACCGAGCTCGAGCAGCGCACGAAGGAGGCCGCGTCCGCCGACGAGCGGGTCGACGCGGCCCGCGCCGAGGTCGACCGCGAGCTGCGCAAGCTCCGCGCCCGCATCACCGAACTGGAAGCCGTCGAGCACGCGGCCCGGCGTACGGCGGGACAGGAGCGGGAGCTGGCGACGACGCGCACCCGGCTACTGCTGGACACGTTGCTGGAGGCAGCCAGCGGGCTGCGCCGTGAGCTGGCGCTGCCGCCCGGGGGAGAGCTCCGTCCGGCGGATACCGTGGCCGGCTCCGAGCCCGACGCGGCCCCGGTCGGGCGTACGGCGCCCGAGGACGATCCGGCGTTGTTCGACGAGCTGCTGTCGTTGCCGCAGGTGCATCTGATCATCGACGGGTACAACGTGACCAAGACCGCCTGGCCGAACTCGCCGTTGCACTCGCAGCGGCAGCGGCTGGTGACCGCGCTGGGGGCGTTGGTGGCACAGCGTCGCGTCGAGGTCACGGTGGTGTTCGACGGCGCGGAGCTGTCCGGGCCGGTGCAGCTGAACCCGCCGCGCGGCGTCCGCGTCCGGTTCAGCCCGGCCGGGGTGATCGCCGACGAGGTGATCCGGCAACTGGTCCGCGCGGAGCCGCCGGGCCGCCCGGTGGTGGTCGTCTCCACCGACCGCGAAGTTGCCGAAAGCATCATCAAACTCGGCGCCCGGGCCCTGTCGTCGGCCAGCCTGGTGGCACGCATAGCTCGCACGTAGGAGAAAAACTGTCGGTGGGGTTCTCTAGCGTCCTTCTCAGCCGGATGCAAGTCCGGGTGCTTCCCCACTTGGAGGATGTTGTGCTGATCGACTGCGACGCTTGTGTGATGAAGGGCCCGGGATGCCAGGACTGTGTCGTCACGGTGGTGCTGGGGTTGTCGGCCGAACGGTCCGGCAGCCTGCGCATCGACGACGACGAGAAGGCCGCCCTGGACGCGCTGGCCGACTCGGGGCTGGTTCCGCCGCTGCGGCTGGTGCACGCGGTCGACAGCATCGAGCCGGACGCCCGCCCCGGCGAGCAGACCGGCTGAGGCCTGGGGTCGCCGAAGCCCTGTGACGGAAGGCGAAACGACCGTTTGGCCGCGAACACGCTTCGTTAATTTTCGATCAAACCCGAGGGGCGAATTGCACTGGTCACGAAACGGTCACTACTGTTACCTCTCGTTGCCTCAGGGTGTCGGCCGCTCCGGCCGACCGGGCAGCGGCAAGCCGAGGGAGTGACCCGGCGGATCCGCGGACCTGAAGTCCGCGACCGGCCTGGTCAACGGGGACGGCGCGAGCAGAGGAAGGGACCGACCGGGCTGTGTCCATCGGACGCATCAACCGCACCAAGGGAATCGCCCTCGCCGCCATCACCAGCACGGCTGTCGCTGCGGGCGTGATCCTGATCCAGGGAGCGGCGGACGCCGACCCCACGCCCTCGCTGGCGGACGCGAAGAAGCAGGTTGCCGACCTCCAGCACCAGGCCGAGACGGCCGGTGAGTCGGCGAACGAGCTGCGCGGCCAGATCAGCGCCTCGCAGGCGCGGGTCAAGGCGCTGCAGACCGCGATCGGCAAGCAGCAGGGCCAGGTGGACGCGGTGAAGCGGCAGATCGGCTCCCTCGCGGTGGCCGGCTATCAGACCTCGGGCATCTCGACGACCGCGCAGCTGCTGCTGTCGACGAACCCGGACCAGTTCCTCAGCCAGGCGTCGACCGCCCAGGCGTTCGCCGGCCAGCAGAACTCGGCGCTCCGGCGCTACCAGCTCGCGCAGGGCAAGCTCACCGACCTGCAGGCCAGCGAGCAGACCGAGCTGGGTGCGCTGCAGGCCGTCCAGGCCAAGCAGAACGGCTTCGTCAGCCAGCTGAACGCGAACCTCGACAAGGCGCAGAAGGTCCTCGACAAGCTCAGCGCGGCGGACCGCAAGCGGATCGAGGAAGAGAACGCGAGGGAAGCGGAGAACGCGCGGAAGCAGCGCCCGACCCGTGACAGCACCCGGACGAGCAACGACAAGAGCATCCCGAACATCCCGGCCAGCGGCCGCGGCGCGATCGCGATCAACGCGGCGCTGTCCCAGCTCGGCGACCCGTACGTGTGGGGCGCGGCCGGCCCGAGCTCGTACGACTGCTCCGGTCTGACCATGTACGCGTGGGGCAAGGCCGGCGTTTCGCTGTCGCACTCCTCGAAGGCGCAGGCCGGTGAGGGCCGCCAGGTCAGCAGGTCCGAGTTGATGCCCGGTGACCTGATCTTCTACTACTCCCCGATCAGTCACGTCGCCCTGTACCTCGGTAACGGCCGGATCGTGCACGCCCCGCGGCCGGGCAAGAGCGTCGAGATCGCCCCGATGGACGAGATGCCGATCAACACGATGGTCCGCCCGGGCTGACCTGGGACCTTTGACATACTCTGCGGCTCCGGGGATACCGTCCCCGGAGCCGAGTCATTTCCTGATGCCGTAGTGTCGGAGGAGGCCGGGTGTCCCGCCTGACTGGGGCAGGTGAGCAGCGAGGGGCCGAGGTGATCGACGAGCACGGCGATACGGTTCCGCTGCCGGTCGTCCCGTCCGGCAGTGACCCCGAGCAGCCGAGCCGGCACCCAGGGCAGCCGGGGCCGTACGCGCCGATCCTGAAGAAGGTCGCGCTCGCCGTGGCCGCCTGCCTCGTCGTCGGCGCCGGGTACGCCGGTCTGCAGTACGTCGCCAACGCCCCCGCCGGCACGAACACGCGCGGGTCCCACCAGCCGGTCACGACGCCGAGCGCGGACCAGGCGCAGGCCGGTGTCCAGCGCGCGGTCGCGGGCCAGGCCGTACTGCAGAAGATGGCCGACGCGGTCACGAACGACAACCGCGGCGAGTTCCTGAACTCCGTCGACCCGCAGTCGACCGCTTTCCAGGCCGACGCCCGGATGATGTTCGGCAACCTGAGCACGCTCCCGATCAGCGGCTTCCAGTTGCGCTACGTGAGCGACGACAGTACCGGCCTGACCCCGGACCGGAAGCTCGAGCTCGGCGGGTCGCAGGCGTGGCTCGCGCAGGTCGAGGTGTCCTGGCAGCTGTCCGGGTTCGACCTGACGCCGGCCCGCGAGACGCTCCCGGTGACGTTCGTGACCCGCGACGGGAAGACGTACGCCGCCTCGTTCTCGGAGCGGTTCGCGGCCGGGCAGCGGCGGCCGATCTGGGCGCTCGGTCCGATCGAGCTGTCCAGGGGCAAGCGCAGCCTGGTGGTCGGCCTCGGGTCGGAGTCCGACACGAAGAGCTACGTGTCGGTCGCCGACAAGGCGGTCGAGTCGGTGTCGAAGGTGTGGGGCAAGAAGTGGCGGCAGAAGGTGATCGTCTACCTGCCCGCGAAACAGGCCCAGATGGAGGGCATCCTCGGCGCCCAGCCGAACACCTACACCCAGATCGCCGCCGTCACGATGGCCGAGCTGGACCAGCCGGCCGCGAACGCGCCGGTGCGGATCGTGGCGAACCCGAAGCTGTTCGAGGAGCTCGGCAAGCAGGGCCGCCGGATCGTGCTGACCCACGAGACGACCCACGTGGCGTCGAACGCGACCGCGTCACCGGTCCCGCTGTGGCTGGCCGAGGGGTTCGCGGACTACGTCGCGTTCACCGCCGTACCGGTGCAGGACGACTCGGCGGCGAAGGAGTTGTTCAAGGCGGTCCGGGCCGGGAAGGTGCCGGCCACGCTGCCGACGACGGAGGCGTTCGCGGCGTCGGCGGCCGACCTGCCGCAGGCGTACGAGTCGGCGTGGCTGGCCTGCCGGCTGATCGCGGAGCACGAAGGGCAGGACCAGCTGGTGGCGTTCTACCGCGCGGTGGACCGGTCGGGGAATGCGACCGGCCTGGCGGATGCGTTCAAGTCGGTGCTGGGGATGACCGAGGCCGAGTTCGTCGTCCAGTGGCAGAAGTACCTGAAGAGGCTCGCCGGTGCCTAAGCGCCCGGCCGGCGCGTGGGCGCCGCGCGCGACGGGCGGCCTGCTCGCGCTCGCGCTGGTCTTCACGATCGCCGTCACCACCCCGTGGCACCTGATCGACCTGCCGAAACCGGACGCCGCGCTGGACTTCACCGGCGCGCAGATCGCCCGGCAGGACGCCTTCCGGCACGAGATCCTGAAATGGTCGACGACGTCCTGGATCATCTCGGTCGTGGTCCCGCTGGTGATCGGCTTCAGCCCGCTGGGCCGCAAGCTGTACGACGCGTTGCGCGTCCGCCCGTGGTTCCTCGCCGTACCGGTCACGGTCGCCGGGATCGCCCTGATCACGAACCTGGTCACGGTGCCGACCGACGTACTCGCCGAGCGGGTCAGCCTGAAGTACGGGCTGTCGGTGCGGAACTGGCGGTTGTGGGTCTGGGACCGCGGCGTGAACTGGCTGCTCACCTCGCTCGGTGTCGCGGTGATCGCGGTCGTGCTGATCGCGCTGGCGAAACGGTGGCAGCGGAACTGGTGGTTGCCGGGCGCAATCATCGCGGCGCTGCTGGTGCTCGGCGTCTCGTTCGCCTACCCGGTGCTGGTGGAGCCGCGGTTCAACCATTTCACGTCGATGCCGGCCGGTGCCCTGCGCAACGATTTCCTGAAGCTCGCGGAGCAGGACGGCGTACCGGTCAAGGACGTGCTGGTCGCGGACGCGTCGAAGCGGACGACGGCCTTGAACGCGTACGTTTCGGGCTTCGGGTCGACGCGTCGGCTGGTCGTGTACGACACGCTGCTGAAGGACACGCCGCCCGCGCAGATCCGGCTCGTGGTCGCGCACGAGCTCGGGCACGCGGCCGAGGACGACGTACTGCACGGGACGCTGATCGGCGTGCTCGGTACGGCGTTCGGGATCACCCTGCTGTACCTGCTGCTCGGGGCGCGGATGGCGGATCCGCGCCGGACCGGGGTGTTCGTCGCGCTGGTGGTCGCGGCGACCACGCTCGCGAGTCCGGTGCAGAACCTGGTCAGCCGGAAGATCGAGGCGCGCGCCGACTACCACTCGCTGCGGCTGACGAACGACCCGCGGGACTTCGTCGCGATGCAACGCGATCTGGCGGTCCGCAACATTTCCGGACTTGACCCGAGCCAGTGGCGGTACTGGATGTTCGCGACGCACCCGACGCCGCCCGAGCGGATCGCGATGGGACGTGCGTGGGCCGCGCAGAACGGCGCGACGGTGCCGCCGCCGGCGAAGCGATGACGGTCCTTGTCGTCACCAACGACTTCCCGCCGCGGCAGGGCGGGATCGAGACGTTCGTCCGCTCGTTGTGCGACGAACTCCCGGACGTCGTCGTGTACACGTCGCGCGAGCCGGGTGATGCGGCGTACGACGCGCGGCTGCCGTTCCCGGTGGTCCGCGACCGTACGGCGATGTTGCTGCCGACGGCCCGGGTCACCAAGCGGGCCGTGGAGCTGATGCGGTCCTACCGCGCGGACCGGGTGCTGTTCGGGGCGGCGGCGCCGCTCGGGTTGATGGGTCCGGCGTTGCGGCGGGCCGGGGCGTGGCGGATCGTTGCGATGACACACGGGCACGAGACGTGGTGGGCCGGCGTACCAGGTGCACGGCGGGCGCTGCGGCGGATCGGCGATGCGGCCGACACGGTCACCACGGTGTCCGGCTGGTGCGAGGAGCAGATCAGGCCCGCGCTCTCGTCGACGGCCGTCGTACGGCGGCTGACGCCGGGCGTGGACTCGGTTCGCTTCCAGCCGGGCGTCGGCGGGGAGCAGATCCGACAGGGGCTCGGGCTGGCGGGGGCGCCGGTGGTGGTGTGCGTGTCGCGGCTGATCCGGCGGAAGGGGCAGGACACCTTGATCCGGGCCTGGCCGCGGGTGCTGGCCGACGCACCGGATGCGAAGCTGCTGCTGGTCGGCGGCGGTCCGGAGCGCGCCCGCCTCGAGGAGTTGGCCGCCCCGGTCGCCGACTCGGTCGTGTTCACCGGGGCGGTGCCGTGGCAGGACATCCCGCCGTACGTCGATGCCGGCGACGTGTTCGCGCTGCCGTGCCGGACGCGCCGGTTCGGGCTGGAGCCGGAGGCGCTGGGGATCGTCACGCTGGAGGCGTCCGCCTGCGGGAAACCTGTGGTGGTGGGGGACTCGGGCGGCGCGCCCGACACGGTCCTGCACGGTACGACGGGGTATTTGGTGGACCCGTACAACCCGGCGGCCGTAAGTGTTCGCCTTGCCGGATTGCTGACGAACGCCCAGCACCGTGCAGAGTTGGGGGCGGCAGGGCGGAAATGGGTGCAGGAGGAGTGGGGATGGGGGCGGTCGGGGGCCACGCTGAGGGAACTGCTGGACATTTGACGGCGGGTGTCGTGTACTCTGGCCGACATGCACCGGATGTTCCGACTTGCCGCAGCCGTACGAGCTTCAAGCTCTCCGGCTGCCGCGGCCTGAACATCTGAAACCTCCACCGGCGACCGGAAACGGTTCGCCGGTGTTGTTGTTTCCGTAGCCCGGTGGTCTGGTTCCGGTCCTTCCACGCAAAGGACACGAACCATGAACATCACCCGGACCTTCATCGACTTCTTCAGCGACCGTGACCACGTCCCGACGACCGGTTCCACGCTCATCCCGCGGCTCGGCGATCCCGTGCTGTTCACGACCTCGGGCATGCATCCGCTCACGCCCTACCTGGAAGGCGAACCACATCCGCTGGGGCGCAGACTCACCGGTGTCCAGCGATGCCTGCGAACGACGGATCTCGACGAGGTCGGGGACTCCACCCACCTGACCGTGTTCGAGATGCTCGGCTCGTGGTCGCTGGGAGACTACGGGAGCAGGCAGACCCTGAGATGGGGGTACGAACTGCTCACCGAGGGCTTCGGTCTGGACCCGAAGAACCTGTACGTGACCGTCTTCGGAGGTGACGAGCAGGTGCCGCTCGACCAGGAGTCGCTGCGGACCTGGCAGGAGCTCGGGCTGCCGATCGAGCTGACCACCGACGACAACTGGTGGTCGAACGGCCCGACCGGCCCGTGTGGCCCGGATTCGGAGATCTTCGTCTGGACCGGCGACAAAGAGCCCGAGGGTACGCCGACCACCGACGACCGCTGGGTCGAGGTCTGGAACCACGTGATGATGCGCTACCGCCGGCATGACGACGGATCGCTCGAGGAACTCACGCAGCAGAACATCGACACCGGTCTCGGTCTGGAGCGGCTGACGATGCTGCTCGAGGGCAAGTCGTCGGTGTACGAGACGTCGCTGTTCGAACCGTGGATGCGGATCATCCCGACGCTCTGGAAGCTCGACGAGCGATCCCGGCGGATCGTGATCGACCACCTGCGGTCCAGCATCGTGATCGTCGGCGACGGCGTGCACCCGTCGAACACCGGCCGCGGCTACGTGCTCCGCCGGCTGATCCGCAGGATGCTGACGATCCTCTGGCAGGACGACGAGTCGCGCTCGCTGTCCGACGTTCCGCTGGAGCTGTTCGAGCACACGCAGAACCACTTCCACCAGGGCGAGACGGTGACGCTGGTCCGGCGGATCCTGATCGACGAGGAGATCCGGTTCAGCAACCTGCTCGACCGCGGCCGCAAGGTGCTGAGCCACGAGCGGTTCCACAAGTCGCTCGACGACACCGACTACGAGTACCTGCACGAGACCCACGGGTTGCCCCGCGAGCTGGTGGACTCGCTCAGGTGACCGGGGCCGGCACGTCGGTACGGGGAGGCTCGGGGACCTCCGGGGACGCGACCTTCCCGACCGACGACTGGGCCACGAACGCACCGGCCAGCACGATCGCGCCGCCGATGATCTGGTTCGTCCGGAGCATCTCGCCGAGCAGCACCAGCGCGAAGACGCAGGCCGCGACCACCTCGAGGTACGCGACCGCACCGGCGATCGGTGCCGACAGCCGCTGTACGGCGGCCGCCCCCGCCAGGTACGCGACGACCGTGCTGACCACGATCAGCCACGCCGCCATCACCCACCCGGGCGCGTGCCGGTGCCCGATCGCGATCGTGTCCACGAGCACGTGCCACGGCGTACCCCAGGGGGCCGCGATCAACGTCAGTACGACGGCCCCGACCACGCTGCCGGCCGCCGTCATCACCAGCGGGTCCGCGGCACCGGTCAGCCGGTCGATCAGGATGAAGTACGTCGCCTGGCACGCGGCCGCGCCGAGCCCCGCGAGCAGGCCGATCGCGTCGATCCGCGACCCGGACCAGATCTCCGCCACCGCCGCGAGGCCGACCACCGCGATGCTCACGCCGATCGTGGCCGACCGCGGCACCGCGACCTTCGCACCGAACTTGAGCCACAGCACCACCAGCACCGGCCCGGAGAACTCGAGCATCAGCGCCACGCCCACCGGCAGCCGGCTCGCGGCGATGAAGAACAGCGTCTGGCAGCCGGCGATCCCGGTCAGGCCGTAGAGCACCAGCGCCTTCCAGGAGGCCCGCGCCGCGCGCAGCCCGGCGCGGCCGCGGAACACCAGCACGAGCGGGACCAGCACCGCGGCGGCGCCGAGGATCCGTAACCAGGCCGCCTGCTGCGGCGTGAAACCGGCCTCGATCAAGGCCTTGGCGAACGGCCCCGACCCGCCGAACGTGACCGCGGAGAAGACCGCGAACCCCAACCCCACCGACTTCGTGCTGTACATGCGCATAACGGTCTCACGCCCATTACAAGCCTGTCGAGTGGGATCTCAGAGCACGTTCACCGCGCGCGCCGCGACCACGGCGACGGTGAGTAGCGAGACTGCCGACTCGATGCCCATCAGCACCTTGGTACGGGCGCTCAACGGCATCGTGTCGGTCGGACTGAACGCGGTCGCGTTGGTGAACGAGACGTACAGATAGTCGGTGAACCCAGGGAGCCAGGTCTTCCAGCCGTCCAGCTCGACGGTCATCTGCGGGAACAACAGGTCGGCCCGCTCGGCCTCCCGCGCGTGCTCCGGCGCCCGGGCGAACGGTCCACCGCGGTCGACCTCCCACAGCCACACCGCGAACGCCACCACGTTCGTCACCCAGATCAGCAGCGCGCTCTTCACCAGCACCTTGCCCTGGTTCGCCTCGCCGTTGCCGAGGAACGCGATCATCCCCGCGAGGTAGTACGCGTTCACCGCGACCAGTACGGCGAGCAGGGTCACCGCGACCGGCCGCAACCACGGCTCGTCGCGGCGAAGGTGGAACGGGTTCATCCACACCAACGGCAACAGCAGCAGCGCTCCGAGCGCCGGCATCAGCCACCGCGGCAACGCGTTCACCTGCGTCGGCACCAGCAACTGCAGGACCAGCACCGAGACCACCGCCAGTGAAGCCGGCCAGCGCCTGGTGTGCCGGATGCTGGGTGCTCGGACCTTCGTCGGCTTGCTCACTTCAACATTCTGACGCCGGAGGGCGGCTGTCCGACGGAGGCGTCGACGACGGCCTGTCCTACTTCGGTACGCCGGTAGTGCACCTGATGCCCGGTACGCCGACGGGTCGCGAGGCCGGCGTCGGACAACGCGGACAGGTGTTCGGCGACGGTAGCCAGCGCCAGGTTGTACTGCGTGGCGAGGGCGCTCGTGGTGGCGGGCGGGTCGAGGGCGACCAGGAGGGTGGCGCGGGTACGGCCGAGGAGGCGGGCCAGCGCGTCCGGGGGAGCGGGGACGTCGGACCAGAGCCGGGCGGCGCCGCGGGCCGGGTAGACGACGGTCGGGTGGTACGCCGGGTCGACGACCATCACCAGGTGCGGCCAGGCGAACACGCCCGGGACGAGCAGCAGGCCCTGCCCGGACAGGTCGCGGTCCGCCGAGCGGTACCGGGACGCGATCAGCCGGTCATTCTCCCAGCTGAGGGTCGGGTGCAGGTCGTCGAACAGGCCGGCCAGGCCGCCGTCGGTCAGCTGCCGGCCGCGGTACGCGATGTCGTCCTCGAGCACCCGGCTGATCAGCGGCCAGTCCGGTCTGACCAGCACCTCCCACGCGCTCTCGATCTCGTCCGCGAGCCGTTCCCGGGTGCCGGACAGGTCGGTGAGCATCCGCTCGATCTCGGGCGCGGCCGGGTTCTGCAGTTCGTCGCGGGACTGGATGAGCTCCGCGCGGACCTTCTCCAGCGGCGTGCCGCGGACGCGCGCGATCTCGGTCGCGAACTTCGCCCGGGACGCCTTCGGCGGCGGCGTCAGGAAGTCCGGCGTGAACCCGACCCGGGGCTGTACGGCGCGCAGCCCGCGCAGGTCGAGGTGTGCGACGGCGTCCCGCTTCGTCGCGAGCCAGTCGTCGTACAGCGATCGCCGGTGGGACTGGTGCATCACCCGGACCGCCGACATCGTCTCCCACAACGGCGAGGCGCCGAAGCGGCAGCGGAGCGCGTCGGCCTGGGTGAAACGCAGTACCGTCATCGGACAGAACTTTCGGCCACAACCAAAACTCTACGCCCGCGGGGGTCAGGTGCCGCACCCTCGCTGGGTGAGGTCCTACCGAGCTGTACTCCGCGTTCCCGGCATGCGGGCCGTGTACGCCGCGCACACCGTCTCCATGCTCGGGACGGTCGGCGCACAAGTGGCGCTGTCGATCCTGATCTTCGAACGCACCGGTTCGCCGTTGCTGTCGGCGCTCGTACTGGTGTGTTCGTTCCTGCCGTACGCCGTCAGCGGGGTGCTGTTCTCGTCGATGACGGACCGCTTCCCGGCGCGGCGGGTACTTGTCACGTGCGACGTGCTCAGTGCGACCTGTGTGCTCGCGATGCTGCTGCCGGGGATGCCGGTCGGGGGTCTGCTCGGTCTGCTGCTCGGGCTCGGGATGATCGCGCCGATCTTCGCCGGTGCCCGCGCGGCGAGTCTGGCGTACCTGTTGCCGCCGGATCTGTTCCCGGTCGGCCGGTCGTTGCTGCGGGCAATCGGTCAGACGGCGGTGCTGACCGGGTTCGCGCTCGGCGGGATCGCGGTGGCGGCGATCGGTGCGAGGTCGCTGCTGATCGTCGAGGTGCTGACCTTCGGACTGTCGGCGATCCTGATCGGGACGGGTACGCCGGCCACCCCGCCGGGGGAGCGGAAGCGGAACGCGGTCCGCGACTCCTGGACCGGGCTGCAGCTGGTGTTCGGGAACGTGCGGCTCCGCAACCTGATCCTGCTGACCTGGGTGGCGCCGGCGTTCTCGTCGGTACCGGACGGACTCGCCGTCGCGTACACCGCCCAGGTCGGCACCGCGGCCGCGGCCGCCGGTGCCTTGTTCACCGGATACGCGGTCGGCGGCGTGTTCGGCGAGCTCGTCGTCGCCCGGTTCACCCCTTCCGTGCGGCGACGGCTCGTCGTTCCGTTCCTCGTCACCAGCCAACTGCCGGCGGTCGCGTTCCTGACCGTGCCGCCGATCCCGGTGGCGGCGGTCCTGCTGGCGATCTCCGGTGCCGGGTACGCGTTCAACCAGGGCGTCGACCCGCTGATCCTGAACGCCGTCGACCCGGCGCACCGCGGTCGATTGTTCACCATCCAGACGAGCGGCCTGATGGCGATCCAGGGCGTCAGCATCGCCCTCGGCGGCGTGATCGGCTCGTTCCTCGCCCCGAACCTGACGATCGCACTGGCCGGCGTCCTCGGCACGGCAACCACCCTGCTGGTCGCCCGTCAGGCACTCGAGCGGACCACGAGCGGAGCGGTGACCAGCCTGCCAGGTTCGTCGGGCTGACCCGCGATCTCGTGCAGGGCGCGGGTGAACAGGTGGCTTGCGATGTCCTGCAGGGGGATCCGGGCCGTCGTCAGCGGCGTGTCGAGCATGCTCGCGAACGGGAAGTCGTTGAAGCCGGTCACCGCGACGTCCTCGCCGACCGTGATCCCGCGGCGCTGCAACGTCCGCATCGCCACCACCGCGAACGCGTCGTTGTCGGCCACGAACGCGTCCGGCAGGTCCGCCTCCGCGACGTACTCCGCGACCGCCTCGAGCGAACCGAACGATCGCACCTCGGTCGCCGGGAACCCGTCCGCGAACCCGTCCCGCCGCTGATGCACCCACGGCAACGCGCTGTCGGTCGCCAGGTAGACGGCCCGCTCGCGACCGGTCGACCGCAGATGGCCGGCGATCCCCGCCATCGACGTCGCGTTGTCCACGTCGACCCAGCACTGCCGCTGGTCGGCCGCCGTCTGCCCGAACGCCACGAACGGGAACCGCCGCCGGCTGAGGAACTCGAGCCGCGGATCGTGCGGCATCGTCTCCAGTACGACGATCGCGTCGACCTGCCGCGCCGCGATCAGCTTCTCGTACAACGCGATCTCGGTGGCGCCCTCGGTCGGCGTCGTCACGTGGACGCCGTACCCGGAGACGGCAGCCGCCTTCACCAGGCCGCCGAGCAGCCCGTGCAGGAACCCGCCGAGGCCGGTGTCGTTGTCGTCGTCCTCGAAGTACAACGGCAGGCCGATCACCTGGCTGCGGCCGGACGACAGCGCGCGGGCCGCGTGGTTCGGGATGTACCCGAGCTCCTCGATCGCGGCGCGCACGGTCTGCACGGTCGGCGGGGCGACGCGGTGCGGTGCGTTCAGCACGTTCGACACCGTCATCGCCGACACCCCGGCCAGCCGCGCCACGTCCGCGACCGTCGTTCGTCGCGGCTTCTGTGCCACCAAGTCGTCCCCCTCAGGTCCGTACGATCCGCGCCACTCCGCCGACCGGTACGTCGATCACCCAGACCTCCGGCGGCGTCGTGGTCGCGCGGTGCACCTCGTGGCCGGAACAGTCCGACACTACGAGTTCCACCGGGCCGCCGGCCGCACCCTCGACGTACAGGCGTCGCTCGGCGCCACCGTTGACCACCAGTGTGTAGGCATCCTCTACCCGCACAACCGGGTCGGTGAACACGGCGACGACGGTTTCCTCGGCTCCGACCGCGCGCACCTGCGTGTAGCGCGCGTCCGGCCGCGACGGCAGTAGTACGCCGTGCAGCAGGGCGTCGGCGTGATCCGCCATGAACCCGAGCCAGTGCCGGACGACCTGCTGGTGTTCCGCGGACAGCTCGTCGAGCTCCATCGACACCTGCGCCGTACTGAACAGCGCGCCGATGAACTGCTGCGCGACGTTCTCGGCCGACGCGGACCGGTGCCACAGCAGCATGTCCGAGTGGACGGCGCGGTCACCCGCCAACAGTCGGCAGTCCACCGTCCGCACCCGGTTCTCGACCGGGTCGAGCGCGCAGTCGCCGGCCCGCAGGAACGTGCCGAACTGCCACAGCCGCGGATGCACGTAGTCCTGCCGGAACTCGATCAGTACGTCCGGCCGCAGCGCCCGCAGCTCGTCGGTGATCGCCTGCAGCAACCGCTCGACACCCTCGTCCACCGAGTCGCAGTCCGCGCCCGGCCCGGCGGGCGGTGCGGGGCGCGCCCACGAGTCGATGAAGTCGATCTTCAGACCGTCGACGCCCCAGTCCCGGACCGGCCGGACGCACGACTCCAGCAGGTGCTCGCGGACCTCCGGGTACCGCGGATCGAGGACCGCCGTGACGTCGGCGTCGGCGAATCCGAGGATGCGGTCCTGCATGGCCGGCCAGGCCTTCGAGTGCACGCCGATCAGCGGCGGCGCCAGCCACAGCACGTACAACTGCCCGAGCTCGTGCACCCGCCGTACATGCTCAGCCATGTCGGGGAAGGTCTTGCCGGTCGGCTCCCAGTCGCCGCAGTACGCGTACCCGCGCCGCGTGTCGTCGGTCTGCCAGCCGTCGTCGACGATCACCGCCTTGGTCCCGTACGCCGTACCCGCGCGAGCGTGCCGCTCCACCGACGCCGCCGACACGTGCTGGTGATCGCTGTACCAGGTCGAGTACATCGCTTCCCGGGCAACGTCGGGCACCGCAGCGATCCGGTCGCCCAGCTCGGCGGTCCACTCCGCCGTGACACCACGCAGCGCATCGGAGAAGTGCTGGGCCCGCAGATCGATCCGCAGTGTGAAGCGGTCGTCCTCGACATCGGTCACGGTCAGCTCGATCAGCTGTTCCGCCGTCTCCTCGTTCACGCCCACCGCGAAGTCACAGCCACGGACGTGAGACGACAGCGAGATCGTAAGGACGGCCCTGTCCCGCGCATCGATGAGGGAAGCCACCGGAGCCGAGCGGACCGACCGGACCTCGCGGTGCGATCCCCAGTCGGTAGGCAGTTGCCGATGCGAGTCCTGCGCCGCCCGCCACAGCGTCACCGCGTCCTCGGCCGGCCACGTCCAGCGCAGCGTCACCGGCCCGTCCGCGACCACGTCGTACCGCAGCACCCCGGCCTCGGCAGCAGGCCGCACGGTCAGCGCGCCGCCCCCGCTCATGCTCCCCGTCCGCACGGTACGACCGTCGGGAGAGCGGATCTCGAATGTCGTCACGCGCTGGACTATAGCGGTAAAACCAGGCCCGCTGAAGGTATTGACGGAACGAGATCCGATCTCTAGTTTTACCGCTAATATCAGATTTTGCGCGTTTTGCATGACACAGTTTTGCGAGGAGAGCCTGTGCTGGCTGTCAGCTCCGACCTGGCGTACGTCGAGGACGCCTTCCGGTAGGCGCGCATCTGCTCGGCCTCGACGCGGAGAACTTCGCGATGTTCCGGCACTTCGCCCGCTCGGCGACCCCGGCGCGGAAGTGGTTCCCGCTCTGGGCGTTCCACTTCGACGGCCGGATCGCCGACCTCGACTACCACGACGACGAGCACTTCGTCCGGGAGATCCCCGCGGTGTTCGACCTGACGTACCGGGCGCTGGAGCAGTACGACTGGACCGGCGACCGGCGCTGGATCGACGACCCCGACCTGGCGGCGTACTACCGGCACAGTACGAACGAGTTCGTCACCGCCCACGACGCCGACGGCGACGGCATCCCCGAGGCCGCCGGTACCGCGGACATCTTCCTCGGTACGGCGACGTACAACGAGCGTGAGGCCCCGCTGCTGCGTGCGGGCGACGGCCTCGCCGCGCAGTACGGCGCCCTCCGCAAGCTCGGCCGGCACGCGGAGGCGGAGAAGATCCAGAACACCTACAACGAGTGGTGGAACGGCGACCACTTCGCCCGCGGAATCACCAAGGACGGGCTGGACTTCAGCTGGGGACTGGAGTCGCACACGCTCGTCCCGCTGTTCGGGCTCAGTGGCACGGGGGAGCGCGCCGAGCGTTTCCTCGACTATCTCGAGCGGCAGATGGAGGCCGAGCCGCCGCAGAACATCGAGTCGTTCAGCTACTGGCCGGAGTTCCTCTTCGACCACGGCCGCAACGAGTCGGCGTGGCGCTGGACCAAGCACCTGATCGACAGCCGCGACGACTACCCGGAGATCTCGTTCACGGTCGTCGAGCACCTCGTCGCCGGCCTGCTCGGACTCCGGCCGGACGCACCGAACGCCGTCCTCACTGTCATACCGCACCTGCCGGCCGAGATCGGCGATCTGACGGTCGACGATCTGCCACTCGGCGGCTGGACCCTGCGGGTCCACCAGGAAGGCACGCACCGAACCGAGGTCACCGTGCTCGGCGGACCGGGTCCGCTCACCGTGACCGTCGGCTCCGAGACCCATTCCCTCGCACCCGGCCGCACCGCCCGGGTCGACCACCCCAAGGACCGCTCATGAAGAAGCTCCTCCCCGCCGCGTTCGCCGTACTCCTGGCCGCCGGCTGTGCGACCGGCAACGCCCCGGCGTCCAACACCGCGAACGACAGCGCCGAGATCTCGTTCTCCTTCTGGGGCACCAACTCCGAGGCCGCCTCGCTGAAGGCGATCGCCGCCGCGTTCGAGAAGGCGAACCCGGGCACCAAGGTGACCACCAACTGGATCCAGTCCGACTACGAGCAGAAACTGCAGACGTCGATCGCGGCCGGGACCCAGTCGACCGTGATGGAGATCAGCAACACCAGCCTCGCCGGGTTCGCGCCGAGCTTCCAGGAGCAGACCGTCGACCCGGGCAAGTACGTGCAGCCGAACATCTCGGCCGCGATGCAGTACCAGGGCAAGTCCTACGCGATGCCGTTCGCCGCCAAGCCGAAGGTGATGGCGATCAACACCGACGCGTTCAAGGCCGCCGGCGTACCGTTGCCGAGTGCAACGACACCGCTGACGCTCGACGAGTTCAAGGCGATCTCGGCGAAGCTCTCGCACGGTGACGGCAAGACCCGCGTCTACGGCTCCAGCAACCTCTGGTACCGCGGCTGGCTGACCGCGGCCGGCGGCAGCTACTACAACTCGGACGCGACCGCCTGCACCTTCGGCGACGGGACCGGCGTGCAGACCGCGCAGTACGTCGTCGACATGCAGAAGAACCGCTACGCGCCGACCTCGACCGACATCCAGGGCCAGGACCAGGCGCAGTGGTTCGCGGCCGGCCGGCTCGCGACGTTCAGCGACTTCGGGCCGTGGACGGTCGCGGACTTCGCGAAGATCAGCAAGCCTGACTGGACGCTGGTCCCGGTCCCCGGCAAGGGGTTCCCGATGGAGGTCGACGGGCTCGGCATCGCGAAGAACGCGAGCGGCAAGCAACTCGAGACCGCGAAGAAGTTCGTCGAGTTCGCCAGCACGCAGCAGGTCGCCCAGGACCAGCTCATCCAGGGCAGCACGGCGCTCGGCGTACCGATCATCGAGGCCTCCTCGCCGACCCTGGAGAAGGTGCTGCCGGCGGCACGGAACCTGGCCGCGTTCACGACCGCGCTGAAGTCCGGCGTGGTGGATGTATCGGTGCCGAAGGAGGCGCAGATCTCCGGTGACGCCGAGAAGGGCATGACCAGCTACACCGCGCTGGGCACCGGCACGGACGACGTCGCGAAGGTGCTGCCGCAGCTCGCGGCCAAGTGCACCCAGGCCCTGGCCAAGTGAACCCGACCGTCGGCTGGATCCGGAACCTGGCGTCGTCCTGGGGCGTCCCGGGCGCGCTGGTCCCGCTGGTCCCGTTCCTCCTGCTGCTGATCGTCCTGTACGCCGTCATCGGACTGGCGGCGTACGGGGCGCGGCGGAAGTGGCCGCGGGCGGACCGCACGATCGCGTTCTGGCTGTTCGTGTCGCCGTGGCTGATCGGGTTCTGCCTGTTCACGATCGGCCCGATGGCGTCGTCGGTGTACGTCAGCCTGACCTCGTGGGACCTGATCACCCCGCCGAAGTTCGTTGGCCTCGCCAACTACACGGAGGCGTTCCAGGACCCGAAGGTCGCGCAGGCCCTCAAGGTCACCCTGCTGTACGCCGTGCTCAGCGTCCCGCTCCAGACCGCGCTGGCGTTCCTCGTGGCGCTCCTGCTGAACACCGACCTCCCGGGCATGCGCTTCTTCCGGACCATCTGGTACCTGCCGTCACTGGTCTCCGGGGTCGCCCAGATGGTGCTGTTCCTGTGGGTGTTCAACCCGCAGTACGGCCTGATGAACGACGTCCTCGGCCGGTTCGGGATCGACGGGCCGGGCTGGTTCAACGACGCGTCGTGGGCGCTGCCGACGGTGATCCTGATGAGTCTGTGGACGGTCGGCGGCGCGATGGTGATCTACCTGGCCGGGCTGAAGGACGTGCCCTCGAACCTGTACGAGGCGGCGGCGCTGGACGGCGCCGGAACGGTCCGGCAGTTCTGGCACGTGACGCTGCCGCAGATGTCGCCGATCATCCTGTTCAACGCGCTCACCGGGATCATCGGCTCGCTGCAGATCTTCACCCAGGGCTTCATCGCGAAGGGCGGCCCGAAGGACTCGCTGCTGTTCTTCGTCTACTACCTGTACGACAACGCGTTCCAGAACTTCCGGATGGGGTACGCGTCCGCGCTGGCCTGGATCCTGTTCGTGGTCATCCTGGCGCTGACCGCGGTCACCCTGCGCGGCAGCGCGTTCGCCGTCTACTACGAGACCGAGCTGCGGAGCAAGAAGAGATGAAGAAGTCGATTCTGCTGTACGTCGTCCTGGTCCTCGGCTCGGTGGTGTTCGTCTACCCGTTCCTGTGGATGATCGCGACCTCACTGCGCTCCCTGGCGGGCGTCGGCAGCTCGGGCGCGAGCGTCGTACCGCACGAGTTCCTCTGGGACAACTACGTACGCGCGGTGACGTCGTTCCCGTTCTGGCGGTACGCGCTGAACTCCGTGCTGACCACGCTGATCCCGATCATCGGGACCGTGTTCTCGTGTTCGCTGGCCGGGTTCGCGTTCGCGCGGCTGCGGGTGCGGTTCTCCGGCGTACTGTTCGCCGTCGTACTGGCGACGATGCTGCTGCCGGGGGAGGTGACGATGGTGCCGCAGTTCATGCTGTTCAACAACCTCGGCATGGTCGACACGCTCTACCCGCTGATCCTGCCGGCGTTCTTCGGGTCCCCGTTCTACATCTTCCTGTTCCGGCAGTTCTTCGCCCGGATGCCGGAAGAACTGGCCGACGCGGCCGTGGTCGACGGGTGCGGCTGGTTCACGATGTTCCGGCTGGTGTACCTGCCGCTGGCCCGCCCGGCCGTGGTCGCGGTGTCGATCCTGCTCTTCATGGGCTACTGGAACAACTTCCTCGGCCCGGCGATCTACATCAACTCCGACCAGTGGAAGACCCTCCCGCTGGCCCTGGCCGGCTTCCAGTCCGTCAACGGCACCGACACCCCGTTGCTGATGGCAACGTCCGTCCTGATCACGATCCCGTGCCTGCTGATCTTCTTCGTCGCCCAGAAGCAGATCACCAACGGCATCACCTTCACCGGCGGCAAGTAGCCCGGCGGGAGGTCAGTCGCGGCCGAGGATGCCCTGGTCGTAGCCCTTGGCAACTGCCGCGGCGCGGTCGGTGACGCCGAGCTTGGTGAAGACGTGGCTCAGGTGGGTCTTCACGGTGGCCTCGCTGATGAACAGTTCGCGGGCGATGTCGCGGTTCGACGTACCCTTCGCGACCAGTTCGAGGACCTGGCGTTCGCGGGCGGCCAGCGGTGCCGGGGCGGGGGAGCGGACCGCGGAGACGAGCCGGGACGCGACCGCGGGGGACAGGACGGTGCGGCCGGCGGCGGCCTGGCGGACCGCGTTGAACAGTTCGTCCTGCGGGGCGTCCTTCAGCAGGTACCCGGTGGCGCCGGCCTCGATCGCGGGCAGCGTGTCGGTGTCGGTGTCCCAGGTCGTCAGCACCAGCACCCGCGAGCGGATGCCGCGGCGGGTCAGCTCGGTGATCGCGTCCAGCCCGCCGCCGCCCGGCATCCGCAGGTCCATCAGGATCACGTCGGGGTCGAGCTCGGCGGCAAGTTCGACCGCCCGTACGCCGTCCGGCGCCTCGGCGAGCACGGTGAAGCCGTCGGCGGCCTCGAACATGCCGCGCAGGCCGTTCCGGACGACGGGGTGGTCGTCGACGAGGAGCAGAGTGATGTCAGGCAGGTTTTCAGGCATGGAGCACCAACGGTACGTGAGCGGAGATCGCCGTACCGAACCCCGGCTCGGCCTCCACGGTGAGCGAGCCGGCGATCCGTTCGGCGCGGGCGCGCATGCCGTCCAGCCCGAACCCGCCGGTGCCCGACCGGGCCGGCAGTGCCAGCGGGTCGAAGCCCTTGCCGTCGTCGCGGATGTCCACCGTCACCTCGTCGTCCATGAAGCTCAGCGTCACACCGACGCGGGTCGCGGCGGCGTGTTTCGAGACGTTCGCGAGCGCCTCCTGTGTGATCCGCAGCAGCGTCGCGGAGAACTCGCCGTGCAGGTGCAGCGGCGTACCGGTCAGCGTGAACTCGGCCGGTACGCCGGTCCGCTCCGACCACTGGTCCACGGTCTTGCGCATCGCCTCGGGCAGGCCGTCGTACGACAGGCCGGCCGGCGCCAGGTTCTGCACCGAACGACGGGCCTCGCCGAGGCTGTGCCGGGCCAGCTCGCTCGCCCGGCCGACGCGGTCCTGGACCACGTCCGGGTCGGCGGTGTTCGCGGCCGCCTGGAGCTGGGCGATGATGCCGGTCAGGCCCTGCGCGATCGTGTCGTGGATCTCGGCGGCGAGCCGGCGGCGCTCGTCCGCGATCCCCGCTTCCCGTGCCTGGACGAGCAGTTGGGCCTGCAACGCGGCGTTCTCCTCGTGGGCCTGCTCGAGCTCGGCGATCGTGTCGGCTCGGGCCTGCGACCGGGCTTCCTGCTGTTCGGCGAAGTGCTTCACGACGGTCAGCAGCACGTTGTTCGCGATCACGAGCCCGGCGAACGCCAGCCACATCGGGCCGTGCGGCGGCCAGTGGCCGGTCTGCGCTCCGGCGATCGGGAGCGTGCAGGCGAACAACGCGAGCCGCTGCCGCTTCCGGCCCGGGATCATCTCGTCGGCGTCGTAGTACCCCGCGACGACATAGAACGCGAAGAACCCGTTCAGCGACGTCAGCACACAGGCGAGCACCCAGCGGATCACGTAGAACGTCACCGAGACCGCGTTCGGGTCGCGGTGCATACGGCCGCTCCACGTCCACCACACCTGCATGACCACCGCGACCCCGACCAGCGCGAGCCCGATCTCCCGCTCGCGGGTGAGCGGGGTCAGGCTGCCCGAGGTGGCGAGCGCCAGCAGGGTGCCGAGGCCGAGCAGGAAGTACGGCGCCCAGCGCTGGAACGCTGCTTGGCGCCGCTCGAGTTCGCTGTCGGCCGTCGTCACCAGCCCAGTCTGCACGAACCTACTCCCAGCGGAACCAGCGCGCCGCCACCACCGACACGACGACCGTCCAGCCGGCCAGCACCGCGAGGTGCGACCACGCCGGCCAGTGCCCGGCCGCGGCCTGGTCGAGTGCCCGCGACGCGGCACCGAACGGCAGCAGTACGACGATCTGCCGCAACGCGTGCGGCATCGACTGCACGGGCAGCCAGAGCCCGGCCGAGAACAGGCTCGGGAAGAACACCGCCATACCGAGGGCCTGGGCGAGGCGTGCGGTCTTGGCCCGCGCCGACACGAGGGCGCCGAGCCCGAGCGCGGCGGCGGCCGTGAGCAGCAGCGCGAGCAGGTAGCCGGCGAGTTGACGCGGCAGCTGGACGTGGAACGCGAGCCGCCCGATCGTCAGGCAGATCAGCGCCGACACCAGCCCGGTCGCGCCGTGCAGGCCCATCTGCGCCGACAGCAGCGCGGAGGGCCGGACGGGGGTGGTGGACATCCGGCGCAGGATCCCGCGCTCGCGGTAGCCGGTGATGATCGGCGGCATCGCCTGCAGGCCGACGACGATCTGCCCGACCATCACCAGCACCGGGACGTAGAGATCGATCAGCCGGACGCCGAGTCCGTGGTCGACCCGCCGGAAGCTCGGGATCGACCCGAGGATCACCAGCAGCAACGGCGGGAACCCGAGCACCCAGAACAAGGTGCCGTACTCGCGGAGGTACAGCCGCGCCTCGGCCCGCAGTACGGCGATCCACGGCGAGGGACGCCGTACGGCCGCGGTGGTCACGAGGGTGGTCATCGGGTGGCTCCTGTCAGGTCGAGGAAGGCGTCGTCGAGCGTGGCGTCGGTGACGCGCAGCTGGTGGGCGGTGATCCGTTTCCGGGCGAGCACGGACAGCAGCGCGTTCACGGTGTCGTCGGAGCCGGTGAGGGTGAGGCGGCCGTCGTTCTGCTCGACGGACGCGAGCGCGGGCAGCGTGGCGAGATCCTCGTCGCTCAGCGCTTCCGACGGTGTGAACGAGATGATCGTGGATCCCGCCGTACTGCTGATCAGGCCCTGCGGGGTGTCGAGCGCGGTGATCCGGCCCTTGTCGATCAGCGCGATCCGGTCACAGAGCCGCTGCGCTTCCTCCATGAAGTGCGTGACCAGGAGGACGGTGACCCCGCGGGCGCGGATGTCCTCAACCACCTCCCAGGTGTCCCGCCGGGCGCGCGGGTCGAGGCCGGTGGTCAACTCGTCGAGTACGACGACCCGCGGGTTGCCGATCAACGCGAGCGCGATGAACAACCGCTGCTTCTGCCCGCCGCTGAGCACCCCGAACCGCGAGTCCACCTGCCCACTCAGCCCGAGCCGCTCCACCAAGGACCGCCAGTCGGCCGGCTCCGGATACAGAGCGCCGTACAACTCGAGCGCCTCGCGGACAGTGAGCTTCGCCTGCAACTCACTCTCCTGCAGCTGCGCCCCCAACACCTGCGTCACCGCCGCATGATCCGCCACCGGATCCAGCCCCGCGATCCGAACCCTCCCCGCATCCGGGACCCGCAGCCCCTCCACACACTCGACAGTGGTCGTCTTCCCGGCCCCGTTCGGCCCGAGAATCCCGAAGATCTCACCCTCCTCGACGGCGAACGAAACATCGTCCACCACCACCCGCCCGCCGTACGCCTTCCGCAGGCCGCCCACCTCAACAATCGTCATACCCCGAGCCTGACCGACGAGGCCCCGCCCCCACATCGCCCGACAAGCTCGACCCAGGATCAACCGATCGGCTGATCCCAGGGGTACTACCTACTTGGCGTAGAGGGCTTCGACGTCGTCGGTGTGGTTCTTCATGACGATGTGGCGGCGGAGGGAGAGTTTGAGGGAGAGTTCGCCGGACTCCTGGGTCCAGTCGATCGGGAGGATGGAGAACTTCTTGATCGCCTCGGCGTGGGAGACCGACGCGTTGGCGTCGTCGATCGCCTTCTGGATCTCGGCGATCAGGTCGGGGTCCTTGGTGAGGGACGCGACGTCGGTGGGCTTGCCGCGTTCGGTGGCCCACGGGACGATCGTTTCCGGGTCGATCGTGATCAGCGCGGCGATGAACGGCTTGCCGTCGCCGACGACCATGCACTGGGAGACCAGCGGGTGCAGGCGGATCTGGTCCTCGAGGAGGGTCGGTGCGACGTTCTTGCCGCCGGCCGTCACCAGGATCTCCTTCTTCCGGCCGGTGATCCGGATGAACCCGTCGACGTCGAACTCGCCCAGGTCGCCGGTGTGGAACCAGCCGTCCGCGTCGATCGCGGCCGCGGTCGCCTCGTCGTTCTTCCAGTACCCCTGCATCACCTGGCCGCCCTTGAACAGCAGCTCGCCGTCCTCCGCGACCCCGACAGTCACGCCCGGCAGCGGCCGGCCGACCGTACCGATCCGGATGTCGTCGGGCAGGTTCACCGACACCGCCGCGGTGGTCTCGGTCAGGCCGTACCCCTCCAGCACCGGTACGCCGATCCCGCGGAAGAAGTGCCCGAGCCGGTCGCCGAGCGGGGCGCCGCCGGACACGGCGTACTGCACCTGGCCGCCGAGCACGGCACGGAGCTTGCTGTAGACGAGCTTGTCGAACAGCACGTGCTTGGCCTTGAGCCCGAAGCCCGCGCCGCCCTTGTCCTGCGCCTGCGAGTACGCGATCGCGGTCTCGGCGGCGGCGTCGAAGATCTTGCCCTTGCCGTCCGCGTGCGCCTTCTGCGCGGCCGAGTTGAACACCTTCTCGAACACCCGCGGCACGCTCAGGATGAACGTCGGCTTGAACGCGCCGAGGTCCTCCACGAGGTTCTTCACGTCGGCGCTGTGCCCGACCTTCACCCGCTTCATCACGCAGCCGACCTGGATGATCCGCGCGAACACGTGCGCCAGCGGCAGGAACAGCAACGTGCTGGCGCCGGTGGTGTCGAACAGGCCGTCGAGGATCTTCACCGCGGGGCCGAGCTCGTCCAGGAAGTTCGAGTGGCTGATCTTGCAGCCCTTCGGGCGTCCCGTCGTACCGGAGGTGTAGATCAGCGTCGCGAGGTCGGCCGGTGTGACCGCCGTACGGCGCTTGTCGAACTCGGCGTCGGTGACGTCCTGGCCGAGCGCGGTCAGCTGGTCGACGGCGCCGGCCTCGATCTGCCAGACCTCCCGCAGCGCCGGCGCCTCGGCCCGCGCGGAGTCGACGACCGCACCGTGGGTGGCGTTCTCGACGATCGCGACGACCGCCTCGGAGTCGGTCAGGATCCACTGGATCTGCGAGGGGGAGGAGGTCTCGTAGATCGGCACCGTGACCGCGCCGATGCTCCAGATCGCGTAGTCGACCAGGGTCCACTCGTACCGCGTCGGGCTGAGCAGGGCGACCCGCTCGCCGGGCTTCACCCCGGCCGCCATCAGGCCCTTCGCCACACCGGTCACCTGTTGCGCGAACTCCGCCGCGGTCACGTCGGTCCAGGTCGCCCCGGTCCGGCGGCTGAACACCGCGGTGTCAGGATGAGAGGACGCGTTCGCCCACACCGGGTCGCTCAGGCTCCCGGTGGGCGGTTCTGTCACAGCAGGAACGGTGTACTCACGCATCCGCGTCTCCTCAGTCGGTCACGAATTGTCGACTTCCGGCGCACGCTACAGTCACCTACCCGTAAGTAGCCAGGTTTATGTGACCCACGGAACTAGGTTCTAGCCATGCCACAGCTCGACATCAGTTGCGACGACTTGGTCGTTGCTGATCCAGCCTACGTCGCCGAGCGGCTCGGTTCGGACACCCTCTGGCGCGAATGGTGGCCGGACCTCACCCTGACCCCCTCCGAACGCCGCGGCCGGGAGGGCGTGCGCTGGTCGGTCACGGGTGCGTTGACCGGTACGGCGGAGTGGTGGCTGGAGGCCGTCCGCGACGGCGTGGTCGTGCACTGGTACCTGCGCGTCGACCCGGCGAAACCGGTCCGCGGGCGGGCCGCCGAGCGGCTCAAGGAGCGGTACGTCGCGGCGTACCGGGAGCGGCTGTGGCGGTTCAAGGACGAGGTCGAGGAAGGCCGCGCGGCGGGCGAACGCCGTACCGGATCCGATCCCGCGATAGTCTCCGGGGAGGACGCGGATCCATCGGGGGGTCCGGCAGCCGTTCGCAGCACCCGTCCCAGCAAAGGTAAGAGGTGAATCGATGGCGGAACAGACCACCTCGACCATCCAGGTGAACGCGACCCCCAAGGAAATTATGGCGGTGATCGCGGACTTCGCGGCGTACCCGGAGTGGGCCGACTCGATGCGGGAGACCGAGGTGCTGTCCACCGACGAGGCGGGCCGGCCGAACAAGGTCCGGTTCAAGGTCGACGCGGGGGCGATCTCCGACGAGTACACGCTGGCCTACGTCTGGTCCCGCAACGAGGTGACCTGGACGCTGGTCGAGGCGAAGATGGTCAAGGGGATGGACGGGGCGTACGTGCTGCGCGATCTCGGCGCGGCCGGCACCGAGGTGACGTACCGGCTCGCGGTCGACGTCGCGATCCCGATGATCGGGATGCTCAAGCGCAAGGCCGAGAAGGTCATCATCGACACCGCCCTCAAGGGCCTCAAGAAGCGCGTCGAGTCCTGATCCAGTGACTCGGGTACTGCTCTACACAGGTAAGGGCGGCGTGGGCAAGACGACCTCCGCCGCCGGTACGGCGACGCTCGCCGCGCTCCGCGGACTGCGCACGCTGGTGCTGTCCACGGACGCCGCGCACTCGCTGTCGGACGCGTTCGACTCCGAGGTCGGCCAGGAGCCGACCGAGATCGACGACCTGCTGTTCGTCCAGCAGATCGACGCGCAGCGCAAGTTCGAGCGGTCCTGGGGCGAGATCCAGAGCTACCTGCGCTCGGTGCTGCACATGGTCGGCGTCGACCCGATCGAGGCCGAGGAGCTGACCGTGCTGCCCGGCGCCGCGGAGGTGCTCGCGCTGCTCGAGGTGCGCGACCACGTCCGGTCCGGCCGCTGGGACGTGATCGTCGTCGACTGCGCGCCGACCGCGGAGACGTTGCGGCTGCTGGGGCTGCCCGAGGCGCTGAACTGGTACCTCGACCGGATCTTCAACGCCGAGCGCAAGATGATGCGGACGTTCCGGCCCTTCATCAACAGAGGGAGCAGTCTGAGCCGCGGATCGAGCCTGCCGGTGCCGGACGACAACGTGTTCGACGCGTTGCGCAAGCTGCAGGGCGACCTGGCCGACATCCGCGCGCTGCTGGCCGGCCCGGACGCCTCGGTGCGGCTCGTGCTGACGCCGGAGGCGGTCGTCGTCGCGGAGGCCCGCCGTTCGCTGACCAGGCTGTCGCTGTACGGGTACCGGGTGGACGGCGTCGTCGCGAACCGGGTGTTCCCGGCCGCCGGCGCGGACACCTGGCGCCGGCAGTGGGTCGCCGCCCAGCGGGGCATCCTCGAGGAGGTCGCGGACTCGTTCCGGCCGCTGCCGATCTGGGAGTCGCCGTACCGCGTCTGTGAACCGGTCGGCGTCGAGGAACTGGCGGCGTTCGCGGTCGAGATGTACGGCGGGGACGACCCGTTCTCGCGGGCCACCGACGACACGTCACTGTGGGTGGACCGGCACATCGACACCGACGGGCGCACGTACACGCTGACGATGCCGTTGCCGCTGGCATCCGCCGACGAGCTGGAGCTGGCGCGGCACGGGGACGAGCTGATCATCACCGTCGGGTCGTACCGCCGGGTCCTGCCGCTGCCGGCCGCGCTGGCACGTGGTGTGGTCGCGGGTGCCCGGCTGGACGAGGGACGGCTGCAGGTGCGGTTCGCGCCGAAGGAGTCCGCGCGTCCGGCGGTGCCCTCGGACGTGCCGAGCGGTGCGGGTCCGCTGGAGTCTGCGCAGGAGCTCGCGCAGGGGCTGACGGCGGAGTACCACGAGCAGCTCGCGAGGCGGGAAGCGGCGATCGGGGAAGGCCGGTGAAGGAACCCGTCGGCTCGGTCGCGGAGGAGGCGGCGAAGCTGTTCGCCGTACTGCAGAACGCAGCGGCCGACGCACCGCCTGAAACCGCGGAAGCCGAGAAACACGAGCACAAGCTCGGGCCGGACTGTGTCTGGTGCCCGGTGTGTCAGCTGATCCACCGGGTGCGGAACACCAGCCCCGAGACGATCGAGCAGCTGTCCACCGCGGCCGCGCACGTCCTGGGCTCGCTGAGGTCACTGCTGGAGGCCGCCGCGGACGCGGCCCGGCAGGCGCGGGAGGACGCAGCGTCGCGGACCTCGCCACCGGAGGAGGAACCGACCCGGTCCCGGGTGGACCGGATCGACGTGAGTGAGGACCCCGAACCATGGGACTGACGATCGGCATCGACATCGGCGGTACGAAGATCGCGGCCGGCGTGGTGGACGAGCAGGGCACGATCATCGCCCGCACGCACCGCGACACCCCGGCCGACGACACCGACGCGATCGCGGCGGCGATCTGCGACGCGGCCGCGGAACTGATCGCCGCGCACGACGTCGAGGCGGTCGGGATCGGCGCCGCCGGCTTCGTGTCGTCGGACCGCTCGACCGTGCTGTTCGCGCCGAACCTGGCCTGGCGGGACGAGCCGCTCGGCGCCCGGGTCGAGAAGCAGCTGAAGGTCCCGGTCGTGGTCGAGAACGACGCGAACGCGGCCGCCTGGGGCGAGTTCGCGTTCGGCGCCGCGAAGGACGCCGAGCACATGATCTGCATCACGGTCGGTACCGGTATCGGCGGCGGCGTGGTGATCGACGGCCGGCTGCTGCGCGGCGCCCACGGGGTCGCGGCCGAGCTCGGCCACATGCGCGTCGTACCCGGTGGGCACCGCTGCGGCTGCGGCGCCCGCGGCTGCCTGGAGCAGTACGCCTCCGGTACGGCGCTGGTCCGCGAGGGCCGCGCCCGCGCGGAGTCCGGGTCGCTGGCCGCGGCGCAGATGCTGAGCGTGTGCGGGATCACCGACCCGGCGGAGCTGACCGGTCCGATGATCACCGAGGCCGCGATGAAGGGCGACCCGTGCGCGGTCGAGCTGCTCGAGGACCTGGGCCGCTGGCTCGGGGAGGGGCTGGCCAGCCTGGCGACGATGTTCGACCCGAGCCAGATCGTGATCGGCGGCGGCGTCAGCGCGGCGAAGGACTTGCTGATGAAGTCCGCGCAGCAGGCGTTCGAGAAGAACCTGCCGGCCAAGTCGAACCGCCCGCACGCGAGCTTCGGCCTGGCCGAACTGGGCAACGACGCCGGCCTGATCGGCGCCGCCGACCTCGCCCGGCAGCCCGCTCCCACCCGATGACGGATACTGGAGACAGTCCGGCGGGGGTCGCGAGGAAGGTCGAACCTTGGCTCTGACACAAGCTCTGACGATCGGCATCGACATCGGCGGCACCAAGGTGGCCGCCGGGGTGGTCGACCCGGAGGGCAACATCCTCGCCCGGCTGCGCCGGGACACGCCGACCACGGACCCGAAGGAGACCGAGGACGCGATCGCGGACATCGTCCACGACCTGGAGTCCCGGCACGACGTGATTGCCGTCGGCATCGGTGCCGCCGGGTTCGTCGACGGGACCCGGTCGTCGGTGCTGTTCGCGCCGCACCTGGCCTGGCGGCACGAACCGCTGCAGGACGCGGTCGAGCGCCGGCTCGGGCTGCCGGTCGTGGTCGAGAACGACGCCAACGCGGCCGCGTGGTCGGAGTGGCGGTTCGGCGGCGGTCAGGGCGAGAGCCATCTGGTCTGCGTCACGCTCGGCACCGGCATCGGTGGCGCGATCCTGAACGACGGCGCCCTGCAGCGCGGCAAGTTCGGCATCGCGGGCGAGTTCGGGCACATGCAGGTCGTGCCCGGCGGGCACCGCTGCGAGTGCGGGAACCGCGGCTGCTGGGAGCAGTACGCGTCCGGCAACGCGCTCACCCGGGAGGCGCGGGAGCTCGCGCTGTCCGGTTCGCCGGTCGCGCACAACCTGCTCCGGGCGGCCGGCGGCGACCCGCGGAAGATCAACGGCCCGATGGTGACCGAGCTGGCCAAGGACGGCGACCCGGTCGCGGTCGAGCTGCTCGAGGAGGTCGGCCGCTGGCTCGGCATCGGCCTCGCGAACCTCGCCGCCGCGCTGGACCCGGGGACCTTCGTGATCGGCGGCGGCGTGTCCGACGCGGGCGAACTGCTGCTGGCGCCGGCCCGGGAGGCGTTCAAGCGGACGCTGACCGGCCGCGGATTCCGCCCCGAGGCGCGGATCGTCCGCGCGGTGCTGGGCCCGGAGGCGGGGATGGTCGGCGCGGCCGACCTGGCCCGCGAGGAGGCGACCTGGTTGCGTCGTGTCCGGGTGAAGACCACGGCCGTGACGGCGAAGACGGCCGCGGCGCGCTCGACCCGGCTGGAGCGGGCGGCCCGCAAGTCCGCGGCCCGGCGTACCGGAATGCGCACGGACGCCGACCTCCATCACGCCGACGCGAACGGCGACCCTGACGCGTGAACCTGCGGGTGCTCTCGTACAACGTGCACCGGTGGGGTGACGACCGCGCGGCGCTCGCGCGGGTGGTGCGGGAGTGTGCGCCGGACGTGATGCTGGTGCAGGAGGCGCCGACCTGGTTCGGCACCCGGCGGAAGCGGCGGGCGATGGCCGCCGGCTTCGGCCTGCGGTACGTCGCGGCGTCCGCCCGGAACGCGATCCTGGTTGCCGACGGCATCCACCTCGACGGGATCCGCGGCCGCCGGATCTGGCGCCCGTTCGTCCGCCGCCGGCTGAACTTCATCGCCACCCAACTCCCGGGCGGCGCGGTCGGCGGCGTACTGCAGCTCGGCCCGACCCGCCTCGCGGTAGTCGTCTGCCACCTCGGCCTGCACCCCCGCGGCCGCATCCACGAACTCGATCAGGTCCTGCGACTGTGCCGTTCCTTCGGCACCCCGTACCTGTTGACCGGCGACCTGAACGAAGAACCCGACGGCCCGGTCTGGAAACGCCTCACGGACGAAGGCCTCACCGACCTGGGCGATGCCTTCACGTTCAGCTCCGCGAACCCCCACAAACGCATCGACACCGCCCAACTCACACCCCCGCTGACGGGCCGCCTCCACCCCGTTCCCCAAGCGGACTTGGCCGCGGCGTCAGACCACCTACCGCTCCTGATCGAGGTGGAGCGAATCCCCAGGCCATCACAATCGCACCATCACGCACGGTCCACGCGGGAAGCCGCCGCCGACCAGCAATTGTGATGGCCTGGCGATCCGCATCTCAGCTCCTGAACTCCAGCAGCGGCTGCGCGACGACCTCGCGCCACCGCTCCCGGTGACCGTCGGCCCGCAGGCGGTAGTACAGGGTCTCCCGGCGTACGTCGCCGAAATGGCCGCCGATGTTGTGGGCGAGCAGATAGTGCGCGAACAGGACACTCCCCGCCGTGCCGGTCACCTGGACCGGGTCGCCGAGCGGGATGTCCGGGTAGGGGCCTGGGTTCATGTCGTCGACCCGCGTCAGCGCGTCGGCGCCGCGCTCGGCGAGGTACGCCCCGAAGCCGAGATGGGTCCCCGGCCAGACGTAGAGGTTGCCGCGATCAACCTCTTCGTGCGACGTCAGCCACAACCCCGCGAGCAGGGTGAACGTCCCCGGCGTGCCGTCCTCGAGACACGGAGTAAGCCCGTCCACGTGCGGCCCGCCTGGTCGGTGCGGCCACGGCGGGATCGTGATCGCGACCTGGGCCTGGTCCGGCTCCAGCAGCGCGAGATCCGGCCGCAGCACCTGCGCGGCCAGGTCGGCGATCCCCGCCGATCGGTACAGCCTCAGCAACGGGTGCGTGTCGTCGAGTTGCGGCCACAGGAAATGAACGCCGGCACCTTCGGGCGGTTTGCGGTCGAGCATCGCCGCGACAACCCGTCGACCGGCGGCGACCTGCGCCTCGGTGAGCACGTCGGGTACGACGACGTACCCCTGGGTGCGGAACTGCGTCAGTTGGGCTCCGGAGAGTGGCCGCATGCTTGCAGTCCAGCGGCGGCTCCGGCGAGCGACAAGCGAATTACTTCTTCTTCCGGTTGAGGAAGGCGAGCATGGCTTCCTGGGCGGCGGGGGAGCCGAAGAGGGAGGCGGAGAGTTCGGCTAGGTCCTTGCCGCGGGTGTCGATGTCGGCGAGGAGGGTGCGGTTGAGGAGCTTCTTGGTTTCGCGGAGGCCCTGGGGGGCGCCCTTCAGGAGCGACGTGAGGACCGTGGCGAGCGCCTCGTCGAGGTCTTGGTCGGGGACAGTCAGCGTGAGCAGGCCGAGGCGGGCGGCCTCGAGGGCGTCGAAGCCGTTGCCGGTGAGGAACGTGTACGCCGCGGCGCGGTCCGTCAGCCGGGGGAGGACCGTCAGCGAGATCGTCGCCGCCGCCAGCCCCAGCCGTACTTCGGTCAGCGCGAACGTCGCGCTCTCCCCGGCCACGCTGATGTCGGCCGCCGCCACGATCCCGATCCCGCCCGCGCGCACCGGCCCGGCCACCCGCGCCACCACCGGCTTCGGGTTCGCGACGATCGCGCGCTGTACGTCGACCATCCGCTGCGCGCCGACGCCCATCCCGACTGTGGTCGCCTCGGACAGGTCGGCCCCCGAGCAGAACACGTCTAGCGCGGACCGAACCACGATCACCCGTACGGCGTCGTCCGTACCAGCCGTCTCCAGGTGGGCCAGCAGCTCACCGGTCAACGCCTGCGACAACGCGTTCTTGTTGTGCGGCGAGTTCAACGTGATCGTCGCCACACCGTCGGCCACCGCCAGCTGCACGAGTTCGGTCATGCGGCCATCAAAACATGCGGGTCGGCGTGACGGTGGGTGATCTTCCACTCGTCGCGGGCTACTTCCCGTTCGCGTACTCCGGCGACAGCTCCCGTGCGAGGTGCTCGATGAACAGCCCGACGTCGGTGACGATCCCTCGGGCCTGGGACGAACCGCGGTCGGCGAGCTTGGTCACGGTCGCCGGGTTGATGTCCACGCAGGTCAGCGGGATCGACGCCGGCAGAATGTTGCCGGTAGCAACCGAGTGCAGCATGGTCGCCGCCATCAGGCAGTACCCGACGCCGTCCAGCTCGGCCCGCATCGCCCGCTGACCCTCGAGTACGTCGGTGTACACGTCCGGCAGCGGCCCGTCGTCGCGCACCGACCCGACCAGCACGAACGACTTGCCGTGGCGCACCAGCGCGTGCATCACGCCGGACGTCAGCACGCCCTGCTCGACAGCCGCCGCGATCGACCCGGCCTTGCGGATCGTGTTGATCGCGCGGATGTGGTGCTCGTGCCCGTGCTCGACGCCGCGCCCGCGGGACAGGTCGACGCCCAGCGACGTCCCGTACAGCGAGGACTCGATGTCGTGCGTCGCGAGCGCGTTGCCGGCGAACAGTACGTCGACGTACCCGGCTTCGACGATCGCGACCATCGCCGGGGCCGCGCCGGTGTGCACGATGCCGGGGCCGCCGACCCACAGCACCTTCTGCCCGTTCGCCTTCGCCTCGCGCATGCCGTCGGCGACCTGCTTCACGAGCACCCGCTGCGGCTTCTCCGAGGACACGTCGGACTCCATGAACCCGAAGCCCTCGTCGGTGTTCACCACGATCGGGGGAGTGACCCGGACGCCCTGCGCGCTGGTGATGATCTGCATCCCGGCGCGGACATCCGACATCGGGATGGTGCGCACGGTGTCGCCCTCGACGAGCAGCCCGCAGTCCATTTCCGGGTTCTGTACGGGGACCCAGTGGCCGCCGAGCCGGACGCTGGTCGGCAGGTTCGTGGTCGAGTAGAACCCGTCCGGGAACACGCCGTCCTGCGTCACCTCGGTGATCTCCGGCGTGCCGGGGTCGACCAGGTTCGCGCCCTTGGTCTGGATCCGCATCAGCAGCCGCTGCAGCGACTCCTCGTCCTCCGCGCCGACGGTCATCCGGACGGTGGACGGGTCGTCCTTGTCGTAGCCGAGGTCGAACTTGTCCAGCGTGTACTCGCCGCCGTACCCGCGGATGTCGTCGAGGACGCGGGACAGCAGCCCGGAGTCCATCAGATGGCCGGTGATCTCGACGGTCTCGGTGACCTGCACGGGTACCTCCAAGCGCGATGTCGTCGGATTGTCCGACGATCCGCATGCTAGCTCAGACGACCGCCCCGTCGTCACCACCGTCGCCGGGCGGCAGCCGGTCCTTCATCCGCAGCACCAGCGTGAGGAAGCCGCCGATGAAGCCGACCACGGCGAGCGTGGTGATCCGCCCGGTGCCGAAGTCGAAGACCGCGGCCGCGATCAGCAGCAGCGGGCCGCCGAGCAGGCCGAGCCAGGCGAGCCGGCTGACCCAGTCCAGCCGCGGGCCGCGCGGCGGCTCCGGCGGGACGAAGTGATCGTGCGGATCGTCGGCCTTCTTCGGTGCCGGTTCCTCCTCCGGCGCGTCCTCCTGGACAGTCAGCCCGGTCGGTACGTCGATGAGCGGCTCGTACTTCTCGTCGACGTCCTCGCTGGCCGGCCACCGCGGCACCGGGTCCTCGCCGCCGTCGTGCCCGGGCGCGGACGGCTTGTTGAACTGTTCGACCAGCGACTTCCACTCGGCGTCCTCGGTACTGCGGTCGATCACCGGGCGGGCCCGGTCCACCGCCGCCGCGTCGACGAAGATCTCGTCGTGGGCGTCGCTCTGGTTCTCGCAGTACGCCGCGATCCCGGCCGCCTTGAGCGCGTCCAGGACCGGCTCGGCGACCAGCGGGTCGATGCCGCCGAGCGACGTGTACGACGTCGCGGTCAGGCCGTTGTCACGCATCGTCTCGACCGCTCAAGCGGCCGATGAAGGCCGCCGAGTCCGCGAAGATCCGCGGTGCGTCGTTGTCCAGAGTTGCCACGTGATAGCTGTCCTCGAGCAGGGTCTCGGTCACGTCGCGGGACGAGATCGAGGACAGGATCGTCCGCCCCGAGCTCGGTTCCACCACATGATCGACAGTACTGCGGAACAACAGCACCGGCTGCGTGATCTTCGCCAGATCCGCGCGGGTGACCTTCCACAGCTGCGACAGCGAGAGCAGCGCGCGCAGCGGCATCCGGTCGTATGCGCCCTCCTCGACGCCGGGTTTCTTGATGTCGTTCGAGATGCCGGGGAACGACGGCAGCAGCCGGGCCAGCACCGGCAGCAGCGCCAGCCGCTTGTCGTCGGTCTGCACCGACGGGTTGATCAGGATCACGCCGGAAATGTCCGTACCGTGTTCCTCGGCCAGCCGCAGAGTGAGACAGCCGCCCATCGACAGGCCGACCACGAAGACCTGGTCGTGCTCCTTGCGGAGCCGCTCGAGCTCGTTGTCGAGGACGGCGTACCACTCCTGCCAGGAGGTCTTGTTCATCTCCTGCCAGCTGGTCCCGTGACCGGGCAGCCGGGGCACCGCCACGCCGTACCCCGCGGCGGCCAGGTGCTCGCCGAACGGGCGCATCGAGCGCGGCGAGCCGGTGAATCCGTGACTCAGCAGGACGCCGACGGCGGCGTTCTCCCCGGTCCCGGCACTGCGAAACTCCTCCGCGTGGGCTTGCACTGGCACGCTCGACTCCTCGCCGTTCACGGTCCTCACAACGCGCTTCAGGGGCGCGTGACAATCGTCGCATCTTGGCTGCATCCAGTCTGCATCCAGGTGACAACACGGTGAGCAACACCCGCATTCCTGGCGGTGACATTGCCTGAGGGGGAAGCTGGAACGTAGTGTCCGCACCGGAACGGTTGACGCGCCGCGGTTGTCGTGTCTGGGTGTAGATGTGTGTCGGGCGAGTTGACGGAGGTCGAGGCGGATGCTGTATCTGTTCCTGAGACGGTTCTTTGTCGCGCCACTGGTCAAGCTGCTGTTCCGGCCGAAGGTGACCGGTGTCGAGCACGTGCCCACCGACGGCCCGGCGTTGCTGGTCAGCAACCACCTGGCGTTCTGTGACTCGATCTTCCTGCCGGTCTCGGTGCCGCGGCAGATCGTCTTCCCGGCCAAGTCGGAGTACTTCACCGGCCCCGGCCTGAAGGGCAAGCTGGTCGCGACGTTCTTCCGCTCGGTCGGCCAGATCCCGATCGACCGCTCCGGCGGCCGCGCCTCGCTGGCGGCGCTGAATACCGGCCTGGAGATCCTCGACAAGGGCGGCCTGTTCGGGATCTACCCCGAGGGCACCCGCTCGCCCGACGGCCGGCTGTACAAGGGCAAGACCGGTGTCGCCCGGATGGCGATCGTGGCCGGCGTACCGGTGATCCCGGTGGCGATGATCGACACCCACAAACTGCAGCCCGCGGGCCGGATGAAGCCGGTGCTGTTCTACCGCGAGAAGGGCCGGCTGCTGCCGCGCCTGGTCCGCCCGGGCGTCGCGTTCGGCGAGCCGATGGACTTCTCCCGGTACGAGGGCATGGAGCGCGACCGCTTCGTGCTCCGCTCGGTCACCGACGAGATCATGTACGCGCTGATGGGCCTGTCCGGCCAGGAGTACGTCGACATGTACGCCGACAAGGCCAAGGAACTCCTCAAGGCCGGCGAATCCATCGACGACCACGTCCGCCTCGGCGACACGAAGGCCAGCTGACCACACCGGGATGGACGGCGACCTGAACGTCCTCGGCGGAGCGCTCGAGGAGTGCGGCACCGATCCCGTCACGGGTTTCTACCGCGACGGCTGCTGTACGAGCGGCCCCGAGGACCTCGGCAGTCACACCGTCTGCGCGGTGATGACGACGGAGTTCCTGACGCATCAGGCCTCGGTCGGGAACGACCTGGTCACACCGCGTCCGGAGTACAGCTTCACGGGCCTGTGTCCGGGTGACCGCTGGTGTGTGGTGGCGGCGCGGTGGCTGCAGGCGTACCACGACGGCGCGGCAGCTCCCGTCGTACTGGCGTCCACGCATGTGCGGGCGCTGGAGACGATTCCGCTGACGGTCCTGCGGCGGCACGCGGTCGACGTACCGGCGGATCCGGGGTCGTTGACCTGAGACGGTCACGCTCGGTTCTGCGGCCTCATCTAAAGTTGGCCCCATGCAATTCGCGACGTTGACGACGGGGCAGGTGCCGGGGGTTCCGACGCTGGACGAGCTGCGGGCGTTGAAGCCGCTGCAGCAGCCGGAGTGGCCGGACGGTTCGGCCCTGGAGCAGGTGATCGCCGAGCTCCGGACGCTGCCTCCGCTCGTGTTCGCCGGTGAATGCGACGACCTGACCACGAAGATCGGCGCGGTCGCCCGCGGCGAGGCGTTCATCCTGCAGGGCGGCGACTGCGCGGAGACCTTCGCGGGCGTGACCGCGGAGAACATCCGCGCCAAGCTCCGGGTGCTGCTGCAGATGTCGGTCGTGCTCCAGTACGCCGCCAGCGTGCCGGTGGTGAAGATCGGCCGGATCGCGGGGCAGTACGCGAAGCCGCGCTCGTCCGGCGAGGAGACCCGCGACGGCGTGACCCTGCCGTCGTACCGCGGCGACGCAGTGAACGGCTTCGACTTCACCCCGGAGTCGAGGATCCCGGACCCGGCCCGGCTGCGTGGCGTCTACAACGCGGCCGCCGCGACCCTGAACCTGACCCGCGCGTTCACCACCGGTGGGTACGCCGACCTGCACCAGGTGCACGCCTGGAACACCGACTTCGTGAAGTCGTCCCCGGTCGGTGTGCGCTACGAGCAGCTCGCGTCCGAGATCGAGCGCGCGCTGGCCTTCATGCGGGCCTGCGGCGCGACCTCGGACGAGTTCCGGACCGTCGACTTCTACGCCTCCCACGAGGCGCTGATCCTCGAGTACGAACACGCCCTGACCCGGATCGACTCGCGCACCGAGCAGCCGTACGACGTGTCCGGCCACCTGCTCTGGGTGGGGGAGCGGACCCGGCAGCTGGACGGCGCGCACGTCGAGTTCCTGGCCTCGCTGTCGAACCCGCTCGGGGTGAAGATCGGCCCGACCACGACCCCGGAATACATCCGGGAGCTGATCGACAAGCTGAACCCGAAGGGCATCGAGGGCCGGCTCACGTTCATCACCCGGATGGGCGCCGGCAAGATCCGCTCCGCGCTGCCGCCGCTGCTCGAAGCGGTCCGCGACCACGGCTCGCCGATCGCCTGGGTGTGCGACCCGATGCACGGCAACACGTTCGAGACGCCGAACGGGTACAAGACCCGCAACTTCGACGACGTGATGGACGAGGTGCAGGGCTTCTTCGACGCGCACGAGCAGGTCGGGACGTGGCCGGGCGGCGTCCACATGGAGCTCACCGGCGACGACGTCACCGAGTGCCTCGGCGGCGGCGAGGCGCTGGTCGCGGAGGACCTGGCCAGCCGGTACGAGACGGCCTGCGACCCGCGGCTGAACCGGCACCAGTCGCTGGAGCTGGCGTTCCTGGTCGCGGAGCGGCTGCGCGGTGCCCGGGCATGACGGCGATCGACCTGCGGTCTGACACCGTCACACGGCCGTCGGCGGAGATGCTGGCGGCGATGACGTCGGCCCCGCTCGGTGACGACGTGTACGGCGAGGACCCGACGGTCAACCGCCTCGAGGAGACGGTCGCCGGGCTGCTCGGGCACGAGGCCGGTCTGTTCACCGTCACCGGCTCGCTCGCGAACATGCTCGGCGTACGGGCGCTGGTTCCGCGTGGCGGTGAGGTGCTGTGCGAGGCGAGCGCCCACATCGTCCGCGCCGAGCTCGGCTCGCACGCGGTCGCCAGTGGTGTCACCACCCGGACCTGGAGCGGGCCGTCCGGGCAGATCGACCTCGAGCAGATCCGCGCCCTGATCGCGCCCGATCTCGGACCGTACTTCGTGGTGACGTCGGCGGTCTCGGTCGAGAACACGCACAACTTCGGCGGCGGGTCGATCCAGCACGCGTACGACGACCTCGCCGACGAGCTGGACGCCCGCGGGCTGCCGCTGCACCTCGACGGCGCCCGCCTCTGGAACGCCGCCGTCGCGACCGGCCGTACTCTCCAGTCGTATGCCGGGAGGGCCGCCGCCGCGAGCGTCTGCCTGTCGAAGGGCCTCGGCGCACCGGTCGGTTCGGTGCTCGTCGGGTCCACGGAGCTGATCCGCGAGGCGCGGGTCTGGCGGAAGCGCCTCGGCGCCGGGTGGCGGCAGGCCGGCGTACTGGCCGCTGCCGGCCTGTACGCCGTGGAGCACAACGTCGAGCGCCTCGCCGAGGACCACGCGAACGCCCGGTCGATCGCGGAGATCCTGGCGGACGCCGCGCCGGGCTCGGTGAAGCCCGACCAGGTGGAGACGAACATCGTGGTCGCCGACCTTGCCGGGACCGGTCACACCGTGCCGGAGATCGTCGCCGGCGCCCGCGATGCCGGCGTACTCGTCGGGGGTGTCGGGGCGACGCAGCTGCGGATCGTCACGCACCTCGACGCGTCGGCGGACGACTGCCGGACAGCCGCGGAAAAGCTCGCGCGACTCATCGGTTAGGGTTCAGCTGTTTCGGGTCGCAGCATTCGGGGAGAGCCGTGCGAGAAATCGTCGTGTTCAGCGGAAGTGCCCACACCGAGTTGGCGGAGCAGATCTGCCGTGATCTCGGCGTACCGCTGTCACCGGTGGAGATTCATCGTTTCAGCAACGACTGTCTGCAGGTCCAACTGCAGACGAACTGCCGGCAACGAGACGTGTACATCGTGCAACCGCTCGTCCCGCCGACGCAGGAGCACCTGATGGAGCTGCTGCTGATGATCGACGCCGCCCGGGGCGCGTCGGCGGCGCAGATCACCGCGGTCATCCCGCACTACGCGTACGCGCGGTCCGACAAGAAGGACGCCTCCCGGATCTCGATCGGCGGCCGGCTGGTCGCGGACATGCTGACCACGGCCGGCGCCAACCGGGTGCTGACGATGGCGCTGCACGCGCCGCAGGTGCACGGGTTCTTCTCGGTGCCGGTCGACCACCTGACCGCGATCGGCGTACTCGCCGACCACTTCCGCGGCCGCGACCTGTCCGACACGGTCGTCGTCAGCCCCGACCTCGGCAACGCCAAGACCGCGACCCAGTTCGCCCGCCTGCTCGGCGTACCGGTCGCCGCCGGCAGCAAGCAGCGCCTTGCCGACGACCGCGTGGTCATCGACGCGATCGTCGGCGAGGTCGCCGGCCGCCGCGCGATCATCCTCGACGACGAGATCGCCACCGGCGGCTCCATCATCGAACTCCTCGACCGCCTCAAGGACCACGGCTGCACCTCGGCCGCCGTCGCCTGCACCCACGGCCTCTTCGCCGGCCCCGCCGTCGAACGCCTCCGCTCACACCCCTCCATCACCGAGGTCATCAGCACCGACACGGTCCCCCGCCCCGCCGGCTTCCCCGAACTCGAAACCACCTCAGTAGCCGGCCTCTTCGCCGAAGCCATCAAACGAATCCACGACGGCGAATCAGTCAGCAGCCTCTTCGACGGCGTAGACCCCACCCACGCCCCACCCCAACCCAAACTCCCGTTCTAGTCCGGTTACGCTCGCGGCGTGATGCTGCCCAGAGTTGTTCGCTTCGACCTGCTGTTCGTTCGCACCGACTACTCGGACGACGACGCTTGGCGCGATGCCCTGGCAGCGGCGACCGCTGTCCACCCGAGCAACGACTTCGAACGCTGCGGTGCCGCACTGCAGCCGGTCGAGTCTCCTGAGCTCTCGGGTCTCACCTCGGCTCAGCTGGTAGGCCTCCCGCGCGCGGACTATCTCGCCGAGCTCGCCGTGGCCGATGCGCAGACAATGCGCGACCAGACCGTGCTGTTCGTCGACCTGAACGAACTGAACAAGCAGGTCGGCCGCACGTTTCGCGCGATCCCGTCTCAGGTCGAGCCGATCGTCGCGAACTTCTCGATCGCGAACATGGACTTCCACGAGTTCGCCGACAACGCCGATCCGGACGGGGTGTTCCGCGGTTTCACGAGATAATATGTGCGCATATTATCTGCGGAGGGGGCATGTGGTCTGTTGAGGTGACCGGGTGGTGTGCGGCGGGGCCGGAGCGGGTGTTCGCGGTGCTGGCGGAGCCGGAGACGTGGGCCGAGTGGAACGCGGGGGTCGCTCGGATCGAGATGCACGGGCCGTTTGAGGCGGGTACGGAGGCGGTGATGGTGCTGCCGGATGGGACGGCGTTGCCGTTCACGTTCGCGTGGGTCGAGGCGGGGAAGGGTTTCGAGGATGTCACCGAGGTACCCGACGCCGGGGTCGTCGTACGCGTGCGGCATGAACTGACACCGACCGCCGAAGGCACCCGGATCACCTACCGCTGCGAGGCGCACGGGCCCGACGACGCCGCCGCCGAGGTGGGCGCCGCGGTCTCGGCGGACTTCCAGGACGTGATTGCGGCTCTCGGTGTGCGGGCGGAGCAGCTCGGTGGCTGACGCGCTCGAACCACAGGAGAGCCCAGGGCTGCTGCTCTGGCGTACAACGCTGAGCTGGCAACGGCTGATGACGTCGACGCTGAAGCCGCTCGGGCTGACGCACGTACAGTTCGTCCTCCTCGCGAGCACATGGTGGCTCAACCACGTCGCCGGTGAATCCCCGACCCAACGCCGCATCGCCGACCACGCCAACACGGACCCGATGATGACCTCCCAGGTCCTCAGAACTCTGACCACCAAGGGCTTCCTGACCCGAAACCCCGACCCCACCGACTCCCGCGCGATCCGCGTAACCGTCACCCCAGTCGGCGCGGCCCTCGCCGAGCGCGCGGTAAAACTCGTCGAGCAAGCCGACAACACCTTTTTCGCCCCCGTCCCCGACCACAAAGCTCTGCTGGCCGCCCTCCACACACTCGGCGAATGAGCCGCGCAGGTGCCGGCAAACTGCCGGATGTGACTGACCAATCTGGCGTCGACTGGTACGCGGTACGGTGCATCTTCCGGTTCGTCGACCGGGAGGCATCCGCCGCCACGATGTACGAGGAGCGCATCACGCTGTGGCGTGCTGACTCGTTCGACCCCGCCGTTGAGCGCGCCGAGCGCGAGGCCGGCGAGTACGCGTCGACGATCGCAGGCTCGCCGGATGCGTACGTCGGACTCGCGCAGGCGTACCGCTTTGCAGACGTTCCGGCCGACGGTGCCGAGGTCTTTTCGTTGGTGCGCGACAGCAACCGCAAACCTGGGGCGTACCTCGACCGGTTCTTTGATACCGGCAATGAGCGGCAGAGAATCTGACGGACCGCCGCCTAGGATGGCGCGGTGGACTTCGTGATGGTGCCGGGTGGTTGGCAGGGTGGGTGGGTTTTCGACTCGGTGGCGCGGGAGTTGCGCGGGAGGGGGCATCGGGTTGAGGCGGTGACGCTGGCGGGGCTGGAGTTGGAGGGGTCGGCGGATGTGGAGCGGCCGGTGAATCTTGCGGCGCATGTCGACCAGGTGGCCGCGGTCGTCGAAGGGCTCGACGGTACGTCGGTTGCGTTGTGCGGGCACAGCTACGCCGGGCTTGTCATCGCGGGCGTCGCGGATCGGCTGGGGGATCGGCTTGATCATCTGGTCTTCATCGACGCGTACGTACCGGATGACGGCGACTCCTGCTGGTCGCTGACCACCGACATGTTCCGGGAGATGTTCATCGCCGGCGCGAAGACCGACGGGCGGTGGGTCGACGTACCTGAGGGGATGGATCCGCGCGCACGAGCGCATCCACTGGCCAGCTTCGTCCAGGGCATCGCGCTGGAAGGCAACCCGTGGCCCGCGCTCCGCCGTACGTACATCAGCGGCGGCGACTGGACGGGGAGCCCATTCGTGGAGCTGACGGAGCGGTTGCGTCTGGACGCGGCTTGGCAGGTGCATGAGATCCCGGTCGGGCACAACATCGCCCGCCGCGATCCGCAGGCCCTCGCTGCCGTACTCGACGCCTTGCCAACAGCTACCAGGTAGCACGACCGCGGCGCTGTTCACGGTCGACGACGTTGGGGCGGTCTGCGCCGACTCGGTTGAGGTCGGGTGTTTGGGCGGCGTGGGAGTGGGCGGCTGCCCTTGTGGTCGACGTGGAAGCGGAATCCGTGCGGGCTGGTCCATTCGATTCCTCCGTCGGGCAGGCGTCGGTTGCTCCAGCCGCCGAAGGTTTTGGCGCGGTGGTGGAGTCGTCCTTGGGGTATGAGGTTGTCGACGCTGGTTTGGCCGGGTGGGCCGGTGCGGTCGTACGGCGTGATGTGGTCGAGGTCCATCCTGGGTGTTGCTTCGGCGGCGCCGTACGGGAACATGTCGACGGGGTGGCGGAGTCGTACGCGTTCGCGGATGCGGTCGGGGATTTCGTAGCTGTCGACGCTGACTTGGTCGTGCAGGTCGATGACTGGTTTGACGGTGATGTGGTCGTGGCCGAGGAGTTCGCCGAGTTGGCTGGCGAGGAGTGGTCCGAGTTCTTCGGTGCGTAGTACGCCGGTGCCGGTGGCGAGGGTTTTGTCGGTGAGGTGCACGTACAGCGTGTGCCGCCGACCCCCGCCCGCACTGCGACCCGTACTGCCACCTCCGCTATGACCGGTACTGCGGCCTGTAGCGGGCTGGTGGTTGTGGGCCTGCTGTTTGATCGTGGCCAGCCGTGCCTCGAGCGTGTCGCCCAGTCCCAGCCGGGTGAATTCGCGTCCCGCACCAGCACTGTCGGCCTCACCGTGATGGTCCGTGCGGCCGACGCTGCTGGGGCCGGCGGCGTCGATCGGGTAGTCCGGGTAGTCCGGGTCGTTCACGTCGAGGAGGTAGCCCACGCGGCCCACGCTGCCCGCGTGGTCCCTGCTGTCGGTGCCATCCGCGCCGGTCAGGTCGTCCGTGTCCGGGCTGTCGGGGGCGTCGTACTGGGTGTCGGTGTCGCCGGTGTGGTACTCGCTGTCGTCAGCGCACATGCGGCTCGTGTATCCGGCGCCGTCCGTGCCATCTGTGCCGGACTCGTTGTCCAGGACCGCTTCGCTGTCGAGGCCGGTGGCCTGGTCGGTGGTGTCGGCGGCCGGGTCCTGCCGTTCGTCCCGTTGATCCGACTCACGCTGCTCGTCGCGGTCGTCCCACCCGTCCCACTCGTGTTGCTCGTGCTGCTCGTGCTGCTCGTGCTGGTGGTGCCCGGCTGCGGCGGGTTTCTGGTCCACGGGATCGTGGTCGCGTCCCGGCTCACGCGGTTCGGGGGCCTCGGCAACGGGGCTGTGTGCGGTGGTGGCCGTGTGTTCGTCTTCGGGTGTGGGGTGGCTGGTGTCGGCTTGTGCCGATCGGGCTTGGGTCTGTGCGAGGTGGTGGTAGACCTTGAGGAGGTGGTCGGCCGCGGCGGGGTCGGCGAGCCAGTCGATGGCTTTGGCGCGGCGTTCGTCGAGGGTGTCGGTGTCGCCGAAGGCTCTCAATGCTTCGGCGATGTCTTCGGTGGTGGCCTTGAACCGGACCACTGCGCCGGTGGCGGCGCGGATGAAGATGCGTTTGGTGCCGTGGTCGTCGTCGGGGTCGGATTGGGCGACGAACACGCCCCGGGTTTTGGCGGCGGCTTCGGCGGCGGCCTGGGCCTGTTCGGGGTCGGCCTGCCACATGGCGGCGGTGACGATCTTGCGTAGCCGGCCGGGGGTGACCGTGTTGACGATGCCGGCGACGCGGCGGTCGACGAGGGCGGCGGCCTCCATGGACAGGTTGAGGCAGGCGTGGGCGATTTTGCGGGCGCGCCAGGTGAGGGCGTTGCCGGCCAGGACGGCGGCCCACACGCGGGGGAGGCGGTGCCGCAACGCGAGGGCTTCGCCGAGGAGGGAGGCGGCGGCGCCGGAGGACATGCCGAGGACGGCGCCGAGTTCGATGGGGGCGAATTCGGCGACCGCGGGGCAGCCGGGGCCGCCGTAGACGCGGAGGCGTTCATAGCCGGGGAGTGGGTCGTGGTCGGGTCGGCCGGGTTGGCTGGTGGTGGTGTTGCGGTCGGCGAAGGCGAGGGTGGTGCGGAGGATGCCGAGGGCGGCGTGTTCTTGATCGTGGGCGTACTCGGCGGCCGCGGTGAGGAGGTCCGCGGTGGTGAGGTCGTCCAGATCGGGATCGAACATGTGTTCTATTGTAGGTCACGGAATGGTCACGGGCAAATCCAGGATCGGCCGGGATCGCTTACCTGCAAGGAGAATCGGAGGTGCGTTAGCAGCCTGCGGCGGAGTAGGTGATGTGCTCGCGACCTAGGCCGCGAAGCTGGATGGAGTCGGCCGTGAACGTTGCGTCGAGGCGGCCGTCCGGGAGTTCGAACGGCGTTGGATAGAAGCTGCCGCAGCTGTCGTGCAGGTCGACGGAGACCCAGAGTCGGTCGACAGGTCGGACCTGCAGCAGTCCTGGCGCCTGCTGGCGAGTGATGCAGACTCTTTGGTCCGGACTGCACGCTTTCGCGGTGTCGTGGATGCTGCCCGCGGACACCTTGCGACGCCGACCATGATGAGCGCGACGACGGCGGCTCCAGTTGCCATCCACCGGATACGTACTGCTGCGGTGATCTGAGGCATACCCGGGATTCTGCCGGACGGAGTTATCTTCGGCGTATGGCTGGGTGGGAGGGGTTGCGGGGGGAGTTGCGGCGGCTGGTTGCGGAGGTGCCGGGGGCTTTGCGGGCGTTTCCTGATCCGGACAGTGAGCCGACGCGGGTGCCGGTTCGGATTATGTTGGCGGCTTGGGCTACGGACATTGCGGCGGGGTTGCAGGCGAGGTATCCGGAGCTTGTGGAACTGCAGGTCGGTCTGATGCAGTATCCGGCGGGCGAGCTGATCAGGAATGTGCGGGCGCCGGAGCTGCGGGGCGGGCCGGTGGCGGAGATCGGGATCGACGTGGAAGCCCTTGCCCCGTTGACGGTTCGGTCGGGGTGGGATCTTCGGCAGGACGTGCTCGTGCGGAATCGGGGCGACTGTGAGCAGGTGCTGATCACCGGTGGGGAGCTGGCGTCGGTGGTGACCGACGGTTCGGGGCGGGTGGTCGGGGAGTTTGCCGGGCCGCACCCCTTGGTGCGGGTCGGGTTCGCCGTCGGGGCCGGGGAGAGTCGGCCGGTGCCTCTTCTGGTTGGTACGGCGTCACTCGTTCCAGAGCTCGGGTACGCCGTACCGCCCGGCGAATGGCGGGTTGTCGTCAGCGTGCAGACGGAGACGGGTGCGAACGGGCTGTCGTACTTGGAGCTCACAATCCTTTAGAACAATCTTGCGTGCCCCGGAAAACGCTTTGCTCGCGGATTGGGACCGGCGCAGACTGCGGGCGCATGGATGATGACGAGCTGGCGAAGCTGCTGAAGAACGAGCGGTATCCGCGGTCCGCGAAGTACTCGGCGCGGTGGATGGTCGATGCGTCGATGGGGCCGAATCCGGTGTGGCAGGCGGAGGCGCTGGCCGGGTCGATGGCGCTCGAGCCGGGGATGCGGGTGCTCGATCTGGGATGTGGGAATGCCTGCAGTTCGGTGTTTCTGGCCAAGGAGTTCGGGGTCGAGGTGTGGGCGACCGATCTGTGGGTGAAGCCGGACGAGATTCTGCGCCGGGTGGTCGAGGCGGGAGTGGAGGACCGGGTTCGTCCGATCTACTCGGAGGCTCGGGCCTTGCCGTACGCGGAGGGGTTCTTCGATGCGGCGGTGAGCATCGGCGCGTACCACTATTTCGGGACGGACGACCTTTATCTCGGGTACTTCTCGCGCTTCGTGAAGCCGGGTGGCCGGATCGGGATCGTGCAGCCGGGGCCGGTCGAGGAGTACGAGACGCTGCCGCCGGCGCATCTGAGCGAGTACTGGAAGTGGGACTTCTGCGCGTGGCACAGCGCGGCGTGGTGGCGGCGTCACTGGGAGAAGACCGGCCTGGTCACGGTCGAGGTCGCCGACCAGTTGCCGCACGGCTGGCAGGACTGGCTGCAGTGGAACGAGGCCTGCGACCTCGACGGCGGCCGCCCCGGCCGCGAGGAAGCGCGCATGCTCCACGCCGACGGCGGCCGGACCTTAGGCCTGACCCGCGTGATTGCCTACAGAAAGAACTAGACCTGTTCAGCCAGCGCCAGGATGATGCCGGACGGGCCGCGGAGGTAGCAGAGGCGGAAGCCGCCGTCGAACTGTCCGACACCGTCGAGGAGTTCGGCGCCGTGCCGCCGGAGCCGCTCGAGGGTGTCGTCGAGGTCGTCGACGGCGAACATGACCCGGTGTGTCCCGAGCGTGTTGTGCGGCGGGTTCGGCGGGACCGTGCCGACCGCGACGGGCGAGTGGTACTTCGCCAGCTCGAGCCGGCCGCGTCCGTCCGGCATCCGCAGCATCGCGAAGTCGCAGCGGACCCCGGTGAGTCCGACGGTCCGGTCCACCCAGTCGCCCTCGACCTGGCCGCGACCGTCCAGCTCCAGGCCGAGCTCTTCGAAGAACGCGATCGCGGCGTCGAGGTCGTCGACGACGATGCCGACGTTGTCCATCCGAAGAAGCGTCATCCCGGTTTCCCTCCGACGTGGTCCGTGCCGCCACCTTAGGGCGTCTATTGTCGGCGGCATGCAATCTCTGTCTCCGCGAGTACGCGCGTTGGGCGCTGCCGGGGTTTGTCTGCTGATCGCGGTGGTGGCCGGGCTGGCGGTGGACGGCCGGCTGGATCGGCATTGGGTGCTGCGCGGGATGACGGTGTTCCTGGCGATCTGTTGTGCCGCGTTGCTGCTGGCCGATCAGACCCGGCGGTTGCGGCAGATCGTCACCGCGGTCGGGCTGGCGATGTTCGGAGTGGTGATCCCGGTGACGCAGACGAGGTGGTCGACGCCGCCGGAGATCAAGTTCGCCCTGCAGGTCGCGACCGACGCGAAGGCCGCGGCCGCGAAGGCGGCCGGCAGCAGCGTCAGCATCGCCGAGGTGAAGGCGGCGGCCGAGGCGCGCGGGGGAGCGATCGGATCGCTCGCGACCGAGAAGAGCCCGCAGGTGCGCGGCGCCGACGCGTATCCGGTGATCGTCCGCGCCAAGCGCGACCAGGGCCGCCCGTGGGCGTGCCTGTCCTTCACCGGCCTGGACGCCAAGGTCCGCGCCTGCTGAGGTCCACTTCATGGGCAATCGATTTCTCAGGGAACCCGGTGCGGCCTAAGGTCGCGGTATGACACTTGGGAACCTCACCGGCATCAGCGCGCTCGCCGACGTCGAGACGCGCTCCATCAGTGCGGAGAACCCGACCGGCGAGCCCGGCCAGGGCGGGCGGCGGACCGAGGGTACGGGAGCGCACGCGGCCCGGGACCTCGGGCAGGGGTGGAAGGTCTCGCCGTCGATCGAGATCGGGCCGGGGGAGACCGCGACGCTCGCGGACATCGCCGGGTCGGGGTGCATCACGCACATCTGGCTGACCACGCACGTCGACCACTGGCGCCGGCTGGTGCTGCGGGCGTTCTGGGACGGCGACGAGGCGCCCGCGGTGGAGACGCCGGTCGGCGACTTCTTCTGCTCGGGCTGGGGCAAGTTCGCCCAGGTCAACTCGCTGCCGGTCGCGGTGAACCCGAACGGCGGGTTCAACTGCTACTGGGAGATGCCGTTCAACCAGCAGGCCAAGCTGACCATCGAGAACACCCACGACGAGCCCGTGGTCGTGTACTTCCAGGTGGACTACTGGCTGGGCGCCGTACCGGACAAGGCGGCGTACCTGCACGCCCAATGGCGCCGGAGCAACCCGCTTCAGGCCAAGACCGTGCACACGCTGCTGGACGGTGTGGAAGGCCCGGGACACTACGTCGGCACGTACGTCGCGTGGGGCGTCAACAGCACGGGCTGGTGGGGTGAGGGAGAGGTCAAGTTCTACGTCGACGGCGACGACGAGTACCCGACCATCTGCGGCACGGGGACCGAGGACTACTTCGGCGGCGCGTGGAACTTCGACGTACCTCACCTGGGCGGCTACACCGAGTTCAGTACGCCGTACCTCGGCATGCCGCAGGTGATCCGCCCGGACGGGCAGTACCAGAGCCAGCAGCGGTTCGGCATGTACCGGTTCCACCTGCCAGACCCGATCCGCTTCAAGGAGCGGCTGCGCGTCGACGTACAAGCCCTCGGCTGGCGCTCCGGCGGGCGGTACCTCCCGCTGCAGGACGACATCGCGTCGACCGCGTTCTTCTACTCCGGCAAGACCAGCACCAACCGCCCGGCCACCCCGAGCCACGACGACATGGAGATCTGCTAGGACGGGATCGGCAGGTCCCCGTGGAGGGCCGCGACGGTGAGTACGACGATGGCCGCGGTCCACGCCAACGGGGCCTCGCCGGCGGGCTGTAGGTCACGGTTGACCTTCTCGGGCAGGGCGCCGGTCTTGGTGCGGTGATGGTCGAGCCACGTGAGCAACGCGTTCGCGGTGTCCTGGTTGCCGCGGGCGGCCGCGCTCAGCGCGAACAGGGCGGTCTGGGGCGTCCACGACACCCCGTCCGCCCGCCAGTCCTCGCCCGGTGTCACCCCGCCGTTCGGTTGCGTCAGTACGTCGTACGCCGTGTCGATCGCCGTACTGACCACCGGACGGGCCGGCGCGAACGGCGGGCCGAGGACGGTCACGATCGCGTCCCGTCCGCCCTGCAACGACACCGGTTCGACACCCGGCTCGACGAAGCTGGTGGCCTGCGCCGGGATCCGCGGATAGTCCGGGCCGAACGCCCGATCGGTTGCCGCGGACAACTTCTCCGCGGCGGTCCACCAGCGCGCGGCCTCCGGTGAATGGTGCAGTGACGTGGCGATTCCCGCCGCCGAGCGGAGGCCGGTCAGCAGCGGGGCGACGGTGCCAAGCGTGAGCTTGCGCTCGGGCCGCTCCCAGTAGTCCGGCGAGGGACTCGGCAGCCCGTCCGGGCCGAGCTCGGCCACGATCTCGTCGGCCGACTGCCGGACCATGTCCCAGTACTTGTCGCCCGCCCGGCAGAACCACGTTGCCCACAGCACCCACCCGGAGCCGTCGAGCTGCGGCGTACGGCCGTCGCCGACATGCGCGCCGGTCTCGGTGTACCGGGCCTCCCACCGCCCCTTCGCAGGCCGCACGCGATTCAGGAACCCCAGTACGGCGAGAGCCTTGTCGTACTGCCCGATCGCGCACCGGGCGACCGCGACGAACGACGCGTCCCGCGGCCACACGTACCGCCACGGACCGTTCTCGCCGGCCAGCGTGCCGCCGTTCGGAAGCGTGAGCGCGTCGAGGTCCGCGAGCGCGTGCCGCACCATGTCGTCGTACGGGTCGTTGCCGAGGGCCGAGCGTACCGACGCGTGCGGGATGCCCGCGGAGACGAGCTGCGGCTGCGGGAACCGGACCAGGTTGCTGATCGTGCCGCCGGCGAGGACCGCCAGCAGCAGCGCGATCACGGCGTACGGGAACCACCGGTCGCGTGGCCGGTTCTCCCGCATCACACCTCCTATTGCGCCAAGTGCTGCACTTCCGCCTCGAACTTACGTCGCGGCGCCAGTTCGACGAGGTACATCGCCGACACCACCAGCGCGCCGCCGACCAGCATCCGCCACGTCAGGCTGTCCGAACCGAACAGTACGGCGAACGCCGACGCGAACACCGGCTCCATTGTCATCGCAATGGCCGCGCGGGTCGGAGTCAGGTGTGCCTGGGCCCAGGTCTGCACGATCAACGCGAGCGCGCCGGCGATCAATGCCATGTAGACGACGCTGATCCAGTCCCGTCCGCTCGGCGGCAGCGAGAAGCCGCCGGGCACGGCGCCGATCGCGCAGACGCAGGTGATCACGATCATCTGCAGTGCCGACAGGCCGAAGGCGTTCTGAGGCGTGGACCAGGCGCCGAGGCCGATGATGTGCAGCGCGTACAGACCGGCGGACGCGAGTGTGAGCAGCTCGCCGGTACCGAGGCTGAATCCGCGCAGCGAGAGTACGCCGAGTCCGACCGTGGCGAGGATCACGGCGACCCAGGCCCAGCGGCCGATCTTATGCCGCAGGATGACCGCGCCGAGCAGCGGGGTGAACACGACGTACATGCCGGTGACGAAGCCCGAGACGCTCGCCGACGTGTGCCGCAGGCCCTCGGTCTGGACCAGCTGGGCGATGCCGTACGTGATGCCGAGGGCAACGGCCCGGCCGCGGTCCAGCCGGCTGAGCCGGGCGATCGCGGGCGGGTTGACCAGGATCAGCGCGACCGAGGCGATCAGGAACCGCAACGCCAGGTAGTCGGCGACGTCCATCCTGGTGAGCAGGTCCTTGGTGAGGAAGAACGTCGACCCCCAGGCGGCTGCGACAGCCAGGAGTGCCAGTACAGCAACACGAGGGTGATTCACGCCTGACATCAGATCAGAACGCTTGCCTGGGAAGCAAAATCAGAGCACGGTGATCACGATCGTCGTGCCGGGCTTCACCTTCTGGCCGGCGCCGGGGCTCTGCGCGGCGACGATGTTCAGGCCGAGGTTGAACGGCGCCTGCTGCACGGTCACCTTGAAACCGGCGCCGGTGAGGATCTGCTGCGCGTCGGAGGTGGTCTTCCGCTTCACGTTCGGCACCTCGACCAGCGGCGGCCCGAGCGAGACGACCAGCGCGACCTTGTCCTTGGCGAACAGGGTGCCGCTGTTCGGGCTCTGGCTGATCACGTTGCCCTCGGGCACCTTGTCGTCGTACTTCGTGGTCCGCGTGACGACGAAGCCGAGCTTCTTCAGCGCCTTGTTCGCGTCCCGGTACGACTTCCCGGTCAGATCCGGCACCCCGATCGGCCGCTTGCCCTTGCTGACCGCGAAGTTCACCGCGGTCCCGGGCTTCACGACCGTGTTGAACTTCGGGCTGATCGCGATCACCCGCCCCTGCGGAACGGTCTCGTTGTACTGCTCGTCGACCTGCCCGGTGACCAGCTTGACCGACGACAGCGCCTGCTGGGCCGCGTCCAGTTGCAGTCCGACGAGTTGCGGCACCCGGTACCGCTCGGGGCCCTTCGAGATCGTCAGGCCGATGTCGCCGTGCTTCAGGATCCGGTCGCCCGGCGCGGGATCGGTCTTCATGACGTCGCCCTTGGGCACGTCCTCGGAGAAGTCCTGGTTGTCCTGGGTCGTCTTCAGCCCGGCCTTCGCCGCCGCGGCCTCGGCCGCCGCGGGCGCCATCCCGACCAGCGACGGCGTGGTCGTGTAGCGGTGGATGCCGTAGTACCAGGCGGCGGTCCCGATGCCGATCGCCAGCGCGAGGATCACGAGCAGCGCGATCGGCCCGCGCGACCGGCGCCGCGGCGGAGGTGTCTTCGCCGGCGGCTTGGCCGGAGCGCCCGTCGGCCGGCCGTGCTCCACCGGTACGACGATCGTGTCGTGCCGGATCGGCTGGTCGCCGGGACCGGCCTCGCCGCGGGTGTACCCGTCGTCGTACCCGCTGTCCTGCCGGATCTGCTGGATCGGCACGGTCAGGTCGCCGGTCAGCTCCGGGTCGTCCGGCAGCCCCTCGTCGAGCGCGCTGCGGACCCGGTGCACCTGCCGGCTGAACACCCGCGCGTCGGTCGGCCGCAGGTCCCGGTCCCGCGCGGTCGCGCGCTGCACGAGCGCGTCGACGTACGGCGGGATCCCGGGCTGCTCGAGCGACGGCGGCGGCACGTCGTTGTGGACGTGCGCGTACGCGACCTGGATCGGGGTGTCGCCGGAGTGGGGCTTGCTGCCGGTGAGCATCTCGTACAGCAGGATGCCCGCCGAGTACACGTCCGACCGGGCGTCGGCGCTGCCGTCCGTGACCAGCTCGGGCGCGAGGTACGACACCGTTCCCATCAGCAGGCCCTGAGTGGCGGTGTTGCCGCTGGCACTGACCGCGCGGGCCAGACCGAAGTCGGCGACCTTCACGGCGCCCTTGTCGGAGATCAGCACGTTCTCGGGCTTGATGTCGCGGTGCACGATGCCCGCGTCGTGGGCGGCCGACAGCGCGGACAGGACCGGCGTCAGCAGGTCCAGCGCGCGGGCAGGGGAGAGCGGTGCCTCCTCGCGGATGACGTCGCGCAGCGTGCGGCCGGGAACGTACTCCATCGCGAGGAACAACGTGCCGTTGTCGTCGCCCTGGTCGAAGACGGCCACCACGTTCGGGTTGGACAGCCGGGCGGCGGCCCGGGCCTCGGCCACGAACCGGCGGGTGAACTGGGCGTCGTCGCCGAGCCCGTCGTGCATCACCTTGACCGCGACGGTCCGGTCCAGCCGCATGTCGAGCGCCTGGTAGACGGTGGCCATCCCGCCCTTGGCGACACGTGCGCCCACGCGGTACCGACCGTCGAGCACACGCCCGACGAGGCGGTCGCTGACCTGCGTGTCCACGTCGTCCGTCACTTGCGGTGAGCCGCCTCTCCCCAAACCGTTCTGGAGAGAGTGTAGATAACCCCGCAGCGTTACTGAGCCAGGCTCACCGCAGGGGGTCCCAGCCGCGCTCCAGTTGGGCCTTGATCCGGAGGACGTTGGCCACGTACGCCTTGGTGTCGGCATACATGCCGTTCTTCTTCACCCCGCCGAGGCCCTGGTAGTAACCGGCCACCGCGATGTCCAGTTTGGCGGCCCCGGTCAGGCGGCTGAGCAGTACGACGCCTGCCGTGACGTTGTCGTGGGCGTTCAGCAGGTCGAGCTCGCGGCCGACGATCCGGGACGCGAACCGGCCGGTGGACGGGATCACCTGCATCGCGCCGATCGCGTTCGCGGGGGAGACCACGCGCTGCTTCCAGCCGGACTCCTGCCAGGCGACAGCGAGCGCGAGCTGCGGGTCGACTCCGTACCGCTTCGACGCGCTCACGATCAGCGACCGCATCTGCGACCGGGTCGGCTGCTTGCGCTGCTTCAGGATCGCCCGGTTGCGGTTCGCCTGGGCGACGATGTGGTCGGCGTACTTGCGGCCCGCGAACGTGTTGTCGGTGCGGGCCTTGGGCCGGATCTTCACCGGGACCTGCAGCGACTTGCCGGCGAAGATCGGGTCGCCCGCCGTCAGTTTGTTCGCGGCGAGCAGGTTCGCCTGGGAGCAGTGGAAGCGCTTCGCGATCCCGGAGATCGTGTCGCCGGACTTCACGACGTACGTCACCCGGCCCAGCTGGGAGCGCTTCGCCGGGGTGCTGCCGGTGGCCGGCGCCGGCACCTTCAGCACCTCGCCGGCGTAGATCGCGTTGCCGTTGCCCGGGAGCTTGTTCAGTGCGACCAGGTTGCTGACCGTGGTGCCGTAGCGGCCGGCGATGTGACTGAGGGTGTCGCCCTCCTTGACCTTGTAGGCGCCCAGGCCGGGCGAGCCCGCGGTGATCACGGCCGCGGTCAGTACCGGCACCGCGAGCCCGGTCAGGATCCGAACAATGTTGCGCATCGCAACCAACTCCCCGTTGTGAACGTCATCTGACCCTAAGTGCTGAGGCTGATGTGACAACAGGTGCGGATGGGGTTGGTGTGACGCCTGTAACGTAAAGGTTACAATTCAACACTGAACTACATTCGTGTGATTCACAATCTCCCGGTTGCCCAGGGCAACCGTGGGTCAGTGCGCGAAGCGGTTCGCCAGGAAGGGTTTCGCGAGCTCGGGCAGCGTTCCGGTGCGGACCGTCTCGGCCAGCACCTGCGCGGTGACCGGCGTCAGCAGCACGCCGTTCCGGTAGTGACCGGTTGCCCAGAGCAACCGATCCAGACCGGACGGGCCGAGGACCGGTGCGTTGTCCGGCGTCGCGGGACGCAGGCCGGCGATCGTCTCGACCAGTTCGAGTTCGTCGGTGATCGGGAGCACGGTGCGCGCGTCGCGGAGCAGGTTGAAGACGCCACCGGCCAGCACGCGCGTGTCGTAGCCGAGTTCGGTGCTCGTGGCACCGACCACCAGTTCGCCGCCGGGTCGCGGAACGAGGTACACCGAGAACCCGCGGGCAGTCGCGCGCACGGTGTGTTGCAGCGCCGGGCGGTACGCCTCGGGGACGCGCAAACGCAGTACCTCGCCCTTCACCGGACGTACGGGTGGCCGCAGCTCCTCCGGTACGCCATCCAGCTGCGACGACCACGGCCCCGCCGCCACGACAATCTGCCCCGCGTCCACGGTGTCGCCGTTGTCGAGCTGTACGCCGGTTGCCGTCGTACCGGAGGTGAGCACGCGCGTTACGCGCTGCCGGACGACCTGGACGCCGGACAGCTCAAGCGCCTTCAAGAGCGTGGTGAGGGCCTGCCTGTTGTCGACAGAGTGGTCGCCTGGGACCCACACGCCGCCGGAGACGCCCGTTGCGAGCAGGGGCTCGCGGCGGCGGGCGTCGCGGCCGGTCAGGTCCTCCACCTCGAGGCCGAGCCGGCGCTGGTAGTCCGCGACCCGGCGGAGCACGGCCATGTCGTCGGCGTCGTACGCGACCGAGAGCGTGCCGGTCTGGTGCAGCCCGGCCGGCTGCCCGGTCAGGTCCTCCAGCTCGGCGGCGAAGGCAGGCCACGCGTCGACCGAGGCCAGGTTGAGCGCGAGCAGCTCGTCTTCGCCGAACTCCACCTCGGTGACCGGAGCCAGCATCCCGGCGGCAACGTTCGACGTCTGCCCGCCCGGCGTCGGATCGCACACGGTCACCTGCAGGCCGTCCACAGCCAGCCGCCAAGCCGTCGCCAACCCGATCAGTCCGCCGCCTATCACCACCACGTCTGGCATGCCGCAACCCTACGTCTGGCGGCTCATGGCAGGCTTTGGGGTGTGACTGACCAGACCGACCGTCTCGCGGATGCCCGGCTGTACCTGTGCACGGACGCACGGGAGAAGCAGGGCGATCTCGCGCAGTTCCTGGACGCCGCGCTGGCCGGTGGCGTGGACATCGTGCAGCTCCGGCAGAAGGAGATGGAGGCCGCGGACGAGCTGGCCGCGCTGGAGGTGTTCGCGGACGCCTGCAAGCGGCACGGCAAGCTGCTGGCGGTGAACGACCGCGCGGACATCGCGTTCGCGGCCGGTGCCGACGTACTGCATCTCGGGCAGCGGGACCTCCCGGTGCACGCGGCCCGGGCGATCACCGGACCGGGGCCGATCATCGGGCGGTCGACGCACTCGTTCAGCCAGGTCAATGCGGCGGTCGACGAGGTCGGTTCGGACTACTTCTGCGTCGGGCCGACCTGGGCCACGCCGACCAAGCCGGGCCGCCAGGCGGCAGGCCTGGAGCTGGTGTCGTACGCCGCGGGCCGCCGGCAGCCGAAACCGTGGTTCGCGATCGGCGGGATCGACCTGGAGCGGCTGGACGAGGTGCTGGAGGCCGGCGCGACCCGGGTGGTCGTCGTCCGGGCGATCACCGAGGCGGACGACCCGGGGGCGGCGGCGGCCGAGTTCAGCCGGAGGCTCCGCGGGTGATCGGCAACCAGAAGACCGCGCGGATCGTCGCGGTCGTGGTGATCGCGATGCTGGTGATCACCTTGGCGGCCTCGCTGTTCGGGTGCTCCGCGTCGACGAAGACCGGTACGTCCGGTGGGACCGATCCGGCCAGCGGCCTGAAGTACGTCGCGGTCGCGGACCTGCCGAAGGAGGCGCAGGACACGCTGAAGCTGATCGACCGGGGCGGGCCGTTCCCGTACAGCCGCGACGGCGTCGTGTTCGGCAACCTGGAGAAGATCCTGCCCAAGCACGACCGCGGCTACTACCACGAGTACACGGTGAAGACGCCGGGGGAGAAGGACCGCGGTGCCCGCCGGATCGTGTCCGGCAACGGCGGCGAGCGGTACTACACCGATGACCACTACAAGTCGTTCCGCCGGATCGCGGAGGACGGGGGTACGTCATGACGTCGCTCAAGGCGCTGCGGCCGGGGGTGTACCGCTGGCCGGACGCGCCCGGCGCCGACGACGTACGGCGCGACGCTGCCGCCGCCGGGTTCGGGTTCGTGCTGCTGGACACGTCCGAGATCCACGACAAGACCGGGTTCCTGGACCTGTGCGCGACCGCGTTCGACCTGCCGCGCTGGTTCGGCCGGAACTGGGACGCGCTCGCCGACTCGCTCAGCGACCGCTCGACCGGCGCGCCGGAGGTGGTGCTGTGGACCGGCGTCCGGAACCTGCTCGACCACGACCACGACACGGTCGACGTGGCGCTGCAGATCTTCGCCGAGGACACCACGAACTCCGGCCAGCTCCGCGTCCTGATCGCCGAGGCGAGTACGCCGGACCTGCTGCGATCGCTGCCGCAAATTACCCTATGAGCCCGAAATCGGCCATGTATAGGGAATTCTAAGGAAAGTGTCTTAGTCTGAACGCATGGCCCAGGAGCTGTACTCGGTGGAGCAGGTGGCGAACCGCCTGGGCCTGCACGTCCGGACGATCCGCAACTACGTCCGCGACGGCCGGCTGAAGGCCGTCCGGATCGGGAAGCAGTACCGGATCAGCCGCGAGGACCTGGAGGCGTTCACCGGTACGACGGCCGCGGTCGTCGACGTGGACAGCTCCGCCCGGCACGTCGAGGCGTCGAGCATCGTGCACATCGACGCGGTCGACCGCGCCACCGCCGACCGGATCGGCACCCACATCGACGGCGCGCTCAACCGGCCGGAGGCCGACGGGTTGAAGGCCGAGACGATCTACGACGAGGAACGCGCCGTCCTCAAGGTGATCGTGCTCGGCGACCTGCCCGCCACCGCGGACCTGCTCCGGCTGATCAACCTGCTCGCGGACCAGTAGCCGCTACACGTTGCGCGAGGTCGCCGCGATCGCAAGGTCGGTGAGCGCCTTGCGGGCGGTGTCGTCGGCCAGCGGCGCCCGGTCGAGGGCGTCCAGCGCGTCCTCGGTGCGGTCGGTGATCAGCTCCTCGCAGGCCTGCACGGCGCGCGAGTCCTGGAGGATCTCGCGGAGCAACTGGATCTCGTCGTCGTCCAGGTCCGGACGCCCGAACAGCCGGTTGAACTCGGTCAGCTGGATCTCCGACGCGTGGTCGACGGCGTACGCGATCAGCACCGTCCGCTTGCCCTCGCGGAGGTCGTCGCCGGCGGGTTTCCCGGTCAGCGCCGGGTCGCCGAACACACCGAGCAGGTCGTCGCGGAGCTGGAACGCCTCGCCCAGCGGCAGCCCGTACCCGGACAGCGACGCGGTCAGCCGCGCGTCCCCGCCGGCCAGTGCGGCGCCGATGTGCAGCGGGCGCTCGACCGTGTACGTCGCGGACTTGTAGCGCAGGACCCGCAGCGCGAGGTCCATGTCGGATTCGCCGCTGGCCTGCGCGACCAGGTCGAGGTACTGCCCGGCGGTCACCTCGACGCGGACGGCGTCGAAGTACTGCTCGGCGCGGGCCAGTGCCGCGGCGTCGAAGCCGGACGTGTGCAGCAGTTCGTCGGCCCAGATCAGGCACAGGTCGCCGAGCAGGATCGCGGCGCCGACGCCGAAGCCGACCGGGTCGCCGCCGCGCCCGGTCTTCCCGGCGCGTTCCCGCTGCAGCGCCTCGAACCGGCGATGCGCGGCCGGCGCACCCCGGCGTACGTCGGAGGAATCCATCACGTCGTCGTGCACGAGCGCGCTGACGTGCAGCATCTCCAGGCTCGCCGCGGCCGGCAGGATCGGCAGCGCCGGATCGCCGCCCGCGGCTCGGTACCCCCAGTAGCAGAACGACGGCCGGAGCCGCTTGCCGCCGCTGGTCGCGTCCCGCGCCGCCCGCACCTGCTCGGTCAGCTCCGGCCCGATCGCCGCCAGCCGCTCCTCCTGCCGGTCCAGGAACTCGCTCAGCGCCTGCTGGATCCCGGCCGGGATGTCCACATCGTCCACGTCTCGGAGCGTAGTCGGTGGGCAGACGGCCGCGCTCACCGCGGGTAACCTGAGGCGCATGGCGAACGGTCTTCCCTCGACGCTGCCCGGCGGTGCGCCGACCATCCGCGAGCTGCTCGCGTCCGGGGAGCGGTCCTTCTCGTTCGAGTTCTTCCCGCCGAAGACCGCGGAGGCCGAGGACGTGCTGTGGCGCTCGATCCGCGAGATCGAGCAGCTCCGGCCGACGTTCGTCTCGATCACGTACGGCGCCGGCGGCAGCACCCGGGACGGCACCATCCGGGTCACCGAACGGGTCGCGCAGGACACCTCGCTGACCCCGCTCGGGCACCTGACCTGCGTAGCGCACTCCCGCGACGAGCTGCGCTCGGTGATCGGCGCGTACGCCGGATCCGGCGTCCGGAACATGCTCGCGCTCCGCGGCGACCCGCCCGGCGGGCCGAACCAGCCGTGGGTCGCGCACCCCGACGGGCTGAACCACGCGATCGAGCTGGTCGAGCTGATCCGTTCGCTCGGCGACTTCTGCGTCGGCGTCGCCGCGTTCCCGGACAAGCACCCGGAGGCGGTCTCGCTGGAGGCGGACGCGCGGGTGCTGGCCGCGAAGGCGCGGGCCGGCGCGGACTACGCGATCACGCAGATGTTCTTCGGCGCCGACGACTACTTCCGGCTGGTCGACCGGGCGGCCGCACTCGGCTGCGACATCCCGGTACTGCCCGGCATCATGCCGGTCACCAACATCAAGCAGATCCAGCGGATGGCGGAGCTCACCGGCATGGCGTTGCCGGTGTCCGTCACCGACCGGTTGCACGCCGTCGGGGACGATCCGGCAGCGGTCCGCGAGGTCGGTATCGAGATCGCCACCGAGCTGTGCGAACGCCTGCTCGCGGGCGGCGCCCCCGGCATTCATTTCATTACCTTGAACAGATCCACCGCAACACGACAGGTCTTCCGCAACCTCCAGCCGGCCGTCGTATCCTGACGCAATGGCTGACCCGTCGGACCTGTTGATCGACCGAACTCTCGTCCTGCTCCGGCACGCGAAGGCGGTGCCGCCGGAGACCAGGCCGGACCTGCCGGACCTGGACCGCCCGCTCGCCGACCGCGGCCGCGCGGACGCCGCCGCGGCCGGCCGGCATCTCGTTGCCCAGGGCATCGAACCGGACCTGGTGCTGTGCTCGCCGTCGAAGCGCACCCGGGAGACCTGGAAGCTGGTCGCCGAGGCCGGCGTCACCGCCAAGGACGTCTGGTACGACAAGCGGATCTACAACGCCGACACCGAGTCGCTGCTGGACGTCATCCACGAAGCGCCGTCCGAGGCCCGTACGGTGGTCGTGGTCGGGCACGCGCCCGGCATCCCGTGGCTGGCCGACGAGCTCGCGCTGGACGGCACCAGCCCGGAGCGGCTAGAGCTCACCCAGAAGTACCCGACCACCGGTCTCGCGATCCTGCACCTCACCACCCACTGGGCCGACCTCGCCGCAAACGAGGCCGACCTCGTCGAGTACGTCGTTCCGCGCGCCTAGCTCTGGGGCAGCCAGCGGCTGGTGCTGTTGATCGTGATCAGCCGCTGGGTCGCCCGGGTCAGTACGACGTACAGGGCGCGTACGCCGCCCAACGTGTCGCTGACGATCCGGTCCGGCTCGACCACCACGACAGCGTCGTACTCGAGGCCCTTCGAGTCCAAGGGGCTGACGGCAACGACCCGTGGATCGCCGATCTCGGCCAGCACCGGGTCCACCGCCGGCCGGAGCGCCGGCGGCACGATGACGCCGACGGTCCCCTCGACCAGTTGCAGCAGCTCCATGGCCGCGTCGCCCGCCGCCTCCGCGACCTTGCCCGCGTCGAAGATCCGGTGCTCCGGCTCCACGCCCGTACTGCGGACCGCGTTCGGCAGGTCGGCGTCCGGGATCGACTGCCGGATCACCTCACCGGCGAACGCGTAGATCTCGGCCGAGTTCCGGTAGTTGGTGGACAAGCGGAACGAGTGCCGCTGCAGGTGCGACAGCATCGAGTCCATCGCCGCCTGGGCCTCGGCCGGGTCCCGCCAGGAGCTCTGCGCGAGGTCGCCGACGATCGTCCAGCTGGCCTGCGGGCCGCGCCGGGTGACCATCCGCCACTGCATGGGGGAGAGGTCCTGCGCCTCGTCCACCAGGACGTGCGCGTACTCCTCCGGCTCCTCCGCCTCGCGGGCGGCCGCGGCCCGGGCGCGACGCTCGGAGCTGGTCAGTACTTCGTTGACGCCGTCGGTCAGTCCCTCCAGCCAGTCGAACTCCTCGTCGGTGTTCTCCGCGATCGGTGGCCGGCCCAGGAATGTACCGAGCTCGTCCAGCAGCGCCACGTCGGCGACGGTGAACTCCTCCGTCGTCCGGATCGCGGCGGCCAGCGCGTCGATCTCGGCAGGCGTCAGGTCGTTACGGGCCCAGCGCTGCAGGCGGCGCGCGTCGCCGAGCCAGCGCAGTACCGACTCCGCGGTCAGCACCGGCCACCACTGGCTGAAGAAGGTCCGGAACGCCGGGGTGTCGGTCACACGGTCGCCGAACGCCTCACGGTCGCCGAGCTGACCGTTCCGCAGATCCTCCGGGAAGCGCTGCCACAGCGCCGCGATCAGACCCTTGCGTGCCTCCGCGGCGGCGCGGTTCCGAACGGTACGCCGGAGCGCGTTGCGGCGGACGTTGTCCAGCTGGTTGGCGTCCAGCTCGACCGTCGCGCCGCCGATGAACACCCGCAACGTCGTCGGCGCGTTCGGCACCCGGTCGCGGGCCGCGCGGGAGAGTACGCCGCGCATCCGCAGCGAGCCCTTGACCGCGGCCACCTCGGCGTTGTCGACGGCGGTCGCCTTCACGCCGTCGACCAGCTCGCCGACGGCCCGCAGCGACACCGTGTTCTCACCGAGGCTCGGGAGCACCCGCTCGATGTAGGCCATGAAGGCGGCCGACGGCCCCACCACGAGTACGCCGCCACGCTCGAAGCGCCGGCGGTCGCTGTACAGCAGGTACGCCGCGCGGTGCAGCGCGACCACCGTCTTCCCGGTACCAGGACCGCCGCCGATGACCGTGACGCCGCGGGCAGGTGCCCGGATCGCCTCGTCCTGCTCGGCCTGGATGGTGGCGACGATGTCGCGCATCGTGTGCCCGCGGGCCCGCGACAGCGACGCCATCAGCGCGCCCTCGCCCATCACCGGCAGGTCCTCCGGTGCGCGTTCCGGCGCCAGCAGGTCGTCCTCGAGGCCGGCGATCCGGGCGCCCTTGTTCCGCAGCACGCGCCGCCGGACCACCTTCTGCCGGTCGGCCGGCGTGGCCCGGTAGAACGGCTCGGCGGCCGGCGCGCGCCAGTCGATCACCAGCGGTTCGTACTCCGCGTCGCGGACGCCGATCCGGCCGACGTACAGCTTGTCGAGGTCGGCCGCGGTCGCGGCGGCCGGCTGGTCGTCGCCGCGGTCGGAGTCGAGCCGGCCGAACACCAGGCCCTCGTGCTCCGCGTCCAGCTCGGCGATCCGGCGGGCGGCCGCGAACACCAGCACGTCCCGCTCGTACAGACCGGTCTGCTCCTCCTCGCGGACCCGGCCGACGTTCTGCGCCTGCCCGCGCTGGTGACCTTCGACCGCGATCCGGGACGCGGACCGGGCGGCCTCCTCGACCCGGCCGTAGACCCGGTCGACATGTTGTTGTTCAGCCACCAGCTCAGCCCGCTCGACAGTCTCGTGATCGGCTGATGTGGGGGTTTGATCCACCGAGGTCCTCTCCCGCCGGGACTCAGAACACAGGAACAACCAATCTTAGTTGGCTCCTCTGTCCAACCCGACAGCGGTCTCAGGCCTTCCCGATGGCGTCCGCCACAATCGCCGCCCCCAGTGTGGTGGCGGGCACACCGGAGCCTGGGTGGGCGCCTGCGCCGACGCAGTACAGCCCCTTGATCGGGGACACGTTCGAGGCCCGGCGGCGGGCGGTCTTGTAGCCCTCCCAGGCCACACCGGCCCACCAGGACGGCGACGTCTGCCGCGACACCACGTTGTCCCTGACGTGCAGCCCGCGGGCCACCAAGAGGTCCAGGACGTCGTCGGTCGGGTAGCCGTGGACCAGCACGGACCACGCACGGTGACCGGCTGGCGCCGTACCACCTGTCCGTACGACGACGGTCGGCGTACCGTGCAGCACGGTCTCGAACGGCAGCTCCGGCACCGGGTCCTTCAGCCCCAGGTGCACGACGTACGCCGCCTGGGCCTGGTGGGTCGACAGGATCCGCTTCCGGACCTTCTTGGCGGCCGGGTCGTCGACCATGGACTCGTAGAGCACCCGCGGGTCGATGTCGCTCACCACGATGTCCGCGGGGATCGCTTCACCGTCCGAGAGCCGTACGCCGCTGACCGCGCCGTCGGCCGTCGTCACACCGACCACCTCGGCGCTGGTCCGGACGGTGATCTTCCGTTCGCTCGCCCGTTGCACCAGCGCGTCGGCCAGGGCGCCGAATCCGCCGTCGATCGTCCAGCGGCCGAACGTGCGTTCCAGGTACGACCACACACCGACGTACCCGGGCGTCAGGCTCGCGTCCGAACCGCCTTGCGCCGCGAAGTGGCGCAGGACCGCGCGGGCACGGTCGTCGGTCAGTTCGCGCTGGGCGACCTTCTCCAGCGTCTGCCAGGGCTTGAGTGCGCGGACGGCCTTGATCGGCAGCTTGTCCTCCAGCGGCGGCTCCAGCGAGGTCTTGCGCAGCAGTTGCCAGGTGTCGCCGTACGCGTCGACCAGCTTGGTCCACTGCGCGGCCACCGGTGCACCGGCCAGGTCCGTCCACGCTTCCTCCTGCGCGCCACGGTCGCTGATCGGGAGATCGAGTACGGAGCCGTCGGCGAACATGTGGCGGCGTGGCTCGGTCACCGGCTCCAGCTGGACCAGGGTCTCGATCGGCCGGCCGCTCTTGCGGAACAGGTCGCGCAGGGCGGCCGGGAGCGTCGTACTGGCGGCTCCTGCGTCCCAGGTGAAGCCGTCAGCCTCCACCCGGCCCAGTACGCCGCCCAGGTGCTCGTCGCGTTCGCAGACGGTCACCTGGTGGCCGAGCTTCGCCAGCCGCACCGCACTCGCGAGACCGGCCAGACCGGACCCGACCACAATCACTTCAGCCACTGTTCCCACGTTTCTCTCGCCACGCCTTGAACCTCAGATACCCCCGCCGGATCAGCCTGAACGCGAAATAGACCGCGATCAGCCCGAGGATCAGCAGTACCCCGGCGATGATCAGCGCCGCCACCGGATGGAAGACGGCCAGCGAGACCACGCCGGCGACCGCGACATCCTCTCCCGACGACGCGGCGATGTTCGTGACCGGCTCGGGGGAGGTGTTGATCGCGAGCCGCAGGCTCGACTTGACCGAGTGCGAGAGCAGCGCCACCAGACCGCCGGTGGTCGCGATCAGGGCCTGGTGCAACGTGCTCGCCTGGCCGGATATCAGCGCGGCCAGGATCGCCCCGATGGTCGGCCGGATCACCGTCGAGATCGCGTCCCACGCGGAGTCGACGTACGGGATCTTGTCGGCCACGAACTCGAACGCGAACAGCACACCGGCGGCGATCAGCACGGGCGTCGTGGTGAGCGCGTGCGGCACCTCGTCGGCGCCCGCGAACCGACCGAGCAGTCCGAGGATCAGCACGCAGACATAGGCGTTCACGCCACTGGCCCAGCCTGTCGTCACCGCCAGCGGCAGCGCTTCCATCGTGGTACTCCGTCAGGTGTGGTCGGCGGACGATTCGTCAGTATCGAACCCTGTGATGTGAGTTTTGGTTAACCGTTGACATCCGCGTCGCCTCGACTCACAGTGACTAGGCTGCCAGTCTGTGTGACCGGCACCCGCCCACGGGTTCAGGAGATCATCATGCTGCGTCGTCCGAAGATTCTTGCCGCACTGGCTGCGGTAGCTGTGCCGACCGCGCTGGTCGGCGTGTCGTTGGGAAGTCCACCGGCCGAGGCCTCCCAGCCCGGCACCCCCGGTGTCGCCGGCCAGTCGGCATACAGCGCCGCGGCCGCGAAGTACGGCGTACCGGAGCAGGTGCTGCTGGCCGTGTCGTACGCGGAGTCCCGCTGGGACGACCACGCCGGCGCGCCGAGCACCACCGGCGGGTACGGCCCGATGCACCTCACCGGCCTCGGCGCCTCCGAGGTGGCCGACTTGTCCGGCAAGCAGAAGGTGGCGACGGCCGAGTCGCTGCAGACGCTGAAGAAGGCGTCCGAGCTGACCGGCCTCGACCAGTCCACGCTGCGCACGGACACGACCGCGAACATCGACGGCGGTGCCGCGGTGCTCGCGTCGTACCAGAAGTCGCTCGGCCTGCCGACCGGCGCGACCACGTCGGCGGCCGACTGGTACGGCGCGGTCGCGTCGTACGCCGAGGCGGGCGACAAGGTCGGCGCGGCCGGGTTCGCCGACGACGTGTACTCGATCCTGGCGAAGGGCGCCGCGCGGACCACGAACACCGGCCAGCAGATCGTGATGCCGGCGCTCGCGGTGACGCCGGACAAGGCCCAGCTGAGCAAGCTCTCGCTGCCGGCCGGCGTCCAGCCGTCCACGTCGAACGTGGAATGCCCGCCGTCGCTCGGCTGCGAGTGGCTGCCGGCGCCGTACTCCGAGTTCGGTACGGCGGGCGACTACGGCAACCACGACCTCGCGAACCGGCCCAAGACCGGGAAGATCAACTACATCGTCATCCACGACACCGAGGGCACCTGGCAGGGCGTGCTCAACCTGGTGCAGGACCCGACGTACGTGAGCTGGAACTACACCATGCGCTCGTCCGACGGCCACACCTGGCAGCACGTGAAGGCCAAGGACGTCGCCTGGCACGCCGGCAACTGGTACGTGAACATGCACAGCATCGGCATCGAGCACGAGGGCTTCGCACCGCAGGGCGCGACCTGGTTCACCGAGTCGCTGTACCGCAACTCGGCCAAGCTGGTGCGCTACCTGGCCGTGAAGAACGACATCCCGCTCGACCGGGCGCACATCATCGGCCACGACCAGGTGCCGGGCACGGTCCCGTCCACGGTCCGCGGCATGCACTGGGACCCGGGACCGTACTGGGACTGGGAGCACTACTTCGACCTGCTCGGCGCTCCGATCCACGGGCAGTCGCCGTACCCGCTGCGGGCGGGTTCGATCGTCACGATCAAGCCGGGCTTCGCGCACAACGTCCAGGTCGTCAGCAACTGCGACGCCCCGGGCACGCCGTGCAAGCCGCAGGGCACCAACTTCGTCTACCTGCGCCAGTCGCCGGACGACAACGCACCGCTGGTCAAGGACCTCGGCCTGCACCCTGACGGTTCGGCGGGCACCACCGACGTGTCCGACATGGGCTCCCGCGCGGCAGCCGGTTCGCAGTACGTCGTAGCGGAGCGCCAGGGTGACTGGGTCGCGGTTTGGTACCTCGGGGCGAAGGGCTGGTTCAAGAGCCCGGTGTCCGACGCGGTCGCGTTCGCAAAGCCGGGCCTGGTCGTCAAGCCGAAGGCCGGCCGTACGTCGGTTCCTGTGTACGGGCGCGCGTACCCGGAGCAGGCGGCGTACCCGGCCGGGATCCCTTACCAGACGGTGACTCCGCTGCAGTACACGATCGGCGAGGGCCAGGCCTACCCGGTCGCGGACCTGAGTATCGAGACCGACTACTACCGGGCCGTGACGTTCGACGGGCAGGCCCCGGCGGACCACGTCCAGGTGCTCGGCAAGGACAAGTACTACGAGATCTGGTTCGGCCACCGGATGGCGTACGTCCGGGCCGCCGACGTGGACGTCCGTCCGGCCGTCTAGTCTGTCGCGCGTGATCGACGAAGCCGTCCAGCCGTTGCTGGACGGCTTCGTTACGTCTGTACGGGAGGTCGCCGACGTCAAGGCGGTCTGGCTGCACGGATCGCTGGCGCTGGGGGACTACCAGCTGGGCCGCAGCGACCTGGACGTGATCGTGGTCGTCTCGGAGCCGCCGCCGGACTCCGTCGCGGAGATGCACCGCGAGCTGATGCGGTCGGACCCGCTCGCCACGAAGCTGCACTGCTCGTACATGACCGACCTCGCGGACCTGTCCGTGCGACACCCGACGTTCGCCCAGGAGCGGTACTTCGACCGGCCGGTGACGCCGGTGACCCGCCGGGAGCTTGCCATCGGCAACCGGACGCTGTTCGGGCCGGCGCCGGCCGAGCTGCTGCCGCCGGTGTCGGACGAGGAGCTGTTCGAGTTCGTCTGCCGGGACCTGCGCGAGTTCTGGCTGCCGGTGACCCGGAAGCGGACGCCGTGGTACCGCGACATCTGGGTCGACCTGAGCCTGCTGACGATCGCCCGGGCGCACGTGACGCTGGCGACCGGCGACCTGATCACCAAGCGGGCCGCGCTCGACATCCTGCCCCGGCTCGGGGCGCCCGCGGATGTCGTCGAGGACATCCGCCGGCGCCGGTACGCCGACGAGGTACGGACCGGGCCGTGGTGGCGGCACACCCGCGCCGGGCTGACCCGGCGCTTCGTGCGGACCGCCATCCCCGCGGTCCTCAGTTGACGGCGATCTCCGTGCCGTCGGTGAGCTTCAGCAGCTCGTCGTAGCTGGTCGGGAAGACCGAGTGCGGGATCCCCGCCGCGGCCCAGATCACGTCGTACCGCGCCAGCGCCGTGTCGACGTACGTCGGGACCCGGCCCGGGTGCCCGACCGGGGCGACGCCGCCGATCGACTGGCCGGTGTGCTCCTTGACGAACTCCGGAGTGGCCCGCTTCAGCTTCCCGATCCCGAGCCCGGCGGCCACCTTCGCGGTGTCCACCCGGTGCGCGCCCGAGGTCAGGATCAGCACCGGGGTGCCGTCACCGTCGAAGATCAGGCTGTTCGCGATCGCTCCGACCTCGCAGCCGAGCTCCGCCGCCGCGGCGGCCGCGGTCGGCACCGCCTCGTCCAGGATCACGATCTGTCCGGTGGCCCCGGCCGCCTGCAGCGCGTCGGCCACCTTCTGCACATTGGGATGACTGCTCACCCTGGTGAGCATAGGGCCCCTGTCATGCCACTTTCCGGAAACTGTCGGTGGCACCCACCAGGATGAACACATGCACACCGAGAGCGCCTCGCCGGTTCCCGTTGACGACTGTCGGCAGGCGACGATACGCTTCCTGTGTTCGAACAGATGTTCGATTACCTCGGACCCGGCTTCGTCGGGAGGCCGGACCGGGGTGGACCGGACAGCTGGACGACTCCGGTGCGGAGTTGCGGCCGCATCGGAATCCGGTGGCCCCGGCGGGCCGCGCACCCGGGTGGTCCTCGACCCCCACCCCGGGCGCACCCGCCGGGCCGCCGGCCCCGGACCGGCCGTTCAGCAGGACGTGGAACACAGGAGGCGATGGAGCATGTGGGAGTTCGACGACGCCGTCGAGGTGCACTCGGTGCCGGTGGACGGCGTGCAGATCCCCGACCAGTTCCTGTGGCGCGGCCGGCTCTGGCGGGTCCGCGCGGTGCGCTCGCAGTGGACCGAGACCGCCGCCTGGTGGGAGCGCGGCGTGATCGGCCCCGGCCGGATCCACGACCCGCTGGCCCACACCGACACGCTCGCCCGGATCGACGCGGCCACGGTCGCGGAGGTGTGCTCGGCGGCAGTCGGCGTGCTGGACGCGGAATGGGGGCCGGAGCGCACGGTGTTCCGGGTGGAAGCCGGTTGCGGCCGGCTCGGACGGCAGGAGATGTTCGATCTCGCCCACGACCCGCACTCGGGCCGTTGGCAACTGGAGAGGGTGACCGACCGATGACCGTTTCACCGGTGTCGCCGGCCGCGGCCGGCGCGGCCAGCCGTGAGCTGTTCCGTGCCCGCGCCGCGCTGGCCGAGGCGACCGAGACCACCGACCACCTGATCCGCTACTCGAGCGCGCACGTCGCGGCGCTCCGGGTCGCCGCCGCGGTCCTCGCCGTCCGCGCCCGCCCGGTCCGCTCGGGCAGTCGCCGCCGGGTGCAGCGCAATGCCTGGGTGCTGCTCGCCGAGGTCGCGCCGGAGTTCGGCGAGTGGGCCACGTTCTTCGCCGCCGGTGCCGCCCAGCGCGCGGCCGCCGAGGCCGGGCTGGAGCGCGCCGTCAGCACCCGCGAGGCCGACGACCTGGTCCGCGCGGTCGACACGTTCTACACCCAGGTGGAGGCGAGCCTGCGGCTCTCCACCAGCCCGGTGCTCACCGCGACCACCGATCCGCAGTCCGTCCTCACCCAGTCCTGGATGCAGGCGAGCTGAACCACCCCCGTCGTTGAGGAGATCCCGACCGTGAGCGAAACCACGAGAGGCCTGGGCAAGGACCTGTGCGCTCGCGTCCATGCCGTGACCGGCGCCGAGTGCTACCTGCCGGACACCCATTACCCGCGACCGCACCAGTCCTTGGCCGGCGACTCCTGGCACGACGGCCTGTGCACCCGGTGTGCAGGCTCCGGCCTGTACGCCGACGCCCTCTGCCCGGCCTGCAACGGCACCGCGTTCGAGCCGCTGACCCTTCCGGAGACCTACCAGCCCGGCTGACCGTGATGGTGCCTTAGGGTCGGCGTTGTGAGCGGACTTCCCGTGTTGGACGTCGACGAGCAGCGGGTTCTCGGGAGCTTGCTGGAGAAGCAGTTGACTGTGCCGGCGTCGTACCCGTTGACGGCGAACGCGTTGCGGACGGCCTGCAACCAGACCAGCAACCGCGAGCCCGTGGTGGACTACGACCAGGGCACCGTCGAGCGGGTCGCCCGCGGGCTGCGGGATCGCGAACTGCTGCGGATCGTCTGGGTCGACACCGGCCGCCGGACGTTGAAGTACCACCAGATCCTGGACGAGAAGCTCGGACTCGACGAGGACGAGCGGGCGCTGGTCACGGTGCTGCTGCTCCGCGGCGCGCAGGCGCCGGGGGAGTTGCGGACCCGGACCGAGCGGCTGCACCGGTTCGAGGACCGCGCCGACGTCGAGGCCTGCCTGCAACGGATGGCCGCGCGTCCCGAGCCGCTCGTCCGCGAACTCGAACGCCGCGCCGGTCAGCACGACCGCCGCTGGGTCCACCTGCTCGGCCCGGTGCCCGAGGCGGAAACGGCCGTCGTGGTGGAGTCCGTCGACCGCGACACCGTGATCGCCGACGGCGCCGCGGCCCGGGACGAGCGGGTGCGGTCGGCGTACGACGCGGTCGCGACGGCGTACGCGGACGAGTTGCTCGACGAGCTGGACGGGTTGCCGTTCGAGCGCTGGCTGCTGGACCGGGTGATTGCCGACGCCGACGGCCGCCCGATCGTCGAGGTCGGCGCGGGGCCCGGTCACGTGACGGCGTACCTCGCCGACCGGGACGCGGACGCGACCGGCCTGGACGTGTCGCCGGAGATGGTGGACGAGGCGCGCCGGCGGTTCCCGCGGCTGAGGTTTCAGGTCGGCGACCTGCGCCGGCTCGGTCGCCCGCCGGCCAGTTCCGGCTGGGCGGCGGTGCTCGCCTGGTACTCGCTGATCCACCTCGCCGCTTCGGAGCTGCCGGACACGATCGCCGCGCTCACCCGGCCGATGGACCCAGGCGCGCTGCTGGTGATCGCGCTGCACGCCGGCGAGGAGGTCCGCCACGTCGACGAGTTGCTGGGCCACGAGGTCAGCCTCGACTACGTCCTGCACAACCCGGCGCAGCTCGTGCGGCTGCTCGAATCGGCCGGCCTGACCGACATCGAGTGGTACCTCCGCGGCCCGCTCGCGACGCACGCCGAAACCACCGATCGCCTGTACGTCGTGGCCCGTACGCCGTCCTGATCGGCGCGTGCCAGTAGGGTGTGGCGCGGCGGTGTGGGACCTGGGCTGGAGGGGTTTTGATGGTGGAGCGGCGGCGACGCGGCGTACGGACGGCGTTGGTCGGCGAGGCGCTGCGCGGTGCGCTGGCGGCGCGGCAGCGGACCGATCCGGGGGCCGGCCTGGACATCGTCGACCTCGGCGGCGGGACCGGCGGGTTCGCGGTGCCGCTGGCGGTGGAGGGGCACCGGGTGACGGTCGTCGACCCGAGCCCGGACGCGCTCGCCTCGCTCGAACGCCGCGCCCGCGACGAGGGCGTCAGCGAACTCGTGCGCGGCGTCCAGGGTGACGCGGCGGAGTTGCTGGGCCTGACCGGCGAGTCGACCGCGGACGCGGTGCTGTGCCACGGGGTGCTCGAGGTCGTCGACGACCCGGTACAGGCGCTGCAGGCGATGGCGTCGGTGCTGCGCGAAGGCGGCGTACTGAGCCTGCTCGTTGCCCAGCGCAACGCGGTCGTGCTGGCCCGGGCGCTGGCCGGGCACCTGGCCGAGGCGCGGATCGCGCTGCAGGACCCGGACGGGCGCTGGGGCGCCACCGATCCGATGCCGCGCCGGTTCGACGAGGCGGGGATCACGGCGCAGCTGGCCGAAGCCGGGTTCGTGGTCCACACGGTGCACGGCGTCCGGACGTTCGCCGACCTGGTGCCGTCCGCGTTCGTCGACTCCGAGCCGGGCGCGGCCGACTCGCTGGCCGAGCTCGAGCGGGCGGCCAGCCGGCACCCGGCGTTCCGGGCGCTGGCGACCCAGCTTCACATCCTCGCTACCCGGTGATTCGCCGTCACGGTGGGTGACGGTAGCTGTGCGTGGGGGGCGGGTGGCGGGCGCAGTTGCGCGACCGTGACGCGCTGGACAGGCGGTCAGGGTTTCGTGTGACGCGGGCGCGGCCTAGACTGGGAGCGGCCTATCGAGATCGCGCTCATCATGGAGGGATCGACGGTGCCCCTCTCGGAAGAAGAGCAGCGCCAGTTCGAGCAGCTCGAACGTGCCCTTGCTGCGGAAGACCCGAAGTTCGTTTCCGCCATGCGTGGGACCAATGTGCGCTTGTACTACCGGCGCCGGGCAGTGCTCGCCGGCGTCGGATTCGTGCTGGGCATCGCGGTGCTGATGACCGGTGCGATCCTGCCCAACACCATCATCGGAGTCATCGGCTTCGTGATGATGGTGGCCTGCCTGTACGTCGCCGCGCTGAGTATGAAGCGGATCAGCAACGCGGGAGAGTCCGACGACATCCCGCCGCCTCCGCCGACCAAGCGGCACCGGACCAAGCACGACTCGTCCGGCACGTTCATGGAGCGCATGGAGGACCGCTGGCGCCGCCGCCGCGAGGAAGACCTCTGACAGCCTGACCTCCGGCCACACCCGCGCCCTCCAAGGCCGGGTGTGGCCGTTTCTGCACGCTCAGGAGAACCGGGGTTTCAGCCTCTGTGTGATCCTGCTGTAGAGCGCTTCGGGACGACCAGGGCGCGGAGACGGGCCAGGAGTAGGTCGAACTCGTCGAGCAGGTCGGACGCCTCGGTTGTGCCGCGGCTCAGGTACCAGCGCCAGGACGGCGGCAGCAGCCGTGCCCGCCACCGGCGGCGGCCCGATGCCTGCGACCAGAGAGCCTGGCGTACGGCGGCCGCGTCCTCGCGGAGGTCCAGCTCGGCGTTCGTGTCGCCGGCGTATCGCAGGGCCTCGATGCCGCGGGCCAGCCGGCGCGCCGGCAGGTGCGCCTCCTCGGGGAGCTGCGACACCAGCCACTGACCGGACTGGCGCGGCGTCGAGATCTCCGACCAGTCGAGGTTGAGGTCGCGTGCGGTGTCCCGGACCTCCGCCCACAGCCCTTCGGCCCCGGCCCGTCCCGGCAGCCGCAGGTACCGCCGCCGGCGGGTGAGGGTCCGGACCAGCCACGGGATGCAGATCAGCAGGATCGCGCCGAGCACGCCGGCGATCGCCTGACCGCCGCCGTTGCTGAACCAGTTGCCGGTGCCGATCGCCGTACCGCCGGTCTGGTCCGGCAGGTTCGGGTCGTGCCGCGGCTTGTCGATCGACGGGCTCTGCTTGCCGCCCGGCGTGGTCGGCTCGGTGGTGGCCGACGGCGTGGTCGGGGTGATGGTCCCGTTGGCAGGCACCGTCCAGCCCGGCGTGGTCGACACCCGCGCGGACGGCGTCGGCTCGAACCGGACCCAGCCGGTGCCCTGGAAGTACAGCTCCGGCCAGGCGTGCATGTCGTGCATCCGGACCGTGTACACGCCGTCCTTGCCGGCCGTCCCGGGCAGGAAGCCGATCCCTACCCGGGCCGGGATGCCGAGGATCCGGGCCATCAGCGCCATCCCGGTCGCGAACTGCTCGCAGTACCCGGACTTGCTGGTCAGCAGGAAGTCCTCGAGCGCGGCCATTCCGCTGCCCTTGACGTTCTGGGTGCTGTACGTGAACCCGCCGGCGGTGCGGAACCAGTCCTGCAGCAGTACGGCGGCCTCGAACTTGTTGTCCTTGGCGTCCGCGGTCACCCGGTAGGCGAGCTGCTTGATGTCGTTCGGCGTCCGCTCCGGGACGATCATCGTGTACTTGTCCGGGGCGGCGGTGGTGATCGAGTCGTGCAGCTGCTCCGGCGTCGGCTCGAGGTCGTACGACGTCAGCTTGTACTTCTTGCCCGCGACGATGCCGCCGTCGCCGGACATCACGTCCAGCGCGCCGGAGTCGAAGTTCCACTCCTTCTTCAGTGAGATCGACTTGAGCGGGTACGGGACCGGGACGAGCTGCGAGCGGAGGTCGCGGGTGACGTTGATGTCCATCGTGGTCACCGGGACCTTCGACAGGTCGCCGTTGAAGCCGGGCGGGGGAGTCAGGTCGCTGCCGTTCAGCCTGTTCTCCTGGCCGCGCGGCGCGATCTGCCAGGTGTTGCCGTCGAACAGGTCGAGCGCGGTCAGCCGCAGGTAGCTGCCGCCGGTCGGGCCGCCCTTGTACGTCAGCGCGACCACGTTCTCGCCGCGCTTCAGGTTGCGGCCCATGTCGAGCATCGGGTTGGTTGACGAGATCGACGCGCCGATCCCGGAGCCGGAGCTGCCGCCGGCCAGGCCGTTGCCGATCACGCCTTCCGGCAGCGACGGCAGGAGCGCGGGCAGCAGGGCGGCGATCGCGACCACGGTGAGACCGATCCGGCGGCCGGCCTGGCCGAGCGCCGACGCCTCGACGGGCTCGGCCGCGTCCAGGTGCGAGACGCCGGAGATCCGGCGGCCCCAGCGGCTGAGCCGGCTGCGTCCCTCGGAGGACAGCAGCACGATGTAGCCGATCGCCGGCGGGATGAACAGCAGCCACGGCAGCCCGCCGTGCACGGTCGCGGCCGGCACCGTGTACATGATCAGCAGCAACAGCCCGGACCAGGCGGCCTGCCGGAGCTGGACCGCGATCACGTGGATCAGGAACCCGGTCACCGCGATCACGGTCACCGCGAAGAGCGTCAGGTGCGGGTCGGGAGGCAGCGGTGCGCTGAACCGGTTGATCGAGTCCATCGCGTCGGCCATCTGCGCGTTGAACTCGATCGCGGTCGCCTTCCACGGGAACAGCCCGAACTTCATCGTGCTGTGCAGGAAGAACAACGAAAGCAGTTCGGCCAGCACGAGCAGCTGGACGATCGGTACGACGATCCGCGGGATGCGCAGGTTCTGCAGCAGTACGCCGACCCCGGTGATCAGCGCACACAGGAACGCGCTGACGAACAGGAACGGCCCGGAGAACACCGGCGTGAGCACCAGCGACCCGAGCGCGGTCGCGCCCCAGGCAGCGATCGAAATCCTTGCGTGACCGGTCATGCGATGCGTCCGCTCCTCAGGCCCAGGCCGGACCAGACGGTCGGGAGGTGGTCGCCGCGGCGGACTCTGGCGACGCGCCAGCCGTTGCGGCGGAGTTCGTTCTCGGTGGCGTCCGTGGCCGCGGTCAGGCGGGCCGCCTTCTCGGTCGCCTCCGCGCCGACCGCCCAGCTGGCCGCGTCCAGCACCAGCGCGACACCGGTCGCCTGGCCGGTCCGCCAGCGGTTCAGCGCGATCACGTCGTCGGTGCTGCAGGCGCCCAGGACGGCGATCACCAGGCTCGGGTCCTGCGCGTGCCGGTCGACGGTCAGCAGCGGGCCGACCTCGGCGTACTTGTGCTCCTCGACGGTCGCGCACTCGGTCAGCAGTTGCTGCTGGCTGAGCGGCTGGTGGACCGCGGCCGACGTCCGGTGCGTGATAGCGGAGAGCGTGGTCGGTCCGCCGAGCATTGTGGTGACGTACCCGCGGCGCAGCCGGTCGATGCCGATCGAGGCGACCGCGCTGACCGCCCACTCCAGGCTCGACGACGGCCCGTGGCCGTGGTGCGAGATCACCCGCGCGTCCAGGAAGAGCGCGCACCGGCTCTGCCACGGCTGCTCCTCGCGGCGGACCATCAGCTCGCCGCGGCGCGCCGTCGACCGCCAGTGCACCCGCCGCAGGTCGTCGCCGTCGCGGTACTCGCGGACCGTCGCGTCCTCCTCGCCCGCGGCCGCGATCGCCCGCGGCCGGTTCTCACCGGATCCGGCCCGGTCGGCCCCGAGCCGTACCTCAGGAAGCTTGTAGACCCGCGGCGTGACCAGCAGGTGCTGGCTGCGCGTGAACGTCCGGCTCGTCTCCACCAGCCCGAACGGGTCGGCCACCGTCAGCATCAACGGTCCGACCTGGAACAGCCCGCGGACGTCGGACTTGACCGGGTACGTGACGGTACGGCGCCAGTTCGGGCTGACCCGGTCGACGACGAACCGCGGCCGATGACCCAGTACGTAGGGAATCCGGTCCTCGAGCAGCAGCAGCCCCGCGGGCATCCGCCCCTGGTTGCTCAGCGTCAGCTCGACGGTGGCCTGCGTCCCGACCGGGACCTGGTCCGGCGCGAGGCTCCGGCGTACCTGCAATCGCAGCCGGGTCCGGCCGACGACCAGCGCCGCCACCACCGGCAGCGCGGCCAGCAGGATGCCGACCCGCAGCAGGTCCTTCTGGCCGAGCAGCAACGCGCACAGCGACGCGGTGATCCCGGCGGCGACGAAGGCCCGCCCTCGGGTGGTCAGTCCGCGCAGTGCCTGCCGCATGTCTCAGTCCCGACGGGTGCGGGGGAGCGGCACGCTGGCCACCAGCCCGGCGATGATGTCGGCCGCACCGCGCCCACCGAGATGCGCCTCGGCCGCCGGCAGCACGCGGTGCGCGAGCACCGGTACCGCCAGTTCCTGGATGTCGTCCGGCAGCACGAACTCGCGGGAGTCGAGCGCCGCCGCCGCGCGCGCCGCGCGGACCAGGTGCAGCGTCGACCGCGGGCTCGCGCCCAGCCGGAGCTCCTGCGAGCGGCGGGTCGCGCCGACCAGTGCGACGGCGTACTCCTTCACCGACTCCGACACGTGCACCGACTGCACGGTCTTCACCAGCCGGAGGATCTGCTGCCCGTCCGTGACCGGCTGCAGGTTCGCCAGCGGGTCGTCGGCCGCGTGCCCGTCCAGCATCCGCAGCTCGGCCGCCGGCTCCGGGTAGCCCATCGACACCCGCGCCATGAACCGGTCGCGCTGCGCCTCCGGCAGCGGGTAGGTGCCTTCCATCTCGATCGGGTTCTGCGTCGCGATCACCATGAACGGCGCTTCCAGCGCGTACGTCGTGGTGTCGACGGTGACCTGGCGCTCCTCCATCGACTCGAGCAGCGCGGCCTGCGTCTTCGGCGAGGCCCGGTTGATCTCGTCGCCGACCACGATGTTCGCGAACACCGCGCCGGGCTTGAACTCGAAGTCGCGGATCTCCTGGTTGAAGACCGAGACGCCGGTGATGTCCGACGGCAGCAGGTCCGGCGTGAACTGGATCCGCCGCACGCTGCAGTCGATCGACTTCGCCAGCGCCTTGGCCAGCATCGTCTTCCCGACGCCAGGGACGTCCTCGATCAGCAGGTGCCCCTCGGCCAGCAGGACCGTGACGGCGACCTCGACCACGTCGGACTTGCCCTCGATCACCTGCTCCATGGCCCGGCGGACACGGCCCGCCACCTCGGACAGCTCGTCGAAGTCCCCGGCCCCTGCCAGCGGCGAGCTGGTCGCGGTGGTGCTCACTCTGAGTCCTCCCCATTCGTTGACTGCCGACACATTCTCACCCTCTGTAGGGGTCGGGCCAAGAGTTTCGCGGCTTGGCGGATCGATCGTCATCGGCGCACGCCCCAAGGGTCGGTAGTCGTCCCTCCAAGCGTACGGGCGGCACCAGCGGCTTGTGGGGCGTACGACGCCGCGAATCGGTACCTGGTTCACGAGCGGGCCGGACCAATGGTTCATGGCTGTCCGGCGCAACCGTCCTCCACTTTCCTCCACCGGCTCCTCCACTCCGCTCCACAACCCGCTCCACTTCGCTCCACCACAGCCCTCCACCACGCTCCACACGCCGGTCCGTGGCGGCAGTTGAAGCGGCAGCGACACGCGGGCGCCGAGCGTGGATTCAGGCGGCACGGGGGCGGAATGGGGCGGAAGTTGGTTGACGGTGGTGGAAAGTGGAGTAAGGTGGAGCGCAGTGGAACTGAAGTGGTGGAAAGCACTCGCCTGAGTCGGAGAGTCCGCAACGGGGAGGTGGAGCGTGTTCCTCGGAACTCACTTCCCCAAGCTCGACGACAAGGGGCGGCTGTTCCTGCCGGCGAAGTTCCGCGACGAGCTGGCCGACGGTCTGGTGATCACGCGAGGGCAGGAGCGATCGCTCTCGGTGTGGCCGGAACGTGAGTTCGTCCAGCTGACCGAGCAGTTGAAGCAGGCTCCGATCACCAACAAGGGTGCGCGGGACTACCTACGGATGTTGTTCGCCGGCGCCTCCAACGAGATGCCGGACAAGCAGGGCCGGGTCACCATCCCACCGATGCTGCGGGACTACGCAAGCCTGGACCGCGACTGCGTCGTCATCGGGGCGATGAATCGGGTGGAGATCTGGAACACGGAGAACTGGAACAGGTACTCCGCGGAGCAGGAGCAGGCGTTCGCCGACCTCTCCGAGGAAGTACTGCCAGGCATCTTCTAAAGCTGAACAGAGTGCGTGGACCGAGAGACACCGACCGTCCGGTGAGATCACGGGTCCGACTTCCGACCTGGAGTGTTGGCGTCACTTCCCCGGCGCCAAGACCGAGCAGGTACTTCCCCGGAAGGCGTACCCGCGATCTGACCGGACGGTGCTGTCTACCCACGTACCAGCACATGACCTGCGGGGGCAGGGTCGTTCCCGCAGCTGTAGGTAAGTGACGGGAAGGGTCGAGATGGACGCTGCGGAGCGGCATGTGCCGGTGATGCTGGAGCGCGTGGTCGCGCTGCTGGCACCGGCGCTCGCGCGTCCCGGCGCTGTCCTCGTCGACGCGACCCTCGGCCTCGGCGGGCACTCGGAGGCGTTCCTGACGCGGTTCCCCGAGGTGCGGCTGATCGGCTTCGACCGGGACCCGAACGCCCTCCGGCTGGCCGGCGAGCGGCTGGCCCGGTATCAGAGCAAGGACGAGCAGCGGCTCACGCTCGTGCACGCGGTGTACGACGAGTTGCCGCGGGCGCTCGCGGATCTCGGCGTACCGGCGATCGACGGCATCCTGTTCGACCTGGGTGTCTCGTCGATGCAGCTGGACGAGGCCGACCGCGGCTTCGCGTACTCGCAGGACGCGCCGCTGGACATGCGGATGGACCCGACCCGCGGCATCACCGCGGCGGAGATTGTGAACACCTACAGCGCGGCCGACCTGGCCCGGATCCTGTTCCAGTACGGCGAGGAGAAGTTCGCCCGCCGGATCGCGGACCGGATCGTCCGGGAGCGGGCGGCCGAGCCGTTCACGAACACCGCGCGGCTGTCCGACCTGGTCCGGGACGCGATCCCGCAGGCCGGCAAGCGGACCGGGGGACACCCGGCGAAGCGGACCTTCCAGGCGCTGCGGATCGAGGTGAACGGCGAGCTCGACGTCCTGCGTCGCGCGCTGCCGGCCGCCCTCGGCGCGCTGGCGCTGCACGGCCGGATCGTCGTGATGAGTTACCACTCGCTCGAGGACCGGATCACCAAGCAGGCGTTCGCGCCGGGCACCAAGTCCGACGTACCGGACGACCTGCCGGTGATTCCGGCCGGGCACGAACCGTATCTGAAGCTACTGACCCGGGGCGCCGAACGGCCGACCGCGGAGGAGGTCGCGGTGAACCCGCGGGCCGCCTCCGCTCGGGTCCGGGCGGCCGAGCGCATCCGGGAGAAGGGACTGGTGGCCTGATGAGTACCGTCTTCAGCCCGCAGAAAGCGCGGGTCACGCCGGCCCCGGTGGCGAAGAAGGAGCAGCCGCGGCTGCGGGTCGTGTACGGCGCGCCGTTCCGGCCGCCGCGGATGCCGTTCGTCATCTTCGTGGTGTCGCTGCTGGCCGCCGGGCTGGTCGGCCTGCTGCTGCTGAACACGCAGCTGCAGAGCGGGACGTTCGACATCACCAAGCTGAACAGCCAGGCGAACGACCTGCGCGATCAGCAGCAGCAGCTGGAGAAGCAGGTACGGGCGCTGGAGTCGCCGCAGAACCTGTCCGACCGGGCGCTGAAGATGGGCATGGTGCCGAACCCGAACCCGGTGTTCCTGCGGCTGGCCGACGGGCGCGTGCTCGGCGTACCGGCCGAGGGCAAGGCGGGTGCCGGTACGGCGATGTTCGGCCAGCAGACGCCCGCGGCGACGACCAAGTCGGTCACGCCGGTCAAGCCGGTGACGCCGGTCAAGCCCGTGACGCCGGTCAAACCGGTCACGCCGGTGAAGCCTGTGACGCCGGTGAAGCCGACGACCGCGAACACGCACACGACGACCACCACCAAGAAGCCGCCGGCCGGCACCAAGCCGCCGGCCACGACGCTGGGCTCCACTACGAGGGCCGCCACGACCACACGGGGATGATCGGATGACGGACCGACGGGGAAACGAGCCGCCACGCAAGCGTGGTACCGAACCAGGCCGGGGCAATCCACCCCGCAAGGCTCAGCCCCGTCGCCCATCCACTACGGACAGTGCCCGCACCACCCCCCAACGCCCCGAATCCACCCGCGACCGCCTGCTCCGCAAGGCGGAAGAGGAAAAGCGAGCCTCCGCCCGTCGCCCCACGTCCGGCGACCGCCCAGCCGGCTCGACGCCGGCGGGTGCCTCCGGCGCGCCTTCGCGCGACTCCGGCGCGACCCGCCGGAGCGCGCGTTCGCAGTCCTCTGAAGGACGAGGCGCTGCGCGCCGGACGGCCCCGGGCGGCGGCCGGTCGACGGCCGATCGGGCGGGCGCCGGAGGCGCCACGCGGGGGAGCACGTCGAGTGCTCGCCGCTCCGCGGCCGCCAGCGAGGCGCGGGGTCAGGCGCGGAAGGCGCCGGCCAAGAAGGCCGCAGGTGCGGCGCGCACTGTAGGCGCCAAGAAGGCCGCAGACTCGGCGCGCACTGCAGGTGCCAAGAAGGCCGTCAAGAAGACAGCTGGTAAGAAGCGGCCGCCGCAGAATCGGCCTCAGCCTCGGCCCAAGAAGCGGAAGGTGCGGAAGGCACCACGGATGTTGCGGCTGGGGCGGCCCGCGTTGCGGTTGCGGCTCACGTTCGGGGTGATGGCGTTCGTCCTGTCGTTGTTCGCCGGCCGGCTCGTACTCCTCCAGGGTGTCGACCCGGACAGCTACGCCGCCGCGGCGACCAAGGAGAACGCGCGGTCGTTCATCCTGCATGCCGACCGCGGCACCATCGAGGACCGCAACGGCGTCGAGCTGGCGGTCACCGAGGACGCGGTCGCGATCACCGCCGACCCGCAGCAGACCAAGCCGGTCGCGCAGCAGTTGGCCGCGATCCTGGTGCCGAAGCTGCCCGGTACGACGGCCGCCAAGCTGATCGCGGCGATGTCCGGCCCGGGCCGGTTCGCCTACCTCGCGCACCAGGTGAGCCCGACCACGTGGAGCGCGATCCAGGCCGAGATCAAGGCCGCGAACGTACCGATCACCAAGCAGAACAAGGGCAAGCCGCAGGAGCAGCAGGCCAAGCTGCTGGGCGGCCTGTACACCGAGCAAGAGCCGATCCGCAGCCACCCGAACGGCACCATCGCCGCGAGTATCGTCGGCGTGACCGGCGGCGACGGCAAGGGGCTGTCCGGGCTGGAGTACGGCCTGAACGACAAGCTCTCCGGCGCCGACGGCAAGGCCGTCTACGAGGTGGATGCCCGCGGCAACCAGATCCCGAACGCGAACCACACCGTCCAGGAGCCGAAGCCGGGCGTGGGCGTCCAGCTGACCCTGGACACCGACCTGCAGTTCTTCGCCGAGAAGCGGATCCAGCAGGCGGTCCAGCAGTACAAGGCGAGCGCCGGCACGGTCGTGGTGATGGACGTGAAGACCGGCGAGCTGCTCGCGCTGGCGAACTACCCGTCGTTCGACCCGAACAACAAGAAGACCTGGAACAACCTGGGCAACACCGCGCTCGACCGCAGCTTCGAGCCGGGCAGCGTGCAGAAGGTGGTCACGATGGCGGCGCTCGCCGACGCGGGCCTGATCGACCTGAACACGAAGATCCCGGTGCCGGGCACGATCGACGTCCAGCGCCGGATCATCAAGGACCACTGGGCGCACGACACGATGAACCTGACCGTCTCGGGAATCATCGCGAAGTCGTCGAACGTCGGCACGATCATGCTCTCGCACCGGATGCCGATCCCGCGGTTCGTGAAGTACCTGCACGACTTCGGCTTCGGCGAGCCGACCGGGCTGAACTTCCCCGGCGAGACGAACGGGCGGCTGGCCCCCGGCGACGAGTGGCCGGAGATCACCCGGTCGAACGTCGCGTTCGGCCAGGGCCTGTCGGTGAACGCCGTCCAGGAGGCCGCCGCGGTGAACGCGGTCGCGAACGGCGGCGTGTACGAGCCGCCGAAGCTGGTCCGGAACTACATCCAGGCCGACGGCACCCTGACCCCGAACCAGACCGCGCCGTCGCGCCGGGTGGTGAGCGAGAAGGCCGCCAAGGAGGTCACCACGATGATGGAGTCGGTGACCGCGAAGAAGGGCACCGCGCCGCAGGCCGCGATCGACGGCTACCTGGTGGCGGGCAAGACCGGTACGGCGCAGCAGGTCGTCCCCGGCACCGCGAAGTACGGCGCCTGGGCGACTTCTTTCGCCGGATTCGCGCCCGCCGACAACCCACGGTTCGTGACGTACGTCGTACTGCACGATCCCCAGGGTGCCCGGGGTGGTGGTCTCCAAGGAGGACCGGTGTTCCGAGACGTGATGAGCTACGCGCTGCAGAAGTACGTCGTCCCGCCGACCGGGGCGACGCAGCCGAGCATCCCGCTCACCTGGTGATGAACCGGCAGTTGGTGACGCAGGGTCAGGTAGGAGTCACAGGGTCCGTGGCGGTAGCCTCAGGGCCCGTGTCCACCCCTACCGCCGCCGGCGGCGCGGTCGCAGCGATCAGGCCCCGGCACGTCGTGCCGGTGACCCTCGCCGACCTCGCGAACGTCGCCCACGCACAGCTCCCGGCATCGTCGCCGGTGGTTGTGACCGGCGTATCCCTCGACTCGCGTTCCATCCTCCCCGGCGACCTGTACGCCGCCCTGCCCGGTGCGGTCACGCACGGTGCGGAGTTCGTCGCGAAGGCCCAGCAGGCGGGCGCGGTCGCCGTACTGACCGACCCGTCCGGCGCCGAGCGCGCCGCGGCCGGCGGGCTCCCGGTACTGGTCGTCGACCGGCCGCGCAGTGTGCTCGGCGCGGTCGCGTCCCGGATCTACGGCGAGCCGACCAGCGAGCTCCGGCTGATCGGGGTGACCGGCACCAACGGCAAGACCACCACGAGCTTCCTGCTGGACTCGGTCCTGCGGCAGCTCGGGCCGTCGGCGCTGATCGGGACGATTCAAACGCGTGTTGGCGACGAGGTCGTGAAGAGCGTCCGGACGACTCCGGAGGCGACCGACCTGCAGGCGCTGTTCGCGGTGATGCGCGAGCAGGCGGTCGCGTGGTGCGCGATGGAGGTGTCGAGCCACGCGCTGGCGATGGGCCGGGTGGACGGCGCGCGGTTCGCGGTCGCGGGGTTCCTGAACCTGACGCAGGACCACCTGGACTTCCACAAGACGTTCGAGGACTACTTCCAGGCGAAGGCCTCGTTGTTCACCCCGGAGCGCTGTGATGTCGCGGTGGTGACGATCGACGACGAGTACGGGCGCCGGCTGGCCGCGCAGACCGTCGTACCGCTGGTCACCGTGTCGGCGATCGGCGACGCCGACTGGACTGTCGCGGACCGGCACCGGTCGGAGCACGGCACGTCCGTGCTCGACATCCGGGGGCCGGGGGAGAGGCTGACGGTCGAGATCGGGCTGCCGGGCGACTTCAACGTGGCGAACGCGCTGCTGGCGACCGCGATGCTGCGGCAGCTCGACATCCCCGCCGAGGCGATCGCGGCCGGGTTGCGTACCGCCACCGTGCCGGGCCGGATGGAGACGTTCACCCGGGAGGACGGGCTGGCGGTGATCGTGGACTACGCGCACACGCCGGACGCGGTCGCGCTGGCGTTGCGGGCCGCGCGCGGTGCGACCAAGGGCCGGTTGTTCGCGGTCCTCGGCTGCGGCGGCGACCGGGACCCGTGGAAGCGGCCCGCGATGGGCGCCGAGGCCGCGAAGGCGGCGGACGTGGTGATCGTCACCGACGACAACCCGCGCAGCGAGGACCCGGCCGCGATCCGGGCCGCCGCGCTGGCGGGCGCCCGGGCCGCCGTACCGGACGTGGACCTGCACGAGATCGGCGACCGCCGGGAGGCGATCGCGTCGGCGATCCGGCTGGCCGGACACGATGACACCGTGGTCGTTCTCGGGAAGGGTCATGAGACAGGCCAGGAGGTCGGCGGTGTGATCTACCCGTTCGACGACCGCGAAACCGTGCGTGAGCTGTTGGAGGCAGATCGGTGATCCCTGTCAGTTGCGGCGAGATCGCCGACGTCGTCCGCGGCGAGCTGGTCGGGGCCGACCCCGCCGCGGTCGTCGACGGCGCGGTCACGATCGACTCGCGGGAGGCCGGACCGGGCGGGCTGTTCGTCGCGCTGCCCGGCGAGCGCGTCGACGGCCACGACTTCGTCGGTACGGCGACCGCGGCCGGCGTCACGGTCTCGCTGACCACCCGCCCGGTGGACGGCAGCCCCTGCATCGTCGTCGACGACGCGGAGCGCGCGCTCGGCGACCTGGCCCGGCTGGTGATCGGCCGGCTGCCGGACCTGACCGTGATCGCGCTGACCGGGTCGACCGGCAAGACCAGCACCAAGGACCTGATCGGCCAGCTGATCCGCCCGTACGGCGAGACGGTGTGCCCGGAGGGCTCGTTCAACAACGAGCTCGGCCACCCGCTGACCGCGCTGCAGGCGACCCCGGCCACGAAGTACCTGGTCGCCGAGATGGGCGCCAGGCACACCGGCGATATCACCTACCTGTCCGGCATCACGCCGCCGGCGGTCGGCCTGGTGCTGAACGTCGGTACGTCGCACATCGGCGAGTTCGGGTCTCAGGACAACATCGCGACCGCCAAGGGCGAGCTGATCGAGGCCGTGCGGCCCGGCGGTACGGCGGTACTGAACGCCGACGACCACCGGGTGGCCGCGATGCGGAGCCGGACGCAGGAGAAGGTGCTGACGTTCGGCGAGGCGAACGAGGCGGACGTCCGCGCCACCGACGTGAAGGTCGACGGCGAGGGCCGGCCGGCGTTCACGCTGCACATCGGCGACTTCAACGGCGCCGTACAGCTGCAGCTGATCGGTGAGCACTACGTCTCGAACGCGCTCGCCGCCGCGGCGGTCGCGCTGGCGGTCGGGCTGACGCCGGAGCAGATCGCCGACGGGCTGACCGCCGCGCAGCGGGTGTCCGCCGCGCGGATGGAGCTGACCGAGCGGGCCGACGGCGTGACGATCATCAACGACGCGTTCAACGCGAACCCGGACTCGACCCGCGCCGCGCTCAAGTCGCTGGTCGCGATCGGCCGGTCCCGGGGCGCGCGGACCTGGGCGGTGCTCGGCGAGATGCTCGAGCTCGGCGACACCTCGGGTGCCGAGCACGACGCGATCGGCCGGCTGGCCGTCCGGCTGGACGTGAGCCGGTTGGTCGTGGTCGGCGCGGGCGCGAAGCCGATGCACCTCGGCGCCTCGCTGGAAGGCTCGTGGGGCAACGAGTCCGTGTTCGTCGAGACGATCCCGGAGGCGCTGGAGTTGCTGCGCGAAGAGCTGCGCGCCGGCGACGTTGTACTGGTGAAGTCCTCGAAGGCGGCCAAACTCCGCAGCCTCGCAGACGCCCTGGTGGAGGCACAGCAGTGATCTCGATCCTGTTCGGCGGCGCCGTCTCGATGGTGCTGACCCTGATCGGCACCCGCTGGGCGATCAAGTGGCTGGCCAAACGCGGCTACGGCCAGGAGATCCGCGACGACGGCCTCAAGTCGCACATGATCAAACGCGGTACGCCGACCATGGGCGGCACCGTGTTCATCGCGGCCACCATCGTCGGGTACTTCTCCGCGAAGGTGTTCGTGATGCTCACCACCGGCGCCGGCAGCGGGCCGAGCGCGTCGGCGCTGCTGGTGCTGTTCCTGTTCGCGGGCATGGGCGCGGTCGGGTTCCTGGACGACTTCATCAAGATCTTCCGGCAGCGCAGCCTCGGCCTGCGCAGCAAGGCGAAACTGGCCGGCCAGACGCTGGTCGCGGTGATCTTCGCGGTGCTCGCGCTGCAGTTCCCCGACGACCGCGGGCAGCGGCCGGCGTCGCCGTTCATCTCGTTCATCCGCGACATCGGCTGGCTGGAGCTGCCGGCCATCCTGGTGATCATCTGGATCCTGCTGCTGATCGCGGGCATGTCCAACGGTGTGAACCTCGCCGACGGCCTGGACGGTCTGGCCACCGGCGCGTCGATGATGGTGTTCGGCGCCTACACGCTGATCTGCATCTGGCAGTTCAACCAGAGCTGCGCGACCGAGCGGGGCGTCGGCGCGAAGTGCTACGAGGTCCGGGATCCACGCGACCTCGCGGTCGTGGCGGCCTGTCTGACCGGTGCGCTGTTCGGGTTCCTGTGGTGGAACGCCTCGCCGGCGAAGATCTTCATGGGCGACACCGGTTCGCTGTCGCTCGGCGGCGCGCTCGCCGGCATGGCCGTGATGACCCGCACCGAGCTGCTGGTGCTGGTCCTCGGCGGCCTGTTCGTCGTCATCACCGCGTCGGTGATCCTGCAGGTCGGCTACTTCAAGATCACCAAACAGGCGACCGGGGTCGGGAAACGGCTGTTCCTGATCGCGCCCCTGCACCACCACTTCGAGATGCTCGGCTGGGAGCAGGTCAACGTGGTGATCCGGTTCTGGATCATCCAGGGCCTGTGTGTGGTGATCGGTCTGGGGATCTTCTACGCGGAGTGGGTGACCGGATGAGGACGCGTACGGACGCGGGCTGGGACACGACGCGGTTCGTCGTGCTCGGCTTCGGTACGGCGGGCTACGCCTGCGCCGACTCCCTGCTCCAGGCCGGCGCGGAGCACCTCGTCGTACTGGACGACCGCGACACCGAGGCGCTGCGCGAGAAGGCGCGGATCCTGGAGACGCTCGGCGCCACGATCACGCTCGGCCCGGGCAGTACGGCGGAGCTGCCGAAGGACGTCGACGTCGTCGTGACCTCGCCCGGCGTACCGCCGCACGCGCCGCTGCTCGCCCAGGCGGCCGAGCGCGACGTGCCGATCTGGAGCGAGATCGAGCTCGCCTGGCGGCTCCGGGACCCGGCGAACGCGGCGCCCTGGCTGTGCATCACCGGCACCAACGGCAAGACCACGACCGTGCAGATGCTGACCGCGATGCTGCGGGCGGCCGGCCACCGGGCCGTTGCCGCGGGCAACGTCGGGCTGCCGCTGCTCGAGGCGGTGCTGGACCCCGAGCCGTACGACGTGATCGCGGTCGAGCTGTCGTCGTACCAGCTGCACTTCACGCACTCGATGTCGGCGCACTCGGCCGCCGTGCTGAACATCGCCCCGGACCACGTCGACTGGCACGGCTCGCTCGAGGCGTACGCCGCGGACAAGGGCCGGATCTTCGCGAACTGCCAGGTCGCGTGCGTGTACAACGTCGCGGACCCGGCCACCGAACACCTGGTCGAGGAGGCCGACGTGATCGAGGGCTGCCGCGCGATCGGCTTCACCCTCGGTACGCCGGGACTCTCGATGGTCGGGATCGTCGACGACCTGCTGGTCGACCGGGCGTTCATCGAGCAGCGGTCGACGTCCGCGCTCGAGCTGGCCACGATCGGCGACATCACGCCGCCCGCGCCGCACAACGTCGCGAACGCGCTGGCGGCGGCCGCGCTGGCTCGTTCGTTCGGCGTGCCGGCGACCGCGGTGCGCGACGCGCTGCGCAGGTTCCGGCCGGACGCGCACCGGATCGCGCACGTCGCGGAGGTTGCCGGGGTCAACTATGTCGACGACTCGAAGGCCACCAACCCGCACGCCGCGCAGGCCTCGCTGCTCGCGTACGAGCACGTGGTGTGGATCGCCGGCGGTCAGGCCAAGGGGGCGACGTTCGACGACCTCGTGATCGCCGCCCGGAGGAGTTTGCGTGCCGTCGTCCTGCTCGGCCAGGACAAGGCCGTGATCGCCGAAGCTCTCGAGCGACACGCACCGGATGTCCCGAGGATCGTCGTCGAGTCAACGGACACTGGTGCCATGGAGATCGTGGTGGGGGAGGCGGCGAAGCTCGCACAGGTGGGTGACACCGTGCTGCTCGCCCCCGGCTGCGCGTCCTGGGACATGTTCGCCAACTACGGAGCCCGCGGCGACGCCTTCGCCGAAGCCGTTCGCCGACTGGGGTGATCAGGTGACGTCGGTCGCGGATCAGCCGGATCAGAAGAAGAGCACCGAGCGCCCGTTGATGACGGCGGTCAAGGACGTGCTCGACCGGCCGCTGACGTCGTACCACATCGTTCTCGGTGCGACCGGCCTGCTGCTGGTGCTCGGACTGATGATGGTGCTGTCGGCGTCCAGCGTGCTGTCACTGCGGGTGTACGGAAGCAGCTACACCATCTTCAGCCGGCAGCTGATTTGGGTCGGGGCCGGCCTGCCGATGGCCTACATCGCCTCCCGGATGACGCCCCGGCACTTCCGCATGCTCGCCTACCCCGCGCTGCTCGGCTCGGTCTTCCTGCTGGTGCTCACGTTCATCCCCGGCCTCGGCGTCGGGGTGCAGGGCAACACGAACTGGCTGCGGCTCGGTGGGCCGCTCCAGATCCAGCCGAGCGAGTTCGCGAAACTCGCGATGGTGCTGTGGTGTGCGGACCTCTACGCCCGCAAGGAGAAGTTGCTCACCCAGTGGAAGCACCTGCTGGTGCCGATGGTCCCGGTCTGCGGCCTGGTGATCGCCCTGGTGGTCGGCCAGCACGACCTGGGTACGGCGCTGGTCCTGATGGGCGTGATGATCGGCATGATCTGGATCGTCGGCGCCCCGACCCGGCTGTTCGTCTCGCTGATCGCCGTCGTCGGATCGGTGGCGACCTACTTCGTGATCGCGGAGCGGTACCGGATGCAGCGGGTGACCTCGTTCATGGACCCGTTCTCCAACCCGACCGGCGTCGGCTGGCAGGCGTACCACTCGTTCTACGCGCTCTCGACCGGCGGCTGGTGGGGCGTCGGCATTGGCAACAGCCGGCAGAAGTGGAGCAACCTGCCGGAGGCACACACCGACTTCATCTTCTCGGTGATCGGTGAGGAACTCGGCCTGGTCGGGTCGCTCACCGTGCTCGCGCTGTTCCTCACGCTGGCCTACGCCGGGGTGCGGATCGCGACCCGGAACAGCCAGCCGTTCGTCCGCTACGCGGCGGCCGGGATCACTATCTGGATCATGTCCCAGGCCGTGGTCAACCTGGGCGCCGTGATCGGACTGCTACCCATCGTGGGTATTCCGCTCCCGTTGGTGTCGTACGGTGGGTCCGCACTGTTGCCGACGATGATCGCGATCGGCATGCTGCTGTCCTTCGCGAAGGCCGAGCCGGCTGCGCAGGCCGCTCTGAAAGAATCCAGGCGACCTCGTTTCAGCTGGATGAAGACACACAAGTGAAACCGCGGGAGCGTTGAAAGCTGTGCCCAGCATCGTTCTGGCCGGTGGCGGTAGCGCCGGCCACACCTCACCCCTGATCGCCACGGCGGACGCTCTGCGCCGGATCGACCCGACCATCGAGATCCTCGCCCTCGGGACCGAGCGCGGCCTGGAGACCCGGGTGGTGCCCGAGGCCGGGTACCGGCTCGAGCTGATCCCCCCGGTGCCGCTGCCGCGCAGGCCCACGCCCGCGCTGTTCGCCGTACCGGGCAAGATGCTCGCCTCGGTGAGCGCCGCGCGGAAGGCGCTCGACGAGGCCAAGGCGGACGTCCTGGTCGGCTTCGGCGGCTACGTGTCGACGCCGGCGTACGTCGCCGCCTGGCGGCGCAAGACCCCGATCGTCGTGCACGAGGGCAACGCGGTGCCGGGGATCGCGAACAAGTTCGCCGCGAAGTACTGCACCGAGAACGTGAAGACCTCGTTCCCGGGCTCCGACCTGCCGCACGCCGAGTACGTCGGGTTGCCGATCCGGCGGGCGATCTCCACCCTGGACCGGGCCGCGCTGCGCGCCGAGGCACGGCAGTTCTTCGGGCTGCACCCGGACGCGCCGACGCTGTTCGTGACCGGTGGATCACAGGGCGCGCAGCGGATCAACGAGTCCGTCTCCGGTGCCGCCGCGGACCTGCAGGCGGCCGGCATCCAGGTGCTGCACGCGATCGGCCCGAAGAACACCCTCGAGGTGCCGCGGACCGGGCCGCTGCCGTACGTCGTACTGAACTACGTCGACCGGATGGACCTGGCGTACGCCGCCGCCGACCTGGTGGTCTGCCGCTCGGGCGCGAACACCGTGACCGAGGTGTCCGGCGTCGGCCTGCCGGCGATCTACGTTCCGCTGCCGATCGGTAACGGTGAGCAGCGGCTGAACGCGAAACCGGTCATCGACGCCGGCGGCGGCGTGCTGATCGACAACGCGGAGCTGACTGTCGACTGGGTGCGGGCGAACGTGCCGCAACTTCTGCTCGACCGCGAGCGTCTGACAGCCATGTCCACAGCCGCGACCGGTGTCATCCGGACCGACGCCGACGACCGATTGGCGCGGATCATCCTCGATGTGGTGAGGTCTGCGTCGTGATCGTCACCGCTCCTGACACCCTGCTGCCGGCCGAGAAGCTGGGCCGGGTCCACTTCGTCGGCATCGGCGGCGCCGGCATGTCCGGCATCGCCCGGATCATGGCGTCCCGCGGGATCGAGGTGTCCGGCTCGGACGCCAAGGACGGCAAGGTGCTCGCCGCGCTCCGGGCGCTCGGCGCGACCTGCTGGGTCGGGCACGAGGCGGAGCACGTGGCCGCCGTCGACACCGTGGTGGTCTCCACCGCGATCCGCGAGACCAACCCCGAGGTGGTCGCCGCCCGCGCGGCCGGCATCCCGATCCTGCCGCGGGCCGCCGCGCTGGCGTCGGTGATGGTCGGCCGCCGGACGATCGCGGTCGCCGGTACGCACGGCAAGACCACCACCACGTCGATGCTCACGGTCGCGCTGCAGCACTGCGGCGCCGACCCGTCGTACGCGATCGGTGGGAACCTCAACGAGTCCGGGTCGAACGCGCACGACGGCAACGGCGACCTGTTCGTCGCCGAGGCGGACGAGTCGGACAGGTCGTTCCTGACGTACTCGCCCGAGGTGTCGATCGTCACGTCGGTGGAGCCGGACCACCTGGACAACTACGGTGACGAGGCCAGTTACCGGAAGGCGTTCGAGGAGTTCTGCGCCCGGGTGCTGCCCGGTGGGTTCATGGTGATCTGCCAGGACGACGCCGGCGCGCGGCAGTTGGCGTCGTACGCGCGCGACCGCGGGATCGACGTCCGGACGTACGGCGAGTCCGAGGACGCGGACCTGCGCGTGACCGAGCTCACGGCGACCGGGGCCACGCAGTCGTTCGTGCCGGTGTACCACGGACGCAAGCTGCCGGTGGTGAACCTGCAGCAGGCCGGCAAGCACAACGCGCTGAACGCGTCCGCCGCCCTCAGCGCGGGCCTCGGGCTCGGGTTCTCCGCGGCCGACCTGGCCGAGGGGCTGGCCGCGTTCACCGGGACCGGCCGGCGGTTCGAGTTCAAGGGGCTCGAGGACGGCGTCCGGGTGTTCGACTCGTACGCGCACCACCCGACCGAGCTGGCCGTCGACCTCACCGCGGCCCGTCAGGTGGCGGGGGAGGGGCGCGTGATCGCGTGCTTCCAGCCGCACCTGTTCAGCCGGACGCGGATCTTCGCGACCGAGTTCTCCGAGGCGCTGGCGCTGGCCGACGAGGTCGTGGTGATGGACGTCTTCGCGGCCCGCGAGGACCCGGAGCCCGGCGTCACCGGTGCGCTGATCGCGAACCACGTGCCGCTGAAGCCGGACCAGGTCCGGTTCGAGCCGTCCTGGTCCGCCGTACCGCGGCTGGTCGCGGACCTGGCCGAGCCGGGCGACCTGGTGGTCACGCTCGGGGCCGGTGATGTGACGCTGATCGGGCCGGAAGTCGTTGGTCTGCTGGCCGAACGCAGCCTCACCCGCGAGCCTGCGCCGGAGGCCGTCACCCCTGTGGTTTCGTAAAAGGGTGGGGTTCCTTGTATGACCCAGAGCGTTGACCTCGCTCGGGCGGAGCAGCGGTTCGCGCGCCGGCTACGGCTGGTGCGCAGGCGTAGCTGGTTGCCCTGGGCCATCGGCGGCGGGCTGGTCGCGCTGGCCGGCGTGATCGTCTGGCTGTTCTACTTCTCCTCTGTGTTCGCGGTCTCCGGGGTCCGGATCAGCGGCGCCGACACGGTGCCGGTGGCAACGATCGAGCAGACCGCGGCGGCCCCGATCGGCACCCCGCTGGCGAAGGTCGACCTGCGGGCGATCGCGGACCGGGTGCGCACCATCCCGGCGGTCGCGGACGCGCAGGTGACCCGGGCGTGGCCGCGGAAGATCGTGATCGTGGTCACCGAACGGGTCCCGGTCGTGGTGGTCACCGACGGTTCGCGGTACGAGCTGGTGGACGCCACGGGTACGTCGTACCGGACGGTGCCGGACCGGCCGGCCGGGTTGCCGGAGGCGAGGGTCACCGGTGTCCGGCGGGACGTCACCGTGCACTCGGTGGTGACGGTCTCGGCGGCGCTCCCGGAGTCCCTGCGGACCCAGGTGGGATCGATCACGGCGACGTCGCCGGACTCGATCACCCTGAACCTCAGCTCCGGGGTGAAGGTCGTTTGGGGTAGTTCCGATGACAGTGCGCGCAAGGCCGAGGTACTGAGCGTGCTGATGAAGCGGGACGCGAAGGTGTACGACGTCTCGGCGCCCGATCTCCCTGTCACCAAAGGGGAAAAACGGTGACCGGCATCTCGCGGCGAGGCGCGTGGACTTTGGCGGGAAGCGTCCCGTAGCGTTCCGCGTAATCTAAAGTTGACATAACTCTAAGCATCCACTTGAGGTTCAGTCTTTTCGCTGGACAACGGGAAACGAACGAGGCGAGAGGCGCGGACGTGGCGGCACCGCAGAACTACCTGGCACTCATCAAGGTCGTCGGCATCGGCGGAGGCGGCGTGAACGCCGTCAACCGGATGATCGAGCACGGTCTGAAGGGCGTTGAGTTCATCGCCATCAACACCGACGCCCAGGCGTTGCTGATGAGCGACGCGGACGTCAAGCTCGACATCGGCCGGGAGGAGACCCGCGGCCTCGGCGCCGGGGCGAACCCGGCGATCGGGCAGAAGGCCGCGGAGGACCACGCCGAGGAGATCGAGGAGGCGCTCAAGGGCGCCGACATGGTCTTCGTCACGGCCGGCGAGGGCGGCGGCACCGGCACCGGCGGCGCGCCCGTGGTGGCGCGGATCGCCCGGTCGCTGGGCGCGCTGACCATCGGTGTGGTGACCCGGCCGTTCTCCTTCGAGGGCAAGCGCCGCGCGACCCAGGCCGAGGACGGCATCAGCACCCTCCGCGAGGAGGTCGACACGCTGATCGTGATCCCGAACGACCGGCTGCTGACGATCTCCGACCGGGCCGTGTCCGTGCTGGACGCGTTCAAGCAGGCCGACCAGGTGCTGCTGCAGGGCGTCTCCGGCATCACCGACCTGATCACCACCCCGGGTCTGATCAACGTGGACTTCGCGGACGTCAAGGCGGTCATGTCGAACGCCGGCTCCGCGCTGATGGGCATCGGCTCGTCCCGCGGCGAGGACCGCGCGGTCGCGGCCGCCGAGGCGGCCATCTCGTCTCCGTTGCTGGAGGCAAGCATCGAGGGCGCGCACGGCGTGCTGCTGTCGATCGCGGGTGGCTCCGACCTCGGGCTGTTCGAGATCAACGAGGCCGCGCAGCTGGTGTCGGAGTCGGCGCACTCGGACGCGAACATCATCTTCGGCGCGGTGATCGACGACGCGCTCGGCGACGAGGTCCGGGTCACGGTGATCGCGGCCGGCTTCGACGGCGGCATGCCGAAGCGCCGCGAGCAGGCCATGAACCAGGCCCGGCCGCAGTCCTCCCGCCCGGCCACCCAGAACTACTCGCAGCCGATGACGGTCTCCAACCCGACCCAGACCCCACCCCCACCCGCCAACCAGGGCGGCTTCGGCCAGCCTGGCGCGGGTCAGGGCGGCTTCGGGCCGGGCGCAGGCCAGGCCGGTGCTGGTCAGGCGGGTGCTGGTCAGGCGGGTGCTGGTCAGGGCGGCTTCGACCAGGCTGCCAACTCCACTCTGGGCGCGACCTCCCACCAAGCAGTCCCGGGCCAGCAGTCCGGTCAGCCGCAGGCGGCACCTTCGGCCACCCCGCAGACCGACGACACCGTCCCGGTCCCGGCCCCGACGGAGCCCCGCACCGGTACGACGAACTCCGCCCGCCCGCAAGCAGGCGACGGAGTACGCACAGTCCAGTCCGGGAACGCCCCGCACACCCCGGCCTCCCCGTCGACCCAGCACTCCTGGCCGACCAACGGCCCGAGCAGCGCGACGGGCGGCGTCACGCCGCACAGCCCGCAGACCCCGAAGCCGAAGAAGCAGGAGCCCGAGGAAGACCTCGACATCCCCGACTTCCTCAAGTAACCGGGCTCACGCCTGGCGCGGCCGGTACACCGACACCACGACGCCGTACCGCGCCTCGTCCGGTCCGGCGTCGCCTAACCCGTCGACCAGTTCGCTCAGGGTCGCGCCGAGTTCTTCGGCCTGGGCTGCCGTCAATCGCAGGTTCCGCACCGTGAACAGCGGGTCGCCGTCGGCCGTCTCCAGGTCGGCCGCGACCGCCTGCAGCGCGACGGTGTTGTTCGCCCGCGCGCCCTCACCGGTGAACCCGAACCGCCGCACGGACCGCCGGTAGTACTGCTCGGTCCCGCCCCGCACCTGCCGGGTCTCCGCCACGTGCACCATCCCGGCATCGCGCAGCACCCCCAGATGATGCGCCACGTTGCCCTTCGCCGTCCCGAGCGCGGCCGCGAGCTGACTGATCGTCGCCGCCTCCTGCCCGAGCGCGAACAGCAGCCGATGCCGCAACGGATGTCCGAGCGCCTTGAACTGCGCGGCGCTCGACACCTCCAGGTGATCGATGATCTCCGCCATGAATCAAGCGTCGAGATTTCTTGACGCTTTGTCAATCCGGATGCTCTACTCCTGCTATGGAAACCGAAGAGATCAGGTCCGTCCTCGGCCGCCTGGGTGCGTTGGTCGGCGAGCACTACGTCTTCCCGGAGGTCGGCACCGAGGTTGCGGCCCGGCTCGCGGCAGCGGTCGGCGACGGCGCGTACGACGAACTCCGCACCCCGGAAGCACTCGCCGAACGCGTCACCGCCGACCTCCAGCAGGGCAATCGCGACAAGCACCTGCGGCTCGTGTTCCGTCGCGACGGGCTGCCGGACGAGACCGACCCGGTGGCGGAGGAGGCGCACTGGCGCCGCCGGGCCGCCCTCGACGCCGGCGGCATGGCCCGCGTCGAACGGCTCGACGGCAATATCGGACTGCTCGAGATCCGGCCGCTGCTGTATCCGCCCGAGCACGCCGCCACCGCGGTCACGGCCGCGCTGTCGCTGCTGGCGTCGACCGACGCGCTGATCCTCGACCTGCGCCGTTGCCTCGGCGGATCGCCCGACCAGGTCGCGTTCGTCTGCGGCTACCTGTTCGACTCCGCCGAGCCGATCCACCTGCAGGACCTGGTCACGCGGGCCGACGGTACGACGCGCCAGTTCTGGACACCGGCGTACGTCCCGGGTCCGCGGTACGACGGCAGCAAGCCGATCTGGGTGCTGACCAGTGCATCGACGTTCTCGGGCGGTGAGGAACTGGCGTACAACCTGCAGCAGTTCAAGCGCGGGGTCGTCGTCGGGGAGCGGACCGCCGGGGGTGCGCACCCGCGCCGCGGCTTCAAGCTGCACGAACAACTCGAGGCCTCGGTGCCGGTGGCGCGCTCGGTCAACCAGGTCTCCGGGACGAACTGGGAAGGTACGGGCGTCGCTCCTGACGTCGAGGTCCCGGCCGAGCGGGCGTTCGACGAGGCGTACCGCCGCGCGGCCGAGCACGCCGTCGGGGTCGCGGCTGGGTAATCTTCACTCGTGTTCGGCTACGACGAGGTTCTCTCCGCCGCCCGGGTCGCGTTCACCGATCGGTACGGCGGCGCCAGCAAACCGCCGTACGGCGAGTTCAACCTCGGCACCGCGGCCGGCCCGGACGTCGACGGCGTACGGGCGAACTTCCGGCAGGTCGCGACCGAGTTCGGCGTACCCGTCGAGAAGGTCGTCGTCCTCCATCAGGTGCACGGCCGCGACGTCCACGTCGTCCGTGCGGAGGACGAGCTGCCGCTGAGCCCGTCCCCGAAGGCGGACGGCCTGGTCACCACCCGCACCGACGTCGTCCTCGCGGTCCGCGCCGCCGACTGCCTGCCGGTGCTGCTGTCTGCCGACGGCGTGATCGGCGCCGCGCACTCCGGCCGCAAGGGCATGTACGTCGGCATCGTCCCGGCGACCGTGGACGCGATGCGTGAGCTCGGCGCCGGCCGGATCACCGCCGTGCTCGGGCCGTACGCCTGCGGCCGGTGTTACGAAGTACCCGAGGAGATGCGGGCCGAGGTTGCCGCGCAGGTGCCGGCGTCGTACTCCGAGACGAGCTGGGGGACGCCGGCGCTCGACGTCGCGGCCGGCGTCCGGGCGCAGCTGGCCGAGCTCGACGTCGACGTGGTCGACGCGACCGCCTGCACGATCGAGTCCGAGAGTCTGTACTCGTACCGCCGGGAAGGTCCGGAGAGTGGCCGGATGGCGGGCCTGATCAGGCTGGCCTCGGCGTGAGCCGCGCCGACGAGCTCCGGGCGAACCTGGAGCAGGTGCAGGAGCGGATCGAGAAGGCCTGTCAGGCGGCCGGGAGGGCCCGGGACGAGGTGACCCTCGTCGCGATCACCAAAACCTTCCCAGTCAGCGACGTACGGGCGCTGGCGGACCTCGGGGTCACCGACGCCGGGGAGAACCGCGAGCAGGAGCTGAAGGAGAAGGCGCCGGACTGCCCGGACCTGGTCTGGCACTTCGTTGGGCAGTTGCAGTCGAAGAAGTCACGCTCGGTGGTGCGGTACGCGTCGGTCGTGCACTCGGTCGACCGGTCGTCGCTCGTCGACGCGCTGTCGAAGGCCTCGGTCGCCGAGCAGAAGCCGGTGCGGTGCCTGATCCAGGTGAGCCTGGCGGCGTACGGGTCCGCGGACGCGGCGACCGGAGCGAGCCGGGGCGGGGTCGCGCCCGCCGACGTACCGGAACTCGCCGCGGCGATCGCCACGGCCGAGGGGCTCGAGCTCGGTGGTGTGATGGCCGTCGCGCCGCTCGGTGCGGAACCTGAAAAAGCCTTTGCGGGACTGCGCGACGTAGCGTTGCGGCTACGCTCCGAACATCCCGGTGCGGACTGGATATCGGCCGGGATGACCGGTGATCTGGAGGCCGCGATCAAGCAGGGTGCGACACACGTTCGGCTCGGGCGCGCATTACTCGGTACGCGGTCTCCACTGGGTTAGTGTCGACATCGAGCGGGTTTCGCTTCCTGCTCACTGTTGTCGTCGAACCGGATCGAGGTGCTGAGGGGCCATGAGCGGCGCACTGCGCAAGATGGGTGTGTACCTCGGCTTGGTCGAGGACGGGGAGCGCTACAACGCCCGTTATGACGACACGTACGACGACGAGTTCGACGAAGAGTTCGACGAGGCAGTCGACGGGGACTCCCAGGAAACCGTGCCGGTGGCTGCCGGCCGGGAGAGCCGCGAGACCCGGGAGCACCGCGAGGAGCGACCGGAGCCGAGCGGTGCCACGGTCAGCAAGTTCCCAGACCGGCGCGGGGTCGCGCCGTCCCCGGAGGTAACCGAGTTGGCCCGCATCACCACCGTGCACCCGCGCAGCTACAACGAGGCGCGCGTCATCGGTGAGCACTTCCGCGACGGCACGCCCGTCATCATGAACCTGACCGAGATGGATCACTCCGACGCGAAGCGGCTCGTGGACTTCGCCGCCGGGCTGATCTTCTGCTGCCGGGGCTCGATCGAGCGGATCACCACCAAGGTGTTCCTGGTCTGCCCGCCGAACGTCACGGTCGCCGCCGAGGAGAAGGAGAAGATCGCCGCGGACGGGTTCTACAACCAGAGCTGAGGCTCTGGTTCGCGATCCCACTTCCGGCGTCTTCTACACTCGTTGTCGACATGAATGCTCTAGCGCTCGTCCTCATCGTTCTGTACTGGGTGCTGCTCGCCTTCTTCCTGGTGCTGGTGGCGCGGTTCGTCCTCGGGCTGATCGTGATGTTCGCGCCGCAGTGGCACCCGAAGGGCCCGCTGCTGCTGCTGTTCGAGCTGATCTACTCGATCACGGACCCGTTCCTGAAGCCGTTGCGGCGGATCCTGCCGCCGATCGGGGCGGGTGGTGTGCGGATCGATCTGTCCGCGTTGATGCTGTTCGTGATCGTCTCGGTGGCGATGGCCATCAACTCCACGGCCCTTCGATCGTTGTAAGGGTGAGACCGCGAGGAGTGGGTAGATAGAGCCCGGATTCCGTTCTAAGACAACGAAGCGATAACGTGATCTACTGAGTCGCCAAGGCGAGACCACGGGGACTCCGCCAAGACACAGACAAACGAGGTGAAAGATGCCGCTGACGCCGGATGACGTCCGCTCGAAGCAGTTCACGCCCGTCCGACTACGGGAGGGCTACGACGTCACAGAGGTCGACTCCTTCCTCGACGAGGTGGAAGCCGAGCTCGAGCGACTTCTCGCCGAGAACGAGGAGCTGCGGGCCAAGCTCGCGGCGGCCCAGCGCGCAGGCGCGGACCAGCAGCGGCCGGTCGACCAGACCGCCGCGCTGCCGCCCGTCGTGCAGCAGCCGAAGCCCCCGGTCGTGGTCGAGAAGCCCGAGGAGAAGCCGCCGGTGGTGGCACCTGCTCCCGGGGCGGCCGCGGCGGCCGGCACGGTCGGTGACGCGTCCAGCTCCGCCGTGCGGCTGCTGGAGATGGCCACCAAGCACTCCGACGACCTGGTCCAGGAGGCGAAGGACACCGCCGACAAGATCATCGGCGAGGCCCGCGCCAAGGCGGAGCGGCTGGAGAACGAGGCACGCGGCAAGGCCGACCGGATGACCGGTGAGGCCCGCGCCCGCGCCGAGAAGCTCGACGGCGAGATCGCCGAGCGGCGCGCGCAGATGCTCGGCACCCTGGAGAAGCAGAAGGGCCAGCTCGAGCGCACCATCGACGACCTGCACGCGTACGAGCGGGAGTACCGCAGCCGCCTGAAGACCTACTTCACCGAGCAGCTCAAGGCGCTCGGCAACGGCGACGACACGCTGAGCCCGCGGAACGGTTTCCGTCCCGAGGCCCGCGCCCAGGCCCACGGCGGCCACGGCGTCTGAGTAGTTCCTGAGAAGAGGCGGTGCTATCCGGCGGCACCGCCTCTTCTGCATGTCGGGACCCGTTTGACTGACGGTCCCACCGCAGTGACAGCCGGTCAGGCCTTGGTCAGCCAGTAGGTGAGTTGCAGGTTCTCTTCGGTGCCGGTGGCAGCGTCGGACTCCGACGGTGCCGACTGGTTCAGCTCGACGGCGAGGACCTCGCGGGCGATCTCGTCGGCGTGCTTGCCGAGGGCATCGGACAGTTCGGCGTCGGTCGAGGTCAGCCAGACCTTGATCCGGTCCGACACCTCGAGCCCGGCGTTCTTCCGGGCCTCCTGCAGCGTGCGGACCACCTCACGCGCCAGGCCGGCCCGCTTCAGCTCCGGTGTCACCTCGAGGTCGAGGGCAACGGTCTCGCCCTGCTCGTTGACCACCGACCAGCCTTCCTTCGGCCGCTCGGACACCAGCACCTCGGCGGCGCTGACCTCGACGTCCGCGCCGTCGACCACGACGGTCGCCGTACCGGACGCCTTCAGCGCGGCCGCCAGCGCACCGGCGTCCGCGGCCGCGATCGCCGCCGCGACCACCGGGGTCTGCTTGGCGAACCGCTTGCCGAGCTCCCGGAAGTTGCCCTTGGCAGCGAACTCGACCAGGTCCGCCCCGGCCGACGACAGCGGCGCGACGGTGCCGACGTTCAGCTCGTCGGCGATCTCCTGGAGCAACTCGGGGGACAGGTCCGCGATCGCGGCGGATCCGACCAGCGCCCGGGCCAGCGGCTGCCGGGTCTTCACCTTTGCCTCGGCGCGGGCCGACCGGCCGAGCTCGACGACCCGGCGGGCCATCGACATGTGTTGCGCCAGTACGTCGTCGATCAGCGTCTCGTCGTACGCCGGGAAGCTCGTCAGGTGCACGGACTCCGCCAGGCCGGGCGTGACCGGGCGGAACACGTCCTGCCAGACCCGCTCGGTGACGAACGGCATCAGCGGCGCCAGCACCCGGGTCAGCACCTCGAGCGTCTCGTGCAGCGTCGCCAGCGCGCCGGTGTCACCGGCCCAGAACCGGCGGCGCGAACGCCGGACGTACCAGTTCGAGAGCACGTCGACGAACGAGTTGATCAGCGAACCGAGCCGCTGCGTGTCGAAGTCCGCGTACGCCGCGTCCGTGTCGCGCACCAGCCGGTGCGTCTCGCTGACCAGCCACCGGTCGAGCACGCTCCGCTCCGGCACCGCCGGCGCGTCGGCAGGCGACCAGTCGGCGAGCCGCGCGTACAGCGCGTGGAACGCGACCGTGTTCCAGTAGGTGATCAGCACCTTCCGGGTGATCTCGTTCAGCACGTTCGGCCCGATGCCGCGCGCCTTCCACGGCGACCCGGAGGCGGCCATGAACCAGCGCACGGCGTCCGCGCTGTGGTTGTCCATCAGCGGGATCGGCTCGAGGATGTTGCCGAGGTGCTTCGACATCTTCCGGCCGTCCTCGGCCAGGATGTGCCCGAGGCAGACCACGTTCCGGTACGATGACTCGTCGAAGACCAGCGTGCCGATCGCCATCAGCGTGTAGAACCAGCCGCGGGTCTGGTCGATCGCCTCGGAGATGAAGTCCGCCGGGTAGGTCTGCGCGAACTTCTCCTGCGAGCCCTCCGCCCACGGGTAGCCCCACTGCGCGAACGGCATCGAGCCCGAGTCGTACCAGGCGTCGATCACCTCGGGAACCCGGTGCGCCTCGGCGCCGCAGGTCGGGCAGTCGAACGTGATGTCGTCGACGTACGGCCGGTGCGGGTCGGTGCCGCTCAGGTCGCGGCCGGCCAGCTCGCCCAGTTCGGCCAGCGAGCCGACGCAGACCTGGTGGTCCTCGGCGCAGCGCCAGATCGGCAGCGGCGTACCCCAGTAGCGGGAGCGGGAGACGGCCCAGTCGATGTTGTTCCGCAGCCAGTCGCCGTACCGGCCCCACTTGACCGACTCCGGGTACCAGTTGGTCTGCTCGTTCTCACGCAGCAGCGCGTCCTTGACCTGGGTGGTCCGGATGTACCAGGACGGGAGCGCGTAGTACATGACCGGGGTGTGGCAGCGCCAGCAGTGCGGGTACGGGTGCTCGTACGGGACGTGCTTGAACAGCAGGCCGCGGGTCTTGAGGTCTGCGACCAGGTCCTCGTCGGCCTTCTTGAAGAACTGACCACCAACCAGCGGTACGTCGGTGTTGAAGTGGCCGGTCGTGTCCACCGGGTTCACCACCGGCAGGTTGTACGCGCGGCCCACCGCGAGGTCGTCCGCACCGAACGCGGGGGACTGGTGCACCAGACCGGTACCGTCCTCGGTGGTCACGTACTCCGCCAGTACGACGTAGTGCGCGGGCTCGTCGAACGGCACCAGCTCGAACGGCCGCTGGTAGGTCCAGCGCTCCATGTCGCGGCCGACGTACTCACCGGTGACCGTCCAGCCCTCGCCGAGGCGGTCCAGCAGCGGCTTGGCGACCACCAGCGACTCGTTGCCGTCGGTGGCCACGACGTACTCGACGTCCGGGTGTACGGCGACGGCCGTGTTGGACACCAGCGTCCACGGGGTCGTCGTCCAGACCAGCAGCGACGCCTGACCGGCCAGTGGGCCCGAGGTCAGCGGGAAGCGGACGTAGACCGACGGGTCGACGACAGTCTCGTACCCCTGAGCGAGCTCGTGGTCCGACAGGCCGGTGCCGCAGCGCGGGCAGTACGGCGTGATCCGGTAGTCCTCGACCAGCAGGCCCTTCTCGTGGATCTGCTTCAGCGACCACCAGACCGACTGGACGTACTCCGGGTCCATCGTCTTGTACGGGTGCTCGAGGTCGACCCAGTAGCCCATCCGGACCGTCAGCTCGTTGAACGCGTCCACGTGCCGGAGCACCGACTCGCGGCACTTCGCGTTGAACTCGGCGATCCCGTACGCCTCGATGTCCGGCTTGCCGTTGAAGCCGAGCTCCTTCTCCACCGCGACCTCGACCGGGAGGCCGTGGCAGTCCCAGCCGGCCTTGCGCTCGACCCAGAAGCCCTTCATGGTCCGGTAGCGCGGGAACACGTCCTTGAAGACGCGGGCCTCGATGTGGTGGGTGCCGGGCATGCCGTTCGCGGTCGGTGGGCCTTCGTAGAACGTCCACGGCGTACCGCCGGCGGACTGTTCGAGGCTCTTGGCGAAGGTGTCGTGCTCGTCCCAGAGGGTGAGCACCTCCCGCTCGAGCGCGGGGAAGTCGACCTGGGCGGGGACCTGCCGCCAGGGGGTGCCAGGGGAATGCGCTGCCGCCATGTTGTGCGTCCTTCGTCACGTCCTGCTGTACTGGACGAGGGACGAAGCACCCGGACCGAGCCGGCTACCGCGCGGTACCACCCTCCTTGGTGACCCTGAGTGCGGTCACCCACTTCCTTTACGAGACGCAGCCGGTTCTAATAGGTCCCTACGGACTGTTCTTCCGGCGGCTCCGGGGTGATGGCCCCATCACTGCCTTGCGGTTCGCGGTTGTCAGTGTACGGCGTCGTACCAGGTGACTACGAATCGTTAAAGACTGGTGCAGTAAGAATTCCGGTATGAGAATTCTGCTGCGGGTCAAGCCGGGGGCTTCCAGGACAGCGGTCGGCGGCCGGTACGACGGGCCGTCCGGACCGGCGCTGGTGGTTGCGGTGGCGGCCCGTGCAGTGGAGGGACAGGCGACGAAGGCTGTCCTGACGGCGGTCGCCGCCGAGTTCGGCGTACGGCGGTCCGCGGTGCGTCTGGTGCGTGGTGCGACCAGCAGGGACAAGCTGGTCGAGGTGGAGGGGGAGGAGAACGACATCCGGGAACGGCTCGAGCGACTACTGGGCTGACCTGGGAAGTGTTACGGACAGTGATGTCTGCAACACGCTTGTGATGTGCGGAACATCGAGCGGACTTGAAGAACCGACTACCTTATGTCCACGGTCTGCGAGTCGGGCTGGCACGTGCTGGACACGTGTCCTACTGTCTTGCGACCAGTCCGCTCCAGTCTCCGACGAAGGCAGGGGGTAGCTGACCATGGCTACATCGGCACGGAAGAAGTCCGCCCCCCAACGCACGGCCGCGGCCAAGAAAAGTGCCGCCAAGAAGGCAGAGCCGGTTCAGAAGACAGCGGCTCGGAAAAGCCCGGTGAAGACCTCGCCGGCCAAGAAGACCTCCGCGGTGAAGAAGCCGGCACCGGCCACCGCGGCGAAAAGCACAGCGGCTAAGACCCCTGCCAAGAAAGCTCAGACGAAGAGGGTGGCCATGAAGACCAACGAGAACAGGACCCCGGCGACGGCGCCGGCGAAGTCCGCAGCACATACGGCCGAGAGCTTCAAGGTGAAGCCGGGCGAGGATCCGTGGACCGCCGCCGAGCTCGCCGAGCTGCGCTCGGAGCTGGAGGGTGAGGTCGAGCACCTCAAGGAGGAGATCCGCGAGGCCGAGCAGGAGATCGTGGGTCTGTTCCGGGACGGCAGCGACGGCGCCGGCAACGACCAGGCCGACGTCGGCTCGACGACCCTCGAGCGCTACCACGAGCTGACGCTGGCGAACAACGCCCGTGACATGCTCAACCAGATCGAGTTCGCGCTGAACCGCATCGACGACGGCACGTACGGCGTCTGCGAGAACTGCGGGAACGCGATCGGCAAGGGTCGGTTGCAGGCGTTCCCGCGTGCGACACTGTGTATCTCATGCAAAGAACGCCAGGAACGCCGCTGAACGACCCCACCTCGTCCCCTCAGGTGGAGGACGCAGCCACCCCCGAACCGGCCGACTCCCCGTCGGCCGGTTCTCCGTCGTCCACCCCCGCGGCCGGGGGGAGGTCGTGGAAGTGGACTGTGGTGTTTGGTGGGGTGGGGTTGGTGGTGTTGTTCCTGGACCAGTTGACGAAGGCGCTCGCGTTGGCTCATCTGACGCCGGGGGAGCCGGTGAACGTGATCGGCAGTCTGCTGAAGTTCAACCTGATCCGGAACTCCGGCGCCGCGTTCAGCCTCGGCGCCGGGTACACGCCGTACATCAGCGCGGTCCAGATCGCCGTTGCGGTCGGTGTGGTCTACCTCTCCCGGAAGCTCGGCTCAGCCGGCTGGTCGGTCGCGTTCGGGCTGCTGTTCGGCGGCGCCGTCGGCAACATCCTGGACCGGATCTTCCGCGAGCCGTCGCCGTTCCACGGGCATGTGGTCGACTTCCTGCAGACCCCGCACTGGGCGATCTTCAACGTCGCGGACATGGCCGTCACCTCGGCCGCCGTACTGCTGGTGATCCAGACCCTCCGCGGCATCAAGCTGGACGGCACCCGGGAGCAGCGCAAGTGAGCGCTAGAACCGTCATCGTGCCCGACGGTCTCGCGGGGGAGCGGCTGGACGCGGCACTGTCGCGGCTGTTCGGCGTCTCCCGCACCAAGGCCGCCGAGCTGATCGAGTCCGGCCTGGTCCACGTCGACGGTTCCCCGGCGCCGAAGTCCTCCCGGGTCGCGGCCGGCGTACTGCTCGACGTCGAACTCCCCCCGCCGCCGTCCGAGGTGACCGTCGTACCGGAGACCGTCGACAACCTGCGGATCGTGTACGACGACGACGAGATCGTCGTGGTGGACAAACCCGTCGGCGTCGCCGCGCACCCGTCGCCCGGCTGGACCGGCCCGACTGTGATCGGCCACCTCGCCGGCGCGGGCTTCAGCATCTCCACCAGCGGCGCCGCCGAACGCAAGGGCATCGTCCACCGCCTCGACGTGGGTACGTCGGGCCTGATGGTGGTAGCGAAGACGGAGTACGCCTACACCGTCCTCAAGCGCGCCTTCAAGGAGCGCACGGTGAAGAAGATTTACCACGCGCTCGTCCAGGGCCATCCCGACCCGTTCACCGGTACGGTCGACGCGCCGATCGACCGGCATCCGCACCACGACTACAAGTTCGGCGTGGTGGCCGGCGGCAAGCCGAGCGTCACGCACTACGAGACCCTCGAGGCGTTCCGCTACGCGACCCTCCTGGAGATCACCCTCGAGACGGGCCGCACGCACCAGATCCGCGTCCACATGTCCGCGATCGGCCATCCGTGCTGCGGCGACCTGACGTACGGCGCCGACCCGATCCTCGCCGAACGCCTGGGCCTCTCCCGCCAATGGCTGCACGCGATGCGCCTCGGCTTCACCCACCCCGGCACCGGCGAGTACGTCGAGTTCACCTCGGAGTACCCCGAAGACCTCGACCACGCCCTGGACCTGCTCGTCGACGGCTAGCTCTCGTCCTTCCTTCCCTGGACGACGAGGTACTCGGCGGGCGCTCCGCTGACGTAGATCGAGGCGAGCTTCGAGCGCAGCGCGTCCCACTCGCCGCGCTGCTCGAGCATGCCGCGCAGCATCATCAACGGCCCGAAACGCGTCGCGATCCAGTCGACGGCCTCGTCCGGCGAGTCGAACGGTGCGAGTGGCACGGTTTCGCGGGCGAACTCAAGGGTGACCGCGGTACCGGCGAACAGTTCGCGGACATGCGATTCGTCGCCCCACAGCAGCGGCGGCTGGGCGAACGGCGGGGCCGGCGGCGCGTAGCTCCCGAGCATCCGGAAGAAGGCCCCCTGGAGCCCCTCAGGCGTCCAGCACGTGCAGCCGAAGCGGCCGCCGGGCCGTAGTACCCGGACCAGCTCGCGAGCGGCGACCGCGTGCCGGGGCGCGAACATCACACCGAACGTCGACAGAACCACGTCGAAGCTCTCGTCCGCCCACGGCAGCTCCTCCGCATCTCCTTCGACCCACTCCACCTCGACTCCCGCCTCCGCGGCGAGCGCCTGGCCGGCCGGGAACAGCTCGGGCGTCAGGTCCACACCGACGACCTTCCCGCCGGCCGCGGCTGCCCGCAGCGCTGCGTTCCCGGTGCCGCAGCCGACGTCCAGCACGTCTTCGCCGCGTCCGATCCCGACACGGCGCACGAGTCGCTCACCGACCTCCCACAGCTGCATCTTCGCCACCGCGGGGAAGTCACCGGCAGCCCAGCTCGCCCGCGCGTGCTGCTTCAGCTCGGCAAGCATCGGTAGTTCTTGGGTCGTCATGGTCGTTCCCTTCCGGTTGGTTCGTGTCCCCACAACGTAGGAAGTCCGGCTGGGCCGCACATGAGGCGAACACCTCGTGACAGCAGCGGTACAGCCGACGACTCTGGCGGCATGAACGACGTACGGAGAAGCCTCGCGGCGGGCGTGATCGCCGCACAGTTGCTGTTCGTCGGGGGCTGGCTGGTCCTCGGCGCAACGGAAGGCCGCGGCTACTCGGCCGCGCGGCACGACATCAGCGACCTCGGCGCACTGACCGCACAGCATGCGACGGCGTACCGGCTCACCGTCGGGATCGCGGGCTTCGTCACGATCGCCTTCGCGCTCCTCGTCCTGAGCCCGAGCCTGCGATCCGCGGGCCGCGCGGGTGTCGCCGGCGCCTGGCTGGTCGCGCTGTCGCTGCCGGGTCTCGACACGATGAGCGACGCGTTCTTCCAGCTCGACTGCCGCGCCGCCGACGCGGGATGTACGCCGTCGGACGCGTTCGGGTCGTGGCACGGCAAGGCGCACCTGATCTCGTTCGTGATCTCGGCGCTGGCCACCGTCGCGGCACCCTTCGTGCTGTCCCGAGCCATGCGCCGCGTCGCCGGCTGGCGTGAACTGGCCGGGCCGACCCGGGCGTTCGGGATCTTGACGATCCTCCTGCTGGCAGCCACGGGCGCGACCACGGGTACGACGGTGCAAGGCCTGACGCAACGGGTGGCCGCGGTCGTGATCACGGCGGCCGTCGCCTTCCTCGGTTGGCGGGTGCTCCGTCTGACCAGCCGCTCGCCCCGGACGGCCACGCTGATGGCCGGACGCTAGGTCCTGCGGACCGGATCCGGCTCGAAGCTGCCGACAAGGCCGTGTCCGGTCGCGAAGAGGGTCGCCGCGGCGCGGCTGCTCACGCCGAGTTTCGCGTAGATGTGCTCGATGTGGTTCGACACGGTCTTGGGCGTGACGCCGAGTTCCCGGGCGATCTGCTTGTTCGGCCGGCCGCGGGCGAGCAGCGTGAGTACCTCCACCTCGCGGCCGGTGAGCCCGGCGGGGCCTTCCCGGCGGGCGGTGGCCCGGTGGCCGGCGGCTCGCAGTACCGCCTCGGACGCGTCGGGGTCGAGGCGTCCCGCGCGTACCTCGGAGCGGAGTTGGACGGCGGCCTGGTCGGCGGTCAGGGGTGCCCGGTGCGGGCGCGGCTCGGTCATCGCGTGGTAGGCGTCCGCGGCGGCCAGGATCCGGTCGGCCGCTGTCAGCGAGGCGGCCGTGAGGCCACGGGGGTAGCCCGAACCGTCGAGCCGCTCGTGATGGCGTTCGGCGATCGTCCGGCTCGGTGCGATCGCCGGGATGGCGAGCAGCATCTTGCCGGTCAGGTAGGGATGCAGGTCCACGCGGTCGCGTTCGACGGCGGTGAGCGGCCCGGGTTTGTCCCAGATCGCGTTCGAGATTCCGAGCCGCCCGAGGTCGTGCAGCAGGCCGGCGCGGTACAGCCGCGTCCGGTCCGCGTCCGGAAGGCCCGCGAGCCTCGTCGCTTCGGCGGCGAGGTTGGCCACGCCACGCGAGTGACCCGCGTGGTACGGCGACTTGAGGTCGACCAGATCGGCCATCGCCTCGAGGACCTCGTCGAGCTCGGCCCCCGACACGCGCCGCGCCAGCCGGGGCTCGGCATCGAGGACTGTGCTCCAGTCCGTCGTGTCCAGGCCGGACAGCACCTCGTCCGCCCGCCGGACGAACAGGTCGGCCAGGCCGGGATCGAAGAGCGACCCGGAGTGCTTGCGTGCGGTCTCGGTCGCCGCCGGTACGCCGTGCCGCCGGGCCATCACCTCGATCGGGCCCGCGAACTGGACACACCGCGACGGCAGACTGATGTCCGTGCCCCGCAGACGCATCGGGACGCCCTTCCCGTCCCACTGCTCGTAGGCCTGCCCGAGTGCTCCCACGGCTGCCGGACCGAGCCCGATCCGCGCCGCGAACTCCGAGCTGAGCGTGGCGTGGGTGGTGAGCCACGACTCGATCGTTCGCCTGCCGGTCACCGGGAACGCGGCGAGCCGCTTGACCCGGGCCAGCGCGCTGCCGTGCGCTCCGAGCCGGCTCAGGATGAACGCGGCCGTCTGCACCGTGTTCATCGCGAGCATCTCGTAGCTGTCGCCCTTGAAGGAGATGTCGTCGCCGAACCACTGGGCCTGCTCCGCGGCGTCGGCATGGCAGTAGGCGTTCATCAGCAGACCGAGGTAGTACGTCGCCTCCCGCTCGGTGTCGGCGGCGCCTGCCAGGTCGGCCAGCCGGAGCGCGATCACGGTCTGCCGCAGGCAGTGCTCCATCGGCTGGCCCAGTCCCAGGTCGGCGGCGTACGACAGGGTCGCCACCAGCTCGGCGATCCCGACACTTCCCTCCGCGCCCGCCATGTCCCGAGTGTGCGCCGATCCCCGCCCGCCGCCTACGGTTGCTGACCGGATAGCGGGCGGCAGCGTCCCACGCCGGTGAGCCGATTCAGAACTGTCCGAGGGCCCGCATAGGCTGTACCGGTCCACCTGAATCGTGCCCTGGGAGGTCTGCGTCGATATGGCGTCCAGCGACAGTTTCGTGCATCTTCATGTGCACACCGAGTACTCGATGCTGGACGGCGCGGCGCGGATCGACGAGTTGTTCAAGACCGCCCAGGAGATGGGGCAGCCGGCGATCGCGACCACCGACCACGGGTTCGTGTTCGGCGCCTACGAGTTCTGGAAGACCGCGAAGAAGTACGACGTCAAGCCGATCATCGGCGTCGAGGCGTACCTGACGCCGCACACCCACCGGACCGAGCGCAAACGGGTCAAGTGGGGCGACGCGAACTCGGGCCGCGACGACGTCTCCGGCTCCGGTGCGTACACGCACATGACGCTGCTGGCGAAGAACACCTCCGGCATGCACAACCTGTTCAAGATGAGCTCGCTGGCCAGCCTCGAGGGGTATTACTTCAAGCCCCGGATGGACCGCGAGCTGCTGAACACCTACGGCCAGGGCCTGATCGCGACCACCGGCTGCCCGTCCGGCGAGGTGCAGACCCGGCTGCGGCTCGGGCAGTACAAGGAGGCCGTCGACGCGGCCGCGGAGTTCCGCGACATCTTCGGCAAGGAGAACTTCTACTGCGAGCTGATGGACCACGGCCTCGGCATCGAGCGGGACATCCAGAAGGACCTGCTGAAGCTGGCCAAGGACCTCAACCTGCCGCTGGTCGCGACCAACGACCTGCACTACACCAAGCCCGAGGACTCCACGTCGCACGCGGCGCTGCTGTGCGTCCAGTCCGGCTCGACGCTCTCGGACCCGAACCGGTTCAAGTTCGACGCGAACGAGTTCTACGTGAAGACCGCCGCGGAGATGCGCGAGGTCTGGAAGGAGTTCCCGGAGGCGTGTGACAACACGCTGCTGATCGCGGAGCAGTGCGACGTCGGCTTCACCGAGGGCGAGGGCCGGTTCATGCCGCGCTTCCCCTGCCCCGAGGGCCACAACGAGGAGTCGTGGTTCGTCTCCGAGGTCGAGACCGGCCTGCTCCAGCGGTACCCGGGCGGCGTACCGGACGACGTCCGCAAGCGCACCGACTACGAGATCGAGGTCATCGTCTCGAAGGGCTACGCCGGGTACTTCCTGGTGGTCGCCGACTTCATCAACTGGGCCAAGGCGAACGGGATCCGGGTCGGCCCGGGCCGTGGTTCCGGTGCGGGCTCGATGTGCGCGTACGCGATGAAGATCACCGACCTCGACCCGCTGCTGCACGGTCTGTTCTTCGAGCGCTTCCTGAATCCGGAGCGGATGTCGATGCCCGACTTCGACATCGACTTCGACGACCGCCGCCGCCCCGAGGTGATCCGGTACGTCACCGAGAAGTACGGCGACGACCGGGTCGCGATGATCGTCACGTACGGAACCATCAAGGCCAAGCAGGCGATCAAGGACGCCGGCCGGGTGCTGGACTACCCGTTCGCGATGGGCGACCGGATCACCAAGGCGATGCCGCCCGCGGTGATGGGCAAGGACGTGCCGCTGTCCGGGATCTTCGACCCGCAGCACAAGCGGTACTCCGAGGCCGGTGAGTTCCGCCAGCTGTACGAAGGCGACCAGGACGTCCGCAAGATCGTCGACACCGCCCGCGGCCTGGAGAACCTGAAGCGCCAGTGGGGCGTGCACGCGGCCGGCGTGATCATGTCCAGCGAGCCGCTGATCGAGCTGATCCCGATCATGCGCCGCGATCAGGACGGCCAGGTCATCACCCAGTTCGACTACCCGAGCTGCGAGACGCTCGGCCTGGTCAAGATGGACTTCCTGGGCCTGCGGAACCTGACGATCATGGACGACGCGGTCAAGAACATCGAGGCCGCGCACGGGATCCAGATCGACCTGGACAAGCTCAGCAAGGACCTCGACGACAAGCCGACGTACGACCTGCTCGCCCGCGGCGACACGCTCGGCGTCTTCCAGTTCGACGGCGGCCCGATGCGGGCGCTGCTGCGGCTGATGAAGCCGGACAACTTCGAGGACATCTCCGCGAGTACGGCGCTGTACCGGCCGGGCCCGATGGGGGCGAACAGCCACACGAACTACGCGCTCCGGAAGAACGGCCAGCAGGAGATCAGCTACCCGCACCCGGAGCTGGCCGAGGCGCTCGAGCCGGTGCTCGGCATCACCTACGGCCTGATCGTGTACCAGGAGCAGGTGATGGAGATCGCCCAGCGCCTGGCCGGCTACTCGCTCGGCAAGGCGGACCTGCTCCGCCGCGCGATGGGCAAGAAGAAGCGCGAGGTGCTGGACGCGGAGTACGTCGGCTTCTCCGAGGGCATGAAGGCGAACGGGTACTCCGAGGCGTCGATCAAGGCGCTCTGGGACATCCTGCTGCCGTTCTCCGACTACGCGTTCAACAAGGCGCACTCCGCGGCGTACGGGCTGGTCTCGTACTGGACCGCGTACATGAAGGCGAACTACCCGGCCGAGTACATGGCCGCCGTCCTGACGTCCGTGAAGGACGACAAGGACAAGATGGCGATCTACCTGAACGAGTGCCGCCGGATGGGCATCAAGGTGCTGCCGCCGGACGTCAACGAGTCCGACTCGAACTTCACCCCGGTCGGCACGGACATCCGCTTCGGGCTGTCCGCGATCCGCAACGTCGGCGTGAACGTGGTTGCCGAGATCGTCGCGGCCCGCGAGGAGAAGGGCCGGTTCACCGACTTCGTCGACTTCATCGACAAGGTGTCGCTGCCGGTCTGCAACAAGCGCGTGATCGAGTCGCTGTCCAAGGCCGGCTCGTTCGACTCGATGGGGCACGCACGGCGCGCGGTCGTCGCGGTGCACGAGCAGGCCGTCGACGAGGCGATCGACCTGAAGCGGAACGAGGCGCACGGCCAGTTCGACCTGTTCTCGATGGGCGACGACGACGCGGACGAGGGCGAGGGCAACAGCCGGCTCACCGTCACCGTCCCGGAGATCGAGGAGTGGGACAAGGCCACCAAGCTGGCGCACGAGCGCGACATGCTGGGGCTGTACGTGTCCGACCACCCGCTGTTCGGTGTCGAGCACGTGCTCACCAACGGCTCGGACTGCACGATCGGGCAGCTGCTCGCGGACGAGGACCGTCCGGACGGCAGCCGGGTGACGATCGGCGGCCTGGTCACCGGCGTGCAGCGGAAGGTGAACAAGCGCGGCGACATCTACGCGATCGTCACGATCGAGGACCTCGAAGGTTCGATCGAGGTGATGATGTTCTCCTCGGCGTACCAGCTGCACGCGCATCTGCTCAGCAACGACGCGATCATCCTGATGAAGGGCCGGATCCGCCGCCGCGAGGACCGGGTCGAGCTGAGCGGCGACGAGGTCGTCGTACCGGACCTGACCGAAGGCCCCAGCGGCCCGGTCGTCCTGACGATGCCGGTGAACCGCTGCACCCCACCGGTCGTCGACTCGCTCCGCGACATCCTCCAGTCCCACCCGGGCATGACTGAGGTCCACCTCCGCCTCCAGGCCCGCCAGAAAACCACCGTCATGCGCATCGGCGACCGCTTCCGCGTAACCCCCACCTCCTCCCTGATGGCCGACCTCAAAGCCCTCCTGGGCCCCTCCTGCCTCGCCAGTTGACGGCTATGCGTCACACTGGCGTCGTGAGTCAACCGGAGTCGTTTCAGTCTGCGCCGTACGGGGCGCCTTCGTCGGTCGGGTCGTTGGGTGGGGCGGCGGTGGGGGAGTCGCGGATGCCGTGGGCCAAGGCTGTGGTGGTGACGGTTGTGGTGTTCCTGGTGGCCGGGGTGGTGGCCGGGTGGGCTTGGCAGCAGTTCTCGCCGTTGGCGCAGTACACGGTGGACGACCGGGGCGGGGAGCTCGGCGAGGAGCAGATGACGCGGATCTTCGGGCCGGACGGGACGTTCACGGCGATCGGGTTCGTGGTCGCGGTGGTGCTCGGCGGGGCGTTGTTCTGGTGGTTGCGTAACCACGGTCCGTGGTCGGTGGCGATCGTTGCGCTCGGCGCCTGTCTCGGCTCCGGTGTGTCCTGGGGGGTCGGGATGCTGCTCGGGCACGACCCGCTCGACCCGCGGTTGCGGGCGGCGCACGTGGGCGACCTGGTGAACGCGCCGCTGGAGCTGCACACCTGGACACCGTTGGTGTCGTGGCTGGTCGGCGCGGCGCTGATCTGCGCGGTGATCGCGGCCGCGACCTGGCGCGCGGAGCCCGTTGCAACCACTTCGCAACCTGGTGCGTCAGAACCTGCACCGCCGGTCCACTAACCTTTGCAGGTCCGGCGGTGAGGCCACCGGAGCCAGCGAGGGAGCATATGTCCGACCAGAACCAGCCACCGAACTACCCAGGTGCCGGCGGCCAGCAGCCGCAGTACGGTCCGCCGCAGGGCCAGAACGTCCCGCCGCAGCAGGGCCGTCCCGGTCCGCAGCAGCCGGGCCCGCAGGGTTACCCGCAGCAGGGCCAGCAGTACGGCGGCCCGCAGCAGCGTCCGCAGTACGGTGCGCCCCAGCAGGGTGCGCCGCAGCACGGTGCTCCTCAGCAGGGTGGCCAGCAGTACGGCGGGCCGCAGCACGGGGGTCCGCAGCACGGGGGTCCGCAGCCGGGTGGTCCGCAGTACGGCCAGCAGTACGCGCAGCAGGGTGCCTCGCAGTACGGGCAGTCGGCGCAGGGGTCGTACGAGCAGATGCACATCGGCGGCCAGCCGCCGCAGGGACCGGGGTACGGCGGCCCGCAGCAGTGGCAGCCGGAGCCGAAGAAGAAGCGCGGCAAGCTGATCCCGATCGTCGCGGCACTCGCGATGGTGCTGGTGGTCGCCGGCGGCGGCATCTTCGCCTACGGCAAGCTCGGTGGCGGCGGCAAGCAGCCGGCCGACGTACTGCCCGGCACCGCGGTCGGGTACGCCCGCATCGACCTGAACCCGTCGGCCGGCCAGAAGGTCAACGCGATCCGGTTCATGATGAAGTTCCCGTCGGTGAAGGACAACCTCGGGCTCACGGGTGAGCAGGACGACCTGCGGCAGAAGCTGTTCGAGCAGATCAAGAAGTCGTCCGGCAGCGACCTCGCCGACGTCGACTACGACAAGGACATCAAGCCGTGGCTGGGCGACCGAGCCGGGATTGCCGCGCTGCCGCCGGCCGAGGGCAAGAGCTCGCCGGTCCCGGTGCTCGCCGTCCAGGTGAAGGACCAGGACGCCGCGACCAAGGGCATGGACAAGCTGCTCGCGCACGAGGACAAGAAGCCGGGCCGGGCGTTCACCGACGGCTACATGATCCTCGGCGAGGACCAGGCGACTGTCGACGCGGCCGTGGCCACGGCCAAGGACAACCCGCTGAGCAAGAACGCGAAGTACAAGGCGGACACCGACAAGCTCGGCGAGCAGGGCTTCCTGTCCGGCTGGGCGGACGTGAAGGCCCTCGCGTCGATGAGCGGCAAAGTCGAGTCCAGCCAGCTGGCCGGTCTCGGTGACGCCACGGTGGCGATGGCGCTGCGGTTCGACCCGTCGTACGTCGAGCTGAAGGTCATCGGGCACGGCGACAAGAGCGTCAAGGCCGGGTCCGCCGACGCCGGGGACCTGATCAGCAAGCTGCCGAACACCACCGCGGGCGCGATCGCGGTCTCCGGCGGCGAGTCGCTGATCGACACCGCCTGGCAGCAGCTGCAGAAGTCCGGCGGCGCGAACCTGCAGCCGATGATCGACCAGATCACCCAGGAGACCGGCCTGAAGCTGCCGGACGACCTGAAGACGCTGGCCGGCAAGAACCTCGCGGTCGCGATGGACAAGGACACCGCGAACGGCCCGAAGGTCGCGATCCGGATGGAGACCGACCCGTCGAAGGCCGAGCCGGTGGTGCAGAAGCTGACCACGCTGCTGCGGGAGCGGTCGTCGGCGAACATCCCGATCGAGACCGCGAAGGACAGCGACACGCTGGTGGCGGCGACGAGCAAGGAGTACGCCGACGAGGTGCTGAAGGGCGGCGACCTCGGCTCGACGGACGGCTTCAAGCAGGCGGTGCCGGACACCAAGAACGCGGTGATGATCGGGTACGTCGATTTCGCCGCCCTCGGTTCGCTGAGCCCGCGGATCTCCGACAACAAGGACCTGGCCGCGCTGAAGTCGGCGGGCATCGTGTCCCGCTCCACCGGTGACGGCGAGGGCGAGTTCACACTGCGGGTCGTCGCCAAGTAGTCAGTAGTTCCCGAAGAGGCCCCGGACGATTTTGGCGTCCGGGGCCTCTTTGCATGTCGAAAAGCCCGGGACGGCTTCTACCTCTGAGTGAAAGCACTTCACACCACGAGGAGAACCACGATGAACCACATCACCGAGATCCGGACCGTCGGCGTACCCGTGCGCGACCAGGACCGGGCGTTGGCGTTCTACACCGAGACGCTGGGCTTCGAGGTCCAGCTCGACGTACCGCTGCCGCAGTTCGGCGGTCGCTGGCTCGTTGTCGCCCCCGCAGGATCGGCCGCGAGCGTCGCCCTGGTCCCGGAGAGCGAAGGCAACCCGGCCGGCGTCGACACCGGCATCCGGATGGGCAGCCCGGACGCGAAGGCCGCCCACCAGCACTTCCTCGACGCGGGCGTCGACACCGACGAGCTCCTCGAATGGCCCGGTACGCCGCCGATGTTCAGCCTCCGCGACCCCGACGGCAACCGGCTCTACATCTCGCAGGTCTGAACGGTGCCATCATCGGAGGATGAGGTGGAGCGCGACCGCCCTCCTGGTGATTGCGTTGGTGGGGTGCTCTGGTGGGGGAGAGGTACCGGTACCCGCGCCGGACACGCCTGCGGCCTTTCCGGCGCCGGGGACGCAGGTCCTCGCGCCGGGTAAGGCGAAGGCGCTGCAGGACGAGCTGGAGCAGATCGTCGAGTTCCCGGACAGTCCGTCCGGTTCGCGCGGGGCCACGGCCGCGGTCGTCACCGATCACTGGATCTGGTCGGGCGCCGCCGGCACGGACAGCCGCGGTACGCCGTTGCGCGCCGACACGAGCATGGCCGTCGCCAGCATCACGAAGACGTTCATCGCCGCCGAGGTGCTGCTGCTCGCGAGCAAGGGCAGCCCCAACCTGGAGCTGCCGCTGTCGCGGTACGTCCCGCACCGGCTGACCGCGAACTACGCGACCGTCCGGGAGCACCTGGCGATGACGGCCGCCGTACCGGACTATCGGCCGGGCGACTTGGCCCGGCTCGACCGAGCTGTCGCGGCGGCACCGGAGAAGCACTGGACGCTCGCGCAGTCGCTGGACTTCGTGACCGCCGGACAGCTCGGTGAGCCCGGAAACGCCTACGCCTACAGCAATCCGAGCTACGTACTGCTCGGCATGCTGATCGAGAAGCTCACCGGGCTGCCGCTCGCCGCGGCACTGCGCCGCGACCTGGCCACGCCGGCGGGACTGCGGCACGCGGCGTTCCAGGACGGGGAGAAGCCGCAGCCGCCCATGGCGGTCGACGACGACCCGGCGTGTGGCGCGCCGGACGGGTACCTGCCGTGCCGTGCCTTCGCCAGCCTGGCCGCGGCCCCCGGCGGGCTGGCGGCCGACGCGCCGACCGTCGCTCGTTGGGGCTACCAACTGTATGGCGGTCGGGTGATCCCGCCCGACCTGGTCAGCCAGATGACCGACGGCGAGTTCGAGTACGGCCTCGGGACGATGCTCTTCACCGACCAGTTCGGCCTCGGCGATGCGTACGGGCACCGCGGCGACATGCCCGACCACACCAGCCTGCTGGTCGTCGTCCCCGCGAAGCGGGTCTCGATCGCGCTGATCCTCGCCGACGGCGGGCGGAGTATCGACCGTCGGATGGCCGAGCTGGCCAAGGCCGTCGAGCCCCTTCTCACCTGACCCGGTAGCGGATGTGGGTGGCCTGCGGGGTGTCGATCACGCGGGCGATCTCCAGTTCGATCCGGTGCGGCAGTACGTCGAACAGTCGCAGGCCGGCACCGAACAGCACCGGCACCTGGCTCAGCTGCAGCTCGTCGAGCACCCCGGCCGCCAGCGCGGTCCGCGCCGTCATCGCACCGTGCACCAGCACATCGCGATCACCCGCGGCTTCCTTGGCCCGCGCCATCGCGGTCTCGATGTCGCGGACGAAATGCACCCGCTCGTAGGGCACCGCCGGCGGGTCGTGGCTCACCACGAACAGCGGTACGCCGTGGTGCTCGCCACCGTAGTAGTCGACCTGTTCGGCCGTACGCCGACCGACGACGACCGCGCCGGTCGCGTGCATCGCGTCCCAGATCGACCCGGGCTCGCCGTCGGGACGGCCGACCGACCCGTCCGGCTGCACGTACCACTCGTGCAGCCGCATGAACTCGTCACCGCCAGGATTGCCCGGCCGGTCGTTCGGGCCTGCGACGTACCCGTCGACGGACATCGACATCAACAGCACCGATGCGGACATGATGCTCCTCCAGACCGGGCGCGGCGCGCCCTCTGGCTACGCGTCGAACACCCGGCGCCGGTTTCGACATCACTCCGCGGCGAGTGCCTCCAGTACGCCGTCGCCGTACTTGGCGAGCTTGTTCTCGCCGACACCGCTGATCGTGCCGAGCTCCGTCAGCGAGGACGGCAGCTCGGTCGCGATCTGGCGCAGCGTCGCGTCGTGGAAGATGACGTACGCCGGGACGCCCTGCTCCTTGGCGACCGCGCCGCGCCACGCGCGCAACCGCTCGAACACCGGCGCGGCCTCCGGCGGCAGGTCCACGGCCGCCTTCTTCGACCCGGACGAGGACCGGGACTTCGACCGGAGCCGCTCGGGCTCGCGGCGCATCATCACCTCGCGCCGCCGACCGAGCACCTCGCCGCTGTCCTCGGTCAGCACGAGCGTGCCGTAGTCGCCCTCGACCGCGAGCAGCCGCAACGCGAGCAGCTGCCGGATCACGCCCCGCCACTCGGTGTCCTTCAGCTCGGTGCCGATCCCGAACACGGTGAGCTGCTCGTGCCGGAACTGCCGGACCTTGTCGGTCTCCTTGCCGAGCAGGATGTCGATCAGCTGCCCGGCGCCGAACTTCTGCCCGCGCTCGTGGTGCAACCGGTACACCGTCGACAGCAGCTTCTGCGCCGCGATCGTGCCGTCCCAGGACTCGGGCGGTGTCAGGCAGGTGTCGCAGTTCCCGCACGCGTCGCCCTGCTGGCCGAAGTACGCCAGGAGTTGCGAACGGCGGCACTCGACGGTCTCGCACAGCGCGAGCATCGCGTCCAGGTGCGCGCCCAGCCGGCGCCGGTGCGCGAGGTCGCCCTCGGACGTGTCGATCATCTTCCGTTGCTGCACGACGTCCTGCAGCCCGTACGCCAGCCAGGCCGTCGACGGCTGCCCGTCGCGGCCCGCGCGCCCGGTCTCCTGGTAGTAGCCCTCGACCGACTTCGGCAGGTCGAGATGCGCGACGAACCGGACGTCCGGCTTGTCGATGCCCATCCCGAACGCGATCGTCGCCACCACGACGAGCCCGTCCTCGCGCAGGAAGCGGGCCTGGTTCTGCGCGCGGGTCCGGCTGTCCAGGCCGGCGTGGTACGGCACTGCCTCGATCCCGTTCTGGGTGAGGAACGCCGCGGTCTTCTCGACGCTGTTGCGGGACAGGCAGTACACGATGCCGGCGTCGCCCGCGTGCTCGGTGCGGAGCAGGTCGAGCAGTTGCCGCTGCGGGTTGTCCTTCGGCACGATCCGGTACTGGATGTTCGGCCGGTCGAAGCTCGCGACGAAGTGCTTCGCGTCGTCCAGCTTCAGCCGGGTCGCGATCTCCTGGTGGGTGGCCTCGGTCGCCGTCGCGGTCAGCGCGATCCGCGGTACGTCGGGCCAGCGCTCGTGCAGCTCGGACAGCATCAGGTAGTCGGGCCGGAAGTCGTGGCCCCACTGCGACACACAGTGCGCCTCGTCGATCGCGAACAGCGCGATCTTGCCCTGGTCGAGCAGCCGCACCGTGCCCTCGACACGCAGCCGCTCCGGCGCCAGGTACAGCAGGTCGAGCTCGCCGGCCAGGAACGCCTGCTCCACCTCGCGGCGCTGCTCGAAGTCCTGCGTGGAGTTCAGGAAGCCCGCCCGGACGCCGAGGGCCGTCAGCGCGTCGACCTGGTCCTGCATCAGCGCGATCAGCGGCGAGATCACCACGCCCACCCCGGACCGCACCAGCGACGGGATCTGGTAGCACAGCGACTTGCCGCCGCCGGTCGGCATCAGCACCAGCGCGTCGCCGCCGGCCACCACGGTGTCGATGATGTCGGCCTGCTCGCCGCGGAAGGCGTCGTACCCGAACACCCGCCGGAGGACCTGAAGGGCTTCGGAATCGGGAAGTTCGGTCGTGTCGCTCACCCCGGCGAGTTTAGTGAGTCCCGGCGGCCGATGTCGGCACGATCGCCGCAGCCTGTGGATTACTCGGCAGGTTCGGCAGTTCCTCGGCCATCCACTGCCGCGGCGAGCAGCCCGCGATCGACTGGAACTCGCGGGTCAGGTGCGACTGGTCGGCGAACCCGGCGACGGCCGCGACGTCGACGAGCCGCGTCCGTGGCTGGCGACGCAGGTACGCCGTGGCGCGCTCGAACCGCAGCACCCGCGACGCGACCTTCGGCGCCAGCCCGAACTCGGTGGTGAAGCAGTCGGTGAGATGCCGCCGGCTCCACCCGACCTCGGCCGCGAGCTCCTGTACGCCGATGGCGCCGGCCGACTCGCACAACCGCGACCACGCCCACCCGAGCTCGGGACGGACCTCCGCTGGCCGGCGCTGTCCGAGCCGTTGCAGCAGCAAGCCCTCGAGCAGGTCGAAGCGCGCGTTCCACGTCGGTGCCTCGCGGAGTTGCTCGGTCAGCTCGCGACCCCGCCGGCCGAGGAACTCGTCGAGATCCAGGACCACGGACCCGAGCTCACCGGGCGGCACCCCGAGGAGCGTCCGCGCCGCCGCGGGGGTGAGGGACAGCTGCACGCCGGCGCGGCTCGCCGTACCGGCGATCACGACCGCGGTCGAGTGCAGCCCGCCGATCAGCGCGTCGTGCTTCTGCAGCCGGCCGCCCGGCCACGAGACGCCCAACGGCTCGTCGAGCGTGACCACGATCGTGAGATGGCGCGACGGCAGCCCGCGGTGCACCTCCGGCGGCGGCGCGTCGGACGCGTAGCCGACCACGTCCCCGACGTACGGCCGCAGCGCCGGGTGCACCGCGCGGGTCGCGTATCCCATGGAAGCAGGCTAGAACGGGCCACCGACAGAATCCGCAGCTCCAGAATCCGGGACCGGCGTACCGGCATCCGGACGGGCGTGGCAGTATCGGAAGGTACGTACACCTAAGGAGAGATCGTCGTGCCTGCTCTGAGGTCCCGCACTGTCACCCACGGCCGCAACATGGCGGGCGCCCGCGCGCTCATGCAGGCCTCGGGGGTAGCCCGGGAGGACTTCGGGAAGCCGATCATCGCGGTGGCGAACAGCTTCACCGAGTTCGTCCCCGGCCACACGCACCTGGCCCCGGTCGGCCGGATCGTGTCCGAGGCGATCCACGCCGCCGGCGGGATCGCCCGCGAGTTCAACACGATCGCCGTCGACGACGGGATCGCGATGGGTCACGGCGGCATGCTCTACAGCCTGCCGTCGCGGGACCTGATCGCGGACTCGGTCGAGTACATGGTCGAGGCGCACTGCGCGGACGCGCTGGTCTGCATCTCGAACTGCGACAAGATCACCCCCGGCATGCTGAACGCCGCGCTCCGGCTGAACATCCCGACCGTGTTCGTCTCCGGCGGCCCGATGGAGGCCGGCCGGGCGACGCTGGTCGACGGGACGGTCCGCAAGCTCGACCTGATCGACGCGATGTCCGAGGCCGTCAACGAGAACGTCTCCGACGCCGACATCCTGCGGATCGAGGAGAACGCCTGCCCGACCTGCGGCTCCTGTTCCGGCATGTTCACCGCGAACTCGATGAACTGCCTGACCGAGGCGATCGGCCTGTCGCTGCCGGGCAACGGTTCCGTTCTCGCCACTCATACTGCGCGGAAAGCGCTGTACGAGAAGGCCGGCCAGACCGTCGTGGAGATCACCAAGCGGTACTACGACAACGACGACGCCACGGTGCTGCCGCGGAACATCGCGTCCAAGGAGGCCTTCGGCAACGCGATGGCCCTGGACATCGCGATGGGCGGCTCGACGAACACGATCCTGCACCTGCTGGCCGCCGCGCAGGAGGCCGAGGTCGGGTTCGACCTGGACGACATCAACGCGGTCTCCCGCCGGGTCCCGTGCCTGGCGAAGGTCGCGCCGAACGTCGCCCCCGGCGGCACGTACTACATGGAGGACGTGCACCGGGCCGGCGGCATCCCCGCGATCCTCGGCGAGCTGCACCGCGCCGGCCTGCTGAACGAGAACGTGCACACCGTGCACAGCGACTCGATCGACGACTGGCTGAAGACCTGGGACGTGCGCGGCGGATCGCCGTCGCCGGAGGCCGTCGAGCTGTGGCACGCGGCGCCGGGCTGCAAGCGGTCCGCGACCGCGTTCTCGCAGTCGGAGCGCTGGGAGACGCTGGACACCGACGCGGCCGGCGGCTGCATCCGCGACCGCGAGCACGCGTTCTCCAAGGACGGCGGTCTGGCCGTACTGAAGGGCAACCTGGCCGTCGACGGCTGTGTCGTGAAGACGGCCGGCGTCGACGAGTCGATCTGGACGTTCGAGGGTCCCGCGGTGGTGTGCGAGTCGCAGGAGCAGGCCGTCGAGAAGATCCTGACCAAGCAGATCCAGCCCGGCGACGTGGTCGTGATCCGGTACGAGGGCCCGAAGGGCGGGCCTGGCATGCAGGAGATGCTGTACCCGACCTCGTACCTGAAGGGCCGGGGCCTCGGCAAGGTCTGCGCGCTGATCACCGACGGCCGGTTCTCCGGCGGCACGTCGGGACTGTCGATCGGGCACGCCTCGCCCGAGGCGGCCTCGGGCGGGACGATCGCGCTGGTCCAGGACGGCGACCGGATCCGGATCGACATCCCGAACCGCTCGATCGAGCTGCTCGTGTCCGACGAGGAGCTGGCCACCCGCGAGGCGGCCCTCGGCGGGGTGTACGTGCCGAAGAACCGCGACCGCAAGGTGTCGAGCGCGCTGAAGACGTACGCCGCGATGGCGACGAGCGCGGACAAGGGCGCCGTACGGGACATCTCGAAGCTCGGTTAGAGCTCCAGGTCGAACGCGATGTTGATGGCCTCGGCCAGGGCGGGTTCCTGGTCGGGGTGCAGGTAGCCGATCAGCCGGCCGAGCTGTGACTTCGGGATGGTCTGGATGTTGTCGCAGGAGATCGCGCTGGCGTGGTCCAGGCCGTTGTCCACCCCGACCAGGACCTCGGTGGACAGGCCGCGGATCGTGCTGGTGATCGGGGCGACCGTGACGTTGGTCAAGCGCGGGCGGATGAGTTCGCGGGTCAGCACCACCACCGGCCGCGGTTTGTCGAGCCGGGCGATGTGCAGCGGACGCATCAGTCGAGTTCGAGTACGGTGCCGGCGGCCGCCGGGGCCAGGCCTTCGAGGTCGGGGTAGTCGCCGTGCCTGCTCAGTAGGGCGAGGTCGCGGGCCGCGAGTTCCCGGCGGCGTTCGCGTTCCATCGCCCGGGCGACCACGGACGCCCGGCTGGTCGCCTTGTCGGTGGCGACCAGCTCGTCCATGAAGTCGACCAGGTCATCCGGCAACCGGACGGTGATCTGTTTGCTCATACCACGACCATACCGGGATGGGATTCATTTCGGTAGCGTTTGCTCGACGAGGGTTGACCAGAGCTCTTCGGCCGCCTCCCGGTCCTGCGCCGCTGGGGAGGGCTCGGTACGGCGTTCGCGGGAGTAGTACAGGCCCGTCTCGTCCGCGACGTCCGGCGACGTGGCCAGCCAGACGAGCGTGGCGGCGCCCTGCTCCGGCGTCCGCGCGAACGGTTTGGTCATCGCCATCATCAGCTTCATCAGCCGGCCGTTGTTCGTGTTGAACCCGGTCGCGACCAGCCCGGGTTCGAACGTGTAGGTGTGGATCGTCGGCAGCCGCCGGGCCAGCTCGCCGCTCAGCAGGATAAGCGCCAGCTTGGTCTCGCCGTACCGCCGCAGGGAACCGCCCGCCAGCCGGGCCGGACCGGTGAAGTACCGTTCGCCGCCGAGGTCGCCGAAGTCGATCCGCTTCGCCTTCTCGTGCTCGTCCGACGCGGTCCCGATCACCCGGGCGCCCGGCGCGAGGTGGGTGGCGAGCTGGGTGGTGATCAGGTACGGCGCGACCACGTTCAGTGCCCAGGTCAGCTCGATCCCCTCCGGCGAGACCTGGTGCGTGCCGAAGATCGCGCCGGCGTTGTTGACCAGTACGTCGATCGCCGGCGCCCGCCCGGTCACGTCGCCGATCATCTTCCGGATCGACGCCTGCGAGGTCAGGTCCGCCTCGAACACGTCCGCCTCGCCGAGCTCGGCCGCCACCCGCTCGGCCTTGTCCCGGTCCCGCGCCACCAGCCCGACCCGCGCTCCCCGCCCGACCAGCTGCCGCGCACCCGCCAGCCCGATCCCGTTCGTCCCACCGGTGATCAACACGTACATCGCCCCGACTCCTCCCCAGATCACCCCAGCCGAAGAACCGAAGCGTCCTCCCTGCCCGCAGTCGGACGGTGGCCGAAACGACTCCCGCCATAAGCTCGCCCTCATGCGCATCTTGCCCGTTGCCCACGCCACCCACCAGATCCAGTTCACCTCGGATCCAGGGGAGACCGTGATGGGCTGGCGGGGTGCGGCGCCGCCGGTGCTCGGTGAGCCGGTCGACGTCGAGCTGGACATCGACGACACGCTGCACTGGAGCGAGATCGCGGTCGTGGACGCCGAGCCCGGGTTCTTCCGGTCGCCCGCCGCGGTCGCGCGGTTACGGGTGATCGCGCTGGCCGACGACGGCGTACTGACGTTGTCGGTGGGCGGTGCGGTGCTGCTGCTGGAGACGTACGGCCCGCCGCCGGACGGGGTGGTCGGCCGGGTGCTCGAGGTGGAGTCGGCGCGGCTGGCGGCGTACCCGACGGGGGTCTAGTTGGGGGAGAGGGCCGACCAGGCGATCAGGTCGGTGGCCGGGAGGGAGGGGATGGCGGTGATGGCGTCGAGTTCGCTGTCGAGGAGGCCGACCAGTTGGGCGAGGCGGGTGGTGGCGTCGGTGGCCTCGAGGAGTTTCTGCCGGTCGGGGGTCATCAGCTTCATCGCGGCGGACATCAGGTACGACAGCGTGCTCGGGTTGTCGGGCAGCTCGCCGAGGTGCAGGCCGGGCCGGCTGATCTCGCTGACCGCGTCGGCGTACTTGCGGAACCGCTCCAGCGCGATCGTTGCCGTCCCCAACGGGTCGTCGCCGAGCTCGTCGTCCAGCCACTCGACGTCCGCGACCAGGTAGTCGCCGCTGCCGTCCAGCTCCGACACCTTGAACCGCCGGTTGCCGGTCAGCGTCACCTCGATCGGCCCGTCCTCGTCCGCGTCCACCGCGACCTCGGAGATCGTTGCCGCACACCCGGTCCCGTACAGCGACCGGAACACCCGCTCACCGAGCTCGTACCCGTCCCGCACCGCGAGCGCCCCGCAGACCAGCTCGCCGCCGTTCTCGACCAGGTCGCGAACCACCGCCCGGCCCTGCACGTCGGTCACCGGAATCGCCACCACCAGCCCGGGAAAGATCACCGTGTCGACAGTGAGCAACGGCAGGCGGGAGTCCATGCCAACGAGCCTAGTGGACGAACCCGCTGCTCACCTGCCGTGACCGGCCGACCTGTGGATAGCCGGTCGGCGGCGGGAGCGGCGACCACTAGACTGACGGCATGATTCGCCGCGTCGACCTGCGGGGCCGAGTGGCGGCTGGAGAGGTGTTGGAACTCTCCGCCGATGTGAATGCCCTGGTCCCCCGAGCTGTGTTCGACGTCGAGGCTGCCCTCGACGTCGTCCGTCCGATCTGCCTGGACGTCCGCCATCGTGGACTCGCGGCGATCCGGGAGTACGGCGAGAAGTTCGACCATGTGCGGGTCGAGGACGTGCGCGTCCCGGCCGAGGCGTTGAAGACCGCGCTGGAGGAGCTCGACCCGGAGGTGCGGACTGCCTTCGAGGAGTCGATCCGGCGGGTGCGTGAGGTCAGCGAGGACGAGCTGACCGCGGACATCACGTCGGAGCCCGCGCCGGGCGGTCGCGTCACGCAGCGGTTCGTGCCGGTGCAGCGGGTCGGGTTGTACGTGCCGGGTGGGCGGGCGCCGTTGGCCTCGAGCGTCGTGATGAACGTCGTACCGGCGCAGGTGGCGGGCGTGCCGTCGCTGGCTGTCGCGTCCCCGCCACAGAAGGAGTTCGGCGGACTGCCGCACCCGACGGTGCTGGCGGTGTGTGCGCTGCTCGGGATCGAGGAGGTGTACGCGATGGGCGGCGCGCAGGCGATCGCCGGGTTCGCGTACGGCTTCGAGGGCTGCCCGAAGGTCAACCTGATCACCGGTCCCGGCAACATCTACGTGGTCGCCGCCAAGCGCGCGCTGCTCGGTGAGGTCGGCATCGACTCCGAGGCCGGGCCGACCGAGATCGCGATCCTCGCGGACGACACCGCGGACCCGGCGCACGTCGCCGCGGACCTGATCAGCCAGGCCGAGCACGACCCGATGGCCGCCAGCGTGCTGGTCACGCCCAGCGAGACTCTCGCGGCAGCGGTCGAGGCCGAGCTGCCGCAGCAGGTCGCGAAGACCAAGCACGCCGACCGTGTCACGGAAGCACTCCAAGGTCAGCAGTCGGCGATCGTTCTGGTCGACGACCTGGACCAGGGCACGGCCGTAGTGGACGCGTACGCCGCCGAGCACCTCGAGATCCAGACCGTCGATGCCGAGGAGCGCGCCGGGCAGATCACCAATGCCGGCGCGATCTTCGTCGGTGCCTGGTCGCCGGTGTCACTCGGCGACTACTGCGCAGGCTCGAACCACGTGCTGCCGACCGCGGGCTGCGCGTGCCACTCGTCCGGCCTGTCCGTGCGCAGCTTCCTGAAGGCCGTGCACGTCATCAACTACTCCCGCGACGCGCTGCACGAGGTCTCCGGTCACGTGCTCGCGCTCGCGCACGCCGAGGACCTTCCCGCGCACGGCGCCGCCGTATCGGCGCGGTTCCCAGGGGAGCGCTGATGGGCCGCTTCGACGGGCTGCCGATCCGCGAGGAGCTGAAGAGCTTCGAGCCGTACGGCGCCCCGCAGCTCGACGTACCGATCCTGCTGAACGTCAACGAGAACCCGTACCCGCCGAGCGAGGAGACCGTCCAGGACGTCGCCGCCTCGGTGGCGGAAGCGGCCCGCGGGATGAACCGCTACCCGGATCGCGAGTTCCTCGGCCTCCGCGCGGATCTCGCGGCGTACCTGGCCCGGGAGTCCGGCGCGCAACTGGAGCCCGAGCAGCTCTGGGCGGCGAACGGGTCCAACGAGGTGATGCTGCACATCCTGCAGGCCTTCGGCGGCCCGGGCCGTACGGCGTTGTCGTTCGCGCCGACGTACTCGATGTATCCGGAGTACGCCCGGGACACGAACACCGCCTGGGTCACCGGCCGCCGCGCCGAGGACTTCACCCTCGACCGGAGCAAGGCGATCGCCGCGATCTCCCGGCACCGCCCGTCGGTCGTGCTGCTCGCCTCGCCGAACAACCCGACCGGTACGGCGCTGCCGATCGACGTCACCGAGGCGATCGTCGCGCAGGCCGCGGCGCTCGGCTCGGTCGTGGTGGTCGACGAGGCGTACGCCGAGTTCCGCCGGGCCGGGACGCCCAGCGCGGTGTCGTTGCTGCCGTCGTACCCGAACCTGGCCGTCTCCCGGACGATGTCGAAGGCGTTCGCGATGGCCGGCGGGCGGGTCGGATACCTTGCCGCGAGCAAGCAGTTCGTGGACGCGCTGCGGATCGTCCGGCTGCCGTACCACCTGTCCGCGGTGACGCAGGCCACCGCCCGGGCGGCGCTGCGGCATTCCGGCGAGCTGCTCGGCCGGGTCGAGCAGCTGCGGATCGAGCGCGACGAGACCGTCGACTGGCTGCGTTCGCTGGGCCTCCGCGCGGTCGACTCGGACGCGAACTTCGTGCTGTTCGGCACGTTCGCGGACCGGCACGCGGTCTGGCAGGCGTTGCTCGACGACGGCGTACTGATCCGCGAGACCGGGCCGGCCGGCTGGCTCCGGGTCTCGATCGGCACCGGCGAGGAGATGGCCGCGTTCCGCGCCTCGCTGGAGCGCATCCTCAAGACAGACACGGGAAGGCAAACATGACCCGCAGCGCGCGGATCGACCGCGAAACGAGCGAGTCCAAGGTTCTGGTCGAGCTGGACCTCGACGGGACCGGCCGGGCCGACATCTCCACGGGGGTGGGCTTCTACGACCACATGCTGAACGCGCTGGCCAAGCACGCGCTGCTCGACCTGCACGTGAACACCGTCGGCGACCTGGAGATCGACGCGCACCACACCGTCGAGGACACCGCGATCGGCATCGGCCAGGCCCTGAAGGAGGCGCTGGGCGACAAGCGCGGCATCCGCCGGTTCGGTGACGCGACCGTCCCGCTGGACGAGGCGCTCGTGCACTGCACGGTCGACCTGTCCGGCCGGCCGTACTGCGTGCACACCGGCGAGCCGGAGGGCCAGGTGTACGCGATCATCGGCGGCGACTACGCCGGCTCGCTGACCCAGCACGTGTTCGAGACGCTGGCCTTCAACGCCGCGATCTGCGTCCACATCCGGGTGCTGTCCGGCCGCGACCCACACCACATCGTCGAGGCGCAGTTCAAGGCGTTCGCGCGGGCGCTCCGGGCCGCCGCCGAGCACGACCCGCGGCAGCCGGGCATTCCGTCCACCAAGGGCGCTCTGTGAGCAAGAAGGTCGTTCTTCTGGACTACGGCAGCGGCAACATCCGGTCGGGGGAGCGTGCCCTGCAGCGCGTCGGCGCCGACGTCACGGTGACGGCGGACTTCGACGAGGCCAGTAACGCCGACGGTCTGCTGGTGCCGGGTGTCGGCGCGTTCGCGGCGTGCATGACCGGGCTGAAGGCGGTCCGCGGCGATGTCGTGGTCGATCGCCGGCTGACGGGCGGCCGCCCAGTGCTCGGGATCTGCGTCGGCATGCAGATCCTGTTCGCCCGCGGGATCGAGCACGGGGTCGAGACCGACGGCTGCGAGCAGTGGCCCGGCACGGTCGAGCGCCTGCAGCCGGAGGACGCCCAGCCGGTGCCGCACATGGGCTGGAACACGGTCGACGTACCGTCCGGGACGACGCTGTTCGACGGGGTGGAGAAGGAGCGCTTCTACTTCGTGCACTCGTACGGCGTCCGCACCTGGGAGCTCGACGACGCCCGCGCCTCGGTGGCCCCGCTGGTGACCTGGACGACGTACGGCGGGGACAAGTTCGTCGCCGCGGTCGAGAACGGGCCCTTGACGGCGACCCAGTTCCACCCGGAGAAGTCCGGCGACGCCGGCGCGACGCTGCTGGAGAACTGGGTCCGCTCGCTCTAGGACACCGCGCCGGGGAACGCCACCGGCGCGCCGCCCCAGGCCAGCTGGTTCCCGGCCGCGGTCTGCAGTGCGTCGATCGCGAACAGCCGGACCGGTGCCTGCTCGGCGGCTTCGACGAGGTCGCCGTACACGGCGGCGATCCGGCGTTCGACGGACAGGATCAGCGCGGTCGCGGTCGCGGCGTTCGTGACGGGCTGCGGGAGCTGGTACGCCGGCTCGGCCGCGACCGGGGTCTGGCCGGCGGCGACGATCAGCGCGCTGAGGTGGTCGCGGTTGTCCCGGTGCGCGCCGAACAGGGCGGTCGCGGCAGTGAAGCGGGCTCCGTTCAGCTTCCCGCCGGCCACGCCGACGCCGTACATCGCCGCATGCTCACCGGCGAGCGCGGCCTGCAGGGCATCCGTCTCGTTCACGATGCCGCTTCCTTCTTCTTGGCCGGGGCCAGGGTCGTGCTGAGCTGGGACTCGGACGCGGCAATCTCGGCGAGCAGCCTGGCCGGGGCGCCGGACAGCTTCGCGGCGGATGCCACGTGCGCGGTGGCCGCGGCCTTCTCCTGCTTGGCGATCGACGACAGCGCCGCGGCCTGCGACGCGGCCGGTGCGACCGCCTTCGCGGGCTGGGCGGTCACCCCCGCGGTTTCCTTGAGTTTCGCCAGGTGGCCGGCGTGGTACTTCGTGCCCGCCGCCAGCTGCGCCCGGAGCGCGGGGAACTTCCGCGCCGCGGTTGCGTAGAGCTGGGACAATTGAGTCACCTGGGTCGCCGCGGCGCTGAGTGCGGCGACGGCAGCCGGGTCGACCGTCGGCGTCTCCGCGGTCGGGCCGGGTGACGTCGTACCGTTCACGGCTCCGTTGGTGCCCTGCGTGCCGGACGCGGCCGGGTCGTCCCTGCAGCCGGCCAGAGCGGCCGCGCCGGGAACCAGGGCAGCGGTCACCACGACCGTACGTCGTCTCAGGTGGCGTTCAGGCACGTCGGAACGATACCTGGTGACACGCCCACGACCCGGCCCGGGGACGGCCCGATGAGCGCGATCCGGGCACCGGGCGGATAGGGTGGGCTACTGCTCTCGGCCGGACCGCCGCGAGCACAACGGGTGCACAACTGGAGAGAGGCAGGTCAACCTGTGAGCCGAAAGCCGGACCACAAGGGTCACACGGACACCACGAGCCTCGAGAACTTCCTGCGGCCGGTCGTCGAGCAGTTCGGCTGCGACCTGGAGGCCGCCGACATCACGCCGGCGGGCCGCCGCCGGTTGCTGCGCGTGCTGGTCGATCGCGACGGCGGGATCAGCCTCGACGACGTCGCCGAGGTCACCCGGGCGATCTCCAAGGCGCTCGACGCCGACGACATCATGGGCGAGGGCGCGTACACGCTGGAGGTCTCCAGCCCCGGCGTGGACCGGCCGCTCACCCTGCCCCGGCACTGGCGGCGCAACCTCGACCGGCTGGTCAAGGTCGAGCTCGCCGCGGGCGAGAAGCTCACCGGCCGGATCAAGTCCGCCTCCGACGAGGCGGCCGAACTGGACGTCGACGGCACGCGGCAGAGCATCGCGTATGCCGACGTGGCCAAGGCCAAGGTCCAGATCGAGTTCAACCGGGCTGCCGGCAACGACGAACCTGAATCACCTGCCGACGGCACGGTGGAGGAGAACTGACATGGACATCGACATGGCCGTGCTGCGGTCGCTGGAACGGGAGAAGGACATCTCCCTGGACGTGGTCGTGGAGGCGATCGAGCAGGCGCTGCTGGTCGCGTACCACCGCACCGAGGGCGCGCAGCAGCACGCCCGCGCCGAGCTCGACCGGCGGACCGGGCACGTGACCGTCTTCGCGCGGGAGCTCGCCGAGGACGGCACCGTGGCCCGCGAGTACGACGACACCCCGGCGGACTTCGGCCGGATCGCGGCCACCACCGCCAAGCAGATCATCCTGCAGCGGCTCCGCGACGCCGAGGACGAGGTCCGGTACGGCGAGTTCTCCGGCAAGGAGGGCGACATCGTGTCCGGTGTCGTCCAGCAGGGCCGCGACCCACGGTCCGTGATGGTCGACCTGGGCAAGATCGAGGCCGTGCTGCCGGCGCCCGAGCAGGTGCCGGGGGAGCAGTACGAGCACGGCTCCCGGCTGCGGGTGTACGTCGTCGGCGTCCGGAAGGGCTTCAAGGGCCCGCAGATCACGGTCAGCCGGACACACCCGAACCTGGTGAAGAAGCTGTTCGCGCTGGAGGTCCCGGAGATCGCCGACGGCACGGTCGAGATCACCGCGATCGCGCGGGAGGCCGGTCACCGGACGAAGATCGCCGTCCGGACGCTGAACCCGTCGGTGAACGGCAAGGGCGCCTGCATCGGGCCGATGGGGCAGCGGGTGCGCAACATCATGCACGAGCTGCACGGCGAGAAGATCGACATCATCGACCACAGCGACGACCCGGCGACGTTCGTCGGGAATGCGCTGTCGCCGGCGCAGGTTACGTCGGTCGAGGTGGTGGACGCCGCGGCCCGTGCGGCCCGCGTCGTCGTCCCCGACTACCAGCTCTCGCTCGCGATCGGCAAGGAAGGGCAGAACGCCCGCCTCGCGGCCCGGCTCACCGGCTGGCGGATCGACATCCGGCCGGATACCGATGTGACTCGGGAAGGCGAGAAGGTAGACTAGTTTCTCGGTCGGTCGACTGAGTCGCAACCACACCCTGAGGATCATGTGACAGTGACGGCAGCCGCGCGCCCAGGCAAGCCTGCGGAGCGTACCTGCATCGGGTGCCGGAAGCGGTCCGGTCCGGCTGACCTGCTGCGGATGACGGCTTCCGGAGGACAAGTGCTTCCGGATCCCGATCGCCGGGCACCCGGCCGTGGGGCGCACCTGCACCCGGCGATCGAGTGCTTCGACCTCGCCGTCCGGCGCAAGGCGTTCCCACGGGCCTTCAAGGTCCAGGGTCCGCTCGACGTGACCGGGCTGCGGGAGTACGTCGCGCAGCGTGATATGTAAACAGTGTTGATTTAGAAGCAGGAACACCAATGGCAGCCCGGCCAGGGCTGCCCACGACGGTTCAGACCGTGCCGTCGTGACGACTTGAAGGCGGGTCATCGACTCATGACCACTCGATGAGTGTCTACCGATGAGTGCAAAGCGATGAGCACGTACGTCAACTAACGGTCCGCGCCCCAGGCTCGGACCAGAGGGAGAGTAGTGGCAAAGGTCCGGGTCTACGAGCTCGCGAAGGAGCTCGGAGTTACCAGCAAGGTCGTTCTGACCAGACTGAACGACATGGGCGAGTTCGTCCGATCGGCATCCTCGACGATCGAGGCACCAGTCGTACGCCGGCTGGCGGAGGAGTTCGAGAAGAACCCGCCGAAGAAGCGCACGGCCAAGAAGGCCGCCGCGAGCACGTCTGCCGCACCCCAGGCGACCGCACCGGTCGCCCCCGCGGCTCCGAGGCCGGCCCAGCCGGCCACCCCGAAGGCTCCGGCCGAGCGCCCCGCGCCGGCCGCCGAGCCGCTCACGCCTGCCCCGGCGGCCCCGGCCGCTCCCGCGGCGAAGGCAGACACGGCGGCACCGGCTGAGGCACGCTCCGCGGCTCCGGCCGACCGGACCGCCGAGGCGCCGGCGACGTCCGCACCGGCCCCGGGCGCCCGCCCGGGTCCGCGCCCGGGTCCGAAGCCGGGTCCGCGCCAGGAGTCCGCCCCGGCCGAGACCGCTCCGGCGGCCGCGGCACCGGCTGCTCCCGCGGAGGCACCGGCTGCTCCGGCGGCCCCTGCCTTCGAGGCACCCGCGGCCAGGGCGGCCGACAGCGCGGCTCCGTCCGCGCCGGCGGCCCGCCGTACCGAGGGCACCCCGGCTCCGCGGCCGGGTTCGGCCCCGCGTCCGGGTGGTCAGGGTTCCGGCCCGCGTCCGGCCACGCCGGGTTCGGCCCCGCGTCCGGGTGGTCAGGGCTCCGGCCCGCGTCCGGGTGCGCCGCGTCCGGGCGGCGAGGGTACGCGTTCCGGCGGTTCGGCACGGTCCGACAGCCCGCGTCCGGGTGCGCCCCGGCCGGGTGCCCCGCGTCCCGGCGCGCCGCGTCCGGGTGGTGCACCGGGTGGTGCGCCGCGGCCGGGCAACAACCCGTTCAGCTCGACCCAGGGCATGGGCCGCGGACCGCGTCCCGGCCCGGGTGGTGGCGGTTCCGACCGCCGCGGCCCGAGCCCGGCCGGCGCGACGCCGCGCCCGCCGCAGGGCCGCTCCGGCGGTCCGGGTGGCCAGGGTGGCGCCGGTGACCGGCCGCGTCCGTCCGGCGGCGTGCCGGGCGCCCCGCGCCCGAACCCGGCGATGATGCCGAAGTCCGCGGCCGGTACCTTCACCGGTCGCCCCGGTGGCGGCTCCGGTGGTCCGGGTGGCGGCCGTGGTGGCGGCGGTGGCCGTCCGGGCGGCGGTCCGGGTGCCGGTCCGCGCGGTGGCGGCGGTGGCGGTGGCGGCTTCCGTCCCGGTGGCGGCGGCCCGAGCGGCCCGCCCGGTGGCGGCGGTGGCCGTCCGGGTCCGGGCAACCGGGGCCGTGGCGGGACACAGGGTGCCTTCGGGCGCCCGGGTGGTCCGGCGCGCCGTGGCCGCAAGTCGAAGCGCGCCAAGCGCCAGGAATTCGACAACATGCAGGCCCCGGCGGTCGGCGGCGTCCGCGTCAAGCACGGTGACGGCGAGGTCGTGAAGCTGCCTCGTGGTGCCTCGCTGACGGACTTCGCCGAGAAGGTCGGAGTCGACCCGGCGTCGCTGGTCCAGGTGCTGTTCCACCTCGGTGAGATGGTCACCGCGACCCAGTCGGTGAACGAGGAGACGCTCGAGCTGCTCGGTACCGAGCTGAACTACGACGTCCAGATCGTCTCGCCGGAGGACGAGGACCGCGAGCTGCTGCAGTCGTTCGACATCGACTTCGGCAACGACGAGGGCGACGAGAGCGACCTGGCCCCGCGGCCGCCGGTGGTGACCGTGATGGGTCACGTCGACCACGGTAAGACGAAGCTGCTGGACGCGATCCGGATGGCGAACGTCCAGGCCAAGGAAGCCGGCGGCATCACCCAGCACATCGGTGCGTACCAGGTCACCACCGAGGTGGACGGCCAGGAGCGGGCGATCACCTTCGTCGACACCCCGGGTCACGAGGCGTTCACCGCCATGCGTGCCCGTGGTGCGCAGGCCACCGACATCGTGATCCTGGTGGTCGCGGCCGACGACGGCGTGATGCCGCAGACGATCGAGGCGCTGAACCACGCCCGGGCGGCGGGTGTCCCGATCGTGGTCGCGGTGAACAAGATCGACGTTCCGGCGGCGGACCCGACCAAGGTGCGCGGTCAGCTGACCGAGTACGGCCTGGTGCCCGAGGAGTACGGCGGCGACACGATGTTCGTCGACGTCTCCGCGAAGTCCCGGATCAACATCGACGGCCTGCTCGAGGGCGTCGTACTGACCGCGGACGCGGCGCTGGACCTGCGGGCGAACCCGAAGATGCACGCCGAGGGCATCGCGATCGAGGCGAACCTGGACAAGGGCCGTGGTCCGGTGGCGACCGTGCTGGTGCAGCGCGGCACGCTGCGGGTCGGCGACTCGATGGTGGTCGGTCCGGCGTACGGCCGGGTCCGGGCCATGCTCGACGAGCACGGCGACCCGGTCGAGGAGGCCACTCCGTCGCGTCCGGTCCTGGTGCTCGGTCTGACCGCCGTGCCAGGTGCGGGCGACAAGTTCCTGGTCGTCGAGGACGACCGCCGCGCCCGGCAGATCGCCGAGAAGCGGGAGGCCCGTGCCCGGGCGGCCGCGAACGCCAAGCGTCGCGCCCGCCGGACCCTCGAGGACTTCATGGCCTCGATGGAGAAGGGCGAGAGCCAGGAGCTGCTGCTGATCCTCAAGGGCGACGTGTCCGGTTCGGTCGAGGCGCTGGAAGACGCCCTGGTCCGGATCGAGGTCGGCGACGAGGTCAACCTGCGGATCATCGACCGCGGCGTCGGTGCGATCAACGAGAACGACGTCAACCTGGCCATCGCGTCGAACGCCGTCATCATCGGCTTCAACGTGCGGCCGGCGGGCAAGGCCGGTGACCTGGCCGAGCGCGAGGGCGTGGATGTCCGGTACTACTCGGTCATCTACTCGGCGATCGACGACATCGAGGCGGCCCTGAAGGGCATGCTGAAGCCGATCTACGAGGAGGTCACCCTCGGCCAGGCCGAGATCCGGGAGATCTTCCGCTCCTCGAAGGTGGGCAACATCGCCGGTTGCTGGGTGACCAGCGGCCTGATCAAGCGGAACGCCAAGGTCCGGTTGATCCGGGACGGCGCCGTGGTCGTCGACAACACCGAGCTGTCGTCGCTGAAGAGGTTCAAGGACGACGCGTCCGAGGTCCGCGAGGGCTTCGAGTGCGGTCTGACCATCAACAACTTCAACGACATCAAGATCGGCGACGTCGTCGAGGCGTTCGAGCTGCGCGAGAAGCCGCGTAGCTGACAGCACCAGGTAACGTCCGGGGAGACACTGTCTCTCCGGACGTTACGCATGAATGAGGGAGTGAGCCCTGATGGGTGAAGCAAGGGCGAAGCAGCTGGCAGACCGGATCCAGGTGCTCGTCGCGGAGCTGCTGGAGCGCCGGGTGAAGGACCCGCGGCTCGGGTTCGTCACGGTCACCGACGCCCGGCTGACCGGTGACCTGCGCGAGGCCAGCGTCTTCTACACGGTGTACGGCGACGAGCAGGCGCGGGCGAACACGGCCGCCGCGCTGGAGTCGGCGAAGGGCCTGATCCGCAGCGAGGTCGGCAAGGCGCTGGGCCTGCGGCACACGCCGAGCGTGGCGTTCTTCCTGGACGCCGTACCGGAGAACGCCGGGCAGATCGAGGAGCTGCTGGCCAAGGCCCGCGAGGCCGACGCCGAGGTGGCCAAGGCCGCCGCGGGCGCGAAGCCGGCCGGCGACGCCGACCCGTACAAGCGGCCGCACGACGAAGACGACGACGAGGACTGAGTACGGCGTTGAGCCTCGACTTCACGGCCACGTCCGACGGGATCGTGGTCGTCGACAAGCCGGGCGGCCTGACCTCGCACACCGTGGTCGCCCGGATCCGCAAGCTGGCCGGCACCCGCAAGGTCGGGCACGCCGGCACGCTGGATCCGATGGCGACCGGTGTGCTGATCGTCGGGATCAACCGCGCGACCCGGCTGCTCGGGCACCTGCAGCTGGCGGACAAGTCGTACGACGCGACGATCCGGCTCGGCGCGACTACGACCACCGACGACGCCGAGGGCGAGGTGGTCGCGACCGCGCCGGTGGACGGGGTGACGGCCGACGCGATCGCGGCGGCCGTCGACGGGTTCCGCGGGGAGATCTCGCAGGTCCCGTCGAAGGTGTCCGCGATCAAGGTCGACGGCCGCCGCGCGTACGACCGGGTCCGGGCCGGCGAGGAGGTCGAGCTGAAGGCCCGCGCCGTGACGATCTCCCGGTACGACGTCCTCGACGTCCGGCCGGACGCCGGCGGGATCTCGGTCGACGTGTCGGTGGACTGCTCCAGCGGCACGTACATCCGGGCGCTGGCCCGCGACCTCGGCGCCGAGCTCGGCGTCGGCGGTCACCTGACGGCGCTCCGGCGTACCCGGGTCGGCTCGTTCGGCCTGTCGGTCGCACATTCGCTGGAGTCGCTGGCGGAGTCGTTCGACTGGCTGCCGATCGCGGATGTGGCTGCCGGGACGTTCCCGCGGTACGACGCGGACGACGAGCAGACGGCCGCGATCCGTACCGGGCGGCCGCTGCCGGGGCTGGAGCTGGCGGCCGGGCAGACCGCGATGTTCGCGCCGGACGGCACGTTCCTGGCGCTCTACGAGCCGCGTGGCTCGGTCGCGAGACCCACCGCGGTCTTCGTCGGCTGAAAACTGTCGGCGCGGCCCGCTAGCGTCTGCCGGCATGAAGTACGGGTTCGTGATGGCGTACGGCGATGCGCGTGACGCGGCCGAGCTGGCCCCGATCGCGGAGGAGCACGGCTGGGACGGGTTCTTCGTCTGGGAGTCGATCTGGGGGATCGACGCCTGGGTGCTGCTCGGCGCGGCCGCGATGACGACGGATCGGATCCGGCTGGGCACCATGCTCACGCCGCTGCCGCGCCGAAAACCCTGGGACGTCGCCGGGCAGGTCTCGACCGTCGACAACCTCAGCAACGGGCGGGTGATCCTGTCCGTCGGGCTCGGGGTGACGGGGGAGGACCGGTTCTGGCTGTTCGAGGAGGACCCAGGACGCAAGGTGCGCGCCGAGCTGATGGACGAGTCGCTCGAGATGCTGCCGTACCTGTGGCGCGACGAGGCGTTCGAGTTCTCCGGGAAGCACTACAGCGCCCGCAAGGTCGCCGACCTGGTGCCGCCCGCACCGCCGCCACCGGTGCAGCAGCCGGGCGTCCCGATCTGGGTCGCGGGTGGGTGGCCGCGACCGAAGTCGATGCGGCGGGCCGCGCTCCAGGACGGCTGGCTGCCGAACTACGCGCCGATCGTCCCGCCGGGTGCGCAGCCGGGCGAGCTGACCCCGGAGCACCTGGCCGAGGGCGTGGCGTGGATCCGCCGGGAGCGAGCGGCGCACGGGTTGACGATGGACGGGTACGACGTGGTCGCCGAGGGCGTCACCCGGGCCGACGACACCGACGCCGCCGACACGGTCCGGCCGTGGGCGGAGGCGGGCGCCACCTGGTGGATCGACGCCGACTGGTCCTCGCTCGACCAGGCGGTTGTTCGTGAGAACGCCGAGCGCCGTTTACGCGCCGGTCCGCCCCGGGCCCGCTGATCGCGCCGTACGCTGGAGCGCGTGCGGGAGGGACCGGTGCGCGTCGGGGCGGTGGTGGTCTTCGGGTACGGGACCGCCGTCCACGCGTACGACCTGATCAACTACGGGCTGAACGCGTACGCCGACTTCCCGGTCTGGCTGGGCGGCTACTTCACCGCGCTGATCGCGCTGGACGCCGCAAGCGCCGTACTGATCGCCACCCGCCGTCGTGCCGGCCTCGCACTCGGCTCCGCGGTGCTGGTGACCGACGCCCTCGCGAACTGGTACGCCGTCTACATCTCCAACCCCGACGTAGGAACCCTGCCCCGGATCGGCCAGGCCGTGACCAGCGCCCTCGCGGTCGGCCTGGTCTTCGCGAGTGTCAGGCTGTGGCACTCGTTCCGCTAGCCCTCGCGGCGGACGACTGCTGAGATCTTGCCGTCCGGGGCACTCGGCTCTACCTTGTCATGTACGAGATAGCGATTTTATCTTCGATATCTCGAAAGGTGGAGGTCGACTGTGACCGTGACAGGATTCGATGCCGAGGTGGCACGGCTCGTCGCCGGACTGGGGCTGACCGGCGACGCCCGCGCGCAGCTGCGCGTACTCGCGGAGGTCGGGCCACCGCCCGAGCCGGTCGACCTGCCCCGATGGACGTCGGGCGCCGACGAGGACGAGGTGCTCGCCCGGCTCGGGCTGGGTGCCGAGGATCGGCGCGACACGCTTGCCAATCGCCCGGACCCCGAGCGTGACCCCGACCTGTGGTGGCTGCTGGAGCGCTGCCATCACCAACTCGTCCAGCAGCTCGGGACAACCGGCCCGCTCCCACCCTGGCCGGACCTCCCCGCCGCGACCGGACCGGTCGGGCGCTTCCTCTACGTCTGGGCGTTCCTAGCCACGCTTCCCGCCGTACGCCGCTACCACGCGGACCGCGGCATCTCCGACGCCGACTCCTGGCCCGCCCTCGCGGTCCTCGGCGCCCAGATGGCCAACCGCCGCGAGCTGTACGGCGAAGGCGGCCTGCACACGCAGAACTGGGTGACCCACCACTTCCGCGGCGCCATCTACGCCCTCGACCGCCTGCACTTCGAACGCCAACGCTCCTGGTTCGACGCGCGGGCCGATGGCGGTCCTGCGCCGGCCGAACCCGTCCTCGGGCTGCACATCCCGGAAGGACGGCTCACTCCCGAGTCCGTCGACGCCGCGCTGGACCGCGCCCGCGTCTTCTTCGGCACGCACTACCCCGACGAGCAGTACCGCTTCGCCACCTGCGTCTCCTGGGTCCTCGACCCGCAACTGACGCAGTACCTGGCGGCCGACAGCAACATCATCCGTTTCCAGCAACGCTTCACGCTGTTGCCCGAGGCGGACAAGGACGACGGCGCCACCGTCGTCGAGTTCCTCTTCAAGCGCCCCCTGACGGAACTCGACATGTTGCCACGCGCAACAACTCTCCAACGCGCCGTCATCGACCACATCCGCGCCGGCCGGCCATGGAGGTTCCGCACCGGCTGGTTCCCGCTCTGACCCGTCCGGTCCGGGCGGCGCACAAGGGGGTACGACATGAGCAGTACCAGCGAACTCGACCGCCGCAGGTTCCTCCAGGCACTCGGCGCGACCGGTGCCGGGCTTGCCCTCGGCGGCTGCGGCGGCTCGAAGGCGTCCGGGAACACGGCGACGTACTGGGTGCAGCCGAACGCCTCGCAGCAGCAGATGCAGGGGTTCCTGAAGGACCTCGCCGCCGGATTCCAGGCGGCGAACAAGCAGTACTCCGCGAAGACCTTGATCGTCCCGTGGGAGGACTCGCAGACCAAGCTGACCGCGGCGTTCAGCAGCGGCAATCCACCGGACGTGACGTACCAGATCGCGCCGTGGATGAACATCTGGCGGCAGACCGGCGTGCTCGCCGACTTCCACAAGATCGCGCCGAAGGACGACGTCGACAAGTTCCTGGACGGCGTGAACAGCAGTCTGCTGGACGCGGCCAAGGGACCGAACGGCGAGCTGCTGGCGATCCCGTACGTGACGGGTGGCTCGCATCAGCTGACCGTGAACCTGAACATCTGGGAGCAGGCGGGCAAGCCGCCGCTGCCGACGACGTACGACGAGATGATCCCGTTCGCCAAGGCGCTGACCATCGACACCGCGGGCCGCAAGCTCGGCGAGCCGGGGTTCGACGCCAAGCACATCGCGTCGTACGGAATGAACTGGCCGCCGGTACCCGCGATCGAGGACAACTACCTGTGGCACTACTTCTGGTCGTTCGGCAGCGACTACGTGTCCGCGGACGGCAAGGACGTCGGGTTCGACAACGACAACGGCCGGGCGGCGTTGCGGAACATGAAGGCGATGGTGGACTCCGGTGCCGCGACCCCGCCGGGGCTGTACACCGACGAGAACAAGTGGGGCAACGCGATCTTCGCCGGGAAGGCCGGGATGCAGTGGGTCGGCGGGTTCACCGTGGACCAGGCCAAGGCGTTCCCGAAGGCGCGGGTCCGGGTCCTCGAGCCACCGAAGGGGCCGAGCGGCCGGCAGGTGATCGTGGGAGCGTGCGGCTACATCGCGGTCGCTGCCAAGAGCAAGCATCCGGAGGCCGCGTACGCGCTGGCGAAGTACATCCTGTCGCCGGAGCAGCAGGAGAAGTACACCCGGCTGATCCTCGCGCTGCCGGTGCACCCGGCGAGCGGGGACTTCTACACCGACCTGCCGGATCCGCGGATGAACGAGTTCCAGAACGCGGTGGAGAAGCTCGGCAAGTACACCCGGATCACCCGGATCCTCAAGTACCAGCCGCAGGAGTACCTGATGGGCAAGATCAACGACTACGTGGCCGGCAAGCAGGACCTGGACGCGATGATCCAGGACGCTTCGAAGCAGGTCAGGCAAATGGCCGCGGCAGCGAACTGATGGCCGTCCGGCGGCTGGCCCGCGGCTCCCGGGACCTGCTCACGGCCGGCCCGTTCCTGGCCTTGAAGGCGGCGGTCTTCGGTCTGTTCGTCGCCGTACCGTTCGTCTACACGTTCGTGCTCACCTTCCAGCGCGGCAGCCTGCTGAGCGGCCTGCGCTGGAACGGCCTCGGCAACTACCGCACGGTGCTCACCGACACGCTGTTCCGGGATTCGCTGCTCAACACGCTGGTCTTCATGGTGATCACGATTCCGGTCACCGTGCTGGTGTCGATGGCGGTCGGCCTGCTGCTGGCGTCCGGCCTGCCCGGGATCCGGGTACACCGGGCGCTGATCTATCTGCCCTCCCTGCTGTCGGTGGTGGCGACCGGTTTGATCTGGAAGGTGATGATCGACCCGGAGCAAGGCCCGTTGGCCTTGCTGCTCGGGAAGCTGTTCGGGCTGCAGGTTCCGTGGCTGACCGACGGCGGGGTGGCGATCGCCTTCCTGTCGCTGATCACGGTCTGGTGTTCGTGCGGGTTCTACTCGCTGATCTTCATGGCCGGCTTCAACAACATCCCGCAGGACCTGCTCGAGGCCGGCCGGATCGACGGCGCGTCGACGTGGCAGCTGCTGGTCCACATCCGGATCCCGCTGGTGCGCTCGGTGGCGCAGGTCGTGCTCGTGCTGGTGACGATCAGCGCGGTGCAGGTCTTCGACCTGGTGTTCGTGATGACCCACGGAGGTCCGGGAACGGAGACCTACACCGCGATGTGGTACGTCTACCAGAACGCCTTCAACGGCGGTTCGGTCGCGTACGCCGCCACCATGAGCATCGTTCTGCTCCTTGTCACGGTGATCATCGCGGCGGTCTTCGTCGCCCGGACCGAGACGGGAGGCGAGTCCGGTGACTAGGCCGAAAGCCGTGACACAGCTCGCGATGCACCTCGCCGCGACACTGGCGAGCGTCGTCTTCGCCGGGCCGATCATCATCGTGGTCCTGGTCTCGCTGACCTCGACGACGGTCCTGGACCTGTCGGTGTCGCCCGGCCACTGGTCGCTCCTGAACTATCGGCAGGTGCTCGGGGATCCGCTGGTACCGCGGTACATCCTGAACAGCGTCGTCGTCGGGCTCGCGGTCACCGCGCTGACCGTCGTGATCGACCTGCTGGCGGCGTTCGCCTACGCCAAGCTGCGGTTCCCGGGCCGGGACCTGTCGTTCGGGCTGTTGCTGGGGACCATGATGCTGCCGTTCTCCGCGACGCTGGTGCCGGTGTACCTGATCGCCTCGAAGCTCGGCATGGTCGACAGCTACTCCGGCCTGATCGTGCCCGCGCTGGCTGGTCCGTTCGGGGTGTTCATGCTGCGCCAATTCATCCGCGGCATCCCGGACACGCTGCTGGACGCGGCGCGGATCGACGGGGCGTCGTACCTGCGGATCTTCGGGAACATCATCGTGCCGCTGTGCTACCAGCCGATGGCGGTGCTGGCGATCTTCACATTCGTCGGCAGCTGGAACTCGTTCCTGTGGCCATTGCTGATCGCACAGTCCGATGAGATGCGGACGCTGACCGTCGGCATCGCCACCACCAACACCCAGTTCACCCAGAACATCGGCGGGATCACGGCGGTCGCGGTGCTCAGCCTGTTGCCGATGGCCCTGCTGTTCGTAGTGTTCCAGCGGTACTTCATCCGTGGCGTACTCGCCGGCGCCGTGAAGGCCTAGAACCCGCCGGTACGCTGGAGCGGTGCGTTCTCGTCCGACCTTGGAGTGGGCCCCGGGGCCCGACGTGCTGGCGTTGCAGCCAGGGGCGACGGATGTCGGGCCGGTTGCCGAGGTTGTTGCCGGTGGGGGAGTTGTCGTGCTGAGTGGCGCGGGGCTGTCGACCGAGTCCGGGATTCCCGATTATCGCGGTGCGACCGGGAGTCTGCGGACGCATACGCCGATGACGTTCGGGGACTTCACCGGCAGCGAGGCGGCTAGGCAGCGGTACTGGGCGCGCAGCCACCTCGGCTGGCGGACGATCGCCCGCGCGCACCCGAACGACGGCCACCGCGTGGTCGCCGCGCTCCAGGCTCGCGGCAACCTGAGCGGGATCATCACCCAGAACGTCGACGGTCTGCACCAGGCGGCCGGTGCCCGCGACGTGATCGAGCTGCACGGCAACCTCGACCGGATCATCTGCCTCGACTGCGGTACGACGTCACCCCGGGAGATCCTGGACCGCCGGCTGCGGGCCGCGAACCAGGCGTTCACGGCCGAGGCGACCCGGATCAACCCGGACGGCGACGTCGAGCTGCCGGACGAGGTCGTCGGTGAGTTCACCGTCGTACCGTGCACGGTCTGCGGCGGCGTACTCAAACCCGACGTGGTGTTCTTCGGCGAGAACGTGCCCCGGTCCCGCGTACAGCGCTGCTACGACCTGATCGACGCCGCGAACGCCGTCCTGGTGCTCGGCTCCTCGCTGACCGTGATGTCCGGGTTCCGCTTCGTCCGGCACGCCGCCAAGGCCGGTACGCCGGTGCTGATCATCAACCAGGGCCTGACCCGCGGCGACCCGTATGCGACGTACCGGGTGAATCTGCCGCTCGGGCAGGCGCTGACCGAACTGCTGACAGACACCACCGGGCCGAGCCACGCGTGAGGTGGCCCGGCCCGGAGTCCGCGGTACGGATTGGAAAGGGTCAGCGTTGCGCGCTGGTCCGTACGCGGTTCAGGGAGGCCACATAGGCCTGTTGGGGTGAGACAGCTGCCTGCTTGGCGAGCGCCGTCGCCTGGCGGGACCAGGTGGCCTGCTCAGCACCGGTGATGACGGCCGGCTGGCCGGTCAGCGTCTTGTACGTCAGCGAAGCCATCCCGGCCTCGCCCTCGTACCGGGGGTGGTAGTTCCAGGCGCGGAGGAGGTTGACGTCCTTGCCCTGGATCCACGCCTGCCCGTCCGGAGCGCAGGCGTCGTGCCCGGTCGACGGCCCGAAGGTGTCGACGTACGTCGCTCCGCCGGCGGCGGCCGCGTTCGAGACGGCGGTGTTCAGCGCCTGCTCGATCGAGTACAGGTAGGTGTAGTCGCCGTCCGCGAACGGCAGCTTCGCCGGGCACGTCCCGTGCTCCGGGGCGATCTTCGGGTAGCCGAGCAGGACGATCTCGGCCTTCGGCGACCTGGCCCGGATGCCCTGGACGACGATCGCGATCCGGGTCTGCGTCTGGGCGATCTTCTGCCGCAGCGTGTCGACGCCGTTGACCGTGAAGTGCGCCTTGCACGGCGCTCCGGTCGGGTCCGAGGCGCGCAGCCCCGGGCAGGTGTCGATGATGCTGCCGAAGACGCCGAAGTCGTTGCCGCCGATCCCGACCGTGACCAGGTCGGTGTCCGGCGTCAGCGCGTCGAACTGTGGCGCGGCGGTCCCGAGCAGGGTGCTCTGCGGCTGGGTCATGTTCGTGGTGTCGGCGCCGCCGCAGCTCACGTCGGTCAGGTGCCGGACGTGCAGCTTCGCGGCAAGCTGCTTGGGGTAGTTGTTGTACGACCGGAAGCAGCCGAGCGACAGGACGTCGGGCAGCGGGACGAACGGCGCGGCGGTGTAGGAGTCGCCGAGCGCGACGTACCGCTCGAAGCGTGGCGCGGCGGCCGCTTGCGCGACCGGCAGGCCGCCCAGCAGCGCGAGTGCCGCGCAGGCCGCGACCAGACGGCGGAGCTTCACAGGACCTCCCAGGCTCAAGAGTGCGCGGCCCACGATAAGTTGAGTCACGGCCCGATTACAAGGGGTGATCGGTGACCTGCTTGCGGCCATCGCCTCCGGGCATGGAATCCTGCTGCCATGCGTGTCTGGCACGGATTGGACCAGGTGAGCCCGGAGCTCGGGCCGACGGTGGTCACGATCGGCAACTTCGACGGGGTGCACCGCGGTCACCAGGAGGTGCTCGCGCACGCCCGCGCGCGGGCCGCCGAGCTGGGCGGACTGCCGGTGGTCGCGATGACGTTCGACCCGCACCCGATGCGGGTGCTGCGGCCGGACCACGCGCCGCTGACGCTCAGCGACCCGGAGCAGCGCGCCGAGCTGCTCGGTGCCGCCGGCGCGGACGCAGTACTGATCCTGCCGTTCACCAAGGACGTGTCGAACTGGTCGCCGGAGGAGTTCATCGAGCGCACGCTGGTGACCGCCCTGCACGCGAAGGCGATTGTCGTCGGCGAGAACTTCCGCTTCGGGCACAAGGCCGCCGGCCACGTCGACACCCTCGTCCAGGCGGGAACGCGGTACGGCTTCCAGGTCGAGGGGCTCGGCCTGGCGGGGGACCAGCAGCCCTGGTCGTCGACGTACGTTCGGCAGAAGCTCGCCGACGGTGACGTGGAGGCGGCCGCGGAGGCGCTCGGCCGGCCGCTGCGGGTGACCGGTGTGGTGGTGGAGGGTGACAAGCGCGGCCGCGAGCTCGGATACCCGACCGCGAACATCCCGGCCGACCCGGGCGCCGCGGTCCCGCAGGACGGCGTGTACGCGGGGTGGCTGACCGTGCTCACGCCCGCGCCCGGCGCCCCGGCGTACCCGGATCCGCTGCCGGCCGCGATCAGCGTCGGCACGAACCCGACGTTCGACGGCCTGGACCGGCGGGTGGAGTCGTACGTGCTGGACCGCGACGACCTCGAGCTGTACGGCGCCAAGGTCGCGATCGACTTCGTCGCCCGGCTGCGCGGCACCCAGATCCGGTTCGCCAGCATCGACGAGCTGCTGGTCCAGATGAAGGCCGACGTCGACGGCGCCCGTGGCCTGCTGCGGGCTGAACAGGGCTGATCAGGGCTGATTAGGGCGGCCCGTCCACGGACTGATACGCTGGCTGCTGCCGTCTGAACGGCCGCGGATCGAGAGTGCTCGGGTGGAGAATGCCCCGGTGCGCCGCGCAACGGAAATCGAGAGGATCCACGTGTCAGCTGTTGACGCTGCTACGAAGAAGAAGATCATGGGCGAGTACGCCCTGACCGAGGGCGACACCGGGTCCCCCGAGGTCCAGGTCGCGCTGCTGACCTACCGGATCAGCCACCTGACCGAGCACCTCAAGGAGCACAAGCACGACCACCACAGCCGTCGTGGCCTGCTGCTGCTCGTCGGTCAGCGCCGCCGGCTGCTGAACTACCTGGCGAAGAAGGACATCAACCGCTACCGGTCCCTGATCGAGCGGCTCGGCCTCCGCCGATGACGTCGCGAGGAGCGGCCCCCGAGACTCGGGTGGCCGCTCCTGGCGTATCCGCACGCTGGTGCGGATCAAACTGAATACAGAAAGACGTACGAGGCGACGCGAAGCGCGTGGCGGGAGGACGACCGGTCCTCGGTAGTGGCTTTCGGATCCATCATCATCCGCGGGCCTCGATCGAAGACCGGCACCCCGGAAGCTCGCGCCTCGCAGTCGTCACACTGTGAGAGAGGGGTATCCCGTGTCGGGATCCACAAGTGCGCCGATGGACGGCGCCGACTTCGCTGAGGCCGTCATCGACAACGGCAGCTTCGGCACCCGCACCATCCGCTTCGAGACGGGCCGCCTGGCCCAGCAGGCCGCCGGCTCCGCCGCCGCCTACCTCGACGGCGACACGATGGTGCTCTCGGCCACCACGGCCAGCAAGAAGCCCAAGGACCAGTTCGACTTCTTCCCGTTGACGGTCGACGTCGAGGAGCGGATGTACGCCGCCGGGCGCATCCCCGGCTCGTTCTTCCGCCGCGAGGGCCGGCCGTCCGAAGAGGCCATCCTGACCTGCCGGCTGATCGACCGTCCGCTGCGGCCGTCGTTCGTGTCCGGCCTGCGCAACGAGATCCAGGTCGTCATCACGGTCCTGGCGCTCAACCCGGACAAGCTGTACGACGTGCTCGCGATCAACGCCGCGTCGATGTCGACCCAGCTGGCCGGCCTGCCGTTCTCCGGCCCGATCGGCGGCGTCCGCGTCGCGCTGATCGAGGGCCAGTGGGTGGCGTTCCCGACCCACACCGAGCTCGAGGACGCGGTCTTCGACATGGTGGTCGCGGGCCGGGTCACCGAGACCGGCGACGTCGCGATCATGATGGTCGAGGCGGAATCCACCCCGGGCACCTTCGAGGCCGTCGCGGCCGGCACCCAGGCGCCGACCGAGGAGATCGTGGCCGAGGGTCTGGAGGCCTCCAAGGGCTTCATCAAGACCCTGGTCGAGGCGCAGGCCGACCTGGCCGCTCGGGCCGCGAAGCCGACCGGCGAGTTCCCGCTGTTCCCGGACTACGCCGACGACGCGTTCGCCGCGGTCGAGGCCGCCGCGAGCGAGGAGCTGGCGCAGGCGCTGACCATCGCCGGCAAGCACGAGCGTGACGACGCCACCGACGCGGTCAAGGCCGCCACGGTGGACAAGCTCGCCGCCGACTTCGAGGGGCGCGAGAAGGAGCTGTCCGCGGCCTTCCGCTCGCTGACCAAGAAGCTGGTCCGGCAGCGCGTGCTGAAGGACAAGATCCGGATCGACGGCCGTGGGCTGACCGACATCCGGCCGCTGAAGGCGCAGATCGGCGTGCTCCCGCGGGTGCACGGCTCGGCGCTGTTCGAGCGCGGCGAGACCCAGATCCTGGGTGTCACCACGCTGAACATGCTCCGGATGGAGCAGCAGCTGGACACGCTCTCCCCGGAGACCCGCAAGCGGTACATGCACAACTACAACTTCCCGCCGTACTCGACCGGTGAGACCGGCCGGGTGGGTTCGCCGAAGCGCCGCGAGATCGGTCACGGCGCGCTGGCCGAGCGGGCGCTGGTGCCGGTGCTCCCGTCCCGCGAGGAGTTCCCGTACGCGATCCGCCAGGTCTCCGAGGCGATCGGCTCGAACGGCTCCACCTCGATGGGTTCGGTCTGCGCCTCGACCCTCGCGCTGCTGAACGCCGGCTGCCCGCTGAAGGCTCCGGTCGCCGGTATCGCGATGGGCCTGATCTCCGGTGAGGTCGACGGCAAGGAGGAGTTCGTCGCGCTGACCGACATCCTCGGCGCCGAGGACGCGTTCGGCGACATGGACTTCAAGGTCGCCGGTACGAAGGACTTCGTCACCGCCCTGCAGCTGGACACCAAGCTGGACGGCATCCCGGCCAGCGTGCTGGCCGGCGCGCTGACCCAGGCCAAGGACGCCCGCCTGACGATCCTGGACGTGATGGCCAAGGCCATCGACGCGCCGGGTGAGATGAGCGAGTTCGCGCCGCGGGTCATCTCGGTGAAGGTCCCGGTCGACAAGATCGGCGAGGTCATCGGCCCGAAGGGCAAGATGATCAACCAGATCACCGAGGACACCGGCGCCGACATCTCGATCGAGGACGACGGCACGGTGTACATCGGCGCCACCGACGGTCCGTCGGCGGAGGCCGCCCGGGCCGCGATCAACGCGATCGCGAACCCGACCATGCCGGAGAAGGGCGAGCGCTACCTGGGTACGGTCGTGAAGACGACCAACTTCGGTGCGTTCATCAGCCTGCTGCCGGGCAAGGACGGCCTGCTGCACATCTCGAAGCTGCGTCCGCTGGCCGGTGGCAAGCGGGTCGAGGCGGTCGAGGACGTGCTGTCGGTCGGCCAGAAGCTGCAGGTCGAGATCGCCGAGATCGACGACCGCGGCAAGCTCTCGCTGATCCCGGTCATCGAGGGTGAAGAGAAGAAGGACGAGGCTGCAGCCGCCGAGTGACTCGCGCAATCACGAGCACCCTCCTGAGCCCGGAGGCGGGCGGTCCGGTGAAACGGACCGTCCTGCCCTCCGGGCTCCGGGTTCTCTCCCAGTCGGTACCGGGCTTCCGCTCGGTCACGTTCGGCCTGTGGGTCGGCGTCGGCTCCCGTGACGAGCCCGCCCAGCTGGCAGGTGCGACGCACTTCCTCGAACACCTGCTGTTCAAGGGCACCGAGCGTCGCGACGCGCTGGAGATCTCCGCGGAGATCGACGCGGTCGGCGGCGAGATGAACGCCTTCACCGGCAAGGAGTACACCTGCTACTACGCGCGGGTGCTGGACACCGACCTGCCGCTCGCGGTCGACGTCATCTGCGACATGATCACCTCCGCGACGCTCACCGACGTCGACGTGGAGAGTGAGCGGGACGTCATCGACGAAGAGATCGCGATGCACGCCGACGAGACGTCGGACCACATCCACGACCTGTTCGCCGAGCAACTGTGGGGCAAGTCCCCGCTCGGCCGGTCGATCACCGGTACGCCGGAATCGGTCGCCGGGCTGACCCGTCAGCAGGTGGTGGGCTGGTACCGCCGCCGCTACAAGCCGTCGAACATCGTCGTCTCGGTGGCCGGGAACGTCGACCACCCGGATGTCGTCCGCCTGGTCCGCAAGGCGTTCGAGCGGCACTGGGTGACGGCCGAGGCCGAGCCGATCGCGGTACGGCGCGGCGCGACCCGGCGGGTGCCGACGTACGGCGGGGTGCGGGTGCACCACCGCGACGTCGAGCAGGCGCACCTGGTGCTCGGGATGCCGGGGCTGGTGCGCAGCGACGAGCGGCGGTACACGGCCGGCGTACTGCACGGGATCGTCGGCGGCGGGATGTCGTCGCGGCTGTTCCAGGAGGTGCGGGAGAAGCGCGGGCTGGCGTACTCGGTGTTCACGTTCGGCTCGGCGTACGCCGACTCAGGCATGGTCGGCGTGTACGCGGGCTGTCTGCCGAAGAAGGCGCCCGAGGTGCTGGACGTGATCCGCGGCGAGCTCGAGGCGATTGCCGCCGGCAACATCACGCCGGACGAGCTGCTCCGCGGCAAGGGCCAGATGCGCGGCTCGGTCGTGATGGGCCTGGAGGACACCGGCGCGAAGATGACCCGGATCGCGAAGGCCGAGCTCGTGTACGGCGAACTCCCGACCGTCGACGAGATCCTGCACCGCATCGACGCGGTCACCCTCGACGACGTCACGAACCTGGCCGCCGAGCTATACGCCGGCGCGCCCGCCCTGACCGTGATGGGCCCCTTCGACGAGAACACCACCGCCTTCACCGTGTGATCTCCCGTAGCTGTACCGGCAGGTTTCGGTAGCCGCGGAGGACCAGGCGGTCCCGGCGGGTCGGGGGCTGGGCGGCGCTGATCGCCGGGTAGCGCTCGAGGAGGCGGGGGAGGGCTACGGCCGCCTCCAGGCGGGCGAGGGTGTTGCCGAGGCAGATGTGGGCGCCGGCGCCGAAGCTCAGCGGCTTGTTGCCCGGGCGCCGCGGGTCGAACCGGTCGGGGTCCGGGAAGCGTTCGGGATCACGGTTCGCCGCGCCGAGCAGCAGGACGACATTGCTGCCGGCCGGGACCGGCGTACCCGCGATCTCCGTGTCGGCGCGGGCGACGCGGGTGGTGACCTGCACGGGGGAGTCGTAGCGCAACACCTCCTCGACGTACGCCGCGTCGATCGGCAGTTCCGGGTGCTGGAAGTGGAGCGCGAGCCCGTTTCCGAGCAGGTCGGTCGTGGTCTCGAAGCCGGCCACCAGCAGCAGGATCAGGTTCGCGAGCAGCTCCTCGTCGGACAGCCGCTCGCGGGCGGCGACCAGTGCGGCGAGCAGTCCGTCGGGTGGCGGATCCTGAATCAGGCCGGCGAAGTACGCGCCGAGCTCAGCCGCGGCCGCATCGGCCGCGTCGTCTGCCGTGTCCGTGAGCTCCAGCGCCGCCGTCAGGTCCGACGCGAGCGGACGGAACCGGTGCCGATCACCGGGCGGTACGCCGAGCAACTCGCAGATCACCGACACCGGCAGCTGGAACGCGAACCGGTCCATGAAGTCCACCTCGTCCGGCAGCCCGTCCAGCAGACCGTCGACGGCGGCCTCGACAGCGGGCCGGAGTTCCGCGACCCGGCGGGGCGTGAAGACCTGCGAGATCAGCGACCGCATCCGCCCGTGGTCCGGCGGGTTCGCGCGCAGGATCGAGCGCTGCATCAGGTCCAGCGACGGCCGGCTCGACGGCTCGGCCGGGATCTCGAACGCGGGCTTCCGCAGTACGTCGTTCACGGCGGCGTACCCGACCGCCAGCAGGATGTCGTCGGTCACCGGCAGCAGCGGACCGAGCCGATGCGCGGCGGCGTACAGCGGGAACGGGTCGGCCCGGCCCGCCGGAGACAGCAGGTCCTGGAGAATCTCGGCCGCGTTCATGCCCGCCGCCCCAGCATCACGTGGCCGACCGCGTACAGCGTCGCCCCGGCCACCTCGAAGAGCTGGATCAGCCCGAACCGAGGCCCGGACGTGAAGATGAACAGACCGCCAAGCGTGTAGGCGATCGCGCCGACTCCGAGCAGTACGCCGGCGAGCCGCAGCCCGCGCCTGCTCAACGTCCGGCCCAGCCACGCGTAGCCCAGCGGGAAGATCAGCAACGCGGGGAATACGATCAGCGCGGCCGGGGTGTTCAGGTCGGCGGGCTCGTGCACGATGCTCGGCGCGTACTCCGCCCGCACCGGATTGTGCGCGCCGTCGAAGACGATCAGCGCGAACCAGAACAGCGTCCCGGCCATCGCGGCGTACCAGGACCGCAGCTCGCGGCGCTGGTTGCTGAGGGCAATCATGCTGGCGAGGCTGACGACCTGCAGCCCGAGGCCGAGCGCCTGCAGGTCGTGGGTGAGTCCGTAGCGCTCGCCGACCGCCGCGATGCTCCAGCCGTCCCGGGCCGGATGCAGCAGGGTGCCGAGCCAGAAGAGCGGACCGCCGGCGAACGCGGTCAGCCGAGCAGTACTGCGCAACTGCCCGCGCAGGCCGCTCGGTGCGGGAAGGGTGTCGGTCATGGTCGACCTGCTTTCACTAGAGTGTCCAACTAGCGAATCACTAGAGTCGCGCTCTAGTCAACTGCTATGCTCACCACCATGGCGCGACGTGCGGACAAGACCCAGGCGAACCGGCAGCGGATGCGGGCGGCGGCGCAGACGCTGTTCGTGGCCAGGGGGTACGCCGCGACCTCGATGCAGGCGATCGCCGACGAGGCCGGGATGGCCGTGCAGACGCTGTACTTCACGTTCAAGACCAAGCGCGCGCTGCTGGCCGAACTGCTGGACATCGCGGTCGCCGGCGACGACGAGCCGGTGCCGAACCTGGAGCGCCCGCAGGTCCGCGCTGCCCTCGACAACCCCGATCCGGTCGCGCAGCTGCACGAACAGGCCCGGTTCGCCCGCGAGGTGTACGAGCGCGTCGCGCCGGTGCTCCAGGTGATCGCCCACGCCGCGACCGCCGACTCGGAGATCCACGAGCTCTGGGAGACCAACAACGCCCAGCGCGCGGTCGTGATGGAGCGGATGGCGACCGCGCTGGCCGCCAAGACCGCGCTCCGTGCCGGCCTCGACGCGGCGATGGCCACCGACATCACGCTCGCGCTGCTCAGCCCCGAGCTGTACCACCTGCTGACCGCCCGCCGCGGCTGGACCGCCGACCGCTGGGAGCAGTGGACCGCGGACGCACTGGTGACGCAGCTGCTCCCGCCGGGGTAGGTTGAAGCGGACACGTCATCGTGATCTGCCACTGGATCCCTGGACGCACGGGCTGGGCCCGCTTGCTGGGATGGCACGCAATTTGCGGCCGACGTGAGCTGGACCGGGTCCCCGGTGTCAGCTCCGGCCTGCGTGCAAAGGGATTCATCGTGCTCGACGCGTTTCGTGCTGTCCGTGACTCATTAGGCGACGCCGTCCGCATCACCCCGGGACGGCTGGCGACGTACGCCGTTCTCCAACTGCTGCTGGCGATCCTGCCCGGCGCCCAGGTGGTGCTGATCCGTGACCTGGTCGAGGGTCGTGATCGCTGGGTTCCGTTGCTCGGGCTGACCGTGGTTGTCGGCGCGATGTATCCGCTGACCCAGGTGGCGAACACCGTCGGCCAGCGGATGATGCTGCGGCTTCGGCTCGCGCTGCGGGTCGAGCTCGCCGAGGTCGCGGCCCGGCTGAGTCCGAGCCGGCTCGCGACGCCCGAGGTGGTGCGGGACCTGGAGGCGAGTCAGGCGGCGACGCATCCGATGAGCGACGTGGCCGGGAAGCCGGTGCAGGTGCTCAGCGCGGCCGCGACGGCCGTCGTACTGTGCGTGGCGATCGCGTCGATCAATGTGCTGTCCGGGCTGCTGGTGCTTGCCGCGCTGGTGCCGACGGTGCTCGCGTTCACGCTGATCTCGCGGATGGAGGCGAAGGGTTGGCCGCGGGTCGCGGAGCACGAGCGGAAGGCGGCGTACGCGACCGAGCAGCTGATCCAGCAGCGGCCCGGGACCGAGCTGGCGGTGCTCGGGTCGGGGTGGAAGGTGGCCGGGCTGGTCGCGGACAGCCGGACCGCTGCGACCGTGGTGCTCGATGGGATGGTCCGTACGGCGATGTTGTACGAGCTGGGCGCCGCGCTCGTGACCGTTGTGCTGTTCGGCGGGGCCCTGATGGCACTGCTGGCGCCCGGCGGATCGAGCGCGGGTGCGGTCGCGGCAGTGGCGGGGACGATCTCCGGGCTGAACGCGATCCGGCAGTGCGGGTACGCGTTCGGCACCATCGTGACGGCCGCTCCGCAGGCGGCGATCTACCGGCGGTTCGTGCGTAGCGTGCCGGCGGCGGGGCGGCGTACGGTCGTGCGGCGGGTGGATTCTGTTGCCTTGGACAACGTTAGTTTCGAGTATTCGGGTGCGGCGGAGCCGGCGTTGCGCGGAGTCTGCGTCGAGGCGCGGCGGGGTGAGCTGGTGGCGCTGGTCGGCGTGAACGGGGCGGGGAAGTCGACCGCGATCAACCTGCTGGTCGGCAGCCTGCGGCCGGCCGGCGGGCGGGTGCTGATCGACGGGGTGGACGCGGCGCGGATGGGCGAGGAGGAGCGGCTCGCGCACTTCGGGCTGCTGGTGCAGGAGTTCGGGCGGTTCGAGTTCACGCTCCGGGACGCGGTCGCGCTCGGCGCGCCCGCGGAGGTCGCGGATCACGAGGTGCGTACGGCGTTGGGCGGTACGTTCGCGGCGGACCTGCCGTTGGACACGCAGCTCGGGCAGCAGTGGGGTGGGACCGGGATCTCCGGCGGGCAGTGGCAGCGGTTGGCGCTCGCCCGGATCCGGCTGCGGGACGCGGGCGTCTGGATCCTCGACGAACCGACGTCCGCGATCGACGCGGAGGCGGAGCAGGCCATCTTCGCCGAACTTCGCCGTACGAGCGCCGCCCGGATCACGATCGTCGTCTCCCATCGCGCGTGGACGCTCCGGGAGATGGACCGCATCTACGTCGTCGACGAGGGGCGCGTGGTGCAGCAGGGGACCTACCAGCAGCTGATCGCCCAGCCAGAGGGCCGGTTCGCACGCCTCTTTGCCGCTCAGAAGGAGTAGGTTGGCCCGTCCGTGCGGAAAGGTGGGGAAGATGCCGTCCGACTCTGGGATCCGGAGGTTCGCCGGGGTGGCCTGGCGGGCCGGGCGCGGGCTGTGCGTGGTGAATGCGACGACGGTCGTGCTGTCCGCTGCCGCGCCGGTCGGAGCAGCGGTCGCGATCGGGCAGGTCGTCGCCGGGGTTGTGCGCGGTGATTCGGGGCGGGCCCTGGTGTGGGCTGCGGTTGCGGCCGTGTGCTTGTTGTTGCAGTGGACGGCCGGGGCCTTGCAGCGGGCGGCGGCTACTGCGTTGGGGGAGCGGGTCGACGCGGCTCTGCAGCACGACCTGATGCGGGCGGTGTCGGCGCCGAGTGGGGTGCGGCAGTTGGAGGATCCGGCGACGGCGCAGTTGGTCGAGGTCGGGCGGGACACCTTGCGGGCGGACTGGGCGCGGCCGGGCCGGTTGGCGAGTACCGTCGGCGGGCTGGCGACCGGGCGGGTGGTGCTTGTTGCGTCCGGCATCATCCTCGGCGGCTTCCACTGGTGGCTCGGCGCGGGGCTGCTGGTCGCCGGTGTGTGGGCGGCGTACGAGGACAAGGTCGCCTCCCGGACCGAGGCCGGCCACCACTACGGTGCGAGCGAATCCGCCCGCCGGATGCGCTACTTCGACGATCTCGGCACCACCCCGCCGGCCGCGAAGGAGATCCGCCTGTTCGGTCTCGCCGAGTACGTCGTCGCGCGGCACGGTGAGACCTGGACGCAGACGATGGAACGCGTGCTGAGCCGTCCCGGCCGCCGCCCGCTCGTCGCCACCGCGGCGCTCGCCGTCGTCGTACTGACCGGCATCGTGCTCGTGGTCCGCGAGGCGACCGCGGGACACCTGTCCGCCGGCGCGACCGCGACGTACATGCAGACCTTCCTGATCGCGCTCGGCGGTATCCAGCAGTCGTCCTGGACCGGCCTCCAGACCGAACTCGCCCTCGCCACCCTCCGCCGGTACGACGAAGCGCTCCGGGCGCTCGCCACCACCCCGACCGGCCGCGGAACCACCCCGGCGACCGACCTGCCGGCCCGCGCGATCACCTTCCACCACGTGTCATTCGCCTATCCCGCGAGTGAGCGACAGGTGCTGCGCAACCTCGACCTCGTGATCCCCGCTGGAGAGTCGCTCGCGATCGTCGGCGCGAACGGCGCCGGCAAGACCAGCCTGGTCAAACTGCTCTGCGGTCTGTACGAGCCGACCGACGGCACGATCACCGTCGACGATGCCGACCTCGCGGACCTCGACCTCGACGACTGGCGCCGGCGGCTCGCGGTCGTCTTCCAGCAGCCGCTCCGGCTTCCGATGTCGGCGTACGACAACGTCCGCTTCGGGCGCCCCGACGGCGTACCGGACGCGGCGGTCGAACGGGCCGGCGCGACGAGTGTCGTCGACGCGCTGCCGAACGGGTGGGACACGCTCCTCTCGGCAGAGTTCGACGGCGGCGTCGAGCTCTCCGGCGGCGAGTGGCAGCGACTGGGCCTGGCGCGAGCGTTGTACGCCGTACAGCAAGGCGCTTCCGTACTGATCCTGGACGAGCCCGCCGCGCACCTCGACGCACGGTCCGAAGCCGAGCTGTACCGGCGCTTCCTCGAGCTGACCGCGGGATTGTCGACGATCCTCATCTCGCACCGGTTCTCGACGGTTCGGCAGGCGTCGTCGATCGTGGTCCTCGACGAGGGCCGGGTGATCGAGCAGGGTTCGCACGACGAACTGCTGGCGCTCGGCGGCAGCTATGCCCGGATGTTCCGCCTGCAGGCCGCACGTTTCGGGGAGCCGGCATGAGGTCGTGGATCACCACGGCCCGGCTGCTGATCGGGCTCGGCTGGGAGATCGGCCCCGGCCTGTTCCTGCTCTACACGGCCGTCACGATGTCGAGCTTCGTCAGCCCGTTGCTGTTCGCGCTCGCGGTCCGCCCGCTGGTCGACGGCGTGGTCTCCGGCGAGCAGCACCGGATCGTGGCCGGCGGTGTGGGAGTCGCGATCGCGCTGATCCTCGTCCTGGTCGCCCCGATCGGCTACCGGTGGGCGACGATCCGGATGCGCGAGCGGTCCGGGTTCGTGTCCGAGCGGCGGGTCCTGCGGCTGGCCGCGGGCGCGCCGCGGATCGAGCACTTCGAGCGGCCCGACTTCCTCGACCGCCTGCAGTCGCTGCGCCGCGAGGCGTCCGAGCTCGGCGACAGCGTGACACTGCCGTTCATCGCCCCGCTGGTCCTCGCGCAACTCGTGATCAGCACGATCCTGCTCGCGAACCTCGAACCCGTCCTCGCGCTGCTCCCGCTGGTCGCGCTGCCGGCGCTCTGGCTCAGCCGCCGCGCCGAGCAGGTCCGGCGCCGGTCCGAGCTGGACGCCGCCCCGCGCCGCCGCCTCGCCCAGCAGCTGTTCATGGTCTCGGTCGACCCGTCCTCGGCGCAGGAGATCCACGTCGCGTCGTTCGGCGACGAGCTGCTCCGCGAGCACGGCCGCGCGACCGACGACGCGAACCGGATCGCCCACACGGCCCTCTTCAGGTCCGTGCTGATCGGCGTGGCCGGCTGGGCGCTGTTCCCGATCGCGTACGCCGGGGCGCTGCTGATCGTCCTCCGCGAGGCCGCCGCCGGACGGGTGACCGCCGGCGACGTGGCGCTGGCGATCGCGCTCGCCGGTGCCGTGGTCAGCGCCGCGAACCGGATCCTCGACCTGGCCGGTTCCGTACTGCGCGTCCGGACGTCGGCCGAGCACTACTTCTGGCTCGCGGACCAGGCGCGGTACCGACCAGGCCGGACGCCGGCGCCGGACCGTCTCAGCCACGGCATCGAGCTGAAGGACGTGACCTTCGGCTACGGCGGCGAGGACCGGCTCGCGCTGCCCGGTACGGACCTGTTCCTGCCGGCCGGGCAGACGATCGCGATCGTCGGCGAGAACGGCGCGGGTAAGTCGACCCTGGTCAAGCTCCTGACCGGCATGTACCGCCCGCGCTCCGGCCAGGTCCTCGTCGACGGCGTCGACCTCGCCGCGCTGGACCTCACGCAGTACCGGCAGAAGGTCAGCGCCGGCTTCCAGGACTTCGTCAGGTACCAGCTGACCGTGGGGGAGGCGGTCCGGGTCGGCGGCCTGGACGAGCCGCCGGACCGCGTCCGGGTCGCACTCGGCAAGGCGGACGCGACCTTCGTCGACGAGCTGCCGCACGGCGCCGAGACCCAGCTCGGTACGTCGTGGGCGGGCGGCGTCGAGCTGTCCGGCGGGCAGTGGCAGAAGCTCGCCATCGCCCGGGCACTCGTCCGGCCGGCGCCACTGCTGATGATCCTCGACGAGCCGAGCGCGTCGCTGGACCCGCAGACCGAGGCGGCCCTGTTCGACCGGCTGGCCGCCGAGGCCCGGGCGGGTCGTGCCGACGGCCGGATCACGGTGCTGATCTCGCACCGGTTCTCGACCGTCCGGTCCGCGGACCTGATCGTCGTCCTCGAGAACGGCCGCGTGACCGAGCGCGGCACGCACGCCGAACTGCTGGCGGACGGTGGAACCTACGCCGAGCTTTACAGTCTGCAAGCGGCCGGTTACCGCTGATAATGCGCAGCTGTGCGCAAGAGCGAGTTTTGCCACAAACTGACCTGTCATCTGATGACTCAGGCGCACTGATCTGATTAAGTGAGGCCTCGCTTCGCAACGAAGGGCTGGTCATCTGAGGTCTTGGCAAAGTAACGCTCACGTTACGCGCCGCCGCTTTGCGCCTGACAACGTTGACATGCGCAGTTTCGACCAGCCACCATGACGCTTGTTCCGCCCGCCTAGCGGCCCTCCCGCCGAGGAAGTTGGTTTGACCGTGCGACGTCTGACTGGGGTTGTGGGGGTGGCACTCGGCCTTGCGCTGGTGCTCGCCTCCTGTGGAGACGGCAAGAGCAGCAGCGGAGGCGGCTCCGGCGCCAAGAGCGAGACCATCGCGGTCATCGCCGACCCGCTGGAGTACATCAACCCGCTGAACGACAACGGCAGCCCGGGGATCGGGGTCGCGATGGCGATCTTCGCTCCGCTGGTGCAGACCGATCCGGAAACGGGCAAGCTGCAGAACGTGATGGCCGACTCGGTCACGCCGGACAAGACCAGCCAGACCTGGACGATCAAGCTGAAGGCCGGCAACACCTTCCAGAACGGCCAGCCGCTGACCGCGAAGGACTACGTGGACAGCTGGAACATGACCGCCGAGGGCTCGAACGGCTGGAAGAACAACGGCTTCTTCTCCAAGGTCGAGGGGTACGACGCGCTGAACCCGCCGACGCCGGACGGCGCCACGCCGAAGCCGACCGCGGTGAAGACGCTCAGCGGCCTGAAGCAGATCGACGACCTGACCTTCTCGGTGAAGCTCAAGGTCCCGTTCTCGCAGTTCGGCCTGACCCTGCAGTACCTGGGTCTCGCGCCGCTGCCGGAGGAGGTCCGGAAGAACCCGGACGCCTACAAGCGCAAGCCGATCGGCAACGGCCCGTTCAAGATGGCGGGCGCCTGGAACGCCGGTGACGACATCAAGCTCGTCAAGTGGGACGGCTACAAGGGCCCGCAGATCCCGCAGGCGGACAACATCACGTACAAGTTCATCGCGAACGGCGACACGGCGTACAACGAGTTCCTGGCCGGCAACCTGGACTTCGTCGACGTACCGCCGACCAAGGTGAAGAGCTTCAAGACCGACGCACCGGACCAGTGGGTGACCAGCATCAGCTCGGGTGCGAACTACCTGGTGATCCCGGCCTGGGACGCCCGGTTCAAGAACCCGAAGCTGCGGCACGCGATCTCGGAGGCGATCGACCGGAAGGCGTTCGCGGACCTGGTCGGGCTGTCCGAGCCGGCCAAGGGCCTGGTCGCGCCGGACATGGCCGGCTACCGCGACAACGCCTGCAAGTACTGCGACTTCGACGCGAGCAAGGCGAAGGCGGACCTGGCCGCTGCCGGCGGCTTCCCCGGCGTGCTGAACATCAACTACAACACCTCGTCGGCGACCGGCCAGATCTTCGCCGAGGCGATCGGCAACATGCTCCGGCAGAACCTCGGCCTGCAGGTGAAGTACACCGGCAAGCAGAGCTCCGAGATCGGCGCGCTGGCCGACAGCCGCAAGCTCGACGGCCTGCGGTTCTCCGGCTGGGGCCACGACTACCCGTCGATCGAGGACTACCTGACCCCGATGTTCAAGTCCAACGGTGACGCGAACTTCGCCGGGTACTCGAACCCGGCGCTGGACGCCGTACTGGCCAAGGGCGATGCCCAGCCGGACCCGGAGCAGGCCATCAAGCTCTACCAGCAGGCCGAGGACATCGCGCTCGAGGACATGCCGCTGATCCCGCTGTACACCAAGTCGAACGCGTACCTGCACTCGGCGAAGATCCAGCCGCGAGTCTCGAAGTACGTCGGCGTCTCGGCTCTCTGGGCGACCTTCAAGTGATCCGTTTCGTCCTCCGCCGCATCCTCGCGGCGATCCCGATCGGCCTGATCGTCACGCTGGGGGTCTACGCGCTCGTGTTCGCGATGCCCGGGGACCCCCTGCGTGAGCTGGCCGGCGACAAGCCGATCCCGGCCGCGGTACTGGCCGCGAAACGGGCGCAGTACCACCTGGACGACCCGTTCATCGTGCAGTACCTGCTGAGCATGAAGGACATCCTGACCGGCCACTTCGGCACCACGTTCGCCGGTGCCGACATCGGCGACCAGCTCCGGCTGCGGATCCCCGTGACGCTGAAGCTGGCCACGATGAGCATGGTGTTCCAGTGGGTGCTCGGGCTGATCTTCGGGATCTACGCGGGCTTCAAGCGGAACGGCTGGGTCGACCGGTCGTTGCTGCTGGCAACACTCGTGCTGCTCGCGATCCCGGGCCTGGTGGCGTACTTCGCCGCCCAGTACCTGTTCGCGGTCGAGCTGAAGTGGTTCCCGGTGTCCGGCGTACTGGAGGGCTATCCACGGTCGTACCTGCTGCCCGCGCTGGTGATCGGCGTGCTCGGCTTCGCCGGGCTCGGCCGGTTGATGCGAACGTCGATCGTGGAGACCGTGAACGCGGACTTCGTGAAGACTGCGCGGGCCAAGGGCCTCGGCGAGCAGCGGGTGCTCTGGCGGCACATCCTGCCGAACGCGCTGCTGCCCGTGGTCACGTTCATCGGTCTCGACCTGGCCGGCCTGTTCGGCGGCGCGATCATCACCGAGAGCATCTTCAACCTGCCCGGGCTCGGCCAGTTCATGTTCCAGGCGGTCAAGCTGAAGGAGGGCGGCGTGGTGGTGCTGCTGTGCACGCTCGCGTTCATCTCGTTCATCCTGATCAACCTGCTGGTCGACGTGCTGTACGGCGTCCTGGACCCGAGGGTGCGCAATGTCTGAACAGATCTCCGCGGCCGTCGGCGCCGAGGCGCAGGAGCTCGGCGACGGCCGGACCCTGTCGAACCGCGAACTGCTGCGGGCGCTGCTGCGCAAGCCGCAGTTCATCGTCTGCAGCCTGCTGCTCCTGCTGTTCTTCGCGATGGCGGCGGTGCCGAAGCTGTTCACCTCCGCGGACCCACGGTTCTGCGACCTCGCGAAGAGCCGCCAGGGCAGTGGTCCGGGGCACCCCTTCGGGTTCGACATCCAGGGCTGCGACTACTTCGCGAACGTCGTGTACGGCGCGCGTCCGTCGGTCCTGGTCAGTATCTGCGCGAGCTTCGGGGCGTTCCTGCTGGCCGGCACCCTCGGGCTGCTGGCCGGGTACTTCCCGGGCGCGGTGGACGCGCTGATCTCGCGGACCGCCGACGTACTGTTCTCGATCCCCGGCATCGTGGTGCTGATCGTGATCCTGAACTCCGTCCAGGACCGGAGTATCTGGATCATCGTCGGCGTCATCCTGGTGATCAGCTGGCCGGGCGGGATGCGGTTGATGCGGGCCACGGTGTTCTCGGTGCGGAACCGCGAGTACGTGCTGGCGGCCCGGTCGATCGGCGTGCCGCCGCTGCGGATCCTGCGCAAACACGTGTTCCCGAACTCGATGGCGCCGCTGCTGGCGATGACCACGCTCGGCATCGGCGGCATGGTCGGCCTGGAGGCGGCGCTCACCTTCCTCGGTGTCGGCCTGCAACCGCCGTCGATCTCGTGGGGCTCGCAGTTCGGCGTCGCGGCGTCGTACCGGGACACCCCGCACCTGTTCATCTGGCCGGCGATCTTCATCTCGACGATGACGATCTCGTTCATGATCATCGGCGACTCGATCCGGGACGCCCTCGACCCGAAGTTGCTGCGATGACTGCTACTGGCGAAGTACTGCTGAAAGTCGACAACCTGACGGTCGAGTTCGACACGCCGCGAGGCCCGGTCCGGGCCGTGGACGGGGTGTCCTGGCAGGTGCGGGCCGGCGAGACGCTGGCGATCCTGGGGGAGTCCGGGTCGGGCAAGAGCGTCTCGACCCAGGCGCTGACCGGGATCCTCGAGATGCCGCCGGGCCGGATCGTGTCCGGCACCGCGGAGTACCGCGGCGAGGACCTGATCGCGATGACGACGAAGGAACGCCGCAAGATCGTCGGGAACCGGATCACGATGGTGTTCCAGGACTCGCTGTCCGCGCTGAACCCGGTGCAGTCGGTCGGCACCCAGATCGCCGAGTGCTACCGCGTGCACCGCGGGATGTCCAAGCGGGACGCGATGGCGAAGGCCGCCGAGATGCTCGACCGGGTCCGGATCCCGGCCGCCGCAAAGCGGGTCCGGGACTACCCGCACGAGTTCTCCGGCGGCATGCGGCAGCGCGTGATGCTGGCGATGGCGCTCGCGCTCGACCCCGACGTCCTGATCGCGGACGAGCCGACGACGGCGCTCGACGTCACCGTCCAGGCGCAGATCCTGGAGCTGATCGCGGAGCTGCAGGCCGAACGGGACATGGGCGTCGTACTGATCACCCACGACCTCGGCGTGGTCTCCGACGTCGCCGACAACGTGGTGGTGATGTACGCCGGCCACGTGGTCGAGCGGGCCGCGACGTCGGCCGCGCTCGAACACCCCGTGCACCCGTACACCGAGGGGCTGCTCGGGTCGATGCCGTCGGCCGACCTCAAGGGCCAGGAACTGCCGACGATTCCCGGTACGCCGCCGTCGCTGCTGGCGATCCCGTCCGGCTGCGCGTTCCGGCCCCGTTGTCCGATCGCGATCGACGACTGCGCGCTCGACGTACCGCCGCTGCTCACCGTCGCGCCGGGGCGTGACGCGGCGTGCATCCGGCGGACGACCCTCGCCGCGAAGGAGGCCGTGTGAACGAGTTGCTGGTGGCAACGAATGTCGTCAAGCACTACGACATCAGCCCGGCGTTGAGCTTCGGGACGAAGACCATCGTGCGGGCGGTGGACGGCGTCGACCTGACGCTGCGCAAGGGCGAGTCGCTCGGCATCGTCGGCGAGTCGGGCTGCGGCAAGTCGACGCTGGTCCGGCTGCTCGCGGCGCTGGAGAAGCCGACCGAGGGCCGGATCGAGTACGGCGGCGTCGACGTCAGCAAGCTCCGCGGCCGCGAGCTGCGGCAGTGGCGGCGGAACGTCCAGGTGGTGTTCCAGGACCCGTACTCCGCCCTGAACCCGCGGATGCGGGTCGGCGAGATCGTCGCCGAGCCGTTGCAGGTGCACCCGGACGTCTCGAAGGGCGTCGACATCCGGGCCCGGGTCCGGGAGCTGCTCGAGCTGGTCGGGCTGCGGCCCGAGGACGAGACGAAGTTCCCGCACCAGTTCTCCGGCGGCCAGCGGCAGCGGATCGGGATCGCCCGCGCGATCGCGCTCAATCCCGACGTACTGCTGTGCGACGAGCCGGTGTCGGCGCTGGACCTGTCGGTGCAGGCGCAGGTGGTGAACCTGCTGATGCGGCTGCAGCGCGAGCTCGGCCTGAGCATCATCTTCGTCGCGCACGACCTGTCCGTCGTCCGGCACGTCTCCGACCGGGTCGCGGTGATGTACCTCGGCAAGGTCGCCGAGCTGGGCGAGCACCAGCAGGTGTACGACGCCCCCGCGCACCCGTACACGCAGGCCCTGCTGTCCGCCGAGCCCGGCCTCGCCCGCCAGGGCCGGCAACGCATCGTCCTGGCCGGTGACCCGCCGTCACCGGTCTCCCCGCCGTCCGGCTGCCGCTTCCACACCCGCTGCCTCCGCGCCGCCGACAAATGCAGCACCGACGTCCCGGAACTCCGCGAACTCAGCTCCGGCCAGACGGTCTCCTGCCACTTCGCCGAGGAGTCACAAGCGGAGTACTCGGCGGGAGTAGCTGCGAGATAGCTCAGGAGTGATGGCCTAGGGTTGCGGCCGTGAAGATGGTTTCCCGGGCAAGCAGACGGTTCGTACTGCTCGCCGGGGTGACCGCGGTCGCGACCGGGTTGGCGCTCTGGTGGATCGTGGCGGCGGCGGTGGCCGCGGGCAAGGGCTTCGACATCACCGACGAGGGCTACTACCTGCTCTCGTACCGCTGGTGGCACCAGAACCCGCTGGCGCTGACCGGCGTGCAGTACCTGTACGGCCCGGTCTTCCAGCTCCTCGGGTACAGCATCCCGGGGCTCCGCGTGTTCCGGCTGTGCACGGTGGTCGTCGTACATCTGCTCTTCGGCTACAGCTTCATGCGATGGCTCCGCGGGCGACGCCCGGCGCTGCCGCCGACCCGGTGGTTCGAGGCGGCGGGTACGGCGGTGATCCTCGCGGCCGGCGGGATGTGTTACGCCTGGCTGCCGTTGTCGCCCGGGTACAACGACGTCGTCCTGCTCGGTGCGCTGCTGCTGATCGCGTGCGTGCTGTGGATGGCGACCGCTGTCGACCGCGGTACGCCGGTGCCGTTCTGGGTGCCGGTCGTCGCCGGGCTGGTGATCGGCGCGATGGTGCTGGCGAAGTGGACGTCGGTCGCGCTGATCGGGCTGATCGTCGTCGCCGCGATCGTCGTACTGGCCGCGCAAGGGTGGCGGGCCGTTGCCCGCGGCATCCTTTTCGCGCTCGCCGGGCTCGCGGTCGCGGCGCTGTTCGTGCAGCTGTTCGTGATCCGGCTGAACGTCGCCGTGCCGGGGATCCTGACCGTCAACCGGTTCATCGCCGGTACGTCGTACTCGCCGACCGAGCTGCTGCACCACTACTGGACGACCGGGCTCACGCTCCTCGGCCACACCCTCTGGTACCACGGCCTGCTGCTGGTCGCCACCGCCGTCGCGGTCGTCGGCCGCCCGCGCGTCCTCCGCCGCGTCGCGGCCGCCCTCGCCGTACTCGGGCTCGCGGTCTCGGCCTGGCGCATCATCGGGTACGGCGGTGCGCTCGGCGGCACGGCCCACGTGGCGACGTACCCCTCGACGCTGCTCGCCGCCGTCCTCGTCACCGTCGTGGCGGCGGCCGGTGCGGTGATCGGGTGGCGGACCGGCGTGACGGAATGCTCGCGGCTGTGCCGGGAGGACGTCAGGACCTGGGTGATTCTTGTCCTGCTTCTCCTGCTCCCGCTTGTGCAGGCCTTCGGCACGAACACGCCGCTGTACGTGATCGGCTTCAACGCGTTCGCTGCGTGGGCAGCGCTGATGATCGCCGTACTTACGGGGATCTGGGCGACGCCGATCGCGACCCGGGCGATCGTCGGCGTCGTACTTGTGGGCTCAGTGCTCGCGACCACGACAATCGCCTTCACGGGGCTGACGAAGTACCCGTACCGCTCGCCGCCGACGTCGGAGCTGACCGCGGCCGCGACCCAGCCCGCGCTCAAGGGCCTGCACCTGACACCCAAGAACGAGCAGCGGTACAGCAGGCTCACCGAGGACCTCCGCCCGTACCTCAAGCCCGGCCGGCCGATGCTCGCGCTCGACAAGATGGCCGGACTGGTGCTGATGCTCGACGGCCGCCCGCTCGGCGAGGCGTGGATCGCCCCGGCCGAACGCGCGCGCACCGTGGCCGGCATCGAGGAGGTCTGCCGGACGAAGCGCCCGTCCCCGGCGCCGCTGATCATCCTGAACCGCGCGATCACCGACCAGGACATCACCGCGCTCCGGTCGTGCGGGCTGGATTTCCGCGCCGGCTACCGGCAGCTGGCGCCGCCGCGACAGACGATGGACCTGCAGGTCTGGGTGCCGAAGGGTGGATGAGATCCTGTAGGCCTCGACAGGACTGGAGGGCTGGTGCGGATGATCAAGGTCGGTGTGCTGGGGGCCAAGGGCAGGATGGGCGCTCAGACGTGCCTCGCGGTGGAGGAGGCGGCCGACTGCGAGCTGGTCGCGCAGCTCGACCAGGGTGACTCGCTGGACGCGCTGACCGCGGCGGGTGCCGAGGTCGTGGTCGACTTCACCCGGCCCGAGGTCGTGATGGACAACCTGGCCTGGTGCATCGCGCACGGCATCCACGCGGTCGTTGGGACCACCGGCTTCGACGACGCCCGGCTCGCGACGCTGCGCGACCAGCTGGCGAAGTCGCCGGCGACCGGCGTGCTGATCGCGCCGAACTTCTCGATCGGCGCGGTGCTGATGATGCGGTTCGCCGCGCAGGCCGCGCGGTACTACGAGTCCGTCGAGATCATCGAGCTGCACCACCCGGACAAGGTCGACGCCCCGTCCGGTACGGCGCGCCGTACCGCCGAGCTGGTCGCGGACGCGCGCCGCGAGGCCGGCTGTGGGCCGATCCCGGACGCGACCACGACGGCGCTGGACGGTGCCCGCGGCGCGGACGTCGAGGGGATCCGGGTGCACGGCGTCCGGCTGCGCGGGCTGATCGCGCACCAGGAGGTGCTGTTCGGCGACGAGGGCGAGACGCTGACGATCCGGCACGACTCGATGGCGCGGGTGTCGTTCATGGCCGGCGTACTGCTCGGTGTCCGGAAGATCGGCGACGCGCCGGGCCTGACCGTGGGCCTCGAGCACTTCATGGACCTGTCCTGAGATGAAGGCCAAGCAGACCGCGTTCGCGCTGGCGGTCGTGTTCGTGGTGTACGCCGCGCTGATCGGCTGGCGGGGCGTCCTGCTGATCGGGACCGATGAGCCGGTCGCGATCGTGCTCGGGATCGCCGTCCTGGTGATCCCGTTGCTCGGCGCGTACCTGGTGTGGCGGGAGATCCAGTTCGGGCGGCGTACCGAAGTGCTCGCCCGCGAACTGGAGGCGGCCGGCGGGCTGCCGGTGGACGACCTGCCGCGGCGGCCGTCCGGGCGGATCGACCGGGCCGCCGCAGATGCGGCGTTCGGTCAGTACCGGGCCGAGGCAGAAGCGGCACCGGACGACTGGCGGGTGTGGTTCCGGCTGTCCACGGCGTACGACGCGGCCGGCGATCGGCGGCGGGCGCGCGAGACGATGCGGAAGGCAATTGGGCAGCACGACGCCGCAGGCTGAGACGAATGCCTGGCAACCCGGTGTAGATCGGGCTATTTTCGGGGGTACGTGGCAGCCGCCACGTAGAGGTCGGAGACTGGGTGGGGCCGTCCTGTGGCGTCAGAAGGGTCTCGCCGCGGCTCGGACGACGTGCAGGGGGCCGGGTTCGGTGGCCTGCTGCGCCGGCATCGGCGGGAGGCCGGGCTGTCGCAGGAGGGGCTGGCGGAGCTTGCCGGTCTGAGCGTCGACGCGATCGCGGCACTGGAGCGAGGGCGCCGCCGTGCGCCGCGGGCGCAGACGCTGCGGCTGCTCGCGGACGCCTTGCGGCTGGGAGACCAGGACCGGTTGCTGTTCGCCGCCGCGGCCCGCCGGGACGCGGACACGGCCCGGATGCCGTTGCGTCAGCCGCCGGTGCCGACCAGTGAGCTGATTGGCCGCAGCACCGAGCTGACCACGACGACCCGCTTGCTGACCAAGCGCGTCACTCGCCTGCTGACGCTGACCGGGCCTGGCGGGGTCGGCAAGACCAGGCTCATGCAGGCTGTCACCGGAGAGGTCGGCGACGCCTTCCAGGACGGCATCTGCTGGGTACCGCTCGCGCCGCTCACCGATCCCGAGACCGTCGTACCGGCCGTTGCCGAGGCGATCGGTCTGCAGAGCCGGCTCGCCGTCGACATCGCCGAACAGATCGGCCGCAGCGCGATCCTGCTCGTCCTCGACAACTGCTCGCACGTACTCGCGCCGGTCGAGGACCTGTGCGGCACGCTCCTCGAGCACTGCCCGAACCTGTCGATCCTCGTGTCGAGCCGCGAACTGCTCCGGCTGTCCGGCGAGAGCGTGTACGTCGTACCGTCGCTGAGCCTGCCGTACGACGAGGACCACCTGGAGTCGTCCGAGGCGGTCCGGCTGTTCGTCGAGCGTGCGACCGCCCGCGGGTACGACCCGGCCGGGCAGCTCGACCAGGTCGCCCGCGTCGTCCGCCGCCTGGAAGGCATGCCGCTCGCGATCGAGCTGGCCGCGGCGCGGACGTCCGTGATGACGATCGAGGAGCTCGCGGCGGAACTGGAGACGTCGTTCGGGATCCTGGCCGGCGGGTCGCGGACGCTGTCGCCGCGGCAGCAGTCGATGTACGGCGCGATCGAGTGGAGTCACGCGCTGCTCACCCCGGCCGAGCGGGAGATGTTCGCGCAGCTGTCGGTGTTCAAGGGCGGCTGGACGCTCGGCGCGACGGCGGCGGTGCTGTCCGGCGTACGGACGCGGGTCGAGGCGCTCGACCTGATCGGGCGGCTGGCGGACAAGTCGCTGATCAAGGTGGTTCGGCGCGGCGGGGTCGCGCGGTACTACATGCTCATGGTGATCCGCGAGTTCGCCGCCGATCACCTGGACGCGGCGGGCGGTGTGGAGGCGACGGCCGAGCGACACGCGCGGTACTACCTGAGCCTGGCCGAGGAAGCCGATAGCCGGCTGCGCGGACCGGAGCAGGGGGAATGGCTGGATCGGCTAGAGGCCGAGCTGGCGAACCTGCGGGCCGCGATGGCGTGGGCGGTGCGGACCAACTCCGTCGCCGAGGCATTGCGGCTGGCCGGTGGGCTGTGGCTGTTCTGCTGCCTCCGTGGTCACTACTCCGAGGGCAGTCAGTGGTTGGAGCGGGCGTTGGACCTCGGCGATGCGCCTGGGCTTGAGGCGGCGCGGGCGAAGGCGAACCTCGGAGCGGGGACGCTGGCGTTCCTGCGGTGCGAGTACGACGCGGCGACGGCGCGGCTGCAGACTGCGCTGACGCAGTACAAAGAGCTCGGCGACAAGGCCGGTACGGCGATGGTGCTGCAGCGGCTCGGGGGAGTGGCGCGGGAGCGTGGGGACTACGTTGCAGCCGAGGACCTGCACTGCGAGAGCTACGACCTGTACGAGAGCCTCGGCGATCGGGCCGGGATGGCGTGGGCGCACAACCACCTCGGGTTCGTGGCGTGGCTGCGCGGCGATCTCGAGATCGGGGCGCGGCGGTGCCGGCGGGCGCGGGACAGCTTCCGGGTTGTCGGCGACGGCGAGGGGCTGGCCTGGTCGTTGATCAGCCTCGGGACGATCGCGCAGTACAGCGGGGACCTCGTCGAGGCGGAGGGGCTGCTGCAGGAGAGCTTGGCGCTGTCGCAGCGGCTCGGGTACCGCGAGGGCGTGGCGTGGTCGCTGAACCAGCTCGGGATCGTCGAGCGGCGGCGCGGGCTGACCGAGCGGGCCGTGCATCTGCTCGACGAAAGCCTTGCGGAGCACCGGGATCTGGGCGATCGGTGGCGGTCGGCCAGTGTGCTCGAGGAGCTGGCCGCGGTCGCGCAGCATCGTGGGCGGAGCGAGTACGCCGCGTTCCTGCTCGGGGCCGCGGCCGAGGTCCGGGAGGTGATCCGGGTCCCCGTGCCCCGCATCGAACAGCCCGACTACGAGGCCACCCGCACAGCCGTCGAGTCGTCCCTCGAACCCCGAACCCTCCGCACCGCCTGGTCAGCCGGCCGAGCAGCCCCCTTGGCAGCAGTAGCTGACGGCTACCCACCGGGTCCACGACCACAGGACCGGGCCCGAGACACGCTTTGAACGTGATGGAGCCTCGCGAGGCACCACGACCTGGGGGATCGACGGTGCCCCGCGAGGGATCTGGAGATGCGTGACCCGGCCGGCTGTGTTCTGTCCGAGCCCCTCAGGGCCCTCGGCAGTCCCCCCACCCGCACAGCCGGCCGAAGCCACGTCCGGCGTGTAGGCCGTCGTCGAGCCCTCCCAGTCGACGCCCGGTCCTCCGCGCTGACTCCAGGTTGCCGTTATCACGCTCCGTCGCACAGGGACGCAACCCTGACATCGCCCTGACAACTATGTCCTGACAACGAAGTCATTCCCCGGAATTCGCGCACCGTGACCACCCGGTGCCGAATTCCGGAGAATGTCAAACGCTCGCTACCGAAGATATCCGGAAACGGCTTTCGTGAATCCGGCGATCTTTTGTAACGGAGCACCATCGACAGCATCCACGCCCGGCACCTCCGGCCCCGGCGCCGGGATCCCCTCGCCCTGGCAGCTCACGTCCGCGGCCGGCGCGACGCCAGTGGTGAGGAACGTGTTCACGATCCGGTCCGCGCACTTGTTCACGCCGCCGTACACGCCGTGGTCGCCCTCGCCGGTGACGGTCAGCAGGCGCGATCCGGCGTACCGCTCGTGCGCCGCGACCGCGAGCCCGTAGTTCGTCGCCGGGTCGTGCACCGACTGCACCATCAGCGTTGTGGGCAAGCCTTTGCCGGTCGGCGTGGGCATCGTCAGGTTCGGGCGCTTCCAGGAGAAGCACGGGTTCTCGTTCATCGTCCAGCCGACCAACGGGTAGTGCGGACCGAGCCGGGCGGCGAGCTGTTCGCCGTACTCCGATCCCTGTGGCCAAGCTGTGTCGTTGCAGGTGATCGCGGCGAAGGTGGCACCCTCGGAATCGACCTCGCCGGCCATCCGCAGGCCGATCGGTGCCCGGTGCGCGCGCCGCACGAGCTGCTGCTGACGCGCCGCCGGAAGGGCGTCGACCTGCCGTTGCGCGGCCCGCGGGCCGCCTTTTGCCTGGGCCGCGGAAAGGTCGGTCAGAAAGCGCAGATCCGACGCCAGGGAATGGAAGTCCAGCTTCGAGTACAAATCCCCGGTGATCATCAGGTCGAGAGTGTTCTCGTCGTACGTGATCTTGACCGCGCCGTCCAGGAACTCCTCGGTCGCCGGCGTCGCCTTCAGTGCTCGCCGTAACCGTTCGTACAACCGGATCACCGCTCCGGGTGACGACCCGAGGTGCAGGTCGGCGTCGTACTTCGCCGCCCACGGCGCGAAGTCCTCGCGGAAGCGGCGCTCGAACGCCTGCGGCTGACCGCTGAACGTGTCCAGCCAGGTCCCGGTGAAGTCGGTGTTCGAGTCGAGCACGAACCGGCCGACGTGCTCGGGGAAGTACGTCTGGTAGTAAGCGCCGAGCCAAGTGCCGCCGGAGTATCCGACGTAGTCCATCTTGTCGAAACCCAGCAGCTGCCGGATCAGGTCCATGTCCTGCACGGTCTGCGCGGTCGTGATGTACGGCATCAGGCCGCGCGACTGGCTGTCGCAGTACTGCTGTGCCAGCTCCGACGCTTCCGTGATCAGCCGGCGGGTGCCGGGATCGCGGTCCCGGGCGTCCATCGTGTAGCCGGGAGCGCCGTCACAGCTGACGTTCGAGCTGCCGCCGGTGCCGCGCGGGTCGAAGCCGACCGCGAGGAAGTCCTTGGCCAGCGGCGCCTGGCTCGCGAGGTACGGCGCCATCCCGAGCCCGGCGCCGCCCGGCCCACCCGGGTTGCCGAACACCACGCGGCTCGGCCGGCCCTTCGCGGGCGCGACCTTGCTGACCGCGATCTGCAGGTCGTTGCCGGCGTACTGGTTCGCCCAGTCGCGCGGGACGGTGATCTTCGCGCAGTACGTGCGGAGCTCTTCGTCACCGCACTTGGTCCACGCGGGTCTCTGCTTCAGGTACTTGGACGCCACCGGGTGCGGCCGGTCGACGACGGTCGCCGCGTTCATCGACGCCGTCGCCCCCGATCCCGGGACGACGAGAACAGCAACAGCGGAAAGCCCCAGGCCGACGGCCAAGGTGAGGTACTTCATGCAGACTCCAACAGATGGCCACGCGTAATCGGTCCGTGACAATCTGTCATGCCTGCCGGAGCTACTCCGTGCCGGGGTCGGTGTGCAGCCGGATCTGCTTGATCCGCACGGACTCGTCGCCGTACAGGTCGAGCTCGCGGTGCGCGCCGTCCGGCGCCCAGCCAGCCTCGGTGTAGAAGGCGCGGAGTACGTCGTCGGTCGAGTTCACCCAGGCGGTCACCCGGTTGAAGCCGTCGGCGCGGGCGGTGTCGACGACCGCGTTCAGCAGCCGCGATCCGTGGCCGGCGCGGGTGGCCTCGGGGTTGACCGCCAGTTCGGCGATCAGCGCGTCGTGCTGCTGGTCGGCGTCCGGGTCGTCGGACGGGGTGACGGCCGCGAAGCCGACCAGGGTCCGGCCGGCCAGCGCGACCAGGACCCGGTTCCGCGCCTCGCCCGGGGCGAGCAGTGCGGCCCGCCACTGGGCCGCGAACTGCGCGGGGTTGAGATCGGCGAGAACGTCGGCCGGCAGCAGCCCGGCGTACGACGCGCGCCAGGCTGCCACCTGGATCTCGCCGATCTCGTTCGCTTCCGCGGGCAGCGCGAGCCGGACGCTGGTCTCGGCGATCGGCGCGGCAGCGGACAGGTCCGAGAGGTTGGCGGGTTCCGGAACCCCGAAGTCGCTCATGGTCGCAATCCTCGCAAGTCAGTACACGAGCCGGCGCAGCAGGGTCTCGGCCGGGCCGCGGTACGACCGGCGGCTCATCGCGTACGCCGCGACGACCGAGATGATCCAGACGCCGATCGCGACCAGAGCCGCGGTGTACGCCGTGCTCCCGAAGCGCAGGTCCAGCGTGAACGGGGCCAGCAGGATCATCCACGACACCGACTGGAACAGGTACCCCGACAGCGACCGCTGACCGAGCGCGGAGATCGCCCGTACCGGCAGCGACTGCTTGCGGATCCGCGCCACGATCAGACCGAACAGGGCGACGTACCCCGGACCGCCGAACATGCCGGACACGTGCGACAGCAGGCTCGCCGAATCCACCGCGGCCTGGTCGACGTGCATCCAGCCGGCCCCGATCAGCGCGAGCGGGAGACCACCGAGGAACGTGATGCCGAGGCAGCCGACAGCGACCCGGGTCAGCAGGGTCTTGTGGGCAGTGGGGTTCTCCAGCAGTTGCTTGCGGGCGGCCCAGATACCCAGCCAGACGATGACGATGAAGGGGATCACGCTGGCCGCGTGCAGCGGGTACTCGTGCAGCCGGTCGACCAGGCTGCCGACGTACGACGTGGCGGCCAGCGACGGGTTCGGGGAGTTGGTGAGCGCGTGGGCGGGGCCGGAGCTGGTGATGATGGTGGCGGCGGCCTTGGCGGCGACGAACAGTGTCTCGAGGGCCATGAACGCCCAGATGCCGAGCGCGATCCGGTGGAACTTGTCGCCGCGGTTCAGCAGGAAGAGCGTGCAGATGATGCCGACGACGCCGTACGCGCCGAGGAAGTCGCCGAAGTACAGCAAGGTCGCGTGGGCGAGGCCGAAGACGATCAGCCAGGCGTTCCGTTTGACGAGGATCCGGCGTACGACGGAGTTGCCGGCGCCGGACGCCTGCTGCCGGCGGGCCAGCTGGACCAGGCCGTAGCCGAACATCACCGCGAACACCGGGTACGCGCGGGCGTCCACGAAGGTCAGCTTGAGGAAGTTCAGGATGCGTTCGAAGCCGTGCGGCGTGCTCTCCACGCCGGGCTGGCCGGCGAAGGCGAAGTTCGCGCTGTTGGCGAGGCCGATCAGCAGCAGCATCGCGCCGCGGATCAGGTCCGGGGCGAGCGCGCGCTCGCGGCCGGTGACCGGGCCTCTGTGGTCGGTCGTCGGGTTCAGAGTGGTGGTGGTCACGGGGTCCTCCGGGAAAACTGTGCAGCCCTTGAACGGATGACTCCATCCTGGGTCCGCGCGACCGGGCTCCCCAGTACGGCAAGCCCACTCCCGGGGGTGGGTTCAGCACCACCTTTGTGACACCTGTTGTTGATTCTGGCAAAAAGTGTCACATATGCTGGTGGCATGGACAGCTTCCAGGCGACCATCGACGCCGACGGCCGGATCGAGCCGCGGGACGCGATGCCGGAGGGGTACCGCAAGACCCTGATCCGGCAGATCGCGCAGCACGCGCACTCCGAGATCATCGGCATGCAGCCCGAGGGCAACTGGATCAGCCGCGCGCCGTCGCTGCGCCGCAAGGCGATCCTGATGGCCAAGGTGCAGGACGAGGCCGGCCACGGTCTCTACCTGTACGCCGCCGCGGAAACGCTCGGCGTCGACCGCGCGGACCTGCTCGACCTGCTGCACAGCGGGAAGCAGAAGTACTCCAGCATCTTCAACTACCCGACGCTGACCTGGGCCGACATCGGCGCGATCGGCTGGCTGGTGGACGGCGCCGCGATCGTCAACCAGGTGCCGCTGTGCCGCTGCTCGTACGGTCCGTACGCGCGGGCGATGGTGCGGGTCTGCAAGGAGGAGTCGTTCCACCAGCGGCAGGGCTTCGAGATCCTGCACACGCTCTGCAACGGGACCGACGCGCAGAAGGCGATGGCGCAGGACGCGCTGAACCGCTGGTGGTGGCCGTCGCTGATGATGTTCGGCCCGCCGGACTCGGCGTCCACGCACTCGGAGCAGTCGATGGCGTGGGGGATCAAGCGGCACAGCAACGACGAGCTGCGGCAGCGGTTCGTGGACATGACCGTGCCGCAGGCCGACGTACTCGGCCTCCGCATCCCGGACGACGGGCTGGTGTACGCCGACGGGCACTACCGGTTCACCGAGCCGGACTATGCGGAGCTGTACGAAGTTGTCAAGGGCAACGGTCCGTGCAACCAGCAGCGGCTCTCGCGCCGGGTGAAGGCGCACGAGGACGGGGCCTGGGTGCGGGAGGCGGCCGCGGCCTATGCGGCCAAGAAGGAGGCTCGCGCCGCATGATCGAGCCACTGTGGGAGGTCTTCGTCCGCTCGCGCCGCGGGTTGTCGCACACCCATGTCGGCAGTCTGCACGCGCCGGACGCGACGATGGCGTTGCGCAACGCGCGTGACGTGTACACACGCCGGCAAGAGGGCGTGTCGATCTGGGTGGTGCGGGCGTCCGACATCACCGCGTCCTCGCCGGACGAGAAGGACGAGTTCTTCGACCCGGCCGGCGACAAGGTGTACCGGCACCCGACGTTCTACCAGGTCCCGGAAGGTGTCGAGCACCTGTGAACGACCTGTACGGGTACGCCCTCCGGCTCGGTGACGACGCGCTGATCGCGGCGCAGCGCACCGGCGAGTGGATCGCGTCCGCGCCGCAGCTCGAGGAAGACGTTGCTCTCGGCAACATCGGGCTGGACCAGCTGGGGCAGGCGCGGTCGTTGCTGCAGTACGCCGGGTCGCTGACCGGGTCCACCGAGGACGAGCTGGCGTACTTCCGGGACGAGCGCGAGTTCCGGAACCTGCTGCTGTGCGAGCTGCCGAACGGGGACTTCGCGTTCGCGATGGCGCGGCTGCTGTACTTCGCGACGTACCAGCAGCTGCTGTACGACGAACTGCGGTCGTGCGCCGACGAGACGCTGGCGGGGGTGGCGGGGAAGGCGGTGAAGGAGACCGCGTACCACGTTGACCACGCGACCCAGTGGGTGCTGCGGCTGGGCGACGGCACGGACGAGAGCCACCGCCGGATGCAGGACGCGTTGGACGCGTTGTGGCCGTACACCGGCGAGATGTTCGAGTCGGACGCTCTCGTGGAGCGCTTGGACGTCGCCGTCGACCCTGCGCGGTTGCAGGACGAGTGGAACCGTCGAGTTCTGGGAATCGTCGACGAGTCGACCTGCGAGCGGCCTTCGTCGTCGTATCAGCACAGCGGCGGTCGCGAGGGACGTCATACCGAACATATGGGGTACCTGCTGGCGGAGCTCCAGCACATCGCCCGGTCCCACCCAGGTGCGACATGGTGACCGACGCCGCCATCCTCGAGGCCGTCGGCGAGGTGACCGACCCCGAGATCCCGGTCCTCACCATCGCCGACCTGGGCGTCCTCCGCGGCCTCCACCACGACGGCGACGAGGTCGTCGTGACGATCACCCCCACGTACTCCGGCTGCCCCGCGATGGACCTCATCCGCCACGAGGTAGAACTCACCCTCCAGTCCCTCCACGTCAACGGCCGAGTGGAAACAGTCCTGTCGCCGGCCTGGACAACGGACTGGATGACAGACTCCGGCAAAACCAAGCTCCGCGATTACGGCATCGCTCCACCCGCCCACTCATCTCGGTCCTTGGCCAACACACCGGTCCTGCTGCAGTTGAGCATTCGGTGCCCTTTGTGCGGCTCGCCGAACACGACAGAGCTCAGCCGCTTCGCCTCCACCTCCTGCAAGAGCCTGTGGCGCTGCAACACCTGCAAAGAACCCTTCGACCACTTCAAGGCGATCTGATGACGACCATCGCCCCGAGACGCCGCGCCACCTTCCACAGCCTGAAGGTCGCCGCGATCGACCCCATCACCGACGACGCGGTCGCGATCACCTTCGCCGTACCACCGGAGCTCGCCGGCGAGTACGACTTCACCGCCGGCCAGCACCTCACGATCCGCCGTACCGGGGAGGAGGTCCGCCGCAGCTACTCGATCTGCTCACCGGCCGGCTCCGGCGTACTGAAGATCGGCGTCAAGCGGATCCCGGGCGGCGAGTTCTCGGCGTACGCCGCGCGCGAGCTGAAGGTCGGCGACGAACTCGAGGTGATGACGCCGCTCGGCCGGTTCGGCACCACCCTCGACGCCGCGAACGCCAAGCACTACGCGTTCGTGGCGGCCGGCAGCGGGATCACGCCCGTACTGTCCCTCGTGGCGACGATCCTGTCCGTTGAACCGTCCAGCCGGGTCACCTTGCTCTACGGCAACCGCACCGCCGGGTCGGTGATGTTCTCCGACGAGCTGGCCGACCTGAAGGACCGGTACGCCGAGCGTTTCCACCTCGTCCACGTACTGTCCCGCGAGACGACCGAGGTCGAGCTGTTCAGCGGGCGGATCGACACCGACCGGCTGCAGCGGATGTTCGCGACGATCCTGCCGCTGGACTCCGTCGACGAGTGGTTCCTGTGCGGCCCGTACGCGATGGTCGTCGGCGCCCAGGATCTGCTGCTCTCCGAGGGTGTAGCCCGCGAACACGTCCACGCCGAACTCTTCCACGTCGGCGACGAAGCCCCCCAGGCGCCGGTCGAGGAAACGGTCACCGACGAGGACGCGGCCCAGGTCACCGTCATCCTCGACGGCCGCCGCTCAACCTTCCCACTGGGCCAACACTCCAAGGCAGTCCTCGACGCAACCCTCGCCGTACGCTCCGACGCCCCCTTCGCCTGCAAGGGCGGCGTCTGCGGCACCTGCCGAGCCAAAGTCCTCGAAGGCGAAGTCCGCATGGACACCAACTGGGCGCTGGAGCCGGACGAGATCCGCGCCGGCTATGTACTCACGTGTCAGTCACACCCGACCACACCCACCGTCACGCTCGACTACGACGCCTGACGGCTCACGCCGGACCGGGCGGGTAGGCGAGGCTGGGACCCCAGTCGCCGCGGCCGCCCGGCGTGGTGTCGAGCACTGCCCAGAGCGGCCACAGGAAGTCGACGTGACGTGGACCTTGGTCGCCGTCGAGTGGAGCCGTCAGCTGCTCGCTGCTCCTCGTTCGACGACTCGGCGCCGTAGTCCCGGTTGTACGTCGTACCGGCCGACGAGAGCATCCGGATGTTTCGCCAGCCGCGGGTGTGTGCGTGCGCGTGGAACCGTTCGATCGGCGCCTTCGTCACGGCCGCGAAGGCGATCCGTTGTCGAACATGAAGCTGTAGAGGAACAGGGTGTCCTTGCCATCGGCGAACAGCTCGGACAGCCGTACGGTGCGGTCAGTCGGTGCCTGACTCCATTGCGGCGCGGTCGAGGAGGGCCTCTTCCTCGGGGGCCTCGCCGCGGGAGGCGATGGCTTCGGCGCCGCCCTTGGGGAGTTCGCCGATCAGGTCGGTGGAGGAGGCGAGGGCGGCGTTGGCGGAGCCGAACATGCCGAGGCCGGCGTACTGCTCCAGCTTCGCCCGCGAGTCCGCGATGTCCAGGTTCCGCATGGTCAGCTGGCCGATCCGGTCGACCGGGCCGAACGCCGAGTCCTCGATCCGCTCCATCGACAGCTTGTCCGGGTGGTAGCTCAGCGCCGGGCCGGTGGTGTCGAGGATCGAGTAGTCCTCACCCCGCCGGAGCCGGAGCGTGACCGTGCCGGTGACCGCCGTACCGACCCACCGCTGGAGCGACTCCCGGAGCATCAGCGACTGTGGGTCGAGCCAACGACCTTCGTACATCAGCCGGCCGAGCTTGCGTCCCTCGTTGTGGTAGCTCGCGAGCGTGTCCTCGTTGTGGATCGCGTTCACCAGCCGTTCGTACGCCGCGTGCAGCAGCGCCATGCCCGGCGCCTCGTAGATGCCGCGCGACTTCGCCTCGATGACCCGGTTCTCGATCTGGTCGGACATGCCGAGCCCGTGCCGGCCGCCGATCGCGTTCGCCTCCAGGACGAGGTCGACCGCCGTACCGAACTCCTTGCCGTTGATCGTCACCGGCCGGCCCTGCTCGAAGCCGATCGTGACGTCCTCGGTCTCGATCACCACCGCGGGGTCCCAGTGCGCCACACCCATGATCGGGTCGACGGTCTCCACCCCGGTGTCGAGGTGCTCGAGGGTCTTCGCCTCGTGGGTGGCGCCCCAGATGTTCGCGTCGGTGGAGTACGCCTTCTCGGTGGAGTCGCGGTACGGCAGGCCGTGCGCGACCAGCCACTCCGACATCTCCTTCCGGCCGCCGAGCTCGTGCACGAACTGCGCGTCCAGCCACGGCTTGTAGATCCGCAGCTGCGGGTTCGCGAGCAGGCCGTACCGGTAGAACCGCTCGATGTCGTTGCCCTTGAACGTCGACCCGTCGCCCCAGATCTGCACGTCGTCGCCGAGCATCGCCTTGACCAGCAGCGTGCCGGTCACCGCCCGGCCGATCGGGGTGGTGTTGAAGTACGTCCGGCCGCCGGAGCGGATGTGGAACGCCCCGCAGGCGAGCGCCGCGAGCCCTTCCTCGACGAGCGCCGCGCGGCAGTCGACCAGGCGCGTGATCTCCGCGCCGTACGCCGTGGCGCGCGCGGGCACCGAGGCGATGTCGGGCTCGTCGTACTGCCCGATATCCGCCGTGTACGTGCACGGGACGGCTCCCTTGTCCCGCATCCACGCAACCGCAACCGACGTGTCGAGACCACCCGAGAAGGCAATCCCGACCCGCTCACCGACCGGCAAAGAAGTAAGCACCTTGGACACAGGAAGAGTATGCACCGCCCTGAATGATTATGCAAAGCCGGAGGTGCTCTGCGTGGCTGATGGGGTTGGTGGGGTTTGTGGGGGAGGATGGACCGGAGTGTGAGGGGAGTGAGGCGCGGGATGATGGGGCGGTCGCATGCCTTGTCGGGGTGGTGTGCCGGGTTGGCGGTGGCGCCGTTGGTCGGGTTGACGACGGTGGCGGAGGTGGTGCCGTTCGCGGCGGCCACGGCTGGGTACGCCTTGTTGCCCGACCTGGATCACCCGGGCGCCAGTGCGTCCCGGCTGCTGGGTCCGGTCACGCGGCTGGTCTCAGGCGCCGTACGCGCGTTCTCCGGTGTCCTCTACAAGCTCACCAAGGGACCGCGTGACGAGGAGGGCACCGGCAAGCACCGGCATGCGACGCACACGCTCGTAGCGGCCGTGCTGCTCGGCTTTCTCGCAGCGACTCTCGGCGACCGCGGCAAGTGGGCGGTACTGGCGGTAGCCGTCACAGGCCTGGTGCTAGCCGCCGACGCCCTGGGCGACTGGATCGTCGTCGCAGTCCTGGCAGCCGCCGGCTGGTCGGTAGTAGGAGCAGGCCCCGCGGACGCCGTACAAGCAGGCCTCACCCAGATCGGCGGCTGGATCGGCGCCGCGGTAGCCGTCGGCATGTTCGTCCACTGCCTGGGCGACAGCCTCACCCGTTCCGGCTGCCCGTGGCTGTGGCCGCTCCCGATCCGCGGCGAGACCTGGTACGAGCTCCGCCTGCCGAAGCCGTTCCGGTTCAGCACCGGCCACTGGTTCGAGCACGCGGTGATCGTCCCGGTCCTCACGATCGGCGGCGTACTGCTCCTCCCCGGCGGTATCCAGGTCGTGCAGCGCCTCTTCGACGCGACGTCGGTCTGGCTCGCCGGTCAGTCCTGAAGCCGGCCGCCGGTCAGGTACGACGGAATTCCCCGCGACTCGAGCGCCGTCGCGAACCGGCGCTGGTTCCGCTCGCCCGGCCACGCCTCCAGGAAGAACAGCGGCAGCGCGACGACCGCGCCGATCAGCACCACCCAGAAGCTCTGGACGACGAACGCCAGCGCCACCGACACCAGGAAGGCGCCCTCGCACACCGCGAACCGGGTGAACGTCGACGCGGTGAACCGCTGCCACGACTCCCGCTCGACCTCCGCGGCCGACCGGTTCGAGTACTCCAGCGGCAGCGTCCGGAACCCGACCAGCTCGCAGAACGCGTACGACGCGCCCGCGACCGCGAGTACGACGACCGGCGCCCAGACGGCGGGGAAGCCCCCGATCCCGTCGGTGGCGAGGACGAACCAGAGGACGATCGTGATCAGCGGGATGGCGGCGCCCATCGTGGCGCAGACCATCGTGAGGCTCTGCCGGGCGGCAGGAGCGGTAGCAGGTGTCGACACGCGGAAGAGCGTACCGGTCTTGAATGCCACCAGAACGTCGACGGAACGCGTTCATGTACTCACACAGAGTATTCACAGAAGTTTTTCCGGACTTTTTCGCCAGAAGCTGTAACGACTACCGGGGTGGCCCCGATAGGACGAGTGAGCCTGGTGGCTGCCCGGACCCCCGAGCGGACAGCCACCAGGCCTACCCATTTCTTCAGGGGTCGGGAGCGGTAATCTGAGGCTCATGTCCTCGCCAGTAACCACGCCCTCGCAGGCGCTGCCCTTCGGCCGCCTGACGACCGCGATGATCACCCCGTTCCGGCCCGACGGCTCCCTCGACCTGGCCGGCGTCCAGAAGGTCGCGACGTACCTCGTCGACGGCGGCAACGACGCCCTGGTGCTGAACGGGACCACCGGCGAGGCGCCGACCACATCGGACCAGGAGAAGGTCCAGATCATCCAGGCGGTCCGCGAGGCCGTCGGCGACCGGGCGAAGCTCGTCGCCGGTGTCGGCACCAACGACACCGCCCACACCGTCGAGTGCGCCAAGCAGGCCGAGGCCGCGGGCGCCGACGGGCTGCTGGTCGTCACGCCGTACTACAACAAGCCTCCGCAGGCCGGGCTGCGCGCGCACTTCACCGCGGTCGCCGACGCCACCGGCCTGCCGAACATGCTGTACGACATCCCGGCCCGCGCCGGCGTGGAGATCAAGAGCGAGACCCTGATCGAGCTCGCCGCGCACCCGCGGATCGTCGCGGTGAAGGACGCCAAGGGCGACCTCGCCGGGACCACCAAGGTGCTGGCGAACACCGATCTGATCTACTACTGCGGTGCGGACGAGCTGAATCTCGCCTCCCTGGCGATCGGCGAGGCCGGGATCGCGAGCGTGGTGGCCCACGTCGCGAGCCGTGAGTACCGGCAGCTGATCGACGCCGTGGTGGCCGGCGACCTCGCCACCGCACAGGAAATTGATCGACGGCTGGCGCCCGCCGTCGAGACGATCATGACCATTACCCAGGGCGCCATCATGGTGAAGGCCGCGCTCAAGCTGGCCGGCGTCATCGAGCACGCGACCCTCCGGTTGCCGCTGGTCGAGGCGACGGCGGAGCAGTTCGACCGGCTCACCACCGATCTCAAGACGGCAGGACTGATTGCATGAGCCATCCCCATCCAGATCTCGACGCGCCCGGACCTCTCGCTCCGGGCGCTTTGCGGGTCATCCCGCTCGGCGGCCTCGGCGAGGTCGGCCGCAATATGACCGTGTTCGAGTACGACGGCAAGCTGCTGATCGTGGACTGCGGCGTACTGTTCCCGGACGAGAACCAGCCTGGCGTGGACCTGATCCTGCCGGACTTCGAGCCGATCCGGGACCGGCTCGACGACGTGGTCGCGGTGGTCCTCACGCACGGCCACGAGGACCACATCGGCGGGTTGCCCTACCTGCTGCGTGAGCGGGGCGACATCCCGGTCGTCGGGTCGCAGCTCACGCTCGCGCTGCTCGAGGGCAAGCTGAAGGAGCACCGGCACCGCAACGTGCCGCAGCAGACCGTGGTCGAGGGCGAGAAGCTCCAGATCGGGCCGTTCGTCTGCGAGTTCGTCGCGGTGAACCACTCGATCCCGGACGCGCTGGCGGTCGCGATCAAGACGCCGGCCGGCGTCGTGCTGCACACCGGCGACTTCAAGATGGACCAGTTGCCGCTGGACAACCGGATCACCGACCTGCGCGCGTTCGCGCGGCTCGGCGAGGAGGGCGTCGACCTGTTCATGGTCGACTCCACGAACTCCGAGGTCCCCGGCTTCACCACCCACGAGCGCGACATCGCGCCGGTGCTGGACCGGGTCTTCACCAAGGCGAAGAACCAGCGCATCATCGTCGCCTGCTTCGCGTCGCACGTGCACCGCGTGCAGCAAGTGATGGACGCCGCGGTCAAGCACAAGCGCAAGGTCGCGTACGTCGGCCGTTCGATGGTCCGGAACATGGGTGTCGCCCGCGATCTGGGCTTCCTGAACGTGCCCGGCGACACGCTGATCGACATGCGCGAGCTGGACGACTACCCGCCGGAGCAGGTGGTGCTGGTGTCGACCGGTTCGCAGGGCGAGCCGATGTCGGCGCTGTCCCGGATCGCCGCGAACGACCACAACGTCGTCCACCTGCAGCCGGGCGACACCGTCGTACTGGCGTCCTCGCTGATCCCCGGCAACGAGAACTCGGTGTACCGGGTGATCAACGGGCTGATCCGGCACGGCGCGAACGTGATCCACAAGGGCAACGCGCTGGTGCACGTGTCCGGGCACGCGAGCGCGGGCGAGCTGCTGTACTGCTACAACATCGTCAAGCCGCGCAACGTGATGCCGGTGCACGGCGAGGTCCGGCACCTGCACGCCAACGCGGACCTCGCGGTCCAGACCGGCGTACCGCGGGAGAACGTGGTCGTGGTCGAGGACGGCGTGGTGGTCGACCTGATCGACCGCAAGGCCGTGGTGGCCGGCAAGGTCGAGTGCGGGTACGTGTTCGTGGACGGCTCGACCGTCGGCGACATCACCGAGACCTCGCTGAAGGACCGCCGGATCCTCGGCGACGAGGGCTTCATCTCGGTGATCGCGGTGATGGACTCGGTGACCGGCAAGCTGACCGCCGGGCCGGAGATCCAGGCCCGCGGGTTCGCCGAGGACGACACCGTGTTCGACGACCTGAAGCCGCGGATCGAGGCCGAGATCGAGAAGGCGATCGGCAGCGGCGTCGACGACATGTACCAGCTGCAGCAGGTGATCCGCCGGGTGGTCGGCAAGTGGGTCAGCGACACCCACCGCCGCCGCCCGATGATCATTCCAGTGGTGGTCGAAAGCTAGTACCCTCAGCGCGAGCACAGGAAGGTGGGCCGGCGATGAGTGGCAGCGGGGTGAACGGGACGGGCCAGCGCCGGCCCACGATGAAGGAGGTCGCCGCCCGGGCCGGGGTCGCGTTGAAGACCGTGTCCCGGGTGGTGAACGAGGAGCCCAACGTCAGCCCGGAGCTGACCGCCAAGGTGCAGGCGGCGATCAAGGAGCTCAACTACACCCCGAACGAGTCGGCCCGGATGCTGCGCCGCGGCAAGACCGGCACGATCGCGGTGGTGATCCGCGACATCGGCGACCCGTTCTTCGCCTCGCTCGGCCGCGCGGTCGAGCTGTGGGCGCGCTCGTCCGGCTCGGTGGTGATGATCGGGCTGACCGACGAGGACCCGGAACGGGAGCGGGACGTCTGCCTGGAGTTCGTTGCCCGCCGCCCCGACGCGCTGATCATGGCGCCGATCGGGGAGACCCAGGAGTACCTCGCCCCGCACGTGGACGCGGGGATGGCGGTCGTCACGATCGACCGGCCCGCGCACGGGATCGAGGCGGACGCCGTACTGGCCGACAACGCCGGTGGGATCGACCAGGCGATCGACCACCTGGTCCGCCAGGGGCACCGGCGGATCGCGTACCTCGGTGACGACGAGCGGATCTTCACCGCCCGCGAGCGGGTGGTCGCGTACCGGGCGGCGATGGCCCGGCACGGGATCGGCGTCGACGAGGACCTGGTGCACCTGTCCGAGCCGACCACCGAGGGCATCGGCATCACGCTCTCCGCGGTGCTGGACCGGGCCGATCCGGCGACGGCGTTGCTGTCGGCAAACAACATGACGACCGCGGAGGTACTGCGGGGTCTCGCGGGCCGGCGGGACCGGGTCGCGCTGGTGTCGTTCGACGACCTGCAGCTCGGCGACCTGCTCAGCCCCGGGCTGACCGCGGTCGCGCAGTCGGCCGACGTGATGGCCCGGACCGCGATCCAGCTGATGACCGAGCGGCTGCCCGAGCCGCACCGCCCGGGCCGGACGGTCCGGGTGCCGGTCAAGCTGACGATTCGCGGCTCGGGGGAGATCCCGCCGGCGCGCTGACCGCCTGCCCGGGCTCGCCGAAGCGCGCCAGCATCAGCGCCGCGGCGACGGCGAGGACGAAGCCGCAGCCGGCGGCGACGGCGTACCCGTGCCGTGCGCGATCGCCCAGCAACAAGAGCCCGACGAGCGCGGGGAAGACCGTCTCGCCGACGACCAGCATGGCGGTCGCGGTGGTGACGCCGCCGCGTTGCAGCGCTGAGGCGTAGCAGAGCATCGCGAGTGCACCCCCCGCGACCGCGGTGTAGGCGGCAGGCTCGGTGATCAGATGTACCGGCGCCAGGCTGGGGATGATCCGCGCCGAGATCGCGACGATGCCGAAGCCGAGACCGGCGATCAGACCGAGTCCCGGGCCGTGCAGCCGGCGCGGCGCCAACCGGATCAGCACCCACGCCAGCGCGAGCACCGCGACCGCAACGCCCAGGGCGATCCGGAACCCGTGCCCGACAGTCGGCGTACCCTCGCTGCCCGCCGACAACCCGAGCAGGCCGAGCCCGACGCACACACCGCCGACCGCGAGCCACTCCCGCCGCCCGAGCCGGACGCCCAGGACCCGCACCGCCACCGCGGTGACCGCGAGGCTGGCGGCCAGCGCCGACTGGACGACGAACAGCGGCAGCACCTGCAGCGCCGCGACCTGTACGCCGAAGCCGACCGCGTCGAGGCTCATCCCGAGCACGAACCGCGGCTTGAGGACCACGTTCGCCGCGCTGGCGTCCCGTGAACTGTCCGCGGCCGAGGCCTGCAGGACCGACGCCAAGCCGTACGCAACCGCCGCCGCCAACGCGCCGGCCAGACCCCAGATCATGCCCGCCAGACTAGATCACAGCTACCTGCGGTATTGCGTCACCAGCGGGCACTGGAACGGGTCGCGAGCCCCCAGCCCGACGTCGTTGAGGTGCCGGACGACGATCCCGTACGACGTGAACAGGCCGACCTCGGTGTACGAGACCCCGTGCAGTTCGCAGTACTCCCGGACGATCGGCCGCACGTGCCGCAGCGTCGGCCGCGGCATGCTCGGGAACAGGTGGTGCTCGATCTGGTAGTTCAGCCCGCCCATCGCGAGGTCGGTGAACACGCCGCCGCGGATGTTCCGCGACGTCAGCACCTGCCGGCGGAGGAAGTCGAGCTTGGACCCGGCCGGCACGATCGGCATGCCCTTGTGGTTCGGGGCGAACGCGGCACCGAGGCAGACCCCGAACACCGCGAGCTGCAGCCCGAGGAACGCGGTCGCCTTCCCGGCCGGCAGCAGCAGGTAGAGGGCAGCGACGTACGCCGAGATCCGGGCCGCGACGACACCCGCCTCGATCCGGTCGCCGCGGGTCGCCCCAGGACGCAGCAGGTGCTTGAGGCTCGATGCGTGCAGGCCGACGCCCTCGAGCGTGAGCAACGGGAAGAACAGCCAGCCCTGCCGTTCGGCGAACCAGCGGCCGAGCGGCCCGCGCCCGGCGACGGCCTCCGGCGTGAACGCCAGCACCTTGAGCTGTACGTCGGGGTCGCGGTCGGCCTGGTTCGGCGCCGCGTGGTGCTTGTTGTGCTTGGTCCGCCACCAGCCGACGCTCATCCCGAGGACGCCGCCGGACAGGATGCGTGCCGTCCAGTCGTTGCGCGCGTTCGACTGGAAGATCTGCCGGTGCGCGCTGTCGTGGCTGAGGAACGCGACCTGGACCAGGACGAGCGCGAGGGCGCCGGCGAGCCAGAGCTGGTGCCAGGAGTTCCCGAGCAGCACCATCCCCGCGGCGATCACGAGCAGCGCGCCGAGCACGATACTCATCCGGGTCACGTAGTAGCCCTGCCGCCGCCGGAACAGACCGAGGTCCCGAACGGTCTGGAGGAGGTCGGTGTAGAGGCTGACGTACTGCTGCGCGGGCACGGGCTCATCATGGCACCGCGATCCAACCCGGGCCGCACTCCCGGGCGATTTGCCGTCGAGTTAGCCAGGGTGTCACCTGGCGGTCACTCCTGGAGCGCACCTTCGGGTCATGAAACTGAGCCGCCGCCAACTCCTCGCCGCCGGCACCGCCGCCGGCGCGTCCCTCGCCGTACCGGGTGTGGCGTCCGCAGCCCCCCATCTGGTCCGCCGCGACCGCGCCGCGCTGCCCTCCGGGATCGCCAGCGCCGACGTCACGCCGAACTCGGCCGTCGTCTGGTCACGCACCGACCGCCCCGGCCGGCTGATGGTCGAGCTGACCAGTCACGGCCGGTTCGACCGGGCGATCAGCCTGCGCGGGCCGAAGACGGACGGAGGAGACGACTTCACCGCGCGGCTGCCGTTGCGCGGCCTCCGCCCGGGGCAGCGGTACGACTACCGGATCGGGTTCGAGGACGCGTACGGCCGGATCGGTGAGACGCTCGACGGCTCGTTCCACACGCCGGGCCGCAACCGGGCGGTGTCGTTCGTGTTCACCGGCGACACCGCCGGCCAGGGGTACGGCATCAACCCCGACCTCGGCGGGATGGTCGCGTACAAGGCGATGCACGACACGCGGCCGGACTTCTTCCTGCACTCCGGCGACAACATCTACGCCGACGGCCCGATCCAGGCCGAGCTGAAGGTCGCCGACGGCACCGTGTGGAAGAACGTGGTGACCGAGGAGGTCTCGAAGGTCGCCGAGACGCTGGCCGAGTACCGCGGCCGCTACAAGTACAACCTGCTGGACGCCAACGTTCGCGGCCTGTACGCCGACGTACCGCTGGTCGCGCAGTGGGACGACCACGAGACGCTGAACAACTGGTACCCGGGTGAGATCCTCGACGACGCGCGGTACGTCGAGCGGCGCGTCGACGTACTGGCGGCGCGGGCGAAGCAGGCGTTCCTGGAGTACCTGCCGATGGAGCACGTCGCGGGCCGGGACCGGATCTACCGCAAGGTGAGCTACGGCCCGCTGCTCGACGTGTTCTGCCTGGACATGCGCACGTACCGCGGCGCGAACCCGGTGCCGTCGACGGCCGGGCCGGTCGCGATGCTCGGCGCCGAGCAGGCCGCCTGGCTGGTCCGCGAGGTGGCGGCGTCGCGGGCGACCTGGAAGGTGATCGCCAGCGACATGCCGCTCGGCCTGCTGGTGCCGGACGGCGACCTGATCGAGGCGGTCGCGAACGGTCTGCCGGGTGCGCCGGGCGGCCGGGAGCTCGAGATCGCCTGGGTGCTGAGCCAGTTCAAGCAGAAGAAGGTGCGGAACGCGATCTGGCTGACCGCGGACGTGCACTACGCGGCCGCGCACCACTACGACCCGGCGCGGGCGACGTTCACCGACTTCGACCCGTTCTGGGAGATCGTGGCCGGGCCGATCAACGCGGGCGCGTTCGGCCCGAACCAGCTCGACCCGACGTTCGGCCCGGAGGCGGTTTTCGTCAAGGCGGCCGACTTCCCGAGCCAGTCGCCGGCCAGCGGGAACCAGTTCTTCGGCCACACCCGGATCGACCCGCGCACCGGCGTCTTCTCGGTGTCGCTGCGGAACCTGTTCGGCACGGTGATCTGGAGCAAGGACATCAATCCGGCCTGAAGCCCGGGCCCGTCGTACTCACCGTGCTCCGGCGCCTGTGCGGGATGCCGCCCACCGGAGCCGGTGAGTACGACGTCAGATCCCGCTGAGCTGGGGTACGACGACCGTCCGCCCGGTCATCCAGAGCAGCAGTGCGAGGACCGGGCCGCGGACCTCCGGCCCGGTGCCGACGCTCCAGTCGGCGTCGTCCGCGATCAGCCGGTGGCCGTCGTACGGCGTCGGCTTGAAGACCTTCGACAACCTGGTCCCGCGGCTGTCCCATACCCGGGTCGCGGCGGTCGCGGCCACCGCGGGCGGTACGTGCAGCGAACGGCCGATCGGTACGGCGATGTCCTGGCCATGTACGACGATGTCGATCAGGGTCTCGCGGGGCGTGACGCCGAGGTTGTGCCGGCGGGAGCCGACCATCGCGCGGATCTCGGCGATCAGCTGTTCGGTCGGCTGCCCGGCCTTGCCGTGGCTCGAGGCCTGGATCGTCCGGTTCAGGCTGCCCGGGTACTTGAGCGCCAGCCGGAGTGCGCCGCCGAGGGTCATCTGCTGCAGCGTGAGGTGGGCCGCGACGTCCCGGACGGTCCAGCCGTCACAGAGCGAGCGGTGGGACCAGTCGTCGGGCGTCAGCATCGCGAGCAGGTCGGCCGTGCGTACCCGCTGCGCGTCGATCGCGGCCCAGAGTTCGTCGTCGTTCATCTCGGCCCCTCCTTGTTCGGACGGTAGCGCATGCCGGGCGGTGCGGCGCATCGTGCGAATTGCTCATTGTCTGCTCACCCAGGCGGCGATCTGGGCCCGGTTGACGAATCCGAGCTTGGTGAGGATGTGCTGGACGTGGTTCTGCGCGGTCCGCTCGGAGATGACGAGCGCTGTCGCGATCTCCCGGTTGCTCAGCCCGTCGGCGACCAGTCCCGCGACCTCGTCCTCGCGGCGGCTCAGCTTCGAGGGTTTCAGTCGCTCGACCCAAGGCGTCATACCGAGAGCTCTTGCCAACGGCAACGTCTCGGCGGTCAGCGCTCGGGCCCGTGTCGGATCGCCGGCTTGTTCGTACGCCTCGGCGAGCAGGCAGGCGGCCTCGACCGCGAACCCGGGCGCTCCGATCGCGCGGCACCTCCGGCGGGCTTCGGCCAGGTCCGCGACGGCGGCGTCCCAGTCCTGCAGGGCGGCCGCGCAGATCCCGAGCGACAGCTCGACCGGGCCGAGGAAGTTCGTCCCGCCGGCGCCGCCGACGACGTACCGGCCACGACGGCGCTCCAGCGCGGAACGCAGCCGGCGTACGTCGTCGCTCGCCCCGACCGCGGCGGCGACCCGCGCGGCGATTGCCTCCAGCAACAGTTCCGCCGCGCGCATCCGGGCCCAGGAATCTGGGCCGCCACACCGCCGGTACGCAGCGGCGGCCTCGTCGAGCCGTCCCGCGTCGGCGAGCACGAACGCACGGAGCAGCCGAGCGCCCAGGTCCCAACGCACGTCCGTCCCGAACCGCCAGGCGTCCGGGGCGATCAGCTCGGCGGTGTGACCACGGTGGTGACCGAGCAGCATCTTGGTCGCGATCTCCGCACCGTGGGCGGCCGGGTGGCCGATCTGCCGGAAGCCGTGCAGCGCCTCGTCGAGCAGTGCCTCCGCATCGTCGAAGTCCGCCCGCGCCAGGGCGAGCGACGTACGGGTCATCAGCACGTGCCAGCGACCATGGGCTTCGTCGAGGCGGGCGGCGCAGCTGTCGAGCCGGGCTGTCTCGGCAGCGATCGCCGACAGGTCACCGGAGTACCAGAGCGCGTCGATCCGCCAGAGCCGGCCACGGAGCTCGACCTCGGCGCGGCCGGTCGACGTACCGAGGAAGATCATGCGGTCTGCGGCGTCCGTGAGTTCGTGCACGTCGTCTGGGCCGCTGGTGGCGAGCTGGCGTGCTGTGAGGGCTTCGATGTCGGTGGGGTCTGCTCGGAGGGCTTCTTGACTGGTTGCGAGTGCCTCTGCCGAGTGGCCCAGGTACGTCGCGGCCTGGCTCTGCCTGGCCAGTAGCCGGACAGTCCTGCCTCCGGCCAGCGCCTCGGTGCACCACTGGTGGATGTCACCGTCCCACGTGGACTGTCCGATCGGCTCCAACGTCACTGCTGCTTCGGCCAGCAGTTCGAGATCCTCTGACGCGCGGGCCCGCACTACAGCGGCTGTGGTGGCCTCGTGTGCTGTCTTGAGGTCACCCGACCGCACGGCTGCTTTGGCCAAGCGCAGCTGGAGCCATGCGCGTTTGGCTGGGTCCGCCGTGACACCAACGGCTGTCGACCAGTGCTGTACGTCGTCCAGGGCATGTGCTGCCCGGCAGCACAGGTCCGCGCGGGTTGCCAGGGGCAGTCCGGCCTCGGCTTCACGACGTACTGCCTCGGTGGGGAACCAGGCCTCGCCGGACTCCGGCGCGAGGACCAAGGCGCCGGACCGGACCTCTGCGTCGACCGCGGCGAGGAAGTCGTCCGCAGGCAGGTCGACGAGCTGCCGGAGTACGTCCAGACGCACCCGCTCGCCGACCACCGCGGCGGCTCCCAGCAGGTCGTTGATCACACTCGCAGTGTGAGCGGCGATTGCATAGGTTGTCAGCATGAGCTACCCGGAGAGCCGCCGCGACGACGTGGTCGAGACGTTGCACGGGCATCAGATTGCCGACCCGTACCGCTGGCTGGAAGACCCTGACGCGCCTGAGACCCAGGACTGGGTCACTCGGCAGAACACCTACACCGAAGCCGAGCTGTCGGGCTACCCGGAGCGCCCGTGGTTCCAACGCACGATGGCCGCGATCCTTGCGCGCCCGCGGGCCGGCGTACCGGCGAAGAAGGCCGGCTGGTACTTCGTCGGCCGTAACGACGGCACGCAGGCGCAGGACGTGATCTACGTGGCCGAGTCGCTCGACGAGTTGCTGGCCGGCGGCCGGGTGCTGATCGACCCGAACACGCTGTCCGCCGACGGCACCGACTCGCTGGGGACGTTCACGGTCAGCCCGGACGGCAAGTACTTCGCGTACGGCATCAACGAGAGCGGCAGCGACTGGACGACGTTCCGGCTGCTCGACATCGCCACCGGTGCGCCGGTGGACGACCTGGTGTCGGAGGCCAAGTTCAGCGAGGCGACCTGGCTGCCGGACAGCTCGGCGTACCTGTATCTGCACTACCCGACCAGCGGGCGGAGCGAGGGCACGGAGACCACCTCGCTGGCCGGCGGGCGGCTGATGCTGCACCGCGTCGGTACGGCGCAGTCGGACGACGAGCTGGTGCTGAGCTTCCCGGGCCACGACCAGTACTTCCTGATGCCCGAGGTGTCCGACGACGACAGGTACCTCGTCGTCCACATCACCGAGGGCACGGACCCCAGCACCCGGCTGTGGGTGTACCCGATCACCGGCGACGGACTGGGCGAGCCGGTGAAGGTCGTGGACGAGTTCGCCGACGAGATCGCGTTCGTCCGGATGTCCGGCGACCACTTGGTACTGCGCACCGACCGTGACGCGCCCCGCGGCCGCGTGGTGCTGTCGGACCTGACCGGCGCGTTCACGGACCTCATCCCGGAGAGCGACTCCACCCTGCAGGCAGTGCGTCCTACCGCGGACGGGCTCGCCACGCTGGCCTTGGTCGACGCCCAGTCGGTGCTGACGCTCTACGCGCTGGACGGTTCGGCCGCGCGCGTTGTCGACGTACCTGGTGGGGGAGTGGTCGGCTTCAACGCGGGACCGAAGTACGACGAGCTGTTCATCGGTCTGTCCACAACGACCGACCCCACGCTGTCGTACGTCGTTTCCACCGGTTCAGGCGACGTACGCGCGCTCCCGGAGCTGGTCCGCGGTACTGACGGCTTCACGCCGCCTGAGGTCACCGTGACCCGCCGCAACGGGCCTGTGCCGTACTTCTTGATCAGCCGTTCCGACCTGGGCTTCGACGAGCCGCGGCCGACCCTCATGTGGGGGTACGGCGGGTTCCGCATCCCGATCCAGGCCGACTACCGACCGGGCTGGCCCGCATGGCTCGCGGCCGGGGGTGTGCTGGTGATCGCGAACCTGCGTGGCGGTGGTGAGTACGGGAGCGAGTGGCACGACGCAGGGCGGCTCAAGAACAAGCAGAACGTGTTCGACGACTTCATCGCGGTCGCCGAGGACCTAAGAGACACCGGTGTGACCACGCCGTCCCAGTTGGCGATCCACGGCCGCAGCAACGGCGGCCTGCTCGTCGGCGCGGTCATGACGCAGCGGCCGGACCTGTTCGCGGTCGCCCTGCCCGGCGTGGGCGTGCTGGACATGCTGCGGTTCCACCTGTTCACAGTGGGAGCGGCCTGGGCGTCCGACTACGGGCTGCCCAGTGACCCGGAGCAGTTCGAGGACCTGCTGGCCTACTCGCCGTTGCATCGCGTCAGCGACGGTACGGCGTACCCGGCGACGCTTGTGGTCACGGGCGATCACGACGACCGCGTCGTACCGCTGCACAGCCACAAGTTCATCGCCGCGCTGCAGCATGCGCAGGCTGGTCCGCAGCCGGTCTTGACGCGGGTGGAGGTCAACACCGGCCATGGCTTCGGCAAACCTGCCGCGATGGTCGCGTCGGAGTGGGCGGACCTACTGGCGTTCGCTGCTCACCATGTAGGTCTCGTACCTCCTGAGCAGTAGGAGGACCGCGTCACCAGATCCGCGGTGCGTGGAGGTCGCGGGGATCGTCGGCGGGCTGACAGCCGTGGGCGCTCTCCGTGTACTCCGTGCGCGGGCCGGTCGTAACCAGTGTCCGTACGGCGTTGACGAGCCGGTCCACGTGCTCCCGGGTCGTCCCGAGGCCGAGGCTGGCGCGGACCGCCGTACCGTGCTCGGGGCTGTTCGCGAGCAGGTGACCGACGAGCGGGTGCGCGCAGAACTTCCCGTCCCGGACACCGATGCCGTACTCGGCGCTCAACGCCGCGGACACGAGCGTCGAGGTCAGACCCTCGACCGTGAAGCACACGGTGCCGACCCGGTCCGCGTCCTCGCCGAAGATCGAGTACGTCGTGACGCCGTCGAGCTGGGCGAGTCCGGTGCGCAGCCGGGCCAGCAGGCTGCGCTCGTGCTGCTCGATCGCGTCGCGGTGCTTGGTGATCGCGGCGCAGGCGCTGGCCAGCGCGATGGCGCCGATGACGTTCGGGGAGCCGCCCTCGTGCCGTGCCGGGCCGGTCGACCAGACAACGGTGTCGCTGGTGACGGCGTGGGTCGCGCCGCCGCCGTACAGGTACGGGTCGGCCGCGTCGAGCCAGTCGGAGCGGCCGATCAGCGCGCCGGCGCCGTACGGGGCGTAGAGCTTGTGGCCGGACAGCGCGACCCAGTCGACGTCCAGGCCGGCGATGTCGACCGGGCGGTGCGGGGCGAGCTGCGCCGCGTCCAGGCAGACCCGCGCTCCGTGCGCCTTGGCCACCTTGGCGATCTCGGCGATCGGGAAAATCTCGCCGGTCACGTTCGACGCGCCGGTGACGACGACCAGCCGCGGTCCCTCGGGGGCCTCGCGGAGCGCGTCGGCGACGTTCGCGACGGCCTCGGTCTGGCTGGCCGGGGCCTTGAGCCGGACGGTCCGCTCGGCGGGCCAGGGCAGCAGCGCGGCGTGGTGCTCGGACTCGAACACGATCACGGTCGCGTCCTGCGGTACGGCGTTCGCGAGCAGGTTCAGCGCGTCGGTGGTCTGGCGGGTGAAGATCACCTGGTCCGTGGAGCGCGCGCCGACGAACGCGTGCACCTCGGCGCGGGCCCGCTCGTACCACTGGGTCGTGATCCGGGAGGCGTACCCGTTGCCGCGGTGCACCGAGGCGTACGACGGCAGCGCCGCCTCGACACTGGCCCGCACGGACTCCAGACACGGGGCGCTCGCGCCGTGGTCGAAGTTCGCGTAGTCGGTGACCCGGCCGTCGGCCAGCGGGACCAGCAGGTCCGAGCCGACGGTCGCGGGGATGTTGCCGGTGAGCTGCCGCTTGCCGGCCGGCCGCGGGGTGGTGGTGCTCGCCGGCTCGAGAATGGACAGGATCGACATGGATCTGCTCCCAGGAAGTCCGCGCTTGCCGAACGGGGTATCCGCACGGCCTGGTCTTCACCCGGGGCACCCCACCGCGGAGGAGGGTTGCCGGCCAGCGAGCCGGGGCTTGTCGCTGACACTCATGACCTGCCGAGAACGGTAACGAACGGGACACGGACTCCGCCAGTGCGAATCTCATGTGATGAGATGGCTGAACACATCGTGGGACGACGTGAGGATGGCGATGACCTGGACTGCCCCCGCGGTCGAGCGGCCGGACGGCTCGCTGACGGCACCGGAACGCGAACTGCTGCAAGGATATCTGGACTTCTACCGCTCCACGCTGCTGATGAAATGCGCCGGTCTGACCGCGGAGCAGCTGGCCGAACGGCCGTCGCCGCCGTCGAACCTCTCGCTGCTCGGCCTGATCCGGCACCTCACCAAGGTCGAGCGGATCTGGTTCCGGATCCACCTCGCCGACGAGCCGGCCGAGCCGCTGTTCGCGCCCGAGCTGGGCAAGGACGCGGACTTCGAGCGCATCGACCCGGCTGACGCGGAGGCGGCGTACGACGGGCTGATCGCCGAGTGGAAGCTGTCGGACGAGGCGGCTGCCGGGCGCTCGCTCGACGACCGGTTCACGTTCGGCGGGACCGAGTCGTCGTTGCGGATGATCTACATCCACCTGATCGGGGAGTACGCGCGGCACTGCGGGCACGCCGACCTGGTCCGCGAGCAGCTGGACGGTACGACCGGGGCCTGAAGTGGCTGGAAACCGATTGCCACGAGCTCTTCCGGCCCGGGACCTGCTGTGATCGACTCATCACATGAAGCGACCGACCGCCCTCGTTGCCCTTCTGACCGCGATGTTCGCGGCCGTCCTGGTGACCCCCGCCAGCGCGGCCGCCGACGTACGGATCGAGGTCCTGTCCACCCCGCGCGCCGACCTGGTGAGCGACGGGAACGTGCTGCTCGGGATCACCGGGCGGCACCTGGACGACCTCGAGATCCGGCTGAACGGGAAGGACGTCAGTAGCGCGTTCACCCGCCAGCAGGACCGCCTCATCGGCGTCGTCCAAGGCCTCACCGACGGATCCAACACGATCACGGCCGCCTCGTCGCGGCTCGTGATCACCAACCATCCACGCAGCGGACCACTCCTCGCCGGTCCGCACGAGACGCCGTACGTCTGCGGAACGGCGGACTTCGTCACGCTCGCGAAGGTCAAGCTCGGCCCGCCGTCCGACGCGAACTGCACGGTGCCGACCCGCGTCGACTACCTGTACCGCTCCACGGCCGACCGCTCGCTCAAGGTGCTGCCGTCGACGAAGCCGGCCGACCTCGCGACCACGACCACCTCGGACGGCCGCACGGTGCCGTACATCGTCCGGGTCGAGACCGGCGTCATCAACCGGTCGATCTACGAGTACGCCGTACTCAACGACCCCGCGGGCGGTGAGCCGAGCGTCGTGAAGCCGCCGAGCGGCTGGAACGGCCGGCTGGTCTACACGTTCGGCGGCGGCTGCCCCGGCGGGTGGTACCAGCAGGGGAGCGGGACCGGCGGCATCAACGACGACGTACTGCTCGGGCAGGGGTACGCCGTGGCGTCGTCGAGCCTGAACGTCTTCGGCATCAACTGCAACGGCGTGCTCGCCGCCGAGACCATGGCGATGACGCGGGAACACATCCTGGAGACGATCGGCGTACCCCGCCAGACGATCGGCTGGGGCTGCTCCGGCGGCTCGTACCAGGTGTTCCAGATCGCCGACGACTACCCGGGGCTGCTGGACGGGATCGTCGCGTCCTGCGTGTTCCCGGAGGTCGGGTTCGCGACCCTGCACACGATCACCGACGCGTTGCTGCTCGATCACTACTTCCGGTCCGCGACCGGCTGGACCGACGAGCAGAAGCGGGCCGCCGCGGGCTTCGGCAAGGTCGGCACGATCGCCAACCTGGCCGGCGCCGGCCGCCGGATCGACCCGCGGGTCTATTGCCCTGCGCAACTACCGGTCGAGGACCGCTACGACCCGGTGACGAACCCCCGGGGCGCGCGTTGCGACGTGTACGACCACCAGGTCAACATCTGGGGCAAGGATCCGCGCACGGGCGCTGCCAGGAGGCCGCTGGACAACGTCGGGATCCAGTACGGCCTGGACGCCTTGAACGCGGGCAAGATCTCGGTCGCGCAGTTCCTCGACCTGAACAAGACGGTCGGCGGCTTCGACACCGACGCGAACTTCGTACCGGCGAGGACCGTCGCGGACCCGCAGGCGATCGATACGGCGTACCGGACCGGGCAGCTGATCAGCGGCGGCGGGGGACTGGCCAGTACGCCGATCATCGACTACCGGCAGTACTGGGACGAGCAGCCGAACGGCGACATCCACCTGATCTTCCACTCGTTCTCGCTCCGGGAGCGGTTGCGCAAGGCCAACGGTGACGCCGGCAACCAGGTCATGCTCGTCCAGGCGGGCGACGCGCCGGGCGGGTTCAGTACGAAGAACCCGGTGCTGACCGACGCGCTCGCCTCGCTCGATCAGTGGATGGACGCGGTGGACGCGGACCACGGCCCGGGCTCGCCGCACGCGAAACTGATGCGCAACAAGCCCGGCGCGCTCACCGACGCATGCTGGAGTCCCACCAACCAGAAGATCGTCGAGACACAGGTGGACGGCATCGGCACGACGCGGTGCAACACGTTCTACCCGGCCTGGCCGGCGCCGCGGCAGGTGGCCGGTGCATCCGTTGCCAACGACATCATCAAGTGCCGCCTGCAGCCGCTCAACAAGTCCGACTACAAGGTCAAGCTGACGTCCGTGCAGTGGAAGGCGCTGCGGCAGACGTTCCCTAACGGTGTCTGCAACTGGTCGGCGCCGGGTGTCGGGCAGCAGCCGCTGGCAGGCAGTTGGCCGACGTTCTGAACCAATAGGGTGCGGGGTGTGCCCTTCACTCTGGCCCACCCCGCAGCTGTCCTCCCGCTGGTCCGGCGACCCTTCGTGGCGTCGGCATTGGTGGCCGGTGCGGTGGCACCTGACCTCCTGTACGTCGGAGCGGTCTACCGGATCGCCACGCAGTACATCAACGGGAACTTCACGCTGACGCTGACGCACAAGTTCATGTCGGCGTTCTGGCTCGACCCACTGCTGGCGTTGCTGCTCGTCCTGGTCTTCAACCTGCTCCTGAAGCGTCCGCTCGTCGCCCTCGCGCCACCTGCCCTGGCAGCCCGGTTGCCGGTGGTCCGCCCGCTTCACCTGCGGTCGCCGATGGTTCTGCTCTGGACGGCCGTTTCCGCCGTCGTCGGCGCGCTGACCCACGTGGTCTGGGACTCCTCACGCATGGCGACGGGTACTTCGTCCGCCGGTTTCCGGATGTTTTCGACGACATCAACCGCACCCTCCAGTACGTCTCCACGATCGGCGGCTGCCTGATCCTTGCGATCTGGCTGTACCGCTGGTACCGCCGTACCCCTCCGTTGGCAACGCAGCGTGACAAGCTCCAGGCGTGGATCAGGTACGCGGTCCTGGGTGCGCTGGTGCTGTTCGCGGCTGTGGGTGCGGTCGTGGAGCTCAACCGGGTGGACGGCGACCTGGCGGGGGAGACCGTCGTACGGACCGTGCTGTCCGGGCTCGTGTCCGGCGGGCTGGCCGGGCTCGGCTCGTACGTCGTCGGGTGGCACCTCGGTCGGCTGCGCCGTACAGCACGTGCGTCGTGATGCTACGGATGGGACCGCGTGATCGGCGTGTGACACGTGGGACTCGTGGGGTAGTCGGGGTAGCCTGATCAATATGGCGACCCGCACGTCTTCCCCGGCGCGGGCGCAGAAGTCAGCAGCCAAGCGGCCGAGTTCGGCCCGTTCGGCCGCTGGTGGACGCTCCCGTCCGTCAGGCGCCCAGAAGCGTGGGCAGAGCGCGAAACGCGGTGGTACCTCCGCCGCGCGGACCAGCACGCCCAAGAACAGCGGACCAGGACCGTTCGCGGCCGCCATGCTCGCTCTCGGTCGTGGAGTGGTCAAGGTCTGGATCGGCATCGCGCACCTGCTCGGCAGCATGGTGCGGGGGATCGGCCACAGCGCCCGCGACCTCGAGCCGGAGCACCGCCGCGACGGCGCCGGCCTGTTCCTGATCGGCCTCGCGATGGTCGTCGCCGCCGCGATCTGGTGGGACCTGCCCGGCTCGGTCGGCAACGGCGTACGGACGGTCGTCGGCGGCAGCATCGGCATGCTCGGCTGGGCCCTGCCGCTGATGCTGGTCGTGATCGCGGTCCGCACCCTGCGGCACCCGGACCGCAACGGCCCGGCCGGCCGCCAGGTGATCGGCTGGACCGCGATCTGCCTCGGCGTCCTCGGCCTGATCCACATCGCCAACGGCCTGCCCCGGCCGAACAACCCCGCCGACGGCCCGCTGCGCGACGCCGGCGGCGCGATCGGGTACTTCATCTCGTCGTTCCTGTCCGACCTGCTCACCCAGTACGTCGCCGCGCCGCTGCTGGTGCTGCTGTCGATCTTCGGCGCGCTGGTCGTCACCGGTACGCCGGTGTACGCGATCCCGCTGCGGTTCCGCGCGGCGTTCGACGTACTGATGGGCCGGACCGAGCTGCCCGCGGACGCGCCGTCCGTGCAGGGCGCCCCGACCGACGACACCGTCCGGCTGACCCGCAAGCAGCGCCGCGCGAAGGCCGAGCTCGAGGACGACAACGACCCGACGGTCAGGCCGTACGACTCGCCGGTGCTGAAGGACGAGCCGAAGCGCGGCCGCAAGACCAAGACCAAGCCTGTCGAGGACGAGGAAGACGCGTACGACGTCGACGAGGCGGCCGAGGCGTCGTCCGAGCCTGCCTTCGAGGCGCCGGCCGCGGTGAGCAAGCAGCCCGCGCCGCCGCCGGAGCCGCCGCCGCACACCCCGCTGCCGCAGCGCGTCGAGCAGCTCAGCCTGTCCGGCGACATCACCTACACGCTGCCCGACGGGCAGATGCTGAAGCCCGGCTCGGTGCACAAGGCCCGCACCAAGGCGTCCGACCAGGTCGTCGACCGGCTGACCGAGGTGTTCGACCAGTTCGGCATCGACGCCCAGGTCACCGGCTACACCCGCGGCCCGACGGTCACCCGGTACGAGGTCGAGCTCGGCTCCGCGGTCAAGGTCGAGAAGGTCACCGCGCTGTCGAAGAACATCGCCTACGCGGTCGCCTCGGCCGACGTCCGGATCCTGTCCCCGATCCCGGGCAAGTCCGCGATCGGCATCGAGATCCCGAACACCGACAAGGAGACCGTCAGCCTCGGCGACGTGATCCGCTCGGCGACCGCCCGCAACGACCACCACCCGATGGTGGCCGGCCTGGGCAAGGACGTCGAGGGCGGCTTCGTGGTCGCGAACATGGCGAAGATGCCGCACCTGCTGGTCGCCGGCGCCACCGGCTCCGGCAAGTCGTCGTTCATCAACTCGCTGATCACCTCGATCCTGATGCGCGCCACGCCCGACGAGGTACGGATGATCCTGGTCGACCCGAAGCGGGTCGAGCTGAACAACTACGAGGGCATCCCGCACCTGATCACGCCGATCATCACCAACGCCAAGAAGGCCGCCGAGGCGCTGCAGTGGGTCGTCCGCGAGATGGACATGCGGTACGACGACCTCGCCGCGTTCGGGTTCCGGCACGTCGACGACTTCAACAAGGCGGTCCGGGCCGGCAAGGTGAAGCCGCCGCCCGGGTCCGAGCGGGTGCTCACGCCGTACCCGTACCTGCTGGTGATCGTCGACGAGCTCGCCGACCTGATGATGGTGGCGCCGCGCGACGTCGAGGACTCGATCGTCCGGATCACCCAGCTGGCCCGGGCCGCCGGTATCCACCTGGTGCTGGCAACCCAGCGGCCGTCGGTGGACGTCGTCACCGGCCTGATCAAGGCGAACGTGCCGTCCCGGCTGGCGTTCGCGACCTCGTCGCTCGCCGACAGCCGGGTCATCCTCGACCAGCCCGGTGCGGAGAAGCTGGTCGGTCAGGGCGACGGGCTGTTCCTGCCGATGGGCGCGAGCAAGCCGATGCGTATCCAGGGCGCGTGGGTGACCGAGAACGAGATCCACGTCGTCGTCGAGCACTGCAAGGAGCAGCTGCAGCCGACGTACCGCGAGGACGTCACCGCGGCGCCGGGCCCGAGCAAGGACCTGGACGACGAGATCGGCGACGATCTCGACCTGGTGGTGCAGGCCGCGGAGCTGATCGTTTCCACCCAGTTCGGCTCCACGTCGATGCTGCAGCGTAAGCTCCGCGTCGGTTTCGCCAAGGCCGGCCGGCTGATGGACATCCTGGAGAGCCGCGGCGTCGTCGGTCCCAGCGAAGGTTCGAAGGCCAGGGACGTGCTGGTCAAACCCGACGATCTAGAGGACTTCATCAGCACCCTCCGAGGAGAGTGAGACCGTGACCGCCGCGAGCGCACTGCCCAGGCAGGAACGATTCGACGGGGACCCCGGGCCGACGCCGTTCACCGTACGCGCCTCCCAGAAGGTGCACGGCGGGCTCGCCGCCGGCGCCGCACTGGTGGCGCTGGGTTTCGCGGCCTCCGGCTCGACCAGCGCGACCGGCATCCTGCGCTGGATCGTGGCGGCGGCGTTCGCCGTCCTCGCCGTCGTCTGCACCCGCGCGCTCACGGTCGGGGACATGCTGGTCGCCGACGACGTCGGCATCCGGCTGCGCATCGGGAACGAGTGGGTGGGTACCCGGTGGGAGGACATCGAAGAGGTGACGGTGCTGCAGCGCCGGCATCCGCTCGACGACGGGCGGATCGCCGTACATCTGCAGGATCCCGGGCCGGTCCTCGGCGCACTGCCGAGTTCGACCCGCAAGACAACCGATGCGAACCGCCGTCTGACCGGGTCGTCACTCGCGATACCGTTCGGGTTGACGGCTCGTCCGTCGAACGGGGAAGTGGTGCAGGCGCTGCACATGCTGGCCGACGCCAGGTGTCCGGTGAGGGAACAACTCTGACTCGTCCGTGACCCCGTCGTACCAAGGCCGTTGACATGTTGTTCAGTGGGATGTCGACGGTCCGTTTGCCGATGACCTGTAGCGCGGAGTACGAGAGGACGGTGGGGACGTGAGCATCGGCAGCGAGCTCACGGCGGCCCGCGAACGGGCCGACATGACGATCGAGCAGCTGAGCGCCGCGACCCGGATCAGAACCGGGTTGCTGATCGCCATGGAGGCCGACGACTTCTCCCGGTGCGGCGGCAACTTCTACGCCCGCGGGCACATCCGGGCGATCGCCCGGGTGGTGAAGGCCGACCCCGCTCCGCTGCTCGCCACCTTCGACGCCGAACACGGCGCCGAGGACGAGAAGTCGCGCCGCGAGGAACGCGCCGTGGTGAAGAGCCCGACCCTGCGCCCGGCGCGACCGCGCTGGGCCCTGGTGGTCGGCGCGATCCTGGTGATCCTGATGGGCTGGGGGATGGTGCGCCTGTTCACGCTGCCCAGCGACATCGAGGCGAACGCCTCCAAGACCGCGACCACCTCGGCGACCGTCACCACACCCACCCCGAAGCCGACGCCCCAGCCGACCGTGCAGCCGACGAAGAAGCCGCATACCCCGAAGCCGCCGGTCCTCAGGACCGAGCTGACCATGACGGCCAAGAACGACGGCACCTACCTCACGGTCCGCGACCGAACCGACCGCAAGATCTTCCAGGGCAAACTCACCCCCGGCATCGCCCAGTCCGTCACCAGCGCCGGCGACATCCGCGTCCAGGTCGGCAACCCGAGCAACCTCATCGTCGTCCTCAACGGCAAACGCGTCCCCACCACCCTCACCAAGTTCACCGCCCACCCCAACGGCACCCTAACCAAAACCAACTGACCCCCGAGCGCGGCCACCCGCCCACGGTTGAGCGGCTCCTGGTCCAGTTCACCCAACGCGCTGCCCGCCCACGGTTGAGCGGGTGCCGGTCGAGTGTCTGGTGATTCCCCGCCTACTGCGGGGCACCCGGCACGGCACCTCGCCGCACGGGTGCGTTCACCCGACACGCCACCCGCCCGCGGTTGAGCGGGTGCCAGTCGAGTTCACCCGCCGGGCCGCCCGCCCACGGTTGAGCGGGTGCCAGTCGAGTTCACCCGACGCGCTGCCTGCCCGCGGTTGAGCGGGTGCTGGTCGAGTCCACCGGACGCGCCGCCGCCCGCGGGTGTGAGGTGGCTGGCTGAGTTAGGTGCGGACGTGCACGGCGCGTCATACTCGTGGGGATGACTACGCCACCCACCACCGTCGCCCTGGTCACGCTGGGCTGTGCCCGCAACGATGTCGACTCCGAGGAGTTGGCCGGCCGCCTCGAAGCCGGCGGTTTCCGTCTCGTCGACGACGCCGCCGAGGCGGACACGGTGGTGGTGAACACCTGCGGCTTCGTCGAGGCCGCGAAGAAGGACTCGGTCGACACCCTCCTGGCCGCCGCCGACTACAAGGACTCCGGCCGCACCCAGGCGGTAGTAGCCGTCGGCTGCCTCGCCGAGCGCTACGGCGAACAACTCGCCGAAGCCCTCCCCGAAACCGACGCCGTCCTCAGCTTCGACGACTACACCGACATCTCCGACCGCCTCCGCTCCATCCTCGCCGGCACCAAACACCAACCCCACGTCCCCCACGACCGCCGCAAACTCCTCCCCCTAGCCCCCGCCGACCGCCACCAGGCCCCCTCCATAGCCCTCCCCGGCCACGGCGATCCAGCCACCACCCCCACAACCGGCTCCGCCCCTTCCGCGACCGGCTCCGCGACTTCCGCGACCACGACCTCCACAACCGACGCCGCCGCAGGCGCGACCGGCTCCGCCGTGGACTCCACCGGCGCCATCGAGCACTCGACCGGCTCCGCCGCGGGCTCGACCGGCTCCGCCGCGGGCTCGACCGGCTCCGCCGCCGCGAGGGCCGGCACAGCCGGCGTGGGGGACCACATCCCTGACGCCCTGCGCCCAGCCGGCTCGTCGGCTCCGTCCGAGTTGAAGGGCCGTTTCGTCACCGGTGCTCCCGAGGAGTTGAGGATCGACGCCCCGGACCTCGCCACCGCCCCCGCCAGCGGTCCGCGCGTCATGCGCCGCCGCCTCGACGGCGGACCGATGGCGCCGCTGAAGCTCGCCTCCGGCTGCGACCGGCGCTGCGCGTTCTGCGCGATCCCGATGTTCCGCGGCGCCTTCATGTCCCGCCGCCCCGCCGAAGTACTCCGCGAAGCCGAGTGGCTGGCCGACAACGGCGTCAGCGAACTGTTCCTGGTCTCGGAGAATTCCACCTCCTACGGCAAGGACCTCGGCGACCTCCGCCTCCTCGAAACCCTGGTCGCCGAGATCGCCAAGGTCCCCGGCATCACCCGGGTCCGCGTCTCGTACCTCCAGCCCGCCGAGATGCGCCCCACCCTGATCAGCGCGATGACCGCCACCCCCGGCGTCGTCCCGTACTTCGACCTGTCGTTCCAGCACGCCTCCGGCCCGCTCCTGCGCCGGATGCGCCGCTTCGGCGACGCCGAACGCTTCCTCGAACTGATCGCCCAGGTCCGCGCCGCCGCCCCGACCGCGGGCATCCGCAGCAACGTCATCGTCGGCTTCCCCGGCGAGACCGAGGAGGACGTCGACGTCCTCTGCGACTTCCTCTCCCGCGCCGGCCTGGACGCGATCGGCGTCTTCGGCTACTCCGACGAGGACGGCACCGAGGCCGAGACGTACGACGGCAAACTCGACGAGGACACCATCGCCGCTCGTCTCGACCGCGTCACCCGCCTCGCCGAAGACCTCACCTCAGCCCGCGCCGAATCCCGCATCGGTGAGTCCCTCGAAGTAATCATCGAGTCCCTGGACCCCACCGACACCCCCACTGAGCACGTACCAGCGGAGAGCGCGACCTTCTCCGGGACAGCCGAGGGGCGCGCCGCGCACCAGGGGCCCGAGGTGGACGGCGTGACGACGGTGACCGGGCTGCCGGAGGGGATCCGGGTGGGCGATCTGGTGTCCGCGAAGGTGGTGGCGAGCGACGGCGTCGACCTGATCGCCGAGTTCGCGGCACTCGTGAGCACCCCAGACACCCGCCCGGCAGTTAACCTGACCGCGTGACCAACCCGCCTCCGAACTCGGCGCCGCGCGCAGCCGGCGGACAACTCCACGCGCCCAGCGCCTGGAACGTGCCGAACGCGCTCACCGTTCTGCGGCTGGTCCTGGTCCCGCTCTTCGTCTGGCTCCTGCTCCGCGACGGCGGCCACGCGACGAGCGACCGCTTGCTCGCGACAGCGGCGTTCGTGGTCGCGATCGTCACCGACCGCTTCGACGGTGACATCGCGCGCCGCTGGAACCTGGTCACCAACTTCGGCAAGATCGCCGACCCGATCGCCGACAAGGCCCTCACCGGAGCTGCCTTCCTAGGCCTCTCATACCTGGGCGAACTCCCGTGGTGGGTGACCATCCTCGTCATGGTCCGCGAATGGGGTGTCACGGCCCTCCGCTTCTGGGTCATCCGCCACGGCGTCATGCCCGCGAGCCGAGGCGGCAAACTCAAAACCGTCCTCCAGGCAATCGCCCTGGGCCTGTACCTCCTCCCGTGGCAACACCTCGCCATCATCCACTGGCCGGCCGTCGCCATCATGACCGCCGCCGTCCTCGTAACCGTCGCCACCGGCATCGACTACCTCTCCCGAGCCCTCCACCTCCGCGCCGCCGCCAAACGCCCCCTCCCATAACCCACCAAGCGGCACACCGAACACCTCCTGCACCGCGCTGCCCTTGCAAATCACCCGCTCCGGCCGCACACTCGCCCCGCAGATCTTCCGCCCCAGAGCCACCCAACTCGCCCGCTGCTCGTCCCACCGGCCGGGGGATCCACTTGGCCCGGTGATCGGCCACCGCCTGGGCGACTCAACCGGCCCGCTGCTCGCCCGACCGGGCGAGCGACCCAACTGGTCCACGGATGCACCGCCCGAGCGACTCAACTGGCCCACTGATCGGCCCACCGCCTGGGCGACCCAACTGGTCTGCTGATCGATGCACCGCCCGAGCTCGCCCGCCGGCCGTCTAGCCACCGGGCTGCCTAAGCCCGATCCGCCGCCACAGACCGCGCAGGACCTGCTGGTGTACGTCGCTCCCACCGGTCGCTGGCCGCGGGAACTCCCACTCCGCTCGGACGCACCGCTCGGCAAGCGGGTGGTCGGCGGGGGAGTGGGGACTAGGCGTCCGCGAACCAAGCGAGCATCTCGCCCCGCAGCCAGCACCGACCCACCCCGGTCGCGTGCAGCGACGAATGCTTGAACACGCTCACCCCGAGAATGCTGTGCCCCGAAGCCTTCCGATCGCCGTACGTGGGAACCCCGGGTGCCACCCCGACCCCCTCCACCGACACCCATGCCACCGGTCGTCGTGTCGCCGCCTCGTCGAGCCGCTGCAGGAACCGCAACCGCTCCTCAAGCCCCAAACTCGACAGCACCCACGTCGTCATCACCACCGGCAGTACGCCGTCCGGCACCCGCGCGATCGCCTCCGGTAGCACGTCGACCACCGCACCCCGCACCATCTCCGGCGGATCCGCCGCCGCCAACGCCACCTCCGCCTGCAGTCGCGCCGACCGCTCCACCTGGTCCGGTGGCAGACAAGCCCGCAACCACCGCGCCTCGTCCGCGTTCGTCACGTCCACCAGTTCATCGCCAACCGCAACCCGAGCCACCACCTCCGGCACGGGCGCCGACGGCAGCAGCCCGTCCCCAACCACCGAAGCCGAGACCTGCGCCGCAGAATCCGCAGCCCCCAACACCGGCCCGTTGCCGTACGAGATCCCAACCTGATCCACCACCAGGTTGAGCCCGGCCGCCCGCCCGACATCGACCAGCCCGACCGCGCCCGTGCCAACCCGCCGCGCAACCTCCGCAACCGCCGGATACAGCACCGCGTGCCGTCCGCCTTCGTCTCCCCGAACCTTCCGCCCCGCCACCCTCTCCAAGACGAGTTCCCCCGTCTCCGCCATCACCTCGACTGCCACCTCCGCCACCGATCTCGCACCATCACCGCCCGCCACGCCGCGGTGGGGAGCGACAGGGGCGGCGAGCTTGGAAGCGCTCGAGGCCTCGAGCGCAGCGGCTAGCGCCGGAGACTGCCCCGCGAGCGCGAGGTCGTGCAAGGCAGCGAGGACCAGCGTCGGGTGGCGACGGCGTGCTGGACCGGCCTCGATCACCCGCAGGGCTTCGTCGGACTCGCTCAGCGCGATCGCGATCCGCCCGTACAGCGGCGAGCCCTTCTCACCCTCGGTCTTACCGAACCGCCTGTACACGTCGGCGAGTGTTCGCCCGCGAGCCCGTGCCTTCCCACCACTCGACCCTGGCATTTCAGCGAGTCTAGTCACGTCGACCCGGCCGAACGTCGGTGATGCACGGTGATCAGCTCCTGGTGTTGAGTACGGGTACAGGTTGCGACGTGGAGGTGGGCGAGTGGCTGCGGACGGGATCGGGACGGCGGTCGGCCGGTTGGTGGAGCTGTTGCTCGAGCGGGGCGTGACGCTGGCCACGGCTGAGTCGTTGACCGGTGGGATGGTCGGTGCGGTTCTGACGGATGTGCCGGGGGTGTCGGCTGTGTACCGCGGTGGTGTGGTGGTTTACGCGACCGATCTCAAAGCCAAGCTTGCTGGTGTGCCGGACGAACTGCTGGCCGCTGTGGGGCCGGTCCACCCTGATACAGCCGCCGCCTTGGCCAGCGGTGTGCGGGAGCGTCTGGAGGCGGACTACGGCCTCGCCACGACCGGTGTGGCCGGACCGGACCCACAGGCGGGGATCGAGGCGGGGACGGTATACGTCGCGGCTGCCGGACCGCGCTCCGTGCAGGTGCGGAAGCTGCAGCTGTCCGGGGACCGGTCAGCTGTCCGGCAGGGGAGCGTCCAGGCCGTCCTGGAACTGGGAGCAGCGGTTGTGGCGGAAGAACTCGACTGAACGGGGTGTTAGGACCAGCATGGTGACAGGTAAGGCAGACTTGCACGGCGCACCGAAGGTGGACATTGCGAGGGGTAGTGACCCAGCAACAGGTACCGTTGGTTCCTACGGCCGAGCTACCGTGCGAGTAGACGCGGCCGGACAGGCGGAAGGGAGAAACCTCATGGTGCTGGTTCGTGGCCTGCTGGGCGACGTGCTGCGGCGTAAGCGGCTGCGCCAGGGGCGCACTCTGCGCGAGGTATCCGCCGACGCCCGCGTGAGCCTCGGCTACCTGTCGGAGGTCGAGCGCGGCCAGAAGGAGGCCTCCAGCGAGCTGCTGGCGGCGATCTGCACGGCACTGGACGTGCCATTGTCGATGGTCTTCGCCGAGGTCAGCGAGGATCTGGCCCGCGAAGAGGCGCTGGTGCTGGCGCACCCGGCGATCGAGCCGGAGGTCGTGGCCTCGGCCGCCTGATCCGCGGCTCATCGGACACCTCGGTCGGGGGTCCGCCCGTCGGCGACGGGCTGGCTCAACGTGACACGGCTCGGCCACACGAGTTGGAGTGCAGGCACCGGCGGTTGCCCGGGCCGGCGATACATGCTGTTGGCCAGGCGCAGATGCAGCTCGGAGTCGGGGAACCGCAGTAACTGGGCGGTCTGTGGTGGCGGAAAGAACGCCGTCAGGTCGTCACCCTCGTCGAACTCAGTACCTTCCAGCACCGCCCAGGCGAGTGGCTTGAGGCTGAGGAACGCGTAGCAGGGCTCGCTCTCGAAGACGATGATCTCCGGATGCCGGTACTGACTGAGCCCCACCGTGTACCCGAAACCAGGGTTCCGGCCACCGTCGCCGGAGATGTACGTCATCGTCCAGCCGTAGGTCTGGATGTTCTCCTCGATCCACCGCGAGTAGCTCTCGTCGGTCAGGTCACCACATCTGTTGCACATCGCCATCTCCTCTCGATCGAACATTTGTTCGATGCGTCAGAGAAGGTATCTGCGTTCTGCCGCTGCGGGGGAGTTGTCCACAGGGCAGTTTCGCCGGGAGGGCGGATCAGCTCTCAGGCTGGCAGGCCGGGCACCAATAGGTGACGCGTTCGCGCGTCGGCTCGCCCAGGTTGCCGGTGCGAATCGTCGCACCGCATCGGCGGCAGGCTTTGCCGGCGCGCTCGAACACCCAGGTGCGTTGACCGGGACGGTCCACTCCGGTGCTCACCTGGACGCCGTTCCGCACGTTGGCCTTCAGCAACTTCCGGCTGAGGTCGACCGCGGCCGGTACGTCGACGTCCGCGACCGGGCGCCACGGGTGCAGACCGAGCAGGAAGCAGACCTCGGTCCGGTAGAAGTTGCCGATTCCGGCGAGGTTGCGCTGGTCGAGCAGCGCCTCGCTGATCGTCCGCCCGGGGTCGGACTCGACGTTGGCGATCGCCGCTGCCCGGTCGAACGAGGGCGAGAGCAGATCGGGACCGAGATGCCCGACGACACTGTCCTCGTTGTCTGTGGCGACGAGGTCGAGCACAGGCAGCCGGTAGCCGACCGCGGTCCAGTTCGACGTCTCGAGCACGGCGCGGATCTCGTGCGTCGGCCCGCCGCGCCAGCGCTCGCCGGGGCGGTACAAGTGCCAGCTCCCGTCCATCCGGAAATGGCTGTGCAGCGTCAGTCCACCGGACAGCCGCATCAGAATGTGCTTGCCGCGCGCAACGACCTCCAGCACGGTTCGCCCGCTCAGATCGGTGGTCGCCAACGACGGCACCCGGAAATCGGTACGCACGAGCTCCAGCCCGGCGAGGGACTGGTTCAGCCGTGTGCACGCCCGCCAGACGGTGTCTCCTTCAGGCATCTCGTCACGCCCGGAGCCGCAGACCCCGCGGGGTCGCGTGGAAGCCGGCCTTGGCCAGCGCGTCCCCGAACGCAGTGTGCCGAACCTGCTCTCCGTCGGCGGTCTCTACGCTCAGCTTGCCCAGTTGACCGTCCCGGATCGACAGCGCCAGCGCGTCGACCGCGGGCTGCAGCAGATCGGAGTCCTCTGTGAAACTCAGCACCGTCCGCCCGCCACGTTCGACGTACACGATCAGTTGGCCGTCGACCATCACGACCAGTGCGCCGGCTTTCCGGCCTGGACGGTGCCCGCCCGCGTTCTCCCGCTCGGGCCACGGCAGCGCGGCGCCGTACGGGTTCGCAGGATCGGACGCGGCCAGCACGACAGCACGCACGGTCGGCTCGTCGTCCTTGCGGCTTCGACCTCCACGTGGACCTGGCGGCCCGGCTGTCCGTTCGGGCGCTGCGGCAGGAAGTTCGGCGAGCGCTCGCAGCCGATCGACCGCGCCGGGCAGCGCGAATTGCGCCGCGCCCAGCCCCGCGACGAAGTACCCGCGTCGGCAACGCCCGGACTCCTCGAACGCGCTCAGCACCTTGTACACCGCCGCGAAGCCGCCAGGAGTCCGCTCGGTGATGACTGATCCGCGCGTGACGATGCCGTACCGGTCGAGCAGCGTCTCGGCCGCGGCATGCGCCCGCCGGGTCGCGTCCGAACTACGGGCCGGAAGCAACGACCACCGACCACCCGCCGTCGGCGGACCGCCGCGCGCGGGCATCGACGGCCGCCCGGGACGCATCGGACGACCGGGACGGGCGCGGGGCGTCGTACGGCGGGCTCGATGACTGCCGCGGCCGCCGCTGACGAGTGAGCGGACCGGAGTCAGGGTGTCGTTCGTGAGATGACCGGCCCAGACGAGATCCCAGAGCACGCTGACCAGCGTCTCGTCGTCGACCACACCGGAACCTGACCCGATCACGTCGCTCAACTGCCGGAAGAAGAACGCGCCACCACCTGACAACGCGTCCAGCACCGCCTGGTGTGTGTCGCCCAACTCGAACGCAGGATCCGGATCCGGCAGCGTGAGATCGCAGTTGTCCGCCAGATGCAGCGACACCCACCCGTCCGTACCGGGCAGCGAACCCGAGCCGGCCCACACCACCTCGCCGGTCGCGGTGAGCTCGTCCAGCATCGACGGCTGATACCCCGGCACCCGCGAAGGCAGCACGATCGACTCCAGCGCCGAGGCCGGTACGGCGCAACCGGCGAGCTGCTCGACCGCGCCGAGAAGTACGTCGTACCCGCGTCCGCGACTGCTCGTGACGCCCTGCCATGCGGGCAGGAAACGGGCGAGCGCGGACGGATCGACCGGCTCGACCTCCTTCCGCAGCGCGGCGAGCGAACGCCGCCGGAGCAGCCGAAGGACCTCGCTGTCGCACCATTCGAGCGCGATTCCGCCCGGCAGGAACTCGCCCTCGACGACCCGCCCGGCCGCGCCCAGGCGACGCAGTGCCTCGCTGACCACCGCGACGCCGATCCCGAGATGCGTCGCGAGATCGATCGCCCGGAACGGCCCGTGGGTCCGCGCATACCGCGACACCAGATCGCCCAACGGATCGGCGACCGGCTCCGCATGCGCCTCCGCGACCCCCGGCGGCAAAGGTACGCCGAGGGCATCACGCAGCCGTGCGACATCCTCGACGACTGCCCACCGATGTTCGCCCGCGATCCGCACCCGGACGACACGCCGCGCCGCCGCGAGCGACGTCAACCAGGTCTCCGTGTCCGATCCGTCGACGCAACGCTGGGAAGCCTCCGACAACGACAGCGGCCCCACGATCCGCAGTACGTCGAACAGCCCCTCGGCGTCCCGCGCCCGGCGATCCTCGGCCAGCCGTTGCAGCTCGGCCTCGGTGCGCAGTACTACTTCCGCATCGAGCAGTTCGCGGAGCTCGGTCCGCCCGAGCAGCTCGGCCAGCAGACTCTGGTCCAGCGCGAGCGCGGCCGCACGCTTCTCGGCGAGCGGACTGTCGCCCTCGTACATGAACGCCCCCACATACCCGAACAGCAAGGACTTCGCGAACGGTGACGCTTCGGGTGTCTCGACCTCGACGACCGAGATCCGCCGCTCGCTGATCCCGGTCAGCAGGTCCTTCAACGCGGGCAGGTCGTACACGTCCTGCAGGACCTCACGCAGCGTCTCGAGCACGATCGGGAACGACCCGAACTTGCTCGCCACACTCAACAATTGCGAGGCCCGTTGCCGCTGCTGCCACAACGGTGACCGCCGTCCCGGATTGCGCCGCGGCAACAGCAACGCCCGCGCCGCGCACTCCCGGAATCGGGCCGCGAACAACGCCGACCCGCCGACCTCCGTGGTCACCAGGTCCTCGATGTCCGCCGGATCGAACAGCACCAGCTCCGCACCTGGCGGCGCCTCGTCCGTCTCCGGCAGCCGCAGCACGATGCCGTCGTCACCCGACACCGACTGCGCGTCCATCCCGTATCGATCGCGCAGCCGTGCCGCGATCGCCAGCGCCCACGGGCCGTGCACCTGACCGCCGTACGGCGAATGCACGCAGACCCGCCAGTCGCCGAGCTCGTCGCGGAATCGCTCCACCACGATCGTCACATCGTCCGGCACCCGGCCGGTCGCGTCGCGCTGCTCGGCCAGGTACGAGACGAGGTTGTTGGCGGCGTAGTCGTCGAGGCCCGCGGCACGCGCTCGCTCGACCGCCTTCCCGCTCGGCAGTGACGCCATCTTGCGGACGAACGCACCGGTCGCGGCACCCAGCTCGGCCGGACGCCCGACCGCGTCGCCCTTCCAGAACGGCAGCCGTCCGGGCTGGCCCGGTGCGGGGGAGACCAGCACCCGGTCGTGGGTGATGTCCTCGATCCGCCAGCTCGACGCACCGAGCGTGAAGACGTCGCCCACCCGCGACTCGTACACCATCTCCTCGTCGAGCTCGCCCACCCGGTGGTTGGTCGACTCACCGACCAGGAACACTCCGAACAGGCCGCGGTCCGGAATCGTCCCGCCACTCGTCACCGCGAGCCGCTGGGCGCCCGGCCGGCCCGAGATCTCGCCGCTCACCCGGTCGAACACGATGCGCGGCCGCAGTTCCGCGAACTCGTCCGACGGATAGCGGCCGGAGAGCATGTCGAGAACCCCGTCGTACGCCGACCTCGGCAGCGTCGCGAACGGGGCACAGCGACGTACCAGGGCAAACAGTTCGTCCACGTCGACCGCGTCGAGGGACACGATCGACACGATCTGCTGGGCGAGCACGTCGAGCGGGTTGGCCGGGATGTGCAGGCTCTCGATCAGCCCGTCGCGCATCCGCTGGACGACGACCGCGGTGTCGATCAGATCGCCCCGGAACTTCGGGAAGAGCACGCCCCGGGACACCGCACCGACCTGGTGACCGGCGCGGCCGACACGCTGCAGACCGCTCGCCACCGAGGGCGGCGCCTCGACCTGGATCACCAGATCCACCGCGCCCATGTCGATGCCGAGCTCGAGGCTGCTGGTGGCGACAACGCACGGCAGCCGACCGGACTTCAGGTCCGCCTCGATCAGCGCCCGTTGTTCCTTGCTGACCGAGCCGTGGTGCGCGCGTGCGATCAACGGCGGCGCCGCGAGCGATCCACCGGACTGCGCCATCAGCTGAGCCGGCGAACCCAGCTCCTGCAACTCCAGCTCGGCCCGCTCGGCAGCTATCTCGTTCAGCCGGGCGGTCAGCCGCTCGGCGAGACGGCGCGAGTTCGCGAAGACGATCGTCGAGCTGTGCCGGCTGATCAGGTCGAAGACCTGCTCCTCCACATGCGGCCAGATCGAGGCATGCTGCTGCGGCCCGGCCGCCGAACCGGACGTCTCCACCTCGGTCGCCGCCAGCTCGGCCATGTCCTCGACCGGAACGACGACGCTCAGCTCCCACTGTTTCGTGAACTTCGGCTGCACCACCGTGACCGCGCGCTCGCCGCCCAGGAACCGCGCGACCTCCTCGACCGGACGCACCGTCGCGGACAGACCGATCCGCTGCGCCGGCTTCGGCAGCAACTCGTCGAGGCGTTCGAGCGTCAGCGCCAGATGCGCGCCGCGTTTCGTCCCGGCGACCGCGTGTACCTCGTCGACGATGACCGTCTCGACCCCGCGCAGCGATTCGCGCCCTTGCGACGTGAGCAGGAGGAACAAGGACTCAGGTGTGGTGATCAGTACGTCGGAAGGCCGCGTCGCGAACCGCCGCCGCTCGGCCGCGGGCGTATCCCCGGACCGCACGGCGACCTCGACCTCGAGCGGTGCCTCACCCAGCCGGCGGGCGGTCTCGCGGATGCCGATCAGCGGCGCGCGCAGGTTACGCTCCACGTCGACGGCGAGGGCCTTCAGCGGCGACACGTACAGCACCCGGCAGCGCAGCTTCGGGTCGTCCGGCGGCGGAGTCGTGGCCAGCCGGTCCAGCGCCCAGAGAAAAGCAGCCAGCGTCTTGCCCGAACCGGTCGGGGCGACCACCAGCGCGTCCCGGCCCGCCGTGATGGCATCCCACGCCTCGAGCTGGGCCGGGGTGGCAGCCTCGAAGACGTCGCCGAACCACGCCCGGGTCGCGGGCGAGAACCGGCTCAACGCGCTGGTCTTCTTCACGCCGACCATCTTGCCGGGTGCCGCCGACAGTTTTCACCCGCCGGCCCGATCGGGCCTCCGTCGCCGACCGTGAGCAGCCGCTTCCCGTCCGGTGCGCAGATTGTCCCCCTCGTCTGGAATGATCGGCGACATGATGAACCGCGTACGCGCAGCACTCGTGGTCGTGGCCTGCCTGGTCGGGTTGACCGGGTGCGTCAAGGTCGACGGGGACCTGAAGGTCGGGTCGAACGAGACGGTGTCGGGCTCGATGAAGATCGGCGTCGACAAGCAGCTGCTGCAGTCCAGCGGCCAGTCCCTGGACAAGATCCGCCAGGAGATCGAGAGCAGCATCAAGTCGTCCGCCTCGGAGGGCGTCAGTTGCAAGTCCTACGAGGACAGCAAGTACGTCGGCTCGGACTGCACTTTCTCCAATGTGCCGTTCTCCAAGATGGGCGGCGCGAGCCAGGACGGCCTCTCGTTCAGCAAGGACGGCGACAAGGTCAAGGTGGCGGTGAACGGCGGCAACATCGGCAGCAACCTGCCGTCGACCGGTAGCCAGCCGGAGATCAACGTCAAGATCACCATGCCGGGCAAGATCCTCGAGCACGACGACGGCGCCAAGATCAGCGGTCGGACGGCGACGTACGACAGTGTCGAGAAGCTGTCGAAGATCTCGTTGACCTCCGAGGCCAGCGGCGGGTTCCCGGCCTGGGCGCTGATCCTGATCATCGTGGTTCTGCTGCTGGTGATCGCCGCGGTGGTGTTCTTCATCCTGCGCGGCCGTAAGGGCAAGGGTCCGCAGGGCTACGGTCAGCAGTTCCCTGGGCAGTATCCGGGGCAGCCTGGGCAGTACGGCGGTCCCGGGCAGTACCAGGGGCAGCAGCAGTACGGGCAACCCGGCCCTGGGCAGTACCCGGGCCAGCCGGGTCAGTACGGCGGTCCGCAGGGTCAGCCTGGTCAGTACGGTGGCCAGCCGGGGCAGTACCCGGGTCAGCCTCAGCAGGGGCAGCCGCAGCAGGGCCAGCCCGGGCAGGCGCCGTACGGCGGTCAGCCGGGCCAGCAGCCGCAGTACCCTGGGCAGCCGCAGCAGGGTCCAGGGCAGTGGGGTCCGCCTCAGCAAGGCCCGCAGCCCGGACAGCAGCAGGGTCCTGGTGGCTGGGGTCAGCGGCCGGGGCAGGGGCAACAGCCTGGGCCGCGGCCGCAAGGTCCGCAGCAGGGCCAGCAGTACGGTCAGCAGCCGCCGCAGCAGGGCGGTTGGGGACCGCCAAGGGACAACGACGGGCAGGCATGAGACTGACTGAGTTCTGGGCCCGGATGGATCACCATCTCGGACCCGCTTATGCACGGACCTGGGCAGAAACCCAGGTGGTCCAGGAGCTCGGCGGCCGTACGGTCGTCGAGGCCCTGGACGACGGTGAGGCCGCCAAGCTCGTCTGGCGCGCCGTGTGGGCGCACCTCAACCTTCCGCCCAGCGAACGCTGACGCCTGCCCGTTAGCCGGCCCAGCCGGTGCGGGCGGCCCAGTCTTCAGCCGGCAGATAGACCAGATCGCAGACCGGATCCTTGAGGTCGGTGTAGTCCCCGATCTCAAGCCCGAGCGTCGAGGCTTGCTGCTTGAACGCGCCGTACGCCCGAGCCGTCTCCGGATGTGCCCGCAGATAGTCGCGGAACAGGAGCGCATAACGCTGGTTTGCGCGGCCGGCCACGCGGATGTGCAGGTTGACCCGGCGCCGGTACATCGGTTCGACCAGCATGCGCTTCACCCACTGCCCCTGGTCCGTGGGCAAGCCCGGCACCGGATGGTCGCGCCGCGGCGGGCGAAGCTCCCAGTCGGCAGTGACCATCCGCTCGGCCACGTCGTCCAGCTCTTCTGCGGTGGCGACGGTGACCTGGATGTCAAGGATGTCCTTGGCAGGCAGGCCAGGCACTGAGGTGGACCCGATGTGGTCGATCCTCTGCGCCAGTTCGCCGAGCACGCTGCCGATCACGTAGGCGGTCTTCTGGTACTGAGCTGGCCAGGTCTCGTCCGGCCTCACGATGACGATCCGAGTCATGCGGAGATCATCTCAGTACGGCGATGCGCCGCCCAGCGGTCAAAGCGGTTTGACCCGGAAGGTGCTGTTGGTCAGCAGGTCGCCTGCCTCGTACGCAGCCTTCCGGATGCCCTTGCGTTCGTCGAAGAATCCGCCGACGACCCCGACGCCGGGCAGCTTGCCGATGAACCGGGCGCCGAGGCTGCCGCGCGGCCGCTCCTCGAACACGTCGCTGAGCCCGCCGAACAGCTTGCTGAGCCGCCAGACCAGCCGGACACCCTTGCGCAAACCCATGTCCGTCGAGACCTCGTCGAGCCCGAGTTGCTCGGCGACGTCGTCGCCCGCGACCACCGGGTCGTCGTACTTGAGCACCTCGTCCGGCGTGATCGGGCGGTCGGTTAGCACCCGGATGATGACCGCCGTACGGTCGGCATGCGCCTCGACGCCGTACTCACGGCAGACCGCGCCGATCACCATCGCCTGCACGGCCGCGCCGAGGGTGTCCTTCATCGGCAGCCGGTCCGCGGCAGCGCCGCTGAGCCGGGGGAGTCCGGCGACGATCGCGGCGAATCCGCCGAGGCGCTCGACCCACCAGTCGCAGCGCTTGGCCAGCGGAAGGGTCGGCCACTCCTCGTGCCCGGGGACCTTCATCCGGAGCAGCCGGTCGATCGCGAGGATCAGGCCCTTCTCGGCGAGGTTCGGCTGCTCCTGCTCCGAGTACTCGGTCAGGTAGCTGCGGATGCCGAACGGGTCCTGGGTACGGAGTGCGTCGAGGACGTGGTCGATCCCGAGCTCGACCCGGCTGATCGCCAGGACGACCGCGGAATCGGGGACGTCGGGCCGGTCTGTCACGCCCGCAAGAGTAGAGATCCCGTGGGTCAGCACGGCTGCTGGGTCAGGCTTCGGCGTGTCAGTTGTGATTCGAACACGTGTTCGGGATACTTTGGTCCCCAGAAGGTGCTGAGGCGGCCGAGTTTGTCCACAGATTCGAAGTGGCGACGAAAACTGTCGGAGGCAACGAATACCTTCTCTGGCGACAACGAATGTTCCTTCGGGCGGCCGGCCGGCAGCCCTGGATTACCAGATGGGTCAGGTGGCAGTCACATGGCGAGTGCAGCGAGCGCGACGAGTGCGGAGCGCGCGGCGGCCGACCGCGAGAAGGCGCTGGCGACCGCGCTGACGCAGATCGAGCGGCAGTGTGGCAAGGGTGCGGTCATGCGCCTCGGCGAGCAGGGCAAGGCGCCGATCGCGATCATTCCGACCGGTTCGATCGCGCTCGACATCGCGCTCGGGATCGGCGGTCTACCGCGCGGCCGGGTCGTCGAGATCTACGGCCCGGAATCCTCCGGTAAGACGACGGTGGCCCTGCACGCGGTCGCGAACGCGCAGCGGGCCGGCGGTATCGCCGCCTTCATCGACGCCGAGCACGCTCTCGACCCGGAGTACGCGCGGAAGCTCGGTGTCGACACCGACGCCCTGCTGGTCTCGCAGCCGGACTCCGGTGAGCAGGCCCTGGAGATCGCCGACATGCTGGTCCGCTCCGGCGCGATCGACATCGTCGTGATCGACTCGGTGGCCGCACTCGTGCCGCGCGCCGAGATCGAGGGCGAGATGGGCGACAGCCACGTCGGTCTGCAGGCGCGACTGATGAGCCAGGCGCTCCGGAAGATGACCGGTGCGGTCAACGGCACCGGGACGACGGCGATCTTCATCAACCAGCTGCGCGAGAAGATCGGCGTCATGTTCGGCTCGCCGGAGACCACGACCGGTGGTCGCGCGCTGAAGTTCTACGCGTCGGTGCGGCTGGACGTGCGCCGGATCGAGTCGCTCAAGGACGGCACCGACGTGGTCGGTAACCGGACCCGCGTCAAGGTCGTGAAGAACAAGGTGGCCCCGCCGTTCAAGCAGGCCGAGTTCGACATCATCTACGGCCAGGGCATCAGCCGCGAGGGCAGCCTGCTCGACCTCGGCGTGGAGCAGGGCTTCGTCCGCAAGGCCGGCGCCTGGTTCACGTACGAGAGCGACCAGCTCGGTCAGGGCCGGGAGAACGCGCGGAACTTCCTGCGCGACAACCCCGACCTGGCGAACGAGCTGGAGAAGAAGATCAAGGAGAAGATGGGCATCGGTCCGACCCTGGACCAGCCGGCCGAAGAGGCCGCGGCCGAGGTCGATGTCGACTTCTGACCGGCCCTCCGCAGACGGCGGCGTCGCCCGGCAGCCCGTAGCTGCCGAGGACGCCGCCCCCGCGGCACTGTCCCTGCCCCACGAAGAACGCCTGGCCCTGGCCCGAAAACTCCTGGCCCAAGGCGCGTCGGGGGCGGTGACGCCCTCCACGGGTGAGCTCGCCGAGAACACGTCGTACCGCCGCACCTCGTCCCGGCGGGTCGCGGAACAACGCAGTACGACGCAACCCGACGACGCTCCACCCGAAGCGTCCCCCCGTCGTGGGCGAGGGGGCCGCTCGCGCGGGCGCAGTCGCGCTGCGGACGAGACCCTGGTCGACAACGACGGCTTCGAGAACAGCGACTGGAGTACGACGCGCCGACGCCCAGGCTCCATCCGCCGCACCGTCGGCACGGTCGACCCATGGGACGAACCCTCGGCAGACGACTCCGTTCCGTCCCGAACCGGACGCAAGCCGCGTCAACGGGACGACTCTCCCCAGTCCAACGCCGAGCCGTCCCACGAGGACTCACCGACCACCCGCCCGGCGGGCCGGCGCAGTACCCCGCGCCCAGCCTCGAACCTGGTCAATCCGTGGGGCGACGACGAGCAAGCAACCCGAACCTTCAAAACCCAAGCCGCCAACCGCCTCGCCGAAGCCCGCGCCTTCGCCGACGACGAACCTTTCACACCCGCCACCGACGACACCTCCCCGCACGCCACCGACGGCTCCCAGAGCACCCCTCTCGACATCCGTGCTCCCGAGCCCGAGCTCAGGACCACGCGCGAGCCTGCGCCAATGCCCGAGCGGGGGCCGACAGGCCAACCTGAGATGACGCCCGAGCCCGAGCGCGCGACGGCGCATGAGTCCGAGACCACGCGCGAGCCTGAGCCAGGTACGACGCATCAGTCAGAGGCGAGGCACGGGTCCGGGACGCCCTCGCCTTCTGAGGGCCGTCCGCGCATTGAGCCCGCGAACGTGGCGGTTGACCGGGGGACAGGTCGCTCGGATCCGTCGTTCGAACGTGAGTCGTCGCCGAGGACCCGCGAGGGCGACCTCGCGGGCACCAGCCCGTTCGATCCGTGGGCTGACCCGGATGAACTTGCGGATACTCCCGAACCATCGACCGACGGTCGCGCCGAGTCCCCCGACACCCTTAAGAATCGGGGGAAGTTCAAACGCCCGGCCCCCGCTGACGCGGCGGTTGACCCGTGGGGGGATTCGAGTGATGAGGTCGTGGCTGGCCGGGGTTCGACCACGCCCGGCCGCGGCGGAGTGCGCCGTACTCGTGCGGAGACGTCCTCGAGGTCTGGCGAGGCGTCGCAGGTTGCGCAGGACGAGAGTTTGAGTGACCCAGCCGCGCGCCGGGCGCCTGTTGACCAGAGCACCCCACGACGCGACCGTCCTTCGACGGGTTCGACGGGTTCGACGGGTTCGACGGGTTCGACGGGTTCGACGGGTTCGACGGGTTCGACGGGTTCGACGGGTTCGACGGGTTCGACGGGTTCGACGGGTTCGACGGGGAGTGGGGCGGGGACTCGGCGCCGGCGGACGGTGGGTGGGGGGTTCGGACGGTCGCGGAGGCGGCGGGGAGATGAAGAGCCGGAGGCTGCGGATCCGGGGATGGATCAGAATGCTGATCCGTATTCGGTGGCTCGGACGATCTTGCTGGACAAGCTGACGGGGCAGCCGCGGACGCGGGCCGAGTTGGCGGATGTGCTGGCGGATCGGGACATTCCGGACGAGGTGGCCGACGAGGTGCTGGATCGGTTCGTCGAGGTCGGGTTGATCGACGATGCGGCGTTCGCGAACGCGTGGGTTGAGTCTCGGCATCGTGGGCGCGGGTTGGGGAAACGTGCGCTGGCGCAGGAGCTTCGGCGGCGTGGAGTGGACGATCAGTTGACACGGGACGCGCTCGAGGAGCTCGATCCCGATCAGGAAGAGCAGACGGCGCGGGAGCTGGTACGCCGGAAGCTGCGGTCGATGCGTTCGCTCGAACGTCAGGTGGCGATGCGACGCCTACTCGGAATGCTTGCCCGCAAGGGATATCCGGGCGGCTTGGCGATGACCATCGTGAAGCAAGAACTCGACGCGAGCCACGAGGAGTTCCCGCTGCTGGATTCCTCAGGACTGGAAACCGAGTAGCACCCGACTGCATACGCCGCCTGGAATCGTCGCGCCTTGCTTGCAGCATGCTGCGCGGTCTGCGTCCGTGCTCGCGGTTGAGCGGTGCGTCACCGTGGCGGGGCCCGCCCGCCAGCCGACCCATCCGCCCGTTCGCCCGACGAAGCGACCGCCTGCTCGCGCGCTTGCATGCTCGCCCGCCCGCTCGCGTGACGACCCGCCCGAGTGACGACCCGCCCGCGTGCCAGCTTGACGTCTCGCCTGCTCGCTGGCCTGACGGCTCGCTTGCTCGACTGACCGCTCGGCTGACCGATCGCCGCCGGCGCCTGGGTGGACTTGGACCGGTATGACGGGCCGCACGCCACCCCGCACGCCACCCCGCACGCCACCCCGCACGACTGCCCGCCCGACTGCCGCTCGATTGACGGCGCGACCGCGTGCTGGCCTGACGGCTCGCCTTCCCGCTTGTTCGACTGTCCGTTCGGCTGACCGACCGCCGCCGGTGCGTGGGGTGGATTTGGACAGGTACGACGGCTCGCCCGCTCGACTGCCCGCTCGCCTGACGGCACGAGCGCACGGCTCGCCTGCCCGCTGGTTCGACTGGCCGTTCGGCTGACCGGCCGCCGCCAATGCCTGTGGTGTAGCTGGACCGGTACCTGACCGCTCGCCCGCCTCCCCGCCTCCCCGCCTGCGCGATTGCTGACTGTCCGCCCACTCGCCTGACGGCGCCACCGCCTGCTCGTCGGCTTACCTGAGCGCCTGACCGCCTGCCCGACTGATGCGCCCGACTGACCGGTCCGCTTGATCGACCGTCTGATCGGCAGTCGGATCGACCGGCAACCCGGCTCGGGCTTGGGGTGTGGCAGTCGTTGCTGTGGAGGATTTCGGGTGGTGGTCGGCGTGGTGGCTTTGATTGCGGGTATTGGGTGGACGTTCGCTTTGGGGTTTGTGCGGGACGGAGGTTGTGGTGGGTGGTCGAGGTGGGGATGGGGTTGTTGTGCGTGCGGGGGAGGCGGGGGATCGGGTGGGGATTCGGCGGGTGTTGGGTGGGTTGCATGGGGCGGGGGCTGATGGGGTGACGTTGCCTGTTGTGCGGAAGGCGGCGCGGACGTTTGTGGCTGTTGTTGGTGATGCGGTGGTGGGAGTGGTGGTCGGGACGTTCGTGGATTACGGGCGTGAGCCGTACGGGACCATCGAGGAACTGGTTGTTGCGCCTGGGCGGCGTGGAGCCGGGGTTGGGACTGCTTTGCTGGACGAGTGCCGGGGGTGGCTGGCGGGGGTTGGGGCTGAGGTGGTGTTTGTTTCGGCGGTTGGGGAAGAGGCTGCCGAGTTCTATGTGCGGGCGGGATTTAGCCGGTGTGTTGGGCCGTGGTTGTGGGGGCGGACGGGCGTGGGGCGGGAGTAGTTTTGGGGGATGGTGGGATTTGGGGATGTTGAGCGGGTGGTTGCGGGGTTGCCGGAGACGGTGGAGGTGGAACGGCACGGGATGCAGACGTGGAAGGTCGGGGGGAAGGCGTATGCGTGGGTTCGGCCGTTCAGTAAGGCGGATTTGAAGCGGTTCGGGGATGAGGTGCCGCCGGCGGGGCCGATTTTGGCGTTGACGGTTGAGGATCTGGCGGAGAAGGAAGCTGTGCTCGCGGCGCGGGCGGGGGACGGGTTCTTCACGATTCCGCATTTCAACGGGTATGCGGCGGTGCTGGTTCAGCTCGACAAGGTGTCGGAGCGGGTGCTGGAGGAGGCGTTGCTCGACGCCTGGTTGGTGCATGCGCCGGCGGAGGTTGCGAAGGCTCATCTCGGGCGGAGTTAGCCGTTCGGGTTCACCGGGCGCCCGGGTTCAGGTGAGTCGCGTGGCGTCGTCGCCGGGCGGAGGCGCTCGGGTGCGTGGTGGGCGGGCTCGGGGTGGATCGTGTGCGGGAGCCCGGGCGCGTGGCGGTGACCGGGTAGGGCGATGGGGTGGCATGGCGGGGCGATTAGGAGGCGACCGGGTGGGCATGCCGAGGGCGGCCAGGTGGGGCGATCGGGGTAGCCGTGGCGGGGCGCTCGCATTGGTATGGCGGGGTGACCGGGTGGGCGTGGGGGCGATCGGGGAGCGCTACCGGGTGGGCATGGCGGGGTGCCCGGGTGGGAATAGGGCGATCGGGTGGCGCGACGTGGTGGGCATGGCGGGCCGGCCGGGTGGGGTGATCGGGCGGGGATCGCTGGGTGGTCGGCTTGGGGATAGCGGGGCGATCGGGTTGGGCATGGTGGGGCGGTGGAGTGGGTGTGGTGGGGCGGATTGGGTGGGCGGGCGGTGGGCACTGACGTGCTCCGGTGGGGTGTCTTGAGAGGGGCTGGTTACGGAGGGTTATGGGGGTTGGGGGAGTGGGGTGCGGCGAGGGGCGTTGACGGGTGGGGCGTGACGGTGTGTTATCCGAGGTAGGGCCGGTATTTGGGCTGGTCCGTAGGCTGTGATTTTCCGTCGATCCGCCCCAGACACCGCGGAGGGTGCAATGAACGATTTCCAGGAACAGGCGAAGAACTGGCTCCGGAATGTCGTCAAGCAGAACCCGGACAAGATCAAGGCCGGGGTCGAGAAGGCCGGCGACTTGATCGACAAGCAGACCGGCGGGAAATACGCGGACAAGGTCGACGCGGTCCAGCAGAAGGTCGGCAGCTTCGTCGACAAGCAGAACTCCGAAGACGTGTCGGCGTCCGAGGAGGCCTCGCCGGCAGGAGCTGAGCCCAACGCCGAGGCGGCCGAAGCCGCTACTCAGCCCACCGAGACGGCGGGTGGGGCCCAGCCGACCGAGACCGCAGGTACTGCGCAGTCCGCTGACGACGCAGGTGCCGCCGAGGCTGCGGGCACCGCAGAATCCGCGACGGGTCCGAAGGCGTCCTAGACCGCGGCGGCTGAGCCGCCGGGTTGAGGCGGCGGAGGCTAAGGCGGCGGGAGGCCGAGCCGCGCAGGCCGAGGTTGCCAAGGCGGGGGCTGCGCAGGCTGAGGTCGCCGGGGCTGAGGCGGCGGAGGCTGAGGTAGCGGAGGCTGAGGTAGCGGAGGCTGAGGTAGCGGAGGCTGAGGTAGCGGAGGCTGAGCTGGCGAAGGCTGACCCGCGGAGGTTGAGCTCGCCGAGGCTGAGGGCGCGGAGCTGAGCTGCGCAGGCTGAGGTTGCCGAGGCTGACGGTGCCGAGGCTGAGGGGGCGTGGGTGGCGGCTGATCTGGTGAGGTTGGATTGGGCGTCGGCCATGGGTGGTGGGTGGGGGAAAGCGGGCGCGGCCCGTGAGTTCGGATGTTGCGGGTCGCGTTGGTGTAGGTGGAGTGGACCAGATCGCGGGTGGCCTTGTGTGGAGATCCGAGGGGTGGGGCGTGAGTGTCCGTCTTGACCGGGTGGTAGGGCGCGCTTAGCCTCGGCATCAGGAAGGGATGAATCCACCGGTTCGGTGGCGGACATGAGACGGTGGGCCGGTGAAACGGCCGGCCGGACGAGAACGCAATCACGCTCTCCGGAGCTGAAGGAAGGGCGACGGTGCCGAAGAGTGCCGTCGGATAGGCAGTACCGCTCGTGACGCCCGGCCGGGTCGGCGAGTGGAGTTTCCCGACACAGAGCGGGGCGAGTCGGCGGGCGGGGGTCCGCGGACCGTGAGTACCCGCAGCCGATCCGAATCACCGGTGCCGGCACCGGCCGGTTCGCCGTACCCGCGATGCCGCCGTACCTGCGGATTCCCTTCGACCGATGGCCACAGTCCCGTGCCGGGACTCGACGGAGAGGGGAGACGCCGATGACCGCGATGTCGGTTGGCCTGGCCCTGATCGGACTGCTGATCGCCGGACTGCTGGCCTGGATCGGCCTCACTCTCTCCCGCCGGAAGGCCGTCGACACCGCCGCCGCCCATCACGAGGTCGAGGCCGCGGCCGAGCAGGTACGCCGGCAGGCCGAGGAGGACGCGGCGGTGCTGCGGTCCCGCGCGGAGACGGCGGAGCGTCGCGCCGAGGACGTCCGGCGTACGGCGGAGGACCGGGCCTCGGAGGTACGGCGGGACGCGGAGCAGCGGGCGTCCGACGTACGGCGGGAGGCCGAGGCGGAGGCGCAGTCGATCCGGGACGACCTGCGCGAGCAGCGCCTGGAGATGGAGCGCCGCGACCACCGGCTGACCGAACGCGAGGAGCGGCTCGACGAGCAGCACCGCGGGATCGAGGAACGGCAGACCGAGCTGACCGCGCAGCTCGCCGAGCTGTCGCGGCGCGGCCAGGAGATCAAGGACCTGGAGGACGAGCGCCGCCGGATCCTCGAAGGCGTCGCGAACCTGACCGCCGAGCAGGCGAAGGCCGAGCTGGTGGCGGCGATCGAGGACGAGGCGAAGCGGCATGCGCACGCCACCGTCCGCGAGATCGAGCGGCAGGCGCTGGACGAGGGCGAGACGAAGGCGCGCAAGATCATCACCGGGGCGGTGCAGCGGCTCGCGTCGGAGCAGACGAGCGAGTCCGTGGTGTCGGTCGTGCATCTGCCGAGCGACGACATGAAGGGCCGGATCATCGGCCGCGAGGGCCGCAACATCCGCTCGTTCGAACAGACCACCGGCGTGAACCTGATCATCGACGACACCCCCGAAGCGGTGCTGCTGTCGTGCTTCGACCCGGTACGGCGGGAGACCGCGCGGCTGACGCTGGATTCGCTGGTGCTGGACGGCCGGATCCACCCGAGCCGGATCGAGGAGATCTACGAACGCAGCAAGGGCGAGGTCGCCGAGCTGTGCGAGCGGGCGGCCGAGGACGCGATGGCCGAGGTCGGCATCACGGACCTGCACCCGGAGCTGGTTCGGACGATGGGCCTGCTGCGGTACCGGACGTCGTACGGGCAGAACGTCCTCAAGCACCTGGTCGAGTCGGCGCACATCGCCGGGATGATGGCGGCCGAGCTCGGGCTGGATCCGAAGCTGTGCAAGCGCGGCGCGTTCCTGCACGACATCGGGAAGGCGCTGACGCACGAGTCCGAGGGCAGCCATGCGATCGTCGGTGCGGAGCTGGCGAAGAAGTACGGCGAGAACGACGACGTCGTGCACTGCATCGAGGCGCACCACAACGAGGTCGAGGTACGGACCGTCGAGGCGGTGCTGACGCAGGCGGCGGACGCGGTCAGCGGCGGGCGGCCCGGTGCGCGGCGGGAGTCGCTGGAGGCGTACGTGCAGCGGCTCGAACGGCTGGAGGAGATCGCGATGCACCACGACGGTGTCGAGAAGGTGTTCGCGATGCAGGCCGGCCGGGAGATCCGGGTGATGGTGCTGCCGGACGCCGTCGACGACATCGCGGCCCAGGTGATGGCCCGCGACATCGCCAAGCAGGTCGAGGAGGAGCTGACGTATCCCGGTCAGATCCGCGTCACCGTGGTGCGCGAGTCGCGGGCGACCGAGGTCGCGAAGTAGGGCTCAGCGGAACGCGGACTCGCCGGTCAGCGCCTGGCCGATGACGAGTTGGTGGACCTCGGACGTGCCCTCGTAGGTGAGTACGGACTCGAGATTGTTGGCGTGCCGCATGATCGGGTACTCGCCGCTGATGCCGTTCGCGGCCAGGATCGTGCGGCATTCGCGGGCGATCGCGATGGCCTCGCGGACGTTGTTCAGCTTGCCGACCGACACCTGCTCGGGGCGCAGCGTGCCCTTCTCCTTGAGGCGGCCGAGGTGGACGGCGAGCAGGATGCCCTTGTTCAGTTCGACGGCCATGTCGGCGAGTTTCGCCTGGGTCAGCTGGTACGCCGTGAGCGGCTTGTCGAACACGATCCGCTCGCCGGCGTACGCGATCGCGGTCTCCAGACAGTCCCGGGCCGCGCCCATCGCGCCGAAGATGATGCCGAACCGGGCCTCGTTCAGGCAGCCGAGCGGGCCGGACAGACCGCGGGCCTCGGGCAACATCGCGGACGCCGGGAGCCGTACGTCGTCGAAGATCAGCTCGGAGGTCACGGACGCGCGCAGTGACATCTTCTGCTTGATCTCGGGGGCGGAGAAGCCGGGCGTGGAGGTCGGTACGACGAAGCCGCGGACGCCGTCGTCGGTCCGCGCCCAGACGACCGCGACGTCGGCGACCGAACCGTTGGTGATCCACATCTTCGAGCCGTTGAGAATCCAGTCGTCCCCGTCACGACGGGCGTTGGTGCGCATGCCGGCCGGGTTGGAGCCGAAGTCGGGTTCGGTCAGGCCGAAGCAGCCGATCGCCTCGCCGGCGGACATTCTGGGCAGCCACTCGGTCTTCTGGTCGTCGCTGCCGTACTTCCAGATCGCGTACATCGCGAGCGAGCCCTGCACGGAGACGAGCGAGCGCATGCCGGAATCGGCGGCCTCGATCTCCAGGCAGGCCAGCCCGTACGCGACCGGTCCGAGGCCGGCGCAGCCGTAGCCGGTCAGGTGCATCCCGAGGAAGCCGAGCGCGCCGAGCTCCTTCGCCAGCTCCCGCGCCGGGATCGAGGCGGACTCGAACCACTCGGGCAGGTTCGGCCGCAACCGCTCGTCCGCAAACCGCCGCGCCGCCGCCCGCACGTCGACCTCTTCCGACGTCAGCAACGAGTCGACGTCCACCAGATCCAAGGAAGCACCCATGTGCTCACGCTAGCGGGTGGAACCGGCGCCGGGGTCGTGTGGAAGGCCACACGCCTACTTCAAGATCAGGGTCCCGTCGAAGGCGTCCAGATCGGCGAGTGTCTCCTCGTACACCGGCCGGAGCGCGGGCAGCTCGTCGCGGGCGAAGAACCGGGCGTCGCGCGTCTCGTCGGTCTTGGCGAGCAGCGAGCCGCTCCAGCGATCCACCCGGAACACCACAGTGAACATCTGGTGCTCACCGCCGTACGCGTTGGTGAACCAGTACTGCGGACCCGTGTACATGGCGATCGGGGTCGCTGTCTCCACCACCAGGCCGGTCTCCTCGCGCACCTCGCGGACCAGTGCGTCCCAGATCGACTCGCCCAGCTCGAGCCCGCCGGCGGGCATCACCCAGGTGTCGTCGTCGGAGCGCCGCACGAGCAGTACGGCGCCCGTGTCGTCACGAATGACAGCACGCGGGCCTGGCGTGATGAGGCGTTGCGTGCCGACCTGACTGCGGAGGTTTCCGACGTACGACTCCTCGTAGCTCACTTGCGGTACCAGGGCCACCACCAGTGGCGTTTGCGGGCGTGGCGGACCACGACGCTGGCGTGGTGGGCCTTGCCGGTGACGTGGAGGCGGACGCCGCCGGCGCGGGGGGCTACGGCGCGGTTCTTGGCGCTGCTGTGGTTGGCCTCCACCTGGTCGATGTCCACGCTCCAGCCCTCGGGGATGACCATCACGACCGAGCTGTGGATGGCCTGGGCGTCGACGTGGATGTCGGACCAGTGGACGACGGCGTCGGTGAAGTCGAGCTTGACCGACGAGTGCTCCGCGATCGCGGTCAGGCGCTCTGGAACGACCCACGCGCCTTCGCGCTTCTGGGCGCTGTGGCGGGCGCGCAGCGTGAGCTCCTGGGAGCTGCCGTGGGCAACCGGCACCAGATCGGCGGTCGCGTTGCGGAGCTCCAGCTGGGTCTTGGCCGAGTAGATCTGGGTCAGCCGCTCGTCCAGTTCCTCGAAGTCCAGCCGCCCGTCGGTGTGCGCTTCCTGGACCACGGCGGCGGCACGCTCACGGTCGTTGTCGGATGCCCGGTGACCGGGCGGCGGCTGCTCCAGACTCATGCACCCAAAGGTAGCGCCGCATCAGCCGACGAGGGACAGGAATCGGCCCACCACGGTCGACCACGTCTCGTCGAGCTCCGACGCGTACCGGTCGGCGTCGGCCACAACCTGCGAGGGGTCGAATCCCAGCGAACGCAGCCGCTCCGGGCTCCACCGGCGTACCCGTGAAGCTGTGACCTCTGGATGGAACTGCACGCCCCAGCTCTGACCGATCCGCAGCATCTGGTTCGGGCAGCGCTCACTCGACATCAGCAGCACCGCGTCCTCCGGAAGCCGCGTGATCTGGTCCTGATGACTCTCCACGGCCCACACCGAAGTAGGAAGCCCAGCCAGCAGTACGTCGTCAGCAGCGGCCGGGAGCACCGTCAGCGCCGTCACGCCCTTCTCCGGCAGCCCGTACTTACCACGTACCTCTCCGCCGAACTCGTGCGCCAGCATCTGCCCGCCGAGGCAGATGCCGAGCACAGGAACCCGCCCGTGCGCGTCACGGAGCAGCGAACGTTCAGCCGGCAGCCAGGGCGACCGATCGTCCTCGTCCGGCAGCATCCCGCCGCCGAGCAGGACCAGTGCCGCATGCCCGTCGATGCATTCGGGTACCGGCTCGCCGTCCCACGCCCGGACGACGACCGGGGTGATGCCACGGGCATCCATCCAGTCGAGCAACAGCCCGGGTCCACTCTCGGCGTCGTTCTCGATGATCAGCACGGTCGTCACCCGGGCAACGGTACGGCGGCACCAGCTGACACGCAGAGACCGGCGTACCGGAGTTGCTGTTCCTGGATACTGATGCACTGGGGGTGCCGATGGAGCCAGTCAGTGGATTCGTGCGCGCCGTTGTCGGAGACGTGGCCTTCGTCTTCGGCAAGGGCATGGTGAGCGCGTACCTGCTTGCGCGCCGCAACGGGTGGTCGCGCCCACAGTTGGACATCCTGGTGCGCTCGCACGGCCAGTACGTGCCGCTCTCCGTCCCGACCGGCACCGTGCCGGTCATCGGGCGGCTCGTCGGGCTGGACGAGATCCGCCCGGCGCCGATGGTCACCGTCGAGTTCACACCGGGCGACACCGGCGCCGAAGCACACCTCACAGCCAACAACCCGGTGCTCATCACAATCACTGACGTCAGCCACCGCGAGTACGACGCGGCAATACTGACCACGTCGCTCGGTGCTGCGGCGTACGCACAGCTGCCGCCGGGGTATTACCACGTGTCCGCTGTGGTTGTTGACGAGTACGGCGACCTCTTGCAGGGGTACGGCGCTCAACACAACCTGCACGTGGACAAGGGCGACGACGTGATTGTCTCGCTGTCTATCCGGACCGCGGGCGTCGCGGAGATCGCCGCGGCACTGGAGACCGGCCAGCAGCCCGCACTGGTCACGCAGACCGGTGACGTCGTACCGCTGCTGGACCTGGTGCGTATCGGCCGCGCGCCCGACTGTGACCTCATCCTGGACCGCCAGGAGATCAGCAGGCACCACGCGGAGCTGTTGCGCATCGACGCGACCAGTTACGAGCTACGGGACCTCGGGTCGACCAACGGCACACAAGTGAACGGCGTACCGATCCAGACCGCAATGGTGGGTCATGGCGACGAGATCCGGCTCGGGGGCCTCCCGTTCCGCCTGCTGGTGTCCTGACCTGGAACAATGGCGCTGTGAACCCGCGTAGCGTCGTCATCCTCGGCTCGACCGGCTCGATCGGTACCACGGCGCTCGAGCTGATCGGACGGAACCGGGACCGCTTCCACGTGCTCGCGTTGTCCGCCGGCGGGGACAACGTCGGGTTGCTGGCGGAGCAGGCGCTCGAGTTCGGCGTCGAGGTCGTGGCGGTCGCGAAGGCGACGGTCGCGCAGGACTTGCAGCTGGCGTTCTACGCGGAGGCGCAGCGCAAGGGGTACGCGCAGGGCGAGTTCCGGATCCCGAAGATCCTCACCGGGCCGGACGCGTCGAGTGAGCTCGCGGCGATGCCGTGTGACGTCGTACTCAACGGGATCAACGGATCGGTCGGCCTGCACGCGACGCTGGCGGCGCTGGACGCCGGGAACACGCTCGCGCTCGCCAACAAGGAATCGCTGGTGATCGGCGGGCCGATCGTCACCCGGCGTGCGAAGCCCGGCCAGATCGTCGCGGTCGACTCCGAGCACAGCGCGATCGCCCAGTGCCTGCGCGGCGGTTCGCCGGACGAAGTACGCAAGCTGCTGCTGACCGCGAGCGGTGGACCGTTTCTCGGCAGGCCGCGCAGTGAGCTGGCGAACGTCACGGTCGAGCAGGCCCTCGAGCACCCCAACTTCGCGATGGGCCCGGTCGTCACGATCAACTCCGCGACGCTGGTCAACAAGGGCCTGGAGCTGATCGAGGCGCACCTGCTGTTCGGCATCCCGATGGACCGGATCGACGTCGTGATCCACCGGCAGCAGGCGATCCACTCGATGGTCGAGTTCACCGACGGCGCCACGATCGCGCAGGTCGGGATCCCGACGATGACCGTGCCGATCGCGCTCGCGCTCGGCTGGCCCGACCGGATACCGGACGCGACCCGGCCGTGGAGCTTCGCCGAGGCGAGCACCTGGACGTTCCAGCCGGTCGACGACGCGGAGTTCCCGTCGGTCGGGCTGGCCCGCGAGGCCGGGACCCGGGGCGGTACGGCGCCGGCCGTGTTCAACGCCGCGAACGAGGTCTGCGTGCAGGCGTTCCGGGACGGCCTCCTGCCGTTCACCGGGATCGTCGACACGGTCGCCCGGGTGGTGACCGGTCACGACGTACCCTCGTATGAGGAACTGTCCGTCGACGACGTGCTGGCGGCGGACGCGTGGGCCCGAACGCGGGCCCGTGAGATCACCGGAGTACAGGAGACCCACCAGGCATGAGCGTGCTTCTCACCATCCTCGGCATCGTGGTGTTCGTGCTCGGGGTGCTGATCTCCGTGGCGCTGCACGAGCTGGGCCACATGCTCCCGGCGAAGGCGTTCGGGATGAAGGTCACGCAGTTCTTCGCCGGCTTCGGGCGCACCCTGTGGTCGGTGCAGCGCGGTGAGACGGAGTACGGCATCAAGGCGATCCCGGCCGGCGGCTTCGTCCGGATCATCGGCATGATGCCGCCCGCGAAGGGCCAGGACCCGACCAAGGTCCGCAAGGCCAACACCGGCGCGATCCAGTCGATGGTGGAGAACGCGCGGACGGCGGAGTACGAGACGATCGCGCCCGAGGACGACGGCCGGCTGTTCTACCAGAAGGTGTGGTGGAAGAAGCTGATCGTGATGGCGTCCGGGCCGCTGGTCAACGTACTGATCGCGGCCGTACTGTTCACCGGCCTGTTCACGCTGTACGGCGCCCGGGTCCCGCAGACCACGATCTCCACCGTGACCGACTGCGTGATCCCGGCCAAGCAGGCCACGCCGGACCGGAAGTGCCAGGACGGGGACAAGGAGTCGCCCGCGAAGCTCGCCGGGTTCCACGTCGGGGACAAGATCCTCTCGTTCAACGGCACCCAGATCAGCAGCTGGGACCAGCTCACCCCGCTGATCCGGGCGAACACCGACAAACCCGCGACGATCGTTGTCGAGCGCAACGGTCAGCAGCTCACCCTGCAGACCAAGACGATCGTCAACCAGGTGCTGGACTCGCCGGCGTCGGACAAGTACGTCTCGGTCGGGTTCCTCGGCGTCTCCCCGGTGAACAAGCTCGAACGGCAGAGCGTCGGCTACGCCTTCGACCAGATGGGCACCTACACGGTCGCGACGGTGAAGGCCCTCGGCCGGTTCCCGGAGAAGCTGGTCGGCGTCGCGAAGTCGATCGTCGGCGGCAAGCGGGACGCGGACAGCCCGATGAGCGTCGTCGGCGCCAGCCGGGTCGCGGGCGAGATCGCCTCCAGCAACCTCGACGTCGGCGCGAAGTTCGCGAGCCTGATCCTGCTGCTCGCCTCGCTGAACCTGTTCCTCGCCCTGTTCAACTTCATCCCGCTGCTGCCGCTCGACGGCGGGCACATGGTCGGCGCGATCTGGGAAGGCATCCGCCGCGGCCTGGCGAGGCTGTTCGGCCGGCCGGACCCCGGGTACGTCGACGTGGCCAAGCTGCTGCCGATCGCGTACGTCGCGGCCAGTGTGATCGTGGTGATGGGCGTCCTGCTCGTCATCGCCGACATCGTGAACCCCATCAAGCTGTTCAACGGATAAGGAATCATGAGCATCAACCTCGGCATGCCTGCGTTGCCGCCCCCGACCCTTGCGCCGCGCCGCAAGACCCGTCAGATCAAGGTCGGCAGCGTGCTGGTCGGCGGTGACGCGCCGGTCTCGGTGCAGTCGATGACGACCACTCCGACGAACGACGTCAACAAGACGCTGCAGCAGATCGCCGAGCTGACCGCGGCCGGCTGCGACATCGTCCGGGTCGCCTGCCCGCGGCAGGAGGACGCCGACGCGCTGCAGGAGATCGCGCAGCACTCGCAGATCCCGGTGATCGCCGACATCCACTTCCAGCCGTCGTACGTGTTCGCGGCGATCGAGGCCGGCTGCGCCGCCGTCCGCGTGAACCCGGGCAACATCCGCAAGTTCGACGACCAGGTCAAGGAGATCGCGCAGGCGGCGAAGGACCACGGTACGTCGCTGCGGATCGGGGTGAACGCCGGTTCGCTGGACAAGCGGCTGCTGGAGAAGTACGGGAAGGCGACGCCGGAGGCGCTGGTCGAGTCCGCCGTCTGGGAGGCGTCGCTGTTCGAGGAGCACGACTTCCACGACTTCAAGATCTCGGTCAAGCACAACGACCCGGTCGTGATGGTGCAGGCGTACGAGCAGCTCGCCGAGCGCGGCGACTGGCCGCTGCACCTCGGCGTCACCGAGGCCGGGCCGGCGTTCCAGGGCACGATCAAGTCGTCGGTCGCGTTCGGGGCGCTGCTCTCGAAGGGCATCGGCGACACGATCCGGGTGTCGCTGTCCGCGCCGCCGGTCGAGGAGGTCAAGGTCGGCCTGCAGATCCTGCAGTCGCTGAACCTGCGCGAGCGCAAACTTGAGATCGTCTCCTGCCCGTCCTGCGGCCGCGCCCAGGTGGACGTGTACACGCTCGCCGAGCAGGTGACCGCCGGGCTCGAGGGCATGGAGGTTCCGCTCCGGGTCGCCGTCATGGGCTGCGTCGTGAACGGCCCCGGCGAGGCCCGCGAGGCCGACCTCGGCGTCGCCTCCGGCAACGGCAAGGGCCAGATCTTCGTCAAGGGCGAGGTCATCAAGACCGTCCCCGAGTCGGCGATCGTCGAGACCCTGATCGAAGAGGCCATGCGCATCGCCGAGGAGATGGAAGCCACCGGCGAACCCGGCGAGCCCACCGTCAGCGTCAGCTGACAGCGGAACACTTGGCGAGTGATGGACGAGATGCCCACCGGACTTGCTGACGCTGACGAGCCTGCGCGCACGCCCGAGGATGTCGCGCGGGCGCTGATAGCCACGTTCAACCAGGTATCAATGGATTTCACCGGCTCGGCCGAAGCGTGGAGGTACGGCCGCGGACGGGACCTGAGCCGGCTGGCCGAGCGCGCTCGTGAGAGTGCGGACTGACGACGGAGCCGGTCGGGGTGCAGCTTGGCAGGACGTACATGTCCACAGTCGGTCGGAGTACGCCTAGATGTTCCCAGGTCGGCTGGCAGCGGACGCATACGTCCTGTCGAAATGCAGAAGAGTGAGGGAGTGGCACTAGCCTGCTGACGTGAGTGAGTATCTGGTGGTCAGTGCGATTGCTGGTGAGGCTCGGTATGTGCCGGCGGGGGTTCCGGTGGTGATCACCGGGGTCGGGAAGACTGCGGCGGCGGTTGCGGTGAGTCGGGCGTTGGCGGGGCGGGACACGACGGATCTGGTGGTGCTGAATGTGGGGACCACCGGGGCGTTGCGGGACGGGTTGTCGGGGTTGTTCCTGCCGAGCATGGTGATCAACCACGACGTGAACGCGGACGCCGTACGGGCGATCGGGCTCGATCCGCAGGACGAGTTGCCGATCGAGGGTGGTGACGGCACGGTCCTCGCGTCGGGGGACGTGTTCGTGGCCGATCCCGTCGTACGGGCGCGGTTGGCGGAGCGGGCGCAACTGGTGGACATGGAGGCGTACGGCGTCGTGTACGCGTGCCGCGCCCACGGCGTACCGGTCCGTGTCGTGAAGCACGTCTCCGACTCGGCGGACGAGGCCGCGCTCGACTGGCCCGCGCTGGTCGACGCCAGCGCGAAGGTGCTGGGGGAGTGGGTCAGCCAGCACGCCCGCTGAGCCACTCCAGCACCGCAATCTCCCGCACCAGCCACCGCATCACCCCGACCCCACCCGCCAGCACCCGCTGGTTGGCGGCCAGGGCATCAGCCACCGTGACCCAGGTGGGCGTGAGTTCGAGGTCGGCCTCGTAGGACTCCAGGTTCTGCGGCCGGCCGGGCTCGCCGCCGGAACAGGTGAGGTAGTGCGACGTCATCGCGAAGACGTCGTACTCCGCGTCGCGGGCGGGGACCTCCTCGCGGGTGGTCGCGAGCCCGGGGCCGACCAGTACGTCGTCGTACCCGCATTCCTCCTGGAACTCGCGGCGGAGCGCCTGCCCGAACGACTCGCCGGGCTCGACATCGGATTATGCTGGCTTGACCTTGACCTTGGGGGCAAGGTTTAGCGTGGGGTGAAGGAGGCGGGATGCGGATCAGTGATCTGGCGGCCGAGGCCGGTGTGACGGTCAAGGCGGTGCGGTACTACGAGTCGCAGGGGCTGCTCAAGCCGCGCCGGGAGGCCAACGGGTACCGGGCGTACGACACCGACGACGTGGTCGTGGTGCGTGAGGTGAAGGCGTTGCTGAGCCTCGGGCTGACCGCCGAGCAGACGTACCCGTTCATCGAGTGCCTGCGGGCCGGCAACGCGCGCGCGGACGTCTGCCCGGCGTCGCTGACGGCGTACCGGACCCGGATCGAGGAGGTGGACCGGCGGATCGCCGAGCTCACCGACCTTCGGGCGCGGCTGACCGACCTCCTGTCCGATGCCGAGAGCTGGAGAAAACAACTATGAGCAAACTTCGCAGTGTCGACCAGAAGACCTTCAGGGACCAGGTACTGCGGTCCGAAAAGCCTGTGCTGGTGGACTTCTGGGCACAGTGGTGCCCGCCGTGCCACCAGATCGCGCCGGTGCTCGCGCAGATCGCCGACGAGCGCGCCGACAAGCTGAACGTGGTGAAACTCAACTCCGACGAGAATCCGCAGATCGCCGCGAACTACCGGGTGATGGCGCTCCCCACCCTCGCCCTGTTCCATCGCGGTGAGCTGATCTGGTCCGTCGTCGGCGCCCGTCCGAAGCACAAGCTCCTGAAGGAACTCGACGACGCGCTACTGACCGCCGTATAACGCCGTCTGCTGGTGGAAGGCGACCAGCCACTCACCTGAAGCCTTCGTCCAGACAGTGCTCGCGTACGACGGCGCCTGCACCTCGTTGCCGTCGACAAGCACCGTGACGTCGACGTGGTACGTGACGACCGCCGTGTGCTCGTCCACCACGATCACGCGCTCCCCGGTGCGCACCGTCTTCAGGTACGGGTTGTGGTTCGCGGTGATCCCCGGTACGGCGGTCGCCTTGTCGATGATCCCGAACCGGCTCACCGCGATCGCGTCGTCCCGCAGATACCGCTGGTAGAACGCCCCGTCCCCTTCCCGGTTCGCCTTCCACAACAACTCCTCAAGCCCCGAGAGCTCCTCGTTCACTGACATACGTCAACTCTCGCGGAGCCCTAGGACAACCGCGGGCCTAGTTGAACTTGTAGATCTCCACCAGTACGCCGTGCGGCCCCGCGACATACGCCGACGTAGTACCCCAGTCCGTCTCCATCGGCTCCAGCGCGATCTTCCCGCCCCGCGCGCGGATCGCCTCGACCTCCGCGCGTACGTCGTCGCAGCTGAACTGCAGGAGCGTGCCGCCGAGCGGGCCGAAGCTGGTCATCGCCCCGGTGTGCAACGCGATCGTCATCGCCCCGGCGGCGACCTCCGCGTAGCCCTCGCCCGCGTTGCCCGAGACCTCCAGGCCGAGGATGCCGGCGAAGAAGTCGGCGAGGTCCTGGTTCTTCGCGCGGCTGTCGGTCAGCAGACCCAGGTGGTCGAATCGGATGCTCATGCGGCGTCTCCCTCGTTGACTGTTAGCTGTCTAGGATGCTAACAACATAGCCATGGCGGATGAGGCGGGCAAGAAGGTGCAGTTCAACGTGTATCTGCCGCCCGGGCTGGTGCGGCGGGTGAAGCACAAGGCGATTGACGACGGGGCGAGTTTGTCGGCGTTGGTGGAGCAGGCGTTGGCGGAGTATCTGGACAACCATGGGGAGGCCCGGGGATGAGTGGCGTGGCGATCAGGCCGTTGCGGTTCACGGACGACGTGGGGGCGATGCGCTCGTTCCTCGAAGGGCTGGGGTTGCGGCCGCGGATCGAGTCGGAGCGTGGTGGGTGGGTGGACATGCTGGCGGGGCGCGGCATGGTCGCGCTCCACGACGCGGCGTCGAGTTCGACCGGTGGGCAGCCGGGGCAGACCTCGTTGACGTTCGAGGCGGACAAGCTCGACGAACTGGTCGAGCGGCTCGAGCAGGCCGGGTTCGGTGACGTGACGGTGTTCGACGAGGCGTACGGCCGGGTGCTGTCGGTGACCGGTCCGGACGGCGCGGTGATCTGGATCGACGAGCGCGCCGAGGACCTGTACGGCTACAAGCTCCACGACGCCCGCCCGGACGACCGGCTGTCCGTCACGCCGTACCTGTCCGGAGCGGATGAGCCCGCTTGGCGCAGCTTTCTGAGCGCTGCGGGCGTGGACGCGGCGGTCCGGTTCGGCCCGGGCGCCGAGTTCGCCGTACGCCTCGACCTGTCGACGACGGAGGACCTGGACGAGGTACAGCGTCGCGTCGAGGGCACCCGCACCGAGGACGGTCTGGAGCTGACCGACCCGGACGGGCAGCTCGTCGTGGTGCACGGATGATCCGCCGGGCGGAGCTCGAGGACGTCGACGCGGTCCGCGCGATCGGCCTGCAGACCTGGCCGGTCGCGTACGCCGGCCTCGTCCCGGACGAGTTCATCGCCGACGGACTCGCCCGGTGGTGGTCCCGCGAGGCCGTCGAGCGGAGCATCGCGAACGGCATCACGCTGGTCGCCGCGGAGGGCGACGACCTCGTCGGCATGACCGGGCTCGGCCGCCAGGACGAGTTCTGGGTGATGTGGAAGCTGTACGTCGTACCCGGCCACCAGGGGAAGGGGATCGGCAAGGCGCTCCTCGACGCGGCGGTCGCGGCTCTCCCGGACGGTACGCCCGAACTCCTGCTCGACGTCCTCGTGACGAACGAGAAGGCGATCGGCTTCTACCGTTCCCAGGGCTTCGAGCAGCCGAGCCAGGTACCGGACCGCGATCTCGGCGACGACCTGATGTGGATGAGCCTTGACCTCCACCGCACCTGAGGTTGCAAGATGCCCCTCATGACTGCGACGGGGGCGCCTCAGCGGCTGCGCGACGATCCGGACTTCCGGCGGTACTGGCTGGCCCGCGCGCTCTCGGTCACCGGCTCGATGGTGACGGCGATCGCCCTGCCCGTGCTGGTCTACCGCCTCAGCGGGTCGACGGTCCTGACCGCGGTGGTAAGCGCGCTCGAGTCGGCGCCGTACCTGCTGGCCGGCCTGTTCGCGGGCGCGCTCGCCGACCGGTGGAACCGGCGCCGCGTGATGGTGACGGCGGACTGCGTGAACGCCGTCCTCGTCGGATCGGTCCCGGTCGCGCACCTGCTCGGCGTACTGACCGTCGTCCACGTGCTGGTGGTCGCGTTCACCGTGCAGGCCGTCTACACGTTCTTCGACGGCGCGAACTTCGGCGCACTGCCGGTGCTGGTCGGCCGCGCGCGGGTCGCGCAGGCGAACTCGGCGGTCTGGACGGCGTCCAGCCTGATCGAGCTGTTCGTCCCGCCGCTCACCGGCCTGCTGCTCGCCGTCCTCGACCCGGCCAGCCTGCTGACGCTCGACGCGATCAGCTTCGCGGCGTCCGCGTTCGCCGTCCGCGGGATCGTCCGGGCGATGTCCGAGCCGCGCGACGACCGCCCGCCGCTGCGGCCGCGGGTGGTGCTGAACGACATCCGCGACGGGCTCCGGTACCTGGTCCGGCACGCCGGCGTCCGGACGATGACGATCGTCGGCAGCATCCAGTCCTTCGCGGGCGGCGGCTTCATGGCGCTGATCGTGGTGTGGTGCGACCGCGTTCTGCACATCGGTACGTCGGGACTCCGGTTCGGGCTGGTCTGGGGCGTGTGGGGGATCGGCGGGCTGATCGCCGCGCTCAGCCTGCCGCGCCTGCTCAAACGGACATCGCCCGCGGCGATCACGCTCTACGCACTCCCCGGCTCGGCGCTTCTCGGCGTACTCGCGCCGCTGTCGCCGCACTGGGTCGTGGCCGCGCTGGCCCTGCTCGTCTGGGGATCGGCGTACGTGCTCGTGCTCGTGAACGCGGTCTCGTACCGCCAGCAGGTGACCCCGGAGAACCTGCTCGGCCGGGTCAACACGGCCGGGCGGATGCTGTCCTGGGGTGTCGGCTGGACGCTCGGGTCGGTCCTCGGCGGCCTGCTCGGGAACGCGTTCGGGCCGCGCACCGGGATGGTGCTGATGGGCCTGTCCGGGTGCGCCGGCGTGGTCGTCGCGTGGACCTCGCCGCTGCGCCGGATCGCCGCCGGTCACGAGCGCGGGGTGGCTTGACCCGGCCCCGTTGCATACGAACTTGCTGATCATCCGCTAGGTTCTGCGCGTGGGCGTACGGGTTCTCGGTCCTCGCGACCTCGCGGCGGCGCGCGCGGTCATCGCCCGCGATCCGGTGGTGAACGTGTTCGTGGACAGCCTCGTGCAGGCGTCCGGACTCGATCCGCGGCGCGGTGCCGAGGTGTGGGGGTACGTCGAGAAGGGTGCCCTCGAGGCGCTGTGTCACGCCGGCGGGAACATGGTCCCGGTCGGCGCGGACGACGCCGCGCTGCGGGCGTTCGCGGCGTACGCGCTGCGGCGTGGGCGGAACTGCTTCCAGATCCTCGGGCCGGCCCGCGCGGTCGACCAGCTGTGGACGGTCCTGGAGCCGCACTGGGGCCCGGCCCGCGAGGTGCGCGACGACCAGCCGTTCATGGTGATCGAGGGGTCGCCGGCGATCGCGCCGGATCCGCTGGTCCGCGCGGTGGAGCCGGTCGAGCTGCCGATCCTGTACCCGGCGTGCGTGGCGATGTACACCGAGGAGGTCGGCGTACCGCCGCAGACCGGGCCGGACGGGACGTTCTACCGGTCCCGGGTCGCGGAGCTGATCCGCGCCGGGCGGGCGTTCGCGCGGATCGAGGACGGGCGGGTGGTGTTCAAGGCCGAGGTCGGCTCGGTCGGCACCGGCGTCTGCCAGATCCAGGGCGTCTGGGTGGACCCGGAGTACCGCGGCCGCGGGCTCGCCGCGCCCGGGATGGCCGCCGTGGTGGAGCTGGCCCGGCAGATCGCCCCGGTGGTGACGCTCTACGTCAACGCCTTCAACCTGCCGGCGCGGGCGGCGTACGAACGGGTCGGCTTCCGCACCATCGAAACCTTCGCCACCATCCTGTTCTAAGCTCCCACGCATGGCATCGCGGAGTACGACGGGACTGGCCGTGCTGTTCGGGGTGGTCGGGACGCTGCATTTCGTCAAACCCGAGCCGTTCGAGGCGATCGTGCCTAAGGTGCTGCCGCGGAAGAAAGAGCTCGTGCATGCGTCCGGAGTGGCGGAGCTTGCGTGCGCGGCCGGGTTGCTGCACCCGCGGACGCGGCGGCTCGCCGGGTTCGCGAGTGCCGCGCTGCTGGTCGCGGTGTTCCCGGCCAACGTCCAGATGGCCGCCGATCTGCGGCACGCCTCGCCGAAGGTTCGAACGATCGCTTTCGCCCGGCTGCCGCTGCAGCTGCCGCTGATCCGGTGGGCGCTGAAGGCCGCCCGCGAGTGACCTGTGGATAACCTGGTCCGAGCAGTACCGCAGGACCGATATTCTCTCTGTTGTCCTTGGTTCCCGATTTTGCACGCCTGGAGACTCCCGTGATTTTGCGTATGTCGTCGTTGTTCCTCCGCACCCTTCGCGAGGACCCGGCGGACGCGGAGGTCCCGAGCCACAAGCTGCTCGTCCGCGCCGGCTACATCCGCCGGACGGCGCCCGGCATCTACACCTGGCTGCCGCTCGGCCTGCGGGTGCTGCGCAACGTCGAGCGGATCGTCCGCGAGGAGATGGACGCGATCGGCGCGCAGGAGCTGGTGTTCCCGGCGCTGCTGCCCCGCGAGCCCTACGAGGCGACCGGCCGCTGGACCGAGTACGGGCCGAACCTGTTCCGGCTGAAGGACCGCAAGGGCGCGGACATGCTGCTCGGCCCGACGCACGAGGAGATGTTCACGCTGGTCGTGAAGGACCTCTACTCGTCGTACAAGGACCTGCCGCTGTCGATCTACCAGATCCAGAACAAGTACCGCGACGAGGCGCGGCCGCGGGCCGGCGTGCTGCGCGGGCGCGAGTTCGTGATGAAGGACTCGTACTCGTTCGACGTCGACGACGACGGGCTCGCCGCGTCGTACGAGCTGCACCGTAAGGCGTACATCAGGATCTTCGACCGGCTCGGGTTCGACTACGTGATCGTGCAGGCGATGTCCGGCGCGATGGGCGGGTCCCGGTCCGAGGAGTTCCTGGCGATCGCGGAGAACGGTGAGGACACCTTCGTCCGCTCGCCGGGCGGGTACGCCGCGAACGTCGAGGCCGTGGTGGTGCCGCAGACGGCGCCGGTCGACGCGTCCGCCGTACCGGCCGCCGAGGTCGTCGACACGCCGGACACGCCCACCATCGACACGCTGGTGGACGCGCTGAACGCGAAGCACCCCCGCACCGACGGACGCGAGTGGGCCGCCGCGGACACGCTCAAGAACGTGCTCGTGATGCTGCTCAACCCCGACGGCACCCGCGAGCCGCTGGCGATCGGCGTTCCCGGCGACCGCGCGATCGACGAGAAGCGGCTCGGCGCGCAGGTGGAGCCGGCCGAGGTGGTGGCGTTCGAGGAGGCGGACTTCGAGAAGTACCCGTCGCTCGCGAAGGGGTACATCGGTCCCGGTGTGCTCGGCGCCGACAACACCTCCGGCATCCGGTACCTGCTCGACCCGCGGGTCGGTGAGGGTTCCGCGTGGGTGACCGGGGCGGACCGGTCCGGCTTCCACGTGATCAACCTGGTGCACGGGCGGGACTTCACCGCGGACGGCACGATCCAGGCCGCCGAGGTCCGCGACGGCGACCCGGCGCCCGACGGTTCGGGTGCGCTGGAGACCGCGCGCGGGATCGAGATGGGCCACATCTTCCAGCTCGGGCGGAAGTACGCCGACGCGCTCGACCTGAAGGTCCTCGACCAGAACGGCAAGCTCGTCACGGTGACGATGGGGTCGTACGGCGTGGGCGTGACCCGCGCGGTGGCGGCGGTCGCCGAGGGCAACCACGACGAGCTCGGCCTGGTCTGGCCCCGCGAACTGGCGCCCGCCGACGTCCACCTGGTTGCCACGGGCAAGGACAAGGAGGTCTTCGACAAGGCGGCCGAGATCGCCGCCGAGCTGGAGTCCCACGGCCTCACCGTGCTGTTCGACGACCGCGAGAAGGTGTCGCCAGGCGTCAAGTTCAAGGACGCCGAACTGCTCGGCGTCCCCACGATCGCCGTGGTCGGCAAGGGCCTCGCCGAAGGCACCATCGAGATCAAGGACCGCCGCACCGGCAACCGCACCGACGTCCCCGTCACGGCAGTCGTAGACCACCTCCTCACCACAGTCCGCAACTAACCCCATCACCCCACGGCCCCGTTCCCCCCAAGGGAGCGGGGCCGCCCCGGGTCCCGCACCTCGGGTCCCGCACCTCGGGTCCCGCACCTCGGGTCCCGCACCTCGGGTCCCGCACCTCGGGTTCCGCACCTCGGGTTCCGCACCTCGGGTTCCGCACCTCGGGTTCCGCACCTCGGGTTCCGCACCTCGGGTCCCGCACCCCGGGTCCCGCACCCCGGGTCCCGCACCCCGGGTCCCGCACCCCGGGTCCCGCACCCCGGGTCCCGCACCCCGGGTTCCGCACCCCGGGTCCCGCACCCCGGGTTCCGCACCCCGGGTCCCGCACCCCGGGTTCCGCACCCCGGGTCCCGCACCCCGGGTTCCGCACCCCGGGTCCCGCACCCCGGGTTCCGCACGCCGCGTCCCGCACCCCACACCCCGCGCTGCGCGCCCCACACCCCACGTCCCGTGCTGCGCGCCCCACACCCCACGTCCCGTGCGGATCCGTGTCCCGCGATCCTGTGTGGGTTCATGCCTACGACCCTGTGCGGATTGGCGACCCACGACCGCGCGTGTTCGTTCCTCGCGCCCCAGTGTGGGTTCACGCCCCGCACCTTGTGTGGGTTCACGCCGCACACCCCGTGCGGGCTCACGCTGCCCACCCCGTGCGAGTCCACGTCCAGCACCGTCGTGCGCGTTCATGCCCACACCTCGTGCGAGTTCATGTGCCACAGGCCCGTGTGGGTCGGCTGCGCGTGCGGCTCCGCGCCTCGCGCGGGTCGCGTCTTGTGTGGGAGCCGTGCTGGGGCGGGGGTTGTGTTCTGACGTGGGGCGGGTTCCGCGTGGGAGGTGCGTTGGTTGGTGGGGTGGTGGCGGAGGGGATGTCCGTTGGGGTGGGTTTGTTTGTTGGAGGGGGTGGACCGCCAATTCGAGGGGTTGTTCGCTCGAATGGGATTTTCTTGCGAGGTGTGTCGAGGGGCGGGGGTTGGCTTCGATCCAGGGGGGAGGCGCCTGAGGGGGCGTCTGGGATTGGAGTTGGTGATGAAGGAAACTGTGCTGGCCCAGGCGGGGCTCGGTGAGCTGCGGGCGGTTGTGCTGGGAGAGGTGCTCGTCGACGGGGAGGCGGGGTATGCGGACGCGGGGCGGGTGATGATGGCGGCGGGGCGGCCGCGGGTGGTGGTGCGGTGTGCCAACGCGGCGGATGTGGTCGCGGCGTTGCGGTACGCCGAGGGGCAGGACCTGCCGGTGGCGGTGCGTAGCGGAGGGCATCACGCGGCCGGGTTCGGGACGAACGACGGTGGCGTGGTGATCGACGTACGGCCGATGGACGAGGTGCGGGTGCTCCCGGACGAGGTCGTACGGGTCGGCACGGGCGCTACCTGGGGACAGGTGGCGCAGCGGCTCGGCAAGCTGGGGCTGGCGATCTCGTCGGGTGACACCGCGGGCGTCGGCGTCGGTGGGTTGATGGCGGGCGGCGGCATCGGGTGGATGGTCCGCAGGCACGGGCTGGCGATCGACAACGTGGTCGCGGCCGAGGTGGTGACCGCCGACGGCGCCGTACGCCGGGTCGACGCCGCCACCGAGCCCGAACTGTTCTGGGGCCTCCGCGGTGCCGCGGGCGGTCTCGGCGTGGTCACGTCGTACGACATCACCGCCGTACGGCAGCCGACCGTGCACTTCGGGAGCTTCCTCTACCCGTGGACGCAGGCGGAGCAGGTGCTCCGGGCGTGGACGGAGTACATGGTTGACGCACCCGATGAGCTGTCCGCGAGCCTGCAGCTGGCGCCGACGATGATGGCCGACCGGCAGGTCCCGGTCGCGATCCAGGTGTGTGCGACCGATCAAGCAGTCCTCGAACCGTTGCGGCACCTCGGTTCGCTGATCACCGAGAAGGTCGCCGAGGTGCCGTACGCCGACGTGTTCGCCGACATGGCGATGCCGCCGGAGTGGCGCCCGCGGATCCGCAACGGCTTCTACAACACCTGGTCGGACGACGTGGGGCAGAAGCTGCTCGAGGCCCGCGCAAGGATCCCCGGCCTCGCGATCGAGATCCGTGCGCTCGGCGGCGCGTACGGCGCGATGCCCGCGGACGGTACGGCGTTCGCGCACCGGGACGCGAGGTTCCTGGTCAACTCGGTGCTGATGGGATCGCCCGAGCAGCAGGGCACGCAGCAGCCGAAGGACTTCGACGCGTTGTGGCGGTCGCTGAAGCCCGACGGCGCGTACCTGAACTTCCTGTCAGACCCGACCGAGGCCGACCTCGACCTCTGCTTCCCGGAGCCGCACCGCAAGCGGCTGGCCGCGCTCAAGCAGTCCATCGATCCGGGCCACGTGTTCCGCAGCCCGCTGACGGTTCCGCCGCGGCCGGAGTGGACCGGTGGCCGCCGTCACTTGATGAGGTGGGCGATGCGTTCGCGCAGGTAGTTCTGTTCGGCCGTGTTCCGGGTGCGCTCCAGTGCCGCGAGGTAGTTGGTGCGCGCCTGGTCCGGCCTGCCCGCGAGCTCGTGCAGGTGCGCGAGGACGGACAGCCGGCGGTGGTGGTCGCCGAGGTACCGGTCGTCGGCCAGCCGCTCGACGATCGCGATCCCGGCGTCCGGGCCCGCGGTCATCGCGACCGCGACGGCCGCGCCGAGCGTCACCATCGGGCTCGGGTCGACGCGTTCGAGGAGCTTGTACAGGCCGGCGATCTGGATCCAGTCGGTGCTCTCGACCGAGTCGGCCTCGCTGTGCACCGCGGCGATCGCCGCCTCCAACTGGTACGGCCCGACCGCGCCGGCGCGCAGCGCGTCCTCGACGAGGTGCGTGCCTTCGGCGATCTCGTCGGCGTACCAGCGGGAGCGGTCCTGCCGGTCGGCCGGGATCAGGCTGCCGCCCGGGCCGGTCCGGGCGTCGCGGCGGGCGTGGGTGAGGATCATCAGCGCGAGCAGCCCGGTGACCTCACCCGATCCGCCGGCCGACCGGTGCAGCAGCCGGGTGATCCGGAGCGCCTCGTCGGCGAGGTCCACCCGCTGCAACGACGCGCCCGCGCTGGCGGTGTGACCTTCGTTGAAGATCAGGTACAGCACCTGCAGCACGGCGCGGAGCCGTACGTCGTACTCCTCGGCCGTCGGCAGTTCGAAGCGCGCGCCGGCGATCTGCCGCTTGGCCCGGCTGATCCGCTGCGCCACGGTCGTCTCGCTGACCAGCAACGCGGCCGCGACCTCCGCAGTGGTGAGACCGCCGACCGAGCGCAGCGTGAGCGCGATCTGCGAGGCTGGGCTGAGCGCCGGATGACAGCAGAGCACGAGCAACCGCACGGTGTCGTCGGTGTCCTCGTGATAGTCGTCCGGGTCGGGTTCCGCCGCGCGCAGGAAGTCGTTCAGCTCCCGCTGCCGGCGCGCGTTGTCCCGCCGCCAGCCGTCCATCATCCGCCGGGTCGCGACGCTGATCAGCCACCCGATCGGCTGCTCGGGTACGCCGTTCTCGCGCCAGCGCACGAACGCCTCCAGCAGCGCCTCCTGGACGGCGTCCTCGCACTGGTCGAACGCGTCGTACCGCCGGACCAGCGCGGCCAGCGCCCGCGGCGCGGCAGCCCGGATCGCGGCCTCGACCTCTGTCACGACTCGTTGAGCTCCGCGAGGAAGTCGTCCTGGTCGAGCCGGATCTCCCGGAACTCGACCCGCCGGAACCGTGCGAGCGGGATCAGCGCCGCGATCTCCAGCGCCCGCTGCTGGGAGGCGCAGTTCAGCACCATCGCGCCGGCCAGGTACTCCTTGGTCTCCAGCAGCGGCCGGTCCGACACGACCGGCGTACCGCCGACGAGCTGGACGTTCTCGACCGGCCGGCCGGGTTCCTCGAGCCCGAGGACCGACACGAGTTCACCGGTCGCCAGCAGGGTGCGGGCCAGCTCGGCGATGTGTTCGCGGCCGCCGGACATCTCCACCAGCTCCTGCTCGGTGTAAGCCTGGAGCGCCTCGGCGTTGTTGTGGATCAGCAGTAGGAACTTCACCCCGCCATTCTCCCGGATCGGGTGTCATAGCTCTCATCGGCCGGTGTAATGGTTGAGCGGTACTACGCCCTTACCGGATCATGGTCGCCTGTGCCCGAGGTTTCCTTGCTGACGTTGCTGTTCCTGGTGGTCGCCGCCTTCGCCGCGGGGTGGATCGACGCGGTCGTGGGTGGTGGCGGTCTGCTTCAACTGCCGGCGATGCTGCTGGGCCTGCCGAACGCCTCGCCCGCGCAGATCCTGTCCACCAACAAGATCTCGTCGCTGTGTGGTACGACGACCAGTGCGGTCACCTTCGGTGTCAAGGTGCGTCCGGACCGTAGAACGGTGCTGCCGTTGGCGATCCTGGCCGGTGTCGGCGCGGCGGCCGGTGCGCTGGTCGCGACGAAGATCCCAATGTCCTGGTTCAAGCCGATCGTGCTGGTGCTGCTCGTCGTGGTCGCGATCTACACCGCGATGAAGCCGTCCCTCGGCGCCCGGACGGCGCTGCGCTTCGACGGCCGCGACCACTACCTGGCCGCGGCCGGCGTCGGCGTACTGATCGGCTTCTACGACGGCGCGGTCGGGCCGGGCACCGGGTCGTTCCTGATCTTCGCGCTGGTCGGCCTGCTCGGCTACAACTTCCTGCAGGCCAGCGCGAAGGCGAAGATCGCCAACGTGGCCACGAACCTGGGCGCGATCCTGGTCTTCGCCCTGCACGGCGCTCCGCTCTGGGGCCTCGGCCTGATCATGGGTGCCGCCAACATGCTCGGCGGCCTGCTCGGCGCTCGCACCGCGGTCGCCCGCGGCAGCCGCTTCGTCCGGGTGATCTTCCTGGTGGTCGTCTCCGCGCTGATCCTCCGACTCGCGTACGACGTGTTCTTCGCCTGACCGGCGGTAGGTTGGCGGGCATGGTCGACTACGACGGGCGGATGAGCAGCGTGTACGTCGCGGGGCGGCGGATCTCGGCCGGGGAGGTTGCCCGCTGGACGGCGGCGTTCGCGGCGTACGCGCCGGGCCGGCGGCCGTTGGACGTGCTCGATCTGGGCAGCGGTACGGGTCGGTTCACGCCGGGGCTGGCGGCCGAGTTCGGCGGGCGGGTGTACGGCGTGGAGCCCGCGGACCGGATGCGCGAGGCGTCGGAGCCGGCGTCCGGGGTGAGCTACCTGAAGGGCAGTGCCGAGGCGATTCCGTTGCCCGAGGCATCGGTCGACGTGGTGCTGATGTTCCTCACGTTCCACCACTGGACGGACCCGCTGCAGGGCTTGCGGGAGGTCCGCCGGGTGTTGCGGCCCGGGGGAGTGGCGCTGCTACGGACGCAGTTCTCGGACCTGATGCCGGACCTGTTCTGGTACCGGTACTTCCCGTCGGCGCGGGCGGTCGACGCGGCGATGTACTGCTCGGTGGACGAGGCGCGGGCGCTGGCCGTCGAGGCGGGGCTGGTGCCGGGCGTGGACGTCGTACGGATCACGGGGGAGGACCCGCGGACGGTGCGGGCGACGTACGAGCGGTTGAGTCTGCGGGCGTTGTCGACGTTCGAGAAGCTGCCGGAGGACGAGATGGAGGCCGGGTTCGCTCGGCTCGCGGCGGACGTGGAGCAGGACCCGGATCGGGTGCTGCCGGTGCACCAGGCGACGATGCTCGTGCTCACGCGTCCCAGCTGACGTTCAGCGCGGACGGCTTGCGGAAGACGAGGCCGTGCGGCGGCGGCGAGTCCGGCGCGAGGCGGAGGCCGGGGAGCCGGAGCACGGCTTCGAGGGCGGTCAGCGTCTCCAGGCGGGTCAGGTGCATGCCGAGGCAGATGTGCGGGCCGCTCGCGAAGGCGAGATGGCGGCGGGCATTTGTACGCCGTACGTCGAAGTCGTCGGGGTTCTCGAACACATCCGGGTCGCGGCCGGCGCCGGCGAGCGAGACGGTGACCATGTCGCCACGGCGGATCTCGCGCCCGGCCAGCTCGACGTCGCGGGTCGCGTAGCGGTCGACCACCGCGGCGGCCGGTTCGAGGCGGAGCGATTCCTCGACGGTGTTCGCGAGGAGGGTCGGGTCGCCGAGGACCAGCTCGAGCTGGGAAGGGTTCGTCAGCTGGTGCCAGAGCGCGTTGGTGATCATCCCCTCGGTGGTCTCGATCCCGCCGAACATCAGCACGGCCGCGTTCGCGACCACCTCGTCGACCCCGAGCCCGGCGTGCGCCGCGGCCGCCAGCAGCGAGTCGCCCGAGTCGATGCCCGAGGCAACGTGTTTGTGCAGCTCCGCGAACGCCGCACCGCCCGCTTCGGTCAGCGGCCGTCCCGCGGACACCCCCGACACGGAGTCCGAGATCGCCGAGTACCACCCCAGGACCGTCGGCGCCGAGGCCGGTGGGAGCCCCAACGAGTAGGCGACCACGGCGACGGATAACGGCCCCGCCAGCGCCGTCCGCAGGTCAGCGACCCCACGTCGCACGCCCCGTTCCCTGCCCGCAGTCCCGTCGCCCACCTCGGCGTCGCGGTCTGAGGTGGTGCGGACCGCCGTCATCAGCTCCGCCACCGTTTGCTCCACCGGCGCCGCGAAGCGGCGGCGGGTTTCGGCGAGCCCGAAGGGAGACTCGAACGGACCCCGATGGGCTTTGTGCGGGTTGCCGTCCAGGGAGAGCATCGACGGGCCGACCACCTGCGCGGTGGAGAACCGGGGGTCGTCGACGGTGAAGGTTTCCGGGTCGCGAAGGACCTGGACGGCCAGCGAGCGGCCGGTGACCAACCAGCTGTTCAACGCGTCGATCCAGCCGACCGGGCGGATCGCGGCGAGAGCGGGATGAGGGTCGATTTCGAGCTGCTCCAAGGTGACCACCGGACCAGCCTAGGCGTAATACCATTGACACCACTGGTATTGCTGAGACAGATCGATTTCAAACGACTCAGGAGGCCTCCGGGTTACGGATCTCTCAGCAAGGCCCTCTAGGGTGTGGGCCATGTCTGAGCATTTGGTGCTGCTGCCTGCCGTCGATGTGGCGGACGGGCAGGCGGTTCGGCTGGTGCAGGGCGAGGCCGGCAGCGAGACGTCGTACGGCGACCCGCTGGCGGCGGCGCTGGCCTGGCAGCAGGCCGGCGCGGAGTGGATCCACCTCGTCGACCTGGATGCGGCGTTCGGCCGGGGCTCCAACCGTGAGCTGCTCGCCGAGGTGACCGGCAAGCTCGACGTACAGGTCGAGCTGTCCGGCGGCATTCGCGACGACGAGTCTCTCGAAGCCGCACTGGCCACCGGTGCCCGCCGGGTGAACATCGGTACGGCGGCGCTCGAGGACCCGGAGTGGTGCGACCGGATCATCCAGCAGTACGGCGACCGGGTCGCGATCGGCCTGGACGTCCGCGGCCGGACGCTGGCCGCCCGCGGCTGGACCAAGGAAGGCGGCGACCTGTACGAGGTGCTCGCCCGGCTGGAAGCGGCCGGCTGCGAGCGGTACGTCGTCACCGACGTCACCAAGGACGGCATGCTCCAGGGCCCGAACCTGGACCTGTACCGCGACCTGTGCGCGCGCACCGACAAGCCGATCATCGCCTCCGGCGGTGTCTCGAGCCTTGACGATCTCAAGGCTCTGAGCACGCTGGTCCCGGACGGCGTCGAAGGCGTCATCGTCGGCAAGGCGCTGTACGCCGGCGCGTTCACCCTGACCGAGGCACTCGAGCTCACGCGTGGAGGCGACAAGTGAGTCTGGCCGACAAGCTCCGGGACAAGAAGGTCCTGGTCACCGGCGTCACCGGCTTCGTCGGTGAGGCGCTGCTGCACCGGATCATCGGCGAGCTGCCGGGCACCACGGTGGCCGCGATCATCCGCCCGAAGGGCTCGCTGACCGGCACCGACCGGATGGCCCAGCTGCTCCGCAAGGACATCTTCAAGCCGTTCTACGGCGAGGGCACCGAGTACGCCGACGCCGAGGCGCTGTCCGCGGCCCGGATCCACGTCATCGACGGCGACCTGTCCGACGTACCGGAGCTGCCGAAGGATCTCGACATCGTCGTGCACTGCGCGGGCGACGTGAGCTTCGACCCGCCGATCCACGAGGCGTTCACGACCAACGTGCTCGGCACCAAGAGCCTGCTCGAGCGAATCGTGGAAACCGAGCGACCGGTTCATTACGTCCACATCTCGACCGCGTACACCGCCGGCCGCCGGCGCGGTGCGATCCCGGAGGCCCCGGTCGAGCACCTGGTCGACTGGCGCACCGAGGCCGAGGCCGGGATGGCGATGAAGGCCCGGATCGAGGAGCAGTCCCGGTCCGCGCCGATGCTGGCGAAGTTCCGCAAGGAGTCCGAGAAGCTGCACCGCCGCGCGGGTCACCTGACCGCCGCGGCCGACACCGAACGCCGCCGGATCGAGTGGGTCGCGAAGCGGCTCGTCGAGACCGGCACCGAGCGTGCCCGCAGCCTCGGCTGGACCGACTGCTACACGTTCACCAAGGCGCTCGGCGAGCGCGTGGTCGAGGAGTTCTCCGGCACGCTGCCGACCTCGATCGTCCGGCCGGCCATCATCGAGTCCGCGGTGCAGAGCCCGCACCCGGGCTGGATCGAGGGCTTCAAGATGGCCGAGCCGCTGATCCTCGCGTACGGCCGCGGCGAGCTGCCGGAGTTCCCGGCGTCGCCGGACTCGGTGATCGAGATCATCCCGGTCGACCACGTGGTCGGCGCGATCTGCGCGGTGATGGCGACCGAGCCCGAGCTGAACAAGCCGGAGTACTACCACATCGGCTCCGGCGCCCGGAACCCACTCACCTTCGAGCAGCTGTACGCCGGTGTCCGCGCGTACTTCTCCAAGCACCCGTTCGACCTCGGCGAGCGCGGCGCGGTCCGGCTGCCGGTGTGGAAGTTCCCCGGCGGCGACTCGGTCGAGACGATGCTGCGGTACGGCGAGAAGGCACACAAGATCGCCGACGCGGTGATCACCCGGGTCCCGCGCGGCGAGCGGACCCGCAAGTACGCGCGCGAACTCGACGTACAGAAGCGCCGGCTGGACTTCCTGCGCCGCTACATGGACCTGTACTCCGAGTACGCGCAGGCCGAGCTGCAGTTCATCGACGACAACGTCCTTGCCCTGCACAACGCGCTCGAGGGCGACGACAAGGAGAAGTTCGCCTGCGACACCTCGGTCGTCGACTGGCAGTACTACCTGCAGGAACTGCACTGCCCGAGCGTCACCGAGTCGATGCGCCGCCTCGACGTCGTCCGGAAGAAGCGGAACAAGGCGCTCGCCGAGTCCGCCGGCGTCCTGAAGAAGGTCGAGCCGTCGGAGTCGAAGGTGATCGCGGCGTTCGACATGGACGGCACGCTGCTGTCCTCGAACGTGATCGAGACCTACCTGTGGATGCGGCTGCCCGAGCTCGACGGGCCGCAGCGCGCCAACGAGATCGGCGCCATGCTGCGGAAGCTGCCGAAGCTGATCGCCGCCGAACGCAAGGACCGCGGCACGTTCCTGCGCACGATCTACCGCCGGTACGCCGGCGCGGACCTCGAGGAACTGAACCAGATCGTCGACGAGATCCTCGCCGAGCACGTCCTCGAGCGCCTCAGCGGTGCCGCCGTACGGCGGATCCGTGAACACCGCGCCGCCGGGCACAAGACGATCCTGATCACCGGCGCCGTCCGGCCGCTGACCCGGCCGCTGGAGCCGCTGTTCGACGAGATCGTCGCGGCCGAGCTGGCCGTCGACGACCGCGGCCGTTGCACCGGGTTCCTGTCCGGACCGCCGCTGGTCGGCGAGTCCCGGGCCGCGTGGATCAAGCACCACGCGCGGCAGACCGGGATCGACCTGTCCAAGTCCTTCGCCTACGCCGACAGCCACTCGGACCTGCCGATGCTGTCGACGGTCGGCAACCCGGTCGCGGTCTCGCCGGACGTGTCGCTGTTCCGCGCCGCCCGGGCCGCGCGCTGGCAGATCGTCGACTGGAAGACCCCGTCCACCACGTCCCGTCTGGAGTTGCCCGGGGTGAACGCCCGATGATGCTCGCTCTCGAGATGTACCGGTCTCCGGCCAAGTTCCTGGCGGCCAAGGCCGTCGGCGGCCGGATCCCCGGCATCCTGACGGGCCCGGCCGCGCCGCTGCGGCTGGTCACGATCAACGAGCCGAAGGCCGAACGGGACGGCTGGGCGCGGATCCGCCCGATCCTGTCCGGCATCTGCGGCTCCGACCTCGGCATGGTCACCGGCAGCACCAAGATGTACTTCTCCGCCGTCGTGTCGATGCCGTTCGTCCCGGGCCACGAGATCGTCGGCGAACTGCTCGACGACTGCGAGGACCTGCCCAAGGGCACCCGCGTCGTGATGGACAGCGTCCTGACCTGCGCGACCCGCGGCGTCGAACCCTGCGAGGGCTGCGCGTCCGGCAACACCAACCGGTGCGACCGGATCACCGTCGGCCACCTGAAGCCAGGCCTGCAGACCGGGTTCTGCCAGGACACCGGCGGCGGCTGGGGGAACATGCTCGTCGCGCACCGCAGCCAGCTGTACGCCGTACCTGAGGCACTCACCAACGAGCGCGCAGTGCTGGTCGAGCCGCTCGCCGGCGCCGTACACGCGGCGCTGCGGGCGAAGGTGGAGCCGGGCCAGTCGGTGTTGGTGAGTGGTGCAGGTGCGGTCGGGCTGTTCGCGACGCTCGCACTGCGCGAACTGACCCAGGCCGGCCGGATCACCGTCGTCGCCAAGCATGCCAAGCAGCGCGAGCTCGCCCAGGCCTTCGGAGCCAGCGACGTCGTCGCGCCCGACGAGGTGTTCCGCGGGGTCCGCCGCTCGACCGGCGCGTTCCGGCTCAAGCCCGACCTCGGCGCCAAGGAGTTCCTGCTCGGCGGCGTCGACGTCGCCGTCGACGCCGTCGGCAGCAAGGACTCGATCGACACCGTGCTGCGGGTCACCAAGGCCGGCGGCCGCGTCGTACTGTCCGGCATGCCGTCGACCGGCGTCGACCTGTCCCCGGTCTGGTTCCGCGAGCTCGACCTGGCCGGCACCTACGCGTCCGCCCGCGAGGAGCCGAACGGGCGGCCCGCGTTCGAGACCGCGCTGGAGCTCGCCGGGCGCGCCCCGCTGGACGGCGTCGTCGGCGCCCGCTACCCGCTGTACCGCTGGCGCGAGGCTCTGGACCACGCGCATTCGGCCGGCCGCCTCGGCACGGTCAAGGTTGCTTTCGATGTGAGGGCCTCATGAGGGCGCTGAACGTACGACGAGAGGGTTTCTGACATGTCTCGGCCAGGTTTTGTGCTTGAGGTTGACGACCGCACACCGCCGCTGCTCGTGCACAACGGTGAGGGCTTCCTGCTGGAGCGGTTCCCGCAAGGCACTCGGGTGGTGTACCCGCCGGAGGCGCTGCCGCCGGTCCGGGACGTCGACGAGGCGATCCAGAACGCGCTGCTGAACCCGCTCGAGTCCGAGCCGCTGCCGGAGCTGCTGCGGGCCGGGATGCGACTGACGATCGCGTTCGACGACATCTCGATCCCGCTGCCGCCGATGAAGAAGCCGGACATCCGGCAGCGCATCATCGAGGCCGTGCTCGAGCTCGCCGCGCAGGCCGGCGTCGACGACGTCGAGCTGATCTCCGCGAACGCGCTGCACCGCCGGCTCACCCCGAACGAGCTGCGCGACATCGTCGGCGAACGCGTCTTCCGGTCGTTCTACCCCGACGGCAAGCTCTACAACTTCGACGCCGAGGACTCCGCGAACCTGACCCACCTCGGGCAGACCAAGCACGGCGAGGACGTCGAGATCTCCAAGCGGGCGGCCGAGTCCGACCTGCTCGTCTACGTGAACGTGAACCTGGTGGCGATGGACGGTGGCCACAAGTCCACGTCCATCGGGCTGGCGTCGTACAAGTCGCTCAAGCACCACCACAACAGCCACACGATGATCCACTCGCGGTCGTTCATGGACCACAAGGCGTCCAAGATGCACCACTCCGCCTGGCGGATGGGCGAGATCCTCACGCAGCACGTCAAGGTGTTCCAGATCGAGACCACGCTGAACAACGACATCTTCGGCGGGCCGCTGGAGTTCCTGCAGAAGCGCGAGTGGGAATGGTCGATCAAGGACCAGGCGTCGTTCCTGGCCGCCAAGCGCGGGCTCGCCGCCGCACCGAACAAGCTGCGGCACAAGATCTTCACCGACACCCGATCCAACTACGGGCTCACCGGCGTGCACGCCGGCAAGATCGAGCCGGTGCACGACAAGACGCTCGAGAACGTGCACCGCCAGCACATGGTCGAGGTCCAAGGGCAGTCCGACGTCGCGATCATGGGCGTGCCGTTCATCGGCCCGTACAACGTGAACTCGGTGATGAACCCGATCCTCGCCGCCTGCATGGGGCTCGGCTACTACTTCAACTCGTACCGGGGGAACCCCGTTGTCCGCAAGGACGGCGCGGTGATCCTGTACCACCCGGTCGACTACGAGTTCAGCCAGCTGCACCACCCGTCGTACGTCGACTTCTTCGAAGAGGTGCTGTCGGAGAGCACCGACCCGGCGACGATCGAGGCGAAGTTCGAGAAGCAGTACGCCGAGGACCCGTGGTACATCCACCTGTACCGGACGTCGTACGCGTATCACGGCGTACACCCGTTCTACATGTGGTACTGGATCTCGCACGCCCTCGACCACTGCGGCGACATCGTCTGGGTCGGCGCGAACCGCAAGACGGTCGAGCGGATGGGCTTCCGGTCCGCGTCGACGCTGCAGGACGCGCTCGAGATGGTCAGCCACTCGGTCGGCCGGTCGCCGTCGATCACCTACCTGCACAACCCCCCGCACCTGCTCGCGGACGTGCGCTGATGGGTACCAGCCTGGTCAAGTTCAGCCGCGAGACCGTGCGCGACGTACGTCAGGTCGCGCGCGGATGGCGCTGGGGCCGGCGACCGCAGGTACCGCGGACCGCCGAGCCGTACGTGATCCCCAAGGAGACCTCGGTCTTCCCGACACGCTGGGCCCGGACGCCCGCCGCGATCGCGGTCCGCGACCTGATCCAGAAAGGCCCGCTCAACGCGGTGCTGAACTTCGAGGTCAGCCCGCAGGTCAGCGGCCTCGACTCGCTGCTCAAACTCGACGGCCCCGCGATCATCGTCGCGAACCACTCGTCGCACCTCGACACCCCGTTGCTGCTGCTGTCGCTGCCGGACGCGATGCGTCGCCGTACGGCGTTCGCCGCCGCCGCCGACTACTTCTTCGACACCTGGTGGCGGGCCGCCGGGTCGGCGATCGTGTTCAACACGTTCCCGATCGAACGACGCGGCGGCAAGATGAGCTCCACGCCCGGCGACCTGCTCGCCGACGGGTGGAACGTCGTCGTCTTCCCCGAAGGGACGCGCTCACCCGACGGCTGGGTCCAGCGGTTCCGGATGGGCGCGGCGTACCTCGCCGTCGAACACGACGTACCGATCATCCCCGTCGGCATCAAAGGCTCCTTCGCCGCCATGCCCCGCGGCCGCGGCTGGCCCGTCCCCGGCCGCCCCGCCGTCCACGTCCGGTACGGCGACCCGCTCCGGCCCGCCGCCGGCGAAAGCGCCCGCGACTTCGCCCCCCGCATCGCCGCCGCCGTATCAGCCCTCCTCGACGAGGAATCCACCACCTGGTACGCCTCCCGCCGCCGCGCCGCCCTCGGCGCATCCCCCACCCAAACCGGCCCCGACGCCGCCCGCTGGCGCCGAGTCTGGGAATCCACCCGCCCCATGAAATCCACCGACAACCGCCGCCGAGCCTGGAAGTAGGCCCAACCGCGCCCCACTCACCCTCCAGGGGTGGTGGGGCGCGGATGTGTTGGCCGGTGGTGGGGGTGCTGTCCCGCCCACCCGCCCTTGAAGGCGGTGTGGTGTGGGAGTGGCGGCCGGTAGGTGAGGTTGGTGTCCCGCCCACCCTCCCCGAACGTGTTGGGCGGGATGTGTTGGCCGGTGGTGGGGTGCTGTCCCGCCCACCCGCCCTTGAAGGTGGTGTGGTGCGGGGTGGTGACCGGCAGGTGTGGGTTGGTGTCCCGCCCGCCCGCCCACCGCGAGAGTGTTGGGCGCGGAGCTGTTCGCCGGGCGTGGGGTTGGTGACCCGCCCGCCCTTGAAGGTCGTGTCGCCCGGAGGTGGTGACCGGCACGTGTGGGTTGGTGTCCCGCCCGCCGCCCGCCGCCCGCCGCCCGCCGCCCGCCGCCCGCCGCCCGCTGAGGGTCTGGGGCGCGGATGTGTTCGCCCGTTGTGAGGGTGCGGTCCTGCGGCATCGAGGTCGCCGACCCTGACCGGATCGGCCGGCCGACTCCCGCGCACGCGATCCCGGCCGCGGCCCCGGGACCGACGCTCCTCACCCGCCTCCGCACCCGGATCGGCCTCGCCGCGCCGCCCCTCCCCGAACCCGAGCCGCACGGCCCGACCCACCGCCGCGCCGACCTCGTCGTCGAACTCCCCGTCGACACCGAACTCCAACGCGGCACCCGCATCCACCTGGCCGTCGACACCACCCGCATCCACGTCTTCGACCACACCGGCCACCGCGTCGACCGCATCACCCGCTGAACAAGCAGCGGGGTCGCTGAACAAGCTATTGCCTGTCGCCCGACCCCACCGGGTGTTCAAGTCACCCGCCGACGACGGCGCCGTTCGCGATGTCCAGGTGGGGGCTCCTCGAGTACGGCGGGGGTGTCGAGGGGGCTGCTGTCGACGAGGATCACCCTTGAAGGTGGCGTGGTGTGGGGGCAGGCAGGTGAGGTTGGTGTCCCGCCCGCCCTCCCTGGAGGTGGGGCGCGGACGTGTTCGCCGGTGGTGGGGGTGCTGTCCCGCCCACCCACCCCTGAAGGTGGTGGCGTGGTGCGAGGGTGGCAGCAGACGGGTGAGGTTGGCGTCGCGCCAGTCCTCCGCTGGGGGTGTGGGGCGCGGAGGTCTTCCCCCGTTGTGGCACGTGCTGTCCGGCCCGCCCCTGAAGCTGGTGGCACGTCCGAGTGCTAGCTGGGCACTTCGTGCGCTAGCCCGGCGCCGCTTTGCGGCGCGCTCGCCGGATGTAGGCCCGCGTGTCGGTGTCGCGGAACAAGCTATTGCCTGTTCCCAGACACCACCGCCTGTTCACGGTTGCCGACACCCGAGTAAACCCACCCGCAGATACCGTTGCCGAGGTGGATGAGCGGCGGCCCCGGCGGATCTCGCGAATGGTGCGTTACGGGATTGCCGCCGGACTGACCCTGGTGGTCGCCGTGACGGTGGCGTTTCTAGTGAGCGCGAGCACCCAATCCCACCTCACCACGATCGCCCTGATCGTGACGACCATCGGCCTACTCGCGATCTCGCTGCTGATCGGCAACCTGGGATGGCACCCACGCCTCAACGGACCGTACCTCGACGTCGCCACCCTCATCGGCCGCCAGTCGGTCGACCTCGCGCGCCTCACCGCGACCCGCTGGGAACGCAGCAGAGGCGGCGCGATCTGGATCCGGCTGCACGACGACATCACCGACGTATCGATCCAGATCCCGGTCCCGTACCAGGTCCGCCCAGCCATCACCCAAGCACTCAGCGACGCGATAACCCGCGGCGTCCAGGTCCCGCGGCGCATCACCAACCTCTTCAACCTCCCACCCGTCCCAGGCGCCCCGCGCAACGGCGGCAGCAACCTCGCCGTACTCGCGGGTGTCCTCGTCGGCATCCTGGTCTTCGGCGTCGTCTTCGGCCTGATCGCGTCATCCTGAGCGCGTCCTCAGCACCACCCGGCCGCTAGCCCCCCGCGGCGATACCGTGCGGCCGTGGAGGACACCCGCCCGCGCCGCATCCCGCGGCTGACCCGCCTCGGCCTGTCCGTCGGGCTCGTCCTGGTCATCGCCGCGGCGCTGGCGCTCCTCGCCACCGCGATCGGCCGGTCCTGGGTGACCTCGGTCGCCCTCGCGATCGCCGTCGTCGGCCTGATCGTGATCGCTCAGGTGATCGGGAACGTCGGAACGAACGCGCAGCTCAACGGCCACTACCTCGAAGCCCGCACCCTGATCGGCCGCCAGTCCGTGGACCTGACGTGTGTCACCGGTGTCCGCTGGGACCGGTCCAGGGGCGGCACGGTGTGGATCAGCGTCCACGACGACATCACCGACCTCGCGATCACGATCCCGGTTCCCTCGGCGGTCGAGCCGGTACTGACCGACGCGCTCCGCGCCGCCCTCGCCCGCGGGGTCCGGCTGCCGCGGCGCGTCACCGACCAGTTCGGCCTGCCGCCGGTCCCGGGCGCGCCGCGCGTCGGCGGCAGCAAGCTGACGATCCTCGCCGAGGTCGTCGTCGGCCTCGTCGCGTTCGCCGTGGTACTCGGCCTGATCGTCTCGTTCTGACCGTCAGGGCATGTCTCCTGATCCCGCGCCTACTGCGGGGCACCCGGCACGGCACCTCGCCGCACGGGTGCAAAGGCCACGATGCTCCGCATCGAGACCTTCGCCCTCGCACGCCGATGCACCGCACCGAGCACCTCCTCGCTACGGCGGGGGATCAGGAGACATGCCCTACGCTTGGCCGCGTGAGCCTTGCCGTACGAGTGATTCCCTGTCTGGACGTCGACGCCGGCCGTGTGGTCAAGGGCGTCAATTTCGCCGACCTGCGCGACGCGGGCGACCCGGTCGAGATGGCGCAGGTGTACGACGCCGAAGGCGCCGACGAGCTCACGTTCCTCGACATCACCGCCTCGTCGGGCTCCCGCGAGACGACGTACGACGTGGTCCGCCGGACCGCCGAGCAGGTGTTCATCCCGCTGACCGTCGGCGGCGGGGTCCGCGAGGCGGCCGACGTGGACCGGCTGCTCCGGGCGGGTGCCGACAAGGTCGGGATCAACACCGGCGCGATCGCGCGCCCCGAGGTGATCCGCGAGATCGCGCACCGGTTCGGCAACCAGGTGCTGGTGCTGTCGCTCGACGTACGGCGGTCCGCCGAGCAGCCGAGCGGGTTCGAGGTCACGACCCACGGCGGGCGGCGGTCCGCGGGGCTGGACGCGATCGAGTGGGCGCAGCGCGGGTGCGAGCTCGGCGCGGGCGAGATCCTGCTGAACTCGATGGACGCCGACGGCACCAAGCAGGGGTTCGACCTGGAGCTGATCAAGGCCGTCCGCGCGGTGGTCGACGTACCGCTGATCGCCAGCGGGGGAGCGGGGGCGCCGGAGCACTTCCCGCCGGCGGTGCAGGCCGGTGCGGACGCGGTCCTCGCGGCGAGCGTGTTCCACTTCGGCGACTTCCGGATCGCGGCCGTGAAGCAGGCGCTCCGGGACGCCGGGATCGTGGTTCGGTGAGTACGAAGGTGGAGCACTCGGAGGAACTGGTCGCGGCGATCGAGCTGGAGCTGTCCGCGCTGTTCCGCCGGTCCCGGTCGGCCTCGCTGCGGCTGGCCCGGCGGGTGCACCCGGACATGGACGCGGCCGGCTACGCGCTGATCTCCCAGATCGAGCTCGGCGCGAGTACGGGCGTCCGCGCGTCGGACGTGGCGCATGTCCTCGGGCTCGACAAGTCCACCGTGAGTCGTGGCATCACCCAGCTGGAGAACCTCGGCCTGATCGAGCGCATCGGCGACCCCGACGACGGCCGCGCCCGGCTGCTCCGGCTGACCACTTCCGGCGCCGAGCGCTACGAGGCGATGCGCACCCAGCGGCAGACCGAGTTCCGCGCGATCCTCGACCGCTGGAACCCGGCCGACCTCGCCGACCTCGGCCGTCTCCTCGGCCGGCTGAACACCGACCTCGGCTGAGGCGCCGGGCTCACAGGTAGTAACCACTTGTCCACATCCTGCGCATATGGTTGTGGAAACCAACTATCTGTGTATATAGTTGGGTTATGCAACTAGCTCAGCAACCCCTTGTCCCCGGGGTAGAGCGGGATGCGGCGGCTCAGGAGTTGCTCGAAGGGGTCAGTTCCCTGATCCGGGCCGTGCGCTGTATCGAGCACCGGCACCTCAGCGGCGACGGCGGACTGCGCCGATCCGACGCGAGCGTGCTGAAGGTGCTGATGAAGGACGGCGAGCAGCGTGGCGGCGAGATCGCCGGCAAGCTCGGCGTCGACGCGTCGGTGGTGAGCCGGCAGCTGACCGCACTGGAGGCCGACGGACTGGTGAGCCGTCGGCCGGATCCCGCCGATGCCCGGGTCGGGCTGGTCAGCCTCTCGGCCGAGGGCAAGGCCCGGCTGGAGGCCATGTACTCCGCCTACACCCGGCAACTCAGAACCGCGTTGGCAGACCTCGACGACGACGCGATGACAGCGGCCGCCGCAACGATGCAGCGGGTCGCGATCGCGATCACCGAGGCCAACAAACTCGTGAGGCAAAGCCCCAAGACTGGAGAGTAATGACTGTCACCGAGACCCGGCAGCAGACGCCCGCTGCGCCGGAACTCACCCACCGCGAGATCCTCGAGATCCTGATCGGCCTGCTCGCCGCGCTGTTCACGGCGATGCTGAGCTCGACCATCGTCAGCAACGCGCTGCCGACGATCATCGCGGACCTCGAGGGCACCCAGACGCAGTACACGTGGGTCCTCACCGCAAGCCTGCTGGCCACGACGGTGTCCACCCCGATCTGGGGCAAGCTCTCCGACCTGGTGAGCAAGAAGCTGCTGGTCCAGCTCGCGATCTCGGTCTTCGTGATCGGGTCTGCGCTGGCCGGTCTGTCCCACAACGTGCCGTTCCTGATCGGTGCCCGGGTCCTCCAGGGTCTCGCGATGGGTGGTCTGATGGCGCTCGCCCAGTCCATCATCGGCGCCGCGATCCCACCCCGGTCGCGGGGTCGGTACTCCGGCTACATGGGCGCGGTGATGGCGGTCGCGACCGTCAGCGGCCCGCTCATCGGCGGCGTCATCGTCGACACCTCGTGGCTCGGCTGGCGCTGGTGCTTCTACGTCTGCGTCCCGCTCGCCGTGGTCAGCCTGGTGATCCTGCAGAAGTACCTGCACCTGCCGGTGCTCAAGCGCAAGGTGCAGATCGACTACCTCGGTGCGATCCTGATCAGCATCGCGGCCAGCCTGCCGCTGCTCTGGGTGAGCTTCGCCGGCACGGACTTCGCCTGGGTGTCCTGGGAGTCCGCGCTGTTCGTCGGCGGCACGCTCGTGGCCGGTTTCCTCGCCGTACTCGTCGAGAACCGGGTCGCCGAGCCGCTCGTCCCGCTGAAGGTCGTGCGGGAGCGCACCACCGCGCTGGCGATCGTGGCCAGCCTGTCGGTCGGTGTCGCGATGTTCGGCAGCGCGCTGTTCCTCGGCCAGTACTTCCAGATCGCCCGCGGGTACAGCCCGACCGAGGCCGGTCTGCTGACGATCCCGATGATGCTCGGCTCGTTCGTCGGCTCGGCCGGATCGGGGCAGCTGATCACCCGCTACGGCAAGTGGAAGCGGTACCTGGTGTCCGGCGGCATCCTGCTGCTGGTCGGCCTGCTGATCCTCGGCACGATCGACCACAGCACGCCGTACTGGTACACCGGGCTCGGCATGCTGGCGATGGGCCTCGGCATGGGTATGACGATGCAGAACCTGGTGCTCGCGGTACAGAACACCGTCGACGTCACGCAGATCGGGGCCTCGTCCGCGACCGTCGCGTTCTTCCGCAGCCTCGGCGGTGCGGTCGGCGTCTCGGCGCTCGGCGCGGTGCTCGCCGCGCGGGTCAAGACCCTGATCGTCGCCGGTGTCCTCGCCGGACCGAACGGGCCCGAGGCCGCGCGCAAACTGCAGGAGGGCGGCTCCGGCAGCACCAGCCTGCTCGACGTGAAGAACCTGCCGCCGCAGCTGGCAGCCCTGGTTCGGCACGCGTACGGCGACGCCACCGGGCGGATCTTCCTGATCGCGGCCGCCTGTGCGGTGGTCAGCCTGATCGCTGTGGTGTTCATCAAGGAGGTCCCGCTCCGCAAGACGGTCACGAAGGCCGACCCGGTCGAGGAGCTGGTCGAGGACTAGCCGGGCGGCTCCAGTCCGGTCAGTTCGCGGGTGCGGATGATCGGGGAGCCGATCAGCCAGACGACGGACAACAGGCCGCCGGCGGCGGAGACGAGGAGGGTTTCGCGGACACCGATCCAGGTGCCGAGGAACCCGCCGGCGACCGCGCCGAGCGGCCTGATGCCGTAGTTGATGCTGCTGAACGCCCCTGCCACCCGGCTGCGCATGTGGTCGTGGCAGACCACGGCCTGCAACGCGTTCAGCGGTACGTCGAAGCACATGACCGCGAACGCCCCGACGAACTCGGCCGCCGCCAGCGCGACCGCCTTCACCCACAGCGGGCCGTTCGCCAGCGCGGCGATCGCGATCGAGGTCGGGAAGACGATCGCGCCGAACGCGATCACCGGCCCGGCGCCGAACCGGCGACTCAGCGGGGAGGCGCTGACCGCGCCGAGCAGGCCGCCCGACGCGCCGATGCCGAACGCCAGGCCGATCACCCCGGCGGACAGCCCGAGGATGCGGCTCGCGAACAGCACCAGCAGCGCCGTACTCATCAGGTTGAAGAAGTTCACCGTGGTGGCACAGCCCAGGCTGCGGCTGATGTACGGATGCTTCAGCACGTACCGCATCCCGGCCGCCGCCCGGCGCAGGATCGGCTCGCCGGACTCCTCCGAAGGGCCTGGGTCGATCTTCAGCCGGCTCAGCTGCACCGCCGAGAACACGAACGTGAACGCGTCGACGACGATCGCGATCGGCGCGCTCAGCCACTGCACCAGCAGACCGGCGACGGCCGGCCCGCCCATGAACGAGATCGACCGGGTCGCGGACAGCTTGCTGTTCGCCTCCAGGAACTGCTCGCGATCCACCAGCCGGACGAAGAACGACGCGTTCGCGGTGTTGAACACGACATGCGCCGTACCGGCCAGGACCGCGATCGCGTACAAGTGGCCGAGGGCAAGGAAACCGAGCCAGTAGGCGACCGGCAGCGTCAGCAGCAGCACCGTCCGGGTCAGGTCGGCGGCGATCATCAGCGGGCGTTTGTCGCGGCGGTGGTCGACCCAGGTGCCGATGAACAGCGACGCGATGTTCGGCAGCCAGACCGCCGCGGTCAGGAAACCGACCTGGCTGGGGGAGGCGTCCAGCATCGTCACCGCGATCAGCGGCAGCGCCAGCTCGGTGATCCGGTCGCCGAACTCGGACACGCCCTGCGCGGACCAGAACCGGCGGAACCGCCGGTCCCGCCACAGGCTCGTGGCGGCGAGCGTCCTCATCAGGAATCCGTTGCTTCGGGCAAGGAGATCCGCAGGTGCCGGACCGGCCGCGCGTCCGGCGGCAGGTCGCCGGCGTCGCGGCGCCGGACGTACGGCGCCAGCAGTTCCTCGATCGCGGACTCGATCGCGTCCGCCTCGGCCGGGGTGATGACCAGCAGTGTGTTCGCGGATCCGGCCCGCCGGCTCCACTCCGGGTCGAGGTTCGGCTCGGTGTCGACCAGCCAGTTCTGCGCGGCCTCGAGGGCCTGGTTCATGACCTCGGCCCGCAGCAGCCGGCCGGCCTCGGCGCCTTCCGGGGTGTCCGGCATCTCGTACCGGAACCCGCGGGACGCGGCGTACCACCAGCGTTGCCGCTTGTCCGAGCCGCTCGGCGGCGGACCGTCCTTCACCAGCCCGAACTGCGCCAGGTGCCGCAGGTGCCAGCTGGTCACCGAGGGGGAGGCGCCGACGTGTTCGGACAGCTGCGTGGCCGTCGCCGGGCTGTTGCCCTGCAGGTAGCTGAGCGCGGCCAGCCGGACCGGATGCGCGAGCGCGCGCATCGCCTGCGGGTCGGTGATCTCGAAATCGCCGTACGGATTCCTGAGAGACATGTTTCGAGAGTAATCTCTCAGATCTCCCGCGTCCAGATGTCGCTGATCAGGTCCGGGCGCATGCCGACGCCGGTGTACAGGGCGACGGCCGGGGTCGGGTTGCTGGTGTCGACATGCAGGATCGTGCCGGTCCGGCCGGCGGCCGCGTCGGCGGCGAAGGCGTGCCACAGCAGGTACTTGGCCAGCCCGCGCCCGCGGGCGGAGGACACGACCGCCAGGCGTCCGACGTACCCGCAGTTGTCCGTGCTGACGAAGTTGTCGTTGCACTCGGTCATCGCGACCGCCTGCCCGGCCTGTTCCAGGACCGTCACCTGCGACCAGTCGAACGTCGACCGGCTCTCCCGCGACGCCACCCACTCGTCGTACGGCCGCGGCAGCGTCCCGGGCTGCTCCGCGAACGCCTCCATCAGTACGGCGTGCGCCGCCCGCCGGCTCGCCTCGTCCGGAGCACCCCGCCGTACGACGATCCCGGCCGGCACCGCGGGCTCCGCCACCGGACCGTCGAAGGTGATCCGCATCCGGTGCACCGACGTCCCGATCGCATACCCCCGGGAGGCAAGTACATGCGGCAACAGCTGATCCTGTCGAATCGCCCCAACCCGAAGCACGGCCGCTCCGCGGCCGGCAGCGGCGCTGACGGCGGGGGTGAGGGCGGGGGTGACGGCGGGCGTGGCGGCTAGGCTGACGGCGGGCGCGGCGGCGGGGGTGACGGCGGGGGTCGCGGCGGGGGTCGCGGCGGGCGTGGCGGCGGGCGTGGCGGCGGGGCTGACGGCGGGCGCGGCGGCGGGGGTGACGGCGGGGGTCGCGGCGGGGGTCGCGGCGGGGGTGACGGCGGGGGTGACGGTGGGGGTCGCGGCGGGCGTGGCGGCGGGGGTTGCGGCGGGGGTGACGGCGGGGCTGGCGGCGGGGGTTGCGGCGGGGGTGACGGCGGGGGTTGCGGCGGGGGGCGCGGAGGCTGCGGTTGCGCGCTCTTCCGCCTTCTGGAGGAGCCAGTTGAGGACGGGTGGTTCGGTGCTGAGGATGTCGACGACGAGGTGCGAGCCGCCGGTGATCGGGACCGCCGTGGCCGACCCGGCGAAACCGTCGGGGCCGAAGACCACCCAGCCGTCGGTGGCCGGATTCGTCCCGGGGTCGCGCAAGTAGTTGGCGACGTCTTCCGGGCTGTGTTTGGCGAACCCCAGGAGCGCGGACGTGTAGACCGCGGACCGCTCGGCGATCAGCGGCGCGTCGTCCAGCCGCATCGGCCGCCAGGTGTACCCGTCGGGCAGGCTCATGCCGCGACCTCGCGCCGCAAGACCTCCATCACCAGTACGGCCCGCATCCCGACGGACAGGTACACGCCGAGCGCCGGTGTCGGGTTGTTCGTGTCGACGTGCAGGATCGTCCCGGCCCGCCCGTTCGCCGCGTCCACCGCGAACTGGTCGCGCAGCAGGAACTTCGCCAGGCCCTGCCCGCGCGCCTTCTCCAGTACGGCGAGCCGCCCGACGTACCCGCAGTCCTCGTCCTCGACGAACTGGTCGTTCGCGGACAGCATCGCGACCGCCTCGCCGTCCACCTCCAGCACCGTCAGCTGCGACCAGTCGAACGCCGAGTGGTTCTCCTGCGCCGCCTGCCACTCCTCGAACGGCCGCGGCGTGAACCCGAACTGCCCGTCGAAGGCAGCGTTCAGGACCGCATGCGCCGCCCGCCGGCTCGCCTCGTCCGGAGCACCCCGCCGAACCACAACCCCCGCCGGAACCTCCGGCGCATCAACAGCGCCGTGGTGGTCGATCCGCATCCGGTGGAACGTTGTCCCCGGAGCGAAGCCGTAGCCGGCCAGGCGTTCCGCCCGGGCGGTGTCGGCCCGGTAGTTGACGGCGTCGAGCTGGACCGACGAATGCCCGTAGCTTCGAGCGAACTCCGCCGTCCGCGTGAGGACCTCCGTGAGGAGATAGGCCTCCACGGCGACGTCGGTGGTGACCACGTCCGCGTCGAGCTGGCGGTGATCGCCCTTGCCGAACACCGCCGCGTACCCCATCAGGCGATCCCCGTCGAACACCAGCCAGCCGTCGGTCCCGGGGTCGAAGCCGGGCTCGGTGAGTTGGTCCTCCGCGTCCTGCAGGGTGTAGTCGGCGAAGCCGACGACCGAGGTGTTGTAGTCGGACACCAACTCGAGGAGCGCCCGCGCGTCCTCCTTCGCCGGTGGACGCACGGAGTACCTGTCAGGCAGTACGGCGGTCATTCGCCCATCGTGGTGAATGACCGCCGCACCTGTCGAACGGATTAGCAGGCCTTGTCCCACTCCGACTCACACGCCGGCGAGGCGGCCTTGAACGGCGCGACGACGGCCGGCGGGGGAGCCTGGTCGGACCACGACGCGAGCGTGACGCCGACCGCGTCCTCGATGGAGCGCGGGCTGACCAGGTAGTTGTTGCTGATCATCGAGAACACGAGCTTCCGGCCGTCCTTGTTCGTGACGTACCCGGACAGCGCGGTGACCCCGGTGAGCGAGCCGGTCTTGCCGTGCAGGTTGTTCGCGGCCGGGGTGTTCTGCATCCTGCTGCGCAGCGTGCCGCCGACGAACCGGTCCGGGTTGCCCGCGATCGGCAGCGCGTCGTACCACTGCTTCCACCACGACTCCTTCTGCGCACCGATCAGAACGTCGGTGACCGAGTCCGCGGTGACATTCACTTTCCGGGACAGGCCGGAGCCGTCGGACAGCCGGATCCGGCTGGTGTCGACGCCGAGGGACTTGGCGTACTTCGTCACCACGTCGAGCCCGGCCGGCCAGCTGCCGTCGGCCTCCGCGACCGCGCCCATCGTCTTGACCAGCGTCTCGGCGTGCATGTTGTTGGAGAGCTTGAGGAACGGCGTCATCAGCTCGCCGACCGTCATCGACTCGTCCCGGGCGAGGCGTCCCGCGCCGGCCGGGGTCGCCGCGTTCTTGATCGTGCCGCTGACCGTGATGCCCTGCGCCGCGAGCGCCCGGCGGAACACGTCGGCGGCGTACAGCTCGGGCTCCCAGACGGTCACCCAGTCCTGCTCGACCGCGGACCCGAGCGGCATCGACCCGGTGATCCGGACGACGTTCGTGCCGTGGTCGCGGTCGACGCTGATCGTGTTCGCGGAGCCGGCCGCGCCGGTGGTCGCGGTGTTGACCAGCTTGAGTACGCCGTTCGCGGGCAGCAGGTCGAGCTTCACCGGAGCGCCCGCGGCGGCACCCGGACGGGTCTCGACGATCGCCGTACCAGAGTCGTAGTCGGTGTTCGGCGCCAGCGTCAGCGCGGAGATCTGGGCGCTGTAGTAGTACGGCTCGTCGTCCCAGGACCAGGTGTCGCCGAGGCGGACGTGGTCGAAGTACGTGTCGTCCGCGACCAGGTCGCCGAAGACGCGGCGGACGCCGGCCGCCTTGAGCTGCTTGGCGAGGCCGGCGTAGTCCGACTCCAGCGCGGTCGGGTCGCCGTACCCCTTGAGGTAGAGGTCACCGAGCAGCTGTCCACCGCGGACGGGTGCGGTGGCGAGGACGTCGGTGTGGAAGCGGTACGACGGGCCGAGCGTGTGCATCGCGGCCGTCGAGGTGAACAGCTTGGTGTTCGACGCGGGCAGCAGCCGCTCGGCGCCGTTCTTGTCGTACAGGGTCTCGCCGGTGGTCGCGTCGCGGACCACGAGCGCGACCTGCGAACCGTCGTACCGGCTGTCGTTCAGCAGGCCGTCCAGCCGTTGCTGCAGCGGGGTCGCTTGCACGGCGGCCGGCGTCGCCGCCGACTGCCCGACGAAGCCGCCGCCGACCGCGGCGACCGCGGCCACGGCGGCCACCATCCCGCGTCCCGACACTCTCGGTAAAAGACTCACGAGATACTCCCTTGATCCAGGCGGAAATCAACTAGCGGGAGTCTCCACCCCGGAATCTTCAGGGTCCAGTGATTGAGGCGTGGTGTTTCAGGTGAATCGATGTAAAAGTGGATCCGCAGGTATCCGCCCCACCTGAGGAGTCACCCATGAGACGACTTCTGGCGGCCTTGGTGGCCGCACTGAGCCTGACCACGTTCCTGTCCGTACCAGCGCACGCGGCCGCCGGGGCCGTGTTCCCGAGCGAGATCATCGGCGAGAACTTCCCCGACCCGGACGTCTTCGAGCAGAACGGCACCTGGTACGCGTACGCCACCAACGGCAGCCGCGGCACCGTCCCGGTCACCTCCGCGCCGAGCGCCGACGGGCCGTGGACGATCCGCGGCGACGCGATGCCCGGCGGCCCGTCGAGCGCGTGGGCCCAGCCCGGCCGCACCTGGGCACCGGACGTCTACCCGAACCCGGACGGCACTTATACGCTCACCTACACCGCCTGGCACAAGGCGTCCGGCCGGCAGTGCATCGGCGTCGCCACCGCCACCAGTCCGCTCGGCCCGTTCCAGCCCGTCGGTACGGCCCCGCTGATCTGCCCGCTCGACATCGGCGGCGCCATCGACCCGAACACGTTCGTCGCGAACGACGGCACCCGCTACCTGGTCTGGAAGAACGACGGCAACGCGGTCAGCCAGCCGTCGACGCTCTGGCTCACCAAGACCGCGAACAACGGCCAGACGCTGGTCGGCGGCAACACCGCGATGCTGACCTCGAGCGGCATCATCGAGGCGCCCGACCTGGTGCAGCGCGGCTCGCAGTACGTGCTGTACTTCTCGAGCGGCGGGTACAGCGACTGCAACTACCTCACGTCGTACGCGACGTCGAAGAGCCTCGGCGGTCCGTGGACCACGGCGTACCGGCCGTTGATGACGACCGCGACGTTCGACAGCCACGTGTGCGGGCCGGGCGGCGCGGACTTCGTCGGCGGCAAGGTGTTCCTGCACGGCTGGGTGAACGGTGGCCGGCACCTGTACGTCGCGGACGTCGGGTACGCGAACGACTACCCGGTGGTCCGCGGCAGCCGGGTCCGGTACGAAGCTGAGCGCGGGACGCTCAATCACTGCACGGTCCGGTCGAACGCGGCCGGCGCGTCGGACGGCAAGGTGGTCGCGTACATCGACTACGCGGACTCGTGGGTGGAGAACACCGTGTTCGCGCCGGTCGCGGGCAGTTACACGCTGTACGTCGGGTACGCCAACGGTTCGGCGTCCACCGCCAGCCACGGGCTCGTTGTCAACGGCAACAACGCGGGCTCGGTCAGCTATCCCGTGACGGGCTGGGACAACTGGCACGAGAGTGCGGTCCCGGTCACGCTGAACGCCGGGTGGAACACGATCCGGCTGACCAAGGGCAACTTGTACACGGAGGTCGACTACCTCGAAGTGCAGTAAGAGCCTGACCCCGTAGTCTCGTAGTGCACAAGTACTACGGGGAAGCAGGCTGTCTATAGCATGGCAAAACCACCAGAACAGATCTCCCGGCGACGACGTCCGGTATGGCTGGATCTCCGCCGTACCGGACGCGGCCTGGGTGCCATGCTGTACGGCGGCCTCGCGTCGCTGATCACGCTGACGATCACATTCTGGCTGCTGCCCCAGATCAGCAGCGACGGCCGGCTGCCGATCTTCCGGCTGGTCGTGCTGCTGGCGGTGTTCTCGGTGCTGATGCGCTGGATCCTGGCCGGGATCGCGGTCCTGATCGGGTCGATCGGCGTCCTCGTCGGCGGCCTGCTGTCGCAGTTCGCGGTGGTGTACCTCGGGATCACCGTCGACCCCGGCGTCGACCTGCACGGCGGCGTCGAGGCGCCGGTGCTGGTGTCCATCGTGATGTCGTCGATCAGCGCCTTCGTCGGCTGGGTCGCGTACGCGGGCAGCGACGACGCGTACGTCGCCGAGGTGATGCGGGTCGTGCACCGCCGCGCCCGGCGGATCCAGCCCGCGCCGAAGACCGGGATGCTGATCGTCCAGATCGACGGCCTGTCCGCGCCGCTGCTGAACTGGATGGTGCTGGCCGGCAACCTGCCGAACCTCGGCGGCTGGATCCGGGACGGCAACCACTCGCTGCAGACCTGGCACACCGGCGTACCGGCGACCACGCCCGCCAGCCAGGCCGGCATCCTGCACGGCGGCTCGCTGCACATCCCGGCGTTCCGGTGGTACGAGAAGGAGACCGGCCGGGTGATGGTCACCAACCGGGCCCGGGACGCGGCGGAGATCGAGAAGCGGATGTCGACCGGGCGCGGGCTGCTCGCGGACGGCGGCGTCAGTATCAGCAACAACTGGTCCGGCGACGCCGAGAAGTGCGAGCTGGTCTTCAGCCGGGCCGCCCTGCCGACCAGCCGCAGCCGCGGCTACATCCGGTTCTTCTCCAGCCCGCAGGGGGCCGCGCGCGGCCTGATCCTGTGCGTGGCGGAGGTGATCAAGGAACTGCACCAGGCCCGCCGACAGCGCGTCCGGCACCTGGTCCCGCGGGTGAAGCGCGGCGGCGGGTACATCTTCCTGCGCGCGATCACCAACGTCCTGCTCCGCGACCTGAACGTCTCGCTGATCACGGACGAGCTGGTGAAGGGTACGCCGGTGGTCTACTGCGACTTCGTCGACTACGACGAGGTCGCGCACCACGCCGGGCCGACCCGGGCCGAGTCGCTGCAGACGCTGGAGGGCCTGGACCGGGTGCTCGGCGCGCTCCGGCGGATCATCGAGATCCTGCCGCACTCGTACGAGATCGTCGTCCTGTCCGACCACGGCCAGAGCCAGGGCTCGACGTTCCTGCAGCGGTACGGGCGGACCCTCGCCGAGGTGGTCGACGACCTGGTCGACACCACCAAGGAGCCGGTCCAGGCGGTCGGCAAGTCGGAGGGCTGGGGCCAGGTGAACGCGTTCCTCACCGAGCTCACGATGCGCCGCAGCGTCGCCGGATCGGTGACCCGGAAGGCGCTGCACGTGAAGACCGGCGAGGTCGAGCTCGGCCCGAAGGACTGCGAGCCGCCGGTCGCCCCGGACGAGCAGATGGTCGTCACGGCGTCCGGAAACCTCGCGCTGATCTACCTCGCGACCACCCCCGGCCGGGTCCCGCTGGAGGAGATCGAGCTGCTGCACCCGAAGCTGATCCCGGGTCTCGCGACGCATCCCGGGATCGGGTTCGTGGTCGTCGACTCGCTCGCCGAGGGCCCGGTCGCGATCGGCGCCGCCGGGGTCCACGTACTGCGCTCCGGGCGGGTCGAGGGGGAGGACCCGTTGACGCCGTACGGCGAACTCGCCGCCGCCTCGATGCTCCGGCAGGCGGGGATGCCGCACAACGGGGACCTCGTCGTGGTCAGCCGGCTCGACGAGTACACCCACGAGGTGGCGGCGTTCGAGGAACTGGTCGGCTGCCACGGCGGGATCGGCGGCTGGCAGACCGAGGCGGTGCTGGTGCACCCGAGCCGCTGGGTGCTCGGCGAGCCTCCCGTAGGCTCGGACGCGATCCACGAGGTGCTGATCGGCTGGCTGGAGAAGCTGGGGCAGCGCAAGGACCAGCGGGAACCGGTCGAGTCGAAGGTAGAGGCCTGAATGCGCGTCACCTGGTGGGGTCATGCCACCAGCACGATCGAGGCGAGCGGTACGCGGCTGCTCACGGATCCGGTGCTGACCGCGCGGATCGCGCATCTGCGGCGCCGCCGCGGGCCGGCGCCGCTGCCCGAGGCGGGTGACTGCGACGCGGTGCTGGTGTCGCATCTGCATGCCGACCACCTGCATCTGACGTCGTTGCCGTTCATCTCGCCGGACGCCGCGCTGGTCGTGCCGCGCGGTGCCGCGAAGCTGATCCACGCCGACAGCGGGCCGCTGTACTCGGACCGCTGCATCGAGGTTGCTCCCGGCAACCAGTTGAAGATCGGGTCGCTGCAGATCGACGTGGTCACCGCCGACCACGACGGCCGCCGGCTGCCGTGGTCGTCGTACTCCGCGCCCGCGGTCGGGTACCGGATCGACAGCTCGCCGAGTGTCTGGTTCGCCGGGGACACCGACCTGTACGACGGTCTCGCGGCGGAGGCCGGGCCGGTCGACGTCGCGCTGGTACCGGTCGGCGGCTGGGGGCCGTCGCTCGGCCCCGGGCACCTGGACCCGGTCCGGGCGGCCGAGGCGGTGCGGCGGGTCGGCGCGGCGACCGCGGTACCGGTACATTTCGGGACGTTCTGGCCGATCGGCTGCGACTGGATCAAGCCGGAGCTGTTCCTGCCACCGGGGGAGAGGTTCAAGACCGCGATGACCGACGTCGACCCCGGAGTGAAGGTCGAGGTCCTGACACCCGGCGGTTCGCTTGAGGTACCCGCATGAACGGGGACGCCACCTTTGACCTGTGGTACTTGTTCGCGTTGGCCGGGGCGGTGCTGATCGGGGCGGTGCTGCCCGTGCTGCCGACCGGGGCCGCGGTGTCGGCGGGCGCCGTACTGGCCTCGCACAGTCACCCGATCGGACTGGTCGGCGTCCTGATCGCCGGTGCGGGTGGTGCGTACGTCGGCGACCTGATCGTGTACGCGGGCTGCCGGTTCGGCGGTGAGCGGCTCGCGAAGCGGATCGGGTGGTTGCGGGACAACGCCTCGCTGGACGCGCTGCGGGACCGATTGGCCGAGCACGAGATCGGCGTCCTGCTCACGTCCCGGCTGATCCCTGGCGGCCGGGTGCCGGTGCTGCTCGCGGCGGGCCTCGCCGGGTACCGCTGGGAGCGGTTCGCGATCGTCGACCTGGCCGCCTCGTCGCTGTGGGCCGCGGTCTACATGGCGATCGGCCTGCTCGGCTACGCGCTCTTCGACGAGCCGTGGCAGGGCGTGCTGGCGGCGATCGTGCTGGTCATCCTGACCACGGTCGTCAGCAGCCTGATCCAGCGCGCCCGCCGCCGGTCGAAGGCCGCGTCAAAGACCGAATGACGCGTGCCGGAGCTGCTCCACCGCCTCCGCCTCGCCGTCCAGTCGTACGTCGGCCACCGCCTGCCGCCCGCTGCAGAACAGCACGAGCTCCGCAGGCTCACCGGTCACCGTCACGGTGCCGAGCGACGTCGGCTGCTTGGCGACCACCGACGTACCGTCCGGCCGGGCGAGCACCAGTCCGGTCGGCGACCTGCGGGCCATCGACCGCGCCGCCAGCCGGAGCCCCTTCCACAGGCCGTCCTGCTGGTCGGCCGGCAGCGTACGGATCTCGTACCCCGGCTGGGCGCGCCGGACGTCCTCGTGGTGGATGAAGTATTCCGAGGTGTTGAGCTGGCCGCCGAGCTTCGGCACCGCGAACAGCGACGCCCGCGGCGGCCCGTTCCGCACCTTGCCGACCACGTCGGCGAAGCCGTACCGCTCCTTCACCCGCTTCATCCGGCGCTCGGTCGTCTCCGCGAACGCGGAGATCACCAGCCCCGGACCGGCCATCGGATCGGCCTCCCGCACGTAGAGATGCACCGCGAGGTCGTAGGCGTCCCAGCCCTCGCACAACGTCGCGGCGGCCGGCCCGACGTCGTCGAACAGATCACACAGTGCGAGTCGTTCTACCCGGCTGTAGTCGGTCACATATCCGATCGTAGTTGTCGGTGGGGAATGGCAGAATGTCAATCGTTGTCATGCCTGTGTCCCACCTATGCACCTGACTGCCCTGGAGCCTGTTTTGCCTGTCCCGAAAGTCCCGGCCAAGGGCAGCGTCACCCGGAGAGGTTTCGGCGTGCTGCGCGTGGCGATCTGGGAGGAGCCGGGCATCTTCGCGCTGTCCGTGCTCGCCAGCATGCTGTACGGCGGGATGACCGTGGCCGGCGGCTGGGCGCTCGGCTGGTCCACCGACCACCTGATCCGCCCGGCGTTCGAGCGCGGCGACGTCAGCGGCGGCACGATCGCGGCGCTGATCTCGCTGTTCATCGGGATCGCGATCCTGAACGCGATCGGCGTCGTCGGCCGCCGCCTCGGCGCGGGCGTGATGCAGTTCCGGCTGCAGGCGACGTACCGCCGCCGGGTCACCCGGCAGTACCTGAAGCTGCCGCTCGAGTGGCACCACCAGCACTCCACCGGCATGTTGCTGTCGAACGCGAACGCCGACGTGGAGTCCACCTGGTTCGTGATCGCGCCGCTGCCGATGGCGATCGGTGTGATCGCGATGCTGGTGTTCGCGACCGTCGCGATGTTCGCCGCGGACGTCTGGCTGGCGCTGGTCGGCTGCCTGGTGTTCCCGCTGGTGTTCGTCGCGAACGTGATCTTCCAGCGGTACCTGCAGCCGCTCGCGACCCGCGCGCAGCAGCTCCGCGCGGACGTCTCCGAGGTGGCGCACGAGTCCTTCGACGGCGCGCTGGTGGTGAAGACGCTGGGCCGCGAGGCGGCCGAGACCGAGCGTTTCCGCGGCCCGACGTACGCGCTCCGGGACGCGAACATCGCGGTGAACAAGGCCCGCGGCATGTTCGACCCGGTGATCGACGGCCTGCCCCGGCTCGGCGTCCTCGCGGTGCTCCTGGTGGGCGTCGGGCGGGTCCGCTCGGGTGGCGCGGACGCGGGCGACGTGGTCCAGGTGGCGTTCCTGTTCACGCTGATCGGGTTCCCGATCCGGGCGCTCGGCTGGGTGCTCGGCGAGCTCCCGCGCTCGGTCGTCGGCTGGGACCGGGTGCAGCGCGTGCTGACCGCGGAGGGCGGGATGGAGTACGGCGAGGCCCGGCTCACGTCGGCGAAGGCGGCCCGGCTGCAGGTGGCCGGCGTCCGGTTCGGGTACCTCCCGGAGCGCGACGTACTCGCCGGGGTGGACTTCACCGTCGAGCCCGGGAGGACCGTCGCGGTCGTCGGGCCGACCGGGGCCGGGAAGTCCACGATGACCACGCTGCTGACCCGGCTGGTCGACCCGGAGCAGGGCGCGGTGAAGGTCGACGGCATCGACCTGCGCGAGCTGGCCCGCGACGAGCTGGCCGGATCGGTCGCGCTGGTCGCGCAGACGGCGTTCCTGTTCGACGACACGATCCGCGGCAACATCACGCTCGGCAGTGACACAACGGACTACACCGACGACGACGTCTGGGACGCGCTCCGGATCGCCCAGGGCGACAGCTTCGTGAAGGCGCTGGCCGACGGCCTGGACACCAGGGTCGGCGAGCGCGGTACGACGCTGTCCGGCGGGCAGCGGCAGCGGATCGCGCTCGCCCGCGCACTGGTCCGGCGGCCGCGGCTGCTGATCCTGGACGACGCGACGAGCGCGGTCGACCCGCAGGTCGAGGCCCGGATCCTGGCCGGCCTGCGGTCCGCCGTCCAGGAGGACGCCGGGGCGGCGACGACCGTGCTGGTGATCGCGTACCGGAAGGCGACGATCTCGCTCGCCGACGAGGTGCTGTTCCTGGACGAGGGCCGGATCCAGGCGCACGGCTCGCACACCGAGCTGCAGGCGTCGACCCCGGCGTACCGGGACCTGGTGGACGCGTACGAGAAGGACGCCGAACGGCGCGAGGAAGAAGAAGAGGTGTCGGCGTGAGTGCCGCAGAGGCGAGTCGTCTTGACCACGGCGACAACGCGGGTGGGATGCAGACCCTCAAGGAGGGCCTGAAGGTCTCGCCGGAGTTGGCGCGTGGGTGGTGGCTGACCGGGATTCTCGCGCTGACCATGACGGCCGGGCGGATCGTCGTACCGATCGCCGTCCAGCAGACCATCGACAAGGGCCTGTCCGGGCCGAACGGCCCGAACATGTCGTACGTCGCCTGGATGTGCCTGGTGTGCGCGCTCGGCGTGATCCTCACCGCGGGCGCGTCGTACCTGACCACCGTCCGGCTCGCGGTCAACTCCGAGCACGGGCTCGCGACGATGCGGATCAAGGCGTTCCGGCACGTGCACGACCTGCCGGTGCTGACCCAGAGCACCGAGCGCCGCGGCGCGCTGGTCAGCCGGGTCACGTCGGACGTCGACACGGTGTCGCAGTTCCTGCAGTTCGGCGGGTTCATCTTCCTGGTCAGCCTCGGGCAGATGTTCCTCGCGACGATCGTGATGTTCTTCTACTCCTGGCAGCTCGCGCTGGTCGTGCTGCTCTGCTTCGTCCCGCTGTTCGGCAGCCTGAAGTACCTGCAGCGCGCGATGTCTGCGGCGTACGGCGTGGTCCGGGCGAAGGTCGGCGAGATGCTGTCGGCGATCGCGGAGCCGGTGGTCGGCGCGCAGGTGGTCCGCTCGTACGCGATCGAGCAGCGCACCCAGGACCGGATCGACGCCTCGATCGAGGACTACCGGAAGACGGCGACCCGGGCGCAGGCGATCACCGGGGTGACGTTCTCGATCGGCGGTCTGGCCGCCGGGCTGGCGAACGCCGGCGTACTGACGGTCGGCGTGCTGCTGGGCGTGGACAAGCAGGCGACGCTGGGTGAGCTGCTCGCGTTCATGTTCCTGGTCGCGCTGTTCTCGGACCCGGTGCAGATCGCGACGCAGGTCCTGACCGACGCTCAGAGTGCGTTCGCCGGCTGGCGGCGGGTGCTCGGCGTGATCGCGACGCCGGCCGACGTCGCGGACCCGGGGGAGGACGGCGTTCGGCAGGCGCGTGGTCCGATCACGGTGGAGTTCGCCGACGTCGACTTCGCGTACCCGGAGGGCGAGCTGGTGCTGCGGGACGTCGACGTCCGGATCGAGCCGCGGCGACGGGTCGCGGTCGTCGGCGAGACCGGATCCGGCAAGACGACGTTCGCGAAGCTCCTCACCCGGCTGATGGACCCGACCTCCGGCGCGGTCCGGCTGGACGGGGTGGACGCGCGGGAGATCTCGTTCGACTCGCTGCGGGAGCGGGTCGTGATGGTGCCGCAGGACGGGTACCTGTTCGACGCGTCGCTGGCCGACAACGTGCGGTTCGGGCGGCCGGAGGTGACCGACGCGGAGCTGCTGGCCGCGTTCGAGTCGCTCGGGCTGACGGACTGGCTGGAGTCGCTGCCGGACGGGCTGGACTCACCGGTCGGGCAACGCGGCGAGTCGCTGTCCGCGGGGGAGCGGCAGCTGGTCGCGCTGGTCCGCGCGAACATCGCCGACCCGGACCTGCTGGTGCTGGACGAGGCGACCTCGGCGGTCGACCCCGGTACCGAGGTCCGGGTGAACGCGGCGCTCGAGCGGCTGATGGCCGGCCGTACGTCGGTCACGATCGCGCACCGGTTGTCGACGGCCGAGGCCGCCGACGAGGTCCTGGTGTTCGACGAGGGCGTCGTCGTGGAGCGCGGACCGCATGCGCGGCTGGTTTCCGCGGGCGGGGTCTACTCGCGGTTGCATCAGAGCTGGGTGGCGCAGAGCAGCGGCGTACCGAAGAACGGGTAGTCCTCGCCGCCGGCGGCATTGGTCACGCTCAGCGTGGGCCGCCGGCGGCCGAGGACGGTCAGTACTACCCGTTCTCCGGTACGGCGATCATGCCGTCGGCGCGGTTCCAGGTCCCGGCTGGGGGACCAGCAGGAACTCGACACCACCCTTGTCGTCCACCGCCGCGTCCAGGATCTTGTCGTCGAGGGCGTTCGCGGCGTTCTGCTCGAGGAAGACCCGGGCACCGGCCTCCTCGACGACCTGGTCTCCCGGCTGCGGAGCCTCGGTCGTGGTCACCGCGAGCGCCGGATCCGCCGGGTTCTCCTGCGAGATCCGCACCCCGGCCCCCGCCGGCGCGCCCTCGACCCCGGTGATGCTCTTGATCACCAGCGTCGCGTTCTCAGTCAGGGTCAGCACAGCCCACTCCATCCGTCGGTTGTCATAGCTCCCGCCCCGTGCCCGCAACCCGGAATCACAAACGTCGCGGCGATGGTGTGTGATCGGGGGATGGCGATCGAGTTGAGTACGGCGGGGACCGAGGAGCTGGGCAGCGTCGTGGCGGTGCTGCGGGAGTGGACCCGGGAGGACGTGCCGCTGCAGCTGCACCCGGGGGATCTCGGGTGGTTCTGGCGGTTCGGGATCGAGCGGACCGCGGCGGCGACCCGGATCTGGCGGCGGGACGGCGAGATCGTCGCGATCGGCATGCTCGACGAGCCGGACTGGCTGCGGATGTCGATCGCCCCCGAACTGCAGCGCGACGAGGAGCTGGCGCGGCGGATCGCCGGGGACGCGGCCGAGGTGCTGGTCGAGGGCAAGGTGTTCGTCGAGACGCCGATGGGCGCGATGGTCCAGGACCTGCTGTTCAAGGAGGGCTGGAACCCGGACGCCCCGTGGGTCCCGGTCCGCCGCGACCTGAGCACTCCGGTGCCGGACCCGGGCGCCCGCGTCGATGTGATCGGCGCGGAGGAGGCGCACGAGCGGGTCGGGGTCCAGCGGGCGTCCTTCGCCGGGTCGACCTTCACGAACGAGCGCTGGTTCGCGATGTCCGACGGCCTGCCGTACGAGGACGCGCGGTGTCTCGTGCTGCGCAACGACCTCGGGGAGTCGGTGGCGGCCGCGACCGTGTGGTCGGCCGGTGCCGGGCGCCCGGGCTACATCGAGCCGATGGGCGGCCACAACCTGCACCGCGGCCGCGGGTACGGCACCAAGATGGTGCTCGCCTGCGCCCAGGCGTTGCAGGACCTGGGCGCGTCCAGCGTCTACACGGTCACGCCCGCGACCAACGTCGGCGCAGTCGCGACCTACGAGGCCGCGGGTCTCCAGCCGCTGGCGGAGATCCGCGCCCAGGTCCGCGAAGCCTAGGCAGTGGCCACGTCGTCCGCGGCCCGGAGCACGCGGAGAATGTTGCCGCTGGCAAGCTTGCCGAGGTCCTCGGTGCTCCAGCCGCGGTCGGCCAGCTCGGTGAACAGCACCGGGTACGACGCCACGTCCGGCAGCTCGACCGGGAAGTCCGGGCAGCCGTCGTAGTCGCCGCCGACGCCGATGTGGTCGATCCCGGCGACCTCCCGGACGTGCTCGACGTGCGCGACCACGTCCGCGAGCGTGGCCTGCGGCCGCGGGCGGCCGACCAGCTCCTCGACCTGCGCGCGGTGCTCCGGTCCGTACACGTTCAGGCCCGCCTCCTTCGCCTTCGCCTGGGCGTCCTGCACCCAGTCGGCGTACGCCTGCGAGACGAACATCGGCACGAACGTCACCATGCAGACGCCGTCGTTCGCGGCCAGCGTCTCCAGTACGTCGTCCGGTGCGTTCCGCGGGACGTCGCAGACCGCCCGGGCCGACGAGTGGCTGAAGATCGCCGGCGCGCCGGTCACCCGGAGCGCGTGCCGCATGGTGTCCGCGGACACGTGCGAGAGGTCGACCAGCATCCCGATCCGGTTCATCTCCCGGACCACCTGCTCGCCGAACTCGTTCAGCCCGCCGAGCACCGGTTCGTCGGTCGCGGAGTCCGCCCAGGACACGTTGTCGTTGTGCGTGAGCGTCATGTACCGGACGCCGAGCGACCGCATCACCCGCAGCACGCCGAGGGACTCGCCGATCGAGTGGCCGCCCTCCATCCCCGTCAGCGACGCCACCCGGCCGGCCTTGATCGCGGCCTCGACGTCGTCGGCGGTGTCCGCCAGCTGGAGGTCGTCCGGGAACCGCTCGACCAGTCGCCGGACGAAGTCCAGCTGCTCGAAGGTCCGCCGTACGGCGTGCTCGTCCTGCGGCACCCACAGCGACCAGAACTGCCCGCCGACGTGCCCGGTCCGCAGCCGCGGCAGGTCGGTGTTGAGCTGCGGCACGGACCCGGCAAGGTCGTGCGCGTCGAGGTCGTACCCGCACAACTCGTAGAACGCGATCGGCAGGTCGTTGTGCCCGTCGATCACCGGATGGTCCGCCAGCGCCGCCTGAACCCGTGCCTCACTCGTCGTCATGCCGGCCATCTTGTCAGCAATCCACGCGCCGGAGTTCGTCGGCGCACACCGTTGTCAGGCCCCGACTTGTGATCAGCGACAATGGACGGGTGAACATCGACGAGTTGACCTTCGACGCGGCCGGGCTGATCCCGGCGGTGGTGCAGCAGTACGACACGCGCGAGGTCCTGATGGTGGGCTGGATGAACGCCGAGGCAGTACGCCGTACCGCGGCGACCGGACGCAGTACCTTCTGGTCGCGCAGCAGGCAGCAGTACTGGGTCAAGGGCGAGACCAGCGGCCATCGTCAGCACGTCAAGCAGGTGCTCGTCGACTGCGACGCGGACACCCTGCTGGTGCTCGTCGACCAGGAAGGCCCGGCCTGCCACACCGGCACCCGCAGCTGCTTCGAGCACGGCGAGATCGAGGTGGCGGTGTGACGGTCCCCGAGCTGGAGACGTTCCGCGAGTACGCGAAGGACCGCCGGGTCATCCCGGTCACCCGCCGGCTGCTGGCCGACGCCGAGACGCCGATCGGGGTGTACGGCAAGCTGGCCGCCGAGCGCGAGGGCACGTTCCTGCTGGAGTCCGCGGAGAACGGCGGCGTCTGGTCGCGGTACTCGTTCATCGGCGTCCGCTCGGCCGCGACGCTGACCGAGCGGAACGGCGAGGCCGTGTGGACCGGCAACCCGCCGGTCGGCCTGCCGCAGACCGGCGACCCGCTGCGGGCGCTCCGGGAGACGCTGGAGATCCTGCACACCCCGCGGCTGCCGGGCCTGCCGCCGCTCACCGGCGGCATGGTCGGCTTCCTCGGGTACGACGCCGTTCGCCGGCTGGAGCGGTTGCCGGACACAACGACCGACGACCTCGGGCTGCCCGAGCTGACGTTCCTGTTCGCGACCGACCTGGCCGCGCTCGACCACGAGACCGGTGAGATCTGGCTGATCGCGAACGCGGTCAACTGGGACGACTCCGACGACCGCGTCGACGAGGCCTACGCGGACGCCGTCCGCCGGCTGGACGCGATGGAGCGGGACCTGGCGCGGCCGACCCCGTCGTACGTCGTCCGCGCCGACCGGCAGGCGGAGCCGGACCCGCACCGGCAGCGGTCGAGCGCGGAGTACCGGCAGGCGGTCGAGCACGCCAAGGAGGAGATCCGCGCGGGCGAGGCGTTCCAGATCGTCGTCTCGCAGCGGTTCGAGCTGCAGAGCACCGCGAGCGCTCTCGACATCTACCGGGTGCTCAGAAGGTCCAACCCGAGCCCGTACATGTACCTGGTCCGCCTGGACGGCTTCGACATCGTCGGCTCCAGCCCGGAGGCCCTGGTCAAGGTCACCGAGAACAAGGTGATCCTGCACCCGATCGCCGGCACCCGCCGCCGCGGCGCGACCCCGGAGGAGGACCACGCGCTGGAGGAGGAGCTGCGCGCGGACGCCAAGGAGCGCGCCGAGCACCTGATGCTGGTCGACCTCGGCCGCAACGACGTCGGCCGGGTCTGCGCGCCGGGCACCGTCGAGGTCGTGGACTTCATGGACGTCCGGCGGTACAGCCACGTGATGCACCTCGAGTCCACCGTTACCGGGCAGTTGGCGGCCGGCCGGACGGCGTTCGACGCGCTGACCGCGGCGTTCCCGGCCGGAACGTTGTCCGGGGCACCGAAACCGCGGGCGATGGAGATCATCGACAAGCTCGAGGTCACCCGGCGCGGGGTGTACGGCGGCGTGGTCGGCTACCTGGACTTCGCCGGCGACGCGGACACCGCGATCGCGATCCGGACCGCGGTGCTCCGCGGCGGGACGGCGTACGTACAGGCCGGGGCCGGGATCGTCGCGGACTCCGACCCGGCCGCCGAGGACGCGGAGTGCCGGACCAAGGCGGCCGCCGTACTGAACGCGATCGCGGTCGCGGGAACGTTCAGCGAAGTATGAGACTCCAGCGGATCGTCGACCTGCTCGCCGTCGCGGCGCTCGTGCTGCTCGGGCTGTCGGGCTACCTGACGTGGGTGTCGGCCGATCCGGGGAACGGACGCCTCGCCGTCCACCTCAGCGGCTACACGATCACGAAGGCGCCCGTCACGCTCGCGCTCGCGGGCGTGATCGCCATCGTCGTCACCAAGCTCGCCGGCACAGCCTTACGAAGAGTTCTGGGCGCTCTGGTCGTGCTGCTCGGAGTAGCTGCGATCGTCGTCGCTTTGACGGTCCGCCCTGATGGCCCTGAACTGAGCAGGCTGCGGCCCGAGCTCAGCGACGTACTGGCGAACCAGGTCACGCAGTCCACCGGGCCGGCGCCGTGGTTGGCACTGGTGGGTGGGGTCGCGCTGCTGGCGGCGGGGCTGCTGACCGTGCTGACGGCGGGCCGATGGCGGCGGCCTACGCAGCGGTACGAGCGTGATCCGGCCGCCGCACCGGCCGATCAGTGGAAGGCGATCGACGCCGGGGAGGACCCGACTCTCTGATCGCGGAGGGCTACCGCCACAATAGGACGGGACGACGAGGAGGAGTGGCGCCAACTATGGACAATACGGTGGCGAATCAAGGGGCCGACCGGATCGAGGAGGAGGCTCCGCACGATCTGCACGGCAACAGCCCCGCGGCGTGGACGGCGGTGGCGATCGTGCTGGTCGCGTTCACGGTCGGCGCCATCGCGATGGTGCTCGGGCCGAACTGGGTGCTGTTCTGGATCTCGGTCGGCATCGCGGTGATCGGTGCGCTGGCCGGCAAGGTGCTGCAGCTGCTCGGCTTCGGGGTACCGACCGACGGCCACCTCTGAAGGGCGGACGGACATGACTGTGCTTGACGACATTCTCGCCGGGGTCCGGGAGGACCTCGCGGAGCGCCAGGCGCGGGTCAGCCTGGACGACCTGAAGCTGGAGGCCCAGCGCAAGCCGGACGCGAAGGACCCGATGCCGGTGTTCCGCGGCGACGGCATCGCGGTGATCGCCGAGGTGAAGCGGTCCAGCCCGTCCAAGGGCGACCTGGCCGAGATCACCGACCCGGCCGCGCTGGCCGGGGAGTACGAGCAGGGTGGTGCCGCGGCGATTTCGGTGCTGACCGAAGAGCGCCGGTTCAACGGCAGCCTGGACGACCTGCGCGCGGTCCGCGGCCGGGTGGACGTGCCCGTGCTGCGCAAGGACTTCGTGGTCTCGTCGTACCAGCTCTGGGAGGCCCGGGCGGCGGGCGCCGACATGGTGCTGCTGATCGTGGCCGCGCTCGAGCAGGAGCCGCTGGTCTCGCTGATCGAGCGGGCCCAGTCGATCGGCCTCTGCCCGCTGGTCGAGGTGCACGACGAGGAGGAGACCCGGCGTGCGGTGGACGCCGGCGCCCAGCTCATCGGCGTGAACAACCGGAACCTGAAGACCCTCGAGGTCGACCGGGACACCTTCGCCCGGGTCGCGCCGACGATCCCGACCGAGCTGGTCCGGGTGGCCGAGTCCGGTGTCCGCGGCCCGCATGATGTAATCGAGTTCGCGCGCGCCGGGGCCGATGTCGTCCTCGTCGGTGAGACTCTGGTGACCGGCCGCGATCCCCGCGCCTCGGTCGCCGACCTCGTCGCCGCCGGATCGCACCCCGCCATCCAGCAGCGGCACTAGTACATCCGGGCCGGTCCAAACGGCACCGGGAAAGAAACTCTCCCGTGCCGTCTGGGCCGGGCTTGGAAGGTTTTGTCGGATGAGTACTGTGCTGCCCGACCAGTTCGGGCACTTCGGCCGTTTCGGCGGCAGGTTCATGCCGGAGGCGCTGATCGCGCCGCTCGACGAGCTCACCACGGCCTGGCGCGAGGCCATGGCCGACCCGGAGTTCACCGGTGAGTTCGAGCGGATGCTGCGCGACTACATCGGCGCCCCGAGCCTGCTGTACGACGCGACCCGGCTGTCGGACGTGGCCGGTGCGCGGATCCTGCTGAAGCGCGAGGACCTGAACCACACCGGCGCGCACAAGATCCGGAACGCGATCGGCCAGGCGCTGCTGACCAAGCGGATGGGCAAGCCGCGGGTGATCGCCGAGACCGGCGCCGGCCAGCACGGCGTCGCGACCGCGACCGCCTGCGCGTACCTCGGCCTCGAGTGCGTGGTCTACATGGGCGAGGTCGACACCGAGCGGCAGGCGCTGAACGTGGCCCGGATGCGGCTGCTCGGCGCCGAGGTGATCTCGGTCAAGACCGGCAGCCGGACGCTCAAGGACGCGATCAACGACGCGCTCCGCGACTGGGTCGCCAGCGTCGACAAGACGCACTACATCCTCGGTACGGCGGCCGGTTCGCACCCGTTCCCGGCGATGGTGCGCGACTTCGTCCGCGGCATCGGCGACGAGGCCCGCGAGCAGACGCTCGCGCTGACCGGCACGCTCCCGGACGCCGCGGTCGCGTCGGTCGGCGGCGGGTCGAACGCGATCGGCCTGTTCACCGCGTTCATCCCGGACGAGTCCGTGAAGCTGTACGGCATCGAGCCGGGCGGCGACGGGTTCGAGACCGGCCGGCACGCGGCGACGATCACCGCCGGGCAGGTCGGCGTACTGCACGGTGCGCGGTCCTTCCTGCTGCAGGACGAGGACGGGCAGACGATCGAGTCGCACTCGATCTCCGCGGGCCTGGACTACCCGGGCGTCGGCCCGGAGCACGCGTGGCTGGCCGAGACCGGGCGGGCGTCGTACCGGCCGATCACCGACGCGGAGGCGATGGACGCGTTCCGGCTGCTGTCCCGGACCGAGGGCATCATCCCGGCGATCGAGTCCGCGCACGCGGTCGCGGGCGCGCTCGAGATCGCGAAGGAGCTGGGGCCGGAGGCAACCATCCTGGTCAACCTGTCCGGCCGCGGCGACAAGGACATGGACACGGCCGCGACCTGGTTCGGGCTGGGCGAGAAGGGATCCGGGGAATGAGCGAGGTTGCCCTGGGCAAGGCCGGAGCCGCGATCCGGAAGGCGAACGACGCGGGCCGCGGCGCCTTCATCGGCTACCTGCCGGCCGGGTACCCGACGTACGACGGCGCGCTCGACGGGCTGAAGGCGCTCGTCGACGGCGGCGCCGACGTGGTCGAACTGGGCCTGCCGTACAGCGACCCGGTGATGGACGGCGTCACGATCCAGCGGGCCACCGAGATCGCGCTCGCGGGCGGTCTGCGTACCCGCGACGTGCTCAGCACGGTCGAGAAGCTGGCGGCGTACTCCGACGTACCGGTGCTCGTGATGACGTACTGGAACCCGGTCGAGCGGTACGGCGTGGACCGGTTCGCGGCGGACTTCGCCCGCGTCGGGGGAGCGGGGCTGATCACGCCCGACCTGATCCCGGACGAGGGCGCGGAGTGGATCGCGGCGGCCGACAAGCACGACCTGGACAAGGTGTTCCTGGTGTCGCCGTCGTCGACCGACGAGCGGATCGCGATGACCACCGCGGCCTGCCGCGGATTCGTGTACGCGACCGCCGTGATGGGTGTCACCGGTGCGCGGGACAAGCCGTCGGAGCTGGCGGCGCCGCTGGTGGCCCGGACGCACGCGGCGACCGGGCTGCCGGTCGGTGTCGGTCTCGGCATCTCCAACGGTGACCAGGCGGCCGGCGTGACCGCGTTCGCGGACGCGGCGATCGTCGGTGCGGCTTTGGTCCGGGCGCTCGGCGACGGCGGCGCGGCCGCCGTCCGGACGCTCGCCGAGGACCTGTCCGCCGGGGTCCGCCGGGAACCTCGCAAACCGGCCGATCGTTAGTAGAGCCGTGAGTCGAACCAGGAACGCCGCGCTGCTGTTGGCGGCGGTGGCTCTGCTCGCCCTCGCGGGCTGCAGTGGCAATCAGCAGAAGGCGGACAACCCCGGCGGAGCGATCATCCGCAGCAGCCAGGACCCGAACGGGATGCGCGGTGCCACGCTGGACCGTCCGTACTCGATGCCCGCGGCCACCTTGACCGACACGAACGGCGACCCGTTCAACCTGGTCACGTCGACGAAGAAGCCGGTCACGCTGGTGTTCTTCGGGTACACGAACTGCCCGGACGTGTGCCCGACCGTGATGGCCGACGTCGCGTCCGCGCTGACCAAGCTCGACAAGCCGGTGCAGGACCAGATCCAGATGCTGTTCATCACCACCGACCCGGCCCGCGACACCGGCCCGGTGATGCGGAAGTACCTGGACCGCTTCGACCCGTCGTTCGTCGGGCTGACCGGTTCGCTGACGTCGATCAAGGACATCGCGAAGGCGGTCGGCGTACCGGTCGAGGGCATGCAGAAGCTGCCGTCCGGCGGGTACGAGGTCGGTCACGGAGCGCAGGTGATCGGCTTCGGGAAGAACGACAAGGCGAACGTGATCTGGCTGTCGAACGCCGCGATCGGCGACCTGGCGCACGACTTCGGGAAGCTGGTCGAGGACAACCAGTGAAGCGGCGGGGCTGGTTCGGGTGGGTCTCGCTGGGGGCGCGGTTGCTGCTCGGTGGCGTGATGGTGGTCGCGGGCGCGATGAAGGTCTCCGACCCGGAGACGGCGGCGCAGGCGGTCCGCGCGTACGAACTGCTGCCGTCGTCGCTGGTGCAGCCGGTCGGCTGGGGCCTGCCGTTCCTCGAGATCGCGATCGGGCTGCTGCTGATCGTCGGCTTCGGCGTCCGCGCCTCCGCCGTGGCCGCGGGTGTCTTCTTGCTCGTGTTCATTGTCGCGGTGGCGTCGGCCTGGGCGCGCGGGTTGTCGATCGACTGCGGCTGTTTCGGCGGCGGCGGGCAGGTCGCGCCCGGAGAAACGAAGTACCTGCAGGAGATCCTGCGGGACGTCGGCCTCCTGGTGCTGGCCGGCTGGCTGTGGCTGTACCCCGCCAGCAAGTTCGCTGTCGTGTCCGAAACCCCACAAGGAGTCACCGCGTCGTGAGCAATCCCGTGAATCCGCTGGCGCCGCAGCCGAAGCGCCGGATCTCACCTGGCATCGTCGTGGCGGTCGTCCTGGTGCTGGCGCTCGCCGCCGGGGTCGGCGTGCAGTACTACCGCGGTCACTCCAAGGTCGAGGTGGCGACGACCGACCGGGTCGAGCCGGCCGTCATCACCGGCCCGGGTACGTCCGGGAAGGGCGTCATGGTCGGCAAGGCCGGCGCGAAGGTGAACATCGACCTGTACCTGGACTTCCGCTGCCCGCACTGCGCCGACTTCGAGAAGGAGAGCGGCGCGACGATCGACAAGCTGGTCGCGGACGGTACGGCGACGCTCACGTACTGGCCGCTGCAGTTCGTGAACCCGGACGCCTCGCCGCGGCTGGCGAACGCGTTCGCCGCGGCCGCCGCGAACGGCAAGGCGCTGAGCTTCGCCGACGAGCTGTACGGCGACTTCTCGAAGTCGTGGACCACGGACCAGTTGCTCGAGCTCGGCAAGCAGCTCGCCATCGACGACGCGAAGTACCAGCAGGCGCTGAAGGACACCGCGTACGCGAGCTGGCTGGAGTCCGTGGGGAAGGCCGCCGACGACCGCGGCGTGACCGGGACGCCGACCGTGTACCTGAACGGCAAGCAGCTCCCGACCGACCAGTTGACCGCCGACGGCCTCCAGAAGGCCGTGGCTGAGGCTGCATCGTGACCGTGCGTTTGTGGCCGTGCCCGGACGGGTCGAGTAGCGTTCCCACTTGCCATGTCTAGTCTGAGTCTTGCCGTGACGGTTCCGGCGTTCATCCCCAGCCCGAGCCAGGGTGTCTGGCACGTTCTCGGCCTGCCGATCCGCGCGTACGCGCTGTGCATCCTGGCCGGCATCTTCGCCGGGTACTGGCTCGGCCGCCGCCGCTGGGTCGCCCGCGGCGGCTCCGCGCCGGTGCTCGCCGACATCATGTTCTGGGCGATCCCGTTCGGCCTGGTCGGTGCGCGGATCTACCACGTGATCACCGACGCCGAGCTGTACTTCGGTCCCGGCAAGCACCCGATCGACGCGCTGAAGATCTGGCACGGCGGGCTGGGCATCTGGGGCGCGGTCGGGTTCGGCGCGCTCGGCGCCTGGATCGCCTGCCGGCGCGCGAAGGTGCCGTTCCTGGCGGTCGCGGACGCGATGGCGCCCGGGATCGCGCTGGCGCAGATCTTCGGCCGCTTCGGCAACTACTTCAACCAGGAACTCTTCGGCCGCCCGACCACGAAGCCGTGGGGCCTGGAGATCTCGCCCGATCACCGCCCGCCGGGCTTCGCCGACTTCGCGACGTTCCACCCGACGTTCCTGTACGAGGCGATCTGGAACCTGGGTGTGGTCGCGCTGGTCCTCCTCGTCGACCGCCGCTTCAAGCTGGGCCACGGCCGCGCGTTCTTCCTGTACGCCGCCGCCTACACCGCGGGCCGCGCCTGGATCGAAAACCTGCGCATCGACACCGTCAACCACATCTTCGGCCTCCGCCTGAACGTGTGGACCGCCCTGATCATGTTCGTCCTCGCCGTCATCGCCTTCATCCTCAGCGCCCGCCTCCGCCCCGGCCAGGAAGACCTCACCACCGGCCCCGCCGCCGGCACCCCCACCCCCGAAACCACGGCAGAGACCACGGACGAGGACGGCGACCAAACGACCACGCCCACCCAGGACGAAGCCTCTCCATCAGAACCGGCTGCCGAGGAGACCCCCGGCCCGACCCATCACACCGGCGGGCGACTGAAGTAGCCGAGCCGGCCCTAGCCCCTGGCGACACTCATCGAGCGTCATGTGCTGCGCACCCGCAGTTACCATCGAAAGATGGCCAGCAGCGTGTTCTGCACCAGGTACGGGGTCGAGTTGAACTTGACCCTGCCTGACCTTGGCCAGCCCGGCTTCCCAGACCTGCGTAGCGAGATCTACGGGGACAACGCTGATCAGGACCGCGAGTTCTTGCAGTGCGTTCAGAGTGCGCGCGGCGTGCCGTGCAAGTCCGAGGCCAAGGGCAAGTCGCCTTACATGTACATCCAGCGGCGCTCGGGCAGCCTCGTCGCGGTGCATCGCAACCCCGGCAGGCATGAGGTCACGCCTGCGGAGAGCGACGAGCACAAGGCGCTCAAGGAACGGATCAGCAAGGCCGCCGAGGCAGCCGGGTTCGCGGCCGATGTGGAGTCCAGATCGCGGGACGGGAAGCGGCGGACCGATGTGATCGTCAACGGTGTCGACGGCATCCGGATCGGCTGGGAGCCACAGATGTCGAAGCTCGGCCGCCAGGCGGTAGAGCGTCGTACAAAGCTCGCGAAGCGCGACGGCCTGACCTCGATGTGGTTGACGAAATCGGACAAGGCCGACCTGATCAACCGGGCACCGTGGTCGCGGATCAAGCAGACACCGTGGCGGGAGATCGCAGCCGGGGATCCGCTCGAGATCGTCGGCGGTGTCAACCGGCTGGAGATCTGGCGGTGCGACAGCCGTTCGGTCGTGCCGTGCCCGGTTGCCAAGCGTGGTCGCTGCGGGAAGCACCATGGCGAGTGGCGTGCTGCGAAGAACCTCTACCTCAACAAACTGGTGGAGTTGACTGCCGCTGGCGAGTACCGCTCCTTGCACCTCACGCGTGTGGCCGGGTCCAGGGGCGAGAGGTATCTCTGGGCTCCTCGGCGAGAGGCCGACAGATTCGACGAGATCACCGCGGACCAAACCGGGGACACCGAACGAGCCATACCGGAGCGAGCCGAGGCCGAGGTGCGCGAGCGGCCGCTCGACAGGATCTGCCGGTACGGCGAGGAGACTGGCTTCCGCTCCGCGCCGACGCAGATCCGCGACGCCGGCGAGGCGGTGGCGATCCCGCATGTCAGAGCGGATCTCGATCTCCGCATCGCTCGCGAGCAGGTGGTGCTCGACTGGAGCGACCAAACCCACTGGAGCAATGAGCCCCGGCATTGCAGGGCCTGCGGCGGATTGACGAACCTGCTGGACGACGACCGTCGTCCCATGCACAAGGTCTGCGCCGAGGAGCGCCTGCGGCCCGCGTGAGTAGCGCCGGCGCTACCTCCGGCGTCGCTTGGTGGAGATGGTCTGTGGAGATCCGTTCGCCTAGTTTGTGCGCATGAAGAGGCTTGTCGTGCTTGCTGCGGCGCTCATCGTCGCGTTTGTCGTCGGTCCGCGTCTGTTGGCGAGCAACGCGGCGAGCCACGACCTGCGGAGCGAGCAGCGCCTTGCCGATACCTTTCGCAGTGAGTTCGTCACCTACTGGGGCTCGGGTGACCGCAGCTTCGATCCCGGGATGCAGCGGGTGGTGGACTACTGGTTTCGGTACCACCTCGCCAAGGGGCTGTTCGCCGCAGCGCTGCTGGTTGTTCTGATCATGCTCGGAGCAGCGATCTGGCGGGCGTTTTCGCGGACGCACGGTTGGAGGGCCGCAGGATTGGCGGCCGGTGGTGTGCTGGCGACGGCGTTGGCGGTCGTGTCGCTCGCCGCCGTGATGGCCAACATTCATGGCATGGCGGCGCCGTTCGGTTCGCTCCTGCCGATGCTCTTCGGAGCGCCGGCCGGTCCGCTGGACAGCACCCTCCAGCAGGTCAGGCAGCAATTGGCGGCGGGGCAGCAGTCGCCACCGCTCGACATGATCACCAGTGACTACGTGCTGTTCCACGCCGTGATGGCTGTCGAGGGCGCGATCGTCGTCGCGGGGCTCGTCGTACTGGCCGTTGTGTTGTGGCGGCGATTCTCCCGGGCGGAACGGCGTACGAGGGGAGTGCTGGCCGGGTACGGCCTCTTCGTGCCGGTGCTGGCGTTGACACTCGCCGTGGTCGTGGTGGCGAACACGACCACGGCGGCACATCCGCTGCCCGGCCTGGAAGGCTTCTTCGCTGGCGGCTGGTGATCAGTCGGCGATCGGTTGGCTCTGGGTGAAGAGGCTGCTGTAGGCGTTCAGGGCGGGTTGGCCGCCGAGGTGGGCGTAGAGGACCGTTGAGGTGGGTGGGATGTCGCCGGTGCGGATCAGGTCGATCAGGCCCGCCATCGACTTTCCCTCGTAGACCGGGTCGATGATCATGCCCTCCAGCTGCCCGGTCAGCCGGATCGCGTCGAGCGTCGACTGCACCGGTACGCCGTACTCGTCGCCGGCCCAGCCGTCCAGGACCGTGATCTCGTCGGCGCGCAGGTCGCGGCCGAGGCCGATCAGGTCGGCGGTGTTGCGGGCGATCCGTTCGACCTGGTCGCGGGTCTCCTGGAGCTTGGCGCTCGCGTCGATGCCGATCACCCGGCGCGGGCGGTCCTGGCCGGCGAACCCGGCGATCATGCCGGCGTGCGTGGAGCCGGTGACCGAGCAGACCACGATCGTGTCGAAGAAGACGCCGAGCTCCTGCTCCTGCTGCTGGACTTCGTACGCCCACTGAGCGAACCCGAGCCCGCCGAGCCGGTGGTCGGAGGCGCCGGCTGGGATCGCGTACGGCGTACCGCCGCGCGCCTCGACGTCCGCGAGCGCCTGCTTCCAGCTGTCCTTGAACCCGATCCCGAACCCGGCCGGGTCGAGCCGTACCTCGGCGCCCATGATCCGGCTGAGCAGGATGTTGCCGACTCGGTCGTTCAGCGCGTCCGGCCAGTCGACCCAGTTCTCCTGCACGAGCACGGCCTTCAGCCCCACCTTGGCCGCGACCGCGGCGACCTGACGGGTGTGGTTCGACTGGTACCCGCCGATCGACACGAGCGTGTCGGCACCCTGCGCGAGCGCGTCCGGGACGAGGTACTCCAGCTTCCGCGTCTTGTTCCCGCCGTACGCGAGCCCCGAGTTGCAGTCCTCCCGCTTCGCCCACACCTTCGCACCCCCGAGGTACGCCGACAGCCGCTCCAGCGGATGCACCGGACTGGGCCCGAACAGCAGGGGGTACCGCGGAAAATCGCTGAGAGCCATTGGTGTTCCTCCACTAGGGTCGGCGGGGTGTTCCCAGGTGCGATCGAAGTCCTCCCGGCCACGTACCTCGACCAGCTAGGCACCATCTTCGCCCGCTTCGCTCCGAAGGACTCCGGCAACATCTCGTACGGCGTCCAGACCGCCACCGACCGGTACTTCGTGAAGACCGCCGGTGACGCGACCGACGCGTACGTGAACTTCCCCGATCGTGTCGCTCTGCTCCGCAACGCGATCGAACTGGCGGAGTCTGTCCCACACCCGGTGTTACCTGCTCCCCACCGCGGAGATCCTCGCCGCCGTCAACGCCCTGTACGACCTGCACGCCGCACTGGACGCCGCCGGCTGGGTCGAGTGCGACTTCTACAACTCGTCGATGCTGTACGACTTCCCGACCCGTCGCCTGACGGTCTTCGACCTGGACCTGTATCACCGCGGTCCGACCCGCAACACCATGGGCCGGATGTTCGGCTCCAGCAGCTACATGGCGCCGGAGCAGCACGTCCTCGGCGCGCCGATCGACACCCGCACCACCGCGTACGTGATGGCTCGAGCCGGTCAGCTCCTGTTACCTGACCCGCCGCAACCCGTGGCCGACGTGCTGATCGAAGCCACCACGACCCGGTTCCCCAGCTACCAAGCGTTCTACGAAGCGTGGCTCACGGCCTCGTCCACGATCGACGCCAGCTTGTCCAACCGCTCCACGTGATCCCCGGCGCCCGCTCGCCCCACCGCCCAGGCCGCCCGGGAGACCCCGGTGTACGCCGCCACCAGCGCTGCACCGCAGCGCGCCTCATCCGCAAGTGCGTCCAGCGGGAGGTCAGTCGCGAGCAGCAGGTAGCCGAGGTCGAAGCCGGCCGGGCCCAGACCGAACTGTTCCCAGTCGATGGCGAGTACGTCGTCGCCGTCGCGGCCGCGGAGGTTCGCCGGGTGGGCGTCACCGTGCGTGGGCACCCGGGGGAGGGCGTCCAGCACCTCCAGCGCGGTCTCGCGGCGTGCCCACAAGGCCTCGATCGCCGGTGTCGACAACTCGCCCAGGGCGGCCCACCCGCCGCGGCGCTCAACGGTCCGCAGACGGTCCCGGAGTACGTCCCGAGCACCCCACTCGGGCTCGGCCACGGAACACGCCGAGAACCGCCCCAGAGCCTCAGCCAGTGCCTCCGGAGCCCAGTCGTACGGCGCGACCCGAACCATCCGCAGCGTGATCCCGTCCGCATCCCGCTCCACGCCCGTACAGACCGGCGCCCGGACCCCCGCCGTACGCTCGACAACACCCGACTCGGCGACCAGCGCCTGCCGTTCCCAGTAGGCATGATGGCGCGGGTCGGTCACCCCCCTGACCAGGCGTTTCACCACCTCGCCACCGGGCGTCCGCCACACGCCACCGGTCGCCTGGCCGGTGCCGGACGTGAGTGGGTGCCAGTCGGGAGAGGGCTGCCAAGGCATGGTCCCGGCCTATCAGTCCCGGCAAGTGAATTTCCGGTGCCGTGGGTGGTTGCGGGGGCGGTCGCCTGGGAAGATAGGAGGCTACTAGTGAGCGCTTGCTTACTGAGGGTCATCAAGGCGTTGCGCGGTGGACAGGAAGTCCATTTGGCGGGCGTCATGAGGTAGTCTCGGGACACCCGGCTTGGGCCAGTGTTGTCCCGCGGCCAGTTGTTTTTGACCGTAGGACGACGGGAGCTCCTGGATGTATGGTCGCCCCCCATTTCCCGCCGAGGGTCTGTACGACGGACGGCACGAGCACGACGCTTGTGGTGTCGCTTTCGTCGCGACCCTGACCGGTGAACCGAGCCACGACATCGTGGCCAAGGCATTGACCGCCCTGCGGAACCTCGAGCACCGTGGCGCGTCCGGTGCGGAGCCCGACTCCGGCGACGGTGCCGGCATCCTGATCCAGGTGCCGGACGCCTTCTACCGGAAGGCGTGCGACTTCGAGTTGCCGGCGCCGCACAGCTATGCGACCGGTATCGCGTTCCTGCCCGCGGACCCGGACGACGCCGCGAAGGCGGTCGACCGGATCGAGGAGCTGGCGGCGGAGGAGCAGCTGACGGTCGTCGGCTGGCGGGACATCCCGACCACGCCGGACCTGCTCGGCGCGACCGCGCGTTCGGTGATGCCGACGTTCAAGCAGCTGTTCGTGACCGCGAAGGCGGGCCGCGTGCTCGGCCTGGCGCTGGAGCGGATGGCCTTCCGGCTGCGCAAGCGCGCCGAGAAGGAGACCGCGACGTACTTCCCGTCGCTGTCCGGCCGGACCATCACCTACAAGGGGATGCTGACCACCGACCAGCTCGACAAGTTCTTCCCGGAGCTGACCGACCCGGACCTGGCGTCCGCGATCGGCGTCGTCCACAGCCGGTTCTCGACGAACACGTTCCCGTCCTGGCCGCTGGCGCACCCGTACCGCTACATCGCCCACAACGGCGAGATCAACACCGTCCAGGGCAACCGGAACTGGATGCGCGCCCGCGAGGCGCTGCTGTCCAGCGACCTGATCCCGGGTGACCTCGAGCAGCTCTTCCCGATCTGTACGCCGGAAGCGTCCGACTCCGCGTCCTTCGACGAGGTCCTGGAACTGCTGCACCTCGGCGGCCGCTCGCTGCCGCACGCGATGCTGATGATGATCCCGGAGGCGTGGGAGAACGCCGCCACGATGGACCCGAAGCGGCGAGCGTTCTACGAGTTCCACTCGACGCTGATGGAGCCGTGGGACGGCCCGGCGTCGGTGGTCTTCTCCGACGGCACGAAGGTCGGCGCGGTGCTGGACCGCAACGGCCTGCGGCCCTCGCGGTACTGGGTCACCGACGACGGTCTCGTCGTCCTCGCGTCCGAGGCCGGCGTACTCGACATCGACCCGGCGACCGTGACCGAGAAGGGCCGGCTCGAGCCGGGCCGGATCTTCCTGGTCGACGTCGACGCACACCGGATCATCACCGACACCGAGGTGAAGAACACGCTCGCGGCCGAGCACCCGTACGACGAGTGGCTGCACGCCGGGCTGATCCGGTTCGAGGACCTGCACGAGCGCGAGCACGTCGTCCACAGCCACGCGTCGGTGACCCGCCGCCAGCAGGTGTTCGGGTACACCGAGGAGGAGCTGCGGGTCATCCTCACGCCGATGGCGAGGTCCGGTGCCGAGCCGATCGGCTCGATGGGTACCGACACCCCGATCGCGGTGCTGAGCGACCGGCCGCGGCTGCTGTTCGACTACTTCGCGCAGCTGTTCGCGCAGGTCACGAACCCGCCGCTGGACGCGATCCGCGAGGAGCTGGTGACCTCGCTGTCGTCCAGCCTCGGCCCGGAGTCCAACCTGCTCAACCCGAGCCCGGCGTCCTGCCGGCAGGTGGTGATCCCGTTCCCGGTGATCACCAACGACGAGCTGGCCAAGCTCCGGCACATCAACCTCGACGGCGACATGCCCGGCCTGGCCACCACGGTGCTGCGCGGTGTGTACGACGTGGAGGGCGGCGGCGAGGCGCTCCGCACCCGGCTCGACGAGCTGTGCGCCGAGGCGAGCGCCGCGATCACCGACGGCGCCCGGATCCTGGTGCTGTCCGACCGGCACTCGAACGCGGACAGCGCGCCGATCCCGTCGCTGCTGCTGACCTCGGCGATCCACCACCACCTGGTCCGCGAGAAGACCCGCACCCAGGTCGGCCTGGTCGTCGAGGCCGGTGACGTCCGCGAGGTCCACCACGTCGCGCTCCTGATGGGGTACGGCGCCGCGGCGATCAACCCGTACCTGGCGCTGGAGTCCGTCGAGGACCTGTGCCGCCAGGGCACCTACCTGCCCGGCATCGAGCCGGAGCAGGCGGTCCGCAACGTGGTGAAATCGCTCGGCAAGGGCGTCCTCAAGGTGATGTCGAAGATGGGTGTCTCGACCGTCGCGTCGTACACGGGTGCCCAGATCTTCGAGGCGAACGGGCTGTCCCCGTTCCTGGTCGACATCTACTTCACCGGTACGTCGTCCCGGATCGGCGGCGTCGGCCTGGACACGATCGCCGAGGAGGTCCGCCGTCGGCACCTGCGCGCGTACCCGGCGGACGGGATCCTGCCCGCGCACCGCAAGCTCGAGATCGGCGGCGAGTACCAGTGGCGCCGCGAGGGCGAGCCGCACCTGTTCGACCCGGACACGGTGTTCCGGCTGCAGCACAGCACCCGCACCGGGCGGTACGACATCTTCAAGCAGTACACGTCCCGGGTGAACGAGCAGTCCGAGCGGCTGATGACGCTGCGCGGGTTGTTCGGGTTCAACTCCGGCCGCGCGCCGATCTCGATCGACGAGGTCGAGCCCGTCAGCGCGATCGTGAAGCGGTTCTCCACCGGTGCGATGAGCTACGGCTCGATCAGCGCCGAGGCGCACACCACGCTGGCGATCGCGATGAACCAGCTCGGCGGCAAGTCGAACACCGGTGAGGGCGGCGAGGACGCCGACCGGCTGTACGACCCGGCCCGGCGGAGCTCGATCAAGCAGGTCGCGTCCGGGCGCTTCGGCGTCACCGCGGAGTACCTGACGAACTCCGACGACATCCAGATCAAGATGGCGCAGGGCGCGAAGCCCGGCGAGGGCGGGCAGCTGCCCGGCCCGAAGGTGTACCCGTGGGTGGCGAACACCCGGCACTCGACGCCCGGCGTCGGCCTGATCTCGCCGCCGCCGCACCACGACATCTACTCGATCGAGGACCTGGCGCAGCTGATCCACGACCTGAAGAACGCGAATCCGCGGGCGCGGATCCACGTGAAGCTGGTCTCCGAGGTCGGCGTCGGCACGATCGCCGCGGGTGTCTCCAAGGCGCACGCGGACGTCGTACTGATCTCCGGCCACGACGGCGGCACCGGCGCGGCGCCGCTGACCTCGCTGAAGCACGCGGGCGGTCCCTGGGAGCTCGGCCTCGCCGAGACCCAGCAGACGCTGCTGCTGAACGGGTTGCGGGACCGGATCGTGGTCCAGACCGACGGCCAGCTGAAGACCGGGCGGGACGTCGTGATCGCGGCGCTGCTCGGCGCCGAGGAGTACGGTTTCGCGACCGCTCCGCTGGTCGTGTCGGGCTGCATCATGATGCGCGTCTGCCACCTGGACACCTGCCCGGTCGGTGTCGCGACGCAGAACCCGGTGCTGCGCGAGCGGTTCTCCGGCAAGCCGGAGTTCGTGGTGAACTTCTTCGAGTTCATCGCCGAGGAGGTCCGCGAGTACCTGGCCGAGCTCGGCTTCCGGACGCTGGACGAGGCGATCGGGCACGCCGAGGTACTGGACGTCGAGCGCGCGGTCGACCACTGGAAGGCCGACGGGCTCGACCTGTCGCCGATCCTGCACGTGCCGGCGCTGCCGGAGGGTGCGGCGCTGCACCAGACCGTCGAGCAGAACCACGGGCTGGACAAGGCGCTCGACAACGAGCTGATCCGGATCTGCCGGCCCGCGCTCGAGAACGGCGAACCGGTCCGGGCGCAGGTCGCGATCCGGAACGTGAACCGGACCGTCGGCACGATGCTCGGCCACGAGATCACCAAGCGGTACCAGGCCGCCGGGCTCGCGGACGGGACGATCGACCTGACCTTCACCGGGTCGGCCGGCAACTCGTTCGCCGCCTTCGTGCCGCGCGGGGTCACCCTGCGGCTCGAGGGTGACGCCAACGACTACGTCGGCAAGGGCCTGTCCGGCGGCCGGGTGGTCATCCGGCCGGACCGCAAGGCCCGGTTCGACGCCGCCGACCAGATCATCGCCGGCAACGTGATCGCGTACGGCGCGACGTCCGGCGAACTGTTCATCAGCGGCGGTGCCGGGCAGCGGTTCTGCGTCCGGAACTCCGGCGCCACCGCGGTCGTCGAAGCGGTCGGCGACCACGCCTGCGAGTACATGACCGGCGGACGTGTCGTCGTACTGGGCGCCGTCGGCCGGAACTTCGCGGCGGGTATGTCGGGCGGCGTGGCCCACGTACTCGACCTGGACCCCGCGCTGGTCAACCCGGAGCTGGTCGACCTGCGGCCGGCCGACGCGGCGGAGTCCGAGCTGCTGCAGGACCTGGTCCGGCGGCACCACGAGGAGACCGGCTCGGAACGGGCGGCGAAACTGCTCGCCGACTGGGCCGCCGCTGGTCCGCGTTTCACCACAGTGATGCCGCGCGACTACGCCCGGGTGCTGGCGGCCAAGGCGGCCGCCGAGCGCGACGGGCTGGACGAGGACGCGACCACGCGAGCGATGATGGAGGCCATCTGATGGCTGACCCCAAGGGATTCCTGACCACCGGCCGCGAGGTCGCCGACCGGCGGCCGGTCGGCGAGCGGGTGCAGGACTGGAAAGAGGTCTACCCCGGCGGGCCCGGCAAGGCGTTGCTGCCGATCATCAGCAAGCAGGCCGGCCGCTGCATGGACTGCGGCATCCCGTTCTGCCACAACGGTTGCCCGCTGGGCAACCTGATCCCGGAGTGGAACGATCTGGTCTGGCGGGACGACTGGTCGTCGGCGATCGAGCGGTTGCACGCCACCAACAACTTCCCGGAGTTCACCGGGCGGCTGTGCCCGGCGCCGTGCGAGACCGCCTGCGTGCTCGGCATCAACCAGGACCCGGTGACGATCAAGAACGTCGAGGTCGCGATCATCGACAAGGCCTGGGAGACCGGCGACGTCAAGCCGCAGCCGCCCGAATGGCTGACCGGTAAGACGATCGCGGTCGTCGGCTCCGGGCCGGCCGGCCTGGCCGCTGCCCAGCAGCTGACCCGCGCGGGACACACGGTCGCGGTGTACGAACGGGCCGACAAGCCCGGCGGCCTGCTGCGGTACGGCATCCCCGAGTTCAAGATGGAGAAGGAACAGGTCGACCGCCGGATCCAGCAGATGAAGGAGGAGGGCACGGTCTTCCGCTCCGGCGTCAACGTCGGCGTGGACGTCACCGGGACCCAGCTCAAGCAGCGGTACGACGCGGTCGTGATCGCGACCGGCTCCACCGCCGCGCGCGACCTGCCGGTACCGGGCCGCGAGTACGGCGGGATCCACCAGGCGATGGAGTACCTGCCGCAGGCCAACCGGGTCGCGCTCGGGCAGCCGGTCGAGGACCAGATCGTTGCTACCGGCAAGGACGTGGTGATCATCGGCGGCGGCGACACCGGCGCCGACTGCCTCGGTACGGCGCACCGTCAGGGCGCCCGGTCGGTGACCCAGCTGGAGATCATGCCGCGGCCCTCTGAGGAGCGCCCGGGCAACCAGCCGTGGCCGACGTACCCGATGATCTACCGGGTCGCGTCCGCGCACGAGGAGGGCGGCGACCGGGTATACGCCGTCTCCACGGTGAACTTCGAGGCCGATGCCGACGGCAACGTGTCCGCGCTGAACCTGGTCGAGGTGAAGTTCGCCGATGGCAGGTTCGCGCCGGTCGAAGGGACCGAGCGGACCATCCCGGCCCAGCTCGTGCTGCTGGCGATGGGCTTCCTCGGGCCGGAGCGCGAGGGCTTCCTCGAGCAGCTCGGTGTCGAGCTCGACGAGCGCGGCAACGTGAAGCGGGACAAGCAGTACCAGACCTCGGTCGAGGGGGTGTTCGCCTGCGGTGACGCCGGCCGCGGCCAGTCGCTGATCGTGTGGGCGATCGCCGAGGGCCGGTCCTGCGCCGGCGGCGTGGACGCGCACCTCACCGGGTCGTCGACGCTGCCGACCCCGATCCCGCCGACCGCCCGGCCGCTCGCAGTCTGAGATCGCAGCACCACTCTCGGTGTCCGGCGCGGTGTGCCGGACCCAGGGTGGGGCTTCTCGGTAGGTTGGGGACCGTGGTCAGGCGGCTGATGACGAAGACGCGGCTCCGGGCGATGGCGCCCTGGGCCGCGTTGAGCGTGCTCTTCGTGGCGACCTCGGTCGTGGTCGGGCTGTTCGCGTTCGTGAACGACTCCGAGCGGGTCACGATCGGTGCGCACGCGGCGGTCGTGTCACCGACGTTCGATGGGCACGCGACCGTCGACCTCGGCGCGGTGCTGCCGCGGTTCCGGCTCGCCAGCAGCGACCCGCTCGGGATCGGCGTCTACATCGACGTCCAGGAGACCGACGCCGCGAACCTCACCGACCTGATCAACCGGGACGCGCTGATCGCCGCCCAGCCCGAAGGTGAGATCGCGCGGATCCAGCAGACCGTCCAGGAGATGGCGGTCGACGACGCGCTCGCCGGAGCGGGCACCGGGTTCCTGGCCGTCGTACTGGTCGCCACGCTGTGGACGATGATCGGCGTACGGCGCCGCCGCGAGCTCTGGCACCTCGTGCACCGGCACGAACGGCGGGTCGAGCACCGGGCGATCGTCGTACTGGTCGCGATGCTGATCACGATTGCGTCGATCTTCGGGCCGGGCCGGATGCGCCGGGTCGAGGCGCCGGCGACCCAGTGGGTCTCGCTGGCGCAGCTGCTGCCGCAGCTCGACCTGGACGACCAGCTCAAGGGGGTCGAGGTGGCCGCCGGGTTCTCCACCACCGGCGGCGTCGGGGTGATCAGGACCGCCGTCGAGACGTACCAGCGGTCGACCCAGTTCTACGGACAGCTCAAGGACAAGGTCGACGGCGTCAAGGGCCAGATCCATCAGCCGGGCAAGGACGAGAAGGTCGCGATCCAGGTCAACGACCGGCACGACAACATCGGGATGGACCCGGTCGCGGCCGAGATCGCCAAGGCCGCCGGGGCGAAACTGCTGATCGACGCCGGCGACGACACCTCCTCCGGGCAGGAGTGGGAGATGTTCAGCGTCAACTCGCTGCGTCAGCACTTCAAGGACTTCAAGGTGGTCGCGGTGGCCGGCAACCACGACGCGGGCGGGCACGTCGAGGCGGCGTACCGCAAGAGCGGCTTCACCGTGCTGGACAGCAAGCCGGTCGAGGTCGACGGGATCCGGTTCCTCGGCGACAGCGACCCGACCAGGACCGGGCTCGGCAGCGCGGACCAGCCCGGCGACGAGACCGTCGACCACCAGTCCAAGCGGCTCGCCGACGTCGCCTGCGACCAGCCGTCGGACAAGCGGATCTCCACCTTCGTCGTCCACGATCCGTCGTCGTTCGCGGACACCGCGTCCCGGGGCTGCGCGACGCTGCTGCTGTCGGGGCACCTGCATCACCAGGTCGGGCCGGAGACCAAGGTCGTCGACGGGCGGCCGGTCACGACGTACACGAACGGCACGACCGGGGGAGCGGCGTACGCCTTCGCCCTCGGCTACACGCTGCGGCGGCCGGGTGAGGTCACCCTGATCACGTACCTGAAGGGCAATCCGGTCGGCCTCCAGACGGTCACCGCCGAACTCACCGGCGACATCACCGTCGGGGCCTACACCCCCTTGTCCTCTTGACGATTCAGCGATCCGGCGAGGAGTTCCCCGGTTGTTAACTGTCCAGTAAGGGGGGCGGACCAGCGGGGGCAGTGGTTTGCAGGAGTAGGGTTTTGTGACGTGCGTCGCGCAAAGATCGTTTGTACGCTCGGCCCGGCTACGGCCGCCCCGGAGCGCATCACGGAACTCGTCCAAGCCGGTATGGACGTCGCCAGGCTCAACCTGAGCCACGGTGCCCATGCCGAGCACGAGCGGATCTACCAACGGATCCGCACCGCCGCCGCGGAGACCGGGAACAACGTCGGCATCCTCGTCGACCTCCAGGGCCCGAAGATCCGGCTGGCCGAGTTCGCCGAGGGCAAGGCCACCCTGACCTACGGCGAGCGCTTCACGATCACCACCCGGGAGGTGCCGGGCGACCAGACCATCTGCGGGACGACGTACGACGGCCTGCCGGGCGACGTGAACCCCGGTGACCAGCTGCTGATCGACGACGGCCGGATCGCGCTGGTCGCCGAGGAGGTCACCGAGACCGACGTCATCTGCCGGGTCACCGTCGGCGGACCGGTCTCCAACCACAAGGGCATCAACCTGCCGGGCGTGTCGGTGAGCGTGCCCGCGCTGTCCGAGAAGGACGCCGAGGACCTGCGCTGGGCGCTGCACCTGCCGGCCGACATGATCGCGCTGTCGTTCGTGCGCGACGCCGCCGACATCCAGCTCGTGCACAAGATCATGGACGAGGAGGGGCTGCGGCTCCCGGTCGTCGCCAAGATCGAGAAGCCGCAGGCGGTCGCCAACCTGGACGAGATCGTCGAGGCCTTCGACGGGTTCATGGTCGCCCGCGGCGACCTCGGCGTGGAGCTCCCGCTCGAGGAGGTCCCGCTGGTCCAGAAGCTGATCATCGACCAGGCCCGGCTGAACGCGAAGCCGGTCATCGTCGCCACGCAGATGCTCGAGTCGATGATCTCCGCGCCGCGGCCGACCCGGGCGGAGGCCTCCGACGTCGCCAACGCCGTACTCGACGGCGCCGACGCGGTGATGCTGTCCGGCGAGACCAGCGTCGGCCGGTTCCCGATCGAGACCGTGAAGACGATGGCCCGGATCGTGGAGTCCACCGAGGAACACGGCCTCGGCCGGGTCCAGGAGATCGAGTGGGAGCCGAAGACCAAGGGCGGCGTGATCGCCCGCGCGGCCGCCGACGTGGCCGAGCGGCTGGACGCGAAGTACCTGATCGCGTTCACCCAGTCCGGTGACACGGCCCTCCGCCTCGCGCGCTACCGCACCGAGGTCCCCCTGCTGGCCTTCACCCCGGTCCCGTCGGTCAGCTCCTGGCTGAGCGTCGTCTGGGGCATCACCACCCACATCGTCCCCACCGTCGAACACACCGACGAAATGGTCCGCCAGGTAGACCAGCGCCTCCTCGAACTCGGCATCCTCCAAAAGGGCGACCTGGTGGTCATCGTCGCCGGCTCCCCACCCAGCATCCCCGGCTCCACCAACGCCCTCCGAGTCCACCGCATGGGCGACGCCATCGAGGGAATCGCCCCGGCCTACCGCAGCCCCAACCCGTAAGAACAGCTGACAACAGAAGTGCTACTCGAGGCGGACGGTCACCTGACCGCCCGCCTCAACCACTTCCACGACAGCCCCGGGGCACACGTAGAACCGGGACTCGTACATGGGCTGGGGCGGTGCGTTGCTGGACGCTTGCTGAATGCCGCCTTGGTTTGTCTAGTTCTTCGGGCCGATGAAGGTGTCCAGGCGGGCGACGGCTTCACGGCGGGCTACGGAGAGGGCGTTGGGGCGGGGCATTCGCCAGGGGATGTGGAGTAGGTCGAGGGCCTGTTGGCAGAGGTGCATGATGTCGGGGGACTCGTGCGAGAACATGTAGCGCGCGTAGTCGTAGCGCTTGGTGTGGCCGGCGACTGTGCGCGTCGTCCAGTTCGCGACGCGGCAGCCGTCGGAGTTGAAGAGGCCGCGGAGGAACAGCTCGGGGTACTGGGCAACAATCTGCCGCTGCCACCCCTCCAGTTCGATCTTCCGCAGATGTTTCCGGCCGGGTGCGTGCTGCGGGAACAGGCACGGCCAGTGCTTCCAGTACGAGGCAACCGACGTACAGCCAACCGCCTGCACGCGGTGCACAGGGCGGCTCGGATGGACGGCGCGTATGACGTACTCCGCCTCGTCGATCAACCGCGGGCAGACGTCATCGCACGCGACCCGCAGCGCGTACACGTCCCGGCGGTGCCGCGACAGGCAACCATCCCCGAGATACAGCCCCAGCAGATGCACGTACGACGGTTCGTCGAGCGAGCCTGTGCCGCATCGCGGACATTCGCTCACCCGCTCCGGACGAGCCGAGCGATCGCGCCAGTCCCGCAGCGCCGCCCGGCTGATCCCGAGCCGCTTGCTGATCGAGTTCAGACTCTCGCCGGAGCCGATCGCTTCGAGTGCGACCGCCCGCGTCCGCTCGTCGTACATGAGCCGAGTTTCGCGGGCGGCACCGACAGATTTCTGTGCCCTGGGTGGGACTCGAACCCACACTGGACGCTGTTTGAGAGCGCGGCCTCTGCCGATTGGGCTACCAGGGCATTCGCGCTCGATGCGCGCTCGACGATCCTAGCCCATCGGGTTGCTCAACCTGAAAACTGTCGGCGGTCGGCGTGATCATGTCTCATGGCTCACTTCAGGTCGCGGGAGACGGTGGAGTCCGCACTGAGGATGTCCGACGAGGGTGTGCCTGATCGGGTGAACGCGGAGATCCACGGGGTGGCGCTGCGGACGATTCGGACGTGGCGGCGTCGCTACCAGAAGGAAGGCCGTGTTCGTGGTGGCGGTTACCCGCTGTCGCCGTGTCCGCGGTGTGACGGTGCCGAGTTGGATGAGGTGGCGTACGCGTTGTTGCTGGGGTGGTATCTCGGCGACGGGCACATCGCGAAGGCGCGGCGGGGCGTGTTCACGCTGCAGATAGCCAACGACGAGAAGTACCCGGATCTCAATCGCGAGATCTTCGAGACCATGAAGCTGGTCAAGCCGACCGCGAGTCCGTGTCCGCGTCGCGGCGTCGGCTACGTGCGGACGGAGGCTCGGTGGAAGCACTGGCCGTGCCTGTTCCCGCAGCATGGGCCGGGGCTGAAACATCGGCGGAAGATCGAGTTGGCGGACTGGCAGCGGGAGATTGTTGCCAAGTACCCCGAACAGCTGTTGCGCGGGCTCTTCCAGTCCGACGGGTGCCGGTTCATGAACTGGGCGAGTAAGCCGGACGGGAAGCGGTACTACTACATGTTCTCCAACGAGTCGGAGGACATCCGCAACATACTGACGGATGCGCTGGATCGGCTGGGTATCAAGTGGCGGCGGCCTCGGCCCAACGTGGTGGCGGTCAGTCGGAAGGAAGGTGTGGCGGTGTTGGACGGGTTTGTCGGGGCGAAGTCCTGATGGTGGTCGATAAGGTGTCGGGTGTGACTGCTAAGCGTGTGGTGATCGCTGAGGACGAGGCTCTGATTCGGATGGATCTGGCTGAGATGCTCGCGGAAGAGGGGTATGACGTCGTCGGGCAGGCGGGGGACGGGGAGGAGGCGATCCGGCTGGCGATCGAGCAGCGGCCGGATCTGGTGATCCTCGATGTGAAGATGCCGAAGCTGGACGGGTTGAGTGCGGCGGAGAAGATCGCGGGGGAGCGGATCGCGCCGGTGCTGATGCTGACCGCGTTCTCGCAGCGGGAACTGGTCGAGCGGGCCCGGGACGCGGGCGCGATGGCGTACCTGGTGAAGCCGTTCTCGAAGGCGGACCTGTTGCCCGCGATCGAGATCGCCGCCTCCCGGTACGTCGAGCTCGCCGAGCTGGAGCGGGAGGTCGCGGACCTGGCCGAGCGGCTGGAGACGCGGAAGCTGGTGGACCGGGCGAAGTCGATCCTGCAGACCAAGTTCGGGCTGTCGGAGCCGGACTCGTTCCGGTGGATCCAGAAGACAGCGATGGACAAGCGGGTCTCGATGCGTCAGGTCGCGGAACTTGTCGTCAACGAGGCCGGCGACTCCTGAGGACAACCTGTGGACGGCGCGAGCATGACCGGGCCGTGATCCGCCTGCAATACCGGCGTGTCGTGACCGTGAGGTGAACCCGGCGGCGCAATCGTGACGAACCGTGGCGGTCCGGCCGATTGACGGGTACCGAATCTCACCGAGGTAGTTCGCCTGCTGACCCTACGTCACTGCCACACCTGCGGGGTCAGTATCCAGGTGATAAGACGATGCTTACCGGGGTAACGACCTCACAACACAGGCAGTGCGCTGTTCGCTTGGGACCATCGCCGGGTCTAACCTGCGGATGCTCGCGGCAAATGCGCGAGAGTCCCGGTCTCGCTGGGACTATCCAGACATTGGAGGAACAGTGCAGCAGCGTTCCGTAGTACGGGTCGGCGCGACGCTGATCGTTGCGTCGTTGGCCCTGACTGCCTGCGGTTCACGCAGTGGCAACAACTCTGGCGGGGGCTCCGGGGGCTCGACCAAGACCGCGAAGATCGGCGTCATCGCGCCGCTGTCCGGAGACTTGTCGGCCCTGGGTCTGGGTATCCAGCACTCCGTCGAACTCGCTGTGAAGCAGGCCAACGACTCCAACGCGATCCCGGGCTGGAAGCTCGAGGTCGTGCCGAAGGACGACGAGGCCAAGCCGGACCCCGGTAAGAACGCGGCTACCGCGCTCTCCAGCGACAAGGACGTGATCGGCGTCGTCGGCACGCTGAACACCAGCGTCAGCCAGCAGGTCCAGCCGGTTCTCGCCGCGGCGAAGATCGTCCAGGTCTCGCCGGCCAACACCGGCCCGGGCCTGACCCAGGGCGCCAACTGGCAGACCGACCCGAAGCGGCCGTACCCGACGTACTTCCGGACCTGCACCACGGACGCGGTCCAGGGCCCGTTCGCGGCGCGGTACCTGTACGAGACCGCGAAGATCACCAAGGTCGCCACGATCCACGACAAGAAGGCGTACGGCCAGGGCCTGGTCGGCACCTTCACCGAGGAGTTCAAGAAGCTGGGCGGCACGATCACCGCGGCCCAGACGATCAACCCGGACGACTCGAACTACCAGGCGGCGCTGACGGCGATCAAGCCGTCGAACCCGCAGGCGATCTACTACGGCGGCGAGTACCCGCAGGCCGGCCCGCTGTCGCAGCAGGCGAAGGCCGCCGGCCTGAACGTCCCGCTGATGGGCGGCGACGGTATCTACGACCCGAAGTACATCACCCTGGCCGGTAAGACCAGCGACAACGACCTGGCCACCTCGGTCGGCGCGCCGGTGGACTCGCTGGACTCGGCGAAGAAGTTCGTCTCGGACTACAACGCGGCCGGCTTCAAGGAGCCGTACGCGGCGTACGGCGGCTACTCCTACGACGCGGCGAACGCGATCATCGACGCCCTGAAGGTGTCGCTGAAGGACGCCAAGGACGTCGAGTCCGCGCGCCAGGCGACGGTCGATGCCATGAGCAAGGTCTCCTTCGACGGCGTGACCGGGAAGGTGGCCTTCGACCAGTACGGCGACACCACCTCGAAGGTGCTGACCGTCTACAAGGTTGCCGGTGGCAAGTGGGCCACCGTCGAGACCAAGGCGTTCGAGGACAAGTAAGCAGGGTCGACCTCATGTCTCGGGGGTGGGAGTGATCCTCCCACCCCCCTGGCATGTCACAACCGAGGCAGATGGGAGGTCGACGTGGACCAGTTCTTCCAGCAGCTCGTCAACGGGTTGACCTTGGGCTCGCTGTACGCCTTGATCGCGGTCGGATACACCGTCGTGTACGGCATCGTGCAGCTCATCAACTTCGCTCACGGCGAGGTGTTCATGATCGGCGCGTTCGGCGCGCTGACGACGTACCTGTTGTTCTTCAACGGTCAGACCAGCGTGTGGATCCTGCCGGTGATGATCGTCGGCGCGATGATCGCGTCGGTCAGTACCGCGGTGCTGATGGAACGTATCGCGTACCGTCCCCTGCGGAACGCGCCACGTCTGGCACCGCTGATCACGGCGATCGGCATCTCCGTGTTCCTGCAGGAGTTCATCCGGCTGTTCTACGAACTCCCGGCCTGGACCGTGGTGGTGTTCGCCGGGCTCGCGATCGGGGTCGGCTATGTCGTCGGCGTCCGGCAGAGCGGAGCGAATCTGAACCACCCGGTCACCAAGTGGTACGACCGGGCCCCGCTGATCGGTGCGGGCGCCGGTGCGGTGCTGCTGTGGGGCGTAGTCCTGCTGATCAGCACGGACCTCTCGGCGCTGTATGTCGTGGTGGCGATTGTCGGCGGTGCGATCGTCGGTACCGGCGTGGGTGTGCTCCTCGGCCTGGCCACGAAGCAGCGTGCGCAGGTGCACATCGACGTTCGGACGCTGGCCGCGAGCGCCGCCGCGGCAGCGGTCGTCGCGGAGGCCGGCTGGGTGCTGTTCAAGACGGTGCTCCGGAAGGTCGAGTGGCCGAGTGCGAAGGCGCGGATCCCGTTCCCGCAGCTCGACGTGGTGACCGGCAAGGCGCTGCAGGTCGGCGGTGTGACGATCCAGCGGTCGGCGATCTTCACGGTCGCGGCGCTCGCGGTCTGCGCCGTACTGCTGTGGTTCTTCATCAACCGGACCCGGCTCGGCCGCGGTATGCAGGCCGTGTCGCAGGACCCGGACACGGCCCGGCTGATGGGTATCAACGTGGACCGGATCATCGTGGTCGCGTTCGCCCTCGGCGCGGTGCTCGCCGCGATCGCGGGTGTCTCGCAGGGTCTGCAGAACAACAACATCGACTTCCGGATGGGCTTCCTGGCCGGCCTGAAGGCGTTCACCGCCGCGGTTCTGGGCGGTATCGGCAACGTGTACGGCGCGGTTGTCGGCGGTCTCGTACTCGGTGTGGTCGAGGCGATGGCCACGCAGTACATCCCGGGCCAGTTCGGCGGTAGCACCTGGAAGGACGTCTGGGCGTTCGTGATCCTGATTCTGGTTCTGGTGTTCAGGCCGCAGGGCCTGCTCGGCGCGAGGGTGGTGGACCGGGCATGACCGACGTGAAGACACCTGAGGACAAGGAGATCGGGGCCGCGGTCTCGAAGCCGGGCAAGCCGATCGCGTGGCCGCTGGGCATCGCCGGCGTGGCGCTGCTGGTTGTCGGGTCGTTCCTGTCCTGGAGCTACGACAGCCAGATCCTGAACGACCTGTCGCTCAACTTCAATCCGGGCGGCCTGCAGATCCTCGCGATCCTGGGCGCGGTGCTGTCGCTCGTCCTGCTGCTGGCCGAGAAGGGCCCGCTGACCAAGCTGGGCACCTGGCTGGACGCGACCCTCGGGTTGCGGATGCTCGGCACCGGTCTGGCTCTGTACATGGTGCTGATCGTGATCGCGATCGGTACCGAGTCGGCCGGTTTCATCAACGTGAACCCGGGCGGGTACGTGTCGCTCCTCGGCGCGCTGCTGCTCGCGGCCGCGGCCTGGATGCTGCCGTTGCGGCAACTCCGGGACATGAGCGAGGCCCGGCTGCCGGGCTGGTTCGAGATCCTGGCGATCGCGGTGCTGATGGGCTCGATCCTGTACGCCGCGGCGTACGCGCTCGGCCTGCAGGACGCCTGGTCGTTCATCCTCTGCCTGGTGTTCATCGCCGTGGTCGCCACGGCGTTGTTCCGCAGCGGTGCGCTGTCGTGGATCGGTCACGTCGCCCAGCGCCGCAAGCGGGTGCTGACGCTGGCCGCGTTCGTGGTCGCGTTCCTGTTCCCGTTCACCCAGAACGGGTCGGACGCGAACATGTCGATCGCGAACCAGGTGCTGATCTTCAGCGCCACCGCGATGGGCCTGAACATCGTGGTCGGCCTGGCCGGCCTGCTGGACCTCGGGTACATCGCGTTCCTCGGCGCCGGTTCGTACACGGCGGCGGTGCTGTCGCAGTCGGCGTTCGCGACGGTGCACTGGAAGCCGCCGTTCCTGGTCGTGGTGCTGCTCGGTGCCTGTGTCTCGATGATCCTGGGACTCATCATCGGTACGCCGACGCTGCGGGTCTCCGGCGACTACCTGGCGATCGTCACGCTCGGCTTCGGTGAGATCTTCCGGTTCACGATGGGCAACCTGGACGGCAACAACGGCCCGAACCTGACCAACGGCCCGAACGGCGTACCAGGTATCCCGGACCTGAAGATCGGCGGCTTCAACTTCGGCGACAGCCACACCTTGGGCCCGATCGACCTGGGCCGGTTCTCGAACTACTACTTCCTGTTGCTGGTGCTGATCGGGTTCGTGATCCTGGTCTTCGCCCGGTTGAACAACAGCCGGATCGGCCGCGGCTGGGTGGCGATCCGGGAGGACGAGAAGGCCGCCGAGGCGATGGGCGTGAACGTCTTCGGGCTGAAGCTGCTCGCGTTCGCGGTCGGGGCCTTCCTGGCCGGTCTGGCCGGCACCATCAAGGCCCACCAGGACGCCGCGGTCAGCCCGGACCAGTACCAGTTCATCGAGTCGGCGTTCCTGCTGGCCGCGATCGTGCTGGGCGGTATGGGCACGATCGCCGGCGTGTTGCTGGGTGCGACGATCCTGAAGCTGCTGCCGGAGAAGCTGCGGTTCTTCTCCGAGTACCGGCTGCTGATGTTCGGTGCGCTGCTGGTGCTGATGATGCGGTTCCGGCCCGAGGGGCTGGTCGCGAGCAGACGAAGGCAGTTGGAGTTCCACGAGGAGGACGAGGAACTGGCCGACGTGGTCGAAGAAGAACAACTCGTCACCGGGGAGGCGAAATGACCACCGTGCAGGACGTGGACCGGCCGGCGGCGACCGGCGAAACGGTGCTCGAGGCAACCGGTGTGACGATGCGGTTCGGCGGTCTGCTGGCCGTGAACGACGTCAGCCTGAGCGTCCGGCAGGGCGAGATCGTCGGTCTGATCGGCCCGAACGGTGCCGGCAAGACGACGTTCTTCAACTGCCTGACCGGCCTCTACAAGCCGACCAGCGGCCAGGTCCGGTTCGCCGGCTCGCCGGCGCGGAAGCGGGCGCCGATGTTCTTCCTGCCGCAGCGGAGGCGCGGCGGCGGGATGAAGGACACGCCGCTGCTGCAGGAGAACCCGGGGCTGACGCCGCCCGAGCCGGGCGAACTGGCGCCGTTGCCACCGAAGCCGCGGGCCGTGGTCCGGGCCGGGATGGCGCGGACGTTCCAGAACATCCGGCTGTTCGCGAACATGACCGCGCTGGAGAACGTGATGGTCGGCCGGTACTGCCGGACCAGCGCGGGCGCGTTCACGTCGGTGATCCACGGGCCGAAGTTCCGGCACGAGGAGGCGGCCACCCGGCTGCGGGCCCAGGAGCTGCTGGACTTCGTCGGTCTGGGCAAGTCTTCCGAGCACCTGGCCCGGAACATGCCGTACGGCGACCAGCGCCGGCTCGAGATCGCCCGGGCGCTGGCCACCGACCCGAAGCTCATCCTGCTGGACGAGCCGACGGCCGGTATGAACCCGCAGGAGACCCGGCAGGCCAGCGACCTGATCTTCAAGATCCGGGACGCCGGCCTCGCGGTGGTGGTGATCGAGCACGACATGCGGTTCATCTTCAACCTCTGCGACCGGGTGCTCTGTCTGGTCCAGGGCCAGGCCCTGATCGAGGGCTCGCCCGACGAGGTGCAGTCCGACCCGCGGGTGATCGAGGCCTACATCGGCACCGGCGAGGACGACGAGGACGACCGGCCGCAGGACGACGTACCAGGGAAGGAGCAGGCATGACCGCCATGCTCGAGGTCAAGGACCTGGAAGTTGCCTACGGCAAGATCGTCGCGGTGAAGAAGATCAGCTTCAGCGTGGAGCAGGGGCAGGTGGTGTCGCTGATCGGCACCAACGGCGCCGGCAAGACCACCACGCTGAAGACGATCTCGGGCCTGCTCCGGCCGACGTCCGGCGAGGTCTGGTTCCAGGGCGAGCGGATCGACCACGTGGCGGCGCACGACATCGTCACCCGCGGTCTGGCGCACTCGCCCGAGGGGCGGCGGATCTTCCCGCGGCTCTCGGTCGAGGAGAACCTGATGCTGGGCGCGTTCTCCCGCAAGGATCCGGCGGGGGTGCGCACCGATCTGCAGGCGGCGTACGACCTGTTCCCGATCCTGGGGGAGCGGCGCAAGCAGCCGGCCGGGACGTTCTCGGGCGGTGAGCAGCAGATGCTGGCGATGGGCCGGGCGATGATGAGCCGGCCGAAGCTGCTGATGCTGGACGAGCCGTCGATGGGCCTGTCGCCGCTGATGATGAAGCGGATCATGTCCACCGTGACGGAGCTGCAGAAGCAGGGTACGACGATCCTGCTGGTCGAGCAGAACGCCCAGGCGGCGCTGAAGCGCGCCGACTTCGGGTACGTGCTCGAGGTCGGGAAGATCGTGCTGTCCGGCACCGGTCGCGACCTGCTGGTGAACGACTCGGTCCGGAAGGCCTATCTGGGCGAGGACTGACGCTGTCGCTGCTGGTTCAGTTGCGGATCACGACGAGCAACTGGACCAGCAGCGGCGCGACGATCAGAGCGGGCAGCAGGTCTGCGACAGCTACCTGCTTGAGTTTCAGGAGTCTGAGCGCCACCCCGATGAGCATCACGCCGCCGGTGGCGCCGAGCGCGGTGACATGTGCGTCAGGCAGTACGTCGCCCAGTACCGCTCCCACTGCCGTCATCGATCCCTGCACCACGAGTACGACGAGTGCGGAGGCAGCGACGCCCCAGCCGAAGGACGCCGCGAAGGCGATGCTGGTGAAGCCGTCGAGGACCGCCTTCAGGAACAGCTGGTCCGCGCCACGGCCGAGGCCGTCGGACAGCGCGCCGAGGAACGTCAGCGGGCCGACGCAGAACACCATCGACGCGGACACGAACCCTTCGACGAACTTGCCCTCGCCCTCGCCGCGGTCGAACCGGTGCTGCATCCAGGCGCCGAAGCCCTCCAGCCGCTGCTCGATCCGCAGCAGCGAGCCGGCGATGCCGCCGATCAGCATCGCGCCGAGCACGATCAGCACCGGGGCGCTGCTGCCGACCGCGTCGCTGAGTGCCTTGTCGCCGACGGTGAGTGCCGAGGAGATCGCGATCAGCAGCGTGACCAGGCCGATCGCGTCGGTGACCAGTTCCCTGGTCCGGTGACTGAGCCGGTGGCCGACGAGCACGCCGAGTACCGAACCGACGAGCACCGTCGCGACGTTCACGGCGGTCCCGATTCCGATGAACAAACTGGTCTCCAACTCGACTTTGCAGGTGACCCCCGAGGGCCTACTGTTGCGCGAAGACGAGCGTATCGGCCCGTCTGTTCACCTCGGGGGTGGACCGGACCGGGAGGTCGCTGTGGTGGCAGCCGTCGAGGTGAGGGACGCGCAGCCGGGGGACGCGGACGCCCTGGTCACGCTGTGGCGCGAGCTCAGCACCGCCGCCGGGCTGCCGTCCCGGTTGCCCGCGCCGCCGTCGGTCGCCGCCGCGGAGGTTGCTGTCGGCAAACATCTCGACGACCCGGACGGCCGGCTGCTGGTGGTCGAGCTGGACGGCGAGGTGCACGGGATGGCGTACCTGCGCCGGACCGCGATCAGCCCGCTGCACGACGACACCACGGTCACCGTCGAGTACCTGCACGTCACCGACGCGGCCCGCCGGCACGGCCTCGGCAAGGCGCTGATCGCCGAGGCGGTCGCGTGGGCGGAGTACGAGAGCTGCGCGCACCTGGCCGTGGTCGCGCCCGCGATCGCCCGCGAGGCGAACCGGTTCCTGGCCCGCCTCGGTCTCGGTCAGGCCGGCGTACTGCGGTTCGCGAACACCTTGACCGTCCGCCGCCGGCTCGCCGCCGAGCACGCCCCGAACCTGCTCGCCCTGCTCTCCTCCCGGCGGTCGGCGTTCGCCCGCCGCGCGGTCAGCTCCCGGGTGGAGCCTGAATCAGCTGGCAAGTGATCCGCGCCGTACACACCCGCTTGTCCCGGTCGTCGGTGATGACCACCTCGTACGACGTCGTCGTACGGCCGAGGTAGACGGGCGTCGCCACGCCGGTGACGACACCGTCGCGGACCGCGCGGTGGTGGGTGGCGTTGATGTCGACGCCGACCGCGACCTTCCCGTACGTCGCCGCGTGCAGCGCCGAGCCGATCGAGCCGAGGCTCTCGGCGAGCACGCAGGACGCGCCGCCGTGCAGCAGGCCGTACGGCTGCGTGTTGCCCTTGACCGGCATCGTGGCGACCACCCGGTCGGGCGTCGCCTCGCTGACAACGATTCCCATCGTCTGGAGGAGCGTGCCCTCCATGCTCATGCCCGGTCCGAGGTTCGATTCATCTGTCACTGCAGCAGTGTGTCAGAACTGTCCGTGGGACCCACTAGAGTCGGTGTGTGGCTCCAGAAACGAACACCATGACCAAGGACCCCGCGACCCCGGGCACCGGGCGACCGCGGATCTTGCTGCTGGACGGGCACTCGCTGGCGTACCGGGCGTTCTACGCGCTCCCGGTGGAGAACTTCTCCACCACCACCGGTCAGCACACCAACGCGGTGTACGGGTTCACCTCGATGCTGATCAACATGCTCCGCGACGAGCAGCCCACCCACATCTGCGTCGCGTTCGACGTGTCCCGGAAGACCTTCCGCACCGAGCAGTACGCGGAGTACAAGGCCGGCCGGTCGAAGTCGCCGGACGAGTTCAGCGGCCAGATCTCGCTGGTCAAGGAGGTGCTGGAGGCGCTCCGGATCCCGACCACCGAGGTCGACGGCTGGGAGGCCGACGACATCCTCGCCACGCTCGCGACCCAGGCCGACGAGCAGGGTTTCGAGGTGCTGATCAGCAGCGGCGACCGGGACGCGTTCCAGCTGATCAACGAGAACATCACCGTGCTGTACCCGAAGCGCGGCGTCTCCGAGATCGCCCGGATGGACCCGGCCGCGATCGAGGAGAAGTACGGCGTCGGCCCCCGGATGTACTCCGACCTCGCGGCGCTGGTGGGCGAGCAGAGCGACAACCTGCCCGGCGTGCCGGGCGTCGGCCCGAAGACGGCCGCGAAGTGGCTGAACCAGTTCGGCTCGCTGAACGACCTGATCGACCGGGTGAACGAGATCAAGGGCAAGGCCGGCGAGTCGCTGCGCGAGCACCTCGCCGACGTGATCCGGAACCGGCAGATCAACGAGCTGGTCCGCGACCTGACCCTCGACGTGTCGGTCGACGACCTGGCCCGGGTCGCCTGGGACCGGGACAAGGTGCACACGCTGTTCGACAGCCTGGAGTTCCGGGTGCTGCGCGAGCGGCTGGTGGCCGAGCACGAGGAGGTCGACGCGACCGTCGACCACGGTTTCGACCTGGACGGTGTGCAGCTGAAGCCGGGCGAGCTGGCGGCCTGGCTGAAGGAGCACGTCAGCGGCGGCGACCGGGTCGGCGTCGCGGTGCAGGGCAGCTGGGGCGGCGGGACCGGGCAGATCACCGGGCTCGCGCTGGCGAACACCACCGGCGCGGCGGCCTGGTTCGACCCGGAGGCGCTGACCGCGGACGACGAGGAGGCCTGGAAGGCCTGGCTCGCGGACCCGGCGCTGCCGAAGGCGCTGCACGACGTGAACGGACCGCTGCTCGGGTTCCTCGAGCGGGGCTGGACGCTCGGCGGGCTGAGCTCCGACACCCAGCTGAGCGCGTACCTCGTCCGCCCGGACCAGCGCGCGTACGACCTCGCCGACCTGACCGTGCGGTACCTGAAGCGCGAGCTGCGCAACGAGGAGGCCGACAACGGGCAGCTGAGCTTCGACGACGTCGAGGGCGGCCCGGCCGCGGACCACACGATGCTGCGTGCCCGGGCGATCGCGGACCTCGCCGACACGCTGGACGCCGAGCTCGAGAAGCAGGCCGGTACGGCGCTGCTCGCGGACGTCGAGCTGCCGCTGATCCAGGTGATCGCGGCGATGGAGCGGGACGGGATCGCGGTCGACCGGCCGTACCTGGAGCAGCTCGAGGAGCGGTTCGCGACCGGAGTGCGGGAGGCGGCGACGTCGGCGTACGAGGTGATCGGCAAGGAGATCAACCTCGGGTCGCCGAAGCAGCTGCAGGTGGTGCTGTTCGACGAGCTGCAGATGCCGAAGACCAAGCGCACCAAGACCGGGTACACCACGGACGCGGACTCGTTGCAGGCGCTGTTCGAGAAGACCGAGCACCCGTTCCTGGCGTACCTGCTGGCGCACCGGGACGCGACCCGGCTGCGGCAGACGGTCGAGGGCCTGCTGAAGACGATCAGCCCGCGCGACGGCCGGATCCACACGACGTTCAACCAGACCATCGCGGCGACCGGCCGGCTGAGCTCCACCGAGCCGAACCTGCAGAACATCCCGATCCGGACCGAGGAGGGCCGCCGGATCCGGCAGGCGTTCGTGGTCGGCGAGGGCAACGAGTCGCTGATGTCGGCGGACTACAGCCAGATCGAGATGCGGATCATGGCGCACGTGTCGCAAGACCAGGGCCTGATCGACGCGTTCAACTCCGGGATGGACTTCCACTCGGTGACCGCGTCCCGGGTGTTCTCGGTCGAGCCCGGTGACGTCACCCAGGAGCAGCGGGCGAAGATCAAGGCGATGAACTACGGCCTCGCGTACGGGTTGTCGGCGTACGGACTGAGTCAGCAGCTGAAGATCGGCGTGGACGAGGCCAAGGGCCTGATGGACGAGTACTTCGAGGGCTTCGGCGGCGTCCGGGACTACCTGCGCTCGATCGTGATCGACGCCGGCAAGACCGGATACACCGAGACCATCCTGGGCCGCCGGCGCTACCTGCCGGACCTGACCAGCGACAACCGCCAGCGCCGCGAGATGGCCGAGCGGATGGCGCTGAACGCCCCGATCCAGGGCTCGGCCGCGGACGTCATCAAGATGGCGATGCTCAAGGTCGACGCGTCCCTGCGCTCCTCGGGCCTCAAGTCCCGGATGCTCCTCCAGGTCCACGACGAACTGGTCTTCGAGATCGCCCCCGGCGAACGCGACGCGCTCGAAGAACTGGTCCGCCACGACATGGGCCACGCCGTCGACATGGCCGTCCCTCTCGACGTCTCAGTGGGCATCGGCCGCACCTGGCACGAGGCCGCCCACTAAGAGGTGAAGTACACCGGCTGGTCCGTAGGGGAGAGGGCTCGCTGGATGCAGAGGTGTTCGCGGGTGGTGAGCTCGGCGGGGAGAGCGTCGAGCGGCCACCAGGCGACGGCGGTGGACTCGTCGTCGTTGACCCGCGCCTGGCCGCCCAGCGGGCGGCAGCTGAAGCAGAGGTCGAGGAACTGGACCCGGTCGCCGTTCGGGTAGGCGGCCGGGGGAGTGGCCTCGATGCTGAGCAGGCGGTCGACCTTCGCCTCGACCGCGGTCTCCTCCTGGATCTCGCGGACGACCGCGACCGCGGGCTCCTCGCCCGGCTCCAGGATTCCGCCGATCAGGCTCCAGCGGCCGTTGTCGGCGCGCTGGACCAGCAGCACCTCGCGGTCGTCGTTGAGCACCACCGCGCTCAGCCCGGTCAGCCAGAGCAGGTCGTGCCCGATCTTCTCGCGCAGGTCGAGGATGAACTTCGGTGTCGGCATGGCCCCGACCCTAAACCGGTTCATTGACGCAAGAAATATGGGTGCCGGACGGTAAGCAGTAAACGCTTACCCGCAAGATGCTGACAGTGACCGGCTGATCCCGGGCAGTGCTCGGCGACCTCTTCCGTCAACTCACTTTCTATGTCATTCTCCCGGGCAAGATCCGAGATCCTATTGGATATTTCGTCTTTTGTTCCGACCCAGCCGCCTTGGAGGAACCATGTCGAACGATCACGCCCGCCCGGGAGTCAGCCGCCGGTCCCTGCTGTCCGGCGCCCTCGGACTCACCGCGGCGACGGCCGCCGGCGGCCTGCTCAGCGCCTGCAGCGGCGGTGGCACCGCCGGCAGCGCGGCCGCGGGCGGCGCGGGTGACGTCGTCCCGAGCGTCACGCTCGGCCCGAAGCTCGCCACGGTGCAGTACCCGGAGGGGTACGTCGGCCCGGTGGCCCGCGCGCTGAAGCCGCTGACCAGCGAGAAGGTGACGTTCAAGATCGTCGTACCGCAGGACGTGACGATCGGGGACTGGAAGACCAACGCCTTCACCAAGTGGCTCGAGCAGAAGACGAACGTCCACATCGAGTGGAACCAGATCGGCGGGACCGACGACGACATCATGACCAAGGTGAACGCGATGATCGCGGCCGGCGACATCCCGGACGCGTTCATGGGCGTGAAGTTCACCCGCTCGCAGCTGTTCCTGTACGGCCAGCAGGGCCTGTTCACCGACGTCGGCCAGCACATCGGCGCGTACGCGCTGAACCTGCAGCAGGCGATGAAGGACTACCCGGACACCCGCAAGCTGGTGCAGGCGCCGGACAAGAAGATCTACTCGTTCCCGAGCATCAACGACTGCTACCACTGCCGGGCCAGCAACGGCCGGACGTTCCTGAACACCGACTGGCTGCAGCAGGTCGGCCTGGACGTCCCGAAGACCACCGACGAGTTCCGCGAGGTCCTGCGCGCGTTCAAGAAGGCCGACCTCGGCGGCAACGGCAAGACGATCCCGTTCGCCGGGTACAAGGACGCGGCGCTCGACTCGTACTTCATGAACGCGTTCCTCTACAACCCCGGTGACCCGTGGCTGGTCGTCAACGACGGCAAGGCCGACGTCACGTTCGACAAGGACGAGTGGCGCGAGGGCCTCAAGTACCTGCACGGCCTGTACGCCGAGGGCCTGATCAACAAGGACGTGTTCACCGCCGACCAGGACCAGATGGACCGCTACGGGAACTCCCCGGGCAAACCGATCATCGGCGGCGCGCGGTCGTACTACTGGGGCGGCTTCGTCGACATCGACCAGAAGGACCCGAACGCGCGCTGGCGCAAGTACCAGGCGATCCCGCCGCTCGAGGGCCCGAACAAGGTCCGGTACGCCGCCTGGAACTACCTGGGTGTCGGCGTCGACGTGGCCAAGCTCGTGATCACGAAGAAGTGCCCGAAGCCCGAGCTGATGGTGATGTGGGCGGACGCCCAGATGGAGCTGGAGGCGATCCTGCGCGGCTACGGCGGCCCGAAGTTCGCGTGGGCGAAGAAGGGCGAGCTGGGGATCAACGGCAAGCAGGCGATCTACGGGTTCGACGCGACCTGGAACACCGGCAAGAACCTGAGCTGGAGCCAGGACAACGCGATGTACCGGTCCCAGGACTTCCGGCTCGGCGAGAAGGTGAACCCGAAGGACCTGACGTTCGAGCAGCCGCTGTACCAGCAGACCGTCGAGAGCTACTTCCCGTACAAGCAGCCGCAGGAGATGCAGTTCCCGCCGGTGACGCTCGACCAGGACCAGGCCGCGCAGGAGGCCGAGCTGAAGACCAACCTGAAGAACGAGGTGTCGCAGTCGATGGCCCGGTTCGTCACCGGCCAGCTCGACCCGAACGACGACGGTGCGTGGAACGACTACAAGGACCGGGTCGCGAAGATCGGCGTGAAGCCGTACCTCGACCTGCAGCAGGCCGCCTACGAGACGTACAACTCATGAGCGCTACCGCTACCCAGGACACCCGTTCGGACAAGATCGTCTCGGCCTGCATCTACACGGCGCTGGGGCTGTTCTGTGTCGCCGTCCTCTACCCGCTCGTCTACGTCGTCAGCGCGTCGGTCAGCAACACCAAGAGGGTCGCCGCGGGCGAGGTGTGGCTGTGGCCGGTCGGCTTCACGCTGGACGCGTACAAGGCGGTCTTCGACTACAAGTCCATCGTCAGCGGCTTCGGCAACTCCGTGTACTACGCGGTCGTCGGGGCCGTGGTGGCGACGGTCCTCACGCTGCTCGCGGCGTACCCGCTGTCCAGGAAGGGCCTGCCGGGCAAGGGCCTGATCATGGCGGCGTTCGTGTTCACGATGATGTTCAGCGGCGGGCTGATCCCGACGTACCTGGTGGTCGACAAGCTCGGGCTGCTGAACACCCGGTGGGCGATGATCCTGCCGGCCGCGCTCGCGGTCTGGAACGTGATCATCACCCGGACGTACTTCATGGTGACGATCCCCGAGGAGCTGGTGGAGGCCGGCAAGGTCGACGGCTGCAGCGACTTCGGGTTCTTCTGGCGGATCGTGCTGCCGCTGAGCAAGCCGATCATCGCGGTGAACCTGCTGTTCTACGCGGTCGGACAGTGGAACTCGTTCTTCAACGCGCTGATCTACCTCACCAACGAGCACCTGTTCCCGCTGCAGGTGATCCTCCGGCAGATCCTGATCCAGTCGAAGATCGACCCGTCGCAGATGCCGGACACCAGCAAGCTGATCCAGCTGAAGGAACTGCAGCAGCAGCTGAAGTACTCGCTGATCGTGATCGGGATGATCCCGCCGCTGCTGGTCTACCCGTTCGTCCAGAAGCATTTCGTCAAGGGGGCCATGATCGGCTCCCTGAAGGGATGAGCGCATGACGACGCTGAATGCCGAACGAGCGGCGGCCACCCACAAGCGGGAACGGGCCGCGAAGTCGTCGGTCGGACTTGGGCTGCGGATCCGGCGGAACTGGCAGCTGTACGCGATGCTCGCCGTACCGCTGATCTGGCTCGCGGTCTTCGCCTACTGGCCGATGTACGGCGTGATCATCGCGTTCAAGGAATACAACGTGGTGTCCGGGATCTGGGGCAGCCCGTGGGTCGGGCTCAAGTACTTCGAGCGGTTCGTGGAGTCGTACCAGTTCTGGCGGCTGATCCGGAACACGGTGTTCCTGCACGTGTACGAGCTGGTCGCGACGTTCCCGTTGCCGATCGTCCTCGCGCTCTGCCTGAACGCGGTCCGGAGGAAATGGTTCAGCCGGGCGGCGCAGCTGATCACGTACGCGCCGCACTTCATCTCGACCGTGGTCGTGGTCGGTCTGCTGGTCGTGCTGACCAACCCGAACACCGGCGTGACGAACCAGCTGCTCGGGCTGTTCGGGTTCGGACCGGTCGACCTGATGGGCGATTCGGGGCTGTTCCGGCACCTGTACGTGTGGTCCGGGGCGTGGCAGACGATGGGCTTCTCGGCGATCATCTACCTCGCGGCGCTGACCAGCGTTCCGCCGGAGCTGCACGAGGCGGCGATCGTGGACGGCGCGTCCCGGCTGCGGCGGATGTGGCACATCGACCTGCCGGCGATCGTGCCGGTCGCGGTGATCCTGCTGATCCTCGACATCGGCCGGATCCTGTCGGTCGGGTTCGAGAAGGTGCTGCTGATGCAGAACAACCTGAACCTGGACGTGGCCGAGGTGATCGACACCTACGTCTACAAGATCGGTCTGGCGTCGGCGGTGCCGCAGTTCAGCTACGCGACCGCGATCGGGCTGTTCCGGTCGGTGATCGGTCTCGTGCTGCTGGTGCTGGCGAACACCTTCGCCCGCCGGTTCGCGCGGAGCAGCCTTTGGTGAGCTAGCTGGATTGCCGGTGCAGTCCGGTGGCGAGTGCGCCGGACAGGAGGAGCGCGCAGGTGCTGGTCATGCCGGCCAGCACCTTCACCCCGGTCAGGCCGGTGGCGGTGCCGGTGCCGAGCACGGTGCCGGCGGCCACCGCGAGGACGACGAGCCCGAGCCAGATCGCCAGCGCGGCGCGCTTCTCCTGCTGCGCGATCGCGGCGTACACGACGAGCTGGAGTACGGCGTACGCGGAACCGGCGACGGCGAACAGCCAGGTGTACGGGCCGAGCGGGGCGTACTTCTCCTTGCCGCCGATCACCTCGACCACGATCCCGGGCAGGATCAGCGTGCCGGCGACCGCGCACGCGCCGAGGCCGGCGACCGCGAAGATCGCCCGCCGGAGCCGGACCGTGTCGCCGGGGGAGTTCGCGAGCGACGGGAACACCAGCACGATCACGAACTGCGGGAGGAACAGGCAGGCCTTCGCGATGATCAGCCCGGCCGCGTAGTACCCGCTGTCCTTCGTGTCGAGCAGTCCGCGGGCGAACAGGATGTCGGCGTTCGCGAGCGCGAAGAACGCGAGCAGGGTGTGGGTGCCGTGGACGGTCTCCCGCAGTACCTCCTTGACCTGCTCGCCGGTCGCGCCGGTCGACCGGCGCAGGAAGAACTGCCCGAGGACCGCGGGTACGGCGGCACCGATGGCGAGACCGGCCATCGCCCAGTCGAGCGACGGGTGCACGAACAGCGCGCCGCCGCCGAGCACCAGCCGGCCGATGCCCGCCGAGGTGTAGACGGCGGCGAGCTCGGTCCAGCGGTGGCTGCCCTGGAGGATGCCGAGCTGCGAACCCATCAGCGTGAGGCCGCCGAGCGTCGGTGCGAGCAGCAGGATCGCGACGACCGAGTCGACGTGCAGCAGCCACATGAACACCGGCGTCAGCACCAGGCAGAGCACGGTCAGGCCGGCGGCCGACCGGCGACCCGCCCGCAGGATCGCGTCGGCCAGCGTCGCCGCGCCGTCACCGGAGTGGGTCGCGAGCTGCCGGGCGGCGGTCGCCTGCAGGCCGAGCGCGAACTGGTCCTGCTCGAGCCGCCGGGACCCGATCAGCGTGAAGCCGTACGCCGCCACGTTCATGATCGCCATGGCGACCGCGACGACCGTCGCACTGCGCAGGAAGCTCTTACGGGGAGCCTGCGGTTGCGGCGCCGGGGTGGTGCCAGAAGTCATGCGTGCTGCCTCGGATCCGATGTGAGATTTGCCGGACCTCACGGTACGGCAACGATGCCACTGCGGAGCCGCCGGATCCGTTAATGTCCCGCCGGTGAGGAGGCTGACAGCAGGGAGTTCGGAGCAGGTGGTCTGGCGGGCACGGCTCGTCCTGGGCTGCCTGGCGCTGATTGCCCTCTGCTTCCAGCATGCTCCCGGCCTGGTCGTCCCTGACCGCAAGCTGGAGCTGACCGCTGGACCGGGCGGCTTCCTCTCCCGGGCGCTGCACCTGTGGGACCCGCACACCGCCTTCGGGCAGTTGCAGAGCGACGCGTACGGCTACCTGCTGCCGATAGGTCCGTTCCACTGGTTGCTGGACACGCTGTCGGTGCCGGACTGGATCATCCAGCGCCTCTGGTGGTCCCTGGTGCTGTGCGTCGCCTTCCTCGGTATCTGGAAGCTGTGCAACGTCCTGCAGTACGGCGTGCCCTGGACGCGCTTCGCTGTCGGCGTGCTGTACGCGTTGGTGCCACGGGCATTCGGTGAGCTCCCCATTGAGGTGTGGCCGATGGCCATGGCTCCGTGGGTACTGCTGCCACTCGTTTCCCCACGCGTCCGCTCGGGTTGGTGGCGAGCCAGCTGGTCAGCTGTCGCGTTTGCCCTCATAGGTGGCGCCAGTCCGGCCGGAAGCGCAGCGCTCCTCGTACTGCCCGCGGTCTGGTTGGTACTGCGAGCACGGGTGAAGCTCACGCTCGTCTGGCTCGGTTTCGTCGTCGCGGCGTCGATCTGGTGGCTCGTACCGCTCTTGATGCTCATCCGGTACGGCGCTGCGCCGCCAGGTCCGCGTTGGTTGCCCGTGGCGGGTGCTGTCGTCGGCCTGCCGCTAGCACTCGCGGCCGCGCACTACCTGCCGCGGCTTACGACGCTGTCGGTGTCCCGTGGCATCAATCGTCGCGTCGTACCCGTCCTCGTCACCAGCCTCGCCGCGGCCGCCGCGCTGCCGGTGGTCCTGGTACAGCCTGCCGGCGCGTTCGCCGCGATCCCGAAGCACTGGGAGCAGGCGGCGGACTGGCTCGACGGCCAGTCCGCACCGGGCAGTGTGCTAGTCCTGTCGGCCTCCAACGAGCCCTTGGCCGCCCTGGCGAAGCGGTCGATGGCTGCGCTCACCGACGACCTGTGGAACCGCGTGGACTCCGGCGTCGGCGACCAGACGCTGCGGCAGGAGCTGACCCGCGACGGTGTGCGCTACGTTGTCGTGCGCAACGATCTGCCGGACGGTACGCCGGCGCTCGCGATCCACGAGAGCCTGGCCGACGCCGGCATCGGGCGGGTCGCGTACTTCGGTCCCGCCGGCGAGACCCGGTTGCCGTACCCGAGCGTGGAGATCTACGACGTCGGCGCCACCACACCCGGCCGGCTGATCCCGCAGTCCCGGCTGGTCGCGGTCGACGGCGGCGCGGACGACGTACCGACCGTGGTGACCGCGCTCGGCGGCGAAGGGGCCGCCGTACTGCGGGCGGACGCGAGCGGCAAGGTCGACGGGCTGCCGCTGGTCGAGACCGGCAACCGGGAGACCGACCAGGAGCCGAGCGCCGTCGTACTGCGGAACAAGCAGATCGGGCGCTCCGCCTGTCTGCACCTGGGGGCGCGGGCGCTGTGCAGCCCCGAGCAGGCGAAGGACTCCGCCGAGCCGAACGGGCTGTCCCGGGCGATCAGCATCCCGCAGCCCGCGTCGTACGAGTTGCGAGGGACCGCGCTGGCGAAGGACGGCGACACGCTCGAGCAACTGCTCACCGTGCCGGGCGCGATCACCGCGACCGCGTCGTCGCGGGGGATCGCCGCGCCGGAGGGCCGCCCGGGTGCGGTGGTCGATCGCTCCGTCGGGACAGGGTGGCTGGCCGCCGCGGACGATCCGAGACCGAGCCTGACGCTGACGCTGCCGACCGCGCGGGACCTCCACGGGCTGCGGTTCCAGGCGGACGCGTACCTGAACGGGTCGCGGCCGGCCGCGGTCACGCTGCACTTCGACAACAGCACACCGGTCAGCGCGGCCGTCGACGCCGGCGGATACGTCCGGTTCCCGACCCGGCACACCCGCACCGTCAAGATCGACTTCACCGCGACCAAGCCGCTGCAGGACGCCCGTACCAGTCCGGTCGGCGTCTCTGAGATCGAGGTGCTCGGCGCCGACGAGCTGCGCAAGGCGATCGACCCGAAGCGGCAGGTTCCGGCGTACTGCGGTAACGGGCCGGCGGTCAGCGTGGACGGCGTACCGATGCGGACCCAGGTCGCGGCCACGATGCAGCAGTTGCTCCTGCGGCAGCCGGTGCCGTTCAGCCTGTGCGGCACGCTGACGGCGGTTCCGCTGCGGTCTGGGCAGCACCAGGTGGAGGTGCAGTCCAACGGCGGGCTCGTGCCGATCGAGACCACGTTGGCGAAGGCCGGGCTCGGCGACGTGAAGGCCCAGCCGGTCCAGGGCGTGGACGTGTGGCGGCCGAACCCCACGGAGCTCACCGTTGAGGTGCCGGGCGCGGACCAGCAGTCCGTGCTGGTGGTGGCGCAGAACTACAACGAGGGCTGGGAGGCGTACGACGGCAGCGGCCAGAAGCTCACGCCGATCCGCGTCGGCGGGTGGCAACAGGGCTGGCTGCTACCGGCGGGGCAGGAACAGGTCGTCACCGCACGGTTCATGCCGGACAGGACTTACAGGGCCGCGCTGCTGCTCGGGCTGGTCGCGCTGCTCTCCGTCTTGGCTGTGGGTGTCTTCTTTCCCAAGACAGGGCGCTCCAGAAGGCGATAGCTGACTGCTGCGAGCGCTACGGCTCCCAGCAACGTCACAGGGACCTGTATGGCGAACGGTCCGTGCAGCAGCCCTAGTACGACGAACTGGTACACGACGACGCCGTACGAGAGCTGCGCGGCGATCTGCGCGCGTCGACCGCCAAGAACGCGGACCGTCCTCGCGCTTGGCGTCAGGACCGGGAACAGCACGCAAGCGACGGCCAATGTGTAGAGCAGGCTCTTGACGAGCGCCTGGGCCGGTGTGGGCGTCGAGTGGTCGTACGGACCGGCGATCGGGGTGGCTGCGATCAGCAGGAGTGCTGCCGCGATACCCCAGAGCGTGCCGGGGACCCTGGTCAGGGTGTCGAGCGTGGACGGGCCGAGGCGTCCCGTGGCGCGGGCAACCTGCCACAACGCCATACCCATGCCGACGGCGTACCAGCCGAGGTAGCCGGGCAGCCAGAGGCCTGCGTCCGGGTGGTCGGTGGCCGTCACGGCGGCCATCCAAACCGGGCCAAGGACCGTCAGCGCGAGCAGCACGAGGAGCCGCCAGCGCACACTGCGTCGGGTGGGGCGTTCGTACCCGGTCAGCAGCCGTCCGAGGCCAGGGAGGAGCAGATAGAACAGGAACGGCGTGAACGCCGCCCAGCGCAGGTACGTCGTCGCGGGGTGCGGGACGAAGACGATGGAGAGCAGTACGGCGACCAGAAGCGCCGGGAGGATGCGTAGGGCACGGCTGCGGAGGTACGGCAGGGTCAGCGGGGGCAGGGTGCCTGAGAACCACGCCAGTACGTGCGGCCGGTACAAGAGGAAGCCGGACAGCGCGCAGAAGATCGTCCAGCCGACGTCCAGCCGCGACACCACGCCGGCGAACGGTGCGTGCGTCTGCAGGCCGACCTGGGAGACGACGACCGCGACCGCGGCGATCACCCGGAGGCCGTCGACTGCCGGGAAACGGGTGTCCTTCATGGTTTGTGCGCCGTCCAGATCGCTGTACCGGGAACGAGCGGGCCGCGGACCGGGCCCCAGCCACCCCAGATCAGGTCGTGCCCGGCCGGCCATTCCGGTTCGAGCAGGTCGTCGACGACGAAGCCCGCGCCGGTCAGCTCGCGGATCCAGTCGCCGGTGGTGCGGTGGTGCTCGGCGTACACCGGCGTACCGGCGTCGTCGACCTCGACATACGGCGTGCGGTCGAAGTACGAGTGGGTGATCCGCAGCCCGGCCTCCGACGGGTCGTCCGGCATCGTCCAGCGGAACGGGTGCGTCACCGAGAACACGAGCAGCCCGCCCGGCCGGAGCACCCGGGCGATCTCGCGGAACGCCGTACCGACCTCGGCCACGAACGGGAGCGCGCCGAACGCCGAACAGACGATGTCGAACGCGGCGTCGCGGTAGGGGAGCGCGACGGCGTCGGCGGCGACCGTACGGACCGCGGTGCCGGTACGTACGTCGAGGGTCTTCGCGATCCGCAACTGCTCGATCGAGATGTCGAACGCGGTCACGTCCGCGCCCTGGGTCACCAGCCAGCGGGAGCACTGCGCGGCGCCGCAGCCGACCTCCAGCACCCGCCGCCCGCGCACCGGCCCGAGCAACCGCGCGTCCGCCTCGTCGACACCCTCCGGCGACCAGACGAACCGGTCCTCGCCGAGGAAGTCGCCGTGCTCGGCCAGGTACTCCTCGGCGACCTCGTTCCAATAGGTACGGCTCGCCCGCGACGTCTGCGCTTCCGTCAGCTCAACCCGTACCGGCTCGTTCACCCCGCACACTCTAGTGTCGGGGCATGGTCGACTTTGCAGCCAGCGCCGTTCCGCTCGCCGGCGGGTACGGCGGGCAGACGTTCGCGGTGAGCGCGGGCGGCGAGGACGCGGTGATCAAGTTCTACGCGAGGGACCCGGGGCGGGCCGCGGTGGACGCCGCGCTGCTGCAGCTGGTCCGCGGGCTGCTACCGGTGCCGCGGGTGCTCGACCTCAAGCGCGACGGGTCGTACGAGGAGCCGCCGTACCTGCTGACCGAGCGGCTGCCCGGCGTCAACCTGCAGGTGTTCCTCGACACCGCGACCGAAGCCCAGCGGCGTACGGTCGGCACCCAGCTGGGGGAGTTGCTCGCGCGGCTGAGCGGGATGCCGTTCCTGCGGCCGGGGATGTTCCGCGACGACGAGCTCGGGGTCGAGCCGTTCGGGACGGGCGACCTGACCGAGTACGTCGCGGGGCTGGGGCTGGAGCTCGGCGACGGGTTCGCGACCGTGATCGACGAGGCCGAGGAGCTGCTGGCCGGCGGGGAGGAGCGGTTCTGCCTGGTGCACAGCGACTTCAACCCGAAGAACCTGCTGGTCGACCCTGACTCGGCGCGGATCACCGGCCTGATCGACTGGGAGTTCGCGCACGTCGGCTCGCCGTACGCCGACCTCGGCAACCTGCTGCGGTTCTGCGAGGACACGGTGCTTGCGGGCGCCGTACTGACGGAGCTCCGTTGGCTCGGCGGGCCGCTCGTGGACCTCGGCCGGGCGGCCGATCTGTGGGCGCTGCTGGACCTCGCGGGCCGGGCCGCCGAGCACGAGATCGCGGCCCGTGCGTACCGGCTGGTCTCCCGGATGGCGGACACGGCCACGCTCGCGGGCGGCCGCCCGGACCTGGACGTCGTACATTGAGATGAGTGGCACGTCGGGAACACCTCGGCGGGCGGCCGGTACTGCCGGGTGCCCCAGGTTGTGCTGTCCGAGTCAAGCCCGGTATTCTGTGAGATGCGCTATGGGCCCGCGCGACCTCGGACGGAGCAGGCTCGTGACTCGCAGCAGCTCGGTGGTGAATCTGTCGTCTTCTGGCAATCCCGCGGTTTGGTGCGATCCAAAGGAACATGGCGCAACCGCACGACACCACCAGTCCACGGAGCAACCCACCACATGACGGCCAGCATCGAGGCTCCCCTCGACCCCGCAGTACGCAGCACCCCGCAGGTAGCGGTCAATGACATCGGGTCGGAGGAAGACTTCCTCGCGGCGATCGATCAGACCATCAAGTACTTCAACGACGGCGACATCGTCGAGGGCACCATCGTCAAGGTCGACCGGGACGAGGTCCTGCTCGACATCGGTTACAAGACCGAAGGCGTGATCCCCTCCCGCGAGCTGTCGATCAAGCACGACGTCGACCCGAACGAGGTCGTCAACGTCGGCGACCACGTCGAGGCCCTCGTTCTCCAGAAGGAGGACAAGGAAGGCCGCCTGATCCTCTCGAAGAAGCGCGCCCAGTACGAGAAGGCCTGGGGCACGATCGAGAAGATCAAGGAAGAGGACGGTGTCGTCACCGGTACCGTCATCGAGGTCGTCAAGGGTGGTCTCATCCTCGACATCGGCCTCCGTGGCTTCCTTCCGGCCTCGCTCGTCGAGATGCGCCGGGTCCGCGACCTCCAGCCGTACGTCGGCCAGGAGATCGAGGCGAAGATCATCGAGCTGGACAAGAACCGCAACAACGTGGTCCTGTCCCGCCGCGCCTGGCTGGAGCAGACCCAGTCCGAGGTGCGGATGAACTTCCTCACCCAGTTGCAGAAGGGCCAGATCCGCAAGGGCGTCGTGTCCTCGATCGTCAACTTCGGTGCGTTCGTGGACCTCGGCGGCGTGGACGGCCTGGTGCACGTCTCGGAGCTGTCCTGGAAGCACATCGACCACCCGACCGAGGTCGTGGAGGTCGGCCAGGAGGTCACCGTCGAGGTGCTGGACGTCGACATGGACCGCGAGCGCGTCTCGCTGTCGCTGAAGGCGACCCAGGAAGACCCGTGGCAGCAGTTCGCCCGGACCCACCAGATGGGCCAGATCGTGCCCGGCAAGGTCACCAAGCTGGTTCCGTTCGGTGCGTTCGTCCGCGTGGAGGAGGGCATCGAGGGTCTGGTGCACATCTCCGAGCTGGCCGAGCGGCACGTCGAGATCCCGGAGCAGGTCGTCCAGGTCAACGACGACGTCATGGTCAAGATCATCGACATCGACCTGGAGCGGCGCCGGATCTCGCTGTCGCTCAAGCAGGCGAACGAGGGTGTGGACCCGGTCTCGGACGACTTCGACCCGACGCTCTACGGCATGACGGCGACGTACGACGACCAGGGCAACTACATCTACCCGGAGGGCTTCGACCCGGAGACGGGCGAATGGCTCGAGGGCTTCGACGCGCAGCGTGAGGAGTGGGAGCGGCAGTACGCCGAGGCCCACACGCGCTGGGAGGCCCACAAGAAGCAGATCGAGGAGGCCAAGTCGGCCGACGTGGAGGCCGGCGAGGCGTCGACGTACTCCTCGGCCGCTGCCCCGAAGGACGACGCTCCCGTCGAGGGTGCGCTCGCTTCCGACGAGGCGCTGCAGGCTCTTCGCGAGAAGCTGACCGGCCAGGGCTGATCTCTTCGGCTGTAGCCCTCGAGGCCCCCGCATCCACCCGGATGCGGGGGCCTCGTGCGTTGTGTGAGGGGACTGGTCAGTCGAACAGCTTCCAGTGGCCCTCGGAGACGACCGCGATCTCGCCGTCGACGACGGTGACGGCGGTCTGGTCGTCGATGGCGTAGCCCGGTCCGTCGAGCGCGGCGGCCCAGCGCTCCGCGCCGGCCAGGCCGAACTCCGGCATGTCCGGGTTGTCGAGGTGCGGAAAGATACCGAAGTCGACCAGCCCCAGTGCCTCGACGCTGCCCGTCGGCGACTGCCAGTCACTCAGGTCCTGGCCCAGGTGGGGCGCCGCCACGAGGCTCCCGGCGCTCACCCCGACCCACACCGTGTCCTGCAGCGAAGGCAGGACGTCGGCCACGCCGGACTGCTGCAGCCAGTACGCCAGGTACAGCGGATCGCCTCCGCCCACCAGAAGAGCGTCGGTTTCCCGGACGAGGGGGATCCACTGCGCCGCATCGATGCTGGGGAGCGCTGTGAGCTCGAGCAGGCCGAGAGACTTCCAGCCGATCTCGCACAGCGGACTCATCGCGCGGCCGGAGACGATGCGCCACGCGGCAGCGGGACCGCCCGCGGGGTAGGCCGCCGTCGGGATTACCAGAGCGCTGGCCTCGGCAATGGGCTTGCCCAGCATCTCGACGAGCGCGTTCGCGATGCTCGTGTTCTTGATGCCGGCGGAGGTGAGAAGCAGCTTCATGCCTGACCCTTCAGTCGTACGGGCGGCGGATTCGGGGTTTGCCGAGGTCGGTGCCCCATTGGCCGCGGCCTTCGCCTTTGAGGCGCATCTTCAGTTCCATGACGTGGGCCCGGGCGCCGCTGGCGGAGAAGAAGCCGATTCGGTAGGGCTCGTTGGGGGCGCCTGCCTCCCACGCGGGTACCTGCTGTTCGCCGTAGCGGACCAGGCGGACCGGCGGATCCTCGCCGGCCTGGACCCGGGCCGCGTCCTGAGCGCACGCAGGCACCTTCCGGGTCGGGCCGCTGCGTGGGGTCCAGACGACGTCCCGCGCGGCCGGGCCGTGCTGCGGGTTGAAGAAGCACGGCGTACGGCGTGTCGGCAGCGGCTCACCCGCGACCCGGGCACGGACACACGCGAGCGCGTACCGCCCGTCGGTCAGCGTGTCGACGACCGCACTGATCGCGTCGAACGAGGTCAGCCGATCCACCAGCCGCTCGGCGGTCTCGAACGCGTCCAGCGCCGCCTGGAAGTCCAGCCGCGCCTCCGCATCCAGCCGAGCACCTTCCCCGAACCGCGCCAACTCCTCCCCGAACCGGACGACGTCCTCCTCCGCCATCACCCGAACATGCCGCAACTCCTCCACACGCCGCTGCCGCCACCACCCCATAAGTCATGCTAGGCCGCTCGATAGGGTGCTGGCGTGCTGAGAGTGGGACTGACCGGTGGGATCGGGTCCGGGAAGAGTGCGGTGTCGGCGCGGCTGGCGGCTCGTGGGGCCGTGGTGATCGACTCCGACGTCCTGGCGCGGGAGGTGGTGGCGCGCGGGACGGACGGGCTGGCCGAGGTGGTCGCGGCGTTCGGGGACGGCGTACTGACGGCCGACGGCGACCTGGACCGGCCGGCGCTGGGGCAGATCGTGTTCGGCGACGAGACCGCGCGGCGCACGCTGGAAGCGATCATCCATCCGCGGGTCCGGCTGCGTTCCGCGGAGATCGAACAGGCCGCGCCGGCGGACGCGATCGTCGTGCACGACATCCCGCTGCTGGTGGAGACCGGCCAGACGGACCGGTTCGACCTGGTGCTGGTCGTCGACGTACCGGTCGAGGTCCAGGTCGAACGGCTCACCGCGCAGCGCGGGATGGCCGCCGCGGAGGCCGAGCAGCGGATCGCCAGCCAGGCGTCCCGCGCGGACCGGCTGGCGGTCGCCGACGTCGTGGTGGACAACTCCGGGAGCCTCAGCGACCTGGATCGGCGGCTGGACGAGGTGTGGGCAACGTTCGAGCACCGGCTAAGGCACGGTCCGGACACGAAAAGGTGACCCCTGCGCGGGAAATGATGCTTCCGGGACCCCCTGTACGAGAATCTGTCCCGGTCCGGCCCGAACTGTTCGGGGCCGGGCACGGCCGGCGCATCCCGCGCCGGTCCGGACGTCCGAGGTTGGGAGGATGGCGTGGTCTGTCCGCGCTGCAGCTCTGACGTCCCCGATGTGTCGAACTTCTGCCACCACTGTGGCAACGACATGCGCACCGGGGACTCGAAGCGGAAGAACGCGTACGCCGCCAGGCCGGACGAGCCGGTGGCGTCCTTCAAACTGGTCTCGACGATCATGCCGCAGGGGTCCGGCAAACAGCCGTACACCTACAAGGTCGCGCTCGGCATCGCCCTGCTGCTGACCGTGGTGACGGCCGCGCTCGGCGCGCTGCCGGTGGCGATCATGATCGCCGCGTTCGCGATCCCGATCGTCTACATCATCTACTTGTACGACGTGAACCTCTGGGAGGACGAGCCGATCCCGGTCGTCGCGGCGGCCTTCGTGCTGACCGGACTGCTGGCCTGGCTGTTCACCTGGATCTGGTCGGACAAGATCGGCCTGTCCCTCGACTCGATCGGCAACAACAGCAGCGGCCCGTCGCTGCGGGACCTGCTGATCCTGCTCCTGCTGGTGCCGGTGGTGTCCGAGCTGATCCGCCAGATCGGCCCGCTCTACCTGGCGTCCCGGCCGCGGTACGACGACCTGATGGACGGCTTCACGTTCGGCGTCGTCGCCGGTGTGGGCTACGCCTGCTTCGAGACGCTCGTCCTGCACTGGGGCTGGATCAACGGCGGCTTCGCCGGTCCGGGCAGCAGCGCCGGGACGTGGATCTCGATCGTCTTGCTGCACGGCTTCATCAAGCCGCTCGTGTACGGCTCGGCGACCGGTCTCGCGGGGGCGGAGTTCTCCGGCCTCGGCGAGGGGTACGACGGCTTCACGCCGCGCTGGGTCGGCGGCCTGCTGCAGGCGATGGTGGTGAACGCGCTCTTCCAGGGCGGCGTCTACCTGCTCGGCTTCGTCGGCGGTCGCGGTTCCACGATCGGTGCTGTCCTCGGCATCGTCTGGGGTCTGTTGCTGCTCGCGGCGCTGATCATCCGGGTCCGGACCGTGCTGCACACGGGCCTGCTGGAGGCGGCGCTGGAGTCGGCCGCGCGCGGTGGTTCGAACCACGCGTCCGGTGAGTTGGCGTTCTGCTCGCGCTGCGAGATGCCGCTGCTCCCGCAGTCCGACTTCTGCTCCGCCTGTGGCAACTCGGTGCGTTCGGTACCGAAGTCCGCCCGTGGGGTGACCGCACCGACCGCTGCGACGAGTGGAGAGACGCAGGCATGAGCAACCAGCAGCAGCCGCCGTACGGTGGCCAGGGCGGCCAAGGCGGCCAGCCGCCGTACGGCGGTCAGCCGGGACAGCAGCCTGGTTACGGACAACAGCCTCCCCAGCAGCAGCCTCCCCAGCAACAGCCGCTGCAGCAACAGCCTCCGCAGCAGCCTGGCCAGCAGCAGCCGGGCTACGGTCAGCCTCAGCAGCAGCCGGGGCAGTACCAGCAGCAGCCCGGGTACGGCGGTCAGTACCAGCAGCAGCCTGGCCAGCAGCAGTACCAGCAGCCACAGCAGGGCTACCCCGGCCAGCAGCCGTACCAGCAGCAGGGCTTCCCGGGTCAGCAGCAGTACGGTGGCCCGCAGGGCTACTCGGGCCAGCAGCCGCCGCGCCGTGGCGGTAACAGCAAGACCCTGCTGATCGCCGGCGGTGCCTTCGCGGTGGTCGCGATCATCGGCGTGATCCTCGCCCTCGTCTTCAAGGGCGGCAACGACCAGGCCGACCCGACGCCGACCACGTCGACGTCCGCGCCGACGGCCAACCCGACCGACGGCCCGACGGGTGAGCCGACCGCGAGCCCGACCGACGGCCCGACGGGTGAGCCGACCGCGAATCCGACGACCCAGCCGAGCACCGGCGGCGACGAGGGCATCGCGGTTGCCGAGGGCATCTACGTGAAGCCGCAGCCCGGCTACGTCCGGCAGAGCCTCGACGGCTACAAGGGCGTGTTCCTGGTCAAGCAGGGCGAGGGCCTGTTCATGGTCGCGGCGGCGAAGTCCTCCGAGTCCGGCGACTCGATCCTGTCCCAGGTGGTCAAGGCCAACACCAAGTCGCTGTCCTCGGTGCAGACCAAGCAGGTCAAGACCGTGACGCCGGGTCCGGACGACAAGACCCCGGTGAAGGTCCTGATGTCGCAGGCCTACTCGGGCGTCACGACCTCGCAGAGCGGCAGCTTCGCGGTGGTCGGGTTCGTCGCGGTGATCGAGCGCAACGACGGCGTGATCACGGTCGCACAGGCGTACGGGCGCAAGGACAAGCTCGCCACCCTCGACCCTGACTCGACGGCGATGCTGAAGTCGGTGCTCCAGAGTCAGTGAGCGGAAAGCGCGACAAGGGTCCCGCCGGTAACCCTTGGGTCAACCAGCCGGGACCGGACGAGGGCCAGAGCGACGAGCCGGAGGAGCAGCTGCCGCCGTCGCCCTGGAACCTCGAGGTGCAGCCGCCCCCGTCACCGTGGGGCGGCTCTGCCGCGCCCGGACCCGACGGGCCGCCGACGCAGACCTCGTCGTCGTGGGGCGACAAGGTGGGTCCGCCGTCGCTGCGCCGCCCGCCCCCGCAGAAGAAGAAGGGCTTCCAGCTGCCGCACGTCCCGCCGCTGCTGATCCCGATCGGCGCCGGGCTGCTCGTGGTGGCGATCGTCGCGGTCGTCCTGGTGGCGCTGTCCGGCGGCGACGACAAGGCCGGCCCGGACAACCCGCCGAGTACGCCGGTGAGTACGCCGACCGCGCCGAAGTCGTCGTACCAGCCGCCGTCGAACGCGATCCCGGTGGGCTTCGGCGTCTCCGTCGTACCGGCCCAGGGCTGGTCCCTGTACGCCAAGGAGAAGGCCGGCAAGCAGATCGCGATCTTCCCGCCGAACCAGGCCGAGGGCGCCCGGGCGTTCTTCTGGGTCCGGCAGAAGCGCGACGTGACCGCCAACGCCTATCTGCTCGGCATCGTCGAAGGGGAGACCGACAAAGAGGTCGCCCAACTCGGCGCGGTGCGGAACCTGCCGTGTCCCAAGGACGTCTTGGTGGAGTGCGTTGCCATCGATTACACGTCGACGTTCGTGAAGAACGGCGTCCAGGCCGCGGTGAAGGGGTCCATCGAGGTGTACCGGCGCAAGGACGGTGTGGTCACCGCGCTGGACTTCCGGACCAACGCCGACTTCGCCCCGAAGGCCGAGGCGGACGCCGCGACCATGAAGAAGTCCGTCATCGACAGCCTCTGATCAGCAGTCTGTGTCCCCAGAACTACCGCGAGGAACAACCATGAGTCAGCAGTACGGTCCACCGCCGGGCCCGCCGCCGGCCCCCGCCCCGGCCCCCGGCGGCTGGGGACCCGGCCCGTCGCGGCCGAACCACCCGCCGAAGTCGAGCAAGCTGCCGTGGATCATCATGGCCGGCGCGATCGTCGCGGTGCTGCTGGTGGCGGTCGGCGTCGTACTGCTGGTGACCGGCAAGGACGACGGCAAGAGCGCCGCGGAGAAGTCGCCGGAGCCGCTCGGCACCATGTACACCCCGTCGCCGACGCCGACCCCGAACGACTCCAAGGGCCCGAACGACGTCGGCGTCGAGGTCGGGTACGGCGTCTGGTTCACGCCGTCCAAGGGCTGGCTGCCGGACTGGGACAAGACCAAGGCCGGGAAGAACTACATCCTCCAGAAGTTCAGCACCCGCGGGATCATCGACGGGTACTACTGGGTCCGGCAGACCACGCTGTACGACGCGAAGGGTCTCGCCGAGCACCTGGTCGACATCGAGTCGAACGGGATGGAGGGCGTCCGGATCGGCAAGGGCACCGAGTGCAAGCCGGCGAACCCGAACATCAAGGCCTGCTACGCGCTCACCTACACCGGCACCTGGGTGTCGAAGACTGGCAAGAAGGTCGCGATGCAGGGGTTCGTGACCGCGTACCAGGACCAGTTCGACCGCGTCACGGCGAGTGACGCCGCCCTCAAGACGACGGTCTACCAGCGCCGCGTCAACGAGCTCACGTACATGAACAACACCCTGATCAAGAGCTTCTGACCCGCCGATTTTAGAAACTGTCGGCGGGGCGCCGTACGGTGGTGGGCATGAGACAGGTGTCGGATCTCCAGCGTATGGTCGCGCCGCTGAAGGTGGTGTCGGACTTCGAGCCGGCCGGTGACCAGCCGGCCGCGATCGCGGACCTCGAGCGGCGGATCAACGCCGGCGAGCAGGACGTCGTGCTGCTCGGCGCCACCGGTACCGGCAAGACCGCGACGGTGGCCTGGCTGGCCGAGCGGATCCAGCGGCCGATGCTGATCCTGCAGCCGAACAAGACCCTGGCCGCCCAGTTCGCGAACGAGCTGCGCCAGTTCTTCCCGGCGAACGCCGTCGAGTACTTCGTGTCGTACTACGACTACTACCAGCCCGAGGCGTACGTCCCGCAGACGGACACCTACATCGAGAAGGACTCCTCGATCAACGAGGAGGTGGAGCGGCTCCGGCACTCCGCGACCTGGTCGCTGCTGACCCGCCGCGACGTGGTCGTGGTCGCCACCGTCTCCTGCATCTACGGCCTGGGCTCCGCCGACGAGTACCTGAACCGGATGATCCACGTGAAGGTGGGCACCGAGATGGACCGCGACGGGCTGCTCCGCCAGCTGGTCGGCGTGCAGTACGCGCGCAACGACCTGGCCGGCACCCGCGGCACGTTCCGGGTCCGCGGCGACACGCTCGAGGTGTTCCCGGTGTACCAGGAGCTCGCCGTCCGGGTGGAGTTCTTCGGCGACGAGATCGAGCGCGTGATGACGCTGCACCCGCTGACCGGCGAGGTGCTGTCCGAGGAGGACGAGGTCTACATCGGTGCGGCGACGCACTACGTGACCGCGCCGGAGCGGATGGAGCGGGCGATCACCTCGATCGAGGCCGAGCTGGCGGAGCGGCTGACCGAGCTCGAGCGCAACGGGCAGCTGCTGGAGGCGCAGCGGCTGCGGATGCGCACGACGTACGACATCGAGATGATGCGCCAGATCGGCACCTGCTCCGGGATCGAGAACTACTCCCGGCACACCGACGGCCGCGAGCCCGGTACGGCGCCGCACTGCCTGCTGGACTACTTCCCCGAGGACTTCGTGCTGGTCATCGACGAGTCGCACGTGACCGTCCCGCAGATCGGCGGTATGTACGAGGGCGACATGTCCCGGAAGCGGACGCTGGTCGAGCACGGGTTCCGGCTGCCGTCGGCGATGGACAACCGCCCGCTGCGCTGGGAGGAGTTCCTGGAGCGGATCGGCCAGACCGTGTACCTGTCCGCGACCCCGGGGCAGTACGAGCAGGACAAGTCCGACGGGTACGTCGAGCAGCTCATCCGGCCGACCGGGCTGGTCGACCCCGAGGTGATCGTGAAGCCGACGAAGGGGCAGATCGACGACCTGATCCACGAGATCCGGGTCCGGGTCGAGCGCGACGAGCGGGTCCTGGTCACCACACTGACCAAGAAGATGTCCGAGGACCTGACCGACTACCTGCTGGAGATGGGGATCCGGACCAGGTACCTGCACAGCGAGGTGGACACGCTGCGCCGGGTCGAGCTGCTCCGCGAGCTGCGGATGGGCGAGTACGACGTACTGGTCGGCATCAACCTGCTGCGGGAGGGCCTGGACCTGCCGGAGGTGTCGCTGGTCGCGATCCTGGACGCCGACAAGGAAGGCTTCCTGCGGTCGGGCCGGGCGCTGATCCAGACCATCGGCCGCGCGGCCCGGAACGTGTCCGGCCAGGTGTTCATGTACGCCGACAAGATCACCCCGTCGATGGAACAGGCGATCGACGAGACGAACCGGCGGCGCGCGAAACAGATCGCGTACAACGAGGAACACGGGGTCGACCCGCAGCCGCTGCGGAAGAAGATCGCCGACATCACCGACATGCTGGCCCGCGAGGACGCCGACACGGCCGAGCTGCTCGGCTCCGGCCGGACCCAGTCGCGCGGCAAGGCACCGGTCCCGGGTGGCGGCAAGAAGGCGGGGGAGAAGGCGAAGGAGCTGGCCGGCGGCCTGCCGTCGTCCGACCTGGCGGACCTGATCCAGCAGCTCACGGACCAGATGCACAACGCCGCGGCCGAGCTCCAGTTCGAGGTCGCCGCCCGCTTCCGCGACGAGATCTCCGAACTGAAGAAGGAGCTCCGGCAGATGACCAACGCGGGCGCGAAGTAGCCGGCGCTAGCTGACTCGGTCCAGGAATCCCCGGAGCCAGGTCAGTTCAGCCTCGGCCATTGCCCGCCGGTACTCGTGATCGGCCAGATCCAGGAGTACCGGCGGGTGCTCGGCGGCGGCGAAACCGGCGCTGGTGGCGGCGTCGAAGGCGGCCAGGTTGTGCTCAGCGGCCGCCAAGCGGTCGCTGAGCGCGGCGACCAGTTCGTCGTGCGGTAGCGCCGAAGCGAAGGACAGCGCGGCCGGAAAGCTCGGGTATTCGTCGACCGGCGTACTGAGCAGGTCCCGGACCCACCGTCGGGAGAGCCGCCGCCCACGATCCGTGGTCAGGTAGAGGGTCCGTTCCGGGCGGCGTTCTTCCCGAGAGGTCTCGACCGCCTCGATCAGGCCGTGGCGTTCGAGGCGGCTCATCGTCTGGTAGATCGCGTTCGGCTGAGTCACGTTGACGACCTGGTCCTTCTGCCACTCCCGGATCCGCTGCCGCAGCCCGTACGGATGCTGCGGATGCCCGGTGAGCAGGACCAGTACGGCCATCGCGAGCGGGGACCGCCGTACGGCGGAGTCCTGCGCGCCGTCCGCCGTGTGCTGGTCGTCGCTCGCTGCTCGTGCCATGGCGTCATCCTGCCATCGAGTCCGCTCTAGTCGTCGAGCGCCAGCAACGACGGCACGGCGGCGGCGAGATCGTCCGGATCGGTTCCCGTCCAGGCGACATAGCCGTCGGGCCTGATCAGGCTCACCCGCGGCGCCGGGCCGTAGCTGCTCCACGCGGGCTCGACGCCAATTCGATGGGCCTCCACCGGCAGCTTCGGCTGCACCCGGTGGATGGCGTCCCGCCAGGGCTTCGGGTTGGTCGGCGCGAACAGGACGTAGCCACGACCGAAGAGATCGTGGGTCGAGGTCCGGTCATCGATCCAGACGTGCGGTGCGCGGCAACCGGGGCGGACGCTCCGTTCGAGGGTGTCGCCGAAGACCGTGGTGTGCTCGGCGCCCGCGACGGCGTCGGACCGGTAGCGCTGGCCGAGCACCCAGAGCTGGTCGTCTGTGGTGTCGTCCTCGATCGTGGCTCCGACGCGCTTCAGTTGGCGGTTCACAATCAGGTCCGACAACTCGGCGGCGACGGTGCGGCGTTCCACCTCGTAGGTGTCGAGAAGTCCGGCACCGGCCCAGCCGCGGAGCACGCCTGCCAGCTTCCAGGCGAGGTTGTGCCCGTCCTGAACGCCGGTGTTCGCGCCCATCGCGCCGGCCGGCGGCCAGGTGTGCGCCGCGTCGCCGGCGAGAAAGACGCGGCCGTCGCGGTACCGGTCCGCCAGGCCGATCGTCTGCTGCCAGCCGGCCACGTCCTCGATCTCGACCTTCAGGCCGGGCGCGCCGACCGCCGCGCGGACGGCGGCGATCGCCCGCTCGGTCGTGAAGTCCTCGACCGACTGACCGGCAGCCGGGTCGTAGGCGACGTTCAGACTCCATCGGTCGGCCTCGGCAGTGGTGACCAGCCCGGCGCCTACCGCGTCGTTCGCGATGATCCAGAACAACGCCCGGCGCGGGACGTACGCCGCGAGGTCCGCCCGGAACACGATGCTCGCGGAGTGCTGGACGACGCCGGGCCCGATCCGCTGGATGCCGAGCCGCTCGCGGATCGGGCTGCGGTGCCCGTCGGCCGCCACCACGTACTGTGCCTCGACCGTCGACGTCGTACCGGTCGCGAGATCGCGCAGTACGGCTGTTGCCTGCTCGTCGTCCTGGGTCAGGGACACCAGCTCGGTGCCGAAGCGGTACGTCGTACCGCGGGCGCGACCGGCGGCGATCAGGATCGGCTCGATCGCACTCTGGTCAGCCTGGCAGAACTCCGACGGACTCAGCTCCGGCCACGCCTTCGGGGCGTCGTCGGCGAACAGCCAGTGCCACTCGCCGGCGAGAGTCTCGCAGCGTGCCACGCCCCAGTCGTGCGCGAACGGCCGGCCCGCCGCGCGGATGTCGTCCTCGAGCCCGACAGCACGGTAGAGCTCCATCGTCCGCTGGTTGATGCCCCGGGCCCGGCCCTGGATCGAGGCACCGGCGTGTCGGTCGACCAGGAGGGAGCGGACTCCGAGCTCGCCGAGGAAGACCGCGGTCGCCAGCCCGGCCAGCCCGCCGCCGACGATCAGCACTTCAGTAGTCTCTTTAGAATTAATCATAAAATGACTATAGCCGATGCGGGCTAGTGTGCATGTCGTGTTCGATCACCTGTCATTGCAGTGCGACGACCTCGCGGCGAGCCGGCGGTTCTACGAAATGGTGCTGGGGCCGCTCGGGGTCGGCGTGACGATGGACTTCGGTGACGTGCTCGGGTGGTCCGGGGCGGACGGGGTGCCGAAGTTCTGGCTCGGCGCGCAGACGACCGGGGGCCGGCAGCGGGAGATCCACCTCGCGTTCGGGGCGCCGGACCGGGCGACGGTCGACGCGGTGCACCGCGCGGCGCGGGAGCTCGGTGTCGAGGTGCTGCACGCGCCGCGCGAGTGGCCGGAGTACCACCCGGGCTATTACGCGGTCTTCCTGCGCGACCCGGACTCGAACAACGTCGAGGTCGTCACGCATGCCTGAGCGGCTGACCGGGGACGAGCTGCGCGCGTACTGCCTGGAGAAGGCGGGGGCCTGGCCGGACGAGCCGTGGGACGGCGACACCGTGGCGAAGGTCGGCGACAAGATCTTCGCGTTCCTCGGCGCAAGCGGTGTCGGGCTGAAGTGCGGGGCGAACCGGGACGAGGCCGACGAGCTGGTCGCGACGTACCCGGACGACGTCCGGAAGATGGCCTACATCGGGCGTGCCGGCTGGAACACCGTGCAGCTCGGCGGCGCGGTCCAGGACGACGAGATCCTCGAGCTGATCGACGCGTCGTACGACACGGTCGTCGCCAAGCTGCCGCGGCGGCTGCGGCCGGCCTGACGTACGACGAGCCGGGCCGGTCGGGTCGCCGGGGTGAACGGGCGGTCACCACCGACCGTGATCTCTCGCTGACCCGGTTGTGACCAACGCCCCGGGGCGGGGATTTGGAATCTCGGACGCCGAACCGTCAGAATGGTTGCGGAGAAGGGGAGTATTCCTTCGCGGCGGCATCGTCATCACGGCCTGGGTTCGTCCCGCGGCCCGGTGCCCCCGGTCTCACCGATCACACAGGGTGAGGCGGAAGAGACCTTCGGAGTGGATGTTTCGTCTGAGCTCCGGAGGATTTCTGTGCACGTAGCTGACTATGTCTGGTACATCACCGTCGGCCTGCTGCTCGCGCTGCTGGCCTTCGACGTGTTCATCATCGGCCGCCGGCCGCACGAGCCGAGCACCCGCGAGTCCGCGACCGCGATCGCGTTCTACATCGGTCTCGCGGTGGTGTTCGGGCTCGGCGTCTGGTGGTTCTCCGGCGGGCAGTACGCCGGGGAGTTCTTCGCCGGGTGGCTGACGGAGTACAGCCTGAGCGTCGACAACCTGTTCATCTTCCTGATCATCATGGCCAGGTTCCAGGTCCCGCGGCAGTACCAGCAGACCGCGTTGCTGGTCGGGATCATCCTGGCGCTGGTGTTCCGCGGGGTGTTCATCGCGGTCGGCGCGGCGGCGATCAACCAGTTCTCGTGGGTGTTCTACATTTTCGGGGCGTTCCTGGTCTACACCGCGATCCATCTTGCGAAGCAGGGTGAGAACGACGACGACGACTTCAAGGAGAACGCGGTCATCCGGTTCGCGAAGAAGCGGCTGAACGCGACCGACGAGTACAACGGTGTCAAGCTGACGCTGGTCAAGAACGGCAAGCGGCTGGTCACCCCGATGGCAATCGTGATCATCGCGCTCGGTACGACGGATCTCCTGTTCGCGCTGGACTCGATCCCGGCGATCTACGGGCTGACGCAGGAGCCGTTCCTGGTGTTCACCGCGAACGTGTTCGCGCTGATGGGGTTGCGGCAGCTGTACTTCCTGCTGGGTGATCTCCTCAAGCGCCTGGTCTACCTGTCCCTCGGGCTGTCGGTGGTCCTCGCCTTCATCGGCGTGAAGCTGGTCCTGCACGCCATGCACGTGAACGAACTCCCGTTCATCAACGGCGGCCACCACATCACCTGGGCCCCGGAGATCCCCATCTGGTTCTCCCTCGGCTTCATCATCATCACCCTCGGCATCACCACGATCGCCAGCCTGACCAAGTCCCGCAAAACCAACCCAGAACTCCACCCCAAAGAGTCCTGAGCACAAACAAACACCCCGGACCTGCTGTCGGTCCGGGGTGTTTGTTTGCGCTAGAAGCGGGCTGCTGTGACCAGGGTGGAGCGGCGGTCGTCGGTCAGGGGGCCGTTTTCCAGGACTTTGCCGGTTTCGGAGGCGTGGAGCATGCCGGTGGGGGAGACGAAACCTACGTGGTGGATGGGGTTGTTGTCGCGGGCGAAGAAGTAGAGGTCGCCGGGGTGGGCCTCGTCGAGGGGGATGTTGGGGAGGTCGGCGGCCTGGTCGTGGGCGTCGCGGGGGGTGCGGAGGCCGAGGACGCGGCTGACCGCGTGCACGAGCCCGGAGCAGTCCAGCCCGTACGCCGACGTACCGCCCCACAGGTACTCCAGCCCGAGGAACTGCTCGCCCAGCCGCAACCGCTCGTCCATGTCCGACGGCTCCGACACAGACCGCAGTACGGCGTCCCGCAACCAGCCGGACCCGCCGTCGGGCGTCGCCACCCGCGTGTACCCGTCCGCGTGCTCCAGCGACGCGAGCACCGTCGCGAACGACAACTCCGCGACCGGCTGACCGCCCGGCTCGGCGAGCAGTTCGACCGTCGGTACGGCGATCGCGACCGGGTCGGAGGCCGCGGTCGGCAGCTCGCCCAGGTGGCTCGACGGGACCCAGCCCGGGTAGCCGAGCTCGTCCTGCGACGACGGCTGCCAGGGCGCGAGGATCTCCGACCAGCCGTCGCGTTCGGAGCGCACCAGTACAGGCTCGGCGAACAGCAACTGGGTCAGCGTCCGGCCGTGCAGGCCGAGGCGGGTCTCGGTGTCCATCGACTTCGCCCACGCGGCGACGTCGGGGTGTTCGGCGGTGGCCGGTGCGTCGATGTCACGGGGAGCGTCCGGTGAGGTCCAGACCGTGCTGACCGGGACCTTGGTGGCGGCTAACTTCATGCCCTCAAGCCTGTCACGCCCAGTCCAGCGGCAGAAGGCAGGTGTATCAGCGACCCCTCGTACCGGATTCCGCCGGCCACCGCCGGCTCCCGCAACCACCACGCGGCGTCCAGGTCGTTGACCGCGGTCGTCGGGTACGCCGACACCAGCGCGGCCGCCGCGCCGACCCCGACGTGGCCCTCCATCATGCAGCCGACGATCGCGCCGAGCCCGTGCTCGCGGGCCAGTTCGAGCAGCGTTCGCGCGGGACCCAGCCCGCCGCACTTCGCCAGTTTCACGTTCACCAGATCGGCCGCGCCCCGGCGGATCACGGCGACCAGATCGCGGACGCCGTACACCGACTCGTCGGCGAGGATCGGCGTACCGACGCGGTCCGTCACCCACGCCATACCGTCCAGGTCGGCGGCGGCGACCGGCTGTTCGACCAGCTCGATCGCGCAGCCGGCGTCCTCCAGCGCGCGGATCACGGTGACCGCGTCTCGGCGCGTCCACCCCTGGTTGGCGTCCAGCCGCAGCCGGGGCTCGGGCCCGATCGCGTCCCGCACCCGCCGGACCCGCTCGACGTCACCGGCCGCGTCCGTACCGACCTTGATCTTCAGTACGTCGAACCCGTCCGCGACCCGCGCCTTCGCCGCATCGGCCAGCGCGTCCGGATCGCCCACGGACAGCGTCATGTCGGTGCGTACGACGTCGACGGTCGAGCCGAGGAACCCGTGCAGCGTCTGCCCGCGCCGCCGGGCCGCGAGGTCGTGCAGCGCGACGTCGACCGCGTCCTTCGCGCCGAAGTTCCCGACCGCGGCGCCCTGCACCCGGCGGAGCGCCTCGGTGAGGTCGTCCGGCCCGAGCCCGTCGAGCGCGGCGGTGATCGGGCCTTCGATGCAGGCCTTCGATCCGGCGAGCGAGTCGCCGGTGACCTTCCAGACCTGCGGCGCCTCGCCCCAGCCGCTCTGCTCGCCGTCGCTGATCTCGACGAGCAGCGACTCGGCGTGGGTCGCCGTACGCAACGCGGTGATGAACGGCGTGTGCAGCGGCGCCGACACCAGGTGGGTCGTGAGCTTCACCGCACCGCTCCCAGGTCGTGCCGGTGGTTCCACGCTTCGAGCGCGATCGACGCGATCAGCTGCTGCGCTTCGCTGTCCGGCAGGTCGGACGTGGTACAGACGACGAGTACGAACGGGTCCGCGTCGGCAGGGCGGACGATGCCGCCGTCGTGCCGGATCCGGGTGTCCCAGCCGTTCTTGTGTTCGACGCGGGTCCCGGCGGGCAGCTTCGCGGGGATCTCGCCGTTCCACTGGTTGCCGGCCAGCAGGTCGCGCAGGTAGTCGCCGGAGGCACCTTCCTGGTTGCCTACCGCAACAAGCACGCCGGCCAACCCGGCTGGGCTCATCAGATTGCTGATCCCGGCCCGCTGCGCGGCGGAGTCGTCGATCCCGCGCTGGATCTTGGAGGCCGGCTCCGGGGAGGACTTCAGCGTGGACTCGGCGAGGATCGCGTGGGCCGCGTCGGCGCCGACCTGTTCCAGGACCAGGTCGGTGGCGAGGTTGCTGGAGCGGGTGATCATCTCGGTGGCGAGCCAGCCGAGCGGGACCTGCTCGCCCATCCGCGACCAGGTGGCGGGGGCCTCGTCCTCGTCCGGGTTCACCCCGAACCGGCCGCCGGCCGCGGACGCGAAGTCGTTGTGCACGGTCACCGGCTGGTCGAGCGCGAGCTCGCCGGCCTCGACCTTGCGCATCATCGCCATCGCCACCGGCAGCTTCATCGTGCTCGCGGAGTAGTGCGGCCGCTCCGCCTCGTGCACGAACACCGGTACGCCGTCCAGCCGGCCGAGCCAGACCCCGAACTCCCCGCTCCCGTCCACCAGCGAGAGCAGCTCCGCGATTCCCATGCGGTCACCCAATCACAGCCGCCCACCTGGCAGACTTCCCAGGGTGTCCAGCACAAACACGAGGGCTCTCGGCATCCTCCTGGGCTTCACCGCCGACCGCCTCCTGGGCGACCCGCGCCGCTACCACCCGGTGGCCGGCTTCGGCCGTACGGCGTCCCGCCTGGAATCCCGGGTGTACGCCGACTCACGCGGCAACGGAGCCGCGTACGCCGTGCTGCTCGTCGGCACGACAACAGCCCTGGGCATCGCGGCCGAGCGACTCACCCGCAAGCATCCACTCCTCCACACCGCGGCAACCGCCGCCGCCACCTGGACCGTCCTCGGCGCCCGCAGCCTCGAACGCGAAGCCGAAACCATGGCGACCCTGCTGGAGGAGAAGGACATCCCCGGCGCCCGGGATCGCCTCAGCCACCTGTGCGCGCGCGACGCGACGGATCTGGAGGCCGGCGAACTGGCCCGCGCCACGGTGGAGTCGATCGCCGAGAACACCTCGGACGCGTGCGTGGCGCCGCTGCTGTGGGGAGGGGTGTTCGGCGTACCGGGGCTGCTCGCGTACCGCGCGGCGAACACGCTGGACGCGATGGTCGGCTACCGCTCGCCGAAGTACGAGAACTTCGGCTGGGCGGCGGCGCGGCTGGACGACGTACTCAACCTCCTGCCCGCCCGGGTGTGCGCCCTGCTAACCGGCCTGGCTTCCGGGCGTCCCGCCGAAACCGTCCGAATCTGGACGCGCGACGCCCCCCAACACCCGAGCCCGAACGCCGGCCCCGTCGAGGCGGCGTTCGCCGGAGCCCTCGGCCTGACCCTCGGCGGCACGAACGACTACGGAACGTACGTCGAGAACCGCGGCACGCTCGGCGACGGCCCGCCTCCCACTGTCCCGGACATCCGCCGTACAGCAGCCCTCGCCGGACGCGTCGGCCTGGCGGCCGCCGTCGTCGCAGCCTTCATGGCCTGGAGGAAGAGATGGGTCTGAGTCATCGGCCGTTGCGGATCGCGCTTGTTCGACACGGGGAGTCCGAAGCGAACCTGGACAAGACTGTGTACGAGCGCACCCCGGATCACGCGGTTCCGTTGACGGCGTTGGGGCATGAGCAGGCGGCCAAGACCGGGCGGGAGCTGCGGGAGCTGTTCGAGGACGAGCCTGTGCGCGTGTACGTCTCGCCGTACCTGCGGACGCGGCAGACGCTCGACTCGCTCGGGCTGGACGACCTGATCGGCGTACCGCGGGAGGAGCCGCGGCTGCGGGAGCAGGACTGGGCCAACCTGCAGGACACCGAGGACATCGAGCAACAGGAGCAGCTGCGGAACTCGTTCGGGCACTTCTTCTACCGGTTCACCCACGGCGAGTCCGGCGCTGACGTGTACGACCGGGTCTCCACCTTCCTCGAGACGATGCACCGCGACTTCGAGACTCCGGACGCGCCGAAGAACGTGCTGCTGGTCTCGCACGGTCTCACCATGCGGCTGTTCTGCATGCGCTGGTTCCACTGGTCGGTCCGGTTCTTCGAGTCGCTGCGGAACCCCGCCAACGCGGAAACACGCGTCCTGCTGCGCCAACCCGATTTCCGGTACAAGCTGGACCGGCCGTTCGAACAATGGACCACGTACGAACCCACGGAACAGGAGCGATCGGCATGGTTGTAGAGCAAACGCGGGACGCCGTACTGGATCTCCTGGCGAGCCTGTCGCCCGCACAGCTCGACAAGATCAAGGCACCGTTCGACACACCTGACCACAAGGAGTGGACGTACCTCCCGGGTGACCGGGCCGGGCTGCCGCTTTCGGAGCTCACGCCGGCACAGCAGTTGCTGGCCAAGCGCCTGGTCGAGCTTGGGTGCAGTGAACGCGGGGCAGCCGATTCCTGGGCGGTCCTGGACGCAGAGGTCATCCTCCGCGGCATCCCCGCGCTGCCGGTGTCAGGAGACTGGGAGGGCTCGGTTCTTGGCGGCCGGTTCTTCCTACGCGTCCTCGGTGACCCGGCCGGCACCGGCCCGTGGGCCTGGCGACTCAACGGGCACCATCTGGCGCTGCACGTGGCTGTTGTCGACGGGGCGATCGCGTTCACTCCACAGTTCATCGGTTCGAACCCTGCGCAGGTCCTGACCGGCCCTGAGACCGGCCGGCGGTTCTTGGTCGCAGAACAGGACCTGGGCTTCGAGCTTCTGCACGCACTGGAGCCTGGCCAGCTAGAGGTCGCCCTGGTCTCGCCCGATGCCCCCGACGACATCCTGACCCGCCACGACCCGGTCGCCGACGCGTCTCTGCTGCACCGGGGCCTGCCGTACGGCGACATGAACGAACAGCAGCGCCAGCTCCTGAGCCTGCTGATCGGCCAGTACGTCGGCCGCGCCGTCGGACCGATCGGCCTGCAGACGTGGCAGGACATCACCGAGAACGGCATCGAGCACCTGACGTTCGCCTGGGCCGGTGAGACGACCCCCGGCATCGGCCACCGCCACTACTACTCGATCGCCGGGCCGACGTTCCTCGCGGAGTACGACAACACCCAGGACAACGCCAACCACATCCACTCGGTCTGGCGTGATCTCCGCAACGACTGGGGCACCGACCTACTGGCTGCCCACTACGCGATGCACAGATAGAGTCAGCAGCGTCATCCGACGGCATCAGCAGGAACCCGGTGTGAGTCCGGGACGGTCCCGCCACTGTGACCCCGTGCAGGGGGAGTCAGGAACTGCCGCCGTCGTACCTGTAGCTGGGGCGTGGATACCCCGGGAAGGACTGTGCTGTCGTGGCTGCGAATCTTCTGCTGCTGTCCACCGCCGATACCGACCTGCTGGCCGCAGCGGAGGCAGGTGCGGGCTGGGCGGTTGCCAACCCGGCGCGGCTCGCCCCCGAAGCCCTGGCCCCGCTGCTCGACGACGCGGCCGTGGTTGTCGTGCGGCTGCTCGGTGGGCGCCGCGCGTGGGAGGAAGGGCTTGACGCCGTACTGGCGTCCGGGAAGCCGGCTGTCGTCGTCAGCGGTGAGGCAGCGCCGGATGCCGAGCTGATGTCGCTGTCGACCGTTCCGGCCGGTGCGGTCACCGAGGCGCTCGCCTACCTGCGCGAGGGCGGCGCGGACAACCTCCGCAACCTGGCCGGGTTCCTGCGTGACACCCTGCTGCTGACCGGCGACGAGTTCGAGCCGCCGCGCGCGCTCCCGGCGTACGGCGTCCGTGGGGCGTACGTCGAGGACGACCGGCCCGTCGTCGGGATCGTGTACTACCGCGCGCACGAGATCTCCGGGAACACCGCCTTCGTCGACACCCTGGCCACGGCGGTCGCCGACGCCGGGGCGCAGCCGTTGCCGGTGTACTGCGGAACGCTGCGCGGCCTCGATCCGACGAGCGACGAGAATGCGGGCCTGTTCGACCTGCTCCGGAAGTGCGACGTACTCGTGACGACGCTGCTCGCCGCGGGCGGATCGGTGGCGGCGGACGCGAGCGCCGGCGGGGCGGACGACGCGTGGGACGCGGGCGCGCTCGCGTCGCTCGACATCCCGTTGATCCAGGGGCTCGCGCTGACCTCGACCCGCGAGCAGTGGCTGGACAGCGACGCGGCGGTCAGCCCGCTGGACGCGGCGACGCAGGTCGCGATCCCGGAGTTCGACGGGCGGCTGATCTCGGTGCCGTTCTCGTTCAAGTCGTACGACGCCGACGGGCTCGCGCGGTACGCGCCGGACCCGGAGCGGTGCGCGCGGCTCGCGGGGATCGCGGTCGCGCACGCCCGGCTGCGGCACGTGCCGCCGGCCGAGAAGCGGCTCGCGCTGGTGCTCTCGTCGTACCCGACGAAGCATGCGCGGATCGGGAACGCGGTCGGTCTCGACACCCCCGCGTCGGCGGTCGTGCTGCTCGGCGAGCTGGCGGCCGCCGGGTACGACCTCGGCGGGCTCGACCTGAGCGAGCTGCAGGGCGCGGACGGCGCCGACGGGCTGATCCACCGGCTGATCGCCGCGGGCGGGCACGACGTCGACTGGCTGACCGACGAGCAACTGGAGAACGCGGTCGCGAAGGTACCGCTGGCGACGTACGCGAGGTGGTTCGGACGTACGCCGGAATCGTTGCAGGCAGCAATGATCGACGCGTGGGGAGCGGCGCCCGGCGAGCTGTACGTCGACCGCTCGGGTGCCGAGCCGGCGATCGCGCTGGCCGCGCTGCGGTTCGGGAACGTGGTGCTGATGATCCAGCCGCCGCGCGGGTTCGGGGAGAACCCGGTCGCGATCTACCACGACCCGGACCTGGCGCCGTCGCACCACTACCTGGCGGCGTACCGGTGGCTGGAGGCCGCGCCGGAAGAGGGCGGCTTCGGGGCGCACGCCGTCGTCCACCTGGGCAAGCACGGGACGCTGGAATGGCTGCCGGGCAAGGGGATCGGGATGGCGGCCGGCTGCGCGCCGGACGCCGTCCTCGGGAACCTGCCGATGGTGTACCCGTTCATCGTCAACGACCCCGGCGAGGGCACGCAGGCGAAGCGGCGGGCGCACGCGACGGTCGTCGACCACCTGGTGCCGCCGATGGCGCGGGCCGAGACGTACGGCGACATGGCGAAGCTCGAGTACCTGCTGGACGAGTACGCGACCGTGTCGGCGCTGGATCCGGAGAAGGTGCCGACGCTGCGGGCGCAGATCTGGACGTTGATCCAGGCGGCACAGCTGCACCACGACCTGCACACGTCGGACAAGCCGTCGGACGAGGAGTTCGACGAGTTCGTGCTGCATCTCGACGGGTATCTGTGCGAGATCAAGGACGTGCAGATCCGGGACGGGCTGCACATCCTCGGCGGCGCGCCGACCGGCGAGGCGCGGGTCAACCTGGTGCTCGCCGTACTGCGCGCGCGGCAGTTGTGGGGCGGTTCGTACTCGATCCCGGGCCTCCGTACCGCCCTTGGCTACGCGTTCGGCGTCGACGAGGCTGCCCTGCTCGACAGTCCTGGGTCTGCGGCTGATCTCGCCGATCTCGCGACGCTCGCCGACCTTCCCGCGGTCAGTGGTGCCGACGGCGTGGACATCCTCGAGGCGGTCGCGCGGAAGCTCGTTGTCGGGATGGAGACGCTCGGGTGGGACGTGACGAAGGTCCCGGTGGTCGTCAGCGAAGTGTTGGCCCGGGACTGGGTCGAAGGGAAGCCGGGGGAGCCGGGGGAGCCGGGGGAGCCGGGGGAGCCGGGGGAGCCGGGGGAGCCGGGGGAGCCGGGGGAGCCGGGGGAGCCGGGGGAGCCGGGGGAGCCGGGGGAGCCTACCGCCGGCGGCGCCGAGGGCGCTGGCGCTGGCGGTGGCGGCGGGCGTGGGGTGGGTGGGGTGGTGGCTTCGTTGCGGTTTGCGGCGGCGGAGGTTGTGCCTCGGTTGGGGCGGACGGGGGACGAGCTGGCGAACGTGCTGCGGGCGTTGGACGGGCGGTTCGTGGAGGCGGGGCCGTCGGGGTCGCCGACCCGCGGGCTGGTGAACGTGCTGCCGACCGGGCGGAACTTCTACGCGGTCGACCCCAAGGCGATTCCCAGCCGGAACGCGTGGGACGTGGGCGTGGCGCTCGCCGACTCGTTGCTGGCGCGGCATCAGGCCGAGACGGGGGAGTACCCGCGCTCGGTCGGCCTGACGATCTGGGGAACGTCGGCGATGCGGACGCAGGGCGACGACCTGGCCGAGGTGTTGTGGCTGCTCGGCTGCCGGCCGGTGTGGGACGAGGCGTCGCGGCGGGTGACCAGCTTCGAGGTCGTGGACCTGGAAGAGCTCGGCCGCCCGCGGATCGACGTGACGATCCGGATCTCCGGCTTCTTCCGGGACGCGTTCCCGCACGTGGTCGCGCTGCTCGACGAGGCCGTCCGTACGGTCGCCGCCCTGGACGAGGCGCCGGCGGACAACTTCCTGAAAGCACACGTCGACGAGGACGTTGCCGCAGGCAACGACGTACGGCAGGCGACGGCCCGGGTGTTCGGCTCCAGGCCCGGCTCGTACGGCGCCGGTCTGCTGCCGCTGGTCGACGCCCGGAACTGGCGGACCGACGCGGAGCTCGCCGAGGTGTACGCCGTCTGGGGCGGGTACGCGTACGGCAAGGACCTCGACGGCGCGGAGGCCCGCGGCTCGATGGAACGCGCGTACGCCCGGATCCAGGTCGCGGCCAAGAACGCCGACACCCGCGAGCACGACATCATGGACTCCGACGACTACTTCCAGTACCACGGTGGCATGATCGCGATGGTCCGGCACCTCACCGGCGCGAACCCGAAGGCGTACGTCGGCGACTCCGCCGTTCCCGCCCAGGTGAAGACGCGGACCCTGGAGGAGGAGGCGAAGCGGGTGTTCCGCGCGCGGGTGGTGAACCCGCGGTGGATGGCGGCGATGCGGCGGCACGGGTACAAGGGCGCGTTCGAGATGGCGGCCACCGTGGACTACCTGTTCGGGTACGACGCGACCGCGGGCGTGGTCGACGACTGGATGTACGAGTCGCTGACCAGCGAGTACGTCGCGGATCCGGAGATGGCGGAGTTCTTCCGGAAGTCGAACCCGTGGGCCCGGCACGGGATCGCGGAACGGCTGCTCGAGGCCGCGCAACGCGGGCTGTGGGCGGAGCCGACCGACGAGGCGCTGGAGACGCTGCGGAGCGCGGTCCTTGAGACGGAGGGTGACATCGAGGACCGCGCCTGATTGGGTGAACGTATGCCTCGAGTGCTCATCACCAACGACGACGGTTACCTCGCCCCTGGGATTCGAGCGCTCGCGCCGGCGATCGCCGCGCTCGGGTACGACGTCCAGGTGGTCGCGCCGCTGCTGGACGAGAGCGGCGTCGGCTCGGCCCGCCCCGGGATGGTCGGCCGGCCGATCCGGACCGTGTCCGACGAGGAGAACGGTGTCACGTACGTCGGCATCGAGGGGACGCCCGCGGGCGCGGTCGCGCTGGCGTGCCTCGGCGCGCTCGGGCCGGCGCCCGACCTGGTGCTGTCCGGGATCAACTGCGGGCTGAACATCGGCGTCTCGATCTTCCACTCCGGCACCGTCGCGGCGGCACTCACCGCGTCCGGCTACGGTACGTCGGCGGTTGCCGTCAGCCTCGACTCGGACGACCCGCGGTACTGGCCGACGGCCGCGACCGTCGCGGGCGAGGCGCTCGGCTGGATCGAGTCCGAGCCGGCCGGTACGGTCCTGACGATCAACGTGCCGGACCGCCCGCTGGAGCAGCTGGCCGGCGTACGGCACGCGTCGCTCGGCCCGGCGAAACGCTCCCGTCTGGTCGGCACCACCGCCCCCACCGGCGAGCCGATGATCGCGCTCGAACCGCCCCGCCCGAACCCGATCCCCGGCACCGACGAGGCCCTGCTGGCCGCGGGATTCGTCACCGTCACCCCGATCGTCGGCATCCGCGAGGTCCGCGACGACACCGCCGCCACCGCCCTCGCCAAACGCCTCACCCGGTGAGGCACGGATGAAGCTCAGCACCGCGGAGTACGGCGCCCCGGACGCCCCGCCGCTGCTCTTCGTCCACGGCCACGGCGGCGGCTACCACTACCAGCGCTGCCAGGCCGACCTGCTCGCGCACGAGCTGCGGCTGATCGCGCCGGACCAGCGCGGCGTACTGCGGACCCCGCTGCCGCCCGGCGAGACCGTGAGCCTCGACCTGCTGATCGCGGACTTCGAGGAGCTGCGCGCCGAGCTGGGGATCGAACGCTGGACGATCCTCGGTCACTCGGCCGGCGGCAACTACGCGGTCGAGTACGCGATCCGGCACCCGGACGCGGTGAACGCGGTGATCTTCGACTGCCCGTGCTGGGACTTCGACGCGAACGACCGTCATCGGCTGCCGATCTTCGCCCGGTTGTACGACGAGCTCGGCGACACCGAGGCGGCGCGGCGGTGCCGCGAGCTGGCCGCCGTACCGCGCCGACTGACGCCGGCCGACGGCTCGGTCGAGCTGGCGTTCGGGCTGGGGGAGCGGTTCCAGGAGCTGTCGTTCCACGATCCGTCGCGGCGGGCCGAGTTCTTCGCGCTCGGCGAGCAGGGCGGGTTCAGCGACGAGGAATGGGCGCGCGGGAACAGCCACCTGGTCACGCTCGACGAGCTGTACACCTCGAAGCTCGACCGGCTCGCGCTGATGCCGCAGCCAAGTCTGCTGATCGAGGGCGTGGACGACCTGGCCACCGACCCCGTGTCCGTCCGGACCTATCGGGAGACGGTTCCGCGCGGGCGCACCGTCACGTTCGAGCGGTCCGGACACTTCCCGCACTTCGAAGAAGCGGTTCGGTACGCCGCGGTGGTGCGGGCCTTTGTCCTGGAGGTCACACAGCGCGGGTGACAGCTCCGTGGCATGATCGGGGCGACGGTTGTGGAGGAACACCGGTGTGAGTCCGGGGCGGTCCCGCCACTGTGACCAGGTCTGCGCGGTTTCGACAGCGCCTGGAAGCCAGGACATCCGCTGCCGTCCGCCGGACCCGCACGTGCGGTCCCGGCGTACCAGCCGTAGCGGGCGTGGACACCCGCTCGACGAAAGGGCGACCGCCGATGCGGGCTGCAGTGCCGAATTCCTTCCCCTTCACCGCGGTCGTCGGAATGGACGAACTCCAGCTCGCGCTGGTGCTGGCTGCGATCTCGCCGGCGATCGGCGGAGTGCTGATCCGCGGCGAGAAGGGTACGGCGAAGTCGACCGCGGTACGGGCGCTGACGGAGATCCTCCCGCCGGTGGACGTCGTACCTGGGTGCCGCTTCTCGTGCGACCCGGAGCGGCCGGATCCCACCTGCCCCGATGGCCCCCACGCGGGGGCGTCCGCCGGCGTGCAGGAGTCGGGCGGCTCCGCGATCGCTGAGCGCGCCGCGGGTGGGCGGGTTGTGCGTCCCGCGCGGTTGGTGGAGTTGCCGGTCGGGGCCACCGAGGACCGGGTGCTCGGGTCGTTGCACCTGGAGAAGGCGCTGGCGGAAGGTGTTACGGCGTACGAGCCTGGGTTGCTGGCGGCCGCACACCGTGGGCTGCTGTACGTCGACGAGGTCAACCTGCTGCACGACCACCTGGTCGACGTACTGCTGGACGCCGCCGCGATGGGGCGGGCGACCGTGGAGCGGGACGGGGTGTCGGTGACGCATCCGGCGCGGTTCGTGCTGGTCGGGACGATGAACCCGGAGGAGGGCGAGCTGCGGCCGCAGCTGCTCGACCGGTTCGGGCTGACCGTGGACGTGGTCGCGAGCCGGGATCCGGCGGTACGGGTCGAGGTGATGCGGGCGCGGCTCGGGTACGAGGCGGACCCGGACGGGTTCGTGGCGCGGTACGACGGGGCGCAGCGGGAGCTCGCGGAGCGGATCGTGAAGGCGCGGGACCTGCTGTCCGAGGTGATCCTGACCGACGCGGCGCTGCGGCAGATCGCGGAGATCTGCGCGTCGTTCGACGTGGACGGGATGCGCGCGGATCTCGTCACCGCGCGTACGGCGGTGGCGCACGCGGCCTGGTCTGGTCGTACGGTCGTCGAGGTCGAGGACGTCCGCGCCGCCGCCAGACTCGCCCTCCCACACCGCCGCCGCCGAAACCCCTTCGACACCCCCGGCCTCGACCACGACCAACTGGAAGAAGCCATCAACAACAGCACCCCACCCGAGGAAGACCCCGACGGCCCGCCCGACCCCGACGGCCCACACGGCCCACACGGCCCCGACGGGCCTGGCGGACCTGGCGGGCCTGGCGGTCCCGGCCAGGATGCGCAGGCCGGCGACGCCGGCCCGAACACAACGGCCGACGACCGCGCGCAGCGCGACGCGGCCGCGGGGCCGAACAACCGCGCGGCGGACGCCGGCGCGCCCACGGGGCGTGGGGCGGCGGGCGAGACTGCCGAGCTGGGCGCGCGCGACCGCGCGGCGGACGACGGCGCGCCAGCGGGGCGTGGGACGGCGGGGCGTGGGACGGCAGGGCGTGGGACGGCAGGGCGTGGGACGGCAGGGCGTGGGACGGCAGAGCGGGGGACGGCAGAGCGGGGGACGGCAGGGAGCGGGCCGGCGGACGGCGATGCGGCCGGCGGGGCGGATGAGGGTGAGGTTGTCGGGAGCGCGGCGCCGTACAAGGCTCGGTTGTTGAGGGTTTCTGCTGCTGGGGCCGGGGTGGCTGGGCGGCGGTCTCGGGCCTTGACCGAGGTGGGGCGGGTTGTGGGGGAGCGGGCGCGGGTCGGGCGGGAGGCGGGGCGGCCGCATGTGTTGGGCACGGTGCGGAGTGCGGCGCCGTACCAGAAAGTTCGTGGCCGGACCGGGCCCGGGCTGATGGTGCGGGCGGACGACGTACGGCTCGCCGTCCGCGAAGGACGCGAAGGCAACCTCGTACTGTTCTGCGTCGACGCGTCCGGTTCGATGGGAACGAAGAAGCGCATGGTCGAGGTGAAGACCGCGATCGTCTCGCTCCTGCTGGACGCGTATCAGCGCCGCGACACCGTCGGTCTCGTCACCTTCGCCGGCCCCGCCGCCACCGTGGCACTCCCGCCGACAGGCAGCGTCGAGACCGCCGTACGGCGCCTCGAGACCCTCCCCACCGGCGGCCGGACCCCGCTCGCCGAAGGCCTCCTGCGGGCCGCCGACGTGCTGCGGATCGCCGCCGTCCGCGACCCCCGACGGCGCCCGCTCCTGGTGCTCGTCACCGACGGCCGCGCGACGTACGGCGACCATGCGTTCGCCCGCGCCCGCCAGGCGGCCGGCCAGCTCGCCCAGCGCGGGATCGCCACCGTCGTGGTCGACTGCGAACCGCGCCGCGGCGTCCGGCTCGGCCTGGCCGCGGAGCTGGCCGCCGACCTCGGCGCGGAGTACCTCGACCTCGGGGACGTTGCCGCCGGCAACCTCATCCGGACGGTCACCGAGCGGAAGGCGGCCTGAGATGCCGAAGGGACAGCCGGCCGCCGTACCGGACGACGGCCTCACCACCCGGCAGCGCCGCAACCGCCCGCTGCTGATGGTGCACACCGGCGAGATGAAGGGGAAGTCGACCGCCGCGTTCGGGATGGCGCTGCGGGCCTGGAACCAGGGCTGGAACATCGGGGTCTTCCAGTTCGTGAAGAGCGCGAAGTGGAAGGTCGGCGAGGAGACCGCGTTCAAGGCGCTCGGCGAACTGCACGAGTCGACCGGGCAGGGCGGGCCGGTCGAGTGGCACAAGATGGGCGAGGGCTGGAGCTGGTCGCGCAAGGCCGGCACCGAGGAGGACCACGCCGCCGACGCGCTCGAGGGCTGGCGCGAGATCCAGCGCCGGCTGGCCGCGGAGACGCACGACCTGTACGTGCTGGACGAGTTCACGTACCCGATGAAGTGGGGCTGGATCGACGTCGACGAGGTCGTCGGCACGCTGACCGCGCGGCCGGGACACCAGTACGTCGTGATCACCGGCCGGGACGCGCATCCGACGCTGCTCGCGGCCGCGGATCTCGCCGCCGAGATGACGAAGCTGAAGCACCCGATGGACACCGGCCAGAAGGGCCAGAAGGGCATCGAGTGGTGATCCCGCGGGTGGTGGTCGCCGCGCCGTCGTCGGGCGCCGGGAAGACGACGGTCGCGGTCGGCTTGATGGCGGCGCTGCGGCGGGCCGGGCTGGTGGTGGCCGGGTTCAAGGTCGGGCCGGACTACATCGATCCCGGCTTCCATGCGCTCGCCACCGGGCGGCCGGGGCGGAACCTCGATCCGATGCTGTCGGGGGAGGAGCGCATTGCGCCGCTGTTCGCGCATGGCTCGGCCGGTGCGGACCTGGCGGTCGTCGAGGGCGTGATGGGGCTGTACGACGGTACGCTCGGGACGGACGGTTTCTCGTCCACCGCGCATGTCGCGAAGCTCCTCCAGGCGCCGGTGATCCTGGTGGTGGACGCGTCGGCGGCCGGGCGCAGCGTCGGGGCGGTGGTGCAGGGGTTTGTTGCCTACGACACCGAAGTACGCATCGTCGGCGTCATCCTCAACAAGGTCGGCTCCGACCGCCACGAGGCCGAAGTACGCGCCGGTGTCGCACCCACCGGCGTACCTGTCCTGGGCGTCCTGCGCCGGGACACGCGTCTGACCGTCCCCAGCCGCCACCTGGGCCTGATCCCCGCCACCGAACAACAGACCCAAGCCCGGGACGCGGTAGCCGCCGCAGCAGAACTGGTCCACCAAGGCGTAGACCTCCAAGCTGTAGCAGCAGCCGCCCATGCAGCCCCTCAGCAACAAGCCACCCCGTGGAACCCACCAACCACAGTTCCGGGCCGACGTCCGGTGATTGCTGTCGCGGGTGGTCCGGTCTTCTCCTTCCACTACACCGAGACGACCGAGCTCCTGACCGCGGCAGGCGCCGAGGTGGTGACCTTCGACCCGCTGGTGGACAAGTTGCCGGAAGCAACCGCCGGACTGTACCTGGGCGGCGGTTTCCCCGAACTGCACGCCGAGTCCCTGGCCGCGAACGTCGGGCTCCGTGAGCAGGTGGCGACCGCGGTGACGGACGGGCTTCCGGTGATCGCGGAGTGCGCCGGGTTGCTGTACCTCTGCCGCGAACTCGACGGCCACGAGATGACCGGCGTACTCCCCGCAACCGCGACCATGACGCCCCGGCTCACCCTCGGCTACCGTACGGCGGTCGCCGCCACCACGACCGCGTTCTTCGACGAGGGCCGCCGGGTCCGCGGCCACGAGTTCCACCGCACCGCGATCACGCTCGACACGAACCGCGGCGACCGGCCGCCGGTCGACGTACGGCCCGCCTGGCACCTTCCCGGCGGCGTGGAAGGCCTCACGCGTCCGCACGTGCACGCGTCGTACCTGCACCTGCACTGGACCGCCACCCCGGACGTCCCGGCCCGCTTCGTCGCCGCCGCCCGCGAGTACGCCGGATGAGCCTCGTCGTCGGAGTGGGCCTCCGATCCGGTACGCCGTACGCCGAACTCGCCGCCGCCGTCGAAGCCGCCGTCCAGGACCTCCCCGGGGAGATCCGCCTGCTCGTCACCCTGACCGGCCGCGAATCCGAACCCGCCCTCCAGCAACTGGCGAACGACCTCCACGTGGAGCTGCGCACCTTCACTGCGGCCGAGCTCTCCAGCCAGCCCGCCCCGACTCCCAGCCGCCAGGTCGCCGACCTGAAGAACACCCCCAGCGTCGCCGAAGCCGCAGTACTGGCCACCGGCGCCGAACTCCTGCTCCCGAAGCAAAAGACCCACAACACAACGGTCTCGGTAGGTCGTCGCGCTCCGGCCGGCGGTTACGAGAAGCAGGACCGCGAGGTCGTTCAGCGGGTGATCGCGGAGCGTCGGGACGTACGACGGGGATTCCTGGACGTGCCGATCGACGTGGACGCACTCATGCGCGTGCTGGAGGCAGCGCATCGGGCGCCGAGTGTGGGGCTCAGCCAGCCGTGGGACTTTCTGCTGATCCGCGACGTCGCGACCCGGCGGAAGGTGCACGAGCTGGCGGCCCGGCAACGCGACGCGTTCGCGCGATCCCTTCCGGAGCAGCGTCGGCAGAAGTTCGATGGCCTGAAGATCGAGGCGATCCTCGACACCCCGCTGAACATCGCGGTCACCTGCGACCCGGGCCGCGGCGGCCGGCACGTACTCGGCCGGCACGCCGACCCGCGCACCACCTGGTTCTCCGCCGCGATCGCGATCCAGAACCTCTGGCTCGCCGCCCGCGCGGAGGGCATCGGCGTCGGCTGGGTCTCGTTCTTCGGCCCGGACGAGGTCGCCGACGTACTGGGCCTCCCGCCCCACATCGAGCTGGTCGGCTACCTCTGCGTCGGGTACGTCGACCAGTTCGCCCCGGCGCCCGAACTGATCCGATTCGGCTGGGCCGAACGCCGCCCGCTCTCCTGGGCGATCCACCACGACACCTGGGGCCACCGCGACACCTCGATCGTCGACGACGCCGGCCACGCGGCCCGGAACGCCGTACGCGCAACCGGCCAACGCATCCACGTGATCATCGGCGGCGACCCCACAGACCTGCACCACCAGGAGTCCCTGGTCATCGATCTCGGACCCACCAGACCCGACCACGACTTCGGCGTCCTGTGGCGCCCCGCCCGCACCCCCGAGGAAGCCGAAGAATACGGCGTAGAGATCGCCCGCGACCTAGCCCTGCAAGGCGCCGGCCACCTCGACGTACAACTGGCGGCAGACGAGCCCAGGGCGAAAGCACTGGCCGAGGGGCTCAGAACAGGCGCGGCGGCGTGCGGTCTGACGTACTCCTGAGACGTTTCTGAGGCCGGCGTACTACCAGGGTCGTACATGGGTCTCACTCTTTCGGGTGAACCTGCCCCGAGGGGCCTTGGTTCCGTCGGCGGGCGGTGCGAGGCTGTATCCATGGGCGTAGCGCAGCGCAACAGACGATGGTTGGTTCCGGTCACGGCGGTCGCCGTGGTGGCGGGAGTGGGGGCACTTGGTCCGGTGGTCGCGGACGCCTCGCCGAAGCTGCCGAGTATCACCGCGCAGGATCTGCTCACCAAGGTGCAGACCGCGAAGGTGAACGGCCTGAGTGGCACGGTCAGTTCGACAGCGGATCTGGGCCTCCCGGCGATCCCGGGGATGGGCGGCCGCGGCAGCAGCCAGATCACCGAGATGCTCAGCGGGCAGCACACCGCGCGGGTCGCGTTCGCGACGCCGGACAAGGCCAGGGTGTCGGTGCTCGACAACCAGGCCGAGCGGGTCTGGACGACAGACGGCACGTCCGCCTGGGCGTACGACTCGGCCAAGCGTGAGGCGACCAAGCTGACGCTGCCCGCGCACCAGAACGGCAAGCCGGAGAAGACGCCCGAGAAGACGACACCGCAGAACTACAACCCGCAGGACGTGGCCAAGCAGTTCCTGGCCGCGATCGACCCGACCACCACGGTCCAGGTCAGCGGCACCGAGAAGGTCGCCGGCCGGGACGCGTACAAGCTGCGCCTGGTGCCGAAGACCGACAAGACGACGGTCGGCTCGGTGACGCTGGCGATCGACTCCAAGACGTGGGTCCCGCTGGACGTGACCGTGATGCCGCGCAGTGGTGGCAACCCGGCGGTCGAGCTGGGCTTCACCTCGGTCTCGTTCGACGTACCGTCCGCGAGCACGTTCACGTTCACCCCGCCGAAGGGTGTGAAGGTCACCGACGAGAAGGCGCCGGCCAAGGTTGCCCCGAACCAGATCGCGCCGAAGCAGGTCGAGCCGCCGCGGAAGGTGCTGCCGCGCAAGTCCGGTGCGCCGGCCGACAAGCCGACCGTGATCGGGACCGGCTGGGACAGCGTCGTGATGCTGAAGAGCGGCGCACAGACCGCCGGCCTGACCGGGAGCGGCCAGCTTGCGCAGCTGCTCGCGAAGGCGCCGACCGTGCAGGGCTCCTGGGGCAAGGGCAAGGTGCTGACCAGCAAGATGGTGAGCGTGCTGATCACCGATGACGGCCGGGTGTTCGCCGGTCTGGTCACTCCGGACACCCTGCAGGCAGCCGCGGCGAAGGCCCCGCGCTGAGCATGACGAGTGACGCGCCGGTCGTCACCCACGGGTTGACCAAGCGGTTCCACAGCGGCCAGGTCGCGGTGGACGCCGTCGACCTGGAGGTGCCGGCCGGCAGTGTGTTCGGCTTCCTCGGCCCGAACGGGTCGGGGAAGACCACCACGATCCGGATGCTGCTCGGCCTGATCGCGCCGACGTCCGGGTCGGTCGAGCTGCTCGGCGAGCCGATGCCGAAGGCGCACCTGCGGGTGCTGCCGCGGGTCGGCGCGCTGGTCGAGGGCCCGGCGTTCTACCCCTTCTGGACCGGTCAGGCGAACCTGCTGCGCTTCGACGCCGCGGACCGGACGGCAGACCCGAAGACCCGCAAGGCGCGCGCCGGGGAGGCGCTGGAGCGGGTCGGTCTGTCGAACGCGGCCGGCAAGAAGGTGCGCGCGTACTCGCTCGGCATGCGGCAGCGGCTGGCGATCGCGGTCGCGCTGATGCAGCGCCGCGAGCTGCTCGTGCTGGACGAGCCGACGAACGGCCTGGACCCGCAGGGCACCCGCGAGGTCCGGCACCTGATCCGCGAGCTGGCCCACGACGGTACGACGGTGTTCACGTCGACGCACTTGCTGGCCGAGGTCGAGCAGGTCTGTACGCACGCCGCGGTGATGAGCCGCGGCAAGCTGCTCCGCCAGTCCACCGTGGCCGATCTGCGCTCGGAGCTCCGTCCGCGGCTGGTGGTCCGTACGCCGGATCTCACCCAGGCGGCGGACACGCTGCAGGGTCTCGGCGTCACGGACCTGAAGACCACGGAGGAGACCGTCGAGGGCGACCCCGGCGAGCTCCCGGTCGAGAAGTTCGCGGCCGCGCTGGTCGCGGCCGACGTACGGATCCATGGCTTCGGCCTGGAACGCCCGAGCCTGGAGGACGCGTTCGTGGCACTCACGGGGGAGGGCTTCGATGTCGCCGAGTGAAGCGGTCGCGGAGACGGTCGTCGTGCAGCAGCCGAGCGCCGGGCGGCACACGCTCGCGTTGTTCCTGTCCGAGCTGCGGCTCGTGTTCGCCCGGACCCGTACGCAGGTCGGCCTCGGCGTGCTCGCCGCCGTGCCGCTGCTGGTCGGCATCGCGATCAAGATCGCCGACAACAACGGTGGCACGGACGGGTTCCTCGGGCAGATCGCCGGCAACGGGCTGTTCCTGATCGTCGGCAGCCTCGGGCTGTCGATGCCGTTCTTCCTGCCGACCGCGGTGACGGTCATCTCGGGGGAGTCGCTGGCCGGCGAGGCCAGCCTCGGCACCCTCCGCAACCTGCTGGTCGCACCGGCCGGGCGGTCCCGGCTGCTCGCCGCGAAGATGGTCGCGCTGATCGTGTTCTGTTTCGCGGCGACGATGACGATCTGGATCTCGGGCTTCATCGTCGGCTTCATCCTGTTCCCGGTCGGCGACGTGCTGCTGCTGTCCGGTTCGACGGTGTCGCTCGGCGACGGCCTGCTGCGGGCGCTCGGGATCGCGGTGGTGATCGCGCTGTCGCTGCTCGGACTGGCCGCGATCGGCCTGTTCGTGTCGTCGCTGACCTCGACACCGCTGGCCGCGATGGCGGCGACGTTCGGCACGTTCGTCATCCTCGGGATCCTGACCGCGATCCCGCAGCTGCACGCGATCCACCCGTGGCTGCTGATCTACCGCTGGCAGTCGTTCGCCGACCTGCTCCGAGATCCGCCGTACTACCACGACATCCTCCGCAACCTGCTGCTGCAGGCCGGATACGTCGTGGTCTTCTACGCGGCCGCCTGGGCGAGGATCACGAGCCGCGACATAACCTAGGGCGGGTGGAAGCAGACCTCGTCGCCGTACTGCGTTGCCCGGTCTGTGCGGAGTCGCTCGCGCTGGCCGACCGTACGGCGCGCTGCCCGCGCGGGCATGCGTACGACCTGGCCAAGCAGGGGTACCTGAACCTGTTGCCCGCGGCCTCGAACGGGATCGAGGGCGACTCGGCCGCGATGGTCGGCGCCCGGACGGTCTTCCTCGGCACTGGCCACTACGCGCCGATCCGGGACGCGCTGATCCTCGCGTCCGGGCTGGGCGACGACGACCTGGTGGTCGAGGTCGGCGCCGGTACGGCGTACTACCTGTCCGGCGTCCTCGGCCTGTCCGGGCGCCGGCGCGGCATCGCCCTGGACGTGTCGAAGTACGCCGCCCGCCGGGCCGCGAAGGTCGATCCGCGGATCGCGTCGGTGGTCTGCGACGCGTGGCGGGAGCTGCCGCTCGTCGACGGGTCCGCGCAGCTGCTGCTGAACGTGTTCGCGCCGCGCAACGCCCGCGAGATGGCGCGGGTCCTCGCGCCGGACGGCCGGCTGCTGGTGGTCACGCCGAACCAGCAGCATCTCGCCGAACTGGTCGACGTACTCGGAATGGTGAGCGTCGACCAGGACAAGGAACGCCGCCTGGAGGATTCACTGAGCGGCGAGTTCACCCGCGCCGGCAGCGAGGTGATCGAGGAGGTCATGTCGCTCGACCGGACGGCGGTGGAGCAGTTGGTACTGATGACGCCGAGCGCCCGGCACCTGAACTACCGCGAACTGCTGCAGCGGATCGCGGTCCTGCCGGAGCGCTCGGTCGTCACGTTGTCGGTGACACTGTCGACCTGGCAGCCGTAGCTCAGGCCGCGTTGCCGATCAGCTCGCGGGCCACGACCGTGCCGTGCTTGTCGGCCTCGACGTGGGCCTCGGCCTCGGAGACCTTGGAGGCGTCGATCAGCTCCTCCATGCCCGGGGTGACCGGGGCCAGGGTGAGCTCGGCGGCCGCGGTCCGGATGTTCATGCCGAACAGGTCACCGAAGATCCGCTCGAGGTACGGCGTGGCGTGGTCCCAGCCGTGCTTCGGCGTCCCCGGGGCGTAGCCGCCGCCTCGGGCCAGGGCGAAGATCGCCGGCCGTCCGGCCAGCGGGCGCGACCCGAAAGCGAGGTCCTTGTCGATCACCAGCACGTCGATCCAGGCCTTCACGTTCTGGGCGATGCCGTAGTTGTACAGCGGTACGGCGAGCAGGATCGCGTCGGCGTTCACGATCTCGGCCTTCAGCTCGTCGGCGATCGCGTGGGCATCCGCGAGCGGCATCCGGTCGGCGCCGGCCACTGGCTCCTGGCCCACCTGGGCCGCGGCCAGCGTCGGCCACAGAGTCGCGGACAGCGGGTGCTGACCGAGGTCACGCCGTACGACGACACCGTCCGGGTGCTCCGCCTTCCAGGCGGCCTCGGCGCTGTCCGCCAGCGCGCGGGACACCGAACCGTCCAGCCGGACGCTGGCGTCGACGCGTAGCAGGGTGCTCATAGGTTCTGTCTCCATCGAGTGTGAGGGGGGCTCGTTTGAGCTGCTTCGAAGATAATCTGTGAAGCAGAACATATTCAAGTCAGAACGTATTCCGAGTGGCCTACACCACGTACGATGGGGACATGTCCAGTACTTCGCCCGACGTCGCGGCCCGTGGTGCGCGAGGGATCGAGCCCCAGAGCGCCGGTGGAGCGCCGGTGGAGGCCGATCTCGGCTGGGCGCTGGGGGTCGTCTTCCGGCAGTACGCGAAGGCGTCCGCGGCGGCCCTGGAGGGCCTGCCCGGCGGCCCGCGCGGGTACCAGGTGCTGGCGACGACCAGTTCCGAGGGCCCGAAGCGGCAGCTGGACCTGGCCGCGCAGCTCGGCGTCGACCGGACAGTGATGACCTACCTGCTGGACGACCTGGAACAGGCCGGCCTGGTGCAGCGCCGCCCGGACCCGGCCGACCGGCGGGCGCGACTGATCGCACCGACCGAGCAGGGCTACGAGGTGATGTGCGACCTGGAGCGGCGGCTGCGTTCGACCGAGGACCAGATGCTCGGCATCCTGGACGAGTCCGAGCGCGCCAGCTTCCGGATGCTGCTGCAGCGGCTCGCGATGAAGGCCAACGCCATCGACCCGCTGCACAACGCCTGCACCCTGGCCGAGGCTGACGACCCCGCCAAAACCTAGTGGAGCGGGACGAAGCCTGACTCGTACGCGCGGATCACGGCCTGGGTGCGGTCCCGGGCGTTCAGCTTGGAGAGCACGTTCGCGACGTGCGTCTTGACGGTCTGCAGGCCGAGGATCAGCTCGGCGGCGATCTCGGCGTTCGACAGGCCGCGCGCCATCAGCCGCAGCACCTCCTGCTCGCGCTCGGTCAGCTGGTACTCGTCGAGCCCGGTCGGTGCCGGCGTACCCGCGTGGGCGAGGGCGAGCGCGCGGATCGCCTCCGGGAACAGCAACGACTCGCTGTGCGCGACCGTCCGGATCGCCGCGACGATGTCGTCCGGTGGCGTCCGCTTGAGCAGGAACCCGGACGCGCCCGCGCGGAGTGCGTCGTACACGTAGTCGTCGTTCTCGAACGTGGTGACCACCAGCACCCGCGGCGCCGGGTCGAGGCTGTCGAGCAGCAGCCGGGTCGCCTGGATGCCGTCCACCGCGGGCATCCGGACGTCCATCAGCACCACGTCGGCCCCGGTCCGGCGGACCAGCGGCAGCACCTCCGCGCCGTCGCCCGCCTCGCCGACAACCGTGAGGTCCGCCTCGGCGTTGATGATCGCGCGCAGCCCGCTGCGGATCAGGGGCTCGTCGTCGACGACGACCACGGACAGGTTCATCTCATCCCTTCGTCACGTTCACCGGCAGCCGTACGGCGAGCTTCCAGCCCGGGCCGTCGGGACGGCTGACCGGCCCGGCGTCGACGGTGCCGCGCAGTACGGCGACTCTTTCACGGATCCCGGCCAGGCCGCGGCCGCCGCCCGAATGGTCGGACCGCCCGCTGACCGGGTTCGCCACGATCAGCTCGAGCCCGGACCCGTCCAAGCAGATGGAGAGCTGTACGGCGAGCTCGCCGGCCGGGCGGCCCGCGTGCCGGATCGCGTTGGTCAGGCCCTCCTGGACGATCCGGTACGCCTCCCGCGAGACCGCCGCGGGCAGCTGCTCGAGGTCGCCGTGGTGCTCGACCTCGACCGCGATGCCGCCCGCCCGAGTCGCCTCGACCAGGCGGTCGAGGCCGCCGAGGGTGGCCTGCGGCGCCGTCCGGGACCCGGGGCGGCGGTCGTCGCGGAGCAGGCCGAGGACGTGGTCGAGGTCCGCCAGCGCTGCGCGCGCGGAGGTCTCCATCGCGGCGAGCGCGGTCTCGGCGAACTCCGGGTCGCTGGCCAGCACGCGCCGGGCGGCGGCCGCCTGGATGGTGACCAGGCTCAGCGCGTGCCCGACGCTGTCGTGCAGCTCGCGGGCCAGACGGTTGCGCTCGGCAAGCGTCGCGGTCTGCTTCTCCAGCAGCTCGATCCGCTCCGCGGCCGTCGGGCCGAGGACACGCGGCGCCAGGTACGCCAGCAGCGCGCCGACCGCGGCCGACAGCAGGAACAGGCCGGCGAGCCCGCCGATCGCGGACGCCGGCATCCACAGGTCGGTCCAGTTGCCACGGATCTGGTACGTCCACCCCGGTACGACGTCGTGCGGGCCGGCCGACCGGAACGGGGCCGCCAGCCAGATCGCCCCGAAGCCGAACACGATCGTGCTGAGGATGCCGATCGTGCCACCGGCCAGCAGGTGCAGGCAGAACCAGGCCGTCGTACGCCGGCGTTGCGCCCAGGTCCGGGCCGGCCCGAGCGGCCGCTCCTCGAACCGCACCGCGAGCAGCGACTCGACCGCGATGCCCTCGACCTCACGGACCGCGGGCAGCAGCCCGAGCACCAGCGGCGGCACCAGCCCGAGCACGACGTAGAGGGTGCCGGTGGCAACCTTCGGCAGCCCGAGATCGGACACCACCGCACCGAGCGCACTGTCGACCAGGATGAACGCCAGCACCAGCGCGGCACCGAGCAGCAGGTACACCCAGCGCAGGTACGTCGACGGACGCCACAGGCAACCGATCGCGTGCCACACCCGTCGCGCCGTCGTACTCACCGTCACATCGTGTCAAACCCAGGGGAGCGACACCTCCCTCCCCGGAGTGAGTAGGCGGGAAACCGGACGCCGGCGTGGGCTGGGTCACCCGGAAAGTTGAGGGTTTACCCAAATTTGACGCAATGCGGAGGGGTTCGGTCCTCGCGGGCGTCGCGATCTGCTGCCCAGGCAGGTACGGTCTGTGGTCGGGGCCGGGTGCCCGTCCGGCTACGGACAGGCATGGGGGAGCTCCAGGAACGGGTGGCCGGCAGGATGCGAGGACCCGGTGCGGCGGACGTTAAGTCCCCGTGAAGTCCCCGCGGACCGATTGACCACCTTTCTGCATTTGATGTTTGATCAAATATCGGGACGAGAGAGGTCGATATGAGGTTGAGGCGTTCCGTCATCGCCCTGATGGCGGTCCTGGGGCTCGCCGTGGTGAGCGCGTGTGGCGGCGGTGACGACAAGGCGTCGGGCGGCGGTGACGGTGGCCTGCAGAAGGTCAACTACCTGACGTCGTTCAACACCTTCGGTCGCGAGGCGTACGCGTACGTCGCGCTCGAGAAGGGCTACTTCAAGGACGCCGGGTTCGACGTCAAGATCACCCCCGGCAGCGGGACCGTGGACGTGATGAAGCTGGTGGCCGGCGGTCAGGCCGACTACGGCATCGGCGACTTCACCGCCTTCGCGATCACCCTGGCCAAGCAGAAGCTCCCGGTCACCTCCGTGGGCATGATCCACCAGCGGTCGATGGCCGCGATCATGTCGCTCGACGGCCTGGGCATCAACGGCCCGAAGGATCTGCCGGGCAAGACGATCGGCGACCAGCCGGGCTCGACCAACACGGTGATGTTCCCGGTCTACGCGAAGGCGGTCGGGATCGACCCGAAGACGGTCACGTTCCTGCCGTCGCCGCCGCCCGGGCTGCCGGCTCTGCTGGCGTCCGGCAAGGTGCAGGGCATCGGCCAGTTCGTGGTCGGCGAGCCGCTGATCGCGAAGGCCGACAACAAGCACCGCAAGGTGGTCACGCTGCCGTACGGGAAGTTCCTGCCGGAGCTGTACGGGAACACGATCATCACCCGGTCGGACCTGGCCAAGGACCACCCGGACCAGGTGAAGAAATTCACCACCGCCCTGCTGAAGGGCCTGCAGGACACCGTGAACGACCCGGCCGGGGCCGCCGCGACCCTGAAGAAGTACGTGCCGAACACCGATCTGGACGTTGCCACCAAGGAACTCGAGATCATGAAGTCGTACGTGAAGCCGGACGACTTCAAGGGTCCGCTCGGCGAGGTCACGCAGGACCGGGTGCAGACCATCATCTCGCAGCTCGCGGACGCGGGTGCGATCGGCAAGGGCTCGATCACGCCGGACGACATCGTGACGATGAACCTGGCCCCGAAGAGCTGACGACAGGAGTACTGGAACCGGATGATTCGCCTGGACGGTGTGGGGCAGGTCTTCGACGGACGTGAGGGCCGGGTGACCGCCCTGGAGGAGATCGACCTGCACGTTCGCGGCGGCGAGTTCGTCACGTTGATCGGCCGGTCCGGCTGTGGCAAGTCCACGCTGCTCCGGCTGATCGCGGGACTGCTGCCGCCGACGTCCGGTGCGGTCCAGGTGGCGGGGGAACCCGTCACCGGACCCCGCCGGGACGTCTCGTTCATGTTCCAGCGGCCGGCCCTGCTGCCGTGGCGGTCCGTGCTGTCGAACGTGATGCTGCCGGTCGAGATCGACCGGGGTGCCGGGACCAAGGCGGCGTACCTGAACCGGGCCCACGAGCTGCTCGAGCTGGTGGGCCTGCAGGGGTTCGAGCGGCGGCTGCCGCACGAGCTGTCCGGCGGCATGCAGCAGCGGGTGTCGCTGTGCCGGTCGCTGATCCGGGACCCGCAGGTGATGCTGATGGACGAGCCGTTCTCGGCGCTCGACGCGCTCACCCGGACCGAGCTGTCCGAGGAGCTGCAGCGGATCAAGATGGAACTGGCCACCACGATCGTGTTCGTCACGCACTCGATCGAGGAGGCCGTCGTACTCGCCGACCGGGTGGTGGTGCTGACGCCGCGGCCCGGCCGGATGCGGGAGGTCGTCGAGATCGGCATCCCGCGGCCGCGCAGCCTCGGCCAGAACGCGCACCTCACCGAGGTCGCGGAGATCTCCGGCCGGTTGCACGCGCTGCTGGCCGAAAAGGAAGTACAGGACGTGCGGCCGTGACGAACAGACGCTCCTGGCTGACCACCTCGCCGGTCTCGGCCGTCGTACTTCCGATCGTCGGGCTGCTGGCCGCGATCGGGCTCTGGTGGGGCGCGACGGTCGTGTTCGCGATCGAGCCGTTCCTGCTGCCGAGCCCGTGGGCGGTGCTGCAGAAGTTCTTCGAGCAGCCCGGACAGCTGCTGTCCGAGACCGGTACGTCGCTGGCCGAGACGATCGAGGGGTTCCTGCTGGCGATCGCGATCGGCGTACCGATCGCGCTGGTGATCGTCCGCTCGGTGATCCTCGAGCGGCTGGTGTACCCGCTGCTGCTGATGGTGAACGCGATCCCGAAGGTCGCGGTGGCGCCGCTGCTGGTGATCTGGATGGGCTTCGGGCAGTGGCCGAAGGTCGTGATGGTGCTGCTGCTGTGCTTCTTCCCGATCGTGATCTCGACCGCGGAGGGGATGAAGTCGACCCCGACCGAGCTGGTCGAGCTGATGCGGTCGCTGAACGCGAGCCGGGTGCAGGAGTTCTTCAAGCTCCGGCTGCGGTACGCGATGCCGCAGATCTTCACCGGGCTCAAGGTGGCGATCTCGCTCGCGGTGATCGGCTCGGTGATCTCGGAGTTCGTCGGCGCCACCAAGGGTCTCGGGTACGTCATCCAGCAGTCCGGCGCGAGCGCCGACACCACGCTGGCGTTCGCCGCCATCATGCTGCTGAGCGTGATGAGCATCGTCCTCTTCTACGGCCTCACCCTGCTGGAGCACATCCTGCTCCCCTGGGCACAGGAGAAGCGATGACCGCACAGGCTTCCGACGCGGATCGGCGCGTCCTGGTCCGGCCGGAGTGGCTGGAGGCGACCGTGGCGGCGGTGTTCACGGCGCTCGGGTTCGAGTCCGGGGACGCCGGCGACATCGCGTCCGCGCTGGTCGAGGCGGACCTGCGTGGCGTCAGTTCGCACGGCGTGATGCTGGTCCCGATGTACGTCGAACGGCTGAACGCCGGCGGTGTCACCCGGGAGCGCGAGCTCGACGTACTGTTCGACGCCGGGGCCGCGATGGTGGTGGACGCCCGCGGCGGCATGGGGCAGCTGACCAGCCCGCAGGCGATGAGCCACGCGGTCGAGCGCGCCGGGCGGTACGGGATCGGCATCGTGTCGGTGCGGAACGCGCACCACTTCGGGGCCGCGAGCCGCTGGGCGATGCAGGCCGGCGAGGCCGGGTGTATCGGTATCGCAATGTCGAACACGACCCCGCTGATGCCCGCACCGGGCGGCGCGGAACGGCTGGTCGGCAACAACCCGCTGGCGATCGCCGTACCGACCACGGCCGGCGTCGAGATCGTGCTGGACATGGCGCTGTCGGCGGTTGCCCTGGGCAAGATCCGGCTGGCCGCGTCGGCCGGGCGGACGATCCCGGACAGCTGGGCGACGGACCGCGACGGTACGCCGACCACCGACCCGGACGAGGCCGTCCTGGGCATGCTGTTGCCGGCCGCGGGCCACAAGGGCTTCGGGCTGGCGCTGATGATCGACGTGCTCACCGGCGTCCTCAGCGGCGGCGGCTGGGGCGACCAGGTCCGCCCGTTGTACCGCGAGCCGGACCGGCCGAACGACTGCGCGCACCTGTTCCTGGCGATCGACCCGGAACTGATGGGCGGCGTCGAGGACTTCAAACGCCGGTCGTCCGGACTGGCGGCGCGGGTCCGCGGCAGCGCGACCGCGCCTGGAGTGAACCGGCTGTACCTGCCGGGGGAGATAGAGGCCGAACGCGCCGGGCAGCAACGGCGCAACGGCGTACTGATCGAGAGGTCGGGACTCGACGGGCTGCTCGCCGCCGCGCGCGCGGTCGGTGCCGTCGTACCGGCGGGAGGGGTGCTGGACTGATGCCGAAGACACAGGTTTCCACCGCGGCGCTGCGGAGCCCGAACGGGGTGTTCTCGCAGGCCACGACGGTCGAGGCGACCGGGCGGCTGGTGTTCGTCTCCGGGATGACCGCGCGGACGCCGGACGGCGGGATCGCCGGCGTCGGGGACGTCCGGGAGCAGACCAGGCAGGTGTGCGAGAACGTGAAGGCGGCCGTCGAGGCGGCCGGCGGCACGCTCGCGGACGTCTGCCGGGTCGACGTGTATGTCCGCAACATGGAGGACTTCGCCAAGATCCACGAGGTCCGGGCGCAGTACTTCACCGAACCCTTGCCGGCCTCGACGATGGTCGAGGTCAGCAAGCTCGCCAATCCTGACTATCTGATCGAGATCTCCGCGATCGCGGTGGTCTCATGACCGGGGGTGATGTTGTGCGCGGCGTCGAGTGGACCTGAGATGAGATACGTGATGGTCGAGCACGCCGGGGCGGTCGTCCCCGGCGTGCTCGCCGAGAACTCCGTACAGTTGCTTGACGCAACGGATCTGACCGAGGTGATCGAGGGCCCGGCCGCGGTCGTGGGCGAGATCCCTTACCGGCAGGAGGATCTGCGGGCGCCGCTGCGACGGTTCCGGCGGGACATCCTGTGTACCGGCTGGAACTACTGGGACCACTTCGAGGAGAGCAAGGGCAAGCGCGAGGGCCAGGACGTGGACCGGCCGCTGCACCCGACGTTCTTCACCAAGGGCCCGGACGTGGTGATCGGGCCGTACGACGACATCGCCTGGGACCCGGCGATCTCCGCCAAGTGGGACTACGAGGCCGAGGTCGCGCTGGTGATCGGCAAGACCGGCAAGAACATCCCCGTGGCCGAGGCGCTCGACCATGTCTGGGGTTACACGCTCGCGAACGACGTGTCGCAGCGGGACCTGCAGCGCGCGCACGGCGGCCAGTGGCTGAAGGGCAAGAGCATCGACGACACGATGCCGCTCGGCCCGTGGATCGTCACCGCCGACGAGCTGGGCGACCCGCAGGACATCCACCTGCAGTGCCTGGTGAACGACGAGGTACGCCAGGACGCGTCGACGCGGCAGATGGCGTTCGACGTGGCCACGCTGATCAGTGAGCTGTCGTTCGGTATGACGCTGCGCCCGGGCGACCTGCTGCTCACGGGTACGCCCGCCGGCATCGGCAACGCCCGTGAGCCGCAGGTGTTCCTGCAGGACGGCGACGTGGTCGTCACGCGGTCCGACAAGCTGGGGGAGCTGCGCAACAAGGTGACACGAGGATGAGCGGGCCGTTGGAGCTGCTGCCGGGCGGCGGCAAGGGCGGTCGTCGTACCCTCGCCGAGCACGCGGCCGCGGAGCTGCACCAGCTGATCCTGTCCGGTGAGCTGCCCAGCGGTACGCCGTTGCGTCTGGTGGAGTTGGCCAGCCGGCTGGAGATGAGCCAGATGCCCGTACGCGAAGGCCTTCGCCGACTGGAGGCGCTGGGACTGGTGGAGATCATCCCGCACCGTGGCGCCTGGGTCCGTGACCTGTCGCTGTCGGATCTGCGGGACACGCACGAGACCCGGCTGGCGTTGGAGAGCCTCGCCGTACGGGCTGCTGCTTCTCGCTTCACCGAGGAGGACCTGTCGAAGGCGGCGGCCGCGCTGGCCGAGCACTTGCGGTTGTCGCGTGCCGAGGACTCGGCCGGTGCTCGTGATGCGCATGCGGACTTCCACTTCACCATCTACCGCGCCAGCGGGTCGCAGTGGTTGCCGCGGGCAATCGAGCCGGTGTGGCAGAACAGCGAGCGGTACCGGTTCGGGAGCCGTCCTACGGCGTTCTTGATCGAGAAGAGCCGTCAGGAGCACCAGGCGATCCTGGACGCGTGTGTGGCGCGTGACCCGGACGCGGCCGAGCTGGCGTTGCGCAGTCATCTGGCTGGTGCGTTCCAGCGGATCACCGAGACCATGACGTCGAAGCAGAAGGACACGCCATGAAGGCGAGCTTCGACGCGACCGGTGAGGTCGTACTGATCACCGGCGGCGCCCAGGGCATCGGTGCTGCGCTGGCCAAGGCCGTGAACGCTGCCGGCGGTACGGCGGTCGTGCTTGACGTCACCGCACCACCTGAGGGCGTGGCTTTCGTGCAGGTGGACGTTGCCGACCGGTCTGCAGTCGTGGCCGCCGTCGATGAGGTGCTGGAGCGGTACGGGCGGATCGACGGGCTCGTAGCCGGTGCGGCCGTGCAGCCGCGGTCGTCCGTGCTGGAGCTGGACGCGGCCGAATGGACCAGGACGCTGCAGGTGAACCTGGATGGCGTGGTGTGGGCCTGCCAGGCCGTCGTACCGCACATGGTGAAGCAGCAGGCCGGCTCGGTCGTGGTCTTCACGTCCGGGATGGCGTCCAGCGGGTACCCGGGCGCTGCGGCGTACGCGGCGAGCAAGGCGGCGCTGGTGGCGTTCGCGAAGACGCTGGCGGCGGAGGTGGCCGCGGACCGGGTCCGGGTGAACGTGGTCTCGCCGGGCGTGATCGACACCGAACAGTTCCGGGGAGCGAACGCCGGTGCGGACCGGGAGCACTGGCAGGACACCATAGGTATCGGCGACCCCGACGACGTGGTCGGTCCGCTGCTGTTCCTGCTGTCCGACGCGGCCGCGATGACCGGGTCGGCGCTGACCAGAGAACGTGCCTTTGCCAAGCTCAAGAGCTTTGTGGAGTGAATCTGTGACTGAACAGCTTCCCGTAGCGGTAGTAGGGGCCGGACCGATCGGTCTGACCACCGCGCTCGGTCTGCAGCACTACGGCATTCCGTACGTGCTGCTGGAGGAGGACGCCACCCTCTCCTCCGACACCAAGGCCGGTACGACGCTCAGCCGGACGCTGGAGATTTGGAACCGGTACGGCGCGGTCGACCGGATCCTCGGTGCCGCGCTGCGGATCGACGAGATCGGCGACATCGACCGGGCCACGAACACGCCGCGCGCCTCGGTGCAGCTGGCCGAGCTGGTGAACGACACCCAGTTCCCGTTCGTGATCAACCTGCCGCAGCAGAAGATGGAGCCCTTGCTCGCGGCGGCGCTGACGGAGCCGGTACGGACGCAGCACCGGATGACGTCCTTCGACATTCGCGACGACCGCGTCGTACTGCAGCTGGAGACGCCGGACGGGCCGCAGGAGCTGGAGGCGTCGTACCTGCTGGCCTGTGACGGCGGGCGGTCGCGGGTCCGGGACGCGCTGGGCGTGAAGGTCGTGGGGGAGACCCTGCCCGAGCGGTACATGCTGATCGACGTCGTGGTGGACCTGGACGTCGACAACGCCCGGGACTACCCGTACCTCGCGTACTTCGCGGACAAGTCCGAGTGGATGGTGCTGATCCGGCAGCCGGACAACTGGCGGTTCCTGTTCCCGCTGGCGGCGGGCGCCGACGCACCGGGCGACGAGGACCTGCTGGTGAAGGTGAAGCAGTTCATCGGCGAGGTGGACCGGATCGAGCTGATGGGCTCGGTCGTGTACAACGTGCACCACCGGGTCGCCGAGCAGTGGACCGCCGACCGCAAGGTGTTCCTGATGGGCGACGCGGCGCACCTGATCACGCCGATGTGGGCGCTCGGGCTGAACACCGGTGCGCTGGACGCGTCCAACCTGCCGTGGCGGCTGGCCTGGGTACTGCGCGGCTGGGCCTCTCCTGAGCTGTTGGACGGGTACGAGCAGGAGCAGCGGCCGGTCGCGATCGAGGGCTCGGGCGAGATGGCCGAGGCCGCCCGGAAGTACATGTCGTTCCAGCGCGGTGCGGTCACGGAGAACACCGGCTCGTGGGCCACGGCGTACAACCGGACGCTGTTGAGCGTGCGCCTCGACGTGGAGGGCGTGGGCGACTGGTCGATGGTGGCCACGTCCGCCGCGCCGCCCGCGGTCCGTGCGGGCGACAGGGCGCCGGACCTGGTGCTGCAGAGCCCCACGGGGCGTACGACGATCCACGACCTGTGCAAGGACTCGTTCGTGGCGCTGTACTTCACCGACGTACGCCGGCGCCCCGAGATCCCGGTCAACGGCTCGCCCGCGTTGCAGCACTACGCGGTGTCCCGGTGGGACGCGCCGCACGACTCCGGGCTGCGCGACCGGGCGTTGTTCGACCCGGGCAGTGTCGCCACCAACAGGTACGGCGTACCGCCGGAGAGCGTCGTACTGATCCGGCCGGACGGCCACATCGCCGCGGTGGCTCCGATGGGGCCTGGCGTGGCGGAGGACCTGTACAAGCACGTGACCGGCCGGGAGGTGCCATGAGTTTCGACGAACCGCTGCGGGAGATCTTGCTGCAAACGGACGACCTGGAGTGGGTGGAGAAGTCGCTGGACGGTCTTTCCCACAAGATGCTCTGGCGGGACCCGGAGACCGAGGCGTCGATCGCGCTTGTGCGGTTCGAGAAGGGCTCCGGCATCCCGTCGGAGCACAAGCACGCGTCGAACCAGTTCATGTTCTGCCTGTCCGGCCGGTACGTGTACCTGCCGACCGGGACGACCCTCACCAAGGGCAGCTTCTACTGGAACCCGAAGGGCGTCGTCCACGGACCGACGCGGGCGGAGGAGACCTCGGTGCTGCTCGAGGTGTACGACGGTCCGCACTACCCGGAGCGTCCGGACTTCTACGACAACGACGAGGACGCCCGCTGACATGGCCGGCTGGGACGTCCACACGCACCTGATCCCGCCGACGGTGCTGGCCGCGGCGCATCGGGGCGAGTTCGGGCTGTCCGTCGACAGCGGCTCGCTGGTCGTCGACGGCAGCCGCCTGCCACTGCGGCGGCTCGCCGACCCGGCGGCCCTGCTGCAGTGGATCGCCGCGCAGGACCTGGACGGCGCCGTGGTCTCGGTGCCGCCGCCGCTGTTCCGGTACGACGCGGGTCCCGAGTGGGCCGAGCTGGTGAACCAGGGCCTCCGGGAGCTCGCCACACCGCAGCTCCGCGTGCTGGCACACCTGCCGCTGCTCGACCCTGCCGCGCCTGGTGTCGCGGCGGGGCTTGCCGGTGAGGGCGTCTTCAGCGGCTTCGCCATCGGTACGGCGAGTTATGCGGGACTGGATCCGCTCTGGCGGGTGCTGGACGCCGCCGGGGCGTTCACGCTGATTCACCCGGGTGCCAGTGACGACAAGCGGCTTGATTCGTTTTACCTGTCGAACCTGTTGGGGAATCCGTACGAGACCGGAGTGGCGGCGGCTTCGCTCGTCTTCGCGGACGTGCCGGGGCGGTTTCCGGGGATCCGGTTCTGTCTGTGTCATGGGGGTGGTGTGACGGCGGCCGTCGCGGGACGGTGGCAGCGCGGGATCGACCAGGACCGGCCGGGGATCGAGCCGGTGTCCCTGCCGGTGGCCGACGCGCTGCGCCGGTTCTACGTCGACGATCTCGTGCACGACGACGCCGTACTGGAACTGCTGAACACGACGTTCGGTGCCGAGCGGGTGCTGGCCGGCAGCGACTGGCCGTTCCCGATGGGCAGCGACGAGGTGTCCACCGCGCGGGCCGCGACGGCCGAGGTGCTCACCCGGCCGCTCGCGACGGAGGTCTCCGCGGAGTGAGACGGGTTTTCGGTCTGGTCGGGGTTGTGATCAGATATCAAATCGTGGGGAACGGGGTAGCAGCGTGAGTACACGGGGGACTGTGCTGCACAGTCACGGACCGGGGGAGCAGTTGAAGGCCGACGAGGTCGAGCTGACCGCCGGTCCGGGTGAGACGCTGGTCGAGATGCGGCTGGCCGCGGTGACTCCGCTGGACCGGTCGACGCTCGCGGGCAAGCAGCCGTGCTCGCCGTTCGTCCCGGGCTCCGAGGGCACCGGCGTGGTGCTGAGTTCGGACGTGATGGCCGCCGGCGAGACGGTCGTGGTTCGCGGCGAGGGTGTCGGCGTGACGCGGAACGGCGTGTGGGGGCGGTACGCCGTCGTACCCAACGCCGCCGTCCACGCCGTGCCGTCGTCGCTGGAGCCGGCTGCGGCGCTCGCGTTGCTGACGCCCGTGTTGACGGCGCACACCGCGGTACGGCGGGTGGCCGACGTACAGCAGGGTGAGACGGTCGTCGTCACCGGTGTGACCGGGTTGATCGGGCGGATGTCTGCTGCGATCGCGCGGGCGGCCGGAGCGGCCCGGGTGATCGGGCTGGTGTCGCTGGACGATCCTGTGGACACTGTCGGCGGGCTGGTCGACAAGATCGTGCGTGTGGACGGGCTGGGGCAGGTGGGCCGGGAGTTGCCGTGGTGCGACGCGGTCGTCGACACTCTGGGCGGTCCGGTGACCGGTGGGGTGCTCGGCCACGTCTCACCGGGCGGACGGATCGCCGTCCTCGGGTACAAGGCCGGCGAGTTCACCACGATCGACCTGCACCAGTTGGTCGGCCGGGACCTGCGGCTGCTGCCGGTGAACCTGCAGCGCACCACGCTGGCCCCGGACGCGGTCGGCCAGGCGCTCGCGGACATCGCGTCGGTGCCGTGGCGGGCGGACTACGACGTCGTACCGGCGGACCGGGTCGGCGACGTACTGGAGCGGCCGGCGGGCCGGGTGCTGCTGGACCTGACCGGACTGTCGGTGGGCTAGACCACTTGTATTTACTGGGCAATCCGTCGTCGAACGCCGCCAGAAACCCGGTGGGCGGCTACCGTACCCTCCAGAGCTGAATTGGAGAGAGGCAGCCCGCTACTGATGATCCGACGACTCGAGCTTACGCCTGGGGGGCCGACCGGCCGTCGTACGCTCGCCGAGGAAGCCGCCGCCGAGCTGCACGAGCTGATCCTGTCCGGCGAGCTGCCCAGCGGTACGGCGCTCCGGCTCGAGGAGCTCGCCAAGCGCCTGGACATGAGCCAGATGCCGATCCGCGAAGGGCTGCGGCGGATGGCGGCGCTCGGGCTGGTCGAGATCGTCCCGCACAAGGGCGCCTGGGTCCGCGAGCTGTCGATGGAGGACCTGCGCGACACCCACGAGACCCGGCTGGCGCTGGAGTCGCTGGCGGTCCGGGCGGCCGCCACCCGGTTCTCGGACGCGGACGCGGCGGCGGCCCGGAAGGCGCTGGCCGAGCACGTCCGGCTGTCGAAGCTCGGCGACAACATCGCCTCCCGGCAGGCGCACACCGAGTTCCACTTCTCGATCTACCGGGCCGGGGGATCGCGCTGGCTGCCGCGGGCGATCGAGCCGGTCTGGCAGAACAGCGAGCGCTACCGGTTCGGCTCCCGGCAGACCAAGGCCCGGATCGAGCAGACCCGGCGCGAGCACCAGGCCATCCTCGACGCCTGCCTGGCCCACGACGAGGAAGGTGCCGAAGCTGCGCTGCGGCAGCACCTCGAAGGAGCCATGCAGCGCATCACCGAGACGATGGAGCGTCGCTCGAAGCAGTGAGCTCCTCGAAGCGGTCCTGCTGCCAGCCGGTCGCATCGAACACCGCACGCAGCAGCAGGCCGTCACTGCTCGCACGGTGGGTCGTGATGAGCTCAGCGAGCGGCTTGCTGCCGAGGCCGTCGTAGTACGCGTCCAGTGCCTGCCGTCTGCGCTCCTCTGACGCACCTGTGATCTCTTGCAGCGGCAGGTCGCAGCCTTTGACGTGTCCTGAGCCGACCTGCTCACCTGGAGCGATCTGCTGGACCAGCCGCGCACCTGCCTGCACGTCCTGAGCTCTGAGCCGAGCCCCCAGCGCGCGGTACGGGACGCGTTGGACTGCTCGTGCGATGGCGATGTGGTCCGGGTGACCTGTCAGGCCGTCACTGCCCACGGTGAGGATGATCTCGGGCTGGAACTCCTTGGCCGCGGCCTCGACCGCTGCGGCCACCGCTTCCGGCTGCGCGGCCGCCAGCGTGCGTGATCCGTTGCGGCCGCCGTCGTCGATCCACTGATCCGGTCCGCCGAGCCAGTCCCAGTCCGCGATCCCCAACAGTTCGCAGGAGGTGTCCAGGTGGTCGGACGCTCCGTGCATACCGGCGGTGGCAACGCGCAGTACGACGTTCCAGCCCTGCTCGCTCAGGACCGCGGTGGCCGCGCCGGTGGCGAACACCTCGTCGTCGGGATGGGCGTGGACGACCAGGGCGGTCCGCATCAATCGGCCAGCCGGGCCGGGAAGCCGCCGGTGGCGATCGGGCTCCAGCGCCGCGGGGTGATCCGGATCAGGCACTTGCCCTGCTTCACCATCGCCTCGCGGTACTCGTCCCAGTCCGGGTGCTCGCCGGAGATCGCCCGGAAGTAGTCGACCAGCGGCTCGACCGCGTCCGGCAGCTCGATCACCTCGCCGGCGCCGTCCACCTGCACCCACGCGCCGTTCCACTCGTCCGACAGCACGACCACGCTCGCCTTGCCGTCCCGCTTGACGTTGCGGCTCTTCGCCCGCTCCGGGTACGACGAGATGACGATCCGGCCCTGCTCGTCCACCCCGCCCGACACCGGCGACGCCTGCACGGTCCCGTCCGCTCTCGTTGTCAACAGCAACATATGGTGCCGCGGCCGGACGAACTCCAGCAGCCCGTCCAGCTCGACCTTCGTGTTGGTGGCAATAGTCCTAGGCATGCCTCTTACCCTAAGTCCGCCGGGGTGATGAGGCATTCCAGTTCGTCGTCGGTGAGCTGGTTGACGAGGTGCTTGGCGTGCTGGGCCTGGGCGGTGGTGGGAAGGTGCCCGGCGAGCAGGTCGGGGAGGAGCAGCTCGTACCCGGCGCGGGCGCGCGGGGTGTAGCGGTGGCGGGTACGGGCGACGGCCGAGGACACCCGGATCGCGTGCTCGTTCCCGGGCGGTACGGCGGGGCGGTCGGTCTCCCGCGCCGCGAACCGGAACCCGTTCGCCAGGTCACAGCTCCGGCATCCGAGCTGACCCGCGCCGAGCTGGGCACCACACTCCGGACAGATCAGCTGCTTCAGCGCCCCGTCGACGACCCGCCAGTCGAACTCGGACGCGTCCTGCAACACGACCTCGGCCAGCTCACGGGCGTCCTCCTGGCTCACTCCGGAGGCGGTACGGAAACTGTCCCAGGCGGCGTCGATACTGTCTTCCACCTGCTGTAAGGCTTTGGTGAACCGAGGGTGATCGACGCGTCGCATGCCCCGGACTCTAGCCAGCCGCGGGCCTGTGGACGACCGGATTGACTTGTTCGAACAGGTGTTCGAACATGGGGGTATGACGGGGAACGCGGCACCGGAGAGTCGAGTCACACCACTCGACCAGGCCCGCGCGCTCCTGGCCAAAGCCAAAGCCCAGAAAGCCACGACCGGCCCCGCAAGTCGCACCTCCGCGCCCACCTCCGCCTCCGTGCCGACCGCCGGTCGTGACGCCTGGCCTGGTCTGCCTGACCATCCGCCCACCGGACCGGTGCGGTTGGCGAGTGTGGCGAGCTTCGACCCGGATCTCGTCCACCAGCCTGACCCGGGGGCGGGAGAGCGGCTTGCCGCGGTCGACGGGGGACGGCTCTCCTCGGTCGCCCGGCCGCCGCGGGCATCGGATGTTGCGCGGGTGCAGCAGGCGTTGGATACGGCGGGGGTGGGGCGGGAGCTGCCTACGCATCCGGCGGTGCGGGAGCTGCTGGCGGGGGCTGGGTTGCGTGGAGGGTCGGCGTACTCGGTGCGGGGGAGTGCGGCGTTGGTGATGGCGTTGATGGCGGGGCCGTCCGCGGACGGGGCCTGGTGTGGGGTTGTCGGGGTGCCGTCGTTCGGGGCGGAGGCGGCGCGTGGGCTGGGGGTGGATCTGGAGCGGCTGGTGCTGGTTCCGGATCCGGGACGTGAGTGGCTCAGCGTGGTCGCGGCGCTGGTGGACGCGCTGACCGTGGTGGTGGTGCGGCCGCCGGGCGAGGTGACGCCGGGGGAGGCGTCCCGGCTGGCGGCGCGGCTCCGCACCCGCGGCGCGATGCTGATCGCGTACGGTTCCTGGCCCGGCAGCGAGGCCCGCTTCGAGATCGAGAGCAGCACCTGGACCGGCCTCGGCGAAGGCGAAGGCCTGCTCACCGCCCGCCAGGCAACGGTCGCCGTGACCGGCCGCCGCGCCGCCGTGCACGCCCGCAAACACACCCTCTGGCTGCCGGCAACCGATGGCGAGATCCGCTCCGTGGAACCGGCTGCGGAGAGCCCCGCCGACGGGTGGACCGAGCAGATCGAGGCGGTGGGGTGATGAGTGGGCGGGGGCTGACTCGGTCGATGGTGATCTGGGTGCCCGACTGGCCGGTGGCGGCTGCTGCTGGGGTGAGTGGGCGGGGGGTGGGGGAGCCGATCGCGGTGCTGGAGAAGGGGAAGGTGCTGGCCACGTCGGCGGCCGCGCGGGCCGAGGGAGTGCGCCGGGGGCAGCGGGCGCGGGACGCGCAGTCGCGGTGTCCGGAGTTGGTGGTGCTGAAGTACGACCCGGTGCTCGACGCCCGGGCGTTCGACCCGGTGATCTCCTGCCTGGAGGCGATCACCCCGGGCGTTCAGGTGATCCGCCCGGGGATGTGTGCGCTGAAGGCACGCGGCCCGGCGCGGTTCTACGGCAGTGAGGAGGCGGCCGCGGAGAAGCTCCTCGACCGGCTGGAGACGTACGACGTACCGGGCAGCCGGATCGGGATCGCCGACGGGCCGTTCGCCGCGGAGCAGGCGGCCCGGGCGAGTTCCGCGCGGACCCGGGTGCACGTGGTGCCGCCGGGTGGTTCGCGGGAGTTCCTCGCGCCGCTGTCGGTGGACCTGCTCGAGCAGCCGGCGCTCACCGATCTGCTGCGCCGGCTGGGGCTGCGGTCGCTGGGCGCGTTCGCGGAGCTGTCCGGCACCGAGGTGCTGACCCGCTTCGGCCCGGACGGCGGGTTCGCGCACCGGCTGGCGAGCGGCGCCGACGACCGCCCGGTGACCGGCCGGGAGATCCCGCCGGAGCTCACCCGGACGCTCGACTTCGAGCCGGCCGTGGACCGGGTCGACCAGGTCGCGTTCGCGGTCCGGTCGATCGCCGACGAGCTGGTCGTCCGGCTGACCGGGCTCGGCCTGGTGTGTACGACGCTGCGGGTCGAGGTCGGTACCGAGTCCGGCCGGGTCCACGAGCGGGAGTGGCTGCATCCGCGCTGGTTCACCGCGGCGGACGTGGTGGACCGGGTGCGCTGGCAACTGCAGGGCAGCGGTACCGCGACCAGCGAGCTGACCTCACCCGTGGTCCGGGTGCGGCTGATCCCGGGCCAGGTGGATCCGGTCGGCGCGCATGCCGACGGGCTGTGGGGCGGCGGGCCGGACGAGCGGATCCACCGGGCGCTGTCGCGGGTGCAGAGCATGCTCGGGCACGGCGCGGTGGTGTCGGTGGCGATCGGCGGCGGGCGCGGGTTCGCCGAGCGGCAGACGCTGGTGCCGTGGGGCGACCCGCCGGTGCCGGCCAGGCCGCCGGACCAGCCGTGGCCGGGGTCGATCACCGGCCCGGACCCGCGGCGCTGGCCGGTGCTGGCCCCGACCACGATCTTCCCGGAGCCGATCCCCGCGAAGGTGTTCGCCGCCAACGGTGCCGTGGTCTCGGTCACCGCCCGCGGCGAGCTCTCCGGCGCCCCGGTCGCGTTCACCCTGCGCCCGTCCGGCGGCACCGGCGTTCAAGTTGCCGACAGCAACAAGATCCACCCGATCAGCTCGTGGGCCGGCCCCTGGCTGTCCACCGACCGCTGGTGGGACCCGGCCACCGAGTCCCGGCAGGCCCGCTTCCAGTTCCAGACCGCCGACACCCGCGCCTGGCTCTTCACCCTCACCCAGAACACCTGGCGCGCCCAGGCTACGTACGACTGAAGTCGATGCGCATGACCGTGCGACGCAGCGTCGGGTGGGTGACCTGATGAAAGCCGGCTTCCTCGAACGCCTGGTGCGGCCCGACGTGCAGCTCGCCCCAGGTGATGGTCTTCCCGGCCTGGGTGAGCATCGGATAGGCCTCCAGCGCGCGGGCGCCGCGGCTGCGCGCGTGGTCGATCGTGGCGCGCGCGAGGTGGTACGTGAGGCCCCGTCCGCGGAAGCCCTTCCGGACCACCAGGCAGGTGACCGACCAGACGCGGTCGTCGTCCTTGTCCTCGTTCCGGTCCGTCCACGGCACCCGGGAGGTGCGCAGCTTCGGGTACGCCGTGCGTGGTTCGACCGCGGCCCACCCGGCCGGTTCGCCGTCGACGTACGCGATCAGGCCGGCCGTCGACGGGGCGTCGGGGGTGCCGCACGCGGTCTGGTCCTGCAGGCGGGTCATCCGCTCGTCGAGCGTGGAGTCCCGCCAGATCCAGCCGCGGATCTTGAACCGCTGGCATTGGCACTGTCCCGCGTCCGCCGTACCGAAGACTGCCTGCAGGTCCTCCCACGGAGCCTCGTTGGCCGGTACGACGCGTACTTGTGTCTGCTCGATCGCCTGCATGATCAGCACGGTAAACCCAGTACCGGACGACCACCGTCCGGAACTAGGTTGATCCGTATGCATCGCAGCCGCGTCTCCACCTTTCTCATCGACACCCACAAGGACGACGTGGCCGCGGCCACCGCGTTCTGGTCGAAGGCCCTCGGCGTCCGGACGTCGTCGCCGGACGGCGAGCCCCAGTTCGTCTCGCTGCACAACGCCGTCCCGGGCTACGTGACGGCGATCCAGTCCGTCGACGACGAGGCCCGGTACCACCTGGACATCGAGACCGACGACGTACCGGCCGAGGTCGCCCGGCTGACCGGTCTCGGCGCGGTGGAGGTCGCAGAGTGGCAGGGCTGCCACACCCTCCGCGCCCCAGGCGGCCATCTGCTCTGCGTGATCCCGGTGCACAGCGACCCGCAGGAGTTCGAGCAGCAGGCAAAGGTCTGGGAGAGGGCGGGAACTGGGACGAGTACGTCGAGCAGTACCCGGAGGTGCTGAACGACCTGACGAGATCCGGGCGGACTCTGCGGCCGGCCCAACGGGAGAAGGCGTTCGCGGCGTACGAGCGGTACGCCGAACGCATCTCCGCCAACGCGCCGCACGGCACCCGCTGGATCGAGCAGGCGGCCGCTCGCGTCGTACCACTTCTCGACGCCGCCCACGTCGACATCAACGGTGTCGCGATGGTCGGCCTCGCCACCTCCAACGGCTGGGTCGCCGAGGGCACGCTGTACCTGGCGGTCGAGCTGATCCCCGACGAACGCGCAGCCGAGATCCTGGCCGCCCACGAGATCGCCCATGCGCTGCAGGCACCGCTGCCCGCGCACCCATGGCCCGACGAGGGGCCGCTCGGGCAGGACATCTACAGCGAGGGTTTCGCCACCGCGCTGACGGCTGAACTCTTCCCGCAGTACTCGATCGCCGAGCACCTCTGGTTCGGTCCCGGGTACGACGACTGGCTCGCGGACTGCCGGCGACACGACGCCGCCGCGCGTGCCGAGATCCTCGCGAACCTCGACTCCGACGAGGACGAGGTGATCCGCCGCTTCCTCACGCTGAGCGGCGAGTCCGAGTTCCCGCAGCGCATCGGCTACTACGTGGGCATGCGGTTCATCCAGCATCTGCGTCAGCAGCACGAGTGGCCCGACCTGGCCCGGTGGACGACGGGCCAGGCCCTGCAGGAGCTCCGCGCCTGGCTGAAGGCCTAGCTCAGACGACCGGAACGGCCGGGGGTTCGGTGCGGGTGAACAGGCGGTCGAAGACTGCGGTCCGGTCGAAATACAGAGCGTGCGCCCGCGCGCGGCGCGCAGCGGTCGCCCGCTGTTCGTAGGTCCAGTCGCAGACGACCTCGTCGAGCACGGTCCGTAGCGTGGCCGGGTCGCGTTGGGGTACCAGCAGGGCGGTGTCGCCGACCGCTTCGGGGACGCCGCCGGTCGCGCAGGTGATGATCGGCCCGCCGCCGGCGAGTGCCTTCTCGACCAGCGCGATCCCGAACGTCTCGACGAACTCCGGCTGCTCACGGGTCGGCAGGACGAACGCCGCACTCCCGGCCATCAGGGCCGGCTTCTCCGTGTCGTCCACGTCGGTCAGCACCCGCACCCGTTCGCCGAGGCCCGTGGCGGCGACCCGCGCCACCACCGCGTCCTCGTGCGGACCGCGCCCGGCCAGCACCAGCTCCACCCGCTCGGCCGACCGTGAGCCGGCGTAGGCGTCGATCAGGTCGTCGATGCCCTTCGCCGACGCGATCCGGGAGAGGAACAGCACGTACCTGTCCCGCGAAAGCCCCCGCCGGGCCAGGGTTTCGGCGATCCGGTCGTCGGTCAGCGACAGGTACGGCCAGGAGTCCACGGCCGGATAGGAGATCGCGATCCGCTCCCGGCACTGCCGCGCGAACGTCGTACCGTGCAGGTCGTCGAGGGCCGCCGCCGACGCCACGATCAGGTCCTTCGTGTACTCCGACACCGCCACGCAGTGGTCGGCCGCCAGGTAGACCGACAGGATGTGCGCCGCCGCCCCGAACCGGCCGCCGGCCACGCACTCGCGCACCACGTTGGTGATGTCGGACCCCACCGCCTCGGCCACCGTGGTCACCCGGGCGGGACCGATCCGGCGCGCCACCTGGACGGCCTCGTGGACGGCGATCGCGTGCGGGCTCAGGTACAGCGACATCGCGACCGTCGGCACCCCGTCGCTGAACAGCTCGACCAGCCGCCCGATCAGCCCGGACAGATACCGTCCGTCCGGAACCCGGTAGTCGCCGACGGGACCGGGCCGTTCGACGGTGATGCCGGGGCTGTACGGCAGGACGCGATCGAGCGGTTTCAGCGGCAGCCCGGCCGCCTCCACCGCATCGAGCGGCCAGGTGACGATCCGTACGTCGTCGAACCCGCGGGTGAGCGCCACCTCCGCGAGGCACCGCGCCTCACCGGAGTGCCCGCAGATCACCGGATCGGCACGGACCACGATCACCAGGCGCCGGGCCGGCCGGGACGGGACGAGCGTGTTCATGCGGCACCCCCAGTGGGATCAGATGTGGACGGCGGCCGGATCCGGGTTCCCCAGCCGGACGGCCGCGGGCCGAGTTCGAGGTGCAGGTTGCGTACGCGCCGCAGTTCCCGGCCGGAGATCCACGGGCGTTCGAGGGTCTTGCCGTCCACCGCGACCGACTGGACGTACGAGACCGGTCCGCCGGTCTCGACCGGTTCGAAGCCGGTCGTGGTGATCGACAGGTCGCCCGACGGCAGCCGGGTCGTGGACTCGGCCACGGCAGGCGCGTTCAGCAGGAAGAGGTTCTGGCCGGCCACCGGGAACAGGCCGAGCGTCGCCCATACATACCAGGCGGACAGCCCGCCGGAGTCGTCGTTCCCCGGCAGCCCGCCACGGCCGGTGCCGAACTGGTTGGCGACCGCGGCCTGCACCACCTCGGCGGTGCGGTCCGGCCGGCCGGCGTAGTGGTACGACCACGGCGCCTCGTAGTCCGGCTCGTTGTTCAGCCCCTCGAACCGGCACAGGCCGTACCCGGCATCCATTTCGGTGACGCTGGGCGCCACGCCCGGCTGGGTGACCGGCGCGGCGTGGTACCCGAAGAACCGGTCGAGCAGGCCGACGAACGCCTCGTCGCCGCCGGCCAGCGCGATCCGGGCGCGCATGTCGTGCAGCAGCCGGAACGAGTAGTTCCACCGGCCGCCCTCGTAGAAGGTCGAGTCGCGCAGCAGACCGGTGGCCGGGTCGTACGCCGCCCGCCAGCCGTGGGCGAGGTCGCGCAGCTGCTTGGCGAGCGGCCGGTCGCGCACCTTGCGGGCGATCTCGGCGGTGCAGTGGTACGCGTACGCCAGGTCGAGGGTGTGGCTGATCGGGTGCGCCACCCCGTGCACCAGGTAGTCCTCGCCGTACGTGCGGCGCAGGTCCGCCTCCAGGTGCACCATGGCCCAGTCCCAGTCGATCCCGGGCAGGTCCAGTTGGCACAGATCGGCGAGGAAGGTGTGCGCGAGCGCGCTGCCCTGCCGGGAGAACCGGTCGGCGCCCTTGGCCATCCGGTAGCCGATCGGCAGGTTGCCCTCCTGTTCGCAGATCGACAGCAGCGCCCCGGCCAGCGCGACCGAACGCTCCGGGAACAGCGTGGTCATCAGCGGCAGCTGCGTGCGGTAGATGTCCCACATGGTGCAGATGTCGAACGCGTACGGGCCTTCGGTCGTCCACGACGGGCTCTCGTCCGGGGCGAAGCACGGCTTGATCAGCGAGTGGTAGAGCGCCGTACCGAAGACCGTTGCCTGGTCGTCGGACCCGGCGTCGATCTCGACCTTGCCGAGGTGGTCGCGCCAGCTGCTTGCCGTCCGCGCACGCCGGTCGGTGAAGGCGGCCACGTCCCGGTGCAGGTTGTCGCGGGCCGTCGTACAGCCGCGGAGTGAGAACCCGAGCCGTACTTCGACGGTCTGCTCGGCGCGCGAAGGACCCATGAAGATCAGTCCGAACGGCCGGAGGGTGGTCGGCCGGATGTAGTCGAAGTCGAGGCGGGTGCCGCCGGGCATCAGGCGCCGGTCGTACCACAGCAACTGCCGCCAGCCCGGGGCGTCGACCTCCAGGTGGACGGCCAGCGGTACGCCCTCGACGTGGATCTCGCCCTGGGCCACCCCTGGCTCCAGCAGTGTCAGGTGTGCCTTCAGTGGCACGGTCCGGCTGTGCGGGATGGCCAGGCCGCCGGTCGAGGCGTCGACGACGATGCGGGCCGTGTCGTTGGCCGGGAAGGTGTACCGGTGGACGGCCGACTTGGGACCGACCGTCAGCTCGCAGCGCACTCCCGAGCTCAGCGTCGCCGCGTAGTAGCCGGGCTCGGCCACCTCGTCCAGCAGGTCCCACGTGGTGCCCAGGTCGTCGAGCGGGCCGAGCATCGGCGTGACGCGGAAGTAGTTGTAGTACTTGCGGATCGCGCCCGTACCGGACTGCTGGAAGTGGGTGAATCCGGACGCGACCGGGCGGTCGTACAACAGGTCCGGAACGCCCTCGGTGTTGAAGTCGTACAGGCCGTAGCCGGTCGGGTAGGCACCGGAGTACGGGCACGCCGAGACCATGCCGAAGGGGTGGACGGCGCCCGGGTGGGTGTTGCCGACCTGCGGCTTGGGCCACCACCAGGTCGCGGCCAGGCCCTGCGGCGCGGGCAGGTCGGTGGCGCCGGTCCCGATGAAGGGGTCGACGCGCTCGTACAGAGGGCTCACCGCCTCAAAGTAGGAACCGGATGTTTCCGCCGCGTGGACCGGAGGAGACGTGCGGATTACGTCGGCCGACAGCAGAAACCGGGACCGTACGGTGCGACCCGGCCTAGGCTCCACGACATGACCGAACTCGCGGCGACGTTCAAACAGCAGGCGGTGGCGGAGGCCTACCAGCATCGGCCGCCGTACCCGGACGAGGTGTTCGACCGGCTCGTCGACCTGATCACCGACGCCCCGCGCCGGGTGCTCGACATCGGCGCCGGCGACGGCGCGATCGCCCGCCCGCTGGCGCCGCGGGTCGAGCAGGTCGACGCGATCGACTTTTCACAGCCGATGGTCGACGCCGGCCGGCAGCGCCCCGGCGGCGACCACCCGAACCTCCGCTGGCAGGTGAACCCGATCGAGGCCGCCGACCTCGACGGCCCGTACGCCCTGGTGACCGCCGGCGCCAGCATCCACTGGATGCCGTGGGCGGAGACGTTCGCCCGGATCCTCCCGCACCTGACCCCGAACGCCCAGCTCGTCGTGATCGAGCACGGCCCCGTCGACGAGCCGTGGATGGCCGACGTGGTCCCGGTGATCGTGCGGCATTCGCGCAAGAAGGACCACGACCCGAAGTTCAACGTCGTCGACGCGATCGTCGAACGCGGCCTCCTCGAGCTCACCGGTACGGCGCGGACGAAGCGCGTCGGCTACCGGCAGACGGTCGACGACTACATCGAGCGGCTGCACTCGACGTCCAGCCTGGCGCGCGACCTGATGCCCGTCGACGAGGCCGCCGCGTTCGACGCGGGCGTCGCGGAAGCGCTCCGCCCCTACGCGCAGGACGGCGTACTGGAGCTGACGATCGAGGCCGAGCTCAGTTGGGGGCGCCCAAGGTAGCCGCGCGACCCAGCAGATACACCTGCTCGGGAGTGCTCTGCGTGAGTCGTGCGGCCAGCTCGTACGCCTCCCGCGCGGCCGCTGCATCGCCCGCCAGTTCGAGCAGGTGCGCGCGTACGGCGGCCAGCCGGTGGTGGTCGCGCAGCGCCGGATCCACGTCGTCGAGCAGCGCCAGCCCGGCGCCCGGCCCGTGCACCATCGCGACCGCGACGATCCGGTTCAGCGTCACCATCGGCCCGGGTGCCGTCGACTCGAGGAGTTCGTACAGCATCAGGATCTCCCGCCAGTCGGTCGCACCGGCGTCGGCGGCCGCGTCGTGCACGGCCGCGATCGCCGCCTGCAGCTGGTACGGCCCGACCGGCGCCGAGCGCAGCGTCGACTCGATCAGTTCGGTGCCCTCGGCAACCGACGCCGCGTCCCACAGCGACCGGTCCTGCTCCGGCAGTGGCACCAACGCACCGGCGGCCGTGGTCCGGGCAGGCCGCCGCGCATCCGTCAGCAGCATCAACGCCAGCAGCCCCGCCACCTCGCCCTCGGCCGGCAGCAAGGCCAGCAGCTGACGGGTCAGCCGGATCGCCTCCGCGGACAGCTCGACCCGGTGCAGCGACGTACCGGACGACGCCGTGTAGCCCTCGTTGAAGATCAGGTACAGCACATGCAGTACGGCGGCCAGCCGCTCGGGCTGCTCCGCCGCGGGCGGCAGCGCGAACCGGGCGCCGTGCAGCTTCGCCTTCGCCCGGCTGATCCGCTGCCCGATCGTTGCCTCCGGCACCAGAAACGCGCGGGCGATCTCGCCGGTCGTCAGCCCGCCGACCGCGCGCAGCGTGAGCGCCACCTGCGACTGCGGCGTCAGCGCCGGATGGCAGCACAGCATCAGCAACGTCAACGAGTCGTCCGCCGCCGACGCCGGCTCCGGGGGAGTCCACGACGCCACGGTCTCCTCGCGCCGTACCCGCGCCGCCTCGCTCCGCAGTACCTCGATCCGCCGCCGCGACGCGACCGTGATCAGCCAGCTCCGCGGATTCTCCGGTACGCCGTCGGCCGGCCACTGCAGCGACGCCGCGAGCAGCGCCTCCTGTACGGCGTCCTCGCACGCGTCGAAGTCGCCGTACCGCCGGACCAGGGCGCCCAGTACCTGCGGGGCCTGTTCCCGGAGCAGCTCCTCGAGCATCAGCTGTACGCGCCGAGGTCCCGCACCGGGCGGACCTCGACGACGCTGAACGGCGCCTCCGGGATCCGCGCGACGATCTCCACCGCGCGGTCCATCGACTCGCAGTCCAGCAGGTAGAAGCCGGCCAGCTGTTCCTTCACCTCGGCGAACGGGCCGTCGGTGGTCAGCGGCCTGCCGTCGCGGACCAGCACCTGCTTGGTCAGGGCCGGGTCGTCGAGCGATTCGGACGCGACGAGCTCCTGGTGTTGGGCCAGCTCCGCGTGCAGAGCGGCGTACCCGGCCATGCCTTCCTTCTTCTGCTCGTCCGTCAACGAGTCCCAGACCGCGCGGGACTCCGGGTTGCCGTAGATCAGCACCAGGAACTTCATCTGCCCAGCCTAAGCATCTCGATTGGGAAAAGCCGGGCATGCCCCGGCATGGCCGGGCGCAAACCTGTCGAAGCACCCCAGTAGAGTTACGACGGGTATCCAGGGTGGAGAGAGGGAGGGGTCGCGTGCCGGACTTGGAAGTGTCCGACCGGGTGTGGACGATCCCGAACGCGCTCAGCTTCCTGCGGTTGCTGGGGGTGCCGCTCTTCCTGTGGCTGATTCTCGGGCCGAAGGCGGACGGCTGGGCGCTGCTGGTGCTCGCGGTGTCCGGCTTCACCGACTGGGCCGACGGCCAGATCGCCCGCCGGATGAACCAGACCAGCCGGCTCGGGCAGATGCTCGACCCGGTCGCGGACCGGCTGTACATCTTCGCCACCGTGATCGGCCTGGCGCTGCGCGACATCATCCCGTGGTGGCTGGCGATCGCGCTGCCGCTGCGGGACGTGCTGCTCACCCTGACCCTGCCCGCGCTGCACCGCCGCGGCTTCAACGCGCTGCCGGTGCACTTCCTCGGCAAGTCCGCGACGTTCTGCCTGCTGTACGCGTTCCCGCTGCTCCTGCTCGGCGACGGCGACTCCACGCTGAACCTGCTGGCCCGGGTGATCGGCTGGGCGTTCGCGATCTGGGGGACCGGTCTGTACTACTGGGCCGGCGCGCTGTACTTCGCCCAGTTGCGGCACCTGGTCCAGACGGTCAAACCGATCAAGGACTCGGCCGGGTGACCCAGCAAGCCCCTCAGCAGACGCCTCCTCGGCGCGTCGACGCGTCGATGTCGCTGCTGAACAACCTGATGGCGCACCCGATCGACGAGGGGTACGCCGTCGCCGCCAGGACCCGGTCGAAACAGGACCCGGCCCGGTCCCGGCACCGCGTGCTGCTGGTGGTGGCCGCCGCGGTCCTCGGCTTCCTGCTCGCGATCGCCGCCGCGCAGAACTACCGCGGCGCGCCCGAGGCGGAGAAGCAGCGCAAGGAACTGATCGACCGGATCAACCAGGCCGGCAACCGGCTGACCGACCTGCGCAACCACCAGTCCCAGCTCGCCGACGAGGTCCGCGGCCTGCAGGCCAGCGGCCTGAGCAACGACAGTACGGGCGCGGCGCTGCAGCAGAAGCTCGACGACCTCGAGCTGCAGACCGGCGCGATCGCGGTCACCGGGCCCGGGATCAAGGCCGTCATCGACGACGCGAAGAACGCCGACGCCAAGGAGGGCCGGCTGCTCGACGTCGACCTGCAGCAGCTGGTCAACGGGCTGTGGACGGCCGGCGCGGAGGCGATCGCGGTGAACGGCCACCGGCTCACCGCGCTGACCGCGATCCGCGGTGCGGGCAGCGCGATCACGGTTGACTACAGTTCGCTGACCCCGCCGTACACGGTGCTCGCGATCGGCGACACCGCGACGATGCCGGCCCGGTTCGCGCAGAGTTCCGGAGGGCAGTGGGTGCAGTACCTGGTCAGCAACTTCGGTGTCCGCAGCACGATCACGACGGAGGATTCCTTGCTGGTGCCGGCCGATGCGACGATCGCGTTGCGCTATGCGAAGGTGAGGCCGAGATGATCGCCGTACTCGGTCTCGTGATCGGGGTCGTGGTCGGCCTGCTGGTCGCCCCCGACGTCCCGGAGTGGGCGCAGCCGTACCTGCCGATCGCGGTGGTCGCGGCGCTGGACGCGGTGTTCGGCGCGCTCCGGGCGTTCCTGGACGGGATCTTCGACGACAAGGTGTTCGTCGTCTCGTTCGTGTCCAACGTGCTGATCGCGGCGCTGATCGTCTACCTGGGCGACCAGCTCGGCGTCGGCTCGCAGCTGTCGACCGGCGTGGTCGTCGTGCTCGGCATCCGGATCTTCACCAACATGGCCGCGATCCGCCGGCACATCTTCCGGGCCTGACCATGAGCGACCAGACCCCGGACCCGGAGAAGCCGACGCCGATGCCGGCCCCGAAGCCGAAGACGCCGAACCTCGCACTGCGCCGGCTCAAGGCCGGCTTCAAGCCGTCCCGCGGGCAGGCGATCGTGGCGATCGTCCTGGCGTTGGTGGGCTGCGTCGCGGTCGTCCAGGTCCGGGTGAACCGGGCCGACGACGGCTACCAGAACGCCCGCCGCGAGGACCTGATCGCGATCCTCGACGGTCTCGGCCAGAACACCCGCCGGCTGGAGAGCGAGATCACCGACCTGGAGGAACGCAAGAACACGCTGTCGTCCAGCGCCGACAAGGCGCAGACCGCGCGCGAGCAGGCCGAGGCCCAGATCCGCACCCTCGGCATCCTGGCCGGCACCATGGCCGCGGTCGGGCAGGGGGTCCGGATCACGCTCAACGACCCACAGGGCAAGATGACCTCGAGCAACCTGCTGGACGCGATCGAGGAACTGCGCGACGCCGGTGCCGAGGCGATCCAGCTGAACGGGTCGGTCCGCGTGGTGGCCAGTACGGACTTCGTGGACGACCCACCGGGGATCCGGGCCGACGGCCAGAAGCTGACCTCGCCGTACGTCATCGAGGCGATCGGGGAGTCCCACAACCTGGCCGAGGCGGCGAACTTCCCCGGCGGACTGGTCAGTGAGGTGACCGGTCCGCAGATCGGCGGCACCGCCGAGGTGAACGAGTTGAGCAGCCTGTCGATCACCGCCTTGCACGCCCCGGAGGAGCATCGTTACGCTCGCCCGGCGCCCAGCCCTACGAAGTAGAAACGAGGACAAAGGTGTACCCCGAAGACCTGAAGTACACGGCCGAGCACGAGTGGGTGAAGGCCGGCGAGGACGGACCCGTGCGGATCGGCATCACCGACTTCGCGCAGGACCAGCTCGGTGACATCGTGTACGTGCAGCTGCCGGAGGTCGGCAGCACGGTGCGGGCCGGCGACGCCTGTGGGGAGCTGGAGTCGACCAAGAGCGTCAGCGACCTGTTCGCCCCGGTGAACGGCACCGTGACCGCCGTCAACGAGGCGCTGGCCGACCAGCCGGACCTGGTGAACAGCGACCCGTACGGCGAGGGCTGGCTGCTCGACATCGACGTCGAGGACGCCGCCGAGGTGACCGCGCTGATGGACGCGGACGCGTACCAGGGCCAGCTCGACCAGGGCTGACTACAGACTGATAGCGTTACGGGCCTCAACCGCTGATCGAGGGTTGGGGCCTCTTGCCACACTGTCAATACGGGGTCTATCGAAAACGTCGCCGGACCACCGGCGATCGGGAGGATCACAGCATGCCGTTCTGCAACCAGTGCGGGCACGAGAACTCCGAGGGCAGCCGGTTCTGCTCGCAGTGCGGAGCGATGCTGCCTGGCGCGGCCCAGCCCGGTGTCACCGACACCGCGATGCTGACCCCGATCGGAGCCGAGCCGGAGCCGGAGCAGACCGGTGAGCCGCTGAACGCCGACGACCAGGCCGCCGTCGGCGCGCTGCCGGCCGGGTCCGCCCTGCTGATCGTCCAGCGCGGCCCGAACGCGGGCAGCCGGTTCCTGCTCGACGTCGACGTGGTCACCGCCGGCCGGCACCCGGACAGCGACATCTTCCTCGACGACGTGACGGTGTCCCGCCGGCACGCCGAGTTCCGCCGCGACGGGTACGGCGTGAAGGTCCGCGACGTCGGCAGCCTGAACGGCACGTACGTGAACCGCGACCGGATCGACGAGGTCCAGCTGAACAACGGCGACGAGGTCCAGATCGGCAAGTACCGGCTGGTGTACTACGCCAGTGGCCAGGCCTGAGCCGTCCGGCGGCAGTCGCGGCATCGGTGAGGTGCTGCAGCTTCTGCAGGCCGAGTTCGCCGACGTCACGATCTCCAAGATCCGCTTCCTGGAGGCGGAGGGGCTGGTGACGCCGGCCCGGACCGCGTCCGGCTACCGGAAGTTCAGCGTCGCGGACGTCGACCGGCTGCGGTACGTGCTGACCGCGCAGCGCGACCAGTACCTGCCGCTCAAGGTGATCAAGGAACACCTCGGCGCGATCGACCGCGGCCTGCGACCGGCCGCGGCGGGTCCGCCGGTCGCGCCCACGGCGTTGCCGCAGACCCCCGGCCAGCCGGTCGCCGACGACTTCGATGCCACCGGCACCGAACTGCGGCTGACCCGGGACGAGCTGCGGACCGCGGCCGGCGTACCGGACGGGCTGCTCGCCGAACTGGAGAGCCACGGCCTGGTGGTGGCCACCGGCAACCACTACGGCGGCGACGCGATCGTGATCGCGAAGGTCGCGGCCGAGCTGGCGGCGTACGGCCTGGAGCCCCGGCACCTGCGGGCGTTCCGGACCGCGGCGGACCGCGAGGTCGGCCTGATCGAGCAGGTGACCGGGCCGCGCCGTACCGAACAGACCGCCGAGCTGGCGGCGCTCACCGTCCGGCTGCACACCGCGCTGGTCCGCTCCCGCCTTCCCCGCGCCTAGCCCTTCGGCGCGGAGTAGGCTGGTGGCGTGCGCGAAGTCGACGTGGTCGGAGTCCGGGTGGAGATGCCCTCGAGTCAGCCGATCGTGCTGCTCCGGGAGGTCGGCGGTGAGCGGTACCTGCCGATCTGGATCGGCGCGGCCGAGGCGAGTGCGATCGCTTTCGCCCAGCAGGGCATGGAGCCGCCCCGGCCACTGACCCACGACCTCTTCGCCGAGACCATCCGGGTCCTCGGGCACACCCTCAGCCAGGTCCGGATCGTGAACCTGACCGACGGCATCTTCGAGGCGATCCTGGTGTTCGACGACCAGACCGAGATCTCGGCCCGGCCGTCGGACTCGATCGCGATCGCGCTGCGCACCGGTACGCCGGTGTTCTGCACCGAGGAGATCCTCGCCGAGGCCGGCATCCCGGTTCCGGACAGTGAGGCCGACGGCACCGACGAGGTGCAGGAGGAAGAGGAGGTCGAGCGGTTCCGGGAGTTCCTGGACCAGGTGACCCCGGAGGACTTCGACAAGAGCTGAGCCGGACAAGAGCGCCTAGGTAACGATTCGTACGGCGGTCGCGACACGCTCCCGGCTCGATGCGGTTGTCGTTGACCCGCCTCGGGCGGCGGCTTACCGTGAAGGAGTCGTGGGGTGCTGTCACTCCACGGAGATGACTTGTTCCAGTCGGTATCCAGGGAGGCTCAGGCGTGACACGCACCGGGGACACGGATCTGACGCAGTCGGCTTCCGACGCGCACGCCGAGGCCGTGGCAGAAGCTACGGAGACTGCCGGCGTTCAGGGTCTGCTGTTCGACGACGACCTGCGGCCGATGCCGGAGGACGTCGGGTTCCGGGGTCCGACGGCCTGCGCCGCGGCCGGGATCACGTACCGGCAGCTCGACTACTGGGCCCGCACCGGCCTGGTCTCACCGTCGGTCCGCCCGGCGACCGGTTCCGGGACGCAACGGCTGTACGGCTTCCGCGACGTCCTGTTGCTGAAAGTGATCAAGCGGCTGCTGGACGCCGGGATCTCGCTGCAGCAGATCCGGACCGCGATCGCGCACCTCAGCAAGCGCGGGTTCGACGACCTGACCCAGATCACGCTGATGAGCGACGGCGCGTCGGTGTACATGTGCACCTCGCCCGACGAGGTCATCGACCTGCTGGCCGGCGGCCAGGGCGTGTTCGGGATCGCGCTCGGCGGCGTCTGGCGGGAGGTCGAGGGTTCGCTGTCCGAGCTGCCGACCGAGCGGGCCGACGGCCACGACGACGAGGGCTCCGACGGCCACGCCGGCGACGAACTCGCCGCCCGGCGTCGCGCCCGGATGACCGGCTGACCTAGCTTTCCCCTGTGCGCCCACTCACTGCCGATTCGCTCCGCGGTGTGTGGGCGACTTTGTTGTTACCGCTGAACGCGGACGACTCGATCGACTTCCGGCGGCTGGAGTCTCAGGCTCAGGCTTTGGGTGAGACTTCGGTGGCGGGGTTGTACGCACACGGGACGGCGGGGGAGTTCCAGACCCTCACCGAGGACGAGTTCGACCGGGTGAACGAGGTCCTCGCCGCGGTGCGCAAACCGTTCCAGATCGGGGCCAGTCATCCGTCGGCGCAGGTGCAGCTGGATCGTGTGGAGCGAGCCGCGAAGCTTGCGCCCGGAGCGATCCAGGTAATAGCCCCGGACTGGTTGCCTCTGCATCCCGCTGAGCTGCTGAGCTTCCTGCGGCGGGTGGCGGAGGTGGCGGGTGACGTGCCGTTGGTGTTGTACAACCCGCCGCATGCCAAGACGGCTGTCTCGCCGCAGCAGCTCTGCCAGTTGGCCGAGGCGGTGCCGAGCCTGATCGGGCTGAAGACGGCCGGCGGTGACAGAGCGTGGTTCGACGAGGCCCTGCAGTCCGGGCTGGCGATCTTCGTGCCCGGTCACTTCCTGGCGAGTATGACGCTACTCGGCGCACACGGCAGCTACTCGAACGTTGCGGCGCTCTCCCCGGACGGTGCGGTGGCCACCGCGGCCGACCTGGACGTCGAACGGCGGGTCGCCGAGTTCTTCGCGGCCCACGTCGTACCGCTGCAACAGGCCGGGCTGTCGAACCCGGCGCTGGACAAGTTCCTCGCCGCGGTCGGCGGCTGGGCGGACGCCGGGACGCGGGTGCGGTGGCCGATGCAGGCGGCGACCGAAGCGCAGGTGGCGGCGGCGCGGCCGGCCGCCCGGAGCCTGCTGCCCGAACTCTTCCGCGATTCCTGGTAGCCTCGACTCTGCCGTTCACAGCACTCGGGAGAGACCCGTGTCATCGGGCGCCGAAGGGGCAATTCCTCCCCGGAACCTCTCAGGCCCACGGACCGAGTGTCACAGGCGACTCTGGAGCGTGCACGCGTGACAGAGGGGGAGGCCACCGGCAGCGACAGTCAGCATCGGAGCCTCTAGTGAACGACACCCCTCAGCTTTCCGCGACGTTCGCGGACCGGCACATCGGCCCGCGTCCGGACGAGATCACCCGGATGGTCCAGCTCCTCGGGTACGACGACGTCGACGCGCTCGTGGACGCCGCCGTCCCCGCGTCGATCCGCTCCACCGAGGCGATGCACCTGCCGGAGCCCGCCTCCGAGGTGGACGCGCTGACCGAGCTCCGCCAGCTGGCTGGCCGGAACACGATCGCCACCTCGATGATCGGCCAGGGGTACTACGGCACGTTCACGCCGTCGGTGATCGTCCGCCGCCTGGTCGAGAACCCGGCCTGGTACACCGCGTACACGCCGTACCAGCCGGAGATCTCCCAGGGCCGCCTCGAGGCGCTGCTGAACTTCCAGACCGTGGTCTCCGACCTGACCGGCCTGCCGACCGCGAACGCGTCGCTGCTCGACGAGGGCACCGCCGCGGCCGAGGCGATGACGCTCGCGCACCGATCCAACAAGAAGAGCAAGTCCGAGCGCTTCCTCGTCGACGCCGACACCTTCGCGCAGACGATCGCCGTCGTGAAGACCCGGGCCGAGGCGCTCGGCATCGAGGTTGTCGTCGCGGACACCACCGACGGCCTGCCTGAGGGCGACTTCTTCGGCTTCCTGGTGCAGTACCCAGGCTCGAACGGCGTGGTCCGCGACCTCAAGCCGCTCGTCGAGGCCGCCCACGAGCGCGACACCCTGGTGGCCGTCGCCTCCGACCTGCTCGCGCTGACGGTGCTCGAGGCGCCGGGCGAGGCGGGCGCGGACATCGTCATCGGTTCCTCGCAGCGCTTCGGCGTACCGCTGTTCTACGGTGGCCCGCACGCCGGCTTCATGTCGGTCCGGTCCGGCCTCGAGCGGTCGCTGCCCGGCCGTCTGGTCGGCGTCTCCGTCGACGCGGACGGCGCCCCGGCGTACCGGCTGGCGCTGCAGACGCGCGAGCAGCACATCCGGCGCGAGAAGGCGACGTCGAACATCTGTACCGCGCAGGTCCTGCTCGCGGTCGTCGCGTCGATGTACGCCGTCTACCACGGCCCGGAGGGGCTGCGCGCGATCGCCGAGCGGGTGCACGGCCACGCCGGCAAGCTCGCCGCGTCGCTGCGGGCAGGCGGGGTCGAGGTCGTGCACGACGACTTCTTCGACACCGTGCTCGCCCGTGTCCCGGGCCGCGCCGCCGACGTGGTGGACGCCGCCCGGCAGAACGGGATCTGGCTGCGGCTGGTCGACGCGGACCACGTCGGCATCTCCTGCGACGAGAAGACCGACGTCGCCACGCTGACCCGGGTCTGCCAGTCCTTCGGCGGTCAGTACGACGACACGCTCGGCGCGGCCGCTCTCGCCGTACCGCGGACCACCGGATACCTGACGCACCCCGTCTTCAACACGCACCGGTCCGAGACCGCGATGCTGCGGTACCTGCGGAAGCTGTCCGACTACGACTACGCGCTGGACCGCGGGATGATCCCGCTCGGGTCCTGCACGATGAAGCTGAACGCGACCACCGAGATGGAGCCGGTGACCTGGCCGGAGTTCGCGGACCTGCACCCGTTCGCGCCGGTCGAGGACGCGGCCGGGTACGTGAAGCTGATCGGCCAACTGGAGCGCTGGCTGGCCGAGGTGACCGGGTACGCGAAGGTCTCGATCCAGCCGAACGCGGGCTCGCAGGGTGAGCTGGCCGGCCTGCTCGCGATCCGCGGGTACCACCGCGCGCAGGGCGACACCGACCGCAACGTCTGCCTGATCCCGGCGTCGGCGCACGGCACCAACGCCGCGTCCGCGGTGATGGCCGGGATGAAGGTCGTCGTTGTCAAGGGCAACGACGACGGCACGATCAACCTCGACGACCTGCGCGCGAAGGCCGCCGAGCACGCCGATCGGCTGGCCGCGATCATGATCACCTACCCGTCCACGCACGGCGTCTACGAGGAGAGCGTCCGCGAGGTCTGCCAGGTCGTCCACGACCACGGCGGCCAGGTGTACGTCGACGGCGCGAACCTGAACGCCCTGCTCGGGCTCGCGAAGCCGGGCGAGTTCGGCGGCGACGTCAGCCACCTGAACCTGCACAAGACGTTCTGCATCCCGCACGGCGGCGGCGGTCCGGGCGTCGGGCCGGTCGCGGTCGCGGCGCACCTCGCGCCGTACCTGCCGAACCACCCGCTGCTCGACCAGGCCGGCCCGGAGTCGGGCGTCGGCCCGATCAGCGCGGCGCCGTTCGGTTCCGCGGGGGTGCTGGCGATCTCGTGGGCGTACATCCGGATGATGGGCGCCGAGGGCCTGACCGCGGCGACCAAGGCCGCCGTACTGACCGCGAACTACGTGGCGAAGCGGCTCGAGGGCGCGTTCCCGGTGCTCTACACCGGCGAGAACGGGCTGGTCGCGCACGAGTGCATCCTCGACCTGCGCCCGATGACCAAGGAGACCGGCATCACCGTCGACGACGTCGCGAAGCGGCTGATCGACTACGGTTTCCACGCGCCGACGATGTCGTTCCCGGTGGCCGGCACGCTGATGGTGGAGCCGACCGAGTCCGAGGACCTCGGAGAACTCGACCGGTTCTGCGACGCGATGATCGCGATCCGGCACGAGATCGACCGGGTCGCCGCGGGCGAGTGGCCGGCCGCCGACAACCCGCTGGTGAACGCCCCGCACACCGCCGAGTCGGTGATCAACGACAAGTGGGAACACGCTTACACTCGCGAGGAGGCCGCGTTCCCGCGCTCGGTGGACCGCACCTCGAAGTACTGGCCGCCGGTCCGCCGCATCGACGGCGCGTACGGCGACCGCAACCTGATCTGCTCCTGCCCAGCCCCGGAGGCCTTCGAGTAGACCGCCTATGCCTGAATGACAGCCACGACGACGCCGATTGCGAATGCCGCCAGTCCGAAGCGGGTGAGCGTCGATATGAGGACTCGGTATGACACTCGTCGACGATGAGGCTTCGATGCCCGCAGAACCATCATCAGATCGACGTTCGCTTCCCTCGACAGGCGCTCTTCCAGTTGTGACAAGGCAGGTTCGCAGAGCCCGATCAGCTCGCGGGTCCGCGAATCCAGCAGATCGAAAACCAGGCTGACAACGACGCCTGTCGTCGCGACGGCCGCCGCGATCATCCAGTGCCTCGCGGCGGCAAGGCTGCCATACGCTGCGGTCAGGAAAGCGACCGCAACAAGGTAGTGGTTGATTACCTGCATGCGCTGTACGGCGTGCAGGGAGAACCAGGACCAGCCGTGCTGGAGCGCCGCCTCGAGCACGTCCGATTCGTCCTCGGGCGGCACGTGCGCCTTGGCGACCTCACTCATCGGACGGTTCTGGTTTGGCGGGGGCCAGCTTCACTGGCTCACTGCCGCCTGATTTCCGGCCCGCTTTGCGGTCACGCTGCAACGTGACGCTGGCCGTGCTTGCCGTGGTACCGAGCAGCTGTGCGATTCTGGCCGGGCCAAAGCCGGCCCGCCCGAGCTCGACGATCGCGCGTTGTTGGGTAGGCAGGAGCAGTCGAATCAGCACTGCCTGCAGGCGGACGAGCTCCTCGAGTTGATCCATGTCTCGGTTCACGCCGCACCGTCCTGCGTCTCGTTCTGGGTTGCCGACGCCGTGGTGTTGTGGGGTTCGACGTTGCCGGCGCTGGTGACGGTTCCCCGACGGTTGGTTGGCTTCGCCTTGCCGTCGGAAGCCAGGATCTGGGACACTGCCTGTCGCGTCTTGCCGAGGACTGCGGCAATCTCCTGATGGCGGAGCCCAGCGTCCGCAAGCATCCGGTCGATGGTGCGTGGCCGCGGCTTGGCCAGATCCGGGGTCGTGCGCAGATACTGATCCACCGTGATTGCCAGCAGGCTGGACAGCACCCGGTCGATGCGGTCGAGCCGATCAGTCAATTCATCGCTCATCTGTTCCTCCTGGAGGTGAGGCGAGATAGGCATCGGCAGTGGCGAGGGCGAACGCAGCGGCTCGTGCCGCGGCGATCGGCTGCCAGCGTTCGTCGTTGCTCATCGTCTTGTCATCAACGCGATCGGAGATACCTCGGACGACCAAGGTCTGCAGTCCCGGGTGCAGGCCAGTTGCCAGCGAGAAGCCGACGCCCTCCATCTCGATTGCCACAGCGTCATCGCAGTGAGCACGAATCCACTCCCCGGTGCCCGATGCCAAGTCAGCTAGCAGGACAGGGCCGGCGACGATCGGCTTTACCAGGACGGACGGCGCCTTTGATCCCTGGGTTCTGGTCTGCGGCACAGTCCGTGCGAGCGTCAGCCATGATTCGTCGTGCGCGACTACGTCCGCGCGTCTTCGCAGGGCATACGATGTGGAGAATGTCTTGATACGAGCGGCTGGTCCGCGCTTTCCCTCCTTGAGCGCCGAGTAGTCGTAGATGTCCGTCGCTGCCACCACAGTTCCTTGCGAGGCCGCGTCCTTGAGGCCACCGGCAACACCGACGAAGAGAAGGATCCGAGGGGTGCAGGTAGTAAGTAGCTGCGAGGTCAACGCTGCTGTTGCGTTGTTGCCGACGTCGCCGTGTACGACGACAACCGATCTGTGAGTCCTGCTGTGTCGCAGACGGCCCCGGCGGGAGATCGTCCCAATGCGGTCGACGTGCTCGCTCAGGTCCTCGAGGAAGAGAGTTACAGCAGCTGCCTCCAGCTGCATCGCGGTCATCACAGCAATATCGACGTTCGTCTCAGTCCCATCATCGGGAAGGACACCGTCAAGCGCGTACGTTGCTGCCTCGGCTGCGGTCCTTTTGGAGATCGAGTTGACGATGCAGAACGTGCGGTCCATCCGTTGCGCGAGGACATGGATATCCGGCAAGCGATTGTTATGTGCCTTGATGATGTCCAGAACAGTGAGTGAGAATCGATCGCCCCGTTCCCAGCCGCGGCCTCGGGCTTCTTCCGCAAGCAACATCAGGAGACGCTTTTCGGAAGTCATGAGCGTTTCCGACGGCGCGCGATTGTGCGATCGATGTGGAGCGCCTTGGTGAGCTTCGAGTGCCGATAGACCGCGCTACCTCCTTTGCTGCGGGACTTGATCAACAGTCGGTGCTCGTCGCGGAGCAGTTCGATCGTGCGGCTGACCTTGGACTTGTCGCTGTTGAGCCCATCGGCCTTCAGTAACCTGCTGATCTCGAGTTGACTGCGAACTCCGTCGGTCAGCTCGAAGATTCGCGTCGCGACGTCGTCCCGCTGAAGAAAGTCTAGGATCCTGGCTTCCAGCTCAGCGCCGCTGCTGCGCAGCAACGCCTCGGTCATTTGGGACACGTCCTCCAGCTCGATCCGCATGGCCTGGACCTGGCTGGCCAGCTCGTTACTCTCCGGCATGTGGCGTGTCCTGCTGCGCCGAGGGCGGCTCGCCGGCCGCCTTCACAGGCTTGTGCGCTGCCTTCCGGGCGCGAGCCACCACCGTCCGTACCGAACCTGGTTGCTTACCCACGATGGCGGCGACCTGGGTGGAGCTCAGCCCACACTGAGTGAGTAGCACCTCGGTCTTGCGGCGAGACGTTAGCCGATCGTCTGCTTCTCTGGCGTCGGCGAGGAGAGCAACGACGGCCGTCAGCAAGGTCCCTATCTGCGACGTTCCTGCGATCGGCGTGACGTCATCCATGTCGTCAGTGGGATCCGTCGGCATCTTGCTCATTGTGATTCTCCCGGCTCGGTTTCCGGCAGCGGGCCGCTCGACGGTCGCGAGCGCCGCTGGTCGCGACGAAGCGTCGATCGCACAGCCTCGTATGACTTGCCCGTCATCCGCGCGATGACCCCCGGCGGCAGCCCACCGCGGCTCAGCGCTACCTCGGTGCTGAGCGGTCTGGGTGGTGCATCGCCACGGGCAGAGACTCGCTCCTCGCGATCGGCGATGGCTAATGCCAGGAGTCCTGAAAGCAGGACGTCCGTCGACAGTCCATTGGAATCGGGGTCGACAGATCCTCGTGATGTCGGCATGAGTACCCTCCCGTGATGCAGGCTCGACGCTGACCGAGTGTGACAGAGGGAAATCCAGCTGTGAATGGTCTAGATAAGAATGCGAATTAACTACATAGCGGTAATTCAGTTGCTGGGCTGAGTGCACGGTCGGACCGCTGCGTCGATCGCGTTCCGGGCAGGAGCAGGGCGCCGATGATGCGGCCATCGGAGTGCTCAGACGGCTCGAGCCTGCTCCGCAATCGCCGCCTACGAGTTCTCAGATCCTCTGGACCATCGCCTAGCATTGTGCGGGTGATCTTGCGTCCTGACACCGCCGCCGCATTGTACGCCGAGGTCGCGGCGGCGCAGGGGGAGACGAAGGTCCCGTCGGTGAACGCCGGCGTGGTGCGGGACGGTGCGCTGGTGTGGACCGGGTCCCGGGGGCGGTTCGCGACCGCGGACGGCGGGTTGCCGGGGCCGGACGTGCAGTACCGGATCGGGTCGATCACCAAGACGCTGACCGCGGTGCTGGTGCTGCAGTGCCGCGACGACGGGCTGCTGTCGCTGAACGATGCCGTCGGCAAGCATCTGCCCGGGATCGCGTTCGGGGACCGGACGGTGCGGCACCTGCTCGCGCACAGCGGCGGGATGAACGCGGAGCCCGAAGGACCCTGGTGGGAGCGGAATCCGGGGGTCTCGTTCGACGAGCTGACCGCGGCGATGAACGACGCGCAGGCGGTCGGGCCGGCGGATCGGCGGCACCACTACTCGAACCTCGGGTACGGGCTGCTCGGCGAGATCGTCGCGCGGCTGCGCGGCACGGCCTGGCTGGACCTGGTGCGGCAGCGGATCCTCGAGCCGCTGGAGATGCGGCGTACGACGTACTTCCCGGAGGCACGGGCCGCGCAGGGGTTCTCGGTGCACCCGTTCAGCGGGCAGCTGGACCCGGAGCCGGCGTACGACTCGGCCGCGATGGCGCCGGCGGGGCAGCTGTGGAGCACGATCGAGGACCTGGCCCGGTATGCCGCGTTCTGGATCGACCCGGTGCATGAGGTGCTCAGCCGGGACACCGTCGAGGAGATGGCGACACCGGTCGCGTCCGACCCGCGCGAGGGGCTGACCGCGTCGTACGGCCTCGGGCTGCGGCTGATCGCGGACGACCCGCAGTTGCTGATCGGTCACACCGGCTCGATGCCGGGCTTCCTCGCCGGGCTGTTCGTGGACCGGGTCCGCCGGGTCGGCGCGGTCACGCTCGGCAACGGCACGTACGGGCGGGTCGCGTCGCTGGCGCCGGACCTGATCCGGATCCTCGCGACGTACGAGCCGCCGCTCACGCAGGAGTGGGTGCCCGAGCCACCCCTTGCCCAAGGCACCGAACTCCTGGGCCACTGGTACTGGGGCAACACCCCCCTCACCATCTCGGTCTGCGGCGGCATCCTCCAACTCTCCGGCGGCCTCACCACCCGCCTGGCCCCCCTCACCCCCGACCACTACCAGGGCCGCGACGGCTACCTCGCCGGCGAAACCCTGCACGTCCACCGCACCGGCGAAACCATCGACCACCTGAACATCGCCACGTTTGTCCTTACCAGAAGTCCTTACGGACGGTAGTGTGTAGCGCACCGCATGGAGTAGATCAGGGGTAGATCGCCCGGCTACTACCGGGAGGGCGCAGGTTCGAGTCCTGCCTCCATGTCTGAGCGCTGTCCGACGGACGGGGGTTCGGGATGGGGTATGCGACGGGCCGGTTGCATCGCGCGTTGGAGCGGGCGCTCGTGGCGGAGGATCCCGCGGTACGGCGGCGCGCGGCGGTGCGGGTGGATGCGTGGCGTGGGGTGCTGGACGACCTCGCGTGGGGGCCTGCGGACGAGCCGGTGGATCGGGAGCGGCTGAACCTCTGGTACCTCGGTGACGAGGGTCTCGCGGAGCTCGGGCAGGCGTTGCGGACCGGGTGCTACCGCATCGACGGACCGGAGCAGGCCGCGCTGCTGGTGGTCGCCTGGCTGCTGGAACACGACCACCACGCGGCCGCGCTCGACCTGGTCGCGGCGCTCCGTCCGCTGATGCACCGCCTGCGGTTCTCGCCGTCGTACAGCCCGCGGCCGTCGGGGCCGGTGGTACGCCGGACCACGGTGGACGACGTACGCGCTCAGTTGCGGCAGGCAACGGTACGACGGCCGATCGCCGCGATGCGGGAGACGCTCCAGGTGTGGAACCCGCTGTACGACCAGCTGGTCGCGCTCTGGTGCGACACCGTCGACGGCGACCTGCCCCACCTCGTCGACGGCGTGGTCGACGGCGGCTGGCCGTGCCGGGTGTGGCCGGACGACTGGGCGGAACGGCGCCGGCGGTGGCAGGACGACTACAAGCTCGCGACCGAGCTGCACCGGCCGCGGCCGTGGAAGAGCAACTTCACGCGTCTTCGAGTGGCGCTGGACCTCTGCCCGGACGACAGCTCGGCGCTCGACGGGCGGGCGGTCGGCTGGATCCGCAGAGCGTTGGCGAACACGATCAGCGCCCACGGTACGCCGGGATCGGCCGAGCGGGAGGCGCTGCGGCAGCGGCAACGCGAGGTGGCGGCGCAACCGGCGTACGCGACGTTGGCACACGTGCTGAGCGCGCGGCTCGACGCCTTCCCGCGGGACGGCGGGCTGCCGGCGCTCGAGCCGGTCGCGGGCCCGGTCGACTGTACCGAGGCGCCGGCGGCGGCCGGTGCGGCGATCCCCGAACACCTGCTGGCGAAGGCGGCGCGGGCGCTCGAGGCGCCGATCGGGGAGCTGGTGGCGCGCGGCGTGATCGGGTCGGGCGAGGTCCTGGCCGAGGTGGTTCCGCAGCTCGCCGCGGAGTTGCTGGCGGCAAATATCGGGGACCCGGCGCTGGCGATCGTCTACGCGCAGACCTGTGCGGCGTTCCGGCGGAGGCCGCGGCTGGTGCGGTTCGGCGAGCTGCCGTGGGTCGACGCGGTCGCGCCGTACCGCGACCAGGGCGAGCAGGCGCGGCGGGCCGCCGTACAGACGTTGCGCGAGTCGACGACCGTGGCGCTGGAGTCGTTCCCGCAGAAGGTCCTGCCGACTCCGCTGGTCCGGGAACTCGACGCGCTCGCGGCGCAGGCCGGACTCGCCTTGCCCCTGGTCCAGAACGGGCAGCATCGGGAGGCGGCGGTCGTCGCGAGCCGGGTGCTGGCCGGGTCGTTGTACGCCCGGTACTACGACCTGCCGGCCGACTGGCGGACGGCGCGGATCCATCGGCGCCGGGACGACTTCGCCGCGATCTGCCGCGCTCGCGGGGCGGCGCTCGAGCAGTGCCAGATCCTCACCACGCACAACCTCGCCGTACTAGTCGACGCCCTCGACCTGACCAACTGGCTGCGGGAGGCTGCGCCGGACCTCGCCGATCGCGCGTTCGTCTGGGCCCTCGGGCAACCGGCGTGGCGGGACGCGGCGGCCGCCTGGCGGCAAGGAATCTTCTACCTGAGCTACTGCGAGCCGGACCGGACGCTGCGCGCCCTGCCCCGGCCGGAGCGCTTCGAACCGGCCATGACCGGTCTGCTCGACGTAGCGGCCGGCCGGCGCTTCGACCGCGACGGCCGCACCCCGAGCGGCGGGCGGCGGCTGCTGGGAGCGTGAGGATCACCACTCCCGCGGGTAGGTGAGTTGACACCGTGTGTACTCCCGACGAAAGTTAGGGCTGCCTTAGTAAGGGTTGCCTTACTCGACAACTTCCCGGGAGAACTGGATGTCGCAGCCCGCGCGGCTGACCGCCGTGACAGCACTTGTCCGCGATCCTTCGGCCGGCCGTTGGCCGCTGGCCTCGACGGTCGCCGACCGCGACCGTGGACCGTTGCCGCACGGTTCTCCGGGAACGGTACTGCGGCGGGCCGCCGAGGTGCTCGGTGAACCGCGTGTCCCGTCGACCGGCGTGGGGGAGTCCGCCGCGCTCGACCTGATCGCGGGCCTGCTCGACGAGCACGGGATCGACCTCAGCCACCCGCACGCCGCCGCGCACCTGCAGCCGCCGGTCCTCCAGGTCGCGGTCGACGCGGACGCGCTGGCGTCGGCGTCGAATGCCTCGCTGGACACGTACGACTCCGGTCCGGCGACGCTCGCCGTCGAGCAGTGGGTGGTCCGGGCGCTGGCCACGCTGGCCGGCTTCGGCCCGCGGGCCGACGGCGTACTGACCCCTGGCGGCTCGATCTCGAACCTGCTCGCGGTGCTGATCGCCCGCGACGGCGCCGCCGCCGCGGCCGGTGTCGACGTCCGGCGGAACGGTCTGCGGGGGCTCGACCGCCCGGTGGTGTTCTGCTCCGAACTCGCGCACTTCTCCGTCCAGCGAGCCTGCGCCGCCCTCGGGCTCGGTGAGGAGGCCGCGATCACGATCGCCGCCGACGAGGACTTCCGGATGCGCACCGACGTCCTCGCCGCCGAGCTGGCCGAGCCCGGGCGTACGCCGGTGGCCGTGATCGCGACCGCCGGTACGACGGACTTCGGCTCGGTCGACCCGATCGCGCCGATCGCCGCGCTGGCCCGGGAGTACGGCGCCTGGCTGCACGTGGACGCGGCGTACGGGTTCGGGGCGCTGTTCTCGGACCGGCTGGCGCCCCTGCTCGCGGATCTGGCGCTGGCGGACTCGGTGACGCTGGACCTGCACAAGATCGGCTGGCAGCCGGCCGCGACCAGCGTGCTGCTGGTGGCGGACCGGGACCGGTTCGCGGCGTTCGACCGTTCGGTGGACTACCTGAACCCGGCGGACGACATCGACTCCGGGCTGGACGGGCTGCTCGGCCGGAGCCTGCAGACCACGCGCCGGCCGGACGCGGTCAAGGTCGCGACGACGCTGACGGCGTACGGACGGGCCGGGCTGGGCGCGATGCTGGATGCCTGTCACGAACTGGCGCACGCGGCGGCGGCCCGGATTGTTGCCGACAGCAACCTGGAGATGTTGGCGCCGGTGACGCTGACGACGGTGCTCTTCCGGTTCGCCGGCGCGTCCGACGAGCTCCAGGGCGAGGTACGCCGTCGGCTGCTGACGTCGGGCCGGGTGCTGATCGGCCGGACCAAGCTGCCCGGTTCCGGCGCGGTCGCCCTGAAGCTGACGTTGCTGAACCCGAACGCGACCGTGTCGGACATCGAGGACCTGCTGGACCAGGTCGTGGCCACCGGCCTCGACGTCCTGACCGGCGAAGGAGCCGCGTGAGTATCGCTGTTGCCGCACACCTGAACGCGATCCTGCGCTGCTACACGCGGGAGTCGGCCGTCCCGGTCACCGTGGGATCGTTGACGATCGACCTCGGACGGTCGACCGTGACGGCCCGCGTCGAGCACGCCTCGCGGACCGGGCTGCACCAGTTCACCGACGTACTGCTGGACGGCGTACCGGCGGCGCCCGAGGAGCTGGTGCGGGTGCTGTCGGCCGACGCGGATCCGGCGGAGGTCGACGACCTGGCGGCGCGGACGACGGAGTCGGTGCGGAACGTCGCGCTGTTCGTGCAGCAGGCCGACGGCGAACGTGGACCGGGGCGTTTCCTCGAGACCGAGCAGGCGTTGCTGTTCGGGCACCTGAACCACCCGGCGCCGAAGAGCCGGGACGGACTGAGCGGCGACGAGCTGGCGGCGTACTCGCCGGAGCTCGGCGGCCGTTTCGCGGTGCACTGGTTCGAAGCCGACGCCGAGTTGGTGTCGTCGGACCAGGTGGCCGGCGCGCCCTCGCTGCAGGGTCTGGACGCTGTGCAGCTGATGGGCGCGCTGGCCGGTATCACGCCGTCGCCCGGCCGAGTCCTGGTCCCAGCGCACCCGTGGCAGGCGGCCGCGGTGCAGAAGCGGCCTCGGGTTGCTTCGCTGATCTCCTCGGGCCGGGTGAAGGCCTTGGGACCTGGGAGCTCCCAGTGGTACCCGACGTCGAGCCTGCGCACCGTGTTCCACCCGGACCTGCCGGTGATGCTGAAGCTGTCGCTCGGGTTGCGGATCACGAACTCGCGGCGCGAGTCGACGCCGACCGAGCTGCGCCGCGGGCTCGAGATCAACCGGCTGCTGGACGCGGCGTACAACGCGGGGACAGCGACTGCGCACCCGCGGTTCAGCATCGTCCGCGACCCGGCGTGGGTCGCGCTCGACGAAGGCGGGCCGACGCTCACCGGTCTCGACGTCGCGGTCCGGGAGGTGCCCGCGGACGTCAACAGCTACGCCTGTCTCGCGGGCCTGGTCGCGCCGCGCCCGGGTGGCGTGAGCCGGCTGAGCGCCTTCGCCGCCGAGGATCCGGCCGGCTGGACGGCGTCGTACATCGACAACGTGCTGGTGCCGATGCTCCACCTGTACGCCGAGACCGGCATCGGGCTGGAGGCGCACCAGCAGAACACGCTGGTCCGGCTGGACGGCGCCGGGCGGATCAAGGGCGGCGCGTACCGCGACAACCAGGGTTACTACCTGGCCTCGTCGTACCTGCGTGGTCTGCTCGCGGTGACCGGGCTGCGGGACTCGACGCTGGCCGTCGTCGACGATCCGATTGTCGACGACCGGCTGACCTACTACCTGCTGCACAACCAGGCGCTCGCCGTCGTCGGTTGTCTGGCCGCGGACGGTATCGCCGACGAGGACTCACTTCTGTCGGTTGTCCGCGATCGGCTGACCTACGCGCTGCCGCTGCTGAAGGCCGCCGGTCCGGACGGCGACCGCCTCGCGCGCCGGTGGCTCGACGCGGAAACCCTGCCCTGCAAGGCGAACCTGCTGACCCGGCTGCGCGGCATCGACGAGGTCGTCGCCCCGCTGGACGCGCAGTCGGTGTACCTCGACATCCCGAACCCGCTGCGGTGACGTCGTTCGTACTGCGCCCGGCCGACCCGTCCGATGCCCCACGGATCGCCGTGTGGATGGCACAGCCGCACGTACGGCGCTGGTGGCAGCAGGGCTGGTCGGTGGAGCGCTGGGCCCAGGAGATCGAGCAGCAGGCGGCGGGGGAGCACTCCCGGCCGTACGTGGTGACGCTGGACGGCGAGGAGTTCGCGTACGTCGAGCTGTACCGCGTCCGGCACGACCGGCTGGCCGACTATTACCCGTACGACGTCGAGGACCGGGGCGTGCATGTCGCGATCGGCGACGGCACCCGGGTCGGCCGTGGACTCGGACGGCTGCTGCTCCGAGAGGTTGCGGACACGGTGCTGCGGTCCGAGCCGTCGTGCCCTCGGGTGGTGGCGGAGCCCGACCTCGAGAACACGCCCTCCGTCCGCGCGTTCGCGGCCGCGGGGTTCGTCCAGTCCGGGGAGCTGCAGCTGCCCGAGAAGACCGCGGTACTGATGGTCCGGACCCGGGCCGTGCAGGAGGCATGACATGTACGACGTGATCGCGATCGGCTGCGGGCCGTTCAACCTCGGGCTCGCCGCGCTGGCGGACGGCGTGGACGACGTACGGCTGGCTGTCCTGGACAGTCGGCCGGAGTTCACCTGGCACCGGGGGCTGATGTTCGAGGACGCGATGCTGCAGGTGTCGTTCCTGGCGGACCTGGTGAGCCTGGTGGAGCCGGCGCACCACCTGTCGTTTCTGTCGTATTTGAAGGACAACGACCGGCTGTACCAGTTCTACGTGCGGGAGAAGTTCCACCCGACGCGGCGCGAGTACGAGGCGTACTTGCGGTGGTGTGCGGCGCAGCTGGATTCGCTGCACTTCGGGCACCACGTACGGTCTGCAGAGTGGAACGGGCGTGCCTTTGAGCTGACCGTCGAGCGTGGTGAGGTTTTGGAGCACTACGAAGCGCGTCACCTCGTGGTTGGCGTCGGAACGGAGCCCTTCGTACCTGCAGCGCTGGCAGGGCTTCCTGCTGAGCGGTTCTTGCACTCTGCGGACTACCTGTTCCGCCGGGAGGACCTTTTGCGCGCAGGACGCGTAACAGTCGTAGGGTCCGGCCAGTCGGGTGCTGAGTGCGCCCTGGACCTCCTGCGCGCCGACGGTCCCGCCGTGTCGTGGCTGACCCGTACGCCGTCGTTCGCGCCGCTGGACTACTCCAAGCTGGTGCTGGAGATGACGACACCGTCGTACGTCGACTACTTCCACGCCTTGGACGAACCCGTACGTGACCGGCTGGTGAAGGAGCAGTGGCGGCACTACAAGGGCATCTCTTCGGAGACCCTGGACGACATCCACGACGTCTTGTACACAAGGGATCTGGGGGCGGAGCTCTTGTGCGGTGTAGCGGTTGTGTCGGCCGTAGCTCGTGCTGACGGGCTGGAGCTCACCATGCTGCACGCTGACAGCGGGAAGACGTTCCAGCACACGACGGACGCCGTGATAGCGGCTACCGGCTACCGGAACCGGCCGCAGCCGTTCATGGATTCTTTGCAGGACAAGCTCGACCACGACGCGGCCGGCCGCTGGGTGATCAACCGCGACCACAGTGTGCGTGGTGCCTTGGAGGGGCGCGTTTTTGTGGCCAACGCGGACCTGCACAGCCACGGTGTTGCTGCGCCGGATCTAGGCATCGGTGCGGTCCGCAACGCGGGCATCCTGAACAGCGTCGCCGGCCGTGAGGTGTTCCGGCTGCCCAAGTCCACCGCGTACACGACGTTTGCGATCCCTGGATGAGTACGTGGACGCAGTGTTCGTCGGAGCTGCTGGCCAAGCTCATCTCCCAGTTCTGCACGGAGGGTTTGCTGGAACCGGTCGAGAACCGCCTGTCGTTCGGCACGGTCTCGTACACGTTCGAGGCGACCCGTGGCGGTTTCGGAAGCTGGCGGGTCGATCCGGCGTCCATCCGGCGTACGACGGCCGGCATCCTCGGCAACGACGAGAGCGAGCCGGCCACCGACCCGGTCCAGTTCTTCGTCGACGCAGCCGACGTACTGGGCGTGGACGGGTCCACGGTGGCCGGGTACGTCGCTGAGCTCACCAGCACGCTCGCGGCCGACGTACGCATGGCTGCTACCGCAGTGCCCGCTGCTGAGCTGCTAGAGCTGCACCACAGCCGTCTGGAAGGCCACCTGACCGGACACCCGCTCCTGGTCGCCAACAAGGGCCGCCTGGGCTTCTCCGCCGCCGACAGCGAGCAGTACGCCCCAGAGGCCCGTACTCCGCTGCACCTGGTCTGGCTGGCCGTACGACGTGGCCTGGCCGAGTTCCGCGGTACGCCGGACCTCTCGGAGCACGCCGTACTGGAACGGGAGCTGGACCCCGACACGCTGGCGGCGTTCCGTGCGCGGCTGGACGACCCGGACGCGTACGTGTGGCTGCCGTGCCACCCGTGGCAGCTGGACCACGTCGTACGGACGCAGTGGGCGCGGGAGCTCGCAACGGGCGAGATCGTCGTACTGGGGGAGAGCCCTGACGAGTACCTGCCCACACAGTCGATCCGCACGATGGTGAACATCTCGAACCCGTGGCGCTACCAGGTCAAGCTGCCCCTGAAGATCCTCAACACCTCGGTCTACCGCGGCATCCCCGAGCACTGCACCCTGTCCGCCCCGATGATCACCCAGTGGCTCCGCGGCCTCTGGTCCCGCGACGACGTGTTCCGCACCCTCGGCACCGAAATCCTCGGCGAGGTTGCCTCCGTCACCGTCCCGCACCCGCACCTGTCCACCCACCCCGGCATCCCGTACCAGTGGACCGAAACCCTCGGCTGCATCTGGCGCGACCCCGTCGACCCCCGCCTCCGCGACGGCGAGACCGTCTGGCCCCTGGCCGCCGTACTCCACCCCGGCTTCACCGAGGCCGCCATCACCCGCGCCGGCACCGACCCCCGGACCTGGCTCGCCCACCTGATCGCCACCCTCCTCCGCCCCCTGCTCCATCTCCTCCACCACTACGGCATCACCGTCAACCCCCACGGCGAGAACCTCGCCATCATCTGCACCCCCGAGGGCCTCCCCAACCGCCTGGTCATCAAGGACCTCGTCGACGACATCAACCTCTCCACCACCCCCATCGTTGCCCGCGGCCCCGAACCCGACGCCCACACCCGAGTCCTCCCCAGAAAACCCTGGCCCATCCTCCGCCAGTACGTCGTCGACGCCCTCCTCCTCGGCGTCCTCAACCCCCTCACCACCCACTCCCTGATCCCCACCGAAACCTTCTGGGGCCTGGTCCGCGGCGAGGTACACCGCTACACCGAGGAACACCCTGAATACACCGACCGGCTGGCCGCGACCGCTTTCACCGGTCCCGAATTCCGGCGCTATCCGCTGAACGGCTACCGCCTGAAACTCGGCTACACCGACCTGGACACCCGTCCACCGATACCGGTGACCGGCAGCATTCCCAATCCACTGCACACCGTCGCCCCGGTGTATTTAGAAAGGATCTTGCCAAGCTAATCGAGATGCGCAGACAATGCCCAATGACCTTGTTACCGCCGCGCGGGGGCGCGACGGACGAGAGAATTGGGGAGGACGATCGTGCAACAGTCCGCCTTGGCCGTCGCCCGCCGTCGTCTGCACGTCTACCGCGCGGCGCTCTCGCTGGAGTGGTCCGACTGCACGGTGCACCCGGACTTCAGTGCCCGGCCGGATCTGCCGGCGTCCGCCGGGCAGTGCGGGGTCAGCTCCGCCTGGCTGCTGCGGGTGCTGCCCTGGTACCTGCGGATGCGCGCCCGCTACTGCGTCGGGGACATCGTCGTCCACGGCCGGACGCTGGAGTTCCACTGCTGGGTCGAGATCGGCCGGGCGTCCGCGCCCGGGCGCTGGGTCATCGACGTGACCTGTGATCAGTTCGAACTGCTGGCCGATCACGATTTCGTCTGTGAACGGCACAGCAGCCTTGTGGAGCGGTCGATCGAGTACCGAGCGACGAGCCGGCAGTCCGCGCGGCAACTCCGCTCCGATCCGGTGTGGGGCCGGGCGCAGGTGCTTGCCCAGGGCATGTCCCGTTGGTTCGGGAGCGGCCGCTGAGCCTGGCCCGGCCGGGGTCAGCGGGACACGGCAACGACGATGTTGTAGAGCCCGAAACAGAACACCAGCACCGTGCCCACCAGGACCAGGGTGAGCAGTTGCTTCCAGAACGAGGTGACCAGAATCGCGCCGGCGAGCGCGACCAGGGTTGCGAGGATTTGCATGGGACATCCCCTTTCCGGCAAGTAGTTTCCTGGTTCTATTCCACCGCGCGACAATCGGGTGACAATGCGCGAATTGGCTGCCAATGACGCATTCCAGGTTTTGCGCACAGCGGTTTTGGCGGCCGCCGAATTCAAGGTCCTGCCAGTTGGCACGGCGGTGCTGCCAAGTGGCACGCCACCGGTTGCCAACACGCCAAAAGATGCGGGTTTGAAAGTTGTCGGCGGGTGGCCGGGATCCGCTAGCATCCGATCCGTGCAGAAAGCTGCTGCTTTTCGAATTAGCGCTGCGGAATCCACCGATCGGCTGCTGGCCCTGGGCAGGCTGTGGGGCGTGGACCGGCGTGCCCTCGCGGTCCGGACCCGCCTGCACCTGCCGTGCTACGCCGACGCCGCCGGTCAGGTGAGTTACCGGGAGGCCGTGACCGTTGTCGTCAGCAACGCCGCGCGGCTGCGCAAGGACCAGCGCGCGGTGCGCGACCTGATCCCGCGGCGCGAGTACACGCTCCCGGATCTCGAGTTCCGGCAGGTCGGCGAGGACGCCGACCGTGTCTTCGGGAGCATGCACTACCTCCGCAATGCCAGACGGGGTTCACTCAACTTCGCCCTGGTCGACAAGAACACCGGTACGCCGTTGACCCTGTGTAGTGCGTCGCCGCTGGAGTGGCAGCGGGTCGCGGACCAGTTGTTGCTGCAGTTCGGCGTACCGCAGGAGTCGGTGTGGGACCTGTCGCGGGTCTACTCGTTCGACGGGGCACCACCGAACGCGGTGTCGTACCTGCTGGCGCAGGTGCGCAAGTACTTCCAGAAGCGCGGCGGGGTCGAGCTGCTGACCACGGCCGTCGACCCGAACCTCGGCTTCACCGGGTCGAGCTACCTGGCGTCGAACTGGCAGCAGTGGATGACGGTGCGGGCACGGCCGTACCTGTACTACAAGCGCAAGTACATGAGCATTCGCGAGATGCGCGCGAGCTTCCCGGCGATCCGCAGTATCGACGAACTGTGCGCCGCCGACCGCAACGCGACCAGGAGCTTTGCCGAACTGCACGACTCGCTGATCTTCTGCTGCCGGATCCGCGGCGCGACCGAACGTGTGCAGCCTGCGGACCAGCACCGCATCCTGCGCTGACGGCTACTGCTGGATCCCTTCCAGCAGGTCGTCGATCCGGCGTCGCGTGGGCAGGGAGTTGCGGCGCGGGAAGTCCGAAGCGGCACAGGACATCGCGGCGGTCGCCCAGCGGCCGACGTCCTCGGAGAACGTGTTCTCGGTGTCGATGAGCTGGGCCGCGAGCGCCGCGCAGAAGGCGTCGCGGGCGACCGACGACTCCTTGTAGATCGCCGGCGGGGCAGCGATCCGCAGTACGTCGCGCATCGGGCGCGAGTACGCGTTGCAGCCGCCGCGCATCAGCAGGCACAGTGTTTTCACGCCGTACGCGAGCAGCGTGCGGGCCACGGAGTCCGGGTCGAACGGGACGTCCTGCCGCGCGAACGACTCCAGCTCCCACGCGTGCGCGACCAGGTAGTCGATCTGTGCGAGCGTCTCCGCCGAGACCTCGTCGTCGTTGTACGGCTGCCCCGGAGTGACGATCACGACCGGCCGGCGAGCAGTGCCGTCGTGGACCAGGGCGAGGGTGTCCTCCAACGTGTCGCGAGGAACCTCGAAGGTCATCAGGAGCGCGTCGGAGTCCAGCAGTTCGTCACGGTGTGGCGAGACGTCGCCGAAGTCGAGGTGGATCTGCTTCTCGTTGCGCCAGTTCACCGCGATGCTGTCGCCGAGCTGCTGCTGGAAGACGCCGGTGAACGGGGTCTCCGCGTTGGGCACCCGTTTCAGCAGCGACGTGTCCACGTGTTCCTTCTCGAGGTACTCGACGATCTGGTCGCCGAAACGATCGTTGCCGACCGCGGCGATCAGCGACGTCCGCAGTCCGAGCCGCGCTGCCGCCACGGCTTGCGTCAGCCCCTTGCCGCCGGGGGAGAGGCTGAAGCCGAGCGCCTCGATCGACGTCTCCGGCGCCGGCAGATGCTTTGTCCGGAAGGTCGCGTCCATGACGGCGCCCCCGATCACCACGACCCGGCCAGGTGACAGCTGGTCCACGGGCGACGCGGCATCGGTACTGGCCACGTTCTTCGCGCCGACGGAGTACATGTCACGGCGCGTGAGTTGATAGGCAAGCTCCCGCAGTACGGCGAGTTCCGTCGTACCGCGGAGGTAGCGGTCGCTCGGGGCCGCGATCGGGTTTACGGCCAGGGCCGCATGCAGCGGGTGCCAGTGGTCCAGCAGAGTCTCGCGACGGCGGCCCAGCGCCAGGTTGTAGAGCGCCCGGGTGATGTGCGCGTCGATGCCGGCACTGATCAGGCTCTGGCCGAGGACACCGAGAGCGAGGACGGCGTCCGCGACGATCTGCTGGGACTCGTAGAGGTCCTCGCGGACGCAGTCGCGGACCAGGGCGACTGCCGCGTCAGGCAGGTCGAGCTCGTGGACGTTCGCGTAGCGACGGGTCGCGGCCAGGGCCAGCAGCGGTGCGGAGACTCCGGTCCGGTCGGCGCGGAGCCGATCGGCGGTCAGCCCACCGTGCGTCCGAAGCTTCTCGAGCGCGGTGGCGAGCACCCGCACCTTTTCCGACTGCTTGTCGCTTCCGTCCAGCATTCCCCTCCACCCGACTTCCGTCCGACGGGACCATTATGCGGGTTGTGACGTAGGCTGGCGCGGTCTGTCGATCGGCCAGGTCGGTGGGACGACCACGGGGAGCACGGGGATGCATACTGGGAATTCTGGGAATGTCGAGCTTGCGAGGGCTCAGCAGGAGCGGTGGGACGCGGCGTACGCGCGGACGGCGGAGTTGCACGGGGTGGAGCCGTCGGCGGCGGTGCGGCGGGCGGTGGAGTTGTTCGGGGCGGCGGGGATCGTCGACGTGCTGGAGCTGGGGGCGGGGCACGGGCGGGACGCGCTTTTCCTGGCCAGGCACGGGTTCAGCGTGCATGCGACCGACTTCAGTGAGACGGCGCTCGACCAGTTGCGGCACGCGGCGCAGCGGGAGGGGCTCGACGACCGGGTGACGGCGGCGCTGCACGACGTACGGGATCCGCTGCCGCCGGCCGACGGAGGAGTGAACGCGGTGTTCGCGAATCTGCTGCTGAACATGGCGTTCTCGCCGTCCGAGCTGCGGGCGCTGGTCGCCGAGATCCACCGGGTGCTCTGCCCGGGCGGGGTTTTCGTGTACGCCGTCTGGTCCGCGGACGACCCGTGCGCGCGGGACTGGCAGCCACTGGAGAACGGGCTGTCGGGGCACGACGGGTTCGCCGGGCGGTTCTTCGACAAGGAACTCGTCGGTGAACTCGCGGAGAACTGGAGCCTCGACGAGGTCACGCCGTACCAGGAGGGGCAGCGGCTGATGCTGCGCGTCACGATGACGAAAGCCGCGCCCGAAAGCTGAAGCCGGCTCTAGGTCTCAGATTGCAGTGTGATCACCAAAGCGAAAAGCCGGATTGACGTTCCCGGCGGGTTCCGACAGGCTTCTGACCCGCGTGTCACCTTCGACCATCGGAGATAGCAATGCAGTGGTACATCGACGTCCTCAAGAAGTACACCGTGTTCGACGGGCGCGCCCGTCGCAAGGAGTACTGGATGTTCGTGCTGTTCAACGTGATCGCCTCGATCATCCTGTCGATCCTGGACCGGATCCTCGGTCTGGACTTCGGCGGCAAGGGCACCTCGTCAGGCTGGCTGTCGACGATCTACAGCCTGGCCGTCCTGCTGCCGTCGATCGCGGTGGCGGTCCGGCGGATGCACGACACCAACCGTTCGGGCTGGTGGATCCTGATCAACCTGATTCCGTGTGTCGGGTTCATCTGGTTCATCGTGCTGGCCGCGGGCGAGGGCACCGCGGGGCAGAACCAGTACGGACCGGACCCGAAGGCGGCCGAGCGGTTCGGCGGGCCGGGGCAGGCGGGGCCGGCCGAGCCGGGTTACCCGACGGTCTGAACGCAGTACGACAGAACGCCCCGCCGGCCGGCGGGGCGTTCTGTCGTTCTAGCTGGCCTGGCTGACGCTGGACATGTTGTAGTCCGGGATCAGCAGCGGCGGTGTCGCGGTCCGGGAGAAGTAGTCGCCCCATTCGCGGGAGAACGACGGTACGGTCGCGCCGGCCGCGGTGAAGCGGGCCAGCAGGTCGACCGGGCTCTCGTTGAACCGGAAGTTGTTGACCGCGCCGGTGACCTCGCCGTTCTCGACCAGGTAGACACCGTCGCGGGTCAGGCCGGTGAGCAGCAGCGTCTGCGGCTCGACGACCCGGATGTACCACAGGCAGGTCAGCAGCAGGCCGTGGTCGAGGCCGGCCACCAGGTCGTCGGTGGTCCCGCTCGCGCCGTCGACCGAGAGCACGTAGTTGTCGATGCCGGGCGTGGCCGTCGGTACGTCGATCAGGTCCGCGGTGTAGCGGCTGGTCATCAGGTGCTCGAGCTTCCCGCCGCGGATCCAGTCCGTCGCCGCGAGTGTGAGGCCGTTGTCGAACACGCTCGACGAGCCGCCCGACGACCGGGCCACCGCGAACGCGAACGCCTCGAGCCCCGCGAGCGCCGGGTCCGAGTGCAGGTTCACCGGCTGCGACGACAGCGCGTCGCCGATCCGGGTCCCGCCGCCGGACTTCGAGAACACGGTCTGCCCGTCGAACGCGTCCCGGCCGTCGAGCTGCCAGTACAGGTACGTCATCAGGTCCGCGACCGCGGCCGGCGGCAGGATCGTCGGGTGCCGCCCGGCGTCGACCGACACGGTCCGCCCGGCCCAGCCGAGGCGTCGGGTCAGCTCGGTGTCCAGCGCGAGCGCGTCGACGTCGGTGAAGTCACGGGTCGCCGTACCGACCCAGGCCGAATGGGCGTCGACCTTCCCGGTCGAGGACACGTAGCCGCGCGGGAGTGCCTGGCGCAGCCGCAGGCCCGTGGAGGATCCGACGTACAGCGTGACGACCTCGTGGTTCGCGAACCCGAACAACCGGCGCTTCTCCACGGCCGCTTGCTTCAGCGACTCCCCGAGCGACGGTGCGAACTTCTCGTAGACGGAGACCGACGTCTCCTCCGGCTCGAGCTCCCAGCCCGCGGACACCGAGCCGTCGACGAGCGACCGCGCGTCCTCCGCCGGCCCTGCGGCCCGGGCGGTGGCGATCGCGGCGGAGACGATCTCGCGGAGCGTGTCCTCGGTGACCGACGAGCGGCCGATGACGCCGGCCGCCGTACCCTCGCCGGAGCCGACCGTGGCGATCACCGTCACGCTCGATCCGCGCATCGCGCCGTTCGTGGTCAGGGTGTTGTTCGCCCAGCGCAGGTTCGTGCTGGAGGTCTCGGCGACGAGTACGACGCAGCCGTCGGCGCCCTCGGCCGCCGCCAGGGCCAGGCCCCGCTCGACGGTGTCCTGCGGGGTGAGCTGTACGGCGGTCACCGGCCGGCCTCCTGGGTGGTGTTGAGAATGCGGACTCCGCGGAACAGGGCGGACGGGCAGCCGTGGCTGACCGCGCCGGACTGCGAAGGCTCGGCCTTGCCGCAGTTCAGCGCGCCGCCGAGGACGTACGTCTGCGGGCCGCCGACCGCCTCCATCGAGCCCCAGAAGTCGGTGGTGGTGGCCTGGTACGCGACGTCGCGGAGCTGGCCGTCGAGCTTGCCGCCGGTGATCTTGTAGAACCGCTGGCCGGTGAACTGGAAGTTGTACCGCTGCATGTCGATCGACCAGGACTTGTCGCCGACGATGTAGATCCCGTTCTCGATCCGGCTGATCAGCTCCTCGGTGGACGGGCCGTCCGCGGCGGGCTGCAGCGACACGTTCGCCATTCGCTGGATCGGGATGTGGCCGGACGAGTCGGCGTACGCGCAGCCGTTCGAGCGCGGCGTACCGAGGACGTCCTCGTTCTTCTTCGCCATCCGGCGGTCCACCTGGTAGCCGACCAGGATGCCGTCCTTGACCAGGTCCCACTGCTGGCCGGCGACGCCCTCGTCGTCGTACCCGACGGTGGACAGGCCGTTCTCCACGATGCGGTCGCCGGTCACGTGCATGACCGGGGACCCGTACTTCAGCGTGCCGAGCTGATCGAGGGTGGCGAAGCTGGTGCCCGCGTAGTTCGCCTCGTAGCCGAGGGCGCGGTCCAGTTCGGTCGCGTGGCCGATCGACTCGTGGATCGTCAGCCACAGGTTCGACGGGTCGATGACCACGTCGTACGTCCCGGCCTCGACGCTCGGCGCGGCCAGCTTCTCGGCCAGCCAGCCGGGGATCCGGGCCAGCTCGTCGTCCCAGTTCCAGCCGGTGCCGGTCATGTACTCCCAGCCGCGGCCGGCCGGCGGAGCGGTGGACGACATCGAGTCGAACCGGTCCTCGGCGACGCCGTGCGCGGTGAGGTGCGGGCCGATCCGGACCCGTTGCTGGGTGTACGACGTGCCGGCGGTGTTCGCGTAGTACTTGCACTCGTGGATCGTGGCGACGTGGACGCTGACGTGCGCGACACCGTCGGCCTTCAGCAGGCGGTCGCTGTAGTCGGTGAGCAGCGCGACCTTGTCCGCCCGCGGGACGGTGAACGGGTCGATCTCGTACGACGAGATCCAGGTGACGTCGTCGTACACCGGCTCGTCCGCGAGCTCGATCGTCTCCGCGTTGATCGGGCGGGACACCTGCGCCATGTTCACGGCCTGCTCGGCGACCACCACGGCCTCGTCCACCGTGAGCGCGACCCCCGCCGCGAACCCCCAGGTCCCGTCGTGGATCACCCGCACCGCGAGGCCGAGGTCCTCGTCGTCCTTGGCGCTCTCCAGCACGCTGTCGCGCAGGGAGATGGACTCCGACCGGATCCTCTCCAACCGGAACTCGGCGAAGGACGCACCCAGGTCGCGAGCACGTTGCAGGGCGGCCGCGGCCAGCTCCTGCCGGGGAAGAGCGAGGAACGCTGCGTCGATATCAGGCACAAGCTCGACCCTATACACCGATCGGAGCGGCCAGTTCGAAACCGGCGAACAGCCGCCCACCGTGCGCACCGAGGATCCGGTCCACCACCCCTACCAACCGCGAGTCGTCAGCCCGCACACCTTCCAGCAAAGCGACGGCGAAGTCGGTGCCATGCGCACTGTCATAAGCCGCCACCTCCCGCAACAGCCCCTTGCTGGTGCCGGCCCAATGCCCTGAGCCCGTCAGCAGCAGACGGGCCGCCTCCTGCCACAGCACGGTCGCGACCGCCAGCCGCACGTCACCGACCGCACCCGCGAAGTCCTCCAGCAGGTCGGTGATCGTGTAGCGCAACAGACTGAGCTCATCCGCCGACAACGGCTGAGGCCCCGCAGCCACCTCGGCCAGGTACTCCTTCTGCAGTCGCGCACCCGTCCCATCGGTGTCCAGCAGTACGACGGACTCGCCGACGAGCCGCATCATGGTCGGCTGGCGCCGGGCCTGGTCCTTGTCGGCGAAGTACCGCAGCGACTTCTCCGTGTGCACGAACAGCTCGACAGGCCATCCGCCGTACTCGAGCGACTTCCGCAGCACCGGGCCGTCCTGCAGCACCGTGATGTCGAGGTCGGACGTCGGGCTCGCGTCGCCTCGCACCACGCTGCCGCCGAGCCAGGCGGCGCGGGCGTCGGGGTACAGCTCCAGTACGAGGTCGCGCGCGATGTCCATCAGGACAGTGTCAGCCACCTGAGGAGTTCGCGGTACGCATTTGCCGGTGGGATGTGGCCGCCTACGTAGAACCGCCGTTCGGCGCCAGGGACGGCGGCCATCAGGTGGTCGGCGTACTTGCTTGCTCGGTCGTCGGCCGAGCCGTGCCACAGGCTCACGGGGACCGAGATGTCGCCGAGGTCGAACCCCCACGGCTTGGCGAAGGCGATCAGGTCGTCTTCCCACCCGTCGTGGCTGGTGACGAAGGTGGCGGCGAGCCGCGCCATCGCAGCCGTGTCCTCACGTGCCGGCGGCCCGGGCTCGGCACCCGGGTCCGGCGGGATCTCAGGGCCGCCTGCTTCGACCGCGCCCATGATCGTGCGGGCAGCTTCCTCCATACCCGGCCGTAGGTCACCGTGGAGCGCCTTCCACGAGGTGCGGTTGCGGCGCGGGTCGGCCGTTTCCTCGTCCTCGGTCGGCTCGGGACCGTCGACGATCGGCGGCGAGATGCTCCCGGTCACCGCACACCGCGTGACCCGCTCCGGCAGCAACGCGGCACACGCCAACGCATGCGGCCCACCTCCGGACCCGCCGGTGACCGCGAACCGTTCCCACCCCAGTTCGTCCGCCAGCGCCACCACATCCGGTACGACGGACGCGACCGTACGCCCGCGCTGCCGCGTCGACCCGCCGTACCCGGGCCGGTCCGCCTGCACCAGCCGTACGCCGGAGGCCTCGATGGCCTCGACCGCGTCCGGCCGCTTCCACCGCGTACTCGGCGAACCGCCGAACGAGATCGCGGGCACCCCGCCCTCGGTGCCGTAGATGTTGTAGAGCACGATCCGGTCATCGACCCGCAGCAAACCTTCCACGCAGCGGAGCGTAACCGTCGGGCAGCAGCTAACCGAAGTCACAGTTTCCGACTCGACATTCTCGGGATTCGAGATGCGGTGATCGTGGTGGGAGGATGCGGCCTAGGTTTTGTCGGCTGTAACTATCTGACCTGTCGGGAGTGCTTGTGAGTACCTCGGTGGCCGGGGCCGTATCGCCCACCCGGCAAGCGATGCGCCGGGCGCGGCGCGACCGGAGCGCGCGCGTCGGGTTCGCCCTGGTGCTGCTGCTGATCCTGATCGCCGCCGCCGCGCCGTTGCTGGTCCGGCTGGCCGGTCAGGACGCGACGACGTACCACATCGACCTGCTCGACCCGGCCCGCGGCAACGCGCCGCGGGGCGCGGCCGGTGGGATGAGCGGGACGCACTGGTTCGGGGTGGAGCCGCTGACCGGCCGGGACCTGTTCTCGATCGTCGTGCTCGGTCTGCGGACGTCGCTGGTGATCGCGATCACGGTCACGCTGATCACGACCGTGGCCGGCACCCTGCTCGGGATCAGCGCGGCGTACTTCGGCGGCTGGTACGACGCGATCGTGTCCCGGCTGCTGGACTTCCTGTTCGGGTTCCCGCAGCTCGTCTTCATGATTGCCCTGGGCATCATTGTCCCGGCGAAGGTGTCCCGCACGCTGCTGCTGATCGGCGTCCTCAGTGTCTTCGGCTGGGCCGGCCTGGCGCGGCTGATCCGGAACCAGGCCCGCTCGCTGGTCACCCGCGAGTTCGTCGAGGCGGCCCGCAGCGTCGGCTCGACCGGCTGGATGGTGATCACCCGTGAGCTGCTGCCGAACCTGCTCGGCCCGGTGCTGGTGATCGCCACGCTGGCGATCCCCGGGTACGTCGGTGCGGAGGCGGCGCTGTCCTTCCTCGGTGTCGGCGTACCACCGCCGACACCGAGTCTCGGCCGCTCGATCTCGGACTCGATCGCCTGGGTGTACACCGGCGCGGACCCGTGGTTCCTGCTGTTCCCGGGCGCGATGCTGTTCATCGCGGTGCTCGGCTTCACGTTGCTCGGTGACGGCGTCCGCGACGCGTTCGACGTACGGCTGCGGAGGACGAACTGATGCCCGGCCTCCTGTGGTTCGTGGTCCGCCGGCTGTTCGCCGCGTTGCTCGTGATGCTGGCGCTCAGCCTGGCCGTCTACCTGGTCTTCTACGCGATCCCGGCCGACCCGGCGCACCTGGCGTGTGGCAAGCCCTGTACGCCGGACCGCCTGGCACAGGCGCGGCACTTCATGCAGTTCGACCAGAGCACGCTGCAGCAGTACCTGAACTTCCTGAAGGGGATCTTCGCCGGCCGTACGTTCGGTGACGGCGCGGCCGCCGTGCACTGCGACGCGCCGTGCTTCGGGTACTCGTTCCCGCTCGGCCGTCCGGTGACCACGCTGATCCTGGACCGGCTGCCGATCACGGCCTCGATCGCGCTCGGTGCCGCCGTACTGTGGCTGCTGCTCGGCGTCTCGCTGGGCGTGGTCGCCGCGCTGAACCGGGGCCGCATCCTCGACCGGCTGTCGGTCGGTGTCGCGCTGCTCGGGGTCTCGACGCCGTCGTTCCTGCTCGGCCTGCTGGCGATCCTGGTGTTCGGGTTCTGGCTGAACATGGTCCCGGTCAGCGGGTACGTCCCGCTCACCGAGAGCCCGGTCGACTGGGCGTGGCACCTGGTCACGCCGTGGATCGTGCTCGCGATCCTGAACGCGGCGTCGTACATCCGGCTGACCCGGTCGCAGATGCTCGAGGAGCTGAACCTCGACTACATCACCACGGCCCGCGCGAAGGGCGCCGGAGAACGGCGCGTGGTGATCACCCACGGTCTGCGCGGGGTCCTGGTGCCGGTGGTCACGCTGTTCGGGCTCGACCTCGGCAGCCTGCTCGGCGGTGCGATCCTGACCGAGAAGGTGTTCAGCATGCAGGGTCTCGGCGACCTGCTGATCAGCGCCGTCGGCCAGCTGGACGTGGCCGTGGTCGTCGGCGTCACGTTGTTCTCGGCGTTCCTGATCATCCTCGCGAACCTGGTGGTGGACATAGTGCACGGTGTGCTCGACCCGAGGGTGAGCCATGGCTGAGCCAGTACTCGAAGTACACGACCTGCACGTCACGTTCGCGACCGAGAACGGCCCGGTACCTGCCGTGGACGGGATCGACTTCGCGGTCGCGCCGGGCGAGACGCTCGCGATCGTGGGGGAGTCCGGCTCCGGGAAGAGCGTCAGCTCGGCCGCGGTGATGGGCCTGCTGCCGTCGAACGCCGACGTCACCGGCGAGGTGCTGCTCGACGGCCGCGAGCTGACCGGCCTGCCGAACGACGACCTGCGCAAGATCCGCGGCAACGACATCGCGATGGTCTTCCAGGACGCGCTCTCGGCCCTCAACCCGTACTACAGCGTCGGCTGGCAGGTCGCCGAGGCGTACCGGCTGCACCACGGCGTCTCGAAGAAGGTGGCCCGGGTCCGGGCCGTCGAGATGCTCGACAAGGTCGGCATCCCGGACGCGGCGCGCCGGGCGGAGAGCTACCCGCACGAGTTCTCCGGGGGAATGCGGCAGCGGGTCGTGATCGCTATGGCTCTGGTGAACGACCCGAGAGTGCTGATCGCCGACGAGCCCACGACCGCACTCGACGTCACCGTGCAGGCACAGATCATGCGCCTGCTCGACGACGTCCAGGAGGAGTTCGGTACGGCGCTTGTGCTGATCTCGCACGACCTGGGCGTAGTCGCGGAGGTCGCCGACGACGTGCTCGTCATGTACGCCGGTCGCGCGGCCGAGCGCGGTACCGTCCGGGACATCTTCTTCCGGGCCGCCCACCCGTACACGCTCGGTCTGCTCGGGGCGATGCCGCGGGTCGACGTACCGCCGAAGCCGCGGCTGACCACGATCCCCGGCAGCCCGCCCACGCCGGGTTCGATCACGACCGGCTGCCCGTTCCAGCCGCGCTGCGCGTACACGCATCTCGTGGGGGAGCGGTGCATCACCGAGCGCCCCGAGCTGACGCCCCGCCCGGGCGAGGGCGATCACGAGGCCGCGTGCCACCTGGGCAAGCGTCCCGAGGTGATCTCATGACCGACCTGCTCAACCTCAAGGACGTCCGGAAGTACTTCGGTCTCCGCGGCGTGCCCTGGCAGAAGGCACAGGCCGTCCGCGCGGTCGACGGCGTGAACCTCGTCGTACGTCAGGGCGAGACCGTCGGCCTGGTCGGCGAGTCCGGCTCCGGCAAGTCCACGCTCGCCCGGGTCGCGACCCGGCTGCTCGACCCGACCGCGGGCCGGGTGGAGATCGGCGGCAAGGACGTCACCCGGGTCAAGGGCCGCCGGCTGCGGCCGATCCGCCGCCAGATCCAGATGGTGTTCCAGGACCCACAGGCCTCGCTGAACCCGCGGCAGTCGGTCGGCACGATCCTCAGTACGCCGTTCCGCGCGCAAGGCATCCGCCCGTCCCGGACCCAGTTGGTCGAGCTGCTCGAGCAGGTCGGGCTGTCCGAGCAGCACCTGGAGCGGTACCCGCACGAGTTCTCCGGCGGGCAACGGCAGCGGATCGGGATTGCCCGCGCGCTGTCGGTGAAGCCTGACCTGCTGGTCTGCGACGAGCCGGTGTCCGCGCTCGACGTGTCCGTGCAGGCGCAGGTGCTGAACCTGCTCGCGGACCTGCGCGACGAGCTCGGCCTGTCGTACGTGCTGGTCGCCCACGACCTGGCCGTCGTACGGCAGGTGGCCGACCGGATCGCGGTCATGTACCTCGGCACGATCGTCGAGGAAGGCCCCGCGGCGGAGGTGTACGAGTCGCCCGCGCATCCGTACACGAAGGCACTGCTGTCCGCCGTACCGGTGCCCGAACCGGGCGTGGTGCGGGACCGGATCGTGCTGACCGGCGACGTACCGACGCCCATCGACCCGCCGTCGGGATGTCCGTTCCGGACCCGCTGTTACAAGGCCGAGGACGTCTGCGCGACGAAACGACCGGTGCTCGAGCCAGTCGAAGGCTCCGTCGACCACCGGGCCGCCTGCTACTTCCCTGAACCCCCCACCTCTGAGAGGACACAATGAAACGCATCTCCCGTGCAGTGGCGGTAGCCGCTGTGCTGGCGCTGGCGGCCGCGGCCTGCAACGCCAACAACAAGTCGGCTCCGGCCGGTGGCAGTACGGCCGCCGCGGAGCCCGGCGGCACCTTCCACATCCTCAGCACCAGCAAGGAGATCAGCTACGACCCGGCCAAGAGCCAGAACCTGGGGATCAGCGGCATCCACCTGGTGCTGCGTGGCCTGACGTCGTGGAAGACGGACCCGAACAAGGCCACCGAACTGGTGCCGGACCTGGCCACCGACACCGGTCAGGTGAGCGGCGACGGCAAGACCTGGACCTACAAGCTGAAGCCGGGCCTCAAGTACTCCGACGGCTCGCCGATCGTTGCCGCCGACATCAAGTACGGCGTGGAGCGGTCGTTCGCGCCGGAGCTGTCCGGCGGCCTCGGGTACCACAAGTCGCTGCTGGTCGGCGGCGACAAGTACACCGGCCCGTACAAGGGCGGCGACCTCGCGTCGATCGAGACACCCGACGACACGACGATCATCTTCAAGCTGAACAAGCCGTACGGCGACTGGCCGTGGATCGTCAGCATGCCCGCGTTCGCGCCGGTCCCGAAGAAGGCCGACACGGACCCGGCGCACTACGGCGAGAAGCCGGTCGCCAGCGGCCCGTACCAGGTGCAGTCGTACACACCGGGCTCGAAGCTCGTCCTGGTCCGGAACCCGCACTGGGACAAGTCGACCGACCCGGCGCGCACCGGCCTGCCGGACTCGATCGTCACCGACATGGGCCTGCAGCCGGACGTCGTGAACCAGCGCCTGATCGCCGACGCCGGCGACGACAAGTTCGCCGCCACCACCGGTACGTCGGTCCCGGCCGCGCTGATCCCGACGATCAACGGCAACCCCGCGGTCAAGTCCCGCGTCGCCACCTCGCCGTCCGGTGCGCTGGCGTACCTGGCGATGAACACGAAGCGCCCCGCGCTGGCGAATCCCGCCGTCCGCAAGGCGATCGAGTACGCCGTCGACAAGCAGGCCGTGCAGGTCGCGGTCGGTGGACCGGACTACGGCGGGGAGATCGCGTCGACCCTGATCACGCCGGGCATGGACGGCTACACCAAGTACGACCTGTACCAGGCGCCGCCGGCCGGTGATCCCGACAAGGCCAAGCAGATGCTGCAGGCCGCGGGCGTCAGCAACCTGAACCTCGTGCTGGCTGCCGACAACACGTCGAGCGGCGTGATCGGCGTGGGCGTCGCGCAGGCGATCCAGCAGGGGCTGAAGCGGGCCGGGATCAACGTCACGATCAAGCCGATGGACAACACCCCGCTGACCGACCTGATCACCGGGAACAAGGCCGACTTCGACCTGACCGTGTCCAGTTGGCTGCCGGACTTCCCGTCCGCGATCGGCAACATCCAGCCGCTGTTCGCGTCCTCGGAGATCGGCAACGGCGGGTACAACATCTCCCGCTACTCCAACCCTGCCGTCGACTCCGCGATCGCCGCTGCCACCGGCGAGTCGGACCGGACGAAGGCGGCCGGAATGTGGGGCGCGGTCGACAAGCAGATCATGCAGGACGCACCGATCGTTCCGTTGATCTACGCCCGGAACGCGTTCCTGCACGGCTCGAAGGTGCAGAACTTCTACCTGTCGTCGTACCCGCCGTACGCGAACACCTTGATCATCGGGCTGAGCAAGTAGCTCAGGTACGTCCTTCGGACTCCTGAGCGTCGAAGAGGGTCGGCTGGGACTCGGGATCGAGTCCCCAGTCGGCCCTCATGACGGCGTAGCCGGCCTTCTTGGCGGCGGCGATCACCTTGACGTCGTCGTCGACCAGGACCGCGACCGGCCGCTGCTCGGCGAGGCGTTTCAGCCGGCCGAGCTTCATCAGCATCGACGGCCGGCGGTCGGTGTTGCCGCGCATGTAGACCTTGCCGTCCGGGAAGCCGTTGTCCCGCAGCCACGTCTCGGTGTCCCGCCGGATCCGCTCCGGGCGGCCGGTCAGGTACACGATCACGTGGTCCGCTGCGAGCGTCGTCGCGACCGCGAGCCCCTCGTCGAGCACCGCGTCGTCCTTCGCGTGCACGAAGAACGAGTCCCAGTCCTTCGGCTTCTGCTCGATGAAGTGGATCCGCTTGCTGGTGTCGGACAACGTCGCGTCGATGTCGAGGACGGCGTACGGGCGATCATCCATGGTGTCCAGCTTCCCAGGTCGCGCGGTCGACGGCGTACAGCACCTCGCCGAACTCGGTGCCGGGGAGCGGGTCGTCGAAGTGCACGTGGAAGACCTTCTCGAAGCGGAGACCGCAGCGGCGCATCACGTTGCGCGAGCGGTGGTTGACCGCCATCGTGTCCGCCTCGACACGCGTCATCCCGAGCTCCGTGAACGCGCGGGCGATCAGCGCCGTCGTGCCCTCGGTCGCGTACCCCTTGCCCCAGGCGGTCCGCAGCAGCCGGTACCCGACGCCGACGGTGGCCGGATCCGCGGTCGGCTGCATCCCGAACCACCCGACGAACCCGTCCCCGTCCGCGGCCGCGAAGGTCCCGAGCTCCGGGTGCTCGGCGTACACCTTGAGAATCCCCGGCAGTACGACGTTCTCCACCTCGGCCCGCGGCGTCGGCTCGCCGGTCAGGAACCGCATCACCTCCGGATCCGCGTCGAGCTCCACCAGCAGCCCGGCATCCGCCGGCGTGAACCGCCGCAGCCGCAGCCGCTCGGTCTCCAGGTACGCAGTCACCCCTGGATCGTAGTGTCCGGAGTGTGGGCGGTGTGGGGCGATCCTGTGTGTTGACTGTGCGACTGTCGGTGGCTCGGGTTAGCGTTCTACCCGCAATGGACTCGATCACGTTTCTGCACAGCTCGGACTGGCAGCTGGGGATGATGCGCCGGTTCCTGGGGCCGGACGGCCAGGCCCGGTGGGGTCAGGCACGGCTGGATGCTGTCGCGCGGATCGGCGAGGTGGCCGAACGCACCGGCGCGGCGTTCGTGGTCGTCACCGGGGACGTGTTCGAGCACAACCAGGTCGAGCGCCAGACCATCCTGCGCGCCTGCGAGGCCCTCAAACGGATCCCGGTCCCGGTGGTCCTGCTCCCGGGCAACCACGACGCGCTCGAACCAGGCTCCCTCTGGACGTCGAGCCAGTGGCTCGCGCACGCCCCGGACCACGTCACGGTACTGACCGAAACGACGCCGTTCCGGATCCTCCCCGGCGTGGAGATCGTCGGCGCGCCGTGGCGTTCCCGCCGCCCGCTGTCCGACCCCGCCGCCCCGGCGTACGCCGACCTCACACCGGACCCCGGCACCACCCGGATCCTGCTCGCCCACGGGCAGCTGACCAGCCTGTCCGGCGGGATGTCCGAAGTACCGCCGATCGACCAGACCGCCCTGGAGGCCGCCGTCGCCGACGGCCGCCTGCAGTACGTCGGACTCGGCGACCGGCACTCGACGACGCGTGTGACGGACCGGATCTGGTTCTCCGGCACGCAGGAGGTCACGTCCCCGGAAGAGGACGCGCCGGGCAACGTCCTGAAGGTCACCATCGGCGAGGGCATCGAGGTCGAGCCGATCCGCGTCGGCGCCTGGCACATGGTCGACCACCGGGTCGAACTGTTCGACGAGGAGTCGATCACCGCCCTCGAGGACTGGTTCGCGGAGCTCCCCGACAAGGAGCGCTCGTACGTGCGTCTCGCCGGCGACGGCTCGCTGTCGCTCCCGCTGCTGGCCCGTCTGGACAGCATCATCGACGCCCAGGGCGAGGTGTTCGCGAGCGTCGAGCGGTGGGTGAAGTTCTGGACGGTCCGGCCCGCGCCGGACGCCGCGGACCTGGAGTCGCTGCAGTTGAGCGGCCCGGCCCGGGCCGCGATGGAGGAGCTACGGCAGGCCCTGGCCGGCGGTGACGAGGGCGCCGGTGCGGCGCTCTCGCTGATGCACCGATTGGCGCGGGACGCGGGATGAGGCTGCACAGCTTGGCGCTACGGGACTTCCGTGGCGTCAAGGACCGTATTGTCCGGTTCCGCGCGCTCGGCACGACCGTCGTGGTCGGCGACAACGAGGTCGGCAAGTCCAGCCTGGTCGAGGCTTTCGGGCTGGTCTTCGACCTGCCCGACGACTCGAAGTCGACCCGGATCCGGGACATCCAGCCCGCCGGCCAGGACGTCGGCCCGGAGGTGACGGTCGAGCTCAGCCTCGGCGGCCGCGAGCTGACGTACGCCAAGCGCTGGCTGAAGAACCGTTCCACCGAGCTGACCATCGTCGAGCCGGACGGCCGCCGCCGGTCCTGGACCGGGCGCGAGGCGCACAACGAGGCCGAGCGGCTGTTCCACGAGAACGTCGACCCCGTGCTCTGGCAGACCTTGATGGTCAGCCAGGGCCAGTCGTTGGTGCTGCCAACACCGGCCGATGCCGAACCGCTGATCACCGCGGTCACGGCCGAATCCGGTACGCCGGTCGACGGTGCGTCGATGCCGCTGGTGTCCGCGGTCGAGCACGAGTACCTGCGCTACTGGACCCCGCGCGGCAAGCCGACCGGCGACTTCGCCCGCTCCGCGAAGGCGGTCGCCGCCGCCGAACTCGCGGCCAGGCAGGCGCTGCAGGCGATGGACGAGGTGCAGTCGGACATCCGCCGCGCCGAGCGCCTCAACCTCGACCTGGAGGATGTGTCGGGCCGGCTGACCGACCACCTGACGGGCGTCGAGGCGCTGCGCGAACGCAAGCAGGCGACCGACGAGATCCTGCTCCGCCGCGACTCGGTCAGGTCCCGCGCCGAGACCGCGCGGGCCCGGCTGGAGAACCACACCCGCACCCGCCTCGACCGCGAGCGGCTGCTCGAAGAGGTCGAGCGGTTCACCAAGTTCGAGGCCGAGCACGCCGCCCGCCGGTCCGACGCGGAGCTGGTCGCCAAGACGGCGGCCGAGCTGGTCCAGGCCGCGGAGGTCGCCCTCGCGGAGGTCGTGGAGCTCAAGGACGTCCGCCGTACCGAGGTCCAGGCGGCCGAGCGCCGGGTGTCGGAGCTGATGGACCGGGCCGAGCTGGACCGGCTGATCGGTCAGCAGACCGAGCTGGTCGACGTCCGCGCGCGGATCGCCGCGGCCGGCACGATCCTGGACCGGATCAAGGTCGACGACGCACTCGTGGCCGCGCTCGAGGACGCCCGCGCGGCGCTGGTCGAGGCCCGCGCGGCGCTCGCGGCCGGCGTCCCCGAGGTGACCGTACGGCGGCTCGGCGCGGAGCCGGTCGAGCTGTCCGGGACCGGCCTGGAGGGCGACGTACCGGCGGACCTCGGGTTCGACGAGTCGACCGAGCTGCTGGTGTCCGGCGAGCTGGTCGTCGGCGTGCCGGGGCAGGTCGAGGTGACCGTCCGCGCCGGTGGCGAGGCGGCCACGCTGCGCTCGCGGGTGGACGACGCCGTACGCCGGGAGAAGGACCTGCTGAAGAAGGCCGGCGTGAAGGACGTCGCCGCGGCGCGGGAGCTGCTGCGGAAGGCGGACACGGCGGCGGCCGAGCTGCACGAGGCCCGCCGGACCGAGAAGTCGCTGACGGCGGGTGGCGACCCGGGCGAGCGGATCGCCGTACTGACGGCGCGGCTGGGGACGGCCGACGAGGAGTCCGGCAGCAAGCAGCCCGCGGTCGAGGGTGTGCCCGGACAGATGTCGCTGTTCGAGGAGTTCGCCTCGCCGCACGACACGCTGTTCGACGGCTTCGAGGTGGACGAGCCCGAGCCGGACGATCTCGCGGGTGCACAGCGGGCGCTGGAGACCGCCCGGGACGGACTCGGAGAAGCGGAGCGGCTGCTCGCCGACGCGGAGTTCGCCGCGGCCCAAGCGCGGAAGGCCGCGGACGAGGACCGCTCCGAGGCGCAGAACGCGCGTGCCCGGTCGGAGCTTGCCGCCGAACGCCTGGCCGCGGCGCTCGAATCGCTGGAAGCCGCCCGGGCCGTTCTCGACGACGAGTCCGTCGGCACGGCGGAAACCGAGGCGACCGCCGAAGTCGAGGCAGTGCTCGAAGAACTGACCGCCGTCCAGGAGCAGGCCGACGCGGCCGGAGCCGACCAGGTGGCCGACGAACTGGCCGCCGCCCTGGAGGTCGCGAAGCGTCTCCAGGACGAGCGCGACCGGCTGCGCGACGCCTTGCGTACGACGGAGGGCCGCCTGGAGCAGTCCGGCCGAGACGGGCTGGCGACGCGTCGCGACCTGGCCGAGCTGGAGCTCTCCGCCGTCCGCACCGAGTACGAGAGCCTGCTCCGCCGCGCCGACGCGGCGCAACGGGTGTACGAGACGCTCAGCCGGCACCGGGCCGCCGCACAGACCAAGTACTCCGAGCCGTTGCAGAGCCGGATCGAGGCGCTCGGCCGGAGCGTCTACGGCCCGTCGTTCCGGGTCTGGCTGGACGACGACCTGGCGGTCGCGGAACGTGAGCTGGACGGCGTACGACTGCCCGTCGAGGCGCTGTCCACCGGTGCTCAGGAGCAGCTGGCGATCATCACGCGGCTCGCGATCAGCCACCTGGTGAGCACTGGCGAGGGCAGTGTGCCGGTGATCTTCGACGACGCGCTCGGCTGGTCCGACAAGGCCCGGCTGCGGGACATGGGCGCGTTGCTCGGCCGGGCCGGCGACCACGGCCAGGTGATCATCCTGACCTGCATGCCGGACCGCTACGAGTACGTCCCGAAGGCGACGTTCATCACGCTGGACGGATGATCCGCTCCGGCGCCGAGTAGACGACGCAGCGCTCGCCGCGCGCGAACCCGGCCAGCGTGATGCCGAACTGGCGGGCCAGGTCGACGGCCAGGCTGGACGGCGCACCGACCGCGACGATCATGCCGAGCCCGGCCGCGACCGCCTTCTGGACGATCTCGTACCCGGCGCGGCCGCTGACCGCGAGCACCAGTCCCTTACGGGAGTGCTGGTTCAGGACGGTCCAGCCGACCACCTTGTCGACGGCGTTGTGCCGGCCGATGTCCTCCTTCACCACGATCTTCCGGCCGTCCGTGGTGAACAGGCCCGCGGCGTGCAGCCCGCCGGTTCGGTTGAACATCGGCTGGCCCTCGCGGAGCAGGTCGGGCAGCCGCCGGACGACGTCCAACGGCACCTCGACCGGGTCGACCGGGTCGTACTGGCGTTCCGCGAGCTCGTCGAGGCTCTGCTGCCCGCACACCCCGCAGGCGGCCGAGGTGACGCCGTACCGCTGCGGCGGCTCGCGGTCCGGGGGACCGTCGAAGCTGATCGTAACGGTGTTGAACTGCTGCTCGCGGGTCAGCGTGACATCGGTGCAGTAGGCAACGGTCCGGATCGCGTCCGGGCGCACCGCGAACCCTTCGCCGAGACAGAACCCGGCGGCCAGCTCGAAGTCCGACCCCGGCGTCCGCATCGTCACCACCAGCGGCTCGGGCGGCCGGCCCGGCCATTCCAGCCGCAGCTCGAGCGGCTCCTCGGTGCTGACGATGTCCTCACGGCGCGACGTACGGTCGCCGTCGAGCACTTCGACCTTGAACCTGCTGGTGGGCGCCTTGGTCATACGTCTACGGTAGGCCACCCGCGCCGGACGGCGAGCCAGTCGAGGAACGTCCACGCGGACAGCCGCTGGTGCTCCCGCAGCGCCGGCGTACACCCGGGTGGCGGCGGGGCGTCGATGTTCTTCATCATGTACGCCGCGATGACGGCCACGAAGCAGTCGAGGTGATCCTCCGGCACACCGGCCGTGAGCGGACTGCGCGCGAGCGCGCCGAACGTGTCGATGCCCTGGTACTGCGCGACCGGCAGGAGACCGACCCAGTCCACCCAGCGCGGGCCGAGCGTCAGCCAGTTCCAGTCGACCGTCCAGCAGGTGCCGGAGCCGTCGATCAGCAGATTGTCCGGCCGCAGGTCGGAATGCGCCGCGGTGTCACCGACCAAAGCCTGCGGCACGAGCTGAACCAGCTCGACCAACTCGGGCAACACCTGAGGCACCCACGAAGGCAGCCCCGACGCCAACGCCCGCTCGCCGGCCAGCACCTGTGCCGGAACGCCCACGTCGTCACCCACGAGCTCGGCAAAGCTGTCCAGCCCTGTCAACAGACTCGGCCGCATCGCCTCGGCCGTCGCCTCACAGGCAGCAGTCACCAGCTCGAAGTCGGCCTCCGTCCACGGCGCCCCGGGCATCCGCCCGTCCACCCACTCGGCTGCCACCGCGAACCACCCGTCCGCGAGAGCCGTCCCGACAACAGCCGGCGCACGCACCACAGCGGGAAGCTGCGGAACCACCTCGGCCTCGCGCTGGTAAGCGCCGTACGCATGCAGGTCCTCAGGGGCCGCCTTGATGAACACCCGCCGTCCGTCCGCCAGCTGAGCCCGCGCCGCGAAGCCCCCGGTGAACCCGGACGACACCGGCGCAGCCACGTCGACGATCCGCTGCCCGAGTGTTTCGGCAAGTGCCTCGTGCAACGCCGACGGCAGCGAGCCCCACTCAGGGCGGGCAGAAGTGGTGGAGTAGTCGACCTCCGGGGCACGGTTCATGTAGACATTGTGGTTTAGCGTTCGGCTCATGGTGTTGCATGTGCTCGACCTGGTCGGGATCTTCGTGTTCGGGATCACCGGCGCACTGGTCGGCGTACGGAAGAGGCTCGACGTCTTCGGCATCCAGGTCCTCGCGCTCGTCACCGGTCTGGGCGGCGGATTCATCCGTGACGTGCTGATCGGCCAGACGCCGCCGGCGGCGCTCCGCGACTGGCGGTACCTGGTGGTCCCGATCGTGGCCGGCCTGATCACGTTCTTCCTCCATCCTGGGATCGGCCGCGTCGAGCGGCTGGTGAACATCTTCGACGCGGCAGGGCTTGCCCTGTTCTGTGTCACCGGTGCGCTGAAGGCGATCGACTTCGGCCTGTCCCCGATCTCGGCGGCCCTGCTCGGCATGCTGTCCGGCATCGGCGGGGGAGTGCTCCGGGACGTGCTCAGCGGCCGCGTCCCCGTCGTACTGCGGTCCGAGATCTACGCCACGCCCGCACTCCTCGGCGCGGGCATCGTCGTCATCGCGGCGTGGCTCGACTACCACGCGTTGTGGGTGCCGATCGTCGCCGCACTGACCTGCTTCGCGATCCGGCTGCTCGCCATCCGCCGGGGCTGGAACGCACCGTTACCCCGTAATCCGTAACGGCGGCGCCCACTCGTTGATCACGGCAACCAACTCGATGTAGCGGTCCCAGCGCTGGTCGACGTGCCGGCGGAGCGCGATCAGGCTGCTGCGATACTCCGGATCGGGGCGTAACGGGTCGTCGCCGGCCAGCGCGTGGTACCCGCTCGCGAGGTTGCGGATCGTCGTCCGGAAGCCCTCGTCGGCGATCAGCGTGGTCAGCTCGAGCCAGGCGGACACCTGCTCGGGAGTGGGGTCGTCGGGTAGGACAGGCGTGAGGTTCGCGTGGACGGCGGGCTCGACGCCGTGCAGCGTCGACTCGAGGAACTCGGTGATCAGTGCGCGGCGGTCCTGCGCGGTTTGCTCGGTCATCAGGTGAAGGTCCTCCAGGTGCGGGTGCTGGGCCAGGACCGTCAGCAGTGCGTGCTGCCGTTGCAGCGTGCGGAGCTGGATCGCGAGCGCGTCGGCGTGCGTGGCGGCGACCTCGGCGATCGAACGCTCCTGCCGGAGCACGGCGCTGATCGTCGGCAGGTCGAGGTCCAGCGCACGCAGCGTCCGGATCAGCCGCAGCCGGGCGACGGCGGTCTCGTCGTACCTCCGGTGGCCCGCCGAGGTCCGGTAGGACGCGAGCAGGCCGAGCTCGGAGTAGTGCCGCACGGTCTTCACCGAGACACCCCCGAGCCGGGCCAGCGCACCGATCGAATGGTCCATGCCAGACACTCAAACACCTCCCCTAACAGGAGATGCAAGCCTAGTTGTGGGCGAATCGTTCTTTCGGCCGGGCGAACGTGATCGAGACGCCCGCGACGATCGCGCACGCGATGCCGACCCCGAACGGGACCCAGTACGCGTTCGACGGCCCCCAGACGTCGACCGCGTGCCCGGCGGCCGCGTTGCCCGGCGCGACACCGAGCAGGATGCCGGTCACGGTCCAGGTGATCGCCTCGGTCAGCCGCTCCGGCGGCACCCACTCCTCGACGCACGCGGTGACCGCGACCATGGTCGGCGCGATCGTCATACCGCAGCAGAACAGCACCACGCCGAGCAGCGGGATGCTGTTGACCCAGGGGAGCGGTGCCAGCGTGATCGCCAGCGCGATCGTGCCGAGCAGCAGCCGCCGTTCGACCGGGGCGCGCCAGTGCACCGAGCCGTACCAGAGTCCCGCCAGCAGACTGCCGAACGCCCAGATCGCCAGCACGACACCGGCCAGGCCGGCCTTGCCCTTCTCGGTGGTGAACGCGACCGTGATCACCTCGGCGCCGCCGAGCGTCGCGCCGAGGCCGAGCCCGATCAGGCTGAGCAGCATGATCGACAGCCAGGGGAGCGGTGCCTGCTCGGCGCCGTTCGCCTTCCCGCGCCCGGGCGGATCGGACGCGCGCAGCATCGCCAGCCAGATCCCGCCCGCCAGCCCCAGTACGCCCGCCGCGGACAAGGCGGCGTACGGGCTGACCTGCGTCGCGAGCGTGGTGGCCAGGACCGGGCCGACGATGAAGACGACCTCGTCGCCCACCGCCTCCAGCGCGAATGCCGTCTGCAGGGCACGCCCGCGGCCGAGCAGGTGCGTCCAGCGTGCCCGGACGAACGACCCGACCTGCGGACGGGTGCCGCCGGCAACGAACGACAGCACGTACAGCACCCAGGTAGCCGCACCGGCACGGACGGCGACGAGCAGGCCGGCGAGGCCGACCGTACAGGCGACCGACCCGATCAGGATCAGCCCGCGCTGGCCGAACCGGTCGACCAGCCGGCCCTGGACCGGGCCGGTCAGCGCGCCGGCGATCACGGCCACGCCGGACACCGCGCCGGCCAGACCGTACGAGCCGCTCTCCTGGGCGATCAGGATGACGATTCCGAGGCCGATCATCGAGATCGGCATCCGCCCGAGGATGCCGGCCGCGAAGAACGCACCGGCGCCGGGGCGGCGCATGAGATGGATGTAAGGCTTGAGCATGAGAGACCGGGAGCAGCTTAGGTCATCGGCGTCTGAGAAGCTTGGAATATGTCGCCAGCTGCGCCTCCGTACGATGCTGTACTGCTGCTCTCGTTCGGCGGGCCCGAGAAGCCCGAGGACGTGCTCCCCTTCCTGCAGAACGTGACCCGCGGCCGCGGGATCCCGGACGAGCGGTTGAAGGAGGTCGGCGAGCACTACTACGCGTTCGGCGGCAAGAGCCCGATCAACGACCAGAACCGGGCGCTGCTGCAGGCGCTGCGGGAGTCGTTCGACGAGATCGGGCTGGACCTGCCGGTCTACTGGGGCAACCGCAACTGGGCGCCGTACCTGACCGACACGATGCGCGAGATGGCGGCCGACGGGGTCCGCCGGGCCGTGGTGATCGTCACGTCCGCGTATCCGTCGTACTCCGGCTGCCGGCAGTACCGGGAGAACCTGGAGGACGCCGCCCGGGAGATCCCGGACGCGCCGCGGATCGACAAGCTCCGGCACTACGCGAACCACCCGGGCTTCGTCGGGGCGTTCGTGGAGTCCACGGCCGAGGCGCTGAGCAAGCTCCCCGACGGTGCCGCGATCGCGTACGTGACGCACTCGATCCCGACCGCGATGAACGCCACCAGCGGCCCGGACGGCAACGGGTACGTCGACTGGCACAACGACGTCGCCGCCTCGATCACGGCGGAGCTGGAGCGCCGTACCGGACAGTCCCGCCGGACCGACCTGGTCTACTGCTCGCGGTCCGGGCCACCGCAGGTGCCGTGGCTGGAGCCGGACGTCAACGACCACCTCGAGGCGCTCGCCGCCGAGGGGCAGCCGGGCGTCGCCGTCGTACCGATCGGGTTCGTCAGCGACCACATGGAGGTCATCTACGACCTCGACACCGAGGCCGCGAAGACCGCCGAGAAGCTCGGCCTGCCGATGGCCCGGGCCGCGACCCCGGGAACCGACGAGAGGTTCGTCACGATGCTCCGCGACCTGGTGGTCGAGCGGGCCGCCGGCGAACGCGGCGAGGAACCGGACCGCCCGTGCGTCGGCAAGCTCGGTCCGGCCTGGGACGACTGCCGCCACGACTGCTGCCCAGCCCTGCGCCGACCTGTAAGCCGACCGAAGGACCACGCATGACCTCCCCGGAAGAGTTGCTGAAGCTCGCCGTCGACGTGGCGGAGGAGGCGGCGCGGATGATCGTCGAACGCCGCCGCGGCACGATCACCGTCGCGGACACGAAGAGCACGGTCACCGACGTGGTGACCGCGGTCGACCGCGAGTCCGAGGAGCTGATCCGCGCCCGGGTGCTGAAGGCCCGGCCGGACGACTCGTTCCTCGGCGAGGAGGGCGACGACGTGGTCGGCACCAGTGGGGTGCGCTGGGTCGTCGACCCGATCGACGGCACGGTCAACTACCTGTACGACCTCCCGACGTACGCCGTCTCGATCGCGGTCGAGCAGGACGGGAAGACGGTCGCCGGTGTAGTGGTGGACGCGCCGAAGGGCGAGGTGTTCACCGCGACGCTCGGTGGCGGCGCGTACGCCGACGGCAAGCCGATCCAGGTGTCCGGCGAGACCGACCTGGCGAAGGCGCTGGTCGGGACCGGCTTCGGGTACGACCCGGCGCGCCGGCAGGTGCAGGCCGAGGTGATCCAGCACCTGATCACCAAGGTCCGCGACATCCGCCGGATCGGGGTCGGCGCGATCGACCTGTGCTACGTGGCGTGCGGCCGGCTGGACGTGGTCTTCGAGCGCGGGCTGAACCCGTGGGACTACGGAGCGGGTGCGCTGATCGCGGCCGAGGCCGGAGCGGCCGTGGGCGGGCTCAACGGCGCTCCGGTGTCGCCCGAGATGTCGATCGCGGCCAGTCCGGCGCTCTTCGGGCCGTTCCACGACCTGCTGGCCGGCGCCGACCCGCTGCGCGCTTAGAGTCTCCTGAGTGCTCGTTTCTGCGCAGTACCGCGCACTAACGAGCATTCGTGTGTTCGGTCCTGACATTTGTTGCGACACGCGGGTCACACCATGGACCCAGTCGTGCATTGCGGACCTTTATAGGGCACAATCCCGTCCTCGGGAACGGTGATTGCCGGTCCCGGCCTGGCTGTCAAGGGTTTCGGGGGACGAAAGTTCAGCGCGGTGCTCCGACGCGGAATTTCTCGGCCGCTCCACCCGTTCAAGGGCTCAGCAGGCAACACCACGGGTACGAAGAGGGCAGGGAAACACCATGGCGACTGATTACGACGCCCCGCGCAAGACGGACGAGGACGCTTCCGAAGAGTCGATCGAGGAGCTCAAGACTCGGCGTCACGACAAGAACTCCGGCAAGGTCGACGAGGACGAGGCCGAGGCCGCGGAGAGCTTCGAGCTGCCCGGCGCGGACCTGAGCCACGAGGAGCTGGCGGTCCGGGTCCTCCCGCGCCAGGCCGACGAGTTCACCTGTTCGAGCTGCTTCCTGGTTCACCACCGCAGCCAGCTCGCCGAAACGAAGAACGGGCAGCTGATCTGCCGCGACTGCGCCGCCTGACGGGTCGCCCTTCTTCGTCTGCAAACATCAGCGGGACCGTTCCACGATCGTGGAACGGTCCCGCTGTGCTGTCCTGATCAGTCCTCGGTGATGCTCTTCCGCAGGGTGTCCTCGTCGTAGCCGGGCGGGGCGTAGCCGGTCGATTTCAGCCAGTACGCCGCCGCCCGCCGCTCCGCGAACAGCCGGGCTGCCGCGGCGGCCCCGGCGCTGACGGCGGCCCAGGTCGCGACCTCGGCGTACCCGCCCTGCCCGTTCTTCGGCGGTTTCCCGCCGGATCCCAGCTTCCAGGCCGTGCTGACCGCCTTGCTCGCGGCCAGGCCCACCACGATCGTGAACGCGGCCTGCACCAGCTTCCAGCCGATCTTCGCTCCGACCACTGCAAACCCTCCTCGTACGACTGCTGACAGTCAGGATCTTCCCACGCTGTGCCCACTCAGCGCGGCAGCAAGCCGATCGGGGTGCCGCGTGGCGATCAGCCAGTACGGCGCCGGGTCACCCGGGTCGGTGATCCGCACCCGGACGGCGCCCCGGATGTAGCTGCGCAGCACCAGGTACGCCTTCGGGTCGCAGTCCCGCCCGAACGCGTACCGCGCGGCGTCCCCGGTCAGCGCCTCGACGTCACCGAGGTACGACCGGTCGATCTCGGCCCGCCCGGCGCGGAGCTTCCGCGCGTCCACCTCGACCCGCGCCCCGCCGTACCGCACGAACCACGCCAGCAGCATCACCGCCGCGAGCCCGCCGACGATCGCCCCGGCGGGCGTTCCGGCCGGCACGGCGACGATCACGAACAGAGTGATCACGGTGGCGACGGCGATGATCCACCACGACACCGGCACCCGCAGACTCTCCCGATACGCATCCACGGGGACAAGGATAGGGTCGCCTCTCGTGACCGAGGTACTGATCCAGCGACTCGACCCCGACCTCCCGCTGCCCTCCTACGCGCACCCCGGCGACGCCGGCGCGGATCTGGTGGCGGCCGCCGACCTGACCCTGAAGCCGGGGGAGCGCGGCCTGGTCGGCACCGGCATCGCGATCGCCCTGCAGGACGGGTACGCCGCGTTCGTGCACCCGCGCTCCGGGCTGGCGGCCAAACACGGCGTCTCGATCGTCAACGCCCCCGGCACCGTGGACGCCGGGTACCGCGGGGAGATCAAGATCAACCTGATCAACCTCGACCCGGCCGCCGAGGTGACGATCCGGCGCGGCGACCGGATCGCCCAGCTGATCGTCCAGCAGGTCTCGAAGGCGCGGTTCGTCGAGGTGACCTCGCTGCCGGGGTCCGCACGGGGTGTGCGGGGGCACGGGTCGACCGGCGGTTTCGGAGATGTGACACGCTGATCAGGTGCACCCGTTGACCTGTCGGATGCGCGAGACTACGGCGCGGTGCCAGCGCCCGTACCAACATCGAGGAAGTAGGCAACAGCTGTGATCTTCCGCCGTAAGGGCAAGAACGACGAGCCCGAGACGAGCGAGACCGTCGAGGAGACGCCGGACGTCCGCGCCGCGGGCCCGTTCGACTCGACCGAGGTCGAGGAGGCCGACCTGGAGTCCGGCGAACGGATCGACCTGGGCGCGCTGCAGGTCACCGGGATGCCCGGGATGGAGCTGGGGCTGCAGGTCGACGAGCAGAGCGGCGTCGTGCAGGCCGTGCTGCTGATGCTGGACGACTCCGCCCTCGAGCTGCGGGCGTTCGCGGCGCCGAAGACCAGCGGCATCTGGGACGAAGTACGCCAGGAGATCATGGACGAGGCCGCCCGGATGGGCGGTACGGCGACCGAGACCGACGGCCCGTTCGGCACCGAACTGGTGCTCGTCGTGCCGGTCGAGGACCCCGAAGGACAGGTGTTCAGCCAGACCTCCCGGGTGATCGGCGTCGACGGCCCGCGCTGGCTGCTCCGCGGTACCGTCCTCGGCCGCGCCGCGGTCGAGCCGGACGCCGCGGCGCCGATGGAGGAGACCCTGCGGAACGTCGTCGTGGTTCGCGGGAACGAGCCGATGGCGGTCCGCGAGTCGCTGCCGCTGCGGCTGCCCGAGGGCGCTCAGCCGAACGACGCCGAGCAGGCCTGACCGGACTACACTCGACGTCATGGGCAGCAACAAACCCGAGGGGCTGTGGAAGCGCGCCTTCCGCGGCCTGGCCGGGGACCGCGACCAGCAGGACGCGGAAGTCCTCCAGGACTTCGCGCAGGACTGCGGTGCGCGCTCCATCACCGGCTGCCACGACCGGGAGCTCGTCACGCTGTACGGGACACTGCGCACCATCACGTTCAGCCCGCGCGGCGGCGTACCGGCACTGGAGGGTGAGTTGTACGACGGAACCGGCACGGTCAAGCTGATCTGGCTCGGCCGCCGCAAGATCGGCGGCATCCACGCCGGCTCGGAGCTGATCGCCTCCGGCCGGATCGGCGTCGTCGACGGCGACCGGGTGATGTTCAACCCGCGCTACGAGCTCCGGCCCCAAGAAGCCCATGGCTGAGCCCGCCGCCCCCGCGTCGAAGGGCCTCGGCAGCTGGGTCGGCATGATGGTCGACGTCGGCCTGCCCTGGATCGCGTTCACCCTGGTCTACGGCTTCAGCGACCACAACCTGAAGCTCGCGCTGATCGTCGCGATCTCGGCCGCCGCGGTCGTCGCGCTCTACCGGCTCGTCCGCCGCAAGCCGATCGCCAGCGTGATCGCCGGCTTCATCGGCGTACTCATCTCCGCCTGGACCGCCCACCACACCGGCCAGGCCCAGGACGCCTTCCTCCCCGGCATCCTCCTGAACGCCGGCTACGGCGTCCTCTACCTGGTGACGATCCTGTCCCGCTACCCGCTGTTCGGCCTGCTGTACGGCGTGATCACCCAGACCTGGCTCGGCTGGCGCAACGACCCCGACCTGTTCCGCGGCCTGAACCGGGTAACGATCGTCTTCGCCAGCCAGGTCGGCATCCGCCTGGTGATCATGGTCCCGCTCTACCTCGCCCACAACGTCAACGCCCTCGGCATCGCCAAGATCGGCCTCGGCCTCCCGTTCTACGCCGTCACCCTGTGGGCCGCGTACGCCGTACTCCGCGCCTCGATACCGCCGGAGAAATGGGACGAGGTCAAAGACAACTTCGCCCACCTGCTCCGCGGCACCAAACCCGAAAACAAACCCGAAGAACGCGCCTAGCCACCCAGGCCCCCGCGCCCCACCAGCAAGGCACCGCCCCACGACAACCGCGAGACACCGGGGGCCTCCTCGGCCCGCCGGATCACCCCGCGACCGCACCCATCCGCCCGAGCCGAACCAACACCGTCCCGGCCGCGCGCAGCAACCGCCCCGCCCAGCCCCCGCCGCGCGGAAACGGACGCACGCCGCCGCACCAGCCGCCCACACACCCAAGCACCAAGCCCCACCCGCCGTCGTGATCCCCACCTGGGGGCTTGGCGCGCACCCCGTGGCCGTCCAAGACCCCGGCCCATGCTCGAGTGAGCCAGCAACCGCCCACGGTGTCCCAGTCTCAGCTGACCGTGACCCTATGCGTCCCGGTGTGGTCGACCCGGAACACGAATCCGTGCGGGCTGATCCACTCGATTGCTCCCTCGGGCAGGCGCCGGTTGCGCCATCCACCGAAGGTTTTCGCGCGGTGGTGGAGTCGGCCTTGGGGTATGAGGTTGTCGACGTTGGTCTGCCCGGGTGGCGCGGGCAGTCCTGCTCGTCCGGGTGGCCTGGCGTTTCGAGACAGACCTGTCCCACTGCCTGGTGCGGGGGTGTCGGCTCGCACAACGCATTCCGCCCGGCCGGCGTCGCCGGTGGTGCTGGTGTGTTCTGGGGTGTGGGCGTGTTTGTACGGCGTGATGTGGTCGAGGTCCATTGAGGTGGTGGTTTCGCGGCCGCCGTAGGGGAACATGTCGACCGGATGGCGCAGCCGTACCCGTTCACGGATCCCGTCAGGGATCTCATAGCTGTCCACGCTGACCTGATCATGCAGATCGATGACCGGCTTCACGACCACCCGATCGTGACCCAGCAACTCGCCGAGCTGGCTGGCAAGCAACGGCCCGAGCCCCTCCACGCGAAGTACGCCGGTACCGGCGGCAAGCGTTTTGTCGGTCAGATGCACATACAGCGTGTGCCGCCGTCCCCGACCACCTGCACTGCGAGCTCCGGTGCCGCCCGTACCGGGACCGCCAGTGTGGGCCTGCTGTTTGATCGCGGCGAGCCGCGCCTGGAGGGTGTCGCCCAGCTCTGGCCGAGTGAGCTCCTGAGCCGTACTAGCACCGTCCGCGTCACCGTGATGGACGGTGCGGCCCGCGCTGCTCGGGCCGGCGGCGTCGACCGGGTAGTGCGGGTGGTCCGGGTCGTCCACGCCGAGGAGGTACCCCACGTGGTTCATGCCGTCGGTGTCCGCGCTGTCTGGGGTGTCGTACTGGGTGTCCGTGTCGCTGGTGTCGTACTCGCCGTCGTCAGCGCACCTACCGCCCGCGTATCCGGCGCCGTCCGTGCTGTCCGTGCCGGGCTCGCTGTTCAAGACGGCTTGCCTGTCCCGGCCGGTGGCAAGGTTGGTGGTGTCGGCGGCTGGGTCCTGCCACTCGTCCCGCTGGTCCCATTCGTGCTGCTCGTCGCGGTCGTCCTGCTCGTGCTGCTCGTGCTGTTGGTTCGGCTGGTGATGCCCGGCTGCGGCGGGGTTCTCGTCCACGACAACGTCGTCGGGCCCCGGCGCGCCCGGAACGTCCGGTTCGGGAGCCTCGGCTGCGGCGGCATCTGCCGCGGTGGTGTCCGCGGTGGTGGCTGCGTCTTGGTGCTCGGGTGTGGGTTGGTTGGTGTCGGTTTGTGCCGGTTGGGCTTGGGTGTGGGTGAGGTGGTGGTAGACCTTGAGGAGGTGGTCGGCGGCGGCGGGGTCGGACAGCCAGTCGATGGCTTTCGCGCGGCGTTCGTCGAGGGTGTCGGTGTCGCCGAAGGCTTGCAGAGCTTGGGCGAGGTCGTCGACGGTGGCCTTGAACCGGACCACTGCGCCGGTCGGGGCGCGGATGAAGATGCGTTTGGTGCCGTAGTCGTCGTCAGGGTCGGACTGGGCGACGAACACGCCGCGGGTTTTCGCGGCGGCTTCGGCGGCGGCTTGGGCTTGTGCGGGGTCGGCTTCCCACATGGCGGCGGTGACGATCTTCTTCAACCGGCCGGGGGTGAGGTTGTTGACGATGCCGGCGACGCGGGCGTCGACGATCGCGGCGGCCTCGATCGACAGCGACAGGCAGGCGTGGGCGATCTTGCGGGCGCGCCAGGCGATGGCGTTGCCGGACAGGACGGCGGCCCAGACGCGGGGCAGGCGGTGGCGTAGGGCGAGGGCTTCGCCGAGGAGGGAGGCGGCGGCGCCGGAGGACATGCCGAGGACGGCGCCGAGTTCGACCGGGGCGAACTCCCCGACGCCGGGGCAGCCTTCGCCGCCGTAGACGCGGAGGCGTTCGTAGCCGGGCAGGAGCTCGCGGCCTGCCCAGTCGACGACGGCGTTGCGGTCGGCGAAGGCGAGCGTCACGCGCAGGACACCGACTGCGGCGTCTTCTTGATCCTGGACGTACTCGGCTCCCGCGGCCAGCAGGTCCGCGGTCGAGAGCCCATCCAGATCAATATCGAACATGTGTTCCATTGTATGTCACAGAATGGTCACAGGCAAATCGGCGATAGACCAGGATCCCTTATCTGTAAGGGATCCTGGGTGAGGTGGACCTGCCGTGAACGGTTGGTGTGGGCGTGGTGTTGGTCGGTGTTCAGTGCCGGTGTGCAAGGTCGGTGTGTGCGGTCGCTGCGCGCAGAAGGCTGTCAGTAGCCGGTGCCACGAGAGCTTGTCCTGAGTACTGTGGCTGCCCTGCGGCAGGCGGTCGATCCGGCCGGCGACGCCACCCCGGCAGTATTCAAGCAGCCCGTCTTTCCTTGTCGTGCATGCTCGGCGGACGCGGGCAGGCTGCCGCGCGGGTCGCGGTATCCGCACAGCCCGTCGTCAGTCGTGCGGAAGCACATCCCTGGCTGCACGTCACCCGGCAGCACCTCCCCTGGCGCCACAACCTCCGCCTGTTAGCACCTCAGGCGCACCCGCCGAGGGCGCCAACAGACAGCCACCGCGAAGCAGCGACCTCTTACGCCAGCACCACGCAGTGCAGCACCCGGCGCTCGTGCCCCCCGTCGGTAGCAGCACATGCGCACCCCGCCGAAGGCGGCAACATGCGGCTAGCGCGCAGCGGTGACCTTCTTCAGCACCCGGCGGCAGCACCACAGCCCGGTGGCGCTTGACGCGCACCCGCCGGAGGCGGCAACAGACAGCCTCCGCGAAGGGGCGACCGCTATACGTGCACCTCGCGCCAGCAGCCGCCGCGCAGCGGTGTCCGTCTCGCGGACACCGCGTGAGGGGGTTATTCGCCGCGTTGGTGGTGGGGGGAGAGCATGGCTTCGAGTTGTTCTTCGGTTTCGTCGGCGGCTACGAAGAGGAGTTCGTCGTTGAGTTCGAGGGTGCCTTCGGGGTCGGGGCGGAGGACTCGGCCTTCGCGGAGGATGACGACGAGGGCGGTGTCGAGGGGCCAGTCGACGTCGCCGACGCGTTGGCCGATCATGGGGGAGTCTTCGGGGAGGGTGAGTTCGACGAGGTTCGCGTCGCCCTGGCGGAAGGTGAACAGGCGGACCAGGTCGCCGACGGAGACGGCTTCCTCGACCAGGGCCGACATGATCCGCGGCGTGGACACGGAGACGTCGACGCCCCAGGCCTCGTTGAACATCCACTCGTTGCGCGGATGGTTGACCCGGGCAACGGTCCGGGGTACGCCGAACTCGGTCTTGGCGAGCAGCGACACGACCAGGTTGACCTTGTCGTCGCCGGTGCTGGCGATGGCGACCTGGCAGCGCTGCAGGGCGGCCTCCTCGAGCGAGGAGAGTTCGCAGGCGTCGGCGAGCAGCCATTCGGCCCGCGGTACGGACTCGGCCTTGATCGCGCGCGGGTCCTTGTCGATCAGCAGCACCTCGTGGCCGTTCTCCAGGAGTTCGCCGGCGATCGAACGACCGACGTTCCCGGCTCCGGCGATGGCGACCCGCATCACAGCTCCTCAGGCTTGGTGCCGAGTTGGGACTCGATCGTCGCGGCGTCCCGTTCCAGCATCACGACGTGGACCAGGTCACCTTCTTGGATGACGGTGTCGGCCTTGGGCAGCATGCCTTCGCCGAGCCGGGTCAGGAACGCGACCCGGGCGCCGGTGGCCTTCTCGATGTCGAGGGCGAGCCGGCCGATCCAGTCGGCGTGGACGTGCACCTCGGCGAGCCGGACCGTACCGGACGGGTCTCGCCATTCGGGCTCGGAGCCTTCCGGGAGCAGCCGGCGCATCATCTGGTCGACGGTCCAGCGGACGGTGCCGACGGTGGGGATGCCGAGCCGCTGGTACACCTCGGCGCGGCCCGGGTCGTAGATCCGGGCCACCACGTTCCCGATCCCGAACGTCTCGCGCGCCACCCGGGCGGCCAGGATGTTCGAGTTGTCGCCGTTCGAGACGGCCGCGAACGCCTCGGCGTCCTCGATCCCGGCCTCGATCAGGATCTCCCGGTCGAAACCCATCCCGACGATGGTCCGGCCGGTGAAGGCGGGGCTCAGGCGCCGGAACGCGTCGGCCGACTGGTCGATGATCGCGACCGTATGGCCGCGTTTCTCCAGACCGCGGGCGAGCATCGACCCGACGCGGCCGCAGCCCATGATGACGACGTGCACTCCGTGATCACTCCCTGCCCGTGAGGGCCGCTGGGTCGGTTTCGGCAGAGGTAGACGCTACACGGTCCTGTCAGCCATCTAACATCACCGGTGTGACTCCCGCTCTAGGCGATATCGGCAAACGGCTGCTGCTCGGACGCAAACTGCGCAGCACCCAGCTGGGTGAGACCCTGCTGCCGAAGCGCATCGCCCTCCCGGTGTTCGCGAGCGACGCGCTGTCGTCGGTCGCGTACGCCCCCGACGAGGTCTTCCTCACGCTGTCGATCGCCGGCCTGGCGGCGTACGGCTACTCGTGGAAGATCGGCCTGCTGGTCGCGTTCGTGATGCTCGTCGTGGTGGCGTCGTACCGGCAGAACGTGCACGCCTACCCGTCCGGCGGGGGTGACTACGAGGTCGCGACGGTCAACATCGGCCCGTCCGCCGGCCTGACCGTCGCGAGTGCGTTGATGGTCGACTACGTCCTGACGGTGGCGGTGTCGATCTCGTCCGGCGTACAGAACGCGAAGTCGGCGCTGCCGTTCCTGGAGGGGCACGAGGTACCGCTCGCGGTCGGCCTGGTGCTGTTGCTGGCTGCGATGAACCTGCGCGGTGTCCGTGAGTCGGGCGGCGTGTTCGCGGTGCCGACGTACATCTTCATGTTCTCGATCATCGGGATGGCGATCTGGGGCCTGATCCGGCTCGCCGCGGGCAACCTCCCGCCGGCGGAGAGCGCCGGGTTCGAGGTACGGCCGGAGGGCGGGCACGAGCTGTTCACCGGGCTGGCCGCGGTGTTCCTCCTCGCCCGGGCGTTCTCGTCCGGGTGTGCGGCGCTGACCGGTGTGGAGGCGATCAGCAACGGCGTACCGGCGTTCCGCAAGCCGAAGAGCCGGAACGCGGCGACCACCTTGCTGCTGCTCGGCACGATCGCGGTCACGATGCTGATGAGCATCCTGTTCCTGGCCAGCAAGATCGGTCTCCGGTACGCCGAGAACCCCGCCACGCAGCTGTACCGCAACGGGCAGCCCGTCGGCGACAGCTACACCCAGAAGACCGTGATCGGCCAGATCGGCGACTCGGTGTTCTCGGACTTCCAGCCGGCCTTCTACGTGGTGATCGGCGCGACGATGCTGATCCTGGTGCTGGCCGCGAACACCGCGTTCAACGGGTTCCCGGTGCTCGGCTCGATCCTGGCCCGGGACGGGTACCTGCCGCGCCAGCTGCACACCCGCGGCGACCGGCTCGCGTACAGCAACGGCATCGTGCTGCTGGCGCTCTGCGCGATGGCGCTGATCATCGCGTTCGACGCCCAGGTCACCAAGCTGATCCAGCTGTACATCGTCGGCGTGTTCGTCAGCTTCACGCTCAGCCAGTTCGGGATGATCCGGCACTGGACGCGGCTGCTGAAGACCGAGACGGAACCGGCCAAGCGGCGGCACATGTTCCGCTCCCGGATCATCAACACGGTCGGCCTGACGATGACCGGCGTGGTGCTGGTGATCGTGCTGCTGACCAAGTTCACCCACGGCGCGTACATCGCGATCATCGCGATGGCCCTGCTGTTCGTGCTGATGAAGGGCATCCACCGGCACTACGAGACGGTCCGCCGGCAGATGTCCGCCGAGGACGACGAGCCGCTGATGCTGCCGTCCCGGGTGCACTCGATCATCCTGGTCTCCAAGCTGCACCGGCCGACGCTGCGGGCGCTGGCGTTCGCCAAGGCGGCCCGTCCGTACACGCTGGAGGCCGTCACCGTCGACGTCGACCGGGACGAGTCCGACGCGCTGCAGGCTGAGTGGGACGCTCGTGGCATCCCGGTTCCGCTCAAGCGGCTGGCCTCGCCGTACCGCGAGATCACCCGGCCGATCCTGCAGTACGTCCGTGACATCCGCAGGCAGTCGCCGCGGGACGTGGTGATGGTTTACATCCCCGAATACGTCGTCGGGCACTGGTGGGAGCACCTGCTGCACAACCAGAGCGCACTCCGGCTCAAGGGGCGGCTCTTGTTCACACCTGGTGTCATGGTTACGTCCGTTCCTTACCAACTGCTCTCGTCGCAGGGGGCCGAGGAGCGGCAGGACCGGGTGGAACGGGTGGCCGGCCAGGTACGGCGCGGTGCCCGCAAGGCGTCAGGAGATCGGTGACAGACGAGAACGACAGTCTGGTCGGAACGGTAGTCGAGCTGGAGGTAGGTCCAGTCGCGCACGGGGGACACTGTGTCGCCCGGCACGAGGGGCAAGTGGTGTTCGTCCGGCACGCGCTTCCGGGCGAGCTGGTGCACGCCCGGATCACCGAGCAGACCGCCAAGTACCTGCGAGCCGACGCGGTCTCGGTGCTGACACCGTCGCCGCAGCGGATCGACCCGCCCTGCCCGTACGCCGGGCCCGGCCTGTGCGGCGGCTGTGACTTCCAGCACGCGAACGTCGTGGAGCAACGCCGGCTGAAGGCGACCGTCGTGTCCGACACGCTCCGCCGGATCGGCGGGATCGAACGGACCGTGGTGATGGAGTCGCCCGGTGACGACGGGCTGGGCTGGCGGACGCGGATGCGGTACGCCGTCGTGGACGGGCGGCCCGGGATGTACGCGCACCGCTCGCACGACCTGATCCCGATCGACCGGTGCCTGATCGCGCATCCGGGGACACCCGACGTGCTGGAGTCACGGTGGCCTGACGTGTCGTCGGTGCAGGCCGTGGTGTCGTCGGAGGGCAAGACCGCCGTACAGACGGACCAGGACCCGGGGGAGCGACTGGTCGAGGTCGTCCGCGACCGGCGGTTCCTGGTGGAGGCCGGGGGCTTCTGGCAGGTGCACCCGGCGGCGCCGGAGACGCTGGTGGACGCCGTACTGAGTGGGCTCGAGCCTGCTGAGGGTGAGACCGCGCTTGACCTGTACTCGGGGGTCGGGCTGTTCGCGGCGTTCCTGGCCGAGGCAGGGTGTGCGGTCTTGGCCGTTGAGGGCGACAAGGACGCCGTACGGAACGCACGGCGCAACCTGCACGACCTGGACGGGGTCACGCTGGAGAACGGCGACGTAGACCGGGTGCTGAACGCGGCCGCCGGTCAGGGCCTGGAGCGTGTCGACCTGGTCGTCCTCGACCCGCCACGGACCGGGGCCGGGAAGGACGTCGTACGGCGGATCGCCGCGCTCGGGCCGCGCCGGGTGGCCTACGTGGCGTGCGATCCGGCGGCGCTGGCGCGGGACCTGAAGACGTTCGGGCGGCTCGGGTACGGGATCGCGTCGCTGCGCGCGTTCGATCTGTTCGGGATGACCCACCACATCGAGTGCGTCGCCGTACTGGAGCCTGTGGACAGCTGAGTGGTCAGCGGGGGAGGCCTCGGGTAGCGTCTGGGGCTGGATTCCAAATGCGCTTGGAGACCCGATGCCGCTCGTTGACCTGGACGACCCGGAGGAGTTGCGCGCCCGCTGGACCGCACTCGCCGCGGTCTCCCATGCCACGGGCTTCGACCGGCGGTGGTACGCCGACGCCGACGGGTACCACCACCAGGACGAGACGGCGTCCGTACTGCGGATGACCCGGCTGGCCGACGGACGGGCCGTGCTGTGGGGGTTCCACACGCAGCACAGCCGGACCGCCGGCGAGGACCTGCTCGCCGGTTCGCCGGACTGGATCGGGCAGCCGGAGGTGCGGCAGCGGCAGGCGGCGGGCGAGCTCGGGTTCGTGTACGGGGCGTTCAACTCGACATGGGCGCGGGCGTCGTACCCGGGTGATCCTTGGCAGCCGGTCGACGACGGGTTCGCGCCGATCGGGCAGTGGGTCACGTCCGACGAGGCCGCCGCGGACGAGATGATCGAGTGGGTCGCGGAGTGGGCCGATTACCTCGGCGGGTTGGACGAGTTGCGGCCGTTCGGGGTCGCGTTGATCCGGGCTGGGGTGACGGTCGAGTCCCTAAGGGAGTTCTTCGCGCATTTCGCGATCGATCCGCGGTCGCCGGTGCAGCCCGATGTGCCGGCCGGGGTCGTGGCGGCGGAGGATTTCGCCCGGAACTTTGCAGAACCGGCAAGTTTCCCGGTCGGCCCTGACACAGCAGAGGTCTCGGTCGTTGAACCACCCGTGACTGGAGACACCCCGCTGGACGACGAGGAGTCGTACGTCGTACCGCCCGGCATCAGCCCCTTCACCGGCCAACCACTCCCCGCGGCTGGGCCGGAGCCGGCGTCCGGGAAGCGGCAGGGCTGGCTTCGGCGGCGCAAGCACGATGCGCCGGTGGAAGAGGAACCTGTGGACGAGGGGCGGCAGGCGTACGATCCGGCGACTCCTGGGACCTACATCCCGGACGACACGCCCAGCTCCGGGCTGCCCATCCGGCATCCGGCGCCGGGCGGCTATACCCTCCCGTCGTCCGAGCCTCCCCGGGTGGGCGGCGGCCAGTACGAAGGCGACGACTTCTACAACAGCCTCTTCGCCGACGCCCCCGCCGCGGCAACTCCCGCCCCCGACCAGGACTGGGAAACCGCGGAACAACCCTCCTGGCCCGACCAGGAGCCCACCAGCGCCTACACCCCCTTCACCGACGAAACCCCCGCCCCGCAGTGGACCGGCCCCCGCTGGGTCAACGGCGAATGGATAGAAAACCCACCCGCCGAACCCACCCAACCCCACACCCCGCCGAGCACCCCGACACTGGGCGCACCCCCCACACCACCGAGCGCCCCGCCACCCGGCACACCCCACACACCAGGCTCCCCGCTCGCCCCGCGCTCCTCATCCGCTGGCGATCCGGCCGCGGGGCAGCCCTCGCTGTCCGGCGCCGCGCCGGACGACGAGGTCCCCACCGGCTCGCCGTTCGCCCCGTCGGCATTCACGCGAGCCCCGGCGCCTGGTGCGCCCCATTCGCCCGCCGACCCCGCGGACGACAGCCCGACAGGCTCCCCGTTCGCCCCGCGCCCCCCGTCCGCAGGCGACCCCGCGGCGGAGCAGCCCTCGCTGAACGGCGCCGCATCGGACGACGAGGTCCCCACCGGATCCCCGTTCGCCCAGTCCGCGTTCACGCGGGCCCCGGCGCCTGGTGCGCCCCATTCGCCCACCGACCCCGCGAACGACACCCCGACAGGCTCCCCGTTCGCCAGGCGGCCTCCGTCTGCCGGGGACCCGGCCGCGGGGCAGTCCTCGCTGTCCGGTGCCGCGCCGGACGACGAGGCCTCCACCGGCTCGCCGTTCACCCCGTCGGCGCTCACCCAGGCCCCAGCACCTGGTGCACCCCATGCGCCCGCCGAATCTGCGGACCACACCCCGGTGGGCTCCCCGTTCGCCCGGTCGGCTGGCGCGCCGCGGGACCTCGCGGACTCTGCGGACGACGTTCCGACCGGTTCTCCGTTCGCGCCGCTTGGCCCGACCAGCGGCCAACCTGCCGTGGGACGGCCCGGAGGGTCGCTGGCGGGCGCAGCGTCGGACGACGAAGGCCCGACCGGATCACCGTTCGCTCCGGGGGCGTTCACGGGGTCCCCGGCGCCTGGTGCACCTCATGCGCCTATCGAGCCTGCAGATGACACTCCCACTAGGTCGCCGTTCGGCGCGACGGGTGATTTGTCGCGGGGGCGTGCGGACTTGGCGGACGAGGTGCCGACCGGTTCGCCGTTCGCGGCGTCTTCGGTCGCCGGCGCGGAGTCGGCGGGTTCGTCGGACGCGCGTGCTGATCGTGCGGATGAGGAGGCGGCGGGCTCGCCGTTTGCGCCTGAGGCGTTGTCTGGGGCTTCGGCGGCAGGTGAGGCGCGGGCGGGTGCTGGGTCTGGGGATGGGGCTTCTGCGGGCTCTCCGTTTGGTGCGGTTGTTGATCTTGAGGACGATGACGCGCCTACCGCTGAGATCGCTGCGGTTCTCGCCGAGGAGCCTGTGGGTGCGGGTGGGGACGGCGATGATGAGGAGCTGGCTTCGTTTACGGGGCCGTCTCCGTTTGCGCCTGTGGCCGGTACGCCTGCGGAGCAGTTCACCGGTGGGCAGTTCGCGGATGGGCGTGGGCTTGCGGGCGACGTTCCGGGTGGGATGCGGGCTGAGGGTGGGTCGTACGTCGCCGAGCAGAGTTCGGCGGCGGGTTCCGTCGGTGTGGAGTTGGATCCGGATGATCAGACTGCGGAGATTCCGGCCGTACCTGCTGTGCAGGGCGATGCGGCAGGGGTCGGCGTACCTGAGGGTGAGCGGTATGGGGTTGAAGGTCAGGTAGAGCCTTACCCTCAGCCGCAGCCGTGGCCGCAACCTCACCCCGAGCCGTGGCCCCAACCGGAACCTCACCCGGCGCCTTGGCCCGAGCCCACTCCACCCGTACCCGGTCCGACCCCCGTACCCGGTCCGACCCCCGTACCTGGTCCAACCCCCGGGCCGGCACCTGGGCCGAGCCCGGAGCCCGTGCCCGGCCCAGGCCCGATCCCAGGTCCGGAGCCGGTTCCAGGTCCCGAGCCAGTTCCAGTGCCGGAGCCAATCCCGGGACCGGAGCCAACCCCGGGGCCTGAGCCCGGGCCGGGTCCTGTTCCTGGGCCTGAGCCTGTTCCGGGGCCGGAGCCGGAGCCGCTTCCGGAGCCTGAGCCCGATCCTGTGCCTCAGCCGGGGCCTGAGCCTTTGCCTGAGCCGTTCCCGGATCCTGAACCTGATCCTGCGCCTGCGGAGTCCGAGCCGGACCCGCTGCCCGACGCTGCCCCGGAGCATCAGCCTGAGATGCAGCCGGTGGCCGGGTTGGAGAGCGTGCCGCACGGCGACTCACCGTCTGCGGCGCACGAGGACGCGCGGACGTACGGCGATGCACCGGCGTACGGCGAAGCGGCACGTGCCAGGGATCGCGATGTGCGGGCGTACGGCGACGCGGCGGGTGCCGGGGGCGGTGATGTGCGGGCGTACGGCGAAGCGGCAGGTGCTGGGGATCGCGATGTGCGGATGCACGGCGACGCGGCGGGTGCTAGGGGCGTTGACGTGCGCGCGTATGACGACCTGGCGGGTGCTGGGGGCGGTGATGTGCGGGCGCACGGCGATCCGGCGGGTGCTGGGGGCGGTGATGCGCGGGCGTACGGCGACCTGGCGGGTGCTGGGGGCCGTGACGTGCGGGGGGACGGCGATCCGGCGGGTGCTGGGGGCGGTGATGTGCGGGCGTACGGCGACCTGGCGGGTGCTGGAGGCCGTGATGTGCGGGCGTATGGCGATCCAGTGGGTGCTGGGGACCGTGGTGCGGGGCTGTATGAGGGGCCTGGGGGTGACGGTCGCCTCGGGGATGCGGCGTATGAGGGTGTGTGGCATGAGGACGGTGGGGTGGCGCCGTGGGGTCGGGTTGGCGGGGACTTGGAGGATGACACGCCTACTGGGGCGTTGCCGGTGGTTGGGGACGCTGACGGGGTTGTAGTGGCGCCGATGGTGGTGCCTGGGGTTGGGGTGGTGGGGGGTGGGGGGCCTCGGGTTGTGCCTGAGGTGGGGTCGATCGAGGAGGCTATGCGGGCCGAGGTGGAGCGGCCTCGGCCTCGGCCGGGGGAGTCGGAGGCGGTGGAGGCGCTGCGGGCCTGGTGCCGGGCGCGGACGGCGGTGGTGCCTTCGGGGTTCACGATTCAGGTGCAGGTGCTGGATCCGAACGCGCCGTCGTACCGGTTCGATCTGGAGCCGCCGGAGGTGGACGATCCGGAGTTCGCGGCCGACCGGCTCAGTGGGCTGCTGGGGGACCTGTGGCTGACCGAGGCGCGGAGCGAGCAGGGGGGCTGGTTGTTCGCGCGGATCGACGCGGCGGGGCGGACGCTGCGGATCGACCGGTGGTACGACCAGGTGCCGGACTGGTGGGACAACCCGGTCGAGGAGCGGCTCGACGTGGACGGGCTGGTCCGCCGGCTGTACGACCGCGGCCCGCAGTGGCAGCCGTCGTATCTGGAGAAGCTGTACACGAGCGCGCGATAGCGTTGGCGCCATGCTTCTCAGGATCTTCACCGAACCTCAGCAGGGCGCGTCGTACGACGACCTTCTCGCCGTCGCGCGCAAGACGGAGGAGAACGGGTTCGACGCGTTCTTCCGTTCCGACCACTATCTCGTGATGGGCGACGGCGACGGGCTTCCGGGGCCGTCCGACTCGTGGATCACGCTCGCGGGGCTGGCCCGTGAGACGCAGCGGATCAAGCTCGGCACGCTGGTCAGCTCGGCCACGTTCCGGAACCCCGGCGTACTCGCGATCTCGGTCGCGCAGGTCGACCAGATGAGCGGCGGCCGCGTCGAGCTCGGGCTGGGTGCCGGCTGGTACGAGGCGGAGCACAAGGCGTACGGGCTGGACTTCCCGGACACCCCGGGGCGGTTCGACATCCTGACCGAGCAGCTCGAGTTGATCACCGGACTGTGGGACACGCCGGTCGGGGAGAGGTACAACTTCGACGGCAAGCACTACCAGATCACCGATTCGCCGGCGCTGCCGAAGCCGGTGCAGCAGCCGCACCCGCCGATCATCATCGGCGGCGCGGGCAAGAAGCGGACGCCCGCGCTGGCCGTGAAGTACGCGGCGGAGTTCAACGCCGGCTTCCGCAGCGTCGAGGAGACCGCGACGCTGTTCGAGCGGGTACGGGCGGCCTGCGACGAGGCGGGGCGGGACCGGAAAACGCTCGCGCTGTCCACCGCGCACACGGTGATCGTCGGCAAGGACGACGCCGAGGTGAAGCAGCGCGCCGCGGCGATCGGCCGGGAGCCGCACCCGGATAAGGACATCGCGGGTACGCCGGCCCAGGTCGTCGAGCGTCTCGGCCAGTACGCCGCCGCGGGGTCGGACCGGCAGTACGTGCAGATCCTCGATCTGCACGACCTGGAGCACCTCGACCTGATCGCGTCCGAGGTTCTTCCACAGGTTTCATAACGCATCACGACGTTGGCTCGATGTCATGTATCTTGATATCGAGAGAGTTTACGGACTGGACAGAGGAGCAGGTTGATGGCGAGCGTCGACAGCTTCGGTGCCAAGGGGGCACTCGAGGTCAACGGGCAGTCGTACGAGATCTTCAGGTTGGCGGGCATCGAGGGTGCGGACACACTGCCGTACTCGCTGAAGGTCCTGCTGGAGAACCTGCTGCGCACCGAGGACGGCGCGAACATCACCGCCGAGCACATCACCAAGCTCGGCAACTGGGACCAGAACGCGGCCCCCGACACCGAGATCCAGTTCACCCCGGCCCGGGTGATCATGCAGGACTTCACCGGCGTGCCGTGCGTGGTCGACCTGGCCACGATGCGCGAGGCCGTCGGTGAGCTCGGCGGCGACCCGACCAAGATCAACCCGCTGGCGCCGGCCGAGCTGGTCATCGACCACTCGGTGATCATCGACGTGTTCGGTACGCCGGACGCGTTCGAGCGCAACGTCGAGTTCGAGTACGGGCGGAACAAGGAGCGCTACCAGTTCCTCCGCTGGGGCCAGACCGCGTTCGACGAGTTCAAGGTCGTCCCGCCGGGCACCGGCATCGTGCACCAGGTGAACATCGAGCACCTCGCGCGGACGGTGATGGTCCGCAACGGCCAGGCGTACCCGGACACCTGCGTCGGCACCGACAGCCACACCACGATGGTGAACGGCCTCGGCGTGCTCGGCTGGGGCGTCGGCGGTATCGAGGCGGAGGCCGCGATGCTCGGCCAGCCGGTCAGCATGCTGATCCCGAAGGTCGTCGGCTTCAAGCTGACCGGGGCGGTGCCGGCCGGCGCGACCGCGACCGACGTCGTGCTGACGATCACCCAGATGCTGCGCAAGCACGGCGTGGTCGGCAAGTTCGTCGAGTTCTACGGCGACGGCGTCGCGGCCGTCCCGCTGGCGAACCGCGCCACGATCGGCAACATGAGCCCGGAGTTCGGCTCGACCTGCGCGATCTTCCCGATCGACGACGTGACGCTGGACTACCTGCGGCTGACCGGCCGCTCCGACGACGACGTCGCGCTGGTCGAGGCGTACGCCAAGGAGCAGGGCCTCTGGCACAACCCGGACGTCGAGCCGCGCTTCTCGGAGTACCTCGAGCTCGACCTGTCGACGGTCGTGCCGTCGATCGCCGGCCCGAAGCGCCCGCAGGACCGGATCGAGCTGAGCAAGGCCAAGGAGTCGTTCCGCGGCGTGCTGCCGGACTACGCGGCCGAGGAGAAGGACGTCGACCCGTCGGAGACCGGGAGCTTCCCGGCCAGCGACGCGCCGAACGGCCACGGCCACCCGGACGACAACCCGCACCAGGTCGCGGCGGCGAGCGACCGCCCGTCGAAGAAGACCAAGGTCACGCTGGAGGGCCAGGAGATCGAGCTGGACCACGGCCACGTCGTGATCGCCAGCATCACCTCCTGCACCAACACGTCGAACCCGTCGGTCATGCTGGCCGCCGCGCTGCTCGCGAAGAACGCGGTCGACAAGGGCCTCGCGTCCAAGCCGTGGGTGAAGACGTCGCTCGCGCCCGGGTCGAAGGTCGTCACCGACTACTACGAGAAGGCCGGCGTCACGCCGTACCTGGAGAAGCTCGGATTCCACCTGGTCGGCTACGGCTGTACGACGTGCATCGGCAACTCCGGCCCGCTGCCCGAGGCGATCTCGGCCGGCGTCCAGGAAGCCGACCTCGCGGTCGTCAGCGTGCTGTCCGGCAACCGGAACTTCGAGGGCCGGATCAACCCGGACGTGAAGATGAACTACCTGGCGTCGCCGCCGCTGGTGATCGCGTACGCGCTGGCCGGCACCATGGACTTCGACTTCGAGAACGATGCCCTGGGCAAGGACACCGACGGGAACGACGTGTTCCTGAAGGACATCTGGCCGAGCGCCGACGAGGTCGAGCGGACCATCGCCAGCTCGATCAACAAGGAGATGTTCGCGAAGGACTACGCGGACGTGTTCGCCGGTGACGAGCGCTGGCAGTCGCTACCGACGCCCGAGGGCAAGACGTTCGCCTGGGACAGCGAGTCGACGTACGTCCGGAAGCCTCCGTACTTCGACGGGATGGCGAAGGACCCGTCGCCGGTCACCGACATCGCCGGGGCGCGCGTGCTGGCGAAGCTCGGCGACTCGGTCACCACCGACCACATCTCGCCGGCCGGTTCGATCAAGGCCGACAGCCCGGCCGGCAAGTACCTCGCCGAGCACGGGGTGGACCGGAAGGACTTCAACTCGTACGGTTCCCGCCGCGGCAACCACGAGGTGATGATCCGGGGTACGTTCGCGAACATCCGGCTGCGGAACCAGATCGCGCCGGGCACCGAGGGCGGCTTCACCCGCGACTTCACCACGGCCGACGCGCCGGTGACGACGATCTACGACGCCGCCCAGGCGTACGCCGCTCAGAACACCCCGCTGGTGATCCTGGCGGGCAAGGAGTACGGCTCCGGGTCCTCCCGTGACTGGGCGGCCAAGGGTACGGCGCTGCTCGGCGCGAAGGCCGTCATCACCGAGTCCTTCGAGCGCATCCACCGCTCGAACCTGATCGGCATGGGTGTCCTGCCCCTGCAGTACCCGGAGGGCGAGAACGCGGAGTCGCTCGGCCTGACCGGCGAGGAGACGTTCGACATCACCGGCGTCACCGCGCTGAACGACGGCTCCGTCCCGCGGACGGTGCACGTCAAGGCGACCTCGCCCGACGGTGGCGTGCAGGAGTTCGACGCGGTCGTCCGGATCGACACGCCTGGTGAGGCGGACTACTACCGCAACGGCGGCATCCTGCAGTACGTTCTGCGGTCGCTGATCGCGGGCTGAACCCAACAGCAGAGGGGCCGGTTGCTCTACCGACCGGCCCCGAACTGTCCCCAGGCTGCGATTTACTGAGGGCATGGCGACCAGGGATGCTCCGCGGGAGGTGGTTCGGGCCGCCTGCGCGGAGTTCGGTGCGGACGTCGTGATCGACTGGTGCGTCGCTTTCCTCAGTGGGGAGATCTCGGGGGAGGAGGCGTACGGCGCGGCGCTGCCGAAGTTGGTGGCGATCACCGGGGCGGAGAATCCGGGTGGGTGGAAGGCGCCGGTCGATCCGGTGAACTACTACTGGATCCGGGTGTGGGCGGCTCGGGTCTTCCTGTATGTGTGGCGGGACGATCTGGTCGACGTGCTGCTGAAGGCGGCGCGGGATCCGGCGTGGCGGGTGCAGGAGCATGTCGCGAAGATCACCGCGCAGCGGGAGCTGGGGCAGCTTGTCGATGCGCTGCTTCCGTTGCTCGAGCACGAGTTGCCTCGGGTGCGGGCGGCCGCGGTACGCGCGGTCGGTGCCGCGGGGGAGTACGAACACGCCGATGCGATCCGCCCGCTCGCGGACGACCCCGACCAGACCGTTCGCGCGGCCGTCGAACGCGCGCTCACCAAGCTGGAGGACCGCCTTGACCGACCCGTCCGCTGAGCGCCGCATCTCCGCACGGCCGGCTACGCCCGCTGACGGGGCGGCCGTCGGGGTGATCCACGCCGCGTCGTGGGGCGCTGCCTACGGCCCGCTGTTCTCCGCGGACGTTGCGCGGGACGGGGTTGAGAGCCGCCTGAGCAGGTGGCACGAGCGCCTGGCGGCCGGGAACGGACTCGTGATGCTCGGGTTCGTCGGCGACCGACCGCTGGCGATGTCGTGGAGCCTGCCGTCGGAGACCCGCGAGGGCTTCGCGGAGATCTACAGCTTCTACACGCATCCCGACGGGTGGGGAAGCGGCGTCTCCGTCGCGCTGATGGAAGCCACGCTGCAGCACCTGGACACCGACCGCGTGCATCTCTGGACGCTGAGGGACACCCCACAGTCGCGCCGGTTCTACACCAAGTGCGGCTTCACGGAGACCGGCGCCACCCAGACCAGAGACTTCGGCGACGGCAACCCGCTCCCGCAGGTGGAGTACGAGCTAATCCGCCAGCGCGGCACGTAGCTTCCCGGCGTACTCCTCCGCCTCGGCCATGTCGGCGTACTTCGTCCGCGGCCAGAAGAACCCGCGCAAGCCGTCGCCCTTGGTGCGCGGTACGACGTGGACGTGCAGATGCGGCACCGACTGCGACACAACGTTGTTCACGGCAACGAACGATCCCTGCGCGTCGAACGCCGTCCGTACCGCGGCCGCCACCGAACGCGCCGCCCCGAACAGCGGCACGGTCAACTCGTCCGGCAGTTCGACCAACGTCGGCACGTGCTCCCGCGGCACGAGCAGGGTGTGCCCCTTGAACACCGGCCGTACGTCGAGGAAGCCCACGACGTCGGGTGTGTCCAGGACAATCTGCGCGGGCGTCGTACCCGCGATGATCGAGCAGAACAAGCAGTCAGCCATCAGCCCAGTTTCTCGTCGACGAAGCACCAGCGCCAAGTCTCACCCGGTTCGAAGCTGCGCATCACCGGGTGTTTGGTCGCGTCGTGGTGCTTGCTGGCGTGTTTCATCACCGACGAGTCGCAGCAGCCGACGTGTCCGCAGCCGAGGCACAGCCGCAGGTGTACCCACGAGCCGCCGGTCGCCAGGCACTCCTCACAGCCGTCCGGCGTGTTCGGCGTGACCACCAGCGGCGCCTCCTCGAGGTGCGCACACGCCCCGCCCGGTGGCACCTTCGGCCGCAGGTCCTCGGAGCGCCCGCCGACGTCGTCGTCCTCGTCGCGGTCCAGGATCGACTCCTCGATGTCGAGCACGCTCTGCGCCCGCTGCAGCACCTCGTCCGCGACCAGCCCGGCGTCGCGGACCTTCAGGATGTGCGACCGTTCCGCCTCGAGCATCGCGATCCGCAGCCGCCGGTACGCCTCGCTCGGCGTCTCGTACTCGCTCTCCGGCCGCCCCAGCCGCTCCCAGGCCGCCTGTGCGCGGGCCTCACCACGCTGCCGCAGTACGTCGAGAACGGCGGGCGGGTCGGACGGCTGGGCGAGCTCGTCGAGCTTGGCGATCGCGGCCCGATGGGCTCCCTGCAGTACGGCGGCCTCCTGCAGCGCGTCCTCCGCCGGGTCCGGTCCGGGCAGGCGCAACCGGCGTACGAGCCAGGGGAGGGTCGAGCCCTGGACGAGCAGCGTGCCCGCGGTGACGGCGAGCGCGATGAAGACGAGTACCTCGCGGTGCGGCGTCTGCGGAGGCAGCGTGAAAACCGCCGCGAGCGTGACCACGCCGCGCATCCCGGCCCAGGACACCACGATCAGCGCGCGCCGGGACACCGGACCGGGCCGCGACGGCCCCAGGAACCGGCGGGACAGCAGCGTCGTCGGGATCACCCAGATCGGCCGCAGCAGCACGACCGCGACGAACGCCGCGGCGGTCGTGGTCGCGATCAGCCAGGCCGGCAGTGGGCTCGCGGTGAGGTCGTCGAGGATCCACCGGGTCTGCAGCCCGATCAGCAGGAAGACCGTGTTCTCCAGCAGGAACTGGAACGTGCGCCAGTTGGTCCGCTCCGACATCCGCGACTTGGCTGACTGGATGATCGGCGCCTTGTGCCCGAGCAGCAGACCGGTGACGACGACGGCCAGCACGCCGGATGCGTGGATGTAGTGGTTCTCGGCCGCGATGTAGGCGACGAACGGCGCGGTCAGGCTGAGCGTGGTGTCCAGCACCGGGTCGGTGAACCGCCGGCGGATCTTCGCCAGCACGAACGTCACCACGACGCCGACGAGTACGCCGCCACCGGCCGCGCGCAGGAAGTCCAGCCCGACGTGCAGCACGGTCGGGGCGACGACCGCGGCCGCGACCGCCGTCCGGAGACAGACGAGCGCGGTGGCGTCGTTCAGCAGGCTCTCGCCCTCGAGGATCGTGACGATCCGGCGCGGCAGGCCGACGCGTTTGGCGATCGCGGTGGCGGCGACCGCGTCCGGCGGCGCGACCACCGCGCCGATCGCGAACGCGGCCCAGAACGGCAGCGGCTGCTGACCGACCGACGCCGCAACCCGGCCGAGCAGCCACCACACGACCACGCCGACGCCGAGCGCGGTGAACGCGACCAGGCCGACGGACAGCAGCCCGATCGAGCGCCGGTGCTTGCTGAAGTCGACCAGGCTGGTCTTGATCGCGGCCGAGTACAGCAGCGGCGGCAGGAAGCCGACCAGCACCACCTCGGGCGAGAGCTCGACGCGCGGGATGAACGGCAGGTACGACGCCGCGATCCCGATCACCACCAGCAGCAGGGGAGCCGAGATGCCGATCCGTCGCGCCAGCGCGGCGCCGGCCGCGACGACGGCGACGAGGGCCACGACCTCGATCGCGATATGCACGGGCACAGTGTCGCAGCGGCGACGCCGTTTCCACCCATCGGTTCGCCGAAGGCTGAGCCGGGATCTGGGTGCGGGATCTGGTCATCGCGCGGCCGGTCCTCTAGCGTGTGCGAAGCGGGATCCGTTGATCACTGGGAGTGACTGATGGTGCGTCGTCGTGTGCTTGCCCTGGTCGGTGTGGTCGCTCTGCTGCTGTCGCCGGTGGTCCCGGCTCGGGCAGCCGACGCAGCAGTGACCAACGGATGTGTCGATTCGGTGCCGGAGCCCGGGACCACCACGCCCGTGAAGATCTGTTACACGCTGTTCAGACCCGCGAACGCGACGAAGCAGCACACCGTGCCGCTGATCTTCCACAGCCACGGCTGGGGCGGCAGCCGGACCACGGACCCGGCCGCGTTCAAGGCGTGGCTGGACGCCGGGTTCGGCGTCCTGAGCTTCGATCAGCGGAGCTTCGGGCAGAGCACCGGCGTCGCGCACGTGATGAACCCGGACTACGAGGGCCGCGACGTGGTCAAGCTCGTCGACCTGGTCGCGGGCCTGGACTGGGTGACGAAGCAACGCCCCGGTGACCCGCTGATCGGCGCGATCGGCGGGTCGTACGGCGGCGGGTACCAGTTCGCGGGCGCGTTCACCGAGCTGCGGGACCGTGGCGCGACCCGGTTCGACGCGCTGGCGCCGGAGATCACCTGGTGGGATCTCAAGCAGAGCCTCGCGCCGCAGGAGGCGGCCCGGACGCTGTGGCTGTCGATCCTGTTCGCGGGCGGAGGGACACACCTGCCGCCGGCGGTCTCGAAGGCGTTCGTCGCGCTGATCGCGACCGGCGCCTGGCCGAGCGGGCAGGCCGGGCGGGACCTGGACGCGTTCTTCGCGCACAACGGGCCCGCCTGGCACGTGGCGCAGGGCCGCAAGCTCGACATCCCGGTGCTGTTCGGCCAGGGCATCTCCGACAACCTGTTCAACCTCAACCAGGGCCTGATGAACTTCGGCCACGCGCTGACGGCGAAGGCCCGGGCGCGGTCGATCTTCGTCGGGTACAACGGCGGCCACACGCTGCCGGCCGTCGTACCGCCGGGCTACGCGACGCCGGGGGACCCGTGCTCGATCGCGCTCGGCTCACCGAACTTCTCCGGCCTGTCGATCCGCTTCATGCAGGAGAAGCTGCTGCACAAGGCGGAAGGGCTGACCGGCTTCGGTGCATACCACCTGTCCACCGCCGACGGTCGTTGCCTCACCCAACGGAGCCTGACGCCGAACAAGCGCTACCCGCTCGGCAAGATCGTCGTACCGACCGGTGTCGGCCTGCCGGTCAGCCTGCCGATCGCGAAGGGCCCGGTCACGATCGCCGGTACGCCGACCGTGACCGCGGACGTCTACACGATCATCCCGCAGTCGGCGGCGTACTTCGCGCTCAGCGTCGGCAAGAACCCGCTCACCGCCAAGGTCGTGCAGAACAACACCATGCCGCTGCGCGAACAACGCGCGGCGCACGGCGTACGCCGTACCTTCGAGCTGCCGGCGATCGCGGTCGACGTCCCCGCCGGGCAGCACCTCTACCTGACCGTGGCCCCGGTCGCCGACATGTACGCCGGTCAGCACGGACCGCTCCCTGGCCTGATGATGCTCAAGAACGGCACCCTGAGCGTGCACCAGGTGCGTTAGCGGATCTTGTCCAGGTGGGTCTTGTACACGGTCAGGAACGGCTCCTCGGTGGAGACGGCCTGGACGAGCCAGTCGCAGGTCTGCTGGGCGGTGGCGATCACGTCCGGCGGGTACGAGTACTTCACCTGGTGCTCGGCGAACTCGTCCTCGTCGTCGACGAAGACAGTCCCGTCGCGGCGCTTGATCACGTCCAGGTCGAGGTCGATCATCGTCACCACGTCGTCCGAGAACTCGACCGGCGTCGTGATGTCGGCGTAGATCTCGGTGTACCGCGGCGCGTCGTTGAAGATCGCGGTGAACCACTTGTCCCGCGGGAACAGCTGCACGTGCGCCTGCTCCTGCGTCACCTCGGGCTCGGCCCCGCGCTGCGACACCGACCCGGCCGGTGCGCCCAGCCACACGCCGTACTCGTCCTCGCCGAGATACCGCATCCACTGGTGCCAGTGCAGCTTCTCGTCGTACTTGCGGTACACCACCCGGACATCGCGCATGAGCCTCAACCTATCGGCTCAGGGCGTCAGCGAGCGGATCTGCTCCAGGTACGGCTTGTACGCGGTCACGAACGGCTCCGCGGTGGTGATGGTGGCGGCCAGGTGGTCGCAGACGGCGCGCGCGGTGGCGACCACCTGGGGCGGGTAGCCGTAGCGGACCTGGTGCTCGTGGAACTCGTCCTCGTCCATCACGTGCACGGTGCCGTCGCGGAGCAGGCGGATGTCGAGGTCCAGGTCGACGGCGGTCACCGAGTCGACGCCGAACTCGGCCGGCATCGTGATGTCGCAGTAGATCGCCGTCTGGTGCGGTACGTCGTTGAACAGCGCGCTCCACCACTGCCCGCGCGGGAACAGCCGGACGCGGTGGTGGTCGATGGACTTCCAGCTGCCGTCGGCGCGCTGACCCTGGCTGCCGGGGAGCGAGCCGACCCACAGGCCGTGCTCGTCCTCGCCGAGCCGGATCGCCTCGACCAGGCGGTGCGGCTGCCCGTCGTACTTCCGGAACAGGGTCCTCACCATCTCCATAGCAGTCACCCTAAGTGAGACCCAGCACACCTTCGAACCAGCCACTCCTGGCCGACGTCTTGGAATGTGAGAGCATTCGAGGACTACCTGCGGGAGGAGCTCGATGCGCGTGCTGGAGACGGTGGAGGGTCCGGAAGACCTCAAGAAGCTGACGGATCAGCAGCTGACCGATCTGGCGACCGAGATCCGTGACGTGCTGGTCGACACGGTGACCCGCACCGGCGGCCACCTCGGCCCGAACCTCGGCATGGTCGAGATCACACTCGCCATGCACCGGGTCTTCGATTCCCCGCGCGACCGCCTGGTGTTCGACATCGGTCACCAGGCGTACGTGCACAAGCTGGTCACCGGCCGGGCGAAGGACTTCGGCACCCTCCGCCAGGAGGGCGGCCTGTCCGGGTACCCGAGCCAGTCCGAGTCGGAGCACGACATCGTCGAGAACTGCCACGCCTCGACGGCCCTGTCGTACGCCGACGGCCTCGCGAAGGCGTACCGGCTGCGCGGCGAGAACCGGCACGTGGTCGCGGTGATCGGCGACGGCGCGCTGACCGGCGGCATGGCCTGGGAGGCGCTGAACAACATCGCCGCCGCCAAGGACCTGAACCTGGTCATCATCGTCAACGACAACGGCCGCTCGTACAGCCCGACCGTCGGCGGCCTCGCGACCCACCTGACCAGCCTGCGCACGAACCCGCGGTACGAGAAGATCCTCGACCTGATCAAGAAGAACCTCGGCCGGACGCCGTACGTCGGCCCGCCGATGTACGAGGTGCTGCACGGGGTGAAGAAGGGCCTGAAGGACATGCTCGCCCCGCAGGGCATGTTCGAGGACCTCGGCCTGAAGTACGTCGGCCCGGTGGACGGCCACGACCGGCAGGCGCTCGAGGACGCGCTGCGGAACGCGAAGGCCTTCGGCGGCCCGGTGATCGTGCACGCGGTGACCAAGAAGGGCTTCGGCTACCCGGCCGCCGAGCAGGACGAGGAGGACAACCTGCACCAGGTCCGCCCGGCGAACAAGCCGCGCGGCTGGACCGACGTGTTCTCCGACGAGCTGGTGAAGATCGGCCACCGGCGCCCGGACGTGGTCGCGATCACGGCGGCGATGCTGCACCCGACCGGACTGGCGCCGTTCGCGGACGAGTTCCCGGGCCGGACGTTCGACGTCGGGATCGCCGAGCAGCACGCGGTGACCAGCGCTGCCGGTCTGGCGCTCGGCGGCCTGCATCCTGTCGTGTGCCTGTACTCGACGTTCCTCAACCGGGCCTTCGACCAGACCCTGATGGACGTCGCGCTGCACAAGTGCGGCGTCACGTTCATCCTCGACCGTGCCGGTGTCACCGGTGACGACGGCCCGACCCACAACGGCGTGTACGACATGTCGCTGCTGCAGCTGGTCCCGGGTCTGCGGCTGGCCGCGCCGCGGGACGGCAAGCGCCTCCAGGAGTTGCTGAACGAGGCCGTGGACGTGGACGACGTCCCGACCGCGCTGCGGTTCGCGAAGGGCGAGGTGTTCCCGGACATCGAGCAGATCGACCGCGTCGGGTCCGTCGACGTACTGAACCGTTCCGGCCAGGACGTGCTGCTGGTGGGGATCGGTGCGATGGCGGCGACCGCGATGGACGTCGCGCAGCGGCTCGAGGCGCACGGCTTCGGTGTCACCGTGGTCGACCCGCGCTGGGTGAAGCCGGTGCCGGCGGAGCTGGTCGAGCTGGCCGCGGACTTCAAGCTGGTCGTCACGATCGAGGACAACGGCCGGGCCGGCGGGGTCGGCGAGATGATCGCGCAGGCGCTCCGCGACGGCGGCGTCCGGACGCCGTTCCGCGACTTCGGCGTACCGCAGGTGTTCCTCGAGCACGCGAAGCGGGCCGCCGTACTGCAGGAGATCGGGCTGACCGGGCAGGAGGTCGCGCGGGAGATCACCGAGCAGCTCACGCAGCACGTCGACGCGTCTCTCGACGAGCCGGACCGGGCCGGCGGCCGGAACGCTTAGCCAGGCACCATGTCTGACGGGGGAGGGCGACACAGCAGGCACGCCGCCGTCCGCCGGCGGTCGCGGGTCTGGCCGATCCTGCTGTCGCTGGCCCTCGTCGCGGCCGCCGTGGGCGGCGGGCTGTACCTGCACTACTCGAGCCAGCACGCCGACGACGCGGCCGATGCGGGCCCGAGTACGCCGGCGATCGACCTGGCGGCCCGGTCCGCGGCCGTCAACCAGGTGCTGCAGCGCCGCGCGCAGGCGGTGCTGACCGGTAACGAGCAGGAGTTCGTCGCGGACGTCGACGCCGCGGACACCAAGCTCGTCGCGCGGCAGCACACGCTCTTCGCGAACCTCCGCCAGTTCGGTTTCGCCAAGCTCGCCTACCAGCAGCTCGCCCAGCAGTACGACGACACGATCGCGCAGAAGTACGGCCCGTCGACGTACCTGGTCGCGGTCGCGATGGAGTACCAGCTCCGCGGCATCGACCTGGTGCCGGTGCGCGCGATGCTCGGGTACACCTTCAGTCGGCGGCCGAACGGGAGCTGGATGCTGGTGTCCGACTCCGACCTCGACAAGCGCCTCCCGCGCGGCTCGCACGAGGAGGCCTGGGACTTCGGCCCGGTGCTGGTGAAGCGCGCGCCGCGGGTCCTCGTGGTCGTCGAGCAGGGGCAGACGGCGCTCGCGGACAAGTTCGTCGCGATGTCGCAGAACGCCGTCCAGGCGGTGTCGAAGAACTGGCCCGGCGGGTGGAACGGGTCCGGCGTGGTGATCGCGCTCGACGACAAGGTGGTCCGTGGCGCCGACTACACGCAGCCGAAGAACGCCGAGGACGCGCTCGCGATGGCGACTTTCGTGTACCGCACACTGCCCGGCGAGGTCACCGGCGAAGGGGAGCGGGCCGACTCGTACGTCGTGGTGAACCCGTACAACCGCACCAAGGTCGACGCGCGCACCCTCGCGCACGAGTTCACCCATGTCGCGACCGCGCCGTACGGGCCGTACGCGCCGCGCTGGCTGGTCGAGGGCGCCGCGACGTACGTCGAGTTCCTGCCGATGGCGGGGCAGAAGGACCTGGCGATCGCGCAGTACCGGCTGGACGTCCGGACGAAGTACCTTGCGAAGGCGACGGCGCTGCCCGCGGACGCGACGTTCTTCGACCAGGCCGACAGCTCGTACCCGCTGTCCTGGCTGGCGCTCGACTACCTGTTCACGCGGTTCGGCGGGACCGAGGTGGGGACGCTGTACCGTGAGCTCGCCTCACTCGGCGTCACGCAGAAGGACCGCGACCGGATCATGCTCGAACACCTCGGAATGACAGAGGCCGGACTCTTCCGTGCCCTGAAAGCAGCCGCAGCAGCATGAGGCGGTGGCTGGGTCTGCTGCTGGCGGTGCTCCTGGTCTCCGGCGGTGTCGTCTACACCGTTGAACAACGGGAACAGGACCTCCGGGAGCGCGCTGCCGCGCCGAGCCCCGTTCGCACCACCAAGCCGTCGCGGATCGCCGAGGCCGTCGCGGCCCGAAGGGTGGCGATCGACACGATCCTGGTCCGGCGGGCCGGCGCCGTGCAGACCGGCAACGAGCAGCAGTTCCTGGCCGACGTGGATCCGCTGAACACGAAGCTGGTCGCCGCGCAGAAGATCCTGTTCGCGAACCTGATGGAGATCGGCTTCACCGAGATCGGCTACAGCCAGGCCGAGGAACGCTTCAACCCGGCGCTGCTCAAGGCCCACGGGCGTACGACGTACCTGGTCCGGATCCTGATGCGATACCAGATCCCCAAGGTCGACTTCACGCCGGTGACGACCGAGCTCGGCTACACGTTCATCGCCCGCGACGGCCACTGGCTGCTGACCTCGGACAGCGAGCTCGACCCGGACCTCGGCCCGGGTGCGCACCGCGAGGCGTGGGACCTCGGCCGGATCGAGGTACAGCGGGCGCCGCGGGTGATGGTGATCGTCGAGAAGGGCGACACCAAGCGCGGCCGGGCGATCGTGCGTGCCGCGAACGAGGGCCTGGCCGAGGTGACGGCGTACTGGCCGCTGAAGTGGAACGGGTCAGTGCTGGTGATCGCACTCGACAAGACCGACGTCCGGGACGCCCGGTTCGCCGACGAGGATATCGAGTCCGCGGCCAGTACCGGGTCGACGTTCTCGTCGTTGCCCGGCCAGGACACCGCCGACGGCACGGTCGCCGGCGGGTACATCGTGATCAACCCGAACCAGCGCGACAAGGTCGACGAGATCCTGCTGTCGCACGAGATCACCCACGTGGTGACCGCGGCGCTCGGCGGGTACGAGCCGCTCTGGCTGGCCGAGGGGGCTGCCGAATACGTGTCCTGGCGGGGGATCGAGGCGATCAGTGGGCCGGGCGAGGTGGTCAAGTGGGAGCAGGAGGTCGTCGACACCGCCGTACCGCAGCTGTCCTCGCTACCGGGTGACAACGGCTTCTACCAGAACTCCGCGGACGTGTACGGCGTGAGCTGGCTGGCCGTGCAGTACCTCGTCCACCAGGTCGGGCTTCAGAAGGTGGAGGAGCTCTACGAGGACATGGCGCGGAACGGCGTGGACCAGGCGTCGCGTGACCGGATTCTGCAGGAACGTACCGGCCTGACCGAAGCCAGCCTGTGGACCGCACTCACAACATACCGGCCGCAACGCTGAGTGGCGGTTTGACCTCATCCCGTCAGAGAGGGCAACCTCGAAGGGTTCCGTCCACTTCGAGGAGGCGCAGATGAGTCTTGTGCGGAAGAAGACGATCGAGCAGTCGATCGCCGACACGGACGAGCCGGAGTACCAGCTCAAGAAACGCCTCACCGCGATCGACCTGACCGTCTTCGGTATCGGTGTCATCATCGGTGCCGGCATCTTCACCCTGACCGGGCGTGCGGCCAAGCTGTACGCCGGCCCGGGGATCGCACTGTCCTTCGTTCTCGCCGCGGTCTGCTGCGCGCTGGCCGCGTTGTGCTACGCCGAGTTCTCGTCGACCGTGCCGGTGTCCGGTTCGGCGTACACGTTCTCGTACTTCTCGCTCGGTGAGATCTTCGCCTGGATCATCGGCTGGGACCTGCTGCTCGAGTTGATGCTCGGGGCAAGCGTCGTGTCGCAGGGCTGGTCGACGTACGCGAAACTGTTCCTCGATCAGATCGGCCTCGGCTGGCCGGACTCGATCGGGCCGGACAGTCACGTGAACGTGCTGGCGATGCTGCTGGTCCTGGTGCTGGCGACACTGGCGACGATCGGCATCAAGGAGTCGATGCGGGTCAACCTGGTACTGGTCGCGATCAAGCTGTTCGTGGTGCTGTTCGTGATCGTCGCCGGCCTGTTCTACATCAAGGGCTCGAACCTGACGCCGTTCGTGCCGCCGAGCGTCCCGGCGCCGGGTGGCGGCGTGGACGTGACCACGCCGCTGTTCCAGGCGATCTTCGGGTTCACGCCGTCGACGTTCGGGATCATGGGCCTGGTGTCCGGCGCGTCGCTGGTGTTCTTCGCGTTCATCGGGTTCGACGTGGTCGCGACCACGGCCGAGGAGGCCAAGAACCCGCAGCGCGACCTGCCGCGCGGCATCATCGGCTCGCTGGCGATCTGCACGGTGCTGTACGTGCTGGTCTGCATCGTGATCACCGGCATGGTGAAGTACACCGACATCAACGGCGAGGCCGCGCTGGCGGAGGCGTTCAAGTCGGTCGGCAAGGGCGGCTTCGCGACGCTGATCTCGGCCGGTGCGGTCGCCGGCCTGACCACCGTTGTACTGACGCTGATGATCGGCGCGGCCCGGGTGGTGTTCGCGATGAGCCGTGACCACCTGATGCCCAAGCAACTCGGCAAGACGCACCCGAAGTGGGGTACGCCGTACCGGCTGACGATCGGCATCGGCGTCGTGGTGGCGATCATCGCCGGCGTCACGCCGATCGGGAAGCTCGAGGAGATGGTGAACATCGGCACGCTGGCCGCGTTCACGCTGGTCTCGATCGCGGTGCCGCTGCTGCGCCGCAGCCGGCCGGACATCAAGCGCTCGTTCCGGGTGCCGGGCAGCCCGGTGATCCCGATCCTGGCCGCGGTGATCTGCGTCTACCTGATGCTGAACCTGTCGATCGAGACCTGGATCCGGTTCCTGGTCTGGATGGTGATCGGGTTCGTGATCTACGCGCTGTACGGCTACCGCAAGAGCCGCGTCGGGATCGAGCAGAAGACCGGCGAGGTACAGAAGGCCTGACAGCTGCTGGGGGCCGGAGCGGGCTTCCGGCGCCGCACCGACCCCCAGCGGTCTCTGTCAGGCGAGGCTTGCCACGCCCTTCGGGAGGAAGCGGCTCCCGTTGACCTTCTCCGAGATGCCGGTGCGGTCCAGGTACGGCGTGATGCCGCCCAGGTGGAACGGCCAGCCGGCGCCGAGCAGCAGGCACAGGTCGATGTCCTGGGCCTCGGCGACCACGCCCTCGTCGAGCATGATCCTGATCTCCTCGGCGAGGGCCGTGAGGACCCGGGTCCGGAGCTCGTCGGCGGTCGACGGCTTGTCGCCGACCGTGACCAGGGCCTCGACCTCCGGGTCGACGACCGGCTTGCCCTCCGGCCAGACGTAGAACGAGCTCTTGCCGGCGGCAACGACCTTCGCCAGGTTCTCGGAGACGGCGTACCGGTCGGGGTACGCGCGGTTCATCGTCTCGGCGACGTGCAGTGCGACCGGCAGGCCCACCAGTTGCAGCAGGACGAACGGCGGCATCGGCAGGCCGAGCGCGGAGAGCGCCCGGTCGGCGTCGAGGATCGGCGTACCCTCGTCGACCGCCGCACTGACCTCACCGAGGAAGCGGGTCAGCAGCCGGTTCACCACGAAGGCCGGCGCGTCCTTCACCAGCACGCACGACTTCTTCAGCTTCTTACCGACCGCGAACGCGGTCGCCAGCGCGGCATCGTCGGTCTTGTCCGCGCGGATGATCTCCAGCAGCGGCAGGACCGCGACCGGGTTGAAGAAGTGGAACCCGACGACCCGCTCCGGGTGCTCCAGGTCCGCGGCCATCTCGGTCACCGACAACGACGACGTGTTGGTCGCCAGGACCGCGTCCGGCCGGACGATCTTCTCCAGGTCGGCGAAGATCGTCTTCTTCAGTTGCAGCTCCTCGAACACGGCCTCGATCACGAAGTCCGCGTCCGCGAACGCGCCCTTGTCCACCGAGCCGGTGACGAGCGCCTTCAGTTGGTTCGCCTTGTCCGGGCGGACCCGGCCCTTCGCGAGCAGCTTGTCGATCTCACCGTGTACGTACCCGACGCCGCGGTCCACCCGCTCCTGGTCGAGATCCGTGAGTACGACGGGAACCTCGAGCCGGCGCGCGAACAGCAGCGCCAACTGACCTGCCATCAGGCCCGCACCGACCACGCCGACCTTGTTCACCGGCCGCGCCAGCGACTTGTCCGGTGCACCGGCCGGGCGCTTGGCCCGCTTGTTCACCAGGTCGAACGCGTACAGCCCGCTGCGGAGCTCCTCGCTCATGATCAGGTCGGCGAGCGCCTCGTCCTCGGCCGCGAACCCGCGGTCGCGGTCGTTGTCCTTGGCGGCCGCGATCAGGTCCAGCGCCCGGTACGGCGCCGGCGCCGCGCCGCTCACCTTGACGTCGGCGAAAGCCTTGCCCCGGGCAACGGCCGCGTCCCAGGCCTCGCCACGGTCGATCTCGGCCCGCTCGACCGTGATCTGACCGGTCAGGACCTTCGACGCCCACAGCAGCGACTGCTCCAGGAAGTCCGCCGACTCCAGCAGTACGTCGCCGATGCCGAGCTTCACGGCCTCCGGTCCGCTGAGCATCTTGTTCTGGTTGAGCGCGTTCTCGACGACGACCTTGACCGCGTTGTCCGCCCCGATCAGGTTCGGCAGCAGGAAGTTGCCGCCCCAGCCCGGGAGCAGCCCGAGGAACACCTCGGGCGTCGACAGCATCCCGGCCGCGACCGAGACCGTCCGGTACGTCGCGTGCAGCGCGACCTCGAGCCCGCCGCCGAGCGCCACACCGTTGACGAACGCGAACGACGGCTTGCCGCCGTCCTGCAGCTTCCGCATCACGCCGTGCCCGATCTTGCCGAGCGCCAGCGCCTGCTCCCGGTCGGTCAGCTTCGGTACGCCGGTCAGGTCCGCGCCCGCGGCCAGGATGAACGGCTTGCCGGTGACGCCGATCGCGACGACCTCGTCGCGGGCCAGCGCCGCGTCGATCGCCGCGTTCAGCGAGCCGAGGCCCTTGGGGCCGAACGTGTTCGGCTTGGTGTGGTCGTGGCCGTTGTCCAGCGTGATGAGGGCCATCAGGCCTGCGTCACCAGGGAGCTTGACGTCCCGTGAGTGCACCTGGGTGACTACCTCGTCGGTCGACAGCGCAGACGCAGAGTCGATCAGTTCCTGCAGGCTCACTTGTGACCCTCCCAGTTCGGGTTCTCCCAGATGACGGTCCCGCCCATGCCGAGGCCGACGCACATCGTGGTGAGGCCGTAGCGGACCTCGGGGCGCTGCTCGAACTGCTTGGCCAGCTGGTTCATCAGCCGGACGCCGGACGACGCGAGCGGGTGCCCGAACGCGATCGCGCCGCCGTACGGGTTCACCCGCGGGTCGTCGTCGGCGATGCCGTAGTGCTCCAGGAACGCCAGCACCTGCACGGCGAACGCCTCGTTCACCTCGAACGCCTGGATGTCGTCGATGGACAGCCCGGCCAGGCGCAGCGCCTTCTCGGTCGCGGGGATCGGGCCCTCGCCCATCACCTCCGGCTCGACACCGGCGAACGCGTACGAGACCAGCTTCATCTTCGGGGTCAGCCCGAGCTCCTCGGCCGCCTCGGCGGAGGTCAGTACGCAGGCCGTCGCGCCGTCGTTGATGCCGGCGGAGTTGCCCGCGGTCACCCGGCCGTGCGGGCGGAACGGCGTCTTCAGGCCGGCCAGGTCCTCGGCCGTGGTGCCCGGGCGCATCGGCTCGTCGGTGGTGGCGTAGCCCCAGCCCTGCTCCGCGGAACGGGTCGCGACCGGCACCAGGTCCGGCTGGATCAGGTCGTTCGCGTAGGCCTTGGCCGCCTTCTCCTGGGAGGCGACGGCGTACGCGTCGGCGCGCTCCTTGGTGATGGTCGGGTACCGGTCGTGCAGGTTCTCGGCGGTCGAGCCCATCACCAGCGCGGAGGTGTCGACCAGCTTCTCGGAGATGATCCGCGGGTTCGGGTCCACGCCCTCGCCCATCGGGTGCCGGCCCATGTGCTCGACGCCGCCGGCCACGACCACGTCGTACGCGCCGAACGCGATCCCGGCCGCGGTGGTGGTGACGGCGGTCATCGCGCCGGCGCACATCCGGTCGATGGCGTAGCCGGGCGTGGTGTTCGGCAGGCCGGCCAGCAGCGCGGCGGTCCGGCCGATGGTCAGGCCCTGGTCGCCGATCTGGGTGGTGGCCGCGATCGCGACCTCGTCCACGCGTTCCGGGGGAAGGCTTGGGTTCCGCCGGAGGAGCTCCCGGATGCATTTGATGACCAGGTCGTCGGCTCGGGTCTCGGCGTACTGGCCCTTGGCCTTGCCGAACGGGGTGCGAACGCCGTCGACGTACACGACATCGCGGATCTCACGGGGCACGAGGGCCCTCCTCTGAAGGTCGGGAAATCTACCCCGATGCTACCCGTGAGTAACAGAACTGCCAAAGGAGGCGCGCCTGTGGGTCCGCTCACACGGCGGACGCCCGGCACTCACCAACCTCCGCCGTCCGGCGCGGAGCGCCGGACGGCGGAGCGTGACGAGTGAGGCGAACGGGAACTTGATGAGTGGTGGAGGTCCGGTTACCCGTAGCATCCGCCGTCGAATCGGCGCATGCTGGACCCAAGGTCCGTGTCTCTGGAGCCGTTCTATGAACAATCTCGATCTTGCCGTGCCGGTCCTCAGCCGGGGGAAACACCGCAGCCCGCGTAAGGGCGCCTGCTTCATGGAGTTCGCGTCGTACCTGGCCGGCGAGCCGTGGTCCGACCATCCCGCCTGTACGCATCCGCTGCTGGCCGGTGTCGCCCGGGACGTCAACGACTGCACCAGCGACTCGGGGCGTTCCCGCCTGGCGCCGTTGATCCCGTCCGTGATCGGGCTGACCCCCGACGACCCACACGTCGTACCGCGGGTCACCGCCCGCTGCATCCGGCACGCGCTGCCGGTCGTCTCGCAGGAGCGCCAGTACATCCTGGCCGTCGCGCTGCTGGTGGGGGAGCGGCAGCTCGCCGCGCTCGACGGGCGGCCGCCGGACGACCTCGAGCCGGAGTCGGTCGAGATCCTGCACGCCGTCCCGCAGGCGACCAAGTGGGCGCGGTCCTTCACCGCCCGCGCGCGCCGCGTGACCCCGGACTTCGCCCGCCGTACGGCGCCTCGCGCGGTGTCCTGCGCCGTCGAGGGGATCTCGCAGGCCTGCGTACCGAACCCGGACGACCGGCTGTATCAGCTGCTGCTGGACGCGATCGCCGAGACGAAGTCTTGGATGCCCGCACCCAAGCCGATACCGGTTGAACCGGAGGTCGTACGCTTCACCGTGTGACCTTGGAGATTCCGTTCCACGAGTGGGGGTCCGCGGGCAGTGACGCGCCCGGAGTCCTGCTGCTGCAGGAGATCTTCGGGGTCTCCGACTACATCAAGCAACGTGCCGCGGACCTGCACGCCCTCGGGTACTACGTGATCGCGCCGGAGATCTACTGGCGCCTCGACGACACCGAGCTGGACGAGTCGGCGCCGGACCTGCTGCCGCGGGCGATGGGCATCGTCCAGCGGCTCGACTGGGACCAGGCCGTCGCCGACGCGGTCTCCGTACTGGAGCAGCTGAAGTCGCGCGGTAGCGGCACAGCCGTCGTCGGGTTCTGCTTCGGTGGGGGACTGGGCTTCAACGTGTCGGCCGTGTCCTCCCCGGACGTGCTGATCAGCTATTACGGCTCGGCCCTCCCGCGGCTGCTCGACCTCCGCCCCGAGGCGCCGGCGCTGCACCACTTCGGTAACGAGGACACGTTCCTGGACGTGGATGCGATCGTGCCTGCGCTGAGTGGTGCCGAGGTGCACCGGTACGACGGTGCCGGGCACGCGTTCGACAACCCGCTGCCGATGTTCCACAACGCCGACGCCTCCGCGCTCGCGTGGCGGCGTACCGAGGACTTTCTCGCCCGTCATCTCCCAACCTCCCAAGGATGAGCATGAGCCTGTACGACATTCCGCTGACCACTCTGTCCGGCGCACCGACCACCCTCGGTGAGTACAAGGGCAAGGCTGTTCTCGTCGTGAACGTGGCGTCGAAGTGCGGCCTGACGCCGCAGTACGAGGGCCTGGAGAACCTGCAGAAGAAGTACGCGTCCCGCGGCTTCACGGTGCTCGGGGCGCCGTGCAACCAGTTCGGCGGCCAGGAGCCCGGGTCGGCCGAGGAGATCGAGACGTTCTGCTCCACGACGTACGGCGTGACCTTCCCGATGCTGGACAAGCTCGAGGTGAACGGCGAGGGCCGGCACCCGCTGTATGCCGAGTTGACTCAGACGGCGGACGCCGACGGCGAGGCCGGCGACATCCAGTGGAACTTCGAGAAGTTCCTGATCGGTGCGGACGGCACCGTGGCGGCGCGCTTCCGCCCGCGGACCGAACCGGAGTCGGACGAGGTCGTCAGCGCGATCGAGGCCCAGCTCCCCGCCTGACCGATCGCCCGTCACCTGATGGTGGCGGGCGATTCTTTGCCCGGCATTGCAACAACTCTTTCGAAAGAGTACTTTCGACGCCATGCCGAACCCGCATCGCCGCCTGAGCGACCCCCGTGAACTCAACGCGCTGGCCCATCCGGTGCGGATGGCGATCATCGAGCTGCTGTCGATCAGCGGGCCGCTGACCGCGACCGAGCTGGCGGATCGGCTCGACGAGACGCCGGCGAACTGCTCGTGGCATCTGCGCAAGCTGGCGCAGCACGGGTTCGTCGAGGAGGCCGAGGGAGGCAAAGGACGGCAGCGGCCGTGGCAGGTGCCGGGGCTCGGGTTCGCCTGGGACGAGGAGCATGAGTCGGCGTCGGGCGAGCAGCGGCGCGCGGCGGAGGGGCTGTCCGACGTGATGATGGGCCGGGCGATCGACCGGCTGCGGGAGTCGCAGCAGCGCGCGCCGGACGACACCGAGGAGTGGCGTGCCGCGCGCAACAACACCGAGATGGTGGCCTGGCTGACCGCCGACGAGCTGAAGGAGATGAACGATGCGCTCAACGCGATTCTCGATCGGTACGTCGAGCGGCTGACCGATCCAGCGCAGCGGCCGGCCGGTTCGCGGCTGTGTGAGTTCGTCACCTGGGGCGTCCCGACATACTTCCCGGGGGTCGATCGGGCATGAGGAAGCTGTTCGCGCGGCCCGGGTTCGGGCGGCTGTTCGGCGGCCTGAGTACGTCGATGCTCGGCGACTCGGTGATGCTGCTGGTGCTGAGCATGTGGGTGAAGACGCTCACCGGCTCGAACGCGCAGGCCGGCCTCACGTTCTTCTTCATGGTGCTGCCCGCACTCGGCGCACCGCTGTTCGGCGTCTGGGTGGACCGCCTGCCACGCAAGCCGATCCTGGTCTGGGGCAACTTCGCCAGCGCGGCCGCCGTACTCCCACTGGTCCTCGTCCGGGACGCGGGCGACGTGTGGATCATCTGGGTGGTGGCGTTCCTGTACGGCGTCTCGTTCGTCGTACTGCCCGCGGCTGTGAACGGGCTGCTCAAGGAACTGCTGCCGGACGACCTGCTCGTCGACGCGAACTCCAGCCTCGCGACGATCAAGGAGGGCTACCGGTTGTTCGGGCCGCTCGTCGGCGCGGCGGTGTTCGCGTCCGCGGGTGGCTGGCTGGTGGCGGTGATCGACGCGACGACCTTCGTGATCGCGGGCGTGCTGATCGCGACGATCACGGTGGCCGAGACACCGGCACCGGCGAAGAGCACGTTCCGGGAAGATCTGCTCGGCGGCGTACGGTTCCTGGCCGCCGACCGGGTGCTCCGCAACGTACTCCTCGGGCTGGCGATCTCGATCCTGGTGATCGGGTTCTTCGAGTCGTCGATCTACGCACTGATGGACGCCTTCGGCAGACCGCCGACGTTCTCCGGCGTCTTCGTCACCTGCCAGGGCGTCGGCGCCGTCCTCGGCGGCCTGACCGCGAGTCGCGCCGTACGGCGGCTGGGGGAGATCGCCACCTGCGTACTCGGGCTGGTGTTGCTGGCCGTCGCCACGATCGTCTGCGCCGCGGCGTCCACGATCGTCGTCGTGCTGGTGGGCGCCGCGATCTGCGGAGTCGGGCTGCCGTGGACGTTCGTGGCCCTCACGACGCTGATGCAGCGCCGCTCCCCGACCCACCTGATCGGCCGGGTGTCGACCGCCGTCGAGGTGCTGATCTCCACACCGCAGGCGATCTCGCTCGCCCTCGGCAGCCTGCTGGTCAGCCTGCTCAGCTTCCGCCAGATCTTCGCGATCATCGCGGCGGTGATCCTGGTCGGCGCACTGCAGACGCTGCTAAGCCTGCGCGCCGAGATCCGCACGGATCTGGCGAGTAGCGTGTCCGCTTCGGTTCCTGTGGTTGAGGACAACCGAGCCGAAGGAGCAGCAGCTGACAGTGCCCCCGATCCCCGACAGTTGCCACGCTGACTCCGTGGATCATCGGCCGTGACACCGCTGGCCTGATCGACCTCCTCGCGGCCACCTTCGACGCCGAGGACCTGGGCGGGCGCGTTGTCGACGAGCAGGGGCGGATCGGCCACGCCGAGATGCGCATCGGCGACTCGACGTGTTGGACGCGAGGGGTCGGCTCCCGTGCACCGGGTCAGCTTGCGCGCACGACGGCGGTCCAGCACCACGGCGGTAGCACGCCGCCGGAGGCGGCCAGAAGGACTGTCGCCGCGGAGCGGTGTCCTTTCGCGGGGTGGTGTTTAGTCGAGGGGTTTGGCGGGGGCTTCTGAGGTCATGGCGTCGGTGAGGACGGTGGCTGTTAGGGCTATTTGCCAGGGGCGGGCGTGGTGGTCGCGGAGGAAGGTGGTGACCACGTCGACGGTTACCTCGGGGGGTGGGGACCAGGCGAGGCGGCGGATGGTGTCGGGGGCCAGGAGGTTTTCGGTCGGGAGGCGGTGGGCCTCGGCGATTTCGGCGACGGCGGTGCGGGCGGTGGAGAGGCGGGCGGCGGCGTCCGGGTCGCGGTCAGCCCAAGCGCGGGCCGGCGGGGGGCCGTCGTACCGGGGGCCCTGCTTCGGGAGCTGGGACTCGGGGAGTTTGCGGGCGTGGTCGACCGCCTCCCACCAGGTGCGCATGTGCCGGTGCGCGCCGCGGCCCTTGAACGCGGTCAGCTTCTGCAGCGCGTCCCGGTCGGTCGGCATCGCGGACGCCGCCTCGACGATCGCGGCGTCCGGCAGGATCCGGCCGGGGGAGATGTCCGCGGATTCGGCGATCTGGTCGCGGGCCTCCCACAGCGCCCGTACGACGGCCAGGCTGCGGCGGTTCCGGACCCGGTGCATGCCGGACGTACGGCGCCACGGGTCCGGCTTCGGCTCCCGTGGGGGTGCGTCCAGGATCGCGGTGAACTCCTGGTCGGCCCACTCCCACTTGCCGGCCCGGCGGAGTTCCTGCTCGATCGCGTTCCGCAGTTCGATCAGCATCTCGACGTCGAGCGCGGCGTACACCAGCCACGGCGACGGCAGCGGCCGGGTGGACCAGTCGGCGGCGGAGTGCTCCTTGCGCATCCGGTAGCCGAGTACTTCGCTGACCAGCGAGGCGAGCCCGACCTTCGGGTACCCGAGCAGCCGGCCGGCCAGCTCGGTGTCGAAGACCTTCCGCGGCACCATCCCGACCTCGGCCAGGCAGGCCAGGTCCTGGTTGGCGGCGTGGATGATCCACTCGGCGTCGACGATCGCGTCACCGAGCGCGGACAGGTCCCCGAACGGGATCGGGTCGACGAGCGCGGAGCCGGAGCCTTCGCGGCGCAGCTGGACCAGGTACGCGCGGTGCGAGTACCGGTAGCCGGACGCCCGTTCGGCGTCGACGGCGACCGGACCGGTACCGGCCTGGAACGCCTCGACGGTCTCGGTCAGCGCCGGATCGGTGTCGATCACCTCGGACAGCCCGTCCCTGAGCTCGAGCAGGGGCAGGTCGGCTGTGGGGTCCGCCGCGGTGGACGCCTGTTGGTCGGCTGGGCTCATCGGCCCCGCTGTCCACGCCGGGTCGGCATCGCGACCACCCCCGGCGGAACGGGCGGCAGGCCGGCCGCCGTACAGAGGACTTCACCCCAGGCCTCGGCGTGGCGCGTCACGTCACTCCCCGGCACGGGGCTCCACGACGCGCGGATCTCGATCTCCGCGGTCGCGTCGTCGTCGGCCATCCCGCCGAAGCTTTCCGAAACCACCCTGGTCACGGTACCGCTCGGTGCCAGGAAGTCGGCGCCGCGGTCCGCGAGCGCCTCCATCAGCCAGGTCCAGCCCACGCCGCCGAGCAGCGCGTCGGTCACCATCTCCGGTTCGACGGCGGCGCGCACGTACGCGACACAGCGGAAGGTCGACTGCCAGGCGTCGTTCCCCGCGGGATCGTAGAGGACGACCAGGCGGCCGGTGGCGACATCGTCACCGTCGACCGTCACGTCCGCGCTGACCGCCGCCGCATGCGGTGCGATCCGCTGCGGTGCGGGCATCTCCTCGACGAAAACCTCGGGCCTGAACCGGGCACCTCGTAACTGCGAGACTGCCTCGGCGAACTCCGCGGGTGGCGCGTCGACCTGCTTGCGGGCACCCATATCGGCAGCCTACGACTGATTACTCACCGCCGCGCGCTTAGACGCGCCGGTAGCTGTGTGCGACCAGGCCGCCAGGCGCCGACGGCCGCGTGGGATCATCGGACCGTGGCCTCGACGTTACCCCCATCGCTGGACAGTTCCGCCTACCTGCTCGCTGCCCGGGGTGAGCGGCCGCCGCACACTCCGGTGTGGTTCATGCGGCAGGCGGGCCGCGCGCTCCCGGAGTACCGCAAGGTCCGAGAGGGCACCTCGATGCTCGAGGCCCTGACCCGGCCCGACCTCGTCGTCGAGATAACGCTGCAGCCGGTCCGCCGTTACGGCGTCGACGCCGCGATCTTCTACTCCGACATCGTGGCGCCGCTGAAGTCGGCCGGTTTCGACATCGACATCAAGCCCGGCGTCGGCCCGGTGGTCGCGGACCCGATCCGGGACGCCGAGGGCGTCGGCCGGGTTCGCCCGGTGACGCCGGCGGACGTGCCGTACACCACGGAGGCTGTGCAGCAGTTGGTCTCGGAGCTCGGCGGTACGCCGCTGATCGGGTTCGCGGGCGCGCCGTTCACGGTGGCGTCGTACCTGGTCGAGGGCGGGCCGAGCAAGGATTTCGCGAAGACCAAGGCGATGATGCACCGCGACCCGGCGTTGTGGCACTCGCTGGCGGAGCGGCTCGCCGACGTCGCGATCGCGTACCTGGCGATCCAGGTGGAGGCCGGCGCCTCGGCGGTCCAGCTGTTCGACTCGTGGGCGGGTGGCCTGTCGCCGCGGGACTACGAGCGGTTCGTGCTGCCGCACACCGCGCGGGTGTTCGAGGCGATCAAGCAGTACGGCGTACCGCGGGTGCACTTCGGCGTGAACACGGGCGAGCTGCTCGGGCTGATGGGCGCGGCCGGCGCGGACGTGGTCGGCGTCGACTGGCGGGTCCCGCTGGACGAGGCCGTACGGCGGATCGGGCCGAAGCCGGTGCAGGGCAACCTCGACCCGGCACTGCTGTTCGCGGGCTGGGAGGCGATCGAGCCGGAGCTGGACCGGATCCTTGCCGAGGGCAAGGCCGCGCCGGGGCACATCTTCAACCTCGGCCACGGGGTCCCGCCGAACGCGGATCCCGACGTGCTGGCGCGGATCACCAAGTACGTGCAGCATGTATCTGCCTGACCACCGGGTGACGCTGGAGCCCCTGCGCGCCGACCACGCCGACGCCGTCCTCGCCTTCGAGCTGGCGAACCGGGCGTACTTCGCCTCCTGGATCTGGGACCGCGGCGACGAGTACTTCGCGAACTTCCCGGCCCGGCACGCCGCGCAGTTGGCGGAGCAGGAGGCGGGCGTCTGCCGTTTCCACGTGCTGGTGGACGAGGACGGCGCGGTGGTCGGCCGGGTGAACCTGATCGACCTGGCGGACGGCGCGGCCGAGCTGGGCTACCGGATCGCGGAGAAGCGGGCGGGCCAGGGGCTGGCGACGGCCGCAGTACGGGCGATGCTCGACCTGGCGCGCGGCTACGGCCTGACGTCGCTGCGGGCGGGTGCTTCGGACCGGAATCCGGCGTCGCAGGCGGTACTGACCCGGACCGGCTTCCGGCAGGTCGGGGTCTCGAGCACCGATCTCGGGCCGGGCAAGAAGTACGTCCTGGAGGCGCTGTGAAGCGGGTCGTGGTGGTCGGTGGCGGGATCAGCGGACTGGCGGCGGCACACGCGCTGGCGACCGGGCCGAACCCGCCGCAGGTCACGGTCCTCGAAGGGTCGCCGCGGCTCGGCGGCAAGCTGGCCGGTGCCGACGTCGAGGGCGTGCCGGTGGACCTCGGCGCCGAGTCGGTGCTGGCCCGTCGGCCCGAGGCGGTGGACCTGATCAAGGCGGTCGGGCTGGATCTGGTGCACCCGGCAACGACGTCCGCGGGACTGTGGGTGGGTGACCGGATCCGGGCGATCCCGCCGACCGTGATGGGTGTCCCGGTGGATCCGTCCGCGACCACCGACGTACTCGGGGAGGCCGCCGCCGAGCAGGTCGCGCACGAGGCGGAGCTGGCCGCGCCCGCGCTGACCGAGGACGTGGCGATCGGGCGGTTCGTGGCCGACCGGATGGGGTCCGCGGTCACCGACAAGCTGGTCGACCCGCTGCTCGGCGGGGTGTACGCCGGGAAGGCCGAGGAGATCTCGCTCGCCGCCGCCGTACCCGACCTGTACGCGAAGCTGCGGACCGCGCCGAGCCTGCTCGCCGCGACGGCCGAGCTGCGCGAACTCGGGCAGAAGCGCGCCGGTCAGCCGGTGTTCGCGGGTGTTGCCGGGGGCATCAACCGGGTCGTCGCCGCCCTGGAGCAGGACCTCACGCGGCGCGGCGTGCAGCTCCGGACCAAGCTCGCCGTACGGCGGATCACGCGCACGGCCGAGGGGTTCGAGCTGGAGGCCGGGCCGGTGCCCGCGCCGACGTACCTGACCGCGGACGCGATCGTGGTCGCCGTACCCGCGACGCCGGCCGCGCGGATGCTCGCCGGGCTGGCGCCCGCGGCATCGACCGAGCTGGGCGCGATCGAGTACGCGAGTATGGCGATCGTCACGCTCGCGGTCCGGAAGGCCGACTGGCCCGCGGGGGCGACCGGTTCCGGGTTCCTGGTGCCGTCCGTCGAGGGGCGCACGATCAAGGCGGCGACGTACTCGCACGCCAAGTGGGCCTGGTCCGCGGAGGCCGGGGGAGACCTCGCCGTACTGCGGACGTCGGTCGGACGGCTCGGTGAGGAGTACGTACTGCAGCGTTCCGACGAGGAACTGGTGCGGTTGGCGGTGGCCGATCTGGGGAAGGCGATCGGGTTGCGCGATGTCGTCGGATCGTTGGTGACACGGTGGGGTGGCGGGCTTCCGCAGTACGCCGTGGGGCATCTGGACCGGGTCGACCGGGTGGAGGCGGCGGTGGCCGGCGTGCCGGGACTGGCCGTGTGTGGGGCGGCGTACCGGGGTGTCGGGATCGCCGCGTGTGTGGCATCGGGTGGCAAGGCGGCCACCCGGGTGCGGGAGCATCTGGACGCATTGGAGACAATGAGATCGTGACTGGTAAGCCGAAGGCCCGTGAGCTCAACAACGTCATCCGCTACACCCTGTGGTCGGTGTTCAAGGTGGAGACGCCGCTCGGCGACGTGGACCGGGACGAGTTGACCGCGGAGCTGAACGACCTGGTCGGGAAGCTGGCCGCGGACGACGTGGTGATCCGCGGGATCTACGACGTCGAGGGCTTCCGGGCGGACGCCGACTTCATGATCTGGTGGCACGCGCCGAGCTCGGACGCGCTGCAGCAGGCGTACCACGCGCTGCGCCGGTCGCGGCTGGGCCGGCACCTGGTCCCGGTCTGGTCGCAGTTCGCGCTGCACCGGCCGGCCGAGTTCAACAAGAGCCACATCCCGGCGTTCCTGGCCGACGAGGAGCCGCGGCCGTACGTCTGCGTGTACCCGTTCGTCCGTTCCTACGAGTGGTACCTGCTGCCGGACGAGGAGCGTCGCGCGATGCTCGCAGAGCACGGCAAGATGGCCCGCGGCTTCCCCGACGTCCGGGCGAACACCGTGGCGGCGTTCGCGCTCGGCGACTACGAGTGGATGCTGGCCTTCGAGGCGGACGAGCTGCACCGGATCGTCGACCTGATGCGCGAGCTGCGCGCGGCGACGGCGCGCCGGCACACCCGCGAGGAGGTCCCGTTCTACACGGGCAAGCGGACCGGGGTCGCCGACCTGATCGCGAACCTTGTCTAAGGCGTTCCCGGTCCTGTACGTGACCGACGTACGCCGGGCGGTCGAGTTCTACACGCTGCTCGGCTACGAGCCGACGTACCAGTTCCCGCTCGAGGGCGACCCGCACTACGTCGGCCTCGAGCGCGGCGACTCCTCGCTCGGGCTCTCCGACGCCAACTGGCCGGAGGCCCAGCTCGGCATCACCGTCGGCACGGCGCCCCGCTTCGAACTGTTCGTGTACGTCGACGACGTCGAAGCCGAGGTGGAACGCTTCCGCGCCGCCGGCCACCCCGTCCTCCAGGAACCGGCCACCATGCCCTGGGGCGAACGCCAGGCCTACCTCGCCGACCCCGAAGGCAACCCAGTCGCACTCGCAACGCCGGTCTAGGGCCGGTCGTAGACGTCGTGAGTGCCGATCCGGCGCCAGACGAGGATCGTCTCGCCGTCGTCGGTGCGTTCGAGATGAAACGTGGCGCGACCATCGGGACCGGTGAAGCTCCACGTGATGGAGTAGATGCCGCCGGCCAATTGGTGGACCCGGAGGCGCTTGGGCCACGGCGGCGTGCCGGTGAAGCTGCCGGCGGCAATCGCGGGGAGGAAGTGTTCTCCCAGGATCTTCAGGAACATCTGCCGGTGATCGCCGGGGAGCCCGGCGAGGTCACGATCGAACGTGCTCGCGGTGCGGTACTTCATCGGCCGGACGCCTACTCGTCCGCCGCCGCGTCGTCGATGTGCTCGAGATGGGCCAGGAACTCCTCGGCTGTGTCGAAGGTCGTCGCGTGGCCGGCGGCCAGCTCGGTGTCGGCCTCGCGTTCCTTGGCCTGCCACCGCTCGGACCAGAACCACGCCTGCTCGGCCGGTACGGCGACGTGTGGCAGCAGGACGATCTCGCCGTCACGGACGACGATCTCCACCTGGGCACCGGGTTTGTCGAGCCCGAACCGCCGACGGAGCTGTGCCGGAATCGTGATCGTTCCGTTCTTCGGCTGCACCGCAGCGAACCCGATGTGCGTATCCATGAATCCATGATACCCGGAATCCGGGAATCCTGGTCGGTTCAGGTGCCCGGCTTCTGGAGTAGATAGTCTTCGGCGCGCATTGAGGTTGGGGGGCGGACGTCGGACGGGATGAGTTCGCGGAGGTCGCGTTCGGTGAGTTTGTCCGGGTCGCTGGCTGACAGGCGGGTGGCCTGGTTGGAGACGGCTTCCTCGAGGACGTTGCGGATGAAACGGCCGTTGCCGAAGCTGTGTCCGCGCGGTGCGGGCGGGATGACGCTGCGGACCTTGTCGAGGACTTCCTCGCCGTAGATCATGCCCTTCTGGCGGGCCTGCAGCTCGAAGATCTGCACCAGCTGGTCGGTGTCGTACTCGCTGAACGACAGCAGCTTCGGGAACCGGGACTGCAGACCGGTGTTCGACTCCATGAAGCGCTGCATCTCGCGGTGGTACCCGGCGACGATCACGATGCAGTCGTTGCGGTGGTCCTCCATCATCTTCAGGATCGTCGCGACCGCTTCCAGGCCGTAGTCGCCGGGCGTGTTCTCCGGCGTCAGGCTGTACGCCTCGTCGATGAACAGCACGCCGCCGAGAGCCTCGCGGAACTTGGCCGCGGTCATCGGCGCGGTCGAACCGAGCCCGGCGCCGACCAGGTCGGAGCGGTCGACCTCGACCACGTGGCCCTTCTCCAGGACGCCGAGCTGGTGGTAGATCCGGCTGAGCAGCCGGGCGATCGTCGTCTTCGCCGTACCGGGCTTGCCGACGAAGACCATGTGCCGGGCCCGCTCGTGGCTGGGCAGGCCGAGCTCGGTCCGGCGCAGGTTGGTCTTCACCTCGGCGACCATCCGGCGGACGGAGTCCTTCACCGACTCCAGGCCGATCAGCGAGTCGAGCTCGGCGAGCGGGTTGTCGCTCAGGTCGACCGGCTTCGGCGGCAGCGGCTCGTCGTCGAGGCTGCTGCTGCCGGTCGCGGCCTGCTGCTCGCTCTCCTTGACGTCGCTCCACGCGGCGGCCAGCGAGTTGTCCTGCTCCGCCGCCGCGGCCGTCTCCAGGGCGCTCCAGCGCTCCCGGTCGAGCATCCGGAACAGCGTCGTCAGGTCGGGGATCTCCGGCTCCGGCCACGGCTGCTTGGTCAGTACGCCGGACAGGTGTACGCCGACCCGCGCCGCGGCGGCGCCCCACGCGCGGGCCAGCGGTGACTGCCCGTTCCGGATCGCGCGGGACATCCACTGGTTCACGTGGCCGTGCCAGGTCTGCAGGCTGAACCGCGGGCGGAGGTCCTCGAACGCGTGGTGGACGTCGACCGCGGCGTCGCCGAGGATGTTCGCCACCGACTGCGGGATGCCGCGCAGCCCGGCGGCCAGGATCAGCTCGGACAGCACCTGGGCGAAGTCGCCGGCGTACTCGTCCGGGACCGCCATCAGCATCCGGGCGTGCGTGTCGCGGATCGAGTTCAGCGAGTACCGGAGCGCGGCGGTCGGGCCGGCCAGCTCCGGGAGCAGGGCGCGCTCGGACGGCGTGAGCGCGTCGGTCCGCCAGTACTTCGCGATCTCGTCGTACTCGCCGGTGATGTGCAGGTGGAAGGCGTCGCGGTCGTTCACCGCCCGCTCGAACGCGGCGGCCAGTGCCTCGGCGCGGGCCGCCAGCGGGGGCGCGTCCACGAACAGGCGGACGACGTCGCGGGACACGAGCAGCGCGTGCTTGCGGCCCAGTTCGCGGAAGCCGCGGGCGCCGGCGATCGCCTGCAGGTGCCAGTCGGTGGGCGCCGCGTAGATCACGTGGCCGTTGCCGCCGAGGCGGGACGGCGGCCGGTAGAAGTCGTGCGTGAGCTCCGTGGACAGGTCGGCGTACTCACCGTGCAGGACCGGGATCCACCCGCTCAGCAGCGGCGCGACCTGATGGGTGAACCAGACCGCGGCCGGCGTCCCCTTCACGAAGTCCGGGAACGCCTCCGGCCGCAGCGGCCGCAACGCCTCCGGATCGTCCGCCCAGAGCTTCAGCTGGGCCCGGACGCGTTCCGTCCACGCCGACGGAACCTCCCACGGCTCGGCCGCGGAGAGCACATCCAGGACCTGCGGTGTACGGACGTCGTCAGCCACCAATTTCCTTCCCCAGGAACACCAGTTGGGGTCAATCTACAGCGGGTCGAGGGTGAGGCTGATGCTGTTGATGCAGTACCGCAGGTCGGTCGGGGTGCCGTAGCCCTCGCCCTCGAAGACGTGACCGAGGTGCGAGCCGCAGTTCGCGCAGCGGACCTCGACCCGCTTCATGCCGAGGGTGGAGTCCTCGATGTACTCGACCCGGTCCTCGGCGAGCGGGGCGAAGAAGGACGGCCAGCCGCAGTGCGAGTCGAACTTGGTCTCGCTGCGGAACAGCTCGGCGTCGCAGGCCCGGCACTTGTAGACACCGACCGTCTTGGTGTCGGTGTACTCACCGACGAACGGCCGCTCGGTGCCGGCCTGGCGCAACACGTGGAACTCGGCGGGGGAGAGCTCTGCCTTCCACTCCGCGTCGGACTTCTGGACGGCGTACTGCTTGGTGTCATCTGTCACCACACCAGTATCGGCCGCCCGGACGCGAAAACCCCGTCCGGGCGACCGACGTAACACTCCGGTTAGCGCACCCAGGACGGGAGCGGCGTCAGCTTCACCACCTGCGGGTCGTGGTCGGAGATCTGGTCCGGGAACTCCGCGTTCATGTGCACGACGTCGTACTGCGAGGTCGGCCGCAGGTTCTGCGACACCAGGATCTGGTCCAGGATCTGGCTGTTGCCCTCGAACACGTAGCTGTACCGCTCCGGCAGCGGCAGCGTCCGCGGCAGGTCGACGAGCGCGGTCTTGCCCGCGCCGACCAGGATGTCCGCGGTCTGCGACCAGTCGAAGTCGTTCAGGTCACCGAGTACGACGATGTTCGCGCCCTTGTCCTTCGCCAGGATCTGGTCCACGAACCCGCGGACCGCGGCGGCCTGCTGGTGCCGCTTCGGCGCGCTGGACTGCACCGGCGGCTGGAACCGGCCCCACAGCGGGTCGTCGCCGCCCTTGGAGCTGAAGTGGTTCACGACCACGAACACGGTCTGCCCGTGCCACTTGAACTCGCCAGCCAGCGGCACCCGGGTCGCGGCCCAGGCCGGGTTGGCCGGGTCGACGCGACCCGGCGACGAGCTGAGGTGCGGCCGGCCGGCGTGGTCGGTGACGATCGTGGTCGCGGTCGTCGAGCCGCCGCCGGGCGTGTCGACGAAGGTCAGCGGCTTGTCGGTCCGGTACATGAACGCCACCCGGATGTTGCCGCCCGGCTCGCCGCCCTCGGCGTTGTTCACCGGGTCGATCTGCTTCCAGGCGTACGTCGGGCCGCCCGCCTTCAGGATCGCCGCGGTCAGCATGTTCAGCGTCTTGTCCGCGGCCGTCGTACCGGAGTTGACCGCGCCGTCGTTGTCCTGGACCTCCTCGAGGCCGAGGATGTCCGGCGAGGCGAGGTTGTGGACGACGGCCTGCGCGAGCCCGTCGAACTTGGCGTCGCCGTCGGACGGGTCCAGGTTCTCCACGTTGAACGTCGCCACCGACAGCTGCGTCGGCCCGGAGGCCTTGGTGACCTCACGCTTGACCCCGCCGTCGATCACGGTCGGCGTGGTGGTCGGCAGGAACTTGAAGTTGCCGAACGAGTAGTCGACGACACCGGTCACGGTCCCGGCCAGCTTGTCGCCGGTCTTCGCGTCCGGAATCGGCGTGAGGACGTCGTCCAGCAGGATCCGCTCCGGGTTCGAGTCGGTCTTCTGCAGCAGGATGCCGCCGCGGACGGTCCGGACCCCGGACCCGGCCGGTACGACGGACAGCTCGCGGAACGAGCTGGTCGGACCGGTGACTTCCGGCTGGTTGATGCCGATCCACATGCCCTCGAGCGACTCCCAGAAGTCGAGCCCGTCGTTGGCCGGGTCGAACGCCGTGCTGGTCTTCTCGACGTCGCCGTTCGAGTCGTCCTCGATCACCGTCGACGGCGGCACCCGCCCGCCCGGGCCGACGATCGTCGGAGCCGGTACGGCGGCCGTGCCGGTCACGGTGATCTTGGCGTTGGTGAGCTCCGTCGTGGTGAGGTTCGTCGTGCCGCCGGAGCCGCCCGGGCGGAACTCGGCGACCGTGCCCTCGACGTTCAGCGCGTCACCGACCGACACAGTGGGTGCGGAGCTGGTGAAGACGAAGATGCCTTCGCTGGTGGCCGGGTTGTCGTCCGGCTGGGTGTCCTGGAACCAGAACCCGTTGCTGCTCTTCGCGGTCACCACACCGGTGACGTTGCCGACCCGCTTGCCCTCCAGCGGCGAGCGGTGCGCGGCGCCCTGGATGTCGTGGATCTTGGCGTCCACCGGCGGCTCGGCAGGTCCGCCGGTCAGCGTGCCCGGCGACGGGTTGCCCGCGACGAAGTCGGCGCTGTTGTTGTCGGTGTCCTGCTTCGGGTTCGAGCGGGCCGCGGAGGTCGTGTTCGACAGGCCCGGCGCGGGCGCCGTCTCGGAGTCGTTCGCCGTACCGAATCCGACGTAGTCGCGGACCGCCGGGTCGGCGTGGCACGCGGAGCCGCAGGCCAGCGCGGTCTGGCTGGTGACCAGCGCGACCTTGCCGGCGGTGGCGGACATCGGGATCGTGCCGGTGACGTCCGGCGTCGGCATCGGCTGGCCGTTGGCGCCGCCGCCTTCCTGGACCAGGTACGCGGCGCCCGGCGCGATGCTGCCGGTCAGCTTCGTGACCTGCCACGACGTACCGGCCGCGGACGCGTACTGGATCGACCAGCCGCTCACGTCGACCGGGGCGGAGCTGTTGTTGGTCAGCTCAACGAAGTCGTTGGTGTACGGCGCACCGCTGTTGCCGCCACCGCCGTACACCTCGGTGATGACCACATCGGTGGACGCGGCGTCGGCGGGCCGGGCGATCAGGGTCGCGGCGCCGGCCACGGCGAGACTGGAGGCGACCACGAGAGCGCCGATGCGGCGCCGTGGTCCGTTCAGGGCAGACATGGCCGGATTCTCACATTGCTCTCAGGTCCTTCCAAGGTCCAACACATGAACACCGGGTGCGCTGCGGAAAAGCAGGGGTGATCATTCGCCGGTCCTGTCCGCCCCAGTGGGACAGGACCGGCGAAATCAGGTGATCAGCTGACGCTGACGGCGGTCCAGGCGGTGGCCACCGCGGCCTTCTCCGCGCTGTTCGCGCCGTACAGGTCGGAGGCCGCGTTCAGCGTCGCGGTCCGGGCCTGCGCGTACGTCGTACCGCTGGTCATGTAGGTGGTCAGGGCGCGGAACCAGATCTTGCCGAGCTTGTCGTGCCCGATGCCGGTCAGCGTCGAACCGTCGCAGGTCGGCGAGTTGTGCGGCAGCCCGCCGATCGTCTTCGCGCCCGAGCCCTCGGCGAGCAGGTACGCGAAGTGGTTGGCGATCCCGGACGAGTAGTGCACGTCCAGGTTGCCCACGCTCGACGAGTAGCAGTCCGGCGACTTGCCGTCCTTGCTCGGTTTGTCCATGAACCGCAATGCGGGGCGGTCCTTCATGATCTTCTCGCCGATGTAGTAGTCGCCCGGGTCGGCCGGGTTGTTCGCGTAGAACTCGACCATCGTGCCGAGGATGTCGCTGGTGGCCTCGTTCAGGCCGCCCGACTCACCGGAGTACGTGAGGTTCGCGGTGTGCTCGGTGACGCCGTGGGACATCTCGTGACCGGCCACGTCCAGCGACACGAGCGGGCCGGCGGCAACGTTGTCGCCGTCGCCGTACGTCATCTGCTTGCCGTCCCAGAACGCGTTCACGTAGTTCGAGCCGTAGTGCACCCGGCTCGGAACGCCCTTGCCGTCGCCGAAGATCCCGTTCCGGCCCTGGACGTTCTTGTAGTAGTCGTACGTCGTCGCCGCGCCGTAGTGCGCGTCGACGGCAGCGCTCGCCCGGTCGGAGTTCGTGCCGTTGCCCCAGTGGTTGTCCGCGTCGGTGAACTTCGTCGCCGCCGTGCAGCCCAGCTGGAAGAGCTGGCAGAGGATCGAGTCGGTCTTGTTGTTCGCGTCGCCGGTCCAGCCGCCGCCGCGGGTCGCGTCGGTCAGCGTGAAGCCGCCGGTCGCCGTACTCGTCTCCAGCGGCACGGTCCCGGAGTACAGGCTCTTGCCGTCGCCGGTGGCTGTCTCGATGTGCTGCTCGCTGATCAGCTTCGCGCCGGTCAGGGCGTCGACGGTGGTCGTGATGCGGCTCGGCGTACCGTCCTTCTGGGTGCCGACCGTGGTGATCAGGTAGGCCAGTCGCGGCGCGCCCTTGCGGGCCTCGATCACCAGACTGGGCTTGCCTTCGGCCTTGAGGCCCTTGGTCAGCGCCTTCGCGGTCGCGGTGGCGCCGCTGAGTTTCGGCGTACGGCTGATGTTCGCGCTCTTCGTGAGCGTCAGGCTGGCACCCTTGAAGGCGCCGTCCTTGGTCTCGTGGACGACGACGTCGCCGCCGAGGACCGGGAGGCCGCCGACAGTGCGGTCCATCCGCACGTGGCTGCTGCCGTCCTTGTCGACGATCACGTCCTTGACCACGAAGGCGTCGGCGGAGCCGGCGCGCAGCGCGGCCAGGTTGCCGCTGATCGCCTCCTTGGCCTTCGCGACGGCCGCGGCCGGGGTGGGGACAGGGCTTGCCGTCGGTGCACCGGTGGCAGTAGATGCGCTGGTCAGTCCGAGGGCGGTGGTGGTCGCCACTGCAGTCGCAGCGGCGAACAGGGCGGATCTGTTCATCCTCGCGCTCCTTGTCAGGTGTCCCGGAGGCCTCACGCCCCAGGAACGAGGTGCTGGAACGTTACCGCCCAGTCACCTACGGTGGCCAGGGGTCGAGAAAAGTTGCCTTTCCCGTGCGGTCCACGGAATTTGTCCTGCCGGGGCGATAGCGTCTGGCCATGGCGAAGAGCACGGCGGTGATGCTCACCGTGGGGGAGCGCGAGGTCCGGGTCTCCAGTCCGGAGCGGGTGGTCTACGAGGCGACCGACTGGGCGCCGGAGGTCACGAAGCTGCAGGTCTGCGAGTACTTCGCCGCCGTGGCGCCGGCGTTCATGCACGCCTCGGGGGACCGGCCGGTCGCGCTGGAACGCTGGCCCGGCGGGTGGCGCGAGGGGATGACGCTGTCGGTGGACTCGATCGGCCGGCAGACCGGCGACGGGTTCTACTCGAAGCGGCTGCCGAAGGGCGCGCCGGACTGGCTGGAGACCTGCCGGGTGCTGACGCCGAACGGCCGGCCGATCGACGAGCTGTGCCTGTCGGAGCCGGCCGCGGCGATCTGGGCGGCGCAGATGGGCACGCTGACCTTCCACCCGTGGGCGGTCCGGAAGACCGATCTCGACCGGCCCGACGAGCTGCGCATCGACCTCGATCCACAGCCGGGTGCGACGTTCGCCGACGCCCGCCGGGTGGCCGGCGTGGCGCGGGAGCTGCTCGAGGAGCTGGGCCTGCGCGGGTACCCGAAGACCAGTGGCAACCGGGGCATCCACATCTACGTGCGGATCCGGCCCGAGTGGTCGTTCGACGAGGTCCGGCACGCCGCGATCGGGCTCGGGCGGGAACTGGAGCGCCGCGATGATGGCGTCACCACCGCCTGGTGGAAGGAGGAGCGCGGCGACGCCTCGATCTTCCTCGACTTCAACCAGAACCTCCGCGACCGCACGGTCGCCGGCGCCTGGTCGCTCCGGCCGCGTCCCGGGGCGCCGGTCAGTACGCCGATGTCGTGGGAGCGGCTCGCCGGCGTCGACGACCCGCGAGCGTTCAACCTGCACAGGGTGCCGGAGTACCTCGCCGACGGCGACCCGTGGGCCGGCATGGACGAGACGGCGTACGCGCTCGATCCGCTGCTGCGGTTGTGGGACGAGCTGCCGGGTGGCGAGCTGAACTTCCCGCCCGACTACCCGAAGATGCCGGGCGAGCCGCCGCGGGTGCAGCCGAGCAAGAAGGTCGCTGAGCACTGGGACGAGCAGGGCAACAGAATCCCGGACTGACACTTCGGGCGGCTGTCTCGTCGGGTGGGTATCAACCTGCTCATTCGCAAGGAGACACCTGTTATGAACGCTCGTCTGGACCTGTTCGCCAACCCGGTGCTGCGCAAGTTCATCAAGCACTTCAACGCCGCCGCGCGCGGTGCGATGGATGCGGGCGTGCCGCTCAGCACGCTGGAGTTGCTCGAGCTGCGGGTCAGCCAGATCAACGGCTGCGCGGTCTGTGTGGACATGCACTCGAAGGACGCCGCGCACCACGGCGAGACCGCGGTCCGGATCAACCTGGTCGCGGTCTGGCGTGAGGCCACGGTCTTCACCGAGGAGGAGCGGGCCGCGCTGGCGCTCGCCGAGGCCGGCACCCGGATCGCCGACGCCGCCGGGGGAGTCCCCGACGACGTGTGGCAGAACGCGGCGAAGTACTACACCGAGGAACAGCTCGGCGCCCTGGTCGCCGCCATCGCCGGGATCAACACCTGGAACCGCATCAACATCATCACCCAGCAACCGGCCGGCGACTACGTCCCCGGTCAGTGGGGCTGATCAGATTGTCCGGAGCGCTCCGCCGTCGATCGGGATGATCGCGCCGGTGAGGTAGGAGGCGGCCGGGGAGAGGACGAACGCGGCGACCCGGCCGAACTCGTCGGGGGTACCGTAGCGGCGCAGCGGGATGGTCTTCTCCGCCGCGCGGCGGGCCGCCTCCGGGTCACTCGACCTGCCGTCGAGCTCCTTCAGCCGGTCGGTGGAGATCCGGCCCGGCATCAGGCCGTTCACCCGGATGCCGTTCGGCCCGAGCTCGTCGGCGAGCGTCTTCGCGACCATCGCCAGCCCGGGGCGGAGACCGTTCGAGATCGCCAGCCCGTTGATCGGGGACTTCACCGACGACGACAGCACGAACGCGATCGACGTACCCTCCGCGCCGGCCCGCGCGACCGCCCGGGCGATCCGCAGCCCGCCGAGGAACACGCTGTCGAACGCCGCCCGCCAGTCCTCCTCGTCGGTGTCCAGCGCGGTCCCGGCGCGCGGGCCGCCGACGCTGATCAGCGCGCCGTGCAGCTCGCCCCACTTGGCGATCGCGGTCGCGGCCAGCCGCTCCGCGCTCTCCGGGTCGGCGTTGTCGACCGGGATCCCGACGACGTTCGCGCCCAGCCCTGACAGTTCCGCGGCGGCCCGGGAGATCGACTCCTCGTTCCGGCTGGAGATCACCAGCCGGGCGCCTTCGGCGGCCAGCGCCTTCGCCGTGGCGAAGCCGAGCCCGGCGCTGGCGCCGGTGACGATGTAGGTGCGATCGCGCAGTCCGAGGTCCACGGCACCATCCTGCCGCACCGCACCCCGGCGCGCACCTCGACGGTGGCCGACGGCAAGAAACTAGTACGCCGACCTGCGCAGCGGGGACTCGGCCGTGGTCAGGTGCCACGCGGTGTTGACCAGGCCGAGGTGCGAGAACGCCTGCGGGAAATTCCCGAGCATCCGCCCGGAGCTCACGTCGTACTCCTCGGCGAGCAGCCCGACGTCGTTGCGCAGGGCAACCAGCTTCTCGTACAGGTCGCGGGCCTCGCCGACCCGGCCGACCATCGCCAGCGCGTCGGCCAGCCAGAACGAGCAGATCAGGAACGTGCCCTCGTCGCCGCTCAGCCCGTCGTCGGTGTGCTCGGTCAGGTACCGCCGGACGAACCCGTCGGCGGTCAGCTCACGCTGGACGGCGTCCACCGTGCCGACCACTCGCGGATCGTCGGCCGGCAGGAACCCGACCTGCGGGATCAGCAGTACGGCGGCATCGAGCGCCTTGCTGCCGTACGCCTGCGTGAACGTGTTCCGGTCTGGGTCGTACGCCTGCGCGCAGACCGCCTGGTGGATCTCGTCCGCGCGCGCCCGCCACTCCTTGGCCGGCCCGGTCAGTCCGAACCGCTCGACCGCCCGCGCGGCCCGGTCGAACGCGACCCAGGCCATCACCTTCGAGTACGTGAAGTGCTGGCGCCCGCCGCGGACCTCCCAGATCCCTTCGTCGGGCTGGTTCCACACGTCGTCCAGGTGCCGCATCAGCCCGCGCTGCACCTGCCAGGCCTCCTCGATCGCCCCGATCTGGTGTTCGCGGGCGAGCGCGAGCACGTCCATCACCTCGCCGAACACGTCGATCTGCAGCTGTTCGGCGGCCGCGTTCCCGATCCGCACCGGTGCCGACCCGGCGAACCCGGGCAGCCAGCCGGCCTCGAACTCGGTGAGCCGGCGCTCGCCGGTCACGCCGTACATGATCTGCACGTCCTGCGGGGAGCCGGCGATCGCGCGGAGCAGCCAGTTCCGCCAGGCCTCGGCCTCGTCGGAGTATCCGGCGCGCAGCATCGCCGACAGCGTCATCGTTGCGTCGCGCAACCAGCAGTACCGGTAGTCCCAGTTGCGCGCGCCGCCGAGCGTCTCGGGCAGCGAGGTGGTCGGGGCCGCGACGATCCCCCCGGACGGCGCGTACGTCAGCGCCTTCAGCGTCAGGATCGACCGCGTCACCTCCTCGCTGAGCTCGGTGGTGCTCGTACTGCGGCCGATCCAGTCGGTCCAGAAGTCCTCGGTCGGCCGCAGCGACGCGATCGCGTCCGTGGCCCGCGGCACCGGGTGGTGCGACGGGTGCCAGGTCAGCACGAACCAGGCGCGGTCGCCCTTGCCGACGCGGAAATCGCCGTACGTCGTGAGGTCGCGGCCGTACTGGTGGACGTCGGAGCGCAGCGAGACCGCGTCCGGTCCGGCGATCGCGTCGATCTGCCCGTCGGAACGGCGTACCCACGGAACGACGTGACCGTAGTCGAACCGCAGCTTCAGCTCGGACCGCATCTCGACCGTGCCGTGCACGCCCTCGACGATCCGGACCACGTCCGGTGCCGCGTCCCGGGGCGGCATGAAGTCGATCACCCGCACCGTGCCGGTCGGCGTCGACCACTCGGTCTCCAGGACCAGGGTGTCGCCGCGGTAGTGCCGGCTGCTGACCGCGTCCGCGTCCCGCGGCGCGATCCGCCAGTGGCCGTTGTCCTCGGTGCCGAGCAGCGCCGCGAAGCAGGCGGGGGAGTCGAACCGCGGGAAGCACAGCCAGTCGATCGAGCCCTGCTTCGACACCAGTGCGGCGGTCTGCAGGTCACCGATCAGCGCGTAGTCCTCAATCCGGCGCGCCGGCGTGGACCGCGGGCTGCTCGACGTCGTCCCCCGACTTGCCACCGCGACCTCCCGTTTTCGTGAAGTAGACCAGTCCACCGATCGCCAGCAGCGCGAAGAAGAACCACTGCAGTGCGTAGAAGAAGTGTGGACCGTCATCGATCTCGGGGCCGGGGAACCCGCCGAACGACGGGTCGTTGGCCGGGTCCTGCTTGGTGATCTGGATGTAGCCGTCGTACAGGTTCAGCCCGAGGACCTTCGCGAAGTCGGGACCGTTGATCAGCCGGGCGGTGCCGTCGTCCGGCGTACCGCCGTTGGTGCTGCCGCCGCGTTCGCTGCGCTGCAGGCGCCCGGTGACGGTGACCTCGCCGCTCGGTACGGCGGGGACGTTCACCGGCATCAGCTCCGAGCTCTGCCGGGCGATGAAGCCGCGGTCGACCAGTACCGCCTTCCCGTCCGGCAGCATCAGCGGCGTGACGATCTCGAAGCCTGGCTTGTCCTCGACGTTGCGGTACTTGAGGACGACCTGCTTCGACGCGTCGTAGTGCCCGGTGACGATCGCGGTGCGCCAGGCGTGCTGGTCGCCGACAACGGCCTGCGGTCCGACGATCTGGTCCAGGGGCGCGGGCGCGGCGGCCAGGTTCGACCTGGTCACCTCGTTGCGCGCCTTGCGTTCGTCGAGCCGGTGCAGCTGCCAGCGGCCGAGCAGAACGCACACGGCGGCCAGCGCCAGAACTCCCAGCGCGGCAGTGATCCAGCGGATGTTCATCACACGACCCACGTCTCGAACTTAAGCCATCCCCTGAAATGCCTGACGCCCGGCACGTACGCTGGGGGGATGACGGCGATCCGGGAAGCGACTCAACTGGGCCTGGCGGACCGCTACGGCCGGGTCGCGACCGACCTGCGGGTCTCGCTCACGGACCGCTGCAATCTCCGTTGCACGTACTGCATGCCGGAGGAAGGCCTGGACTGGCTCGGCAAGCCCGAGCTGCTCACCGACGACGAGGTCGTCCGCCTGGTCTCGGTCGCGGTCACCCAGCTCGGCGTGCACGAGATCCGCTTCACCGGCGGCGAGCCGCTGCTGCGCCGCGGCCTGGTCGGCATCGTCGCCCGTACGGCGGAGCTCGCGCCGCGCCCGGAGATCTCGCTGACCACCAACGGCATCGGGCTGGCCCGCCAGGCGCAGGCGCTGAAGGATGCCGGTCTGGACCGGGTGAATGTCAGCCTCGACGCCGTGAACGCGGACACGTTCAAGCAGCTCACGCGGCGGGACCGGCTCAAGGACGTGATCGCCGGACTCGAGGCCGCGCACGACGCCGGCCTGACGCCGGTGAAGGTGAACGCGGTCCTGATGCGCGGCGTGAACGACACCGAAGCGCCGCAGTTGCTGGAGTTCTGCCTCGCCCGCGGGTACGAACTGCGGTTCATCGAGCAGATGCCGCTGGACGCCCAGCACGGCTGGGACCGGGCGACGATGGTGACCGCCGACGACATCCTCGGCATGCTCACCGACCGGTTCCACCTGACCCCGGACGACGCGTCGAAGCGCGGCAGCGCGCCGGCCGAGTCGTTCCTGGTCGACGGCGGTCCGCGGACCGTCGGCATCATCGCGTCGGTGACCCGGCCGTTCTGCGGGGACTGCGACCGGGTCCGGCTGACCGCCGACGGTCAGATCCGCGACTGCCTGTTCGCGCGCACCGAGTCCGATCTGCGGTCCGCGCTGCGCGCCGGCGCCGACGATGCGGAACTGGCCGACCGCTGGCGGCGCGCGATGCTCCGCAAACACCCGGGCCACGGCATCAACGACCCGAGCTTCCTGCAACCGGCCCGGCCGATGTCCGCGATCGGCGGTTGACCGGCCTAATCCGGAAATGTGCTTTTTCGGTATGTCGCTGGCGTGTGCGCTCGACATTCCTTAGCTGAATGGTTCGACCTCGCGCAGGAATGACCGCCGGTCGAGGAAGTCCGACAGGCTGTCCTTGTGTTCGTCGCAGGCGAGCCAGGTCTTCCGCCGGTCCGGCGTGTGGATCTTCGGGTTGTTCCAGCGCAACGCCCAGGTGGCGGCGTTGCCGCAGCCCCTGGCGGAGCAGGTGGTCGGAGCAGGTTCGTCAGTCACATTCCCGATATTCCTGATGTCTCAATAATCAATAAGGGCAAAAATGAAGCGACGTCGGACAGCCACGGGGGGAGCCGTCCGACGCCGCATCAAGTCCCTGAATTCCACTGCTGAACTTCAAGGCACGCGGGAGATTCTGACACGAATCAGTCCAAGTTTTCCAGTCCCGGCCCAGATCACTTTTCGGTGTCGGTTCCGCCGTCCTGAACCGGCTCCTCGTCGGCCCGTACGACGGTCGTCCGGCCGTCCCCGATCGCGGTCCGGCCGGGGGCGATGAACGGGCTCGCGCCGCCCTGGGTCGCGGACCGGTGGGCGTTGGCCAGCACGACCGCGAAGTACGGCAGTGCGATCGCGCCGACCACGAAGGCCCAGCGCCACGGCGACGGGGTGACCACCGCGAGGATGAAGCACACCACCCGGATCGACATCATCCAGGCGTACCGCACGATCCGGCTGTCCAGATCCTCGGACCGGCCCGGCTGCGCACTGGTCACCGAGATGACCGCCGCGCCGCTCCGCTCATGGCGTCTCGACATCTATCCTCCTCACCAGGAACAACGGTACGCCGCGCCGTCCGCCCAAGCGCAGCCAGGCTGGAAGCAGGTATGTCATGACCGATCGCACGTACCGCGTCACGGAGATCGTGGGCACCTCCAAGGAGGGTCTGAACCAGGCGATCACCAACGGGATCACCCGTGCCGGCGAGACGCTGCGGCACCTCGACTGGTTCGAGGTGACCGATATTCGCGGGCACATCGAAGACAACCAGATCGACCACTACCAGGTGACGATGAAGGTCGGTTTCCGGCTCGAAGACTCCTGAGATCTGCGCACCGGCCCGAGTGGGATAGCGTTCCTCCGACCGACGACGTGAGGAGGGCTTGTGGGCAGGTCTGTGCTGGTGACCGGAGGCAACCGGGGTATCGGTCTGGCGATCGCTACCGCGTTCAAGGAGGCCGGTGACCAGGTCGCCGTGACCTACAACTCGAGCCCGCCGCCGGAGGGTTTCCTCGGGGTGAAGTGCGACATCACCGACCAGGCGCAGGTCGACGCCGCGTTCGACACGATCGCGGAGCAGCAGGGCCCGGTCGAGGTGCTGGTGGCGAATGCCGGCATCACCCGCGACACGCTGCTGCTGCGGATGTCCGACGAGGACTGGGACCAGGTCGTGCAGACCAACCTGACCGGCTCGTTCCGCGTCGCCCGGCGGGCCGCGAAGGGCATGCTGCGGCTGCGCAAGGGCCGGATCGTGTTCATCTCCTCGGTGGTCGGCCTGCTCGGCTCGCCGGGCCAGGTGAACTACGCGGCCAGCAAGTCCGGCCTGATCGGGATGGCCCGCTCGATCGCCCGCGAGCTGGGCAGCCGCGGCATCACCGCGAACGTGGTGGCGCCCGGGTTCGTCGAGACCGACATGACCGCGGTGCTGCCGGAGGAGACGCAGAAGCAGTACCTGAGCCAGATCCCGCTCGGGCGTTTCGGCCTGACCTCGGAGATCGCGAACGCGGTCCGCTGGCTGTCCTCGGAGGAGGCCGGGTACATCACCGGCGCGGTGATCCCGGTCGACGGCGGCATCGGGATGGGCCACTGATGGGCATCCTCGACGGCAAGCGGGTCCTGGTCGCCGGCGTCACGCTCGACTCGTCGATCGGCTTCGCCACGGCCAAGGTCGCGCAGGAGCAGGGCGCGACGGTGCTGATCTCGAACTTCGGCCGCGCGCTGAGCATCACCAAGCGGATCGCCAAGCGGCTGCCGGTCGAGCCGCCGGTGCTGGAGTTGGACGTCACGAACGCCGAGCACCTGGCGGCGCTGCCCGACGCGGTGCGGGAGCACGTCGACGGACTGGACGGGGTCGTGCACTCGATCGCGTACGGGAACCCGGAGACGATTCTCGGCGGCAAGTTCCTGGACGGCCCGTGGGACGACGTGGCGCAGGCCGTGCACGTCTCGGCGTACAGCCTGAAGGCCCTCGCGGTCACGTGCGCGCCGCTGATGAGCCGGGGGAGCAGCGTGGTCGGGATGACCTTCGACGCGACCGTGGCCTGGCCCGGGTACGACTGGATGGGGGTCGCGAAGGCGGCGCTCGAGTCGACCAACCGGTATCTCGCGCGCGACCTCGGCGCGCGGGGCATCCGCTGCAACCTGGTGTCGGCCGGCCCGCTGAAGACGCTGGCCGCGAAGGCGATCCCGGGCTTCGAGAAGTTCGAGGAGCCGTGGCTGGACCGCGCCCCGCTGGGCTGGGACCCGTCCGACCTGGAGCCGACCGGGCGCACCATCGTCGGCCTGCTCAGTGACTTCTTCCCCTCGACGACCGGCGAGATCGTGCACGTCGACGGCGGCTACCACGCGATGGGAGCGTGATAGGTGTCTACTTCCCTGGTGGAGCTTCGCGTCCTGGACGGCGCCAACCTCTACTTCAGCCGCGCCGCGGTCAAGCTGACGCTGGACCTGACCTCGCTGGTCGACGCGCCCGCCCCGGCCGCGAAGGCGTACGCGCAGGCCATCGGCCTCGGCGCCACCCGTCCGGGCCGGATCGGCTCCGGCTTCCGGCAGCGGTTCGCGATCCGCGTCGTCGGTCACGTCGTACGGCGGATCGCGCGCACCGCGGGGATCGGCCGGATCGGTGTCCGGGTGCGCCCGGAGTCCGACGTACGGCGGCTCGTGGTGGCGTTCCCGTGGGCACACGAGGGCCGGGCGCGGGCGCTCGGGGCGGCGATCGTCGAGGTGCTGGACGCGTTCGGCGCGGACGACCTGGGCGAGCTGATCACGGCCGTCGGTGAGCGCGTCCGGGACGAGCCGCCGGGCAACCCGCCGCCGACATTGCGGCCGAAGGTGCCGGTGGTCGCCGTGACCGGGACGAACGGCAAGACCACGACGTCGCGGATGATCGCGCACATCGGCCGCGCCGCCGACCTGCACGTCGGCTGGTGCAGCACCGACGGCGTGTACTTCGACGGCGAACTGATCAAGTACGGCGACTTCTCCGGCCCGAGCGGTGCCGCCCAGGTGCTGTCCCGCCCCGGGATCCAGCTGGCCGTGGTCGAGACCGCGCGCGGCGGGATCCTGCGCCGCGGCGTCGGCGTGGCGTACAACGACGTGTCGGTGGTCACCAACGTCACCGCGGACCACCTCGGGCTGGGCGGCATCGACACCGTCGACCAGTTGGCCGAGGTGAAGGCCGTGATCACACAGATCACCCGGCCGCGCGGCTGGTGCGTCGTGAACGGCGATGACCCGCGGACCTTCGCGATGCGGCTCGGCTCACCGGCCAAGTGCTGGGTGTTCTCCCGCGACCCCGACTCGCCGTCGATCCGGACCGTGCTCGACGAGGGCGGCCGGGCGACCACCGTGCTCGACGGGTTCGTCACGGTGCTGGACAACGCCCGCGACCCGGAGCCGCTGCTCAAGGTGGTCGACGTACCGATGACGCTGTCCGGGCTGTCGCACTACAACGTGGAGAACACGCTGGCCGCGGCGTCGGCGGCGCTCGGGCTCGGGCTGCCGCGGGCCGCGGTGATCGAGGGGCTCAGTACGTTCGCGCCGAACGAGAACAACCCCGGCCGGATGAACATGTACTCGCTGCGCGACTTCACCGTGGTGATCGACCTCGCGCACAACGAGGCCGGCCTGGAGGCGCTGATCGAGATCATGAACGGCGTCAAACCCGAGGGCGGGCGGCTGATGCTGGCGCTCGGCTCGCCGGGGGACCGGGCCGACGACATGGTCGCCACGCTCGGCGCGATGGGCGCCCGGGCGACCGACCGGGTCGCGATCGGCCACAAGAGCGACTACCTGCGCGGACGGCCGCCGGCCGAGCTCGAGGCGGTGTTCCGGGCCGGGGCCGCGTCGGTCGGCGTGGAGGACGTGCCGGCCTTCCCGACCGAGCTGGAAGCGGCGCAGGCGCTGGTCGCCGAGGCCAGGGCGGGTGATGTGGTGGCGGTGATGTCTCTGCAGGATCGGGCGAGTCTTGACGCCTGGTTGCGGTCCGAGGGAGCTACTGTCGACACACCGGAGACCTTGAAGAGCAAGGTCGAGAGAGCCCAGCACTAGCCCCGACGGTCCGCCCGCTGGGGTGGGAACGGGGTTGTGATGCGCTACCTGTGGTCGATCCCGGCCGCGGTGGTCGCCTGGTTCGTGGGCGGCTTCTCCGCGACGTACCTGAAGGGACTCCCGGAGGGTACGACGTACTTCGTGCCGCCGCGGATCGACCTGCTGGTGCTCGGCGGCCTGACCGGCGGCGTGCTCGCCGGGCTGCTGATCGGCCGGATCCGGATCGCCGTACCCGTCGTACTGGTCGTTGCCGCGGGCCTGTGGTGGGCGACCGGGACGTCGTTCGGCGAGCTGAAGCTGCTGATCACGTTGCTGGTGGCAACCGCCGTCGGTGCGTTCTTCGGCGCGATCGGGGCCCGGAGCTCGGTGGTCGCGGCGTTCGCGCTGGCGCTGCCGGTCGCGTGGACCGCGATGCGGCCGGCCGAGCAGCTGACCGACTGGCGCTGGCTGTGGCAGCTGAACGGCGCGCTCGTCGGCGCGGGGCTCGCGCTGCTGCTCTACATCGCCTGCTGGAAGCGCGGCTGGCGCTCGGTCGGCGCATGGATCCCGCTCACCGGGTTCTACGTCGTCTGCTTCGCCGTCGTCGAGTCGGTGCGGCTGATCAGCGCGTCCACCGGGAAGCCGATGGATTCGGTCGGCAACGCCTCGACGGACGCGTTCTTCCAGTCGTTCGAGCCGCTGCTGCGCACGTACTGGCCGTGGATGGTGGTCGGCGTACTGCTGGCGATCCCCATGGTCACGCTCAAGCTGCGCGCCCTGCCGCCGGCACCACCGCCGCCGGACCCGTACGCCGGGAAGTCGAACGACGCCGTACTGTCCGACGACCTCGACTGGATCGACCAGGTGGAGCCGCGCCGCCGGCTGCTGCCGAAGCGGCAGCAACCGGCGTCCTGATCAGCCGCTGCCTGGTCAGGTCATTGCCTCTTCCGCGATCTCCTCGTCGGGCTGGACGAAGTCCGGGTCGCCGCCCTCGTCGCCGGAGCGGGCGCCCGCCTGGGCCAGGTGGGAGACCGACTCGAGTTCGGCCAGCACGGACTGGTGCTGGTCGACGCACAGCACCACGAGGTCGCCCGGGTTCGACAGGTCGAGCGCGTAGCGGACCGCCTCGAGCTCGTCGAGGACGACGTCCACCCGCCGGCAGCGGGCGCCGTCCTCCATCGCGGCCCGGACGCCGGCCGTGACCAGGTCCGCGGACTCGCCGCGCTTGCGGCCGCGCAGCCGGGCGTCCTCGCGGACCACGACCGCGTCGAAGTGCTGCGCAGCGACCTCGCCGAGTTCGCGGATGTCGTCGTCGCGCCGGTCGCCCGCGGTCGCGACCACGCCGATCCGGGACGGCCGCCCCAGCTCCGACGACGCGTTCAGGCTCTCGCCGAGCCGGTCGACGAAGTCGCCGAGCATCCGCATCGCGGGCGCGTTGTGGCAGTAGTCGACGATCACGCTGCGCCCGTCGACGTCGATCTCGTTCAGCCGCCCGGGGGACAGGTAGTACGACGTGTTGAACGTCCGCAGGCCCTGCCGGATGTCGTGCAGCGGCGCACCGGCCGCGAACGCCGCGGCGGCGGCCGCCATCGCGTTCTGCACGTTCATCATCGCCCGCCCGCCGAACGTTGCCGGCAGCAAGTGCGTCCAGGCGAGCTGCATCGACCGGCGGCCGTGCTTCACCACGATCATGTCGCCGAGGTCCGAGCGTTCCAGCACCACGGCCCGCCCGCCGCGCCGGCAGTGCCCCTCGATGTAGTCGCGGACCTCGCTGCCCGGCTCGGACATGCTGAACCAGACGACCTGACCGGAGCACTTGCGGCGCATCTTCCGGACCAGCGGGTCGTCGGCGTTCAGGACGGCGTACCCGGTCCGCGGCACCGCCTCGACCAGCACCGACTTCACGTCGGCGAGCTGCTCCAGCGTCTCGATGCCGCGCATCCCGAGGTGGTCGGGCTGCACGTTCAGTACGACGGCCACGTCGTTCCGCTCGTACCCGAGGCCCTCGCGCAGGATCCCGCCGCGGGCCACCTCGAAGACCGCGAAGTCGACCCGCGGGTTCTGCAGCACCATCCGCGCCGACTTCGGGCCGGACGCGTCCTGCCGGATCACCAGCCGCTCGTCGATCACGATGCCGTCGGTCGACGTCATCCCGACCTTGCGGCCGAGACCCTTGAAGACGTGGCTGATCATCCGCGCGGTGGTGGTCTTGCCGTTCGTCCCGGTCACCGCGACGATCGGGATCCGGCTGGTCGCGCCGGGCGGGAACAGCATGTCCACGACCGGCTTCGCGATGTACTGCGGCTCGCCGATCGTCGGGTTGGTGTGCATCCGGAACCCGGGCGCCGCGTTCACCTCGCAGATCGCGCCGCCGGTCTCGCGGACGGGCTGGGTGATGTCCGGGCAGATGAAGTCGATGCCGGCGATGTCCAGCCCGATCATCCGGGCCGCCTCCTCGGCGATCTCGACGTTCTCCGGGTGCGCCTCCCAGGTCCGGTCGATGGAGATCCCGCCGGTGGACATGTTCCCGGTGAGCGTCAGCTTCACCATCACGTCCTCTGGCGGTACGTCGTCCAGCTCGAAGCCCTGGTCGCGGACCAGCTGCCGGGCCGCCGCGTTCACCGTGATCCGGGTGAGGATCTTCTCGTGCCCGACGCCGCGGCGCGGATCGGCGTTGGTGATGTCAACGAGTTCGGCGACCGTGTGGACGCCGTCGCCGACCACGTGCGCGGGCACGCGTTCGGCGATCGCCTCCATCCGGCCGTTGATGATCAGGCACCGGTAGTCCTTGCCGGTGACGAAGTTCTCCACGATCACGAAGCCGCGCCGGGACTGCTCGGCCGCGATCGGGAACGCCTCGCGGAGTGCGTCGGCGTCCTGCAGGTTCAGGCAGACGCCGCGGCCGTGGTTGCCGTCCAGCGGCTTGCAGACGACCGGGTACCCGATCTTGTTCGCGACGCCGACCGCTTCCTCGACGGTCCGGATCGACTCCGACCGCGGCACCGGCAGGCCGGCGGACGCGAGCAGCCGGGTGGTCAGGTCCTTGTCGCTCGCGACGTCCACCGCGATCGACCCGGTCTCGGACGTCATCGTGGCCCGGATCCGCTTCGCGTGCACGCCCTGCCCGAGCTGCACCAGGCTGGCCTTGTTCAGCCGGATCCACGGGATGTCCCGGGACACCGCCTCGTCCACGATCGCCTGCGTGGACGGGCCGAACGCGGTCCGCTCGGCCTGCTTGATGAACTTCTCGAGCTCCTGGGTGAAGTCGAACGCCGGGTCCGGTTCGACCAGGTTGTTCACGAACCGTACGGCGAGTTCGCCCGCGGCCAGCCCGACCGCCTCGTCGGCGTACGCGTAGGTGATGTTGTAGACGCCGGGCGAACCCTTCACCTGCCGGGTCTTGCCGCGGCGCATGTCGTGGCCGGCCTCCTGCTGCAGCTGGAGCGACACGTGCTCGGCGATGTGGCCGAGCCAGGTGCCTTCGTACAGCCGCTCGATGAACCCGCCACGGCGGCCGCGCGAGCAGTGGTGCTGGTCCAGGCGCGGGAGGTCGGCCAGGAGGCGCTCGGTGAAGCCCGGGATGGTGTTCGAGGGGAACTTCTCCAGCGAGCCGAGGTCGACGACCAGGTGGATCGCGGGGTCGTAGCTCCAGACGTTCGGGCCGCGGTAGACGCGGGTCTCGATGATCTTCAGGTCAGGCGAGGGTGTTGCATCGGTCATGGGGCGTCACTGTTCTGGTTGCGTGCGGTCGGGGAGCTCTGGGTCGGCGCCGGCCTTGATCGGCTCGGTCGCCTCCGGTCTGGACTCCCCGGCGGCAGCAGCCTTGGTACGGCGTCCCGCCCGCCGCTTGCGTTCGGCGTAGTACCGCGGCGACACGCCCTCCGCGGCGATCTCCTTCGCGAGCTTGCGCAGGTCCGCCTCGGCGGCCGCCATCTCGGCGATCTCCGCGGCCGGCGGCTGCGGGCCGTACGACAGCAGCACGCGGTTCTGCAGGTCGAACGTCGCGGTCGCGGGCAGCACGTGCAGCACCACACCGGACGCGAGGATCGGCTCGGAGCGCTTCGCGTTGTGTGCGTTCGACGTGATCCGGGTGCCGTCGAAGATCGTCACCGCGCCCCGGCCGACGACCTCCAGGTGACTGCCGCGGACCACCGCCGCGGTGTCCTCGTCGACGCCGATCCCGAGCAGGCCGGGGGACTGCGCGACCAGCGACAGCAGCCGGCCGTACCGGTTCCGCTGCGCGAAGTGCTGGTCGACGATCGCGCCCTGCACCAGGCCGAGCCCGCCGGACAGCTGACTCATCCGCTGCCGCGGGGTGGCCCCGGACCGCCCGAACGCGATCATGTGCTCGGCCAGGATGCTCGCGCCCGCCGACGTACCGCCGACTGCCGCACCACGCGCGTGCGCGGCCGTCACCGCCCGGCCGAACGCCGTACCGGTGACGACCCCCGCGAGCTTGAGCTGGTTGCCGCCGGTCATGAAGATCCCGGTGGCGTCGTTCAGCGGCGCGATGAAGGCCGGATCGTCGGCGTCCCCCCGGTTCTCCGGGCGGACGCCGACCACGCTCTCGGCGCCGAGCGCCGCGAACAGCGCCCGGTACACGTCGATCACGTCGGGCCCCAGCGCGGACGCCGTGGGCACCACGACGATCCGCGCCTTCGACCCACCTGCCGCCTCGACGAACTCCTGCAGCACCGTCCGCTTCTTCAGCTTGTCCTCGGCACCACCGATGGCGAACAGGGCACCCGGCCCACCCTGCAGTTCAGACATAAGCGGAATGGTAGGTGCTCATCCCCGCTCGGGCCGCATTCCGGTCACGGCGCGTACTTCCGGACCCGGAGCACGGCGCGCCCTTTGATCCGCCGCTCGCGCACCGCGTCGATCACCTCCGCCGCCTCCTGCCACGGCCGCTCCACCTCCACGCCGAGGTCGAGCTTCGTCTCCGCCACCAGCCGGACCAGGCGCACGAGATCCGCGTGCAGCGTGTCGTGCGCGGTGACCTCGTCGAGGTCGTCGAGGAACACGATCCGTCCACCGGCAGAGCGGTCCCGCCGCCAAGTCCGGAAGCTGATCGGCTGATCGCGGACCGGTGTCGCCACCGTGACCAGCAGCCCCTGCGGCTCGAGCGACTCGATCGCCTCGCCGAGCACCGCACCGCCGACGGTGTCGATGATGAGATTCGGTCGGCTGCCCAGACTGTCGCTCACGATCTCCGCACCCGGAACCGGGGCGAGCGGATGCCGCTTCCGCTCACCCGGACGGACGAATGCCCGCACGTGCGCGCCCGCAAGGTTGGCGAGCTGACAGGCGAGGCGGCCGACGGCACCGCGTGCGCCGGTGACCAGGACGTCCTTGCCCACCAGGAATCCGCCGAGTTCAAGGGCATGCAGCGCGGTCAGGCCCGGGGTCGGCAGGGTCGCACCGAAGACGTCGCCCACGTTGTCCGGCAGTCCGGCGAGCCGGGTGTACGGGACGGCGACCAATTCGGCCCAGGCGCCACGCGGGACCGTTCCTGCGACCCGCGCGCCGAGGACCGCTCCGAGGGTGGCTGTCGGATGGATGGCGGCGGGGTACTGCACCAGCGTGCCGGCGAAGTCTCGGCCGGGGACCGCCGCTTCCGGGACGTTCTCGTTCCGGAAGCCGGCGGTCGGCCACGCACCCGCGAGGTCCAGCAGGTCGCGGTGGGTGACGGCGAAGGTGTTCACCCGGACGATCGCCTCGTGGGACAGCGGGACCGGGTCGGGGACCTCCCGCAGTACGACCGACGATCCGCTCCTGGTGAGCGCCAGCATCTTTCGACGGTACGTCGGTCAGTGACCGAAGGTGAACCAGTTCAGGTTGACGAAGTCGGCCGGTTGGCCGCTGGTGAAGGTGAGGTAGACGTCGTGGGTGCCGGTGACGGCGGACATGTTCGCGGGGACCGTTCGCCAGGACTGCCAGCCGCCGGTGTTGGCGATCGCGAAGCTGCCGATCGGTGGGTTCGACCTACTGTCGAGCCGTACTTCGACCAGGCCGCTCACACCGCCCGCGGCTCCTGAGGCGACGCGGGCGACGAACTGGGTCGCCGGCGTGCTGCCGAAGTCGATGCCGCTGTACTCCGCCCAGTCGCCGTTGCCGATCTGCATCAGGTTCTGGCCGCCGCCGGCGTCGGTCGTGGTCTCTAGACCCATTCCTGACTGTTGGCTGTACGACTCGGCCTGGAGCGTGCTGTACGCCGACGAGCTCGGCGGCGGGGGAGTCGTCGTACCGCCGCCCTTCGTCGAGACCGCGACGTAGTCGACGACCATCGGCTTGTCCGGGACCGTGGACGCGCGCGGCGTCGGGCCGTTCAGGGCGTCCGGGAACGCGCCGCCGATCGCGAGGTTCAGCAGGACGAAGTACCCGGCGTGCGAGGTCATGTTCGACCAGGTGTCGGCCGGGAACTGGCTCTGGCTGAGCGAGTGGAACTGCTGGCCGTCGACGTACCACCTGAGCTGGTTCGGTGAGACGGAGGTGTCCCACTCGAAGCGGTACGTGTGGAAGGCGGACTGGCAGGTCGATCCGGGACACGCGCGGTTCGCGCCGAGGCCGGTGGTCTCGTTGCAGGCGCCGCCCGGGTTCACGCCGCAGTGCAGCACGCCCCAGACCGAGTTGATCCCGTTGACGTTCTCCATGATGTCGAACTCGCCGATGCCCGGCCAGTTCCAGTAGTTCCCGCGGTACGGCGAGCCGAGCGCCCAGAACGCCGGCCAGTACCCGAGCGCGGCGTCGCCGGTGACGTTCGGCATCTGGATCCGGCTCTCGATCGCCAGCACGCCTCCGGCCGGCGGCTTGAAGTTCGCCCGCTGGGACTCGATCCGGGCCGACGTCCAGTTGCCGGCCGCGTCCCGGCGCGGGGTGATCCTCAGGTTCCCGGCGCCGTCCAGGGACAGGTTGTCCGGGCTGTTCGTGTAGTTCTGGATCTCGCCGGTGCCCCAGTTCCCGGGGCCGCCCGGGTAGCCGTGGCCGGTGTCGATGATCCAGTTCGTGCCCGATGGCAGGCTGCCGCTCGGGCCGTTGAAGTCGTCGCTCCACACCGTCGACCAGCCGGCCGGCGGGGTCGGTACGTCGGCCTGCGCGGCGCCGCCGAGCGAAGCGGCGGCGACCAGCAGGGCGGCGAGGGGAGCGGTCAGGGCGAGTGCGAGGGGGCGGATCCGCATGTCGACCTCCAGGGCGGTGGATGAGGTCAATGTGAGCGCTCTCATGCCGCGCTGTCAACAGCTCGTCACAGCTCCGTGCGGTAGACCGTCGTACTGCGCCGGACCGACATGCCGAGCCGCTGGTACATCGCCAGCGCGCCGGTGCCCGAGTGCGTCCAGAGCGTCAGCGTCCGCCGCCCGCGGCGCCCGGCCTCCTGCGCGGCGACGGTCAGCAGCGTGCGGGCGATGCCGCGGCCGCGGAAGTCCTTCCGGACGGCGACCTGGTCGACGTACCCGTCGGGGGAGTCCGGCAGGTCGAGGCCGATCACGACACCGACGATCTCGTCACCCGACAGCGCGACCGGCGACAGCGCGGGGTCGAAGCTCGGGCGCTCGATGCTCGTCCCGGCCCACTCCTCGTACCCGTGCCGGCGCGGCTGCCAGTCGTCGAACGCGTCCTGCACGACCTGGTGCGCCTCCCGCGCGTCACCCGGCGCGAACGGGCGTACGGTCACGCCGTCCGGGATCGTCGGGGCCTCGCCGCCGACGGGCCGTTCGAGCAACCAGTTGGTCGCGAGTACCTCGTAGCCGCGCGACCGGAGCAACGCTGTACCGGCCTCGTCCGCGTCGTCGACCGTCTGCGCGAGCCAGTCACTCTCGTGCTCCCGGGCGCGGGCCTCGGCCCAGTCGAGCAGCTCGGTCCCCAGACCGCGGCCGGCGTACGACGGGTGTACGTCGATCTGTGAGCGCCGGCCGCCGTGCACCCACGCCCAGGCGACAAGCTCGCCGTCGGGCGTCTCGACGACGCGGGTGTCGAGGTCGAGCGTGATCAGCGGGCGCCGCAGGTCCGCGGCGACGGCGTCCGGCGCCGACTCCGCCTGTCCGTGCCAGGCCCGCTCGTTGGCGGCGATGATCGCGTGAATCGCCGGCGCGTCGTCGAGCGTCGCGGGGCGGGTACTGAACTCCATACCCCGGATCCTGCCACCTAGGCCGGGTTGTCGGCGTCCGCGTTCTCGACTTCCTCGCGGGTGATGCCGAGGAGGTAGAGGATGGTGTCGAGGTACGGCACGCTCAGGTGGGTGTCGGCGGCGGCGCGGACCACCGGTTTGGCGTTGAAGGCGACGCCGAGGCCGGCGGCGGCGAGCATGTCGAGATCGTTGGCGCCGTCACCGATCGCGACGGTCTGGCTGAGCGGCGTACCGGAACGAGCCGCGAACTCGCGCAGCGCGGTCGCCTTGCCCGGCCGGTCGACGATCTCGCCGACCACCCGACCGGTGAGCTTGCCGTCGGCAATCTCCAGCTCGTTCGCCTTCGCGTAGTCGATGCCGAGCTCGGCGGCGAGCTGGTCGGTGATCTGGCTGAACCCGCCGCTGACGATCGCGAACTGGTAGCCGAGACGCTTCAGCGTGCGGACCAGGGTGCGGGCGCCGGGCGCGAGCTCGATGGCGGCGTACACCTCGTCGAGCGCCGAGACCGGGAGGCCTTCGAGGGCGGCGACGCGGTGCGTGAGCGACTCCGCGAAGTCGAGTTCACCGCGCATCGCTTGCTCGGTGACGGCGGCAACCTCGGCCAGGCGGCCGGCGTGCGCGGCGAGCATCTCGATCACCTCGCCCTGGATCAGGGTGGAGTCGACGTCCATCACGATCAGGCGCTTGGCGCGCCGGTACAGGCCGCCGTCCTGGACCGCGATGTCGAGGCTCTGGCGGACGCCTTCCTGGGCGAGGACGGTGCGGAGCGCCTCAGGTTCGACGCCGGAGACGGCGATCTCCATCGCGGTCACCGGGTAGCGCGCCATCCGGCTGATCCGGTCGATGTTCGCGCCGGTGTCGGCGATCCGGCCGGCGATCGCGGCCAGTCCGGAGGCGGACAGCGGGTGGCCGATCACCGTTACCTGGCTGCGGCCCTTGCGGCGCGGCTCGTTGTCGCCGACGCCCTTCTTGACCGAGATGTCGACGTCGAGGACGTTCGCGAGCGCCTTCAGTTCTTCCTTCAGGTTCTTGTGGTCGCGGGGTGCGGACAGCAGTACGCCGAGCACCAGCCGGCCGCGCAGGACGACCTGCTCGGCGTCGATCACCTCGAGCCCACGGGTCGCCAGGGTGGACAGCACCGCGGACGTCAGCCCCGGCCGGTCGGTCCCCGTCAACGTCACCAGCAACGTCGGCCGCTCGGCCGTCGTCTCCACCTCACCAGGTCCAGTCATCTCGCGGCAAACCTACCTAAATCAGATGACGGTCAGATGTCCGGTCCAGATCTCAAGCAAGAGAACCGCGCTCCGCGGACCGGCACCACTCACCAATCACCTGTCGGGCGAGCGGTTCCCGCTCGCGAGCTGCTCGCCGAGGACGGTGCGGTGAGCTTGGTGAGTGGTGGGCGTCCGCTGAGCGGGGCGGGGGAGCGGGGAGCGGAGACGACGTCAGATGTGGACGGGCGGGGCGCAGGCTGCCACTAGGGCTCGGCGGGCGGCTGCTGCTAGTTCCAGGAGGGCTCGGCGGCGGGCGTCGGCTTCGGGGCCGGTTACTGCGGCGCCGTCGTCCTCCAGGGCGGCGTCGGCGATGGCGAGGCATCTGCGGGCGGTCGCAGCGGTCTTCACGGCGCGGGGTTCGTATCCGGGGGCCAGGTCGTCGCCGGTGCCGCGGCCGATCTTGCGGATGTCGATCAGCGCGTCGGCCACCTCCGGCTTCCACCTCGCGACCTCGAGCGCGGCCAGCGACTCCGCCGCGTCGATCAGCGCCATCCGCAACCCACGGTCGGCCTCACCGAAGTCGGCCGGCACCGGCGACACCGCGGGCAGTACCGCCCACTGCACGGACGGCCCGACGTACGCCGGCACCAGCCCGATCTCCGGCCCCGTGAGTACGACGGCCTCCCCGGTCTCCAGCGCCGCCTCGTTGAACGCGGGCGGACCGGCCAGCCCGATCGGATCACCCGGCACCGGCAGCGCGAGATGCGCCTGCGTCGTACCGGCGGCCCGCAAGAGGTTGAGCGCCACCGGCAACGTGGCCGGCTCCGGGTGCCCGGCGAGGCCCGCGACGTGGTGACCGACGTCGTCGCCGAGGATCTGGTGCGCGGCGGTGTCGGGATCGCAGGCGCCGGTCAGCATCGCGTTCGTCCAGACGGTGAACCGGACCGAGGCGGAGGTCGTCAGCACGCCGGTAAGTCTCGCACCACCCACCAGCGGGCCGGAAACGGCGACCCCTTAGGTTTTGGTGCATGACTGCAGTGGTGGAGCTGGCCGGGGTGTCGGTCGTTCGTGGGGACGCGCGTCTGCTCGACGGGATCGACTGGATGATCGACGAGGCCGACCGGTGGGTGGTGATCGGGCCGAACGGCGCCGGCAAGACCACGCTGCTGCAGATTCTGGCCGCCCAGGTGCACCCGACGGCCGGTGTGGCCGGGCTGCTCGGTGAGGTGCTCGGCGCGGTCGACGTGTTCGAGCTGCGCCCGCGGATCGGGCTGACCAGCGCCGCGCTCGCCGACCGGCTGCCGAAGAGCGAGCGGGTGTCCGACGTCGTGGTCTCCGCGTCGTACGCCGTCCTCGGCCGCTGGATCGAGGAGTACGACGAACTCGACCACGAGCGGGCCGGCGCACTGCTGGCCGAGCTCGGCATCGCGCACCTGGCCGACCGTACGTTCGGCACGCTGTCCGAGGGCGAGCGCAAACGCGTGCAGATCGCCCGCGCGCTGATGACCGACCCCGAGCTGATGCTGATGGACGAGCCCGCGGCGGGCCTGGACCTTACGGGTCGCGAACAACTGGTCCGGTCGCTGAGCTCGATCGCGACCGCCGCCGGTGCGCCCGCGATGGTGCTGGTCACCCACCATGTCGAGGAGATCCCGCCGGGCTTCACGCACGCGCTGCTGCTCAAGCAGGGCAGGATCGTCGCGGCCGGCCCGATGGACCAGGCGCTGACCGCGGAGAACCTCAGCGACACCTTCGACCTGGCTCTCACGCTCAAGCAGGAGGACGGCCGGTACACGGCCCGCGCGCTCTGACGCGGATCCGGCGGCGGGTGTGACGCGTCGAACCCCTGCCGGAAACCCCCGACCTGGATAGGCTTGGGAAATGATGGATTGGCTGCGGGACAACATGTGGGCGGCGTGGCTGACGATCGCCGCCGTCCTCGGCCTGGCGGAGCTGGCGTCGCTCGACTTCACGTTGCTGATGCTGGCCGCCGGCGCGCTCACCGCGGCGGGGGTGGCCGCGTTCTTCCCGGGGCTGCTCTGGCTGCAGATCGTCATCGGGCTGATCACCGCGGGCGCGATGCTCGGCGCGATCCGGCCGATGATCGTCCGCAAGATCCATCACGGGCAGGAGCTGAAGACCGGTTCGGCGCACGTCATCGGCCGGACCGGCACGGTGGTGAAGGAGATCCACCCCGACGGCGGCGGCTCGATCCGGCTCGGCGGTGAGCTGTGGACGGCGCGCCCGTACGACGAGGTGTCGACGATCGCGCCCGGCACCCGGGTCGAGGTGATGTCGATCGACGGCGCCACCGCGGTCGTGTACCCGATCAGCGATCCGCTGTCCCAGGTGGAGACCCCGAAACCCCAGGACCCGCCGCAGTCCTGAGCGTCGAGTGGTCCCCTACCCGCAGTAGTGTCGGAGGTAGGGCGGCAGACTGCCCGTCCGAGTGTTCGAGTGGAGGGTCGAGTGACCGCGTTCCTCATAGTCCTGGCACTGGTCGCCCTGGTGGTGATCGTGACCTTGGTGAAATCCGTCCGGGTGGTGCAGCAGCAGACCGTCGGCATCGTCGAGCGGTTCGGTAAGTTCAAGACCGGCCTGCAGCCGGGCCTGAACCTGCTGACCCCGTTCGTCGACAAGGTCCGCTACACCATCGACATGCGCGAGCAGGTGGTCGCGTTCCCGCCGCAGGGCGTCATCACCGAGGACAACCTGATGGTGTCGATCGACTCCGTCATCTACTTCCAGGTCAACGACCCGGTGCGGGCGACGTACGAGATCTCCAACTACATCCAGGCGATCGAGCAGCTGACCATGACCACGCTGCGGAACATCATCGGTGGCATGGACCTGGAGCAGACGCTGACCTCCCGCGAGGAGATCAACGAGAAGCTGCGGTACGTGCTGGACGAGGCGACCGGCAAGTGGGGCATCCGGGTGAACCGGGTCGAGCTGCGCTCGATCGACCCGCCGCCGTCGATCCAGGACTCGATGGAGAAGCAGATGCGCGCGGACCGGGACAAGCGCGCCGCGATCCTCACCGCGGAAGGTATGCGGCAGTCCGCCGTTCTGTCCGCCGAGGGTCAGAAGCAGTCCGCGATCCTGACCGCCGAAGGTGACAAGCAGTCCCGCATCCTGCGCGCCGAGGCCGAGCGGCAGGCCCGGATCCTGAAGGCGCAGGGTGAGGCGCAGGCCATCACCACGGTCTTCAACGCGATCCACGCCGGCAAGCCGGACCAGGGTCTGCTCGCGTACCAGTACCTGCAGATGCTGCCGTCGATCGCCCAGGGCGACGCGAACAAGCTGTGGATCGTGCCGAGCGAGATCGGCGACGCGCTCAAGGGTCTCGGCTCCGCGGTCGGCCAGGTGGCCGGTATCGCGCAGCAGGCCGAGGGCAACTGGGAGGCGCCCGCGCTCGACAACGGGCAGGTCCCGGAGCTCGACGGGGCGGCCGCCGGTTCGGGTGCCGGCGGTTCCGCCGTCGCCGAGGCCGACAACGCCGTACGGGAAGCGATCGCGGCCGCCGAGTCCGCGGCCGTGAGCACGCGCAGCCAGTCCGCGCCGAGCATGCCGGCCGTGCCGCCGCCGACCCCGACGGCGGCCCCGACGGCTCCGGAGCAGCAGCCGCCGGCGCAGGAACCGCCGCAGCGCTGACAACACCCACCAGGAACCCTCCCGGAGCTCGTCCGGGAGGGTTCTTGCCTGTTCAACCGCCGGACAGATCTGCAGGTGCCGGAACAGGTGCGTAAAGTCTCTGAGCGATGACATGGTTCGAGGCGGTGTTCGTCCTGCTGGCGGGGATGGGCGCGGGAACGATCAACGCTGTGGTGGGGTCGGGCACGCTGCTCACGTTCCCCGCCCTGCTGGCCGTCGGTATTCCGCCGGTGCTGGCGAACGTCAGCAACACGGTCGGCCTGGCGCCCGGTGCGGCGGCCGGCGCGATCGGGTACCGCCGGGAGCTCGAGGGGCAGCGCGGCCGGATGCTGCGCCTGGTGCCCGCGTCGGTACTCGGCGGCATCCTCGGGGGAGTCCTGCTGCTCACCACACCGGACTCCGCGTTCCACGCCGTCGTACCGGTGCTGATCCTGCTCGGCTGTCTGCTGGTCGCGTTCCAGCCGTGGCTGTCGAAGTGGATCAGCGCGCCGTCGCACCTGCACCGCGGTGCCTGGTGGGTGATCCCGGCGGTCTTCGCGACCGGTGTGTACGGCGGGTACTTCGGTGCCGCGCAAGGCGTGCTGCTGATGGCGATCCTCGGCCTCGGCCTGGACTCGAACCTGCAGCGGATGAACGGGTTGAAGAACGTGCTGGCGACGGCCGTGAACACCGTTGCCGCGATCCTGTTCGTGATCGTCCACGACATCGACTGGCTGGTCGCGGTGCTGATCGCCGTCGGCTCGACGATCGGCGGCTTCCTCGGCGCCCGCTACGGCCGGCGGCTGCCGCCGATCGCGCTCCGGGCGCTGATCGTGTGCATCGGCGCGATCGCGATCGTCACGATGCTGTTCTGACCTGCAACCCGGCGAGCAACAGGTCCAGTCCGTAGTCGAACTGCTCGTCGCCGCCGGTCGTCCGGGCCAGCTCCGGCGCGAGCTCGACGACCGACGGGAACTCGCGCGCCGACAGCGACTCCATCGACGCCCGCAACCGCCGCCACGCCTCCGGGTCCCGGCGTTCGGCGGCCATCTGGATCTCCCACGACGTGGCCCCGAGTACGTACGTGAACAGGGTGGTGTGCGTCCGCGCCGCCGTCTCCGGGTCGAACCCGGCGGACCGCAGTACGCCGAGCAGCCCCTCGGCGACCCGCGCCGTCTCGTGCCCGCTCAGCGGCCGGCCGGCGAGTAGTTGCGCCAGGCAAGGATGCTGCAGCATCAGCAGCCGCAGCGACCGGCACACAGACCGCACCTGGTCCGGCCACGGCGCATCGGCCGGTACGGCGGGAAGTAGCGACATCAGGTGGTCGCGGACGGCGTCGTACAGCTCGTCCTTGTTCCGGAAGTAGGTGTAGAGCGCCATCGGGCCGACACCTAGCTCGGCGGCGACGCCGCGCAGGCTGAACGCGTCCGCGCCCTTGGCCTCCATCAGCTCGAGCGCCGTCCGCACGATCAGCTCCGCACTCAGCGTGTTCCGCGGCGTCCGCGCCATGTGACCCAGCTCCCTTCGATCTCACTAACGTACAGTGTATAGTACGGTGTATGCGAGCCATTCAGATCACCGAGTTCGGCGGACCCGAGGTCCTGAAGATCAGCGAGGTCCCGGAGCCGGTCGCCGGCGACGGGCAGGTCCTGATCACGGTCGACCGCGCGGGCATCAACTACGCGGACACCCACCAGGTCGAGAACAGCTACCTCTCGAAGACGGAGCTCCCGCTGATCCCCGGCGGCGAGGTTGTCGGTCACACCGCGGACGGCCGTCGCGTGGTCGCACTGGTCGGTTCCGGCGGGTACGCCGAGAAGACCGTGGCGCACGCGCCGTACGCGTGGGACGTGCCGGAGGGTGTCACCGACGGCCAGGCGCTGTCGCTCGTGCTGCAAGGGACGACCGCGTGGCATCTGCTGAAGACGTCGACGCACCTGCAGCCGGGGGAGTCCGTCCTCGTGCACGCCGGTGCGGGCGGGGTCGGCTCGCTCGCCGTCCAGCTCGCGAAGCTCTGGGGCGCCGGGCGCGTGATCGCGACCGCTTCGAGCGAGGACAAGCGCAAGCAGGTCCTCGAGCTCGGCGCGGACGCCGCGATCGACGGTACGCCGGAAGGCCTGAAGGACCGGATCCTCGAGGCGAACGGCGGGAAGCCGGTCGACATCGTGCTCGAGATGGTCGGCGGCCCGACGTTCGACGAGTCGTTCGCGGCGCTGGCCCGGTTCGGCCGGCTGGTGACCTTCGGTGCCGCGTCCCGGCAGCAGGCCGCGCCGATCGACCCGAGCCGGTTGATGAAGGGCTCGAAGACGGTCGCCGGCTTCTGGCTGGCCGACTGCTTCGCGAACCCGCGGTTGCTCGGCGATCCGCTGGCCGAACTGTTCGGCCTGACCGCGCGCGGCGAACTGCGCCCGATCGTCGGCGGCGAGTACGCGCTGTCCGACGTCGCCACCGCCCATGAAGACATGCGCGCCCGCCGTACCGTGGGCAAGCTCCTGCTCGACCCCACTCGCTGAAGGAGAAACCAGCTATGACGATCGCTGTTGAGAAGGTTCTGTACACCGCCAAGGCCACCGCGGACGGCGGCCGGGACGGCAAGGTCGCGACCGACGACGGCAAGCTCGCCGTCACCGTCGCGCCGCCGGTCGAGATGGGCGGCAACGGCAACGGCACCAACCCGGAGCAGCTGTTCGCGGCCGGGTACGCGGCGTGCTTCCACAGTGCGCTGAAGGTGGTCGCCCGCCGCACCCGTCAGGATGTCGAGGGCTCGACCGTGACGGCCGAGGTCGGCATCGGCCCGATCAACGGCGGCGCCGGGTACGGTCTCGAGGTCGCGATGGTGGTCAGCCTGCCCGGCATCGCGGACCGCGCGGCCGCCGAGGAACTGGTCGCGCAGGCGCACCAGGTGTGCCCGTACTCGAACGCCACCCGCGGCAACATCAAGGTCGACCTCAAGGTCGCGTGACCCCTGCCGGGACCGCCGCGTTCCGGCGGTCCCGGAGGTGCCGGATCAGGTACCGGGCGTCCCGGTCCAGCCCCTGGATCGTCGCGGACGCGACCGCGAACTGGAACTCCGCGCCGAGGTACATCAGCCGCGGGTCCTGGTCCGAGATCCCGCGCGTGTGCGGTCCTTCGGGCAGGTCCAGCCAGCTGTGGTCCGGCCCGGACCCGGTGCACCAGACGACCGTCCGTACGTCGCTCAGCACCTCGCCGTCCGCGGTCACCGGGTAGCCGTCCCGCACCGACTCGATCCTCCCGTGCCGTACGACGCCGGCCGCCTCGACCTGCTCGATCTTGTTCCGCACCAGGTTGACCCCGTGCCCCTGCATGGAGGCCATCACCTTGCGGCCCATCGGCGTACGGCGAGTCAGCACGTGCTTGAACGCGAACATCACCAGCGGTGTCGTGAGGTGTCCGACGCGCGTGTCGATGTCGACCGGGACCTGCCCGGGGTGCCGGCCGGCGAGCCGGGTCGGATGCGTCCTGACCGCCTCCAGCGCGATGTCCGTGCCCGAGTTGGCCGCGCCAACGACCAGCACCTCGCCGTCCGCGAACTGCCCCGGGTTGCGGTACTCCAGCGAGTGCAGCTGCCGGATCGCCGGATCGAGCTCGGCCGCGAACGCCGGCCGGTGCGGTACGACGTGCCACCCGGAGGCGACGACGACCCGGTCGGCGAAGTACTCGCCGGAGCCGGTGTCCACCACGAAGCCCTGCGCGTCCCGCGACACCCGGGTCACCTGGACGCCGGTGTGCACGGGCAGCTCGAAGTGCGCGGCGTACCGCTCGAGGTAGTCGGCCATCTCGTCGCGGGTCGGGCAGTCCTTCACCGGGATCCGCAGGCCGGGCAGGCTCGCGTACCGGGGCCTGCTGAACAGGCGGAGTGCGTCGTACCGGCGCCGCCACGAGTCACCGATCCGCGGGTCGGCTTCGAGGATCACGAAGCGCTCGCCCAGCCGGCGCAGGTAGTAGCCCATCACCAGACCGGCCTGACCACCACCGATCACCACAGTCCCGAACCTGTCCATCACAGCCCCCTCAGTACGTCGCTTGTCCAGCAACGTAGGACCGCGGACCCCGCCGTGACATCGACCGACCACGCCATCACGGCCGTCGCGGCATGGTCATTTCTACCCAGACACCAGCCCGTGCGAGTAGGCGTACGCCGTCGCGGCCGCGCGGCTGGAGACCCCGAGCTTCCCGAAGATGTTCGAGACGTGCCGGGCAACGGTCCGCTCGCTGAGGAACAGCTGCTCGGCGACGCCCCGGTTGGTGGCGCCGGTGGCGAGCAATCGCAGTACTTCCAGCTCTCGCGGGCTCAGCCCGCCGGCCCGGCCGCCGGGGTCGAGCGCGGCCAGGTCGGCCACCGCCCCGAGCCGCTCGAACACGGCGCGGGCGCCGTCGATCTCCATCTGCGCGGCATCGCCGTCGCCCAGCGCCCGGCAGGCGCGCGCCACCAGGAGTCGCGTGCGGGCGGCTTCGTACGGCGTGTCCAGCTGCTGCCACAGTGCCCAGGCACGCCGCAGCGGCGGGATCGCCTCGCGCGGGTCGCCGCACGCGATCCGGACCGCGCCCTCGGCGTACGCCGCCACGGCCTGCAGGTACGGCGAGTCCGCGCCCGCGAGGGTCGCCAGCTCGGTGGCGGCCGTCCGCGCGGTGTCGTAGTCGCCGGCGTCGATCGCGAGGTCGACCCGAGCGGCCAGCAGGTCCGGGCGGTTCTGCGGTTGCTCGGCCAAGGCGCGCTCGAGCCCGGCGAGCGCGGCGGCCTGGTTGCCCTGCGCCGCCCGGAGTCTGGCGAATCCGGGCTGGACCTCGGCCCCGTGAGCGGCTGCCTGCTGATAGGCCTGGTCGGCGGCCGCGTACCGGCCGCGCTGGCGCTCCACATCGGCCAGCCGGTACCAGGCGTCGCCACCCGCCTGGGTCTCGGCCAACCGGCGGCAGGCGTCCTCGGCAGCATCCGCCGCCTCGGCCCACGCGCCGCGCAGTTGGAGGATCTCCGCCCGGTGCACCAGGCAGGCGCCGCGGTACGGCACGAGACCGGACTGCGCGTCACACCAGCCGGTCAGCGCCCGGGTCCACTCCTGCGCGCGGCGTAGGTCGTACATCTGCATGCTGATGTCGACGACCGCGCAGTACGCGAGGCCGGAGACCTCGGGGCCGATCCGGCCGCCGGTCACGTGCACCATCGCCTCGTCGAGGGCGGCGAGCGCCTCGGCTCCGCGGCCCGTCATCATCAGGCAGCGGCCGCGGCCGAGCGTGGCGAGGACCAGCAGTTCGGGGTCGGCGGTCAGCCCGGACGACTGCTCGAACATCGGCAGCGCGGTCGCCGCGTCACCGGCCTTCATCAGCGCGACGGCGTCGGCCTGCAGCCGCATCGCGGCGAACTCGGCGCTGTCGTCGGCCACCTGCCGCTCGATCCGCGCCCGCCAGCCGGCCGCGTGCGCCACCTCGCCGCGGTTCTGCAGATGGAAGCCCAGCCAGAACGCGGTCCGGGCGGCGCGCCTGCGGTCACCGGCTGCCAGGTGACCTTCGTACGCGCGTTCCCGGCACTGGGCGACCTCGTCGTCGCGGCCGAGGACGAACGCGGCGACCGCGAGCCGGTCGAGGTCCGCGGGCGGCAAGGGGGCGTGCCGGTCGGCCGCCGTCAGCTCGGCGTACTCAGTAGGCCAGTCGTGCTGCTCCATCGTCTGTTCAATCTACCGGCCTGACTAGAGTGGCGGGCATGGAGAACGAGATCAGCGTGGTCGACGCCAAGGAGCGGTCCAGGTACGAGGCGGTCGGCCCGGACGGCAACCTGATGGGCTTCGTCGACTACAAGCTGTACCCCGGGGCGATCACCTTCCTGCACGCCGAGACGCTGCCCGAGTTCCGCGGTCGCGGGGTGGCCGGAACGATCGCCACCAAGTCGCTCGAGGACGCGCGGGCGCTCGGGCTGCAGGTCCGGCCGGCCTGCCCGTTCTACCAGGACTTCCTCGCCGAGCACACCGAGTACGCCGACCTGGTGAAGACCGCATGACCGGGCCGGTGCTGGGCAAGCTCGAGTGGCAGCCGGCGGCCGACGTACCGGAGTTGCTCGCGGCACCGGTCCGCGCGGCGCTCGGCGACATCGCGGCGTACGCCGTCGCGATCGATCCGGGTCTCGCGGACACGGCCGCGTTCTGCGCGGAGTACGACGTACCGATGGCGGCGTCGGCGAACTGCGTGATCGTGCACGGCAAGCGCGCCGGCGAGTCGACGTACGCCGCCGTGATGGTGCTCGCGACGCACCGGGCGGACGTGAACGGCGTGATCCGCAAGCACCTCGGCGTCCGGAAGATCTCGTTCGCCGCCCAGGACGACGCGGTCGGCACGACCGGCATGGAGTACGGCGGGATCACGCCGATCGGCCTGCCCGCGGACTGGCCGGTGCTGGTCGACGAAGCGGTCGCGAACGCCGGCCCGGTCGTGATCGGCAGCGGCGTACGCGCCTCCAAGCTGCTGCTCGACGGCGCCGACCTCGCGAAGCTCCCGACGGCCGTCGTGCTGCGGCTCGCCGGCTGACATGGGTTCGCTGCTGATCGCCGGTACGACGTCCGACGCCGGGAAGACGACCGTTGTCACCGGGTTGTGCCGCTGGCTGGCCCGGCAGGGCGTGCGGGTCGCGCCGTACAAGGCGCAGAACATGTCGAACAACTCGATGGTCTGCGCCGACGGCACCGAGATCGGCCGCGCGCAGTGGATCCAGGCCGTTGCCGCCGGCGCCGAACCCGAGGCCGCGATGAACCCGGTGCTGCTCAAACCGGGCAGCGACCGGCGCAGCCACGTCGTGCTGATGGGGGAGCCGTGGGGCGAGCTGTCCGCGCGCGGCTTCCTCACCGAACGCGCGGAGCTGGCCAAGGCGGCGTTCGCGGCGTACGACGATCTCGCGTCCCGGTACGACGTGGTGATCAGCGAGGGCGCGGGCAGCCCGACCGAGATCAACCTGCGGCAGTCGGACTACGTGAACATGGGCCTCGCGCAGCACACCCGCGCGCCGGTGGTCGTGGTCGGCGACATCGATCGCGGGGGAGTGTTCGCGTCGATGTTCGGGACCGTCGCGCTGCTGGACGCGGCGGATCAGGAGTTGATCGGCGGGTTCCTGATCAACAAGTTCCGCGGAGACGTGTCGTTGCTGCAGCCGGGGATCGACATGCTCGCCTCGGCGACCGGCCGGACGACGTACGGCGTACTGCCGTGGCTGCCGGAGCTGTGGCTGGACTCCGAGGACGCGCTGGACATTCCGGTACGGCGTACCTCCTCGGGGGAGCTGTTGACGATCGCGGTCGTGCGGTTCCCGCGGATCAGCAACTTCACGGACCTCGACGCGCTCGCCGCCGAGCCGACCAACAGCGTCTTCTTCACCACCAGCCCGGCCGAGGTCCGCGACGCCGACCTCGTAGTCCTCCCCGGCTCCCGAGCCACCGTCGCCGACCTCGCCTGGCTCCGCACCACCGGCCTAGCCGAAGCCCTCCAGGCCAGGGTCGCCAACCGCCTTCCAGTGCTGGGAATATGCGGCGGGTACCAAATGCTCGGATCATTCGTCGCCGATCCGCATGCGGTCGAGACAGGTGGTGATCACCCTGGACTGGGGTTGTTGCCGGTCGCAACCACCTTTGCCCGTGAGAAGGTGCTGCGGCGGCCGGCGGCGACGGCGTACGAGATCCACCACGGGACCGTCGAGGTGATCGACACCGCGGGAGGCGACCCGGGCGGTGGCGTCGTGCCGTTCCCCGGCGGCTGCCGTTCGGGGAACGTGTGGGGGACGATCTGGCACGGGTTGCTGGACGACGACGCGGCGCGGCACGCGTTCCTCACCGAGGTCGCCGGGCTGACCGGCAGACCGGCGCCCGACGGCACTGTCTCGTTCGCGGGACTGCGCGAGGATCGGCTGGACCGGTTGGCCGACATGATCGACGAGTACGCCGACACCGCCGCGCTCCTGCACCTCATCGAGCACGGCGCGCCGTCGGTCCCCTTCGTACCTCCGGGAGCGCCGTGAAGACCGTGCTGCAGGACTACCTCCAGGCGACCCGCGGGCTGATGCTCGCCAAGCTCGACGGCCTGAGCGAGTACGACCGCCGCCGCCCGCTGGTCCCGTCCGGTACGAACCTGCTCGGGCTGGTGAAGCACCTGACCGGCATCGAGTACGTCTACCTCGGCACCAGCGTCGGCCGCCCGCCGCGCGAACAGCTGCCGTGGGAGGCGGACGGTTCGGTCTGGGGTGGCGCCGACATGTGGGCGACGGCGGACGAGTCGACGGAGTACCTGACCGGGCTCTACCGGGAGGCCTGCGCGCACTCCGACCGCTCGATCGCCGAGCTCGACCTCGAGCACCCGGCGTCAGTGCCGCACTGGGCGGAGAGCCAGCGCAGTACGACGTTCGGCGCCCTGCTGGTGCGGGTGGTCGACGAGACCGCGCACCATGCCGGGCACGCGGACATCCTGCGGGAGCTGATCGACGGGCAGGGCGGCCGGGACGCGGACATGCTCGACGAGGCCGGCTGGTCCGAGTTCTACACGTCGATCCAGCGGGCGGCGGAGACGTTCCGCAATGGATGAGTTCGAGCGGGTGCGGGGCCGGCTGTTCGGGATCGCGTACCGGATGACCGGCACCGCGACCGACGCCGAGGAGATCGTCCAGGACGCGTGGCTGCGCTGGCAGGATGTCGACCGTACGACGGTCCGCGACCCGGACGGCTACCTCGCCAAGGTCGTCACGAACCTCTCGATCAGGCAGCTCACCTCGGCCCGCGCGCGGCGGGAGACGTACGTCGGCCAGTGGCTGCCGGAGCCCGTACTGACCGGGCAGTTCGACGCGCTCGGACCGCTGGAGGTCGTCGCGGAGCGGGAGTCGGTGTCGTTCGCGTTGCTGCTGATGCTCGAACGGCTGACCCCGGCCGAGCGGGCGGCGTACGTGTTGCACGAGGCCTTTGCGTACGGGTACCGCGACGTGGCGGAGCTGATCGGTACGTCAGAGGCGAACGCGCGGCAGCTGGCGTCCCGGGCCGGGAAGAAGCTCGCCGCCGAACCGCGGCGCGAACAACCGGTCGACCGCGCGGGCTGGCGGAAACTGGTCGAGCGGTTCATCGCGGCGGCCCGCCTGGGGGAGCTCGAGGAGCTGGAGCAGTTGCTGGCCGCGGACGTGGTGTCGCGGGCCGACAGCGGCGGCCAGGTATCGGCGGCCCGCAACGTCGTGACCGGCCGGGACAAGGTCGCCCGCTACCTGTCCGGTGCGGTACGCCGCTTCGGCGGCGACGTCCAGGCGTACCTGACCGAGGCGAACGGCGGCCCGGCCCTCGTGGCCGCCGGGCCGGACGGGGTGGTCGCGATCGCGTTCATCGCCGTCGGCGCGGAGGGCGTCACGCACGTGGAGTTCGTGATGAATCCGGACAAGCTGGCGTTCGCGACCGGGCAGCTGTCACAGATCGGAGGGCTGTCGGGTCTGACTTGGTGACGGAAAGGACACCAAGCGAATGACCTCGATACTCGTCACGGGCGGCACCGGCACGCTCGGCCGACCGACTGTTGCCCGGCTCCAGGGACACCAGGTGCGCGTACTGAGCCGGAGGCCCGGGCCGAATCGGGTCGTCGGCGACCTCACGACCGGCCAAGGGCTGGCTTTCGACGGGATCGACGTCGTCGTCCACCTGGCCACCAGCCAGGGCAAGCGGGACGTCGTGCAGACCCGGAACCTGCTCGCCGCCGCCTCCGGCGTACGGCACCTGATCGTGATGTCGATCGCCGGGATCGACCGCATCCCGTTGCCGTACTACCGGTACAAGCTCGAGGCCGAGCGCCTGGTCGCCGAGTCGGGCGTGCCGTACACGGTGCTCCGCGCGACCCAGTTCCACAACCTCGTCGACAAGGTGCTCAGCGCCCAGCGGTTCCTCCCCGCCGTGCTCGCGCCGGCCGTCACGCTGCAGCCGATCGCGGTCGAGGAGGTCGCGGTCCGGCTCGCCGAGCTCGTCGAACAGCCGCCGCTGAACGGTCGCGCCCCGGACATCGGCGGTCCGGAACGGCGTACGGTCGTCGAGTTGGCGCGGCTGTGGAAGGACGCGCGGTCCGTGCGGCGCGCGGTGCTGCCGGTGCGGGTGCCGGGGAGGACGTTCGGGGCGTTCGCTGCCGCGGAGGCGACGGTGGACGGGCCGGCGTACGGGAAGATCACCTTCGCGGAGTACCTGCGATGAGGGCCTATACGCGGGTGGTGCTGATCGTGTTCGCGGTGTTCGAGTTGATCCTCGGGCTGTGGCTGACGGTTCTGCCGAAGACGTTCTACGACCACGTGCCGACGGTTGATTGGGATCCGCCGTACAACGATCACCTGTTCCACGACTTCGGCAGCGCGACGCTCGGGATCGGGATCGTGCTGACCGCGGCGGCGATCCGGTTCGAGCGCTGGCTGGTGGCGGTCGCGTTGCTGGCGTACCTGGCGTTCTCGGTGCCGCACCTGGTCTTCCACCTCGGCCATCTGAACGGTGCCGAGCCAGGCTGGTCGGTTGTGCTCGGGGTTGGTGTGGGGCTGATGGCGCTGGTTCCGCTGAGTGCGCTGGCGGGAGTGCGCAAGCTCACTTGACGACCGTGACAGTGGAACTGTCACAATGGCCGGTATGGGTCCACTCGAGGGCGTGAAAGTGGTCGAGCTGGCCGGGATCGGCCCCGCACCGTTCGCGTGCATGCTGCTCGCCGAGCTCGGTGCCGACGTACTGCGGATCGACCGCCCCGGCGGCGGGCTCTCGATGGGGCCGCCGGAGCTGGACCTGGTGAACCGCGGCCGGCGGAGCGCCGCGCTCGATCTGAAGCAGCCGGCCGCCGTGGACGTCGTACGCCGGCTGGTCGCGCAGGCCGACGTACTCGTCGAAGGGTTCCGGCCCGGGGTCGCCGAGCGGCTCGGGCTCGGGCCGGAGGACTGTCACGCGGTGAATCCGCGGCTGGTGTACGGGCGGATGACCGGGTGGGGGCAGGACGGGCCGCTGGCGCGGACGGCCGGTCACGACATCGACTACCTGGCCGTCGCGGGCGCGCTGCACCTGATCGGCCGCGCGGGCGGACCGCCGCAGGTGCCGGCGAACCTGCTCGGCGACTTCGCGGGCGGCTCGCTGTACCTGGTGATCGGCGTGCTCGCCGCGCTGCACGAGGCGGGGCGGAGCGGGCAGGGGCAGGTGGTGGACGCGGCGATCGTCGACGGGTCCGCGCATCTGACCACGATGCTGCTCGGCGCGTTGGCGGCCGGGTCGTGGCGGCAGGAGCGTGGGACGAATCTGCTGGACACCGGTGCGCCGTTCTACGACGTATACGAGACCGCGGACGGGAAGCATGTCGCGGTCGGGGCGCTTGAGCCACAGTTCTACGCCGAGCTGATCGACAAGCTTGGGCTGGATGCGCCCGACAGGAACGAGCCGGCGCAGTGGCCGGAGCTGCGGAAGGTGCTGACCGAGAAGTTCCGCGAACGGACGCAGGCGGAGTGGACCGCGGTCTTCGACGGATCGGACGCCTGCGTCGCGCCGGTGCTGCCGATGGCCGCGGACCACCCGCATCTTGTTGCCCGCGGCACCTTTGTGGAGGTGGACGGGGTACGGCAGGCGGCACCCGCGCCACGGTTCGACCGTACGCCGACCCAGCTCGACCGGCCGCCCGCGCGACCGGGGGAGCACACCCGGGAGGCCTTGGCCGACTGGGGTATCGCCGACATCGACGGCCTGCTCGCGTCCGGCGCAGCCGTACAACTCTGAGAGGAACCGCCCGTGGAACGTCAGCTCTTCGACGCCGATCAGGATGCCTTCCGGGAGACCGTCCGGGCGTTCTGCGACAAGGAGATCGTCCCGCACCACGATGCGTGGGAGGAGGCCGGCATCGTTCCGCGCGCCCTGTGGGAGGCCGCGGGGGCGGCGGGCCTGCTCGGATTCATGATGCCGGAGGAGTACGGCGGGGGCGGAGCGCGGGACTTCCGGTTCAACGCCGTACTGATCGAGGAGCTGACCCGGGTGCGGGCGAGCGGGGTCGGGTTCACGATCCACACCGACATCAACTCGGCGTACCTGCTCGACTACGCGACCGAGGAACAGAAGAAGCGCTGGTTGCCGGCGTTCTGCTCGGGGGAGACGATCACGGCGATCGCGATGACCGAGCCGGGCGCCGGGAGTGATCTGCAAGGAATTCAGACCACCGCGCGCCGCGACGGCGACCACTATGTCCTCAATGGCCAGAAGACCTTTATTTCCAACGGAATTCTCGCCGACCTGGTGATCGTTGTCGCCAAGACCGATCCGTCCGCCGGTGCGCAAGGTATTTCGCTGATCGTGGTCGAGCGCGGAATGCCCGGATTCGAGCGTGGCCGCAACCTCGACAAGATCGGATTGAAGGCACAGGACACTGCCGAACTCTTCTTCGACGAGGTGCGGGTGCCGGTGGAGAACCTGCTGGGCGAGGAGGGCAAGGGCTTCGTCTACCTGATGGAGAAGCTCCCGCAGGAACGCCTGACCATCGCGGTGGTCGCAGCCGCCGCCTGCGAGAACATGCTCGCCGACACTCTCACCTACGTGAAGGACCGCAAGGCGTTCGGCCGCCCCATCGGCTCCTTCCAGAACAGCCGCTTCGTCCTCGCCGAACTGGCCACCGAAACCCAGATCGCCCGCGTCTTCGTGGACCGCTGCATCCAGGAACTCAACGCCGGCACCCTCACTGTGGCCGAAGCCGCCATGGCCAAGTGGTGGACCACCGAACTCCAGAAAAAGGTAGTGGACCGCTGCCTCCAACTCCACGGCGGCTACGGCTTCATGACCGAATACCCCATCGCCAAGGCCTACCTCGACACCCGAATCCAAACCATCTACGGCGGCACCACCGAAATAATGAAAGAAATAATCGGCAGAACCATGGGCATCTAGGAAAGGAAGGAAGGAAGGAAGGAGACAAAGACATTTTGGAGATGTGGTCGCCTTTGGTGTTCGTGTGAGGGCTTGGCTGGAGATCTGTTTAGGAATCAAAGAAGAGGGGAGGAAGGGGGGAAGCAGAAAGGAAATTGATAGAGGTTGAGCGCCTGTTGCATTCGATGTGCGGTGACGGTCGGGGATGGAGTCGCTAATTACTCCGCCATCGGTGAAGGATTAGATACCAGCTCACGCAGCCGGAAGGCGCTGATCTCAGGCGACCGGGGGTCGCGCCATACCGCGCTGCTGTGCTCGACGTAGCCCCAGATGCGTGTCGGTCCGCCTTCGCGGATCGACAGCACGGCCTACGAACCGACAGCACGGCCAACGAACCGTCCGTGATGTCGACCTGGGGCCGACGCTCAACACGGCGGCCCTGCGGGTGGAACGGCGAGTCAGGCAGGTGCTGATACCGCACGTGGTCCGGCGTGGCTTGTTCGGCATCGAGGACCGTCCGATCGCCTCGTCGCGGCAGTTGCGCAAGGCCTAGAGCACGGGCCCGAACTGCTCCAGCTGTGCGGACTGGAGTTTGATGCGACGACCCGAACTGGTACGTCGATCTGCCTCGAGGGAGTTCCGCTTGACTGGCGGCGGCGGACTGCACGTGGCCCGATGAATGAGGTGGGTCCCGTCGTGGTGTGCGGCGGGACCCGGTGCCTTGGGGCCGCGGTCACCCCTCCCTGCGGTCGCGGCGCGTCCGGGCCGGGGGCTGGGGCTTGTTGGACAGGCCAACACAGAGTAACTACGGAGGGCGCTCTCCGGGAAGGGGTGCGGGCGTTTGAAGCGGCTGACTCAATCGGTGGTGGGGGTGGGCAACGTGAGGCGGCCGTGCACGACGTCGGCGGCTACGTCGGTGAGGCGGCGGTTGGTGGAGCGGGCGTAGGTGCGGAGTGCGGAGAACGCCTGGTCGGGGGCGATCGACATGCTGTGGCTGAGGAACCCCTTCGCCTGCTCGATCAGGATCCGGCTGTTCAGCGCGTTCTGCAGTTGTTCGGTGACGATTTCCTGGTGGGCCAGCGCCCGCTGGTGCAGGATCCCGATGGTCGCCGCGTCCGCCAGCGCCTGCCCGAGCACGACGGTCTCCTCGGACAGCGGACCGGGCTCCCGGCTGAACAGGTTGACGGCGCCTAGCGTCGTGTCCCGCAGCCGCATCGGCAGCGCCTGCACGGACAGGTATCCGCCGTCCACCGCCGCCTCCGCGAAACGCGGCCAGGGACTTCTGCCGTCGCCGAGGTCGGCGTGGTGCACTGGAGCGCCGGCCTTGAACGCGTCCAGGCACGGTCCTTCGAGGTTCTGGAGCTGGACGAGCTCGATCAGCCGGGCCTGTTCGCTGGAGGCGGCGACCAGGTTCAGCGCGCCGTGGTGGTCGACGAGCAGGATGCCGCACGCCGCCACGTCCAGCAGTTCGGTGCAGCGGGCCGTCAGCCGGTCGAGGAACTCGATGATGTCGAAGTCCGCGACGAGGGTGTCGGACAGCTCGATGAACACCTCCCGCACTCTTCGGTCAGATGTGCTCATGAGTCGTCCTCCTGCTCCAACTCGGCATGCTGGGAGCCTGTCTCCTTCGTGTCGGCCTCGAGGCGAAGGCGGCCGGCCATCACGTCGGCGGCGACCGTCTGCAAGGACTGCCCGCTGCTGTACGCGTGGGCGCGCAGCCGAGCGAAGGCATCGGTGATGCTGACGGCAAGCTGCGCCGCCACGACTCCGACGGCTTGGTGGACCTTCGCGCGCCGCGCCGAGAACGTGGCTTCGATCAGTTGATCGGCGTCGGTCACGATTCCGCTGCGGTGGTCGAGCGTCAGGACGAGGAGCGCGTCGGCGTACACCAGCGCGTCCTGCAGCAACTCCGCGGGCAGCGCGCCGCGTTCGTGGCGGTACACGGTCAGTACGCCGACCTGTGCCGCGCCGAACCCGACCGGGAACGCGAACGCGGCGCCGATCCCGCGTTCGGTGGCACCGGCCGCGAACACGGGCCAGCGGCGGTCGGCTCCCGTCCCGGACAGGTCCGGTTCGAGGATCGGCGCACCGCTCGTGACGGCTTCGGCGCTGGGGCCTTCACCGAGGGTGAACTGCAGCTCGTCCAGCTCGGTCGCGGCGGGACCGCTGGAGAACAGCGGCTCCCAGACGCCGCCACCTCGCGTCATCGCGAAACCGGCACCGGCCGCGGACAAGGCGGACGCGCAGGCGTGGACCACGTGCTGCAGCGACGGGGGCATGCCGTCACGGTGCGCGGTAGCTCTGATCGCCCCCCACACTCTGGCGCTCCGGTCCAGATCCACGCATCCCGTCCACGTTCGTTCCGCCGCTCGGCGGATACTCAACTGTAGCGGCCTCGAACGCGTTGCAAGGCTCATCGGGACACGTGCTTCGAACTGTCGTACGGCGGCCGGATTCGGTGCCGCGGCCCACCCGGTACCCGCTTCGGCGATCCTCACTCGTCCACCGGCGGGCGAGCGCCGTACCATTCGCACATCAGAGCTTCCTCGGGGCAGGTGGCAGCAACGGAGGCTACCGAGGTCCGGGGCAGCGAGAGGTAGCAGTCTAGTCCTGCGTACAGGGACAGGGAGGGTCGCCATGGGGATCGTGTCCCCGGGGTTCACCGGACGGCGGCGGGGTGGCACGGAGCTGCCGCCGGGGCAGTACCTGACGCACGAGTTCCCGGTGCTGTCGGCCGGGCCGACGCCGCACATCCTGCCGGAGCACTGGGAGTTCACGGTCACCACCGAGACCGGCGAGAAGTACAAGTGGGACTGGGCGGCGCTGATGGCGCTGCCGTCCGAGGAGATCACCAAGGACATCCACTGCGTGACCCGCTGGTCGAAGCTGAAGACGAGCTGGCAGGGCGTCTCGCTGGACACGTTGCTCGCGGACGTCGAGACCGGCGCGGACTTCGCGATGGCGCACAGCTACGGCGGCTACACGACCAACGTGCCGCTCGACGACCTGCTCGACGGGCAGTCCTGGATCGCCTACGAGTACGACGGTGAGCCGCTCGACCCGGAGCACGGCGGACCGGCCCGGCTGCTCGTCCCGCACCTGTACTTCTGGAAGAGCGCCAAGTGGGTCCGCGGCCTGGTGCTGTCCGACACCGAGGACCTCGGCTTCTGGGAGACCGCCGGCTACCACGAGTACGGAGACCCATGGAAAGAACAGCGATACGCCGGCGACTGACGTGGCAGGTCGCCACGGTGGCCGACGTACGGCGGGAGACCGCGACGGCGCGCACGATCGTCCTGGAGGTCCCGGACTGGCCGGGTCATCTCGCGGGGCAGCACCTCGACGTACGGCTGACCGCTGACGACGGGTACCGCGCGTCCCGGTCGTACTCGATCGCGTCCGCGTGGTCCGAGGGCACGATCGAGCTGACCGTGGAAGAGGTCCCGGACGGCGAGGTGTCGCCGTACCTGGTCGACGTGCTGAAGGCCGGTGACCCGCTGGAGATCCGCGGACCGGTTGGCGGCTGGTTCGTGTGGAAGCCGGGTCAGGAAGGCCCGGTGCAGCTGATCGGCGGCGGCTCCGGCGTCGTGCCGTTGCGGTCGATGCTGCAAGCGGCTGCCGGTACGTCGACCCCGATGCGGCTCCTGTACTCCGTTCGCCGTCCGGAGTCGGTGATCTACGTCCGCGACCTGAAGGAGCTTGCGGCCGCCGACGACGTCGACGTACATCTCGTCTACACGCGCGAGGCACCGGCGGGGGAGTCGCGGGTGGGCCGGATCGACGCGGACGTGCTTGAGCGGTACGCGTTCGGCCCCGATGACGGCGCGACGACGTACGTGTGTGGTCCGACGGCCTTTGTGGAGGCGGTCGCGGACCTGTTGGTGGCAGCCGGGCACGACCCGGCCCGCGTCAGAACGGAGCGCTTCGGATGAACCACCTCGACGGCAATGCCGTGGCGGGACCGCTGAGCGAACTGTTCGCCGTGGACCTCACCGCCGCCATCGGCCAGTGCGACGGCTGCGGGCAGACCAACGTGTTCGCCGAGGCCCGCGTGTACGTCAACGCCCCAGGCACGGTGGCCCGCTGCCCGGGCTGCGACGCGGTGCTCCTTCGCGTGGTCACCACTCCGAACGACACCTACCTGGACCTCCGCGGGCTGACCTACCTGCGCATCCCGAACTAGCGCGGCTTGTTCTGCGTACGCCGGATCGTGTCCCGCTGGGTCTCGCCGACGGCACGTTCGTACGCGAGCACGAGGCCCTGGATCGTCACGGGCTTGAAGCGTTCGACGAGGTGCTGGATGTGTTCGGGCGGGCCGCCGGAGTCGCGGTAGTGCGGCCAGACCTTGGTACGGAACACCTCGGTGAGCTCCTCGGCGATCGCCCGGCCGTGCTCGGTGAAGATCCGGCCGGCGTCCAGCACCGCCTCGACCGGGAGGTCCAGGTCGAGCAGTTCGACGCCGAGGCTGAGGTGCGCAGTCGCCACCTGGAACACGTCCTCGTCCGGCGTCGGCTCCACGACTCCGAGCGCGACCAGCATCTCGATGTCGTCGTCGCTCAGCTCCCGGCCGGTACGCCGTACCAGGGCCGCCCGGTCGAGGGTCTCCGGGAGGTCGCGCATCCACGGCGTCAGCAGCGTCCGGTGCAGCGCGATGTCCTGCGGGGTGGCGTCGGACGGGATCCGGTCCAGGTACCCCTCGATCGCCTGCAGCGTGAACCCGTGCGCCTGCAGTTCCCGCACCAGGTCGAGCCGGGCGATGTGCTCGGCGCCGTAGTACCCCACGCGGCCGCGGCGGATCGGCGGCGGGATCAGGCCCCGGCCCGCGTAGAACCGCAACGTTCGCACTGTCATTCCAACGCGCGCCGACAGCTCGTCCACCGTCAACGTCGCGTCCCCCGCCACCTCGGACATGGCGGAGATCATAACGGTCCGCACTTGACCATCATGACAGTACAACTGTCACAATCGGCCTCATGAGTGACGCCTTCCTGTACGACGCGATCCGCACACCGCGCGGCAAGGGCAAAGCGGCCGGCGCGCTGCACGAGGTCAAGCCGATCCAGCTGATCACCGGCCTGCTGGGCGAGCTGCGGACCCGGCACCCCGGCCTCGACCCGGCCGCCGTCGACGACGTCGTCCTCGGCGTGGTGACGCCGATCGGCGACCAGGGCATGGACATCGCACGGACCGCCGTACTGATGGCCGGCTACCCCGAGACCACCGGCGGCGTGCAGCTGAACCGGTTCTGCGCGTCCGGGCTGGAGGCCGTCAACCAGGCGGCGCAGCGGGTGCGGTCCGGGTGGGAGGACTTCATCCTGGCCGGCGGTGTCGAGTCGATGTCGCGGGTCACGATGGGCTCCGACGGCGGCGCCTGGGCGATGGACCCGGAGACCGCGCTGCAGACCGGGTTCATCCCGCAGGGCATCAGCGCGGACCTGATCGCGACCATCGACGGCTTCTCCCGGACCGACGTCGACGCGTACGCCGCGGAGTCGCACGCCCGCGCCGCGAAGGCCTGGGCGAACGGGTACTTCGGGCGTTCCGTCGTACCGGTGGTGGATCGGAACGGGTTGCGGATCCTCGACCACGACCAGCTGGTCCGGCCGGGGACCTCGGTGGAGACGCTGGCCGGTCTGCCGTTGTCGTTCGCGGCGATCGGGGAGCACGGCGGGTTCGACTCGGTGGCGCTGGAGAAGTACCTGACCGTCGAGCGGATCGAGCACGTGCACCACGCCGGCAACTCGTCCGGGATCGTCGACGGCGCCGCGCTGGTTGCTGTTGGCAACGAGAAGGCCGGCGCGGCGCTCGGGCAGGCGCCGCGCGGCCGGGTGGTCTCGGTCGGGGTCAGCGGCGCGGACCCGACCATCATGCTGACCGGTCCGGCACCGGCGGCCCGGAAGGCGCTGGCCCGCGCGGGGCTGGACGTGGCGGACATCGACCTGTTCGAGATGAACGAGGCGTTCGCGGCGGCGGTCATGCACTTCATGAAGGATCTCGGCGTACCGCACGAGAAGGTGAACGTGAACGGCGGCGCGATCGCCCTCGGGCACCCGCTCGGCGCCACCGGCGCGATGCTGATCGGAACCCTGCTGGACGAACTGGAGCGGCGTGAGCTCCGGTACGGACTGGCCACCCTGTGCGTCGGCGGCGGGATGGGCGTCGCGACGATCATCGAAAGGCTTGCCGCATGATCGAGTGGAAGAACGACGCGGGCGTGGTCACGCTGACGCTGAACGATCCCGACGCGTCGGCCAACACGATGAACGACGCGTACGTCGAGGCGATGGGCCGGACTGTCGAGCGGCTGGTCGCGGAGAAGGCGCTGCTCAAGGGCGTGATCGTGACGTCGGCCAAGTCGACGTTCTTCGCCGGCGGGAATCTGCAGCAGCTCGCGCGGATCCAGCCGTCGGACGCCGCGCAGGTGTTCGAGACGGTCGAGGAGGTCAAGCGGCAACTGCGCGCCCTGGAGACCCTCGGCGTACCGGTGGTTGCCGCGATCAACGGGTCGGCGCTCGGCGGCGGGCTGGAGATCGCGCTCGCCTGCCACCACCGGATCGTTGCCGACGACAACCGTATTGAGCTCGGCGTACCGGAGGTGACGCTCGGCCTGCTGCCCGGCGGCGGGGGAGTGACCCGGACGGTGCGAATGCTCGGCCTGCAGGACGCGCTGATGAAGGTGCTGCTCCAGGGCCAGCGGATGAAGCCCGCGCACGCGTTGTCGGTCGGCATCGTCGACGAGGTCGTTCCTGCCGACGAGCTGCTGGACGCCGCGCGCCGGTGGATCACGTCGTACGACGGTGACGCGAAGCAGCCGTGGGACCGGGACGGGTACAAGATCCCGGGCGGTACGCCGGCCTCGCCGAAGCTGGCCGCGTTCCTGCCGGCGTTCCCGGCGAACCTGCGCAAGCAGCTTAAGGGCGCGCCGTATCCGGCGCCGCGGGCGATCATGAGCGCCGCCGTCGAGGGCAGCCAGGTCGACTTCGAGACCGCCTCCCGGATCGAGTCCCGGTACTTCGTGTCGCTCGCCACCGGCCAGATCGCGAAGAACATGATCCAGGCGTTCTTCTTCGACCTGCAGTCGATCAACGCCGGCGGCTCGCGGCCGGACGGCGTACCGGCGTACCGGGCGCGCAAGGTCGGCGTACTGGGGGCCGGGATGATGGGCGCCGGAATCGCTTACGTGTGCGCCAAGGCCGGTATCGAGGTTGTGCTCAAAGATGTTTCTTTGGAGGCGGCCGCGCGCGGAAAGGAATACTCCGAGAAGCTGCTGGCCAAGCAGGTCGCCAAAGGCCGGACGACCGCGGCCGAGGTGGAGGAATTCCTCAGCCGGATCACGCCGACCGGCGACCCGAACGATCTGGCCGGCTGCGACCTGGTGATCGAGGCCGTGTTCGAGGACGGCGGGCTGAAGCAGAAGGTGTTCGCCGAGATCGCCGGCGTGGTCGAGCCGGACGCACTGCTCTGCTCGAACACCTCGACGCTCCCGATCACCGCGCTCGCCGACGGCATCGACCGGCCGGACGACTTCATCGGCATGCACTTCTTCTCGCCGGTGGACCGGATGCCGCTGGTCGAGCTGATCGCCGGCGCCAAGACCTCGGACCGGGCGATCGCGCAGGCCTACGACGTCGTACGGCAGATCAAGAAGACGCCGATCGTGGTCAACGACAGCCGCGGGTTCTTCACCTCGCGGGTGTTCGGCACCCTGGTGATGGAAGGCGCCGCGATGGTCGCCGAGGGCGTCGACCCGGTGATGATCGAACGGGCCGCGACCCAGGCGGGGTTCCCCGCGCCGCCGCTGGCGATGCTGGACGAGGTCACGCTGACGCTGCCGCAGAAGATCCGCGACGCGGCCCGGGCCGCCGGCGACAGCGCCGGCGCGTTCGACGAGCACCCGGGGATGGCCGTCGCCGATCGGCTCGTCAACGAGTTCGGCCGTCGCGGGAAGGCCGCGGGCGCCGGGTTCTACGACTACCCGGTGGACGGGCCGAAGCGGTTGTGGCCGGGGCTGTGGGAGCACTTCCCAACCGGGGCTGACGTACCGCTGATCGATCTCCAGGAGCGGATGCTGTTCGCGATGGCGCTGGAGACCGTGAAGTGCCTGGACGAGGGCGTGCTGCGGTCGGTGCCGGACGCCAACATCGGGTCGATCTTCGGCATCGGATTCCCGCCGCTGCACGGCGGGGCGTTGCAGTACGTGAACGCGTACGGACTCAGCGCATTCACCGAACGGGCGCGCGCGCTGGCAGCGACGTACGGCGAACGGTTCGAGCCGCCCGCCCTGCTCGTCCGCAAGGCTGCCGCGGGGGAGCTGTTCGGCTGATCACGAGCCGGTACCAACTACACACGATCAAACAAAGAACAGCGCGTCCGGTCTTGCGCCGGGCGCGCTTTTGAGACATTGTGCTGGCACTTCTACAACGATTGACTTGCAGCACCGTGTGCCAGAACTCGGAGATGCTTAACGCCGTTAAGTACCTCGGAACCGTGCGTCGTACCCCTGCGACGTTCCCTCTCGGGAAGGTGGAATTCATGCCTGCTCATGTTCCGAACGCCGGCCTGTCCCGGCGCGATCTGCTGAAGCGGACCGGTGGACTCGCCGCGCTCGCCGCGTTCACCGCGGCCTGCGGCGGCAATACCGGCCGACCGTCGTCCGGTGGGGGTGGTGGGGGGTCCAAAGCCAGCCTCTCGCAGTGGTACCACCAGTACGGCGAGACCGGGACCCAGCAGGCAGCACTGAAGTACGCGAAGGCCTACACCGACGCGAACGTCACCGTGCAGTGGACCCCGGGCGACTACGGCAGCAAGCTCTCCGCGGGCCTGCTGTCGAACAAGGGCCCCGACGTGTTCGAGAGCCAGCTGAACATCAGCATGGTGAAGAGCAACCAGGTGGTCGCGCTCGACGACATCATCGCCGACGTCAAGGACGACTTCCTCCCGGGCGACCTGGCCACGAACACCGTGGACGGGAAGATCTACGGGATCCGGATGATCATCGACCCGCAGGTCATCTACTACCGCAAGTCGCTGCTGGACGCGAAGGGCATCAAGCCGCCGGAGACCATCGACGACCTGATCGCGGCGGCCAAGGAACTCACCACCAACAAGGTGAAGGGCATGTTCGTCGGCAACGACGGCGGCCTCGCCCTCGGCTCGCCGGCGCTCTGGGCGGCCGGTGGCGACCGGCTCACCAAGGACCACAAGCCGGGCTTCTCCGGTGACGGTCCCGCGAAGATGTTCGGCAAGCTGCACGAGCTGTACGCCAGCAAGAGCATCCTGCTCGGCTCGCCGACCGACTGGACCGACCCGAGCGCGATCAACCAGGGCCTGTGCGCGATGCAGTGGATCGGCATGTGGGCGGTACCGGGCATGCAGAAGGCGCTCGGCGACGACCTCGGCGTGATCCCGTTCCCGGCCCTCGACGCGTCGAACAAGCCGGCCGTGTACTCCGGCGGCTGGACCCAGTTCGTGTCCGCGAAGAGCGCCAACGTCGACGCGGCGAAGAAGTTCGTGAAGTGGCTGTGGATCGACCAGACCGCCGACCAGGAGGACTGGTCGCTGAGCTACGGCTTCCACATCCCGCCGCGCAAGAGCGTCGCGGCCAAGGCAGCCAAGCTGCAGAGCGGTGTCGCGGCCGACACGGTGAAGCTGACCCAGGACTACGGTCACACCGACGACCCGGCCTGGACCCCGAAGATGGGTACGGCGTTCGGCGACATGCTGACCAACATCATCAAGAAGGGAGCCGACCCAGCCGCCGAGATCACCAAGGCGGAGAAGACCGTCAACGACGAACTGCAGCGGTTGTTCGGATGAGCTCAACTGTCAGGACACGCACGGACCCCGCGGCAGCTGGTGAGCGGCGGGGTGCACGGCGCCGACAGAAGGGGATCAAGGGGAACGCCCTGTGGTTCTGGGTGTTCGTCGGCCCGTTCGTGCTCGGGCTGCTGATCTTCTCGTACCTGCCGATCATCTGGAGCCTGGTCCTCAGCTTCTTCGAGGCGTACAACACCGCGACGCCGTCGAAGTTCGTCGGGCTCCGCAACTACATCGACATGCTCACCGACCAGAACTTCCTGTCCAGCCTGGGCACGTTCACGATCTTCGCGGTGTTCATCGTGCCGCTGACGTTCGTGCTCTCGCTGGCGCTGGCGCTGCTGGTCAACCAGGTGAAGATCGCGCGGGCGTTCTTCCGGTCGGTGTTCTTCCTGCCGACCGCGTGCTCGTACGTCGTCGCGTCGCTGATCTGGCGGCTGTCGATCTTCAACGGCGTCCGGTTCGGCCTCGCGAACACGGTGCTCGGCTGGTTCGGGATCGACAACATCGCGTGGCTGTCGACGGTGTCGCCGCCGTGGTACTGGCTGCCGCTGGTGACGGTGCGGCTGTGGCTGCAGCTCGGGTTCTACATGATCCTGTTCATCGCCGGCCTGCAACGGATCTCGCCGACGCTGTACGAGGCGGCGTACGTCGACGGGGCGAAGCCCGGGTGGCAGATCTTCCGGTACATCACCCTGCCCCAGCTGCGGGCGACCTCGGTCGCCGTACTGATCCTGAACCTGATCGCGGCGTACCAGGCCTTCGACGAGTTCTACAACCTGATCGGCAACGTGAACTACGCGCGGCCGCCGCTGGTCTACCTGTACGGCATCTCGCTCGGCTCGATCCAGGACCTCGGGCACGGCTCGGCCGGCGCGCTGATCCTGGCCGTCATCATCATGCTCGTGACCCTGCTGCAGAGCCGGATCTTCGGCTTCGGAAAGGCGGGCGACTGATGGCCGACGCCGAACGTACGACCGGTACGCCGAAGCCGATCGGCTTCACCCAGACCCCGCTCGGCCGGGTCGGGACCGGGCTGCGCTGGATCGCGCTGTTCATCGCGGTGGTGCTGTTCCTGCTGCCGTTCTACCTGATCCTGCGCAACGCGCTGTCGACTGAGGCCGACATCACCGCGCCGACGTGGACGCTGTTCCCGTCGCATCTGCAGTGGGGCAACATCAGCGAGCTGTTCAATGACACGACCGTGCCGATGGCGCGGGCGTTGTTCAACTCGGCCGTCGTGGGTGTGCTGGGCACCGCGGGACAGTTGCTGCTGGCATCGATGGCGGGATATGGGCTGGCTCGCATTCCCTATCGGCACGCGGACAAGATCTTCTACGCGATCGTGGCGACGCTGATGATCCCGGGCGCCGTGACGTTCATCCCGTCGTTCATCGTGGTGTCGTCGCTCGGATGGGTGTCCTCGCTGCGGGGGCTGATCATTCCGACGTTGTTCAGCGGGTTCGCGGCGTTCCTGTTCCGGCAGTACTTCCTCGGGTTCCCGCGGGAGCTGGAGGAGGCGGCGCGGGTGGACGGCGCCGGGTACTTCGGGGTGTTCTGGCGGATCGTCGTACCGAACTCCCTGCCGTTCTTCGCGGCGCTCGCGGCGATCACGTTCATCGGCAACTGGAACTCGTTCCTGTGGCCCCTCGTGATCGGCCAGGACTCGTCGTCGTGGACCATCCAGGTCGCGATGTCGACGTTCATCACCGCCCAGACGATCAACATCCACGAACTGTTCATGGCGGTCGCGGTGTCGATCCTCCCGCTGGTACTCATCTTCGCCTTCCTCCAGCGCTACCTCATCCAGGGCGTCACCCAGTCCGGCATCAAAGACTGACCGAACCCGGCGGGGAGCCCCCACGCTCCCCGCCCTACAAACGCCACCGCTCCACGGCGCCCGACCTATTGGCGCGGCCGCTGCTACCGGGCGGGTGCGCTGGGCGATGTGCGTGCGCCGTGGGGTTCGGGTGGTGGAGCGCAGCGGTCGCCGCTGCGCGGCGGCTGACTTGTTGGCGCCTTCGGCGCGCGGGTGGTGCAGCCAGGTGGGCGTGCTGGGCGAGGTGCATGCGCCGTGGAGTTCGGGTGGTGGAGCGCAGCGGTCACCGCTGCGCGGCGGCTGACCTATTGGCGCCTTCGGCGCGCGTGGCTGGTGCTACCGGGGCGGGTGTATCCGGCGACGGGCGCGTCGGTGGAATGGCGCTCGCGTGTGCGCGTCCGCAGGACGGTGGAGTGGTTCGCCGAGGCGGGTGTGGTGGGTGGAGTGGAGCGGTCGTCGCTTCGCGGCGGCTGTCTACCCGCAGGAGTGCGCACCGTTTGCCGTGCCGATAGGGCTGGCGGCGTTGGCCGGGCCGAGAGACGCGGTGATAGTGAGCAGGCCGGCGAGTACACCGGCACTGACTGGTCACTGCGAGCGCGGAGCGTTGCAACTTCATGTGGGCATCCCATTCGACAAGAGACAGATCGTCTCAACAAGCCCCGAGTACAGGGAACATAAGCGAACCGCTGGCGCGGCCGCTCCACCCTCGCTGTTGCTCCAGCAGAGCACAGGCAGACGGTAACCCGACCTAGAAGACGTACGCCTGTAGCGGGCTGTCGGGCCTGTTGTCGAGCCGAGACGGCGTGGCGTGGCCGGTTTCTGCAGGTTGTTGCAGACGTGTAACGGCGAGCACCGTAATTGCGATGTGGCGGTTGCCTGCCCAGCGCCCGTGACCCGTCCAGTCGTGGGTGTTACCTGCCCTCTGGGTCGGCGGAGGGGTGTCCCGTGCTTGGTTTAGATCGTTCGAAACGTTCTCGCGTCAAGAGATTCCCGCGGTTCGTGGCGATGCTGGTTTCAGCATCGTTGCTGGCGACCGTTTTGGAAGCACAAGAGCCGGCGGCCGCCGCGCCGGCTGCGGATCCAAAGCCAGCGGTGGCGAAGGTGTCGTCGCGGCCGGACCTGGTGTCAGCGGTGGTCTCGGCACGGGCCCAGGGCTCGAAGGTCGAGGTCGAGTCGCTGCGGACGGAGACCGCGACAACCTGGGCGAACCCCGACGGGACGATGACGACCGAGTCTCACATGGCACCGGTCCGGTTCAAGAACGCCAAGGGCGGGTGGCAGTCGATCGACCTGACGCTGGACAAGGGTACCGACGGTACGGTCGCTCCTCGGGGTCACGGGTACGGCCTGCAGCTAGGCAAGCCGAACGCGGCGGTCGGTGGTGTGTTCGCCTCGGCGACGGCAGGTACCGGCCGCCAGGTGGAATGGCTGGCTCCCTGGAAACTTCCGGAGCCGACCGTTGACGGGACCCAGGCGACCTACGCCGACGTGCAGCCAGGCGTCGACCTGAAACTGGACGCCCGCCGAACCGGCTTCGAGACCGACCTGGTGGTCAAGCAACGCCCAGCTGACGGGTTGGCGCCGGTATGGCGGATCCCGTTGCGCACCAAGGGCTTGACCGCGCGGCAGACCGCCGATGGCGCCATCGAGTTTGTTGATGCGAAGAACGTGGTCCGGTCCCGAATCCCCGTCGGGCAGATGTGGGACGCAGTCCTGGATGAGCACACCAAGATGCCGGTGAACAACGTGCCGGTGAAGATGTCGGTCGAGCAGGCCTCGCCAGGTAAGGCGACGCTGGTGATCGCCCCGGACGCCAAGTGGATCATGGATCCGGCCCGGGTGTTCCCGGTCACGGTCGACCCGACGTACGCGGTGAACACGACGCTGCCGAGTTTCGACACCTGGGTCCAGTCGGCCTACCCCGATGATTTGTCGGGGACGATCGACCTGCGGGTCGGGATGAACGGGACCAAGACGGAGCGGACGTTCATGAACTTCGCGACCGCGCCGTTCAAGGGCAAGGACGTGCTGTCGTCGTTCCTCTCGATCTACCAGTACAGCGGCGTTTCGTGTACCCCGACGGTTGTCAACGTGCGGGCCGTGCAGCCGGTGTCGACGGCGACGCGATGGGCGAACCAGCCGACCCTGGGCTCGGTGTACGGATCGCTGAACACGACGAAGGGTTTCTCGGCGGCGTGCCCGGCTGCGCGGATCGAGATCCCGATGACCAGCCTCGCCCAGGCCTGGTCGAACGCGGCCTACGACGTCGGCGGTCTGGCTTTGGTCGCGGCGAACGAGGCGGATGTGAACTCGTGGAAGCGGTTCTACGCCTCCGGCGGCCCGGCCGACCCGTACATCTCGTTCACCTGGAACCGGACCCCGAACGCGCCCGCAACGGTAGAGACGACCGAGGCGGCCGCCTTCGCGGCGCCCGGCGATCCGACGTCGTACATGTACTCCGGGAGCCTGCGGCCGTGGGTGCAGACGAAGGCGACCGACCCGGACGGCAACACGGTCAAGTACGTGTTCGAGTTCATGAAAGACGGCTCAACCGTGGTGGGGACCTGTACCTCGTCGGTGTACGCGTCGGGTACGACGGCGGGCTGCCGTCCGTCGAGTGATCTGCCGGACAACACCCAGCTGTACATCCGGGCGAAGGCGAACGACGGCCGCGTCGACGGCCCCTGGACCAGCTACCAGACACGGCTGCGCACCGGGGCCGCGCCGCCGGCGACGCCGAAGGTCGTCTGCCCGGCGCCGTACGACGTGAACAACACCTGGACCGACGCGACCCCGACCGCGGACGTGGTCTGCACGGTCACCGCGACCGGTACCGGGTACAGCGCGCCGGGTTACCTGTGGATGTTCATCGACGGCAAGCGGCCGACGGCGACCGACACCAACGGCGCGGTCAAGATCACGCCCTCGAGCGACCCGGCCGTGGCCAAGTACGAGGTGACGTTCAAGGCCGCCGACAAGGGCCTGCACACCATCGTCGCCGAGGCACAGACGCCGGGAGGCAACTACTCCTCGACCGCGACCCAGCGACTCGGCTGGGGCAGCGCCTCGATGTCGTCGCCGCCGGCGGATCAGCGGATCACGACCGCGGACACGATCCCGGTCATCGCGGCCGGACCGCCCAAGGGCAGCGCACCGACCGTTACTGCGAAGCTGAAGTGGCGGGTGTCCGGGTACGGCGGCGCGGACGATCTGGTCGGCTGGAACGACGGTGGCGATCTTCCCGTGGTCGACCCTGGTACTGGACCGGTGTCGGTGAACACGACCTGGGACACCAACAACGCCAAGGAAGATGCCTTCCTGGACTCCGACCCCGACACCGCCGGGATCCAGCCCACCGGCCTGACCGCGCGGGTGCCGGTCAAGCTCGACGTTCAGGTCTGTTTCACCTACAACCAGACCGTCCAGTGCACCTGGTCCGAATCGCCCGGCACGACGATCCAGCGGCTGCCGCACGCCTTCGGCGACGGCTACCCCACCGCCGCCGCCGGCCCCGGCCAGGTCGCGCTGTCCACCGGCGAGCTCAACGTCTCCGCCACAGACATCTCGGTGCCCGGCTACACCGGTGACCTCACGATCTCGCGGTCGCACATGACCTACGAGACGCCACGCAGCCCGGTCTACAACGTGTTCGGTGACGGCTGGAGCACGCAGTTCGACGGCGCCGAATCCGGGGCTGCCGGCATGCAGGTGATCGACCAGACCCGCATGGACGGCACCATCGTGTTGATGGACGGCGACGGCACCAGCCTCAGCTACGAGCCGTCCAACCATCAGCGGCGCACCACGGCCGCGTTCGCGACCGGTGACTGGGTCCCGGTCGACGACGACACCGAACAGGATGGGTCACGGCTGACCATCACCGGAACCGGTGCGTCGACAACGCTGTCCTACACCGAAGACGACGGCACCGTGACGACCTGGAACCTGCCCGCCGCGCCCGTCGCGGGCAAGGACGCCGAGTTCCGGCCTGCCGGGATCTCCGAGCCCGGCGTCGCGGGCAAGACCACGTTCTCCTACGACGGCACCGGCCGCGTCACCCGCATCATCGCGCCCGCAGCACCCGGCGTGACCTGCGGCACCTACGACCCGAACAACCCGCTGAACGGGATGAACCCGGGCTGCCGCGCGCTGCGATTCAGCTACACCACCATCGGCTCCACCAAGGTCCGGATCAGCCAGGCCTGGCTGGACATCTACAACCCCGACAAGAGCGGCGGGGCGGGGATGGATTCGATCCAGGTCGCCGCGTACACCTACGACCAGACCACCGCCACGCTGACCAAGGTCACCGACCCGCGCTCGGGGTTGTCGACCGAGTACACCTACGACGCCGCGAACCACTTGACGTCGATGAAGTCGGCCGGGCAGGTCGCTTACCAGTTCAACTACATCACCGCCGACAGCCGCCAGAAGCTCGACACGGTCACCCGCGCCCGCCCTGCCGGCGATCCGGCGGGCGGCACCGCGACGCTGGGCAAGTACGTGTACGACGCGCCGCTGTCCGGCACCGGCCTGCCCGACCTAACCTCAACATCGGTCGCCAAGTGGAACCAGAAGACCGCGCCCACCCACGGCTACGCGGTCTTCGGACCCGACCACCCACTGTCCGGTGCACCGACGGCTGACGACTGGCAGTACGCCGACCTGCAGTACACCGACGCCGCCAACTACACGGTCAACACCGCCAAGTACGGCGCCGGAAACTGGCAATACACCGCCACCGACTACAACGACCAAGGCAACCCGGTACGGACGCTCGACGAACGCGCCCTGCGCGCAGTCATCGATACCAAGGCATCCGCCGATCAGCTTGCATCCATCACCGTTTACAACGACGACATCAAGAACGCCGCCGGTGACACTGTCCTCACCCCGGCCGGCACCCTGGTGACTGATACCTACGGTCCAGCGCGCTGGGCTGCGCTGAAGGACGGGACTCTCGCCTGGGTCCGCCCCCACAGCCACACGAAGTTCGATGAGGGTGCGCCGAACGGCGGCATCAACCTCGAGACGTCACTGCCGTACCGGCTGGCCACCACCCAGACGTCGTACGCCCAGGATCCTGGCGCCGGCACCGACCTGGAGACCACCGGCCAAACCCTGACCGACTACAACGCGCCAGTCACCGGCGACACCGACGGCTGGAGCCGCAGTCTCCCAGGCAAGACCGTCACCGACGTCGACCTGTCCGGCACCAACAACGCTGGTGACATCGTCAAACTCACCCGCTACGACTCCGAAGGCCGCGTCGTCGAGACCCGGCAACCCAAGTCGAACGGCGCCGACGCCGGCACCACCAAGACCATCTACTACACACAGGCCGCCAACAGCAGCGCCCCCGAATGCGGCAGCAAACCACAGTGGGCCGGCCTCACCTGCAAGACCTACCCCGCCGCGGCACCCACCTCCGGGCCGACACTGCCTTCGACCACAACCTCCAACTACAACTACCTGCTCGCCCCGAAGACCGCCACCGAAACCTCCGGCACCGTCGTCCGCACGACCACCACGACCTACCTGCCCGACGGCCGCACCGACACCACCGCGACCACCGTCACCGGCCTCACCGGATCCACACCGAACACCAAGAAGACCACCACCTACGACCCCGCCACCGGCCAGCCCACTGTCGTCACCGCGAAGAACGCCGACAACACCACCGCGGGCACCATCACCACCGGCTACGACACCTGGGGACGCCAGACCTCGTACCAGCCGTCCGGTGATGCAGCCACCACGACCGTCTACAACGCCGCCGGCGATGTCGCCACCGTGACCGACCCGAACGGCACCACGACGTACACCTACGACGGCACCGACGCGGCCGGCAAGACCGAGCATCGCGGGATCGTCACGAAGGTCGACGTCACCACCTCCGGCTCCACCTGGACTTCCATCGGCGCCTACGACTCGACCGGGGCACTGGTCACCCAGAAGCTGCCCGGCGGCGTCACCGAAACCAACAACATCGACAACAGCGGCGAACCTGTCGGTCTCAGCTACTCCGGGCAAGTCACCACCACCAACCCCGACGGTTCCACCACCGTTGACCCGAACGGAGCCTGGCTGTCCTGGTCGCTCCAGAACGACGTCACCGGCCGCGTCACCCACGAATGGACCCCGGACGGCAACGCCTTCACCACCGCAACCGGCGGCGCCATCCCCTACGACCGGCGCTACACCTACGACAACGCCGGCCGCCTGACACAGGTCAACGACCGCACCGCCCCAACCTCCGGCACCGACATCAACGACCCGTCCGTGACGCCCTGTGTCACACGCACGTACGGCTTCGACGCCAACGACAACCGCGTCACCAAGTCAACCGCCGCGGCATCCGCCGACGGCTCCTGCACCACCACCGGCGCCACCACAACCACCCGCGCCTTCGACACCGCCGACCGCCCCACCACCGGCGCAGGCGGCACCGGCACCTATACCTACGACGCCCTCGGCCGCACAACCACGCTGCCCGCCACGGACGCCCCCCACCCGACCGACGGCGACATCACCCTCGCCTACTACGACAACGACCTCGCCCGCACCATCACCCAAGGCGCCACGACCACGAACTTCACCCTCGACGCACTCGACCGACGAGCCACCGAAACCGTCACCACCGGCACCGGCTCGACCGACACCGTCCGGCACTACACCGACACCTCCGACAACCCCACCTGGGTCACCCAAGGAACCACCACCCAGCGCTACACCGAACTCATCGGCAGCGACCTCGCCCTCACCGTCAACCAAACCGGCAACGCCGACCTCACCATCGCCAACCCGCACGGAGATGTCGTCACCACCGTCGACCTCCCGTCCGCGGGAGCAGCAGCAGAAGGCATCGTCGGCTGGAACAACTACGACGAATACGGCAACGCCACCGACACGACCACCAACACCGGCGTACTCAACTATGGCTGGCTCGGAGCAAAGCAACGCGCGGTCAGCGGAGCAGGACTCGTTCTCATGGGAGCCCGTCTCTACAACGCTAGGACTGGTCTATTCACCAGCATCGACCCGGTCGACGGGGGCGGGGCGAACCTGTACGCGTATCCGAGCGATCCCATCAATTCGTTCGATCTCAATGGTCAGAGCTGGTGGCGCAAAGCGCTCAAGATCGGCGCGATTGTCGGAGGCGTGGCCGCCGCAGTGGCATGCGGAGCCTCGATTGTCTGTGGCATCGTGGCTGGCGCGGCCTTCGGTGCAGCCGCCTACGCCGCGGACCACGCCGGAACCAGGAGCTGGAGCTGGGGCGGCTTCGCCCAATCCGCAGCCATCGGAGGTGCGCTTGGCGGAGCGTTCGGCGGAACTGGCCGAATCTTCGGACACGCGGCCAAAGAGGCAAGATTCGGCGCAGTCTTCAGTCGTTCCCGGAGCGCGCGCGGAACCGATTTCAGATGGGGAGGACAGCGTCGGTTCGGGCTTCACAGCCACCGATTCGCCCCCAAGTACGGTCACAGGTGGTACACCAGATTCCACTACCATCACAGAGGACGCGGCGGGATCGGCAGACACCGACCCTGGCAGAACAAGGCCGGTGACAGCCGTTGGTGGCACAGATTCTAGGAACGGACAGAGAGATGCCAGGAACCAATGATCCTCGACCCCCATTCCTACTCATCGACGACGGCGGCTGGATCAACATCTACAACAGCACGGACGATCTGATCGACGATCAGGAGCCGCCGTTTGTAGACGAGGTCACTTTTCTGATCGACAGCCAGGGCAATCTGATGAGGCTGGTTGCCGATGACGACAGTGTCCACCTCGAGACACTGGACTCAGAGATCGATCTGAACCGCCTACAAGAATCGGTCGACCGATTCTTCCGCGCATGGACCGACAACGCCCCGCCCCGTCACGATCTTCCGACCAAGGACTACTTGTCCGAGATCTTTGCCTTGTATCGATCCGCCACCTTCCGCGGGAGGATGCGCAAGGAGAGGTAGCGTAACTGGGCTGATGAGGAAGTTGCCTTGAGCGAGCTGTGGTCGCAGACGTGCGCTGCCGGCCCGGCCCGCTCAGGGCGAACAGTCTGGCCGTGTCAGACGGGTACGGGTCCGATCAGCGGAGCTGCGGTGACGTGGTCGTGCGGCTCCGCGGCAGCCGCGCGACAGTTGCCCCCTGGGCGAGTTCCTCCTTAGCTTGCTCTAACTCCAGGGCTAGCTCGACGGCGACTTTCGCAAGAGACTTGTTCCGTGCTCGTTCGGCGGCGAGCTTGGTCTTGAGGGCGTCGTTTTCCTTTTTGAGGGCTCGGTCCCTCACCGTCAACCAGACCGGCAACGCCGACCTCGCGATCGCCAACCCCCACGGCGATGTTGTCACCACCGTCGACCTCCCTGCCGGCAATGTGGCTGCAGAAGGAATCGTCGGCTGGAACAACTACGACGAATACGGCAACGCCACCAGCAAGACAGCTGACACCGGAACAGTCGACTACGGCTTGGCTCGGAGCCAAGCAGCGCGCTGTCACCGGCGCCGGCCTAACTCTCATGGGCGTCCGGCTCTACGACCCGGCAACCGCGTTGTTCAGCTCTCTTGATCCGGTGCCAGGCGGCAACGCCAACGCATACACGTATCCGAGTGACCCGATCAACCACTTCGACCTTGACGGAAAGGAGAAGTGCAAGGGCTGGAGAAAGTGGCTATGTAATTCCGGCAGAGTGCTCGGCTGGGTGAGTACCGGCCTGTCGCTGGTTCCGTTTTGCTCGTGGTGCACCGGCGCGTCGCTGATCACCGGGTATCTCGGCGCCGCCGCGTACGCCATCGGTGGGGATGGCCGTTCTGCGGCGAAGGCCGTTCTCGCGACGACTGTCAACGCCGCCACCGGGGGCGTGAAGTTCCTCAAATACGCACGCAAGCTGAAGAAGTCGCGGAAGGTCTATTCCCGATTCAGGCATAACTTACGGGAAGGCTGGTACGGCCGCATGAAGGCCCATAGCAGGGGAGGCCGCGCGGTTCGCGCAACGGCGTGGTACGCCCAGAACGTCTCGGTTAACATCACGTACCGCCGCAACCGGGGCCGCGACGGTGGATACTGATCGCTCTTAACGACCGAGGAGTCGCTGTGATCGTCATCATGCTTCTGCTGGCGGCGATCACGGCGGCCCTCGTCGTGGTCTCCGTGTGGGTCGATCGACGCCACATTGGCACGCCGAAGTCGTTGATCGTCATAGGTTCTTGGCTGGCCATCCCGTCCGTCCTCTACCCACGCGTGGCGCAGGAGTTCTCCGCCGTCACGTCGATCCTGATCGCGTGTGGAATCGTTTGGTACGCCTTGCTCGTCACCGGCGGGCGCCTCGTCTACATGACCGACCTCATGTTGCGAGATCGGAGCGACGATGGGCCTATGACTGCGGAAGACCGACGCATTAACAGGCGCGTACGGGGTGCGCAGCTCGCACTTATTTTCGGAGGTTTGGTCGGAGTCGTGTTCGCCGTCATCGCGATGGGCTGATGTCGCGCCGCCTTCACAGCGATGTGGCGGATGACACGTGATCGGGGATTCCCGCGGCTCGTTCCGGATACCGCCGAGTCGGCCGCCGAGCACCTCCAGCCCGGTACACCTTCGGAACACCGGATGCACACCGGCGCCGCACGTCTTCGGTGTCGCGGGTCACGTCGTTGAACTCCCCTGGCCGCGCGCTCCGCCGCTACCTGGATCGCTCACCGTGTACCACCGCCGGAGGTGTTCGCGACCGCAGGTATCCAAAGCCCGGCCCGTCCCACAGGCCGTTTCATAGGTGGTCGCTCATGAAACACCCCGTCGACCGGGCGGCCCTGCGGCGGACTCCGCGTTTCATGGGTCGTTGCAAACGATTGGACGAGTGAACCATACTCATGAAACGCCCGGTCGCTGTGACGAGCAACCACCAGGCTCGTCAGGACTACCAGCGCGTTGAAGGCAACGTTGTCCGATGTCCACCTGCGCCGTGCCGCCGGGATCGCCCTGGCCGCACGGCGAAGGGCAAGGTGGCCGTCCAGTACCACACAGCCCGCTTCCGGCTCGTGCCCGCGTTGGCCAAGGTACTCAACGTGCCGACTCCGGCCGTGCGCCGGCCCGGATCGACCTGGACCGAGCTGCCCCGCCCAATCGAGACCGACAGCAAGCCTTCCGGGCATGTGCGGATCGGGTACGCCCGCGCGTCGACGACGCGCCAGTCGCTGGACTCCCAGCTCGACGCCCTCACCGGCGCCGGCGGCGCCCGCGTGTTCTCCGACAGGATCTCCACTCGCGCGACCCGACGGCCCGAACTGGAGGCCGCGGTCAGGCTCGCCGGCGAGATCCGCGGCTCGGCGGTGCGGGTGACGCTCGTCGTCCACGAGCACAAGCGGCTCGGCCGCGGCATCGAGCTGGCCGCTCTGGCCGAGGAACTGAAGGCCAGCGACATCGGGCTGGAGTTCCTCACCGGTGAACTGCAGGGCTCGCACGACCCGTCGGGAGTGGTCTTCACCGTGCTCGCCGCCCTGTCCGGCATGGAGTGCGAGTGCATCAGCGACCCACCCTGGAGAGCCACGAGTCGGCCCGCAGGCGCGGCAAGACCATCGGCGGCGCCGGCGTCACTGACCCCGACATGCTGTCCATGGCCGTGCACCTGCGTGAGCAAAGAGTAAGCCTGCGCGACGTAGCCCAGCGCCTCGTCATCACCACCGGCAAGAAGAAGGGACAAACACCCCTCGCGAGACACCCCTTGTTGGCGGGGTGCTGGGGGAGCGGGCGGTCGGGAGGTGCGGCCGGCTGACGGTGGACGTGGTGGGCGGTATGGCGCGTCTGGCGGGAGGGGGTGGGCGGCTGCGCCGGAGGGGTGGGCGGCTGGGCCGAGGCGGTGGGCGGGTGGGTGTTGGGTCAGGTGGTGGTGTGGGTTGTGGGGCTTGGGTCGGGTGGGGTGCGGGAGGGCGCGGTGGGGACTGTGGCGGTGGGGGTGGGGCGGTCGGCGAGTTTTAGGTAGGTGATGCCGGTGATGGTGATGGTTAGGCAGGTGGCTTTGGGGAGGGTTAGGGGTTCGTGGAAGAGGAGCGGGCCTAGGAGGGCGGTGCCGGTGGCGCCGATGCCGGCCCAGGTGGCGTAGCCGGTGCTTACTTCGATGGTGCGTAGGGCGAGGCTCAAGGCCCACAGGGTGAGGAGGAAGAAGGCCGCGGCGGCGAGCGACCAGGTCCAGACGGTGAAGGCGTGGCTGCCGGCGACCGACAACGCGTAGCCGATTTCGAAGGTGCCGGCCAGGAGGAGGGTCAGCCAGGCCGTACGGCGCGTGCTCATGAGGCGCTCGTCAGCTGGAGGCCGACGACTCCGCCGATGACCAGGGCGATGCCGATCGCCTTGTGCCAGGTGAGTTGCTGGCCGAAGACGAGGGTGCCGAGCAGGGTGATGCCGACGCCGGCGAGGGACGTCCACAGCGCGTAGCCGACGCCGACGTCGAAGGTGAGCAGGGCGCGGCTGAGGAAGTACGTGCCGAGTGCGCCGGTGAGGAGCGTCGCCGCTGTCCAGCCGCGGTGTTTGAAGCCTTGGGCTTTGCCGGCCGAGACCGCGACGGCGATCTCGAGGACGACGGCGATCGCCAGGTAGAGCCAGTGCATGAGGGTCCTTCCACGAAGAGTGCGACCGCCTCATCGTGGAACTTCACACTGGTGTCAGATGCAACACTGGGCGCATGCGAATCGGAGAGCTCGCGCGCGAGGTCGGCGTCAGTACGCGCTCCTTGCGGTACTACGAGGAGCAGGGGCTGATCCGCTCGAGCCGTACGCCCGGTGGGTGGCGGGAGTTCGACGGGGCGATGGTCGAACGGGTCGTGATGATCCAGCACCTGCTGGCGGCGGGGCTGTCGAGTACGACGATCGGCGAGCTGCTGCCGTGTCTGGAGGCGCCGCCCGAGGAGCGTACCGGCGTACTCGAGGTGCTGCTCGCGCAAGAGGTCCAACGACTCGAAGCGAAGCGTCGCGAGCTCGACCGCGAACTCGATGTACTTCGGGCGCTCCGACAAGACGTCAGCGTTTAGCCGCCCAGAACAGCGCGTGCCCGCCGGAGCCTTCCGGTACGAACGACTCGGCCTCGACGGTCAGACCGGCGGCCACGAGCCAACGCCGGTACGTCGCTGCATCGGCATGGCTCCACCACATCTCGGTCCCACCGCCGAGCCAGTCGTCCTCGGTGCCCGTCCACGCCGTGTGCCACGTCGTACACAAGAAGATCCCGCCCGGCCGCAGCCACCCGCCGATCCGCTCCAGCAGCACAGGCTGCTCGTCCAGCGGCAGGTGGATCAGCGCGTAGAGCGACACAACAGCGTCGAGCGATCCGGGCGCAACCTCCAGCGTCAGAGCGTCCGCGTTCACGAATTCAGCCTGCGGTACGAGTTCCCGCACGGCGATCCGTCAGTTCGTGAGCCTGTACTTCGAGTCCGCGTCGGTGGCGGCGTCGTAGTGGCGGGAGAGGGCGTCGTAGCCGCGGCGGACGATGTCTTTCGGGTTGTCCATTTCAGCGGGCTCCGGTCAGCTGGTTTTCGCGGGACGTGCGCCGGGTGAATACCGTCTCGCGGTTGGTCGCGGACTCGGACAGAGTGTCGTCGCGCGCCACGGGGGACAAGTGGTCGACGTACACGGTGCCGGCCAGGTGCTGGGTCTCGTGGATGAGGCAGCGCGCGAAGTACCCGGACGCTTCGACTGTGAACGGGTTGCCGTTGATGTCGTACGCGTGCAGTACGGCGCGGGTCGGTCGGGGGAGCGGTGCGTTGGCGCCAGGCACCGACAGGCAGCCCTCGGTGCCGCCCTGGGTGCCGAGTAGCGCCGTACTCGTCTCGATGCGCGGGTTGAACGCGTGCCCGACATGCCGATCGCCCTGCTCGTCGGTGAGGTCGTACACGAACAGTTGCGCGTCGACGTCGACCTGGTTCGCGGCGAGTCCGCAGCCCTCGGCGATCCACATGGTCGCGAACATGTCGTCGATCAGCCGCCCCCATCGCTCCGTCCCGAACTCGGTGACGGGCCGGCAGACCCGGTGCAGGATCTCTTCGCCGTACTCCGTGACGCGCAGCGGCGTGCCCCGTCGTACCTCGTCCAGCAGCTCGGGCAGGCGACGACTCAGCCGCCCTTGGATGTACGTCGGCATACAAAGACCGTACTATGCAAAGTCAAAGCTTTGCAAAGCCATTAGGATGCCGCCATGAACACGAACCGCCGGAACGTCGTCCGCGCGCATCCGCTGCGCGAGGAGCTGCTGCGGCTGATCGACCGGGACGGCGCGACGACGTCGACGATCGCCGCACGCGAGCTGGGGGAGAGCACCGGCTCGTGCTCGTTCCACCTCCGCCGGCTGGAGGCGCTCGGCGTGATCGAGGCGGTGCCGGGCGCGCCGGGCCGGGTGAAGCCGTGGCGGCGGGCGCGGGCCGAGCAGGCGACGCTGAACCGCGAGCTCGAGGACACGGCGTACGCGAGCTGGCTGGCCGCGAAGACGTCCGACGACGAGGACTTCGCGTTCAGCGCGGTCGTCACGCTCGCCGACGGCGAACTCGCCGAACTGCGCGCCCGCCTGCACCGCGTCCTGCACGACTTCGTCGGCTCGCAGCCGGCCGCGGAGTCCACCACCCCGACCGCGGTGATCATCCGCGCGTTCCCGCTCCACGAGGAGTAGCCCGCCGGGGAACCAGGGGCCGCGCCGTCGCGTCAGGGCAGTGGACGGCAACTTGAACGTGGAGCACCTATGACCAACAGCCGGCCGACCGACCACCGCTCCGGATATCCGCAGCAGCTTTGGCCGGATTACGCGCAGGCACGGGCCCAGCAACACGCTCGCGACTGGCCTGCCGGACCGGCGGCGGCGCAGCGACCACGCTCGGCCGTCCTGGGAATGCTTGCGCTGATCGTCGGGCTGGCCGCCTTGGCAGCTCCGTTCCTGCCCCCGGCGGACCTGACCGCGTTGCGCCAGTACGGCACGGTCGCGCTGGCGATACCGGGGCTCGCGCTGGCCGTCGTCGGCCTGGACCGCAGGCGGCGGTGGCGCCCGGTCGCGGTGATCGGTCTGGCGGTCAACCTGTTCGCGCTCGCGATCCTCGCCCCGCTGGCACTGGCCTTTCCCTGAAAACAAGCCATTTAGTGGCGTGATTTGCCCGTACGGTCGTCGCCATGCGGAGCGTGACGCGGGAACAGGCCATCGCCTACCGCCTGGATGTGAACCACCTGGTGCGTCGGCTCCCGCCCGGTTCGCAGGCGCGGGCGGCGTACGTCGGCCTGCAGGACACCGCGCCGCGGGACGCCCTGCTCGGGATGGCGGCGCGGATGGAAGGGACCACGCCGACCGACTGGGAGCACCCGTCGCTGATCCAGACGTACAGCCCGCGCCAGGCGGTGTACGTGCTGCCGGCTCGCGACTTCGGTGTGTTCACGCTCGGCCGGTTGCCGCTCGATCCGGCCGCGGTACGGCGGATCGACGAGCTCGCCGACCACGTATGCGACGTACTCGCCGGAGAGGAACGGCGCGGCGCGTACATCGACGGTCTGCGGGCGGCCTGCGCGAGCGGCCGGATCGCCCTCCGCTGGGATACCACCTCGCTGTACGCCCGCGAGGTCCCGCGCCCGCAGATCGACGTACCAGAGGCACGCCTTGAGCTGTGCCGGCGCCACATCCAGTACTTCGGACCGACGACGCCGAAGGTTTACGCCTGGTGGTCCGGGCTGTCGCCCGTTGACGCCCGCGCCGTCTGGGCGCAGGTGGCGGACGAGCTGGTCGAGGTCGACTTCGCCGGCGTACCGGCATCGGTACTGCGAACCGCCGACGCCCCGCCGCGGCCCCACGGCGTACGCCTCCTGGTCGCCTCCGACCTCCGGCTCCTCGGCCGCGACCGCGACGGACGCTTCATCGCCCCCGGCCTCCGCCCATTGACCCCGGCCGCGGACACCTTCCACCCCAACGGGCTGCTCGTAGACGGTCAGATAGCCGGCGCCTGGGGGCGTAAGGGCGGACGGGTGGACGTTCTGCTGTCGCAAGACCTCACAACCGACCAGTACGAAGCCCTGCAGGCCGAGGTGGCAGCCCTGCCGCTCAGGGGCCCCGAGCTGTCCGTAAGAATCAAGCCATGTCCAACTGCCCCTGTGGTCAGCCCCAGCCGTACCTCGCCTGTTGCGGACCGCTCCACCAGGGAAAGGCAACCGCGGCGACGGCCGAGCAGTTGATGCGGTCCAGGTACACCGCCTTCGTGATGCACGACGCGGCGTACCTCCGCCGCACCTGGGCCCTGGCGACCCGCCCCGCGACCATCGACTTCGACCCGACCCGCCGGTGGACCCGCCTGCAGATCCTCGCCACCACCGGCGGCAGCCCCTTCCACACCGAAGGCACCGTCGAGTTCAACGCCCACCACAACACCGGCATCCAACACGAAACCAGCACCTTCATCCGCGAAGCCGGCCAATGGGTGTACATCGCGGCCCTGTGAACGAGCAGCGCACCTGGCGCCCGCACCGGGTGACCCGGATCGTGAGCGGGCTCATCGTCCTGGCCACGATCGTGACGACGATCCTGCTGCCGGAATTCTGGCCGACGATCCCGCTCAGCCTGGTCATCCTCGCCGCGGTGCTCCGCGAAGAGCTGCGGTTGACCGACGACGAGCTGGTGTTCCGGACCATCCTCGGCACGACCCGGATCCCGCGCGCCGAGATCGAGTCGGCGAGGTTCGACTACCACGTCTTCGTCGGCGGTCCCTACCTCGAGATCCACCGGCGCGACGGCCGGGTCGAGAAGCTGCGGGTGTCGCCGAAGGCGACGTCCACCGAGCTGAGCGGCGACCCGCCGGCGCCGGACAGTGCGGCGTACCAGATCACTCGGTGGGCCGCGGACGGTCGGTCCACCGAGGAAGGTTAGCTACTCGGCGATCTGGTAGGTCGGGGTGATGAGGGCGCGGGCCAGGGTGTGGAAGGCGAGGTTGAAGCCGACGACGGCTGGGGTGGCGTCGGGGTCGACGTCGAGGGCTTCGACGTCGAGGGCGTGGACGACGAAGTAGTAGCGGTGGACCTGGTCGCCCGCGGGCGGGGCGGCGCCGCCGAAGGCCTTCGAGCCGAAGTCGTTGCGGACGTGGAAGGCGCCGTTGTCGAGGCGTTCGGGGGTGCCGGCGCCGGTCGGGAGGTCGGTCACGGTGGCGGGGAGGTTGACCAGCACCCAGTGCCAGAAGCCGGACACGATCGGCGCGTCCGGGTCGAAGCAGGTGACGACGAAGGCCTTGGTCTCCGCGGGGAACCCGGACCAGCTGAGCTGCGGCGAGGTGTTCCCGCCCGCGAACGCGTGCGCGTGGGCCAGCGGCTCGCCGTCGGCGACGTCGGTGCTGGTGACGGTGAACCCGCCGACCTCCGGGAGCAGCTTGTACGGGTCCGGTGTGACGGGACGATCGAGCGACATCTGTGAGCCCTCCAACGGCGAGCGACGTGTGGTGATCCCGACATTACTGTCCACGGACCGCTCGCCCGTTCCGGGGCACACACCCGGGGATGCGAAGATCGTCGGGAGGCTACGAGTGGAGGACTGGTGGACGAGTACCTGGAGCGGATCGCTCCCGCTGATCAGGCGGCGATGACGGCGGCCGCGGAGCGGCATGCGCAGCTGACCAAACCGGCCGGCTCCCTCGGCGTCCTCGAGGAGCTGTCGGTGAAGCTCGCCGGGATGACCGGCGCGCCCGCCGTCCCGGGTCCCGCGGTCGTCACGGTGTTCGCGGCCGACCACGGGGTGCACGCGCAGAACGTCTCCCCGTGGCCGCAGGAGGTGACCGCCGCGATGCTGGCGAACTTCGCCGCCGGCGGCGCCGCGGTCAACGCGTTCGCGAAGAACAACGGCGTCGACGTACGGGTGGTCGACGTCGGCGTCGCGACCCCGGTCGACGGGCTCGACATCGTGCACGCCAAGGTCCGCCAGGGCACCCGCGACCTCTCGCAGGGTGACGCACTCACCGAGGACGAGGCGCGCCAGGCGATAGCGGTCGGCTTCGAGCTCGCGGACAAGCTGGTCCAGGACGGGTACCGCTGCCTGCTGACCGGCGACATGGGCATCGCCAACACGACCGCCTCGGCCGCGCTGATCGCCACCTTCACCGGCGCCACCGCCGACGCGGTGACCGGCCGCGGTACGGGGATCGACGACGCCGCGCTCGCGCACAAGACGGCCGTCGTACGAGACGCACTCGCGCGACACGACGTACCTCCGACCGAGCCGCTCAAGGCACTCCAGGCGTACGGCGGACTCGAACACGCCGCGCTCGCCGGGTACATCCTGGGCGCGGCCGCGAACAAGGTCCCGGTGATCCTGGACGGCGTGATCGCGGGCGCGGCCGCCCTCGTCGCGCAGGCGTTCCACCCGGCCGTCATCGACTACTGCGTCGCCGGGCACCGGTCCGCCGAGCCCGGACACGCGGTCGCGCTCAAGCAGCTCGGCCTGCAGCCGCTCGTCGACCTGGACCTGCGGCTCGGGGAGGGGACCGGCGCGGTGCTCGCGTACCCGATCCTGACCTGCGCGGCCCGGGCACTCGCCGAGATGGCCACCTTCGAGGACGCGGGGATCGGTTCGTGACCCACCAGTACCTGTCCGGGCTGGTCCTCGACGGGCGGCGGGTGGCCGTCGTCGGGGGTGGCGGTGTCGCCCAGCGGCGGCTGCCGCGGCTGCTCGAGTCCGGCGCCCGGATCGACCTGATCTCGCCGTCGATCACGCCGACGATCGAAGGACTGCTCGGCAACCCGTCGCTGACCTGGATCGAGCGCGGGTACCGGACCGGCGACGTCGAGGGTGCCTGGTACGTCGTGGTCGCGACGGACGATGCCCTGGTCAACGATCAGGTGTCGGCGGAGGCCGAGGAGCTGCGGATCTTCTGCGTACGCTCGGACGACCGGTCCCGCGCTACTGCGTGGACGCCCGCGTCCGGGCAGCACGACAACATCACGATCGGCGTCCTCGGCGGCGGTGATCACCGCCGGTCGGCCGCCGTACGGGACTCGATCCTGGAGGGGCTGCGGACCGGCGAGCTGGCGGCGCGGGACGCGGAGCGGCGGCCCGGGGTGTACCTCGTCGGCGGCGGGCCGGGCGATCCGGACCTGATCACGGTGCGCGGGCGGCGGCTGCTGGCCGAGGCGGACGTGGTGGTCGCGGATCGGCTCGCGCCGCAGCAGTTGCTGGACGAGCTGCACCCGGACGTGGAGCTGTTCGACGCGGCGAAGCTGCCGCGCGGGCGGGCCGCGCAGCAGGAGGAGATCAACCGGATCCTTGTCGACCGCGGGCGGCAGGGCAAGGTCGTCGTACGGCTGAAGGGTGGCGATCCGTACGTCTTCGGGCGCGGGTTCGAGGAGGCGATCGCCTGCGCTGCGGCCGGTGTGCCGTGGACCGTGGTGCCGGGGATCACGAGCTCGATCTCGGTGCCTGCGGTGTCGGGGATCCCGGTCACGCATCGCGGGGTGACGCACGAGTTCACGGTGGTGTCCGGGCACATTCCGCCGTCGCACCCGGACTCGCTGGTGAACTGGGACGCGCTGGCGCAGCTGCACGGGACGCTCGTACTGCTGATGGCGGTCGAGAACCTGCCCGCGATCACCGCCCGGCTGATCGAGGCCGGTCGCCCGGCCGGCACCCCCGCCGCGGCGATTGCCGACGGCACCCTTCCCGGCCAGCGGATGGTGACGTCCGACCTCGCCGGGATCGCCGGGGCGATGCAGGAGAACGGCGTGGGTGCGCCCGCGATCGTTGTCATCGGCAACGTGGTCGAGGTGGCTGCGAAGCTCCGATGAGAGTGCCGATCGAAGAGCCAGGTGACGACCGGCTCGCCGACTATGTGCAGTTGCGGGAGGTGAACCTGCGGCGGCTCCTCGAGGAAGAGCACGGACTGTTCATCGCCGAGGGCGACAAGGTGATCCGGCGGGCCGCGGGCGCCGGGTTCGAGCCGCGGTCGTTCCTGCTCGCGCCGCGCTGGCTCGACTCGCTGCAGGATGTACTGGAGCAGTGGCCGGACAAGCCCGTGTACGTCGTGTCGGAGGAGCTGGCCGAGCAGGTCACCGGGTTCCACGTGCACCGCGGCGCGCTGGCGTCGTACAAGCGCCGGGCCGCCGTACCGCTGCCCGAGCTCCTGGCGACAGACACCCGGCGGATCGCGATCTTCGACGACATCGTTGACCACACCAACGTCGGCGCCGGGTTCCGGGCCGCGGCCGCGCTCGGCGTCGGGCTCGTACTGGTGACGCCGACCTGCGCGGACCCGCTGTACCGGCGGTCGATCAAGGTGTCGATGGGCACCGTCTTCCAGGTCCCGTGGACCCGCCTGCGGAGCTGGCCCGGCGACCTGAAACTCCTGCAGGACAACGGGTACGTCGCCGCCGCGATGGCGCTCACCGACGACTCCATCACGCTCGACGACCTCGCCGCCCGCAAGGACGAGAAGCTCGCCCTGATCTTCGGCACCGAAGGCCACGGCCTCAAGCCAAGCGTCCTTCGCCAGGCCGACCTGACCGTCAAGATCCCGATGGCCGGCGGCGTGGACTCCCTCAACGTCGCTTCCTCGGCAGCGGTCGCCTTCTACGCGACGCGCTAGACCTGCACGGCGTGGAACACTGCCCGCCATGGACATCAACTGGCTGGGTGCCGTGCTCGCGCTCGTGGTCGGCATGGTCGTGGCAGGCATCTGGTACGGCAAGGCGTTCACGACGGTCTGGTGGAAGCTGACGGGCATCACCCCGGAGCAGTCGAAGAACGCCAGCCGGAAGAACATGGTCCAGTTGCTCATCGCCAACGCGATCACGGCGGCCGGGTTGGCGCTCGGTTGCGCAACGGCAGCGAAGGCGTTCGGCAACGACTCGGTCGGGCCGGCGCTGCTGGTCGGCCTGGTCGCGTGGCTGGGGTTCTCGGCGAGCACTCTGCTTCAGCACAACGCCTTCGAACTGAAGCCGCCGAAGCTGACGCTCATCAACTCCAGCTACCAGCTGGTCCTGTTCCTCGCGATGACGCTCGTGATCGGGCTGGTCTGAACCGTGCGTACGACGGAGCGCCTCGTGCTGCGGCCGTTTCGGGAGTCCGACCTCGAGCCGTGGGCCGTGCTGAACGCGGATCCTGAGGTGACTCGGTATCTCGGGGCGGCGTTGACGCGGGAGGAGTCCGAGCGGGTCGCTGCGGCGGTGAACGCGGCGTACGAACGGAACGGGTATGGGTTCCTCGCGGTTGAGCGGCGGGCGGACGGGGTGTTTGTGGGTGCTGCCGGGTTGTCCCGTGAGGAGTTTTACCCGGACGACCTGGAGATCGGCTGGCGGCTCGCGCGTGAGTATTGGGGTCACGGGTACGCGACCGAGGCGGCGGCGTCCTGGCTGGACTACGCGTTCCGCGAGGCGGGGCTGCCTCGGGTTATTGCGGTGACCGACACTCCGAACGTCCGTAGCATCGCGGTCATGCGCCGGCTCGGGATGCGGTTCGACCACGAGGCGGTGCTGACGGCGGACGGCGTGCCGTTCGACGCCACCATCTACTCACTGAAGGCGGAGGAATGGCGAAGGTAGTTCTCGTCACCGGGATGCAGGCCGCCGGGAAGTCCACGATCGCGCCGTTGCTGGCCGCCCGGATTGGGCCGCCGGCGGCGACGCTCGACGGGGACGTGTTCTACCACGGCGTCGTCGCGGGCGCCGAGGTGATGACGCCGGACCCGTCGGCCGAGGCGATCCGGCAGTTGGAACTGCGGTACGACGCCAGCTCGCTGGTCGCGCAGCACTACGCCGACGCTGGATTCGACTTCGTCTGCAGCGACATCGTGCTGGGCGAGCACGTCGAACGGTGGTTCTCCCGGCTGCACAACGTGGAGAAATACCTGATCGTTCTCGTGCCGTCGGTCGAGTCGATCGTCGAGCGGGAGGTCGCGCGCGGCGGCGGGAACGCGTACCGCGACTGGGAGCAGCCCGGCGGCTCGCCGGCGGACGCCGTACGGGCGCTTCAGGCCGGCCTGGAGGAGATCCCGCGCCGGGGTCTGTGGCTGGACACCACCGGTCAGACCCCGGAGGAGACCGTCGAAGCGATTGACCTGGAGAAGGCCCGCTGGTGACCGGTCAGGTCGCTGGGGTCTCTTCCTCCTGGTCGTGGTCGACCATGGGGGAGACCGGCCAGTCGCTCGGGTAGTCCGGGGCGAACTCCTCGGCCTCGGCGTACAGGCGCTTGCGGTACTTGCGGGACAGCCGGTCGCCGAACACCATGCCCTGCGTGTGGTCGGTCTCGTGCTGCAGGCAGCGCGCGAGCAGACCGTTGCCCTCGTACGTCACCGGCTGGTTGTGGTGGTCGACGCCGCTGACCTTCGCGTAGTCGGGCCGGGCGCACTTGGTGAACGCGCCGGGCAGCGACAGGCAGCCCTCGTCGCCCTCGTCGAGGTTGCGGTCCTTGCCCTCCGGAAGCTCCAGCGTCGGGTTGCAGACCACGCCCTGGACATGGTTGCCGTCCTTGTCCGGACAGTCGAACACGTACAGCTGCAGGTCCACCCCGACCTGGTTCGCGGCCAGGCCGACGCCCTCGGCCGCGCGCATCGTCGCGACCATGTCGGCGACCAGCGTCTGCAACTCGTCGCCGAAGTCGGTGACGGGCTTGTTGACCCGGTGCATGACGTCCTCACCCCAGCGGGTGATGGGCCGCACCGAACCGTTCTCAGGCAACGTAGACATGCGGGAAAGTGTAGGCCGGGTGACCGGTACGGCGGTCACCCGGCCGGGGGTGCTACTTGGCGTTGGCCTCGTCCCGCCACGCGACCCAGTCGCGGAGCAGACCGAGGTCGTAGTCCGGGCCGGAAGCGTGCACGGTGAACAGCCGGGTGCCGACGTCGAGCAGTTGCTTGCCGACCTCCTCCGGCTTCTTGTCACCGACGCCGACCGAGCGCTCGATCTCGCCGGGGTCGCGGCCGATCGTCTTGCAGTGCTCGTCGAGTACGGCGTGCTTGTGCGCGATCGTCTCGGCGTCGCCGAAGCCGTGCCAGATGTTCGCGTGCTGCGCGACCAGCTTCAGCGTCTTCTTCTCGCCGCCGCCGCCGATCAGCACCGGGATGTCTCGGGTCGGCTTCGGGTTGAGCTTCTCCCAGCGCGCCTCGATCCGCGGCAGCGCCTCGCCGAGGGCGTCCAGCCGGCCGCCCGCCGTGCCGAACTCGTAGCCGTACTCGTCGTAGTCCTTCTCGAACCAGCCGGAGCCGATGCCGAAGATCAGCCGGCCGTCGCTGATGTGGTCGACGGTGCGCGCCATGTCGGCGAGCAGGTCGGGGTTGCGGTAGGAGTTGCAGGTGACCAGGGCGCCGATCTCGACCCGCTCGGTCGCCTCGGCCCAGGCGGCCAGCATGGTCCAGCACTCGAAGTGCAGGCCCTCGGGCTCACCGCTGAGCGGGTAGAAGTGGTCCCAGTTGAACACCACGTCGACGCCGATCTCCTCGGCCGCGGCGACGGTCCGCCGGATGTCGGCGTACTGGGCGTGCTGGGGCTGGACCTGCAGACCGATCCGCACGGGAAAGGCGCCGTACGGCCGGTCGGTGGACTCGGAAGCTGTCATGGTGGAGATCCTATCCGGCGTTACGGAGGACCCTCCGGATAGACCGGAATCCTGGACGGGGGTACGGCGGGATGGACGACGTGGACGAGTTCGCGCGGTTGTTCACGCGGTTCCTGGAGCGGATGCAGGCGGCCGGCGGGCCGGGGGTACGGCGGGAGAGTCTGCGGGAGCGGCTCCGGGAGCATCTCGGGATGGAACCGGAGCAGGTGCCGGTGGTCGCGTCGTCGTACCCGTCGTACGACCTGCCGAACGTGCAGCGGGCGGTCGAGGCGTGGTTCGACTCGTTCGAGGTGGTCGGGCTGGCGGGGTCGAACCGGGGCCACCACACGCTCGGTGAGCTGCTCGAGCTGGCGGAGTACGACCGGTTCGGGGTCGGCGCGGTCGACTACCAGCGGGTGCAGATCGATGTCGACGTCGAGCAGGACTGCGTCGCGTTCGGGTTCTACCTCGGGGTGAAGGGGGCGGACCGGTACGTCGCGCTGCTGCGGGCGGCGAACCCGCAGTACGGGCGGAACAACGTCGACCTGGAGATCCTGGTGGCGGCGAAGGGGGCGCGCGACCGGTTCCTCGGCGCGCTGCCGGGGCTGATCCGCGAGCACAACGTGTTCCGCGGCAAGGTGGTCTCGTTCGAGGGGCACGAGTTCGGGCAGGGAGTCGGGCCGTTCCGGCTGCATCCGCGGCCGGGCCTGCGCCGGGAGGATGTCGTACTGCCGGACGGGGTGCTCGAGCGGATCGAGCGGGAGGTTGTGGGGATCGCCGAGCACCGGGAGACGTTGCTGTCGGCCGGGCAGCATCTGCGGCGGGGCGTGCTGCTGTACGGACCGCCTGGAACGGGGAAGACGCACACTGTGCGGTATGTGCTGTCGCAGTTGCCGGAGTTCACCGTCGTACTGCTGGCCGGGACGAGTATCCACTTCATCGCGCAGGCGTGCGCGTTGGCACGGATGCTGCAGCCGGCGCTGGTTGTGCTCGAGGACTGTGATCTCGTGGCGGAGGCGCGGGACTTCTCGCGGGGTGCGGAGAACCCGCTGCTGTTCCAGGTGCTGAACGAGATGGACGGGTTGGCGCAGGATGCTGACGTCGCCTTCCTCTTGACGACGAACCGGGCGGATCTGCTGGAGCCGGCGCTCGTGCAGCGTCCGGGGCGGGTGGACATGGCGGTCGAGGTACCGCTGCCCGACACCGACGGGCGGGCGCGGTTGCTGCGGCTGTACGGACCCGCTCTGGACCTGCCCGCCGAGCTGGTGGCCGAGATCGTCGAGCAGACGGCCGGCACGACGGCGTCGTTCATGAAGGAACTCGTACGCCGGACCATCCTCCTGGCCGCCGAGGTGGGACAACCACCCGCTCCGAACCACCTCCGCTCTGCCGTAGCCGACCTCCTGTCCTCCCAGGACACCCTCACCCGCCGCCTCCTCGGTGCCACCGCACCTCCGGGTCCCGGGACGACCGGCTGAGGGTGCGGACCTGGGGCACTCACCAATCGGCGTGGGCGGGGTTCTCGCACACTCGACCGCGGTTGTCGGCCGGCCTTGCGAGAGAGTTGTTGAGTGGTGGAGGTCCGCCTCTCAGCTGAAGTAAGTGGCGAGGTGGGTGAGCATGGTGGCGACGCCGGGCTTGATGGGCGCCTGTTGCTCGTCGGTCAGACCCACGCTTCGGTAGTCGAGCTGGGTGCGGTTGCCGGGGAGTTCGGTGAGCGTGATGGTGATCTCCTCGGCGGGGTCGTCGAAGCGGAGTTCGACGTGGTGGGGGAGGTCGAGGGCGCCGAAGTGGAGGGTGAAGGGGACCTCGGCGTCGCCGACGAAGACCGCGGAGATCCGGCCTCCGGGGCGGGCGTCGATGCGGACGCGGTCGGCCGGTGTCCGGAAGCCGTCGGCGACGAACCAGGCGGCGAACGGCTCGGGCTCGGTGAACGCGCGGACGACCTCGCTGGGCGGGGCGTCGACCAACTGCTGCAGGGTGAACATGACAGGCACCTCCGACGGAATCGAGCTGACTCCACCAGCATGCCGAGACCCGTTTACGGTTTGTTTTCGGTGGGGAGCTGGGCAGCGTAGGTGTCGGCCCAGGCGCCGAGGGCTCGGATGGGGATCAGGAGGTCGGTGCCGGCGGTGGTCAGGGAGTACTCGACGCGTGGGGGTGCCTCGGGGTACCGGCGGCGTTCGACCAGGCCGTTGTGTTCGAGGCGGCGCAGCGTTTCGGTGAGCACCTTCTGGCTGATGCCGCCGATCTGGCGGCGGAGTTCGCCGGGGCGGCTGGGGCCTTGGGCGAGGGAGTACAGGACGACCATCGGCCAGCGGCCGCTGATCAGGTCGGCGGCGACGCGTGCCTGGCAGTCGGCGAAGAATCTCGGCTCCACCGGTCCATTGTGCGTCGCCCGTTGGGCACCTGGAGGTGCGCATCGAACTGGCTACGGTCGGGACCATGCGAATTGGGACAGTGGGCAACGGAATGATGGCCGAGGCACTCGCGAGCGGCTGGGTGCGGGCGGGACACGACGTGATGATCGGCGGGCGGTCCGCCGAGCGGGCAGCAGCCGCGGCGAAGCGGGCCGGCGCGGTCGCGGGCACGCTCGCGGAGGCGGCGGCGTACGGCGACGTCGTACTGCTGGCTGTGCCGGGCGAGAACGCGGTGGAGGTCGCGCGCCTGGTGCCGGAGGGCAGAACGCTCGTCGATTGCACGAATTCCCTCGACCACAGGAACTTCACGCTGGCACAGGACTCAGTTGCGGAAGCGGTCAGTGCGGTGACTGATGCGGCTGTGGTGAAGGCGTTCAATCTGGCGGCGGACACGGTGTGGCGGAATCCGCCGCGCGGGCTCGGGGTGCCGCTGTGTGGGGACGACGGAGTGGAGGAGGTGGCGGAGCTGGTGCGGGATCTGGGATGTACGCCGGTGCCGGCCGGTGGGCTGGTACGGGCGAAGTTGCTGGAGGCAACCGCCGCGCTGGTGATCGGGATCTGGGTCGGCGGGGGAGACGTGCGCGGGATGTTCCCGCCGTTAGAGGCTGCTTTCGGTACGGTCCCGCCGGGCCAGCCGGAGACTCCAGGCCGGGAACAGTAGATACGTCCCCGCCCAGCTGACACCCGCCGCGAACGTCCACCCCGGCGCGCTGGCCATGTCGTCGAGCCCCATCAGGATCCCAGGTACGCCGACCAACCCGAGCAGCATCACCCCACCGGGCAGGAACCCGCGTACGCCGACCAGCCAGACCCCGACGAGCGCGAACCCGAAGCTCGACCACAACCCGGCGAGATAGAACCCGGTGATGCCGCCGAGGACAAGCACGGTCCCGGCAACGGTCACCGCCGCACCAACGGCGGCGAACCCGAGCAGCACCGTACGCCGCGGCCGGAGAACCCAGGCGAGCCCGAAGCTGAGCACCCCCAGCACCGCGTTGCCGACGTCGTTGATCGGTCCGAAGGCGCCGGCCCCGGTGTAGAAGACGATCAGGCACAGGCAGGTGGCGAACCCGACGACCGCGTGCGTCAGCGCCACCTGCCGCACGGTCCGATCAGTGCTCACCCCTGGATGATCGCGCAAAGAGCTGGTTCAGGTCAGCCTGTGGGATCTGATCCGCGGCGAAGCTGATCGTCCCGTGCGTCGCCAGCTCCTCCGCGCTCCGCCGGACGAAGCCGAGCGCGGCCCGGGCGATCGACCCGCCCAGGCTGATCCGCGCGACCCCGGCGGCCTGCAGTTCGGCGACGGTCAGGGTCGACGTACCGAGGCCCATCACCACGTTCAGCGGCCCGTCGATCTCCTGCACCAGCGTGCGGATCGTGTCGAGCGAGTTGACGCCGGGGACGTACAGGCAGTCGGCCCCGGCCTCCCGGAACCGGTTCGCCCGCTCGATCGAGTCGGCGAGCGGAACCGGCGTACGCAGCAACTGCCCGTCGGTACGGGCCGTCAGCACGAACGAAGGCCCGGCCGCCTCGCGGGCCGCGGCGATCCGTTCCACCGCGAGCGAGACGTCGTACAGCTCCCGCCCGTCGTAGTCCTCGATGTTCCCACCGGCCAGCCCGGCCTCCCGCGCGGCCCCGATCGTCTCGGCGACCCGCGACGGATCCGCGCCGTACCCGTCCTCGAGGTCGCCGTTCACCGGTACGTCGACGGCCGCGGTGATCTCCCGGACCCGCGCGAACATCTCGTCCCGCGATACCGCGGGAGCGCCGTCCGGCAGTGTGTGGTCGCCCTTCGCGAGCGAGAACGCGATCCCTGCACTCGTGGTGGCGATCGCCGGGAACCCGGCCGCCGCGAGCAGCACCGCGCTCCCGGCGTCCCACGCGTTCGGCATCACGAACCGGCCCGTGTGCAACTCTCGGAACGTCATGCGCCCGAGTTTGTCACCGCGACAGTTCGGCGCTCACCGAACCTGCCGCGCCGCCTTCTCGTCGAGCAGCCAGAGTGTGCGGTTCTGCCCCTTCGGACGGGCCGCCGGTACGTCGCCCTCGGCCAGCGCCTTCGCGACCGCGTCGGCCTTGTCCTCGCCCGACACCACGAACCAGACCTCGCGGGCCCGCTCGAGCAACGGCATCGTCAGCGACACCCGAGTCGGCGGCGGCTTCGGCGAGTCGTGCACCGCGACCGCCGCCACGTCGGTCACCTCGACCTGCGGGTACCCCGGGAACAGCGAGGCGACATGCCCGTCGGGGCCGACCCCGAGCAGCAGTACGTCGAACGTCGGCGACCCGGCCGCTTCGAGCTCGGCGCCGTACGCCGCGGCCGCCGCCTCCGCGCCCTGTCCGGTGTCGGCGGCCATCGGGTGCACCCGCGCCGGGTCGACGTCCAGCGCCGACAGGAACGCGTCCCGTGCCTGGGTCTCGTTCCGCTCGGGGTCGCCGGCCGGCAGGAACCGCTCGTCGCCCCACCAGAACTCGACCCGCTGCCAGTCGACCTCGGCCCGCGCCGGCGACTCGGCGACTGCCTGGTACACCTTCGCGGCCACCCGCCCGCCGGTGAGCACGACCTGTGCGACACCGCCGGTGCTCTGCGCGTCGACGATCGCGGTGAGCAGCCGGCCCGCCACCGAGAACGCCAGGTCCTCGGCATCGGGATGAATCACCAGCTCAGGATCCACAGTCATCGCTTCGCAGCCTTCTTCGCAACGGTCTTCTTGGCAACGCTCTTCTTCGCCGCGGCAGCCTTCTTGGCCGGAGCTTTCTTCGTCACAACCTTCTTGGCGGCAGCAGACGCCTTCACCGGCGCCGACTTCCGCGCCGTGTCGGCAACCTTCTTCTTCTCGGCCGGCATGCTGTCCCGCTCCACCATGCACGCCAGCGTCTTCGCGTACACGTCGTCCGGATCCAGCCGCCGCAGCTCCTCACTGAGCAGCTCGGACGTCGTACGCCGCTTCAGCGCCACCGGCCGATCCGGCTGCCCCGGCACGCTGAACGTCGCCACCGCGCCGTCCGGCCGGGTGAGCGCGATCGGCCCCGACGGCGTGAACAGCCGTACGGCGGTCACGCCCGGACCGCGCGACGTCCGCTGCTCCACCGGCACCTTCAACCGGGACTGCAGCCACGCCGCCATCAGGTCGGCGCTCGGGTTGCCACGCGCCGCCGACACCTCGGCCCCGGTCACACGCGTCGGATACTGGTCCAGAGCGGCCGCCATCAACGCTCGCCACGGCGTCAGCCGCGTCCACGCGAAGTCGGTGTCACCGGGCGCGTACCCCTCGGCCCGTGCGCTGTAGTCCACCGACGCCCGCCGGGTCGCCGCCGCGTCGGTCACCCGCCGCCGGCCCAGCTTGCCGAGCGGATCCTCGGCCGGTACGCGCGGCCCGCCGCCCGGCCACCACACGATCACGGGGGAGTCCGGCAGCAGCAGCGGCGTGATCACGGACTCCGGCACCTTCGCCAGCTCCCCGTGCAGCCGCAGCAGCACCGCCTCGCCCGGAATCCCTTCACCCACACGGACCTCGGCGTCCAGGCCGGGCGCGCCCTTGCCCGGCCGGAGGATCGCGACCAGCACCCGCGACGGGTGCTCGCGGCCGGCCTCGTTCGCGGCCTTCATCGCGTCGTGGTGGGACGCCTCGTCGACGACCACGACGATGGTGCCGACCATGCCCATCGCCGGCGATCCGGCGTTCCGGCGGGCCTTCAGCAGCGCCGACGCGATCTCGCTCGACGTGGTGTCGGTCAGGTCGATGATCATGGCCGCCTCCAGGCACGTCCGTCGCGGGCGAGCATCTCGTGCGCCGAGTCCGGACCCCAGTCGCCGGACGCGTACTGCTCCGGCTTGCCGTGCCGGGCCCAGTAGTCGAGCACCGGGTCGAGGATCTTCCAGCCCAGCTCGACCTCGGTGTGCTGCGGGAACAGCGGCGGATCACCGAGCAGTACGTCGAGGATCAGCCGCTCGTACGCCTCCGGGGAGGACTCGGTGAACGAGCCGCCGTACGCGAAGTCCATGTTCACGTCGCGGATCTCCATCGACGTCCCCGGCACCTTGGCGCCGAACCGGACCGTGATGCCCTCGTCCGGCTGGATCCGCAGCACCAGGGCGTTCTGCCCGAGCTCTTCGGTCTCGGTCTTGGTGAACGGCAGGTGTGGCGCGCGCTTGAACATCACCGCGACCTCGGTGACCCGGCGCCCCAGCCGCTTGCCGGTTCGCAGGTAGAACGGGACGCCCGCCCAGCGCCGGGTGTCGACGTCGACCCGGAGCGCCGCGAACGTCTCGGTCGCGGAGTCCGACGGGATGCCGTCCTCCTGCAGGTAGCCCTTCACCTTCACGCCGCCTGCCCAGCCGGCGGCGTACTGCCCGCGGGCCGTGTGCAGGTCCAGCCGCTCCGGCAGCGTCACGGCGTTGAGGACCTTCTTCTTCTCCTGCCGCAGCGACCACGCGTCGAAGCTCACCGGCTCCTCCATCGCGATCAGCGCGAGCAGTTGGAGCAAGTGGTTCTGGATCACGTCGCGGGCGGCGCCGATGCCGTCGTAGTACCCGGCGCGGCCGCCGATGCCGATGTCCTCGGCCATCGTGATCTGCACGTGGTCGACGTAGTTGCTGTTCCAGATCGGCTCGAACATCGCGTTCGCGAACCGCAGCGCGAGGATGTTCTGGACCGTCTCCTTGCCCAGGTAGTGGTCGATCCGGAAGACCGCCTCGGGCGGGAACACGGACTCGACCACGTGGTTCAGCTCGCGGGCGCTCTTCAGGTCGTGCCCGAACGGCTTCTCGATCACCACCCGCCGCCAGGACCCGGGCTTCTCGTCGGTCAGCCCGTGCTCGGACAGCTGCCGGACCACCTCCGGGAACAGCCCGGGCGGGATCGACAGGTAGAACGCGTGGTTCCCGCCGGTCCCGCGGGTGACGTCGAGCTCGTCGACCGTCTCCCGCAGCCGGTTGAACGCGTCGTCGTCGGTCAGGTCGCCCGGCACGAACCGGAAGCCCTCGGAGAGCTGCTGCCAGACCTCCTCGCGGAACGGCGTCCGGGCGTGCTCCTTCACCGAGTCGTGCACGATCTGGGCGAAGTCCTGGTTGGTGTAGTCCCGGCGGGCGAACCCGACCAGGGCGAAGCCCGGGGGCAGCAGCCCCCGGTTCGCCAGGTCGTAGACCGCCGGCATCAGCTTCTTCCGGGCGAGGTCGCCGGTCACCCCGAAGATCACCAGGCCGCACGGCCCGGCGATCCTCGGCAGCCTGCGATCCTGCGGATCGCGCAGCGGGTTGACCGGACCTGTCGGCTCTTCGTCGAGCTCAGCGGTCATAGCCACTTTCCTCCCGTGTCAGGTGGCTCTAGTTGACTTACTGGAACAGTGCCAGCAGTTGCCGTACGCCGGCCGCGACGTCGGTCAGGTGCAGCCGCAGCACCGGGCGCCCGCGTTCGGCCAGTACGTTCGCGTCCCCGGCGGCCTGCGCCGAGATCAGCGTGCCGAACGTGAACGGCCGGTCCGGGATCTCCACGTCCACCGGGTGCGCGCCGGTGATCTGCAGGTACACGCCCTCCGGGTGGCCGCCCTTGTGGTACTGGCCGGTCGAGTGCAGGAACCGCGGACCCCAGCCGAAGGTCGTCGGGCGACCCGTCGTGGTGGCCAGCGCCGGGCGGACCGCCAGCAGGTCGGCGTCCCGCTCGGAGTCGAGGTACGCCATCACCGCCACGTAGCCCTTGTCGTCGAGCTTGCCGAGCAGCGCGTCGACCGCGCCCTTCAGCGAGTCGACACCGTCCAGCAGACCCTCGGAACCACGGACCTCGACAGCGCCTTCGGTGAAGGCGGCCGCCTCCGGCTCCGGCTGCGCGTCGAGCAGCCCGCGGGCCGCCTTCTTCGCGCTCTCCACGTCCGGCTGGTCGAACGGGTTGATGCCGAGCAGGTAGCCCGCCACCGCCGTCGCCGTCTCCCACAGCAGCATCTGCCCGCCGAGCGACCCCGACGTCAGCGCCGTCGGTACACCGCTGGTCGCCTTGTCCGCGAGCAGCGCGTTGGTCAGGTCGGCCGCGTCGCTGCGCAGCTCCGGCGCGGTCACCTCGACCGCGACCGGCAGGACGCCGGTGCCGTTCTTGCCGGTGCTCTCCGCGATCAACTGCTCGGCCCAGTCCGGGAACCCGACGATGTCGGAACCGTCGGCCGTGATGATCGCCTTGTCCCGGCCCGCGCTCGCCGCGAGGACCGCGCCGAGCCAGAGCGCCGGGTTGTCGGTCGAGTCGGCCTGCAGCGCCGGAGCGGCCTCCGCCGCCTGGTCGAGCAGCTCGGCGATGTCGGCACCGGCCAGACCGGACGGCACCAGGCCGAACGCGGTCAACGCGCTGTACCGGCCGCCGATGTTCGGGTCGGCCAGGAACGTCTTGCGGTAGCCCTCGTCCTTCGACAGCTTCTCGAACGGCGACCCCGGGTCCGTCACCACGACGATCCGCGAGGCCGCGTCGATGCCGGCGTCGGTGAAGGCCTTGGCGAACGTACGCCGGTGGCTGTCGGTCTCGACCGTACCGCCGGACTTGCTGGAGACCACGATCACGGTCTTCGACAGATCGCCGTCGAGCGCGCGCTTCACGACGCTCGGGTCGGTCGAGTCCAGGACCACGAGTTCGACGCCCGCCGTCCGGGTGATGACCTCGGGCGCCAGCGAGGAACCGCCCATGCCGGACAGCACGATCCGAGTCAGCCCCTCGGACCGCAGGTCCGCGAGCAGAGCCTCGACCTCGGCCAGCAGCGGCCGCGACGTCTCGTGCAGGTCCACCCAGCCGAGCCGGATCGACGCCTCGTGCTCGGCCTCCGGCCCCCAGATCGTCGCATCTTTGGCGGCGATCCGGGAGGCGATCTTCTCGGCGACCAGCTTGTCCACGACCTCGGTCCAGTCGCCGTTCTGGGTAGTTACCGCGGTCACTTGGCGGCACCCTTCAGCGCGGCGGTGACGGTGTCCTGCAGCTCCGACCAGGACGCGTCGAACTTCGCGACGCCCTCGTCCTCGAGGATCTGCACGACCTCGTCGTACGAGATGCCCAGCCGCTCCAGGTCGTCGATCACCTTGCGGTCGGCCGCGTAGTCGCCGCGGACGGTGTCACCGGAGAACTCGCTGTGCTCCTCGGCCGCCTTGATCGTTGCCTCCGGCATCGTGTTCACGACGCCCTTGGTGACCAGGTTGTCGACGTACAGGGTGGGGGAGTACGACGGGTCCTTGGTGCCGGTCGACGCCCAGAGCGGGCGCTGCGGCTTCGCGCCGGCGGTCTCCAGCTCACGCCAGCGGTCGGTGTCGAAGATCTCCTCGTACGCCTGGAACGCGAGCCGGGCGTTGGCGATCGCGGCCTTGCCCTTCAGCGCCTTGGCCTCGTCGGTGCCGATCGCGTCCAGCCGCTTGTCCACCTCGGTGTCCACCCGGCTGACGAAGAACGACGCGACACTGGCCATCTTGGTCACGTCGTGGCCGTTCTCGACGGCCTGCTCGAGGCCGGTCAGGAACGCGTCGGCGACGGCCTTGTAGCGCTCCAGCGAGAAGATCAGCGTCACGTTCACGCTGATCCCGGCGGCCAGCGTCTGCGTGATTGCGGGCAGGCCCTCCTTGGTGGCCGGGATCTTGATGAAGACGTTCTCCCGGCCGACGATCTCCCACAGCTGCTTCGCCTGCTCGACCGTCTTCGCGGTGTCGTGCGCGAGCGTCGGCTCGACCTCGATCGACACCCGGCCGTCCTGGCCCTCGGTGTCGTCGTACGTCGGCTTGAACACGTCGGCGCCGTCGCGGACGTCGCTGGTGGTGATCACCCGGATCGCCTCGTCGGTGGAGACGCCCTGCGCGGCGAGCTTGCCGATCACCTCGGAATACGCGTCCGCGTCCGAGATCGCCTTGGCGAAGATCGTCGGGTTGGTCGTCACGCCGGTGACGTGCTTGTCCTCGATCAGTGCCTGCAGGCTGCCGCTGGTCAGCCGCTCGCGGGACAGGTCGTCGAGCCAGATGGAGACACCCGCGTCGGCGAGTGCTTTCAAGCGATCGTTCATGTTCCGATGCCTTCTTCCGGAATGTTCTCGGGTGGGTGTCAGTTGGCGTCGGCCGGTCCGACCGGCCCGGCGGCGGAACGACCGGGCGGGACACCCGGACCGCTGATCTGTGCGGCGGCGGCGATGCTGTCCTTGGCGGCCTGCACGACCGCGTCGGTCGTGATGCCGAACTCGTCGTACAGCGTCTGGTACGCCGCCGAGGCGCCGTAGTGCTCGAGGCTGACCGACCGGCCGGCGTCGCCGACGATGTCGTGCCAGCTGAGCGAGATACCGGCCTCGACCGAGACCCGGGCCCGGACGCCGGCCGGGATGACGGTCTCGCGGTACGCGTCGTCCTGCTCGTCGAACCACTCGCGGGAGACCATCGAGACCACCCGGGCCTTGATGCCTTCCTCGGCGAGCTTGGCCCGCGCCTGAACGGCGAGCTGCACCTCGGAGCCGGTGCCGATCAGCACGACGTCCGGAGTGCCTTCGGTGTCGAGCAGTACGTACCCACCCTTGTGCACGTTCTCGGTGGTCGCGAAACCGTCCGCGCCGCGCGGGAAGGTCGGCACGTTCTGCCGGGTCAGGACCAGGCCGGCCGGGCGGTCGGTGTGCTCGAGGATGGTCGCCCACGCGGCGGCCGTCTCGTTCGCGTCACCGGGGCGGACGACGTCCAGGCCCGGGATCGCGCGCAGCGCCGACAGGTGCTCGATCGGCTGGTGGGTCGGGCCGTCCTCGCCGAGCCCGATCGAGTCGTGCGTCCACACGTACGTGACCGGCAGCTTCATCAGCGCGGCCAGCCGCACCGACGGGCGCATGTAGTCGGAGAAGACCAGGAAGGTACCGCCGTACGGCCGGGTCAGGCCGTGCAGGGCGATGCCGTTCAGGATCGCGCCCATCGCGTGCTCACGAATACCGAAGTGCAGCACCCGGCCGTACTCGTCGCCCTGGAACTCCTCGGTCGAGTGCTCCTTGGGAATGAACGACGGCTGCCCCTTCGGGGTGGTGTTGTTCGAGCCGGCCAGGTCGGCGGAGCCGCCCCACAGCTCGGGCAGCTCGGGCGCCAGCTTCGTCAGCACCTCGCCGGAGGCGGCCCGGGTCGCGATGCCCTTGGCGTCGGCGTCCCAGCTCGGCAGTGCCTGCTGCCAGCCCGCCGGCAACTCCCGCTTGGAGAGCCGGTCGAACAGCGCGGCACGCTCGGCGTTCGCGCCCTTCCACGCCTCGTACTTGGTGGTCCAGGCCGACTCCAGCGTCTTGCCCCGCTCGAGCGCCTGCCGGGTGTGGGCGAGCACCTCGTCGGCGACCTGGAAGGTCTGCTCCGGGTCCCAGCCGAGGATCTTCTTGGTCGCCGCGACCTCCTCGGCGCCGAGCGCGTTGCCGTGCACCTTGCCGGTGCCCTTCTTGGTGGCGGCCGGCCAGCCGATGATCGTGCGCAGCTTGATGAAGGTGGGCTTGTCGGTGACCGCGTTGCCGGCCTCGATCGCGTCGTACAGCGCCTGCACGTCCTCGTGGTAGCCGGTTCCGCCATCGGTCCAGTCGACGGTCCGGACATCCCAGCCGTAGGCCGCGTACCGGGCGGCGACGTCCTCGGAGAACGCGATGTTGGTGTCGTCCTCGATTGAGATCTTGTTGTCGTCCCAGATGACGGTGAGGTTGCCGAGCTGCTGGTGACCGGCCAGCGACGATGCCTCCGCCGAGACACCCTCCTCCAGGTCGCCGTCGGAGGCGATCACGTACACGTGGTGGTCGAACACACCGTCGCCGGGTGCGGCATCCGGCTCCAGCAGACCGCGTTCGCGGCGGGCCGCCATCGCCATACCGACCGCGTTGCCGACGCCCTGGCCGAGAGGGCCGGTGGTGGTCTCGACGCCCGCGGTGTGCCGGTACTCCGGGTGGCCCGGGGTCTTGCTGCCCCAGGTGCGCAGCGACTTCAGGTCATCCAGCTCGAGGCCGAAGCCGGCCAGGTAGAGCTGGATGTACAGGGTCAGGCTGGAGTGGCCCGCGGACAGCACGAAGCGGTCGCGGCCGGCCCAGTGCGGGTCCGCCGGATTGTGCCGCATCACCTTCTGGAACAGCAGGTACGCCGCCGGCGCCAGGCTCATCGCCGTACCGGGATGCCCGTTTCCGACCTTCTCGACCGCGTCCATCGCGAGCACCCGCACGGTGTCGACCGCGCGCTGGTCGAGCTCGGTCCATTCAAGCTTGGTCTTCTCCGTCACGCCGGCGGCGCTCCTCTCGATGGAAAGTCTTCGGGGTACTCACTCAGGATGAGCCTACTGTGGCGAGGACCGTCCGCTGGGTACCACTCGACTGTTTGTCAACCGTTCAGGTCGGCGGCCTGTTCCCGGCTCGCCAAGGGGGGTGTGCGAACCCTCCTACGGGGCGTCGTAGACTGCTGAATCGTCAGCGCCGGTCAGCCGGCGTCAACCCAGATCTGTTCGAGGTGTTCGTGACGGCCGTCGACCCGCGTCCCGCCGCGACGACGTCGTACCCGACGCCGCTGCCGGACGCTCCTGCTGTGTCAGCCGCAACAGCGAGTCCGTCGGTGCGCGACGTGGTGAAGGCGTACGTCGGTCTGACCAAGCCGCGCATCATCGAGCTGCTGCTGGTGACCACGGTGCCGGTGATGTTCCTGGCCGCCGACGGCGTGCCCGGGCTGACGATCGTGGTGGCGACGCTGATCGGCGGCATCCTGGCCTCCGGCAGCGCGAACACGATCAACTGCGTGTTCGACCGCGACATCGACGAGCAGATGCGCCGGACCCGGCGCCGCCCGCTGCCGCGGCACGCGGTCAGCCCGCGGTCGGCGACGATCTTCGGTGTCGTGCTCGGCGTGCTGGCCACGCTGGAGCTCGGCTTCTTCGTGAACTGGCTGTCCTCCGGCCTGGCGCTGGCGGCGAACCTGTTCTACGTCTTCGGCTACACGATGGTGCTCAAGCGCCGGACCGTGCAGAACATCGTCTGGGGCGGCATCGCCGGCTGCTTCCCGACCCTGATCGGCTGGACCGCGGTCACCGGCAAGCTGGCCTGGACGCCGGTCGTGCTGTTCCTGGTGGTGTTCTTCTGGACGCCGCCGCACACCTGGTCGCTCGCGATGCGGTACCGCGAGGACTACGCCGCGGTCGACGTACCGATGCTGCCCGTGGTCGCGACGCCGGTCGCCACCGCCCGGCAGATCATGGCGTACTCGGTGGTCATGGTGATCACGTCGCTCGCGCTGTGGCCGATCGCCGACACCGGCTACATCTACGGGCCGGCCGCGATCGTGCTCGGCTTCGTCTTCCTCCGCGAGGCCCGTCGCCTGTTGCTCCGCGCCCACACCGGCGCCGACGGCGCGGCCCTGCGGCCGATGCGGCTGTTCCACTTCTCCAACATCTACCTCGCGCTGCTGTTCATCGCCGCCGCGATCGACCCGCTGCTGCGCTGAGTCTCCGCTGAGTGTTGACCTCGCGGTGATCTTTTGCTGCGATGGTCCGGTCTGTGGAGGGGGATTCCACGCCTGGGGAGACGTGGCTTCAGGGGGAAACGTATGGGGGTACGAACACGCATTGCCGCGCTCGCGGCGCTCGCACTGACCGGGTCGCTACTGTTCGCGGGACAGGCCGACGCCGGTGGCAACCATTCGGGACTGCGGCCGGTGGCGACCGGTCTGGACGGGCCGCGCGGCGTCTCGACGTACAAGAACCAGGTCATCTACAGCGTCACGGACGGTTCCGTGTACGCGACCGACGGGCACAAGACGTGGAAGCTCGGTACCGTGCCGGGCACCGGTGGGTTCCCGCCGGCGATCGACACCAGCAACCGGGGTGTTACCTACGCGCTGACCGGGGCGGGCGGCGAGCCGGGACAGCCGCCGGTGCCGGGCAGCTCGACGCTGTACAAGCTGTGGCGCGGGAAGGCGGTCAAGGTCGCCGACATCGCCGCGTACCAGGCGCACGACCCGGATCCGTACGACCTCGAGAACAATCCGACGGACTCGAACCCGTTCGGGGTCGCGGCGCTCGCGGACGGCACCGTCCTGGTGTCCGACGCGGCCGGCAACGACCTGCTGCGGGTCTGGCCGAACGGCCACCTCGCGACGGTCGCACGGTTGAAGCCACGCACCGTCACGGTTCCGCCCGGCCTGCCGCCCGAGTTCGGGCTGCCGCCGGCCGGTTCGAAGGTCCCGGCCGAGGCGGTCGCGACGTCGGTCACGGTCGGCTCGGACGGGTACTGGTACGTCGGTGAGCTCCGCGGCGTGCCGGCGACACCGGGGACGTCGGAGATCTGGCGGATCAGGCCGGGCTCGGTGGGCGCGGTGTGCGACCCGGAGAACCCGTCCAAGGGGAGCTGCAAGCGGTACGCCGACGGCTACACGTCGATCGTGGACCTGGCCGGCGGACCGCACGGGAAGCTTGCCGTGGTGGAGCTGGCGAAGGCGAGCTGGCTGCAGTTCGAGCTGACCGGCAAGCCGCAGGTCGGCGCTCTGTTCCTGCAGACCCGCGGACACCGGATCGAGCTGGCGAAGGACAAGCTGATCCTGCCGGCCGGGGCCGCGTTCAGTCGCCGAGGTGACCTGTATGTGTCCGGTCCGGTCTTCGGCCCGGGCGCGGTCTACCAGGTGCGGTAGCTATTCGGCTTCCGGAATGAGGATGCTGGCGAGGGCGACCCGGCGAGTGCCGGGCCGCTCTTCCCGGTACGGCGCCAGTACGTCGTTGAGGTGGTTCTGCAACGTGGGCAGGTCGCCGTCCGCGACGTACAGCTGGCCCATCCCGAAGCCGAGGTAGTCGCGCAGTTCCTGGTCCTCGGAGGCCAGGAACCTGTCGAACGTCTCACCGACCAGGCCCAGGAACGTCAGGAACGTCGTGCGCAGCTGGGCCGCGCCCATCGCCCGGATCTCGTCCAGGTCGGCGATCGCGAGCCGTTCGCCGAGCGCCAGCGTCCGCTCGGTCGTGCCGCGGACCTTGCGTTCGGCGACCACCGCGAGGATGCCGGCGTCGATCAGCGCCGCGACGTGCCGGTAGAGCGTGGCCTGGGTGATCTCGGGCAGGGCCGCGCGGAGCTGGGTGGTGGTGAGCTCGCGGCCGCCGAGTTGCTGGATGATCCGCAGCCTGGCCGGATGCATGACCACGTCCGCGATCGGTGAGTCCTTCGGCACAGTCGTCTCCTGATCATTATCAGTCTGATAATGTTATTGCTCTCAGGTTGATAATAGTAGGAGAGGGGACAGTCATGGTGCCGATTCGGGTGTCCGGGCTGAGCAAGAGCTTCGGGGCGGTCCAGGCGGTGCGGGACGTGACGTTCACCGCGGAGGCCGGCCGGGTCACCGGGTTCGTCGGGCCGAACGGGGCGGGGAAGTCGACCACGCTGCGGATGCTGCTCGGCCTGATCCGGCCGGACGCGGGCAGCGCGCTGTTCGGCGGTACGGCGTACCACGAGCTGCCCGACCCCACCGGGACGGTGGGCGCCGTCCTCGATCTCGCGGCCGCGCATCCCGCGACGAGCGCGCGGGCGCATCTGCGGACCGTGTGCGACCTGAGCGGTCACGACCGCGCGCGGGTCGACGCGGTGATCGAGGCGGTGGAACTGACCGGGTACGCCGACCGGAAGGTGCGCGGGTTCTCCACCGGGATGCGGCAACGGCTAGCGCTGGCGACGGCGTTGCTGGGGGATCCGGACGTACTGGTCCTGGACGAGCCGTCGAACGGCCTGGATCCCGCGGGCATCGTCTGGTTGCGGACGTTCCTGCGGTCGCTGGCCGACGAAGGGCGGACCGTACTGATCTCGAGCCATGTGCTGACCGAGTTGCAGTACAGCGTCGACGACCTGGTGCTGATCGACCACGGGCGGATCGCCTGGTCCGGCGGCCTGGGTGACTTCACCAGCCACGGAACGACCCTCGAGCAGGCCTTCCTCACGCTGACCACGAAGGAGCTGACGGCATGACCAACCTGATCCGCGGCGAGATCACCCGGTTGTTCTCGACCCGCCTGCCGCTCTGGGCGTTGATCGCCGCAGTGGCGTCGGGCGGCGGGCTGACCGGCATTCTCGCGCTGACCGGTCCGGAGAACGCCACCCCGCCGATGCCCGGCATCGACACCCCGGCGGGCGCGGGCATGGTCGTCGGCCTGACCGGTCTGCTGCTGTTCGTCCCGGCCCTCTTCGGCACGATCGCGGTCACCAGCGAGTACCGGCACCGCACGATCGGTACGACGTTCCTCGCGGCACCGCGGCGCGGCCGGGTGCTGACCGCGAAGCTGGTCGTCTACGGCGTCGGCGGCCTCTGCTACGGCCTGATCGCCTCCGTCACGTCCGGCCTCGCCCTGCTCGGCGCGGCGCTCGCCCGCGGGGTCACGTTGACGATCGGCCCGGCGGATCTGCTGCTCCTGCTGACGAAACTCGCCGTCGTCGCGGCCGTGTACGTCGTCATCGGCGTGGCCGTCGGCGCCCTGGCCCGTCACCAGCTCGTTGCCGTCGGCATCGTCCTGGGGTACTTCTACTTCCTCGAGTACGTGCTGATGATCCTGCCCGGCGTGAACCGGCTGTACCCGTACCTGCCCGGCGGCGCGACGTCCTCGCTGACCAGTTTCACGTACCTCACCGACACGATCGCCGACCAGACCGCCGGCCACCTCGGCACACCGCTGCCCCCGGTGTACGCCGCCCTGGTCCTGCTCGGGTACGCCGCCGCCGGCGCGATCGTCGCGGCCGTCGTACCGCTGCGGCGCGACCTGGTCTAGGTCGCCGGCGTACCGCGTTCGCCGTAGACCGCGGTGACGAGCGCGATCAGCAGGCCGGCCAGGAACATGTGCACGAGTACGACGCCCCACGGCAGGCCGGTGAAGTACTGCGTGAAGCCGACCGCGCCCTGCAGCAGCTCAATAGCCAGCAGCCAGGCGGCCAGCTTCCGAAGCGTCCGCGAGGTCGCGGTCACCCGGGTCGCGATCACCAGCGCGATCGTGATGCCGAACAGCCCGAACACGAAGTCCGCGTGCAGCTGGCTGACCACCGCGGGGTCGAACCCGTTCCGCCCGGTCTCCGGGTCGCCCGAGTGCGGCCCGGCGCCGGTGGTGACGGTGCCGAGGGCAACCGTGATCCAGACCGCGACCACCGCGGCGGTCGCGAGCGCGCGGACCACCGGGGGAGTGTGCGGGTACGGACTGGTGCGGGACCGGCGCATCATCGACACGGTCAGCGTGATGATCACCGGCGAGACCAGGAAGTGCGCCGACACGATCCACGGGTTCAGCCCGGTCAGCACGCTGATGCCGCCGATCACGCCCTGCAGCGGGACGCCGAGCGCGGCCGCGGTGGCGAGCCGGCGCAGGTCCCGCCGGACCGGGCGGTAGCGCATCACGACCAGCCAGGTGATGATCGCGACGATCGCGACCACGAACCCGAGCATCCGGTTGGTGAACTCGATCGCGCCGTGATAGCCGAGCGCGGCGTGCGGGACGTACGACGAGTCGGTGCACGACGGCCAGGTCGGGCAGCCGAGGCCGGACCCGGTCAGCCGGACCAGTCCACCGGTCACCACGATGCCGATGTTCACCGCCACCGAGGCCCAGCCCCAGCGCCGGACGACGTCCAGGCTCGGCTCGGGGATCAGGCGCCAGAACTTGCTGACCGGCTCGCTCTCCTGGGGCGGGGTATCCGTGCTCATCACCGGCACACTCTAAAGCTCAGTCCCATTTGAACGTCCGGGAGACCAGGTATCCGAGCACCGCGGCCCACAGTGCGAGCGACAGCGCCGCGGCCCACGGCACCACGCCGTGCACGGTCGAGTTCGAGATCCCGCTCGCCAGCGCGGCGCTCGGTAGCAGCCGTACGACGGCCTGCATACCGTGCGGGTACTCGTCGACCGGGGTCATGATCGCACCGCCCACCAGCAGGAGCAGGTACAGCAGGTTCGCGGCCGCCAACGTGGCCTCGGCGCGCAGTACTCCCGCCATCAGTAGGCCGAGGGAGGCGAAGGCCGCTGTGCCGCACAGGACGGTGAGGAGGACGCCTATGACGGCGACGAATCCACCGACAGGTTTCCACCCGAGTGCCAGCCCAGCACTGATCAGAATGATGAGCTGGATTGCCTGGACCAGGAGGACTGCGCCGATCTTTCCGGCCAGGAGGCCGGTGCGCGACAGGGGAGAGGCGCCTAGGCGTTTGATCACGCCGTACCGGCGTTCGAAGCCGGTGGCGATGGCCAGTGAGGTGAAGGACGAGGAGAGAACCGCCAGCGCCAGGACGCGGGGGACCGCTTCGTCGATCGGGCGGCCGCCGCCGAGGGGCAGGCGGTCGCCGAGGCCGGTCGCGCCGAGCAGCAGCAGGACGCCGAGCGGGATGACCAGTGCCAGCAGCAACTGCTCGCCGTTGCGGACCAGCAGCTTGAACTCCATCCGCGTGTGCGAGAGCACCTTCTGCGCCCAGGCCGCGCTGCCCGGCTGCGGGGCGTACGTCGTCATTTCTCGTGCCTAGGGGTGGTGAGCTCGAGGAACACGTCCTCGAGCGACTTGGTGTGGTGTTCGGTGAGCGAGTCGGGAGTGCCGGAGGCGATCACCTTGCCGGCCGACAGCACGTGCACCTGGTCGGACAGCTGCTCGGCCTCGTCCATCGCGTGCGTCGTCAGTACGACGGTGACGCCGTCGTCGCGGAGGTCGCGGATCAGCTGCCAGATCTCCCGGCGGCCGTGCGGGTCCAGCCCGGTGGTCGGCTCGTCGAGGAACGCCAGCTCCGGCCGCCCGACGATCGCCAGCGCGAACGACAGCCGCTGCTTCTGCCCGCCGGAGAGCCTGCGGTACGGCGTACGCCCGCAGCTGCCGAGGTCGAGTCGCTCCACGAGCGCGGGGACGTCGAGCGGATGCGTGTGCAGCGTCGCGACGTACCGGAGCATCTCGACCGCGCGGACGCCCGACCAGGCGCCGCCCTCCTGGAGCATCACGCCGAGCTTCGGCATCAGCTCGTCGTGGTCGGCGAGCGGGTCCAGGCCGAGGACCCGGACGCTGCCCGAGTCCGGGCGCCGGAAGCCCTCACAGGTCTCGACGGTCGTGGTCTTGCCGGCACCGTTCGGGCCGAGCACGGCCGTCACCGTGCCGGCGGTTACGGTGAGACTGAGGCCGTCGACCGCGGTCTTCTCGCCGTACCGCACGACGAGGTTGTCGATCTCCACCGCGACTGGCACAAACGGCAGCATAGAGAACAGGGCGGAGTGACCTCGCTCACGCCTCCCCCTGAGTCCCGCCTGAGCCCGGGAATCGGTTAGGTGAGCCTTATTTGAAGGCCCCGGGGAATTACGCGACACTGATGTTGTGAAAACTCCTGCGAGCACTCCTGCGCCGGGCTCCGGCGCCAGTGTCGCGCGGGACGAGTCCACCCGGGACCGGGTCGCCCGCTCGATCCTGACCAACGGCCCGTCCAGCGCCGCGGTGCTGGCCGAGCGGCTGGAGCTGACCCCGGCGGCGGTCCGCCGGCACCTGGACCACCTGCTCGACGAGGGCCTGGTGGAGTCCCGCGAGGAGCGCGTCTACGGCCCCCGTGGCCGCGGCCGCCCCGCGAAGGTGTTCGTGCTGACCGATTCCGGCCGGCACGCCTTCCACACGGCGTACGACGACCTGGCGGCGACCGCGATGCGGTTCATCGCCGAGGCCGGCGGCGACGACGCGGTGACGGAGTTCGCCCGCCGTCGGGTCGCCGAGGTGGAGGAGCGCTACCGGGACCTGCTGGCGCAGGCTCCGGAGGGCAAGAAGACGGAGGTGCTCGCCCAGGCCCTGACGGCCGACGGGTACGCCGCCTCCACGGCGGAGGCGGGCCACGGCGCCCAGCTCTGCCAGCACCACTGCCCGGTCGCGCACGTGGCCGAGCAGTTCCCCCAGCTGTGCGAGGCCGAGACCGAGGTGTTCTCGAGACTCCTCGGCAAGCACGTACAGCGCCTGGCCACCATCGCCCACGGCGACGGTGTCTGTACGACGCACATCCCGGGTCCTGCCCCTGTGACCCCTGTAACCGACGGCGAATCTGCGAGGACTGCACGATGACGCAAACCGCTCACCCCGAACTGGAAGGCCTCGGCAACTACCAGTACGGCTGGTCCGACTCCGACGCCGCCGGCGCGGTCGCTCAGCGCGGCTTGAGCGAGGACGTGGTGAGAGGCATCTCCACCCTCAAGAACGAGCCGGAATGGATGCTCGAGCTGCGCCTGAAGGGCCTGAAGCTCTTCGGCCGCAAGCCGATGCCGTCCTGGGGTGCCGACCTGTCCGGGATCGACTTCGACAACATCAAGTACTTCGTCCGGTCCACCGAGAAGCAGGCCACCTCCTGGGAGGAGCTGCCGCCGGACATCAAGAACACCTACGACAAGCTCGGCATCCCGGAGGCGGAGAAGCAGCGCCTGGTCGCCGGCGTCGCCGCGCAGTACGAGTCCGAGGTCGTCTACCACCAGATCCGCGAGGACCTGGAGGAGCAGGGTGTCATCTTCCTGGACACCGACACCGGCCTGAAGGAGCACCCGGAGCTCTTCAAGGAGTACTTCGGCTCGGTCATCCCGGTCGGCGACAACAAGTTCGCCTCGCTGAACACCGCGGTCTGGTCCGGCGGCTCGTTCATCTACGTCCCGAAGGGCGTCAAGGTGGACATCCCGCTGCAGGCGTACTTCCGGATCAACACCGAGAACATGGGCCAGTTCGAGCGGACCCTGATCATCGTCGACGAGGGCGCGTACGTGCACTACGTCGAGGGCTGTACGGCGCCGATCTACAAGTCCGACTCGCTGCACTCCGCGGTCGTCGAGATCATCGTGAAGAAGGGCGCCCGCTGCCGCTACACGACGATCCAGAACTGGTCGAACAACGTCTACAACCTGGTCACCAAGCGCGCCACCTGCGAGGAGGGCGCGACGATGGAGTGGATCGACGGCAACATCGGCTCCAAGGTGACGATGAAGTACCCGGCCGTGTACCTGATGGGCGAGCACGCCAAGGGCGAGACCCTGTCGGTCGCGTTCGCGGGCGAGGGCCAGCACCAGGACGCCGGCTCCAAGATGGTGCACAACGCGCCGTACACCTCCAGCTCGATCGTGTCGAAGTCGGTGGCCCGCGGCGGCGGCCGGACGTCGTACCGCGGCCTGGTCGAGGTGGCGCCGGGCTCGCACCACAGCAAGTCCACGGTGCGCTGTGACGCGCTGCTGGTCGACACCATCAGCCGTTCGGACACCTACCCGTACGTCGACGTCCGCGAGGACGACGTGGCGATGGGGCACGAGGCGACCGTGTCCAAGGTCAGCGACGACCAGCTCTTCTACCTGATGAGCCGGGGCATGGCCGAGGACGAGGCGATGGCGATGATCGTCCGCGGCTTCATCGAGCCGATCGCCCGCGAGCTCCCGATGGAGTACGCGCTGGAACTGAACCGACTGATCGAGCTGCAGATGGAAGGGGCCGTCGGCTGATGTCGACCTCTGAAACTCTTGTTGCTACCGGCAACAAGGCACACTCCCACGGGCCGGGCTCCCCGGTCCCGCTCCAGGCGCGCAGCGAGCGGCCGACGTCGTACGACGTCAACGCGTTCTCGGTGCCGACCGGGCGCGAGGAGGAGTGGCGCTTCACCCCGGTCAAGCAGCTGAAGGCCCTGTTCGAGGACGCGGCCGGTACCGAGACGCCGAAGATCGACGCCTCCGGTCCGGACGGCGTGGTGATCGAGACGGTCGCCGCCGACGCGGTCAAGGTGCTCACGCCGCAGGACCGGTCCGCCGCGGTCGCGTGGAACCACGCGCCCGAGGCGCTGGCGGTCCGGATCCCGGTCGAGGCCGAGCTGACCGAGCCGGTGCACGTGAACGTCGCGAGCCTCGGTGGCCGCGGCTTCAGCCACCTGGTGATCGAGGCCGGCCGGCACAGCAGGTCGATCGTGATCATCGACCACACCGGTGCCGGTGAGCTGAGCGGCAACGTCGAGATCAAGGTCGGCGACGGCGCCGACCTCCGCGTGGTGAGCATCCAGCAGGGCGACCACGAGTCGATCCACCTGGCCCAGCACGACGCACTGGTCGGGCGGGACGGGCGGCTGCACCACGTCGCGGTCACGCTCGGCGGCAAGGTCGTCCGGATCGGCACCAACGTCCGGTACGCCGGGCCTGGCGGCGACGCCGAGCTCGTCGGCGTGTACTTCGCCGAGTCCGGCCAGCACCACGAGCACCGGCTGTTCGTCGACCACGAGGCCATGCACTGCAAGAGCAACGTGCTCTACAAGGGTGCGCTGGCCGGCGACGAGGCCCGCTCGGTGTGGATCGGCGACGTACTGATCCGGGCCGCGGCCGAGGGCACCGACACGTTCGAGCTGAACCGGAACCTGGTACTCACCGACGGCGCCCGCGCCGACTCGGTGCCGAACCTGGAGATCGAGACCGGCGAGATCGAGGGCGCCGGGCACGCGTCCGCGACCGGCCGGTTCGACGACGAGCAGCTGTTCTACCTGCAGGCCCGTGGCATCCCCGAGGACGCCGCCCGCCGGCTGGTGGTGGCCGGGTTCTTCAACGACATCATCGGCAAGATCGGCGTCCCCGAGGTCTCCGAGCACCTGCACGACGTGATCGAGGAGAAGCTCGCCCGGACCGCCGAGCTGAGCGAAGCCGCCAAGGCGGCCACCGGCCGATGAGCGACACCTTCGAGCGCGCCTGCGCCGCCGCCGACGTCCCCGACGAGGGCGTGATCCCGGTCGAGGTCGGCGGCGTCGAGGTCGCGGTCGTGAAGAGCGAGGGACAGTACTTCGCGGTCCGGGACGAGTGCTCGCACGCACAGATCCAGCTGTCCGAGGGCGACGTCGGCGAGTGCGAGATCGAGTGCTGGCTGCACGGCTCTCGCTTCGACCTGCGGACCGGCGAGCCGACCAGCCTGCCGGCGTACGACCCGGTGCCGATCTACCCGGTGCGCCTCGACGGCGACGATGTACTCGTCGACGTGAAGAACCCCCTGAACCAAGCAGCCCTGTAAACAGACGGAGATAGAGAAACCTCATGGCGACACTCGAGATTCGCGACCTGCAGGTGTCGGTCGACACCGAGGCCGGACCGAAGCAGATCCTGCGCGGCGTCGACCTGACCATCGCCGGTGGTCAGACGCACGCGATCATGGGCCCGAACGGCTCCGGTAAGTCGACGCTGGCGTACTCGATCGCCGGTCACCCGAAGTACAACATCACCGGCGGTACGGTCACGCTGGACGGTGAGGACGTGCTCGACATGAAGGTCGACGAGCGCGCCCGGGCCGGCCTGTTCCTGGCGATGCAGTACCCGGTCGAGGTGCCGGGCGTGTCGGTCGCGAACTTCCTGCGGACCGCGAAGACCGCGGTCGACGGCGAGGCGCCGAAGCTGCGGACCTGGGTCAAGGACGTGAACACCGCGCTGGCCGAGCTGCAGATGGACCCCGAGTTCGCGCAGCGCAACGTCAACGAGGGCTTCTCCGGCGGTGAGAAGAAGCGCCACGAGATCGTCCAGCTGGAGCTGCTGAACCCGAAGATCGCGATCCTCGACGAGACCGACTCCGGCCTCGACATCGACGCGCTGAAGATCGTCTCCGAGGGCGTCAACCGGTTCGCGTCCCAGGGCGACAAGGGCATCCTGCTGATCACGCACTACACGCGGATCCTGCGCTACATCCACCCGGACTTCGTGCACGTCTTCGTCGACGGCCGCGTCGCCGAGGAGGGTGGCCCGGAGCTGGCCGAGGAGCTGGAAGCCAACGGCTACGAGCGTTTCCTGAAGGCAGGCGCCAAGTGACCGACGCCCGGACCTCAAGTAGCAGTCCGCTGACTGGGTTTTCTAGTCCCTTGGACGTGCAGTCGGTCCGGGCGGACTTCCCGATCCTGTCGCGGGAGCTGGCAGGCGGGTTCCCCCTGGTGTACCTCGACTCGGCGAACTCGTCGCAGAAGCCGCGTCAGGTCGTGCAGGCGCTCGAGGACCACTACCTCAAGCACAACGCGAACGTCGCCCGCGCCATGCACCAGCTCGGTGCGGAGGCCACGGCGGCGTACGAGGGTGGTCGCGACAAGGTGGCCGCGTTCATCGGCGCCCCGTCGCGGGACGAGATCGTGTTCACCAAGAACGCCTCCGAGGCGCTCAACCTGGCCGCGCACACGCTCGGCGCGTCGCTGAAGCCGGGCGATGTCGTGGTGGTCTCCGAGATGGAGCACCACAGCAACATCGTCCCGTGGCAGCTCGCCTGCGAGCGGACCGGCGCGACGCTGAAGTGGTTCGGCGTGACCGAGGACGGTCGGCTGGACCAGTCGAACATCGAGGAACTGCTCACCGAGCAGACCAAGGTGGTCGCGCTGACGTGGGTGTCGAACGCGCTCGGCACGATCAACCCGATCAGCGACATCGCCGCCAAGGCGCACGCGGTCGGTGCGACCGTCGTCGTCGATGCCTCGCAGGCCGTGCCGCAGTTCCCGGTCGACGTGTCCACGCTCGGCGCCGACCTGGTGGCCTTCACCGGCCACAAGGTCGTCGGCCCGACCGGGATCGGCGTGCTGTGGGGCCGGTACGACCTGCTCGCGTCGCTGCCGCCGTTCCTCGGGGGCGGCGAGATGATCGAGGTCGTCCGGATGACCGGTTCGACGTACGCACCCCCGCCGGCCCGGTTCGAGGCCGGTACGCCGCCGATCGCGCAGGCGGTCGGACTCGGTGCGGCCGTCGACTACCTGTCCGGGATCGGGATGGACAAGATCGCCGCGCACGAGCACGCGATCGTCGAGTACGCGCTCGAAGGGCTGAAGACCGTTCCCGGCCTGAAGCTGCTCGGCCCGACGGACGCCACCGACCACGGCGGCGCGATCAGCTTCGCGCTGGACGGCGTACATCCGCACGACGTCTCGACGGTGCTGGACACCCGGGGGATCGCGGTCCGGGCCGGGCACCACTGCGCGCGGCCGGTGCACGAGCGGTTCGGAATGCAGTCGTCGACCAGGGCGTCTTTCTACCTGTACACGACTCCCGAGGAGATCGACGCGCTCGTCGACGGGCTCGGGTTCGTCCGATCGTTCTTCAAGGTGGACTGATATGCAGCTCGACAGCCTCTACCAGGAGATCATCCTGGACCACTACCGGGCCCCGCATCACGCGGGCCTGGCGGAGCCGTACGACGTGGAGGTGCACCACGTGAACCCGTCCTGCGGGGACGAGGTCACGCTCCGGGTCGAGCTCGACGGCGACACGGTGAAGTCCGTGACGCACGACAGCGTCGGCTGCTCGATCAGCCAGGCGGCGACCTCGGTGATGTCGGACCTGGTGATCGGCAAACCGGTCGCCGAGGGCATGGCGACGTACGAGAAGTTCCTCGAACTGATGCAGGGCCGTGGGAATGTGGAACCCGACGAAGAGGTTCTGGAGGACGGTGTGGCGTTCGCGGGCGTCGCGCAGTTCCCGGCCCGGGTGAAGTGTGCACTGCTGGGCTGGTCCGCGTGGCGCGACGCCACCGCCCAGGCCGTAGCCCACAGTGGGCGAGCCGACCAAGGAGTGAGCAATGGCTGACCAGACCGACGAGAAGATCGAGCTGCCCGAGGTCGACCTCGCGGCCGGCTCCTCCCCGGCGAAGGTCGAGGATGTCACCGAGGCACTGAAGGACGTCGTCGACCCCGAGCTCGGCATCAACGTCGTCGACCTCGGCCTGATCTACGGCATCACCGTCGACGACACCAGCACGGCGATCATCGACATGACCCTGACGTCCGCGGCCTGCCCGCTGACCGACGTGATCGAGGACCAGACCCGGATGGCCCTCGACGGCCTGGTCAACGACTTCCGCATCAACTGGGTCTGGATGCCCCCGTGGGGCCCGGAAAAAATCACCGACGACGGCCGCGACCAACTCCGCGCCCTCGGCTTCAACGTGTGAGCAGAGTCGTCCACGTCGCGCCGGAGCGGTTGGACAGGTGGCTGACAGGTTTCGGCGAGCGGCACGGTGAGGTGCGGTACGACGTGACGGCGTCGGTGGTCACGTTGGTGGCCGCGGACGGCGAGAGTGCTGTTGTCACGGTGCCTTTTGAGCCTCTTGCGGAGTTGTCCCGTGAGGGGCTTGTCGCGCATGTGGTGCGGGCGCGGCGGCTTGGTGTGTTGCTGGTGCGGCGTGGTGGGTACGGCGCGGGGGTGTTTGCCGATGGCAAGCTTCTCGACTCGAAGGTCGGGTCCCGGCACGTGCAGGGGACGACCAAGGCCGGCGGGTGGTCGCAGCAGCGGTACGCGCGCCGCCGGGACAACCAGGCGCGGGAGGCGTTCGCCGCCGCGACCGAGGTCGCCGTACGGATCCTCGCCCCGGCGCGGCTCGACGTACTGGTCTGCGGGGGAGACCGGCGGGCCGTCGACACCGTGCTGGAGGACCCGCGGCTGCGCGACCTGGTACCGCTGGTGCGGGCGCCGTTCCTCGGCGTACCGGACCCGAAGCAGAAGGTCCTGGAACAGGCCGGGGCGGACGCCCGCGCGATCCGGATCGAGCTGACTCAGGACGTTTCTTCGTAGAACCCGACGAAGTCCTCGTTCACGCCGCGCCAGTACTCGAGCTCCTCCTCCATCTTGGCGCGGGTGACCACGTCCGGGTTCGCCTCCTTGACGCCGGCGCCGAACGTCGACCAGATCTCCCCGTCCGGGACCACGTCCTCGCCGTCGGGCAGGAACGCGATCGCCTGCAGCGTGGCGTCGACGGCCAGTTCGAAGCCGAGCGAGATGTGCCGGCGCCGTTCCTGGTCCTGGAAGTCGCCGGGCGGATGCTCGTCGGCGGCGTACTCCATCATGTCCGCGATCGCCCGTTCGCCGTACAGGTGGGCGACGTGGATCCACTCCGCGGCGTCGATCAGCCGGGACCGGCCGAGACCGAACGGCGCGCCGACCTGGACCGTCGTCTTCTCGGACACGTACGGGATCTCGATGTCGCCGATCGGGGAGTGCCAGGTCCAGGCGTCCGCGCCCTCCGTCATGTTCTCGCCCACCTTCGGCGGCGATGCCGGGGTCACCTGGCCCCCCGGCGGGGGTGTGGTCTCCGCGAGCCGGAGGTTCACGTAGGTCTCGGCCTCCCAGAGGCTCCGTGCCATCAGCATCGACTATCTCGCTCCCAGTTGTTCGGCCAGCTCCGCGTACCTGTCCCGGGTCAGCAGCAGCCGCTGCAACCGGAACCGGCCGGGGTCGGTCTCCCGGCTGGCCCGGCCCTCCGCGGTCCAGAACTCCTCGTCCGGTACGGCGTCCAGACCCTCCGGGACGAACTTGATCACCTCGGCCACCGCGGCGCGCGCGATCGCCAGCGCCCGGCCGGCCTCGGCCCGGTCCGTGGGCACCGCCGCCACCAGCCGCTCCGCGACCTCGAGCCACTGCCCGGCGTCGATGACGTCGGACGGCTCCGGCCCGCCGAACGTCGGCCAGCCCCGCACCGGCGTCTCCCGGTCCGGTACGCCGAACAGGTACTCGCGTTCGGCGCCGCAGCCCGGGCAGACCGCGCTGTAGCTGATCGACAGCTCACCGTCGACGTCGACCAGCGCCTGCTGCCAGGGTGCCTCGTCGGTCCCGCAGTCCGGGCACGGATGCAGCTCGAGGTACAGGTGTGCCTCGTCCCGGGTGCGCACCACCGAGAATCCCATGAAGCCCCTCTCGCTCCCGAAGTCCAGCAGTATTCATCATCGGCTCACGGTCCGGCCAGTGACGTGCCGTGGGACGGCGAAATCGTGTGCCCGGCCGAGCCGCCCGAGTGCGTGCGGGCCGAGTGGCTGACGACGTACGCCATCTGCTGCACCGTCGTCTGGTAGTCCAGCCCCTTGAGCACGTCCCGCGGTACGCCGTTGTCCATCAGCGCCTGGGCCACCTGCCCGTTGAAGTTGCCGGGCGGCGCAGTGTTGTGCAGCTCGTGCAGGTCCACCCGGCCCTCGGCCATCCGGACGACGGTCGGGTGCAGCCGTTCGAACGCCGGCCCGAACCGCGGGTCGCCCTCGCATTCCAGCAGGCCGTCCTTCGTGGCCCGGTACTTCTGCTCCTGACCGTCGGCCCCGCGGACCAGCAGCACAAGGGTCCGCTCCTCGGCCTGTGCCTGCTGGATCAGCTCGAGCACCGGCGTGTACGGCCGGCTGACCATGCCGGACTTGCCCGGCTGGAGCTCGTCGACGACGCGGTCCGGCCGCCCGAAGTCCGCCGGCTCCGCCCGCAGCTGCGCATCGGCGAGCGCCGTGTCGAGGTCGGAGCCACGCTCCATCTGCCGGAGTACGTTGAGGTACTGGTGCCCGAGCATCCGGACGAACACCTCGCCGCGGGCCAGATCCCGGACCTTGGTGGAGTGCCGGGGGACCGGTTCGCCGCGGCCGTTGTCGGTACTGGTCCTGATGGTCGCGTCGTACCGGACCGGGATCCGGACCGTGACCAGCTGCCCCTCCAGGAACCTGCTGGTCTCCAGCCGGGTGCCGTTCGCGTCGGACGCCTGTTCCTTGACCTGTTCGCCGACCGAGCCACCGACCCCGACCAGACCGCCGTCGACACCGGCACTCGCGGTCAGCGGCGTCAGCCGGTTGCCGGAGTTGGAGGTCTTGTAGGTCTTCTGGTGCCGCCAGACCCGGCCGACCTGGCCCTCGACCTCCGGACCGTGCAGTTCGAACCCGATCGCGGTCGCTTGCAGATGCACGTCGACCGTCTTCTTCCCGTTCCCGGGTCTGGCCATCGGCTGCAGGTCGATGCCCGGGCCGAACATCCGCGAGGTCTTCGCCGCCAGCGCGGTCGGGGTCAGGCTCGTGTGCAGGAGATGCTCGTACGCCGCGGCGCCGTGCTTGCCGAGCAGACCCGGCTGCTCGAGGTGCCGGGTGAGGTTCTCCAGCAGCTCGTGCCGGCGTTCGCGGTCCCGGGCGTGCAGCTGGATCCGGATCGGGACCGCGCCTTCCGGCAGCTCGATCCGCCGGTGGTCGGGCAGCACGGGCGTCTCCGGCCCGGTGTCCGGCGCCGGGCCGTCGAGCAGGTCGCCGCGCGGGATCCACTGGGTCAGGTCGGCGCGGACGCTCCTCGGGTCCGACACCGTGGTGATGTCGGCCGGGTCGATCCGGCCGAGCCGCCAGCGCAGACCCGTCTGCGCCGCGGCCCCGGCGTTCCGGATCCGGACGACCTCGGTGCTGAAGACCACCGCCCGGTGGGTCTTGACCAGGTCGAAGTGGCCGAGCCGGTCGATGGTGGTGTTCTGCTCGCCGCTACCGGCCGTCTGGTTCCTGGTCTGGTCGGTGGACAGGCCACCGGAGAGGTCGGTTCCGCCGCCGGCGGCGCCTTTCCCGTCCAGGCCGACGGTCACCGACGTGGTGTGCCCGACCTGCCGGTCGATGGACTGGTAGTCGTACTTCTGCCGCACCTTCCCGACCGACTCGCCCGGGATGTCGGGCTCGGTGCCGGCGTCCGGGTTCTGCTCGTCGACCGGCTTGTCCGGCACGTTGTCCATCGTGCGCTCGCCGGTGAACCGGGCCCGGACCCGGACGAACAGCACGTCCGGCCGGGCCTGCCCCGGCACCGGGACCTCGATCGGCGCGTAGAACCCGCCGGCCCCGAGCATGTCGTTCAGGTGGCCCTGGAAGCTGCGCGGGTCCAGGTCGACGTCGAGGGCGTTCTGCAGTTGCGGACTCGCCGCCAGCAGCCCTGGTGCCACGGACTCGATCTGCGCCCGGACCTGGTCGCGCGGGTCGAACGGCTTGTCGCCTACCCGCACCGACTCGACCGCGGACGCCCCGAGGCTGTCCTCGAACGCCTGCGAGGTGTGCACCACGCGGCGCTCGTCGGCGCGGTCGATGACCTTCTGGGTCAGCTCCGCGAACTGCTCCTCGGCGGTCCTCGCCTGCGCGGTCTTACCGGACTCGAGGCGGCTCTGCTCGGCCAGTTTCGTCATCAGCCGCCGGGTGGTGTGCTCAGCGGCCAGGCCGGTCGTCACGCCGCGCTTCTCGTGCTGGTAGCGGAGCAGCACCGCGGCCGCGGTCCGGTGGCTGATCGGCAGTCTGTCGTTCAGGTACCGCTCGGCCGCGTCGGACACCACCCAGAGCGGCAGGTCCAGCTTCTTCTCGGCGTACAGCTCGAGCGCCCGGCGTTCGGCCATCGCCTTCTGCACCCGGGCGTCGGGCAGCTCGACCTGGCCGACCACCTTGCCGTTGCGGAGGATGTCGGCGGTCATCTTGAACCGCTCGACGAACTCGTGGTGGGTGCCGGGGTTGATCAGCAGTTCCTCGTCGCCGCCGGTCTCGCTGATCGTCGTCGACTGCGCCGTACCGCCGGTCCGCGACAGCGACGCCCCGCCGCCGTGGCCGGTGCCGTCCGCGCCCACCGCTCCGCCGCCGGCCGAGCCCCCGATCCCGCCGGACGACGACGTACCGGAGGTGGAGCCGACGTCGTCCATGGTGAAGTTGATGTCGACGGTGTTCTGCTGGCTCATCGCGCGGTGCGTCTGGCTGATCGCCTGGCCGCGGATGACGATCTGGTACTCGGCCGGCAGCATCGTCCGGTCCTGCACCATGTGCGCCGGGTTGCCGGGCGCGCGGACCACGCTGAACGGCAGCTTGTACTCGCCGTTCAGCCACTCGCGGTTCGCGACCAGGCTGGCCGGCGAGAGCGCCTTGTGCAGCGACGCCAGCGCGGTCGAGTCGGCCCGGAACGCCGGGATCGCCTTGTGCAGCTCGTCGGCGATGTTGCCGGCGTCGACCGCGACCGGGATGGCCTGCTGAACGGCGTCGTCGTGCGGCGGCTTCGGGTCCTTCGCCTCGACCGTGGTCCGGTCGGCCCGGGACATCGAGCTGTCGTAGGCCACCTGCATGCTGCCGCGGACCTCGGCCAGCGGGGTCGCGTCGCCGTCGTCGGTGATCTCCGCGAACTTCATCGTGATGCCCTGGTCGAGCCGGTCGAGCGGCTCGGTGGACTCGCTCAGCGTGACCCGGTTGACCCGCCGTCCGGCGTTGAAACCGAAGTTCCGGCCGCGGGCCGTGCGGGTGAAGTTCAGGCCGAGCCGCCCCATCAGACCGCTGATCCCGGTGGCCGGGCCGCGGGTGCCGCCGATGCCGGCCGACAGCGGCAGCGCCTTCGACCGCCCGGACGTCCGCCCGGTGGCCCGCGAGCTGATGCCGAGCAGTACGACGTTCTCGTTCTCGCTGACGCCGGCACCGGCGTTCCGCAGCTCGCCGGTGGTCTCGTCGTGGTCCTGGGTGACCGTCAGCCGGAACGGCCGCCACTTCGGCGTACCGGCGAGCCCGCGGTCCTCGAGCATCACGATCACGCCGCCCTGGCAGGCCTCGTTCATGTCGGCCCCGAGCCGTGCCGCGTCGATGCTCTCGACGACGCGCTGGTAGTTCCGGTTCTGCAGGTCGTCGGGACCGGTCTTGCCGTGCGGCGGGACGAGGCCGAGCTTGCGGAGCCCGCGAATCGCCTGCGCCTGGAGCTGCGGAGCGCCCCGGACGTTCTGCGGCAGCGCCTTGCCGACACCGCGGAGCTGGTCCGGGCCGTACCCCATCCACGGCGGCGCCTGCTGCTGGTCCGTGGTCGGCGCCGGATCACCGCGGAGCACCAGCCGGCCGTCCGGCTCGAACTTGACCGAGCCGTCGGGGTTGCGCGGTACGGCGTTCTTGTCCGCCCGGCCGCCCGCCCGCAGCAGGTCGTTCTCCGGCACCCGCAGCATCGCCTTGCAGTTGTCGGTCTCGACGATCGGGGACGCCTTCCGGTCGTCCACCTTGCGCAGCGTGGCGCGGACGTTCAGGCCGACCAGGACGCCCTGGGTCGGCCCCTGGCAGCGGTGCACGGCCGGGGTGATCGCGGTGGTGCTGACGTTCTGGCCGCCGGACCGGGAGACGTTGCGGCCGGCCGACACGGTCGGCGCGAGGTTCGCGCCGCTGCCGCCGACGTTGCTGAGCGCGGTGACGGCACTGCCCGCGGACAGCCCGGCGGTCACGGTCGCCGACGTACCGGACGTCTGGCTGCTGTTGGTACCGGCGAAGTCGACCTGGACGTTCTCCTGCCACATGTCGAAGCTGGACTCGCCGACCAGTTCGGCGTCGGCCCAGACCGGCTCGACCTCCCAGGTGAGCTCGTACTCCGTCTCGCCGCCGGTCGGGATCCGCCGGGTGATGCCGCCGGGCAGACTCATCTCGCCGAGCAGCCGGTGCGAGTCGTTCACGATCAGGCCCGCGATGTGGTCGTACGCGACCCGGTCCAGGTCGCCGTACTGCTGCTGGGCCCTGCGGACCAGCCGGTCGGTGACGTCCTGCAGGCCGTCGATGCCGGTGACCGTGTGCCGCGGGAACTCGGGGCTGACGTCCGCTCCCCGGCCGATCTCGTCGAGCGAGACGGTCTCGCGCGCCGCCGGCACCGAGTACGCGCTGGACACCCAGGTCTGGTTCCGCCCGGCCTCGACTGCCTCGAGCGGCAACCACGCGTCGGTGGGGGACTTGCGGACCTCGATCTCCCACGTCCCGGACCACTCGTACAGCAGCGACTCGCCGCGGTTGTCGTCGACACCGCCGCGCTTGGCGTGCGCCACGAATCCGGTGGCGTCGGCCTCGGTGGCGCCGACCGAGGCGTCCACGCGCGGCGACGCCACCTCCACGGCGAGGTGCAGCGGCGTACCGGGGGCGGCTGCCGCGATGCCCTGGCCCAGGTTGACGCCGAAGTTCGCGCTGGTGGAGTGCGTGTTGGTGGTGCCGAAGCTGTTGCCGCCCTCACCGAGGGCGCCGGTCATCGCCTCGGCCATCTCGTAGTCGCGGTTGGTGATCTCGGTGAGATCGCGCGGCACCAGCCGCAACCGGACCTGCGGCAGCGCCGCGATGCCGGCGTCCGGGTCGTTGCCGACGTCGAACACCACGCCGTCGCGGGACATCACCCGGCGGTACTCGGACTCGGTCAGCGGGGCCGGTCCGCGGGCCGGGAGCTGCCGGCCGATGCCGTGCGCGGCCAGGATCCGGTTGATGTCGCCGATCGGAGCGGCAGGCGGCTGCCCGTCCGGCGTACCGCTGAGCAACAGGTCCTTGACCGGCATCGCGGTGTCGAGGCTGCGCTCGTACGCCTGGACCTGGCGCTCGGCGGCGGCGGAGAGCTCGGCGATCCGGGCCGGCGAGGCGCCCTGGTCGATCTCGGTCAGCAGTTGCCGGTAGTCGGCGAGCGTCTGCCGGGCGGCGCCGGCCGCGTGCTCGTAGCCGTCGGCGATCGTGGTGTGCCGGACGGCCTTGCGCCGGGCGGCGGCGGCCCGGACGCGGAACTGACGGGCGCGCTCGGGCGCACCGCGGTCGCGCTGCAGGTCCTCCTCGGCGGCGTCCCGGTCGGCCTTGGCAGCCTCGGCAGTCGCGTCGAGCGAGCTGTTCCGCTTGGTCGCCACGTCCATCTCGAGGTCGCCGGCCGCGGCCCGGAGGACCTCGATCTGCCGTACCACCTCGCCCCGGAGGTGCTCGGCCGTGTGCGGGGCGGCGTTGGCGGACGCGAACACGCGGCCGGCCTCGACACCGAACGCCGCGACCTGCGGGTCGACGACCAGGCCGCCCTTCCAGGGCAGCGCCGGTTCGTAGCCGCCGTGGCGCTTGATCGTCCGGGCCAGGCCCTCGATGTCGCGCTGCAGATCCGCGACCGGCTGCCCGTCGGCGCGGGCCTGGTGCCAGTCCCGGAGGAGCAGTTGGAGGCTCGCGTCGTCGGCCTGGACGCGGCGGTCCCGGCGGTCGCCGCCGAACGCGGAGCGGAGCTTGCCGAGCAGGCCGTGCGGCCGTTCGGCGGTGACGTCCTGCGCGAGCTGCGAGGTCTGGTTCGTCCAGACCACCCGCAGTTGCTCGTCGGCGAGCCTCGACGAGAGCTGGACGACGTGCGGGTCGGTCGCCGTACCGGCATGGCGCACGCTGCTCGCGAGGGCTCCGAGCGGGGCGTCGCCGACCTCGACCCGCACGTACTGCGGGTCCTCGGCGCCGGGCATCCGCAGTAGGGCGACCTGGCCGGTCGGCGCCGGGCCCGCGAGCGGCGCGGGCAGGTGAGCCTGGTCCATCGCCGCGACGACGTCCAGCGCGTGTCCGGCGGTCAGCTCGCCCTGGGCCGCCGGGCGTTCCCGCCGTTCGAGGCCGGTGCCGCGGATCTGCGAGGTCCAGAGCCGGCGGCCACCGGTGCTCTGCTGCCGGCTGCGTTGCGGCGCGCGGTGCCGCCCGCCGACGTGGCCGCGCTGCCGGCGATGCGACGTGGGCGTACGGCGCGGGGTGCCCAGATGCTCGGCGTCGAGGCTGATCCGGCCCGCGGTGCCGACGATCTCGGAGGTGCGGACGACAGGTCCCGGCTGCGGCAGCCGGCGGAGCCGTTCCGCCGCGGCCGGGTCGTTCACGGCCGCGCTGCGGAGCGCCACCGGCAGCATCGCCTCGGCCTCGGCACGCTGCGAGCGGGTCAGGCCCGGACCGGCGAGATAGCGGTCGAGCGCGGCGGTCGCGCCGGCGCCCGGTTGCTGTCCGCGGGCGCGCGCGACCTCGGCTCCGAGGACGGCGACCGACTGAGCCAGCAGGCGGTCGTCGGAGACCCGGTTGCCGGCCCAGCGGGCGAGCTGCTGCTCCAGTCCGCGCGTGACCTGCGCGTCCAGCAGGTCGCGCCGGGTGCTCAGCCGGATCCGGCCGTCGCGCAGCGACACCGCCGACGGATGCAGGATGCCGAGGGCGGTCGCGATCGCCCAGCGGGCCCGAATCGTCGCGTCCGCGGCGGCCACCGTGGGTGTGGACAGCCGAATCACCGCCTCCCCGTCAGTTCCCTGGTGCTCACCAGTTGTCACCAGGACCCTCAGGTTCCGGAATGTAGCAAACAATCGGTTACTTGCCAGCAAGCTGAACCACACGGGCTGTTAACAATTTACGCCTGGCTGTTCACCTAGGGTCGGCCACATGACTGAGGCCATGGGTGAGTCGGGCTGGACGGTGAGCGAGGCGCGCTACCTGGTCCGCGAGCTGCTGCGGATCGCGCCCGACGACCGGGGGTACGACGGCATCGAACTCTTCCTCGCGCTGTGTGAGTACCTCGACGAGTTGCACGGCACGGATCGCGACCGCGGCAGGTTCGGATTCGGCTCGTTCTACACCGGCGCGCGCCTCGACGAACTGGCGGCAGCGGTGCAGGCCGCGCGTGGCCCGGAGACCGCGTGGGATCCGGACTCCTACCGCCTGGAGCAACCGGTCAACGCCGCCGTCACCCTGGCGGAAGGGCGGGAGCTGACGGAGTGGCTGGTCCGGCGGCAGGACTGGGAGCGGCAGGTCGGCCTGAGCCTTCGGGCGCTGTACCGGTATCTAGACCAGTTGTACGGCGGCGAAGGTCTGTTCAACCAACTCCTCACCGGGCCGGAGCGTGAGCAGGTTGCCGCGCGGTAAACGGCGCCGGGCTGCTGGCGCGATTGGTACCTCGCTGCCATTACGGTAGGCGGGTGAGTCTCTCGTCCTCCACGCGTACCTCTTCCCAAGGGTCCCGGGCTGCGGGCCGACCGGCGGGTGGCGGCTCGACCCGCCTCCCGAGCGGCCGGGAACGACGTCCGGCACTGGCCGCGCTCGCGGTCATCCTGATCCTGCTCGGCGCCGCCGGGTCCGCGCTGATCGCGCTGAACAGCGGCAACCGGTCCGACTTCGTCGCGATCTCCGCCGACGCGCTGCCGCCCGGCCACAAGATCGAGGCCAAGGACTTCTCCCGGGGCGACCTGGCCGGCGCCACCGGCGGCCTGGTCCCGTGGTCGCAGGCGGGCAAGTACGTCGGCCGGTACACCACCAGCTGGCTGTACAAGGACCAGTTCGTCACGCCCGGCAACTTCACCAAGGACGGCCAGCAGCCGATCCCGCAGGGCGGCGCGCTGGTCGGTGTCAGCCTGGACGCCGGGCACGCCCCGTCCGACGGGCTGAGCGTCGGCGACGTGGTCCAGATCGTCCGGGTCCCCGGCGGAAACGACGGCGGCGGCAACTCGGTGGAGCTGGTCGGTGCTGCCGCGGTGACGTCGAGCGCGGGCGCGATCACCGACAGCAAGACGAGTGCGAACAGCTCGCTCAACGTGACGTTGCTGGTGCCGCAGTCCAAGGTCACCCTGGTCGCCGCGGCCGCTGCCGCGAAGACGCTGTCGGTGGCGAAGCTGCCGCCGGGTACGACGGCGGACGCGCTGCGCGGCGGGGCGAACTGATGGCACTGGTGGCGCTGGCGAGCGCGAAGGGCTCTCCGGGCGTGACCACGGCGAGCCTGGTGTTCGGCGCGCTCTGGCCGCGGCAGGTGCTGCTGGCCGAGTGCGACCCGGCCGGCAGCGACGTCGCGATCCGGATGACCGGGCCGGCCGGTGCGGCGCTCGACTCCGATCGTGGCCTGGTCAGCCTGGCCGCCGCGAGCCGGAAGGGCCTGGGCGACGAGGTGATCCTCGCGCACAGCCAGCAGCTCGACGGCGGGCTCGACGTACTGCTCGGTGTGCGGTCGCCGGAGCAGGTCGGCGGGATGGGCGGGCTGTGGCATCCGCTCGGCATCTCGTTCAACCAGATGCACCAGGCCGACGTACTGGCGGACTGCGGGCGGATCGGCGCGTCGTCGCCGCAGCTCCCGGTGATCCAGTCCGCGCGGCTGGTCGTCATGGTCTGTACAGCCACCGGGTCGTCGGTGGCGCACCTGCGCGAGCGGCTGTCGACGCTCGTGCACCACGTGGACGCCCAGCTCGGTGTCGTCGTGGTGGCCGACCCGAAGCAGCGTGACGGTGTGAAGCAGGTGTGGTCCGTCCTGGACGCGATGTCGCTGCCGGTACGGCACCGCTGGCACCTCGCGTACGACCCGGCCGGCGCGGCGTTCTTCGACGGCCGCGGGCACGGTCGGCTGGACAAGACCCAGCTGATCCGGTCCGCGAGCGTGATCACCGCGGAGATGGCGTCGCTGGTCGCCGCCCCGCCGCCGCAGGACTTCGACATGGCGAACGCGGCGTTCCCGCCAGGTGACTACAGATGAGCGCAGACCAGGAGCTGGTTCGCCGGCTGCGGGTGCAGGTTGCCGAGCGGCTGAACGAGCAGCGCCGCCGCGACCAGGTGAACGGCGTACCTCCGATGAGCGCGGAGGACGAGCGGGAGTACGCCCGGTCGTTGATCGTGCAGGTGCTCGAGGACCACGCGCGGTACGAGCTGGCCGAGGGGCGGACGCCGCCGACGCCGGACGACGACGCGCAGATCGCCGGCGCGATCCACTCCGCGCTGTTCGGCGTCGGCCGGCTGCAGCCGCTGATCGACGACCCCGACGTCGAGAACATCGACATCAACGGCTGCGACCAGGTCTTCGTGCAGTACGGCGACGGCCGCGAGGAGACGCCCGGCCCGGTGGCCGAGAGCGACGACGAACTGATCGAGCTGATCCAGGTACTGGCCTCGCACGCCGGCCTGACCAGCCGGCCGTTCGACTCCGCGAACCCGCAGCTGGACCTGCGGCTGCCGGACGGATCCCGGCTCTCGGCCGTGATGGGCGTGACCGCGCGGCCGGCGGTGTCGATCCGGCGGGCCCGGCTCGGCCGGGTGTTCCTGAAGGACCTCGTTGCCAACGGCACCATGAGCGACGACGTCGGCTCGTTCCTGCGGGCGGCGGTCGCGGCCCGGAAGAACATCATGATCGCGGGCGCGACGAACTCCGGGAAGACCACGCTGCTGCGGGCGCTGGCGAACGAGATCCAGCCGCACGAGCGGCTGATCACGGTCGAGCGCTCGCTGGAGCTCGGGCTGGGGGAGTTCAAGGACCTGCACCCGAACGTGGTCTCGTTCGAGGAACGGCTGCCCAACTCCGAAGGCGTCGGCGAGGTGACGATGGCCGATCTGGTCCGTCGTTCGCTGCGGATGAACCCCTCGCGCGTCATCGTCGGTGAGGTGCTCGGCGACGAGATCGTGACGATGCTGAACGCGATGAGCCAGGGCAACGACGGCTCGCTGTCGACGATCCACTCGAACAGCTCGATGGAGGTGTTCAACCGGATCAGCACGTACGCCATCCAGGCGAGCGAGCGGCTGCCGATGGACGCTACCCAGATGCTGATCTCCGGAGCGCTCGACTTCGTGGTGTTCGTCCGCCGGCACAACGACTACCAGCGTGGCGGCGGCGTCAGCCGGTACATCGAGAGCATCCGCGAGGTGACCGGCTGGGACGGGCGGGTGCTGTCCGGCGAGGTGTTCGCGCCGGGTCCGGACGGCCGGGCCGCGGCGCACGCCCCGATCGCCTGCATGGATGAGCTCGAGCACTTCGGGTACCAGCCGCTCGTACACGGAACCTGGGCGTGATGCGATGAGCACTAACACTCTGGCGGCGCTGCTCTGCGGCGCGGTGGTGGGTGGCGCGGTCCTGCTGCTGATCGTCGCGATCCGCGGCACCGAGCCGCGGGACGAGACGCCATCGCTGTTCCGGAACCGGAGCGCCGAGAACCGCAAGAACCTGATCCGGCTCGGCGCCGGCATCGCGGTCGGCCTGCTGGTGCTGGTGGTGACCCGGTGGCTGGTGCTCGCGATCGCCCTCGGTCTGCTCGCCGGGATGGCGGACCGGTTCTTCGGCGGCAGCGGCGAGGAGCGCCGGGCGATCGAGCGGCTGGAGGCGCTGGCCACCTGGACCGAGGCGCTGCGCGACACGATCGCCGGCGCGGTCGGCCTGGAGCAGGCGATCCCGGCCACCGCGGTGAACGCCGCGCCCGCGATCAAGCCCGGCCTGAACCTGCTGGTCGACCGGCTGCGGATCCGGGAACCGTTGCCGTCGGCCCTGATGCGGTTCGCCGACGACCTCGACGACCCGTCCGCGGACCTGATCGTCGCGGCCCTGGTACTGAACGCCCGGCTCCGCGGCCCCGGTCTGCGCGAGGTGCTCAGCGCGCTCGCGGACTCGGCCCGCGAGGAGCTCGACGTACGCCGCAAGGTCGCGGCCGAACGGCGGTCCACCCGGCGCAGTGTGCAGGTGGTGGTCGCGATCACGCTGATCATGGCGGCCGGCCTGGTGCTGTTCAACCCGACGTACATGGCGCCGTACACGAGCTTCATCGGGCAGGTCGTGCTGGCCGTGGTGATCGGCCTGTACGCGCTCGGCCTGCTGTGGCTGCGGCGGCTGGCGAAGATCGAGGTGCCGGAGCGGTTCCTGATCGGCATCTCGAAGGACCACGCCGTGCACCGGCCGGGTGACGAGCGGATGGAGGTGGTGAACGGATGACGTGGGCCTTCATCACCGGCGCGATCGCCGGGCTCGGCGTGTACGTGCTGGTACGGATGTTCATCAAGCCGCGGGCCAACGTGCTGTCCACGATCGCGCGGATCGACGCCGGCCGCGGCGGGTTCGCCGGCGGGGCCACCGCGAGTGCCGCCGGCGAGCGGGTGCTCGGCGGCGTGGACCGGGCCCGGGCGACCCTCGGCCGCCGGCTGGAGGCCGAGGCGAACGCCCGCGGCTGGGCGTTCGGCAAGCTCCGCCGGGACCTCGCGGTGATGAACCAGCCGTTCGCCGCGATGCTCGCCACCAAGGTGTTCTTCGCGCTCGGCGCGATGCTGTTCATCCCGATCGTGCTGTTCCTGTTCTCCGCGATCGGGCTGACCCCGCCCGGCGCGACGCCGGCGATCGTCACGCTGGCGTTCATGGCGGTGGCGTTCTTCCTGCCGGACCTGGCGCTTCGCCAGGAGGCGGAGAAGCGGCGCCGGGACTTCCGGCACGTGGTCGGCAGCTTCCTGGACCTGGTCGCGATGAACCTGGCCGGCGGCCGCGGCCTGCCGGAGGCGCTGATGACCGCGTCCACGATCGGCGAGCACTGGGCGATGGCGCGGATCCGGCAGGCGCTCGCGAACGCGCGGCTGATCGGCATCACGCCGTGGGACGCGATGGCCCGGCTCGGCGAGGACCTCGGCGTCGAGGAGCTCCGGGACCTGGCGTCGGCGCTGGCACTGGCCGGGGACGAGGGCGCGAAGATCCGGTCCTCGCTGCTCGCCCGGGCGGCGTCGCTGCGCCGCAAGGAACTGGCCGACGTCGAGGGCAAGGCCGGCGAGCGGTCGCAGTCCATGCTGGTCGCGCAGCTCGTGATGATCGCGGCCTTCTTCCTGTTCCTGGCCTTCCCGGCAGGCGTGGCGATCCTAGGCAGTTGACATACTGGGGCCGGTTTCGGCTTCACGAATCGGAAGGCATGCGATGACCTCGGAGTTGATGTTCTGGCGGGCGATGGCCGGCTACGCGGTGGCGCGGGCCCAGGCGCAGCGCGCCCGCCAACGCGCCGGACAGACCGAGCTGGGCGCGTCCGCCCTGGAGTGGGCGATCATCTCGGCGATCCTGGTCGCGGCCGCGCTGGCGATCGGCGTCGTGGTGAAGCGCGTGATCAGCAAGCGCACGTCCGAGATCGACCAGGGCTGACGTCCACCGTGCGGCGGCGTCCACCCCGGCGACGATCGGAGCGGGGGGTCAGCACACTCGAGCTGGCCATCCTCGCCCCGGCCATCCTGGCCCTGATCTTCGTCTCGATCCAGACCGCTCTCTGGCTGTACGGGCGGTCGGTGGCGCTGAACGCCGCGCAGGAAGGCGTTTCCCGCCTGCGGCTGGTGCAGCCGTCGGTCTACAGCGACGCGGTGGGGGAGAAGGTGCGCTCGGACATCCAGTCGTACGCCCAGCAGTTGGGCGGTACGACGCTGCAGAACACCGCCGTGCCGTTCCCGTCGTACAACAGCCCGGAAGGCATGGTCTCGTTCACCGTCACCGGTGACACCGTCTCGCTGGTGCCCGGTCTGAAGCTGAAGGTGAGCCGGACCGCCACCGGCCCGATCGAGCAGTTCCAGGCCGACAAGTGAGGTTCCGGACGATGCAGCCGCGGCGCCGCCCCCAGCGCGGCACGATGGCGCTGGAGATGGTGATCCTGGCGCCCGTGCTGCTGGCGCTGTTCATGTTCCTGCTCGCCTGCGGGCGGTACTTCCAGACCTCGTCGCTGCTGGAGAGCGCGGCTCGCGACGGTGCCCGTGGCGCCAGCCAGTCGCGGTCGGTGCAGGAGGCGCAGGGCCGCGTCGACGACGCGGTCAGTACGACGATGAGCCAGGCGGTGAAGTCCTGCAAGGAGACCGCGAGCGGCTCGATCACCACCGGGTTCGTTGCCGGGTCGCCGTTGTCGGTCGAGGTCACCTGCACGATCAACTACCGCGACCTGGGCCTGCTCGGGCTCGGCGGCGACACCAAGATCACCAAGCGCTTCACCTCGTCGCTCGACCCGTACCGGGGGGTGCGCGGTGCCGGATCCTGACCAGCTGAGGTCGCGGTTCGTCGAGTTCCTCCGGATCGACGCGCCGCGGCCGCACCGGCGGTTCGCCCGCGGCGCGCTCAGCCCCGCGGTGGCGATCCTCGCGGTGATGATCTTCACGCTGGCCGGCCTGGTGATCGACGGCGGCCGGCAGCTCGGCGCCCGGTCCCGCGCGGTCGGCTACGCGCAGGAGGCCGCCCGGGTCGGCGCGGCCGCCATCCAGCTGAACTCGGCCGAGGCGAAGATCGACACCACCAAGGCGGCCACCGCGATCGCCGGCTTCTGCGGCCAGGTGCAGAGCAACGACCCGACCGTCACCTCGTGCGGCCCGACCACGCTGACCGAGAAGGAGGTGGACATCCAGGTCGACATCCTGAACAAGACGACGTTCCTCGGCCTGATCGGCAAGCAGTCGCTGAAGGCGTCCGGCGTCGGCCAGGCACACGCCGAGCAGGGCGTCGACAAGGCCGACGACAGCCCGACGATCCCGCCGATCGTGGTGAACTCGTCGCCCGACGGCCCGGGCAACATCCCGATCACCACCGCGGTGCCGCCGACCATCGACCTGCCGTGCCCGACCTGGACCGTCGGCTCGCCGACACCGGTCTGGACCCTGACGCCGTTCCCGTTCCCGGCCACCTGCAAGCCGAACGTGACCCCGACGCCCACGCCCACGCCGGATCCGTCCGGCACGCCGAGCACGACGCCGACCACCCCGCCCAAGTCCGTGCCTACCGGCCGCCCCAAGCCCTCTAAGACGCCTCGGCGCTAGACAACGGAGGATCGTCTTCGTGCGTACGTTTGCCATCCCGGCCGCGGTGCTCTGCGGCGTCCTGCTGCTGAGTGCCTGCGGCAAGGACTCGAACGACGGCGGCCTCCCGGTCCCGGCCGGCGGCTCCGGTGCGACGACCTCGAGTACGCCGGCCACGCAGCCGACCGAGCCCCGCACGACCGCGACCGCGCCCGCGACCACCGCGCAACCGACCGCGCCGGCCGCCAAGCAGGTGGTCGTGCAGGCCGGGAACTTCGGGTCGAATCCCGCCGTCCAAGGCCTCGTGACCAGTTACCCGCTGTACTTCAAGGCGCTCGTCGACCGCGACGACACGATCCTGAAGCAGCGGTTCCCGTCGTTCTTCTACGCCGACGTGGCCCAGGGCATCGCCGACGCCAAGCGCAACGGCTGGGTGATGAAGCCGCCGGGCGGCGTGGTCGTGGTCGGTGTCGGCAGTACGCCGCAGGGCACCGTGACGGTGCAGACGTGCCGCTCGCAGAGCACGCAGTACTGGGACCCGAAGGCCCGGAACTGGACCGTCGCGGCGCCGCACGGGTCGCCCGAGGTGATCGAGATGGTGAAGACCGGGATGGGCTGGCTGCCGTACCGCCTGGTCACGAGCAAGGGCGTGAACTGTGCGGGCGTTCATTACCCGGTCTAGACCGGAATGCCGGAATTCAGGTTGCGAAGAGGTGACGGGGCACCGGGCAACGGGCATGATGCCCCTGGTCGAAGATAATCTGCCGGAAGACGAGTCTGGGGAGTGAGGATGCACAACCGGGTAGGCCGCACGCTGCTCGCCTTGAGCGCCGTTCTCGCACTACTGGTGGCAGTCCCCGCCACGACCGCCAACGCCGAGACGATCGTCACCGGCAACTCGGTCTGCAGCATGTACGTGAACTCGGTCGGCTTCGGCTCTTACTGCAGCTCCGGCCAGCCGTACCTCGGCGACGGTACGCCGCCGCCGACCTGGAAGGACCGGCTCGCGGGCCGGCCGTTCGTGCCGTGCCAGAATTTCGACATCCCCGACGGCGTCAAGTTGCCGAAGGCCCCGGACGGCAAGAAGTGGGTGCTCCGGGTGACGATCACGGACTACAACCTCGACACGTACAACGGCGGCGACAAGGCGCACCTCGAGCGCGCGTACATGCCGGTTGACCCGGCCGAGGAAGCGCAGTGCCCGTTCCCGGACTACATGAAGCAGTTCTGGTACGAGTTCCAGAGCAACTACCCGGAGCCGGCGCTGCAGATCATGCCGACGTACACGCCGCGGGTGAACATCCCGGCGTACTTCACGCTGACGCCGCAGAGCTCCGAGGTCTACGAGATCGACGGTACGACGAGCAGCTACTTCAGCCCGGGGCACAACCTGACCATGCGCGGCATGGTCGTGGAGATGACGATCGACCCCGGCGACGGCACCGCGCCGTTCAAGTGCATGGCCGGGACGACGCCGCTGGCCGACCCGACCGGGTACGACCAGACGAAGGACCCGTTCCACCAGCTCAACCCGTGTTTCCACAAGTACACGAAGTCCAGCGCGAGTCAGCCCGACGGGATGTACACGGTCAAGCTGACGATCACCTGGGAAGTGTCCTACTGGATCGGCAAGGACGTGGGCGGCTGGAAGCCGATCGGGCAGGCGAACGTCGACGCGGTGCAGCGGTTGCCGGTGCAGGAAGTCGAGGCCATTGGTGGCTGACATGGTGACTGATGGTGGGGGTATGGAGGAGCGATGGTAAGGACGAATGATCCGGTGCGCGCGGCGCGGCTGCCGCAGCGGCGGTCGACGAGTCCGGGCGCGGACCGGCTGAAGGGCTTCCTCGCGCTGCTCGCGATCCTCGCGATCGTCGGCGGCGTGCCATACGTGCTGCTGCGGTTCTTCGGTACGCCGTGGCCGGACAGCATGCCCACGAAGAGCATGCTGTTCAGCGAGCTGAGCATCCGGACCGTGCTGGGCATCATCGCGTTCTTCATCTGGATCGCCTGGCTGCACTTCGTGGTCTGCCTGATCGCGGAGGCGGTCGCGGAGGTCCGCGGCCACGGGCTGTCCCCACGGGTCCCGCTCGGCGGCGGCTCGCAGGTGCTGGCCCGGCGGCTGATCGGCACCGTCGTACTGATCGCGGCCGGCGCGGGCGTCAGCCTGCCGGTGGCGAGCGCGGTGACGACGAGCGGCCCGGTCGCCCCGACCGCGGTCACCGCGCGGCACAGTGCGCAGGAGTCCGCGTCGTCGCAGTTCCGCCAGACCGAGGCGTCCAGCACGATCCTCAGTGGCAGCAACCAGCAGGCCAAGAAGACCACCACCGGTGTGCGGACGAACCACGACCACCAGGGTCAGGTGATCAAGTACACCGAGGTGCGTCCGCCGCACGGCCGAAACTACGACTGTCTGTGGGACATCGCGGAGCGGCACCTCGGCGACGGCCGCCGGTACAAGGAGATCTACGACCTCAACAAGAACAAGCTGCAGCCGGACGGCCGCCGGCTGACCAACCCGGACCTGATCATGCCGGGCTGGCAGGTGCGGCTGCCGGCCGACGCCAAGGGCCCGGGCGTGCACACGGTCCGGGTCAGCATCGGCGACCACACGACGACGAACGAGACCAGGACCCACACCACCGAGACCCGGACGAAGACGACCGAGACCAAGACGACGGCGAAGCCGAAGGCTGCGGTCGACCACCGGACCGAGGCCGGGACGAACGGCCCGGGGCGCTACTCGGAGCAGGGTTCCGAGCAGGGGTCCTCGCTGGGGATCGTCAGCTCGACGACCGACCCGGGGGCGAAGAACGTCAAGCCGGGCGGCCCGAACGTGACGGCCGAGCCGCACATCCCGGGCACCGGGACGAACGCCCAGGGCGAGCCGGCCGGTGGCGGTACCCAGGTGCCGGTCGCGGCGCCGGTCGCGGCCCACAGCGGCATCAGCCTGCAGGAGGCCGGCATCTTCGGCTTCGGCGCGACGCTGCTCGCGGCCGGTCTGGCGATCGCGCTGAAGCGCCGCCGCGGCTGGGCGCAGGGCCCGGGACCGAAGGCGGCCGGTCAGCGGCAGACCGAGATCGACCTGCGGCTGGCGGCAGACGTACCGACCGCGCAGTTCGTGGACAACTCGCTGCGCAAGCTCGGCGCGGACATGACCCAGCTGGGGCGCCCGATGCCGAACGTCGTCGCCGCGCTGGTCACCGACCGGGCGCTGACCCTGGTCCTCGACCCGTACGAGGCGCAGCCCGCGCCGCCCGGTCCGTGGCAGGCGATCGCCGAGGGCACGCGCTGGACGCTGCGCCGCGGCTACGGCCCGGCGGGCGAGGTGGACGCGCCGGCGCCGTACCCGACGCTGGTCACGGTCGGCCAGAACGCCGACGGCGCGACGGTGCTGATCGACCTCGACACCGCGAACGGGATCGTCGCGTTCGGCGGCGTCACCAACGCGTCCCGCGACGTGGTCGGTTCGCTGGCCGTCGAGCTGGCCACCAACCTGTGGTCGGAGGGCGCGCACATCAGCATGGTCGGGTTCGGCGACGACCTGTCGTCGCTGTCGCCGAGCCGGCTCAGCTACTGGGTGCGGCTGGACGACGCGATGGGCGAGGTGGTCCGGCGGACCGAGGCGCAGGTGCAGGCCTGCCAGCGGCGGAACGCCGCCTCGGTCGCCGAGGCCAGGATGACGCACCCGGACGCGGCGCTGTGGGGCGCGGAGATCATCTTCGTGTCCGCGCCGCCGTCGCCGGAGGAGCAGGAGCAGCTGAACCGGCTGGCCGCGGACACCAAGCGGAGCATCTCGGTGGTCGTGGTCGGCGACGTACTGAACGCGCCGTGGCGGTTCGTGGTGGACGAGAAGAACCAGGCCGTCTGCCGGCTGCTCGGCCTCGAGGTCGAGGCGCACAGCATCAACCCGGAGCAGTTCGCGGACCTGGTGCAGCTGTTCGACGCGGCGGAGACGGACGCCCGCGACAAGCGCCGCGCGGAGCAGGACATGCCGGCCTACGAGTACTCGGCGATGGACCTGAGCCAGCCGGCCCCGGTCGAGGTCGACCTGCTCGGCCCGGTCGAGGTCGACGCCCGCGGCACGATCGACGAGGGGCGGATCGCGCTCGCGACCGAGATCGTCGCGTTCCTGGCCAGCCAGGACTACGGCGTACACCCGAACGTGCTGGCCGGTGCGATCTGGCCGCGCGGCATCAGCCAGGAACTGCGCGACTCGGCGCTCGACCACACCCGCCGCTGGGTCGGGGTGGACGCGATGTACGCCGACGAGTCCGGCCGCTGGATGCTGAACCGCAGCGTGGTCCGGGTCGACTGGGACGTGTTCCGGACGCTGGCCAAGCAGGCGTCGATGGTGGACGACCCGCGCGGCCCGCTGTCGACGGCGCTCAGCCTGGTGCACGGCCCCGCCTGGTCGAACCTGCCCGGCGGCCGCTACTCGTGGCTCGCCGCGTCCGGCATCGAGCGCCGGATGGTCGAGTCCGTCGTCGACGCCGCGCTGCGGCTGGCCGAGGCGTCCCTCGGCCACAACGACGGCAACCTGGCCCGCACCGCCCTGCAGACCGGCCTGAGCTTCTCGCCGGCCTCCGAGGAACTGTGGCGGGCCACCCTCCGGCTGGCGGCCCACTTCGGTACCACCGCCGACGTCACCAACGTCGCCGGCCAGATGTACGCCGCCCTCACCAAGCACGGCGCCCCCCGCGGCCCCGAAGCCGAGACCGACGCCCTGGTCGACGAACTCCTCCCCGGCTACCACCGCCCCGCCCAGGTCGCCTAGCACACCAACGGATATCCCCTGCTGTTACCGGTTCTCCGCCCTTGTAAAGACAGGAGAACCGGCAACAGCAGGGGATAACCCGTCGTGCGTTCAGGTGGGATGCCCGGAGTCGGGGAGCGTCAGAGGGTGCGGGCGGACCAGGTGTCGCAGGAGTTCATGTCGCCGGAGTCCATGCCGGCCTTGAACCACTTCATCCGCTGGGCGGCGGTGCCGTGGCTGAAGGACTCGGGGGTGACCTGGCCCTGGGTCTTCTGCTGGATGCGGTCGTCGCCGACCGATGCCGCCGCGTCCAGGCCGCGGGCGATGTCGTCCTGGGTGAGGTCGGTGATCAGCGGCTTGCCGTTCTTGCCGGGGACCGTGGTCGCGTGGTTGGTCCAGACGCCGGCCAGGCAGTCGGCCTGGAGCTCGGAGCGGACCGAGTCGGATGTCGGGCCGTTCCGGGTCTTGATCCGGTCGAGAATGCCGTACAGGTTCTGGATGTGGTGCCCGTACTCGTGCGCCACGACGTACGCCTCGGCGAACTCGCCGCCGCGGGCGCCGAGGTCGGTCTGCAGGGTCTGGAAGAAGCCGATGTCGAGGTACACCCGTTTGTCCGGCGGGCAGTAGAACGGGCCGACCGCGCTGGTCGCCGGGCCGCAGCCGGTGTTCACCGAGCCGTCGAAGACCCGCATCGCGGCCGGCGTGTACTTCTTGCCGCGCCGGGGGAGCTCGCTCGCCCAGAAGCTCTGGATCGAGTTCTGGTAGAAGACGAACCGGCAGTTCGAGTTCGACTGCAGGTCGGTGCCCTTCTTGCAGGAGCCGAGATTGCCTGCCGCCGTGTTCTGTGCCGCCGGCTCGTCACTGCCACCTCCGCCTGGCAGGCCGCCGTTCAGCAGCAGGATCACGACGAGCAGGATGATGCCGCCGATGCCGCCGCCGACCGGGATCACCCCGCCGGGCAGGCCACCGCGGCCGCCACCACCACTACCGCGGGTGTCCTCGACACCGCTGGTGTCGAGATCCGCGTCCGGATTGAATTTCACGGCACATACACTAGAGCAGCTAACCCCTGCCGGCCCCAGCGTAAGGACCTCTGCGTACCCCGATGATCACTGTTTCCAATCTCGAGGTCCGCGTCGGTGCCCGCCAGCTGCTGGCGCCCGCGTCGTTCCGGGTCGGCCCGGGGGACAAGGTCGGGCTGGTCGGCCGCAACGGGGCCGGCAAGACCACATTGACCAAGATCCTCGCCGGGGAGGGGCTGCCGGCCGCCGGGTCGGTGACGTCGTCGGGCGAGATCGGCTACCTGCCGCAGGACCCGCGCACCGGCGACCTCGACGTACTCGCCCGGGACCGGATCCTGTCCGCCCGCGGGCTGGACGACGTCGTCCGGCGGTTGCGGGGCGCCGAGAAGCAGATGGCGAGCACGGACGAGAAGACCCGCGCCAAAGGCATGCGGCGGTACGAGCGCGCCGAGGCGGACCTGCATGCGGCCGGCGGGTACGCCGCCGAGTCCGAAGCGGCCCGGATCGCCGCCAACCTCGGCCTCCCGGACCGGGTTCTCGGCCAGCCGCTGTCGACCCTGTCCGGCGGGCAGCGGCGCAGGGTCGAGCTGGCCCGGATCCTGTTCGCGCAGGCCGAGACGCTGCTGCTCGACGAGCCGACCAACCACCTGGACGCGGACTCGATCGTCTGGCTGCGGGACTTCCTGAAGTCGTACGCCGGCGGCGTGATCATGATCAGCCACGACGTGAACCTGCTCGAGGACACCGTCACCCGGGTCTTCCACCTGGACGCGAACCGGGCCGAGATCGACGTCTACAACGTCGGCTGGAAGGCGTACCTGAACCAGCGCGAGACCGACGAACGGCGCCGCAAGCGTGAGCGGGCGAACGCCGAGAAGAAGGCCACCCAGCTGGTCGACCAGGCGAACAAGATGCGCGCCAAGGCGACCAAGGCGGCCGCCGCCCAGCAGATGCTGCGGCGCGCCGAGCGACTGATGTCCTCGCTCGAGGACGAGCGTCAGGCCGACCGGGTCGCGAAGATCGCGTTCCCGACGCCGGCGCCGTGCGGCAAGACGCCGCTGATGGCGCGCGAGCTGTCGAAGTCGTACGGCTCGCTGGAGATCTTCACCGACGTCGACCTGGCGATCGACAAGGGCTCGCGGGTGGTCGTGCTCGGGCTGAACGGTGCCGGCAAGACCACGCTGCTGCGGATCCTCGGCGGGATCGAGAAGGCCGACACCGGCGAGATCATCGACGGCCACGGCCTCAAGCTCGGGTACTACGCCCAGGAGCACGAGACGCTCGACGTGAACCGGACCGTGCTGGAGAACATGAAGTCCGCCGCCCCGGACCTGAACGAGACCCAGGCGCGCAGCGTGCTCGGCTCGTTCCTGTTCACCGGCGACGACTCCGACAAGCCGGCCAGTGTGCTGTCCGGCGGCGAGAAGACCCGGCTCGCGCTGGCGACCCTGGTCGTGTCGGCGGCGAACGTGCTGCTGCTCGACGAGCCGACCAACAACCTCGACCCCGCGTCCCGCGCCGAGGTGCTGAACGCGATCCGCTCGTACACCGGCGCGATCGTCCTCGTCACGCACGACGAGGGCGCCGTCGAGGCGCTCGAGCCCGAGCGGGTCGTGCTGCTCCCGGACGGCGTCGAGGACCTCTGGACCAACGAGTACGCCGACCTGGTCTCGCTCGCCTGATTACTTCCGAGTAATATCCGGCGGTATGACTGGTCTGCGACTGAGTGTGGACGGGCCCGTGGCCCGGGTGGTGCTGGATCGGCCCGAGGTGCGGAACGCCCAGACGCCGCGGATGTGGAGCGAGCTGGCGGACTTCGGTACGTCGCTGCCGGACGACGTCCGGGTGGTGATCGTGTCGGGGGAGGGGCCGTCGTTCTCGGCCGGGCTCGACCGGCGGCTGATCATGGGCGAGAACGAGCTCGGCGAGGAGCCGCTGCTCAACCTCGGTGCCAAGCCGACCGGCGAGGTGCTGGAGCTGATCGCGCACTTCCAGTCCGGCTTCTCCTGGCTGCGGCGGCCGGAGTTCGTCAGCATCGCGGCCGTCCAGGGCCACGCGGTCGGCGCCGGTTTCCAGCTCGCGCTGGCCTGCGACCTGCGGGTGGTGACCCCGGACGCCCGGTTCAGCATGCGCGAGCCGTCGCTCGGCCTGGTCCCGGACCTCGGCGGCACGAAGCCGCTGGTCGAACTGGTCGGGTACTCCCGGGCGCTCGAGATCTGCGCGACCACCCGGTGGGTCGAGGCGGCCGAGGCGAAGGAGCTCGGCCTCGCGAACATCGTCGTACCGGCCGACGAGCTGGCGGCGACGGTCAAGGACCTGTCCGACGCGCTGCTCGGGCCGCTGCCGGGCGCGATCCGCGAGACCAAGGCGCTGCTCCTCGGTGCCGCGGACCGCTCGTACGACGACCAGCTCCGGGCCGAGCGGGAAGCTCAGGAACGCCGGCTGAAGGAGCTCATCGCCGCCTTCGGCTAGTGCCAGTTGCTCACGAGTACGTCGTTCGGGGCCGGCTCGCCCTTGCCGGTCTCGACGTACTGCTTGAGGCTCATCAGGAACGTCGCCCACTTGGTGCTGCAGTGGTACATGAACTCGACCGGCTCCCGCCAGCCCTCCTGCTTGAACAGGACGATCGTGAAGTCGTCGACCGTCGAGAGCGCGAAGCTGACGTGGGTGCCGATCCACTCCTCGGGTCCGCCGACGACCTCCCAGCGGATCAGCTCGGGGCTCGTCTCCAGGACCTTCATGTCGAAGCCGTCGCCACCCGCGCTGGCGAACCGGAACTCGATCACACCGTCGACGTCGCCGGTGGTGTCCACGGTCCACCAGCCGGCCAGCCCGTCGATCGTGGTCAGGGCGTCGTACACATCCTTGCTCGGGGCAACAATGCCCACGCGGTGCAGGATATCGCTCATCGGTACTACCTTTCCTTCCGTTCGATCGCCTCGGCGATCGTCTTGATCCGCTGCAGCCGCCGGTCCCAGGCATGGGTCACGTCGGACAGCTGGTTGATGGCGTGGGCGAGGCGGTCCTCGTCCACGGTGTAGCGGCGTTCCCGCCCGTACGGCGCGGAGTGCACCAGGCCGGCCCGGTCCAGGACGCCGAGGTGTTTCGCCACCGCCTGCCGGGTGACGGGCAGCCGCTCGCTGAGCCCGGTCGCCGTACCGCCGCCGTCCGCGAGCAGCAGGTCGAGCATCCGCCGCCGGGTCGGGTCGCCGATCGCCGACCAGAGCTCGTCGTCGATCACGGCCTGGCGACCAGCCGGGCGACGTACGGCGCGATCCGCGGCAGGTAGTAGTCCCAGCCGCTGGTGTGGTCGGCGAACAGCTCGTCGGACTTCCCGGCCTCGTCGAACCCGGTCTCGGCGAACCGGAGCAGCGTGCCGCCGGCCTCCGGGACCAGTTCGAAGGTGACCAGCACCGAGTTCCGCACGGTCGCGGCCTCGCCGTCGTAGTCCCAGCGGAACACGAACCGTCGCGGCGGCTCGGCCTCGAGCACCGTCAACGGCACCGACATGAGCCCCTCGGCCTGCCGGAACCCGACCGTGCCGGTGCCGCCCGGGACCGGCTTGTAGTCGGCCTCGTCCGGCCACCACTCGCGCAGGTGCTCCGGCGAGGTCACCACCTCGTAGACCACCTCCGGCGCGGCCTCGATCCGAATCTCCCGCTCGATGCTCCTGCTCATTGCCCCTGCCCCTTTCGCAACCTTTGGTTGCTCATGACTGTAGAGCACGCCGGGCCGATATGCAACCAAAGGTTGCGGGAAGCGTTCTCATCCCCGGAATGTTGAGATGATCTGTGAAAAGGGAGGCGGCGCGATGTCGATGATGGGCGGGATGGCTGCGGCCGGCTGGCGGCGGCAGGACGCGTCCGTCGTCGGACGCAAGCTGGCGAAGGGCACGGTCCGGCGGATCCTGAGGTTCGCGCGGCCGTTCCGCTGGCAGATCAGCGGCTTCCTGGTGCTGGTGATCGCGTCGGCGTTCCTGGTGATCGCGTCGCCGCTGCTGTTCAAGAAGATCGTCGACGACGGCATCACCAAGGGGAACGCCGGACTCGTGACGGCGCTCGCGCTCGTGGTCGCCGGACTCGCGGTCGTCGAGGCCGTGCTCGGCCTGGTGCAGCGCTCGTTCTCGGCGCGGATCGGTGAGGGTCTGATCTACGACCTGCGGACCAAGGTGTTCGCGCACGTGCAGCGGATGCCGGTCGCGTTCTTCACCCGGACCCAGACCGGCGCGCTGGTCTCCCGGCTGAACAACGACGTCATCGGTGCCCAGCAGGCCTTCACCACCACGCTGTCCGGCGTCGTCTCGAACATCATCAGCCTGATCCTCGTGGTCGGCGCCATGCTCGCGCTGAGCTGGCAGCTGACGCTGGTCGCGATCCTGCTGCTGCCGATCTTCCTGGTCCCGGCGCGCATCCTCGGCCGCCGGCTGGCCGCGATGACCCGCGAGCAGATGAACCTGAACGCCGAGATGTCGTCCGCGATGACCGAGCGGTTCAGCGTCGGCGGCGCGTTGCTGGTCACGCTGTTCGGCCACCCGGCGCTGGAGGAGCGCGACTTCGGCGAACGTGCCGGGCGGGTCCGCGACCTGGGTATCCGGATCGCGATGCTCGGCAGGGTGTTCTTCACCGCGCTGACGCTGGTCGCGGCCCTCGCGACGGCGCTGGTCTACGGCGTCGGCGGCAACCTGGCGGTCCGGCAGACGCTGACCGTCGGCACGCTGCTCGCCCTGGTCGCGCTGCTCGGCCGGTTGTACGGGCCGCTGACCGCGCTGTCGAACGTCCGCGTCGACGTGATGACCGCGCTGGTGTCCTTCGAGCGCGTCTTCGAGGTGCTCGACCTGGAGCCGATGATCAAGAACGCCCCCGACGCGCAGCCCTTGCCTGACGACGCCGCGAGCGTCGAGTTCGACCACGTCGCCTTCGCCTACCCGACCGCCGAACAGGTCTCGCTCGCCAGCCTGGAGTCCGTCGCGGTCCTCGACAAGCGCGCCTCCGCCCAGGTCCTCGAAGACGTGAGCTTCGTCGTCGAGCCCGGCCGGATGGTCGCCCTGGTCGGCCCGTCGGGCGCCGGCAAGACCACCATCACCAACTTGGTCGCCCGCCTGTATGACGTGACTGGGGGAGCGGTGCGTGTCGGCGGGTACGACGTTCGCGACGTCACCCTTCAGTCCCTCCACGACAGCATCGGCTATGTGACTCAGGACGCGCACATGTTCCACGACACGATCCGCGCGAACCTGCTGTACGCGAAGCCGGACGCCACCGAGGACGAGATGACGGCGGCGTTGCGGGCGGCGCAGATCTGGGAGCTGGTGTCGGCACTTCCCGACGGACTCGACACGGTCGTCGGCGACCGCGGGCACCGGTTGTCCGGTGGCGAACGGCAGCGGCTCGCGATCGCCCGGTTGTTGCTCAAGGCGCCGAAGATCGTCGTACTCGACGAGGCGACCGCGCACCTGGACTCCGAGTCCGAGGTCGCTGTCCAGCGGGCCCTGGACACCGCCCTCGAAGGCCGTACGTCGCTGGTCATCGCGCACCGGCTGTCCACGGTCCGCAACGCCGACCAGATCCTGGTCGTTGACCACGGCAACGTCATCGAACGCGGCACGCACGAGCAGCTGCTGGCGGCCGGCGGCGAGTACGCTGATCTGTACCACACGCAGTTCAAGGAGTCCGGCACAGCGGCAGGTGTCTGATGATCAAACTGGGGCTCGTCCTGGCAGCCGGGTACGCCGGCTACAAGGTCGCGTACCACTCCGAGGACGGCCGGCACTACGGCCGCACCGGTGAGCGCGCGATCAGGACGACCTTGTCGCTGCTGATCGCGAGCCTGGCCGCCGGCCTCACTTACGCGGTTCTGCTCCAGCACTAGACCGGGACTCGTGCTCCAGCAGGTGCAGCACGGGTACGCCGAGGTGCCGGCGGGCCGAGTTGGTCCAGTCCAGATGGAAGAACTCGGCCACGATGTGCGGCCGGGTCAGGATGATGACCTCCTGGCCCTGGCTGTGCCGCACGGTCGCGACCAGCGCGTCGATCGGCCGGTCGTGCGAGATCCCGCCCTCGGCGTGCTGCCCGAGATCGCGGAGCCGTTGCACGCTGCGGCCGCTGCAGCCCTTGGCCTCGGAGTCGATCGCCCGTTGCGCCTCCTGCAGGTCCTCGCGCTGACCGGCGAGGCCCGGTCCGTAGAGGTCCGCCGTACCGAGCGCGCTGATCGACGCCTCGACGCCTGCCTCCGCGTTGTGGCAGGGCACGAGCACGTGGTACGTGACCGGCTCGGGCATGTCCTGATGGAGTTCGACGACGCGTTTCGCGTCCGGCTCGGACAGTTCCTGTTCGACAAGCAGTACGACGTCGTACATCGTGCCACCTCCGCTGACCAGTCGGTATACCCCCATAGTGCCCCCGACCGGCCCCAAAGTATTCACCTGGATCGTTGCAGTCTGCGGTGTCCGTACGTCCGCAGCGCGCGGAGCAGGTCGACCTCGCGGAAGGCCGGCCAGTACAGGTCGCAGAACTCGATCTCCGAGTCGGTCGCCTGCCAGAGCAGGAAGTCCGACATCCGCAGCTCGCCGCTGGTCCGGATCACCAGGTCGGGATCGGGCAGGCCGGGCACGTACAGGTGCCGGCCGATCTCCCGTTCGCTCAGCGTGTCCGCGACCTCCTCGAGCGACCGCCCGTCCGCCGCCGCGTCGTCGAGCAGCTCCCGCACGGCGTCCACCACCTCCAGGCGCCCGGAGTAGCCGATGGCCAGCGTCAGATCACCGGCCGCACGGTCCCGGCTGAGTTCGACGGCCTCCTTCAGCGCCCTGGCTGTTGAGTCGGGCAACAAATCCAGCTGGCCCGCGACATGCAGCCGCCAGCGGTGGTCCCGCCGCGCGTGCTCGGCGAGCACGCTCTCCGTCAGCTCCATCAGGTAGTCGACCTCGGCCGAGTCGCGCTTGCGCATGTTGTCGGCCGACGCGACCCAGGCCGTCACACAGGTGATCCCGGCGTCGGCGCACCACTGCAGGAACTGCTCCAGGTGCTGGGCTCCGAAACGGTGCCCGACCCGTACGTCGTCGTACCCCGCGCCGCGCGCCCAGCGACGGTTGCCGTCCATCACGATGGCGACGTGACGCGGCGTCGGTAGGTCTTTCAGCCGGCGCCGGAGGCGGCGCTTGTACAGGGAGTAGAGCATCAGCGTCGCGCGCTCGAGAGTACGTCGGCCAGGTCGAACTTCACCGGCTCCTCCAGCTGCTCGTACGTGCAGGACTCCGGCGTCCGGTCCGGGCGCCAGCGGACGAACTGCGCGGTGTGCCGGAACCGGATCCCTTCCATGTGGTCGTACCGCACCTCGACCACGCGCTCCGGGCGCAGCGGGGTGAACGACAGGTCCTTGCCCGCCTGCCAGCGCGAGCCCTCGGCGTTCCGCGGCGTACGGACGCCTTCCTCTTGTTTCGCCCACGCCCACGGGTGGTCGTCGAACGTCGTGACCAGCGACTGCAGCTCGGCGAACAGCTCCTTGCGGCGCTCCATCGGGAACGCGCCGATCACGCCGACGCTGGCGAGCGTGCCGTCGCCGTTGTACAGCCCGAGCAGCAGCGAGCCGATCCGGTCCGGGCCGCTCTTGTGCAGGCGGTACCCGGCGACGACGCAGTCCGCCGTACGCTCCGGCTTGATCTTGAACATCACCCGCTTGTCCGGCTGGTACGTGCCGTCGAGCGGCTTGGCGATCAGCCCGTCCAGGCCGGCGCCCTCGAACTGCTCGAACCACCGCGCCGCGGTGTCGTGGTCGGCGGTCGCCGGCGTGACGTGGATCGGCTCCTTCGCGCCGGCCAACGCCTCGAGCAGCGCCGTACGGCGTTCCGCGAACGGGCGCTCGGTGTAGTCGTCGTCACCGAGTGCCAGCAGGTCGAACGCGACGAACCGGGCCGGTGTCTTCTCGGACAGCATGTTCACCCGGCTCGCGGCCGGGTGGATGCGCTGCTGCAGCACCTCGAAGTCGAGCCGGTCGCCGGACTCGCCGATCACGACGATCTCGCCGTCGATCGCGCAGCGCTCCGGCAGGTTGGCCTTCACCGCCTCGACCAGCTCGGGGAAGTACCGCGTCATCGGCTTCTCGTTCCGGCTGCCGATCTCCACCTCGTCGCCGTCGCGGAAGATGATCGACCGGAACCCGTCCCACTTCGGCTCGTAGGACAGGTCTCCGCGCGGAATCTCCTTCACCGGCTTGGCGAGCATCGGCTTGACCGGCGGCATCACTGGCAGTCGCATCCTGCCATTCTGGCCCACGCCTCAGACACTTCCCAGGTGGACTAGACGCGAGTTGCCTCGGACAATGCCTGTATGAGCTCGCTCGGGGTGGGTACGCGTCCGTCGGACGCGGAGCGTGACCACGCGCTCTCGGTCCTCCGCGACGGCGCCGGCTCCGGCCGCCTCTCGCACGACACGTTCGTCCGCCGGATGAACGTCGTACTCCGCGCTCAGACCCATGGCGAACTCGCCGACGTCCTCCGCGACCTGCCCCGCCGCGAGTCGCGCTTCACCACGGTCACCCGCAACCTGCGTGAGAAGCTCCCGCGCCTCACGCTGGACCGTCCGTCCCGCAGCGTCCCGCGGTGGGACGTGCTGGCCCGCCTGTCGCTGGTCCGGAAGACACCCACGCAGGCACCGCCCGCGCTGGCGCTGCCCGCGCCCGGATCTCCTACCGTGCGAGTGGGCCGCGGCCCCGGCGCGACGCTGCGGCTGGGGGATGTGACCGTCTCCCGGTTCCACGCCGAGCTGCGGTACGTCGGGGACGGCTGGCTGCTGCGGGATCTCGGATCGATGAACGGGACCTGCGTGAACGACCTCCGGATCACGACCACGGTCCGCGTACGCCCAGGGGACCGGGTCAGCTTCGGAGCGGTCAGCTTCACGTTGACGCAACAGCCGTAAGGACTTGCATCCTGTACTTGGGTACAGGTTTACCGTCGACTCATGGACGTACCGGAAGCCTGCACCCTGCCGACCGCGGAGCAGCCGCTCCGGATCGCCGAGTTCAGTGAGTTGTTCGCCAATCACCTCCAGCGCGCGGAACGCCTCGACTCCCGCACCCTCGATCTCACCCTCGACCCCGACGCCCACGACACCACAGCCGACCTCATCGCCCGTGAGTCCGAGTGCTGCTCGTTCTTCACCTTCACCCTCACCGGCGCCACCACCCTCCGCATCACCGTCCCCCCGACCCACGCCGCCGTACTCGACGGCTTCCCCCAATGAGAACCGCCGAACTCGCGGCCGCCGCCGGCGTCAACCTGCAAACGGTCAGGTACTACGAACGCCGCGGCCTGCTCGACGAACCGGACCGCAGCCTCGGCGGCCATCGCGTCTACCCGGCCGAAGCGGTCACCACGCTGCGCGTGATCAAGGCCGCGCAACGCCTGGGCTTCACGCTCGCCGAGGTCTCCGAGCTGCTCGCCGCGGCGAGACATCGCCACCGCCGCGGCGAGGGAGCCGGACTGCAGGCGCGGGCCCAGGAGAAACTGGTGGACGTGGAAGCCAAGATCGCCGACCTGACGGTCATCGCCGAGACCCTGCGCGCCGGGATCGCCGCCGGCTGCGACGACCTGGAGACCTGCGCGGGTGACCCGTCCTGCCCGCTGCCGTTCGCCGCACTGGGCGGCCAGGCGTGACCGTACTGCGTTCGATCCTGCTGTTCGTCCTCGCCGCGATCGCCGAGATCGGCGGCGCCTGGCTGATCTGGCAGGGCTGGCGCGAACACCGCGGCGTGCTCTGGATCGCGGCGGGAATAGTTGCCCTAGGCGCCTACGGCTTCGTCGCCACCTTCCAGCCCGACCCCAACTTCGGCCGCATCCTCGCCGCGTACGGCGGCATCTTCGTCGCCGGCTCCCTAGCCTGGGGCATGCTCGTCGACCACTTCAAACCCGACCGCTACGACCTCACCGGCGCAGCCATCTGCCTCCTCGGCGTAGCCGTCATCATGTACGCCCCGCGCACCGGTGCCTAGTGAAAGCTGGAGAAGTTGCGGTGAAGGACTTGAAGCCGTTCCTGGTCCTGGCGGAGGCGGTGGCGGAGGGGCGGTTGTCGGCGGGTGAGTTCATGCGGATCTGTCTGCCGTTGTTCAAGTACACGCCGGGACGGTTCAAGTCGTCAGAGCATTTCCACGCTGCGCAGGACCTGTTCTTCGTGGCGGACGATTTGGGAGAGTCCGGGGGAGACGCCGTCGGATTTGCTGACGGCCGAGCAGGTGCGGGAGAAGACGGCGGCGATCGCCGTCCGGATGCGTTCGCTGCTGGAGGTGTGATGCGGCAAGCGGAGAGTTTCGTGTCGTTGGCGGAGGCGGTGGGGGACGGGCGGTTGTCGGCGGCGGAGTTCAAGGTGTTGTGCCGGCCGTTGTTCAGATTCTCGCGGTGTCACTTCTTGTCGCGTGCGGAGTACGTCGCCGCGCGGGACCTGTTCTTCGTGTCCGACAGCCCGACGACACCACAGCCTGAAGCGGGCCTTGCGTGATCGTTAGGTGAAGAGGACGACTTTGCCGGTGGTTGCTCTGGTCTCGAGAGCACGGTGGGCGGCTGCTGCTTCGGAGAGGGGGAAGGTGGTGGTGAGGGCTTGCCAGCGGCCGGTGGTGGTTTCTTCGAGGGCGGCTGATTCGAGTTCGCGGAGGCGGCTGGTCAGTTTGGCGCCGAGGGCCCAGCCGACGGTGAGGCCGCGGGTCATCAGGTCCTCGTGGGTGAACTCGATCGGGCCGCCGCCCGACCAGCCGAACAGGAACGCGCGGCCGCCGGGGCCGAGCAGGTCGAACGCCTGCTGGCCGTTGGTGCCGCCAACGCCGTCCAGCAGGACCGTGATCTCCTGGCCGTCCAGCGCGTCCTTCAGCGCCTGAGCCCAATCCGGGTCCCGGTAGTCAACCGCGTACTGCGCTCCGAGCGAGCGCACGGCCTCGACCTTCGATGGGCCCCCGGCGAGGCCGATCGCGACCGCGCCGACGTTCCGCGCCGTCTGGATCAGGTAGCTGCCGATGCCGCCGGCGGCGGACGTCACGAGTACGACGTCCTCCATCGTCAGGCGAGCCTGCTGGAGGATGCCGGCCGTCGTACGCCCGGTGCCGATGGTGGCGACCGCCTGTGCGGCGTCGACGTGGTCCGCGAGTTCGTACAGCGACTCGACCTTCGCGACCGCGAGTTCGGCGTAGCCGCCGGGGACCATGCCGAGGTGTACGACGACGCGCTTGCCGATCCACGACCGGTCCACACCCGGGCCGGCCTCGCGCACCCGGCCGGCGACCTCGCGGCCCGGGATCGTGGGCAGGTCGGGTACCGGGATCGGGCTGCCGCCGGTGGCCCCGGCGCGGATCATCGTGTCGACGAGGTGGACGCCGGCGGCCTCGACCTCGATGAGCACGGTCCCGGCGGCCGGCACCGGGTCCGGGACCTCCTCGTACACCAGGTTCTCCGCCGGTCCGAATGCATGCAGTCTGATCGCTTTCACACCGAGAACGCTAGAACCTCAACATTTGTTGAGGTCAAGCGATGCGGACCGCCAGGCCATCACAATCGGCCGTTCCTCGCGATCTCAGGCGTGGCCAGGCGGTGCGGTCGCGATTGTGATGGCCTGGGGATCCGGGGCCCCGGACCTGCGGCACTCATCAACCCGGCGACACGCCGCCGTCGCCACGTGACACGCCGCGAACGCGGCGTGTCGGGGAGGTTGGTGAGTGTCACACGTCCGCGCGGACGAATTCCTGCAGCCAGCGGCCGCTCTTCTTCACGATGCGCTGCTGGGTCGCGTAGTCGACGTACACGATCCCGAAGCGGCGGCTGTAGCCCCAGGCCCACTCGAAGTTGTCGAGGAGGGACCAGGCGAAGTACCCCTTCAGCGGGAACCCTTCCGCGACCAGGTCCTTGCAGACGGCAACGTGTTGCTGCAGGTAGTCGAGCCGCTCGTCGTCCTCGACCTGACCGTCGGCGGTGACGACATCCGGGTACGCCGACCCGTTCTCGGTGACGTACAACGGCAGCTCCGGCGCGAGTTTGTTGATCGAGACCAGGATGTCGCGCAGTCCGGACGCCTGGATCGGCCAGCCCATCTGGGTCTTCGGCAGACCGGTGTCGACGGTGACGACGTTCTCGCTGCCGGGCTGGGTGCTCGGACCGGGGGTGGAGATCGGCCCGTCCGGCGCGGCGACCGTCGTGGGGCAGTAGTAGTTCACGCCGACGAAGTCCAGCGGTGCCCCGATCAGCGGCAGGTCCGCCTCCTGGGCCGCGAACCAGTCGGTCATCCCGGTGTCCTCGAGCACGTCCGCCGGGTACTGCCCGGACAGCAGCGGCTCCAGGAAGAGGCGGTTCCGCAGCCCGTCGATCCGGCGGGCCGCGTCGCGGTCGGCGGGGGAGTCGGTGGCGGCGTGGATCGGCGCCGGGTTCAGTGCGATGCCGTACGTGCCACCCTCGGTGCGGATCGCGTCCAGTGCGAGCCCGTGCCCGAGCAGCAGGTGGTGGACGGCCTTCAGCGCGTCGGCGCCCTCGGACCGGCCCGGCGCGTGCTCGCCGTTGCCGTACCCGAGGAACGCCGAGCACCACGGCTCGTTCAGCGTCATCCAGTGCTTGACCACGTCCGACAGCGCGTCGTGGGTGACGGCGGCGTAGTCGCGGAACCGCTCCGCGGTGTCGCGGACCAGCCAGCCGCCGGCGTCCTCGAGCGGTTGCGGCAGGTCCCAGTGGTAGAGCGTCGCGTACGGCGTGACGCCGTTCGCCAGGCAGGTCTCCGCGAGCCGCCGGTAGAAGTCCAGCCCGGGCCGGTTCAGGGTGCCGGCCGGCATGATCCGCGGCCAGGCGATCGAGAACCGGTACGCCGTCAGCCCGAGGCCGGCGAGCAGCCGGATGTCGTCGGCGAACCGGTGGTAATGGTCGTCGGCGACGTCGCCGGTGCTGCCGTCCGCGATCGCGCCCGGGGTGTTCGCGAACGTGTCCCAGATGCTCGGGCCGCGCCCGTCCGCGTGGATCGCGCCCTCGACCTGGTACGACGCGGTCGCCGCGCCCCAGGTGAACCCGCTCGGGAAGCCGTTCGTCACGTCGTCTCCTTCTCGACCCAGTGTTGCTCGTCGGGAAGCAGGCTACCTAACCGGTTAAGCAGCTCCTCGGGGAGGTCTACGGCGAGCGCCTTGGTGAGCGCGTCGACCCGGGCGGGCTTGGTGATCCCGACCACGGTGCCGGCGATGCCCGGATCGTCCACCGAATGCCGGAGCGCCGCGGTGGCCAGGTCGACGCCGTACTCGCGGCAGGCCTCGTCCATCGCGGTGACGGCCGCGAGCAGGGCGGGCGGCGCCTCGCGATAGGCGTACTTGGTCGCGCCGCCCGGGTTCGCGAGGATGCCGCCGCCGTAGACGGCCGCGTTGACGACCGCGATGCCGTCGGCGCGGGCGCGCCGGAAGATCCGGTCGGCGGAGTGGTCGACGAGGCTCCACCGGTTGTGCACCAGCAGTACTTCGAACCCGCCGAGGTCGAGGTACCGGGACAGCTCGCGGGTGTCGCCGCCGGCCAGTCCGACGTGGCCGATCTCGCCGTCCGCCCGGAGCTGCATCAGCGTGTCGACGGCGTCGCGCATGGTGCCGAACTCGTGCGCCTCCGGGTCGTGCAGATAGACCAGCGGCAGGTCGTCGAGCCCGAGCCGTTCCTTGCTCTCGGCAACACTCGCCCGGACCCTCGTACCTGAGTAGTCGCCGTCGCGAGCGTCCACCTTGGTCGCGACCAGGAACCCGTCGGGCAGGCCGCCGTACTCGCGGATCGCCTGGCCGATCCGGGTCTCGCTGGTCCCGTCGCCGTACCCGTTGGACGTGTCGATCCAGCTGAGCGGGCTGTCGAAGACCCGCAGTACGAGGTCGACGGCCTCCTGTGCGGTCACGTCGTACCCGAAGACGGCGGGCATGCCCGCGATGCCGCTGCCGCCGGCGCAGACGGCCGAGACGGTGAGCCCGGTGGACCCGAGCGGGCGGAGCCAGTTGTTGGTCATGCGCGCGAGCCTAGACGGCGCGGCTTTGTAGGGTTGGGGGCATGGTGGTGCGGTTGAGCGAACAGTGGCCCGAGGTCAGTCCCGACCGCTTGCTCTCGGAGTGCGTCCCGCCACCCCGGTTCACGGATGCCCGCTTCACGACGTACCGCCCGAACCCCGACGAGCCGACCCAGTCCGAGGCCCTCGCCGCCCTGACAACCCGCGCGGCCCACCTGGCCGCCCCCAGACGAGCCCCCACCTTCTGGTCCCGCCTCCGCCCCTCCACCACAGTCCCGGGCAAACCGGGCATCTACTTGGACGGTGGATTCGGAGTAGGAAAAACCCACCTCCTGGCCTCGCTCTGGCACGAGTCGGCCGCCCCGAAGATGTACTGCACCTTCGTAGAACTCACCAACCTCGTCGGCGCCCTGGGCCTCCGCGCAGCCGTCGACAAGCTCTCCTCGTACCGCCTGATCTGCATCGACGAGTTCGAGCTGGACGACCCCGGCGACACGATGCTGCTCTCCCGCCTGATCGGCCAGCTCGTCGACGCCGGTGTCGAATTCGCGGCCACCTCGAACACGCTCCCGGACAAGCTCGGCGAGGGCCGGTTCCAGGCCGTCGACTTCCTCCGCGAGATCCAGGGCCTCGCCGCCCGCTTCGACGTACGCCGGGTCGACGGCCCCGACTACCGCCACCGCGGCCTCCCGGTGGCGCCCGACCCGTGGCCGGACGAGAAGGTCGCGCACGAGGCCGCCGTACGCCGGAACGCGTCGTGCGACCACTTCGTCGACCTGCACCGGCACCTCGCGGAGCTGCACCCGAACAAGTACGGCGCGCTCCTCGACGGGATCGAGACCGTGGCGATCACCGACCTCCGCCCGCTCACCGACGAGAACGTCGCGCTCCGGATGGTCGTCCTCGCGGACCGGATGTACGACCGGAACCTGCCGCTGCTGGCGGGCGGCGTACCGCTGGACGAGCTGTTCTCGAAGGACATGCTCAAGGGCGGCTACCGGAAGAAGTACCTGCGGGCGCTGTCCCGGCTGATCGCGCTGGCCCGCGCTGCGTGACGGGGAACTCGCCGCCCGATGAGGCAGGATGAGGGAATGGCGAAGCAGAAGAAGGGCGAGAAGGCGTCCAAGAAGCCGGTGGTGAAGGCTGCGAAGGCTCCGAAGGCCGCGGCGGAGAAGGCGCCGGAGCCGGTGGCCGGCGGGGGACTGCGGGAGCTCTTGCGGGTGCCGGCCGGCGAGGTCGACCTGACGACGTACGACACGCGGTCGACGGCCGGGTTCGGCGGTACCAAGGACGACGGCAAGGAGGCGCTGGCGGGTCTCGGCGCCGAGGTGTCGGACTGGCAGGAGCGACTGTTCGCCGAGGGCCGCAGCGGCGGGGAGCGGAGCGTCCTGCTGGTGCTGCAGGGGATGGACACCTCCGGCAAGGGCGGCGTGATCCGGCACGGCGCGGGGCTGATGGACCCGCAGGGCCTGAAGATCACCTCGTTCAAGGCGCCGACGCCGGCCGAGAAGCGCCGCGGGTTCCTGTGGCGGATCCGGCAGGCCGTGCCCGGCGGCGGCATGATCGGCATCTTCGACCGTTCGCACTACGAGGACGTGCTGATCGCCCGCGTCCGCGAACTGGTCACGCCGAACGTCTGGACCCGGCGCTACGACCAGATCAACGACTTCGAGGCCGAGCTGACCGCGAGCGGCGTGACGATCGTGAAGTGCTACCTGCACATCTCGCCCGAGGAGCAGCGGGCCCGGCTCGAGGCGCGCCTCGACGACCCGACGAAGCACTGGAAGTACAACCCGGGCGACGTCGACGAGCGGCAGCTGTGGCCGGACTACATGGACGCGTACCACGCGGCCATCGAGCGCTGTAACACCCCGGACGCCCCGTGGTACGTGATCCCGAGCGACCGCAAGTGGTACCGGAACTGGGCGGTCACCACGATCCTGCTCGAGACGCTGCAGGAACTGAACCCGGAGTGGCCGGCCGCCGACTTCGACGTCGAGAAGGAAAAGAAGCGCCTCGCGGCGACCTGAGCTCAGCTGTCCGGGTCGACGCCGTGCCGCCGCAGCAGGTCGCGGAGCTTCGCGACCTGCTCGTGCAGGCGCTCGTTCTCGTCCAGGACCGAGTTCAGCTCGGCGATCAGGTGGTGCCTGCGGCCGTACGTCGACCAGGTCTGCGCGGCGTCGTCGGCGAGCATGCTGGTGACGAGGTCCTCGGACCGCCGACGCCAGTTCATCCGCTGCTCGAGCTTGCGCCGTACCTCGTCCACGTCCTCGGCGAGCTTGGTGAGGATCTGGCCGCCGACACCGTCGGCGTCGTGCAGTACGCCGAGCAACAGGTGCTCCGGCCCGACCTGCTCCGCACCGCGCGCCCGCGCCTCGCCCCAGGCGAACTCGAACGTGCTCTTCGCCCGCGGCGTGAACGGGATCGCGGCGGTGCCCGCGCCGCTCTTGCCGCGCCCGATGATCTCCACGACAAGATCCCGCACCGCCGGTGCCGTGATGCCCAGGTCGGCCAGCACGCTCGACGCAGGGCCCGATCCCTCCACGATCACGCCGAGCAGCAGGTGCTCGGTGCCGACGTACACGTGGTCGAGGCCGCGGGCCTCCTCCTGCGCCAGCACGATGATCTGCCGGGCTTCCTGGCCGAACTGTTCGTACATCCGGATTCCCCTCCACCACTCTTGTTCGACGTCGAAGGCCAGGGACTCCTCGGTCAGCAGCAGCTCGATCCGCAGAGCGTCCTGCAGGTCCTCCGCGGCGACCGGGTGGTACTCGAGCCGGCTCCGGACGAAGTCGCCGGCCTCCGCGTCGTCGGCGGCACCGGCCGTGATCCGGTCGAGCAGTTCGTCGACGTCGACGACCGGCTCCAGCCGGAGCTCGGCCCCGTTGAGTGACACCAACTGCAGCACCACCGCGACCGCGACGACCCGGTTCGCCCCGTCGAACGGCCGCGCGCGGACCAGCCCCGCGAGCAGTACGCCGGCCGCCTCCGCGAGACCGCCAGTCCGCCGTACGTCGGCCAGCACCCGGTCGATCGCGTCGAGGTTCGAGCGGCGTACGACGTCGTCGGACGCGCAGCGCAGGACCCGCGCCGCGACGGCGAGGACGTCGTACCGGCCGAGGTGCCGCATCAGTCGTCTCCACGCAGCCGGCGCAGTGATTCCTCGTGGCGGGTCAGGTTCTCCTCGAGCAACTGGCTGAACTGGGCGTCCTGCCGGCGCTGGTCCACCAGCGCCGCGATCGCCTCGCGCGCCACGTCCGACACCGATCGTCCCTCCACCGACGCCACCGTCTGCAGCCGGTCGGCCAGCTCCGGGTCGAGCCGCAGCAGGATGTTCTTGGTCACGTCCTTCGCCATAGATAGCAAGATATCACGCTATCCGAAGGGGGTACTGGCAGGATCTCCCTCCCCGCGTCGCGCCGGCTCTACCGTCGGGTCATGCACACACGAACGCTCGGTCAAGGACTGCAGGTGTCGGCGGTCGGTCTCGGCTGCATGGGGATGTCGCAGAGCTACGGCCCGAACCCCGGCGACCGCGCCGAGATGATCGGCGTCATCCGGTACGCCGTGGAGCACGGCGTCACGTTCTTCGACACGGCCGAGGTGTACGGGCCGTACGTGAACGAGGAACTCGTCGGCGAGGCGCTGGCGCCGGTGCGGGACCAAGTGGTGATCGCGACGAAGTTCGGCTGGAACATCGAGGACGGGAAGATGCTCGGCACGAACTCCCGCCCGGAGCAGATCCGCCGCGTCGCGGACGAGTCGCTGGGCCGGCTCGGGATCGACGTGATCGACCTGTTCTACCAGCACCGGGTCGATCCCGAGGTGCCGATCGAGGACGTCGCCGGGACGGTGGCCGAGCTCGTCCAGGCCGGGAAGGTACGGCACTTCGGGCTGTCCGAGGCGGGCGCGGCGACGATCCGGCGGGCGCACGCCGTACACCCGGTGACCGCTGTGCAGAGCGAGTACTCGCTGTGGACGCGTGACCCGGAGCCGGAGGTGCTGCCCGCGTGTGCGGAGCTCCGGATCGGGTTCGTGCCGTTCAGCCCGCTGGGCAAGGGGTTCCTGACCGGCACGGTGGACACGTCGACCGAGTTCAGTGCGGGCGACATCCGCAACCGGGTGCCGCGTTTCGAGGCAGCCAACCTGACGGCCAACGAAGCGCTGGTGACCTACGTACGCTCGCTCGCGGAGCCGAAGGGATGTACGCCGGGTCAGGTGGCGCTCGCCTGGTTGCTCGCCCAGCAACCGTGGATCGTCCCCATTCCCGGCACCCGCCGCCGCGAACGCATCGATGAGAACAACGCGGCCACCCAGGTAGCCCTCTCCGCCGACGAGCTGGCCGACCTCAACACCCTGGCCGCTCGCGTAGGCGTCCAAGGCAACCGCTACAACGCCGCCGGAATGGCCATGGTCGGCCTATAGGGTCGGCGGTATGGCGGATGTCGTGGTGGTGGGGCTGGGGGCGTTCGGGTCGGCAGCGTTGTGGCGGTTGGCTGCTCGCGGGGTTGATGTCGTGGGCATCGAACGGCAGGGGATCGGGCATGCGTTCGGGTCGTCACACGGGACGACGCGGTTGTTCCGGGTCGCGTGCATGGAGCATCCGGGGCTGACGGCGATCGCGCGGAAGTCGTTGGCGTTGTGGACGGAGCTGGGGGAGCGCACGGGTGCGACGTACGTCCGGCAGACTGGCTCGCTCAACGTGGGAGCGCCGGGAAGCCAACCGGTGAAGGGCGCGCGAGCGGCGGCTGGTGCGCGGACGCGTGACCTCACCCACGACGAGCTGCATCAACGGTTCCCGCAGTACCAGCTGGCGGCGGACGATGTCGCGGTCTGGGACCCGGACGCGGGTATCTGCTACGCCGAGCCGACCGTCCGCGCGCACGTGGCCGAGGCTGAGCGGCTCGGCGCGACCGTGTATCCGCACACGATGGTGACGGCGATCGACGTCCGTCCCGACGGCGTCACCGTTCGTACGCCGACCACCACCATCACCGCCGAGCAGGTCGTGATCGCGACCGGCGCCTGGTTGAGCAAACTCGTCCCGGACGTGACCCTGTCACCACGTCGTACGCCGTTGTTCTGGTTCCAGCCGAAGGACCCCGCCTCGGACGCGTTCCGGCTGCGGAACTTCCCGTCCTTCATCTGGGAGTTCGCGGACGGCCGCGGCCTCTGGGGACACGGCTCCGACGAGGACTTCCTGGTGAAGGTCGGCCTCGACGGCGCCGACCGCGACCGCGACGTCGACCCGGACGAGCTGGACCGCTACATCCACCCCCGCAAGGACATCGCCGAACTGTCCGGCGCCATCGCGCAGCACTTCCCGGACCTCGACCCCGAGCCGGTCAAGCTGATGCCCTGCATGGTCACGGACTCGCTCGACGGCCAGTTCCTGGTCGGGCGGTACGGCGACCGCGTCCTCATCGCCGGCGGCGACAGCGGCCACGGCTTCAAGCACTGCGCCGGAATCGGCGAACTGCTCGCCCAGCAGACAACGAAGGAGACGCCCTACACGGACGCCTCCTTCGTCGACCCACACAGGTTCTAGGCGGTACGAACGAGCTCCGGACGTGCGAGCACCGGCCGCGGCGCCGGCTCCAGCGTCAGCAGGTCCAGACCGGCGACGCCGTACCGGAGCATGACCAGCCGCGCCACCTCGCCGCTGACGCCGAGCGGACGCGACACCGCGACCGCACCGGCCCGGCGCGAGGTGGACTCGGCACGGTCCGGCAGGACGCCCGGCGCGAGGAAGAGCGAGCCGACCGCCACGTGCCGCCGGCCCTCCAGCCGCCATTGCAGCACGGCCTCGGCGGGTGACGGCGACGCCGCGCACACGAACGCGGCGGTGACCGGCAGCTTGTGCCGCTGACCCCACAGGCGGGCGAGTCGCGTGACGCTCGCGTTCGCGTGCGAGTCGCTGGACCCGGCGCACGCCAGCACCAGCGCGTCCAGCTCCCGCACCCGGCCGCCCTTGAGCTCGGCCCGCATCCGGCGGTCGAGGACGTCGAGCAGCGTGTCGTCGTACCCGAGCACGTCGGAGGCGATCACCCGCAGGCCCGGGAACCGGCTGCGCGCCTCGTCGATGACGGCCGGTACGTCGATCCGCGCGTGGTAGGCGGCCGACAGCAGCAGCGGCAGGACGACGACCTCCTCGACGCCCTCGGCGGCGAGCTTCCCGAGCACCTGGTACGGCGTCGGCGGGCAGTGGTCGAGGAAGGAGGCTTCGATCCGCAGGTCGGCACGCATCTCACGCAGGCACTTGACGAGGGCGTGGACGGTGGCGGCCGAGCGCGGGTCGCGGCTGCCGTGGGCGAGGATCACGAGCGCTGGAGCAGTCACAGCAGTTCCCCTTCTTCGTCGTCGATCATGCCGGCCGCCAGCGTCCACCCGTCGTGGGCGTCGATCAGCAGGAACGATCCGGTGATGGTGTTGCGGGAGTACGGGTCGGCGGCCAGCGGTGCGGCGATCTTGAGTTGCACCTTGCCGATGTCGTTCAGGGCGAGCTCGGCGGCGTCGATGACGCCGAGGGTGTCGAGGTCCAGCGCGCCGGTGATCTTGGTGACGATCGCCTGCGCGGTGGTCGTGGTGTGCTTGATCAGCACCCGGGCCCCGACGGTCAGCGGCCGGTCGGACAGCCAGCTGACGGTGGCGGCCAGCTCCCGGCGGGTGCCGGGGGAGGCGTCGGCGGCGACGATCACCGAGCCGCGGGCGACGTCGAGGTCGTCCGCGAGCCGGACCGTGACCGCCTCACCGGCGATCGCGGACGGCCGTTCGGCGACCGCGGTACCGGTCGCGGTGACAACCGGGCGGTCGATGCCGGCGATCGACGTACGGCGGCCGGCCGGCAGCACGATGACCGGGTCGCCGACCGTGACGGTGCCGGAGGCAACGGTTCCGGTGTAGCCGCGGTAGTCGCGGTACTCGTCGTCGGTCTGCGGGCGGATCACGTACTGCACCGGGAACCGCAGCGGCTGCCGCGACGTGTCGGTGCGGCCGTTCGCGTTCTCCAGGTATTCCAGCAGTGTCGGCCCGTCGTACCAAGAGGTCTGGGCGGAGTGCTCGACGACGTTGTCGCCGACGAGGGCGGAGACCGGGATGGCCTGGACGTCGGCGATGTCGAGCTGGTCGGCGACCTCGTTGACCTCTTTGGCGATCTTCGTGAACACGGCCTCGTCGTAGCCGACCAGGTCGATCTTGTTCACCGCGAGTACGACGTGCGGCACCCGGAGCAGCCCGGCGACCGCGAGGTGCCGGCGGGTCTGCTCGAGTACGCCGTGCCGCGCGTCGACCAGGATGATCACCACGTCCGCGGTCGAGGCGCCGGTGACGGTGTTCCGGGTGTACTGCACGTGCCCGGGGCAGTCGGCCAGGATGAACGACCGCTTGTCGGTGGCGAAGTACCGGTAGGCGACGTCGATCGTGATGCCCTGCTCGCGTTCGGCCCGCAGGCCGTCGGTGAGCAGTGCGAAGTCGAAGTCGCCGCCGCGCGCCTCGGAGACGGTTTTCACGTGCGCGATCTGGTCGGCGAGGATCGCCTTGCAGTCGTGCAGCAGCCGCCCGACCAGCGTCGACTTCCCGTCGTCCACCGAGCCGGCCGTTGCCAGCCGCAACAGGGTGCTCATCAGAAGTACCCCTCTCGTTTGCGGTCTTCCATCGCGGCCTCGCTGGCCCGGTCGTCGGCGCGGGTCGCGCCCCGCTCGGTGATCTCACTGGCCGCCACCTCGACCACCACGTCCGCGGCGGTCGTCGCCGTCGACGCGACCGCGCCGGTGCAGGACATGTCGCCGACGGTCCGGTACCGGACGGTGCGCTGGGCGACGGTCTCGCTGTCGCGCGGTTGCGAGTAGGGGCCGACGGCAAGCAACATGCCGTCGCGCTCGAACACGTCCCGCTGGTGGGCGTAGTAGATCGACGGCAGCGGGATCTGCTCGCGCTCGATGTAGTTCCAGATGTCCAGCTCGGTCCAGTTGGACAGCGGGAACACCCGGACGTGCTCGCCCGGCCGGTGCCTGCCGTTGTACAGCGACCACAGTTCGGGGCGCTGGTTGCGCGGGTCCCACTGGCCGAACTCGTCGCGGAGGCTGAAGATCCGCTCCTTCGCCCGGGCGCGTTCCTCGTCCCGGCGGCCGCCGCCGAACACGGCGTCGAACCGGTGCTGGTTGATGGCGTCGAGCAACGGAATCGTCTGCAACTGGTTCCGCGTCCCGTCGGTCCGCTCCCGCAGCCGGCCGTCGGCGATGTAGTCCTCCACACTCGCGACCTCGAGCCGCAAGCCCAACTGCTCGACCACGGAGTCGCGGTACGCCAGGACCTCCGGGAAGTTGTGCCCGGTGTCGACGTGCAACAGCGTGAACGGCACACCCGCCGGCGCGAACGCCTTCCGCGCCAGGTGCAGCATCACGATCGAGTCCTTGCCACCGGAGAACAGGATCACCGGCCGCTCGAACTCCGCCGCCACCTCGCGGAACACGAAGATGGACTCGCTTTCCAGAGCGTCGAGCTCTGTCACCGTCGCGGTCATGTGTGCAGCCCGCATTCCACCTTGCCGGTGCCCGCCCAGCGGCCGCTGCGCGGGTCCTCGCCCGGCGCGACGCGTTGCGTGCACGGCTCGCAGCCGATCGACGGGTAGCCGTCGTACTGCAGCAGGTTCACCAGTACGCCGTTGTCCTGGATGTAGCTGTCCAGGTCGTCCTGCGTCCACGGCGCGATCGGGTTCAGCTTCACCATGTCGCGCTTCTCGTCGTACTCGACGACCGGTGTGTTCGCGCGGGTCGGCGCCTCCTCGCGGCGGATGCCGGTGACCCACGCCTTGTACCCGGACAGGTACCGGTTCAGCGGCTCGACCTTGCGCAGCGCGCAGCACTTGTTCGGGTCGCGGTCGTGCAGCTTCGCGCCGTACTCCGCGTCCTGCTCGGCCACGGTCTGCTTCGGGGTGGCGTTGATCAGGTGGATCGGCAGCGTCGCGGCCACCGCGTCCCGGGTCCCGATCGTCTCGGCGAAGTGGTAGCCGGTGTCCAGGAACAGTACGTCGACCCCGGGCGCGGCCTGCGCCGCCAGGTGGGGGAGCGCGCCGTCGGCCATCGAGGCGGTCACGACGAGCTCGTCGCCGAACGTCTCGCGCGCCCAGGCGAGCACCTCGACCGCCGACGCGTCGGCGAGCCGCTCGTTCGCCTCCTCGGCGATCGTCTTCAAGTCACTCATTCCACCGTCACCCGCAACCCGATCATCTTCAGCTGGAACACCCGTGCACACGGCCGGCACTCCCACGCGCCATGGCCTTCCTCGGAGGGCCTGAGGTCCTCGTCTCCGCAGTACGGGCAGTACAGGGGCGCAGCACGCTCGCTCATGCCAACGCCTCCTGATCGGCCCGGGTGACCCACTGGGCGAACCGCTCGCCCGCGTTGCGCTCCTTGAGGTAGTTCTGGGTGACGCGCTCCACGTAGTCGGTCAGGTCGTCCGCCGTCACCTTGTGACCGCGAAGCTTCCGGCCGAAGCCGGCGTCCAGGCCGAGGCCGCCGCCGAGGTGCACCTGGTACCCCGGCACCTGGTTGCCGTCGGCATCCATCACCAGCTGGCCCTTGAGCCCGATGTCCGCGGTCTGGATCCGGGCGCAGGAGTTCGGGCAGCCGTTCACGTTCACGGTGATCGGTACGTCGAGGTCGGGGATCCGCTCCTCGAGCTCGGTGATCAGCTGCGCCGCCTTCGCCTTGGTCTCGACGATCGCCAGCTTGCAGAACTCGATCCCGGTGCAGGCCATCGTGTTCCGCCGCCAGGCGCTCGGCTTCGCCTGGAAGCCGAGCTTGTCCAGTTCGGCGACCAGCGAGTCGACCTGCTCGGGTTCGACGTCGAGCACCAGCAGCTTCTGCTGCGCGGTGGTCCGGATCCGGTTCGACCCGTGCGCGGCGACGACGTCGGCGACCTGCGCCAGCGACGTACCGGAGACCCGGCCGACGACCGGCGCGACGCCGATGTAGTACTTGCCGTCCTTCTGCTTGTGCACGCCGACGTGGTCGCCCTGGACGGCCGGCACCTCGGGCGCCGGGCCGTCGATCAGCTTCCGGTTGAGGTACTTCGTCTCCAGCACCTCACGGAACTTCTCCACGCCCCAGTCCTGCAGCAGGAACTTCAGCCGGGCCCGGTTCCGCAGCCGGCGGTAGCCGTAGTCGCGGAAGATGCTGGTCACGCCCCACCAGGCCTCGGCGACCTCCTCGCGCGGGATCCAGGCGCCGAGCCGCTGCGCGAGCATCGGGTTCGTGGACAGGCCGCCGCCGACCCACAGGTCGAAGCCCGGGCCGTGCTCCGGGTGCACGACCCCGACGAACGCGATGTCGTTCACCTCCGGTACGACGTCGTGCGACGGGTGCCCGGTCAGCGCGGTCTTGAACTTCCGGGGGAGGTTGGAGAACTCGTCCGACCCGATGTACTTCGACACGATCTCGTCGATGGCCGGCGTCGGGTCGATGATCTCGTCGGCCGCGATGCCCGCGACCGGGCTGGCGATCACGACCCGCGGTACGTCGCCGCACGCCTCGGTGGTGTACAGCCCGACGGCCTCGAGCGCCTGCCAGATCGCCGGCACGTCCTCGATCGCGATCCAGTGCAGCTGGATGTTCTGCCGGTCGGTGATGTCCGCGGTGTCCCGCGCGTACTTCGTCGAGACCTCGGCGATCACCTTGAGCTGGTCGGTGGTCAGCTGCCCGCCCTCGACCCGGACCCGCATCATGAAATAGCGGTCGTCCAGCTCCTCCGGCTCGAGCGTCGCGGTCTTGCCGCCGTCGATCCCGGGCTTGCGCTGCGTGTACAGCCCCCACCAGCGGAACCGGCCGCGCAGGTCCGCGGGGTCGATCGAGTCGAAGCCGCGGTGCGCGTAGACGTTCTCGATCCGGGCCCGGACGTTCAGGCCGTCGTCGTTCTTCTTGTTCTCTTCGTTCTTGTTCAGCGGCTCGCGGTATCCGAGTGCCCACTGGCCCTCGCCCTTGCCCTTGCGCGGGCGGGCGGGCTTGCGAGCGGCGGGGGTGGTGACGCCGGCAGTCATCGGGGCGTGTCCTTGTCCTCGTGACAGGTACTCACCAGCGGCGGGGAGATCGAAGCGTCGTCGGTTCGATGTGTTCCGCGCGGTGCGCACCCAGCGGTGATCGGGGAATGATCAGGGGGCTGTCAGAACATCGAAGGACAACAGATGGCGCTGCGCATCCGCCCGAGGTCGACATGAATGCGACCTACGAGGTGGGTGGAAAGGGCAGCGAGCATGTCCACAAGCGTCAGCGCCAGCGCCTGACAAATCAACTCCCATTCCTACATCCTGAGATCCAATCTCACGATGTGGCTATGTCTAGCAGTCTGGTGCTGATTGATCCGGGCGTGTTCGGGGTTCCACAAGAACTCTTGTGCAAGAGTTCTTGTGGAAGCTACGGTGGCGTCCATGACACCTCCGAACCGGCGGCCCGTGAGCCCGTCCGTGCTGGCCGCGATGCACCATCCACTGCGCCGCCGGCTGCTCGACCTGCTGCACGTCGACGGCCCCGCGACCGCGTCCCGGCTGGCCGAGGCGACCGGAGAACTTGTCGGCAACGTGAGCCATCACCTGAAGGTTCTCGCGTCCGCGGGCGTGATCGTCGAAGCGCCTGAACTCGCGAAGACCCGGCGCGAACGCTGGTGGAAGCCCGGCGACACCTCGGAGTACTCGTGGTCGATCGCCGACGCCCAGGGCGACCCGGCGGGGGAGCTGATCGCGGCCTCGGCGGAGGACGTGAACCTGGCCCACCACGTCGGCAAGGTGCGGCAGTGGTTCGACATCCGGTACGAGTTCGACGAGCCCTGGGTACGGGCGGCGTACGCGACCGAGAGATGGCTCACATTGACGCCGGACCAGCTCGTCGAGCTCAGTGAACGGATCGAGGACCTGGTCCGCGAGTACCACGACCACCCGGCCGAGGGGGAGGACGCGCACCGCGTGTTCTTCTTCGCGCACGCGGTCCCCGCCCGGCCATGAGCGCCCCGGTCTTCCCGCCGCTCCGGAGAGACCGCCGGGTGCACGGCTGGATCCTGTCGGCCGGGATCTCCTGGGCCGGCGACGTCGCGTGGTACGTCGGTCTCGCCTGGAGCGCCGCCCAGGTGACCACCCCCGCCGGCGCCGGACTGGTGATGGGCGTCGGCGCGCTGCCGAAGGCGCTCATCCTGCTGTACGGCGGCGCGCTCGCGGACCGGCTCGACGGTCGGCGGACGATGATCCTCGCGAACCTGGCGCGGATCGTCGTACTCGCCGTCGCCTCGGTGGCGGTCCTGGCGTGGGGGTTGTCGCTCGGGCTGCTGATCGCTGTGGCGGTCGTGTTCGGGGCGGTCGACGCGCTGTACACGCCCGCGTCCGGGACGTTGCCGCGGCGGATGGTGCGGTCCGATGACCTGGTGAAGTTGTCGGCGGGTACGCAGCTGGTGACGCGGTTGGCGACGTTCGCGGGTGCTCCGTTGGGCGGGTTGCTGGTCGCGAACGGCGGTCTGGTGACGGTGATGCTGGTGGACGCGGCGTCGTTCGTGGTGATCGCGCTGGCGCTCGCGTTCGTGGTGAAGCCGCGGCTGCCGCAGCCGGCGTCGTCGGGCCGGTCCGTCCGCGCCGATCTGCGGGCCGGGTTCGCATATCTGAAGCGCGACGTACGGGCGCGGACGCTGGTGATCGCGTTCTCCGGACTGAACCTGTGCGTCGGGCCGGTCCTCGCGGTCGGGTTGGTGCAGCGCACGCACCGGGCGGGCTGGGGGCCGGCCTGGTTCGGGTGGTTCGAGGCCTGCTCCGGGATCGCGGCCGCGGCCGGCGCGCTGGTGGCGATCCGGTGGAAGCCGGCCGACCTGGCGCGGTCCGGGCTGCTGGCGCTCGTCGTACAGGCGGCCGGGTGCGCGATGATCGGGGTGGTGCCACGGCCGGCGGTCTTCGTCGCGATGGCGATGATCGGCGGTACGGCGGGGATCGCGTCGGCGCAGCTGTCGGCGGCGTTCCAGCAGTCGGTCGATCCGTCGTACCTCGGGCGCAGCTTCAGCATCGTGAACCTGTCCGACGAGGCGTTGATGCCGCTCGCGATGACCGGATTCGGCGCGCTGATCAGCCTGTCGGGCATCTCGGCCGCCTGCGGGGTGGTCGGCGTACTGTTCGCGGCGCTGATGCTGTGGGCGGGGACCCGGGTGCGTCCGCACGTAGACTCGGCGGGTGCCCGAGTGGGAGAGCGTCCGTGAGTTCACTCTCGGTAACGTCGAACGCCCGGCGACCCGCTACCGCAACCGGATCGACTGGGGCCCGAACGCGATCCGCGTCCCGTCCGGACCGCGCGACGATCGAGTCCTCGAGGCGTGCGCGTACGTCGGCCCCGAGCGATCGCTGTACGTCGACGCCGACCTGACCCGACTGCTCTGCCGCGTCGAGCAGCTGTCCGACCATACGTGGTCCGTCGTGGACGCAGACGACACCGAACTCGGCACCATCACCCGCCTCCCGTCCAGCCGCCCCCTAATCCGCCCCAACTGGCGCATCACCCAGCCCGGTCGACCGGACGTACTGGGTCGTACCGAATGGTTGAGCGGTCCGCCCGCCCGGCTCGCCGCGAAGGCCGCGGGCCGCTTGCTCGTCGGCGTACTCGACGGCCTGACCGGGATCGGTGACGACGGTGGCGACCAGCCGGTGCGGGTGCGCACCCTGGAGTGGCGTGCCGGTGACGAGGCCGTCATGTATTCCGAGGGCACCAACCTCATCACCGTCAAAGCCGACTGGCTGGACCGCCGGCTCGCCTTCGCCTACTGCCTGATCGCCACATGAGTCGGCGCACCGCACTCCGGACCGCGGAGCTGGTCCGCTCCGGCGAGCTGACCGCGATGGAGGTCGTCGAGGAGGCCCTGGACGCCGCCTGCCGGTTGGATCCGGTGCTGCACTTCCTGGCGGAACTCGACGCCGACGGGGCGCGCCGGGCGGCGGAGCGGGTGGATCCTGCCGGACCGCTGGCCGGCGTCCCGTTCCTGGTGAAGGCGCGTACGCCGCCGGAGTCGCCGATCCTCACCCGCCTGACCGCGGCCGGCGCGATCCCGATCGGCTGGTCGACCCGCGCGCGGACCGGCGCGGTCTCGCTGACGTTCGGCTGGAACGGGTACGAGTACACCCGCAACCCGTGGGACCTCTCCTGCTCACCGGGCGGTTCGACCGCGGGCGGAGCGGCCGCGGTCGCAGCAGGCGTCGTACCCCTGGCCACCGGCGGCGACAGCGGCGGGTCGCTCCGCATCCCGGCCTCGTTCTGCGGCATCGTCGGCTTCAAGGGCACGTACGGGCGGATTCCACGGCCCACCGGCCGAGGCCTCGGCGAACTCACCACCGCCGGCTTCCTCGCCGCCGACCTCGGCGACCTGATCCACGCCACCAGCCTCACCACCGGCCCGCATCGCCTGGACCCGACCGCCTTACCCCACTGGCCCGTCCCACCGCTCGACCAGCGCGCGTGGCGGGTCGCGTATCGCCCAACTCTCGGCGCCTGCCCGCCGGAAGCAGGCGTCGACCGAGTGATCCGACAGCGTCTGGCCGAGTGCGGCGTACAGGTGGTGGACGTACCGCTGAACCTCGCCCCGACCGACGAAGCCTGGCCGGTCCTGTCGGCCCTCGACAACGGCCGAGGCGTAACGACCGCTCAGGTCCAACGAGCACGAGAGATCCGAGACCACAACAACACCGCGCTGGCCGACCTCTTCACCCAGGTCGACGCCCTGATAACCCCCACAACCCTGACAGTTGCCCACGGCTACGACCAACACGAACAGTCGATCGTCACCGGCGACCCCTGCTGGACCTTCAACGTCACCGGCCACCCCGCGGTCAGCGTCCCCGCCGGCCTGTCAACCGGCCTGCCGGTCGGCGCCCAGGTCACCACCCCGCACGGCACAGACGCCACCGCCCTCGCAGTCGCCCAACGAATCCAAATAGACCTACCCCGACCGCCGACAGGTTGAACAGAGCTCGGTCGGCTAGCTTTCGGCGAAGACGGCCTTGGCGGCTTGGATGGCGGACATCGCTTTGGGCCAGCCGGCGTAGAAGGCGAGGTGGATGATCGCCTCCTTGAGCTCTGTTTCGGTGAGCCCGTTCTGCCGGGCGAGGCGTAGGTGGTTGGGCAGTTGCTCGAAGCTGCTCGACGTCAGCAGGCTGGCGACCGTGATGAGGCTGCGGTCGCGCGGCGACAGCTCGGCGCGTTTCCAGACGTCGCCGAACAGCACGTCGTCGGTGAGCTCGACGAGCTTGGGCGCGAAGTCGCCGATGGCTCGCTGGGCTGGTGTGGGTTCAGGCATGGTGGATTCCTTCAGGTCAGGCGTCGATCCTGCGGTTGCCGAGAGCGGTGACCATGGCGGGGTCGCGGTGGTCGAAGAACAGGCTGTCGCCGGTGTCGAGGGTGGCGATCTGCTCGAGTTCGTTATCGGTCAGGGTGACGTCGAAGATGTCTAGGTTCTGCGCCATCCGGTCCGGCCGGACGGACTTCGGGATGACGACGACGCCGCGCTGGATGAGCCAGCGCAGTACGACCTGGGCGACCGACTTGCCGTGGGCCTGGCCGATCGCGGTCAGGACCGGGTCGGTGAACAGGTTGTTGCGGCCTTCGGCGAACGGCCCCCAGGATTCGATCTGGACGCCGCGTTCGACCATGAGTTCCTGGTCGGCGACGCGCTGGTGGAACGGGTGTGTCTCGATCTGGTTGACCGCAGGGGTGATCTCGTTGTGCTCGATGAGGTCGACCAGGCGGTCGGGGTGGAAGTTCGAGACGCCGATCGCCCGGGCGCGGCCGTCGGCGTGGATCCGCTGCAGGGCGCGCCATTCGCTGTAGTAGTCGCCGAGCGGCTGGTGGATCAGGTACAGGTCGACGTGGTCCAGACCGAGCCTGTTCAGTGAGGCATCGAAGGCGCGCAGTGTGTCGTCCTCGACGCTGCCGGTCGGTGCGTGCTGGATCCACAGCTTCGTGGTGACGAACAGCTCGCCGCGGGCGATCCCGCTCGCGGCGATCGCGGCGCCGACGGCTTCCTCGTTGCCGTACGACGCGGCGGTGTCGAGGTGGCGGTACCCGGCCTCGAGCGCGGCTTCGACGGCGGCCTGGGTCTGGTCGTCGGGGATCTGGAAGACCCCGAACCCGAGGACCGGCATCTCGACGCCGTTGTTCAACGTGACGTTCCTGTTCATGGGTCCAGGAAACAGCCGCCCGGACCACGAGTGAGAGTCCCCGGTGTACCAGGTACCACCAGACCCCCCCAGGTCGGAGAGCTCCCGCCGTACCGTGGTCACCGTGAGCAACAAGGACGACGTACGGGAGTTCCTGACCAGCCGGCGTGCCAACGTGACGCCGGAGCAGGCAGGGCTGCCGACGTTCGGCGACAAACGCCGCGTGGCCGGCCTGCGCCGCGAGGAGGTCGCGCTGCTCGCCGGCGTCAGCGCCGACTACTACACGCGGCTCGAGCGTGGGAATCTCTCAGGTGTCTCCGAGCAGGTCCTCGACGCACTTGCCCGCGCACTGCGGCTGGACGACGCCGAAAGGGCCCACCTGTTCGACCTGGCCAGGGCGGCCAGCGGCCCGGTCCGCGGCTCACGCCGTACCGCCATCTCCAAGGTCCGCCCCGGCATCCATCGCATCCTGGAGTCCCTGACGACCCCGGCCTACGTGCGCAACGCCCGTACCGACATCCTCGCGGCCAACGACCTCGCCCTCGCGCTGTACGGCGACATCCTCGACCAGTTGCCGCTGAACCTCGCGAAGTTCCTGTTCCTCGACCAGCGGGCGCCCGCGTTCTTCCTCGACTGGGAAACCGTCGCCGACGACTCAGCGGCCGCGCTGCGGGTCGAAGCCGGGCACAACCCCCACGACAAGAGCCTCACCGACCTCGTCGGCGAACTGGCCACCCGCAGCGACGAGTTCCGCACCCGGTGGGCCCGGCACAACGTGAAACACCACCGCACCGCCGCCAAACGCCTCCACAGCCCCCTGGTCGGCGACATAGACCTCAGCGGCGAAGCCATGGAACTACCCGGCGACGGTCTCGTCATCATCACCTACACCGCCGAACCCGGCAGCCCCGCGGCGGAGGCTCTCCGCTTCCTCGCCAGCTGGGCCGGGCGTACCAGCGCGCAGCTGGAGCAGGCGACGCCCGACGGCGAGAGCTGATCTCGGCCGGCTGGCCCGTTGCCGTGCTAAATTCGTGCGAAAGCGCGAGCCCAGTTTCTGGGCGGGGCGCATCGGCGCGGACGCCGGAAGGGCAAGGCCCACCTACTCCAGCTCAACCCTGGAAGGGACGCCATGCCGACACTCGAAACGTACAAGAAGCAGGCCAAGCAACTGCTGCGCTGGCACCGCGAGCGCAACCACTCGGTCGGTGGCCGTATCCGTCAGTTGCCGCGCTACCGCGATGTCACGGATCACGAATCGCTCGAGCTGAACTTCAAGCTTGCGGAGGCGCAGGAGATCATCGCGCTCGAGGCGGGCTACGACAGTTGGGCCGGGTTGCGGGCGGCCGTCGAGGACGCGCCACGGCCACCCGAGGCTCCGGAACCGGTCCTGCTCGACGCCGCGCGGCCGGTTCTGTTCGTTCGCGACGTGCAGGCGGCGGCCGAGTTCTATCGCGATCGCCTCGGGTTCAGTGTCGACTTCCTGCACGGGCAGCCGCCGTTCTACGGCTCAGTGTCGCGCGACGGCGCTACCTTGCACCTGCGTTTGGTGCATGGGCCGGTGCTCGCCGCGGAGACCGTGCAGGACGAAGACGTCATCATGGCGTTCGTCGAAACCCGGAACGTCAAGGGCTTGTACGCCGAATACCTCGCGGCGGGCGTGGAGCCGACCCAGAAGCTCACCAAGCAAGCCTGGGGTGGCACCGACTTCATCGTCCGCGACCTGGACGGCAACACGATCGCCTTCGTCGGTTGACGCCAGGCGGCTCACCGAGGCCGTTCGGCGCGCCAGTTCTTGATCATCTGGTCCATGTCGGCGTGGATGAAGGCGAAGAAGTCGGCGGCTATGGTGAGACGGCTCGCGACGGGGGAGTCGGCGGGGAAGAGGGCGGCACCCGAGCGGCTGGTCGACTCCCATTCGCTGAGGGCGAGGTTGCGGCGTTCGAGGATGGCGGCGAAGACGTCTTCGCGGATCCGGTAGTGGTCCTTGCGGGAGCCGGGGATGCGTTCGCGGGAGATGAACGAGACCTGGAGCAGTTGCCGGACCGCGCCGGACACCGCCGGCTGGCTGATCTTCAACGACTCGGCCAGCTCGGCAGCGGTCAGCGAGCCGTCGGGGCTGACCAGCATCGCGCCCATCACCCGGGCCGACATCGTCGGTACGCCGCTGTTCGCCAGCACGCCCGCGAAGCGCTCGACGAACTGGCTGACTGCCTCCCGGCTCGGTTCCTCCGCCATGGTTGAAGCTTACAGTAATCGGATTTATCGCAACTATCACAAACTTCTGATAACTTGAATTTCATGACCCCGACCACCGACACCACCGGAGTGCCGACGCTGACCGGCGCCCGCCGCTTCGGTGTCCTCATCGCGCTGTGCCTCGCCGTCCTCGTGCTCGGCCTCGACACCACCGTGCTCAACGTCGCGTTGCCGACCCTCGCCAAGGATCTCGACGCGTCCACCGGGCAGCTCCAGTGGATGGCGAACAGCTACAACCTGGTGCTCGCCGCCCTGCTGCTCCCGGCCGGTCTGCTCGGCGACCGGTACGGCCGGCGCCGGATCATCGCGATCGCGCTCACCCTGTTCGGGCTCGCGTCGCTCGCCTGCGCGCTGGCCGGCTCGGCCGGTCAGCTGATCGCGGCGCGCGCGTTCCTCGGGATCGGCGCCGCGATGATCGTGCCGGTCGCGCTCTCGCTGATCACCGTGCTGTTCCGCACCGAGCAGGAGCGGAAGAAGGCGATCGGCTTCTTCGTCGTTGCCAACAGCATCGGTATGCCGCTCGGCCCGATCGTCGGCGGCCTGCTGCTCGACCACGCCGGCTGGCAGTGGATCTTCGGGATGAACGTCCCGATCGCGTTCCTGGCCGCGCTCGCCGTCACGCTGCTGGTACCGGAGACGCGCAGCTCGCGGCGCCCGGCGATCGACTGGCTCGGCATCGTGCTGTCCAGCGCCGGACTCGCGACCCTGGTGTACGGCGTGACGAGGGCGGGCGAGGCGTCCTGGTCCGACGCGGTCACGATCGTGTTCCTCGCCGCAGCCGTCGTACTGATCGCCGGGTTCCTGGTCTGGCAGCGGCGGAACTCCGAGCCGCTGATCGAGCTGCGGCTGTTCCGCGAGCGGGTGTTCACCGGCGGCGCCGTACTGCTGACGGTGTCGGTGTTCGCGATCTTCGGGCTGCTGTTCACGATGCCGCAGTACTTCCAGGGCATCAACGGGACCGACGCGTTGCACACCGGGCTGAAGCTGCTGCCGTTCATCGGCGGGATGACGGTCGGCGCGAAGCTGGCCGAGCCGGTGGAGTCGCGGATCGGCACCCGGCTGGTCGTGCTGACCGGGTTCGTGGTGATGGCCGCCGGGTTCGTGCTGGGCGCGTTCACCGACCTCGGCACCGGGTACGGGTACACCGCGATCTGGTTCGTGGTCGTCGGTTTCGGGCTCGGCTGCTCGATGCCGCAGGCAATGAACGCGGCGCTCGGCGTGCTCGACCCGGAGCGGGCCGGGACCGGGTCGGCGCTGCTGCAGGCGTTCCGCCAGGTCGGCGGGACGGTCGGCGTCGCCGTCCTCGGGACCGTGCTGAACTCGGTCTACCGGCACAACGTGGACATCACCGGTCTGCCGGCGCAGGTCGCGGACGCGGCGCAGCGCAGTCTCGCGGGTGGGCTCGCGGTGGCCGCGAGGACGGGCTCGGCAGGGCTGGCGAGCAGCGTGCGGGACGCGTTCCTCACCAGCCTCAACACCACGATGTGGGTCTCCGGCGGCATCGCGGTCGCCGGTGCGGTTCTTGCCGCCGTACTGATGCCGAAAAGAGCTGCCCGCCCCCAGCACGCTGAGGACGGGCAGCCGGTGGTCAGCTGAGCTCGAGACCCGGGTACAGCGGGAACTTGTCCAGCATCTCCGCCGAGGCGGCCTTGGTCTTGTCGGCGACACCGTCGGCGAGGACGTACTTCGCCTTCGACGGGGCGCCGGCGGCGGTGGTGGTCGGGGTGGTCGACGACAGCACGTCGACGATCAGCTCGGCCACCCGGTCGAACTCGTCGGCGCCGAACCCGCGCGTGGTGAGCGCCGGCGTACCGATCCGGACGCCGGAGGTGTACCAGGCGCCGTTCGGATCCCGCGGTACGGCGTTCCGGTTCGTCACGATGCCGGCGTCGAGCAGCGCCGACTCGGCCTGCCGGCCGGTGATGCCGTACGACGAGACGTCGAGCAGCACGAGGTGGTTCTCGGTGCCGTCCGTGACGAGCTTGACGCCACGCTTCATCAGGCCCTCGGCGAGCGTGACGGCGTTGTCCGCGACGGCCTGCGCGTACGTCTGGAACGAGGGCTGCCGCGCCTCGGCCAGCGCGACCGCCTTCGCGGCCATCGTCTGGCTGAGCGGACCCCCGAGCACCATCGGGCAGCCGCGGTCGACGGACTCGGCGTACTCCGGCTGGCAGAGCACCATGCCGCCGCGTGGGCCGCGCAACGACTTGTGCGTGGTCGTGGTCGTGACATGCGCGTGCGGGACCGGGTCGAAGTCGCCGGTGAACACCTTGCCCGCGACCAGGCCGGCGAAGTGCGCCATGTCGACCATCAGGGTGGCACCGACCTCGTCGGCGATCTCACGCATCTTGGCGAAGTTGACCTTGCGCGGGTACGCCGAGTAGCCGGCGATCAGGATCAGCGGCTTGAACTCGCGGGCCGCCCGGGCGACCTCGTCGTAGTCGAGCAGGCCGGTCTCCGGGTTCGTCCCGTACGAGTGCTGGTTGAACATCTTGCCGGAGATGTTCGGCCGGAAGCCGTGCGTCAGGTGACCGCCGGCGTCCAGCGACATGCCGAGCATCTTCTGGTCGCCGAGCGCCTTGCGGAGCTTGGTCCAGTCTTCCTCGGAGAGGTCGTTGACGTGCTTCGCGCCGGCCTCGGCGAGCGCTGGGGACTCGATCCGCTGCGCGAGGATCGCCCAGAACGCGACCAGGTTCGCGTCGATGCCGGAGTGCGGCTGGACGTACGCGTGCGGCGCGTTGAACAGCGCCTGCGCGTGGTCCGCGGCGGCCTGCTCGACGGTGTCGACGTTCTGGCAGCCGGCGTAGAAGCGGTGCCCGACGGTGCCCTCGGCGTACTTGTCCGACAGCCAGTTGCCCATCGTGAGCAGCGTGGCGGGGGAGGCGTAGTTCTCGCTCGCGATCAGCTTCAGCGAGGAGCGCTGGTCGGCCAGCTCGGACCGGATCGCGCCGGCGATGGTCGGCTCGACCGCGGCGATCACCTGCAGCGCGTTGTTGTACGCGGCCGACGCGGCGGCAGCATCGAAGGGTTGAGTCATCGTTGTCTCTCCTGCGGTTGCAGTGGGTCGAAGGCACCCAGGCGCACGGTGCCGACGGGTTTCGCTCCCCGGTGGTTCTCCACCTTCAGCGCGCCAGTCGCGACGCGGCTCACCCTATCGTGCGCTCGAGGATCCGCTCGAAGGGAGTGGTCCGCGGAAGCGTCCCGAACACGCCGCCCCAATCGCCCGCGAGCCGGGACGCGACGAACGCGTCGGCGACCTCGGGCGTCGAGTGCCGGATCAGCAACGAAGCCTGCAGGCACAGGGCCATCTGTGCGGCCAGCCTTCGCGCGCCGGCCTCCGCGGCGTGGTGATCGGCAAGCGCTTGCAGTACACCCTCGACGGCAGTGTCCAGCCGGGCGTCCGCACCTTGTACGGTGCCGACCTCGAGCAGCCAGGCCTCCAGCGACTCGGGCTTCTGGAGCGCCCGCAGTACGTCCAGCGCGTTGACGTTGCCCGATCCTTCCCAAATCGAGTTCAACGGCGACTCCCGGTACAGCAACGGCAACCCGGACTCCTCGACGTACCCGTTCCCGCCGAGACATTCCAGGGCCTCCGCCACCATGAACGGCGTCCGCTTACAAACCCAGAACTTGGCCAGCGGCAACCCAATCCGCCGAAACGCCGCCGCCCGCTGGTCGTCCACAGCCGCGGCCAGCCGCATCGCGAGTGCCGTGGCGGCTTCGCTCTCGATGGCGAGGTCTGTGAGCACGTTCTGCATCGCGGGCTTGTCCGCCAGCAGTCCACCGAAGGCCGACCGGTGGCGGGTGTGCCAGATCGCCTCCACCAGCGCTCGCCGCTGCAGCGCCGACGACCCGAGCACGCAGTCCAGCCGGGTCGCCGCCACCATCTCGATGATCGTCCGTACGCCGGCACCCTCGTCACCGAGCCGATACCCGATCGTCCCGTGGAACTCGACCTCCGACGACGCGTTCGACCGGTTCCCGAGCTTGTCCTTCAGCCGCTGCAGCGCGAACGGGTTCCGATTGCCGTCGGCAAGCACCCGCGGTACGACGAAGCAGCTCAGCCCGTCCGGCGCCTGCGCCAGTACCAGAAACACGTCCACCTGCGGCGCCGAGCAGAACCACTTGTGCCCGTCCAGCTGGTACACGTCCCCGGCCGGCGTCGCGGTCGTCAGATTCGCCCGTACGTCGGACCCGCCCTGCTTCTCGGTCATCCCCATCCCGGCCAGTACGCCGCCCTTCGCCGCGGCCGGCAGGCGCCGTACGTCGTACTCTGTGGACGCCAGCCGCGGCACCCACTCCGCCGCGAGCTGCTCGTCCGCCCGCAGCGCCGGTACCGCGGCGTACGACATCGAGATCGGGCACCCGTGCCCCGGCTCGACCTGCGACCAGAGGTAGAACCCGGCCGCCCGGCGCAGGTGCGGCGCGGGGCGGTCGCTCGTCCACGGCGCGGCCTGCAGCCCGAACCCGACGGCCTGTTCCATCAGCCAGTGCCACGACGGGTGGAACTCGACCTCGTCGATCCGGTTCCCGTACCGGTCGTGGGTCCGCAGCACCGGCGGGTTCTGGTTCGCCGGGAGGGCGTGCGCGCGGGCCTCCTCGGACCCGGCCAGCTCGCCGATCCGGGTCAGGCCGGGATCCCCGGCGAGCTCGGCGTACGGGCGCAGAGCGTCACCGAGCGGCACATCCCGCGTGAAGAAGTTCACGCCCCGCAGTGGGGGAGCCTGGTTCGTTACCGCGAATGGGTCCGCCATGTCAGTACGGTAAGCGGTATGGCACGTTCTGGGGCAGGACCCACTGGTGGGAGCTCCCTCTCATTGGCATGGGTTCGCAAGGTCCCCGCGACGACCTGGAAGCTGCTCACCCAGACGGTAGGGGTGTGTCTGCGGTACCGGGTCACCGGTCTCGCGGCCGAGGGGGCGTTCTTCGCGATCCTCTCGCTGCCGCCGCTGATCTTCGGGCTGGCCGGCTCGCTCGGTTACATCGCGAGCAGGTGGTTCGAGGTCGAGACGATCAACGACGTCAAGCAGCAGATCGTCGACCTGGCCGCCCGGGCGCTCACCGACGACTCGATCAAGAGCGTGATCTCGCCGACCCTGGACCAGGTGCTGAACGGCGGCCGGCCGGACGTGATCTCGATCGGTTTCGTGCTCTCGCTGTGGTCGGGGAGCCGCGCGCTGAACGTCTTCGTCGACACCATCACGATCATGTACGGGATGGGCGGCAAGCGCGGCATCGTCAAGACCCGCGCGCTGTCGTTCAGCCTGTACTGCGCCGCCCTGATCATCGGCGTGATCGTGCTGCCGCTGGTCCTGGCCGGCCCGGACGCGGTCGACGCCCTGCTGCCGCACCGCCTCGACTTCCTGAACCAGCTGTACTGGCCGGTCGTCACGATCCTGTCGGCGGGCTTCCTGAACACCCTCTACCACCTGTCCGTGCCGATCCGGACGCCGTGGGTCTCGGACCTGCCCGGCTCGTTCCTGGCGCTGTCGATCTGGATCCTCGGCAGCTTCGTGCTCCGCTGGATCCTGCAGAGCACAGTCGGCGGTACGTCGATCTACGGCCCGCTGGCGGCCCCGATCGCGGTGCTGATGTGGCTGTACATGACCGCCATCGCCGTGCTGATCGGTGCTGCCCTGAACGCCGTGGTGGACCGGCTGTGGCCGCACAAGGCGCACGTGACCGAGGTCAAGAAGGAAGAATCCGCGCCTGTCGCCGGGAAGGACGACGAGGTCGAGCCGGTGATGAAGGCCGAGCCGGAGCACCACCACGAGCACCCGCAGCCGCTGACGCCGGTGGAGTCCGAGGAGCACGCGGAGGCGGCGCGGAAGCTGGAGGAGCTCGCGGAGCAGCCGCGGAACATCCCTCCGGCGGTCCGGAAGGGCCTGAAGAAGGCTGTGGACAAGAAGCCCGTGGAGCCGGACCGGAAGGCCGCGCGGGTCGGAAAACCGGGTGCGCGGGGGGACGACGACGACCTAGGCTGACGGCATCGCGACAGACGGTCCTGGCTGGACCGCAAGGACCCGAAGGGAGGCAACCCGCCATGAGCTTCGAACAGGCCGTTCGGCCCGTTGTCTCCCGCATCGTCCGTCCGCGGAGCTGAATCCCCGCGGCCGGACCCTTCGAAAGGTTCGCCGCATGTCAGCCACACTCCAGGCCCTGGGACTCGACAGCTCCACGGCCGAATGTCTGCAATCCGTCCCCGCGGACCTGGTCCCGGGACGCGTCGCCCGGGTCGACAAGGGCCTGGCGACGGTCTTCACCGCCGACGGGCCGGTCCGGGCCGGTTGGTCCGGGGCGCTGCTCGCCGAGATCGCGGCGGACGCCCAGGCCGGCCCGTGTACGGGCGACTGGGTGGTACTGCGTTTCTGGCCGGACGACCGGATCACGGTCGAGTCGGTGCTGCCCCGCCGGTCGGCGATCGTCCGCGCGGAGGCCGGCCGGTCCTCCCGCGGGCAGGTGCTCGCGTCGAACGTCGACGTGATCGCGATCGTCGTCGGCCTGGTGCCGGAGCCGAACATCGTCCGGATCGAGCGCTTCATGGCGCTGGCCTGGGAGAGCGGCGCGCGGCCGGTCGTCGTACTGACCAAATCGGACCTCGTGCATGACGCTGACCTGCTGGCCGAGGACGTGGCTGCGGCTGCGCCCGGGGCCGACGTACTCGTGTGCAGTGCGAGCACAGGGGATGGGATGGACTCCGTACGTGAGCTGTTGGCCGACAATGCGACGCTGGCGTTGCTTGGGTCCAGTGGTGCGGGTAAATCGTCGCTAGTGAACGCACTGGCCGGTGTGGAACTGCTGAACGTGCAGGAGATCCGCGAGGACGGCAAGGGACGGCATACGTCGGTACGGCGTGAGCTGATCGTGCTGCCGGGTGGTGGCGTCGTCATCGACACACCCGGACTGCGGGGGATCGGCCTGCAGGAGAGCGGGGAGGGCCTGGCCGCGGCGTTCCCGGACGTCACGGAGCTGGCGGAGCAGTGCAAGTTCAAGGACTGCTCCCACGAGTCCGAGCCCGGCTGCGCCGTACGGGCGGGTCTCGAGGACGGGACGTTGCCGTACCGGCGCTACGAGAGCTGGGTGAAGCTGCAGCGCGAAGCGGCGTACATGGCGCGGCGGGCGGACGTACGGCTGCGGAACGAGGCGAAGAAGGAGTGGGTGCGGGCCGCCAAGTCGTACCGCCGGGACTGGAACCCGCGTCAGTGATGAAAGGATCGGTTGTATGAACCGATCAGTGCTGGTGACAGGGGCTTCGCGGGGGATCGGTGCGGCGACGGCGCGGGCCTTCGCCGCCGCGGGGGACCGGGTGGCGGTGCATTACAGCTCGTCCGCGGAGGCGGCCGCCCAGCTCGTGAAGGAGCTGCCCGGGTCGGGGCATCTGGCCGTCCAGGCGGATCTCGCGGATCCGGACGCGATCGAGGCGATGGTCTCGGCCGCCGCTACCGGGCTGGGCAGCATCGACGTACTCGTGAACAACGCCGGCGTCTACCACCCGCACCGCATCCGCGACACGACGTACGCCGAGTGGCAGCGCGCGTGGGCGGACACGCTCGCCGTGAATCTCGTTGGTCCGTCCAACGTCACGTGGTGCGCCGTCCGGCACATGACCCGCGGCGGGCGGATCGTGAACGTGTCGTCGCGGGGTGCGTTCCGTGGCGAACCGAACCAGCCCGCATACGGCGCCTCGAAAGCGGCGATCGTGTCCTTCACCCAATCCCTGGCCCGCGCGCTGGGCCCAGAAGGAATCGCTGTCACAGCCATCGCCCCCGGCTGGACGGTGACCGACATGGCCGCCGTCAACCTGGCCGGTGAAGGCTACGACCGCCGCCGCCTGGAAAGCCCCCTGGAACGCGTAGCAGACCCGTCCGAGGTAGCGGCCGCGATCGTCTATCTGGCCTCGGCCGAAGCCGAGTTCGCCACCGGCACAGTCCTGGACTTCAACGGCGGCTCCTACCTCCGCATGTAATCCAGTCGCCGTGGCGTGGGGGACTGGCTAAGGTCTCCTTCGTGCATCGCATCATCACTCCGCCGGCCGTCGCTTAGCGGACGGCTTCCCCACGCGCCCGGGTCCTGCGACCCGGGCTTCTTCGGGCTGTTCGCAGACGCGCCCTTACTCGTTGCGAACACCACCGGAGTGTCCGATGCACCATCGGCGTGCCCTTGTCCTCGTAGTCCTCGCCGCCCTCGCCTGGGGCACCGGCGGCCCCACCGGCGCCTTGCTGTCGACGTACGCCGGCCTGTCCCCGCTGGCCACCTCCTTCTGGCGCCTGGCCGCCGCAGCCGTCTGGCTATTGCCCGCCGTACGCCGCCGTCCTGTGCAGCCACGTACTGCGCTCAGCGGCGTCGGCCTGGCCATCTGCCAGCTCGGCTACTTCACCGCAATCCCACGCGTAGGCGTAGGAATCGCCACCGTCATCGCTCTTGGCGCCGCCCCGGTGATCATCACCATCGCCGCCCGCGAACGCCTCACCACAGCCACCTTCATGGCCATAGCCGGCCTGATCCTTCTCACAGCCACAACCGGCACCGCCAGCTTCACCGGCATAGCAGCAGCCCTGGCCTCAGCCGCGGGCTACTCGCTAACGACACTCCTGAACCGCAAGAGCCAAGACCCTCTGACAACAGCCCTCGTAGGCTTCACCACCGGAGCCCTACTACTAGCCCCGTTCGCAGAACTCCCAACCACGTGGACAGGCTGGCTCTTGATCGCATACTTCGGCCTGGTCCCCACCGCCCTGGCCTACACGCTCTTCTACGCCGGCCTAAGAACCCTCAAGGCATCAACAGCAGCGGTAATAGCCCTCTTAGAACCCGTAGTAGCCACAGCCATAGGCATAGCCGCCTTCCACGAACACCTCACCCCACTGGCCATCACAGGAGCCGCAGTACTCCTCCTAGCAGTCATCGCCCAAGCCCGCCACAACTGACAAACCCCAACCCCAGCAGGCGAACCAACCGCGCAACCCAACCCCAGCAGGTGAACCAACCGCGCGACCCAACCCGAGCAGGTGAGCCAACCGCACGACCCAACCCCAGCAGGTGAGCCAACTGCGCAACCCAACCCCCGCCGCCGAGCGAAGCGAGGGCGTAGGGGGTGCGGGTGGCGGAGCCCCCGCCGCGCGGCGAGCGGAGCGACGCCGCACAAATGACGAAGGCGACGTGGTCAGCAAAGCGGAACGCTTTGCGACACACGTCGCCCATCGCCTTCGTGGACGATACTGGGATCGAACCAGTGACCTCTTCCGTGTCAGGGAAGCGCGCTACCGCTGCGCCAATCGTCCGTGCGCTGTACGAGGTGGAGACGGGATTCGAACCCGTGTACACGGCTTTGCAGGCCGTTGCCTCGCCTCTCGGCCACTCCACCACTGAGAGCCGAACCCTCTCCGAGCGGACGACCGGGTTCGAACCGGCGACCTCAACCTTGGCAAGGTTGCGCTCTACCAACTGAGCTACGTCCGCGCTTCGCTGTGAGCGTTTCCGCTCCCTGCGAGAGCAGAACAGTAGCGCACTTTTCGCGTCCGCAAAAACCGGATTCCGGGTGCTTCCGGGACGCTCTGCCCGGCGCACGATTCGCGCCGGCGCTGTCCACTCGCCACGCCGCCGGATCAGGCCCGCAAGGTCACGAGATCGACGCTTTCGAGGTACTCCGGATCGCCCCGAAGGTCGATCGCGGCGACACGCCCGCCGACGACCGTGAAAGAGAACACAATCAACGGTTCGCCGCGCTGCATCCACACCAGCCCGGGCATCCCGTCGACGAGCACGAGCTTCGCGGCCCGCGCCCGTCCGTTGAAGGCCCGCGCGACTTCCGCGGCGCCGGACAACGGCGACATCGTCGACCCGTACGACGCGGCGCTCGCGTCCCCGCGCACGACGACCTCCGGGTCCAGTACGGCGAGCAGTGCGGTGAAGTCGGCCTCGCGCGCCGCGGTCAGGAACGCGGTCACGACTTCCTTCTGGCGCAGGACATCCACGTCGGTCGGCTCCGGCGTACCGCGGACCCGCCGCCGCGCCCGGCTCGCGATCTGCCGCGCCGCGGCCGGCGACTTCTTGATGATCGGCGCGATGTCCTCGAACGGTACGGCGAACAGGTCGTGCAGCACGAACGCCAGCCGCTCGGCCGGCGACAGCGTCTCGAGTACGACGAGCAGCGCCAGCCCGACCGAGTCCGCCTGGATCGCCTCGAGCTCGGGATCCGGTACGGCGTCGTCCGCGAGTACGGGGGAGTGCTCGTCGACCGGGAGCTCGGGCCGGCCGCGCCGGGACCGCAACATGTCCAGGCAGATCCGCCCGACGACCGTGGTCAGCCAGCCGCCGAGGTTGTCGATCGCCTCGGTGTCGCTGCGACTGAGCCGGATCCAGGTCTCCTGGACCGCGTCCTCGGCCTCCGGCTCGGAGCCGAGGATCCGGTACGCGACGGCGCGCAGCCGGTCCCGGTTCTCCTCGAACCGCACTGCCAGCCAGTCGTCCCCGGTCATGTCGCCCAACCTCTCACCTGTCACACTGTCCGGCCCAGCGCCGTCACCACGATTGACGGAGCCCGAGGACGACATGTGACAGAGGAGTGCGCGATGACGGAGGCAGCCCGCCCGCCGGCGGTCCGCAAGCAGGACACCCTGGACCGTCTCGAGAAGGACGTCGACGCGTGGGTGTCGACGGCCTCGCTCGACGGTACGCCGTACCTGATGCCGCTCTCGTTCCTGTGGACCGACGGGACGCTGCTGCTGTCGACGTCGCGGACGAACCCGACGGCACGCAACCTGATCGCGAACCCGCGGGTCCAGCTGACCCTCGGCGAGGTCCGCGACGTCATCCACGTGACCGGCACCGCCGAGCTGGTCACCCCGACCGACGCCGAGGCCGCGGCCTTCGCGGCCAAGGCCGGCTTCGACCCCCGCCCGCTGCCGAACTACCCCTTCTTCCGGGTAACGCCAACCAAGATCCAGGCCTGGCGCGAGGTCGAGGAGCTGAAGGCCCGCGTGCTGATGACTGACGGCCACTGGCTCTCTTGACCAGTGGGTCGGGCACGGCGGGGAGAGCGAGGAGCTGCTCGGGCGTTGGCTGCGTAACCGCGCCGACCGCGACGACCTGGTGATCGCTACGAAGTGTGGTGCGCGTACGACCGTGCCTGGCGATCCTGGAGACGCACACTGGGAGGGCTTGAGTGGAGGAGCCGTCAGTGAGGCCGTGAAGGGCAGTCTGGCGCGGTTGGGTGTTGAACGGATCGGCCTGTACTACGCGCACATCGACGACCGCAGTACTCCGTTGGAGGAGACCGTGGCGGCCTTTGGCCAGCTGGCGGCGGACGGGGTCGTGGCGCGGATCGGCTGCAGCAACACCGCCACTTGGCGATTCGACCGCGCTCGGCAGACCGCAGCCGCTCAAGGCGTTGCGCAGTACACCGTGATCCAGCAGCACTCGACGTACCTGTGGCCGAATCCTCCCGCGCTGCAAGGGGTTCTGCGACGCGGCACACCGCACCTCCAGCATGCGGGGATCGAGCACTACGACTACCTGGCGGAACACCCGGACGTGACGCTGGTTGCGTACCAGCCGCTGCTGACCGGGTCGTACGTACGCCCTGAGCGGCCCTTCTCGGAACAGCGCGGCTATGCGCATCCGACGGCGTACATGCGCTTCGAAGCGATCCGCCGGGTCGCAGGGGAGCTGGGCGTGACGGTCAACCAGGTAGTACTCGCGTGGCTGTTGCACCATGGCGTCGTACCGCTGGTCGGTGTGTCGTCGCTGGCGCAGCTGGAGGAGGCGCTGGGTGCGGTTGAGCTGCAGCTGGACGGCGAGCTGGTGGCTCAGTTGGACACGGCCTGAGCGCGGGCGTTGAAGCGGTAGCGCAATGGTGACTCGCCGACCTCGCGTTTGAACGCAGTGCTGAAGGCGCTCTCGGAGGCGTAGCCCAGCTCGGTCGCGAGTGACCCAACGCTGACGTCTCCGTTGCGAAGGGCGCGTTGTGCGAGCATCATGCGCCAGCGGTTCAGGTACGCGCGGGGCGGCATGCCCGCGACGGCGCGGAAGCGCTCGGCGAACGCAGTGCGGGACATCGCGGCGGCGTGTGCGAGTTCGTTGAGGCCCCACAGCGTGTCCGGCTGCGAGTGCATCAGCGTGAGTGCTGGACGGAGGCGTTCGTCGGTCAGGACGCGCAGCCAGCCGGGCGGGAGCTCGGCCTGTTCGACGTACGTGCGGAGGACCTCGAGGAGTACGAGCTGCGCGTGCTGGCGGATCGCGAACGCGGAGCCGATCCGGTCGCTCGTGACCTCGGCGAACAGCCGGTGCAGGCTGCCGCGCAGGTTCGCGCCGGTGCTGGGGGAGGCCTGGACATGTGCGACGGGCGGCAGCGCCTCGCCGAGCAGGGTTCGCCCGGCCTCGTTCAGGTCGATGCGGCCGCCGATGACGATGTCGTTGCTGGCCCAGTCGGCATCGAGCAGTTCCAGCCCGGTCTCGACCGGCTCGACCTGCTGGACCGGGCCGTCGCCGGACCCGCCGGCCAGCTCCAGCCGCGTGCGGTTGTTGAGGATCGCGACATCGCCCGCACGCAGCTCGATCGGCGCGTCGATGCCGTCGGTCGTCAGCCGGGCGCGACCGCCGACCATCGCGATGAACTTGAACGTCTCCCGCAGCGTCGCGCGCGACACCCACGGGCCCTGGACGACGAACCCGCCGGAGACCAGCCCGCGCACCTCGACGAGCTCGAACACCTCGGACAGCTGATCGGTCATCTGTACTCTCGCGAAGAAAACGTGGACGGATACTTATTCATCGTACGCCGATCCCGCGCCAGGGTGGAGGCATGACCAGACAGCAGCTCATCGGTACCGGATTCACCGCCGCGTCGACCGCGGACGACGTACTCGAAGGCATCGACCTGACCGGTAAGAACGCGATCGTCACCGGCGGGCACCGCGGCCTCGGCCTGGAGATGACCCGCGCCCTGCGCAAGGCGGGCGCGCACGTGACGGTCGCCGTCCGCGACCCGGCGGCGGTCGAGGACCCGGACGCGAGTCAGCTCGACCTGCTCGACCCGCTGTCGATCGACGCGTTCGTCGAACGGTACCTCGCGACCGGGCGGCCGCTGCACATCCTGATCAACAACGCCGGCATCATGGCGGGGCCGCTGCAGCGGGACGCCCGCGGGTACGAGTCGCAGTTCGCGACGAACCACCTCGGGCACTTCCAGCTCACCCTCGGCTTGCTGCCCGCGCTGCGGGCGGCGCACGGCGCCCGGATCGTGAACGTGACCTCGGGCGGGCACCGACTGTCCGACATTCGTTGGGGCGACCCACAGTTCGAGGAGGGGTACGACCCGCTGCTCGCGTACGGTCAGTCGAAGACCGCGAACGTGCTGTTCGCGGTGGAGCTCGAGCGGCGGTGGTCGCAGTACGGCATCCACGCCTTCGCCGTACACCCCGGCATCGTCATCACCACGAACCTCGGCCCGCATCTGCCCGTGGGGGAGACCCGTACGCCGTGGCTCTCGCTGGAGGACCACAAGGCGATGGGCCTGGTCGACGCCGACGGCAACCAGATCCTCGACCCGTCCCGCGAACGCAAAACCCCTCAACAGGGCGCCAGCACGGCAGTCTTCGGCGCCACCAGCCCGCTACTGGAAGGCCACGGCGGGACATACCTGAAGGACAACGACATCTCCCCGCTGGACCTGATAGGCAGCACCGACTTCCACGACCCGGACGTCCGCTCCGACGTCGTACCGCACGCAATCGACCCCGAGTCCGCCACACGCCTGTGGAACCTCAGCGAGGACCTCGTCAAACACTGAGCCGACGGGTCGCTATCGTCCGGCGAATGACGCCGTACTTCCAGCTAGGCGCAGCCCGGCTCTACCAGCCCGACGCAGTACTCAAGGAACGATTGCCCGCTGGGACGGGGGAGCTGGCGGCGTACACCAAGACCTTGGTCTGGACGTGCACGAGGTACTTCGGCTACTACGCGCAGGCCTTTGGCGACCTGGGGCTGTTCCTGGGTGTCGGCCTCAAGGCCGGCGGCCGGGCCAAGGTCTGGTGCGACGTCATCGACGGCAGCCTTCCCGCGGACGTGTACGAAGTCCTCCTGGAACTCCTGAACGGCGCCGGCACCAACGTCCGCCCGACAACCACCGGCCCCGTAGCGCTCGCCCTCGAGGGTCGCCTGGGTGCGGGTCCGCGGGGACCGTTTCCGGAGCTTCCGACGGCGTGGCGGTCCGTCGTACTCAACCGCCCGCTCCTGATCCCCGACGACCTGTTTCCGGAGGTCTTCCCCGAATGACCATCCTCTGGGTGGGCGGCCCCGCCGCGGCCGGGAAGTCCACCCTCAGCCGGCTGTTCGCCCGGAAACACGGCTACATCTGGTACAGCGTCGACGCCCACGCCTCTGCCCACGAGGCCCGAGCGGCCGCCGCCGGCCTCTACGTACCAGGAACCGACCCCGGCACCTTCGACCGCGCCCCGATGATCCTCGAAGACATCCGCGCCTACCCCGCCGACGCCCCCGTCATCGTCGAAGGCGCCTTCGTCACCCCCACCATGGCCGGCACTGCTCGCAACGCCCTCTGGCTGATGCCCTCCAAACCCGAACAAGCAGCAAGACTCGACGTGCGAAACCCCGGCATCAACCACGAAGGCTTCATCTGGGGCCGGCAACTGATCCACGACCAGCTGTCAGACACCCAGGCACCGGTTCTCGAGGTCGACAACCAATCCATCCCCCAAACCCTCGCAGCCGTAGAACAACACTTCGCCCCGTACCTGACCACAAACCCCGACACCCCCACCCGCCAGTCCTACCTCCGCCTGAGCAACACCCAACTAGCCACCCAAGCAACCACCCTGACGACCTTCGACTGCGAATGCGGCACCCCAACCTGCGCAGCCCTCATAGAAGCCCCCGCGAACGGCCTCCCACCCACACGTCCTCTCCTGGCCCCAGCCCACACCTGATCCCGTCGAGCGAAGCGAAGGCGCACCCCCGCCGCCGAGCGGAGCGAAGGCGTAGGGGGTGCGGGTGGCGGAGCCCCCGCTGCGCGGCGAGCGGAGCGACGCCGCACAAATGACGAAGGCGACGTGGTCAGCAAAGCGGAACGCTTTGCGACACACGTCGCCTGTCGCCTTCGTTGGCGATACTGGGTTCGAACCAGTGACCTCTTCGGTGTGAAGGCGGTTCTCGCGTACCAGTGAGCCCCGCGACGTTCTCCGACTCCCTCTGTTACTGCAGCGACGTCAGCTTGTGACTCCCGCCGACCACGCGGTTTGCTGCCTTTCCGCTGCCTCGGCGCCCACCTCACACGTCGGCTTGCGGCGGCGGTGCGAGTGCCAGATGCCGACGGTCGCCGCTAGTGTCACCGACATGACTGAGATAAAGGCGATCCTCGGTCGGCTCGCGGTCGACGGCGAGAGCGACCCGCAGCACGGCTGGGAGATCCGGACCTCAAGCGTGTTCACCAGGGTGATGGCTAGTACGGCAGACACATACCCGGCCCCGGCAGAGGCTGTCGACGCCGCGCTGGCCCTGCGTCAGGCGCTGCTTGACGCAGGACTTGAGGAAATACCGACATGCAGGGTCGGCGCAACGACCGATCACGCTGGTGAGGAGGGATGGCGCGGCACCATTGATCTCGTGTTTCGCCCGTGAGGACCAGGCCAGCGCGCCTACGGCCTGCAGAGGGGCGGGAGCATTGCGGCGGCTCGTCGGCGGCAGCGTGGGGCTCGCAGGGTCTGGACTAATCCACTCAGACACGCTTGGCTAGCCTCCTTCAACTCTGCGCGACAAGCCGCGTGGACCTGTAACGCATCATCGGATTGCCAGGGGGGCAATGGTGGGGGAGATCATCGATCTCAAAGGCATGCTTAAAGAACTCGACGAGAGCGTGCGAGACGAGCTGAAGTCCACTCCGGAAGTAGTCGACAGTGGAAAGACCTTAGACATTTCAAAGCTGCCAATCGAGGCACGGCGATGGCTTAAAGTCTCCGGCGTTCTAGCCGTCGTTGCCGATTTGAAAGGTTCGACCAAACTCGGCACCGGTAAGCATGCCGCATCGACTGCGAGTATCTATGAGGCAGGAACCGGCAATGTCGTCAAGATCTTCAATCGATTCGGCGCAGACTTCATTGCAATCCAAGGGGACGGTGCCTTTGCTCTCTTTTGGGGGGAGAGCAACTTCGAGCGTGCTATGTGTGCGGCAATCACCATTCGAACGTTCTCAGACGAATTTTCCAAGCGGCTTGAAACGAAGTGGCCTGATAGCCCTTTGACCGGCTTCAAGGTAGGCGTCGCGGAAGGTCGACTGCTGGTTAAGCGAGTTGGAACGCCTCGAAACCCGAACGAGCAAGAACCCGTGTGGGCGGGCAAGGCCGTGAACTACGCAGCCAAGGCGGCGCAGACCGCAGACCGAAATCAGGTCATAGTCACTGGATGTGTTTGGGACATGGTTGAGAAGAATGACTATCTAGCGATCAGTTGCGGCTGCCCCGACGGTCCGAGCTTGAATATTTGGAACAATATCGAGGTCAACAACCTGCCTGACGGAGAGCCGGAAGCGCAGGGTCGGCTGCTGGTTGCAGGGTGGTGTGACACTCACGGTGCGGAGTTTTGCCAGGCAATCATGGATGGCAAGAAGAAGCGCGACGATGTCTCACACTTGCGGGCTGAGGTCCTGAAGTCGCAATTCGGCAATGTGGTCACCGAGAAGGCCAGGAGGGCGCGCGAGCTTCGCCATGTGGGCCCACGATGACGATCTTGTCTCGCCTGAGGAGAAGGCCCGAACGACTCGACGAATCCCTGGTCGAGGTCGTATCGGTAGGAACTGAGCAGGCGTGGAAGATACTGGACGTGGTGACCGGGTGGGTTCGAGCCTCGGAGGTAAAGGCGACGGCCGCGCTAGCCGCGGGCGGTGTTATCGCGGGGACCGTTTATAACCTGACCAAGGATGCGACGCTAAGTCCAGGTGATTTGATCCTTGTAATCTGCTGTGTGACTGGGGTGCTTGGGTCGGTCCTGTGTGCTGGAATGTGTCTCGTGCCAAGATTATGGGTGAGGCAGAATCCGCAGAACCTCATCTACTTCAACCATGTGGCCAAGAGGTACACGCGTTACGAGGATTACCGCGCCGTCTTCCAGAGTCTCGTCATAGATGAGGCGCGACTAGTGGATGAGATTAGCGCTCAAGCATGGGCGAATTCGAAGGTTGCCCGAAGGAAGTTTCTTTGGAGCGGCTGGGCAATCATCCTGGTCTTTGTTGCGGTCGCATTCTTGGCGGTACTTCTGATGGCGCGCGTCTGATCGGCGACTCACCGTGCCAGCGGGGGCCCAGATATTCTGGGCCTTCCGCAAGCGCATCCAAGACCCATTGCCACTGAAAGTCGGAGCTTACGTCAGCGCCGGTTCCGCTGGTGACCGGCTTCAACGAAACGCGAGACCCGTCGTGGGGATCGAGGATTCTCACTCCCGCATACCGGAGCACCGCGAGGGAAGCCAGCCAGGCCGGATGACCCGCAAGATCATGCTTGGCAAACGGAACGGCGACTGTCATGGTCCGCGCGCCCAATGCCGCGCAGAGCGTGGTCAGCGGGTAGGTGTTGGCAGTGCCGTTGGCCCAGGCGTTGAGAGTGTTGAACGTCGTCGGGACCACGGCGACGGCGTCGGCCGGTGGGGTGCGCTTCGGCTGGTCTGGGGCGTGCTGGCGCGACGCGACCGGCCGCCAGCCGTCAAAGACGTTCACCACTCGCCGGGAGGCTGCGGCCTTCCTGGCGACAATCGAAGCGGCAAAGAACACCGGGACGTACGTCGACCCGCACGCCGCCCGACGCATCAAGTTCGGCACGTATGCGGCGCAGTGGTTGGAATCGCACAACGTCGAGCTGACGACGCGCGCACGTGATCGATCGCTGTTGAAGAACCACGTGGTCGCGCACTGGGCGAACGCGCCACTAGCGGCTATCGACCATTCGTCGGCGCAGAAGTGGGTGACCGGCCTGTCCCGTCAGCTATCGCCGTCCACGGTTGGCGAATGCCACCGCCTATTCAGCGCCGTTCTCAAGGCCGCGAGCCGCGATCGTCTGATCACGGTGAATCCCGCGAAGGATGTCCGGCTGCCGAAGAAGCGACAGACGGCGGGCGACCGGCAGCCGATCAGCCGGGAGGAGTTCACCGAGCGGCTCCTCCCGACCGTTCCGGAACGTCACCGTGCAATCGTCGCGCTTGCTGGCGGCACAGGCCTGCGGTGGGGCGAATGCGTGGGGCTCCGCTGGGAATCCGTGGACGTTGCGGCCGGGACGATCCGGGTTGAGCGAGTTGCCGTCGAGGTCAATGGTCACGTCAGCCCGAAGCCCTATCCGAAGTCGAGAGCTGGGCGACGAGTGGTGCCCCTCCCCTCGATGGTGGGGCACCTCCTGGAGGAGTACCGCGAGTTGTACGGAACCGGTCAGGCGGGGGAGGTGTTCATCAATGAGGCTGGCACGCCGCTGCGACGGACTCTGTTCCGGGCGCGGATCTGGCGACCCTCGCTCATGCGGGCTGGGCTGCTCGGGTGGGTAGGCCAGGAAGGCGACAAGTTCCGGGGGAGTTGGCCGACCCCGGCCGGAGACGAGTCCGAGCTGTTCAAGACGAAGGCGCAGGCCGTGAAGGCGGTCTCACGGCGCGCCGACGGCGGTCTGAGGTTCCACGACCTCCGGCACTCCTACGCGTCGTGGCTGATCACCTCGGGTGTGCCGGTTCCCGACGTACAGCGGGTGATGGGGCACGAGCGGCCGACGACGACGCTGGCGATCTACACGCACGTCCAGGGAGGCTCTCAGGAGCGCGTCCTAGGGGCTCTTGCTGCCTTTCGCTGCCTGACGAGGGCTAAAACGAGAAGAGCGGGGACCCGGCTGGTGCTGGGTTCCCGCTCTGACCTGCGTGTTCTTCGGGTGGGCGATACTGGGTTCGAACCAGTGACCTCTTCGGTGTGAACGAAGCGCGCTACCACTGCGCCAATCGCCCAGCGTGGTGCTGGTGTTTCAGATGGGGTGTTGCGGGTGAAACCATAGCGCATGATGAGGCGCCGATCTAATCGGGCCGGGCTACTCTTGGGTCAGGACGGAGATCCCGTCGCGTTGGAGACGTGATTGTGACTTTCTCGCACGACACCGAGCAGGCGCTCGGGACGCTGGTCCGGCTCGTCAACACCCTGCCCGGACCGAACAGCCAGGTCGATTCGCTGGAGACTCTTGAGGAGTTGGAGAAGTTCGTCCAGGAACGGGAGTTCAGCGCGGTCGACTCGTTGTCGGAGAAGGACCTGGCCGAGGTCCGCGATCTGCGGCCGCTGTTCGCGCCGGTGTTCACGACCGATTCCGACGCGGCGGCGGCGACGATGATCAACGCGATCATCGCCCGCGGTACGTCGACCCCGCGGCTCACGAACCACGACGGGCACCCGTGGCACATCCACTACTCCCGCGCGGGTGCTTCGCTGGCCTGCCGGATCACGGTGGAGTGCGGGATCGCGCTCGCCCAGGTGATCTCGGCCGGCGAACGCGAACGCCTCCGCCGCTGTGAGGCCCCGGACTGCGACGACGCCCTGATCGACCTCTCCCGGAACCGTTCGAAGCGGTACTGCGACGCCCGTACGTGCGGCAACCGCCTGCACGTTGCGGCGTACCGCGAACGCCGCAAGGCATCGGGGGAGTAGCCGGACCCGCACCGCGGACCAGCCCTTCGGCGAGCAACCGGCAGCGTATGCCGTGGCGCCGTCGGGCGGGATCGACAGGCCCGCGCCACTGACGAACCCACCGTCGGCGGCCAACCGCCGCTGGACGAGGAGACGTCGGGTGGCGGCCGGCAGTTCGGCGCGCGGTCCGCGCGGTCCGCGCAGTCAGGGGTCAGCAGCCCGCGCGACTGACCGGCCCCACAGTCGGCGGTTGTCTCACGCGCGCGGTCTTGGGTGGGGAGTGGGCGCACCGGCGCCACTCACCAACGTCGCTGGTCAGCGGCATGGCGCCGCTGGCTGGGCGGTCGGCGGGCGGTTGCCGGCGGGTTGGTGAGTGGCGCGTGACCGTCAGGGATTGAGGTCCTGCGCCGAACGGTCGGCGGGCGGTTGCCGGCGGGTTGGTGAGTGGCGGGTGACCGTCAGGGATTGAGGTCCTGCGCCGAACGGTCGGCGGGCGGTTGCCGGCGGGTTGGTGAGTGGCGGGTGACCGTCAGGGATTGAGGTCCTGCGCCGAACGGTCGGCGGGCGGTTGCCGGCGGGTTGGTGAGTGGCGGGTGACCGTCAGGGATTGAGGTCCTGCGCCGAACGGTCGGCGGGCGGTTGCCGGCGGGTTGGTGAGTGGCGGGTGACCGTCAGGGGTTGGGGTCCTGCGCCGAGCGCTCGGCGAAGATCTTCGCGGCCTGTGCCGTGATCACGCCGGGTGCGGGCAGTTCGCGGTCGTCGACACGCTGAATCGCCTGGACGTCACGAGTTGTCGATGTGAGGAAGATCTCCTCGGCCTCGGACAGCTTCGCCAGCGGTACGTCGCGCTCGACGCCGCCGAACCACTCCAGCACCAGCGCCCGGGTCACCCCGGCGAGCGCGCCGGACGCGAGCGTCGGCGTGACCAGCTCACCGTCGTAGACGCAGAAGATGTTCGACCCGGTGCCCTCGCACAGGTCGCCGACCGTGTTCGCGAAGATCGCCTCGCTGCCGCCGCGTTCCTTCGCGTAGGCGAGTGCGCGGACGTTCTCGGCGTACGACGTGGTCTTGAGACCGGCGACCGCGCTGCGCTCGTTGCGCACCCACGGGACCGTGACGATCGCGGACGTCGGCGCCGGCCGCTTGATCTCCTGCGTCGCGATCAGGATCGTCGGGCCGGAGGTGCCGCGGTCCGACGAGAGCGGCGACACGCCGCCGGTGTACGTGATCCGCAGCCGGCCGAACGGGATGCCCGGGTCCGCCGCGACGACCGCGTCGATGCCGCCCTCGATCGCGGTCAGGTCCGGCGTCGGCAGGCCGAGACCGACCGCCGAGCGGACCAGCCGCTCCAGGTGCCGGCGTACCGCGAACGGCCTGCCGTCCTCGATCTTGATCGTCTCGAAGACGCCGTCGCCGGTGGTCAGCCCGTGATCCAGCGGCGAGACCGTCGCCGCGTCGTCCAGCAGGTCGCCGTTGAGCCAGATACGCATGTGGTGCTCCTTCCGCGGAACACCTTAGTGCGCAGGTGATCGCTCGCCGCGCGGGCCGTCCGAGGTGACCAGTTGATGACCGTACGTCGACGTACCGGGGACCCCCGTTTTTGAACTCGGGCGGAGATGGGCTAATGTTCTTCTCGCGCCGGGGGACGGAAAAACCCGGTCGCAATGCGGACGTAGCTCAGTTGGTAGAGCGCAACCTTGCCAAGGTTGAGGTCGCCGGTTCGAACCCGGTCGTCCGCTCGGAGAGGGTTCGGCTCTCAGTGGTGGAGTGGCCGAGAGGCGAGGCAACGGCCTGCAAAGCCGTGTACACGGGTTCGAATCCCGTCTCCACCTCGTACAGCGCACGGACGATTGGCGCAGCGGTAGCGCGCTTCCCTGACACGGAAGAGGTCACTGGTTCGATCCCAGTATCGTCCACGAAGGCGACAGGCGACGTGTGTCGCGCACTCCGTGCGCTGACCACGTCGCCTTCGTCATTTGTGCGGCGTCGCTCCGCTCGCCGCGCGGCGGGGGCTCCGCCACCCGCGCCCCCTGCGCCTTCGCTTCGCTGGGCGGCGGGGGCCAGGTCGCACAGTCAGCTCACCTGCACGGGCTCGGTCGCGCAGTCGGCTCACCTGCTCGGGTTCAGTCGCGGAGTCGGCTCGGCGGCTGGGGTCGGGTCGGACTGGGGGGCACGTGCTCGGGTCGGGCTGCGCGAGCTGGGGTTGTGCGGGTCTGCTCACCCGCGGTGACGTAGGAGACGGTCGCGGCGCCACCGTCGGCCGACACTTCCCGCTGCGGTGGGCTCACGTCTGGGTCGCCGCGTCGCGGCGTGGTTCGCGATCTTGTTTCGGTCCGCATCGCCACGCCATCACAATCCGGGCGGATGGGGGTCGTCACGCCTGCCGCGCGTTGCCCGGCGCGACTTGTGATGGGCTGGAGGTCCGCTGGTGTCCAACCTGAAGTTGGCCGGCCGGTCGGTGGAGGGCGTGCGGCTGGACCTGCGCGGCGGGCTGGCTGGTCGGCCGAGCGCGGGGCTGTGCCGCCGTGGGGTGGCGGGGGAGCTGAAGCCTCTGTGGGTAGGCGGGGCGTGCGAGCCGGTGGGTGGGAAGGTGAGCTGAGCCTGTGCGGGTAGGCGGGGTGCCCGAGCCGCTGGCCGGGAGGTGAGCCGATCCGGCGGGTGCAGGCGGGTCGCCGAGCCGGGGTGGGGTCGCGGGCGGGCCGACCCGTCCGTGGGTGGGCGTGTCGGCCAGGGTGGGTGCGTGCTGGCGGGTGGGCGTGTTGGCCAGGGTGGCATGGCAGCCGGGGGTGGGCGCGTCGTGTCGGCGGGGGATGTCAGCCAGGGTCAGCGCGTGCTGGTGTGGGTAGGCGTCTCGCCCAGCGTGGGCGCTTGCCGGTGTGGGTGTGCGGGTGGGCGAGCGTGCGGGTGGGATGGGCGTGCGGGGGCGTGCTGGCGTGGGTGGGGTGTGGGTGGGGCGCGTCGGCCGGGTGGGCGCTTGCCAGCGTGGGTGGGCGTGCGGGTGTGGCTGGGCGTGCGGGTGTGGGTGGGCTTGCCGGTGTGGATTGCGGGCGGGCGACCCGTCCATGGGTGGGCGATCCGGTGGGTGGTGGGTGTCGCGCCGGGTGGGGGTGGGGTGGTGGGGCGGCGCGTCAGGTTGGGGGGAGGGGGGTGGGGGTGTAGAGGAAGCGGCGGTTGGTGGGGGATGGGGGGATTTCGGTCATGCCGGCGGTGAGCATTACGTGGGCTGAGGCTTTGTTGGGTGGGTGGCATTCGCCCCAGAGGGTGGGGATGGCGAGGGTTTGGTGGCAGTGGGTTAGGGCTGCGGACAGGGCCTCGGTGGCGTAGCCGTGGGAGCGGTGGGTCGGGTGGATGGCGTAGCCGAAGCTCCAGGCGGCTATGGGGGAGTTGCTTTCGCCTAGGCCTAGCCAGCCGATGGGGGTGGTGTGGCGGGTGAGGATCAGTTGGAGGTGGGTGCTGTTCTGGCTGGTGGGGTTGGTGTGGAGGTCGAGCCAGGCGCGGACGGAAGGGATATCGCGGGGGCCGTAGTCGTCCATGAAGCGGGCTACTCGGGGGTCGGTCCAGAGTTCGCAGAGCATCTGGAAGTCGGACTCGATCGGGCTGCGGAGGGTGAGTCTCGGGGTGGTGAGCTCCATCGAGGGGACGTTAGCGGTGCGGCAGCCGCGAGGGCGACGGGATTTGTGTTCGACGGATGGCGAACAGATGTATGATCACGGTCGAGCAGCGAAGGAGCGGATCATGCGGGCGTTGGAGCAGCAGGCGTTGACCGGGCCTGAGGGGCTGCGGCTGGTGGACGTGGCGGTGCCTGTGGCCGGCGCCGGGGAGGTGCTGGTGCGGGTCGGTGCCGCGGGGGTCAACTTCGCGGACGTGATGCAGTCCCGCGGGACGTACGACGGTGGTCCGCGAGCGCCGTACATCGCCGGGTTCGAGGCCGCCGGGGAGGTCGTCGCACTGGGCGAGGGCGTGACGACCGCGGCCGTGGGGCAGCACGTGATCGGCACCGGGGCAGGGGCGTTCGCGGAGTACGTCGTGGTGCCGGCAGTCGGGCTCGTGCCACTGCCGGACGGATGGAACGACGAGCAAACCCTCGGTCTCACGCTCAACTGGGCGACGGCGCTCATCTCGCTCCGCCCGCTCGGCCAGCTCAAAGCCGGCAACACCGTACTCATCCACGCAGCGGCCGGCGGCGTCGGCCAGGCGGCTGTCCGGATCGCCAAGCACTACGGCGCAACCGTGATCGCGACCGCTTCCGCGGCCAAGCACGACGTCGTACGCCGCCTCGGCGCGGATCACGTGATCGACTACCGCACCGCGGACCTCACCGACGAGGTACTGCGGCTGGCCGGCGGCGTCGACGTCGTGCTCGAGTCGGTCGGCGGTACGACGTTCCGCCAGAGCATCGAGGTGGCGCGCCGGGTCACGGGCAAGGTGGTCGTGATCGGCGCGGCCGCCGGCGAGGCGACGGTCAGCAACTGGGAGCTGAATTTCAAGCACCCCGTGCACGTGATCGGCCAGCACCTGACGACCACGATCCAGCAGGCGCCGGACATCTTCGCCGCCGCGCTGGAAGAACTCCACCAGTTGATCGCCAAAGGTGTGTATCCGCCAGGCGAGCCCACCGTCTACGACCTTGCCGACGGCCCGAAAGCCCTGGCCGAGTTGGAAGCTCGCGCCACTGTCGGAAAGCTGGCGCTCAAGCCTTAGTAGTACTGCCGGATCTTCGGCCAAACCTCCGACCACAGGCCGGCCGGTCCCGCGCACAGGACGAGCGCCGTACCGTCCTCGTCGTTCGACACGATGCTGTGCACGGTCCCGATCTGGTGGCAGTCGCGGAAGTACTTCTCGAAGATCGGCGTCCGCTCGAGCTCCACGAGCAGCACCGGCCCGGTCTGCGAGTCGGCAGGTCGCGCCCACTCCCAGAAGCTCATGTGCGGCGAGTACGGCATCGGCAGCCCGCGCGCCGGACCGTACCGGACGAGCGCGCCGGCCTCTCCGTAGTTCCCGGTCAGGATGGTCGCCGTGGACTGGTCAGGCACCTGCTTCCAGGCGTCAGCCACCGCGTCGGTGAACGCGGGCCAGCCGATCTGCTCGCCCTGCTCCTTGTTCACCGGTATGACGAAGTCCGCCGCCGACGCCGGCAGCACCGGCAGCGTGAACAACGCCGACGTCAGCGCCGTCAGCACCAACGTCACGGCAGCCGTACGTCGCCGCCGCTCAACCCAGCGCAGCGTCGGCTCGGACCCGGCCGCGACAAGGACGAGCAGCAGCGGCAGGGCGTAGTACGACTTCCCGCCGACCGCGAGTACGACGACGCACAGCACCGGGTAGGCGAGCGCGACGGCACGGGCCCAAGGCAACGAACGCCAGATCCGGCGGAACCCGGCGACCCAGACCGTGACCAGGAACGGCGACAACTGGAGGATCTGCAGCGGGATGAACATGATCCGGTTCTCGGTGCCGTCGTCGGAGCTGATCCCGCCCGCGACCTTGAGCTGTGGCCAGTCGTGCTGGAACTGCCATACGACGTTCGGCAACGCGATCAGCCCCGCGACGGCGACGCCCGCGAGCACCCACCAGGACCGCAGCACGCTCCGCGGCCCGACGATCAGCAGCGAGACCAGCAACGCCCCGATCGGCAGCACGACGAGGTACTTGTTCTCCAGCGCGATCCCGGCCGTCAGCCCAAGCGCCAGCCACCAGCGGCCGTCCCGCGTCCGCAGCAGCTTGACCGCGAACAGCGCGATCAGCATCCAGGCCAGCAGGTCGTACGTCGCCGTCGACACCATGTGCCCGACGCCGAGGACGAACCCGGACACCGCGGCACAGACCGCCGCCAGCACCTGGCCGCGGCGCGCGCTGCCGAACTCCCGGGCCAGCAGCGCGACCACGACGATCGTCGCGACGCTGCTCAGCGTCGACAGCACCCGCAGCCCCATCACGGTGTCGCCGAAGATCGTGGTCGACACCCGCGCGATGAACGGCGTCAGCGGCGGCTGGTCGACGTACCCCCAGCTGAGGTCGTGGCCGGCGACCATGAAGTACAGCTCGTCGCGGTGGTAGCCGTAGCGGCCGGACAGCGCAGTCAGTACGACGCCGACCAGAACCGCCACCGCCGCCACCGGCCGCACCGCGAAGGCGGGCACCGCTGGGCGAGTCATGGCGGAATCGTGTCAGCAGAAGGGGGCCGCGACCAGGGCAAATAGCGTGGTTCGGCGGCGCGATCCAGAAGCAGCACCCGACCCGCGAGGGACTCGTCCGTCACGAAGCGGACGACGGCGTCGGTGACCGAGTCGAGCGGGACCAGTTCCGGGCCGCGTTCGGCCGGTGACAGCGCCTCCCGTTCCCGGAGCCCACGGGGTGTGGCGACCCAGTCGGGGACGACGCAGTTCACCCGCACTCCGTGGCTGGCGTGCAACGGCGCCAAGGTCGCGGTCAGCCGGATCAGCGCCGCCTTCGCCGCGCTGTACTCCGGCGACACGTGTGGCTCGAAGCCCAGGCCTGCCGTCGATCCGACGTTCACGACCGCCCCGCCGCCGGCCGCCCGCATGCCGGGCAGCGCGAGCTGGGTGGTGAGCATCGGGGCGCGCAGGTTCACGTCGAGCGACGCCGACCATCGCGCGAGATTCGCCTCCGGAAAACACGGTCTCAGCACCGCTCCACCGCCCGCGTTGTTGACGAGGATCTGCGGTTGGCATGCCATCAGCTCCCGGACGGCCGCGTCGTCGCGCAGGTCGACCTCGACGCAACGCGCCGCCGGCCCGATCAGCGCGCACGTCTCCGCGGCGCCGGCAGCGTCGACGTCCGCGACCACCACCTCGGCTCCGGCCGCCGCGAGCCGGACCGCGATGGCCCGCCCGATGCCGACGGCGGCTCCGGTGACCACGGCGAGCTTTCGCGCGATGTCCATGTCCGTCAGGGTGCCAGGCGCCACCGACAGTTCCCGCGAGGATGATTGGATATGTCAAGCGGACAGGTGAGGTGGCGACTTCGTGACACTGCTGTACGAGCGGATCTGCGCTCACGTGCTGGAGCAGTTGCGCCGTGGGGCGCTGCGGCCGGGGGACCGGGTGCCGTCGGAGATGGAGTTGGCGGCGCAGTTCGAGGTCAGCCGGATCACCTCCAAGCGCGCCCTGGAGGTACTGCGGGAAGCCGGTCTGGTGGAGCGCGTCCGCGGCAAGGGGACTTTCGTCGTACGGCGGTTACCTGACCTCACGGACCTGACCGTCCCGCTCCGGCCGGTGCAGCGGCGGGAGGCGCGGTCCGTGGCGCTGATCGTCCCGGACATGTCCGAGGCGTACGGGCTGGACCTCTTGAACGCGATCGAGGAGCGCTGCGCGGAGTATGGCGCTCACTTGGTGGTACGGCGTACCCATGGGCGTCAGACGGATGAGGAGAAGGCCGTTGACTCGCTGGTGGCCGCGGTGGACGGGCTGATCGTGTTCCCGGTGCACGGGGACTTCTACAACGCCAGCCTGCTGCGGCAGGTGCTGGACGGGTTCCCTGTCGTGCTGGTGGACCGTCACCTGTCAGGGATCCCGGTGTCCGCGGTGCTGACCGACAACGTGGCTGCGGCGCGTGCGTTGACGACACGGCTGCTCGACCAAGGGCATGAGCACATCGCGTTCGTCTCGCCACCGCCCGTGAACACGTCTTCTATCGAGGACCGGCTGGAGGGCTTCCGTACGGCGTTCGGCGAGCGCGGCCGGCCGTACGAGCTGACCGACCTGCGGAGCACGCTGCCGGGCTCGACGACCACCGAGAGCGTACGGGCGGACCTGGACACCATCCGCGCGTTCCGCGACAGCCGGCCCGAGGTGACGGCGTACTTCGCCTGTGAGTACAACCTGGCCCGCATGGTCGACCGCGTGCTCGGCGGGGACCGCGTGGTGGCCTGCTTCGACTCACCGGGTGACTCCATCGGCGGACCGCCGTACCTGCACGTCAAACAGAACCAGACCGAGATGGGACGCCAAGCTGTCGACCTCTTGCTCGCACAGCTGCGCGGTGAGCAGGTGCCGAGCCTGTCGTACGTGCCGTACACGCTCGTCGACGCGGCGACCTGACTTTCGGCAGTAGGGTCGCGGTGCTGCGACTGTGTAGCGTCTACGGCATGAAGTGGCGGCTCCTGGGGGACGTAGGTCTGTGGGCCGCGCTGAGCCTCCTCGTGCTCGGTGAGAGCGGTGCCCGCAACGACCCGTACTGGTTCCGCGCCGGCTGCGTCGCCGTACTCGCCCTTGCTGTCGCCACGAGACGCAGGTGGCCGCTGACCGCGCTGGCTGTCGTGTCGTGGACAGAGATCGTGATCCTGGTCGTGTCACTTGGTACGACGAACGGCGTACAGATCGCGCTGGTACCGGCCGTGAGCCTGCTGAGCTACCTGGCCGGTCGCCGCGAGACACAGCTCAAACACTTCGTACTCCTCAACACCCTGTCGTTGCTTGTGATGCTCGCGCTAGCCCTGACCCGCAGCCAGGCGACAGAAGCAGTGCTGACGTGGCTCTTGATGCTCCTGATGGCACTACTAGTCGTCGTGCTGCCCTGGCTGATCGGCCGTTACCGCGCACAGCAGGCCCTGCTCGCTACAGCCGGCTGGGAGCGCGCAGAGCGGATCGAACGCGAGCAGCAGATGGAGATCGACCAGGAACGTCTCCGTGAGCGCTCCCGCATCGCCGAGGACATGCACGACTCCGTCGGCCACGAACTGAGCCTGATCGCGCTACGGGCTGCAGCGCTCGAGTTGGACCCGTCCTTACCGGAAGAGCATCGCCTTGCAGCCGGTGAGCTCCGGGAGTCGGCTGCTACCGCGACAGAGCGCCTGGGCGAGATCGTCGGCGTACTGCGCGACCAGGACGCCCCGACCATGCCTCACGACGAGACCGTGCGTGCATTGGTCGACCGTGCCGCCGCATCAGGTCTCAAGGTAGAGCTGACAGAACAGCTGGACGACGTACTCGCGCCAATGGTCGACCGTGCAGTACACCGCGTGGTCCAGGAGTCGCTGACCAACGCCAGCCAACACGCACCAGGCGCAACGGTGACGGTCAACGTGACCACACACGAGGCCCACGTCCACCTCAGCGTGATCGACACCGGGGCAACCGAGCCGGTGGCTGCTCCGTCAGGCGGTCGCGGTCTCGACGGTCTGCGCGAACGTGTCCGTCTGGCGGGAGGTTCTCTGACCGCAGGTCCCCGACCGGACGGCGGCTTCGAGGTCGCAGCCACCATGCCGCGCGCCGGCGGTCGCCCCGGCCCGCCCACCGCCGCGGTCGAACGGGCCACGGTACGGCGGAGCGCCCGGCGCGGGCTGATCACCGCCATCGCCGCACCGGTCCTGCTCGGCGCGGTCGTCGGCGTGGTTGCCCTCGGCTACTACCTGGTCGCCGGGTACAGCGCGATCCTGCGACCCGCGCAGTACGACGGACTCACCGTCGGCCAGTCCGAGGAAGAGGTCGCGAAGGTGCTGCCGCGGATGCAGATGATCGACGCGCCGATGCAGGGCTACGTTCCGCCCGCGGGCTGGCGGTGCCACTACTACCGGCCGGCCGCTCCGTTCTCCAGCAACTACGTGTACCGCCTGTGCTTCGCCGACGGCGCGCTGGTCGCGAAGACCGTCGTACAGAGCGGCTCCGTCCCACCGACCCCGGAAGGCAACCGATGATCAGAGTGCTGCTCGCGGACGACGAGGCGATGGTGCGGGCCGGTGTCCGCGCGATCCTCGGCACCGACGACGAGATCGAGGTCGTCGCCGAGGCGGCCGACGGCGTCGAGGCGGTGGAGGCGGTACGCCGGCATCGGCCGGACGTCGCCGTACTGGACATCCGGATGCCGCGGCTGGACGGGCTGGCCGCCGGCGCCGAGATCCGCCGGACCGTGCCGGAGACAGCGGTCGTCGTACTCACGACGTTCTCCGAGGACGCGTACATCGCCCGGGCGCTCGGCGACGGGGCCAGCGGGTTCCTGCTCAAGTCGGGTGACCCGCGGGAGCTGATCGCGGGCCTGAAGGCGGTCGCCGACGGTGCGGCGTACCTCGCGCCGAAGGTCGCGCACCGGATCATCCAGGAGCTCAGTGGCGGCGCGATGACCCGGGCGGCGGCCGCGAAGGAGCAGGTCGCCGCCCTGAGCCCGCGAGAACTGGAGGTGCTCGGGCTGGTCGGCGCCGGGCTGTCGAACGCCGAGATCGCGGCCCGGCTGTACCTGGTCGAGGGGACCGTGAAGGCGTACGTGAGCGCGGTCCTGCAGCGGCTCGGCGTGAAGAACCGGGTCCAGGCGGCGATCGTGGCCTACGAAGCGGGCCTCGTCACCGAACGCTCCGGGTGGTGACGCCGTGAGGACACTCGGTCGTGGGATAGTGGACCCGCCCGGCGACCTCACATCACCGGAGCACCGAAGAACGAACGTACCCAGCAAAGCTCCAGGGGCCACCCGCCCCCTTTGACAGAATCGGGGATCCAGGTCGTGACCGACTCGCACAACTCCGGACAGCACAAGGACCGGGAAGCGGCGGCGGCCGAGGTCCGGAGAATGTGGCAGCCGACCCCCTCCTGGACCCAGCCGGACGACGGCGAGGCCGTCGAGGAGACCACCGGCGCCGCCGAGGACGCCGGGCAGCAGCCGGACGCGCTGTCCGAGGACTTCCACAGCGAGTCCTGGGCCGGACCGGCGGCGTCCCAGCCGGCCGACCAGCCGGCGCCGTGGACCCAGCCGCAGAGCCAGCCGGCCCCGTCGGCGCCCTCGGCGCCTTCCTGGACGCAGGCCGTCCCGGACTCGGCGGCCTCGTCGTGGAGCCAGCCTGACCCGGAGGACGACCCGGCCGAGCCCGAGGCTCCGCGGACGGACGAGCCCGCGCAGCCCGAGGCCCCGGTGTTCGGCGGCGGCTCCTTCCAGAGCGCGGCTCCCGAGCAGACACCGCAGTCCGGCCAGTTCCCCCAGGGCCCGCAGAACCCACCGGCCGGTCAGGGCGGACAGACCGGTCAGGGCGGCCAGCCGCTCTCCCCGGCCGCGCAGCACTTCTTCCCGCAGGGCATCCCCGGCCAGCAGGCCGCGCAGCAGCCCCAGCAGAACCTGTCGTTCCGGACCGACGACCTGATCCAGGCACTGCCGCTGCCGCGGGAGGCTCCGGCCGAGCGCGGCGTCCGGAGCATGCTGAAGCTGCGTCCCGGTACGACGGAGCGCTCCGAGCGGCTCGCCCGCGCGACCGCCGCGACGGCGTTCCGCCGGCCGGTCACGATCGTGATCGCGAACCCGAAGGGTGGCTCCGGCAAGACGCCGACCACGCTGCTGCTGTCCGGTGCGCTCGGGCAGGCCCGCGGCGGTGGCGTCGTGGCGTGGGACAACAACGAGCTGCGCGGCAACATGCACCTGCGCACCCACGACACGAACTCGCGGTCCACCGTCACCGACATGCTGCAGGCGATGCCGATGCTCACCCAGCCGGACGCGCGGCTCGGTGACGTCGCGGCGTACCTGCGGCACCAGGTGTCGGGTCAGTACGACGTGCTGACGTCGGCGACCACGACGTACGCGCAGATCGAGGCGAAGGACTTCGACCAGGTGCACCGGCTGCTGAGCCGGTTCTACAAGGTGCTCGTGATCGACACCGGGAACAACGAGGGCTCCAGCAACTGGCGCGAGGCGATGAAGGCGGCCGACGCCCTCGTCATCCCGATCAAGTGGAAGAGCCTCTCGTGCGCGGCCGCCGTGCAGATGCTGGAGGAGCTCGACAACCAGGGCCCCGAGGCGCAGCGGCTGATCCGGCGCGCGGTGATCGCGGTCTCGAACGGTCCCGGCGACGTGAACAAGGACGTCGAGAAGCAGCTCCGGCCGTACTTCGAGTCCCGCGCGGCCGCGGTGATCGACATCCCGACCGACATGCACATCGCCGCCGAAGGCCCGCTCGACCACTCGGCCCTGCAGCCGGCCACCCGCCGCGCCGCACTGGAGCTGGCCGCCAAGGTCTCCGAGCAGATCACGATCGCTCTGAACACTCCACGCTGAGCGAGCTCAGCACGATCCGAACGGCACCAGCATGGTGATCTTGAAGACCGTCAGGCCGCTGTACCTGGTCTGACAGAGCTGAAGCCCGCTGACGTAGGCGCGTGCGCCGGCGGGCTCGCCCGCGGCGAACCACTGGGTGACCATCGGTTCCGGGTCGCCGGCATCGGACAGCTCGCCGAAGACGTGTTCCTGGAGGGTGCGGGCCGCCGCCCAGGACCCGGCGCTGATCTCGATCGTGTGCAGGCCGTCGCCGCCGACAGCCGCGCTCACGCGGTCCTCGCCTCGCTCGCATTCCAGGTCGCCACCGGGGGCGCCGCCGGTACACGTGAACCCGTCAGCGGCGGCTGCGTCCGTGATCTGCGCGGCTGTGCCGGTCAGGTGAGCGTCCGGGAGCGTCGGCCATTTCCAGTTCTTCCGGTTCAGCTCCACCCGTCCGCCGATGCTGCTCTTCTCGCTGATCACGGTGACTTTGCCCCACGAGGTCGAATAGTCGCCCTTCTGGTCGAGCAGGCTCGTCAGGTTGCCAACGGAACCGGCTGCGCCGAAGGCTTCGACGATCGCCGCGAGCTCCGACCCGGCGCCGGGTTCGCTCTGGTAGCTGACGTCGAGCAACGCCGAGCTGAGCCGGCCGTCCGGAGTGGCCGCGAAGTCTGCGCGTACGTCGTGGGTCGCATCCTTGCGGGAGCAGTCGCGGACGAGCAGCGGCTTCGCGTGCGGGTACAGGTCCGAGCACACCAGCCCGCGCTGCCGCAGCGCCTCCGTAAGGGCCTGCGCCTGTCCTGACGTCTTCTCGGCTGTGTCCGGCACGACGTACGGCGCAGGCTGTCGGCTGGAGTCGGGCGCGCAGGCCCCGACGACGAAGAGGGCGAGCGCGACAACCAGGACCTTGGGATCGCGGAGCGTTCTGGGCACGACCGCACAGCCTGGCAGCCCGTTGGGTCAGCGTTCCGCCAGTTCGCGGTCAGGCTCGACCTGAGGTTGAGGTTTGCGCTGCCGGTGGCGGACGAGTTCCACGATCACCGTGACTGCGAGGGCCAGCCCGATGCCGAGGACAACCCCCTTGAGCGGGTTGTCCTCGAAGGCCTTGCCGCCGAGGTAGCCGACCAGCGTGCAGTACACGGCCCAGCTGATCGCCGCCAAACCCGCGAACGGTGTGAAGCGGCGCAGGGGGTAGCGGACCGAGCCCATCGTCAGCGTGATCGCTGTGCGGCCGCCAGGGATGTAGCGGGCTACGACGAGGACGAGTGCTCCGCGTTCATCCAGGGCAGTGCGGGCCCAGAGAACGGCAGCAGAGCGACGGGTGCCCGGTTTCACTCGGTCCAGTAGCCGGCCGCCGGCGCCTCGGCCCAGCACGTAGGACACGTGGTCACCCAAGAACGCACCGAGCGCCGCCACGGCGATGACCAAGCACAGGTTCGGCTCACCGGTGGAGGCGGCGAAGACGCCGGCCGTGACCACCAGGGTCTCGCTCGGGATCGCGGGGAAGAACCCGTCCAGCGCGGCGAAACCCCACAGCGCGAGGTAGATCCACCACGATGACATCAGTTCCTGGGCGAAGTGCAGGATCGCGTCACTCATACCCACGAACCTAGGAATCCGGGCGGCCCGGCACATCTGACGACCGGCTGGTCCGACCCCCTACTTTCGTTGTCGATACCATCTGCTCGTGAACGAAGGAGTGAACGTGTCGGAAGTCAAGGTCCAGCTGGTCGGCATCGAGGGCGAGGCTGAGCGGAGTGTGACCGAGACGACGACGATCGGGGAGCTGTTCGCCGAGATCTTCGGCCAGGACCGCTCCGCCATCGCCGCCCGCGTCAACGGTGAGCTGCGCGACCTGTCCCGGGTGGTCGCCGACGGCGACCGGATCGAGCCGGTCAAGGCGGCGTCGGAGGACGGCCGGGCGATCATCCGGCACTCGACCGCGCACGTGCTCGCGCAGGCCGTGCAGGACGTCTTCCCGGACGCCAAGCTCGGCATCGGCCCGCCGGTGGAGAACGGGTTCTATTACGACTTCGACGTCGAGACGCCGTTCACGCCGGAGGACCTGACCAAGCTCGAGAAGAAGATGCAGCAGATCATCAAGGAGCGGCAGCGGTTCAGCCGCCGGGTGGTCAGCGACGACGACGCCCGTACGGAGCTGGCGAGCGAGCCGTACAAGCTGGAGCTGATCGGTATCAAGGGCTCGGCCGCCGACGCGGCCGAAGGGGCGAGTGTGGAGGTCGGCGGTGGCGAGCTGACCATCTACGACAACGTCCGCCGTGACGACAGCGTCGCCTGGAAGGACCTGTGCCGCGGCCCGCACGTGCCGGCGACGGGTTACCTGGGCAACTTCAAGCTGATGCGTACGGCGGCGGCGTACTGGCGGGGGAGTGAGAAGAACCCGCAGCTGCAGCGCATCTACGGCACCGCCTGGGAGTCCCGGGACGAGCTGAAGGCGTACCTGACCCGGCTGGAGGAGGCCGCCAAGCGCGACCACCGCAAGCTGGGCACCGAGCTCGACCTGTTCAGCTTCCCGGACGAGATCGGCTCCGGCCTCGCGGTCTTCCACCCCAAGGGCGGCGTGCTGCGCAAGGTGATGGAGGACTACTCCCGCCAGCGGCACGTCGAGGATGACTACGAGTTCGTCTACTCGCCGCACATCACCAAGGGCCAGTTGTTCGAGACCTCGGGCCACCTGGACTGGTACGCCGACGGCATGTACCCGCCCATGCACCTGGACGAGGAGCGCGGCGCGGACGGGCAGATCCGCAAGCAGGGCCAGGACTACTACCTGAAGCCCATGAACTGCCCGATGCACAACCTGATCTTCGCGGCCCGCGGCCGGTCGTACCGGGAGCTGCCGCTGCGGCTGTTCGAGTTCGGCACGGTGTACCGGCTGGAGAAGTCCGGCGTCGTGCACGGCATGACCCGGGCCCGCGGCTTCACCCAGGACGACGCGCACATCTACTGCACCCGCGAGCAGATGCGCGACGAGCTGAAGAACCTGCTGACGTTCGTGCTCGGGCTGCTCGCCGACTACGGCCTGGACGACTTCTACCTCGAGCTGTCCACCAAGAACCCGGACAAGTTCGTCGGCTCCGACGAGGTCTGGGAGGAGGCCACCGAGACGCTCCGGGAAGTTGCCGAGGGCTCCGGTCTCGAGCTGGTCCCGGATCCGGGCGGCGCGGCCTTCTACGGCCCGAAGATCTCGGTCCAGGCCCGGGACGCGATCGGCCGCACCTGGCAGATGTCGACGATCCAGCTGGACTTCAACCTGCCGGAGCGGTTCGGCCTGGAGTACACCGCGCCGGACGGCTCCCGGCAGCGGCCGGTGATGATCCACCGGGCGCTGTTCGGCTCGATCGAGCGGTTCGTCGCGGTCCTCACCGAGCACTACGCGGGCGCCTTCCCGCCCTGGCTGGCCCCGGTCCAGGTGATCGGCATCCCGATCACCGACGGGCACGTCGACTACCTGCTCGAGGTCGCCAAGCAGTTGAAGGTGCAGGGCATCCGGGTCGAGATCGACGCGTCCGACGACCGGATGCAGAAGAAGATCCGCAACGCGCAGAAGTCCAAGGTGCCGTACATGCTGATCGCCGGCGACGACGACATGGCGGCCGGCTCGGTGTCGTTCCGGTACCGCGACGGCTCGCAGCAGAACGGCGTACCGATCGCGGACGCGGTCGCCGAGATCGTCGAGTCGGTCAAGAAGCGCGTCCAGGTTTGACATCCACCCGGCGTCAGCCGGGTTTCACCACGGACAGGGAGGCCGAGCGGTGAGGTTCGCGGTTCATAGGCTGACCCGACGGTCGGCCTCCCCGCGCAGTCACGGCATGCCCTGCCGCGATGTTCTTTGCCGCATTCACATCTGCATGATCCACGTGACCACAGGCTGTGCAACGGAAGACCGCTTGGCTCTTGCGGTTCTCGCGGCAGGTATGGCCACATGTGTGACAGGTCTGCGAGGTGAATGCGGCTCGGACTTCTTCGATTCGACCGGGAGCTTTGTCTCTGAGACGTCGGGCGAACTTGGCCCAGCAGTTCGCACGTATGGCACGGTTGAGCTGCGCTTTTCGGCGTACACCCTGCCCCGGGCGGGCGAGCGTCCCCCGCGCGGATCGCGTCATCTGCCGGACCCGGAGAGCCTCGATCCGGATGACGTCGAACCTGCGCGTGAGCGTTGTGGTCGTCTTCTCGACCCAGTCATTGGTCCGATCAGCTTGACGGGCGAGCATCCGCGCAATGCCCAGCTTCACTCTCCTGCGCCTGCTCGACCCCGGTTTGGCTCGCGACAGTCTCCGCTGCAAACGCTTGAGGCGACGCAGCTCGGTCGGCCGAGGCTTCGGAGTACTCAGCAGCTCGCCGGTAGAGAGTGCTGCGGTGACGATTACTCCGCGATCGATGCCGACCACTCGCCCGTTGCCTGGCGCCGGGACAGCTGTGGGTATCGCGGCGAACGCGACATGCCAGCGGTGAGATCTATCGAGCGTAACTCTGTACGAACTCGCTGCCGGAGGCAGCCTGCTCCAACGAAACTTCACCCAGCCGACCTTGGGTACGTGCACGGCTCCGGTGCTCTTGCTCAGTCGACGAAGATGTGCCGGCTTGAACGCAACTACGCGGAAGCCCTCGTGCACACCTGCTTTTCGCCAGGTCGGACGTCCATGGGTGCCGGAAAAATAGTTCGTCATGGCCTGGCCGAAATCTCGGAGCGCTTGCTGTTGAACCATTTGAGAGCCGGCCCGAAGCCAATCGCACGCAGCTCGGGCTTCGGTCAGTTGCCGTGCCTGTTCAACGTATCCTGGCGCCGATCGGCGGTCGGGGGTCCAGCAGGCGTGTTGCTCGACGGCCAAATTCCAGACGTATCGAGCGTGTCTGCATTGGAGCAGGAGCGCGTCCACCTGCTCAGGTGTCGGGCGCAGACGGAACTTGCTCATGTCGGAACTGTTCCAGCAGCCGCCGACAGTTTCTGCGACCGCCCGCCGCTCAGTCGAAGGATCTCCCGGCGAGAGGATTCTCAGGTGAGAGATGAGTGATCCAGAAGTGCCGGAGTCGCCGTACAAGCCCGAGGGGCTGCTGCGGCAGGACGGCGTCGGGGTGCCGGACGCGTTCCTGCGGCTGTGGACGCCGCATCGGATGGCGTACATCGAAGGGGAGAACAAGCCGACCAGCTCGGCGGCCGGCTCCGGCTGCCCGTTCTGCAGGCTCCCCGGGCTGCCGGACGCCGACGCGCTGATCGTGCACCGCGGCGAGTCGGCGTACGCCGTCCTGAACCTGTACCCGTACAACCCCGGGCACCTGATGGTCGTGCCCTACCGGCACGTGGCCGACTACACCGAGCTGACCGACCAGGAGACCGCCGACGTCGCCGCGCTCACCCGGCAGGCGATGCAGGCCGTGCGCGCCGTCTCGGGCGCGCACGGCTTCAACATCGGCATGAACCAGGGCGAGATCGCCGGCGCCGGCATCGCCGCCCACCTGCACCAGCACGTCGTACCGCGCTGGTCCGGCGACATGAACTTCATGCCGGTCATCGGCGGCACGAAGGTCCTCCCACAGCTGCTCTCCGACACCCGGGCACTGCTGGCCAAGTCCTGGCCGTGATCAGTCCCCGGCGAGCAGCGGATCGCCGAACCCGGCCCACCGGAAGTAGACCGGGTCCTTGAACGTCGCCGGCACCTTGCCGAGGCCCTGGACGATCGTCGCCGGTCCGTTGGCGTGTCCAACGGAGTACAGGTAGCCGTTGCCGGTGTCGCGGTCGATGCCGAGCAGGATCGTGCCTTTCCCGCACGGCGCCGCGACCAGGATCTCGAACACCTGCCAGGTCGACGTACGGACAGGCTTCACCTCGGTCCGCAGCGGCTGCCCGCGGACGGCCGAGAACCGTACGGTGGTCAGCTTCCCGTCGCTCCGCGACATCAGGAACGTGTCGTACGTCGCCGTCTGGCTGATCTGCGCGATCCCCTTGGCGTTCGGGAAGTTCCCGAGTACGCCGTCGTAGTGGTAGTACTGCCGGCCCTCGAGCGTCTCGATGCTCCGGCGTTCCATGGTGCCGTTGTTGTTCAGGGACCAGGCCGTGTCCCGCAGCCCGAACCCGGTCAGGTCGTAGCTGCGGTAGTTCTGCCAGCCCGGCCCGATCCGCGTGAGGTACTTCTCCAGCAGCGCACCGCCGCCGGCCGGTGTCCGGTAGGAGACGTTGTACAGGACAGAGCCCAGTACGGCGTTCCCGATGTGCAGCTCCGACCCTTCTCCCATCCCGTACCGGAGTTGCGAGCTGATCCGTGCCTGACCTGGCGCGTAGACGCCCTTCGCGACGATCTTGTCGGTGACCTTCGTGACCGGCGACGTCGCGGTGAACGTCTGCATCCGATGATCCCCGGCGGCCGTCACCGAACCGACCGAGATCCTGCACGGCGCCGTCGTCCCGCTCTGCCCCGCCGTCGCCGTACCCGGCGTGAGCAGCCCCGTCGTGAGTACTCCGGCGGCCAGCAGCCCGCCGTACCCGAGAAACCTGCGCATTCTCCACCACCCCCATTGATGATCGATGATGGTTGGATGCCGGTCTGGACCGGAAAGTTGGTCAGCGCAGAAACAGGGGAAGCATGGGGTCGACCAGCGTCGTCAGGGTGTCGAGGGTGACCGGTTGGGGTGGGTCGGTGAGGGCGGTGACGCGGACGACGCGGCGGCCTTGGCGGAAGACGAGTTCGGGGGTTTCGGGGAGGTAGTAGCCGGGGTCGCCCAGCGGGGCGAAGCCCGGTGGTGGGATCTGCTGGGCCTCGGGGATCGTCTTCTGGTCGAAGGCCTCGACGATCGAGACCGTGGCGTCGGCGGTGCCCCAGATGCAGGTGAGCGCGCCCTTCACCCGGTAGTCGCGCCGCAACCGGACCTGCGTGCGGACGAACCGCTCGGCCGCCGAGTTCGACAGCTGGCACGTCTCGTCGACCTGTCGCGCGGGCCGCAGACTGCGCGGTACGGCGTCCCGCGCGGCCTCGGCGATCGCGACGGCCGTGGCCCGGTTGATGCCGTTCGGCGTACCGAGGTCGATGCCGCCGGCGGGCGTGACCCGGACCGCGTGGCCGTCGGCGTGGAACACCAGGCGGGACTCGCCGATCAGCGCGTCGGGCCCGAGTTCGGGCAGCGAGTCGACGCCGCCGGCGTCCCGCATCAGCCGGACGAGCGAGTCCGGGCGGCTCGGCAGCGCGCTGACGCCGATCGTGACCGGGCGCCCGTCGACGAGCAGCGTGCACAGGTCCAGCGCGGGGAGGCCGCCGTCGTTCCAGCTGTTCGGCTTCGCGGTGACGGGGTGTTCGAGGCGGGCGGTGAGGGTTCGCGTGATCGCCGTACAGACCTGCGGCCCGGGTGCTCCCGCCGTACCGTCGAGGCCCTCGGGCTGGGCGGGAGCGACCGCGGTCGGTTGCACGGTCGTCGGCTGGACCGGCGCCGGGGCCGTGCCGTTCGCGCGCTGTGCGACCGCGCAGCCGCTGGTCAGCAGCAGGAGAGTGAGCGCGCCGGCCAACTGTCGTCGCATGCGTCACCTCCTCCAGCACCCAGCATCGCCCCTGAACGGCTCGGTCGCAGGCCGAAAGCCGTGCCTCGTCACCCGATGGTGACCCGGGTGAACTACGATCGCGCTGCCATGCTTAACAGATTCCGGCAGTTCTGGACCAAGGTGATCACGCCGATCGCCACCCTCCTGCTCAAGCTCGGCGTGAGTGCCGACATGGTCACGCTCGTCGGCACCATCGGGGTGTCCGCCGGTGCGCTGATCTTCTTCCCGCGCGGGCAGCTGTGGATCGGCGTCCTGGTGATCACGCTGTTCGTGTTCTCCGACCTGATCGACGGCTACATGGCCCGGACCTCGGGGACGTCCTCGAAGTGGGGCTCGTTCCTGGACTCGACGCTGGACCGGATCGCCGACGGCGCGATCTACGGCGGCCTCGTGATGTACTACGCGAACTCCAAGGCCGGCGACTCCACGCTGATGGCCGCCGTGACGCTGTGGGCGCTGGTGATGGGCGCGGCCACGTCGTACGCGCGGGCCAAGGCGGAGAGCCTCGGGCTGAAGGCCAGCGGCGGGCTCGCCGAGCGCGCCGACCGGCTGGTGTTCACGCTGATCCTGGCGTTCTTCTCGGACCTGCTCGACCTGCCGATCCTGCTCGAGCTGGTGATCTGGTACGTCGCCGTCGCGAGCACGATCACGGTGGTCCAGCGGTCGCTCTCGGTCCGTAAGCAGGTCATGTCCGACCCGGCGAAGAACGACCTCGAGTCCTGATGGAGGCCGCCCGGCAGCGGGCCGTCGACCTGGCGTTCGCGCTCGCCTGGGCGCTGGTACGGCGGTTGCCCGAGCGGACCGTGACCTGGCTGTTCACGAAGGCGGCCGACCGGACCTACGCCCGGAACGGCCGCGGCGTACGGCGGCTGCGCTCGAACCTGGCCGCCGTCCGTCCGGACGCCACCGGCGCCGAGCTGGACGCGCTGACCCACGCCGGGATGCGGTCGTACCTGCGCTACTGGCAGGAGGCGTTCCGGCTGCCGGAGTGGTCGGACGAGCAGATCGTCGCCCGGGTCCGGACCGTCAACGAGAAGCTGCTGCGGGACGCGTACGCCGCCGGGCAAGGCGTCATCTGTGCGCTGCCGCACCTGGCGAACTACGACCACGCGGGCGCCTGGGCCGGGCTGACCGGGATGCCGGTGTCGACGGTCGCGGAGCGCCTGCGGCCGGAGTCGCTGTTCGACCGGTTCATCGCGTACCGGAAGAAGCTCGGCATGGAGGTGCTGCCGCTGACCGGCGGCGACGAGGACGTGACCGCCGTACTCGCGGAGCGGCTGCGGGCCGGTGGATTCGTCTGCCTGGTCGCCGACCGGGACCTGTCCGAGCGCGGCGTACCGGTGACGTTCTTCGGCCGTCCGTCGCGGATGCCGGTGGGGCCGGCCGCGTTGAGCCTGAAGACCGGCGCGCCGCTGATCCCGGCGACCTTGCACTACGACGGGCCGGACCTGGTGATCACGTTCCACGACACGATCGAGCCGGACACCGCGGCCGAGATGACCCAGCGCTGCGCGGACGCGTTCGCCGTCGGGATCGCCGAGCACCCGGGGGACTGGCACATGCTGCAGCGCATCTTCCTCGACCAGTAACAATCTAGGGGTGAGGATCGGCGTGGTGTGCCCGTACTCGCTGGGTACGCCCGGCGGGGTGCAGAACCACGTCCGCGACCTCGCCGAGGCGCTGCTCGGGCTCGGGCACGAGGTGTCGGTGCTCGCCCCGGTCGACGACGCCGACACCGTCCCGCCGTACGTCGTCTCGTCCGGCCGCGCGGTCGGCGTCCCGTACAACGGGTCGGTCGCCCGGGTGACGTTCGGCCCGCGGACGGCGGCCCGGGTGAAGAACTGGCTCGCCGACGGCGACTTCGACGTCGTCCACGTGCACGAGCCGACCACGCCGAGCGCGTCGATCATCGCGCTCTGGTCCGCGGACGGGCCGTTCGTCGCGACGTTCCACACCTGGCAGGTGCGGTCCCGGGCGATGAGCGTCGCCTCGAGCCTGCTGCGCCCGGCGCTGGAGAAGATCGACGCGCGGATCGCGGTCTCGGAGAACGCCCGCTCGATGATGGTGCAGCACATCGGCGGCGAGGCGGTGGTGATCCCGAACGGCCTCTACACCGCGCGGTTCAAGGGCAGCCCGCGCGCGGAGTGGATGGGCACCGACGGCACGATCTCGTTCCTGGGCCGCCTCGACGAGCCCCGCAAGGGCCTCGGCGTGCTCCTCGACGCCGTACCCGTGCTACTGGCCGAGCGCCCGCAGCTGAAGATCCTGATCGCTGGTTCCGGGCATTCGGATCTCCCCGTACCGCACGAGAACGTGTTGTTCCTGGGCGCGATCGACGACGAGGCGCGGGCCGACATGCTGGCCGGGTCGGACCTCTACATCGCGCCGCACCTCGGCGGCGAGAGCTTCGGCATCGTCCTGCTCGAGGCGATGGCGGCCGGCGCTCCGGTCCTGGCCAGCGACCTCCCCGCCTTCCGCACTGTCCTCGAAGGCGGGCGCCTGGGGGAGCTGTTCGAGCCCGGCAACGTGACGGACCTGGCGACCCGAGCCCTTCGGCTCCTCGACGATCCGGTGCGGCGCGAGAGCCTGCGTGCCAACGGGCTGGCCGCAGCACCGAACTACGACTGGTCGGTCCTGCTCCCGGAACTTCTCTCGGTCTACGAACTGGTCGCCCGCCGATAGCGCTCCGCCAGCTTCTCCAGGTACGCCGTCAGCTCCGGCGGGCCCTCCACCACCGCAAAGTCCTCGTCCAGCAAACTCAAGTGCACCGCCAGGCTCTCCACCCGGTCCGCACCGGTCCGCAGCAGACACCGCCGGTCGTCGATCGGCTCGACCACCCCGACAGCCGGCGTCAACCGCTCTGCCAGCACAGACGCCCGTACGGCGACCTCCACCGACGCGGTGTACCGCCAGGCAGCCGCGGCCGCGCCCCGCGACACGTACGCCGCCACGTCCCCGCCGGCCGGCAGCTCCCGCGGCGTGAACCGCGGCCCGGTCGGGATCCGCGGCCGGACCCGGTCCACCCGGAACGTTCGCCAGTCGTCCCGCTCCAGGTCGAACGCAACGAGATACCAGCGCCGCCCCCAGTTGACCAGCCGATGCGGCTCCGCCCGCCGGAGAGACGCCGTACCGTCGTGAGACAGGTAGTCGAAGCGCAGCTGCTCACGGTCCCGGCAGAGCCCGGCCAGCTGCGTGAGGACCTCGGGGTCGACCTGCGGCCCGGCCTCGTCCGCCGGGACCTGGACTGTGTAACTGGCCAGCGTGCTGACCCTCCGCCGCAGCCGCGACGGCAGCACCTGCTCCAGCTTCGTCAACGCGCGCAGCGACATCTCCTCGACACCGGCAACGCCCGCCGCCTTGCGGAGTCCGATGACCACCGCCACGGCTTCGTCGTCGTCCAGCAACAGTGGGGGCAACGCGGCGCCTGCGCCGAGCCGGTAGCCGCCCACCGAACCGCGGGTGGCGTCCACCGGATACCCCAGCGACCGCAGCCGCTCCACGTCGCTCCGAACGGTCCGCGGGCTGATCTGCAGTCGCTCAGCCAGCTCCGCGCCGGTCCAGTCCCGGGGCGACTGCAGCAACGTGAGCAGCTTGAGCAGCCGCGCCGATGTCTCGATCATGCCGAAAGTCTCGCAGACCATTAGGAAGCTAACTCGCCTAATGGGTTCCTAGAGTGAAGACATGACGAACAACACCGAGATCCGACCCTTCCGCATCGACATCCCGCAGGCCGACCTGGACGACCTGCACAGCCGGCTGACCCGGACGCGGTGGGCGAACGAACTGGACATCGACTACACCGGCGCCGTTCAGACCGGCCCGACGCCGCCGGAGTGGGAGTACGGCGTACCGCTGTCCTACGTACGGCGGCTGACCGAGCAGTGGCTCACGTCGTACGACTGGCGGGCGTGGGAGCAGCGGCTGAACGCGTACCCGCAGTTCGCGACCGAGATCGACGGGCAGACTGTGCACTTCTTCCACGTCCGCTCGGCCGACCCGGACGCGATCCCGTTGATCCTCACCCACGGCTGGCCGAACACCTCGCTCGAGTACGTCGACCTGATCGAGCCGCTGACGAACCCGCGGAACGGCGAGCAGGCGTACCACCTGGTGATCCCGAGCATCCCGGGCTTCGGCTTCTCCGGCCCGACGAAGGACCGCGGCTGGAACCGGTACCGCGTGGCGGCCGCCTGGGCCGAGCTGATGCGCCGCCTCGGCTACGAGCGGTACGGCGCCCACGGCAACGACGCGGGGTCCTACGTGGCGCCGGAGCTCGGGCGGATCGACCCGGAGCACGTGATCGGCGTCCACGTGACGCAGCTGTTCTCGTTCCCGAGCGGGGATCCGGCCGAGCTGGAGAACCTGACCGAGGAGGAGCAGGGCTACCTGAAGTTCCTGCAGTTCTTCAACGAGAACATGGGTGCGTACGCGAAGCTGCAGGAGCAGGCGCCGCAGAACCTCGCGCACGCGCTGGCCGACTCGCCGACCGGGCAGCTCGCGTGGATCGCCCAGTTGCTCAGCAGCTGCAGCGATGAGCACGTGCTGACGAACGCGACCATCTACTGGCTGACGAACACCGGTGCGTCGTCGGCGCGCTTCTACTACGAGGACAAGCACGCGGAGCACCCGAACGAGCCGACGACCGCGCCGACGGCGCTCGCGAGCTTCGCCTTCGACTTCCGCCCGCTCCGCCGGTTCGCGGAGCGGGACCACGCGAACATCGTGTCCTGGCACGAGTTCGACCGCGGCAGCCACTGGGCCACCCAGGACGCGCCGGACCTGCTGGTGCAGGACCTCCGGGGGTTCTTCGTCAGGTGAGCTTGTCGTGCACGGCCTTGATCTCGTCGAGGTTGCCGGACTCGGGCTTCCAGGGGAGGACCATCGGGTCGTCCGGGTAGCGGGGGATGACGTGCAGGTGCGTGTGGAAGACGCTCTGCCAGGCGTCGGCGCCGATGCAGCTCAGCAGGTTCGCACCGGTCGCGCCGTCGAGGCGGTCGATGACGCGACCGACCAGGGACTGGGCGAGCAGGGTGGCGGCGGTCAGGTCCTCGGGGGCCGCCTCGCGGAGGTCGGTCGAGTGCACCCGCGGGACCACCAGCAGGTGACCCGGGGTGGCCGGCGCGATGTCCATGAACGCGATCGCCCGATCCGTCTCCGCGACCCGGGTCGAGGGGATGGTTCCGGCCACGATCCCGCAGAAGATGCAGTTCTCGCTCATCCGCACAGGCTATACACTGCGCGAGCAAACCCGCCCAGGACTAGGAGCCCGATGCCGGACGATCTCCTGCGCCCGACGATCGGCGCCGGCGTGAACATGTCGGCCCGCCCCTGGCGGCTGATGTCGCAGACGTACGTCGCGTTCTTCGGCGGCGTGATCGCGTGCACTGTGGTCGCCTACCTGAACGCGGGCCGGCTCGGGGTGGACGCCGCGAAGCGCCGGCTGATCCTGCTGTCCGGGCTGGCCGGCCTGCTGGTGGTGGTCGCCGTGTTCGTGCTGCTGTACTCCGACGCCGGAGTGCTGTCGGGGCTCCGGGTCGGGATCCGGGTGGTGGCGGTGCTGTGCTGTATGGCGCAGATCCGGCTGCAGCGGCCGATGGACCGGGCGTTCCAGCTGCGCGGCGCGGAGTACCGGTCGCTGTGGGGCGTGGGGATCGCGGCGACGGTCGGTGGCGCGGTCACCGAGGCATTGATCCTCCTTCTGGTGACGGTGATCCGGTGAACGATCCGAGTGAGTCCCGCCTGCAGATGGCCGCGCACTGGCTGCGGATCGCCCGTCCTGAGCGGACGCTGGACGAGTTGCAGGGCCTGTCCGGCGACGCCGCCGTCGACTACCGCGCGTACCTGTTCCGCGGCGCCGCGCTGCACGCCCTCGAGCGGAACCAGGAGGCTGTCGACGTACTGCGGGACGGCCTGGCGCACCACGGTCCGTTCCCGGCGATGCTGCACGTGCTCGGGTCCTCGCTGCGGTCGGAGGGGCGGCTGCCCGAGGCGGAGGCGGCGTTCCTGCAGGGACTGAGCCTCGACCCGAACGACCCGGACCTCCTGATCGGGTACGCGCACGTGTGCCTCGCGGCCGGGCAGGCCGAGAAGGCGAGCGCGCTCGTCGAGCGGGCGGCGTCGCACGCGCCGGAGAGCGTCGCGGTGTCGGCGGCCCGCGCGCAGGTGGCGTTCGCGCTCGGCAAGGACCGCGACATGCACCGCCACAGCACCGAGGCGCTCGCGTACGACCCGGAAGACCCGAACGCGCGCGCCTTGCACGGTACGGCGTCGATGCTGACCGGCGACTCCCGCGCCGGGTACGACTCGCTCCGCTCGGCCGCCGCCGCGCAGCCCGGAGACGAGGACCTCCGTGCGGCCGCCCGCGAGGCGAGGCTGTTCAACCACCCGCTGATGCTGCCGCTGCGGCCGTTCGCGCGGGTGAACCCGTTGATCGTCTGGGTCGGCGCGGTCGCGGTGATCTACGGCCTCCGCGCCGTCGGCGCCGCCCCGCTGTCGTTCGCGTTCGCGATGATCTGGCTCGCGTTCTGCGTCTACTCCTGGGTCGTCCCACCACTCGTCCGCCGCTGGATCAACCGGAGATGGGGCTCCTGATGAGCAATGACCGGATCGACGCGCTCCGCAAGGCGGTGGAGGCGAACCCGGACGACGTCCTGCTCCGGCTGGTACTCGCGGAGTCGCTGAACGCCGCGGGCGCGACCGAGGAGGCGCTCGACCAGTACGTCGTACTCCTCGACCACCAGGGCCTGCCCGACGACCAGTTCGTACCGGTCGGGGAGCTGGCCGCGGCGAACGGGCGGCTCGCGCTGCTGCGGAACCTGCTCGAGGCGGCCCGCCAGCGTGGCGTCGTCGAGGGCACCGGGCGGTTGCAGCAGCTCGTCGACGGGATGATCGCCGAGCGCAGCGGCGTCCGGATCAAGGTCGGCCCCGAGGCGGAGACGGCGTACGAGCAGGAACTGGTGAAGGAGTCCACCACTTTCGACCAGGTCGGCGGGATGGACGAGATCAAGCGGATCATCCACCGGATGGTGATCCTGCCGCAGAGCCGCCCGGAGCTGTACGAGAAGTACGGGCGGAAGTCCGGCGGTGGCGTGATGCTGTACGGCCCGCCCGGCTGCGGCAAGACGCTGCTGGCGCGGGCGACCGCGGGGGAGTGCGGGCTGCCGTTCGTCAACGTCCGGATCGAGGACGTGATGGACCCGTATCTCGGCGTCTCGGAGCGGAACCTGCACGAGGCGTTCGAGCGGGCCCGGGCGAACGGGCCGTGCGTGCTGTTCCTCGACGAGCTGGACGCGCTCGCGTTCGCGCGGCACAAGCACGGTGGGTCCGAGGCGCGCCGGCTGGTCGACGTACTGCTGCAGGAACTCGACGCGATCGGCTCCGAGAACGAGGGCCTGCTGGTGCTGGCCGCGAGCAACGCGCCCTGGGACGTGGACGAGGCGATGCTCCGGCCGGGACGGTTCGACCGGGTGATCTTCGTGCCGCCGCCGGACGAGCCGGCTCGCGCCGACATCCTGGGCGTGCTCACGAAGGACGTGCCGGCCGACGGGCTCGACCTGAAGGCGCTCGCCGCGCAGACCGCGATGTTCAGCGGCGCGGACCTGCGCGCGCTGATCGAGCGCGGCGTCGACACGGTGATCGACGAGGCGCTGTCCACGGGCGGTGAGCCGCCGCTCGGCATGCGGCACCTGATCGACGCGCTCGCCGCGGTGAAGCCGTCGACGCTCGACTGGCTGCACCGCGTCCGCTCGTACATCGAGTTCGCCAACCAGAGCGAGCGCTACGACGATGTGGCGGCGTACCTCAAGTCCCGCGACGTACGCCGCCGCCTCAACAAGAGCTGATCATTTGAGCTTGGCCGACACCGACTCCGGCATGGCTTCGTAGCGGGAGAACTCGCGGCTGAACGACGCCGCGCCGTGGGACAGCGAGCGGAGGTCGATGGTGTAGCGGGTGATCTCGACCTGCGGCACCTCGGCCTTCACCAGCGTCCGGCTCTCGCCGACCTTGTCGGTGCCGAGCAGCCGCCCGCGCCGCCCGGACAGGTCGCTCATCACCGCGCCGACGAGGTCGTCCGGTACCAGTACCGAGACGAGGTCGACCGGTTCGAGCATCGCGACCCGGGTCGCGGCCGCCGCCTCCCGGAGCGCCAGCCCACCGGCCATCTGGAACGCCATGTCGGACGAGTCGACGCTGTGCGCCTTGCCGTCGGTGAGCGTGACCCGGATGTCGACCATCGGGTACCCGGCCGCGACGCCCTTCTCCATCTGCGCCCGGACGCCCTTCTCCACGCTCGGGATGAACTGCCGCGGCACCGCGCCACCGACCACCTTGTCGACGAACTCGAACCCGGTGCCCTCCGGCAGCGGCTCGACCTCGATGTCGCAGACGGCGTACTGCCCGTGGCCGCCCGACTGCTTGACGTGCCGCCCGTGCCCCTTGGCCGGACCGCCGAACGTCTCCCGCAGCGGCACCCGGAGCTCGACGGTGTCCACGGTCACGCCGTACCGGTTCGCGAGCGCGTCCAGTACGACGTCCGAGTGCGCCTCGCCCATGCACCACAGCACGATCTGGTGGGTCTCCGGGTTCTGCTCGATCCGCAGCGTCGGGTCCTCCGCGGCGAGCCGTTGCAGGCCGACGCCGAGCTTGTCCTCGTCGGTCTTGGCGTGGGCCTGGACGGCGATCGGCAGCAGCGGCTCCGGCATCGTCCACGGTTTCAGCAGCAGCGGATCCGACTTGTCGGACAGCGAGTCGCCGGTCTCCGCGCGGGTCAGCCGGCCGATCGCGCACAGGTCGCCCGCGACCACCTCGCCGGCCGGGCGCTGGATCTTGCCCAGCGGGAACGAGAGAGTGCCGATCCGCTCGTCCTCGTCGTGGTCCTCGTGCGAGTTGTGTTCACCGAAGAAGGACGTGAAATGGCCCGACACGTGAACCGTCGCGTCGGGCCTGATGGTGCCGGAGAACACTCGCACCAGGCTGACCCTCCCGACGTACGGGTCGGACGTCGTCTTCACCACCTCGGCGAGCAGCGGTCCGTCCGGGGCGCAGACCAGGCCCTTCCGGGCCACCCCGTGCGGGTTGAAGGCCTCCGGGATGGTGTGCTCGGGCGGCGACGGGAACCCGCTGGTGATCACCTCGAGCAGCTCGTAGGTACCGATCCCGGAGCCGCTGCAGACCGGGACGACCGGGAAGAAGGACCCGCGGGCGACCGCCCGTTCGAGGTCCTCGATCAGCACCTTCTGGTCGATCTCCTCGCCGCCCAGGTAGCGGTCCATCAGCGACTCGTCCTCGGACTCCTCGATGATGCCCTCGATCAGGGTGCCGCGCAGTTCCTCGATCTGGTCCGCGTACATCCGATCCGGGGTCACGATCCTGCGATTGCCCTGCGCGTATTCGTAGTACGACTGGGAGAGGAGCCCGATCAGCCCGTCACCAGCGGGCAGGTAGAGCGGCAGCACCTTGTCGCCGAACGCCGTCTGCGCGCTGGCCAGCGCGTTCTGGTAGTTCGCCCGGGCGTGGTCGAGCTTGGTGATCACCACGGCGCGCGGCATCCCGACCTCCTGGCACTCCTGCCAGACGGCACGGGTCGGCTCGTCGACGCCCTCGCTCGCCGAGACCACGAACAGCGCGCAGTCTGCGGCGCGCAGCCCGGCCCGGAGCTCGCCGACGAAGTCGGCGTACCCGGGTGTGTCGATCAGGTTCACCTTCACGCCGTCGTGGGGGAGCGACGCCAGCGAGAGCCCGACCGAGCGCTGCTGCCGGATCTCGGCGTCGTCGAAGTCGCACACAGTGGTTCCGTCGACGACGGTGCCGGGTCTGTTCAGGACTCCGGAGGCCACCAGCAGGGCCTCGACGAGGGTGGTCTTGCCGGCGCCCGACGGGCCGACCAGCACCACGTTGCGGATGGCGGCCGGGCTGTCCACAGCGGGCGCGGCCCCGGTGCCTTGGGAAGTGTTCGCCTTGTCTGCCATGACGTTCCTCCTGGTCCACCCACGATTCCCCTATCGGACACTTCGCACAAGTGCCCTCACCGGCCCGGACCCTGCGAATCGATAGGGTCCGGGGTATGCGTAGGGCACTCGGGGTCGTCATCAGCACGTTGTTCGCGGTACTGGCGGTGGCGGGTTTCGCCCTGCCCGCGAGCGCGCGCCCGGCGGAGTACGGCGACAAGGTCACGAACTTCGACATCAAGTACACAGTCACGCCGGACGGTGTCCTGAAGGTCACGGAGACGATCGACTACCAGTTCGCGTCCAGCGGCCGGCACGGCATCTTCCGGAACCTGGTGACCCGGGAGCCGTACGTCGACGACGACTCCAAGGACCAGGAATACCAGGTCTCGAACATCATCGTGTCGTCACAGACGCCGGGTGTCAGTCACAAGTTCACCGAGTCCACCTCGTCGTCGAACCACGGCCGCTACGAGACCACCCAGATCAAGATCGGCGACGCCGACCAGACGGTGCCGGGCACCGAGGCGACGTACCAGATCACCTACGACGTCAAGGGCGCGCTGCGGCACTTCGCCGACCACAGCGAGCTGTACTGGGACGCCACCGGCAACGGCTGGGAGGCCGACCTGGAGAACGTCCAGGTCACGGTCAACGTCCCGCAGGGCGTGACGAAGGTCGAGTGCTTCACCGGCTCGCACGGTTCGAAGCAGAACTGCCCGTCCAGCACGGTCGTCGGCGGTGAGGGCAAGTTCAGCGCCACCAACCTGACGAACGCCGACCAGTTGACGATCGTCGCCGGCATCGCCGCGGGCGCCGTCCAGAACGACACGCCGATCCTCGTGAAGCCGCCGAGCTGGCTGGAACGCAACGGCCTGTCGTGGCTGCAGGTGATCGGCTCCGGCATCGTCACCGTGCTCGCCCTGATCGTCGCCGCGCTGTACGCGAAACTCGGCAACAAGGACCAGCGGTACGCCGGGATGCCGCCGGGCACGTTCCCGCCGGACGGCACCAACGCCCAGCCGGTCAAGGACGACCTCCGCGAGGACCAGATCCCGGTGGCGTTCGCGCCGCCGAAGATCCCGGTCGCCGAGGGCGGCCTGCTGATCGACGCGAAGGCGACCACGGTCGAGACGGCCGCGACGCTGATCGACATGGCGGTCCGCGGCGGTGTCCGGATCGACAACGACGGCGAGACCCGGAAGGCCGTGCTGCTGAACCCGGCGGCCGCGACCGCGCCGCACGAGCAGGCGCTGATGCTGGGGCTGTTCCCGTCCCTGCAGCCCGGCGCCGAGGTGGTGCTGGAGCGCGGCGCGGTCGGCGACCACACGATGCGCAACGCCCACGACGCGATGCTCAAGGCGCTCCGCGACCAGGTCCAGGCGCGGCAGTGGTACCTGCGGATGCCGCGCGCGGGCGGCGGCTCGGTGTTCAAGAACGGCTTCGGCTGCGCGTGCATGGCGATGATCGCGATCTGGGTGTTCGGCGCCGGCATCATGGGCACGGTGGCGAGCGCTGCGACCGGCGGCGCGGGCCGGGCGATCTTCGTGGTGATCCCGGTGGTCGCGGTGGTCGTTGCCATCGGCACCTGGATCGCGATCCGTGGCCGTGGGCAACGGAACCCGGCCGGGCGGGCCGTCACCGACCAGGTGGTGGGCTTCCAGAAGTACCTCGCCACCGCGGAGGCGCAGCAGCTCCGCTTCGAGGAGGGCGAGGACATCTTCTCGAAGTACTTGCCCTGGGCCATCGCTTTCGGCCTCGCCGACCGCTGGCAGAAGGTCTGCGAACAGCTCGTCGCCGCAGGCCGCATCCCGCAGGACCCGTACTGGTACTCCGGCCCGTCGTACTACACCTCCGGCTGGACCGCGGGCGCCGTCGGTTCCACGGTCGCCCACAGCTTCGACGCCCCACCCACCCCCTCCAGCTCCGGCGGGGGCGGCGGCAGCTCCTCCGGCTTCAGCGGCGGCGGCTTCTCCGGTGGCGGTGGCGGCGGGGGCGGTGGCGGCAGCTGGTAGTCGCGACCTCTACGCTCGGTAGTGTCGCGCGCATGCGTCGTGCGCTCGGGGTCGTCGTCAGCCTGCTCGTGATCGCGATCGCCCTGGCCGGGTACGCCGTACCCGCGTCGGCGGCGATCGGCGACCGGGTGCCGTCGATGACGATCGCGTACGACGTGTCCGCGGACGGCGTGCTGCACGTGACCGAGACGATCGAGTACCACTTCGGCGACCCCGGCCGGCACGGGATCTTCCGCGACCTGGTGATCCGCGAGCCGTACGCCGGCGACCGGTCGAAGGACCAGCGGTACGACGTGTCGAACATCCGGGTGTCGTCGCCGAACGCGCCGGCCGGGTTCAGCACGTCGACGACCAGGACGAACAAGGCCCGCAACCAGGTACTGCGGATCAAGATCGGCTCGTCGAACGAGACCGTGACCGGGCGGGACGCGACGTACAAACTCAGCTACGACGTCCGCGGCGCACTGCGGCACTTCGCCGACCACAGCGAGCTGTACTGGGACGCGACCGGCAACAGCTGGGAGGCGCCGCTCGACCACGTCGTGGTCACGGTGACCGTTCCGCAGGGCGTGACGAAGGTCGCCTGCAACGAAGGCCCGTCCGGGTCCACGGCGAGCTGCAACGCGAAGGCGATCGTCGGCGGGAAGGCCACGTTCACCCAGGAGACCGACGTGGTCCGCGGCGAGGAGCTGACGATCGTCGCCGGCATCAAAGCCGGTGCCGTCGGCAACGACACGCCGATCGTGGTGGACCCGCCTGGCTTCCTCGCCCGGTACGGCGTCAGCTGGCTGGCCGCGATCGTCTCGGTCGTCCTGACCGTCCTCGCGATCGCCGCCGGCAAGCTCACCGTCCGTCGTCGCCGCGACCTGCGGTACGACGGCCTGCCGCCGGGTGCCGTCCCGCCCGCGGGGATCGCGGCCCGTACGGTGCCCGACCGGCTGCCGGAGAAGGCGATCCCGGTCGCGTTCGCGCCGCCGGAGATCAGCGCCGCGGAGGGCGGCCTGCTGGTCGACGGGAAGGTGGACACGACCGAGGTCGCGGCGACGCTCGTCGACCTGGCCGTCCGTGGCGCGATCCGGATCGAGGGCGAGGACGACGTACGGACCGCCGTACTGGTGGATGCGCGGCTCGCGACGGCGCCGCACGAGAAGGCGCTGCTGAAGGGGTTGTTCCCGAAGCAACAGCCGGGCGGGCAGGTCCGGCTGCTGCGGCCAGCGGTGGGGGACACCCGGCCGCAACGGGCCGCCGAGAGCATGGGCGACGCGCTGTGGAAGCAGGCCGCGGACCGCGAGTGGTACGCGCGGCTGCCACACCGCTCGACCGTCGTGGAGTCGTCCGGGTACGGCTGGGTCCCGCTCGGCTGCGGGGTCTTCCTGGCGGTCCTGGTCGGGCTGTTCTCACTGATCGTCTACGTGATCAAGTTCGACGCCCCGCCGTGGCTCGGGCCGGCGATCGTCGTCGCGCTGCCGGTGCTCGCCGTACTGAACGCGGTCGTCGACCTGATCCTGCAGCGCCGCGCCGGGCGCCGGAGCGCGGTCGGTCGGGCGATGACCGATCAGGTCGTCGGGTTCCGGCAGTACCTGAGTACGGCGGAGGCGGAGCAGCTGCGGTTCGAGGACGGCGAGGACATCTTCAGCAAGTACCTGCCGTGGGCGATCGTGCTCGGGCTGGCCGACCGCTGGCAGCAGGTGTGCAAGCAGCTCGTCGACGCGGGACGGCTGACCGCGACGCCTTCGTGGTACGCCGGTTCCAGCTCGTACTACGACTCCGGCTGGACCGCCGGGAGCATCTCCTCGACGGTCTCCAGCACGTTCGCCGAGCCTCCGTCGCCGTCGACCGGAGGAGGGTCGTCCTCCGGTTTCTCCTCCTCCTCGTCGAGCTCGTCCTCGTCGTCCTCGGGCGGCGGGGGCGGCGGCGGAGGAGGCGGCAGCTGGTAGGTCAGGCCGCGTGGGTCAGACCGCTTGGGTCAGACCGCTTGGGTCAGACCGCGCCGCCGGCTGCGGTCGGGGCCGTCGGGTCGGCGCCGGTGTCGCCGACCACCTCGCGGGCCAGGAAGTCCTCGAGGTGGAACAGGTTGTCGCCGGCCCGGTTCGCGACGTTGACCAGCGTCTTCATCGCGGCGACCTCCTCGACCTGCTCCTTGAGGAACCACTGCATGAACTGTTCACCGATGTAGTCGCTCTCGTCCCGCGCGGTGCGGGCGAGCGTCTCGATCTGCTTGGTGACGGTGATCTCCTGCGCGAGGGCGAGCTCGAGCGGCTCGATCGCGGTCTTGAAGTCCGACTCGACCTCGCCGACCGGTGGGATCGCCGGCCGGATGTCCTTGTCCAGCAGGTACTGGACCATCATCATCGCGTGGTTGCGCTCTTCCAGCGACTGCTTGTAGAAGTGCGCGGCCAGCCGGGGCAGATCCTGGTCGTCGTACCAGACAGCGACTGCCACGTACTGCTGCGACGCCGTGAATTCGTTCCGGATCTGGTCCTGCAGGAGCTTCTCGTACGTACTCATTCCGTCAATCTACTCTGTCGCAGCTCGATCACCTCGGAGTCGCCGCCGGGCAGCCCGATCCGCACCGTCGTCCCGTCCACGCGCACATCGATGCCCTCGGCAATGGCCTCGACGCGCAGCGCGTCCCGCGTCAGGACCACCGCGTTGACCAGCACGAGCGGCTCCCCGTGGTGCGCGGCGGTCAGGTACGGCGTCGCCGAGTGCACCCCGAACGGGTTGACGCCGACCGCGCGGCGCACACCAGCGGTCTCATACCCGTGCAACCCGACAACCGCGGCCAGCAGCCCGTCCGCGTTCCGGGCCGAGGCAACGGGGGAGGGCGCCGGCAGGCTGGTGGTTGCCTCCGGCAACTCGTCCCCGGCGACAGCGAACCCACCGGTTCGGACCACCGAACCCTCTGGTCCTTCGACGAGTGCGCAGCGGATCTCCCAGCCGTTCCACACCAGCGAGGCGACCTCGATCGCCCACGGTCCGTCGTCACCGAGCCACGCCTTGTGCCACGAGGACGCCGTACGGCCGTCCACCCCGAGCCGACGGATCCGCCCGCGTCTGCTTGTCGTACCGTCGGCCGCCACCAGTGAGATCAGGTTGTCGATCCCCGGTTCCTGGTCCGACAGATCCGGCCCCGCGTGGTTCGCGTACGCCAACCGGTTGTAGTGCGCGTCGCCCGCCGGCTCAACCCCGGCAGGCTCCGCCACCGGCGCGTGATCCGCCCCGTGGTTCACCAGTTGCACCACCTGATCGTGCCGGCTGGCGTGCACGATCCACCCCGGCTCCGGCATCGCCTTGACCTGATCGGCGTCATCCAGCGGGATCGAGTCCTCCGGATCCGACCACACCGGATGCTCCGGCGGCAGGATCAACCCGACGAACCCCTTCGAAGCCCAGTACGGCGACCCCGGCCCGGAGTACTGCTGCGTCGTCGGCAGGAACGTGTCGTACCACCCGAGCGTCAGCACGCCCCGCTCGTCCGGCACCCCGTGCTGGACGAAGTGCCGCGCGATCCCCGAGCACAGCCGCCGCGTCTCACCCGGCGTGAGCGGCGTCGAGTCGAGCAACGCCCCCATCCAGTACGGCGCCGCGGCCGCCATCCGGTACGTGAGCGAGCGGCCCTGGTACAACGGCGCGCCGTCGTTCCCCACGAAGTACAGCGCGTCCTGCAGGAACAGGTTGATCCGCTCCTTGTAGAGCTTCAGCCGGTCCTCGTACTGCGCTCCCGGCGTCGCGGCGGCCATCCGCGCCCACAGCCCCGGGTACAGGTGCATCGCCCAGCCGATGTAGTTGTCGAAGTTCTGCCCGTCGCCGTCGGAGTACCACCCGTTGCCGACGTACCAGTCCTCGATCCGGTCCAGGCCGCCGTCGATGTCCTCCTGCCGGTACGGCGCGCCGACCGAGGCGAGGAACTGCTCGCTGACGACCTGGAACAGCCGCCAGTTGTTGTCGTGGGTCACGGACCCGTTGAACCCGCCGAGCCAGTCCGCGACGTGCTGCTGCGCCTTGTCGTCGAGCCGGTCCCAGATCCACTCGCGGGTCTCGTGCAGCGACACCGCGATCGCGGCCGCCTCCACCATCTGCTGCGACCGCGGGGTGAGCCGCAGCCACGCCTCCGGGTGGTCCGGGTTCGCGCCGTTCGCGACGCCGCGCGCGTACCGCTCGATCAGCTGCTCGCAGCCCTTGCCCTGGACGCCGGCGATCCGGAACGCGGCCAGCATGAACGACCGCGCGAACCCTTCGAGCGCGTCGGACGCCGTACCGGAACGACTCGGCCGGCCGGGCAGTTCGACCAGCGACATGCCGGGGGAGAAGTACGGGACGAGCGAGTCCAGCAGGTGGTCGGCGAGTGCCTCCCAGTGCGCCCGGACCCATCCGGTCTGGCGGGAGAGTTCACGGTCGGTGTCCGGCAGGATCAGGCGAGTCACTACGCGAGCCTTCCTAGTTCGGCGGGGCTGATGGCGTGCTGGAGGGACTGTCCGGTGGTGAGGCGTTCGAGTTCGCCGACGGCGAGTTCGCCGAGCCGGGCGATCTCGTTGCCGACGGCACCGGCGACGTGCGGGGTGACGAACACGTTCGGCAGGTCGAGCAGGGGCGAGTCCGGCGGCAGCGGCTCCGGGTCGGTGACGTCGAGGATCGCGTCGATCCGCCCGGAGGCGCATTCGCGGAGCAGCGCCTCGGAGTCGATGATCTTGCCGCGCGCGGTGTTGATCAGCGAGGCGCCGTCCTTCAGCAGCCCGAGCAGGCGCCCGTCCACGAGCCCGACGGTTTCCGGGAGCAGCGGCGCGTGTACGCTGAGGATGTCGCTGCGGCGGAACAGCGTGTCGTTGTCGACCAGCTCCACGCCCAGCGCGGCGGCCTCGGCCGCGGTCAGGTACGGGTCGCTGATCAGCACGTGCAGGTCGAACGCCCGCAGCCGCTCGGCGACCATCTTCGCGATCCGGGACGCCCCGAGCAGCCCGACCGTGGTGCCGTAGTTGCCCGGCATCCCGTGCGCGTCGCCCTTGCGCCGCTCCACCCGGTACTGCGCCGCGAGCCGGAACGCCCGCTTGCCCGCCATCACGATCGCCGCCACCGTGAACTCGGCGACCGGCTGCGCGTTCGCGGTGGCCGCCGACGAGACCTGGATGCCGCGGTCGAACGCGGCCGGGTCGACGATCGCCTTCACCGAGCCCGCCGCGTGCAGGATCGCCTGCAGCTTCGGCGCCGCCTCCAGCACCTCGGGCCCGATCCGCGGGCAGCCCCACCCGGTCAGCAGTACGTCGACGTCCGGGAGTGCCGCCCGTACGGCGGGGTCGTCCAGGAAGCCCTGGGCCGGCCGGTCTCCCTGGCCGGGGCCGACCGGCAGCACGGTCGCGACGGCGTCCAGGCGCTGCCGGACGGACGGGACCAGGACGTGTGCCCGGGTGCCGTCGTTCATCGCCAGCATGACGGTCAGGGCGGGGTTCGGTTCGAGGCTCACGACGCTAACCTAGCAAGCGCTTTCCAGCGTTGTCTCGCCGAGCCCGGGTCGTGGACCGTTCCTGAATCTTTGCTGATCGCGGAATTTGTCCGCGCGGCCCCGGCGTTGGGGAGAATAGACGTGCCTGTTGGTGATGCGAAGGAGACGACGATGCTGCGACCGGACGACCTCTACGAGATCGTCGACGAGTCGGTGGCGACCGGCCCGGCGGCGACGCCGAAGGTCATGGTGCACTCGCTGGACGGATTCATGGACGCCGGCCAGGCCGGCCGGGTGACCGCCGACCACCTGCTCGAGGTGCTGGACCACCGGTTGCTGGCGCGGTTCGACGTCGACCTGCTGCACGACTACCGGGCCCGCCGGCCCGAGGTGACGTTCGCCGAGGACCGGTTCACCGACTACACCCCGCCGCACCTGTCGCTGCACCTGGTGACCGACGACGCGGGCGTCGAGTTCCTGCTGCTCGAGGGCGTCGAGCCGGACAACCACTGGGACCGGTTCGCCGGCGCTGTCCGGCAGCTCATCGAGCTCTACAACGTGACCCTGACGGTCGGCGTGCACGGCATCCCGATGGGCGTCCCGCACACCCGGCCGCTCGGCCTGACCGCGCACGCGACCCGGCCCGAGCTGGTCACCCGGTCGAACATCTGGGACGGCGAGATGCAGCTGCCCGCGAGCGCCGGCACCATGCTGCAGGTCCGCCTCGGCGAGGCCGGCAAGGACGCGATGGGCTTCGCCGTCCACGTCCCGCACTACCTGGCCGAGAACCGCTTCCCGGGCGCCGCGCTGGCGCTCGTGCACGCGATCTCCGCCGCGACGGGCCTGCTCCTCCCTAGCAAGGCCCTGCTCGACGAGGCCGCGGTCACCGGCCGCCTGGTCGACGAGCAGGTCGACGCCTCCGAGGACGCGAGCGCGGTCGTCAAGGCGCTGGAGACGCAGTACGACGCGGCCGCCGGCTCCCTGAGCCGCAAGAGCCTGCTTGCGGACTCAACTCCGTCCGCCGACGAACTGGGCGCCGAGGTCGAACAGTTCCTCGCCGAACTCAACCGCGAAGACAACGACTAACCACCACCCACCCCGCGAACAACTGCCGGGGCTCTGAACAGGAACTGGGGGCGTTGCACAGGGAATGCTCTGTGCAACGCCCCCGGATTCTGTGCACGGCCCCGGCTGCGGGCAGCGTCGAGTGACGGTTTCCACAGCGCGTACCGGGTAGTACTGCGTCTGCGCCTGTCAGGATGAGGCATGCCTGAGTCGTTGGAGGATCTGGTCGAGCTGCTCGACCTGGAGAAGATCGACGTCGACCTGTTCCGCGGCCGGCAGCCGCAGACGTCGATGCAGCGGGTGTTCGGCGGGCAGGTGCTCGGTCAGGCGCTGGCCGCCGCGAGCCGGACGGTCGACGCGGAGCGGCTCGTGCACTCGCTGCACGGCTACTTCCTGCGCGCCGGTGACACGTCCGTACCGATCGTGTACCGCGCGGAGCCGACCCGTGACGGCGGCTCGTTCAGCAGCCGGCGGGTGGTGGCGTCCCAGCACGGCAAGCCGATCTTCTACATGTCCGCGTCGTTCCAGCGCCCGGAGCCCGGCCTCGACCACCAGGACCCGATGCCGGACGACGTCGTACCGCCCGAAGAGGCGCCCCGGCTCGCCACGGTCCTGGAGGCGCAGAGCGGCCGCCCCGCCGCGGACTGGGACCGCGAATGGGCGTCCCTGGACGTACGGCTCGCCGGCGTGACCGGCCGCCAGTTCTGGATCCGCGCGGCGGGGAAGCTGCCCGACGAGCCGGCGCTGCACGCCTGCGTCCTCGCCTATGCGAGCGACCTGACGCTGCTCGGCGCCAGTCTGCTCCCGCACGGCATCGTGATCGGCGACCGCCGCATCCAGCCCGCGTCACTCGACCACGCGCTCTGGTTCCACCGCCCGTTCCGCGCGGACGAGTGGCTGCTGTACGACCAGGCCTCGCCGTCCGCGTCCGGTGCGCGCGGGTTCGCAACCGGCCGCCTTTACACCGTCGACGGCCGCCTGATCGCGTCCGTCGCCCAGGAGGGGCTGATTCGCCCGGTCGGGCTGGATTCGGATCTGCTAACTTAGGACCATGTCGCAGCGCGCTGTAGTCACGACGACGCCGGAGTACGTCCCGGCGCGCTGACACCTGACTGTCGACCGAAGCCCCGGGGCGAGTGCCCCGGGGCTTCGTCGTTCCCCGGTGGTCCCTCGCCCCCCATCTCGACGAGGAGACCACCATGTACGACCACCGCAAGATCGGCCGCGAACTCGGCCTGTTCGACTCCGACCCGCTGATCGGCGCCGGCCTGCCGTACTGGCTGCCTGCCGGTGCTGCGGTCCGCCGTGCCTTGGAGAACTACATCTCCGAGGTCGAACGACGAGCCGGCTACCAGCAGGTGTATTCGCCGGTGCTGGCGAAGAAGGAGCTGTACGAGATCTCCGGCCACTGGGAGAAGTACCACGACGACATGTACCCGCCGATGGACATCGGCGGCGGCGAGGAGCTGATCCTGCGGCCGAGCATCTGCCCGCACCACGCGCTGATGTACCGCTCCCGCTCGCACAGCTACCGCGAGCTGCCGCTGCGGATGTCCGAGCTCGGCGGGCAGTACCGCGCCGAACTGTCCGGCGCGATCGGGGGCCTCAGCCGGGTCCGCGCGATGCAGCTGAACGACGCGCACATCTTCTGCCGCCTCGACCAGGTCGCCGCCGAAGCGGCCTCGGCGTTGCGGCTGATCAACCAGGCGTACGCGGACCTGGGCATCGCGGCGTCCCGCTACGTGCTCGCGTTGCCGGCGGAGGATGCCGAGTTCAACAGCCCGTCGAGCAAGTACGTCGGGGACGCGGCGAGCTGGGCGCGAGCGGCCGCGGTGCTGCGGGAGGTGCTGGAGGACGCGGGCGTCGAGTACTCCGACGCACCCGGTGACGCGGCGTTCTACGGGCCGAAGATCGACATCCAGATGATGGATTCGGCCGGCCGCGAGTTCAGCCTGTCGACCGTCCAGATCGACTTCCACCAGCCGGCCGCGTTCGGGCTCGAGTACGTCGGTGCCGACGGCAACAAACACCGGCCGGTGATGGTGCACCGGGCGATCGTCGGCAGCATCGAGCGGGCGATGGCGCAGCTGATCGAGGTGCACGGCGGGGCGTTCCCGGCGTGGCTCGCGCCGGTGCAGGTCGTCGTACTGCCGATCTCGGACGACGAGGAGAAGGCCGCGGCTTCCGTTGCGCGGCGGGCGTCGGACCGCGGGCTGCGGGTCGAGATCGCACACGCCGACGAGGGCAGCCTCGGCGCGCGCATCCGGGAGAACCGGCTCGCGCCGTACCAGACCGTCATCGGCGCCCGCGAAGCGTCCGCCGGCGAGCTCGCGGTCCGCGAACGCGACGGGAGCAAGTGGAACCCGGCACCGATCGGCCAGGTGCTCGACCGGATCCGGCGAGCGGCGGAGCCCCAGGCCATCGCAATCGCCGACGAGGAGGAGTTGTGAGCGTGGGCGCCGGCGGTGGAGCGTGATTGTGATGGCCTGGCGGTTCAGCTCTCCTGGAGCTGCCCGATCAGGTGCGTCACGTCGTGTGATTCGTCGTACAGGGCGAAGTCCAGGGTCTTGCCGGACTGCTGGTAGCCGAACTGGGTGCGGGACGGGAGCAGCAACGGCTTGCGGAAGTCCACGCGGACCGTGAACGCGTCCGGCAGCGCGCCGGCCCGCTGGACGGACGCGAGCGCGGCGGCCTTGGCCCACATGCCGTGCGCGATCTGGCGCGGGAACCCGAACGCCTGGGCGGTGAGCTTGAACAGGTGGATCGGGTTCCGGTCGCCGGACGCGGCGGCGTACCGGCGGCCGAGGTTGCCGCGCAGGTCCCACCAGGCGTTCGCGGCCAGCACCGGATCCGGCAGCAGGTCGGCGTGCGCGTCCGGCGTACCGGCGGACCGGCTGAGCAGCGTGGTGAGGTCGCTCCACACCAGCTCGTGGTCGACGAACACCTCGCTGATCACGTCGAACACGGTGCCCTTCGGATGCGGGCGTTCCGGCGTACTGTGCACGCGGATCGACGGCTCCGCGTGCAGCGGGATCGGCTGCGCTTGCGTGATCGTGTTGGACAGGTGCACGATCCCCATCGGCTTGTACGGGAACGACGGGTCGGACATCAGGTCCAGGTGCAACGGGAACGCCAGCACATGCGGGTACGTCGGGGGAAGCGCAGGCCCCGCTGCGAACCCGGTGACTTCTCGATAGGCCTGGAGATGATCCTGGTCGACTGCCGAGCGGGGGAGCTCGAGCGTGAGGCCGTCCTCGTTCGGCTCGTAGTCGGCGCGGCGCAGCGTCGCCTTCACGGTCCGCGCGTACAGAGAGCCGAGGCCGGGGGAGTCGTCGTACCGCCGGGTCGGCATCTCAGGCGCCCAGCAGGCTCTGGCCGCAGACGCGGACCACGTTGCCGGTCACGCCGGCCGACGCCGGGTCGGCGAACCAGGCGATCGTCTCGGCCACGTCGATCGGCAGCCCGCCCTGCTGCAGCGAGTTCAGCCGGCGGCCGACCTCGCGGATCGCGAACGGGATCTTCGCGGTCATCTCGGTCTCGATGAACCCGGGCGCGACCGCGTTGATCCGGATCTGCTGGTCCGCGAGTACGGGCGCGAGCGCCTGCACCAGGCCGATCACGCCGGCCTTCGAGGTCGCGTAGTTCGTCTGGCCGTTGTTGCCGGCGATCCCGGCCATCGACGAGACGCCGACGATCGAGCCGCCGTCGCGGATCGCGCCGGACTCGACCAGGTGCTTGGTGATCCGCTCCGGTGCCCGCAGGTTCACGTCGAGGACCGCGTCCCAGGCGTCGGTGCGCATGTTCACCAGCCGGCGGTCGCGGGTGATGCCGGCGTTGTGGACGACGATGTCGAGGCCGCCGTGCTGCTCCTGCGCGTGTGCCGCGATCCGCTGCGCCGCGTCGACCGCGGTCACGTCGAGGAGCAGTTCGGTGCCGCCGATCTTCGAGATCACCTTGCGCAGCGGGTCCGCGTTCTGCGGTACGTCGACGCCGATCACGGTCGCGCCGTCGCGGGCCAGCGTGTTCGCGATCGCGGCGCCGATCCCACGGGCCGCGCCGGTGACGAGCGCCGTACGGCCGGCCAGCGGGCGCTGCGGGTCGTTGCTCACCAGCGGGCCGGTGCCGATCCGGGCGACCTGCCCGTCGACGTACGCCGACTTGGGGGAGAGGAAGAAGCGGAGCGTGGAGTCGAGCTGCTCGTGCGCCTCCGGGGCGACGTACACGAGGTTGACCGTGGCGCCGCGCTTCACCTCCTTGCCGAGGCTGCGGGTGAAGCCCTCGAGCGCGCGCTGCGCGATGTGCTGCTCGGTGGTGGGGCTGAGTTCCGGCGTACGGCCGACGACGATCACCCGGCCCGCCGGGGCGAGCTGGCGGATGACGGGGGAGAAGAACCGCTGCAGGCTCGACAGGTCCGCGGTCGAGGTCGCGCCGGTCGCGTCGAAGACCAGGGCCTTCGGGCGGATCTCGCTGGACGCGACGCCCTCGGTCGCCGTACTGAAGCCGGCACCGATGTCGCGCAGCAGGGCCTGGATTGCCTTGCCGGCGTCGGACTCGCCGATCGCACCGAAGACGACCGGCCCGTCGATCACCGGCGCGCCGTCGGTCCAGCGCGGCAGCGGCAGCGGGTCGGGCAGACCCAGGTTCTTCACCAGCGTCTTGCCGAGCGGCGTGCGGGTGAAGGTCTGGTAGCGATCCGTCATCTCAGCTCCTACTTCTCGAGGATGGCGACGACACCCTGGCCACCCGCGGCGCAGATCGAGATCAGCCCGCGGCCGCCGCCGTTCTCGTCCAGTTGCTTCGCCAGCGCGGCGACGATCCGCCCGCCGGTCGCCGCGAACGGGTGCCCCGCGGCCAGCGAGCTCCCGTTCACGTTCAGCTTGTCCCGATCGATCTCCCCGAGCGGCGCGTCGAGACCCAGCCGTTCCTTGCAGAAGATCGGGTCCTCCCACGCCTTCAGGGTGGACAGTACCTGGGAGGCGAACGCTTCGTGGATCTCGTAGTAGTCGAAGTCCTGCAGTGTGAGACCGGCACGCTGCAGCATCCGCGGTACGGCGTACGCGGGGGCCATCAGCAGGCCCTCGGCGCCCTTCACGTAGTCGACCGCGGCGGTCTGCGAGTGGGTCAGGTACGCGAGCGGGCGGAGGCCGCGCTCCTTGGCCCACTCGTCGGTGGACAGCAGCACGGTGGACGCGCCGTCGGTCAGCGGGGTCGAGTTGCCCGCGGTCATGGTCGCGGTCTCGCCCTTGCCGAACACCGGCTTCAGCCTGGCCAGCTTCTCGAGCGTCGTGTCGGGCCGCAGATTCTGGTCCTTCTCGAGCCCGAGGTACGGCGTGATCAGATCCTGCTGGAAGCCCCGGTCGTACGCCTTCGCCAGGTTGAGGTGGGAGCGGTACGCGAGCTCGTCCTGCGCCTCGCGGGTGATGCCCCACTCCAGCGCGGTCAGCGCGGCGTGGTCGCCCATCGACTTCCCGGTCCGCGGCTCGGCGTTCCGCGGGATCTCCGGTACGACGTCCTTCGGGCGGACCCGGGCGAGCACCTTCAGGCGGTCCGGGTACGTCTTCGCGCGGTTCAGGTCGAGCAGGACGTTGCGCAGGTGGTCGTTGACGCTGAGCGGCGCGTCGGACGCGGTGTCCACGCCGCCGGCGATGCCCGCCTCGATCTGGCCGAGCGCGATCTTGTTGCCGACCAGGATCGCCGCCTCCAGCCCGGTACCGCAGGCCTGCTGGATGTCGTACGCCGGCGTCGTCGGCGCGAGCTTCGACCCGAGCACGACCTCGCGGACCATGTTCCAGTCGCGGGCGTGCTTGAGGACCGCACCGGCGACCACCTCGCCGACCTCCTGCCCGCCGAGCCCGGCCCGGTCGACCAGGCCGTTCAGCGCGGCGGTGAGCATGTCGGAGTTCGAGGCGTGCCGGTACGTCTTGTCCTGCCGGGCGAACGGGATCCGGTTCCCGGCCACCACGGCCACCTTGCGCGGTTCGGTCACGATGTCTCTCCTGCTCTGGCTCTCGCGGAGCGGGTCTTGGCTGTCAGGGCTTTCTGTCCCACCGCGGTTGCCAGGGTCGCGGTGATCGCGGTCGACCGGACGGTGCCGACATCGGCATGATGCACTACCGGATGACCGGGCCGGCTGCCCGACACGATCAGACCGACCCTTGCCATGTGCAACGATCCGAGGGTCTGCGTGTACAGGTGGTTGGCCAGGTACGCCGTGTCCACCTCGTCGAACACGCCGGTGCGCTGGCCGGCCTTGAGGATCGCGGCGATCCGGTCCAGCGGCGCGGCCATCGCCGTACCGAGTTTGACCATCACCGGCTCGGTGATCTCGCCGAACAGCTCCTCGCCGGTCCTTCTGAGCAGGCTCATCGCGCAGTCGGTGAACGCCGGGTAGCCGAGACAGAAGTCCACGAAGGTCTCACTCAGCGCCCGGAGCCGGTTGAGCGGCGTTCGTCTCGGGCTGTCATTTTCTTGCAGGCGCTCTTCGAGTTCCCGGAGGTAGTCGACGAGCGTCAGCGCGAACAGCTCCTCCTTGCCGGCGAAGTGCCGGTAGATCAGCGCCTTGTTGATCCCGACCCGCTTGGCGATATCGTCGATCTGGGCGTCGATCGTGCCGCGCTCGTCGAAGATCTCCCGGGTGGCACGGATGATGTCCCGCTCCCGGTCGCGACGACGCTCCGCCGTGGTCCGGCGGCGTCCGATCGCGAGCAGCGCGGAGCTCATGAACCGATCTTAGCCACAGCGGTACCCGTTGGTGCAAACGACAGTTACACTCATCGGTAACATCCCCGCTTTTGTGAGGACCTGATGAGCGACCCTGTTGTGTCCGCAGACGTGATGACGCTGGCCGGCGAACTCGGCGCCGAGCGCTCCAAGCCGGGCTGGAGCCCGTTCTCCCTCGCGCTGAACGAGGAGCAGAAGGAGATCCGCGACTGGGCCCACACCTTCGCCGCCGACGTCATCCGCCCGGCCGCCGCCGAGTGGGACGAGCGCGAGGAGACCCCGTGGCCGGTCATCCAGGAGGCCGCCAAGATCGGCCTGTACGGGCTCGACGCCAACATCAACCTGTTCGTCGACCCGTCCGGCCTGCTGATGCCGCTCGTCCACGAGGAGCTGTTCTGGGGCGACGCCGGCATCGGCATGTCGCTGAAGGGCACCGGCCTCGCCTCGTCGGCGATCTTCTCCAACGGTACGCCGGAACAGTGGAGCCAGTGGATGCCCCGCTGCTACGGCACACCTGACGACGTACGCGTCGCCGCCTTCTGCTCCTCCGAGCCCGGCGCCGGCTCCGACGTCTCGGCGATCCGTACCCGCGCCGTTTTCGACGAGGCGTCCGGCGAATGGGTCATCAACGGCCAGAAGGCCTGGGCCACGAACGGCGGCATCGCGGACATCCACGTCGTCGTCGCCACGGTCGACCCATCGCTCGGTACCAAGGGCCAGGCCGCGTTCGTCGTACCGCGAACCGAGGTCCACGGCCTCCAGCAGGGAACCAAGCTCCGCAAGCACGGCCTGCGCGCGTCGCACACCGCGGACGTCTTCTTCGACAACGTCCGCATCCCCGCCGCCAACGTCCTAGGCGGCAAGGAAAAACTCGACGAACGCCTCGCCCGCGCCCGCAACGCGGACAAGAAGTCGACCGGCCGCAACGCCTCGATGGCCACCTTCGAAATGACCCGCCACATCGTCGGCGCCCAAGCCATCGGCATCGCGCGAGCCGCCTACGAAGTAGCCCTCGACTACGCCAAGACCCGCGAACAGTTCGGCCGCCCCATCATCGACAACCAGGGCATCGCCTTCAAACTCGCCGACATGGCCCTGGAAATCGACGCCGCCCGCCTCCTCGTCTGGCGCGCCGCCAACATGTCCGCCGCCCTCATGCGCGGCGAAACCCCCGACTACCGCCACGGCGAAGGCTCCATGGCCAAACTCAAAGCCGGCGAAGTAGCCGTCAAGGTCACCGAAGAAGCCATCCAAATCCTCGGCGGCAACGGCTACACCCGCGAATACCCCGTAGAACGCATGCACCGAGACGCCAAGATCTACACCATCTTCGAAGGCACCTCCGAAATCCAGCGTTTGGTGATCGCCCGCGCGATCTCAGGAATGCGCATCCGGTAGACGTTTCCGCAGGTCAGAGACTGACGGTCGGTTGGTCGGGATCCAGGCCGTCGTCCAACTCCCGAGAGGTCATGGGGGAGCGGACGGCGGCCTGCTCCGTGACTGCTACGTGGGATTTGAGAGCGAAGAGCTTCGCGAGCCTGGAGTCCACAGCCTTCCGTGCCCGCTCGTGTGACGACGGCAGCATGTGGGTGTACAGCCTCAGCGTGAACCCCGGGTTGCTGTGGCCTAGGTACTCGGCCAGCTCCTTGATGTTGACCCCATCCGCGAGGGTGATGCTCGCGAAGTAGTGCCGCAGCGCATGCATCCCGTTCTCCCGGCTCGACACGTACTGCCGCCGACCCCGCCGGTCCGTCTTCGGGGCCGCAATCACACCCGCATAGAACAGCTCCGGCTTCCAGACCAACTCGTCGTACGTCCGCGCACGGATGTGCTTGTCATCCGTCCACCGGAATAAGAGCTTCACGGTCCGCGGCTCCCCGTCCGTCTTCTCCCACGGCAAGGTGTACGGACGTGGCTCGCGAGCCTCGATGTGCTCCTTGAGTATCAACGCCGTCCCGTCGGACATCGGCACGGTCCGCTCGGTGTCGTTCTTCGGCAACGCGAACACGAACTCGCTCCCCAGCTTCTTCACCTGCCGCCGAACGTGGATGACCATTTCCTCGAAGTCGACATCCTCCTCAGCGAGCCCGAACAACTCACCCTGCCGCAGCCCACACGCCGCTCCGACCGAGGCAATCGGCCGGTACTCCGATGCGTGGCCTTCAACGATCCGGAGCACCACGTCGTCGCTTCACGCAACGGTCCGGCCGCTCTTCTCGGCCGGCACTTTGACCGCTCGCCCCTTGGCCGGGTTCTTCTTGATCGCCTCGTCATCGACCGCGATCTCCAACGTCCCATGCAACACGAGGTACGCCGTACGCGCGGTCGACGGCCCGAACCGCGCATCCAGATCAGCAACCCAAGCCGCGATCTCCGACGGATTGATCGTCCGCAACTGCCGCCGCCCAACACCGGCTCCACATGCAACCGCAACGACGACTCATACCTGATCAACGACGCCGGATCCACCACCCGCGAACCCAACCACCGCTCCGCAACCTCCCCAAACCGAACCTTCCCAGCCTCCGGATCGATGTACTCCCCACGCTCCCGATCTGTCTCCATCGCATTCGCATGCCGCTCAGCTGGTCCCTTGGTCCCGAACGCCTTAGTCCGCTCCCGCCCCTCCGGATCCACCCACCCCGCCAACCACCGCTTCCCCTTCCCCCACCGCTCATTCCGCACCCGCGTCGTCGTCCCATCCGCATGCTTGACCGCGCGTGTCCACAGATCCTTCACATAAGCCACCGCACCGCACCTCCGTCGTCGTCGATGTGCGGCAGATCAACGTGTGGGATCGGACGACTTCCGTGGATCGACAAAACCTGGACGACGTGCGCGGCAGACGACCTACGAACTTCCTCCGCGGTGGGCGACACCCGCGCTCGCCGGCTCGGACGACTGTGCGTGGAGAATGCGTGACAGCAGAGAAGGCCCTAGGGCCTTGGTGCGATCACGAAGTCGCAGTCGTGGCTTTGGAGGTCTCCACCAGCACCGTTTGTAGGTCAGTGCTGACACCACCCGGACCAGGAGGGCACCCTAGTGTTGGTGGGAGTTGACACCACCCTGGCGGGCGCGCAAGCGGAGCTCGTAGTGCAGGCCAAGTGGCGGGAGCACCCCAACCGGGACACCCCGAGCACGTCCGCGATCAGGCCGAACTGTGGGCGGGACAGGCACGCACCGAACTGGAGTCCTGAGCAAGTGACTGTCTGAGGGCGCCTACACCATGGCCGATGATCCGGGTTCGTGGCGAACGGTCCCCGATCACCTCAAGATGCGCTTCTAACCAAACTTGACTAGACGCTCCTTCCCGTGCACTGTGGCCAAGTAGCCAAACTTGACTAGTCTCAACTAATCCGTTCGCCACACCGGGAGAAGGAATCGAACCCATGGGAAAGCTCGCGATCGAGACGAGAGGGTTGAGCGGAGGTGGGCGCACGTCGGCGACGAAGCTCCTGGTGCTCGGTATCGTGCACCTCTCCGGCGGTGCGCATGGCTACCAGGTGCGGTCCGAACTGCAGAGCTGGGGTGCGGAGAGTTGGGCCAAGATCAAGCGCGGCTCGGTTTATCACGCGCTGAAGAAGGCGGCGGCTGATGGCCTCCTCACTGAGCACGCCGAGCCGGGCAACTCCGGGCCGGAGCGCATCCTGTACCGCGCGACAGCTCGGGGCCGCGAGGAGATCGTCGAACTGGTCCGCGACGGTCTGCGGCGCACCCACGACCCGGACATGCTCAACGCGTCCATCGCCATGTTGCCCATGCTGACCAGGGCAGATGCCATCGCGCAGGTCAACGAGCGGGTCGCGCGCCTGGAAGCGGAGTTCGTAGGGCAGGCCAAGGGGTGGGAGAACCCGAACCCCGACATTCCCGAACACGTCCGCGATCAGGCCGAACTGTGGGCGGGACAGACACGCACCGAACTGGAGTGGGCGAAGAGCCTGAGCAAACGACTGTCTGAGGGCGCCTACACCATGGCCGATGATCCGGGTTCGTGGCGAACGGTCCCCGATCCCCTCAAGATGCGCCGCTAATCAACCTTGACTAGACGTTTCCTCCCCGTCCACTCCTAGCCAAGTAGTCAAACTTGACTAGTCTCAACCAAGCCGTTCGCAACACCGAGAGAAGGAATCGAACCCATGGGAAAGTTCGCGATCGAGACGAGAGGGTTGAAGAAGAGCTTCGGCACGACCCACGCGGTCGCCGGTGTGGACCTGGCCGTGAGCGCCGGGGGCGTGTATGGCGTGCTCGGTCCGAACGGGGCGGGCAAGACCACCACGATCCGCATGCTGGCCACGCTCCTGCGCCCCGATGCCGGAGAGGCGCAAGTGCTCGGTTACGACGTCGTGCGTGACGCCCGGGCGGTGCGGAGCAGGGTGGGTCTTACCGGGCAGTTCGCGTCGGTCGACGAAGACCTCACCGGGGTGGAGAACCTGTTGCTGCTCGCCAGACTCCTCGGCTACTCACGCCGCCGAGGCAGGGAGCGGGCGGCCGACCTGCTCGACGCGTTCGGTCTTGCCGAGGCGGCCGACCGGCAGGTGAAGAAGTACTCCGGCGGGATGCGCAGGCGCATCGACATCGCGGCGAGCCTGGTCGTCACCCCCGAACTGATCTTCCTCGACGAGCCCACGACCGGGCTCGACCCGCGCAGCAGGAACCAGGTCTGGGAGATCGTCAGGGGCATGGTCGTCGAGGGCGCCACCGTGGTGCTGACCACGCAGTACCTCGACGAGGCCGACCAGTTGGCCGACCGGATAGCGGTGATCGACCACGGGAAGGTGATCGCCGAGGGCTCGAGCGGCGAGCTCAAGGCATCGGTCGGCGCCGGCTCGCTGCACGTACGGCTACGTGCGCCCGAGCAGCGGGCTGAGGCAGAGCGGGTCCTCGCCGGCGTCCTCGAGGTGCCGGTCGAGCCCTCCGCCGACCCGGCCGCGCTGTCCGCAAGGATCTCCGACCCCGAACGGGTCGCCCGTTCCCTGGCCGAGTTGTCCCGCAGCGGCATCGACGTCACCGAGTTCGCGCTCGGTCAGCCGAGCCTGGACGAGGTCTTCCTCACCCTGACCGGACACGCCGCCGAGGAGACACCCGAGGAGGATGCCGCATGAATGCCACGTCCGTAGAGCAGGCGTCGGCGCCGGTCACTGAGGACGCGCTGCGCAGTGTGCTGTTGGCCGGTGAGCGGCCGTCTCCCCCCGGCCCGGTGCGCACCTCGTTGACATTCGGCTGGCGCGCCTTGCTGAAGATCAAACACGTCCCGGAGCAGCTCGTCGACGTGACCATGTTCCCGATCATGTTCACGCTGATGTTCACCTACCTGTTCGGTGGCGCGCTCGCCGGGTCGACTCAGGAGTACCTGCAGTTCCTGCTGCCCGGGATCCTGGTGCAGGCGAACGTCATGATCACCATGAACACCGGCATAACGCTGAACACCGACATCCAGAAGGGCGTGTTCGACAGGTTCAGGTCACTTCCGGTGTGGCGACCGTCGCCGCTGGTCGGCGCCCTGCTCGGCGATCTGGTGCGCTACTCGATCGGGTCGGCGATCGTGATCACGCTCGGACTGGTCCTCGGGTTCCGGCCGGAGGGTGGCGCCGTCGGCGTGGTGCTCTCGGTGGTGCTGCTGGTGGTGTTCTCGTTCTGCCTGTCGTGGCTGTGGACGATGCTCAGCCTGATCCTGCGCACGCCGAACTCGGTGGCGGGGGTCAGCATGATGGTGATGTTCCCGCTGACGTTCGTGAGCAACATCTTCGTGGACCCGAAGACGATGCCGGGATGGATGCAGGCGGTCGTCGAGGTCAACCCGATCACCCACCTGGCGACCGTGGTACGCGGCCTGATGCACGGCTCGGTGCCCGCCGGGGAAATCGGCTGGGTGCTCGCCTCGTCCGTATTTCTCGTCGCGGTCTTCGGTCCCATCACCACGGTCCTCTACCGCAACAAGAAGTAGAGGATTCCGAGAGACGAGGAGAGCGGCAAATGAACACCGACATCACGAACAACTCGCGTGCGGGTGAGCACCAGCCCCGGCGCGCACGCAATATCGGGCTCTGGGTCCTGCAGGTTGCGCTGGGCGCGATGATCGCCGGCGGCGGAATCGCGAAGCTTGCAGGCGATCCGGCGATGGTGGACATGTTCGCGGACATCGGGGCAGGACAGTGGCTTCGGTACCTGGTCGGAACGCTGGAGGTCGCTGGCGGGGTGGGGCTCTTCATCCCGGCACTGGCGGGCCTGGCAGGTCTCGGGCTGGTCGCGCTGCTGGCGGGTGCCACCATCACCAATCGATTCGTGCTCGAGCAGAGCCCCTGGCATCCGCTGGCATTCCTGGTGGTGGCGGCCGTGATCGCAAGGGCGCTCTGGTCGCGCACCGAGGCCGTCGTCGGCACGCTGCTCAGGCGCTGAGACAAACCTCTCGGACGGAGATGTGAGATGAACGAGATGGCCTTTCGCGTGACATCAAACGATGGCACCACCATCGCCTACGACCGGAAGGGAAGCGGTCCGGCCGTCATTCTGGTGGGCGGAGCACTCGACGAGGGGGTGGAGAACGCTCCCTTGGCGCCGGCTCTCGCCGAGCACTTCACGGTCTACAACTATGCCCGTCGGGGACGCGGCGCGAGCGGCTTCACCGAGCCGTACGCCGTGGAGAGGGAGATCGAGGACCTGGATGCGTTGATCGCGGAGGCGGGTGGCTCGGCACACCTGTTCGGGGCGTCCTCTGGTGGCGCGCTGGCGCTGGAAGCGGCCGCGGCCGGGTCAGCCATCGACACGATCGCCGTGTGGGAGGTGCCCTACGCGGTCGGGGACGACATCCGCCCGCGATTCGAGAAGTACATCGCAGACACCCGACGCGCCTTCGACGCCGGGCGAGACGAGGAGGTTCTCGAACTGTTCATGCGCTTGACCGGCGCCTCCGACGACAACATCGCGGCCAGGAAAGCGGCAGGCAAGCAGACGTCGCATTGGGCGGATTCGGTCGCCCTCGCGCCCACGCTGGTCCACGACAGCGTCTTCCACAACCGCTACCAATTGCCGGCCGATCGACTGGCAACGGTCACCCAACCGGTCCTGGTCACCACCGGAGGACCGATCACGGTCCCTTATATGGCAGGCCTGCCCTCGGACTTCTTCGACCGCGCAGCCGACGAGCTTGCAGACCAATTGCCCCACGCTCAACGGGAGACCCTCAAGGGGCCGGATCACGTCGTCGACCCACAGACCGTCGGCCCGCTGTTGCTACTGTTCTTCAGCAGCGAACACTGAGGGGCCTGCGAGGTGTTGCGCGAATACCGATTAGGCACCGCGCAAGCAGATCTTCGTCGCGCCAGGGACACGGGGCAGACAGGTCATGTCGAGGTTGATGTCGTCGGCGGCATCACAGGCCTGATCCTGGGCGTGCTCGTCACCAACGTCTTCGCCACCACGCAAGGAGGTCCTCACCGAGCGTGAGGAGAAGGCATCGGTCGCGATCGCGTCCAATGAGTTCTTCGGCGGCTGGACCAAGACCTTCACCGACCCCCGGCTATGCGCAGCCATCGTCGACCGACTCACCTTCGGCGGCACCATCCTCGAGACCGGCACCGACTCCTACCGTCTGGCCAAGCCACAAAGCAGCGGACAACCTGGCACCCGTCGGGCGCGGAAGCGGTGTCGACGCAAACCAACATCCGCGACACCGACACGTGCCCGGCGGTCTCAGAACTCGCCAACAAGCGGTGTCGGACGAAACCCTCCTCAGTCGCAGTCGCAGTCGCAGTCGCAGTCGCAGTCGCGCGGCTGCAGGCTCACAGGCCACCGCCCGTGGGCGAGCTGCGTGGCGTGAAAGTGCAGATGCTTGTTCCACGAGAGCAGCTGCGATCACCGGCTACCTACGAATTACTCAGCGCGTTTTGAATCCGCTTCCACGACGAACCGGTTGTCGCCGATGTGAATGAGGCGAATCGTGGGCGGCGTACCCAGTGACCACGGAGCCTGGCCCGAGCGGAGAAGCCAGCGTCCGATCGTGGCGCTCCGGAGCTCACTGCACGTCCGCCAGAACGAGGCAGACAACGGGACCGAGACCTCTCCTTCACCCGGAACGGTCAGCACGATGTGTGTCCACTCCGGATCGAAGAGGCTATCGCGGTCCGCGATGCGGAGCTTGAGCCCGTATCCGGCGCCGGATCGGTGATGTGCGCCGTTGTTCCATGCTCGGACTTCCATCGCTGGCACCTCCGGAGTTCGATCGACCCGGCATTGCATCGTCAGAGGTTCCCTCAGGCTGGATAGCCATCGTGGAGATATGCCACCGTCTGCGATTCGGCGGCCTTGAGGGCAGCTTCGACGCGATGCCAGACGTATGGCCGTAGTCGGTGTCGTACCTGCTCGAGTTCGAAGAAGTCACACCGCCGCAGCTCGTCGCGGTCTGGTTCCAGTCGCGCAATCTGGCCGGCGGGGAGTCTCCCGGCGTCGAAGATGAACATCAGTGAGTCATCCCAGGGCCCATGCGGCGATACCCAGTCGATGCAGGAGAGGGTCAGCTGGTTCGGTGCCAGTTCGAGATTGAGCTCTTCTTTCAGCTCTCGGATGAGCCCGTCGATCGGCGGTTCGTTGGCCTCGATCATGCCGCCCGGGAGGTCCCAGTCGGGCTTGTAATCCGGGTCGACGAGGAGGAATCTGCCCTGCTCGTCGCGCAGGATCGCGTCGGCGCCGACGCGCTTGCGAGCTTGTTTCGCGTTGCCCTCTGCCAGGTGTTTTCGCCAGGCCTCGGGGTCGCGGCGGCAGAGCGGTTCGTCGGCGGTCATCGTGGCGTCGCCTGAGATTCGAAGGCGTCTGAGGCGATCCATTGCTGGAGCCAGACTCGTTGGCGCATCGTGTCAGCGAGAAGCTGTCTCGTGTCGCTGACTGTCGGCAAGTCGGCGTACGGCGAGAGCTGGTCGTGGATCTCCCTGAGCTGTTGAACGACGAGCTGTGATCCCAGCGATTCGGTTGAGTCGATGACGTCCCGCGTCACACGGCACGCCTCTTCAGCCTCGCCTTGCTGGATCAGGGACGTGATCAGGAAGAGCTGTCCGAACGCGTGGCTCCGCGTGCGATTCGACGGTCGGAGTTCGAGGATCAGGTGAGCGTGCTCCTGCGCCTCCGTTGGTTTCCCTAGCTGCCGCATGCATCGCGCTGCCTCGCTTGCGAGGCTCCCACGGTCGAAATGGCTGACCCAATCGGATGGTGCCTCCTCAGGGGATCCGCCGAGTGCCGCTTCAGCCTGCCCGAGAAGCAGGCGGGTCTCCTGATCGTCTCCGAGAGTGGCTCGTCCTCTGGCTTTCATGGCCAGAAGGCGAGCAGCCAAACCGGGATTTCGAGGGCCTTCGGCGAGCGCGGCTTCCCCGGCTTGGGCGAAACGGATGGCGCCGTGCGGGTCGACTCGATGGTGCGCGAGGTGACTGAGACTGGCCAGTACGTGGACGCCAAGTTGGCGATCCTGGCCAGCTTTCGAGAGGTGGAAGGCGCGCAAGAAGTGGCTGTACGCGCGATCGTCTCGCCCCGCGTCGTGAGCCATCCAACCGGCCATCTCGGTCAGTCCCGCTGCCGCCGTGAACACGGATGGATCTTCGACCACGAGGTCGCCGCCGAACAGCCGCGGGCCTACCTGTGTACGCAGGTACTTGACCACCGCGGCGTACAGGTGGCCGCCACCGACTTGCCGGTCAGCGGACCGGAACGCCTGCATTGCAAGCACGTCCGGCCCCTTCGCTGCGTCTCGGCGAGCCTGCGGTAGCGACGTGTTGTTGCAGACGTAGATCGGTGGAAGATGGGGGAGTGGGCTCGGGACGAATCGTGTCCGGCTCAGACGTCGACCCTGGACCCGAGAGGTTCTCCAATCGCGCCGCGAAGCGCGTTTCTCGTCATCGGTCGCAGCCGCGAGCAGCGTGTCCAGACCTTCCTGGTTGATCGGTCTCGGTCGGATGTTGGTGCCGCCGGCTTCCCACCGAGAGACCATTCGTTCGCTCACGCCGATGCGTTGGGCGAACTCGCGAATGCTCAGACGCTGCGATTCGCGCAGCGCCCGTACTTCGCGGCCGGACCAGGCCTGGACCATCACGGCCTCAGTCTCCCATTGGCCGACCTGCGTCTCCACTCGAACCTCGCCGCGCAGGTTCGGCGCAAGTTTAGTGCTGCGTCAGCGGCAGTCCATGGTGCGTGCTGTGCGGTTTGCTCGACGCTTATCCGTACCGAGCAACAGCCAGATCGGACGGGGTTAGAGGCAGATGCGAGTCGCTTTCGGGTACTTCAAGAAGCACTTTCTGATGAGCGACCCCGAGATCGCGGCACGTCGGCAAGCGATTGTCGGCTGCGCGGAAGCGAACGACTGCGTACTCATCGCGCTCTTCATCGACGAGCTGGAGACCGCGCCAGACGAACTTCACAAGGCGCTCACCGCCGTAATTGAGGTCGAAGAGGGCGCACTGATCCTGCCGAACCTTCATCACCTCGCGTCGGTTGGAAATCCGATCGCCATTCGCCAACACCTCCTCGCCGGCCATGTCGATGTCCTGCTGTCGGAGATTCCCAAGCAGGCGGGGCGGGTGTGCTGAGACGGCCTCTCCTCCTCAATGGCACCTGCACTCCGCGCCCGTTCCGCCCCTCCAACAGAACCTCACCGCCGGATCTCCTCAAGGATCGCGGTCGAGGTCCTGAGCCGGTTCGGTTGGTGCTGACACCTCTCAGCGCCAACCGAACCGGTGCACCTCTGGCGGACCAAATGAGCAAACGCGGCATCGCTCAACTTCCGCCTGCGTCGAACGTCGAACACTGAACGCGAGCCGTGCGTCTACGTCTGATCCCACGTGCGGTACGGGCTTCGGACGCGTTTGTGCTCGCGTCAGGGCTTCGCGGAGCGCTGCATTGGCACGCTGAAGTTCGGTGACCTGGTGCGCCGCAATCGACGGACTTCCGTGAGCAGCACGGTCACGTGTTCCGCCTCAATCGCGTCTGCCGACCGTACCCGTCGGCGGCTTCGCCAGTTGCGGAGCCGGCAGCCATCTGAGCAGAATCGCTGGTCGGATCTGGCCGCGGTGTAGGTGTCGGCGCAGTGCTCGCAGGCGTGCTGGCGCGCGGTCAGATCGCGCCCGAACGGGGGTGGGAAATCGTTCATACATGCTCAACGTGCGCACCGCGACAGAGCCGAATACTCGTTCCAGATCGCTGAAACGCCCCGAATGCCAGATGTGTGCCGTGGTCAGCCTGGCCGGTCGGTCGAGAGTTGTCCGCGACATTCCCGGGACTGGATGTTGTTCAGTGGCCGTCGTTGCTTGGCAACCACCACGCGTGTCCTGGACAGCGGGATCCAGGATTGCAACGAAGGTCCTGGTCGGGTGGCCTTCCGTGCGCCGGCCCCGTGCCTTGCTCAGCGGCAGATCTTCGAGCACACCGGTCACGTGGATGGCGGCTGGCTGACGTTCCTGCGTGGCGGCGAGGGCTCCAACGGCGACCGACGGAGTTGGACCCTCATGGCGTGCGTCCTCCCGCAGGATGTGAAGCAGGGCCACCTTTCCGATTTCAAGGGAATCGACGGTTGCGCGTGGAGGTGATCGTTGTCACGATCACCTGGTTGGGTCGCGGCGAATGAGGGGTGGACGGGACGTGACCTTGATCGACCGGATTGTGCCGGCGTTGGACGCCGGCGTCGACCACGATGTCTTCGAGCGTGCGGCCATCGCTCTCTTGCGTGCGCAGTACCCGAACTTGTCGGCCGTGGAGGCGGGGAAGGACATCGGGCGAGACGGCGACATCTACGGGGTCATCGCGGACGACCCGGAAAGCCGGGGACGGGTGCTCGCGACGACCGGTGACCCGATCGCGAACCTCAAGCGCAGCCACAAGAGTTGGCAGAAGTACCCCGGATTCCGAGTCGACAAGATCGTCGTCGTCTGCTCGAACGACATCACCGCCTCCACGCGCTTGAAGATGGACCAGTACTGCCAGAAGCATTCCCTGCCGATCCCGGAGTACTTCGGACGCGACTGGCTCGTGGCCGCGCTCGTGCGGGACTCCGAATGGCGGCTGCTCCTGACAGGGGGAGCGGGGCGAATGGACTCGCTGGTCCGCGTCCCGGCTCCGATCGACGGGCAGGTCATCCCGTTTGTAGGCCGTGAACTGGTACTGCGTGAACTGAAGGCCACGCTGTCGGAGGGCCAGGACGTCGTGCTGGCCGGCGTACCGGGCGTCGGTAAGAGTCGGCTGCTGTCCGAGCTTGCCGAGGCAGCTGACATCCTGTTCGCGGTTCCAGAGGCGAAGGACTATCTCGCGGACGATCTGTTGATGCTGGCCCCGTCGTGCGTGGTGGTCGACGACGCGCATCTGTCTGCGAGTCTGCTCGCCGAGCTGACCCGTCTGCGTCAGCAGGAACGGCTGTCCTTCGCCGTCGTGGCCACGACCTGGCCCGAGCAGGCGGACGCGGTAACGGATGTGCTGTCATCAGGTCGGACGTTGACGCTCGACCTGATGGCCAGGGCCGAGCTAGATGCCATCGTGCAGGCTCTGGGCGTCACGGGGGTACGAGCGCGGCATACGATCCTGGACCAAGCCGACGGGCGGCCGGGCTGGGCCGTGCTGCTGTGCCGTGCGGTGGTGGACGGAAACGGTCAGCAGGTCGAATCCGGCGCGGTCTTACTGCACAAGGTCATGCGCTTCATGCGCGGCGCTACCGACTCGGCCGTCACACTGGACGCAATCGCCTGCATCGCGGCCCTGACAGCGGTGAGCCAGGACGACCTCGCACGGGTCGCTCAGCTCGTCGACAGACTACTCGCCGAGTTGAACGAGGGTGTACGCACTGTCGCCACGCGAGGGCTTCTCGAGCTCCGCTCCGACCGCTGGGAGGTCTCTCCCACCATCAGGTACCCGCTCGCCAGCCACTGGTTCTTCGGCCCACTGCGCAATCGACCGTGGAGCTCTCTCGTCGCTGCCTTCCCTGAAGCAGATTCCACCCTCACCGAGACCTTGATGCGCGCGGCAGCCCTCTCGCCGGATGCACAAGGCGAGGCCAGATCCCGTATGGCGAAGCTTGGCGCGCCCGAGTCGTGGACCGAGGCGACTCTGCACGTGTTCCAGCTCTACGCGGTGACGGCGAGGGAGGCCGGCGACTTTGCGGCCAAGTCGGCCCGTGTGATCCTGTCGTCCGAGCGTGCACCTGTGGTCTCGCCCTGGGGAACCCCTCACGACCCGTTGGGGGCGGCAGCAGAGAAGACGCTTCTCATCTGCGCCCGGACTTGGTTCAACGAAGAGGCGGTCCATGGCTTGCTGGATCTCGCCGTACGAGACTCACGGCCGCTGTCGAGCCGCAGTTCGCTAGACGAACTGAGCAAGCTCACACGCTATCTCGATCCCGATCTCGGCACGCTGTTCGAGGTCCGCGAACGGTTGCTCGGGTACGCCACAAGGTGGCTGCAGGTCGATCCACAGCCAAGATGGCCGGTGTTCGGTGCGATCGTTGGTACCTGTTTCGATCCGTCGGTTGAGGGGACCTGGAGCGAGCCTGACGGCTCGAGCAAGTTCACGATAGCGAGTGGTGTCGAGTCGGCAGCCCGCTTGGGCCAGATGATCGAGCTGTGGGACGGCGTGGCGACGCTGATCGCGGGGGAGGACCCCGCCGAGATGCCCGCCGAGACGCTCAGCTCATTGATCGGGTTGTTCGAGGACTGGCTACGTCTTGCCGGCGGGCACATCAACGGCACGGCCACGCCGACCGCGGCCCAGATAGCCGCGGGCTACGAGGGCTCCTGGATGATCCTGCGAGCAATCCGACCACGTCTCGACTCTCGACCCGGTTCCGCCCTCCGGGTGCAGCGGGAACTCGACCTTGCGGAGCGTTGGGGCGTCAGGCCGCCGGCCGACATCTCACCGATTGACCTCGATGAAGACCTGGTCCAGTTCGTCGGTCGCCGCGATCCGTTCGCACCGATCGAAGAGTGGCGGCATACCAGAGACTCCGAACAGCGCGCTCTGGCCGCGGGCCTCAACCAACTCGGTCCGGACGCCGGAGCCGCGCGGTTCCAGGAACTCGTCGATGCCGCAGCCGAGGTCGATCAGCGTGAGCCCGCGGAGCTGGTCGCTCGGCGAGTGATCGATGAGGCGACCGAACCCACCGCGTGGATCGTTCCGGCGATCGCGCACCGCTCTCACGCGCTGCTCACCAACGCCCTCTGGACGGCGCGGCGACTCGGCCGACGTATCGATGTCGTACCTGTGGCTCGAGCACTCCAGGACGATGCTTTGCGCGGCGGAGTGATCGCGGCCGTGGTTGGTGTCGGCGACCGTGACCAGGTGGCCGATATCGTGGTCTCTGCACTGACGGCGGATGATGCGTGGCAACTGGAGAGTCTCCAGTTCGCCACGGAACCGAACGCGGTGCTGGGTGCACTCCTCGACCATCCCGTGATCCAGATCCGAGCTGCTGCGGCGCTGGCGTTCGACGTCGGCATCGGTCACGGTGTACCACTTCCGGAGGATCTGCGCGTCCAGTGGGAGTCAGCATTCCTGGACGCCGACGACGGTACGGCACCAGGGCAGCATGGGCGTTGGAGATTGAAGGAGATCCTCGAGGCGCTCGCGGTCTCCCAGCCCAGTCTCTGCGCGGACTGGTTCGAACACCGACTGCTCAACGGCGACAAGGTCGTCCGGGCCTCGTCGCGATGGATCGACGACGTCGAGGCGATCCCGTCGACGCTCCCAGCCGACGAGCGAGAGCGGCTCGCGCGACTAGCGGCCGGCGCGGGCTATCCCGGATATCAGCTCCTCCCTCCACTGCTGGAGGCCGACCCCGAACTCGCCGCCCGCCTGCTGAGAGAAGGCGTGCTGGACGGACACCGCGCACTCGACATGCTGAGCGGTGAACTCGACCACGGCGTCGAGGTCCTCGGCCCGGTCCTGCTGGCGCACGGCGTCCCAGCACCACAGGTCGCCCAGCAAATCTCGAGATCCCGTAGCTGGACAGGCCTGGAATCCGATGCCCTCAAATCAGACATCACCAAGCTCGAAGAGATGGCCGAACGCGTACCAGCACTCGCAGACATCGCGGCGTACGCGATCTCCGCAGCCCGGCTCGAACTAGACTGCGCCTTGGAAGCGGAACGCGAACAAGCACGACGCGGCACGATCTGGGACTAGCTGCCGAGCCGAACCGTCAAGGGCCCTACAAAGCAGGGTATCGAGGCGAACGCGGCGCGCTCAGACCACGCAGCGGTCCTCCTCGGCACTGACCGCACAGGCCAACCCCACCCCAGGCCATCACAACCGCAGTCAACCGCGCCTCGTCCACGTCCACCTGCCGGAGCCCCAGGTCGCTCAACTGACCGTCGTACGCCGCAGCGCGGCAATCGACCACGCAAAGATCGTCGGATTACTGGCCACGCCACCGATCTGGCCACTCTGGGCGAGCCTGGCTCCCGCCACCAGCGCGCCTCACACTCAGTCAGGCAATGACGCATCCGGGCGGCGACCGGCGGGACGGATTTGCGCCCGAGGCACCGCGTAACGCGCAACGCCACCACCTGCTGCGCGCGGCGCCACACCGCCCGGAAGAGTTGTCCTCAGACTGCGGCTGAGCGCGCGTAGGCAGATCGTGGTTTCCTTGTTTCTGTTGCTGGTGCCCTCTGAAACAACGTGGGGGCCGAAGAACGGCCGCCGATCGGCCCAGCCGGTGATCACTGTCGGCGCAGGACGAAGGTCACACCCAGAGCGGCCCCCACACCCGACAGAATCTCCGGCCTTCGCCGGGCTGTTCAGGGTAGATCAATATGACGAGGTCAAGATTGGCATCGCGCGACGTCGAGTTGTGGGCTACCCGCTGATCGGGGGCTATGGTTCCGACATGGGAGAGCTGATTTCAGGCACCGTTGCTCAGGTCGCGGGTGGAGTTGTGCTATCGGCCGGAAGTAGAGGACTCCGTTGGCTCCGGCTTGCCGGCCGATTCGAAGCGAGTTGGCTAGACCTGGCCGACGACCTTGTGGGGCAATCGCTTACAGCGCCAGAAATCGCTGACATCGAGCAGTTTTTGCGATCAACATCAGTTCGGCCGATCCTGAGTCTTCTGGCGGTTTCGCTATTAGGCCCATCGTTATCGAGTGACGACAAGACGCTTGATGTGATCAGGGTATCGTTTATCAAGGCGGCCCAGAAATGGAACGTGGATTCGCCCGAAACATGGCTCGAATCGGCGGACTTGCTTTGGGCGCGGATCGTCGAGTTGCTTGACACTGCCTTCGCCGCTTTGAAAGCGGAGAAGACGAATGACGAGGCTTCGCAATTCTCAAGATTTGTGAAAACCCCGCTGATGGCCCGCAAGAGAGGGGATGAGTTAACAGACTACCTCGCAAGAATCGTTGACCTGGCCAGCGATATTGACCGACTAGGAGCGCTTGAGGAGCTCTATTCTTCACTGCTCGAGCGCACAGGCAATCGCCAGCCACCGCCGATCCTCACGCACACAGATGTCGATACGGCAGCTGACTTCGCTCACCTATACATCCCACGAGTGATCTACCGCAGCGACGGCGCTGGGGAGAGCAGCGAAACTTTGATGGGGAACGGTTTGCCGTACAGAATCGTTCTGACTGGCGCGCCTGGAGCTGGAAAGACCACATTCGTATCTCATCTCGTATATGCCCTTTCGGGTTCCGAGGGCGTCCCGCGTATTACACTGGCCGTGCGATGCAGAGATTATCTTCGTGAGGGGTGGCACGGTTCGCTCGTCGACTACATCGCCCGGCTGTTGGAGCGCACGCTGGATGTGACGGAGGACGCTGACAAACTGCGCGACCTCCTACTGATGGGACGAGTCGAACTCATAATTGACGGACTCGATGAAATCGCGGACATTCCAGCACGGGTAGAAATGGTTCAGCGAATCGAAGCGCTGTGCCGGGTCTATCCGTCCATGTCGGTTCTCGTTACCTCCCGTGAACTGGGATATCAGCGCGCGAGTCTGGACGAGCGTCTATTCCAGCATTACAGACTCAAGGAGTTTACCGATCCGCAGGTCGCAGAGTATGCCGCTCGCTGGTTTTCACTTGTTGATCGGCAAGAGTTGACGGATCCGTTCATTGTCGAATCTCAGACCGTAACGGATCTTCGCTGCAATCCGTTGCTCCTATCGCTCCTGTGTATCCTGTACAGAGCTCGGGGATCAATTCCTCGTAAGCGCCGGGATATCTACGCGAAGTGCGCCGAACTGCTCTTCCTTAGATGGGACGCTCATCGCGGAATATCTCAGCCAGAAGACATGCCTGCCTATGGTGAACGGTTGATGCAAGAGATTGCTCGATGGGTATATAAGTCGAAGGCGGCGCAAGCGGGCCTTGAAGAGAAAGTCATCACCAAGGCGATCGGCGGGTATCTGGCAAGTATCGCGGGAATCGATGAGTCCGATGCCAAGATCCGAGCTGCAGAGTTCTTGGAATTCTGCGCGGGGCGGGCATGGTTGCTGGCCAAGATCGGCACGAGCGAACATGGAGAACGGATCTTCGGGTTCTCGCACCGAACTTTCTTGGAGTACTTCACGGCAGAGTCGCTCTGCCGTGCGGCGCCGGACGCCAAATCGGTGGCAGACCACATCATCACGGCGTTTCGCGCCGATCCGACATCCGTCTTGCCAGAACTCCTGGTCCAGGCCTACGACGACAAAGAAGACGGTGGTGGTTGGCGAGTATTTGAGGACATCTGCCTGCGAGGAGGCAATAGTGGATTGCCCATTCGCTTGATGGATGGCACGCTGCTTCCGCAGCGCAGCAGAAAACTGGCGTTCGATATGCTATGTGATGACTGGGATTCACCTCGCCGCAGAATGGGCTTGGAGACGTTCGTTGCTCTATTGAATCTCAACCGGGATGCGCGGTCGCACTTTATATCCGACTATTTGCAAGATAATCGCACCGCTCAGATGATGTTCATGAGCGGCTGGGCAAGCCTGGAACTCATCGACCAGGCGGGGTTTTTCAAAGATGAGTGGGCTTCGGAAGTGCGGAACTTGCTTAGATTGGCGTCATCGTCAGTCGACGATTTTGCTAGCGATTCTGTTTGCAAATCTTGGTTAGCGTTGTCTGAGTACGCCAAAGAAGTCACGGAAGCAGACGCTGCCGGGCTGTTGGTTGCACGGGGGCGGTTCGGTGCCTGCTTGGGTGCCGCTTGGTGGATAGTGGAGCGTCATCTATTCGGTGAACCTGTGAGTGAGGCTCAGTACAATCTTCTCAAGAGATGGATCCGAAGCGCCATATCGGGCCAGTCCATAGACAACGAGACCGCCATGTACTTTGTGGCGTTTCTGCGTGAAAGGCTCGACAAAATTAGGATCCGTGACCGAAGTTGGGCCTGCGAGTCGGAAGCAGTTAAAGAAGCATTGCTCACGATGTATCTTTTGCAAGGGGAGTACCGTCAGCCTTCGTCGTACCTTGAGCGGCTCGTCAGCGAATGCTACGGATTTAATATCACCCTGCTTCTTTCGCGACGCCGCGCCTCGGCTAGAAAGCGTGACTGGAGAGAGATTGAGAGGCGAGTTCCGGGGTGGGTCAACTCTTGGTGCCGCGAGGATATTACGTTGATTTACGAGTTAAGGGGGCGGTCTTGGGATCCAATTGCTGGGCAGTGGGTGACGACCGAGTCGGAGAAGCGGCGTTTGACGAGCGAAGACACCTACGAGGGGCTGGAGGATGGGTGGGACGAGCCAGAGCTGACAGAGCGTGACTTGGATCTACTTGCCGAGCGCGCTGCTCAGGATCACCTCGAACGTGAAATCTGGGAGAGTGGACCCGCTGCCCCGCACGAGGCTGACGAGGAGTATTAAGACCCACGCGACTGGGAACGCAGAACGGTGTGGGTGGCCGGCTGGCCGACGAGGTGTTCCTGCGCCGAGCTCGGAATGGCCGCCCGGAGGAGCAGGGGTGGACGTGCAGACCCTCGGATTGGCCTAGGTCGTCACGAGTTCGTACCACGCGTGGTCCCACGCGAACCCGTCCGTGTGGGACTGGCTCATGGCGCTCTGCGTGTGACCAGCGCGTTTGTGCCGTGCCCCAGCACACACGGTGCCCCAGCAGGATTCGAACCTGCGAGGCACGGTCTAGGAGACCGGCGGTCACGCTGCGGCTACGTGTTTCCGCCGGCCTCCATGGGATTGGCTTGGCCGAGTGACGCTCGGAACCACGATCTGCGGCGGACTGGGTGAGTCGGGCCACCTGACGCTGCTGGCTGGCCTGTCAGCATGCTCGCCAGAGTTGAGGGTTTGCTCCTGTGTGCAAGCCTCGACTAGGGCTCGAAACGTTGCTGTGGGCAAGTTCCTGCTCCGTCACAGCTCCGTGGAACGATGACAAGCGACGATGAACGCTGAGCAGTGTTCGGAGACAAACGCGCAGGCCAGGTGCGGACTCGCCGACTGTAGTGCAACCGCCCGCAAGGCGGGAAGAGATCTACACCATCTTCGAAGGCACTTCCGAAATCCAACACCTGGTGATCGCCCGCGCGATCTCCGGCATGCGCATCCGGTAGACGTTTCCGCAGGTTAGAGGCATCAAGACCGCATCTGCAGGGCACGCGATCCTTGTCCCGGCGTTCAAAAGGCAGCACCGGGAATGCATCGAGGCGACGGCTTCGCCTACCGGTCGAGGTCCCGGTGTTCATCACAGCACCGGGACTGCTTTAGACCCGAACCCCGGGCCCGCGCGACCAAACTGCCGAGGCGCGACATGTGTCCCCGCTCCGGACCGGCAAGTCCGCGCCTGGGCCCAGGCAGTGTGGCGTGAGTAGGAAGGCGCTGGAAGCTCCGCAGCAACGGCATCAGGCTTCGCGGGGATCCAGCCGGCCCCATCAGCGCCAACGACACTGGGTGCCTCGAGTCAACGGCCCAGGCGACCAATCGGCCCAGGGCAGCCAAGCGCGTCTTGTCGGCGTTCTTCCTGATCGCGGCAGCTCGTGCCGTTTCTGGGCAGCAAGACCAGTGCTCCGCTGTGCTCGCGACCAGTGCTTCTCAGCAGGGCCTGGAAGTGGTACGCACGTGTCGAGGGATCGGCCTTGGGGAAGCCACGTCGTGTCCCGGGGGTGAGTTATGAACGGCAGCGTGAATCGGCCTGCCGCCGTTGTGCGGGGAACGGATGGCTCCGTGTACTACAGCAGCCGTCCGTTGCCCGTCGCGTCTCGGGGCGGATCTGCTAGGCAGGGTTTGAGCTGGGGTTCCAGCTTTGCCGGCGTTGAAGACGCCCTTGAGGTGTGGTGCGCGCACAGGCGCAGGCGGCGAGACAACCTTGTGGCGGGCGTCCTGCTCGGCAGCGCGGCGATCCTCCTGGTGATCGGCGTCGCGCTAGGCGTTCGCCAGCACCAGTCGGAGACCGCGCTGACCGCACCGACCACTCCGACCGCGGACGGATGGTACGCCGCCCCGAAAGCGGTCCCGAAGGCTGCGGCCGCCGCGTTCTACGGCACCGGGCGGATCGGTGCGGTGGACTGCCGCGCAGCTCAAGCGCCGCTGGACACGCGGGCCGCGGTGCGCGCCTTCGACACCAGGCTGGTCGGCTGTCTGCACGAGTTGTGGAGCCCGAAGGTGCGTGCTGCACAGGTCCGATTCTCTCCACCACGGGTGGTGTTCTGGGGCGGCTATCTGCAGTCACCCTGCGCCAGCGGGCCGTCCGTGGCGTTCTACTGCGGCTCCACCCAGACTCTGTATCTCAACTACGCCTCGTTGGTGGCCTGGAGTCGATTCAGCGATTTCGCGGACAGGTTCGCGCGGATGTGGGCCATCGACACGACCGCGCGGGCTTACGGCTACCACGTGCTGCAGCTCACCGGCATTCTCGCAAGCGCCCACCGGTTCGCGTACGTCGCGCCGAACCTGAGGCTCGAGCAGGGGCGGCGCATCGAGTTGCAGGCGTCGTGCCTGAGTGGCCTGTTCATCGCGGCGAGCAGGTCGTCGTCCGGCCTCACCGATCTCGACCTGATGATCGACCGGCAGTACGTCGTACCTCAGAACGGCGCGGCAACGCCAACCGACAGGGCTTCCGTGGCCAATGGCCAGTACTGGGCGGCCCGCGGCCTCGACACGAACGACGTCGCTTCCTGCAACACTTTCAAGGCACCGGCCAGCAGCACGTCGTAAACCGGCCATCGCGGGGTTCAAACAGGACGTCTATCTGTGCGCTTCGTGGCGGCGGCGTCACCGAGGGGCAGCCTACGGTGGCAGCAACCTGCAGAGCGGCCCAGGCAACCGGGGCGCCTGCGACCTGCTGCTGAGCTCCTGTGCGTCAAGGCGGCCACTGACTCGGCGAGTTTTCCCATCTGGTGGCCCAGGTCGAGAACAGTGCACACGCCTGGGACGACGCGGCGTACCAAGTGAAGCTGGCGACCGCCTGGCGCCGGATTGAGTCGCGGGCGGACGTGCCGAAGCGGTCTGATGCCAAGTTCGTGCTGGCGATCGGGACCGACCAGGCGGTGTTGAGTCTTGGGTGGGCATTGCCGGGCCGGCGTCGGCGTACGAACGGCTGCAGGCGGGCTGCAAGGTCATGCTGCTGGAGGGCAGGAACCGCCACGGTGGCTGTGGTCGAGAGGTCCCGCCCGTCCCGCTTCGCCCTCGAAATCGAGAACCTGCCGGTCACCGGCTGGCTCGTCGAAGTCGAGGTCGAGCCGGCCTGTCCGGTCAGGTAGCGCGGCGCTTGTAGTAGTCGCGCCAGATGAGGCGGTGCAGGTGGATCCAGCGGGGGATTGAGCGGATGCCCGGGATGAACGGGACGAGGACGAGGCCGAGGGTGAGGACCATCATCAAGGCCCAGACCTGGGCGTCTGCGTTGTCCGAGGTGGAGAGCGGTTTGACCTGGTACCAGAAGGTGTAGAGCCACATCCAGGGGCTTTGCCCGCTAGCGCGGGCGTGCTGCGGGCTGCCGCCCGCAATCTGCTCGCTCCGCTCGCGTGCGACTGCGTAGCCGGCGCCCGTGGGTGAACATGCAGGTGGTCACGGGCGGCTGTGGTTCATCCCCCGCGTGCTCCGCAGGGACTCCGGTCGCTCCGCTCCCTCCCGCGCCTGCTCCGCGCGCTCCCGCCCGCCCCCGGCTGACGCCGGCTTCTTGCCCGCTGCCGCGGGCGAGTTGCGGGCTGCGCCGGCGAGCGACTGCCGGGCGCTACCGGACGCAGCGGATGACCTCGCCCGAGCCCCGTCCCGCACGTGTCCGACGGATCGTCTCGCCTGCAGGATCGGGCTCGTCCGAGAGTTGGTTGGCGTCGCAATCGACATCGATTCACTCATGCGGATCGGCGCGTCCCTCAGCAATTGTTGGTACGACGGGTCAATCAGGTGTCCGTGGTGACGCTGCCTGCCTGCGCTCATCCGCCGGCGACGCCGATCGCAGGAGTGCCTGCCGCACCTGTGCCGCAACTACCCCGGAGGCGTGTGCTGGCCTACCGGGGCGGATGGGCCTGCCAAGAACTCACGCTCGCGACGCTTCACCTCCTTGGCCGGGAGTTGACGAAAGGAGATAGCTCAGCGAGGATTGAGGCAATGAACGTTGAGCGGGATTCTCTGGTGGAGCGGGCTCGGGTGCATGCGGCGCTTGGGGATCCTGCTCGGTTGGCGGTTGTGGATGCGTTGGTGGTGGGGGATGCGGCGCCGGGGGAGTTGGGGGCGTTGCTGGAGATGCCGACGAATCTGGTGGCGCATCACCTGAAGGTGCTGGAGGAGGCTGGGCTGGTGGTGCGGGGCCGGTCGGAGGGGGATCATCGGCGGACGTATGTGCGGTTGGTGCCGGAGCGGTTGGCGGCGGTGGCAGGCCCCTCGTTGAGCGAGGTGCCGCGGGTGGTGTTCGTGTGTACGCACAACTCGGCGCGGTCGCAGTTGGCGGCGGCGATCTGGGCGCGGCGGAGTCATGTGCCGGCGGTGTCGGCGGGGACGTGGCCGGCGGAGCGGGTGCATCCGCGGGCGGTGAAGGTGGCGCGGCGGCGTGGGCTGGATCCGGCGAAGTGGCGGACGGCGCAGGTCGGCGACGTGGTGAAACCCAATGATCTGGTGATCGCGGTGTGTGACATCGCGTATGAGCATCTGCCGGCCGAGGCGCGGCCGCGGGTGCATTGGTCGGTGCCGGATCCGGCGCCGGCGGACACGAACGCGGCTTTCGAGGCGGCGTACGACGAGATCGCCGGCCGGATCGATCGGCTGGCACCACTGGTTTCACGGAAGGGGGCCCGGTCATGACGGAGCTCGTGTGGCATCACCGCGAGGACTTGTCGATCGATCAGCAGTTGGCGTTGCGGACGGCCGCGACTCGACTCAAAGAGCAGTTCTCCGAGTTCTATGGGGCCGAGACGATCGAGCGGTTCCTGCATTCGAGTTACGACCAGTTCGCGACCGGCAGTACGATCCCGAACTTCCTGCCGTTGCTGGCCGAGCGGTTCGCGCGTCAGCGGCTGACCGCGCTGGCGAAGGTCGAGGGGCATCACGACGACGGCCGGCCGGTGGTGCTGTTCTTGTGCGTGCACAACGCGGGGCGCAGTCAGATGGCGCTCGGGTTCTTCGAGCACCTGGCTGGTGACCGGGCGGTCGGTTGGTCGGGTGGTTCGGAGCCGGGGATCGAGGTGAACGCCGCTGCGGTGGCGGCGATGGCCGAGCGCGGCATCGATATCTCGGCGGAGTACCCGAAGCCGTGGACGGATGAGGTTGTCCGTGCGGCTGATGCGGTGGTGACGATGGGGTGCGGTGACGCGTGCCCGATCTTTCCCGGGAAGCGGTACGAGAACTGGGACCTGGACGATCCCGACGGTCTGGAGGTGGCCGATATTCGCCCGATCCGTGACGAGATCGAGCGCCGCGTTCGCGGTCTGCTCGGGGAGCTCGCCGTGCCTGTGGTGAGCGGCCGGTGACACCCTTGTGGCGCCGGGCAGTTGCCGAAGGCATCGGTACCGCTCTGCTGGTCGCGGTCGTCATCGGCTCCGGCATCGCGGCCTCGAAGTTGTCGCCGAACGACATCGGGCTGCAGTTGCTGGAGAACGCGTTCGCGACCGCTCTCGGTCTGGCCGTGCTGATCCTGATGATCGGGCCGGTATCGGGTGCACACTTCAACCCGGTGGTGTCGCTCGTGGATTGGTGGCTCGGCCGCCGTACCGGGAGCGGGCTGTCCGCGCAGGAAGTGGCGGCGTATGTGCCGGCGCAGGTCGTCGGCGCGAGCCTGGGCGCCGTACTCGCGAACCTGATGTACGGCGAGGCGGCGGTGTCCTGGTCGACGAAGGACCGCAGCGCAGGACACCTCTGGCTCGGTGAGGTGGTCGCGACGGCCGGGTTGATCGTGCTGATCTTCGCGCTGGCCGCGTCCAATCGGGCAACCCTTGCGCCGGCCGCGGTCGGTGCGTACATCGGGTCGGCGTACTGGTTCACCTCGTCGACGTCGTTCGCCAACCCGGCGGTGACGATCGGACGGGCGTTCAGCGACACGTTCGCGGGGATCGCTCCCGCTTCGGTACCTGGTTTCGTGATCGCTCAGCTTGTCGGAGCCGCGGTCGGGGTGGGAATGCTGGCCCTGCTGTACCCGAGGGCCGGTCGGGCTGCGGACGAAGTTGTCACCCCTCATGTAGACACGACGGGAGCTTCCAAGTGAGTAAGCCAAGTGTTCTGTTCGTCTGTGTGCACAACGCCGGCCGGTCGCAGATGGCGGCGGGCTGGTTGCGGCACCTGGCGGGCGACGCGGTCGAGGTCCGTTCGGCCGGATCGGAGCCGAAGGACCAGATCAACCCGGTCGCGGTGGAGGCGATGCGCGAGGTCGGCATTGACATCACCGGCGCGGTTCCGCAGAGGCTCGAGTACGACGTCGCGCAGGACAGCGACGTGATCGTGACGATGGGCTGTGGCGATGCGTGCCCGGTGTTTCTCGGCAAGCGGTACGAGGACTGGGAACTCACCGATCCGGCCGGTCAGCCGATCGAGGTCGTGCGCCAGGTCCGTGACGAGATCCGCGGCCGCGTCGAGAAACTCGTCGGCCAACTGCGGACCGCCTGAGCTGCGCCCGGCCGAGCCTCGCCGCGACGGAGGTGGTCCCGCGGCTAGCTAGAAACCGAGGCCTCCCCGCTGGGTCGGAGGGCGCGGCGGCGACGTTCCCACCGTGGTTGGAAGACGCGGCCCCCGCGGCGGGTAGAGCTCGCGGACGAGGTCGCGGGCGGTGCGGCCGGCGCCGATGAGGGTGGCGGAGGCGGGGCCGGTCCAGTCGCCGTAGCCGATCAGGTGTAGGCGTGGTTCCTTGAGGGCTTGGGTGCCGTCGGTTGGGATGAGGCCGTTGGGTGCGCGGAGTCCGAGGCTGGTGAGGTGGCCGAGTGCGGGGCGGAAGCCGGTGCACCAGATGATCGTGTCGTACGGCGAGTCGGTGCCGTCGTCCCAGCGAACGCCGTGGTCGATCAGGTGGGTGAACGGGCGGCGGGCGTGTAGTACGTCGCGGTTGCGGGCGTCGCGGACGCTCTCGACCATGACGATGTCGCCGAGACCGCCGACGCCGCCGGTGTCGGCTTGACCGCGCAGCCGGGCCTGGTGCCGCTTGGTGGCGATCTCGAACAGCGCGCGGCCGTCGACGTCGTCGGGCAGGAACCGCGGCGGCCGCAGCGTGACCCAGGTCGTCTCGGCGACCGATGACACCTCGGCGAGGATCTGCGCGGCGGAGTTGCCGCCGCCGACGATCAGTACTCGCTGGCCGGCGAGGTCGGCCGCTCGCCGGTAGTCGGCGGTGTGGAGCTGCCGTCCGGCGAATGTTCCCGGGTACGTCGGTACGAACGGCCGCGACCAGGTCCCGGTTGCCGAGATCACGTGCTCGGCGAACAGGTCCCCGGCGTCGGTGCCGACGACAACCCCTCCGACGCTCCGGGTTACCGCCCGGGCCGCCACGGATCGCCGTACGGCGAGTTGGTAGCGCTCCTCGTAGCGCGTGAGGTAGTCGACCACGTGCGAGGCGAGCGGATACCCGCCGTGCGGCCAGGGCGGCATCATCCAGCCAGGCAACGACGAGTACTGGGTGGGGGAGAAGGTCCGCAGCGTCGGCCACATCCGCGCCCACGCGCCGCCCGGTTCGGCCGCGGCGTCGATGATCACGAAGTCCTGGCCGGGGACCAGGCCGGAGCGGCGCAGGTAGAACCCGGTGGCGAGTCCAGCCTGTCCGCCACCGATGACCACCGCCGTCAGCGGCGCGGTCGGCACGTCCGAGATCAGGCGGTCACGGGCACGGACAGCAGCGTCGACAGCCAGCTCAGACGTTCCGGGATCGGCCAGTAGTAGACCCAGGTGCCGCGACGTTCGCAGTCGACCAGGCCGGCCGCGCGGAGCACCTTGAGGTGGTGGGAGATCGTCGGGCCGCTGACGTCGAAGTGCGGGGTGATGTCGCAGACGCACACCTCGTCGCCGGCCGAGGCGATGATCGACATCAGCCGGAGCCGCACCGGATCCGCCAGCGCCTTGAACACCACGGCGCCGTCCGCCGCCCGCTCCGGGTCGAGCGCGGCCTCGGCGATCGGCGTGCAGCACGTGGTGAGTACCGGCAGTTCCTGTTTCGGCATGTGTCTATCTTGACTCTTGTCGAATCAAGAGGCAAGCTTCGTGATTAGATGAACATCTAGACAGCGCGGAGGATGATCGTGACATACCCGGTGGTAGTCATCGGAGCAGGCCCGGTAGGACTCGCCGCGGCGGCGCACCTGGCCGAACGTGGCGTCCAGTTCGTGGTCCTGGAGTCGGGGCCGGGCGTCGCGGCCGCGATCGACGAGTGGCGGCACGTGAAGCTGTTCAGCCCGTGGCGCTACGACATCGACAGTGCGGCGCGCCGGCTGCTCGAGGCGTCGGACTGGATCGAGCCGGATCTGGACTCGCTGCCGACCGGCGGGGACCTGATCGACGAGTACCTCGTGCCGCTGGCCAAGTTGCTCGCGGACCGGATCCGGTACGGCGCGGAGGTGGTGGCCGTGACCCGGGTCGGCTACGACCGGATCCGTACGGCGGGCCGCGAGCAGGCACCGTTCCTGGTGCGTCTGGCCGACGGCGAGGAGGTCCTGGCATCGGCCGTGGTCGACGCGGCGGGGACCTGGCGCCGGCCGAACGTTCTCGGTGCGTCGGGCATCCCGGCGCGTGGCGAACACGAGGTGGCCGAGGCGATCTCGCCTGCGCTGCCCGACGTCTTCGGGCGCGACCGTGAGCGTTTCGTGGGTCGTCGTACGGCGGTCGTCGGCGCCGGTCACTCGGCCGCGACGACACTGCTCGAGCTGGGCGAGCTCGCCGAGCACGAGCCGGGAACCGAGGTTGTGTGGGTTGTGCGCGGCACGGATCAGGCGCGGACGTACGGCGGCGGCGACGCCGACGAGCTCCCCGCACGAGGTGCGCTCGGCAGCCTGCTGAAGGCGCTCGTCCAGTCGGGCCGGGTCGAGCTGGTGAGCAGCTTCCGCACCGCGTCGATCGCCCGTACGGCGGACGGCCGGATCGCACTGACCGCCGGGGACCAGCGGGTCGTCGTGGACACGGTCGTGAACTCGACCGGGTTCCGCCCGGACCACGACATGGTGAGCGAGCTGCGCCTCGACCTCGACCCGATCCTGGGCTCGACCCGCGCGCTCGCGCCGCTGATCGATCCCAACCAGCACTCCTGCGGCACGGTCCCGGCGCACGGCGTCGACGAGCTGACCCATCCCGAGCCGGGGTACTACGCGATCGGCGCGAAGTCGTACGGCCGGGCGCCGACGTTCCTGCTGGCCACCGGGTACGAGCAGGCGCGTTCGGTCGTCGCCGCGCTGGCGGGCGACTGGGAGGCGGCCCGCGACGTCCAGCTGGACCTGCCCGAGACCGGCGTGTGCTCGTCGAACCTCGCGTACGGCGGCTCCGCGGACGAGGCCGGCGGCTGCTGCGGCCCGGCCCCGGTGAGCATCGAGACCCCGGTGAGTCGCGGCCTCGCCACCGGCATCAGTGGTGGTCTGCTGACCGTGATCGAGCCCGAAGCGACCACGCAGTCCGGCTGCTGCAACTGACGACCGCAACTCCCGGGCCGGTCGCTCGCCGGCCTGCTGCTCGACCTGAATCCTCACAGGTTGAGTGTCAGTTGGCGGCGGTGGAAGTCGTAGTGCTGGGTGGGGAAGCGGTAGATGTCGGCGAGTGTCATGTAGTCCTTGAAGAACGGGTCCCATCGGGTTGGGTAGTGCATCCCGCGGTCGAGGTTGGTGTCGGTTTCTGCGTCGAGGCGGTGGTGGAGTTTGTCGACGACGTGGTCGAACATCACTGCCATCCGGTCGGGCCCGATGACGTGGCCGCCGACGTACGAACCAAGGAAGTTGGCCGCGTCGAAGGGTCGGGTGGTTGCGTTGAGCAACCATGCGTACGCGCGGCTCGCGGGGCGGGGGAGTCGGTCGAAGACCCGGACGAGTCCGAGCAGCGCGCGGACGATCAGGTAGCCCAGGAGCATGTGGAACAACAGCTCACGGTTGCTCCAGCGTGTCCCGTCCGATCGGCGGCGCAGCGCCGCGGGATCGGACTGCTCGATCAGGCGGTGGAAGTCCAGGCGCGCTCGTTCGAGCTCGCGGTGTGTGGCGTCCCGGTCCATGTGCATCGCCCCGCCATAGCTAGCATTACTACCTATGCTGTTGATGTAGCATAGCTACCTATGAGGGTGGATGCGCAAGTGCTGAAGGGTCACCTCGACGTTTTGCTGCTTGCGACCCTGACGGACGGGCCGCGGCACGGGTACGCGATCAAGGAGGCGTTGCGCGACGGGAGTGAGGGCCGGTTCGATCTGCCGACCGGCACCGTCTATCCGGCGCTGCATCGACTCGAGCGCGCCGGGCTGATCAGCGGTTCCTGGTCGGTTGCGGGCGGTCGTCGGCGTCGGGCGTACGACCTCACCGAGGCCGGGCATCACAAGCTGACCGGGGAGCGCGCGAACTGGCGCGAGTTCGCTCGTGCCGTCACTACGCTGCTGGAGCCCAAGCCATGGCCGACCACGACCTGATCGAGCTGTACCTCGCGGAGCTTGAACTCCGGCTCTCACCCGCCATCGTCGAAGAGTTGGCCGACGGCCTGGAGGAGTCGGTTCGGGCTCACGTGTCCCGTGGCCTGTCTCCGGCTGCGGCACGCGAAGCCGCCGTACGGGAATTCGGATCTCCCGACTGCGTGGTCGCGGCTTTCGTACGACAATCTCCCGGTCGGCGTACGGCGATGGCACTGCTCGCGACCGGTCCGGTCTTTGCCGGACTGTGGGGCACTGCTCTCATCGAGGCGAAGGTCTGGCAGTGGCAGATACCGAAGGCGATCGCGATTGTCGTCGGACTGGTTCTGCTGGTCGTCGCTGGGACGCTGGCGACAATTGCCCGGAGCAACAGCCTGGGGCCGGCCCGGTTCGCCGGCCCTGCGGGAGTCGCTCTGATCCTGCTCGACCTCGGCATGGTGGTGGCGGTTGCCGCGGTCACGCCGTCAGTGTCGACGCCGATGTGGTTGGCCTTGTTCGCCAGCGTGCTTCGCGCCGGCGCCACGGCGCGAAACCTTCCGTCGCTGAGGTGGTGCCGTCCTGGCTGACCGTGGGGCGGCGGCCGTTGAGCACTCCCTGAGGTTGACCCTGGAGCTGGGTACGGGGTTCAGGATGGGCGTATGCGTACGGGTGAGTTGGCTGGGCGGGTTGGGGTGAATAGCGAGACGCTTCGGTACTACGAGCGGCGGGGGCTGTTGGCGGTGCCGCCGCGGACGGTTGGTGGGTATCGGGATTATCCGGTGTCGGCGGTCGGGGTGTTGCGGTTCGTGAAGCGGGCGCAGGAGTTGGGGTTCACGTTGGACGAGGTGGAGGAGTTGCTGCAGCTCGATCAGGGTGGGCCGGAGAGTTGTGGTGCTGCGCGGGCTCTGGCTGAACACCGGCAGGAGGACTTGGCGGCGCGGATTCGGGATCTGCAGCGGATGCACGATGCGTTGGGGACACTGGTGGGGCAGTGTGATTTGCCGCGAGGGGATCGGGCGTGCGGGTTGCTGGAGGCGCTGCGATGAGGCTTGAGGTGCTTCATGTGCCGGAATGCCCGAATGTGCGGCCGCTGCTGGAGCGGATCGCTGAGGTGACGGACGTGCCGGTTGTCACGCGGGTGGTTGAGAGTGAGGCGGACGCGGAGCGGTTCGGTATGGCGGGGTCGCCGACGTTGCTGGTCGACGGGGTGGATCCGTTCGCGTCGGCGGGTGATTGCGGCGGTGTCGCTTGTCGGCTGTACCGGGATCAGGAGGGGCGGCTGGTCGCCGTACCGTCGGTGGAAGAGCTCCGGGCCGCGCTCGGCGGAGACCTGGACGGAACTGGTCGGGCGGCGCACAGTCGGGGGTAGTGGAAGGAGTCGAACCATGAGGATCCACGCGAGCTGTCTCGACCACGTCGTACTGAATGTTTCCGACCTCGACGCGAGTCGTCGGTGGTGGTCCACGCTGACGGGGGTGCGCGCCACCAAGGATCACGAAAGCGAGGTGTCGTTCGTCGTCGGTGCGCAGGCGATCCGGTTGCGGCAAGGGGTGCCGGCGCCGCGCGGGTCGATCAGCGTGTGCTTGATGGCCGACGCCTCGATCGACGAACTGCACCAGCGCGCCGTCGAGTTGCACGCGACCCACGGAGACGTTCATCCGCGTACGGCGGCCACGGCACCGGCGCAGGCACTGACGATCACGGACCCGGACGGCTACCAGGTCGAGCTCGCCACCTACACCCCGGAGGGAGCGCCGATCCCGTAGCTACCGGGTGTGCCGGATCGCCGCGTGGGAGATGAACGCGTCGAAGTACGTGTCGTCGAAGACCCGTGCGACGACGGCCGCGCGGGTCCGTACGCCGAGCTTGCCGCGGATCGCCCGTACGTGGTCGTGGACGGTGTGCGGCGAGACGACGAGTTCGTCCGCGATCTCGGCGTCCGACAGGCCGCGGCAGAGCAGCCGTACGACCTCGATCTCGCGGGTGCTGAGCCCGGCGCCGACGACCCGCGGGCCGAGCAGGTCGGCCGGAGTCGCCGACGTCAGGATCACCGCCGTACGACCCTCGTCGAGTTCCATCCCGTGGGCGCTGAGCCATCGTCCGTCGGCGCTGCGGAGGACCGTCGAGAACCGCGGGTCGGCGGCGGCCAGCGCGACGAGATGGTCGACCTGGCGGTACTTCTCGAACCGCTCGCTCTCCAGTTCGGCCCGCAGCGCCGGATCGTCGAGGCTGAACTCGACGAGCTGCCCGTCGGCAACGACGAGCATGCCGCGGGCAACAGTCCCGCCGGGGGAGCCGCCGCGGAGATCGGCGAGCACCGTACGACGCAGTACCGCGCCCGCTTGCCCGGCGACCGCGTCGAGGAGCTGCTCGTCATCGGCGGTGAAGGCGCCGGTACGCCGCCACAGCGACACACCGCCCCAGGCGACCGCGCCGTCGGGCAGTACCGCGCGAAGCTCGTCGGAGAAGCCGTACTTCTCGACCACCGTCGACAGCAGTTCCGGATTGCTCGCTCGCAACCGCAAAGCCCGGGCGGGGGAACGGGTCGCCGCCATCCGGCGGAAACAGTCGTCGCCGCCGGCGAGCTCGACCCCGAAGAACGGGTGGCAACTCTCCGCCAGTAGCGCGGTCACGGCTCCGGTCCAGAACAGCCCGGTCTGAGGGTGCATGAGTACGAGCGCTCCGGCCTCGGCGCCCGGTAGGGCGGCCAGCATCCGGTCGAGCATGTGCTCGGCGGTGTGCGCCGGGCCGGCGTCGGCCGCGACGGCGCGGACAGCTCGCGCGAGCCGGTCCGCGTACCCGTCGATCGTGGTCACAGCTGTCAGGGTAGAGCCGAATCCCCGGATCGGGGGATGGTCCGTACGACGAGCCGGACGGCACGCTCGTCGGTATGACTCAGCTTGCACCGCAGGACGCCGCCGTCTACAACCACGTCGACATGTTGTGCCGGATCCTGCTGGACGGCCGCGACACCGACGGCGCGTTCGCGCTCGTGGAGGAGCGCGCGGCGGTCGGTGCGATGACGCCGCGGCACGTCCACAGCCGTGAGTCCGAGACGTTGATGGTTCTCGAGGGCGCGCTCGAGGCGTGGAGCGAAGGCCGGAGCACTGAGGTTGAGGCGGGATCGTTGATTTACCTGCCGCCCGGGCGCGCGCACGCGTTCCGGGTCGTGTCGGCGGCCGCCCGTTACTACAACCTGATCACGCCGTCCGGCTTCGAGAGCTTCTTCCGGGATTCGGGAGTGCTTCTGACTCAGGAATTCGCCGGGGAGCTGCCGATTCCGGGACCGGTGCCGCCTGAGGGAATCGCCAGGCTGCAGGCGGTGCTGGATCCGCTGGGATGCACGATCACTGGGCCGCCGCCGTTCGATTCCTGAGGTAGGAGGCACTGCCGTTGTGTAGTTTCGGGGGATGACCGGACTGTGCGGGGCGGTTTGCTGATGGATTCGGCTGTGCTTGTGGTGACGACGATGCCGTTGTCCAAGACGGCGCGGGCCGAGTTGAGCGAGATGCTCGGTCCTGGGTACACGGTCGTCGACATCAGGTCGGCGCCTGACAGTGCGAACATCGTGCTCACTCCGGTCGTGAGTGGCAACGCGCTCGGGATTTTGCGCGGCATGTTCCCGAAGGCGCGGATCCTTTACACCGAGCTGCAGGACGACGAGCGCGGCATCAGTTACGCCGGGCCGCTGGCGCGGATCGTCGCGTTGGAGCCCGATGGGTACTTCGTGGCGCACTCGCTTGACGCGCTCACGCCGATCGTCCAGACCGAGGCCAAGCTGCAACTCACCGGCAGCACCCGCCGTACGCCGCTCACCCTGTCACTCGACGCGGCGCCGCCCGTGCCCCCGGAATCTGTGGGGCCAATGCCGCAGGAGGACTCGGCGAAGGCCGTTCCGCGGGAGCCGGTGGATGCCGTCGCGGGAGGCTCCGCGCCTGACGTGTCGCAGGGCTCCGGGCCTGAGGTGCCGCAGGGGGCGGTCGCGGGGGCTGAGGTGCGTCCGGGCACTGTGCGTTGGGTTGATCGTGCGACGGCACCCGAGGCGGTCGGGCGGTGGTTGGAGCTTGAGGCGATTGATGCGTTGGTCGTGGGCTTGGTGGGTACGGACGCGCCGCGCCGCGACATCCTGTGGCCCGCGCTGGTCGCCGAATGCGTCATACGGCTCGCCGAATCCGCGGCCGAGGACGTGCTCGTCGACGTCGGTGGCCTGGAGCCGAAGATCCCCGCCGAGTTGCAGATCCGGATCGAGAGCGAGCAGCTCGACCACGCGCCCTGGCCGGAATGATTCGGACCGTGGTCCGATTCTCAACCGGGGCTCAGGGCTGCCGGGATGCGGCTGCACCGGTTAGTCTCGGTATTTGTAACGCTGGGTAGGAGCACGTCGGCCAGGGGAGGGCCACGAGGTGTGCGCCTCGATCGATCGGGAGCACCGGACAGTCGATCCGCGAACAGCCGGCGGGATTCCACGGCCGCCGGCGACGTTGGTGGTTCGGGAGCGGTTGCACGCCGCGCTCGACGTCGGGGTACGGGCGCCGCTCACGTTGCTGATCGCGCCGCCGGGGACCGGGAAGACCGTGCTGCTGTCGGACTGGGTACGGCGCCGGCGCGACGACGGTACGGCGGTGACGTGGATCAGCGGGCCGGCCGCAGGGTCGTTCGGACGGCTGCTGGAGCAGGCGCTGGACGGTGAACCGCCGGAGCCGGAGCTGGTGGTCGTCGACGACGGGCATTTGCTGTCGGCAACCGTACTGGCGGAGTTGGGGCTGGTACTGCGGAAGTCGCCGCATGCGCTGCGGATCGTGCTGGCGAGCCGGTACGACCTGCCGCTTCCGGTGCCGGAGCTCGAACTGCGGGGGCTGGCGCTGACGTTGCGGTCGCGGGATCTGCGGTTCACGGACGCCGAGGCGACCCAGCTGGTGAAGGCGCATGCGGGGCGGGCGAGCGCCGAGGACATTCGCTTGTTCCAGGCGAACACCGCCGGGTGGGCGGCGGCGCTGGTGCTTGCGGCGCGGACGTTCGCGGCGTCGGGTGAGGTGCGGTGGTCGCTGGTCAACCAGGGGCCGGTGCTCGACCTGTTTCTCGGGGAGACGGTCGGCACGCTGGACGAGCGGGTTCAGACGATGCTGCTGAGTACGTTCGGCGTGCCGTCGGTGACTGCGGAGTTGGCTGCGGCGTTGAGCGACGACCCGGACGCGGGCGCGATGCTTGCGGAGCTGGCGGGGAACGGGTTGCTGGTCACGGCGTACGTCGACGGGCCGGGCGGGGAGCCGACGTACCGCTATCACCCTTTGCTGGTTGAGCTTCTGCGGCGGCGGGTGGCGGGGAACGCGGATCGGGCGCGGATCGTGGCGGCGGCTCAGCATCGGTCGGCGGTGTACTGCGAGAACCGCGGTGACAGCGTCGGCGCGCTGCGGAGCGCGCTGGGGGCGGAGGATCCGGCGCTGGTGGCGCGGATCGTGCTGAGCCGCGGGCCGGAGCTGCTGGCTGCGGGGGACCTGGAGCTGGTTGCCGTCGCGCTCGGTGTCGTACCGGTCGAGGACTTCCCGCACCTGACCGGAGTCCGCGGCCTCCTCCGCCGAGCATCCGGAGACGTCGCCGGCGCAATCATGGACGCCGCCGCAGCCAACCGCCTAACCGCCGAACGAAAAGCACGGACCCCCGCCGAGCCGACCGGCCAGCGGGAGGGGCGGACGCCCGACCGGCCGACCGGGGAGCGGATGCCCGGTGGGGTGATCGGGGAGCGGGGGGCGGGGGAGTCTGCCGGAGCGGCCGGGGAGCGGGAGGCGCGTGAGGCGCGGGCGGCTGAGCGGGCTGTGGGGGGCGGTCCGGGGGCCGGTCCGCGCGGTGGTGGGCGGACGGCTGAGTGGGTTGGGGGTGGGGGGTCGGTTGAGGGGGATGCGTTGGCGGCTGATGCGGCTTTGTTGGGGTTGTGGAAGTCGCGGTACGGGTGGCATGGCGTGCGGGCTGCGATTGACGAGGCCCGGCGGTTGTTGGGGACGGACGGGCGGGGTAGTGATGCTGTGCTCGGGCCGGAGCGGTTGGCGTGGTTGCTGATCGAGTTGGCTGCGGCGGAGACCTGGGCGGGCGAGTTGGACAGCGCGTCCGAGCACCTCGGTGAGGCGTTGGTGTCGGCGCGGATGGCGGCGCATTCGCGGTTGATCGCCGGAGGACTCGTCCATCAGGCGGTCGTGCAGTACGCCGTCGGTCAGCTGCGGAACGCGGCGCGGTCGGCCCGCGAGGCGCTCGACATCGGTGGTGACGAGCTGCCGCGGGAGTACGCCGTACGCGCGTACGTCGTCCTGGGTTTCGCAGCGCTCAGCGACCTGCGACGCGACGAGGCGTGGCGCTGGTACGAGCTGGTCGCGATGACCGAGGCGGCCGAGTCCGACACGGTGATCGGCGCGCTCCGGGCGATGCTCCGCGGCGTGCTGGTGATCGAGGACGGCCGGCTCGACGAGGCGTTGTCCGAGCTGTCCGTGGATCCTCCCGCGGCCGGTCCGCTGCCGTCGTTCCTCGCCCGCGACCTGGCGCTGCTGCGGTTCCGCCTGGCCGTGCTGATCGGCGACGAGGACGGAGCTGTCGTACAGCTGGCCGAGCTCGACCGTACCGGGAACTGCCCCGAGGCCGACCTGCTCCGGGCAATGCTCTCGATCAGCGACGGCGATCTACGCGCAACGGTGCGGACGATCGACGAGGCCCTGGCCCACCCTGGCATCTACTCACCGCTGTCGTCGGCGGCAGCGTCGTTCCGCACCGTGCTGCTGGCCCGCGCCGCCGATCCGATCGCCGCCGAGGCCTCGCTGGTCGACACGCTGAACCGCGTCGCCCCGCAGCGCATCGTCCACACGCTGATCCCGGCGGGCGGCGAGCAGGTCTTCCTCGACCAGCTCCGCGCGTACGTCGGTACGCCGAACCCGCACCCGTTCGCCGCGATCGCCCTCGAGAAGCTGACCGGCTACCAGAGCCCCGGCGGCGTGACCCTGCTCGCCCGGACCAGGCCGGACAAGCACGTCGTACCGGACCGTCGCCTGAGCGCCGTCGTGAACGGTGCCCAGATCCGCCTCACCGCGAGGGAGGCCGACGTCCTGGACCAGCTCGCGCTCGGGAACTCGTACACCGAGACCGCGAAGGCGCTGTTCATCACCGAGAACACGGTGAAGACGCATCTGATGGCGCTGTACCGAAAACTTGGTGTCGAGAAGCGGTCCGCGGCGCTGCGGGTGGCCCGCGGCGTCGGGCTGCTCCGGCCGGCACCTGCGGTGGAGACGGGCCTACCGGCGGCGCAGGGATCCTCGCCGGGGGCATTCGGCGGACAAGGGAGATTGCGATGAATCAGGGCCTGCTGAACTCGCTGACCGAGGCCGAGCGGTTGCTGGTGGCCGAGACCGAGCGGGACGCGTTGCAGCAGCTGGACGAGGACGATCTGCTGGACCTGCATCAACGGGTACGGCGGGCGCGGACGAAGTACGTGAAGAACTACCGCCGCGGCGCGGCCGCTGCCGTCGCGGACGTGGGCGGCCGCGGGCTGTCGTACGGGCGGAACCAGCGCGACCGCGACAAGGCCGAACTGTTCGAGTCGGTCCTGGCGACCGTCAGCCGGGAGGTCGCGGCGGTGGCACGCCGGGCGTCGCTGGAACTGCGCGCCGAGCGGATCGCGGCAGGAAAGGCGGCCAAACCCGCACTCACGACCGCGAAACGGCCTGCCGCCAAGAAGCCGGCGCCGGCCACCGACCCGCCGCCGCGGGCCACCAAGACCACCGGCGGATTGAAGAAGGACGCGTCGACGCGGGCGCTGGGCAGTCGCCGGCAGGCCAAGCGCGACGCTCGCTGACTCGCCCGATTCGGGTGATCACAAGCTCCGCCGGTTCGGGTCTGCTGGACAGCGCGGAGGTGCGACGATGCGCGATGCCCGGTTCAGGTCCCGGCTGAGACTGCCCGTGATCGGCGCTGCGCTGATACTCGTCGGCCTGGCGTACGCCGTACTCGTCCCGAACGGCGCCGCCGGAGCGGACGGCCCGCAGTCCCAGCAGATCGAACAGGGCCGGAAGCTCTTCGCGGTCGGCTGCTCCAGCTGCCACGGCCTGCACGCCGAGGGCAGTACGAACGGCACCGGCACGTTCACCGCGCCCTCGCTGATCGGCGTCGGCGCGGCCGCCGTCGACTTCCAGGTCAGCACCGGCCGGATGCCGGCGCAGCAGCCCGGGGCGCAGATCCCGAAGAAGACCCCCGTCTACACGCAGGACGAGATCGCGGCGCTGGCGGCGTACGTCGCCTCGCTCGCGCCGGGTCCGGCGATCCCGCCGGAATCGGCGTACGACGTCAGCAAGGCCACCGACGAGCAGATCACCCGCGGCGGCGAGCTGTTCCGCACGAACTGCACGGCCTGCCACAACTTCGCCGGCAGCGGTGGCGCACTGCCGAACGGGAAGTACGCGCCGTCGCTGATGGCGACGTCGCCGCGGAACATCTACCAGGCGATGCTGACCGGCCCGCAGCAGATGCCGGTGTTCTCCGATCAGGTCATGCGGCCCGAGGACAAGCGGGACATCATCGCGTACGTCGTGGCGCTGCAGCAGGCGAAGAACCCCGGCGGGATGGGTCTCGGGCGGCTCGGGCCGGTGTCCGAGGGGCTGTGGGGCTGGGTGATCGGGATCGGTCTGCTGGTCGTCGTCGCGGTCTGGATCGGCGCCCGGGTGCCGCGCGTACGGCACGAACCCGAAAGCAACGAAAGGAACTGAAATGACCCACCTGGTGGTACTCGGGCTGGACAGCCGTGAGGACGCCGAACGCGTCGTACAGCTCACGGACGAGCTGGCCAAGCAGCAGCTGCTGCAGCGCGAGGACGCGGCGATCGCCTACAAGGATGCCAAGGGCAAGGTCCGCATCCAGCAGACCATGAACCTGACCGCGGCCGGAGCGGCCGGCGGCGCGCTCTGGGGGACCTTGATCGGGCTGATCTTCCTGAACCCGCTGGCGGGCATGGTCGTTGGCGCGGCCACCGGTGCGATCAGCGGCAAGCTCACCGACATCGGGGTCAGCGACCAGCTGATCAAGGAGATCGGCCAGGAACTACAGGAAGGCCACGCGGCCGTGTTCCTGCTGGCGCGGTCGGCCACGGTGGACCGGGTGATCGAGGCGCTGAAGCCGTACAGCCCGACCATCCTGCAGACCAACCTGACCCGCGAACGCGAGGAAGAGCTCATCCAGGCGCTGCAGTCCTGACCGGCGTATCCGCTGCGGAGGGCCGTGGCGTCGCGCGGTCGAAGTACAGGTAGGCGACGGCCGCCGCGGCGATCGGCATCGCCAGCGCGAACAGGATCGACGACACCACGTTGATCAACGTCGGCGACCAGTCGGTCGCGAGCAGCAGGACGATGCCCGCGATCGGCCCGACGGCGAGCCCGGCACCGACCACCAGCGTCAGCGGTACGGCGGTCCGCCACCAGCGGCGTGCGACCAGGCGCCGGCTGCGGCGGAGCGCCGTACCTCCGGGGCACTGCTCGGCGACCAGGACCTGTACGACGAACGCCCGGCTGACCGCGTAGTACACCGCGAGCGGGATCGTCGCGACGAAGATCGTCAGCACGAACAGCACGACGACGTACTGCGCGGCCGCCCGAGCCAGCGGCCGATGGATCACGTCGCGGATCGCCGCCGTGGTGGTCACCGGCTTGCCGCGATCGAGTTGATCGAGCGTTCGCATCACGGCCGCGAGGAGGACGACGTACGTCGCGATCGTGAGCAGCGTGACCGCCAGCGCGACGAGCGTTGCCCAGAAGCCGGTCGCAGTCTGGGTCGGGGCTCCGAGGTCGGCGGGCGCGTCCCGGCGAGCCGCCTCGAGCCGGGCGAGACTGACGGTGACCAGGCTCAGCACGCCGAGTGCGGCGCCGAACCCGGCGAACAGGCCGGGCCGCCGACGGAACAGCTGGACCGCCGACACCACCGCCTGACCCCACGCCCGCGGCCGCCTGGCGGGCAGCGGATCGGCGTCGGTCCACCGGGTCCGGCTCGCGGCGAACCACACCGCGGCGATCAGCAGGACGAGCAGCAGCCCGAGCAGCCAGGTCCGGTCGAGGGTCTCGCGGAGCAGGTTCGACCCGGTACGGACGGCGGCGCAGAAGACGCCCGTACTGCTGGGACCGAGCAGTGCGCCGGCGGGTACGACCGTACTGTCGTCGCGCCAGGTCGCCTCGGCGTCCTGGATCGGCGCCGTCCACGACTCCTTCATGTTCGGCCCGGTCGGACCGTCGAAGAACGACCGCTGCCGCTCACCCCACCGGCCTTCGAACCCCAACCACGGGTACTGCGCGAGATAGTCGGCCCGGTTCATCGGTACGTACGCGATCTTCGGGGTGATCGCCGGCTCCGGACGGGTCGTGTCGTCGCAGCCGAGACCCTCCGAGCCGCGGCCGAGGTACAGGCGCTGCCCGTACTTGTTGGCGTGCGACCCCGCCGCCGGGTAGACGACCGGATGGGTGCCGTCGACGATTTCTAGCTTGGCATCGCCCCACTTCGCGCGTTCGGCGCCGCCGTGCTGGCTGTACCCGACCGCGGCCGGGTGCGTGCTCAGCGCCGCCTCCGGAGTCGGCGCGTCGAAGATCAGCTGGATCGATTCCCAGTCGCCTTCGTGGGTGTTGTTGTAGTCGTTGAAGATGTAGAAGAACCAGTACTCCAGGGAGAGCTGGCCCGGGTACTTCGGGTCGCCGGTGACGTGCGCGTAGACGGTCGCGGCGTACTGGGAATTGAGCTGTGCTGACCAGTTGGCATAGTCGCAGGCCGGGCGCAGGGGGTCGCCCGGGAAGTCAAGGAAGTAGCCCGGGTACCCAAGACCGAGGTCCTGGCCCCGCGGTTGAGTCTTGATGAGGTCAGGCGGCTGCCACGGACCGCGCAGGGCGACCTGTTGGTTGCCGAGGACGGACTGTACGTCGATGGGCCGGAAGTGCTCGCCTTCGGAGCAGTTGGCGGCGCTGTCCTGCAGTTTGACGACAGGTGCGTAGCGAGCGGCCAACTGCTGGGCGGCCGTGTCGTCCGGTGACGTCGCTGTGGCTGGCTCGACGCCAGTGACGAGCAATGTCGCTGCCAGGACAAGGATAGGCAGGCTACGCCGCATGCTTGGTCGCCCTTCGTTGCACGTGACGCCAACGCGCGAGCGCAAGCAGGCCGACCACGACCGGTACGACCTGGATCGCAACCCGCCAGACAAGCAGCCCAGCGACCATCGTCGTCGTCTCCAGTTCGCTGTGGGACGAGACGAAGGCCGCGTAGCTCGCGTCGAACACGCCCGCACCCATCAGCGGCAAGCCCGTGAACGGGTAGATGACAAGGAACGTGCAAGCGAGCAGCAGGACGGTCGAGGCGCTCATCGGTACGCCGACAAACCCGAGGCACAGGACGAGTACGCCGGCCTCGACCACCACCAGGGCGCCCAAGCTGAGCACAGCCAAGCGCCCTTGTGCCTTCAGCAGCCCTGCGCTGTGCGCCTGGAAGTCCACGAGCCGCTCGGCCCATTCGTCCGGCCCCTTGGCCGACGGCCGCACTTTTCGTATCACCGTGCCGAGCAGCCGCCCCAGTGCCGCGGCTGTCCGTTCCGCCCGTACGGCGTACACCAATCCGGCCAGCAACGCCGCAGCCCCCGCGCCGAACACGAGCGCCGCCCAGCCGAACGGCGCGTAGAACGTCCGCGTCGCCCAGAACACGACGAACCCGAGCACCGGCGCAGCCAGCCGCGCGATGTAGAACATCACCGTGCTGAGCGTCAGCCCCGACGCGGCCGCCTTCGTGTCGATACCCCACGAGCGGAGCATGGCCAGCCGTACGACGACATCGCCCGGCGACGGCGCGATCGTGGCCACGGAGGCCGCCGCGACGTCGTTGACCATCGCGCGCGGGACGTTGAGACCGGTGACGAACAGCGCCAACGGAGCCGCGAGTACGAACCGCCGGACCGGCAGGACCAGCAGGATCACGACGATCTGCCACGGGCTCAGGTGCGTGACCGCGTGCCCGACCTGACTCCAGTCGATCGCCCGCAGCAACCGGAGCAGTAGCCAGGCGACCACGGCGACGACCAGGATCCGGGCAACCCGAACCACGGCGCCCGGTACCCGGCGCCGGGTCGCTGCGTGGTCTGCCACCTCACCACCATGCCGTCGTCGCGGTACGCCCGCCTCCCACGATCCGGGGGAGCCGCCGGGTATCGCCCGGGAAGGGTGATGCACCGCGGCCGCGGCGTGGGCACAGTGGGCACGAAAGGGGCGTTGTCATGGGCCACTACGTGATCCGGGTGCAGGGTGCGCTGTCGCACGAACTCACCGACGCGTTTCCGGCACTGGCGGTGGAGTCCGAGCCGGTGCAGACCGTGCTGCACGGCGACCTCGCCGACCAGGCCGCGCTGGCCGGCATCCTGAACCACCTCGACATGCTCGGCGTCAACATCCTGGAAGTGCTGCAGATCCCGCCGTTCGGCCCGGCCGACTGAGCCGCGTCGCGACCACTGCCGAGCCGGCCACGACCGCGCCGGCCACGAGGACCACCACGAGCGTCGTCCACAGCGATCGCGTCACGACATCGAACACCGCGGTCGCCGGGAACCCGTCGGGCAGCCGCTCCGGGGCGACCCGCCGGCCGATCAGCAAGACGATGCCCAGGACAACCATCGAGGCGGCGACGCCCAGGCCGGTGCCGACGAGCGTACGACGACGCCGCGTGGCGACGGCCGGCCCGAGTACGAGCAGGGCACCGGCGATGTACGGCAGGATCGCGCCGTACCGGTCGAGGAGGCGGTACGCCCGTTGTGCCTTGGGCAGATCCGGCGACGAGAAGACGTCGAACGTTTGGTGGACATCCGGGATCCGCTGCGCGGCGGTGAAACCCGAGGCGACCAGCCGGTCCCGTGCCGCCGCGACGAACGGGCCGAGTTCGATGCTGACCGTGTCGCCGTTGACGCTCGCCGGACCACGCCCGTTGAGCAGATCGATCAGTTGGCCGTGCGCGACCTGATTGGCGTTGCGCCAGAGGCTCTGGAACGTGTCGCTCTCGACCAGTTGACCGACCTGGCCGCGGACGACGCTCTGGGCCGTGTTCGCGATCCGGTCCGGCAGGTTGCGCAGGATCACCGCCGTGACCTGGTCGGCGACCGCGTTCCGTACGTCGGAATCGGCGGCCAGGGGCGCGACGGTGTCGACGTACCGCTGGGTGTCCGTCACGTGGGTGCGCGCCCAGGCCGCGGTGACGGCGACCGGCGCGAGGAGGCAGCCGGCCACGATCAGCACGACCGCCAGCACGGTCCTGACCTTGTGTGTGTCCTCCATGGACTGCCTCCGGCGTCACCTGGAGCGTGACCGCTCCGGGCCGCGGTTTCCTCCTCCAGATCGGGTGAGCAGTTCCGTGGCGCGCCGCCGTACGCTGCGGGAGTGACCGAGCCGACCGTTTTTCGTGACGTGCGTGTCCTGGATGTACGCCGCGGGAGCCTCGGCGACCCGGTCCAGGTGGTGGTCCAGGACGGGGTCATCGCCGAGATCGCGCAGACGGTGTCCGAGCCGCCCGGGGCACGCGTCGTACCGGGGGAGCGGCGGACGCTCATGCCGGGGCTGATCGACGCGCATTGGCATTCGCTGTTCGCGGCGGTGCCGTTGATGACCGCGATGATGGGGGACGTCGGGTACCTGCACATCGTCGCGGCTGCTACCGCGCGGGAGACGTTGCTTCGAGGGTTTACCACGGTGCGGGATGCCGGGGGTCCTTCGCTCGGGCTGAAGCAGGCGATCGACGCGGGGCTGGTGCCTGGGCCGCGGATCTACCCGTCCGGGGCGATGATCTCGCAGACCGGTGGGCACGGGGATTTTCGGACCCGGCATGAGGTTCCACGGGGGCGGACCGGGCATCTGAGTCACGCCGAGTTGGTGGGGGCGGTGCGGATCGCTGACGGTGTCAGCGCAGTTTTTGAGGCGGCTCGGGAGCAGTTGATGCTCGGGGCGTCGCAGTTGAAGTTGATGGCCGGCGGGGGTGTGGCTTCGCCGTACGATCCGTTGGATGTCACGCAGTACACCGAGGAGGAACTGCGGGCGGCGGTTGAGGCGGCGGAGAACTGGGGGACGTATGTGATGGTGCATGCGTATACGCCGCGCGCCGTACAGCAGTCGATCCGGGCCGGGGTGAAGTGCATCGAGCATGGGCAGCTGCTGGACGATGCGACCGCTGCCTTGATGGCGGAGAACGGGGTTTGGTGGTCGCTGCAGCCGTTCCTCGACGACGAGGACGCGCCGCCCGTACCGCCCGGGAACCAGTCGAAGTTCGACCAGATGGCGCGCGGGACGGACACGGCGTACGAGCTGGCGCGGAAGCACGACGTACGGCTTGCGTGGGGGACGGATACGTTGTTCGACCCTGGGTTGGCGGCCAAGCAGGGGAAGCAGCTCGCGAAGATGACGCGGTGGTTCACGCCCGCCGAGGTGTTGACCATGGCAACTGTCACCAACGCCGAGCTGCTGGCACTGTCCGGCGAACGAAACCCGTACCCCGGCACCCTCGGCGTAGTAGAAGAAGGCGCCCTCGCCGACCTACTCCTCGTCAACGGCAACCCCCTCGAAAACCTCCAACTCCTCGCAACACCCGAAACCTCCTTCGCCCTGATCATGAAACAAGGCACCATCGCAAAGGACACGAAGTAGCCCGCACGTACGACGGGCATCAGCATCCCCACGTACGACGGGCCGCGGCGTGCTCGCGTACGACCGCTGGCAGCCCCTCGCGTGCTCCGCAGGCGCTCCGGTCGCGCCGCTCCCTCCCGCACCCGCTCCGCGCGGTACCCACCCACCCTCCGGCTACCGCCGGCGCCCTCTTCCGGCTAGCGCCGGGTGCTTCCGGCTTGCGCCGGAGCCGCTTCGGCTCCCGCCGGGGTGTTCCCGGCTAGCGCGGGGCGCTTCCGGCTCCTGCCGGGGTGTTGCCGGCTGCGCCGGCGTGGTGCCCGCTGCCGCGGGCGTGTTGCGGGCTGGCGCCCGCGATCTGCTCGCTCCGCTCGCGGGTGAGTGCTAGGTGGGTGTCCGTGGTGGGTGCGGAGGTGGTGGCGGGGTGACTGCCTAACAGGCATCCGTGGGTGAGGGTGCAGGTGGAGTGGGCCGCGGTGGGGTCGCTGCCTGGCCGGGGGCCGTGGTGGGTGCAGGTGGTGGGTTGCAGCTCGGTGAGGCCTGCGGGTGCGCGTGCAGGTGGGTGGGGTGTCTGCTTGGCCGGGGGTTGTGGGTGAGGGTGCAGGTGGTGACGGCGGACCGGTTGGTGAGCGCCCGTGGGGAGTGCCTAGGTAATGGTGGGTGGCTGCTTGGCGGACATCCGTGGGTGTGTAGATGCGGACGGTTGACGGCTTGGCCGGCGCCGGTGGGTGGACGTGGAGGCTCGTCGGATGGCGGCGTACGTCGGGAAGGGGGTTCTCCCATTACCTGGAACAACGTGGCCTGGTAGTTCGTCCCGAACAGCGGTTGCCTTGGCTCGTGATCGGCAACGAAGCATCCACCCAACGATAGGAACCCACCAATGGAACTCGTCCCCTTCAGCGACACCGCCAAAGCACCCGCCCAGAACTTCACCGGCGACGTCTACGTCACGTCGATCAAAACCCCGACCGATCCGTCCCGCCTCACCGCCGCGCTGGTTCGCTTCACGCCAGGCGCCCGTACCAACTGGCACTCCCACGCCCTCGGCCAGACCCTGCACGTCACCGAAGGCATCGGGTACGTCGGCACCCGCGACGGCAAGGTCATCCGTATGCGCGCCGGCGACACCGTCTGGACCCCGCCGGGTGAGGAACACTGGCACGGCGGCACCGCGAACACCTTCATGTGCCACATCGCCATGCTGGAAGCGACCGCCGAAGGCGACCCGACGACCTGGTTGGAGCCGGTCACCGACGAGACCTACCAAGCCGCAGACGACTAGGGTCTTATCCGAGCCGCCGCAGCGCCGCCTCCACAGCGAGCTCAACCCGGGAAGTCATCCCGGGCACGTCAACGGGACGACGCCCGGCGACCTGCCCGCGGATCCACTTCGCCCCGCTGTCGTCGTAGTGCAGCAACGCATACAGATCCCACCACGGATTGAGAGTCACGCCGGCAGTCGACTCGTACAACGCCCGAAGCTCCTCCGCCCACTCCGTCGAGTACAGCGCCGCCAAGTACCGCCGGCAGTGCCCGACATCAACCGCGCGCGACCCGCGATGGATCGAGTTCCAGTCGGTCAGCCCGGTGATTCTCCCGCGCGACCACAGCAGGTTGACAGGCAAGAGATCGCAATGCAGAAAGACATCAGGGTCCTGAGGCGGCGGCCCCGCCATCACCCCGAACGCCGCCTCCCACACAGCCGGCTTCCGCGCGTCGACCGGCACCCGAAACCCGTCGCGAGGCGCGATCCACGAATCGACCCAAGGCCTGAACGTCTTCGCCGGCAGCTCAAGCGAATGCAGCAGAACAGCAGTCTGCGCGATTCTCGTCAGCCACGCCCGCGGCTCCGCCGGATCGAGCTCGACATGCCCCGGCAACCGCGTCATCAGCAACGACGGCGCGCCACCGGTCGCAGTACCGGCAACATCAGCAGCCAGGATCTCCGGAACCGGCAGCCCACTACCCGCCACCACACCAAGGTTGGCGATCTCCGTCTCCAGCGGATCCTGCAGCCCGAGCCCACCCGGGTACTGCCGCAGTACGACGAACGTCCGCACTCCACGCCGCTCGAGAGTCAGCCGATGTACGGCGGAGCACACACCACCGGTCATTCGCCGATACCCGACGACGCGACTGCCCGGGCCCATCGAGGCCGCAACCCAGCCGAGCGTCTGCGCGGAGGGGCGGCGCTGCCTGAACCCGCCGTCCCTCCAGTCGCCCTCGGTCATGACCGCGAGCCTATTCGCCAGGCGCCCGCGGCAATACTGGTTTAGTGAGCAGACGTACGGGCGAACTCTTCCCACGCACTGCCCCACGCCGCCGCGCGCCGGCGCTCCAGCAGCCCGGTGATGCCGCCGTACACGAGCGTGCAGGTGAGCAAGGAGACGGCCAGCATGGTCGCGCCGAAGACGATCGGGATCACGACGGTGTTGCCATGGGTCGAGCCCGTCGGCAGGTAGCGGCCGTCGGCGCCGATGGTGATCGCCTCGTCGGTGCCGGCCGGGGTGTCCGCCGGAACCTGGATCATCCCGGTGCGGAGGTCGCCCGACGTGGTGGTCCAGCGGGCCGGCGCCGCGACGGTGGTCGAGATCGGGCCGGAGGAGCCGAGCGGGGACTGGCCGACGCCGGTCGTCGTCGCGGTCGTCTGCGTAGCGCCTTGCTGGGCGGCATGCAGGTCGTCGGCCGTGGTGCGGTGGACGTGCAGGGCCAGCAGGGTGATCAGCGGAACGGCGGCTGCGGCCGCCAGTGCGCAGAGTGCGAGGACTCCGGCCTGGACCTTGTCGGTCCGGCGGCGGAGAGGATTGGGGCGGAAGAGCCAGGTCCAGCGGCGTCGCTCGGGAACGGGTCGGTGCAGGGTCGAGGACGGGCCGTTCATGCGGCGATGCTCCTTCCACGGCGGCCGTCGCGGGTCGGGGCCACCTGTCTTCGGGCGAGTCGGTGGAATCAGTCTAGCATTCATGGGATGATTGGATGACCCGGTCTTTTGGAGGTGTTCAGCACGTGCCGCTCGCGTCACCGAGCCGGACGGGGCTCGTCGATCAGGTGATCGCCTCGATGCAGCAGATGATCAGCACGCACGAGTGGCCGATCGGTGCCCGGATCCCGACCGAGCCGGAGCTGGTCGCCGCCCTCGGCGTCGGCCGGAACACGGTCCGCGAGGCGGTCCGCGCGCTGTCGCATTCCGGCGTACTGGAGGCCCGCCAGGGCGACGGGACCTACGTACGGGCGCCCAGCGAACTGCCCGCGGTGATGCGCCGGCGGGTGGCCGCGGCCGAGTTGCGTTCGGTGATCGAGGTACGTCGTGCCTACGAGACGGAGGCGGCCCGGCTGGCGGCGTCCCGGCGTACGTCCGACGACATGAATGTGCTCGAACGCGCGTGCGCGGCACGCGACGCGGCGTGGCGCGCGGGGGACCTCCGGGAGTTCGTCGACGCCGACGTCGCCTTCCATCTCGCCGTTGTTGACGCAGCGAAGAATCCCTTGCTCAGCGAGCTGTACGTCGCGTTCGCCGACCTGACCCGCGACAGCGTCGCCGCGGTGATCGGCCCGGAACTGCGCGACGACAACTACGTCGACCACAGCCAACTCCTCGAGGCCCTCCGAGCCCAGAACGCCGAAGCCGCCATGCAGGCCACCGCCTGCTTCCTACGCGAAATCCTCCCCGACTGATTACGGGACGCGCTTGGCCATGGCGTCGAGGGTTGGCCAGGGTGGGCCTGTGTGGAGGGCGCGGAGGAACTCTTCGCCGAACTCTCGGCCGTGGGGGAACTGGTCGGCGCGGTCCCAGCGCCAGGCGGTGACCAGGGCGAGGACGAGTTCGCGGCAGGTGGCGAGCAGGTCCTCGTTCAGGTTCGGGTAGTGGTCGCAGACGGCCTCGGGTACGTGGGCCAGGTCGAACTCGATGGGACCGCGGCAGCAGGTCTCGAAGTCGATGAACAGGGGGCCTTCGCGGGTGCTGAGCAGGTTGCCCGGGTGGGGCTCGCCGTGGAGTAGTTGCTCGTCGTGGTTCTCGACCGCCTGGCGGAGGGACTCCAGTCTGGCGCTGAGGAAGCTGCGCTCGACGTCGGGGAGGTCCGGCGAGACGGCTGGGTCGCTGACGATTGCCTGGGCTGCGTCGATGCGGTCGGTGAAGCGCGTGCTCGGTAGATCGACCTTGCGCATGCCGGCGTGGAGCCGTGCGAGCGCGTCGGCGTACTCGGCCGGGGAGAGGTCGGCCGCCGGTTCGTAGTACGTCCAGAACGTCACCGCGAAGCCGTCGCGGACATAGACCCGCGGCTCCACCCGCGGGTCCAAGGCGGCAACCGGTGATCCGACCTCGGCGAGGCGTTGCGCGAGCTCGATCTCGAACTCCGCGACCTCTTCCCCGACCGGCGCGACCCGGGCGAAGGCGTCGCACGGCGTCAGCCGTACGGCGAGTTTGTTCGAGTTGTGGAGGACTGTTCCGTTGTCGGCCCGCAGACCGAGCGACGTGGCGATCGAGGTGGCGGTGGCAATCGCTCGCGTGACTTCGGACGGCTCCATGATCCCGTGACGCTACCCTCCCGGCACGGTCCTGTCCGCTGAATTTGTCAGGCGCCCGGCTCCGGCTTGAGGGTGGCCTTGGCCTTGTCCACCGCGGTTTCGGTCGCGCCGTCGATGTCGTCCGGGGTACCGGCGACGATGGTGAGGGAGAGTGCGACGTCGTTGATGCCGGTGGTGATCATCGTGACCTCGAGTCCTTGCAGCGGTCCGGAGGTCGCGGTGAAGCGGACGGCGACCGGGTCGGTACCGGCCTGCGGGGCGGACACCTGGCGGACGCTGATCGGGGAGCTGCCCTGGCCCGGGATCTTCAGGGTCATCGAGCGGCAGCTGACGACGGCGTTCCTGAAAGAAGTTTGAAGTGCGCGGACCGCTGCCGCCGATCCCATCGCGTCGAGGCTCTCGTCGATGAACGGACCTTCGGAGCCCCCGGAGTACGACAGGCCGGCAGCGGCCTTGGATCCGGGAGGGTTGTCGGCGTTGGAGTACGCGACGAGCTTGGCGCAGCGCGAGTCCTTCGAGGACAGGACGACCTGCGGCCCGTCGGCGCCGCCGTCGGCCTCCACCGAGAAGCCGGACAGCAGGTCGCTCAACGCCAGCAACGCCTTCTTGAGTTCGGCAGCAGTCCGGACCGGCGCGGCCGGCGGCACCTCGGTCGGTGTGCTGACCGCCGGCGTGGAAACCGCAGGCGTCGTGACGGCCGGCGTTGTGATGGTGGGTGTTGTGATGGTGGGTGTTGTGATGGTGGGTGTCGTGATGGTGGGTGTCGTGGACACGGACGCCACCGACCAGACCTCCCGGCACACCAGTCCAACCTACGTGGTTCTACGGGAGTACGCCGGTGACGTACTGCGTCGGGCCCATGTTCATCGGGTCGGCGGGGTTGAGGTTGTGGGTGGTCAGGAGGGATTCGATGGTGGTTGTGGTCAGGGTCCAGCCGGCTGCGGTGAGGTAGGGGGCTGCTTCGTTGCGGGGGCCGTAGTAGCGGAGGGTGGAGGTGTCGTTCGAGGTGCCGAGTTTGTCGGCGAGGGCTTGGAGGCCTTGTTTGGTGGTGGCTTCTTCGGCCGCGGTCGGCGTGGGTTTGCTTTCGGTGGCGATGCGGCTGGTTGGGGCGCTGAGGTCGGTGATGGTGTCGAGGAGGCGGTCCTGGGCCTCGGCGGGTAGATAGCCGAGCAGGCCCTCGGCGCTCCAGGCGGTTGGTTGGGCGGGATCGAAGCCGGCGGCGCGCAGGGCGGCGGGCCAGTCGTCGCGGAGGTCGGCGGCCACCGGGCGTCGTACGGCGGTGGGAGCGGCCCCGAGACTGCCGAGGGTTTGGGTTTTGAAGTCGATGACTTCCGGCTGATCGACCTCGTAGACGACCGTGCCGGCCGGCCAGGGCAGGCGGTACGCGCGCGAGTCCAGGCCGGACGCGAGGATCACCACCTGAGTGATGCCAGAGCCGGTCGCGGCGAGGAAGTACTCGTCGTAGAACCTCGTCCGGATCTTCGCGATGTCGATCCAGAGCTGATCGATCGGTACGTCGCCGTTCGCCAGCTGGATGATGTGGTCGACGCCGACGGCCCGCACGAGCGGCCCGGCGAACGGATCGTCGAACAACCGCGGCTCGGTACGACTCGCGACCGCGCGTGCCGCCGCCGACATGGTGGCCGTCGTACCGACGCTGGAGGCGAGGTCCCACGAGTCGCCGTCGTGCCTGGTGGAAGTCATGCCCGCACTGTAGGTGCCGCCTCCGACACAAACCGCGTTTGGCTAGGCTGGGCGCTGTTATGGAGCGATCTGGGGCGTGGCTGCGGCTCGTGGTGCGAGGGCTCGCGTTGCTCGGCGCGCTCGTCGCCCTGTCCGCGTTCCACAGTTCCGCCTCGGAACCGGTGGGTGCTGCCCGGCCGGTCGCGGTTGCGACGGATCTCGTCGGGCCGTTGCACGTCGACCTTAACGACATACCGTCGGTGGTGCCGGACGAGGACTATCACGCGCACCTGTTCGTCGTGTTCCTCTTCGGCGGGCTGCTGCTCGCGTTCGCCGTACGGCCGTTGGCGTACGCCGTCGGCGATCTCTGGCCTACGACGCTCCGCCGCGGCGCGACCGATCCGCCGCGGCCCACGACCCCTTCGCTGACGAGCCTCTGCGTCCTGCGGACGTGATCCGGCGTACGTCCTGAGTGGCAGCTCGCCCGAGCCCGCCACCGCTTCGTCGTACCCGAATCCAGAGGAGAACCATGTCTACCAACGCCAGAATCTCGATCGGCATCGCGGCAGCCTTCGCCGTCGTGGTCGCCGTACTGATTGCCACCAGCAACCGAACCACCGACGACACGCCCGCGGCGGCGCCGGACCGGGTCGTCCGCGCGGACAGCCACCGGCTCGGCACGGCCGCCGACGGGAAGGTCACGTTCGTCGAGTTCCTCGACTTCGAGTGCGAGGCGTGTGGGGCGGCGTACCCGGCGGTAGAGAAGCTGCGCAAGGACTACGCCGGGAAGGTCACGTTCGTGGTGCGGTACTTCCCGATCCCGAGCCACTTCAACGCCGAACGCGCGGCCCGGGCGGCCGAGGCGGCGGCCGGGCAGGGCAAGTTCGAGGCGATGTACCAGAAGATGTACGAGACCCAGACGGAGTGGGCCGAGCAGCAGATGCCGGCCGACGCGCGCTTCCGTTCGTACGCCGAGGCGCTCGGGCTGGACGTGGCCGCCTGGGACAAGGCCTACAACGATCCGGCGACGCTCGACCGGATCCGGAAGGATGTTGTCGACGGCAAGGAAGTGGGCGTCACCGGTACGCCGACGTTCTTCCTGAACGGCACCAAGCTCGAGCCGAAGTCCGTCGACGACCTGACCGCGAGCATCGATGCCGCGCTCGAGTAGGCCGTCGGCGAGTCGAGCGCCTGCGAGTAGGCCGTTGGCCTGGTTGCTGCTGGTCGGCGGCGCGGCCGGGCTGGCGGCGGCGATGGTACTGACCGTCGAGAAGATCCAGCTGCTGCGCGACCCGACGTACGTCCCGTCCTGCAGCATCAACCCAGTGCTGTCCTGTGGCTCGGTCATGTCGACCCCGCAGGCCGAGGCGTTCGGCTTCCCGAATCCGCTGCTCGGCATCGCTGGCTTCGCGATCCTGACGACGGTCGGCGCCGCCCTCCTGGCCGGCGCCGTTCTCGCCCGCTGGTTCTGGATCGGTCTTCAGATCGGGGTCACGTTCGGCGCGGTCTTCGTCCATTGGCTGATCTTCCAGAGCCTGTACCGCATCGGCGCGCTCTGCCCGTACTGCCTGGTCGTCTGGGCCGTGACGATCCCGATCTTCTGGTACGTCACGCAGTACAACCTGCGGAAGGCGAAGTACCACGCCGTCGTACTCACGAGCTGGTACGTCGTCGTCCTGGCACTGATCACGCAACGCTTCTGGAGCTACCGGAGCGGACTCGGGTGATCACGAGCAGCGCGAGGGCGACCGCCTGGATCGCGATGACGGTGGTGACGAGGACGGGCACGGAGACGTCGTAGAGCACGCCGGTCAGGGCGCCGCCGACGAGGGTGGCCGCGCCCATGATCCCGGCGAAGACGCCGTACGCCGTGGCGCGGCGGCCGACCGGGACGAGGTCCGCGACCGTGGCGCGCAGCGTGGATTCCTGGACTCCGACCGCTGCGCCCCACAACAGCGCCCCGGCGACGGCGATCCACGCGGTGCGGGCGAACGCGAGCAGGGGAGTGGCGGCCGCGAGGAGTGGCAGTACGGCGAGCGTCTTGGCCCCGGTCCGGTCGTAGAGCCAGCCTGTCGCGAGTGCCGCGAGCGCGTCGACGCCCATGGCCGCGGCGTACACGACAGGTACGGCGGCGACGGGCAGGAGGTTCTCGCGCACCAGGTGGAACGACAGTACGCCGAATGTCGCGAAGCCGGACATCGTCGCGGCGGTGAAGGCGGCGTACACCCAGAACGCCCGCGGCAGCCGACCGAATTCATCGGGTACGGCGGCGTCGCCGGCCGGCGGCTCGTAGCGGGCGGGATCGGGGACCCGTGCGCGTAGCCAGAGCAGCAACGCGATCGCGGCCGCGCCGGGGATGGCGAGTACGCCGAGCGCCGGGGCGTAGTTGTCGCCCGTCACGGCGAGGATGCCCGCGACGGTCAGCGGGCCGACGACGGCGCCGACCTGGTCCATCGCCTCGTGAACCGCGAATCCCTTGCCGCGACCCGTGACGGCGGTCGCATGTGAGACGAGGGTGTCCTTGGCGGGGGAGCGGACGGCCTTGCCGACCCGTTCGGCGATCACCAGCGCCGAGGCCACCCACAATGCTCCGGCGAGGCCGAGGAACGGCACCGCGACAGCGGTCACGACGTACCCGAGGATCGTCCACGTCCAGAACCGCTGCGTGCGGTCGGCGAGCGGACCGGACACGAGACGCAGCCCGAACGCTGCCGCCTCACCGACTCCGGTGACGATCCCGACGACGGCGCCCGACGCACCGAGCGCGGCCAGGAGCGGACCGGTGATCGATCGGGCGCCCTCGTACACGAAGTCCATCAACAGACTGACGACCCCGAACGCGACGATGAACCGCCAGGCGGACAAGCCTTTCCGGGCCATGGATTCAGTCGGCGCAGCAGTCGTCGGTGCATCCGCCTCCGCTGGCTGAAGCCGGGGCGCAGCACCCCTCACCGCGCCACGCTTCCAGGCCTTCGCGGACGGCGACGGCGGCGATCACCAGGCCGGCGATCGGGTCGGCCCAGGACCAGCCGAGGGTCGCGTTCAGCAGCAGACCCGCGAGCAGGACCGCCGACAGATAGGTGCACAGCAGCGTTTGGGTGCCGTCAGCAACCACCGCGTTCGACCCGAGGGCCTTGCCCGTACGGCGCTGGGCCCAGGACAGGAACGGCATCACGATCAGGGACGCGACCGCGATCCCGATGCCGACCGGGGAGGTGTCCGGGTGACCGCCGCCAATGAGTGACCGCACCGACTCGAACGTCACGTAGGCAGCCAGCCCGAAGAACGAGAACGCGAGCAGCCGCAGCGCCTGCCGCTCCCGCGTCTCAGGCAGCCGGTGCCGGAACTGCCACAGAATGATCAGCCCGCTGGACACCTCCACAACGGAGTCCAGCCCGAACCCAACCAGCGCAACCGACCCCGCCGCGGCACCGGCCGAGATGGCGACGACAGCCTCGACGATGTTGTAGGCAACCGAGGCTCCCGCCAGCAACTGCGCCCGGCGACTCAACCTCCGCCGTCGCTCCGGATCGGTGGTCCAGGTGCCTGGTGGTGAGGTGATCTCCAGCGGTTCGCTCACCTGTCGCCTCCCTGGCTGGCGGTTCCGTAGACCGGGCAGAGCGCAACGGCGTCACCCGTCAGGCCGAGCAGGCGCTCCGCGGCCGTCAGCAGCTCGAGCGTCGCCTCCGGGTGCGCGAGACTGAACAACGAGGCCCGCCCCTGCGGCCGCGACTCCACCAACCCACAGTCCCGCAGACACGCCAGATGCTTCGACACAGTCGACTGCGCCAGCCCCAGATGCTCGGTCAGCTCCACCACCCGATGCTCACCCAACGCCAGCTGCCGCACGATCGCCAACCGCGACCCATCCCCAAACCCCCGAAACAAACAAGCCGCCGCAGCCAACGCCCCCGCCTCGTCGACCACGCCTAGTGCACTCATCGCCATACGGCGATGTTATCGCCAATTCATCCGCTTGGTCCACAGGTTACGTCCGGGCGGGGAAGTGCGGTGGAGGAAGGCGGCCTGCTCAGGGGAGGTGGGTTGAGGGGGCGGGTCGGTGCCGAAGGGGTGGGGTGGTTGGGGGATAGGAAGACCGTTACTGGCCCCGACTTGTGGGGTGGACGGGGTGCCGGCCGAGGTGGTTGTAGAAGGCGACGGTGTCGGTTGCCCAGGTGGGGTGGCGGGCGAGTCCGCTGGGGCGGGCGGATGGAGTCCTGGGGCCGGTCGAAGGGTGGGCGGCTGAAGACTTCGCCGTACGCGTCGGCCAGCTGGTCGTCGACCGCTAGGACTTCCGTTCCGGCGTACTCGGTGGACGTCATGCGGCGGCGCGTTTCCAGGCGGCGGTGCGGAGGAGGCGGAGGCCGTTGAGGCCGACGATGACGGTGGAGCCTTCGTGGCCGGCTACGCCGAGGGGGAGGGGGAGGTGACCGAGGAGGTCCCAGGCGACCAGGACCGTGATGAAGGTCGCGGCGATGATCAGGTTGGCGGTGACGACGCGGCGGGCGCGGCGGGAGAGTTCGATGACGGTAGGGATGGTGGTGAGGTCGTCGCGGACGATGACCGCGTCGGCGGTCTGCAGGGTGAGGTCGGAGCCGGCGCCACCCATCGCGATGCCGGTGTCGGCGGCCGCGAGCGCCGGCGCGTCGTTGATGCCGTCGCCGACGGCGGTGACGCGTTCGCCGGTGGATTGCAGGTCGTGGATGTGTGCGACTTTGCCATCCGGGAGGAGTTCGGCACGTACGTCGTGGATGCCGACGGCGGAGGCGATCGTACGCGCGGCGGGTGCGTTGTCCCCGGTGAGCAGTACGGGCGCTTGCCCGGTGACCGAGGTGATCCCCACGACCGCGTTCGCAGCCTCCGCCCGAAGCTGATCCACGATCCCGAACACAGCAACCGCTACACCGTCCACGGTCATCACCACCGCGGTCGCCCCACTCGCCTGCAATTCCCGCACCACACCAAACCCCTCGCTTGGGGCGCCGATGGTGATGTGGTGGTTGTCGATGGTGGCGGTGATGCCTTGGCCGGGGGTGGCGTGGAAGGTGTCGACTGGGTGGAGGGGGAGGCGGCGGGTTTGGGCTGCTTGGACTATTGCTGCGGCGAGGGGGTGTTCGCTGGGGTGTTCGGCGGAGGCGGCCAGGGTCAGGAGTTCGTCCTCGGTCAGGTGGGTGGCGGGTAGGGGGTGGACGGCGGCCAGGTGGGGTGTGCCGCGGGTCAGGGTGCCGGTTTTGTCGAGGGCGACCCGGGTCGTCGTACCGAGGGTTTCCATGACCACGGCGGATTTCACCAGTACTCCGTGGCGGCCGGCGTTGGCGATGGCGGCCAGGAGGGGCGGCATCGTGGCGAGTACGACGGCGCACGGGGAGGCGACGATCATGAAGGTCATTGCCCGGAGCAACGTTGGGGTGAACGCGTGGCCGAGCAGCAGCGGGACCGCGAGCAGCAGGACGGTGACGGTGACCATTCCGATCGAGTAGCGCTGCTCGACCTTGTCGATGAACAGTTGCGTTCTGGCCTTGGTGCGCGAGGCCTCTTCCACCAGGGCGGCGATGCGCGCGACCACCGATTCGCCGGCGGGTCGGTCGACGCGGACACGCAGTACGCCGCTCCCGTTCACGGTGCCGGCGAACACCTCGTCGCCGATGGTCTTGTCGACCGGCAGCGGCTCGCCCGTGATGGTGGCCTGATCGACCTCACTCCCGCCGTCGACGACGGTCCCGTCCGCCCCGATCCGCTCTCCGGGCCGAACCAGTACGACATCCCCGACCACCAACTCACCGATCCGAACCGTCTCCTCGACCAACGCCCCGCCCGGCGCCGTGTTGTTGGGGTGTCCGGTGCTTGTTGTGGTCTGGTCGCGCAGGCGGGTCGCGGTTTCCGGTGCGAGGTCGAGCAGGCCGCGGACCGAGTCCTCGGTGCGCTTCGTCGCCACCGCCTCGAGTGCTCCCGACGTGGCGAAGATGACGATCAGGAGGCCGCCGTCCAGGACCTGGCCGATCGCGGCGGCAGCGATCGCGGCGACGACCATCAGGAGGTCGACGTCCAGGCGCCGTTCGCGGAGCGCCTGCAGGCCGGCCAGGCCGGGCTCCCAGCCGCCGGCCGCGTAGCAGGCCAGGAACAGCGGCCACGTCACCCAGCCGGCCGCACCGGCCAGTTGCGCCACGAGGCCGGCGAGGAACAGCGCGGTCGCGACACTGGCCCACCGCACCTCGGCCAGCGACCACGCACTCCGCCACCACGACTCGCGGACCGGACCAGGAACACTCGCCGGCGCAACCGGCTTCAGCTCGACGCTCACCGAACCACCTTACATGCGCAAGCATGCAGGTACGCAAGTAAGCAGGTAAGAGTAGGATCACCCCCATGCACTCGTCGATCGAGGATTTCGAGATGCCGAACGAGGAGCAGGTGCACCTCGCGGCGGAGTCGTTCCGGCTGCTGGCGGACCCGACCCGGATCAAGGTCCTGTGGGCGCTACTGCAGGGCGAGTCGTCCGTCGCCTGCCTGGCGGAGCTCGCCGGTGCCGCGCCGACCGCGGTCAGCCAGCACCTCGCGAAGCTGCGCCTCGCCGGCCTGGTGAAGGGCCGCCGCGAAGGCACCTTCGTGTACTACTCGGCCGCCGACGACCACGTCAAGGATCTCCTCGACCAGGCGCTCTTCCATGCCGACCAGCTCGACCGCGACGACGCTACTCCGACGGGCGGAACACGAACCAGCGGAGTGCGCAGTACATGAAGATGCCCTCGCACAGACCGGCGGTGATGCGTGCGAGGTGGTACTCGACGCCGATCGCGGACAGTGCGGTGGTGAGGCCGAGGATCAGCGCGAAGTAGTTGACTGCGACAACGATCGCGTACTTCGTGAGTTGCGGGCCGACCGGTGCGTGTGAACGGAAGTTGAACGCGCGGTTGAGAACGTAGCTCACCGCGAACGCCGTGCAGTACGCGATCGTGATCGCCAGCCACAGCGGGAGCCGCGCCCACGAGCGGAGCGCGGTGAGCAGCGCGAGGTCGACGCAGAACGTGAAACCGTTGATGAGTACGAAGCCGATCAGGCTCGGCGGGACGATCGTGGAGAGTCTTCCGGGGAGCCTGCGGGTGACCGCGCTCATCGCTGCCGCGAAGCGCTCACTGACGGGCCGGGTCTGCGTGTGGGTCGTCGTTGCCACGCATCGAGTGTTACGGCTCGCACAAGTCAGTGTGTGTCCGGGGTCTGGTTTCGCAGCGATCGGCGGGCGAGCAGGCCGAGTACGAGGCCGAGCGACCAGCCGCCGAGGGTGTCCGTCGGCCAGTGGTAGTGGAGGTGGACGGTCGCCACGGCGACGCCGGCGGAGATGACAGGTACGGCCCAGACCGTCAGCCGGTCGAGGCGGGTGCCGGCGGTGGTGAGCAGGGTGACCGCGATCATGAGCAGTGCGAGGCTGTCGGCAGTGTGGCCGGAGGGCCAGGACATGCCGCCGTCCCAGAGGCGGTCGACGTGCGAGCGTGGCGGCGTACGGCCGACGGCGAGCTTGGTGAGCCAGATCGCCGCCTCGACGATCGCGATCCAGACGGCCGCCCGGACCAGCTGCCGGACCGGGCGGCGCCGGTACAGGTGCAACAGCGCGGTCCCGACGAGTACGACGGTCAGGACCGCGAAGCCGCCAATGTCCGCGAGCGCCTGCCACCACGTCGACGACGGTTCCCCGGCCGGGCGGGCGACCGGGATGACGTGGTGGTCCCAGGAGCGCAGTACGCCGATCGTGACCAGGTCGAGCAGTGTCGCGACGAACACGAACACCCCGAGCCCGATCACGATCCGGCTGCGTCTCAGGTCCACACGGACCGAGCGTACGGGATCGCGGAAATCAGTGGTGGTGGGCAACCAGTTCGTGCGCGGCGGCCGCCTCCGGGTCGAGGGGTTCGGCGTGGATGGTGGCCGAGGTGAGCCGCCGTACGCCGTGGACGAGGTCGTGCTCGACCTGGTGGCTGAGGTGGTGGGCCTCGACGAGCGTGGTGTTCGTGTCGACGCTGATCCGGGCCTCGGCGCGCAGGCTGTGCCCTAGCCAGCGGAGCTGGACGCCGCGTACGTCGATGACGCCGGGCGTGGCGCGGATGACCGCCTCGGCCTGGTCGACGAGTGCGGGGTCGACGGCGTCCATCAGCCGCCGGTACACCTCGCGGGCGGCGTCGCGCAGTACGAACAGGATCGCGATCGTGATCAGCAGGCCGATGATCGGGTCGGCCAGCGGGAAGCCGAGCCAGGCGCCGACCGCGCTGAGCACCACGGCCAGGCTGGTGAAGCCGTCGGTGCGGGCGTGCAGCCCGTCGGCGACCAGCGCGGCCGAGCCGATCCGCCTGCCGGTGCGGATCCGGTACTGCGCGACGATCTCGTTGCCGAGGAAGCCGACGACACCGGCGATGATCAGTACGCCGACGTGCCGGACGCCGGACGGGTGGACGAAGCGCATCACGGCCTCGTAGCCGGCGTACGCCGACGACAGGGCGATCAGGACCACGACGACGATGCCGGCGAGGTCCTCGGCGCGGCCGAAGCCGTACGTGTACGCGCGGGTCGCCAGCCGGCGGCCGACGATAAACGCGATGGCCAGCGGGATCGCGGTGAGGGCGTCGGCGTAGTTGTGCAGGGTGTCGCCGAGGAGGGCGACCGAGTTCGTGTAGATGACGATCACGGTCTGGATGAGCGCGGTGACGATCAGGCCGGCGAAGCTGATCTTGAGGCAGCGCATCCCTTCCTGGCTGGCCTCGAGCGCGGAGTCGACCTTGTCCGCACTGTCGTGCGAGTGCGGGACGAAGACCTCCTTCACCTTGGACAGGAACCCGTGCTCGTGCCCATGACCGTGCCCATGACCGTGACCGTGTCCATGGCCGTGCCCCGCGGCGCTCATCGGCTCGTCCGGGCGTCGACGTGGGCCACCGCTCCCGCGGCCCGGTGGTGCTCGGGAAAGCCCCCGCTGGAGTGCTCGGCGTGGTAGATCGCGTCCTCGACCAGCTGGCTGGCGTGCGAGTTCTCGATCCGGTAGAAGACCTGGTTGCCCTGCTTGCGGGTCCGCACCAGCCGCGCCATCCGGAGCTTCGCCAGGTGCTGCGACACCCCGGCGGGCGACTTGCCGACCGCGTCGGCGAGCTCGTTGACCGGCCGCTCGCCGTCGAGCAGCGCCCAGAGCAGCCGGACCCGGGTGGCGTCCGACAGCATCCGGAACACCTCGACCGCGAGCGCCACGTGCTCGTCGTCCGGGTCTCTCCGCGGTTGCTTAGTATCTGCGCGCATACGTAGATACTACCCGCTGACGGTCAGCTCCGGGTCAGTGCGAGCACCGGGATGGTGCGGATGCCGGTGGTCTTGACCTCGTACTCGGCGAAGCCGGGGTAGCGCTTGGCCTGTTCGGCGTAGATGCGGTCGCGGTCGGCGCCCTTGATCTCGTGGACCGTGACGTCGTGGGTCTCGGTGCCGACCTCGACGGTTGCGCTGCCGCCGGCGGCGAGGTTGGTGTACCAGTCGGGGTTGGTCGGTGCGCCGCCCTTGCTGGCGAAGACGTAGACGGTCTTCGGGTCGGTCTCGTCCGCGAGATACATCATCGGGGCGACGTACTCCTTGCCGCTCTTCCGGCCGTGGTGGTGCAGAAGGAGGAGCGGGGCACCCTCGAACGGGCCGCCCACCCGGCCCTCGTTGGCGCGAAATTCGTCGATGGTCTGCTGGTTCCAGTCGCTCATAGCCGGTCCAACGCGGGTGTCCGGTGCGATATTTCATCCGCTGGTCCGAACCGGGGCAGCCGATTTGGGGTACGGGGACAAGACGGCGGTGCGGTGCCCGCTGGATGCTGGTGCGAACGGAGTCGACGGGGAGGTACCGGTGCTGGTTGCGGACATCGAGCGGCTGGTGCGGTGTGAGTCGCCGTCCGCGGACCTGGAGGCGGTCGCGCGGAGTGCCGCGGGGGTCGCCGAGCTCGGCGCGGAGCGGCTGGGCGCAAAGGCGGAGAGCGTCGAGCTGGACGGGCGGACGCACGTACGGTGGCGGTTCGGGGACCGGCCGCGGGTGTTGCTGCTCGGGCATCACGACACCGTGTGGCCGCTCGGGTCGCTGGCGACGCACCCGTTCGCGGTGCGGAACGGCGTACTGACCGGGCCGGGGTGTTTCGACATGAAGTCCGGGGTCGCGATGATCTTCCACGCGCTGGCGGCGCTGGACGACCTGGACGGGGTCACCGTGCTGATCACCGGCGACGAGGAGCTCGGGTCGCCGTCGTCACGGACGCTGATCGAGGACGAGGCCCGCGGTTGCGCGGCCGCGCTGATCCTGGAGGCGTCCGGGCCGGGCGGTGCGCTGAAGACCGCACGGAAAGGTGTCTCGCGGTACGACGTACAGATCCGCGGCCGGGCCGCCCACGCCGGGCTCGAACCGGAGCGCGGGGTCAACGCCACGATCGAGGCCGCGCACCAGGTGCAGGCCGTCGCGGCGCTCGCGGCCCGCGGTACGACGGTGACGCCGACCCGGCTCGAATCCGGGACAACCGTCAACACCGTCCCAGCCGCCGCGCACTTCGAGGTCGACGTACGCGTCTGGGACGCCGCCGAGCAGGACCGAGTCGACCGCGCGATGCGGTCGCTGCAACCGCACCTGCCCGGGGCCGAGGTCACGGTCGCGGGCGGACCGAACCGGCCGCCGCTCGCACGCGCCGCCTCGATGAACCTGTACGAACGCGCCCGCCGCCTTGCCGAGCAACTCGGCCTGACCCCGCCGGGGGAGCTGGCGGTCGGCGGCGCCTCCGACGGCAACTTCACGGCCGGAGTCGGTACGCCGACCCTCGACGGGCTCGGCGCCGTCGGCGGCGGTGCGCACGCCGACGACGAACATGTGATTGTGTCCGAGTTGCCCGGGCGTACCCGGTTGCTCACGGCACTGATCTCCGAACTGCAGGCGTCGACGTGACCGACCTGATGCGTGATCCGGCGGTTGCCGCGGGCGTGACGATTCGCAGCCTGGAGACGTTGCCGGAGTTGGATGCCGCGTGTGCGCTGTTCGAGCGGATCTGGCAGACCGGGGAGTTCAGCCCGCCGGTGCCGGCGGATCTGTTGCGCGCGTTGAGCAAGGCGGGCAGCTATGTGCACGGTGCGTTCGCGGATGACGTGATGGTCGGCGCGTGCGTCGGGTTCTTCGGTGCGCCGGGGCGCGGGTCGTTGCACAGCCACATCACCGGCGTCCTGCCGCAGCGGCGGGGCGTCGGGTACGCGTTGAAGCTGCACCAGCGCGAGTGGGCGCTGGCGCACGGTGCGCGGGAGATCTCCTGGACGTTCGACCCGCTGATCCGGCGGAACGCCTACTTCAACCTGGGCAAGCTGGCGGCGGACGCGGTCGAGTACCTGCCGAACTTCTACGGGCGGATCGACGACGCGATCAACGCCGCCGACGACACAGACCGCCTGCTGGCGCGGTGGCGGCTGGACGACCAGGAAGTTGTTGCTGCATGCAACGGCCGGCCCCGGGTGGTGGACGCCGGTCCGAGCATCGCGCTGGGGATCACCGCGCTGGGCAGGCCGGCGGGCGGACGAGTGGACGGGCGACTGGTGCGGGTCGCCGTACCGCCGGACATCGAGGCGCTCCGGAGCACCGATCCGGAGGCGGCCGCGGAGTGGCGGGCCGCGGTGCGGGACGTGCTCGGTGGGCTGCTCGCCGACGGGGCGCGGATCCGCGGGTTCGATCGCAGTGGCTGGTACGTCGTCGACAGGGAGGCTGTGTTGTGAAGCTCGTCGGGGTTGAGCTCCGGACCATCGAGATGCCGTTGGTGACACCGTTCCGGACCTCGTTCGGGACCGAGACCGTGCGGGAGGCCCTGCTCGTCCGCGTGGTCACCGACGAGGGCGAGGGCTGGGGCGAGTCGGGGACCAGCAAGGAGCCGTTCTACTCCTCGGAGTACACCCAGGGCGCGGCCGACGTACTGCGGAGCTATCTGATCCCGGCGGTGGCCGGCGTGACCAGCGCGCAGCAGGTCGGCCCCGCGACCGCCCAGGTCAAGGGCCATCGGATGGCGAAGGCGGCGTTGGAGACGGCTGTGCTGGACGCCGAGCTTCGCGCTGGCGGGATGTCGTTCGGGCAGTACCTCGGCGCGGTCCGGGACGAGGTGGAGTGCGGGGTGTCGGTCGGGATCACCGAGTCGATCCCGGCGCTGCTCGACGCGGTGGCGGCGTACCTGGACCAGGGGTATCGGCGGATCAAGCTGAAGATCGAGCCGGGCTGGGACGTCGAGCCGGTCCGCGCGGTCCGGGAGCGGTTCGGCGACGTCCCGCTGCAGGTCGACGCGAACACGGCGTACCGGCTGAGCGACGCCCGCCTGCTCGCTCGGCTGGACGAGTTCGAGTTGCTGCTGCTCGAACAGCCGCTGCCCGAGGACGACCTGCGCGGTCACGCGGAGCTGGCGCGGCTGATCCGGACGCCGATCTGCTTGGACGAGTCGATCGTCTCGGCGCGGGCCGCGGCGGACGCGATCGCGCTCGGCGCGTGCCGGATCGTCAACATCAAACCCGGGCGGGTCGGCGGGTACCTGGAGGCGCGGCGGATCCACGACGTGTGTACTGCGAATGGCGTACCGGTGTGGTGCGGCGGGATGCTCGAGACCGGACTCGGCCGGGCCGCCAACCTGGCGCTGGCCGCGCTGCCCGGGTTCGCGTACCCAGGTGACACATCGGCGTCCGCGCGGTATTACCGGACCGACATCACGCCGCCGTTCGAACTCGTCGACGGGCGGCTCGCGGTGCCGACCGGCCCGGGGCTCGGGGTCGCTCCGCTGCCGGACGTGCTGGACGCGGTGACCGTACGTACCGAGTGGATCGATCTTGTCGGATCGGACGGACCGCACGCATAATTTCGTCGTATGCGACAACATCCGGCCGGGGACGGCGGGACTAGCGTCGAGGACGTGCTCGTCCCGACCGCCGGCCCCGTCCGGGCCAGCCTGGAGGGTGTCCTCGACGACATCGGTACGACGCTGCTCGACGTGGTGTGCGGCGATCCGGCCCGTGCCGACGATCTCGGCGGCGTCGTCATCCACGACCCGCTCGACGACCAGGTGCTGCCGCGGCAGGCGCTGGTGCTCGGTGTCGGGCTGCACGACGCGGGCGACCTGGTCCGGGTCGTGACCGAGGTCGGCCGGCACGGCGCGGCGGCGCTGGTCGTGCGGGCGCCCGTCGTGCCCGACGAGGAGCTGATGGCGGCTGCCGAGGCGACCGGGGTCGTCGTACTGGCGCTCGCGCGAGGGGCGTCGTGGACACAGCTGACGTCGATGGTGCGGTCGTTGATCGCCGGGGGAGACGCGGGTGCGGTGGAGGCGCTCGGCGGGATCCCGGCCGGGGACCTGTTCGCGCTGGCGAACGCGATCGCGGCGTTGCTGGACGCGCCGATCACGATCGAGGATCCGAGTACCCGGGTGCTGGCGTTCTCCGGGCGGCAGGAGTCGGCGGATCCGTCGCGGGTGCAGACGATTCTGTCCCGGCAGGTGCCGCGGGAGTACACGCGGATCCTGCGCGACCGTGGGGTGTTCCAGGAGATCTTCCGGACCGACCAGCCGGTATTCGTGGCGCCGCTGCCGGAGTCCGGGGAGCTGCCGCGGGTGGCGATCGCGGTGCGGGCCGGCGACGAGATCCTCGGCACGATCTGGGCCGCGGTGACGGAGCCGTTGCCGCCGGACCGCGGCCAGGCGCTGTGCGACGCGGCGAAGCAGGTTGCGCTCTACATGATCCGCCAACGCGCGGGCGCGGACGTCGAACGGCGCCTACGCGCGGACCTGCTGCGGACGGCGCTGGAAAGCGGCCCAGGGTCCGGTGAAGCAATCCGGAGGCTTGGGTTGGCCGACGAACCGGCCGTCGTCCTGGCCGTCAGCCTGCTGGACACCGGCGCGGCCGCCGATGGGGCGCACCGTGGTGCGGGTGGTGGTGCGGGGCGGACGGCTGCTGAGCTTGTTGCTGAGCGCAAGCGACTGGCGGACGCGTTCGCGATGCACCTGGCCGCGGTGCACCCGCGGTCCGCGGCTGGTTTGATCGGCGAGGTCGCGTACGGCGTGGTCCCGCTGCCGCGCGCCCAGGTCGACGGCGAGGACCGGGCCACACGGATTGCTACGGACTTCCTCGGGCGGATCGGGCTTCGGGTGCGTCCGCTGGTCGGGATCGGATCGCCGGCGGCCGACGGCTCGGCGTTGTCGCGCTCCCGCACCGGCGCCGACCGCGCGCTGCGTGTCCTCAAGTCCCGCGGCTCCACCCAGCAGGTCGCCCGAGTCGCAGACGTGTACGTCGAGGCGCTGCTCCTCGAGCTGGCCGACCTCGTCCCGCGCGACGAACTGTCGTCCGGGCCGGTCGCCCGGCTCGCGGCGTACGACGCGAAGCACCGCAGCCTGCTGGTCGACACCTTGCGAGCCTGGCTCGACGCCTTCGGCGACATCGCGGTCGCGTCGGCGGCGATGTACGTGCACACGAACACCTTCCGGTACCGCCTCCGCCGCGTCGCCGAGGTCGGCGGCATCGACCTCGACGACCCCGACGTACGGTTCGCGATGATGCTCCAGCTCCGCCTGATGACGCTCACCTCACGCTAGCCCGAGGCTCCCGAGCAGGAACGCGAGCCACTCCGCGTCCTGCGCCAGCGCGACCTCCTCGCTCGTCGCCGCCCCATGCCCCGCGTCGTCGTACACATGCACCAGGATCGGCAGCTCACCCTGCTGCTCCGCCTGCAGCCGCGCCGCGAACTTCCGCGCATGCCACGGCCTGCACCGCGGATCGGTCGCCCCCGCCTGCAGATAGACCGCGGGGAAGACGTTCGGCGCGACCAGCTGGTACGGCGACAACCCGAGCAACCGGCGGATCTCCGCGGGGTCGTCCGGATCGCCCCACGCCTTACGGATCACGAAATCCAGGTACGGGTCACGAAGCCCGCCGATCAGATCCAGCAACGGCGCCCGCGGCAGCACCGCCCGCCAAAGGTCCGGCCGCTTCGTCACAGCGATCCCACACATCAGCCCACCGTCCGAACCACCGGTCAGAGCGAGCCGCTCCGGCGTCGCCACGCCGGTCGCGATCAAGTGCTCGGCGACCGCCACCAGATCCGAGTCCCGCACACCCCGGCGCTCCCGATGCGCCGCCAGATACCAGTCCCGCCCGAACTCGCCACCACCCCGCAAATGCGCCTGCACGAACACCCCGCCCGCCGAGACGAACGCGGCCATGTCGCTTTGATACGAGGGCAAATACGGCACATTCGCCGCCCCGTACGCCGAGATCAGCACCGGCCCACCCGCAGTACGCCGGACCAGCCGGAACGGGATCCGCTCGCCGTCCGGGGCGATCGCGACGTGGTCCTCGACCGTCGCGTCCAGCGTCACGGCCGGCGCGACCAGCTCCTCCAGCATGTCCACACCGGGCCGATGCCGGTAGACGCCCCACGAGCTGGTCAACGTGGAGAACGCGAACACGAAGTCGTCCGGCCGGTTCCCCGCGGCCAGGCTCATCAACGGGAAGAACGGCACCGCCACGGCCCCGCGCCCCGGCAGCGGTACGTCGCCCACGAACCGACCGGTGTGGTCGACCACCCGCACCCGGGCATACGTGTCGGAGAACTCGCTGAGATAGAGGTACGACCCGACCGGCTGCACCGACCGGATCACCGTGGACCCCTCCGGCACCAGTTCGATCCACTGGCCCGGATCGTCCGGTGCGGCGGCGTCCAGCGGGATCGCCACCAACCGCCCACGCGCCGCCCCGACGTCGGTCACCCCGACGTACCGATCACCGACCACATGACCCGCGACCATCCCGTCGCACGACGTCATGAAGGGCCGCCACCCGTCGTCCGAGGTCAGGTCGCGGACCGCGATCGGGACCGGACCGCCCAGCCGATGACTCGCGACCGCCCACCGCCCGTCCGGGGAGAACTGGATCACCGTGTGCTCGCGCGACCCCGCCCAGATCGGCACCGGCTCCACCGAGGTCTCGCCGCCCAGCACGTGCCGGAACACCGCCCGTTCAAACGAATGCACGCTGCCTGTCAACGCCGAGAAGAAGAACCCGCTGCTGTCGGGCAACCACGCCGCCCCGCCGGTCCACGCATCGTGCAGGACCTGCGTCGGCGCCCCGCTCATCAACTCTCCAGATGCCGCGGAGATCAATCGGATCGTGTTGTTCTCACTGCCATCGGTACACACGCCGAGCGCCAGCACCCGCCCGTCCGGCGACGGCGACAGCCACGACAGTACGGCGCCCTTCTCGAGCCGGTGCAGCACCCGCCCTTCGCCGTACGGCGTGTCCGCGACCACGAGTTCCGTCGTACCGTGGAACCAGCGGCCGGCGGCGTACTTCGGCAGCGGCGGCCGGGCGCCTGCGTCGTACGTCTCGATCAGCTTCCGCGCCACCGACGGGTCCTGCCCCTGGTAGCAGACAGCCGTCGCGAGCGAGGCCTGCGCACGTTGCCAGGCAAGGACTTCGTCGGTGTCGTCCTCGAGCCAGCGGTACGGATCCGGGACGCCGGCGAGCTCCTCGACGGCGTCGACAGTACGGCTCGGGGGATAGGGGATCACGCCGGCTCCGGTTCGAACTCGGCCCGGAGCCGCTCGAAGGCACCGGGGATACGATGGACCTCACGGAAGTGGATCAGCGCGTCGTACGCCGCAGCGCAGTCGGTCGGCACGAACTCGCCGTTCGAGAGCATGCCCTCGGCAACCATGTCGCCGGGTTCCACCAGCGCGATCGGATGCCCGAGCCGATCGAGGTGCGCCTCGATGCTGCTCGGCGGCGGCACCCGTTGCTCGAGCGTGACGTCGCAGTCGAACGGCCGCGCACTCCGCTCGGTGAACCGGACCTCCGGACCGGTTCCGTAGGTCGTACCAATGACCACCAGTTCCTCGTCGCCGAGCATGCCGCCGACCGTGGTCCGGCCGAGGAACGGCGTGCGCTGGACGTGGGCGTTGTGCGCGCTGACCACGATGCGCTGCTCCCGCTCCGCGATCCACCGCACGGTGTCGGCCATGAACACGTCCCGCGGGTACGGGCCGCTCACCGGCCCGGCCAGCTCCTCGACGAACGCGTGCAACGACGCGGCGCATCTGATCGCGATCTCGTCACCCAGCACGTTCGCGCGATCCGCCAGCCGGGCGAGCCCGTCGAGCAGCTGGAACCGTTCGGCCGCCGGCATCCGGTCCAGCCGGATCGCCGCCTCGGTCCGCCCGCCGAGCTCGCTCAACCGCAGCAGCTCCTCGTCACCGGGGTGCCGCGGCATCCGCGCCAGACACGCTCGTACGGCGGGACCGGGCGACGTGGACGAACCGGGCAGGTCCATCCCGTAGAACCGGACCCGCCCGTTCTGCCGCCGCATCCACTCCAGCTGCCGGTGCATCGGCGCGCACTCGCCGAACCGGTACGTGATGCCGTCCCGCGCGATCGCGTCGACCGGCCCGCTGCCGTGGCGGATCCACTCCGCCACGGTCAGCCCCTCGGCGTACCCGGACTCCAGCACGAACGCGGTGAACCCCAGCTCCTGGACCAGGAACCGGAAGATCCGGTCCTTGATCCGGTAGAACTCGGTGACGTTGTGGGCACCTTCGCCCAGGGCGACGATCCGGGCGTCGCCGATCAGTTCCCGGAGCCGGTCGAGATCGTCGAAGCCGGCCTCGGGGTCGACCGTGGCGAGTGGGACGGTCACGCAGCCTCCTCAGTCGTGGAAGTACCAGAGCTCGGGCGAGTACAGGAAGCTCAGCAGCGACCGGAACGACGACGGCGGCCCGGACAACGTGTTCTTCCACACCACGAGCGTGTCCGGCGTCGGCAGGTACAGCACGGGCAGGTCCTTCCCGAGCAGGCTCACCTCGGCGCTGAGTGCCTTCGGGTCGGCGCCGAACGTGGACGCGTCGATGAGCTTGTCGGCCTCGGGGTTGCTGTAGCTGCCGAGGTTGAAGCTGCCGGTGGTGTTGAAGAGCGTGTTGCTGCTCGGGTACCCGACGGCCTGGTAGAGCGACCCGGAGTCGACCATGGCCCACTCGTTCTTCTTCGCCGGAGCGAACGTGTTGCCGTAGTTCTCGTAGATGTAGTTGACGGCCTTGGTCTCGGACTTCACCGTGATCCCGAGCTTCTTCGCCGCCGACACGAACGCGACGTCGCGGGCGCCGACGTACGACGGGCTGTTCGCCGCGAGCAGGTTGAAGCTGAGGGTCTGCCCGGCGGGGATGCCTGCGCCGCACTGGTCCGGCCCGGTGCCGGGGCGTTCGCAGGTCGTGGTGCCGTCCGGGACGACCTTCCAGCCGTGGTCCGTGAGCAGCTTCTGCGCGGCGGCGGTGTCATGCGGGTACGGCGGCGTCGTACCGAAGTCGGGCGGGTACGGCGACCCGACGCCGGCGGTGCTGTAGTTCTCGGTGGCGGCGCCGTTGTAGACGCCCCGGCTCTTGATGTACCCGGGCTGGTCGATCAGGTGCTGCAGGGCCTGCCGGACGTACAGCTGGGCGATCACCTTGTCGAAGTTGTTCGTGGTGTTCTTGAAGTTGATCGTCAGGTAGTCGAGCCGCGCCGGTGCGGGCGCGCCGTACACGTTGTAGCCCTGCGCCTTGAGCGCGTCGACCTGGGAGATGTACCCGGAGTCGAGCATCCCGACCGTCAGCGTCCCGGCCTTGAACTGGTTGAACGTGGCAACGGCCGAGGTGAACGTCTTGAAGTCGATCTGGTCGATCCGGGACTCGCCAGGCCCGCTGTACGCCTTGTTCGGCACCAGCGAGTACGAGCCGGTCGCCGGGTCGAACGTCTTCAGCTTGTACGGCCCGTTCACCATCTGCCAGAGCGGATTGGTGGTGAACGTCGCCTGCGACTCGGACGACTTCGTCAGGTACTTGTAGATCGCCTGCGCGTTCTTCGGCTGGTTGTAGTCGAGGTGCGGTCCGCCGTCCTTGGCGACGTTCCACGCCTTCGAGGGCAGCACGTAGATCAGCTCGAGCATCGAGAGCAGGTACGACGGGTTGTACGCCTTCGTGAGCTGCATCGTCACGGTCCGCGGATCACTCGCGAGGACCGTGAAGCCGTCCGGGAACTGCCCGGGCGTGTAGAAGCTCCAGTTCGCCGGGTCCTCCGCGATCGCGGCCTTGAGCAGCGCGATCGAGAACACGACGTCGTCCGCGGTGACCGGCGTACCGTCCGACCACTTGTAGTCCTTCAGCTTGATCGTGACGGTCTTCCGGTCCACGCTGTAGGTCGGCTGCTCGGCCATGCTGAGCTCGGGGTCGACCGGCTTGTCGCCCTCGCTGCTGGGTCGGTACAGCGCGCGCCAGAGCAGCCCGCGCGCGATCACGCCGCCGTTCTGCGAGGCGGGTTCGTAGGGGTAGATGTAGTTCGGGTTCAGACCGGGGCTGAGGGCAACGGTCACGGTGCCGCCGGCCTTCGGTTTGCCGGCTTCGGCGGGCAGCTTGTCGTAGCTGCCGGCATCAGCCTTCGGCGTGGCGCCGCTGCCTGAGCAGGCGGCGGTCAGCATCGCGATCGCGACCGCGGTCGTCAGCACCCGGCCGGACAGGTTCTTCATGTGTCGCTCCTTCGGTTCACTGGGCGCCCTGGCCGACGGCCTCGCGGAGGGCCTCGGCGAGCAGGTTGAGTGCCAGCACGGTGAGGATGATGCAGGCGCCGACCGGTACGACGAGCCACCAGTAGCCCGAGGTGATCGAGGTGACGCCACTGGACAGCTGGCCGCCCCAGTCGGTGGCGGGGTAGCGGAGGCCGAACCCCAGGAAGCCGAGCGTGGCGACGATCAGCACCGCGTCGGCGACCTGGAAGGTGATGTTGACGATGATCACGCCGAGGGCGTTCGGGATCAGATGCGTGAGGATCAGCCGCGGCCGCGACGCGCCCATCGTCCTCGCGGCCAGCACGAACTCGCGCACCCGCAGGACGAGCACCTCGCCGCGCACGAGCCGGGCCGCGACCAGCCACGAGAACCCGCCGATCACCAGGCTCAACGACCACACGCTGGCGTTGAACCGGGCGGACAGGATCAGTACGACGAACAGGAACGGCACCGACAGCCCGACGTCGACGAGCCGCATCAGGGCACCGTCGAGTACGCCGCCCGCGAGCCCGGCGACCGCGCCATACAGGGTGCCGATCGTGGTCGCGGTCACTGCGGCGAGCAGGCCGATCTGCAGCGAGACCTGGCCCCCTCGCATCAGCCGGCCGAGGACGTCGAACCCGTTCGTGTCGGTGCCGAGCGGATAGCCGGCGCCGGGCGGGAGGGCCGCGTTGACGATGTCGACGTCGGTCTGGTTGGTGTGATGGAAGAGCGGTCCGAGGAAGCAGAACCCGACCAGCAGGATCAGGATCAGCAGGCCTGCCAGCCCGAGCGGATGGTCCTGCGGCCGGAGCCTGGGCCGGGTCCGGGTGACGGCCTCGGCGTCGATGTTCGTCACGGTGGCTCCTAGCCGTTCAGGGTGATGCGACGGTCCGCGGACGCGAGGGCGACGTCCGCGAGGAGGTTGCCGAGGACTGTCAGTACGGCGCCCATCAGCGTGTAGGCGAGCAGGACCGGGTAGTCCTCGCGCTGCAGGCTGTTCAGGAACAGCAGGCCGAGGCCGGGGTAGTTGAACAGCGACTCGGCGATCAGGTTCCCGGCCAGCAGACTCGGGATCGACAGGCCGAGCAGCGTGATCAGCGGCAGGCACGCGTTCCGCAGCAGGTGCCGGGTGATGATCAGCCGGTCGGGCAGACCTTTCGCGCGGGCGACCCGGATGTAGTCCTGCCCGAGCTGTTCGAGCGCCGCGGATCGCTGGTACTGCGAGAAGATCGCGACGTTCGTGACAGCCAGCGTGATGACCGGCAGCGCCATCGCGTGCGGGTCGGTGATGACGACCCAGGGGGAGTGGGACTGCGACGCCTCGGCCGGGAACAGGTGGAGCGCCTGGCTGAGCCCCGCGATCAGCAGCAGCCCGAGCAGGAAGACCGGTGTCGCGTAGAGGGTGTACGCGAGCGCCGTACCGACGCGGTCGACCACGCTGTTGCGCTTGACCGCCTGCAGGATGCCGAGCGGTACGGCGATCACCAACGAGAGGACGAGTCCCGCGAGCGAGAGCATGGCGCTGCGCGGGGCGTTCTGGACGAGCAGCGTCGCCACGCCCTGGTTGAGCTTGTACGAACGACCGAGGTCGCCGTGCAGGAGTTGGCCGAGGTAGCTCACGTACTGGACCACGAACGGCCGGTCGAACCCGTGGTCATGGTTGAACATGGCAACGGCTTCGGGTGACGCCTTCGGCCCGAGGACGACCCGGCCCGGGCTCCCGGACACCACGTGCAGCAGGAAGAACATCACGGCGGAGATCCCGAGCAGCACGAGGACCGAGATCAGCAGGCGGCGGACGACGTACCGGATCATCGGGCTGCCTCCAACGGGAAGTGACACGCGACCCGGTGGTCCCCGGACAGTGTGGTCAGCTCGGGCTCGGCCTCGGCGCACAGGTCGGTCGCCAGCGGGCACCGCGTCCGGAACCGGCAGCCGCTCGGTGGATCGAACACGCTCGGCAACTCACCACGGACCCGTACGTCGGCGTCCGGCCGAGCGGCGGACGGGTCCGGGTCGGGGACCGCGGCGAGCAGACCGGCCGTGTACGGATGGGCGGTCGCCGTGTAGACGTCGTCCGTCGTACCGGTCTCGACGAGCTTGCCGAGGTACATCACGCCGACCCGGTCGGCCAGGTAGCGGACGACGGCGAGGTCGTGGGAGATGACGACACTGCTCAGGCCGAGGTCGCGCTGGGTCCGGCGCATCAGGTTCAGGACCTGGGAGCGGACCGAGACGTCGAGAGCGCTGACCGGTTCGTCCGCGACGAGCACCTTCGGGTTCAGCGCGAGCGCCCGGGCGAGGCCGATGCGTTGCCGCTGGCCGCCGGACAGCTCGTGCGGATAGCGCTCCAGGATCGCGGGCGGGAGGCCGACCTCGTGCAGCAGTTCGCCGGCGCGGGCGGCCCGTTGCGAGCGGTTGCCGATGCCCTGGATCGCGAGCGGTTCGCGCAGGATGGTGCCGATGCGCATCCGCGGGTCCAGCGAGGCGCTCGGGTCCTGGAACATCATCTGCAGCTGCGCCCGGCGGTCCCCGAGCGCGCGCGAGCTGAGCCCGGCGACCGACGTACCGTCGTACAGCACGTCGCCGCCGGTCGGGCGGTCCAACGCGACGATCATCCGGCCGAGCGTGGACTTCCCGCAGCCCGACTCGCCGACCAGCCCGAACGTCTCTCCGGCGCGGACGTCGAAGCTCACCCCGGACACCGCCTTCACCGTCCGCCGCGGGCCGAACAGGCTGCTCCGGCCGGCGCCGTACTCGCGGACCAGGCCGTCGACGCGCAGCCTGATCTGCTCGTCGGGCGACGACCCGGTGTCCTCGGTGCGGGGCGTGATGGTCAGCGTTTCCTCGACCGGATGCCAGCAGGCGTACGTCGTGTCGCCGTCGACGGTCCGCTCCGGTGCTTGCTCGCGGCAACGGCCCGTGGCGGCGGCGCAGCGCGGGGCGAACGCGCAGGCCGGGTTCGGGAGGGTCAGGTCCGGCGGTGCGCCCGGGATGCTGTGCAGCTCCTGGCGGCGGTCGTGGGCCAGCGTCGGGATCGACGACAGCAGGGCGTGGGTGTAGCGGTGCCTCGTCGTACCGAACAGGGTCTTGGTCGGACCGGTCTCGGCGACCTGGCCGGCGTACATCACCGCGACCCGGTCGGCGTGGCCGGCGATCACGCCCAGGTCGTGGGTGATCAGGATCATCGCCATCCCGAGCCGCGACTTCAGGTCCGCGAGCAGGTCGAGGACCTCGGCCTGCACCGTGACGTCGAGCGCGGTCGTGGGCTCGTCGGCGATGATCACCCGCGGCTCGCAGGCCAGCGCCATCGCGATCAGCACGCGCTGCCGCATCCCGCCGGACAGCTCGTGCGGGAACGCGTCCATCCGCTCGGCCGGCGACGGGATGCCGACCAGGTGCAGCACCTCGGCGGCGCGTTCGCGGGCCGCACGCTTCGACGCCCCGCGGTGCAGCCGGAGCGGCTCGGCCACCTGTTCGCCGATCCGCTTCGTCGGGTTCAGCGCGGTCATCGAGTCCTGGAAGACCATCGCGATGTCGTTACCGCGCAGCCTCCGGTACTCGGCCGGCGCCAACGCGGTCAGCTCCCGGCCGTCGAACCGGATCGACCCACCGGTGACCACGCTGCCGGCCGGCAGCATGCCCATGATCGCGAGTCCGGTCATCGACTTGCCGGAGCCGGTCTCGCCGACGATGCCGAGCGTCTCGCCGGCCCGCAGCGTCAGGTCCGCCCGCGTCACCGGCCGGACGATCCGGGACCCCCGCCGGATCTCGACCGACAGGTCGCGAACGGTCAGCAGCCCTTCGCCCTGGGAGTCGTTCATCGGACGATCGTCCTGCCGGAGCCTCAGGTGATGTTGGTCCGGCCGGACAGATCACCCGCCCCGGCTTCATCCGATCGCACGAGTTCAGGCGCGGCGATCCGCCCGGCCGGTGTGCAGGTACTCCGCCCGTCCTTCGTTGTCACGGCCGACGAACGCGACCGGCCAGTACACGCCCCCGGACGGCTCGACCGGCAGCAGGCTGTCGCCGCGCCAGGCGACCAGCTCGGTCCGGTGCGGCTGGTCGCCGACCTCCGCGCTCACCCCGATCGGCGTCTGCTCGAGCCACAACCGCCCGTCCGCGTCCTGCCGTACGTCGGTGATCGACTCGCGCGACGTGTACCGCCCGGCGTACCGCTCGGGATGCTCAGGGCGGGCGCTCGGATCCGGCACGGGCAGCTCCGGGAACGTGACACCGGCCAGTTCCTGGAGCAGCCGGCCCATCAACTCGGCGTGGACCGGCCGCGGCGACCCGCCGTTCGTGAGGATCGCCACCGCCACGTCACGCTCCGGTACGACGCGCAGGAACGCGGCCTGGCCGACCGTCGAACCGTCGTGCCCGATCACCGTCCCGCCCGGCAGGTCGCTCAGCTCCCAGCCGAGGCCCCACGCGTCCGCCCAGCCGATGTCCGGGAGCGTGATCTGCGGTTCCTGCATCGCGGCGGCGCTCTCGGCGCTCAGCACCTGCCCCTGGAGCCGGGCGAACCGGACGAGGTCCCGCGCGCGCATCGCCAGCATCGACCCGGCGGGCGCGTTCGAGCGCGCCATCGCCCACGTCTTCACCGGTTCGCCGTCGAGATGCCCGACCGCGACGCGGTGCAGGATCGCCTCGTACGGGTTGCTCGCGGCGTGCGTCAGCTCGAGCGGCTCGAACAGGTGGTCGCGCATACACTCGTCGAACTGCTTGCCACGCACGACCTCGATCAGCCGGCCGAGTACGCAGAACGCCGCGTTGTTGTACGAGAACATCGACCCCGGCGCGAAGAGCTGCGGCACGTCGTCGAGCAGGTCGACGTACCGCTCGATGCAGTCGTCGCCAGGTCCCGTGTCGGTGAAGATGTCGCCCTCGAAGCCGGCCACGTGGCACATCAGCTGCCGTACGGTCACGTCCCGGCCGAACCTGGGCAGGTACCGCCGCACCGGCGCGTCGAGCTCCACCTTCCGCTCGTCCACCAGCTGCATCGCGAGCGTGGCGGTGAGCACCTTCGTCACGGACCCGATCTGGAAGATCGAATCGGTGGTCGCCTCGACGCCGGTCGCCGTGTTCAGCACGCCGGCCGCGGCGTCGTACACCTCGCCGCCGGCCCACACCCCGACCGCGATCCCCGGCACCGCGTGGTCCGCGATCAGCTCGGGCAGCCGCTCCTGCAACCAGTCCAGCACTTTTCAGCCTCCTGACACGATTTCCCGCACGGTACGCCGTCGGGATGGTTTCATGGAGTACCCCACCGCCCCGAGGGAGCTGTTCCGATGCGCCGATTCCTGATCCTGTTGCTGAGCCTGTCGATGATCGCCCCGGTCGCCAAGGCTGCCCCGAGCGGGGACCGGGACGTGATCGTCCAGCTGTTCGAGTGGAACTGGAACTCGGTCGCCCGCGAGTGCGGCCAGGTGCTCGGCCCGAAGGGGTACGGCGCGGTGCAGGTCTCGCCGCCGCAGGAGCACGTCGTACTGCCCGGATCCGGGTATCCGTGGTGGCAGGACTACCAGCCGGTCAGCTACAAGCTCGACAGCACCCGGCGCGGGACCCGTGGCCAGTTCGTTGCCATGGTCAACAGTTGCCACGCGGCCGGGATCAAGGTGTACGTCGATGCCGTGATCAACCACATGACCGGCGGATCGGCGGGCGGCACCGGCAGCGCGGGGTCGACGTACAGCCACTACGACTACCCGGGGACGTACCAGACGCAGGACTTCCACCACTGCGGCCGGAACGGGAACGACGACATCGTCAACTACAACGACCGGTGGGAGGTGCAGAACTGCGAGCTCGTCGACCTCGCGGACCTGGCGACCGAGTCGGACTACGTGCGCGGGCGGATCGCGGCGTACCTGAACGACCTGCTCTCGATCGGCGTCGACGGGTTCCGGCTGGACGCGGCGAAGCACATCCCGGCGACCGACATCGCGGCGATCACGTCGCGGCTGTCGCGGCCGGCGTACATCTATCAGGAAGTGATCTACGGCGCGGGCGAGCCGATCACCCCGGACGAGTACGTCGGGAACGGGGACGTGCTGGAGTTCCGGTACGGGAAGGATCTGGCGAAGATCTTCAACACCGAGAAGCTCGCGTACCTGCGGACGTTCGCGGAGCCGCTGGCGTCCGACCACGCGGTGGTGTTCACCGACAACCACGACACGCAGCGGGGGACCGGCGTACTGACGTTCCGCGACAACGGGCGGTACGCGATGGCGAACGCGTTCATGCTCGCCTGGACGTACGGCACGCCGAAGGTGATGTCGAGCTACGAGTACACCTCGAACGACGAGGGACCACCGTCGACCAGCACCGGGCAGACCGTCGACACGACCTGCTTCACGAACCGCTGGCGGTGCGAGCACGAGTGGCGGGTGATCGCGAACATGGTCGGCTTCCACAACACCACCCGCGGCACCGCCGTCACCGAGTGGTGGGACAACGGGAACGACGCGATCGCGTTCGGCCGGGGTTCGAAGGGTTACCTGGTCCTGAACGACGAGAGTGCGGCGCTGACCGGGCGCAGCTTCCACACGGACCTGCCGGCCGGGACGTACTGCGACATCTTCCACGGCGACTACACCGCAGGCCAGTGCAGCGGCCCGGCGTACGTCGTGGACTCGTCGGGCTGGTTCCGCGCCGACGTCGCCGCTACCGACGGCCTCGCGCTGCACACGGCGGCGAAGGTGTCTTAATCGGTTGACGGTGCGTCGGCCGGGCTGATCTGCTGGGGGCACGTGCGCCGGGGTGGCCGGCGCGGACCGGAAGGAGGGAAGCCGATGTCTGTCCTGTCCTGCAGCTTCGCTCTGAAAGGTTCATCGGTTTGGCTTTCGCACGTTCGTTCAGTTGTGAACACTGCGGCGTAGAGGTCTCCCTCGACGCCCCTGGCACCACCCATCGCAATCACTGCCCGAGCTGTCTGTGGTCGCGGCATCTCGACCGCAACGTCCCGGGCGACCGCAAGGCGGACTGCTCCGGCGGTATGGAGCCGATCGCGGTCACCGTCCGCGGTGAGGGCCGGTGGGTCCTCATCCATCGCTGCACCAACTGCGGCCGTCTCCGCCTGAACAAGACGGCCGGCGACGACAACGCCCTGCTGCTGATGCGGCTCGCCGCGTTGCCGTTGAGCATGCCGTTCATCCCGTTCGCCCCGGATCCGGAGGTGGCACCCGCGCGCAAGCCGCGGGCGCGGAAGGCCGCCCAGTCGGCCAACGGCAGGTCAGCTCAGTCCGCGGGCGGGACGACGGTGTAGCCCTGGTCCCGGATCGCCTCGAACGCCTGCTCGCGCACCTCCGCGGACGGGAACGCGGCCACGACCTGCTTCGAGTCGAGGTCGATCCGGTCCACGGTCGCACCGTGCGACTCGAGCACACTGCTGACCGTGTTCGTGCAGTGCGAACAGGTCATGTCGGGTACTTCGAACACCTCGGACATGGTGGTCTCCTCTCCAGTGATGCGTACGACATCGAGCATCCGAACGAAGGTGCTGACGAACAGGCCAACCGCTGCCGGCAGCAACGTCTGCCGTTGACCGTTCAGGGTGACCGGCATGTTCGCCAGACACCGGGGGACCTCGGCGTACGCCAGTGGTCCGTACTGCTTGGCGAGCCCAGGATCTTCCGGGTGGGCGATCTGCGCGTCCTTCATCGTGCGCAGCAGCGTTCGTGAGGCGGCTGTGTACGCGACCCCGCCGTCCGCGCGCGCTTCGAACGACACGGGGATCATCCCGCGCCGGTAGGTCTCCGACTGCAGCCCCCAGTACCAGGTGTTGGCCACCACCCCGAAGATGCCTGACTCCTGCAACCCGAGCGCCAGCGCACGTGCGGACCGATACCCACCCAGCCACGAGTGCTGCACCAACGCGCGCGCCACGGTCTCGAACCCAACGGCCAAGACCTCGACCACATCCCCCTCGGTCGTCGTCCCGCCAAGCACTCCCCGCTCAAACCCGGACAACCCGTCAGCCCGCCGCCGAACACCCCCATCCCCTCGAAGCGCCGCGCGCAACAACAGCACTACCTCACGAGCCACAACCGCGACACCCGCGCCCGCCGCGGGGCCGGAGGTGGTTGGGGTGCAGTGGGAGATGTTGGGGGTGCCGGTGCTGTCCTGCCAGCTGAGGCGATGGGTGGCGGTGGTGATGTCGGCGGGGGTGCAGGGCTGGAGAGCCGTCTGCACGTACCTGAGTTGGGCCGGCGTGAGGTGGCTGTCGGGGGAGGGGGCGAGTGGGGTGAGGTCTACTGCGACTTCGAAGGGCGGCGGGAGGTGGTCTATTGCCGGGAGCTCGCCTGCGACCCGGGCGAGTACCTGTGCTGCCGCCAGGCGGTCGTAGCCGCCGTCCGGTTGACCCACGCCGTACCTCCCGCTCGCACGAGAACAACTCCGAGGCCGCGCCACACCGGCACGTGCAATTGTTCCCGGAATCGTGCGGCGGCGCGGCTGGATCCGCGTGTCGGAGGGCATCAGGAGTCTGGGTCGCCGAAGCTGCGGAGGCGGAGGCTGTTGTAGGTGACGAACAAGGTGGAGAACGCCATCGCTGCCGAAGCAACCAGCGGGTTGAGCAGTCCGGCGGCGGCGACCGGTACGGCGGCCACGTTGTAGGCGAACGCCCAGACCAGGTTGCGATGGATCGTACGCCGGGTCCGCCGCGCGAGCCCGATCGCGTCCGGGATCACGCACAGGTCCTCCCGCACGAGCACGATGTCCGCGGACTTCAACGCGATGTCGGTCCCTGACACGACCGCCAGCCCGAGATCGGCGGTCGCCAACGCGGCCGCGTCGTTGATCCCGTCCCCGACCATCGCAACCCGGTGCCCAGCAGCCTGCAGCTCCGCGATCACGCCCGCCTTGTCCGCCGGCAACACCCCTGCCCGTACGTCGTCGATCCCCAACTCCCGAGCAACCTCCCGCGCGGCCGTCTCCGAGTCCCCGGTCAGCAACACCGTCCGAAGCCCGGCCGCCTGCAACTCCCGCACCGCGTCCCCCGCAGTGCTCCGAAGCCGATCAGCAATCCCCAACCGCCCGACCAGAACCCCATCCACCACCACCCGAACAGCCGACCCGTCAGGCGCGGCGTCGGGCGTTTGCAGGAGGGTGTGGTTGCCTACGGCTACCTGTTTTCCGTCGACCGTGGCGGTGGCGCCCTGGCCTGGGTGGGTGGTGAAGTTGGTGATGGGGCGGAGGGAGATCTCCTCGGCAGTCGCCAGGCGTTCGACGGCTCGGGCGATCGGGTGCTCGGAGCCTTGCTCCACAGCGGCGGCGTACGCGAGAACCTCCTCGCGAGTGAGGTCCGCGGTCAGCTCGACGTCGGTGATGGTGAGGTCCCCGGTGGTGAGCGTCCCCGTCTTGTCGAGGACGATCGTGTCGATCACGCCGCTGGCCTCCAGCGCGTCCTGCCCCTTGATCAGGATCCCCAGCGTCGCGCCGCGCCCGATGCCCACCATCAGCGCGGTCGGAGTTGCAAGCCCGAGCGCACACGGGCAAGCGATCACGAGTACGGCGATCCCGGTGCCCACGGCCTGCCCGACCGGCGCCCCGGACACCATCCACCCGGCAGCCACCGCGACGGCCAGCACGATCACCGACGGGACGAACCACACGATGATCCGGTCGACCGTGTGCTGGATGCGCGCCTTCCGCTCCTGGGCCCGTTCCGCGATCGCCGCCATCTGCGCGAGCTGCGTGTGCACCCCGACCGCCGTTGCGGTCAGCACCAGCCGCCCGTCGGTACTGATGGTCCCGCCAACGACCTGACCGCCGATCCCGACCACCCGCGGCACCGGCTCACCGGTCACCACGCTGGTGTCGACCGCGGCCGCCCCCTCGACCACCGTCCCGTCGACCGGGACGATCTCCCCGGCCCGGACGACCACCGCGTCGCCCTTCACCACCTCGCCCGTGGGTACGTCGACCTCGACGCCGTCCCGCACCACCCGCGCGACGGGTGTCGCCAGCCGCCCGATCGCCCCGAACACGTCCGCGGCCCGCCGCCGCGACCGAGTCTCGAAGTACCGCCCAGCCAACTGGAACACCGTCATCCCAGCGGCAACGTCGAGATACAGACTCCCGGTGTCGAGCGACATCCACCGCGACGTCCCGGCCGCCCCGGGCCACACCACCGACACCGCCGCCCACCCGAATGACACCACGATCCCGAGCGAGACGAGCGTGTCCATGCTGACCGCCCGATGCCGCAGGTTCCGCACGGTCGCGCGATGGAACGGGTACGCCGCCCAGGTCACGATCGGCACCGCCAGCAGCAAGCACGCGATGTCCCAGCCCGGGAAGCGCAACGACGGTACGGCACCCAGCATGATCGTTGCATCCATCAACGGAATCGCCAGCAAGGTCGCCAGCACCAGCCGCCGCCGCAGCGAACTGATCCGCCGAGCCGTCAACTGCTCCGCAAGCTCGTCCCCGGACCCGGGATCGCGCAGCGTCGCCTGGTACCCCGCGCGATCCACCGCACTCGTCGCGCGCGTGGTGAGGTCCTCGCCGGCCCCGGTGACGATCGCCCGCTCGGTCGCGTAGTTGACCGTCGCGGTCACGCCGTCGAGCTTGTTCAGCGCTCGCTCGACCCGGTTGGCGCAGGCGGCGCACGTCATCCCGCCGACGAGCAGCTCGACGGTCGCGGTCCGCGGTTCCTGATCGGTCAGCGTCACCGGCGCTCCTGGCTGGATTCGGTACGCCGCGCGAGCCGCTGCAGCATCGCGTTGTAGGCGTCGTACGAGTCGTCGAGGCCGCTGTCCAGGTGCCGGTCGATCCGGCGCGCGGCCCGGCCGTCCTGGATCGCCCACTGCAGGGCGAGTACGACGACCACGATCAGCAACGGGATCTCGCTGCCGGCCCAGGCGATCCCGCCCGCGACGTGCTGCGTCGCGGCGAGGTCACGCGACCACGGCACCTCGAGGTGGTCGTAGAACGACTTGCCGATGACCGCGCCGTCCTGCATCAGGATCACGCCGAAGAACGCGTGGAACGGCATCGCCCCGAGCAGTACGGCGAGCTTGGCCAGCGACGGGAGCTGGTGCGGTGTCCGGTCGACCCCGATCACGAGACCGAAGTACAGACAGCCGACGACCAGGAAGTGCACGTTCATCAATTGGTGTGCCCAATGGAACTTCATCAGGGTCCCGAAGGCGTCGGTGAGGTACAACGCGTAGTACGAGCCGATGTAGACGACGAAGACGAACAACGGGTGGTACAACGCCTTGAGTGGCCGCGAGTGCAACACCGCGAGAATCCACTCGTGCGGCCCTTCCTTGGCCGGCAGCGCCCGCAACGCCAGCGTGATCGGTCCGCCGAGCACGAGCGGGATCGGCGCGAGCATGCTCAACGCCATGTGCACAGCCATGTGTACGGCGAAGTCGGCGCCGGAGTACTTCCCGAGGCCGGAGCTGGTCACCACGATGATCAGCACCCAGCCGACCGTCCAGGCGATCGTCCGTGCGACGGGCCAGCGCTCACCCTGCCGCGCGAGCCGCCGTACGCCGAGCAGGTAACCGGCGATCGCAACAACCGAGGCCGTCACGAACAGCAGGTTCGGCCGCCACTGCCCGGCCAGTGAGCCGAACCCGGGCGGCACCTTCAGGTCGAACCCGAAGAAGATCTGACTGATCGACGTCGGCACGAAGAACTGCGGCGGCGGGATCCGCAGCATCGCCGAACCGGCCGCGACGAACCCCGCCACACCACCGGCCAGCACTACGGATCGACGGAGAGCCAAGCCGCAACCAACGACCCCAAGTGCCGCGAACTGCACCAGACTCAACCATCCGGTAGCGCTCCCGAACGGCGAAGACCCGGCCAGCTTGAAGCAGAGCAGCACGCCTTGCGTCACGACGAGCACACCGAGCAGCACCCACGCCGTACTGCGCCAGTGCACCCGCTCCAGCGCCCGAACCCGACGCCCGGTCGCGACCCGCAGGACCTGAACCACGACCAGCCCGAGCAGCACCTGACCGGCGAGGGTCTGGAGGATGCCCGCGTCACTCCCGAAGTCGTGCCGCGGACCGACCAGGATCTGCCCGACCACGACCGGCGCCAGCGAACCCACCAGCGCCGCGAGCAGGGCGACGAAGTACCCGACCCATCGCGCGCTCAGCACACACGTGACCAGCACCACGACCGCGGCGGCGAACGTCACCATCCACGACCGCCCGGCATCACCCGAGAACAGTGCGAACCACAATGCCTGCGGGTCGGCGAGCTTCCCGAGCGAGTACCCGTTCGAGTCGGCGGAGTCGAGCGCGATCAGGAGCCCCGAGCTGATCACCCAGACCGTCGCGGCCCGCCGTACGACGACCGGCTCGAACCACTCCGCGATCTCGAGCTGCCGCCGCGACGACGTGTCCTGGACCGGCCGCACCTTGCCCGCGAACAGTGCCGACGCCAGCGCGCCGACCGTGACCAGCGACGAGAGATCGGCGAGCGCCCGGACGAACGTCGCGAGCAGGCCGGTCGCCCGGCCGGGGTCGTCGCGGGCGATCGGCAGGTAGCTCGCCGGACCCGTCACACCGGTCGTGACGAGCGGTACGGCGACCGCCAGCACGCCGAGCAGAACGACGTACCGGATCAGCCACGGCCGGTGGCGTGTCGGTGCCACGTCTCTCCTGATCTGCTGCAATTGCCTTGAGCCCCCAACACATGAGTACGAAGCACGGCACCGAACAGTTCCCGGAACTTCGGGCCGTTCGGCGGAGTTGAACCTACGGTCGCCCCTCGCGAGGAAGGTCCCGCCTCGATGTCGCACGGAATGCTCCCGGCCGGTCCGGCGATCGCGCTCACGGTCGTGTTCGCGCTGTCCGGCCTGTACTGCCTGTGGCGGGTCGCCGCCGGCCGCGGCCAGGGGATCGAGACCGTTGTGGACGTCAACCACATCCTGATGAGCCCGGCGATGCTCCTGATGCTCTGGCTGCCTTCGACCCCGGGTATCACGTGGCTGCAGATCGCGCTGTTCTCGGCACTGGCCCTCGTCTTCTTCCGTCACCTGGCCGGCGTCGAAGGCGTCACCGCGCGGACCGGCGCGCTGCTGCATGGTGGGATGAACCTCGGGATGGTGTGGATGCTCGCCGCCGGCACCGTGGGGATGGCGGCGATGTCGGGCATGTCGGGCATGTCGGGCATGGACCACGCAGGTCAACAGACCTGGACAGGCCTGCTGAGCTGGTCCGTCGTCGGCCTGCTCCTGCTCTCGGCAGCCTGGTGGCTCGCCCGCGTGGCCCGCGCCGGCGGTCACCGCCTGCTCTGCTGCTGTCACGCCCTGACCACCGGCGGGATGGCCGCCATGCTCGCCCTGATGACCCCGGTGCTGTAGACGCGACTTGGTTGCATCTGGGGTGGGAAAGGCGTTAACTGGCGGTTCGTGAGGCGAATGGGTGTGACGAGGCGGGAGTGGACCTCGGTCGGAGGTATGGCGGGGTTCGTGCTGCTGCTGCACCTGATCGGCTGGGGTGTGCTGGCGTTGGTGGTGGCGCCGCGGCACTACGCGCTCGGATCGGCCGGGGTGTTCGGGGTCGGCCTCGGTGTGACGGCGTACACGCTGGGGATGCGGCACGCGTTCGACGCCGATCACATCGCCGCGATCGACAACACGACCCGGAAGCTGATGGCGGACGGACGGCGGCCGTTGTCGGTCGGGTTCTGGTTCTCGCTGGGGCATTCGAGCGTGGTCTTCACGTTGTGCTTCCTGCTCGGGATCGGCGTACGCGCGCTGGCCGGTCAGGTCGCGGACGGATCGTCGCGCCTGCAGCAGGTGACCGGTGTCGTCGGCACGGCGGTGTCCGGTGTCTTCCTGTACCTGATCGCCGCGCTCAACCTCGCCGTACTCGTCGGTGTGATCAAGGTCTTCCGCCGGATGCGGACCGGGGCGTACGACGAGGCGACGCTCGAGCAGCACCTGAACAACCGCGGCTTCATGAACAGGATCCTGTCCGGCGTCACGAAGGCGGTCACCCGGCCGTGGCAGATGTACCCGATCGGCTTCCTGTTCGGCCTCGGGTTCGACACCGCGACTGAGGTCAGCCTGCTGGTGCTGGCCGGTGGTGCCGCGGCGTTCAGTCTTCCCTGGTACGCCGTACTCACGCTGCCGATCCTGTTCGCGGCGGGGATGAGCCTGCTCGACACCATCGACGGCTGCCTGATGAACTTCGCCTACGGGTGGGCGTTCGCGAAGCCGGTGCGCAAGGTCTACTACAACATCACGATCACCGGCCTCTCGGTCGCGGTCGCGCTGGTGATCGGCAGCATCGAGCTGATCTCGATCCTGACCGCCAGGTTCCACATCGACCACGGTCCGCTGGCGGCGATCGCCGGCGTCGACCTGAACAACGTCGGCTACGCGATCGTCGCGCTGTTCGTGCTGACCTGGATGGGGGCGCACGCCGTCTGGAAGTACGCCCGCATCGAGGAGAAGTGGTCAGGCGGTACGCAGTAGGTTCGCCAGCTCCCTTCTGGCCCGGGCCACCCGGGAGCGGACCGTGCCGATCGGGCAGTCGAGCTGCCATGCGGTCTGGGCGTACGGGACGCCGGCCAGCTGAGTGAGGACGAAGACCTCGCGGCGGTCGCCGGGCAGCGTGTCGAGCAGCTCGGCCAGCGCGATCCGGTCCTCGAACCCCGGCAGGTCCCGCGGCTGCGACTGCTCGGCCGCGAACTGCCAGTCCTGCTGGGCGATCCGGGGCCTGGCGGCCTTCCGGCGCAGGTCGTCGGCGACGGTACGGCGGGCGATCGAGAGCAGCCAGGTCCGCGCCGACGAGCGGCCCTCGAACCGGTGCAGGCTCTTCAGCGCCCGCAGGAACGTCTCCTGGGTGAGGTCGTCGGCGGACTGTGGATCCGCCGACAGGTGGACGACGTACCGGCGTACGTCGCGGTGCAAGGCGCGGACGAAGGTGTCGAGGGCAGCGGGGTCGCCGGTACGGGCGGCCAGCGCGAGCCGGGTCGAGGTCTCGTCCGGATCGTGGAACAGGGCTGTAGCCATGTCTGTGAGTCCTTCGGAAAGTCCAAGAACGGTGGGTCTATACAGCGACCCCGCGCGGCGGACCTCTCGAAGTGATGGCATGAACGAGCAGCAGCTCCCGCAGTGGTCCGGGGGAGTGCGCCGCGGTGATCCGGGGCGGCGTTACGTGCCGGATCGTGATCAGCCGCAGCGTCAGCAGCACCCGGACGGCGAGTGATCGCAGGACCGAGAAGGCCGCCCGCTCGCCGTACGCGAGCCACAGACCGCACAGCACCGCGGCCGCGAGGTGCGCGCCGACCATGCCGTACGACGTCCCGCCGTGCATGTGGCCCATTGGAGCCATCGTCTGCGCGAGCGTGAACACGAGGTGCAGCGCGCCCTGCGCCACCAGCGTGCTGACGACGACGAACGGTACGCCGCGTTCGCGGTCGGCGAGGATCCACGCGGTGATGCCGATCCAGCCGAAGGCCATCGGCAACGTCCACCACGGGAGCATCGCGCCGGACATCAGCACGTGCCCGACGCCGGCCAGCAACACGCACGTGGCCGCGAACATCGCGGCGCGCGCGGCGCGGAACCCCCGGCTCTGGTGCATGGCCGCACCATCCTCGCATCCACCGTCCTGTGGGCCACACCACACCTGCCGCCGGGAACCGCCCGGACCTCCGATCCGACTCCTACGACGTGACCGCAGTACTGGAACCACCCGTGTCCGTCGAGCCGGAGCCGCGCAAGCGCAGCGCCGGCTTGTTCCGGGCGTTCTGGCGGTGGCACTTCTACGCGAGCTTCCTGGTCGTCCCGGTGTTGCTCGTCCTGGCGACGACCGGGTTGATCTACCTGTTCCGGTTCCAGCTCGAGCCGGTGCTGCACGCCGATCTGATGAAGGTCGACCAGCCGGCGGGACTCGTGGCGCAGCCGTACGAGTCGCAGCTCGAGGAGGTACGGGCGGCGTACCCGGGTGACCGGGTGGTGTCGATGACCGAGCCGTCGGCGCCGGACCGGTCGACGGTGTTCTCGGTCGACACGGCCGCCGGTGCGCGGGACGTGTTCGTGGACCCGTACGAAGGCAAGGTGCTCGGCGCGCTGAACCCGGACCGGACGCTGTCCGGCGTCGCGATCCTGCTGCACGGCGAGCTGATGGCCGGCCGCTGGGGTGATGCCGTGATCGAGATCGCCGCGTGCTGGGCGATCGTGATGGCGCTGACCGGCTACTACCTGTTCCTCCGCGGCCGGGTCGCGCGAGCGCGTCGTCGGGCCGCCGGTGCGGCAGGCGCCGTACTGCGTTCCCGGCACGGCCGGACCGGTGCGGTGCTGGGCGTCGGACTGCTGTTCCTGGTCATGTCGGGCCTGCCGTGGACGGGCGTGTGGGGCGCGAAGACGCAGGAGCTCGCGACCAGCAACGGTACGTCGTTCTGGGGCGAGGACCCCGGCGCGTTGTCGAACCCGACCTCGAAGCTCGACGAGTCGCTGCCGCACAGCCACACGGTGCCGTGGGCGCTGGGGAAGACCGAAGTACCGCGGTCGGACCCGGCGAACCGGACCGGGTCGGTCGCCACCGTCGACACCGCGCTCGAAGTCGGCCGCCGCAACGGGTTGCGCAGCCCGATGACGATCGCGCTGCCGGCCGACGGCAGCGGCGTGTTCTCGGCGATCGGGTACGCGTTCCACGACCCGGGACAGGAGCGCACGCTGCACGTCGACCAGTACGGCGGGCGCGTGGTGTCGACGTACGGGTATCGCGACTATCCGGTGCTGGCGAAGGTGGTGGCGCAGGGGATCGCGCTGCATGAGGGGCGTCGGGTGAGCGTGGTGAACTTCTGGGCGACGACGGCGTTCTGCGTAGGTGTGATCTTCATGTGTGTGACCGGGCCCTTGATGTGGTGGCGGCGGCGTCCGAAGGGCAACGCGCTTGGGGCTCCGCGGGGGAGGCTGCCGCTGCGGGCGACGCCTGGGTTGGCGGTACTGGTCGTTGCCCTGGGCGTCTTCTTGCCGTTGTTCGGGCTGACGCTGGTCGCCGTTCTGTTGCTCGACCAGCTCGTCCTCACGAGGGTTTCGAGGCTGCGGGCATGGTTCAACGTCAGCGTGCCGAGAGGATGAAGCGGGACGAGCGGCCGGCCTGGTTGACGTAGCCGCGGCGCTGGTAGAACTCGTGCGCGCCGGCGCGGTAGTCGGAGCTGGTGACCTCGAAGCGGACGCATCCGTGCCGGACCGCGAACGACTCTGCCGCGCTCATCAGCTCGCCCGCGACACCCTGGCGGCGGGCGTGTTCGGAGACGACCAGCGCGACGATCCGGCCGGAGAAGCCGGGCAGCTGGATGAACGGCTCGACGTGCACCGCGACCAGTCCGAGAAGGTTGCCTCCTGCATCGGCCACGTAGACGGCACTGGCCGGGTCGTCGGCCCAGAACTGGATCCGGGCGGCGGTCGCGGCGAGGTCGTCCTGGGGATAGCCGAGCTGGTCCAGCAACGTGTTGACGGCCGCGCTGTCGGTGGGCCGGGCCGGCCGGATCACGCGATCGGGCAATCGAAGTAGGTGTCCGGATACGGCTCGTCCCGGAGCGTGTAGTGCCACCACTCGCGGGCGTACCGCTCGAACCCGGCCGCCTCCATCACCGTCGCGAGGGTCTCCCGGTTCCGCGCCTCGACCTGGCCGATGCCGGTCGCGCCGTGGTGCGAGATCGAGTCCATCAGGTCGTGGTCGCCACCCATCCGGGCCAGCTCGCCGGTGTCCAGATGGTAGAGCGTGAGGTCGACCGTGCTGCCGCGGCTGTGGCCCGACCGGGTGGCGACGTACCCGCGGGTGAACATGTCGGCGCGCTCGATGTTCGGGTAGTGCCGCGGCTTCGTGCGGCCGTCCTCGGGGAGCGCGGACCAGCGCAGGAAGTTGTCGACGGCCCGCTGCGGGCGGTACCCGTCCCAGAGCAGCAGACCGAACCCGCGCGGCTCGGCCTTGCCCTGCGCACGCTCCAGCGCGGCACACAGCGCCCGGGTGCCGACGATCCGGTTCGCCTGGTAGCCGTCCACCGGTTTGCCGGTGAAGTTGTCCCAGGTCGCGTACTTCGCGTCCCACCGGATCCCGGCGGCGAACTCGTCCACGTACACCAGATCGGCCTTCACCGCGGACTCCCCGACAGGGTCGCCGACACCAGCCGGTCGATCACCGCGCCGAGCGGCAGACCGGCCGCGGTCATCATCCGCGGATACCGGCTGTACGACGTGAGTCCCGGGAAGGTGTTGACCTCGTTCAGCACCACCGAGCCGTCCTCCTTGAGGAACAGGTCGACCCGAGCCAGACCGGTACAACCCAGCGCCCGGTAGATCGCCTTCGCGGTCTCCTGGACCAGCGACCGCGCCTCCGCCGGGATGTCGGCCGGGACGATCGGCGTCGAGTTCTCCGAGCCGCTCTCCGGCGTGCTCTCCTGGTGGATCTTGAAGAACCCGTGCGACAGCGCGATGTGGTCGACCTCGCCGACGGTCAGCTCCGGGTCGTTCCCGAGGATCGCGCAGCCGACCTCGCTCGCGACGACGGCCTCCTCGATCAGGATCTTCCCGTCGTACTGCGCCGCCGTCTCGATCGCGCCCGCGAGCTCGTCCTTGCTGTTCACCTTGCTGACGCCGAACGACGAGCCCGACCGGGCCGGCTTGACGAAGACCGGGTAGCCGAACTGGTCCGGGTCGACGGTCTCCTTCGCGCCGACGATCCAGAAGTTCGGCGTCGGGATGCCCGCGCTCCGGACGACGAGGTACGTGAGGGTCTTGTCCATGCACAGGACCGAGCTCTGGATGTCGCAGCCGGCGTACGGGATGCCGGAGAGTTCGAGCAGGCCCTGGATCGCGCCGTCCTCGCCGCGCTTGCCGTGCAGGACCGGGAGGATCACGTCCAGGTTGACGGTCCGGTACTGACCCTGGCGGATCCGGGAGCCGAGCCGGTCGGACTCGAGGACGAGCAGGCCGCGCACGCTGCTGTCCGGCGACAGGACGACCGGCCTGGAGTTGCCGCTCTCCCAGTCGGTGTCCGGGCCGTCGCAGAGTTTCCAGGCACCGCTCTGGGAGATGCCGATGTAGTACGGCTCGTACTTCTCGGTGTCGAGGTGCTCCGCGACCTGGCGGGCGGACTTGACCGAGACGCCGTGTTCCTCGGACACGCCGCCGAACAGGATTCCGACCTTCAACTTACCCATGGTGCTTCCCGCTTTCGAAGTTCAGGCAATTGACAAGGGAGTTCTCGACCATGTCGTGCAGGGCACGGTCGGTGTAATACGCGGTGTGCGGACTGATCAGGACCGTTGGCAGGACCTGCAGTCTCAGCAGCAGCGAGCTTGTGATCGGGCGATTGCTGTGGTCGGCGTAGAAGATTCCTTCCTCGCCTTCGAGAACATCCAGCGCGGCGCCGCCGAGCCGGCCTTCCTCCAAGGCGGTCGCGAGCGCTTCGGTGTCGATCAGCGCGCCGCGTCCGGTGTTCACCACAAAAGCGCCGGCCGGCAATTGCCCCAGGCGTTCCTTGTCCAGGAGATGATGCGTTTCCGGGGTCAGCGGCGTGTGCAGCGTGACAATGTCGCTCTGCTCGAGCAATTCGTCCAGGAGCACGTAGTCGGCAGCCGTCTTCGGGCGGGTGTCGAAGGCCAGCACCCGGCAGCCGAATCCGCGCAGCCGGTCCAGGACCGCGGCGCCGATCCGCCCGGTGCCGACGACGCCGACGGTCAGATCGCGCAGTTCCCGCCCGCGGACCGGGTGCAGCCGGTAGTCGTGGAGGTCGGTACGGCGGACGACGGACTTCGCATTCCGGATCGCCATCAGCATCAGCATCACCGTGTAGTCGGCGACGCTGTCAGGGGAGTAGGCGACGTTTCCCACTGTGATTCCGACGCTTTCGGCGTACTCCACGTCGAGGTGGTTGTAGCCGATGCTCCGGGTCGACACGTATTCGACGCCGGTGATGCTCAGTGCCCGCAATGCCTCGTTCGACACGCGGTGCTTGTGGCCGATGCTGATGCAGCGGTTCCCGTGTGCGAGTTCGGCGGTTTCCTCGGTGACCGCGGCCGCGGTGACGGTCGGCAGGACGCCGAGCCGGGGCGCGAGTTCGCGGACCAGGCTCGCCTCGTCCGGCTCGCAGCCGAAGACGGTGATTCCCGGTTTCATGCCTCCAAGTCAAGAACGGACGGCGTTGCGAGCGCGTATCCGGATTTTCATATGCGCACGACATGTCCACCAGCGGTACGACGCCAGTGCGGCGAGCCCGGCGCCGGCGGTGTTCAGCAGTACGTCGTCCACCGACGACACGCGGTCGAGCCGGAACACGTACTGGGACACCTCGATCGCCAGCGAGCAGCCGGCCGCGATCGCGACGACCCGGCCCAGGCGGACGGGGAACCGGATCGGGAGGAAGGAACCGAGGACCGCGAACAGCAGCAGATTGCCGACGATCTGCGGCGGCGAGTCCCTGACCAGGTCGCGGAACGGGACCAGGCTGACCCGGCCGGGTGCTCCGAAGGCATGACTGCCCGGGAGCATGGTCATCCAGACCAACGGCAGCGTCCAGTAGACGATCGCGACCTCGGCGAGCGCGTTGCGCAGCCCGTGCCGGCGGGCTCGCCTCCACACGACAAGCACGGCGACCGGGAACAGCAGCACGGTCAACAGAACGACGCCGGTGAAGGTACCTGACCAGAAGCGCAGGCTGCCGGGAGACATCCGGTCAGTAAACCAGAGCATGGTGTGTCAACGGCGCCGGCGCATGTACAGATCGAACCCGCGGTAGATCACCGGCCGCAGCGGCAGGTCCCACTCGCCGACATACCGCACGGCCTGCCCGCCGGTGCCGACCTTGAACTGGATCAGCCCGACGTGCGGGTCGCCGGCGTCGAGCGTCGGGGTGATGCCGCGCAGGCTGTAGACGTCGCACCCGGCCGCCAGCGCGCCGCGGATCATCGCCCACTGGCAGGCGTTCGACCCCCGTACGTCGCGCTTGTCCGTTGCGGAGGCGCCGTACGAGTACCACGCCTGGGTGCCGACCCGGATCATGATCGCGGCGGCGACCAGGTCACCCTCGTGGTGCGCGAGGTACAGCCGGATCCGGTCCGGGTCCTCGGCGCGGAGCGCGGCGTACATGGTCTCGAAGTACCGCAGCGGCCGCGGCGTGAAGTGGTCGCGCTCGGCGGTGTGCACGTACAGGTCGTGGAACGCCTTCAGGTCGTCGCCGACGGTGACCTCGACGCCGGCCTTGACCGCCTTCTTGACGTTGCGCCGCCACTGCTGGTTCATGCCGCGCAGTACGTCGTCCTCAGTGCCGCCGAGCGGGAGCTCGAAGGTGTACTGCGGATGCCCGGTGCCGAACCCGTCGACCGGATTCTGCGGCAGCCAGCCGGCCGCTTCGAGCTGCTTGGTCACCTGATGGCCGGGCGCCTGGACGCTCGGCAGGTCGGTGAGCCGCCGGATCCCGGCGTCCGCGATGCCTTCCTTCACCTGCGCGGCCGTCCAGGTGTCGGTGCGGATCGGCGGGCCGAGCCGGATCGCGAACGCGCCGTTCGCCTTGAGGTACGCCGCCAGTGGGCGCAGCCACTCGTCGAGCGGACCGGTCCAGTCGATGACCGGCCCTTCGGCGAGGTACGCGAGCGTGTAGCGGTCCAGCCGGGGGACCGGGCGGTGCAGGACGAGACCGGCGCCGGCGAGCCGCTCGCCGTCGTACCAACCGAGCGACTCGCTGCGCCACTCGGTCTTCACGTGCGCCCAGGCAGGCGTCTGCAGGAAGCTGACCGACCGCTGCGCCTGGACGAACGCGAGGTGTTCGACGGCGGTGATCGGCGCGACGGTGAGCGTCACCCCTGCATCCTCGGGTCGTGCGTCGGGTCGGCGTACCGCGGCGGGCAGCCGTGCTGGACCGCCTCCGGGCGCAGCTCGTAGTGCCACGGCTCGTTGTCGTAGATCTGGCACAGGCCGTACACGGCCCCGTGCTCGGACAGCCAGGCCGTCGCGTCCGAGCGCCCGATGTCGATCGCCTGGCCCTTCACATGCGGGGAGTTCTGCGGCGTCGCCACCCAGCGCGCCGCCTCCTCCTTCGAGCCGTACCGCCCGATCGCGTCCTGCAGCAGCTTCTCCTGGTACGCCGGGGACCGCCAGCCGCTGTTGACGTAGAAGACGACCCCGTCCTGGGCGGCGGCCGTCGCCGCCCGGCGGAGCGCGCCGAGCAGCTCCGGCTCGAGGTTGACGACCCCGGGAACCTTGTCGTCGAACACCGTGACGCCGTCCGGTACGGCGCCGTCCGCCTCGCCGAGCCCGCCGGATCCGGCCTGGCCGACGGTCGGCAGCGAGGTGGCGAGCGACTGGTGGACGAACACGCTGATGATCGCCACGTTGGCGAGCAGGAAGGCGGCCCGGATCGTCGATCGGGCGCGCCGGGTCGGTTGGCTGACGGTCATAGCACCCAGTGAAGGCGCCGGCGTGTTGCCGGCCGGTATCGAGTTTTGGATACGCGGACGATATGGCCCGGCACGTAGCATCATCGATATGCGGGTGTTGATCGTCGAGGACGAGCCGGAGATGGCCGGTGCCATCCGCGACGGCCTGCGCCTGGAGGCGATCGCCGCCGACATCGCCGGCGACGGCCACACCGCGCTCGAGCTGCTCGACCTCAACACCTACGACATCGCGGTCCTGGACCGCGACGTCCCGGGTCCGTCCGGTGACGAGATCGCCCAGCGGATCGTTGCCTCCGGCGCCGGTACGCCGATCCTGATGCTGACCGCCGCGTCCCGGCTGGACGACAAGGCCTCCGGCTTCGAGCTCGGCGCCGACGACTACCTGACCAAGCCGTTCGAGTTCCAGGAGCTGGTGCTGCGGCTGCGCGCGCTCGACCGGCGGCGCGCGTACAGCCGGCCGCCGGTGCGGGAGATCGCCGGCCTGCGGCTCGACCCGTTCCGCCGCGAGGTGTACCGGGACGGGCGGTACGTCGCCCTGACCCGCAAGCAGTTCGCCGTCCTCGAGGTGCTGGTGGCGGCCGAGGGCGGAATCGTCAGCGCGGAGGACCTGCTCGCGCGGGCCTGGGACGAGAACGCCGACCCGTTCACGAACGCCGTACGGATCACCGTGTCGGCGCTGCGGAAGCGGCTCGGCGAGCCGTGGGTGATCGCGACCGTCGCGGGGGCCGGGTACCGGATCGACGCCGGGGACGGGGAGCGTGGATAGGGAGCCCGGGCTGAGCGTCCGGCTCAAGCTCACGCTCAGCTACGCGGGGTTCGTGATGGCGGCGGGCGTGCTGCTGCTGATCGCCGGCTGGTTCGGGCTGATGCAGTTCAAGTCCGGCGGCGTGGTGATCATGACCACGACGTACACGTTCCCGCAGCTGTTGTGGCGGTCGTTCGCGCCGGTGGCGGCGGTCGTGATGACGTTCCTGCTGGTCTTCGGGCTCGTCGGCGGGTGGGTGCTGGCCGGGAAGATGCTCGCCCCGCTGACCAAGATCACCGACGCGACGCGGGTCGCGGCGACCGGGTCGCTGTCGCACCGGATCCGGCTGCCGGGCTCGAGCGACGAGTTCCGGGAGCTGGCCGACGCGTTCGACACGATGCTGGCGCAGCTCGAGGCGCATGTGGCCGAGCAGCAGCGGTTCGCCGCGAACGCGTCCCACGAGCTGCGTACGCCGCTGGCGATCACGCAGACGCTCCTCGACGTGGCGCGGAACGACCTGACGCACGACAACGGCGTACTCGTGGATCGCCTGCACGCGGTGAACGCGCGGGCGATCGACCTGACCGAGGCGCTGCTCGTGCTCAGCCGGGCGAACCAGCGGTCGTTCAGCCGGGAGCGGGTCGATCTGTCCCTGATCGCGGAAGAGGCGACCGAGACGCTGCTGCCGTTGGCGGAGAAGAACGGGATCACGATCGAGACCGGCGGGGACCAGGCCCCCACGGTCGGCTCGCCCGCGCTGCTGCTGCAGCTGACGACGAACCTCGTCCACAACGCGATCGTCCACAACCTGCCGGACAAGGGCTCGGTCTGGGTCACCACCCGGGTGGACACGCCGACCGTCGTACTGACCGTCGAGAACACCGGCCAGCAGCTGGCGCCGCACCTGATCGCCACCCTCGTCGAGCCGTTCCAGCGCGGCAGCGAACGCATCCGCACCGACCAGCACTCCGGCGTCGGCCTCGGCCTCGCGATCGTCAAGAGCATCACCCGCGCCCACGACGGCACCCTCACCGTCACCCCCCGCCCCGAAGGCGGCCTCCGCGTAACGGTCGAACTCCCCACGTAGAACACCCCCACAGGTCGCTGCCTTGGCGTCGAGTCGTGGATTGTGGCGGAAGATCCCGACCACGATCCACGACTCGATGAAGTCAGAGGGTGATGGTGATGGACGTGCCGGTGGGGGAGCCGGGGTGGGTCAGATGGAGGAGGTGGGTGTCGGGGTCGTAGGTGGAGGTGACGTTGACGGTTGTGGGTGGGGTGGGGAGGCGGAGGGCGGTGGTGACTGTGATGCCTCGGGGGGCTTCGCAGGTGAAGGTGATGGTGTCGGCGGTTTCGTGCCAGTCGACGATTCGGCCGGCGGAGGCGAGGAGTGGAGTGTCGTCGTAGGTGAGATCGCGGAGCCAGGTGAGGTCGCCGGGGCCGAGTTCGCGGCGGCGGACGACGCCGAGGTGCGGGTCGAGGAGGTCGAGATAGGTGCCTTCGACAACGTGTGTGCCGTCGAGGACCGCGCCGATCAGGTACGGCCCGCGTTGCACGGCGAGCCAGCTCGTGCGCTGCCAGGTGTGGCCGCCGGCCGCGGCGAGGTCGCGGAGCGCGGCGACGAGCTCGGCCGGCTTCTCCGTGAAGTCGGCGGGGCGGGCGGCGAGGAAGCGGACGCGGCCCTGGCCGATCGGCTGGATGTCGTCGCGCGCCGGGTCGGCGCCGAGGGCCTCGGCCAGGTGGTCGGCGCAGGTGTCGTAGCGGCCGGTCCACCAGGAGCGGATCTCGTGGTACGGGTCCACGCCGTTGCCGACGTACAGCAGGCTGCCGCCGCGGTTCACCCAGCCCGCCAGCGCGTAGTGGATGCTCGGCGCGAGCGGCTTCTGGAACTCGTAGCTGAGCACCAGTACGTCGACGTCGTCGAGCGCGTCGGGGGAGTCGATGACGCTCTCGAGCTGCACCGGGGCGACGCGCTGCCCCTCGTACAGCGGGGGCAGAGCGAGGCCGTAGAAGTCCGAGAAATGTAGTTGCTCACGGCCCTCGAGTGCGAGCGCGTCCTGCAGGCCGTCGTAGTGCCCGCTCTCGCCGCCGGGCGACCAGCGCTGGAACATCGCGGTGTCGGACAGCGCGATGCCGACCCGCGGGCCCTCGTGCGCCCACCGTACGTCGGGTTGGTCGAGGTCGCGGAGGCTGTTCATCGCGATCAGGTAGCTGGTGGCGGTGTCCGGCGGGATCAGCTCGCGTTCGGTGCTGCCTTCGCGCAGGTACGGGCGGTTGAAGATGCGGTGCGGCCAGGGCGCGACCTCGTACCGGCTGACGCCCGGGTGCAGGAGCGACGCGACCAGGGTGCGCTGGTAGTTGGCCAGGTAGTCCTCCCAGGTCCGGTCCGGGTGGTCCTCGATCGGGTCGTGCAGGAACCACAGCCGCCGGTCGGTGCCGCGGGTCAGGTCCTGCGCGATGCCGTACTCGAGGTACGCCGTTTCGAACGTCCGCTCGGCGACCTTCCCGTCGTACACGTTCGGGGTGCGCGACGTACCGGTCCACACCTGGGCGATCGCGCCGTCGATCGACGGGAGCGTCCGGAGCCGCGATTCCGGGCTGATGATCTGCCACTGGGTGTAGTTGAGCAGGCTGTGCGTCGGGACGTAGAAGCGCACCTCGCGTCCTTGGCTCAGCGCCTCGTCACGCAGTACGGACGTCACTCGGTCGAGGCTGCGGGAGAGCAGGTGCTGCTTGAGCTGACCCGAGCGGAAATGCGCCTCCGGGGTGCTGTGCGGCGGCTGCCACGGCTCCTTGAAGAACGCCTGCCACTCGCGCCTGAACGACTCCGAGTAGCCGGCCCGCGCCCAGAACTCCGGCTCCTCGAGGTGGATGCCTTCGACGCCGAGCCCGATGATCGGCCGCAGCTTCTGCACGAGGTACTCGGTGAAGCCGAACGTCGGCACCATGTACGGGATGTCGACGCTCTCGCCGTGCAGGATCGGCTTCCCGTCCCCCGACGTCTGCGCGTCGTCCCAGTGCTCCGCCCCGTCCCAGCGCCCGTCGAGGTAGTCCTGGTACGTCCCCCACGAGATCCCGGTCATCAGATGCACCCGGTACCCGGCATCCCGCCAGCGCGCGATCCGCTCCGCCGTCGTGTCGTTCAACCCGTAGACCATGACGAAGTCCGTCCGCAGATCGATGGACTCGTCGTACCCCGCCTGCTCCTGAAACCCGGTCGCCTCACGGTCCTTGTCCGTCATACCGACCCACCCTTCCCCGCGACGCCGCCCCGACACCAGCGCGCTGTCAGGAACTGGACAATGAACCCATGCCAACGGACCTGTCGAGGCGTGCGCTGACCGACACCGCAGCGGGCGCGACGCTGACCAGCGACCCGCGGTCCTTCGAGCGCACCGTCCGCCTGGGCTCCGGCGAGCAATGCTGGACCTTCGTCTCCACCGAACTCCTTCAGTGGGGTGTGAAGACTCGCAGCGGCTTCTCGGTAGTGGGCGACCCTGCCGTCGTGCTGGGGCGAAGGTTCTGGCTGGTCGCGCACGTCGGGCCCTTTCGGATCCACGAGCCGGTGCAGGTGGTTGCTGTCGTCGACGAGCCTGCCCGCGTCGGGTTCGCCTACGGCACGCTGGCCGGCCATCCCGTCCGCGGCGAGGAAACCTTCCTCGCGGAACGCCGTACGGACGACTCCGTCTGGCTCACCATCCGCTCGCAGACCCACCCCGCCGCGGGCCTCTGGCGCCTCGCCTACCCGGTGGCACTGCTGGCCCAGCGCGCCTACCGCCGCCGCTACCTGCGCGCGCTACTCGCACAGGGGTGACTGCCAGGCGTCGAGTTTGGTGGGGTTTCTGATCGCCCAGATGTGGGTGATCCGGTCGGCGGTGGTGTCGAAGGCGTAGACCGTGACGGTGGTGCCGTGGGATTCGGCGCGGAGGCCGGGGCGGCCGTTGACGATGCATTCCTTGATGGTCAAGCGGGTGAGCCTGGCGGCGAACTTCGCGAAGGTTCCGGCGATCCGGTCGGCGCCGGTGAGCGAGCGGACGAAGACCGGCGCGTGGCCGCCGGTGTCGGTGGTGGTGCCGGCGTCCGGGTCGAGGAGTGCGATCAGCGCCTGGATGTCGCGGGACTCCCAGGCGTGTTTGAAGTCGCGGACGATCCGGGACTGGACCGCGGCCGGCGTCGGCGGGGCGGCGGTCAGCCGGCGGCGGGCGGACGACGCGAGCTGGCGGCAGGCGGCGGGTGAGCGGCCGACGATGTCCGCGATCTCCTTGAACGGGTAGCGGAACACGTCGTGCAGGATGAACGACACCCGCTCGGCCGGTGTCAGCGACTCCAGTACGACGAGGAAGGCCATACTGACCGACTCGTCCAGCGTGATCCGGTCCGCCGGGTCGTCGACGCGCCGTTCGGCCGGGTCCGGGATCGGCTCCGGGATCCACTCGCCGACGTACGTCTCCCGCCGTACCCGGGCCGACGACAGCTGCGTCAGGCAGATCCGGCTCGCCACCTTCGTCAGCCAGGCGGCCGGGTTCTCGATCACCTGCTGCTCGGGCGGCGACAGCGCGTACCACCGGGCGTACGTCTCCTGGACGACGTCCTCCGCGTCCGCCAGCGACCCGAGCAGCCGGTACGCGAGGTTGATCAGCTGCCGCCGCTCCTGATGCGTGTTCATGCCTACCTGACACCGCAGCGCCGCGAAGTGTGACCTGACGTTTCGGCGGCCTGCCTGGTCGGACGGGTACACGACACGTCACGGAAGGAACTCTCCCGATGCCCGAACACCACAAGGTCGTCGTCCTCGGCGGCGGGTACGCCGGAACCCTGGCCGCGAACCGCCTCCGCCGGCGCCCGGACGTCGACGTCACGCTGGTCAACCCGCGCCCGGAGTTCGTCGAACGGATCCGGCTGCACCAGTACGTCGCACGAACCGGCGACGTGACCATCGACTACGGCACGCTGCTCGGCGAGGGCATCGACCTGGTCGTCGACAGCGCCACCCGGATCGACGCCGCAGCCCGCAGCGTCGAGCTGGCGTCCGGGGTGACGCTCGACTACGACTACCTGATCTACGCCGTCGGCAGCAGGGCCGCGACCCCGGTCGACGAGCACGCCTTCGACATCGCCGAGTACGAATCCGCGCAACGCCTGCGCACCAAGCTCGACGACCTCCCGCGCGACGCCCCGATCACCGTCGTAGGCGGCGGCTTCACCGGCATCGAAACGGTCGCCGAACTCGCCGACCGGGGGCGTAGTGTCACGCTCGTCTGCGGCGGGTCGCTCGCTCCGACCCTCAGCACGAAGGGCCGCCGGTACGTCGCGACGTGGCTCGCGGAGCACGACGTCGACGTACTCGAACACCAGCCGGTCACGAAGGTCCGCGCCGACCAGCTTGTACTGGAGAACGGCATCGTCCGGCGCAGCGCACTGACGATCTGGACCGCCGGGTTCGGCGTACCGCAACTCGCCGCGGACAGCGGTCTGCGTACGGACAAGGCCGGCCGGCTGATCACCGACGAGACCCTGACCTCGGTCGACGACGACCGGATCGTGGCCGCCGGAGACGCGGTCGCGCCGTCCGGGCGGCCGCTGCGGATGAGTACGTATGCAGCCGGCCCACTGGGTGCACAGGCGGCCGACACCGTCCTGAGCAGGATCGCCGGCACCGAACCCGTGCCGCTCGAACTGCGCTTCAGCGGCGCCTGCATCAGCCTCGGCCGGGACGCCGGAATCCGCCAGCTCGCCCGCAAGGACGACACCGCGGTCAACCTGTTCATCCCCGGCCGGCTCGGCGCCAAGGTGAAGGAGAAGACCTGCCGCTTCGTGGTCGACAACCGCATCCGCCGCGAGGCCCGCGAACCTGGCTCCATGACCTGGCCGAAGGCCGGCCCGCGCCGGGTTCAGAGCGCGATCGAGACCCCGGCGGCGATCCGGTAGGGATGGGTCGAGACGAGGGCTCCGGCGACCCGGCGGAGGCGGGAGATCTCGGCGCGGATCGTGACCTCGTGGTGGGCGTCGCCGTACAGGCGGGTGCTGAGGTCGGCGGCGGTCAGGCCCTGGGGGCCGGCGGCGACGAGGGCGGCGAGGATCTCGGCGTGCCGGGGCGTCAGCGACGTACGCCATGGCTCGCCGTCGCGGAGTACCTCGAGGCGCGGCTCCGGCCCGGGGTACAAGCGGGCGCGGACCGTGGCGCCTGCCTCCCGTGGGCGGATCAGCCAGCCGTCGCCGAGGCGTTCGGGCAGGCACAGGCCGAGGCCCGGTACGGCGACCGCCCGGTCGGCCCGCGGTACGTCGATCCGGTCGCGCGCCGCGATCCCGGCGTGGTGCGCGACCCACCCGTGGTCGTCGACGACCAGGAGCGGACCGTTGGTGGAACTCACCACCGCCTCGGTCGACCGGCGGAGGCTCTCGAGCCGCTCCTGGTGGTGCCGCCACAGCGCCGCCTCGGACAGCCGGACCGCGCTCTCCACCAGCGCCGCGATCGCCGGATGCAGCGTCAGCGCCGGGCCACTCACGTCGACGACGCCGAGCAGGGCACCGTCCCGCGGGTCGTGGATCGGCCAGGCGGTGCAATACCAGGGGTGCTGGTGGCTCTCGTAGTGCTCAGCGGAGAACAGCTGCACCGGCGCCGCCTCCGCGAGCGCCGTACCGATCGCGTTGGTGCCGACGACCTGTTCGGTCCACAGCATCCCTTCGAGGAACCCGAGCCGGTCCGCGGTCAGCTGCACCCGCGGCGCGCCCTCCCGCCACAGCACGACTCCGTCCGCGTCGCACACCACCATCAGGAACAGCGAGGCGTCCGCGACACTGGTCAGCACCCGCCGCAGCTCGTCGATCACCAGCGAGAGCCGTGACGTACTGCGACGACGTACCAGCTCCTCCTGGCTCATCGGACGGCGCGCGTTGACGTGGTCCGCCGCCAGCCCGAGGTTCATCACCCGCGTCCACGAGCGTGCGACCAGCGCCCGCGGCCGTTGCGGAGGCCGTACGCCGCTCAGCACCGCGTCGTGGATCCGGACCAGCTCCCGGGCACGCAGCGTGAGGTCCGTGCCCGGCGGGATCGCGCCGTACGCCGTACTCGCTGTCATGGGCACCTCCCGCCTTGCGGCTCATCGTAGGCCGGGACTGTGACCGTCGCCACGGTGCAACGTGGTGCAACCCTGGTCGGCGCGGGGCGGGGAGCGGTGTCCTGACCTCATGACTCAGACCGAGCAGAAGCCGACCAGCCAGCAGTCGGCAGACGACCGGGCCACGAACTGGCTGACCGCGTTCGAGGACGCGCTGCGGGCGCGCGAGGTACCTCGGGCGGCGGGCCTGTTCGCGACCACCAGTTACTGGCGCGACCTGGTCGCATTCACGTGGAACCTGAAGACCGCCGAGAACCCGGACGGTGTCGCGGACCTGCTGACGCACACCCTCGACGCCACCGATCCCGGCGGATTCCGGCTGACCGAACCGGCCACGGCCGCGGACGGCGTGGTCACGGCCTGGTTCGAGTTCGAGACCGGCGTCGGGCGCGGCGGCGGGCTGGTCCGGCTCGTGGAGGAGGACGGGCAGGACAAGGCGTGGACCATGCTCACCACGCTGCGGGAACTCAAGGGGTACGAGGAGCCGCGCGGCGTACGGCGGCCCATGGGCGCGCAACACGGCGCCGACAAGAACCGGCAGACGTGGAAGGAGAAGCGTGAGGCCGAGGTGGAGAGGCTCGGGTCGGCCGAGCAGCCGTACGTCCTGGTGGTCGGCGGCGGGCAGGGCGGGATCGCGCTCGGTGCACGGCTGCGGCAACTCGGCGTACCGGCGCTCGTCATCGACAAGCAGCCGCGGCCGGGGGACCAGTGGCGGAACCGGTACAAGTCGCTGTGCCTGCACGATCCGGTCTGGTACGACCACCTGCCGTACCTGAAGTTCCCGGACAACTGGCCCGTGTTCGCGCCGAAGGACAAGATCGGCGACTGGCTCGAGTCGTACGTGAAGACGATGGAAGTCCCGTACTGGTCGAGCACGGTCGCCAAGTCGGCGTCCTACGCCGACGGCGAGTGGACCGTGGTGGTGGAACGGGACGGCCAGGAGCTGACGCTGCGCCCGAAGCAGCTGGTCCTCGCGACCGGTATGTCCGGGAAGCCGAACGTCCCGAACCTGCCCGGCCAGGACGTGTTCCGCGGCGACCAGCACCACTCGTCGGCGCACCCCGGCCCGGACGCGTACGCCGGGAAGCGTTGCGTGGTGATCGGCTCGAACAACAGCAGCTTCGACATCTGCGGCGCGCTCTGGGAACACGACGCGGACGTGACGATGGTGCAGCGGTCCAGCACGCACATCGTGAAGAGCGACTCGCTGATGGAGTACGGCCTTGGTGACCTGTACTCCGAGCGTGCGCTCGCGGCCGGCGTGACGACCGAGAAGGCGGACCTGATCTTCGCGTCGATCCCGTACCGGATCCTGCACGAGTTCCAGATCCCGGCGTACCAGGCCATGGCCGAGAAGGACAAGGACTTCTACGCGCGGCTGGAGGCATCCGGCTTCGACCACGACTGGGGCGACGACGGGTCCGGCCTGTTCATGAAGTACCTGCGCCGCGGCTCGGGCTACTACATCGACGTCGGCGCCGCGGAGCTGGTCGCGAACGGCGACGTGAAGCTCGCCCACGGCCAGGTCTCCCACCTGACCGAGGACGCCGTCGTACTGCAGGACGGTACGACGCTGCCCGCTGACCTCGTCGTCTACGCGACCGGGTACGGCTCGATGAACGGGTGGGCCGCGGACCTCATCTCCCAGGAGGTGGCCGATGCCGTCGGCAAGTGCTGGGGCCTCGGCTCCGACACGACGAAGGACCCCGGCCCGTGGGAGGGCGAGCAGCGCAACATGTGGAAACCGACCCAGCAGGAGGCCCTGTGGTTCCACGGCGGCAACCTCCACCAGTCCCGCCACTACTCGCTCTACCTCTCCCTGCAACTCAAGGCCCGCTACGAGAACCTGCCCACCCCGGTCTACGCGCTTCAGGAGGTCCACCACCTCAAGTGACCCCGCCGTCAACGCGGCGTCAAGATCCGCGCGGTAGCCGTCAAGAGGGCGTCAAGATCCGGGCCTGACGGGTCGCTCCGCAGTTGGCTGGTGACGTGAAGGTGCTCGAGATTCCGAAGCGCTTGCTCGTCGGCCGGCCGCTGCGGAGCGAGTGGCTGGGCGACACGCTGCTGCCGAAGAAGCTCGCGCTGCCGGTGTTCTGCAGCGACGCGCTGTCCTCGAACGCGTACGCCACCGAGGAGATCCTGCTGATGCTCAGCCTCGGCGGGCTGGCATCGCTGTACGTCGCCCCGTGGGTCGCGGCGGCGGTCATCGCGTTGCTGATCGTGGTCGTCGCGTCGTACCGGCAGACCTGCCACGCGTACCCGAGCGGCGGCGGCGCGTATGCCGTGAGCCGGGCGAACCTCGGCCGGAACGCGTCGCTGGTCGCGGCGAGCGCACTGCTCGTCGACTACGTGCTGACGGTCGCGGTGTCGGTCGCGGCCGGCGTACAGAACATCGTGTCGGCGATCCCGGTCCTGGCGCCGCACGCGGTGGCGGTGTCGATCGCGATGATCGCGGTGCTCGCGCTGATGAACCTGCGGGGCGTGAAGGAATCCGGTACGGCGTTCGCGGTCCCGACGTACGGGTTCATCGCGATCGTCCTGGTGATGATCGTGGTCGGCCTCGTTCGCATCCTCGCCGGGGACGCGCCGCGGGCCGAGTCCGCGTCGTACGGCATCGTCCCGGCGAGCCACGTGACGGGCCTCGCCTTCTTGCTGCTCGCGCTGCGTGCCTTCGCCTCGGGGTGTACGGCGCTGACCGGGGTGGAGGCGGTCAGCAACGGCGTACCGAACTTCAAGCCGCCGAAGAGCCGCAACGCGGCCGCGACGCTCGCGATGATGGGTGGTCTGACGGTCGCGATGTTCGCCGGCCTGACGGTGCTGGCGCTCACGTCGCACGTGCATGTCAGCGACAACCCGGCGCGGCTGATCGGGGCACCGGCCGGTTACCAGCAACGGACCGTGATCGCACAGGTCGCCGGTGCGGTGTTCGGCGGGTACCAGTCGATCGGGTTCTTCGCCGTGCAGGCGTTCACCGCGGCGATCCTGGTGCTGGCCGCGAACACGGCGTTCAACGGGTTCCCGATCCTGGCGTCGCTGCTCGGGCACGACGGGTTCCTGCCGCGGCAGTTCTCCCGCCGCGGCGACCGGCTGGTGTACAGCAACGGCATCGTGATCCTGTCGGCGCTGGCCGGGCTGCTGATCTGGGTGTTCCAGGCGAGTACGACGCGGCTGATCCAGCTGTACATCATCGGCGTCTTCGTGTCGTTCACGCTCAGCCAGGCCGGGATGGTCGTGCACTGGACCCGGCTGCTGCGCGCGGCACCGTCGGCGGCGATGCACCGGTCCCGCGCGATCAACGGGCTCGGCGCGGTGTTCACCGCGGTCGTGCTGGTGATCGTGCTGATCACCAAGTTCACCCACGGTGCGTGGATCGTGGTGATCGCGATGCCGGCGGTGTTCGCGCTGATGAAGGGCATCCGGCGGTACTACGAACGCGTCGAGGTCGAGCTCACCCCGGGCCCGGGCGGTGTGACGCTGCCGCCGCGGGTGTTCGCGATCGTCCTGGTCTCCAGGCTGCACACCCCGACCCTGCGGGCACTCGCCTACGCGCGGGCGACCCGTCCGACCTCGCTGACCGCGGTAACGGTCGCCACCGACCTGGAGGCCTCCGACGCGCTGCTGCTGGAGTGGACCGAGCGGGACATCCCGGTGCCGCTGAAGGTGCTGCACTCGCCGTACCGCGATGTCACCGGGCCGGTGCTCGAGTACGTGAAGGACATCCGCCGGACCAGTCCGCGAGACCTCGTCGCGGTGTTCATCCCGGAGTACGTCGTGGGGCACTGGTGGGAGGCGCTGCTGCACAACCAGAGCGCGCTGCGGTTGAAGGCCCGCCTGCTGTTCCAGCCCGGGGTGATGGTGATCAACGTGCCGTGGCAGCTCGGCTCCGCGGAAGGGCTCGAGGCCCGTCGTGCCGTGCCGCCGGCGGCGGTCCCAGTGCGCAAGCCGCGGCGTGGGGCTCCCGTGTGATCGCAAGGCGTGTAACAGTGGCATCGTGGAGCAGGACCGCAGGCCGGACGCTGCCGGACGCTCGATAGGCAGGACCAGGCCGACCCGGCACGGTCGCCGGGCCCGGCTGTGGACCGGCCTCGGCCTGGTCGTCGGCAGTCTGCCGGTCCTGACGATCGTCCTGGTACCGGTCCGGGACAGCCTCGCGCTGGAGAGCATCCTGCTGCTGTACCTGCTGCTCGTCGTACTGATCGCGGTCACCGGCGGCATCCTGCCCGGCGTCGTGGCCGCCTTCGGGTCGGTGCTGCTGGCAAACTTCTTCTTCACCACGCCGTACCACACGTTCGCCGTCGAGCAGCGCGACAGCATCATCGCGCTGTCGGTGTTCGTCATCGTCGCGGTGACGGTCAGCGTCACGGTCGACCTGGCGGCCAGCCGCCGGATCGCGGCCGCGCGCAGCCGCAGCGAGGCGGAGGTGCTGTCCCGGATCACCGCCGAACCGGTGACCGGCGACTCGCTGAACGCGGTCCTGGAGGAGGTCCGGGAGACGTTCGGCATGATCTCGGTGGCCCTGCTGCGCGGTGCCGACCAGGTCGCGCTCGCCGGGCCGCCGTTGCAGGGCAGCCCGGTGATCTCGGTCCCGGCCCGCGACGGCCTGGTGATGGTTGCCGAAGGCCCCGAACTGTTCGCCGAGGACCGGAAGCTGCTGACCCGGCTGGCCGGCGCGGCGGCGCGGGCCTGGGAGGACCGGGAGCTGGTCGGCGAGGCGGCCCAGCTCGCCGAGATCGACAAGCTCCGCGCCGCGCTGCTCGCCGCCGTCGGGCACGACCTGCGGACGCCGCTGTCCGGTATCAAGGCGGCCGTCTCGAGCCTCCGGCAGAGCGACGTCGTGTGGAGCCCGGACGAGCAGGGCGAACTGCTGGAGACGATCGAGGAGAGCGCGGACCGGCTCGACGACCTGATCTCCAACCTGCTCGCGATGAGCCGTCTGCAGGCCGGTGCGCTGAGCGTCGATCCACGCCCGCTGGTGCTCGACGAGATCGTCGGCAAGGCGCTGGTCGGCGTACCGCGGGAGGCTGTCGTGGTCGACGTACCCGACGACCTGCCGCTCGTGCTCGCGGACGCGGGTCTGCTCGAACGGGTGCTCGCGAACCTGGTCGACAACGCCCGCCGCTACGGTGCGGCGGCCGTCCGGGTCGGCGCGTCCGCGGACGCCGGCACGGTCCGCGTGACGGTGGTCGACACCGGTCCCGGCGTACCGGCGGAGGACTTCGCGCGGATGTTCACGCCGTTCCAGCGGCTCGGGGACAATCCCGCGGACGGGGGCGTCGGGCTCGGGCTCGCGATCGCCCGGGGATTCACGGAAGCGATGGCCGGCTCGCTCACCCCGGGACCGACGCCGGGCGGCGGCCTGACGATGACCGTGACGTTGCCGGTGGCACCGTGAGCCGGGTCCTGATCGTGGACGACGACCGACGCCTGCTCCGCGCGCTGGCGATCAACCTGCGCGCCCGGCACTACGAGGTCGACACCGCCGCCGATGGCACCTCCGCCCTTGCGGCCGCCGGTAAGCGGCCGCCCGACCTGGTCATCCTCGACCTCGGGCTGCCTGACATCAACGGTGTGGAGGTCGTCCACGGTCTGCGCGGCTGGTGCACCGCGCCGATCGTCGTACTGTCGGCCCGCGATGCCCAGGCGGACAAGGTCGCCGCCCTCGACGCGGGCGCCGACGACTACGTCACCAAGCCGTTCGGCATGGACGAGCTGCTGGCCCGGATCCGCGCCGCGTTACGCCGTACGACGGCCGACCTGGGCGCGGCCACCGTCCGTACGGCGGCCTTCACGCTCGACCTCGCCGCGAAGCGCGCCACCACCGCGGAGGGCGACGTACGGCTGACCCCCACCGAGTGGAACCTGCTGGAGATCCTGGTCCGCAACCCGGGCAAGCTCATCGGCCAGAAACAACTCCTGCACGACGTCTGGGGCCCTGGCTACGAGGCCGAGACGAACTACCTCCGCGTCTACATGGCCCAACTCCGCCGCAAGCTCGAACTCGACCCCGCCCGCCCCGACCACCTGATCACCGAACCCGGCATGGGCTACCGCTTCGAGCCGTAGTGGTGCTGCCGACATCGCTGTTAGAGACGCGTTAGAAACCGCCAAGGGTCCCTGACCTGCTCGTTAGGCTCCCAGCGGTGACAGAAACGCGTGAGAACGAGACGGTCGGTGTGCCGCCGCCTACGCACGGCAAGGTCCTCGCGTGGTTGCTGCACGACCGGCCCGTCGGACACCAGGGCCCGCACCGCCCGGCGCCGCATCCGACGCACCGGTGGTGGAAGGTGATGTGCCTGACCGGTGTCGACTACTTCTCCACGCTCGGTTACCAGCCGGCGATCGCGGCCGCCGCAGTCGGGCTGCTGGCGCCGGTGGCGACGCTGATCCTGGTACTGCTGACGCTGCTCGGTGCGCTGCCGGTGTACCGGCGGGTGGCGGCGGAGAGCCCGCACGGCGAGGGGTCGATCGCGATGCTCGACCGGCTGCTCGGCCGCTGGAAGGGCAAGTTCACGATCCTCGTCCTGCTCGGCTTCATGGCGACCGACTTCATCATCACGATGACGCTGTCGGCGGCGGACGCCACCGCGCACGTGGTCGAGAACCCGTATGTCCCGCAGTGGCTGCACGGCAAGGAAGTGATCATCACGCTGCTGTTGCTGGCGCTGCTCGCCGGGGTGTTCCTGCGCGGCTTCGGGGAGGCGATCGGGATCGCGGTCGCACTGGTCGGGATCTACCTCGGGCTGAACCTGATCGTGGTCGGGAACGCCCTCTGGCACGTGATCACCGCGCCCGAACTGGTCACCAACTGGCGCGGGATGCTGACCACCGAGCACTCGAACATCTGGGTGATGATCGGCATCTCGCTGGTCGTGTTCCCGAAGCTCGCGCTCGGCCTGTCCGGGTTCGAGACCGGCGTCGCGGTGATGCCGCAGGTCGACGGCGCGCCGGACGACGACCCGGCGCACCCGGCGACCCGGATCCGGAACACCCGCAAGCTGCTCACCACCGCGGCGCTGATCATGAGCGGGTTCCTGATCACCAGCAGCTTCACGACGATCGTGCTGATCCCCGAGGCCGAGTTCAAGGACGGCGGCTCCGCGTCCGGGCGGGCGCTGGCCTACCTCGCGCACGAGCACCTCGGCAACGTCTTCGGGACCGTGTACGACGTGAGCACGATCCTGATCCTGTGGTTCGCCGGCGCGTCCGCGATGGCCGGGCTGCTGAACATCGTGCCGCGGTACCTGCCGCGGTACGGCATGGTGCCGGACTGGGCGCGCGCGACCCGGCCGCTCGTCCTGGTGTTCGCGGTGATCGGGTTCGTGATCACGCTGCTGTTCAAGGCGAACGTCGACGCGCAGGGCGGGGCGTACGCGACCGGCGTACTCGTGCTGATCATGTCCGCGTCGATCGCGGTCACGTTGTCGGCGCGGCGCAAGGGCGAGCGGTTCCGGACCGTCGGGTTCGGCGTGATCAGCCTGGTGCTGCTCTACACCACGATCGCCAACATCATCGAGCGGCCGGACGGCGTACAGATCGCGTCGTTCTTCATCGTCGCGATCGTCCTCACCTCGCTGATCTCGCGCGCCACCCGGTCGCTCGAGCTGCGCGCCACCGAGGTGCGCTTCGACGCGGAGGCGTGCCGGCTGATCTCGGCCGCCGCGGAGTACGGCGAGCTGCGGATCATCGCGAACGAGCCGGACGCCCGCGACGAGGCGGAGTACCAGGAGAAGGAGGCCGAGCAGCGCGAGGTGCGGAACCTGCCGGAGGGGCCGCCGATCCTGTTCCTCGAGGTGACGCTGACCGACGCCTCGCAGTTCGAGAGCGAACTGGACGTCCGCGGCGAGGAGCGGTTCGGCTACAAGATCCTGCGCGTCGACAGCCCGAGCGTCCCGAACGCGATCGCCGCCCTGCTGCTGAAGATCCGCGACGACTGGCAGGTGATGCCGCACATCTACTTCGCGTGGGCCGAGGGCAACCCGTTCTACTTCCTGTTCCGCTACGTGATCTCCGGCGAGGGCGACGTACCGCCGGTCACCCGCGAGGTCCTCCGCCGGGCCGAGCCGAACCGGCCGAACCGTCCCTGGGTACACGTCGGCTGAGCCCGCGCCGGATCAGCGTGTCGAGGCGCTCCCAGGCCGGGGAGCCGGCCGTGACGGAGGCCTGGACCAGCTGGGGGAGCGCCGCGTCGGCCAACTGCTCCCGCAGCTCCTCGGCCGGGTAGCGGGCGAGGGACGCGTCGACGATCCGTACGGCGAGGTCGTCGAGAGTGGGGTCGTCCGGCGACAGGTCGGGGGCGCGGTCGCAGTCGAGGTACAGCTGCCCGAGGACGGGATCAGTCTGCGCCTCGGCCTGGTCGGCGAAGTTGCGGCGTGCGGTGTCTGGGTCGGTGGCGAAGGTGAGGATCCACAGGTCGCGCTCTAGCGCGATCCAGCGGTCCGAGAAGCCGAGGTCGTGCAGCCGCCGCAGGTGCTGCTCGACGTCGCCGGGCAGGAACGGGTTGTTGCCGGCAGCAAGCTCATGGAGTCTGCCGCGGGTCTCGCGCAGGCGGTCGATGCGGGCCGACAGCTCCGCCTCCGCGGCGGCGGCCGCGGACCGTAGGTCCTCTGGCGAGCCGGCGGTCAGCCGGGCGATCCGGGCGAGCGGCATGCCGGACTCGGCGAGTGTGCGGACCTTGATCAGCTCGACGAGGTCCTGCGCGGTGTACCGGCGGTACCCGGACGCGTCCCGCGGCGGCTCCGGGAGCAGGCCCTTCGCGTGGTAGACCCGGATCGTCTTGGTCGAGACACCGACGTACTGCGCCAGCTGGCCGATCGTGATCACAGGACCAGCTTGACCTTTCCCCAGGGGCAAGCCCACAGGCTCGCCGTATGACGACCTTCGACCGCGAAACCCTCCGCGCCCTCGCCGACGACGGCAACGAACGCGCACTCGACCGCCTCGCCGACCTGGCCGACGCGCGCGACGACGTACCAGAGCTGAGCGACCTCCTGGACGAAGGCTGCCCGCACGCCGGCGAACTGCTGACCAGGCGCGCGGCGGCCACTCGCGATCTGCGGGAGCTGCAGCGGATCGCCGACGCCGGGTACGACGAGGCAGGCGAGGTGCTCGAGCGGTTGCTGTCCTCGGCCGACTGAGGCACCCGTCTCGTTCCGGGTATGAGCCTGCTGCGGCGGTGTCAGGTGAGGATGAGTGCGCCTAGGTGCCAGAAGCGGTCGGGGTCACTGTCCAGCACCAGGTCGGCGGTGCGGCCGGTCGGGCCGCCGTCGAGGTCGGCGTGGATCCAGGCGAAGACGCCGCCGGGGAGATCGGTCGACTCGGCGAGTACCGTGCCGGCCTCGGTGATGATCGTCGGCGGGCAGTCCGGGCCGCCGTCGCCGACGAGCGCGGACAACCGCACCTTCCCGGGCGGCAACGTAATCCGGAACGTCCGCGCCGGATAGTCCCCGACGAAGTCCCGCCGGAGTGCGTCCCACGCGGCACCACGATCACGAGGCTGTGGCGCCGTACCCACCCACCCGTACCCGCGCGTCGCATCCCACGTCGTACTGGGAGACACCCGCGCATACACCGGCACCAGTGGGCTGTCCACGGTCCCGATGTCCAGCGCCAGGTGACACTGCGCCGCGTCGGGCGTGACCACGAACGTCTGATGCTCCGCACCCAACGCCGTCTTCCCGGTGTCGATCGCCACCTCCACCAGGTCCGTGACCAACGGGGGAGTGACGGGCACCGTGATGCTCGCCGACGCCCCGGACTCGATCGCCACCGAGGTCGTCCCGACCTGCCACGAGGAGTCCACCGGCCGGACCGCGGCGGCAACGGTCTGCGAGGTCCGGAACGCGTTGGTGAGCTGCAACGGCAGGTCGTTGGCGATCCCACCGATCAGCAGCCCGCGGTTCGGGTACTCGACCTGCAACCACTCCGTCCCCGTCGACAGGATCCGCGAGTACCCATAGAAGTACGACACGATCGTGTCCCGCCAGCGCTCCGCCTCGACGGCGTGCGCGTCGAACGTCGCCGCGATGGCGGCATGCCGCGCCGCGTCGATCCGCCCAGCCAGTCGGCCCCACGCCCGCTGGAACTCCAGCACCCGCGCGTATCCGTCGAAATGACTGTCGTAGATGTGCTGGACAACCGTCTTCCCGGACTTCAACCGATGCGTATACGGAACCCAATGCATGAACAGCAACAACTCGTCCGGGCAGTCATCCAGCGATGCGTAGATGTCCCGCCAATGGTCGGCGTACAACTTCGGGAAAACTGCCGTGCGGTCGAACCCGGTGCCCTCCGATGTCGTGTAATGCGACAGGTTGTGGGTAGCGGCCGGGTCCGGCAGGAAATGCGCGCCGAGCGGATAGGTCAGATACCCCATCCCGAGCGGCGACGTATAACTCTCGTACGTCTCCCACGATTGCAACATGACGGCCTTCAGCGCCGACCCGACCTGCTGGTCGAGCCCGAACGTCAGCTCGATCCACTCGGTCACGATCTCGTCCGCGGACAACCGCGGGTTCCACGCCAGCCGCGCGAACCCGTGCGTGTTCGCCGCCCCGAGCTGGTACCCGGTCCAGTCCCGGTCGTCGCCGATGTTCACCACACCAGCCATGCCGGCGACGACGCCCGCCACCGTTTCCCCGGGCGCCTGGTACGTCGGGAACCCGAGAACGGTCTTCCACTCCGGCACCAGATAACAAAGGTGGGTCGAATGCCCCGTGTATTCCTGCGTGATCTCCAACTCGACCAGCTGATTCGTCCGAGGCAGTCCGCCGAACAACGGATTCACCGGCTCCCGTACCTGGAAGTCGATCGGCCCGTTCTTCGTCTGCACGATCGCGTTCTCGTGGAACTGCCCGTCGAGCGGATGGAACACGTTGTACTGGTACTGAGCCCAGTCCGAGAACCCCTCGTGGACGAACGACCTCCAGACCAGCTTCCCGCCGTACGGCGCCAATCGGTCGGCGAGCATGTTGGCGCCGTCGGCATGCGTGCGCCCGTAGTCGAGCGGCCCCGGCTGCCCTTCGGAGTTGGCCTTGACCAGGAACCCGCCGAAGTCCGGGATCAGCCGGTAGATCTCGTCGATCTTGTCCTGCCACCACTTCTGAACACCGGGATCGAACGGATCGGCCACGGTGACCTGCCCGGCGGTGAGCGTGATCGGCGCGGCGTAGTTCGCCGACAGCCACAGCCGCACACCCCACTGGCGCAGCACGCCGGCCAGCGCCGCGAGCCCGGTCAGCCGCTCGCTGCGGAGGAAGTCGGCGCTGGCGTTCACGTTGTTGACGACCGTGTTGTTGACACCGACGGACGCGATCGCTCGCGCGTAGTCGACGTACCGCTCGCGGAGGCCGGGGAGCTCGTCCCAGGCGAAGATCGACTTGCCGGCGTACCCGCGCTCGATGCTGCCGTTGAGGTTGTCCCAGTGGTTGAGCATCCGCAGCGGCGAGGCCGGACGGTCCGCGAGGTTGAGGTTCGGCAGCGGGCGCTGTCGCTGCAGGTGCTGGAGGAAGCGGAACGCGCCGTACAGCGCGCCCCGCTCGTCGCCGCCGGTGATCTCCACCCGGTCCGCTCGGCGTTTGATCGTGAAGCTCTCCTCGGCCAGCGCCCCGACGCCGACGACGACAGCCCCTTTGCCGGTCTGACCGACGACCGGCACCGACCGCCCGAGCAGTCCGGACAGTCCGCGGGACAGTTCGGCCCCGGCGGACCGCAGTACGGCGTGGTTGCCGATGACAACGATGTGGGTGAGCTGCCGGGCGAGGTCGTCCCGATGGGGGAGCGGACGATAGCGAAGCCAGAGGTCGTACCCGTCCTCGTCGGCCGGTGTCGCGATCGCCGGCTGACCCGGTGACAACCCCGCGGCGAATACCCCGGCCGCGCCGCTCGCGAGCAGCGTGCGGCGCGTGAGCGTCATGAGGCCGCCCCGTAGGTCCGCACGTAGTCGAAGTGCGCGGTCGAGCCGGCGCCGCCCATCGAGATCAGCCCGAACTTCAGCGGCCCGGCCGGCAGGTACCAGTAGCTGCCCCACTGCCAGTGCTTGCCGTCCAGACTGGTCGCCGCCTGGAACAGGTGCTGTCCGTCGCGCGTGGTGTGCCGCAACCGCAGCCACATCGTGTCGGCGCTCGGCCCGAGCTGGATCGCCTCCGGCCACGGGCTCGGGTCGGCCCCCGGCCACAGGAACGTCTGCTGTACGGCGTTGGTCCGGGTAGGTGCCAGCTGCAACGAACTGGTCCGCGAGGTCCAGGCGATCAGCCCGGCCCGCCCGTTGCCCGTCGTACTGGCGAAGGGCAGCGTCAGCTTGGTCTCCACCGTGAAGTCGCCCTCCGGTGCGTCCCGCAGCGCGACGGTGGCGTCGGTGCTGAGGTTCGTCGCCTGGGTGTCCCAGTTGAGTTGGCCGTCCGCAACCTGGCCCTGGTTCGCGCCGGTCCACTGCCAACGGGGGTCGGTCCCGGTGAACTCGTCGCTGTACGCCGGGAGCAGCGGACCGACCTTGGGGTCGGCGACCTTGCGTGTCACCGGCTGGTACAGCCGCGCCATCGCGAGGTTGTCGCCCTGCGCCGTACCGGTGAGCCCGAACTGCGCAGGACCGCTCAGACCGGGCGCGAGCTGGACGTCGATCTCGCCGAGCGGGTTGTCGCCGAACGACGGAGCGACCTGGACCGCGGCGCGGCCGTTGCGGACCTCGACGGTGACCGAGTGCCAGGTGTCGTACCGGAATCCCTGGTAGAGCGGGCGTTCCGTCGTACTGACGATCTTGCCACCGACGCGCTGTTCGACGCGGAGCACCCCGCGCTGCGGGTCGAGCCAAACAACGGCGTAGTTGCGGGACGAGCGGTACCCGAACACGACACCGGCCGGACCGGACGACGTGCGCAGGTCGGCCTCGACGCGGTAGTCGGCGGTTCCGCTCTTCTCGCTGACGAGCAGCCCGGACGGCGACGTGGAGGCGGCGTACCCGTCGTCGCTGGTCCAGGAGCCCGCGACCGAACGCCAGCCGGTCAGGTCGGACGAGTCGAACGAGCTTCCGACTGTCGCATTAGTGTCGGGCGCGGGCTGCGGGGTGTCGGAGGTCCACTGCCCGGCGCGGACCGTCGGCCAGCCGCCGACCCAGTCCAGGCGGTCCATCGACTGCGGGCGGCCGCCCCAGGTGCGATCGGCGCGGATGTCGGAGTTGACGATGTTCCACTCCTGGCCGGAGCGGTCGACGGTGATCGCGTTGTGGCCGGTGGCGTTCAGCGAGTTGCCGTTGAACGAGTTCACGATCGAGCCGCCCGGCCGGTCGGACGTCAGCGACCGGCCGTTCTCGTCGACGAACGGACCGGTGGGGGAGGCGGACCGGCCGGCGAGCACCGGGTAGCCGCCACCGCCGTCGGTGCCCATGCAGCAGCCGTAGCCGGAGTAGAAGAGGTAGTACCAAGGCCCGCGCTTCTGGACCCAGGTGCCTTCGCCGCGTTCGCCGGAGACGACCTGCGTGGACTCGCCGACCGTGTTGCGGCCGTCGGCGGTGAGCTTGACGACGTGGATGCCGCCCTTGCGGAACGAGCCGTAGTACAGGTACTTCGTGCCGTCGGAGTCGATGAACATCATCGGGTCGATCTCCATCACCTCGCTGTCCTTCACGAAGTTCACGACGGGGTGGCCGACGTCGGTCCACGGCCCGGCCGGGGTCGGGGCGGTGGCCAGGCCGATCGCGGCGTCGAGCGAGGTGGAGCCGGGCGCCGAGTAGTACATGTAGTACTCGCCGTCGACGTACCGGACATCGGGTGCCCAGTACCCCTTCTGCGGCCAGCCGGCCCACTGCGGGTGGTTCGCCTGGCTGAACGCGTCGCCGAGGAACGTCCAGTGCACCAGGTCGGTGGAGCGCACCATCGGGATCAGGTGCTGCGGTCCGCCGTTCTGTGCGTTCTCGCGGGTGAGACTGGTGTTGGTCGCGTACGCGTACCAGGCGCCGTCCTTGGCGCGGATCAGCCCGGCGTCCGAGAACGCCTGGGCGATGTCGCTCATCAAGGGATTCGAGTACGTCGGTGTGCTGGGCGGGGCGCCGACGGACGGCAGCCCCGCGACGGTCGCGGTCGCCGCCACCAGGCCGGCGAGCAAGGGTCGGAAGAAGCGATGTCTGGGCATGACGGTTGGTCCTCACATGGGCGGGGAGGTCGCGCGACGTGCTGCTCCGGAGAAAAAGTTATCGATCACATTTTGGCTGCCGGCCCAGACTGTAAGTGATCGATAATTCGACCGCAAGACCTCGAACGCCCGACCCTGGTGGCAGTTACGGAAGGTGCCGGTTGAGGTGGCGTAGGAAGGCGCCGACGACGGGCAGGCGGTGCCAGCCGCGCCGCATCACCAGGTCGCGCGACCGTCGTACGCCGGTCCGCAGGTTCGTCAGCGGTCCCGGTCGGAGCTGGTCCTCGCGTTCGCGGCCGCGCTGCCGGAGGGCGACCGTGCAGCGCAGGCAGATCTGTACCTCCGGGTGCAGGCCCAGGCCGACCAGTTCGCGCTCGTCGAGTTCGTTGCCGCAACACCAGCACGTGCTCACGCCACCATCATGCGCCGGGACAAGCCCCTGGTTCTACCTGACGACTGCGCCGCGTCGCCCGGCGGAATCCAAGGGTTGGTGGCAAACTGCGAAGTGGGGGTCGCGACCGAAGGAGAGCTATGGGTCTCGCGTACGAAGTCGGTCTTCCGTTGGTGGCAGAGGCGGACGTGCACGCGCCGTGGAACGGGCACGACACCCGGGTGCTGATCATGGCGGTGCTCGGCATCGCGATCATCGTGGTGCTGATCGTCGCGCTCAAGGTGCACGCGTTCCTGTCGCTGACGATCGGTGCGCTGTTCGTCGGCGTCGCGTCCGGGATCGCGGCCGGCGACGTGACGAAGTCCTACGAGAACGGCGTCGGCAGTGTCCTCGGGTACGTCGGTGTGCTGATCGCGCTCGGTGCGATGGTCGGGAAGCTGCTCGCCGACTCCGGCGGCGCGGACCAGGTCGTCGACACGTTGCTGCGCGGCAAGCCCGGCGCCCTGCCGTGGAAGATGGCGCTGATCGCGTTCATCATCGGCATCCCGATGTTCTTCGAGATCGGCCTGGTGCTGCTGATCCCGGTGGTGGTGCTCGCGGTCCGCCGTACCGGCGCCCGCGCGATGCTGCTGGGGATCCCCGCGCTGGCCGGCCTGTCGGTGCTGCACGGGTTCGTGCCGCCGCACCCCGGTCCGCTGGCCGCGATCGGCGTACTGAAGGGCAACGTCGGCATCACGCTCGCGCTCGGGCTGCTGGTGGCGATCCCGACCGTGATCGTGGCCGGGCCGCTGTTCGGCCGGCTGGCCGCGAAGTGGGTCCCGATCGGCGCCGCCGGTGCCGCGCTCGAGGTCGGCTCCGGCCACCACGACTCCGAGCCGGAGCCGCACGCCGCCGCGCACGACGCCCCGCAGGACATGACCCATGGCGCGCAGCACGCCGCGCCGCAGCCCGCGGCCGGTACGACGCGGACCCGGACGCCGAGCTTCGCGGCGACGCTGACCACCGTCCTGCTGCCGGTCGCGCTGATGCTGATCAAGGCCGCGTCGGACGTGTGGATGAGCAAGGACAACGCGATCTACCCGGTGCTGCAGTTCATCGGTGACCCGGTGGTCGCGCTGCTGATCGCCGTACTGGTGGCGATGTACACGTTCGGCACCGCGGTCGGCTTCGGCGTTCCCGAGCTGAGCCGGAAGATCGGCGAGAGCCTGCTGCCGATCTCCGGCGTGATGCTGATCGTCGGCGCCGGCGGTGGCTTCAAGCAGGTCCTGGTGGACGGCGGTACCGGTACCGCGATCGCGAAGATCGCGATCGCCGCGAACCTGTCGGCGTTGCTGCTCGGCTGGATCGTCGCCGTACTGATCCGGCTCGCCACCGGTTCCGCGACCGTCGCGACCGTGACCGCGGCCGGCATCGTCGCCCCGCTGGCGACCGGCCTCAGCACCACACACATCGCCCTGGTCGTGCTCGCGATCGGTGCCGGCTCGCTGTTCTTCTCGCATGTGAACGACGCCGGCTTCTGGCTGGTCAAGGAGTACTTCGGCATGACCGTCGGGGAGACCATCAAAACCTGGTCGGTGATGGAGACGGTGATCTCCGTGATGGGTCTCGGCATGACCCTGCTGCTGTCGACGTTCTTGTAGCTCACAGGGTGCTTTGGTGCTGCTCGTGGACCAGTTGGCGGGCGATCGAGCCGGGGCCTTCGAGTTGCAGGGTCTGTGGGGTGTCGGGCAGGCGGACGCCGAGGGTGGTGACTGTGTCGAGGCAGCGGGCGGTGCCGAGGATCGCCCAGCTGTGGCGGAGGTCGAGGTCTTCGGCGAGCAGTGGCTGGTCGTTGAGCCAGGCGCGGGTGCTGGTGTGCAGCCGGCCGCCGGTCTCGCGGTGGCGGCCCAGGACGATGGACTCGCGGAGCTGGGCGGTGCAGCCGGTGGTGAGGCGGGTGGTCGTCGTACGCGTGACGTCGGCGTCGGCGGCGACGACGAACGGTTCGCCGTACCACTGCAGGCTCGCGCCGTCGGTCAGCGTGATGTCGATGTCCCACCGGGCCGAGCCGCCACGCATGCCGTAGGCAACGGTCCCGGCGGTCTCCACGATCTCCAGCCGGACGGCGCCCGCGACGACGACCTCGATGCGTACTTCGTCACCCGCGAGCAGGAGCGCACCGGCCTGTACGAGGGCGACCCGGACGACGCCAGGGCGTCCGGGGAGCCGGCGCGGGGAGAGGTGGCCGGTCGTCAGCAGGCACCGGTGGCGGACCGGGTCGGCGACGACCTCAATGCGTGTGGACAACGACCTCGCCGTTCTCGCCGGTGTGGGAGTGCGGCGCCATCGGGCCCGGGTCGACGGGCGTGTGGTCGCCGGCGTGTACGGCGGACCGCATCGAGCGGACCCAGTCCGTTAGCCGGGCGATCGAGGCCGGGTCCTTCCGGGACAGCGCGATGACCGGCTTGCCGCCGCGGGCGGCCTCGGCGTCGCGGACCATCTGCTCGACGTCGACCTCGACGTACGGCGCGAGGTCGGTCTTGTTGACGATCAGCAGGTCCGCGCGGGCGATCCCCGGTCCGCCCTTGCGGGCGACGTCGCCGCCGCCGGCCACGTCGAGGACGAAGATCTGCGCGTCGACGAGGGCGGGGGAGAAGGTCGCTGTCAGGTTGTCGCCGCCGGACTCGACCAGCACCACGTCGAGCGGGGCGAAGGCGCGCTCGAGGTCCTCGACCGCGATCAGGTTCGGGGTGACGTCGTCGCGGATCGCGGTGTGCGGGCAGGCGCCGGTCTCGACGGCGCGGATGCGTTCGGGGTCGAGGACGCCGGCGGCCTTGAGCAGGCGCGCGTCCTCGTCGGTGTAGATGTCGTTGGTGATCACGCCGAGCCGGAGTTCGGCGGACAGTTCGCGGCAGACGGTCGCGATCAGCGAGCTCTTGCCGGTGCCGACCGGCCCGGCGACGCCGAGGCGGAAGGAGCGGGTCTCAGGCATGGAACAGCCTCATTCTTTCGGTCGCGTGCTGGTGGGCGAACAGGTCGATCAGGGGCGCGCCGTCGGCCGGGATCGCGTCCGGTTCGGTGAGCGGCGCGACGTCCTTGACGAGCCGCTCGATCTCGTCGTGCAGCCCCGCGAGCCACCCCGCCGCCTCCGCCGGATCCACCGGAAGCAGCTTGAGCGATGCGGACACCACGGTCTGCACGTCGTCGTACGCGACCACCCGCACGAGCTGCTCCGCCGACAACCCGTTGACCGCGGCAACCACCCCCAGCACGATCGGCCGCGGCACCTCCCGATCCACCGGAAGATACTCGCCAACCTCCGGCCAAACCCGCACCGCCAACCGCAGCAACAACCGCCCCTGCCGCCGTGACACCCCCCGCACCACCTGACTACACGTCCGAGCCGCCCAAGCCCGCTCCACCACCCCCAACCCAGCCACGCCTCCTTCATCGAGTCGTGGATCGGGGTGGAGCCGTTTCACACGAGTCGGTGGGAGGAGGGTCAGGTGGCGGGTGACCGTGGCGGTGGCGGCTTCTACTCGGGTGACTGTGTGGAGGCGGTCGCGGGCGTACTCCGCGACGTCGGTGAGTCGCTTGCCGTCGGCACCCAGGCCGGCGCGGACGGCGGGTTCCAGGCCGGCGGACTGGGTGTGGCCGCCGGTGGGCAGGCGGCCGTCGGCCAGCATCAGGGCGACGAGTTCGGGGGCGCTCATCAGAACATCGAATACAGCTGAGCGAGTGGCAGCACCGCGGCCGGCGCGGGCTCGATCAGCTCGCCGTCGACCTTGATCGCGAACGTCTCCGGATCGATGTCGATCGCCGGCAACGCGTCGTTGTTCTTCAGGTCCGCCTTCGTGACCTCGCGCGTCGGCCGTACGCCGAGCAGCTCTCGCCGCAACCCGAGCCGCCCCGCCAGCCCGTCGGCCAGCGCCGCCGGCGACACGAACGTGTACGACAGGTCGGCCCCGATCGCGTCCCCGAACGCGGGCCGCATCAGCACCGGCTGCGGCGTCGGGATCGACGCGTTCGGATCACCGAGCGCCGCCCACGCGATCGCGCCGCCCTTGATCACCAGGTTCGGGCGGACCCCGAAGTACCGCGGATCCCACAGCGTCAGGTCCGCGAGCTTCCCTTCCTCGACGGATCCGACGACATGGTCGATCCCGTGCGCGATCGCCGGGTTGATCGTGTACTTCGCGACGTACCGCCGGACCCGCTCGTTGTCCGCTGGTCCACCCAGCGGTCCGCGGCGATGCTTCATCACGTGGGCGACCTGCCAGGTCCGGGTGATCACCTCGCCGATCCGGCCCATCGCCTGCGCGTCCGAGGACGTGACCGAGAGCGCGCCGAGGTCGTGCAGGACGTCCTCGGCCGCGATCGTGGTCGCGCGGATCCGGGACTCGGCGAAGGCGAGATCCTCGGGTACGTCCGGGCTGAGGTGGTGGCACACCATCAGCATGTCGAGATGCTCGGCGACCGTGTTGACCGTGTGCGGCAGCGTCGGGTTGGTCGAGCCCGGGATGACGTGCGGGTACGACGCGATCGAGAGGATGTCCGGTGCGTGCCCGCCGCCCGCGCCCTCGACGTGGAACGCGTGGATGCCGCGGCCCGCGATCGCGTTCAGCGTGGACTCGACGTACCCGGCCTCGTTCAGGCTGTCCGCGTGCAGGGCGACCTGGAGCCCCCACTCGTCCGCGGCCCGCAGCGCTGAGTCGATCGCGGCGGGCGTCGACCCCCAGTCCTCGTGCACCTTGTACCCGGCCGCGCCCGCGAGTGCCTGCTCGGCGAGTGCCTCGGCGCTGACGGTGTTGCCCTTGCCGAGCAGCAGCACGTTCAGCGGTACGGCGTCCAGCGCGCGGTGCATCTTCTCGAGGTGCCACGCGCCCGGGGTGACCGTGGTGGCCTTCGACCCTTCGCTCGGGCCGGTGCCGCCGCCGACGATCGTGGTGATCCCGGTCGCGAGCGCCTCGTGCAGCTGCGACGGCGAGAGCAGGTGGACGTGCGAGTCGATCGCGCCGGCGGTGAGGATCCGGCCCTCGCCGGCGATCACGTCGGTCGACGGGCCGATCCGGAGGTCCGGGTGTACGCCGTCCGCGATGTCCGGGTTCCCGGCCCGCCCGAGCGCGACGATCCGCCCGTCCCGGATGCCGACGTCCGCGCGCACGATGCCCCACCAGTCGACCACCAGCACGTTGGTGATCACGGTGTCCGGCGCCCCGTCCGCGCGGGTCGCCGTACCCTGTGCCATCGACTCGCGGATCGACTTCCCGCCGCCGAACACCACCTCCTCACCACCCACGGTGAGGTCCCGCTCCACCTCGATCCACAGATCGGTGTCCCCGAGCCGCACCTGATCGCCGACGGTCGGCCCGTACAACGCGGCGTACGCCGCCCGCGAGATCTCAACCATTGCCCACCGGACCGAGCTCGGCGTCGGCGGTCGTCTTCACCTGGATGCCGGGCACCCGCCGATTCCCGCGCAGCGCGACCAGCGCGACCTCGCGCGAGGCCCCCGGCTCGAACCGCTGCGACGTACCCGACGGGATGTCCAGCCGAAATCCCCGCGCCGCCTCCCGATCGAACTCCAGCGCCGAGTTCGCCTCCGGCAGATGCAGATGCGACCCAACCTGAATCGGCCGATCGCCCGCATTCACGATCACCAGCCGCAGCCGCTCGCCGTCCGATCGATCGGTGTTCAGTCGGATGGTGCCCGGTCGGACCCGGATCGCTCCGGGGGCTGGTGTGTGCGCCCCCTGTCCTTCCTTGCTAAGTGTACCGTCGTCAGCCATCGGATCTGTCCTCAGATGATCGGGTTGTGGATGGTTACGAGTTTGCGGCCGTCGGGGAAGGTTGCTTCTACCTGTACGTCGTGCAGGAGGTCGGCGACGCCTGGCATCACCTGGTCGCGGGTGAGGACCGTGCGACCTGACTCCATCAGGTCCGCGACCTGGGAGCCTTCGCGGGCGCGTTCGATGACCCAGGTGCTGAGGAGTGCGACGGCCTCGGGGTGGTTGAGCAGCACCCCCCGGGCCAGCCGGTCGCGGGCGACCATGCCGGCCACGGAGAGCAGCAGCTTCTCGACGTCGGCGGGGGTGAAGTTCATGACTGCAACGGTAGGACGTGGTCGGCGACCTTGTCCGTACTGAGGCACAGCGAACACACCGCGGCGTCGTGGGTTTCGCAGGCGGTCATGTCGGGGCGCTCGTAGTCCTGCCGGCACACGTGGCAGGTGAGGACCTCGCCGGACGGGTTGCCGTGGTCGTCGTACATCGGGAGGTCGAGCCCGTCGTCGGTACGGCGGAGGTAGTACTTCCCGCGCGTGATGACAGCCAGTACGGGCGGCAGCACCAGCGCCAGGCCGATCGCGACGAGCGGGGAGTACGGCTTGATCCCGGAACCGAGGCCGCCGAAGAACACCACGATCGACACGCCCGCGGCCAGCGCCATCGACACGAAGCCGACCGGGTTCACGGCGTACAGCATGCCGCGACGGAACTCCGGCGCCTTGGGCGACAGCTTGAGCAGGTACTTGTTGAACACGATGTCCGAGGCGACCACCACGATCCACGCCATCCCGCAGTTCGCGTAGAACCCGAGGATCGTGTTGAGGAAGTCGAACATGTTCGCCTCCATCAGCACCAGCGCGATCACCAGGTTGAACCCGAGGAACACCAGCCGGCCGGGGTAGTGCCGGGTCAGCCGGGTGTACGAGTTCGTCCAGGCCAGCGAACCGGAGTACGCGTTCGTGACGTTGATCTTCACCTGCGAGATGACCACGAGTACGACGGCCAGCGTCATCGCGAGCCACCCCGGCAGGAACCCGCGGTAGATCTCGAGGAACTGGTGCACCGGCTGGTTCGCGATCGCCGTACCACCGTCGACCTGGGCGATGATGTAGACCGCGAGGAACAGCCCGATCACCTGCTTCAGAGCGCCGAAGATGACCCAACCGGGACCGGCCAGCAGCACCGCGGTCCACCACCGTCGTGAGTTCGACGGGGTCTTCGGCGGCATGAACCGCAGGTAGTCGATCTGCTCGGCGATCTGCGCGATCAGCGACAGGCAGACGCCCGCGGCGAGGAGCATCGACCCGAAGTCGGCGTGCGGACCGTAGGCGAAGAACGTCGACACCGACGACGGGTGCGAGATCAGCAGGTAGCAGAACGGCAGCACCATCAGGATCAGCCACAGCGGCGTCGTCCACACCTGCAGCGTGGAGAGCACCTTCATCCCGTAGATCACCAGCGGGAAGATCACCAGCGTGGACACGGCGTACCCGAGCCACAGTGGCACGTGCAGCCCGAGGTACAGGCCCTGCGCCATGATCGAGCCTTCGAGCGCGAAGAAGATGAACGTGAACGACGCGAAGATCACGTTGGTGACAACGGACCCGTAGTACCCGAAGCCGCTGCCGCGGGTGATCAGGTCGAGGTCGATGTTGTACCGCGCGGCGTAGTAGGCGAGCGGCAGGCCGGTTGCGAAGATCACCACCGCGAAGATCGCGATGCCCCAGAGCGCGTTCGTGGTCCCGTACGAGATCCCGATGTTGGCGCCGATCGCGAAGTCGGCGAGGTACGCGATCCCGCCGAGGGCCGAGACGGCGACGACGCCGGTCGACCACTTCCGGTAGCTGCGCGGCGCGAACCGCAGCGTGTAGTCCTCCAGCGTCTCGCGGGTCGCGGTGGTGGGGGTCGGTGAGGCGGTGGTGCGGTCGTCGAGCGAGGGTTCAACAGTCATGGCGGAACTCCTGCGGCACCTTCGGGCGAGCGGTGCTCCGGCGGGCCGGCGACGCTGCCGGCGGGGGATGCACCCGAATGGAAGGAACCTAGGAACGCCGTGTTACCGCTGTGTTGCCGAGCTGCTACGTTCACGTATTTCCATCTGGAAGTACTTCGCCAGCTCGCCCTCGAGCTCCCGCTGGACGCCGCCGAGCCGCTCGGCGACGGTGCCGCCGACGGGCGAGAGCGCCGCGACGATCCGCCGCTTGTCGTCGGGGTGGATGCGGCGCAGTACCAGCCCGCGTTCGACCAGCTTGTCCACGTGCCGGGTCAGGCTCGCGGCCGGGAGTACGGCGGACTCCGCCAGCACCGACATCGGCTGACCGGGCTCGGCCCGCAGCGCGGCCATGATCCGCCACTGCTCGATCGTCAGCCCGAACTCGTCGAGCAACGGCTGCAGCCCGAGTTCGAGCTGTCGCTCCATCCGCTTCAGTATGAGCAGCACGCCGGCCCCCTCCCGGTTCAGGTGCTGGGAATATAGCCGGTTCACTCGAACTTCCGCCTCCGATTCGGTCAGACTGGTCGGCGACCCGGAGGAGGTGGACGTGCGGCGTACCGACGTACTGCCGATCGCCTTCGTCGTGCCGCGGCAGGGTCCGACCGGGATCTACGGCCCGTCCTGCCTGGCCTGCGGGCAGTTCGCCGTGGAGCAGTTGAACGCCGCGAACGGGATCGCCGGCCGGCGCGTCGAGCTGGTCGAGGTGGACGCGGGCCGGTCGCCCGAGGTCGTTGCCGAGGAGGTCGGGCAGCTGGTCGACTCGGGGCGGGTGGCGGCGGTGGCCGGGTGGCACATCTCCGCCGTACGCGTCGCGCTGACCCGGCGGATCGGCGGGCAGGTCGTGTACGCGTTCGCCGCGATGCACGAGGGCGGCGACGACACGCCCGGGGTGTTCATGCTCGGCGAGCGGCCGGTGAACCAGTTGCTCCCGGCAACGCACTGGTTGCGCGAGCAGCTCGGTGCGCGGCGGTGGGTTGTCGTCGGCAATGATTACGTCTATCCGCGGGTGACCGGCTCGGTGGCGCGGGAAGCCTTGCAGGGAACGGGTTCCGAGATCGTGCACTCGGCGTACGTCCCGCTCGGTACGGCGGACTTCCGGAACGTGATCGACGGGCTGCGCGCGACCGCGGCCGACGGCGTGATCATGTTGCTGATGGGCCAGGACGCGGTGCACTTCAACCGCCAGTTCGCGGCCGGCGGGTTGAGCGAGCGGATGATCCGGCTGAGTACGGCGGTCGAGGAGAACACGTTACTCGGCGGCGGACCCGGGGCGAACCACGGGGTGTATGCGGCCGCGGCGTACTTCGACGGTCTGCCGACGGTCGAGAGCAGCGAGTTCGCCCGGCAGTACTACGCCCGCTTCGGGCCGTACGCCCCGGCGCTCAACGCGGTCGGCGAGTCCTGCTACGAGGCGATCCGTTTCCTCGCCCGCCTGGGTGAGGTCAGCGGCACGGTCGCGGTGTCGGCGGGGCTGCCGAGCGGGCATTTCTACGACAGCCCGCGCGGGCTGCTCCGGCTCGACGGGAACCTGGTCGACCAGGACGTGTACCTGGCGGTCGCGGACGGTCTCGAGTTCCGGATCCAGGAGCAGATCGCGCACCTCGCCTGACCGCTGTGATCTTCCGTCATGGTTGGGTGAGGTTCATGGACGAACGATTCGGATGGGACGGACGATCGATCGCCTGGGAACGGGTGGGCAGCGGTCCGCCGGTGGTGTTCTGCCACGGGACGCCGTTCTCGTCGCGGGTCTGGTCGCGGTACGCCGACGCGCTGAGCCACGACTTCACCGTGTACCTGTGGGACATGCCCGGGTACGGCGAGTCGTCGATGGACCCCGCGCATCCGGTGGACTTCGACGCGCAGGCCCGGGCGTTCGCGGCGCTGCTCGAGCAGTGGGAGCTGGATCGGCCGCACGTCGTCGCGCACGACTTCGGCGGTGCGGTCTCGTTGCGCGCGGCCCTGGTCGAGAAGGCGGCGTACGCGTCGTTGATGCTCGTCGACGTCGTGGCGATTCCGCCGAGCGGGTCGGCGTTCTTCCGGTTCGTGAAGCGGCATCCGGAGACGCTGGACGAACTGCCGGCGTACATCCACGAGGCGATCCTGCGGGCGTACGTGAGCGCGGCGAGTCATCGTGGGTTGCGGGACGAGGAGCTGGCGGAGCTGATCGGTCCGTGGTGCACGGAGACCGGGCAGCCGGCCTTCTACCGGCAGATCGCGCAGTACGACGAGGAGTTCCTGGTCACGAACGAGCGGCTGCTCGGCTCGTTGACGATCCCGGTGCGGGTGGTGTGGGGCCGGGACGACGCGTGGATTCCGACCGAGACGGGCCGTCGGCTGGCCGGGCTGATCCCGGGCGCGTCGTACGCCGAGATCCCGGACGCGGGCCACCTGATCCAGTACGATGCTCCGGTGGCGCTGGCGAGCGCGCTCGGTGGGTGGCTCAGATCGCGGTCACGGTGACAGCTGCGGTGCCCAGCCTCGGATGGGCCGCGGTGAGGGTGATGCGGCCAGGCCCGCTCGGCCGTACCCAGACCGCGACCGCGCCGCCGTTGGCCTCGAGTGCGAAGGTCTTGTCACCGGTGAGCTGCGCGGGTCCGTCGAGGTCGAAGGTGACGGTGCCCGTCGTGGGGATGAGGTTGCCGTAGGCATCTGTTGCCTGGAGCACCATCCGGGTGCCGTCGGCGGTCAGTTCGGTGTCGTCGGCAACCAGTTCCAGGTGATCCGCCTCGGCGCTGAAGCTGCGGCTGATGACCGGACGATCGTCGACGTAGCCGTCGATCCGCAGCTCACGTCCCGCTGGCCGCGGCACGAACGACGGCGGGTAGGGCAGTGCGCCGAAGCGTTCGGTGTCGGGGTGGACCGTCGCGACCAGCTCGCCGTCGGCGAACACCTCGAGCTTGTCGCAGTTCGAGCAGATCATCAGCTCGTCCGGCGCCGATCCGTCCCAGTAGAACGCGGGCGCGATCACCGGCCGGCGCGCCCGCGACACCTGGGACCGGTAGATCGCGGCGCCGAGCTTCGGGATCCGGAACGTGTCGGCGACGCCGTTGCACTTCAGCCGATGGTCGACCCAGCCGTTCTCGGAGTCGTAGTCGAACGCCTGCCAGGCGACGACGCCGAGGTACCGGTCGTCGACGGCCGACTGCTGGTGCACCTGCGCATGCAGGAACGCCTGCCGCGCCTGCACGTCCTGCGGATCGGTCCGCCGGTAGAAGTGCGGCCCGGCGAGCGAACCGATCGCCTCGGTCACCAGGTACGGGATGTCGGGCAGCGGTTCGAGCAGGGTCGCGCCGGTGTCGTCGTGGGCGTAGTCGTTGTACGCGAACACGTCCTGGTGGAAGTCGTCCGTCGAGTACTCCGAGGCGACCATCGCGCCGCTGGTCGCGCGGTCCGGGTCGAGCGCCTTGGCAACCTTCTGGGTACGCCGGTACAGGTCCGGGTAGTTCGCCGACTCGTTCACCCGTACGCCCCACACGACCACCGACGGGCGGTTGCGGTCACGGGGGATCATCCGCTCGACATCGGCGACCACCAGGTCCTGCCAGGCGGCGTCACCGACGTACTGCCAGCCGGGAATCTCCTCGAAGACGAGCAGCCCGAGTTCGTCGCAGGCGTCCAGGAACGCGGGGGACTGCGGGTAGTGCGCGCAGCGGACCATCGTGCAGTTCAGCTCGTTACGGAGGATCTCGGCGTCGCGGCGCTGCACGCGATCGGGCATCGCCATCCCGGTCCAGGGGAAGAGCTGGTGCCGGTTCAGCCCGAATAACTCCAGGCGCTCGCCGTTGAGGTAGAACCCGTCGACCTCGAACCGCGCCTCGCGGAACCCGATCCGCACGGTCCGCTCGCTGCCGTTGCCGAGCCGGGCGACCACGTCGTACAGGACGGGCGAGTCAGGCGACCAGAGCTGTACGTCGAGGTGACGCAGGGTCAGGCTGGTGCCGGAGCCGGCGGCGATGACGCGGCCGTCCGGTGCCCGGAGTTCGACCTCTACCTGCTCGGGCTCGCCGTCGAGCGTGCACGTCACCTCGAGGCGCCGGGTGGCGGGGTCGAGGACGTCCAGGGGGCGGGCGTACACGTCGGAGATGAAGGTGTCGCGTTCGAAGCGGACGTCGACGGACCGCGAGAGGCCGCCGGGCTGGTAGTAGTCGACGGCGCCGTGCCCGTCCGGGTGCCCGTTCGGCGGGATCGGCAGCCAGCGGGTGTCGAGCACGACGGCGATCAGGTTGGCCCCCGGCCTCGGCGTCACCTCGTACGTGTGCGCGAGATACCCGCCCTTCTGCGAGCCCGCCAGCTCGCCGTTCACGTACACCGAGGCCGCGTGGAGCGCCCCGTCCACGTCGACGAACACGCGTCGGGCATCGGCAGGTACGTCGACCCAGCGCCGGTAGCACCACCGCCCCTCCCACGAGTCGGCGTCCCAGTCCCGCCACGACAGCGGTACGACGGTGTGCGGCAACGTCACCGCCTCGAAGCCGCTGTCGTCGTACGCCGGCATCACCGCGGCCTCGTCGATCAGCCGCCCGAACCGCCACTCGTCCATACCCACGACCCTAAGCGGGCCTGGAGATCACCGCGCGGGTCAGCGGTTCGGCTCGAGGGCGATCTCGACGATGCGGACCCGGACCTGTGGCGCCGTACCGGTGACGGACTCGACCGCGGTGCTGATCGAGGCATGGACCGCGGCGCCCACCTCGGCGGCCCGATGGGTCGCCGCCGTCACGATCCGCGCGCCGACCTCGACCCGGCCGTCGGCGCGCAGCTCGACGTCGATGCCCGCGATGTCGGGCACCGGCCGCCCGGTCGCCCGTTCCCACGCCTGCGCCGCGAGCTGCTTCAGTAACCCGACCAGTCCCGGCTGCAACCGCACCACCCCGGCCACCGAACGAGCCGCGGCAGCCGCCACCTCAGCCAGCTCGACCCGCTCCACCTCCGCCGCGTCGTCCGGCGTCACAAAGGATCCGTCCACACATCGACAACCTCGAAGTCGAGGCTCTCGACGGCGTACCCGATCTGCGCGCGCAGCGCGGCAGCAGCCCGCTCCCGAGCCTCCTCGAGCGCGCCGACCTGCCCGGCGCCGAACTTCAGCGCAACCGTCATCGACACCCGCACGGCGTCGTCGTCGACCAGCTCGATCCGGCACTGCCGAGCCCGGATCCCCGGCACGCCGTCGACGGCATACCGCAGTACGGCGGCCAACGCCGGCACCGACAGCTGCACGTCCGCGGACCCGAGCGGAATCGTCCGCCCCAGATTCACGTCCGCCCGGACCGCGGTCATGATCCGGTCCAGCAGCCCCGTCGGTACGTCGACCGGGTCGTCGATCAGCATCTCGGTCGCCGCGGCCAGCTGCTCCAGGCTCGCCCGCGCGGTGCGGCAGTGCGGGCAGTCGGCCAGGTGCGCGCTCGGCGTACCGCTGTCGAGTTCCTCCCAGACGTCCTCGACCGTTCGGCCGCAGGCCAGTGGGTGGAGATCGGTCACCTCCATGGCTTCATCACCTCCGCGAGCTCGGCGCGGGCTCTGGCTATCCGTCCGCGGACGGCGGTCGGCGTCGTACCGACCAGTTCGGCGATCTCCTGGTACGAACGGCCGTGCACCTCGCGGAGCAGCCAGCACGCCCGTTGCTGCGGCGGCAGCTGCCGGAGCGCGTGTGAGAGCGCGTCCATCGCGGCGCTCGTGCCCGCCGTACGCGCCGGGTCGTCGTCGGTCGCCGGGTGCTGGTCGTCGAGGTCGACCGTCGGGCGGCGGCGTTGCAGGACGGTCAGGCACTTGTTCGTCGCGGTCCGGTAGAGCCAGCCGCCGAACGCGGCGTCGTTCCGGATCTCGGGCAGCCGCCGCCACGCGGTCACGAACGTTTCCTGCGTGATGTCCTCCGCCTCGCCGCTGGCGCCGTCCAGCATCCGCAGGCAGAGCGTGTAGATCCGCCGCTGGTACCGCCGGACCAGCAGTTCGAACGATCCCGCGTCCCGATCGCGGGCGCGCGCGACCAGCGTCGCCTCGTCCAGTTCGATCAGGGCCGGACCGCCCGTCATCGCGGGTCCAGGTGGTTCATGTCGGGATGACGACGCCGGTGGCACACCTGTCACGGTAACCTCCCGGATCGACGGCGTGAGACATGTCACGCTGGTCCGGCGCGTGACAATTCGGGACGTGCCGGTGTCCAACCGTCGTACGGGCACCACACCCTGACCAGAAAGGCACCGTCCGATGACCGAGACCGTGACTGCCGCCAAGACCGCCGCCAGGAACTCCGCACGAGGCACCGCCGGCCCGGCCGCCGAGGAGATCGTTGCCGGCGGCACCGGCACCGACGCCGCCGGGAAGACCGTGATCGCGGACATCGTGGTGTCGAAGATCGCCGGCATCGCGACCCGCGAGATCGAGGGCGTGCACGCGCTCGGCGGCGGCGCGGCCCGCGCGGTCGGGATGCTCCGCGAGCGGATCCCCGGCTCCCGGACCAACCTGTCCCAGGGCGTGTCGGTCGAGGTCGGCGAGACGCAGGCCGCCGTCGACATCGAACTGGTCGCGGAGTACGGCGTGAGCATCGCCGACCTGGCCGGCGCGATCCGCCAGAACGTGATCTCGGCGGTCGAACGGATGACCGGACTCGAGGTCACCGAGGTGAACATCGCGGTCAGCGACGTCCACCTCGAAGGCGACGACGAGGACGACGACGACACTGCCGAACCGCCGGCCGAACGCCGGGTCCGGTAGCCCAACCCCATCCCCTGAGGAGCGCATGTGAGCACGTCGACCATCGGTCTGTTCGCCGGTCTGCTGATCGCCATCGCCGCCGCGGCCGGCGGGTTCCCCGGCTTCCTGCTCGCGCTCGTCCTGGGCACGGTCGGGCTCGTCGTCGGCCGCTTCCTGTCCGACGGGACGAAGGGCATCGACGACCTGATCTCGCGTCGTGGTCGTGGCTGAGGCCACGGCCGCGCCCGGAGCTGAGCCGTCCTCGGTCTCGTACGGGGGTGATCGAGGGCGGCTCGTGATCGCCCAGCGGGCGGTCGAACGGATCGCCGAGATCACCGCGCGGAGGCATGGTGCGGTGGTACGCCGGGACAGCGTGCTCGGGCGCGGGCTGCCGAAGGCGCGGGCGGTGGTCGCGGGCCGCCGTACCCGCATCGAGCTCGAGCTCGCGGCGGCCTGGGGCCGGCCGCTGGCAGAGATAGCCACCGAGGTCCGCCAAGCCGTCACCGAAGACGTCGAACGCTTCACCGGCCTCGGCATAGACCGAGTTGACGTAGACATCACCGCCGTCGAACCCCGCACATCCTCGCCGACGGAGGCGGACGGACGTACGGGGCTGCCGGCGGCTGAGGTGAACGGCCGCGCGGCGTCGGCCCGCGGGGAGGTGGTCCGCAGGGAGGCGGTCCGCGCGGGGGTGGACGGCGCGGAGGTGGACGGCACGGGGGCGGACGATCGCACGGGGGCGGCCAGTGGGGGCGTGGACGGTCGCCCGGAGCGGGTTGGGGTCGGGGCGGGTCGTCGGGCGGGGGACGCCGGTGCGGGGGTGGATGAGGGCCCCACCGCGGCCGGCGGGGTGGTGGACGGTCGTGCGGAGGCGGTCGGGGTGGGCGAGCGGGCGGGGGTGGTGGCGGCCAAGGGGCCGGTGGCGGGGGCTGCGGCTTGGGGGATTGGGGTTGTAGGGGCGTTGGTTTTGGTTGGGGTGGGGGGTGTTGGCGTTGCGGAGATGTTGCGGGGGACCGGGTTGTTGCGGGGGCGGGTGGTTCCGGAGGGGTGGTTCGGGCGGACTGTGGTTGTGGGGGCGGGTGGGTGGTTGCCGTGGGTGGGGAGTGTGGTGATCGTGGTTGGGGTGGTTCTGCTGGTGGGGGCTTTGAAGCCGCGGCGGCGGACGCATCTGGCGGTGGGGGAGATGGTGTGGATCCGCCCGGCGGCCGCGGCGCGGTTGGCGGCGGACAGTGCGGAGTGGGTGGATTCGGTGACGGCCGCGTCGGTGGTGGCGAAGCGGCGGCGGTTGCAGGCGACCGTGACGATGTTCGGTGATCCCTCGAGAGTGCACGACGAGGTGGGTACGGCGGTCGCGGACCGATTGAGCACCGTCACCCCCAAGCCCCGCGTCCGCGTCGACCTGAGGGAGGACTGACATGCGCCGCGGAGTCATCGCCCTGGATCGCGCTGTCGGCGTGCTGGTCGCCCTCACCCTGATCGGCGCCGGCACCCTGGCGCTCCTCTGGTGGCACGCCGGCACGACCCATCAGCTCACAATCCCGAACCGGCCGACAGCCGGTTGGTGGCCCTGGGCAACAGGTGGAGGGGGTCTGGTCGTCGCCGGCCTCGGCCTGTGGTGGCTCACCGCCCACCTACCCCGCCGAGTCAACGGCCGCTTCCACCTGATCGACGAACGGCGAGCCGACGATGGAGCCGGGCGGTTGGTTGCGGATGCCCATGCGGCGGTTGCGGCGGCCGCAGTAGATCTGTGCCGCCTTCCGGAGATCCGCGACGCCTCCGGACGGGTGGTTGCCGATCGGGGCGAGTTGGTTGCCGAGCTGCAGTGCACGATCGAGCCGAGCGCGGAGCTGGAGACAGTACAGGCCGCGGTCACCGACGCCGCCGCGGAGCTGCACACAGTTCTCGGGCTCCCTCGGCTGCGCCACCGGGTGCGGCTTCGCGTTGCCCGCAGCGACAAGACAGCCGCTCCACCCCGCGTGATCTGACCCCGGAAGTTGGGGTGTGGACCCCATGGTTCCGCCCACCGCCGGCAACAAGACTTGACTCCTGAGTACGTCGTCAGGGGAGGTCTGGTGAGTGTTGCGATTGGGCAAGGGGCGCCGATGCGGGCCGTGGACATAGCGGTGCGGCTGCCGACGGTCACCGTGGCCGACCCGGTGGTCAAAGCGGTACAACTGATGGCCGTAGGACGCCTGCCCGGCCTCGTCGTTGTCGACGACACCGGCCGGCCGGTCGCCGTACTGCCGGGATCTCAGGTACTGCGCCTGAGCATCCCAGCGGCGTACCAGGACGACCCGATGCTGTCCCGTACCGTCGACGAGTCGTCGGCCGACGGGTTCTGGCGTGAGCTCGGCGGCCTCACGGTCGGCGACTGTCTGCCGCGCCCGGTCGCACGGCCGCTGACGTTGACCGAAGACGCGACGCTGCTGGAGATCGCCGCGCTGATGGCCCGCGGCCGCAGCCCGCTGATCGCGATGGTCAGCGCGGACCGGGTGCTGACCGGTGTGATCACGCTGGACCGCCTGCTGACGAGTCTGGCGGTCGCCGGGCTCGAGGACCAGCCGCCGGGGTGAGCGTGAGGCCACTCGTCGCGTTGGTGATCTTCGGCCTGGCGTTCTTCTTCATCGCGACCGAGAAGGCCGACAAGGTGAAGGTGGTGCTGATCGGCGCCGCCGCGATGCTGGTCCTCGGGCTCGCGCCGGGGACCGAGGTGTTCTTCTCCGAGCATGCCGGGATCGACTGGAACGTGATCTTCCTGCTGCTCGGCATGATGGTCGTGATCGGGATCGTCAAGCAGACCGGGGTGTTCGACTACCTCGGCATCTGGGCGGCGAAACGGTCCCGCGGCCGGCCGTACCGGCTGATGGTGCTGCTGATGCTGATCACCGCGGTCGCCTCGCCGTTCCTCGACAACGTGACCACGATCATGCTGGTCGCGCCGGTCACGATCGTGGTCTGCGAACGGCTCCGGATCCCGCCGCAGCCGTACCTGATCGCCGAGGTGCTGGCGTCGAACATCGGCGGCGCCGCGACCCTGATCGGGGACCCGCCGAACATCATCATCGGCAGCCGGGCCGGCCTGTCGTTCAACGACTTCCTGGTGCACATGACGCCGATCGTCGTGATCGTGTTCGTGCTGTTCGTGATCCTCTCGCGGTTCCTGTTCCGCAAGGACTTCCGGTTCAACCCGGCGCAGGTCGCGGCCGTCCTCGCGCTGCAGGAGCGGCGCGCGATCCGCGACCCGTGGCTGCTGGTGAAGTGCCTGATCGTGCTCGGCCTGATGGTCGCCGCCTTCTCGCTGCACTCGGTCCTGCACCTGGAGCCGTCGCTGGTCGCGCTGATCGGCGCGGGCGTCATGGTGCTGGTCTCGAAGGCCGATGTCGGCGAAGTCCTGCGCGAGGTCGAATGGGCGACGCTGGTGTTCTTCATGGGCCTGTTCGTGATGGTGTCCGGGCTCACCCACACCGGTGTGATCGAGGCGATCGGCGACTGGGCGGTGGCCGCGATCGGTGACCGGTACTTGCTGGCGGCAACCGCTCTGCTGTTCGGTTCCGGCGTACTCGGCGCGTTCTTCGACAACATCCCGTACGTCGCGACGATGACGTCGGTAGTGGAGGGTGTCGTCGAGCAGGAGCCGCAGACCGGGAAGGCGTTGTGGTGGGCGTTCGCGCTCGGCGCCGACTTCGGCGGCAACGGTACGGCGGTCGCCGCGAGCGCGAATGTGGTTGCCCTCGGCATCGCGTCGCGCAGCGGGCACCACATCACGTTCTGGCAGTTCACCCGGTACGGCCTCGTGGTGACCGCGCTGAGCATCGGAATCGCCTGGGTGTACGTGTGGCTGCGCTACTTCGTCTGACCGCCGGCCGAGCGGAGCGCGTACGGCGTGAGCGCGATCTCCACGGCGCCGACGTCCACCGCGGACACCCGCACCCCGGGCACGTCGACCGCGAGCTCGAGGTACGACGGGAGCTCGGCGAGCGCCGTGACGTCGCAGCGGGCGACAACCCGGGTCAAGGCCCGTTCGATCTCGTCGAGCGCGAGGTCGACCGGGTGCAGCGTGTGCTCGACGGCCGCTGCTGCATCCACGATCTCGAGACCGACCTCGGCGGAGATCCGGACCTCGACGCCCTCGCGGCTCCGCGCGACCACCGCGAGCGGATGCCGGGTGGATGCCTTCGGCAACCAGACGTAGCTGTCCAGCAACGGCAGCCGGAGCGCGATCCCGGCGGCGACCACCCGGTCGACGCGGCCGGAGCGCAGTACGACGAGGACGCGGTCGTGGGGCACCACGCGCGGTTCGAGCGCGGCGACCAGCGTCAGGACGAGGAGCGCGACGAGAATCGACGTCGGCGTGAACAGCATGCTGCCTCCCGGAGCCGTGTGGACGCGGCGAGACGCTCCGCCAACGACCCCCTCGGCACGTCGGGCGCGCCTCGCCGCGCTTCCAGTCTGCGGGCCGGATCGCGCCGGCGGTATGAGTGCTGGCACCCACTTTTGGCCGTCTTCATGGACGTGGCGGAGGCGCGTGGTGGAAGGTGGAGAGGTGAACGGAATGCCTTTGTACTGGCGGGTCTGCCTGATCAACGGGCTGGTGTTCGTGGCCGGAACGGCCGCGCTCGCACTGGCTCCGGTCACGGTGTCCGCGACCGTGCTGGAGTCGGAGGCGGTCGTTCTGGTGCTCGGCCTGATCGGCATCGTCGTACTGAACTCGATCCTGCTGCGGACCAGTCTCGCGCCGCTGGATCGGCTGGCGCGGCTGATGGACTCGGTCGACCTGCAGCGTCCCGGCCGGAGGTTGCCGGAGTCGCGGAACAGTGCGGTGGAGCATCTCGTCCGCGGGTTCAACGCGATGCTCGAACGGCTGGAGCTGGAGCGCGGCCGGAGCAACGCGATGGCGCTCGAGGCGCAGGAGGCCGAGCGGCACCGGATCGCGCGCGAGCTGCACGACGAGATCGGGCAGGGGCTGACCGCCGTACTGCTCGGGCTGAAACAGTTGTCGTCGGGCCTGCCGCCGGCCGTTCAGCAGGAGCTGATGGAGGTGCAGGAGACCGCGCGGGCGACCCTCGACGAGGTGCGGGGCGTGGCGCGCCGGCTGCGGCCCGGCGTACTGGAGGATCTCGGGCTGCAGAGTGCACTGGCGGCGCTCGCGACCGAGTTCTCCGCGCACGGGATGCGGGTACGGCGGGTCACGTCGCCTGGGCTGCCGGAGTTGGGGGCGGAGCGTGAGCTGGTGATCTACCGGGTCGCGCAGGAGGCGCTGACGAACGCGGCCCGGCACTCGCAGGCGGCCGGCGTACAGCTGTCGCTGCGGCGGCAGGGCGAGGTGGTGATCTTGCAGGTCGACGACGACGGGACGGGGATGCGTGGCGCCGAGGACGGGACCGGGATCCGCGGGATGCGGGAGCGGGCGATGCTGATCGGGGCCGAGCTGACGGTCGGCCCAGGGGAGCCGGGTACGTCGGTCCGGCTGGCCGTCCCGTTGGAGCGGCGATGATCCGGATCCTGCTCGCGGACGACCACGCGCTGGTACGGCGCGGCGTACGGCTGATCCTCGACAGCGAGCCGGATCTGCGGGTGGTGGCCGAGGCAGGGGACGGCGCCGAGGCGTTGCAAGCTTTCCGGGACACACCGGTCGATCTGGTCGTACTGGATGTCGCGATGCCGCGGATGACCGGGCTGCAGGCGGCGCGGGAGCTGTCCCGGCGGCGGGATCCGCCGAAGATGCTGATGCTGTCGATGTACGACAACGAGCAGTACTTCTTCGCCGCGCTGAAGGCCGGGGCGAGCGGCTACGTGCTGAAGTCGGTCGCCGACCGGGATCTGGTCGACGCGTGCCGGGCGGCGGGCCGGGGCGAGTCGTTCCTGTATCCGGGCGTGATGAGCACGCTGGTCCGCGACTACGTGGACCGGGTACGGCGGGGCGAGCGGGTGCCCGGGCAGGTACTGACCGCCCGCGAGGACGAGGTCGTGAAGCTGATCGCCGAGGGGTACCCGTCCAGGGAGATCGCCGGATTGCTGACCATCAGTCAGAAGACGGTCGAGCGGCACCGGGCGAACATCCTGCAGAAGCTCGGCATGCGCGACCGGACCGAGCTGACCCGCTACGCGATCCGCGCCGGGCTCATCGAGCCTTGACGCGCAGGCTCAGGTAGCACAGCCCGGCCAGCGGGACCGGCGCCCAGAACTGGAGCAGCCGCCAGGACAGTACGGCGAGGACCGCCGCCTCACCCGGTACGCCGAAGCCGAGCAGGCTGGAGATCGCGACACCTTCGACGACCGCGATCCCACCGGGCGTGAGCGGTACGACGGCCGCCAGGTTCGCGGCGCAGTACGCGAGCAGCACCGGGACCGGGCTGACCGGCGCGCCGAACGCGGCGAGGAACGTCCACAGGACCGCCGCGTCCAGGAGCCAGTTCAGGGTGGCCCAGAGCAGGAACGCCTTCCGGACCTCGGGGTCGGCGAGCAGGTCGCGGAGCCGGAGCGCGACGGACTCGATCCACGGGCCGATGCGCTGCGGCATCCGATGGACGACGGCGCGGACGAGGCGCGCGGCGAGCCGTTCGACCCTGGACCGCTCGCGGACCGCCAGCAGCCCGCAGGCGAGCGCGACGAGCCCGACCAGGAACAGCGTCAGGTACGCCGGGGTCGCGTCGCGGAGGATGACCGCGGGGATTGTCGACAACCAGGCGATCAGGACCAGCGCGAGCGGCGAGCCGATGGCCTCCGCGGTGACCGTCGCGGTCACGTCGGCCGGCTTCGCGCCGCCGCTGACCAGCAGCCGGAACCGGACCGCGGTCGCGGTGGCTGCCCCGCCGGGTACGACGTGGCTCACGCCGTACCCGGCGAGGTCGGAGCGCAGGATCCACGAGAACCGGACGGCGCTGCCGTTCAGCAGCGCGCGGCTGAAGAGCGAGTAGCAGACGAGTGAGGCGGCTTCGAGGGCGATCGCGGTGATCAGCCAGGCCGGGTTCAGCCGGGAGACCCGGTCGAGCGACTCCCGGGCGACCGAGAGCTTCGGGAGTACGACGTACTCCACGATGGCGACGAGCACGACGAGAGAGACCGCGGACCAGACCCGGTGGTACCAGGCCGGCCGCGCCCTGGTCGCAGTGGCCATCGGTCGCTCCCTCCGATCTCCAGTGTGCACGGTCGCTGTGCACCGGCTGAGGGCTCCAAGAATTCACCAAGATCCGGCTGCCAGCGTGACCCCCATGAAGACTGTCAACGGTCTCCCCGCCCACGTCCTCCTCGTCCACGCGATCGTCGTACTGCTCCCGCTCGCGGCCCTGCTGCTCGCGGTGACCGCGCTCTGGCCGGCCGCCCGGCGGCGCCTGGCCGGTCCCAACCTGGTGCTTTCCCTGATCGTCGTCGTCCTGGTCCCCATCACCACCAACGCCGGTGAATGGCTCGAACGCCACCTGACGCCCAGCCCGCTCATCCAGAAGCACACCGAGCTCGGCGACACCGCCATCTACGCGGCCATCGGCGTCGCGGTCCTCGCCCTGCTCGTGTGGTGGCGTCAGCGGGAGAGCACCGGCCGGACGCCGGTGAAACGCCTGTTCCTGGCGCCCGCCTCAGGCGCCGTCACCGCGGTCCTGACCGTGATCGCCGTCCTCGTCGCCGGCGGCGCTGTGTACGACGTCGTCCGCATCGGCGACTCCGGCGCCAAGGCGAGCTGGAGCGACTGGGCCGCCCAGCCCTGACCCCGGCGTTTCGGGCGCTACCTACACTGGCTGCGGGGGCGCCGGCTGAGTGGAGGGGAGCCGCGCATGAGGGAAACGTTCCGCTTCGGCCGCATCGCCGGCATCCCGATCGGCGCGCACTGGTCGATCCTGGGGATGGTGGTGGTCGTCACCGGCATGCTCGGCTGGACGACCCTGCCGTATCTCGTGCCCGACCGCGGTACGGCGGCGTACTGGATCACCGGCGTACTGGTCGCCGTCGTGTTCGTGCTGTCGCTGCTCGTCCACGAGCTGGCGCACGCGCTGACGGCGCTGCGGTTCCGGGTGCCGGTGCAGCGGATCACGCTCTGGATGCTGGGCGGCGTGAGCGTTCTCGACGGCGACCCGGAGACCCCGCGCGGCGCGTTCCTGATCGCTGCCTCCGGTCCCGCGGCGAGCCTCGGCCTCGGTGGACTGGGTCTCGGCGCGGGACTGTTGCTCCGGGCAAGGGAGCACAGTCTGCTCGAGATGTCCGTGCTGTGGCTCGCTGTGATGAACCTCGCGCTGTGTGTGTTCAACCTGCTGCCCGGCGTACCACTGGACGGCGGCCGCGTCCTGCGCGCAGTGCTGTGGCACCGGTACGGCGACCCGCGGAAGGCGACAGCGATCGCGTCGGTCGCGGGTCAGGCCGTCGGCGTACTGGTGGCGCTCGGCGGCATCGCGGAACTGATCACCAAGGACCCCGGGGGACTGTGGTTGCTTGCCGTCGGCTACGTCATCGTGCTGGCCGCGACCACCGAAGGACGGCAGGCGCGTCAGCGGCCGGTGAGCACGCCCACGGACTGACGGGCGATCTCCCACTCCTCGTTCGTCGGGATGACCAGCACCTTGACCGGGCTGTCGTCCGTACTGACCAGGTTGTCGCCCGGGTCCGCGTTGCGGACCGGGTCCAGCTGGATGCCGAGCGGCTCCAGCCCCGCGAGTGCGGCGGCGCGTGCCTCGGCGGAGTGCTGGCCGACACCGGCGGTGAACACGATCGCGTCGACGGTGCCGAGAACCGCGTAGTACGCGCCGACGTACTTCTTCAGCCGGTAGCAGTAGACGTCGAACGCGAGCTGCGCCCGTTCGTCGCCGTCCGCGCGCCGCTTCAGCACCTCGCGGAAGTCGTTCGCGCCGGCCAAGCCCTTCAGCCCGGACTCCGAGTTCAGCACCCGGTCGGTCTCCTCGGCCGACTGCCCGGCGACCCGCGCGAGGTGCCCGTGGACGGCCGGATCGAGGTCGCCGGAGCGCGTGCCCATCACCAGCCCCTCCAACGGCGTCAGCCCCATCGACGTGTCGACGGACTGCCCGCCGCGGATCGCGGCCGCGGAGCAGCCGTTGCCGAGGTGCAGGACGATCACGTTCAGCTCGCCCGGTTCGCGGCCGAGCAGCCGGGCCGCCTGCTCCGACACGAACGCGTGCGACGTCCCGTGGAACCCGTACCGCCGGATGCCGTACTCGGCCGGCCACGACGACGGTACGGCGTACGTGTAGGCGTACGGCGGCAACGTCTGGTGAAAGGCCGTGTCGAACACCGCGACGTGCGGCAGGTCCGGGAACAGCCGGCGCGCGACCTCGATCCCTTCGAGGTTCGCGGGGTTGTGCAACGGCGCCAGCGGGACCAGGTCCGTGACCGCCGCGATCAGCTCGTCGTCCACCAGCGCGGGCGCCGCGAACCGGTCGCCGCCGTGCACGACCCGATGCCCGACCGCCACGATGTCGACCTCCGAGAGCGACGGCCCGTGCTTGCCGAACGCCCGTACGGCGGCCTCCAGAGCAGCCTCGTGGTTCGCGACCGGCTGGTCGTCGTCGAAGTCACCGGACGGGCCGTGGTGCACCTGGTGGCTCTGCTCCTCGCCGATCCGTTCGACGAGACCGGTCGCGGCCGCCGTACCCGACGCGGCGTCGACCAGGCTGTACTTCAGTGAGGACGATCCAGCGTTGATCACCAGGACGTGTTCACTCATCGCGCGCCGCCTTGCTGAGCCTGGATCGCGGTGATCGCGACCGTGTTGACGATGTCCCGGACCGTGGCGCCGCGGGACAGGTCGTTGACCGGTTTGCGGAGGCCCTGCAGCACCGGCCCGACCGCGACGGCGTTGGCGGAGCGCTGCACGGCCTTGTAGGTGTTGTTGCCGGTGTTGAGGTCTGGGAACACGAACACGGTCGCCTTGCCGGCCACGGGGGAGTCCGGGAGCTTGGTCCGGGCGACGGCGGCGTCGATCGCGGCGTCGTACTGGATCGGGCCCTCGACCGGCAGCTCGGGGGCGCGTTCGCGGACGATGGTCGTTGCCTTGGACACCTTCTCGACGTCGGTGCCGGCGCCGGACGTGCCGGTCGAGTACGACAGCATCGCGATCCGCGGCTCGACCCCGAACGCGGCAGCGGTGGCGGCCGAGGAGATCGCGATGTCGGCCAGCTGCTCCGCGGTCGGGTCCGGGTTCACCGCGCAGTCGCCGTACACCAGGACCTGGTTCTCCAGGCACATGAAGAACACCGACGAGACCACGGAGACGTCCAGAACGGTCTTCACGACCTCGAGTGCCGGGCGGATCGTGTGAGCGGTGGTGTGGACGGCGCCGGACACCATGCCGTCGGCGAGGCCGAGCTGGACCATCATCGTGCCGAAGTACGAGACGTCCCGGACCAGCTCACGCGCCCGGTCGAGGTCCACGCCGCGGTGCTTGCGCAGCCGGTGGTACTCCGCGGCGAACCGCTCGGCCAGGTCGCTGTGTTCGGGATGTACGACGTTCGCCGCGCTGACGTCGACGCCGAGGGTCGCGGCCTGCTGGCTGATCACGGTCGGGTCCCCGAGCAGCGTGAGGTCCGCGACACCACGCCGGAGCAGTACGTCGGCCGCCCGGAGGATCCGCTCCTCGCCGCCTTCGGGGAGGACGATGTGGCGGCGGTCGGAGACGGCGCGGTCGACCAGCCGGTGCTCGAACATCAGCGGGGTGACCGCGCTGCTCCGGGCGAGCGCGAGTTGGTCGAGGAGCGCGGGGCCGTCGACGTACTGGTCGAAGAGCGCGAGCGCGGTGTCGATCTTGCGTGGGGCGTCCTTGGTGAGGCGGCCGCGGACGGCGGTCAGTTTGCTGGAGGTGGCTTGGGTGCCCAGCCCCGTTTCGACGATCGGCAGTGTGACGCCGAGCCCTTCGATCAGGCGCTGGACCTGGGCGGGGAGCTCGAAGCCGCCGTTCAGGACGATGGCGGCGATCTGCGGGAAGGTGCGGGAGGCGTGCGCCATCACGACGCCGAGCACGACCTCGGGGCGGTCGCCGGCGGTGACGACCACGGCGCCCTCGAACAGGCGGTCGAGGACGTTCGGCATCGTCATTCCGGCGATCATCAGCCCGGTGACCTCGCGGGTGAGCAGTTGCGGGTCCCCGCTCAGCAACCGTCCGTCGATCGGCGGAAGCAGATCCGCCACCGACGGCTGATTGAGCAACGGCTCCTCAGGAACGGCGAACGCCGGCGCGCCGATCCCTTCCAGCGCCGCCACCAGCGCGGCGCCTGCGTCTGTCCCACCGGCCGCCCCGCCGTCCGCGGGACTGTCGCCCGTGCCGGACCCCACCCGGTTGGCGATGACCGCGAACAGCGAACCGTGGTTGGCGGCGAGTTCGGCCGCCGCCATGTCGGCGATCGCGCGGACGTCGTGCGGCGTACGGTCGAAGCCGTTCAGCACGAGCAGGACCGGCGCGCCGAGGTTCGCCGCGATCTTCGCGTTGAACGAGAACTCGGTCGGCGTCTCCACGTCCGTGTAGTCGCTCCCGACGATCACCACCGCGTCGGCCCGCTCCGCCACCGCGTGGTACCGCTGCACGATCGTGTCCAGCGCCGCGTCCGGATCCGCGTGCACCTCGTCGTACGTGACCCCGACGCCGTCCTCGTACGACTGCTCGACCGCGTCCTGCGAGATCAGCAGATCCAGCACGTAGTCCCGCCCGCCGTGCGTCGCGGTGTCGGCCCGCACGATCGGCCGGAACACCGCCACCCGTCCCACCCGCCGCGACAACTGGTGCAACACCCCGAGAGCCACCGTCGACTTCCCGGTAGTCCCCTCCACCGAAGCAACGTAGACACTGCTACCCATACCCCGAACCCTACGGAACCACCTGCGCGCGGGCGAACGCGACCGCCTCTCCGATCAGGGCCTCCCACACCTCGCGGTCGGCTGCCGGGATGGTGACCCACTCGCGCATCGGCGTGCGGTTGGCGGTGAACGGGACGCCGGTGCCGTCGGCAATCAGTGCGGTCACACGGTCGGCGGGCAGTTTGAGGATCAGGCCGGTGCCGTTGCGTTCCAGACAGGTGACGAAGCGGCCTGCCAGGCGGACGCACGGGTGGCCCATGATCGTGCCGTAGCCGATCGCCGGGTCGTAGAGCAGGTCGTCGGTCAGTTCGTCGTACAGGGCCTGCGCCCCGCCGGTGTCGGCCGGCGGGGTCGCGGGGCTGGTGGGTGGCATCATTCAGGCCGGGGCGTGAAGACCGCGAACTGGTTGCCGGACGGGTCGCGCAGGTAGGCGAAGTCCGGCGTACCGCCGCCGATGCCGACCCGCTTGTTGACCACCGTGCCGCCGAGCTGCTCAGCGTCCGCGCAGGTCGCCTCGATGTCGGCGACCAGGATGTAGAACACGGCGTGGTTCGGCAGCTCGCCCTTGGTCGCGAACAGGCCGCCCATCGGCTGCTGCGCGCCGGACGCGCTGATGTTGCGGTAGTCGAGGCCGCCGGACGTCAGGCTGCCGGACGACTCGAACGACCAGTCGAACAGGCTGCCGTAGAACTTCTCGGCCGCGTCGGGGTTGTCGGTCGCGACCTCGAACCAGGCCAGTGTGCCGGGTGCGGGAGTACTCATGGAACTGCTCCTTCAACTCGAGTGGACTTCGTGAGAACCACGTTTCCAGCGGTTCGCGACAGCCCTATGTCGGAGTTGGAAAAAGATCCTCCGGCCGCAGCGCGGCGGCCGGCAGCTTGGTCTCGTACCCGTCCACGTGCAGCTCGTCCGGGGCCGGCGGGCGCAGCGGCAGCGTCGCGGTCCGCTCGGCCTTGGTGATCCGGTCCATCCGGAACACCCGGTCCTCCTGCCGCAGGTGGCACCAGGCGGTCAGGTACGAGCCGTTCGGCCCGACAACGACGTGCTGCGGCTCGATCTCGCGGACCGTCTCGACACCGCCGACATCGGTGTACTGGACCCGCAGCACCTGGTTGTCGCGGACCGCCCGCCAGATCTGCTCGGCGATCTCGCCGTCCGGGTCCGGGGCCGGCTGCACCAGCAACCGCACCTTCGCCGCCGCGGTCCGTGCCTCGTCCAGGTCCCGCTGCGGCATCGCGGCGACGATCTTCTGCAGCGCGGTCCGCGAGTCCCGCGCGAACAGCACGTGGGCGCTGCGGCTCAGCGCCACCGCGACCGCCATCGCCTCCCGCGGCGTGAAGTTCAGCGGCGGGAGGCTCATCGCGCGGTCCACGGAATACCCGCCGGTGCGCCCCTGCTTGGTCGCCAGCGGTACGCCGGCCTGCCCGAGCGCGCTCAGGTCGCGCTCGATGGTCCGCACGCTGACCTCGAAGCGTGCCGCCAGCTGCCGCGCCGTACGCCCGCGGGGTCCGGCGGCGCGCAGCTCCTCCGCGAGCGCGTACAGCCGATCGATCCGGTTCATGCACCGCACGCTAGGCGGTGCCATGGACAATTAGTCCTCGGCGAGCGCGATGATGATCCCCTGCGGGCCGCGGAGGTAGCAGAAGTACTTCGACGGCGTGTACTCCTCGATCGTCCCGACCAGCTCGCCGCCGTGCGCCTTCAGCCGCTCGACGGTGTCGTGGACGTCGTCCACCGCGAACATCAAGTTCCGGATCCCGAGCGTGTTCGGCGGCGCCGACGGCTCCGCGGTGGTCGCGAGCGGCTTCTGGTACGTCGTCAGCTCCAGCTGCCCGTGTCCGTCCGGCGTACGCAGGAACGAGATGTCGGCGACCACTCCAGGCAGCCCGGACACGCCTTCCACCCACGGCCCGGAGACTGTGGTCTCGCCGACGAGCTCCATCCCGAGCTCCAGGAAGAACTCCCTCGCCGCCGCGAGGTCCTCGACCACGACGCCGATGTGGTCCATGCGCTTGATTGCCATCTTCGTGATTCTCCTCCGGTTGTGGTTCTTGCCCGGAGGACGGAGCCGCGGCGGCGTTCTCTACATCTTCTACTGCGGAAGTTCAGAGCCGGTACGCTCGGCCAGCATGTAGGCGGCGTACCAGGCCGGCCAGTTCTCGTCCGCCTGGCCGGTGCGGGCCTCGTGCTCCCCGTGGGCGGCGGCCGCGTGGCGGAGCGCCTCCTCGAGGTCTGCGACGGAGCCGTACGTCGCCTCGCTGACCCGGCCGGGGAGCCGCGTGGTGACCTCCTGGAGCAGCCAGGTGTTGCCGTCGGGGTCGGCGAAGGTGGCGAACGAGCTGTAGCTGGTCCGGTCGTCCGCCGTACCGGTCACGCGGCCGTCAGCGGCGGGCTCGAACTGGGCGCCCGGTGCGCTCGGGTGGAACACCTCGCCGACCTTGGCGCCGGCCGCGAGCAGCTCGGACCGGGCGGCTTCGATGTCGTCGACGACGAGGTACAGGCCTTGCGCCGTACCGGGCTCGGCGGTGGTGATGCTGGCGCCGAACTGGAGGGAGGCGGGGGAGCCCGGCGGGGTGAACTGGACGACCCGGAACCCGTTGTCGAACGCGAAGTCGGCGTCGAGGCGCCAGCCGAGGCCGGTGTAGAACTCCTTCGAGCGGTCGGCGTCGGCGACCGGGATGACGACGGCTTCGAACTTCAGATCGGTGCTCATGACTTCCTCCTGGGAGCTGTGGGTTTCGCTGACTCCCAATCTGCCGCCGCGGACCGCCCGTGACACCAGTGTGAATCCCTGGTTCCCACCCTGGCCCGCCGTAGACTCCGGTCGCGTGGACCACCAGATCGTTCTGATTGCCGGTGCCGGGCTCGCGATCATGATCGCGGCCTCGGTGTTCGCGCGCCGGACCGGCGTCGCCGCACCGTTGCTGCTGGTCGCGCTCGGCATCGGCGCGAGCTACCTGCCGAGTACGCCGGCCATCCACATCGAACCGGAGATCATCCTCGCGGGCGTCCTCCCGCCGCTGCTCTACACGTCGGCGGTCAAGCTCCCGGTGATCGACGTACGGCGGAACTTCGGGCTGATCTCGTGGCTGTCGGTCGTGATGGTGATCGTGTCCGCGCTGGTGATCGGGGCGCTCGTCCACGCGGTGTTCCCGAGCATCTCGTTCGCGCTCGCGGTCGCGCTCGGAGCCGTCGTCAGCCCGACGGACGCGGTCGCGGCGACGGCGATCGGGCACCGGGTCGGGCTCCCGCCGCGGCTGATGACCGTGCTCGAAGGTGAGAGCCTGGTGAACGACGCGTCCGCGCTGGTGGTGCTGCGTACGGCGGTCGCGGCGCTGGCCGTCACCACGCACTTCAGCCTCGGTCACACCGTGCTCGACTTTGTCTGGGCGGTCGTCGGCGCGATCCTGATCGGTGGAGCGGTCGGGCTGGTGACCGTCCTGCTGCGGCAGCGGCTGGACGATCCGGTGCTGAACACGACGATCTCGTTCGCGGTGCCGTTCCTGGCGTACTTCCCGGCCGAGGAGGCGCACGCGTCCGGCGTACTCGCCGTCGTGATCGCCGGGTTGCTGACCGGCGCGCTCGGGAACCGGCGGTTCAGCGCCCGCGACCGGCAGACCCAGTCGACCACCTGGACGACGATCAGCTTCATCCTGGAGAGCGGCGTCTTCCTTGCGATGGGGTACGAACTGCCGGAGCTGGTGAACGACGCCCGCGCCGAGACGACGCTGGGCGAGATCACGGTGCTGGTCGCGCTGGTGGTCGGGCTGCTGATCGCGCTGCGGTTCCTGGGGCTCGCCTGGCCGGCGGTGCAGAGCCGCTTCGGGCCGGACGACCGGCATGAGCAGGCGCACGCGCAGCTGGACCAGTTCGAGGAGCGGCTGGACTCGATGGAGCCGTCGAGCCAGCGCGAGGAGAACCGGGTCGCCTGGGCGCGGAAACGCCTGGCCCGCGGCCGCGCCGACGCGGACTTCGAGGAGCGCGAGCCGATCACCGGACGCGGCCTCCTGGTCCTCGCCTGGGCCGGGATGCGCGGCGTCGTCACGGTCGCCGCCGCACAGACGATTCCCGCTGGTACGCCGCACCGCGCGACCGTCGTACTGGCGGCCTTCATCGTCGCGCTGATCACGCTGGTGCTGTTCGGGATCTCCCTGCCGGCGGTGATCGCGAAGCTCCGCTTCCGCCCCGAGAGCGCCGAGGACAAGCGCGACTCGGTCCAGGAACTCATGCGCCAGATCGGCGAGTCGGCGATCGACGCCGTCGGCCCGTTGTCCGAGCAGACCGTAGAGGGTGAACCACTGGACCCAGAGGTCGCCAGCGCCCTCAAGGACCGCATCCTGCCCCGCCTGGTCGCCGGCACCCGCCAACTACGGGAGACCAAGCCCGACACCCGCGAACAGATGGAAGTCATCCAACGCCGCTACCTCGACGCCATGCGCGAAGCACTCTCCACCGAACGCAGCGTCGGCGCCTACAGCTCAGAAACCTACCGCCAGGTCCAATCCTTCCTCGACACCCTCGAACAACGCTTCACAACGGCCTAGCCAGACGACCGTGCAGGTGCCAGTCGTGCCAGCCGTCGGCGTGTTTGACGGCTTGGCTGAGGGTGCCTTCCAGCGGAAAACCAGAGCGTTCGGCGACCCGGCACGAGGCGGTGTTGAGGGTCGAGTGGCCGATCGCCAGCCGGTGGACGCCGATCGTGTGGAACGCCCACGCCGACAGAGCGTCGACCGCGCGCGCGGCGATGGCCTGACCGCGAGCCGGCGGGGTGACCCAGTAGGAGATCGATGCTGATCCCTCGGCGAGGGAGATGCCGCGCAGTCCGACCTGCCCGAGGACCTGACCCGAGTTGGTGGCTGCCCAGCTCGCGGCAGTTTCGTCGGTCCAGCGCGACGCCCACTGATCGATCCACTCGCTCGCCTCGGCGAGGTCGTCGAGGCGGCGGACGTGCCAGCGCTGGATGTCAGGGCAGTTGAAGGCGGTGTACACCGCCTGGGCATCGGTTGGCTTCCAGGGGCGCAGCGTCAGGCCGTTTGCGGTGAGGTGTGGTTGGTGGGTGGCACGCAGGGTGCCTTCGGGGAGGGCCGGGTCTACGAGTAGCGGCATTGGGTCACCAGTCGGCGAGGCGGGGTTGGGTGCGGTTTTCGGTGGCTACGAGGGTGTCGAGGAGGAACTCCTGCAGTTCGGTGCGGGTTTGGTGGTGGGCCGGGTCGTTCCAGAGGTTTTGTTGTTCGTGGGGGTCGGTGGTGAGGTCGTAGAGTTCGCCGGTGCGGGGGCGGGTTCGGCTGGTGTGTTGGACGATGAGTTTCCAGTGGTCGCGGCGGAGCATCGTGAGGTGTACGGGGTCGGCGTACGGGTGGCCGCTGTTGCGGTACTCGCACAGGGACCAGCCTCGGCTGGACGGCTGGAGGAGGTCCTGGCCTTCGCCTCGGGGGGTGAGGCCGGCGGCGGTGAGGATGGTGGCGGAGAGGTCGATCCACTGGACGAGATCGGTCCGGCGGGTGCCGGCGGGGATGGTGGACGGCCGGCGGAGGATGAGCGGTACGCGGACGGCCTGTTCGTACAGCATCGGGCCCTTGAGCATCAGCTCGTGGTCGCCGAGCATCTCGCCGTGGTCGCTGGTGAACACGACGAGCGTGTCGTCGGCCAGCCCTTCCGCGTCCAGCACGTCGAGGATCCGCCCGACCTCGTCGTCGACCAGCGTCACCATCGCGTAGTACGCAGCCTTGACCTCCTGCAGCTCGTCCTCGCCGTACGTCGTGAACCCGCGCGCGTGGCCGGCGTACGACTCGTGCGACGCCTCGGTCTGGATCGGCGGCTTGCCGGACAGGTCGTCCGGGATCGGGCGGCTGAGCTCGCGCGAGCGGTACCGGCGTACGTACTCCTCCGGCGCGCCGAAGCCGTGGTGCGGGTCGAAGAAGTTCGCGACGAAGAAGAACGGCTTGGACCGTTCGCGGGACCGGGTGAGGAAGTCGATCGTCTGCTCGCCGATCCAGCGGCTGTAGTGGATCTCCGCGGGCAGCGTGTCGTAGTCCAGCTCCGCCCCGACAAGGTCGGGCCGCACCGTGTACAGCCACCGGTGGTACTCGTTCTCCGACGACCCCGGGTACGGATCGTGCGCCCAGCGGAACACCCGGAACCCGTCGTCGTGCCGTACCTCGGTCCGCCCGCCGAAGCACGCGTTCAGGTGGAACTTGCCGACCAGCCCGCAGTCGTACCCGGCGTCCGCGAGGTCCTTGCTGAACAGCCGTTCGTGGTCCGGCAGCCCGACGCCGTTCGCCCAGAGCCCGTGCTGGTGCACGTACCGGCCGGTCATCAGGCTGGCCCGCGACGGTGCGCACACCGGGCTCTGTACGTAGCAGTTCTCGAACAACACGCCCTGACTCGCGAGCCGGTCCAGGTTCGGGGTGTCGACCTCATCGTTGCCTGAGGCACCCAATGCGGAGAAGCGCTGCTGGTCGGTGCAGATGAGCAGGACGTTCGGCGGCATGCCTCGGAGTCTATAGTTGGGCGGCGTGACATTCGCCGCCACGATCGACATCCACAGCGACCGGCAGCACCCCATCGACCCGATGATCTACGGGCACTTCCTGGAGTCCGCGTTCTTCGGCAACATCGAGGGCGGTGTCTTCGACGAGGGCTCGCCGCTCGCGTACGGCGGTGACGACGTACGGACCGGTCTCCGCAAGGACGTGATCGAGCTCTGCCGGCAGCTCGGCCTCCCGATCGTGCGCTGGCCCGGCGGCAACTTCACGTCGGCGTACCACTGGGAGGACGGCATCGGCCCGCGCGCCGGCCGTCCGCGGCGGCTCGAGCTGGCGTGGGGCTCGGAGGAGGACAACCGCTTCGGCACCGACGAGTTCCTCGCCTGGTGCGCCGAGGTCGGGACCGTGCCGTACCTCGCGCACAGCTGCCGCGACGTCGACGAGGCGGTCCGCTGGGTCGAGTACACGAACTACGCCGGCGACACGGAGTACACCCGCCGCCGCGGTCGGCCGCCGTACGGCGTGCGGTACTGGGGCCTCGGGAACGAGGTGTACGGCGGCTGGCAGCTGGGCCACCGCCCCGCCGCCGCGTACGCCGCCGACGCCGCGGAGCACGCCCGTTTCATGCGCGCCGTCGACCCGGCGCTGAAGTTCGTCGCGGTCGGTCAGGCCGACGCCGACTGGACCGAGACCGTACTGCGGGCCGTCGGCAACCAGATCGACTACCTGTCGATCCACCTGTACGGCGCGACCACGCAGCTGATCGACGGGGCGTCCGAGTACGACGCGATCGTTGCCCAGTCGCTGTACTTCGAGCAGCAGATCGTCCAGTACTCCGACCTGGTCGGCGCCCTCGCTGCCCGCGCCGGGGTGGACCGCCCGCTCGGGCTCGCGCTGGACGAGTGGAACATCCGGCACGTCGAGCCCGCGAGCTGGCCGGAGCCGCAACCGTCGGACGACGGCGGTACGGTCGCTCGCGACGTTGACGGGCTGCCGACGCATCCCGCGCACCGGGTGAACCGCTGGAGCCCGCGCACGCTTGCCGACGCGCTGTTCTACGCGGGCGTCTTCCACGCGCTGCACCGCGCGGGCGGGCGGGAGGTGCCCGTGACGATGGCGAACACGGTCAACCTGCTGAACGCGAACGGCGTGATCGTTGCCCGGCCCAACGGTTCGGTCCGGGCCGCGACGTACCACGTGTGGGACCTGTACCAGAACCACCTCGGCCCGATCGCGCTCGCGGCCGACGTACGGTCGCCGGGGCGGCTGGCCGACGTACGGCAGGGGGACGAGCGGAACCACCGGGGCGAGTTCCGGAGCATGCCGGCGACGGTGCCGGACCTGGACGTGTCGGCGACGACGGACGGGGAGCGGATCCGGGTCGCGGTGATCAACCGGCATCGCGAGGACACGATCCGGGCGGGGCTCTCGCTCGACGGCCGCCGGGAGGCGTTACCGGCGCGGTGCGCGGTCAAGCGGCTGAGCGCGGACGACGTACTCGCCTCGAACAGCCTCAGCGCTCCGGACACCGTGGCGCTGCGCGACCTCGGTACGGCGGAGTTCGACGGGAGCTACGAGTTCCCGCCGCACAGCATCACCGTGCTCTCCTTCGAGCGCTAGTCTCGTCGGATGGACAGCAAGCCGCGGGTGTTGGTGCTCGGGCTGGACCCGTACCGCGTGCCCGGCCCGTGGGACCCGGAGCCGGTCGCGACCGGAATCCAGGCCGGCATGGCGGACTTCGCCGCGCATGGCGTCGGTGCCGAGACCTGCCTGGTCGGCCTGGACGGCAGCGACGACATCGAGGCGGTCGTCACGGCAGCATTGGCCGCGCACCCCTGGGAGTGCGTGGTCATCGGCGGCGGCATCCGCCGCGCCGACGAAGACTCCGGCCTCTTCGAGACCGTCATCAACCTGGTCCACCGGCACGCCCCCGCCGCCGCGATCGCCTTCAACCAAACCCCCGCCGACACCTACCACGCCGCCGCCCGCCGGCTCACCCCACCACGCGACGCCTGACCTTCAGTGCTGTACGTCGTACGTGAGGCGCTGGATGCCGTTGGAGTAGGACTCGCTGGAGGTTTGGGTGAGGTTGATCTTGTCGCGGTCGGCGTCGCTGAAGAGACGTTTGCCGGCGCCGAGGAGGACCGGGAAGACCAGCAGGTTGTACTGGTCGATAAGACCGGCGTCGGACAGGCCGCGGTTCAGGGTCGCGCTGCCGTTGACGATGATCGGGCCGCCTTCGGTCTCCTTCAGCGCGGCGACGTCGTCGAGGGAGCGGAGGATGTGGATCTCGTTCCAGTTCGTCACCAGGTCGCTGTCCTGGAGCGTGGTCGAGACGACGTACTTCGGCATCGCCAGGTAGCCGGGGAACTCGGCCATCGTCGGCCAGACCGGCGCGAACGACTCGTAGCTGACCCGGCCGAGCAGCAGTGCGGTTGCTTCCTCCTGCTCCTCGCCCTTGAGCGCGTACGCCGCCTCGTCGAACGGGATGTCCTTGAAGGTCCAGCCGGTGTTCCGGTACTCCTTCTCGCCGCCCGGGCCCTCCACGACGCCGTCGAGCGAGATGAACGCGGTGGTGATCAGCTTACGCATGTCGTGATGCTCCTTCGTAGGTTGCTTGTGCCTGTGCGTCGACCGGGCCGCCGCCGAATCGACAGACCGTAAATGTGACCTGGGTCACTCCGCCTCGACGATCCACACCGCCGAGTCGAACAGCACGCCGTCGCCGGTGTCGTGCTCAGCCAGCACCTTCCGCAAAGCCGCCTGTCCTCGCTCGGCCAGCAGTTTCCCCGGCTCCCGGAGCTGACGGACGTTGTCGTACGCCGCCTCGACGTCAGCCCCGTAGTAGATCGGCTCCCGTACGGCGGTGAACGTCGGCTCGTCGAACCCGGCCGCCATCAGCAGCGCCCGCGTCTGCTCGCGGTCGCCGAGCGAGAACGGCGACTCGTCCCGGAACGCACCGCCGAGCGCCTCCGGAATCGCCCGCGCCCACTCGTTCTCGGCCCGCGGCTGCCACACCATCAGCACGATCCGCCGGCATGCCCGCCGCAGATTCGCGAACGCCGCCGCCGGTTCCGCGAAGAACATCACCCCGAACCGGCTGATCCCCACGTCGTAGCTCTCGAACGCGTACGTCGACGCGTCCGCGTGCAGATAGCTCACGTTCGCGTCCGCCGTACGCCGCCGCGCGTCCGCTAGCATCCGCTCGGACAGATCCACCCCGAGCACCACACCGGGCGCCGCATCCCGCCCTGCGTCCCGCGTGCTCTGCCCGCTGCCGCACCCGACGTCCAGCACCCGATCACCCGGCCGAATCCCACAGGCCGCCCGGAACTGCGGCTGATAGAACCGCATCTCCGCGTCGTAGTCGAACATCGCCCCAGCCTAGAGGGGTAATGGAACCCATGAGCACCTGGACACCTGACGAACTGAAGACCCTCGACCGGATCGGTGAGATCCGGGTTGCCGGCCGTCGGCGCGACGGCTCGCTGCGGACGTTGACCGTCGTGTGGCACGTCGTCGTCGACGGACGCCTCTACGTCCGGTCGGTGCGCGGCGCGGACGGCGCCTGGTACAAGGGCGTCGTCCACCACCACGAGGGCGCGATCTCCTGGAACGGCGAGACCCGCCCGGTCGCGTTCGTCCCCGACGACACCGCCGACGACCGGATCGACGCGGCGTATTTCGGCAAGTACGGCAACGGGTCGCCGTCGCGGTCGATCACGAACGCCGCCGCGAGAGCGACCACCCTCCGCGTCGAACCCCGGTAGTCGCGCTCAGACGAACCGCACGCGGTTGCCGTCCGGGTCCGCGCCGGCGGTCCGCGGTTCGTCGGCGTTCAGCCCGAGGTGATCGATCGTGGTGGTTGCGGACGGCAAGAGTTTGACGGCGTCCGGCCCGAGCCGGAACGTGTCGTCCGCCACCTGCTCCATCCCGAGGTGCGTGCCGTAGAACTCGGCCGCGGCACCGAGGTCCGGCGCCGCGATGCCGACGTACGACAGTGCCCGCACCGGCCCCGACGTGATCGGTGCGACCCGGAACTCCTCCGACCGCTGCAGCAGCTCGACGCGGACGCCGTTCGGGTCCGACAGGAACGCCAGCCGCCCCTGCCCGCTGCCGGCCACCCGCGGCGACGACAGCTCGCCGTACCCGAGCCCGATCAGCCGCGCGTAGTCCCCGTCCAGGTCGTCGGTCATGAACCCGACATGGTTCAGCCCGTACGTCGCGTCCGGGTCCGCCTGCTCGTGGTGCAGCAGCTCGACCAGCCCGGTCGCGACCTGGATGTGCACCCGGTGCACCCCGGACCCGCTCATGAACAACCGGTCCACGACCTCCGCGCCGAGCCCGCCGTAGAACGCCAGGCTCGCGTCGAGATCCTGCACCCGCCCACCGACATGGTTCAGCTCATAGATCATCGAGCAATTCTAGCAAGCGCTTTCCACTTGCTGAGAGTCTTCACAGAATGACCGTGGGAGCCGGGGCCGACTGTTGTCTCACCGATACGGTGGGGGCGTGGCGAAGCGCTGGGCGTGGGTGGGGATCGGGGTACTGCTCGTGGGCGTGTGGGCTGCCTGCTCGGACAAGACCACGGCGGACAAGCCTGCCGCGACCGCGAAGACCACCTCCACGCCGAAGCCCACAGCTACCGCGTCAAAGGCCTGGTACGACGACTACGACCCGGCGCACTTCGCGACCGACGTACGGCGTTCCGCGCAGCAGGCGGGGGTGAACCCGCAGTTGCTGATGGCGATCCTGTACGCCGAGTCGTACAAGCCGCACGACCCGAAGTTCGAGCGGCAGTGGGCGGAGGTCGACTCGAACCCGGCGTTCGGGATCGCGAACATGCACAAGGCCGCGTTCGACGAGACGAAACGCGGCCGGGACTTCGCGAAGCGGAGGTGGGAGGAGCTGCCGGACAACCCGGCGCTGGCGATCGAGGCTGCGGCCTGGCACCTGCACGACCTGGCGAAACGCCTGCCGGCCAAGCGCGCCGATCTGTACACCAAGGACGAGTTGCTTGCCCTTGGCTACAACGCCGGCGGCGGCAACATGCGTATCTTCGCCCGCGGCCGGAAGGCCGGCACCCAGGCGCAGTCGTACCTCGACAAGATCCACAAGTACTGGCCCCAGTCCGCCGAAGCCCTCAAGAGCTGACAGGAGATCCGATGGACCAGGAGCAAGAGCTGACAGGTGCTGCGGCGGTTTCCGAGCAAGAGCTGACAGGTGCTGCGGTGGTTTCGGGGGAAGGGCTGACAGGTGCTGCGGTGGTTTCGGGGGAAGGGCTGACAGGTGCTGCTGCGCGGTTCGGGGGACCGGCGCTCGCGGTGGCCGACTGGCGCCGGCAGGTGTTCGACCTGTACCGCGCTGTCCGCGCCGACCCAGACCCAGCCAGTGCTCACACCCACTGGCAATCCACCCGCAACACCCTCCTCACCCACCACCCGGCCTCCCCAGTCCCGGGCCAACACCGCGAGACCTATCGCGGAGCACCCGTGGCCCCGTACGACCCGCAGTACCGCTTCGAAGCCACCCTCGACACCGACGTCAAGCCCGACAGCTGGGAGTTCCAGTCGGCCACCGACGGCGTGATCCCGTTCTCCCTCGTCGGCACCCTGCATCTACCGATCGGCGACCTCGACGTCTGGTGGCTCGAGTCCTACGGCGGCGGCCTCTTCATCCCCGTGAAGGACAGGAACAAGCAGACGTACGGCGGCGGCCGCTACCTGATCGACACCGTCAAGGGCGCCGACCTCGGCAGCGACCTGTCCACCGGACGCTTCGTCGTCGACCTGAACTTCGCCTACAACCCGTCGTGCGCCTACAGCCCGGACTGGACCTGCCCACTCGCCCCGGCAACCAACACTCTCGACGTCGAGCTGCCGGTGGGCGAGTTGTCAGGCGGCGTTCTCCAGGGCCCGGGTCAGTAGGGCGGTCAGGGCCTCGAGCTGGAAGTCGGCCGAGGAGCCGACCTCTTCGTCGGAGCCGTCGAGCGCCATCGCGGCCAGGCCGGCCTTGGCGTCGATCAGGTCGGCGACCCGGGTGTCGATGGTCTGCGCGGCGATGATCCGCCACGCGGTGACCGGCTCGTCCTGGCCGATCCGGTGCACCCGGTCGATCGCCTGGGTCTGCTCGGCGTTCGTCCAGGAGAGCTCGGCGAGGACGACGTTCGAGGAGACCTGCAGGTTCAGGCCGACGCCCGCGGTGAGCAGCGAGCAGACCGCGATCGACACCTCGGGATCGTTGACGAAGGCATCGATGTTCTTCTGCCGAGTCCGGGACGTCTGGTCGCCGCGGATCGAGGAGTACTTGATGCCGCGCTCGGCGAACAGCTCCTCGGCGGTGTCCATCACCTCGATGTGCCGGGCGAAGAAGACCACCTTGCCGACGTTCTGCGCGAGCTGTGCCGCGTAGTCCGCGGCGAGCCCGGCCTTCGCCTGACCGATCCGGCGGAACAGGCTGAACACGTTGTCGCCGGTCTTCTTCGCGGCCATCTCGGTCCGCTCCCAGCCGGCCACCTGGCGGACCAGGTCGTGGTCGATACCCTCCACGACGGCACCCGAACGCCGGGTCTCCAGCGCGGTCCGGTAGCGCGCGACCAGGCGGTCGGCGAGCTCCCGTTCGGCGGCCCGGATCGAGCGCCCGAGGGCGCCGTCCAGCTCGACCGGCAGGTCCGCGATCCGGCGGGCCGGGATGTCCGCGGCGACGTCCACCTTGCGGCGCCGGACGATGCCCATGTCGATCACGCTGGCCCGGGCGGCCGCGGCGAACCCGGGGTCGGCCGGGGTCAGGTCGGTGGCGTCGAGCTTCTCCATCAGCTCGGCCCGCGGCGCCTTCTCGTCGACCCAGCCGAGGAACTCCCAGATCGCGGTGAAGTCCTCGATCGAGTTGATCAGCGGCGTACCGGTGAGCGCCATCAGCAGCGGCCGGGTGGTCCGGGAGCGGATCCGGTTGGACAGCTCGAGCACGTTCCGGGAGCGCTGCGACTTCTTGTTCTTGATGAAGTGCGCCTCGTCCACCACCATGCCGCGGAACCCGAGGTCGCCGAGCCAGCCGACATGCCGGTCCAGGACCTCGTAGTTGACCACGACGATGTCGGCGAACCCGTCGATCGAGTCGCCGTCGCCGTGGATCACGGTCGGGGTCTTGCGCGGGGTCCAGAGGCCGGCCTCGCGGGCCCAGTTGGTCTTGACCACGTTCGGTACGACGGCGAGCAGCGGGTAGGCGTTCGCGGCCTGCGCGGCGAGCAGCGCCTGAGCGGTCTTGCCGAGGCCGGGCTCGTCGGCGAGCAGGAACGTCCGGTGCCCCTCCGCGGCGGCGGCAATCAGCCGGGCCTGGTGCGGCATCAGTTCGAGGCCGCGGAGCCGGAGCGCGTCGATCCCGCCGGCCAGCCGCAGCGAGGTCGGGTCCGGCAGCGACATGCTCGCCGTGGCGGCCGCGTGCTCGAACGAGCGCAGCAGCGGCCCGATCAGCTCCCAGCCGCCGAGCCGGCTCGGACCGGCCGGGCGGTTCGGGGCCGCGGAGAAGTCCGGGGCGAGGAACGGGTTGGCGAGCTGCCGGGACACCACGGCCTGCGGCACCACCCGCCGGGTCTGGGTCTCCGGGACGGCCGCCGGCTCGGCCGGCTCCGGCTCCTCGGGAGCCTCCAGGCCGGCCTCCTCGATCATCTGCCGCTTGAGCGCTGCCGCCGCCTCGGAGATCACCGCGTCCTCGGCGAGCAGCACGAGCAGCGACGGCTCCAGCGCGGCGGTCTTGGCCAGGATCGTCGCGATCCCGTCGAGCCGTCGCAACTGCTCGGTGCGGTACGCCTCGGTGGCCGCGGCGTCGCCGTTCACCCGGGCCCGCTCCTCGCGGACCAGCAGAGCGACGACCTGGAACTTCGTCCGGGTCGAGGGCTTGATCGCGGCGCGGGTGACCGCGTTCTCGACCTCGCGGACCGCCTGTGCGAGGACCTGGATCAGACCGTCGGACTCACCGTCGCGGACGCGACGCCGGCGACGGGGTGCGGAACGGGTAGCGCCGGGCTGGCGCTGACCTCGTCGGGCCAACATTTCCTCCTGTGTCGTGCCACGACCGGGCCGTGGCGGAACGCCGGACCGCGCGGGGACCGACCCGCCGACGAGACGCCACCCGGTGTCGTCCAGAGGGTCGCCCAGAGAGTGCCCAGGAACACGGCTTTCAGAATTCACCGCTCCTGTGTGCGCGATCGAGACACCATGCTACCTGCCCCGCCCCGAATGTTGCAGACCGGCACTGGGTATTAGCCGACCGGAAGGCCAGCTCCGGCGAACACGAGGGGTGAGGAAGTGGACCAGATCGACGGCCGGCCGTTGAGCGATCAGGAGTTGCGGGGGATCGACGCGTACTGGCGGGCGGCGAACTACTTGTCCGTAGGGCAGATCTACCTGCTCGCGAATCCGCTGCTCCGGGAGCCGCTGCGGGCCGGGCACATCAAGCCCCGGCTGCTCGGCCATTGGGGTACGACGCCCGGCCTGAATCTGCTGTACGCGCACCTGAACCGGGTGATCCGGCGGCGCGACCGTGACGTACTGTTCGTGACCGGACCGGGACACGGAGGTCCGGCGCTGGTGGCGAACACCTGGCTGGAGGGCAGCTGGACGGCGGCGTACCCGAACACCACCCGCGACGAGGTGGGGATGGCGCGGCTGTTCAAGCAGTTCTCGTTCCCGGGCGGCGTACCGAGTCATGTCGCGGCCGACGTACCGGGGTCGATCAACGAGGGCGGCGAGCTGGGGTACTCGCTGAGTCACGCGTACGGCGCGGCCGCGGACAATCCGGACCTGCTCGTGGCGTGTGTGGTGGGGGACGGGGAGGCCGAGACCGGGCCACTCGCGGCGTCCTGGCACTCGAACAAGTTCCTGAACCCGGTGCGCGACGGCGCCATACTGCCGATCCTGCACCTGAACGGGTACAAGATCGCGAACCCGGCGGTGCTCGCGCGGATCGGTGACGACGAGCTGACGGCGCTGATGCGCGGGTACGGGTACGAGCCGTACCTGGTCGAGGGGTCCGACCCGGCCGAGGTGCACCAGGCCCTCGCGGCGACGCTGGACGTGTGCCTGGACCGGATCGACGAGATCAAGCAGGAGGCGGTCCGGCCGGCGTGGCCGATGATCGTGTTCCGTACGCCGAAGGGCTGGACCGGCCCGCACACCGTCGACGGCGAGCAGGTCGAAGGCACCTGGCGGGCCCACCAGGTCCCGTTGTCCGGGGTCCGCACGAACGAGGACCACCTCCGGCAACTGGAGTCCTGGCTCCGCAGCTACCGCCCCGAGGAGCTCTTCGACGACCACGGTCGCCCGGTACCGGGCCTGCTGGAGCTGGTTCCGCAGCGCCGGATGGGGTCGAGCCCGCACGCGAACGGCGGCGAGCTGAGCCGGGACCTGGAGTTGCCGGCGGTCGAGGAGTACGCCGTACCGGTCAAGGTGCCGGGCGCCGAGGACGGGGAGCCGACCAAGGTGTTCGGCGCGTTCCTGCGCGACGCGTTCCGGCTGAACCCGGACAACCTGCGACTCTTCGGCCCGGACGAGACCGAGTCCAACCGGCTGACCGCCGTGTACGAGGAGACCGGCAAGCGCTGGCTCGCGGACCGCTTCGACACCGACAACCACCTCGCCGCCGACGGGCGGGTGCTGGAGATCCTCAGCGAGCACACCTGCCAGGGCTGGCTCGAGGGGTACCTGCTGACCGGCCGGCACGGGCTGTTCTCGTCGTACGAGGCGTTCGTGCACATCGTCGACTCGATGGTGAACCAGCATGCGAAGTGGCTGAAGACGATCAACCGGCTGGACTGGCGGCGGCGGATCCCGTCGCTGAACTACCTGCTCACCTCGCACGTGTGGCGGCAGGACCACAACGGGTTCTCGCACCAGGACCCGGGGTTCATCGACCACGTGGTGAACAAGAAGGCCGAGGTCGTCCGGGTGTACCTGCCGCCGGACACGAACACGCTGCTGTCCACGATGGACCACTGCCTGCGGACCCGGAACTACATAAACGTCGTTGTCGCGGGCAAGCAACCGCAGCCGAACTGGCTCGGCTGGGAGGCGGCCGCGCTGCACTGCGCGCGCGGCGCCGGGATCTGGGACTTCGCGAGCAACGACGCCGGCGACCCGGACGTGGTGATGGCGTGCGCGGGCGACGTACCGACGCTGGAGACGCTGGCCGCGGTCTCGCTGCTGCGCGAACATCTCCCGGAGCTGCGGATCCGGGTCGTCAACGTGGTCGACCTGATGCGGTTGCAGGACGCGACCGAACATCCGCATGGGCTGCCGGACGCGGAGTACGACGCGCTGTTCACGACCGGCAAGCCGGTGATCTTCGCGTACCACGGCTACCCGTGGCTGATCCATCGCCTGACCTACCGCCGCCGTGGTCACGCGAACCTGCACGTCCGCGGCTACATCGAGGAAGGTACGACGACCACGCCGTTCGACATGGTCGTCCGCAACAACCTCGACCGCTACCACCTGGCGATGGACGTGATCGACCGCGTCCCGTCCCTCGGCACCCGCGCCGCTGCCGCCCGCCAGCACTTCGCCGACCAGCGCACGCGGCACCACGCGTACGTCACGCGGTACGGCGAGGACCTCCCCGAGGTCCGCGACTGGAGGTGGTCATGACGCGGGTGGCAGGAGGGCCAGGCGGACGATGACCAGGCCGAACAGGACCAGGGTGAGGGCGTGGACGACGGTGCACCACAGGCAGATCGCGTTGATCTGGAAGAGCTCGGCCCAGATCAGGTAGCAGACGAAGACCACGCCGGTGAGTACGCCGACGAGCCGCAGCCGGCCGGGCCACGGGGACGGCGTACGCCACATCGGGGGGATCGACAGCGCGGTCATGCCGACGAAGAACAGCAGGCCGAGGAGTGCGACCGGGATGCCGAAGACCTTCGAGTACTGGCTGCTGGTGACCTTGGCGCAGTTGACCACGCCGGTGTCCGGGCAGGCCAGCGTCGTACCGGCGGTGAAGTGCTCGTAGGTCAGGTACGCCGCCACGGCCAGCCCGGCGATCGAGACCGCCAGCGTGGCCCACGGGATCACGCCCAGCGAGGTACGCGACGAGGACCGCTCTGTCGTACCGGTCATCGGTCAGCCCTTCGCAGCGCCGAGCTTGCCGGCGGCGCCGGTGACGGCCGCGCTCGTGCACAGGTTCGACGGCTGGTTGTTGGTGATCTTGCAGATCGCCGCCGTGTACACGTTGGCCGAGCCGATGACCGCCTTGGTGATCGGGCTCGCCGGGTCCTTCAGCGCGTCGACGATCTGCGCCTGGGTCTTGCCGGCCAGCACGTCGGGGGAGTACGTCGCCCCGGAGCCGATGAACTTGTTGCCGATGTCGATGAACGGGATCGACCCGGCGCTGTCCTTGGCGACGTACGGCACGTTGTCGTACTTCTGCAGCGTCGCCTGGTCCTCGGCGGTCGGGGTGTCGAGCGGCTTGTAGCTGTTGCCCTCGACCTCGTTGGTCGTGGTCTCGACGCCGGTGAAGGACAGGTACTGGCTCGTGTACGTCGAGCCGTGGAACGACAGCGACGGCGTGTTCGGATGCACGTCCGCGGAGGCGGAGTGCGTCGTACCGAGGTCCTTGAAGGTGCCGAAGCGGGACAGCGCGACCACGACCGGCCAGCGCTCGGCGGCGCAGAACGGGCAGTACTCGGCGCCGATGTAGAGCACCTTCGGCTTGCCGTTCGCGGTCAGGGCCGGCTGGTCGTTGATCGCCGACGGAGCCGTCGTCACGCCGGAGCTGCCGACGGTGGAGAACGTGGAGTCCGGCACCGAGCCGAGCGCGGTGACCAGGGCCGGGTCGAGCGCGCCGCTCGGCCCCTGCGCGGTCTTCTTGCCGCCGCCGACCAGCCGGATCGTGATCAGCCCGCCGACGATCACCACGACCAGAACGACCGCACCCACCGCGAGCAGAAGCCGCCGGCGCTGCTCGGCCCGCCGTTGGGCGGCCTGCTGCGCGGCGATCCGCTCACGGGCCGCAGCCTTCTGTTCGACACGCCTTGCCATGACTCTCCTCTGATCGCGCACGGGCTCCGGAAGAACAACTATCCATCGGGCCCGGAAGTTCCTGCCTGTCGGTCACTGTGAGGTTACAGATCATCGGACCCACCCGGGCCGTAGGGTGCGCACGTGGACTGGCGCACCTGGCATCAGCGGTACGACGACCCCGGATCCGATCTCGCGCAGCGGTTGCTGACCGTTCAGGCGCAGGTGCGCGCCGCGCTCGATCGGGCGCCGGCCGGGCCGATCCCCGTGATCAGCCTGTGCGCGGGACAGGGCCGCGACCTGCTCGGCGTACTGCGGGATCATCCGCGGGCCGCCGACGTACGGGCGCGGCTGGTCGAGCTGGATCCGGAGTTGGCCGCCGATGCGCGGGACCAGGCGCCGGAGGGGGTCGAGGTGGTCACCGGTGACGCATCGCTGACCGAGCACTACGACGGGTTCGTGCCGGCCGAGCTGGTCCTGCTCACCGGGATCTTCGGCAACATCACGAACGCCGACATCCGGCGGACGATCGCGGGCAGCCGGCAGTTCTGCCGGACCGGGGCGACGGTGATCTGGACCCGGCACCGCGGCGAGCCGGACCTGGTGCCGTCGATCTGCGACTGGTTCGAGACGAGCGGTTTCGAGCGGGTGTGGGTGTCGGACAAGGAAGCCGGCTTCGGCGTCGGTGTGCACCGGTTCGCCGGCGTGCCTGAACCTCTGGTGAAGGGTGAGAGCCTGTTCAGCTTCGTGCCGGGCGGAGGATGAGCAGCCCGACCGCGAGCAGCACCGCGAGTACGACGTACCCGGCGTCGAGGACGGCGATCGACGCGACCGCGGCGACGAGCAGCGGGCCGCCCGCGTCGCCGAGCTCCCGGCCCAGTTCGGCCGTGCCCATCGTCTGACCCATCCGCTCCGGCGGTGTACTCGCCGCGAGGGCGGCGAATCCGAGCGGGGTGATCACACCCGTCCCGGCACCGATCAGCGCGGCCGCGACGAGGAGGAACACCACCCCGGGCAGCGCCGCACAGACGAAGCCCGCAGCGGCCAGGCCGAGGCCGATCGCGATGCCGGTCCGCGTGGTCAGCCTGCCTGCGTCCAGCGCCCGGCCCGACCGCGGCTGGACCACGGCGGCCGTTGCCGCGAGTAAGGAAACGGCTGCGCCGGTGGCGATCGTCCCGAGGCCGTCCGACGCGCCCGTGACCGGCAGGAACCCGACACCGACCGACAACGCCGCCGTCGCCGCGGCCAGCGCGGTAGTCGGCCGCAGGAACGCCGGGTCGGTGATCCGCCGGGCGAGATCGAACACGGTCTGCCGGGTCCGCGGCAACGGCGGTACGACGGGTACGACGACCAGCGCCCACACGGCGACCGCCACCGCGAGGACCGTCATCACGCCGAACAGCAGGCGGAATCCGCCGAGCCAGACGACTCCGCCGCCGAGCAGCGGGCCGGCCGTGTAGCCGAGGCTCTTGTAGAAGCCGTAGCTGCCGAACGCCCGCCCGTGCTTCGCCGACGGGTTCAGCCGGGCGACGAGCGCGGAGGCGGCGGGGGAGAAGGCCGAGGCCGCGGCTCCTTGGCCGAGGCGGGCGACCCACAGCCAGCCGGGCCGGTCCGCGACCACATAGGTGCCGGAGGCAACGGCGAAGCCGAGCAGCCCGAACAGCAGAACCGGCCGGGCGCCGATCCGGTCCGAGATCGTGCCGAAGACCGGTTTCAGCAGCACCTCGGCGCCGTCGTACAGCGCGAGCAGGATGCCGAGCGTCATCAGTGACTTCACCGCGTCGGACGACAGTCCACCGAGGTTCGCCGCGATCGCGTGCGCGCCGAACGCGGTGGTGAAGCCGGCGGCGTACAGCGGCCACATCTTCTTCACTGTGCATCACCGGGGAGCTGGTGCAGGGCGCGGAACACGAGTTCGGCGTACTCCTCGCAGCAGGCGGCGCAGTCCTTGAGCCGGGCGGTGGCCTCGGCGGCTTCCGGCGTACCGAAGACGTCGCGGCTGGTGAGGTCGCGGTGCCAGCGGCGCAGGCGTTCGAGGCTCTGCTCCTCCTCCTCGAGCTCGGCCAGCGTGAACTTCTCGATCCGGATCTCCTTGGCGATCTCGTCCTCGAACTTGCGGCAGTCCGCCAGGAACTCGGTCCAGTCCGCCCGCCGGGCCTCGTCGTACAGCCCGCGCAGCCGGGCGCCGTCGGCCGCGTCCTTCCCGGCCGCCTCGAGCATCGTCACCTCGCCCTCGGCGCGCGCGACCAGCTCGGCCGTCCGCTGGACGGCGGCCTCGAAGACCGGGAGCTCGGGGACCGCCCAGACGCCCTGCCCGAGGGACAGCGCGCCGGCCTTCCGCAGCTCGCGCCACACCGCCACGCGGTGCCGCGAGGGCTCCACCGGGATCCGTACCAGCAAGACCAGCCATCGATCCGTCACAGGCGACACTGTAGCGCGCGTTACATCGGCGCGCATCTCGACAGGAGCGTGAACCATCAGTTATGTTACATAGACGATGTCATGTCGCCCCGGAGGTGTGCGATGGACCAGACCGCTGAACGGTTGCTGGGGTCGGCGAGCCGGCTGTCCCGCGACCCCGAGACCGAGATCGACTGGGACGCCCCGGTCGGCGACGCGTACGGGATGTCGCCGGAGTGGAGCACGCTGTACGGCACGCCGTACTGGGACGAGCTGACCGAGGCGCAGCAGCGCGAGCTGACCCGGCACGAGTCGGCGTCGACGGCGACGACCGGGATCTGGTTCGAGATGATCCTGCAGCAGCTGATCCTGCGCGACATCTACGACAAGCCCGCGCGCAGCCCTGAGTTCCAGTGGGCGCTGACCGAGATCGCGGACGAGTGCCGGCACTCGATCATGTTCGCGAAGGCGTCCGGCCGGCTGGTGGACCCGGCGTACCGGCCGCGGCTGCTGGCGCGTGAGCTCGGGCGGATGTTCAAGACCGTCGCGACCGGCGAGTCGGCGTACGCCGCGATCCTGGTCGCCGAGGAGGTCCTGGACGTGATGCAGCGGGACTGGATGCGGGACAACCGGGTCGAGCCACTGGTGCGGACCGTGAACCACATCCACGTGGTCGAGGAGTCGCGGCACATGGTGTTCGCACGCGAGGAGACGCGCGAGCGGCTGGCGAACGCGGGCCGTGGGCGGCGGTGGGTGAGTGCGCTGGTGATCGCGATCGCGGCCGACATGATCGTGTCGAGCATGGTCGGGCGCGAGGTGTACGTGAACGCCGGGCTGGACGCCGACCGGGCCGTGCGCGAGGCGCGGCAGAACGAGCATCACCGGTCGCTGCTGCGGACCAGCTGCGCGAACCTGATGGACTTCCTCGGCTCGGTCGGGCTGCTGACACCGGCCGCGTCCCGGGTGTATCGGCGGACCGGACTGCTGTGAGCTACGCGATCTCGGGGGATTGCTGCTCGGATGCGAGCTGCGTCGCGGTCTGCCCGATGAACAGCATCCATCCGTCGCCGGGTGAGCCGGGGTTCGGGACCGGGGCGAGTCTGTTCGTCGATCCGCGGACCTGTATCGACTGCGGTGCGTGCGCCGACATCTGCCCGGTCGACGCGGCGAAGCCGGCCGACGAGTCGCTGCCGGAGGACGTGCAGCGGAACGCGGCGTACTTCGCGGATCGGGAGCCGCTGGAGGCGACGGACCTGGACACCTGGGAGCCGGTGTCCTACCAGGTGTGGGGCGGCGGTCCGCGCCGGGTGCTGGTGGTGGGAGCCGGGCCGGCGGGGATGTACGCGACGCGCGAGTTGTTGCTGCGGACGACGGCTGACATCACTGTCGTGGATCGGAGCGAGCACCTCGGTGGGTTGGTGCGGTTCGGGGTCGCGCCGGATCACCCGCAGACGAAACAGATCATCGACAACTTCGAGCGGCTGATCCGCCATCCGCGCGTCCACTGGCGTCCGGGAACGGACGCGGCCGCGCTGCCGAGCGACGGGTTCGATGCCGTCGTGCATGCGGTGGGGGCCTGGAGCAGCCGGCGGCTCGGGATCGACGGTGAGGACGCGGCCTGTACGGCGGAGGACTTTGTTGCCTGGTACAACGGGCGACCGGGCGCGACGCCGCCACCCGCGCTGGCCGGACCGCGGGCGGTTGTCGTCGGCAACGGGAACGTGGCGATCGACATCGCCCGGGTGCTGCTGAGCGACCGCACGATGGACGTGCCGCCCGAGGTACGGCGTACGCTCGCGGCCAGCGGGATCAAGGAGGTCGTGCTGCTCGGCCGCCGCGGTCCGGACGAGGCGGCGTACACCGAACCGGCCCTGCAGGAACTGCTCGCGGTCGCGGGGGACCGGGTCGAGCTCCGGTACCACGCCCGGCCGACCGCCTGGACGTCCGCCGCGTTGACCCTCGACACCGGCGAGGTCATTGCCGCAGGCAACCTATTCACCGCGATCGGGTTCGAGGGCCGGCCGGTCGACGGGCTGCCGTTCGACGCCGGCCGGGGGATCGTGCCGAACGTCCGCGGCGCCGTCGTCGACCGGCCGGGGCACTACGTGGCGGGCTGGATCAAACGGGGCGCGCGCGGCGGGATCGGCGTCAACAAGGCGTGTGCGCAGGAGACCGTGATGACGCTGGTCAGTGCATCCAGGGACGCAGCTTCTCCGGGTTCCTGACCGTCCAGATGTTCGTGATCAGGTCGCCCGCGAAGTCGAACGCGAGCACGGTCTCGACCGTGCCCTCGAACTCGATGACCAGGCCGGGCTGACCGTTGACCAGCCGCTCGACGATCGTCCGGCCGTGCCGGACGACCGGCAGCTGGGTGAAGCGCTGCGCGACCTGGGTCCCGCCATGGATCGGATCGAGGAACGCGCTGACCAGGCCGCCACCGTCGGCGACCGCGGTGGCGTCCGGGTCGAGCAGGTTGACGATCGCCTGGATGTCGGTGGCCTCCCAGGCCGCCTTGAACGCCCGGACCAGCTCCGCCTTCCGCGCCGACGGGGGAGTCGGGGACTGGGACGCGCGGATCCGGCGACGGGCCGACGAGGCGAGCTGCCGGCAGGCCGCGGGCGTCCGGCCGACGATCTCGGCGACCTCCGGGAACGGGTACCGGAACACGTCGTGCAGGATGAACGAGACCCGCTCGGCGGGCGTCATCGCGTCCAGCACGACCAGGAACGCCATGTTCACCGACTCGTCCAGCGTGACCCGGTCCGCCGGATCGGCCGGGCCGTCGACGTCGTCGGGCAGCGGCTCGGGGATCCACTCGCCGACGTACCGCTCGCGCCGGGCCCGTGCGGAGCGCAGTTGGTCGAGGCAGATCCGGCTCGCGACCCTGGTGAGCCACGCGGCCGGGTTCTCGATCGCGTGCCGCTCGTCCAGGGTCATCGCGTACCACCGGGCGTAGGTCTCCTGCACCACGTCCTCGGCGTCGGCCAGCGACCCGAGCAGGCGGTACGCCAGGTTGATCAGCTGGCGCCGCTCGCTCATGATCGCGTCCAGGCCGGGCTCGGCCATGTCGGTCCTCTCGCTCATACCCGGTACGACGAAACGGCTCGCGCAAGTGTGAGGTCTGACATTACGCGGACCTGTCCCGTCGTACCGGGTATGACGAACAACGCGAAGTCAGAGCTGGAGATCCGGGAGCGGATCGAGACGTTGCTGGAGGGGATCCGGAGCGGGGACCTGGGTGCGCTGAAGACGATCTTCGCGCCGAACCTGGTCTCGTTCGACGTCGAGGCGCCGCTGCGGCACCTCGGCGCGGAGACGAAGCTGCAGAACTGGGAGAAGGTGTTCACGGTCTACCGGCCGCCGCTCGGCTACGAGGTCCGCGACCTGACCGTGCTGGTCGACGGCGACCTCGCGGTGACGTACGCCGTCAACCGCATCAGCGGCACGCTCGTGAACGGTGCCGAGGCCGGCATGTGGGTGCGCTGGACCGCGGCCTGGCAACGGATCGACGGCGACTGGAAGATCGTTCACGACCAGGCCTCGGTCCCGATGTACTTCCCGGAGGGCCGCGCCGCGACCGACCTCACCCCGTGAGCCGGGCGCGGCCCAGGATGTGCGGCCCGGCCGGGGTCACCCGGTCGGGCGGGAACTGGAAGCGGTCCAGGTCCTCGATGGCGAAACCGGCGGCCGTGATCGCGGCCGCCGTGTCGCGGTGGGTGTGGCAGCCGCCGACGAACAGCGGCCACAGGGTGGCGTCGGCGATCCGCTGGACGGTGGCGAGGCGGCCGGGTTCGGCGGCGACGTGTTCGTAGAACCTGAGCTCGCCGCCGGGGCGTAGTACCCGCCGGGCCTCGGCGAGGGCGATCTGCTGGTCGGGGACCGAGCAGAGGACCAGCGACACCACGACCACGTCGGCCGAGGCGTCGGCGGCCGGCAGGTGGTCCGCCGTACCCTCGACGACCTCGACCGGGACCGCCGCGGCCGACGCCTGCTGGCGGGCCTGGGCGCGGAGGAAGGGCTCGGGTTCCACGGCGAGGACGTGAGTGACCTCTGGCGGGTAGTGCGCGAAGTTGCCGCCGTCGCCGGCGCCGACCTCGATCACCCGGCCGGCCGTCCCCGCGAGCAGCCGGCGACGGTGTTCGGCCGCACCGGCCTGGTCGAGCGTGGGCCGGACCCGGGCGTACATCCGGGCGAACAACGGTCGGTTCATGGACCCACCCTGTCAGAGTGTCGGATCCCGGGGTACGCCGATCGTCTGCTGGGTGAGAGTTGTTCGTTCAGCAGAGGAGAAGTGCCGTGGCTACCCCGATCAACACCGTGAAGATCATCGACGTCGTCGTCTCCGACCTCGGCGCCGCGATCGAGTTCTACGCCCGGCTCGGGCTCACGTTCGAGCGCGACCAGTACATGCCGGACGACCACGCCGGCTGCGACCTGCCGAACGGGTTGCACCTGATGCTCGACACCGACGAGTCGCGCGCCAAGATCACCGCGAACTGGACGCCGCCGGCGACGAGCCGGGCGTTCCTGACCTTCGAGTACGGCACGCCGGCCGAGGTGGACTCGACGTACGCCGAACTCGTCGCCGCCGGCGTGACCAGCCTGCAGGAGCCGTACGACGCGCCGTGGGGGATGCGTTACGCGACCGTCGCCGATCCGTCCGGAAACGGTGTCGACCTCTACGCCACACTGGCCTGAAGGAGGTGTGCGGGTGAAGTACGTGCTGATGTTCATCGAGACCGAGCAGTTCGCGAAGGACTTCGAGGCGCTGAGCCCGGCCGAGAAGGAGGAGGCGTACCGGCGGGTGTACCAGTGGTTCGACGACCACGCGGACAAGATCACCAGCCGGGGCAGCAAGCTCCAGGGCCGGGAGACCGCGACGACGGTGCGGCTGGACGGCGCGACGCTGACCACCGACGGGCCGTTCATCGAGGGCAAGGAGGTGGTGTCCGGGTTCACCGAGATCGACGTCGAGGACCTGGACGAAGCCCTCCGGATGGTGAAGACGTGGCCCGCCTGCCCGGTGATCGAGATCCGTCCGGTCGCGGAGATGTGACCGGACAGGACGAGCTGGCCCGCGTGGTGCGTGATCACGCGGGTCGGCTGGCGGGTGGGCTGGTGTCGTTGCTGGGCGACTTCGCCGCGGCCGAGGACCTGGTCCAGGACGCGGTCGAGGTCGCGCTGCGGCGGTGGCCGGTCGAGGGGATCCCGGCGCGGCCGGACGCCTGGCTGTTCACGGTCGCGAAGCGGCGCGGCCTCGACGTACTGCGGCGGCAGGAGAACTACCGGGCCAAGCTGGCGCTGCTGCAGGAACCGGAACAGCCGCCGCCGGACGACAGGCTCCGGCTGATCTTCATCTGCTGCCACCCGGCGCTCGCCCGCGAGGCGCAGGTCGCGCTCACGCTGCGGGTCGTGTGCGGGCTGACGACCGCACAGATCGCGGCGGCGTTCCTCGCGTCCGAGTCGGCCGTGGCGCAGCGGATCACCCGGGCGAAGCGCAAGATCACCGACGCGGGCATCCCGTACCGGATCCCGCGCGACGACGAGCTGCCCGAGCGGCTGACCGAGGTACTGACCGTCATCTACCTGCTCTTCAACGAGGGCTACCTGTCGAGTACGGCGGAACGCGCCCACTCGCGCGACCTCGTCGACGACGCGGAGTGGCTGACCGCACTGCTGCACGGCCTGCTCCCGAACGAACCCGAGGTGGCCGGCCTTCTCGCCCTGATCCGCCTGCACCGCGCCCGTACGGCGGCCCGCTTCACGCCGAACCTTGTCCTGCTCGCGGACCAGGACCGCTCGCTCTGGGACCACACCGCGATCACCGAAGCCACCGGCCTGCTCACCCGCACCGCCCGCCGCCACCGCGCACCCGGCCCGTACCAACTGCAGGCCGCGATCGCCGCCTGCCACAGCGAGGCGGCGAGCTGGGACGCCACCGACTGGCCGCAGATCCTCGTCCTCTACGACATGTTGCTGACCCTGCAGCCGAGCCCGGTCACGTGCCTGCACCGCACGATCGCCCTGTCGTACGTCGAGGACTCGGCCACCGCGCTCAAAGAGCTCGACACACTGGGCGCGGACCTCGACACCTACCCGCTCTTCCACGCGACACGCGCCCAGTTCCTCCGCGACCTGGACCGCCCAGCCGAGGCCCACGCGGCCGACGAACGCGCCGCCCGACTCACCACCAACCCAGCGCAGCTGGACCTGCTCCATGAACGCCTGGAGGGAGAACCGAGATGACAACGATCGTGACCAAGGTCGAGGTCGAGCGGACCGCGGACGAGGTGTTCGCCTACGTCACCGACCCGAACCACTTCCCCGAATGGCAGGCCGGCGTCACCGGCGGCCACCTGGAAGGCGGCGAGCCGGTTGTCGGGGCGAAGTGCCTGACCACCCGCAGGATCGGCGGCCGGGAACGCGACGTGACGTCGCGGCTGACCGTTTTCGACCCGCCGCGCTCCTGGGCGGTCCGCGGCGAGGACGGCCCGATCCGCGCGACCGTGAACGTCACCGTCGAGCCGATCGCCGGCCGGGACGCGAGCACGCTGACGATCGACCTCGACTTCGAGGGGCACGGCATCGGCAAGGTCCTGGTCCCGCTGATCGTCGTACCGCAGTCCCGCAAGGAGATGCCGGCCAATCTCGCCCGGCTCAAGACCAATCTGGAGAGTTAGACGCTGCGCAGTACCGACACGACGACGCCGAGCACGGTCGCGTTGTCGCCGTCGATCACTTCGTACGCCGGGTTCCGCGGCTCCAGGTACACGTGGCCGTTGCGGCGCCGGTACACCTTGACGGTCGCCTCCTCGTCGATCATCGCGGCGACGATCTGCCCGGAGTGCGCCTCGGCCTGCTGGCGGACCACGACGATGTCGCCGTCGCAGATCGCCGCGTCGATCATCGACTCGCCGCGCACCCGCAGCCCGAACACGGTGCCGCGCCCGGTCAGCCCGCGGGGGAGTTGCAGTACGTCGTCCACGTGCTCGACGGCCGAGATCGGCGTACCGGCGGCGATGTCGCCGACGACCGGGACCGGAACGTTCTGATCGCTCACCGACTGGGTAGCGGTCTCCTGCAGGAACATCCGCACGTCGATCGGCCGCGAGACCGACGGGCTGCGCCGCAGGAACCCCTTGTCCTCGAGCGCGGCCAGATGCTTCGACACCGACGACGAGGACTTCAGACCGACCGCGTCGCCGATCTGCCGGCTGCTCGGCGGGTACCCGTGCCGCGTCACCCAGTCCCGGATCACCACCAGGATCCGCTGCTGCCGCTCCGGGAGCGCGCCGGTGTCGAGGTCGCCGAACAGGTCGAGATCAGTCACCGCGAAATCCTAGAGGCGATCCGCCCGCCGATCGGACACCGACCCGCGCAGCCGCTCAGGCAACCACAGATCGTCGACGTCCGGCTGCGACTGCCCGCGGACGTGCTCGATGAGCTTGGCGAGATCCGGGTGCCGGTTCGAGCTCAGCCAGATCAGCGACCACGGATAGACCGGCGTCGGGTCCACCACCCGCAGCCGCCGCACGCCGCGCGGCCACGGGCCGACCTCGCGGGTCCGCTCGCCCCAGAACGTGATCACCGACTTCGACTCGGCGATCGTCCCGATGAGGTCCTCGAAGCCGAAGTTCGGCCCGGTCGAGTCGATCGTCAGCCCGAACGCGGCGGACAGTTCCTGGTAGAACGCACCCCACTCGCTGCCGTCGATGATCCCCGGGATCCAGAACGTGTACCGGCGCAGCTCGTCCACCGGCACCGCGGTCCGGTGCGCGAGCGGATGCCCGGCGCCGACGATCACCTCGTGCGGCTCGAGGTACGCGAGCGTGCTCTCGACCCCGGCCGGCAGCGGCTCCGGGTGGTACGCGAACGTCGCGTCGATCTCGCCCGACTGCAGGGCGGGCAGTGACGCGCCCAGACCACGCAGTACGAGCGTCTTCAGCGCGACGTCCGGGTGCCGCTGGTGGAAGTCCAGCATCAGTACACCGGGCAGCACCCGCGAGCCGAGGATGTCGACGCGCAACGGCCGTGCCTCGTGCTGGACGGACTCCACCGCGTGCCGGGCGGCGATCAGTACGGCGTGGGCGTGCGGCAGGAAGGTCCGTCCGGCCGCGGTCAACGTCGCGCCGGTGGGGACCCGGTCGAACAGCGCGACGCCGAGCGAGGACTCGAGTGCCGCGATCCGTTTCGACACCGCCTGCTGGCTCAGCCGGAGCCGGTCGGCGGCGTACCGGAACTGGCCCTCCTCGGCAACGGCGACGAACGCGCGCAGGCTGTCGAGATTCACGCGACCAGACAGTACAACCGACGGTTGTCGAGGCGGTCGACGGGTTGTTTGATCGACGCTGCGATCGACGCCTTGGATGAGGGCCACAGACAACAGACAGTTGTGGAGCCCGGGTGCCTTCGTTCACACATCTGCACGTCCATACCCAGTACTCGCTGCTCGACGGCGCCGCGCGGCTGAAGGACCTGTTCGCGGCCTGCGCCGAGCACGGCATGACCCATCTCGCGATCTCCGACCACGGGAACCTGCACGGCGCGTACGACTTCTTCCACCAGGCGCGGAAGGCCGGGATCACCCCGATCATCGGCATCGAGGCGTACGTCGCGCCCGCGTCCCGGCGTACCAAGGAACGCGTGTTCTGGGGTCAGCCGCAGCAGAAGCGCGACGACGTGTCGGGGGCCGGCGGTTACACGCACAAGACGATCTGGGCACGCGACGCGACCGGGCTGCACAACCTCTTCCGGCTCTCGTCCGACGCGTACCAGGAGGGCTGGCTGCAGAAGTGGCCGCGGATGGACAAGGAGAGCCTCGCCCAGTGGTCCCACGGGCTGATCGCGTCGACCGGCTGCCCGTCCGGCGAGGTACAGACCCGGCTCCGGCTCGGCCAGTACGACGAAGCCGTCGAGGCGGCCGCGCAGTACCGGGACATCTTCGGCCAGGAGAACTACTTCCTCGAGCTGATGGACCACGGCATCGAGATCGAACGCCGCGTCCGCGACGGCCTGCTCGACGTCGGCCGCGCGCTGAACCTCCCGCCGCTCGTCACGAACGACTCGCACTACACCCGTGCCGCGGAGGCCAAGGCCCACGACGCGCTGCTCTGCATCCAGACCGGCAAGACGCTCGCGGACCCGGACCGCTTCCGCTTCGACGGCACCGGGTACTACCTCAAGTCCGGGCCGGAGATGTACGCGATCGACTCGTCCGACGCCTGGCAGGACGGCTGCCGCAATACCCTGGTGGTTGCCGAGCGCATCGACACCACCGGGATGTTCACGAAGCGCGACCTGATGCCGAGGTTCGACGTACCGGACGGGTTCACCGAGGTGACCTGGTTCCAGGACGAGGTGCTGCGCGGGATGCGGCGGCGGTACCCGGACGGGTGGGACGAGCGGTACCAGCAGCTGGTCGAGTACGAGATCGGCGTGATCGTCCAGATGGGCTTCCCCGGCTACTTCCTGGTGGTCGCGGACTTCATCATGTGGGCGAAGAACCACGGCATCGCCGTCGGGCCGGGCCGCGGCTCGGCGGCCGGGTCGCTGGTGTCGTACGCGCTCGGCATCACCGACCTGGACCCGATCGAGCACGGCCTGATCTTCGAGCGGTTCCTGAATCCCGAGCGGGTCTCGATGCCGGACGTCGACATCGACTTCGACGAACGCCGCCGGGTGGAGGTGATCCGGTACGTCACCGAGAAGTACGGCGCCGACAAGGTCGCGATGATCGGCACCTACGGCACGATCAAGGCGAAGAACGCGATCAAGGACTCGGCCCGCGTCCTCGGCTTCCCGTACGCGACCGGCGACCGGATCACCAAGGCGATGCCGGCCGACGTCGGCGGCTCCGGCATCGACCTGACCGGGATCACCGACCCGCGGCACCCGCGGTACGACGAGGCCGCCGAGGTGCGGGCGATGTACGAGAACGAGACCGACGCGCGGACCGTGATCGACACCGCGAAGGGCGTCGAGGGACTCGTCCGGCAGATGGGTGTGCACGCGGCCGGCGTGATCATGTCGAGCGAGTCGATCGTCGACCACGTCCCGGTCTGGGTCCGGCACAGCGACGGCGTCACGATCACGCAGTGGGACTACCCGAGCTGCGAGTCGCTCGGCCTGCTGAAGATGGACTTCCTCGGGCTACGCAACCTGACGATCATCGACGACGCGGTGAAGATGGTCCGGGGTACCAAAGGCCTGGAGATCGACCTGCTGGCGCTGCCGCTCGACGACACGTCCACCTTCCAATTGCTCGGCCGCGGCGACACCCTCGGCGTGTTCCAGTTCGACGGTACGGCGATGCGCGCGCTGCTCCGGCTGATGCGCCCGGACCAGTTCGAGGACATCACCGCCGTCACCGCGCTCTACCGGCCGGGGCCGATGGCGATGAACTCGCACACGAACTACGCGCTCCGGAAGAACGGCCAGCAGGAGATCACGCCGATCCACCCGGAGCTGGAGGAGCCGCTGCGCGAGGTCCTCGGGATCACGTACGGGCTCGTCGTCTACCAGGAGCAGGTGCAAAAGGCGGCGCAGATCCTCGCCGGGTACAGCCTCGGGCAGGCGGACCTGTTGCGCCGGGCGATGGGCAAGAAGAAGAAGGCGGTGCTCGACCAGGAGTTCGTGCCGTTCCGCGACGGCTGCCGCAAGCGTGGGATCTCGGACGCGGCGACGCAGGCGGTGTGGGACGTGCTCGTCCCGTTCGCCGGGTACGCGTACAACAAGGCGCACGCGGCGGCGTACGCGCTGGTGTCGTATTGGACGGCGTACCTGAAGGCGAACCATCCGGCCGAGTACATGGCCGCACTGCTGACGTCGGTGAAGGACGACAAGGACAAGTCCGCGGTGTACCTGAACGAGTGCCGGCGGATGGGGATCAAGGTGCTGCCGCCGGACGTGAACGAGTCGCTGGCGAACTTCGCGGCGTACGGCGACGACGTGGTGCTGTTCGGGTTGTCCGCCGTCCGGAACGTCGGGGACGGGGTCGTCGACGCGATCGTCCGGAGCCGGGCCGGTGGGCGGTACACGTCGTTCCCGGACTTCCTCGCGAAGGTCGAGGCTGTTGCCTGTAGCAAGCGTGCCGTCGAGTCGCTGGTCCAGGCGGGCGCCTTCGACACACTCGGTCACACCCGCAAGGGGCTGCTGTCCCGGCACGAGGAACTGGTCGAGAACGCGCTGGCGGTCAAGCGCAAGGAGGCCGAGGGTCAGTTCGACCTCTTCGGGGCGACAGACTCCCCGGCGTTCACGCAGGACGAGACCTTCCCGGACGACGAGTGGGACAAGCCGGTGCTTCTTGCCCGCGAGCGGGAGATGCTCGGGCTGTATGTCTCGGACCACCCGCTCTTCGGCCTGGAGTCCGTGCTTGCCGCCCGCACCGACGTCCCCGTCGCCCACCTCGCCGACCACCCGGACGGCACGGTGGTCACCATCGGCGGCATCATCTCCACTCTGCAACGCCGGATAACGAAGAAGGGCGATCCCTGGGCCACGGCCACCGTCGAGGACCTGGTCGGCTCCGTCGAGTGCCTGTTCTTCCCGGCGACCTACCAACTGGTCTCGGGCAAGCTGCAGGAGGACGTGGTCGTCTTCGTCAAAGGCCGCCTGGACAAGCGCGACGACGTACCGCGCCTGATCGGCTCGGAGGTGACGGTCGCCGACGTCGCGACCGTCGGAGTGGTGGTGCTGGAGACGGCTCAGGCGAACGTCGTCCCGCGCACCGTCCACCGGTTGCGCGACGTGCTCGCGGCCCATCCCGGCCGCTCGGAGGTCCAGCTCCGGGTCCGCGGTCCGGAGAAGACCACCATCTACCGGCTGGCCTACCGCGTCGACGCGACCACGAAGTTCTGGGCGGACCTCAAGGCCGAGGTGGTGGGGATGAAAGAGTGGCGGCATGGAGGGTCCTGAGGAGCAGGTGCTGGCGGCGTTCGGCGTGTCGGAACCGGCGGTGCGCATGCAGGGTGGGCAGGGACAGACCTGGCGGTCCGGCGACGTCGTGCTGAAGCGCGCGGACGGCGAGAGCGCCTGGCGGGGCGACGTACTGAGTGTCCTGCCGGAGTCGGACGCATTCCGCGTTCCGCGGCCGGTGAAGGCTCAGGACGGGGAGTGGGTCGCGTTCGGGTGGGAGGCGAACGAGTTGCTCGTCGGGGCGACCGATGTGCGGCGGCAGGACGAGGTGCTTGTGGCGGCCGCCGCGTTTCACGAGGCGGTGGCTGAGGTTCCCCGGCCTGGCTTCATCGACACCCGGAGCGACCCGTGGTGCGACGGCGATCGGGTCGCCTGGCGGGAGCAGGAGATGCGGGGGAGTTCGGCGTACGGCGAGCTGGTCGGGCCGCTGGTTGCCGCCTGGCGGCCGGTGGAGCTGCCGTCGCAGGTGGTGCACGGCGACCTGCCGGGGAACGTGATGTTCGCCGACGGGCTGCCGCCGGCGATCATCGACTGGCCGGTGTACTGGCGACCGACCGCGTGGGCGTCCGCCGTCGCGGTCGCGGACGCCCTCTGCTGGTACGGCGCGGAGCCCGCCCTCGCCGCGCGCTGGGCGCACCTGCCGGACTGGGGGCAGATGCTGATCCGGGCGCTGATCTACCGGATGACCACCGACGACCTGGCCGGCGGCGCCGCGACCTGGACCGCGGCCCGGCGCGACGGCTACACCCCGGTCATCGAGCTGGCCCTCGCGTACCCCGGCTGAGCAGCCCGGACCGCGAGCGGAATGGTGCCGAAGGCAAGTACTCCGAGACCGGCACCGATCCAGCCGACCGACGGGTAGCCGGCGCCCGCGTCGAGGGCGAGCCCGCCGAGCCAGGGGCCGACCGTGATCCCGACGTTGAACGCCGAGATGTTGAACGCCGCCGCCAGCGTCGGCGCGGACCCGGCGACGCTGAACACCCGCGAGTTGACCGCCGGGTTGGTGGCGAACCCGAACGTGCCGACCGCCACGATCGCGAGGACGGCGATCCACGGCGTCCCGGCGGTCAGTGCCAGGATCACCGCCGCGAGCACGACCCCGGTCAGACTGATCGCGAGCGTACCGAACGGACGCTGGTCCGCGGTGCGCCCGCTGATCGTGATCCCGGCCAGCGAGCCGACGCCGTACAGCGCGAGGATCACCGGCACCCACGCGTCGGACAGCTTGGTCGTTTCGGTGAGCAGCGGTGCGAGGTAGCTGAAGATCACGAGGATCGCACCGGTCGACAGCGCCGTCGTGCCGTACGCGAGCCACAGCTGCGGATTCATCATGCTGCGTAGTTCGTCGCGCAGGCGGGGGAGTGCGTCGGGCCGCCCGGGCGGGATCGTCGCGAGAACGCCCGCGATCGCGAGGACCGAGAGTACGGCGACCGCCCAGAACGCGGACCGCCAGCCGAGGTGCTGACCGAGCAGCGTGCCGGCGGGCAGCCCGACGATGGTCGCGACGGTGAGGCCGCCAGCGAGGATGCTCATCGCCTTCGCGCGGGCCTGCGGACCGGCGAGCTCGATCGCGGTCACCGAGGCGACGGCCCAGAACCCGGCGTACACGAAGGCGCCCGCGACTCGGGTGGCCAGCAGGACGCCGTACGACGAGGTCAGCGCGCCGGCGACGTGGGTGAGGGCGAAGACCGCGAGGAACGCCAGCATGGCGACGCGGCGTGACCAGCGGAGCGTGGTGACGGCGAGGATCGGCGCGCCGACCAGCATGCCGACCGCGAACGCGGAGATCAGCAGCCCCGCGGCCGGGATGGACACGCGCAGGTCGGTGGCGATCTCCGGGAGCAGTCCGGCGAGCATCAGCTCGGACGTCCCTTGGGCGAAGATCGCCAGACCGAGCAGGTAGACGGCTCGGGGCATGATGTCCTCTCATACTGGATCAATCGGTTCAAAACCTGACCAGCCGGACCGATGCCTAGGCGGGATCAGAAGCTGCGCAGCGTGGCCTCGACGACCGTGCGTTGGCTGTCCGGGGACGCGCCGCGCCGGGCGGCGACCCGCAGGCCGCCGAGGACGGTGAAGACGTACGCCGCCAGACCGGCCGCGTCGTGGTCCGCGGCGAGGTCGCCGGCTGCCTGCGCCGCCTGGATCGCGGTGGTGAGTGCGGCGAGCTTGGTCTCGTGGTCGCGGTCGAGGAGCTCGACGATCTCAGGTTCCTTCGGGCCGAGCTCGACGGTCGTGTTGATCACGAAGCAGCCCGCCGGATCGTCCGGCTCCGGTTCGACCGCCGTCCACAGGATCCGCCGGACGCGCTCGCGGATCGGCAGCGACTCGTCCTGGATCACCTCGAGCTGCGCGGCGCTGAAGTCCTCGACGTACCGCCGCAGGGCGCGGTCGAACAGGTCGCGCTTGCTGGTGAACGTGTTGTAGATGCTGCTCCGGCCGAGCCCGGTCGCGGCGCAGAGGTCCTGTGTGGAGGTCGCCTCGTAGCCCGAGGTCCAGAAGACGCGCATCGCGGCGTCGACGGCGCGATCCTCGTCGAAGGTCCTCGGTCTGGGCATGTCGCTGACTCTAACACATTCTGGACCAAACGATCCAAAACCCCACCCGATAGCATCCTCGCATCGAGGCGAGTGCCGGAAGCTCTTCGACAAGGGGAGTGGCGCTCGCCTTGACTTGGGGGCACCACCCGACGATGAGACTGGGGAACATTGTGAGGTTGTTCAGACCCGGGGGGCTCACACTCGCCCTCGCGCTGGTGGCGGGCGTGACGGTCGCCGGCCCGGCGGCCGCGGCGGACACGAAGACCGTGTCCTATCGCGGGTACCAAGTGACCGTCCCGTCCAGTTGGCCAGTGGTCGACCTGGCCGCCGAGCCGACCGCGTGCGTCCGGCTCGACAAGCCGGCCGTGTACCTGGGCCGCAGTACGGCGCAGGCCAACTGCCCGGCGCATCTCGTCGGCCGCGGTTCGGGCCTGATCCTGGAGCCGCTCACCGCCGCGCAGCCGTCGACCGACGGGATGCTGCGCCGCGCGATCACGGACGCTGGCGTGCTGGCGACGGCGTACTACGCGCCGGGCACCGAGCAGGCGGCGAACGACGTCCTCGCGACCGGCAAGGTGGTGACGAAGACGCCGTCGGCACGGGTGGCGCAACCGGCCGCGGTCACGCCGTCGGTTGTTGCTACCGGCAACTTCGCCGGGTACGGCTTCGACACCTGCGCGGCGCCGGCGCAGTCCGCGATGGACGCGTGGCGCCCGACGTACCAAGGCGTCGGCATCTACATCAGCGGCGGGTTGCGGGCGTGCGCCCAGCCGAACCTGACCGCCGACTGGGTGACGGCGAACGCGAGCAAGGGCTGGCAGTTCCTGCTGATCGACGTCGGCCTGCAGGCTCCGTGCACGACGTACAACAGCCGGATGTCCTCGGTCGCGTCGACCGCGCTGACCCAGGGCCGGAACGCCGCCATCAACGCGGTCGCGGCGGCCCAGGCACTCGGCTTCGCGCAGCGGAGCGCGATCTACAGCGACATCGAGGCCTACACGACGACCGCCGCCTGCAAGGCAGCCGTGCTGTCGTACCTGAGCGGCTGGACGCAGGAGCTGAACGCGCGTGGGTACCAGGGCGGGGCGTACGTCGGTGCCGCATCGGGTGGCGCCGACCTGAACAGCGCGTACACGAGCACGGCGTACACGCGGCCCGACAACCTCTGGTTCGCGCACTGGGGTTCTGCGGTCGGGACGAGCCGGTTCATCAACTCGGCGTACTGGACGAACCACCAGCGGGTGCATCAGTACGCCGGTGACGTCAGTGAGACCAACGGTGGCGTGCAGATGTCCGTCGACAAGAACTACCTGAACCTGACGGCTCCGCCGGCGCCGGTGAGCAGCTTCGGTGTGACCGGTGGCGTCGCGGCCGCGGCGTTGCGCTGGGCGAAGCCGACGAACACGACGGTGATGCTGCGGAACGCGGCCGGCTCGACTCCGCCACCGCTGACGACCTCGGGTACGGCGGTGTACAACGGCGCGGCGAGCAGCTACACGCAGAGCGGGCTGCCGAACTCGGCCAGCTATGCGTACCGGGTGTGGACGAAGGATGCGACCGGCAAGATCGGTCCGGGTGTCGACGCACGGCTGGTCGGGTCGAAGGCGACGTTCGGGATGAGCGCGGCGTCGATCATGTACACCGGCACGGTCACGCTGACGGCCGGCGTCTCCCGGCTCGACGGCGGCAAGCTGCCCGGCGTACCGCTGGTGCTGTACTCGAAGGCGAAGACGGCGACGAAGTGGTCGACGGTCGGTTCGTACACGACCGACGCCAACGGGATCGTCAAGGTCTCGCAGAAGCCGTCGGTCTCGACGTACTACATGTGGGGCTACAACGGCGGCGCGGGAGTGCTGGGCACGCGGAGCGCGACCGCGCTGCTGCAGGTCCACCCGGCGCTGTCGGCGTACCTGACGCCGGGCGCGATCCGGTTGGGTGCGTCGACGGTGATGTACGGGTACCTGAACCCGCCGCACGCCGGTACGACGGCGTACCTGCAGCGGCGTTCCGGCACGACGTGGGTCGCCGTGACGACCGGGAAGCTGGCGACGAACGGCAAGTACGCGTTCAGCATCAAGCCGACGGCGCGTGGCACCTTCACGTACCGCGTGGTGTGGCTCGCGGACGCCGACCACCAAGGCACGCAGACGGCGTCGAAGGTCCTGACGGTCAGCTGACCTCGGCGGCTGCCTTCACGGCAAGGTCGATCGCATGCGCGGCAAGTGGTGAGTGCGTGCGACCGGCCTGCCACAGCAGGAAGATCTCCCGCGGCGGGAGACCTGGCGTGAGTTCGTGCAGCGCCAGGCTCTCGTCGTGGCGGAGTACGGCGAGGCGCGGCATCAGGGCCGCGCCGAGACCGGCCCGGACCATCGCCAGCAGGGCCTCGTTCCCCTCGGTGCGGAACACGAACTGTGGGCGGATGCCGCGGGCACGCAGGAAGTCCTCGACGACGGCCTGGTGACAGATCGCCGGGTGGGCGACGAGTGGCAGCTCGTCGAGTTCTTCGAGTGGGACCGGCCCGGCCGGGAAGTCGTCCGGGCGGGTGACGAGCAGGTACGGGTCGTCGAGGAGCTTGACGCCGTCGATGCCGTCGGCCGGGCGGGCGTCGAAGAACATCAGGTCGAGCCCGGTCAGGTCCGGGCTGTCGGTCTCCTCCTCGAACAGCCGGATGTCGCAGCCCGGATGAGCGTCCCGGAGCTCGCCGATGATCCGGGGGAGCACGGTGTTCGAGATGGTCTGGAACGTGCCGATGTCGATCCGGCTGTCACCGGCCTGGAACCGCTCGATGCCGTCGCGCATCGCGTCGGCCCGGCGTAGCAGGTCCCGGCCGTGGTGCAGGACAACCGTTCCGAGGGGCGTGATCCGGACCGGCTTCGGACCGCCGGGGCGGTCGAACAGCGCGCCGCCGGCCAGCTTCTCCAGGACCGCGATCTGCTGGCTCACGCTCGACTGGGTGTAGCCGAGCCGCCGCGCCGCCCGGCCGAACGAACCCTCGTCGGCGACCGCGGCCAGCGTCGCCAGGTGCCGCAACTCGTACATCCGGTCAGTCTATCGCCTGAGGCGATCGGCATGATCGGAATCAATCGCTTTTCACGATCGTCACCCGCTCCTACCGTCGTTGCCATGACTACTTACGACGTGAACGGCATCGAGGTGTACGCCGAGACGTACGGCGACCCGGCGAACCCCGCGGTGCTGCTGATCCACGGCGCCGGGGCGTCGATGATCTGGTGGGACGCGGCTCTGTGCGCGGAGCTCGCCGCGCGCGGACGGTTCGTGATCCGCTACGACCAGCGCGACACCGGCCGGTCGACCACCTTCGGAGTCGGAGCGCCGGGGTACGCGATGAGCGACCTGGCCGCCGACGCCGTCGGCCTGCTCGATGCCCTCGGCATCGAACGGGCCCACGTGGTGGCGCAGTCGATGTCCGGCGGTACGGCGCTGATCCTGGGCGTTGACCACCCGTCGCGGGTCCGCTCGTTGACGCTGGTGTCGTCGAGCACGGGAGCCGAAGGCCTCCCGCCGTCGACCGTGCGGTATCCGGCCGAACCGGACTTCTCGGACCGGGCGGCTGTCGAGGAGTACGTCGTACGGGCGATCGAGGCGGAGGCGGCCGGGCACTTCGAGGAGACCACCGCGCGGGCGCTGGTGCGGGCGGATCTGGCGCGGGCGCGGAACTACCAGGCCTCGATGACCAACCATTTCGCGATGCGGTTCGACGGACCGGCCGGCGGTGGGTTCGGTGACCTGACGATGCCCGTCCTCGTGTTGCACGGCGACGCGGATCCCGTCCTTCCACTGCCGCACGGTGAAGCGATCCGCGACGCGGTACCTGGCGCGCGGCTCGTCGTCCTCGCCGGGATGGGCCACGGCCTGTCGGCGCCGTACTGGAAGACGTTTGTGGACGAGGTGGTGAAGCAATGAAGTACGCCATCTGGGTGCCACTGTTCGACGAGTTGTCGGATCCGCTCGAGGTCGCGCGGCTCGCGGCGGCGGCCGAGGAGGCCGGGTGGGACGGGTTCTTCGTCTGGGACCAGCTCTGGTGGCGGCCGCCGGTCCGCGAGGTGTCGGACCCGTGGATCACGCTGAGCGCGGTCGCGACCGCCACCGAGCGGCTGCGGATCGGGCCGATGGTGACCCCGGTCGCGCGCCGGCGCCCGGTGAAACTGTTGCGTGAGACAACGACCTTGGACCGGCTGTCGGGCGGCCGGCTGATTCTCGGGGCGGGGCTGGGCAGCGACCGGTTCGCACAGGAGTACTCGAAGACCGGTGAGGAGTTGGACGACCGGATCCGGGCCGAGCGGATGGAGGAGACGCTGGCGATCCTGACCGCGGGCTGGACGGGGGAGCCGGTGAACCACCACGGCAAGCACTACCTGGTCGACGACGTACGGTTCCTGCCGCGTCCGGTGCGCGGCCGGGTGCCCGTGTGGCTCGCGGGATTCCCGGGCAACAGCCGACCGATCGGGCGTGCAGCGCGGTACGACGGGTTCTTTCCGGTCAACCTCACCTCACCGGACCAGCTCGCCGGGCCGGTCGCCGTACTGCGTGCACTCCGCGGAACGCTGGACGACTACGACATCGCGGTCGCGCTGGAGCCGTCCGCCGATCCGCGTCCGTACGCCGAGGCCGGGGCGACGTGGTGCCTGACCGATCTCGTGGACCTGGGACTGGCCGACGTACGGGCGGTGATCGCTGCTGGACCGGGTGGGTCGATAGGTGTCTAATCGAAGGGATGCGTTAGTTCGGGAGGTGGCATGGCCAGCGTCAGCGGGCATGCCGGGGTCACCGAGCGCGCCGGATCGACTGCGGCCGGGGTTGGGCGGCGGCCACTGGGGCTGGTGATCGGCCGGGTGCTCTCGACCACCGACCACAAGGTGATCGGCGAGCTGTACCTCGTCACGTCGTTCGCGTTCTTCCTGGTCGGCGGCGTGATGGCGCTGGTGATCCGCGCCGAGCTGGCCGAGCCGGGGCTGCAGTTCGTCAACGAGGAGACGTACAACCAGCTGTTCACGATGCACGGCACGATCATGCTGCTGCTGTTCGCGACGCCGCTGTTCGTTGGCTTCGCCAACGTGATCATGCCGGTGCAGATCGGGTCGCCGGACGTCGCGTTCCCGCGGCTGAACATGTTCAGCTACTGGTTGTTCCTGTTCGGCGGGCTGATCGCGATCAGCGGTTTCGTCACGCCGGGTGGCGCGGCCGACTTCGGCTGGACGGCGTACTCGCCGCTCTCGAACGCGATCCGGTCGCCAGGTGTCGGCGGCGACCTGTGGATCATGGGGCTGTGGATGGCCGGCCTCGGGACGATCCTCGGCGGCGTCAACTTCGTCACGACGATCGTGACGATGCGCGCGCCCGGGATGACGATGTTCCGGATGCCGATCTTCTGCTGGAACGTCTTGGTGACGTCGATCCTGGTGCTGATCGCGTTCCCGATCTTCGCGGCGGCGCTGCTGGTGCTGGAGGCGGACCGGACGCTCGGGGCGCACGTGTTCGACGCGGCCAACGGCGGGCCGATCCTGTGGCAGCACCTGTTCTGGTTCTTCGGGCATCCCGAGGTGTACATCATCGCGCTGCCGTTCTTCGGCATCGTCACCGAAGTACTGCCGGTGTTCAGCCGGAAGCCGGTCTTCGGGTACTACGGACTCGTCGCGGCGACGCTGACGATCGGGGCGTTGTCGATCGCGGTGTGGGCGCATCACATGTTCACGACCGGGGCGGTGGCGCTGCCGTTCTTCTCGTTCATGACGTTCCTGATCGCCGTACCGACCGGGGTGAAGTTCTTCAACTGGATCGGCACGATGTGGGGCGGGTCGATCTCCCTCGAGACGCCGATGCTGTGGGCGATCGGGTTCCTGGTCACGTTCCTGTTCGGCGGTCTGACCGGGATCATCCTGGCATCGCCGGCGCTGGACTACCAGCTGCAGGACTCGTACTTCGTGGTCGCGCACTTCCACTACGTCGTGTTCGGCACGGTGGTGTTCGCGATGTTCTCGGGGTTCTACTTCTGGTGGCCGAAGATGACCGGGCGGATGCTGGACGAGAGGCTCGGGAAGCTGCACTTCTGGTTGCTGTTCATCGGTTTCCACACGACGTTCCTGGTGCAGCACTGGCTGGGCGTCGAGGGGATGCCTCGTCGGTACGCCGACTACCGGCCGAGTGACGGGTTCACGACGTTGAACCAGGTGTCGAGTGTGGGGGCCTTCATCCTGGGCGCGTCGATGCTGCCGTTCTTCTACAACGTCTACAAGTCCCGTCGCAGCCCGCGGGTGGGTGTGGACGATCCGTGGGGCTGGGGCCGGTCGCTGGAGTGGGCGACCAGTTGCCCGCCGCCGCGGCACAACTTCCACGCGCTGCCGCGGATCCGTTCGGAGTCGCCCGCCTTCGACCTCCATCACCCCGAACTGGCACCTCATGTCCATCGGGAAGTGCTCTAGTCCAAGCGATCCAGCAGCCGGACGAGGGCCTGGTCGGTCTGCTGTGGTGGGGGGCTGGTGGAGGCGAGCAGCTCCAGCGCCTGGGTGTAGGCCTCGACGTCGTCGCGCTTGTCCAGGTAGAGCGCGCTGGTCAGGTGCTCGACGTACACGATGTCGGGGAGATCGCGCTGCGGGAAGCGGAGCAGGGTGAACGCGCCGGCGGTGGCGGGGTGGCCGGCGTTCTCCAGCGGGACGATCTGGACGGTGACGTTCGGCCTGGTGACCGCCTCGCGGAGCGCGACGAGTTGGCTGCGCAGTACGTCGACGCCGCCCATCGGCCGGCGCAGGACGGACTCCTCGATCACCGCCCACAACCGCAGCGGCGGCTCGCGGTCCAGCACCCGCTGCCGGCGGGTCCGGAGCGCGACGATCCGCTCGATCTCGGCGTCGCTCCGGCCGCCGCCCGGGTCGAGCCGCGCGACGGCCCGCGCGTACTCCTCGGTCTGCAGCAGGCCCGGGACGTACTGGATCTCGTACGTCCGGATCAGCTCGGCGGTCGCTTCCAGCCCCAGATACGCGTCGAACCAGTCCGGCGTGACATCGCCGTACCGCTGCCACCACCCCGGATCGTTCGCCTCCCGCGCCAGCTCCAGCAGCCGGTCCCGCTCGCGCGCGTCGTTCACGCCGTACAGCGTCAGCAGGTCCGAGACGTCCCGCTCCTTGAATCCGACCTTTCCCAGCTCGAGCCGGCTGATCTTCGACTCCGAGGCCCGGATCGCCCACCCCGCGTCCGTCCGCGTGACGCCCGCCCGCTCGCGCAACTCCCGCAGATGCGCGCCGAGCAACATCCGCAGCGCAGTTGGCCCCACCACACTCCGCCCCGCCATATCCTGACTCTACATCATTTTCGAACAAATGTTCCCATCGGCTCGGTCCGGTTCGAGACGTCCCAGACGGTACGGTTCGGTGAGCTGAGCGGGTAAAGTGGAGTTCTTCGGAGCGATGGCATACCAGTTGGCGTGTCGGGAATCCCCGCAGCCCGTTTGAGGCGATGCCAGATGCCCGACCTTCCCTTCGTTCCGAGCGGCCCGTGCGGGCGCTCCGTCGTGGACCACGATCTTGCCCAGCTCTTCGCCGACGTCGTCTCCGCCCGGGTGGCCGATCGCCAGACGCGCGGCCGGCTGCGGTGGGACGGGCCGTTCCGCAACGACGCCTATCGCCTCGCCTCGTCGCTGCGTGCCTACGCCAGCGCGCTCGAGTCCTACCGGCTGCCGGTGCCACCGGTGATTCGCGACGAGCTCCGCCTGCGAAGTGGGTTGCCGCTGTGAGCGGCGAACAGCAGGTCCGGAGCCTGGCCGCCCAGGCGGACTGGACCCTGCGCGGCTTCTCGCTGCCAGGGCACGTGCTCGTGCTGACCGCAACAGGCTGGCGTCGCGGCTGGCTGATCGCGCGCGAGAACAGTTCCACCGGCTGGATCGGCCTCGTTCAGTACGAGGTCGACGGCGCCGAGGTCACCGAGTACCTGTCCGCCGACCACATCGCATCCCCGGACCTGTGGCTCTCGACCGATCCGGCATCGGAGCGCCCTGTCGGCACCGAGAGCTGATCAACCGTCGCCGTCAGTCGCGGAGGTACTCGGCGCGCCAGCGGAGGATGGTGGGGTCGGTGGGGCTGGGGGCCTGGTCCAGTTGGATGAGGTGGAGGTCGGGGGTGGTGAAGGACTGGATGGTGGTGCGGGTGAGAGGCCAGGGTGGGCCTTGGAGGGGTTGTTCGGTGTCGGGACGGGCGGCGGCGATGACGAGGAGGGTGCCGCCGGGGGCTACCAGGTCAGCGACGTGGGTGACGGCCTTGGGCTGGAGGGGGATGGGGAGGGCTTGCACGGTGTAGATCTCGACCACCAGGTCGAAGGCTTGGTGCCAGTCAGCGGGTGGGTTGAGGAGATCGGCGACGACGTAGTGCGCCTTCGAGGCCGGGTGGTTGCGGTGGGCGGTTTCGATCGCGCTGGGGGAGATGTCGAACGCGGTCGTGTCGTACCCGCGGTCCACGATCAGCTCGGCGTCCCATCCGGTGCCGGCGCCGACGACCACGGCGGTCTTGCCGGTGCCGTCGGGCTCGGACTCGGCGATCCAGTCCGCGAGCAGTTGATGCGCCGTGCCGCGGTCCCACGGAACCACCGCCTCGCCGTCGGCCGCGGCGGCGTACAGGTTCTCGAACCAGCCGGTCGGGTCGTCGCGGTCCAGCGCCTCGCGGGCGATCCGCCGGGTCACGACGTCGGGGTCCTCAGTCATCCACGCGCTCCTCGATCTCAACTACAGGTTCAGCTCCGGTGTGGATCGAGCGTACGGTCCGCACGGTGTCGACCTGGTCGGGCCGCTTGTCCTCGCGGTACCGGATCACCCGGGCGAACCGCAGCGCCATCCCCGCCGGGTACCGCGGTGACGTCTGCACCCCGTCGAAGGCGATCTCGACCACTACCTCAGGTTTGATGTACACGACCCAGTCGTCCCGCCGTACGGCGAGGTCCTGGAACCGCTCCGTCTGCCACCGCAGCAGCTCGTCCGTCAGCCCCTTGAACGTCTTCCCGAGCATCACGAACTCGCCGGTCGTCTCGTCCCGCGCCGCGAGATGCAGGTTCGACAGCCAGCCCTTGCGCCGCCCGTGCCCCCACTCCGCCGCGAGCACGAGCAGGTCGAGGGTGAACGTCTGCTTGACCTTCACCCATCCCGACCCGCGCCGGCCCGCCTCGTACGGAACGGTCAGCGACTTCACCACCACACCTTCGTGCCCCCGCCGTACGGCGTCCTCGAAGAACTCCTGACCCGCCTTCGCGTCGGACGTCACGAGCCGGGGGATCCGCCGCTCCTCGGGCAGCAGCTTCGAGAGCCACTGGTGCCGGGTCGCGCCGTCGAGTCCGAGCAGGTCCTGGCCGTCGAGGTGCAGGATGTCGAAGAAGTACGGCGTCAACGGCACCGCCTCCGGCCCGGTCGCCGCGCGCGTGGCCGTCCGCGACCCGGTGACCTGGAACGGCTCCGGCCGCCCGTCCGTCCGGAGCGCGATCAGCTCGCCGTCGAGCACGACCTGCCGCGCGTCCAGCGCGAGCACGGCCGTCACCACTTCCGGCACCCGCGCGGTGATGTCGTCCAGCGTCCGCGTGTAGACGACGACGCGGTCGCCGTCCCGGTGCGCCTGGATCCGGATGCCGTCGAGCTTCCACTCCAGCGCCGCCGGCGTGCCGGTCTTGTCCAGCGCCTCCGCGACCGTGGTCGCCGACTGCGCGAGCATCGGCTGCACCCCGCGCCCGACCTCGAGCCCGAAGCGCGCCAGCCCCGCCTCGCCCTCGGTCAGTACGGCGACCGCGACCGGAGCCGTCGACCCGCGCAGCATCGCCGCGGCCCGGATCCTGTCCAGTGGAATGCCGGTCGCCCGCGCGACCGCGTCAGCCATCACACCGTCCAGCGCACCCTGCCGCAGCTCGCCGCCGACCAGCAGCCGGAGGAACTGCTGCTCGTCCTCCGTCGCCCGCGAGAACAACGCGTCCACCGCGGCCCGCCGCCGCGCCTGCACGCCCGCGCCGGACATCTCGGCCAGTTCCGCGAACGCCCCGTCGACCTCGGTCACGGTCAACGACGGCTCCGCGGCCGGTGCGGGAGCCTCCATCAGGGTCCGCCAGCCCACCCCGGTACGCCGTTGCCGCAGCTCGCCGGACAGGTACGTCACGACGATCTCGATCTCGGCCGGTTCGGTGGCCTCGGACAACAGCCCGGCGATGAACCCGGCCTTCTGCAGCCGCGACCGGGTCCCGGCCAGCGCCGCCGAGGTCTCGACCAGCTTGATCAGCAACATGTCCCAAGTGTCTCTCGGTCCACCGACAGTCCGCGGGATCGCAACTTTCCGCCCTCGGCCCGCATCGAGCTGAGGAAAGCGGTAGCCGCCCGAGGGGGATGATCACGATGCACCGACGTACCGCCGCAGCCGCGCTGCTGACAGCCGGCCTGCTCGCACCGCTACCCGCCAACGCACAACCGACGAACACCACGCAGGCCACAGCCGCGTGCGAAATGAGTCTGGGCTCCGTGAACGCCGCCGGCGATCACACCGGCCAGGGGATCACGGCCGGCTCCCCGCCGACCGCGTCGACGAAACGGATCGAGGCCACGAAACGCTTCGCGCCCGGCCTGACCCGGTTGCACAGCACGTGGGTGATCGAGCCAGAGGTCCCGGACGACTTGGCCCACTACGGAGAGGTCGTGCTCGGCTCGACCATGTACTCCGCCATCTACCGCACCGGTGCGGTCCCGTCCGACGCGGTAACGTTCAGCCGGGTCGGCGGCGGCTGGGACAAGTTCACGTACTTCGAGGAGTCGACGTACGACGAGGGCGCGGCGGCGAACTTCGCGCACACCCACTACTACGGCCTGCGCAACGACGGCACGCTGTTCCGCTGGCGCGACGGCTGGAAGGCTGACGGCTCGTACCCGGGATTCAGCGCCGTCAAGACGATGGCCCTGATCAGCCAGACCCGGACGTACGACACCTTCCTGGCGAACACCCGCGGCGGCGCGCTCTACACGATCCGCATCCCGGTGTCCTCGCCGATGAAGCCGATCGTGAAGCAGGTGCGCACCCGTACCTGGCAGGGCTTCGAGAGCTTCGTCGCCGAGCGCTGCGGGCAGTACGGCGTACTCCTGCTCGGCATCGACAAGGACAGCAAGACCGGCTACCTGTACGCCGTCGGTCACGCGAACGGGACGTCGACGGTGATCAACAGCCTCGGCAAGGTACCGACCACGTTCGACGACCAGACGTACTTCCGCTGGACCTCCGTGGCCTGGGCCGACCCGCCGCTGAACGGGGAATGACGATGCGACGTACGACGGCGCTCGCCGCGGGCCTCGCGCTGACACTGCCGCTGCTGACCGGCGTGGGTACGGCGACCGCCAAGCCGACCGCGAACCCCTGCTACCTCCAGTCCGGCGGGCTCACCTCCGACGACAACACGGTCGACCGGTATGTCAACGCGACGTCGCCGATCTCGGTGAAGCCGGTCGACATGATGGCGAAGAACCCGTTCGGCGGCCGGGCGATCTCGCTCAGCAGCCAGTGGACCTGGGACGACGACTTCGGCGACCAGACCTCACTGGACGGGCACGTCGTCAGCGGCGGCGTCATGTATCAGGCCCACCAGTGGGTGCAGAAGGGGACCGGCGGCAAGGTCGTGAGCAGCAGCCTGACCCGGATCGGCAGCGGCTGGGGCGTCTTCAAGACCCTGACGCACTCGTGGTCCCTCGACGACCCCAACTCGCAGATGTACGCGCTGCGCAACGACGGGGTGCTCTTCCGCTGGAACCTGAACCCGGTGAACAACGGCCCCGAGCACTGGGAGGCCGCCGGTTCGTACCCGGGCTTCTCGGCGGTGAAGGCGATCACCTTGCTCAGCCGTACGGCGACGTACGACACGCTGCTGGCCACGACGCGGGGCGGGGCGCTCTACACGATCCACATCCCGCTGAGCAATCCGATGAAGCCGGTCGTCAAGCAGGTCCGGTCGCGCACCTGGCAGGGCTTCGAGACGCTGGAGACTGCCCGCTGCGGCAACTACGGCACGCTGCTGCTCGGCATCGACAAGGACACGAAGGCGGGCTATCTGTACGCCGTTGGGCACGCCAACGGCACGGCCACCGTGATCAACTCGCTCGGCAAGGTGCCGGCGACGTTCGGGGACGAGCTCGACTTCAGCTGGGGCAGCGTGGTCGACGCGCCGCTGTTCGGGGAGTGACGCTCACGGCGCCGGCGGAAGTCCGTCCAGGAACTCCGCCGGCGGCGTGAAGTACAGGCTGCCGGTGACCGCGGTGGAGAAGTCCAGCAGCCGGTCGTGGTTGCCTTCCGGTACGCCGATGAACATCCGCCGGAGCATCAGCTCGGTGACCGCCGGCGTCTTCGCGTAGCCGATGAAGTAGGTGCCGAACTCCTGCGTGCCGACGGTGCCGAACGGCATGTTGTCGCGCAGGATCTGCAGCTGGTTGCCGTCGTCGTCCTCGACCACGTTCAGCACGATGTGCGCGTTGCCGGGCTTCTTCGCGTCGTCCATCTCGATGTCGTCGAGCTTGCTCCGGCCGACCGCGAGCTCCTGCTGCTCGACGCTCAGCGAGTTCCACGCCTTCAGGTCGTGCAGGTACTTCTGCACGATCACGTAGCTGCCGCCGCGGAAGTCCGGGTCCTCGTCGCCGACCAGCACGGCGTCCCGGGCCTCGGCGCCGGCCGGGTTCTCGGTGCCGTCGACGAAGCCGAGCAGGTCGCGCATCTCGAAGTACTTGAAGCCGTGCACCTCGTCGACGACGGTCGCGGCGCCGTCGAGCGCGTTCATGATCTGCGCGGCGAGCTCGAAGCACTGGTCCTGGTGCGCCGCGCGGATGTGGAACAGCAGGTCGCCGGGCGTCGACGGCGCGTGGTGCGTCCGGCCCTTGAGCTCGACGAACGGGTGCAGCGCGGCCGGTCGCGGGCCGCTGAACAGCCGGTCCCAGGCGTCCGACCCGATCCCGGTCACGCAGGACAGGTTGCCGGCCGGGACGCGGAACCCGACGGAGCGCACCAGACCGCTGAGGCGCTCGAGCAGGTCCCGGACGCGAGCCTCGCCGTCCGGCTGGATCTCCACCACGAGGAAGATCGCCGAGCCGCTCAGTGGCATCAGCACGGACTGCGGCAGCGCGTCCGTCTCCCGATCCGGTTCCGTAACCACCGTGCTCTCCCTCCGTCCAGTTGGCCCGATCTTCTAGAGTCCAGTCATGGACCCGCAACAGCCCGGGCCGTCTCCGCAACCGGGCCCATACTCCCAGCCGGGGCACCAGCCGCCTCCGCCGGGGCCGTACCTGCAGCCGTACGCACAGCCTTACTCTCAGCCGTACGGTCATCCGGGCCTGCCGTACCGGTACCGTGAGCCGCGGGTGGTGCCGGCGCTGCCCGGTACGCCGTACCACCGGCTCGCGCGGACGCCGAAGCACACGTGGTGGCGCCCGATCCTCGGCACGGTGCTGCTCACCGCGACGGCGTTCATCGTCATGTTGTCCCTGTCGGTGGCGTGGCTGATCGTGCACGAGTTCGTGGCCGGACCGTTCCCGGCGCCGAAGGGCGCCGACATCTTCCCGAGCGACACCGAGAACCTGGCGCTCTCGCTGGCACTACTGGCGGTCCTGACGCCGCTCGTCGGCCTGGCCGCGTGGTTGGTGCAGCGGCGGCCGTTCTGGAGCGTCGCCTCGGTGCTGAACAGGATCCGCTGGCGCTGGCTGCTCTGGTGCTGCCTGCCGGCCCTCGGGTACGTCGTGCTGTCGTATCTGATGGGCCTGCTCGTCGACGCGGTCTTCCCGCCACAGGACGCGATCGGCGACGAGGGCGGTTCCTGGATCGGCTTCGGGGCGTTCGCCGGACCGGCGTTGCTGATCCTGGTGCTGGTGCCGTTCCAGTCGGCGGCGGAGGAGTTCGTGTTCCGCGGCTGGGTGATCCAGGCGATCGGGGCGTACGGGCCGGACAGTGCCGAGGGCCGGGCGCCGTGGGTACGGCGGATCTTCCGGTCGCCGTGGCCCGGGATCGTGGTCGGCGGGGCCGCGTTCGTGTCGGCGCACGGGTACACCGGGTGGGCGATGGCGGACGTGTTCCTGTTCGCGGTGACGGTCGGCTGGCTGACGGTCCGGACCGGGGGACTGGAGTCGGGGATCGCGCTGCACGCGACGAACAATCTCGTCGCGTTCTTGTTGCCGTTGGCAATGGGTCACGGCAGCCAGTGGAACCAGCAGGGCGGGGCACCGTGGACGCTGCTGGCGTCCGACGTGATCTGCCTCGGGGCGTACGCGTTCGCGGTCATCTGGCTGGCCCGGCGGCGCGAGGTCAGCCGGCTGAGCTGAAACGGCGAGAGAATTGTCGGCCGGCTCTGGCAGGCTGTGCCGCGTGACGAACGTGAAGATCGAGGCCGTGCTGTTCGACTGGGGCGGCACGCTGGCAACCTGGCACGACATCTCCCTGCAGGACACGTGGCGGGCGGTGACCACCGTGCTCGACGAGGCGAACGCGGACGAGTTGGCGGCCCGGCTGGTCGCGGCCGAGGGCTCGGTCTGGCGGCGGTCGCGGGACGAGCATCGGAGCGCCACGTTCGACGAGGTGTGTGCGCTGGCCGAGATCGCGATGACGCCGGACGGCCTCGCGGAGTACGAGCGGCAGTGGGACCCGCACACGGTTCTCGAGCCGGACGCGGTCGAGACGCTGCGGGCGCTGCGGGCCGGCGGACTCAAGCTCGGCGTCCTGTCGAACACGATCTGGCCGCGCCGGCGGCACGAGGAGATCTTCGCGCGGGACGGCGTACTGGAGCTGTTCGACGGAGCGGTCTACACCAGCGAGATCGCGCACACCAAGCCGCACCCGGAGGCGTTCCTGGCGGCGATGGCGGCGGTCGGAGTGTCCGATCCGTCCCGGTGCCTGTTCGTCGGCGACCGGCTGTTCGACGACGTCTGGGGCGCACAGAACGCCGGCATGCGCGCGGCGCACCTGCCGCACAGCGCGATCCCTCGCGAGCAGGTCGGCCACACGGAGGGTACGCCGGACGCCACCGTCCAGCGCCTGTCCGAGCTGCCGGCGCTGATCGACTCCTGGAACTCGAAGGCCGCCTGACAACCGAAAGGACCCCCGGGCCAGATCGTGGCCCAGGGGTCCTGAGGGGTTTCGGGGTGAGGTACTACGCGGCGAGGGTCGGGTCTGCCAGCAGGCGGAGGCGGCCCAGCGCCTCGCGCTCGATCTGGCGCACCCGCTCCGCCGAGATGCCGTGCACCGCGCCGATGTCGGCCAGCTTGGCCTGCCGGCCGTCGTGCAGGCCGTACCGGCGCCGGATCACGTCCGCCGACCGCGGGTCGAGCTGGTCGACCAGGCTGAACAGGCCCGAGCGGTCCGACGCGTCCGCGACCAGCTGGTCCGGACCCGGCGCGGTCTCGGCCGCGATCAGGTCACCCAGCGAGGTCTCGCCCTCGTCGTCGACCGGACTGTTCAGGCTGATGTGGTCCCGGCCGATGCGGATCAGTTCGGTGACCCGCTCCTCGTCCAGTCCCAGCTCCAGCGCGATCTCCTCGATCTCCGGCTCGCGCCCGAGCTTGCGCTCCAGCGTGCGCCGTGCCGACCCGATCTGGTTCAGCTGCTCCACCACGTGCACCGGCAGCCGGACCACCCGGGCCTGCTGCGCGATACCGCGGGTGATGGCCTGCCGGACCCACCAGGTCGCGTACGTCGAGAACTTGAATCCCTTCCGGTAGTCGAACTTCTCCACCGCCCGGATCAGCCCCGTGTTGCCCTCCTGGACCAGGTCCAGCAGCGGCATCTGGGACCGCCCGTAGCGGCGCGCGATCGACACCACGAGCCGGAGGTTGGCGGTCACGAACCGCTGCTGTGCGCGCCGGCCCTCGTCGGCCAGCCACTCCAGCTCCTCCTCCGTCGCATATTTGGGCGCTCCGCCCTTCTTCCGTCCAACCCGCCCCTCGGCCAGCAGTTGCTCCGCCAGGAGTCCTGCCTCGACCGTCTCAGCGAGCTCGACCTCTTCCTCAGCCGTCAGCAGAGGCGTACGCGCGATCTCCTCAAGGTAGAGGCCAACGCTGTCCTTGCCGTCGATACCGTCGTCCGTGCTGCGGACACGAGCCATGCGAGCCACCGAAACTCCCTTCGTCGTTACATGGAGAGCAACGCTCGAGTAGGGTTCAAGATTCCGGTACCAGTGTGTAAACACCCTGAAGGTTCCCTGAGAGTTCCTGGCAGCAATTCCTCATTGCGCGCAGCACCGCCCCGAGATGTGTTGCACAACACACATCAAGGGGCGGTAAATTCCGCTTTTTCAGCTCAGGCCGAGGGTGTCCAGTTCCCACGCGAGCGAGAACGCGACCTCGCGCCAGGCGTCGTACCGCCCGCTGCGGCCGCCGTGTCCCGCCTCCATCTCGGTCTTCAGCAGGACGCCGGAATCACCGGTCGCGGTCGCGCGGAGTTTCGCCACCCACTTCGCCGGCTCGACGTACAACACCCGGGTGTCGTTCAGGCTGGTGATCGCCAGGATCGCCGGATAGTGCTGCGCGCCGACGTTTTCGTACGGCGAGTAGGACTTCATGTACGCGTACACCTCGGGGTCCGCGAGCGGATTGCCCCATTCCTCCCACTCGATCACGGTGAGCGGCAGCGACGGGTCCAGAATCGTGGTCAGCGCGTCCACGAACGGGACCTCCGCGACGATTCCGGCAAACGCTTCCGGGGCCAGGTTCGCGACCGCGCCCATCAGCAGGCCGCCGGCGCTGCCGCCCTGCGCGACGAGCCGTTCCGGCCTGGTCCAGCCGGCCCGCACCAGGTGCTCGGCGGCCGCGACGAAGTCGGTGAACGTGTTCCGCTTGGTCAGCATCTTGCCGTTGTCGTACCAGTGCCGGCCGAGCTCGCCGCCGCCGCGCACGTGCGCGATCGCGAACACCACGCCGCGGTCCAGCAGCGACAGCCGCGGGATCGAGAACCAGGGGTCCATCGAGCTCTCGTAGGAGCCGTACCCGTAGAGCACGACCGGCGCGTTCCCGTCCTTCGCGACGTCCTTGCGCGCGACCATCGAGATCGGCACCTCGGTCCCGTCCGGCGCGGTCGCCCACTCGCGGTACTGCGTGTAGTCGCTCAGGTCGACGCCGCCGAGCACGGGCTGCTGCTTCAGCAGGCGGCGCTCGCCGGTCGCCACGTCCACGTCGTACGTCGAGCCGGGCGTCACGAGCGACGTGTAGCCGAACCGGTAGCGGGTGTCCTGCCACTCGTCGTTGCGCCCGGGCGACACCGTGTAGATCGGCTCGTCGAACCGCAGCGCCTCCGGGGCGCCGAAGGTGTCGCCGGTACGCCGCATGATCGCCAGCTCGGTGAGCGCGTTCCGGCGGCGGTACAGGATGACGTGATCGGCGAATGCGTCCGCGCCGAGCAGCCGGCTGGTCTCGTCGCCCTCGATCAGCGTCGTCCAGTCGCCGGGGGAGTCCAGCGGCGCGGAGGCGAGGGAGAAGTTCGCGGCGTCGGCGTTGTGCGTGATCAGCAGCTGGTCGCCGGCGTGCTCCACGTCGTACTCCACGCCCTCGCGGCGCGGCGCCACCACGACCGGTTGGCCGGCCGGGTCCTGCGCGTCGAGCAGCCAGACCTCGCTGGTCAGCTTGCTGCCGAGGGCGATCATGATCGCCTGCTCGTTGCGGGTCAGGTCGACCCCGATCCAGAACCGCTCGTCCGGCTCCTCCATCACGAGGACGTCGTCCGTCGTACCGAGGGCGTGCCGCCAGACCTGGTACGGGCGCCAGGCGTCGTCGACCTTGGTGTAGAAGAGCGTCGAGTTGTCCGCGGACCACGCGGAGCCGTAGTGCACGTCGGGCAGCTCGTCGGGCAGCAGTTCGCCGGTGCTCAGGTCCTTGATCCGCAGCGTGAAGCGCTCGTCGCCCTTGACGTCGACGGAGTACGCGAGCAGGCGGCCGTCGGGGGAGACGTCGACGGTGCCGAGCGAGAAGAACTCGGAGTCGCCCGCCACCTCGTTACCGTCGAGCATCACCTCTTCGCCGGGGATCGCGCCGTCGGTCGCGGGCGGCTGGTCGCCGTCGGCCTTCACCCGGCAGTGCAGCGCGTACTGCTTGCCCTCGATCGTGCGCGAGTAGTACCAGTACCCGCCGCGCCGGGCGGGCACGCTCAGGTCGGTCTGCAGCGTGCGGTCCGAGATCTCCTTGAAGATTGCCTCACGCAACGATTCCTGGTGTGCCGTGCGCGCCTCGGTGTAGGCGTTCTCGGCGCGCAGGTACGCCAGTACCTCGTCGTTGTCCTTGTCCCGCAACCACTCGTACTCGTCGACGAACGTGTCACCGTGGTGCGTCCGTTCCACCGGCTTCCGCGCCGCAGTCGGCGGCGTCACAGGAGAGTTCTCAGCCATGCGGCGAGACTACCCGGCTAGCTCCGCAGGTACTCAGTCACGGCAGCCAATGCGTCGCCGACGGCCCGGCGCGATTCGTCGGTGTGATCCAGTACGTCGAACCCGTGCCGCCCGTTCGGTACGTCGATCACCCGCAGCTCGACGCCGGCCGCCCGCGCGGCGTCGACGAACGGCGGCTGCGTGAGCGCAACGTCCGGCAACTCGTTCCCGACCAGCGTCAGCACCATCGGCAGCCCGCGGGCTCCGCGGACGGCCTCGACCGGAGGTACGCCGCGGATCGTGACGAGCTCGGAGTCGCCGAGCACGGGGTACGTCAGCGCGACGCACCGGAGCCAGGCCGCCGGAGTCTGCAGGAAGCCGGCGGACAGGGGTGCGCCGCCGGAGAAGTACCACAGCGCGATGCGGTCGCTGTCCACCTGCGGATGCGCACGGACGGCGTCGATCGCCTTCGAGATCGCCGCCAGGGAGCGGTGCTCGTCGGGCAGTCCGTCGGGGCTGTGGTCCACGGTCACCGCGACGCAGCCGAGGCCGGCGAGTTGCGCGGCGTACCCGCGGTAGATGTGCCACGCGCTGGGCTGCGGCCGGTCTTGCGCGGCGTACGGAACTCCGTGAATCAGCAGCACGGCCGGCGACGGCTCCGAGGTGCTCGGAAGATGCAGCGTCAGGCCGTCGTGCGTCGTGGTCGCGACAGCTGGGGTGGGCAGCACGAAGGGCGGGCCTGCGTTCATGGGTCCCACCGTAGGTGTTCTAGACGGCGTACGTCGCGACGACCGGGGCGTGGTCGCTCCAGCGTTCGGCGTACGTCGGGGCGCGGTGGACGACGCAGTTCTTCGCGGTGGCGGCGAACTCGGGCGAGGCGATCTGGTAGTCGATCCGCCAGCCCGCGTCGTTGTCGAAGGCCTTGCCGCGCCAGGACCACCAGGAGTACGGGCCGGGTCCTTCACCACCGAACCTGCGGCCGAGGTCGACCCAGCCGGCCTCGAACAGGCGGTCCAGCCAGGCGCGTTCCTCGGGCAGGAAGCCGCTCTTCTTCCGGTTCGCCTTCCAGGCCTTCAGGTCTTCCTCGCGGTGCGCGATGTTCAGGTCGCCGCACATCAGCACGTGCCGGCCGTCGGCGCGCAGCTCGGCCAGCCGCGCGGTGATCGCGTCCAGGAACGCGTACTTCTCCTCCTGCCGCGGCGGTGTCTCGAACTCGCCGGTGAAGACGTACGTACTGACCACCGTCAGCGTCGACCCGTCGTCGAGCACCACGTCCGCCTCGACCCACCGCCCGGTGCCGTCGAACCGCTCCGGCCCGAGCTCGCCGCGCTCGCCCTTGACCGGTCGCCGGGTCGCCACCGCGACACCGGCGCGACCCTTGTGCCCGTCGATCGCCGGCTCGGCGTGCGCGATGTTCCAGTCGGCGCCGAGCAGTTCCCGCAGTACGTCGTCCGGCGCGCGAACTTCCTGCATCAGCAACAAGTCCGGGTCGACGTCCTGCAGCCACGGCCCCATCCCGCGCCGGAAGGCGGCCCTGATCCCGTTCACGTTCACCGTGGCAACCGTCAGCACGGCTGGCACCTTACCCTGCGTGATGACCGGGCTTGACCACCATCAGGACCAGTACGACCAGCCAGAGCAGCGCGAAGATCCCGGACGTCATCGACAGCAGCTTCGCCTTGGGCAGTACGCGGGCTCGCTCCTCCTGCGTACCGCCGGCGACGGCCAGCACAGCCGACTGGGCCGGTACCACGAGGTATGGGAGCACCAGCGCGGCGGCCAGTGTCAGAACGATCGAGATGATCAGCCACGCCTCGCCCATCACGTGCATGCTGCCCGCGAGCGCGAATCCGAACAGCGGGACCGCCAGGCTCGCCCACGCGTACACCTGGGTGATCCGGTGCAGCACCTGCAGGCCGCCCGCGTCCGGCGTCTCGGCGGTCAGCAGCTTCTTCGCCAGCGGCGGGTACATGCTGGCCGCGACCGTGATCGGGCCGACGGTGAGGATCGCGGCGAGGATGTGGACGATCAGGAAGAACTTGTTCATCTCACTCTTCTGTCGTAGAGAGAATGGCGTCCAGCGATCGCTCGCACAGGTGCTCGAGAGCCTCCGGCGAGACGGTCGGGTCGTCGATCCAGACCAGCAGGGTCTGTTCGACGTAACCCTGCCAGCCGTGGCAGGCGAGCTCGACGACGGGGGTGACCTCGATGCCACGCTCGGCGACCGCGCCGATCACCCACTGGCTGAACACCCGCCGTAGGTCGGAGTGCAGCGCCCGGATCTCCGGATCGCCGGCCGCCGACATCAGCAGCGTCGCGCGGTACAGCTGCGGAGCCTCGAGGACGGCGCGGACGAACGCGCGGATGCCGGCCCGGAGTTGCTCGTCCGGCGGCAGCGACGGGTCCGGGGCGGTCCGCAGCATGACCTCGGCGGCGGCCTCCTCGATCACGGCGTACTGGAACTTCTTCTTCGAGCCGAAGTAGTGGAACAGCAGCGCGGGGGAGACGGCGGCCTCGGCGGCGACCAGTTCGACGGTGAGCTCCCGGTGCGGGTCCGCGAGCAGCACCCGGCGGGCGGCCTCGAGGATCTGCGTCCGCCGCTGGTCCGGGCGCAGGCGGGAAGTGGTCCGGCTCATAGCGGACAGTCTATTGAGTAAATGGTCAACAAGCACTTACTGTTGAGTATCCACTCAACAAGCTGGAGGTTCCCGATGCGTCCGTTGGCCGGTCAAGTCGTGCTCATCACCGGAGCCTCCCGGGGGATCGGCGCCGCGGTCGCCCGGAAGCTGGCGCAAGGCGGCGCCAAGCTCGCGCTGGTCGGCCTCGAGCCGGACGAGCTGAAGAAGGTCGCCGAGGACTGCGGCCCGGACGCCGGCTGGTGGGAGGCCGACGTCACCGACGCCGACTCGCTGCAGGCCGCCGTCGAGGGGATCGCGGAGCGGTACGGGCGGATCGACGTCGTGATGGCGAACGCCGGGATCGCCTCGCCGGGCTTCACCCGGAGCATGGACCCGAAGGCGTGGGAGCGGGTCATCGACGTGAACCTGCTCGGCGTCTGGAAGACCGTGCACCTGACGCTGCCGTACCTGCTGGAGAGCAAGGGCTACCTGCTGCTGGTGTCGTCGCTGGCCGCGATCGTGCACATCCCGGGGCTGGCGTCGTACAACGTGGCGAAGGCCGGTGTCGAGGCGATGGGTGACACGCTGCGGCCGGAGCTGAAGCACCTCGGCGTCCGGGTCGGGGTCGCGCACATGACGTTCGTCGACACCGACATGGTGCGCGGCGTCGACACGCACCCGGTGTTCGGCAAGGTCCGGACCGGGATCCCGATGGTGAGCCGGACGTACCCGCTGGACTTCGCGGTCGGCAAGTTCGTCGAGGGGATCACCAAGCGCTCGCGGACCGTGCACGTGCCGGGCTGGATCGGCGCGCTGAAGGTCGTCCGCTGGGCGCTGCCGCACATCATCGAGGCCGGTTCCCGGTTCAGCGTGCCGAAGGCGGACGCGGCCGCACTCGCCGACGTCCAGGCCCGCGGCGCGGAGGCCTCGTCGCGGCCGACCGGGGCGGGCGGGCTGGCCGACGCGGAGAAGGCCGCGGGCCGATGAGCCGCGCGTACGACGCCGTACTGCTGGGCGCGTCCGGGTTCACCGGGGCGCTGACCGCGGAGTACCTGGCGAAGAACGCGCCGGACGGGTTCCGGTGGGCTGTTGCCGGACGCAACAAGTCGAAGCTCGAGCGGTTCGGCCGGGACATCGTGTACGCCGACGTCACCGATCCGCGCTCGCTGCGGGAGCTGGCCGAGTCGGCGAAGGTCGTCGCGACCACGGTCGGGCCGTACGTGCAGTACGGCGAGGCGCCGGTCGCGGCGTGTGCCGAGGCGGGCACGGGGTACCTCGACCTGACCGGGGAGCCGGAGTTCCTGGACCGGATGTACGTGCGGTACCACGACCGCGCGACCGAGACCGGTGCGCGGATCGTGCACGCGTGCGGGTTCGACTCGATCCCGTACGACCTCGGCGTGCAGTTCACCGTGGAGCAGTTGCCGGAGAACGTGCCGATCCAGGTCGACGGGCTGCTGCGGGCCGGTGGACGGCCGTCGGGTGGGACGTTCCACACCGCGATCACGGCGTTCTCGCGACCGAAGCAGAACCTGGAGGCGCATCGGGCGCGGCGGGCCGCCGAGCCGCGTCCGCAGGGCCGGAAGGCACGCGCCGTGGCGGGGACGATCCACCGCGAACAGGGGTTCTGGGCGGTGCCGCTGCCGACGATCGATCCGCAGATCGTCGGATTCTCGGGCCGGCTGCTCGAGCGGTACGGGCCGGACTTCCGGTACTCGCACTACGCAGCACTGAAACGGCTGCCGACTGTTGCCGCGGGCATCGGTGGTGTCGGTCTGCTGGCGGCCGGCGCGCAGATTCCGCCGGTGCGGAACGCGCTGCTGAAGCGTCTGCAGCCCGGTGACGGGCCGAGTGCGGAGACACGGGCGCGCTCGTGGTTCAACGTCCGCTTCGTCGGCCGCGGCGGCGGCAAACAGGTCATCACCGAGGTCGCCGGCCGCGACCCCGGGTACGACGAGACCGCGAAGATGCTGGGTGAGAGCACCTTGTGTCTCGCGCTCGACGACCTGCCGGAGACTGCCGGTCAAACCACCACCGCCGCGGCGATGGGCCCGGCGCTGCGCAACCGTCTGGTGAAAGCGGGGATGACCTTTGCCACCCTCGAAGTCGACAGCTACTAGCGCCGACGGCACCCGGATCGCCGTCACCACCTACCCCAATCCGGGCGCCCCGGTTCTCGTCTGCGTGCACGGGTACCCGGACAACGCCACGCTGTGGAGGCCAGTCGCGGAGAACCTCGCGGAAGACTTCGAAGTCATCACGTACGACGTCCGCGGCGCCGGTGAATCCGACCACCCGAGCAACGCGTCAGCGTACGCCCTGGACCGTCTGCAAGAAGACTTCGAGGCAGTGCTCAACGGCCGCACGGTCCACGTCCTGGCCCACGACTGGGGCTCCATCCAAGCCTGGCACTTCATCACCGACCCCCACCTGAAAGCCCAGGTCACCTCTTTCACCAGCATTTCAGGGCCATCACTCGATCACGCCGGGTACTTCATCCGCCGCGGAGACAGAGCAGCACTCAAACAACTGCTCCACTCCTGGTACATCTTCTACTTCCACCTCCCGTACCTCCCCGAGCTCGCCTGGCGAAAAGGCTGGGCCCAACGCGCCTTCGACCGCCTCGAACCACAACCGCCCGACGACAACCGTGAACTCAGCGACTACGTCAACGGCATGAAGCTGTACCGCGCCAACGTCATCCCACGGCTGCGACGGCCGGCAGAACGGCGTACCGACGTACCCGTCCTCGCCGTCTCACCCGACGCGGACCCGTTCGTCACGACCCCGCTGCAGACCGACCTCGCCCGCTGGGCCCCGAACCTGACCGTGAAGGTGGTCAGGGGCGGCCACTGGATGCCCCGGAACGAACCCCGGCTTGTCGCCGATCTCGTCCGGGAACACACCCGTCAGGTGGCACGCTGGGAGGCATGAAGACGCTTCTCAACCTGATCTGGCTGGTGCTGGCCGGGTTCTGGCTGGCGGTCGGGTACGCGGTCGCCGGGATCATCTGCTGCGTGCTGATCGTCACGATCCCGTTCGGCATCGCCGCGTTCCGGATCGCCGGGTACACGCTGTGGCCGTTCGGCCGGACCGTCGTCGACAAGCCCACCGCCGGCGCGGGCGCGCTGCTCGGCAACCTGATCTGGATCGTCTTCGCCGGCTGGTGGCTGGCGCTCGGCCACCTGACCACCGGGATCGCGCTCTGCCTGACGATCATCGGCATCCCGCTCGGCGTCGCGAACTTCAAGCTGATCCCGGTCTCGCTGCTGCCGCTCGGCAAGGAGATCGTGCCGTCGAACCAGCCGTTCGCGTGAGGTCGCTGACCGTCCTCGGGTCGTGCGGTGCGTGGCCGGAGGCGGGGCGGGCGTGCGCCGGGTTCCTGCTGGAGTACGACGCGTTCCGGGTGGTGCTGGATCTCGGGTACGCGACGCTGCCGCGGTTGCTGGAGTACTGCCCGGGGGGTGCGGTGGATGCGGTCGTGGTGACGCATCAGCATCCGGATCACTGTGTCGACGTGAGTGCGCTCGCGCGGGTCCGGCACTACGAGGCGCCTGGGGCCGACCCGATCCCGTTGCACTGCACTCCGGGGACGCTCGAGGTGTTGCGGGCGCTCGAGCCGCGGCCGGATCCGGCGGAGGTGTTCGACGTCCACGACCTGGCGTCGACGACGCGGCTCGGGCCGTTCGACGTACTGGCGGTGGAGTTGCCGCACTACAAGACGAACGTCGGGGTGCGGTTGGCGGCGCCTGGGGTCTCTGTTGCCTACACGGGGGACAGCGGGCCGTCGGCGGAGCTGCGGAGGCTTGCCGACGGGACGGACCTGTTCATCTCGGATGCCACGCTGCAGGGTGATGCTTCGGACGAGTATCTGATGACGGCGACCGAAGCCGCACGCGGTGCCCGGGGTGCGCGGCGGTTGCTGTTGACGCACTTCTGGCCCGGGTCGGACCGGGCTGTGTCGGTGCGCGAGGCGGAGGCGGTGTTCGCGGGGGAGGTGATCGCGGCGGACGAAGGCCTCAAACTGGTGCTGTGAGCATGCAGAGAGCGCTGATCCGCCGCCCGAGCCCGCGCCTGGCCGAGGGCCTCGTCACGCACATCGAGCGACAGCCGGTGGACGTCGCGCTGGCGATGCGGCAGTGGGAGTCGTACGTCGCCGCGCTGCACGACGCCGGCTGGACCACGATCGAAGTACCACCGCTCGACGACTGCCCCGACAGCGCCTTCGTCGAGGACACGATGGTCGTGTACGGCGACATCGCCGTCATCGCCCGCGCCGGCGCCGGCGAACGCCGCCCCGAAGCCGCAGCCGCCGCCGAAACCGTCGCCACCCACGGCTACCGCACCGTCCCCATCACCGCCCCCGGCACCCTCGACGGCGGCGACGTCCTCAAAATCGGCCCCACCATCTACGTAGGCCAAGGCGGCCGCACCAACGCCGAGGGCATCAACCAACTCCGCGCAGCCCTGACAACCCCACCCACCACACCGGCAACGCAAACCCCGCCTGCGGCACACACCCCACCCACCGCGCCCGCCGCGCCCGCCGCGCCGGTAGGCGCGGTGGGTGGGGTGGAGGTACGTGCTGTTCCTGTTCGGAAGGTGTTGCATTTGAAGTCGGCGGTGACTGCCCTGCCCGATGGGACTGTGATTGGGTACGAGCCGCTCGTCGACGACCTGGGGGTGTTCGACAGCTTTCGGGCGGTGCCTGAGGAAGCCGGGGCGCACGTCGTACTGCTGGACGACGACCGCCTGCTGATGGCCGCCTCCGCACCGAAGTCGGCCGAGCTGTTCGCAACCCTCGGCTACACGCCGATCGTCGTCGATATCAGCGAGTTCGAGAAGCTGGAAGGCTGCGTCACCTGCTTGTCGGTGCGTCTGCGCGGCTGAGCAACTGCCGCGCCGCCCCGGCCAGCTGCACGTCGCGCTTCTTCCCCCGCGCCTCCGCGACCTCACAAGCCTCCGTCAACGCCGCCCGGTAAACAGCAGTGTCAGGATGCCCAGGTACGGCGTCACTCACGACCTGGATCAGCGCCTCCACCGCGTCCGAGATGTCCCCGCACGCCAGCAGCGCCTTCCCCAACGCTGCCCGATCGCGCAACAACTGCGGATCCGCGGCGCTGAGCCGATCGATGTCAGCGGCAACAATGTCGGTCAGCAGCAGCGCCTCCGACCGCGGCCCGCCCACCATCAGCCGCGCACCGGTCACCGCCTCCGCCGCCGCCCGCGTCAGCTCGTGACTCGGCCCGAAGACAGCGACCAGCTGCGGCGTGATCAGCTCGAACCACGCGATCGCCCGCCCGTAGTTCGCCGTCGCCAGCAGCCCCTGCGCGACCCGCAGCCGGACCCGCAACGTCGCCGGGTCGTCCGCGGCCAGCACGGTCTCGCGCTCGACCAGCGCCGCCTGGTAGTGCGGCAGCGCGTGCCCGGGTTCGCTCTCCGCCCAGCACGCCTCGGCCAGCCGGTACTCCGGACTCGCGTCCAGCTCCGGATGCGCGGCCGACACCGGCTCCCGCCGTACGACGGCCGGCAGCGGCCCGTCGACCACCCGGCGGGCGACGTACGAACGGCCGCCGGTCGGGATGATCCGGTACCGCCCGGCTTTCGACACCGGCACCCACAGCACCGTGTTGTAGAGGGTCCGCACCGAGGACCCACAGTTCTCGCAGACGTCGTGGTGGCCGTAGAACCGGCCACCCTTCGGTCCTGTCAGTTCGGCGGCACGCCAGGCCTCCGACGCCGCCGTACACGGCGCGCAGAACGGGTACACACCCCGCCGCTCGTCAGTCACCCGACCCATTGTGGTCGTTTTCGGGTTCGCCGTCAGCATCCGCACCCGTGTACTGCACTTTGCTGAGCGCCGGGTCGTCGACCGAGAACGTCCGCACCGGTCCCGCCGGGGTGTCCGCGGTCTCGAACCGGACGGTCACCCGCCCGCGCCCGGAACCCCACACCCAGCCGCGCCCGTGGTCCGGATGCTCGACGTCCTGGCCGGGGTAGTACCCGCGCTGGTCGCGCGCCCGGGACGGCAGCTCCACGACCTCGATCGGGTTCGCCGCGTGCTCGTCCTCGGTGAACAGGTCGTCCTGGATCCAGTCGGCCAGTGACGACACGCCTACACCGAGCAACCGGATGCCGCCGCCGATCTCACTCTCCTCGAGCAGCCGGCGCGCCACCCGGGCGATCACCCGCGCGTCGTCGGTCGGCCCGGCCAGCGTCGAGGACCGTGTGTGTGTGGTGAAGTCGTGCATCCGCGTCTTGACCGTGACGGTCCGCCCGGACAGCTGTGCCTTGCCGAGCCGCTCGGCGACCCGGTGCGCCATCCGGTCGCTGATCGCGGTGAGCAGCGCGCGGTCGATGACGTCGGTCTCGAACGTGTCCTCGACGCTGACCGACTTCGTCTCCCGGTCGCTCACCACCGGGCGGTCGTCGGCCGCGACCGCGAGCCGGTGCAGGCTGGTGCCGTGCGCCGAACCGACCTGGCGGATCAGCTCGTCCTCGTCCAGCTGCTGCAGGTCGGCGACGGTGCGGACGCCGGCCATGCTGAGCCGCTGCGCGGTCGCCGGACCGACCCCAGGGATCACGGTGACCTGCATCGGCGCCAGGAACTCCGCCTCGGTCCCGGCCGGCACCACCACGACGCCGTCGGGCTTGTCGAGGTCGCTGGCGATCTTCGCGATCAGCTTCGACGTCCCCGCGCCCACCGACGCGGTCAATCCGCCGCTGACCTTCCGGATCGCCTCCTTCAGATCGCCGGCGATCGCCCGTACGTCGTCCACGGTCAGCCCGGTGAGCCCGCTCGCGGTCAGGTCGACGAACGCCTCGTCCACCGACAGCGGCTCGACCAGCGGCGACAGCGCCCGCATCTCCGCCATCACCGCCCGGCTGGTCTCCCGGTACACCTCGAACCGCGGACCCAGGTACGCCGCGTGCGGACAGCGCGAGCGTGCTTCGGCCGTGGACATCGCCGACCGGACGCCGTACCGCCGGGCCTCGTATGACGCCGTGGACACGACTCCGCGCAGGCCGATCCCGCCGACGACCACGGGCTTGCCCCGCAGCGACGGCTTGTCCCGCTGCTCGACGGCCGCGAAGAACGCGTCCAGGTCGACGTGCAGCACCGACGGATCATTACGCACTGGGCAATTGTCGCCGGTGTCACCGACAATTCCCGGCCTCCCTCCCCGGAGGGAGAAGGCGCACCCGTGCGGGGGAGGCTCGGCGACCTGTCCGCAACTACGATTCCCGGCATGAGCTTCCCCGACCGCTGGGACGACGGCACCGACCCGTCCACTGCCGCCCATCAGGTGCACTGGTACGACGACCGTACGGCGATCATCCGCCAGTCCCTCCGCACCAGCTTCGAAGGCCCGTTCCTCTACCTGCTGCTGGGCGACGAGCGCGCCCTGCTCCTCGACACCGGCACCGGCGACGTGCCGCTGCGGCCGCTGGTCGAGTCGCTGGCGGGGGAGCGGGAGCTGGTCGTCGTCCACACCCACGGCCACGGCGACCACGTCGGCGGCGACCCGGAGTTCCCGGAGGCGGTCGGCCGGGCGGCCGAGGACGTCGCCCGGTACTTCGGCTTCGCCGACTGGCCGCACGGCGTACGGCAGCTCGACCTCGGCGGGCGGGTGCTCGACGTACTCGCGATCCCCGGGCACCACGCGTCCCACCTCGCGCTGTACGACCGGGAGACGCGGCTGCTGTTCAGCGGCGACTCGCTGTACCCGGGCAGGCTGTACGTCTTCGACTGGCCGGCGTACCGCGACAGTGTCGCGCGGCTCGGTGAGTTCGTTGCCGCAGGCAATCCCGTGGAATGGGTACTGGGTGCGCACATCGAGCTGACGACGGAGCCCGGCAAGGACTACGAGATGGGCGCCGACAAGCACCCTGACGAGCACGTCCTGCAGCTGCGTCCCGCCGTACTCACCGAGCTGGTCGACGTCGTCGCCGCGGCGGGCGAGGACCCGGTCCGGATCGAGCGGGACGACTTCATCGTGTTCCCGGTGTGACCACGACGCGATTGGACAGCGCACTCAGGGGCACCTTCAGGCACACTGAGCGGAGGAGCCACCAGGGGAGGCGCTGATGGGTGAGGAAGTCGACCGGGTCGAGTTCACCCGGGCGGACCGGACCGCGTTCCGGGAGCAGGTGCACCGCAATCTGGACGCGTTCGCGCGGATGCTGCGCGAGAACCGGTTCGCCCCGGAGCGTCCGATGACCGGGATCGAGATCGAGCTGAACCTGGTCGACGAGCACTGCGACCCGGCGATGAAGAACGCCGAGGTGCTGAGCGCGATCGAGGACGACGCGTTCCAGACCGAGCTCGGCCAGTTCAACATCGAGATCAACGTGCCGCCCGGGCAGATCGACGGGCTCGGGCTGGACACGATGGAGTCGAACATCCGCGACAGCCTGAACGCCGCCGAGGACAAGGCCGCCCGGACCGGCTCGTCGATGGTGATCGTCGGGATCCTGCCGACGCTGCTGACCGAGCACATCCACCGCGAGGCACTCAGCACGAACCCGCGGTACGCGCTGCTCAACGACCAGATCTTCGCCGCCCGCGGCGAGGACGTGCAGATCTCGATCGACGGCGTCGAACGCCTGCAGGTGACCGCCGACAGCATCGTCCCGGAGGCCGCCTGTACGTCGACGCAGTTCCACCTGCAGGTGACGCCCGAGGCGTTCCCGCGGTACTGGAACGCCGCCCAGGCGATCTCCGGCGTCCAGCTCGCGGTCGGGGCGAACTCGCCGTTCCTGTTCGGGAAGGAACTGCTTCGGGAGACCCGGATCGCGTTGTTCGAGCAGGCCGCCGACACCCGGACGCACGAGCTGAAGACCCAGGGCGTGCGGCCCCGGGTGTGGTTCGGTGAACGGTGGATCACCTCGATCTTCGACCTGTTCGAGGAGAACTCGCGGTACTACCCGGCACTGCTGCCGGTCACCTCGGACGAGGATCCGATCGCGGTCCTGGACCGCGGCGACACGCCAGCTCTTTCGGAGTTGCGGCTGCACAACGGGACGATCTATCGCTGGAACCGCCCGGTGTACGACGTTGTCCGGGAGAAGCCGCACCTGCGGGTCGAGAACCGCGTGCTGCCGGCCGGCCCGACGGTGGTCGACACGATTGCCAACGGCGCCTTCTACTTCGGCCTGGTCCGGGCACTGGCCGACGACGAACGGCCGATCTGGTCGCAGATGTCGTTCAGCGCCGCCGAGGAGAACTTCCACAACGCGGCCCGCAACGGCATCGACGCCGAGGTCTTCTGGCCCGGTGTCGGTACGGCGCGGGCGACCGAGCTGGTGCTCAGACGCCTGCTGCCGTTGGCGGTTCGGGGTCTCGACGCCTGGGGCGTCGACGTGGCGGTGCGCGACCGGCTGCTCGGGATCATCGAGCAGCGTTGCCTCACGAACCGTAACGGTGCGTCCTGGCAGGCCGACGTCTTCCATCGCCTGTATACACAGGGCTCGCACGGTCGCCGGGACGCGTTGCGCGGGATGCTACGCCGGTACCGCGACCACATGCACGACAACACGCCCGTGCACCTGTGGCCGACGGACTGAACCGGTTAGGAACTTCCGACAACGTCGGACAAGGCCGCGGAACCCCGGTCCTCCTGGCGGAACCGGCCCGCTCTTGCCCTGGGCAACAGGAAGAACTGTCACGAGTTCGATAACGACCCGGACTACAGGGGTGGCGCTTTTGGTGACAGCCCTGCAAAGGTGTGGCCACCGGAAGGTTAGGCAGGCCTGCGGCGGGTAGTAGTCGGGCACCGGCAGCCCTCCGTCACCGGTGCGACACAACAGGTGCAAATGCAGCGGATGCCGACCGGGGTCGGGAGCAGTATCGTTCGAGACGGGTCGACACACACCCGGAGGTGAGGCAGGGCGATGACGACCATCGTCGTGGGTTATGTGCCGAAGGCGGAAGGCCGTGCGGCCCTTCGGCGGGCAGCGGAGGAAGCGACGCTGCGAGACGCCAAGCTGGTGGTGGTGAACTCGCATCGGGGCGGGCGCAGCTACGACAGCGACGAAGCCGCGGCAAGCGACGCGGCGCTGACGGAGGTACGGGAGCAGCTGGACTCGACCGGTGTGCCGTACGAGGTGCGGCAACTGGTCCGTGGCCTGGACCCGGCGGAGGACCTGGTGGCCGTCGCCGAGCAGGTGCACGCGGAGTTCATCGTGATCGGGCTGCGGCGCCGGTCACCGGTCGGCAAGCTCATCCTCGGCAGCAACGCGCAGCGGGTGCTGCTGGACGCGCCGTGTCCGGTGCTGGCCGTGAAGGCCGACGAAGGGGAGGACTGAGGTGACTTCGACACGCAGCAGGAAGCTGTGCCTGGCCCAGCAGCCCGACGCCGACGAGATGTTGAGCAGAGATCCGTTCGCCCTGCTGGTGGGCATGCTGCTCGACCAGCAGATTCCGATGGAACGGGCGTTCGCCGGCCCGGTCGCGATCGCACACCGGATGCTCGGTCCGTTCGATCCGACCACGGTCGCGCACTACGACCCGGACGCGTTCGTCGAGGTGGTGGCCGGCCCGCCCGCCGTGCACCGGTTCCCGACCGCGATGGCGGCCCGGATCCAGACCCTGGCCAAGCACCTCGACGAGCAGTACTCCGGGAACGCGTCCGGCCTCTGGTCCGACGTGAAGTCCGGTGACGACCTGCTCGCCAGGCTGTCCGCCCTGCCGGGCTTCGGCGCCCAGAAGGCGAAGATCTTCGTCGCGCTGCTCGGCAAGCAGCTGAAGGTCCGGCCGCGCGGCTGGCGCGAGGCGTCCGAGCCGTACGGCGAGGACGGCGCGTACAAGTCCGTCGCCGACGTCATCGACGTGGCGTCGCTGGTGAAGGTCCGGCAGTTCAAGCAGGAGCAGCAACTGGTGCGCCGACCGGTCGTCGCGCGACCGCTCCGGCAGACACGTAACGGGTGAGCAAAGATCAAAGCGCGACCCCCCGGAAAAGCACCCCTCCGGGGGGTCGTGCGACGCGTGGGCTTGGTTCGCAGATTACAATGGACTGTTGCCGCCGCCTGACCAGCGAGCAGCCGCACTCCGCAGTACCCAAAGACTCAGCAACACCCACAGCTTCATCAGTCGTACCGTCGTACAAACCCTGCGTCAGACGAGAGGTAATTCGTGTCGTCCAGCTCGTCCGAGAACCTTCCCGCCGAGCCGGCCCGGGCCGTGGCCGCCACCGCCCGTAGCACGGCTCCGAGGACCAGCGCCCGAGTGACCGAGCCGGCCGCCAAGAAGGTGGCCGCGAAGAAGGCGGCGGTGAAGGCCGCCGGCACCAAGGAGGACGGTATCCCCGCGAAGAAGGCCGCTGCCAAGAAGGCTCCGGCGAAGAAGGCAGTGTCCGAGGCGGGTCTGTCCATCGACCCGAAGACCGGGAAGCCGCGCGCGCTCGACGAGGTGGACGAGGCCGACTTCAAGCCGGGCGAGGTCCAGGGGCTGGAGAAGGAGCTCACCGAGGACCAGGGCTTCATCGTCTCCGAGGCCGACGAGACCGACGAGCCCGAGCAGCAGGTGATGGTCGCCGGTGCCACCGCGGACCCGGTCAAGGACTACCTGAAGCAGATCGGCAAGGTCCCGCTGCTGAACGCCGAGCAGGAGGTCGAGCTCGCGAAGCGGATCGAGGCCGGCCTGTTCGCCGAGGAGCAGATCGCCGACGAGGCGGCCAAGCTCAAGGAGAAGGTCCGCGACGAGTACGAGTGGATCTCCGAGGACGGCCGGCGCGCCAAGAACCACCTGCTCGAGGCCAACCTGCGCCTGGTGGTGTCGTTGGCCAAGCGCTACACCGGCCGCGGCATGCTGTTCCTGGACCTGATCCAGGAGGGCAACCTCGGTCTGATCCGCGCGGTCGAGAAGTTCGACTACACCAAGGGCTACAAGTTCTCGACGTACGCCACCTGGTGGATCCGGCAGGCGATCACCCGGGCGATGGCCGACCAGGCCCGCACCATCCGGATCCCGGTGCACATGGTCGAGGTCATCAACAAGCTCGCCCGGGTCCAGCGGCAGATGCTGCAGGATCTCGGCCGGGAGCCCACTCCGGAGGAGCTCGCCAAGGAGCTCGACATGACCCCGGAGAAGGTCATCGAGGTGCAGAAGTACGGCCGCGAGCCGATCTCGCTGCACACGCCGCTCGGTGAGGACGGCGACTCCGAGTTCGGCGACCTGATCGAGGACTCCGAGGCGATCGTGCCGGCCGAGGCCGTCTCGTTCACGCTGCTCCAGGAGCAGCTGCACGCGGTCCTCGACACGCTCTCCGAGCGCGAGGCCGGCGTCGTCTCGATGCGCTTCGGCCTCACCGACGGTCAGCCGAAGACCCTCGACGAGATCGGCAAGGTGTACGGCGTGACCCGCGAGCGGATCCGCCAGATCGAGTCCAAGACCATGTCGAAACTCCGGCACCCGTCGCGGTCGCAGGTGCTCCGGGACTACCTGGACTGATGACGATGGGGCAGGTGTTCGCCGGCGTGTGGTCGCTGGCGATGCCTGCCCTCGGCCCGGACGCGGGTCTGCTGGCCGTCGCCGTGTTCACGGCGGCGGCCGTGCTGTTCCTGGCGGTCCAGGTCGCCCGTACGGCGGCGCGGCACCCGTTGGTGTCGCCGTTGCCGGCGCGTTCCAGCGCCACCCGGGCCAACGCCCGGCGTACCGCCTATCTCTCGCTGCGGGACCCCGATGCCGCCGGGCGGCCCCGGCCACGAGCACCGGGACGGTAGCGCTCCACCTCGCTACCTGTTCCTACTCACTCGTGGAGTTCTGCTGTGCCTTCTTTCCTGGAGGCACCGGTCGCCGGTGCCTATCACTTGCTCACGTCCCTCGTCGCCGCCCTCCAGCCGCTGACCGGCGCGTACGCCGCCGTGATCGCGATTGTGCTGTGTACCGTCCTCGTCCGGTTGTGTCTGGTCCCGCTCAGCGTGCGGGCACATCGCGGAATGCAGGCGCGGGCCGCGCTGATGCCGCAGTACAAACAGCTCACCGAGAAGCATCGGGGCGATCCCGAGCGGCTGCAGCGTGAGCTGACGAAGTTGCAGGCCGAATCCGGTACGTCGGTGTTCGCCGGGTTCCTGCCGTTGCTCGCGCAGATGCCGTTCTTCTGGTTGATGTACACGCTGTTCTCCCGTGCGGTGGTGGCGGGGGAGTCGAACCAGTTGATCAGCGGGAGCCTGTTCGGTGCGCCGCTGGGGGCGCATTGGCCGATTTTCACCGGGACTCCGGCGTACCTGGTGATTGCTCTGTTGCTGGCTGTAGTCGCGTTCTTCTCGGCGCGGTTGCAGTTGCGGCAGTTGGACGGGTCCGCGTCGACGATGTCCCGACGGGTGGCGCAGTTGCTGCCGTTCGGGACGTTGGTGACTGCTGCGTTCGTGCCGTTGGCGGCCGGGCTGTACGTGCTGACGACCACCACGTGGACCGTCGTGGAGCGGTTCGTGCTCAACCGCTAGTTGCTTGCAGCAACGACCATTGCCGTCGGTCCGGCCATTCTGTTACCGTCTTTATTAAAGCCGGTTCCTTAATGGGTTGGGGTCGATGGAGACTGCACGTGGAGCCGCGCAGGCGGAGCGAGCCGCGAACCAGGTCGCCTGCCTGCGCTTCCTCGCCGACGCCGACGAGGCGCGCACGGTCGGCGTCCTCAGCGAGGCCACCGGCCTGTCCCGCCCGACGGTCCACGCTGTCCTCGACGACCTCGTCGACGCCGGCCTGGTCGAACCCACCAGCCCCGCCACCGCCGGCCCCGGCCGCCCCGCCCGAGCCTTCCGCTTCGCCCGCGAAGCCGGCCTGGTAGCCGCCGTGGACCTGGGCCCCCGAGGCGCCCGCGCCATCATCTGCGACCTCTCCGGCACCCGAGTCGCCTACGCCGAACTCCCCACCACCACCCCCGCCGACCTGACCCTCATCCCACAAGCCCTGCAGGCCGCAGCAGGTACGGCGCTCGAGCTTGGGCGGTTGCGGGCGGTGGGGGTTGGGCTGCCGGGGGTTGTGGAGGGGGACGGGCGATTGCGGGCGAGTCTCGCGATGCCTGGGTTGGTGGGGTTGCCAGTGGGGGAGTTGCTGGAGAAGGAGCTGGGGGTGCCGGTTGTTGTCGACAACGACATCAAGCTGGCGGCTCTGGCGGAGCAGCGGGCCGGGGCGGGGCTTGGGTACTCCGATGTCGTCTACCTGCAGATCGGGCACCGGCTGTCGGTGTCGATCGTGCTGAACGGCGTCATCCGCCAAGGACGCCACCGCCTGGCCGGCGAGCTCGGCGCGCAGCGCGGCATGCGCTGGACCCGCAACGCCCAGCGCGGACAACTCGTCTGGTCGGCCCGTCCGACCGGCGCCGAAGTACTGACCGCGGCGGCCGCCGGCGATCCCGGCGCCCAGGCCGAGCTGCAGGACTTCTGCACCCAGATCGCCCCGCGGATCGCGACCGTACTGCTGGTCGTCGACCCCGAGGTGGTCGTCGTCCGCGGCGGACCGGCGGCGGACAGCAGCGCGCTGCTCCGTCCGCTCGCCGCCGCGGTCGAGAACGAACTGGTCTTCCCCGAGCGTCCCCCCTTCGTCGCCGCCACCCTGGGGCGCGAGGCGGTCGTACTCGGGGCGGTCGGCAACGCGTTCGACCGGATGAAGTCAGCCATCTACGGAATCCAGGACGTCCCCAGTCCCTGGAACCGCATCACTCACGAAGTGGAGAGGACCACCCAGTGAAGCTCGGAGTCAGCTCGTACTGTTTCCGCCAGCTCATGACGAGCGGCGAGATGGACCTGATCGGTGTCCTGGACTGGGTCGCGGCCTCGTCGGCCGGGCACATCGAGGTGGCCGCGATGGACGGCGAGTACTACCTGGAGCACCAGGACGTCGTCCGCGACACCGCGAAGCACGCCGAGGAGATCGGCGTACCGATCGTGAACTACCTGGTCAGCGGCGACCTGCGGACCGCGGACACCGCCGAGGTCGACCGGCTGCGCCGGCAGCTGGACGTGGCGCACGCGTTCGGCGCGCGGATCTTCCGGCACGACGTCGCGCCGTGGGCGTGGCGGGAGCAGGACCCGGGCGAGTTCGAGACGACGTTCGCGCAGGTCGTCGAGGGCTGCCGGGCGGTCGCCGACCACGCGGCCGGGCTCGGCATCGTGTCGACGATCGAGAACCACGGCTTCTTCATGAACGGCAGCGAGCGGCTGGCCCGCCTGGTGCACACCGTGGACCGCCCGAACTTCCGGGTCACGCTCGACCTCGGCAACGGCCTGTGCGTCGGCGAGGTCCCCGGCAAGACGGCCGCCGGGCTGATCGACGTCGCGGCGTCGATCGGTGTGAAGGACTTCCACATCCGCCGCTCGGCCGGTGACGGCTGGCTGAAGACGCTGGCCGGCGACTACCTGCTCGGCACGGTCACCGGCCACGGCGACGTGGACGTGGCCGGGCTGCTCGCACTGGCCGCGACCAAGCCCGACGTACCGGTGAGCCTGGAGTTCGAGGGCATGGAGGCGCCGCTGCCTGCCATCGAGCGTTCGCTCGCCAACATCCTCCGACTGACGGAAGGCAACGCCTGACATGACGACGCGAATTGCAGTGATCGGGCTCGGCTCGATCGCTGTCGAGCACCTGAGCGCGTACCAGAAGAACCCGCGGGCCGAGCTCGTCGCGGTGTGCGACGTCGACCTCGAGCGGGCGAAGGCGCGCGGTGAGCAGTTCGGGGTCGAGCGGGTGACCGGCGACCCGGAGGAGATCTTCTCCGACCCGAACGTCGACGCGGTGAGCGTCTGCGTGCCGAACACGCTGCACGCCCCGATCGCCGAGGCGGCACTGCGGGCCGGCAAGAACGTGCTGGTCGAGAAGCCCATGACCGTGACGGTGCCAGAGGCCGAGGCACTGGTGAAGGCGGTCGAGGAGACCGGCAAGGCACTGCAGATCGGGTACGTACGCCGGTACGCGCCGAACGCCCTGGTCACCAAGAGGTTCCTCGAGGCGGGCGAGTTCGGCACCATCTACGCTGCCCGTGCGACGCTGCTGCGGACGGCCGGCAACCCGGGCGGCTGGTTCGGCGACGTGGAGCTGTCCGGCGGCGGCCCGCTGATCGATCTCGGCGTCCACATCATCGACCTGTGCTGGTACCTGATGGGGATGCCGAAGCCGGTGTCCGCGTCCGGTGCGACATTCGCGCCGCTGGGTGCGCGCGACAACATCCAGAACCTGACCCGGTACAAGGCGGCCTCGGCGGCGCGGCCGAACACGGTCGAGGACTACGCGACCGCGCAGATCCGGTTCGAGGGCGGGGCGGTCCTCGACGTGGACACCTCGTACTCGCTGCACGCACGCAACGAGCTGAGTGTCCGGATCCACGGCGACAAGGGCGGCGCGGAGATCGAGCCGGAGCTGCTGATGGTCACCGAGCGGCACGACACGCTGCTGCACGTGCAGCCGCAGATCGACTCGCTCGGGTTCGACTTCAAGGTCGGGTTCGCGAACCAGATCGACCACTTCCTGCAGATCTGCCGCGGCGAGATCCCGGCCGACGCGACCGCCGAACAGGGCCTGGAGATGGCCAAGATGCTGTCCGCGATCTACGAGTCGGCGAAGGCCGGCGCGGAGGTCAAGATCGCCCACTGACGCCGGGTTGCCCGAGGCTTGTTGCCTCGGGCAACCTCAGGGTGGCGGTCAGCTGAGCAGTGCGGACGTGAGGGAGTCGGCGTTCTCCTCGAGCCAGGTCTGGCGTCGCCGGATCGTGTCGCCGACTCCCTCGCTCCACATCCGCTGCCAGCCGCCGCCGAGCGTCTCGGCGCGGTACTTCATCGTGTGCCAGCCCCGCTCGTTCCGGGCGATCGTCAACGGCAGCGCGCGCTGGCGGTCGGCGTCCGGCAGGCCGTACGCGTCGGCGAGCAGCCGGCCGCGCCGCGGCTGGTCGAGGCCGCGGAACTCGGGGTCCAGATCGGCCTGCACGCCGAGCGGCGCCCACCACAGCATCAGGTTGACGAAGTCCGACAGCCGGCTCACCGGCCGCGCCAGGTCGAAGTCGATCAGCGCGTACGCCCGGCCGTCCCGGAACACGACGTTCTCCGGCGTCACGTCCTGGTGCCCCACCAGCTCCGGCGGATCGTCCAGCGCCGGCAGCCCCGGCGGCTCGATCGGCGCGGGCAGGTTCCCGGGTACGCCGAAGCCCTCGACCGCGTCGTGGTACGCCCGCAGCAGCCGCGCGACCGACAGCATCCGCTCCTCGTCGGCGATCCACGCCGGCCGCGGCCGACCGACCACCTCGCCCTCGATGTACGACAGCGCGTGCCGCCCCTTCGAGTCGACGCCGAGGAACCGCGGCGCGCCGTCGAACCCCGCCTTCTCCAGGTAGCGCAGTAGCTCGCGAACCATCTCGGGCCGCTCACCCGGCGGGCGCCGTACGGTGTCGCCGACCCGCACCAGCCCTTCGGTCACGTCGCCGCCGACCAGCGGGATCTCCTCGCCGTCCTCGATCACCAAAACCTCATTCCGGTGGGGTCTGCCTGGGGGGATTTGATCCTAGGCCGTGGAGGCAACCGGCTTTTGCCGGTCCGGCAAGATTGTTTGCCGGAGGGCTGTGTGGTGGCGGACGATCGCGGTATGACGACCGAACAGTTGCCCGATGAGTTCTGGAACGCCTTCTACTCCGAGCACGAGCAGATCTGGAGCGGCAAGCCGAACGTCGCGTTCGCCGAAGAGGTGGCCGGGCTCGCGCCGGGGCGGGCGCTCGATCTCGGCTGTGGCGAAGGGGCCGACGCGATCTGGCTCGCGGAGCGCGGGTGGACGGTGACGGCCGTCGACATCTCGACGGTCGCGCTGGGGCGGGCCGCCGAGCACGCCAAGTCGGCGGGTGTCGGCGAGCGGATCGACTGGCAGCAGCACGAGCTGGGCAGTTCGTTCCCCGACGGGGAGTACGACCTGGTGTCGGCGCAGTTCCTGCACTCGAAGACCGACCTGCCGCGGGACGGCATCCTGCGGCGCGCGGCGGCCGCTGTTGCGCCGGGCGGCGTACTGCTGATCGAAGGGCACCTCGGCTTCCCGCCCGGCGAGCACAACCCGCACCCGGAGATCCACTTCCCGGAACCCGCCGAGGTGATCGAGAGCCTCGCGCTGCCCGAGGGCGAGTGGGAGACGCTCGTCAGTCGCGCCCACGACCGCGCGCAGGTGATGCGGGACGGCGTACCGGTCAATCGGCGGGACTGCACGGTGAAGCTGCGCCGTCGCTGAGACGTGCTCGCTGTTCATCTGGAGGTCACCATCGCAGCGGATTCTGGGGGCATGAACACGCCTGATCTGGTGCAAGAGCTCGGCTTCCGCGTGCTGGACGAGGAGGACGACGACCCGGTGCTGCTGCGCGCCGACGGTACGCCGGTGGACACGTGGCGCGAGGGATACCCGTACGCCGAACGGCTGCCGCGGGAGATCTACGACCGCGACAAGCGGCTGCTGCAGATCGAGCTGCTCAAACTGCAGTACTGGGTGAAGCGCTCGAAGCAGCGGCTGGTGATCGTGTTCGAGGGGCGCGACGCGGCGGGCAAGGGCGGGACGATCAAGCGGTTCATGGAGCACCTGAATCCGCGCGGGGCGAGCATCGTCGCGCTGGAGAAGCCGACCGAGCGCGAGCAGACCCAGTGGTACTTCCAGCGGTACGTCGCACACCTGCCGGCGGCGGGGGAGATGACGCTGTTCGACCGGTCCTGGTACAACCGCGCGTGCGTCGAGCACGTGATGGGGTATTGCGACCAGGAGCAGTACGAGGAGTTCATGCGGCAGGCGCCCGAGTTCGAGCGGATGCTGGTGCGGTCGGGGATCAAGCTGGTGAAGCTGTGGTTCTCGGTGTCGCAGGCCGAACAGCAGACCCGCTTCACGATCCGCCAGATCGATCCGGTACGGCAGTGGAAACTGTCGCCGACGGACCTCGCGTCGCTGGACAAGTGGCAGGCGTACACGGAGGCGAAGGAGGCGATGTTCCACTACACCGACACGGAGCACGCCCCGTGGACGGTTGTGAAGAGCAACGACAAGAAGCGCGCCCGCCTGGAGGCCATGCGGCACGTCCTGTCGTTGTACGACTACACAGACAAGGACGAGGAACTGGTAGGCCACCCAGACCCAAAGATCCTAGGCCCAGCCGCCCAGGTCCTGGAACACGGCGAGTCAGCCACGCGCACCTTCCCGAAGCTCTAGATCAGCCCCATTCGCTGTTTGGCGGACACGACCAGCAGGGCGGCCGCGTTCACCTTCGCGCGGAACGCACTGTCGGTGTTCGCCTTCGCCAGGACCGCGGTGACCATTGCGGGTACCTGCGCCGGGTCCGTCATCAGGACGAGGTCACCGCCGGCGTTGATGAAGTTGATCGCGCGAACCGCCGGGGACCACGCCTGAACCTGCCTGGCGGCGAGCGAGTCGCTCATCACGACGCCCCGGAAGCCGAGTTCGGTCCTGAGCATGCCGCCGATGATCCTGCTCGAGAACGCCGCCGGCACCCGCGGCGCGATCTTGTTGTAGTCGGCCAGCGACATCATCACGAACGGCGTACCGGCCTTGACCGCCGCGCGGAAGGGCGCGAGGTAGGGATCGTTGTACGTCGTAACGTAGTCGGTCACGCCGGTCGACACGTCGGTGTTCGCCGTGACCCGGCCGAGTCCCGGGAAGTGCTTGATGCTGGTCGCCACACCCGCACCGAGCATGCCCGACAGGAACGCGTCGCCTCGACTGGTCACGACGGAGGTGGTGTACCCGAATTCCCGACGGTAGTAGCCGATCGGCTTGTTCGTGAAGCGCATGGCGTACGGGACGGTGTCCATGACCGGGGCAAGGTTCTGGTTGACACCGGCCAGGCGCAGCTGACGCCCCCAGAGCGCCGCATCGGTGCGCAGTGTGCTGGTCGACCAGGTGCCCTGGGTCAGTGCGGACGGCATCCGCGAGAAGCCGGGGCCTTGCAGCACCTGGACGCTGCCGCCCTCCTGGTCCGTGGCGACGAACAACGGCACGCCCAGGGTCGCCGCGTACGTCGCTCTGCTCTGCAGCCTGCGTGTGACCGCCAGCGTCGCGCTCCGGCCGATGGTGCTGCGGCCGGTCAGCATCACCGAGCCGACGTGGTACTTCGAGATCGCGAGGTACGTCGCGGATCCCGGGCCGGTCGCGGCGCCGCCGACCATGAACAACTGCCCGACGCGCTGGGCGAGCGTCATCCGGGAGAGGACCGTGGAGGCCCCGCCGGCCGGTGCCGCTGCGGCGGAAGGTGATCCGGTCGTGACCGTCGTACTCACGACGAGCATGAGTGCCAGCAGACTGGCGCCAAGACGAACTCTGGCCATGTCTTGTTGGACGCCGGATCGGCCCCAGTAGTTGTCTAGGGCGTCAGGGGGAGGTGGACGGTGAAGGTGGCGCCGTGGGGTTGAGCGTCGGTGGTCGTGACGTGCCCGCGGTGGGCGGCGACCAGGGCGGCGACGATGGAGAGGCCTAGGCCGGAGCCGCCGGTGGTGCGGGTGCGGGCGGTGTCGGCTCGGTAGAAGCGTTCGAAGACTCGGGCCTTCTGTTCGTCGGAGAGGCCGGGGCCGGTGTCGCTGACCTCGAGGATGGCTTCGGTGCCGCGGGTGCCGACCGACACCGTGATGGGGGCGTCGACGGGGGTGTAGTTGAGGGCGTTGCTCACCAGGTTCCCGAGCACCTGGCGGAGCCGCGCCTCGTCACCGTGGACGACAGGCGCCTCCGAGCCGGGAAGGATCGTCAACGACAGCGGACGTTCCGGCTGGATCGCCTGCGCGTTGTGCAAGGCATCAGCAGCGATGGGAAGCAGATCGACCGACTCCATCCGCAGCGGACGCTGCTGGTCGAGCCGCGCCAGCAGCAACAGGTCGTCGACCAGCAGCCCCATCCGCTTCGCCTCGTCCTCGATCCGCCGCATGGTGTCCGAGTCCGTCGTATCGCCCCGCTGCCGCGACAGCTCGGCAAACCCCCGGATCGACGTCAACGGCGTACGCAGCTCGTGCGACGCGTCCGCCACGAACCGCCGCATCCGCTCCTCGGACTGCCGCGCGGCCTCCTCCGACTGCCGCGCCGCATCCTCGGAACGCCGCGCCGCCGACTCCGACGCGGTACGTTGCGCGAACGCGGTCTCGATCTGCCCCAGCATCTGGTTCAGCGCGAGCGACAACCGCCCCACCTCGGTCCGCGGATCCCGCTGCGGCACCCGCCGGCTGAGATCCCCGCCCGCGATCGCGACAGCGGTGTTCTCGACGTCCTCCAGCCCGCGCAGACTCCGCCGTACGACGAACGTCCCGACGCCGGCGAGCAGTACGAGCAGGATGACCCCGGCCGCGGCCTGGATGCCGATCAGCCGCTGGATCGTGTGGTCCATTTCCTTCAGGCTCTGCGCGACCATCACCGATCCGGAGCCGTCGTCGGTCTCCACCGCGAGCACCCGCCAGGTCACGCCGCCGGACTGGGCGTCGACGTTGAACGACTTGGCGTCGAGCGCGCGGACCTGGTTCAGGTCCAGGGTCGGCAGCTTCGGCAGCGGCTCGGTCTCGTCCGGCCGGTACCCGACGGGGCCGAGGTCGCTGACGCCTTCGGAGTTGCTGAACTGGACGACGAACTGGCTCGGCAGCTGCCGTCGCACCGGACCACCGGCGCCGGGCGGCAGCGGGCGGCGGTCGGACGGCGCGTGCGCGAGCGACCTGGCGGTCTGCTGCAGCTGTTCATCGACGCGGTCGATCAGGTAGCCGCGCATGATGGTCGTCGACAGTACGCCGGACGCGGCCAGCGCGAGTACGACCAGCGCCAGCAGTACGACGACGATCGTGACGCGCAGCGGGTACCGGTCGGTGAACCGCCGGTGACTCAGTGGCATCAGTTGGGGCCTCGTGGGGTGCGCAGTACGTAGCCGACCCCGCGGACGGTGTGGAGCAGCTTCTGGTCGCCGGTGTCGACCTTGCGGCGCAGGTACGACATGTACGACTCGACCACGCCCGCGTCGCCGGCGAAGTCATAGTTCCACACCGCGGACAGGATCTGCCCCTTCGACATCACCCGCTCGGCGTTCTCCAGCAGGCAGCGCAGCAGCTTGAACTCGGTCAGCGACAGCTGCACGGCCTTGCCGGCCTTGAACACCTCGTAGCTGTCCTCGTTGAGCTCCAGGTCCGCATACCGCAGTACGGCGGCCTCGGTCGCGGTCTCCTCGCGGTGACCGGAGCGCCGGAGCAGCGCCCGTACGCGGGCGACCAGCTCGTCGAGGCTGAACGGCTTGGTGACGTAGTCGTCGCCGCCGGTCTGCAGCCCGAGCACCTTGTCCTCGACCGCGTCGCGGGCGGTGAGGAACAGCACCGGTACGTGCCGGTCCTCACCGCGCAGGCGGCGGACCACCTCGAAGCCGTCCAGTCCGGGCATCATCACGTCGAGTACGACGAGGTCGGGCTCCACGTCCCGCGCCTTGCGCAGCGCCTCGGCGCCGTGGGTCGCCGTGGTCACGTCGTACCCGGCGAAACGCAGACTCGCGGACAGCAGCTCGACGATGTTCGGTTCGTCGTCGACGACCAGCAGATGCGGACTCATAGTGACAGTGTGCCGTCGGCAACCGTGCGAATCCTGGAAGCTTCCTGGCAATCGCCTGTGAGTCGCCGGGACGGCTACTGTCAGCCTGATCAGCGTGGGCCGTGCTTGAAGCCCCAGCTCTGGCCGGCGGCCTGACGGACCGTACCGTCGTTAACCCGGATGGCGGTGGCGTTACCGTTCGTGACGACGGCCTCTACGTTCACCGTATTGCCGGTCTTCACATCGCCGATGCCGTTGCGGGCAGCGTTCACCATCGTGTTGGACGTGAGCGTGTACGTCCGGCTGTACCCGTCGGCGCTCTTGACCGTGAGCGAGTCGTTGCTGACGGCCGTCACCTGACCGCGCTGTACGGCGATCGTCTCGTAGCCACCGCCGTCCTGCTGTACGACGAACTCGCCGTGCAACGCCCCGCCGAGCCCGAACTCGCCGCGGAACCCGCCGCGCCCCGGACCGCCGCCCGGCTTCTGGTTCTGGTTCGGCTGCGAGGGAGACGCGGACGGTGAGGCCGACGGCGTCGGGTCCGCGTTGCTCGCGGCCCAGGCAACCCCGCCGGCGGCGGTGGTCACGACGACCGCGGCGGCCGTGCCGATCAGGCGCCACCGCTTCTGTGAGAGCTTCATCGTTCCAGCATGCAGCCGCCGGCTAAGAACGAGCTGGCAATCGGCTAAGAACCGGGCCGCGTCAGACGACGAAGAGCACCGCGACCAGCCAGACCGCGGCGGCCAGCGACGTACCGAGCAGCTCGATCAGGATCGACACGCCGGTCTCGCGGAGCGCGTGCTTGGTCGAGGTCCAGGCGGCGCCGTGCGCGCGCAGGCGCTGCGCCTCGGACAGGTAGACGCCGAGCGGGAACCCGACGAACATCCCCACCAGCGGGATCACGAAGAACCCGACGATGCCGAGCAGTACGCCGAAGATCATCGACCGCCGCGGTACGCCGGCCTCCCGGAGCCGGCGCTCCGGTACGACGTACTTCACCACCTGGCTGGCACCGATCAGCACCACGCAGACCCCGAACACCACCCATCCGGTGGCGCTCCGTTCGACGATCGCCCAGACCAGGATCGCCGCCAGGCTGAGCAACGCGCCGGGCAGGACCGGCAGCACGATGCCCGCGATCCCGACGAAGATCGCGATCCCGGCGAGGACCGTCACGGCAGTCTGCATACCCCAACTCTCTCGCACCTCAGGACCTTTTAGGGTGGGGACATGTCCTCCCAGCTCCACGAACTCGTCACCGCCCTGGCCGCTCCGTGGGTGATGCTGTCGCCGCGATCAGGTCAGCTCACCGGTTCCGGGGCAGAGGGCGTGTACGCCCGGGACCGCCGGATCCTGTCCCGGTTGAGCGTCACGGTCGACGGCCGGGAGCCGGTCCCGGTGCACGTCGACGAGCAGGGCGCCGCGACGCACCAGTACGTCGCGATGCTCGAAGGACTCGGCGACACCCGGCACGACCCGACCGTGATGCTGTACCGCACCCGCACGGTCGACTCCGCCGGCCTGACCGAACGGATCACGCTCGTGAACCGTTCCCGGACGGCGGTCGACTGCCGCCTGGATGTTGCCCTCGGCACCGACCTGGCCGGCACCGCGGCGGTCCGCAGCGGCGCCGCGGCGAGCCTGCCCGAGCTCGCACCGCTCCCGGACGGCCCCGGCCGGATCCGCTGGCAGAACGACGACACCCGCGTCGTCGTCACCGCCGACCCCGGCGTCTCGGCCACGCCGCACGTCGAGCCGGGGGAGGAGTTCACGCTGACCTTGCGGGTCGCGGCGGACTTCCCGCCGTCGACGACGGGCTTCTCGATCGAGCCGCCGGCTGAGCGCACGCCGTACGACGTCACGCTGCTGTGCGACGACAAGCGGGTCGAACGCTGGCTCGAGCGTTCCCTGGAGGACGTGACCGCGCTGCAGCTCGCCGACGGCGACGACCGCTACCTCGGCGCCGGCCCGCCCTGGTACCTGACGCTGTTCGGCCGCGACTCGCTGATCTCGTCCGGCATGCTGATCCCGGTCGACCCCGCGCTGGCCGCCGGGACCCTGCGTGCGCTGGCCGCCCGGCAAGGGACGAAGGTCGACGTCGACACCGCCGAGCAGCCGGGCAAGATCCCGCACGAGCTGCGCGCCGAGGTCGCCGACCACGGCGGCGGCCTGGTCCTCCCGCCGGTGTACTACGGCACGCACGACGCGACCCAGCTGTGGATCACCACGCTGCACAAGGCGTGGCGCTGGGGCATGCCGGCCGACGAGGTCCGCGACCTGCTGCCGAACCTGCAGCGCGCGCTGACCTGGATGAAGGAGTACGCCGACCCCGACGGCGACGGCTTCCTCGAGTACGTCGACGAGTCGGGCCACGGTCTCGCGAACCAGGGCTGGAAGGACTCCGCCGACGCCGTGCAGTGGCCGGACGGCACGCTCGCGGCCGGGCCGATCGCGTTGTGCGAGGTGCAGGGGTACGCGTACGCGGCAGCGGTCCGCGGCGCCGAGTTGCTCGAGGCGTTCGGTACGTCCGGCGACGAGTGGCGCGCCTGGGCGGCCGCATTGCAGGAGCGGTTCCGGGCCGCGTTCTGGGTCGACGGCTACCCGGCGATCGCGCTCGACGGCGCGAAGAACCCGGTCGCCGGCCGCGCGTCGAACATGGGCCACCTGCTCGGCACGGGCCTGCTCGACGCGGACGAGGAGCGGACCGTGGCCGCCGTACTCGCCGGTGCCGACCTGAACTGCGGCTTCGGCCTCCGAACGTTGTCCACGGCAATGACCCGCTTCAACCCGCTCGGCTACCACACCGGCAGCGTCTGGCCGCACGACACCGCGATGACGATCGAGGGCCTGTTCGCGGCCGGCTACCCCGAGATCGCGTCGTCGTACGCCCAGGGCCTGCTCCGCGCCGCGGAGGCGTTCGGCTACCGTCTGCCGGAGCTGTACGGCGGCCGCGGAACCGACGAGGAGAGTACGCCGACCCCGTACCCGCTCTCGTGCCGCCCGCAGGCCTGGGCCGCCGCGTCTGCGGTTGCCGTCCTGGTCGCCGCCCTCGGCATCGAACCCGACGTACCGGGCGGCACCCTCGTCATCAACCCGGCGTCCGTAGCACCGTGGGAACGCCTTGAACTCAAGGGTTTGCGCGTCGGCGACGACGTACTGACCATACGGGTTGAGGGTGACGAGGTTCAGAGTGTGAGTATGGCGGCCGCGGCGAGGGTGAGGTAGACGGCTGCGGCGAGGCGGTTGCGCCGGCGGGTGGTCGTGCGGGTGGAGCGGAAGCTGCGGCCGATGGCGTCGGCGCCTAGGGCGTAGCAGAGGTCGAGGGTGAGGCCGATGAGCAGCGTGCCGGTGCCGAGCAGCAGCATCTCGGTGCGGAGCTGGCCGGGGCCGGCGCCGCGGGTGGTGAACTGGGGGAGGAACGCGAGGAAGAACAGCGCCGCCTTCGGGTTGAGCAGGTTGACGACGACGCCGTCGCGGAACACCCGGCCGAGCGGCGCCGCCTGGATCCCGGCGGTGTGTTCGTCGGCAGGCGCCAGCAGCAGCCGGATCCCGAGGTACGCCAGGTAGCACGCGCCGGCGACCGTGATCGCGGTGAACAAGGTGGGAGAGGCCTGCACCAGCGTCGCCAGCCCGAGCGCCGTCACGACGATGTAGACGAGAGTCCCGGTCTCGACCGCCAGTGCCGACACGACACCCGCACGCCGGCCCTGCGTGAGGCTGCGCAGCGAGATGTAGAGGTTGTTCGGTCCGGGCATTCCCACCAGCACCACCGTCGCGCCGGCGAATCCGGCGACCTGTCCGATCCCCACGTGACCTCCTGTTGGACTGCTTCCGCGTACTAGCCTGGCGGCGCACGAAGCAGTCCACCCGAGCCAATAAGAGGAGAAGTGGACCGTTCTGGAGACGCGGGTGCGCTGGCCGACCTGATCGGCCACCGGCTGACCGGCCGCACCGGCGGCCTGTACCGGCGGCTCGCCGACGAGCTCGCCGCGCTGATCGGCTCCGCGGAGCTCCCGGTCGGCGCCCGCCCCCCGGCCGAGCGCCGTCTGGCCGAGGCGCTGGCGGTCAGCCGCTCGACGGTCGTCGCGGCGTACGACGAACTCCGCGCCCGCGGCCTGGTCGAGAGCCGCCGCGGCAGCGGTACGACGGTCGCCCGCGCCGCCGGCCGCGGCCGTTCACGAGCGGACAAGCGGATGCCGTCCGGGTACGGCGAGTCGCTGTTCCACCGCATCACGGTCGGCCCGGGCGAGGTGATCTCGCTGACGTACGCCGTGGATCCCGGGCTGCCCGAGCTGTCCGCGGAGCTGATCGAGCTGGCGTCGACCGACCTGCCCGAGCTGCTCGGCCATGTCGGGTACCACCCGCGCGGTCTGCCGGTACTGCGGGAGCGGATCGCCGAGCACTTCACCGGGTCGGGGCTGCCGACGGCCGCGGACGAGATCGTCGTGACGACCGGCGCGCACCAGGCGATCGCGCTGGTCACGCAGATGTACCTGCGCAACGGCGCGGCGGTCGCGATCGAGCAGCCGAGCTGGCCGGGGTGCTTCGACCTGTTCGGCGCGGCCGGCGGGCGGGTGGTCGGCGTACCGCTGGACGACGCGGGGATCCGGCCGGACCTGCTCGGCGCGGCGTTCGCGGAGCATCAGCCGGCGATGCTGTTCGTGATGCCGACGTTCCACAACCCGACCGGGCGGCTGATGTCGGCGGCGCGCCGGCGGCAGGTGGCGGAGATGGCGGCGCGGCACGGGGTCGTCGTGGTCGAGGACAACGCGTACTCGGCATGGGACCCGTCCGGTCCGGAGATCCCGCCGCCGCTGGCGGCGTACGCGCCGGACGCCGCGGAGGTGCTCACGATCGGGTCGGTGTCGAAGGCGGTGTGGGGCGGTCTGCGGATCGGCTGGATCCGGGCGTCGCGTCCGTTGGCGGAGCGGCTGGCGCGGCACAAGGCGCTGGCCGATCTCGGCAGCCCGGTGATCGATCAGGCGCTGACCGCGCGGTTGCTGCCGCGGCTGGGTGAGCTGACGGCGGCGCGGGCGCGGGTGGCGACGGTACGTAAGAAGGTGATGGGGGAGCTGCTGACCGAACGGCTGCCGGAGTGGGAGTGGTCTGCACCGGTCGGTGGCTCCGCGTTGTGGATCCGGTTGCCGGACACGGATGCCCGCGTGTTCGCGCAGGTCGCGTTGCGGCACGGCGTCGAGGTGGTGGCCGGACAGGCGATGGACCCGACCGGCGAGCACAACGACTACTTACGGGTGCCGTTCGCCTACTCGGAGCAAGTGCTGGACGACGCCGTCACCCGGCTCGCGCGGGCCTGGCAGGAGCTGCGCCGGCATGGGCCGGGTCCCGAAGTGCCTGTGGTGTAAAAGAAAGGATGGCGGCCACCCTCACAGGTGTACCGCCATCGAAGCCTTCATGACTTTGGCGCCGTCGTTGGCGCGTTTGGAAACTGCTTGTGGTTACCGCTCGTCGTCCACCGCGATCGTCGGGGTGGCTTCGAGCCGACCGGTCTCGTCGTGGATCGTGATCGCGATGTCGCGCAGTTTCTCCGAGTGCTCCCGGCCGTGGTGGGCGCAGAAGAGCAGTTCCCCACCGCTGGTCAGGGTGACTCGGACGTAGGCCTGCGCACCGCAGCGGTCACAACGATCCGCGGCCGACAGGGCCGAACTCGGGGCGAGTGCTGTAGTCATTGAGGCCTCATCTCATCTAGTTCCGTACTCACCAGATAGCAACATCCTGACATGCGGATCGCTTCCCGGTGGGGACAACGTGTCCGTATGTGAGACGAACCACCTGTTCCCCTATGACGTTTGCTGACAAGGAATCGTTTCGTGGTACGGCGGAATTCTGGTGAGTCACGGAGGCGGGGTGCTTCTTCTCTCACTGTGCGCCATGGAATCGTCACCGTCTGCTCGGAACCGGAGTGTCGTACGCCACTTCGAATCGAGTCCGGATCGATATCTGCCGCGACATGTATCTCCGGTACCCGTCGGCATGTCCCGCCTGACCCGCGCCTGCACGGTTTTGGGGGTGCCGCCGCATAGTCTGTCTCCTGTAAGTGCGTGAACCAGTGAAGGAGCCCTGTGGCCGCCCCGACGCCTCGCAGTACCGAGATCGACCCGACGTACAACGCCCGCAACCTGCTCGTCCTCGAAGGACTCGAGGCGGTCCGGAAGCGGCCCGGGATGTACATCGGGTCGACTGACAGCCGCGGCCTGATGCACTGCCTGTGGGAGATCATCGACAACGCCGTCGACGAGGCCCTGGCCGGGCACGGCGAGCGGATCGACGTCGTGCTGTACAAGGACGGCTCGGTCGAGGTGAAGGACCGCGCCCGCGGCATCCCGGTCGACATCGAGCCGAAGACCAAGATGACCGGTGTCGAGGTCGTCTTCACCAAGCTGCACGCCGGCGGCAAGTTCGGCGGCGGGTCGTACAACGCCTCCGGCGGTCTGCACGGCGTCGGCGCGTCGGTGGTGAACGCGCTGTCCGCGCGGCTTGACGTCGAGGTCGACCGCGGCGGCGTGGTCTGGACCACCTCGTTCCGGCGCGGTGTCGCCGGCGAGTTCGACGCCGCGGGTGCCGCGGCCGGGTTCACGCCCTCGAAGGGCCTGCGCAAGGCCGGGCGGGCTCGCAAGGGCGTGACCGGTACGCGGATCCGGTACTGGGCGGACCGGCAGATCTTCACCAAGGACGCGACCTTCAACTACGACGAGCTGGTCACCCGCGCGCGGCAGACGTCGTTCTTGGTGCCGGGGCTCGAGCTGGTGATCCGGGACGAGCGCGGCGAGGAGGTCACCGAGGAGACCTTCAAGCACGACGGCGGGATCAGCGAGTTCTGCGAGTTCCTGGCCACCGACCAGAAGGTCACCGAGGTGATCCGGCTGGCCGGAACCGGCCACTTCACCGAGACCGTGCCGATGCTGGACGAGGCCGGCCACATGACCCCGACCGACGTCGAGCGGGACCTGGACGTCGACATCGCGGTGCGCTGGGGCGACGGCTACGAGACCGAGCTGCGGTCGTTCGTGAACATCGTCGCGACGCCGAAGGGCGGCACGCACGTGGCCGGCTTCGAGCGCGCGCTGTCGAAGAGCTTCACGAACGCGCTCGACGGCACCCGGCTGCTGAAGAGCGGCGAGGAGATCATCAAGGACGACGTGCTCGAGGGGCTGACCTCGGTCGTCACGGTGCGGCTGGCCGAGCCGCAGTTCGACGGGCAGACCAAGGAGGTGCTCGGTACGCCGGCCGCGTCGCGGATCGTCGCGAAGGTCGTGCAGTCCGAGCTGGAGTCGTTCCTGACGTCGACCAAGCGCGAGTTCAAGGCGCAGGCGCGGGCCGTGCTGGAGAAGGTGGTCGCCGCGTCCCGGACCCGGGTCGCCGCCCGCCAGCACCGCGAGCTGCAGCGCCGCAAGACCGCGCTGGAGTCGTCGGCGCTGCCGGCCAAGCTCGCCGACTGCCGCAGCAACGACGTCGACCGGTCCGAGCTGTTCATCGTCGAGGGTGATTCGGCGCTCGGTACGGCGAAGCTCGCGCGCAGCTCGGAGTTCCAGGCGCTGCTGCCGATCCGCGGCAAGATCCTGAACGTGCAGAAGGCCTCCGTCGGCGACATGCTGAAGAACGTCGAGTGCGCGTCGATCATCCAGGTCGTCGGCGCCGGCTCCGGCCGGACCTTCGACCTGGAGCAGGCGCGGTACGGCAAGATCATCTTCATGGCCGACGCCGACTCCGACGGCGCCCACATCCGCACGCTGCTGGCGACGCTGTTCTTCCGCTACATGCGCCCGATGGTGGAGGCCGGCCGGGTCTACACCGCCGTGCCGCCGCTGCACCGCTTCGAGCTGACGAACCCGAAGAAGGGGCAGGACAAGTACCTGTACACCTACAGCGACGCGGAGTACCAGCGGAAGACGGCCGAGCTGATGAAGAAGGGCGTCCGCTGGAAGGAGCCCCCGCAGCGCTACAAGGGTCTCGGTGAGATGGACGCCGACCAGCTGGCCGAAACCACCATGGATCCGCGCCACCGCACGCTGCGCCGCATCACCGTCGACGACGTGGAAGCCGCCTCCCAGGTCTTCGACCTCCTGATGGGCAACGACGTTGCCCCCCGCAAGGAGTTCCTGGTCCAGGGGGCCTACGAGCTGGACGAGAACCGCATCGACGTCTGACCGGACGACGGGGTCGACCCGGCCGCCTCGAGCAGCAGCGCGGTGAGCTCGACGGGCATCGTGATCATGCAGTCGTGGCCGGTCGGCAGCTCTCGCACCCGCTCGCCGGCCGGGACAGGACGGCGGGTGATGCCCGCAGGCCTGGCCTCGACGCAGTGGATGTGCGTACGCGGGATCGTGCGCGCGGCCGGGTTGCCCAACGAAACAGGCTCCTGGAGACACCGCACCGGGTGGTCCGACAGTGTCGAGCGCAACCACGCGACGTCGTCGGGATCGGTGACCCCGAACAAGCCGAGCGGTGCCGGTTGCTCCGGCATCGGCGGCACCCGCCAGCCGTCCACGGCGACGTCGATGAGCTGCTTGGTGACCGGCAGCACATCGACCGCGGATTCGCCGTCGTCGGGGACCATCGCGTCGAGGAACACCAGCTGCGCGATCCGCTCCGGGACCCGGTGGGCGACCCCCGAGATCACCATCCCGGCATAGCTGTGCCCGACGAGTACGACGTCGTCCAGACGCTCGCCCTCGATCAGGCCGGCCACCTCGTCGAGGTGGGTTCCGAGCCCGACCTCAGGGCTGAGCAGGTGTGACTTGTCGCCGTACCCGGTCAGCGACGGCGCGAGCACCCGGTGCCCGGCCGACTCCAGCAGCGGGGCCACCCGGTTCCAGCTCTGCCCGTTGTGCCAGGCGCCGTGTACCAGCAGAAATGTGGTCATCGTGGTGCGCTTCCTCCTCGTGCCTCGGTACCCTTTGGTAACCGAAGCCATCTTTGTTCCCACGACGCGCACCGGGCAATACGGCACTTTTCGGTGACCCGGTTCTCAGGAGGTAACCATGCAGGACCCCTGCCAGGCCCGCGAAGTCCTCGGGATCGTCGGCGACAAGTGGGCGCTGCTGATCGTGCGCAACCTGAAGGACGGGCCGCGTCGCTTCACCGAGCTCAAGCGGGCCGTCGACGGCATCAGCCAACGGATGCTCACCGTGACGTTGCGCGACCTCGAACGCGACGGCATCCTCACGCGCACGGTCCGCAACGTCATGCCGCCGCACGTCAGCTACGAGCTGACCACCATGGGCCGGACCCTGCGCGAGGCCACCGCACCGCTGCTCGAGTGGAGCATCACGCACCTGTCCCACATCGACGCCGCCCGCGCCGCGTACGACAACCGGCAGGCGGACGTCCCGCAACCGGGTGCTGTCCGGTCCGGATCGTGACGACCTGAGGTGTGTGTGAGGGTAGGGCGCTTGGGTCCTCGGCTGGCTTGTTTCGATCTGGACAACACGTTGATCGATCGGAACGGGGCGTTCTTGCGGTGGGCTCGGTGGTGGGTGGGGGTCCAGAAGCTGGACGAGAGCGCGCTCGAGTGGTTCGTTGCTCATGACAACGGTGGGTTCCGGGCGCGGGAAGAGTTGTTCGGGATGGCGCGGGAGAGGTTCGGGATCGCGGCGTCGGTGGACTACCTGGTGGCGTCGTACAACGAGGAGCATCCGTTGTTCACGTGGGTGCGGCCGGAGGTGCTGGACGGGCTGGGGGAGCTGCGCGCTGCCGGGTGGCGGGTGGCTGTGGTGACGAACGGCGATCCGGCGCAGCAGGACCTGAAGCTGGAGTACACGCAGATCGACAAGGCGGTCGACTATGCGTGTGTTTCGGGTGCGGTCGGCGTACGGAAGCCGGATCGGCGGATCTTCGAGTTGGCGGCCGCGGGCGCCGGGGCGAGGTTGGACGGTGGGTGGATGGTTGGCGATCATCCGGCGTACGACATCGCCGGTGGGATCGCGGCGGGGCTGCGGACGATCCGTGTCGGCACGCACAACGGGACGGACATGCCGGTCGCCGACCATCACGTCGAGTCAGTGGTGGATGCGTTCGCGGTGATCCTCGCGAGCTGAGGTCAGCGGGCGGGTACGGCGAGGGTCGTACCGGGCGGGAGGTCGCGGCCGTCGACGGTGATCCGGTGGGTGTCCGGGGTGACGGTCAGGTCGATCCGGTGGTCGCGGAAGCGCAGGTTCTCGAGGGTTATGTTGCCTGGGGCAACCGGGTTGACGGTGAGGGAGCCGTCGGGGTGCGGGTCGATGCCCAGCATTCCGTGCAGGATGGCTTCGGCGCCGGTCAGGCCGGCGATGATGTTGATCCGGCGGCCGGTGAGCGGGGCGCCGGGTTTGTCGGAGTAGTGGTCCTGCGGGAAGTACGGGTAGTGCCTGCCCATCCAGAGCAGCCGCTTGAGTACGTCCCAGGCCCGGTCGGGGTGGCCGTTTCGCCACAGTGTGAGGGCGAGTTGGGGTGCTTCGCCGGTGTACGCGCCCGCGCCGGACCAGTCAATGTCGGCGGTCTCGTAGTGCAGGTGGTCCTCGGCGCTCACGCTGCTCACGCCGTACTCCCCGAGGAACGCGCCCGGTCTCAGGTGCTCGACGATGGCGGCGGCGATTTCGGGTGGGCAGGCGTCGAGTGCGTCGAAGGCCTGGATCGAGTACGTGAGCTCCGTGTGGCCGTCGGGGTAGCGGCTGCGGAACCAGCCGGCTTGTGGGTCCCAGAGTTGATGGACGACCTCGTCGCGGATCTGTTGTGCGTCTGCCCTCAAGGTGGATGGGAGGGCGGCGCGGGTGAGGTCGGAGAGTTCGGCGAGGGCGTCGAGGGTCCAAGCTCGCTCTGCGTTCGGGCTTGCGACGACGTGCTCCCAGCCGGAGCTGCGCATTTCCAGGAGGTTGCTCTGGTCGCCGTAGTCGCGGAGTGCGCCGACTGGCTGGAAGTGCTGGTCTTGGGCGGCAATCGCGTCGTAGAGGCGGCGGACGAGTGTCGGGTCGAGTTGCCGGTGTGCGGAGGCGGCGCGGGCGAGGGCTACCAGCGACCAGCCGCTGTACGCGTAGGCGACTCCTAGGCCGGTGCCGTCGGGGGCGATCGCGTAGCTGTCGGTCAGATCGGCGTCGAGGAAGGACTCGATGATGTCGATGATGCTGTCGCCGAGCATGAGGCTGAGCAGGTTGGGGGCGTAGCCGCCGGTGTCCCAGGCGTACGCGCACAGGGCGCCGCCGTCCAGGCCGGAGGTCGCGATGAACGGCCGGGTGACGAAGTCGGGGTGGTCCCACCAGCAGACGAGGGCGCCGGCCAGCGAGCGGCGGTAGTACTGCTCGAGCCCCGGGATGTCCGAGGTCAGGACAGGCAGGCGGGCGAGTACGTCGGTCAGGTAGCCGTCGGGGCTGCCTCCGCGACCAACCGTGAGGGTGAAGGTTGTGGTGGAGGTGGGGGCAAGAGTTGTGGTGAGGGGGCTGTGGTCGAGGGAGATTTCGTGACCTTCGCCTGCGGGTGGTGGGACCCACCCCCAGTCGGCGAGGGGGACGTGGTGGGTTTTGGTTGGGGCGAGGTCGGGGTGGACGGTCACCTCGTGGGCGGTAGCGGTTCGGTTGGTGATCTTGAGGGAGAGGTCGTAGCCGGCTGGGCCAGGGGTGAGGGTGGATTCGACGGCCAGCGAGGTCAGGCGGCCGTCGGTGTACTGGTGGTAGGTGCCGGTGCGGACCAGTCGGTTCGGGTACCAGGTGCCGCCGGACGGGAGCAGACCGCGGTCGCCGGCACCCGGGCGCGCGGCGTCGACGACGCGGTGGCCGTCGATGTCGAACGTGATCGTCAGCCGGCTGTCGGGTGCCGCGAGCGGCGGCGCGAACCAGCCGGCCACGCCGCAGACGGTGCCGGCCAGCTGGTTCACCGTGCAGGTGCTGCCGCGGACCCAGATCTGGTCGGGCGGTGCGCCGCGGCGCAGGTCGAAGGAGAAGTCGTCGAGGGTGTACGGCGGCATGGGCGGCCTTCCTGGAACATCCCGATCGCGTAGGACCGGTCCAACGCGATGCGCCGATCGTGGCACGCAACCGTCGTACGACGCAATGCCCTGTCGGTAAACCGTTTCCGCATCAGGTGTTGACGCCGTACCGGGCCGCTGTTACGTTCCGGTGCACAGCCCGTTGGACCAGTCCAACGGATCGAGACAAGGATCGTCGGATGGCGAAACTCACGATTCGCGACATCGCCGCGCTGTCCGGTGTCTCCAAGTCGACCGTCTCGCTGGTGCTGAACAACAGCCCCAAGGTCGACCCGGCGACCCGGCGGCACGTGCTCGCGGTGATGCGCCGGAACCGGTACGTCCCGAGCTTCGCGGCGACCGCGCTGGCGAAGGGGAGTACCCGGCTGATCGGCATGGTCGTGCCGGGGCTGTCCTGGCACATGGTTGCCTCGATCAACATCGGGGTGGCCGCGGTGACCGAGCGCAGCGGGTTCGACATCATCCTCTACACCGCGACCAACGACCGCGACTACGGGTCGCTGATCGACCGGATCCTCACGTCGAGCATGGTCTCCGGGCTGCTCGTGGTCAGTCACGAGCAACCGCTGGAGCCGCTCGTCCAGCTGCACTCCGAAGGTCTGCCGGTCGTGCTGGTGAACACGATCGACGCCGACGTCGCACTGCCGTCGGTGACCGCGGACAACTATGACGGCGCACTGACCGCGATGGACCACCTGCTCCAACTGGGGCACGAGCGCATCGCCTGTGTGCAGGGCCGGATGACCTACCGCTGCTGCCAGGACCGCTACCGCGGTTACCTGGACGCGCTCCGGTCGGCCGGCCTGCAGCCTGATCCCGAGCTCACCAAGCCCGGAGACTTCCTGCCCGAGCAGATCCGCGCGCGGTCGCGGGAGCTGTTCGCGCTGCCGGCCGGTCAGCGGCCGACGGCGGTGTTCGCGCACTCGGACGTGACGGCGTACGCGGTGATGACTGCGGCCGCCGAGGCCGGGTTGCGGGTGCCGGAGGACGTGTCCGTGATCGGCTTCGACGACATCGAGTCGGCGGCCCAGATCCGCCCGCCGCTGACCACCATCCAGCAACCGTTCGTCGACATGGGCAAGCGCGCGGCCGAGATGCTGCTGGACGCGATCGGCCCGGCCGACCCCGACGCCGTACCCGCTGATGTGCCGACCGAGGAGGCGCCGGCCGCGGAGCTGCCGCGGCTGGTGATGCCGACGAGCCTGATCGTCCGGGCGAGCTGCGGGCCGGTGCCCGTGCGCCGGTCCTCGCGCGGACGTACCCCCAGCAAGGCGCAGACGACTTCCAAGGCCTGATCCGCAGGGATCGAGGTCCCGCCCGACCGCCCACGCACCGCAGTACCCGCTCCGGACCCCGGCGTCGCGCTGGCCGGTCCGCGCTGCGGTGCGCCCTCTGGAAGGAATCCCTCCAGTGATCAGAGAACTGGCCACCGGGGTGACCGTTGCCCTCCTGGCAGCGATCGCGGTGCAGCCCGCCGCGCGCGCCGACGTCACCCCGGTCGAGGTGCTCCCGCCCGACGCCGTCGCCAACTTCACCGAGTTCAAGAGCCTGCCGGCGAACGCCACCCAGCAGGTGCCGATCGCCGGCAATCCCAACTTCGACAAGGCGCTGCAGATTGCCGTACCGAACGCTCCGCAGAGCCAGGGCCTCGACGGCGAGTACGAGATCACGCTCGGCGTACCCGCCGCGGCGACGGTCACCGAAGGCGACGCGATGGTGGCCACCGTCTGGGCGCGGGCGATCTCGCCGGGCACCGGCAACGCGCACCTGGTGTTCGAGACGGACGGATCGCCGTACAAGAAGTCCCTCAACGCGGCTTTGCTGTACGGCAGCGAGTGGCAGAAGTTCCAGTTCCCGTTCCGCGCGGCCGCGACGTACACGGCCGGGACGTCGACCGCTGCGCACCTGAACCTCTGGCTCGGGTACGGCGCACAGACGTTCCAGATCGCCGGCGTGTCCGTGCAGGACTGGGGCGCGGGTACGCCGGCCGGATACCCGCAGGTCACGTACGACGGCCGCGATCCGAACGCGGCCTGGCGGACGGCGGCGAACGCGCGGATCGACCAGTACCGCAAGGGAAACCTGAACGTCTCGGTCGTCGACCCCGCGGGCAATCCCGTCAGCGGCGCGACCGTGTCCGCCGTCCAGCAGACGAGCGCGTTCAAGTTCGGCGCCGCGTCGGACGGCGCGCACCTGATCGGCGACCCGTCCGGCGGGATCAGCGGGAACGACCTGACGCAGTACCAGACGAAGTACGCGACGCTCTTCAATCAAGGGGCCCTGGGCAACAACCTGAAGTGGAACCACTGGGAGAACCCGGTCGAGCGGGACACGATCACGATGCCCGCGCTGCAGTGGCTGCGCGAGCACGGGGAGCGGATCCGCGGGCACAACCTGGTGTGGCCGTCCTGGGGAAACCTGCCGTCGGACCTGAGCGCGCTGCAGAACGACCCGGCGGCACTTCGGGCGAGGGTCGACAATCACATTGTCGACGAGGCGTCCGCGCTGGCCGGGATCGTGGACGAGTGGGACGTCGTCAACGAGCCGTACTCCGAACACAACCTGCAGGATGTCCTCGGGCCGGACGAGCTGGCGTCCTGGTTCCGGCTGGCGCACCAGGCCGACCCGAACGCACAGCTCGCGCTGAACGACTACGGCCTGGTCGAGAACAACGGCTGGGAGAGCCGGCACCGCGACAAGGTCTACGGGATGGTCCAGTCGCTCAAGGCGGCCGGCGCCCCGATCGACGTGGTCGGGTTCGAGAGCCACTTCAACGGCGTTCAGCCGACGTCGCCGGACGACCTGATGTCGATCGTCGACAGCTTCGCCGGGCTGGGCGTGAAGGTCGCGGTGACCGAGTTCGACGTGGACACCGACGACCAGCAACTGCAGGCGGACTACACCCGTGACTTCATGACCGCGATGTTCTCGAACCCGAACGTCGACCAGATCAGCAACTTCGGCATCTGGACCAAGAACATCTACAACCCGCGGGTCGCGCTGTTCAACGACGACTGGTCGGCGAAGCCGAACGCGCAGATCGTCGACAATCTGGTCAACCACCAGTGGCACACGAGCGTCAGCGGGCCGACGACGGCGGCCGGCACGTTCGGGACCCGCGGCTTCCTCGGCGACTACCTGGTGACGGTCACCGTCAACGGCATTGCCAAGCAGGTGAAGGTTGCGATGCCGACGACGGCCGGCGCGTCCGTGCGGGTGATCGCCGACGGCATCTCCACCACCGTCCGCACGAAGCAGCCGAACCCGATCGGCGACGGCGACTTCGAGAGCGGCACCCGCGGCTGGACCCCGCTCGGCACCGGCCCGGCCACGGCGGCGAACGCGCACAGCGGCCTGACGGCGCTCGCCCTCAGCCCGGGCTCCGGCGTCACCCAGAATCTCACCGGCCTCACGCCCGGCACGAGCTACCTGCTGTCCGGCTGGGGAAGGCTCAACGGCGGCGGCACCCAGTGCTACGTCGGCGTCCGCGGCGGAGCGACAGCCGATACGCCGACCTTCCAGTACGTGCTGTCGTACGCCGACGAACGCGCGTACACGCAGAAGCTGGCCGCCTTCACCCCACCCACCGGTACGACGTGGGTCCAGGCGTTCGCGTGGGAGAACCCGAACCCGGTGTCGACGCAATGCACGCTGGACGACCTGGCGATCACGCCGACCGACGGTACGCCGCCACCCGCACAGGGGCCGCCGGCAACCACGCCGTACCTGCCGACGCCGTCCGTTCTGGGGAACGGGTCGCTCGAGAACCTGTCGAACACGACGGGCTGGTACTGCCTCGGGACGTGCACGTTGAAGAACGCGTCCACGACACCGCACACCGGGATCGGCGATCTGTCGGTCACCGGCAGGGCGGAGACCTGGACGGGCCCGGCGCAGGGTGTGTCGGTGCTCAACGGCGGCCTGTACGACTCATCCGCATGGGTCAGGATGGCGAGTGGATCCGACACAGCGCTGGTGAGTCTGAAGCTGACCACGTCGACCGGTTCGACCACGCTCAGGCTCGGTACGGCGCCGGTCGACAGCACGGGCTGGACGCAGCTCTCCGCGTCCAACGTCCAGGTCGCGTGGACCGGGACGCTGACGAAGGCCGAGTGGTGGATCAGTACGTCGAGCGGCAGCGGCGACCTGCTCGTGGACGACGCGTCGTTCGCGCCGATGGCGAAGGCGGCGCCGCCGACCACCGGGCCGGCGGAGACGGCGTTCAACCCGGTGCAGCCGACCGCGGCGTGCGTCGTACACAACTCCTTCGACAACACGTACACGGCGTACTTCGGCTACTCCAACGCGAACAACTACTACATCCCGGTTCCGGTCGGTGCTGACAACGCGTTCAGCCCGGGGCCGTCGGACCGCGGCCAGACCGTCTCGTTCCTGCCGTACCAGCGTCCGCGGCGCGTCGCCGTGACCTGGGACGGCAGCCCGCTCACCTGGCGGCTCGGTGCCCTGACCCAGACCGCCTCGTCGGCCACGCCGGCCTGCAGCTAAGCCACTGGAGGAACACTCATGTCATCACCCATCTCACGACGCACACTGCTCGGCGGGGCACTCGGGCTGGCCGGTGCGGGCGCGCTTGCGGCCTGCTCGTCCGGCAACGACGCGAAAGGCTCCAAGGCGGCTACCACCATCACCTACTGGGACTGGTACGCCAGCCAAGCCGGGTGGGTCGACAACGAGATCAAGCTGTTCCAGGAAGCACACCCTGGGATCGCGGTGAAGAAGACCACGCAGGTCAGCGACAAGTACGCCGACCTGGTGTCTCTGGCGTACCGCAGCAGCAACGCCCCGGACATCCTGATGATCCCGAAGAGCCCGCAGCTCAGCCAGCAGATCTCGCAGGACTGGCTGCTGCCGCTGGACAAGTGGGCCACCCAGTCCTGGCAGGGGCGGTTTCCGGAGAACAGCTTCGTCGAAGGCGTCGACGTCTACAGCGGCAAGGTCTACACGGCGCCGTTCGCCGCACCCGCTCCGTCGCTGCAGCTGTACATCCACCACGGCGTGTTCAAGGACGCCGGGCTGACCAACGCCGACGGCAGTGTGAAGCTGCCGAAGACCTGGGACGACGTGACCGCGGCGGCGGACGCGATCGCGTCGAAGAGCGGCGGCAAGGTCGCGCCGTTCGGCTTCGGCAACTCGACGAACACGACCCTGGCCTGGTGGCTGGATCTGTTCGTCCGCGGTGCCGGCTCGCCGGGCGGCGCGGCCGTCGGCGGCATCGACGGGATGGACTACCGGGTCGGCAAGTGGACGTTCGGCAGCGACCGGAACTACCTGGACGTCGTCAACCTGCTGCTGGAGTGGAAGAACAAGAACTGGTTCTACCCGAACTCGATGAGCATCTCGGACGAGCAGGCCCGGGCCTTCTTCGAACGCGGGAAGTTCGGGATGACGGTCGGCGGCGTGTGGAACCAGCCGGAGTGGACGCAGCACAAGTTCACGGAGTACAGCCTGGTGACGCTGCCGACGCCGTCCGCGGGCGACCCGAAGGCCTTGTTCTACGGGCCGCCCGGCGGCAAGTTCGTCGCGGTGAACGCGAAGACGCAGCACGCGGACGAGGCATGGGCCTGGTTCGACTGGCTGTACAGCGTGGACGCCGGCAAGCGCTGGGTCGAGCAAGGCCAGGGCCTGTCGGTGTACGCGAAGAACAACGACCCGAAGGCGGTGAAGTTCGCGCCGTTCGCGCAGTACGTCGCCATGTCGGGGGCCGCCGTGGTGGGACCGCAGCCGGCGATCCGGAACCCGAAGGTCAGCGCGGTCCAGCTGCCCGCGGTGAAGCCGGACATCAACGACGTGCTGGCGGGTGTCTACACCGGGCAGCTCAAGGACCCGCAGTCCGCGTTGAACGAGCTGACCGACAAGATGAACCAGGCGCTGGGGGACGCGATCTCCAAGGCGCCCGGGGTCAGCGCGAAGGACTTCACGTTCCCCGACTGGGATCTGAGCAAGCCCTACACCACCAAGCCGGGCGCCTGATGCGGCGCCGCACCTATCTGTGGTCGTACGTCTACCTGGCACCGATGATGGTGCTGCTGCTGGTCTTCATCGTGTACCCGATCGTCGCGTCGCTCGGATACACCTTCTACAAGTGGGACGGCATCGGCGACCCGTCGAACTTCGTCGGCCTGGACAACTTCCGGCAGATCCTGCACGACAGCATCTTCTGGCGTGCGCTCGGACACACCTTCGTGTACGCCGCTTTCGTCGTACCGGTCCAGCTGGTGCTGGCGCTGGCGTTGGCGCTCGTCCTGAACAACAAGCGGCTGCGGTTCGCGTCGTTCTACCGGACGCTGTTCTTCCTCCCGGTGGTGACGTCGGCCGCGGTCATCGGCGTGGTGATCCAGCTGCTGGTGTCGAACTTCGGCGACTCGATCAACACGGTGCTGCTGAAGCTGCACCTGATCCACCAGCACATCGACTGGCTGGGGGATCCGCACTTCGCGCTCGCGATCATCATCCTGGTGGGGATCTGGCACACGTTCGGCTACAACCTCGTGTACTTCCTGGCCGGCCTGCAGACGATCCCGGACGAGCTGTACGAGGCGGCCCGGCTGGACGGCGCCGGCCGGTTCGCGATGTTCCGGTACATCACGATCCCCATGCTGCGCGGGGTCGGCGTGGTGATCGTGATCCTCGCGGTGATCGGCACGTTCCAGATCTTCGACCTGGTGCAGGTGCTGACCAGCGGCGGGCCGTTCTTCGCGACGGAGGTCGTGAACACGTACATCTACCACCTGGCGTTCGGCGGCAGTAACGCGAACGCCGTACAGCCCGACATCGGTCTCGCGTCGGCGGCGTCGTTCGTCTACGGCCTGCTACTGATCGTGTTCTCCGTGGTCCAAGTCGTCGTACTGCGATCCCTTGGCAGAAGGCGAGGTACGGCATGAGGCGGCGCGGCGTGACCGTGATGACCCACGTGGCGCTGCTGGTCAGCGGGCTGGCGTGGCTGTATCCGCTGTTCTGGGCGCTCGGGAGTTCGCTGAAGAGCGACGACGACTTCTTCTCCGACGGGCTCAACCCGATGCCGTCGCACTTCCTGTGGTCGAACTACCTGACCGCCTGGCAGGAGGCGTCGTTCAGCAGGTACTTCATGAACACAATACTGATCACCCTCGGAACCGTGGTGATCACTTTAGTAGTCACGGCCTGCGCGGGATACGTGCTTGCCCGCACGCGGTTCCCGGGGCGTGGGTTCTGCCTCGGGCTGGTGTCCGCGACGCTGTTCCTGCCGCACGGGTACACCATCATCCCGGTGTTCGACCTGATGCAACGGCTGCACCTGCTGAACAGCCTGTGGTCGGTGATCATCGTGCAGGCGTCCGGGGGAGTGGTCTTCGGGACGTTCCTGTTCATGGGCTACTTCATGGCCGTCGACAAGGAGCTCGAGGACGCGGCGCAGGTGGACGGCGCCAACTCCCACCAGACGTTCGTCCGGATCATGCTGCCGCTGTCCGGTCCGATGCTCGCGACGGTCGGCCTGTTCACCGCGATCACCGCCTGGAACAGCTTCTTCGTCCCGCTGGTCTTCACGCTCGGCCGGCCCGAGCTCCGCACGCTGGCGATCGGGATGTACGCGTTCATCGGCGAGAACTCGACCCAATGGACGCTGCTCTGCGCCGGCACCGTGATCACGCTCGCGCCGATCATCCTGCTCTTCGTGCTGCTGCAGCGGTTCTTCGTCAACGGCCTGGCCGGCGCGGTCAAGCAATAGGGGGATCTTCATGCGTACTGCGATCGTGGGCACCGGTCACCGGGCCCAGCTGTTCACCGAGGGCCTGGCCAAGCGGGACGCGTACGACGTCGTCGCGTTGTGCGACCCGAACTCGGTCCGGATGGCGTTCCACAACCGCATGCTGCTCGCCGCGGGCCGTCGTACGGCGCACCAATGGCCGCCGGCGCGCTTCGAGGAGATGCTGAAGGTCGAGCGGATCGAGCTCGTCGTGGTGACGAGCGTCGACGCGACGCACGATCACTACATCAACGCGGCGCTGCGGGCCGGGGCGCGGGTGATCTGCGAGAAGCCGATGACGACCGACGCGGTGAAGGCCCAGAGCATCCTCGACACGGTCGCGGCGACGGGCGGCTCGCTGTCGGTGGCGTACAACTACCGCTTCAACCCGGTGCATCGCAAGGTCCGTGAGTTGCTGGCGCGCGGTGCGATCGGGCGGGTGCACTCGGTGCACTTCGAGTGGATGCTCGACGTGTCGCACGGGGCGGACTACTTCCGCCGCTGGCACCGTGACAAGGCGAACTCCGGCGGGTTGATGGTGCACAAGGCCAGTCACCACTTCGACCTGGTGAACTGGTGGCTCGGCGCGGAACCGTCGCTTGTCTATGCCCGCGGACAGCTGGCGTTCTACGGAGCGGATCGTGAGCACGGGTACGCGCGGAAGTACCAGCGTGCGCACGGATCCGCGGCCGCGGCGGACGACCCGTTCGCGCTGCAGCTGGCCGAGAACGCGACGATGCGGGAGCTGTACCTCGACGCCGAGGGGGAGGACGGGTACTACCGGGACCGGAACGTGTTCGCGCCCGGGGTGTCGATCGAGGACGACATGGCCGTGCTGGTCACCTACGACACCGGCGCCACGATGACGTACCACCTGACGGCGTACGCGCCGTACGAGGGCTACCGGGTGATGTTCAACGGAGCGGCCGGGCGGCTGGAACTGAATGTCGAAGAGTCGACATTTACCGGCATCACGTTGCGGCCGTTCTGGTCGCCGCCGGTCGACCACACCGTCGACCACGACCACGAGGGGCACGGTGGCGCCGATCCGCGGGTGCTCGCCGCGTTGCTGGACGACGAGCCGACCGACGGGGCGTCGATCGCGGACGCGCGGCAGGCGGCGCTGGCGCTGGTGACCGGACTGGCAGCCAATCGATCGTTCGAGACCGGGCTGCCGGTCCGGACCGCCGACATCCTCCGCCTGTGATCAGAGCTCGAGCAGTTCGGCCAACCTGAGCGGGGTGCGGTCCTCGTACATCGGCCCGATGAGCTGGACTCCGACCGGCAAGCCTTCGGGAGAGCGTCCCGCAGGGATCGCCGTCGCGGGCAGGCCGGGCATGGTGGCCAGGCCCGCCCAGACGAGCTGGTCGAAGTACGGATACTCGACGCCGTCGATGTCGAGATGCCGTTCCATCGGGTTGGGGGTGTGGTCGTGCGGGAACGCGGGCGTCGGCGTGATCGGGCACACCACCACGTCGAACTCGGCGAAGAACTGCCGCCAGCCATGGCGGTGGAGCTCGCGGCGGGCGTTCGCCTGCAGCCAGTCGCGGTGGCTGAACTCCATCGCCCGCAGGCGGGTCGCATGGAGACTCTGGTCGTCCTCCTCCAGTCCCGCCCGGAGCTGCCCGAGTGATTCGGTGGGAAAGCGAGCCACCGCGCCCGAGATCAGCAACTGGGTGTAGAGCGTCCCGGATTCGGCCAGATCCGGCAGCAGCGGACTGTGCCGTTCGACCCGGGCACCGCCGGCGGCGAGCGCGTCCGCAACCCGGTTCACCGCGGCCCGTACGGCGGAGCCGGTGGGGATCAGCGGATGGTCCTCGACGACCAGGACGCGGAAGTCCTCCAGGCGTTCGTGGCGCGCGGGCGGCAGCTGGTACGTCAGGCCGAGCCTCAGCGGGTCGGGTCCTGCCATGACGTCGAGCAGGAGCGTGAGGTCACGGGCGGACCGGGCCATCGGGCCGACGACCGCGAGGTCGGAGTCGATCGGCAACGCCGGCCCGGGCGGCGGGGCCATGCCGCGGTTGGCCGCGAGCCCGAGCGTCGGCTTGTGTGCGTAGACGCCGCAGAAGTGCGCCGGCGTACGCAGCGAGCCGGCGAGGTCGGAGCCGATCGACAGTGCCCCGAACCCGGACGCCAGCGCGGCCGCCGACCCTCCGGACGAGCCGCCCGACGTACGGCTGTGGTCCCACGGGTTGTTGGTGGTGCCGTAGATCTCGTTGAACGTCTGGATGTCCTGCAACCCCAAGGGAACGTTGGTCTTGCCGAGGATCACGGCGCCGGCGGCCTTCAGTCGGGACACCTGTACGGCGTCCTCGGCCGGCAGGTAGTCCCGGTACTGCGGCACGCCCCAGGTCGTGGGCAGCCCGACGACGTCGTACGACTCCTTCACCGTCACCGGTACACCGAGCAGCGGCCGATCCTCACCGCGGGCGCGCGCCTGGTCAGCGGCGTGCGCGGCGTCCCGCGCGCGGTCGAAGTCCGGCACACAGATCGCGTTGATCGCCTGGTCGTCACGCTCGATCCGGGCGATCGCCTGCTCGGTCAGTTCCACGGAGGTCACTTCACCGGCGCGCAGTGCGGCAACGAGTTCTTCGGCGGTATCCATGGATCGGAAGCTATCCAGGGGCCGGGGAGGGCACCTAACGCATTAATCCTCAAGTCATGATCAGAATACTGATCAGGTGATCAGAATTCTGATCACAGGGCGGCTTTGAGGACCGCGTGGGCACCCGCGACGATCGCGTCCCGGTTGGCCTCGTACGTCGGGTCCGTGATCTCGGTCTTGTTCGCCAGATCGAAGCTCAGCACCGGGACGTGCAGGTGGCCGGCGGGCATCGACGGGTCCAGCAGGTCGCGCTGCAGAGTGTTGCGGTAGGCAACTTCGTTCGACAGGTACCCGCCGCCCGTGCCCTCGGACGCGATCGATCTGGGCGTCGGGCCGTCAGGTCGCCGTACGGGCGTGGTCTGGCCGGTCGGGATCTCCAGGACGGACGTGTTCACGCGCGTCCGGAACGGTGCGACGTCGGCCTGCGCCATCCGTGCCAGCGGCAGGCTGGACGTGATCCACTCCGGCCCGGCCGGCATGCCGGGGGAGACGACCGGGGCGCTGATCGTGCCGCCGCCCCAGACGTTGTTGTTGTCGCCGATCGAGCTGACCGAACGCCGGCGGCCGTTGAACACCTCGAGGTCGAAGATCCCGGCCCGCCCCTGGCTCGCGGTCATCACCAGGTCGGCGTGCTGCGGACCTGGTCGGTAGTGCGGCGCGAGCGCGTTCTCGACCATGTGCTGGTCGAAGTCGGCGTAGCGCACGGGGAAGACCACGGTCTGGATCTCGTACGTCGTGCCGTTGACCTTCCAGCGCTGCCCGTCGAGCGTGAGCGCGTTCGCCCCGGACGGGTTGCCGATCCGGATGTCGGCGTCCAGCGTGAACGGGTCGAATCCGGTGACCAGGATCTTCCGTACGCCCGGGGTGAAGCGGGTGCTGGTGATCCCGCGGGAGGCGTACTCGAAGGACCGCATCAGCTCGGCGCGTTCCGCCGTACCGATCCCGAAGCCGGGCTGCCACTGGCGGAGGGTGAGCGCCATCGAGATCCGCGCCCAGTACAGCCCCCGGTCGTCGGTCGCCGGGAGCGCGCCGGCTCCAGTGGGCGTGTGCTGAGCCCGGTACGTCGCCGCCCGCCACAACGCCTCGCCCTGCGTCCGCACCAGCGCCGAGGCCGCCTGCCGGTTCGGTACCCGGCACAGCAACTGCCCGAACGTCGCCACCTGCCGATCGAACCCCGACCGCCGCAGAATCTCCGCCGGCACCGGCCCGAGCCGCTGCTCCTCGACGGACCCCACCACCGAGCCATCCAGACACCCGGTAACCGGCCCACCCCGGAACACCGCCGCCGCATCAGGCACCGCCTGCGCAACCGGCACACCGGACAACACAGCCGTCAACGCCAACGCGCCGGCAACCAACGAACGATGAAATGAGCTGGGGCGGAGTCTCATAAGGGGCTGTCTATCAGATTTCCCACCCCAACGCCCGTCATCCGGGCGGGCCTTCGAACACAGACAGCAGATAGACCTTCCAGACCCAGTACTGCACCAGCAGCCGCGCCACCCAGACGACAGCCGGTGTGAGCGTCCGGACGATCCACGGAACCTTGTTCACGAGCAGCGCCGTCAAGAACATCACCACACCGATGAGCACCCCTGGTACGACGAAGCACCACTTCTGCTGGTCGACCGGCCAGCAGTTGGGGTAGGTGCACGCGTCGTCGGTGCCGGTGAAGTACGTGGAGGCGCTGAACTGCGCGACACCGAGCATCCAGCAGGCGATCACCGCACCGCCGATGCCTTGGGCGATCGCAGCCGCCAGCGAGCCCCGGCTCCACCGACCTCTGCGGGTCGGCAGCCCTGCGACCAGGAGCACCGTCGAGGTCGTGATCAGCAGCAGGACCGCCCACCGGGTGTCGAGCCCCGACCCCGGCCTGGGTGCCAAGCCCGTGCCTTCTGGGGTCGACATGCGGCAGCGCGGAGCCGAACCCGAGCCCGCAGTGCCCGAACACGATGAGGCCGACGGCACCCACGTCCAGCGGTACAACTTCCCCCGACCTCCGCAGTTCCTTCACCTCTTCAGGACGGACTCCCAGTCAGCGGCCGTCGCCTGGTCGTAGGGGCGCGTGAAGCCGCAGCCGGTCCAGGCCAACGGCGGTGCGGCCGATTGGGTCTCGCCGGACACGAGGAGTCTCCTGCCGACCTGCAACGACGGCTTGTCCGCGGGCCTGTTGCCGGTGGTGATGACAGTGACGTGCCGCCCAGTGCCACCTCGGTACCAGCGGTTGACGAGGAACAGCACCTCATGACGATCGAACTTGGCCCCCGCGGGTCCGTCCACCGCAGACACCCGCTCGACCGTGCCGTCGAACGCGAGGCTGCGGTGCGTGAGATTCGTGAGCGAGTAGCCCTCGACACAACTCGCCGCGGGAACGTGCGGAGTCGAGGGCGCCGGACCTACTGCAGGTTGTTCGTCCGGACCGTGGCCCAGCAGCACGAGCACGCCTACGACAGCTGCTGCGGTGGCGGCCGCTGCGGCGGCCAGCCCCCAGCGCCGACGACGGGGCACCACCTCGACGTCCGCGCGCTCAGCGACCTGGCGGACCTCGCTCCTCACCTTCTCGAGCACGCGTGGATCCACGGGCGCGACTGTGCCGGCCGCCACCAGTTCGTCCCATCCGGCGAGCTCTTCCATCAGCTGCTCGTCCACGGCGGCTCTCCTTCGTGATCTGAACCCTGCTCACTCAATACTTGCGCAGTTCCAGCTAGGCGTTCGCGCATCCGATCCCGAGCCCGGTGCAGCCGGGACCGTGCCGTTCCGGCAGGAATGCCGAGTACCTCCGCGGCCTCGCTCGGGCCGAGTTGCTCCCATACGACAAGGAGCAGCACCTCGCGCTCTGCAGACGGCAGGCCCGCGAGGGCTGCTCTCAACGCCGGCCTCACGGCGGCGGCGTCCAACCGCGCATCGACGGTCGCCCAGTCCGTGTCTGCCAGTTCCGAGCTGGGCGGAGCCACCGGTTTCGCCGCACTACGGTAATGAGCAAGCAACGTATGCCGTGCGATGCCGAAGAGCCATGCCCGTGCAGTCCCCCGGCGCGAGTCGAAAGTATGGCGGCTGCCGAACGCAGCAAGCCAAACCTCGGACAGCAACTCGTCGGCAGCATGCGGTGCCCGCCGGGCCAAGTAGGCGTGGATGACTGGTGCAAGCCGCTGAACCAACGGCTCGAACGCAACTGCCTCCCGCTGGGAGAGTTGCAATTGCTCCTCGTCGGTTCCCATTCAGGCCGCCTTCTATCCGCGCGTCGTCCCACAGTCCGTGTCACCAGATACTTGTCGGACCAAGCATCCAGCGTTCGCGCTGTGCGACTACGAGGTAACGACACTCACAGCTGTGTCAGCCTGAAGCGCCGTCGGCAGCGAATTGCCTCGTTCGGGATCTGCGTTTCCGCCACGATACAGATACTGCTCCTGCCGCAGCTCGTACACACCGGCGTCGCCGGTGATGAGGAGGCGGTCGGGCGCGGCATCGATCGCACCGGTGCTCGGTACGACGAAGACCAGGTATTCTGTGCCTGGAACGAGCAGCTTCGATGTGTTCTCGCCGACGGCACTCGACGTCCCGACCTGCCGCAGTTCAATGGCGGAAGCGGCGGAGATCTTTCCCCAAATAACCTTCTTGACGACAGCGGTCGTCACAGTCACCGGCAGCCCCGCAATGTCTTCCGGATGCTGCTTGCCTGCGGTGATCTCGACGATCGCGGAGCTGTCTGCCCGCAGCTCGGTCAGACTTGAGTAGCTCTTCACGTAACTGACCCGGATGAGGCCTTTCGCGGGTGCGGCGGCGGTCTTGTGGTCACCAGGACTGTTGAGTCCTGCGGCTGTCAGGACAAGGACCGCACCGGTGGCCAGCGCCGCGGCGAGGAGTGTTCCCTTGTATCGCACTTTGGCTTCTCGTCTCTCGGATTTGTGTTCAGGCATGGGCTCAGCCGTACATTTCGTGGATGCCGTTGACATCGTCGTTGCGCGGAGTCGTGAGCAGACACGCGTCGTACCGCGTCGGGGTGTCCGGCTGCATGATCGGAACGTTCGTACAGCTCCGCGCGCCGAACTCGTCGAGCCCCAGCGCGTGCCCTACTTCGTGAACCATCACGTCTTGGCGCTTCGCCACTGAATAGGCGTCGGTGTGGTAGGTGTTCAGCCACGAGATCGGTGCCTTGACGTTGTAGCCGTCTGAGTTGCAGGTTCGGTAGGTAATACCGTCGAAATCGGTATTGCCGTAGTTGCCGTTCGTCAGCCGGAAGTTCGCGCCGCTCGTGACTCTCGTCAGGACCAGCGGCGTCTTCGTCGCGTACCACGCGGCGACGCTGTTCCTAGCGACAGTGGAGTATCCGGACGTGGTCATCGAGTCTTGCCAGTTGAGGGTGCTCGTCGGGAACTTGCAGTTCAGAAGCTTGTAGGCCGATGCGGGCTCGTTCGGTGCGGTTGCCAGTAGCGTCGTACAGATCGCCATCGCGGTGATGGCGATCGTCGTTCGCAGTCGATCCATGGGTCGCCCTTCGCCGTTGCTGAGGTCGCTCCTCACGGCGTCCATCGAGGATCGGCAATGCGATATTACAAAATCTGCAACAAGCTGCAGAAACATTGCCAGCCATTGGCAGGCGTGATTTGGTCCGCGGGGTAACCAAACCATTCGACCTTAGGCTGGCCAACGGCATGAACCTCGAAGCCCGCGAGTAAGCCGCGCTGTACCCCGCCTCAGATCCGCCGGGCCACCCGCGCACCTCTAGCCCGACTCTGCGCTACTCCGAAGGGCTGAAACCGTATGTGCGATCGACCTCGGCGACGTCGAGTGCGCCCAAGTTCTCCCATCCGATTGTTCATCGAGGCTTATCCGTCGAGGTTGTCGGCGTCGAGCTTCGAGCTGATTATGACGACGTGGTGCGGCGCCTCGGGTCTTGTGAACGCGATCAGTCGATCTGGGTGAGTTTGCCGGTGTCGACGTCGTACATGAAGCCGCCGACGAGGATGTCTTCGCCGATCAGGGGGTGTTCGCGGACGGCGGCCACGTCGCGGTGGAGGGCTTCCTGCTGGTCGGGGATGACGGAGATGGGGAGGTAGCCGGCGGGTTTGCCGGCGGCCTGTTCGACCTTGGCGCGGAGGGCGTCCTCGGACATCGCGGCCATCGCGCAGCGGGTGTGCGGGACGATCATGATCCGGCGGACGCCGAGGAGCTGGACGCCGAGGACCAGGCCGGTCATCGTCATCTCGGTGACGCGGCCGCCGGCGGAGCGCAGCACCTTGGCGTCGCCGGCCTTCAGGCCGAGCATCTCCAGCGGCGGGATCCGGGAGTCCATGCAGGTGACCAGGCCGATGCCGGCGTGGGCGATGCCGTCGAACCCGCTGTAGTGGAAGTCGGCGGCGTACTCCGCGTTGGCCGCGAGCAGGTCGTCGAAGCCGCCGCTCATCGGACGGCTCCGGGGACTGGGGTACCGGCTTGCAGGATCGACATGGCGAACGGTTCCTTTCCGCAGGAGTCCGGGCGAGGAGGATCGGCCGGTGCACTGGTGACCGGCACGAGCCACGACCGCCCGTCGGCATGCTGGACAGTCACGGTGTCGGCAGCTTCGCCGACCACGTGCAACGCATCGAGCGCGAACTCTCCGATGAGCTCACGGACGGCGACTTCGGCCACCTGGCCGCGTTTGGTCCAGGTCGACCGGCCGCGCAGACCGGTCAGGACTGTCTCACCGCGGCCGGCGGCGTCGAGGATTTCCACCGCGGCGTCGACGGTGAGCTGCCCGTGCATGGTCCCGGCCGGGAGGTATGTCGCAGTCGGCGCGAACCGGTGACCGCCGAGATGGTTGGCCTCCCACACGCGGCCCGGTACCCGCTCGGCGAGCCCGGACACGAGCGGCCGGCCGAGCAGGGCGCAGCACTCGTCGCGTTTGCCGTTCGTACACACGAGCACGATCGGATCGTCGACGGTCGTCAGTCCGGGCAGCGACGCGGCGACCGCCGTACGGTCACCGCGGGCGACCGCCTGGAGGTCGAGCGCGTCCAGGTCGGCGGGATCCGCGACCCGGCCGCCGAGCAGCCACGTACGGCCGGGCCTGGTGGACGCGACGAAGACCTGGTGCGACCGCTCGACGGCGTCGGCGTGCCGGCCGGGGGCGCGGATCAGCCCGAACCGTACGTCGACCTTCTTGCACCGGTCGTCGAACGATCCGCCGAACGCCGGGTCCAGGTGACTCTGCGTCGGCGCCTTCGCACCCCACGGGCCGGGCTGCTCGACGACGACCCAGCCGACCGCGACGACCGCCGTACCGGCCAATGGCTCCCGCAGCACCCGACAGAACGTCGAGCACAGGCCGGAGGCTGGTGCGGGGCTCACAGCATCACACGGTACGCGACTCGCGCACACCACGGCGCCCGAGTACCAAAACGCCGACGATCGCGGCCAGGAACGCGCAGACCGCGGCCCCGGCGAAGATCGCGTGAACTTGTGAAACGGCGGCGTCCAGGAGCGCGTCGACGTACGGCCGGCAGTTGGCCGGTGCCGACGGGCACAGCTCGTTGGGGGATTTGATGCCGTCGGCAATCGAGTAGTACCGGCGCAGGCCGATCGCGGTGAGCGCGGAGACGCCGACCAGCATCCCGACCATCCGCGCGACGACGACGAGCGCGCTCACCAGCCCGTGACTGTCTCCCGGCGTAGCGCCGAGCATCGCGGTGTTCACCGGCGACAACGCGAGCCCGAAACCGAACCCGCAGACCAGCAGTACGACGGTCGCGGGCCAGTGGTCGAGCGCCGTACGGCTCCAGAACGCCATCACCGTGAACATCGCCCCCGACACGCCCAGCCCGGCGCCGGTGATGAGCCCGAGCCCGTACCGCCGGGTCAGCCACCCGCCGACGACCGCACCGATCGGCAGCGCGATCAGGAACCGTAGCAGCACCAGCGCCGCCGCCAACTGACCCCTGCCCTGCGTCGTACGCGCAAACACCGGTACGTCGACGAGCGCCGCGATCAACGCACAACCGATCAGGAAACTGACCACCAGCGAACCCCACGCGGCCCGCGCCCCGAGCAGGCCGCGCGGGACGATCGCCGCCGACGTACGCCGCTGCCAGAACGCGAACCCCACCGCGAAGACCGCGGCCGCGACCAGCAACCACGGCCCGGCCGGCGACATCAACTGCTTCTCGGGATCGGCTGTCGCGAACGCGAGCACGACTCCTGCCAGCGCCACCGCCAGCAGCAGGGCTCCGACGAGGTCGACCTGAGACAGGACATTCCAGTGAGCGCGCCGCAGCACCAATGCCAGCCATACCAACGCCAGCAACAAGGTGACGACACCGATCGGCGTCAGCAACCGCGACGTACCGGTGAACGGCACGAACGGCAGCCCGAGCGTCACCCCCGACGCAAGCGCCTGCGGTGCCGTCAAGGTGAGCCCGAGCGCGACACTTGCGAGCACCCCGACGACAGTCGACGGGGGAGGCCACCGCCACCCGCGGAGCAGTAGCGCGAGCACGACCGCGACGGCGAGGTTCAGCCAGAAGATGTACCGCCAGTCAGCCACCGCGAGTACGGCGGCACCTAGCAGCGGACCGAGAACGGACCCCAGCTCCTGTACGGCGCCCACCACGCCCAACGGCAGCCCGCGCCGCTCGGCCGGCCACAGATCCGCGACCAGCGCCAACGTGGCCGGCACGAGCCCACCACCACCGACGCCTTGAAGAAACCGACCGGTCACCACCAGCGGCAGGTCGTACGCACCGGCCGTCACCAACGACCCGACCGCGAACAGCAGCAGCGCCCCGACGAGGACCGGCGTACGCCCGACGACATCCGCGATCCGCCCGATCAACGGCAGGACGGCGATGTAGCCGAGCAGGAACCCCGAGATGATCGGCGCCGCCCGCTGCAGCTGATCGGCGGACAGCCCGACCCCGGACATCATGTCGGGCAGCGCGAGGACGACGACGTACGTGTCCGCCGCGGCGAACGCGACGGCGACGGACGCCAGCGTCAGCTGGGTGCGGGCCTGCGTCACGGCTTGGTGATCTCGACCTTCTCGCCGTACTTGTCCAAGGTCACGTCGTAGCTGCTGGTCGCGCCGGCGTAGAACGGCCCGGCGATGGTCGCCGAAACCAGCTGCTGCGAGGACTTGTCGATCTTGAACGAGCTCGGGAAGTCCTGGTCCGCGGGCGCCTTCGGGAAGATGCCTTGCAGCGACTTGCCCTGGACGGATCCGGTGACCTCGGTCAGCACCTTCGAGCCGTTCCGCGTCTGGCCCTTCACCTTCGGGTCCTTCAGCGTCGGCAGGACCGAGGTCAGGCCCTTCGCCGGGTCGAGCAGGACGGCCGGGTCGGGCGCGCCCAGACCGGCCAGCTGGCTCGGCGACAGCTCGATGAAGGTCGGCGCGAACGACACCTTCGCGTAGACCTTGCTGCCGATCGCGACGACCTCGGCGTCGAGGCTCGTGCCGTTGGTCTTGACGGTCAGCTTGCCCTTGAACGCCGGCGCGTGGGTGGCCACACCGTCGCCACTGACCAGCGCCTGCGCGTCGGCCGGCAGGTCGCGCCCGGTCAGCACGATGTGCACGCTGGCCGCGTCGTCGATCTGCTTCTTCGCACCGGTCAGCAGCGCGACCGCGTCGTCACCGCCACCACTGCCGCTGCCGGTGTCCTTCTTCCCGCTGCAGCCCGTCAGTGCGAGGGCGACGACGGCGCACAGCGCGAGCACTCTCTTCACGGACGTCAGCCTGCCAGATCGGAAGCGCACGCAGCGATCGGCTGCGCCACCGGGATGCCCGAACCGTCGCGCCGCGGGTCGACAGGCGGCAGCTCGACCGGTGCGCCGCTGTTCGCGCTGGCCTTCACCGGCGCGACCCCGACGTACCCGAGCAGCAGCCCGTCCTCGCCCTTGAGGAGCCGCTGGCAGCGGACGCCGCCGGTGCCGCGGCCCTTGCCCGGGTACTCGCTGAACGGCGTGACCTTCACCGCGCCGACCTCCGTACCGGGCAGGGCCGACGACGAGCCCGCGATCGTGACGACCTGAGCTTCCCGGGCGGTGTCCACGGCGCCGAAGAAGACCACCTTCGCCTTCGCGGCCAGCCGGACGCCGGCCATACCACCGGCGGTCCGGCCCTGCGGCCGTACGGCGGACGCCGGGAAGTGCAGGAGCTGCGCGTCGGACGTGATGAAGCACAGCTCCTCGTCACCGGTGGCCAGCTCGACCGCGCCGATCACCTCGTCGCCGTCCTTCAGGCTGACGATCTCCCACGCGTCCCGGTTGCTCAGGTGATCCGGTACGACGCGCTTCACCACGCCGCCCGACGTACCGAGCGCGACACCGACCGACTCCGGGTCCATCGTGGTCAGCGCGAGCGCCTTCTCACCCGGGTCCAGCGAGACGAACTCGGCGACCGGCGCGCCACCCTGCAGGTTCGGCGCGTTCGCGGTGGTCGGTACGGCGGGCAGGTCGAGCGACTCGAGCCGGATCAGCCGGCCCAGGCTCGTGATCAGCCCGTACTGCCCGCGGGCGGTGCTCTTGATCACCGACACGATCGCGTCGTGCTTGGCCCGCGACTCGGTCGGGCCGAACGGCTCGACGCCGTCGATCCGCGCCAGCAGCCCGGTCGAGCTCATCAGGATCCAGCACGGGTCGTCGCTGACCTCGAGCGGCACGGCGGCGGTCTTGGTCGCACCGGACGACTCCAGCAGCACCGTGCGGCGCGGCGTGCCGTAGGTCTTCGCGACCTCGGCCAGCTCGTCGGAGACCGTCTTACGGAGCAGGGCCTGGTCCTCGATGATCGCGGTCAGCGCCTCGATCTCGCGCTCCAGCTCGCCCTTCTCGCTCTCCAGCTCGAGCTTCGAGAACTTCGTCAGCCGGCGCAGCGGCATGTCCAGGATGTAGTTCGCCTGCACCTCGGACAGGTCGTAGATCTCGATCAGCCGGGACCGGGCCGCGGCCGAGTCGTCGCTGCTCCGGATCACCTGGATGACCTCGTCGATGTCGAGGATCGCGATCAGCAGGCCGTCGACGATGTGCAGCCGGTCCTGCGCCTTCTTCCGGCGGAACTCGCTGCGCCGGCGAACCACGTCGTACCGGTGGTCGAGGTACACCTCGAGGAGCTGCTTGAGACCGAGCGTCCGCGGCTGGCCCTCGACCAGGCAGACGTTGTTGACGTGGAACGCGTCCTCGAGCGGGGTGAGCTTGTACAGCTGCTCGAGCACGGCCTCCGGGACGAACCCGTTCTTGACCTCGATGACCAGCTGGGTGCCATGCGTGCGGTCGGTGAGGTCCTTGACGTCCGCGATGCCCTGGAGCTTCTTGCTCTGCACCAGGGTCTTGATCTTCTCGATCACCTTCTCCGGGCCGACCGAGTACGGCAGCTCGGTGACCACGATGCCCTTGCGGCGCGGCGTGACGTTCTCGATCCGGGCGGTGGCGCGCATCTTGAAGCTGCCGCGGCCGGTCGCGTACGCGTCCTTGATGCCGTCCAGGCCGACGATCTTGCCGCCGGTCGGCAGGTCCGGGCCCGGGACGAACCGCATCAGGTCGTCGAGGTCGGCGTCGGGCTTCTTGACCAGGTGCCGCAGCGCCTGGATCACCTCGACCAGGTTGTGCGGCGCCATGTTCGTGGCCATCCCGACCGCGATCCCGGCAGCGCCGTTGACCAGCAGGTTCGGGAACGCGGCCGGCAGTACGGCGGGCTCCTCCTCCTGGCCGTCGTAGTTGGCCTTGAAGTCGACGACGTTCTCGTTCAGCCCGTCGGTCATCGCAACCGCCGGCGGCGCCATCCGGCACTCGGTGTTGTGGTTGACGAATCCACCGGCGAGGAACGAGTGGTCGTCGCTGTCCACCCGGATCGAGTAGACGACCTCCGGCGCGCAGTCCTCGACCTCGGTCACTTCGACGAAGCGGTAACCGGAGTCCATGATCGGTGCGACGACCGAGAGAACCTCGGGGTCCTTGAACTTCGCGACGAGCAGGCTCCGATCGGCCTGCCAGCGCTCGAACCGATCGAAGTTGTGGTCGAGCAGCCAGCTTCGGCCCGTCCCGCGGACCGGTTCGAGCGCATCGCGCACGTAGTCCGCGACGTACGGCGCGTAGTCGCGGGTCAGGCGGTGGGTGTAGCGAGGAGCGCGCGCAAGCAACGCGCGCAGCTTGTGCCGCTTCGCCGCGAGGAAGCCGATCCGCTCGTTGAACGCGTGGATGTTGTGCTGCCCTGAGATCACCAGGCGGTACTCACCGCGCGAGTAGTGGGTGAGATTACTGTGCACACCGAACTCGAGCAGTAGTTCCTGGAGTCCCGATGCCAGAGTCTGGCTGTACGTCGAGTACTGGATCGTCATCGACGCGTCGCCGGCACGGCGAATTCCGCCGTCGCCTTCATAGAGCGCCATCAGGAACGCGCGCTTCAGCCCGACGGTGCCGTTCCACACCGCCTCGGGGATGTGCTTGTCGGCGGCTTTGAAGCCGATCATGGCCGCGAGCGGGCTCTCCCGGAACGCGCTCAGGTTCTGGATGTCGAGCTCGTGGATCGTGCGCTCCGACCGAGCGGTCTTCCGCGAGTACACGTAGCGCGGACCACCGACGACGGCGTCGTACGCCGCGAGGATGTACTCGAAGTACTCCGCGTCCGTGTTGTTGAAACCGGCCCGGTCCGCCGAGGCGAATCCCTCTGACACCCAGGCGCCGAACAGCGTGCCGAGCGTCATTTCGTGGGCCATCGGGACGTCCGTCGTCCACGCGTTGCGCGCGAGGCAGACCACGGTCCCGGGTTTGACCTCGTCGAGACGCAGCCATTGGAAGATGGGTACACCGGCGACCGGCACAAGGCACAAGACGGGGTGGTTGTGACTGCCACGGAGTGCATGGCCGCTCTTCGTGACCAGCTTCTTCACCGGATGGACGCCGGAATTGAAGATCTTGCTTGCCCGGACGGGCTTGCCGTCCTTGTCGAGAACCGTGAGGTCCACGGAGGCCTCGGAGTTCTCCGGCAGGTTCATCAGGTCGGCGATCCTGGGGGAGCTGCCGTCGGCGAGTCGCACTCGGGTGTCACCGGTGACGCAGTACCGCATCGCGGCCGGGCCGTCGTCGAGCGAGCCGAAGTTGCCGTGGGGGTCGATCAGCGGGACGCGCATCGACCAGGTCTGGCCGGTTCGGACCAGGGCATCGTAGATCGCCCCGTCGCCGTGCGGGTGGTACTTACCCATCACCTCACCGACGACCCGGGCGCACTTCACGTGCGCGCGGTCCGGGCGGATGTTGTTCTCCGCCATCGAGAACAGGATCCGTCGCTGGACCGGTTTCAGTCCGTCCCGGGCGTCCGGCAGCGCCCGGGAGTAGATCACCGAGTAGGCGTACTCCAGGTAGCTGGTGCGCATCTCGTCGGAGACGTCGACATCGAGGATGTGCTCCTCGAAGTCCTCGGGTTCGGCGGTGCTGGTACGGCGTGCCATACGGGTCTACGAACTCCTCGATCAGGTGGTACGGGCGCCGCGACGGGGTTGGCGCCGTACCTATTCTCGCTGGTGAACCACCATTTCCCGGCCCACGACACAGCCGGGGCCAGAGCGGACACTACCCCGCGCCCCGGACAAGATCGTCTCCATAAACTGTGAATATAAATCTGTTATGTTTCGGACATGATCACTCCTGGCGCGGCCGCCGCCATCGGGGCGGCCCTGTACGGCCTGGCCACCAGGGCCACGAGACGCCTGCCGCGGGACATGAGCCTGACGTCCGCCGCCACTTTGGCCACTCTGGACCGGACCGGTCCGCGGCGGATCACCGACCTGGCCGCGGTCGAGGGTGTCACCCAGCCCGCGATGACCGCGCTGGTCCGGGTGATGGAGGACTCCGGCCTGGTCGAGCGGCGCGGCGACGCGTCCGACAAGCGGATCACGCTGGTGTGCCTGACCGAGACCGGCGCCTCGTACGTCCGGACGCGGCGCCAGGCGGGGGTTCAAGCGTTCGAGCGGTTGATCGGGGAGCTCACCGGAGACGAGGTCGAGGCGCTGCTGGCGGCCCTGCCGGCGCTGGATCATCTGGCAGAGCTCGAAAGCCAGGAGCGCGAAAGGCCGAAGCAGTGACCGAGCAGCCGGCCGGCGAGGTGGAGGCGGCGCCGGTCGCGCGCTTGCTGGTGCCCGCCCTGATGTTCATCGCTCTGGTCGTGGCGGCGGTCGCCAGCCTCGGGACGCCGCTCATCACCAGCGTGGCGACCTCGTTCCGCGTCTCGCTCGGCAGCGCGCAGTGGACGCTGACCGTGGCGCTGCTCAGCGGTGCCGTCGCCACGCCGGTCCTCGGCCGGCTCGGGGCCGGCCCGCATCGGCGCGCCACGATCCTCGCCACGCTGGCGATCGTCGTCGTCGGAAGTGCGCTCACCGTGCTGCCGCTGCCGTTCGCGTGGCTGCTGGCCGGCCGGGCGGCCCAGGGCGTCGGGCTCGGGCTGACGGCGCTGATGATGGGCGTGGCCCGGGACCATCTCCCCGAGCAGCGCAGCGCGGCCGTGATCGCGCTGATCTCGGTGGTCTCGATCATCGGGGCCGGCGTCGGCTACCCGCTGGCCGCATTGCTCGCCGAGTTCGGTGGGGTACGGGCCGCCTACGGCCTCGGCCTCGTCGTCACCGCCGCCGCCCTCCTGACCGCTTGGCGCTCCATGCCCGCATCGCCCCAAGGCCGCTCGGCCCATGTGGATGTGCCAGGCGCGGTCGCGCTGGCCGCCGCGCTGGTCCTGCTGCTGTTCCTCGCCGGCGAACGGAATCTGTGGAGCCGGCACCTCGCCGTCGCGGCCGGCCTCGCCGTCCTCGCGGTGGTGCTGCTCTGCGTCTGGGTCGTCATCGAGTTGCGCAGCACGACGCCCCTCGTCGATGTGCGGGCGGTGCGGCACCCGGCGGTCGCGGGGGCGAACCTCGCCATGTTCGTCGCCGGGATCGGCATGTACCTCCTGCTCACGCTCATCACCCGGTACGCGCAGACGCCGCACGGTGCCGGCTACGGCTTCGGGCTGACGACCTTCGTCGCCGGGCTGGTCCTGATCCCGTTCTCGGTGCTGGGGTTCGTCGCCGGCAAGCTCACACCGCGGGTCCGGACGCGGATCGCCGACCCCCTGCTGCTGGCCGGCAGCGCCGTCGTGGTCGGCGGTGGGTTCGCCCTGTTCGCGGCCGCCCGGTCGAACCTGGCCGAGGTGTTCGTCGCGATGGGCGTGCTCGGCTTCGGCGTCGGCGGCTTCTCGGCCGCGATGCCCGGCGTCATCCTGGCCGTGACCCACAAGAGCGAGACGTCGAGCGCGATGAGCTTCAACTACGTCGTTCGCAGCGTCGGGTACTCCCTGGGCAGCGCTGTCGGTGGCCTGATCCTCGCCGCGGGCACCCGCCCCGGCCGGCTCTTCCCCGACGACAGCGCGTACACCACCGCGGCGCTGGTCGGCATCGGCGCCATGGCGATCACGACGCTGATCAGCCTCGCTCTTGCCCGCAGGCGCCCGTCAGAGACCACCGTTAAGTCATTCCCACACTGGAGGTTCCATGCCCAAGGGCTACTGGGTCAGCGTCTACCGCACCATTTCGGACCCTGAGAAGCTGGAGGCGTACAACAAGCTCGCAGGTCCCGCCGTCCGGGCCGCGGGCGGGCGGACTCTCGTCCGTGGCGGTCGGGTCGCCGCGTACGACGCCGGCATCGCCGAACGCACTGTCCTGGTCGAGTTCGACAGCTTCGAGCAGGCCGTCGCTGCGCGCGACAGTGCGGCCTATCAGGAGGCGCTGGCCGCTCTCTCCGACGGCGTCGAGCGCGAGTTCCGCATCGTCGAAGGTACTGACTGACCCACCGAGCGCAGGAGGTAGGCGGCCGGGGCCAAGGCGGCACCTACGGCCAAGGTCAGGCAGAGAGCGGCGATGGCGAGGAGGATGTTCCACGGGATCGTCAGGGGTACGTCGGTGAGGCCGGACGTCATCGCGCGGCGGATCAGGATGCCGACCGTGAGCGTGGTGGCGCCGCCGAGTGTCAGGGCCACCGCGCCGACCAACGAGGACTCCCACAGGACCATCCGCTGGAGCTGCCGGTCCGTGGCACCCAGCAGGCGGGACGTGACGAACTCGTTCCGGCGTTGCAGGCCGCTCATCAGCAGCGTGTTGGCGATCGCGATCGCGCTGTAGAGCGCCGCCGGCCCGAGCAGCATCACCAGGCCGAACTGGTTGCCCTTGCGCAGCCCGTCCGACTGGGCGGCCTCCCAGTCGGACGCCAGTTCCGCGTTCGGGATGCGCCGTACCAGCTCGCCTGGGGCGACACCGTCCGCGGGGAGGACGAACGTGCGCTCGACCTGCGCGTCGGGCGAATGCTTGCGCGCGACGTCCAGCGGGATCATGAACGACGGGTTGACGCCGAACGCGTCCTTCACGATCGCGACCACCCGCAGCCTGGCCGGCGTCCGGTCGAGGAAGACGACCGGGATCTCGTCGCCGACCCGATAGTGCTCGAACCCGGCCATCTCCTTGCTGACGGCAACCGTCAGGCCGGTCAGCCGGCGAAGGTCCCCGTCGAGTACGCCGAGATCCCGGGTCTGCGCGGCCACCGCCGGGTCGATCCCCTCGACGCCTTCCAGCTGCGCGTACTCCGCCGCGATCCGCACCAGCTCGGTCGGTAGCGCGGCATCCGCCGCCTTGACCCCGGCGTCCGTGACAGGCGCGGACCCGGTGACGACAACCGGCGCACGGACCGCGTCCCGGATCGCCGCCGCGGAACTGTCCGCCGCGAAGCTCAGGCTGAGCACCATCGACCCGGCGATGGCGGAGATCGCCAGGATCGGCGCGGCGAGTGAAGCGCTGCGGCGTGGGGCCGCGACCACGTTGCTCCGGGCCAGTCGCCCCGACACGTGGGTCCAGGCGACCAGCGGTGCCGCCCACACCCGCCCGACGACCGGTACGACGAGTGGCGCGAGCAGGGTCAGCGCGATCACGATCACCATCGGCGTGAACATCGCCAGCGGTACGGCGCCGTCGCCGGACGACGGCCGGATCAGCGACAGCATCACGATCGCCCCGGCGAGGAACAGCAGCCCGAACCCGATCCGTACCGGCCCGATCCGCGGCGGCTCCAGCGAGGCCTCCCGCAGCGCGTCGATCGGCGCCACCTTCCCGGCCCGCCGAGCGGCCGAGCGCGCGCCGAGCAGCGCCACCAGCATCCCGGCGCCGACCGCGATCGCCAGCGGTACCCAAGGCGACGCCGGCTCGAGCTGCACCGGCGCCAGCTCGGTGTACGACGCCCTGCGCAGCAGCAAAGGTGTCGCGAGCTGCGCACCGATCGCGCCGGTCACCGACGCGGCGAAGGCCACCACCAGCGCCTCGCCGATGATCATCCGCCGGAGCTGCCGCGGCGTCGCCCCGATCAGCCGCAGCAGCCCGAGCTCGCGGCGCCGCGACGCCACCGCGAAGGCGAACGTACTGGCGATCACGAACACCGTGATGAACCCGCAGATCGCCCCGACCATGCTCAGCACGGTCTGCAACCCGGACACGTCCGCGTTCGCGAGCGCGATCCGGACGTGCTGTGGCGGCGTGTCCGGCCCGCCCAGCGTCGTCACGCCGATCGTCGAGGACGCCGGCAGGTGGTAGGCGATGGTGGCGGCCGTCGTCGTCGCGGCCAGCCCGAGCATGAACACGCCGACCGCGAGCGCGACGAACGATCCGGCGTACAAGGACCGCTGCCGCCCGACGGTCTGCCGGCTGAGCTGGAACATCAGCGCTCCAGCTCGCTCATCGCCGCCGCGATCCGGGCCGGCGTCGCGCGGTCGAGCTGACCGGCGAGGAGACCGTCGTTCAGGAACAGCACCCGTTCGGCGTACGCCGCCGCGACCGGGTCGTGGGTGACCATCACCACGGTCTGCCCGGCCCGATCGGTTGCCTCGCGCAACAGCCCGAGGATCTGCCGGCTCGTGCCGCTGTCCAGCGCCCCGGTCGGTTCGTCGGCGAAGAACACCGACGGCTGGGTGATCAGCGCCCGCGCGATCGCGACCCGCTGCTGCTGCCCGCCGGACAGCTCGGCCGGCCGCCGCTTGGCCCTCCCGTCCAGCCCGACCTGGTCGAGGACCCGCAGTACGTCGTTGCGCGCCGGGCGGCGGCCGGTGAGCCGCAGGGGGAGCGCGACGTTGTCGTACACGCTCAACGACGGCAGCAGGTTGTACGCCTGGAACACGAATCCCATCTCGGACCGCCGCAGCTTGGTCAGCTGTACTTCGTTGAGCCCGCGCAACGGCACACCGTTCAGCACGACGTTCCCGGTCGTCGGCTGGTCGAGCCCGGCCGCGCACTGCAACAGCGTCGACTTCCCGGATCCGGACGGCCCCATCACGGCGGTGAACGAGCCGCGCGCGAAGTGGTACGTGACACCTCGCAGCGCGTCGACCGCGCCGGCCTTCGAACGGTACGTCTTGGTGATGCCGTCCAGCAGCAGGGCGGGCGGCGCGATCGGGGCGACGGTGGGGTACGTCGGCGCGGTAGCGGTCATGCTGCCAAGCCAACCGCCGTACGGCACCGAGCACGCTGGCCTGCGGGCGAGACCTGGAGTAGCGCATGCGCTACCGCGGTGCCGGCCACCGTCCACCTAGGGTTGGTGCGTGCAGAAGACGGTGTGGGGAGCGCTCGCGTCGCCGCGCTACCTGATCTCGTCGTGGCCGTGGCGCTCGTACGCGTACCTGTTGACGTCCGTACCGATGGGTGTGCTGTCGATCGGCGTCCTGGTCGGCATCGCCGGGCTGAGCGCGCTGCTGAGCCCGATCCTGGTCGGGATACTGATGCTGGCCGCGTTCCCGCTGCTCGGGGCGGCCATCGGGTACGTCGAACGCCGCCGGGCCGCGCTGATGCTCGTCGACGGGATCCCGAGCCCGCACGCCGTACTGCCGGTGGGGGTGTCGCTGAAGGCGCGGCTGACGTACCGGCGCCGGGAGCAGGCGTCGATGCGGGCGCTCGGGTACGGGTTCGTCCTCGGCGTGTTCGTCTGGCCGTTGAGCGCGGTGATCGGCGGACTCTCCGCGATCGTCCTCGGGATCACCATCGCGACCCCGTTCCTCGCGGGCGACGGCGAGGACGTGGTGATGTGGTCGTGGAAGCTCGACACGTTCTGGGAAGGGCTCCTGTTCGCGGTCCTGTTCGGACCGGTGTTCTACACGGTCAGCTCGTACCTGCTGGGTGTGCTCGCCGGGGCGGAGGCGTCGCTGGCGCGGGCGATGCTCGGGCCGCGGCAGGAGGAGCTGCAGCGGAACCTGGCCGAGCTGCGGCGGTCCCGGCTGGACCTGGTGGACGCGTTCGAGACCGAGCGCGCGCGGATCGAGCGGCACCTGCACGACGGCGTACAGCAGCGGCTGGTCGGGCTGACGATGACGCTCGGGCTGGCCGAGCTGGACCTGCCCGAGGGGGAGGGCCGCCGGCTGGTGGTGAAGGCGCACGCCGAGGCGGAGGCCGCCCTGGCGGATCTGCGCGCCGCGGTCCGGGGGATCCATCCGCGGGTGCTGGTCGATCACGGTCTGCAGGCGGCCGCGCGGGAGGTGGCCGACCGGATGCCGCTGCCGGTGACGCTGAACATCACGCTCCCGGACCGGCTGCCCGCCCCGATTGAGGCCGCGGCGTACTTCGTGATCAGCGAGGCGCTCGCGAACGTCGCCAAGCACGCCCAGGCGACCACCTGCGAGGTGTCCGGCTGGGTGGACCGGGGGCGACTGGTGATCACGGTCCAGGACGACGGGGTGGGCGGCGCGCAACTCGGCGCCGGGACCGGGTTGACGGGCCTGGTGACCAGGCTGGACGCGCTGGGCGGCACACTCGACGTCGACAGCCCACCCGGTGGGCCGACCCGACTGAGGATGGAGTGCCCGTGCCGACTCGGCGACTGACGATCGTGCTGGCGGAGGATTCGCTGCTGTTGCGGGAGGGGCTGGCGAGCATCCTCGATCGCGCCGGGCACGACGTCCGGGACACCGTCGGCGACGCGGACACGCTGCTCGCGGTGGTCCGGAAGGATCCGCCGGACGTGGTCATCACCGACGTACGGATGCCGCCCGGGCACAGCGACGAGGGCCTGCGCGCGGCCGCCGCGATCCGGGCCGAGCAGCCCGCGATCGGGATCCTGGTGCTGTCGCAGTACGTCGCCGATGCGTACCTGTCGTCGTTGCTGGAGACAACGAGCGGCGGGATCGGGTACCTGCTGAAGGACCGGGTCGGGCATGTCGCGGAGTTCCTGGAGTCGCTGGACCGGGTCGCCGACGGAGGTACCGTGGTGGATCCGGAGGTGGTGCGGCAGCTGCTCGCCCGGCGGCGGAACGACGGGCCGCTGGCGGCGCTCACCCCGCGGGAGCTGGAGGTGCTCGCGTTGATGGCCGAGGGGCGGGTGAACGCGTCGATCGCGGAACAGCTCGTCGTCAGCGAGGCAGCGGTGCGCAAGCACGTCGGCAACATCTTCGCGAAGCTGCAGCTGGACGACGGGCTCGACCGGCGCGTCTCCGCGGTACTGACCTATCTGAGGGGCTGACGATGGACGAGGCGATCCGGAAGATCCTGGCCGAGTGTGACACCTGGGCCGTGGTCGGGCTGTCGAACAACACGAGTCGCGCGGCGTACGGCGTGGCCCGTTTCCTGCAGGACCACGGGAAGCGGATCGTCCCGGTGCACCCGTCCGCGGAGACGGTCCACGGCGAGCAGGGGTACGCGACACTGGCCGAGATCCCGTTCCCGGTCGACTGCGTGGACGTCTTCGTCCGCTCCGACCTGGCCGGCGACATCGCCGACCAGGCGGTTTCCGTCAACGCGAAGGCGGTCTGGTTCCAGCTCGACGTGGTGGACCAGGCCGCCTACGCGCGGACGACGGCGGCCGGGCTCACGATGGTGATGGACCACTGCCCGGCCATCGAATGGCGGCGGCTCGGGCCTAGTTGAGGTAGCCCTCGACGGTGTCGGTGGAGCGGGCCTGGGCGTCGTCGGGGTTCTCGCCGAACTCGCGCTTGGCGCGGCGCTGGCGGAGCAGGTCCCAGCACTGGTCGAGCTCGACCTCGAGGGCCTTGAGGCGGGACTGCTCGTCGGTGTTGTCGATCTGGCCGGCGGCGTGCTTGGTACGGAGCTCGTGCTCCTCGGCCACCAATGCGTCGATGCGGCTGAAGATGCCCTTGTCGTCACTCATGGGGTAACCGTACGCCCGTCCGGAAGTTGCGCGCGGCAGAGCAGCTCGGTGAGGACCAGGATCGCGATCGCCTCCGCCGTGACCAGCCCGATCAGTACGACGAGTTGCAGCGCGGCGGCCTGGACAGGCGACGCCCCGCCGAGCAGCATGCCGACGTACGCGCCGGGAAGCGCCACCAGCCCGACCGTCCGGGTCTGGTCGAGCGCCGGGAGCAGGGCGTCGCCGGCGACCGGGCCGACGACGAGCTTGAACGCGTCCGGCTGCATCAGCCCGATCGACAGGCCCGCCTCGAACTCGCCGTACCGGGTGCTGTACTCGCCCAGCATGCGCCGCCCGGCCAACGTGGTCGCGGTCATGGTCCCGCCGACGATGATGCCGCCCATCGGCAGGATGCTCGCCGGGTTGCGCGGCACCACGCCCGGCAGGATGAGCAGCAGCAGTACGGCGAACGCGCCCGAGCCGATCGCCGCCGCGCAGTACAGCCACTGCCGCGGGATCACCGCGGTACCGCGCAGCCGCCGCGTGCTGGTCACGGTCGCGACCACGAACATCAGCAGCACGAACGCGATCGCCCCGAGCGTGTGCTGCAGCGCGACCCCGATCACCAGGCCGATCGCCGCCAGCTGCAGGACGGCCCGCAGCGCGGCGGTGACGATGCCCTTGTCGTGGCGCAGCCCGGCGTACCGGGACGCGACGACGCCGATCGCGATCAGTAACGGCAGGACGACGAGCGCCGACCAGCCCAGGCCGGTGTGGAAGGACACTTACTTGAAGTCGGCCTCGTCGTAGGTCTGCCCGGCGTTCCCGCTCTCGACCTTGGCGGCCTCGTCCGCGCGCAGCTCGACGCGGCGGATCTTGCCGGAGATGGTCTTCGGCAGTTCGGCGAACTCGAGCCGGCGGATCCGCTTGTACGGCGCGAGGTGGTCGCGGCAGAACGCCAGGATCTCCCCGGCCAGCTCCCGCGACGGTTCGTGCCCGGCGGCGAGCACGACGTACGCCTTGGGTACGGCGAGCCGCACCGGGTCCGGCGACGGTACGACGGCGGCCTCCGCGACGGCCGGGTGCTCGATCAGCACCGACTCCAGCTCGAACGGCGAGATCCGGTAGTCGCTGGCCTTGAACACGTCGTCCGAGCGCCCGACGTACGTGATGTAGCCGTCCGCGTCCCGGCTGGCGACGTCGCCGGTGTGGTAGTGCCCGTTCCGCATCACCTCGGCGGTCAGCTCGTCGGCGTCGCGGTACCCGCGCATCAGCGGGACCGGCGCGGGCGCCAGCTCGATGCAGATCTCGCCGTCGTCGCCGATCTCGTCGGTGGACGGGTCGATCAGCGCGATCGTGTACCCGGGCAGCGGGCGGCCCATCGAGCCGAGCTTCACCGGCTGGCCCGGCGGGTTCCCGATCTGCGCGGTCGTCTCGGTCTGCCCGTACCCGTCCCGGATCGTGATGCCCCAGGCGTTCCGGACCTGCTCGATCACCTCGGGGTTCAGCGGCTCACCGGCCGAGATGCACTCGCGGATCTTCACGTCGACCGCGGACAGGTCGGCCTGGATCAGCATCCGCCAGACCGTCGGCGGCGCGCAGAACGTGGTGACGCCGTACGTCGCCAGCACGTCGAGCATCTTCGCCGCGTCGAAGCGGGTGTAGTTGTAGAGAAAGACCGTCGCGCCCGCGTTCCACGGGGCGAAGACGTTGCTCCACGAGTGCTTGGCCCAGCCGGGGGAGGAGACGTTGAGGTGTACGTCGCCGGGCTGCAGGCCGATCCAGTACATCGTCGACAGGTGCCCGAGCGGGTAGCTGACCTGCGTGTGCTCGACCAGCTTCGGCTGGCTCGTCGTACCGGAGGTGAAGTACAGCAGCAGCGAGTCGTCCGCGGCCGTGTCGACCTCGGGGACCGGGTCGTCGTAGTTTTCGGAGTCGGGATAGTTCAGCCACCCGTCGGCCGGTGCACCGACCGCGACGCGGATGCAGTGGTCCGCGATCCCGGCGTACCGTCCGGCGTCGGCTCCGCTGGTGACCACGGCGCGTACGTTGCCGCGGGAGATCCGGTCGGCCAGGTCGGCGTCGGTGAGCAGCGTGGTCGCGGGGATCATCACCGCGCCGGCGCGGATGCAGCCGAGCATGGTCTCCCACAGCTCGACCTGGTTGCCCAGCACGATCAGCACCCGGTCGCCCGGCTTCAGCCCCGCCGTGGTCAGCCAGCCGGCCACCTTGCGCGAGCGCTCGGCCATCTCGGCGTACGTCCGCGAGTTGACCTCGCCGTCCTCCTCGACGATCGTCAGCGCGGCGACCTCCGGCTGCTCGACCGCGAGCGCGTCGAACCAGTCCCGCGCCCAGTTGAACCGCTCGAACCGCGGCCAGCGGAAGTCCCGGTACGCCGTCTCGTAGTCGTCCCGATGCGCCACCAGGAAGTCCCGCGCCGCCCGGAACTCCCGGGTGACCTCCGAAGTGCTCTGCTCCGTCGCCATGCAGCGCACATTACCCATTCAGGGCGAGTACGGCGCCTGCCACAACGAGTGGCGTGAGAATCAGGCCGCGCCACAGGAACGACCACCACGAGATGGAGACTCTGGCCGCGTCGCAGCGGGCCCTCCAGAGCAGCGTGGCGAGGGAGCCCCAGAGGGTCAGCAGGCAGCCGCAGTTCACGCCGATCAGGAGCGCCATCATGCGATGCGCGCTGTCCGACGCGACCGGTTCCATCGCCAGGTACGCCGGGAGGTTGTCGAACAGGTTCGCGCCGACCGCGGCCGTCGCACTCAGCCGCAGCTCGGACGTGGTCCCGGCTACGCGCCGTAGTACGTCCTCGAGCCCGTGCGAGCTGAGGAAACCCACGACGGTGAACAGCACCACGACCGTCACGACCAGCTTGACCGGGAGCAGCGACCACCTCAGCGCGCTCCGGCGACGTACGGCGAACAGACCGACCAGGATGAGCGCCCCGATCGTGGCCGGGTACGCCACCTGGACCCCTGAGACGAAGGCAGGTCCGAGCAGCACGCACACCGCGGTGGCGCCCCAGAACAGCACCTTGTCCTCGACGTGTGGCGTCGGCGGTACGTCGTACGTCCGTGGCAGGTCGCGGTGGAACAGCGCGGCGAGCACGAGCACCGTGATCACGATCGAGGCGATCGCCGGGCGCCAGCTGACCGACAGGTAGCTCACGTCCAACTGGCGGAACGGATGCACCGCCAGCAGGTTCGTGAGGTTGGACACGGGCAGTAGCAACGACGCCGTACCGGCAAGCCAGACCGTCGTGAACGCGAACAGCTTCGGCGGGATGTTGAGCTGGCGGGCCATCGACAGCACCACGGGCGTCAGCAGGACCGCGCAGGTGTCCAGGGACAGCACGATCGTGAGGCCGGTGGCGAGCGCGACGACGAGCAGCCAGAGCCGCCACACCCGGCCGCGGGCCAGGTGCGCCGCCTCCCGCGCGGCGACGTCGAACACTTTCGCCTGGTCGGCGAGCTCGGCGATCACGGTCACCGCGACCAGGAACACCAGGACAGGCGCGATCCGCTCGACCAATTCCGCTCCTGGGGTGTGTCTGTTTGAGTACGCTGTCTGGGTGCCGGACCAGTATGACCACGAGCTCCCGGACGGCTATCCGGCGGAGTACGAGGCCGACGTCGTCCTGCGGGACGGCGCGACCGCGCACCTGCGGCCGATCACGCCGGGCGACGACGAGTTGCTGGTCGCGTTCTACGCCCGGGTGTCCGAGCAGTCCAAGTACTACCGCTTCTTCGCGCCGTACCCGGAACTGTCCGACCGGGACGTGGCGCGGTTCACGCAGGTCGACTACCACCAGCGGCTCGCGCTGATCGTCACGGTCGGTGACGAGATGATCGGCGTCGGGCGGTACGAGGGCACCGGCCGGAGTACGGCGGAGGTCGCGTTCCTGATCGAGGACGCGCACCAGGGCCGCGGGCTCGGCCAGCTGCTGCTCGAACACCTGGCGCAGGCCGCCCGGGAGAACGGCATCCACCGGTTCGTCGCCGAGGTGCTGCCGGACAACCGGAAGATGATCACGGTCTTCACCGAGGCCGGCTACAAGGTCGCCCGGGAGTTCGAGGACGGCGTGATCATGGTCGAGTTCGACATCGCGCCGACCGACACGTCGTTCGGCGTGATGCAGGCGCGGGAGCAGCGCTCCGAGGCGCTCTCCATTGCCCGGCTGCTGACGCCGGGCAGTGTCGCCGTGATCGGGGCGAGCCGGCGGGAAGGCACGATCGGCAACGCGCTGCTGCGGAACCTCCGGGACGGCGGCTTCCCCGGTCGGCTGTACGCCGTGAACACCGACACGAAGGCTGTTCCCGGTACCGAGATCGAGGGCGTCCCGGCGTACCCGACGATCCGCGAGGTCGCGGACACGGTCGATCTCGCGGTGGTCGCGGTGAAGGCCGAGATGGTCGCGGACGTCGTGCTGGACTGCGCCGCGAAGGGTGTGCGCGGGCTGGTCGTGGTGTCGAGCGGGTTCGCCGAGATCGGCGACGAGGGACGGCAGCGGCAGCGGTACCTGGTCGGCCTGGCCCGCTCGTACGGGATGCGGGTGATCGGGCCGAACGCGCTCGGGCTGATCAACACCGCGACCGGCGTCTCGCTGAACGCCACGCTGTCGCCGCTGATGCCGAGCAAGGGGCGGGTCGCGTTCTTCTGCCAGTCCGGAGCGCTCGGCGTACCGATCCTGGCCGACATGGTCGGCCGTGGCCTCGGCCTGTCGAGCTTCGTGTCCGCGGGCAACCGTGCCGACGTCTCGGGCAACGACCTGATGCAGTACTGGTACTCCGACGAGGCCACCGAGGTCGTGCTGCTGTACCTCGAGTCGCTCGGGAACCCGCGCAAGTTCAGCCGGGTCTCGCGACGGCTTGCCGGCCGCAAGCCGGTGGTCGCGCTGAAGTCCGGGCGGGCCACCCAGGGGGTGCCGGTCGGGCAGCTGATCCGGCGCAGCCAGTTGCCTCCAGCAACCATCGAGGCGATGTTCCGGCAGAGCGGGCTGATCGGCGTGGACACCACCGGCGAACTGTTCGACGTCGCCCAGCTGCTCGCGCACCAGCCGCTGCCGAAGGGCCGCCGGGTCGCGATCGTCTCGAACTCCGACGCGCTGACGCTGCTCGCCCTGGACACGATGGCGAGCTGCGGGCTCGAGGTCGCGGGGGAGCCGCGGAACCTCCGGGCGGACGCGACCCCGTCGGACTTCGGGCTGGCGTTGTCCGAGGTGTTCTCCGACGACAAGGTGCACTCGGTGGTGGTGATCTACACGCCGCCGGTGCAGTCCAGCGGCGGCGAGATCGCCCAGGTGCTCGCGGCGGCTGCGGCCGACTCGGACAAGCCGGTCGTGTCGACGTTCCTCGCGTCCCGGAGCGTGCCCGAGGAGCTGCGGGTGCCGGACGAGGACGGGGGAGCGGCGCGCGGCTCGATCCCGTCGTTCCTGAACCCGCAGTACGCCGTGGGCGCGCTCGCGAAGGCGACCCAGTACGCCGAGTGGCGTCGCCGGTCGGACAGCCGGATCCCCGACCTGCCGGACATCGACACCGCCGGCGGCGAGGACTTCGTCGCGGAGTACCTGCAGCGGTACCCCTCCGGCCGGGACCTCGACGAGGCGGACCGGCAGCGGCTGCTGAGCTTCTACGGGATCTCGGTGCTGCCGGCGTTCCCGGTGCTGAGCGGTGACGAGGCGGTCGCGCGGGCCGCGGACCTCGGCTTCGAGGTGATCCTGAAGGCGACCGCGGAGCAGTGGCGGATGCGGCCGGACCTGGCCGACATCTGGCGGCACATCCACGACGAGGACGACATGCGGGCCGCCTGGGCGGAGATGACCCGGACGTTCGGGGTGGCGGCGGATCCCGGGCGGGCGCAGTTCGTCGTCCAGAAGATGGCGCCGCCCGGGGTGCCGGTGGTGATCTCGACGATCGAGGACGTGTCGTTCGGGCCGGTGGTCACGTTCGGGTTGTCCGGGGTGGCGACCGATCTGCTCGGCGACCGCTCGTACCGGATGCCGCCGCTGACCACGCGGGACGCCGCGGAGATGGTTCGCGAGGTGAAGGCGGCGCCGCTGTTGTACGGCTACCGCGGCTCGGACCCGGTGGACATCTCCGCGATCGAGGACCTGCTGCACCGCGTGTCCCGCCTGACGCTGGACCTCGAGGAAGTGGTCCGCCTGGACCTCCGCTCGGTCCTCGTCTCCGCCACGGGCGCGACGGTGCTCGACACCCGGATCCGCATCGCGCCGAACGAGAAGCCCCGCCAGGACACTCCCGCCCGCAGGCTTACGTAGTCCGGGTGTAGACGCTGTTCGTCCGGTCCAGCAGCCGGGCGTCGACCAGCCCTCGGCGCAGGGCGGCATGGTCGGCATGCCACCGGTGGAGGATCGCGTTGACCTCGGACTCGGGGTAGTCCCGGCCGGCCTCGAAGCTCTGCGCGAGGTACTCCAGAACCACCTGATACTTGTCCGGGTACGTCGGGAAGTGCGTCAGCCGCCCGTCCCGGATGAACGAGTGCAGGATGTTGTCCCGCGCCGGATCAGGATCCAGCGGCACCCGCTCCGGACGGTTCTCCCGTACGGCGTCCTTGAACACGCCGGCGTCCGCCGTGAACCCGTCGCGGGTCGCCGTGATCAGCCCGCCCTTCGTCAGCCGCTGCAGCGCCTTCACCACCACCGGCGCGTCCAGCCCGGTACTCCCGGCCACCTGCTCCGGAGTCGCGGCGCCGAGGACGATCGCGGAGTACGTCCGCAACCTCGACGGCTCGGCGAGCAGACCACACAACTGATCGGCGTTCATACCGTTCACGCTAGGCAGCACCGCAACCGGATTTAGGATCGTCGGTATGCAACCTGGCCCGCACAACGCGATCACCGACGTCCCCGGCATCCACGTAGGTCAGGTCGAGCGCCTCGACCCGCCGTACCTGACCGGCACGACCGTCGTCCACGTCCCCGGTGGCGCCGTCGGGGCCGTCGACGTGCGCGGGGGAGCGCCCGGTACGCGCGAGACCGACCTGCTGTCGCCGGTGAACTCCAACGGTGGCGTGAACGCGATCGTGCTGACCGGCGGCAGCGCCTTCGGGCTCGACACGGCGGGCAGCGTGATGCGCTGGCTGGAGGAACGCGGCGAGGGCGTGCGCGTCGGCCAGGGGGAACACGACGTGGTCCCGATCGTGCCGACCGCGGTGATCTTCGACCTGGGCCGCCGCGGCGACTTCAAGGCTCGCCCGGAGCCGTCCTGGGGCGCCGACGCGATCGCCGCCGCCTCCGGCGGACCGGTTGCCCTCGGCAACCACGGCGCCGGTACGGGCGCCCGGGCGCGTTCGCTCAAGGGCGGCGTCGGCTCGGCCAGCGTGCGGTTCGACGACGGTACGACGGTCGGCGCGTTGGTGATCGTGAACGCGGCCGGTTCCACGATCGACGCCGACGGCACCCTGTACGGCGCCCGGCTCGGCCTCGGCGACGAGTTCGCGCAGCTGCGGACCCCGACCGAGGAGCCGCCGGCCGCCGCGCCGGGGCGGAACCTGATCCCCGGCCCCTCGATGAACACCGTGATCGCGGTGGTCGCCACCGACGTACCGCTGGACAAGGCCGCGACCAAGCGGATGGCGATGATCGCGCACGACGGGCTGGCGCGGGCGATCGACCCGATCCACACGCTCGTCGACGGCGACAGCATCTTCGCGCTCTCCACCACGACGGAAGGCCCGCGGCTGAGCGTCACCGACCCGACGGCGCTCGGCCAACTGGAGACCGTGTACGCCGCGGGCGCCCGGACACTGACCCGCGCGATCGTGCACGCGATGCTGAACGCGGAGTCCGTGCCGACCCCGGACGGTGGTATCCCGAGCTACCGGGACGCCTTCCCCTCGGCGTTCAGTACGACCTGAGTCGTACGCCGGATGGCCGAAAGGCGTCCTCAGGCGATCCGAAGACCGGTCTGTGGTCCGACGCTCGCGGGCGGTGATCGCGAAAGGCTCTGCGGTATGAACTTCCAGAGTCCCCAGGTTGTGCTCAGCGGTCACGGCCTCGTCAAGTACTACGGCAGCGTCGTCGGTCTGGCCGGTGTGGACGTCGCCGTCCGCTCCGGCGAGGCGCTCGCGGTCATGGGTCCCAGCGGCAACGGCAAGACGACCCTGCTGCACGTCCTCGCAGGCATCCTCACGCCGGACCAGGGCGAGGTGTGGCTGGGCGGTGAACGGGTCGACCAGTTGAACGACGCGGCCCGGACGGTACTGCGGCGCCGCCGGCTCGGGTTCGTGTTCCAGGACAACCAGCTGCTCGCGGAGCTGCCCGCCGACGAGAACGTGGCGCTTCCGCTGATGGTCGACGGGCTGAGCCGCCGGGACGCGATCGCGCGGGCGCGGAACACGCTCGCCCAGGTCGGGCTGGCCGCCGAGGTCGGCCGCCGCCCCGGTGAGCTGTCCGGCGGTCAGGCGCAGCGCGTCGCCATCGCCCGGGCGCTCGTCGGCGAACCAGAGGTGGTGTTCGCCGACGAGCCGACCGGCGCACTGGACGCGACGACCGGCTCGCAGGTGATCGAGTTGCTGGTGGGCGCGGCGACGTACCGCGGTGCCGCGGTGGTCGTCGTGACGCACGACAACGCGGTCGCCGCCCGCTGCCACCGGACGCTGAACATCGTCGACGGACGCGTGAGCGAGTCGGCCGGAGTCGTGCGATGAGCCCGATGACCGACCTGGGCCTGCGGTTCGTCCGGCGGCCGGGTCCTGGCGGGCGGGCCGCGAACCTGGCCGCGTTCGGAGCGACGGCCGTGGTGGCGTTGCTGGTGACGTTCCTGATCGCCGGGTCGCTCGGGCTGACGCACCGGTCCGACCGGATCGGGTGGCGGAGCGCGGACAAGGCCGACCCGTCGACCGCGGTCGGCATGCTGACCGTGAAGGACGACGAAAACTTCGCCGGCCACCGTACGACGGTGATCGACCTCGTGGTGCTGAAGCCGAGCGAGTCAGCACCGCCCGGCCTCGACCACGCGCCGAAGCCCGGTGAGGTCTACGTGTCGCCGGAGGTCGCCAAGCACTGGGGCGAGACACCGACCGGCATCATCAGTAGTAAGGGCCTGTCGTCGCCTGAGGAGTACGTGATCATCCGTGGCGTCAAGACGATCTCTGCGGACGGACACCCGCAGTACCTGAGTACCTGGAACGACAGCAATGTCTGGGACAGCCGCATGCTCGGCCTGTTGGTCGCGGTCGCGTTCGGCATCACGCTGGTGCTGTTCCCGATCCTCAGCCTGGTCGGACAGGCAGCAGGCGTCGCAGCCAAGCGCCGCGAGCACAGACTGGCCGCGTTGCGTCTCGCAGGAGCCACACGTTCGCAGGTGCTCTGGCTGAGCTCGGTGGAGCAGGCCGTGCTCGGTTTTGCGGGCGCGGTCGTCGGGCTGGTCGGTTACACCGCGTTGAGCCCGCTGATCGCGCAGATCCCGCTCGGTGGCGGTCGTTGGTACCTCAGTGACATCACTGTGCAGTGGTGGACGGTCCTCATCGTGCTGGTCGCGGTACCGATTCTTTCTGTGACCAGCGCCCTCATCGGGCTCGGCCGCGTCAGCATCACGCCTTTGGGCGTCGTACGCGGGCAGACGCGCAAGGGCGTCACCGCACTCCGTGCTGGTCTCCTGGTCATCGGTCCGGCGATTCTTGGGTACTACGGGCTGCGTGGAGCGTTCTTGCCGTTGCTGATCGGTGTGGGCTTCGCAGCCCTTGCTGTACGGGTGATCGGGCCGTGGGCGGTGCAGTTGGTGGGCAAAGCGATGGCCAACAGCGCCAACAAGCCCGTGACCCTGCTGGCCGGCCGACGACTGGTGGACGACCCCAAGGGCGCTTTCCGACCCGTGGCCGCGCTGGTGCTCTCCGGTTTCGTGACCGGCTTCATCTCGGTGTTCATGCCGTCCGGTAACGAGAACCCGAGCTTCCAGGACATGCGGATCGGCGTCGCATTGCTGCTCTCACTGGTGTTCCTGACCGTGGCCGCGTCCACTGCTGCCGGTGCGGTCGGTACGGCGCTCGACCAGGCGGCACCGGCGCGTGCCTTGCGGCGGTCCGGCGTACCGCTGCGGGTGATCGAACGGGCCGCGCGACTCGCCGCCGTCGTACCGGTGCTCGGTGTAGGCCTGCCTGTGGTCGGTTTCGGAGCGTTCTGCGGGCTGGTGCTGAGTGGCGGCAAGGTGATCACGCACGGGAGTTCGGGGCTGTTCCTGCTGCTCGGGCAGGTGGTAGTCGGGCTCGTGCTGGTCGCGGTCGCGGGCGCCGCCGGTGCGCCGGTGTTACGGAAGGCGAGCGCGAACTGATCCCGGTTGTCCACAAGGGTGAAACGCTCGGCGCCCTGATCGTGCAAGGATGAGGGCATGCGTGACCTGAATACGCCGGAGCTCGCGGATGCGTCGGCGGACCTCCGCGACGCGATCGATCGGTGCGGCTACTACCCCGACGTGGTGACCGACTCGCTCGAGGTGGCGATCGCCGACGAGCCGATCCGGGCCTATGTCCTGCAGCACGAGCCGACGTTCGACCGGGACGAGGTCCGGCGGCACATCACGATCCTGGCGCTGACCCCGACCCGGCTGATCGTCGGGCACACCGACGAGCACGCCGCCGACGAGCTGATCCGCGCGCCGTACGCGTCCACCTCGACCGAGGCGATCCCGCTGCACCGGGTGAACGCGGTCGTGGTGAACCGCGTCGTACCGAACCCGGCCGGCTACGCCACCGGCAAGGCCGACCCGGCGGTGGCCGGCAGCGGCGAGGTCGTGCTGACGATCGGCTGGGGCATGGTGAACCGGATCGACCTCGAGCCGGCCGTCTGCGCCGACCCGAACTGCGAGGCCGACCACGGCTACACCGGCTCGGTCGCGGCCGACGACATCTCGCTGCGGATCAGCGCCGCCGCGGACGGCCCGGCGGGGATCCAGCAGGTGCTCGAGTTCGCGAAGGCGCTCTCGTTCGCGACCAGCAGGTAGTGCGGTGATCGACCCGGTTTCCCCGCGGTACGGCGGTGGTGCCCTCGCCGACGTGCTGCCGTCGGTGGCCGGCGCGCTGGCGGTGCCGGGGGAGACCAACGTCCTCGACCTGCCGCCCGCGGCGCGGTACGCCGTACTGCTCTTCGACGGCCTCGGGTGGAACCTGTTGCAGCGGTACGCCGAGGCCGCGCCGTACCTGTCGTCGCTGACCGGGCGCAGCCTGACCGCAGGCGTGCCGTCGACGACCGCGGTGAGCCTGACCAGCCTCGGTACCGGCCTGCCGCCGGGCGCGCACGGGATCGTCGGCTACACCTCGATCGTGCCCGAGAGCGGCGCGCTGCTGAACGCGTTGCAGTGGGACGCACCGGTCGATCCGCGGCGGTGGCAGCCGCACGGGACCGTGTTCGACCGGGTAATGGCCGCGGGCGTCGCCACCCGGAACGTCAGCAAGGTGCGGTTCGAGAAATCAGGTCTGACCGCGGCCGCGTTCCGCGGGACCATGCACCGCGGCGCCGACACCATCGAGGACCGGCTGGACGCGACCAGATTCGCGAGCCGCGAAGGCCGGTCGTCGCTGGTGTACGTGTACGACTCGCAGCTCGACTACACCGGCCACCAGCAGGGCTGCGACTCGTGGCAGTGGCAGAAGGAGCTGACGGCGGCCGACACGTTCGCGCAGCAGGTCCGCTCCGCGCTGCCGCGGGACGCCGTACTGATCGTCGTCGCCGACCACGGGATGATCGACGTCGCGCCGGAGAACCGCGTCGACCTGGACGCGGAGCCCGCGCTGACCGACGGCGTCAGCCTGGTCGGCGGCGAGTCCCGGTTCCGTCATCTGTACTGCGTGCCCGGCGCGGAGGCCGACGTACTGGCGACGTACCGGGCGCGGCTCGGGGAGAAGGCGCTCGTGCTGACCCGCGAGGAGGCGATCGGTCGCGGGTGGTTCGGCCCGGTCGTCGAGGACCGCGTCTCGCCGCGGCTCGGTGACGTGATCGTCGCGGCGCTCGGCCCACTCGCACTGGTCGCCAGCCGGCGCCACGCGCAGGAGGCCGGGCTGATCGGTCTGCACGGATCGCTGACGCCGGACGAGATGGAGATCCCGCTGCTCGTCGACGCGGCGGACTAGAAGCTCCAGACGTCCCAGAAGAAGCTCGTCGTCGCGGTCTTCGCGTCGCCGTCGCGTGCGGTGACGGTCACCTTGTAGCGGCCGGCGCCGGGGGTGAGGACGCCGACGATCCAGCCCGTCGTCCTGTCGATGCTGAGACCGGGCGGCAGGCCGGCGGCGGTGTAGGTGATCTCGCCGGTGCCGCCGGTGCCGTCCAGCTGCAGCGGGACCGCCGGAATCCCGCCGAGGCCGAGCTGCTCGGACGGCTGCTCGACCGCGAGCGCGCCCCGCGGATGTGCGGCCGCGGCACCGACCGCCTCCGCCGCGTCGACCAGACCCTCGCCGTAGAACGAGTTGTTCGCCGTCGACCCCGTGCACTGGGCCGCGGAACCGGCCGGGCAGGCGAGGTCGTCGGCCTGCTGCGCGAGTTCGGCCCGGACCTGGGCGGGGGTGAGTTTCGGGTTCACGCTGCGGAGCAGGGCCGCGACACCGGCGACGTGCGGCGAAGCCATCGACGTACCCTCGAGGATCTTGTAGCCGCCGCCGGGCACCGTCGAGTAGACCGCCTGGCCGGGTGCGGCCAGGTTGATCTTGCCGGCGCCGTAGTTCGAGAACGGGGACTTCAGGCTGGACGGGTCGACCGAGGCGACCACAACGACGTTCGGCAGCTCGGTCGGCAGGCTGATGCAGTCGTCGGTGATCGGCCGGTCGGTCGCGGTCGAGTCGTCCGGGCTGGTGTTGTCGTCGGTCTTGTTCGCCAGGTCGTAGTCCTCGTTGCCGGCGGCCGCGACGTTCACGACACCCTTGGAGTCCGAGTAGGCGACGGCCCGCCGTACCGCCTCGGCGATCGCGTCCTGGTCCTTGTCGCTCGGGCAGTTGAACAGCCACGGGTCGACGTAGTAGCTGTTGTTCGTCACCGAGACGCCCTTGTCGGCGGCGTACATGAACGCGCACACCGTGTTCTCCGGGAAGAACAGTTGGCTGCCCGGCTCCGCGATCCGGATCGACGACACCCGCACGCCCGGCGCGACGCCGATCATGCCGATGCCGTTCTTCGCGGCCGCGATCGTGCCCGCGACGTGCGTACCGTGCTCGCCGACCGGGCGCCACGCGCCGGGGCGGGCATCGACCTTGCCGTACGCGCAGGACGCCGACTTGCTCGCGTCGAAGTTCGCCTTCAGGTCCGGATGCTGGTCGTCCACACCGGTGTCGAGTACGCCGACCGTGATGTTCTTCGACCCGGGGTTCTTCGTCCAGGCCCGATCCGCGCCGATCTGTGCCATGTCCGGGCGGTCCGACTCCGCCTGGGTCGTCGCCACCTCCGGCACCTGCTGCGGGATCGCCGGGTTCCCGACCTCCGCCGGCAGGTCCGTGGTCCGGGTCGCGCCCGCCTTCTGTACGCCGTCGACGCCGCGCAGCTTGTCCGCGAAATCGGCCGCCGCCGAGTGCACGACGATCACCCCGATCGCGTCGTACGTCGCGTACACCGCGCCGCCGTTCTGGGTGATCGCGCCGGTGACCTTGGCGGTCTGGTTCGGCGCGGTGATCACGAAGTACGCCCGCAGCCCGGCCTCGGAACGAACCGGCGCCGCGGCGGCCGGCCGGACGACGGAGGCGGCCAGCAGACAGGCCGCCAGGACGAGGAGCAGGGGTTTGCGCACGATTCATTCAAACGGACCCGGGGCTCAGAACCCAAGCCACCCCTCCGACACACCCCGGAGTGCGCGACGGCCCGTTGACTTGGCAGGATGTTCGCCCGTGGCTGAGCTCCTGTACTTCACCGGCACGATGGACTGCGGCAAGTCGACGTTGGCGTTGCAGATGGACCACAACCACAAGGCGCGCGGCCGGCTCGGCCGGATCTTCACCAGCCACGACCGGGCCGGCGAGTCGGTGCTCTCGTCCCGGCTCGGGCTGTCCGCGGAGGCCGTCGAGGTGCGCGGTGAGTTCGACTTCTGGGACTACGTGGTCGGCGAGCTGACACACGGCGGGCGGATCGACTACGTGGTCTGCGACGAGGCCCAGTTCTACAGCCCGCTGCAGATCGAGCAGCTCGCACGGCTCGTCGACGAGCTGCAGATCGACGTGTTCTGCTTCGGGATCCTGACCGACTTCCGGGCGCGGCTGTTCCCCGGATCGGCGCGGCTCGTCGAGCTCGCGGACCGGATGGAGCTGCTCCAGGTCGAGGCGCTGTGCTGGTGCGGCGAACGCGCCACGCACAACGCCCGTACGATCGGTGGGGAGATGGTGACCGAAGGCGAGCAGCTGGTGGTAGGTGACATGGCGACGGCGGACCACGAGATTTCGTACGAGGTGCTGTGCCGCCGGCATTTCCGCCGCCGTCTCACCCAGGCGCGCGCCCGCGCCACCCTGTCACCCGAAGTCCTGCCGTTCGGAGGAGCCGCATCGTGAGCCCGTTGATCACCGTCGAGGAACTGCTCGCCCTGGACGCCACTCCGGTGCTCGCCGACGTGACGTGGAACCTGGCCGGTCCGCCCGGCCGCGAGGCGTACGACGCCGGCCATCTCCCCGGCGCACACTTCGTCGACCTGGACACCGAACTGGCCGGCCCACCCGGGGCGGGTCGCCACCCGTTGCCCAGCGCAACCACCGTGACGGCAACCTTCCGCCGCCTGGGCATCACCTCCGCCGACACCCCCGTGGTCGTCTACGACGCCGCCACCTCCATGTCGGCAGCCCGAGCCTGGTGGACCTTCCGCTACTTCGGCCTCACCAACGTCCGAGTCCTCGACGGCGGACTGGCCGCCTGGCAGTCCGCCAACCAACAACTAACAACCGAGCCCCCACCATCAGCCGCCGCAGAAGACCTGACAGGTGGGGCTCTACCGTCGGCCGGCAGGGAAGAGCTGACAGGTGGGGTTCTACGGTCGGCTGGTGGGGAAGAGCTGACAGGCGAGGATCTACGGTCGGCTGCGACCGGGGGTTCGGCTGGCAAGGGACAGGTGCCAACTGGACCCGCACCAGCTGGCTCGAGCGAACCCGCTCCGGCGGGCTCGGCCGAGCCCGCCGGAGCGGGCTGGGATGAACCCGCGCCAACAGGCTCGACTGAACCCGCGGCAGTGGCCTCGACTGAACCTGCACCGGCGGGTTCGACTGAACCAGCGGCAGCGGCTCCGACTGAACCTGCGCCGGCGGGTTCGACTGAACCCGCAGCAGCGGCCTCGATCGAACCCACGCCAGCTGTGTCGGCTGGCTCCAACACCACCTCCGCCGGTGCCAACGTGAGCACCGACGAGGTTGTCGGCGGTTTCATCGCGACTCCGGGACATCTTCCTGTGTTGGATGCGGATGGAGCAGCCTCAGTGGCTGCCAAGGGGATCCTGCTCGACGCGCGCGCCCCGGAGCGGTTCGCCGGGGAGGTGGAGCCGATGGATCCGGTCGCCGGCCACATCCCGGGCGCGGTCAACGCACCGACCGGTGCGAACGTGGGGGAGAGCGGCCACTTCCTCCCGCCCGCCGACCTCCGCGCCCGGTTCACCGCCCTGGGCATCACCGACGACACCGAGGTCGCGGTCTACTGCGGCTCGGGCGTGACAGCTGCCCACGAGGCACTGGCCCTGGAGACCGCGGGCATCCCGGCCACGGTGTACGTCGGCAGTTGGTCCGAGTGGGTCACCGACCCGACCCGCCCGGTCGCCACCGGCAGGTAGTGCGCCAACCCGCTCGATATCCGCCAGCGAAGTACCCCGCCGCCCCTTTGCGGAATATTTCCGGCGGTAGGCGCAAACTTTCTTCCGAAGTACCGCCCCGCAACGCTCCGGCTCGTCGTTCACGGATGCCTGGTGGCACCGGTTGAGGGTTGACTTCCGGCGGGGCGGTGCGGGATGGTGTGGCAGAAATCGATTTCCCATCAGTCCGCCCCCGTTGATGCTGGGAGTCACCACAGATGATGAAGCGATCCACATTCCTCAAGGCCGCGGTCGGTGCCGGTGTGCTTGCCGCCGTACCCGGGCGAGCCTTCGGCAGTACGCAGGCAGTGGTCACCAACAAGGTGGCCGATCTGACCGGGCCGGGGTTGACCGACCGGTTCCGGATGGCCGCGACCGATCTCGGGATTCCGGCACGTACGCCGGACGGCCGGCTGCTGTTTATGTTCGGCGACACGTTCGAAGAGGCGCGGGTCGGTGGCGGCTGGTGGCGGTCGCCGGTCGCGCTCTGGTCGACGACGTCCGACCTGAACACCGGCGTGACGTGGTCCGGCGCGGTCGGTGGTGACGCGGCGCAGCAGCTGTGGGACTACCCGCACGACAACCCGACGTTCTCGACCGTGCTGCCGTCCGACGTGATCACGATCGGCGGGTCGATGTACCTGCACGCGATGGTGAACAAGGGCCTCGGGAACGTCGTGTGGACGGAGATCTGGCGCTCCGACAACTCCGGCGCGAGCTGGTACCACACCGGCGCGAAGTTCGACCCGAACATCGACGGCGGGATGTTCCAGCTGCTCACCTGGGGTCTCGGGAACGACGGGTACGTGTACGTCTACTCGACCGGTTTCCAGCGGAACAAGCCGATCATCCTGAAGCGCGTCCGCCAGGAACAGATCGCGAACCCGGGCGCCTACGAGCCGTGGGGCTACCGCGACGGCGTCTGGGCCTGGGGCAACCCGGCGACCCCGATCCTGAACGGCAGTTTCGGCGAGATGAGCCTGCGGCCGCTCGGCGGGAAGTGGGTGCTGACCTGGTTCGACGCCGGCGACTACCGGATCGACGGGATGATCATGGACACGCCGACCTCCAACCTCTACACGGCGTACCGGCAGACCCTGATCTACGGCGGTGCGTGGGGTTCCGAGGACGACAACCACGTGGCCCAGCTGTACGGCGGGTACGTGATCCCAGGCTCGACGCTGTCCGACCTGCACCTGTCCGTCAGTCAGTGGAACACCGACGCCGGCTGGCCGTACCGCGTCATGCAGTTCCGTGTCCGCGGTTTCGGCTAGAGATCCAGCACCATCGTATCGGACGTCCCCACGACGCCGACCTTGCGGAAGCCGAGCGACTCGTACAGGTTCCGCGCGGGGTTGTCCGGGTCGACGCTGAGCGACAGTTGCCGGTACGACGCCCCGCGGGCCTGCGCGATCACCTCGGTCAGCACGGCCCGCCCGACCCCACGCCGCCGGAACCCGGGCGCCACGCCGAGGGTCAGCTCGGGTACGTCGTCCGCGACGTACCCGTAGCCCGGCTCGTCCGCGGTCAGCAGTCGCGCCCAGGTCGCCCCGGCGGGGGAGCCGTCGAGCTCTGCGACCACCCCGAAGTCACGGTCGAGCGGGAACCCGTCGAGGTAGTGCCACGCCCGCGGATCCGCCCGCACCTTCGCCTCGTCGTACCAGGGCGTCCCGTCCCAGCTGCACGCCTCGAGCAACATCTCCAGCAGGAACGGGAAGTCGGCAGCGGTCGCCGGTCGCAGATGCATGCCCGCATCCTCTCGCCCCGGCGACCACCACCTCCACCGGTTTACCGTCCGCCGGCGACCCCGATCAGGTTGCCTTCCGGGTCGGTGAACTGCCCGACCACGAGCCGCCCCGGTACGCCGTCCGGCCCGAACACGCGCGTCCCGCCCAGTTCCTCGGCCCGGCTGAGCGCGGCGCCGACGTCGTCCACGCCGACGTAGAACAACACCTTCGGCCGCAGCGAGGCGCCGCCGCCGACCCCGCCGTACAGCCCGGCGTCCCCGACGGACCCGTACCGCCCGGGCTCCGAGACCTGTCCGGACACGGTGTCGCCGAGCTCGTAGGTCCACCCGAAGAGGTCGCGGTAGTAGTCCTGCAGCCGCGCCGGATCGGTACCGATGATCTCGAAGTGCACGACCTGGTTGGTCATGTCCTGCTCCTTTCGTCGATCGGTACGTCGGAGTCCAGGCCCGCCGATCGACGTTGCGAAAGCGTTACCGCAGCAGACGGGATCGAGGGGTTGAGTTAGTAACACGCTTGGTTTAACTTACTCGGGACCTGGCCGGTGTGTGGCTCAGAGCACACCGGCGGCATCCGGAAACCTGAGGAGTTCCGATGACGTTTGCGAGCAGGTGGGGCCGGTTCGGTACTGCCCTCGGAGTGGCTGGGCTGTTGCTGGCGGCGGGCTGTGCGAAGGGCACCACGCCCGGCGCGGCCGGTGGCGGCAGTGCCGGTGCGGTGGACGAGAAGGCGCCGGTCACGATCACGATCGGGGACCGCCCCACCCCGGACAAGCCGAACGACCTGAAGGCCTTCAACCAGAAGGTCAGCGACTTCATGGCGAAGTACCCGAACATCACCGTGAAGTCCACCGAGACCAGCTGGCAGGCGCAGACCTTCCAGGCTCAGGTCGCGGGCGGCACGCTGCCGACGGTGATGAGCATCAGCTTCACCGAGCCGGCCAACATGATCCCGAACAAGCAGCTCCCGGACATCACCGACGAGCTGAAGCTGGTCGACCTGACCAAGGACCTGAACCCGAACGTCCTGAAGATCGTCCAGGACGACAAGGGCCGGATCTACGGCGTACCGATCGACGTGTTCTCGGTCGGCCTGGCCTACAACCGGAACCTGTTCAAGCAGGCCGGCCTGGACCCGGACAAGCCGCCGACGACCTGGGACGAGGTCCGCGCGGACGCCAAGCAGATCGCGGAGAAGACCGGCAAGGCCGGCTACGCGCAGCTCACCACCAACAACACCGGTGGCTGGATGCTGACCACGATGACCTACAGCATGGGCGGCACGGTCGAGAGCCAGGACGGCAAGAAGTCCACGTTCAACGACGCGCCGACCAAGAAGGCGCTGCAACTGCTGAAGGACATGCGCTGGACCGACAACTCGATGGGCAGCCGGTTCCTGTACAACCAGGAGGAGGTCCGGCAGGACTTCGCGGCCGGCAAGATCGGCATGGTCATGCAGGCGCCGGACGCGTACGACATGAGCGTGAAGCAGTTCGGCATGAAGCCGGCCGACTTCGGTGAGGCGGCGCTGCCGCAGGACGGCGGCCCGCACGGCACGCTGACCGGTGGTTCGCTGAAGATGATCAGCCCGAAGGCGACCAAGAACGAGATCGTCGCGGCGCTGAAGTGGATCAAGTTCGAGCAGTTCGACAAGTACACGAACGAGGCCGCCGCGGTCGCGGACGCGAAGAGCACGATCGCCGACAAGGGCTTCGTCGGCCGGCCGGGCATCACCCCGCTGAGCGAGGCGACGTACGACCAGTACAACAAGTGGCGTGAGCCGTACGTGAACGTCCCGGTGAAGCAGTTCCAGAGCTACATCGACTCGACGTCGACGCTGAAGCTGCTGCCGGAGCCGTCGAACAAGGGCCAGGAGGTCTACTCGCTGCTCGACCCGGTGGTCCAGCAGGTGCTGACGAAGAAGGATGTGGACATCGACAAGCTGGTCAGCGATGCCGCCTCGAAGATCGACGCGCGTCTGGCCCGGTAACCCGATGTTCCAGCTACGCATGCCCAGGCAGAACCGGAGCAGTGCCAGGTCAGTCGCGACCTGGTACCGCTCCGGCGGGCTGAGCGCGATCCTCTTCGCCCTGCCCCTGGTGCTGATCTTCCTGTACTTCTCCTGGGGCCCGATCCTGCGCGGACTGGTCCTCAGCTTCCAGAAGAACAACCTGGTCCAGGCGCCCGAGTGGGTCGGCTGGTCGAACTTCAGCTACGTGCTGACCGACCCGCAGCTCCCGCAGGCGGCACTCAAGACGCTGTACTTCGCGGCGCTGGCACTGGTCTTCGGTTTCCCGGTGCCCTTGTTCCTGGCCGTGTTCGTCAGCGAGCTGCGCAAGACGGGCTGGCTGTACAACGTGCTCTCGTACCTGCCGGCCGTCGTACCGCCGGTGGCCGCGATCCTGCTCTGGACGTTCTTCTACGACCCGAGCGGCGCGGGTGTCTTCAACGCGATCCTCGGCTGGTTCGGGATCGGGCCCTTCGCCTGGCTGAACTCGCCGACGCTGGCGATGCCGGCGATCGTGCTGGAGGCGACCTGGGCCGGGGCGGGTGCGACCTCGATCATCTACCTGGCGGCGCTGACCGGCGTACGGACGGAGCTGTACGAGGCCGCCGAGCTGGACTGTGCGGGGATCTGGAGCCGGGTCTGGCACGTCACGCTGCCGCAGATCCGCGGAATCATCCTGATCATGATGCTGCTGCAGCTGATCGGCACGTTCCAGGTGTTCACCGAGCCGTTCCTGTTCACCGGCGGCGGCCCGAACAACGCGACCACGACAGTGCTGCTGCTGATCTACCGGTACGCGTTCATCAACGGCGACTTCGGCGCCGCGACCGCGCTCAGCGTGCTGCTCGCGCTGGTGCTGTGCGTGCTGTCGGCCGTCTACCACCTCGTCACCCGCCGCTGGAGTACGACATGAGCAGCGAAGTCTCGGAACGCGGAATCATCTCGGCCGCCGACCGGCAGCGCGGCGTGGTCCGGATCGGCCTGCCGGTCATCCAGGTGCTGATCTTCGTCGCGGTCGCGATCGCCGGCGTCGGTCCGCTGCTCTGGCTGCTGAAGTCCGGCGTCTCGACCAGCCAGGACATCCTCAGCGGCCCGATGCAGCTGTGGCCGTCCGGGATCCAGCTGAAGAACCTCCCGGACGCCTGGAACCGGGTGCAGATCGGCGCGTACCTCGGCAACACCGCGATCATCGCGATCGGCTCGATGATCTCGACGCTGTTCGTCTGTACGACGGGCGCGTTCGTGCTGAGCGTGCTGCGCCCGAAGTGGGGCCCGGTCGTCACCGGCGCCGTCCTCGCGACGCTGTTCCTGCCCGGCGTGATCTCGCTCGTCCCGCTCTACATGACCGTGCTGGACATGCCGCTCCTGCACATCAGCCTGCAGAACACGTTCTGGGCGGTCTGGCTGCCGCAGGCCGCGGGCGCGTTCAACATCCTGGTGATGAAGCGGTACTTCGACTCGATCCCGCGCGAGCTGATCGAGGCGGCCCGGATCGACGGGGCCAGCAACCTGCGGATGTTCACGTCGCTGATCCTGCCGCTGTCGAAGCCGATCGTCGGGGTGGTGGCGCTGCTGACCGTGATCGGTTCGTGGAAGGATTACCTCTGGCCACTGCTGGTGCTGCCCGACCCGACGCTGCAACCGATCTCGGTTGCCCTGCCGAGGGTGCAGAAGACCACCGAGATCTCGCTGCAGATGAGTGCCCTGTTCCTCGCGGTGCTGATCCCTGTGATCTTGTTCTTGTTGTTCCAGAAGCAGTTCCTGCGCGGCGTCGGAATGTCCGGAGGCATCAAAGAGTGAGTGAACTGAACGGCCGGCGGGTGCTGGTCACGGGGGCTGCCGGCCGGATCGGACTGGTCACGGTCGAGCACCTGAACGCCCTGGGCGCGAAGGTGACCGCGCTGTCGAACGTGCCGCATCCGGACCTGAAGGCGGACCGGGTGCTGATCGGCGACACCCGGTCCGAGGCGGACGTGGCGCGGGCCCTGGAGGGCGCGGAGTACGTCGTCCACCTGGCGGCGCTCGCGCACCCGTCGGCGGGTACGCCGTACGACGTCTACACGATCAACGTGGTGTCGACGTTCAACGTGCTCGCGCAGGCGGGGGCGCTGGGTATCGACCGGGCGGTGATCGCGAGCAGCATCAACGCGACTGGCGTACCGTTCAACCCGCACGAGATCCGGCCGGCGTACTTCCCGTGGGACGAGAAGGCGCCGAGCGACGTGGGCGACTGGTACTCGCTGTCCAAGCAGAACGACGAGAACACCGCGCGGATGGCGTGGCGCCGGTGGGGGATCGACGTGGTCGCCTTCCGGTTCCCGCACGTGAACTCGGCCGACGCGCTGGAGCGGATGGCCGCGCACGTCAAGGAGGACCCGGTCAGCGGGCTGCGCGAGGCGTGGACGTACCTCGACACCCGCGACGCGGCACACGTCGTCGAGCTCGGGCTCACAGCGCCGCTGTCCGGGGCGCACACGTTCTTCGTTGCCGCCGGCACCAGTACGGCGCCGTACGCGACCGAGGACCTGCTGGACGCGTACGCACCCGAGGTGCCGCGGCTGCGGCGGTTCGTCGGGCGTGAGGTACCGATGGACCTGACCGCGGTCCGCACCACGCTGGGCTTCCAGGCCCGGCACGAACTGGACCTACCAACTCTTCCCCTGGAGCTTTGAATGGCTGTGCACAGCCCGAGTAACTTCGACCAGCCGTGGCCGGTCCGCGACGACGTCCGGATCCGCGAGGTGAAGGCGATCGTCACGGCGCCGCAAGGCATCCCGCTGGTGGTCGTGAAGATCGAAACCACCGAGCCGGGCCTGTACGGGCTCGGGTGCGCGACGTTCACGCAACGCTGGAAGGCGGTGCGGACGTTCGTCGACGAACACCTCGCCCGGCTGCTGGTCGGCCGCTACCCGGGCGACATCGGCGACCTGACCAGGCTCGCGTCGTACTCCGGGTACTGGCGCGGCGGGCCGGTCACCAACAACGCGATCTCCGGGATCGACCAGGCACTGTGGGACATCGCCGGCAAGCGTGCCGGGATGCCGGTGTACGAACTGCTCGGCGGCAAGGTGCGCGCGGCCGCGGACACGTACATCCACGCCAGCGGCAAGACCATCGAGGACACGATCGAGCACGCGAAGTCGCTGATCGACCAGGGCTGGCGGCACGTCCGGCTGCAGATGTCGACCCCGGGCGGCGGCGGGTACGGCGCTCCGCGGGTGCCGACGCTCTACCCGGATGCGCCGTACCACAACGGCTGGTCCGCGCGTGACTACCTGCGCTCGACGCCGGAGCTGTTCGCCGAGGCGCGGCAGGCGCTGCCGGACAACATCGAGCTGCTGCACGACGTGCACTCGCGGCTGACCCCGAAGGAGGCGATCGTCCTGGCGCGGTCCCTCGAGCCGTACGGGCTGTTCTTCCTGGAGGACGTGCTCGCGCCGGAGAACTGGGACCGGCTGCCCGAGGTCCGGGCCGCGTCGCCGGTGCCGCTCGCGGTCGGCGAGCTGACCACCTCGATGAACGACGCCGTCCGGCTGATCCGCGAGCACGGGGTCGACTTCATCCGCTCGCACGTGTCGGACATCGGCGGCCTGACGCCGGCCCGCAAGCTGGCCGACCTCGCCGAGCTGTGCGGCGTGAAGACGGCCTGGCACGGTCCCGGCGACACGTCCCCGATCGGCGCCGCCGCGAACGTCGCGCTGGACGTCACGTCGGTTGCCTTCGGCATCCAGGAGGGCCACATCTACAACGACGCGACGTACGAGGTGTTCCCCGGCACGCTGCGGATCGAGAACGGCTGGCTGCGCCCGAACGACGCACCCGGCTGGGGGATCGACGTCGACCTGGAGGCCGCCGCCCAGTACCCGGCCGAGCTGTCCGGGCACGACGAGTGGGCGGCCGGCGTACGGCGTATCGACGGGGCGCTGGAAGCGCCGTAGAACGGAAGTACCATCACGGCCAGTGAGAGACGAGACGGGGAGGTGGAGATGAGCGAATCGGTCGAAGGGCTGGTACGGCGCGCCGGTGCGAACCAGTACGACCTGGGCTCGTTCAACGAGGCCGTGATCATCGAGACGATCCGGCTGGCCGGCATCATCAGCCGGACCGAGATCTCCCGCCGGACCGGTCTCACCCAGCAGTCGGTGTCGCGGATCCTGCGCATCCTGCTCCAGCAGGGCCTGCTGGTGGAGGAGGCGCAGGAGCGCGCCGAACGGCTCGGCAAGCCGCGGACGCCGGTCCGGCTGCGGTCGAACGCGGCGCACGCGGTCGGGATCCACGTCGACCCGGAGCTGCTGACGGTCGCGGTCGTCGACCTGGACGGGAAGATCGTCCGCCGGGAGACCGTCGACCTGGCGGAGGATCTCGAGGCCGGCAAGCTGATCGACCTGACCGCGGCGACGGTGACCGCGGCGTTGAGCATCAGCCAGGTGGACATGGACTCGATGCTCGGCGTCGGTGTCGCCGTACCGGGGCCGATCGACGCGGACGGGTCGCTGCTCGCGTTGCCGCTGCAGCCCGCCTGGCGCGGGCTGAAGATCCGGCAGCTGCTGCAAGAACGTTTGAATCACCCGGTGCTGGTGGAGAAGGACGGTACGGCGGCCGCGATCGGCGAGCGCTGGATCGGCCGGTCGGCGCGAGCCCGGGACTTCGCGTACCTGTACCTGGGGACGGGCGTCGGCAGCGGGCTGTTCCTGAACGGCGCGATCTATCGCGGCGGTACGTCGAACGCCGGCGAGTTCGGCCAGGTCGCGGCGTTGCGGGTGGGGGAGTGGGACGGCGAGAACGGGCCGCGGCTCGTCCCCGAGTGCAACCCGACCGCGTCGTTGCCGGTGATCGCGGCGGAGTACGGGTACGTCGAGACGGATCCGGCCGCGACCGACGAAGCCACGCGGTACAAGGCGGTCTGTCACGCGGCGGCCGCCGGGGACGAGGCCGCGGTGAAGGCGGTGCGGCAGGTGGCGCGGGTGATCGGGCAGGGCGCCGTCGGGCTCGTCGACCTGCTGGACATCGATCTGCTGGTGCTCGGTGGGCCGGCCTTCGGCAAGGAGATCTCGGAGATCTTCCTTGCCGAGATCGGGCGGGCGGTGAACGCGCATCCGCTCGCGCGGGAGACCCGCGAGGTCGGTGTCGAGGAGTCGATGCTGCAGAAGGACGCGGCCGCGGTCGGGGCAGCGTCGACGATCTTCCACGACGCGTTCACCCCTCGGGTGTCGGGATCGAGTCAGGCACGTAGGCTGCCGAAGTGATCGATCCCCGCCTGCTGACGCCGGAAGTCGAACTCCGGATCGCGACCCTCGACGATGCTCCCGCCCTGGCCGACGCACAGGTCCTGAGCCGCGAACACCTCCGCCGCTGGGAACCGGTGCGGACGGAGAAGTGGTTCACGACGGCCGGCCAGGTCGAGCGGATGCAGTACCAGCTCGAGCGGTACAAGAACGGTCACGTGGTGCCGTGGGTGCTGGCAGCCGGGTCGCGGATCGTCGGTGCGATCACGTTGAGCGATCTCGTTCCTGGGCCGTTCCGGAGCGCGAGTCTCGGCTACTGGGTGTCGGTCGACTCGATCGGCCAGGGGCTGGCGACCCGGGCGGTGGAAGCGGTGGCCGAAATCGCCGACAGCCAGTTGAAGCTGCACCGGATCGAGGCCAGCACGCTGACCGGCAACGTCGCATCACAGCGGGTGCTGGAGCGGACGGGTTTCCAGCAGATCGGCATGGCGCCGACCTACCTTCACATCGACGGGTACTGGCAGGACTGCAACCTCTACCAGCGGATCCTGAACGACCGCGAGCCCGGCGCCTGACGGCGCGGAGCGCCAGGCCATCACAATCGCCGCCGCCGGGGCGGCGTCACGCTCAGCCGCGGGGCTGAGTCGTGGGTTGTGATGGCCTGGCGGTCCGGTCAGTTCGGGGGAAGCCCGACGCCGCGGGAGACGTCGACGTCGTCGTAGCGGCCTTCGAGCACGTCCAGGAACTTGACCGGGCGTTGGAGGGTCGACGCGATGTAGACGGCCCGCACTGTCGCCAGCGCGTCGATCGCGTCCTGGACGGTGATGGCCGGCGTGGACCCGTTCGCGATCGCCTGGAAGATGTCGTCGTACTGCGCCGGGTGGCCGCCCGGGTCGCCGGCGTCGATCGGCTGGTCGGGCTCGGTGCCGTCGACGTTGAGGCGGCTGAGGCGGTCGTCCTCGAGCTCGGCGCCGCCCTCGGTGCCGTGGACGGACACGCGCGTACGCCCACCCGGGTACGCTGCCGTCGTCGCGTGCAGCGTGCCGACCGCGCCGTTCTCGAACGTGAGCGTCGCGACCACCGTGTCCTCGACCTCGATCGCGTGGTGCGCCGCCCGCAGCGCCTGCGCCTGGATCGTGACCGGGCGGCCCATGAACCACAGCATCAGGTCGACGGTGTGCACGCCCTGGTTCATCAGCGCGCCACCCCCGTCCTGCGCCCAGGTCCCACGCCAGCCCGCGGACGCGTAGTACTCGTCGCTGCGCCACCAGGCGACCGTGGCGACGGCCGACGTCAGCTGCCCGAACCGCCCGGCGTCGATCGCCTGCTTGATCACGGCGCTGCCGGCGTCGAACCGGTGCTGGCTGATCACCGACGACACCACCCCGTGGTTCCCGGCCCGGTCCGCCGCGGCGCCGAGTCGCCGCGCGCGGATCAGGTCCACGTCGAGCGGCTTCTCGATCACCACGTGCTTCTTCGCGTCCAGCGCCTGCTCGGCCAGCGCCGCGTGCGTACCGCTCGGGGTGCAGATCGCGACGAGCGACACGTCCGCCCCACTCAGCGCGGCGAGCAGGTCGTCGTACACCTTCGGCTCCGGCTGGCCGAGCTCGACCAGCCGCGCCCGGAGGGCCTCCTGGGCCGCGGCGTCACCGTCCACCAGGGCGGTGACGATCGCGTCCGGCCGGTCGGCGACGGCCTGGGCGTGGGTGCGGCCGATGATCCCGCACCCGACGATCGCGACCTGCTGCTGTTGTGTGTCAGCCATCTCGCTCCTACTTCGGTGTGAAGTTGGCGGTCAGTATCTGGTCCGCGCCGACGGTGAAGGTGTACGACGGCGTTGTCGCCACCACCGTCCCGTTCACGGTCCAGTCCAGGAAAACGCTATCCGATCTCGGTGCCGCCGTCACTGTGACCTGCGCGCCGACCTCGTACGTTCCGGGCTCGGATTCGTTGCCGGCGATCGCGGCGGTGCCGTTCCCGTTCGCCCGGACCGCGACGCTGCGTTGCACCACGTTGATCACCATCACGTTGTGCAAGGTCGCCGTACCGCTGAGCGTCGCACCGTTGTACCGGGCAAGATTCGTCGCCTCGACGTCACCCTTCACCACCTGCACGGTGTGACCGTCGGCGCCCAGGTTGTCGGTGCCGAGGTTGAACGCCTCGACCTGGCCGTCGTTCACCACCAGCCCGTCGTGGAAGCCGTACGCGAACACGTTCAGCAGCGTCAGCCCGCGGGCTCCGTCGACGGTGACGATCTTCGCGGTCTTCCGCATGTACTTGTCGATGACGAGCTCGAAGATGTTGCCCTCGTTCATCCAGTACGGCTGCTGGTACCCGACCCGGGTGACCGCGTTCCCGTTCGACAGCACGCCCTCGACCCGGCCGTTGCGCCCGGAACCGATCGTGATCGCGTGGTCGAAGAACGCGCCAGCCACCTTCCGTACGACGACGTCGTCGCCGCTCAGGTCGATGCCGTCCCACGCGTTCGGGAAGCCGGCGTTGATAACGTAGTTCCCGCCGGCGTGCCCGCGGATCGCGTACGGATGGGCGACGACGCCGTTCGCGGGGTTGTTCTCCGGATAGAACACCCGCAGGCCGCGCACACCTGCCTCGGAGCCGAGCGTGACCAGCGCCGTGTCGGTGTTCTTCTCGAACGCCTGCAGCACCGTTCCGCCGCTCAGGCCGCCCTCGTCCCGGTTCGGTACGGCGGACGCCCCGCGCAGCTCGACCTTGGCCGGCACGATCAGGTGCGTGCCGATCCGGTACCACCCGGCCGGCAGGTACACGATCCCGCCGCCGTCTCGCCCGGCCCGGTCGAGGACCTTCTGTACGTCGCGGGTCGCGTCCGCGGCCGGCAGGTACCCGACCCCGTGCGGCGCGTCCACGACGTACAACTTCTGCACCGGCTTCGGCAACGGCCTCTGCGTGTACGTCGGCGCCGTACCGGACATGTGGTGGATCGTCCCGGTCTGCGGGCCGACGACCTCTGTGCCGGTGAGCTTCACGTACCCGTGCGAGTTGTTCGTGATCCCGCCGTCGACGTGACCGCCCGCGAGCGTCATACCCCAGCGGTCGTCCATCACGTCGACCAGGATGCCGGTCCCGGTACGGCGGATGTCCGGCGCGAGGAAGCTGCCCGTGAACTGCGCGCGCTGCCCGGCGACGACGTGCACGCCGACCGCGTAGTCGGACACCGCGACCCGGTAGAACTGGTCCCACTCGAGGTCACCCAGGACGAGCCCGGTGCCGTGCGCGCGGGTCCACGCGTCGAGCGTCGCTCTGGCCGGCGGGTGGAACGCGGCCGGTGCGGACGACCAGTACGAGTTGCTGAAGGCAACGTTCTCCCAGGTGCCGACGTCGGCGCCGTTGTACGCGCGAGCCCCTTCGAACAGCGCCGTACCGTTGACGTTGCGGATCGTCGTGGACTCGTGCACCTGGCCGGAGCTCGGGGCGTTGCCGTGGTCGTTCGGCATCGTGCTGACGCCGATCCCGCGGTACGAGTTCAGCATCGTGACGTCGGAGACCGTCGACATCATGTAGTTCTCGTTGCCGATCCAGGCGCCGCCGGGGATCTCGAACGTGTAGTTGTACGGCACCGGGTTCGTCGCGCTCTGGTTCGGGTAGTACGTCGTGACGCCGAGGACGCCCGCGCTGCCGCCGATCCGGAACAGGCTCGGCCCGTCGTCGCCGGGCGCGAGGTCCGCGATGATCACGGTGCCGAGCTTCGGGCCGTGGTCGCCGCGGAGCGTGCAGAACGCGTGCACCTCGATCGTGTCGGTCACCTTGTACTGCCCGGCCGGCAGCCACACCGTCCCGCCGCCCGCGTCCTGGCAGGCGTAGATCGCCTGCTGGATCGCCTTGGTCGAATCCCGTTTGCCCGTGCGGTCGGCGCCGTACTGCGTGGCGTCGAAGTCGGCGACCACGCCGTCCTCGGTCGGGTTGACGGTCTGCACCAGCCTCGGCTGCGGCGCCACCACCGGGGTGACTCTGAGCTGGAGTTCCTTGACGGTGAACGAGTCGGCGCCGGTCATCGCGACCCGGACGTAGCGGGCGTTGGTGGTGGCGAACCGGGTCCGGCTGATCTGGTTGCCGCCCGGCGAGCCGATCCGGCCGACGGCGCTGAACTTCGTCCCGTCGTTCGACACCTGCACGGTGTAGTCGGGGGAGTAGGCCCCGCCCCACTCGACGCGTACGTCGTTCACCGGCCGCGGCTTGCCGAGATCGAGCTGCAGCCACGAGTCGGCGCCGCCGGTCCAGGACGTGTCGTGGTTGTCGTCGTTCACGTTCGCCGCGCCGGTCCCGCCGCTCGCGGACGCCGTACCGTCGGCCGCGAAGTTCGTGTCGACGACCGACGCGGTGAACGTGTCCAGCGCGGCCTGCAGCGTGGTCAGCGCCTGCTTGACCTGGACGTCGGTGACGCCCGGGGTGGACGCGATCGCCTGAGCGTTGTCGATCGCGGCCTGCAAGGTGGCTCGGCTGCCGGCCGGGTACTGCCCGTCCCGGGTGCCTTCCCGGGCGGACTGCTCGGCGCGGGTGGCCTGAGCGATGAGGTCGACGAGACCTTCGGTGACGTCGAGCGTGCCCGCGACCTTGGCGACCCGGACCGCCGCGACCTTGAGGTCGACGGAGCCGTCGCCGTTGTGGATCCGGAAGTCCCCGCCGTTCGAGCGGTTCGTCAGCACCGCGTCCGGGAGCGCGAACGTGTAGGTCTTCCAGGTCTTGGTGTCGCCGTACCGGACGACCTCGGAGTTCTTGAACTTGTCCGGGATCGTGTCGCCGGGGGAGTCGTAGTGCAGCCCGAACCGCCCGTTGCCCTCGTCGAAGTAGTCGATGCTGACCAGGACCAGGCCGTGGTTGTCGTACAGGTAGGTGTCGGCGACGTTCATGTAGAAGAAGTTCGTCCCCGGCGACGGCGCCGTACGGTCGGTCTGCCAGTACGGGCGGCCGTCCTGGACGCCGGTGATCAGGTGCGACGCGTCATCACCGGCGCGCGGGCTGATCCCGTTCTGCACCGGTGTCGCGCCGAGCTGGACCGAGGCGCCCGCCGTACTGATCCGGAGACCGGCGATCGTGACGTCGTCGCTGCCGCCGAAGACCCTCAGGTCGGCGTCGCCGAGCCGGTTCGTGAAGCTGATGCCCGTGAGCGCGAAGACGCCGGTCTTCCACTGGCCGGTGTTCGTGAGCGGTACGTCGGTGGCGTCCTGCTGCGGGTTGTCCTTCGCGTCGTACTGCAGGTCGAGCGTGCCGGAGCCGCTGTCGAGATAGGTCACCGTCACCAGGACGTTGTCGGTGCCGATCTCGTCGACGTAGTCGTGATCGACGTCGAACTCGAGGTAGCCGGTGCCGGCCGCGCGGTTCGTCTGCCAGTAGGTACGTCCTTGGGCGGTGCCGGTCCGGAGCCCGGCCGGGTCGTCGCCGGCGGCTGGTTTCAGGCCGAGGGTGGTGGGCGTCGGGCCGAGGTCGGCGCCGACGCCGCTGGGGTACATGGTGGCGGCGTGCGCCGTCGGTACGGCGAGCACGCCGGTGAGCAGGACAAGGGGGAGAACCCGCGCGAGCAGGCGTCTGGACATGCTGGAACCTCCCAGGTGGCGGACCGGAAGTGCAGCTGCGCGGATAAGTTAAACCAAGCGTGTTACTAATTCAAGACTCTGCGCTTGGTGGGCAGGAACAGGCCTGGGACGGCGGCGAGCACCGTGAATCCGATGGCCCAGACGAAGCTGTGGGCGTACGCGAGCTGGGTGCTGTGGCCGGTCAGCTGGCTCTGCAGCACGACCGCCAGGGTCGCCGCACCGAACGCTCCGCCGAGCTGCTGCATGATGCGGGTGGTGCTGCTCGCGTGCGGGATCTGGCCCGGCTCGAGATCGCCGAACGCGCCGACCATCACGGCCAGGTTCACCGCACTCAGCCCGGCCCCGCGGATCACGAGAGCGATCGCGAGCAGCCAGTACGACGGGTTGCTGAAGGCGAAGGGGATCGTGCCGATGGTCGTGAGCACGACGCCGATCAGCACGACCGGGCGCGGGCCATACCGATCGGTGAGGCCGCCCGCGGCGCGCCCGATCAGACTGCCGACGCCCTGCGGTACGAGTAGCAGGCCGGCCGCGGTGACCGTCTCGCCGCGGGCCTGCTGGTAGAACAGCGGCAGCAGCAGCATTGCGCCGTACAGACCGAAACCGGTGAGGAACAGGAGCGCGGTCGACGCGGTGAACGACCTGCTGCGGAACAGCGCCAGGTCGATGAGAGGCTCCGCGGTGCGGCGCAGTACGAAGATTGTCAACAATCCTGCGCCGACGGCCAGTGGAATCAGGACCGCCGCGTGACCGAAGCCGTGGTCGCTGACCTGGCTGAGGCCGTAGATGATCGCGGCGAGCGCGGGAGAGACCAGCAGCAGCCCGATGACGTCCAGAGCGGCGGTGGTCGGCGCGGGGTCGGGCCGCAGGGTGCGTACGGCGAGGGCGATCGCGGCGAGGCAGATCGGGACGTTGACGTAGAAGATCCAGCGCCAGTCGAGGTGGCCGACGAGGACGCCGCCGATCACCGGGCCGAGGATCGGGCCGATCACCACCGGCAGCGTGACGACCGCCATCAGCCGGCCGATCCGTTCGCGGCCGGCGGCGCGCAGCAGGATGGTCTGGAGGATCGGCAGCATCAGCCCGCCGCCGATGCCCTGGAGCACCCGGAACGCGATCAGCTCGCCGATGTTCTGGGCGATGCCGCAGAGCATCGAGCCGGCCAGGAACAGCGCCAGCGCGACGATCCACATCCGCTTGGCGCCGAACCGGTTCGCCGACCAGCCGGTGATCGGTACGGCCGTCGCGAGCGCCAGCAGGTACGCCGTACTGATCCATTGGACTGTGGCGACCGAGGCGTGCAGCTGGACGCCGAGGGTGTGCAGCGCGACCGTGACAATGGTGCTGTCGAGGAGTGGGGCGAGTGCGCCGAGGATGAGCACGGCGGCGAGCTTGAGGACCGATCGGTCCAGTCGGTCCGTTGCGGTGGTCATCGTCGAACGCTCCTTTAGAGACGTGGCGTCTCTTACGGCGTTCAGGGTAGGCTCGGATCGTTAAGAGACGCAAGGTCTCTTCTGGAGGTTCGATGGAACGCCGCCGAGGTGCCGAACTGGAGGCCGTGCTGCTGGACGCGGCCTGGGCCGAGTTGACGGAGTCCGGCTACGCGCGCCTGACGATGGAGTCGGTCGCGGCCCGGGCGCAGACCGGGAAGCAGGTGCTGTACCGGCGCTGGCGGAACCGGGCGGAGCTGGTGACCGCGGCGATGCGGCACCACGCCGGCTCGATCGTCGAGAACATCCCGGACACCGGGTCCCTGCGCGGCGACGCACTCGGAGTGTTGCAGCAGATGGCCGACCGATTCACCCTGCTCGGACCGGACACGATCCACGGACTGATGGCCGAGGCGCCGGACCTCGATCCGGAGGTCTACAGCCGGATGACCGGGGTGATGGCGACGATCGTGAAGCGGGCCGCCGAGCGCGGCGAGATCGCGACGGCCGACGTACCGGTCGCGGTGCTGACCGCGCCGACGAACCTGATGCGGCACGAGATCTTCTTCACCCACGCGCCGGTGCCGTCGTCGATCATCACGTCCCTGGTCGACGACGTGTTCCTGCCGCTGGTCAGTCGGTGAGGTGGCGGGGTACGGCGTTCATCACGCGGCCCAGGTCGTCGGTGAGGGCCGCGACACGTTCGGCGCGGCCGTCGTCGTCGATGTAGACCATGACTGTGCGGACGTCCGCGTGGCCGGACAGCTCCTGGAGGTCCTCGGCACTGTGACCGCGGCGCTTCTGGTCGGTGATCGCGGTGGCGCGCAGCGAGTGCGGGCCGACCGTCTCCGGGCGGGGGATACCGGCCGCCTTGGCGAGCCGGCGGAGCAGTCGCGTGACGTCGTGGCGGTCGAGCCTGTTGCCTCCGGCATCCGCCAGCAGTGGGGCCGGCCCGTCGCCGGTCCACGCCGGCCGGGTCGCACGGTAGGCGTCGAGCAGTTCGGCCACGGTGGTCTCGAGCGGGATCCGGACCGCCTTTCCGCCCTTGCGGGTGATGACGAGCCAGGTACGGCGGCCCTCGTCGTGGCGGTCGGTGTCGTCGGCTCCGCAGAGTTCGGAGACTCGCAGGGCACCGGTGTACAGCAGGCCGACGATCAGGGCGTCGCGTACGTCGGACGCCGCCGCCAGGAGGTCTTCGACCTGATCGGCGTCGAGCACCCGCGCTGAGGTCGCACGCCGGCCGCGGTGGAACTTCGGGCGGTGGTCGTCGTCGGAGATCGGCGACACCACGGGCAGACCCCAGCCGGCGGCGTACCGGTACAGGCTGGACAGTGCGGACAGCCTCCGGGAGATCGAGGAGGCCGCGGCTCCGGCGTCCTGCTGGTAGGTGAGCCACATCGTCACGTCACCGCGCTGCAGATCGAGGCCGAAGCGTTCGCGGCCGAGCTCACGGCGGGCCCAGTCGGCCCAGAGCAGGAGATCGTCGGCGTACCCGATCCGGGTGTCCTGACTCGCGCGGCGGGTGCCGCCCAGCCAGAGGACGGTCAGGGCGGTCAGCTCGGGGGTGAGCGCGTCGATCAGGAGGTCGAGGCGGTCGACCGGTGCTGCTGCGGGGTTGTGGAGCGGGCGGCGCTTGCCCAGGGAGCGTCGTACGGCGGCCTCTGTTGCCTGGTCGGGTCGTGGCGCCAGCTCGTTCACTCGAAACAAGCTAGCGCATAACGGGGATTATGCGCTACTTCAGTTCAGTTTTGTTCGGTCTAAAGTTGTTGATGGAAACCAAACTTAAAGGGGAACTGTATAGACGTAATGCAGTAGGGTGGCGACATGACGACTGAGGCGATCGCGCGGACTCGGCAGGGGTTGTGCGAGTTTCCTGGGGTGAGCTGTGCGAACCCGAAGCAGGTCGATCCGGGGACCCCGGGACGACCCCCGAAGTACTGCGGCCGAGAAGGCGCGGGCGTCGACGGGAAGCCGGTCGTCCACAACAAGGCGAACGCATGGGCCGCCAAGAACCGGTTGGCCAGGCAGCCGGTACGCCGTGACGTCGCCGGCGCCGAAGCGGCACCGGTCGCTGGGCCGGTGACTGCCGCTCGGATGACGCTCGAGCAGTTGATGAAGGGCAACCTGCCGCGGCTGGTGGGGGAGTTGGAGGGGTACCTCGCGCAGATCGCGGAGGCGATCCGGACGTACGGCGACGCGGAGGCGGTTGCTGCCGAGGTGGAGCAACTGCAGGCGGCCTCGCGGGCGGAGCTGGCGGATGCCGAACGGCAGCGCGGCGAGGAAGAGCACCGCCGCCGGAAGGCTGAGCAGCAGGCAGCGGAGGCCGAGGACGCCCGCGAGGAAGCCGACGAGGCCGCCGAAGCAGCCGTTGCCGCCCTCGACGAGGCCCGCGTCGACGTCGCGGTCGCCCAGGAAGCCGCCGAACACGCCCGCCGCGACGCCGCGCTGGTCAGCGAGCGGATGGCCGCCGAGCTCGAGCAAGCCCGCCAGGAGCTGGCGGCGGCCCGCGAGTCCGCCGCGGCCGAGCTCGACCGAGTACGCGCCGAGACGGACCACCGAGTCCGCGACCTGCAGACCGCTGCCGAGGAACAACTCCGCCAGGCTCGCACCGAACTGGACGCCGCGCGAACCGCTCAGTCCACAGCCGAGACCGACCGCCAGACCTCCCACCAAACCGCGGAACAACTACGCACCGAACTCCGCGACGAACGCGCCCGGCACCGCACCGAACTGGACACCCTCCGCGCCGAGCACCGAGCAGACCGCGAACAACTCCGCACCGACCACCAAACCCAACTGGCCGACCTGAAGAAGTCCGCCGAAGACCGCATCGCCGCCCTCACCGCCGCCCACCGAGCCACCGAACAAGCGACCGAACAAGCCACCGAAACCCTCCGTCGACAGCTCGAGTCTCGGTCGACCCCGCCATCGGCCACCGATCCTGAGGTCGTCAGCTGAAGGCTTGGAGGTTCCGGGTGACCCAGTCGGCGAAGGAGTGCGGCGTACGGCCGAGGACCTTTTCGATGTCGGGGCTGACCTGCTGTTCGGTGGGGAGTGGGGAGCCGAGGACGTCGAGGGTGGCCTCTACTACTGGTTCCGGCATGAAGTTGAGCATGTTGGTGCGGGCCTCGGCGCGGGTCAGTTCGGTGAAGTGGATGGGTGTGCCCAGGACCTCCTCGATGGCCTGCGCCTGCTGACGTGGCGAGATCGCGGCGGGCCCGGTGAGGGTGTAGACGGCGCCGGCGTGGCCGGGTTCGCGGAGGGTGACCGCGGCGACTTCGGCGATGTCCTGCGGGTCGACAGCGGGGAGTGCGACGTCGGCGAACGGGGCGAACATCGCCCGCTGGGTGCGGATCGACTCGGCCCAGGCGAACGCGTTGCTGGCGAAGTTCCCTGGCCGGAGGATCGTCCAGTCGAGCCCGGACCCGGTGACGGCATCCTCGTGGACCGACGGGTGCCGCTGGGTGGTGACGCCCTGGGACGACAGCAGGACGACGCGCGGTACGCCGGAATCCCGCAGTACGTCGACGACCGCCTGCATGTTGCCGCGGGCAAGGAAGTCGGGGGAGGTGAGCAGGAAGACGGCCTTCGCACCGTCGAGTACGGGCCGCAGAGAGTCGGGTTGGGTCAGGTCGGCCTGGTGGCCGGCGCCGGTACGCGAGACGGGGACGACGTCCTCGCCGAGCGCGGTCAGGGTCTGGGCGAGGGGACGGCCTACGTTGCCGGTTGCTCCGGTGATCACGATCATGACGATCACGCTAGTGGCCTGGGGATAGTAGGTACCTAGAGGATAGTATTGGGTTTGTGACCGAGACCACTCCCGCCCAAGCCGATCCCACACCGGCCGATCCCACTCAGGCCTGCCCGATCGCGCCCGTCGTCGACCTGGTCTTCAGCCGCTGGACGACACCGATCCTGTGGACGCTGAACGAGTACGGCGTACAGCGGTTCGTCGAGTTGCACCGCCGGATCGGCGCGATCACCCCGAAGGTCCTCACCCAGCGCCTCCGGCAACTCGAACGCGACGGCCTGATCATCCGGACGTACCACGCGGAGGTCCCGCCCCGCGTCGAGTACGACATCAGCCCCCTCGGCCGCAGCCTCGCCCCACTCTTCCACTCCCTCGCCGAATGGTCCCCCAACCTGGCCGAGGTAGCCGCCGCCCGATCCCACTTCGACGCCACCGAACCACCCCACCGCCGCCCGTAACCACCCGTCTGGTGCCTGTCGGTGGCATTCCGTTCGTCGAGTCGTTGGATTTGGCGGGCGACTCGCGGTTGCGGACTTAGGCGACGCCGGCTAGTTCTCGGGTGGGGAGTTGGGTGAGGAGGGTGAAGAAGTGTTCGGTGGCGTCGGCCAGGCGGAGTAGGCCGGCTTCGTGGTGGTGCCAGCCGTGGTGGAGTTCGCCGTCGATGGTGCGCTCCTCGAGGGGTACGGCGTAGCGGCTGAGGGTGATTCGGGCCGGGCCGGTCTGTGGGTGGTGGTCGCCGCAGCCGCATTCGGCCGGGATGGTGATCGTGGTGAGGGCGTCGGGGGAGTAGGTGCGCAACCGGAGGGTCGTACCGCGGGCGGTGAAGTGGGCGATCGTTGCGTCAGGCAACTGGACGAGCAGCTCGACCGGTACGGCGTACGAACCGGGAAGGAGCCGGAGACCACGGGAGGCGAGCAGGTCGGCGAGAGCCGGGAGATTCATGCGATGTTCCTGTGAGTGCTGTGTCGGCGGGCGGGCCACGGAAAGGACAGGGCCTCGTGCGCCGGAAGCCGGCGCTCGTCAGCGACAACAGCAACAACACAGCATCTGCATGCCGACGACTATGACAGCACGCAGGGTCCATCGCCAAACACCGTCCGCGATGTGGGACAGCTGTCCAGGAAGGGAACCGGTCGGCGTGGGGCGACCAGGCCGCGCTCGGCCTGAGTCGGTAGGCGCCCGCGAGGACCGTGGCGATCTGATCCCGCCCCGCGCCCAGGTCCAGGGCCTCGACCCCGGCCAGGGTCTCCCAGCAGCCCGCACCTGAGCACCACCTACTGCACCAGACCCACCAGACGCCCGAGCACCAGCCGGCCGAGCAGCGACAGGCTTCCGAGTACCCGGTTCGCCAACGCTTGGCCCTGCACCAGGCCCAGCAGGCACCGGAGCGCCAGCGGCCTCGCAGCAACAGGCTTCCGAGCACCAGGTTCGCCAACGCTTGGCACTGCACCAGTCCCAGCAGACGCCCGAGCGCCAGTGGGCCCGCAGCAACAGCGTTTGGAGCGCCAGCGGGCCCCGCAGTAACAGACTCCGAGCACCAGGTTCGCCAGCGCTTGGCACGGGGGTTCTGTCGCGGGCGCTCTTCCGGCCTGTGGTCGATCGGTGGGTCAGTCGGCTTTCTTGCCGAACATGATCTCGTCCCAGCTGGGGACGCTGGCGCGCTTGCCTCGGCGGGCCGGCTTCTTCTTCGGCTCCGCAGGGGTTTCGGCGTCGTCGGTGCCTTCGGGGAGCGCGGGCTGGTCGACGGATGCCGCCGGCTGGTTGGCTGGGCGCCCGTTCTGCTCTGGCTTGGAGGCACGGCCGGGGTTGCTGGGCTCGGGGCGGGTGCGCTCGGCCTGGGTTGGCTCTGCCTGCTGGTTGTCGTCGGAGGTGCGGGCTGCCGCAGGGTCCTCGCCGGTGCGTGAGCGCGTGGTCCGGGGATCGGCCGGCCGGGGCGCGGTTGGACGAGGTCCAGCCGGACGGCTCGGCTCCGCAGTCCGAGACGGAGTACTCCGCCCCACCGGCGCCTGGTCTCCACGTGCGGGCGCCTGATCCCCACGGGGGGTGGCCCGCGCTACCGGGGCCTGGTCCTCGTGCGAGGTGGCTCGCGCGGCCGGCGCCTGGTCACCGTGCGAGTCACGGGCGGAGGAGTCCTCCCGCAGTTCGCGCGCCGCTTGTTCACCGCGGGAGCCGCGTGCGGCCGGCTCATCCCGGAAGTCGCGTCGCGGCTGCTCCTCGCCGTACCCCTCGTCCGGCTGGTCGTCCCGGTAGTCGCGTGGGTCTTCGGCGGGGGAGGCGTACGTCGGTGGCGTGGTGGGGCGTTCGACGGCGCGTACCGAGGGGCGGGGGGCCGGGGGCTGGTCGACGGGGACGTCGATCAGGGTGGGCTCTTCGTCCGGGTTCGGGACCGAGTGGACGCGGCGGGGGCCGCGGTCGGTGTCGCGGGACGTACGGACGTCACGCCGGTAGTCGTCGCGCTGGAACCCCTGGGAGTCGTCGCGGAAGCCGGAGGCGCCGTCGCGGGCACCGTCGCGCGCACCGGAGCCGCCGTCGCGATAGCCCGAGGCGTCGCGCACACCGGCGGACCCGTCGCGGAAGCCCGACGCGCCGTCGCGCATGCCGGCGGCACCGTCGCGGTAGCCGGAGGTCTCGCGCGTGCCGGAGGATCCGTCGCGATAGCCCGAGGCGTCACGCACACCGGAGGACCCGTCGCGGAAGCCTGACGTGCCGTCGCGGTAGCCCGGGGTGCCGTCGGGGAAAGGTTGGGGGTCGCGGGAAACCGGGTGGTTTCGGCGGCGGAGGGCGACGGTGTCTTCGAAGCCGGCTTCGTAGCTGTCGGCGCCGTGGTCGGGGGCGATCAGGGGGTCGATGTCGGCGACCGCGGCCAGTCGGCGCTCACCAGGCTGTGGCTGGACGGGAGTGGGCAGGACCTGGGCCTGTTCGCCGACGAGCCAGCGGGCCTCGTCGTCGTCGGGTACGACGTACCGCCCGGGGGCGTCGTACGCGAACATGCCGATCTTCTCGTCCTTCTGTTCCTCGCCGTTGTCCTCGGTGTCCTCGGACTCGACGAAGTACGAGACGCGCACCGCCCAGCGCCCGTCCTCGCGCCGCCAGGCGTCCCACTCGGCCGAGGTGGGATCGACGTGCCGGAGCCGCAGGCGGTCGGTGACCCACGCGCCGAGGTTGCGGGTCGGAGCGTCACCGCCACCACGGCGACGGACGGAGGCGCGCTGCGCGAGCGTGGCGATGTGGTCGCGCTCGGCCAGGACCGGGCCGGCGAACGCCATCACGCGTTCCATCGGCATCTGGGCGACCGCCGCGACCGCTTCGGGACTTTCGCCGGCGCGGATACGAGCCTGGATGTCTCGTGGGCGCAGCGCGCTCTCCATTTGAATCTCCAGCTGGCCGAGTCGGGCACGGTCGCCGCGGAGGGCCGCACGCAACCGGTCGTCGACCGGAACGGCGAACTCCTCGCCCGTCTCTGCCATCGCCAGGATGAGTTGGGTCCCATCCTGGTTCAGACCGACGAGCCTCGCCTCGCGCATTGACCTTGTTCTCCTGTGCGGTTCTAGACAGTCTCTCCCGGACGCCGGACCTGACCAAGACCGGCGCGCCGTGCCGCCCGGTCATTGTGGAGGTTACGTCACGAAAACACATCTTGCCTGGTCACCAGGGTCCTCCTGGTCACACCAGTCACATTAGTCACAACACGGCGTGACTGCTGACGACGGGGTCAGTCGCCGTACGCCGAACGGACCGAAAGGGCCCGCTTGAGGTCGTCGGCGCTGTCGGCGACCGAACGCCGGATGCCGGCCGCGACCGACTCGTCCGCGATCAGCCCGCCGGCCAGGTCGACCACCCGCTGCTCGACCGCGTACCGGGGGAACGCGAGGCCGGCGCTGCTGGCGACAACCCACCCGGACCGGAGCTTCTGGGTGCCGGCGATCTCCGCGAAGTACCGGTCGACGTACGGCGCCGTGAGCTCGGCCTGCGTCGGGTGCCAGAACCCTTCGCAGGCGGCGTACAGCTCGTAGTTCGGCAGGTCGGCGTCGGTGGTGATCTGCGCCCAGGCACGCTCCTTCGCCTCGGCGGTCGGCAGCGCGGCGCGGCAGCGGGTCGCATGGACGACGCCTTCGGAGGACGAGTCGCGCTGCAGTTCGGCGTCGATCTCCGCCTCGCCGATCGCGCCGAGGCGGGCGAGCTGCAACGTGACCAGCCAGCGCAGGTCGGCGTCCATCGTCACGCCGTCAGGTACGCCGTCGCCCGCGAGCCAGCCCTTCAACCGGTCGACGTCGTCGGTGAACCGCGCGAACCCGCGAGCCAGCGACAACTGCACGCTGGTCCCGGCCTCGACGGTCGCCAGCCGGTCCCGCAGTACGTCGGCCAGCCGCCCGCGGTACGGCTCGTACGGCAGGTAGACGCCGAGCAGCCGGGTGATCGCCCAGTTCAGCAGCGTCCCGACCGCGATGTCGCTGGTCTCGGTCGGCAGCATCCCGAGCACCACGTCGAATCCGGCCTTCGGGTCCAGTTCGGCGTCGGCGACCGCGTCCCGGACGCTGTTCAGTACGACGGCCCGCGTGACGCCGTCGTCGATCTTCGGCAGCAGCGCCGCGAGGTTCGCGAGGCTGTCCGCGTCGAGCCGGATCTTCGCCCAGCTGTCGTCGCCGGCGTCCGGGACGACGACCGCGACCGACGGGTCCAGGTCGACCGGCACCTCGTCGGCGTCGACCAGTACGGCGACGTCGGTACGACGGCCGTCCGCGTCGAACCCGGCGACGGTGAGCTTGTGCGGCCGCGACGCCGGGTACGCCTCGGGGGCCTTCCGGTGCAGCTTGATCCCGTCCGCCGTCCGGACGACGGTCAGCGTGTCGACGCCAGGGGTCCGCAGCCAGGCCTGCGCCCACTCGTCGAGGCCGGTCGCGCCCGCCTCGGTCCATTTGCCGACCAGGTCCGCGAACGTCGCGTTGCCGAACTCGTGCGCGGCGATGTGCGCGTTGACCCCGGCCAGGAACACGTCGTCACCGAGGTACGCCGCGAGCTGCTTCAGCGTGGCGGCGCCCTTCGCGTACGAGATGCCGTCGAAGTCGTCGAGCGAGGAGGCCGCGTCCTTGACCGCGTCGGCGGCGACCGGGTGCGTCGACGAGCGCTGGTCGGCCTGCAGGCCCCACCACTTGCGCATATATGCGAAGTCGATCCAGTTGTCCGTGTACCGGGTGGCGGCGGTGGAGACCCGGTGCGCCATGTACTCGGCGAACGACTCGTTCAGCCAGAGGTCGTTCCACCACTTCATCGTCACGGTGTCGCCGAACCACTGGTGCGCCATCTCGTGCACGATGGTCCGGGCCCGCTGGCTGCGCTCGCCGTCGGTGACGGCGGAGCGGAACACCATCGAGTCGCGGAACGTCACGCAGCCCGGGTTCTCCATCGCGCCGGCGTTGAACTCCGGCACGAACGCCTGGTGGTACTCGCCGAACGGGTACCGGTAGCCGAACATCCGGTGGTACTCGTCGAACGACTGCTTGGTGACCTCGAAGATGTCCGCGGCCTCGCGGTCCAGCGCGTCCTTGAGCGACTGCCGGGAGACGACGCTCAGGTTGATCCCGTCGTGCGCGTCGGTGACCTGGTGGTACGGCCCGGCGACCACGGTGACGAAGTACGTCGACAGCGGCTTGGTCTCGGCGAGCTCCCAGCGGCCGGGGGACACCTGCGTCGCGGCGCCGTTGCCGAGCACGATCCACTCCCGCGGCGCGGTGACCTTCAGCCGGTACGGCGCCTTGAGATCGGGCTGGTCGAAGCAGGCGAAGATCCGCGGGCCGGCGTCCAGGAACGACATCGCGTACGTGTAGGCGAGCCCGTCGGCGGCGTCGACCGCGCGGTGCAGGCCCTCGCCGTCGTGCGAGTACGCCATCGTGGCGGCGACGACCAGTTCGTTCGCGTCCTGCAGGCCGGTGAGCTCGAGCCGTCCGTCGTTCAGGCCGGCCACGTCGACGGCCGAACCGTTCAGCGTCACCGAGATCAGCTCGTCGGGTTTCACGTCCACCCAGCTGGCCGGCGACGAGGCGGTGAACCGGATCGTCGTGGTGGATCCGAACGTGCGATCGCCCTGGGTGAGGTCGAGGTCGACGTCGTACGACTGGACGGAGAGCGCGGCGGCCCGAGTGCGGGCGCCGTCGACGGTGAGACTCGGCATGAGGGCCACTGTATGCGGTGACTAGGCTGAGCCCCATGGGCAATATGGAGTACCGCCAGCTGGGTGACTCGGGTCTGACCGTCAGCGTCGTCGGACTCGGCTGCAACAACTTCGGGCGGCGGCTGGACGCGGGCCGGACCGAGGCCGTCGTGAACGCCGCGGTCGACGCCGGGATCACGCTGTTCGACACCGCGGACATCTACCGCGGCGAGCACGGGTTCAGCGAGGAACTGCTCGGCAAGGCGCTCGGCTCGCGCCGCGACGAGGTCGTGATCGCGACCAAGTTCGGCGGCGACATGGGCGGCGTCAACGGCCCGGACTGGGGCGTCCGCGGCTCCCGGCGGTATATCCGCAAGGCGGTCGAGTCCAGCCTGCAGCGGCTTGGCACCGACTGGATCGACCTCTACCAGCTGCACTTCCCGGACCCGGTGACGCCGATCGAGGAGACCCTGGCGGCCCTCTCCGAGTTGGTTGCCGAGGGCAAGGTGCGGTACCTCGGCAGCTCGCAGTTCGCCGGCTGGCAGGTGGTGGACGCGGACTGGACCGCGCGGTCCAACGGCCTGGAGCACTTCGTCAGCGCCCAGAACCAGTACTCGCTGCTCGAGCGCGATGTGGAGGACGAGCTGGTGCCGGCCTGCGAGCACCTCGGGATCGGGATCCTGCCGTTCTTCCCGCTCGCCTCCGGCCTGCTGTCCGGCAAGTACAAGCGCGGTACGTCGGCCCCCGAGGGCACCCGGCTGGCGACACAGCCGGAGCGGCTGGCGCAGGCGGACTTCGACAAGCTCGAGGCGCTGGACACGTTCGCGGCCGAGCGCGGCCTGACGATGATCGACGTGGCGATCGGCGGCCTGGCCGCGCAGCCCGCGGTCGCGTCGGTGATCGCGGGCGCGACCAGGCCCGAGCAGATCGCCCAGAACGTCGCCGCCGGCACCTGGGACCCGACCCCCGCCGACCTCGCCGCCCTGGACGAGCTCACGTGACGCTGATTCTCCTGCCGCCGTCCGAAGGGAAGACCGGGCGGTCGCGCGGGCGTGCCGTGGACCTGGAGACGTTGTCGTTCCCCGAGCTGAACCCGGTCCGCGAGCAAGTGCTCGAGACGCTGGCGAAGGTGTCGGCCTCCGCGGACGCGCACGACGTACTCGAGGTCGGCGCGTCGCTGCAGCACGAGGTCGAGCGCAACACCCGCTGGCGCACCGAGCCGTCCGTGCCGGTCTCCGAGTTGTACTCCGGGGTCCTGTACGACGCTCTCGGCTACGCCACGCTCTCCGCGGGCACCAAGCGCCGCGCCGCGAACCGGCTGCTCGTCATCTCGGCCGCCTGGGGCGCGCTCCGCCCGGCCGACCGGGTCCCGCCGTACCGGCTCTCGATGGGTACGACGCTGCCCGGCCACGGACCGCTCGCGTCGGTGTGGCGCGATCCGTTGAACGCTGCCCTCAAGGACGTCGACGGCGTGCTCGTCGACTGCCGGTCCTCGACGTACGTCGCCGCGTGGCGGCCGAGCGGTGCGCAGGCGGACAAGTGGGTGTCGGTGAACGTGGTCCGCGAGCGGAACGGCGTACGGACCGTTGTCTCGCACAACGCGAAGCACACCCGCGGCCTGGTCGCGCGGCACTTGCTTGAGTCGGGCAAGGATCCGGGGACCGCGAAATCCCTGCACAAGCTGGTGAACGAGCGCTGGAACGCCGAACTGGACCGCGCGACGACGGCCGGCTGGACGCTGACCGTCGTGGAACACGACTGACGTTCACTCGACTGTAACTGGTGAGTGGTTTCCCACGCAGGGTGATGCGGGAAGGCTGAAGGGCGCAACGTCAGGGGGGATCCGCCCCACCCATCGGAGGCCTGACCCATGCGACGCATCAGCACGTTCCTGATCACGACCGTGGCCGCGACCGCGGCCCTTGCCCTCAGCACCGGCCCGGTGTTCGCGTCCCCGCCGACCCCGCCGTCGGCGAGCACCGCCGCCACCGAGCTGGCGAGCCTGACCGTGAAGGCGGAGGGCTCGACGACCGGCTACAGCCGGGACAAGTTCCCGCACTGGATCATCCAGTCGGGGACCTGTGACACCCGCGAAGAGGTGCTGAAGCGCGACGGCACCGGCGTACAGGTCGACAGCAGCTGCCACCCGACCGCCGGCAGCTGGTACAGCGTCTACGACAAGCAGACGTTCACGAACTCGTCGGACGTCGACATCGACCACATCGTGCCGCTCGCGGAGGCGTGGAAGTCGGGCGCCAGCGGCTGGACGCAGGCGAAACGCCAGGAGTTCGCGAACAACCTGACGATCTCGCAGCTGATCGCGGTGTCGGCGTCGAGCAACCGCTCGAAGGGCGACCGGGACCCGTCGGAGTGGAAGCCGACCAACACCGCGGTGCACTGCATGTACGCCCGCTACTGGATCTGGGTGAAGTACACCTACAAGCTGTCGCTGCAGTCGACCGAGAAGACCGCACTCCAGCAGATGCTCGGCACCTGCTAGTCCTCGAGGAGGTGGCGGCGCTGGGCGTGGATGCCGGCCTGGAAACGGGTGCGGGCGCCCAGCGTCTCCATCAGTTCGGCGACCCGGCGGCCCACGGTGCGGCTGCTCAGCGCGAGCTGGCGGGCGATCGCGTCGTCCTTGAATCCGGCGGCGAGCAGCGTCATCAGGCGGGCGTCGGTCGGGTCGGCCTTGGCGGCCGGGACGACCGGCACCGCCTGGTCCCACAGCAGCCAGAACATCTCCGTCAACGCGTCCAGCAAGGCACACGGATGTACGACGAGAGCGCTGTCGACCAGCTGGTCCACCGACAACGGCAGCAGCGCGATCTTCCCGTCGAACACGGCCAGCTTCATCGGCACCTGCGGATGCACCCGTGAGGTCTCGCCCGCGTCGGCCGCGCTGAACGCCTCGTCGACGCCGCCCGGGATGTCGAGCGAGTCGGGGGAGTAGATGCCGTGCACGACGACCCCGTCGCCGAGGAGTCCACGGACCGTACTGTCGGACTCGTCAGCCTGGGCGGCGTACGGCGGGCGGTCGAGGACGAGGAGCTGGTTCCGCGTCCCGTTCAGCAGCTGGGTGAAGCGGGCCGCGATCGCCTCCTGCCCGACGATGACCTCGACGAGGTTCTCCGGCCGGTACCGCTCCTGGGTGCTCAGCTCGGACAGCAGCACCCGGGCCTCCGCGCGGACGCGGTCCAGCTCGGCCCGCCGTACGGCGACCAGCGCGTCCACCGCGACGTCCGGGCGGGTCGGCAGCAGCCGGACCGGGTCGTCGGAGGTGCTGGTCAGCAGGCCGAGCTTCTCGAGCCGGCCGACGGTCGCGACCACGTCCTGGACGTCCCGGCCGAGGCGGTCGGCGAGCTGCTGGACGTCGCAGCCCGGCGCCGACAGGAGCGCCCGGTAGGCCTCCTCGTCGGGCGGCTCCACCCCCACGGACTCCAGCATCCGATCAGGCTATCTCGTTCCCCGGACGGGCTCGACCGGTTTGGCGACTTCACGTCATGGCCGACATACGTCAGTACCCGAACAGGTGCACGACCCCCTCGGGTGGGGTAAATCTGACGTGCCGGGCGCGCGCGGACCGGACAGGGGACGCCTGGTCAAGCCTCAACGCGCGCGCCCGACCTGCGCTTGACCCGCAGGTAACTGCGCCAGACGACCCGCTGCAGGAGCAGCGTGAGGACGCCGGCCACCGTCATACCGGCCAGGTTGATCCCGAGCTGCGCCGCGGACCCGCCGATCTGGTGCGGCGCCCACAGCGCGAGCGACAAGGCCAGGTCGCCGGCGGCCGGAACGGTGGTGACGGAGATGAACACGCCGACGAGCGCGTTCCCGCGACCGGCCGTCTGCGACAGCACCCCGGCACAGCCGGCGAGTACGGCGACCACGGCCGACCACTTGTCCGGCCGCCAGATGAACCCGGTCAACGGACGCGCGGCGGTCACGTCGTTCACGTCCACCCACCCGACCGCACGCGCGAGCAGCGCGGCGATCGCGGTCAGCAGGATCGCGAGTACGAACCCTTTGACGAGCAGTACGAACGACGCTCGCGTGAGCCCGCGCTTGCGCAGGAACAGCCCGACGGCGAGCGCCGCGACCACTCCGAACTCCGGCCCGACCACCATCGCGCCGACGACCAGGATCGCGGAATCGGTGACCACGGCGACCGAGGCGATCATCGTCGCCAGCGTCAGGAACGCGTAGTACACCCACGACCCGCCGGCCTCGTTGTACGCCTGGTCGACGACGGCGTCCCAGATCACCGCGTCGCCCGGCGCGCCGGGTGCCGCCTTCTCCGCGGCCTGGGCGTTCCGCGACGGCGCCGAGTCGACGGCCGACAGCGCGACCGCGCCCTCGTCGTACAGGCCCTCGGTCTTCAGGAAGCCGAGGATGTCGGAGGTCGCCTCGCGGGTCACGTCGCACTCGACCACGTCGCCGTCGGGGCGGCGGGCGGCGCCGGGCAGCCGGACGATGCTGGTGACCCGCGGATCGTCGACCAAGGTGTCCAGGACGTGTTCGCTGCGCTCCGGCGGAACGATCAGTCGTAGGTGCATCACGCGCGCCATGATGCCGCAACCCGCGCGTTCGGGGTTCTCAGGTGGCTCTCAGATGCGACGATGGACGTTATGGATCCGGTCTGAGGGAGGCACGATGAGTGACGCGGCCGTGGTCGAACGTCCCGAGCTCAACCGGGTGATGGGTCCGGGGCTGCTGCTGCTCTTCGTCGTCGGGGACATCCTGGGCACCGGCGTGTACGCGCTGACCGGGAAGGTGGCCGGTGAGGTCGGCGGTGCGGTCTGGCTGCCGTTCCTGTGCGCGTTCGTGGTCGCGATGCTGACCGCGACCAGTTACCTCGAGCTGGTCACGAAGTACCCGAAAGCCGGCGGCGCGGCCGTCTACACGCACAAGGCGTTCGGCATCCACTTCCTCACGTTCCTGCTGACGTTCGCGGTGATGTGCTCCGGCCTGACGTCGGCGTCCAGCGCGTCGAAGGCGTTCGCGGCGAACTTCTTCTCGGCCGCGCACCTCGACCCGGACCGTGGCGCGCTGCTGATGATCACCGCGCTCGGCTTCATGACACTGATCGCGCTGGTCAACCTGCGCGGCGTGGGTGAGAGCGTGAAGGCGAACGTCGTGCTGACCTGCGTCGAGCTGAGCGGCCTGCTGATCGTGATCGGGGTCGGCGCCTGGGCGCTGATCGGCGGCGGCGGCGACACCTCCCGGCTGACCGACTTCCACGTGCCGGCGGGGGAGTCGCCGTTCGGTGCGGTGACGGCGGCGACCGCGCTGGCGTTCTTCGCGATGGTCGGGTTCGAGGACTCGGTGAACATGGCCGAGGAGACCAAGGACCCGGTCCGGATCTTCCCGCGGATGATGCTGATCGGGCTGAGCATCACCGGCGTCATCTACGTGCTGGTCGCGATCTCCGCGGTCGCGCTGGTCTCGCCGGACGAGCTGAACAAGGGCGCGACACCGCTGCTCAAGGTCGTCCAGGCGGGTGCGCCCGGGTTCCCGCTCGAGGTGTTCGCGTGGATCACGATGTTCGCGGTCGCGAACTCGGCGCTGATCAACATGCTGATGGCGAGCCGCCTGCTGTACGGGATGTCCCACGAGCGGGTGCTGCCCGGCCCGCTCGGACGCGTCCTGCACAAGCGGCGCACGCCGTACATCGCGATCCTCTTCACCACGCTGCTCGCGTTCTTCCTGATCGGATACGCCGACCTCGCGGCCCTCGGAGGTACGACGGCGTTCCTGCTGCTGTGCGTCTTCGCGGTCGTGAACGTCGCGGTGCTGGTGCTGCGCCGGGACAAGGTCGAGCACAAGCACTTCCACGCACCCACCGCGCTGCCGGTCGTGGGCGTCGTACTGTGCGTGTACCTGGCGAGCCCGTTGTCGGGGCGGGACTCGGCGGACTACAAGATCGCCGGCTGGCTGATGCTCGTCGGGGTCGGGCTGTGGGCGCTGACGTGGCTGCTGAACAAGTACGTGTTCAAGCGGCACGCCGACTTCGATCCGACGCACCTCGATCCGCAGGGACCGGTGAACTGACCAGCGCGGCGAAGAGCACCGTCGCGAGCGCCGCCAGTCCGGTCGCGACCGCGATCCAGCCGAGGGTCGGGTAGCCCGCGCCGGCGTCGAGCGCGAGGCCGCCGAGCCACGGGCCGGCGGTGATGCCGACGTTGAACGCGGAGAAGTTGGTGGCGGTCGCGAGCGTCGGCGCGTCCCCGGCCAGGCTGAAGACGCGAGCGTTCAGGGCCGGGTTCGCGGCGAAGCCGAAGGCACCCAGGAACACGATCACAGCGATCGCCAGGACGGCGACGTGGGCGGTCAGGGCGAGTACGGCGGACAGCGTGACCAGTCCGGTGATGCTGATGAACAACGTGTGGAACGGGAGCGCGTCGGCGAATCGGCCGCCGATGGTGATGCCGATGAACGACCCGAGACCGTAGAGCGCGAGGACGCCCGGGACGACGGCGGGCGGGATGTGGGCGGCCTGGGTGAGGAGCGGCGCCAGGTAGCTGAAGACGATCAGGATCGTCGCGGTGACCAGCGCCGTGGTGGCGAAGGCCAGCCAGAGGCGGGTGTTGCGGAGCGCCCGGAGTTCCTCGCGCAGGCGGGGCGCGGTCGCGGGATCGGGCCGTCCGGCGGGGACGGTGGTGACGACACCGGCCATCGCGAGTACGCACAGGCCGGCGACGGTCCAGAACGCCGACTGCCAGCCGAGGTGCTGACCGAGGACGGTCCCGAGGGGCAGGCCGATGATCGTCGCGATCGTGAGCCCGCCGGTCACGACGCTCATCGCGCGGGCGCGGGCGTTCGACGGCACCAGCGCCACGACCGTCACCGCGGCCACCGACCAGAATCCGGCGTACACGAACGCGCCGACGATTCGGGTCGCGAGCAGTACGGCGTAACTGGTGGTCAGGGCGCCCGCGACATGGGTGATCGCGAAGATCGCGAGGAAGACGAGCAGCGCCGTACGCCGGGACCAGGTGAGCGTGACGACCGCGAGCACCGGGGCTCCGACGAGCATGCCCGCCGCGAACGCGGAGATCAGCAGACCCGCCTGCGGGATCGAGACGTGCAGGTCCGTAGCCAGCTCGGGGAGCAGCCCGGCGAGCATCAGCTCCGACGTGCCCTGCGCGAAGATGCTCAGGCCAAGGACGTAGACAGCGATCGGCATCGTTCCCCCTCACTCGACGAGTGCCACTCGCAGTATCGCAGACGTCACGTTCCGCTGTCGCCGCGCCTGTCAAGGTCTGAGACTTGGCCGGATGCGGCATCGTAGGGGTATGAGCTTCCAGACGCCGGCGAAGCGGACCGGGCGGACTGTGGACACCGCGAAGGTCGGTGGTGGGCTGAAGCTGCTCGCGGGCCTGGTCGGGCTGATGTGGCTCATCGAGGTCGTCGACACCGCGATGCACGGCGACCTGAACCAGTACGGGATCATCTCCCGGCAGCCGCGTGGCCTGGTCGGGATCCTGACCTCGCCGTTCCTGCACATGGGGTTCGGGCACCTGATCTCGAACACGCTGCCGCTGGTCACGCTCGGCGCGCTGATCGCGGTGAGTGGCGCGGCCCGGCTGGCGTCGGTGACCGCGATCGTGACCGTGCTGGGCGGGTTCGGGACCTGGCTGATCTCACCGCCGAACGTGATCACGATCGGCGCGAGCGGCCTGGTCTTCGGGTACGCGTCGTACCTGATCGTCCGCGGGCTGTTCAACCGGCGGATCGGTCAGGTGCTGGTCGGGATCGTCGTGATCATGGTCTGGGGGAGCGCCCTGCTGACCAGCCTGCTGCCGCAGGACGGCATCTCCTGGCAGGGGCATCTGTGCGGCGGCATCGCCGGGCTCTTCGCGGCCTGGGTGCTCGCCGACGACAAGCAGGCTCGTACTACGTGAGCGTGCTCGGGTCGGTGTTCGCGCCGCAGAGGACCACCACGACGCGCTCGCCGTCGGCCGGTTTGTAGGCGCCCGACGTCAGGGCCGCGTACGCCGTGGCGCCGCCGTGCTCGGTGGCCAGGTGGTACGTCGCCCACAGCTGCTTGCGGGCGGCAACGATCGAATCGTCGTCGACCAGGACGGACTGTACGTGATGGCCCTGGACTGCTTGGAAGGCGAGATCGCCCAGTCTGCGGGCGCCCAGGGAGTCGGCCGCTACACCGCCGACGGGGCCGTCGGTCGGGCGTTGGGCGTGCAACGCCCGGTTCATGGTCGGGGCGAGGGCGGGCTCTACGCCGATGACCTGGGCGTTGTCGCCGATCGCGGTCGCGATTCCGCCGATCAGACCGCCGCCGCCGACGGCGACCAGGACCGTGTCGAAGTCGTCGATCTGTTCGAGGAGTTCGAGGCCGACCGTGCCCTGACCGGCGACCACCTCCGGCTGGTCGTACGCGTGCACGAGCAGCGCGCCGGACTCGCTCTGCGCCTTGAGCGCTGCCTCGTACGCGACGGCATACTCGGTGCCGACCTGCACGATGTCCGCGCCGAGCGTCCGCAGCTTGCTCAGCTTCGCGGCGGGTGTCGTCTCGGGCACGAAGATCCGGGCCGGTACGCCGAGTTCGCGGGCGGCGTACGCGGCCGCCAGCCCGTGGTTCCCGCCGGACGCGGCGACGATGCCCTGGCCGCCCAGCTCGCCGTTCTCCTTGGCGGTCAGCAACCGGTTGAAGGCGCCCCGCGGCTTGAACGAACCGGTGTGCTGCAACAGTTCGAGCTTGAAGGTCAGTCCCGGCGCCACCTCGATCACCGGAGTACGCCGGACCCGTCCGGCGATCCGCCGCGCGGCCTGCTGGATGGCCTTCTGGACGTCGTCGACACTTACCGTCATGCCCCAACCCTGCCACGATGGGGAACAGCCGACGGTTGGGAGGCCCTGCCCATGGGCGCGTACGACGAGAGTTATCGCCGGAGCCTGGACGACCCGCACGGGTTCTGGCTGGCGGCGGCCGAGGCGATCTCCTGGACGCGGCCGCCGACCCGGGCCCTGGACGCGAGTGCGGCACCGATCTTCCGGTGGTTTCCCGACGGCCAGCTGAACACGTCGTACAACGCGCTCGACCGGCACGTCGAGGCCGGCGACGGCGACCGCACCGCGCTCATCTACGACTCGCCGGTGACGGGCAGCTCCGCGAGCTTCACCTACGCCGAGCTGCGCGACGACGTCGCCCGGTTCGCCGGCGCACTCGCTTCTCTCGGGGTCGGCAAAGGTGACAGGGTCATCGTCTACATGCCGATGATCCCGGAGGCGGTCGTCGCCATGCTCGCCTGCGCGCGCCTCGGCGCGATCCACTCGGTCGTGTTCGGCGGCTTCGCGCCCCGCGAACTCGCCGCCCGGATCGAGGACGCCGGCCCGAAGGTGATCGTCGCCGCGTCCTGCGGGATCGAGCCGACCCGGGTGGTCGAGTACAAGCCGATCATCGACGAGGCGCTGACCATCTCGTCGCACCAGCCCGAGCACACGATCGTCTTCCAGCGACCGCAGGCCGAAGCGCACTTGGGGGAGCGGGATCTCGACTGGTCCTCGCTGGTGGCCCAGCCGGCCGACCCCGTACCGGTCGCCGCGACCGACCCGCTCTACATCCTCTACACCTCCGGAACGACGGGACGCCCGAAAGGCGTGGTCCGCGACAACGGCGGGCATGCGGTCGCGCTGGCCTGGACGATGCGCAACGTGTACGACATCGGCCCGGGCGACGTGTGGTGGACGGCCTCGGACGTCGGCTGGGTCGTCGGCCACTCGTACATCGTCTATGCGCCGCTCCTGGTCGGCGCGACAACCGTCCTGTACGAAGGCAAACCGGTCGGTACGCCGGATGCCGGCGCGTTCTGGCGGGTGATCTCCGAGCACGGCGCGAAGGCGCTGTTCACCGCGCCGACCGCGATCCGGGCGATCAAGAAGGTGGACCCCGAGGCGGCCGAGCTGGCGAAGTACCCGATGGACACGTTCCGGACGTTGTTCCTGGCGGGGGAGCGGCTGGACCCGGAGACGTACCACTGGGCGCACGAGCACCTCGACGTACCGGTCGTCGACCACTGGTGGCAGACCGAGACCGGCTGGCCGATCGCCGCGAACCCGCGCGGGCTGGAGCCGCTGCCGACCAAGCCGGGGTCGGCGACCGTGCCGATGCCGGGGTGGAACGTGCAGATCCTCGACCTGAACGGCAAGGAACTGCTGCCGCACGAGGAAGGCTCGATCGCGATCAAGCTACCGCTCCCGCCGGGCGCACTGCCGACGCTGTGGGGCGACGACCAGCGCTACATCGACAGCTACCTGAAGGAGTACGACGGGTATTACCTCACCGGTGACGGCGGCTACATCGACGACGACGGCTATATCTTCGTGATGGGCCGCACCGACGACGTGATCAACGTCGCCGGCCACCGGCTGTCGACCGGGTCGATCGAGGCGGTCGTGGCGTCGAACCCGGCCGTCGCGGAGTGCGCGGTGATCGGGGTGCACGACGCGTTGAAGGGACAGTTGCCGCGCGCCTTCGTCGTCCTGAAGGCGGGGGCCACGGTCACCGACGACGTACTGCGCGACGAACTGGTGGCGGCGGTACGCCGGGAGATCGGGCCGGTGGCGGCGTTCCGGGACGTGTCGGTGGTGGACGCGCTGCCGAAGACCCGGTCCGGGAAGATCCTGCGCCGGACGATGCGCGGCATCGCCGACGGCCGCGACGAGCCGGTCCCGTCGACGATCGAGGACGCCGCCGTACTCGACGCACTACGCCCGGTCCTGCGCGGCGCCCAGGAAGGCTAGTACGGCGGGACTCGCCACCTCACGGAACTCGTGGAAGTACGCGTGCCGGGCGCCTTCGATCAGCTCGGCGCGCGCGTTCGGGATCCGGCCGGCGAGGAGCTCGGCGTTGGCGACCGGGCTGAAGACGTCGTCGGTGCCGTGCAGGATCAGCGTCGGCGCGGTGATGCCCGGCAGGCCGTCCCACGCGTCGTGCCGGTTGCTGGCGACGAGGTGACGGCCCTTGGCGTACGGCGGCATCGTCTTGTCGCCGAGCACGTAGTACGGACCGGCGTTGTTCGCGAGCCAGGCCGGCGTGTACATCAGATCGAGTAGCACGCTGTCGGTCTTCGCCGGGTCGGCCAGTGCCTTGCGGATCTCCTGGCTCCGTTCGTACCCGTGGGCCGCTCCGGGTGAGGTGCAGCCGAGGACGAGTCTGTCGACCCGCTCCGGTGCGTCGATCGCGAGCCATTGCGCGACGCGCCCACCCATCGAGGTCCCATAGATATGGGCGGAGTTCACCCCAAGAGCGTCCAGCACAGCGACCACGTCCTGCGCGAACGCGCGCGTGCTGTACACCTCATCCGGCTTGCCGCTGCTCCCCGTACCCCTCCAGTCCAGGGATATCGTCTGGTGCTGCTCCTCGAAATCCATTCGCACCGGGTCCCACCACGTATGGTCGTTCGACTGCCCCGCCAGCAACACAAGTGGTTGCCCCTCGCCACGAACCTGGTAGGCGATCTGTGTCCCGTCGATGGCTGCTGCGAATGGCACGGAGATAGTGTGCAGGTATGCGAGTCGTCATTGCAGGTGGACACGGACAGATCGCGCTGCGCCTGACCCGGCTGCTGAGCGCGGACGGTCATCAGGTGGTCGGCATCGTGCGCAACCCGGACCACGAGGCGGACATCGCCGCGGCCGGCGGGCAGGCCGCCGTACTCGACCTGGAGCAGGCCGACGCAGCTGCCGTTGCCGGCGTACTGCGTGGTGCCGACGTCGCGATCTTCGCCGCCGGTGCGGGTCCGGGGAGTGGGAACGCCCGGAAGGACACCGTCGACCGCGGAGCGGCCGCGCTGTTCGCTGACGGCGCGGAGCAGGCCGGCGTACGGCGGCACCTCCAGGTCGGCTCGATGGGCGCGGACCGGGCCGACTCGCTGACCGACGACGCGACGTTCACGGTGTACCTGAAGGCGAAGTGGGCGGCCGAGGAGGACCTGCGCGCCCGCGACCTGGACTGGACGGTACTGCGGCCCGGCAGCCTGACCGACGACCCCGGCACCGGCACGGTGTACCTCGCCGACAAAACCGGGAACGGCCGGATCACCCGGGACGACGTCGCGCTCGTGCTCGCCGGGCTGTGCGACACCCCGGCCGCGATCGGCCGCACCCTCGAACTCGTGGCCGGCGACACCCCGGTCCGCGAGGCCCTGCAGAACCTCTAACGTTGCCACAAGCAACAGAATGTGACGGAACGATGGCAGACACACTCCGCCAGGTCAGCTTCGAACGCGTGGCGAACAGCAGCTACGAGGTGAAGAACGCCCGCGGCGGCAGCATCCGGGTCGGTTCCGGCGGCGAGGACACCGACTTCACCCCGGTCGAGCTGCTGCTGGCCGCGATCGGCACCTGCTCGGCGATCGACGTCGACATCGTGGTCAGCCGGCGCGCGGAGCCGACCGAGTTCAGCGCGGTGGTCAAGGGCGACAAGATCCGCGACGCCGACGAGGGCAACCGGATGCAGAACCTGGCGATCGAGTTCACCGTGCACTTCCCCGAGGGCGAGGACGGCGACAAGGCCCGCGAGGCACTCCCACGCGCGGTGAAGATGTCGCACGACCGCCTCTGCACGGTCAGCCGCACCGTCGAGCTCGGCACCCCGGTCACCACCACGGTCAACGACTGAGGAACTCCGAGGGCGCCCGGAGGCGGGTGCGCAGCAGGCTCTGCGTGGTGCGGGTGTCGAGGCGGATGTCCGACAGCGCCCCTGGTTCGGACGGTAGGTCGTCCGGGGCGAGGCCGTCACGGGTGGCGATCAGGCGGCCGAGGGCGTGGCGGCTCAGCGGTTCGGGGCCGGCGACGTGGGTGATGCCTTCGACGTCGAGGAGCAGCAGCTCGAGCAGGGCAGACGCCAGGTCGGTGACGTGGATCGGGCAGCGGATGTTCGCGGTGTAGAACGAGCCGGGTTCGCCGGCGGCGAGACGTCGTACCCGGCGTTCTTCCACCGAGGCGCCGTCCGAGCCGATGATCAGCGACGTACGGGCGATGACCGCGTCCGGGCGGAGTGCCCGGACGGCGGTCTCGGCCGCTGCCTTGGCGGCGCCGTACGGCGTGGTCGGGCAGGGCTGCTCGGACTCGCGGTAAGGCGTAGCGCGGGAGCCGAACACCGCATCGGTCGACACGAACACCAGCCGCACGCCCTCGGCCGCGAGCGCGACGTTGACCGCGCCGGTGGCGGTGGTCTCCCAGTCGTCCTGCTTGTACGCGGTGTGGATGATCCCGTCCGGCGCGACCTCCCGGATCACGTCGCGGACCTGGTCGGGCCGCCGTACGTCCAGCTGAACGCCGCCCGCGACCGGCTGCGAGTGGTACGCCGGGACGACGTCGTGCGGCGCGACCCGCAGGAGTTCACGCCCCAGGAGTCCCGCGGCGCTGGTGACGAGCAGCCTCACAGCACAACCCTATGGCGTTCGAGCCGCCAGCCGGCGGTCCGCGTGGCGCGCTTCACCTCCGCCACCGTCCGTACCTTGCGCGGCGACTTCCACGCCTGCGACGGCTTGTGCAGCATCCACCCGTCGCCGATCGTCAGCCCCGCGTGCTCCACCAGCCCCTCGGCGTTCCGCCATACGAAGACCGTGCCCGGTACGTCGTCCTTCCCGCCACGCTCGGTGTGCGCCGCCAGCCACTCCCCGAACGGCTCGCGCACCATCCACACGTGCTCAGCCCCCTCAACCCCACACGCCGCCATCACAGTCCCGAAGCAGTTCGGCCCACTCCCATCCGCAAACGTCCCCGCCAACTCCCGCACCCGCGGCAGCGCCCGCGGCCACCTGCGAACCTCCGCATGCCTACTCGGTCCTAGGTCCTCGCTGACGATCCCCGGCAGTACCGCCTTCGGATCCCGCAGCAACGACTTCCACCACACAAACCGATGCCCGTCCGCCTGCTGCCGCGCACCAGGCCCCACAACACCGGCCCACCTCCGCACGGTCGGCACGGACCCTCGCCCATGGTTCACCTGCGCCCGCACCAAGGCAGCCCGAGTCGCCTTGGGAAGTTCGCCGTACGTCGCCTCGCTCAGCCACGCCGTACGCGCCGCCTTCGCATCGATCGCGTAGATCCAGTACGTGTCGCGGTCCTCGCGGCTCGGCTCGCGGTCGTCGGTGCCGAGCTGCCACGCGTTCGCCTGCTTCGGCGTGACGAAGAACGGCTGCTCGTCCGGTGCGAGCCAGTCGCCCCAGCGGTCGAGCAGGTCGGGGGAGACGGCGATACCGAGGACGGTCAGCATCGGGACACGCTCTCATCCTCAGGGCTGTCCGGCCACCGGCTTTTGCGGGCCGCGGTACGCTTGCGTCTGCGAGTAGACGAGGTTGGTCGTCGTACTGCCGAAGTCGGTCAGCTCGTTGACCAGCTCCTCCAGGTGCGGCATCGACGCCGCGGCCACCTTCAGCGTGTAGCAGTCGTCGCCGGTGGTCCGCAGGCACTCCAGGATCTCGCCGCGCTCGGCCAGCAGCCGGTGCAGCGGCTCGTGCTTGTTGCCGGGGTACTTCAGCCGGACGACGGCCAGCACCGGGTAGCCGACCTTCGTCAGGTCGACCTCGGCGCGGTACCCGGTGATCACGCCGATCGACTCCAGCCGCCGGACCCGCTCGGTGGTCGCGGACGCGCTCAGGCTCACCCGCCGGCCGAGCTCGGTCAGGGACAGCCGGGCGTCGGCCTGCAGCTCGTCGAGGATCGCCCAGTCGGTCGGATCGAGACTCTCGGTCATCCGGCCAATCTACCGGTGATTCCACGGCTGATGGCCTGATGCGCCGTGAGGAATCTCTTCAAGCAGGCGGCCTCGCCTGGATAGCCTGATGGGCATGGAACTCGGGGTGAACGTGCCGAACTTCGGGCCGGGGACGAACCCGGCGCGGCTGCGCGACTGGGCCCGGGTCGTCGAAGGACTCGGGTACGACCTGCTGATGGTGTCGGACCACGTGGTCGTCACGCCGGACGTCGCCGAGCAGTACCCGGAGCCGTTCTACGAGCCGTTCACCACGCTGAGCTGGCTGGCCGGCATCACCGACCGGGTCCGGCTCGGCACCACGGTACTGATCGCGCCGTACCGGCATCCGTTGCTCACGGCAAGGATGACGGCGAACCTGAACGCGCTCAGCGACGGCCGGCTCGTGCTCGGCGTCGGCGCGGGTTGGGCGCGGCAGGAGTTCGAGGCGCTCGGTGCGGACTTCGCCGCCCGCGGCCGCCGTACCGACGAGGTGCTGGCGGAGCTGCGGGGCCTGGTTCCGTTGTGGGTGGGCGGCAGCAGTACGCCGGCGCTCCGGCGGAGCGTGCGGTACGCCGACGCGTGGCACCCGCTGCGGCAGACTGTTACGGAGTTGCGGGCCGGCCTGGCGCGGCTGCGGGCGCTCTCGGCGGAGGCGAACCGGCCGGTACCAGGGTTCGCGCCGCGGATCCTGCTCCGGCTGACCGGCGACCCGCTGCCGGACGATGATCGGATCGCGGGCGAAGGATCGGTCGACCAGGTGCTGCGGGACCTCGCCGTACTGCGGGACCTCGGCGCCGGGAGCGTCGTACTCGACCCGTTCGTCGGTGATCCGGCGGAGACCGAGCGGCCGGAGACGGCGTGGCAGGCGTTGGCAACGATTGCGGAGAACTGGAGACGACGTGACACCTGAAGCAGAAGGATTCCTGCGCCGAGCGATCGCGCTGGCCACGGCGTCGCGGGAGGCCGGCGACCCGCCGTTCGGCTCGCTGCTGGTCGGCCCGGACGGCGACGTACTCGCGGAGGACCACAACACCACGATCAGCGAGGGCAACATCAGCTTCCACCCCGAGCTGAAGCTGGCGGTCTGGGCCGCGCAGCACCTGACGCCGGAGGCAGCGGCCGGCACGACCATGTACACCAGCTGCCAGCCGTGCGAGATGTGCACGGGCGCCCTGGCACGCTCAGGCCTGGGCAAGGTCGTGTTCGCACTGTCAGGCGAGCAGTTGAACGGCCTCAAGACCACAGGCAACTTCACAGGCGTCCCACTGGAAGGCCCTGCCCTGTACGACGAGGCCCGCGTGCCCGTCGAGGGCTACTACAGCTGAGGAAGCGGGGTCCCGCAGTCGGGACCCCGCCGTACTCACTTGATCTTCGCCAGGCAGAGCGTGTAGTCGTTCTTCTCGTCGACGTACGTCGCGTCGGCGTCGTCACCGCACTGGCTCTCGTCCGTCGAGTTGAGCTTGTCGATGACCCGGTATTCCGCGTCGGACGAGCTGCACGCGACGACCTTCACGTCGGGGTTGCTCGACGTGCCCTTGTTGACGACGCAGGCGCCGACCGTGGCCTTGTTCTCGACCGAGTTCAGGTTGCCGACGATCAGCAGCGCGATCAACGCGAACGGCAGCAGCAGCATCAGGATCGCCGGGCGCTGGAACAGCGGCTTGCCCGGGTTCATCGGCCGGCCCGGACCGGGCGACGGCTCCGGAAGCTTCTTGAACTTCTGCATCGGGCCGATGTTCATCAGCATCGTGATCGGGTTGATGATCGACGAGCCGATGCCCCACCAGCCTTGCCAGAGGCTCTTCGAGGTCATGTCGCGGACCGACGCGACCCCACACGTGCGGCAGAACGGGCCCTGCAGCTTGAGGAACCGCATCAGGATGATCATGCCCTGGTGGCCGCGGACAGTTGCCTGTACCGCCGGGTACCCGCCGCAGAAGCGGCACACCATCTGGCCCTGCGGCGCGGCATACGCCTGCTGCGGGAACGACTGGCCTTGCTGACCCGGGTACTGGCCCTGCTGCTGACCGGGCTGCTGGTACTGGCCGTACTGCGGTGCCTGCTGGCCCGGCTGACCGGCGTACTGCTGCTGGTACGGCCCGGGCTGGCCCTGGTACTGCGGGGCCTGCTGGCCTGGGTACTGCTGGCCCTGCTGGTGGTCCTGCGGGCCGGGCTGGCCGTACTGCGGGAACTGCTGCGGTGGCGGGCCGTAACCGTCCGGCTGACCTGAGTACGGGCCTTGCGGCGGCTGGGGAGGGGATGTGGTCACGAATGGTTCCTGAGGCTTGATCGGGACACGCTGAACCATGGCACCTTACTCACCCGGGTGGTCCACCGCGGCGTACCGGTCGGTCAATTCCCGGCCAAGACGGGCCAGTTCCGCCCGGACCGACGGCGGATCGACCACCTCGATCGACCCGCCCCAGCCGGCCAGGTGCTGCGCGATCATCAACGGCGTCGGCGCGGTCACCCGGACCCGGACGCGCTCGCCGACCGTGCCGTCGACCTCGCAGTGGCGGCCGAGCCGGTCCCGCATCACCCACACGAACCGCTCGTCCATCAGCACTGTTGCCGTCAGCCCCGATCGGCGTTCCTCCATCCGTTCGACGATCTCGGCCCAGGCCGACGACAGTTCGAAGTCGCCCGGTCGCTCGAAGGAGTCACCGGTCGGCTCCGCGGTGTCGATCCGGTCGACGCGGAACGTCCGCCGGCCGTCGGCGGTCCCCGCGAGCAGGTACCAGACGTCGTCCTTGTCGACGAGCCCGAGCGGTTCGACGACCCGTTCGGACGGGTCGCGGCCGCGGCCGGAGTAGACCAATCGCAGCCGTTCCCGGCGTACGACGGCGTCCTGGAGGCGGCGTACCAGCTCCGGCCGTTCCTTCACGTGCTCGCCCCAGCGCGCCGGGTCGATCACGACTGCTTCGGCGGCCGCCTGTGCGTGCTCGCGGAAGGTGTCCGGCAGCGCGCGGACGAGCTTGCGGAGCGCGGCCTTCGCGTCCGGGGCGATCGAGGCCGCCGGGCCGACGAGCAGGAACAGCGCCTGCGCCTCGGTCGCGGACAGGCCGCTCAGATCGGTACGGGCACCGCCGACCAGTTGCCAGCCACCGTTCCGCCCAGGCTGTGGATAGACCGGGATGCCGGCTGTGGACAACGCCTCCAGATCGCGGCGCGCGGTCGCCACCGAGATCTCCAGCTCCGCCGCGACCTCGGCCGCCGTCACCCGCCCGCGGGCCTGCATCAGCAACAGCACCGCCACCAACCGATCCGCCCGCACCCGACGATCCTCCCAGACTGGGCTACCCTCGGAACCGGACGGACTTCTTCCGGAACGGTGGACGATGGCGTACGACGTGAGCCCGACCGCGCGCACCCTGATGGTGCTGGAGCTGATCCAGAACCGGCCCGGCATCACCGCGGAACAACTCGGCGACAAGCTCTGCGTCTCCGAACGCGCCGCCCGCCGGTACGTCGCGATCCTGCGCGAGGCCGACATCCCGATCGAGTCGACGCGCGGCCCGTACGGCGGCTATCGCGTCGGCCGCGGGCTCCGGCTGCCGCCGCTGATGTTCAGCACCACCGAGGCGCTCGGCCTGGTGATGGCGGTCCTCGAAGGCCCCCGAGGTACGGCGGACCCGGTCGAGACCGCGCTCGGCAAGATCATCCGCGTCCTGCCCGAACCCGTCGCCCGCGCCACCGACGCCGTCCGCCGGGTCAGCGCCCGCGGCCCCGATCCCGGCGTACGGACGCCCGACCCGGAGATCACCGCCGCACTGGTGTCGCACAGCACCGAGCACCGCCGGATCACCCTCCAGTACCGGCGCCACCAGAGCGAGTTCCCGATGGACGTCGACCCGTGGGCGGTCGTCGTACGCCGCGGCCGCTGGTACCTGCTGTGCTGGTCCCACACGAAGGACGCCCAACGGGTCCTCCGCGTCGACAAGATCACCCGCGTCGAACCCCAACCCACCACCTTCACCCCACCCGCCGACCTCGACGCACTGGCGATGGTCGAAGAGCACCTCGCGATGGGCTGGAAGTACCCCATCGAGGTCGAGATCGACGCCCCACGCGACGACACCGCCTGCTGGATCCCCCGCAGCATGGGCCGCCTGGAACCCATCGACGAAACCCACACCCGCCTCCTCGCCAGCACCGACGAGCCCACCTGGTACGCCGCCCAACTGACCGCCATCCAGGCCCCCTACCGAATCCTCGCCAGCCCCGAACTCCAATCCGCCTCCCACCAACTCTCCCAACGCCTCCTAGCCGCCAGCACCCTCGCCTGATGCTCACCTGGGGGTCGGGCGAGCACCTGGTCCTACTGATCCACGGGATGCTCGGCGCGGCGACGCAGTACCACGAGCTCGGCCCGGCTCTCGCCGGCTACGGATATCGCGTGGTCGCCGTCGACCTGCCGGGGCACGGCGCGGCGGCGCCCGGCGAGACCATGGAGGACTTTGTGGCTGCGGTCGTGGAAGCCGCCGACAGGCGTCCGGCACTCGCGATCGGACACTCGCTCGGGGCGATCGTCCTGTGGGAGGCATTGGCCGAGCTGCGGCCTGAGCGGGCGGTGTATGTCGACGTACCGCTGGACGGGGGTGGTCCCTCGCGCCGGTCGGCTGATGAGCTGCGAGCACACTTCGCGCGGTCGCGGGCTGCTCGCAACGAGGGGCAGTTGCGTGGGAGCCGTCCCGGGTGGTCCGCCGAGGACTGTCGGGTGGAGGCTCGGGCGGCGGAGCAGTTCGATGTCGAGACGGCCGTCGCACTGGAACGCTCGTACGCCGGACGGCCCGCGCTTCGGACGAGCGTGCCGTCGTTGGTGGTGCGGGCGGATCCGAGCCGATACGTGTCGGCGGAGCGCGCCCGGGAGCTGGAAGCGCTGGGATTCTGCGTCCGCGGGATCGACGGTGCAGGGCATTCTGTCTGGTACGGGCGAGTGGACGACTTCCTGCGAGCGCTGGACGGGTGGCTGTGAACGAGATCGAGTTTGCCGGGGAGATCTGGTATTGGCGCGGACCGGCGCCGTGGTACTTCGTGACGGTGCCGGAGGAGGAGTGTGGGTACTTCGAGGCGGAGGCCGGGCGGGTTTCCTACGGGTGGGGGATGATTCCGGTGACCGCGGAGATCGGGGGGAGCGAGTGGGCTACCTCGATGTTTCCGAAGGACGGGCGGTACGTGCTGCCGGTGAAGGCGTCGGTTCGCCGGGCGGAGGATCTGGACGACGGGGACGTCGCGACGGTCCGGTTGCGGTTGCGGTCCTGGACTGTCGGTGGGCGCGGCTAGCGTTCGGTCGTACAGGTTCAAGCGGAAGGAGCGGCGCATGTCCACGTTGTCCGAGCGGCCGAACACGGCTCTCTTGGTGGTCGACGTACAGACCGGTGTCGTCGGGGAGGCGTACGACCGGAACCAGGTGGTTGCCAACATCGGCATGCTGGTCGGGAAGGCGCGGGCCGGGGGAGTGCCGGTCGTCTGGGTGCAGCACTCCGGCGAGGGCCTGGCGAAGGACTCCGACGAGTGGCAGCTCGTCCCGGAGCTGTCTCGCGAGGACTCCGAGGCGCTCGTCCACAAGACGTACGCGGACTCGTTCGAGGCGACCGACCTGGAGCAGGTGCTGGCCGACGCCGGGATCGGCCATCTGGTGGTCAGCGGCGCGCAGACCGACGAGTGCATCCGCTCGACGATCCACGGCGCGATGGTCCGCGGGTACGACGTGACCCTGGTCGGTGACGCGCACACCACCGAGGACCTGTCCGAGTGGGGCGCGCCGACCCCCGACAAGGTCATTGGCCACACCAACCTCTACTGGGCCAACCACCGCGCACCGGGCCGCACCGCAGCCGTGAAGCAGACCGACGAGGTCACCTTCTGACCGCGGGCGGCGCCGGTTGATCCAGGCCTCAGGGCGTGCGGAGTGGCCCGGCGAGGAGCGCGGCGGTCCCGGATTCGGCGAGCCAGTCGGTCAAGGTGCGGAGGCCGGGGTGGATCACCCGTAGCGCCTCGAGGTCGGCGTGCCAGCGTTGGCCGTCGATCCAGCGCCGGCGAGTTTCGGCGATCTGCGGGTTGAGCGCGGCCGCCTCGTCGTGCGTGAGCTGCTCGTAGCGCAGGGGAACCCCGGTCGCCTCGGCGATCGCCGCGACGGCCTCGACCGGCGTGAGCTCGTCACCGGCCAGCTCCAGCGTCCGCCCCGCGAACCGCTCCGGCTGCTCGAACGCCAGCGCGGCGAACTCCGCGATGTCCTCGAGCGCGATCATCTGCACCGGCTCGTCCGGCGGGAACAGGTGCCGGTGAACCCCGTCGACGAACCCTTCGAGCCCGAGCCCAGGACGCGCGAGGTAGTTCGTCATGAACCGCACCGGCCGGAGCACCGTGACGACCGGGATGTGCGCCCGCAGATACTCCTCCGTACGCCGCTTCCCCGGCGCCGCGAACGCATCACCGGACGTCGACGCGACACCGGTGAACACGACCTGCCGCACACCCACGGCCGCCGCCGCATCAGCCAACGCACGCCCCCGGGCAAACTCCAGCTCCGGATTGCTCCCGTCCGGCCCGTAAACAACCGGCGGTACGGCGAACAACCCGCCGGCCCCCTCCAACGCGGGCGCCAGCGTCGACGGCTCGTCGAAATCCCCGACCACCAACTCCGCCCCCGCCGCCGCGAGAGCCTCCGCGGCAGGCGCCGCCTTGTCCCGGACCAACGCCCGTACCGGCCACCCACCTGCCAGCAATCGGCGAGCGGCAGCCCCACCCTGATTCCCAGTAGCCCCGCTGACCACGACAGTGGTGTTGGTCATGTCGTCTCCCGTACTCGATGGATATCTGGAATACTTCAACCCGGTTGAGCCTGGGCGTACAAGGGGTTTCGTGACATGACCGCAGTGATCAACGGTGGCGATCGGGCCGACGCGCGACGCAACCGGGCCAGGATGCTCACCGCCGCCGGCGAGGCGTTCGCGGCGGACGGCCTGGAGGTTCCGCTGGGGGAGATCGCCCGCCGCGCCGGAGTCGGCGCCGGCACCGTCTACCGGCACTTCCCGACCAAGCAGGCCCTCCTGGAGGCGGTGTTCGTCCAGCACCTCGACGGACTCGTCGCCGCCGGCGAACGGCTGATGGCGCACCTCCCGCCAACGCAGGCACTGTTCGCATTCCTGCAGGAGGTCGTGGAGAAGACCGACAAAGGCGGCCACATCTGCGACGTCGTCGCCGGCGACGCGAGCTGGCCGCACCCGATGCTCACCGCATCGGTCCAGCGCTTCCGTCAGGTCCTGACCGCGCTGCTGCACGCCGCCCAGCGATCCGGCGGCGTCCGCGCCGACCTCGATCCCGACGACGTCGTGGCGCTCACCGTCGGCTGTGCCGCGATCCTCCGTGGCCGCCACGACCGGTCAGCCGGGTTGAGCCTGGTTCGTCTCGTCCTCGACAGCCTGCGCCCGTCCGTCACGGAACAGCCCTTTCGTGACGACCGCTGCGAGGAGTGCGGCACCACCCTTCCGCTCCGGTCCACCGGCCGCCCAGCCCGGTACTGCGGCGCTACCTGCCGGCAGCGAGCCCGTCGTCGCCGCCTCGCAGGCTGAAGCCCAGCACGTCGGTCAACACCCGGATCCGCGGTACGCCGACGTCCGCGTGCGCGTCCTTCCGATCGATCAGCACCGCGCGGATCCCGGCCGCCCGCGCTCCGCGGATGTCGTTCTCGAGCGAGTCGCCGACCATCACGACCCCCTCCGGACCGGCGCCGACCCGTTCGAGCGCGTACGCGAACGCCCGCGGATCCGGCTTGGGTGCGGGCAACTGCTCGCCGGTGATCAGCTCGTCGATCTCCGCGGTCAGCCCCATCCGCTCGAGCTTGTACGTCTGGTGCGCGGTGTTGCCGTTCGTCAGTACGACCGCGCCGAGCCCGGCCGCGCGGACCGCCCGCAACGCGGGTACGGCGTCGTCGTACACGCTCCAGCCCGCCTCGTACCGGCGTACGTAGCTCTCGAACAGCTCGTCGGCCTCGGCGTCGCTCGCCTCCACCCCGAGGAACTCCCGGACCCGCAGCCGCCGCTGCTCGGGGAAAGTCAGCTCCCGCCGCTGATACCGCTGGTAGTGCTTGTCCGACACCGCCGCCCACTGCGCGGCGAGCCGCGGACCGACCAGGCCGTGCTCCGCCGCCCACACCACAACCGCCGCCGCGGCCGCCGACTCGTGGTCGACAAGGGTCCCGTCGAGGTCGAACAGCACCGTCCTGAGCATCCGACGATCGTAGGTGCCCGGGGGAGCGTCCCCCGGGCACCCGCCGGCTCAGTCGATGACCGAATCGAGCGCCGTCAGCTCGTCGGCGGAGAGGACGAGGTCGCCGGCCCGGAGGTTCTCCTCGAGATGGCGCTCGCTGGACGTGCCGGGGATCGCCAGTACGTGCGGCCCGCGGCTCAGCGTCCACGCCAGCCGGACCTGTGCGTCGGTCGCCCCGTGCCGCGCGGCGATCTCCCGCACCGGATCGGACGCCGGCACGCCGCCGGCCTCGCGCGACTCGGCCGTCACCGCGAAGAACGGGACGAACGCGATCCCGAGCTCACCGCAGAGCTGCAGGATTTCGTCGTTCGCCCGTCCGAATCCGACGCTGTACCGATTCTGCACCGCGACCACCGGCGCGATCTCGCGGGCCTCGTACAAATGCGGCACCCGGACATTCGAGATGCCGAGTTGCCGGATCATGCCCTTCGCCTGGAGTTCGGCCAGCGCACCGAAATGCTCGGCGATCGATTCCAGCCGCATCTGCCGGAGGTAGACGAGATCGAGCGTGCCCACGCCGAGCGCCCGCAGCTCGGCCTCGACCAGTCCGCGCAGTTCGTCCGGGCGGGCCAGCCCGTGCTTGGTCGGACCGACCTTGGTCGCGATCACCAGGTCGTCCGGGTACGGCGCGAGCGCCCGCCGGATCACGTCGTTCGCCCAGTCCAGGCTCTCGAACGCGGTCTCGCCGGCCGCTCCGTGGCTGGGGTAGAAGGCGGCGGTGTCGATGTGGTTCACGCCGAGCTCGACGACCCGCCGCAGCAGCGCGATCGCGCGCTCCTGCACGTCCGCCCCGTCGGCCAGCGCAGACCCCGCCAGCCGCTTCGCACCGAAGCCGATCCGGCGAACCCGATCGGCCCCGAGCTGCCAGAATTCCCCGGACTTGCTTTCCGCAATTTCCGATGATAGGTTTAATGGTAGCGAGACATTTTCCTGTGAATTCTGCATTCGGCCAGGATAAATCTTCCAGGGAAATTCGTCCATACTTTTCCTGCACTAATCTGAGTGCGTGCGACTCTCCGATCGGCAACAGGCGTTACTGGATCGCTGGCTTCCGTCCGCGACGATCGTCCGCGACCACAGCTGGGGGCTCGTCGGCACGCTCGTGCTGGAGCTGGAGCAGGACGGCGAGCGGTACATCGCGAAGGCAGCGGACGACGCGGATCACCATCTGGCGCGTGAGATCCATGCCCACCGCAACTGGTTGCGGCCGTGGACCGTGCGGGGGAGAGCGGCCGAGCTCGTGCGGGCGGATGAGGGCGCGAAGTTGCTGGTCACCCGGTTTCTGCCGGGGGAGCTGGTGGAGGGTGCGCCGTACGAGTGGGCGCCCGACACCTATCATCAAGCCGGTGAGCTGTTGCGGGTGTTCCACGAGCAGGCCGCCGTACCGGATGACGAGTACGAGTCGCGGGAGAACGCGCGGCTGCTGAAGTACCTGAGTCAGCCGCATCGGATCGCGCCGGGGCTTGTTGAGCGGCTGCGTACGACGGTTGCCGGCTGGCCGACGCCGCCCGCGGTGCTCGTGCCGACCCACGGCGACTGGCAGCCGCGCAACTGGCTGATCGACGACGGCACGGTCCGCGTCATCGACTACGGCCGCGCGGCGCTCCGGCCGGCGTACACAGATCTGACCCGGCTGGCGGCTCAGCAGTTCGAGGGTCGCGCTGCGCTCGAGGAGGCCTTCCTTGCCGGGTATGGCTCCGACCCACGCGAGCAAGCAGCGTGGGAACGGAATCGCGTGCGCGAGGCGGTCGGCACGACGGTGTGGGCGTACCAGGTCGGCGACGAGGCGTACGAGCAGCAAGGTCACCGCATGATCGCGACCAGCTTCGGCAGCAGGTCGGGTGGATAGATGCCGAACGCCTCCACCTCGGCGGGTCCGGCCCACCGCAGCTCGAAGTGGTTCGTCGGCGAATGCTCGATTGCCTCGTCGCCCGAGAGCTCCGGTACGCCGCTGACGTCCTTGACGCGGAAGTAGTACGCCGGCCGCCCGTTGTGGCTCCCGGTCCACAGCAGCTCGTCGATCACGCCGGTGAGCGTCGTCTCCTCGGTCAACTCCCGCAGCGCCGCGGCGGCAGCCGACTCACCCTGCTCGACGTGCCCGCCGGGAAGTACGGCGTACCGATGGCCGCCGCATTCCGGTCCCGGTACGTCGGCGTACTCGCACATCACGCACTCCGCAGCCGAATCCAGCCGCAGGTACCGCTTCACGATCAGGACCTTGCCGTCACGGAGGACGACGGCGGCGCCGCGCGGGATCTTCATGGGGACCGAGTGTGCCGGGCCGCACCGACATATTTCGCTCGCCGCGGGCAGCTGATCCGTGATGAGATCCGGTGCCATGCCGAGCGCACAGATCGAGATCCGCCGCGAGTACTCCGAGGCCGACGAGACAGGGTTGATCGACGCGGTCCACAACGCGCTGGTCACCGCGTTCCAGATCCCGCCGCAGGACAAGGACATCCGGCTGGTCGTCCACGCACCCCACCGCTTCGCGTGCTCCCCGCGGCTGACCCAGCCCGAGTACTTCACCCTCGTCAGCATCGACTGCTTCGCCGGCCGCTCCATCGCAGCCAAGCGATCCCTCTACACCGAAATAGTCACCAACCTGAAGCCCTTCGGCATCCCCGCCGACCACATCACCATCCTCGTCCGCGACCTCCCCACCACCAACTGGGGCATCCGCGCCGGCCAACCCGCCTCCGACCTGGACCTCGGCTTCAACATCAACGTCTGACGATGCGCTCGGCCCGCCACCTGACGTCGCTGTACCTCGTCCGCGACGGTCGCGTCCTGCTCCTGTACCGCCGCGGCTCGCGCGCGATCGCCGACTCCTGGGTCGGCATCGGCGGCCACCTCGAGCCGAGCGAACTCGCGAACCCGACCGCCGCGGCGCTGCGCGAACTGCACGAGGAACTCGGCATCACTCCCGACCAGCTGACGGACCTCGCCCTCCGGTACGTCGCCGTCCGCGACACCGGCGCTGAGATCCGTACGACGTACTACTACACCGCCGACCTCGACGCGACCGCGACCGTGCCGACCGTGTGCGCCGAGGGTGATCTCGCGTGGTTCGACCTGGGCGAGGATCCCCGGCTGGACATGCCGGTGACGGCGCGGATCGCCTTCACGCACTGGCTTGCCGTCGGTCGAGCTGACCGGAAGCTCCGCTTCATCACGGTGGACGCCGACGGCCGCGAGACGGGACCCGCCTGATGCTCACCGTGCAGTTTCATCCGAACTGGCCGCATGGCGCGCGGATGGTGGTGGAGGCGATGGTGGGGGACGGGGTGTATCGGTCGCAGTTTGCGACCGGGATCTCCAACGGCGGGTTGAGCGCGTTTCCGGGTGGGGACCGGTGGCGGTGGGAGAGTCGGCTGTTCGGCGGGCGGTACGACGACCAGCCGGGCGCGGCTCGGCCGGTGTACGGGGTGTGGAACCGCCGGGCGGATGTGTACGGCGGCGCGATCCGGTTCGGGTCGTCGTACCTGCGGTTGAAGCCGGAGGTGGTCGAGCGAGCGACGTTCTGCTTCCCGGACTCGGCGCGTGACCCGCAGGACTACGGCGGACTGGATTCGCTGCCGCAGTTGTGTGCCTTGGCCGATGCTGCTGAAAACGACGACCTGGACGACTACGTCGAGGCGCACATCCACGGTCCGGTCGAGTTCGCGAAGGATGTCGAGGCGCTGGTGCTCGACCCATCGTTCATCGGGACGCCGGTTGACGTGGCAGCTCGTGGGCTCGGTTGTGCGGTCGAGTACCACCCCGGTTTCCGCGGTACGCCGGCCACCTTCGACCCGGCGTACCGCGGTCCGGAGACCGTCGCGCTGGCGCAACAGCTCGGCCCCGAGTTGACGCCGTACCTGCTCGGCAACGCAGCGCGCGAGCACCCGCCCCAGGCGATCAAGTACGTCTGGCACTGCCTCGCCCGCTACGGCCGCCGCTAGTCGTCCAGCGACAGGTCGTGCAGCTTGGTCAGTGCGCTCGACCAGTACGACTCGTACGTCGAGATCCACGCGCCGAAGGCCGCCTCCAGACCGCCGTCGTCGATCCGGTAGTGCTGGTGCCGTCCCGCCTTCACCGCGACCACCAGCCCGGCAGCGCGCAGCGTCATCAGGTGCTTCGAGATCCCGGATGTCACGAGCTCCGGGAACTCCGCCGCCAGCTCGCCGACCGTCAGCGACCGGCGTTCCATCAGCAGCTCGAGGATCCGCCGCCGCGTCGGATCGGCGATCGCCCGGAACGGGTCCGCGGACTCGTCAGGCAACGCTGCTCACCGCGTCCGCGAGCTGTTCGAGCACCTGGTGCTCGGTCAGTCCGCGCGTGTACGCGTCCCGGGTCCGCCGCCAGGTCGCCGTACCGATGCCGGCGAACCCGTCGTGCGTCAGCGACACCTCCGTACCGTCGCCGGCCGCGCGCAGCTCGACGACCAGCCGTCCGGGATGCGTCCAGCCCGCGTCCTCCTCGAGCCACGACAGCACGAGCCGCCCCTCGGGGACGAGTTCGAGCACGACACCACTGATCCAGGTCTCGCCGTCGGCGCCGAGCATCCGGTAGGCGCCGCCTTCCTGGAGGTCGATCGTGAGCGTCGGCGACAGCCACCGCCGCAGCGCCTCCTCGGTCCCGAACTGCCGCCAGACGACGCTCGGCGGACGCGGGATCGTGATCCCACGGGTCACATCAGCCATCACCATCTCCTTACCATCTGGTAATGCATTACCTCATGGTAAGACGTTCTATGGCAACCCCCTCAGGCCAGTTGATCGCGCCGCCGCGTCAGGTAGGCGACCTCCGCGGTGTTCCCGGACAGCTCGATCGCCGCGTCGTACGCCGCCCGCGAGTCCGCGCTCCGGCCCATCCGGCGGAGCAGGTCGGCGCGGGTCGCGTGGTACGGGTGGTACCCGGACAGCTGGCCGGCGAGCCCGTCGACGATCGCCAGCGCGACCTCGGGCCCGTCCAGCTCCGCGACCGCGATCGCCCGGTTCAGCGTGACGATCGGCGACGGGTCGACACGCGCGAGCTGGCTGTACAGAGCCACGATCTGCGACCAGTCCGTGTCCCGGACGTCCCGGGCCGACGTGTGGACGGCGTTGATCGCCGCCAGGATTTGGTACCGCCCGGGCGCGACCCGGCTCACGATCCGCTCCCGCACCAGTTGGTGGCCCTCGGCAATCATCGCGGTGTCCCACGCGCCCCGGTCCTGCTCGTCGAGCGAGACAAGCTCACCGGTCTGCGAGACCCGCGCGGTACGGCGAGCCTCGGTCAGCAGCATCAACGCGAGCAAGCCGGCGACCTCACCGTCGGCCGGCAGCAGCACCCGGATCAACCGGGTCAGCCGAATCGCCTCGCCCGTCAGCTCGCCCCGTACCGGATCCGTGTCCGGACCAGTAGCCAGGTACCCCTCGTTGAACACCAGGAACAGCACCGCGAGTACGCCGGACACCCGGCCCGGCAGGTCCTCCGCGGCCGGCACCCGGTAGGGGATCCGGGCCGCCTTGATCTTCGCCTTCGCGCGGGTGATCCGCTGACCCATCGCGGTCTCCTGGACGAAGAACGCCCGGGCGATCTCCGGCACGGTCAGCCCGCCGACCATCCGCAGCGTCAGCGCGACCCGGGTCTCCATCGCCAGGGCCGGGTGGCAGCACGTGAAGATCAGCCGCAGCCGCTCGTCGTCGATCACCCCGAGAGGCTCCGGCTGGTCGTCGTACGACATCTGAGCCTCCTTCTGCTTGTCGTCCCGCTTGTTCTCGCGGCGGATCCGGTCGATCGCCTTGCGGTTCGCGGTCGTGGTCAGCCAGGCGCCGGGGTTCGGCGGTACGCCGTCCAGTGGCCAGCGCTCGACCGCGGTCGCGAACGCCTCGGCGGCCGACTCCTCCGCGATGTCCAGGTCCCCGAACCGCTTCGCGAGCGAGGCGACCACCCGCGCCCACTCCTCGCGGTGCGCCCGGGTGATCACTTCCTCCACACCAGTCACAAGTCACTCACAGTCACTCACAGGAACGGCCGCACCTCGAGCCGCCGGTTGCACGCCTTCGACGCGGCCGTCGCGAGCTTCAGCGCGACGTCCAGGTCCGGCGCCTCGAACACCCAGAACCCGGCCAGGTACTCCTTCGACTCCAGGAACGGGCCGTCGGTGAAGATCGGCGGCCCGTCGCCGCGCGCGTCGATCACCGTGGCGTCGCTCGGCGCGCTCAGCCCGCCCGCGAACACCCAGTGCCCGTCGGCCACCAGTTGCTCGTTGAACGCGGTGATCGCCGTCATCTCCTCCTCGGTCGCCGAGCCGGTCCGATGATCGACCACCGAAATCAGGTACTGCATCCCCATCTCCCTTCACCAAGACTGCGTACACCCACGCAACGAACCGCACCACCGCGGTCCGACACGCTCGCGCACAAAAGTGACGGCCTGTCCGGCGAAGGTATCCGCCGGACAGGCCGTCGAGGGGGAGGGGACCCCTCAGTTCTGGGAGGTTTCGGTGATCTGGGCACCGTTCTTGTCGCTGAGTGTCGTGACGCCGGCGATCGCGGTGTTGACGCCGTCCAGGCTGGACAGGTCGCCGCCGGTGATCTTGCTCTTCAGGCCGTCCAGCTGGTTGCCGAGGGCGACCAGCGGCTTTTTCAGGACCTTGCAGAGTGCCGGGCTCGCGTTCACGTCGTCGCTGGCGACCTTGACCTCGTGGGCGATGAACGCGGCCGTCAGGCCGGCCTTGATGGTCGCCTTGAGCCGGCCGTGAGCGCCCTTGGCGAACGTTCCGGCCTTGTACGGCTTCCAGATCCACCGGTGGAAGCTGCCCGCGGCGAGTCCGACGTGCGCCACGAACTTCGTCTTCGCGAACGACTTCGTGTTGCTCGCCGGGCAGGTGTCAGCCGCCGCCGTGGTCGACGCCGACGGGGTGCTTCCCGCGGCCGGCTCGCTCGTGCTGGCCGACGGCGTGGTCGAGGCGGAGCTGTTGTTCTTGGTAGAACCGCCGCAACCACCGAGCAACAGCGCGATGAGCAGCAGCGGGACAGTAGTCAGTACGGACCTGCGCATGGATCTGGTTCCCCGTTCGTGAATCTCCGGCTCGGTGTGAACCGGCACCTCTTCCGGACGATACGACCGAAGAGCGGGCAGACCCGGCAGGACAGGGCAGGTTTTGCCGTTCCTTATGTGAGCGACTGGTACACCGTGGTCCAGAAGTCCCGCTGGAACGGCAGCAGCGGATCACCCGCGTGTGCGCGCTGCTGGATCAGGATCGAGGTCAGCTCCTCGGCCGGATCGTTGTACCAGGCTGTGCCGTAGAACCCGTTCCACCCGTAGCTCCCGGCCGACGGCCCGAGCTGGGTGCGTTCGGTGACGACCCCGAGGCCCAGCCCCCAGCCCGTGGATGCGAAGTACCCCGGATAGAACCCGGACACCGCCCGCTGCTCCGGCGTCAACTGGTTGCTCGTCATCAGCGTGACCGCCGCCCGGGACAGCACCTGTGTGCCCTGGTACGTGCCGCCTGCCAGCATCGCCGACGCGAACGTGAGGTAGTCCTCGGCCGTCGACACCAGCCCGCCGCCACCGCTCTCGAACGCCGGCGGGGTACTCCAGTACCCGGTCTCCGGCGCGTCCTCGACGACCGCGCCGTCCGGCCCGTCCTCATGGTCGTACGCGGTCGCGAACCGGTCGAAGTTGGCCGGATCGACGCTGAACCCGGTGTCCTTCATCCCGAGCGGCTCCAGGATCCGCTCGCGGAGCGCCGTACCGAACGTCTTCCCGGCGGCCCGCTGGATCAGTACGCCGAGCACGGCGGCAGCGGTGTCGTACATCCACCGCTCGCCCGGCTGATGCACCAGCGGCACCTTGCCCAGCCGCCCGACCCACTCGTCCAGGCTCGGCCGGCTGAGCGAGTTGAGGACATCGCCGATCGGCGCGTCCTCGGGCGGCATGCCGGTACCGACGGTGAACGTCAGCACGTCCCGCACCGTGATCGGGCGCGCCGCCGGAACGGTGTCCTCGACCGGCCCGCTGGGATCGGCGAGCACCCGCATGTCCGCCAGCTCGGGAACGAGGTCGTCGACCGGGTCGTCGAGGCGCAGCGTGCAGTCCTCGATGAGCGTCATCGCGCACGCGGCGACGATCGGCTTCGACATCGATGCCAGCCGGACAATCGTGTCGGTCGCCATCGCCGGACTCGAGCTGTCGAACGAGAGCGTGCCCACCGACTCGACGTGCACCTCACCGCGGCGCGCGAGCACCACCAGGGCACCTGGCACGGCACCGGACTCGACCCGTCGCTCGAGCAACTCCCGCAACCGTGTCGACCGCTTCGCCGAAAACATCGTCGTCTCCCTTTCGCCGGGCCACATCCAGTCAACGAACTCAAGCACGCCGTTCCGACAATTCGTGCAGCCGGACGTTCGCGTACGTCGGCGGCGCCTGTGTCAGGTCGAGCATCTCCCCGTTGGAGGAGAGGTAGAAACCAGGCTGGTGCTCGCGCAGCCGGTAGGTCCCGCCACCCCAGTGGTCGATCAGATGTACGCCGTTCTCCTGCCGCAACCGCGCCGTCCCGTCCCGCACACCGGAGACATGGATCGCATAGTCCCGGTTCCATGGCCCGTCCGGCGCGGCCGGCGACCGCTCGGGTACGTCATCGCTGCCGGCGACCGGGTCCTCGGGGGTGGGGACGGCGGAATTCTCGCCGACCAGTTCCCGGAAGATGTCGCTGGCGAGCTTCCACTGCAATGGGTGATCGGTGGAATTCGTCAGTACGACGACGCCGAATCCCGACTCCGGTTCCCAAAACATGTCCGACAGGAACCCGAAACCGCCGCCGCTGTGTCCACGCACCGGAATTCCGTTCATCATCGGCAGCGCGACGCCCAGTCCGTACCCCTGCCCGCTGTACAACTCGGCAAGTTGCGAGCCGTTCGTGAGATGGAACTGCACGTACCGGCATGCGTCGGCGACGGACGTGTACACGCCGCCCGCGGCGACCATCGGCACCCGGACCGGTCGCCGCGAGTACCCCTTCGAATGCCCGATCGCCCGGTCGGCCTCGCGCGCGATCACCCGCGGATCGAACGACGTCCGCTCCAGCCCGAGCGGTGCGAACAACGACCGCCGGACGTACTGGTGGAACGGCGATCCGCTGCGCCGCTGGAGGATGTACCCGGCCAGGTCGATGCCGAGGTTCGAATACTCGAAACGGTCCCCGACCGGAAACCGCAACCAGGTCCCGGAAATGCTCCGGCAATGCGCCTCGAACGATTCCCGTCCGACCAGGTAGTTCGACCCGACCGGCGCCTCATGGGTGAATCCCGCGGTATGACTCAGCAAATGCCGCAGCGTGATCCGCCGTTCCGGATGCTCCTCGAACGCACTCCGCACCCGGAACTCCGGCAGATACCGCACGATCGGCGTATCCAGTTCGACCAGTCCGTCCCGTACGGCGTGCAGCACCGCCGTCGCCGTGTACATCTTCGAGCACGACTGCACGCTGAACATGGTCTCGGTGCCGATCGGTCGGTCCCCACCGGCACGGGTGACGCCGACGGCGCCCGACCACAGCACGGAGCCCGCCGTACAGACCCCGAGCGCCAGGCCAGGCAGCTCGTGGTGCTCGATCTGCTCAGCCAGGCCCGAGAAGTCCATGAACCCTTCTACCGCTCGGCAGGGTCTCCGTGCCAGGCTCGCCACAGCTGCCCGTAGACACCGCCGGCGCTGACGAGCTCGTCGTGGGTCCCGAGCTCGACGAGTTCGCCGTCCTCCAGCACCGCGATCCGGTCGGCGTCGTGCGCGGTCTGCAGGCGGTGCGCGATCGCGATCACCGTCCGGCCGCGCAGTACGCCGGCCAGCGACTGCTCGGTCCGGCGCGCCGTCTTCGGATCCAGCAGCGCGGTCGCCTCGTCGAGGATCAGCGTGTGTGGATCGGCGAGCACGACCCGGGCCAGCGAGAGCTGCTGCGCGCCGGCGTCGTCCAGGTCCTCGCCGGCCTCCGCATCGAGGTCGCCTCGCCAGCCGACCACTCGCAGGGCAGCCTGGAGTTCCTCGTCGGTGGCGCCGGGCTTCGCGATCAGCAGGTTGTCGCGGACCGTGTCGTGGAAGACGTGATGCTCCTGCGTGATCAGTACGACGTGCTCCCGCAGCTGCTCCGGCGGAAGGTCCGCGACCGGCGTACCGCCGATTGTCACCGACCCGGTACGCGGGCGATCCAGCCCGGCGAGCAGGCGGGCGAGCGTTGACTTCCCGGCACCCGACGTACCGACGATCGCGAGCCGTTCACCCGGCTGCACGAGCAGGTCGACGCCGCGGAGTACGTCGCGGGCGCCGGTGTAGCTGAAGTGGGCGTCGCGGACCTGGATGCGGTCGCCGAGGTCCTGCGCCGGTACGGCCGGTCGCGGCTCGGGGATGTCCGCGAGGCCTTCGACCCGTGCGTACGACGCGGCGGCGCCCTGGAGTTGCTCGATCCACAGCATGAGGGTGTCGAGCGGGCCGACGAGCTGGCGCAGGTAGACCGTCGCCGTCACCACGACGCCGAGGCTGACCAGGTTGTCGGCGTACAACGCGCCGCCGACCAGCAGTACGCCGACGACGGGCAGCGCGAGCGAGACGTCGACCCACGGGAACAGGATCGTGCGCAGCCACAGCGTGTCGAGGCGGGCGGTGACCGTGCGGGCGATGGCGGACTCGGTGACCTCGGACCGACGAGCTTCCAGTCCGAGGAGTTCGACCGTACGGGCGCCCTTCGCCGTACTGACGACCGCGTCGGCGAGGTCCGCGCTGGTGGCTCCGACCGCGAGGTAGGCCGGTCGGGCGCGGCGCAGGTACCACCGGACGGCCGCGCCGGCACCGACAAGGCAGAGGAGACCGCAGAGGCCGAGGCGGGGGTCCAGGACCAGTACGGCGGTGATCAGGAAGAGCGCGTGCATGAGCGCGACGAGCACTTCGGGCACGGCGGATCGGAGCGTGAAGGCGACGAGCGAGGCGTCGGTGCTGCCGCGGGCGATCAGGTCGCCGGCGGACAGATGGTCCGCCTCGCGTGCGGGCAGGGCGAGGGCCCGGGCGAGGAAACGCTCGCGGACGCGGGCCGCCGTACGTTCGCCGAAGCGGTACCCGATCTTCAGCGCCCACCACGAGAGCACGGTCTGTACGACGGTGAACACGACCGCGGCGAACGCAAGCCGATCGACGGTGCTGAGCCCGCCGCCGGCGCGGATCGTATCGATGATGCGCCCGAGCAACCACGGCGCCACCAGCCCGGCCGCCGACGCGAGCCCGTTGACGATCACCACCCCGGCGACCGCCCGCCGATCGGCGCCAAGATCCCGGATCGCCGCGGCCCGCACCTCGGCCGCCCCCGCAACCGGCAACTGCCTACTCATCGGCGGCCCTCGAGACGAGGTCTCGGTAGTGCTCGTCGGCGCGCAGCAGGTCCGCGTGTGTCCCGGCCGCGGACAGCTTCCCGTCGACGAGCAGAATCACCTCGTCGGCGCGGTCGAGCACCAGCGGCGACGTAGTGGTGATGACCGTGGTCCTGCCGCGCCTGGCCGCGCGGATGCGCTCGACAACGGCCGCCTCCGTCTTGGCGTCGAGCGCCGACGTCGGCTCGACAGCGAGCAGCACCTCGGGCGCCGCATACACGGCCCGAGCGAGCCGGACACGTTGCCGCTGCCCACCGGACAGATCGGTCCCACCCGCCGCAACCGGCGCGTCCAGCCCACCGGGCAACGCCTCGACCACATCCTCGGCCACCGCCACCCGCAGCGCCGTACGGATCCGGTCGTCCTCCGCGTCCAACCGCCCCGCGACCACCTCCCGCACCGTGCCCGCGAACACCTCGGCATCGTTGTCCGCGACAACCAACCGCCGCCGGAACTCGGCCCGATCCATCCCGTCCACCGGGGCACCCGCCCACGTCACACCAGCCCCGTCCCGTACCCGCCCAAGCCGCTCGATTACGGCGACCGCCTCCGCCGGCCGAGCCGACACCAACGCCGTCAACACCCCCGGTCGAACGACAACCCCGGACTCAGGATCCACCAACGGCCCGCATCCACCCGATACGTCACCACCGCCGTCCTCAGGGACCGGCAGGTTGAGCAGGTCGATGATCCGCTGACCGGCCACCCGAGCGCGAGCGATGTCCCCGCCACCCTCGACAAAGGCGGTCACCGGGACGACCAGCACAGCGACGTACCCGTAAACCGCGACCACGTCCCCGATCGTGATCGCACCGGTCGCCGCCATCCGCGCCGACAACCACACGACCGCCGCGAGGAACAACGCCGGCAACCCTGCGGACAACGCGCCCACCCAACTCGCCGGCCCGGCCACCCGGTACCCATGCCCGATCAGCGCTTGCGACCCCCGCCCGTACCGCTCCGCCACGAACGCCTTTCCACCCAGACCGTTCAGCACCCGCAGCCCGCCGAGGATGTCGACGAGGCGAGTCGTCAGCCGGCCCTGGTGTACCCGGTACGTCCCGCCCGTCCGCTCGATCCGCTGCAGAAACGGCCCGACCGCGACCGCGAGCAGCGGTACACCGGCCAGTACGACGGCCGCGAGCAGCGGGGAGATCGTGAACAGCACGACCGCCACCACGGCGTACGCGATCACCGCACCGACGCCGGGCCCGGTGACGGTCAGCGCCTGGGCGACCGTCAGTACGTCGCTGATCCCGACCGCGACGACCTCGCCCGCGCTCATGCTCCGCGCCAGCGACACACCGAGCCGGGACGTGTGCCGGACCGTCGCACGGACGGAGCGGATCGACGCGTCCGTGCGGATCTTCGTCATCGTGCGGTGGCGTGCGATCCCGAGGAGCGCGTTGAGTACGCCGGCGCCGAGCAGCACCATGACCCACCCGATCAGCGCGCTCGTGTCGCGGGCGGCGAGTCCTTCGTCAACGGCCTTCGACAGCACCCACGGCGGTACGGTCAGGCCGACCATCCAGAAGGTGCCCAGCGCGGCGCCCCAGCCGACGCGGCCGGCCTGTTGGCGCGTGAGCCAGGTCAGGTACCGGTACGGGTTCGCCAGGTCCTTGGCCCGCGGTGGGTTCCAGGTGTCGCGCATCCTGTCCAGCCGCGCGCGCAGACGCCCCCGCCGTACCGCGCCGTCGCTGGTCATCGCCCAGATCCTCGCAGCTCGTGATCGCATTCACAAGGGCGGTCTACACCAGTCCGGACTGCCAGGCCCAGACCGCGACCTCGGTGCGGTTCCGGGCCTTGAGCTTGGTCTGGATGCCGGCGACGTGTCCCTTGACCGTGCTCAGCGAGATGAACAGCTCGGCCGCGATCTCGTGGTTCGTCCGGCCGCGGGCGATCGCGCGGACCACGTCGACCTCGCGATCCGACAGGGGAGTGCGGGCCGTCGTACCGGCCGCGGGTGTCAACCGGCGGAGCAGCCGGACCGTGATGGAGGGGGAGACGAGCGCGTCCCCGGCGTACGCGGCCCGGACCGCCTCGGTGAGCATCGCCGGCCCGGCGTCCTTCAGGATGAACCCGGCCGCGCCGCCGCGGAGCGCTCCGTAGACGTATTCATCGAGGTCGAACGTCGTCACGACGACGACCTTCAACGGCTCGGGTACGTCGGGACCGGCCAGCGCGCGGGTGACCTCGACCCCGTCGAGGCGCGGCATCCGGATGTCGACCAGGCAGACGTCCGGCCGCAGCTCGCGCGCGAGGGCGATCGCCTCGACGCCGTCCGCCGCCTCCGCGACGACGTGGATGTCGGGCTCGTTCTCGAGGATCAGCCGCAGGCCGCTGCGGACCAGCGCCTGGTCGTCGGCGAGCAGCACGCTGATCATCGGGCCGGCTCCAATGGGACAGAGGCCGACACTGCCCAGCCCGTCGGGCCGGGACCTGCTGCGAGGGTGCCGCCCAGCGCCTCGACACGCTCGCGGAGGCCGATCAGTCCGTAGCCTGCGCGCTGATGCCGGGTCGCGGGCTCCGCGTCGTCGATCACCTCGACGGCAACCGTGTGGTGCAGCTGTGCCACGTGGACCGTCACGGTGGTCGCGTGGGCTGCGTGGCGGGCGACGTTGGTCAGCGACTCCTGCACGACTCGGCAGACGGTGATCATCACCTCGGGCGGCCAGGACGGTTCGGTTGCCGGCAGTTGCAACTCGACGGCAGGCCCGCGGTCCTCGAAGCGCTCGACCAGCTCCCGCAGTTCGTCCAGACGGACCGGTCCCGGGACGACGTCGTCGCTCCGGAGCAGGCCGACCATCCGGCGCATCGCCGCCAGCGCGTCGGCCCCGGCGGCCTCGATCCCGGCGAGCGATTCGTCGTACTGCGACGGCGTCCGGCGCCCCACGATCCGCGCGCCCTGTGCCTGCAGGACGATGCCGGAGATGTGGTGGGCGACGACGTCGTGGAGTTCGCGGGCCAGCTCGAGCCGCTCGTCCTGGCGGATCCGTTCGGCGGCGGCGTGGCGCCGTACGTCCCTGATCCGCACCGCCGAACCGGCGACAACCGCGACGAGCCAACCGGCCACGTTCACGGTGCCGATGCCTGAGCTGTGGCCGACCAACACGCTGCCTACGGCAACAATCAGCCCGCCGGCGGCCACTGCCACCGCCTTGGCGATCGGCAGCGTGGCTACGCCCGAGCCGACCAACACGGCCAGCCCAACCGCCATCGCAGGCCCCGGCTCCGTGGGCAGACCCGCCGTCCACGCGACGAGGCCTGTGACGAAGGCGATCCCCAGACCCGCGACCGCCGGGCGCCACTGGTCGTGTCGCCGCAGCAGTGCGATCACCCCGACGACCGCGCCCGCCACCGTGTCCAGGATCCAGTACTGCGGTCCCCAGACGGTTGCGAGCTGGTACGCCGAGTATCCGAGCAGCGCGAGTACGACGCCGCCGAGCGCGACGTCCGTACTCGTTCTCGCAAAGCGCACCGGTTCAGCGTACGGAACGGACGCCGGCGGTCAGAACCGGCCGAAAGTACTGTCCGAACGTACTTCCGGCCGCTGCCGCCCGCCGCTCGCGCCGGTCAGGGTTGAGGCATGCCTACCTCATCCGGACAGCCGCGGATCCTCGCGCTCGACGTGATCCGCGGCTTCGCGCTGTGCGGGATCCTGCTCGCGAACGTCCAGCCGATCTCCGGCGGCCGCACGATCACCGCCTCGGGAGAGCCGGACGACGCGACCTGGCTCGGGCTGTTCGTCGAACAGCGGTTCATGCCGATCTTCGCGCTGCTCTTCGGGATCGGGTTCGCGCTCCTGCTCCGCTCGGCGGCGGGACGAGCGCCGCGGCCGCGGGTGCTGCTGCTCCGGCGGCTGCTGACCCTGCTCGTGATCGGTGCGGCCCATTTCCTGCTGCTCTGGTGGGGCGACATCCTGTCGACGTACGCCGTGGTCGGCCTGCTCGTCCTGCTCCCGTCGACGTGGCTCCCACCGCGCGCTGTCGCCGTACTCGGGCCGCTTCTCATCCTCGTCTCGCTGATCACTGGCGACGGCCGCTTCTCGCTCACCGCCGGGCTGTTCCTCACCGGTTCGGCGCTGGTCCGCCTCGGCATCGTCGACCGCCTGGCCGCGGGGGAGAAGCCGGGCCGCGTCCTGCCCGCGATCACCCTCGCGCTGGCGCTGGTCGCCGTACCCCTGCTGATCTGGCAGACAAAACTGCAGAGCGGGGACAGCGCGTTCTCCTTCGCACTCGCCGCCGGCGGACTCGTCGTCGCAGCGTTCTACATTTGCCTACTCCTGATCCTGCTCCGAACGCCTCTCCGCCCGGTCCTGAAGGCAATCTTCAGCCCGATGGGCCGAATGGCCCTCACGAACTACCTCTCCGCCACCATCCTCGTCCTCACGATCATCCACGTCCTGAACCTCCACACCATCTCCACCCCGGACGTCGTCCTGATCGCCGCCGGCATCCTCACCACCCAATCCCTCTGCTCCACCCTCTGGCTCCGCCACCACCCCCAAGGCCCCCTCGAATACCTCTGGCGCTGGACAACCTGGACCACCCGCCCGCCGTTCCGCCTACCCTCCCAAGATGCAGCCGTACACCGGTGACGACTTCTACTGCGACATCGCCATCCCCAACCCCACCCACCTGAACGTCGTCCACGAGGACGACCAGGTACTCGCGTTCCACCACACCCGCCCGTACTGGGCGACGCATATCGTCGTCGTCCCGAAACGCCACATCGCCTCGCTCACCACGGTGACTGCGGCCGACGAATCGACCGCACGCCGTCTGTTCGAAGTCGTCCAAACCATCGCCGCACGCGTCGAGCAGACCCACGGCGCCGCCGCCGTACTCACGAATCTAGGAAATTACCAAGATTCCAAGCACCTCCACATTCACATCCACAGCGGCCCACGCAACACCTGACGCACAATAGTCAAATGGGACCAAGAATCCGGCTCGGGGCCTTGACGATCATGGCTGCTCGCCCGCGTGAGTTGGCGCGGTTCTACTCGCGGTTGCTCGGCTGGTCGTACATTCGAGAAGAAGGACCGCGCCCCGGCGAACCGGCCGAGGCTGGTTACGCGCTCGTCTGTCCGCCTGAAGGTGTCGCCGAGCCGGCCCTGAACTTCGACTACGAAGCCGGCTACCGGCGACCGCACTGGCCGGCCGTCGACGGTGAGCAGACCTCCACGACGCACCTGGACCTCGGCGTCGACGACCTGGACGTCGCCGTCGCCTGGGCGACCGAATGCGGCGCCACCCTCGCCCCGGTCCAACCACGCCCCGCGGAACACCGCGTCATGCTCGACCCCGACGGCCACCCGTTCTGCCTCTGCCTCGGCTAACCCTCGCGCCGATAGATATGTACGACGACACCGCTCGAAAACGGCAACGCCTCGACCAGCTTCAAATGACGCGAGGCCGGAAGCTGATCGAACAATGCCTCACCCGCACCCAGCACCAGCGGCTGGATCAGCAGCCGGTACTCGTCGATCAGATCCGCGGCAGCCAGCGCCCCCGCCAACCGCCTGCCACCCCACACGATCACGTCCGCACCGGGCTCCTCCTTGATCGCGGCAATCTCGGCGGCAAGTTCCCCCCGCGCCACCCGCGTACTCGGCCAGTTCGCCTCGGCATCGGTCAGCGTCTTCGAGAACACGACCTTCGGTACGTCGTTCATCGGCGCCGCGTACTCGTCCTCCGAATGCGGCCAGTACGACGCCATCTCCAGGTACGTCGTACGCCCCATCAGATGCGCACCGGCCGTCCTGATCCGCTCCAGCTTCCACTGCTTGAGCTCAGCACCTTCGGGAATCGCCATTCCCGGGTGTTCACGCTCGCTGCCGACCAACCCGTCCAACGACATCGACATGTACAGAATGACATCTCGCATGAGCTATCTCTCCTCCTGAAGAATTGACTGCAGCAGCACCTGATTCGCCTCCAGAACCAGGCATCCGGTGAGACGTTCCAAAGGCCGAACAGCCCGGGCAACCCGGAATCCGTTGCCACCAAGGAATATTGCTTGAGCGCCGGGGGAGACCCGCTGCGCAATCCACTCGACAACCGTCGCCGGCTGAATTTCGTCCGGCAGATCAGCCAGCCGGGCGTCAACAACCTCGAATCCCTGGTGGCGAAAGTACTGCGCGCCGAGATCGTTGAGCTCGTCCCCGAACCACGGCGGATGTACGACGCTGACCCGCTCCACCTCGCGGGACCGCAACGCCGAAACGGTTGATAGGCAGGTGCTGTAGAACGGTCGCCCCCACCGCTCCCGGAGACCGTCCACGAGCGCGCACTCCGCGTCGTACCCAAGCGCATACCCCGAGCCCGTCGACGCGAACGCGAGCACATCCACCTCGGACAGCAGCACCGAGACCGCCTCGTCGAGCACCGCCGGCCGCGCCCGCTCCCGCAACTCGTCGGCGGTCGTCACCGGCTTGTCGGACGTTTTCGCCAGCCGCACGCGGACCGGCGCCAGCTCCGGCAGCTCGATCTCAGGCCCAGCCGTCGCGTGGGGCGTGAGTACGCCCACCGTCATCACCATGACTCGACCTTCGCAGCGCGAGCGGGCGCCATCAACGCCGATCTGCGGCACGGAACGTGTAGCATCACTCAACGATGCCGGACGTCGAGTTGCGTGAGCTGCGCGTGTTCCTGGTCCTCGCCGAGGAGTTGCACTTCGGCCGCACAGCGGCGCGCCTCGGCCTGACGACCTCACGGGTCAGCCAGACCGTACGAGCTCTCGAACGGAAGCTGGGCGGCCGCCAGCTGTTCCGTCGTACCAGCCGCGTCGTCGAACTCACCGAAGGCGGCTCCGCGCTGTACGCCGACCTCGGCCCCGCGGTCAACGGCCTGGAACGAGCCCTGCGTACGGCGACGTTCCGGGGGAGCGGCCCCGGGATCGTGCGGGTAGGGCTGCTCAACGCCGCCTCCGGCGTGGACGTACTGAGCCGCGCGATCGAGCAGTTCGAGGCGACGTACGCCGGTGCCACCGTGCAGCTGAGCACCACGCCGTTCAACGATCGCCTCGGCCCACTGCGCCGTCGCGAGGTCGACCTGGTCGTGACGCGCCTGCCGCTCGACCAGCCGGACATCGTCGTCGGCCCGGTGCTGAGCGCGGACGACCAGCGCGTCGTGATGGTCGGCCGTACGCATCCACTCGCCGACCGCGCCGACCTGTCCGTCGAGGATCTGGCAGATCATGCCGTCAGGCGCCCGTACGGACTCACGCCCGAAGCAGCCGAGGCAACCTGCCCGTCCAGGACGCCGTCCGGGCGCGAGATCCACTTCGTCGACGCGGCGGTCGACGACAACGCCGAGTTGCTGTACCTCCTGGCCCGAGGGCGCCTCGTACACCCGACCGTCGCGCCGTTCGCGGAACACTTCCAGCACCCCGACGTACTCGCGATCCCGATCCGCGACCTGCCACCGTCCGCCTGCGCACTGGCCGCGCTGAAAGACATCGAAGACCCGGCCCGCGACGCCTTCACCGACATCGTTGCCTCGCTCACCGGCTAGACGGGGAGGAACAGGCCAGGGATCTGCGTACCGAGCCACGGACGCCGGCCGCCGACGATCATGAGGCCGCGACGTACGGCGCCTGCCAGCCCGATTCGCTTCACGAACAGCAGATCGAGCGGTGCCGCCCTGCTCCACAGAACGACGTCGACAGGTCCGTCGAAGGCGTCGGCATCTGTGACTGTGCAGGTGCCGTCGTCGATCGACATCAACTGCGGCCGGCCACCGGCGACGTGCAGCCGAGCGCGCAACCGGGTGCCCGCGGCAGCGGAGGTGTCGAGCCAGCCGGGGGCGACCTGCAGTCCGGCGTTGACATGGAGTACGGCGTCGCGCGGCTCGATCGGCCAGCGATCCATCATCGCTTTCGCGACATCCCAGCCGTGGATGAGCAGTTCGCCGAGCAGATTCCCGCGCGCGCCGGCTCCGTCGATGGTCTGCCCGGCGTGGAACGGGAAACGTGCCTCCAGCGGGATCTCGAGCGCGACGTACGCCTCGAACTCGGACCTGAGCAGGGGGAGCAGGTCAGTCACCGAGGCGTCGTCGTGGCCGGCCAGGTCCTGACCGTTGAGCTCGCGTACTTCGAGCGGCGACTCGGCGAGCCCCGCGGGCGCGGTGAGATCTCGCCGGGTGTAACGGCGGAGGACGTCGAGCAGGTGGGCAGCAACGTCGCGGCAGGTCCAGGTCGAGTTCACCAGCGCACGTTGCGGATCGCTGCGGGCCAGCAGCCCGCAGAACCGTTCGAAGGCAATCCGGGTGCGGGCCTCGAGCTCCGCCTCGGAGGTCGTCGTCAGCGTCATCGCCGAACCTTCCTTCACGGTGCAGAATGCACCATTGAGGTGCAGTTTGCACTACACTCATCGCCATGGCAAGAGACGACTCGAAGCAGGAGGGCGGCGACCTGCCGTCGCTCAATGCACTGGCAGTCCTCGGACTGCTGGCGACCGCGCCGATGACGGCGTACGCGCTGGCCGAGCAGACTCAGCGTTCGCTGCGTTGGGTGTGGACGGCAAGTCGTCGCGGCCTGCTGGGGGAGCCGAAGCGGCTGGCCGAACGCGGCCTTGCTGAAGCGGTTCCCGTCGAGGCCGGCAGCAGGGCCGGTCAGCGCTGGCGCGCCGCGGAAGCCGGCCGCCGAGCGATCCGCCGCTGGCTGGACACGCCGGTCACGCCAACCGGCACCAACAGCGAGATCGCCCTACGCCTGATCTTCGCCGACCAATCCGACCTGGCAACCCTGAAGGCGCGCGTCGCCGAACGCCTGGAACAAATTCAGCAGGAAATGCAGGCCGGCCTGGCAATGCTCGACAGCCTCCTCGCCGACGGCGGCCCGTTCCCGGAGCGCCTGCACATCACGACCGCAACATCCGAACTCGTCATCGAACAACGCCTCGCCGAACACACCGCCTTGACCTGGCTCGCCAACGAACTGACCCACTGGCACGACACCAAAACCCCACAACCAAACCGAAACCAAGCCACCCTGACCGCACTACACAAGCGCCTCACCTCAGCATTGAATCCACCGGCCTGAAAGAGGACTCAGACGTGAAACCGTGGCTGGAACTCGCCCCGCACTACGAGCAGGCCCGAGCCAGAGAGGATTCACTGGACCGCCTGGTCGAATGGCCCGCAGAACGAGACCTGTTGGGCGACGTCGCCGGCCGCTCAATCCTCGACCTCGGCTGCGGCAACGGCGGAAAACTCGCCGAGCTGGTCCAAGACGGAGCGACCGACTGTGTAGGCCTCGATGTCAGCGGCAACTTCCTCAGCGGCCTCGAGCTGATCCAAGGCGACCTCTCCGAACTGGATTCGGTCCCCGCACTCGCCGGCCGCACCTTCGACCGAATCCTCTTCCTCCAGTCCTTCGGCTACGCAAAAGATCCAGTTCGCACCCTGAAAGCAGCACGGGCGAAGCTGGCCGACGACGGATTCATTCTGCTGACCAGAACACATCCAATTCGATACGCCGTCGAACGGGCCGAACAGAATGGTACGACCCTGGGTGAAGAGTATTTCTCCACCGACGAATTCTCCTACGCCCACCGCTGGAACGACCAGATCACTCTCACCAAGCGCCCGTACACAATCTCCGACCTGCTCAACATCTTCAGCGCCGCCGGCCTGTGGATCGAGACCACCCGCGAACCCCAACTGTCCGACGACGCTCGCCGCCGCTTCCCGCACAAACAGGCATGGATGAACAAGCACCTCGGGATCCTGCTCTTCAAGCTCCGGCCACTAGGTTCAGCCAGCTAGGTGAGACCAACGCGGGGCGAGTTCCGACCACGGACCGACCGCGGAGACCTCGCCGTCGACCAGCACGACCACCCGATCCGCCTGCGCCAGCGCGGCCCGTTTCGAGGTAGCGCCGATGACTGTCGCCCCGCGCTCCCGCAGCCCCCTCCACAGCTCGATCTCGGTCGTGGCATCCAAGGCGCTGGACACGTCGTCGGCCAGCAACAGCTCCGCATCGGTCGCCAGCGCCCGGGCAAGCGCGAGCCGCTGAACCTGCCCGCCGGAGAGTCGTACGCCGCGATGCCCGACCAGCGCGTCCTCGCCGCCGGCATCAGCGACATCGGCGCCCAGACGCGCGCCCGCAACCGGACCCTCGAACGCTCGATCGTGCCCGAGCCGTACGTTGTCCGCGAAACTCCCGGACAGCACCCGCGGTACCTGCGCAACATGCGCGACCTGACCCGGACGCAGGAACAGCTGCGGATCGTCGACGAGTACGCCGTTCCACCGCAGCTGGCCGCGATGATCGATCAGTCCGGCCAGCGCGGAGAGCAGACTGGACTTACCCGAACCGACCTGCCCGACCAAAAGCACCAACTGCCCGGCCTCAACGGCCAAGTCGACGCCAGACACGCCGACCGTACCGTCGTCGTGGATCGCACTGAGATCGACCAGATCCAACCGAAGCAGCCGAGTCCGGGGGACCGGCCCGGGTCCGGGCGCGCTTCCGGCGACCAGGTCGACACCAGGCGGCAGATCCATCAGGTCGGCGCCGCCGGCAAAGCGACTGGTCTCGGCCTGCCAGACCCGCGTACCCGGCGCGTCCGTGACGACGGAACTCGCGACCCGTCCGAAGTATTCGAACCCGTTGACGGCATTCGCGACCAGCAGTGCGGTGGCCAGGCTCCAGCTGTTTCCGGCGTACGCCGCCCACGCCGCGACCACGCCGATCTGCACGACCACGACGGGGATGCCGTCGAGGCAGGCTTGCACCCGGTGTTCCCGCACCGCGGCGTCCACCCGGCCACCGTCGACGTACCGCAAATGAGCGTGTACCTGCGGCGTCGCAGCTGCCAATTTGATCGTCCGGATCGCCTCCAGCGCGGACACCAGCGCGCGCCCGAACCGGGCTCGGGCGGCCGACGCTGCGGCGGCCGACCGACCGGCGACAGGACGGCCGACGGCCGAAGCCAGCGCTGACAGAAGCATCACGGCCAGTAGTACGCCGCCTGCCAGCCACGTGCCGCCGAGCAGCGCGGTGACGACGGCGATCACCAGGGCGTTGAGGAAATCGACCCAGCGGTCGCCGTAGCCGATGATCCGGTCGGCGTCCATGGCGCGGGCGACTACCTCGCCCGGCGGCGTACGAGGTAGTCGGTGGTGTCTGGTCTGGCCGAAGAGCACCGACATCCGGGTCCGGAGCATCACCTCGGCCGCACGGCGCGGATATCGCCTGAGACCTTCGGCCAGCAGTAGCGGGGCAGCGAGCAGGGTCGCCGCGAGGGCGACAGTCAGCCACCACGGTGCGCGCCCGTGTTGCAGGGCTTCGACAGTGTGGCCCCAGACCAGACCGGTGACCGCGCCTTGTGCGCCGGTCAGGCCCGCGAGCAGGAACATCAGCGCGCCGATCACGCTCCATCGCGGACGGATCAGCAGCGCATGCACGACACCGCGAGCCAGACCCGGACCGGAGCCGACCTCGGCAGCTCGCGGCGGTACACCGATACGCCGCCGCCCTCCAACCGCTTCGGCCGGTTCGGCCGCTCCGGCTGCTCCGGCTGCTTCGGCCGCTCCGGCCGGCTCGATCGGTTCGATCGGTTCGATCGGTTCGGCGGGGGAGTCGGCCGGGTGACCGTCGTACGCGGATTCGCCGGCCAGCAACTGTTCCCGGAACGGTCCGGGGGAGAGGGCCAGTTCGGCACGAACCCCCTGCTGGACGACCCGGCCATGATCGAGTACCGCGACCAGTGGTGCCCGGGCGATGGTCGAGAGGCGGTGGGCGATCAAAACGCCCGTACGTCCGGACAGCAGCCGGTCCGACGCGGCGATCACCAGCCGCTCAGTGAGCGGATCCATCCGTGCGGTCGCCTCGTCAAGGATCACCACCCTGACGTCGCGGACCAGCAGCCGGGCGAACGCGACCAGCTGCTCCTCGCCGGCGGACAACGACGTACCGCCCGGGCCGAGCAGCGTGTCGAGACCGTCCGGCAGACCCGCGACCCAGGCGGCGAGCCCGAGTTCCACCACGGCTGCCTCGATCACCGACCTCGGCAGGTCGTCGTTGAACAAGGCAACGTTCTGGGCCAGGCTGCCGGCGAGAATCTCCGTCTTCTGAGTGACCACACCGATTGCCGCGCGTAGCTTCTGCAGATCAAGATCGCGTACGTCGTGACCGGCAAGGAAGACGGTGCCTGGGGGAGCCTCGACGGCTCGCGAGATCAACGACGCCAGGGTCGACTTCCCGGAGCCGGTACGTCCGACCAAGGCGATCGTCTGACCGTCCAGCACCCGCAGGTTGACGTCGCGGAGGGCGAAGGTGCCCTCGGCGTACGAGAAGTCCAGGTCGCGGAGCTCGAGGTCCACCGGACCGTCCAACGGCAACTCGAGCCCACCCTCCGGTTCGGGTTCGGCGGCAAGCAGCTGTCGCAGCCGGGTGAGCGCGCCGAGCCCGGCCTGGAGCTGGGGGAGATTGTTGGCGAGCGTCGCGATCTGCCCGACGAAGGTCGAGGTGACCAGAAACAGGGTCACCAACCGCGCCACAGAAAGGCGGCCGTCGACAGCAAGGACGATCCCAGCGACTGCAACAACACGCCGGCCCGCCGGGCGATCCGGCTGTCCACACTGACCCTCGAGTTGAACTTCTCGTGCACCACGGCCGACAGCCGGGCCACCCGGAGCAGGACGTGCGCCTGGCCGAGACTCGTCCGGAGATCGTCGCGGCCGGCGATGCCTTCCTCGAGTACGGCGGTGTGATCGGTCCAGGCGATCTCCTCGACGACCTTCCGCCCAGCGAGCTCGGCCAGAAGCTTGCGTACGGCGTACCAGGTGACCACCGCCAGCACCGGGAAGAGCACAACGGCCGGCCACCAGGTCGCCCCGGCAACGATCCACATCGGGATCGTCCCGAGGACGATCCCCGCCAGCATCCACACCTGCGAACGCAGCAGAGCACCGACCTCGTGAGAGTCGTCGTCAACCCGATCCAGGATCTCGCCGACGGCTTGCTCACTCAGTACGGCCAGCGGCTGCCGGATCGCGGCCAGCAGAACGTCCTCGCGAAGCCGGCCTTCGACCCTGTCCGACACACCGACCCAAACGACCTTGCCGACGCTGTTGATCACGGCCCCGCCGACAACACACACCATCAGCAACCCAACCAACCGCCAACTGGGCCGCGCCGCCAGCATCCCAGCCACGACACTGCCCAGCGTGAAACCCACGGCCGCAACCGCAGCCGCCGCAAGCGCCACGACAGAACCCGGCCCACGAAGCCGCGGCGCGAAGGCGTCAATCATCAACCCAAGACCCTAGGCCAGCCCATCACCACAATCAGCCGATTTTCCTTTGCCGTGACCGTCCGCCTGGCCCAACGGCAAGCAGGTGAACGGCGTGCAACTGGGTCTCTACGCGCCTCATGCGAGACCCAGATGGTAACTAATTCTGCCTCGTCCGGTGCCGGCGAGTGAGGCTCTGTTCAGCTTCGCGGTGTGGCGTTTCTCGTCCCAGTCCAGGCTCTTGACGGTCGGACTCGGGCGATGGACTCTCAAAACGTCGGTCCAGGCCTGGGGGCGGATGGCTTTGCCCGACGCAACAAGGGGGGCATTGACGTGCGCGCCTGGTCTCCGAAGCGGCCGCGACCGTGACCGTGAGCCCAGCGTTAGGAGCGTCCCATGTTCGGTAAACCCGTTCGGCGGCGGCTTGTCATGGCCGTCGTCTCCATCTGCGCCGTCATCGTTCCTGTCGCCGCAGGTTCGAGCGCGTCGGCGGCCGCCCCAGTCACCTGGCATGTCCGGGTCGGCGCCGAGACCCCCGACATGGCGGTGACCGCCATGGCATTCCTGCCCAAGAACGTCTGGGTCAATGCAGGCGACACAGTCCAGTGGACGTCCGACAGCGCCGAGCCGCACACCGTCACGTTCCTCGCACCGGGGACGGCACTGACAGACTTCAACCCGTTCGACCCGTCCCAAACCAACCCCCAGGGTTCCTCGGTCTACGACGGCACCGGCTACCACAACTCCGGCATCATGGCCACCCAGCCGATCTTCGTCTTCACCAACCCCGCGACCACGTACCACCTGACCTTCACCAAGACAGGCGACTTCACCTACTACTGCCTCGTACACGGCCAGATGATGACCGGCACGGTGCACGTCCGTACCGCCGGCACTGCCTACCCGTACACCCAGCAGGACTACAACCGGGTAGGCAGGCAGCAAGCCCAAGCCAAGCTCTTCGACGGCCGCACCGCGTGGCGGGAGGCCCGGCAGGCCCAGTCCACCACCGGCTCAAGCGTGCAGGTCGCGGTGGAGGGAGACGGCTTCGGAGTGATGCGATTCGTGCGTGACCACCTCGTGGTGCACGTGGGGGAGACGGTGTCGTTCTTCGTGGCTGGACCAGGCGCACCGCACACGGTGACCTTCGGCCAAGAGCCGCCCGGTCTCGCCATCCTTGCCCCCTCCGGCGACCCGACCCACTACGCCGGCGGCGACCTGAACAGCGGCGTCCTCACACCGGGGGCACCGTTCAAGGTCACCTTCACCACAACGGGAAGGTTCCACTACATCTGCGCCATCCATGACGGCATGGGCATGGTCGGCGACGTCGTGGTCGTGCCCTGACCTGTCCGGCCGAGTGCACGACGTCACCGGCTCAGCCGCAAACCTCGTGCACTCGGCCGCACACAGAGTTCGCTCAGCGACGCGGTAGGTTACATGGCTGTCCCGGCCTATCTGTTGCCTGAGAGGTGTGGCCCCATGTCCACGATCAGCAACGCCGAGGCGATCGCAGCGTGGTCGGCGATGCCGACAGACGCGATTGAGGCGTACGACGATCAGGGCGACTTCCCCAAGCGCCACTTGATGAATGAGAACCTGCTCCGCATGCTGGGGCCCGTCGACGGTCGGAAAGTCCTCGATGCAGGCAGTGGCGAGGGCTATCTGAGCCGGCTGCTGGCCGCACGCGGAGCTGAAGTCGTTGGTGTTGAGCCGGCTGCCGCACTGCTGGCGCGCGCTGAGAGGCTCGAGCAGGAGCGGCGGCAGGGGATCAGGTTCGTACAAGCTGATCTCTCGACGTTGCCGGAGGTTGGTCAGCCGTTCGATGCGGTCGTCTGCAGCATGGTGCTGCTCGCCATACCCGACTGGCAGTCGGCGATGGCAGCGTGCGTCGGCGCACTCAAGCCGGGCGGCCGGTTCGTGTTCTCGATCACTCATCCGGCGTTCGAGAATCTCTACCCAACGTGGCGGGATCACGGTCATTACGAACTCGACCGGTACCTGGATGAGTACGAGATGCCAGACGGCTTTGCACCCGACTTCCACCGCCCGCTGTCGGCGTACATCAACGAGGTCGCCGGTCTCGGATGTCGCGTAATTGAACTGTGCGAACCCCGACTTGATCCACAGGTCGCACGCGACAGCGGAATCGACGCGATCGAGTCGTACGTCGCCTTGCCGAACTTCCTGATCGTCAGCACCGAACGCGACAGGTGACACCATCCGCCGTGAGCCTGCCGCATGATGGAGGTAGTGATTGTGACGGGTTATGACGTGCTCGCCGAGGTGTACGAATGGCTCATCTCGGACGCAAAGTTGCCGCCGGCCCAGTTCGCTGCGTCGTTCGATGACGTTCTCAGCCTCCTGCCGTCGAACGCTCACGTCCTCGACTGTTCGTGCGGAACCGGACAGCTGGCGGTTGGCCTCGCCGGTCGTGGCATGCAGGTTGTCGCAACTGACGCCAGCGAAGCGATGGTTCGTCGGACTGCAGAGTTGTCGGAGGAGTTCGGGGCATCCGTCCAGGCTCTGCGGGCGAACTGGGAGGAGTTGCCCGACCATTTCGAGGACGGCACGTTCGACATGGTGTTCTGCGTTGGCAACTCGCTTCACCATGCCGTGGGCGCGACCGGCAGGGGAGCTGCTCTGGAGTCGATGTCACGTCTCCTGCGCCCTGGCGGACGTTTGGTACTCACCTCCCGCACGTGGGAACTCGTGCGGGCCAGAGGTTCCCGGCTCGACATCAATGACCGACTCGTCCGCCGGAACGGTCGCGACGCCGTCGTGATCTACCGCTGGGAGATCGCGCCGAATTGGGAAGAAGAGCACCACATCGAGATTGCGATCGCGCAGGTTGATACGACTGGGTCGGTTCTTGTCCGCTCGGAAGTGCTGTCCTGTTGGCCCTACCGCTACGAGGAACTCCAAGACGAACTCCAGCGGGCCGGACTCCGAACGGACGTAAGCACATTCGATCTCGAGGCCGAGAACTACACGGTCGTCGCAACCAGGGGATAGGCACCCGCCTCCAAGCCCCCGACCGGACCGCGCTTGATCTAAGGGGGGAGGTGTGAAACCGTACTGGTGGGCGGGAGAGTTCCATCTTCCCTTCGTTCCCCTTCATACACATTCACTGTTGAAGGGAACCTTCGAAGATGATTCATTCGCCACGTGAGGCTGCGCTGGCTTGGGCGTGTGGTGTCCTGGGTGCCGGCAGGAGCCAGCTTTCCATCGAAAGCCTAGGTCGCGGGAGCCACCGCCCTTCTGGCACGTTCCGCCTGAGAATCGAGGGGTCGGCGGCCCAGGCCACGGACATGATCTTGAAGGTACCGGTCCGGGGCTGGATCGCCGCCGCGTGGCTGATCACGAACGCCCGAGCCCTTCAGCTGGCCGAGGCCCATGGCATAGCCGCGCCGCGGCTTGTCGCCGCCGATTTCGGCGGGAGGGGGAGCGGAACCGTCACCACCCTGGAGACCTTCCTGTCCGGCAGCGCCGATTTCCCGCCGACGGCTTCGGTCGCCCGGCTCTGGGAAGGAGGAGCCGCCCTTGCCAGGGTCCACGCTTTCAACATGGAGGCTCAGGCCCACCTGCCGTACCGCCCTCGGCCGTGCGCCGTTGACGACCTCGCCGGCGAACGCCGGCAAGGCTCGATGCCGACCACCCCTCTTCTGCGGCGGGCCGACGAGCGGGTCAGATCGCACGGTGTGCCCGCGTCCGCGTCGGTGTTCGTGCATGGCGACGTCTGGGCCGGCAACATGCTGTGGGAGGGAGATCGTTGCGTCGCGCTGATCGACTGGAAGACGGCCGGCGTCGGCGATCCGGGGGTCGATCTCGGCAGCCTGCGGATGCAGATGTCCCTTCAGTACGGCCAGGACGCGCCGGGCCATGTGCTGGACGGCTGGCAGCGGCAGGCCGGTCGGGCGGCAACGTCTGTTCCTTACTGGGATGCGGTGGCCGCGCTCAACACGCCGACCGTGATGCACGACTTCCCGGCGTTCGCTGACGACGGTAGCCCGCTGGACGCAGCGGCCATCACCGAACGCCGCGACGCGTTCCTCCGCGCCGCACTCGATCAGCTTCCCGCGCGAAGCACCTGACCGCGTCGTGGAGCGTTCCGACTCGTCGACGGGGTAGCGACTGCGGTCGAGGTGATTGATTCATCTGATGCAGTACGCAGGCTACTAGTTGACATAATGTCCGTTATCGGCGATTAAGTATGGCGAGTTGGAACCGATGAGAGACCTTGTCTCGCCCCTGCCTTTCCGACGTTCCTGATCGAACAACACGCCATCGACTCCGCGGCCACCTACGCCGAGTACGTCGACTTCTGTAACCGACTTCGTCGGGTCCTGAGCACACGCGCCGCGCGACCCGTCGACCATTCGAACGCCACGCCGGTGACTCAGCGACCGCCGGTACGTCGCTGCTGGCCGGCGCAGCTGACCCGGGCGCCTGCCATGCTCCGTAGGTGGAGCGAGTCCTGAAGATTTCGGCTGACGAACTGGTGGCGGAGCGGCCGGAGGCGGGGTTCGAAGATGTCCACTTCACCCAGGCGCTCGTCCGTGAAGTGCTGGAGCAGTATTCGTCTGTTGGGGACGTCGTCCTGGATCCGTTCGCCGGCTATGGGACGACGCTGGTCGTCAGCCATCAGATGGGCCGGAAACCGGTCGGCGTCGAACTGCTGCCAGAGCGAGCGGCGCTCATCAGGCAGCGGCTCGGTTCGAACGGCGTGGTCATCGAAGGGGATGCGCGACAGCTCCATCGGCTCGAGATCGGGCAGGTGGATCTTTGTCTGACGTCACCGCCGTACATGAGCGCTGTCGACCATCCTCAGAACCCGCTCACGGGCTACTCAACCCTGGACGGTGACTACTCGACGTACCTGGACGAGCTGCTGCGTGTGTTCCTGGCCGTCAAGGACTGCCTGCGCGACGCCGGCTACCTGGTGATCAACGCCGCGAACATCCGAACGGGTGATGTCGTTACTCCGTTGGCGTGGGACATCGCGCACATGCTGCGACCCCACCTCGCCTTCCGTGGCGAGACGTACCTTCAATGGGACCGCCCACTCGACTTCATCAGCGGTGACTACTGCCTCGTCTTTCAGAAGCTCCGTTAGTGGAAGCAACGAACCGGCCGACTGGTAGGAACGGCCCATGCCTTCCGCACAGGATCCCGAGCCGGGTCAGTACGACGCGTTCGCTGCTGCGTACTCCTCAGCCAACGACAACAGCCTCTACAACGCCTATTACGCGCGGCCGGAACTGCTTCGGATGGCGGGTGACGTGTCGGGCCTTCGGGTGCTCGACGTTGGATGCGGCGCCGGTCCGTTGAGCAAGCAGTTGCAGGACAAAGGTGCCGATGTCTCGGGGTTCGACGGTAGTGCCGCGATGATCGAGTTGGCGCGGCAACGATTGGGCGATGACGTCGACCTCAGGATTGCAGACCTGGCTGCCCGGCTGCCCTACGGTGACAGCGAGTTCGACCTGGCGGTTGCGTCTCTGGTCCTGCACTACATCAAGGACTGGACGCGGCCGCTTGCCGAGTTGCGGCGGGTGCTGAAACCAGGAGGGCGGCTGCTCGTGGCGACCATGCATCCCACCGTGTACGCCGTGGGCCATTCGGACGCCGACTACTTCGCGCTCACCCAGTACTCCGACGACTACGAGATGGACGGTCAGACAGTGTGGATGACCTACTGGCACCGTCCCCTGCACGCCGTCTTGAACGCCTTTATCGACGCAGGCTTCCGCATCTCGAAGGTGAGCGAGCCACCGCCGGCCGCCGACACTCCCCCAGAGCTCCTGCCCACCGAGGACGGACGCTCGTTCATCTGCTTCCTCTTCCTCGAACTTACGTCTGTGTGACGCTACTCCCCTGCTCACCAGTTCAGCTGGTGGCTACGGTGCTCCAATGAATGCGGTACGGAACCAGTGGGCTGTATCTCTTCGTCGCTGAGGCTGGGGCGGCAGGCTCATTGGGCTCGTGGCCGCGTCCGTCCAGCCTCGGCCGAAGCAGGCCATCGCTTCCTATGACGGTCCCGTGATGCGGGTCAACGACCTTGTTGTCAGGGCCTCGTATCGTCGGCATGGGATCGGCGCCATGCTCATCGGACGGCTGGAAGAGTTGGCCCGTCAGGAGGATGTCGTCGCGATCACGCTGCAGGTGCACAGCCAGAACGACACAGCTGGAAGCTTCTATGAACGGCAGGGCTTCCGGCCGGTCCAGGTCGAGATGCGGAAAGACATCGCGCCCTGACCCGGGCGAGTTTAGGGAGCGTGTGTCTCATGAGTGAGCAGTTCTACTCGGACGCGAAGTTGTACGACCGGTTGTTTCCTGGCGGCGAGCAGGCTGTCGACTTCTACCGGGCCGAGGCCGATCGGCAAGCCGGGTGTGTGCTGGAACTTGGGTGTGGCACCGGGCAGAAGTTGATCCCGATTGGGTTGGACGGGCGTCCGTGCACAGGTCTGGAGCTCTCGCCGGAGATGCTGGCTGAGGCTCGGCGGAAGGCCGGCGAGCGGGGCGTGGAGATCGAGTGGGTGCAGGGCGACATGCGCGAGTTCGACCTGGGAAGGACCTTCGATCTCGTGTTCATCGCGGCCAATTCGCTGCTCCATCTGCAGGAAGCCGAGGACCTGGTGGGCTGCTTCCGGTCGGTGCGAAAGCACCTGGCGCCCGGGGCACGGCTCATCTTCGACGTGTTCAACCCGAGCGTGCACATGCTCGCGCAGGCCGACGGCGTTCGACGCAGGCGCGACGCGTTGTCGTACGTGGATCCCGATCGTGGCGTGGTGCACGTCGACGTCGCGGAGACCTACGACGCGGCCGCGCAGGTGACGCGCGGCAGGTGGTACTTCTCGACCGATTCCGAGGCCGACTTCGTGGTTGCGCCGCTGGAGATTCGGAGCATCTTTCCCCGGGAATTGCCGTTGCTGCTGGCGCTCGGCGGTCTCCGGGTGGTCGAACGCTTCGGCGACTGGTCTCGTACGCCGTTCGCCGCCGACTCCGCGCTTCAGCTCTACGTCTGCGAACCGGACTGCTGAATCTTCTCGAGCATGAGCGTGGCGACTTGTTGTGGGTCTTCGCCGTCGACTGTGATGACGATGTCGCCGACGCCGCGCTCGGTCATCAGCTGGTGCAGTTCGACGCTGCGGTGCAGGTGCCAGGTCAGGGATTCGCCGGACTCTCGGCGACGTAGCCGCTCGTGGAGCCGGTCGAGTGGTACGTCCAGCCGGACGACGACGATCTGGGCGCCGGGCAGCGCGGCTTCGTAGTCGGTGCGCTGGTCGGGATGTTCGACGATGTCTGTCAGCAGCAGCCAACGGGCTCCGCGTTCCGCGAACTGGGGCCAGATGGCGCTGAGGTTGGTCAGTCCGAGCTGGGTGTGGAACGGATCGTTCGAGTCGTCCGGCCACAGGGCACGGAGGTTGTCGAGATCGAGTGCGGCGACGGTCTCACCTTGCCGGGCGAGTTCTTCGGCGAGAACCTGCATGGTCGTGGTCTTGCCGGCGCCGACCGGACCGGTGATCACGACGGCGACGGGCTGCATGCGGCAATTCTCACAGGTCCAGCGGACGGTTAGCTCGCCCTCCCCCGGTTCAGCTGACGCCTGGGGCGACGGTCAGTGTGCCTGCTGTTGGGTTGATTGTTGCTTGGGTGCCGAGGGGCACGGTGGCGGGTTGGGCGCCGTGGCCGATGGGGAGACCTCCGAGGACTGGGACGTTGAGGTTCGACAGGCGGTCGCGGAGGACGTCTACTACGGTCCAGCCGTTGATCAGGTCGTCCTCGAAGCCGGTGATCCGGCCTACGGCGACGCCCCGGAGGCCGTTGAGTAGGCCTGATCTGATGAGCTGGGTGAGTTGGCGGTCGATCATGCCGAGGCCGGTGCCGTGGTTCTCCTCGATCAGGAGGATGCCGCCGTCCAGGCTGCACAGGTCGACGCCGATGGAGCAGCGGAGGGCGTCGAGGTTGCCGCCCATCAGGAAGCCTGTTGCGGGGTCGCCTTTGGTGAGGACGGCGCTCAGTTCGTTCGGATTCTGGCGTACGACGATGTCGTCGGTCGTCATCAGTGCGCGGCGCAGGGCCTCGGCGCACTCGGGACCGCAGTTCGGTTCGTACCAGCTCATGGACGGCCCGTGGATCCCGGCGAGGCCGGTGTGTTTCCACAGGGCGAGGTGCAGGGCGGTGATGTCGCTGAAGCCGATCAGCGGTTTAGGATCGCGGCGTACGGCGTCGAAGTCGAGGCCGTCGGCGATCCGGTACGAGCCCTTGCCGCCGCGGGTGGCGAAGATCGCCCGTACTCCCGGATCGCGGATCGCGTCGTTGAGGTCGGCCAGGCGGTCCTCGTCGGTGCCGGCGAGGTAGCCGTGGATGTCGAAGGCGTGCGTACCGAGCTCGACCTGGAGGCCCCAGCTCGTGACGAGGTCCACGCCGTGCGCGACCAGTTCGCGGTCCGGTGTGCTGGCCGGGGAGACGAAACGGACGCGGTCACCGGGATTCACATGCGGTGGGCGGAGGGTCATGGTCCGGAAGTGTGGCACTGTCCACCGACAGGCATCACGGTCGATGGACGAAGCCGAGGTAGTCCGCCCCGGCCGGTCCTGGACGTGAGGTGCCGTCGCGGGTCCAGCCGTGGTGTTCGTAGAAGCGGATGGCGCGAGGGTTCCGCGCCCAGACGTCGACCTCGCCGACGGCGTCTGCCTGGCGGGCGACGGAGACGAAGCGTTCCATCAGGGCGCTGCCGACGCCGTTCGACCATTGGCCTGGCTCGACGAAGATCCCGACCAGCCGGACACGTGTCTCGTCAGGCGCGTTGGTCGGAAACACACCATTGGCATCCAGCGTGATCACCCCGACGAGGTCGTCGCCCGAGACAGCTACCAGTACGGCGAGACGCGAATCCGCCACCATCTTTCGCCAGGTCGCGCGGTACTCGGCGTCGGGAACGGCAGCCACCTCATAGCCGCCGGCGCCGTAGTACGCCGCCCGCGACCGGGCGTGCAGCTCCGCCAGCGCATCAGCGTCGCCGGGTGCTGCGTCCCGGATCAACGGCGTACCTGATAGCGCAGGTGAAGCACGCGGTTGCCTTGGATCACGACGTCCGGGTCCGCGAGCAGATGCTGTGCGTCGACCGAGCCGAAGTAGCGTTTGCCGGAGCCGAACACGACGGGTACGACGTCCATCCGCACCTCGTCGACCAGGCCCGCGGCAAGCGCCTGTCCCCCGACGTCGCCGGCGGCGATCTCGACCAGGCGGTCCCCCGCCAGCTCCTGCGCCTTCGCCACGGCCGCCTCGATGCCGTCGACGAAATGGAACGGAGCCTCCGGGTTCCAGCCGTCGGGCACCGGCCGGTGCGTCACCACGACCACGTGATCGACCCCGGCCGGAGGCGTACCGTCCCAGCCGTCGGTCAGGTCGAAAACGTGGCGGCCGGCAACCGTCACACCGATCTGGTCCCAGTACGGGCGGATGTAGTCGTACGACGTCTGCGACACCTTCAGTACGCCGCTGTCGTCCAAGGGGACGTCACCGCTGGTCAGCCAGTCGAACAGCGGACCGGGCTGGTCGTTGTCGTCGGCGACGAAGCCGTCGACCGACACCGAGCTGTACATGACGACCTTGCCCACGGAGTACTCCTCTGCTGTTCGGGTGTCCTCAAAGTAGCGTGTCGTGGGTTGTCGTTCTTGTACGAAATCAATCGGCCGGCAGCGGCCAGCTGTCCAGGACATGGCCGGGATGTTCGCGCAGGAACCGGCGCCTGACTTCGACGTACCGGGTCGGCGTGAGTCCGGTGAACTCGCGGAACTCGTGGCCGAAGTGGGCCTGGTCGAAGTAGCCCGCTCCCCCGGCGAGTTCGCCCCAGTCGATGGGTACGGCGGGGTCGATCGCGAGCACTGTGGTGGCGAAGCGGTACGTCCGGGCCAGCCGCTTCGGCGTGACGCCGACGAGTTGCTTGAACCGTTGTGCGAGATGGGTGCTGCTGACACCGGCGGCTGAGCTGAGGTCGCCGATCGGCACTGCCCCGCCGGTTGTCGCGATGAGATTGCTCGTATGACGGACCAGCCCGAGGCCGGCGGTCTCGTGCAGTCGCCGCATCAGCTCATCCTCGAGCAGGGTGAGCATCTCGTGCGGTTCGTACGCCGTGGCCAGTCGGTCTCGCAGCTCAGCGACGGCCAGGTGGCCCCAGATGTGTTCGAGCGTCACTGGCCGGTCGCAGAGTTCGGCCGCGGGCATCGGCAGGAACGGCGCCGGGCCCCACGCCTTGAAGTGCACGCCGACGGACCGGGTCTCGGCCGGGTAGCCGAACTCGAACGCGCGGGTGGGGGTGGTGATCACGCAGCCGTCGGCGTACTCGGAGGCCTCGAGGTCGGTGCCGGCCCGGATCCGGAACGGCGCTCCCAGGTTGACGATGAGCAGCGCGCCGGGCATCGGCGGCAGCATCAGGCGGGCGTACGGCGGGGTGCCCTCAAGGTAGTAGAGGTCGTCGATCAGCCCGTCGAGCGGCGGCCGCGGGACTCGGGACACGTACTCCACACGTACAGAATGCCAGCAGCCTCAGTATCCGCGGGCGCCGTCGAGCTGCTCGCGCAGGATGTCCAGGTGGCCGAGGTGGCGGGCTGTCTCCTCGATGAGGTGGGTGAGGATCCATCGCACCGACACCGGGGTGAACTGCGGTGGCGTGAACTCCTGCATCGCGTCGAGAGTCAGTCCTGCGACGATGCGCCGTGACTGCGCGCACTCGGTCTCGTAGACGCTCACCAGGTCGGCGATCGCGCGACCGCCGGGCTGCCAGCCGCCGTCTGGTTGTCGTGCGAAGGGTTCGTTGGCGAGGGAGGGGAAGCTGCCGGCGAACCAGTCGTGTTCGGTCTGTCGGAGATGCGAGACGACACCGGCGACCGTCATGAGTGGGGATGTGTCGAGCAGGGCGTGGTCAGCGAGGTTGCTCGGTAGGCCGTCCACCTTTCGGCGTACTGTCGCTCGTTGCCAGTCGAGGAAGCCGGTCAGCACGCCACGCTCGTCAGCGGCACCGTCGGGAAACGCACGCTTCACCTGAGGCAGTCTTGCACGCCGCGGGTGTCGGTGGGCGTGTTTAGAGTGCGGTGCATGATTCGGATTGCGGTGGCTGCGCTGGTGCGTGACGGGCTTGTGCTGTTGGTGCATCGGCACCCGGAGCGGCAGGTGTATCCGGACTGCTGGGATCTTGTCGGCGGGCATGTCGAGCCGGGCGAGTCGCCTGAGGAGGCCGTACGTCGAGAGTGTCTGGAGGAGCTCGGTGTCGGGATCCACCAGCCGCTGCCTGTCCCCTACAAGGTGGCCGATCCGAAGCTCGACATGCGGGCCTTCCTCGTCAGCCGCTGGGACGGCGAACCTGTCAACGCGGCCCCTGACGAACACGACGACCTCGCCTGGTTCCGACCCGACCAGCTCGAGACCCTGAATCTGGCCCACCCAGCCAGCCTCCCGAGCATCCGGAACGCCATCAGCTCAGATCCTTCCGCATCAGGGTGATCCGGGTCTCGTACCGGGTCACGGACCCGTCCGGCGCCTGCTGATTCCAGGAGGCGAGCTCACTGCCGGTCACCGCATAGCCGCGGCGCTCGTACAACCTCCGCGGCCGCGAGTTGTTGTCGTCGACACCCAGCTCGACCCACCGAACTCCTCGATGCCGCCGACCGGTACGTCGGACGGTGGGCATGCGGCCAGGTAGTCGACCTCGCCGAGGCGGGCTCGGTGGATGGCTTCCGCCAGGTACGTGATATCCGTCGTGGTGCCGTACCAATCGCACGCGGGCAGGTCTGACGACGTCAGGGCGCGGATGGTGAGTGCAGATACAACCTCGTCCATGGGGAGCAGCTTGGCAGGGAATTGGTTCGTCGGGGGGTGGGTGAGGCGGTAGCCTCGGAGGCATGGTTGCGGCGCGGCGAATGATGGGACCCCTGGTGGGTCTTATCGTCGTGCGCTGAAGTCAGCCGGTCGAGTCCCACGGTGGTGGGGCTCGGCGTGCTGTGGGCCTCCTGCCGATGTGTCAGGAAGGACACCCACTCGTGTACATCACCACCGCACTCCCCTATGTGAATGCCGCTCCCCATCTCGGGCATGCGCTCGAGTTCGTACAGGCTGACGTGCTCGCCCGGCATCGGAGGCTCCGCGGGCAGCCGGTGCGATTTCTGTCCGGTACCGACGACCATGCGCTCAAGAACGTGCTCGCCGCCCGCGACGCCGGCGAGCCGGTGGCTGAGTTCGTCAACAACGCGGCCGACAGGTTCCAGGCACTCCAGGACGTTCTGGAGCTGAGCTGCGACGACTACATCCGTACGTCGTCAGACCCGCGACACCGCCCCGGCGTCGAATACCTGTGGGAGCGCTGCGCCGCCGCGGGCGACTTCTACCGGCACACCTACACCGGCCTGTACTGCGTCGGCTGCGAGCAGTTCTACGAGCCGGACTCGATCTGCCCGGAGCACGGCGTACGGCCCGAGCAGGTAACCGAGACCAACTGGTTCTTCCGCCTGTCCAAGTACGGCGAGCGGATCAAGGACGCGATCACCTCCGGCGCGCTCACGATCAACCCGCCCCAGAAGCGCAACGAAGTACTGGCGCTCATCGACAACGGGCTGCAGGACTTCAGCGTCTCCCGGCCGGCGGATCGCGCGGGCGGGTGGGGCATACCGGTCCCCCACGACCCCACCCAGGTGATCTACGTCTGGTGGGACGCCCTCACGAACTACGTCACCGCGCTCGGCGTCGACCGTCAGAGCGAGGACTACAAGACCTGGTGGGCCGGCGACGGTGAACGCGTGCACGTGATCGGCAAAGGCATCACGCGCTTCCACGCCGTGTACTGGATCGGTCTCCTGCTCTCGGCGGGCCTGCCGCTGCCGACGACGATTCACGTCCACGACTACGTCAACGTCGGCGGCGCCAAGCTCTCGAAGAGCACCGGCAACGTCGTCGATCCCGTCGAGCTGGTCAGCGCGTACGGCGTGGACGCGGTGCGCTGGTGGATCGCCCGCGAGGTCCCGCTCCTCGGCGACACCGAGTTCACCGTCGAGCGCCTGATCCAGGCCTACAACACCGACCTGGCCAACGGGATCGGCAACCTGTCCAGCCGTACGGCGACCCTGCTGAACAGGTACTACGACGGACGCCTCGACAACGACGACCACCCCGTCAACGGGCCGACCTGGAGCACCGCCGACCTCGACACCGCCTGCGCGGCTCTCCCGTCCAAGATCGACAGCGCCCTCACCACCGCCGACTTCCGGACGGCAACCACACACCTGGTTGCCACCGTCAACATCGCCAACCAACTCCTCAACGCGGCAGAACCGTGGAAGGCGCTGAAGAACCCGAACAGCGACAACCACCAGATCCATCGTCTCCTCAGCCACGTCACGGAGGCCTGCCACACGATCACGAGGGAGCTCACCCCGTTCTGCCCAACCGGCGCCGCCCAGCCGGGCGGCACGGTGGTCTTCAAACGCCTCCCCTGACAGATCAGGAAGCCTCGAGTACGAAGAAGATGAAGCTGATGAACCGCGGCCGCTGCACGTGCTTCAGCTCGTCCGGGATCAGCTCGCGCGGTGTGTCGGGGTCGATCGGCGGTTCGGCGATGGTCGCGACCCGGAAGCCGGCGGCGTTGAACGAGTCGATCATCGTCTGGAACGGGCGGTGCCAGTTCGTGTAGACGACCGTGCGGCCGTCGTGTTCGGCGTCGTACGTGAACTCGACGACGTCGAAGTACTCGCCGTCCGGGTTCAGGGCGGTGTACAGGATCGGGTGGTTGACCGACAGGATGAGACGGCCGCCGGGCTTCAGGACGCGGCGGAGTTCGGCGAGCGGCTTGGTCCAGTCCTCGAGGTAGTGCAGGACCAGCGACGCGACGACGTCGTCGAAGGCCGCGTCGTCGTACGGGAGCGGCTCGGCGAGGTCGCCGACGGTCAGGTCGATGTCGTCGCCGAGCCGGCGGCGGGCGAGCTCGACCATCGCGCTGCTCTGGTCGAAGCCGGTCATGATCGCGCCCCTGTCGCGAAGTGCGGCCGCCAGCGGGCCGGCGCCGCAGCCGACGTCGAGGATGCGGCGGCCGGTGACGTCGCCGGCGAGGTTCAGCATCGCCGGCCGCTCGTAGTGGCCGTTGAGCAGATTGGTCTCGTTGTCCGTGGAGTACGCCTCGGCGAACTCGTTGTAATCGGTCTTCGGCATCACCCGATCCAACAGCACCCGGCCGGTCGTGTCGAGAAAACCGGAGGCCCGGCCGTGGCATGTCGGGCATGCTGTCCGCATGAGTGAGACACCGGATCTTGGTCCTGTGCCGGAGCGCATCGAGGTCGAGGCGACGCAGGTACGCCGGCTCGTGGCGGAGCAGTTCCCCCGCTGGGCGGAGCTCGACGTACGGCCGGTGGCCAACGGCGGATGGGACAATCGGACGTTTCACCTAGGTACCGATCTGATCGTGCGGCTGCCGAGCGCGGCCGAGTATGCCCAGGCGGTCGAGAAGGAGCACCGTTGGCTCCCGGTGCTCGCGCCGCTGCTGCCGTTGCCGATTCCGGTGCCGCTGGGACTGGGCGAGCCGACGGCGGACTACCCGTACCCGTGGTCGGTCTACCAGTGGATCGACGGGGTGACCGCGGCCGCGGACCGGATCGCCGATCCGGTCCGGTTCGCGGTGGACCTGGCCGAATTCTTGGTCGCGTTGAGGAGCGTCGACACCACCGACGGACCTCAGCCCGGCATTCACAACTGGTACCGCGGCGGCACGCTGCGTACGTACGACAAGAACACCCAGGCCGCCCTCGCTGAAGACGAACTCGCCGGCCACGTCGACGTCGCACTGGCCCGCGAGATCTGGGCGGACTCGCTCGACGCACGCTGGGACCGGGTGGACCGCTGGTTCCACGGCGACATCGCCGAGGGGAACCTGCTGCTGAACGACGGGCGGTTGGCCGCGGTCATCGACTTCGGGACCTGCGGGGTCGGCGATCCGGCGTGCGACCTCGCGATCGCCTGGACGTTGCTGAACGCCGACGGCCGGCGGGCGTTCCGGGACCGGCTGGCGGTGGACGATCCGACCTGGGCGCGCGGCCGCGGCTGGGCACTCTGGAAGGCACTCGCCACCTATCGGTCTTCGTACGACGATCCCGCGGAAGCAGCGCCGGCCAAGCAGGTCCTTGACGAGATCTTCGCCGAGTACCAGGGCCGCTGACGTGCACCATCCGCTGACTTACGAGCGACGTGACGCCGTACTCGACGGCCTGGCGCGCATGTGGGGACATCGGCCCGTCGTGGTCGACGCGCAGCAGGTCGGCCACGAGTGGGCGCCGGTGACCCGGCTGGTGTTCGAGCACGACGAGCCCGTCATCGTGAAGACGCGGCGGGTGGACGGCGTGGGCCACGGTGGGCCGGCGTATCTGCGGCGCGAGGTCGCGGGGTTGCGTACGGCGGAGGTCAGCGGGGTCGCCGCACGGGTGCTCCTGGCAGACGACCAGGCCGGTGTCGTCGTCCAGTCGGATCTCGGCAGGTGGCCGACACTCGAGACCGTCCTGCTCGGCGACGACCCGGATCGTGCCGCGGCCGCGATGGTGGACTTCGCGCGGACGATCGGGCGGCTGCACGCCAGCACGCGAGACCGTCGTACGGACCATGAACTGGCGCTCGCGGAGTTCGGGTCCGCGGACGTCACGACCGGCGAGGAGGCCGGGACTGGCGGGATCGACCGGTGGGGCGTCGTCGAGACCGCTTGTGCTGATCTGGGTCTGCCGGACGCGCGGAGCGCACGGGACGACATCGCGTTCGTGCGCCGGCAGTTCGACGAACCGGGCCCGTACGCCGCACTCGCGCACCACGACATCAACCCGACGAACGCGCTGGTGACCGACCACGGCGTACGGCTCGTCGACTTCGAAGGGGCGCGGTTCGGCCATATTGGGTTCGACGTGTCGTTTCTGCACTATCCGTTCCCGCACTACAGCGCGCACTGGAGTACGTTGCCGGAAGCAATCATCCGGGCGGCCGACGATGCCTATCGCGGCATCGTCACGCTGGACGGGCTCGACGAGGCGATCGCGGTCGGTGCGGCGGCGGCCCTCGCCAGCCGCGTGCTCCGGCTGCCACTTGTTGCCCGAGACGACCAGTCGGCCCACGACAGCTGGCGCCGGCGCGGTCAGATCGTCCAGCAGATCGGCGTGTTCGGGTGGCTCGCCGAGCGTGCCGGGATCCTGCCGGAGCTGGCACGCTGGTCCCGCGAACTCGCGGCCGCGATGACGGCACGGTGGCCCGACGCCACCAATCCCCCGCCGCGCCTGTTCCCCGCTTTCGACCGTTAAGGTGCCCTGTGATGCTGAACTATCCCCTCCTCGATGTGCGTGTCAGTACGCCGTTGCTCGAGCTGCGCGCCGCCACCGACGAGCTGCTGGAGCAGTTGGTGCCCGTGGTGCACGCCGGCAAGATGAGCGCGGAGCCGTCGCCGTACGACGACCCGATCGCGTTCCACGAGGACGACCCGGATCTCCGGGTGGCCAAGTGGTTGCGCGCGATGTGGCGTGGTCGCGGGATCGTCGAAGCCGACCGGTGGCGGATGAACTTCGTGGTCGTCGTCGACGGCGAGCCGGTCGGCATGCAGGACGTCATCGGCGTGAGCTTCTCGACGTTCGGGACCGTCACGTCGTTCTCCTGGCTGTCCGCCGACCACCGCGGCCGCGGGATCGGCAAGGAGATGCGGCAGGCGATCCTGCACCTCGCGTTCGAGGGGCTCGGCGCGAAGGAGGCGGGCAGCGACGCGTTCGTCGACAACCTGGGGTCGAACGCGGTCTCACGGGCCCTCGGGTACGAGCCCAACGGGTTCGACTGGGCGACGCGCCGCGGCGAACCCGTCCTGCTCAACCAGTGGCGACTGACGCGGCAGACCTGGGAACAACGCCGCCGTGACGACATCGAACTCCACGGCGTCGAGGCCTGCCACGCGCTGCTGCCGTTGTCCTGAGCAACTACTCCGCGAGCCGCGCGGCGATCTCGGACCTGATCGTCTCGTGCAGCGCCTCGGACGTGAAGCCGAGACCGCGCAGGACCTGCGCGGCGCCGCTGTCCTCGACGCGGATCAGGCCGAGGAGCGTGTGTTCGGTGCCGACCCAGTCGTGCCCGAGCTCGCTCGCCGCGCGGAGCGTCTCCTTGATCGCCTCCTTGCTGTCCTGCCCGAACGCGATGTGCCCCGGCAATGCCTCCGCCCCGGGGGCCGGCAGCGCCGCCTCGACCGCGTCGCGGACCTGCCGGCCGTCGGCGGTGAGTACGTCGTACGCCAGTCCTCTCGGCTCCGACAGGAGGCCGAGCAGGAGGTGTTCGGTCGTGATGAGGTCGTGCTTGTGGGTGCGGGCGGCCTCCTGGGCGAGGACGATGCAGTGCCGGTTCAGGTTGGTGTACCGCGCGAAGACGTCGGACGTGCGCGCCCTCTCCGCGCTCTTCCCGGACACGCCGAGTGCGTCGCCGATCTCGTTCCAGGAGGCGCCGCTCAGCTTGGCCTCGCTGACGTAGTGGTCGACGAGTTGCTCGCCGAGATCGGTCAGCGCGCGGGCGCGGCGGCGGGCCTCGGCGATCCGGGTGAGGTCGTCGGCGTCCGGGTGGTCCTCGTACAGGCCGGCGATGAGTTCGCCGAGGGTGATGTTCAGTGCTTCGGGTGCTGCCATGGTGTTGTCCTGTCCTTTGAGAAGGGCAACGAGAGAAGTGATGACCTCACGGGCCGCGGCCCGGTCCGCCTCGACGTCACGCCAGTACGACAGCACCTCGTCGGCGGCGTCCTGCGGAGTGGCCGCGCGGATGATCGCCGCGATCCGCGGCAGCGGTACGGCGGCCGACCGGAGCCGGGCCACCAGGCGCGCCTGGTCGACCTGGTCGTCGGTGTAGTACCGGTAGCCGTTGAACCGGTCGACCGAGGCGGGCGTCAGCAGGTCGAGTTCGTCGTACAGGCGGAGCGCCTTGGGGGTCAGCCCGGTGGCCCGCGCGAACTCGCCGATACTCAGCACGTCGGTCCCATCCTCTCGACTGCGGCGCCGGATGCGCCTGACGCCGACCCTCGGCATTCCCCCAAGGTCAAGGTCAAGCGCGGCTGCGGTACTTGAGCAGGCCGTCGACGCCGCGCCGGAAGGTCTCGCAGATGGGGTCAGGGTCGGTCAGGCAGCCGGCCGTCATGGCGCCGTCGCGAAGCATCACGAAATGCCGGGCGGCGGGCTCCGGGTCGGGCTTGCCGGTCGCGGTGAACAGCTCGGTCATCGTGGCGAGGAACCAGCCGCGGTGCTTGAGCACGGCCTGGTGCACCGGGTGGGCCGGATCCGGGTACTCCGCGGCGGCGTTCAGGAACGCACAGCCCCGAAACCCCTTGCCCTTGATGTCGCCGGCGATGTCCTCGGCGACCTTCCGAATCACGTCATCAGCACTCGCCTCGGCCGACCGGGCACCCTCCAGCCGCGCCCGTATCGCGTCGTCCGCCGCGGTCAGGTACGCAACCGTCAGATCGTCCTTACTCGGAAAATGCCGGTACAGGGTCGCCCGCGTCACCTGCGCCTCGGCAATCACCCGATCAACCCCGACCGCATGGATCCCCTCGGCGTAGAACAACCCGGTCGCCGTACTCAACAACCGCATCCGCGCTTCCGACATCCACTTCCCCTTCTCCTCGACGTACCACCTCCGAGAATAGCAGATAGAACGATCGGTCTCGGGGTTCGGTCACCCCGCGAAGGTGGCTTTCCAGAGCTCGACCGAGGGCCAGTTGGCGGCCCAGTCGGGGGTGACGTAGTCGTACTCGGACTGGACGTCGGGTGGAGCGACGTACTCGGTGAACTCGTCGATCGTGAAGCCGTTGCTGCGGAGGAGGCCGATCATCGGGCCGGTGGGGAGCTGGAAGTGGGTGCCTCCGTCGGAGCGAGCGATGCGGGTGATGTCGCCGTACGGACGGCTGAGGTGGCGGGTTGCCACTGGTGCCTCGGGAGCTGTGCAGAGTTCCAGGAGGGTGGAGTTGCGGAGGAAGATCAGTTGCCCGCGAGGGCGGAGAAGTCTGGCAGCCTCGGGGATCCAGAGCGCGGGGTCGCACCAGCTGCTCGCGCCGTATTCGCTGATCGCGAGGTCGAAGCTGTCGTCCGGCAGTGGAACGTCCTCGGCGTTGCCGTGGATCAACGGGAAGTGCAGCCCGGTCCTCTCCTGCAATGCGCGGGCGGTCGCCAGTTGCGAGGCTGAGTTGTCGATACCGACGGGGCGGCCGCCGGCACGCAGTACCCACGCGCCGATGTACGCCGTACCGCAGCCGAGGTCGATCACGTCCTTGCCGGCCAGCTCCGGCAGAACGTGCAGCTCGGTCTCCGGTGTCGCCCAGATCCCCCAGTGCGGCTCAGCGGCCCACTGCTGCTCGGCGCGACTGCTGAACCAATGGCTGTGCTGCTCGTCCCAGAGGGCTTGGTTGCGTTCCGCGTGGGTTGACATGCGCAGGAGTGTGTCAGAGGCCGATGATCGAGTTGACGGTCGCGAGGAGGGCGTCTGGGTCGGTGTACGGCGTTGGTGTGCCGTCGGGGGCGGTCAGGATCCAGGCGTCGTTCCAGGTGACGGTGTAGACCTCGTGCCGGTAGTTCTCGAATTCGATGAACTGTCCCTCGCGCCGCGTCGGCCTGGTCACCCGGGAGGCAAGCAACTGCGGCCGGGCGAAGCCGCGGTGTGGGGCCAGGTGGCCGTCGTCGCCGCGGAAGCGGGCCTTGAAGTACGGGCGGGGCTCGGTGCGGTTCCACCGCGTGCCCTGCACGCCGGGCGCGCGGTTGTGGCGGTAGCTGGCGTCCCGCACATCCTCGTCCCCGGCGAACTCGCAGCGGTACGCCGGTACGACGGACCGCACCGCGGCGTGCAGCTCCGGGGCGTCCGGGTACTTCTGGTGGACCGCCGGCGACAGCGCGACCACCAACGAGAACCCGTACCCGGGATGGCTGAACCCGTCGACGGCCACCAGCGGCTGGTCGCGCAGCAACTCGGCGCTGTGCTCCCGGCAGAACGTCAGCAACGCGACCGCGAGACCTTCGTCGTACGAATCCAGCGCGAAGGCCTCGAACGCGTGCTTCCCCGAGAGCGCCGCGGTCGAGTCGAGCCCCGGCGCCGTACTCCAGTGCCAGGCGTCGGTCATCCCGGCAAGCGCCGGCCGGTCCGAGTACATCGCGCGCAGATCCATTGCCCAGACACTACTCAGTCAAGGATCAACAGCTCCGCGAAACCACCGTCGACCGTGATCACAGCGCGCCCGGAGGAACGCAACGGAACCGGCACCAGCCGTCCGGTACGCCGGTCCACGCGGAGCAACTGCTTGCCGTGGGCAAACGTCAGCGTGATCTCCTGACGGCCCCCGGCCGCGAACCCGCCGGTCGCGTCGAAGTCGCCCGACGGGTTCGGCGCGATCAGCCCGTTCAGCACCATGAACGCGCGCCGCCCCGGCCGCCACCCGACCCCCGGCAACGGGCGGAACGACCCGATCAGCACGTCCCCCGGATGCCCGTCGTTCGCGCCGCCGATGTCCCGCGAGCTCACGTCGACGATCCCGTCCGGATCCGGCGTGAACGAGTCGATCCACTCCGGCTTCCGGTTCGGTACGACGGCGCCAGCCGGATCGCGGTGTACGCCGGTCACGAAGTGCACGTCCTGGGTCAGCAGTTGCACCAGGTACGGCGACAGCGTGCGGCTCTGCCGGACAATGTTCGCGAGCTGCCCGAACTGCGGCGAGTGACTCCCGTCCGGCCGGTTCAGCAGGAACACCGCCGGGTCGAGCTCCCACCGGAAGTACATCACCCAGCGCGCGCCCATCGTCCACGGCATGAAGTACAGGAACGCCAGCTCCGACTCCGACGGCACGTAGTTGTACGCGTCGTTCGCGCCGCCCTTGAAACCCTGCGAGTAGTGCCCGAACGCGATCGGCCGCCGGTAGTCCCCGTCCAGCCCGGCCAGCGCGACGCGCCGGTAGTGCGCGATGTCGTCGTACGGGTCGCTGACGTTTCCGGTCTCGTACGGCGTGGGCGTCTGGAAGTGGTACCAGTCGGTGGTGATCAGGTCCGGCTTGGCGTACTCGACGTACGTGTGCAGCTGCGGCTCCGGCCAGAGGACGCCGGGCTGGTTGTTGTGGACGAGTACGTCGTCGCCGACCTGCGCGCGGATCACGCCGTACCACTGGCGGAGCCATTCGACCATCTGCTCGCTGTACGACTCCTCGTCGCCGACGTTGAACGTGAGCAGGTTCTTCGCGTTCGCGCGCTGCGCCGGGGTCCAGAGGATCTGCTCGTCCGGCGCCGGGCCGCGGTTGAGCGAGGCCCAGCTGTTGTCGTCGCGCGGGTACCCCGCGACGCCCCATGGCGTGTTCCGCGGTAGCGCGTTCATCAGCGCCGGGTTGTAGAAGTCGCGCTCGTAGAACGTCGGCTGCGTGAACGACGACTGCAGCCATTCGGCGGCGGTCGGGGTGTACCGGCCGGTCTGCGGGGTCGTCACCCAGGCGCCGGTACTCAGGCCGCGCTTCAGGAAGACGCGGTACGGGCGGGTGAGTTCGAGGGTGGGGGCGGAGGCGTGGGCGGGAAGCGCGGTGGCGCCGGCGGCCGCGGTTGCCAGGGTCAGGCCGAGGAAGTCGCGTCGTCTCATGGCCGAGAATCCTGGCTTGTCCTGACATGGAAGGCAAGAGCCTGTTCAGGCCGTTCTGCGGGCGTCGACTCCGTGCCGGTCGAAAAGCGCGTGCAGGGTGTCGTGGCCCTGGGCGAAGTCCCATTGGCCGGCGCGGAGCCCGGCGGTGCGGGCGCCGGTGATGTTCTTCGCGATGTCGTCGACGAACAGGATCGTGTCCGGGTCCGCGCCGATCCGGTCGGCGGCGCGGGTGAAGAACGCCGGGTCGGGTTTCGCGACGCCGAGGTCGTACGAGTAGCAGCTCACGTCGAACAGTTCGTCGTACCCGAGCGCCGTACGCATGTGTGCGCCGCGGTACTTCTCCTGGTTCGTCCCCAGGTGTACGCCGTACCCGTTCCGGCGGAGCGCCCGGACGATGTCGAGCGACTCCTCGATCAGCACGATGTTCTTCCAGACCGCGTCGTACACCTCGCCCACCGGCGTGCGTACGCCGTACCGCGCGAGCGACTCCGCGAGCAGCGGCAGGTAGTCCCCCTCACCCGCAAGCATCGGCAACTCGTCGGACCACGTCTCGTGCAGAAACTCCTCCGCCCGCTCCCCCAGATACGGCTCCATCGCCGCACACCAACCACCCGGCAGATCCTGCAACACCCCATCCGCATCCAACAACACATGCCGCACCGCCGCCTGCCGGCCGCGGTTGGTGGTCGGCAGGCGGCGATTGGTGCGCTCAGTCATGCACCAGATGATGCCCTACCGGTTCCTCTTCGGGCAGTGGTGATTCCACCGGGGGGTTCTGGGGGGTGTCGTGGGTGCCGTAGAGGGCGGCTCGGACCTCCGGGGGGAGGGTGCACATGGTCAGGACGGGTCCTGGAGGAGGCCGAGGACGTTGCCGTCGGGGTCGGTCACGAGGGCGACCAGGCGGCCGTTCGAGACGTCCTTCGGCGGGGACTTCAGGGTGCCGCCGGCCTCGACGATCGCCTTGATCCGGTCCTCGATGTCGGTCACGTGCCAGTGTGCGACCGGCGCGGTCATGTCGCTGTTCGGCACCAGCCCGATCTGCTGGCCGGCAGCCTCGAACCCGACGTAGTACGGCGAGTCCGCGACCGGCTCGACCCCGAGCAGCGCGGCGTACACCGGCTTGGCCTTCTCGAGGTCCGTGACCGGGTGCAGGATCGTCTGGACGCCTTGTGTGGTGGTCATTTTCGTCATCTCCAGTTCAGTGGTCTTCCAGCACCACCAACGCTATTTCCGGACCACCACCGGCTGCTTCTCGATTCCTGATCAGTTGACGTACTCGGCCAGATGCTTCCCGGTCAGCGTCTTCGGCTTCGTGATCAGCTCCGCGGGCGTGCCCTCGAAGACGATCTTGCCGCCGTCGTGGCCGGCGCCGGGGCCGAGGTCGATGATCCAGTCGGCGTGCGCCATGACGGCCTGGTGGTGCTCGATCACGATCACGGACTTGCCGGCGTCGACCAGGCGGTCGAGAAGGCCGAGGAGTTGCTCGACGTCCGCGAGGTGCAGGCCGGTGGTGGGCTCGTCGAGGACGTAGATGCCGCCCTTCTCCCCCATGTGCGTGGCCAGCTTCAGCCGCTGGCGTTCACCACCCGACAGCGTCGTCAGCGGCTGCCCGAGGGACAGGTACCCGAGCCCGACGTCCGCGAGCCGCTCCAGGATCTTCTCCGCGGCCGGCGTCCGCGCGTCCCCGTCGGCGAAGAACGGCAGCGCCTCCGACACCGGCATCGCCAGTACGTCGGCAATGTTCTTCCCGCCGAACGTGTACTCCAGCACCGCCGCCTGGAAGCGCCGTCCCTCGCACTCCTCGCACGGCGTCTCGACGGTCGCCATCACGCCCAGCTCGGTGTAGATCACGCCCGCGCCCTTGCACGCCGGGCAGGCACCCTCGGAGTTCGCGCTGAACAGCGCCGGCTTCACCCCGTTCGCCTTCGCGAACGCCTTCCGGATCGGCTCCAGCAGACCGGTGTACGTCGCCGGGTTCGACCGCCGCGACCCACGGATCGCGCCCTGGTCGATCGCCACCACGCCGTCCCGGTCGGCGATCGACCCGTGGATCAGCGAACTCTTCCCGGACCCCGCGACCCCGGTCACCACGGTCAGCACACCGAGCGGTACGTCGACATCGACGTCCTGCAAGTTGTTCAGCGACGCCCCGCGGACCTCCAGCACCGACGACGCCGACCGTACCGAATCCTTCAGCGACGCGCGGTCGTCGAGGTGCCGCCCGGTCAGCGTCCCGCTGGCCCGCAGCTTCTCGACCGTCCCCTCGAACACCACCTCACCGCCGCCGGAGCCGGCTCCCGGCCCGAGGTCGATCACGTGGTCCGCGATCGCGATCGTCTCCGGCTTGTGCTCCACGACCAGGACCGTGTTGCCCTTGTCGCGCAACTGCAGCAGCAGTTCGTTCATCCGCTGGATGTCGTGTGGGTGCAGCCCGATCGTCGGCTCGTCGAACACGTACGTGACGTCGGTCAGCGACGACCCGAGGTGCCGGATCATCTTCGTCCGCTGCGCCTCGCCGCCGGACAGCGTGCCTGCCGGGCGGTCCAGCGACAGGTACCCGAGGCCGATGTCGACGAACGCCTGCAGCGCCTCGCCGAGCGCCTTGAGCAGCGGCGCGACCGACGGCGCCTTCAGCTTCCGCACCCAGGCGGCCAGGTCGGTGATCTGCATCGCGGTCAGGTCCGCGATGTTCAGCCCGTCGATCTTCGACGACCGGGCTTCCTCGCCGAGCCGGGTGCCGCCACAGTCCGGGCAGGTCGTGAACGTCACCGCACGTTCCACGAACGCGCGGATGTGCGGCTGCATCGCGTCCACGTCCTTGGACAGGTGCGAGCGCTGGATCGACGGGATGATGCCGGTGTAGGTGAGGTTGATGCCCTCGACCTTGATCTTGGTCGGCTCCTTGTAGAGCAGGTCGTGCAGTTCCTTCTTGGTGAACTTCTTGATCGGCTTGTCCATGTTGAAGAAGCCCGAGCCGCGGAAGATCCGCCCGTACCAGCCGTCCATGCTGTAGCCGGGGACGGTGAGCGCGCCTTCGGCCAGCGTCTTCTCCGCGTCGTACAGCGCGGTCAGGTCGAAGTCGGTGACCGAGCCCATGCCTTCGCAGCGCGGGCACATGCCGCCGGCGTACACCTGCTCGCGGACGACCTTCTTCTCACCGGCACCCTTGTCGGCGGTCATCGAGCCGGTCGCGGTCCGCTTGGGGACGTTGAACGAGTACGCCGTGGGCGGGCCGATGTGCGGCTCGGCGAGTCGGCTGAACAGGATCCGGAGCATCGCGTTCGCGTCGGTCGCCGTACCGACGGTGGACCGCGGGTTCGCGCCCATCCGCTCCTGGTCGACGATGATCGCGGTGGTCAGGCCGTCGAGTACGTCGACCTCCGGGCGGGCCAGCGTCGGCATGAAGCCCTGCACGAACGCGCTGTACGTCTCGTTGATCAGCCGCTGCGACTCGGCCGCGACGGTGCCGAACACCAGCGAGCTCTTGCCGGACCCGGACACCCCGGTGAACGCGGTCAGCCGGCGCTTCGGGATCTCGACGCTGATGTCCTTCAGGTTGTTCACCCGGGCACCGGTCACCCGGATCAGGTCATGGCTGTCTGCGGCATGCATGCGTCGGTACTCCTTCAGCGGGCCTGGTTGATCCGGACGTGGTTGCCGGCCGGGTCGCGGAACGCGCAGTCCCGGACGCCGTACGGCTGGTCGACGGGCTCCTGGATGACCTCCGCGTCGGCGGCCTGCAGCCGGTCGAACAGCGCGTCGACGTCGTCGGTCTGCAGTACGACGGTCGCGTACGTGCCCTTGGCCATCATCTCGAAGATGGTCTTCCGCTCGTCCTCGGTGATGCCCGGGTCGACGGCCGGCGGGGTGAGCACGATCGAGGTGTCCGGCTGGCCGGGCGGGCCGACCGTGATCCAGCGCATCCCCTCGTACCCGACGTCCATCCGGACCTCGAAGCCGAGCAGGTCGCGGTAGAACGTCAGCGACTCCTCGGGATCGGTGTGCGGCAGGAAGCTGTTCAGGATCTTCAGGCTCATGGGGTCACGCTACGTGCCGGAGGCCTGGGTTGCTTCTCGATTCCTGATCGGTCGGGTCACCTGTTTCGCGACACACGAGGGAATCCCGACGGTGGCGTCGGCCGCGGCGTCCTTGTAGACACTCGGCGGCATCCCGACCAGCTCGGTGAACCGGGTGCTGAACGTGCCGAGCGACTGGCACCCGACCTCGAAGCAGACGTCGGTGACGCTCATCCCGCCGCGCCGCAGCAGCATCATCGCGCGTTCGATCCGCCGGGTCATCAGATACCCGTACGGCGACTCTCCGTAAGCGCGCTTGAACTCGCGGCTCAGGTGCCCCGCGGACATGTGCGCACCCCGGGCCAGCGCTTCCACGTCGAGCGGCTGGGCGTACTCGCGGTCGATCCGATCCTTCACGCGCCGCAGCCGCGCCAGGTCCTGGAGGCGCTGCTCGTCCGTCGTCCCGCTACCCACAGTGGAAATCCTGCCATAGGAGTCACAGAACCTGATAGAAGAGGAAGACGACCTGCCCCTTGCGTTCGACCCCGTCCAGCCGCAGTCGCGCCTCCCCCGGGAACAGCGGCTTCCCGCCGGCCAGGAGCACCGGCGTGATCCCGACGACGACGCGGTCGAGTACGCCGGCCGCCGCGAACGCCGCCGCCAGCCCGCCACCGCCCGCGACGAACACGTCCTTGCCACCCGCCGCCTCGACCATTGCCGGGTGCTCGGCGGCGACGTCGGTCGCGAACGACAGGTTCGCGCCGGGGACCTTCGGCAGGTCGGTGCGGTGGGTGAAGACCCAGGTCGCGCGGTCGCCGTGCGCCTGCTGCCAGCGTTCGGGGTGTTCGAGCAGCTCGGCGTCCCGGAGGATCGCCGCGTACGTCGACGCGCCCATCGCGACCGCGCCGACGCCGTCGAGGAACGTGCTGAAGTCGCGGTCCTCGGGCGGCAGGTCGTACAGCCAGTCGAGCTCGTCGTCCGGGCCGGCGACGAAGCCGTTCAGGCTGGAGGTCATCAGGTACGTCGTACTCATCGGGCTCCCCAGTTGAGGTAGGCGACGTTGGCGAGCAGCCAGCCGAAGCCGATCGCCTGCTGGCCGTCGCGTTCCGGGGTCGGCTGGTTGCGGTTGTAGAGGGCCAGGCAGTGAGCATGCACCTGCGGGTCCCACGGTGTCACCTGCATCCAGCGCGGAGCCTGTGCCGCGACCGACGGTCCACCGAGCGTGCCGCCGCCGACGGTGGTGTGGATCGCGGGCAGCCCGTCCGCGTCGGTCGCTGCGACGTTGCGGGTGAACGTCCGGGCGATCCGCTCCATGTCCCGGCCCGTGAACGCCAGCTTCGCGCGGAACGCCCGTACGGCGAACTCGACGTCGATCGCGCCGTGGCTGATGTCCTCGAACTGCCGCGCCGGGCCGCCGGAGGGCGTGAAGATCGAGACGTCGGTCTCCGGGTCCCCGGTCTTCGCGAAGCCGTCGTAGATGCGTCCGCCGGCCGGCCAGTAGTGCCAGACGTACGCGTCCCCGCTGTTGACGGTGTACTGCGCCGCGAGCATCCGCCCCATCGCCGCCACCTTCGCCCGGTACGACGGGTCACCGGTGACCAGCGCGAGTTCGACGAGCGTCTGGCCGAGGCCGACGGACTGGTTGATCGGCTGCTCGCATCCGTCGTACGGCAGCGGTTGGGCCCTCGGCCAGATCAGGTACCCGCCGTCGTGATACTCCCAGTCGTGGACGGCAACCGCCTCGCGGCAGGCGGTCAGGTACTCGGACGCTTTCCTCCAGTACCGGCGGCGCAGTACCGGTGAGCTCGCGACGATCCGGACGAAGGCGGCGATCGGGTACGTGATCATGCCGGTGTGGACGGCGAAGATCACCGGCTTGCAGTGCATCTGGTAGGTGCCCAACGCCGGTACGGCGCCCGGCCCCGCCCCGCGATCGGCGGCGGTCAGCTGCAGCGGACCAGGCGCGGCCGCGTAGATCCGGGTGACCGCGTAGTCGGGGCTCGCCGGGTCCAGCGAGAGGTCGATGTGCGTGACGGAACGGTTCACCGAGGTGTTGTCGAGACGGACCGTGAACGTGTCGGGGCGACTTCCGGCGCTGACGGTGACGGTCGTGTCCTCGGCGTACGACAGCGCCTCGCGCAGGTCGAGCAGCGGCCGACCGTTGCTGTCGGCAAGTGTTGCGTAGCCGGTGGTGTACGGATGGTCGGCGCGCCACGCGGGCAGCGAGAGCCCGCGATAGTCGGTGACGCCACGCGCACTGTCACGTACGCCGAGCACCTGGTCGACGTTGTCGATCAACCGGTCCAGGTAGTAGGTGTCGCGGTACGTCTCGTACATCCGGACCAGGCCGAGCAGCACGTACGACTGACTCCAGGCGAGCATGCCCGACCGGCCGTCGCGGTTCGTGTTGTCGTTCGGCTGGTCCGGCTGGCCAGGACCGCCCTTCTGGAACAGGCGGTCCCAGTCATCGAACGTCTTCCGTGCGGTGTAGTCGACCCCGTCAGCGTACGCCGGGAGCGCGTTCCCCACGGCTCCGGCGACGGCGCCGGCGGCGGTGAGGCGGAGGAGGGTACGGCGGGACGGGCGGATCTCAGGCATGGCGGTGCCTCCAGCTGTGCGGGCGGTCAGCAGGGGCACCACCATTGTCCCGCGGGGAATCGATTTACCGCAGCTCGGGCGCGTGGCCGCCGTACCCACGTAGGCTCGGGCGCCATGAGCCTTCAGGAGCTGCGTTTCCGCGCGTCCCATCTGGACGCGGTGCGGGACGGGACCAAGCGGATCACGATGCGCTTCAACGATCCCGTCGAGGTCGGGCCGGCGACGCTGGTGTTCGAGTTCGACGAGGAGGTACGGCTTCCCGGGCGGATCGTGTCGGCGGTCGCGAAGCGGGTCGACGCGGTGGCCGAGGAGGAGGCGCTCGAGGACGGCTTCGCCGGTGCGCACGACGTGATCGCGGGGCTGAGCAGCTACTACCCGGATCTGCGGCCGAGTGACGAGCTGGTGATCGTGCGGTTCGAGCTTGTCTATCCGCGGCGGATGCACACCGCGCTGGACGCGACCGATGCGCGGGGGTTGGCCGAGTTCTACCGGGAGCTGCTCGGGTTGCGGTTCCGTCCGGGTGATGACGACACGTGGATCGTGCTGCTCGACGCGGACGGAAACCGTCAACTGGCGATCCAGCAGGTCGCCGAGTTGAAGCGGTCCACCTGGCCGTCGCCCGACGTACCGATGCAGGCGCATCTCGACTACGCCGTACCGTCCGTCGAGGAACTGGAGCGGCACCGGCAGCGGGCGGAGGAGCTCGGCGCGCGGCTGCTCAACGATCGTTCGGCCGACGAGGGCGAGCCGTTGTACGTCCTCGCCGACCCGGCCGGGCACCCGTTCTGCCTGCTGGTGGCGGACCTGTGACGGCCTTCCGTGCCGCCCGGGCGGATGACCTGGACGGCGTCCTCGCCCTGTACCGGCAGCTCCACCCGACCGACCCGCCGGTGCCGAACGCCCGCGACACGTTCACCACGATCCTCGACCGCCCCGGCCTGCAGCTGTACGTGCTCGTCGACGGAGCGGCGGTGGTCGCCACGACGTACCTGAATCTGATCCCGAACCTGACCCGCGGCGGCGCGCCGTACGCCGTGATCGAGAACGTCGTCGTCGACGAACCGCGCCGGGGTACCGGGCTCGGGAAGGAGATCATGGCCGCGACCCTGCAGGAGGCGTGGGACGCCGGGTGCTACAAGGTGATGCTCCAGACCGGCTCCCGCCGCGAGTCGACCCACGCGTTCTACCGCAACTGCGGCCTCGACGCGAACCAGAAGACGGCGTACGTCGCGCATCCGGCATAGGCTGACACCGTGCTGGCTGAGCTGCGGCGGTTGATCCTCGGTGCCGCCGGGCGTGAGCAGCTGATCGACGGGCTGCTGCTGTCGATCGTCGACGCGCCCACGCCACCGGCAGCGGGACTCGCGTCCCCGACCTTCGCGCTGGTCGCGCAGGGCCGGAAGCGGCTGGCACTCGGCTCACAGGTCTTCGAGTACGGCGCCGGCGACTACCTGGTCGTCTCCGTGGACCTGCCGGTCACCGGCCATTTCCTCGAGGCCTCACCGGTCGCGCCGTGCCTCGGCGTCGGGCTCGAACTGCGGCCCTCCACGATCGCCTCGCTGCTGCTCGACTCCGCCGCGAAACCCGGCGCGCCGGTCCGCGGGCTGGTCGTCAGTCGCGCGCCCGACGACCTGGTCGACGCGGTGATCCGGCTGCTGCGACTGCTCGACTCCCCCGAGGACGCCCGCGTCCTCGGCCCGCTGGTCGAACGCGAGATCTTGTGGCGGTTGCTGCGCAGTCCCCAGGGCGCCGCCGTCCGCGACATCGGGCTCGCCGACAGCAGCCTGTCGCACGTCGCGCGGGTGATCCGGTGGATCCGCGACCACTACACCGAACCGTTCCGGGTCGAGGAGCTGGCGGAGATGGCCGGGCTCAGCCCGTCGGCGTTCCACCGGCACTTCCGGACGGTCACCGAGCTGACGCCGATCCAGTTCCAGAAGAAGATCCGGCTGCAGGAGGCCCGGCTGCGCGTGGTGGGCCTCGGCGAGGACGTGACCAGCGCCGGGTACGCCGTGGGGTACGACAGCCCGTCGCAGTTCAGCCGCGAGTACCGGCGTGAGTTCGGGGCGCCGCCGAGCCGGGATCGAGCAGGATCAGGCAAGTCGGCGCCAGCATCTGTCTAACGGTTCGCCCGCAATCAACCGTGTACTGGTCAGGTACCTGTTCCTGACTCAGTAGGAGATGTGCACGATCATGCAGATTGCTGTGATCACCGGCGGAAGCTCCGGCATCGGGCAGAGCGCGGCGTTCGAGGTGGCGAAACGCGGTACGGCCGTGGTGCTCACCTACCGCGGCGGCCGCGAGCGCGCGGCGGAGACGGTCGACCGGATCGAGAAGGACGGCGGTACGGCGGTGGCGCTGCCGCTCGACGTCGCGCGGCCCGACACGTTCGAGGAGTTCCGCCGTACGCTCACCGACGTGCTCGCGGGCTGGGGGCGGACGGCGTTCGACTTCCTGGTCAGCAACGCCGGCGTCGGTCAGCCGCCGGTCCTGTTCGAGGACACGACCGCGGAGCTGTTCGACCAGATGGTCGACGTCCACCTCAAAGGGCCGTACTTCCTCACCCAGACGCTGCTTCCGCTGCTCGCCGACAACGGTTCGATCGTCTACACCACCAGTACGTCGGCCCTCGTCTCGGCGCGGCCGACACCCGGGTACTCCGTGTACGCCGGTGTGAAGGGCGCGCAGATCGTGCTGACCCGGTATCTCGCGAAGGAGCTGAGCGCTCGCGGGATCCGGGTGAACGCCGTCGCGCCGGGCGTGACCCGGACCCGGCTCGGCGACGACGCGTTCGCCCAGCACCGGAGCTGATCCCACCGATCGCGGAACGCACCGCGCTCGGCCGGATCGGCGAGGCCGACGACCTCGGGACCGTGATCGCGTTCCTCGGCTCCCCCGACGCGGGCTGGATCACCGCGCAGACGCTCGAGGCCTCCGGCGGGTACGAGCTCTGAGCTGTGCAACCGGTTGCGTAGACAGCTAGGCTGCGCTGCATGTCACCGTCGCCGACGATCAGCAGCGTCGCGGCGCTCGCGGGGGTGTCGCGCTCCACGGTCTCGCGGGCGTTCAGCAATCCGCGGGTACTGCGTGCCGACACCGTGACACGGGTCCGGGAGGCGGCGGCGCAGCTCGGCTACGTACCCAATCCGACGGCGCAGGCGCTGTCGACCGGGCGGCACGGGCTGCTCGCGATGATCGTGCCGGACATCGCGAACCCGTTCTTCCCGCCGATGATAGGCGCCGCGCAGGGACGGGCCGAGACCGCCGGGCTCGCCCTGCTGCTCGGCAACACCGACGAGGACCCGGTCCGCGAGCACACCATGGTCGGCCGGCTCACCCTGCAGGCCGACGGCTTCGTCCTGGCCGCCAGCCGGATGAGCGAGCGGCAGATCCGTGAACTGGCCGAACGGCGCCCCGTCGTCCTGGTCAACCGCGACCTCGCCGGCCTGCCGCGGGTGCTCGTCGACAGCGCGGACGGCGTCCGTACGGCGGTCGAGCATCTCGCGGAGCTCGGCCACCGGCGCATCGCGTACCTCGCCGGACCGTCGCGGTCGTGGGCGAACGCGCAGCGCAAGAAGGCGGTGAAGCGGTCCGCGGAACGGGCCGGTATCGAGGCGGTCATGCTGCCCGGCCAGGTCTCGAACTACGAGGCCGGAATGCAGGCGGTGCCCGCGCTGCTCGAGTCGCGGGCGACCGCGGCCGTCGCGTTCGACGACGTACTCGCGCACGGGGTGCTGGCCGGGCTGGTGCAGCACGGCCTGTCGGTGCCGGACGACCTGAGCATCGTCGGCTGCGACGACGTACTCAAGGCCCAGGTGTATCCGCCGCTCACCACGGTCTCCTCGCACGCCGCCGACGCCGGCGCCGCGGCGGTCGAGCTGCTCATCCAACGCCTGGAGGACCCGGGCGCCCCCGACCGGCGCGTACTGCTCAGCACGTCCCTCATCATCCGCGCGACAACCGCGCAACCGGTTGCAGCTCGCGGCAGGTAGCCTGCCCGCATGGCTGACCTGGAATCCGTCGACTGGCCGCCCGAGCCGATCAAGACCGAGCGACTGGTGCTTCGTGAAGCCGAGGCCCGCGACCGTCCGGCGTTCGTCGAACTGCTGGCGTCGTCCGACGTCCACACGTACCTCGGCGGTCCGCGCGCCCGCGCCGAGCTCGAACGTGAGCTGCCCGCGGTGCCTGAGCAGTGGCCCGGGAGTTTCGTCGTGGAGCTGGACGGTTCCATGATCGGCCAGGTTCTGCTCCGCCGGGCGACCGAGCACCGGCGTCCGGCAGCCGTCGGCAAGGTGGATCTCGGGTACCTCTTCCTGCCGCGGGCGTGGGGCTCCGGGTACGCCGCCGAGGCATGCTCGGCGGCGCTCGGATGGTTGGACAGCGCGCTGCCCGGTGAGTCCGTCGTACTCACCACGCAGAGCGCCAATGCCGGATCGATGCGCCTCGCGGCGAAGCTCGGGTTCGCCGAGGTGGAGCGGTTCCAGGCCTGGGACGCCGAGCAGTGGCTCGGGTTGCGGTAGCTACCAGGCATCACCCCAGGCCGTGTCCCGCGCGGCGCGATAGCCGGGCGAGGACTTCGGTACGACGAGTTGCTCGGCGGTGCCGGTCGACGTACAGAGGTCGAGGACGACGCGGTGCTTCGGGGTTGTGGGGCGGGCGATCACCCGGGACGCGGCCGGGTGGATCGGGTGGCGGGTGGCGACGACGTACGTGAACTTCTCGTCCTCGAAGTTCCTGGTGCCGTCCTTGAGGTGGCGGTGGAGTTCGGTGCGGGGCAGCCGGGTGGCAAAGTGGCACCAGTCGACCGGGCAGTCGTGTTGGTGAGGGCATGGGGCGGCGATGCGGAAGCCGTGGGCAATCAGCTGCGCGCGAGCGTCGAGGATACGGGCGTGACCGCTGGGTGTGCCGGGCTCGACCACGACGATCGTCCGGGCGTGGCGGGCCGTCAGCTGCAGGACTTCACGGCGTACGTCGGGGGTCAGCTCGTTGAATACGTATCCAATCGTGATCAGGTCGACCGGCCTGCCGCTCCAACGGCGTACGTCGGCGGTGGTCCAAAGCCAGTTGCCTAGAGCAAGCTTCTGCCCGAGACGGACGGCCGCGGACTGGCGCTCGACGACCTCGATCGCGAGGCCGGGCCAGCGCGCGGCGGCGGCCCAGGCGGCGGCGCCGGTTCCCCCGCCGAGATCCACGTGAGTGGTGACGGGGCCGTCGACGTGGCGTTCCACGGCGGCGAGCGCCGTGTGCAGGGCGCGGAAGGTGGCGGGCATCCGGACGACGGCGTACGCGAGGGCGTCGAGCGCATCGCTCATCCCAGGTGTCGCGTCGTTGATCTGCTCGGTGCGGTAGCGGTGCGACAGTGCCTCGGCCCGGCGCCGCAGTTCGTGGTGCGGTACGCCGCTCGCCGCGCGGGCGAGGGCGAGGGCAGCATGAAGTTGGCTGTCCACGGAGGACATGGGTGATCTCCGGTTCGTTCGGCGCGGATGAGAAACGCACCGAACGGTCCTGAGAAGAGCTGTCAGAGGACAGCGGTCGCGGAGGGAACGGCGCGGAACCGGAGAGCCTTCCTAGCCATCACACACCTCCTCGAGTCAGGCAGAACGCTAGCAGATCTAGCGCCCCTCCGACGTACACAAGCAGACCTTGTTGCCCTGTGGGTCCGCGAGCACGACGAACATCGGCGCCTCGTCGTCGTACACAACCTTGCCGCCGGCCGCGATCGCCGCCTCGATCCGGGCCGGCACGACCTCCGCCGGCAGCCACAGGTCGAGGTGGAAGCGCTGGCGCGGCGTCTCGTGCGGTGTCGTCCCCTGGAACCACAGGTTCGCGACCCGCCGGGTGGGATCCATGACGTCGTTGCCCGTGAACGCATCCGTGCTACCGGTCAGCACCGCCGCCCAGAACGGCCCGATCGCCACCAGGTCCGCCGTGTCCAGCCCGATCTCGAGCTGCGCGACGGCCGACGGATCCGCCGCCAGCCCGTGCTCCGCGGCCAGCGCACTGATCCGCTCGGCGGTGGCGGGATCCGTGGTCGCGACGTCGACGTACGCCGACCCGAGTCGCAGCTCCGGATCCGGACAGACCGCGCCCACGGCCTGCGCGAACGCGGCGCCGTCGGCGAGTGACGACGTACCGAACCGGGTGTGCCAGGCCTGGGCAAGCTTGCGCCAATCGCTCATCCTCCGAGGCTAGCCGCGGCCGCCGACAGTTCCGTGATAGACCTGTCGGCATGTATCGCAGGCTCGTCCTCAAGCTTTCCGGGCAGGCGATCGCCGGCTCGAACGAGTTCGGTTTCAGCAGCGACCGGCTGACGCATCTCGCCACCGAGGTGATCGCGTTGCGGGCCACCGGTGTGCAGGTCGCGGTGGTGATCGGCGGCGGCAACGTGTTCCGCGGCAACCGCGCCGACGACTGGGGCATCGACCGGGTCGAGGCCGACAACATCGGCATGCTCGGCACCGTCATCAACGCGGTCCTGCTCCGCGGCCGGCTCGCGGCGCTCGGCGCGGACGACGTACGGCTGATGACGGCGATCCCGATCAACAACCTCGCCGAGCCGTACATCCGGCTGCGCGCGCTCCGGCACCTCGAGAAGGGCGCGATCGTGCTGCTTGCCTGTGGCAACGGTCAGCCGTTCACCACCACCGACTACCCGTCGGTGCAACGCGCGATCGAGCTCCAGGCCGACGCCCTGCTGGTCGCCAAGAACGGCACCGACGGCGTGTACGACGCCGACCCGAACCAGCACCCCGACGCCCGCCGCTTCGACCACCTCTCGTACCAGGAGGTCATCGACCGCGGCCTCGGCGTCATGGACCAGTCCGCCTTCATCCTCGCCCGCGACCACCACCTCCCCCTCCACGTCTTCGACATCGACCGCCCCCAAGCCGCCACCACCATCGCCACCGGCACACCGCTCGGCACTCTCATCAACTGACATGTAGAGCCGGGCTAAATGGTTTGTCCGCTCCGGAGTGGAGTTGGTGTACTCGGGGAAGTTCCGCGAACAGGTGATTGATAGGAGTCCGTCATGCGACCTCGCTTCATGTCTGGCATGGAAATGACTCGTACCTGTTCGAAGGACATGAAGCTGCGTGGAAGTACTGAATCTTGGGATCCTGGCGCATGTCGACGCCGGTAAGACCAGCCTGACCGAGCGGCTGCTGTACGCCGCCGGGATGATCGACGCGGTCGGGAGTGTCGACGACGGGAGTACCCAGACCGACTCGCTCGCGCTCGAGCGGCAGCGTGGAATCACGATCAAGTCGGCGGTCGCCGCGTTCCGGATCGGCGAACTGAACGTCAACCTCATCGACACCCCGGGGCACCCGGACTTCATCGCGGAGGTGGAGCGCGCATTGAGCGTGCTCGACGGCGCGGTGCTGGTGATCTCGGCGGTCGAGGGTGTGCAGGCGCAGACGCGGATCCTGATGCGGACCCTGCAACGGCTGCACATCCCGACGCTGATCTTCGTCAACAAGCTCGACCGGCCCGGCGCGCAGTACGACGGCGTCCTGCGGCAGATCGCGGCACGGCTGACGCCGGCGATCGTCCCGATGGGCGAGGCCGTCGACCTCGGCACCCCGGATGCGGCGTTCAAGCCGATCGTCCAGGACGGCACGCTCCTCGACGTCCTCGCCGAGTACGACGACGCGCTTCTCCAGCGGTACGTCGACGGCGCCCCGCTCGCGCTGCCCGCCGTACTCGCGGAGCAGACCCGGAAGGCCGCCGTACATCCGGTGTACTTCGGGTCCGCGATCACCGGTGCCGGCACCGACGCGCTGACGGACGGGATCCGCGAACTGCTCCCCCGCGCCGGTACGGCGGACGCCCCGCTCGACGGCACGGTCTTCAAGGTGGAACGCGGTCCCGCCGGCGAGAAGATCGCGTACGTACGGCTGTTCTCCGGCACCGCGGCGGTCCGCGACCCCGTGCGGTACGGGGACACCGAGGGAAAGATCACCGCGCTCGAAACGTACGGCGACACGCTGCATGCCGGCCAGATCGGCAAGCTCTGGGGCCTGCCCGCCATCAGGATCGGGGACCACATCACCGATCCTCGGAACAAAACCGTCACCCAGCGGCGAATTGTTTCCGCAAAGTTCGCGCCACCCACCTTGGAGACCGTCGTGACGCCGCGGCGGCCCTCGGACAAGGGCAACCTGCAGGTCGCGCTGACCCAGCTCGCCGAACAGGACCCGCTGATCAACCTGCGCCAGGACGACCTCCGCCAGGAGACGTCGGTATCGCTGTACGGCGAAGTACAGAAGGAGGTCATCGAGACCACCCTGGCCACCGAGTACGGGATCGCGGTCGACTTCCGCGAGACGACCACGATCTGCGTCGAGCGGATCGCCGGCACCGGGCAGGCCGTCGAGTTCAACAAGAAGGACCCGAACCCGTTCCTCGCCACGGTCGGCCTGCGCGTCGAACCCGCACCGGTGGACGCGGGCGTCACGTTCGAGCTCGAGGTCGAACTCGGGTCGATGCCGTACGCGTTCGTCAAGGCCGTCGAGGAGACCGTCCGCGAGACGTTGCGACAGGGACTGCACGGCTGGCAGATCCCGGACGCGCGCGTGGTGATGACGCATTCGGGCTACTCCGCCCGGCAGAGCCACGCGCATGCGGTATTCGACAAGAGCATGTCGAGCACGGCCGGCGACTTCCGGTTCCTCACGCCGCTGGTCCTGATGACGGCCCTCCAACAGGCCGGTACGACGGTGCACGAGCCGCTGCACCGCTTCCGGCTGGAGATCCCGACCGACACGACCCGCGCCGTACTCGCGACGCTCGCCCGCCTCCGCGCGATCCCGCAGGCACCGGCCCTGGCCGCCGAAACCTCAACCCTGGAAGGAGAAATCCCGGCGGCCGCCGTCTACCAACTCGAACAACAGCTCCCCGCCCTCACCCGCGGCGAAGGCGTCCTGGAGTCCTCCTTCGAGCGCTACCAACCCGTCACCGGCCAGATCCCCGACCGCCCACGCACCGACCACGACCCGCTCAACCGGAGGGAATACCTACTCCACGTCCAACGCCGGGTCTAGCCGCCCGTGGACGACGTTCGCGCCGAGGTCGTCGTCGGTGGTGATCTCGGCGGTCAGGCGTGCCGCCTGCATCACGGACTCGGCGATCGGGGCTTGGCGGTCGCTCATCTCGACGTACAGGTGACCGCCCGGGGCGAGCCACTCCCCCGCGCCGGCGACGACTCGGCGCAGGGTGGTGAGGCCGTCGGGGCCGCCGTCGAGGGTGACGTGGGGTTCGTACAGGCGCGCCTCGGGCGGGAGCAGGCGGATCTCGTCCGTCGGTACGTACGGGACGTTCGAGAGCAGTACGTCGATCCGCCCGCGCAGTTCGTCCGGCAGCGCCGTGAACAGGTCGCCCGCCGAGACGATCCCGCCGTACGGCGCCAGGTTCGTCCGGGCGCAGCGGACCGCCACCGGCTCGATGTCCGCGGCGTACACCGTCACCGGCCGCTCCGCAGCGACGGCCGCGCCGAGCGCACCGGTGCCGCAGCCGAGATCGACGACCACCGCCCCGTCGCGCACCACCCGCAGCGCCTCCGAGACCAGGAACTCGGTCCGCCGGCGCGGGATGAACACGCCAGGCTCGACGGCGATCCGCAGACCGCGGAACGAGGCCCAGCCGACGACGTACTCCAGCGGTTCCCCGGAGACCCGCCGGTCCACCATCGCCGCGATCTCGGTCGCGTCGCGTGCGGTCTCGACGATCAGCGCGGCCTCGTCCTCCGCGAACACACAGCCGGACGCGCGCAGCCGGTCGGCGATCGCGCGGACGTCAGAAGCCTTCACAAACCGCTGACCCTATCCGAACGCGTTCACGCCCGTGAGCTCGGCCGACACCGTCCACAGCCGCGCCGCCGAGGCCGGGTCGATCGCGTACGGGCGGACGCCGTACGGGCTGTCGTCCGACACCTCCGCGATCTCGCAGTCCTCGCAGAACACGCCACCCTCACCGTCCAGCCGCGGGGACGTCGCCGCCCAGACCTGCGTCGCCGCGCCCTGCTCGGGCGACTTGAAGTGCGGGCTGAGCAGGTTGCCGTCCTCGTCGATCCAGCCGAACGCGACCATCTCCTCGCGTGGCAGGTGCCGCTGCAACGGCGTGAGGATGCCGCCGGGGTGCAGCGCGAACGCCCGTACGCCGGAATCCTTGCCGAGGGCATCGAGCTGGACGGCGAACAGTACGTTCGCGGTCTTGGCCTGTCCGTACGCCGCCCACTTGTCGTACCCCTGCCGGAACTCCAGGTCGTCCCAGCGGATGTCCGACCGCCGGTGCGCCGACGACGACACCGACACGACCCGGGCGCCGCCGTCCGCGGCGATCGCCGGCCACAGCCGGTTCACCAGCGCGAAGTGCCCGAGGTGGTTGGTCGCGAACTGCGCCTCCCAGCCCGGCCCGACCCGCGTCTCCGGGCTCGCCATGATCGCGGCGTTGTCGATCATGATGTCGATCGACCGCCCCGACGCGAGGAACCGGTCGGCGAAGGCGCGGACGCTGTCGAGGTCCCCGAGGTCCAGCTCGTCGACCTCAACGTTGTCGACTCCGGCCAGCGCCTCCCGCGCGACGTCGGGGCGGCGGGCCGGTACGACGACGTGCGCGCCGGCCTTCGCGAGCGCCTTCGTGGTCTCCAGGCCGAGGCCGGAGTACCCGCCGGTGACGACGGCGAGCTTGCCGGCCAGGTCGATCCCGGCCAGGACGTCGTGCGCGGTGCTGTCGTGCCCGAAGCCCGAGCCGATCTTGTGTTGTGCAGTCATGGTCCCGAGCGTACGAATTAGAGCTCGCTCTAAGTCAAGTGTGGATCGGCGCGCAGGGACTCGGCGAGGCGCTGTAGGGCCGGGTTCGGGTTGTCGGGACTCCAGCAGGCGTGCAGCGTGACCGAGTGCGCGTCGGACGCGTCCAGTTCGCGGTACCGGACGCCCTCGACGCCCATCGCCATGATCGAGCGCGGGATCAGCGCGCAGCCGAGGCCGGCGCGGACCAGCGCGAGCATCGTCGGTACCTGCGAGGCGAGCTGACTGACGGCGTACCGGTCCATGCCGATCATCGCGGCGCAGATGTCGTGCAGGTACTGCGATCCCTCCGGGCTGTAGCCGATGTACTCGTCCGTGACGTCGACAAGCGAGACGGGTCCGGCGCCGTCGGCGAGCGGGTGGGCGGAGGGTACGGCGAGGACGAGGTCCTCGGAGTGGACCAGCAGGGACTCGAATCGGTCCGGGATCGGCGGGCGGACGAGGCCGAGGTCGATCTCCAGGTTCGCGAGCGCTTCGAACTGGGCGGGGCTGACGAGCTCGGTCAGCTCGGCCGTCACGCCGGGGGTGCGGTTGCCGACCATGGTCAGGAAGTCGGCGAGTACGGCGTACGCGCCGATCGCGGTGAAGGCGAGCCGGAGCGTGCCGGTGGTCCCGTCGGCGGCCCGGCGGGTGGCCACGGGGGCGACTTCGAGCAGGGCGAGCACGCGCCGGGCGTGCTCGAGGAAGACTCCGCCGGCCGCAGTCAGCCGGACACCGCGGCCGGTGCGGTCGAACAGGCGGACGTCGAGGGTGCGCTCCAGGCCCTGGATCTGGCGGGTCAGCGGGGGCTGGGTGAGGTTGAGCCGCTGCGCGGCGCGCCCGTAGTGCAGTTCCTCGGCGACAGCGACGAATCCACGGAGTTGCTGGAGCGACAGGTCCATGCGTGCACGGTATCGGTTCATACAGAAATGGGCTTGGACCTGCATAACGGAAAGCGCCTACCGTCAACCCAACACCCCACCCCGAAGGAGCTACCCGGTGCCGAAACCGAGACTTACCGCACTCATCTCCCCGCAACGCGCCGAGGACGTGGTCGACGCAGCAACCCGCCAGCTGCTCGAGGACCGCTTCGACGTCGTCTGGGCAACCGCCGACCACACGCTCACCGCACACCCGAAGCAGTACGCACCCGGAACGGGCACAGCGGGTGCGGGTGGCGTCGGACCTTCGATGCATTACACACCCGGGACGGGCGCGGCGGGCGCCTCCGGCGCCTTGGGGGCGGGCGGCGTCGAACCTGCTATGCAGCACGCACCCGGGACGGGTGCCATAGGTGCGGCGGCGGGTCCGGGCAGGGCAGGCGCCTCCGGCGCGGTGGGTGCAGGTGGCGTCGCACCCGCGACGCAGTACACGCCCGGGACGGGCGCCGCGGACGGTTCCGGCGCGGTGGGTGCGGGCGGTGTCGAACCGGCGAGGCGGACCGCACCCGGGACGGGTGTGGCGGGGGGCTCTGGCGGGGTGGGTGGCGTTGCGGGTGGGTGGTGGGCGCCGGAGGTGCCGGCTGGGGGTGTGCCGGGGATCGATCCGGGGGCTGTTGGGGAGTTGGTGGTGGGGGCTGAGGTGTTGTTGACGAGTTGGGGGACGCCTCGGTTGGGGAAGGAGATTTGGGGTGCGGGGCGGGGGCCGCGGGTGGTGGCTCATGCGGCGGGGACGGTGAAGAACCTGATCGATCCGGTGGTGCTGGAGGGTGGGGTCGGGGTGTTTTCGGCGGGGCCTCGGATTGCTTGGTCGGTGGGTGAGTACTGCTTGGGGGCGATGCTGGCGCTGGCTCGGCGGTTGCCGCGGTTCGATGATGCGGTTCGGGGCGGCGGGTGGAAGCAGGCGGCGTACCGCGGGCACGAACTGCGCGGGGCGAAGGTCGGGATCGTCGGGGCGAGCAGTACGGCGCGGGCGCTGATCGCGATGCTGAAACCGTACGGGTGCGACCTCGCCGTCTACGACCCGTACCTGACCGACGAACGGGCCGCGGAGCTCGGCGTACGGACGACAACGCTGGAGGATGCGGCGAGCGCGCCGTTCCTGAGCATCCACGTGCCGAACGTGCCCGAGACCAAGGGCATGATCACCCGCGAGCTGATCGAGAACCTGCCCGACGGCGCGGTCGTGGTGAACTCGTCGCGCGGACCCGCGATCGATCAGCCGGCACTCCTGCAGAACGCCGTGAGCGGACGGATCTACGCAGCGCTCGACGTCTACGACCCCGAGCCGCCGACGTTCGACGAGCACGTACTCACATCTCACAACCTGCTGCTGACCCCGCACATCGCGGGTGATACCGCCGAGGGACACCTGGCGCTGGCCGGCTACGTGCTGCGCGACGCGATCAAGTGGCTCGAGGACGGGACCCGCGGAGAGAGCTTCGTCGACCCCGCGACCTGGTCGATCGCCGCATGAGCCGCGTGAGCCCCATGAGCCGTGCGAGCCGCATCGCGCGGGTAGAGGTCTTCCCGGTCGCCGTACCGTTCGCCCGGAAGTTCGTGCTCGGTAGCGGCACCGTCGGCTCCCCCGACGCCGCGCCCGATCAGGCCGGCGCGGTCATCTTCGTCAAGCTCACCACCGAGGACGGCGTCGTCGGCTGGGGTGAACAGCGCGCGCTGCCGAGCTGGAGCTACGAGACCGCCGAGACGATGGCCGTCGTCATCCGCCGCCACCTCGCGCCGATCCTCACCGAGCTCACCCCGTTCGACGTCGAACTGTTCCACCAGCGCGCCGCCAAACGGCTCAGCCCCGCGGTGTCGAACGGCTTCCCGTTCGCCCGCGCGGCCGTCGACGTCGCGATGCACGACGCGGCCGGCAAGCTCGCCGGCGTCCCGGTGCACGCGTTGCTCGGCGGCAAGGTGTACGACGAGATCCCGCTCTGCTCGGCGATCGGTGTCGGCGACCAGGACGCGGTCCGCGAGCACGCGCTCCAGTCGTCGGACTACGCGGCGTACAAGGTCAAGATCGGCGGCGACCTGGACGCCGACGCGGCCGCGATCGAGACCGTCGCGGAAGTTGCCGACGGCAAGCCGCTGTGGCTGGACGCGAACCAGTCGTACCGCCCGGCCGCGCTCCGGCAGCTGCTCGACCGGACCCGCGACATCCGCACGATCCACTGCGTCGAGCAGCCCGTGCCGAGCACCGACACGCTCGGCATGCAGCGGCTCCGCGGGCTGATCGACCTGCCGATCGCGATCGACGAAGGCAGCTTCTCCGCGCCGGACCTGGCCCGTGCGATCCGGCTCGACGCCGCCGACCTGGTCGTGATCAAGGTCTGCAAGTCCGGGGGTCTCCGCAACGCGCTGAAGACCGCCCAGACCGCGCTCGCCGGCGGGCTGGAGGTCCTCGCCAGCGGTCTCACCGACTGCGGTGTCGCGTTCGCCGCCGCCCTGCACGTGTTCAGTCAGCTCGAGCTCGCCCTGCCCGCCGAGCTCAACGGGCCGGAGCTGCTGACCGATCTGTACGTCGACGGGCTCAGCATCACGAAGGCCGTCGCGACGGTCCCCACCGCCCCTGGACTGGGCGTCGAGGTCGACGAGGAGCGCATCCGCGCGGAGTCGATCGACCTGCTCTACCGGTGAGGAGAACCATGAGTACCAAGCTGTCCCGCCGCGGCTTCCTGACGATGACCGGTGCGGCCGGTCTCGGGATCGCGGCGGCCGGATGTTCGACAGGTCCGTCGGCAGGTACGGCGACCTGGTCCATGTGGTCGAGCAGCGCCGCCGAGAAGAAGGTCTGGAACGACTTCGGCAAATACGTCGAGCAGCAGCTCAAAGTGAAGTCGGTCGCCACCCTGACCCCGTCGCCCGGCTACCCGACCAAGCTCGACCTGCAGCTCGTCAGCGGTACGGCGAGCCTGGTCACCGCGCTGAACGGCACGTTGATCCCGACCTACGCCGCCCGCGGCGCGCACCGTCCGCTCGACGACCTGATCGACGCCGACCCGGACTTCCACCTCGACGACTTCTACGAGACCAGCCGGAAGATCTCCAGCTTCAACGGCAAGACGTACGCGATCGGCTTCGACGTCGCGCCGACCGTCATGTACTACAACAAGGACCTGCTGAAGAAGCAGAACATCCCACTCCCCTCGCGGACCGAGCCGATGTCCTGGGCGGCGTTCCGCGACCTGGCGAAGCAGCTCACCAGACCGGGCGAGCAGTACGGCTTCACCTGTGCGCCGGCGATCGACGACCTGGTCTCCTGGATCTACTGCGCCGGCGGCAACGTGATGAGCGCCGACGCGAGCCGCAGTACGCTCGGCGACCCGGAGGCGATGGCGGCGCTGCAGTTCGTCATCGACCTGTTCGTGAAGGACCAGGTGACGCCGCCGATCAAGAACCTGGTCACCGAGAACTCGCTGTCGAACTTCCTGCAGGGCAACGTCGCGTTCATGCAGAACGGCCCCTGGCAGGTGGTGAACGCCCGGAAGGCCAAGTTCGACTGGGACATCATCCCGTTCCCGGCCGGCGCGAAGGGCAGTACGCCGCGGGTCTCCGGATCCAGCTTCGCGATTCCGTCGGGGGTCCGCGAGGGGCCGCAGCTCGACCTGGCGTGGAAGCTGCTCAAGACACTGACGAGTACGGGCGCCCTCGACATCTACGCGAAGGCCGGCCGGAACAACCCCGCCCGGCTGAGCGCGGGCAGTGCGTTCCAGCCGCCGCCGGACAATCTCGGCATCGTCCAGGACATCCTGGCCGGCAAGGTCGCCGGCGGGCACGCGTTCGACGTCACGACGAACTGGAACCAGGTCAAGCAACTGCTCGGCCAGGACCTGCCGCGGACGTTCCTCGGCCAGGTCACGGTCGCGGACGCGATCCACGGCCTGACGCCGCGTCTCGACGTCCTGATGCGGCAGCATCTCGACACCGTCCGGCAAGCCACAGCCAGGAAGGGGTGATCCGGATGGCCGTCGACACCGCACCCGTCACCACCGCACAGGCGCCTCCGAAGCTCCGGCCGACGCCCCGCTGGCGCAGCCGTGAGGCGCTGACCGCCTGGCTCTTCATCCTGCCCAGCCTGATCGGCTTCCTGATCTTCACCGCCGGACCGGTGCTCGCCGCCGGCGTGATCTCGCTGCTGAACTGGAACCTGTTCAGCGCGCCGACCTGGGCCGGCCTGCACAACTTCGCCCGGCTCGGCCCGGACCCGACGTTCTGGGCGGCGCTCGGCAACACGGCGTACTTCACGCTGGTCAGCGTCCCGCTGACGATCCTGGTCAGCCTCGCGCTGGCGCTGCTGCTGAACCAGGGCCTGAAACGGATCGCGGTCTTCCGCAGCCTGCTGCTGTTGCCGTACGCAACGATCACGGTCGCGGTGGCGTTCGTCTGGATCTGGCTCTACATCCCGCACGACGGCCTGGTGAACGCCGTGCTCGGATGGTTCGGGATCGACGGGCCGTCCTGGCTGATCTCGGACACCTGGGCGATGCCGGCGCTGATCCTGATGAGCGTGTGGAAGAGCTTCGGGTTCGGCATGGTGGTGTTCCTGGCCGGCCTGCAGGCGATCCCGCAGCAGCTCTACGAGGCCGGCCGCGTGGACGGTACGTCGCCGTGGAACAGCTTCCGGCACATCACGCTGCCGATGCTCTCCCCCGCACTGTTCTTCGTCATCGTGACGTCGGTGATCGGTTCGTTCCAGGTCTTCGACCAGGCGCTGATCATGACGAACGGCGGACCGGGCACCCGCACCACCACGCTGGTCATGTACATCTACCGAACCGGCTTCGAGAACTACGACCAGGGGTACGCCGCCGCGCAGTCGCTGGTCCTGTTCGCGTTCATCGTGGTCATCACCGCAGGTCAGTTCCTGTTCCAGCGGAGGCTGGTGCACTATGACAACTGAAATCCGTCAGAAGCTCGTTGTCTTCACGTGCTTCCTGGTCACCGCGGTCACGCTGGTCCCGGTCGTGATGATGGTGCTGGTCGCGTTCCAGTCCGACGCCGAGTCGATGGCCGCGAAGCCGTCGTTCTGGCCGAGCAGCTGGCACCCGGAGAACCTGACCCGCGCGTTCGACCTGGTCCCGCTCGGCAAGTACCTGCTGAACACGATCTACTTCGCCGCCGGTACGACGATCCTCGAGACCGTGACCGCGGCGCTAGCGGCGTACGCGTTCGCCCGGTTGAACTTCCCCGGCCGGAGCTGGCTGTTCGGGATCTACCTGGCCACGCTGATGATCCCGTCGCAGGTGACGCTGATCCCGCAGTTCGTGCTGGTCGCGAAGCTGCACGGGATCGACAGCTGGCCGGGCATGATCCTGCCGCACGCGTTCACCGCGATCGGGGTCTTCCTGCTCCGGCAGTTCTTCCTCGGCATCCCGCGCGACTACGAGGAGGCCGCGCGGCTGGACGGCGCGAACCGCTGGCAGGCGTTCGTCCGGGTGATCGTGCCGCTCGCCGTACCGGCGATCGCGACGCTCGCGGTCTTCAAGTTCATCGGGCAGTGGAACAACCTGCTCTGGCCGTTGGTGATCTCGAACAGCGACGCCACCCGCACCGCGTCTGTCGGTCTGCAGGTGTTCCAGGACACCAACGGTACGCAGTGGAACCTGCTGCTGATGGCCGCGACCGTCACCACGATCCCGTTGATCGTCCTGTTCTTCCTCACGCAACGCTGGTTCGTCCGAGGTATCACGATGAGTGGGCTGGGAGGCCGTTGATGTCCTATCTGTGGTCCGTCTTCACCAAACCGTGGGCGGGGCTGCCCGGGGCCGAGCTCGGGCGGCTGGTCGCCGGTCTCGGGTTCGGCGGTGCCGAGGTGCCGGTGCGCGACACGGCGTACGTCACGCCGTCGGCCGCGGAGGCGGAGCTGCCCAAGTTCGCGGCGCAGTTGCGGGCCGAGGGCATCGAACCGATCAGCGTCGCGAGCGACCTGTCCGAGCCGGTGTTCGCCGCCTGCGCGGAGGCCGGCGTACCGATGATCAGGATCATGGCCGAGCTCGGTGCCGACGGGTACGCGGCTTCGGTACGGCGGAATCGTGAGGTGCTCGAGCAGGCCGTCGTACTCACGGAACGGTACGACGTACAGGTCGGCGTACAGCCGTATCACGGGCGGTACGTCTCGTCGACGCTCGGCGTACTCCAGCTGCTGGACGGGTTGCCGGAACGGTTCAAGCTGGTGTGGGACGCGGCGCACGACGCCTTGGCCGGCGATCGTCCCGCGGTCACGTTGGAGCTCGGCGCGGACCGGCTCGGCATCGTCAATCTGAAGAACGTGCACTACGTCCGCGCCGGCAACGGCTGGAAGACGGACTTCGTCGAGGCCGAGGACGGACTGTCCGACTGGCCGGCCGTCTTCGCGGCGCTGCAGCAGCTCGGGTACGCCGGACCGATCTGCCTGACCGGGCAGTACTCCGACCCCGCCGTACCGGTGCAGGACCGGCTCGCAAAAGATCTCCGATTCGCTGTCACATCCGCCGCGCAGCATCCGTCAAGGGGGTGAAAGCAACCAAGACCTGATGGAGACAACCACGATGCAAGCACGGATGACCAACCCCGCCATGATCCTGCCGGACGCCACCAAGGGCATCCAGAACATCTACAAGGCGATCGGTGCGTCCGGCACCGACGGCAAGGTGCTGGAGCTCGTGCACCTGCGGGCCAGCCAGATCAACGGCTGCTCCCCCTGCGTGTTCGGCGGGATCAAGTCGGCGCTGAAGAACGGCGAGACCGACGAGCGGCTGCACCAGGTGGCCGCGTGGCGGGACTCCGACCTCTTCACCGACGGCGAGCGGGCCGCGCTCGAGATGGCCGAGGCGGCGACCCGGCTGGCGGACAACCCGACCGCGGTCACCGACGAGATCTGGAACGCGGCGGCCGACCACTACGACGAGAAGGAACTGTCGGCGATCGTGCTGATGATCGCGCTGACGAACATGTTCAACCGCCTCAACACGACGGTGCGCCAGCCTGCCGGTGCGACCTGGTAGTCGCTACCGTGAGGCAATGAAGTACATGCTGCTGATCTACGGGAACGAAGAGACCTGGGATGCCCTGCACGCGCAGGGCATCGACGGGGTGATGGACAAGCACCGCGTGCTGTCCGAGGAGCTGACCGCCAATGGCGAGTTCGTCGCCGGGGTCGGCCTCACCACGAAGAACGCCCGGGTCGTCCGCGTGCAGGACGGAGTACCGGCCGTCACCGACGGTCCGTTCACCGAGGCCAAGGAAGTGCTGGCCGGGTACTACGTGGTGGACTGCGCGAGCCTGGAACGGGCGGCCGAGATCGCGGCGCGGCTGCCCGAGGCGCCGTACTCCCCGATCGAGATCCGTGAATTCACCGATCCCGTGGACTGATGACTGTCCAGGAACTTGCCGGCCTCAGCTGGGCGTTGGACACCTGAGACCGGCGAGTCACTGACTCAGTTCGCCGACGCGAGGATGACCCCACCTGAAGCGGGCTGATCTCCCATGCCCCGGCCACCTTGGACGTACACCGTGCTGCCAGGCGCCGGTGGCTCCGCACCGGACCCGAGTCGGAGCGTGGTCGTCATACCGTTGCTCAATCTGAGCACGGCCACGCGTCGCGGCTGCACCGACGGGATCGACGAGCTCACCTCGTGGATGCCGGTACACACCGCCGGTTGGATCGCAGCCCGTCCGAGACCTGCGTTGCCGTGACTCCTCACATCACGGCACTGCCCGGCGAGCCTACTCATCGCTGACACACTTCCCCCTTCTCATCGTTACTGCCCCCGAGTGGCGGTAGCCGTCAACAATTGCTGAGAGTGACGATGTTTTCAAGGGATGGTGACCGGAATCCCGCTTTCCGGAATCCCGGTCTCAGGAAATCTCAGGTAACTACTGACCACCGAAGCCGGTGGTCGCGATCCCCTTGATGATCTGGCGCTGGAAGAACAGGAACACCACGACCAGCGGCAGCGCGGCCAGGATCGCCGACGCCATGTTCTGCGCGTACTGCAGGCCGTACGCGCTCTTCACCGTCTGCAGGCCGACCGGCAGCGTCATCAGGTGCGCGTCGGTGGTCACGATGAACGGCCAGAGGAAGTTGTTCCAGGCGCCGATGAACACGAAGATCGCCACCGCCGCCAGGATCGGCCGCGACAGCGGCAGCACGATCGACCAGAACACCCGCAGCCGGCTCGCGCCGTCGACCCGCGCGGCTTCCTCCAGCTCGGTCGGGATCTGGTCGAAGAAGCGTTTGAGGATCAGCACCATCGCGGGCGCGAACGCCTGCGGCAGGATGATGCCCCAGTAGGTGTCGACCAGGTTGAACGCGAGCATCTGCCGGAACAGCGGGACGATCAGCAGCTGCGGCGGGATGATGATCGCCGCGATGATCGCGGCGTACAGCCAGCGTTTGCCCTTGAAGTTCACCCGCGAGAACGCGTACCCGGCGAGTGCCGAGGTCGCGACCGTGATCAGCGTGATCGCCACCGAGGTGATGAGGCTGTTCCACGCCCACGCGGGGATGTCGCCGGCGGACAGGACCTTGCGGTACGCCGCGAAGCTGAAGCCGTCGGGCGGATTCAGGCTGAGCGTCGACGCACCGGCATCGGCCTCGCTCTTCAACGAGGTCAGCACCGACCACGCGAACGGGACCAGCCAGGTGACGGCGAGGACCGCGAGGATCAGGAGCGCGACGATTCTGGACACGCTCCACGGGTTCTCGCCCGGCTTGTGCGTTTGTTTCATGCGGCGCTCCTGCGGTTGATCAGCTTGTACTGCGCCAGCGACACCAGGACGATGAGCGCGAAGAACAGGTACGAGATGGCCGACGAGTAGCCGAACCGGTAACCGGTGAAGCCGGACTCGTAGATGTACTCGACGATCGAGCGCGTCTTCCCGGCCGGGCCGCCGTTGGTCAGCATGTAGATCTGGTCGAACACCTTCAGCGACGCGAGCAGCTGCAGCGTCACCAGCAGCGCGGTGGTCGGCGTCAGCTGCGGGATCACGATCGAGAACAGCTGCCGCCACTTGCCGGCGCCGTCCAGGGCGGCCGCCTCGAACTGCTGCTCGGGGATGTTCTGCAACGCCGCGAGGTAGAGCAGGAAGTTGAAGCCGATCGTCCACCACAGCGTGGTGATCACGACCGAGATCATCGCGACCTTCGGATCCTGCAGCCAGGCCACCGGCGCGACCCCGAACTTCGCCAGTACGCCGTTGATCAGCCCGAGCGTCGGGTTGTACATCCAGCTCCAGAACATCACCACGACCGTGGACGCCAGCAGGTACGGCATGAAGAACGACAGCCGCCACAGCCAGCGGCCGGGCAGGCCGAGGTTCACCAGCAGCGCCAGGGCGAGCGACAGCACCACGAGCGGGATCGTGCTGAGCACCGTGAACCACACGGTGTTGCCGAGCGACTTCCACATGTCCGGGTCGGTCAGCGCCTCGCTGTAGTTCGCGAATCCGATCAATCCGCTGCCGGCGCCGGTCAGCGTCTCGCCGGTGAAGCTCAGGTACAGGCCGTACACCGCGGGGACCACCAGGAACAGCACGAACAGTACGGCGAACGGCGCCGCGAACGCCCAGCCGGTGAGCGTCTCATCACGCTTTCTCATCCGAGTCTCTCCTCTCACACCGGCTGCGGACGGTTGAGCAGCTTGTTCAGCCGGGCGACGAAAGCGTCGAAGCCGGCTGCTGGATCACCACTGCCGAGGAACACGTTCTGGACGTTCTCGGCGAAGTAGTTCTGGAAGTCGCTGCCCGCGCCGCTGAACCAGACCTCCGGGTCGTAGTTCACGTACGCCGGGATGCCCGCGTAGTTCGACTGCGGCTTCAGCGCCTGGTACTCCGCGCCCTTGGCCACCGGCTGGTACGCCGGGATGTGGCCGCCGCCGGCCCACTTCACCGAGCGCTTCAGGATCTCCGCCACCATCGTGTACACGTGCTTGCGGCGCTCCGGCGACACCTTCGACTGCCGCGGCAGCACGAACGTGTGCGAGTCGGCGTACGCCGCCTGGGTGCCGAACAGCGTCGGGATCGGCAGCGCGTCGACCGGCATCTTCGCTTCCTTCAGCACCGGGAGTTCCCACACGCCGCCGAGGAACATGCCGCTCTCGCCGTGCAGGAACTCGCTGGTCGCCGTACCGCCGTCGCCGCTGCGGGAGGCGATCTTGTCGTTCAGCAGCGAGCGGATGAACGTCAGCGCCTTGACCGCGGCATCCTTGTCGACCTGCGCCTGCTGACCCGGGACGAGCTTCATGTCCGCACCGGTCTGCCGGTACAGCGTGTAGAACAGCCGCCACATCTGCGAGCCGTCGCCGAGGTATCCGTACGACAGGCCGTGCTTCTTCGTGACCTGCTGCAGCTTGGTCGCGACCTCGGTGAACTCCTCGGGGCTCTTCATCGAGTGCAGCGCGTCGGTGACGCCGGCCTTCTCGGCGTGCTCGGTGTTGTAGTAGAGCACGAACGGGTGCGTGTCGAGCGCGATCGCGTAGAGCTTGCCGTCGTAATGGCACTTCTCCCAGACGCGAGCCGGGAAGTCGCTCTCGTGCAGCCCGACCTCGGCGAGCAGGTCGACGTCCCAGGGCTCGAGCAGTCCGCCCGGCGCGTACCCGGCGAGCCGGGACGCGTGCATGATCGCGACGTCCGGAGCCCGCCCGCCGGCCGAGGCCATCGCGAGCTTGGTGTAGTACGGCGGACCCCAGGCCAGCACGGTCTGGGTGGTGTGAAAGCCGAGGTTCGCGGCGTTGACGGCGTCCACCAGGCCGGCCATCACGATCCCGTCACCACCGGTCATCAGGTGCCAGTAGCTCAGGTCGGTCGCCGAGCGCGACGCACCGGGCGCGCAGCCGACGAGCAACCCGCCACCGGCCAGCGCAGCAGCCGCTTTGAGCAGGCTGCGCCGGGAGAAATCTTCACTCATTCGGTCTCCTTTGGGGGCGGGACCGATCATTACATCGTTGGAATGACGCACACAAGCATCTTCGTGTGTGATTTTGTGTAAACGTATCCGTTAGCGTGCGGTGCTGGCGCGCTCGATCACCCGGTGCGGGATCATCACCCGCCGCGCCGGGGCGTTCCGGTCCGCCATCCGCTCCTCGAGCAGGTCCAGCGCGGCCGCGACGAAGGCCCGCCGGTCGAAGTCGATCGTGGTCAGCGGCGGGATCATGAACTGGCTCTCGAGGATGTTGTCGAACCCGGCGACCAGTGTCTGCCCCGGGATGTCGATCCCCGCGCCCCACAGCGCCGACAGCGTGCCGGAGGCCATCGAGTCGGTGAAGCAGAAGAACGCGTCCGGCAGCTCGTGCTCGGTCAGGTACTTCGCCACCACGGTCGCCGCGCCCTCCGGCCGCCACCGGTCCAGCGGGATCTGCAGCGCCGGATCGATCGGTACGCCGGCCTCCGCGAGCGCCTCGCAGTACCCGGCGGTGCGCAGCCGCGAGGCCGCCGTACCCGGGGACTCGGCCGAGCCGACGAGCACGCCTTCGCCGCTGGAACCACGCGGGATCTCGGGTGTGCCGACGGCAACGATCCGGCGGCAGCCCTGTGCGAGCAGGTGCTTGGTCATGTCGCGCGCGGCGGCGACGTTGTCGATCGCGACCTGGCTGACCACGTCCTGGTCGACGTCACCGATCAGCACGACCGGCGGCAGCGGGCCCGCCGACATCACCGCGCTGTCGTCGAGGTTCACCGGGTTCAGGATCAGCCCGTCGACCAGGTACGCGCGAGCCTTGGACAGCAGCTCGAACTCACGGTTCGGTTCGGCGGCGGTCTGCTCGATCTGCACGCCCAGGCCGCGCTCGTGGGCCAGTTCGACGACCAGATGCACGACCTCCGCGGAGTACGGGCGAAGCAGGTCGGGCAGCGCCAGCGCGATCATGCCGGAGCGGCCGTTGCGCAGGCCGCGGGCGCTCATGTTCGGCACGTAGTCGAGCTCGGTGAGCGCGCTCTCCACCCGCGCGCGGGTCTCCGGGCGGACGAACACGACGCCGTTGATCACGTTCGACACCGTCTTCGGCGACACCCCGGCCAGCTTGGCGACATCTTTGACGGTGGGACGCATGTCGCCCATTGTCACACCTGGCCCACGTTGTCAGCCGTCAACGGGTGACGAAGGCCCCGCCGTTCACGTGCAGCACCTGGCCGGTGAGATGCCGGGCGGCGGGCGAGGCCAGGAAGTGGATCGTCCCGGCGATGTCCTCGACCTGCCCCTCGCGTTTCGTCAAGGTTGCCTGGAGCAACGTCTCCCGGCGTTCGCCGGTCAGCCGGCCCTGGAAGAACTCGGTGTCGGCGGTGAAGCCCGGTGCGACGACGTTCGACGTGACGCCCCGCGGGCCGAGGTCGGCCGCGACGTCGGCGTTCCAGAGCGCGAGCGCGGCCTTCGAGGCGCCGTACGACCCCGGGCCGCGGCCGCCCGCGATCGAGCCCAGGTGGACGACAGCGGTGGTCAGCCGGGGCGCGAGCGCGGTGGTCGTGAGGACCGCGCTGATCAGGTTCGCCTCCAGGTTGGCGAGCCAGTTCGCCTTCAGTTGCGCGAGATCGCCGTCCGGGCGGCCGAAGTCCGTGTTGCCGCCCGCATTGTTGACCAGTACGTCGATCCGCTCGGGCAACTCCCCCAGCAGTCGCTCCATCTGCGCCGGGTCGGTCGCGTCGCACACCACTCCCCTGGCGCCGAGCTCGTCCGCCGTCTTCGCGAGTACGTCGGCCCGCCGCCCGGTGATCACGACGTCGTCCCCGTCCGCGCGGAACCGGGCCGCCGTCCCTCGGCCGATCCCGGTCGCTCCCCCGGTCACCACGATCGTTCGCATCTCGTCCCCTACGTTTAGGTCTAAATGTTTAGCTCTAAACGTAGCATGGTGGCTGTGACCGACAACTACCCGCTCGACGCCCCGAGCCCGTACCCGGCGGCCGAGATCGCCCGGGCGTGGCAGCGTGAGCGGCCCGGGACGCCGACCGACTCGATCGAGATCGTCACACCCCTGTGGCGGCTGGCGAAGCTGTTCGCCGACGACCGCCGCCGGGTGCTCGCGGACGCCGGCGTCGATCCGGCCACGCTCGACCTGCTCAGCGTGCTGCGCCGCGCGGGCACGCCGTACGAGCTGAGTACGCGGGAACTGACCCGGCGGACGCTCGTCACCGCGGGCGCGATCTCGCAGCGGGTCGCGCGTGCGGAGGACAGTGGACTGGTCACGCGGCGGCCGGCCGACGACGGAAGTCGCGCCGTACTCGTCGCGCTCACCCAGGCCGGCCACGACCTGATCGAGCGGACCGTCGACCAGGTCCTCACTCGCGAGTCCGAACTGGTCGCGTCGCTCTCCCCCGGCGGGCGCGCCCAACTGGCCTCGCAGTTGCAGGAACTCCTCGACGCGGTCACCGGGGTGGCCCGCCAACCTTCCTGACGGCGTTGAGGGTTTACCCCAGGCTGGCAGCGCCCCGATTCGGGTAAAGTTCCTACGGTCGCTTCAATGACACCATTGAAGGATGCTTCCTGCTGACAGTCATGACGTCATCCAGGTGCGCGGCGCCCGCGAGAACAATCTCGCCGGCGTCTCGCTCGACATTCCGAAACGCCGGCTCACCGTCTTCACCGGGGTCTCCGGTTCCGGCAAGTCCTCGCTCGTCTTCGACACCGTCGCAGCCGAGTCGCAGCGGCTGATCAACGAGACCTACACCGCTTTCGTGCAGAACTTCATGCCGAGCCTCGGCCGCCCCGACGTGGACGCGCTGCGGAACCTGTCCGCCGCGATCATCGTCGACCAGGAGCGGATCGGCGCGAACGCCCGCTCCACCGTCGGTACGGCGACCGACGCGCACACCATGCTCCGCGTGCTCTTCAGCCGCGCGGGGACGCCGTACGCCGGGCCGCCGTCGGTGTTCAGCTTCAACCGCGCCGAAGGGATGTGCCCGCTGTGCGAGGGCCTCGGCCGGACCACGGAGTTCGATCTCGACGAACTGGTGGACCGCGAGAAGAGCCTCAACCAGGGCCCGATCAAGGCACCTGGCTACGCGGTCGACAGTTGGCCGTGGCAACTGATGGCGCGGTCGGGGCTGTTCGACCCGGACCTCCCGCTGCAGGAGTACCCGGACGAGCTGTGGCAGCAGTTCCTCCACCAGGAGCCGACGAAGATCCGGGTCGGGAAGAGCAACCTGACCTTCGAGGGGCTGATCACCAAGCTCAAACGGCAGTACCTGAGCAAGGACCCGCAGTCGATGCAGAGCCACGCGCGGGCCTTCGCCGAGCGCGCGATCCGGCAGCACACCTGCCCCGAGTGCCACGGCGTACGACTGAACGCGGCGGCCCGGGCGGTGACCGTGGACGGGCGGACGATCGGCGAGTGCTCGGCGATGCAGATCAGCGATCTCGCCGAGTTCGTTGCCGGGGTCAAGCACTCCGGAGTCGGGCCGATGCTCGACGGGTTGCGGCACCTGCTGGAGTCGTTCGTGACGATCGGGCTCGGGTATCTGTCACTGGACCGCGAGTCGTCGACGCTGTCCGGCGGCGAGGCACAACGGGTGAAGCTGGTCCGGCATCTCGGATCGAGCCTGAGCGACGTCACCTACGTGTTCGACGAGCCGACGGTCGGGCTGCATCCGCACGACATCCAGCAGATGAACGACCTGCTGCTGCAGCTACGGGACAAGGGCAACACGGTCCTGGTCGTCGAGCACAAGCCCGAGACGATCCGGATCGCCGACCACATCGTCGACCTCGGCCCGGGCGCGGGTCTCGCGGGCGGACGGCTCTGTTACGCGGGCGATCTCGCCGGGTTGAAGACGTCCGGGACGTTGACCGGCCAGTACCTCGACCACCGGGTGAACGTGCGTGACGACGTACGGCGTCCCACCGGGCAGCTGGTGATCGCGAACGCGACGCTGCACAACCTGCGGGACGTGAGCGTGGACGTCCCACTCGGCGTACTGACCGTGGTGACCGGCGTTGCGGGCTCCGGGAAGAGCTCGCTGATCCACGGCTCGCTGGCCGGCCGGGACGGCGTGATCGTCGCGGGACAGGAGCCCATCCGCGGGTCGAAGCGGAGCAACCCGGCGACGTACACGGGTCTGCTGGACCCGATCCGGGCCGAGTTCGCGAAGGCGAACAAGGTGAAGCCCGGACTGTTCAGCGCGAACTCGGTCGGTGCCTGCCCGACGTGCAAGGGCATCGGGCTGGTCTACACGGATCTCGCGATGATGGCCGAGGTCGCGTCCGTGTGCGAGGACTGCAACGGTGCCCGGTTCACCGCGGAGGTGCTCGAGTACCGGCTGCGTGGCAAGAACATCAGCGAGGTACTGCGGATGACGGTCGCGGAGGCCCGTGAGTTCTTCCCGAAGGGTACGGCGCGGACGATCCTGGACCGGCTCGCGACGGTCGGGCTGGAGTACATCGGGCTCGGGCAACCGCTGACGACGCTGTCCGGCGGTGAACGCCAGCGGCTGAAGCTGGCGATCAACATGGGCCGGACCGGATCGATCTACATCCTCGACGAGCCGACCACCGGACTGCATCTGGCCGACGTCGACAAGCTGCTCGGCATGCTCGACACCCTGGTCGACCAGGGCAACACGGTGATCGTGATCGAGCACCACCAGGCGGTGATGGCGCACGCGGACTGGCTGATCGACATCGGCCCGGGCGCCGGGCACGCGGGCGGCCAGGTCGTCTTCACCGGTACGCCTGCCGATCTCGTGGAGAGCAGCCCCACGGTGACCGCGGAGCACCTCCGCAAGTATGTGTCAGAACCGCGCGAGGTCGGCGAGCTCGTCGGTTAGGTCGGCGGGTTCGTACAGGTCGGTCGAGAGGTCGGCGTGCTTCCACGCGCCGATCGCCCGGCCGGCCCGGATCACCGCCGGGCTGAGCATTCCCCCGCCGGGGAAGATCGCGTTCGGCAGCTCCTGGAAGCGGTTCTGGTACCCGAGCAGATACGCGTCGAACTCGCCGAGCATCCGGACCTCCTGGCAGCCGGGCAGATCCTCGACGGCGGACAGCTCGGTGCCGTCGACATCGAACGTCATGGTCGCGACGGACGTGATCGCGCGGCGGGCCTGCGGTACGGGCAGGCCGGCCCAGGTGGCGAAGTCGCGGGCGGTGGCCGGGCCGTAGGCGGTCAGGTAGCGGAGGGCGACGGCTTCGAGATCGCCTTCCAGGACGAGGGGTTTGCCCAGCCAGTCGGACACCGCGACCCAGGTCTCGCCGGGTCCGTAGCACAGCCGGCCGAGGAGTCCGGCGTACCGGATGAGCGCGTAGACGGCCTGGCCTTTCGGATGCGGGATCAGCCCGGCCTGCACGAGTACGTCGGCCAGCTCGGCGCGGTTGGACGGGCCGCGCCGCAGCAGGTGTTCTTCGAGTACGTCGGCGGCCGCGGCGCGGGTGCGGTCCGGCAGGCCGAGTTCGGCGTACCGGCGTTCGGTGTCCTTGACGAGTTTCGGACCGAGCAGCCCGAGCAGCGGGCCGGCGTCCTCGACCGGGACGAGTTGGAGCGTGCCGCGCATGAACCAGCCGCGGACGACCGAGCGGTCGGTGACCTGCGCGTGCGTCACGTCGGCGAAGGTGGTCGCGGTGGACCGGGCGCGCACGGCGTACGCCGCACCCCGCCAGGTCTGGGCCTGTAGTCCCCCCGTCCGGCGTACGACGTCGGCCACCCCTCCGGGGCCGGCCTCGTTCACCGGACGCGCGAGGCAGTTGGCCTGCATCCTGGCCGCCAGCAACCAGTCGACGGACCTCCGCGCCACCCCTGCATGACACCACGAACTCGGCAGTTCCGCATCTCCGAACGCAACAGGTGCCGCCCGGAGGACGGCACCTGTGCGGGTTCGGTCAGAGCGCGGGCTGGACCAGATCGGCGTACGCCGCCTGGCCGGTCACGTTCGGGTGGTACGACTCGCTGATCGGGTTCGACAGGCCGTTGATCCACTCCGGGTTGCCGCACACCGAGTGCCCGATGAACTTCGAGGTCGGGTTCACGAACGCGAACCCGGCGGCGCTCGCGGCCGCGGCGAGCTTCGAGTTCAGCAGGTCGGCGGTCGCGTTCAGCTTGGTCATCTCGTCCCCGCTGAAGAACGTGCCGGCGTTGCAGTCGGTGCCGTTGAACAGCCGCGGGTACCCGACCACGACGACCTTGGCGGACGACGCGCGGCTCTTGATCGACGCGTACAGGCTGTTCAGCCGGCCGGGCAGGGTGTTGTTGATGATGGACTGGGCGCTCGCGACCGCGCTGTTGCAGTCGCCCAGCCAGGACGGCTTCGCGCACTCGGTGATCACCGAGGAGAACCCGGCGTCGTTGCCGCCGACCTGCACCGAGACGATGTTCGCGGCACTGGTCACGGACGGGAGCTGGTTGGCGGTGACGTCGGCGACCTTCGCGCCGGAGCAGGCCACGAACGTCAGGTTCGCGCCGATCCGGCCGGCGTCGAGGTACGCGTACGCCTTGGTCGAGCGCTGGCACGAGCCGCTCGAGGAGATGTAGGTGCGGGTGCCGACGCCGGAGGCGTAGGAGTCACCCAGCGCGACGTAGTTCGGGGCCGCGGCGTGCGCGACCCCCGGGATCAGCAGGGCGGCGGCGCCGAGGGCCGCGGCGGACAGCAGACTGGCGATGGACTTCATGGGCGGACCACCTTTGGGGGCGAAGTGTGGCGACTGAAGTACTCAACGTCACCTTCTCTGACCCGTGAGTAACACACAAGGGCCTGGTAACAAACTCACCGTGGATTCCCGGTGACGGTCACCAACTAGCCGACAGCCCCGGTGCCGACGGCAAGGGATAACAGCCGTCGACGAGCCGAGCACCTTCGGGCAGCAGCCCGCTCTCCACGTAGATGGTGTTCGGCAACGCCGCGAGCACGTGGATGTGCGGCCCGCCGCCGTGCGACGCGTACGGCACCCCGAACCCGGCCGCCATCAGCCCGATCTCGAAACAGTCCGTCACCCCGCCGGCCCGGCGCAGATCAGGCTGTACGACGCCGGCGCCGCCGCGCGCGATCAGGTCCCGGAACGCGGCCTGCCCGTACCGGTTCTCGCCGGTCGCGATCGGGATGTCCAGCTTCTCCGCCAGCCGCACGTGCCCTTCGGTGTCGCCCGCCGCCAGCGGCTCCTCGTACCAGCGGCAGTCCAGGTCCTCGTACGCCCGCCCGCGCCGCAGCGCCTCGGCGTACCCGAAGGCCTGGTTCGCGTCGACCATCAGCGGCGCGTCCGGCCCGATCACCGCGCGGACCGCCTTGATCCGCCGGACGTCCTCGGTCAGCGGCCCGCCGCCGACCTTCATCTTCACGCCCCGGAAGCCCTGCTCCATGGCCCGCGCCGACACCCGCTCGAGCCCCGCGACATCCAGCTCGAGCCAGCCCACCATCGCGTACGCCGGAATCGCCGTCCGCCGTGCCCCGAGCAACTTCCACACCGGCACCCCGAGCGACTTCCCGAGCAGGTCCCACAACGCCTGGTCGATGGCCGACATCCCGTACGCCGACAACCCCGCCGACCCCTGGTAGTCCGTCAGCTCCCGCAACCGCTCGCGGATCCCCCGGATCACCGTCGGGTCCTCCCCCACGATCACCGGCGCCAACTGCTCCCGGACGATCTTCGCCAGCACCGCCGGCGACGACTCGACCCGCCCGAAGTACGTCGTACTCTCCCCCGTCACGCCCTCGTCGGTCTCGATCCGCACCCGCGTGACCCCGTCCCGGTCGAGCAACTGGATCGCGTCCCGGACCGGATGCGCCTTCGGCTCGGAGGTGACGTCTACGTGGACTGCGGTGATCTTCACGGGCGCTCCGGTCCTGCGACGGACAGTGGATCGAAACCGTACGGCAGTTCGAGCCGGTTCGCAGCCATCAGGTCCGGATCGCCGAGGAGGTCGCGGGTCGGGCCGTCGGCGACGATGCGGCCGTTGTTCATCAGCAGGCTGCGTTCGCAGAGCTGGAGGGCGTACGGGAGGTCGTGGGTGATCATCAGCAGCGTCACGTCCAGGCCGGCGAGGATGTCGGCGAGTTCGCGGCGGGCGGCCGGGTCCAGGTTGCTGGAGGGCTCGTCGAGGACCAGGACCTCGGGGCGCATCGCGAGGACCGTGGCGACGGCGACCCGGCGGCGCTGGCCGAAGGACAGGTGGTGGGGCGCGACGTCGGCGTGGGCCTGCATGCCCACCTGGACGAGGGCCTCGTGGACGCGGGCGTCCAGTTCGGCGCCGCGGAGGCCGAGGTTCGCGGGGCCGAAGGCGACGTCGTCGCTGACGGTCGGCATGAAGAGCTGGTCGTCAGGGTCCTGGAAGACCAGGCCGACCTTGCGACGGATCGCGGTCAGGTGGTCGCGGTGTACGGCGGTGCCGCCGATCTGGATCCGGCCGCTGCCGGTGCCGCCGGCGACCGAGCCGAGGATGCCGTTCAGGTGCAGGACCAGCGTGGTCTTGCCGGCGCCGTTCGGACCGAGGAGTGCGACCCGTTGGCCGCGCCGCACGGTGAAGTCGACGCCGTACAGCGCCTGCCGGCCGTCCGGGTACGCGAACACCAGCCGTTCGACCTGAATCGCGTTCACCAGGCCACGACCCTGGCCGTGACCGCGATGGCCACCGCGAGCAGGGAGATCGTCAGCCCCTCGGCCCACTGCGCGCTCGACGCGCCCTGGGCGCTGAGCAGCGGCATCCGGCCGGTGTACCCGCGCGACCGCATCGCCAGGTGCACGCGTTCGCCGCGCTCGAAGCTGCGGACGAACAGCGCGCCCACTCCCCCGGCCACCGCCTTCAGGTGACCGACCCGGCCGCCGGTGTACCCGCGGGACTCGCGAGCGACCCGCATCCGGTGCAGGTCGTCCGAGACCACGCTCAGGTACCGGACCATGAACGACAGGATCGCCACCAGCGTCGCCGGGAGCCGCAGCCGTTCGAGCCCGGCGAGCAGGTCCCGTGGCGCGGTCGTCGCCGACAGCAGGATCGCCGCGACGACGCCGAGCGTGCCCTTCGCCAGCACGTTCCACGCGCCGAGTACGCCGGACGCCGACAGGTGCAGGCCGAGTACGTCGATCTGCGGGCCGGTGGCAACGAACGGCAGCAGCAGCGCGAACACGATGAACGGCGTCTCCACCGTGAGCCGACGCAGTACGACGGTCGCGGGCAGTTTCGCCGCGACCAGCGCGCCGACCAGCAACGCGGCATACACCCCGAAGGCCCAGAAGATCGCGGCCGGGGTGGAGACCACGGCGAGCACGAACACGAACAGCGCGACCAGCTTCACCTGCGCCGGCACGCGGTGCACCGGGCTGTCGACCGAGACGAGGAGGCCGTCCCCACTCACGATGCTTTGCCGGCCCTCAGCGAGGCGAGCTTGGCGATCGCGAGACCGACCACGATCGTCACCAGTACGCCGATGATCCCGGCCAGCGCACCGGACACCTGCGCGTTGCCGATGCCGTGGACGCCGTAGTCGGCCAGCGGGCTGCTCGCCACCGCGGAGTCCTTCGCGGCGCTGTCGAACCCGAGCTTCGCGCCGACGAACTCCAGCCCGTCCGGATGCGCGCTCGCGAACAGGCTCAGCCCGCCCGCGACCAGCAGCGTGACAGCGATCCCGACTCCCAGCGAACGACCGGCCGGCTTCACGGCCACCGAGCGGTCCGGCGACACGGTCGAACTGTTGCCGTCGGCATCGACCAGGACCAGGTCCGGCCGCAGGTGCCGCGCGGCGTACACCAGGTCCGGCCGGGTCGCGACCACCGCGCTCAGGACGGCGGCCGTGATGACCGCCTCGCCGATGCCGACCAGGACGTGCCAGCCGACCATCGCGGTCGCGAGCCGGCCGACCGGGATGTCGACCGCACCGCCGATCGTGTACAGCCCGGTGAATGCCAGCGCCGCGACCGGGACCGACACCAGCGCGCCGACAGTGGTCGCCGGTACGACGCTGCCGACGCGCCGCGGCAGGACCTTCAGCAGCGCGCGGGTCACGACATACCCGACGAGAACCGTGATCAGGCCCATCAGCGTGATGTTCGTCCCCAGCGCGGTCAGCCCGCCGTCCGCGAACAGCAGGCCCTGGACGAGCAGGACCGTGGACATCACCAGTACGGCGGTCCACGGCCCGACCAGCGCCGCCGCCAGCGCACCGCCGAGCAGGTGACCGCTGGTGCCGGCGCCGACCGGGAAGTTCACCATCTGCACCGCGAACACGAACGCCGCCGTCAGCCCGGCCAGCGCCGGACCGGTCTCGCGGAGCTCGCGGCTCGCCCGTTGCAGGCTGACGCCGACCGCCCCAGCCGCGATCAGGCCGGTGGCGACGGACGTGGGGGCGTCGAAGAACCCGTCAGGAACATGCACGCCGTTATTCTTGATCTATTTGCGACCGATTCGCAACTAGAACTTGAGAGCTTCGCCGATCGCCCGGTGGAACGTCGGGTACGCGTAAATCATCTGTCGCAGACTGTTCACCGGGACGGCGGCATGCACGGCCACCGCCAGCGCGCTCAGCACCTCGCCGCCGGTCGGGCCCGCGCTCGTCGCACCGACCAGCACGCCGCGGTCCGCGTCGGCGACGACCTTGATGAAGCCCTCGTTGCCGGCCTTGTGGATCCAGCCGCGGGTCGAGGCCGGGATCGGCGTGGAGCCGGTACGGACGTTCAGCCCCGCGTCGCGGGCCTGCTTCTCGGTCAGCCCGACCGCGCCGATCTCCGGGTCGGTGAACGTCACGCGCGGCATCGCGTGGTAGCTCGCGGTCGGCGCGTCCGGCTCCCGGAGGATGTCGCGGACCGCGATGTCGGCCTGGTACATCGCGTTGTGGGTGAACGCCCCGACCCCGGTGACGTCGCCGACCGCCCACACCTGGTCGCCCGCGCGGACGTGCTCGTCGACCTCGATCCGGCGCGCGGCCGGGTCCAGCCCGAGCTTGCCGATACCGAGGTCCGCGGTCGCCACCCGGCGGCCCGTTGCCACCAGCAACTTCTCGCCGGTCGCCGTACTCCCGTCCTCCAGCGTCACGGTGAACGCGCCGCCGGCGTACCCGACCTGCTGCGCGTGCGCGCCCCGGCGGAACGTCACACCGTCGCGCTCCAGCGCCTCGCGGGCCAGTACGCCGGACTCCGGCTCCTCCATCGCCAGCACCTCAGGAGCGCCCTCGATCACCGTGACCCGGACGCCGAAGCGCGCGAACACCTGCGCGAGTTCCATCCCGATCGCGCCGCCGCCGAGGATCAGCATCGAGGCCGGCAGCGTCTCCACCTCGATCGCCTCGCGGTTCGTCCAGTACGGCGTACCGGCGAGGCCCTCGATCGGCGGGATCGACGGGACCGTGCCGGTGGCGATCACGATGCCGCGGGACGCCTCGTACTCGGTGTCGCCGGCGCGGACCGTGTTCGGCCCGGTGATCGTCGCGACGTCCTTGATCACAGTCGCGCCCTTGCCGGCCAGGCGGTCAACGGCGACCTGGTCGTTCCAGGTGTCGGTGGCCTCCTCGCGGATCCGCTTCGCGACCGGTGCCCAGTCCGGCCGCACGGTCGCCGTACCGGCGATGCCGTCGACGCGGCGGGTCTCGGCGATCAGGTTCGCGGCCCGGATCATCATCTTGCTCGGGATGCACCCGTAGTACGGGCACTCGCCGCCGACCAGGCGGGACTCGATCCCGACCACCCGCAGCCCGGCCTGCGCCAGCCGCCCGGCGGTCTCCTCCCCGCCCACACCGAGCCCGACAACGACCACGTCAACCTGTTCAGCCATGCCGCCAAATCTCTCAGACCGCCCGGTCCGGACCAAGTCCCCACCCGGCGCGTCATCGCACCGTAAGCAGGCGTTCACCACCGGCCACTAGCGTTGCGTTCCCGGAGAAGTGAGGACAGCGTTGTTCGATTTCGCCAACATCGACCTGGGCACCGTCATCGCCCTCGTCTCGCTGGTCGGTACCTCGATCGTGTGGCTGCTCGACCGGTACGTCTGGCGGCGCAAACGGCTCGTGTACCGCGTCCAGGTGGACGCGCAGATCGGCGTCCATCCGCGCCAGGGGCAGGCCCACGAGCTTGTCGACGTCGAGGTACGGCACCAGAACGAGGTGGTCCAGGACCCGAGCATCGTGCTGCTCCGGGTGGACAACACCGGTACCGACATCGACGCCGCGGACATGAAGAAGGAGCTCGGCTTCGGCTTCCCGGGCCGCAAGATCGTCCGGATGAAGGTCGTCGAGGCGCACACGGACTCGGGCACGCTGATCGAGGAGAGCCTCGATCCGCTGACCTACGTCGACGAGGACAAGCTCGTGGTGCCCAGGTTCTCGATCAACCACGGCGACCACTTCAAGTTCCTGCTCGTACTGTCCGGACGCGGCAAGGGCATCACGCACTCCGGGTACCTGACCGGCGGCGGGGCGAACGGCGGCGTCTATCACGAGCCGCGGCCGCGCGGACCGGGTCGCCGTACGCTCATCTTCGGTGCGACCACGCTGGTGCTCGTCGGTGCGCTGGTCGCGTTCTTCCTGGTCGACGTACTGCGGCCGCCGGACAACTGCGCGGCCGGGCAGGTCCGCGTGATCGGGTCGACCGCGGTCGAGCCGACGATGAGCGAACTACGCAGCGCATACGCGAGCCAGTGCTCGGGCGCGGACATCATGATCGCGGCCAACGGCAGCCGGAGCGGGGTGCTCGACCTGAAGACGCTCGGCGCGCAGGACGCGGGCGCGGCGAGCAAGGTGATCGCGATGTCCGACGGGCCGGCCGAGGACGCGCCGACGCTCAGCGGGGAGGCGATCGCGGTCGTGGTGTTCGCGGTCGTCGTGAACCGGTCGGCGGGCGTCACCAGCCTGACCACCGGCGAGCTGCGCGAGATCTACACCGGCAAGCTCACCAACTGGAACCAGGTCGGCGGGAAGAACCTGCCGATCCGGATGGTCAGCCGGGTCGGGCCGGCGTCCGGGTCGCGGCTGGTGTTCCGGGAGAAGGTGCTCGGCGGCGACCAGGAGCTCGGCATCACGTCCGACGACTGCCGGCGCGACGACGACGCCGCGGCCGCGAAGTACCACCGCTGCGAGGTCGGTACGACCGACGAGCTGCTCACCCGGGTGAACGAGATCGACGGCGCGATCGGGTACGCCGAACTCGGCAGCGCGCGGAAGTTCCCGGACCTGGCCGCGGTGACGATCGACAACGTCGTACCGGACACGACCAAGGTCGCGGACCGGTCGTACAAGTTCTGGGAGGTCGAGCACGCGTACACGTACCAGGCGCCCGAGGCGAAGTCACTGACGGCGGCGTTCCTGGACTACGTACGGTCGTCGCAGGCGCGGCCCGTGCTGGAACGCGGCGGACTGGTGCCGTGCGGGGCGCTATCGGCGGGATTCTGCGGCTAATGTGCTGATGTGTATGTGATCGCGCACCTCAGTGACCCGCACCTCGACGGCTCCGAGGCGGCACGGAACCGGCTCCGGCTCATCACGTCGTACGTGCGCGCGTCGACGGTGGACGTCGTACTCGTGACGGGTGACCTGGCGGATCACGGGTTGCCGGAGGAGTACGTCGAGGTCGCGCGGGAGCTGACCTTCGACGTACCGACGCTGGTCCTGCCCGGCAACCACGACGTCAGTACGCCGTTCCGCGCACTCGTCACCGCCCCGGGCCACGGCCATCCCGTCCACCAGGTCCGCGAGGTCGGCGCTGCCAGGTTTGTCCTCGTCGACTCCACGGTGGAGGGCCACGACCACGGCTACCTCTCGGACGACACGCTCGCCTGGCTGGACACCACGTTGACGGAACCGTTCGACGGGCCGACTTTCGTCGCCATGCACCACCCGCCGTTCGTGCTCCACCACCCCGTGATGGACCAGTGGAAGCTCGAGAACCCCGACGCCCTAGCGGACGTCCTGACCGGCAAACCGGTCACCGCGCTGCTCACCGGCCACGTCCACAACGCAATCACCACCACTTTCGCCGGCCACCCCGTCCTGGGCGCTCCTGGCATCCGGTCGACGGTCCCCCTCCCCTTCGAGCCCACCACCGGCTCCGTCACCGACCCACACGCCCACCCTGGCCTCGCCTTCCACGCCCACACCCCCGGCGAGCCGCTCCAGACCGTGTATCGCTATCCGGTCGGATGAACCTCAGGGCGCCGGCACGGTGAGCGGGTACTCGACGCCGGTCAGTCGCTCGGACAACTCCCACAGGCGGCGTTGGGCGTCTGCGTCGTGGGACGCCGGGATCGACTCGACCTGGACGGGATGTCCGGTCCACTCGTTGCGGCCGTCAGGCCCGTAGTACTGGCCGCCCGTCACGGCAGGATCGACGGCGGCGCGAACCGACGGCAGCGCGGCGGTCGCGGGGTCCTGCAACAGCCAGGAGGTGAAGAGCCGCCACCGGGGATCGGTCGCGACCCGGATCAGCGGTTGGTCGCTGCCGAACGCCGTCCGTGCGTTGCCGGGATGCGCCGCCACGGCGATCGTCGACGTGCCCGCTGCGGCGAGCCGCCGCTGGAGCTCGTACGTGAAGAGCAGGTTCGCCAGCTTGGACTGGAAGTACACGTGGTTGAACCGGTAGCCGGTGGTGAAGTGCGGGTCGTCGAAGTTCATCCGGCCGCGCTTGTGACCGACGCTGCTGACCGTCACGACCCGCGATCCCGGGGCGTCGAGCAGCCGGTCGAGGATCAGGCCGGTGAACGCGAACGCCCCGAGATGGTTCGTCGCCAGCGTCCGTTCGAACCCGTCCTCGGTGACCGAGCGGTGCCGGAACATCGCCCCGGCGTTGTTGATCAGCAGATCCACGCGCGAACGGTCCTGCCGCAGGCGATCCGCGGCTCGCCGAACCGAGGCCTGGGACGCCAGGTCCAGTTCCAGCGTCCGCACCGCCGCGGCGGGGGTTTCGGCGAGGATCCGCTCCCTCGTGCGGTCGGCCTTCCGCAGGTCACGGCACGCCAGCACGACCTCGGCGTGGTGCCGCGCGAACACCCGTGCCGTCTCGTACCCCACGCCCGAACTGGCTCCGGTGACGACGACCGTCCGGCCGCTCTGATCTGGCACCGCCTGCTCGGTCCAACGACTTGTCATGGCCCTTCCCTCCGCCGCACCGCCATCTGGGTGATAATCGGGATCATCGTCCCGGTTCGACTAAACGGGATGGCCATCCCGTTTGTCAAGGAGAGGTGCCCGATGCGTGCGGACGCGCAGCGCAACCGTCAGCAGGTACTGCGGGCCGCGACCGAGGCGTTCGCGGCCGAAGGGCTGTCCGTGCCGGTCCACGAGATTGCCCGGCGCGCGGGTGTCGGCACCGGCACGGTCAGCCGGCACTTCCCCACCAAGGAGTCGCTGTACGCCGCCGTTCTGCTCGACCGGATGGGGCAGCTCAGCGCCCACGCGGACAGCCTGGCCGCCGAGCACGATCCCGGCACCGCGTTCTTCGGTCTCCTGACCCGCCTGCTGGAGGAGGCCGCCGTACACAAAGGTCTGGCCGAGGCCCTGACCGGCAGCGGGTTCGACATCGAGAGCGCCGCGTCGTCCGCCGACGTGAACGTCTCCGACCGGCTGCGCACGCTGTTGTCCGGCGCGCAGCAGGCCGGCGCGGTCGACCCCACCGTCACGTTCGCGGGTCTGAAGGCGCTGATGGCCGGCTGCCTGACGTACGACGGTCCGGACCCGGATCAGCTCGCCGACGTGGTCTGTCGCGGCCTCCGCCCCGTCGAGTTCGGAGTACGGCCGGTCGGCCGCGTCGAGTCGCCGTTGCGGGAGCGGGCGGACGCGCCACGCCAGGGCGACGAAGGGGCGCCCGACGCGTGGGTGGTGTTCGACGCGTCCGTACGCGACGCCCTGGCGGACGTCCAAGCCGGCGACGAACTGATCCTGATCAGCTGGTTCGACCGCGCCGATCGCACGCTGCAGAAGGTCCATCCGCGCGGCGACCAGTCACGCCCACCAACCGGCGTCTTCAGCACCCGCTCACCGGACCGACCGAACCCACTCGGCCTCCACCGAGTCACCGTCCTCGCAGCCGACGGCCTCCGCCTCCACGTCAACAACCTCGAAGCCCTCGACAACACCCCCATCATCGACGTCAAGCCGGTCCTGGGCGACCTGTCCGAGCGCTAGTGGAGCACGCGGTAGTCGGCGAGGAGGTGGCCGACGGTGGTCTTTGTGGCGTGGATTGTCTCGAGGTTGATGGGGCCCAGGGCGTCGAGGAGTTTTTGGCCGGTGCCGACGAGGGTGGGGGCGATGACCAGGTGGAGTTCGTCGACGAGGCCTGCCGTGAGGAGGGTTCGGGTGACGGAGATGCTGCCGTGGATGCCGATGTCGCCGCCTGGCTGGGACTTGAGGGTGCGGACGAAGTCGGTGAGGTCGCCGGTGATCGCGTGGGAGTTGGGCCAGGCGTCGTCGAGCGGGCGTGACGTGGCGATGTACTTCGGGGCCGCGTTCACGAAGGAGGCGAAGGGCTCCACGTCGCTGGTCGGCCAGTAGGAGGCCCACTCGTCGTACGTGCGGCGGCCAAGGAGGACGGTGTCCTGCGTGGTGATCAGCTGCTCGCCGGCAGCGTCGGTCTCGTCGTCCCAGCCGGTGAGGAACTCGTTCGGCTTGTCGGCGACGCCGTCGAGGGACAGGAAGTACGCCGCGACGACCTTGCGTTCGTTTGTCATACCCCAGCGTCGTACGGGCCGGTGCCAGATCGACACCGGCCCGCCGGAATTCCGATCAGAAGTTGATCATGTGCCCTTCGAGGCCGTGGAAGGCCTCCTGCAGGGCCTCGCTCAGCGTCGGGTGGGCGTGCACGTTGCGGGCCAGTTCCTTGGTGGTCAGGTCCCACTTCTGCGCCAGCGTCAGCTCTGGCAGCAGTTCGGTGACCTCCGGGCCGATCAGGTGCGCGCCCAGCAGCTCGCCGTACTGCGCCGAGCTGATCACCTTCACGAAGCCGGTCGGGTCGCCGAGGCCGTGCGCCTTGCCGTTCGCGGTGAACGGGAACTTCGCGACCTTGACCTCATGGCCCAGCTTGCGGGCCTCCTCCTCGGTGTACCCGAAGCTGGCGATCTGCGGCTGGCAGAACGTCGCCCGCGGGATCATCGCGTAGTCGAGCTCCATCGTCTCGTGCCCGGCGATCGTCTCGGCGGCGATCACGCCCATCGCCTCGGCCGCGTGCGCGAGCATCAGCTTCGCGGTCACGTCGCCGATCGCGAAGATGTTCGGCACGTTCGTCCGGCAGAAGCCGTCGACGTTGATCGCGCCCCGCTCGGTCAACGCAACGCCGATCTTGTCCAGCCCGTACCCGTCGACGCGCGGCTGGAAGCCGATCGCCTGCAGGACCTTGTCCGCCTCGATCGTCTTCTGTACGCCGTCCTTGCCAGTCACCGTGACCTTCACCGAGGCGCCGGAGTCGTCGATCGAGTCCACCCGGGTCGAGGTCAGCACGTCGACCCCGAGCTTCTTGTACGCCTTCGCGAGCTCCTTGGAGACCTCCGGGTCCTCCAGCGGCACCATCCGGTCCAGGAACTCGACGATCGTCACCTTGACGCCGTAGTTCGCCAGTACGTACGCGAACTCGACGCCGATCGCACCGGCGCCGGCGATCACGATCGAGCCGGGCAGTTCCTCGGTGAGGATCTGCTCCTCGTACGTCACGACACGGTCGCTCAGCTGGGTGCCCGGCAGCAGCTTGGTGGTCGCGCCGGTCGCCACGATGCAGGAGCCGAACGTGACGGTCTCCGAGGAGCCGTCGTTCAGCGTCACGTCGAGCGTGTTCGCGTCGGTGAACGAGCCCCAGCCGTCGAACTCGGTGATGTTGTTCTTCTTCATCAGGAAGTGGACGCCCTTGACCCGGCCGTCGGCGACCTTCCGGCTGCGCTGCACCGCGGTCGGGAAGTCGAAGCTCACCTCACCGGAGATGCCGAAGGTCTTCGCCTCCGTCCGGAAGATGTGCGACAGCTCGGCGTTCCGCAGCAGCGCCTTGGAGGGGATGCAGCCCACGTTCAGGCACACACCGCCCCAGTACTTCTTCTCGATGATGGCGGTCTTGAGTCCGAGCTGGGCGGCGCGGATCGCCGCGACGTACCCACCGGGACCGGCGCCGAGGACAACAACGTCAAAGTGCGAGGCCATGGGGTGAATGCTAGCCGGGGTTCCGTAAGGACCGTACGACGCCTACGCTTGTCGCGCGCGTGAGGCGAGCAACATGGGGGACAGATGGATCTGGGGAAGCGCCGGGGGCTGCGTTTCGCGGCGATCGGCACCTTACTGGCGGCCGTGGCGCTGCCGGCGTACGCCGATGACCCCACGCCCACCACCTCCGAACCGCCGCCCGCCTCCGTGACCGACGTGAACCGCTCCCTCGAGCAGCTCCAGGCCGAGGCCGCCGCCGTCCAGGCCGACTTCGCCAAAGCCACGATCGCCTACACAAAGGCCCTCAAGGACGCCCAGGCCGCCGAGAGCGCCGCGAAGAAGGCCGAGGCCTCGGCGAGTACGTCGAAAGGCCGCTCGGACGAGGAGCGCCGCAAGCTCGGGCTGCTCACCGCGCAGGCGTACCAGATGGGCATCCCGACCGTGATGGGCACCGAGTCCATGCTCTGGTCGCTCGCGCCCGTCGCCGAGAACCTGCAGGAGATCGCCGACCGGCAGACCGCGATCGTCCAGCTCGGCAGCACCCAGGTCGCGCAGTACAACGCCGCGATGGCCGCCGAGTCGGAGACGAACCGGCTGAAGGCGGACGCGGCCACGAAGCGCACCGCCGCGAACGAGGCCGCCGCCAAGGCGCAGGAGCTGAGCAAACAGGTCCAGCAGAAGGCCGCCGACGCGTCCGCCGCGATGGCCGACCAGACGGCCGACCTGGACGTGGCCTCCGGGATCTCGCAACAGCTCCAGACGGTCCGCGACGCACAGGCCCTCGCCCGCTGGAAGACGTACCTCACCGAGCTCACCGCGGCGAAGATCACTCCCCCGGCCGCCGCGCTGCTCAAGAACCCGGCCAAGCTCCCGGCTGGTCTCGCGCCGCTCACCCGCCGCGGTGGCGCCGTCCCCGGGGTCGCGTCCGTCACGACCGCCGGCCGTACGGTGCGGGTCCTGTCCGCCGAGACGATCCGCGCGGTCGACCAGGCCTTCAGCCTTGTCGGCAAGCCGTACGGCGACGCCGCGACCGGCCCGGACAAGTACGGCTGCCTCGGCGCCGCGCGCGTCGCGTGGGAGCCGTACACCACCCTCCCGAACCTGGTCGGCAAGGTGTACCCGGACTACCAGGCCGTCCCGACCCCGCAGATCCAGCCCGGCGACCTGCTCGTGATGGGCAGCAAGTCCCTCGGCCTCGTGCACATCGGCGTCGCGCTCGACAACGGCGAGATGATCGCCGCCGACGAGTCCAAGGGCGCGGTCGTCGTCACCGGCGTCCCCGACAACCTGTACGCCGCCCTCCGCCCGACGCTCGGCGCCCCGACGAAGCCCCAGGTCGCGCCCGTCGCCACGAGCGACGCGTACGCCTTCCGCTGCGGCAACACAGCCACGTCGTACGACGTCGGCTCCGGGTCCTGGACCTGGCCGCTGCCGGACGGGACGTACGAGATCGGCACCCCGTTCGGCCAGTCGGGCTCGGAGTGGTCGAGCGGATCGCACACCGGCCAGGACTTCCCGGCCGCGATCGGTACGCCGGTCCGCGCCGTCACGTCCGGCGTCGTCCGGGTCGAGCACCCGGCCTGGGCCGGCAACCTGGTCCGGATCGACCACGGCAACGGCCTCGAGACCCTGTACGCGCACCTGAGCCGGGTCGACGTCACCGACGGCCAGCAGGTGACGGCCGGGCAGCAGATCGGCGCCGTCGGCGACAAGGGCAACACGACCGGCCCGCACCTGCACTTCGAGGTCCGGCTCGGCGGCGACCCGGTGAACCCGATGCCGTTCCTGGCGACCGGCTCCGCGAGCACCGGCTGGGGCGGTTACAGCAACGGCATGATCCCGGCCGGCAAGCTCTGCGCGATCGCCTCCGGCCACATGCTCCGCTGCGACGCGGCCACGGCGTATCTGAAGCTCGCCGCGGCCTACCGCGCACAGTTCGGCAAGACGCTGTGCATCACCGACTCGTACCGCTCCTACGCCTCCCAGGTCAGCCTGTACCAGCGCAAGCCGTCGCTGGCCGCCCTCCCCGGTACGTCGAACCACGGCTGGGGCGTCGCAGTCGACCTGTGTGGCGGGATCGACAAGTACGGCACCCCGCAGTACCTGTGGATGAAGGCGAACGCCCCGGCGTACGGCTGGGTGCACCCGGCCTGGGCCGAGCCGGGCCGCAACCGGGAAGAGCCGTGGCACTGGGAGTTCGGGCAACCATCCACGACGTAGGCTGGCCGCGTGGCCGAGCAAGAGAGTCCCGACCGCACCGACGACAACATCACGCTGGACGCTGCGGACGACCGGTGGGAGTGGCGGCGCCGGATCCGGGAGAACCCGAAGAAGCTGCTGTTCTACCGCATCGGCGTCGGCGTGCTCGGCGGGCTGCTGCTGATCGCCGCCCCGCTGACCGGCTGGCTGCCGGGACCGGGCGGGATCCCCTTGTTCATCGCGGGTCTCGCCGTACTGGCCAGCGAGTTCGAGTGGGCGCAGCGGCTGTTGTACCGGGTCAAGGACTGGGTGAAATCGCTCACCACCTGGACTGGTAAGCAGCCGGGCTGGCTGAAGGGGCTCGGCACGGCCGCCCTCACCGGCTGCGTGGTCGTCGGCGTGTGGCTCTACCTGGCCGTGCTGGGCGTGCCGGGTTGGCTGCCCGACTCGTGGGAGTCATTCCTGTACAAAGTTCCCCTCCTTGATTGAGTAGGCGGGCAGCTCGACCAGTTCGCTCATCTTCTGCGCCATCTTCAGCATCTGGTTCATGAAGAACGGCTTGTCCAGCATCCAGTTCCGGCTGGCGATCCCGAACCGGCTGGCCGGCGCCAGGAACGAGCCCGCCCGGCTGCCGTCCTGCGTCGTCGACACCGCCTTCCGCAGCAGCGCCTCGTACCGGTCGAAGGCGGTCCGGAAGTCGCCACGGGCCAGCTCCGCCGCGAGGACGTAGGCGCCGACCACCGCCGTACCGGTCCCGAGCGCGCCGAACGTCGCGCCGTACCCGGCGTCGCCGAGCAGCACGATCCGCTCGGTCGACCAGCGGTCGACCCGCACCCGGCTGATCGAGTCGAAGTACAGCTCGGTTGCCGCGGGCAACCCCTTGAGCAGTTCCGGCACGTGCCAGCCGAGCCCTTCGAACTGCTCGCGGATGATCGCCTTCTGCTGGTCGAGGTCACGCCGGTTGTACTGCAGGACCGGCGACTTGAACAGGAACAGCGTTCCCGCCAGGGCGGGGTCGCGCCGGTCCACGCCGACGCTCGCGAGCTTGCCCGGCACGTTGTACATCAGCGAGTCGCCGGAGATCCCGAGCGTGTTCGGCACCTCCCAGCCGGCGACGTAGTAGTCCAGGTGCTTCTCCAGCACCTGCTCCCGCGGCCACACCAGCCGCCGGACGACCGAGTGCATCCCGTCCGCACCGATGACCAGGTCGTACGTCTCCTCGATCCCGCTCTCGAACCGTACGTCGACCCCGTCGGCGTGCTCGTCCAGCGCCGCGATCGAGTCCCCGAAGCGGTACGTCGCGTTCGCGCGGCTGTGCTCGTACAGCACCCGCGACAGGTCGGCCCGCAGTACCTCCAGCTCGCCTCCCGCGAACTCCGCCGGCAGCCGTAGCAGCTTGCGCCCCGACTCGTCCACGAACCGCATCGCGCTGCCGCCGGTCTGCAGCGACCGTAGCTCCTCGAGCACACCCATCCGCTCCAGGACGGTGGTGAACACCTCACCGCGGAAGTCCACGGCGTACCCGCCCTTCCGCAGCGCTGGCGCGATCTCGACCACCGTCACGTCGTGCCCCGCCCGTCCGAGCCAGAGCGCCACCGACGGGCCCGCAACGCTCGCACCCGATACCAGAACCTTCATGATCGTCTCCCTCAGCAGTAACTGTGTCTGCCGGACACAGTAATGTGTATGGTAGACACAGTTCAAGTCCATCGCGGAGGAAAATCTGATGACCGAGCTGCTCTGGGGCAAGGAACCGGTCCGCACCCGCGGTCCGAAACCGGCGATCACGCTGGCGCAGATCGCCGCCGCCGGGATCGCGATCGCGGACGCCGAAGGCCTCGACGCGGTCTCCATGCAGCGGGTCGCGGACGACCTGCCGGTGACCAAGATGGCGCTGTACCGGCACGTCCCCGGCAAGACCGAGCTGGTCGCGGTGATGAGCGACCTGGCGATGGGCGGTCCGCCGGAGCTCCCCGACGGACCGTGGCGCCCGATGCTGCACGCTTGGGCGTCCGAGCTGTACGACGGGTTCATGCGGCACCCGTGGTTGCTCCAGTCGACCATCGGACGCCGGCCGCTCGGGCCGAACGAGCTGTCCTGGATGGAACGTGGCCTCGCCGGACTCAGCGGCTCCGGGCTCACCGGCGGCGAGCAGCTGGACTCGGTGCTGGTGATCACCAGTCACGTCCGGAACATCGCGCAGCAGTCCTCGACCTTCCCCGGTCACACCACCGGCCTCACCGAGGAGGACATGACCCGGTCGCTGGCCGAGATCCTCAGCACCGAGGCCGCCCGGTTCCCGCACCTGGTGGCCGCGATGAGTACGGCGGCCGGCAGCGAGAACCAGGGCCTCGAGTTCGGGCTACAGCGGATCCTGGACGGCCTGGATCTTCTGATCCGCAGCCGGGTAGCCGTGCCGGACCGCATTGAAACGTTGCCGGTAGACCGACGCGGGTAGCCCGTAGTGCGACTTGAATCGGCGGGCGAAGTAGTTCTGGTCAGGCCAGCCGACGGACTCGCCGATCCGGTGGATCGGCAGATCCGTCTGCAGTAACCGGTCGGCCGCCAGCTCGACCCGGTGGCGGGACAGGTACGCCATCGGCGGGACCCCGGTGACCGACTTGAACAGCCGGACCAGGTAGCCCGGCGCGAGGTGCAGCTCGCCGGCCAGGTCCGTCAGCGTCCAGTGCCGCGCCGGATCGGCCTCCATCATCCGCATCGCGTCGACGACCGCGGGATGGGTGTACTCCCGCCGTTCGTCACGGTCGGCGACGGTCCGCGCGATGCAGCTCAGGTACAGCGCGAGCCAGCCGATCACCTCGCCGCGATGCCGGCTCAGCGGCTGGTCGCGCAGGTCGCGCAGCCCGTCGAGGTGGCCGAGCGCCTCAAGCATCGCCGGTGGATCGAGGTGCGTCGACAGCATTCCGCGGCGCTCGGCGGAGAACGGTCCGGTCCACAACAGGTACCCGAGCAGCGGGTCCTCGCGCGCCCAGGCGAGTTCACGACGGACCAGGTCAGCCGAAAAGCAGCAGTTGTAGACCTCCAGCGAGTGGCAGTCGACGTACTCGTGCCACACCCCCGGGCGGAGCAGGATCGCGTCGCCGCGGCGCAGCCGGCGACGGCCGGCCAGGCTGTGGTGGACGCCCTCGCCGCCGACGACGAGCAGCAGCTCGAAGAAGCTGTGCGTGTGCAGCGGATGGCTGTCCTCGTGCACGTGCGTGCCGGCGTGCACGACTGTGCCCTCGACGAAGTGCAGCACGGTCCCTCGGGTTGTCACCGGCTCGTCGGACATGCCTCAAGATACGAGGCGAGGTGCAGATCGTGCTAGGGCGAGTGCACATCGGGCTAGTGGCGGCCGGGCGCCGGTCGCAGGATCGGTACATCCAGTGAATCGTTTCATTCCGGATGGAGCCACATGTCGCATCTCGCCGCACCCACCGCCCTCCGCTTCGAGCACCTCGCCGCTCCCGTGGTCGGGACCGGTACCCCGAGCCCGCGGATCTCCTGGCAGGTCCCGGCCGCGGACGCCGGCTACGCACAGTCGGCGTACGAGGTCGAGATCACCCGCGACACCACTCAGGTCTTCACCGTCCACTCCCCCGACCAGGTCCTGGTGCCCTGGCCGGGCGACCCGCTCGGGTCCCGGCAGTCCGCGCAGGTCCGGGTCCGGGTCCGCGGGAACGAGGACTGGAGCGAGTGGAGCGAGCCCGCGTACGTCGAGGCCGGCCTGCTCGCGCCGGACGACTGGACCGCGCGGTTCGTCAGCCCGCACGACAACCCGCACGGCTCCCCCGCCCCGCTGGTCGCCGGTACGGCGGGCCTCCCGGGCGACATCGTCAAGGCCCGGCTGTACGCGACGGCGTACGGCGTTTACCTCCCGTCACTCAACGGGGAGCGCGTCGGCAGCGAGGAACTCGCGCCCGGGTGGACGGCGTACCAGTACCGCCTGCGCTACCAGACGTACGACGTGACCGAGCTTGTCCGGCCTGGTGCGAACACGCTCGAGTTCCTGCTCGGCAACGCCTGGTACCGCGGGCGGATCGGCTTCCAGGACCAGAAGCAGCTGTACGGCGAGCGGCTCGCCGTACTCGCGCAGCTCGAGGTGACCACCGCGGACGGCCGGCTGCACACGTTCGGCAGCGACGGCACGTGGACGTCGCGGGAGAGCAACGTGCTCGCCGACGACCTGTACGACGGCCAGACCACCGATCTGCGCAAGCAGCTCGGCGAGCCCGCGCCCGTCGACGTACTCGACGCCGATCTCACGCTCCTGGTCGCCCCGGACGGCCCGCCGGTGCGGATCACCGACGTCCTGCCCGCGGTCGAGATCAGTACCTCGCCGTCCGGCAAGACGCTCGTCGACTTCGGGCAGAACCTGGTCGGCCGGGTCCGGCTGAAGGTCCGCGGCGGCGCGGCCGGCGACGAGGTCGTCCTGCGGCACGCGGAGGTCCTGGAGAACGGCGAACTCGGCGTCCGCCCGCTCCGCACCGCCAAGGCCACCGACACGTACGTCCTGGCCGGACCGGACGAGGTCACCCTCGACTCGCCGCTCACCTTCCACGGCTTCCGGTACGCCGAGGTCTCGGGCGTCGACGACCTGCGCAAGGAAGACCTCGAGGGGATCGTGATCGGCAGCGACCTGCGGCGCACCGGCTGGTTCGACTCGTCGAACGAGCTGCTGAACCAGTTCCACCAGAACGTCGTCTGGGGCATGCGCGGCAACTTCGTCGACGTACCGACCGACTGCCCGCAGCGCGACGAGCGGCTCGGCTGGACCGGCGACATCCAGGTCTTCTCCCCCAGCGCGAGCTTCCTGTTCGACACCGGCGGCTTCCTCACGAACTGGCTCGCAGACCTCGCGGCCGAGCAGCAGAAGGACGGCTCGGTCCCGTTCGTCGTACCGGACGTGCTCCGCAACGAGGGACCGGCGACCGCGGCATGGGGTGACGCGGCAACGATCGTGCCGTGGGTGCTGTACGAGCGCACCGGAGACGTCGGACTGCTCGCACGGCAGCTGCCGAGCATGCGTGCATGGGTGGACAAAGTGGCCGGCCTGGCCGGCAGCGACCTGCTCTGGTCCGGCGGCTTCCAGTTCGGCGACTGGCTCGACCCGACCGCGCCACCGGAGGACGCCGCGCGCGCCAAGGCCGACCCCGACGTACTGGCGACGGCACACCTGGCACGCTCGGCCGAGGTTGTTGCCAAGGCCGCGGAGGTCGTCGGGCAGGACGATCTGGCACGTGAGTACGCCGACCTGGCGGCGCGGGTGCGGCAGGCGTTCGCGGCCGAGTACGCCACCGAGGGCGGCCGGGTATTGAGCGACTCGGCAACGAACTACGCGCTGGCGCTGCAGTGGGCGTTGCTGCCGACCGAGAACCAGCGGCGGCGTGCCGGTGCGCGACTGGCGGACCTGGTCCGGACCTCGGGCTTCCGGATCAGTACCGGATTCGTCGGAACCCCCTTGATCGCGGACGCTCTGGCCGATTCCGGTCATCCTGACCTGGCCTACCGCCTCCTGCTACAGACAAGCTGCCCCTCTTGGCTGTACGCAGTGACGATGGGCGCGACGACGGTCTGGGAGCGGTGGGACAGCATGCTGCCCGACGGCAGCATCAACCCCGGCGAGATGACGTCGTTCAACCACTACGCGCTCGGTGCCGTCGCCGACTGGATGCACCGGCGGGTCGCGGGCCTCGCGGCGGCGGAGCCGGGCTACCGGAGCATCGACGTACGGCCGTTGTTCACCGACCAGCTCACGAAGGCCTCCGTCAAGCACCTCACGCCGTACGGCGAGGCGTCCGTCGGCTGGACCCGCGGCGACGGCCAGGTCACCGTCACGGTCACGGTCCCGGTCGGATCCCGCGCCACGGTCGACCTGCCCGGTCAGGAGGTCGTCGAGGTTGGGCACGGTACGCACGAGTGGACCGTGGACGACCCGCACGCCACGGCGCCCGAGGTGCCCGCCGACGCGACCCTTCGGCAGGTCGTCGACAACCTACCGGCCTGGAACGCGATCACGGCCGCGGCGGTCGAGAGCGGGTTCGCCGCCGACGACGCCGCACTCGCCGCCCGCCTTCTGCCGTACCTCGACCAGCCGGCCGGCGATCTCGCGACCGCTACCGGTCCCGAGGCTGTGAAGGCCGCACTCGGTGCGGTCCTGCACCACTGATCCAGCACTCCCTGACCGCCCCGCTGCGACGTACATCCCCTTTTGGAGGTCACGATGAGGTTCCGCCCAGGAGCCAGCGGTCTCGCGCTGCTGGCAGTCTGTTCACTCGCCCTCGCCGGTTGCAGCGCGGGCAGTCTCGGGTCCAGCTCCGGTTCCGGCAGCAGCGGATCGACCGAGCTCACGTACCTGATCGGCAATCAGGACCAGGACCTGAAGAACGCCCAGCAACTGGTGAAGGACTTCACCGCGAAGAACGCCGGCATCTCGATCAAGATCGAGACCCGGCCGGCCGGCACCGAGGGCGACAACATCGTCAAGACCCGGTTGTCGACCGGCGACATGCCGGAGATCTTCAACTACAACACCGGGTCGTTGTTCCAGGCCATCGCGCCGCAGAAGAACCTGGTGTCGCTGAGCGACCAGCCGTACGTCGGCACGCTGGACGACAACTTCAAGAACACCGTGACCGCCGACGGCCAGGTCTACGGGGTGCCCGTCGGCGGGTTCATGGGCGGCGCGGTGCTCTACAACATCCCGATCTACAAGAAGCTCGGGCTCACGCCGCCGAAGACCTGGGCCGAGTTCATGGCCAACAGCGCCAAGATCAAGGCTGCCGGGATCACGCCGGTGATCCAGACGTACGGCGAGACCTGGACGGCCCAGCTGTTCGTCCTCGGCGACTTCCACAACGTCGCGGCCGCGGAGCCGGACTTCGCGGACAAGTACACGAAGAACCAGGCGAAGTACGCCACGTCGCCGGCAGCGCTGAAGGGATTCGAGCACACCGAAGCCGTCCACGACGCGGGCTTCGAGAACAAGGACTTCGCCTCGGCCAAGCTGCCGGACGGGCTCAAGATGCTGGCCACCGGCCAGGGTGCGCAGTACCCGATCCTGTCCGGCGTGGTCTCGAACATGATCGCCACCTACCCCGACGCGGCCAAGAATGTCGGACTGTTCGCGTTGCCTGGTGACGACGCGAGCAAGAACGGCCTGACGGTGTGGACCCCGGGCGCCGACTACATCCCGAAGACCACGACCGGCGCCAAGCTCGACGCCGCCAAGAAGTTCCTCGCCTTCATCGCCAGCCCGGACGGCTGCAAGTCGCAGGCCGCCGCCGGCGCGCCGACCGGTCCGTACGCGGTCAAGGGCTGCGCGCTGCCGGCCGACGTACCGCAGGCGATCAAGGACATGCAGCCGTACCTCGACAAGCCGGGCGCGTCCAGCCTGGCGCTGGAGTTCGTGTCCCCGGTCAAGGGCCCGTCGCTGTCCCAGATCACGGTCGAGGTCGGCTCCGGCATCCGGAAGGCCAAGGACGGCGCCGCCCGGTACGACGAGGACGTGAAGAAGCAGGCGCAGCAACTGGGACTGGCGGGCTGGTGAGGTCGGTGGCGATCACCTCGGTGAAACCACGAGCGAACGCCAAGACCGACGCGACCACCTCGACGTCCGGGTCCAAGGTCTACCGGCCGTACTCGAACTGGTTCTATCTCCCGACCGCGGTCATCTACGGCGTCCTGTTCCTGGTCCCGACCTTCGCCTCGCTCTACTTCAGCCTGACCCGGTGGAGCCTGTTCGATTCGAAGTTCGTCGGGCTGGACAACTTCAAGCTGTTCTTCCAGGAGCCGGCGCTGGTCAAGGGCTTCACGAACACCCTGATCTACGCGGTCGTCACGTCCGGGTCCAAGGTCGTCCTCGGGCTGCTGCTCGCGGTCCTGCTGACCTCGCAGATCGTTGCCCGCGGCTACCTCCGCTCGGTGGTGTTCTTCCCGGTGCTGGTCTCCACCATCGGTGTCGGGCTCACCTTCACCGTGCTGATGAACCCTGAGCGTGGCCTGATCAACGGCGCGCTCAGCGTGGTCGGGATCAACGGTCCGGGCTGGCTGACCGATCCGAAGTGGGCGCTGCTGTCGGTGGCCGCGGTCGACGTCTGGAAGGGCGTCGGCCTGGCCACGCTGATCTACATCGCGGGGATCGTGTCGATCCCCCGTGAGTACATCGAGGCGGCCCGGGTCGACGGGGCCGGTTCCTGGGAGACGTTCCGGCGGATCGTCCTGCCGCTGTCCCGGCCGGCGACCGTCACGGTGATCATCTTGTCGCTGATCGGCGGGCTGCGGTCCTTCGACCTGATCTGGGCGATGACGCAGGGCGGGCCGGGGTTCACCTCGGACGTGATCGCGTCGGTGATCTACAAGCAGTACCAGGCCGGGTTCTACGGCCTGTCGACCGCGGGCAACGTGGTGCTGTTCGTGACCGTCACCGCGATCGTCCTCCCGCTCTCGCGATTCCTGAACCGGAAGGAGGTGGAGATGTGAGCACCGCGGAGCTCGTCAACCACCGGCCGGCCCGCAAGTGGGCCCTGAGCGCGGTCGCGATCCTGGTCTCGATCGTGGTGTTCATCATCCCGTTCGCGTTCATCGTGCTGACGGCGGTGAAGGACCGCACGCAGTCCGCCGACCTGAACTTCGCCTGGCCGCAGCAGTTCCGCTTCGTGCAGAACTTCGTCGAGGTCGTCCAGGCCCGCGACTACATGCTGGTCATCGCCTTCATCAACAGCACGATCCTCACCGTGGCGAGCGTGACCGGCATGGTGGTGCTGTCGGCGATGGCCGGATTCGTCCTGCAACGCCGCAGGAGCCGCTGGAACGGTTACATCAACTTCCTGGTCCTGGCCGGGCTGATCATCCCACCGGCCGTCGTACCGACCATCTGGGTGCTGCAGAAGCTGGGCCTGTTCAAGACGATGCCAGGCCTGATCCTGATCGAGATCGCCTTCGGCCTGTCGTTCTGCATCCTGCTGTTCCGGGCCTTCGTCTCCACCATCCCCCGCGAACTCGACGAAGCCGCCGTCATCGACGGCGCCGGCCCGCTCGGCCTGTTCTTCCGGGTCATCTTCCCGCTGCTCAGATCGGTGATCGTGACGGTCGTCGTGGTGCAGTCCGTCGCGGTCTTCAACGACTTCACCAACCCGCTGTACTTCCTCCCCGGCGACCAGAACGCAACCGTCCAGCTCACCCTCTACAACTTCAACAGCCAGTTCTCCACCCAGTACAACCTGCTGTTCATGAACATCCTCCTGATCACGATCCCCCCACTCATCATGTTCCTCTTCTTCAACCGCCAAATCGTCGCCGGCATGACCTCCGGCGCCATCAAGGGGTAGCTGGTTTCCTGACGATGAGGGCGGCCTGGCCGGCGTCCTTCTCGGCGGGCAGCGGGGTGCGGGTCAGGGTGGCCACCTCGACGAAGCCGGCGGTTGTGAGTAGGTCGGCGATGTCCGGGACGGAGTACATGTAGACCTGCAGGTCGATGTCGTGGCCGTAGGCCTTGGTCAGGGGGCGGTTGCCCTCGCCGGTCTTGAAGCCGTGGACGAGGACGCCGCCGGGGCGCAGCACCCGGAAGAGTTCGGCGAAGGCTGTCGGTAGTTCCTCGCGTGGCGTGTGGACCAGTGAGTACCACGCGAGGGCTCCCGCCAGCTCGCCGTCCTTCAGGGGCAGCTCGAACAGCGACCCGACGTCGAAGCGGAGCTCCGGGTACTCCCGCCGTGCCACCTCGATCATCCCGGGCGTCAGGTCCAGCCCGAACACGTCGAGACCCAGCCCGGCCAGGTACGCCGTGATCCGGCCGGTCCCGCACCCGAGATCGCCCACCGGGCCCTCGGGCACGACCGCGGCGAAGTAGTCGAGCGCACCGGTCTCGAACGGATCGGCCCGGTGGTAGTCCTTCAGAATCGCGTGGTAGTCGGCGGCAGCGATGGTGTATGACCCCTGGATGTCGTTCACCCGAGGAGCCTAGGCAGGCCCTCCGACAGTTTCTCGTAGTCGCTCAGCGAGTTGTACGCGTGCGCCGACAACCGGATGAACTTCCGCTCCTCGAACCCGGTGAAGGTGATCTCCGCCTTCAGCTCCCGCGACACCCGCATCTTCAGCGCGTCGCCGCCGGACAGGTCGACCGACGCCGGCAGCTCGACCAGCCGCATCGTCGCCGGCGGGTGCGCGACCTCTGCGACGCCGGTTCCGAGCGCCTTCGAGAGCACCCGAGCGCCCTCCTCGACGAGCGCGGTCAGCTGCGGCCGCCGGGCCGGCCAGTCCAGGTCGGCCAGCACCCGGAGCGACTCCGGCGCGGCGATCCACGGCACGTAGTCGTACGTCCCCTGCATGTCGAACCGCTCCGGCATCCGTTCGTCGTACTCCGACCACGACACGATCAGCGGCATCGACGCCGACCGCCAGCGCTCCGCGACGACCAGCCCGGCGGTCGCCCGCGGCGCGGCCGGCCACTTGTGGAAGTTCCCGGTCCAGAAGTCGGCGCCAGCCGCGGCAGGCGCGTCGATCAGCGCCGGGGCGTGCGCGCCGTCCACCACGATCGGTACGCCGCGCTCGTGGGCGGCCGCGACCAGCCCCTCGATCGGGAACACCTTCGCCGTACCGGAGGTGATCTGGTCGACGATCAGCACCGCGGCGTTGTCGAGCTGGTCCGCGATCAGCGCGACCACGGTCCGGTCGTCGGCCTCCAGCGGGATCGCCACGTTCACGACCTCGGCGCCGTACTGCTTCGCGAACCGCTCGGCGGCGTACCGGACCGCGCCGTACGCGTGGTCGGTGAGCACGATCCGGCTGCCGGCCGGGATCGGCAGGGTCTGGAGCGCGACGGTGACGCCGGCACTCGCGTTCGGGACCAGGGCGAACCCGCCCGGGTCGGTCTCCAGGAACGCGGCCAGCGCCAGCCGGCTCGCAGTCAGGCGGTCGGCGACGGTCCGGAACCAGACCATCGGGTTGGCGTCCATCTCGGTCCGCAGGCCGGCCATCACCTCCTGGGTCCGGCGCGGCACGGCGCCGTACGAACCATGGTTGAGGTGCAGGACGTCCGGATCGAGGGTCCACAGATCGGGGCGGGGGCTGAGTACCGTCACCGACCCAACGGTACATACTGCGGGTTGTGTACTCGTACCTCGTCCACGACGGACCGATCGCGATGGCGCACCGGGGCGGCGCCGACCACCCGGACATCGCCGGCTACGAGAACTCGCTGCGCGCCTTCCAGCACGCCGTCGATCTCGGCTACCGGTACGTCGAGACCGACCTGCACGCCACCAGCGACGGCGTGGTGGTCGCGTTCCACGACGACAAGCTGGACCGGGTCACCGACCGGACCGGCCTGATCGCCGAGCTCCCGTGGTCCGAGGTCAGCAAGGCGCGGATCAACGGCCACGAGCCGATCCCGCGACTGGACGAGCTGCTCGAGCACTTCCCCGACGTCCGGTTCAACCTCGACGTGAAGGCGGAGGGCGGGCTGGAGCCGTCGGCCGCCGTACTGCGGGCCGCGAACGCGATCGACCGGGTCTGCGTCTCGTCGTTCTCGCAGTCCCGGGTGAACCGGATGCGCACGCTGCTCGGGCCGCGGCTGTGCACCGGGTACGGGCAGTGGGAGATCGCGCTGATCCGCTTCCTTCCGGTCGCGCTCCCGTCCCGCGGTGCCTGCCTGCAGATTCCCGAGCAGTACGGGAAGCTGCACCTGCTCACCGGCGGGCTGATCGAGCGGGCGCACTCGCGCGGCAAGCAGGTACACGTGTGGACGGTCGACGACGCGGACGACATCCGCCGGCTGCTCGACGCCGGCGTGGACGGGATCATCACCGACCGCACCGACGTCCTGCGTGACGTGTTGATCGAGCGGGGCCAGTGGCATTGATGACACACTTCCGCGCATGGGACTTCTTTCCGCCCCGGACGGTGTGGACAAGCGTGAGTACTGGGGGTTCAGCCTCTTCGACTGGGCGAACTCCGGCTATGTCACCACGGTCGCGACGGTACTGTTCGCGCCGTACCTGACCTCGGTCGCCGAGACCGACGCCTGCGGGTACGTCGGGACCACGGACCACCCGTGCAACACCGACCTGCACGTCCTCGGTCTCGCGATCTCCCCCGGCTCGCTGGCGTTCTACGTGGTCACGGTCGCGACGCTGGCGTCGGCGCTGTTCCTGCCGGTGGTCGGGGCGATCGCGGATCGGATGGCCCGCAAGAAGCTGCTGATGTGCGCGTTCGCGTGGGTCGGGTCGGTGTCCGCCTGCTGCATGGTGTTCGTCGGCGGCGGCCGCTGGGAGCTCGGCGCGCTGCTGCTCTTCATCGGCAACGTCTGTCTGGGCTCGGCGCTGGTGGTCTACGACTCGATCCTGATCGACATCTCTCCCCCGGACCAGCGTGACGCCGTCTCGTCGCGGGCCTGGGCGTTCGGGTACGCCGGTGGGTTCATCCTGCTGGCGATCAACCTGGCCGTGGTCACCGCGCACGACGCGCTCGGGCTGAGCCAGGGCGCCGCGGTCCGGCTCAGCTTGCTGAGCGCCGGCGTGTGGTGGGGGCTGTTCACGATCATCCCGTTCGTCCGGCTGCGGAACCGGCCGCCGGTGAGCGTCGAGCCGGTCCGCAGCCGCGGGCTGGTACGGCAGAGCTTCGGCCAGCTCGCGGCGACGCTGCGGCACATCCGGACGTACAAGATGACGCTGCTGTTCCTGGTCGCGTACCTGTTCTTCAACGACGGGATCCAGACGGTCATCTCGGTGTCGTCGACGTACGGCGAGAAGCAGCTCGGGTTCCAGACGCAGGTGCTGATCGCGACCATCCTGATGGTGCAGTTCGTGGCGTTCTTCGGGGCGATCGTGTTCGGGCGCGTGGCAGCCCGGTACGGCGCGCACCGGACGATCACCGGCGGGCTGGTGATCTGGATGCTGATCGTGATCGCCGGGTTCCTGCTGCCGGCGCACCGGATCGTGCCGTTCCTGGCGATGGGAGTGGCGATCGGGATCGTGCTGGGCGGGACGCAGGCGCTGTCGCGGTCGGCGTTCAGCCAGCTGATCCCGAAGGGCCGCGAGGCGGAGTACTTCTCGCTCTACCAGGCCGGCGAACGCGGGACGTCGTGGCTCGGCACGCTGGTGTTCGGTCTCGTCCACCAGCTCACCGGCTCGTACCGCCCCGCGATCGTCGCGCTCGGCATCTTCTTCGTGATCGGCCTCGCCCTGCTCACCCGCGTCGACATGCGCCGCGGCATCCGCGAGGCGGGAAACGCCCAGCCGACCGTCGTCTGACGCCGCCCCCCACCAGCATCAGCTACGGCTACGCAGCGTTCGGCCCCACATCTGTAGCAGTCAGAGGCCGACGGAGCGGTTGGCTTGTCGAGTACTCATCCGCTCCGACGTCGTACGGCGCCGTCCGCACCTCCCCGTCCAGGTCGTCCGTCACCTGGCTGGAGTGGTCGAGGCTTGTCGCATTGATCGCCGCACTGCCCGCACCGAGCCGGTACACCCCGTCCGAGCCCGCCACCAGCTTCGGATCGGCCCGGGTGAACCCCGACGGAATGTTCCCGTTCGACGCTCCACCCCACAGGATGTTGCCCGACCACGTGAGCCCGTCGAGGTACGGCATCGACACCAGCTGCCCGCTGTCGCCGACGAGCAGGTTGTCGGCAATCACACAACCCAGCGGCGGGACGGTCCGCTGGCTCTCCCCCGCGATCGCCTGGTTGTTGTTCCGCAGCGTGTTCAGCACGATCGTGACCCGGTCCGGCGCGTCGTTCCCGGTCCGCGAGCTCGACGGTTCCCCCGGGTAGTGGTCCCGCTCGGTCCCGCTGCCGAGCACCACGCCCGCGCTACCGACCCCGTCGACGTAGTTGTTGACGATCAGATGGTCGTTCCCGTAGATCCGGATCCCGTTGCTGCCGGCCACCAGATAGTTGCTCTCCACCCGGGTCCCGTTCCCCTGCCGGAGCACGATCCCGCCGACCGACGACCGGATCGTGTTGTACCGGACCGTGTTGCCCGACGACTTCACCGAGATCGCCTCCGGGTCGCCGTTGCAGCGCTCGAACAGGTTGTACTCCACGGTCGCGTCCGCCGTACTGAGCGCCCGTGCGCTGACGCCGAGCCGGATCGGCTCGCCGCCGTTCAGGCCGCCGTACGTGTGGTCGCGGAAGTAGTTGCGCAGGATGTACGTCCGCTGCGCCATCGCCTCGGTGCCCGGGCCGTCGATCACCAGGTAGACGCCGGCCGTGGACTTGTCGTGGAAGGTGTTCCGGTCGATCTTCGCGTCGTCGCCGCGGACCACGACCCAGTGCTGTCCGTCCGCGGTCGCGAGCTGGAAGTCGTTGCGGGTCAGCCGGATCCGCGGGCAGTCCGCCGGGATCTCCAGCGTCGTGGTCTGCCGGAACGCGAAGCCGCTGAGCGTGACGTCCGACGACCCGCTGAACACGAAGCTCTGCGCCCCGGTGAACGTCACCCCGCCGCGGCTCTGCGCCACGATCGTGATCGGCCCTTGCCGGCCGCTGACCGTGATCGGCGACCCCGACGGTACGGCGTACGTCCCGTTGGCGACCGTGATCGTGGTCCCGGCCGCCGCCGTGTCGATCGCCTGCTGCAACTGCGCCAACGAAGTGACGGTCGCAGCAAACGCCGGGGTTGCACTCCCCACCGCAAGTGCGACGGCCCCACTACTGATCAAGAAGGTACGACGATCCATACGAGTCTCCTAGCTGCTTGGGCGGTACAACTTTCGGTACTCGCTCGGGGTGACCGAACTCACCTGTCGGAAGACCTTCGAGAAATAGGACTGGTCCATCCCGACCGCGGCCGCGATCTCCTCCATCGGCCGCGCCGTCGTGGACAACTCACGCTGGGCCCACTCGATCTTGGCCCGCTTGATGTACTGCTTCGGCGACAGCCCGAACTCGGTCCGGAAGTGCCGCATGAACGCCGCCAGGTCGTACCCGAACACCCGCGCGAGCTCCTCGACGCTCGGCAGCGTGGCGAGGTTGTCCTGGATGTACTTGACGATCCCGGACTCGGTCGTCTGCTGCGGCGACAGCCGCACCGAGCCCGCCGGCGCGCTCTCCAGGAAGTGCGCGAACAGCGCGGTCAGCGCCGACCGCATCCGCAGCGGCGTGGACAGCCCGGGCGGGTCCCGGTCCGCCGCGCCCACCTGCTCGAACAGCGCGGCCGCCTCGTCCGGTGCCTTGCTCGTGACGATGTACGGCAACGTGATCAGCTCGCCGATGTCCCGGTCGCCGATCAGCGCCGAGAAGTGCAGCCAGTGCTTGCGGAACACGTTGTCGCTGATCGTCTCGTACGACACCGGCACGTCGGCCGGGGTGTACACGAGCTCACCGGGCCGGGGGTACAGCTCCTGGTCCCCGACGACGAGGCGGCCCTCGCCCTTGAGGATCAGGTACAGCCGGGAGAACGGATCGGGCATCAGCGCCCGCGACCACTCGCGGTGCACCTTCGTGATCCGGGCCGCGACGACCAGGTCCAGCCGCAGCCGGTCCAGGTACGACCGGATGATCTCCTGCTCCCCGACTACACCGCTCATCGCGCGTGCGGTCCGACGTCGGCGGGGGTCAACGGGCGGTACGCCGGGCGGCGCGGCGAGTACTCGTCCGCACCGACGTCCGCGGCCCGTCCGGTCCGGTGGTCGCCGTCCAGGTCCCGCGGCACCTCCGGGTACGCACGGGACGCCGCGTTGATCGCGGGGCTTCCGGGCGTCAGCCGCCGTACGCCGTCCGTCCCGGGCGCGAGCCGCGGGTCGACGCGGGTGAAGGCGACCGCGGGTGCGTTGCCGTCCGTACCCTGTCCCCAGTGGATGTTGCCCGACCAGGTGATGCCGTCCTGGAACGGCATGTTCACCAACTCTCCGCTGTCTGCCACCAACAGATTGTCCGTCACGGCGCAGTCCAGCGGCGGCAGGGTCCGGTGGCTCTCGCCGACGATCCCGGACTCGCAGTCGAGCACCGTGTTCAGCGCGATCCGCACCCGGTCAGGCGCGTCGTTGCCGGTCCGGGACTTCGACGGCTCGCCCGGGTAGTGGTCCCGGACACTGCCGCTGCCTAGCACGACGCCGGCGTTGCTGATCTTCTCGACGTAGTTGTTGACGATCAGATGGTCGTTGCCGTAGATCCGGATCCCGTTCCGGCCGGACAGCAGGTAGTTGCCCTCGACCCGGGTGCCGTTCCCGTGCCGCAGCACGATGCCGCCCATGCTGTCGCGGAAGGTGTTGTGCCGCACGGTGTTGCCGGACGACTTCACCGAGATCGCCTCGGGGTCGCCGTTGCAGCGTTCGAACAGGTTCAGCTCGACGACCGCCGCGGCCGTCGACAGCGCCCGCGGGCTGACCCCGAGCCGGATCGGTTCGCCGCCGTTGTCGCCCGGGAACGTGTGGTCGCGGAAGTAGTTGTGGTGGACGTGGACGCCGACCGCCATCTGGTCGGTGCCGGCGCCCTCGATGCCCACGAAGATGCCGAGCTTCGACTTGTCGTGGATCTCGTTGTGGTCGAACTCGGTGTGGTCGCCGCGGAGCATCACCCAGTACAGACCGTCGACGTCGGCCAACTGGAAGTCGTTGCGGGTCAGCCGGATCCGTTTGCAGTCCGGCGGCACGTCGAACGTCGACGTCTGCCCGCGGAACGCGAACCCGCTGATCGTCACGTCCGACGACGCACTGAGCACGAAGCTCTGCGCCCCCGTCAGTACGACGCCGCCCACGGACTCCGCCCGTACGACGATCGGCTCGTCACAGGTCCCGCGCTTACCGGTGATCGCGATCGCCTCGGTCACCTCATAGGTGCCATCAGCAACCGTCACCACCGACCCGGGAGTCGCGGCGGCGATCGCGGCCCGCAGCTCGTCCAGCGAACGAACGAGCCGGCCCTGCGGCCCCGCCCCCGCTCCACCCGCCGCAGGCGGCTCGGCGAAGGCCGGGAGCGCCCCCGCGGCGGCCGTCAGGCCGGCGGCGCCGGCCGCGGCGGTTGCTGTGACGAAGGTACGACGATCCATGTCTCACCCCTTGAGTGCGCCGGAGGTCAGGCCCCGGGCGAACGAACGTTGGAAGAAGAGGAACACCAGTACGGAAGGAAGCAGTGCGAGCAACGACGCCGCGAGTACGACGCCAGGCGTGACCGCCGGGTCGATCCGCAGCGTCCGCAGCGCGAGCGGAAGCGTGTAGGCCTTGGCGTTCTGCGCGACCAGCAGCGGCAGCAGGTACTGGTCCCAGATCATCGTGAACCCGAACACCCCGATCACCCCGAGCGCGGGCTTGCACAGCGGCAGGATGATCTGCCCGAAGATCCGGAACTCGCCGGCGCCGTCGATCCGGGCCGCCTCCTCGAGCTCCCGCGGTACGTCCTTCATGAACTCGGTCATCACCAGGATCGAGAACGCCCACGCACCGAGCGGGACGATCATCCCGGCCAGCGTGCCCATCAGGTTCAGGTGCACCAGCGGCAGGTCCGCGAGTACCAGCGTGAGCGGCAGCGCGAGGATCTCCTCGGGCAGCATCATCGTGGCCAGGATCGCGACCATCACCAGCGTCATCAGCGGGAACTTCTTCCGCGCCAGTGCGTACCCCGCCAGCACGGACACCGCGACCTGGAGCAGCAGCCCGAAGCCGACGACGAAGAACGAGTTCAGCAGGTACCGCAGTACGCCGTGGTCGAACGCGATCCGGAAGTTGTCCAGTGTCGGCGTCTTCGGGACGACGCTGAGCTGGGTCGGGTCCGACACGTGGTTGAACGAGCCGACCAGCAGCGCCAGCAACGGCCCGGCGAAGACCGTGAACAACCCCGCGTAGATGACGAACTTCGCGATCCGGGCGCCGGCGCCCTTGCTCTCGGTCAGGCCGAGCGCGGTCTCGGTGGCAGCACTCATGCGGATCTCCTCCGTCGCAGCAACTGGACGCAGATGGTCAGCACGAGCGTCGCGGCGAACAGCAGCACCGCACCGGCCGAGCCCACGCCGAGCCGGCTCTGTTCCAGGCCCAGCTTGTAGATCAGCGTCATCACGACCTCGGTCGAGCCGTTCGGCCCGCCGTTGGTCAGCAGGAACACCTCGGTGAAGGTCCGGAACCCGCGCACCGCGGCCAGCACGAACAGGATCGCGAACACCGGCCGGAGCCCGGGCAGCGTGACGTGCAGGATCCGCTTCCAGGTCGACGCGCCGTCCACCGTCGCGGCCTCGTACAGCCCGCGGTCGATCCCCGCCAGCCCGGCCAGGAAGATCATCATGTCGTACGGCGCCCCGCGCCAGATCCCGGTCACCGCGATCGAGGCGAGCGACGTGTGCGGGTCGTTGATGAACCCCGACGGCCCGAGTCCGACCAGCCCGATGACCTGGTTGATCAGCCCGTCGCCGGTCGGGTGGTACATGATCCGCCAGAGCTCGGCGGTGACGGCCAGCGGTACGACGACCGGCAGGAACGCCGCCGACCGGATGAAGCTCAGCTTGCGGGTCTGCCCCTCGACGAGCAGCGCCAGGCAGAACCCGAGGATCATCGACCCGGCCGTCTGTCCGACCGCGAGCACCACGGTGTTCCAGGCGGCCGAGCGGAACCCGCCGTCGCTCAGGATCTCCGCGTAGTTCGCGCCGCCGACCCACCGGTTGCCCAGGTACGGGCGGACCTCCTGTACCGACATCCCGATCGCCTGCGCCATCGGGATGAACTTGAAGTACACGAACAGCACCAGCGCCGGAGCCAGGAACAGCCAGGGGATCCACCACTGGCCGTTCCGCCTCCGCCGCCGGCCGGCGGCCACCGGCGCGCTGGGCGCCGGTGCCGTCGACCGCGTTGCTTCCCGAACACTCACGACGCGCCGATGCCCTGCTGGTCGAGGGTGTCGCCGAGCTTCTGGTCGAGCTTCTTGAGCTCCGAGTCCAGGTCGAGGCTGCAGTCCGCGATCAGCGCGTTCACCGTGTCCGCGGTGCTCTGCCGGATCGGCGTCCAGTTCGGTACGGACGGGGCGTACCGGCCGTTCTCCTTGTACACGTCGGCGTACAGCTTCCAGCGCGGGTCGGGGCGGACCGTGCTGATGTCGACGTTCTTGTTCACCGGCAGCTGCACGATGAACGCCTTCTCGCCCTCCATGCCGATCTTCTGACCGGCCTCGGAGATCGCGTACGACGCGAACGCGTTCTGCGCGGCCTCGTTCTTCGAGCCGGCCATCAGGTAGACGCTGCCGCCCTCGGCCAGCACCGTCGAGTCCTTCGGGCCCTTCGGCATCTGGACGACCTCGTACTTGTCCTTGCCGAGCGAGGAGTCGAAGCGCGGCATCAGGTACGGGCCGACGACGTACATCCCGGTCTTCCCGGCCTCGAACGTCTCGTTGGTCGGCGGCGTGTCCATCGTCGCGGCGCCGGGCTGGATCACCTTCGACGTACAGGCCAGGTCGCGGAACCACTTGGTGGCGGCCTCCGACTCCGGCGTGGTCATCGCGGGCTTGTACTTGCCGTCGGCACCCTTCGCGACGAAGTCACCGCCGCCGGCCCAGAGGAAGTTCGAGAAGTACCAGGACGCGTACCCGCGCTTGGTCGAGCCGGGGACGGCCAGCCCGTAGGTGTCGGCCTTGCCGTTGCCGTCCGGGTCCTGGGTGGTGAAAGCCTTCGCCAGGGTGACCATCTGGTCCCAGGTCGTCGGAGCGGTCAGGTTGACCTTCTTCAGCCAGTCCTTGCGGATCAGCAGCGCGGAGGCCTGCGCGGAGTACGGGACGCCGTACGTCTTGCCGTCGGTCGCGCGGGCGGCGGCCAGAGCCGGCTCGAGCAGCTGGTCGCTGCCCTTGATCTGGGACAGGTCGACCTCGCGGACGATGCCCTGGCTGACCATCGTGCCGAGCTGGGACGAGTCGTTCATCACGATGTCCGGCAGGTCCTTCTGCGCGGCGCGCTGGGCCAGCTTGGTCTCGAAGTCGTCGAAGATCGCGGTGACCTCGACCTTCTGCCCGGTCTCCTTCTCGAAGGCGGCCGCGAGCTTCTTCATGCCCTTCTCGCCGTCACCGCCCGGGGTGGTCCGGGTCCACAGCTCGAGCGGCGCCTTCGGGTCCTGCTCCGCCTTGGCGGCTCCGTTCGTACCGCAGGCGGCCAGTGTCAGGGCGACCCCGACCCCCGCGGCCAGCACTTTGAATGACCTGATCACAGTCGTGCCAACTTCCATCTCGAGAGGCCAGATTTGTACTTTTTGGGCCTCATTTCGTCGGAAGATAGCGCTTTCCAGGCGAACTCGTCAATGACTCATCGGATCTCTGCGGTCGTCAGGCGGGGACGACGGAGCGCACGAAGGCGGCGACCTGGTCCGCGGTCGGGCGGACTCCGGTGCGGTCGGCGAACAGCAGATGGGTGGAGCCGATCAGCGTCAGCCCGAGTACGTCGGTGTCGGTACCGGCGGGGATCCGGCCGTACGTCTGCTCCGCCGCCAGGTAGTCCCGGATCACCTGGCCGGCCTCGCTCAGGATCGGTACGCCGGTCGGCACGTCGTTCCGCAGCCGCGCGCGCAGGCCGTCGCGCGAGATGGTCAGGCTGACGATCGCGACCGCGACCGAGCCGAACAGGTCGGTCAGCATGCCGGTCAGGTTCTCGACGACACTCCCCTGCCCCGCCGCCGCCAGCAGCGCCTCGCCCTGGGCGTGCAGCCGCCGGATCCGGTCGAGCACCAGCTCCGCGAGGAACCCGTCGAAGTCCGTGAAGTGCTTGTGCAGCAGGCCTTTCGCGCATCCCGCCTCGGTCGTCACCGCCCGGCTGGTGAGCCCTTCCGGCCCCTCCCGGAGCAGCACCCGCTCGGCCGCGTCGAACAGCAGTTCGCGGGCGTCCCGCATCGCCACACCGGTGGGCATCCGAACCGTCCTTGACAGTAGTGGGCGACCGCCCACTACTGTGGGCACATGCCCACTCTACCGCCACAACCCCATCAGCGGCGGGACATGGCCGAGTCCTTCGGCACCGATCCCGGGCTGTACGACCGCGCGCGACCGACGTACCCCGACGCGTTGATCGACGCGATTGTTGCCAAGAGCCCCGGACCGGAAGTCCTGGATGTCGGCTGCGGAACCGGGATCGCGGCTCGGCAGCTTCAGGCGGCCGGGTGTCGCGTGCTCGGCGTCGAGGTCGACGAGCGGATGGCGGCGTACGCACGAACCACCGGCGTCGAGGTCGAGGTCTCGTCCTTCGAGTCCTGGGACCCGAAGGGCCGGACGTACGACGCGTTGGTCGCCGGCATGACCTGGCACTGGATCGACCCGGTCGCCGGTGCCGCGAAGGCCGCCGAGGCGCTGCGCCCCGGCGGGACGTTCGCGGTCTTCTGGTACGTCCTCCAGCCACCGCCCGAGCTCGGCGCCGCGTTCGCCGCGGTGCACCGCGACGTACTCCCCGGCAACCCGGCCGCCTCCCGTGCGGCCGCGGCACCGCTCGGCGCCTACGAGCACTTCCTCGACCGCACCGCCGAAGGCCTCGGCGCCGCGTTCACCGACGTCGAACGCCCGGTCTTCCCCTGGTCCCGCGCGTACACCCGCGACGAATGGCTCGACCAGCTGCGCACCAGCGGCATGGCCAAGCCGCTCGCCGACGCCGGCAAGCTCGGCACCGTCCTCGACCGCACCGGCGCCGCGATCGACGCGTACGGTGGCAGCTTCACGCTCGACTCCACCGCCGTCGCCCTCATCGCCACCCGCGCCTGAAAAGGCGGACGGCCAGGCCATCACAATCCGCCCTCAACGCCGCGCCCCACGCTCAGCGGCGGGAGACGTGGCCGGTTGTGATGGCCTGGGGGTCCTCAGCGCGACGAAGGCGTCGCGTTCGGGTTGCGGAATCCGCCGAACGATCCCTGCCGGACGGTGTTCGCGGTGATCGTGCCGTTCGAGTTCTGGCCGCTGACGACCACCTGCTCGCCCGCCTTCAGGTCGGCCGCCGTCCCCTTCGAGGTGATCTCGTACGTCGTGTCGCCCGTGAGCTTCACCGTGACGTTGCCCGTCTGGGTCTTCACGACGAGTTCGGTGCTGGTCGCCGAGACGACCGTGCCGATCGTCCCGCCACCGCCGGGGAACTGCCCCTGGCCGGGCTGCCCGGTGCCGCCGTTCTGGCCGCGGTACCCGCCGTACCCGCCGCCGAAGCCGCCGCGCCCGGCCTGCGGCTGGTTGGACGTGCTGTTCGACGCGAACGCCGCGTGGATGCCGGCGCCGCCCGCGAGGCCGACGGCGAGCACCACGATGCCGGCCAGGATCGCGGTCGCGAGCGGCAGGTTGAGGGTCTTCTTCGGCTGCAGGGCCGCCTCGACCTCCTCGTCGGACCCGATCTGGGCGAACTCGTCGGGCGTCTGGTCACTCATAGCTGGGGGCCTCTCACTCGTGTCGTAGTGCGTCGATGGGACGGAGACCGGCGGCTCGGTGCGCCGGCATACTGCCGAAGAACAGGCCGACCGCCGCGGACACGCCGAGCGCGAGTCCGATCGACGACGGCACCAGCGCCGGCTGGACGCCGGACAGCTGGAAGCGGGTGACGATCAGCGCCACCCCGACCCCGACACCGCCGCCCAGCAGGCTGAGCAGTGTCGCCTCGATCAGGAACTGGCCGAGGATGGTCTGCCGGCGCGCCCCGAGCGCCTTGCGGATACCGATCTCGCGGGTCCGCTCGGTGACGGTGACCAGCATGATGTTGGTGACACCGATGCCGCCGACGACCAGACTGATCGCGGCCACCGCCGCGAGCAGCGCGGTGAAGGTCGCCGCGGTGTCCTGGCTGGTCTGCAGGATCTGCGCCGAGTTCTGGATCCGGAACGGTGACGTCTCGGTCGCCGGCACCTGATGGCGGGCCGTGAGCAGCTCCGTCACCTCCTCCTGCGCGGCGCTGACCCGGTCCTTGTTCGCCGCCTGGACGACGATCTGGCTCAGCGCCCCGTACCCGGCCTGGGTCGCGCGCAGGGTGTTGATCGGGACGATCGCGGTCGCGTTCGGGTCGTTGAACCCGGTGCTGTCCTTGCTCGCCAGGACGCCGATGACGGTGAAGTCGACGGCGCCGAGCTTGACCGTCTGCCCGACGGCGGCGTTCGGCCTGGTGAACAGTTCGGTGGCGGCCGTCTGCCCGAGCAGGATCACCCGCTGCGAGGTGTCCACGTCGGACTGCGTGAACGACTGCCCGGTCCCGACCGGTGTGTTCGTGGCCGGCATGTACTGCGGAGTCGTACCGATCACCTGGCTGATCGTGTAGCTGGTGTCCCCGTTCGTCGCCGTGGCCGAACTCGTCATCACCGGTGCGACCGAGTCGACGTCGGGTGCGAGGTTCTTGTCACGTAGTGCCGCGGCGTCGTCCAGCGTCAGGCTGTACTGCTGGTTGGAGGGACCGGCCTGACCGCGCGCGAAGCCACCGCCGCCACCGGTCGTGGAGACCGTCAGCAGGTTCGTCCCCATCGCCTCGAGCCGGTTCTGCACGGCCTTCGCCGAACCGTTGCCGACCGCAACCAGCACGATGACCGCGCCGACACCGATCGAGACGCTGAGCACGGTCAGCAGGGATCTGAGCTTGTTCGCCGTCAGGCCGCGCAGCGCCGCGGCGAGCAGATCGCGGGGTGACATCAGCGGGTCACCTCGTCGGACACGATCCGGCCGTCGGAGACCGTGACCAGCCGCCGGGCGCGGGCCGCGACCTCGTGCTCGTGGGTGATCACGACGATCGTCCGGCCCTGCGCGTGCAGGTCGTCGAACATGCCCAGCACCTCGTCGGTCGAGTGCGCGTCCAGGTTGCCGGTCGGCTCGTCGGCGAGCAGGATCCGCGGGCCGGTGGCGAGCGCGCGGGCGATCGCGACCCGCTGCTGCTGACCGCCGGACAGCTCGTTCGGCCGGTGGTCGGTCCGGTCGGCGAGTCCGACCAGGTCGAGCGCCCGGTTGGCCCGATTGCGGCGTTCGGACCGGCGCACGTGCGCGTAGGTGAGCGGCAGCTCGACGTTCGCGAGCGCGGTGGTCCGCGGGATCAGGTTGAACGACTGGAAGATGAACCCGATCTTGCGGCCACGGACCAGTGCCTGCTGGTCCTCGGTCAGCCGGGCGACGTCACTGCCGTCCAGCCAGTACTCCCCTCGGGTCGGTACGTCGAGGCAGCCGAGGATGTTCATCAACGTCGACTTGCCGGACCCGGACGAGCCCATCACGGCGACGTACTCGCCGGCGTCGACCCGCAGCGACACGCCCCGGAGCGCGTGTACCGCGGTGTGGCCGTGACCGTAGGTCTTGGTCACGCCCCGGATGTCGATCAGCCCGTCACCGGCCACGGAAGCCTCCACCTGCGCCGCCGCCGGCTCCGCCGCCGAGGCCGCCGCCGGGGAACTGGCCGCCGCCTCCGGGGAGCTGTCCGGTCCCGGTCCGATTCTGGCCGTTCTGGGTTCCGGTGCCGCCGATCGAGCCGGTCAGCAGCTCGACCTGGTCGCCCTCGTTCAGGCCGGAGGTGATCTGGGTGTAGCTGTCGCCACGTACGCCGACCGTCACGTCCCGCGTCCCGCCACCGTTGGCCATCGTCACCGTCGAGGTTGTACCGGTCGTGGTGATCGCCGTGCTCGGCACGTAGAGGGCGTTGGTGGCCTTCGCGGTCTGCACGGTGACGTTCGCGGTCTGGCCGATCCGGGCGTTGGCCGGGAGCTTCGCGAGGCTGAACGTCGCCGAGTACGACACCACGCCGTTCGTGGTCGTCGGCGTCGGCGACACGGACGCCAGCGATGCCGTGTACGTCGTACCTGGCTGGGCGTTCAGGGTGACGGTGGCGGACTGGCCGGCCTTGATCTTGATCGCGTCGGCCTCCGCGAACGCGGCCACGACCTGGAGCGACTTGAGGTCGGCCATGTCGACGAAGCCGGTGCCCGCCGTGGTCGACGTACTGCTGGAGGTCGAGGATGAACCTTGACCTGAGGTCGAGCCCTGCCCGCCGCTGCCTGAACCTGAGCTGGAGCCGCCGGTCACCGAGCCGACCGCGCCGTTGATCGCGGTGATGGTGCCGGCGATCGGCGCCTTCAGCGTGGTCGCGTCGACCGCGGCCTGGGCGGCGTCGACGTTCTGGTCGGCCTGCTCCTTGTCTGCCTTGGCCTTGGCCAGGCTCGCCTGGGCGTTGCTGACGGCAACTTCCGGACTCTGACTCTGCCCCTGACCCTGAGACTGGCTCTGGCTCTGGGTCTGTTGTTGCTGACCGTTGGACGGCGTGGGTGTCGGCGACGGGGAGGCCGACGCCGCCTCGGCCGCGTCGAGGGCGGTCTGCGCGTCGCTGAGGGTCTGCTCCGCCGCGGTCACCGAGTTCGCCGAGGCGATCTGGTTCTGCTGCGCGATCACCAGCTGCCGGTCGGCCGACGCCGGGTCGACCTTCGCGATCGCCGCGCCCTTCGCGACCACCTGGCCGACCTTGACCAGCACCTGGGTGACCGTGCCGGACGTCTCGAACGCGGGCGAGGCGGTCGTCGAGCTCTGCAGGGTGCCGCTGGAACTCACGCTCGCGGTGACCTCGCCGCGCTGGACGGCAACCGACGGCCGGGTCGCACCGGCGGCCGGCGGGTCCTTCTTGAAGAGCAGGAAGTAGGCGGTCACGCCGATGACCAGCACAATGGCCACCAGGGCCACGTTCACGAAACTGAGGCCACGGATCTTGTGGCGGGGTAGCACCATGGACGCTGAGGCTAAGGACGATTGCTGAGGAGGAGATCCTCACTTCCTGGCAACTGGCTGGGAACCGGATATCGATTTGGAATCTGTGAACAGTCGATGACAGCAGGTCACGACGGGCTGTCAGGTGCGTACATATGGCTCGGACATGCCAAAATGGGAATGATCCGGGCCGGCCGACCGTTGGCACGGATGACGATCTCGGAGGTTTGACATGTCTAATCGCGTACTGCGTGGTTCGGGGCTGGGTGGGGTCAGCTTCGAGGATGACCGGGGTGTGGAGTTCGCGCCGCGCCAGATGATCACGTACGACTGCCCCCGCGGCCACGTGGTCGAGGTCACCATGGCGCACGACGCCGAGGTGCCCGCGGTCTGGGAATGCCCGCACTGCGGCAGCGAGGCCGCCCGCTCCACCGGCGAGAAGCCGGAGCCGAAGCAGGAGAAGCCGGCCCGTACGCACTGGGACATGCTGCGCGAGCGCCGGAGCATCTCGGAGCTGGAGGAGCTGCTGGCGGAGCGGGTCGAGCTGCTCCGCAAGGGTGAGATCGGCCCGGCGCACCTGCACCGGACCAAGCGCACCGCCTGAGCCACACCCCACGGAACCCTCATCGCAACGGCGCGGTGAGGGTTTCTTCTTGTCGCGATTTGCCTAAAGACTTTAGGCAAATACATAATGAGATATGGCAAGAGTCGGGTTGAGCGGTGCGCGGCTGGCGCAGGCGGGTGCGGAGCTGGCGGACGAGGTCGGGTTCGAGCAGGTCACCGTGTCGGCGCTGGCCCGGCGCTTCGACGTACAGGTCGCGAGCCTGTATTCGCACGTCCGCAACTCCGACGACCTGAGGACCCGGATCGCCACCGTCGCCCTCACCGAACTCGCCGACCAGGCCGCGGCCGCCCTCGCCGGCCGCTCCGGCGCCGACGCCCTCACCGCGATGGCCAACGTCTACCGCACCTACGCCCAAACCCACCCCGGCCGCTACACCGCCGCCCGCCACACCCCCACCCCACCTGGCCCAGAGATCGGCGTCCACCCCACTCCACCTCAGCCAGGCGTCAGCGCCCGCCACACCCCCACCCCACCTCAGCCAGGGGTCAGCGCCCGCCACACCCCCACCCCACCTCAGCCAGGGGTCAGCGCCCGCCACACCCCCACCCCACCTCAGCCAGGGGTCAGCGCTCGCCGCGCCCCCACCACCTCGGTCCTGGGAACGGAGTACGTGGAGGCTGGGCGGAGGCATTCGGAGCTCTGGCGGGCCGTCCTGCGTGGATACCAACTGGAAGAACCCAAACAGACCGACGCCGTACGACTGATCGGCAGCGTCGTCCACGGCTACATCTCCCTCGAACTCGCGGGCTCCTTCAGCTACAGCAAGCCGGACAGCGCCGACAGCTGGCCCCGCATCCTCGACGCCCTCGACGCCCTCCTTCGGACCTGGAGCTGACATGCAGACCGTCCCCCTCACCCTCGACCTCCTCCGCGGCGCCCTCGACCTCGAGCCGACCGCGCGCGGCTTCCTGCCGCACCGCCTCCCCGCCTGGGCGCGAGCGCAGTACGTCGACCCGCAGATGGACATGGTCGACACCCAGCCGTCCGGCGTACGCCTCGTCTTCCGCACCGCCGCCACCCGGATCGAGCTCGACACCCTCCCCACGAAGCGCGACTACACCGGCGCTCCCCGGCGCCCGGACGGCGTGTACGACGTACTCGTCGACGGCCGACTGGTCACCCAGCTGACCGCTCCGGAGGGCGATGTGATCACGATCGACCTGATGACCGGGTCGGCCGAGACCCGGCAGGGCCTGCCGCAGACGCTGCGCGTCGAGGGGCTGGCCGCCGTACCCAAGACCGTCGAGATCTGGCTCCCGCACGACGAGACCACCGAACTCGTTGCCCTGCGCACCGATCAGCCGGTCGAGCCGGTGCCGCCGGCCGGTCGCGTCTGGCTGCACCACGGCAGCTCGATCAGCCACGGCTCGAACGCGACCCACCCGACCGGCACCTGGCCCGCCCTGGTCGCGGCCCAGGCCGGCGTCGAGCTGGTCAACCTCGGCTTCGGCGGCAGCGCGTACCTGCAGCCGTTCCTCGCCCGCACCATCCGCGACACGCCCGCCGACCTGATCAGCGTGAAGCTCGGCATCAACATCGTGAACTCGGACAGCCTCCGGCTGCGCACGTTCACGCCCGGCGTGCACGGCTTCCTCGACACGATCCGCGACGGCCACCCGGACACGCCGCTGGTGGTCGTCTCGTCGATCCTCTGCCCGATCCACGAGGACACCCCCGGCCCGACCGGCTGGAACCTGGAGGCACTCGCCGCCGGAGAGATCGCGTTCACCGCCACCGGCAATCCGGACGACGTACCGGCCGGCAAGCTCACGCTCTCGGTGATCCGCGCCGAGCTCGACCGGATCGTCGCCCAGCGCGCGCTGACCGACCCGAACCTGCACTACCTCGACGGCCGCACGCTGTACGGCGAGGCCGACAACGCCGCGCACCCGCTGCGCGACGACCTGCACCCGGACGCCGAGACGCACCAGGTGATGGCGGACCGCTTCACCGAGTACGCGTTCAGCCCGAAGGGTCCGTTCCCACCGTCGCAGCTGTAACAAGGCTCGGCTGCAGGCGGCGGACAACCTCCAGGTGGTCGTTCGTCCACAGGATCCGGATCGCGGTCGGTGTCGCCTGGTCGTCGGTGTCGTACAGGTCGTTCCGTACGGCGTCCACCAGCCGGGTCTTCGCCGGGTAGTCGTGCGGCAACGGCTCCGGCACCGACGACCGCCCGTCGAGCGCGCCGGCCAGGGTCGAGTACCACCGCAGCAGCCGGTCCGCCGAGGCGAGCAGCGCCGCCTGCGCCGCGGCTCGGTCGTCCGACGGGGGCCGGCCGTCGGCGTACCGCTCCCAGAGTTCGAGTACGGCGTCCGCGGCCAGCCGGACCGCGACCACACCCGTGACGAGCGCGGTCATCTCGCTCAACGGCACGGTCTTCGCGCCCCGCTCGGCGAGGTACGTGCGGAACGTGTCGTCCAGCCGTCGCGCCGCGGCGGCCGCGCGCCGGCCGTCCTGCGGCATCCGCGGACCAGGTGCACAGCACGACACGGCGTACCCGACGACGCTGACGAGGTACTGCGCGCTGTCGACGTACGCCTCGGCCAGTGCCTTCCCGACCGCTTTCGACGCGCCGCGCGGCCAGAACAGCAGGCCGACCGCGACACTCACCGCGCAGCCGAGGGCGATGTCGCCGATCCGGAACAGGATCAGCGACCAGCCTTCCGGCTGCGCGATGTTGAACAGGATCACCAGCGTCACCGTGAACGCGGCCTGCCCGGTCGCGAACGAGATCGCCGCCGGGACGATCCCGGCCACGAGCACGGCGATCGGCAGCAGGATCCACAACGCGGTGCGGTTGTCGCCGATCAACTGCAGCAGGCCGGCGCCGATGATCGACCCGACGACCGTGCCGCCGATCGCGCGGTACGCGTTCTGGCCGGTGCTGAGCGCGTTGGACCGCAGTACCGACAAGGTGCCGAGGATCACCCAGAAGCCGTGCTCCACGCCGGTGAGGTTCGCGAGCGCGACGGCCGCGGCGAGGCCGACCGCGCCGCGGATGCTGTTGTGCAGCCAGACCGAATGCCGTTCGAGATGCGCGGCCGCGCGTTCGGTGGCGCTGGCGAACGGACCGGCCAGGGCGCCCGGGTCGCGGCCGAGGAGGCGGTCGGTCCACGGGCGTTGGGCGGCGCGGCGGGCGGTCTCGACGTTCTGGGCGATCAGCAGTACGCCGAACGCGACCTCCTGGGCGCGGAACGAGACGTTCAGGCTGCCGAGGAGGTCGGTTTCGGAGCGGTACGTCGACGGCAGCCGGTCGACAGCGCCGTCTTCCAGCCTCGCGACGGCGTCACGGAGTACCTGGGTCGCGCTCGTCAGCTTGCCGACGTCCCCGGAGCCGTTCTCGAGCAGGTCGGCGCTGAGCTCGAGGACGTCGGCGGCCGCCAGGTGCACGGCGGCGGACGCACCGTCGCAGGTTGTTGCCTCCGGCCCCGGTTCGTCGAGGATGCCGCTCAGCCAGGTGAGCTCGTCCACCAGCCGGACGAGCGCGCGCGACCCGGTGGACAGCCCGGTCGGCCGGTACGGCGTCCCGGTGAACGTACGGCGCAACTCCTCGATCAGCGTCGCGGTCTCCCGGGTGCGTACGGCGCACACGTCGACGGAGTCCAGCGCCTCCGACCGCAACTGCGCCGCCGCGGCCCGGCACACCCGTGCGGCGGGCGCCCCGAGTGGATCGACCGAGGTCCGCGGCCAGAGGAACGTCACCGCGAAGACCGCCGCGACGGCCGCGATCACGACCCCGGCCAGCCGGTCGGGCAGCGTGGACAGCGATCCCGGCGTGGCAACGGAGAGGATGAACGACAGCAACAACGACGTACCCGCACCGGCTAGGACCGAACTGACCACGCCCGAGAACAACACGACGAACCCGACCACCGCGGTGACCACGACGGCCGACCACACCGAGTACCCCGCCAAGGTCCCGAGCGACACGAGCACCAGCCACGCGACGGCCAACTGCAACTGCGCCCGGATCCGCTGCCCGGTACTCCCCGAGAAGTCCACCAGCAACAACATCGCGAACGCCCCGAACGCCGCGAAGCTCGCCACCGTCGGCGCCTTCAGCACCCCCGCACAGAACGCGAACAACACCGGCATGACCACCGCGGTCCGCCCCGCCCGCCGCGTCGCCGCCAGCCCTGGATCCCGCCGACGCAACCACTCGACCAGCCGCATCTCTCACCTTTCGCACGTGCTCGTGTCAGCGCAGTGGAGTGAAGAACGACCTCAGGTCGTCGACGAGCAGTTCCGGTTCCTGGTGCGCGGCGAAGTGCCCGCCGGTGTCGTACACGTTCCAGGACACGATGTTGGCGTGGTCGCGCTCGGCGAAGCGGCGGACCGCGTGGATGTCGTCACGGAACTGGGCGAGCCCCAGCGGCGCCGTTGTCGGCTCGGGTGGCTTGGTGCTCCTGTCGCTCTCGTAGTAGATCCGCATCGCGGACGCCACGGTCCCCGTCAGCCAATGGATCATCACGTTGGTCAGGACGAAGTCATGATCCAGGTCGCCGCGGTAGATCAGGTTGTGCCAGCCGAGCAGACCGACCGGCGAATCGGTCAGCGCGTGCGCCAGCGACTGCGGCTGCTGGGTCTGCAGGTAGCCGTAGGCATCCATGTTCTCCTGGAACCACTCGAGTTCCTCGACGGCGGCCCGCTCCTCGTCCGAGGTCCGGTCGTACTCCGACGCCGCGACGTCGGAGAAGATCTGCGTGACGTGGACGCCGACGACCGCCGCCGGCGCCGCCCGGCCGAGTTCAGGGGCGATGTCCGAACCCCAGTCGTTGCCGGCCGCGCCGTACCGCTGATACCCCAGTCGCCGCATCAGCTCCGCCCAGACCGCGGCGATCCGTTGCGGGTTCCAGCCGCGCGAGCTGGTCGGGCCCGAGAAGCCGAACCCCGGCAGCGACGGGATCACCAGATCGAAGGCGATGCCGTCGTCGCCCGGGGTGGTCAGCGGTTCGATCACGTCGAGGAACTCCGCGATCGACCCCGGCCACCCGTGGTTCAGGATCAGCGGCAACGCGTCGGGACGCGCCGACCTGACGTGCAGGAAGTGGATGCGCTGGCCGTCGATCGTCGTCGTGAACTGCGGGTACGCATTGAGCCGGGTCTCCGTCGCCCGCCAGTCGTACCTGGTCCGCCAGTACTCGACCTGCTCTTTCAGCTCCGCGACCGGCGAACCGTAGTCCCACCCGGCGCCGTCGATCTCGTCGGACCATCGAACATGCTCGAGGCGGTACTGCAGATCATCTAGCGCGGCTTGCGGTACAGCGATCCGATACGGCTCGATCTCGCTCACCGGCTCAGACTACGCTCGGCTCGGTCGTTCGACGGTCGCGGCGTGTTCCGCGCACAGGCAGCCGACGCCGCGGTCGATCCACTCCGGGAGGCGCCAGTCGGGGTGGCGCTTGATCATCAGCGCGCGAATCTCGGCGGCGACGGTCTCCTCCGGCATCGCGGAGTCGCGGCGTACCCAGGTCTCGTCGCGGAGTTCGACCAGGTAGTCGCGGACGTCCGTGAGCAGGCCGGCGTCGCGGACGTCGCCGTGACCGGGGACGACGACGCGCGGACGATCCGCGAGCAGCGCGTCGAGCACCCCGATCCAGCGCACGCCGGACACGTCGACGTCGTACGGCGGGAACCACGGGAAGATCGCGAACTGGTCCGCCTCGGCGAGGTCGCCGGTCAGCAGGATGCCCTCGTCCGGCACCGTGACGACCTGGTCGCCCTTGCTGTGCGCCCGTCCGGTCGCGCGCAGCACCACCGTCCGGCCGCCGAGGTCCAGCTCGTACGTCTCGTCGTACGTCAGGTCCGGCGCCGGGATCGTCGTACCGTCCAGCTCCCGTGCGACCGGCTCGCCGAGCTGCCGGAACATCTCGAGGTACCCCTCCCCCTTCGTCGCCAGGTCGTCGGCCTGCGCACGGTTGACGAGGTACGTCGCGGCGCCCGCGAACACGTCCGCGCCGAACGCGTGCTCCGGATGGAAGTGCGTCGTCGTGAGGTACAGCCGGCGCCCCGCGGCGTACTCCCCCGCGAACTCGAGCACCCGCTCCGCGTTCCGCGGCCCGAGGCCGGTGTCGACGACGAGCACCGCGTCGGTGCCGCCGATCAGCGTGATGTTGGGGACGAGGTCGACGTTCCGGTTCGGGATCACGACCACGTCGCGAGCGAGTTCCTGGATGTCGGTCACCTGGACGATCGGGTCTTCGAGCATGCGTCCAGCGCACCACCCGGGCCCGCGCCGCGTCCAAGACCTGTCCCGCATCGCCGATACCCAACGGGTATCGTCGCAGGTGATGGAACTACGCACCCTGCGGTACTTCGTCGCCGTCGCCGAGGAACTGCACTTCGGCCGCGCCGCCACCCGCCTGTACATGAGCCAGCCTCCACTGAGCCGCGCGATCCGGCAACTGGAGGCCGACCTCGGTACGACGCTGTTCCACCGCTCCGCGTCCGGCGTCAGCCTCACCCCTGCCGGCACCGCCCTCCTCGCCGAGGCCCGCACACTCCTCGCCCAGTCCGACCGCCTCCGCACCCGGGTCGCGGCCGCCGCCGGCGCCGCGTCCCTCACTGTCGGCATCCTCGGCGACAGCACCGACCCGGACATCTCCCGCCTCGCTGCGGCGTACCGCGACCGGCACCCGAACGTCGAGGTCCACATCCGCGAGACCGACCTCGACGACCCCACCTGCGGTCTCCGGACCGGCCTCGTCGACGTCGCCCTCACCCGCGGCCCGTTCAACCGGACGGGCCTGCACGTCCACCGTCTCCGCGCGGATCCGGTCGGCGCCGTACTCCGGGCCGACGACCCGCTCGCCGCCCGCGAAACGCTCACCCTCGCCGATCTGGCCGACCGCCGCTGGTTCCAGTTCCCACCCGGTACCGACCCCGAATGGCAGTCCTACTGGAACGCCGGCACCCACCGCGAAGGCCCCGTCGTCCGCGCCGTCCAGGAATGCCTCCAGTCAGTCCTCTGGAACGCCACGATCGGCCTGACGCCGCTCACCAACCACAACCCCGGCCCGGAGTTCGCCGTCGTACCGGTCCTCGATCTGCCGCCGAGTCCTGTCGTGGTCGCCTGGAGCGAGAACACTCCCCTGGCGCTCTCGTTCCTTCAGTCCGCGAAGGCCATCTACCGCTAGCGCTCCGGGTCGACGACCTCGCCCTGGATGACGTCGCCGGAGGCCGGTCGCTGGGCTTGCGTGGCGCCGGGCATGAACGGCGCGAAGTTCGGCGGGGCGAGGGTGGCCGCGCGGCGGCTGAGGAAGCGGGTGCCGAGGCGGCGGGCCAGCGGGCGGGTGAAGGGCAGCAGGAAGAACAGGCCGACGACGTCGGTGATGAAGCCCGGGACGATCAGCAGGGCGCCGCCGATCAGGCCCATGCCGCTGTCGGTCAGGTCACGGCCGGACGTGTTCTTTCCGTCGGGGACGTTGCCGGACTGGAGGGCCGACTGCAGCGTCGACCAGGCACGGCGGCCGGCGCGCTTGACGAGCCAGGCTCCGACGACTGTCTCCAGGGCGAGCAGGCCGAGGGTGGGCCAGCCGCCGATGGCGTGGCCTACCTGGATGATCACGAAGATCTCCAGGACCGGTACGGCCAGCAGAGCCAGCGCGATCAACCACGGCATGTTCTGTCCCTTCCCAGGTTCCCTCCAGTGTTACAGACGGGGAAACCCTCAGGCAGGAACCTTCTCGCGTTCCCTCGCGGAGGCGGGCGGCTCCGTCGTGTCCTCGCGCGTACGACGGCGGGCGACCATCGCGAGCACCAGCCCGAGCAGCCCGAGTGCGGTCAGCACCCACTGCGGCCAGCCGCCGAGGGTCGTCGCGAGCGTGTGGCCGTCCTGCAGCGGCACGTTCGCGACGTACACGTCCCGGGTGAACTGCGCCGACTTGTGCTCGACCGATCCGTCCGGGCGGATGACGCCGGAGATGCCGCTGGTGGAGGCGATCAGGATCGTCCGGCCGGTCTCGATCGCGCGCATCCGGGTGATCGCGAACTGCTGCTCCGGCTGCCCGGTGCCGCCGTACGTCGCGTTGTTCGTCTGCACGATCAGGACCTGGGCACCGCCCTTCACCACGTCCTGGATCACGTTGTCGTACGCCAGCTCGAAGCAGATCACGTCGCCGTACGTGACGCCGCGGATCGGCATCACGCCAGGCCCGACACCGGGCACGGTCTGCGCGCCGATCATCTCCAGCCGGTGGATGTACGGCAGCAGCTGGTTGCGGAACGGGATGTACTCACCGAACGGCACGGGGTGCCGTTTCGCGTACCGCTGGCCCGGCCCGGTCGCGGGGTCCCACACGATCCCGGTCGTCTGCCGTTCGTTCGGCCCGGGGCCTTCGGTGACGGCGCCGACCAGGATCGGCACGTCGACCGCCTTCACGGCCTCCTCGATGTCGGCCCGGGTCTCGTCGTCCTTGTACGGGTCGATGTCGGTGGAGTTCTCCGGCCAGATCACCAGGTCCGGCTTCTTCACGGTGCCGGCCTGGACCTCCTTCTCCAGGTCGAGCGTCGCCTTCAGGTGGTTCTGGGTCACGGTCCGCGCCCGGCCGAGGAACTCCAGCCCCTTGCCCGGCACGTTGCCCTGCACCATCGCGGCCGTCACGCTCTTCCCGTCGCCGGCCAACGACAGGTGGATCAGCGCGCTCCCGAACACGATCGCCAGCCCCGCCACCAGACCCACCACCCGCATCCGGAGCGCGGTCCCCCGGCGCAGTGCGGCGTACACCAGCACGCCGAGGAACGCGACGAGGAAGCTCAGCCCCGCGATCCCGACGTACGCGGCCAGTCGCCCGAGCGGCGCGTCCGCGAAGGCCCAGGCGAGCTTGCCCCACGGGAACCCGCCGAACGGCACGGACGCGGTCGCGAACTCGGTCGCGACCCACAGGCACGGGATCCACAACGGCCACCAGCGCAGCTTCAGCACCTGCGTCGCGAACAACCCGAAGACCGCGTAGAACAACCCTTCGAGGACGGCGAGCGCGATCGCGGCGTCGCCGCCGATCACGCTCAGCCACGGCACCAGGACGGCGTAGTACGTGATCCCGAAGCCCGCGCCGACGAGGAAGCCGGCCTTCATCGAGATCCCCTGCAGCGCGGCCAGGAAGAGCGGTACGGCGAGGATCGTGAGCCACGGCAGGTCGTGCGGCTGGAACGCGAAGCCGAGCATCCCCCCGGCCAGCACGGCCACCGCCACCCGCGGCAGCAGCCGCCCCAGCGCCTTCAACCGGTCCACGCGGTACCCCTTGTCCTCACTCACCGGCGGACGCCGCCGGTCGCACGACCGTACAACGTCCAGGACACGCCAATGTATCCGACCAGTAGCCAGGAGGTGTCGGTCGTTGTCAGCCTCGGGGTCGGTCACCGGACCGGCTGAATCACAGCGATGCGGTTCGGGTCCGGACAGAGGAAAGAGGCTCGGCGTGCCTTCGGACCAACCGCCGATACGCTGGCTGCGCACCGCACGGCTGTTGTCTACTGGCCGCCGAGCCTCTTCCACCTCTGCCCCGCGGGGGGCTTACCACCGGCGATCTCAGCCCCCGTCGACTCAGGCCTGGCACTGGCCTGGTCAGCGTCGCGGGATCATCCGGTGGCCGAACTTCGTGTGACCGTTGAACAAACGGGATATGACGACTCCCAAAACGATGCTCGCTGAGAGCGCCGGTGTCAACCTGTCCCCCGGCTCTTTGGGCCCGTTGTAACACTATCGCCTGTCCCACAAGGGAAAACGAATCGCCCTCATTCAAGTCACGTTACAGAGCGAGATCGGCACTCCACGTAATCGTTACCCAGGGCAACCAATCGTCACCCAACCGGGACGACAACGGTTCCCTTGGCCCGGGTGATCTCCAGCGGTTCGGCGAGCACCTCGGCCGCCGAGGCGGATTGGTCCGGACGACCGCGGCAGACGACGTACGCGCTGAAGTCCAGGTCCCGGCTGCGGTTGCCGACCCGGCTGATCGTGGCGCTCACCTCGACCACGTCCCCGGCCCGCAGCGGCTGCAGAAACTGGACGTCGGAGTACGACGCGAACAGGCCCTCGTCGCCGTCCGCCTGGATGCACACCTCGGTCGCGACGTCACCGAACAGGCCGAGCACGTACGCGCCGTCGACCAGGTTCCCGGCGTAGTGCGCGTGGCTGTAGGGGATGTAGCGGCGATGCGTGACGGTCAGACCGATCGTTGCCTTCGACACCTAAGCGCTCCTCTTCGTGACCAATGCGTCGACCAGGTAGCTGGCCACCTCACCCGGCGTCGTACCGCGGCCGAAGACCCGGTCGACGCCCAGCTCGCCCGCCATCTGCTCGGTGAAACGGGGGCCGCCGGCAACGAGTACGGGACGGGTGTCCTCGGAGTACGCCTCCCGGAACGCCGCCGACATCTCCTTGGTGTTCAGTACGTGCGCCTCGCGCTGCGTCACCACCTGGGAGACCAGGATCGCGTCCGCCTTCTCCGCCCGCGCGCGCCGGACCAGCTCCGGTACGGCGACCTGCGCGCCGAGGTTCACCACCTTCACCTCGCGGTAGTACTCCAGGCCCTTCTCGCCGGCGAACCCCTTGATGTTGAGGATCGCGTCGATGCCGACCGTGTGCGCGTCGGTGCCGATGCAGGCGCCGACCACGGTCAGCCGGCGGCGCAGTCGCTTGCGGATCGCGAGGTTCACCTCCTTCGGCGACAGCAACGGGTAGTCGCGTTCGACGACCTCCACCTTGGAGGTGTCGACCAGGTGGTTCACCGGGCCGTAGACGACGAAGAACGTGAAGTCCGGTCCGATCGCCTTCGCGTGCACGACCAGCGCCGGGTCCATGCCCATCTTGTTGGCCAGCTGCACCGCGGCGCCCTCGGCCCGCTTGTCGTGCGGGACCGGCAACGTGAACGACAGCTGCACCATCCCGTCCCCGGTGGTGTCGCCGTACGGCCGGATGATGCTCACAGCCCCTCCTCCAACAGCTCGATCGCCGGGTTGTAGTACGCGGCGGACTTCCGGGCGACCCCGTCCAGGCCGCGGCCGGCGTCCTGAGGACGTTTCATCAATCCGAACGTGCCGTCGCCGATCGCGTTCAGCAGGCCGTCGTCGACGATCCGGTCGAGCAGCTCCACCGACTCCCCCAGCACCTGCCGTGCGCGCTGCGCGATGAACCCGTTCGGCTCCGGCCGGAAGTCCTCGTGCAGGTTGCCCGCGGCACCCAACACGTAGCGGACGTTCTGCAGCGCGAGATCCCGGTCCGAGATCCACGGCGTCACGACCGCCTCGGTCATCATCCCGACCAGCAGGATGCCCTGCCCGGTCATCGCGCCGACCAGGTTGAAGAACCCGTCCAGCAGGTACCCGCGGAACACGTCGCCGGTCATGTGCCGGGTCGGCGGCATCCACTTCAGCGGCGCGTTCGGGAACAGCTGCCGGGCCAGCATCGCGTGCGCCAGCTCGAGCCGGAACGAGTCCGGGAGGTCCGGGTTGATCTCGAACGCGTGCCCGAGGCCGAGCTGCCAGTCCTCGAGCCCGGCCTCCTTGGCGAAGTACTCGTTCAGCAGCTGCGACACCGTGACCGTGTGCGCGGCCTCGACCGCGTCCGCCGTGGTCAGGTAGTTGTCCTCGCCGGTGTTGATGATGATCCCGGCGCGGGCGTGGATCTGCCGGCTGAACCGCTGGTCGACGAAGGTGCGGATCGGGTTGATGTCGCGGAACAGGATCCCGTACATCGAGTCGTTCAGCATCATGTCGAGCCGCTCGAGCCCGGCCAGTGTCGCGATCTCCGGCATGCACAGCCCGGACGCGTAGTTCGTCAGCCGGACGTAGCGGCCGAGCTCCTTCGACGACTCGTCCAGGGCGGCGCGCATCAGGCGGAAGTTCTCCTGCGTCGCGTACGTACCGGCGAAGCCCTCACGGGTCGCGCCCTCCGGCACGTAGTCGAGCAGCGACTGGCCGGTCGACCGGATCACCGCGATGATGTCGGCGCCCTCGCGCGCGGCCGCCTGGGCCTGCGGGATGTCCTCGTAGATGTCGCCGGTCGCGACGATCAGGTAGATCCACGGCCGCTGCTCCGGGTCGCCGTGCCGCTTGATCAGCCGGTCCCGCTCACGCCGCCGCCCGTCGATCCGCTTCATCCCGGCCGTCGCCGCCTTGCGCGCGGCCGACCTGGCCCGGACGGCGTCCCGTCCTTCCGGCAGCCGGAACGTCACGGACCCGGACGCGGCCTTCTGCGCGAGCACAGCCAGGTCCTCGGCCTCACCACGGACCAACGCGTCCCACACCGGCAACGCGAGCCCGTGCTCGAGTCCGACGTCCGCACGGACGGTGTCCGCGAGCCGGTTGACCCACGGGATGCCCTCTGTATCGGCACCGGTCAGCCCGGCGAGCCGCAGTACCGCTCGTTCGACCGACACCGTCGTGTGCTGGCGGGCCAGATTGACGATCGGCCTCCCGGCCTTCCGGGCGAGGCTGCGCGCCTTCCGGACGGTGACCGGATCAAGATCCAGCTTCTTCACTGCGACCATCCTTCGGCTTCGTAGATCACGCGGCCGCCGACAGCGGTCCGCACACAGGTCGGCGTCCCTTGGCTCAGATCCGGCAGCACCGGGACGCCGGCCCGCGGATCGGTCGACCACGCGGCGACCCGCTCGTCCGGCGTCTGCACGACCAGGTCGGCGTCGGTCTGCCAGATCGCGTACGTCGCCGCCGTACTGGGCGCCAGCACGCCGGCGTCGTCGATCCCGGCGGCCCGCCAGCCGCCGCGGGTGTGCGCCTGGAACGCGGCGCGTACGGTGATCCGCTCGGACTTCTCGTGGTGGAACGCGGCCGCCCGCACGGCCTCCCAGCCGCCCAGCTCCGTCACGGGAGCGTCCGAGCCGAACGCGAGTACGACGCCTGCCCGGGCCAGCGAACCGAACGGGTTCATGCCCTGCCAGCGGTCGCCGACGCGCTCGGCGTACATGCCGTCCGGACCGCCCCAGTGCGCGTCGAACATCGGCTGCACGCTGGCCACCACACCGCAGCGGGCGAGCGTCGCGATCGTTGCCTCGTCGACCATTTCGACGTGCTCGAGACGGTGGCGCGCGGCAACCAACGCCTGTACGCCGACCTTCTCCGCGGCGAGCTCGAACCCGCGGGCGATGTTCGCCAGCGCCTGGTCGCCGATGCAGTGGAACCCGGCCTGCACGTTCCGCTCGGTGCACGCGATCACGTGCTCGGCGATCTGCTCCGCCGTCAGGTACGCGTGCCCGCGGTGGTCGGCGCGGTCGGCGTACGGCTCCTTCAATGCCGCCGTACGGGAGCCGAGCGCACCGTCCGCGTTGAGGTCACCCGCGAGGCCGGCGAGACCGTACGTCCCGAGGTGCTCGAACGCGCCGGGCTCACCCCAGTACAGCGTCGCGGACAGCCCGAGCTCTTCCGCAACCTGGCGCACGATCGGCAGCTCCCACAACGGACCGATGTGCGGCGCGGCCATCTCGTGGAACGCCCCAATACCTTTCGAGGCCATCGCCTGCAGGGCCGCTTCGATGTGCGTCCGCTGCTGATCCGGCCCGATCAACTCGCTCAACGCGTCCCGAACGGCGTGATGAGCATCCCGCTCCAATCGCCCAGAACTGTCGAAGCCGGAGCCTTTCGCAGCCGGGAACAGGGCGGAGGAGATCACGCCGGAGTGACCGTCCACCCGGGCCAGGTACACGCGCCGCCCACCGCCCGCCGCATCCAGTTCCTGGGCCATCGGTGCACGACCCTCGGGCCACTTGGTCTCGTCCCACCCGGCGCCGTCGATCACCGCGTCCGCGGGCAGCTCGGCCGCGAACGCCGCCAGCTTGTCCAGCGCCTCGGTCAACGACGCCGTACCGGCAAGGTCCAACCCGGTCAGCTGCGCACCGGTGCCCGCGGCGTGCACGTGGGCGTCCACGAAGGCCGGCGTCACCAGCTTGCCGTCGAGGTCGATCACCTCGTCCGCGCCGTCGGCGTACGCGCCCGCGCCGGTGTCGTCGCCCAGCCAGGTCACCACCCCGTCGTCGAAGGCGATCGCGGTCGCGTGGGGGTCGGCGGGTGAGTAGACGGAACCGTTCGTCAGAAGTGTGCGCACGGCCTAATCCTCCGCCAGCCTGCTCTCGAACAGACCACGGACACCCGGCTCGGACCGCAACAGCTCCATCGCGTACTCCGCGTGCCCGGGCACGTACCCGTTGCCCACCAGCATCGTCACGTCCGCCGCGAGCCCTTCCGCGCCGAGCGCCGCCGCCGAGAACGACGTCGCCATCGAGAAGAAGATCACCGTGCCGCCCGCGGCCGTCGACAGTACGGCGCCGTGCTCGCACCCCGGTACGTCGACGCAGACGACCGTGATGTCCGCGGGCTCCCCCACGGCCGCCGCCAGCGCGACCGGATCACGTGCGTCGGCCAGCGCGACCACGTCCGCCAGACCCGGCTGCGTCAGGCGTTCGCGCTCGGCCTCGAACGGTACGACGCCGATCGTGCGCGCCGCGCCGGCCCGGCGCGCGGCGGCCAGGGAGAGCGAACCCGACTTCCCTGCGCCACCAATTACTGACACGACAGGCTTTATGCCTTTGTCGACATACGACCGCACCACGCGGGCGGTCAGCGCGGGCGCACCACAGACGTCCATGACGGCCAGCGACAGCTCCGGCTTCAGGTCGTCCGGCAGCTTCGCGACGATCGACCGGGCGAACAGGATCGCGTGCCCCTGCGCCGGGACCTGCTCGCTCTTGCCGTCCCAGTCCTTCAGCTCGTCGGTGATCTGCAGCGGCGTCAGCGTCAACGACACCAGCGTCGCGACCCGGTCGCCCTTGCGGACACCGAGCGGCGAGTCCGGGCCGGCCTCGTCGACCACGCCGACGAGCATCCCACCGGAGCCGGTGACCGGGTTCTGCATCTTCCCGCGGGTCGCGATGATGTCCAGGACCGCGCGGCGGACCGCCGTACCGTCGCCGCCGTGCGCCTCGGCCAGCTGGCGGTACGACGCGGCGTCCAGGTTCAGGCGTTCGACCGCGATCCGGACCTCGTCGGGCCAGATCCCGGGACGGGCGTCGAGTTTCGCCGCCGCCTGCGGCAGTACGCCGGACGGGGCGAGGACGCGGTGCAGTCCTACCGGGCTCGATGACACATGGCCTCCTTCGTACGCCGGTGCGGTCAGGCAAAATACTACTCAAAGTAGGCCGTGACGAGAATTCTTACGGCGTACTGTTGGATCTGAGGGAAGTTCTATCGCTATCCTCACATCCGACAGCATCATCGACTGACGCCACGGAGGCACCGTGACCGACCTGATCATCCCGGAGCTGGCGCGTTCGGAAGAGCCCGGCGACGGCCAGCCGTACGTGTACCGGCGGGCCGAGCTGGTCGAGCCCGACTGGACCCGGCTGCCCGGCTGGAAGGACGTCACCGCCGCGGAATGGCGCTCGGTGCAGTGGCAGCGGTCGCACTGCGTGAAGAACGTGAAGCAGCTGCGGGACGTGATGGGCGACCTGCTCGAGGAGCGGTTCTACGAGGACCTCGCCCGGGACCAGGCCGAGCGGGCCACGATGTCGATGCTGCTGCCGCCGCAGATGCTGAACACGATCGTTCCGTCGGGCGCCGCGGACTACACGGCGGCGTTCTACGCCGATCCGGTCCGGCGGTACATGCTCCCGGTGTTCAGTGACCGCCGTACCGACTGGCCGTCGCATCCGCACGCGACCCGGGACTCGCTGCACGAGCACGAGATGTGGGCCACGGAGGGGCTGACCCACCGCTACCCGACGAAGGTGCTCGCGGAGATCCTGCCGACCTGCCCGCAGTACTGCGGTCACTGCACCCGGATGGACCTGGTCGGCAACTCGACGCCGGTCATCGACAAGCTCAAGTTCGTCGCGAAGCCGCAGACCCGGCTGGACGACATGCTCGACTACCTGCGCCGTACGCCGGGCGTCCGGGACGTCGTCGTCTCCGGCGGCGACGTCGCGAACATGCCGTGGCCGCGGCTCGAGGCGTTCCTGCTGAGCCTGCTCGAGATCGAGAACATCCGCGACATCCGGATGGCCACCAAGGCGCTGATGGGGATGCCGCAGCACTGGCTGTCGTCCGACGTACTGTCCGGCGTCGAGCGGGTCGCGTCGATCGCGCGGGACCGCGGCGTGATGCTCGCGATGCACACCCACGTGAACGCCGCCCAGTCGGTGACCCCGCTGGTCGCCGAGGCCTCCAAGGCGATGCTCGAGGCCGGCCTGCGCGACGTCCGCAACCAGGGCGTGCTGATGCGCGGCGTCAACGACTCGATCCCGCAGCTGCTCGACCTGTGCTTCGCGTTGCTCGACGGCGCGAACGTCACGCCGTACTACTTCTACATGTGCGACATGATCCCGTTCTCCGAGCACTGGCGGGTCTCGGTCCGCGACGCCCAGCACCTCCAGCACGGCATCCTCGGCTACCTCCCCGGCTTCGCCACCCCGCGCATCGTCTGCGACGTCCCGTACGTCGGCAAGCGCTGGGTCCACCAGCTGTCCGAGTACGACGAGGTCCGCGGCATCTCGTACTGGAAGAAGAACTACCGCACCGGCATCGAACAGCAGGACCCCGAAGCCCTGAACCGCACCTACGAGTACTACGACCCGATCGACACCCTTCCGGCCGAAGGCCAGAACTGGTGGCGCGAACACGCCGGCAACCACCTCGCCGAAGCCGAACAACGCGCCGCCGCGTCCCGCGCGACCGCCGAATCCCAGAAACTGCTCGACCTCAGCTAACTTCTGCAACAACCTGCAATCCGCTCTCCGTCAGCAGATAGATGCACACGGCAACCGCTAGCATCTCCACTCGTCCGGTTGTCGTACTCGGGAGTGCATGTGCGGGTGATCCGCAGGGTTGTCGGCGTACTGCTGGCTGTGGCGGGCCTGGTGGTCGCCGTCGTGGGCGGCGTAGCCGCATTCTGGCTGATCGGGCCGGACGACACGGTGCACTCCGGCGAGCAGCAGTTGAGCAGCAAAGGGCTCGCGATCGCGAGCACCCCGGAGCTGCTCAACCGCAACGGGCCGGTACTGCACGTCGACGTCCGGTCCACGAAGAACCAGCCCGTGTTCGTCGGCGTGGCGCGGGACTTCGACGTCGCCAGCTACCTCAAGGGCACCGGCCACACCAAGCTGGTGCAGGTCCAGTACCCGATCGCCCTCAGCAACGAGGACGAGAAGGGTACGGCGGGCCCGCTCGCCGCACCCGCGACCCTCGACTGGTGGGTCACCAAGGCGAACGGCGCGGGTACCCAGTCCATCGCCTGGCCGATCGAGGACGGCCCGTACGACGTCGTCATCATGAACGCCGACGGCAGGACCACGCCCGACGTACAGGCCAACCTGGGCATCGAGATCCCGAGCGCCTTCCGGACGGCCCTCATAATCTTTGCCTCAGGCATCATCCTCCTTGCCCTGGGCATCTTCCTGGTCCTCTTCCGCCGCCGCTCGGTGCGGCCGCAAGCCCCCGGCACCACACCGCAGCCGGGCGTGCAGGGTGACGTACACCGCGGCTCGCCGGGGCTGAGGCGGGCCGCGGGCACCGCGCTGGTGCTGGGTCTGGTCACCGGATGCTCGGCGATCCCTCCCGTGGACACCGTCAAGGTGGTGAGTCGGCCGGCAGTCAGCGACCGCACCGCAAAGGCCGTGATCGACCATTTCAACGCGGTCAACAGCAAGGCGAACGCCACGATGGACGACAAGCTCATCGCGACGGTCGAAGGCGGCAACCTGCTGCGGCAGACGCAGGCATGGTTCGAGATCGGACGGACGTCCAAGGCCAAGCCGGGTGGGGTGCTCACCTACACCAAGCCCGTGATCGGAGCACCGCGGTTCAGCAGCTACCCGATGAGCTTCGTCAGCTCGTCCGAGGCGTCGGGCGCCAAGGATTACCGCCACCTCGGCGTCTGGGAGCGGACTACTGCCGGCACCCCGTGGATGCTCACGTTCGGATCCTTCGTGCCGACAACCGTCAAGCTCCCGGACCTGACCGGCCTGCACGTGGCGACCCGGTCCGACGACGCCAAGCTCGCATCGGCGCCACAGGTCGCCGCGAACGGCCTCGCGACGTACCTGACCGAGGGGCCCAAGTCGTCCCACGCCACCGCGTTCCAGCCGAACGCGGACGTCACCACGATGTTCGCGGCGATGGCGAAGCAGAAGGCCGCCGACGAGAAGGACCGCGGGTCCGTCCGAAGCATCACGAACACCTTCGCGGCACCACCGCAGTCCCCCGCGTTCGTCACGAAGTCCGGTACCGCGGTGGTCTTCGTCTCTCTCGCCCATGAGTACCGCCTGGTCATCGGGGACAACTGGGAGTACTGGTGGGCGAGCTTCCCGGAGAACGTCTTCAGCCCCGCGACGGTGAAGTACCAGGCCGCCCTCACCTCGACCACCATCCACGACGCGCTCCTGCTGGTGCCACCGAAGGGGCACGGCAAGATCCAGGTCGTCGCGCTCACCGAGCAGTTGGTCGATGCCGGTGGCTACTGAAAGGTTGTCAGCTCGGCGAAGGTCGTGATCGTGGGGCCGGTCCAGGTCGGGGCGTTGTCGGCGTGTTCGGTGGTGCGGATGGCGTGCATGCCGAGGGCCGCGGCGGCCGGTAGTTCCCCGTCGTTGCCGTCGCCTACGAAGATGCAGTCGGTCGGGTGGGCGCCGAGGGAGTCGCAGGCAGACAGGTAGATCGCCGGGGACGGTTTGGCGGCGCCTACTTCGGCGGAGAAGGCGGTGGCGTCGTAGTACTTCGCCATTGGAGAGCCGGGCCATTGGAGCTGGGTTTCGGCGGTGATGTTGCTGACCAGGCCGATGCGCCAACCCGCGGCCTTGAAGGTGGCGAGGGTGTCGAGGGTCGTCGCGGGCGCCGCGGCGAGGAGGCGGCGGGCGAGGGAGCGGCGGAGGGCGGTGGCCTTCGTCACCTGGGCCTCGGTCGGGGTGCCGCCGCAGCGGTCGGCGATCAGGCGGAGGGTTGCGGGCAGGTCGCCGTACGCGCCGATGAAGCGCTCGTGGGACGAGGCGTCGAAGGCCTGCTGGAAGGCCGTCGGGTCGACGCCGAGGATCGTGCCCATCTGGGCGTTGACCTTGTCGCGGGACGCGTCGCCGCCGGGGATCAGCGTGCTGAACAGGTCCGTCAGCAGGACCTTCACAGGGCCGGTGGGCGGCGCTCGTACGGCGTGCTGAGGACGATCGTCGTGGTGGTGGAGACGTTCGCGCGGGCGCGGATCACCGCGAGCAGGTTCTCCAGCGCGGCCGGTGAGGCGACCCGGACGACCAGGACGTAGCTGGAGTCGCCGGCCACCGAGTAGCAGGACTCGATCTCGCGGACCTCGCGGAGCCGCTCCGGGGAGTCGTCCGGCTGCGACGGGTCGATCGGGCGGATCGAGATCAGTGCGGTCAGCGGCAGGTCGAGCGCCGTGTGGTCGACGGTGGCGGCGTACCCCTGGATGATGCCGCGCTGCTCGAGGCGCTTCACCCGCTGGTGTACGGCCGACGTGGACAGGCCGGTCGCCTTGCCCAGGTCGGTGAAGCTCATCCTGCCGTCGGTCGCGAGCAGCCCGACGATCTTGCGGTCCAGGTCCTCCATCCCGAAGACCCTACTGCCCCGGACGCCGCCTGTGAAAGCATCTCCCCATGCCAGTACCAGATCCAGGGACAGAACAGCGTTTGATGCTGCTCGACACCGCGTCGTTGTACTTCCGCGCGTTCTTCGGCGTACCGGACACGATGAAGGCGGCCGACGGTACGCCGACGAACGCCGTCCGCGGGCTGCTCGACTTCATCGCCCGGCTCGCCGAGAACCACCGGCCGACCCATCTGGTCGCCTGCTGGGACGACAACTGGCGGCCGTCGTGGCGGGTCGCGCTGATCCCGTCGTACAAGGCGCAGCGGGTCGAGTTCGTGTCGCCGAAGGGCGAGCAGGTCGAGGACGTACCGGACCGCCTGGAGGTGCAGGTGCCGTACATCCGGGCCTGCCTGGAGGCGATCGGGATCGCGGTCGTCGGCGCCCCGGACCACGAGGCCGACGACGTGATCGGCACGCTCTCGCACCAGGCGACGATGCCGGTCGACGTGGTCACCGGCGACCGCGACCTGTTCCAGCTGATCGACGACAGCCGCGGCATCCGGGTCGTCTACACGGCAGCCCGCGGCGTCGGGCGCGCCGACGTGTACGACGAGCAGGCGCTGCTCGCGAAGTACGAGGTCCCGGCCCAGCGGTACGCCGACTTCGCCACGCTGCGCGGCGACGCGTCCGACGGACTGCCCGGCGTGAAGGGGGTCGGCGAGAAGACCGCCGCCGCGCTGGTCACGGCGTACGGCGACCTCGACGCGATCCGGGCCGCGGCCGCCGACCCCAGTACGCCGATGGCGCCCGGGGTGAAAAAGAAGATCGTGGCCGCGAGCGACTACCTGGATGTGGCGCCGAAGGTGGTCGCGGTCGCGAAGGACGCGCCGGTCGGGACGTACGACGCGACGCTGCCGCGCGAGATCAAGGACCCGGAACGCTGGCTGGACCTCGTCGAACTGCTCGAACTCGGCAGCAGCGCGCAACGCGTGATGTCCGCCCTGGACCTCGGACCCAAAGCATGAACACCCGTGAATTGGCGGAGAAGTTCCGCGAGGAGATCGTCGCGCTGCGGCGGGAGCTGCACCAGGTGCCGGAGTTCGACCTCGACCTGCCGAAGTCGCAGCAGTTGATCCTGGACGCGCTCGACGGCCTGCCGTTGGAGATCACGCTCGGCAAGGAGCTGTCCTCGGTGACCGCCGTACTGCGGGGTGGTCGCGGGCAGCCGTCAACCACACGTCCCGTCGTACTGCTGCGTGGTGACATGGACGCGCTGCCCGTCACCGAGCGGGTCGACGTACCGTTCAAGTCGCGGCACGACGGGATGATGCATGCCTGCGGCCACGATCTGCACGTCGCGGGGCTCGTCGGTGCGGCGAAGGTGCTGTGTGCGCTGAAGGACGAGCTGCCCGGTGACGTGGTGTTCATGTTCCAGCCCGGCGAGGAGACGTCCGGCGGGGCGCCGATCATGATCCGCGAGGGCGTCCTCGACGCGGCGGGGCGGCGGGCGGACGCAGCGTACGGGCTGCATGTGGGCGCGTCGTCGCAGCCGCTCGGGATGTGGAGCAGCAAGCCCGGGTCGTTCATGGCCGCGGCGGACCAGCTGCACGTGCGGGTGATCGGCGAGGGTACGCACGGGTCGACGCCGTTCCGCGGCAAGGACCCGATCCCGGTGCTGTGCGAGATCGTCACCGCGCTGCAGACGATGATCACCCGGCAGTTCGACGTGTTCGATCCGGTGGTGCTGACCGTCGGGCGGATCGCGGGCGGGACGAAGGAGAACATCATCCCGGACGACGCGTTCATCGACGCGACCGTACGGACGTTCTCCGAGGTGGCGCGGGCGAAGGTGCAGACGTCGTCGATCCAGCTCGTCGAGAGCCTCGCGGCGGCGCACGGTCTGCGGGTCGAGGCGGAGTACCAGGTCGGGTATCCGGTGACGGTCAACGACGCGTCCGAGTACGCGTTCGCGCGGGGGGTGATCGAGGACCTGTTCGGCGCGGACCGCTTCCGCGAGCGGCCGAACCCGCGGTGCGGCGCCGAGGACATGTCGTACGTGCTGAACGAGGTGCCCGGCGTGTACCTCAACCTCAGCGCCTGCGCCTCCGACGACCCGGACGCTGCCGCCGACAACCACTCCCCCTTGGCGAACTTCGACGACTCGGTGCTCCCCGACGGGGCGGCCCTGCTGGCCGAGCTCGCCGTACGGCGGCTGAACCGGGCCTAGGGAGAATTCCCGATGCGCGGGCAGTCCGCGACCGAGCAGACTGCCCGCATGCCTTTCGTGGATGTGCCCGACGGATACCTGTACTTCGAACAGCACGGCGCCGGCGCGGACGTCGTACTGCTGAACGGCGGGCTGGCCGACGTACGGATGTGGGCATCGACGGTCGCGTGGCTCGCCGAGACGCATCGCGTGACGACGTGGGACTACCGCGACACGGGGCTGTCGTCTCCGTCGTACCGGGCGCACGACGAGATCGCGGACCTGGCCGCGGTGCTGGACGCGGCCGGCGTACGGCGCGCCGTGCTGGTCGGGGTGTCCGACGGGGGCCGGCGGGCGCTCGGGTTCGCGCACCGGCATCCGGCGCGGTTGGTCCGGGTGGGGGTCGTCGGTGGGTCGTTCGGGGAGTTCCCGGACTCGACGGCCGCGGAGGAGGCGGCCCGGGTGGTGATGCGGGCGCACTTCGCGCGGCACGCGGAGATCCTCGAGAACGACGGCATCCCGGCGGCGGCCGAGAACGACGTACAGGCGTGGTGCCCGGCCGTGAGCGGCGACGACCGCCGGCTGCTGGTCGGGCTGGAGATCGCGAACTCGCGGGTGATGACGATGCCGGTCCACCACGGCGCCGAACTCGAACCGCCGGTCAAACACCGGTTCGCGGAACTGACCGTCCCCGTCTCGGTCCTGGTCGGCGGCCAGGACTTCGACGGCACCCAACTCTGGGGACACCGCCTCGCCACCCAGGCGCCGTACGCCGACCTGACCGTCCTGCCCGACGCCGACCACATGCCGATGTTCTCCGCGCCCGACGGCTTCCGCCGGTTCGTCACCGACGTACTAGCGCCTGCTCCAGCCACCTCATGAAGGCGGGATAGTCGGCCGAGACCGACATCGCGATCTCGGTCCCGTCCGGCGCGAGGCTCATGCGGGCGAGCTCGTCCAGCACCACCCGCTCCCGCGCGAACCGCACACCGGGCCAGAGCAGCGCGGCCGCGAGCGCGAGCGCGTCGTGCTGCATCGCGACATACTTCGCCGTCCAGCGGTCGAACTGCTCCCGCAGCACGCGCTCCCACGGCGTCGCGCCGGGCTCGGTCCACCGCTGGTAGAGCCGCGAGTCCGCGGTGAGTTCCATCGCCGGGTCGAACGTCACGTCCGACGTGACGAACGTCGGCGGCCCCCACCGCTCCAGCGCCGGCAGCACCTCGATCGCCGCCGCCGGATCCGCCCGGAAGTTGTGCTCGGCCCGCGCCGGATCGCGGTAGTTGACCGCCCCACCCATCTGCGTGACCACCATCCGAGCCACCAACTCGGGCCGCTCCCGCTGCAGCGCCGCCAGATTCGACATCGGCCCCATCCCCACCCACGGCACCGGCCCGTCGCACCGCGCCATCACCTCATCCACCGCGCCCGCAACATCGGTCCCCTGCCAAGGCACATCCCCCGGACACATACCCCCGACCACAAACCCGCGCCGATTCCCCAAATCAGCCCCCGCCACCACCCCAACCTCCGGCCGCCCCACCAAATCCAGCAACCACCGCACAAACCGAGCCCGCTCCCCACCGAACTCGTCCCCCGTCACCACCAACCCCAACTCCGGCACCAACCGCCCAGCCACCACCAACGCCACACTGTCGTCCAGATCCCCACCGGCATCCGTATCGATGATCATCGGAGCCCGTGCCGTCACGGCCGGCCCGAGCGCGGGCGGCGGCCCACCGACGATCTGTTCGTCGCCGTCCTCAGAACCCGCGGCCGCTCCCACGAGCGCCATCCACTCGCCCACGGGATCCGCCTCGCCACCATCGCCCACCACCCGCACCTCCCCGCGTCGCGTTCAACACATTCTCGGCGAACAACTGCTTGTCGCCGTCGCTCCCGCACCGCTCGTACGCCGCCCAGATCGCGGGCCTGTCGCGTTCCGGAACCCTTGCCCGGTCCAACGACTTCTGCAGCGCCTCCACCTGCCGGTGGTCGGATCGGTACACGAACGAGTCGAGGAACTCTGCCAGCCTCGCGTCGGTCGGACGACCGCTGATCCACGCGCGGACCTCGCGGCGATATCGCCCCGCCCAGTCGTCCAGCCACGGCCGAAGCGCGACGCCCGCGTCACGCCGGCCGGCAACATGGCGCGCCAGATCCGCGACAGCCCGCAGATTCACCACCTTCACGGCCTCGCGGACCCGAGGATCGCGCAACCGTGGGGACAGCCGCGCCCTGCTCAGGCCCTTCAGCAGCTCCGGATCGTGCCGCTGACCGACCTGCTCGGGTCCATGTACGCCGATCCGCTCCGGACTCGACATCGGGCCGTTCAGCAGCTTCTCGACGGTGTGCAGCGCCGTTCGATGCGCGAACGTCTTCGACTCGTCGGCCGGGAGGACTTCCAAGGCACGCCCCTGGTACGTCTCCGACGCGGAGAGGTGGACCTCATAGCCCTTCTTGGTCCCCGGATGGGGGTCGTCCGGCGATTCGGCATGGAAGGCGTACCGCCCGACGAACTCGGTCTCCGGATACACCGCGGCGAGCAGTTCCTGCACGCTGCCTTTGAAGCTCGTGTCGACGAGCGCGACCCGGCTTCCCGGCCGGCCGACGGGTACGCCGTGCGCGTGCAGGTAGTCGGTCAGCCTACGAAACCCACCGACAGTGTCCGCCGGCCGCACTCGTGCCGCCGCACCCCGGAAGCCCTGCAGTTCCGGGAAGCGCAGCCCTTGGTGACGCTCCAGATCCTGAAGTGCGTTCTCGACCAGCACGCGCGAGAGCACCAGGTTCGCGCCGTGCCGACCGAAGAACGGTCCGTCGAGCTTCGACATCGCGAGGGCAAGATGATGTCCGTCGCGGCCGAGTGCGACCACTCGATCGACGTTCCGGCTGCCAACATCTTCTCTGAGGTCGACGAGCATGTTGTCGGCGACTCTGACCATCAGCGACGCCGGAAACTGGTAGGCGACGAGGTACGCGTGCCGCAGCGTCATGACATCGGGGTCCTCCTCGATGCCCAGTTGATCGGCGACGCGCTGCGCGGTCCGCGCGCTCAGCTCCAGTACGAAGTCTGCGTTCTCGAACACGCATCAAGTACCGCACAGTTGGCCATCGTCCCGCGGAAGTTATCCACAGCAGGCAGGCGAGGCCGTTCGGGGCGGCCTCGCCTGCTGTGGGGTCAGCGGGCCATTGGGCGGCCGGCGGGGGTTGGGGTTGGGGTGAGGGCGGCGGCTTCCTCGTCGATGTCTACTACGGCGCCGCTGAACTGGGCGTTGTAGAGGCGGGCGTAGGCGCCGTCGAGGGCGAGGAGTTCGGTGTGGTTGCCCTGTTCGACGATCGCGCCGTTCTCCATCACCAGGATCAGGTCCGCGTCGCGGATGGTGGAGAGGCGGTGGGCGATGACGAAGCTCGTGCGGTCGGAGCGCAGGGCGGCCATGGCGCGTTGGACCAGGACCTCCGTACGGGTGTCGACCGAGCTGGTCGCCTCGTCGAGGATCAGCAACTGCGGGTCGGCGAGGAACGCGCGGGCGATGGTGAGGAGCTGCTTCTCACCGGCGCTGACGTTGCTGCCTTCCTCGTCGATGACCGTGTCGTAGCCGTCGGGCAGGCTGTGCACGAAGCGGTCGACGTACGTCGCCTTCGCCGCCGCGAGCATGTCCTCCTCTCCTGCGTCCAGGTTGCCGTACAGCAGGTTGTCCCGGATCGTGCCGCCGAACAGCCAGGTGTCCTGCAGCACCATGCCGATCCGCGAGCGCAGGTCGTGCCGGGTGAGCTCGGTGATGTCGACACCGTCGAGCGTGATCTTCCCGCCGTTCAGCTCGTAGAACCGCATGATCAGGTTGACCAGCGTGGTCTTGCCGGCGCCGGTCGGGCCGACGATCGCGACCGTCTGGCCGGGTTCGGCGACCAGGCTCAGGTCGGTGATCAGCGGCTTCTCCGGGTCGTACGAGAACGACACGTGCTCGAACTCGACCCGCCCGCGGGCGTCGGTGACCTGCTCCGGGGTCGCGTCCTCCGGCACCTGCTCCTCGGCGTCCAGTACTTCGAAGACGCGCTCGGCCGAGGCCACGCCCGACTGCAGCAGGTTCGCCATCGAGGCCACCTGGGTGAGCGGCTGGGTGAACTGCCGCGAGTACTGGATGAACGCCTGCACGTCGCCCAGCGACATGGTTCCGGACGCCACCCGCAGACCGCCGATCACCGCGATCACCACGTAGTTCACGTTCCCGATGAACATCATCAGCGGCATGATCAGCCCGGAGATGAACTGCGCGCCGAACGCGGCCTTGAACAGCTCGTCGTTCTTGGCGTCGAAGTTCGCCTGGATCTCCTTCTGCCGGCCGAACACCTTCACCAGTTCGTGCCCGGTGAACGCCTCCTCGATCTGGCCGTTCAGCGCGCCGGTGTGCCGCCACTGGGCGACGAACCGGACCTGCGACCGCTTCGCGATCACCGCGGTCAGCACCATCGAGACCGGGATCGTGATCAGCGCGATCAGCGCCAGCACCGGGGAGATCACGAACATCATCGTGATCACGCCGATCACCGTCAGCAGCGAGGTGAGCAGCTGGCTCAGCGTCTGCTGCAGGCTGGTCGAGATGTTGTCGATGTCGTTGGTGACCCGGCTGAGCAGCTCACCGCGCGGCGCACCGTCGAAGTAACTCAGCGGCAGCCTGTTCAGCTTGTCCTCGACGTCGGACCGCAGCCCGAGGATGGTCCGCTGGACGACGCCGTTCAGGATGTAGCCCTGCGCCCAGGACAGGAAGAACGCGCCGACGTACAGCGCGAGCACCAGCAGCAGGACGTTGCGCAGGGCATCGAAGTCGATGCCGACCCCGGGGATCAGGTCGATCCCCTGCAGCAGGTCCGCGAGCCGGCCGTTGCCGGCGGCCCGGTACTGCGCGATCAGTTCCGCCTTCGTCATGTCGTGCGGCAGCCGCTTGCCGATCGCGCCGGCGAAGATCAGGTCGGTCGCGCGACCGAGGATCTTCGGGCCGAGCACCGACAGGCCCACGCTGCAGATGGCCAGCAGTACGACGCCCGCGACCTGCAGCCGGTACGGACGCAGCCGGCCGAGCAGCCGCTTCGCCGACGGCAGGAAGTTCAGCGACTTGTCCCCCGGGATACCTCCGGGCGGTCCGAACGCGCGACCGGTGGTGGGCCGCTCGGTCGCCTTCACGGTCTTCGCCGCGGGTGCGTCCCCGTTGGGTGACGGCTTGTCCTGCGCGCTCATGCCGCCTCCTCCGCGGAACGCTGGGACTCGACGATCTCGACGTACGTCGGGCACGTGTCGAGCAACTCCTGATGGGTGCCCTTGCCGACGATCGCGCCGTCCTCGATCACCACGATCTGGTCGGCGTCGATGATCGTCGAGACGCGTTGCGCGACGATCACCATGCAGGCCTCCCGGGTGACCGGCCGGAGCGCCGCCCGCAGCCGGGCGTCGGTGGCCAGGTCGAGGGCCGAGAACGAGTCGTCGAACAGATAGATCTCCGGTTTCCGGACCAGCGCCCGCGCGATCGCGAGCCGCTGCCGCTGACCGCCGGACACGTTCGTACCGCCCTGGGCGATCGGCGCCTCCAGCCCCTCCGGCATCGCCTCGACGAAGTCCTTGCCCTGGGCAATCGTCAACGCCTCCCAGAGCTCCTCGTCGGTCGCGTCCGGGTTGCCGTACCGCAGGTTGCTGGCGACCGTCCCGGAGAACAGGTACGGACGTTGCGGCACCAGCCCGATCCGCTCCCACAGCGCCTCTGGCTCGATCTCGCGTACGTCGATGCCGTCGACGAGCACCCGCCCCTCGGTCGCGTCGAACAACCGCGGCACCAGCGAGAGCAGCGTGGTCTTTCCGGCACCGGTACTGCCGATGATCGCGGTCGTCTGACCCGGTGACGCGACGAAGCTGATGTCGCGCAGCACCGGCTCCGCGGCCCCCGGGTACTTGAACGAGGCCCGCTCGAAGACCAGTTGGCCGCGCCCGGTGAAGCTCTTGATCGGCGTGACCGGCGGCCGCACCGACGACTCGGTGTCCAGCACCTCGGCGATCCGGTCCGCGCAGACCGCGGCGCGCGGCACCATGATCATCACGAACACGCCCATCATCACCGAGAACAGGATCTGGATCAGGTAGCTGAGGAAGGCGGTCAGCGCGCCGACCATCATCTTGCCGTCCTCGATCCGGGACGCGCCGAACCACAGCACCGCGACGCTGGACACGTTCAGGATCAGCATCACGGTCGGGAACACCAGCGCCATCAGCCGGCCGGCCCGGATCGCGGTGTCGGTCAGGTTCGCGTTCGCCTCGCCGAACCGCTCGACCTCGTGCGGCTCGCGGACGAACGCCCGGACCACCCGGATGCCGGTGATCTGCTCACGCAGCACCCGGTTCACGCCGTCGATGTTCTTCTGCATCTTCCGGAACTGCGGGACCATCCGGCTGGCGATCAGGCCGACGCAGCCGGCCAGCAGCGGGACCGCCACCACGACCAGCCAGGACAGCCCGACGTCCTGCCGGACCGCCATGATGATGCCGCCGATCATCGTGATCGGCGCCGCGACCAGCATTGTCGTGGTCATCACCACGAGCATCTGGATCTGCTGTACGTCGTTCGTACTGCGGGAGATCAGCGTCGGCGCGCCGAACTGGTTGACCTCACGGGCGGAGAACTCCCCGACCCGGTGGAACACGGCCGACCGGACGTCGCGGCCGAACAGCGCGGCCGTCTTGGCGCCGAAGTACACCGCGGTGATCGTGCAGGCGATCTGCAGCAGGCTGACGCCGAGCATCCAGCCGCCGGTGCCCATGATGTAGCCGGTGTCGCCCTTGGCCACACCGTTGTCGATGATGTCGGCGTTCAGCGTCGGCAGGTAGAGGGAGGCGATCGTCCCGACAAGCTGCAGGACCACCACCAGGAGCAGGTTTCCCGCGTACGGACGCAAGTGCGTACGCAAGACTCGAACTAACATCAATCATCCCCAGAGTCGTGACGGCGGGCGCCGACGGGTGCGAGACCGGCGGCGTCCTCGGTGGCCGGTGGCTGACCGGTGTGGTGCTTGCGGACACCGTCGAACGCGAAGTCGACGATCTCCTCGGCGGTCAGCACGTGGCCGCCGGAAATCATTGGGTGGGTGGCCGAGAAGGTGATCAGGCCGATCATTCGGACCACTTCCTCGGGCGGGCGCCGCAGCTGGTCGGCGTCGGGTCGCAGCAGGTCGGCGAACGCGGCGTTCGCCTGGTCGGACTGCCGCTTGCGGCGGGCCTCGTCGACCGGTGTCTGCTTGAAGTCCGGCGGCTGCCGCAGCCGCATCGACAGCATCAGCCGGAACACCTGGCTCAGCCGCCGCTGACCGACCTCGACCGCGGCGATCGTCCGCTCGCGCAACGGCAGCGTCCGGTCCACCGCCGCCAGGCCGTTGATCAGGTCGGTGGTGTCCAGCGCGGTCATCATCACGGCGCTGATCAGCGCGTCCTTGCTGCCGAACGCGCGGAAGATCGTGCCCTCCGCGACCCCGGCGGCCTCGGCGATCTGCTTGGTGCTGACCTCGGGACCGAACTCCTCGAGCAACGGCAGCGTCGCCTCGATGATCGCGGCGCGGCGCTCTTCGGGAGGTAGTGGGGTCGCTCGTGGGCTCACGCGATCAAAGGTAACTGAGTGAGTACTCACTCACAACTACATTTTTTGCCGGCATGCGGTTGACCTCAAGTATTGTCGAGGTCCTACTGTCAGGTTTTGTCGGTGCCGTACGGAATCATCGACGTCCCCAGCCGACCAACCTGCGGAGCACTGCCGTGAGCATGGAAATGACCGCGTGGAACTCGATGTACCACGCGATGCACGCCCAGGACGACAAGAGACCGTTCTCCCGCGCCACCCTGCGGCGGATCCTCGCGTTCGCCCGTCCGCACCGGACCCAGCTGGTCTGGTTCCTGGTGCTGAGCGTCGGGGCGGCCGTGCTCGCGGTCGCCACGCCGGTGCTGGCCGGCAAGGTCGTGAACGCGATCGTCGGCGCGAGGCCGTTCGGCGTCGTGCTCGGGCTCGCGGTGCTGATCGCGGTGATCGCGGTTGCCGAGGCCGGCCTGAGCATGCTGACCCGATGGTTGTCGGCGCAGATCGGCGAGGGGCTGATCCTGGATCTCCGGACGGCGGTGTTCGACCACATCCAGCGGATGCCGATCGCGTTCTTCACCCGGACCCGGACCGGCGCGCTGGTCTCCCGGCTGAACAACGACGTCATCGGGGCGCAACGGGCGTTCAGCGACACGCTGTCCGGTGTCGTCAGCAACCTGGTGATGCTCGGACTCACGCTCGGGGTGATGCTCACCGTGTCGTGGCAGATCACGCTGCTCGCGTTGGTCATCCTGCCGGTCTTCGTCGTTCCGGCCCGCCGGATCGGGCGGCGGCTGGCCGGGCTGCAGCGGGAGGCGGCGGACTACAACGCGACCATGAGCACGCAGATGACCGAGCGGTTCTCGGCGCCGGGTGCGACGTTGGTGAAGCTGTTCGGGCGGCCCGCGCGCGAGTCGGAGGAGTTCGCGGTGCGCGCCCGGCGGGTGCGCGACATCGGCGTACGGACCGCCATGGTGCAGTGGATCTTCGTGACCGCGCTGACGTTGGTGTCGGCGCTCGCGCTCGCGGTCGTCTACGGGCTGGGCGGGTTCCTGGCGCTGAAGAACCAGCTCAATGCCGGTTCGGTGGTGTCGATGGCGTTGCTGCTGACCCGGTTGTACTCGCCGCTGACCGCGCTCGCGAGCGCGCGGCTCGAGGTGATGACCGCGCTGGTCAGCTTCGAGCGGGTCTTCGAGGTGCTGGACCTGGAGCCGCTGATCAAGGACAAGCCAGACGCCGGCCGGGTGCCGGAAGGGCCGGTCGCGGTGGAGTTCGACGGGGTGAGCTTCGCGTATCCGTCGGCCGACAAGGTCTCGCTGGCGTCGCTCGAGGAGGTCGCGAAACTCGACACCCGCGGCGGCGTCGAGGTGCTGCACGACGTCTCGTTCCGCGCCGAGCCCGGGGAGATGGTCGCGCTGGTCGGTTCGTCCGGGGCCGGCAAGTCGACGATCGCGCAGCTGATCCCCCGGCTGTACGACGTGGACTCCGGAGCGGTGCGGCTGGCCGGGACCGACGTACGGGACGTGTCGGCAGAGTCGTTGCGGCAGACACTCGGGATGGTGACGCAGGACGGGCACCTGTTCCACGACTCCATCCGGGAGAACCTGCTGCTCGCGCGTCCGGAGGCGTCCGAGGAGGACCTGTGGGACGCGCTGGAGCGGGCACGGTTGCTCGAGCTGATCAGGTCGTTGCCTGATCAGCTGGACACTGTTGTGGGTGAGCGCGGGTACCGGCTGTCCGGTGGTGAGCGGCAGCGGCTGACGATCGCGCGGTTGCTGCTCGCGCAGCCGCGGGTGGTGATCCTCGACGAGGCGACGGCCGCGCTCGACTCGACCAACGAGGCCGCCGTGCAGGAGGCGCTGACCGAGGCGCTCGCGGGGCGTACGGCGGTGGTGATCGCGCACCGGTTGTCGACGATCCGGGCGGCCGACCAGATCCTGGTGATCGAGGGCGGGCGGATCGCCGAGCGCGGCCGGCACGCCGACCTGCTCGCCGCCGGCGGGCGGTACGAGGAGCTGTACCGGACGCAGTACGACACGGCCGGGCGCGATGCCGGCGCTTTGTCATCGGCGGGCTGACCGGAGAGACTGTGGCGTGGACGAGCAGGGGACGATCAACACCATTTGCCCGACCTGCGACGGCAGCGGAGGGATCCGGGTAGCACGGGGAATCGTTCACCTGCAGGGAAATCACCCGACCGGCCCGGCGGCGACGGCGTGGGTGCTCGAGGAGTGCCGGACCTGTGAGGGTGACGGGAAGCTGCCGGGAGTCCAGGCGCCTGGCTGAAACCGCCTTGTGTGGTGAGGGAGGATGCCTGGGGTCTGTTGTTCCGATTCGACGGTGGAGGTTCACGGGGTGCTGGACGCAGGACAGGAACTCGCCGGATACGCAGTGGTCTTCCGCCCCTCCGACCCACCCCGCACCAGCCACCTAGCCTTCTGGGACCCAACTGGTAAGCCCCTCCCCCTACACCTCGGCCCCCAGGTAAACCTCACCCTCGCCCTTGGCGCGGACGAGGTCGCCCCCGCACCTCGTCCGACGAATGCGTCAGACGACGCAAGCCCGACCGCGCCGTTGTCGGGTGGGGGGACTGCGGGGTCGTCGGCGGGTGGGGTGGTGTTGCGGACTGTTCGGGCGATTGAGGTGCCGGTGGCGGAGGCGGTGCCGGTGCTCGGGCGGTTGCGGCGGGTGCCTGGTGCGCATCCGTCGGCCGCGTTCTGGGGTGCGGCGTCGCTGGTCGCGCTCCAGCTGGTTGCCCGCGGCAAACTCCTCCCCGGCGTCTCCCCCGCCGGCCACGACGCCTGGCGCGTCGGCCCCCTCGACCCCGAAGACGTCACCCGCATCCTCGACCTCGCCGAGTCCATGCCCCTCACCGCCCGAGCCCTCCCCCTCAGCGGACAGGCTGAAGTGCGGTTGCCGGTGGGTGAGGAGTTGGTGCGGGAGTTTTTGGATGCGGTGGCGGATGGGATGCCGCGGTCGCCGGCGGCGGGCGAGGTGCATCGGACCGGGTTGTTTGCGGGGGTGGCGCCGCAGCGGGCTGAGCGGTTGCGGGGGTGGGCGGATGAGGTGTCGGCGGGGCTGGACGCGGGTGTGCGGATCTCGTTGCGGGTGGAGATGGGCGAGCGGCAGTCGTTCGGCGCCGTCGTACAGCTGCACAGCTTGAAGGATCCGACCCTGGTCAGTGACGCGGACGACGTCTGGTCGAGCGACGTACCGGGGTTCGGTCCGCGGGCGCGGATCGACGCGACGTTGGCGATCCGCCGGGCCGCGCGGGTCTGGCGGCCGCTCGGGCAGTTGCTCGAGTCCGCCGTACCGGATCGGATGGAGCTCGCCGACGAGGAGGTCGCCGACCTGCTGGCCGGTTCCGCTCAGCGGCTCGCGGCCGCCGGAGTCGACGTGCACTGGCCGCGCAGCCTCGGGCGGTCGCTCACCGCGCGTGCGGCGATCACCTCGGGCGACGGTCCGCCCAGCGACCTGCCCGGCTTCTTCCAGGGCGACCGTACGCTCGACTTCAGCTGGCAGGTCGCGCTCGGCGACGACCCGTTGACGGCGGCCGAGCTCGACCAGCTCGCCGAGTCCACCCGCCCGGTCGTACGGCTCCGCGACCAGTGGATGCTGATCGACCCGGAGCTGGCCCGCAAGGCCCGCGAGCGGATCCTCAAACCGGTCACCGCGATCGACGCACTCGGCGTGGCACTCACCGGTACGACCGAGATCGACGGCCGGCAGGTCACCGTCACCCCGGCGAAGTGGCTCGACGACCTCCGAGCCCGGATCGCCGACCCGGACCGCGCCGACGAGCCGGTCGAAGCCCCACCTGGCCTCGAGGCGACGCTCCGCGACTACCAGCTCCGCGGTCTCCGCTGGCTGTCCCGGATGACGTCGCTCGGCCTCGGCGGCTGCCTCGCCGACGACATGGGCCTCGGCAAGACGATCACGCTGATCTCCCTGCACCTGCACCGCCAGCAGTCCGGCGACACCGCCGGCCCGACGCTCGTCGTCTGCCCGGCGTCGCTGCTCGGCAACTGGGAGCGCGAGATCCACCGCTTCGCCCCCGGTACGCCGGTACGCCGCTTCCATGGCACGTCCCGCTCGCTCGACGAGGCGCAGGACGGCTTCGTCCTCACGACATACGGCACGCTCCGCCGCGACGCCGTACGGCTGGCCGAGCATCCCTGGGCGCTGGTCGTCGCCGACGAGGCGCAGCACGTGAAGAACCCGTCGTCCGGTACGGCGAAGGCGCTGCGCACCGTCCCCGCGAAAGCACGGGTCGCCCTCACCGGTACGCCGGTCGAGAACAATCTGTCCGAGCTGTGGGCGATCCTCGACTGGACCACGCCCGGGCTGCTCGGCCGGCTGGGGTCGTTCCGCAACCAGTGGGCGACGCCGATCGAGGCGGACAAGGACGAGGAGGTCGCCGCGCGGCTGGCGAAGCTCGTTCGGCCGTTCCTGCTGCGCCGGAAGAAGTCCGACCCGGGCATCGCGCCGGAGCTGCCGCCGAAGACCGAGACCGACCAGCCGGTGTCCCTCACCCGCGAGCAGGTCGTGTTGTACGAGGCAACGGTCCGCGAACTCATGGACGAGGTGCGAGCGAGCGACCGGATGGCACGCCGCGGCCTGATCGTGAAGCTGCTGACCGGGCTCAAGCAGATCTGCAACCACCCCGCGCAGTACCTCAAGGAGCCCGGCGACGCCCGCCTCACCGGCCGCTCCGGCAAGCTCGAGCTGCTCGACGAACTCCTGCAGACGATCCTCGCCGAGGACGGCGCTGTCCTCGTGTTCACGCAGTACGTCGCCATGGCCCGGCTGCTCGAGCGGCACCTGGCAGAGCGCGGGATCAACTCCCAGCTACTGCACGGCGGTACGCCGGTCCCGAAGCGCGAGGAGATGGTGGACCGCTTCCAGGCCGGCGAGGTGCCGGTGTTCCTGCTGTCGCTGAAGGCCGCGGGCACCGGGTTGAACCTGACGCGGGCCGAGCATGTCGTGCACTACGACCGCTGGTGGAATCCCGCGGTCGAGGACCAGGCGACGGACCGGGCGTACCGGATCGGCCAGACCCGGCCGGTGCAGGTGCACCGGTTGATTGCCGAAGGCACCATCGAGGACCGGATCGCCGGCATGCTCGCGACCAAGCGCGAGCTCGCCGCGGCAGTGCTCTCCGGGGGCGAGGCCGCGCTGACCGAGCTGTCCGACACCGAGCTGGCCGATCTCGTCGAGCTGCGGGGCGGTGCGCGATGACCGCCGCGCAGGGCTTCCCGGCGTTCTCGGCGCAGCGGCGCAGTACGCGCGGCCGCTCGTGGTGGGCGAAGGCGTGGGTGCAGGCCCTCGAGGACACGTCGCTCGACAACGACCAGCTCCGACGAGGCCGGCGGTACGCGAACTCCGGCCAGGTCGGGACGATCACGATCAGCCCGGGCCGGATCGCCGCCACCGTGTACTCCCCCGAGGACACGTACGAGTCGGTCGTCGAGGTCGACGAGCTGAGCGAGGACGACTGGCTCCGGTTCCAGGAGCAGGTCGCCGCGCGGGCCGGGCACATCGCGGCGCTGCTGGACGGCGAGATGCCGCACAGCCTGGTCGAGGCGGCGTCCGACGCGGGCGTGACTCTGCTTCCCGGGATCGGCGACCTCGACCCGAGCTGTACGTGCGACGCGTGGGAACTCCCCTGCCAGCACGCCGCCGCGCTCTGCTACCAGGTCGCCTGGCTGCTCGACGCGGATCCGTTCGTCCTGCTGCTGCTCCGCGGGCGGACCCGCGAGGCGCTCCTCGACGAGCTGCAGGAGTCCGCGGCCCAACCCGTCGAGGCCGGCGTCTCGATCGCCGACGCCGTCACCACTCCCACCGCGGAGCTGCCCGAGCCGCCGGAGCTGCCCGCGAAGGTGACGATCGATCAGCTCGCCGTCGCGGGCATCGAGCCGCCCGACGGGTTCGGCCCGGCGACGTTCCAGCTGCTCGTACTGGACGCGGCCCGCCGTGCCCGCTCGATCCTCAACGCGCTCCTCCACAACACCGCCGTACCGCGGCCGCTGGACGAGTGGCAGGACACCGTCCGCCTGGCGGCCGACTTCCCGCAGCTCGACGCCGGCGAAGACGTTGCCCTCGGCATCCAGGCCTGGCGATACGGCGGGGCGCCCGGGCTCGACGTACTCGAACACACCTGGACGCCCGACGCGGCGGAGCTGAACCGGGCGCGGACCGAGCTCCAGGCGGCCGACGACGACGTGGTCACCACGGTGTCGGGCAACCGGTTGACGCTCGGTCCGGACACCCAACTGCGGCTCGACCGTGAGGGTCGGTGGCATCCGTACCGGCTGATCGACGAGGTCTGGACGCCGACCGGGCCGCCGTCCAGGGACGCTCTCGTCGTCGAGTGGTAGGTCAGGACTCGGTGACCGGGCGCATCGCGAGGCCCTCGGTGCCGGCCCAGTCGGTGACGCGCTGGCCGTCGTCGGCCTCGAACGAGGTGACCGGCATCTTCACCTTGACCGGCTTCTCCGGCTCGGTCTCACCGCCGGGGCTGCCGAGGCCGACGGTCATCGACTTCACCGTGTAGGTGTCCAGGTGGCCGCCGGTGGCGAGGATGCCGGCGTACGCCTTCTCGCCCGGGGCGAGGGTGACGACCTCGTCCGCACCGCCGGCCATCACCGGGGCGGGGCGCTGGGCGTTGCCGAGCATGACGACGGGGTAGCTGTGGACGGCGCACTTCTTGGCGCCCTTGTTGGTGGCGACGAGCATCAGGTGGCGGACGTTCTCACCCGGGCCGTCGTAGTTCGTGACCTTGAAGGAAAGGTCCGCCATCTGGCAGAGGTCAGCGGAGTCGTCCACCGGCTCCGTCGGGGTTGTGGACTTCGTTCTGGTTGCCGAAGTAGTTGCGCTGGGCGACGGAGTGGTGCTGCTTTGCGCGGTCGGTGTGCTGCCCCGGTCCGACGGCTTGCCGCCGTCCGAGGACGCGTCGGTCGTGCCGCAGGCCGCGGCCGTCAGGAGCGCGGCGGCCGCGCCGGCTCCCAGTACATATGTTCTGAATCTGCCGAGACCTTGACGGTTCCCCCGGGCGACAACGTTCATTGCGGTTCCCCTCGTCGAACTGCGTCGTTAACTCGCATGACTGACGCGCCACGCCCGGCTAAAGTTGTGCCGAGCTTAGGAGACAGAGGGAGGTGGGGTTGATGACCGCGCGATTCTGCGCTGCCGCACGTCCGGCAGCGTGCACGGCCGTCAACCACACTCGTCAACTCTGAAAGGGATCTCCGTTGTCCAACGCCTGGAACACCCGTGTCGAGATCGACTCCGACCTCGAACCGCTGCGCGACATCACCCGGGACGCCTTCGGCCGCCAGTTCGAGGTGGACTTTCTCGACGCGCACCGCGCCGAACCGGCCGCCTGGATCCCCGGGCTGATGTTCGTTGCCACTGACTCCGATGACCGGCCGGTCGGGTACGCACTGCTCACCCGTGGGTACGTCGATGACGTGCCGATCCTGGCGCTCAGCCCGGTGGCCGTACTCCCCGCGTACCAACGGCAAGGTGTCGGTGATGCCGCCGTACGGGCGGCGCTGGCGGCTGCGCGTGAGCGCACCGAACCGGCGGTTGTCGTGCTCGGGCACGACACGTACTACCCGCGGTTCGGGTTCCGGCCGGCGAGCGAGTTCGGCATCCATCACCCGAAGTACGGCGGGCCGCACCTGATGGCGCTCGCTCTCGGCGAGGATCCCGTGCCGACCGGGACCCTCAGCTACCCGATCGACATGTGACCGGCCCGCCCGGCGGGTCTGGTCAAGCTTTCACTCAAACTCGCCGAATCACTTGCGCAGGCTCCTTGTATACATGAAACAGTCGACAGTACCCCGCCTACACAGGAGCATGCGATGACTCGTCGACTCGCACTGAACCGCTTCATCTCCCGCCGGGCACCTGTCGGAGCCGGCGCGGCCGTGGTCGCGCTGGCTCTGGCCGGTACGGCGTGCTCGCCCGTGCAGCCCGCCGGCGACAGCCCGTCGGGAGGTACGTCGTCCGCCGGGCAGGACGTCTTCGGGGCGGCGGCCGACGCGGCGCAGGTCAAGCAGGGCGGGACGTTGACGGTCGCGCTGTCCGCGGATCCGGACAAGCTCGACCCGACGCTGTCCCGCAGCCTGTACTCGCGGTACGTCTTCCACACGATGTGCGAGAAGCTGTACGACCTGGACCCAAACGCGAAGGTCGTCCCGCAGCTCGCGACCGCGTTGCCGACCGTCTCGGCGGACGGCCGCAGCCTGACGATCCCGCTCAAGCAGGGTGTTAAGTTCGCCGACGGCGGCACCTTCGACTCGAACGCGGTGAAGATCTCGCTGAACCGCGACCTGACGCTGGCCGGTTCCGCGCGGAAGAGTGAGCTCGGCCCGATCACCTCGATCGAGACGCCGGACGCGAAGACCGTGGTGATCAAGCTGTCCAAGCCGTTCGCCCCGTTGACCGCGGCGCTCGCGGACCGGGCCGGGATGGTGCTGAGCCCGGCCGCGGTGTCGAAGCTCGGCGCGAACTTCTCGAACGCGCCGGTCTGTGTCGGCCCGTTCAAGTTCGCCAGCCGGGTCGCGCAGAACTCGATCAAGGTGGTCAAGGATCCGCTGTACTACGACGCGGCGAAGATACACCTCGACGCGATCGAGTACCGGATCATCACCGACTCCAGCATCCGGTCCGCGAACCTGAAGTCGGGTGACGCGCAGGTCGCGGACTCGCTGTCGACCCAGGACGCACCGGAGTTGCAGAAGGATTCGTCCGTCAGCGTTCTGCAGTCGCAGTCGCTCGGATACCAGGGCTTGACGATCAACATCGCCAATGCGAACGGCGTCGGCAACGCACTCAAGCCACTCGACAGCCCGCTCGCGAAGGACCCGAAGGTCCGGCAGGCACTGGCGTTGTCGATCGACCGCGAGGCACTGGTGAAGTCGATCTTCAACGGGCTGAACACGGTCGCCTGCTCGCCGATCTCGCCGCAGAGCGAGTTCACCTCGGACGCGGCGCAGGTCTGCCCGGCGCACGATCCGGCGAAGGCGAAGCAACTGCTGGCCGACGCCGGCGTGAGTACGCCGTACAAGGTCGAGATGATCACGTCCAACAACCCGGACAGCCTCCGGCTGGCGCAGGCCCTGCAGGGCATGGTGAAGGAGGGCGGGTTCGACCTCGTCATCAAGCCGGTCGAGTACGCCGCGCTGCTCGACCAGCAGGACCGCGGCGACTTCGAACTGCTCCAGCTCGGCTGGTCCGGCCGCGTCGACCCGGACGCGAACATCTACAACTTCGTCGGCACCACCGGCAGCCAGAACGTCTCCGGCTACAGCAGTCCTGACGTCGACAAGCTCCTCACCCAGGCGCGCGAGTCCACCGACCAGGCGGAGCGCGTGAAGCTGTACGGCGAGGTCGCCGGCAAGCTGCAGCAGGACGACCCGATCGTCTACCTGTACCGGCAGCGCAACCTGACCGGCGTCTCGAAGAAGCTGCTCGGCATCCAGGTCTACCCCGACGGGGTGATCCGCACCGCGTTCGCGGGGTTCGCGAAGTGAGGCGGTACCTGCTCGGGCGGCTCTGGCAGTCGGCGGTGACGCTCGTACTCGCTACGATCGTGGTGTTCGCCGGAGTACGGGCGCTGCCCGGGGATCCCGCCCTGGCGCTGGCCGGCGAGGACCGGGATCCGGAGTCGTTGCGGGCGATCCGGCAGCAGTACGGGCTCGACCAGTCGTGGCTCGTCCAGTTCTGGCAGTTCGTCAGTCATGCGGCGCGCGGCGACCTCGGGCAGTCGATCCGGACCGGTGCGCCGGTCCGGTCGATGATCGTCAGCGCGTTGCCGGTGACGATCGAGCTCTCGGTACTGGCGATCCTGATCGCGAGCGTGATCGGCGTCGGCGCGGGCGTGCTCGCCGCCGTACGGCGTGGACGGCCGGCGGAGTGGGCCGCGAACGGGCTGGCGTTGCTCGGCCTGTCGGTGCCGCACTTCTGGCTCGGGCTGATGGCGATCCTGTACCTGTCCGTTGCCCTCGGCCTCTTTCCGGCGTCCGGCTTCGTACCGTTCTTCAGCAACCCGATCGCGAACCTGCACCACCTGATCCTGCCCGCGCTGATCCTCGGCACCGGGCTGGCCGCGGTGATCATGCGGCAGACCCGGTCGTCGATGCTCGACGCGTTGTCGGCCGACTACATCCGGACCGCGGAGGCCAAGGGCCTGCCGCCCCGGGCCGTCGTCGGAAAGCATGCCCTACGCAACAGTCTCATCGTCGTGGTGACGGTGGTCGGGCTGCAGCTCGGGGCGCTGATCTCCGGGGCGGTCGTCACCGAACGGATCTTCGCGCTGCCCGGCTTCGGCAAGCTGACCGTGGACGCGGTGTTCCAGCGCGACTACCCGGTCATCCAGGCGGTCGTCCTGGTCACGGCGACGGCGTACATCGTCATCAATCTGCTCGTCGACCTGCTGTACTCCGTGATCGATCCGCGCATCCGGGTCCGAGGTGAGGTGTGATGGCCGTCGCCGAAGCAGTGACCGCCGCACCGCTGCGGAGCAACCGGCGGCGGGTGGTTCGCCGGATTCTCCACAATCCACTGGCCCTCACCGGGCTGGCGGTGCTGGCGATCGCGGTGGTCCTCGCGGTCTTCGCGAACTGGCTCGCGCCGCACGAGCCCACCCAGAACCATCTCGACCACGCGTTCGCGCCGCCGGGAACCGCCGGGTACGTGCTCGGCACCGACGACCTCGGCCGCGATGTGCTGTCCCGGATCATGTTCGGGCTCCGCGCGTCGCTGCACGTCGGCGTCCTCGCGGTCGCGTTCTCGCTGGTCGTCGGCGTACCGCTCGGGCTGATCGCCGGGTACTTCCGGACCGTCGACGCGCTGATCTCGCGGCTGACCGATCTCGTCCTGGCGTTCCCGTTCCTGATCCTCGCGGTCGGGCTGGCCGCGATCCGCGGGGCGAGCCTCGGCAACGCCGCAATCGCGATCGGGATCGCGCAGATCCCCGGCATGATCCGGATCGTCCGCTCCGAGACGCTCCGGCTGAAGTCGCTCGACTTCGTCGCGGCGGCGGTCGTCGAGGGCGCCGGTGACGCGTGGGTGCTCGGCCGGCACATCCTGCCCAACGCCGGGTCCGCGATCATCGTGCAGGCGACCGTCGGCATCCCGGCGGCGATCCTCGGCGAGGCCGTGCTGTCGTTCCTCGGGCTCGGCATTCAGCCGCCGGCGCCCAGCCTCGGCACGATGCTCGCGGACGCGCAGCAGTTCGCGTCCCGGGCGCCGTGGGCCGCGGTGATGCCGGGTGTCGCGATCATGCTGCTCACGCTGGCGTTCAACATCGTCGGCGACAGCCTCCGCGACGCCCTCGACCCGAAGGCGAGCCGCCGATGAGACCTGTCCTCACTCTGCACGAACTCTCGGTCAGCTTCCGGACCGAGGACGGACCGCTGTCCGCCGTCGACCGGGTCAGCCTGGAAGTAGGAGACGGCGAAGTACTCGCGGTGGTCGGCGAGTCCGGCTGCGGGAAGAGCGTCACCGCGATGAGTATCGCCGGCCTGCTCCCCCGGACCGCGACCGTCACCGGCTCGGTCGTCCTGGACGGCACCGAGCTGATCGGCGCCGGCAAGCGCACGCTGCGCTCGGTGCGCGGGCGCGAGGTGGCGTACATCTTCCAGGAGCCGATGACATCGCTGAACCCGGTCTTCACGGTCGGCCACCAGATCGTCGAGGTACTGCGGACCCATGTCGGACTGAGCCGCCAGGCCGCCAGGGCGCGCGCGGTCGAACTGCTCAAGCTGGTCGGCATCCCGTCCGCCGAACGCCGGATCGGCGACTACCCGCACCAGCTGTCCGGCGGGATGCGGCAGCGCGTGATGATCGCGATGGCCGTCGCCTGCGACCCGAAGGTGCTGATCGCCGACGAGCCCACGACCGCGCTCGACGTGACGATCCAGGCGGGCATTCTCGACGTACTGCGAGGGCTCCGGGAACGCCTCGGGACGAGCATCGTGCTGATCACGCACGACCTCGGCGTCGTCGCGGACCTGGCCGACCGGGTCGCGGTGATGTACGCCGGACGAGTGGTGGAGACCGCCGACGTCCACGAGTTGTTCGCGCATCCGCGGCACCCGTACACGAGCGGGCTGCTCGGCGCGTCCCCCGCGGCCGCCCGGTCCGCGGAATCCCAACGGCTGAACGAGATTCCCGGGCTTGTACCGGTACTGAGCGAGCAGCCCGATGCCTGCACGTTCGCCGACCGTTGTCCGCGGATGCTCGACACCTGTACGACGTCCCAGCCCGCGTTGAGCGACGGACCGCATCGCGTGGCCTGCTGGAACGCCGCCCGAGTGGAGGTCTGAATGGATGCCCTGGAAGTCGAGGATCTGGTCATGCACTTCGGTCCGGTCCGGGCCGTCGACGGCATCACGCTCAGGATCCGGGAAGGGTCCGTGGTCGCGTTGGTCGGTGAGAGCGGCTCCGGCAAGTCGACCGTCGGCCGCTGCGTCGTCCGGCTGCTCGAACCGACCGGAGGCACGGTCCGGCTCGCGGGCGCCGACGTCACGCATCTGAACCGCCGTCAGCTCAGGCCGCATCGTCGCAACGTGTCGATCGTGTTCCAGGATCCCGCCGGGTCGCTGGATCCGCGGCTCTCGGTGGGCGACATCGTCGGGGAACCACTCCGGCTGATGCGGCGCGGCGACGTACCGAACCGGGTCGCGGAGGAGCTGCGGCGGGTCGGGCTGCGGCCCGAGGTCGCGCAGCGGGCGCCGCACGAGCTGTCGGGTGGTCAGCGGCAGCGGGTCAGCATCGCCCGAGCGTTGATCTCGGAGCCACGGTTGTTGGTCGCGGACGAGCCGACGAGCGCGCTCGACGTGTCGGTGCAGGCGGCCGTACTGAACCTGCTCGCCGACCTGCAGCGGGACCTCGGGTTCGCGTGCCTGTTCATCACGCACGACCTGTCCGCGGTCGAGTACCTCGCCGACGAGGTCGCGGTGATGTACCTCGGGCAGCTCGTCGAGCAGGGTCCGCGGCGGCGGACCTTCGGGCGGCCGGCGCACCCGTACACCCAGTCGCTGCTGTCCGCGGCGCCGGTCCCCGATCCGGTCCAGCAGCGCGCCCGGCGGCCGGTGCTGCTCGGCGACGACCTGCCGTCGGCGATCGACCCGCCGCCCGGCTGCCGCTTCCACACCAGGTGCCCGGTCGCGGTGGACACATGCCGGACGGTCGTGCCGCAACCGCGCACGATCGGCGAAGGTGGACACCAGGTGGCCTGCCACCTCGTGCACGACGACGGAACCGGACCAGACGTAAGACTTACTCAAGGAGCGGCTTCATGACCTTCACCACCCGGCCGACTTTGCGCGGTACGTTCGGGATGGTCTCGTCCACGCACTGGCTCGCGTCGCAGTCCGCGATGCGGATCCTCGAGCTCGGCGGGAACGCGTTCGACGCGGGTGCCGCGGCCGGGTTCGTGCTGCACGTGGTCGAGCCGCACCTCAACGGGCCGGGCGGTGAGGTACCGGCGATCATCGCGACCGCCGACGACCCGGTGCCGCGGGTCCTGTGCGGGCAGGGCGTCGCGCCCGCGGGGGCGACGATCGAGCACTATCGGTCGCTCGGGCTCAGCCTCGTACCTGGATCCGGTCCGCTCGCGGCGACCGTGCCCGGGGCCGTGGACGCGTGGCTGCTGCTGCTCCGCGATCACGGGACGCTGCCGCTGAACGTCGTACTCGAGCCGGCCATCGAGTACGCGCGGAACGGGCATCCGCTGGTGCCTCGGATCGCGGACACGATCGGGGCCGTGCAGGAGCTGTTCGAGCAGCACTGGCCGACGTCGGCGGCGCTCTGGCTGAAGGACGGGCGGGCGGTGACCGGGGGGTTCAGGAACCCGGCGTACGCCGAGACGCTCGAGCGGCTGGTCGGCTCGGCGACCGGTGGTGACCGGGAGGAGCAGATCGAGCGGGCGCGGAAGGCCTGGCGGGAAGGATTCGTCGCGGAGGCGGTGGACAAGTTCTCGCGGATCCCGCATCGGGACTCGAGCGGGGAGGATCACGGCGGGCTGATCACGGGCGCGGACATGGCGGCGTTCGAGGCGAGCTGGGAGGACCCGGCGACGTACGACTGGAACGGGTACACGGTGGCGAAGACCGGGCCGTGGGGGCAGGGGCCGGGGTTGTTGCAGTCGCTCGCGGTGCTGGCGGCGCTCGGTGAGGTGGACCTCGACAGTGCGGAGGGCGTGCATGCGACGGTCGAGGTGATGAAGCTTTCGTACGCGGACCGGGAGGCGTGGTACGGGGACGGGTACGACGTACCGCTGGAGACGCTGCTCTCCCCCGCGTATGCGGCCGAGCGGGCGAAATTGGTGGGGGCGGAGGCGTCGCTGGAGTTGCGGCCGGGGCGGCCGGACGGACGTACGCCGGTCTTGCCGTCGGTTGCTGTTGGCAACGAGACGGGTGATGCGACGACCGGTGAGCCGACCGTGTCGCCAGTGGGTGAGACGCGGGGCGACACGTGTCATGTGGATGTCGTGGATCGGTGGGGGAACATGATCTCCGCGACGCCGAGCGGTGGGTGGCTGCAGTCGTCGCCGACCATTCCGGAGCTCGGGTTCTGTCTGGGGAGCCGGGCGCAGATGTTCTGGTTGGAGGAGGGGTTGCCGGCTTCGCTCGCGCCCGGGAAGCGGCCGCGGACGACGCTGACGCCGACGTTGGTGCTGCGGGACGGGGCTGCGGTGATGGCTTGTGGGTCGCCCGGTGGCGATCAGCAGGATCAGTGGCAGTTGCTGTTCTTGCTGCGGCACCTGGGGGCGGGGGTTGATCTGCAGGAGGCTGTTGACGCACCGGCTTGGCATACGACCGGGTTCCCGTCGTCGTTCTACCCGCGGGCGACGGAACCGGGTGGACTGGTGATCGAGAGCCGGGTCGGCGCGGCGATCCGCGACGAACTGGTACGCCGCGGCCACGTCGTCACCGAGTCCGACCCATGGAGCCTCGGCCGCCTGTGCGCCGTACGCAAAGAACCCGACGGTGTACTAGCCGCCGCAGCCAACCCCCGAGGCATGCAGGGCTACGCGGTAGGCCGCTGAATCAAGGCGGCTTGGGCGGCGGCTTGGACGTGGTGGCGGGCGGCGTTGGTGGCTTCGGTGGGGTTGCGGGCTTCGATGGCGTTGACGAGGTGGGTGTGTTCGTCCAGGGAGTGGGGGGCTCGGTGGGCGGCGCCGGTGCGGAAGACTCGGTGGACGTGGTGGTAGAGGGCGGCTGACATCGACTGGAGCCAGCGGTTGGCGCTGACGTCGAGGACTGCGCGGTGGAAGTCGCTGTTCAGTTCGGCGACCCGGTCGAGGTCGCCGGCCGCGGTGGCCGCGGCGGCCTGGTCGATCAGCGTGCGCAGGCCGGCGATCCCGGCCGCCGTCGCGCGTTCCGCCGCCTGCCCGGCGGCCAGCGTCTCCAGCTGCTCCCGGACCGCGAACAGGTCCCGCACCGCCGTCTCGTCGAGGGTGGTGACCACCGCGCCGCGCCGCGGCAGGATCTCCACGAACCCCTCCGCCTCGACCACCCGCAACGCCTCGCGAACGGGATTGCGCGACACCCCGAAGTCGTCCGCGACCCGCGTCTCGGTCAGCCGTTCGCCCTCGCCGTACTCGCCGTCGACGATCCGCCGGCGCAGTTCGGCGAGCACCTGCTCGCGGAGCGCGACGTGATCGGCACCGACCGTACGGATCGGTCGTACTGCGTCCAGTTCCGCCACCCCAGGCTCCTCTCCCCGCTCCGGCTTCGCGTCACCGTAGCCGATCCCCGGCGCCCGGCAACACGATCGGGCACGTGGTCCCGCGCCGCGTTATGTTGACGGCTTGACCATCAGACTGATTCCCCTCACCGACCCCGACTTCCGCCCGTTGAGCCGGCGGATCGCGTGGCTGGCCGCGCACGCCGACGGTACGCCGGCCGGGTCGGCGTTCCTCCGGCTCGACAGCCGCGGTACGCACTCGCATCTCGCCGAGTTCGAGCTGAACGTGCATCCGGCCGAACGGCGGCACGGCATCGGCACCCAACTGCTCGGCGCGGTCGCCGGCGGCGCCCGCGATCACGATGTACGGACGCTGATCACCGACGTCGACGCGGGGTCGGTCGGTGACCGGTTCCTGCAGTACCACGGGTTCGAGATCGGGCTGACGCTGATCTACGCGCGGCTCGACCTCACCCAGCGGACGCCGGACGTACCGGCGGTTCCCGGGTACCGGCTGGTGTCGTGGGAGGGTGTCGCGCCGGACGAGCTCGTGCAGACGTTCACCGACGCGCGGGTCGGGATGTCCGACGCACCGTCCGGGTCGATCTCGGCCGGGGCGGACGTCTGGGACGTTGACCGGACACGGCACGCCGCGCGGCTGATCGAGGGGCGCGGCGACCACCTGTACGTCGTCGCCGCGCTGGACGGCACCGGGCGGATGGCCGGCTTCACCGAGGTCGTCGTACCAGGTGACGGGAAGGGAGACGGTCAGCTGTACGGCACGGCGGTCCTTCCGGAGCACCGTGGCCGCGGGCTGGCGCTGTGGATGAAGGCTGCCCAGATCCACGAGACCCGCCGCCGCTTCCCCGACCTCGATGGCCTCCTCACCGACACGGTCGACACCAACATCCCGATGCGCCGTACCAACGAACGCCTCGGCTACCGCCCGCGAACCCAGGTTCACCGCCGCAAGCTCGACCTCTGAGCTACTGCCCGAGGATCTTCTGCACCGCTGCCGTGGTGATCGGGTGGTAGCCCGGGCGGGCCTTGGCGAAGACCTCGGCCGCGAAGGCCCGGTCGGTGCCGGCCAGGGCCTGGTAGACGGGAAGGACGAGTTTCATCCGGCCCACCTTGGTCAGGAACTCGGCCATTTCGGCGTACGCCGCCTCGTAGCTGCTCGCGGCCACGATCTGGTACCAGCGACGCGCGATCTCGCCGTTCGCCGTGCCGGTCAGGCCGAACGCGCGGTCCAGCTGCTGCAGCAGCACAGGGCTCAGTACGTCGGGAGCCGCGTCCAGGAACCGCAGCCACTCCTGCGTCGTCCACCGCTCCGCGCCGTGCGGCAGCTCACCGGTCGCGAGCCACGTACTGCGCGCCTCGTCCACGACCTGGAACCGCGCCGACACCGCCCGCGCCGCGAACGCCGGAATCCCCGGCTCGTACAGCCACGCGGCCAGCTCCTCGGCCGTCGCGACCTCCGGGTGCGACGCGAGCAGCGTCTCCCGCAGGTGCGCGACGAAGTCGTCGGTGTTGATGCTGCGGAACGCGAACCGGTCGAAGTACCCGCGCAGGAACGGGTCGAACACCTCCCGCGTGAACCGCTCCTCCAGCCAGGACAGGAACCACGACCCCTTCAGCGGCCCGGTCGACGTCGTCCCGTGGTACTCGGACCGGTGGTGCAGCCCGGGCAGCTCGACCGCGAGCTCGGCCGGTGTCAGCGGGTCCAGCTTGACCACGGTCGCGTGCTGCTTGATCGCGGTCTCCATCACCGAGAACTCGGTCCCGTACACCGCCTCGACGATCCGGTTCTCGACGTACGACGTGAAGCCCTCGTTCAGCCAGATGTCGTCCCAGCTGTCCTGCGTGACGAGGTTGCCCGACCAGCTGTGCGCGAGCTCGTGCGCGATCACGCTGACCAGCGACTTGTCGCCGATCACCACGGTCGGCGTCGCGAACGTCATCCGCGGGTTCTCCATCCCGCCGTACGGGAAGGACGGCGGCAGCACGAGCAGGTCGTAGCGGCCCCAGCGATACGGGCCGAAGAGCTCCTCGGTGACCCGCATCATCTCCTCGGTGTCGGCGAACTCGGTCGCCGCCTTCCGCACCGTCGCGGGCTCGGCCCACACCCCGGACCGCTCGCCGAGTGCCTCGAACACCAGGTCGCCCGCCGCGATCGCCAGCAGGTACGACGGGATCGGCTCCGGCATCACCACGTCGTACGAGCCGGTGCGCCGCGACGTCGTACCGTTGTCGGCGCTCATCAGCACCATCAGCTCCGGCGGCGCCGTGACGTGCGCGGCGTAGCTGAACCGGACGCTCGGGGTGTCCTGCAGCGGCACCCAGCTGCGCGCGTGGATCGCCTGCGACTGGCTGAACATGAACGGCAGCACGCCACCGGCGGTCATCGCCGGCTCCAGCCACTGCAGCCCGCTCGCGGTCGGCGCGGTCCGGTAGCTCACCTTGACCCGGGGATGGCCCGCGGTCGTGATCGTCAGCGCGGAACCGAGCTCCGGATCGGCGTCGGCGAGGCTGTACTCGAGCGGCTCCCAGCCGTCGTCGGTCTGCCCCTCGACACCGGTCACGGTGAGGTCGCGGGTGTCCAGAACCAGCCGGTCACCGGCACCGGTCCAGGCGAGCGTGTGCGTCGCGCTGCCGGACAGCACCTGCTGACCGAAGTCGAGCGCGAGGTCGAGCTCCAAGTGGGTCGTCCGGACCCGCTCAGGCTCGGCGTAGGAGTGGCGATCGTGCGTCAAGGGAAGCTCCCCGAGTGAGGCGTCCGAGGAACAGTACCCAGGTAAGGACCTGTTCGGGCGGCCAATCTGGGCCACCCGCACCACCGTGCCAAAACCCGCCTTCACTCCTGACTTGGCAGACTAGGCCTCATGACCATCCAGCGGACGGCCCAGGGCAACCCCGAGCTGGTGCTCAGGCGGCGCCCGTTCGGGTCCTGGCTGCTCGGACCGGCCGACCAGAGCACCCGGCGGCTGCGGATCCGGCTGCAGATCCTGATGACCACGTTCTCGATCGGCACCAACCTGATCGGCGCGCTGGTCGTGTTCGTGCTGGCCGTCTTCGTCCTGCCCGGGCCGTCGCTGGTCGACCAGCTCCAGCTCGTCGACGCGATCGTGATCCCGGCGTACTTCCTGGTCGCGATGACGATCGGCTGTGTCTGGAGCGGGCGGCTGACCCGGCGGACCACCCGCTGGATCGAGCTCGGCCGGCCCGCGACCCGGCAGGAACAGATCGCCACCCTGCAGTTGCCGCTGCGGCTGACGCTGATCGAGGTGTTGCTCTGGCTGGTCGCGGCCGTGTTCTTCACCGTGATGACGCTGATGCTGCAGCCCGCGAACGCGCTGCGCGTCGCGCTGACCGTGATCGACGGCGCGATCATCACCTGCTCGGTGTCGTACCTGCTGACCGAGTTCGCACTCCGTCCGGTCGCGGCGCGGGCGCTGGCCGATTCGCCGCCGCCACGACGCCTGCTCGCGGCCGGGTTGAAGGCGCGGACGCTGTTCTTCTGGGCGGTCGGGTCCGCCGTACCGGTCGCGGGCCTGATGCTGGCCGCCGTACTCGCGCTGATCGAGCGGGACGTGACCACGACCCGGATGGCCGTGGTGATCCTTGCCCTCGGCATCGTGGCGCTCGGCAACGGCTACCTGCTCACCTGGTTGTCGGCGAAGTCGGTGGTGGCGCCGGTCCGCTCGGTACGGGACGCGCTCAGCCTGATCGGCGAGGGCCGGCTGGATGTCAGCATCCCGGTCTTCGACGGCACCGAGCTCGGGTCGCTGCAGGCCGGGTTCAACCGGATGACCGACGGACTGCGCGAACGCGAGCGGATCCGCGACGTCTTCGGGCGGTACGTCGGTCCCGGCGTCGTACGGGAGGCGCTGACGAGTGAACGGCTCGGCGGCGAGGAGCGGTTCGCCGCCGTACTGTTCGTCGACCTGGTCGGGTCCACCGAGCTGGCCACGCAGCGGCCGCCGACCGAGGTGGTGCAGCTGCTGAACCGGTTCTTCGCGATCGTGGTCGCCGAGGTCGATCGGCAGGGCGGGTTCGTGAACAAGTTTGCGGGCGATGCCGCGCTGGCGATCTTCGGGGCGCCGGCCGAGCTGCCGGATCCCGCGGGCAGCGCGCTCGCCGCGGGGCGGGAGCTGGCCCGGCGGCTGGCCGACGAGTTGCCCGAGGCAACCGCCGGGCTCGGCATCACCGCGGGCGTCGTGGTGGCCGGCACGGTCGGCGACGTACGGCGGCACGAGTACACGGTGATCGGCGACTCGGTGAACGAGGCCGCGCGGCTCAGTGAGCTCGCGAAGACCGCGCCCGGGCGGTTGATCGCGTCGATGACCGCGGTCGAGGAGGCGGCGACGGCCGAGTCGGATCAGTGGCGGCAGAGCGAGCTGGTCACGGTGCGGGGACGGTCGGTCCCGACGCGGCTCGCGGTCCCTCAGTGATCAGCTGATGGAGCAGCGCGGCGCCGTACAGCATCGCCTTGGTCTGGCGGTCGTGGGCGGCACGACGTTCGGCGATCGCGGTCCGGAGCGCCTCGGTGCTGCCGGTACGGCGTAGTCCGTCGAGGACGGGCCTGATCTGCTCGAAGTAGTACCGGCCCTGGCGGAGCATGTGGATGATGCGCGCATCCCGGACCTCCTCGGGGCCGTACCGGCGGTACTTCGTCCCCGGCTCGCGGGTCGGCGCCAGTAGGCCGGCGGCCTCCCAGACGCGGAGCGCCGACGTACGGATGCCGAGGCGGTGCGCCAGCTCCCCCACGAGCAACGACGGCCCCGTCACCGGATGCTCGTCGACGTACTCCGCCGCCAACGCCGCGAGCGCATCGCTGGCGGCATCGGTCGCCTGGCGTTGTTGGTGCAGCGCGGCATGCGCGGCGTCGACGAGCCGGTACGCGAGCGCCTCGTCGCCCTCGTGTACGGCGCGCATGATCGCGGTCGCCGTCTCCGCACCGAAGCCCGGCGCGAGCGCGCGGTACGTCAGCAGAGCCTGGACATGCTCCGGGCCGTACTGCCGGTACCCGCTGTCGGAGCGCGGCGACGGCGGCAGGATGCCGTCCGCCTCATAGTTGCGGACGAGCTGGGTCGAGACCCCGGCGCGACGGGCCAGGTCGACCGGGCGGAGCGCTTTAGCGGCCACCGGCGACGTCTACCGTCGACCCGGTCATGTACGACGAACGGTCCGACGCCAGGAACGCGATCACCTCGGCGACCTCCTCCGCCCTCCCCGGACGGGCCAGCGGCGGCGTCGTCCCGATCCGGTCCAGCCGTCCCGGCTCGTGGATCTCGGTCTCGATCAGGCCGGGGCGGACGCCGAGCACACGGACGCCCTCCTTCGCGACCTCGTTGCCCAGGCCGACCGTCAACGCGTCCACGGCGGCCTTGCTCGCGGCGTAGTCGACGTACTCCCCCGCCGACCCGAGCACCGCGGCGCGCGACGAGACGTTGACGATGACGCCGCCGTTCCCGCCGTACGCCGTGGACATCCGGCGGACCGCGGCGCCGGCGACCAGGAACGCGCTGATCGAGTTGATCCGGAAGACCCGTTCCAGCCGCGCGGCGTCGTACTCCGCGACCCGGCCGGACGGCGAGACCACGCCCGCGTTGTTGATCACGGCACCGATCGGGCCCAGCTCGGCCGTCACGGTGTCGAACAGCCGCTCGACCTGGTCAGCCTCGACCACGTCGGCCTGGACGGCCACCGCGCGGCGGCCGAGTTCCGCGCAGGCCTTGACCACCCGCGCGGCCTCGTCGGCCTGCGTCCGGTAGTTCACGCCCACGTCCCAACCGTCCGCGGCCAGCGCGAGCGCTGCGGCCGCCCCGATCCCGCGGCTTCCTCCGGTGACCAGCACAACCCGACTCATGCGGGCCAGTCTGTCACGCGGGCGGACGGGCGATCTGGAGCTGGGTCTCGGTGTCGGCGAAGCCCAGCGACCGGTAGATCCGGATCGCCAGATAGGCCGGGTCCGCCACCATCACCAGCTTCCGGGCCTGTGTCAGCCCGTACGTCGCCGCGTGGTGGACGAGGGTCCCGGCCAGACCGCGGCCGCGGTCCTCCGGCGAGGTCTGGACGTTCTGGAACCGGCCCAGGCCGCTGCCGTCGAAGATCAGGCCGAGCGAACTCTGCAGCCGGTCGCCGTCGAACGCGCCGAACCACTTGCCGTTCCCCGCGTCCACCACCTCACGTTTCGCCACCAGCTTGCGCCGGGTGAACTCCCGGTAGTCGTCGTCGACCGTCATCTCCGCGCAGGCCAGACTCTGGTGGTACACCTGCTCCCAGTCGTCGTCGCTGCTCAGGAAGCGGTACGTCGCCTGCTCGTTCGCGTGCGGCGGCGGGACCACCCGCTCGGCGGTCATCACCACGTTGGGCTCGATCTCGAACCCGGCCGCGGTCAGCTCGTCCACGGCGCCCGCGTCGCCGTCGGTGCTGTCGATGCCGAACGCAACATGTTTCGCGTCCGGGAACTCGCGCTGGAAGTCGGCCAGCCGGAGCTCGGTGTCGTCCGGCGCGAACGGCGTCCGGTAGAGCAGGTAGTTGCCCCACCAGAAGCCGGGGTTCTGCGGCGTGCGGACCACGACGTACTCGCCGGTGTCGCGGAACTCGCTGCCGCCGAGCTCGAGCAGCAGCAGGTCGGTACGGAAGCCGAGGCTGGTGATGTCCACACCGCCATCCAATCAGGTTTGACATGCAGCTTATTGGCTGCATATCTTGATCATGCAGCCGGACGGCTGCCTTTCTGGAGCGGGAGTGCTATGGACGACGACGTGTTCCGGGCGCTGGCCGACCCCAGCCGGCGGCGGCTGCTCGACCTGCTGAACGTGCGGAACGGGCAGACGCTGCGGGAGCTGTGCGCCGAGCTGGACATGGCCCGGCAGTCCGTGAGCAAGCACCTCGCCGTCCTGGAGAGCGCGAACCTCATCACCACTGTGTGGCGCGGGCGGGAGAAGTTGCACCACCTGAACGCCGAACCGATCAACGCGATCGCGGACCGGTGGATCCATCAGTACGACCGGCGGCGGGTGCAGTTGCTCGCCGACCTCAAGACCTCCTTGGAGACTCCTGTGAACGACTTCGTCTACACGACCTACATCCGGACGACCCCCGAGCGGCTCTGGCAGGCGCTCACCGATCCGGCCTTCACCGAGCAGTACTGGCAGCTCGGCTTCGAGACCGATTGGCAGCCCGGCTCGCCGATGGTGTGGCACCAGGGCGGCCTGGCGATCGCCGGACCGGGACAGGTGGTGCTCGAGCACACGCCGTACACGCGGCTGTCCTACGCCTGGCACCACGTCACGCCTGAGTTCGCCCAGCGGTACGACCTCGACGACGCGACGTACGAGCGGGCCGCCCAGGAGCCGTTGTCCACGGCAACCTTCGAGCTGGAGCCGGTCGACGACAAGGTGAAGCTGACCCTGATCCACAGCGGCTTCGAACCGGACAGCACGATCCGGACCATGATCCAGGACGGGTGGCCGGCGTTGCTCTCGGACCTGAAATCCTTGCTGGAGACCTCGGCTGGGGCGATCTCGGCTGCTACGGCAGCCCCGAGATCCGTACGCCGCACCTCGACGCGCTGGCCGCCCGCGGCGTACGGATGACCGACTGGTACTCGAACTCCCCCGTCTGCTCGCCGTCGCGGGCCGCGCTGCTGACCGGGCGGCATCCGGCGCACGCCGGGGTCGAGGCGATCCTCGGGGCGGCGCGCGACACCCACGGGCTGCCGCCGCAGGAGACGGTCGCGTCGGCGCTGTCGGGAGCGGGGTGGCGTACGGCGATCTTCGGCAAGTGGCATCTGGGGGTGGATGCCGCGTCGGCGCCGCTGCGGTTCGGGTTCGGCGAGCACTTCGGGTTCCGGGCCGGGTGCGTCGACTACTACTCGCACATCATGTACTGGGGAGTGCGGAATCCGCTGCACGACCTGTGGTCCGGTGATGAGGAGGTCTGGTGCAACGGGGAGTACCTGACCGATCTGATCACCGACCGGGCGGTGTCGTTCATCTCCGCTGTGGACGATCCGTTCCTTTGCTATGTCGCGTACAACGCGCCGCACTACCCGATGCACGCGCCGGCGGACGCGATGGCGCAGTACTCGCACCTGCCGTGGGACAGGCAGGTGATGGCGGCGATGATCACCCGGGTCGACGACGGGGTCGGGCGGATCGTCGCGGCACTCGAGGAGACCGGGCGGCTCGACGACACGATCATCTTCTTCTCGTCCGACAACGGCCCGTCAGCGGAGGACCGCAACTGGCTGGGCGGCGAGGAGATCGCGTACGCCGGCGGGTCGGCCGGAGGCCTTCGCGGGCACAAGGGCTCGCTGTACGAGGGCGGGATCCGCGTTCCCGGCATCTGGTCCTGGCCGGCCGGATTGCCTGCCGGCGTCGAGTGCTCGGAGCCCGCGGCGATGATGGACGTACTCCCCACCGTCCTCGCGGCCGCCGACGTACCGCTCCCACCAGCCGTCGACGGCACCGACCTCCTGCCTCTCCTGGTTGAAGGCACCGTCCCCGAACGAACCCTGGCCTGGGAATACGCGGGACAGCAGGCCATCCGCCGAGGCGCGTGGAAACTCCTCACCAACCCGTCCGACCGCCTAGGCACCCCCACCACTCCAGGCACCCACCTCTACAACCTCGCGGACGATCCGTCCGAGTCCCACGACCTCGCAACGACCCACGCAGACGTGCTCGCAGATCTCCTGCACGCGCAGGTGGCGTGGACCGATCAGTTGGAGAGTTGGAGAGCCTAGGGGCGTTTGTGGATGACCAGTGGGAGGACGGCGGCGGCGCCGGCTTCGCGGAGTTTGGCGGTGGCTACGGTGACCGGCCACTGGGATGAGGTGGCGTCCACCAGCAGGAGGACTGTTCGGTCGGTGACGGACTGGGCTGTGCCGGGATCTACGACGATGCCGTCCCGCCAGACCTTGGCCTCTTCGGCTGAGGACAAGTCGTCGGTGTAGCCGGTGCGGTTGACCGTCAGCTCGGTGCGGTCGAGGCGGCCGACTCCGGCGACGTGATCGGCGACCACCGACGTCAGGTCGGGGTGACCACCGGCAGCGAGTGGTACGACGACCTCCGGGCGGGACGACCACGAGCCGCGCCAACGGGACAGGGCGGCGACGGCGCCCGCCTTCAGCGCCTCCACGGCGTCGTGGGTCGGCGTACCGTTGAACGCCCCCTGCAACACCTCCCGCCATTCGGGCGCGTCGGCGTACACGATGATCCGGCCGGGCTCGGCGGACAACGCCGGCGGGATCTTCCCGCGGGCGCCGAACGCCCCGCCCGGCCACATCTTCCGCGGCTCCAGCACGTGCACCTCGCCACGCAGCAACCGCGTCACCGCCGCCACCGTCTCCGGATCCGGCTGTGACACCAGCGGCTCCGGCAGCTTCCCCAGGCACACCGAGCACCGCCCGCACGGCTCCGCCGACGGATCGTCCAGCGACTCCTGGAGCAGTTGCATCAGGCAACGGTCGCCGCGGGTGTAGGCGCGCATGATGTCGGCCTCGCGCCGGCGTACCGACACGATCCCGTCGTAGTGCGCGGCGTCGAACGTCCACTCGGCCCCGGTCCGCAACCAGCCACGCTCGACCCGCTCCACGACCCCGTCCACAGCCAGCTGCTTCAGCATCAACTCGACCCGCGTACGCCGCAGCCCCGTCTCCGCCTCCAGCGCCGGCACCGACGCGGGCTGATCCGGCCCGTAGCCCTCCAGCGCGCGCAACAGCCGCTGCACGTTCTCCGGCACCGGGATGGTCGCGGTCGCGAAGTAGTCCCACACACCCGAGTCCGCATCCGACGGCAGCAGCGCGACCACCGCGTGGTCGATCCCGCGCCCGGCACGCCCGACCTGCTGGTAGTACGACACCGGCGACGGCGGTGAACCCACATGGACGACGAACCCGAGGTCCGGCTTGTCGTACCCCATGCCCAACGCCGACGTCGCGATCAGCGCCTTCAATCGGTTGTCGCGCAACGCGTCCTCGAGGCTCTCCCGCTCCCCCGCCTCCAACTGCCCGGTGTACGCCGCCACCGGCACGTCTCGCCCGTGCACCTCCTGCACCACCGCGGCCAACCGCTGCGCATCCGCGACGGTCAGCGCGTACACGATCCCTGACCCCGGCAGCTGCGGCAGCACGTCGACCACCCACGCGAATCGGTCCAGCGGCGAAAGCGCGTCCACCACGGCAAGCTGCAGGCTCGACCGCGCCAGCGGACCGCGCAGTACCAGCGTCGACGCGCCGAGCTGCTTCGCGACGTCGTCCGTGACCCGCGAGTTCGCCGTCGCGGTCGTCGCCAGGACGGGCGTGTCAGGGTTGAGCTTCTGCAGCACGTCGGACACCCGGCGATAGTCGGGCCGGAAGTCGTGACCCCAGTCCGACACCGCGTGCGCCTCGTCGATCACGAGGAGGCCGATGTTGCCGGCGAGACCGTCCAGCACCCGGCGGCCGAAGCCCGGGTTGGCCAGGCGCTCCGGGGACACCAGCAGTACGTCGATGGCGCCCGTACGCAGGTCGTGCTCGATCTCGGACCAGGCGTCGATGTTGTTCGAGTTCAGGGTCGCGGCGCGGAGGCCGGCCCGGCTCGCGGCGCCGACCTGGTCGCGCATCAACGACAGCAGTGGCGACACCACCAGCGTCGGGCCGAAGCCTTCCGCCCGGCGGATCGCGGTCGCCGCCCAGTAGACCGCCGACTTGCCCCAACCGGTCGCCTGCACCACCAGCACCCGCGCCGCCGCCTCGCAGAGCGCCGCGACCGCGGTCTCCTGATCCGGCCGCAACCGCGCGGCGTCACCCGCGATCGCCCGGATCACGTCCCCGGCAACCTTCGCCCGGTCCTCGGTCAGCGTCACCATCGAGTCGGTCTCACCCATGCCGGAAACCCTAGACGCCCCCACCCCCAACCCGCTCGCCGCGACCACCCACCTGTGGACAACTCAGGCGCAGTGGGCGGGATGGCAGGGGGTGTTGTCAGAGGTGAGGAGGCGGCGGGGACCGGGGCCGGTGGTGGCCAGGGTGTCGTGGGGGTTGGCCAGGGCGCAGCGGTCGAGGGAGAGACAGCCGCAGCCGACGCAGTCCTTGAAGTCGTCGCGGAGTTGTTCCAGGTGCAGGATCCGCCGGTCGAGTTCGGCCTGCCAGCACTCCGAGATGCGCTCCCAGTCCGCGCGCGTCGGCGTCCGGTTCTCCGGCAGCAGCTTCAGGATCGCGGCCACCTCGGAGAGCGGGATGCCGACCCGCTGCGCGATCCGGATCAGCGCCACCCGCCGCAACGTGTCCCGCTTGTAGCGGCGCTGGTTCCCGGACGTACGGCGGCTCAGAATCAGCCCCTGGCGCTCGTAGAAGTGCAGCGCCGAGATCGCCACGCCACTGCGTTGCGACAGCTGCCCGACGGTCAGCTCACCCGGCTCGATGTCCATCGCCCTGCCCTCCAACCTCAACTTATATCGAGGCTAGCGGACAGGCTCAGGCGGTCACGACCCGGCGCCCGATACTCGCGGACATCAACGCCGCCCCGGCGCACAACCCACCGGCCAGGTACCACGCCAGGTTGTAGCTCCCCTGCGCGTCCCGGATCGCGCCCGCGCCGGTCGCGGCCAGCGCGGCACCCACCTGGTGCGACGCGAACACCCACCCGAACACGATCGGCCCGTCCTCCCCGAACCACTCCCGGCACAACGCCACCGTCGGCGGAACGGTCGCGACCCAGTCGAGCCCGTAGAAGATGATGAACACCCACGTACTCGGCGCGGCCGTCGGACCCAGCAGCGAAGGAAGCACCAACAGCGACAGCCCCCGCAGCGAGTAGTACGCGATCAACAGGTACCGCGGATCCCAACGGTCGGTCAGGTACCCGGAGAAGATCGTCCCGCCCACGTCGAACACACCCACCAGCGCCAGCAGTGACGCAGCGGTGGTCACAGGCATCCCATGGTCGTGCGCGGCGGTCACGAAGTGCGTGCCGACCAGCCCGTTGGTCGACGCCCCACAGATCGCGAACCCACCGGCGAGCAACCAGAACGCCGGCCGCCGGACAGCCATCCGCAACGCGTTCACCGCCCGTACGGCGCTACTCCCGGTCGCGACGACCCGCTGCCCCGCGGTACTGCCCTCCGGAGCCCCGTACGCACGAAGCCCAACGTCGCTCGGGAAGTCCCGCAGGAACAGAACCACGAGCGGTACGACGGCCAGCGCAGCACCGGCTGCTACCAGCGCAGGCACCCGCCACCCGTACCGCGCAGCCAGAGACGCAATGAGTGGCAAGAAGATCAACTGACCCGTCGCACCGGCCGCTGTGAGGATCCCGGTCACAAGACCGCGGCGATGTACGAACCAACGACCGGTAATGGTCGCCACGAACGTCATGGACATCGAGCCCGTGCCGACACCGACCAGCAGACCCCAGCAGAGCAACAGTTGCCACGACGCGGTCATGAAGACGGTCAGCCCGCTGCCCAACGCGATCAGCACGAGCGCCCCGGCGACAACCTTCCGCAACCCGAGCCGGTCCATCAGCGCGGCCGCGAACGGCGAGATGCCGCCGTACAGCAGCAAGTTGATCGACACCGCCGTCGAGATCGTCGCGTGCGACCAGCCGAACTCCTCGTGCAACGGGTCGAGCAGCACGCTCGGCACCGACCGGAAGCCGGCCGCCCCGATCAGCGTCACGAACCCGACCACCGCGACCGCCCAGGCCAGGTGCACCCGAGGGGCCTTCTTCGTCTCCAGAATCTGCGTCACCGGACCAGAGTGCCGGTTCGACGCTCATCGAACTAGTGGCCACATAGTCAACATGTGTCAAGATATGGCCATGAGTCGCCAGTCACCCTCGACGCCGCACGTGATCGCGGTGCTCGCGCTCGAACCGGTGGTCGGGTTCGACCTGACCATCCCGCCGACCGTGTTCGGCGCCGCGACCACGGCCGACGGCACCAAGCTGTACGACATCCGGATCTGCGGCCTCGGCGGACCGGTCCGCGCCGGCGCCGGGTTCACGCTCACACCGGACCACGGCCCCGAGGCCCTGGCGGCAGCCGACACCGTGATCGTCCCGGGCACCTACATCCACCAGCCACGGCATGAGGGCACACTGCCCGACGACCTCGCCGCCGCGCTCGCCACCATCCGGCCCGGCACCCGGATCGCCTCGATCTGCACCGGCGCGTTCGTCCTCGGCGCGGCCGGGTACCTCGACGACCGGCCGGCGACCACGCACTGGGAGCGCGCCGAGCTTTTCCGCACCGTCTATCCACAGGTGAAGCTCGACGAGGACCGGCTGTTCATCGACGACGGCGACGTCCTCACCTCGGCCGGTCTCGCCGCCGGGATCGACCTCTGCCTGCACCTGATCCGCCGCGACTTCGGCTCCGAGGTCGCGAACCGGGCCGCCCGGCACTGCGTGGTCGCACCCTGGCGCGACGGCGGCCAGTCCCAGTTCATCGAGCACGCCGTACCCGAGGAAGGCAGCGAGGGTACGTCGCCGACCCGGGCGTGGGCGTTGCGGCACCTGAACACCGAGATCAGCCTGTCCGCGATGGCGGCGTACGCGCAGATGAGCGTGCGGACGTTCAGCCGGCGCTTCAAGGCGGAGACCGGTCAGTCGCCGGGGACGTGGTTGCTGCAGCAGCGGGTGCGGCACGCGTGCCACCTGCTGGAGACGACCGACCTGTCCGTCGACCGGATCGCCGAGGAGGCCGGCCTCGGTACGGCGGCCTCCCTGCGACACCACCTGCGGTCGGAGCTCGGGGTGTCCCCGCTCGCCTACCGCAAGACGTTCCGGGCGGGCTAGACCTCGACCAGGTCGTGGGACTGCTTGTTCATCGGCTCCACGCCGTCCGCGGTGACGACGACGATGTCCTCGATCCGCGCACCCCAGCGGCCGGCCTGGTAGATGCCCGGCTCGACGCTGAACGCCATACCGGGCTCGAGCGGCAGGTCGTTGCCGGCGACGATGTACGGCTCCTCGTGCACGTCCAGCCCGATCCCGTGCCCGGTCCGGTGGATGAAGTAGTCGCCGAACCCGGCCGCCGCGATCACGTCCCGCGCCGCCGCGTCGATCGACTCCGCGGTCGCACCCGGCCGTACGGCGTCCACGGCGGCCTGCTGCGCCGCCTGCAGTACGGCGTACGTCGCGGCCACGTCGGCGTCCCGGGGCGTACCGACGGCGTACGTCCGGGTGGAGTCGGAGTTGTAGCCCTCGGCAACGGGTCCGCCGATGTCGACGACCACCACGTCACCGGCCTCGATCACCCGCTCGGACAGCGCGTGGTGCGGGCTGGCGCCGTTCGGGCCGCTGGCGACGATCACGAAGTCCGCCTCGGTGTGGCCCTCCGTGACGATCGCGGCGGCGATGTCAGCACCGACCTCGGCCTCGGTCCGGCCGGCCCGCAACCACTCGCCGACCCGGGCGTGCACGCGGTCGATCGCGGCGCCCGCCTTCCGGAGCGCGTCGATCTCGGCGGCGTCCTTGCGCATCCGGAGCTCGCGGACGATCGGGCCGGCCAGCACCTGCTCGGCCTTGGGCAGCGCGTCCCGGATCGCCAGCACGTGCAGGGCGGGCGTGAAGTCGCTGACCGCGACCGTGGCGGCGCCACCCAGCCGGTCGGCGGCCAGCTTGTACGGGTCGACGCCGTCCACCCAGGTCACCACCTCGACGCCCAGGTCCTCGAGCGGCAGGCCGTCGTACCCAGGAGCCTCGAGCTTCGGTACGACGAGCGCCGGGGCGCCGTCGGCCGGGATCAGCAGCGCGGTGAGGCGCTCGAACGAACCGCCCGGCTGACCGATCAGGTAGCGCAGGTCGGAGCCCGGCGCGATCACCAGGCCGGTGCCGGCCGCGGCCTCGCGGGCGCGGTCCAGGCGGGCACGGAGGACGGCGGCATCGGGAATCGGGGGAAGTGCTGAGCGACGGGCCATGGTCAGACTCTAAAACTGTCGGAAGGGCTTGCTACAACTGGGTTTCGCTTCAACCCCTGCTCGGCGAAAGGCACTTCGATGACACTGCACTTCGTGTCCCACGGCGACGGCGTCCCCGTGCTCGCGATCCACGGCTGGACACCGGACCACCGGCTGATGACCGGCTGTCTGGAGCCGATCTTCAGCGAGCTCACCGGATACCGCCGGCTCTATCCGGACCTCCCCGCGATGGGGCAGAGCCCGGCCGGCGACATCGACAGCTCGGACGGGATCATGGCGGCGCTGCGGGCGTTCATCGACGAGCAGATCGGCGACGAGCCGTTCCTCTTACTCGGCGAGTCGTACGGCGGGTACCTCGCGCGCGGCCTGGTCGCGGAGAGACCGGAGCAGGTCCGCGGGCTGGCGATGATCTGCGCGATCGGCGAGCTCCGGCACCAGGACCGGAAGCTGCCCGAGCACGTCGTGCTGCGGAGCGAGCCCGGTGTGCTCGAGTCGCTCGAGGAGGGCGAGGACTTCACCGACCTGGCGGTGGTGGAGACCGCGGCGGCGCTGGCGGCGTACCGCTCGGACGTGGCGCCGGGGCTGGAGATCGCCGACAAGGCGGCGATGGAGCGCATCCAGAAGAACTGGGCACTGACGATCGCGCCGGAGAGCGGCCCGCCGTACCTCGGACCGTCGCTGATCCTGTGCGGGCGGCAGGACGCGGTGACCGGGTTCGAGGACCTGTTCCCGTTGCTCCCCCACTATCCGCGGGCGACGTACGCCGTGCTGGACGTGGCCGGTCACAACCTGCAGATCGAGCAGCCGGAGCTGCTGCGCGCGTTCGTGAAGGAGTGGTTGCTCAGGGTGGGTTGAAGGCTCCCGCTGATGGCTACCAGCGGGTAATGTCAACGGCATGGTGGCTTCGAAGCGTCCTCCCGGGTGGCCGTTGCTCGTCGCGCTGACCAACGGGCGGGCCCGGATCTCCGACGAACGACTCGCGGCCGCGGTGCGCGGGAAGGTCGTCCTGGTCACGGGTTCGTCGTACGGGATCGGCGAGGCGACCGCCCGGCGGCTGGCCGCGGCCGGCGCGACCGTGCTGCTGGTCGCACGCACCGAGGACCAGCTGCGGGTGGTCGCCGACGAGATCCGGTCGGCCGGCGGCTCGGCGTACGTGTATCCGGCGAACCTGGCGGATCCGGCGGCCGTCGAGGAGCTGGTGCGGACGGTGCTGGCCGAGCACGGGCGGGTCGACGTACTCGTGAACAACGCGGGCAAATCGATCCGTCGGTCGATCGCGGACACGTACCAGCGGTTCCACGACATCGAGCGGACCAACGCGGTCAACTACCTCGGACCGGCCAAGCTCGTGCTCGAACTGCTGCCCTCGATGCGGGAACGGCGGTCCGGGCACATCGTCAACGTGTCCACGGCCGGAGTACGGACGCCGCCGATGGCGCGGTGGTCGGCGTACCTCGCGTCGAAGAGCGCGTTCGACGTGTGGCTGCGGTGCGTGGCGCAGGAGGTGCGCGGGGACGGGGTGACTACGTCCACCGTCTACATGGGGCTGGTGCATACCCGGATGAGTGAGCCGACGCCGTTGCTGAACAAGCTGCCCGGGTTGTCGCCGGAGCAGGCCGCCGACCAGGTGTGTACGGCGGTGGCGGAGCGGCCGCACAACATCACGCCGCCGTTCGTCCGCCCGGCCGATGCCGTGGGCAACCTTCTGCGGGTGCCGACGGATCGGCTGCTGGCGCAGTACTTCCGGCGTACGGGAGGCGGGAAGAAGCGATGATCCACCCGATCGGCCCCATCCGCCCGCCCGAGTGGCTGATGCAGGCCGCGGCCCGGCACGCACAAGGTGTACGCCCGCGCGCGGCCGAGGTCGGCGGGTTGCCGGTGGCGCTGATCAGGTCCGGCGTGTGGCGCTCGGCCGGGCCGGCGCAACTGGTGCGGATCGAGCGAGCACTCCGGACCTGGGGCCAGTCGATGGCGACCCTCGCCGCGGTCGCAGCCATCCGCTTCCCGGACCGGGCGGCGGTGATCTGCGGGGACCATCGGCTCACGTACGCCGAGCTCGACGCCCGGTGCGAGCGGATCGCGGCCGGCTTGCACGCCGACCACGGAATCGGTGCCGGCAGCAAGGTAGCCATCCTCTGCCGCAACCACCCTGGCTTCCTCGAAGCCACCCTGGCCGCCTCCCGCCTCGGCGCCGACATCCTCTTCCTCAACACAGAATTCGCCCCACCCCAACTCCGCACGGTCCTCGACCAACACCACCCCAACCTCCTCATCCACGACCCAGAATTCCCCCCACCCCCAGACATCCCCTCCATCCACTCCACCCCACCACCCCCAACACCCGACCCCACAGACGCGGCCCACAACCCACCCAGCCCGGACCACGACCCGACCAGCGCAGAGCACCACCCGCCCAGCCCGGACCACCACCCGCCCAGCGCAGTGCACCACCCGCCGAGCCCGGACCACGACCCGACCGGCACGGACCACCACCCGGCCAGCGCAGAGCACCACCCAGCCAGCGCAGTGCACCACACGACCAGCCCGGACCACGACCCGACCGGCACGGACCACCACCCGGCCAGCGCAGAGCACCACCCAGCCAGCCCGGAGCACCGATCGACCAGCGCGGACCACGGCCCAGCCGGCGCAGACCACCACCCACCCAGCGCAGAGCACCACCCGCCCAGCCCGGACCACGACCGGGCCAGCACGGACCAGGACCCGACCAGCACAGACCACGACCCGACCATCGCAGAACACCATCCGACCGGCACGGACCACCACCCGACCGGCACGGGGCACCGATCGACCGACCCCGATGCACGCGCTCACACAGAACACACGCCGGCCCAGCACACCCCGGCCCAGCACACCCCGGCCCAGCACACGTCGGCCCAGCACACGTCGGCCCAGCACACGTCGGCCCAGCACACGTCGGCCCAGCACACGTCGGCCCAGCACACGTCGGCCCAGCACACCCCCGTCGCACGGCCCGAGCCGGAGCATGCGGTGCTCACCAGCGCGGGTGACAGCAGCGCGGGTGACAGGCGCGCAGGTGACAGGCGCGCAGGTGACAGGCGCGCAGGTGAACGCGGTGCAGGCGACACCAGCGCAGGTGAGCGCGGCGTGGGTGACACCAGCGCGGGTGAGCGCGGCACAGGTGACAGCAGCGCGGGTCGCAGCAGCGCAGGTGAGCACAGCGCAGGTCAACGCGAAGCGGGTGACAGCGGAGCGGATGACAGTGGTGCGGGTTTGCTGGGCTCGGGGGTTGTGAGTCTGGACGACTTGGCGCGGAGTACTGCGCCGGAGGCGCCGGTTGGGGGGCGGGTTGGGCGGATCACCTTGCTGACTTCGGGGACTACGGGGGCGCCCAAGGGGGCTCCTCGGGTTACCGGGGCCTTGGGGTTGGCGGGGTTGACGGGGAGCGCGGTGCAGCGGTTCGGGGTTCGGGCTGGGGAGCCGATGGTGGTCGGGCCGCCGTTGTTCCATGGGGTCGGGTTGTTGATGTCGATGCTGGCGTTGTTCCTCGGGTCGCCGCTCGTGGTGCGGCCGCGGTTCGACGCTGCCACCTTGCTTGCTGACGTCGAGGCGACGCGGGCGGGGTCCGTGGTCGCGGTGCCGGTGATGTTACGGCGGCTGTTGGAGCTCGGACCGACGGAGACCGCGACGTACGACCTGCGTTCGCTCCGGGCGGTCATCTCCGGAGCCGCACAACTCGGCGCACCGTTGGCGGCGGAGTTCATCGAGCGATTCGGGCCGGTGTTGTGCGACGCGTACGGTTCCAGCGAGGTCGGCATCGCGACAATCGCCACCGCCGCAGACCTGGTCGAGGCGCCGGGCACCGTCGGTCGCCCGTGTCTCGGCAGTTCGATCCGCATCCTCGACGATCAGGACCACCCCGTGCCGGCCGGCACAACCGGACGGATCTTCGCCGGCGGCGGCCTGGTGTTCGGCGGGTACTCCGACGGTACGAACAAGACCGTCGTCGACGGCCGCATGAGCACCGGCGACCTCGGCCACCTCGACCCCACCGGCCGACTGTACGTCGACGGCCGCGAGGACGACATGATCGTGTCCGGCGGCGAGAACGTGTACCCGGTCGAGGTAGAACAATGCCTCGCCGCGCACCCCGCGGTCGCGGAAGCAGTCGTCACCGGCGTACCCGACGACGAGTTCGGCCAACGGCTCGTCGCGTACGTCGTACTCACCGCACCAGCCACCGAGGACGAACTCATCACCCACGTGAAGTCCAACCTCGCCCGCTACAAAACCCCACGCCAGGTCGTCATCCTCGACGAACTTCCCCGCAACGCCACCGGGAAGATCCTCCGCAACGGCCTCAGCCCGCCGTAAACAAGGTGTGGAACTGAGTCATGCGGTCCAGGGCGTCCTTCTCGTCGCCGAAGGACACGGCCAGGGTCTCCGCGCCTGCGGCGGTCAGCTCATGTGCCATTGCGACGACGGGAGCCGGATCGCCCGCCGACCAGTCAAGGCGCGTGCCGACCCGGACCGGCCGGTCGCCGTACGAGCGCAGGCGCGCGACCGCCGCCGCGAAGCCGGCGCCGTCCAGGCCGAGGCCCTGCCACTCGTCGCCGTAGCGGGCGGCCCGGCGCAGGGCGGGTCCCGTCGTACCGCCGATCATCAGTGGAAGCGGTGCGCGCAGTGCGGGCTCGAACACGCCACCCCGGTCCCGGCCCTCGAAGAGGTCGCGGATGACTGCCAGCGACTCGTCCGTACGTCGACCACGCTCCTCGAACACCGCGCCGACCGCGGCGAACTCCGCCTTCGCCCAGCCCGCGCCGACGCCGAGTACGAGCCGTTCGCCCGAGAGGCGGTGCAGCGTCGCGGCCTGCTTTGCCACGACGTACGGGTTGCGCAGCGGCAGTACGAGCACCGACGTACCGAACCGGATCCGGGTCGTCCGTGCGGCGAGGTAGCCGATCGTCACGAGCGGCTCGTAGACACCGCCGTACGTCGAGCCGAACTCGCCCGGTGGGAGAACGTGGTCGGGCAGCCAGGCCGTTCCGTAGCCGAGGTCCTCGGCCGCGATCGCCAGCTCGACGAGGCGTTCGGGTGGCATGGTGGCGGACTCGTCCGGGAGGACCACTTGGAGTTCGGGCACGGGACGAGCCTATGCGCGGCGGAGCGGCTCATTGATGGGAGAGTGGGGGCCGTGAAGATTCTCGTCGGATACGTACCAACGCCCGAGGGTGAGGCGGCGCTGACCGCGGCGGCGGCCGAGGCCGCGCTGCGCGGGGCCTCGATCCTGCTGCTGAACACGAGCCGCGGGGACTCCTACATCGACGCCCGCTACGCCAACGCCGACGAGTTGGCCGCTGCTGAGGCGAGGCTGCGCGAGCAGGGTGTGGAGGTGACGATCCAGCAGGCCCTCTCCGAGGGCGACGTCGCCGGCGCCCTCCTGAAGGCCGCCGCCGCGGACGACGTCGAGCTCATCGTCCTCGGCCTCCGACGCCGCAGCCCCGTCGGCAAGCTGATCCTCGGCAGCACCGCCCAACGAGTCCTGCTGGAGTCGCCGGTGCCGGTGCTCGCCGTCAAGGTGCCTTCGCCGCACGACTGACGGACCGCCAGGCCATCACAATTCGCGCCGGCGGCGCGGTCCAGGCGTGGGTCGCGGGCGGTGCGGCGATTGTGATGGGCCGGGCGTCCGGGTAATCGGGGTGAGGCGTTCGCGGTGGCCGCCTAAACTGGTCGGGTTATGCCTGATGCCCGGACCGAGTCCACTCCCCCAGCCCCCACCCCGGCCCCGGCACCCCGCCGGCGCCGCCGCGGCGGCCGTGGCCGGGGGGCCCCCAACGCATCCCCGTCCGGCACTCCCCAAGCCGCAGCGGCCAAGCCGGCACCCGACGCCGAGCGCACCAGCTCCGGCGATGGTCGCGCGCGTCCCGACGGTGGCGACGCCTCCAGCTTGAGTGAGGTGGCGTCGCGGCTCGACGGGTTGACGGCGTACGACCGGGAGATGCTGGGGCGGCGGCTCGAGCGGGTTCGGCGTACGAAGGAAGAGCACAAGCGCGCCGACGAGCTGGGCGCGGTGGTGGCGGCGGTCGAGCAGGCGGAGCGGCGGGTCGAGGTACGGCGGGCGGCCGTGCCGGAGATCTCGTATCCGGAAGAGTTGCCGGTCAGTCAGCTGAAGGACGAGATCGCGGACGCGATCCGCGATCACCAGGTCGTCGTGGTCGCGGGTGAGACGGGGTCGGGGAAGACCACGCAGATCCCGAAGATCTGTCTCGAGCTCGGCCGCGGCATCCACGGCATGATCGGGCACACCCAGCCGCGGCGGCTGGCCGCGCGCACGGTGGCGGAGCGGATCGCCGAGGAGCTCGGCACCGAGCTGGGTGAGACGATCGGGTTCGCGGTCCGGTTCACCGACAAGGTCAGCGAGCGTTCGCTGGTCAAGCTGATGACCGACGGCATCCTGCTCAACGAACTGCAGCGCGACCGCGACCTCACCCGGTACGACACGCTGATCATCGACGAGGCGCACGAACGCAGCCTCAACATCGACTTCATCCTCGGGTACCTGAAACGGCTGCTCCCCCGCCGCCCGGACCTGAAGGTGATCATCACCTCCGCGACCATCGACCCGGAGCGCTTCGCCGCACACTTCGCCGACGCCAAGGGCGACCCGGCCCCGATCGTCGAGGTGTCCGGCCGGACCTACCCGGTCGAGGTGCGGTACCGCCCGGTCAACGACCCGGACGACCCGAGCACGATCGACCGCGACCAGACGCAGGCGATCCTGGACGCGGTCGACGAACTCGAGTACGAGGCCGACGGCGACGTACTGGTGTTCCTGTCCGGCGAGCGGGAGATCCGCGACACCGCCGACGCGCTGAGCGACAAGTACCGCGGCGAACGCCGTACCACCGAGATCCTTCCGCTCTACGCCAGGCTCTCGAACGCCGAGCAGCACCGCGTCTTCCAGCCGCATTCGAACCGCCGGATCGTACTCGCCACGAACGTCGCCGAGACCTCGCTGACCGTCCCCGGCATCAAGTACGTGATCGACCCCGGTACGGCGCGCATCTCGCGCTACAGCCACCGCACCAAGGTCCAGCACCTCCCGATCGAGCCCGTCTCGCAGGCCAGCGCGAACCAGCGCAAGGGCCGCAGCGGCCGGACCAGTGACGGCATCTGCATCCGGCTGTACTCGGAGGAGGACTTCGAGAACCGCCCGGAGTTCACCGACCCGGAGATCCTGCGGACGAACCTCGCGAGTGTCATTCTGCAGATGACCGCGATCGGGCTCGGCAACATCGCCGCGTTCCCGTTCATCGACGAGCCGGACAAGCGCAGCATCACCGACGGCCTGCAGTTGCTCACCGAGCTCGGCGCGATCGACAACCCGAAGGGCGGCAAGCTCACCCCGATCGGCCGGCAGCTCGCGCAGATCCCGCTCGACCCGCGGCTGGCCCGGATGATCGTCGAGGCGGACAAGCACGCCTGCGTCCGCGAGGTGATGGTGATCGCCGCGGCGCTCTCGATCCAGGACCCGCGCGAACGCCCGACCGACGCGGAGGCGCAGGCCCAGCAGGCGCACGCCCGGTTCCGCGACCCCAACAGCGACTTCCTCGGGTACCTGAACCTCTGGGGCTACCTGAAGAAACAGCAGAAAGAGCTGTCCGGCAACCAGTTCCGCCGGATGTGCCGCAGCGAGTACCTGAACTACCTGCGTGTCCGCGAGTGGCAGGACATCTACGCGCAGCTCCGCCAGGTCGCGTCGCAGATCGGCGTGAAGCTGAACTCCGGTGAGCCGGCCGACCCGCAGACCGTGCACGTGTCGCTGATGTCGGGCCTGCTCAGCCACCTCGGCATGAAGGACCCGGCGAACCAGCACCAGTACCTCGGCGCCCGCGGGACGAAGTTCGCGATCTTCCCCGGCTCCGGGCTGTTCAAGAAGCCGCCGCAGTTCGTGATGGCCGCCGAGCTGGTCGAGACCTCGAAGCTCTGGGCCCGGGTGAACGCGAAGATCGAGCCTGAGTGGGCCGAGGAGCTCGCGCCGCACCTGATCAAGCGCTCGTACTCCGAGCCGCACTGGGAACGCAAGGCCGGCGCCGTGATGGCGTACGAGAAGCTGACGCTGTACGGCGTGCCGATCGTTGCCCGGCGCAAGGTGAACTACGGCAAGGTCGACCCGGAGGTGTCCCGCGAGCTGTTCATCCGGCACGCGCTGGTCGAGGGCGACTGGGACACCCACCACAAGTTCTTCCACGAGAACCGCAAGCTGATCGAAGAGGTCGAGGAGCTCGAGGAGCGTACCCGGCGGCGCGACCTGCTGGTCGACGACGAGACGCTGTTCCAGTTCTACGACGAGCGGATCGGCGCCGAGGTGGTGACCGGCCGGCACTTCGACACCTGGTGGAAGACGGCCCGGCAGCGCGACCACGACCTGCTCGACTTCGAGCGGTCGCTGGTGGTCCGCGAGGGCGCCGAGGTGAAGGAGAACGAGTTCCCGCTGCACTGGACGCAGAACGGGATGACGTTCGGCCTCACCTACGCGTTCGAGCCGGGCACCGACGCGGACGGCGTGACCGTGCACATCCCCCTGCTGGTGCTGAACCAGGTCACCGCGGACGGCTTCGAGTGGACCGTTCCCGGGTTCCGCGAGGAGCTCGTCACCACCCTGATCAAATCGTTGCCGAAAACAATCAGGCGGAACATCGTGCCGGCCCCGGATCACGCCCGGCAGATCCTCCCCGAGCTGGATCCGGCCTCCGGCCCGCTGACCGACGCGATGGCCCGTGCGCTGCAGGAGCTCCGCGGCGTGGTGATCGAGCCGGGCGACTGGGACTGGAGCCGGGTGCCCGAGCATCTGCGGATGACGTTCCGGGTCGAGGACGACCAGCGCAAGACGGTGGCCGAGGGCAAGGATCTCGCCAGGCTCAAGGAGAAGCTGAAACCGAAGACCACGGCCGCGATCTCGCAGGTCGCGTCGAAGGCGGTCAGCGGGCTGGAGAAGTCCGGGCTGACCGACTGGACGTTCGGCGATCTCCCGCGCAGCTTCTCCGAACACCGCAACGGCCTCACCGTGGCCGGGTATCCCGCGCTGTACGACGAGGGCAAGAGCGTCGCGATCCGCCTGCAGGAGACCGAGCGCGACCAGGCCGCGGCGATGTGGGCGGGTACGCGCCGGCTGTTGCTGCTGACGATGCCGTCGGTGATCGACGTCGTGCAGCGACAACTGAGCAATCAACAGAAGATGACGCTGATGGCCGGGCCGCACCGCAACGTCGGCGAGTTGCTGGACGACGCGATCGCGGCCGCCGTCGACCAGTTGATGGCGGCGGCGGGCGGGCCGGCGTGGAATCTCACCGCGTTCTCGATCCTGCGGGACGCCGTACGGTCCGACCTCGCGGACACCGTGCTGACGATCCTGCAGCAGGTGGAGCAGGTCCTGGCGCACGCGCGGGCCGTCGACAAGCAGATCTCCCGCGCGTCGTCGCCGGCGTTGCTCGCTGCGCTGTCCGACGTACGCGGGCAGCTCGAAGGGCTCGTGCACCCCGGCTTCATCACCGACACCGGCGCCAAGCGGCTGCCCGATCTGGTCCGGTACCTGCGCGGGATGGAGCAGCGCCTGGACAAGCTCGGCGCGAACGCGGCGCGGGACCGGTCCGGGATGGCGGTCGTCGACATGCTCACCGACGAGTACCGGAAGAAGCTCCGCGCGGTCCCGACCGGCAAGTACCCGAGCCCGGAGCTCCTGGAGGTCCGCTGGATGCTCGAGGAGCTGCGGGTCAGCCTGTTCGCGCAGACGCTCGGTACGCCGTACCCCGTGTCGGAGAAGCGGATCCGGAAGGCACTAGCTGTCCAGTAGCCGGCGGGCGTGGTCGTGGACGGCCTCACGGAGTTCGGCTGGTTCGAGGATCTCGAAGGGCCAGTAGATCCGGGTGACCTGGGCGACCAGCGGGCCGAGGTCGTTCGCGGCGAAGCGGACCTCGCAGGTACGGGCGTCCAGGGCCTCGACGACTCCCTGGGTGGGCGGGATCAACCGGGCGACGGTCTCGGCGGGCGCCTGGACGCGGAGCCGGGCGACGAGGTCCCACGGGGCGACTCCGGTGCCTTCGGCAACGAAAGCGACGGGGTCCGGCGCATCCTCGAAACGGTACCGCGAACCGGTCAGCTCCGGTCGGGTGATGCGGTCCACGCGGAAGGTACGCCAGGCCTGGCGGTCGCGGTCCCGGGCGACGAGGTACCAGCGGCGGCCCGTGTGGACGATCTGCAACGGTTCGACCGTGCGCTCGGAGTCCGTGCCGTCGTGGGTGCGGTACCGGAACCGGATGCCTTCGGTGTGACGGCATCCGGCGGCGAGGACGACGAGGACTCCGCCGTCGACCGGCGGCAGCTCGCCCTGCGGGAGCTGCGTGGTGTGGGCGGCGATCGCGTCGACCTGCTCACGTAACCGCACCGGGAGCACCTGGTGCAGCTTGGCGAGCGCGGAGATCGCCGCTTCCTCGACGCCGGACACCGTCGTGGTGGTCGCGACCCGCAGGCCGACCGCGATCGCAACTGCCTCGGCGTCCTCGAGCAGCAGCGGTGGCAGCCGGCCGCCCGGGCCGAGCCGGTAGCCGCCGCCGATCCCGGCCTCCGCGTCGATCGGGTAGCCGAGCGACCGCAGCCGGGCCACGTCCCGGCGTACGGTCCGAGGCGTGATCTCGAGCCTTGCCGCCAGCTCGGCGCCGTCCCATTGGGGACGCGAATGCAGCAAGGACAGCAGGCGGAGGAGGCGGGTCGCGGTGTCCATTGCCGACATTCTGCTACCTGCGGACCGATCCTGTCCGCAGGTCGTCCTACGGTGAGGACATGACGACGCTCTCGCAGAACCTCCTGGACCTCTCGGACTTCGCCTGGCAACGGTTGCGGCAGCGCGTCGAGGGGCTGACCGACGACGAGTACTTCTGGGAACCGTTCGACGGCTGCTGGTCGGTGCGCAAGACCGCCGAGGGGTACGTCGCCGACGGGTCCCGGCTCCCGCCCGCGCCGGCCCCGTTCACGACTGTCGCATGGCGGATCACGCACCTCGTCGACATCCTCCAGGCCGAACGTACGGCGACCTGGTTCGGGCACACCGCGACCGAGGAGCCGCCGCCGGTACCCGGGTCGGCCTCGGAGGCGCTGGCCGCTCTGGACCGGGCGTACGAGATCTGGCGCGGACGTCTCGCCGCGCTCAGCCAGGACGACCTCGACCGCGCGATGGGCCCGATCGCCGGGCCGTACGGCGACAACGACGGCACCTCCTTCGCGCTGCACATCATCGACGAACTGATCCACCACGGCGCCGAGGTCGGCACGGTCCGCGACTTCTACCGTGGGGTGCGCGCCGAGGACCCGTTCCCGGCGGCCCTCGCCGGGGACCTCACCCCGGCCGATCGCCCCGCCCTGCTCGCGGAGGCGGCCGCGGCGCAACGCTGGGACGTCGTACGGCACCTCGCCGACCGCGGCTTCGGCGTCAACGAACGCACCTCGGGCGGCATGACCGCGGCCCACCTCGCCGCCGGCACCGGCGAACTCGACACCCTCCGCTTCCTCATCGACCGCGGCGCGGACCTCTCACTGAAAGACACGCAGTACGACGTCGACGTCCCCGGCTGGGCGGAGTTCTTCGAACAGCAGGAGGTCGCCGACTACCTCACGGCACGAACGCGCGCTGGGAGCGGTGCCTGAACTCGCTCGGGGTCAGGGCGTGCGCGGTGGTGAAGCAGCGGGTGAAGTAGGACTGGCTGCTGAAGCCGCAGCGGGTGGCGATGCCGGAGATCGAGGTGCTGGTTGCCGCGAGCAAGGATGCGGCGTGCTCGAGGCGCAGGTCGGTGACGAAGGCCGTCGGGGTCACGCCGTACGCCGCCTGCATGGTGCGGGACAGATGCGCGGCGCTGACGCCCGCCAGCCGGAGAAGTCGCGGGACTCCCCCGCGGAGGTTCTCCTCGGCGCGCATCGCCGTACACGCCTTCGCCAGCCAGTCCGGTACGCCGGGGCCGCCGGTGTCGTGCGGGACGAGCAGGTCGAGGAGATCGGTCCAGAAGCGCAGCAGATCGTACGTCGTCGGCGCGTCCTGGAAGCGGGCGAGTGCGTGCTCGAAGACCGGGATCGCGTCCGGCCGGTGGACGCTGATCGGGCCGCGCGAGGTACGGGTCAGATCGAGGAAGCCCTGCCAGAGCGAGCTCGGGAACGCGACGTTGACGAACTCCAACCCGTCGGGCGCGGAGCCGCGCACGGCATGCCGGTCGCTCGGCCGGACCAGTACGACGTCGCCCGCCCGCAGCTGCGCGACGCCGGTGGTCAGCAGGTGTTCGCCGCGGCCGGACACCACGCCCATGAACTCGTGGAAGTCCGCATGGGTGTGCAGTTCGGTGTCCCGGGCACGGGCCGGGATCCGCACGCGGGCCGCGTGATAGGGCCGGCCGAACGCGTGCGCCTCGAACCGCAGGACCTGTTCCACATCAACACAGTACAAATTCCGGTCGCACCTCTGCTAGTACATCCTCAGCAGATTGCGCACGCTTGAGTCATGTTCGAAACCGATGGATATGCGATCTTCCGTGACGTCATCGACCACGACCTGATCAAGGAAGTGAACGATCATGTCGAGTGGCTGCAGGCCCGGCACCCCGACGTACGGCCCGAGCAGCTCGGGCACGTCTATCTGCGCGACGACCCGTTCTGGGTCCGGCTGGTGAGCGACGACCGGCTGGTCGACATCGCCGAGAAGTTCATCGGGCCGGACATCGCGCTGTTCGCCTCGCACTACATCTCCAAGCCGCCGTACTCCGGTCAGCCGGTGCTGTGGCACCAGGACGCCGCGTTCTGGCCGCTCGACCCGATGGAGGTGGTGACGCTCTGGCTGGCCGTCGACCACTCGACGCCGGAGAACGGCTGTGTGCGCGTGATCCCGGGCAGCCATCGCTCCGACGTCCTGACGATGCGCGACAACACCGACGTGGACAGCGTGCTCGGCAAGGAGATCGCGGTCGAGGTCGACGAGGCGAAGGCCGTCGACATGGTGCTGGCGCCGGGCGACGTCGAGGTGCACCACCCGAACATCGTGCACGGCAGCAACGCGAACACCTCCCCGAACCGGCGCTGCGGGCTGACCATCCGGTACATCCCGACGTCGACGCGGATCACCGACCCGGAGACGCCGTACCCGAGCGCGTTCCACCTGCGCGGGAAGCCCGGCGTGAACAGCTACCAGCAGGTCCCGCAGTACGACCCCGCAAGGCACTTCAGCGCCTGACATGACGAAGGGCCCGTCTGGTGCGACGGGCCCTTCGGTCGGTGACTTACTCGAGGCAGATCCGGAACGGATGCCCCGCGGGATCGGCGTAGATCCGCCAGCCGCGGGCGTTCTCGGCCGGCGGCGGATCCAGCGGGTCGAGCGGCTCGGCGCCGAGGGCGACGACCGTCGCATGACCGCTGGAGATGTCCTCGACGATCAGGTCGAGGTGAAGGTCCTGCGCTTCGGTGCCCGGCCAGGTGGCCGGCACGTACTCCTCCGAACGCCGGAAGGCCAGCGTCGAGAACCCCAGCGAGGAACCCGGGCCGGTCAGGCTCCGCCAGTCCTCGTCGCCGTTCTCGTCGATGTCCAGCCCCAGCAGCGCCGAGTAGAACTGGGCGAGCTCGAGTGGGTCCGGGCAGTCCAGGACCACCGAGCCGAGCCGCCCGGCAGTACTGCCCGGCTGCTCTGCCACCTGCGTCATCTGTCCTCCACATCCTGTTTCGTACACCCTGCTCCGCGGTGGGGCAGGACGGGCCAAGGCCCTCTTGGTCGGAAGGCCCGGCCGCCTACGATGACAGGTCGCGAGGACACTTCGCACCTTTCGACACGCGTTCTCGCGTAGTGAGCCTGTAGCTGACGGTATTACTACCACTAAAGAGCTGGTACGCCGGTAGCGCGCCGGCGCTCGCCGAGCTTGCGGATCTTGACCCGCGTACCGCAGTCCTCCATCGCGCACCAGCGCCGCGAACCGTTCCGGCTCCGGTCCAGGAACAGCCATCCGCAGCCGCCGTCGTCGACCGGGCACGCCTTCAGCTGCCGCGGGTCGACCGTCCGCACCAGCTCGACCGCCGCCACCACCAGGCGGTCCGGGATCAGCTGTGCCGGCGACGTACCGATGACCAGCTCGGCCACCCCGCGCTCGCGGGTCCGGTCCGGGATCAGCATCGACCGCGCGGCCGCCGCCGACCACCGCAACATCAAGCGCTCGTACGCGGAACCCGTGCTCCGCTTGACCCCGTCGGCCGCGACCACCGCGCCGTCCGCACGCTTCGCGAGTACGTCGTACGTCGCCTCGCGGATCTCGAGCGTGGCGCGGAGTGCCTTCGCGGCCAGCTCCGGCGTGGTCCGCCAGGTGCCCTCGACCGAGCTGAGATCGCGGGTGTCGACGAGCTCGACGCGATGACTCCAGGCGAGCAACTCGGCCGCCGACGTCAGGTAGTCGTGCTCCGGTTCGCCGCCGCGCAGCCGCGGCGTGACGGTGTTCACCAGGTCGAGGGCGGGGTGCCCGGCCACGATGCGGAACTCCCCGTGAAACCTGTCGGCCATAGGTGAGACGCTACCAGTAACCCTACTCATGCCGGGATCAGGTGACCCATGCCCCTCTCGTCCCGTCGAGCGACCGCCGCTCTGGTGCTGCTCGGCGTCTCGACCTTCTCGTTCGTGACCATCGAGGTGCTCCCGATCGGTCTGCTGACCGTGATCGCCGACGACCTGCACCGCTCGCGCTCGCAGGTCGGCCTCCTCGTCACCGGGTACGCCGCGGTCGTCGTACTCGCGTCCCTCCCACTCGCCCGTCTCACCCACCACCTCCCCCGCCGGCTCGTGCTGTCCGGCACGCTCGGGGTCCTCACCGTCGCCACCGCGCTCTCCGCGGCCGCGCCGTCGTACGAGCTGCTGTTCGCCGCGCGGCTCGTGATCGCCCTGTCGCAGGCGTTGTTCTGGTCGATCGCGCCGCCGATCGCGACGAGCCTGTTCCCGCCGGAGTTCCGCGGCCGGGTGGTCGCGCGGCTCGCGATCGGTACCGCGCTCGCGCCGATCCTCGGCATCCCGCTCGGCACCTGGCTCGGCGAACAAGCCGGCTGGCGGGTGCCGTTCGTGGTGATGACCGTGCTCGGCGCGGCCGCCTGCGTCGGCGTCGTCGTCCTGCTGCCGCGGACCGAGGTCGCGGACAGCCCGTCGCGGCGGGGCAGCGCTCCCGACCGCAGGCGGTACGTCGTACTGCTGGTCACATCGGCGGTCGGTGTGACCGGGTTCCTGACGTTCAACACGTACGTCACGCCGTTCCTGCTGGACATCACCGGGTTCACGCCTGGTGCGCTCGGGCCGATGCTGATGGCGAGCGGGGCCGGCGGGTTGGCCGGCACGTTGATCGTCGGGCGGGTGCTCGATCGGTACCCGTGGGGTGCCGTGGTGATCCCGTTGGGGTTGCTGACGGTCTGCTTGTTCCTGCTGTTCGCGCTGGGCCAGGTGCAGGTCGTGACTGTCGCTCTGATCGCGTTGATCGGGCTCGCGTTCAGCGGGCTAGCGGTCGCCACCCAGAGCCGGACGCTGCACGTTGCGCCTGGTAGCACCGACATCGCGTCGGCCGGGACCAGCTCGGCGTTCAACGTCGGGATCGCGGCAGGAGCCTTCGTAGGTGGCGCGCTGATCGACCACACGTCCGTACGAGCTGTGGCGCTCGTGGGCGGGCTGCTGACCGCGGCTGCGGCTCTTGTGATGTTGAGCGAGCCCCTGCTGACTCGACGACGCGCGAACGACCCCTCGGCGATATTGAAGCCTCTTGACGTAACCGGCGTGGGCCGCGAACACTCACGATCATGATTCCGCAGCCCACGGCGCAGCAGGCCCTTCCCGACCAGACCTTCACGCTGCCGCCCGACGCCACCATCGGCACCGACTCCACTGCCCGGCCGATCGCCGACCAGCTCGCCGCCAGGCTCCGCCGCTCGACCGGCTACGCGCTCCCGGTCGAGGACGGCGCCGGCACGATCACGCTCTCCACGCAGGGCGCCCAGGATGGCGAGGCGTACGAGCTTCGCGCCGACGCGACCGGCGTGACGATCACGGCGGGCACCGCCGAGGGCGTGTTCCGCGGTGTCACCACGCTCCGCCAGCTCCTGCCCGCGAAGGCCGAGGCCGCCACCCAGCAGGACGGGCCGTGGGAGATCGCCGGTACGTCGATCACGGACGCCCCGCGGTACGGGTACCGCGGCGTGATGCTCGACGTCACGCGGCACTTCTTCACCGTCGACCAGGTCAAACACGTCATCGACCTGATCGCCCTCTACAAGATCAACCGGCTGCACCTGCACCTGTCCGACGACCAGGGCTGGCGGATCCAGGTGCACTCCTGGCCGCGCCTCAGCGAGTACGGCGGCAGCCTGCAGGTGGGCGGTGGTACGGGCGGCTCGTACACGAAGGACGAGTACGCCGAGCTCGTCCGGTACGCCGAGGAGCAGTACGTCACCGTCGTACCGGAGATCGACACGCCTGGGCACACCAACGCGGCGCTGGCGTCGTACCCGGAGCTGAACGCGGACGGGGTCGCGCCGAAGCTCTACACCGAGACCGAGGTCGGCTTCAGCACACTGACGGTCGACCTGGACCGTACGTACGAGTTCCTGGACGACGTGTTCCGTGAGGTCGCGGAGCAGACGCCCGCCGACGTCGTACACCTGGGCGGCGACGAGGCGCACTCGACGCCGCACGAGGACTACCTGACCTTCGTACCGAAGGCGGCCGAGCTGGTCGTGCGGCAGGGCAAGCGGGTGATGGGCTGGCACGAGATCGCGGACGCCCCGCTGCCGGCCGGGACCGTGGTGCAGTACTGGGGCACCGAGGACGAGAAGGCGCAGGCGCTCGCGGTGAAGGCCGTCGAGCAGGGCGCGACGCTGGTGCTCTCCCCCGCGAACCGGGCGTACCTGGACATGAAGTACGACGCCGAGACGCCGCTCGGCCTCGACTGGGCGGGACTTGTCAGCGTCGAGCAGTCGTACAACTGGAACCCGGCCACGCTGATCCCGAACGTGCCCGCGAGCGCGATCGACGGCGTCGAGGCGCCGCTGTGGACGGAGACCCTCGACGACCTGCCGAAGGTCGAGTTCATGGTGTTCCCGCGGCTGCCCGGCATCGCGGAGCTCGGCTGGTCGGCGGAGGACGCGCTCGACTGGACGGCGTACAAGAGCCGGCTGGCCGAGCAGGGGCCGCGCTGGGAGGTCCTCGGCGTCAACTTCTACCGGGCGCCGGAGATCGACTGGGCCTAGTGGTCGAGGACCCGGCCGAGCAGCCAGGCCGTGGTCGGGTCCACGTCCTGTTCTGCCACGGTGTGCTGCGTGGCGGCCGCGCCCTGGCCGTCACGCACCTCCAGCCGGTACACGTAGCGGTCCGGCTGCGGCCGGCCCGAGCCGAGGTCCTTGGCGGCCAGCGCACGCACGGCGGACTCGACGCGGTCGGCGTCCGGCTGCCCCTCGGTGTCCAGCTCCCCGTGCTTGGTCAGCCCGGCGAAACCACCACTCCGTGTCACTGTCACTATCATTTCCGTCTCCTTGGTGTTGCACTTCCTGCAACTGTCCACAGCCGCGCGACACGCCGGGAAATTCGATCAGAATCATGCGTCCATCACCCGGCGTACCGGTCAATTGTCCGACGTTGCCAATCTGCCGTACCGGCGCCACCCGCGAAACAGCAGGTCGGCGCCCGATTTACGGTTCGGGGCAGGCCCCGGGATGCCCCGGATCCACCGACCACGGAGGGTAGCGAGTCGCGACAATCAGCGACACGTGTTTGTGGTCACCCCTACCATCGCGCCGCAGAACGGCTACAGTTATGGCGTTGCAGTTTTGGACTCCCTGACTTTGCTGTGCTGCATGGCCGGTCTGTCGTCTGGGGCCTTTCGGCGACGCGTGGTCCATGAGGTGTGGGCCACGGATTGTTAATAGCCATCGAGGAGATAGACAAATGGCTGTCGGTACTGTCAAGTGGTTCAACGCTGACAAGGGCTTCGGCTTCATCACCCCGGATGACGGTGGCGCGGACGTGTTCGCGCACTACTCGGCCATCCAGATGTCGGGCTTCCGCTCGCTGGACGAGAACCAGCGCGTGGAGTTCGAGATCACCCAGGGCCAGAAGGGCCTGCAGGCGGAGAACATCCGCGCGATCTGATCGCCCTTCCAGCACACAACGAAGGGGCCGCACACCGACCGGCGTGCGGCCCCTTCGTCATGCTCGGCGCAGTCTCGGGATCACTTCGCCGGCGACCGTTTCCAGGACGTCCTCGGAGCCGGCGTACACCCCTTCGGCGCGGGGCCAGTGGGTGATGACGTCGGTGAAGCCGAGGGCGGCCGCGTGGCCTACGGCGTCCTCGAAGGCTGCCGGGCTGGACAGGGCGTAGACCGCCGTGTCGAGGGACAGGTAGCGGTCGAAGGGGCGACCTTCGACGAGGTCGTCGAGGCGGTGGCTGAGGTCGGCCACCGACCGGAACCAGCTGTCCAGGTCGTCGCCCGCTCCCCCGGTGGTCATCCAGCCGTCGCCGTGTTCGGCGGCGAAGCGGAGTGAGCGCGGGCCGTTGCCGGCCAGGATGAACGGCACCCGGGGCTGCTGGATGCAGCCCGGCAGCGTGCGGCCGTTGCGGGTCTCGTAGTACTCGCCCTTGAAGTCCACGCCGTCCGTTGTCAGCAGGATGTCGAGCAGTTGCACGAACTCCTGGAAGCGGTCCTGGCGTTGCCGCGGCGTCAGGTCCGGGCCGCCCTGGATCGTCGCGTCCAGGCTGCCGCCGGCGCCGATCCCGCACAGGAAGCGGCCGTCGGACACGTCCTCGATCGCGAGGATCTCCCGGGTCAGCGCGAGCGGATGCCGGAAGTTCGGCGAGGTCACGAACGTGCCGAGCTTGATCGTCGACGTCACCGTCGCGGCCGCCGTCAGCGTCGGCGTCGTCCCGTACCAGGGCGAGTCCTGCAACCCGGCCCAGGTCAGATGGTCGTACGTCCACGCATGATCGAACCCGTACCCCTCCGCCTCCCGCCACCGCCGCGCAGCATCCCGCCACCGGTACTCCGGAAGAATCGCAATCCCGAAACGCATGCGGTGAGCCTACGGCGTCGGGAAGGTGGCCAGGGAACTGGTGCCGATGCTGCCCAGCCAGATTTTGCCGTCGCGCTCGCGGACGCCGGTTGGCATGTGGAACGCGGGGTGCTTCGCGCGCAGGTCGTGGACCAGCGTCCCGGTCTCGTCGTACGCCTGGATCTCGATGATGTCGGCGGCCTTCGGCTTCAGGGCGTCCGGCAACGACCACACCAGCTTGCGGAACGCCGGATGCTTCGGCAGCAGCAGATCGAGTACGGCGTTCCGCGGCGAGCCGACGGCCACCCAGATCAGGCCGTCCGACCCGCGCGCGATGTTGTCCGGCAGGCCGGGGATCGTGGCGACCTGCACCGGCTCGGCGCCGTCCGTCGTGAGGTCGAGCTTGTAGAGCCCGTACGTCGCGGTCTCGGCCCAGAACAGCGACTGCCGGTCCGCGCTGAGCGCCACACCGTTCGGGAACGCGCGCCCGGTCGCGAGCCGGGTGACCTCGCCGTCAGGGGTACGCCGGTACACGCTGCCGGTGGCCGAATGCTCGAGCAGGTCCGCCATCCACTCGTCGATGCCGAACCGGGTCGAGGAGTCGGTGAAGTAGATCGTGCCGTCCGCGGTGACGTCGGCGTTGTTGCAGAACCGCATCGGGCGGCCGTCGATCTCGGACAGCAGGGTCGTGACGCGGTTGTCCTGATCGAGCGTCAGCAGCCCGCGGTTCGCGTCGCAGATCAGCACCTTGCCGTCGGGCAGCCACTCCAGCCCGAGAGGACGGCCGCCCGTGTCGGCGAGCGTGCTGATGGTCCGGCCGTCCGCGGAGACGCGCAGGATGCGGCCGTCGTACAGGCCGGTGAGGACGCTGCCGTCGGCGTCGATCAACGTGTCCTCGGGGCCGGCGCCCGGCAGCTCGACGACCTCGACGTCGACGTTCTTCGGGTGCCGCACCGGCGGCGCGGGCGGCGGTGTCCAGCGGACCGGAGAGATCGAGGACTTCATGCCGCCGACCTTAGCGCGCTGCGAGCACTCCGCCACAAACGGTACAGCCCGGCCGAGGACGGCCGGGCTGTACCGGATGCTGCTAGTAGATGACCTCGCCCCGGGCGCGCCGGGCGCGGAGTTTCTCGAGCGCCTCGCCGAGGATCTCCTGGGCCTCCTGCTCGGAGCGGCGCTCCTTCACATAGGCCAGGTGCGTCTTGTAGGGCTCGATCTTCGGCGGCGGAGGCGGGTTGTTTACATCGGTGCTGGTCGGCAGACCGCACCGTGGACAGTCCCACTCCTCCGGGATGGCCGCCTCGACCGCGAACCAGGTCGCGGTCTCGTGCCCGTTCGCACAGAAGAACACGATGCGCTGCCGGGGCGCGGTGTCGCCGCGCTCCGCCTCGCCCATCGGCCCGGCACCGACCCGGCTGCCACGAATCGCACTGCCACCACCAGCCACGGGAACCTACTCCCCCTCAGCCGAGCTTGTAGAGCAGGCCGACCGCGACGATGCTGGCGAACCAGACCAGACCGACACCGATGGTGATCCGGTCCAGGTTCCGCTCGGCGACCGACGAGCCGCCCAGGCTGGACGACACACCGCCACCGAACAGGTCCGAGAGGCCGCCACCGCGGCCTTTGTGCAGCAGTACGAGCAGCGTGAGGAACAGGCTGCAGACGATCACGACGATCGAGAAAGCGAGAATCACGAGGAGTAGCCTAACTGAAGGTCCAGGTAACGGCAGATGCCGGCGAACTCGTCGGCCTGCAGGCTCGCGCCTCCGACCAGGCAACCGTCGACATCCGGTTGGGCCATGATGCCACCTGCACTGGCCATCTTCACCGATCCGCCGTAAAGAATCCGTACCGAGTCGGCGACCGAGGGTGAAATCGTCTCCTCGAGCCGGCCCCGGATCGCGGAGATCACCTCCTGCGCGTCCTCCGGCGTCGCGACCTCGCCGGTACCGATCGCCCAGACCGGCTCGTACGCGATCACCAGCTTGCGGACGTCGTCCGGCTTCAGCCCGGCCAGCGCGCCGTCCACCTGGGCCAGCGTGTACGGCACCTGCTCGCCGGCCTTGCGGATCTCCAGGCCCTCGCCGACGCAGACGATCGGGATCAGCCCGGCCGCCAGCGCCTTCGTGGTCTTGGCGTTCACCGTCGCGTCGTCCTCGGCGTGGTACTGCCGGCGCTCGGAGTGCCCGGTCAGCACGTACGTACAGCCGAGCTTGGTGAGCATCGACGCCGAGATCTCGCCGGTGTACGCCCCGGAGTCCTTGGTGGACACGTCCTGGGCGCCGTACCTGATCTTCATCCGGTCGCCGTCGACCAGCGTCTGCACGCTCCGGATGTCGGTGAACGGCGGCAGCACCGCCACCTCGACCCGGTCGAAGTCGTGCTTCTTGTCCTGCAGCGTCCAGCTCAGCTTCTGCAGCAGGTGCACGGCCTCGACGTGGTTCAGGTTCATCTTCCAGTTGCCCGCCATCAACGGCGTCCGGGCAGCCTCTGCCATCGGTGTCAGTCCTCTTCCAGTACGGCGAGACCCGGGAGCTCCTTGCCCTCCAGGTATTCGAGCGACGCCCCGCCACCGGTGGAGATGTGGCCGAACGCGTCGTCGGCGAAGCCTAGCTGCCGGACGGCGGCCGCGGAGTCACCGCCGCCGACGACACTCAGGCCGTCCACCTCGGTCAACGCCTGTGCGACGGCCTTGGTTCCGCCGGCGAACGCCGCCATCTCGAAAACGCCCATCGGGCCGTTCCAGAACACGGTCTTCGCGTCCGCGACCTCGGCGGCAAACGCCTTGCCGGAGTCCGGGCCGATGTCCAGTCCGAGCTGGTCGGCCGGGATCGCGTCGGCCGCGACCACGGTCGCCGGGGAGTCGGCCTTGAACTCGGGCGCCACCACGATGTCGGTCGGCAGCACGATCTTGTCGCCGGCCTCCTTCAGGTAGCCGCGGACCACATCCAGCTGGTCCTCCTCGAGCAGGCTCTTGCCGACCTCGTGGCCCTGGGCCTTGAGGAACGTGAAGACCATGCCGCCGCCGATCAGCAGCTTGTCCGCCTTCGCGAGCAGGTTGTCGATCACCGCGAGCTTGTCCGACACCTTCGCGCCGCCGAGCACCACGACGTACGGCCGGGCCGGGTCCTCGGTGAGCTTCTTCAGTACGTCGACCTCGGCGAGCACCAGGCCGCCGGCCGCGTGCGGGAGCTTGCGGGCCACGTCGTACACGCTGGCCTGCTTGCGGTGCACGACGCCGAAGCCGTCGCTGACGAACACGTCCGCGAGCGCCGCGAGCTCCTCGGCCAGCGCGCCACGCTCGGCCTCGTCCTTGCTCTCCTCGCGCGGGTCGTACCGCACGTTCTCGAGCAGCAGGACCTCGCCCTCGTCCAGATCCTGTACGGCGGACTGGGCCGCGTCACCGGTGACATCGGTGGCGAAGTGCACGGTGATGCCCTCCGGCTGCAGCAGCTCGCCGAGCCGCTTGGCCACCGGGGCCAGCGTGAACTCCGGGTTCGGCGTGCCCTTCGGGCGGCCGAGGTGGGCGGTGACGATCACCTTCGCGCCCGCCTTCGCCAGCTTGACCAGGGTCGGCAGCGAGGCGCGGATCCGGCCGTCGTCGCCGATCACCTCGTTCTTGATCGGCACGTTCAGGTCGGACCGGACCAGTACCCGCTGGCCGGCCAGGTCGCCGAGATCTTCGATGGTCTTCACAGTTCAGCTTCCTCAATCGAACGAGCCTGCGTCCGAAGAGCTTCTCCGGACGCAGGCAAGTGGGCAGTCGTCAGAGCGAGGCGCCGACGTGGTTGACCAGGTCGACGAGGCGGTTCGAGTAGCCCCACTCGTTGTCGTACCAGCCGACGACCTTGACCTGGCTGCCGAGCACCTTGGTCAGGCCGGCGTCGAAGATGCAGGAGGCCGGGTCGGTGACGATGTCGGTGGAGACGATCTCGTCCTCGGTGTACTTCAGGAAGCCCTTCAGCGGGCCCTCGGCCGCGGCCTTGACGGCGGCGTTGACCTCCTCGACCGAGGTCTCCCGGCCGACGTTCACGGTCAGGTCGGTGGCCGAACCGGTCGGGGTCGGGACGCGCAGCGCGTAGCCGTCCAGCTTGCCCTTGAGCTCCGGCAGCACCAGGCCGATCGCCTTCGCGGCACCGGTCGAGGTCGGCACGATGTTCAGGGCCGCGGCGCGGGCGCGACGCAGGTCCTTGTGCGGGCCGTCCTGCAGGTTCTGGTCCTGGGTGTACGCGTGGATCGTGGTCATCAGACCCTGCTCGATCGTGAACGCGTCGTGGATCGCCTTCGCCATCGGGGCCAGGCAGTTCGTGGTGCAGGACGCGTTCGAGATCACGGTGTGCTTGTCCGCGTCGTACAGCTCGTGGTTCACACCCATCACCACGGTCAGGTCCTCGTTCTTCGCCGGGGCGGAGATGATGACCTTCTTGGCGCCGTTGTCGGCGTGCGTCTTGGCCTTGGTGGCGTCGGTGAAGAAGCCGGTGGACTCGATCACCACGTCGGCGCCGACGTCGGCCCACTTCAGGTTGGCCGGGTCGCGCTCGGCGAAGGCCTTGAAGCTGTGGCCGGCGACGGTGATCTCGTCGTCGGTGGCGGAGACCTCACCCGGGAAGCGGCCCAGGATCGAGTCGTACTTCAGCAGGTGAGCGAGGGTCTGGTTGTCGGTCAAGTCGTTGACGGCGACGACCTCGATGTCGGCACCGGACGCCTGCACGGCGCGGAAGAAGTTACGGCCGATGCGGCCGAAGCCGTTGATACCTACGCGTACGGTCACGGGACTACGTCTCCTCTGAACTGGCTTTTCACTGCCGCTACATTCCGAACACTAGCCCAACAGCCCACCTGGCCAACTGGTAGCGTCCACATCAGACCACCGTGACCCGCCGGTAGTCTTCCGAGCAGACCACCCGGACATGAAACAGCCCCGGAATGCTCCGGGGCTGCCAGGTGTATACCAGTTGACCAGCTGGTGGCCCGGAGGTCAGGCCGGGTCGAGCATCTCCGGGGTCAGGTTGGCCTCCGTGTTCGGGATCCCGAGGTCGGCGGCGCGCTTGTCGGCCATCGCCAGCAGGCGGCGGATGCGGCCCGCGACGGCGTCCTTGGTGAGGGCCGGTTCGTGCAGCTGGCCGAGCTCCTCGAGGCTGGCCTGCTTGTGCTCCAGGCGGAGCTTGCCGGCCACCTGCAGATGATCGGGTACGTCGTCGCCGAGGATCTCCAGCGCCCGCTCCACCCGCGCGCCGGCGGCGACCGCGGCGCGGGCCGAGCGGCGCAGGTTCGCGTCGTCGAAGTTCGCCAGCCGGTTCGCGGTCGCCCGTACCTCGCGACGCATCCGGCGCTCCTCCCACGCCAGCACGGACTCGTGTGCGCCGAGCCGGGTCAGCAGCGCGCCGATCGCGTCGCCGTCGCGGATCACCACGCGGTCGACGTTGCGGACCTCGCGCGCCTTCGAACCGATGCCGAGCCGCCGGGCCGCGCCGACCAGTGCCAGCGCCGCCTCCGGGCCGGGGCAGGTCACCTCGAGCGAGGACGACCGGCCGGGCTCGGTCAGCGAACCGTGCGCCAGGAACGCACCGCGCCAGGCAGCCACCGCGTCGCAGGACGCACCGGACACGACCGCCGGCGGCAGGCCGCGGACCGGACGGCCGCGGTTGTCCACCAGGCCGGTCTGCCGGGCGAGCGCGTCACCGTCGCGGACCACGCGGACGACGTACTTCGTCTGCTTGCGGATGCCGGACGGGGAGATCACCACGACATCCGACGGGTGCCCGAAGATCTCGGCGATGTCCTTACGCAGCCGCCGGGCCGCGGCGCCGCTGTCCAGCTCCGCCTCCACGACGATCCGTCCGGACACCAGGTGCAGCCCGCCGGCGAACCGCAGGATCGACGAGACCTCTGCCTTGCGGCAACACGGTTTCGTGACCTGAATGCTGGTCAGCTCGGACTTCACCTGTGCTGTCATCGCCATAGAAAGCATCCTCCCACCCATGTCAAAGACCCTCGGAGGTCCCAACGGGCCGCGAGCGCCGCGGTTACGTTGCAACCTTCCGCGCCGGTGGCCCCGTTACCTCGACGACAATCCGGGAGGAGGCGCATGAAGGCATCGGACGAAGCCGAGTTCACCGAGTTCGCGGCGTCGACGATCCGTCGGCTGCGCAGTACGGCGTACCTGATGTGCGGCGACTGGCATCGCGCCGAGGACGCTGCCCAGGACGCACTGGTGAAGGTGTACCGCCGCTGGCACCGGATCGACCGTACGCAAGGCCTCAACGGCTACGCGCACAAGTGCCTGGTGACCGCCGTACTCGACCAGGCCCGTCGGCCCTGGCGCCGTGAACACCTCGGCGACACGGACGAGCACGACACTCCCCTGCTCGATCCGGCCGGCACGATCGACGACCGGCTGTTCGTCGTACAGGCCCTGGCCGCGCTGCCACCGAGCCAACGAGCGTGCGTCGTACTGCGGCACTACGCCGACCTCAGCCTCGAACAGACCGCGGACGTCCTCGGCATCGGCACCGGTGGCGTGAAGAGCCAGACCTCCCGAGCCCTCGCCCGCCTCCGCGAACTCCTCGACCACCCAGAACGGAGCGCCACGTGAGCCACGACATCGAACACCTCCTGGCCGGGGCCGCCGACGACTCAGACCAGCCGCTGACGACCGACGTCGGCGAGCTGGTCGAACGTGGCCGAAGGTCGGTACGGCGGCGCCGTGTCGCCGTCCTTGCGTCGACCGCAGTAGTGGCGGCGGCAGCCATCAGCGCCGTGAGCACGTGGCCGGAACAGCGGGCCGACCCCACCCCGGCGGCGCCCACGCCCGGCTTCGTGCAGACCGTCGATGTGGCCAGCGGCAAGGTCATTCTGCCCGCGCCTCCGGTCAGTCCGCTCACGGACGACGACATTCTGCTGCGCTGTGCACGCGTCGACATACTGGCTGCTGCGTGGGACAAGGCAGGACCGATCGACACCACCTGGAGGGTCGCGCTCAAGACAGGTCAGGGCGAACGGTTCTACGCCGTACTCCTGTCCCCGGACCGTACCGTCGGCGCCGGGTGCGAGCAGGAAGGCGGCGGCCACGTCTCGCTGATGCGGCACGACCTCGAGAACCGCGGCGGTGCGGAACCGCTGCCGCTGTGGACGAACCAGGTCCGGGGCCCGGCGGACCTCGCCCGGGTGGTCGCTGACACGCCCGACGGCAGGTACCTGCGGATCGGCCTGGTCGGGCGCGACGGCTTCTTCACCTTCGGTCAGGGAGGTTTCGCCCCGGACGGACCCACCGCGTCGGTGCGTGGGTACGACGACGTCGGTCGACGCGTCCTGCAGCGGCGGCTCGTGCTGCCAGCTAGCTGAAGATCTCCCGGTACACCTTGGCGAGCTTGTCGGGTGCGTGGTGGAGGTCGCGGTCGTCGTCGGCGATGTCGGCGATCACGAGCTCGGCTCCGAGGGACTGCGCCGTACGACGCAGGGACTCGGGGTCGGGCACGTGACCGACGTCCGCGAGGACGACGTCGATCCGGAGGTCCGGGGCGTGGCCGGCCAGGACCTCCAGGTGGGTCTCGGGCGAGAACCCGGCGGTCTCGCCCTTCTGCTCGCCGAGGTTCAGCGTGAGCAGGCGGCGGGCGCTGGTCTGCTCGAGGCCGCGGCACAGCTCGGGGACCAGCAGGTTCGGGATCACCGACGTGAACCAGGAACCCGGGCCGACCACGACCCAGTCGGCCTCCGCGATCGCGATCAGCGCCTCCGGGCAGGCCGGCGGGTCGGCCGGGTCGAGCGCGACGTCGACCACGTGGCCGTCGGTGGACGCCACCTCGGCCTGGCCGCGGATCTCGGCGATCGCCTCCGGGTGCTCCGGGTCCAGGCCGAGCACCCGCGCGGTGATGTCCAGCGGTACGGCGGACATCGGCAGCACCCGGCCCTCCGCGCCGAGCAGCCGGGCGACCCAGTCGAGTCCGTCGACCGCCTCGCCGAGCAGCTCCCACAACGCGACGATCAGCAGGTTGCCGACCGCGTGGTCGTGCAGCTCACCGTTGCTGCGGAAGCGATGCTGCAGTACGTCGGCCCAGGTCCGGCCCCACTCGTCGTCCCGGCACAACGCGGCCAGCGCCATCCGCAGGTCGCCCGGCGGGAGGACGCCGAGCTCGCGCCGCAGCCGCCCGGACGAGCCGCCGTTGTCGGCGACCGTGACCACCGCGGTCAGCTGGTCGGTGACATGCCGAAGCGCGGACAACGAGGCCGCCAGCCCGTGCCCGCCGCCGAGCGCGACGACCCTCGTCACTCGCGACCTAGATCCCGGTGTACCACCAACGTCGGTGAGCCCTTCTCGCGCAGCCTGCGGGCGATCTCCTCGGCCATCGCGACGCTGCGGTGCTTACCCCCGGTGCAGCCGATCGCGACGGTGACGAAGCGCTTGCCCTCGTTCAGGTAGCCGGTCCGCAGGGTGTCCAGCACGTCCACGTAGTTCTCGAGGAACTGCTGGGCCAGCGGATGGCCGAGCACGAAGTCTGACACAGGCTTGTCCTGCCCGGTCATCGGGCGCAGGTCCGGCTGCCAGTACGGGTTCGGGATGAACCGCATGTCGGCGACCACGTCGGCGTCGACCGGGATGCCGTACTTGAACCCGAACGACACCACGGTCGCCCGCAGCTCGGCGTTCTCCTCGTCGCCGAACGCGTTCACGATCTTCGCGGCCAGCTGGTGGATGTTCAGGCTGGAGGTGTCGATCACCAGGTCGGCGCCGGCCCGGATGTCGCCGAGCAGCTCGCGCTCGCGCTGGATGCCGTCCAGCAGCCGGCCCTCGCCCTGCAGCGGGTGCGGCCGGCGGACGCTCTCCTGCCGGCGCACGATCACGTCGTCGGACGCCTCCAGGAACAGCGTCAGCGGCCGGTACCCCTTCAGCCGCAGGTCGTGGATCGCGGAGCTCAGCTCGTCGAAGAACAGGCCGGTACGGACGTCCACGACGACCGCGAGCCGCGGCGCCGCGCCGGTCCCGACGACCTGCTCCACGATGGTGGTCAGGAACATCGGCGGCAGGTTGTCCACCACGAACCAGCCGAGGTCCTCCAGTACGTCGGCGACCGAACTCCGGCCCGCGCCCGACATCCCGGACACGATGATCAGGTTGCCGCCCGTGTCGTCCATCTGTTCTCAGTTCTCCCCTGCATCCCCGTCGGGCGCCTCGGCAGGCGCCGGGACGTCGTCGCCCAGTATCTCGCCTGTCGCCGTGTTGACCGCCGGAGCACGGCCGGTTTCCGCCTTCGTTGCAGCAGCGTTAACCGCCAGTACGACGGACTCCGCCAGCCGCGGGCCGAAACCGGGCAGCTCCGCCACCTCGCCGACGGTGGCACTGCGCAACTTCTTGAGCGAGCCGAAATGGCGCAGCAACGTCTTACGCCGCACCTCACCGAGACCTGGGACCTCGTCGAGGGTGCTCTCGACCATCGACTTCGACCGCCGGTTGCGGTGGTGGGTGATCGCGAACCGGTGTGCCTCGTCGCGGAGACGTTGGAGCAGGTACAGGCCTTCGGATGTCCGGGAGAAGATCAGCGGGTCCTCCTCGTCGGGCACCCAGACCTCTTCCAGCCGCTTGGCCAGGCCGACGACCGGGATGTCGCCGACGCCCAGCTCGTCCATCGCCTGCCGGGCCGCCGCCACCTGGGGTGGACCGCCGTCGACCACGACCAGCCCCGGCGCATACGCGAACTTCTTCGCCCGACCGGTCTCGGGATCGACCAGGGCAGCGTTCGGGTCGTCGTCCTCGGTGAGCGTGGCGCGTTCGTCGAGCAGGCGTTTGAAGCGGCGGGTCAGCACCTCGGCGATCGAGGCGACGTCGTTCTGCCCGTCGACGCCCTTGATCACGAAGCGCCGGTACTCGCTCTTGCGCGGCAGGCCGTCCTCGAACACGACCATCGACGCCACCACCTCGGTGCCCTGCAGGTTCGAGATGTCGTAGCACTCCAGCCGCAGCGGCGCCTCCGGCAGGTCGAGCGCCGCCTGGATCTCCTCGAGCGCCTGGTTCCGGGTGGTGAGGTCGCTGGCGCGTTTGGTCTTGTGCATGGTCAGCGTCTGCAGCGCGTTCCGCTCCACGGTCTCCATCAGCGCCTTCTTGTCGCCGCGCTGCGGGACCCGGATCGACACCCGCGCGCCGCGCAGTTCCTCCAGCCACACGGTCAGCGCGTCGGCGTCCTCGGGCATCGTCGGCACCAGGATCTCCCGCGGGATCGCGTCGCCCGAGTCCCCGGCGTACGTCTGCTGGATGAACCGTGACACCAGGTCGCCGGTGGTCGCCGTACCGTCGGCCTTGTCGGCGATGAAGCCGCGCTCACCGCGGATTCGGCCGCCGCGGACGTAGAAGATCTGCACCGCGACCTCGAGCGGGTCCTCGCTCAGCGCGATCACGTCGGTGTCGGTACCGTCGCCGAGGACCACCGCGTTCTTGGCCAGCGCCTTGTCCAGCGCGGACAGGTCGTCGCGGATCTTGGCGGCCCGCTCGTACTCCAGCTCGGCGGCCGCGGCCTGCATCTCCTTCTGCAGCCGGCGCACGTACGTCGCGGTCTGCCCGGACAGGAACGCCGCGAAGTCGTCGACGATCTTGCGGTGCTCCTCCTGCGACACCTGACCGGTACAGGGCGCCGCGCACTTGCCGATGTACCCGAGCAGGCAGGGCCTGCCGATCTGCCGGTGCCGGTTGAAGACGCCCTTGCTGCACGAGCGCATCGGGAACACCCGGAGCAGCAGGTCAACGGTCTCGCGGATCGCCCAGGCGTGGCTGTACGGACCGAAGTACCGCACGCCCTTCTTCTTCTGGCCGCGGCCGACCATCACCCGCGGATAGTCCTCGTTGAGGGTGATCGCGAGCCACGGGTACGACTTGTCGTCGCGGTACTTCACGTTGAAGCGCGGGTCGTACTCCTTGATCCAGGAGTACTCCAGCTGCAGCGACTCGACCTCGGTGGCGACCACGGTCCACTCGACCTTCGAGGCGGTCGTCACCATCGCCTGCGTCCGCGGGTGCAGGTTCACCAGATCCTGGAAGTACGACGACAACCGGGCGCGCAGGTTCTTCGCCTTGCCGACGTAGATCACCCGGCCGGCGGAGTCGCTGAAGCGGTAGACGCCAGGCGAGTCGGGAATCGAACCCGGAGCGGGACGGTAGGAGGACGGATCAGCCACCCAACCACCCTAGTTCGGCCCACCGACAAACCCAGAGTTTCTCAGGGCGGTTCAATGACAGACTTGAAGGTATGAGATTCGCAGATGTTGATCGGACGATCCGCGCGTACGACGGTGTCCGGGTGCTCGAGGCCCAGGACGACCTCTTCTACCTGTACGACCCGGCCAACGACCTGCCGCCGGAACGGCAGCAGCCCTTCGCCACCATTGTCACCGGCGACCACTACGAGAAGGTGTCGGACCTCGACCAGCCCGGCGCGTGGCGGCTCAACCTCGGCCTCACCAAGGCGACATACGCCGAACTGTTCGGCCCGGTGCCGACCGAACGCGACGCCGACTGGGTGCTCGACTCCGGCTACGACTACGCCGCCCGCGACGTACTGATGCCACACCCGTTCTACGCCTCCCAGCACTGGGTGGCGATCGTGAACCCGACCGGTCCGGACCAGATCATGCCGTTGGTCGAGGAGGCGTACGGCTTCGCGGTCAGGAAGTACTCCAACCAGCAGAACCGGCAAACGAGCTGAAGATTGCGGTCCTGTTTCGGGTTGGCTCATAAGTCGAGATTTATCCCCGGCTGGGATGGGCGAGCTGTCTTACTTGTGGACAAGGGTAGATGCGCAGGTCCTTTGCGTGAGGCAACAAGGCCTTGCGTTGACTCGAGGGAGTTCCGCCCATGTCCCCTTCCCTTAGCAGACCACGCGCACTATTGGGTGTCGTAGCGGCGTCCGCGCTGGCCGTCACCGGCATCGTCACCGCTGCCACCGGCAGCACCGCGGCACAGCCCGCACCGGTGAGCATCCGCGGCGCCGGCAACCCGAACGCGATCCCCGGCAGCTACATTGTCGTCCTCTCCAGCCAGACCACGCGGGCACGGACCCGGGTCGCGACCCAGAGCCTGGCGGCGAGCTACGACGTCAAGGTCAAGGACCAGTACGACGCGTCGATCAAGGGCTTCTCGGCGAACATGTCCGAGGACCAGGCGAAGAAGCTGGCCGGCGACTCCCGCGTCGCGTACGTCCAGCAGAACCAGAAGATCACCGTCGCCCAGGACGATCCGCCGTGGGGCCTGGACCGCGCGGACCAGCGGGATCTCCCGCTGGACAAGAAGTACACACCGTCGACGGACGCCAAGAACGTGAACGTCTACATCATCGACACCGGCATCTACGCCAAGCACAACGACTTCGGCGACCGCGCGTCGGTCGGCACCGACACGGTCGGCGACGGCCAGAACGGCGTCGACTGCATGGGCCACGGCAGCCACGTGGCCGGCACCATCGGCGGTACGACGTACGGGCTGGCGAAGGCCGCGAAGCTGATCGCGGTCCGGGTGCTGGACTGCAAGGGCTCCGGCTCGACCGAGTCCGTGGTGGCCGGGATCGACTGGGTCACCAAGAACGCGAAGAAGCCCGCGGTCGCGAACATGAGCCTCGGCGGTGGCGCGGACGACGCGCTGGACGCCGCGGTGAAGGCGTCGGTCGACGCCGGCGTCACCTACGCCGTTGCCGCCGGCAACGACAACGCGGACGCCTGCCAGAGCTCGCCAGCCAAGGAGCCGTCGGCGATCACGGTCGGCGCCACCGACGACCAGGACCAGCGCGCGGAGTTCTCGAACTTCGGCAAGTGCGTGGACCTGTTCGCCCCGGGCGTGGACATCACGTCGGTCGGCATCACCGGCCCGGACGCGACCGCGAAGATGAGCGGTACGTCGATGGCGACCCCGCACGTCGCGGGCGGCATCGCGCTCTACCTGGCCGACCACCCGGACGCCACACCGGCCGATGTCGCGAAGGCGCTGGTCGCCAACTCGACCGCGGACAAGGTGGGCGACCCGGGCACCGGTTCGCCGAACAAGTTGCTGTACGTCGGGGCCGCTGACCAGTCCTGATCCCACCGTCCGAAGGCCCGGTCCCCCGGTGACCGGGCCTTCGTCATGCCTGCGCCGGTCAGGCGGACTCGACGATGTTGCTGCCCTCGACCTTGACCTTCACGGCCGGCAGCGGCGACGGCGCCGGTCCACTGACCACGCTGCCGTCGGTGATGCTGAAGTGGCTGTTGTGGAACGGGCAGACGATCTGGCCGCCCTCCACCGAACCGATCGGGTTGCCCTGGTGCGTGCAGACCGCCGAGAAACCCTTGTAGGTGCCCGCTGTCGGCTGCGTCACCACGACCTTCGCGTCGGTGAACACCTTCCCGCCACCGACCGGTACGTCGGACACGGGGCCGAGGACCGTACCGCCGCCGCCACCCGACGAGGCGCTCGCACTCGGCGCGGAGCCGGTGGCCGAGGGCGACGTACCGGTGCTGGTGCCGCCGGTGCTGCCGCTTCCGGAGGTGTCGCTGCCACCGCAGGCCGCGAGGATCGGCGCGCCGGCACCCGCCAGGGCGACCATCGCCGCGCAGCGCAGCACCGTCCTGCGGTCCCGCAGACCGTCCGCTGCCGATGGGGTGGTCGATGCCGTCGTGTCATCGCTCATGAATCTGGACCTCCAGGAGCCTGCTGATCGAAGTGGTTGAACGCAGTACACCAGGTCAAACGACGAGGCCGGCCGAACGGTTCACCTTGCACCGCAGTTTGAGGGTTTGCTGTGAATCAGCTGGGAGCCCCGGTCACCGTGCCGACCACCCGCGCGGCCAGCTCGAGCACCGCGCGACGCGTCTCCGGCTGGAGCCGCTCCGAGTGCAACGGCCACGACTGCGCGACGTGATCGTCGTACGGCAGGACGACCGGTTCCAGCCCGCGCTGCCGGAACGCGTCGACCAGCCAGCCGACCGAGCTCGCGGGGGCGTCCTCGACCATGGTGATCACCACCACGCCACGGTTCAGTAGTACGTCCTGTCCGGCCGGCGCCAGCTGGTCGAGCTGTGCCAGGGCATACTCGGCGATCTGCCGCGCCGACGGCAGCACGAGCACCGTGCAGTGCCCGGAGACCGCCAGTTCGGCGCCGACCTCGTCGTACATGGTGCCGGGGCAGTCGACGACGGCCAGGCCGACGTCGCGGGCGCCCTGGCCCTGGACCTCGGCCAGTGTCGACCGGACGGCTGCGGCGTTACCGTCGGCCCGCACGAGCGTGACGCCCTCGATCGCTCCGGCGCCGAACGCGGGCTCGAGACGGCGGGACAGTTCCGCGCCGGCCGGGTCGGTGTCGAGCGCCACCACCCGGTCCGAGCGCTGGGCGGCCAGCATCGTCGACAGCAGCGCGACGACGGTCGACGTACCGCCGTTCAGCACGGGGCTCAGCACGCCGACGCGGCGCATGATCGCGATCGGCCGGCGGACGGTCGCGATGTTGTCGACGTCCCGTTCCATCCGGCCGGACGCGCCGACCAGGAACGCAGCCTCGGAAGCGATCCGGCGGAAGCGGCGGAACACCGAATCGCCCTCGACCGGTGCGGGCCTTCCCAGCCGGTCGGACTGCGGCTGCGGCGGCTGCCCCCAGGGGTCGCCCGGCGCGGGCTGGTACGGCACCTGCCCGGGCGGCGGCATCTGCCCCGGAGGCTGCTGATGGTACGGCGGGTACCCCTGCTGCTCGTACGGCGGAGGAGGTGGCGGCTGGTACTGCGGCGGCGGACCGGACTGCTGGTAGTAACCCGGCTGCGGCGGCGGATACCACTGCTCCTGCGGCTGGTCAGGTGCGACGGGTTGCTCGGGAACTGCCGGTTGTTGCTGGGCAGGCGGCTGCGGGGCGCTCTCGGACGGTTCGTCGGCGGGTGGTTGTTGCGCCGACATCCGGCGCAACATGTCCCCTTGCCAGTCGGAATCAGTCATGCCACCGGATCATCAGAACTTGTTCAGCAGGCTGGAATAGACGCCGAAAACCCCCAGCGTCAGTGGGACCGTCGCCACGATCGCCACCACCTCAACATAGTCCAGCAGCTGAGTCAGCCGCGCCCGGACATGCTCCGCGGGGGCGAAACTCAGACCGAACGCGCAGAACATGGCCACCAGCACCAGCAGCCCCAGGGCGATGAACGCACCGCCCTGCCCGTTCACGGCCGCGATCAGCACGCACCCCGACACAATGGCGAAGGCAGCCGCGAACAGCACCGCGACCTCACTCACCAGCGGATACAGCCGGGACCGCGACGCCAGCAGGAACGACAACACGAGCGCCAAAGCGACAGCCCACGCACCACCCTGCTTCAGCAGCATCAGACCAGCGACCGCGGACGAGACAGCGATCGGCAACGTCGCCAGCGCCAACCCCAGGTGAGCGGCATTCAGCGCGGTACGTACGTCGCCACGCATGATCTCCTGCCCCGCTGCCCGCTTGTCGTCCAAGCCGGAGAGCCCGGACAACGCCAGCGCCATCCGGGGCAACAGGCCGAGCAAGAGTACGGCGAGCAGCGCCGCCAGCGCACCGACCCGTTCCGCAGCCAGACCCGTACCTACGCCGATCATCCAGACCGCGACGAACAGGACAGCCGTCGCACCCGCGACGACACCACCGCCGGCGAGCCCCGCAGCTGCGTAGAACAACGGCCCGAAGGCCAGGCACAAGGCTCCGACCGTGATGACCAGACCGAGCTCCCAGCCACCGTTCAAGGCCCAGAAACCGACCGTCAACGCCAGCACCACGGTCGCAACCGTCACGAGCGGCGTGGCGATCACCTTGTTCCCGCTCCGGCCGAGGGCGATGCCGACGAAGGCGCAGATCGCCGTCAGCACCAGCAGCGCCGCCGCGGTGACACCGTTGGGCGCGGCGACCAGCACCGAGATCGCACCGGCGATGATCGAGAACACCAGCCCGGCGCCCGCGAGGATCCGGCGATGCTGCGGCTTGAACGTCGTACCGCGGCGTTTGAGGTCCTCGACCGCCTCCTCGGTCACGTCGTACACGGTCGGCGGTGGCGGCAGTTCACCCTCGGAGGCCAACCGGAGTACGGAACCGTCGATGATCTGCGCGGCCTGCAGTGTCCCTTCCGGCGGGACCAGTACGCCGGTCGCCGTGGTGAGGAACCGCCGTTGCGGGCTCTGCGCCAGCGGCTCGTCCAGCATCCGCAGCAGGTCGGGCAGCAGCACGCCGAGCGGCTCGTCCGCCGGCAACACCGCATCCAGCCGACGGCGCTGACCGATCACCGTCACGCGGCTGTACACGCTCATAGCTCTTCGCTCCTGTTCTCGCTGCTCAGTGCTGTCCGGGCTGACCGGGCTGACCGGGCAGGGCCTCGGCCGGGACCAGCTTGCGCATCAGCACCCCGTACTTCTCCCAGTCCTCGGCCGTCCGGCCGTTGCCGATCGGGTACCAGACACCGGGCTCGTGCGACGGCCCGATCGCCAGCGCGTTGATGCCCTCGACGTCGAGGGCCTGCTCGAGCCCGCGGTCCCGGACCGCTTCGTGGCCGACCCCGATCCCGACCGGCCCGGTGAGGCCCACGAAGCGCGGCTGGTAGGTGCCGTCGGCGGCACCGAACGCACCCGTCGCGACCGCCGACACCAACTCGAAGTCGTCCGCGACGGCGTCGACCAGTTCGCCGACCGCGTGCGGCGTCGGCAGCTCTGTCCCCGGCTGCGCGACGGACATGGTCACGGTCTCGTCGACGCCCGAGGTGGTCCGGCGGATCTCCATCGTGGCGACGGCGGGCTTGCACTCGGGGCCAGGCTGTCCGGACACGATCAGCAAGGACGGCTTCGGAGCGCGGCCCCGGCAGTACTCCGTCAACGCCTGCGGGCTCCACGGCTGGGTCACCGGCTCAGAGGTCGACCAGCCGGCTGGGCCACCGCCGGTGGCGCCGTGGAACAACGTCTCTGCCACCTTGCCCAGGACGAGCGAGGCGACCGGCTTGTGCCGCACCCGCACGGTCAGCTGGAGGTGTGCGAACGGATCCTCCTGGACCACGAAGTCCGGGTGCATGTCCGACGTGCGCTCGTCCGGCTCGCCCGTCGAGCGGGCGACGAACATCTCGTCGTTCCAGACCACCCGGATGCCGTTCAGACCGTCGAAGTACTCGCCGTCGTCGCCCACCACGACCCACCGCGAGAGCAGGCCCTGGAAGACCAGCGACCGTACCGGCCAGGTGATCCGTGAGGTCCGCGGCGTCACCAGCTGGAGGTCACGGCCCGCGCTGATCGCGGAGGCGAGTGCGTCCGACAGCCACGCGGACATGCCGACCACCGGGCGGTCCTGCATGACGACGGCGACCCGGTCGGTGACGAGGTCGACGCCGGGGCTGAAGAGCAGTTCGTTCGGCATCTCAGTTGGTTCCTTCGTTCGCGAGGACCGCCGGCTCGGTGTCTTCGGGTGACCACACCCGGCCGCCGAGCCGGCCGACCAGGGTGTCGGCGTACTTCTCGGCGAGCTCGCGCGCGCCGTCCAGGGACGAGGCGCGGATCTCGACCCACCAGGCCGGTGTCGGGACCTGTCCGACCGAGGGCCCGAGCATCCGCTCCACCTCGCCCGGCACCTGGATCAGCAACGGCATCTCGATCGACACCAGCGGGTCGTCGTCATCGTCACAGAGCTGGATCACCGCGCCGCCGCTCACCGCACGGACGCCGAGCTCGGAGCCCGCGGCCGCGAGGCCGGCCAGCAGATCGTCGCCGGTCGGGCGGCCGTCGACGAGCGCAACCAGGTCATACGTCATGGCGTCACACCTCCGCCCGCCGGCACGGTCGGGACCGCGTCGGCAAGGGCCGTCTGGACGAGCTGCGGCCCGCCACCTCGTCGAACGAACAGGCCACGCCCCGGTGGATAGTCACCCGGGTACGCACCGGTGAACAGCTGCCCTTCGGCGCGGTCACCGGACATCACCAGGCCGGCCGAGCCCGACTCCAGTACGGCGGACAGGAACGGCTCGTACAGCTGCCGCGACGCACCCGACGCCCGCCGGGTGACGACGAAGTGCAGCCTGATGTCCCGCCCGGACGCGACGTACGGCAGGAACGGATCCATCGGCGACTGCCCACCGGTCGTCAGCAGGTCGTAGTCGTCGGCCAGTACGACGATCCGCGGGCCGCCCTGCCCCGCCTCGGGGACCGCGCCGGTGTCGTCCGGCATCCGCTTCGCCAACTCCTGCGAAACACCCGCGGCGAGTCCGGCCGCCATCCGCCCGGTCGGCGCGTAGCCGCCGAGGTACTCCGACGGTACGACGTCCCGCAGCCCGCGCCGCGGATCCATCACCGCGAACACCAGCTGGTCGGACGTATGCCGGTCGACCAACTGCTGGACCAGCAGCCGGACCAGGTTCGTCTTTCCGCAGCCGCTGTCGCCGAAGACCACCAGGTTGCTGTCCCGGCCGGCCAGGTCGACGTACACCGACGACAGCGCCCGCTCGTCCACACCCACGGGCACGACCGCCGGCTCGCGGACCTCGTCCGCCACATCCGCCCGCGGCAGCTGCAGCGGCAGGATCCTGATCTGCGGGGCGCGCTGCCCCTGCCAGGTGGACCGCGCCGACACCGCCTGGGCCTCGAGGACCTCGGCCAGGTTCTCGTCCGACGCGACGCCGTCCACTCGCGGCAGCGCGATCTGCAGGAACAGCTTGCTCCCCGGCAGCAGCGCCCGGCCGCCGCCGGCTCTGCGCAGTACCTCCTGCAGACGCCGGTCGATGTTCGAGTCCGTCGGGTCGTTCAGCCGCAGCTCCAGCATCGTGCCGAACAGTGCCTGGTTCTGCATCCGGATGTCGTTCCAGCGCATCATCGCCGCGACCACATGTACGCCGTAGCTGCTGCCGCGCTGCAGGATGTCCGACAGCGGTTCGTCCAGGTCGTCGAACGTCGTCCGGATCGCGCCGTAGTTGTCCACCACCAGGACCACGTCCGCGGTCGGCAGTTCCGGGATCCGCCCGGCCGCGTGATCGGCGCGCAGCGCGTCCATCGTGTCGATGCCGTGGTTGCGGAAGATCCGCTCCCGCTGATCGATCATCGTCCGGATCTCTTCCACGGTCCGGCGGATGCGCTCGCGGTCCGTGCGCAGCGCGACCCCGCCGACGTGCGGCAGCTGCTCCAGGGCCTGCATGCCGCCACCGGCCAGGTCGAGCGCGTAGATCGCGACCTCGAGCGGCGTGTGCGTGTGCGCCAGCGAGGTGACCACCGTCCGCAGGGCGGTGGTCTTGCCGGACTGCGGACCGCCGACGAACGCCACGTGCCCACCGGCACGGGTCAGGTCCAGCCGGAAGACGTTCTGCCGCTGGTTCCGCGGGTCGTCGACCACACCGAGCGGCGGCATCATCCGTGGCGTCTCCACGGTGAGCTGCAGCCCACGATCGCTGACGAAGTCCGCTCGTCCGGCGATCCCGTCCAGCGTGCACGCGGCCGGCAGTGGCGGCAGCCAGATCTGCAGGATCGACGGGGCCGCCTTGCGAACCTGGTCGACGAACACGTTCAGGACGGTGGGGCCCGTCGTCCGCTCGGTCGCCGCCGGCTCGAGTGCGTTCGCACCGGACAGGTCGTCCGGACGCTCTTGGTACACCGGGATCTCGTGCGGGCGGACGTTCTCGCCCTCGTCGTCGGCGACGTCCTCCGCGGGCGGCGCATAGGGACCGGAGACGTACGCCGCCTTGAACCGCTGGTAGATGCTCGTGTCCACCTTCAGGTAGCCGTAACCGGGCAGCGGCGGGAGATGGAAGGCGTCGGTGGTGTCCAGCACCGTCCGGCTCTCCTCCTCGGAGAACGTCCGCAGCCCGAGGCGGTACGACAGGTACGTGTCCAGGCCACGCAACGCGCCGGACTCGATCCGCTGGCTCGACAGCAGCAGATGGACCCCGATCGACCGGCCGATCCGGCCGATCGACAGGAACAGGTCGATGAAGTCCGGTCGCTGGTTCAGCAGCTCCCCGAACTCGTCGATGATCACGAACAGGTGCGGCAGCGGCGCCATCTCCGGCCGCTGCGACCGGTAGAGCCGGTAGTCGGTGATGTTCGCGATGTTGCCCGCGTCCTTCAGCACCTGCTGTCGGCGTTGCACCTCGCCCGCCAGGCTCGCGTACGCGCGCTCGATCATGCTCGCGTCGTCCTGCAGGTTCGTGATGATGCCGGCCACATGCGGTACGCCGTCGAACGGCGCGAACGTCGCACCGCCCTTGAAGTCCACGAGCACCAGCGCGAGATCCTCGGGCGGGTGCGTCGCGAGCAGCGCGGTCACCATGGTCCGCAGTACCTCGGACTTGCCGGAGCCGGTCGCACCGATGATCAGGCCGTGCGGACCCATACCGAGCTGCGCGGACTCCTTCAGGTCCACGAGCGTCGTACCGCCGGTCTCGTCCATCCCCAGCGGAACCCGAAGGAACGCCCGGTCGGTCCGCGGCTGCCACAGCTGGTGGAAGTCCAGGCGCGCGACGTCGGTGATGTTCAGCAGGCCCATGAAGTCGACCTTGTCGAGCTGCGCCTCGTCGTCGAGCGACTCCGCCGACAGCCGCAGCGGGGCCAGCTCGCGCGCGATGCCCTCGGCCAGCGCCGCGTCGAACCGGTCGACCTGACCGCTCGCCGCCATCGGTACCTGGCCACGCAGGTCCTCGACCCGTACGTCGTCGCCGTACACCGTGATCCGCATCGTGACCGAGCTCGGCTCCTGGACCCGGTCCGCGACCAGGTGCAGTACGGTCACGCCGAGCTCCCCCGGCATGAGCGAGTCGTCGGCCTGCGGACGGACCTCCGCCGACACGTCGCCGTACGTGTCGTGCAGCACCAGCATCCGCTGCGTCAGCCGTCGCCGGTCGTCGAACGCCACCGAGCCCCGCCGCGACTCCGTCGCCCACTGGACCCGCTCGCCCAGGTCGCCGGCGAGCAACTGCGACAGCTCCGCCGGGCTCTCCGCGATCCGCCGGAACGGCGTCGGGCCGGTCTTGCGGTCCGGGTCCTGGACGTGCGGCAGCCACGACATCCACTGCCAGTCCGGCAACGCCTGCGGCGGGTAGGCGGCCGCGATGATGACGTCCTCGGGTGCGTGCCAGACCGCGGTCTGTGCGAGCAGCGAGCGAGCCACCCGGACGACGCCTTCGCGGTCGCCGACGATGCTGACGTTGCCGACATGGTCCAGCGGCACCGTCAACGGCATGTCCGGAATCAGAGTGAACCGGCGGACCAGCGAGTTCGCCTCCGCCATCATGAACTGGTCCGGCGGCTCCATCGCGGATCCCGACTGACCGACGACGGCCGGTACGACCGGCACCCGGCCGCTCCCGCAGCGCGGCTGCAGGAAGTCGCTGTCGGTCCGCCGCCGCTCCCACAACCGGGACACGTCGCTCACACAGTCGAGCAGGGCGTCCGGCGGCGGGTTCAGCTCGAGCGCCTCCGTACGGGCCGTCCGTTCCTGCACCGAGAACTCGTCGCGGAGCCGCTCCAGGTAATCCAGGTAGCGGGTGCGCTGGTCCTTGCGTTGCTTACCGCCCCGGCCGCGACCGGCGAGCATGCCGCCGGCGGTGCCGAGCAGCGTCACCGCGCCCATCACGATGCCGACCATCATCATCGGTCCCGACCGGCCCATGGTCATCATCACCATCGAGCCGATACCGCCCAGCGCCGGCACCATCTGCAGCATCGCGTTGCCGCCGCCGGCGCCGCCGCCCGCACCTCCCAGGGTCGGCGCGGGCTCGATCACGCGCTGCTCCTGCATCCCGGGCGCGGCCGTCCGCCGCGCCGGTCGATGCACGATCCGGCTTGCCACCTAACGTTCCCTCCGCTGACCCGCCCGCGACCTCGCGGGGGACTTCGTACAGTTCTGTCTGCGCTCCGCCGGACCGGCGTCCGGTACGACGCTCACCGGTTGGGTGACGGGCTCACCGGCCCGGTCGTCTGTGAGGTGGCCGGCTGGTTCTTCTCCTTCTCCTTGGCCGACGAGGACTTGAAGTACGAGACGCCGGCGCAGCCCGCGCAGGCCAGGACGCCGATCATCACGCTCGCGAACAACTTGCCCGTCTGTTCCTTCAGCGTGTTCCGCGCGCGGTCCTGCCCGAACAACCAGGCTTCCCGAAGCCGGCGGCGGCGTACCGCGACCGACTCCATGACCTGCGTTCCGTAGTAGCTACCGGACATAGTTCGGTCAGACCTCCACCCAGTCGCGCCACTGCGCTGCGTCCGGCGCGTCCATCGTCGTACCGGCAGGGAACTCGTACACGCCGCGGCCCGGACGGTAGGCGACGAGCAACTCCTCGAGGTCGTGGCAGAGCAGCATCGGGACGTCCGGCCACATCTGCACCAGGTAGTCGAACACCAGGCGCCCCTCGGCCCGCTGCGCGCCCTCGTCCCGGCCCAGCCAGATGTCGATCTCGATCGGGTAGCCGTCGATCGCCTGTACGTCCTCCGGGGCCGGGTCCGCCTCGACGTGCAGGTTCGGCTGCACCAGGAACCCGAGCGTGCCGGGCACCGTACGCGCCGCCGCCCGCAGCCCGTACTGGTCGGGACCGGCACCCGACTGATCCGGGATCGGCTCCAGCCCGAGCAGGTCCCGCAGGCGTTCTGCCTGCTCCCGCACCGGCGCGGCCGACCGCAGGAACACGTTCTCCCGCGCCGTCATCGGTTCTCCCTCGTGTACGTCTTGATCCGGCCGTCGCCGAGGATCACATGCACCTCGGCCGCCACCCGCTTACCGTGCTGGCCGAGCGCACCGCGGTACGCGTTGTCCGCGGCCTCCTCGGTGAGCCCGACGCCCCGGCCGTCGATCACCACCTCACCGTCCGGCGGGACCTGATCGCTGGCATCGTTGATGTTCCGCTTCGCCGCGTTCCGCGAGCCGCTCTGCAGCGTCTTGTACTCGGTGATCACGCCGGCATGTCCCGGATGCTTACGCACCATCGACTCCGGGTTCTTCAGATGCTGCACGCCGTGATCCTCCGGCCGCCCGTCCACACGCCAGCCCTCGTGTTGCAGCCGCGCGGCAATCACCCGCTCCTTCGGCTGGAACGCACCGTCCGGGTCGTGCACGCCGGGTGCGAACTCGTTGCCCAGCGCCCGATGATGAAACGCCGGATCGAATCCCGGCTTCGTGCTCACCCCATAAGCCGGATCCCCCGCCCGCCACTCCCCACCCTGCTGGCCGTACTGCTGCTGGTGATACTGCGGCTGAGGGGGTTGCTGGTACTGCGGCTGCGGGCTGTACGGCTGATGCTGCTGCCCGTGCTGGTTGTACGGGCTCTGCGGCTGCTGTCCGCGCGGGTCCTGCGGACTCGGCGACCCGTACGGCTGCTCACCACGGCTCACCGGCGGATAGTGCCCCTGCCGCGGCCCACCGTACGACTGCTGCCCGTAAGGATGGCTGTACGGCTGTTGCTGCACAGACGGGTTCTGCGGGTGCTGGGCGTACGGCTGCTGTTGCGCGTACGGATCCTGCGGGTGCTGCGCGTACGGCTGGTGCTGGCTGTACGGCTGCTGCACGGACGGTTCCTGCGCGAACGGCCGCCCGTAGGGCTGCTGCTGTGCATACGGATCCTGCGGGTGCTGCTGCTCGCCAGAGGAGTGTTGCGCCGGCGGATACCCGTCCTCGCGATGCCCCACCGGCCCGAACGACCCAGGTTCCTCACGGTGCCCCACCGGCCCGAACGACCCAGGTTCCTCGCGGTGCCCCACTGGGCCGAACGACCCCGGCTCCTGCTGATGGCCCGCCGGGCCGAACGAGCCCGGCTCCTCGCGGTGACCGACCGGGCCGAAGGGACCGGATTCGTCGTGGCGAGGCGATGGGGATTCCGGCTGGTTCGGGGAGCGGTCGTACCGCGTCCCGGCCGGGTGCTCGCCGACCTGCGTCGCGGGCGTCTCGGGCCGTGTACGACCCGGCTCGATGTACGGCCCGGTGTGATCCCGCACGTACACGTGCCAAACACCATCATCGTCCAGATGCTTCGCCGTGTACTTCCCGGTCGCCTCGTCGAAGTGCTTCGGCACCGGATAGAAGTCCGTGTGCGGAAGATGCATCACCTCTTCGATCCCACTGTGCGGATCACGCAGGAACGACATGTCCCGCCCGTTCCGCGACTCGATGTGCAGCATCACGCTCCCGGCATGCGGGCGCGCTCCGTCATACTGCTTGTCCGAGTGCGTGAACCCGCGGTACCGAACGGACTCCCCGACCTCGTGCCGATCCAGGAACTCCTGCAACTTCGCCGGGTCGTCGAACGTCCGCCCGCGGTACACCTCACCTCGCACCGACGGCATCTTGTGCATCCCGGAGATCGCGTTCCGCACGATCGGGTCGTGCTCCACCGCCCGATCGCCGCGGTGCAACGCCTTGTTGATGTCGTAGTGCTGCCGCTGCAGCATCTTCTCCATCGCCTGGATGTCCACATCGGTCAGGTTGAGCACCCGATCCCCGAGCTGCGCCCGCCCCCTCCGCCGATGCTCCCGCATCGCCTCCCGGTCGTACTCCGGGAACTGCGTCCTGAACGCAGCCTGATCCGCCTCCGAAGCCCGAAACTCAGGCCGAGCCAACTCGGATTCCCAGGGCCCCTCCACCTGCCGCGCCCGACCCGCACCCGGACGAGCGTCGGCCGAGTGGGTGTCGGTCGACGCACGCCCGTCACCCGTGCGGCGGGACTCCCCCGCCACGTGGGACTGCTCCGGCGTGTACCCGTGGTCCCCGCGACGCGACTGCTCCGGCGTGCGCCCATCGTCTCCACGACGCGACTGCTCCGCCGAGTGGCCGTCGCTCGCAGAGTGCGGCTGCTCCGGCGTGTGGGTCGGCTCGCCCGGGTGTCGTTCGGCAGGCGCGCCAACCCGCTCGGACGCGTGCTCCGCCTCGCGGGTGTGGGTGGGCTCGGGCGTGTGAGTGGGCTCGGGGGTATGGGTGGGCTCGGGGGTATGGGTGGGCTCGGGGGTATGGGTGGGCTCGAGCGGGTTCTTCCCGGGCTGCGCCGGCGCGGGTCTGTGGATCGGCTCAGGCGTGTGTACTCCGTCGCCGGACGGACGCCCCTCGCGAGGTCCCGGCCCTCCCTCGGACGGTCGCCACGAGTGCGCGCCGGGATGACCGCTCACCGTTCCGGGTTCGGCAGTCCCGTCCAGGATGTCGGACAGCCGATGCCCGTTCCCATCACCAGCACCGCCGGCCCGCGCGGTACCCGCATCCTCTCGGGCACGCGCCGTACCGGCATCTTCTCCAGCCCGCGCGGTACCCGCATCCTCCCCGGTCCGCGTCGTACCCGCATCCTCGCCGGTCCGCGCCGCACCCGCCGTCTCTCCAGCCCGCGCCGTACCGGCATCCTCCCCAGCTCGCGTCGTACCGGCGTGCTTCCCGGCGCGTGAAGTCTCGGTCGGGTCGGATGCGTGTGGTGTGGTGTGGTCGGTGGGGCCGGGCGTGTTCGAGCGTTCGCCGGTACGGTCGGGAACCCGCGGCTCGCCCGTGGGCCTCGTGCCGGGGTCCGGTGAGTGGGTGGCGGCGGGATGGTCTTGGCCCGCCAGGCGGTCCGCGATCGAAGGTTCGGAACCACTGCGTTCTGTCGGCATCGGGCGGGCAGGCGTGTGTGCCGGGTTGCTGCCACCCGGCTTCAGGCGGTCCTCGAACGAATTCGACCCCTCCCGCACCCGATCTGCGCCGAGGCTGCGTTGCGAGGCGGGCGCCGAGTCCGGGCGGCGCGGTACACCTTCCCACGCGCCGCCAGGCTCGCGGACGCTGAACTCGAGCTCGCGGATGTGGCTCCCGGCGACCGGGTTCTGGTTCGCGTGCTTGATCATGTCCCGCTCGATCGCGGCGCGCTGTTCCGGAGAACCGTCAGGATGAGTCCGTGCTCCGTGCGACGGCTGCGCATCCATCCACTTCACGCTGCCGTCGGCGTCCACGAACGCCGTGAACCGGTGCCCACCGCGGTCGAACATCACGCCGATGTTCGCGTGGGTACCGACCGGCCGGCCCTTCAATGCGTCCCGTACGTGCTGCAACGCGGACTGGTCAGAACCGAAGCCCGCGGGGGTACCTTCCGGGCGCTTGTACTTGTACGCCTCGGGGAAGTCCTCGATCCCCATCCACTCCAGCGTGGTCTGCGGGTGCTCGCCGCGTCGCAACGCGTTGCCTGCCGCGAGCCTGGGCTCACCACCGTTGAAGATGTCGCAGGTCACCCGCGACACCTCCGGGCAGTTCATCCCGTAGTGGGGAGACAGACCGTTGTCCGGGTTGACCTTGTGTACCCAGTCGTACTTGTTCTCGACGGGCCGTTCCCCGACCTTGTCGATCAGCTCGCCCCGGCGCGGGTCCAGGTCGTCCGGCTTGATGTGCAGGAACGGGTCGACCTCCGACCGGACCTTGCCCGCCTCCGGGCGCAGGTGCTCGGGCTTCATCTGGTCGATCACCCGCTGCCGCTCGAGCGGATCGTCGTACCGCGGGTCGTTGCCGTCGCCGGAGTGATCCGGCTCGTGCCGCCCCTCGTGCGGGTGAGTCGCCTCCGACTCAGGCCGACGGTCGCCCTCAGGTGGGTGCTCCGTGCCCGGCTCCTGGTGGCGCTCGCGCGGGCGTTCCGCGCCCCGCTCCGGCGCGCCGTCGCGGGCGCGTTCGGCGGAGGGCTCGGTCCGCTCGCCGCGCGGGCTGTTCGGCTCGGCGTGCTCAGCGCGCGGGCTGTTCGGCTCGGCGTGCTCGGCGCGCGGGCGGTCGGTGTTCCGGTCGTGGTGGGCCGCCGGTGCGCCGTCGGATTCGTGGCGGGTCGCCCCTGGCCGGGTCGCCGGGTCGCGTCCGGGCTCGGTGCGGTTGGGGTGCCTGTCGTCGTCGGCGTGTGGGCGTTCCGCGGCCGGGCGCGCGGGATCGTGCGGTTCAGCGGTGCGCCCCGCGGACGTGGTGTCGTCCGCGTGCTTTCCGGCTCCCGCATCAGGCTCCGTGTGCGTGGCGGGACGGCCGCCGGCCGGCTCGACGCCGTCGAGACGTTCGGCGATGGAGGGTTCCTTGCCGTCGAGACGATCGGCGATCGACTGCCGTGGCGTCGGCTCGGCACCCGACGTCCGACCCGCCCCCGGCTCTCCGTCCGGTGTACGACCGGAGGGTTCTCCGGCAGGTGTGCGTCCGGGTGGCGGTTCGACGCCGTCGAGGCGTTCGCCGATGGTCGGCTGTTTGCCGTCCAGCCGGTCGGCGATCGACTGCCGCGGCGTCCGCGCGACGGGTTCTCCGGCCAGCTTCTCGGGGATGGTCGGCTCCTTGCCGGCCAGGCGGTCACCGATCGACTGCGCCGAGCGGCCCGGCGCGACCGGGCTGCCCGTATGCGTCGGCATCACCGGGGTAACCGGAGTGACCGGCACGACCGGCGGCTCGTTGGTCCGCGCCGCGCCGGTGCCATCGGCAGAACGCCCAGGATCCGGCGTGGTCGGCTCCGGGGTACGCGCACGGTCGGTGCCCGGCGTCGTCGGCTCCGGCGTATGCGTACGGTCCGTTCCGGGCCTCGTCGGCTCGGGCGTATGGGTACGGTCCGTACCCGGCGTCGTCGGCTCCGAGGTACGCGTGCGTCCGGTCCACGGTTCGGTCCGCCCCGTGCCGTGGTCCGACGACTCGGTCCGCGACGGCGTCGGCTCGGTGTGATCGTGCGTCGTCGGCTCGTGATGCCCGGCGGGCGTGGACGTACCCGGGTCGGTCCTCCCGGTTGTCGTGCCGGGATCTGTCCGGCCGGTCGACGTGTTCGAGTCCGTCCGGCCGGCTGGTGTCGACGTACGAGGATCTGTCCGCCCGACCGGTGTCGGGTCCGTCCGGCCGGAGGAGGTCGACGTACCAGGATCCGTGCGACCCGCGGGTGTTTCCGTGTGCCCGACCGGCGTGGTCGAACCCGGATGCGGGTGGCTCACCGGCTGGACCGGCGGTGGCACGATCGGCTGCTCGGGCTGGTGGCGTCCGGCCGGTGTCGTCCCGGGATCGGTCCGTCCGGCCGGCGTATTGGGGTCCGTCCGTCCGGTCGAGGTGCCTGGGTCGGTGTGCCCTGTCGACGTACCCGGGTCGGTCCGGCCTGTGGACGTCGGGTCGTGGGTGCCGGTTTGCGAGTCGCCGTGCGAGGTCGGTCGGCCGGTGACCGGATCGGGGTGCGACGGCGGCGTATGCGTCCCGGCGCCCGGCCCGTCACCGACCCCGGCGTGGGCACCGGGGCCGTCGCCGACCCCGGTGTGTACGCCGTCGCCCGCGTGCACCGCTGGGCCGTCGCCGGGGTGTACGGACGGGATGTCGACGTTCGGTGTCCCGGTTCGCGCCTCGGGGACGCCGGTGTGCCCGCCGGGGACGTCGCCCGCATGATGACCGACCGACCCGCCGGTGTCCGCCCCCGTCACCGCCGGGACATCGGCCTTCGGCGCGTGCGGCTGGAAGTTGTGGCCGACGATGGGGATCTTCGCCAGCTTGTCGACCACATCACCGACCTTCGGGATCTTTGTCGCCAGCCCCAAGGCACCGTCATGGGCTGCGATCTTGACGGCCTGGACGTACTCGGCCGCCTTCGCCACCTTCCCGGCAGCCACGCTCAGTTTCCCGAGCTTCCCGGCGGCGGCCGCCGCCTTCGCCCCGGCTGCCACGCCGCCGGTGCCGATCGTCGTGACGACGTTCGTCAGCGCCATTCCGAGCGCCTTGCCCGGGTTCTTCGACCACTCGTCCCAGGCGATCATGCTCTTCCCGAGGTCGACGGCCTTCTCGCCGAGGTCCTTCACCCATTGCGGCCGAGTGTCCTTCCCGGTCGCCTTGTCGAACCCCCACCAGGCAACCTGGACCGGAACGGCCACCAACGCGGCGGCAACGATTCCCAGGTTCTTCCAGGTCTCCCCGGCCTTCTCCCAGGTCGGGATGTCGTACCCGAAGGTGGACTTCGCCCACTTGCGAAGGCCAGGGATGCTGCCGAGCGCCGGCAGCACCGGAATCGCCGTCAGGACCCCTTCGATCGCTTCGCCGATGACCTTCACGACGCCGCCCAGCAGGTTGGGCAGGAACTCCACGCAGTCCTGCCAGAACGGCTTGTCCCGGTCCTCCGGCGTTCCCCAGGGCTCTTCCTTCTGTTCGCCGTCGCCGGTCTGCTTCTCCGGCTCCTCGCCCTGCCTGGCCCCGGTTTTCGGGTCCCACGGCTTCCCGCCGAACAGCGCGAGGATCGCATTCGCGCAGCGGAAGCTCATGTCGGGCAGGTCCACCTTCATGATGTTGTGGACGTCCTGCACCATTTGGTTGTTCTTGTCGATCATCCACTTGTCGTTCTGCCAGTCCGGGTTGCCGTTCTTCCGGCGCATCCAGTCGTAGGCATCCGCACGGATCGCCCGCAAACGGTCGGCCTTCCCCTGCACGCCGTCGCCGAACACGCTCAGGTGGTGCGCGATCTGCGGAAGATTCGAGCCGAACTCGGTCAGGTTCTTCTGCACCAGCTGCGTCGAGTTCACCAGCTGCTCGCGCTCCGGGGCGTGGTAGACCTCATTCAGCCCACCGAACGACTTGTGCACGTTGTTGCCGACATCCGAGAAGCCCTGACCCAGCTTCCCCAACGGGACAGCATTCTGCTGGATCGCCATGGCGACCCTGTCGAGATCCTCGACGGGAATGCCTTCAGGCTTGATCATCCGGGAACTCCTCGATCACACGAAGTCTTGGCGGGCGGGCGTGGTCAGCTCTGCGCGCGGGCAGCTGCCAGTGCGTCGTCGAACGACGTGCTGCTGGGGGCGTACGAATCCACCGACTCCTCGCCGACCAGGAACACCTGGTTCGCGAAGCCGGGCGGAGTCAGTACGACGAACTCGTGCACCCGTTCCGCGTCCCAGTCAGCCAGGTCCTGCACTGTGGTGGCGTACTCCGGGCCGGCGGCCTGCAGGACCAGCCACTCGGCCAGGCGGATCCGTGCGGCGGCGATCACGTCCTCCGTCGTCGGTTCAGCGTTCATTCCGCGACCATCCCGGTGCTGCCGTGCGGTTTGGAACCGGGCGGCGGGGGGATCTCGCCACGAGCGGCAGCCTGCTGCGCGTTCAGTGCCATGTCTTCCTGGCCGTGCATGTACGCAACGGTCGCGTTCTGCGCGCCGGTCAGCGAAGCGCCGATCTGCTTGGCTGCTGCCTCGAGCGACGGCGACCAGTGCGCCGAGTACTCGTTCACCGCGGAGGCCGCCACCCTGATGACGTCATAGTCCATGCCGTGCACGAGGCTGTTGATGTTGAACCCGTACCACTCGGCAAGACTTTCGAATGGTCCTGCCGCACTCTGCGTCGCCCTGAGTACACGCTCGACACCTGGTGGATCAATGTCCCAATCCATCTGAGAACTCCCCTGTGAAGGCGGGTCAGCCGCCGATGCCGTCGACCGCGGACTGCGCCTTCTTCAGCGTCGCCGCGGCGGTCGAGTCGTTCGCGGCCATGGTCTCCTTGAGGGTCCTGATCACCGACAGCGTCGAGTCGGCGGCCTTGTTGAACCGGTCCTCGACCGCCCGGTACGAGTCCGTGACGCCACTCGCGGAGGCGTCCGCCAGCGCGCTCTGCACGTTCTTGCGGTGCTCGGCGATCAATCCCTCGATCTGGCCGGAGAGCCGGGTGATGTTGGCCTGTACCTCGCCGGAGGCGGCGGTGTCGTAGCTGTTGCGATTCGCCATCGTCGTTCCTCTCTCAGCGCTTGCCGAAGCGGGCGCCGTCGAAGTCCGCGGCCCCCTCGTTCTTCTTCGCGGTCTGGGCCATGTCGCTGTCACCGGTGCGGAACGCCGTGTCCATGCCGGCCTGGCCCTCGGTGATCCGGCCCATGCCCGCGTTCAGATCCGCGGCGATGCCGTCGACGTTCGACTTGAAGGCGTCGAACGCTCCCTTGCCGGCACCGTTCATCTTGCCCTCGAGCGGCTGCGCCGCCGCGACCAGTTGCTTCACCAGACCACCGAGGTCCTGGGTGCCGGTCGAGGTCTTCTTCGTCAGCTGGCTGAGGGTCTCCTGACCCATGTCCCATCGCTGTCCCACAAGCTTCTCCTTCGCACTGGTCTGCGCCGCAAAGCCAACCCTAGACGGCGTTTCGGGTCACAACACAATCGTCCTAGAAAAACGTCGAGCCTTAGCGAAACTGGTTGATGACGGCAATCATTTCGACCAGGATCGAAAGGTACGGCATCCGATCCGCCGTCGGATCGAGCAGCCCGAGCGCAGCATGTTGTTGCCTCAGGCATCTTTCTGGCCGGGTGCCGGTCACGGTCTCGCGCTCGTCCACCTGGACCGGGAATCGGGGGCGCTCGTGCCCGCGGACCCGCCGCCCGGCAGAATCTGGTGTCGGGAAGGGTGGAGATGACTGGGACGACGAACGACTCGACGGTGCTGAAGGCGATCGCGGACCTGGCCCCGCTGTGGATGCCGGGTGCCGTCGTCGACACCTCCGAACGCACTGTCGAGGTGGGCTGGGGCCGGGGCGCGCTGCAGATGTCCGCGGTCGTCGGGCTCGGCGAGATCATCGATCGCTGTCTGCAGCTGCCACAGCAACTCTGGGCCGACCAGATCGAGGCGTGGTTACGGGCCGTGGTCGCGGAGGGTGAGCTCGCCACCGAGGAACACCGGTTCGGCGACGTCGCGGGACGGCAGCGCGCGATGCTGCTGCAACGCGGCTGGTCCGCGCGGACGGCCGGCCCGGTCGCCGACGCCCTGATCCCCTTCGGCGACCACTTCGAGGTCGTGGTCTTCATCGGTACCGGCAACGACTACCGTCGCTTGACCGTCGTACGCCGGTCGATGCTCGGCCTGGGCGACCCCGACGTACCGTCGCCGGTGCAGTTGACGCTGCAGCAGATCGCTGACCTTCGTCCGATCGAGCGTGACGGGTTCTCGGTTCTCACCCGCGCCGACGACCCGTTGGTCTCGATGGCGGTCGTCGACCGGGAGAACCTCCTGCCTCAGGCGTCCATCGGGCTCGGAGCGCTGGTCGCGGTGCCTCGGCTCAGCACGGTGGCGTTCTGTCCCGCCGACGCCGGACAGCAGGTCGCGGACCGGTTGGCGCAGTGGGTCGCCGACACGTACGAGGGTGCGTCTGACCAATGCAGCCCTGACTTGTACTGGCTGCAGGGCGACCGCATGGTGCAGGTTCCCGTCACGCTAGCGACACCGCCGACGGTCGTGCTGCCTCCGGCGCTCCTGCCGTCACCGCGCCGCACCTGGTTCCGGCATCTGTTCGAGCAACTGTTCCGTCGCTGACCTGCTGATGCTCCGTCGCTGACCTCCTGAACAGCAGCAGGCCCCGCGCGCTCAGCGGCTCCGGGGCCTACCCAACTCAGCCGGCTGCGCGCTTCCGGGCAGCAGACACCTTCTTCGCCGGTGCTGTCTTCTTCACCGCGGTCTTCTTCGCGACAGCTTTCTTAGCTACCGCCTTCTTGGCCGGGGCCTTCTTCGCGACGGCCTTCTTGGCGGGCAAGGCCTTGGCTGCTGCCTTCTTCGCGCTCGGCTTCGCCGCGCGGCCCTCGAGGATCTCGGCGAGGAACTGCCCGGTGTACGACGCCGGGTTGGCCGCGACCTCCTCCGGCGTACCCTCGGCGACCAGCGTGCCGCCGCGGCGGCCGCCGTCCGGTCCGAGGTCGATCAGCCAGTCGGCGGTCTTGATCACGTCGAGGTTGTGCTCGATGACCAGCACCGAGTTCCCCTTGTCCACCAGGCCGCTCAGCACGCCGAGCAGCTTGCTGATGTCCTCGAAGTGCAGACCCGTGGTCGGCTCGTCCAGCACGTACACCGTGCGACCGGTCGAACGCCGCTGCAGCTCCGACGCCAGCTTCACCCGCTGCGCTTCACCGCCGGACAGCGTCGGCGCCGGCTGACCGAGCCGGACGTACCCGAGGCCGACCTCGACCAGCGTCTTCAGGTGCCGCGAGATGGCCGGGATCGCCTGGAAGAACTCCGACGCCTCCTCGATCGGCATGTCCAGCACGTCCGCGACCGTCTTGCCCTTGTAGTGCACCTCGAGCGTCTCGCGGTTGTACCGCGCGCCGTGGCACACCTCGCACGGCACGTACACGTCCGGCAGGAAATTCATCTCGATCTTCAGCGTGCCGTCGCCCGAGCACGCCTCGCAGCGGCCGCCCTTGACGTTGAACGAGAAGCGGCCCTGCTGGTACCCGCGGACCTTCGCCTCGGGCGTCTCCGCGAACAGCTTCCGGACGTGGTCCCAGACCCCGGTGTACGTCGCCGGGTTCGACCGCGGCGTCCGGCCGATCGGCGACTGGTCGACGTGGATGACCTTGTCGACCAGCTCCATGCCGGAGATCTTCGTGTGCCGCCCGGGCACCGCGCGGGCGCCGTAGATCTGCCGGGCCAGCGACGTGTAGAGGATGTCGTTGACCAACGTCGACTTGCCCGAGCCGGACACCCCGGTGACCGCGACGAACACCCCGAGCGGGATGGTCACGTCGAGGTCCTTCAGGTTGTTCTGGCGCGCGCCGTACACGGTCAGCTCGCGACCCTCGGTCAGCGGACGCCGCACGGCCGGGATCGGGATCTCCCGCCGGCCGGAGATGTACTGCCCGGTGATCGAGTCCGGGTGGTTGCGCAGGTCCTCGACCGTGCCGGACACCACGACCTGGCCGCCGTGCTCGCCGGCGCCCGGGCCGATGTCGACGACCCAGTCGGCGTGGTCGATGGTGTCCTCGTCGTGCTCGACGACGATCAGCGTGTTGCCCAGCTCCTTGAGCCGGACCAGCGTGTCGATCAGCCGCCGGTTGTCCCGCTGGTGCAGGCCGATCGACGGCTCGTCCAGCACGTACAGCACGCCGACCAGGCCGGAGCCGATCTGCGTCGCGAGCCGGATCCGCTGCGCCTCACCTCCGGACAGCGAACCCGCCGGCCGACTCAGCGCCAGGTAGTCCAGGCCGACGTCGAGCAGGAACCGCAGCCGCTCGCCGATCTCCTTCACCACCCGCTCGGCGATCTGCTTCTCCCGCGGGCTCAACTCCATCCGGACGAGGAAGTCGTGCACCTCGTCGATCGACATCGCACTGATCTCGGCGATGTTCTTCCCGCCGAGCGTGACCGCCAGCGAGATCGGCTTCAGCCGCGCGCCGTTGCAGGCCAGGCACGGGACCTCGCGCATGTACTCCTCGAAGCGCTCGCGCCCGGTGTCGCTGGACGCCTCCGCGTGCCGGCGCTCGACGTACGGGATCACGCCCTCGAAGCTCGTGTAGTACGACCGCTCGCGGCCGTAGCGGTTCTGGTACGAGACGTGGACCTGCTTGTCGTGGCCGGTGAGCAGCGCCTTCTTCGCCTTCGCCGGCAGCTCGCCGAACGGCGTACTCGTCTTGAACTTCAGGTCCCGCGCCAGCGCCTCGAGCAGCCGCTCGAAGTACTGCGTGACGTTCTGTCCCGACCACGGCTGGATCGCGCCCTCGTCGAGCGACTTCGACGGATCCGGGACGAGCAGCTCCGGGTCCACCTCCATCCGGGTGCCGAGGCCGGTGCAGACCGGGCAGGCGCCGTACGGCGAGTTGAACGAGAACGAGCGCGGCTCCAGCTCGTCGATCGCGAGCGGGTGGTCGTTCGGGCAGGCGAGCTTCTCGGAGAACCGGCGCTCGCGGTGCGGGTCGTCCTCCGGCAGGTCGACGAAGTCCAGCACCACGAGACCGCTGGCGAGGCCGAGCGCGGTCTCGACCGAGTCGGTCAGCCGCTGCTTCGCGGAACCCTTGACCGCGAGCCGGTCGACGACCACGTCGATGCTGTGCTTCTTCTGCTTGTCGAGCTTCGGCGGCTCAGTCAGCTGGATCGTCTCGCCGTCCACCCGGGCGCGCGAGAAGCCCTGACCGGTCAGCTGCCGGAAGAGGTCGACGTACTCACCCTTGCGGCCGCGGACCACCGGCGCGAGCACCTGGAACCGGGTGCCCTCGTCCAGCTCCAGGACGCGGTCGACGATCTGCTGCGGGGTCTGCCGCGCGATCGGCTCGCCGCACTCCGGGCAGTGCGGGCGGCCGGCCCGGGCGAACAGCAGCCGGAGGTAGTCGTACACCTCGGTGATCGTGCCGACCGTGGAGCGCGGGTTCCGCGAGGTGGACTTCTGGTCGATCGAGACCGCCGGGGACAGGCCCTCGATGAAGTCGACGTCCGGCTTGTCCATCTGGCCGAGGAACTGGCGCGCGTACGCCGAGAGCGACTCGACGTAGCGGCGCTGGCCCTCGGCGAAGATCGTGTCGAAGGCCAGGCTGGACTTCCCGGAGCCGCTCAGTCCGGTGAAGACGATCATGGCGTCCCGCGGCAGGTCGACCGAGACGTCCTTCAGGTTGTGCTCACGTGCTCCGCGCACGATCAGACGGTCAGACACAAGCTCACTCTCAGCCGTTCTCGAGGGTTTCCGGACGGTTCTCCGGCATGCCCGGTCATGCTAACGAGGCCCACCGACAAAAACTTCCGCCGCCGCGACCGCGGCCCGGCTTCGAAAGTATATTCGATCGCGGACCGTGCTCGATCCAACCCGGCCGGAGGTGCAAGGATCTGCGTGTCACCTAGATCAGGGAGAGGCGAGATGCCCGAGTACCACGGGAACGTCAAGGTCGGCGGACCGGCACAGACCCACGAGCTGGCCAAGTTGATGATCACCAAGGTCGCCGTCGGACCGATGGACAACAACGCCTACCTGCTGCGCTGCCGGCAGACCGACGAGCAGGTGCTGATCGACGCCGCGAACGAGGCGGACACGCTGCTCCGCCTGGTCGGCGAGGCGGGCCTGGCCCGGGTCGTCACCACGCACCGCCACCAGGACCACTGGGAGGCGCTGGCCGAGGTCGTCGCCCGTACCGGCGCCACCACGGTCGCCGGCCGCCACGACGCCGAGGGCATCCCGGTCCCGACCGACCAGCTGGTCGACGACGGCGACCACATCGCCGTCGGCAGCTGTAGCCTGCGCGTCGTCCACCTGGTCGGCCACACCCCCGGCTCGATCGCCCTGGTGTACGACGACCCGGACGGCGCACCGCACCTGTTCACCGGCGACTCCCTCTTTCCGGGCGGCGTCGGCAACACCCAGGGCGACAAGGCGCGCTTCACGTCCCTCATCGACGACGTCGACACCAAGCTCTTCGGCACCCTCCCCGACGAGACCTGGGTCTACCCCGGCCACGGCGCCGACACCACCCTCGGCACCGAACGCCCCCACGTAGCCGAATGGCGCGAACGCGGCTGGTAACAACACCGGACGAGCGCCGGACGCCGGGCGTCGGGAGGCGACGCCGAGGGGGGCGTCGGGGGCGGGGAGTGGGTGGAGGTGAGCTCGAGGGTTCGGATGGGCTGGGTGGGGTTTAGGTGCGCGCCTCGGTGATTTGGTCGAGGATCTTCGTGGCGCCTGCCGAGGTTGCGAGGGTGGTGGCTTCGTCCGCTAGCGCGGAGGGGTCGCGGCCCTCGGCTTTGGCGAGGTAGATGAGGCCCACCAGGTTGGCGGCGACGCCGGCGGTGAAGCCGAGGGTGCGGCGGAGGGTAGTGGATTCCTCCAGGAAAGCTCGAGCCTCGGGGAGGTTGCCGGACATCTGGGCGGCGATGCCGAGGTGGCGAAGGGTGTAGCTGAGGGTGAGGGTGTCGCTGGTTCGGCGGGCGAGTGTCTCGGCGGTCTGGAGGTGTGGGACGGCGGTGGGGTTGTCGCCGCGGACCACCTGGTGGAAGCAGCCGATCCAGAACTCGGCCTCGGCCTCGCCGCGGAGGTCCGACGCGACGCGGTACAGGCCGGCGGCGCGTTCGAAGTACGCCAGTTCGCCGGGCTGCTCGGTGCGGGACTCCAGGAAGCGGCAGTGCAGGATGCGCCCGCGTTGGACCAGCAGCGCCGCCTCGACCGCGTCGAGGGCCCGGTCCGCGGCCGGCAACCCGCCGTACTCGCCGTTGAAGACCGCTCGTTCGTAGTGCTCGTCGACCTGCCGCATCAGCTCGTCCACCCGGCTGATCCTAGGGTGGCGGCATGACCGGATTCGCGGAGTATCAGCCCGGGGTCGCCCGGCAGACCGTCGACGTCGTCGTACGTCCCGCCGTGGACGCGGACCTGACCAGGTGTGCGGAGCTGATCGTGTCGCGGACGGGCGGAGCGGTCGACGTACGGCGTGCACGCCTGGTCGCGGACCTCCAGCACCCCGACAGGTACACCGTCGTCGCCGAGATCGACGGCACGGTCGTCGGATACGCGCTGGTACTCCGGCACCAGATCTCCCCCACCGACCCGCCCGGCACCGCCCCGGACGGGTACTACCTGATCGGTCTGATCGTCGACCCGGAGTACCGGCGGCACGGGATCGGCGAGCTGCTCACCCGGGAGCGGATCCGCTGGGTGGCCGAGCGCGCCGACGAGGTCTACTACTTCGCCAACCTGGCGAACGGCGCAACCCTCGACCTCCACCTGAGCTTCGGGTTCACCGAGGTGACCCGCGACTTCACCTTCCCGAACGCCCCGCTCAAGCCCGGCACCTGCGTACTGCTCCGCGCCCCGATCAGTCGGTGAGCTCCGCCGGATAGGCGATCACGTCGACGAGCGCGTTGTTCCGGATCGACGTCAGTTCGGTACGCCGGGCGATCGCGTCCTCGAACAGCTGCCGCTGCAACGACTGCGCGTCCCGGAGTGGTACGCCGTTCACCGCCAGCACCAGGTCGCCCTGCCGAAGGCCCGCGGCGGCGGCCGGGCTCGCCGGGATCACCTCGACGACGCGCAACGCGGTCCGCTGGTCGAAGCGCTCCGCAAACGCCGGACGCAGCGGCGCGGGCGTGGTGACCAGACCGAGGTACGCGCGGCGTACGCGGCCGTCGTGGAGCAGCGAGTAGATGATCCGCCGGGTCGTCGGGTTCATCGGCACCGCCAGACCGAGCCCGATCCCGGCGACGGCGGTGTTGATGCCGATCACCCGGCCGTTGCCGTCGGCGAGCGCGCCGCCGGAGTTGCCCGGGTTCAGCGCGGCGTCGGTCTGGATGACGTCCTCGATGATCCGGTTGGCCGACCCGCTCCGGACCGGCAACGAGCGGCCCAGCGCACTGACCACGCCCGCCGTCACGCTTCCGGCCAGACCCAGCGGGTTGCCGACCGCGACCACGAGGTTCCCGACCTTCAGGTGGTCCGCGTCGCCGTACTCGGGCGGGTCCGGGATCTCCCGGTCGGCCCGCAGTACGGCGAGATCCGACAGCCGGTCGACGCCGATCACGCGGGCCTGCGCCGTCGTACCGTCCGCGAACTCCGCCGTCGCCTCGGTGCCGCCGCCGACCACGTGGGCGTTGGTGAGCAGGTGGCCGTCGCCGGTCAGGACCACCGCGGAGCCGGACGAGTCGCCACGCCGGCTGTGGATCCGCAGGCTTGCGACCCGCGGGATCAGTTGCTCGGCCACTCCCGAGACCACCCGGGAGTAGGCGTCCAGTACGTCGTCCTCAGGCATCGGCCTCACCTCCTGAATTACAAGATTACTCCGCAATCGCAACGTGAACCGGGCCACAATCCTGACCGATCGGTTGAAAACTGGCCGATCGGTCAGTCAAGCTGCATGACATGGCAGTCACCACCCCCGCCCGGGAGCGGACCAGGCGCGAGATCGTGCGCCAGGCGATGGACCTGTTCCAGGCGGCCGGCTACAACGCGACGTCGCTGCAGGACATCGCCAGCGCGGCCGGCTGCTCGAAGGCGACGGTGCTGTACCACTTCAGCGGCAAGCCGGCCGTGCTCGCCGCCGTCCTCGAACCCGCCGCCGCCGACCTGGCCGACCTGGTGAAGGCCGCGGCCGAGCTGCCCCGCGCCGCCGCGCAGGAGCTGGCGATCGAACGCTTCATCGACCTCGCCGTCGAGTACCGCGGCGTGGTCGACGTCCTGCAGGACGTCATCCCGGTGATCGAGCGGATGCCCGAGGTCGCGCCGCTGGTCGCGGACGGGATCCGGCTCACCGAGTTGATGGCCGGCTCCGACGACCCGATCGAGCGGGACCTGGCGAAGTTCGCCATCAACGGCCTGCTCGGCGAGTGCCGGCACGCACAGGAGCGCACCGGCGACGACCTCCGAAGACTCTGCGACCTCGCGCTCCGGAGACTCCTCCGCCGCGCCTGACCGCCCGACCCCGACTCCCCCGCCGCCGCGGGGCGATCACTTCTGCCCGCTGACCCGAAACGGACGCACTCCCGATGGCCAATCTGCTCTACCGGCTCGGCCGGTTCTCCTACCAGCGCCGGCGCCTGGTCGCCGCGCTGTGGGCGCTGTTCCTCGTGGTGCTGGGTGTCGGCGCGCTGACCCTGGGCGGCAAGACCGCGAACACGTTCTCGATCCCCGGCACCGAGTCGCAGCGCGCTCTCGACGCCCTCAAGCACGAACTTCCGGCCGCCAGCGGCGCGTCCGCGACGATCGTCGTCAAGGCACCGGCCGGCAAGACCCTCTACGACCCGGCGGTGAAGGCGGCCGTCGGCACCACCGTCGCCAAGGCCGCGAAGGTCCCCGAGGTGATCACCGCGATCGATCCGTTCACCAGCAGGGCGATCAGCCAGGACCGTACGACGGGACTCATCAGCGTCCAGTTCGACAAGCCGGCCGACGAGCTGTCGCACGCGAGCAGCGACGGGTACGACGGACTCAGCGCGCTCAGCTCCGGCGACCTGCGGGTGGTGCCGGGCGGGCAGATCAAGGCCGGGATCCCGGAGATCGGCGCGACCGAGGTCATCGGCGTCGCGGTCGCGGCCGTCGTACTGATCGTCACGTTCGGGTCGCTGGTCGCGGCCGGGATGACACTCGTGACGGCGTTGCTCGGCGTCCTCGCCGGGATGGCCGGGTTGTTCATCGTGACCGCGTTCACCGACGTGTCGTCGACGGCGCCGATCCTGGCGTTGATGCTCGGGCTCGCGGTCGGCATCGACTACTCGCTGTTCATCAGCTCGCGGCACCGGTCGCAACTGGGTGCGGGGATGGACCCGGAGGAGTCGGTCGCGCGGGCGACGGCGACGGCCGGGTCGGCGGTGCTGTTCGCCGGGGCGACCGTGGTGATCGCGCTGGCCGGGCTGTCGGTGGTCGGCGTACCGTTCCTGACCGCGATGGGGCTGGCCGCGGCGGCGACGGTGCTGACCGCCGTACTGGTCGCGTTGACGTTGCTGCCGGCGCTGCTCGGGTTCGTCGGGAACCGGGTGCTGCCGCGGAAGCTGCGCAAGTCGCCCACGACCGCCGTACAGAAGGAGGGGTTCGGTTTCCGGTGGGGCCGGCTGGTGACGCGGTTCCGCGTACCGATCGTTGCTGTCGGCATCATCGGTCTCGGGCTGCTGGCGATCCCGGCGAAGAACATGCAGCTCGCGTTGCCGGACGGTGCGTCGGCGGCCGCCGGTACGAACCAGCGGGTCGCGTACGACCTCACCGCGGCGGCCTTCGGGCCGGGCGCCAACGGGCCGCTCGTGGTCGTTGTGACGAGCAACGATGCCGCCACGTCCGAGGCCGTCGTACAGCAGGTGCTCGCAAAGACGCAGGGGCTTCCCGACGTGGTCGCGGCGCAGCCCGTGGGGGCGAGTGACGATCACACGACCCGGCTGCTGCAGGTGATCCCGAAGAGCGGGCCGGCCAGTGAGCAGACCGCCGACCTGGTGAAGAACCTGCGCACGGCGGTGCATCCGCTGGCGACGGGCAGCGCCGAGATCTCGGTCACCGGGAACACCGCGGTCGGGGTCGACGTGTCGAACAAGCTGTCCGACGCGTTGCCGACGTACCTGTTCGTCGTGATCGGGTTGTCGTTCCTGCTGCTCCTGCTGGCGTTCCGGTCGGTGCTGGTGCCGTTGAAGGCGACGCTCGGGTTCGTGCTGACGATCGGTGCGACGTTCGGGATCACGGTCGCGGTGTTCCAGGAGGGTCACCTGGCGAAGCTGGTCGGGGTCGACTCCCCCGGTCCGCTGGTGAGCTTCCTGCCGATCATCATGATGGGCATCCTGTTCGGGCTCGCGATGGACTACGAGGTGTTCATCGTGTCCCGGGTCCGCGAGGAGTTCGTGCACGGCCGGCACGCGAACGACGCCACCGTCCAGGGCCTCGGCCACGGCGCCCGCGTCGTCACCGCCGCCGCGCTGATCATGGCCTCGGTCTTCGCCGGCTTCATCCTGGTCCACGACCCGATCATCAAGGCGATCGGCTTCGGCCTCACCATCGGCGTACTCATCGACGCCTTCGTGGTCCGGATGACCCTCGTCCCCGCCATCCTCAGCCTCCTCGGCGACCGCGCCTGGTGGTTCCCGAAGTGGCTCGACCGCATCACCCCCAAGGTCGACATCGAAGGCGAGTCCCTCAACCTCCCACCCACCCCGAACGAACGCGAACTCGCCGACGTCCACTGAACATGCGGTACGGGACGCACACCCCGGCGCCCCGCACCGCAGTACCACGAGAAAAGCCCTGGCGAGTCTGACTCGCCAGGGCTTCTTCGTCGGGCTGACAGGACTTGAACCTGCGACCCCCGGTCCCCCAGACCGGTGCGCTACCAAACTGCGCCACAGCCCGATGCCCGGCCTTTTCAGGTGAGCGGGGTTTACCTTACAGCATCCGGTGGGGTGGTTCGGACGGTGGTTCGGACGGTGGTCCGGTCAGCGTTTCTTGTTCTTCTGGCGGGCTCGGATCTGGACGTGGACCGGGCTGCCGACGAAGCCGAAGTCCTCGCGGAGGCGGCGTTCGATGAAGCGCTGGTACGACGCCTCGATCTGGCCGGAGGTGAAGATCGCGAAGGTCGGCGGCATCGTGGTGGCCTGGGTGCCGAACAGGATCTTCGGCTGCTTGCCGGACCGGACCGGGTGCGGGTGGGCGGCCACCAGGCGGCCGAGGAACGCGTTCAGCTGGCCGGTCGGGACGCGGGTCTGCCAGCCCTCGAGGGCGGCCTCGATCGCCGGGACGAGCTTGTCCATGTGCCAGCCGGTGAGCGCGCTGATGTTCACCCGCGGCGCCCAGCGGAACTGCACCAGGTCGCGGTCGATCTCGCGCTCCAGGTAGTACCGGCGCTCGTCGTCCATCAGGTCCCACTTGTTGTACGCGATCACCAGCGCCTTGCCGGCCTCCTCGACCGCGTTCATGATCCGCAGGTCCTGCTCGGTGATCGACTGTGAGGCGTCGATCACGACCACCACGACCTCGGCCCGCTCGATCGCGGCGTTGGTCCGCAGCGAGGCGTAGTACTCATGGCCCTGGGAGTTCTTCACCTTGCGCCGGATGCCGGCCGTGTCGATGAAGCGGTACTCCGTGCCGCTCAGCGTGATCAGCTCGTCGACCGGGTCCACCGTCGTACCGGCGACGTCGCTGACGACGACCCGGTCCTCCTTGGCGACCTTGTTCAGCAGCGACGACTTGCCGACGTTCGGCTTGCCGACGATCGCCACCCGGCGCGGGCCGCCGAGCTCGTCGTCACGCTCGGCCGGTGCCTCCGGCAGCGCGGCCAGGACCGCGTCCAGCATGTCGCCGGTGCCGCGGCCGTGCATCGCCGAGATCGGGAACGGCTCGCCGATGCCGAGCGCCCAGAGGTTCATCGCCTCGGCCTCGATGCGCTGGTCGTCGACCTTGTTGGCGGCCAGTACGACGGGCTTCCCGGACTTCCGCAGTACCCGGACGACGGCCTCGTCGGCGTCGGTGATGCCGACCACCGCGTCGACCACGAACAGCACCGCGTCGGCCGCGTTGATCGCGACCTCGGCCTGCGCCGCGACCAGCGCGGCCATCCCGACCGCGTCCGGGTCCCAGCCGCCGGTGTCGACCACGGTGAACTCGCGGCCGGCCCAGTTGGCGTCGTACGAGACCCGGTCCCGGGTGACGCCGGGGGTGTCCTCGACGACCGCCTCGCGGCGGCCGATGATGCGGTTGACCAGCGTGGACTTGCCCACGTTCGGCCGCCCGACGATCGCGAGCACGGGCAGCGGGCCGGCGTCGTCGCGCTCGTGCGTCGGTACTTCGGTGGGCAGGTCAGTCATGGGGGTCCCTCTGGTTACGCCAGCCCGGAAGTGGGTGGCCGGTTTCTTCGACGGCCGCCTTCACATGGGCGCGCAGCACGTCACCGATGTGGTCGGCGACCGCCTGTACGTCGGAATGTCTCCTGGGAAAGGGTACGCGCTCCACCGCGAAGGCCTCGCCGTACACCACGTCGATCCGGCTTCCGGTCGGCGGATGACCCTCGACGCCGCCGTCCGGCAACCGGGTCCCCATCAGCGCCACCGGCAGGATCGGCGCGCCGGTCACCATCGCCAGGTACGCCACCCCGCTCCGGATCCGGCCGAAGTCGCCCGGCCCGCGGGTGCCTTCGGGGTAGATGTTCAGCACCCGGCCGTCCCGCAGGACCTGGATCGAGCGGCGGACGGCGAGTACGTCGTACGCCGAGCGGTCGACCGGGATCTGCCCGATCCGGCGCAGGAACACGCCCTGGAACCCGCCGAACACCTCGATCTTGCCGAGCTGGTGCAGCATCCGCGGCGCCATCGCACCGAGCAACGGGGCGTCCAGCAGGCTCAGGTGGTTCGGTGTCATCAGCAACGGACCGGTCAGCGGGAACCGGTCCTCGTGGTGGATGTGCAGGTCGTACCTGAGCCGGAAGTACGGCCTCGCCACTGTCCGCATCGGCAACGCCAGCCGATACGGAAGCGCCGGCAGATCATCGGTCCGCGGCAGATCCCGGTGCCTGGTGAGTTCTGCCGTCATAGCTCCCGACCCTGAGGGACAGTCTCCTTCGCTAGTCGGCTGATCACGTCGATGACCTCCTCGAGGGTCAGGTCGGTGGAGTCGATCGTGACCGCACCGTCGGAGGCGACCTGGAACTCCGACACGGTCGAGTCGTCGGCGTCCCGCCGGACGATCTGGTCCCGGAGCTCGGCCGCCGTCACCGAGCCGGCCGCGAGCTCGGCGCCGCGGCGGGCCATCCGGGCGTCCTGGTCGGCGGTCAGCAGCACCTTGAGCTCCGCGTCGGTGGCGACCACGGTGGCGATGTCACGGCCCTCGACGACGATCCCGCCGGCGTCCTGGGCGTCGTCGATGATCGCCCGCTGGCGCCGGATCAGCTCCGCCCGGACGTCCAGGTTGGTGGCGATCTTCGAGACCACCTCGCTGATCCGGGGCTCCCGGATCGCGGCCGTGATGTCGGTCCCGTCGGCGATCACGAACTGCCGGCCCGGGTCGGTGCTGACCTCCAGCTCGAGCTCCCGCGCCCGCCGCGCGACCGCCGCCGTGTCGTCCAGGTCCAGCCCGCGCTCGACCGCCGACCAGGTCACCGCGCGGTACGTCGCGCCGGTGTCCAGGTACCGCAGTCCGAGCCGGGTGGCCACTCCGCGGGCGGTGCTCGACTTACCGGAACCGCTCGGCCCGTCCACAGCGATGATCATGCCCCGAAGATTACCTTCGCCGAGGGACAGTTCAGGTGTGGACCACCCACCCGCGGGTGGTCAGCGCCTCGACCAACTGGTCCACCGTGCCGGGTTTGACCGCGAGCTCGACCTCACCGACCGGGCGGCCGGGACTGTGGTCGATCCGCAGGTCCTCGACGTTGGCACCGGACTCGGCGGCGTCGGCGAACAGCTTCGCCAGCTGGCCGGGGCGGTCCGGGATCGTCACCAGGACCGTGACCAGGTCGATGTGCGGGGCGCCGTGCTTGCCCGGCACGCGGATCGCGCCGGACACCCCCTGACCGAGGATCGCGGTCAGCTCCTCGCCGGCCTCTTCCTTGCCGAGGGCAACGAGCAGCCGGTCGAGCTCGCCGCGGATCTGCTCCAGCAGGCCGGTCAGCGCGGTCGAGTTCGCGGACACGATCTGGGTCCACAGCCGCGGGTCGCCGGCCGCGATCCGGGTCACGTCGCGGACGCCCTGGCCGGACAGCTCGAGGTGTGACGACGGGGCGTCGGCCAGCGTCCCGGCGGCGAGCGCGGACATCAGGTGCGGCAGGTGGGAGACGCGTGCGACGCCGAGGTCGTGGTCCGCCACGGACATCTCGACCGTCCGGGCGCCACAGGCCTCGGCCAACCGCCGTACCAGGTCCACGGCGTCCGGATCGCTGGTGTCGTGCGGGGTGATCGCCCACGTGGCGCCGTCGAACAGGTCGGCGCGCGCGGCCAGCGGGCCGTTGCGTTCGGAGCCGGCCATCGGGTGACTGCCGACGTACCGGCTGACGTCCTCGGTCAGGCCGCGCGCGTCGGCGAGCGGTTTGCTCTTGACGCTGGCCGCGTCGGTCACGACCGCTTTGGTTTGTTCGAGCTGCGCGGCGACGACCGCGCCGACGTGGTCCGGCGGTACGGCGACCACGACCAGCTGCGGCTCGATCTCCACCAGGCGCGAGCCGGCCCCGATCCGCTCGGCCATCAACGCGTTGTCGGGGTTCCCGTCGACCAGCTCCACGACGACCCCCAACCGGGCCAGCGCCAGCCCGATCGACGTCCCGATCAACCCGGTCCCGACAATCCGGACGGGGCCGCGCAATTCGGTCACTGGGCGCCGGTCAGGTCTGGGCGGAGGGCTACCGCGCCATGCAGGTACACGTGCTGGATCTTGTCCCGGGAACGCGGCGTCTCGGTGTGCACCATCAGCCGGACGACCCGCGGCAGCGCGTGCGGCACCGGGATCTCCTGCATGCACATCAGCGGTACGTCGGTCAGCCCGATCTGCCGGCCCGCGACCGCCGGGAACTCCGAGCGGAGGTCCGACGTGACGGTGAACAGGATGCTGATCAGATCCTCGTTCTCCAGATCGTTCGCCTCCAGGACCGCCTTCACCAGCTCCGCGGACCGCTCGAGCAGGTGCTCGCGCTCGTCCACGTCCAGCTGGGTGGCACCCCGGATCGCGCGTACCGCCACGTCGCTCCTCCTAGTTCGTCTGCCCCAAAGACTAGTTCAGGGTAGTCAAGGAGTGGACAGCCGTCTCAGCCGCGTCGAGGGTCTGCTCCAGGAGCAGCGCGATCGTCATCGGGCCGACGCCGCCCGGAACCGGGGTGATCAGCCGCGCGACCTCGGCCGCCTCGGCGAAGTGGACGTCGCCGACGTTGCCTTCGTTGTACCCCGCGTCGACGACCACCGCGCCCGGCTTCAGCCAGTCGCCGCGGACGACGTTCGGCTTGCCGACCGCGGCGATCACCACGTCGGCGGTCCGCACCAGGTCCGCCAGGTCGCGGGTCCGGGAGTGCGCGTAGGTGACAGTCGCGTTCGATGCCAGCAGCAACATGCCGGCCGGCTTCCCGAGGATCGGGCTGCGGCCGATCACCACGGCGTGCGCGCCTTCCAGCGGTACGTCGTACGCCGCGAGCAGCCGCATGATCCCGCCGGGCGTGGCCGACCGGAACCCGGGGTCGCCGAACGCCATCGCCGCAAACGAGCGCATCGTCACGCCGTCCACGTCCTTGCCAGGGTCGATCGCCTCGAACGCGGCCCGCTCGTCGATCTGCGCCGGCACCGGGTGCTGCAGCAGGATCCCGTGCACCGCCGGGTCCTCGGACAGCTTGGTGAGCTCCGCGACCAGTTCCGCGGTGGTCGTCGTGGCCGGCAGGACGACACTGCGGGAGGCGATGCCGGCCTTCTTCGACCGGTTCTGCTTCATCCGTACGTACGTCGCCGACGCCGGATCGTCGCCGACCAGTACCGTCGCCAGGCACGGCTGTACGCCGTACTGCTCCTGCAGGGCGCTTGCCCGTTCCGCTGCCTTGGCCACCATGTCGGCGGCGAGGTCGGTTCCGATCATCAGCTCAGCACTCATCCGCGCACTCCTCTGAGTTCGAAGGTGCCCAGGCGCGCGGCGAAGCCGGATGGCAGACCGTTCCCCGGTGGTTCCTCCACCTCAGCGCCAGTCGCGGTCCGGCCTCAGTCTAGAGCAGGCCTGCGTGGTCCAGTGCGAGGTAGGCGGCGTCGATGCCGGTCATCGCGCCGGGGTTGCGGAGTTCGGCGCGGAAAGCATCGACGGTCAGCTCGACCGGTACGCAGTCCTCGGCCTCGTCCAGCTGCTGCTTGCCGTCGGGGCGGCAGCCGCGGGCGATGGCGACGTACTTGCGGAACGTCGACGACGCGCCGGACCACTGCCAGCCGACCACGTCGAGGGTCTCGCAGGTGTAGCCGGTCTCCTCCTCCAGCTCGCGGGCACCGGCCACGGCGACGTCCTCACCAGGCTCGACGAGACCGCCCGGGAGGTTCGTCACCACGGCGTCGGGACCGGCGCGGAACATCCGGATCGTCACGATCCGCCCCTCCGGCGTCAACGGCAGCACCGTCACCCCGGCGTCGACGCCCGCCTCACGCCCGGCCACGTCCCACTCCACCTCACGCCCGTCCGGCATCCGGTACCGCCGCAACCGCACAGACAGAAACCGCTCAAACCCCAACTCCTCCCCCAACAACTCCCAAGGCACCGGGTCAGCAGGCGCAACCACAACCCCCTCCACGTCGGCGCCGGGCATAGGCGCGGGAGCGGCAGGCACAGGCGCGGGAGCGGCAGGCGCAGGAGCGGCAGGCACAGGCGCAGGCGCGCCGGGCGCAGGCGCGGAAGACCGCTCAGCCGACACGTGGATGGTGGGAGCCGAGCCGTGGGCAGTGGGTGCTGAGGCCTGAGACGGCTCAGCCGGCGTATGAGTGGCGGGCGCGTGCGCGTGAGGCCGCTCAGCCGACGCGTCGGCGGCGAGAGCCGACACATGACATGGCTCAGCTGGCACGTGCGCGGCGGCCGCGTGCGACTGCTCAGCCGGCGGGCGGGTGGCAGGAGGCGGGGCGTGGGTGGTGGGTGCCGGGGCTGTCGGTGCCGGGGCGATGGGAGCCGAGGTGGTAGGAGCCGGTGCGTGTGTGGTGCGAGCCGGGGCGTGGGCAGTGGGTGCCAGGGTGGTGGGAGCCGGGGTTGTCGGTGCCAGGGCGTGGGTGGTGGGTGCCGGGGGGTGAGAAGGCTCAGCCGCCACGTTGGTGGTGGCGGCTGAGGGCTCGGTTTGGTCTGTCACAGGGGGCGGTTGTCGTTGGGGTCTTCTGGTGGGGCTACTGGTGCGTCGTCGTTGGACGGCGGCGCGACTGGGGCCTCGGTGGAGGCGGTGTCCTCGGGGTTTGCCGAGGTGTCGCCGGCGGGGGCGTCTGCTCCGTCGGAGGCGGCCGCGTCCTCGGGGGTCTCGCCGTCGGTGGGGTCCGGGGCGGGGCGGGACTCGGAGAGGATGCGTTCGAGGGTCTCCTCGGAGATCCGCTTGAACTTGCGCACCTGGGTCCGGGTCCGGTCCAGTACGGCGACCTCCAACTGGTCCGGGGTGAGCTCGCGGACCTCGGTGCCGTCGTGCGCCAGGGCGTCGACGGCGAGCCGGAGCGCGCCGGCCAGGGAGATGCCGTCGCGGTAGTGCTCGCCGACGTAGTCCGCGACCTGGTCGGCCGGGCCGCCCATCACCGCGTACCCCTGGACGTCGGCGATCGAGCCGTCGTACGTGAGCCGGTAGATCTGGTCGTCGCCGGCGCTCGCGCCGACCTCCGCGACCAGGATCTCCACCTCGAGCGGCTTCTCGCCACCGGAGGAGAAGATCGCACCGAGCGTCTGCGCGTACGCGTTCGCGAGCGCGCGGCCGGTGACGTCACGCCGGTCGTAGGAGTACCCACGCATGTCGGCCAGCCGGACGCCGGCGATCCGCAGGTTCTCGAACTCGTTGTACCGGCCGACGGCGGCGAACGCCATCCGGTCGTAGATCTCGGCCACCTTGTGCAGCGCGGGCGACCGGTTCTCCGCGACGAACAGGATGCCGTCGGCATATTGCAGCGCGATCGCGCTGCGGCCCTTGGCGATGCCTTTCCGGGCGAAGTCCGCCCGGTCCCGCATCAGCTGCTCGGGCGAGACGTAGAAGGGAACGCTCATGAGTCCTCTGTCAGTTCGGGGTGATCAGGTCAGGGACGTGGCTGCGGGACCGTCGGGACGCTCGTGCCGCTGCGCCCAGGCCGCGTCGACCAGCGCCGCCACCTCGTCCTCGGGCAGCCGCCGGTAACCGTCCGCGGTGACCACGCCGACCACCGGGAAGATCCGTCGCAGCATGTCCGGTCCACCGGTCGCCGAGTCGTCGTCGGCCGCGTCGATCAGGGACTGGATCGTCACCGTCACGCAGTCGGTCTCGGACAGGTCCGGGCGGTAGAGCTTCTTCAGCGCGCCGCGGGCGAACAGCGAGCCCGAGCCGACGCTGTGGAAGTGGGTCTCCTCGTACCGCCCGCCGGTGGCGTCGTAGGAGAAGATCCGCCCGCCCTTCAGGTCCTCGTCGTAGCCCGCGAACAGCGGCACCACGGCCAGGCCCTGCATCGCCATCGCCAGATTGCCCCGGATCAGCGCGCTCAGCCGGTTGGACTTGCCGTCCAGGCTGAGCGTGGCACCCTCGAGCTTCTCGTAGTGCTCCAGCTCCACCTGGAACAACCGGACCATCTCGATCCCGAAACCGGCCGAGCCCGCGAACGCGACCGCGGAGTACTCGTCGGCGGGAAACACCTTCTCGATGTCGCGCTGGGCGATGATGTTGCCCATCGTGGCCCGCCGGTCGCCGGCCATCACGACGCCACCGGGGAAGGTGGCCGCGACGATCGTCGTGCCGTGCGGGACGTCGGCGGAGAAATCGGCCTGCCCGAGCGACCGCCGTCCGGGCAACAGGTCGGGCGCGTGCCCGGCCAGGAAGTCCATGAACGACGAGCCGCCCGGGGTCAGGAAGGCTTCCGGCAGCCGGCCGGAGGCATCAGATGTCATCGAGCGGTTCACTCCCCACCCTTTTGCACGAATCCGCGGACGAACTCCTCGGCGTTCTCCTCGAGCACCTCGTCGATCTCGTCCAGGATCGAGTCGACGTCCTCGTCGAGCCGCTCTTTCCGCTCCTGGACGTCCTCGGACGTCTCGACCTGCTCGACCTCTTCCTCGGTCGACGAACGCTTCGGCTGCTTGTGCTGCTGACCGCCGTCCTTCGCCATGTGGCCACCTCCTCGAACCGCTGGGGAGGCCGCCCAAATCGACCTCCACTAGCGACCCTACCCGGCCGCACCCCCAGTAATGGTGCGAACCAGGTCACTGGCGGTGTCGCATTGGTCAAGAAGTGCCCCGACATGCGCCTTGGTGCCCCGCAACGGGTCCAGCGTCGGGATCCGCTGCAGCGATTCCTTGCCCGGCAGATCGAAGATCACCGAGTCCCAGGAGGCGGCCGCGACCTGCGGCGCGTACTGCTGCATGCAGCGGCCGCGGAAGTACGCGCGGGTGTCGGTCGGCGGGTGCGCGACCGCCATCCGGATCTCCTCGTCGGTGACGATCCGCTGCATCCGCCCGGACTTCACCAACTTGTAATAGAGCCCCTTGTCCGGGCGCAGGTCGGCGTACTGCAGGTCGACCAGGTGCAGCTTCGGGTCGTCCCAGTCCAGGCCGTCGCGGTCGCGGTACGACTGGAGCAGTTTGTACTTCGCCACCCAGTCCAACTGGTCCGACAGCTTCATCGGATCCAGCGCCAGCTGGTCGAGGATCTGCTCCCAGCGGTGCAGCACGTCCTTGGTCTGCCGGTCCGCGTCGTCGCCGTACTTGTCCTCGACGTACTTGCGGGCCTGCTCCAGGTACTCCGTCTGCAACTGGACGGCGGTGAGCTTGCGGCCGTCCTTCATCGTCAGCAGATGCGTGCAGGTCGGGTCGTGGCTGACCTCGTGCAGCGCGGTCACCGGCCGGTCGACGCCGAGGTCGTCGGTCAGCCAGCCGTCCTCGATCATCGCCAGCACCAGCGACGTGGTCCCGACCTTCAGGTACGTCGAGACCTCGGACAGGTTCGCGTCGCCGATGATCACGTGCAGCCGGCGGTACCGGTCCGGGTTCGCGTGCGGCTCGTCGCGGGTGTTGATGATCGGCCGCTTCAGCGTGGTCTCCAGGCCGACCTCGACCTCGAAGTAGTCCGCGCGCTGGCTGACCTGGAACCCGTGCGTGGCGCCGTCCTGGCCGATCCCGACCCGGCCGGCGCCGGTGACCACCTGACGGCTGACGAAGAACGGCGTCAGGTGCCGGACGATCGACGCGAACGGCGTGGACCGGCGCATCAGGTAGTTCTCGTGGGCGCCGTACGACGCGCCCTTGTTGTCGACGTTGTTCTTGTAGAGGTTCAGCTGCGGCGCACCCGGGATCAGCCGGGCCTGGCGCGCGCCCTCCATGATCACCAGCTCGCCGGCCTTGTCCCACACGACCGCGTCCCGCGGGTTGGTGGTCTCGGGTGCGGAGTACTCCGGGTGGGCGTGGTCGACGTACAGCCGGGCGCCGTTGGTGAGGATCACGTTCGCCAGGCCGGTCTCCTCGTCGGTGAGCTGGCTCGAGTCGGCCACCTCCCGGCTGAGGTCGAACCCGCGCGCGTCCCGTAACGGGTGCTCCTCGTCGAAGTCCCACCGGGTCTTGCGTGCGAGCGGCTGCGTCTGGGCGTAGCCGTTCACCACCTGGCTCGAGGTCAGCATCGGGTTCGCCCCGGGCTGGCCCGGCACCGAGATCCCGAACTCGGTCTCGGTACCCATGATCCGCCGAACACTCATGCGACCGAGCCTACGCGGTACCGGCGACTTAAGTGGTTGCTGTGTCCACAGGGTTACATGTGAGACTGCGCGAGTGGACGAACTGGTGGCGCTGCTCGACGACGACAACCAGGTGGTCGGCTCGGCGCCGCGGTCGGTGATGCGCCGCGACAACCTCCGGCACTCGGCGACCGGCGTCCTCGTCCGGAATCCGGCCGGTGACATCTACGTGCACCGGCGGACGCCGACCAAGGACGTCTACCCGAGCCGGTACGACTTCGCCGCGGGCGGTGTGGTGGCGGCGGGCGAGGACCCGTTCGACGCCGTCGTACGGGAGCTCGAGGAGGAGCTCGGGATCGCCGGCGTGGAGCTGACGCGGCTGCCGGAGGGCGACTACGCGGACGAGAACACGCAGTACCACGCCTATCTGTACACGTGCGTGTGGGACGGACCGGTGCGGCATCAGCCGGAGGAGGTCGCGTGGGGCGCGTGGATGTCGCCGGCGGAACTGGTGGCCAAGTTCGACGAGTGGGAGTTCATGCCCGACAGCATCGGCCTGCTGGGTGCGTACGTCCGGAGCCTGCTGATCACCGAGGGCTGGGACAGTCGCGCCTGGATCGACGGCCCGTGGCTGCACCGTGCTGCGCGCCGCCCGGAGGTCGCCCCACGACTGGCCGCCGAGACCACGCTCCTCCCCTGGCTCGCGCCACAGCTCCCGCTGCCCGTACCGGTACCCGAGCTGACAGCGGACGGCGTACGCCACCTGCTGATCCTCGGTGAACGGCTGACCGGCGGGGACGAGTCCACCGGCCGGGCGCTGGGCGCCTTTCTGAAGGCCTTGCACAGCGTCGACCCTGACCAGGCCGTGACGTACGGCGCACTCGACGCAGCGACCGCTGCAGCCGCGAAGACGGCCGAACTGGCGGAGTTCCGGCAACGGATCCTGCCGCTGCTGCCGGCCGACGTACATGAGCAGGCCGGACAGCTCCTGGATCGGGTCGCAGAGGTCCGGACCTCCTTGATCCATTGCGACTTCGGACCAGAGCACATCCTCACGCTGGACGGCCGGATCACCGGCGTCATCGACTGGACCGACGCGGTCGTCGGCGACCCCGCGCTGGACCTCTGCTGGCCGCTGAACGGCGCCCCGGAAGCCGTCCGCGCCGGCGTCCTGGAGGCCTACCGACCGACCGCGGACCTCGTCGAGCGCTCGAAGGACTGGGCGCGGCTCTCCCCCTGGTACGGCGTGCACCGCGGCCTCCGGCTCGAGCTGGCCGACGAGGTACAGAACGGGCTGCGCGAGATCCGGGCGCTGCTCTGATGCAACCATCCGGCCCGTGTCCGGTCACTAGCTGATGTGAAGATCATCCTGACTGACGATACGGAGCCGTCGATGGCTACGGGATCTGCCGACCAGGAGCTGTGGGAACGGTTGCGCGTCGGCGACCACTTCGCCCTCGGGGAGCTGTTCGACCGGTACGCGGACGACGTACGGGCGTTCGCGTTCCGCCGGACGGCCTCGTGGAGTGCGGCCGACGACGTGGTCCAGGCGACGTTCCTCAGCACCTGGCGGCGCTTCCGGCGCGATCCACCGGGACCGCTCACCGGGGCGACGGCGCGCGGCTGGCTGCTGATCGTGGCCGGCAACGAGTGCCGCACGCTGGCCCGGACCGCGAACCGCCTCCGCGGACTGGTCGACCGGCTCCCGCGTCCCGCCCCGCACGACGACCACGCCCCGGACGTCGCCCGTCGCCTCGACGACGAGCGGCAGATGTCGGCGATCCGGCGCGCCGTCGCGAAACTCCCCCGGCACGAACGCGAGACGCTCGAGCTCGTCGTCTGGTCCGGCCTCACCGTCGCCGAGGCCGCGGACGCGCTCGGCGTACCGGTCGGGACCGTCAAGGCCCGCCTGCACCGCACCCGCCAGCGTTTCCCCGACCTGCTCACCCGGGTCGCCCTCACCGAGGAGCTCTCATGACCACCGATCTCGAACCACCGCGCGTCCCACCGCTGACCAGCGCCGAGCGCTCCCGGATGCGCAACCAGCTGATGGACCGCACCCGTCCCGCCACCCGGCACCCAGCCCGCCGCTGGATCGCTCCGGTGGTCAGCGTCGGCGCCGTCGCCGCCGTGGTAGCGGGCACGCTGGCCGTCACGCAGAAGTCACCCGATACGGGTGTGGCCGGTATGGCGACACCGGAAGCGAAGGTCGGCGTCGATCTCGGGCCGGTGCCGAACGCCGACCTGGCCAAGATCACCGCCGAATGCCTGTTCCCGGACGAGGCCGCTCCGGCTGACCTGGTCTGGAGCCGGCACGTCCGCGGCATCACCAACGACAGCACCACGCTGGTGGCGATCGCACGGAACACCAACGGACCAATCGCTCAGTCCCGCGCCTCGCAGCCGCCTACGACCCGCAACGGTCGCGGGCCCGCGAAGGGCGGAGCCCCCTCCAGCGCGCAGCTCGGGTACCGGTTCTGCATGGCGCGCATTCCACCGAACGCCAAGCTCGGTGCGATCGGCTCGGTCGGCCGGATCGACGACAAGGCCTGGCGGGCCGAGCCGACGGCGCAGCGCGGGCTGGTGGCGCTCGGCAGTACGGACGGAGACTTCACCAACAACCTCACCACGCTGCAGGCATGGCGGCTGTACCGGGCGTACCCGGACGTCGCGAAGGTCGAGGCGCGGTACGTCCTGGACGGCAAGCCCGGTCCGTGGACGAGCGGCGTCGTACAGGGCGGCTTCGCCTACACAGAGGTCCAGGCGGCCGGCAAGTTCACCGTCGGCCAGCGGCTCAAGACCGAGGTCCGCGCCTTCGACGCCGAGGGCAAGCAGATCCCCGTCAGTTAGCGGCGGCGGGCCATGGTGCGGGCGAGGTTGATGCCGACCAGGCCGATCCAGCAGATCAGCACGCCGGTCTTGCCCATCATGTTGGCCGCGATCGCGGTGATCGGGATCGCGGCCACGATCGAGACGATCGCCAGCGCCAGCCCACCCGGATCGGTCTCGCGGCTCGCCGGCTTGACCGGCCGGGCGGGCACCGGCTCGGGCAGCAGCCCCGCCCGGCGGTGCAGGTCGCGCTGGTCGAGCCTCTCCAGGAAGCCGTCGATGATCTCGGCCTCGTACTCCGGGCCGAGCTCCTGCCGCGCCGCCACCGCCGCCCGCAGGTCCTTGCGCAGATCGTCCGTCGCCATAGCAGCAAGGTACGACCGCCGCGGCACCGCTCCAATGGGGGAAACCCCCGGATCGTACCGGGGGTTATCTCTACCCCAGGCCCGAATGCGAACCGCCCCCGCGACCACAGCCGGTCGCGGGGGCGGATCGATGCCTGCTACAGGTACTGCCCGGTGTTGGTCGCGGTGTCGATCGACCGGCCCGGCTCGGTGCCCTGCTTGCCGGAGATGAGCGTCCGGATGTAGACGATCCGCTCGCCCTTCTTGCCGGAGATCCGGGCCCAGTCGTCCGGGTTCGTGGTGTTCGGCAGGTCCTCGTTCTCCTTGAACTCGTCCACGCAGGCCTGCAGCAGGTGCTGCACCCGCAGACCCTTCTGGTTCTCGTCCAGGAACGCCTTGATCGCCATCTTCTTCGCCCGGTCGACGATGTTCTGGATCATCGCGCCCGAGTTGAAGTCCTTGAAGTACAGGACCTCCTTGTCACCGTTCGCGTACGTGACCTCGAGGAACCGGTTCTCGTCGGCCTCGGTGTACATCCGCTCGACGGTGCGCTGGATCATCCCGTCCACGCAGGCCTGCTTGTCGCCGCCGAACTCGCTCAGGTCGTCGGTGTGCAGCGGCAGTCCGGCGGTCAGGTACTTCGAGAAGATGTCCCGGGCCGCCTCGGCGTCCGGGCGCTCGATCTTGATCTTCACGTCCAGCCGGCCGGGCCGCAGGATCGCCGGGTCGATCATGTCCTCACGGTTCGAGGCACCGATCACGAGGACGTTCTCCAGGCCCTCGACACCGTCGATCTCGCTGAGCAGCTGCGGGACGATGGTGTTCTCGACGTCGGAGGAGACACCGGAACCGCGGGTGCGGAACAGCGAGTCCATCTCGTCGAAGAACACGATCACCGGCATCCCCTCGGACGCCTTCTCGCGGGCCCGCTGGAAGACCAGGCGGATGTGCCGCTCGGTCTCACCGACGTACTTGTTCAGCAGCTCGGGGCCCTTGATGTTCAGGAAGAACGACTTCTGCTCGGCGACCCCGGTGCGCTCGGCGACCTTCTTGGCCAGCGAGTTCGCCACCGCCTTCGCGATCAGCGTCTTGCCGCAGCCGGGCGGGCCGTACAGCAGCACGCCCTTCGGCGGCTTGAGCTCGTGCTCCAGGAACAGGTCCTTGTGCAGGTACGGCAGCTCGACCGCGTCCCGAATCTGCTCGATCTGGCCGGTCAGGCCGCCGATCTGGGTGTAGTCGATGTCCGGGACCTCTTCGAGCACCAGCTCCTCGACCTCGGACTTCGGGATCTTCTCGTAGACATACCCGGAGCGGGGCTCCAGCAGCAGCGAGTCGCCCGACCGCAGCGGTACGTCGAGCAGCGGCGACGCGAGCCGCACCACCCGTTCCTCGTCCGCCTGCGCGATCACCAGCGCCCGCTCGCCGTCGGCGAGCAGCTCCTTCAGCATCACCACGTCGCCGACGACCTCGAACTCACAGGCCTCGACCACGTTGAGGGCTTCGTTCAGCATCAGTTCCTGGCCGAGCCGGAGCTCGTCCAGGTCCACCGACGGGCTCGCCGCGACCCGGAGTTTCCGGCCGCCGGTGAACACGTCGAGCGTGTCGTCTTCGTTCCGTCCGAGGAAGGTGCCGAACCCGGACGGCGGTTGCGCCAGCCGGTCGACTTCCTCCTTCAGGGCGATGATCTTCTCTCGCGCCTCCCGCAGCGTGTCGGCCAGCCGCTCGTTCTGAGCGGTGACACTCGCCAAGGAGGCCTGGGTTTCGGACAGCCTGCTCTCGAGCGACCGGCTGTCTGCCGGGTGCTCGAGCAGCCGACGTCGCAACGCCGCGACCTCGGCCTCCAGGTACCGGACCTGGTTACGCAGTTCTGCCGCGGTAGGACTCTCGTCTCCAGCCACGATCATCACCTCACCATGTGGGGCTCGACCCTATGGACCTTACCCAGAAAACCTCGCCGGGCAAGCTGAATCCCATCACGTGTCGGTTGCGGATGAGCAGGTTGCCTACGGCATGTCGCCGGAAGTTCGCGTCGGCTGTTCCGCCGATGCTTCGGTACCCGGCTCCGCGCGTCGCGGGCCGGCGTAGTCGTCGCCGTACGCGCCCGGTGCCGGACGGCGCTTCTTCCGCGGCGCCTGGACGCCGTGAGCCATCCTCCGGGCGGTCACGAGGAACGCCGTGTGCCCCTGCATCCGGTGGCCTGGACGTACGGCGAGACCCTCTACATGCCAGTCTCGCACGAGCGACTCCCACGCGCGCGGCTCGGTGAACTCGCCGTGCGCCCGGAGCGTCTCCACGACCCGGCTCAGCTGCGTCGTGGTGGCGACGTACGCGCAGAACACGCCGCCGGGCGACAGTGCCTCGGCGACGACGTCCACGCACTCCCAGGGGGCGAGCATGTCCAGTACGACGCGGTCCACGTCCTGCTCGTTCAGCTTCTCGACCAGGTCGCCGACCTCGAGCCGCCACGCCGGGTGCTCACCGCCGAAGAAGCCGGTGACGTTCTTCCGCGCGACCTCGGCGAAGTCCTCGCGGCGCTCGAAGGAGATGACCTGCCCGTGGATGCCGACCGCGCGCAGCAGGGCCGTCGTCAGCGCGCCGGAGCCGGCGCCCGCCTCGACCACCTTCGCGCCCGGGAAGATGTCGGCCATCGTGACGATCTGCGCGGTGTCCTTCGGGTAGATCACCGCGGCGCCGCGCGGCATCGACACCGAGTAGTCGGCCATCAGCGGGCGCAGCGCCAGGTACTCGACGTTGCCCTTGGAGCGGATCGTGACCGCGTCCGGGCCGTCGATCAGGTCGTCGTGCTCGATCCCGCCCTTGGTGGTGTGGAAGACCTTGCCGCGCTCCAGCCTCACCGAGTGCCGGCGGCCCTTCGAGTCCTGCAGGGTGATCCACTCGCCCTCCTGTAGCGGTCCGTGATGGACGCCGGAGAACGCCTGGTCGGGAAAGTCGCGCAAGTCAGCCATAAGGCGCTCACCTTAACTTTCGGTCACAGGAACCCTGTAATCAGCGGCCCCGGAACGCCCTCTCCACGTCCGACGTCGCGAGGACGCCGTACACGCCGCCGGCCGCGTCCAGGACCAGGTACTCCGACGCCGGGTGCTCACGCAGTGTGGCGAGGATCTCCTCTCCGGTGTCGTTCACGCCGATGATGTGGCCCGCGCCGATCCGGGTGGAAACCTCGCTGACCGTGGTCCAGGGGCGCTGGTTCGGTGCGACCGCCGAGACCGCGGACTCCGACACCAGCGCGTGCGGCTTGCCGTCGCCGTCGATCACCACGACCGCGCCGGCCTGGGCCTCGCCGGCGATCCGGACGGCCTCCGAGATCGGCGTACCGGAATGTACGGCGACGGCGCGCCGGGCCAGCGTCCGCACCTGCAGCGCCGGGAGCTTGCGCCGCAGCCGCGCCTGCATCAACGACGCGGTCGAGCCCGACCAGAGGAAGAACCCGATCAGCAGCGCGATCACGAAGTCGATGATCGACGGCTGCCAGCCCCAGATCTGCTCGGCGATCACCGGTCCGGCCAGCACCAGGATCGCCAGCGCCCGGCCGGCCCAGGCGGCGGCCACGGTGCCGGTGTGCATGTTGCCGGTGAGCTTCCAGACGATTGCCCGCAGCACCCAGCCGCCGTCGAGCGGCAGGCCGGGCAGCAGGTTCGTGACGCCGACGATCAGGTTCGCGATGCCGAGCTCCCAGAGCGCGACGTACCCGACGCCCTCGTCGAACGCGCGGGAGGCGAAGTACGCCAGCCCGCCGACGATCAGCGACGCGACCGGGCCGACGACCGAGACCGCGAACTCCTCGAGCGGCGACTTCCGCTCGCCCTCGATGTGCGTACCGGCCGCGAAGAAGCCGAGGTTGATCTCGGTGACCCCGATCCCGAACCGCATCGCCATCAGCGCGTGCGCGAGCTCGTGCACCAGGATCGAGAACGTGAACGCCACCACGAACGCGAACGCGGCGACGTACCGCCAGCCGCCGAGCGACGGGAACTGCTGGCCGATGATGGTCGCGAAGCCGAGCGCCAGCAGCATCGCCACCGGCAGCCAGGTGAACCGCATCGTCAGCCGGATCCCGCGGACACGACCGAGCACCCACGTTCCGGGCGGCGGTGGGCCGGCCGGCTGGGCGGGGTTGTCGGGGTCGCGCGAGTCAGCCATCAGGGCAACGCTACTTGGCGGCCGGTAACTGCGTGCTACGGCCCTGGTTTTCCACAGGCCGGGGTGGGGTGCGCGCGAAGTGTCGGTGGTTGTGCCTAGGGTTTGGGGCATGAGCGTCGCAGCAGCTGAGGCCGATCCGCATCCGCGCGGTGCCCTGTCGCCGTCCCGGGCCGCGGACTTCATGAGTTGCCCGCTCAAGTACCGGTTCCGGGTGGTCGACCGGTTGCCCGAGAAGCCGTCGCCGGCGGCGGTCCGCGGGACTGTCGTGCACGCCGTGCTGGAGCGGTTGTTCGACCTGCCGCGCGGTCAGCGGACGCTCGAGCAGGCCGCGACGATGCTCGAGCCGCAGTGGCAGCGGCTGCTGGAGGAGGAGCCGGAGGTCGGCGAGCTGTTCGCGGAGGACGCGGACGGCGAGGAGCTGGCCAAGTGGCTCGCCGAGGCGCACCAACTGCTCGGCAAGTACTTCACCCTCGAGGACCCGAACGCACTGGAGCCCGCCGAGCGGGAGCTGTACGTCGAGACCGCGCTGGACTCCGGCCTCGTGCTCCGCGGGTACGTCGACCGGCTCGACGTCGCGCCGACAGGTGAGATCCGGGTGGTCGACTACAAGACCGGCCGTTCGCCGTCGGAGTTCTTCGAGGCGAAGGCGCTGTTCCAGATGAAGTTCTACGCGCTGGTGCTGTGGAAGTTGCGCGGCGTGGTCCCCTCGATGCTGCAGCTGGTGTATCTCGGCAACGGCGAGATCGTCCGGTACGTCCCCGACGAGGCCGACCTGCGCGCCTGCGAGCGGAAGGTGTCCGCGCTCTGGGTCGCGATCACCCGAGCGCTCGACTCCGGCGACTGGCGCCCGAGCCCCGGCCCGCTCTGCGACTGGTGCGACCACAAGCCGATCTGCCCCGCCTGGGGCGGCACACCGCCGCCCCTCCCGACCCGCTCGGTCGAGGAGGTCGCGGTCGAGTCCGCCGGCATCGATCTGATCACCGTCGACGGCTAGGGCGTGTTTCCCGATCCCACGCCGTTGCGAGCAGGTGCTCGGCGGAGTGCCTCGGCGCGCCGGCGCGGAGGGTTCGATGTGGTTTCATCGTGCGCTTCGCGCCGGCGAGGCGAGGTGCCCGCCGGAGTGCCGCGCAGTAGGCGTGGGGTCGGGAAACACGCCCTAGCACCGGGCTCAGGCCCGGGGAGGAACCCTGGGTGGATACGGTTCGTCGCATGAGTGTGGGCGATCTGGCAGTCCAGGCGATCGAGGTCTGGAAGCGGTACGGCGACGGTTCGACGCAGGTGGACGCACTGGCAGGCGTCAGCGCGGAGTTCGGCAAAGGCCGGTTCACCGCGATCATGGGCCCGTCCGGCTCCGGGAAGTCCACCCTGCTGCACTGCCTCGCCGGCCTCGACAAGCCGTCCGACGGCAAGGTCCTGCTCGGCGACGTCGACCTGACCACGCTCCCCGAGAAGCAGCTCACACACCTCCGCCGGGACCGGATCGGGTTCGTGTTCCAGGCGTTCAACCTGGTCCCGACCCTGTCCGCGCTGGAGAACATCACGCTCCCCCTCGACCTGGCCGGCCGCAAACCCGACCAGGACTGGCTGGCCACGGTCGTCGACACGATCGGCCTCGGCGACCGCCTCAGCCACCGCCCGTCCGAGCTCTCCGGCGGCCAGCAGCAACGCGTCGCCTGCGCCCGTGCCCTGGTCTCCCGCCCCGACGTCGTGTTCGCCGACGAACCCACCGGCAACCTCGACTCCCGCTCCTCCGGCGACGTCCTCGCCTTCCTGCACCGCTCCGTCCGCGACTTCCACCAGACCGTCGTCATGGTCACCCACGACCCGACGGCCGCGTCGTACGCCGACCGCGTCCTGTTCCTCGCCGACGGCGAACTCCAGTCCGAGCTCCTCGACCCGACCGCCGAATCCGTCCTGGACCGCATGAAGGAACTCGACCCCGCCACCGAACCGGCCAACTGATGTTCAAACTAGGCCTCCGCTCCGTCCTCGCCCACCGCCTCCGCTTCGTCCTCTGCACCATCGCCGTCACCCTGGGCGTCGCCTTCGCGGCAGGCGCGATGGTCTTCACCGACACCTTGTCCACTGCGCTGAAGAAGAACTTCGAGGTCAGCACGGCGGACATCACCGTCACGCCGTCGTCGCCGATCGCGGCGGGCACCGACCGGCCGCCCACGTTCCAGTCGTCGGTCGCCGACCAGATCAGGACCGTGCCGGGAGTCGCCGACGCGGTACCGCAGCTCCTGGTCAGCGACGTACAGATACTCGGTCCGGACGGGAAGCTGATCGAGAACTACGGCCTCACGAGCTTCGGCGCATCGTGGCCGCAGGACCCGCGCAGCGCACCGTTCAAGCCGCTCAGCGGCACCGCCCCGGCGGGTACCGGACAGCTCGCCCTCGACGAGTCGACCGCGTCCCGCGCCGGGTACCACGTCGGCGACCAGGTACGGGTCGTCACGCCCGCGCGGTCGCTCACCGCGACACTGACCGCACTCACCACGCCGGCTGCGGCGGGTGTGGCGGCCGGGGCACCACTTGTGAGCTTCGACGGCGCAAGCGCCCAGCTCCTGCTCCTCGGGCAGCCCGGCTGGACGTCGATCTCGGTGTCGCTCAAGCCCGACGCGAACCAGAACGCCGTACAGCAGGCGATCGCCAAGACGGTCGGCAGTTCGGTCAACGTACGGACCGCGCAGCAGGTCACCGCCGAGGGGCAGAACGACCTTGACAACACGTTCGGCGGATTCAGCACAGTACTGGCACTGTTCGCCGGGCTGGCGCTGTTCGTCGGCACGTTCCTGATCGTCAACACGTTCGCGATGGTCGTGGCGCAGCGTTCGCGGGAGCTGGCGATGCTGCGCGCGATCGGCGCGTCCCGGGGCCAGGTGACCAGGACGATCTTCCTCGAGAGCGCCGTTGTCGGTTTCGCCGGGTCGACGATCGGGCTGCTGCTCGGGATCGGCTTCGCCGGCGCGATCCGGTATGCGTACCAGCTCCTGGAGCTCAGGATTCCGTCCGCCGCGCTGCAGGTGAGCGCGGCCACGATCATCACCTGCTACGTGCTCGGCATCGGCGTCACTGTCGCCGCCGCGGCTCCGGCCGCCCGGCGCGCCGGCAAGCTGCCGCCGCTCGCCGCGATGCGCGACGACGTCGGCGTGCCCGAGCGGTCGTTGCTGACCCGGGTCGCGATCGGCGCCTTCATGCTGCTGATGGCGGGGCTGCTCTACGGCACCGCAATGAGTCTCGGCGGCCTGCCCGGCACGGTGCTCGTGGTCCTGGGCGGCGGGATCGCAGTTCTTGCTGTCGTGATGCTCAGTCCGCTGATCAGCCGGTACATCGTCCGCGCGCTGATGTACCCGTTCGGCCGCGGCGCAGCCGTCACCCTGGGCCGCCGGAATGCCGAGCGGAATCCCCGCCGTACGTCGGCCACCGCGTCCGCGCTGATGATCTCCGTGTCACTGATCGCCGGGCTGCTGGTGATCGCGGCGTCCGCGAAGGCGTCGATCAATCAGAATATTGCCGACGCACTCGGCACGTCGGGCATCGTCGTCACCAATGACGACACGCCCGCATTCAGCTCCCAGGTCGGCGACCGGGCTTCGAAGGTGCCGGGGGTGGCGGCCGTGCATCGGGTCCGGCAGCAGCCGGCGCAGGTCGGCAGCTCGACCGTAGAGGTCAGCGGCGTCAGCGCCGGAACGCTCGACGGGCCGATCAGCACAACCTTCGACGCCGGCTCGGCGGCGGTCCTCGACGCCGGACAGGCCGTCCTTCCCCGGAACCTTGCCAAGACGCTGCAGCTCACGATTGGCAAGACCTTCGAGCTGAAGACCACCACCGGCACACACCGCCTCACCGTCGGCGGCATCCTCGCCCCGAACAGGCTGCTGAACGCGGTCGTGCTGTCGCTTCCGGCGTACCAGAAGATCGGCGGCGCCGGCACCGACAACCTGCTCTACATCGACGTTGCCCAGGGCAACGCGGTAGCACAGGTCCGTGCCGGGATCCTCGGCGAGTTGAGCAAGGATTACCCGACGCTGGAGGTTCGTGACCAGCAGGCGTACGCCGCGGCCGCTCGCGTACCGGTGAACGGCGTACTCGCCGGCGTCGGATTCCTGCTCGCGATGGCGATCCTCATCTCTCTGCTCGGCATCGTGAACACCCTCGCCCTCGGTGTGGTCGAGCGGACGCGCGAGATCGGGCTGTTGCGTGCGATCGGGACAGACCGACGCCAGCTCGGCCGGATGCTGCAGGCGGAGTCGATCGCGATCACCCTGCTCGGCTCGCTGCTGGGACTGGTGATCGGTGTTGTCGTGGCGGCCTCGATTCAGTCGACGTTGGTGGACAACGGGCTGGCCGTGCGGGACATCCCGGTGCTGCAGTTGGTCGTTGCGGTGCTGGTTGCGGTTGGGTTCGGGGTGCTGGCGGCGGTGTGGCCGGCTCGGCGGGCGGCTCGGTTGGATGTGTTGCGGGCGATCGCGTCCGAGTGAGACGCGCTCTGAGGTGGAGCCAGACCAGTGATTCACAGGTAGCCTGCCGGTGTGCCGGGCACCGTGCAGTCGATCGAGCGGGCCGCGGCGGTGCTGCGACTGCTCGCCGCCGCGCCTGAGGGGCTGGGGGTGGCGGATCTCGCGAACGCGCTCGGGCTGGCGAAGCCGACGGTGCACGGGATTCTGCGGACGTTGCATCAGGTCGGATTCGTCGACCAGGACCGGAGTGGGGCGCACTACCACCTCAGTGACGCGTTCGGGCGGCTGGGTGAGAGTTACCTGGATCCGAACGAGCTGCGCAGCCGGGCGATCAACTGGGCGGACTCGCTGGCGTCGCGCAGCGGTGAGGTGGTGCGGGTCGGGCGGCTCGTGGAGGGGAAGGTGGAGGTCGTCCACCACGTGTTCCGGCCGGACGACAGCGACCAGGACCTGGACGTCGGTACGACGTTGCCGCCGCATGCGACCGCGCTGGGCAAGGCGGTGCTCGCGTACGACACGAGCGGTGCGGCGCGGCCGCGGGCGCTGGAGGCGTTCACCACGCGGACGATCACCGACCCGGGTCGCCTGGGCGAGGAACTGGCGGGGGTGCGGGCGCGCGGGTGGGCGACCGAGTTCGAGGAGCACACCGTCGAGCTGGCGAGTATCGCGGCCCCGATCCGCGGGCTCGGCGGCCTGGTCGTCGGCGCCGTCGGCCTCACCGGCCGAATCGAACGAATCTGCGACAGCCGCCTCCGCCACCGCGAAGACCTCATCACCATGGTCCGAGCCACCGCCGAAGCCATCGCCCGAGACCTCCGAGACGACGCATGACACCCCGCCGCCCCACCACCACACCCCGCCCCACGACGCACCCCCTCCACCACCACACCCGGCGCCACCGCGCACCCCTCACCACCACACTCCGCCGCACCACGCACCCCTCCATCACCGCACCCCGGCCCCAGCGGGCACACCGCCCCACCACGCCCCGGCCCCAGCGGGCACACCGCCCCACCACGCCCCGGCCCACCACGCACCGCTCCATCACCACACCCCGCCCCAGCGCGCACCGCACGCCATCGGAACTCGGCGCAGCGCGCATCGCCGCGGTGGAGGGCTTGGCCGCAGCACGGGCTGCTGCGGCGCGCGGGTTTGGCGGGGCCCCAGGCCATCACAATGTGTTGGAGTGGCGTGCGCTACGCGGGTGGGTGTCGTGGTTGGGTGGGGTTTGGTGGCCTGGGGGTCCGTGGGTGAGGGGGACTGATGGCTGAGCAGTATGTGGCGGCGGTGGATCAGGGGACGAACTCGAGTCGGTGCATCCTGTTCGATCGGCGGGGGCGGTTGGTGTCGGTGGCGCAGCGGGAGCATCGGCAGTTGTTCCCGCGGCCGGGGTGGGTGGAGCACGACGCGGAGGAGATCTGGCGGAACGTGAGCCGGGTGGTGCCGGCGGCGATCCGGCAGATCGGGGCCGATCCGTCGCAGGTCGTTGCCATCGGCATCACCAATCAGCGGGAGACGAGCCTGCTCTGGGACCGCGCCACGGGCCGGCCGATCGGGCATGCGGTGGTCTGGCAGGACACCCGGACCGACCGGCTGGTCACCGAGCTCGCGGGCGACGCCGGCCCGGACCGGTTCGCGGATCGCTGCGGGCTGCCGTTGACGACGTACTTCTCGGCGCCGCGGATCCGCTGGATGCTCGACCACACGCCCGGTCTGCGGCAGCGGGCCGAGCGCGGCGAGATCCTGTTCGGCACCATGGAGACCTGGCTGATCTGGAACTTCACGAACGGCCTGCACGTCACCGACGTCACCAACGCCAGCCGGACGATGCTGATGAACATCGAAACGCTTGATTGGGACGACGAACTGCTCGCGGCGTTCGACGTACCGCGGGCGATCCTGCCGGAGATCCGCCCGTCGTCGGGCGTGTTCGCGACCGCGACCGAGGTGCTCCCGGGGGTCCGGATCGGCGCCGCGCTGGGCGATCAGCAGGCGGCGCTGTTCGGGCAGACGTGCTTCAGCCCGGGCGAGGCGAAGTGCACGTACGGGACCGGGTCGTTCCTGTTGATGAACACCGGGCAGGAGATCGTCCGGTCCAAGCACGGGATGCTGACGACGGTCGCGTACCAGATCGGCGACCACGCCGCGTCGTACGCGCTCGAAGGGTCGATGGCGGTCACCGGGTCGCTGGTCCAGTGGTTCCGCGACGGGCTCGGGATGATCCACACCGCGGCCGAGATCGAGACGCTGGCGCGGACCGTCGACGACAACGGCGGCGCGTACATCGTGCCGGCGTTCTCGGGGTTGTTCGCACCGCACTGGCGCAGTGAGGCCCGCGGGGTGATCGCCGGGCTGACCGGGTACATCACCAAGGGTCACCTCGCCCGGGCGGTGCTGGAAGCCACCGGGTTCCAGACGCTCGAGGTGGTGGACGCGATGAACGCGGACTCCGGGATCGCGCTGACCGCGCTGAAGGTCGACGGCGGGATGACGGCGAACAACCTGCTGATGCAGTTCCTCGCCGACCTGCTGGACGTCCGCGTGGTCCGGCCGATGGTCACCGAGACGGTGTCGCTGGGCGCCGCGTACGCCGCCGGCCTCGCGGTCGGGTACTGGCCGGACCTCGAAGGCCTCCGCAGCAACTGGCACCGGGCCGGCCAGTGGATGCCGCACATGGACCCGGCCCGCCGCGCCACCGAGTACGCGAACTGGCAGGCCGCCGTCCAGCGCACCTTCAACTGGATTCGCCCCGAGGACCAGGAGCTTTAGCGAACGTGTCACACAGGGCGACACTGACTCGTCTCTGTCTGAGTTCGCCACACACGGCGGACGCAGACCGCGAAGGAGATCAGTCGTGAAAAGATTGGCGTTCGCCCTCGTCACCGGCGTCGGACTCGTTGCAGCCACGCAGGTCGCGTTCATCCCGGTAGCAAGTGCGTCGTCCGCGGGGCCCACTGTCCTCGCGGGGATCGGAAGCAAGTACACGGGGGTCACTCTCTGGCGATCAACCCCGAGCCACACCCCGAACAAGAACTATCGGGCCTGCGTGTCGATCTCCGGCTACAAGGAGATCCACGGCGGCGGCTGGAACGTCTCTCTGCGCTACAGCTCGAGTCACATCGCCTTCTTCACCAGCCGCAACTATCACGGCAACACCAGGTCGTACTGCACACCGTGGATGACTCAGAGCAAGTCGTCGGTGTACGTCAGAGTGACGGCGCGCCACAACAGCTACATCGGAGTGGCCAAGGTCTGGCAGTACTGGAACTGATCACGCACGGGCAGAGGGCTCCGGATCTCACCGGAGCCCTCCGATCCGGCGGGCTCAGGCGGGCGAGACGATGTCCGGGGCCTCGAGGCGGACCTTATCGGCGGATTCGTCGTCGGGCTGGTCCTGGGAGTCGCGTTCGGACTGGACGCGCTTCAGGTAGAAGGCGACCTCGCGTTCGATGGTCTGCTCGTCCCAGCCGAGGACCGGGGCGATCAGCCGGGCGGCGGCCTCGGCCGCGGCGACGCCGCGGTCCCAGGCCTCGATCGAGATCCGGGTACGGCGGGCCAGTACGTCGTCGAGGTGCCGGGCGCCTTCGGCCTTGGCGCCGTACACGATCTCGGCCTTCAGGTAGTCCTGGGTGCCGGGCAACTGCTCGCCCAGCGACGGATCCTCGGCGACCAGTTCGAGTACTTCGTCGACGAGGGCGCCGTACCGGTTGAGCAGGTGCTCGATCCGGGCCACGTGCAGCCCCGAGCGCTGCGCGATCAGCTGGCGCTGGTTCCACAGCGCCTGGTACCCGTCGGCGCCGACCAGCGGGATGTTCTTCGTGACGCTCCGCGGCACCCGCCCGTCGAGCGCGTCGGCGACCGCGTCGATGGCGTCCTTCGCCATCACCCGGTACGTCGTGTACTTGCCGCCGGCAACCACCACGAGACCGGGGGCGCTGTGCGCGACGACGTGCTCGCGGGACAGCTTCGACGTACTCTCCGACTCCCCCGCCAGCAGCGGCCGCAGCCCGGCGTACACGCCCTCGACGTCCTCCCGGGTCAGCGGCGTCGTCAGTACGGCGTTCACGTGGTCGAGCAGGTACTCGATGTCCTTACTCGTCGCCGCCGGATGCGCCTTGTCCAGCCGCCAGTCGGTGTCCGTCGTACCGATCAGCCAGTGCCGGCCCCACGGGATGATGAACAGCACGGACTTCTCGGTCCGCAGGATCATCCCGGTGCTGGACTGGATCCGGTCCTTCGGTACGACGAGGTGGATGCCCTTGGACGCGCGCACGTGGTACTGCCCGCGCTCCCCCACCATCGCCTGGGTGTCGTCGGTCCACACCCCGGTCGCGTTCACGACCTGCTTCGCGCGGACCTCGAACTCCCGTCCGCTCTCCAGGTCCTTCGCCTGGACACCGGTGACCCGCTCGCCCTGCCGGAGGAACCCGGTGACCTTCACCCGGTTCGCGACCAGCGCGCCGTACGACGCCGCCGTACGGGCGAGCTCCATCGTGTGCCGCGCGTCGTCGACCTGCGCGTCGTAGTACTGCAGCGCGCCGACCAGGGCGGACTTCTTCAGCGACGGGACCAGCCGCATCGCCCCGCGCCGGGTCAGGTGCCGGTGGATCGGCAGCCCGGCGCCGAGGCCCGAGCTGACCGCCATCCCGTCGTACAGCGCGACGCCGGCGCCGGCGTAGAACCGCTCCCACCAGCGGTGCTGGAGCGGGTACAGGAACGGCACCGGCTTCACCAGGTGCGGTGCGATCCGCTGCAGGAGCAGCCCGCGCTCCTGCAGCGCCTCGTGCACGAGCCGGAAGTCGAGCATCTCCAGGTAGCGCAGGCCGCCGTGGATCAGCTTGCTGGACCTGCTGGAGGTGCCGCTCGCGAAGTCGCGGGCCTCCAGCAGTCCGGTGGTCAGGCCGCGGGTGGCGGCGTCGAGCGCCGATCCGGTGCCGACCACCCCGCCACCGATCACCAGGACGTCCAGTTCGCGTCCGTCCGCCAGCGCGTCGATCGCGTCGGCCCTTGCTTGCGGTGACAGAGCCACTACAGCCACAGTTGTCGTTCCTTCCTGATCAGTCGACGTCGACCCAGTCAAGCGTGCGCTGGACGGCCTTCTGCCATCCGGCGTACCCCTGAGCGCGCTGCTCGTCGGTCCATTGCGGCTCCCACCGCTTGTCCTCGTTCCAGTTCTGGACCAGCTCGTCCTTGTTCTTCCAGAAGCCCACGGCGAGCCCGGCCGCGTACGCCGCCCCGAGCGCGGTGGTCTCCGCGACGACCGGCTTGCTCACCGGTACGCCGAGGACGTCGGCCTGCATCTGCATGGCCAGCTCGTTCGCCGTCACGCCGCCGTCCACCTTCAGGACGTCCAGCTTCACGCCGGAGTCCTTCTCCATCGCGTCCGAGACGTCCTTGCTCTGGTAGCAGATCGCTTCCAGTGTCGCGCGCGCCAGGTGGGCGTTGGTGTTGAACCGGGACAGCCCGACGATCGCACCGCGGGCGTCGGACCGCCAGTACGGCGCGAACAGGCCGGAGAACGCGGGGACGAAGTACACGCCGCCGTTGTCCTCGACCTGCTTGGCCAGCGTCTCGATCTCCGCGGCACCGGAGATGATGCCGAGCTGGTCGCGCAGCCACTGCACCGCGGACCCGGTCACCGCGATCGAGCCCTCCAGCGCGTACACCGGGGCCTCGTCGCCGAACTTGTAACACATCGTGCTGAGCAGGCCGGCCTTCGAGCGGACCAGCTCGGTACCGGTGTTCAGCAGCATGAAGTTGCCGGTGCCGTAGGTGTTCTTCGCTTCACCAGGGTTGAAGCACACCTGCCCGACGGTCGCCGCCTGCTGGTCGCCGAGGTCGCCGGTGAGCGGCACGACGCCGCCGAGCGGACCGTTCGCCAGCGTCTCGCCGTACTTGTTCGGGTCCGACGACGGCCGGATCTCGGGCAGCATCGAGCGCGGGATGTTGAAGAAGCTGATCAGCTCGTCGTCCCAGTCGAGCGTCTCGAGGTTCATCAGCATGGTCCGGCTGGCGTTGGTGACGTCGGTGATGTGTACGCCGCCCTCGGTGCCGCCGGTCAGGTTCCACAGCAGCCAGGTGTCGGTGTTGCCGAAGACCGCGTCCCCCGCCTCGGCAGCCTCGCGGACGCCGTCGACGTTCTCCAGGATCCACTGCACCTTGCCGGCCGAGAAGTACGTCGCCGGCGGCAGACCGGCCTTCTGCCGGATCACGTCGCCCTTGCCCTCGCGCTCCAGCGCGGAGGCGATCCGGTCGGTCCGGGTGTCCTGCCAGACGATCGCGTTGTAGTACGGTCGGCCGGTCTTGCGGTTCCACACCACCGCGGTCTCGCGCTGGTTGGTGATGCCGAGCGCCGCCAGGTCGCTGGCCTGCAGGCCCTTGGCGTTCATCGCGGTCCGGATCACCGCGCTGGTGCGTTCCCAGATCTCCACCGGGTTGTGCTCGACCCAGCCGGCCTGCGGCAGGATCTGCTCGTGCTCCAGCTGGTGGATGCCCACCTCGTTGCCGGAGTGGTCGAAGATCATGAAGCGGGTGCTCGTGGTGCCCTGGTCGACGGCACCGACGAAGTCAGCCATGGAAAGTCCTTTCCTCACACAAACACAGGGGATACATCATGCGGTCGTGTCCTCCTCAGGGATGCGCCCCGGTTCCTCGTCCTCGTCCGCGATCGGCAGGAAGCGGCCGACCAGCTGGTCGTAGATCAGCGCGCCGAGCAGCGCGCCCAGGATCGGCGCCACTATCGGTACCCAGAAGTAGACCTCGCCGAACTGGTCCTTGAACGCCCCGCCGTACCCGGTGATGAAGGACGCCAGCCGCGGGCCGAAGTCACGGGCCGGGTTGATCGCGTAGCCGGCGTTCGTACCCCACGCCATGCCGATGCCGACCACGACCAGACCAACGATGAACGGCGTCAGGTTCGCGGCCGGGGCGGTGTTGCGCAGGTCGGTGATGGCGAGGATCAGCAGCATCAGGATCGCCGTACCGATGATCTGGTCGCGGAAGCCGCCCCACAGATGTACGCCGATGTCCGCGCCGTTGCCGGGCAGCGTCGAGAACACGATCTGGCTCTTCCGGGTCAGGCCCGGGTCGAACTTATTCAGGGCCTCGGTGTAGTTCCAGCGGACCACCAGCGCCGCCGCGAACGCCCCGAGGAACTGCGCCAGCGCGTACGGCGCCACCTTCCGCCAGCTGAACCCGCGGAACGCCGCCAGCGCGATCGTGACCGCCGGATTGAGGTGCGCGCCGGTCATCCGGCCCGCAACGTAGATCCCCAGCGTGACGCCCAGCCCCCAGGCCCACGCGATCGAGTCGTGGTTGCCGATCCCGCCGGCCACCACCTGTGCCACCACGCCGACACCGAACAGGATCAGGATGAACGTGCCCAGGAACTCGGCGGAACACTCCCCCAGAAGGGTCTTCGCCTTGACCGTCTCGGTCGTAGCCATACCGAACCTCCCTTCCTCGCCGTGACGACCACGGCTGGCTGGAATGTAAGAGCGAACTCCGCGCGGAACAACGCCCTCCGTTCGACATTGTCGAACGGAGGGCGTTGGAGCACAGGTTGCGACACTCGGTGATCGATTGATCACTCCAGCGTGGCCATCAGGCTGTCACCGAGAGCGATACGGTTAGCTCTCCGCGTCCGCCCGCTCGAGGAAGCGCCGCCTGTGCCACTGTCGCCGTACACCTTCCAAGGTGCCATCGACCTGCTCGATCCCGACCGTCGGACCCGGTCCGTGCTCGACAAGGTCTTCGGTACCGCCTTGTTTGCCGGCACCGCCACCGCCGCAGCGACGGGCGGCCCGATCGCCGGCATGACCGCAGCCGCCTGGCTGGCTCTCGCCGACCCGAAGAACGAGGCGGTCAGCCTGCTGACACCGCTCGTCAGCAAGGTCACGCAACTCCTCCGCGACACCAAGACTGCCGACCAGCTCCAGCTGATCGCGGCTGCCCACACCGTGACTGTCGTCTCCTCGTTCTTCGACTCGGTGTCCGCGGTTCTCGGTGAGGCATATCGCCAGCTCGAGCTCACCGATGCGGAGAAGAACCGTCTGATCGCCGAGGCGCCCGCGGAGCCCGACCGGCTGCTCGACGTTGCTGTGCCGCTCTCGTCGCCGCGCCTCGGACTCGACGAGAACATCGACCAGCATCTCCGGCCGTACTACCAACGCCTCTCGACCCGCTGCCGCGACTTCTTCACCGGACTCGAGGCCTGGGGCCGGATCACCACGCCGAGCGGCTGGCCGAGCACGATCGTCGACCACTCGGTCGGCCTGTACCGCAGCCGGATGCTCGAGCTCGCACCGTCCGAGCCGTTCGCACTTTGGCTCACGCTCAACGAGATCGCCGCAACCCGCCACGAAGCCAGGAGGCTGGCCGAGGCACAAACGACCGCGCTCGGCGACCTCCAGGAACTGCTGTCGGTCGCCGTCACCGGCACCCAGGTCCCAGGCAACACCTATCGCCGGCAACTGACGCGTGTAGCACAGGAAGTGCTGGACGAGCCGTTGCTCCGCTCCCGGCTGCAAACAGTCGCATCGCCAACGGTCCGTGACGGGTTTGTCGAGCCGGCTTTTCGGCACGCTGTCGCGGAGGAACGCTCGCGCCCCACCGACGAGGACTGGTGGTCCGAGCAGCCGGAGTACTCATCGCTCGTCGACTTCCTCGCGGGCTACCTCGCGAGTCCGAGCGGCACCTTGCTGCCGCTGCTGCTGCTCGGACACCCTGGCGCCGGGAAGTCGCTGCTGACCGAGGTACTAGCGGCTCAGCTGCCCGCCGAGTCGTTCGTGGTTGTCCGGATTCCACTGCGTTCGGTCAATCCCGATGACGATCTGCCCACACAGATCGACAAGGAGCTGCGCCGGGTCCTGCAACGTCCAGGCGCCGACCTGGACAGTCTCCGCGAGGAATGCGCTCCGTGCGCGGGATGCCGGCTGGACGACGTCCCTTGCACGCACCAAAGCCGACTGGTCGTGCTTCTCGACGGGTTCGACGAGCTGATCCAGGCCACCGGAATGTCACAGTCGGCGTACCTGACGAAGATCGCAACGTTCATGAAGCGCGAGCGGACGCTCCATCGCCCGACGGCGGTTGTCGTCACCTCACGCACCGTGGTGGCCGATCGCGCCGAGATTCCCCCAGGTACGCGGATGATCAAGCTGCTCGAGTTCGACACCCCGCGAATCGAAGCTTGGCTGACCGCCTGGAACGCCGCCCACGCCGCCGTGCCGGACTTCGCGCCGCTCGACGTCGCGGCGCTGACCGCATCCCAAGAAGTCGCCGACCTGGCACGCCAGCCGTTGCTCCTGCTGATGCTCGCGGTGTATCTCGCCGAGCTGGGCACCGGCACACTCGGCCCCACGGAGCTGACCCAGAGTGAGCTGTACGAGCGCATCCTCGACAGGTTCATCAGCAGGCAGGTCACCGAGAAGGCCGCGCCGGGACAAGACGCGGACGAGCAGGGACTACTGCGGCGTCAGCAACGACGGCGGCTGCAATACGCGGCCTTCGGGATGTTCAACCGCGGCCGTCAGCACATCAGCGATGCCGAGCTCGACGCGGATCTCGCGGCGCTGGAGCCGACCTCCGACGCGGCTCCACGGGGACAGGCGCTGAGCGCTGCCGACAGGGTCCTCGGCGAGTTCATGTTCGTCCACAACGCGAGGGCCGATCGGGAACAACTCAACGCGTACGAGTTCCTGCATGCCACATTCGGCGAGTTCCTGGTCGCGGAGCTCGTTGTGCAGTTACTGACCCAGCTGATGCGGCACCGCGAACTCGAAGCAGCGCTTCCCCACCCCGGCGGCCTGGACGACCAACTCCTCCGACGGCTGCTGAGCCATCAGCCCCTCAGCACCCGCCAGCCGATCCTGGACTTCGTCTGCGAACTCGGACGGCGCCTGCCGGAGGAGCAGCAGGCAGCCCTTTTCGCCACTACCGCCGATCTTCTGCAGCGCGAGTTGACCAGACCCGACCTCGGAGACCATCTCTACACGCCCGTTCCGTACGACCCCGTCCGCCACCGTGCGTGCTACACCGCGAACCTCACCCTGCTGCGCGTCGATCTGGACTATGCGCCGGTTCCGGTGAAGAGCCTCGTCGGTCCACTGGCGCATGAGAGGTGGCGGCCTCTGGTGCATCTGTGGCGCGCCGGCATGGATGTCGCGGCCTGGTTCACCGTGATGGAGACCCTCGGGGTCGACGGTTTCGACGAGCCACGGCCCTGGTGGGAGCAGTGCCTGTGCCTGCGACGTTCGGGGACGAGTGATCCGGCCGTCAACGAGGCGGAACTCCTCGGAGATCGTGGTCTGCAAGTCGCGCTGATGATCGGAGGCGTCGGCACACACGCCGTGACCGAGCCATGGCGAGAAGCCGACCTGCTGGCGATGACAAGAATCGCGATCATTCACTTCGGCAGCGCGGGGACACCACATTTCGCACGCATGCTGCCCTACGACAACGGGTGGTACGCCCAGCTTCTCGAGGCACTGTCGGGTCAGAGGACGATCAACGGGAACGTCAAGCGGGCGATCGTCATGCTGCTCTCACGGGCAGCTCCGCACCTTCCGCGCCGGGAGATCGCGGCCCTGCTGGCACATGCGTTCCCACCGCCGACAACGACCGGCTACGAAGTCGAGCTGGCGGCGATCACTGTATGTCACCCCGCCCTGCTCGACGAGGTGCCTGGGCTCCGCGAGCACCTCTACGCAGTGGATCCGGAAATCGCGCCGACCGTCGTCGCCCTCTTCTGGCGTGCCGAGCAGAACGCGTCCGGCGGCGAGCGAGAAGCCCTGCAGCGCATCCGGCTCGACCTGGACCGTCAGCTGGCGGACGGTGAGCTGGTCGCGTGCGCCCACACCTACTTCACTCCTGAGTTCCTCACCTACCTGCGGGTCGAGCGACCAGCTCACTGGACATCTCAGCACGCCGTCCCCCGGATCCTCGACGAGCTCGACGATCCGGCGCTCGAGAGCATCGCACCGGAGGATGCGCTCTACGTTGCCACCACCTGGAGGCAGAACGACGGCGGCTTCCTCGAGAGCTACCTGGGCAGCCGAGGCGTACGAACGGAGGGCGGAGACGACCAACTCGCGGCACTACGGGAGTACGCGAAGCTGAGCAAACGCTGAGTGGGCCCGGGAACGTCGTGCCAACCATCGAGCGTTGTGTGACGTCAAGGGGTTGGGTCAACTCGACTTCGGAGGGAATGGATGAACGTATCGCTGCTGGGGGGATGGTTTCCGGCGATGCTCGACGTGCTCGCCGCCGGTGCGTTGATCGCGGCCATCGGCTGGCGGGACTACAAGTGGCACTGGCGGATGGTCCCGCTGATCGCGGGCGTCACGGTGCTGCTGACCGTACTCGCGTGGAAACCCGGCGCCAACGCGGTCGGGATCACCGATCCGCTGCCGTTCTCGGTGTGGTTGTGGCTGGGTCTCGCCATCGCTGCCCTGCTCGTGCTCGCCGCCGGCTGGCGGACCGCGCGCTGGTGGCGACGGGGTATGGCGGTCGTGGCCGCAGCGCTCGCCGCGCTGGTGTGTGCGAACGGCGTGAACCAGTTCGTCGGGTACTACCCGACCATCGACTCCGCCGTCAGCGACTGGACGAACACCCCGCTGGCGGGGCAGGTGTCGATCGCGAGGCTCCGGCACGAGGCCAACGCGACGAAGCCGCCGGGCGTCGGGAAGCTCGTCCAGGTCGTCATCCCCGCGACGTACAGCCACTTCAAGCACCGGCCGGAACTGGTCTACCTGCCGCCGATCTGGTTCGTCCGCACCGCGCACCGGCACCCGCTCCCGGTGGTCGAGCTGATCGGCGGTGAGCGCGGGGGCCCGGGTGACTGGGTCCGGCTCGGCAACGCCGTCCAGGTGTCCGACCAGTTCGCGCGGGAGAACCGCGGGTACGCGCCGATCCTGGTGTTCGCCGACGCGACCGCCCGGTTCACCAACGACACCGAATGCGTGAACGGCCCGCGCGGGAACTCGGCCGACCACCTCGACCAGGACATCCCGAAGTACATCGAGAAGACCTTCGGCGCCTCCACCAACCCGGCGGAGTGGGCGGTCGCCGGGTTCTCGATGGGCGGTACCTGCGCCCTCGACCTGGTCGTCGAGCACCCGGACGTGTTCCGGCACTTCATCGACATCTCCGGCGACCTGGCGCCGTACACGAGCACGCCGGCCGCCAGCCTGCACGACCTGTACGGCGGCAACGTGGCGCTCGAGCACCAGAACGAGGCACTCCTGGTGATGAAGGCACACGGTCAGTACCAGGGCGTGAACGGACTGTTCCTGACCAGCACCAAGGAACGACGGCACCAGCACGAGGCGGAGGAGCTGTCCAAGGCCGCCGCCAAGGTCGGGATCTGGTCCCGGGTCCAGATCTCCCCCGGCACGCATGTGTGGCAGTTCGCAGCGCCGGCCTTCGCAGCGGCCTATCCTTGGCTGGCGAACCAACTAGCCCTCCCGGGGCTCGCGCACCACCCTGCGACGAGTCAGCTCGCCCTTCCCGGACACATCGAGACGAGGCACAAGAAACCCGCGTGATCCAGACAACTCGACGGCTCGCCGTCGGCCTCATCGTCCTCATCGTCGTCACCGTGATCAGCGGCGCCGACACGGTCAGTGGGGTCTTCAAGCCACTTCCGGCCGGTCAGCTCCACGTCGTGGCCCTCGGCGACTCGGTCACCTCCGGCTCCAACTGCAACTGCTCGGCGTTCCCGCAGATGTACGGCGACCAGCTCCAGGACCGGGACGGCGCCACCGTCGCGGTCGCCAACCTGGGCGTCGGCGGACTGGACTCGTCCGGTTTGCTGCAGACGCTGAACCAGCCCAACTCCTCCACCCAGGTCGACACGGCCGCCGCGAACGTCGTCCTGCTGACGATCGGGGCGAACGACTTCGGCGACCACCACGACGACGTCACCAGCGGTCAGTGCACGGCCGACTGCGTGTCCGACGAGTTCGAGCAGCTGACGGTGAACCTGGGCAAGATCCTCGGCCGGATCCACGCGCTCCGGAACAACCAGCCGACGACGATCCTGGTGACCGGCTACTGGAACGTGTTCGAGGACGGCGACGTCGCCGCCCGCCAGTACCCCGCCAGCGGCCTGCAGGCCAGCGACCAGCTCACGCTCCGCACGAACGGCGCGATCGCCGCCGCCGCGGCCGCCGACGACGCGACGTACGTCGATATCTACACGCCGTTCAAGGACAGCTCGAACATCACCTCACTGCTCGCCGCCGACGGCGACCACCCGAACGCCGCCGGCCACGCCCTGATCGCCAGCGTCCTCCTCGCCGCAACACCCAACCCCCTGCCGAAGTCGCATCAGGGAGGGTAGACGCGCCCGCGAGGGCCGAGCGCTACTGCTCGGTCTTCGCGGCCGGGGTCTCCACGTTCTCCGGGAAGTGGCAGGCGGTCTGGTGGCCGGGGGCCAGTTCGACCAGGGGTGGTTCCTGGGTCTTGCAGATCTCCTGGGCCTTCCAGCAGCGGGTGTGGAAGCGGCACGCGGGCGGCGGGTTGATCGGGGACGGTACGTCGCCCTGCAGGCGGATGCGTTCCTGCTTGCCCTTGCGCTTCGTGTCGGGGACCGGGACGGCGGACAGGAGTGCGACCGTGTACGGGTGCATGGGGCGCTCGTACAGGCTGACGCGGTCGGCCAGCTCCACGATCTTGCCGAGGTACATGACCGCGACCCGGTCGGACACGTGCCGTACGACGGACAGGTCGTGGGCGATCATCACGTACGTCAGGTCGAACTCGTTCTGCAGGTCCTCGAGGAGGTTCACGACCTGGGCCTGGATCGACACGTCCAGCGCCGACACCGGCTCGTCCGCGACGATCAGCTTCGGGCGCAACGCCAGCGTCCGGGCGATGCCGATCCGCTGGCGCTGGCCGCCGGAGAACTCGTGCGGGTACCTGTTGTAGTGCTCCGGCGACAGGCCGACCAGTTCGAGCAGCTCCTGCACGGCCTTCTTCACGCCGTGCTCGGTCTTCACGTTCTGCAGCTTGAACGGCGCGCCGACGATCTTGCCGACCGTGTGCCGCGGGTTCAGCGATCCGTACGGGTCCTGGAAGATCATCTGTACGTCGCGGCGCAGCGGGCGCATCCGGCCCTCGCCGAGGTGGCTGATGTCGCGGCCCTCGAACACGATCTTCCCGGCGGTCGGCGTCTCCAGCCGGGTCAGCAGCCGGCCGGTCGTGGTCTTGCCGCAGCCGGACTCCCCGACCAGCGACAGCGTCTCGCCCTGCTTCACGCTGAACGTCAGGCCGTCGACCGCCTGGACGGCGCCGACCTGGCGCTGCAGCAAACCCTTGCGGATCGGGAAGTGCTTGACGAGGCCGTCGACCGACAGCAGCTCCTCGCCCACCTTGGGGGCGGTCGGAGTCGGTTCGGCGTCAGTAGTAGTCACAGTCGTCCCGTTCAGAGCTTCGGCTTGATGTCGGTCTCCCACGCCTGACGGCGGTTTTCCGGGGAGAGGTGGCAGGCGACCATGTGGCCGTCGCCGATGTCCAGGAGCTCCGGCCGCTCGGTCTCGCTGAGGCCGCCGTTCAGGTGCGCGTAGTTGCAGCGCGGGTTGAACGCGCAGCCCTTCGGCACGTTGATCAGGCTCGGCGGCGTGCCCTTGATCGGTACGAGTCGCTCGGTGCGCTCCCGGTCGATCCGCGGCATCGAGCCGAGCAGCCCCCAGGTGTACGGGTGCTGCGGACGGTCGAAGATGTCCTCGGCGGTGCCGTACTCGATCGCCCGGCCGGCGTACATCACCTGGATGTCGTCGGCCAGCTCGGCGACCACGCCGAGGTCGTGGGTGATGATGATGACCGCGGAGTTGAACTCGCGCTGCAGGTCCCGGATCAGGTCCAGGATCTGCGCCTGCACGGTGACGTCCAGCGCCGTGGTCGGCTCGTCGGCGATCAGCAGGTCCGGGTCGCAGGACAGCGCCATCGCGATCATCGCCCGCTGCCGCATGCCGCCGGAGAACTGGTGCGGGTACGCGTCCACCCGGCGGTCGGGCTGCGGGATGCCGACCCGGTCGAGCATCTCGATCGCGTGCTTCTTCGCGACCTGCTTGCTGACCTCGTTGTGCACCCGGTAGGCCTCGATGATCTGGTGGCCGACCGTGTAGAACGGGTGCATCGCGGACAGCGGGTCCTGGAAGATCATCGCCATCCGCTTACCGCGGAGCAGCCGGACCTCCTCGCGCGTCGACGACACCAGGTCCTGGCCGTCCAGGAAGATCTCGCCGCTGATCTTCGCGACGCCGGGCTTGTGCAGGCCCATGATCGACAGGCTGGTGACGCTCTTCCCGGAGCCGGACTCGCCGACGATGCCGAGCGTCTTGCCGCGCTCGAGCTTGAACGAGATCCCGTCGACGGACTTCACCAGACCGTCGTCGGTCGGGAAGTGCACCTTCAGGTCGCGGACGTCGAGGAACGCCTCGCCGCGCTCCACGCGCTGCGCCGGGGCTTCTTGGACTTCTTCGATCGGCTCGCTCACGAGATCCGCACCCTCGGGTCGACAACGGCGTACAGGAGATCAACGACCAGGTTCGCAAACACGATGAAGAACGCGGCCACCAGCGTCACGCCGAGCACCTTCGGCAGGTCGTTGGCCTGCAGTGCGATCACGGCGTACTGGCCGATACCCGGCAGCGAGAACGTGGTCTCGGTGAGGATCGCGCCGCCCATCAGCAGGCCCAGGTCCAGGCCGAAGATCGTCAGGATCGGCGTCAGCGCGGATCTCAGCCCGTGCTTGATGACGACGTCCCGTTCGGTCAGGCCCTTGGCCCGCGCGGTCCGGACGAAGTCCTCGTTCATGGTCTCGAGCATGCCGGCCCGGGTGAGTCGCGCGTACGCCGCGGCGTACAGGAACGCAAGTGTCACCCACGGCAGGATCAGGTCGTACGCCCACCACAACGGGTTCGTCTCGTCGAGTGGGTTGGTACCGCCCTGCACCGTCCAGCCGAGTCCGTAACTGAAGATCGACAACGAGAGCAGGCCGGTGAAGAAGATCGGCAGCGAGACACCGGCCAGCGCCACCGACATCAGTGACCGGTCGAGCACCGACCCGCGTCTCAGTGCGGAGATGATGCCGGTGCCGACCCCGGTGATCAGCCAGATGAAGGCCGCACCACCTGCCAGCGAGGCGGTGACAGGTATTCGCGCGACCAGGTCCGGCCAGACCGGGGTCTGGGTCAGGTACGAGTACCCGAAGCAGGGCGCCGGGCAGTGCTCGGTGCCCGGGCCGTAGTTGTACTCCGTACCGGCGACCAGTCCTTTGACGAACCGGCCGTACTGCACGTAGAGCGGGTCGGTGAAGCCGAGCTTGACCGCGGTCTCGTGGATCTGCTCCTTGCCGACACTGCGGCCGACGTACCGCGAGGCCAGGTCGTCCGGCGTGGCACCGCCGAGTCGCGGGACCAGGAAGAAGATCGAGAACGTGACTGCCGTGACGATGAAGAGCAGGATCACTGCCCCGATCACCCGGCGGATCAGATATGCGAGCACCGTGCGCGGCGTGGTGACCGGTGATCATCGCTGATCACCGGTCACCTCAGCCTTCACCTACCTCTGCTGGCGAAATGATGGTTGGTCAGAGCAACTACTTCTGGGCGAGTCCGATCGCCGCGTAGTCGTACATGTTCTGACCGTCGTTGGTGAAGACGTTGGCCAGCGTGTCCGGGCGGTACAGCAGGCCCTTGGCCCAGATGCCCGGCAGTGCCCCGGCCTGCTCCATGACCTTCTTGTCGATGTCCACCCAGATCTTGTTGCGGGCGGTCTCGTCGGTCGTCTTCAGCGCCTGGTCGATCATCGTGTCGACCTCGGGGATCCGGATACCGAGGTTGGTGTTACCACCGGCGGCCCGGATCACCCGGCTGTCGACGATCTGGCTCAGGAAGCCGAAGCCGTCGTTCCAGTCGGCGCCCCAGCTGTAGACGATCAGGCCGAGGCGGTTCGCCTTCGCGAAGTCCGGCTTGCCGGCGTACAGCTTGGTGTAGTCACCGGTCGGGTACGGCTTGGTGGTCAGGTTGATGCCGACCCGCTTCAGCGACTGCTGCAGCGTCTCGGCGACCGCCTTCTCCTTGGCCCGGTCGGTGCGGTAGGTGATGTTGATCGAGAAGCCGTTCGGCTGGCCGCACTGCTGCAGTTCCTGCTTGGCCTTGTCGACGTTGCCGTTCTTGTCGGTCTTGAAACCGTAGTCGTCGAACTGCTCCGACCCGGTCACGCCCGGCGGCATCAGGTTGGTCGCGATGTCGCCACCGATCGGGCCGCCGTACGCACGCTGGTAACCCTCGTGGTCGGCGGCGTACAGCACGGCCTTGCGGCAGTGGATGTTGTCCAGCGGCGGGACCTGGCTGTTCAGCACTGTCCAGTTCAGGCGCGGGGCCGGCACGTTGTCGGCGTGCGCCTTCAGCTTCGGGTCGGCCAGGATCTTCGCCTGGGTCTCCGGCTGTACGCCGGTACCGGCGAGGTCGACGTCCAGGTCACCGGCCAGCAGCCGGTTGTCGATGTCGGTGCCCTCGACGTTGTAGGCGATGGTGATCTTGTCCGGCAGCGCCTTGCGGCCCGAGTCCGGGTCGGTCGCCGGGTCGTACTGGTCGTTGCGGACCAGGTCGAAGCCGCTGTTCGGGTTGTAGGTGCCGAACTTGTACGGACCGGTCGCGATCGGGTGTTCCTTGTACTTCGCACCGGTGTCCTTGGCCTGCGGCACCGGGGCCGTCGACGGCAGCTGGGCGAAGTAGTCGAAGGACGCGAACGGCTTGTTCAGGTGGAAGACGATCGTGTTGTCGTCCGGCGTCTCGATCGCCTTCGCCACCCCGGCCAGCGTCTTGTCCTTGTAGACGCTGTAGCCCTGCGGGATGTCGAGCAGGAAGTCGTTGAAGTACGTCGGGCCGTTCGGCAGCGTGACCTTGTCCAGCGACCGCGCGACGGCGTACTTCACGTCCTTCGAGGTGACCGGCGTGCCGTCCTCGAACTTGATCCCCTTGCGGATCTTGTACGTCCAGGTCTTGGCGCCGTCACTCGGCACGCCAGGGGCCTCGGCGAGGTCCGGAACCGGCTTCGCGCCCTCCGCACCCGGCTTCGCCGCGAACGTCATCAGCGGCCGGACGTAGTTGCGCACGAGGTTCCACGAGAGGCCGTAGTAGGTGTCACCCGGGTCGGTCGAGTCCCATTGCTGGGTGATCGCCATCCGGAGAGTGCCACCCTTCTTGTCGCTCGGGTTGAAGTCCTTGCCGACAGCGGCGTTGAACTCCGCCGTCGCGCCTCCGCCCGCACTGGATCCGCCGCCCGGCGTCGCCTTGGGTCCCCCACAAGCCACCAGGCTCAGGGCGACGGCCGCACTGACGGCGGTAGCCGTCGTGATGCGATTCCATCTCATCTCTACTTGCACCCCTTTATTCGTGAGAGCCCAGGCTCCCTGGTTGGAGAGAAGTCCTACCGCGACCGCGGGTCGAGCGCGTCGCGCAGCCCGTCGCCGAACAGGTTGAAGGCCAGCACCGTGACGAAGATCGCCAGACCGGGCGAGATCATGTACCACGGGTCGACCGAGTACCACTTCGCCGCGATCGACAGCATGTCGCCCCAGCTGGCGGTCGGGGGGCGGACACCGACACCCAGGTACGACAGACCGGCCTCGAACAGCACGTTGGTCGGGATCAGCAGGGTCGCGTAGACCAGGATCGGCGCGATCAGGTTCGGCAGCAGCTCGGTGAACAGGATGTACGGGCGCCGCGCACCGAGGCTGCGGGCCGCGTCGACGAACTCGCGTTCGCGCAGCGACAGCGTCTGGCCGCGGATGATCCGGCCGATGTACGGCCAGCTGAAGAAGCCGATGATGAAGACGATCAGCGCGACCCGCAGCGTGTCACCGGTGAGGCCGAGGATCGAGTCCGGGATGGCGCCGACGAGCGCGAGCGCGAACAGCACCAGCGGGAACGCCAGGAAGATGTCCATCAGCCGGCTGATCAGGGTGTCGACCCAGCCGCCGAAGTACCCGGCGACGATCCCCATCACGACCCCGATGACCACCGACAGCAGCGTCGCCAGGAACGCGATCAGCAGCGAGATCCGGGCGCCGTACACGATCCTGGCGAAGATGTCCCGGCCGTTCACCGGCTCCACGCCCAGCGGGTGCGCCGCGCTGATCCCGCCGAACTTGCCGATCGGGGTCTGCAGGGACGCGTCCACCAGGTCCTGGTGGAAGTCGTTCGGAGTGACGCCGATCAGTGTGCAGAGCAGCGGCGCGAAGATGCCGACGAGCATCAGTAGCACCACGAAGATGCCGCCGGCGATCGCGACCTTGTCACGCTTCAGCCGCATCCACGAGATCTGCCACAGCGACCGGCCCTCGATCTTGCCGGCGCCCTCCAGCACCGCCTCAGGCTGGGCTGACGCTGATCCGGGATCGACCTCCAGTGGCGCGCTCACGCGATCTGTACCCCTGCTTCGTTCGTCGAATGAACCGGAACCGAATCCGGTATGGCTGCCGCCTTAACCTGCCGCCATTACAGCCCGGAGTCAAACGCGGAAAGTGCTGCGTTGCCCGATCGTGATCGTCAGGAAATCGTCCCGTATCGTGGACATTCCGCAGTAAACCACGGCGTCGCACCGACGGTCGCCGGGACCTCGCGAACCGTTACTGCCATGGCATTTTTGTGTCAGTGCCGTAATCCGGACAGATACAGGAAAGACAGCGGGTCGAGCGCCGCTTTCGCGCCTTCCAGGTCTTTGCCGGCGACCGCCGTGACCTGTCCCTGCCAGATCGGGATCACCGGCGCGTCCCGCGCGATCACTCCCTGTAGCTGCCCGATCAGGTCGTCGCGCTGCAGGCCGTTCTGCTCGCCACGTTGCTGCTGCAGCAACTTCGTCGCCGCGGCCGACCGGTACCCGTTCGAGGCGAACGCGCCGTCGGTCGCTACGAACGGCCGCAGGTAGTCGTCGGCGTCGGGGTACTGCGGGGTCCAGCCGGTCATGAACAGGTCGTACGCCCCGGCCGCCGTCGCCACCTGGTACTGCGGCCACTCCGCGCTCCGCAGCGTCACCCGGAACAACCCGGACGCCTCCAGCTGCCGCTTCAGCTCGAGTACTTCGGCCTTCGCGCCCAAGCCGTACTGGGACGGCGTCCAGCCGACGGTCAGCGGCACCGGTACGGCGATGTTCGCGTTCTTCAGGATCGCCGCGGCCGTCGTCTTGTTCGGCTGCTTGTACTCGGTCCGGAACGCGTCCACCTGCCCGCCGAAGCCCGGCGGTACGACGGAGTACAGCGGCGACACGTGGTCGGCGTACGCCGTCTTCGCGATCGCGGACCGGTCGATCACCTGGGCGACGGCGCGCCGGATCGCGGGGTTGCGTGACAGCAGCGACTTCATCTGGAACGCGTACAGCCGGATCTCCGCGCTACCCGTGTCGACGACCTGTACGCCGCTCGCCGTCCGGAGCTTGTCGAGGAGCACCGGTCCGAGGCCGTGGAACGCGAGGTCGGCCTTCCCGGTGGAGATCTGCTGGTACAGGTTCTGCGCGTCCGGCACGGTGGTGATCGTGACGCCGTCGTTCTGCGCCGCCCGCGGGCCGTGGTAGTTCGCGAACTTGGTCAGCGTGACCTCGTTCGGCCTGAAACCGGCCAGCTGGTACGGCCCGCTGCCGATCGCCTTGTCCTTCAGCAGCGAGTCCGCCGGGTACGACTGCTCGTCGACGATCGACGCCGCGGTCGTGGTCAGCAGGTACGGCAGCCGCGCGTCCGGGGTCGTCAGGTTGAACACGGCCGTCAGCGGGTCCGGCGTACTCACCGACTTCACCGACGCGAACAGCGGCGCCAGTCCCCCGGGCGTCCGCAGCTTCACCAGCCGGTCGAAGCTGAACTTCACGTCCGACGAGGTCAACTGGTGCCCGTTCGGGAAGGTCAGCTTCTCCTTCAGGCTGCAGGTGTACGTCGTCGGCGAGTCGAACTGGCAGTCCGCCGCGTCCGGCACCGGCGTCGGCTTGTCCGGGAGGATCGTCAGCAGCGTCTGGAACAGGTTCGCCTGGACGGTCCGCGAGGCCACGTCGTACGGGCCGGCCGGATCCAGCGAGGTCACGGAGTCGCTGGTCGCGAGCCGGAGCAGCAGCTGCTTCGGCGTCTGCTCCCCCGGGTGCGGGGCGTTGTCGTCCGGCTCGCCGCAGGCAGCCAGGCAGATCCCCAGCGCACCGACTGCCACGGCCGCCGACGCTCGGCGCACCCACTCACTCACCGTCTCACCTTTCCCCAGCCCGTTACCCCACACACAACGCCCCCGAGGGCACCAAGTGACGGTAGCTCGTCAACGGAGCAGCGCGCGCAGGGACTCCGGTGTCAGCGGCTCCAGCGACTTCACCACGAGCCGCCGCGGCGCGTCCGGGATGCTGATCCACTGCGGTACGGCGACGACGTACATGCCGGCCGCCGTACCGGCCTGGGTGCCGGTCATCGAGTCCTCGATCACCACGCAGTACGCCGGGTCCACGCCGAGCCGCTCCGCCGCCGTCAGGTACGGCTCCGGGTTCGGCTTGCCGAGCGTCACCTCGTCGCCGGCCACGATCACGTCGAACGGATCCGGCGGCAGGTGCCCGAGCACCGCGTCGATCATCGTCCGGTACGACGCGGACACCAGCCCGCACGGGATCTCTTCCTTGCGCAGCGCCCGCAGCAGCTCGAGCGCACCGGGCTGGAACGTGACCTCGCGGCGGAGCGCCTCGACCACCTCGGAGAACATCCGCTCCGCGAGCTCGTCGCCGGTGATCACGCCGTCCGGGATCCGCGCCATCCAGACCTGGACGGCGTCGCGCAGGTCGCTGCCGATCAGCGTCATGCAGTCCTCGAGCGTCCAGGTCGCGCCGAGCTCCGCGAGCAGCTCGAGCTGCACCTCCGCCCACACCTTCTCGGAGTCGACCAACGTCCCGTCCATGTCCCACAGCACCGCTTGCAGGGCCGGCAACTACCGCTCCTCTACGTCGTCTCCCGAGCTCACCTTCACCCCATTCTCCCTGGTCCGTCGCGACACGTTCCGCCCGGGGTGAAACCGGCCACATGACCCGGTCGCAGCACGTAGGCTTGCAGTCCGGATTCCGGCAAACCCGCCGGTGTTGGCTTGAGAGACGACAGGGGGCCTGCGAGTGGTTGACCTCGCGAACCTGAGGGACCCGGTCGTGATCGCCGCGTTCGAGGGCTGGAACGACGCGGCCGAGGCGGCCACCGGAGCGGTCGACCACCTGATCGACGAGTGGGACGCGGAGCTCGTCACGGCCATCGACCCCGAGGACTACTACGACTACCAGGTGAACCGGCCGCGGGTGTCGATCGACGACGACGGCGTCCGGCAGCTGACCTGGCCGACCACCCGGATCTACCTGGCTCGCCCCGACGACACCGGCCGGGACGTGCTGCTGATCCGCGGCGTCGAGCCGAACATGCGCTGGCGGGCGTTCTCCCGGGAGCTGCTCGAGCTGGTCGACGAGTCGAACGCGCAGGTCGTCGTCGTGCTCGGCGCGCTGCTCGCGGACGCGCCGCACACCCGGCCGATCCCGGTGTCGGCGACCTCGTCGGACGAGGAGCTGACCGCGGCCTGGAGCCTCGAGCCGTCGACGTACGAGGGGCCGACCGGGATCACCGGCGTCTTCGCCGACCTGTGTACGACGCTCGGCGTACCGTCGGTGTCGATCTGGTCCGCGATCCCGCACTACATCGCCGGTACACCGTGCCCGAAGGCGTCGCTGGCGCTGCTCGGCAAGGTCGAGGAGCTGCTCGACCTGACCATCCCGGAGGGCGAACTGCCCGAACTGGCCCGCGCCTGGCAACGCGGCGCCGACGAGCTCAGCGAGGAAGACCCGGAGGTCGCGGAGTACGTCCACTCCCTCGAGGAACAACGCGACACCGCCGACCTCCCCGAAGCCACCGGCGAAGCAATCGCCGCCGAATTCGAGCGCTACCTGAAACGCCGCAACAAAAACCACCCCGGCGAGTAACCCACCCGCAACACCCCCACCCCCGCCGGACCACCCGCACCCGCAGCGGCCACACCAGCACCCCCGGCGCCCGCACCTGCCGTTCCTCCTTCTCAGGCGGTTGGCCCGTGGGGAGGAGGAACGTAACCGCTCAGGGTGTGGCGCGTTGTTACCAGTGGGTTTATATTCGACCGGACAACTGGGGGGTGACGGCGTGCCGTCACCGGGACCACGGGGAGCAACGGGATGCGGGGCATGCGCAACGAGCGGGGCGGCAGCTCGGTTCCTGCCCTGGCCGTGCTCGTCCTGCTCGGGGTCGTCGCCGCGATCGGGATCTTCGGCAACAAGGCGAGCAACGCGAAGACGGTCGACCTCGCCACGCTGACCGCGTCGACCACCGCGACCACGATCGCCACCGCCCCGCTCGACACCTCGCCGTACTCCGGCACCGGCGGCATCGTCGTGCACCCGCGTCACGAGGCCGCGCTGTTCGCCTCGCCCGACGCGGACGACGCGTTCGGGAAGATCGCGCCGACCCAGTTCGGGCCGACCTGGCTGCCGGTGGTCGACCAGACGGACGGCTGGGTCCGGGTGCTGCTGCCGTCCAAGCCGAACCGGTCCACCGGCTGGCTCCAGGATACCGACCTCGACCGGGCCAGCACGTCGTACCTGATCCGCGTGCACACCAGCTCCCGGACGCTGGAGCTGTTCGAGAACAACAAGAGCCTCGGGACCTGGAAGGCCGGGGTCGGCGCGAGGAAGACGCCGACGCCGCCCGGCCGGACGTTCCTGCTCGGCTCGATCATCGACCACAAACGCTCGGCGTCGCCGATCGTGCTCCCGTTGGGTGCGCACAGTCCCACCTTGGACACGTTCGGTGGCGGACCTGGTACCGTCGCGATCCACGGCTGGCCGAATCCGCACGTGTTCGGTGCGGCGATCAGCGCGGGCTGCGTCCGGGTGCCGAAGGCCGCGCTCGCCGATCTGCAGAAGGTTCCGCTCGGGACGCTCGTCCTGATCGACAGCAACTAAGGAGAATCCGATGCGACGACAGTTGGCTCCGACGGTGCTCACGGCCGCGGCCGTGGCGGGCGTCGTGACGTTCAGCCTGGTCGCGAGTGCCCCCGTCGGCAACGCGGCGGCCCGCCCGTCCTCGGCGTACGCCGTGAGCGCCGAAGGCCAGGTGCCGATCGCGAAGACGCCGTACGCCGAGTCGCTGGACGGCAAGCGGCAGACGACGTCCGCGCTCGAGCTGCCGCAGAACCCGCTGATCTCGGTGCGGGCCGGTACGGCGACCGCGGGCAACGACTCGGCCTCGGTGGAGCTGTTCGACATCGTGATCGGGCCGGACATCCTGAGCCAGGTGAAGATCCCGCCGGAGCTGAAGCAGCAGTGCGCGAACCTGCCGAAGACCGGCGCCTCCGACCTGCCGCTGCCCGACCTCGCGCTGCCTGACCTCGGGCTGCCCGGTCTGCCCGCTCTGCCGAAGCTGACCACCGCGGACCTGCCGGTGAAGAACCTGCCGGACCTGTGCAACCTGCTGCTCAACCCGCCGAAGTCGCTGCTCGCGATCGACTCGCTGAACGTGTGGTGCTCGGGTGACACCGGCGGCATCGACGTCGGCTCCCTGACGCTGCTCGGCCAGACGATCAAGGTCCCGACCACGAAGCAAGGTGCGAGCCTGCCGTCGAACCCGCTGGCCTCGATCGCGGTCAACAGCCAGACGAAGCACTCGGACGGCGCGTTCACAGTCACCGGCCTGACCATCAACCTGGGCGGCGCCGAAACCATCAACCTCGCCTCAGCCACCTGCGCCAAGCCGGCCGCCAAGGCCAAGCCCACCCCCAAGCCCCCGGTCGACCACCCAGCCCCACCCCAGGTCAACACCCCACCCGCGGCCCCGGTCCCCACCCCCATCAAAACCCACCAAGCCGTCACCGGCTGACAAACAGATCCCCTCGACCGACTCCCGGTCGAGGGGATCGTCGTTTCAGAGCTTGACGCCTAGCAAGGCGTCGCAGGCCTGGGTGAGTAGGGCGGGGGCTTTGGTGTCGATGCCTTCGGTTTGCGACCAGGTGTCGATGGCTGCGAGGGCTGTGGCGGCGTCGAGGTCGTTGGTGAGGGCGGCGCGTACGGCGTCTACAACGGCGGCGCCGTCGGGGCCCGCGGGGCGGTTGACGGCTGTGCGCCAGCGGGTGAGGCGGGCTTCGGCCTCGGGGAGGTCGGACGGCATCCAGAACCAGTCGGTGCGGTAGTGATGGGTGAGCAGCGCGAGGCGGATCGCCATCGGGTCCGCGCCGGCCTGTCGTTCCTTCGAGACCAGGACCAGGTTGCCCTTGGACTTGGACATCTTCTCGCCGTCCAGCCCGACCATCGCCTGGTGCACGTACGCCCGCGCGAACGGGTGCTCCCCCGTCGCGACCTGCGCACCGCTCGCCGACATCTCGTGGTGCGGGAAGATCAGGTCCGACCCGCCGCCCTGTACGTCGAACGTCATCCCGAGGTACTTCAGCGCGATCGCCGAGCACTCCACATGCCAGCCCGGCCGGCCACGCCCGAGCGCCGAGTCCCACGCCGGCTCCCCCGGCCGCTCGTGCCGCCACAGCAGGCTGTCCAGCGGATCCTGCTTCCCCTCGCGCTCCGGGTCCCCGCCACGCTCGGCGAACAGCTCGGTCATCGTCGTACGGTCGTACCCCGAAACCCCACCGAACGCGGGATCCGTCTTCACCGCGAAGTACAGGTCGCCGTCGACGGAGTAGACCGCGCCCGCCCGCCGCAGGTCCTCGACCGCGTCCGACACCAGGTCGATCGACTCGACCACGCCGATGTAGTGCTGCGGCGGGATCACCCGCAGCGCGGTCATGTCGTCGCGGAACAGCTGGATCTCCCGCGCCGCGAGGTCGGTCCACTCGACGCCCGTCGCGGTCGCGCGCTCCAGCAGCGGGTCGTCGACGTCGGTGATGTTCTGCGTGTACACCACGTCGTACCCGGAGTCCCGCCACAACCGGTTGATCATGTCGAACGTGACGTACGTCGCCGCATGCCCCATGTGAGTCGCGTCGTACGGCGTGATGCCGCACACGTACATCCGGGCGGTCCCACCATCGGGCGGCGACACCTCGACCAGCCCGCCGGAGGCGGTGTCGTAGAGGCGTAGCCGCCGGGCCGGCCCGGGTACGACCGGGATGTCTGGTTTCGTCCACGCCTGCATGTGTCGGAGCTTATGCCAGTCCGATTTTCAATGACGCGACACGGTTCCAATCCGTGGTCCGGGTCGCGGCGTGCACCCCGGCGGCGGATACTCTCGCGGGCGATGACTGCCGACTTCAGTGCCGAGTTCCGGGCGTACGGCGGCTGGATCGCCGCCGCCGCGATCCAGCAGCAGGACCTGTTCAACGACGTCGTCGGGCCGGACTCCCTGCAGGCCGACCTGAACGAGCGGACGCTCAGCAGCGACCGTGGCGTGCTGAGCGGCGTCACGCTGCTCGGCAGCTTCTCCGAGCTCGACCGGACCTGGCTGTGGGGCTGGGCGAACCCGGGCTTCGGCCCGGACGCGCCCGCGGTCGCGCCGACGAGCGTGATCCGGGAGTTCGGTGAGCGGCACGCGATCGCCGAGTTCACCTCGGAGACCCTCGAGCTCGGCGGGTTCGACCAGCCGGCGCAGGCTGCGATCATGCTCGCGATCACGGCCGGTACGGTCCTTGGCGGGCGCGGCGTCTGGTCGACCGCGATCAACGAGGGCCGCGGGCATGTGTACCTGCACGTCGCGGACGAGCAGCTGCCGGTGGCGGGTTTCGACGCGATCGCCACACCACGGCTGCTGATGACGGCGGTCAGCGTGTTCCCCGGCGACCACCGCCAGGTCGTCCGCGGCTACTTCCAGCACTACGGCCTGACCGCTGAAGAGGGCCCGAACGTCCTCCGCGGTACGTCGCCCACCGGCAGCACGATCACCGTCGACTTCGACGACCACGGCCGGATCGGCAACGTCTCCGTACAGCCCTAGAAGGCCGGCCAGGGGATCGCGGGCCACTCGTCGCTGGGGTACGGGAAGGCGCCGGTCTTCAGCAACGACGCGCAGCGTTCGCGGGTTGCGGTGAGTTCGACTGTGGTGATCAGCTCCGACAGCTGCTGCCCGAGCGCACCGGCCAGCTCGCCCGCCAGCCGTCGTACGTCGGCCAGCAGGTCGTCCGGGATCGGGTCGCCGGCCCAGCCCCACAGCACCGTGCGGAGCTTGTCGTCGGCGTTGAACGTGACGCCGTGGTCCACGCCGTACACGCGTCCGTCCCCCGGGTTCAGGACGTGACCGCCCTTGCGGTCGGCATTGTTGACCACGGCATCGAACACGGCCATCCGCCGCAGCGCGTCGTTGTCCGCGTGCACGAGCGTCACAGGGTTGTGCCGCCCGTCGAGTGCGTCCAGTACGCCGACCCAGCCCTTCGGCACACGGCCCTGCGGGACGATGTCGACCAGCTCGGTCTCCCCCGGTCCCAGCTCGGCCTCGTCGATCCACAGCTGCACCATGCCCACGCCGAGAGGCCCGTCCCGCAACAGCGTCGGCGGTACGACGTGCCACCCGAGCGCCTCGGACACGACGTACGCCGCGAACTCACGCTGGGCGAGCGTGCCGTCCGGGAAGTCCCACAGCGGGCGCTCGCCCTCGACCGGCTTGTAGACGACCGTCGCGGAGTCACCGGACAGACTCACCGAGCCCTGGTACGTACCGTTCGAGGCGGCGACCAGGCGGCCGTGCAGCGAGAGCTCACCGAGGGCGAGCAGCTCCGGGTCGACCGTCATTCCGGCAGGTGCCTGCGGTAGCCGTTGGCGCGCGGGCAGATGTGGCCGTCCGCATCGATCGGCCGGCCGCAGAACGGGCAGCTCGGGCGGCCGGACGCGACCAGCGCGACCGCGCGGCGGGCGAACGCCCGGGCCTGTTCCTCGGTGATCCGGACCACGAACACCTCGGCGTCGTCGGACTCCATCGCCGCGGTCACCGGGTCGGGCTCCTCGTCCTCGAGCTCGGCCGGGTCGACGGCGACCACGGCGAACACCTCGATCACCACCCGCTCGGCGTCGGCCTCCCAGGCCAGCGTCATGGTTCCGGCCCGGAACTCCTCCTCGATCGGCTGCTCCAGCGGTGCGTTGTCGTCCGCGCCGGTCCGCGTCACCGGGTCCCGGTCGAAGCGCCGCGCGACCTCGTCCAGCATCACGTCGAGCCGCTCCGCGAGCGCCATCACCTGTTCCTTCTCGCAGGCGACCGACGTCAGCCGGTGCCCGGCCCTGGCCTGCAGGAAGAAGGTCCTCGCACCGGGTTCCCCCACGGTGCCGGCGACGAACCGCTCGGGGTCGTCGTAGGAGTGCACAACTCGCGCCATACCCCTGACCCTATTACCGTCCACCGACGACCGCGTCGGACGACTGCTTCTTCGGCTTGGCTTTCGCTGACGGCTTAGGGATCAGCGAGGCGAGTTCGCTGCCGGAGTCGTTCAGCCGGACCAGGAACGGCCTGGTCGCGGTGTAGGTGACGATCGTCGTCGACGCGGTGTCGACGACGATCCGCTGGAACGTGTCCAGGTGCTGACCGAGCGCGTCCGCGACGATCGCCTTGATCACGTCGCCGTGCGAGACCGCGACCCAGATCGCGGTGTCGCCGTGGGTCTTCGCCAGCTCCGCGTCGTGCGCGCGGACCGCGTCGACGGCTCGTTGCTGCATCCCCCGCATCGACTCCCCGCCCGGGAACGTGACGGCCGACGGGTGCTGCTGGACGACGGCCCACAACGGATCCTTGGCCAGCGCCGAGATCTTCTTGCCGGTCCAGTCGCCGTACCCGCACTCGGTCAGCCGCCGATCCGTTGCCGGACGCAACCCGTCGTGGTACTTCGCGATCGCCGCCGCGGTCTGCCGGCAGCGTTCGAGCGGCGACGTGACGAGCGCGGCCAGCGGCAGCTCGGCCAGCCGCTGGGCGACCGCGGCGGCCTGCTCTACGCCGGTGTCGTCGAGCTTCACGCCGGGCGTCCGGCCGGCCAGCGTGCCGGAAGTGTTCGCGGAGCTACGGCCGTGGCGGACCAGAATCACCGTGGGCATGCACTGCACGTTAGCGGGTCGTGCCAACTGGTGAGGCATGATGGTCGGGTGATCGTGGACTGCGGGGTGTACGCCGCCGGGGAGCGTCAGCAGCTGCCCAAGGACCCCGAGACCGTCGCCCAGGCCCTCGACGACGACGGCGAGAGCTTCGGCTGGATCGGCCTGCACGACCCGTCGGACGCCGAGATGCAGCGTGTCCAGCGGCTGTTCGGCCTGCACGACCTGGCGGTCGAGGACGCGCTGCAGATCCACCAGCGCCCCAAGGTCGAGCGGTTCGGCGACACGATCCTCGTCGTCCTGCGGACGCTCTGGTACGTCGACGAGGGCGACGCGGTCGAGACCGGGCAGGTGACCGCGTTCATCGGTACGCGGTACGTCGTGACCGTCCGGCACGGCGAAGGCGGCGAACTGGCCACCACCCGGCACGAACTGGAGGCCCGCGCCTCGATGCTCGGGCACGGCCCGGCCGCCGTGCTGTGGGCGATCTGCGACGCGATCGTGGACGACTACGAGCGGGTCGCGGAGCAGGTCGAGATCGACGTCGACGAGATCGAGTCGTCGGTGTTCTCGCCGGACCGGACCAGCGACGCGGAGCGGATCTACCGGCTGAAGCGCGAGGTGCTGGAGATGCGCCGCGCGATCGACCCGCTGCGGGAGCCGATGGAGCAGTTCGCGCACGGCGTCGCCGGCCTCGGCCCGAAGGCGAGCCCGTTCTTCCGCGACGTGGCCGACCACCTCAGCCGGGTCTCCGACCAGGCCGAGGCGATCGACGTCCTGCTCACGTCCGCGCTGAACGCACACCTCGCGCGCGTCTCGGTCCAGCAGAACGACGACATGCGGAAGATCTCCGCCTGGGTCGCGATCGCCGCCGTACCGACCATGCTGGCCGGCATCTACGGGATGAACTTCGACAACATGCCCGAACTCCGCTGGCACTTCGGGTACTACGCCATCCTGCTCGTGATGGCCCTCGTCTGCGTCACGATGTACCGCTTCTTCCGCAAGGTCGGCTGGCTCTGAGGTTCGGCCGGCCGGTGGACAGGCACGGTGGCCCGCACGGCCGCGACCGGCGGACGGTTCGCGGCGACCGCCGCCGGGGCGAACGCGGTCAGGACCGGGACGAGAACCGCCGCGGCGATCCCGGCCCGGACCACGCCGCGGCCCCGCCGGGTGAGCATCGCCGGCGGCAGCAGCAGCCGCCGTACCCGTGCCACGGCGTCGGAGTCCCCGGCCGCCAGCGCGCTCGCCGGGGTGATCGGCAGGCTGCCGGCCGGTTGTCCGGTCGCGACGGTGAACAGCGCGGCCGCGATCGTCTCCGGCGCGTGGGCACGAGCGGCGACGTCATCGGCCTGCATCTCGATCAGCCGCCGGACGACCGCTGACAGTTCGCGCAGCAGCGGCAGCGCCGGCAGGGTTCCCGCGACCACAGCGGCGCTCGCCAGCAGACTGTGGTGCCTGCCACGCAGATGTGCCTGCTCATGCGCGATCACGGCAGCGACCTGATCCGGTGTGAGCACCCCGAGAAGTCCGCTGGTCAGGACGATCGTGCCGGCCCGGTCGGCCAGGCTGTAGGCGACCGGACGTGACTCGTCCACGATCACGGCCGGCCACTCCGGCACCCGCCGCCCGGCTGTCGCGATCAACGCCTGCTGCTTGCGGCGCTCCGTCCGGCGAATCTGGACGACCTGACCGGCCACCCAGCACACGCGTACGACGATGACAGCGGACAGACAAAGACCGGCGACCGCGACCACGGTTCCGCCGGGCGTGCTGTAGGCCGAGCGGATGCGGATGATGCAGGCGCCGAGCAGCTCGCTGACGCCACTCGACAAGGCCGTGTGCGGAACCGCGATCGTCAACCCGGCCAGGAACAACGCCACCGGAACCGACCAGGCAACCGACAGCAGCAGCGCCGCTCCGAGCCGCGGAGCGCGCTCCAGCCCGCCGCTCCGACGGCACAACGCTCCGCCGCCGATGCCCAGGGCAAGCGCATAGACCAGCAACACCGCGCCGACGGTCACCGTCCGGCCTCCCGGCGCCGCTGGGCCAGCGCGCAGGCAAGGGCCTGGGCCAGCACCTCGGCATCGTCGGCGTCGATCTCCTCGGCGAACTTCGCGAGCGCTCCGGCGCGGTCGCTCGTGGTCGCGAGCGCATCGTTCATCAGCGCGGCGGCGTACTCCTGGCGACTCACCGCGGCCAGGTACCGCCAGGCCCGCCCGTCCCGCTCGCGGGTCACCCAGCCCTTGTGGAACAGGTTGTCCAGCACGGTCATCACGGTCGTGTAGGCGAGCGGCCTCCGCACCCGCAGCGCGTCCACGATCTCCCGGACCGAACGCTCCGCGCCCGCGTCCCAGAGCCGCTCCATGATCGCGGCCTCGAGCTCGCCGAACGGACGCAACCGTCGCGCTGCGGCCACGGGCAACACTCCTTCCGAGTCGTCCTGCGGGCTAACACGCACGGCGGCCGCGAAACGTTCAATCCGCCGGACCACTGAACGGATGCGATCTACTAAGCGTGTTAGTAGCCATGCCGATCGAACCACGGCGGGACGAACCGCCATCCTCGACGGACGGCAGCGCCGCCGACCGCGCACTGGCTGTCCTGTACGCCGAGCACGCGAAGGCGTTGCTGAGCTTCGCGGAACGCTTCACGGGGGACCGCGGGCGTGCCGAGGACATCGTGCAGGAGACGTTCCTGCGCGCCTGGCACCAGCTACCCAGGTTGCTCGACGACGACCGACCCGTCCGGCACTGGCTCTTCCAGGTCGCCCGGCGGCTGCTCATCGACGCGGCCCGCGCGGCGAGCAGCCGCCCACAGTTCGCCGACGCGGGCTACGACGCGGAGCCGGCCGCGGACGGCGGCTTCGACCAGTTGATGGACCGCCGTGTCCTCGTCGAGGCGCTGCGCGGCCTGTCCCGGGAGCACCGGCAGATCGTCGTCGTCACGTACTTCCTCGGCTGCCCGATGCACATCGCCGCCGAGCGCCTCGGAGTGCCACCCGGCACTGCCCGCTCGCGGCTCCACTACGCCCTCGGCCGACTGCGCCGGCAACTCGAACCATCCCTCGCCGCCTGACCATCAGCCGGCCTTCTCCGGGAGCCACCCATGGCCAACACCAACACCAGCCGCCTGATCGGCGAACGCCTCGCCCGTGCCACCGCCGCCGTCACGCTCGGCGCGATCGCCGTCGTCCACCTCCTCGAACTCAGCGACCAACTCGCCGAGAACAAGCTCGTCGGCTACTCGTTCATCGCGCTGATCGCCGCCGCCGTGATCGCCGCCGCGGCCGTGATCGCGGTCCCCAGCCCGCGGGTCTGGATCCCGGTCGACCTGCTCGCCGCCGGCGCGCTCGCGGCGTACCTGCTCAGCCGCACGACCGGACTGCCGACCGACCCGCTCGAGATCGGGAACTGGAGCTGCACGCTCGGCATCGCCGCCCTGGTGACCGAGACGCTCGTGCTCGCCATCGCGACCTGGCAGCTGCGGTCCCTCCGCACCGCGCCGCAACCCGCACCTGTCACCGAAGACGCCGACCTCTGACCACCGTCTGGAGCCGAACCATGTCCAACTATCGTCCGATCCTGCCCCGTCGCCGGGCGCTCACCGCCGCTGTCTCGGCCGCCGCCCTCGGTGCGACCGCCCTGACCGCTCACGCATCGGTGCCGACAGCAACCACCGCTACCAACGTCGTCGTGGAGTGGAACCGCACCTTGCTGTCGCTCGTGCGGACGCCGGGCGCCCAGCCCGCGACGGTCCACCCCACCCGCGACTTCGCGATCATGAGCCAGGCCGTCTACGACGCGGTCAGCTCGTCCAGCCACGTGATCGGCGTACGGCGTACGTCCGAGCAGCGCGCCGCCGCCGCGCAGGCCGCGCACGACGTACTGACAGCGATCTTCCCCGGCTTCACGGGCGGGCTCGACCGGCAGCTCGCCGACGATCTCGCCGGCGTCCCGTCCGACCGTGCGCGGGACGCGGGGGTGCGGGACGGCGCACGAGCAGCCGCCCACGTCCTCGCGGTTCGCGCCGGTGACGGCTCCGCCGCGACGCCACCGGCGTACCTGACCAGCGGAAGGCCGGGCGACTTCCGGCCGACCCCGCCCGGTTTCGCCGCGCCCGTCTTCACCCACTGGGGTGCGGTCACCCCCTTCGTGCTGCGCACCGGGGACCAGTTCCGGCCGGGTCCCCCGCCGCCACTGTCGGGCCGCGCGTACGCGACCGCGCTCAACGAGGTGAAGAGTCTGGGCCAGGACCACAGCACCACCCGGACACCCGAGCAGACCACGATCGGTACGTTCTGGTCAGCGCCGATCCAGAACTATTGGAACGACATCGCGGACCAGGTCCTGAGCTCCCACCGCAGCGGCACCGAGGCGTCGGCGCGGACCCTCGCGCTGCTGGACCTGGCCCTCGCCGACACCACGATCGCGCTGTACGACGCGAAGTACGCGTACCGGCTCTGGCGGCCGATCACCGCGATCCGCCTCGCCGACACGGACCGGAACCGGCTGACCACAGCGGATCCGGCCTGGACACCGCTCGCCGTCACCCCGGCCGATCCGTCGTATCCGGGAGCGCACAGCGCCCTCAGCGCAGCCGCAGCCGAAGTACTGGCGACGCTGTACGGCGACGTGGACTTCACCGTCACGTCACCGGCGCTGCCCGGCGTGACGCGGTCGTTCCGCACCTTCCACGACGCCGCCGTGGAGGCCGGGCTGAGCCGCATCTACGCCGGCGTCCACACCCGCATCGACCATCGCGCCGGCCTGTCGCTCGGGACCCGGGTCGGCTCGTACGTCCTCAGGTGGCGGTAATGGTGCTGGTCGACAGGAGCATCAGCAGTACGACGCCCAGCAGCACCCGGTAGAACGCGAACAGCTCGATCGAGTGCTTGGCGACGAACCGGAGCAGCCAGGCGATCGACGCGTACGCGACCACGAAGCTGACCACCGTGCCGACGATCAGCGGTACCGCGCCGACCGAGCCGCCGAGCGCGTCCTTGAGTTCGTAGACGCCGGCACCGGCCAGCGCCGGGATGCCGAACAGGAACGAGACCCGGGTCGCGGCGACCCGGTCGAGGCCGCGGAACAGACCGGCCGAGATCGTCGCGCCGGACCGGGACACGCCCGGGATCAGCGCCAGGCACTGGACCAGGCCCATGACCAGCGCGTCCAGGAAGGTGATCCTGGTCAGGGGCCGTTCCTTGCTGCTCATCCGTTCGGCCGCGACCATCACCGCCGACCAGACGATCAGCGCCCCGGCCACCCACCACAGGCTGCGCAGCGGCCCGGAGATCAGGTCCTTCGCGAGGAAGCCGACGATGCCGATCGGCACCGAGCCGACGATCACGTACCAGCCCATCCGGTAGTCGAACTCGTCGCGCCGCTCGGGCTTCGCGAGGCCGCCCACCCAGGCGCCGATGATCCGGACGATGTCCTTCCAGAAGTACAGGATGACCGCGATGATCGCGCCGGTCTGGATGACCGCGGTGAACCCGGTGATCGACGGGTCGTCGATCTTCAGCCCGAGCATCTTCGACACGATCGTCAGGTGGCCGGTGCTGGAGACCGGCAGGAATTCGGTCAGGCCCTCGACGATGCCGAGGATGATGGAGTCCCAGATCGTCATCAGTGACCGACCCCGGAGAGCTCGAGCGCCTCGGCCGCGACCCGCAGGTCGGCGATCCGCTGGTCCACGGTGGCCGCGAACGGCGTCAGCGCGACGGTGGTCGCACCGGCCTCGGCGTACGCCGTGAGCTTCTCGGCCATCCGCTCCTTGCCGCCGAGCAGCGAGATCCCGTCGAGCAGCCCGAACGGTACGGCGGCCATCGCCTCGCGGTGCTTCTTGTCGAGGTACAGGTCCTGGATCTCCTTCGCCGCGTCGGCGTAGCCCATCCGGACCGCGAGGTCGTTGTAGAAGTTCTTCTCCCGGCTGCCCATGCCGCCGATGTACAGCGCGGCGTACCCACGGACCGGGTCCGCCGCGGTGTGGACGTCGTCTCCCGTCATCAACGGGGTCGTGACGACGACGTCGAAGCCGTCGAGGTCCTTCTGACGGGTCTGGCGGCCCGTCGTGATGTGCGTCAACTGCTCTCCAAGGAAGCCTGGGTCGTTGAGGATCCCGAGCCATCCGTCGGCGATCTCGCCGGCCAGCTCGAGGTTCTTCGGGCCGACCGCCGCCAAGTACACCGGCACGTGGTCGCGGATCGGCCGCACGGTCAGTTTCAGCGCCTTGCCCGGTCCGTCGGGCAGCGGCAGCGTGAAGTACTTGCCCTGGTACGCGACGGTTTCCCGGCGCAGGGCGGCGTTCACGATGTCAACGTACTCACGGGTCCTGAGGAGTGGCTGAGAGAACCGGACACCGTGCCAGCCTTCCGACACCTGCGGCCCGGACACGCCGAGGCCGAGCCGGAACCGGCCGTTCGACAGCCGGTCCAGGGTGGCCGCCGTCATCGCGGTCATGGCCGGCGTCCGGGCCGGGATCTGGAAGACGGCGGCGCCGACGTCGATGGTCGTGGTCTGGGCCGCGATCCAGCTGAGCAGGGTGGCGGCGTCCGAGCCGTACGCCTCCGCGGCCCAGGTGACCGAGAAGCCGAGTGCCTCGGCCTCCTTCACCAGCCTCAGGTGGTCGAGATGGTCGTCGCCGCCGAAGACGAAGCCGATGTTGAGTCCGAGTCGCATGACTGGCGAGCCTAGCGAGAGGTTGTCGGTGGGCCGCAATAGGCTCGGGTCATGCAGCAGCGCTATCTCGGTCACAGTGGACTCGCGGTGAGCAGGCTCGGCCTGGGCACCATGTCGTGGGGCCGCGACACCGACGAGCACGAGGCGCGCGAGCAGCTGGCCGCGTTCGTGTCCGCGGGCGGCACGCTGATCGACACCGCGGCGGCGTACGGCGACGGCGACAGCGAGCAGCTGATCGGGTCGCTGCTCGGCGACGTGGTGGAGCGCGACGACGTGGTGATCGCGACCAAGGCCGGGTTCAGCGTCCGGCGTGGCGAGCGGATCACCGACACCTCGCGCGGTGCGCTGCTCCGCGACCTGGACGGCTCGCTGCGGCGGCTGAACACCGACTACCTCGACCTGTGGCAGCTGCACACCTGGTCCGACGACGTGCCGCTGGAGGAGACGCTGTCGGCCCTCGACCATGCGGTCAGCTCCGGCAAGGTGCGCTATGTCGGCGTCTCGAACTACGCCGGCTGGAAGTCCGCCCGGGCGGTCACCTGGCAGCAGGCGTGGCCGGGCCGCGCGGTCCCGGTCGCCAACCAGGTGGAGTACTCACTCCTCGCCCGCGATGCCGAGGTGGACGCGATCCGGGCGGCCGCCGGGCTCGGGATCGGGATCCTCGCCTGGTCGCCGCTGGGTCGCGGGGTGCTGACCGGGAAGTACCGGACCGGCATCCCGGCGGACTCCCGCGCGGCGTCTCAGCATCTGTCCAGATTCGTCGACCCCTACCTCGACGCCCGGTCATCGGGCATCGTGGAAGCGGTCGCGCGAGCCGCCGACGGGCTCGGCTGGACCCCGCTCGAGGTGGCGCTCACCTGGGTGCGGGACCGGCCCGGCGTGTCGGCGGCGATCGTCGGGGCCAGGACGGCGCTGCAACTGAAGTCCGTGCTGGGTGTGGAGGAGCTCACATTGCCGCCCGCCATCGTCGCGGCACTGGAGGATGTTTCCTGAAGTCTGCAGGTGGAGGTGTGGATGGCCGAGTACGAACTGCAGCAGTTCGAGGTGTCCAGGACGGAGTCCCGCGGGGCGGTGCGCAAGCTGCTCACCGAGCACGCGGAGTACGGCGGCTGGGAGCTGGCCAGGCTCCGGCGCTATCCGGACGGTTCCCGCCGGGTGTGGTTGCGGCGGCGGATCATCCGGGTGATGCGGACCCTGTGACGAAGCCCTGAAGACGGCCCGGGAAATCCGGGCCGCTTTCGCGGCGCGATATCTCTGCGACAGAGGTATTCTCGATGCATGACCGAGGTCCTCGCCGAAGAACTGCTGGCCGCGCTCGGGCTGGTGCGCCGGCACCTGCGCCGTTCCGTCGGCCGCCCGTTCCCGATGTCGTCGCTGTCGGACTCGCAGTCCGAGCTGATCCGCACCGTCCGGCGGAACCCGGGCATCTCGGTCGCCGAGGCGGCCGCCGAGCTCGGCCTGGTCGCGAACACGGTCTCGACCCTGGTCGGCCAGCTCACCGAGCGCGGCCTCCTGCAACGCACCCCCGACAAGGCCGACCGGCGCGTCGCCCGGCTGACCCTCACCGACCCGGCCCGCGAACAGGTCGAGGCCTGGCGCGACCGCCGTACGGCACTGGTCACCCGAGCCCTCGACGACCTCACCCCAGCCGACCGCGACGCGTTGCAGACGGCTCTGCCGGTCCTCTCGGTCCTCGCGGACCGCCTCCACCCCGAAGAGCAGAAGGAGCGCGTATGAGTGCGGAACCTGCGGTCGACGTCACCGGGTTGAGTCACCGGTTCGGGGATCAGCTTGCGGTCGACAGTCTCGATCTGAGCGTCTCCCCCGGCGAGTGTTTCGGGCTGCTCGGGCCGAACGGGGCCGGGAAGACGACGACGTTGCGCGTGCTCAACACGCTGTATCCGCCGCAGACCGGGACCGTCCGGATCTTCGGGCGCGACGTGCACACCGACGCGATGGCGGTCCGCCGGATGCTCGGGTACGTGCCGCAGCAGCTGTCGATCGAAGGCGCGCTGTCCGGCCGCGAGAACGTGTCCTGGTTCGCGCGGCTCTTCGACGTACCGCGGCGGGAACGGGCCGCGCGGGTGGCCGAAGTACTCGAGATCGTCGACCTGACGGACGCGGCCGACCGGCTCGCGGCGACGTACTCCGGTGGCATGGTGCGCCGGCTGGAGCTGGCGCAGGCGCTGGTCAACCGGCCCGCGCTGCTGGTGCTGGACGAGCCGACGGTCGGGCTGGACCCGGTCGCGCGCGACTCGGTGTGGGCGCGGGTGCAGGAGATGCAGGAGCGGTACGGGATGACCGTGCTGCTGACCACGCACTACATGGAGGAGGCCGACATCCTCTGCGACCGGGTCGCCCTGATGCACCTGGGCCGGCTGCGCGCCGTCGGTACGCCGGCCGAGTTGAAGGCCGAGCTGGGACCGGACGCGAGCCTCGAGGACGTGTTCCGGCATTACACGGGCGAGAGCCTCGAAGGCAAGGAGAAGGGAGGTCTGCGCGATGTCCGTGGCACCCGTCGTACGGCCCAGCGTCTGGGTTGAGTCTCCCCCGCTCCGCCTGCTGTCGCGGATCGGCACGTTCTGCCTGGTCGAGCTGCAGAAGCTGCGGCACGACCGGACCGAGCTGGTCACCCGGGCAATCCAGCCGGTGCTCTGGCTGGTGATCTTCGGCCAGACGTTCAGCCGGATCCGCGCGATCCCGACCGGCAACGTCCCGTACCTCGACTACCTCGCGCCCGGGATCATCGCCCAGTCGGCGCTGTTCGTGTCGATCTTCTACGGCATCCAGATCATCTGGGAACGCGACGCGGGCATCCTCACCAAGCTCCTGGTGACGCCGTCGCCGCGGTCCGCACTGGTCGCGGGCAAGGCGTTCGCGGCCGGCGTACGGACGATCTCGCAGGCGATCGTGGTGATCATCGTCGCCGCACTGCTCGGCGTCAGCCTCACCTGGAATCCGCTGAAACTGCTCGCGGTGCTGGTCGTGGTGGTGCTCGGCGCCGCGTTCTTCTCCTGCCTGTCGATGACGATCGCCGGGCTGGTACTGCGCCGCGACCGGCTGATGGGCATCGGCCAGGCGATCACGATGCCGCTGTTCTTCGCCTCGAACGCGCTGTACCCGGTGTCGCTGATGCCGGGCTGGCTGCGGGCCGTGTCCCACGTCAACCCGTTGACCTACGAGGTCAGCGCGCTGCGGGGGTTGCTGATCGGGCAGCCCACGACGTACTGGCTCGACTTCACCGTCCTGATCGTCGCCGCCTTCGCGGGCATCTGCGCCGCTTCAGCGCTGCTGGGCCGGCTGGCGCGTTAGAGGTCGTCCCGCAGTCTGGCACCTGATCAGGATCAGTACGGCGACCCCGGACGTGACCAGCCCGGCGCCGACCAGGGACGGGGCCGCGCCGACCGCGGCGATGATCGGGCCACCGGCCAGCAGCCCGGCCGCGCTGCCCGCGTTGACGACGACGCTCTGCCCGGCGAGGAGTGCCCTGCGCTCGGCGCCGGCCGAGGACCTGGTGATGAGGACCGAGATCGCGGCGATCCCGATCACCACGGCCACACCGGACAACGCGCCCATCACCGCGACCATGGGTGGCGTGGTCCACAGGCCCATCCCGATCCAGCACAGCCCGGACCAGCCCCACGCGGCGACCGCGGTCAGCACCGGGTTGGTACGCCGTACCACCGCCAGCGAGATCGCCGTACCGACGAGCGAGCCCACGCCGTACCCGGTCATGCCCGCCGCGAGGTAGACGCCGGGGCGGCCGCGTTCTTCGCCGAGGACGGACAGCCCGAGCGTGAAGGCGAACCAGGTGACGCAACCCGTCCCCCGCACGATCCAGCCGTACAGCACCTCGCGCCGACCCTGCAGACTGCCGCGGATCGACGGCGGTTCGGTGGAGACGCCGACGGTGCGCTCCGGTTGGACCGTGCACGCCAGCAGGCCGGCGGCGAGTACGGCGGCAGCCTCGGTCCACAGCAGCACGTTCGTGAAGCCGAACCCGACCGCGAGGGCTCCGACGGTCGGGCCGACCAGCATGCCGACGCGGCGGAGGCCGTCCTGCCAGGTCAGCAGCATCACCGCCCGACCGTCACCCCACCGGTCGCCGGTGTCCGCGAGCAACGCCGCCCGGCCCGGCTGCGCCAGCGCATCGCCACAGCCGAGCAGCAGGCCGCTCAGCACGAGCAGCGCCGGTGACAGCACGCCGAGGGCGGCAGCCGTCGGGACGGAGGCCAGCGCGATCGCCGACACCAGCGCGACGATCGCCAGCCGCGGGCCGGAGTCGATCCACTGCCGCGCCTTCCGGGCCCACCACGGCGACAGCAGGACCGGTACGCCGGCGGCGCCGCCGACCAGCCCCGTCGCGGCGACCGAGCCCGTCTCACGAAGGATCACCAACGGCAACGCGACCTGCGCGAGCCGGAACGCGAAGTCCGCCGTACCGCTGCCCGCCAGCAGTGCCAGTGCCTCTGTTCTCGCCCGCATGCCTTGAATTCTTGGCGTTCCGGCGGCTCTCAGGTAGCCGGCTGGGGTTGCGTGCTTGCCATAGGCTGAACCTATGGCCTCATTACCCTCGGTCGAGGACCTGCGACTGGTCCAGGCCGTCGCCCGGACCGGCGCGGTCGGCACCGCGGCCCGCGAACTGCGCATTTCGCAGCCGTCCGCGTCGCAGCGGCTGTCCCGCCTCGAACGGCTCTGCGGCACCAAGCTGTTCGAACGCGACACCCGCGGCGCCCGCCCGACACCGGCCGGGGCCGAGCTCAGTCGCCGCGCCGACCACATCCTCGGCCATCTCGAGGAGGTGTACGCCGCCACCCGCGCGGCCGCCGCCGGCCAGCGGCTGGTGATCGGCACGTTCAACAGCATCGCGCCGATCCTGTTCCCGATCCTGGACGCCGACCTCCCGGACGTCGAGATCCAGCAGCAGGTCGACCACGGCCACTTCCTGGTCGAACGCGTCGCCGAGGGCACGATGGACGCCGCCTTCATCGCGATCGCGGAACAGATGTCGCTCCCGCACGGCACCGTCTCGCGCCGGGTCGGCCACGACGAGCTCGTCCTGTTCGTCCCGCCCGGCGCCCGCCCACCCGGCCGCGGCCGGCAGCCGCTGAAGGACCGCCCGATGGTGTTCTCGACGTACGACCGCGGCAGCGAGGACGTCCACGACCGCCTCGCCGCCCTCGGCGCCCTCCCCCGCCGCGGCGTCACCCTCAGCACCACCGTCGCGATGGCCCGCCGCCGCGCCCACCTCGCCCTCGTCCCCCGCACCGCCCTGGCCACCGAACTCCGCCCCGGCGAACACCTGATGCCGGCCCCGTTCCGCTACCGCCTCACCCTCTCGGTCGTCACCCCACCGACACCACCCAAGCCACTCATCGCCCACCTCCCCCAACTCCGCGCGACGTTGAACTTGTCGTGAACTGTGGTGTGTCGTGGCTGCCGGTGTTGCAGACTCGGTGGCATGAACCTGGGGCGGTTGGCGCGTGGGCGGCGGGTTTTGGCGGGGTTCTGGGGTGCGACCGTGGTGCAGGTGGCCGCGGTGGCGTTCGATGTGAACATCCTGAAGCAGGCGAGCAAGGTGACGTTGATGCCGCTGCTCTGGCAGTGGTCACGGACGCAGGACGCTCCGCCGCTGCTGCAGGCGGCGTTGCTGGCGTCGGCGGCCGGTGATCTGCTGCTCGAGACGGAGCTACAGCTCGCCGGGATGGCGGCGTTCGCCGCGGCGCATGCGTGTTATCTGGCGGTGTTCCTCGCCGATCCGGCGCAGCGGTCGTGGCGGGTGCTCGCGGCGTACGCGGCGCTCTGGGCGGCGCTGATCGCCGTACTCTCGCCTTCCCTCGGCAACCAGCGGGTGCCGGTCGCGGTGTATGCGTTGTTGCTGACGGCAACCGCGATCGCGTCGCGCTGGCACAACTCCCGCAGCGGTCTCGGCGGCGCGTTGTTCCTGGTGTCGGACGCGCTGATCGCGCTCCGGATGGCCGGGCGGGACTTCCGCGGACGGGACGCGCTGGTCATGTCGACGTACGCCGTCGGGCAGTACCTGCTCGTCTCCGGTGCGACCGAGGCGTGATCAGCTTGGGTTGTCGGCTACCGGATCAGGTGGTCGACGGTGTCCATCGACGGCTGCTACCACGATGGACACCAACGTTGCAGCGACGCCGATCGCGAACAGCACTCCCTCGTACGTCGCGAGGAACGAACCTGACCGGCGGACCTCGCTGTGCAGCAGAACCGCACCGCCCAGGGCCGCGAACAACGTGCCCAGGAGAGGTACGGCGATGAAGCCGATCCGAGCACGCAGATACCCGATGGTCAGGATGCCGATCAGGAACGCTGCCGGCACGGCCGGAACCATCGCCAGGCGATCGTCGTAGCCGATCAGGTGCGATCCCAGCCACCCGGCGGCGGCGATCGCGCACGCCGCGGCCGCCAGAACGACAACGGTGCGCCACACGGTGCCTGCGATGGTGCGGCCCGGTCGGGTCTTGCGGTCGCCTTGCATCGTCACGCGCTCAGTATCGCGGTGGCGGGGGCCACTCGAGTGTGACCAAGTCTGACCGGTAGTGGTCATCCTCGTTGACGCTCGTCGCCCGCCGCTATGGGGTGGACGGTATGGCGACCGTCGACGACGTCCGACGACAGTTCCGGAACCCACCGCCCGAGGGGCGGCCGATGATGCGCTGGTGGTGGTTCGGACCGTCCATCGAGCGAGACGAGATCGACCGCGAACTGGCCGTGATGGCCGCGGCCGGACTGGGCGGGGCGGAAGTCGCGTTCGTGTATCCGATGGGGCCGGTGACGGCACCGTTCGGATCGGCGGAGTTCCTCGAGCTGGTCGGGCACGCGGCCCGGACGGCTCGGTCGCTCGGGCTGCGGTTCGACGTGACGCTCGGGAGCGGGTGGTCGTACGGCGGTCCGCACATCGGGCCGGAGCTGGCCGCGCGCCGGCTGCACTGGGACCGGCGGGAGATCGGGGCGGCGGCGTACGACGTACCGATCGTCTCGGCCTGGCCCGGGGACGAGTTCGTGGCGGCGTACGTTGGCGACGGGAACGCGCCTTCGTCGTACGTCGAGGTGCCGGTCAGTGACGGCGCGGTCCACGTACCGGCCGGCGGGCAGCCTCGTGAGGTGTTGATCGCCACGTCGCGGGTGACCGGGCAGCAGGTGAAGCGCACCGCCGTCGGGGCGGAGGGGCACACGCTCGATCACTACTCGGAGGCGGCGGCGCTGGAGCACATCCGATGCGTCGCCGAGCCGCTGCTCAAGGCCGCCATGCCCGTCGGGTCCGTGTTCTGCGACAGCCTCGAGGTGTACGGCGGGAACTGGACGCCGGCGATCTTCTCCGAGTTCCTGGAACGGCGCGGGTACGACCTGCGGCCGCGGTTGTACGAGTTGCTGGTGGACACGCCCGGCGCGCGGGAGCTGCGGATCGACTTCGGGCGGACGTTGTCGGAGCTGTACGAGGACAACTTCCTCAAGGTGTTCCAGCGCTGGGCGGCCGGGCACGGCGTACCGTTCCGGATCCAGAGCTACGGCGAACCGCCGGCGACGATGAGCAGCTACCGGCACGCGGACATCTTCGAAGGCGAGGGCTGGGCCTGGAAGGGCATCCCCGAAACGCGCTGGGCGTCGTCCGCGGCGAGCATCTACGGCCGGTCGGTGGTGTCGGCGGAGGTGTGGACGTGGGTCCACTCACCGTCGTTCCGCGCGACGCCACTGGACCTGCAGGGCGAGGCGCACGAACACTTCCTCTCCGGCGTCAACCAGCTCATCGGGCACGGCTGGCCGTACTCCCCCACCGACGGCCCCGGCCTCGGTTGGGTCTTCTACGCGTCCGGCGCCCTGGACGACCGCAACCCTTGGTGGCCGACGGCAACAGCTCTGTTCAGGTCCCTGCATCGGCTGTCGTGGACGCTCCAGCAAGGTACGCCGGTGCGCCCGGTCAAGGTCTACATCCCGAGCTCGGACGCGTACGTTGCCGGTGGCCCCGAACCTCTCAACCTGTACCGGGTCGCCCGCCGCCTGATCCCCGCGGCGATCCCGCGCACGATCCGCGCGGCGGGCCTCGACTTCGACCTGATCGACGACGACGCGATCACGGTCCTCGACCCCGCCGAGATCGCGCTCGTGGTCGTCCCCGAGGGCGCCACCACGCCCGCGGCCACGGCCCGCTGGCTGGAGTCCGTCGGAACGGTAGTGGCCGACCCGACCGACCATCTGCCCGCGCCACCGTTCCCGCCGGTCCCCGACGTCGGCGTCGTCCATCACCGCCTGGACGACGGTGACCTCTACTTCGTTGCGAACACCTCCCCCGAGCCCCGCACCCTCACCCTCCGTACGCCGATGGAACGCTGGGACCCCCGCACCGGCGAAATCACCACCACCCAAACCACGACCCTCGACCCCTACGAGTCAGCGATCCTCGCCCCCACTCACCAACCCCACGAACCGGCCGGCCCGTCTCCCCAACCCCACGAACCGGCCGGCCCGTCTCCCCAACCCCTGGAACCAGCCGTCCCGTCGTCGAACCATCTCGTCGGAACAGTCCTGGGCCCGTGGACTGTTGCCTTTGACAATGACATTCGTCCGGTCGAACTCCCACACCGCTGGGAGGACGACCCGGCACGTACGACGTACTCCGGCTCGGCCACGTACCGCACCAAGTTCGAACTCGAAGACACCGCCACCGTGATCCTCGACCTCGGCCCCGGAGAACCAGTCGCACCGGACAGCGAGCCCTACCTACCGGGCAACTCGTACCGCGCCCTCATCACCCCACCAGTAGGCGTAGCCGCCGACATCTACCTCAACGACATCCACTGCGGCTCCGTGTGGGCGCCGCCGTACCAGGTCGACCTCACCGCGGCCGCGCGACCAGGCACCAATGACCTGCGCATCGTGGTCCACAACACCGCCGCGAACGCGCTCTCCGCCGACCAGCACCTGCTCGACGCGGCGGCCGAATCCACCGCCACCTACGGCCACCGGTTCGACCTGCAGCACGTCGAGCACGCGACGGAGTACCTGAACTCCGGGCTGCTCGCCGTACCGCGGATCCTCCGTCAGGCCTGAGTCAGGAACCGATCCAGCACGCGCGAGCCGAACTCCAGCGCCGACGTCGGCACCCGCTCGTCGATGCCGTGGAACATCCCCATGAAGTCCAGGTCCGGCGGCAGCTGCAACGGCACGAACCCGAAGCACCGGACGCCCAGCCGGCTCCATGACTTGGCGTCCGTACCGCCCGACATCAGCAGCGGCGCGAACCGGGCCTGCGCGTCCTCGGCCTGGACGCACGCCTTCATCGCGTCCACCAGTCCGCCGCTGAACTCGGTCTCCAGCGCGATGTCGGTGACCACGGTCTCGCGCTGCACCTTGTCGCCGAGCAGCTCGTCGATGGTCGCGTAGAACTCGTCCTCGTAGCCGGGCAGGAACCGGCCGTCGATGTGCGCCTCGGCGTCGCCCGGGATCACGTTCACCTTGTAGCCGGCGTTCAGCATCGTCGGGTTCGCGGTGTTCCGGATCGTGGCACCGAACATCCGGCTGAAGCTGCCGAGCTTGGCCAGCGTGGTGCTCATGTCGTCCGGGTCGAGCTCGGTGCCGAGCAGGTCCTCGAGCGTCTTCAGGAACTCGCGGACCGTCGGCGTGACCCGCAGCGGCCACTCGTGCGACCCGATCCGGGTGACCGCCTCGACCAGGTTGGTGACCGCGTTGTCGGTGTTCACCATCGACCCGTGACCCGCCGTACCGCGGGCCTTCAGGCGCATCCAGTTCATGCCCTTCTCGGCGGTCTCGATCAGGTACAGCCGCAGGTCGTCCTTGACCGTGACCGAGAACCCGCCGACCTCGCCGATCCCCTCGGTGCAGTCCGCGATCGTGTCCGGGTGGTTCTCGATCAGCCACTGCGCGCCGTACACGCCGCCGGCCTCCTCGTCGGCGGTGAACACCAGCCGCACGGGCCGCCGCGGCTTCACGCCGGCCCGCTGCCGCGCCCGGACGACGGACAGCACCATCGCGTCGAAGTCCTTCATGTCGACCGCGCCGCGGCCCCACACGCACCCGTCGAAGATCTCCCCCGCGAACGGGTCGACCTTCCAGTCCTTCGGGTCCGCCGGGACCACGTCCAGGTGCCCGTGCACGAGCAGCGGGTCCGCATTCTGGTCCTCGCCGTCCCACTGGGCGACCAGCGTCGCGCGGCCCGGCTCCGACTCGTAGATCGTCGACTCGATCCCGACCTCGTCGAGTTTCGCGGCGACGTACTCCGCCGCCACCCGCTCGCCGTTGCTCTTGCCGTTGCCGTAGTTGGTGGTGTCGATGCGGATCAGCTCACTGCAGAGCTCCACCACCTCGGCGTCGGCGGCGTACGACGTACTGTCGGTCGAGGTCGTCATGCGCCCATCCTAGGTGCGCGCGTCGCCCACTCGACGATCCGGTCGGCCGTTTCGTCGGCGGCCTGGCCGGCCGTGTCGAGCCACCAGCCGGTGTCGCCGAACTCGCGGCGCATGTCCGCCTCGAGCCGCTCGTACCCGTCGAAGTCGAACCGCTCCGCCGGGTCGCGGATCGTGTTCCGGTACCGGCAGACCTCGATCCCGGGCGCCAGTACGACGAACAACAGCCTCGGCCCGAGCCGTTCCCGGAAGAACTCGAGCCTGGCGCGCGACGGGATCGTCGCGTCGATCAGCGGGGTGAACCCGGCGTCGGCGAAGTTCTTCGCGAGCGCGCACAGGTTCCGGTGCAGCAGCTCGACCTGCCGCTCCGCCTCGTCCGCCGGCTCACCGAGCGCCCAGACGAACCCGTTCACGATCATCGCGTTCACCTCGTCGCCGCCCAGTCGCGCCGACCGCGGCAGCCGCTCAGCCACCAGCCGGGTCACGGTCGACTTGCCGGCCCCGGGCATGCCGGTCCCGAGGATGCTGTCCACGCCCACCATCCTGCCGCCGGACGCCGCGCCGGGCACAGCGATTTCTCAGCAAGTTGACCGAGGTACGGCGCTACTGTCACCTCCAGCGGTGATCTCTGGTCGTCGGGGCCGGGGGCCGTCCGACCGGTCGGGAGATCCAGTGCCAGCGAAACCCACGAACACACGCCCGCGTCACCCAGCCGTCCTCGCGATCGAGGCCCAGCGCGCGGCGAACCTCCAACTGCGGATCGCCGACTGGATCACCGCGTTCGCCGGCTCGATGCGGTTCGTCTACGTGCATGTCGTGCTGTTCGCGGTCTGGATGCTGTTCATCGAGAAGAACCCGTGGCCGACCCTGACGCTGGTCGTGTCGCTCGAGGCGATCTTCCTGTCGACGTTCGTGATGATCGGCCAGAACCGCCAGGCCTCGTTCCAGCAGGCGAAGGCCGACCACGACTTCAACGAGTCCGAGGTGGAGCTCAAGACCAACACCCAGCTGACCCGCGAGATCCACGCCCTCACCAGCGAACTGCACCGCCGCCTGGTGCAGGAGGACAAGGCGTAGCGTCAGAGCACCTTGAGGCCGTACATCTCCCCCAGCGGATCGGCGATCAGCTCGATCCGGGCGCCGTCCGGGTCGCGGAAGTAGATCGACGTACCGCTCTCCTCCTGGAACTCGACGCCGTGCCGCGTGAGGCTCGCCTTCAGCTCGTCCCACTTGCCCGGCTCCACCGAGATCGCCAGGTGGTGCAGCCCGCCGAGCACCTCGGCGTACGGCCCGAGATCGAGCCCCGGGAAGTCGAAGAACGCCAGCAGGTTCCCGTTCCCGATGTCGAAGAAGAAGTGCGTCGACCCCTCGTAGTCCCGGTTCCCCACCATCTCGGTCAACGGAAACCCGAGCACCTCCTGGTAGAACCGCACCGTCCGCTCGACGTCCGCGCTGAGCAGCGCGGTGTGGTGCAGGCCCCGTGCGGAGGACTTGCCGCCCTGCTTCAGGTACGCCGTTCTGATCCGGTCCCGCTCCGCCTCGATCGCGGGCAGGTCGATGTCGGTCATGCCGAGTCCCCCTCAGATCCGGAAGAACAGGTTCAGGTACCGGTCCGCGACGCCCCGGTCTCCGCGGATGGTACCGGCGTTGCTGCGCCCGAACGCGGTCAGTACGAAGCTGCCCGGGTCGAACTCGATCACCGTCGGCAGCCCGCTCACGTCACCCGCCGCGTAGTCCATGCCGTCCGGCCCGACGGTCACCCGGGTGTCGCCGGCGTTCGGCCCGCTGGTGATCCGGATCCCGAGCTCACACGGGTCCTTCGCACCGGTCGTGTACTTCCACAACACGAACATGAACGGCACCAGCAGGTCGGACGCCTCACCCGACAGCCCGTGCGCCCGCCCGGTGCCCTGCCGGATGTCCCAGGAGTGCACGCCGTAGTCCATCAACTGGAACGCCGGATAGAAGAACGCCGGCAGCGGACCCATGTAGAAGTGCGGCACGGTGAACCCACCCCAGTCGTCCGGCCCGAGCGCGTCGAACATCCCCATCATCTTGTCGAAGTCTGTTCGGAGCCGCTCGACGAGTTCGTCCTGAGGAACGTTGCGCAGCGCCAACGCCTGCTTGTCCACCCGCTCCGCCATCCCCGGCAGCCCGTACGCCGCCGGTACCTCAGCGTGCGACCGCGCCGCGTCGAACGCCACGAAGTACGCCTCGGTCGTGTCCGTGAGATGCGCCACCACATCCCGCACTTCCCAGTGCCCGGCCCCGGTCGGCGCCTCCCACCGGTCGGCACCGTCCACCATCCCGAAGAACAACTCCGCCTCGTCCCGAACCACCCGGAGCAGCGCGTCCTTACCCTCGAACGTCATCCCGTTCCACGCGTCCACGGCTGCTCGCCTCCACCCGAGAGGCCGATCCTTCAATTTCAAACTACGCCCCCGACACGCCCTCGTCACCACCCCCACGGCCCGATGTGAATTCCACCCCTGAAGTTTGCTACTGTTCTCCGGTCGGCACCGCGCAAGCGGTCAGACCACTCGTCCGGGTGGCGGAATAGGCAGACGCGCTAGCTTGAGGTGCTAGTGCCCGTTTTAGGGCGTGGGGGTTCAAGTCCCCCCTCGGACACACTTCCCCAAGGGTCACCCATCGGGCCGACCGCCACGATCGGACACCGCTTCGCGGCGACTGCCTTCGGCGCCGTCGGCGCAGGCGCGGATCGCGCCGACGGCTACACCAAACGGCGCCAGGTACTCGACAACCCGCCAGTGATCGTCATAGCCGCCCGGCCCATCGCGCCGATCCTGCGCCGTACCGACTGCCCCGAACGCCGACGCCATCCGACGGCGGAGTTCCTGCGTCGGCACCACGACCAGCACCTTCTCCGGCGGTTGGCGCGGCATCGACCAGTGACCGATGAGCGATCCGACAGCGCCCCGCTGCGCCAACCGCCAGGTCAGGTCCGACGCAGCCGGCATCGGCGACACCGTCGACTTCGAGCAGTCAGGATGAAGGTGGTGTCGGTTGCCTCTGGCATCCTGCTGGTCGGTTGGGGTGCTGGATTCAGGCAGGGGTGATTGTCGGGTTGAGGAGGAGTAGGCCATTGGGGAGGGTGTCGGTCCAGGCGGCCAGTTCGGGGGTGACGCAGACGGGTTCAGCTGTGGCGAAGGGTTGGCCTTGGGCGTTGGAGTTGCCGGTGCCGAAGGACTCCAAGCGCCATTCCTGGAAGTGGGCAAGGAGGACGTCGCGGACCTCGTCCAGTTGGGCGCGGGTGAAGCGGCTTCGGACTACGCAGAGCTGATTCGGGAGGCTCGGGGACAGCTCACGGGTGACCGCTTCGACGTCGGTGGCGGCCACGACGAGGACTTCCTGGTCTTCGGACGGACGGAAGATCGCCCTATGTACCAACGCCCCGGACGACTCCAGGTCGCGGATGTCCAGGTCCATGTCCGAGACCGGGCTATGCGGCCAGCCGTCGTGCCAGACCACGTTCAGTGGCCAGCCCCCGGGAGGTGGCGGGCATGGCGGGTGGGTCCGGTCCACACGCCGCAGTGAAGGCCGGCCTTCCGGAGTCTGTATCTCGACCTCGATGCTCTCGTCACCGAGCCGTACCTGCTCACCGAGGGCGGGCGCATGCCATTTCCCGACCACGGTGATGCGGCCCGGGATCAGATTCGGGCCGACCTCGGAGGAGGCGGCCACTGCGTCGGCACCGATCAGGCGGATCGACAGCTCCGACTTCCAGCCCGGCGGCTTGATCAGCAGATCGTCGCTGCGTTGCAGGTCGAGCCAGTCGCCGTCCGTGCCCGAGATGAAACGGCCAGAGGTACGGACTCTGTCGCCCGATTGGAAAACCAAGTCTCTGGCCGCCATACATCCAATATCCATTCGCTCGCGTGGCAACGCGAACGTCGTTCTCCTGGACCCGTAATCCTCGACCCGCACCCAGGTAGTTTGCTCGGCTGTCGTTGACTGGTCAGCGGGGCGGGAGGGATCGGGGTAGTCCGAACGAGGGTAGGACGCCTGGGTCGAAGCGGGTTATGGCGGAGATGTGGTCGCTGGCCAGGGTGAGTACGTAGAGGCCGGCCGCGTGGCGGGTTCCGGCCGGGGTGCGTAGGTACGCGCCGAAGGCGGGTTGGCCGTTGGCTCGGGTTGGTACGAGGTCGAACCTGCGGCCGGCGCCGAACTGGCGGGCCCAGTAGCGGGACACGGCGTCTCGGCCCTCGTATCCGAATGGCTCGGGAGGCATGGCGATGAAGACGTCGTCGGTCAGCAGGGCCACCAGCGCGTCGAGATCGGCCGACTCCCACGCGCGGGCGAACCTGCCCACGATCGCCTCCTCGGCGGGCGAACCTGCGGCGGGCGGCGGCTGGTGGCCGGCGGTTTGCCGGCGGCGCTGCAGGCCGGCGCGGGCTCGTTTGAGGGCGCTGTTGACCGATGGGACGGTGACATCCAGCATGTCGGCCACCTCGACGGCATGGAATCCGAGGACGTCCCGCAAGATGAGGACGGCAACCTGACGGGGCGGAAGCAGCTGCAGGGCGGCCACGAAGGCCAGCGAGATGGCTTCGCTCCGCTCGTAGCGAGCCTCCGGCCCGAGCGGCTGGTCGACGGCGCCCTCGAGGAACACGTCAGGGAACGGCTGCAGCCAGGCGGCCTCGTCGCGTGGGGTCGGCACGGGCGGTTGGAACTGCGCCATATCCCACTCCCTGGCCGGGCGCCTGCTTGCCGCGCGGCGCGCGTTGAGGCACCGGTTGGTGGCGATCTTGTACAGCCAGGTGCGCAGCGTCGCGCGGTCCTCGGTGTACCCGCCGATGCCTTGCCAGGCGGCCAGCATCGTCTCCTGGACGGCGTCCTCGGCGTCGGCGAAGGATCCGAGCATCCGGTAGCAGTGCACCTGCAGCTCCCGCCGGTGGGACTCGGCCAGCTCCCGGAACGCCTCGCCGTCCCCGGCCCGCGCCCGTGAGAGCAGATCGGCCCGCACCATCCTGCGCTCCCTCCCTCCGCGCCTGTCGTGCCTCTACCCGGTATATACACCGCACAGGACACGAACTGGGCGGTGCGCGGGCGCCCAGTTTCCCGGTACCGCGGTGTATCCACTAGCGACCGCCCGGACGATCGTGCCGCGGCAACTGGGAACGACCCCTGGAGGTTGACGATGGAATCGCTCGCTCGCGTGTTCGGCGGCTGGCGGACCGGCCTGTCGGGGCCTGTCGTCGTTCTTCAGGCTGGGACCGCGGTCAACTACTTCGGCACTGGACTGATCCTCCCGTTCGAGATCATCTACCTGCACCAAGCCCGTGGCTTCTCAACGGCGACCGCAGGGCTGGTGCTGGCGGCGGTCATGGCCACGGCGGCGGTCGTGACGCCCCCTTCGGGTGCGCTGCTCGATCGTTTTCGTGCCAAGCCGATCCTGATCACCGGCAATCTCGCGAGCGCACTGGGCTACGGAGGCTTCGCGTTCGTCGAGCGTCCCTGGCAAGCCTTCGTCTGCTCCGCCGTCGGCGGCGCCGGCTTCGGAGTCGCGAGCACCGCGAACCAGGTTCTGAGCCTGACCCTGGTCTCAGTCGAGCAGCGCGCCTCCTCGATCGCGCTCCGACGGGTCGCCGGCAACCTCGGTCTCGGCAGCGGCGCGACGGTGGCGGGTTTCGTCATCGCTGCCGCCAACGACCTCCGCGCGTACCAGGCGCTGTACCTGCTCGACGGCGCCACCTTCGGCGCCTGCGCGCTGGTTCTGCTCGTGGGGATCCCGAATCTCCGCAGTACGAACGCTGCGCCGGAGAGCGACGGGCGAACAGGATTCCGTGCGGTCGCTCACGATCGGCTCTTCCTTGTCCTGATCGCCGCCAACATCGTGCTCATCATGACCGGCGGCGCCTTCTTTTCCAACATCCTCCCGCCGTTCGCGAAGGCGCATACGCCGGGCGGGCCGGGCGAGATCGGCATCGTCATTTTCATCAACACGCTCTTCATCGTCGTCGCGCAGCTTCCAGCCACACGAGTCGTCAGTCGCATGCGCCGCACACATGCCCTGGCCGCGACGAGCGCGGTCTTTGCGATCGGGCTGCTCGCTGTCCTGCTCGCACCGCTGACGACCTCGACGCTCACCGCGACCGCTGTCCTGGCCGGGGTCGCGATCGTGATCGCGATCGGTGAGTGCGCGCAGTTCATCGTGCTCGGCCCAATCGTCGCCGATCTCGCACCGCCGCATCTCCTCGGCCGCTACATGTCGCTCTACGGCCTTACCTTCATGGCAGGCGTAGCCCTCGGCCCCGCAGTCGGCGGCGCACTGCTCGCAACCTCACCGGACGCGGTCTGGTGGGGCGGCGCTCTGGCGGCAGCACTGACCGGAGTCGGCTTGCTGCGACTCGGCGACCGAATACCCGACCCGCTCCTGCAGACGCAACGCCCTGCACCTCGAGCAACCAGCGCGGCCGATCAACAAGGTCGTGACTGAGGTCTTCCGAAGATGACCGCTGCCTGCGCCGTCGCAGCTGTGCTCGGATGCGGGCACAGCTGCGAGCGGCACGAGGGTTACTTCGCTGCGACGCGGCCGGCGTGGCGTTGGGTGAAGTCTGGGGACTCCTTGGTGGTGATGATGACGTCGTAGTAGCCGTCGTCGGTTGGCCAGGTGATGACGCGTTCCTGGCCGGCGGGGACCTGGACGGTCGTCGTGCGGCCGGCGAAGTCGTTCGCGGTCAAGGTGTAGGTGAGTGACCGGCGGCCGACGGCGGACAGGGCCAGCTCGACGGTTGCGGCGGACCGGCCGTGGGGCTTGACCAGTCGGACGTCTACCCGGGGCTGGGGTGAGGTCTGGTCGGTAGCGGGGACGACCGTGCCGGCGAAGGACCGAATGAAGTGGTCGGGACCGTAGAACGTGAACGCGTACTTGCCGTTCGTCGTCTTGGTGTCCCACGCGTACGACTTCGACCGGCGGTTGCTCGCCGTGAGGGGCAGCGCGTCCTGGCCGATACCGAGTGGCTCGGCGCCGACCAGGGCGGGTACGTACTTGTCGGCCAGCCCGACCAGGCTGACCGCCTTGCCCTCCGGACCGCCCTCGACGGTGAAGGTCGCGGTTGCGGTCCCGGTCACGGGGTTCTCGACCAGGACGCCGTTGGGCTGGAACGCCAGCGGGCTCCGCTTCGCCCGGCCGGTGATCGGCTGAGTCGGCAGCACCTGCGCGCCGACGGCCGGCTGGGGTACGGGCGGCAGGCCGGCGTCGACGACGACCGACTTCAGCAGGTCGGCCGGCTTCGGCAGCTTCGGGAACGACGGGTCGAAGTTGCCGAAGTCGATCGCCGACAGCAGGTTGCCGGAGACGCTGCGCCGCCAGTCGTTGATGTTGGTGCAAACGGCCGGCCGACCGAGGCTCTTGGTCCACTCCTCGATCAGCTGGATCGTCGAGGTGTGGTCGAAGACCTCGGAGTTGACGAAGCCGCCGCGGGTCCACGGCGAGACCAGCACGAACGGGACGCGACCGCCGAAGCCGGGCTTGATCCCGGGGGCGCGCTCGCCGGTGGTGCCGGCCTCGGGGATCGGCGGTACGACGTGATCGAAGAAGCCGCCTTCGCCGATGCGGTTCGCGTGGTCGGGCTCGTCGTAGTTCAGGACGATCAGCGTCGACTCCCACAGTTCGGGGTTGTCGTGCACCGCCTGGATCACCCGGTCGGTGTAGACCGCGCCGTTGTTCGGGGCGTACGTCGGGTGCTCGGTCCACGCGGCGGGCGCGACGATCCAGGACACCTCGGGGATGTCGCCCGACGCGCAGTCGGCGATGAAGTCCCGCAGTACGTAGTCGACGTTGGAGGTGTCGTTCTTGATGCCGGCGGGCTGCGTGGTGTGCGCGTACACGACGTTGCCGCGGGCAAGCAGGCCCTGGCGGGGCAGGGTGTTCTCCGGGGTCGCGTTCTTCGGGTCGAACGCCGCGAACGACCGCACGGTGTTGTCCGTGTAGTCGCCGAGGAAGTTGTCGTCGGTGTCGTTGTTGACGTAGATCTGCCAGCTGACACCGGCCTCCTGCAGCGTCTCCGGGTACGTCTTGAACTTGTACGCGTACCCGTAGTCGCCGTTGTTGTTGATGACCGGACCGCCCTGCGTGCCGGCCGCGTCGTTGGTGCCGGCCCACATCATGATGCGGTTCGGGCTGGTGCTGGTGTCCAGCGACGAGAAGTAGTGGTCCCCGATGGTGTACGCCTTGGCGATCGCGTGGTGCCACGGCACGTCGGCTTCCATGAAGTACCGGTTGCGGGCGCTGGTGTTCTGCGCGTTGTACTTCAGGCTGTCGGCGTGGTACGGCAGCAGGTAACCCTCGGCGCGGCTGTTCGGGTCGTAGTAGATCGTCCGGCCGTTCTGCCAGGTCAGTACCTGCTTGTCACCGAAGCCGCGCGCGCCGGCCAGGTCGAGGGTGCCGAAGTAGTGGTCGAACGACCGGTTCTCCTGCATCACGATCACGACGTGCTTGAGGTCCTTGATCGTGCCGGTGCGGCGCGAGTGCTGCGCGGGCTGCGAGCCCGGCGTGCTGTCGGCCGTCGTGACCGGGTTCGGCGCGGCCTGGGCCGGGGCGGCCTGGGCCGGGGCGCTCGACAGTCCCCCGGCGGCGACCGCGGCACCGGTGGCGCCCGCGGCCTGCATCAGCCGGCGCCGGCTGATCCGGTTGCGCCCCGTGGCGCCGTCCGCGGGTGCCGAATCGTTGTCAGACATGGGGTTGCTACCCAATCTCTCGTGGCGGTGAAGTCCCCCAAAGTCAACGTCGAAAGGTCCGGACCTCGCGAGCGTCGCGTGATGAACGTTCCCTGAAGACTCAGGGCACCCTGCCCGGCAGGTCACCCCCTGTTCACCGGCGCGTCATGGGCGGCATCGGGTCCGTTCACCGCCGCCGCCCAGCGTGGGCCCGGTGAGCAGCAGCACGGCCTCGGCGGCCGCACCGTCACTGCCGTCGAGCCGGCCGCGGCCCGTGGTTCTGAGCGTCGGCTCGCCGTACGGTATCGACGACTGGCTCGGCGGACCGGCCGGCCGCTACGACTTCGTGTTCGTGAACGACGAGGGCGCCGGCGCCGAGGTCTATCTGGAGGATCCCGCGACCGGGCGGATCTACCTCGAGGTCGAGCACTTCGGCCGCGGCGTCAGCCGGGCCGTCACGGCACCGATCCCACCCGGGACGTACCGCTGGGTCTGCATCACCGACTACACGATCAAGTACAGCCGGCCGGTGATCGTCACCGGCGACCCGCTGCCGTACGACGTCCACGGGATCGTCCCGGTGACCGGGCTCGACCTCCGGATCCCGATCAACTCATACGTCGAATGGATCACCGGGCAACTGCCCACGCTCACCCACCAGGTGGAACAGCTACGCCACGCCCTGCGTGTCGACGACGCGGCCGGAGCCCGGCGGTACTGGCTGGCCGCCCACCTCACCTACGAGACGCTCGGCGGCGCGTACCGCGCGTACGACGAGACCGGTGACGACATCAACGCCGACCCGCCGCGCGGTGTCGCTCCCGGGCGGCTCGCGGACGCGGACTTCGCCGGCTTCCGCAAGATCGAGGCGATGCTGTGGCACGACCGCCCCGCGGCGACGATCGAGCCGTACGCCGACACGTTGCTCGAGGCAATCACCCGGCTCGCCGACGAGCTGGCGCTGCCGAACGCGATCACGCCGATCGACATGGGCCGGCGCGCTCACGAGATCCTCGAGGATGCCCTGCAGTGGGACCTGAACGGGATCGGTGACGCCGGCAGCCAGACCGAGTTGGCGACCGTGGACGCGAACATCACCGGCGTCTGGCAGGCGCTGGAACCGCTGCGGCCGATCCTGCGCCGGCAGAACCCGTACCTGCGGCAGACCGACGAGCAGCTACGGCGTACCCAGGAGCTGGTTCGCAGCCACCACCACGACGACGGCTGGGTCGGGCTGGCCGTCCTGACTGTCCGGCAACGGGCCGCGGTCAATGCCGCCGTACAGCACAGTGTCGAGCTGCTCTCCCACGCCGCGGCCATCGTCGATCCGCGCAACGCCACCAGTGACCGAGGCCCGATCACCCATGACTGACCACTCCCCCGTCGCCCATCAGGCCGGCATCCTCGAGCCCGCGCAGCAGGCGGCGATCGTCGTCGCGTTCCTCGTGACCGCGCCCGACCGGCCGGCGCTGGAGCGGATGTTCCGGACGCTCACCGCGACCATCCGCTACCTGGTCACCGGCGACGACGCACCGGCCGGACGCGGCAGCCACGACGGCCTCGTGTCGACGCCGTACGAGAACGGCGTACTCGGCCCTGGCACGGTGCCCGACGGCCTCACCGTCACGGTCAGCGTCGGTGCCGGCCTGTTCGACGACAGATACGGCCTCGCCGACGTCAAACCGGCTCGGTTGCGGCCGATGGACGAGTTCCCGAACGACGCGCTCGACCCGGAGCGCTGCGACGGTGACGTGCTGCTGCAGATCTGCGCCGACCACCGCGACACCGTGCTGCACGCGCTCCGCATCCTGATGCGCGCGACCCGGGCCGACCTGCAGGTGCTGTGGCAGCTGGAGGGCTTCACCAGCCCGCCCCGGCCGACCGGGACGCCCCGTAACCTGTTCGGTTTCAAGGACGGTACGGCCAACCAGGAGATCCTGCACCGTCCCGAGCTGCTCGACCAACTGGTGTGGACCAAGGCGGGCGGCGACGAACCGGGCTGGGTGACGGGCGGTTCGTACCACGTGGTCCGGTTGATCCGGATGTTCGTGGAGTTCTGGGACCGGATCTCGATCAACGAGCAGCAACGGATCTTCGGCCGCGACCGCGACACCGGCGCACCGCTGTCCGGCCGCCCGGGCGAACGAGTGGCCGGTCAGGAGGAGTTCCAGCTCCCGAGCTACTACCGGGACGCGCATGGCAACACCGTCCCGCTGACCGCCCACACCCGGCTGGCCAACCCCCACGACGGCACCGCCGACGACCGGCGGATGCTGCGCCGCGGCTTCAACTACAGCGCTGGAGTCGAGCCGAACGGGCAGCTCGACCTGGGGATGATCTTCGTCTGCTTCAACGCCGACCTCGACCGCCAGTTCGTCGCCGTACAGACCCTCCTCATCGACGAGCCTCTAGTCGACTACATCTCACCCTTCGGCGGCGGCTACTTCTTCGCCTTGCCCGGCGTACAGAACGCCGACGACTGGTTGGGCCGCAGCATGCTCGCCTGAACCTCAGCGGGGTGGGCGGAGCACCGCGAACGGGTCGGTGACGGTGAGTTCGCGGGCGGCGAACTTGTAGACAGTCGCCGGGCGGCCGCCGCTCTGGCCGGGGCTCGCCCGGCGTTCGGTGGGGTCGATGACGTGCCGGCGGGTCAGGACCCGGGTTAGATTGGTGGCGCCGAGCTCGTAGCCGAGTGCGGCACCGAACAGGTCACGGAGCTCGGCGATGGTGAACTCCAGCGGCGCCAGCGCGAAGCCGATGTTCGTGTACGACAGTTTCGCGCGCAGCCGTGCGACCGCGGCGTCGATGAAGAAGTGATGGTCGAACGCCGTCGGCGGCAGTTCGTCGACGCAGTGCCACTGCGTGTCGGACGGGAGCTTCGGCTGTACGTCGGACGGGACGAGACCGAGGTACGCCGTTGCCAGTACGCGGGCCCGTGGATCACGGTCGATCGCACTGTGCGTAGCCAACTGCTCGAGGTGCGCGACATCGCGGACGTCGACCTTCGCCGCGAGGTGCCCGGTAATGGCGTCCCGAAGCCGCTCGGTGCGCTCGACCCCGCCGCCTGGAAGCGACCAGCGCCCACGGTACGGGCTCCGCGCGCGTTTCCACAGCAGCACGCACAGCCTGCCGTCGCGAACCGACAGGACCACGGCGAGCACCTCGTGCGGGTAAGTGGGGAAGTTAACCGGATCACCTTTCTTGGCTGTGGACACGAGGCCGATGGTAGCGTGCCTGCTAGTTATCGCCTCTGAAGCGAAAACATCACGGAAGGTGCGGCGGATGGAAACGGAGACGGTCCGGACCGCGGTCGCGGCGGCACTCGCCGAGGACCAGGCGGCGGACGACGTGACGACCCGGTGGAGTGTCCCGGAGACGCTCGAGGTCGAGGCGACGATGATCGCCAAGCAGTCCGGGCGAGTGGCCGGGCTGGCTGTTGTCCAGGAGGTGTATGCCGCCGTCGACCCCACCGTGAAGGTGCGGACCACTGTCGCCGACGGTGACCCGGTTGTTCCGGGGCAGCCGCTGGCGTGGATCAGCGGCCCGGCGCGGTCGATCATCACCGGCGAGCGGGTCGCGCTCAACTTCGCCCAGCGGATGTCGGGCATCGCGACCCTCACGTCGGCGTTCGTCGCCGCGATCGGGCAGCGTCCGGTCGCGCTCCTCGACACCCGGAAGACGGCACCCGGCCTCCGGGCCATGGACAAGTACGCCGTGAGCTGCGGCGGCGGGACCAACCACCGGCTCGACCTGTCCGCGATGGTGCTGCTCAAGGAGAACCATCTCGCCGCGGCCGGCGGGGTCGTTCCCGCCGTACGCCGGGTCCGGGACGGCATGGCCGCCGAAGACACCCGCGTCGCGATCGAGGTGGAGGTGACCACGGCCGACGAGGCCCGCGAAGCCCTCGACTGCCAGGTCGAGTGGATCCTGCTGGACAACATGTCTCCCGTGCAGATGGCCCGGATCGTCGAGCGGCGCAACTCCTCCGGATCCGCCACCCGGCTCGAGGCCTCCGGCAACATCACCCTGGACACCGTCGCGGACATCGCCCGCACCGGTGTCGACGCCGTCTCGGTCGGCGCCCTGACCCACTCCCCCGACGCGCTCGACATCAGCCTGCTGGTGGCTTTGCCGTCTCCAGTTATCGCTTGCTGAGCGAAAACCTCGCGAAAGAAGGACCTGTTGTGACCACGGCAATCAGCTGGCAGGAAGAGGTACGGCGCCTCGCCCAGGACCGGGACGCGGTGATCCTCGCCCACAACTACCAGGAGCCGGCGATCCAGGACGTGGCGGACCACGTCGGCGACTCGCTCGCCCTGTCGCGGATCGCGGCCAGTACCGATGCGTCCACGATCGTGTTCTGCGGCGTGCACTTCATGGCCGAGACCGCCAAACTGCTCAGCCCGGACAAGACCGTGCTGATCCCGACGGCCCAGGCGGGCTGCTCGCTGGCGGACACCATCGACGCCGACCAGCTGCGGGCCTGGAAGGCCGAGCACCCCGACGCCGTTGTCGTTGCCTACGTCAACACCAGCGCGGCGGTGAAGGCCGAGGCGGACGTCTGCTGTACGTCGTCCAACGCGGTCGACGTGGTGAACTCGATCCCGGCGGACCGGCCGATCCTGTTCCTGCCCGACCAGTTCCTCGGCGCGCACGTCCGGCGGCAGACCGGCCGGGACAACATCGAGGTGTGGATGGGCGAATGCCACGTGCATGCCGGCATCAGCGCGGCCGATCTGCGCGCCCAGGTGGCCGCCGATCCGGAGGCCGAGGTCCTCGTGCACCCCGAGTGCGGCTGCGCGTCGTCGGCGATCTGGCTCGCCGGCATGGGTGATCTGCCGTCCGAGCGGACCCACATCCTCTCCACCGCGGGCATGCTGGACACCGCCCGCGGCATGACCGCGAAGACGGCGCTGGTCGCGACGGAGATCGGCATGCTCCATCAGCTGCGCAAGGTCAACCAGCAGACGACGTTCCTGCCGGTGAACCCGAAGGCCTCGTGCCGCTTCATGAAGATGATCACCCCGGAGCTGCTGGTGCGGTGCCTGCGGGAGGGGCGCGACGAGATCCAGCTGCCGCCCGAGGTCGTCGAGCGGGCCCGGCGTTCGGTCGAGCGGATGGTTGCCATCGGCAAGCCCGCGGGTGCGCGATGACGCGCGCCGACGTCGTCGTCATTGGCTCCGGCGTGGCGGGCCTGTCGACCGCACTCGGCCTCGCGGCGACCCGCGACGTACTCCTGCTCAGTGCCGGCGACGGCAGCACGCCCTGGGCCCAGGGCGGCGTCTCGGCGGCGTACGGCGAGGACGATCCGCTGGATCACGCGCACGACACCCAGGTCGCGGGCGCGGGCTTCTGCGATCCGCGGAACGTCCGCGCGCTGGTCGAGGAGGGACCGCAGCGGCTCGCCGAACTCATCGCCCACGGCGCTCGCTTCGACCGCAACGGCGACGGCTCGCTGTCGCGGACCCTGGAGGGCGGCCACGGTCGTCCCCGGATCGTGCACGCGGGCGGTGACGCGACCGGCGCCGAGGTTCATCGTGCCCTCCGGACCGCCCTGCAGCGAACCAGCGTGCAGACGATGACCGGGCGTACGGTCGGCCTGCTGCAGTCGGAGTCCGGAGGCATCGTCGGGGTGCTCGTCGAGACGGGCGGCGAGGTCAGGCAGGTCGAGGCCCGTGCCGTCGTACTGGCGACCGGCGGCATCGGCAATGCCTACCTGGCGAGCACCAACCCGTCGACGGTGCGCGGCGACGGCATCGCCCTGGCGCTGCGAGCCGGCGCGTCGCTGGTGGACATGGAGTTCGTCCAGTTCCACCCGACCGCGCTCCACACCGGGGAGACCAGTGGCCAGTTGCCTCTGGTCACCGAGGCGGTCCGAGGTGAAGGCGCCGTACTGCGTGACATCCACGGCCGCCGGATCATGGCCGGGCGGCACCCGCGAGCCGACCTGGCACCGCGGGACATCGTGGCTCGGGCGATCGAGGCGACGATGCGCCGCGACGGATCCGACCACGTCTGGCTGGACGCGACAGCTGTCGCACCCGACGTACTGCGGAAGCGGTTCCCGACCGTCCTGGCCTCCTGCGCCCGCATCGGCGTCGACCTGCTGTCGGAGCAGATCCCGGTCGCGCCGGCCGAGCACTTCCTCTGCGGCGGCGTACGGACCGATCGGAACGGCGCGACCGACGTACCCGGCCTCTATGCCGTCGGCGAGGTCGCCGCGACCGGCGTCCACGGGGCCAACCGGCTCGCGTCGAACAGCCTGCTGGAAGGGCTCGTCTTCGGGCGTCGCGTCGCAACGGCCCTGACCCTCGACCTCCCCGCGCAGGACCTCGGCCGAGTCCGTGAGCTCGCGCTCGGAGACGACCGTCGGCCGGAGCGGATCCGGACCATCCTCAGCCGGTACGCCGGCATCCGCCGCGACGGCGCCGGCCTGAACGCCGCCGCGGACGAGCTCGAGTCCCTGGGCACCGGCCCGCTCGCGACCGTGGCGCGCGCGGTCGTCGTCGCGGCGACCGCACGACAGGACAGCCGCGGCTGCCACTGGCGTTCCGACTATCCGCAGGCCGACGAACGATGGGACGACCACACAGTCGTGCGCCTCGACCAGGAAGGCCGCCCGACCACGCGCCAACCTGTCACAACGGGGTGATCGGCGTTACTGGTTCGCGCAGGCGGCGACGGCCAGGGCGTCGACGAAGTCGTTCATCTCGTGGCCGGAATGGCCCTTCACCCATTGGAAGGCGATGTCGCCGCGTTCGGTCACCAACGTCACCAGTGGTTCCCACAGGTCCCGGTTGGCGACCGGCCGCTTCGCCGACGTGAGCCAGCCGCGCTCGAGCCAGCCCGCGTACCAACGGTCCCGGAAGCAGTTGACGACGTACGTCGAATCCGAGACCACCAGCAACGGTCCGTCGTTCGCCCGGACGGCCTCGAGCACGGCCCGGATCTCCATCCGCTGATTCGTCGAGGCAGCCTCATGGCCGGCGGCGTACTCCGCTTTCGACAACGCCCACGCCCAGCCGCCGGGGCCGGGGTTCCCGGCGCACGCGCCGTCGGTGAACACCGGCCGCGCACCGGCGGGCACTGTCATGTCGGGCGGCCGCGGACGGCGCCGGCGAACGGGAGGCATCCGCCGAACTGTACTCCCAGCGCGAACCTCGGTGGCAAGATGACTCGCATGACCCTGCCTGCCCTTCCTGAGGAATCCTTCCGACGGGTGCTGTGCGTCGTCGCGCACCCTGACGACATGGAGTACGGGCGCGTCCGCGGCGGTCGCGCGCTGGACGGCGCGCGACATCGAGGTCGGCTACCTCCTGCTCACCCGCGGCGAGGCCGGCATGCCGAACCCTCCCGCCGAGACGGCTCGCCTGCGCGTCGCCGAGCAACACGCCGCCTGCGAGGTCGTCGGCGTCAACCACCTGACCGTCCTCGACCATCCGGACGGCGTGCTGGTCTACGGCCTCGACCTGCGCCGGGACATCTGCCGGGAGATCCGCCGGTTCAAGCCCGACGTGGTGCTCGGCTCCGGCTACGAGATCGAGACGCCGTTCGGCTTCGACCAGGCCGACCACCGCGCGGCCGGGCTCGCGACCCTCGACGCGGTGCGCGACGCCGGTAACCGGTGGGTCTTCCCGGAACAGATCGACGACGAGGGCCTCGAACCGCACTCCGTCCGCTGGTACCTCGTTCCCGGGCTCGCCGGCTTCGCGTCCCACGGCGTCGACGTCACCGGGGAGCCGCTGCGCCGCGGCATCACCTCCCTCGAGGCCCATGCGGCGTACCTGGCCGCGCTTCCCGGTCATCCCGCCCCCGCCGACCTCATCCCGAAGTTCACCGCGATGAGCGGAAAGGCCATGGGCGTCGAGCACGCCGTACTGTTCCGCGCCCACGACTTGCAGGCACCACCGGACTTCTGAGACCCCGGCTCAGGAGGCACAGTCGAAACAGGTACGGGCCGTCGGCCTTGCCTCCAGGCGGGCCGGCGCGATCGGCCGGCCGCACCGCTCGCACACCCCGTAGGTGCCGTCCGCCACGCGATCCAAGGCCGCGTCGATCTCCGTCAACTGGCGCTGGGCCTGCTCCACCAGCGCCGCGACCTGGGACCGCTCGAACGCGATCGTCGCACCTTCAGGATCGTGCTCGTCGTCGGCGTTCGCATCCCGCGAGGCCGCAACCACCTCGTCGAAATCCCCCGTCAGATCCGCCAGCCGCCGAAGCACCCGCAACCGCTCCGCCCCGAGCAGTTCACGAGCTCCGTCCATCCCACCATCCTGACACCCAAGGAGTGGCGTCAGGTGATGGTGGTCGTGCGGGTGGCCACGAGCGTTCCTCGCTTGAACGTACGGCGAGTGCCGGGAAGTCCGCGGATCACGTCGTTCAGGTCGGGGTGGGAGAAGACGACCAGGTCTGCGTTGTCACCTTCCCGTACGCCGTAGTTCTTCAGCCCCAGGTACCGCGCGGCGCGCGTCGTCACCATCGCGAAGCCTTCACGAACCTCGGCGTCGGTGCGCAGCGCCGCGGAGAGACAGGTGACAAGGCAGGTCTCGACCGGGTCGAGATTGCCGAAGCGGAACCACATGTCGTGGAGGTTGTCCGTACCTGCTGCCACGTTGACACCGGCAGCCAGCAGCTCCTTCGGCCGCGATGCACCCCGGCCGCGTGGGGTGGTGCCTTCGCCGACGAGTTGGAGGTTGCCGACCGGGCAGATGCAGATCTGCATGCCCGCCTCGGCCACCAGGGCGATCACCTCGGCGGCGTGCTCTTCCGGGTACGCCGCCAGCGCACAGCAGTGCACCGCGTTCACCCGGCCCTGCAGGCCTCGCGCGATCGTCTGCTCGGCGACCAGTTCGAGCGCCCGCTGCGACGGTACTTCGGACATGTCGGCGTGGATGTCCACATCGACGCCGAACTCGTGCGCCAGCCCGAACACCGCGTCCAGGTGGGCACGGTACGCCGCCGGGTCGCCCTCGTTGTCCGGGCCGCCGCCGATCAGGTCGGCGCCGAGTTCGAGTGCTTTCCGCAACAACGGGACGGCGCCCGGGTCGCGGACGATGCCTTCCTGCGGGAACGCCACCAACTGGAGGTCGATCTGCTCGCGGTACGTCGCCCGTACCTCGAGCAGCGCCTCCAGCCCGGTCAGGCCGACCGAGCTGTCCACGTCGACCTGGGCCCGGATCGCGCCGACACCGTTGCCGACGGCGGCTTCGATCGCCTGACCGGCTCGACGTACGACGTCGTCGTGGGTGAACTCGCTCTTCACGGCGGCGCCGCGGGCCATCGACTCCGCCATCGAGGTGTCGCCGATCGGGCCGAGTCGGGGGAAGGTCAACGCCTTGTCGGGATGGAAGTGTGCGTCCACGAACGACGGGCAGACCAGCCCTCCGGCCGCGTCGACGACGGCGCCGGTCCGTGGTGCGCCGGTTGCCGGGGCGACCCGGGTGATCACGCCGTCCGTGACGGTCAGGTCGGCGAGCCCTTCGCGGTCGAGGAGTTGCGCGTTGGCCACCACAGTGGTTGTCATCGGCACCTTCTTTCATAATTCCGGTATACGGAAAACATCTTCCTTATGACAGATATATTTGAGGCTCCGCCATTGACTCGGGTAGCCCCGGCTGCGGAAGATCCAGCTGTTCCACGGAGGAGGAGAACATGACCGGAACGGATGTCGGCACCGCCGAGCGCGGGCTCACCATCTTCAACGAACTGCCGGACGACGAGCTGACCGCGCACCTGATCGCGTCCTGCCATCTGCCGGTACGGCGCTGGGCGGACGACGTGACCGCCGCGCGTCCGTACCCCGGCCTCGCGGCCCTGATCGAGACCGCGCAGCGCGGCGCGGCGCAGCTGTCCGCGGCCGAGATCGTCGCGGCGCACGACGGCCTGCTCCGGCTCGGCGACCCGATCCGCGGTGCGCACGCCGAGGCGCGCTGGTCGAAGAGCGAGTCCGGCGGCGTCGGCACCGACGAGCAACTGCTGGCCGAGCTCGAGCAGGCGAACATCGCGTACGAGGCCCGCTACGGCCACGTCTTCCTGATCAGTGCCACCCGACTCACCGGCCGGCAGATCGTCGACGCGATCCGCCGCCGGATCCAGCACGACGACGCGGCGGAGATCGCCGAGATCAAGGGCGAACTGGCGAAACTGCTCGCGATCCGGCTGCCGAAACTGCTGCAGGAGCTCGCCGGCCCCGGCGGCGCGGGCTAGGCCTGCTCGGGCAGCGTGTCGCCGATCATCTCCAGTGAGTTCCGGCGTCCGCTCGCGATGTGGTCGGCCGAGATCCGCCGCGCCTCGGCCCCGTCGCCCCGCTCGATGGCCGCGAACAGCAGTTCGTGGTCGTCGAGCGCCGAGTGCGAGTCCCGCGGTGAGGTGAGCCTGGTGAGCCAGCGCGCGCGGCCACTGATCTGCCGCATCATCCTGGTCAGCAGGTTGTTGTCGGCCAGCAGTACGACGGACAGGTGGACGTCGGAGCTCTCGCTCGCGATGTCCGCGTCGTCGCCGGTCGCCACCGCGGTCCGCTCCCGGTCGATCGCGGCGCGCAGTTCGCGCAGCAGGTGTGCTCCGTCGGACCCGACCCGCGCGGCGGCCAGCTCCGCGGCCAGCGGCTCGAGGGCGCCGCGCACGGCGTACAGCTCGTCGACGTCGCGCCGGGTCAGCTGGTTCACCACCGCGCCGCGCCGCGGCTGGCTCGTCACGAAGCCCTCCGCCTCCAGCATCGGGATGGCCTCGCGCAGGGGAATCCGCGAGACCTTCAGGCTGTCGGCCAGCAAGGTCTCGCGCAGTTTGGTGCCGGGAAGGATCCGGCCGTTGATGATCTCCTCCCGCAACTGCTGGTAGATCAGCTGGGGCAGGGAACGATCGATCCCGCCGATAGGCTGCACGGTCAACACACCTCCGGTCACACATGGCGCGACCGTTCCGGCCGGGTCCGGTCCGATGCGCACAGGTCTCTTTCTACACGGCGAAGCGGCACTCCCGGCGTCCCGTCGCAGGGCGAGTCCGCCCGGCGGCCGCCCCGCAGGACCGCGACCGGGTGGCTGATCGCGTCCGGATCGAGCAGCGGGTCGCCGTCCACGACGACCAGATCCGCCACCTTCCCGGCCGCCAGGGTGCCGACGGCGTCGTCCAGGCCGAGAAGTTCCGCGGGCACCCGGGTGAACGCCTCGATCGCCGCCACGGCCGGCATCCCCGCCTCGCCGGCCAGCCGCAGCCACAGGTCGGTCCGGGCGAACTCGGTGTCCCCCGGACCGGCGTCGCTGCTGATCGCCATCCGGCCGGCGTACCCGTCGGCGAGCAGCCGCCGTACGACGCCCAGTTTCGCGTCGAAGTACCGGCGCAGCCCGTCGTACTCGGCCTGCTCCGCCGGCGGCAGCGGGCGGTCGGCGGTCCGGAACCGCTGCCTCCGCTCGGCGCCACCGGCCTGCAGGGTCATGCTGACGAAGACCCCGGCAGCCAGCATCTGCTCGACCAGCGCGGGGTCGTAGTCGATCGCGCCGCCGCGCCCGTCGGCGAGGAAGTCCGCGTGCTCGACGCAGTCCACGCCGGCCTCGACGGCGTTCCGGATCGACCCGGTCGATCGGCAGTGCGCCGTCGTCGGCACGCCCAGCGCATGGGCCGCGTCGACCGCGACCCGCAACTCCGCGACCGTGTAGGTGACCTGATCGGGCCGGCTGCCGGGCGTACCGCCTCCCGACGCCATCAGCTTGATGTGGTCCGCGCCCTGCGCGACCAGCCGGCGGACCGCGGCCCGGATCGCGTCCGCGCCGTCGGCCTCCCCGTTGCAGAAGTGGAAATGCCCGAGGGTGGGCGTGATCGGCCGGCCGGCGAGCAGCAGCCGGGGCCCGGCGAGGTAGCCCCGCCGTACGCCCTCCCGGACCGCGAACATCACCGTGTTCCGTCCGCCGTTGTCCCGCACCGTGGTGATGCCGGCCGCGGACAGCCGGCGGAGGTTGGCCGCCGCGACCAGCGCCAGCAGTTCGTCCGGGTCGCGGTGGATGGCCGCGTAGTCGCGACCGTCGGCCGGCATCGTGAGGTGTACGTGCGCGTCGATGATCCCCGGCACGATCGTCGCGTCGCCGAAGTCGACGACCGGGTACGGCGGATCGGTCGTACCCGGTCGCACCGCCTCGATCCGCTCGCCGGACACGAGCACCTCGCCGTCGCGGAGCACCTGGCCGTCGCGGCCGGTCAGCACCCGCGCGGCGCGGTAGCCCACGGTCATTTCAGGCCCGACGAGAGCAGGCCCTGGATGTAGTAGCGCTGCATGACGACCGACAGCGCGACAACCGGCACGGTGATCACCGTCGCGGCGGCGAACATCTCGCCGTACATCGGCTGGTAGTTGGCCGCCGTCTGCAGGCTCGCCATCGCGACCTGCGCGACCTGCTTGTTCGGGTCCTGGTTCGCGACCAGCGGCCAGAAGTAGTTGCTCCACGACCAGATGAACTGCACCAGCGCCAAGGTGGCGAGGGCCGGTTTGACGTTCGGTACGGCGAGCCGCAGGAACGTCCTGGCCGGACCGGCGCCGTCGACCGCCGCGGCGTCGTACAGCTCCTCGGGGATGTCGCGGAAGCTCTGCCGCATCAGGAAGATGCCGAACGGGTTCGCGACGAACGGGAGGAACAGGACCGGGTACGTCGACAGCAGCCCGAGGCCCTGCACCGTCTTGTAGAGCGGCACGATGACCGCTTCGACCGGGATGAACGCGCCGAGCATGCACAGCCCGAACACCGCGGTGCCGAGCCGGGACCGGACACGGGCGAACCCGTACCCGGCCAGCGTCGACACGACCATCGCGCCGAGGATCTGACCGGCCGAGGCGATCACGGTGTTCAGCAGGTTCCGGCCGAAGCCGAGCGAGCCGAACAGGTTCGCGAAGTTGTGCAGGGTGAAGGGCGCCGGCACGAAGGTGCGCCAGCTCAACGGGTACGAATCCTTCACGATGTCGCCGGTCGACTTGAACGCCGAGAGCGTCATCCAGAGCAGCGGGAACCCGATCAGCAGGACCACCACGGCGACCACGAGGGTGCCGCGGAAGCGCCGCCCGATCGCGGCGAGCGCGAGCGGGGTCCGCGGCTCGGCCGACGTACGGCCGAGGGTCTGGTGCCGGACGGCGAGGACTGTGAGCTTGTCGTGGGTCATGCCGAGTCCTTCTCTCGCAGGAAGAACAGCTGGGCCGCGGTGACCAGACCGAGCAGGACGAGCATGCAGATCGTGGCCGCGTACGCGGTGCCGTAGGCGGAGTACTGGAATCCCTGCTGGTACGAGTAGTAGATGAGGTTCCGGGTGCTGTCGTTCGGTCCGCCCTGGGTGATGAGGAGAATCGAGGTGAACACCCGGGACCCGGTGACCGTGGCCATGAACACGGCCACCGCCGTACTGCGGCGCAGCAGCGGCACGGTGATACTCAGGAAGGTCCGGCGCTCGCTCGCACCGTCCAGACTGGCCGCCTCGTAGACCTCGGTGGGAACCGACTGGAGCCCGGCGAGGAAGATCAGCGTCGGCAGGCCCAGGTCCTTCCAGACGGAGATCGCGACCAGGCTGAGGAGGGCCTGGTGCGGACTGGTGGTGAACGGCTGGGACGGCAGTCCGACCGCGTTCAGCAGCGCGTTCAGTACGCCGCTGTTCGGGCTGAACATCTGGTTCCAGATCAGGATGGCGACGGTCTCGGACGCGGCCAGCGCCGCGATCACCGTGGTCCGCAGGACGGCCGAGCCGGCGATCCGGCGGTTGATCAGCTGGGCGAGCAGCATGCCCAGCGGAACCTCGACCACGATCATCGCCACGATGTAGAGCAGCGAGTTCACGACCGCGCGCCGGAACTGCGGATCCGCGAACAGTGCGTGGTAGTTGTCCAGGCCGACGAATCCGCCGGCCGCGTGGGTGAACGGGTTGAACGACTGGAAGCTGCCGGCCAGCGCCTGCAGCATCGGGTAGTACTGGAACAGCACCAGGCCGGCGACCGCCGGGAGGATGATCCAGTACGCGAACCGGTGGTCGCGGCGACGCAGCCGCGGTGGCGACGCGATGAGATGAACGGCCATGACATCCCTGCCTGACGTGTCGGCTACTTGTACTTCTTGAGGTTCTGGTCGATCTTCTGCGCGGCCGCGTGCAGCGCCTGCGCCGGATCGGCACCGAGCGCGATGTCCTTGACCGCCGGATTCATCGTGTTGAAGTAGTCGAACCAGCCGACCGTCCGCGGCGCCGGGGAGTTCTGCTCGCTCAGCTTCACCGCGAGTTTCTGGATCGGGTGCTGGTACTCGGTCATCTGGCCGATCAGCGACGCCCGGGCCGGGATCGACCCCCACAGCCGGTGGAACTGCACCCGGTTCGCGTCGTTCGTCAGATAGGCACCGAGGGCAACGGCCGCCTCGGGGTTCGCGGTCTTCGCCCAGACGATCGGCGAGTCCGAGCTGCTGCAGCCGAACAACGACTTGCCGCGCGGCCAGGGAGTCACACCCCACGAGAAGCTCGGCTTGTTCTCGGGCCTCCCGTAGTAGTTCGCCACACTGAACGAGTCGAGCGAGAGGGCCGCCGTACCGGCCGTCAACTGGTCGGGTACGGCACCTACCGGCGTGAGGCCGTCCTTGAAGGTCTGCTGGTAGTAGGTCATCCCCTGGACAGCCTCGGGCGTGTCCAGGTAGCCGGTGCTGGTGAGGCCGTCGTCACTCACCCCGGCCCAGGTGCGGTACGTCGTGGAGTCCTTCGCCGCGGACCGGTCGCCCATCGTGCGGATCCAGAAGCTCTCGTGCTGGGTGTAGTTGGAGCCCGGACCGCCGTTGCCCGCGGTGGATGCCGCGAGCGGCCAGGTCTTGGTGTCGCCCTTCTTCCGCAGGTTGTTCCGCAGCGCGTGCATCGCGTCGAACAGTTGCTCCATCGTCCAGCCACCGGACGGATCCTCGGGCTCCGGCGGCGGCGCGACGCCGGCCCGCTTGAAGATGTCGCGGTTGAAGTACAGGACCTCGGTGTTGTTGTCCCAGGGCAGGCAGTACAGGTGGCCGTTGTTCGAGCCGGCCTCGCGCAGCGGCGCACTGATGTCCTGGACGAACGCGTCGGTCAGGTAGGCCTCGAGCGGCAGGGCGATCTGCCCCACCGAGTACGCCACCGTGAAGTCGTTGCGGCCCATCATCAGGTCCGGCGCGTTGTTCGCCGCGACGTACACCTGGAGCTTGGTGACCAGGTCGCCGTACGGGACGATCTCTTCCTTCACGGTGACGTTCGGGTACGCCGACGAGAACTTCGTGTACAGACTCTGCAGGAACGCGTTGACCTGCGGCGGGTAGTCCTGCCGCATGAAGCGCAACGTGATCTGCTTGCTCGGCAGCTCCGGACCGCGGTATCCGCCGAGGTCGAGCTTGTAGTGGCCGGGGCCCGGCCCGGTGGGTACGGCGGCACCGGCGGTCGCGCTGCCGGAGTTCGAGCATCCCGCGAGTGCGGGGGCAATGGCGGCCGCGGCGGCACTCAGGATGAAGCCGCGGCGGGAGAGGTGACCCCCTGCAGGGGATGTCGGGTGGGTCATGATGCTGGTCCTCCTCATGCTGATGCTGTGGACCGGAAGGGGGTGTCAGGCCGGAGCGGTCGCGGCCTCGCGGAGGCCGAGCCGCTCGCACGCCTCGAGGGCGGCGCCCAGTCGGCTGGTGGGGCGAGCCTGGCTCGCCTGGAGTACACGCAGCGCCTGATGGCCGGGCTGCGAGGCAGACATCGCCCGTACGGTCGTGGCGTACTCGGCGACGGAGAGATCGGGGTGGTTGGTCATCCACTCCGGGTCGAAGGGGCGCACCTGGAACTGGCCGCGGTGCAGCTCGATCCAGTACCGGACCGTGCGGCCGGCCGGCGGGATCAGGCCGGTGACCACCGGCCAGTCGACCAGTCCGTCACCGACCGGGCAGAGCAGCCGGTCCGCTCCCCCGGCGGCCGCGGCGAACAGCGCGTCGTCGACGTACACATGCCGTGTGTACGGCGCGACCCGGGCGGCGGCCGCCACCGGGTCCTCGAGGTTGACCAGCACGTTCACCGGATCGAACCCGACCGTGATCAGGTCCTCGCCGCAGCGCTCGACCAGCCGGACCACGTCGTACGTCGAGATCTCCTCGTGGGTCTTCACCGCGAGCCGCAGGTTGTGGTCCGCGAGGATCGGCCGCAGCACCCCGGTCAGGGCGACGAACGCGTCGAGCTGCCGCTGCCACGGGACGAGTCGTGCGTAGCGGTCCTCGATCAGGCCGATGATCACCGGTACGTCGGCGACCCCGAACGCGTCGGTGGCCGCGGCGAGCCGCGCGAAGCCACGCAACGCATCGCCGTCCCCGGCCCGCAGCAGCGGCACCGAGTCGTCGAGCCGGTGCGGATGCAGGTTCGGGAAACCGACCACGACCTCGACGCCGAGGTCCGTACCGTGGTCGCGAACCTCGGCCAGCTCGGCCTCGTCCAGCCCGGTGCTCAGCGAGAACGCCGTGGGGAACAGGACCGCGCCGAGTCCCGCGCCGTGCGCCAGCCGGAGAACCTCCACAGGGGTGAGGTCCTCGTCGGCGAGGCTGAGCGCGTAGACGCCGAGCCGCCGGCCGTTCACGTCGCCAGCCCGAGGTTGTCGACCAGCGCACGCAGGTACTTGATACTCGACCGGGCCGCGTCGACCGCGTCGGTGAAGCCGAAGGTGGTCGGTGTGCAGTCCTCGATCGAGGCCAGGTCACCGGCCGCGATCCGGCGGCTGCCGTCCTGGGCCAGCCCGAGGTACGCCGCCAGTTCGCGCACCGACAGATCCGGATGGGCCGCCTGCCAGGCCTCGTCGAACACCTCGACGACGGTCTGGGTCCGGCTCGGGATCTGGTCCGCGCGGAACGTCGGGTAGGTGACCGCCACCTCCTCCCACGGCTGCGCGTTCTCGATCGACAGCGTGAGTTCCGGCGTACCGACGGCGAGGATCCGCAGGATCGCCTCGAAGTCGATCAGTCCCTGGCCGAGCGGACGTTCCTGGTACAGCACGCCGTCCGCGTCGACGGCCAGCGCGGCGTCCTTGAAGTGCGTCTGCCGGACGTACGGCGCCACCCGCTCGGCCGCGCGCACCGGGTGTTCGGCCCGCTGCATCGGGTTCGAGGTGTCGAAGACGATGCCGATCGCGTCCGGCCCGACCGCCTCGACCAGCCGGACGAGCTCGAAGGTCGTGATCTCCTCGTGGGTCTCCAGATTGATGTGGATCCCGAGATCGCGGGCGATCGGGGCGAGGGTTCGCAGGTACTTCTCGGTGGCGACGAGCTGGTCCTCCCAGCTGACGTCGGTGCGGAACCGGTCATAGGCCAGCCGGCCGGGATACGGCTTGTAGTTCGCCGTACCCGCCCACAGCTCGAGGCAGCCGATCTCGGCACACGCTGTCATCATGCGCCGGAAACCGAGCAGCGTGTCACCGCCGCCGATCTGCCGCAGCTCGGGCGCCTCGGCCATCGCGTACGGGTTCACCTTGCCGAGACCGGACTCCAGGTACAGCCCGAGCTCGTCGGCCCGCTGCCGGATGTCGCGGAGCTCACCGGGATCGAGCGTCGGCGACATGTCCAGGACGGTGCGGAAGAAGATGCCGGAGACGCCGAGGTCCTTGGCGTGGTCCAGGCTGGCGAGCGGTCCGTTGGCCTTCGAGCCGGGGATCTTGCGGCCGTCGATGCCTACGCGCATGCGATCACTCCTTGCCTTGGTGAATGCGGCCTCGCCGGGCGAGGTCCCGACGGTGTGAACTGCCCCACACCGTTCTTGTATCTTGTATATTCGATGCATTATTCGTCGTCAATGGGTAAGAGAGGACGGCACCGTCATGACCGTCGCCGCAGACGAACGCGATCACTTTCTGCAGTCACTCGACCGCGATCCGGGCCCAGCACTGGCCCTGCTGGCCGATCGACTCGACCGGTTGCACCACGACCTGGCCCCGCGGGCGCAGCTGACCTATCGGGTGTCCGAACATTCCTTCACCGCCGGCCGCCACGAGATCCCGGCGCTCGCGCTGCTCTTCCGTTCGTACGGCGTCACCGCCGAGGCAGACCTCGCCGCGGTCGAACGGGCCCGCGGGCTGGTCCTCACCGGCGAGGTGCGCCCACCGAGCTGAGACCGGTTCGCGATCGGACACAGCAAAACACCGCGACCGGAGACCCGGTCGCGGTGTTGGTGCGGTCTTCGGTTGTTACTGCGTCAGCACACCGTGAACTGCGGTACCGGATCGTTGTAGCTGTCGCTCCAAGGACCCGCGCTGACGATGATCGTCATCGTGAGGCACGGGGCGGAGGCCGGCGAGTACAGCATCGCGCCGGTACCGACGGTGTTGTCCTTCGCCGACTGGCCGTAGCTCCCGTACCGGTTGCTGATGTTCGCGTAGAGGCCCATGCCGTTCGGGTTGCTCGGCGCGACCTGGACCCAGTTGGTCACACAGCGCGCGGACCAGTACACCCGGGCCTGCCCGACGTACCGCCCGTACTTGTCCCAGACCCCCGTCGAGTAGATCACCTGCTGGTCGCTGGTGCAGCCCTTGATCCACGGGAAGTACCCGCTCATCTCGGAACCCGCGTGCGCCGGCACCGCCGCCACCGCGGTCCCCAGCACCCCGACTGCCAGCGCCGCGATCCCCGCCCGGAACTTGCTCTTCATTCTCATGTCGCGGAACGTAACAACGGGCCGAGGGCAACCACCTCGGATGAAGGCAAACCCTTCATCCGGCCCTTCGGCTCTCAGGGTGCCGGGACGGCGCCCTGAGCATTAGGCTCGTAGCGTGTTCCACGGTCGGCGTACCAGATCATGAGCCAGCCTGAGCAGGGCCGGCCCGTTGCCGAGCAGAGTGAGCGGTTCGAGATCGTCGCGATCGCCTCGTCGGCCGGTGGTATCCGTGCGCTGACCCAGGTGCTCGGCGCGCTCCCACCCGGGTTCCCGGTGCCGGTGGTGGTCGTCCAGCACCTCGACCCGCGGCACGAGACTGTGATCGCGGACGTCCTCGGCCGGCGCAGCGCGCTGCCGGTGAAGCTCGCCGCGGCCGGTGAGGCCGCGACCGCCGGTACCGTCTACGTCGCGCCGCCGAACCGCCACCTGCTGGTCGGTGTGGGCGGCGAACTGACGCTGTCGAACAGCGAACTCGTGCACTTCGTCCGGCCGTCCGCGGATCTTTTGTTCGAGTCGGTGGCCGGGGCCTACGGTGCCCGCGCGATAGCCTGCGTGCTGACCGGATCCGGAAGCGACGGGGCGATGGGAGTGAGCGCGGTCAAAACACGTGGCGGCACCGTGATCGCGGAAGATCCGCAGACGGCGGAGTTCAGGGGTATGCCGGAGGCGGCGGTCGGCACCGGGTCGGTGGACTTCGTGCTGCCGCTCGGCGAGATCGCGGACGTCATCGACGCCCTGGTCGAATCGAGGAGTGTCTGATGGCGAGCGAGCCGAACGAGAGCCTGGACCCTGAGCTCGAGCAACTGCTCGCGTTCATCCGGGACGCGCGGGGCTTCGACTTCACCGGCTACAAGCGGTCGTCGCTGGCGCGGCGGGTACGCAAGCGGATGGCCGACGTCGGCATCACGGAGTACCTCGACTACCGGGATCTGCTGGAGGCGAGCGCGGAAGAGTTCGACTTCCTGTTCAACACCATCCTGATCAATGTCACCAGCTTCTTCCGGGATGCCGAGAGCTGGACCTACCTGCAGCGGGAGATCATTCCCGAGCTGCTGAGCAGCGTCGGCTCCGAGGAGGACATCCGGGTCTGGAGCGCGGGCTGCTCCAGCGGCGAGGAGGCGTACTCCCTGGCCATCGTCTTCGCCCAGGCGCTCGGGATCGAGGAATGTGCTCGGCGGGTCAAGATCTACGGGACCGACGTGGACGAGGAGGCCCTGCGGGAGGCCCGCTCCGGGTCGTACTCGGAGCGGTCGCTCGAGGCGCTGTCCGACGACCTGCGCAACGAGTACTTCGAACAGAGCGGATCGCGGTTCGTGTTCCGGTCGGACCTCCGCCGCCGGGTGATCTTCGGCCGGCACGACATCACCAAGGACGCGCCGATCTCCCGCCTGCATCTGCTGGTCTGCCGCAACACGTTGATGTACTTCAACGTCGAGGCGCAGTCGCAGATCATCGACCGGTTCCACTTCGCGCTGCGCGAGGGCGGCCATCTGTTCCTCGGCAAGGCCGAGATGCTGTTGTCCGACGGCGAGCGGTTCGAGGTCGTCAGCATGCGGCAGCGGATTTTCCGGCGGCGGTCGGGACGGACCGACGCCCAGCACCTGACCATCCCGCTGACCCTGGACCCGGCGGCCGGGGTCGAGGTGCGCGACGTCGCGCGGAAGCGGCAACTGCGCGACCTGGTCCTGGAGACGGCACCGAACGCGATGATCTCGGTCGACCTGGACGGAATCATCATCCAGGCGAACAGCCAGGCGCGGGCCCAGTTCGGGCTGACGTCGCAGGACGTCGGGCGGCCGTTCCGCGACCTGGAGATCTCGTACCGCCCGACGGAGCTCCGCTCGCTGATCGAACGCGCGCACTCCGAGCGCCGCTCGATCCGGGTGAACGCGGTCGAGCGCCGGTTGTCCGCCGACGACGTGCAGTACCTCGACATCACCGTGCAGCCGCTGACCGCCGACGACGGCCTGGTCATCGGATCGTCCGTGGCGTTCGTCGACACGACCGCGCTCACCCGGCTGCAGCTGGAGGTGAAACGCAACCGGGAGGACCTGGAGACGGCGTACGAGGAACTCCAGTCGACCAACGAAGAGCTCGAGACCACCAACGAGGAACTCCAGTCCAGCATCGAGGAGCTCGAAACCACCAACGAAGAGCTCCAGTCCACGAACGAGGAACTCGAGACCACCAACGAGGAACTCCAGTCGGGCAACGAAGAGCTGGACACGATGAACGAGGAGATCCGGATCCGCAGTACCGAGCTGGACGAGGCGCGCACCTTCCTCGAGGGCGTTCTGTCCAGCGTCGCGGCCGGCGTGGTCGTACTGGACAGCGAACTGCGGGTGCGCAGCTGGAACCGCGGCGCGGAAGAGCTCTGGGGACTGCGCGGCGACGAGGTCCAGCGCCAGCCGTTCTTCCACCTCGACTTCGGGCTGCCGACCGAAGCCCTGGTCGAGGTCGTGAACCGTTGCCTGGTCACCGGCGTCCGGACCGAGCCGGTCGATCTGATCGCGGTGAACCGCAAGGGCCGGCGGATCCGGTGCTCGGTGATCTGCTCGCCGCTCGACAGCCAGTCCGACGGCGTGGTGCTGCTGATGGAGGACATCCAGGAGCTCTCCGAGGAGGGCTAGACTGACGAGCGTGGTGGGAGGGCTGTCCGTGTGGATCGGTCCTGCTCAGGAGCAGGCCGAGCTGCAACGCGCCCGGGCCGGCCGTGCTGCCGCGATCGCATGCCGTCACGAGGATCTGGCCACCACCGCACCGGAGGCGCTCCGCAGTGTCCATATACGCCTCGCGGAACTTCACCGCAGGAGTGAAGAGCGCCATCTGACCACTGCGCGGCTGCACGACGCCCACGTCCAGCGACTCACCCGCTGGTACTCGGCGACGGACATGGAGAGCGAGCGTCCGCGGCTGATCTCGGCCGTCGCGGAGTTGGTCGGCGCCCGCGGCGCGGGGCTCACCCTGCTCGGTTCCGAGCGGACGGAAGCCTCGTCGATCGCATCAGGCCCGTTGGCAGCGGCCGCCCAGGATCTCGAGCTGACGCTCGGCGAAGGCCCGGTCCACGATTCCACCGCGGCCGGCCTGCCGGTAATCGCGACCGCTGCGTCGCTGGCCCGTCGCTGGCCGCACTACTCGCCCGCGGTCCGGGCGCTCGGCGTCCACTCGCTGGCCGTCGTACCGCTCGGATCGGGCGGACGCTGCGTCGGGGCGCTCGCCGTGTTCGATCCACCGGACGCCGATCGGCCGGATCCGCTGACCGGCGACCTGGAGGGCCTCGCCGACGCACTCACCCACACGATGCTGCTGACCGAGCAGTGCCTGGGCCAGGTGATCGACGCGAGCGGGACGGCCTCGGCGGCGTACCTGCTGGGCTCCCCGAACCACCGGGTCGTCCTGCACCAGGCGGTCGGCATGGTCGCCGCCCAGTGCGAGTGCAGCATCGAGGACGCGTTCTCACTCGTCAGGGCCCGCGCCTTCGCCGACGACGTCCCGGTGACCGACGTGGCCCGGCTGATCGTCGACAAGCGGCTCCGGCTCGACGAGGACCGCGACCGATGAGCGGGGCGGAACACCCGGGGTACGGCGCCGTCTCGGAGCTCGTCGGAAGATTCGTGACGGACACGGATCTGGTCGGCACGCTCGGCTGGCTGACGGACCGCTGTACCGAACTGGCCGGCGTCAGCGCCTCCGCACTGTCACTCGCCGATCGGCAGGGCACGCTCGACGTCGTCGCGGCGTCCTCGGAGTCGGCGCACGGGCTGCAGCAGACCGCCGAAGGCCCGGCGCAGGACTGCTACGCGAGCGGTTTCCGCATCGATTGTCCCGATCTGAACGAGGCCGACGCGCGATGGCCGGGCTATGCGCCCGCGGCCCGCCGGGACGGCGTACGCGCGGTCCACGCCTTCCCGATGCCGCTGCCGGAACGGACCATCGGCGTACTGACACTGTTCCTGGACACGGCCGGCACCCTCTCCGCCAAAGCGCTCGAGACAGGCCAACTGCTTGCCGCGACGGCAGCTCTCGGTGTCGAGAGTCATCAGGCGACGCAGCACGAGCTCCGGGCCGACCAGTTGCAGGGAGCGCTCACCAGCCGGGTGGTCATCGAGCAGGCGAAAGGCGTGCTCGCCGAGCGGCTCGGCCTCGGTCTCGCCGAGTCGTTCGAGGTACTGCGGGGGTACGCCCGGCGCAACGGTCGCCGGCTCACGGACGTGGCCACGGCCGTACTCGACGGCAGCCTCGTCCTTCCCACACCGCCGCCGCGCTGACGCACGTACGTCAGTCGGTGAGACCGGTCATGCGCAGGGTGAGGTTGATGCGGCCGGTGGCGAGGCCGCACCCTTCGGGGGCGGTGTGCGGGTGGATCCGGGTGATGCCGTGGTAGGCGAGGCGGGAGGCACCGCCGAAGACGAACAGGTCGCCGGACCGTAGGAGCAGGTCGGTGTACGGCTTGCCGCGGTTCTCGGTGTTTCCGAAGCGGAAGGTGCTGGTGTCTCCGATCGACAGCGAGACGACCGGGGCGAGGGAACGCTCGTCCTTGTCCTGGTGCATGCCCATCCGCGCCGCGTCGTCGTAGTAGTTCACGAGCGCGGTGTCCGGGGTGTACGCCTGGACCTCGGCGTCGGTGTGGCCGGTCGCCTGGAGCGCGCGCCGGCCGAGGCGGACGAGCCATTCCGGGAACGGCAGCACCCGCGCCCCGTTCACGTCGGTCGCCGCCCGCGTGTACTTGTACGGCTGCCAGTGCCAGCCTAGGCACACCGTCCGGACCGACATCTCGTGGCCGCGGACCTTGGCCGCACGGATCGGGACCGGACCCGCGGCCCAGTTCCGGAACTGGCCGACGATCCACGCCTGCTGCTCGAGACCGAGCCAGCCCGGGACGAGCGCGGCCCCCGGACCCGGCTCGCTCGCCGGTCCGCCGTCCAGGTCGAGCGGCAACTCCGTCATCCGTCGAATCCTCGCATCATCACGATCCGCTCGTCGGCACCGACGTACCACGGCCGCCCGGCGCGGGTGACGCCGGAGATCCCGGGGAGGTTGTGACGTCCCACGAGGTCCAGCGCCCGCGGGTCGGAGACCGCGGCGGCGAGCAGCGCACGCGCAGGGTCCCACGGAGTCGACCACAACAACCTCCGGGTCAGCTGCGCCCACCCGAGCGGCGGTCCGAACATGATCCACAGGTCAGCATCGGCCGCCGCGAACCGGGTCGCCTGCCGCAACCACGACGCCGCGGTCTCCGGCCACGTCAGCTCCAGCACAACCTCACCGTCCCAGTCATCCGCGACCGCTCGTACGGCGTCGACAGAAGCAGGATCGCGCCCCGAACCGATCGCGATCGACCGCGCACCCCGCGACCGCGCCAGCCCGACGAGAGCCGCCACCTCCCGCGCATCGACGGACGTGTCGTCAGGCGGGCTGAACTGGATGCGTAGCAGGGGGCTGGGGTTCACGACCATGAAACGCCGGCAGCGCTCGTCGTGTGAGCCGCCGGCTCGCGATGGCCGGGGCCGACATCAGCGCCGACAACCACGGAACCAGCTTGTCCGCGGCACCGTCAGCCTGTAGGCGCTAGCCGAGGCGTGGGACGATTTCGGTCAGGCGGGTGGCGAACTCGACCGGGTCGCGGTCGGGCATGAACTGGAGTTCGGTGATGCCGAGGGCGGCGTACTGTTCGGCGGCGGCGAGGAAGGCGTCCGGGTCGTCGAGCACGTTGCCGGTGTAGACGGCGGTCTTGGTGATCTCGTCGTAGTCGCGGTCCACGTCGTCGCAGTGCGCTCGCAGTGTGTCGAGCTTGTGCGCCACGTCGTCGGGCGTGACCGCGAACAGGTTGCAGGCATCGGCGTACTGCGCCACCAGCCGGAGCGTCTTCTTCTCACCGCCACCCCCGACCATGATCCGCGGCCGCGGCGACGAGATCGGCGCGGGCACGCAGAGCGTCTCGGCGAGCTGGTAGTACCGTCCGTCGAACGGTCCGTTGTCGTCGCTCCACATCTGCCGGCAGATCCGCAGACTCTCCTCCAGCCGCTCGAACCGCTCCCCCATCGGCACGACCGGTACGCCGAGCGCCCGCTGCTCACGCTCGTACCAGGACGCACCGATGCCGAGGAACGCGCGGCCACCGGACAGTACGTCGAGCGTGGTCACGATCTTCGCCAGCAGCCCGGGGTAGCGGTACATGACCCCGGTGACGAGCAGACCGAGCTGCAGCCGCTCGGTCCGCGCGGCGACGTACCCGAGGGTCGTGTACCCCTCCAGCATCGGCTCGTCGGCGGTGCCGCGGTGCTCCATCTGGAAGTAGTGGTCCATGACCGTGAAGCGGTGGAACCCCGCCTCCTCCACGATCCGGGCCGTCTCGGCGAGCGTCGGCGCGATCCGCGCCGGATCGGTCGGTTCGGAGTAGTTCCAGTAGTGCAGACCGAGCTTCACGAGACCCTCCGCTGGTGAGTTCCGTACCTTCGAGTCCTCCCACCTTATGGTTCGAAACCCTTGTCCCCGAACAGGGCGACCTTCAGTGCACCGGTGGTTGCCGGCGTGCTGAAGACGTCATACGCGTCCTGCATCTCGGCCAGACCGAAGCGGTGCGTGATCAGGCCCGGCATCTGCAGTCGCCCGGCCGCCAGCATGGACAGCAGGCGCGGTGTGGAGAACGTGTCGACGAGCCCGGTCGTGATCGTGACGTCCTTGATCCACAGATCCTCGAGGTGCAGCGTCGCCGGTGCGCCGTGGACGCCCACGTTCGCGACCCGGCCGCCCGGGCGGACGACACGCGTGCAGAGCTCGAAGGTCGCCGGTACGCCGACCGCCTCGATCGCCACGTCCGCGCCGAGTCCACCGGTCAGCTCGCGAACCTTCGCCTCCACGTCCTCGTCGGAGCCGAGGGCTAGGTCGGCACCGCGTTCGAGGGCGGCCTTCCGGCGCGAGTCGGCGGCATCGACGACCACGACCCGAGCGGGCGTGAACAGCTTGCTCGTCGCCAGCGCGGCCAGTCCGATCGGCCCGGCGCCGACGATCACCACGGTGTCGCCGGGTGAGACCTTGCCGTTGAGTACGCCGACCTCGTACGACGTCGGCAGGACGTCGGCCAGCAGTACGGCGTCGTCGTTGCTGACGTTGTCGGGCAGCTTGTAGACCGAGCGGTCGGCGTACGGAACCCGGACCAGCTCCGCCTGCGTGCCGTCGATCAGGTGGCCGAGGATCCAGCCGCCACCGCCGAGGCACTGCCCGTACCGCCCCTGCCGGCAGTACTCGCACCGCCCACACGAGGTGATGCACGAGACCAGGACCCGGTCCCCCACCGCCACACCGCGGACACCGGCGCCGACCGCGGTGATCGTACCGACAGCCTCGTGACCGAGGATTCGACCCGGCTGCACGGCCGGCACATCACCCTTCAGGATGTGCAGATCGGTCCCGCAGATCGTCACCGCGTCGACGCGGACGATCGCGTCCTCGGGATCCTGCAGCACCGGGTCGGGCACCTCGTGCCAACTCCGCTGCCCCGGACCGTTGTAGACCAACGCTTTCATCTCCGAACCTCCCTGAACGAGAACTCCCACTCCGACTCTCGGAGATCCGGCCCGCCCCGGCAGCGGCCGAAGGACCCCTGTCCACCAGGACCTTCCGGCCTTGATGAGCTGTGATCCGGGCCCCGGATGCGGCATCGTTCAGAGATGAAGCGATTGCCGAAGAAGATCTACGAGGCCGAGCTGCTGCGCCTGCAGGCCGAGCTGGTGAAGCTGCAGGAGTGGGTACGGACCGAGAAGGCGCGCGTGGTGGTCGTGTTCGAGGGCCGCGACGCCGCCGGGAAGGGCAGCACGATCAAGCGCGTCACGGAGTACCTGAATCCGCGCGTCGCCCGGATCGCCGCCCTCCCCGCACCGACCGAGCGCGAGCGCACCCAGTGGTACTTCCAGCGGTACGTCGAACACCTGCCGGCCGCCGGCGAGATCGTGCTGTTCGACCGCAGCTGGTACAACCGCGCCGGCGTCGAACGCGTGATGGGGTTCTGCACCAACCAGGAGTACGCCCGGTTCCTGCACCAGTGCCCGATCGTCGAGCGGCTGCTGGTCGAGGACGGCGTACTGCTGCGCAAGTACTGGTTCTCGGTCAGCGACGGCGAACAGGAGAACCGCTTCCGCAGCCGGCTCGAGGACCCGATGCGCCGGTGGAAGCTGTCGCCGATGGACCTGGAGTCGATCAGCCGCTGGGAGGACTACTCGCGCGCGAAGGACGAGATGTTCGTCCACACCGACATCCCCGAGGCACCGTGGTACGTCGTCGAGAGCGAGGACAAGCGCTCCGCCCGGATCAACATGATCGCCCACCTGCTGTCCACGATCCCGTACCACGAGGTCCAGCGACTGCCGCTCGAACTCCCGCCGCGCCCGCCGTCGAAGGGGTACGAACGTCCACCCCGCGACATGCACACCCAGATCCCCGACCACGCGGCCCAGTTGCCCCGCTAGCGGCTGATGGTCTGGGCCGCCTCCGCCAGCTCGGCCAGCCGGTGCGCGCGGGCCGACTCGGCCGGGGTGAACGGCTCGCCCGGCCGGGTGAACACGAACAGACCCGTCCACGGTGACGGCACCTTCAGCACGTCCCCGGGCAGCTGCCCGGCCAGCGCCGCGCGGTCCGTCACGAGCCGGGCGCCGAGGAGCTCGGCGACCGCGTGGGGCAGCTCGGCCGGGTCCGCGACGACCCGCGCCGACAGGCTCAGCGCCTTCGTCTGCCCGTCGACCAACGCCAGCGCGGTCGTCGGCCAGACGTGGGTCTCACGTCCGCCGGCCGCCGCGACCGCCGCCTCGAGGTCACCAGCGGTCAGCTCCTCCGGCGCCGACACCACCAGCTCGTCCCGCACACCGTCGTCCACCGGATGCACATGCAGGCCGAGAATGTTCGCATCCAGTACGGCGAGCCGCCGGGTCACGCTCTCCAACGAACCGGCGCGGTCGTCGAGCGTCACCCGGATCCGCCACAACGTCCCGATCCCCTGCCGCGGCCGGACCGTCGGCGCGTGCAGCCACGAGCGGAGCAGCCGCATGGTCGACGGCTCCACCACCCAGATCACCAGCGCGGTCGTAACGCTCGCGAGCACTGCCACCGACATCAGGTACGGCGGATGCGCGGCCAGCACCACCGCATGCAGCGCCAGCTCCACGGGTGCGACCGCCACGAGCTTCGCCAGCGTCAGGCGCAATCGCCGCGGATGCGGCAACCGCCCGCACACCTCACACGCCGTACCGCCGGTCAGCGTCGTACGCAGCGAATCCATGGTTCCAGGGTCACCGGCCCGGATTGCCCGCGTGTTGCGCGGCTGTGAAGTTCATCGGCGGAGACGAAGGTCCCGAGTGGCGGGCACCGAACGGCAGGTGCGCTCGGTGCCGAACCGGTAGATGCTCAGGTCCATAGCCTTGAGGAGACGCCCATGATTCACCGACCCGTTGTCGTCGGCGTCGACGGCTCTCCGGCCGCGGACGTCGCGGTCCGCTGGGGAGCCCTGGAGGCCGCGTCGTTGAGCACCGACCTCCGGCTGCTGTGTGCGCTTCCGGCCGCCGCGGACGTCCTCGATCGCGCGGCGTCCCTCGCCCGAAGCGTGCGGCCGGGCATCGTCCCGGAAACCCGGATCGAGAACGGTACGCCGTCGGCCGTGCTGGTGGAGGCCTCCGGAGAGGCCGCGGTTGTGGTGATCGGCAGCCGCGGGCTCGGGCTGATGGTCGGGGCCGTGGTCGGCTCCACCGGCCTCGACCTCGCCGCGAACGCGCGCTGCCCGGTGGTCGTCGTACGGCCGGACCTCGGCAGCACGGCCGGGGTCCGGGTGGTGATCGGGTACGACGGTTCGCCCGGAAGCGAGGTGGCGCTCGACTACGGGCTCGACTACGCCCGCCGCCACGATCTCCTCGTCCGGGTCGTCGCCGCGCAGCCGGCCGGAACCGAGCTGCACCGGATCACCGAGGACGAGCTACGCCGAGCGGTCCACGAGCGCGGCGGCCATGACGCCGAACTCGTCCAGATCTCCGGCCACCCCGCCGAACACCTCCTCCGCCTCGCCGGCGACGCCGCCCTGATCGTCCTCGGCGCCCGTGGCCGCGGCGGCTTCGCCGGCATGTTCCTCGGGTCCGTCAGCCAAACCGTCCTCCACCACGCCGACTGCCCCGTCGCCGTCATCCCCGCCGCCATGACCGACGGCTGAACCTGCGGACCTGCAGGCCATCACAATCACAGCTCGCCCAGCCCACGCCCGCGGCGGATGCCGCGCGGCAGACGATTGTGATGGCCTAGCGATCCGCCACCAGCTTCTCCTCGAAGAACGCCAGCACGCGGTCGACGCCCTCCTGCTGGCGGTGTTCGGTCAACGTGGAGTGTTTGCGGCCGGGAAACTCCACCGCGATGAAGTTGTCGCCGAGCTCGCGGCGAAGGGTGTCGAAGCGGGTCCCAACGGCCGGATCGTCCTGGTAGCGCAGGCCGAGCACCTGGCATCCCGCGGCGGCCTTCGCCTTCACCGACGCCAGGTCGGCCGGGCTGAGTCCCAGGTCGGCCCTCCGCGCCGCACCGACCGGAGCAGGCGACGCAGGCTGCGCAAGAACCGGCGCCGCAACAGGCGCATCGGCCAGCATCGCGAGGGCAAAACCGCCCGTCATACACATGCCGACGGCACCGACGCCCGGTCCGCCCAGCTCGTCGTGCAGCTCGCGAGCCAGCGACCGCAGCCACCCGGCGACCGGCGTCGTCCGCCCCATCGCGAACATGCTGAACTCCCGGCTCACACAGACAGCCGCGACGGTCCGCAGCGTCTCCCCCACCGACGCCGGCGCGCCCGGCCGGCCGAAGAGCGACGGCATCACGACCGTGAAGCCGCGAGCCACCACCTCGTCGGCAAACTCGAGCACACCAGGCGTGATGCCGGGGATCTCGTGGATCACAACCACACCCGGCCCGGTGCCCTTGCGGTACGTCGGGTGCGTGACGCCGTCTGCCGTGTGGCTACCGAGAGCCCAGGAGTCGAGCGAACTCATAGCACGGGACCATACACCGGGAGCAGCACGACTTTGGTCCCGCGCGCCAGGGACCAAGGCCTCTGCCCCAACGCGCCGGCCGCACCTCACGGTGGAAAAGTGCGGCAGTTCAAGGAGTACGACCACAGCTGGTTGCGGGGCGACCTGCTGGCGGGAGTCGGCGTCGCGGCGTACCTCGTCCCCCAGGTGATGGCGTACGCGACCGTCGCCGGGCTGCCGCCGGTCACCGGACTCTGGGCCAGCATCGGCCCACTCTCCGTCTACCTGCTCTTCGGCTCCTCACGGCAGCTGTCCGTCGGCCCCGAGTCGACGACCGCGCTGATGACGGCGGCGACCCTCGGCCCGCTCGCGGCCGGCGATCCCGCCCGGTACGGCGCGCTGGCCGCCGCGCTCGCGGTGATGGTTGGCGTACTGGCGCTCCTCGGCCGGCTGGCCCGGCTCGGAATCTTCGCCGAGCTGCTCTCGAAACCGGTGCTGATCGGCTACATGGCAGGCATCGCCGTGCTGATGATCGCCAGCCAGCTGGGCGCGGTGACCGGAGTCGCGGTCACCGGCGAGGGTTTCGGACCCAATGTCCGTTCCTTCGTCGCCCAGGCCGATCGTGTGCACTGGCCGACCGCAGCGCTTGCCGCGGCCGTGCTCGTCCTGCTGCTGATCGTCGGACGATTGTTGCCGAGAGCACCAGGTCCGCTCATCGCGGTGTTGCTGGCCACCGCGGCCGTTGCCGTGTTCTCGTTGCGCAGCAGCGGTATCAGAGTCGTCGGCGAGATCCCGCGCGGTCTGCCGATCCCCGGCTTCGACAAGGTCCAGCCCTCTGACCTGACCCAACTCGCGCTGCCCGCCCTCGGGATTCTCCTGGTCGGATTCTCCGACAACGTACTCACCGCACGCGCCTTCGCCGGCCGCACCGGCCAGACGATCGACGCGAACCAGGAGCTGGCCGCTCTCGGCGCGACCAACCTCGCCTCGGCCGTTCTGCACGGATTCCCGGTCAGCTGCAGCGGGAGCCGTACGGTCATCGGCGACTCGCTCGGCAGCCGCACACAGCTACTCGGCCGCCTGCCTGGTCGGCGTCGTACTGACACTCGTCGTCGCCGGACCGGCGCTCGCGGGATTCCCGACCGCGGCGCTCGGGGCGATCGTCGTGTACGCCGCACTGCGGCTCGTCGAGGTGGGAGAGTTCCGCCGGATCGCCCGCTTCCGGTACAGCGAGCTGGTTCTCGCCGTACTCACGACCGTCGCGGTCCTCGGCCTCGGCGTACTGTACGGCGTCCTCGCGGCGGTCGCGTTGTCGATCGTCGACCTGCTCCGCAAGCTCGCGCACCCGCACGACGGCATCCTCGGCCACGTACCGAATGTGGCCGGCATGCACGACATCGACGACTACCCGGACGCCAGGCCCGTCCCCGGCCTCGTCGTCTACCGGTACGACGCCCCGCTGTGCTTCGCCAACGCCGAGGACTTCCGCCGGCGCGCGCTGGAATCGTTGTCCTCGGCAACGGACCGGACCGAGTGGTTCCTGCTGAACGCCGAAGCGAATGTCGAACTCGACGTCTCCGGCGCGGACGCGCTCGAGCAGCTCCGCCAGGAACTGCACCAGCGCGGCATCGTGTTCGCGATCGCCCGCGTCAAACAGGACCTCCGCGACCAGCTGACCGCCGCCGGCCTGGTCGACCGCATCGGCGCCGACCGCATCTTCCTGACCCTTCCCACCGCGATCGAGGCGTACCGCCACGCCTCAGGGTTTGGTGGCGCGGGTGGCGTAGTAGCCGGGTAGCCAGCCGGCGGTGGCGTCGGCGTGGTGCGGGGCCTCTGCGAAGCCGCTGATCACGAAGCCGGCCGCGAGCTGGCCACCGAGCTGCTCGGCCATCGTGTGGCTGTACTCCAGCGGCGCGTTGGCGCCCCACAGCCGCTCGCGTTCCTCGGCCGGGATGTGCGTCAGGTCGCTGTACGGCAGGCGGTGCCGGACGACCAGCTCGCCGCGGGTGTCCATGACCTCCTGGTCGAACAGGTACACGTCGGGGTTGAGGAACCCGCAGAGCAGCGTCCCGCCCGGCCGCAGTACGCGGAAGCACTCGCGCCAGACCGGTGCGAGCTCGGGGACGAATAGGTTCGAGACCGGGTTGAAGACCAGATCGAACGACGAGTCAGCGAACTCGGACAGATCACGCATGTCGCCGAGCACCGTCCGCAGCTCGAGCCCCTCGCGCTCCGCGACCAGCTGATCCTGCTCGAGCTGACGCGGCGAGTTGTCGAACACCGTCACCCGCGCCCCGGCCGCAGCCAGGATCGGCCCTTGCTGTCCACCACCCGAAGCCAGACAAAGAACATCCACATCGGACAGGTCGTCCGGGAACCACGCCCGGTCGACCGGCTCATACCCGATCAGTACGACGGACCAGTCCCCAGCCCGCGCCCGCTCGACAACCTCACCACCCACCGGCCGCGACCACTCGTTACCGCTGTCCACTTCAAGGTCCCACGCCACACGGTTATGCGCCACCGGATCAAAACTCACGCCCCTACGGTAACGCCCCCCGACTCCGATAGCGTTCTGGTTTTCGTGCGAGGCGGGGGGATCGAATGGCAGTCGCCAGTTCCTGGTCGAAGATCGTCGAATGGCTGGCCACGAACCAGCCGGCCACGGCGGGCCTCATCAACCCGCCGGCAACACCCGTCGACATCCGGTACCTGCAGGCCGCGATCAATCGGCCGCTCCCGGACGACCTGGTCGAGTTCCTCCGGATCGCCAACGGTACCGAGCACCGGGCGATCCGGGGTTCGCTCGTCCCGACGCTCTACAACCTGATCCCGGTCAAGGACATGCTCGCGGGTCGGCAGATCCAGCAGAAGATCCAGCGTGAGATCTTCGGTTCCGGCCCCTCGGAGGAGGAGGAGCCGGCCGGGCGGTCGTCGGGGAACTGGCTCGGCAGCTTTCTGCCGATCGCCGAGGCGGCTGACGCCGGCAGCTTGTACGTCGATCTGCGCGATGGCGACCAGTTCGGGTGCGTTTGGGAGTGGTACCCCGAGGGAGGCCCAGCGTCGGCACCATGGTGGTCGGGGGTCGGCGAGATGATCGACGACATCGCGGGTGCGCTTGTGGACGAACAGCCCGCCCTCCTCGCCTACGCGAACGAGGACGGTCTGCTGCCGGAGGTCGACGAGGGTTATCTGCGGTGGTCGGCCCCCTAGGCTTCGGTGGGGAAGGCGAGAGTGAACGTCGAGCGGTGGTTGTTGGTGTGCACGGCGACGGTGCCGTGGTTGGCGTGCGTGACGCTGCCGACGATGGCCAGGCCGAGGCCGGAGCCGGGCATGCCGCGGGCGGTGGGTGAGCGGTAGAAGCGTTCGAAGATGTGGGGCAGGTCTTCGTCCGGGATGCCTGGGCCATGGTCCGTGACCGAGACGCGGCCGTCCGCCACCAGCACCTCGACGGAGCCGGGGCTCCACTTGAGTGCGTTGTCGATGAGGTTGCTCACGGCGTGCTCGACCGCCCCGGGATCGACGTACACCAGGCACGGCCGCAGGTCGGCCTCGACGGCGCGGCCGCGGAGGGCGGCGGCGGTCACGAGATCGAGGCGCACGATCTCCCGGTGCGGCACGGTCTCGCCGTACCGAGCGAGGTCGACGAGATCGCTGATCAACTGCCGCAACTCCCCCGCCTGCTCCCGCGCGGCCCGGACGAGCGCCGGCGCCTCCGGATCGGCCAGCGCGGCGCCGTCGTCCAGCAGGTCAAGGTTGGTGGTGAGACTCGTCAGCGGCGTACGCAGCTCGTGAGAGGCGTCCGCGACAAGCTGGCGTTGCGCGGTCACCGACTCGTCCAACGCCGCCATCATCGTGTCGAACGCGGCACCGAGCCTACCGACCTCGTCCGACCCGCGCGCACCGAGTCGCGCCGTCAGATCACGGGTCCGCGTGACATGCTCAGCCGCCGCGGTGAGCTCCGCGACCGGTCGCAGGATCCGGCCCGCCGCCAGCCGAGCAGCGCCGTACGTGATGAGCGCGGCCGCGACCGTGAGCCCGGCAAGCAGCAGTACGGCGTTGCGCAGCGCGCCGTCGTCCGCGTTCCCGGGCCGGCTTGTCCGGACCAGCGCGCCGACCGACGTGTCGGGCATCGGCGCGGTGTACAGCCGATAGTTCTGGTTGTCGTAACGCACATCCGCGAAGTACGCCGGCTGGGCACCCGCGGCGGTCGCGGCATCGCGGCTGTCGAGCGGGCCGAAGCGGGTGGGCCGGCCGGCGTCAACGGGTCCCGGATACAGCTGGACGTCGATCGAGCCGACCGTCACAGGCTTGTCCAGTACGGGCGTTGCACCCTTGTCGCTCGTCGACTCCTTCAGCCGCTGGGCGATCGCCGACGCCTGCTGAGCCGCGTCGATCAGCGACACGTCCACCCGTCCGCGCAGGCTCGCCGCGTACGACAGGTAGAGGACAGTACTCACACCGGCCGCCACGACCAGCACGATCAGCGCCGCCGCACCCGCGATCCGGTTCCGCAACGTCACGGCGTGTCCCGCAGTACGTACCCGAGCCCACGAACCGTCTGGAGCACCCGCGGCTCACCACCCGCCTCGAGCTTTCTCCTCAGGTAACTCATGTAGACCCAGAGGTTGTTCGACCCCACGCCGAAGTCGTAGCCCCACACCGCCTGGTAGATGCTCGTCTGGCTCAGGACCCGGCCGGGGTTGCGCAGGAAGAGCTCGAGCAGCAGGTACTCGGTACGACTGAGCACGATCTCGCGGCTCCCCCGCCATACCCGGGAGCCGGCGAGATCGAGTACGACGTCGCCGTACACCAACTGCTCGCTGCTCACGTCGTTGCGGCGAAGCAGCGCGCGGATCCGCGCGCGCAGCTCGGTCAGCGCGAACGGCTTCGTGAGGTAGTCGTCCGCGCCGGCGTCCAGCCCGGCGACCCGGTCGTCGACCAGCTCGCGCGCGCTGAGCATCAGGATCGGCGTGCGGTCGCCCCGGGAGCGCAGCCGGCGGCAGACCTCCAGCCCGTTCGGCTCGGGCATCGCGACGTCGAGCACGATCGCGTCGACCGCGAGCCGCGCGGTCTGGCGCAACGCCTCACCGCCACCGTCGGCCGTGTGGACCTCGTAGCCGTCGCGGGCGAGTGCGACGACCAGCGAGCGGCACACCGCCGCGTCGTCGTCGACCACCAGCACTCGCACGCGACTCATTCTGCGCCGTACTCGCCGGTTCCGTCCCTACTTCCCGGCCATGCTCTGCTTGACCCCGTCCAGCGCGGCCGCGAGCCGCGCCGGCTGGACGCCGAGGTCGTGCGCGACGGCGGCGAACGCCGCACTGTGCAGGTCGACGCCGTTCGGTTCGCGACTCAGCGCGCCGATCCGGTCCAGCGCCCGCTGGGCGGCAGCCGCCGGTACGCCGAGCCGCGACGCGAGCGCGTCCGCCGCCACCGGACCGGTCAGGCTGCGATCGCCCTGCAACCCGAAGACCGAGTACACGATCCGCTGCGCCGTTGACCGGCTGGTGTGCGCCGCGGCCGCGAACGCCGCGACCCCGGCGTCGGTGCTCCCACCGGCCCGCTTCGCGGCGACCAGCCCGGCCTGCAGCCGGCTCTCGCTCAGCCCGGCCGAAGCGGCAACCGACAGCAGGTCCATCGGATCGAACGACTTGCTTGCCTTGGCAGCCGGTGACGGCGTACTCCCCGACGACAGCGCCGCTGCGGGGACCGCGATCCCCGCAGCGGCGACGACTCCCGCGATGGTGCCGATTAGGCGACGGTTGAGTTTCATGACAGGCTCCTTCACTGCTGTTGGTACCTGCCACTCCACCCAACCGCCCCTAGACCCACCGTCCGGGAACCTTAGAGAACCCCTAAAGGCTGTCGAACCAGCCGACCGAGTCGACCTGGAAGTGCGCACCCCAGTTCGGGTAGTCGCCGCCGACGGCGTGCATCGTCACCTCGAGATGATCGACCGACGACCGGCCCACCCAGTTCGACACGTCGAGGCTGACCTCGTTCCACTGGTCCGCCTTGTACGGCTGGGTGATCGTCTGCACCGACGACCCTGACCTGAGTGTGAACGTCACCTCGTACCCGGTCGAGTTGGGCGCCCCGCCGTACGAGTCGACCCACACCACGACCCGCTTCGCCGCGGACAGGTCGAGCGGCGTCGCCGGGTCGGCGTACATCGTCTTGGGCAGCAACGACGACTCCACCGGCGAGGCACCGTCGAGCATGTACGGACCCGCCTGCGGTACGCCGGGGCCGTTCGCCGTCGCCGTTGCCGCGGACACCGACGCGATGCCCGGCCCGGCCTTCCAGCCCTGCGTCGTGCCGTCGTCGAAGTCGAACAACGGCTTCGCCACCGGCACCGGCTTCGGCGGTACGGCGACCGCTACCTCGTACTCGAACCCGGCAACCTGGAAGCACATCCGCGGGCTGTACGGATCCGCCGGCGCCGACCTGTCCACCGTCGCGTCGAACGTCCTCGTAGCCCCCGGAGCGATTCCGGTCGTCGGGAGCGTCGACGGGTTGAGCGTGACACCGTCGCAGGGCTTCACGTCCGTCGGGTCGCTCACCGGCCGCAGGTCGTCGTTCCGGACGGTCACCCGCACCGGCTTACCGGAGCCGATCCCGTCCGGCGCCGCGGCCGCGATCGAGAGGTTGCCGGTCCGGTCCGCCCCGGCGAGGGCGCCGGCCAGTTGTACGTCGTCCAGGTCGAACGACCCGCTCCACGCCGCCTGCGTACTCCCCCGGACCCACACCTTGATCCGGCCGATCCGCCCGGTCCACCCGGACAGGTCGATGCTCGCCTGCTGCCAGTCACCACCGTCACCGAGCCGAGTCGCGCCTTCGACGACCCGGCCGTTATCGCCGTACGCCTTGATCTTCACGAACCGCGTCCCGACCGTGGCGTCCGCCGGGATCCTGATCCGGACCGACAACGCCTGCGCCCCCGCCGTGTCGACCGGCTGCGGCAGTACGACGTCCGTACCGCGCCATAGCTGGGCGAGCTGGGCCGCATTGCCCGCCGACCAGGTGAAGTGGGTCCGCAGTACGCCGTCCACGGCCGTCACTTGATCCGACGCGTCGGACACCCGCCAGCCCTGCGTACCGTTGGTGAAGTCCATCAACGTCCGCGCCTGCCGCGGCATCGCCGTACGACTGGCTCCGACCGTCGTCGGATTGCTCCGTACGGCGAGCTTCGACGGATCCCAGCCGGGGACCAGCTCGGACCAGTCCTTGATGCCGATCACGTCGAGCGCGAACTTCGTCGCCTCCAACGACCGGCTGGTGTCGATGTCGCGGAACACGTTGTAGACGAGCTTCTGCGTCTTCGGCGCGGCCGGCGCGTCGACGGTGTCGTCCCACCACCACAGTCCGAGCCGCAGCCCGCCCTCCTGCCGGTGGTCGACGTGCCGGTGGAGGATGAACGCGTCGATCCCGGGCAGGAACGCGACCTTGTAGTACGCCAGCGCGTAGCAGGCGGCCTGGTTGCGCTCCGATTCCGCGCTCGTGTTCGGGGTGTTGCAGCCCTGCTCGGACAGGATGATCCGCCGCTGCTGACCGTCGTACGTCAGGCCCGGGCGGGAGAGGTACTGCGGCAGCACCTCGATGTTGCGCAAGGTGATCTTCGGGGTGGTGTCCGGGTCGCTGGTGGTGTTGCCGTCCTTCCAGAAGCGCGGGTCCACGAGGTTGTCCGGATAGGGGTGGTAGGCAACGTTCCACGGGTAGTCGCCGTGCGCCTTGGTCATCGCGTTCAGCCGGTCGACGACGTCCTTGCCCGCGTAGTACCGCAGCGGATCCGGTACGAGCGAGCGCGCCCACGCGTGCGTCAGCGACACGTACGTGCGGGCCTCGCCGTACGCCTTGCGGGTGGCGAGGTACGTGATCCGCAGCGCGCGTTCGTAGTACGGCAGGAACTCGTCGACGGTCTTCAGGCCCATGTTCTGCCAGTCCCACGGCGCGTCGATCTCGTTGCCGACGATGAACCCGGTGGCCCGGCCGTACTGCTGGTCGGCGCGGGTGTAGCGCTGGGCGAGGAACTCGACCGCGGCGGTGTAGTACGCGATGCCTTCGGCGGTCTTGGTGTTGAAGCCGAAGACCGGTCCGCCGCGCAGGTCCGCGTCCGGGTGCTTGAGCACCTGCCAGCTCGAGTTCGGGCGGTCGTCGCGGTACAGCAGCAGGATCAGGTTCACCACGGTGCCGTTGTCCGACAGCGGCTTGATCTGCCGGTCGATCCCGCCGACCGCGGCCGCGTCGAAGTAGAACGTCCGGCCCTGGGACACGAACGGGATCGACTGGCCGGCCCCGGCGTCGGACACCTGCATGATCTGGTTGAACGCGACGTTGATCGCGGCATGCCCGACCCCGAGCTCCTCGGCGTCGGCGGTCAGCTGGACCTGCAGCCCCTTCTTCGTCGGGCTGGTCGGGTACGGGTACTCGTTGGTCGGAGTGATCGCGACGTCGTCGACCTGGTGGTCGGTGCCGACGATCGCTCCGTCCGCGACGGCCACGAACTTGTCGTAGTACAGCTTCGTGGAGACTGTCGCCGCGAAGGCTCCGGCGGCGTCGGATCGTACGGTCGCCACCGGCGTGCTGCCGCTCCACGCCGAGTCGTCCTGCTCGACCCCGAGCGCGTAGACGGACACATCCGTGCTGGACGCGGCCGTGCCTTCGACCTGGATCGATTGGTCGGTCGCGCGGACCGAGGTGATGCCGGCCGGAGCCGCCGAGGCGGACGTGGTCACGAGTGCCGCGGCGGTGAGGGCGGTGGCCACCGCCGCGGTGATCATGCGTCGGATGCTCGTCATTTCGCCCAGGCCTCCGTCCAGCCGGCGTCCTTGGCCTGTTCCTTGACCGCGGCGGTCCAGTCCTCCTTGAGCTTCTGCATCGTCTCGGACTCGCTCTTGGTGCCGAGCAGATAGCCGTCGTACACGGGCTTCCCGGCCAGCGCCTTCGGCCGGAGGTCGAGCCCCATCACCCGCGGCGGGTGGTTGAACCACTCCCCGCTCATCAGCCCCTGCAACCCGGGCGCCGCCTTGCCGTCCTTGGTCGCCGGGATGCCGCCCGACTTGTCCAGCCAGGCCTGTCCGCCCTGCGTACTACTCGCGAACTGCAGGAACTTGACCGCGGCGTCGAGCTGCTTGCCCTTGGTCGTCGACGGGATCATGTACGACGTCCCGCCGGCCTCCGCGCCGAACCGGGCCGGTGTACCGTCCGACACCGAGCTGTCCGCGGCCGTGATGGTCGGGAACGGCATCGTGCTGTGCTTCCAGGTCACCTGGTCCAGGCTGGAGTCGGCAAAGTTCGTGCCCCACGCGATCGCGGCCTTCCCGCCGACGAAGTCGTTGCCCCCGACGAACGACGCGCCACCGGCGATACCGGACCAGTTCGGCGTCGCGCACGCGTCGAACAGCTTCTTGATCAGCCGCAGCCCCTCGGCCACCTCCGGCGTCGAGGTCGGGTCCAGCTCACCGGTCAGGATCGCGTGCGCGACCGACTTCGCCGTCAGCTGCGCGGCCTTACCCGGCTTGCCGTCGGCGTCGAACTGGTTCCACTTCGTGTAGTACTTGTCCATCAACATGCCCATCACGACGTTGTACGTCCAGCCCTGGCCGAGCCAGCCGTTGTCCATCGCGAGCGGTGCGTACCCGGCCGCCTTCAGCTTCGGGCAGGCCGCCAGGAAGTCGCCGTACGTCGTGAGCGGTGCCTGTACGCCGGCCTTCGCGAAGGCGTCGACGTTGTAGTAGAGGCCGATCGTCACCAGGTTGAACGGCACCCACTCGTAGTGCCCGGCAGCGTTGCGCACCTTGCCGGACTTCGGCCCGAACTGGTCCGGGTTGAAGATGTCGATCCAGTGCTGGTTGCCGGGGACGTACGGGTTCGGCTTGGCCAGGTAGTCGTCCAGGGCAACGACCTGGTCCGGCTGGTGCGGCGCCTGGTTGAAGACCAGCTCCGGCGCTGTGCCGGCGGTCAGCTGAGTGGACAGGGTCTGGACGAAGTCCGGGATCGGCAGCACGGTCGTCTCGACCTTGATCCCGGGTTCCTTCTCCTCGAACCGCTTGACCAGGTCCTCCCAGGCCGGTCCGAAGCTCTTCGGGTCGGAGTTCCACTGGTTCGGCCCGGCGATCGTGATCGTCACCTGGTCACCGGACCCGGCCCCCGAGCCGTTACAGGCGGCTGTCAGTGCCAGCAGCCCTGCCAACGCGATGCACGACAGCGCGCGGGCAGCGCGATGCGGTCTCGCCATCGAGATTTCCCTTCTGGAGGTGGGGTTTCAGTGACTGCCCGGAAGACCGCCTTGGACTCCGGCCAGGAAGTGCTTGGACAGCAGCACGAACAGCACGAGCAGCGGCAGGCTCGCCAGCATGTAGCCGGCGAACATCGGGCCGTACGCCGTACCCGTCTGGCCGTGGAAGAACAGCAACCCGACCGACACCGTGCGGTACTGGTCCTTGGTGATCGTCAGCAACGGCCAGAAGAAGTCGTTCCAGACGCCGTTCACGGTCACCAGCGCGACCGTTCCGATCACCGGCATCGAGAGCGGCAGCATGATCGAGGTGAACATCCGCACTCCCCCGGCTCCGTCGGTCCGGGCCGCGTCGAACAGGGACTGCGGGATGCCCTCGACGAACGTCTTCATCAGGATCGTGCCGAGCACGACGCCGCCCGCGAGGTGCGGGATCACCAGTACGGCGTACGTGTTCAGCAGGCCGAAGTCGCGCATCATCACGAACAGCGGGATCAGGCTCGAGATGCTCGGCACCATCATCAGCGCGGCGATCATCGCGAACAGGAACCGCCGGCCGGGGAACGAGTACCGGGCGAGCACGAAGCCGGCCACCGACGAGAGCAGCAGGATGCCGACGATCGCCGCTGCCGCGACCAGGAGCGAGGTGAGCAGATACGGGCTGATCTGCTGCCAGGCGGCCGAGTAGTTCTCCAGGTGCAGCGGCCAGGACGGCAACCAGTAGCTCGTCGCGAACTGCAGGTTGTCCTTGACCGACGTACCCAGCATGAAGACGTACGGCCCGAGACTGAGCAGCACCAGGATCGTGAGGCCGGCGATCACGCCGGCCTGGCCGCGCTTCCGGCGCGTCCGGTGGACCGTCCGGCGCCGGGTCGCTCGGGTGTCGAACATGGTCACATCCCCTTCGCGTCGGACAGGCCGCTGCTCCGGCGGCGGACGAAGACGATCACGCACGACAGCACGAGCGTGATCACGAACATCGTGGTGGACAGCGCCGCCGCGTAACCCCAGTCGCCGCCCTGGTACGCGACGTCGAGCATCCGCAGCACCGGCACCGTCGTCGCGCCGTCCGGACCACCCGAGGTCACGATGTACGCCAGGAAGCCGTACTGCAGCGTGGCGACGACCGCGAGGAAGAACAGCAGCTTGATCTGGGCCGCCAGCAACGGCAGGTCGATCGCCCAGACCCGGCGGAGCCGGCTGACACCGTCGAGTTCGGCGGCCTCGAAGACCTCGGCCGGGATGTTGCTGAGGCTCGAGTAGATGATCAGGAACGGCAGCCCGGCAACGAACGGGAAGCCGATGAACAGCAGGCTGATCAGTGCGAGGTCCGGGTTGCCGACCCAGTTCTGCCGCAGTCCGGGCAGGCCGACCGCGCTGAGAGCCTGGTTGATGACGCCCTGGTTCGGGTGGTACATGAACGACCACACCAGCGCGGTCACCACGCCGGGGAACGCCATCGGCACGATCAGCAGGGTGCGGTAGACGAACTGCAGTCTGCGGTTCCGCAGCGAGATCAGCAACTCCGCGGCGAGCAGCGGGATCGCCCACATCACCACGCCGAAGACGAAGATCAGCCCGAGGTTGCGGAACGAGCTCCACCAGAGGTCGTCGTGCAGCATCGTCCGGTAGTTGCCCAGGCCAACGAACGTCGAGTGGCCGGCCGGCTTCCAGTCGAAGAACGAGTGCCAGACGCCGCTCGCCGCCGGGTAGTACTGGAACACGAGCAGCGTGGCCAGCACCGGCAGCAGGGTCAGGTAGACCGCGAACGGCCACCGCCGCCGCCGTCGCGCCACGGTCGAGGCCACCGACATGAAGGGCTCCGTTCACCGAGTCGAAACGTTTCAGTGGAACTGTGGCGGAGCACTATCTGGCTGTCAAGGGCGTAAGTGCGAGGTGTCCAGGATCGGACGGCTCTCCGATTGTAATCGTTTCAGTGGCGACGCGAACTCGCCCGCACGATCAGCTCGGGCTGGATCTCGACGTGCCGCGGCGGCCCCGGCACCTTGGCCCGGGCCAGCTCCCGGACGAAGTCGACGGCGGCCCAGCCGAAGATGTCCCGCGGCCGCCGGACGGTCGACAGCGGTACGACGGACGACGACGCGAAGTCGATGTCGTCGTACCCGACGAGCGCGACGTCCTGCGGGATCCGCCAGCCGGCCGAGATCACCAGCGACTGCAGCAGCCCGACCGCGATCAGGTCGTTGATCGCGAAGACACCGTCGGGCCGGCGGCGCGCGGACCGGCGTACCAGCTCGTCGCCTGCGTCCCGGCCGGCCTCCACCGTGCGTTCCTTGGTGGGCACGATCTCCAGCGTCACGCCGCGCCGGCCGGCCGCCGCCTGCTCGGCGCCGAGGACGCGCTCCTGGATCTGCGGCAGCGTCGCCTCTCCCCCGATCACCGCGATCCGCTTGCACCCCTGCTCGATCAGGTGCTCGACCGCCCGGCGCGCACCGGTCACGTCGTCGATGGCGACCGACGCGAACCCGTCCCGATCGGCGCGGCCGTCCATCAGCACGGTCGGGACCCTGTGCCGGTCGAGCAGGTCGAGTACGTCGGGTGTCGCGCTGCCCGAGGCGAGGATCATCCCGTACACCTGCTTCTGGACGGCGAGGTCGACGTACCGCCGGTCCCGGTCGACGTCGCCGTGGCCGTACAGCAACATCAGGAACAGCCCGAAGTCGGTCGCGCGCTGCTCGATCACCTCGGCGACCTCACCGAAGAACGGGTTCCGCAGCTCCATGCTCAGCATCGCGAGCATCCGGCTGTGCCCGGCACGCAACTGCCGGGCCGCCTCGTTCCGGATGTAGCCGAGCTCGTCGATCGCCTTCTGGATCCGCCGCGCGGTCTCCGGCCCGACGCGCTCGGGGGCGTTCAGGTACGTCGACGCCGTACCGAGGGAAACCCCGGCTTCCCGCGCGACGTCGCGAATACTGGCTGGCACCGTCTCATCGTACGGTCTACGTCACGACGTACCCGAGCACCGACTCGAGCACGTAGCCCTCGCAGTTGCTCTGCACGGTGATCAGGTGGTCGTTGTCGGAGTCCCGCCGGCAGCGGTACAGCGGCTGGGTCCCGGCGACCTGGGTGGTGTACGCATAGCCGACCGGTCCCATCGGGAACTGGCCCTCGCAGTCGACCGCCCGGGTCAGGAATGTCTGGCTGCCCAGCTTGCACTCGTAGAGCATCACGGTGCCGGCGGCGGGCTGACGGAGGACCTTGTACGTCTGCTCCTGCGTGACACCGCTCGGCAGCAGCCGGGAGGAGGCGCGGTGTTTGTTCGCGGCTGCGTCGTACCCTCGGCGCAGCGTGATGTACGGCAGCGTCTCGAAGCCGCAGGACAGTTGGGCCGGTGTCAGGTCGTTGCGGTTGGCAAGCGCATACGTGGACCACGCGGGTTTCGCCGTACCGTCGGCTCGGTGCAGGCCGAGCGAGACGCCTTCGCCGGCGTTGTCCGACATCCGGTGGTAGATGTAGCTCTCGATGCCGGGAGTTCCCAGTACGTCGATGAACGACCGGCACACGCCGTCCGCCTGCGCCGCCTCGCTGGACGGGCTCGCCGAGTTCACGCCGTTCTCGGTGAGCTGGACCTCCCACGCCGACGGGGTGTTCGGGAACTGCTTGCGCAGCCAGCCGACCAGCACGCCGAGGTTGCCGAAGCTGACCCGCGGGTAGTCGTCGGCGCCGAAGTCGGGACGGGTGAGGTCCGGCGGGTAAGCGTGGTGGGCGACCCTCCAGGCGCGGGTGCCGAGCTTCGGTGCGAGGGCGGTCAGCATGGTCTGCTCGGACAGCACCGGACTGTTCGCCGCCGGCTGGTCGAACACGGTGCCGAAGCGGTGATCCAGCGAGATCAGCACCTTCGCGGTGGACTGCTGCGCGACGACCGCGTCGTACGCCGCGTTGTAGTTCTGCGCGTACGTGTCGATCCAGGCGTTCTGGTCACACGCGACCCCCTGACCGCAGCCGATGTCGAACCAGTCGTTGGAGTTCACCTCGTTGTGGATCACGAAGTCCGCGAGCCGGCCGTTCCCGTGCTGGCCGTCGTACCGCTGGGCCAGCATGCCGGCGAACCGCCCGTAGTCGGCCGCGTTGTCCGGCGCGCAGAAGATCTCGAAGCCTGGGTATGCCGGTGAGCAGGCGCGGTTCACCCGCGCCCAGGCGGGCACGCCGTACACGACCGCGGTGACGACGACGCCGAGGTCGGTGTACGCCTTGATCTCGGCGTCGGTGCGCGCGTCGACGGTGAAGCAGTGGTTGTCGAACTGCTGCTGACCGGCCGCACACGGTGGTGCGGTCACCGACGGCTCCCAGTTGGCCCAGACCATGTTCATCGCGACACCGCCGACGTTGTTCCCGGCCACCTCCGCCCGGTTCGGCCAGAAGTCGGGCTGCAGCCCCTTGATCCGGTAGTCGCTCCGAGTGGGGTACGGCAACGCGCTCGAGACGGCGGCCGGCGGGCCACCGGTGAACTGCAAGAGCGTGGAAAGAACCAGCAAACCTGAGAAGAACCTGCGTACCATCTGCACGGCAACCTCCTGGGGGCGGCGGAGCTGTCCAGACCATTAGCCACCCCGTTCACCCCTGGGCCCACCATCCTGACCGCCATCGGCCACGGCTGGGGTGCGGGGTTACAGTGGCAAAACCATGAACCTCGCGCTGTCGGTCCCCGGCTGCCTCACCCGCGAACAGCGGCACTGAGGTGTCGGACTTCCTGTCGCCCGGGCGCCTCTGGCTGCTCATTCTGATTCCGGCCGCCGTCGCGGTCTACCTGATCCTGCAGCGCCGGCGGAACGCGTACGCGCTGCGGTTCACCAACCTCGCGCTGCTGGACCGGGTCGCGCCGCGTCGTCCGCAGTGGCGCCGCCACCTCACGGTCGCGCTCGTACTGCTCGCCGCGACGTCGTCGGTGATCGCGTTCGCCCGCCCGAAGGCCGAGGTCAAGGTCCCCCGGGAACGCGCGACGATCGTGATGACCATCGACGTGTCGCTGTCGATGATGGCCACCGACATCGACCCGAGCCGGCTCGGCGCCGCGAAGAAGTCGGCCAAGCAGTTCGTCAACCAACTGCCGGCCAAGTTCAACATCGCGCTCGTCGCCTTCGCGGGTACGGCGACCATCGTCGTCCCGCCGACCACCGACCGGGCCGTCGTACTGCGGGCCATCGACGGCCTGCAGCTCGCCGAGTCGACCGGGACCGGCGAAGGCATCTTCGCCGCGCTCCAGGCGATCACCCAGGTACCGCCGGACCCCGACCACCCGAACCAACCGGCGCCCGCGCGGATCGTGCTGGAGTCCGACGGCAAGCGCACCGTCGGCCGCACCATCCAGGAAGCAGCCGCCGCGGCCAAGGCCAAGAACGTCCCGGTCTACACCCTGACGATCGGCACCCAGTCCGGCTTCATCGAGATGGACGGCATCCGCGAACGCGTACCACCCGACCCCGGCGAGATGCAGGAGATCGCCCGGATCACCGGCGGCAAGGCGTACAATGCCGAGTCCTCCGACCAGCTCGACAACGTCTACAAGGACATCGGCTCCTCCGTCGGCTACGACAAGCAGGACAAAGAGGTCACCTCCCGCTTCGCCGGCATCGCCATGCTCCTCACCTTCCTCGCCGGCGCCGCCTCAATCGCCACCGCCACCCGTTTCCCGTAACACCAGGCGGAAAAGCTGTTGCAGGGCCTGTCGGTGATCGCAATTCTGGACGGATGGACGAGGACTCGGCGTACGAGGTTCTCCGCCGGTCCGGGGTACTCGAGGGCCGCGGCGTGCGGTCGGTCGAGGTTCGTGACACCGGTGCGTTCAACTCCGACACGGCGCGGGTTCGCGTCAGCTTCCGGTCCGCGCCAGACGCACAGTTCGTGGTGAAGACGCCGGCCGGCAACGCGTGGAGCAGGGCCGCCGCGATCGACGAGGCGCGCTTCTACACCCTGGTCGCGACCTTGCCCGACCATCCTGCGGTGGTTCCGCGCTGCCTCGCCGCGGCGGGCGACGATGCGCCGTACGTCGTCCTCGAAGATCTGTCCGCGACGCACCAGCACCCGATCACCCGCGCCCAGACCATCCAACGGCCGAGCACCTTGCCCGCGCCCGAGGACCAACTCGCCGTCGTCGACACCCTCGCCCGGCTCCAGGCGTACTGGTGGGAGCACCCGCTCCAGGCCGCGGGAGCGCTCGAGTTCGGCTACTGGTCCGACGACAGCGAAGGCTTCGAGCGGTACGCGCAACGACGGCGAGCCTCGTGGCGCTCGGTTCTCGACCAGCATCGGTCGTGGCTCCCGAGCGACGTCGTCGACCTGTACGAGCGCACGTTCGACGGACTCGGGAACCACTGGAACACCTGGCTGCGACCCCGGATGGCCGATCGGCTCACCCTCGTGCACGGCGACGCGTACTTCTGCAACTACCTGTGCCCTCGCCCAGCCGGAGCGGGACGCGCGTACCTCATCGACTGGCAGAGCGCCTGCATCGACCTCGGCGCCCTCGACCTGGTGAACCTGATCGCAACCTTCTGGTCCCACGACCAGCGCGCCGAGTACGAGGTGCCGCTGCTGCGTGAGTTCCACCGGAGGCTCACCGGCTACGGCGTCACCGGATACTCGTTCGACGACCTCGTCCAGGATTACCGGCTCGGACTCATCTACTGGCTGCTGATGCCGGTCCAGGACGCGTATGACGGGTCGGCACGCGACTACTGGTGGCCAAAGATGCAGTGCCTGACCTCGGCCGCCGGCGACTGGAACTGCGCCGAGCTTCTGGTCACACGCTGATCTTGAACTTCGGTGACGTCGCCAGTTCGGCCAGTTGGTTGGTGGTAAAGATCGGTTGCGTCAGCGGCGATCGGGCGTCGTTGTCGGTCTTCTTGGTCTGTGCGACGTACACGACCGTGCCGTCGGGGTACCGGTACGCGGCCCACTGGTCGTAGCTGCTCTTGCCCTTCGTGGTCACCACACCGACCTTCTTGCCGGCGACGTCCACGACGGCGCAGGTGCCGGTGCCGCCCCAGAACTTCTGGGCCAGCTTGCACGGGGTCGTCGCCGGCTTCCCGTCCGGCGTGGTCGACATCGCCAGCAGCCCGCCGACCCGGTCGCCTTTCTGTACCGGGATGATGGCCTGGTACTCCCAGTAGTCCTGCTCGCCGTCGTTCGACGCGTACTGCGCCTGCGGCCACCGCATCCCCCGGCCGTCCGGGTATTTCAGGTTCGGAGCGGTGAACCCCGCCGGCACCGACGAGCTCAGCTCGTTCATCAGCGCCACGGCCCGGTCGGCGCGCGGGCCCGCACTCGCCGTACGGTCCGTCTGCCCCTCCGGCCACGGGTCACCCGACTTCCGCGTCGCGGGCGCCGACGGTGTCACGGTCGAGACCGCGGACGGCGTCTGGACCGGCGTCGTGGCCACCGGCCCCGTGCCTGCCACCATCGGGCTCGCCGGCCGGTTGCCGGCGTAGTGCACGACCAGCGCGGGACCGACGCCGACACCGACCGCCAGCGTGACGACCGCGGCACCGGTGAGCGTGATCCGGCGCCGCTTGAGCGCCCGGCGGCCCTGGTCGAGGGCAGTCGCAGGGTCCATCGACGGCGGCGGACTGGTCCGCACCATGAGGTCGTGCAGTGCCTCGCCGAGATCCTCTTCCTTCATCGCACTCTCTCCTCTGCAAGCAGGCCGCGCAGCGTCGCCAACCCACGCGCCGCCTGGCTCTTGACGTTTCCTGCCGAGCAGTCGAGCAACTCGGCCGTCTGCTCGACGGACTGGTCCTCCCAGTACCGCAGGACCAGAACGGCCCGCTGCCTCGGCGGCACCTTCGCGAGCGCCTCCAGCAGCACGAGCCGTTCGTCGGCCAGGCCGGACGCCGGCGCGGGCCGGTCGGTCTCCGTAGAGCCGACCGACTCGTGCCGGAACCATCCCCGGCGCCGCTCCGACAGGAACGTCCGGACGAGCGTCTGCCTGGTGTAGCTGTCCATCGCCTCGTGCCGCTGGATCCGGCGCCACACCAGGTAGATCTTCGTGAACGTCTGCTGAACCAGGTCCTCCGCCCGATGCCAGTCGCCGCACAGCAGGTACGCCGTACCGCGCATGGCGTCGGATCGCGCGGCGAAGTACGCCTCGAACGCGGCGTCCCGGTCACTCATCTGTCCTCCCGGTCCTCGATACCGGGTTAGACACGCCTACGAGTGCGAAGTTGGTTGCATCGGTGCCTCAGATCGGCAGCGGATCGTAGTTGGCGCCGAACGGAGCGTCCGGGCGGCTGAACTCGCCCAGCAGCGCCCGCCGCAGCGGCGTGGTGCGCTCGAGGAACTCGGGGTCGTTGCCGAACCGGTCGGCCGCGCGCACCCACGGCGGGCTGTAGACGTAGTGGGTCGTGAAGCGGTCGTAGTCGCCGTCGTGCCGGTAGGTCCGGTGCCAGACCCCGTTGTGGAACACCAGCGCCGCACCGGCCTCGGCGCACACGACGTGCCCGATCGCGATGTCGCCCTTGCTCTCCCGGATCGACGCCGGCAGCCCGACCCGCGAGCGGTGGCTGCCCGGGATCAGCTCCATGTTGCCCATCCCCGGCGTGGTCTGGTCGGTGAGCAGGTACGACACGCGCAACTGGATCAGCGGAACCGGGTAGCCCAGTTCCTTGAAGTCGAAGGCCGACGACCCGTCCTGATGCCAGCCACCGTTCCCCGCGTGCGCGGGCTGCATCGTGTTCCAGCCGGCCTGCAGCACGAACCGGTCACCGAGCAGCCCCTGAACCTTCGGCAGTACGTCGGGATGGTCGATGAGCCGCTCGAGCACCGGCTCGTTCTCGTACGTCCGCCCGATCTGCCCGAACTCGCGGTCCCGGTCCGCGTGCAGCCGCTGCGACACGTCGTACGCCTCAGCGGCCTCGTCCTTCGTCAGGACCCCGGGAATCAGGAAGTAGCCCCACGACTCGAAGATGAAGCGATCGGTCTCGGTCAACGCACCCTTGCCGACAACAGGATCGAGCATGTCTGTGCCCTCTTTTCGTGGTGAACCGCCGGTCACCCACCAATTCTGACGCCACCCGTGTACCGATAAACATCCCGACTCGCCACAACGGCACCCCGGACAAGCAGGGCGGCTTCAGCGGGGGTGGCGCCGGGGGGCGGGCGGGAGCGGGGGGAACGGGGTATGCGGCGCGAGTTGGTACCAGTACGCCGTGGTGGCGAGGTCGTCCTGGCGTTCGAAGAGGCCGTGGTCCCAGGCGCCGATCTGCTGGACCGTGACGGAGAGTCGTTCGGCGAAGTGGATCGGGTCCGGGAGGTGCCAGCGGTACAGGCCGTGCATCGGCAACGCCTCGGTCGAGAACGGCGAGGCGTTGGAACGGTCGCGGGTCGAGTGGAACGGATACCCGCAGTACGGCGCGTTGAACGTGATGATCTCCGGATCGGCTCGCAACTCGTCCTGGAAGGCCCAGGCACCACCGGCGTAGTCCTCGAGGCCTGTGCTGCACAGCGTCGGGAACTTGGCATCGCCGTCGACGTAGAACTTGACCTCGCCCTCGCCCCACCAGTACCGGTGCAGGGAGGTCAGCGCGAGGTAGGTGCCGACGTACGTACCGCGACCCGAGACGCCGTCGAGGATGACGTGATCGGTGCCGAGCGGGGCGGTGCCGTCGGAGTGCCGCCACTGGGCGTGGAAGTACGGCGTACCCGGATCGAGGTCGTCGCCGAGGGTGTAGTCGATCTGGAAGTACACACCCGACAGGTCGCCGGGGTGCTGATTCTCCAGCGTGATCCGGGCGCCGGCACGGAAAGGCATCGGGAAGTAGCAGTTCATGCCCCCGGTCGGCGCGACCACGATCGGAGCGGAGGTGACGAGCGCGCGGGTGCCGAATCCGTTGCAGAAGAAGTCGCCCAGTGGAACCTCGACAGCCGGCAGGTCCGAGCCGTCCCAGTAGGCGCGCAGCACCAGGTCCCGCAGCACGAACGGACCGTGCTGCGTGCGGTCGGGAACGGTGATCCAGATGTGCCGGATCACGCCCGGGCCCCCGATGTCGGCGAGGACGACCGTCTCACCCGCGGGCAGCACGACCGCGGGCGAACCTTTCCGGGACGGGCCGAGCGGAGACTCGGTCCGCGCGGCCGCGCCCGGAGCCCCGGTCCGGTTCTCGGCGTTGATCGACCGGCTCACGACGCCGTTGGGCAGGACAGGAACCTCGAAGGTCGGAAACAAAGGAGTCCTTTCGGGCTATTTGACGGCACCCGCGGTGACACCGCGGTTGAGGGTGCGCTGGAAGATCAGGAAGAACACCAGCGTCGGAAGCAGTGAGAGCAGGGACCCGGCGTTGAGTACGGTGATGTCGATCGAGTGCTGCCCACGCAGCGTCGACAGCGCGATCGGGACGGTCTGCGAGGACTGGTCGGCCAGCAGCACGACCGGGATGTAGAACTCGTTCCAGGTCCAGATGAAGAAGAACACCACCAGCACCGACAGGGTCGGCCGCAGGATCGGCAGGACGATCCGCCAGAGGATCTGCCGGCGGCCGGCGCCGTCGATCGCGGCCGCCTCGAGGATCTCCTTCGGCACCGTACCCATCACGCTGGCGAGCAGATAGGTGCCGAAGGCCCCTTGCAGTACGACGAACACGATGATGACCGACCACACCGTGTTGAAGGTGTGCGTCGCCTGGGCGCCGTAGAACAAGGGATAGATCAGCGCCTCGTGCGGCAGCATCGTGGACAGCAGCAGTACCGCGAGGATCAGCCCGCTGCCGCGGATCCGGCCGACCCCGATCGGATAGGCGCTGATCAGGCTGAGAGCAACTCCGCCGAACGCGACCACGGTCGAGATCAGGATCGAGTTCCACAACGCGACCGGGAAGTCGACCATCGACAGGTAGTTGCTGAACGCATCGAGGCTGAAACTGTGCGGCCACGCGATCGGTCCGCGACTCGAGTAGTCGTCGCCGGTCTTGAAGGCGTTCAGCACCATCAGCAGGAACGGCGACGACATCACCAGCGCCACCAGCCCGCCCGCGACGAGAACGGCCCAGGCCAGCGGGGAGCGAGTCCGGTTCACCACGTCACGCCCTCCGTTCCGACCGGCGCTGCCAGCCGAGCAGTACGGCGGCGACCCCGAAGATCACGATCGCCATCACGGTCGCGATCGTCGATCCGTACCCGACCTGCGACAGCTCGAAGAAGTTCCGGTAGGCGTAGTACGACGGAACCACGGTCGACCCCTCCGGACCGCCGCCGGTGAGGATCAGGATCGGCGCGAACACCTTCAGCGCGGCGACCGTCGCGGTCAGCACCACGATGAAGATCTCCGGCCGTACCGTCGGCAACGTGATCGCCCCGAACTGCCGCCACCACCCGGCCCCGTCGATCGCGGCGGCCTCGTAGAGCTCGGGATCCACCCGGGACAGCGCAGCCATGAAGATGACCAACGGATATCCGAGCTGCAGCCAGACCAGCATCAGCATCACCGAGTACAGCGCCAGGTCCGGACTGCCCAGCCAATCCGGCGGATCGCTCACCCCGACCGAGCGCAGGAACATGTTGATCGACCCACTGCCCGGATCGAGGATCCAGCTCCAGATGAACCCGGCGACCGCGATCGGAAGGATCTGCGGCAGGTAGTACGTCGCGCGCAGGAAACTCGCCGCTCGCGCTCCGAACCGCTTGCCCAGGTAGTCGACCAGCGTCGCGGCGAGCAGGATCCCGAGTCCCGTGGGTATCACCACGATCGCGACGATCATGAACGCCGAGTTCCGGAACGACAGCCAGAAGTTCGCGTCCTGCAACAGGTCGCTGTAGTTCCCCAGGCCGTTCCAGTGCAGCGGCGCGATCCCGCCCTTCCAGCGGAAGAAGCTGAGCACCACATTCGCCGCGAACGGTACGGCGACGACAGCGGTGAACCCGATGCCTATCGGCAGCAGGTACCACCAGTAGGCACGTCTCATCGCTTGGTGCCGTCGTCGTAGAACTTCTGCAACGCATCGAGGTACTGCGCCGAGGTCTCGTTCTTGTTCGACATCGCCTGCATGTGCGTCTGGATGAAGTCCAGGAAGCCCGGCACCGGATAGTCCGGGTAGAACGACAGCGTGTCGGCCTTCACCAGTTGGTCGAACCGCTCGGTGAACTGACGGGTGATCGGATCGGTGATCTGCGCGGTGTCTCCGGCCAGCGGCAGCCCGCCCTGCTGCCCGATGACGTTCTGCACCTCGGGGCTCAGCGTCGTGTTGATCCACTCGTACGCCAGGTCCTTGTGCTTCGCCTTCGCCGGCACGCCCCACAGGTGACCGGACGACCCCATCGACAGCTCCGCACCGGGAAGCGTGAAGTACCCCCAGTCGAACTTCGCGTCCTTCCGGATCCGGGCGAACTCACCGTTGTTCCAGATCAGCATCCCCGTCTTCCCGCTGAGGAAGTTGACCGTCGCCTGCTCGAAGGACAGTCCACCGAGCTTGTCCCCGACGTACCCCTTGTCGATCCACTGCTGGAACCGGTCCGCGCCTTCCTTCCACGGACCGCTGTGGAAGTCGACCGGCGCCTTCACGAACATGAAGTCGTCGATCTGCTTCCGGGTCGCCAGGGCCGACACCAGCGAGTACCAGATCCACATCTGGTTGAAGCCCTGGCTGGTGTTCGCCGAGCTCGAGATCGGGATCTGCCCGGCCGCCTTCAGCTTGTCCATCGCGGCCTCGAACTCCGCGAGCGACGACGGCAGCTTCGTGATTCCGGCCTGCTGGAACTTCGCCTTGTTGTAGTAGAACATCACGTACTCGCCGATATTCGGTACGCCGTACCAGTCGCCCGACCCGGCGTGCCCGTTGTCGTCGTACTTCGCGAACGCCGCCATCGACCCGGTGACCTTCTTGTCCCAGCCGTTCTTCGTCACCTGGTCGGTGAGCGGCTCGAGCAGCCCCTGCGCGGCCAGCTGACCGCCGTCGGCATTGCCTTTGTTGAACTCGACCACGTCCGGTACGTCGTTGCCGGACAGCGTGATCTTCGCGTTCTGGCGGAACGCGTCGAAGCTGGTCTGCTGGAACTCGACCTTCACGTCCGGGTGCTTGGCCCTGAAGATCTCCAGCGCCTTCTGCCAGCCCTGACCCTGCGCGGTCGACGGCGTCTCGTACTGCACAATCTTGAAGGTCTTGCCGGACTTCCCCGACGTACCGCCGCCGCAGGCCGTGAGGCTCGTCGTAGTGACGGCCGCGACGACGGCCGCCGTGAACGTTCTGCGCGAGATTGATGGCATCACTGGCTCCTTGAACTGTGGAAAGGCGTGACTGATCGCCCTGCGGCCACGCGGGCTCGCAGGTGGTGGACGGGTGAGCTCAGACGGCGCCGGGAGCGGGCGGCGCGACCGACGTACGTTCGACGACCGGGCACGGCATCAGCCGGTGGGCCGGTCCCGTGCCGGTTTCCGGGTCCGTGTCGCCCCGGCTGCGGACGATCGCCTGTTCAGCGGCCCATTCGCCCATGGCGCGATGCGGAAGCTGGACAGTGGTCAGGCTGGGCAGCAGGCTTTCGGCAACGAACTGCTGGTTGTCGAAACCGACCACCGACAGGTCCCGCGGAATCTCCAGACCGAGCTGGTCGGCCACCTGGTAGAACCCCATCGCGATCCGGTCGGAGAAACAGAACACGGCCGTCGGGCGGTCCGGGCGGCGCAGCAGCTCCAGCGCCGGGCCACGTCCGGCCGGGGCGGTCGGGTCCGCGGCTTCGACGATCAGACTGGGGTCGACGCTGACGCCGTACGCGCCCAATGCCTTCTCGTACCCGGTGCGGCGCAGCTCACGGGCGACGAAGGTCGGATCGCCGATGTTGCAGAACGCGATCCGGCGATGGCCGGCCGCCAGCAGTCGCTCCGTCGCCGCCTGGGCGCCACCGACCTCGTCCGGCACCACCCAGTCCACCCCGGCCCGCGGATCCTTCGGCCGGCCGTCCAGGACGACGATCGGCAACGAGTTCGGGACCAGCGGGAGCTCGACGTCGCGATGGAACTCCGCGGCGATGATCAGGGCCTCGATGTTGCGCTGCAGCAGCGCGCGGGTCGCCGGTCCCTCGACCTCCGGGTGCCCGGCGGTGTCGATCAGCATCAGCAGGTACTCCTGCTCGGCCGCCGCGAGCTGCGCGCCGGCCAGCATCTGACCCGCGAACGGGATCGACGCGACACCGTCCGACACCAGCCCGATGGTGAGCGACTGCCGGGTCTTCAGACCCCGCGCGAGCAGGTTCGGCACGTAGCCCAGTTCGGCCGCGACCTCCTGGATCCGGAGCGCGACATCGGACCTGATCCGGCCCCGGGCGCGGTCGTTCAGCACCAACGACACCGCCGACACCGAGACGCCGACCTGCTCGGCGATGTCCCGCAAGGTCACCATGTCAACCATCCGTCAAACGATTGCCGTTCCTGACAAGTGGGAGCCTGATCCCGTCAAACGCGTTGACGCAAGCCCCGGATTCCGGGCCGCGCCGACGAGGTCTTCGAGGACCAGCGGCGGGCCCGCTACGTTGAAGACTCCATTCCTGACCCAGAAGGGACGCGAACATGTCCGCAATGGACGCAAAGCTGGACAAGGCGTACGAAGGTAAGGCGCTCGAGGAGCTTGCGAATGCTCCGGTGGCTGCTCTCCAGGGCGTGAGCGACAGTGACGCCGAGCACCTCAAAGCGGCGTTCAACATCGTCACGGTCCGGGACCTCGGCACCAACAAGTACTTCCTCTGGGCGCAGGCCATCGCCAAGCTCGCGGAGTAACGCAGACCGGTCGAGTACCTGCGTCGGGCGGTCGCGCCGGCCGCAGGTACCACCGGGTCTGCTCAGCGGGTTCTCAGCGGGAGCGTGAGTTCCGTCTCTGGACTTGTGAGGTCAGCCTTGCCTCACCTAATGTCCGAGCTGCACTTCCACCTTCCCGGAGAGTCTTGATGTCCAGCTCGCAGGTCGCGGTTCTCGGCGCAGTCGCCGGTCTCACCATCTATCTCGGTCTTCCGATCGGCCGGCTGCGCAATCCCGCGCCCCGGCTCAAGGCAGGGCTGAACGCGGTCGCGATCGGCATCCTGCTCTTCCTGCTCTGGGACGTGCTCGCGCACGCCTGGGAGCCGATCGACACCGCGCTCGCGGACAAGCACTGGGGTGCGACGCTCGGCAACGGCCTGGTCCTCGCCGCCGGGCTGGGGATCGGCCTGCTCGGGCTGGTGTATTACGACCGCTGGATGGCGCGGCGGCGTACGGCGCAGCCGAAAGCCGGCCCCGGTGCCGCCGCCACTGGCGATCCCGCGCTGAAGCCGCACGCGGCCTCGGCCGCAGCCGGCCTGGCCACGATGATCGCCACCGGGATCGGCCTGCACAACTTCGCCGAGGGCCTCGCGATCGGCAACTCCGCGGCGACCGGCGAGATGTCGCTCGCCGTCCTGCTGATCATCGGATTCGCCCTGCACAACGCCACCGAGGGATTCGGCATCGTCGCACCGCTGGCGGCCGCGGGCGAGCGGCCGTCCTGGGTCACGCTCGCGCTGCTCGGCCTGATCGGCGGCGGGCCGACGTTCGTCGGAACCCTGGTCGGGCAGCGGTTCGTCAACGACACACTGTCGGTGGCGTTCCTCGGTCTCGCCGCCGGTTCGATCCTGTACGTCGTCATCGAACTCCTCGCGGTCGCCCGCAAGGCCGGTCTCAAGGAGCTCACCACCTGGTGCATCCTGCTCGGCCTGCTGGCCGGCTTCGCCACCGACGCCGTCGTCACCGCTGCAGGGGCCTGAGCAACAGGTACAGTCCAGGCATGTCGCAGCCCTGGCCGAACCCATCTCCGACGCCTTCGGGCCAACCGCGGCGGACCGGGATGACGAGCCTCGTCGTCGGTGGTGTGGTGCTCGCGCTCGCGTTCGTGATCATGGTGATGCCGTACGGGCTCTTCGTCCTCGGCGGTGGTGGGGACACCGAGTCGTTCGGCGAACTGGTCCGCGGGTTTCTCGTCACCGGGTCCGTCGTCGGCGCGATCGGCCTCGTCCCGCTCCTGGCCGGAATCGTCATGACCATCGCCGCCGACCGCCGCCAGGTCAGACCCTGACGGTCTGCCGGTACTGCGACGGCGACTGGCCGGTCTGGCTGCTGAACACGCGACTGAGGTAGAACGCGCTTCGGTACCCGCAGCGCTCGGCGATGCTCTGGAGGGTGTCGTCGGTCTCCGTGAGGAGCTCGCGGGCCCTTCGCAGGCGAGTACGGCGCAGATAGTTGGCCGGCGTGACGCCGTGGGCCGCCTTGAAGCGGCGCGAGAGCTGGCCAGGGCTGATGCCCAGCTGATCGGCGAGGTCCGCGAGAGACAGGTCCGGTGACGCGAAGTGGTCGTGGAGGTAGGCCGTTGCCTCCAGCACCAACTTGTCACCGGGGCGATGGCTGCGGGACGCCAGCAGGACGAGGTCGGTGACCACGTGGGTCGCGATCAGCTCGGCGTGATTGTCGTCGAGCATGGCCAGGTCCGCGCGGAGGCGGTCCAGATCCAGTAGCCGAGTCAGACCGGTCGGCGGCTCGAGTTCGGTGCTGAAACGTGCATGGAAGAAGGCGGTCGGGCGCTGCATCCGGCGCCACAGCACACCGCCCGGCGGGCAGATCACGATGTCGCCGAACTTCGCGACACCCCCCGGTACGCCGCTGACCTCGAAGGCGAACGCGCCGTTCCTGGGCAGCAGCAGGCTCCACGTCTCGTACGTGTCGACGGCGAGGCTGAACTGCTCCCGGCGTGGCGCGAGCAGATAGCCGTCGAGCGTGAGCATGGCAAAAAAGTACATGCACATGCTCAGAATCGCTATGTTGTTGAGACAGACCGAGCGGCAGAGTGCATGCCATGGTCGATGTCTGTGTGTACGGCGGTACGCCCGCCGGTTGTGTCGCCGCGATGACCGCGCAGCAGGAAGGCGCGTCCGTCGTACTGATCGAACCGGGCCGGTCGCTCGGCGGCATGCTCAGCGCGGGCATCAAGCCGCGCCAGGACTGCCCGCTGCCGGCGGCCGTCGGCGGGTTGACGAGGGACGCCGTCTTCGGCTTCGGCGACCACCCGGCCGACGTACAGCGTGCCTTCCACGAGTGGACCGCGGGGATCGACGTCCACTTCGAGCGTCGCGTCCGCTCGGTCACCCGCGACGGCAACCGCATCACCGCGATCCAGCTGGAGACCTCGACGCCGGACCGGTGGGGCGTCCCGCTGCCGGCCAGCGAGTCGGTCCAGGACATCGACGTACGGGCGGACGTCTTCATCGACGCGTCGTACGAGGGCGACCTGATGGCGCTGGCCGGGGTCCCGTACCGCACCGGGCGTGAGTCGCGGGACGACTTCGGCGAGGACCTCGCCGGCGTCCGGCCCGTCACCAACTGGACTCCGATCGACCCGTACGTCGCGCCCGGTGAGATCCTCCCGCTCCTCGACGCGGACCACCGCCGGCCGGTCGGCGCCGCGGACGACTACGCCCAGGCGTACAACTTCCGCTTCTACGTCACGACCGACCCCGCCACCCGCGCGCCGATCACCCCGCCCGACAACTACTCACCCAACGACTACGAGCTGGTACGGCGGTACGTCGCGCACCTCGGGCCTGACCTCGAGGCGCTGCGCGGGATCTTCCCCGGCTGGCTCAACTCGGGCGAGTACAACTACCAGCGGGCCTCCCTGGTCACCAACGCCCCGCTCGGGGTGAGCCGCGCGTACCAGGACGGCGACTGGGAGACCCGGGCGCGGGTCTGGCGTCAGCACATCGACTACCTGCGCGGGCTGCACCACTTCCTCTCGACGGATCCCGGCGTACCGGCGGAGTTCCGCGCGGAGACCGCGGCGTACGGGCTCGACGCGAGCGTGTTCCCGGACACCGACGGGTGGCCGCCGCAGCTGTACGTGCGGGTCGCCCGGCGGCTCGACGGCGTCTACACCGTCACCCAGGCGGACGTCGCCAACCTTCACGATCCTGACGACAGCATCGGGCTCGCGCTGTTCGGTGTCGACGTCTATCCGGTACGCCGGATTCCCGCGGCCGGCCCCACCGGGCAGCTCGGTGTGGCGACCGAGGGCGACATGTTCATCGGCGGCCATCTCGGCACCGGCCGGCCGTACCCCGTCCCCTACCGGGCCGTCACGCCGAAGCGGGGCGACTGCGGGAACCTGCTCGTCCCGGTCTGCCTGTCCGCGACGCACATCGGGTACGCCGCGACGCGGATGGAGCCGGTGTTCTGCGTGCTGGCCGAGTCCGCGGCGGTCGCGGCGGTGCAGGCCGTCCGGGCCGGGTGCGCCGTACAGGATGTCGACGTTCCGGCGTTGCGGAGGCGGCTCGTCGAGCGGGGCCAGGTCCTCGGTTGGGATGTCGCGTGAGGAATCGGAGAGACTGAGCCATGACCGAACCGGACCGCCCAGCCTTCGGCGTCAACTACGTACCACGGCAGCAGTGGTGGAACGCCTGGCTGGACTTCGACGAACGCTCGATCGCCGACGACCTGGCGGCGATCGCCGCCCTCGGCTGCGACCACGTCCGCATCCAATGCCTCTGGCCCGTCTTCCAGCCCACCCCGACCAGCCTTTCGGCCACCGCGATGACCCGGCTGTCGGTCCTGCTGGACCGCGCACACGACGTCGGGCTCGACGTCTGGGTCACCGTGCTCAACGGGTTCCTCTCCGGCTGGGTGTTCCGGCCGCCGTGGCTCCCGAAGGCGAACCTGTTCACCGACGCCCTCGCGGTGTCCGCCGCCAAGACCTTGATCGGCTCCGTCGCCGAACTCGTCGCCGATCACCCCGCCGGTGCCGGCATCGACCTCGGCAACGAACCCAACATGCTGGTCGGCTTCGAGCCCTCGACCGTCACCACGGCGGACCTCGACGGCTGGGCGCGTACCTTGATCCACGCCGCGCACGCCGCGGCACCGGGTCTCCCGGTCGTCCTCGGCGCCGACCACCAGCCGTGGACCACCACGCAGACCGGCTTCACCCCCGCGCTGCTCGCCAACGAACCCGACATCACGACCGTCCATGCCTGGCCGTACTTCAGCGGCTTCATCGGTCACTTCGGTGAGGACAACGACCTGGCGTGGTCGATCGGTGCGTACCTCGCACAGGTCGCCGCCGCGCACCAGACCGCGCCGAAGCCCATCTGGATCCAGGAGATCGGCGTCGCTCCCGAATGGGTCACCGACGTCAGCGTCGAACATGCGACCGAACGGCTGCTCCGGCACTCGCTCTCGGTCCCCGGCGTCAGCGCGGTGACCTGGTGGGCGTCGCACGACATCCGGCCGGAGTACGGCGGTTTCGCGCCGCTCGAGTACGGCCTCGGGCTGCTCGACATCGACAACAAGGTCAAGCCCGCCGGCGGGCGCTTCGCAGAGGTGGTCGCCGAGCTCCGGAAGGTTGCCCCGAGCACCCAGCTCGCTCCGGCGATCGTTGCCTTGCCACCCGATGACGTCGCCGGCCTCGCCTTCACCACGCGATGGGCCGAGGCATGGTCCGACGGACGTCCACCACAGATCGTCCGAGAGATGAACATCGAGCAACAGCCCGGCTGACGCTCGCGTACCGTCCCGGTCGAGTGGCGCCGGGCACCTAGGATCCAGGGCATGAGTGCACGCGAGGCGATCCTGGTGCCCGGCGGCCAGTTCGGCCCCACGGCGCCGTTGCTGATGTACGCCGGTGACGCGGCCGAACGGCGCGGCGCCGAGGTGACGCGGGTGTGGTGGGACGACTACGACCGCCCGCTCACCCTCCGCCCCAAGGAGCGGGGACCGTGGGTGCTGGAGCAGGTCCAACGCGCCGTACCGTCGTTCGACGCACCGGAGACCCTCCTGATCGGCAAGTCGCTGGGAAGCCATGCAGCGACCCTCACCGCCGATCACCACCTGCCCGCGATCTGGCTCACCCCGGTCCTCACCAGCGACTGGGTCGTCCGGGCCCTACGCCGTGCCACCGCCCCGTTCCTCCTCGTCGGCGGCACCGCGGACCCGCTGTGGAACTCCACCCTCGCCCACGACCTCACCGACCACGTCCTGGAAATCGACGGCGCCGACCACGGCCTGTACGTCCCCGGCCCGCTGGCCGCCTCAACCGCCGTACTCGGGCAGGTAGCCACCGCCACAGAAGACTTCCTCGACAAGATCGTCTGGCCCTGACAGCCTCATCAGGAGCTGAGCCTCAGCCGCATATCGTAGTTGGGGAGGTTCTGGCCGCGGATCCAGTTCTCGTCGTTGGCGCGGGTGACCTCGAAGCCGAAGCGCTCGAACGCGGGGCGGGCGGTGCGGCTCGCGTGGGTGTGGAGCTCCACGAGGCCCAGCGAGCGGGCCTTCGCGACAACCGCCGAGACCAGGGCGCGGGCGACGCCACGGCCGGTGGCGGACGAGTGGACGAACAGCATGTCGAGGAGGCCGTCGCCGGTGACGTCGCCGAAGCCGACCACCTGGTCGTTGATGAGGGCAACAAACGTGTGGGCGGCGGCGCGGCGCGCGTCCCATTCCTCGAGGTCGACCTGCTCCGGCGCCCACGCGGCGACCTGCTCCGGTGAGTAGTCCTTCGAGGCGGTGTCGCGGACCGCGTGGAAGTACGACTCCCAGGTCGGTTCCGCGTCTTCGGGTCGGTAGGAGCGCACGCTGACGGTCACCGTCGAGACGATAGCTCGTCAGGCGGGATCGGGCGTGACACCCGTCAGTTCGGCGGTGCGGTCCCACAGGCGTGCGCGTACGGCGCGCTCCTCGGCGCGCGGGTCGATCCGGGCCGGGCCGACGCCGCGGAAGAACTCGCCGAACTTCGACGGGCCGTAGTAGTCGCCACCCCGTACGTCGCGGCCGGTCGCGGCGTACAGGATCGGGAGCGTGCCCTCGGACACCGGCTGGGACAAGGCTTTCGTCAGCACGTTCAGTGGCCGGGCGACCGCGCCGAGCCCCTGGTTCCGGGCGCCCGCGGCGCCGATCTCGGTGGCGGTGAAACCCGGATGCGCGGCGACACTGATCACCGACGACCCCCGCAGACGCTCCTGCAGCTCCAGCGCGAACATCAGGCCGGCCAGCTTCGACTGCGAGTACCCGTACGCCATCCGGAACCGCCGCCGCTCGAAGTTCAGATCCCCCACATCGAACCCCTTGCCACGCTGCGCCATGCTCGACACGGTCACGACCCGCGCCGCCGGAGCGGCTCGCAACGCCGGCATCAACAACCACGTCAACGCAGCATGGCCCAGATAGTTCGTCGCAAGGATCGACTCATGCCCGTCGACCGTACGCCGAAACCGCCCCGCCGGAATGCCCGCGTTGTCGATCAGCAGATCGACCCGGTCCCCCGTACGCTCCCGAATCTCCGATGCCGCCGTACGCACCGATGTCTGATCAGCAAGATCCAGCACCACCAACTCCCCACCCACCGCACCCGCGGCCCGCTCGCCCCGCTCCCGCGACCGACAGGCGAGCACCACCCGCGCCCCCTTCCCCGCGAGCACAGTCGCGGCCCGCAGCCCCAGCCCGGAGTTGGCGCCGGTGATCACGACCGTACGTCCGCCCTGATCGCCGATCTCGTCCTCGGACCAGCCCGCCACTACTTCTCGCGGGCCGCGACGGCGCGGAGGTGGTCCGGGCGGGGCTTCACGACGTGTTCGGCGTACTCCGGGTGCTTGGGGAGCCAGGCGGCGACGTACGGGCAGACGGGGACGATGGCGTAGCCCTGGGCGATGACGTCGTCGACCACCGCGCGGACCAGCAGGGAGGCGAGGCCTTGGCCGCTGTAGTCGTCGGAGACGCCGGTGTGGAACAGGACCCGTTGCTTGTCGACGTCGACGTAGTCCTCCTCGCCGATCACCTCGCCGGACCCCGTGTCGATCAGGACGTAGCGGGATTCCTCGGGCCGGTTCTGTACATCGAAGCGCTGGTCGGTCATCGTCGTCCTTCGTCGTCGGAGTTGGTCAGCTTGCCGTCGGCGTCGCGCGGGCGGACCGGGTGTTCGCTGAGGATCGAGATGCGGTTGAACGCGTTGATCGTGACCACCACCCACTCGGCCGCGGCGAACCCGTCGACGCCGAGGATCGACAGCGCGACTTCGAGGTCGGCGCGGCGGTCGTCGTTCAGCGGGAGCAGCGTGCCGGCCTCGGCGACGGCCAGTACGGCGGTCTCACGGTCGGTGTAGAGGCCCGTCTCGCGCCAGGCCGGCAGTACGTCGAGCTTCTGCGCCGGGAGCCCGGCCTGTCGCGCCTTCCGCGAATGCAGGTCCAGGCAGGACGCGCAGCCGTTCAGCTGCGAGCAGCGGACGTTGATGAGCTCGATCTCCGGAGCGCTCAGGCCGCGTGCGAGCGCCGCCGTCCGGATCTCCTGCACATACGCCTTCGCGGCCTGCCACGCCTCCGGCATCGCCTTGTCCAGGAACGGTCGCATCGGTCTCCTCTCGCGTCCTGGAATGGTAGTCACAGCGCCTTCACCCAAGATGTTCAGGAGCTGATCAGACGGGATGGCGGACAACCAGGAGTACGCCGGCGCCGGTCGGGGCGAGGGCTTCGCTGACGCGAGGGTCGGCGGTGACGAGCGCGCGGAAGTCGGCGACCTGGTCGGCGTGCGACAGGACGTTGTCGACGGCGAGGAGGCCGCCGGGTCTGAGGACGCGGACGAGGTCGGGCCAGTACGAGCGGTAGGCGGGGCGTTCGGCGTCGAGGAAGATCAGGTCCCATTGGGCGTCGGTCGATCGGGTCAGGGCGTCGGCCGCGTCCTCGATGCGGAGGTCGACGACGGCGCGGAGACCGGCGCGGTCGAGGTTGCCTCGGCGCTGCGGGTGGGGTCGAGTTCGACGCTGGTCATTCGGCCGCCGTTCGCCCGTACGGCGTCGGCGAGCCAGAGGGTCGAGTAGCCGTTGGAGGTGCCTAGCTCTAGGAGGTTCTGGGCGTTGGTGGCGCGGACCAGGAGGGCGAGGAGGGCGGCGCTGTCGGGTTCGAGGTTGCGGAGACGGTCGAGCCTGTCGGGTTTGTCTGCGTCGTGGGCGACGCCGTACTCGTGGAGTTCGTTGGTGAGGGCGGCCAGGTTGTCGTCCATGTGCTCACTTTCGGGCGAGGTGGGCGATGCAGAGGTCCGGTTGCGCGAAGGGCTGGAGGGTGTCGACGGTGAGGGGCGATTCCCAGGATTCCATCGCGCCTTGCATCAGCCCGAGGTGGATCGCGCAGACGACCTCGGAACGCTCCTCGGCAAGCTCAAGGAACGGACAATGCCGCAACCCGATCCGCGGCACCCCATCCCCCGGCAACTCCTCCGGCGAGAACCCCAACCCCTCAAGCATCCCCATCAACCGCCCGACCGGATTGATTGACGGTGGGGTGGCTTGGGTGCGGCCCCAGTGGTAGCCCGCCTCGGTGGCTTGGGTGGTGGCGAGGTCGGTGGTGAGGATTTCTGCGAGGACGCGGTAGTGGCGCGGGCCTGTTGGGTTCATTCGACGTACTGCTTGGAACAGGAGTGGTGGGCGGCCTGGGCGGCGGTGGGGCGCGGTCGTGCGTTCTGCCTGGCCGGTTCCGACCAGGGTGTCCAGGTGGAAGCGGGCGGTGTTGACGTGGATCCCGAGCCGCTCGGCGATCTCCGGGATGTCCATCGGGCGGTCGGCGTCCCGCAGTACCCGCAGGACGTCCGCGCGGCGCCCCGTGTCCGCTCTCATGGTCTAGAGTTTACACAAGTTCGACTTGTATAAACCCACGAGGAAGGATCCGTGATGACAGCCGTACCGGAGGTCGACGTGCGGGAGATGCGCAAGCCCGACAAGCATCCGGCGATCTTCGCGCGGTACGCCGCACTTCCCGTCGGCGCGGCGTTCGTACTCGTGAACGACCACGACCCGCAGCACCTGCACGAGGAGTTCGAGGCGGACCACGCCGGCAGCTACGACTGGGAGTACCTCAACCGGGAGACCCGCGACTGGCGGATCAAGATCACCAAGCTCGCCAGTACGCCGCTCCCCCGCGTACTGGTCGACACCGGCGCGGTCACCGACGACACGACCGGCGCGACGTGGAGGCTGCAGGCCCGCGAGCGGGACCTCGACTCGAACATCATCGCGCTCGCCCCCGGCCAACGCATCGACGCGCACGCCGGCCCGGACCTCGACGTACTCATCCACGTCCTCGCCGGCAACGGCCGGCTGACCACCGAGCTCACCACGCTCGACCTCGAGCCCGGCGCCCTCGTCTGGCTCCCCCGCCGCTCGCACCGCCAATTCACCGCCGGCCCCGACGGCCTCCGCTACCTGACCGTCCATCAGCGCCGCCAGGCACTCGTCCTCAACCCACCGCGCTGAGCAGGCGGCTGAGCGCTTCGTCGACCGTGCTGCGTGGGCAGCCGAGGTTGGCGCGCATGTAGCCGTGGCCCTCCGTGCCGAACTTCTGGCCCTTGTCCAGCCACAGCCTGGCCTTGGTGAGCATGAACTTGTCGAGCGCCTCGGCATCCAGGCCGAGGCCGCGGCAGTCCATCCAGGCCAGGTACAACGAGTCCGCCGGCAGCACACGCACCTTGTCGGTGGCCGAGTTCACGGCGTCGGCGAACCGGCGATGGTTGCCACGCAGGTACGCCAGCAACTCCTCCAGCCACGGTTCGCCGTCGTGTACGCCGCCTCGCCCGCGACCATCCCGGGCAGGTTGAACGTCTTGCTCGGCGCCGTACACGTGATGCTGTTCCGCGCGAACTCCGGACCGAGCGAGGCGAACGGGATGTGCCTCTTCTCCGGGTTGATCAGCAGGTCCTGATGGATCTCGTCGGCGACCACCAGCACCCCGTGCCGCGCGCAGATCTCCCCCATCGTCCGCAGCTCGTCCTCCGGCCAGACGTTGCCGGTCGGGTTGTGCGGATGGCTGAGGATGAACACCTTCGTGTCGGGCCGGATCGCTGCCTCGAACACCTTCGCGTCGAACCGGTACCCGTCACCGTCCCGAACCAGCGGTGCATACGCCAGGTGCCGCCCGTTCAGCCGTACGTCGTCGTGGAAGTGCGCGTACACCGGCGGCTGGATCAGCACCGAGTCCCCCGGCGCCGAGAACGCCTGTACGACGGTCTTGAGCGTGGTGATGACCCCCGCCGTCACGAGCACCCACTCGCGCGGGACCTCCCACCCGAACCGGCGCGCCTGCCACCCGGTGACCGCGTCCAGGTAGCCCTTCGTCGGACCGTTCGGGTACCCGAAGATCCCGTAGTCGACGGCCTCGCGCAGCGCGTCGCGGACCGCCTGCGGTGCCTTGAAGTCCATGTCCGCGACCCACATCGGCAGCGGGTCGGCGGCGACCTCGTCGGGTGTGAGCCATTGATTGCCACCGGCCCATTTCATCGAGTTCGCCGTACGGCGGTCGACGATCTCGTCGAAAACGGAGTCGTTCATCTCACCTGCCCTGATGTGACCGGTTGCCTCGAGGATCTCAGCGTTTACTCATTGTTGCCTGTCTACGATGCTTCGCGGACTCGGGAGGTGTTGGTTGAGGGGTGCGAGGCTGCTGGCTGTCGGGCTGGCGGCGGTGGCGGTCGTGGCCGGTTGCCAGGGGCCGTCGGTCAGCTCCGGGCAGGGGCAGGTGGACGTCGGGCCGGAGCAGGGCGAGATCGCGATCGGCTGGGGTCGTGAGCCGTGGCAGATCCCCGACACCCAGGTCGCCGGGCCGATGGATCTCGCCGGGTACGCCGATCACGTGAGCGTGCGCAGCGGTGAGCCGTTCCGGCTGTTCGTGACCTCGTCCGCGGGCGCGTTCACGGTCCGCGCGTACCGGGTCGGCTGGTACGGCGGTGCCGGCGCGAAGCTGATCTGGACGTCGGCGAGCATCCCGGGCAAGTCGCAACCTCAGCCGAGCAAGTCCGCGGACCGGATGATCAGCGCCGTCAACTGGACGCCGTCGTTGACCGTCCAGACGAAGGGCTGGCCTGCGGGCGGCTACCTCCTGCTGCTACGCGGGGCGGACGGCAAGGAGAAGTACGTCCCGTTCATGGTCCGCTCGGACACGGCCCGCCGTGCCGTGCTGATCGTCGACGCGGTCAACACCGAGGAGGCGTACAACGCCTGGGGCGGGTACTCGCTCTACCACGGCCCGCACCGGCTCGCGACGAGGCGGTCGTTGATGGTCACGTTCGACCGCCCGTACGACTTCGACGGCGCCCGCGGGGTCCTCAACGAGTACGACCCGCTCATCCAGCAGGCGGAGCGCAGCGGAGTACCGCTCGCGTACGCCACCAGCGTCGACCTCGCCGCCGACCCGGGACTGCTCACCGGAGCGCGGGCGATCGTGTTCAGCGGACACGACGAGTACTGGACGCTCGCGGCCCGGGCGGCCGTCACGCGAGCCCGCGACGCCGGGACGAACCTGGCGTTCATGGGCGCGAACTCGGTGTTCTGGCGGGTCCGGTACGGCGTGGACGCGCACGGGCCGAACCGGATCATGTTCGGCTACAAGGACGCCTCGCTGGACCCGGTCCACGACGCGCCCGACACCACCGTGCACTGGCGGGCGGCGCCGCATCCCGACCCGGAGAACTCGCTCACCGGCACGCTCTACGAATGCGCTCCGGCGAAGGGCAACTTCACGGTGTTCGACCCGAACTTCTTCCTGTTCGCGGGCACCGGCGCCGCCCTCGGGTCGTCGTACCAGGGGCTGATCGGAGACGAGGCGGACCGCGCGTACCCGATCGCCGGGACGCCGGGGAACCTGCAGGTGGTCGCGCACTCGCCGACGACCTGCGGCGTACGGAACACGGTCGCGGACTCGACGTACTACACGGTGCCGTCCGGTGCGGGCGTGTTCGGAACCGGGACGATCGAGTGGGTCCGCGCGCTGGAGGGCCCGGACCCGGACTTCAACGTGAACCAGCAGTCGGTCGACTTCGCGCGCCAGGTCACCCTCAACCTGTTCAAGGCGCTCGCGGCAGGACCGATGGGTCGTACGCATCCGGCGGTGCCGAACCTGGCCGCCGTACACAACCAGGCCTCCACCGCGACCGGCACCGGCGGCAAGGTCGGCGTCGAGGCGCCGATGCCGAAACCCGAGTCCTAGGAGCGTTTGTCCTGGTCGCCGGCGAGCCGCTGCAGCATCCGGTTGTACGCCTCGTGCGCCTCGTCGCTGTCCGGGTCCAGCTGCTCCTTCGGATCCGCGCCCACCTCGGTCGAGATCACCCCGCGGCGTACGGCGTCCAGCCAGCACCCGGTCATCCGCTCGCGTTTCGCCGGTGAGGTGACGACGCTGATCATCAGGCCGACGGCGGCGAACATCATCAGCCCGTCACCCGCCGCCCACATCAGGCCCCCGGCGGCGTGGATGTCGTCCAGCGCCGGGGGCGCCCACTGCGGATGCATCGCCATCATCATCGGGAACGGGTTGCGGGTCGTCTGCAGCAGCACGATGCCGACGACGGTGTCCGGCAGCATCGCGATCAGGAACAGCACGAGCCGGAACAGGTACCCCGGGTCCGAGTGCAGCGGCTCCTCCCCCAGCAACGGCAGGAAGAACAGGTAGCCGGCGACGACGTACAGCACCTGCTCGCCCGTCATCAGCCAAGGAGTCATCGCCATCTGGTCCATGAACCCGGTCAGGTGCGTCCCGACGATCACCAGCGTGTAGATCGCCAGCCCGGCCGCCGGATGCGTGAGCAGGCCGACCGGCCGCGACGCCACGATCCGCCGCGCGCGGGACTGCCGTTCGGTGGGCGCGGACTCGAGCGCGACCGTGATCGGATGCCCGAGCACGAGCAGGATCGGTACGACCATGATCAGCGTCAGGTGCAGCACCATGTGCATCCAGAACACCGACATCGCGTACGCGCCGATCCCGGACGCGATGCACACCCACAGGATCGCGCAGCCGAGCACGAACGACGCCGCCCGCCAGGGACGCACCGTCGATCGCCCGCTCCCACGGAGCCGCAGCATCAGGTAGCCGCCCGCGAGTACGACGCACACCGCGAGCCAGACCGGCGCGAGCCGCCAACTGCCCAGGAACGAGGCCCAGGTCAGCGGCTCCATCCCACTCATGCCAGACAGCATTACACACGGCGGTCCGTCACCCGCGGGCGGTGCTCCACACCTCGTACAGCTCGGCCGCGTACTCCGGGCGCGCCGCGAGGATCCCACCCGCGGTCGGCCAGACGGTCTCGTTCCCTGCGTCGTCGAGCAGTACGCCGCCGGCCTCGCGAACGATCAACGCGGCGGCCAGGTGGTCGATCGGGCTGAAGCGCTCGATGACCGCGCCGGCACCACGCCCCACGGCCGGTCCGGTCAGCGACAACGTCCCCGATCCCATGATCCGGGCAGTGCAGAACCGGTCCCGCAACGCGTCGAAGAACGCGTACATCCCCGGCCACGCCTGATGTCCCAGGAGCTCGGTGCTGACCATCGTCCCGGTCAGGCTCACGCTCTCCGCCGGCGGCAGCACCAGCGGTACGCCGTCCCGCTCCGCCCCACGCCCCGCGACCGCTCCGAACACCTGCCCGTGCCAGGTGTCGCCGACCACCGCGACGAGCGGCTCCCGGTCGATCGCCAGCGCCAGCGAGAACGACGTCCAGGGCATGCCGTTCGCGAGGTTCGCCGTACCGTCGACGGGGTCGACGTACCAGCACGGCGTCCCGGCCTGGGCGACGCCGCCGAGCTCCTCGCCCACGACCAGGTGGCCCGGCAGGCGCTCCGCGATGACCTCGCGGACGCGCTGCTCGACCGCGACGTCGATCGCGGTGACGTGGTCGGCGGCATGCGCCTTCGTCCGGATGACGCCGAGCTCGGCGCTGCTCGTGTAGTCGACGGCCCAGCGTGCCAGCTCGTGGGCGACCGCGATGGCCTCTTCCAGCTCCTCGTACGTCAGCAGCGCCGGCCGCGGCGCGCTCTTCCACGACTCGGGGCCTTCGGCAACGACTCCCTGCAGGACACGCAATCGGTTCGTGGTCACGGCGTCCGCACCGGTGGCGAGCACCCAGCGCATCACGTCCTCGTCGTCGACCGTCCAGCAGGCCATCTGAGCGCCCGCCGCGTGCGCCGCCTCGACGAGTGCCGGGCTGAGGAAGATGTACGCCGAGTTGACGACGTCCGGCCGCAACTCCGCGACCAGGTCCGCCGGCGGAAGGTCGCGCCGGTCCCAGGGCAGCCAGATCCGCGCGTCCGGGTCGAGCCCGCGGATCCGCCGCATCGCGTCCAGGTCCCCGCACCACGCGACGCGCGCGTCGGGTACCTCGCGTGCGACGGCAACGGCCGGCGCGGCGCAGTCCGGGTCGGACATGTCGATCAGCAGCGTCACCGGCGTACCGGCAACGACCTTCAGCGCATCGGCGAGCAGCGGGATCCGGTCGTCCCCGTCGCCGAGCGCGGACACCTCCGACCAGTCCACCTCGGCGACAGCGCGGTCGTCGCCCCACAGCCGTTGCAGCGTGGGGTCGTGCAGCAGTACGACGCGGCCGTCGCGGGTGACGCGGACGTCGATCTCGACCCGGTCGGCGCCGTTCTGTACCGCGGACCGGACACCGGCGATCGTGTTCTCCCGGTAGCGCTCGACATCTCCCCGGTGTGCGGTGATCAACGGGCCGACCCCTGCCGTACGAGCTTGCCGTCCTCGAACTCGAGCCACTTCTCCACCCGCGCGTGCCCGCGGACGCCGACGGGCGGCAGCGCACCGGTGACGTACGCGCGGAGCTCGGCGTCCTCGCGCTTCACGTACAGCTCGGCGAAGTGCCCGCGCGGCACCACCCGCTCGACCGTCGCGGCCACCCAGCCATCGTTGCTGTCGGCAACCTCCGTCGAGAACCGCACGTCCTCCGGGCGAATGCCGACCACGCCCTCCCCCGCGGTGATCCGGCCGCCGTCGAGCCGGCCCTCGAACCTGTTCAGGCTCCCGATGAACGTCGCGACGAACTCGGTCGCCGGCGCACTGTAGAGGTCGACCGAGGTGCTGAACTGCTCGATCCGCCCGTCGTTCATGACCGCGATCCGGTCCGACATCGACATCGCCTCCTCCTGGTCGTGTGTGACCACGACCGTGGTGATGCCGAGCCGTTGCTGGATCTCGCGGATGTCCTCGCGGACCTTGACCCGCAGCTTCGCGTCGAGGTTGCTGAGCGGCTCGTCGAGCAGCAGCAGCTCCGGCTCCTGGACGAGCGCGCGGGCCAGCGCCGTACGCTGCTGCTCGCCGCCGGAGATCCGTGCCGGGCGCGAGTCCTTGTGGTGCATCAGGTTCACCAGCGCGAGCGCCGCGTCCACCCGCTCGGCGATCTCCTTCTTCGGCAGCTTGCGCAGCTTGAGCGGGAAGCCGACGTTCTTCGCCACCGTCATGTGCGGCCAGAGCGCGTAGTTCTGGAACACCATCGCGCTCGGCCGCTGCTCCGGCCCGAGCCGGACGACCTCGCGGCCGCCGACCTGGATCGAGCCCGCGTCCGGGGTGAGGAAGCCCGCGATCATCCGCAGCGTCGTCGTCTTGCCGCAGCCGGACGGCCCGAGCAGCGAGACCAGTTCGCCGGCCCGGACGGTGAGGTCGAGGCTGTCGATGATGGTCCGGCCGCCGAGCGCCTTGTGCAGGCCGCTGATCTCGAGCCCGGCCGCGGCTTGCTCGCGGGCCGCTTCGGTCGCGGTGGTCACAGTTGAGTTGGTGGTCACGGGCGCGCCTCTACTTGATCTGGAAGCCCTCGGCGAGCTGGCCGCCGACGATGTGCTTCTGCGCGGCCAGCAGCAGCGCGACGGAAGGGATGGCGAGCAGGATCGAGAAGACCGCCGCCACCTGGGTCGGATAGTTGAGCACCAGGCTGTACATCTCGGTCGGCATCGTCATGTAGTCCGGCGCGCCGACCAGGTAGGTGCCCTGCGCCTCGTCGAACGACGCGAGGAAGCTCATGATCGCCGCCACCAGGATGCCGGGCAGCGCCATCGGCAGCGTGACGCTGAAGAACGTCCGCAACTTCGACGCGCCGGCGTCCCGCGCTGCTTCCTCGAGACTCCGCGGTACGGCGGCGAACGCGGCGGCCGGGATCCAGGTCATGAACACCACCGTGCCGAGCACGTGCACGATCAGGATGCCGAGGATCGTGTTCATCAGGTTCAGCGCGTAGAACAGCGCTGCCAGCGACACGAACAGCCCCATCTTCGGGAACGCGTTGGCGGCGAACAGCCCGATCAGGAAGAACCGCCGGCCCGGGAACGAGAACCGCGCGAACGCGTACGCCGCCGGCAGGCAGACGACCGCGGACGCGAGCACCGTGATCGGCGCGAAGAACAGCGAGTTCTGTACGGCGACCCCGAGCGCGTGGTCCTGCGACACGACGCTCCACCAGTGCAGCGTCCAGCCGTCCGGAAACAGGTTCGGGTACGTCCAGCTCTTGGCGAACGCGTGCACCGCGAGCCAGGCGAGCGGGCCGATGATGAAGATCGCCAGCGCCAGCGCGAAGATCGTCGCGACCGCGCCGCTCACGGCCCGCCGTACCGCGCGCGACGTGTCCGCGACCGGCGGGACCGCACGCTCGATGGTTGCCTCGGCCATCAGACCGCCCCGCTTTCCTTGGCCGAGCGGAAGTTCGCCCACACGTACACCGCGGCGATCCCGGACGCGATCGCGAACACCACGAACGCCATCACCACCGACTGCTGCGGCTGGTTGAACGCCGAGAAGTAGTTCGACATGTCGACGCCGAGCATGTTCGGCGAGTTCGGGCCGGTGAAGTACGGCACCGTGAACGAGCCGAGCGTACCGATCGCCGTGAACGTCGTCGCGATCACGATCGGCACTCCGGCCATCGGGACGAGCACCGAGGTGACGACCCGGAAGAACGAGGCGCCGGCGTCCCGGGCCGCGTCGATCATTGCCTGCGGCACCGACTGCAGCCCGGACGAGACCAGCAGCGTCGCGAACGGCAGCGAGGTCCACACCGAGCCGATGATCACCGTGACCATCGTGAACGACCAGATCGGGAACTCCACCCCGAACTGGGCCGCGACGCTGTGCAGGAACCCGTCGGCGGAGTAGAACCCGAGGATCGCCCAGGACGCGATCACCACCGGGATGAACAGCGGGATCACCGCCAGCGCGGACAGCACCTTGCCGAGGATTCCGCCGCGGCACTTCAGGTACAGCCCGATCGTCGTCGCGAGCAGGATCACGACCGTCGTACTGACGAGCGTGACGACCACCGTCACCACCAGGTCGCCGAGGAAGCGCTGGTCGGAGAACAGGTCGGAGTACGCGCCCAGCGTCGGCGTGCCGCCGTTCGCGTGGTGGACGTTCTGGCCGATCAGCGCGATCGTCCGGTTCAGGCCACCGGTGTAGCCGAGGCTGAACAGGAACGCGAGCACGATCGGGAACCCGATGAACAGCGCGATCAGCACGATCGGCGGCAGCGCCATGAACAGGCCGCGGGCCTGCCCCTCCCGCGCCCGGCGCACCGGCCGGGAGCGGGGGGCGGGCCGGTCGTCGGCGACCGAGGTCACTTGCCGGGCACCTTCTCGTCCCACAGCTTGTTGAGGTCCTTGCCCATCTGGTCGTAGTAGCCCTTGCGCAGGTTCCGGGTGTCGGCGTTCGCGAACTTCGCCGCGACCTCGGCCGGCAGCTTGTCCTGCGAGATCGCCGGGTAGCCCGAGATGTCCTGCACGATCGACGCCTGCTGGGCCGGCTCGAGGACGAAGTTCACCAGCTTCAGCGCGGCGTCGCCGTTCGGGGTGTTCGCCGGGATGCCGAGGTACGCCGCGCCGCCGGTGAACGACGGGTCCGAGATCTGCGCGGCCTTCACGGTGGCCGGGATCGAGCCGTTCGCGACGCCGGTGGTGAACTGGTCGGACCAGACCGGGGCCATCGAGATCTGCCCGTGCGCCAGCAGGTCCAGCGTCTGCTGGTTGCCGTTCGGGTAGACGCCCTTCTGGTAGACGTACGGGTTCAGGCCCTTCAGCTCGGCGAAACCCTTGTCCCAGTTGGACTCGAGGTCCTTCTCGTACCCGACCGTCATCTTCTCGCGCGCGTCGGCGGGCACGTACTTGTCCAGGACCGTCGCCACGAACGCGCCGCCCGAACCGCCGGACTTCGGCGAGTTGTACGTGAACTTGCCCGGGTGCGCCTTGATCCAGGCGAGCAGCTCGTCGAGCGTCTTCGGCGGCGTCGGCACGGTCTTGGTGTCGTACGCCAGCAGCACGGACGAGCCGCGGTACGGGATGCCGCCGGTGCCGCCGGCCTTCACGACGTCCGCCGGGATGTCCGACAGCGCGGGGATCTTGCTCGCGTCGACCGCCTGCAGCAGGTTCGCCGCCGAGGCCTTCGCGACGAAGCCGCCGTCCACGATGTCGAAGCCCGGGTCCTTCTTCTGCGCGACCGAACTGGCCAGCTTCGCCATCGTCTGCGCGTCGTGCTCGCCGTGCAGGTCGAGCGTGACGTCCACCTTGTAGCCCGGGTTCGCCTTCTCGAACGCCGGGGCCAGGTCCTTCTCCCACAGCGTCTGGACGTTGGTGTCGCCGCTGAGGAAGACCCGGACGGTCTTCGTCCCGGAATCCCCACCGGTGTCCGCGGAACCGGTGCTCTTCTGAGCACATCCGGCAAGGCCGAGGGCCGCCGCGGCGATCGCCGCCGTGACCCCGACGGCAGACGTGAGCTTCACACGAGCCTCCTGATCGAGCGCCGCGCTCAACCCGCGCAGCGGCAATTTGGCGAACGCTATCCTCACAGCGGCGCCCCGGGCAATGCTGCCTCAGGCAACATTGCCAGGTGCGTCAATTTGTTTTAACAAATCGTGTCCGAATGGGGAAGATCTCACGGGACTTTCGGCCCTGGCCGCAGTTCGCCGGCACGGCCACCCTGGAGACGTGAGCACCCGCAAACTGTCCGATCGGTCCCGGCTGGCGATCCTGTCCCCGGCCGAGTGCCTGCGGCTGCTCGGGTCGGTCCCGCTCGGCCGCCTCGTCTTCACCTACGCCGGCCTGCCGGCCATCCGGCTGGTCAACTTCGTGCTGGACGACGACACGATCGTGTTCAGCAGCGGGCAGGGCGACAAGTTCCGGGCCGCCGAACGCGGCGACGTCGTCGCGTTCGAGGCCGACGACGTCGACCCGGAACGGCACGTCGGCTGGACCGTGACCGCGATCGGGCACCTGTCCGTCGTCACGGACGACGAGACCGCGGAGTTGCGCCGTACCCTCGCCCTGCATTCCTGGATGCCGATCGACGAGCCCCGCCTGATCCGCCTCGGCATCGAGTCGGTCCAGGGCCGGCGGCTGGTGCCGTGGGGGCGGGTTGCCTAGGCTGACTCCGTGGAGGGGGTGCGTGGGACCTGGGACGAGGGGGCGTTGGAGCCTGCGGGGCTTTCCCGGGTGCGGCTCGATGCCCTGCTGCAGGAGTTGCTCGGGCGGGTCGACGAGATCCTTGAGTACCAGGACCGGCTACGGGCGCTGCTCGACGCGGTCGTCGGCATCGGGGCGGATCTCGACCTGAACAGTACGCTCGACCGGATCGTCACGGCCGCCTGCGAACTCGCCGGTGCCCGGTACGGCGCGCTCGGGGTGGTCGGCGCCGACGGCAAACGGCTCGTCCGGTTCATCACGCACGGGGTCACCGGCGAGGAGATCGCCGCGATCGGGCCGTACCCGGAGGGCCACGGCATCCTCGGGCTGCTGATCGACCGTCCGGAGCCGATCCGGTTGCACGACCTGGCCGAGCATCCGCGCTCGTACGGGTTCCCGGCCAACCATCCGCCGATGAAGAGCTTCCTCGGCGTCCCGATCCGGACCCGGGAACATGCCTTCGGCAACTTGTACCTGACCGAGAAGACCGGCGGCGCCGACTTCACCGAGGACGACGAGCGCACCGTCACCGCGCTCGCTGCCGCGGCCGGGGTGGTGATCGACAACGCCCGGCTGTACGCCGACACCGAGCAGCGGCGGCACTGGCACGAGGTGACCGCCGAGATCACCCAGTTGATGCTCGGCGAGTTCGACATCGACCAGGCGCTGCAGCTGATCGCCCGGCGGTCGCGTGAGGTGCTTGGCGGGCAGGTCTCCGCCGTTCTGCTGACCGATGCGGACGAGCTCGTGGTGCGGGCCGTCGATGGGCCGGCGGAGTTCGCGAAGTACGTCGGGCGGCGGGTGCCTGGGACTGTTCCGATCCTCGGGCGGGTGGGGGCGGGCGGCGGGGAGCAGGTGGTGATCGAGGATCTCGCGCAGGTACTGCGGGACGCCGGCGGGGTGGACGCGTTTCCCGAGGGGGCGGTGCTGGGGCGTACGACGTTGGCGTCGTTGCCGCCGGGCAGTTCCGGGACGGGCGGCGTACTCGTCGTCGCGGCGGAGTCCGGGACCGGCACCCGGATCGCCGAAGGCGCCGAACTGGCCCGGATGTTCGCCGGGCAGGCGACGCTCGCGCTCGAACGATCGCAGGCCCAGCGCGACCGGGACATGCTCGCCGTACTCGAGGACCGCGACCGGATCGCCCGCGACCTGCACGATCTCGTCATCCAGCGGCTGTTCGCGACCGGGCTGCAGTTGCAGGGCATGCAGCGGCTGGTGCGGCCGGAGCACCAGCAGCGGCTGACCCGGGCGGTGGACGACATCGACACCACGATCCACGACCTCCGCGCCGCGATCTTCGAACTCCAGCAGCCGCCGGGGGCCAGTTCGTTGCGGGCCGACGTACAGGCGCTGGTCTCGGAGTACGCCGAGGCGCTCGGCTTCCGGCCGCGGCTGGTGTGCACCGGGCCGATCGACACCGTGGTGTCGGCGGTGATCCGCCCGCAGATCCTGGCGACCGTCCGCGAGTCCCTCTCGAACGTGGTCCGCCACGCCCAGGCGACCGAGGTCACCGTCGAACTCACCATCGCCGGCGACGAGGTCATCACCCGCACCACCGACAACGGCGTAGGCATCGGCGACCGCCGCCGCAACAGCGGCCTCCGCAACCTCACCGAACGCGCCCAATCCCTCGGCGGCACCGTAGAAATCACCGCCATCCACCCCCACGGCACCATCATCGAACTCCGCGCCCCCCTCCCCTGACCCCACCCCACCCATCTCCACAGCGCCCCAGTGGGGAGCCGAAAGGCCTGTGGGGTCGGGACTCTTGGCTGCAGCGGTGGCCGCTCCGCGGGCGGCAGGGTGGAGGGGGAGAGCTAGTGGGAGGAGTTCGTGGTGGCTGGTCAGCTTTCGGCAGGGGATGTCGACGTACTGGTCTCGGCGGCTGTTGCCGCGCCGAGCATGCACAACACTCAGCCGTGGCGGTTCGAGGTCGACGGGCGGGTGGTCGACGTGTATCTGGACGGCTCACGCACCCTCCCCGCCGAGGACCCGACCGGGCGGGCGATGCGGATCGCCGCCGGTGCCGCGACGTTCAACCTGCGGTGTGCGGCCGAGACCCTCGGGTACGGCGCCTGGTTCGGGCTGGCGCCGTACCCGGACGACGAGCCCGACCTGCTCGCCCGGATCGTCCTCGAGCCGACCGCGGCTCGCGACGACGAACTGCTCGACCTCGCCCGGTACATCCCGTACCGGCACACCGATCGCGAACCGTCCGACGCCGTCCCGATCGCCGAGAACGTCCGGGTCGCTCTGATGCGGGCCGCGCATACGGAGGGCGCCGAGCTCACCTGGCTGGGCGACGCCGACCTGCGGATCGTCTACGACCTGATCGTCGACACCGATCTGCGCGAGGTGCACGAGTGGCGCCGCCGCGCCGAGCGGGAGCACTGGGTCGGCGGCGAGCGACCGGTCGACGGCGTCCCGAGCGCGGCTCTCGGACCGCGATCCACCGGCTATCCGTCCGCCGTCCGCGACCTCGGCACCAAACCGGCCGACCGGCTGCGCGCCGAACGCCGGTTCGAACAGCACCCGGACCTCGCCGTACTGTCCACCGAGTTCGACGAGCCCGCCGACCACGTGACCGCGGGCGCCGCACTCGAACGCGTGCTGCTGACCGCGACCCGGGCCGGCGTCAGCGCGTCGTTCCTCAACCAGCCGCTGGAGTACGACGACCTGCGCCGGAAGGTACAGCGCCGTACCGGGCGGCCCGGCCACGCGCACATGATCATCCGCTTCGGCCACGACCGCCCGCACGGCACCACCGCACGCCGACCGGTCGCCGACTTCCTGAAGTCGGCAGGCCCGGTCAGCGGCGGCGGATGACCGCGACCGGAGACGCGGCGTGGTGCAGGAGGCTCTGACTCACCGAGCCCAGCAGCAGACCCTTCACCCCGCCACGACCGCGGGAGCCGACAACCACCAGCGAGGCGATCTCGGACAGCTGGATCAGGCTCGCACTCGGCCGCCCTTCGACGACCGTCGCCCGGACGGTCACCGCCGGGTACTTCTCCTGGTACGGCGCGAGGCTCTCGGCCAGCCAGTTCTTCAGGAGTTCCTTCGTACTGTCGACCAGTACGGCGTACTCCGCCTCCGGCCGCCAGCAGTACACGAGCCGCAGCAGCTTCCCCGTCCGCGCCGCCTCCTCGAAGGCGAACGCGATCGCGTCCTCGGAGTCGGGCGAACCGTCCGAGCCGACCACGACCGGCCCGGTCCGGTGCTCGCCACGGACCACGACCACCGGGCAGGGCGCCTTCGCCGCGACCGCGGTGGCGACCGAGCCGAGGAACGCCGCCGACAACTTGTTCGGCGACCTGGTGCCGACGACGACCAGCTCGGCGTCACCGGTCTCGCCCAGCAGCGCGTGCGCGGGATCGAGATCCGCCAGCACCCCCGAGCCGCGCTCGTCGCCGAGCCGGTCCCGGACGAGCCGAACCGCCTCGTCGAGTTCGCCCTGAAACTGGTCCAACGGCAACGGCGGCGGCACGTACCCGGCCATCCCGATCGCCGGCCAGCGGTCGAGATCGTTCAAATACGCCCGTACGACCCGCACACCGAGACCGCGCCGCTCGGCCGCGTCCACGGCCCACCGCAACGCCACAGACGCCTCCGGCGTACCGTCCACACCCACGAGGATGTACTTGCTCATCACCGCTTCCTCCCTGTCACCCGGCCGCACTCTCGCCACCCACCCTCGTCCCCACCCCACCCCCACAACAGAGGCCAAGGTCCCAACCTCCCCACCCACACGACCCGTCCGGGCGGGTGGGTTAGATGCCGGTTGAGCCGACTAGTTGGCCGACGGCGAAGGTTACGGCCATGGCGAGGGCGCCGCCGAGTACTAGGCGGGTGACTGCGGGGAGGCGGTGGGCTTCGCCTAGGTGGGCGCTCAGGGCGCCGGTGCCGGCGAGGGCTAGGAGGACTACCGCGAAGGTGATCGGGACGCGGATGGCGGGGCCTGGGAGCAAGATCGCGATCAGCGGTAGGAGCGCGCCGGCGGTGAAGGCTAGGGCCGACGCGCCTGCGGCGTGCCAGGGGTTCGTGAGGTCGTCGGGGCTGATACCGAGTTCCGCCTCGGCGTGCGCGACCAGCGGATCCCGCTCGGTGAGTTCCATCGCCACCTGCTTCGCCGTCTCCGGGCGCAGCCCCTTCGCCACGTAGATCGCGGTCAGCTCCGCCAGTTCGTCCTCGGGCGAGTCCGCCAGCTCCGCACGCTCCTTGGCGAGCAACGCACGTTCGGTGTCGCGCTGGCTGCTCACCGAGACGTACTCGCCGAGCGCCATCGACACCGCGCCCGCGACGAGGCCGGCGATTCCCGCGGTCAGGATCGCGGTCGCCGAGGTGGTCGCACCCGCCACGCCGACGACCAGACCGGCCGTCGACACGATGCCGTCGTTCGCGCCCAGCACCCCCGCGCGCAGCCAGTTCAGCCGCTCGGCGATGCCGCCGCGATGCGGTTCACCGGGATGTGCGTCCACGTCGTCCAAGCCGGTCATGCCGTTCCTCCTCCGGATCGCGCTACCCATCACAGGCTCCCATTGATTGCACCAGAACTGTCGGTAGGCGCTGATAGAGATTGGGGCCCACGATCCGGGAGGCGACAATGGGTGAGCGGCCGCGTGTGGTGGTCAGTGCCGGGGCCAGTGCGGACGGGAAGGTGGCGCTGGCTCGGGATGCGTTGCTGATGCGACCGCCTAGTTCGGAGTTGTGGGCGGCGCTCACTCCGAAAGCGTCCGAGGCCGTCGACGTGATCGACGTCCTCAGGGCGCAGTACGGCTGCAACGCCTTCCTCGAAGGGAGTGGCAGCCTGGTCGCGGAGGACGAGACATCGGCGGAGCTTCCGGCGTACGACGGTGACGTCGACGGGCTGTACGAGCACTTTCTGCCGCCGGACATCGTCGGGCAGGAGTCGCCGCCGCACATGTGGTTCACGGTCGTCGACAGCCGGGGCCGGGTGCGGTGGACCGAGAAGCACGAGAACTGGGACGCCCTCGTCCTGGTGTCACGCGCGACACCCGCCGACTATCTCGCCTACCTCCGCCGCGAACGCATCTGCTACCTCGTCACCGGCGACGACCACGTCGACCTGCCCGCCGCCATCACCGCGATGGGCACCGAGCTCGGCATCACCTGCGTCCTCTCCACCGCCGGCGGCGGCCTGAACGGCGCCCTGCTCCGCGCGGACCTGATCGACGAGCTCTACGTCACCGTCCTACCCGCCCTGATCGGCGGACTCGGTACGCCGTCGGTCGCGGACGGACCGCCACTCGCGATCGGTGCACCCGCGACCCGGCTCGAGCTGCTGTCGGTCCACGCGGACACCGGCGGAACGGTCCGCCTGCACTACGCCGTACCGCGCGGCTGAAAGCGGTTGCACTGTTAGCGTTCTGCCGGTGATTCGGTGGGCGGTGGGCCTGGCGGGCGCGACGGTGACGGAGGTGCGGTAGTGCCCGCGAGGCGGCTCAAGTGGCGTAATCGGCTGCGGTACTGGTTCGACGGCACGATGGACCGCGGTACGCCCGCCCTGATCGGCTGGCTCGGGCTGGCCTCGGTCGCGTTGATCGCCGTGGTGACGATTCTCGTGGTGCTGCTGACCAACGAGGACACCGAGGCGAGCGGCGGCTGGGGCGGCGTGGCGTGGATGAGTCTGCTGCGGACGCTGGACCCGGGCACGATGGGCGGCGACACCGGCAAGCCGATCTTCCTGGCGCTGATGCTGACCGTCACGATCGGCGGCATCTTCATCGTCAGCTCGCTGATCGGTGTGCTGACGACCGGCCTGGAGAACCGGATCGGTGAGCTGCGGAAGGGCCGATCGCGGCTGATCGAGTCCGGGCACACGATCCTGCTCGGCTGGTCCGACCAGGTGTTCACGGTGATCGGCGAGCTGGCGACCGCGAACCTCGGGCAGCGCAAGCCGTGCGTCGTCGTGCTGGCGGACCGGGACAAGGTCGAGATGGAGGACCAGATCCGCGCACTGGTCCCGCAGTCCGGCCGGATCCGGGTGATCTGCCGGTCCGGGAGCCCGTTGAAGGCGTCCGATCTGGAGCTGGTCAGCCCGGACACGGCGCGCTCGATCCTGGTCCTGCCGCCGTCCGGCGCGGACGCGGACATCGACGTGATCAAGACCTTGCTGCTACTGAACAACCGCGCCTGGCCGGCCACCCGTCCGCATGTCGTGGCGGCGGTCCTCGACTCGGACAACGTCGCCGCCGCACGACTGGCGGCGGGCGACGACGCGCTGCTGGTCGACGCCGACGACATCATGGTCCGGCTCGTCGTCCAGTCGCACCGGCAGGCCGGGCTGTCCGCGGTGTGCACGGACCTGCTGGACTTCGCGGGCAGCGAGTTCTACCTGAAGGCCGAGCCGGTGCTCGAGGGTTCGACGTACGGCGAGACGCTGAACCGGTACGCGCTCGGCGTACCGATCGGCGTCTGTACGAGCGACGGACGGGTGCTGGTGAATCCGGGGATGGACACCGTGATCGGCGGCGGCGACCAGATGATCGTGCTGGCCGAGGACGACCTGCTGATCAGGCTGGCCGCGGAGGCGCCGCCGGTTGTCGAGGCGGCGATCGCGACCCCGGCCGAGCAGGAGCCGCGGCCCAACCGGACGCTGCTGATCGGCTGGAACAACCGGGCAGCCAAGATCATCGACCTGCTCGACCGCTTCGTCGAGCCCCGCTCGACGCTGGACATCGCCGCGCCGGAGGAGCCGCCCGGCGTGACGAAGGCCAAGCGGACGAACCTCAAGGTCCGCTACCGGCGCTGCGAGCCGACGACGAGGTCCGCGCTGGAGGCCCTCGACCTCGGCACATACCAGCACATCGTGGTGCTCGCCGACGACGGCGTCGCGCCGGATCACGCCGACAACCGCACGCTGCTGACGTTGCTGCACCTGCGCGACATCGAGGTCCAGCTCGGCGACCCGTAGTCGATCGTCACCGAGATGTACGACGACAACAACCGCCGGGTCGCCCAGGTGACGAAGGCCGACGACTTCATCGTGAGCAGCAAGCTCGTCAGCCTGCTGCTCACCCAACTGGCCGAGAACCGGCATCTGCACGCGGTGTTCGCGGACCTGTTCGACCCGGACGGCTCCGAGATCTACCTCAAGCCGGCGCAGAACTACCTGGTTCCCGGCGCGGAGGCCAACTTCGCGACCGTCGTCGAGGCGGCCCGGCGGCAGGGCGAGATCGCGATCGGCTACCGGCTCAAGCGGCACAGCGACCGGCCGCCGGCGTACGGCGTCGTCCTCAACCCGGTCAGGTCGGCGCCTTTGACGCTGGGAGCCGGCGACAGCGTGATCGTGGTGTCCGAGGACTAAACGCGGATCACCTTGACGTCGTAGGGCTGCAGACGGATCAGGCCCGAGCACTCGGTGCCGGTGAGGAGGTCGACGCCGGCGGGGACCGTGTGGTCGACGGGGACGGGTCGGTGGTTGAGCACGAGGTGGTAGCGGTGCGAAGCACTGTGCCGTTCGACCACCTCGACCATCGGTGCCGCCGGGTGGCCTTCCACACCCGCCTGGCGGCAGACCTCGTCGAGGACCCGGGCGGCGAGCGGGTCCGAGAGGGTTGCGCCGACGTACGTCGCGATGCCGGCGCCGTAGGTATTCGCTGTCACCACAGGCGTTCCGGCCCACGGACCGTCCGTGTAACGGGAGAGTACCGTCGCGGTCTCGGGGACGACGATGTCCTGCCAGAGGACCGCATACCCATCATCGACTGGTACTTCGACGCCGGCCGGGAGCGGGTTCGCCTCCTCCACCCGCAGCCCGAGCACCTCCCGAAGCGGGCCGGGCGCTCCCCCGGCGTGGACGGCCGCTGTGGTGTCGATCGTGCCGGTCGCGTACGACGCCAGCAGGTGGCCGCCGCCGGCGACGTACTGCCGGAGTACCGGGTTGTCGTCGAGGGCGAAGGCGGCCGGCAGCAGCACCAGACGGTACGCCGAGAGGTCGTCGGTCGGGCGGACGAGGTCGACGCCGATGTTCCGGTGCCAGAGCTCCCGGTAGTACCGCAGCACCTGGTCGCCGTACGTGACGTGTTCCGACAGCCTCGGCGACTCGTCGAGGGTCGCCCAGGACGTCCAGTCCCAGACGATCGCGACGTCCGCGGGCACCGTCGTACCGGCCAGCTCGGCGAGCCGTTCGAGGTCGTGCCCGAGGGCGCTGACCTCGCGGAAGATCCGGCTGTCCGGTCCGCTGTGCGGGACCATCGCCGAGTGGAACCGCTCGGCGCCACGCCGGGACGCGCGCCACTGGAAGAACATCACCGCGTCCGCGCCCCGGGCCACGGCCTGCAGCGACGCCACCCGGAGCTGGCCCGGGTCGCGTGCCGAGTTCACCGAGCGCCAGCCGACCGCGGACGTCGCGGACTCCATCAGCAGCCACGGCTGACCGCCGCGCAGGGACCGCATCCGGTCGCACTCCAGGCCGGCGTCGATCGACCCGGTCGGGCTGTGCGGATCCGGATAGGCGTCCAGGGCAACGACATCCTCCGCGGCCGCCCAGGTCCAGTGGTCGATCGTCTTGTGCATGGTCATGAAGTTCGTCGTGACCGGGACCCCAGGGGTACGCCGGCGGAGCGCGTCCCGCTCGTTGACGAAGCACGCGAGCGTCGCGTCGGACACGAACCGGCGCCAGTCGAGCAGCCGCGCCGGGTTGAGCAGCGTGATCGACGGCCGCGGCGGTTCCACCTCCGCCCACTCGGCGTACGTCTGCCCCCAGACCGCCGTACCCCAGGTCTCGTTCAGCGCCGCGATCGTCTCGTACCGCTCGCGCAACCACGCCCGGAAGTCGGCGGCCGAGATGTCGCAGTAGCACTCGGCGTTGTACTCGTTGTTGACGTGCCACAACGCCAGCGCCGGGTGATCGGCGTACCGCTCGGCGAGCGCGTCGGCGATCGCCGCGCTCCGCTCCCGGTAGTGCGGCGAGGACGGGCAGAAGTGCGCGCGGGACCCGAACGTACGCCGCTGCCCGTTGCGGTCGACCGACAGCGTCTCCGGGTACCGCCGCGCCATCCACGCGGGCGGCGCCGCCGTCGGGGTCGCGAGGCAGACCTTGATCCCGCCGTCGTGCAGCAGCTCGAGCACCCGGTCGAGCCAGCCGAACTCGTACTGCCCTTCGACCGGCTCGAGCCTCGCCCACGCGAACACGCCGACCGTGACCATCGTGACGCCCGCGGCCCGCATCAGCGCGACGTCCTCGATCCACGTCGCCTCGTCCCACTGCTCCGGGTTGTAGTCACCGCCGAACTGAATACTCATCGGGCGGAGAGCGTAGCCGCCGGGTGCGCCGCGCGGTACTCGGTGGGTCGCATCGACTTGAGTTCGCGGAAGCGGCGGTTGAAGTTGGCGAGGTTCCGGAAGCCGCTGCGGGTCGCCACGTCGGTGATCGGGAGCGAGGTGGTCGTCAGCAGCCGGCTGGCGGTCTCGACGCGGAGCTGGTTGACGTAGTCGGTGAGGGTGCAGCCGAGCGCGCGACGGAAGAAGCGGCTGAACGACGTCGGCGTCAGGTGCACCAGCGCCGCGATCTCCTCCAGTTGTACCGGCTCCGTGTGCGTCTCCTGCAGGTGCCGGCACACGACGTCGACCCGGTCGCGTACGACGGTGCTCGGCGCGGCGGCGTACCCGGCGCCCGTGACGGGCACCGACTGTGCTTCCGCCAGGCGGCTCAGTACGTCGAGCAGCCGCACGGTCTGGTCGGCCGGTCCGAGCTCGGGAATCCGCGCGACAGCGGCCGCCAGCTCCGGAGGGACCGCGCTGAAGGACAACCCGCGCGACGATCCGCTCAGCAACAGCCGGATCGCGCCGAACTGCGGGAGGTCGAAGAAGTCCGGCCCGAGGAAGTCGTGCCGGAACTGCGTGACCGCGGCCTCGGACCGCTGCGACGATGCGTAGGTGTGCGGCAGCTCGGGGCCGAGCAGGACCAGGTCACCCGGCAGGTAGCGCTCGACGGTGGTACCCACATATCTCGTCCCGGATCCGGCCGTGATCAGCGTCAACTCGTACTCGCGGTGGAAGTGCCACGCGAAGTCGTACGAGTCCTCACAGCGCAGGAAGCTGGTGAACGTCGAGCCGTCCGGGACCCCGGGTCGCTCGTAGCGCGGCTTCATCGGCCCATCGTAGAAGGACAACCCAGTACCAGAACAGGCCATCAGCGACGTAGCGCCGACGGCGCCGGGTTGGAATCGTTGGAGTATGACGACCGAGCTGGACACGCCGTACGAGAAGCTGCCCCCGACCGCCACCGCCGACTTCACCCGCGACGGGTTCATGCACCTGTCCGGGGTACTGAGCCCCGAGACCATCGCCGAGTACGAGCCGACCATCACCGGCGAGGTGATCCGGCTGAACACCCAGCACCTGCCCCTGGCCGAACGCGACACCTACGGCAAGGCCTTCCTCCAGGTCACGAATCTCTGGCAGCAGAACGAGAAGGTCAAGGAACTGGTCTTCTCCCGCCGCCTCGCCGGCATCGCCGCACAACTCCTCGGCGTCCACGCCGTACGCCTCTACCACGACCAAGCGCTCTACAAGGAGCCCAGCGGCGGCATCACCCCCTGGCACGCCGACCAGTACTACTGGCCGCTGTCCAGCGACCGCTGCGTGACGATCTGGCTGCCACTGCAGGAGACCCCGCTCGAGATGGGACCGCTCGCCTTCGCCCGCGGCAGCCACAACTTCGCCGTCGGCCGCGACCTCCCGATCTCCGACGAATCCGAGGAACGGCTCAAGCAGGCCGTGGCCGAGCAGGAGTTCGAAGACGTCGTCGAACCGTTCGCTCTCGGCGACGCCAGCTTCCACCGCGGCTGGACCTTCCACCACGCCGGCCCCAACCGCGGCACCGTCCCACGCCGGGTGATGACCGTCATCTACCTGGACGCTGACATTCGCATCGCCGAACCCACCAACCAGTACCAGGCCAACGACCTCGCCAACTGGATGCCCGACGCACAGGCGGGCCAGCTCCCCCAGTCTGCCCTGAACCCCGTCCTGTACGCCGGGCCCGCGTGAGGGTCAGCCGCGCCCGAGGAAGATCGGGTTGGTGAGCGCGGCCATCGGACCGAAGGTCAGGCCCGGGTCCATCGAGGTGTGACCCGGCGTACCGTCGGCGAGCGGGTGCCGGACCTCGGCGCGGACGAACGCGGCGCTGAGCGGCGTGGTCAGCCACGTGACCGTACCGGCGCCCGTGCCGTCGAGGCTGCTCTGCAGCATCTGCCCCTCGTCGGTGAGGATCCGCACGGTGCCGTTCGGTACGCCGCTGACCTTGGTCGTCACGGTGATCTGCTCGGTCGGCTGCGCCGCCAGCCGCTCACCGATCCCGGCCTTCCGTCCGTACGCCGAGGTCGCGGTGAACTCGAGCGAGACCTTCGAGGACTCCGCGATCCACGACCGCCCGGCCTTCAGACCGGCGAGGACCGCGTCCTTCGACAGGTCGTCGGCGAGGACGACGTTGTGCGGCAGGCCGATGACGTTGCCCGGGTTGTGGGCGTCGCTGTTGCCCATCGCGGGCAGCCAGGGCTTCTTCTCCCGGACCGCCGCGGCGAGCAGGTTCGCCCAGGTCGACACCGCGGCGTCGTCGTCCCAGCCCCACGGGCCGGTCCACACCTCGGTGGCGTCGAGCCCTTCGAACCCGAACTTCCACTCGCTCGCGATCCACGGGCAGTACAGGTGTGCCGACACGCACAGGCCGCCGGCCTTGTGGACCTGGTGCTGGATCTTGTCGAACACGCCGTCGCGCGACCGGAACCGCCAGTCGATCCACTGCCCCGGCTTCGTGCCGAGGGCCAGCCAGTGACCGTTGCGCGTGGTCACCTCTTCGCCGGTGACGATCAGCAGGTCGTCACCGGCGAGCGGACCCCACGAGCCGTGCGAGGCGCTGGTGTTGTGGTCGGTCGACACCATGAAGTCCAGGCCGGCTGCGCGCGCACCAGCGGCCACGTCCGCGGGCTGGTTGCGTCCGTCGGAGTACACCGTGTGCAGGTGGCAGTCGCCGCGGTACCAGTCGCGGCCGCGGCCCTTCGCCCGGTTCGGCGGGTACGCCGGGACGTACGCCGCACCGGGGTCGCCGTACGTCAGCGTGACCTCGACGTGGTAGTCCAGGCCCTGCGGCGCGACCTGGTACGGACCGAGCACGATGTGCCAGGTCCCCGGCATCACGTCGCCGGGCAGGTACCCCGGGGTGGCCTCGGTCCGGCTGATGCTGAACGCGGTCCGGAAGCCGCCGGACCAGCCGCGGAACCCGGACCCGTCGAAGTCGAAGCCCCGCGCGTCGAAGATCCCGATGTCGCACGAGTTCCCCGGCGTACCGGACGGCACTGCCGGCTTGGAGTAGCTGTAGCTCACCGAGATCTGCTGGACCCCTCGCGGGACGTTGACCGGCAGGTACACGAAGTCCGTCGGCCCTGGTGCGATGTGTCCCTCCACCACCTGGGTGTTCGACGTGCCGGTCGCCGCAGCCGCGAAGCTGATCGGCGCCAAGGCGACGATCGTCCCCGCACCGGCTGCGGTCAACAGACCTCTCCTGGTGATGGCGGTAATTGCGGCGTCAGTCATGCCGGAAACCAAACACCCCACGGCGTCTTCCAGGCAACGGCAACATGACCGCCGCCCGAACGGGCTCTCAGCCCATCCGGACGCCGAGGTCCTCGAGAGCTGCGGTGTAGCGGTCGATGTTGCGGAGCTTGACCGACTCGTAGCCGCGGATCAGGTCCGGCAGCTCGGCCAGCTGGACGGAACGGTCGTACGACTCCGGGTCGAGGGTGGCGGCGAGGTCGACGACCAGGCCGCGGTAGTGATCCCGGAGGGCGCGTTCGAGTTTCCGGACGTGGGCGTAGCCGAAGAGGTCGGCGCGGGTGCCGCGGAGCGGTTTCAGGTGGGCGAGGATCCGGAGCGCGCCGTGGGTGCGCGGGCCGAAGGAGATCTTCTTCGTCCGGCCGAGGGCGCGGAGGATCGGCGGGTGCAGCTTGAACGAGACCGGGCCGTCCGTCGTCGCCAGGAACTCCGGGTCGGTGAGGAGCCGGGCGACCTCGTACTCGTCCTTGTACGCCATCAGTTTGAACAGGTTCCGCGCGACGGCCTCGCTGAACCGGGTCTCCGCGGTCACGGCCTGCTCGGCGGCGGCGACCCGCGCGACGACGTCGACGTACGCGTCGGCCAGCTTGACGTTCTGGTACGCGACGAGGTCGGTGGCGCGCTGGGTGACGAGCCGCAGTACTTCGCCTTCGAGACCGGAGGTTGCGACCGAGGCGGGAACCTCGCGGACCGCGACGGGGGTCTCCGGTGCACGGAAGGCGGCCGGGTTCGTGACGGCCATCCGGCCCCAGCGGAACGCGGCGATGTTGGCCGCGACCGCGGTGCCGTTGATCTCGATGGCCTCCTCGATCGCGGCGGCCGGCAGTCTCAGGGCGCCGGTCTGGTACGCCGCGCCGACGAGCAGGAAGTTCGCCGCGAGCGTGTTGCCGAACAGCCGCTCGGCGGCCTCGAGCGCATCGAACTCGAACAGCTCCGCGGTGGCGGTGCGGACCCGCTCCAGCAGGGCGGCCTCCTCGGGATGCCGGACGGCCGGGTCGTACACCATCGCACCGGTCGCCGTCCGGCTGGTCGAGACCACCGTCCGGGTCAGCGCACCGTTGCCGTAGGCAAGGTTCCGGTCCTCGGCGAGCGTGAGCAGGTCGAAGCCGAGGAAGCAGTCCGCGGATCCGGGCGTCAGCCGGTTCGCGGGTTCCAGCTCGCCCTCGGCGAACCGCAGGTGGCCGGTGACCGGTCCCGCCTTCTGGCTCAGGCCTGTCTGGTCGAGGGATTCCACGGAGTACCCGGCCCGCAGCGCGGCGGTCGCCAGAACCTGGTTGACCGTGACGATGCCGGTGCCGCCGATGCCGGCCATGAACACGTTCTGGGTGCCGGTCACCCGCTCCTCGGCGCTGCTCGGGACGACCGGCGGCGGCTCGGGGTACGACGTACGCTTGCGGCTCGACGCCGTCTCCACGGTGACGAAGGACGGGCAGTCGCCGTCGAGGCAGCTGTAGTCGGTGTTGCAGGAGGTCTGGTCGATCCGGGTCTTCCGCCCGTACTCGGTCTCGACCGGCTGCACCGACAGGCAGTTGCTCTTCACACCGCAGTCGCCGCAGCCCTCGCAGACCGCCTCGTTGATGACGACGCGCTGGGTGCGCGCGGGCAGGTTGCCGCGCTTGCGCTGCCGGCGCGCGTCCGCGGCGCAGTGCTGGTCGTAGATCAGCACGGTGACGCCGGGCGTCTCACGGAGCATGCGCTGCGCCTCGTCGAGCCGGTCGCGGTCCCACAGCAGCGTGCCGGGCGCGAGGTCGCGGCGGCGGTGCCGGCTCGGGTCCTCGGCGCAGACGACGATCTTCTCCACGCCCTCGGTGCGCAACTTGTGCGTCAACTGCGGCACGGTCAGCGCGCCCTCGGCGTCCTGCGCGCCGGTCATCGCGACGACCTCGTTGTAGAGCAGCTTGTACGTGATGTTCACCCCGGCGGCGATACAGGCCTGGACGGCGAGCTGCCCGGAGTGGAAGAACGTCCCGTCGCCGACGTTCTGGAAGATGTGTCCGGCGTCGGTGAACCACGCCTGCCCGATCCACTGCGCACCTTCGCCGCCCATCTGGGTGACGCCGGTGACCGCACTGTCCTCCCGATCGGAGATCGTCACCATCGCGTGGCAGCCGATCCCGCCGCCGCCCATCGAGCCTTCCGGCAGCGCGGTCGACCGATTGTGCGGGCAACCGCTGCAGAAGTACGCCGACCGGCTGGTCGACAGCAGCGGGAGCTGCGTGCGCCGCGGGGTGGGCGGGGTGATCGCGACCAGGTCCTGCAGCAGCTGCCGGAGCGGGCCGAGCAGGCGGCCCGAGGTGAGCTCGCCGTCGGCCGGGATCAGCATCCGGCCGGCCGCGTCCCGCTTGCCGACGATCTGCGGCGCGTTCGGCGTACCGTAGAGGATCTCGCGGATCTGCGTCTCCACGAACGCGGTCTTGTCCTCGACCACCACGATCCGGTCCAGGCCCTCGGCGAACGCGCGAACGGTGCTGGCGGCAACGGGGCTCATCAGGCCGAGGCGGAGGACCCGGATGCCTGCCTGGGCGAGCTCCTCGCCGGTGACGCCGAGGTCAGTCATTGCCTGTCGCATCGAGTCGTAACAGCTGCCCGAGGCAACGAATCCGACCCGCGCGTTCTCAGGGTCGACATCGAGCACGTCCAGCCCGTTCGCGACGGCGTACGCACGGACGAGCTCGGTCCGCGGGCCGACCAGGTCGGCCTCGGCGCGCACGATCGCGTCCGGGCGGATGATCATCGGGCGCTGCTGGTAGCTGTACGGCGTGCCGTCCCACTCGATCGCGGGCGCGACCGGGCGTACGTCGGCCGCGGCGGCGTCCACCACCCAGGCGCCGTCGGCGACGTCCGCGACGATCTTCAGCGCGACGACACAGCCGGTCGTCCGGGACAGCTCGATCGCGTGCAGGCCGAGCGTCACGATCTCGGCGGCGTTCCGCGGGAACAGCACCGGGATGCCGAGCGCGGCCAGGGACCGCTCGCTGACCGCCGGTACGGTCGACGACTTCGACGCCGGGTCGTCGCCGACCAGGAGTACGGCGCCGCCGCGGGGGTTCACGCCGTACATGTTGGCGTGCCGCAGCGCGTCGGTGGCGCGGTCGACGCCGGGGCCCTTGCCGTACCAGAAACCGGTGACGCCGTCGTGGGTGGCGGTGCCGAGCGGCAGCTCGATCTGGCTCCCCCACACCGAGGTGGCGGCGAGTTCCTCGTTCAGGCCGGGCACGAACCGGATGTCGTTCGCGTCCAGGACGTCCGGCATCCCGCCGAGCAGCTTGTCGAGACCGCCGAGCGGGCTGCCCTGGTAGCCGGAGACGAACGACGCGGTCCGCAGCCCGCGGCGCCGGTCCAGCGCGCGGTGCTCGACGAGCAGCCGGGCGATCGCCTGGACACCGGTCAGCAGCGTCGGCGGGCCCGCCGTCCGGAACCGGTCGCCGAGGTCGTACGGCGCCGGCGTGCTGTCCGGCGCGGCGACCGGGCGATCGAGCAACTCGGTCATCGGTACTCCCAGAATCGGCGACGGTTGCCCCGAGCGTGAGGCTTGGTGGGCCGGGTCACAACACCGGTCCTCCAGTTTGGCGACAATTCGCAACCGGCACGCCGATTCGTCCTGAGCGGGCGCAACATACCCGCCGTCCGGCGTACATTTTGTTGCGTGACCGACCAGGCGACTCTCGACCGTACCGACCGCGTGATCCTCGACCTGCTGCTGGAGAACGCCCGCCGGCCGCTACGCGAGATCGCCGCCGCGGTCGGGCTCACGGTGGCGCCGGTGCAGCGCCGGATCGCGCGGCTGGAGAAGCTCGGCGTGATCGAGCGGTACACGGTGAAGATCAACCACGGCCGGATCGCCACCGGGATCGAGGCGATGACCGAACTGCACTTCGCCGACGACCTGGACCTCGCGCAGATCATGGAGTTCGTCGCGCAGATCCCCGAGGTCGAGGAGGTGCTGACGCTGGCCGGCGACCCGGACGCGCTGGTACGAATCCGGGTCGAGGGCGTCGACGACCTGCGCCGGGTCGTCAGCAAGCTCCGCTCCGGCGAGGCGATCTCGGGGACGAAGACGCTGGTCGTCCTCGAACAGTGGACCAGGCTCGGCTGACGGCGTGCCGCCCGCCGAGCCTCGCGTCCTACGGGTTGTTCGCGACGCCCAGGTCCACCTCTTCCTCCACGCGGGCGCCGGTGATCGCGGCGTAGCTCACGCCCGCGATCGCGGCCCCGACGATCGGCGCGACGATGAACAACCAGACCTGCCCGAGCGCCGAGCCGCCCGCGAACCAGGCCACGCCGAGCGACCGGGCCGGGTTGACCGACGTGTTCGTGACCGGGATGCCGACCAGGTGGATCAGCGTGAGGCTCAGCCCGATCGCGATCGGTGCGAACCCCTTGGGCGCGCGGTCGTCCGTCGCGCCGAGGATGACGTACAGGAAGAAGGCCGTCAGCACGATCTCCACCACCGCACAGGCCAGCAGCGAGTACCCGCCGGGCGACCGGTCGCCGTACCCGTTGCTGGCGAAGCCGCTGTCGACCGCGCTGAACCCTTGCTTGCCGTTGGCAATGACCAGCAGGATCGCGCCGGCCACGGTCCCGGCGACGACCTGGGTGACGATGTACGTCGGCACCCACTTCCACTCGATCCGTTTGGCCACGGCCAGGCCGATCGTGACCGCCGGGTTGAAGTGCCCGCCGGAGACGTGACCGACGGCGAACGCCATCGTCAGCACCGTCAGACCGAACGCGAGCGCGACCCCGAGGTACCCGATGCCGACCGGCACCTTGTCCGGGGTGAGGACCACGCCGGCGAGCACCGCCGCGCCGCAGCCGGCGAACACCAGCCAGAACGTTCCGAGAAACTCCGCACCTATCCGAGCAGCAGGACTGGGTGATTCCACGACTGCCTCCTTGTAGTGAACGTACTATTACAGTACGACACCAAACCGTGACAGTGTGTGTATTTCAGCTCGGGTGATACGCACAGAGTTGCGCGAGGCTCTCGGCCGGAGTCGCCGTGGAGGCGTGTCGCGTAGCGGCCGGGTGATGCGCGGGGTGTAGCGCTTGTTGCACCAGTTCGCGGATGGCCGGGTAGTTCGGGTCGCGGCCGGTCGGGAAGTTCTTGGCGCCGTCGAGGTCGACGTTCGTGATGGCGGCGTGCTTCATCTTCACGGCCAGCCGGACCAGCGCGGGCAGTAGCTCCTGCGGGATGTCGGTGCGCAGCAGTTGCTTGCCGGCGGCAGCGATCTGCTGGTACCTCGATACCACAGTTGCCGGGTTCGCGCTGTGCACCAGCGCCTGGATCGTGCACCGCTGCCGCGCCTGCCGGGACGGGTCGTCGAGTCCGTAACGGCCGCGGGCGAACCACATCGCGTGATATCCGTCGAGCTTCTGGTTCGGCCCGGGCTCGAGATACCCGGTCGGCTTGCGCGGACCGCGAGTACCGGGACCGATGCCGTAGTCGCCGCCGATCGGCACCGGGTAGTTGATGTTCACGGTCACGCCGCCGAGCGCGTCGATCATCTTCTCGAAGCCCTGGACGCTGAGCTGGACGTAGTAGTCGATCGGCAGCCCGACCGCCGCACCGACGGACTCCTTCAGCACGTCGGCACCCTCGTTGTCGGTCGGCCCGAGGATCCCGGGATGCGCCTTCGGTACGTTGTCGTACATCGCGTCCAGGTAGTACTCCGGCTGCTCGACGTCGCCGAGCGCCGGGTCCCAGAACCCGTCCGGATACGCCTTGTGCAGCGGGGAGTTCGCCGGGAACGGCATCCGCATCCAGTTCCGGCTGAGCGAGATCAGATGGGTCGCGCCGGTGCGGGTGTCGATGCTCGCGACCATCACGCTGTCGGTGCGGATGCCGGTCCGGTTCGCGCCGCCGTCGCCGCCGAGCAGCAGGACGTTCAGCTCCGGCCGGTTCGCCCACGGGTCGCGGACGTTCACGTCCGGCCGGGTCGCACTCCGGGAGTCCAAGCCAGGCAGGAAGACGCTGCCGATCAGGTCCCGCTGCGACAGTACGGCGGTCACCGCCGCGGTCGTCGGGAGCGCGATCGCGAAACTCAGTACGCCGACCAGCAACGCCCCGGCCAGCCGCGGCACCCACTTCATCGTCAACGGCCGAACCAGCTCGTGCGACGCGACCACCACCCACACCCAGGCGAGCCCCACCACCACCAGCGCGGCCGCGACGATCAGCAGCTTGTGCGGCGACACCACGAGCGCGAGGACCGCGGGCGGCCGGGCGACCGCGACGTACGCCGCGGCCCCGGCCAGCGCCAGGGTCACCGTCAGCACGAACGCGCCCAGCTTGCGCCGTCCCCCGACGATCAGCCCGACGCCCGGCAGGATCGCCCCGATCACCGTCAGTGCGAGCACGACCGCGGTGGAACGGGTACGACGCCGGTCAGCGAAGTCCCTCACACCTGAAGGACTCCGCTGCCGTCACGCCGGTTGTCACTGCTCGGGTGTCAGCGCCTTCACCATCCGGTTACGTGCCGCGTAGTAGTGGAGCGGATCCAGAACGGGGCGGTCGAAGCGGAGTGTGTGGTCGGGGTCGACGATCTCGGTGGCGGCTGCGTTGCCCTTGGCGGCGCGGATGGCCTGGAGGGCGCGGTGGTCCCACATGGCCTGCGCGAAGACGCGGTGCCGGAGCGACGGCCACGGCGTACCGTCCGGGCCGGGGTAGACCGTGAACGGATCGCCGGACGGGAAGGCGCCGCCGGCGGACGTGTCGGCGAACGGGTCGATGCGGCGGATCGAGTGCTGCGTGTACCAGAAGTTGAAACCCCAGTGCAGGAAGCCGTCCACGCCGGAGGCGAACAGCTGGTGGCCGATCGCCCGGTTGCGGGCCGACGGCATGCCGATGAAGCGGTTCGCGACGTCGCGGTCCTGGCTGACGCAGTAGTAGACCCACAGCTTCTCGGGGCGCTCGGCGAGGAACGGCTCGACGTGGTTCGTTGCGACGACAGGCAGCGCGACCGCGCCGGAGGTGTAGAACGAGTGCTCGCTGAGCGCGTCGACGACGGTCCAGCCCTTCAGCAGGTCGGCGACGACCGCCTTCGCGTCGAGGTAGCTCGCCAGCCCGTCCTCCCCCGACGGCTCGTCGGAGATGTGGAACACGACGTACTCCCGGTCCCACTCCTCGTCGAGCACCGCCTGCAGTGCGGGCAGCAGGGCTTGCATCAGCTCGCGGTACGCCGGGTCCGTCGCCGGGACGTCCCAGCCGAAGGCGCGTTCGCCGTTCACCACGATGCCGGGCGTGGATTTCGCGCCCCACTGGGTGAACAGGTGCGCGACCTCGACGCCGGTGATCCCGGTACGCCGGCACAGCTCGAGCCAGCGCCGCAGCCGGTCGAAGCCGAACGCGTACCCGTCGGCCGTCGCGGTGATGTCGATCAGCTGTACGACGGTCCGGTACGTGCCGACCGCGGTGTCGAGCGGCGGCGTCCAGACCGGGGCGAGCAGGGACGTCGCGCCCATCTCCACCGCGGACGCCATGAAGCGCTCGACGATCGCCCAGTGTTCCTCGCCGAACACCTCGACGCCGTAGTGGTCCGCCAGCGCGTCGAGGTGCATCCAGTGGCTCGACACGATGTCCAGCGGCGGCAGCTCGATCCCGGTGATCTCGACGCTGACCGGCACGCGATGCAGCTCGGACCCGTCAGGTGCGTTCAGCACGACCGTGAGCTCGTGGACGCCGGCCCGCGCCGGGTCGCTCGTCGTCACGTCGAACCACAGCGCGCTCCAACTTCCGAACCGCACCCGTGCCTCGCCGTCCGCGACCGGCCGCAGCACGTCGGGATAGAGCCCTGGCTCATCGAACTCGTACCCGTCGTCATGCCCCGGCAGCGCCACGAACGTGCACGGCACGAGATCCACGGCCGACACCGCCACCAGATCCGCCGCCGCACCCTCGACCCGCACACTCAGCGGCGAAGGATCCCGGAACCCCGGATCGAGCGGTGGCCGATACGCCAGCTGGAACGACGCGGGCTCCCCCAGAAAAGCCTGGAACTTCGCCTCCCCGGCCGGCCGCGGCTCCCGCACCGGATGAACCTTCACGAGCGCGTCGCAGAGCACGAACTCCCATGTCGCGGTCACAGCCGACCACTCCCTCCTGCGTGATTGTGGCATCAATCCTGTCCGTTCACGCAGTAATGCACAACACCTGCAGCTCAGTGGTACGCCGCGACTCCGAGGAGATTGTCCGCTGTGGTGAAGGTGTAGCCCTTCGCACGGAGGGCTTCGACGACGAGTTTGACCGACTCGACGGTCGCCGCGCGCGGGCCGCCTTTGCCGTCGCGGCCGTCGTGGAAGATGAGCATGGAGCCGGGGCGGGTGACGCGGACAGCGAGGCGGGCGATGCGTTCGGGGCTCGGCTGGGCGACCTCGAGCGGGTGGCAGAACTCGCCGGACACCAGTTGCAGGCCGTGCTTGCGGGCCAGGCCGTGCAGTGCGGGAATGCGCAGCAGCCACGGCGGGCGGTACAGGGCCGGGCGGATCCCCACCTCGGCGAACGCGTCGAGGCCACGCTCCAACTCGTCGGCGAGCGTCTCGCGCCGGAGGTACTGCGTGAAGTCGTGCGTGTACCCGTGCAACCCGATCACGTGCCCCGCGTCCGCCAGCCGCGTGGTCACCTCCGGGTACCGCTGTACGGCGCGGCCGACCTGGAAGAACGTCGCCGTGATGCCTTCGCCGTCGAGGTAGTCCGCGAGCTGCGACGTGTACGGCTCGTTCGGCCCGTCGTCGAACGTCAGCGCGACCGTCCGCGCGCCGTCCCGCCCGCGGTACGGGAACGGCCCGAACAGCTGCGAGTACGGCGACATCATCAGCCAGTACGCCGTACCGACGCCGGCCGCCACACCTGCCAGGGTTTTCGTTGCCCGACGCATCAGCCGTCCATCAGCCGGTCCGTGAGTACGGTCGCCGCCGCGGCCGCGAGCAGCCAGCCGATCGCGAGCAGCCGGGTCCGGTACCGCCGCGTCGCCGGCCACTTCTTGTCGGTCCGGAAGCACGGAGCGGTGCCGATGACGGTGCGCCCGGCCAGCCGGTTCAGCGTGACGGCGAGAGCGTAGTAGTACAGGAACGACACGACCACGTTGTACGTCAGGCCCTGCGCGAGCCGGCGCGCGGACGTCAGCGTCGGGTTGCCGCGGTCGAACGCGACCTTGCCGCGGGACCGCAGTTGCCGCAGCAGTCCGAGCTCGTCGGCGCCCTGCGTGCCGGTCAGGTCGTACCCGGACCAGGCGTCCTTGCGGAACGCGATGTTCGTCGCGGTGACGTACCCGACCCGCCCGGTCACCCGGTACGTCAGGTACACCGACTCGAACAGGATCCGCGCGTACAGCTTTCCCCACCAGGGTCCTTCGGGGTACCGGCACGGACCGGCGACCGCGACCCGCCCGGGACCCTGCCGGAACGTCCGGTCGATCCCGGCGAGCCATCCGGTCCCGAACACGGTGTCCGCGTCCGTCGACACCACGATCTCGCCGCTCGCCGACAACGTCCCCCGATGCCGCGCCGCGCACACCCCGGGCGTCTCCTCGCGGACGACGGTCGCGCCGCAGCTCCGGGCGATCTCCGCGGTCCGGTCGGTGCAGTTGTTGTCGACGACAATCACTTCGTACTCACCGGCGAACTCCTGCCGGGCAAGTGATCGCAGGCACTCCGCGATGAAGTGCTCTTCGTTGAACGCAGGGATCACCACAGTGAATCTGGGCCCACCCATGCAATCTGCCTCTCCCGGTGCGGTCGCTGAGCAGGACGACTGTCATCCTGTCGAGCAACCGCTGAGAGAACGCTGAGAGTCGTCAGTACGTCGTGTAGTAGATGAGTTCGCCCGACTCCCCCGGCGCCGCGCCCTCGCTCGGGACGAACAGCGTGACCACGATCGCGGGCCTTCCGTCCGGTGCTTTCAGGTTGGTGATCGTGGGATTCGCGAACGCCGTACTGCCGCCGTCGGTGGTGATCGCGGTGCGGTCGGCGTTGCCGGTCTGGTAGTCGTACACGAACGTCCGCCAGGACCCGAAGTCGCCCTTCGTGTACTGCCCCTCGATCAGCCCGAACTTGTAGCCGCCGTACGTCGTGTTGTCGCGGTCGCCGATGTTGCCGCCGACACCCCAGTACAGCAGCGCGTTGTCGAAGTTCGGCTGGGCGCTCGTGGACCAGGAGCCGAAGTTGGTCAGCGTGCCGCGCTGCTGGCGGTCGCGGTCGCAGTTCCACCAGTAGTGGCCGCCGATGTCGATCGTCGAGTGGTCGATGTCGGGCGAGAGCGTGACGCTGTAGATGTTCGGTGTACCTTCGGCGCACGAGGAGAGGCTGCGTGCGGCGTCGTACGAACGGCTGACCTTGCCGGCGAGCAGGTCCGCGCGATTGGCGAAGTACCGGAACGCGAGGTGGTTGTTGCCGCCGCCGGGTTGCTCCTGCTCCCAGGCGAGCACGAACCCGCCGTTGGACGCCTGGATGATGGTCGGCTGCGAGGCGGGGCCGGTGTTGCTGCCCGCCAACTCCCGCACCCAGTGCCAGTTGAGCAGGTCGGTGGAGGTCGCCAGGTTGACCCGGAAGTGCCCGTCGGCGGCGAGATGGTGCGAGACCGCGAGGTATCCACCGGTCGTGTCCTGGATGATCTTCACCGTGTCCATCACATGACCGGCGTCGTCCTTCACGGCGTACCGCTTCCCGGTCGCGCCGGCGACGTTCTCCACGATCCCGCGCAACGCGGCCCGCGCCGGATCCGACGCAGCACTCGTCGACGCCACCGCCGGCCCGGTCACCCCGGCCAGCAGCACACCCGACACCACAACAACACGAAGAACTTTCAGCATGGGCGGCTTCCTCCGTGATGGACTTGTCAATCCACGACGTTACGGCAGATCCGCCCGCCGCAACGTCTCAGGCGGCGTGGTCCAGCTCGAGCTCGAGCTCCACGATCCAGTGCTCCTGGTCGCCGTCAGCTTCCAGAAACACCTGCCGCCAGCACGCCCGGTCGCCTGCACCGGCCCAGTCGCGCAGGACGTCGTACGGCGGGCGATGGGGGCGGTGCGGTCGGCGTCGGCCATGCGTTCGATTACCTGGTCGAACAGGGTCTCCAGGTTCACGTGGGCGCGCGGAGCGGTTGTTGTGAGGGCGGCGACTGTCACCGCGTCGAGGTGCTTGAGTTGTACGTTCATCCGGTTCTCCTCGTCGATCAGCCGGAGCCTCGCCGTCACCCGGTCCAGTGCGTGCCGGTCGTGCCGTACCCGGCGCTCCAACTCGGCCTCCCGGAGCCGCAGCATCCCGCGCAGCTCCTCCGCACCGATCCCCTCGGCCAGCAGCACCCCGACCTCGTCCAGCCCGAACCCGAGCCCCTTGAGCGCCACCAAGCGGTGCAGCCTCGCGAGCTGGTCGGCGCCGTACCAGCGCCGACCGTTCGGCTCGGTGCGGGCCGGGGTGAGCAGACCGATCCGGTCGTAGTGCCGGAGCATCCGGGCGGACACGCCGCCGAGGCGGGCGAACTCTCCGATCTCCATCGTCACGACGTGGACACTGCCACCTGACACCGTGTCAACTGCAAGCCACGCCTAGGAGACGTCGGGTCGGGTCATCAGCGGCGATCGCACATGCAGCTCGAGGCTCGGGCCGGTCAGCGGCAAGGTACTCCAGGTCGCCGTCGCCGTTCCCGCTTCTGCGTCGACGGCCAGCCGAACGCGGTGCGGCGTCGTGATGACGTAGAGGTCGGCGACGTACGTGTTGCCCTGCCACGCACCGGTCGCGACGATCGGCCGGCCGAGCGGGGCGGTCTCCCGCCAGTCACCGTGACCGACCCCGACCTCGAACAGCGACTCGAATCGCACGAGCCACCCGCCCTCGGTGGGCTCGACGACGACAGTTGTTCCGTCGGGCAGAGCAGACCCCTCAGCGGACCCGTCGATCCTCGCGCTCACAGCACGCTCCGGCGCGGCCGAACCCGGCACCGGTTGCAGCGACAACCGCTCCAGCCGAGAGGCGAGGAACGCGTCCTCCTCCACGCTTCCGGTATGCCCCACACCCGGCAGCAGGCAGTCCCAGATCGCGTCGAAGACGTCCTGGGAATCCCCTTGAGCCGTCACAGCGACCACGAGGTCGTGGGACGGAACCACCACACACTGCTGCGCGTACGAGCCGTGGCCGTGGTACCCGTTCCGCGACCTCCAGAACTGGTACCCGTAGCCGTACGAGAAGTCCGTCTGCTCCGTTCCGTCCAAGATCCACTCGCTGTCGATCTGCCGACTGGTCGCCAGCTCCACCCACCCGCGCGGGACGAGCTGCTGGTCGCCCCAGCTGCCTCCGCGCCGCAGCAGTTCGCCGAAAGCGGCGACGGCCTCGGTCGTCAGGTGCAGTCCGTGGAACCCGAAGGCGGCGCCACTGGCCACGCGGTCCCACTCGGCGTGGTCGATGCCCATCGGCACGAACAGGCGCGCGTCGAGGAACTCCGGAAGACCACGGCCGGTGACCCGCTCCACCATCCGGGCCAGGATGTAGGTGGTGGAGTTGTCGTAGACGTGCCGGGTTCCCTCGGCCGCGGCGAACGGCAGGGACAGGAAGCCCTTCACCAGATCGCCGGGTTCCCGCTCCCACGCCTCGGCGAGGCTGTCCGTGGCGTGGCCGGCCGTCATCGACAACAGATGGCGGACAGTAATGCGGCGGCCCTGCTCCGAGACGCCGGCCGGGACGCGGTCGGGCAGCACGTCCACCACGCGATCGTCCAGCGAGAGCAGCCCGTCGCCGATCGCGAGCCCGACGGCGATCGACGTGAACGACTTGGTCAGCGAGTACAGAAGGTGCGGGCGATCGGCCGAGTACGGCGCCCACCAGCCTTCGGCCACGACCTGGCCGCGGTGCACGACCATGATCGAGTGGCTCTCACCCGATCGCGCTTCGAGCCTGTCGAGCATCGCGGAGATCGCCCGGGACGAGATCCCCGACGCGGCCGGCGCCGAACGGGGAAGCAGGATGCGCTGGGACGGCATTCCGGCTTTCTAGCACATCCACCCGAGCGCGGGGCCACCACGGTTCGGTTGCTACCGGCAACCTCACGGGTCCGGACGCGCTCGTCCCCTGCGTCCGGCGATCCACCACACGGCGCCCAGCCCGATCCCCACGGTCCCACCGAGCGCGATCGCCCCCTGCGCGAACCCCGGTATCCCCGAGCGCGCCGCGAACTCCTCAGCGTCCACCGCCGCGATCACCTGCGTCGGGTCGTCGGCCTTGTAGAGCACCGGCAGCGGAGCGGCGTACCGCGTTCCGGCGTTCGGTGGATGATCGCCGACGCCGTTCCCCTCCGGGTCGCCCTGGCTCTCCGACAGCATCGCCCGATGGCTCCCGAACACGACGTCCACCGAGTCGATGTACTCGTCGCCCCGGCTCGTACGTACCTGGAGTACGACGTCGGTGGCCACCGTACGGGTGCCGGTGGCAAGGAACTCCCGGCCGACCGAACGCTGGTGCCGGTCGTCGACGATCGCGACGACGCCGAACACCACGGCGAGCACCGCGAAGACACCGAGCCCCGACACCAACCGCGCGACAGCGTCCACCGGCGCATCCTCTCTCCCCGTGCACACCATCGGCACGGAGCCGGTCGGCGTTACGGACAACGGATTGTCGGTCGGGGCGGGTAGGGTCCTGGGCGTGGATGCTGGGGAGCGGATTCAGGAGCTGGCGGCGCGGATCGTCGAGTGGCGGGACGCGTACTATCGCGGCGCGCCCGTGGTGGCCGACGCCGAGTACGACGCGGTCGAGGACGAGCTGCGCGGGCTGATCGAGGCTCGTCCGGAGCTGGCGCCGGATCCCAACCCGCTGGACCAGGTGGGGGCGCCGACCGTGCTGCACGCGCCCGTGCGGCACTCGCGGCCGATGTTGTCGCTGGAGAAGGCGACGAAGCCGGAGCAGGTGGAGGCGTTCTTCGCGCGGTTCCCGGGGCAGGCGGTGGTGGTGATGCCGAAGCTGGACGGGCTGTCGCTCGCGCTCGTGTACGAGAACGGGCAGCTCGCCCGCGCGGTCACCCGCGGCGACGGGACCACCGGCGACGACGTCACGCCGCTGGTGCGTGCGCTCGCGGACGGTGTTCCGGACCGGCTCGACGTACCGGACCGGATCGAGGTGCGTGGCGAGGCGGTGATGCTGCGCTCGACCTTCGCCGCGTACAACGCCGCCCACCCGGACAAGCCGTTGATCAACCCGCGGAACGCGGCCGCCGGCACGCTCCGGGCGAAGGACGCGGCCACGGTCGCCGAGCGGCGGCTGCAGTTCCTCGCGTTCGACCTGCTGACCGAGCGGGAGAGCACCGACGCCGACCTCGAGCGGGCCCTGCGGACGATGGGCTTCACGGTCGCCGACATGCGGCACTGTGCGGACGCGGCCGCGGCGCAGGACGCGATCACCGCGATCGAGCAGCAGCGCAACGAGCTGGACTACGACCTCGACGGCGCCGTCCTGCGGCTCGCCGACCGGGACGCGTACGCCGCCGCCGGCACCCGGTCCAGCTCGCCCCGCGGCGCGCTGGCGTACAAGTTCGCCGCCGAGGAGAAGACCACCCTGCTGCTCGACGTGGTCTGGGACGTCGGCAAGATCGGCAAGGTCGCGCCGGTCGCCTGGCTCGAGCCGGTCTTCGTCGGCGGTACGACGGTGACCCGCGCGACGCTCGCGAACCAGGAGGTGATCCGCGCCCGCGACATCAAGATCGGCGACACCGTCCTGGTCCGGCGCGCGGGTGACGTGATCCCGTTCGTGGCCGGCGTCCTCGACGCCTCGAAGCGCACCGGCGAGGAGCGCGACATCGAACCGCCGGCGAGCTGCCCGTCCTGCGAGCAGCCGCTGATCGAGCAGGGCAACAGCCGCGAGCTGTTCTGCACCAACGTGTCCTGCCCGGCCCAGACGGTCCGGCGGCTGATCCACTGGGCGTCCCGCGCGGCCGCCGACATCGACGCGATCGGCGGCGTCTGGATCGAGCGGCTGTCGGACGCCGGCATCCTCGAGCGCCCGTCGGACTTCTACCGGCTGACCGCCGAGCGGCTGCTCGAGTTCGACCGGATCGGCGAGGTGTCGGCGGCCCGGATGATCGAGTCGATCGACGGCAGCCGCCAGGTCGGCCTGCGCCGGGCACTGATCGGCCTGGCGATCCCGATGGCCTCGGAGGGTACGGCGGCCCGCCTGTGCCGGGCGGGGTTCGGCTCGCTGGAGGAGGTCGCGGACGCGGGCGTCGACGGGCTGGTCGCGGTCGAGGACATCGGCCCGAAGGTCGCGGCCTCGCTGATCGAGCACCTGACCCGGCTGCGCCCGGAGCTCGAACGGCTGCGCGCGGCCGGCGTCTCCCTCGACGTACGCGAGGAGGACCTGCCACCGGTGGTCGCGGCCGGTGCGCCGCTGGCCGGGAAGACCGTCGTCGTCACCGGCGCGATCAGCGACCCGCGCTCCGGCGAGAAGGTCGCCCGCCCCGCGTTCCAGCGCCTGTGCGAGAAGGCCGGTGCCACCATCGCCTCGTCGGTCTCGGCCAGCACCGACTTCCTGATCACCGGCGCCGACGTCGGCGCGTCCAAGCTCACCAAGGCGGAGAAACTCGGCGTCGCGGTCGTCGACCAGTCGGAAATCTGGCAACAACTCCAGGACGCCGACCTGCTCCCCCGCTGAGCGGCCTCCGCGGCACCACCGGTCACCAGCACCACGGCCCCACCCAACACGGCCACCGCGAGCCCCCGAAAGATCTTCGAACGCATGTCGGTCGCCGCTCATCTGTTTCTGCCCAATGCTGGACTTGTTCACCGTCCGGACAGGCTTGCTGACGGAGCGGATTCGAGCAGGGTCGAAGGGGCTTTCGGGGTCCGGCGGCGCGTACCCTCGGGGTGAGACGTGCCGTGTGCCCGAGGGGGGACCGAATCGTGAGCCAGTCCGCGACCCAGCCGGATGTTCCGGAGTATCCCGACAACATCGACGCGGCCGTCCTGAAGATCGCCGGCGTCGTGGTGCTCGGGGCGATCATGTCGATCCTCGACATCACGGTCGTCAACGTCGCGCTGCCGACGTTCCAGGACGAGTTCGGCACCCCGCAGAACCCGGTGGCGTACTCGACCGTCGCGTGGACGGTCACGGCGTACACGCTGGCGCTCGCGACCGTGATCCCGCTGACCGGCTGGGCGGCGGACCGGTTCGGGACGAAGCGGCTGTACATGACCGCGATCTTCCTGTTCACCGCCGGGTCCGCGCTGTGCGCGACCGCGTCCAGCATCGACATGCTGATCAGCTTCCGGGTCCTGCAGGGGCTCGGCGGCGGCATGCTGATGCCGCTCGGGATGACGATCATGACCCGCGCCGCCGGTCCGCACCGGATGGGCCGGCTGATGGCGATCCTCGGCGTACCGATGCTGCTCGGCCCGATCCTGGGCCCGATCCTCGGCGGCTGGCTGATCCAGGTGGCGAGCTGGCACTGGATCTTCCTGATCAACCTGCCGCTCGGCGTGATCGCGCTGATCTACGCCTGGCGCGCACTGGAACGCGACCACCCGCAGCGCGCCGAGTCGTTCGACTTCCTCGGTGTCGCGCTGATGTCGCCGGGTCTCGCGCTGTTCCTGTTCGGTGTCTCCTCGCTGCCGGCGAAGAACGGCGACTTCGGCGCACCGCGGGTCTGGGTGTCGATGCTGGCCGGCGTGATCCTGATGGTGGCGTTCGTCTTCCACTCGTTCCGGCCGGAGCATCCGCTGCTGGACCTGCGGCTGTTCCGGAACCGGAACCTCACGGTGTCGATCGTGACGATGTTCCTGTTCGGCGCCGCGTTCTTCGGCGGCCTGCTGCTGGTGCCGACGTACTACCAGCAGATCCGCGGCGAGTCGACGCTGCACGCCGGCCTGCTGGTCGCACCGCAGGGGCTCGGCGCGATGGTCACGATGCCGATCGCCGGCCGGCTGGTGGACAAGCTGCCGATCGGGCGGATCGTCCCGTTCGGGATCGCCGGGATCGTGGTCGGCATGTTCGGCCTCACCCAGATCACGTCGACGACGCCGTACGGCGTGATCATCGCGATGCTGTTCGTGATGGGGCTCGGGATGGGTGGCACGATGATGCCGCTGTTCACGTCGGCGCTCCGGACGCTCGCCGGGCCGCAGGTCGCCCGCGGGTCGACGTTGCTGAACATCACCCAGCAGATCGCGTCGTCGTGTGGTGTCGCGACCATGTCGGTGATCCTCACCAACCACCTGAACAACTCGCCGGTCATCCCCGGCACGCAGAACATCCCGGGTCTGAACGGCGGACTCCGCGAGACCCAGGCGGCGATCCTCTCCAACACGCGCCCGGAGAACGTCGCCCAGCTGCACCTCGATCCGGCCGCGGTCGGACGTGGGCTGGTCGACGCGGCGTCGTCGTTCGCGCACACCTACTGGGTGGCGTGGGCGCTGGTCCTGCTCACCTTGATCCCGGCCGTGATGCTCCCCCGCAAACGCGAACGCGAGAAACTGCCGGACGCGGCAGTCGTCGACCAGACGGAGTCCTAGACCGTCAACGTCACGACCCAGCGGTGCGGTGAGATCTGGCGGGTCCGGGTGAAGCCGGCGCGTTCGAAGGCGGGCATCGGTCCGGTGTGCAGGAACGAGCCGGACACCTTGCGGTCGTCGGTCTCCTCGGGATACCCCTCGACGACTCCGCCGCCGTTGCGCGCGATCTCCGCGAGCGCTCCGCCGAGCGCGGCATCGGCGACGCCGCGACCGCGCAGTCCCTTGCCGGTGAAGAAGCAGGTGATCCGCCAGTCGGGCAGCGCCACCAGTTCCTTGTCGTACAGTCGCCGGCTCTTGATCAGCGGCACCTCGTCCGGCGCACCGAACTGGCACCAGCCGAGACACCGGTCCCCGTCGAACACCAGCGCGTTGTGCGTCGTACCGGCACGGACCCGCTGCTCCTTGTCGGCGCGGTTCTGCGCGGCGGTCCGGTCCTTCCCGAGCTTGACGTGGAACCCCATGCACCAGCACCCGCCCCAGACCCCGTTGTTCGCCTCCACCAGCTCGGCGAAGGCGGGCCAGGTCTCCTCGCTCAGCATCCGCACCACATAGCCGTCGTCCATGAGTTGAACCGTAGCGGTCATGGCGGACAGTCCGACGCCCGTCACACGGTAGGAGACCGCCTTCGTCAACCGGCTCGCAGGCAGCTGAGCGCTTCGTCGACCGCGGCGAGATCCGCGGCGTTGCCGGCCAGGGCCAGGTGACGACGCGCGGCCGTCCACGACTCGCGGGCGGCCGCGGCGTCGCCGTCGCGGAGTTGTGCGTTGCCGAGGCGGTGCCAGATCCGGCCCTGCAGCAACGGGATCTGGATCTCGTCGGCGATCTGCCCCGCGGACTTCAGCAGCGTCGTCGCCCGGACCAGGTTCCCGCGCGCGGCCTCGGCGTCACCGAGGCCGCGCAGCGCCACCGCCTGCCCGTACGGCCAGCGGTCGAGCTGGGCGAACCGCAGACACCGGGCGAACACCTCGACGGCCTCGCCCAGCTCACCGCGGCGCAGCCGGATCTCGGCCAGTACGAGCTGCAGGAACGCCTCCTCCCCCGGTGAGCCGATGCCGCGGATCAGCCCGAGCGCCTCCTCGACCGCCGGCACCGCCTCGTCGTACCGGCCCTGTTCCATCCACAGGTAGCCGAGTTCGCCGATCAGGTGGATCTGCTGGCGCAACATGCCCAGCTCGCGGGCGATCGGCAGCGCCGCCTCCGCCCACCAGGCGGCCTCGTCCAGCCGGCCGGTACGGCGCAGCGTGACACCGATCTCGTTGCACGCGTTGACGACGCCCATCGGGTACTCGCCCGCGCACGCGAGCGACAGGCTCAGCGCCTGACTCGCCAGCGCGGCCGCCGGATCGTCGTGCACGCCGAGCAGCTCGCCGCGCAGGTGATGCGCGTCCGCGGCACCGGCCGCGTGCCCGATCTGCTCGAACAGTTCGGCGGCCGCGGCCGCGTGCCCGATCCCGTCGGCGGGCTCGAAGACGCTCCGCGAGCGAGCGCAGATCGCGAGGTTGCGGAGCATCACGGCCTCGCCGAGGCGGTTGCCGGCCCGGCGGCAGCGCTCCAGGCTGTACCGCGTGGTGCTCTCCAGCAGGTCGAGCGCGAACAGTTCGCCGTAGTCGACCATCGTGTCGGCGAGCTCCCACGCGGCCTCGTCGGCGCCGTGCTCGGCGGCTGTCCGGACCGCCGCGACCAGGCCGTCGCGTTCGGCCTCGAACCAGGCCAGCGGGTCCGCGACCAGCCGATCGACGGTTGCCTGCGGCAACTGACAGCGCTGGGCCCGGCCGCCGATCCGCGGCACCACCCGGATGTGCGTCCGGTGGTCGGCCGCGTCCGCGACGGTCAGCCAGGCGGCGAGGGCCCGGCGTACGGCGGCATCACGGTCGGCGGCGGTCTCCTCGGCGTACGCGCGTTCGCGGGCGTACAGGTGCAGCAGCTCGTGCAGACGGTGCCGCGGGCGGCCGTCGATGTCGCGGCCGACGACCGTCAGCAGCTGCGCGTCGACCAGCGTGCGGAGTGCGCGATCGGCCTCGGCCGCTGCGTTGCCGAGCAGCGGCGCGGTCAGCCAGCTCGGTACGTCGCCGCCGTCGAGCAGCCCGAGCAACCGGAAGAGCCGACGCGGTCCGGCCGGCAGGCGTGCGTACGACTGCGCGAAGACCGTCCGCACCGACGCGGCCGCGGAACCTTCGACCTCCAGGGCGTCGAGGCGATCGCCTTCGCGCAGCTGCAGCACCTGGTCCCGGATCGACAGGTACGGCTGGTCCGCGCAGTTGGCGCCCGCCAGCCGCAGGGCCAGCGGAAGGTACCCGCACGCCGCCGCCAGCTCGGCGGTCGCCTCGGGGTCCGCACGTTGCCCGCCGAGGATCGAGGCGAGCAGGCGGACCGCGTCGTCCGCGGGCAGCGGCTCGAGTTCGATCCGGCGGGCGCCGAGGTCGGACATCAGCCCCGTCAGCCGGTGCCGGCTGGTCACCGCGACGACGCAGTCCGGGGCGCCCGGGATCAGCGAGAGCACCTGGTCGGCCGACGACGCGTTGTCCAGGATGATCAGCATCCGCCGTCCGCTGACCATCGTGCGGAACAACGCGGACGCCTCGCTCTCGGTCGCGGGCACCCGGTCGGTCGCCACCCCGACGGAGCGCAGCAGCTGCTTGAGTGCGTCGTACGACGTGAGCGCGGGCGACGCGTCGTACCCGCAGAGGTTGAGGAAGAGCTGTCCGTCCGGGTACGCGTCGACCAGCGTGTGCGCCCAGTGCACGGCCAGCGCCGTCTTGCCGACACCGCCGATGCCGGACAGGACGACGACCCGGACCGTGCCGTCGTGGGTGAGCGCGGCCTCGGTGAGGCGGGCGAGCTCACGGTCGCGGCCGGCGAAGTGCGGGACGCTCGGCGGGAGCTGGCGCGGGACCGACGGCGGCGGGACGGCGATCCGTTCGCGCGTGCCGTCCAGGCCGGGCTCGCGGTTGAGGATCTGGCGGTGCAGGTCGGCCAGCATCGGCCCGGGTTCGACGCCGAGTTCGTCGAGCAGCGTCGTACGGATGTCCTGGTAGGCGTCGAGGGCGTCGCCGATCCGGCCGGCCCGGTACAGGACCTGCATGTACTGGCCGCGGAAGCGCTCGTTCAGCGGGTCCTCCGCGATCAGCGCGGCCAGCTCGGACGCGAGCCGGGCGTCGCGGCCGAGGCAGAGGTCCGCGTCGATGCACCGGTACTGCGTTTCCCGGCGGCGCTCGTCCAGCTTGGTCGCGGCGACCTGTACGGCGGCGCTCTCGACACCGCTCAACGCCGGTCCACGCCACAGCCCGAGGGCTTCCCGCAGTACGCCGGACACGGCCGCCGGCTCGTCGGTGGTCGCGACCTCGGACACCAGCTGGTCGAACCGCATCGCGTCGAGTTCCTCGGTGTCGGCGCGCAGCAGGTACCCGGCCGGCAGCCTACGGATCCGGTCCTCGTCCAGCAGTCCGCGCAGTCGCCAGACCGCAGTCTGGATCTGCTTCGCGGCCGTCGACGGCGGGGCCTCTCCCCAGGTCGCGTCGACCAGCTCGTCCGCGGACACCGGACGGTTCGGCTGACACAGCAGCCGCGCAAGGACTATCTGCTGGCGTCGCCCGTTGATCGCGACCTCACGGTCCTCCATCGCGATCTGCAGCTCCCCCAGGATCTTGAACCGCACCCCCGACCCCATAGGATCACGGTCGCATAACAGAGGGTCAGCACGAGAAAAGGCGCCGTCTCCGATCGAGACGGCGCCTTTGTGGGCAGAGCCCGGGTCAGCCCGCGACGAGCTTCACCGAGTTGATCGGCGTCAGGTCGTAGTCCGCGTAGGTGTACTGCGCGTTGTACCAGGTGCAGCCGGTGCCGTCGGCCCCCTTGCAGATCCAGGAACCCGCACCGCCGTACTGGTTGTTGAACACCCGGTGCTGGCCGTACTGGTTGTAGATCTTGTGCGGGCCGTAGCTGTAGAAGATGTACGACGGGTGGTTGTTGTTCCAGCTGGCGTTCGGGTACACGCAGACCGCGCCGTACGGGCAACCGGCGTACGCACCGGCCGCCTGGGCCGGCGCCGCGACGGTGGTGACCGCGGCGATCGTGCCGGCCGCCAGCGCGGTCGCCGCCAGCGGCTTGCTCAGCTTGCGCAGGTTGAAGCGCATTCGAAACTCCCCTCCTACGTCCCCGAGGACCATCCACGGGAGAAGACACCCACAGCCTCACCGCCCGCACTCTCCCCCCGCTCTCCCACCACTCTCCGCCCACTCTCACGCACCCTCAGCCAACCCTCAGCGGGCCGCGGGGACCGATCGCCCACTAGGGTCCTGGGGTGAGTCAGTTCTCGGGGATGGGTCAGGTGCCGGTACGGCGTTCGCCGTTGGTCGCGGTGGTGATCGTCGGCGCGGTGGTGATGGCGTTGCTGCTGGCGATCAGCGTGGTGAGCGTGGCCGGGTACTTCGGCATGCGGGCGAAGGCGAACTCCGAGCGGGAGCGCGCCGACGGGCTCGCACAGCGGACGACGGCGCCGGCCGCGGTCGACCCGGCGCCGGTACTCGCGGCGGGGCGGAAGGATGTGGAGGCGGCGTTCACGTACGACTGGGCGCACCTGGGGCAGTTCGTCGCGAACGTGCAGGAGGTGTCCACGCCCGCGTTCGTCGACAAGTTCACGCCGTCGGTGGCGGCGATCAAGCAGCAGCTCGGGCAGCGGCCGAGCGCCGGCGGGAAGGTCTCGGATCTCGCCGTACGGGAGCTGTCGGGCGACACGGCCGAGCTACTGGTGTTCGCGGACGTGACGACGAGGGCGGCCGCCCGGCCGGCGGCGGTGAACAAGATCCGGCTTCGGGTGGAACTCAAGCGGCAGGGCGATCGATGGTTGCTGAACGACCTGACCGCGGTCTGACGGCCGGGAGCTGAGCCCGGCCGTCAGACCTGGGTCTAGAGGGTGTGCTTGAGGACGATCGTCACCCGGGAGGTGCCTCGCGGGAGCTTGATCGTGCCGGCGGCCTGGTCCACCGTCGAGCTCACTGAGACGTTCGCGATGTTGTTGCGCAGGCCCGGCAACTCGATGCTGGACGCCGGCGCCTTGCCGGTGAACTGGATCGTGACGGTCTTGCCGGCCACCGACAGCTGGTAGCCGAGGCGCCCACCGCTGATCGGGTAGTCCTTCAGCCCGATCTTCTCGCCGTTCCCGCGCAGCCACTCGTCCGGTACGCCGCGGCCGACGATCACCGAGCCGTCCGCCTTCTCCGCGATCAGTGAGTCGAACAGCACCTTGGTCGCCGTCGACTGGCCCCACATGTGCTGGTTCGACCCACCGCCGCCGGCCGCGTGGTCGATGTTCCACGGCGACGTCGCGCTCGGGTAGTCGACGCCCTCCCACCAGCCGAACGGCCCGCTCTGGCTCTTGTCGATCATGAACTGGTACGCCTTGATCCCGAGGTCGCGGTACTGCTCACCGCGCAGCGCGGCACTCCCGTACCCGGCGTTGTACGCGCTCGAGAAGTACCCGTGCGGGTACCCGCCGAAGTTGTAGATCGTGTCCGAGATGTCCTTCCGCCGCTCGAACCCGTGCGTGTACGTGTCGTCGATCTTGGTCAGCATCGTCCCGCTCTGCTCGGCGCCGAACAGGTACCCGTCCCACGCCCACCGGCCGAACAGGAACATCGACGCCCAGTTCGCGTCTCGCGGGTCCTTCCGCGGCCCGGTCTCGTTCGGCTCGACCATCGAGATCGGGAGGTAGTCGAGGCTGTACTGCGTCATCGTCTGGTTGATCCGGTCCGTTGCCACCCGCAACAGGTCGTCGTACTGCGCCTTCGCCCAGGCCGCCTCTCCGGTCTCCCCCAGGGCGGTGGCGAGATAGCGGTACGTCGTGAGTCCGGTCAGCGCGGCCCAGTTGTCGATCGTCCAGTACCCGTGCGAGTCGATCGCGTTGGTGGCCTTGATGATGCCCTTGCCGCCGTCGATCCGGTCGGTCTCGATCGTGTGCGTGTTCTTCTTGATCGTCTCGAACCGTTCGCGGACGAAGTCCTTGTCGCCGGTGCGCTGCAGGTAGAGCGCGTACGGCCAGGAGTACTTCCACTTCGCGTCGTCGTACTGCAGCTGGGCCGGCAGCGAGGTCAGGTAGTCCTTCGCGTAGGTGAAGTCGCCGATCGTCAGCAGCGTCGACACGATGCCGATCGTGTCGTGGTCGAACATCTCGTCGTACCCGTTCTCGCCGACGTGCAGTTCCTTGATGCCGTTGATGTCGTCGCGGATGATCAGCGTGTAGATGTAGCCGGCCTTGTAGGCGTTGATCAGCCGCTTGTCCGGGAGGTTCGTGAGGTTCGCGATCTTGGCCAGCCGGTCGTTCCAGTACTGGCGCATGTGCCGGTAGTGCTGGTCGAACCCGCCGAGCTGGGTCAGCTGGTCCGCGGTCGGCCAGTCGTACGTCGCCCCGAACCGGTCGGCCGCCACCGCGTAGTCCCGGACAACGGTCTGCCCGGCGGCGATCGTCGTACCGGCCACGTTGAGCGGCGTCAGCAGGCTCGACACCCGCGGCAGGCGGGCGTCCGCGGAGCCGGTGTTGGTGACGGTCATCCGCGAGTACGCGATCTCGAACCGGTTGCCGCCGACAACGGCCAGGTCGGCGAAGTTCTCGACCGTGATCCGCAGGCCGTCCTTCGCATACTCGCTGACGAACGCCGGCAGGTAACCCTCGGCGTTCGACCACTTGATCTTGCCGGGGATGTTCGGCACGCCGAACGTGATCATCGCGTCGCCCCGGCTGCGCAGCCGGTAGCTCCCGTCGATGAAGGCGATCGGCGCGTTCAGGTCGCCCTCCCACCCGAACGACGAGGTCAGCCCGGGGTTCGTGACGTAGGTGTACTGCGCGTTCGCCGCCGACGAGAGCGCCTCGTCGTACGCCGCCTTCACCAGCAGGTACGCGAGCCGCAGGTCGTCCCGCGACGCCGAGCCGTTGCCGAGGGTGGCGCGGGCGGCCGCGATCTCGTTGTCCAGTTGGGTTTGCGCCGACTCGCTCGCGGCGTACACGTCGGCCGTCGCGGCCTCGTCCAGCACGTTCTGCGTCAGCTGCCGGTAGCCGGCCGCGGTCGTGCCGGCCAGTGCCACGCCGGCGAGCGTCACGTTGCCGGAGGCATTCGTCTTGCGGGTCAGCTGGGCGCTGATCCGGGCCGAGTCACCGGCCGCGAGGTTCAGCTCGAACGACTTGGTCACCGACGGATCCGAACTCACCAGGTCCGTGTTCACCGAGACCGGATCCGCCGCACCGTTCAGGTACACCGAGATCTTCGCCGCGGCCCGCCACACGCCGGACACGAACCGCAGCGTCCGCGGCTCCGCGGCCGCCGGCACGGTGAGGTCGTACCCGTACGGATCGGTCAGGTCGGTGCCGGTGCCCGCGCCGTCGGCGAAGAAGATCCCGCCGTGGTGTGTGCCCGACTGGGACGCGGTCGGCGTGCCGTTCGTCCACGAGTAGCTGACCGCATTGTCGTTCTGGGCACCGATCGTGCCGCCCGTCTGCCGGTTCGTGACGGCGAGCTGGGAGTCACCGGCACGCCGGTTGATCGTCGCGCCGTCGAGGTGCAGCCAGTCCGACGTACCGTCCGCGGTCAGGTTCATCGAGACCGGCGCGGCCGTCGCTGCGAAGGTGGAGATTGCCGACAGTCCTACGGCCGACAGCGACAGGTTCCCGGCGGCCTGCAGCTTGCTCGCGTACCGGCCCGTGACGACGACGCTCTGCCCCGGCCGGATCGTCACGGTGTACCGCTTCACGGCTGCCGTACCGCCCGCGTTGACCGGCGTCACGTAGCTGCCGTTGCTCGAGGCAACCGTCACGGAGCCGGTGGCCTGCCAGATCCCACCCACGAACACCAGGCGTCGTGGCGAGTCGGCGGCCGGCACGGTGATCCGGTACCCGGCGTCGTGCGCGGTCGCGTCGCCGACGGTCGTGGTGTCGTAGTTGAACACCCCGCCCGTCGTCACCCCGCTCGCCCCGGGCCAGCCGAACGCCACCGGGCTGTCGCCCAGCGTCGTACGACCACCGGCCGGATTGAGATCGTCGACGGCCAGCGTCGGTACGCCGGGCTTCCGGTCGATCGACGTACCGGTCACGTGCACCCAGTCGAGGTCGCCGTACGACGGGAGGTCCATCGCGCCGGCCACACCCTTGCCGCTGGGGAGGTTCTCGACGTTGACGACGAACGGGTCGGCCGGCGCGGCGGCCGCTGGTGCGGATGGTGTGTTGATCAGTGCGGTCACCACGAGAGCTCCGGCGGTCAACGCCGCGAGCAGTCTGGTTCGGTGCCTCATCTTGTGTCCCTTCGGCCTGGCAGGCTGGAGTCGCGGACGATCAGTTCGGGTTCGAGCAGTACGTGTTGCGGCGTCCGGGGGTCGCCGGCCATCAGGTTGTCGACGGCGTGGATCAGCTGCCGGCCGACCTCGTCGATCGGCTGCCGGAGCGTGGTCAGCCCCGGGCTCACCAGGGCGGCGGTCGGCGAGTCGTCGTACCCGGTGATCGCGACGTCGACGCCGGGGCGCAGGCCGCGTTCGTGCAGGGCACGCATGACGCCGAGCGCGAGGGTGTCCGACGCACAGACGAGGGCGGTGGCGGGACGGGCCGCGTCGAGCATCCGGTGCGCGGCCTGGCGGCCGTTCTCGAGCGAGTCGACGACGCTGGCCTGCAGGTCGGTGTCCAGGTTGCGTTCGCGGCAGGCGTCCAGCCAGCCGGCGCGGCGGTCCTCGCCGAGCTCGGACTCGGTCGGCCAGCCGATGTGCCCGATCCGGGTGTGCCCCTGGGCCGCGACGTGCGCGGTCGCGGCGCGGGTGCCGGCGCGGCCGTCGACGTCGACCCAGGCCATCTCCTCGTCGCCGTCCCAGGACCGGCCGAACGCGGCGAACGGCACACCCCACGAGCGCAGCGCCGCGACCCGGTCGTCGTTGCGGTGCGTCTCGGCGAGGATGAACGCGTCGATCGAGGTCTTCTTGAGCAGGTCGCGGTACGCCTTGATCTCACCGGCCTGGCCGCCCTCGGCGTGACACAGGATCAGGTGGTACCCGGCGTCCACGGCGGACGCGTTCAGGACGTACAGGAAGTCGTCCATCAGCATCGACGCCTTGTCCGGGCGGGCCGGGCGCATCTTGAACGCGATCAGCGACGAGCTCCGGTTGCGGAGCGCGCGGGCGGACAGGTTCGGCTCGTACCCGAGCTCCTCGACCGCGGCCAGGATCCGCTTCCGGGTCTCCGGCGCGACCCGGTCCGGGTTGTTCAGCGCGTTCGACACCGACTGCGCCGACACCCCCGCACGCTGCGCCACCTGGACGAGCGTGACGTGCCCGTGCGGGGCCGGCCCACGGCTGGTTGGCTGCATCGGCGTACTCCAGGATATTAACGTTAAAAGAAGTGCCTGCAAGCTACTGAGTCAGAACCTGCGGCGTCAAGAGGTCAGCCGGCCCTTGGAGTTTTAACGCTAACGTCGCTCGTCGCAGAAGGCGGCGATCGCGGTGACCATCTGGTCCAGGCCGGGCTGCTCGAGCGGGCAATGGCCCGCGTTGGTGAGCAGAACGGTGTTCACCGGCACCAGCCCGCGCGCCTACCGGGCCAGCTTCCTGACCAGGTAGCGGCCGCCACGGATGCTGGCCAGCAGCAGCACGCACCAGCCGATCCAGATCACCACGGTCAACGGCACGGCCGAGTTAGACGACGGGATGACCGCGCCGCCGGTCCGCGGGAACACGACGTCGATGTAGTCGCCCTCCGACGGGTACGGCTGACGCATACCCTCGGTGCCGCTGACCTTGAGCTCCGAACCGGTCGGCCCGAGGACCAGGATCACCGGCGGCTTGCCGGCGGACGGTTGCATGCTGACAACCTGCGCCCTCGACACCGGCCGGCTCGTCCGGTCGTGCACCGCCCACGCCTGAGCGGTCCCACTCACCGCAACCGTCGTCACGAGCACCACAAACACCGCCAACAGACCGACGATGATCCGCTCGAGCGCCTTCATGCCTCCCAGTATGAAGCGCCCCACCGACACTTTCCGCCTTGCGCAGCAGGGAATTCCTGCGCCCTCCGCAGTCGTCCGAGTGCCGATAGTTATGGTCTGGACCAATTCGATTTTGTTCCCTAACCTGCCGCCAGGGGGAATCTGTCATCCGCTCTTTCCTGGGGGGAAACGAATGATCCGCAAGCTGCTCGTGGCAGCGCTTGCCCTGGTCGTCGGCGCTGTCGCGTTCGTGTTCGTCGACCGCGCCGCCGACGCGGCCGCGGCCGGTGTCTCGATCACCGCGACACAGGCCACGAACGGGACAACCACGCTCACGTACCGCGCGACCGTGCTGAAGGCCGGCACGATCCGCGAGATCACGATGGCGATCCCGGCCGGCACCGCCGGCCGGGTCACGTCGGTCAACGGCACCGTCCGCTCGGTGACCCGGACCGTCCTGCGCTGGACCCCGGCCCGGGTCACCAAGGTCGCCGTCGGCGCCCGCCTGGCGATCCCGCTGTACGGGCTCAAGTTGCCGGCCGGTGGCCCGTGGACCCTCGGTTTCAAGTCGATGGGTACGGCGAACCAGGTGATCACGTCAGGTGCCGGCGTACTGCAACCGCTCCGCACCTACACGCCGCAGGTCGCGGTCGTCGTGTCCAACCCGATCCCGGCGCAGACGACGAACATCGTGTACCAGGCGACGATTACCCGCGCGGGTGCGCTGGCCGCGGTCCGCATGCAGCTGCCGACCGACGCGACCGGTCCGTACACGACGATCAACGGCACGCTCAGCATCAGCGGCGGGTACGCGACCTGGAAACCGAAGGCGCCGATCAACGTCTCGCCCGGAGCCAGACTCGGGATCCCGGTCAACGGCGTGAAGCTGTCGCGCTTCGGCGGGACGATGACGTTCAACGTCTCCGCGACCACGTCGACCGGCACGGTACTCACGTCCGGCTCGACCACGCGGACGTTCATCGCGCCACCGGCCGAGATGCCCGCGGTCGCGGCGGATGCCTTCGCCGGCATCCCGGCCGGGTGCCCGCGAACCTGGCCGACGACCACGGCCGAGAACGCCAGGACCGGCACCGGCGACTGGGTCGTCCCTGCCACCATGAACGGGACGATGGCCGCCTACCTGACGCAGGTTTCGGCCACCTGCGGCGACACCGTCGACCTGAAGGTCACCTCCGGCAACAACGTCAGCGTGGTCGCCTACCGGATGGGGTACTACGACGGCCTCGGCGCGCGCGAAGTCTGGCGGCAGGACGACGTACGGACGGTGAAGCAACCCGATCCGACCATCGGCGGTACGACGGCCACCGGGCAACCGCTCAACATGGTGTCCGCGGCGAGCTGGACCAAGACCCTCAGCATTCCGATCGACAAGGACTGGGTGCCCGGCACGTATCTGATCAAGGTCAGCGACGGCGTCGAGGCGACGTACGCACCGCTGACTGTCCGGGACGACACCGGCACCAAGCACGATCTGCTGATCCAGCAGGCGACTGCTACCTGGCAGGCCTACAACGCCTATGGCGGCAGGAGCTTCTACACCAGCCTTGCGTCCGGGTCCGGACGGCTCACGTTCGACCGGCCGTACAACGAGGGGCAGGGCTCCGGGCAGTACCTCTCGCTCGAGCAGGGGCTGGTGTTCTGGGCCGAGTCGAAGGGTCTCGACGTCACGTACTGGACCGACAACGACCTCGACCAGTACGGCGGTCAGCTGAAGGACCGCGCCGGTACGTTGTTCCTGCCCGGGCACGACGAGTACTACTCGCTGCGGATGCGAGCTGCGATCAGCCAGGCCATCAAGCAGGGCGTGAACGTGGCCAACCTCGGAGCGAACGCGGCGTACCGCTACATCAAGTTCACCGACGAGAGCCGGCGGTCGTGGGACATCGATCGGTACACCGACGGCTACAACTCGACGACCTGGCGGTATCAGGGCGATGCCTACGCGTCGCAGCCGCTGCTCGGCGCGGACTACGTGTGTGCGGTGACGGCCGGCACGCTCACCACGTCGAGCAACTGGATGTTCAAGGGCGTGCCGGTCGGTACCAAGCTGCCCGGGTTCATTGCCGGTGAGGTCGACTACGTCTGGCCAGGGCTCTACAAGCAGCCCGGACAGACCACGATCGTGAGCGGCACCGCGACCTGCCACACGAACGGCCGCGTCGCTCCGATGGACACGACCGTCTACACCGCCCCGTCCGGCGCCCGCGTCCTCAACGCGTCGACCTTCGCGTTCGGCTGCTTCCTGGTACGCCGCTGCCCGTCGAACTGGGCCGTCCCGGAGCCGGACGCCGCATCCCAGCAGGCCGTCGCAACGATGATCGCCAACGTCACCACGTGGGTGTCCAACGGCGCCATCACCGTCCCGAACCAGACCGCCGCTGCGAAGGTCCGGGTAGCGGTCCCCAAGTCCAAACTCGCGACCTCGACGGAGGGCTAACCTCGACAGCATGACCGAACTCGTGGTGGATGCGCCGATAGTCGCCGTGACTGTTTATCCGGATCGGGCTCGGGTGACGCGGCGCGGGGTGATTTCCGTGCCGGGTGGGGATCGGACCGTGTACGTCGAGCCGCTGCCGTTGTCGTTGGAGAGTGACAGTGTGCGGGTGTCCGGGCGCGGGCCCGCGACCGTGCTCGGGGTGGATCTGGTGAAGCGGCATCATCCACAGGCGCCGGACGAGACGGTCGCGGAGGTCGAGCGGTCGTGGTACGAGGCGCAGGAGGCTGTTGCCGCGCTCGTGGATGCGGACGACGTCCAGGCGCAGCTGGACGGGTTTCTCGGGCAGTTGGCGAAGCGGGCGGGTGGCAGCTTCGCCAGGGCGTTGGCTTCCGGTGAGTCCGACGGGGAGCTGGGCGGGTTCACGGAGTCGCTGGCCGGGCGGTTGGCCGCCGTACGGGCGAAGCGCCGGGAGTTGGCCGCCCAACGCCGCGAGGCCGAGCAGCGGTTCGGGGCGGTCGACCGTCGGCTCACGGCCCTGCGCGAGCAGGTGATGCCGGACCGTCAGGCGGCCGCGGTCGGGCTGGAGCTGGCGGCCGAGGCGGACGTCGAGATCGAGGTGTCGTACGTCGTTCCGATGGCCGGGTGGAGCAGCACGTACGACGTGCGGTTGCAGGGTGATCGGTTGACGTTGAGCTGGTACGGGCTGATCACGCAGTACACCGGCGAGGACTGGCCGGAGTGCGACTTGACGCTGTCGACGGCGCGGCCGACGGTGACCGCGAAGGTGCCGGAGCTGGACCCGTGGTTCCTCGACCGCTTCCGCCCGCCGGTGCCGGTATCGGCGGCGCCGCGCGCCCCGGGTGCTGTTGCGAGCTTCGCGATGCAGGCCGATCGACGCGAGCGAGCAGCCTTCGATGCGGACGAGTTCTCGGGGACGGTGCACGAGCAGTCGGCGCTCACGGACCTCACCGCAGCGGTCGAGCAGGGGGTGACCGCGGCGACGTACACTCCGCCGCGGCCCGTCGCCGTGCCCGCCGACCGCGCGTCGCACCGGGCGACTATTGCCGTGCTCGATCTCGACGCTCAGCTGGACTACGTCGCCGCACCCGCCCGCTCCACCGACGTCCACCTGCGCGCGACCGTGGTCAACTCCTCCGACCACACCTTCCCGGCCGGCAAGGCGTCCGTGTTCCACGAGGCTGACTTCGTCGGCTCGGCGGCCCTTCCGCTGTGGGCACCGGGCGAGGACGTCGAGCTGGCACTCGGCCTCGACGACCGCATCCGTGTGGAGCGCAAGCTCGTACGCCGCGAAGCGTCCAAGGCGACGCTCGGCTCCACGCGCCGCCGGCAGGTCGAGTACGAGACCCGGATCGAGAACCACACGCCCCGCCAGGCCAAGATCACCGTCCTCGACCAGCTCCCGGTCGCCCGCGACCACGAGATCACGGTCAAGCCGATCACCGCCGACCCGCAGCCGGCCGAGACCACCGACCTCGGCGTCCTCACCTGGAAACTCGACCTCGCCGCCGGCGCCGAGTCCGTGATCAAACTCGGCTTCCGCGTCGACACCGCCAAGGCCCTCGACCTGACCGGCTGGCGCGAGTAGTCAGACGACCTCCAGGTTCGCCATCATGCCCATGTCCTCGTGTTCGGCGTTGTGGCAGTGGAACAAGTACCGGCCGCGGTAGCCGTCGAAGCGGGTGATCAGTTCGGCGGACTCCCCCGGCCGGAGCGACACGGTGTCCTTCAGGCCGGCGTCGTGTGGCAGCGGATCGCCGCCGCCGCGCGACAGGATCCGGAACCCGGCCAGATGCAGGTGGACGGGATGGTGGACGTCAGCCACCAGCCTCCAGATCTCCACATCACCGAGCCGGGTGGTGACATCCGTACGGTCCGGCGCGAACGGCTGCCCGCCGATCAGCCACCCGTGCCCGTCCCCCATCCGCCCGGCCCGGAACGAGAAGTCCCGCACCCGGACGGCGTCCTCCCGCTTCCACTCCGGTAGATCGTCCGACAGCACGTCCGGGATCCGGCTCGGGTCGACAGCCTTCCGTACGACGTGGAACGCGAGTACGTCGCGCGTCCGCCCGGAGCCCAGCCGGTTCACGATCCGTACTCGTGCGCCGACCGGGATCCGGCCGAAGTCGAGGATCACGTCGTACCGCTCGGCGGGCGCGATCGGCAGGTTCCGGTGCGTGACGGGTGCGCGCAGCAGCCCTTGGTCGGCGCCGATCTGGACCAGGTCGAGGCGGCGCCCGTCGTCGAGAACCGCCTCAAGGTCGTAGTGCCGTGCGTTCGAGGCGTTCAGGATCCGCAGCCGGTACCGGACCGCGTCGACCTCGTGCACCGGCCAGGGCGCGCCGTTGACCAGCACCACGTCACCGAGAACCCCCGCGACATAAGTCTCTTCGACTCCCGGCCGCATCATCAGCGAGGGATCGATCGATGGGTAGTCCAACGATCCGTCCGCAGCGAACGCCCGGTCCGCGATCAGCAGCGGCAGCTCGTGTACGCCGGCCGGCAGGCCGAGCGCGTCCTCGGCGTCGTCGCGGACGATGTGCATCCCGGCCAGCCCGCGCCAGACGGCCGGCGCGGTGAAGTCCATCCGGTGGTCGTGGTACCAGAGCATCGCCGGCCGCTGGTCGAGTGGATACGTATACACCCGCGTGACCTCGCTCGGCACCGCTCGCGGGTCGTGCATCCCGTGCCCCATGTCGTTCCATCCGGCCGGGAGCACGAGATCGGTCGGATAGCCGTCGGACGCGGCCGGCGTCCGGCCGCCGTGCAGGTGCACCACCGACGGCACCGGCAACTCGTTGCGGTGGGCAACCGTGATCGGCCGCCCTCGCCGCGTCTCGAACGTCGGCCCCGGGAACGTCCCGCCGTACGTCCACAACCGGGTCCGCACGCCGGGCAGGATCTCCTGGTCCACCACCCGCTGTACGACGTCGTACCGATCGGCCCCGGACAGGACCGGCGGCACGGGCAGCGGCACCTGGTACGCCGGCGGCAGCGGTACGGCGCTCCGCAGTACGGCACCCGTCATCGCCGGACGCCGCGACAGCGCGGCCGCCGTCGACAACCCACCCGCCGCGACCACCCCGAGCGCGCCGCTGATCCCCAGCAGCCGTCGACGGCTCATCCGCTCAGGCATGCTCGACCTCCGGCCGCCGCCACACCGCGACGAACATCATCGCCACCGCCGCGACCGTCACCACTCCGAGCGGCAGGTGCAACCACAACGCCCCGTCCTGCCCCGCGAAGTACTGCACCGTCTCGGCGGCCACCACCCCCAGCGACGCCAGGAACGGCCACACCTGCCGCCGCCGGATCCACAGCACGACAGCAACGATCAGCTGCAGGTACCCGATCGACGTGACGACGTCCGCGCCGAGCGCGTGCAGGCGGAGCCCGTCGAAGTCCCCGCTCAGATAAACGCCCGCGAACACCGGTTGCCCGAAGACCACCACCAGATGCGCTGTGACCATCCCGCGCAACACCTTGATCATGGCGCTGACACTATGATTCAGCCGTTATGAGAGTCCAAGACCAATATCGCTATCCCGTTATGACCGGAGACGCATGATGGACCTCACCACGCTCCGCCAGTTCGTCGTGGTCGCCCGCCTCGAACACCTCAGCCGCGCCGCCGACGAACTGCACGTCGCGCAGCCGTCCCTCAGCCGGACGATCGCCCGCCTGGAGAGCGAACTCGGTACGCCGCTGTTCGACCGCACGAACCGCCTCCGGCTGAACCCGGCCGGTGCCCTCTTCCGGGGGTACGTCGAACGCGCACTCGGCGAGCTCGACGCCGGGCAGCGCGCCGTCGCCGAAGCGACCGAACAAGGAGCGGGCAGCGTCCGGCTCGCGGCCGAGACGTTCCTCGCGCTGACCGAGCCGATCGCGGCCTTCAAACGCGCGCACCCGACGATCGAGATCGAGCTGCTGCAGCTCCCGGCCGAGGACATGCCACGCCGGCTCCGCGCGCAGGACGTCGACCTCTGCGTCGCGTCCCAGCCGATCCCGTCCGCCGGGCTCCGGTCCGCCGTACTGCTCGACGAACCGGTGCTGGTGGTGACGCACCTCGACCACCCGTTCGCGCAACGGCAGTCCCTGCAGGTCGAGGACCTCGCCGACGAGCCGTTCGTGATCGCGCGCAAGGGCCAATGGCAACGCTGGCTGCTCGACCGGCTGTTCGCGGAGACCGGTCTGACACCGCGGATCGTCTGCGAGAGCGACGAGGCTGCCGCGATCCAGGAGCTGATCCGCTCCGGCCTCGGCATCGGCTTCAACCCGGACTTCGCCCGCCGGACGATGCCCGACTACCCGGTCGCCGCGACCCCCGTCGACCACCCGGAGTGCCGCCGTACCCTGTCGTTGCTCTGGAGCGCAGACGCCACCCTGTCGACAGCCGCCCAGCTGATGCGGACCGCGATCACGACTTGGCCCTGGACGCCTCCAGAGCCAGCAGGAGTTCGGCTACCGCGCGTGGGTCGGTGAGGGATCGGCCGGTGCGTTCCTCGATCCGGTGGAGGCGGTGCCGGACGGTGTTCGGATGGCAGTACAGGTGTTCGCCGGTCTCGGTCGCGGAGCCGTTGTGGGTGGACCAGGCGGACAGCGTGTCGAGCAGTACTTCGCGGTCGTCGGGCGCGAGGTCGTCGAGGCCGCCGAGCACCTTGTGGACGAAGTACTGCATCACGTCCGGTGCCGCCGCGGCCACCATCGTCAGCGGCGACTCGTCGAACAACGTGACCGTGCTCGGCCCGGCCAGCGCCACGCGGGCGAACCGGACGGCCTGGCCGGTCCCGTCGAGCTCGTCGTACGGCGGGCTGATGCCCACCTTGCCAGTAGCAGACTTGCCGAGCAGGTCGACGAGTACGCCGAGCCGCCCGGACGGCACCGCGACGACGCCGATCTGCAGCTCCGGCAGCAGCCGCCACGCCGACGCGAGCCCGACCGCGCGGAGCCGCTCCTCGGCGGCGGGGAGCGCTTGCCGCCCGACCTCGGGTACGGCGGCGGCCACCACGACGAACGGGCCTTTGTAGGGGAGCCGCAGCAGCTCGGCCGCTTCCCAGACCGTGCCGCCGCCCGGCATCCGTCCTTCGAGGAGTGCCTCGACGAGCGCGGACCGCTCCTGATCCTGGGCGAGCAGGCGCCGGGACTGTACGTCGCGGTACGCGTCCGTCATCGCGTCGGTGTACGTCGACTGCACCTGCCACAGCCGGCTCGACGCCTCCACGACGACCTGGTCCGTCAGCCCCGCCGACGCCGCCTCGGCGAGCACCGCGTCCCACAGGTACCGCGTGCCGACCCGGTACGCCGCCATCACGTCCGCGAGCGGAGCCCCCTGCTCGGCACGCAACCGCCCCGTCTCGCGCGCCGACACCGGATCGGAACTGGTACCGCCCAGCGACTCCAGCATGTACCGGAAGTTCGCCGCGCACGACGCCCGCAACGCCTCGTGCGGCACCAGCCCGCCGTCACGGTAGAACTCGATCTCAGCCTCGATCCGCGAGGCCATCGCCTCACTCAACTCGTCCGCCCGCGCAGTCATCCGGCCCACCAGCCCGTCGAGTGCACTCATCCTCGGAGCATATGAGCCCCGTTGTTCGTGCGCACACCCGCAGCGCCGTGACGTTGGTCGCCGCCCCATCGCCTTCAGGAAGCAGGCGCCCGATCTTGGAGGTACAGCAAAGCCGACCACCCCGGAGTCCGCGATGACCAACCTCAGCCTGAACCTGTCCGAGTCCGCCGCCATGTACCCGGACCACGCCGCAATCCGCCTGGACGACGACGTCCTGAGCTACACCGCCCTCGACGACGCGGCCTCCCGCGTGGCCACGCTCCTGCAGGAGTACGGCGTCCGGCCCGGCGACCGGGTCGGGCTGATGCTGCCGAACGTCCCGGAGTTCGCGATGATCTTCTACGGGATCCTCCGGGCCGGCGCGGTCGCCGTACCGATGAATCCGCTGCTGAAGCGGCGCGAGGTCGAGTACTACCTCGGCGACTCCGGCGCGAAGGTGCTGTTCGCCTGGCACGAGGTGACAGCGGAGGCGACGGAGGCCGGCGCCCAGCTCGTCCCGGTCGTGCCGGGCGAGTTCCGGGAGCAGGTCGCCGTACGCCGCCCGCTCGCGAACCCGGCCAGCCGCGACGGCGACGACACCGCGGTCATCCTCTACACCTCCGGCACCACCGGCCGCCCGAAAGGCGCCGAACTGACCCACGCCGGCCTGAACACGAACCAGGCCGTCACCGCTCGCACGCTGATCCTGATCGGCCCGGACGACGTGGTGATGGGCTGCCTGCCGCTGTTCCACGTCTTCGGCCTGACCTGCGGCCTGAACGCCGCGATCGCGAACGGCGCCACGCTGACGCTGATCCCGCGCTTCTCCCCCGCCAAGGCCCTGGAGGTGATCCAGCGCGACAAGGTGACGATCTTCGAGGGCGTCCCCACCATGTACGCCGCGATGCTCGGCGTCCCGGACCGCACGCAGTACGACGTGGGCACCCTGCGCACCTGCGTCTCCGGCGGCGCGGCGCTCCCGGTCGAGGTGCTGCGCGGGTTCGAGGAGGCGTTCGGCTGCATCATCCTGGAGGGCTACGGGCTGTCCGAGACCTCGCCGGTGGCGTCGTTCAACCACCCGAACGCGGTCCGCAAACCCGGTTCGATCGGTACGCCGATCGAGGGCGTCCGGATGCGGGTCGTCGACGAGGAGCGCAAGCCGGTGCAGCCTGGTGACATCGGCGAGATCCAGATCGGCGGCCACAACGTGATGAAGTCCTACTGGAACAAGCCCGCGGAGACCGCGGCCACGATCGACGCGGACGGCTGGCTGAGCACCGGCGACATGGCCCGCCAGGACGAGGACGGCTACTTCTACATCGTCGACCGCAAGAAGGACCTGCTCATCCGCGGCGGCTACAACGTGTACCCGCGCGAGGTCGAGGAGGTCCTGTACGAACACCCGGCCGTCGCCGAGGCGGCCGTGGTCGGCATCCCGCACCCGTCCCTCGGCGAGGAGATCGGCGCCGCGGTCGCCCTGAAGGACGGTACGACGGCGACCCCCGAGGAACTGCGCGACTTCGTGAAGGGCCGGATCGCGGCGTACAAGTACCCGCGCGCCGTCTGGATCGTCGACGGCCTCCCGAAGGGCCCGACCGGCAAGATCCAGCGCCGCGACGTGGTCGTCCCGGAAGGAGCCCTCCAGTGAGCGGGGTGACGACGCGATCCGCCCGGTCGGCGGGGGCGGCGCCGGGGACGGCCGACGACCTGGCTGCGCCCCTCGACCTGCTGCTCACCAGCGCGGCGGTCGGGCCCTTGCGGCGGTTCGCGCCGAACGCGGCGTGGGCACGGATGGCGAGTGGGCTCGCCGCCCGGCCGCGGACGCTCGGGCACCGGGCGACGCAGCTGGCCGGGGAGCTCGGGCAGATCGCGATCGGGCACTCCGAGCGCGCCCCGTCCCGCCGCGACCGCCGGTTCGCCGACCCGGCCTGGACGCAGAACCCGGTTCTCCGCCGCATCGTCCAGGCCTACCTGGCCGCCGCCGAGACCGCCGAGGCCCTCCCGTCCGACGCCGAGCTGAACTGGCGGGACAAGCAACGGATGACCTTCGTCGTCGACAACCTCGTCGAAGCCCTTGCCCCGAGCAACAACCCGGTGATCAACCCGTCCACCTGGAAGGCGCTGATCGACACCGCCGGCCTGAGCACGGTGGCCGGCGCCCGCAACCTGATCCGCGACCTCTCCACCGCCCCACGCGTCCCGAGCATGGTCGACGCCACGGCGTTCGAGGTCGGCAAGACCCTCGCCGTCACCCCCGGCGCGGTCGTCTTCCGCAACGAGGTCCTGGAGCTGATCCAGTACACCCCGCAAACCGGCAAGGTCCGCACCACCCCCTTGCTGATCGTCCCGCCGGTCATCAACAAGTACTACGTCGTCGACCTCGCCCCCGGCCGCAGCATGGTCGAGTACTTCGTCCAGCAGGGCCAGCAGGTCTTCACGATCTCCTGGCGCAACCCCGACGCCCGCCACCGCGACTGGGACTTCGACACGTACGGCGCCGCGATCCTCGACGCGATGGACGCCGTACGCCGCATCACCCGCACCCACTCCACCCACCTGTTCGCGACCTGCTCAGGCGGGATCCTCGCCTCGATGCTCCTCGGCCACCTCGCCGACCGCGGTGAACTGGACCGGGTCGCGACGTTCACGCTCGCGGTCTCCGTCCTGGACCAGAGCCGCGCGGGCCTCGCCTCGGCGGCCCTCGACGAACGCATGGCCGCCGCCGCCATCGCCTCGTCGGCCTCCAAGGGCTTCCTGGACGGCCGCGCGCTGGCCGAGGTCTTCGCCTGGCTGCGCCCGACCGACCTGATCTGGAACTACTGGGTCAACAACTACCTCCAAGGACGCACTCCGGCAGCCTTCGACGTACTGTTCTGGAACGCCGACACCACCCGGATGACGGCCGCCCTGCACCGCGGCTTCGTCGAGCAAGCAATGTCGAACGCGCTCACCGAACCAGGCGCCGCGACGATGCTCGGCTCCCCCGTCGACCTCTCGAAAGTCACCACACCGTCCTACGTCGTCGCGGGCATCACCGACCACATCTGCCCCTGGCAGTCCTGCTACCGCAGCACCCAGCTGCTCGGCAGCGACAGCCGCTTCGTGCTCTCCACGGCGGGGCACATCGCCTCCATGGTCAACCCTCCGGGGAATCCGAAGGCTACGTATCAGGTAAATGATTCGAACCCCCAGAACTCCGACGATTGGTTGCGTACGGCCACTACCGAGCAGGGGTCGTGGTGGGTGGACTACGTGGGGTGGCTCGGGGCGCGGAGCGGGCGGATGAAGGCGGCGCCGGAAACGCTGGGTGGGGCCGGGTTGGAGCCGCTCGAGGACGCGCCGGGTAGTTACGTGCGGGAGTCGTGACGTGGAGCTGATGACCGTCGCGGGACGGCAGATCCGGTACGACGTGCGGCCCGGGGACCCACGTCGTACGCCCCTCGTCCTGTGTTGTGGGATCGGGGCGGGACTTGAGGTATTGCAGCCGGTCGTGGACGAGCTCGACCGCATCGTGATCCGCTTCGACGTACCAGGCGTGGGCGGTTCGCCGGCCGGGCTCCTCCCGGACGGGATCCCTCGGCTGGCGGGGATCGTCGAGCGGCTGCTGGCGGAGCTCGGCTACCGCGAGGTCGACGTACTCGGCCTGTCCTGGGGCGGGGCGCTCGCGCAGCAGCTGGCGTTCCAGTACCGGCGGCTGGTACGGCGGCTCGTGCTCGTCAGCACCGGGACCGGCGTACTGATGGTGCCCGGACGCCCGAGCACGCTGGTCAAGATGGTGACGCCGCGACGCTTCGGCGATCCGTCGTACGCGGCCGGGATGGCGGGCTACCTGTACGGCGGCAGCGCCCGCAAGCACTCGGACGCGATCCGGACCGTCTTCGGGCGGCAGGTCCGCGCGGGCTCGCGGCGCGGGTACCTCTACCAGCTGGCCGCGGGGGCGTGCTGGACGAGCCTGCCGTTCCTGCCGCTGATCCGGCAGCCGACGCTCGTCCTGACCGGCGACGACGACCCGATCGTGCCGGTCGTCAACGGCCGCGTCCTGGCCGGCCTGATCCCGAACGCCGAACTGCACATCTACCGCGGCGGGCACGTCGAGCTCGTCACCGAGGCACCCGCCCTGGTGCCGATCATCACCGACTTCCTGGACCGATAGGAACGCTCATGACCACCGACCCGATCGACTTCTACGGCCTCGAACTGCTGCTCGACCAGCACGACCGCGAGCGGCTGCACGCGGTCCGCGAGTTCGGCGACAAGCAGGTGGCGCCGATCATCAACGACTACTGGACCCAGGCCGCGTTCCCGTTCGAGCTGCTCCCGGCGCTCCGCGACCTGCGCATCGTCGGCACACCGTACGAGGGGTACGGCTGCCCCGGCCGGAGCTTCCTGCTCGACGGGCTGATCGCGATGGAGCTCAGTACGGCGGACCCGTCGATCGCGACGTTCTTCGGCGTCCACAGCGGGCTGTCGATGGGGTCGATCTACCTGTGCGGCTCGGAGGAGCAGAAACAGCGGTGGCTGCCGGCGATGGCGCGGCTGGAGCTGATCGGCGCGTTCGGGCTCACCGAGCCCGACGTCGGGTCCGGAGCATCCCGCGGGCTGCAGACGACGGCCCGGCGCGACGGCGACACCTGGGTGCTGAACGGGCAGAAGAAGTGGATCGGGAACGCGACGTTCGCGGACCTGACGGTGATCTGGGCGCGGGACGTCGAGGACGGTCAGGTGAAGGGGTTCGTGGTCGAGAAGGACACGCCCGGCTTCAGTACGTCGAAGCTCGAGGACAAGATGGCGCTGCGCGTCGTACAGAACGCGCTGATCACGCTGGACGACGTCCGCGTGCCGGAGGCGAACCGGCTGACGCGGGCGAACTCGTTCCGCGACACCGCGAAGGTCCTGCTGATGACGCGGGCCGGGGTCGCGTGGATGTCGGTCGGGTGTGCGCGCGGCGCGTATCGGAACGCGCTCGCGTACGCGCGGGACCGGGAGCAGTTCGGGCGGCCGATCGCCGGCTTCCAGCTCGTCCAGGACCTGCTCGTGAAGATGCTCGCGAACACGACCGCTTCCGCGACGCTGTGCGCCCGGTTGTCGCAGCTGCAGGACGGCGGCGTCGCGTACGACGAGCACGCGTCCCTCGCGAAGGCCTTCTGCACCACCCGGATGCGCGAGACCGTCGGCTTCGCCCGCGAACTCCTCGGCGGCAACGGCATCCTGCTCGAACACAACGTCGGCCGGTACGTCGCCGACGCCGAGGCCATCTACTCCTACGAAGGCACCCGCGAGATGAACACGCTGATCGTCGGCCGCTCCATCACCGGACTGTCGGCGTTCGCCTGAACCTCAGAACATCCAGAAGCCGGTGACCACGGTCGGGAGGATGCCGAACAGCAGCCACAGCGACAGCGGGTTGCGGCGGTGGATGAGCCGCATGCCGGCGACCGTGGCCAGACCGATCACGCCGGACATCAGCCACAGGCCGATCCCCCGGCCGCGGTCGTGGTCGGCGAAGCCGATGCTGTACACGGCCAGCGACACCGCCGGGACACTGCCGACGTGGAACAGGATCACCGACGCGACCCACTTCTGGACGGTCTCGATCTTCATCGGTTTGGGCTGACGGCGTTTCACAGGTCGTTCCCAGCGTAGGAGAGGTTGAAGCTCTTGTTGGTCAGGGGGAAGTCCGGCACGATCGTGTCCGCGAGGGCGACCGGGAGCGCCGGCCAGTTGAAGAACGACGGGTCGACGATCTTCAGCCGGGACACGGTGCCGTCCGGGCCGAACTCGATCCGGTGCGCGATCGTACCTCGCCAGCCCTCGACCAGTCCGGCACCGGACGAGCGGCCGGCCGCGAGCCAGCTCGGCTTGGCGGTCTCGGCGCTCAGCGGCGGGCGGGTGGCGAGCAGTTCGCCGATCAGGGCGACCGAGGCGTGGATCTCGTCCAGACGGGTGAGGAGCCGGGCGAGTACGTCGCCGCCGGTGTGGGCGGCCGGTCGTACACCGGCAGTCAGTGGGGTGAACGGGTGATCGCGGCGCGCGTCCCGGTCCAGCTCGCTGGCGCGGGCGACGTACCCGAGGGTGCCGATGTCGCGGGCCTGGTCCGGCGTCAGGATCGCGGTGCCGGTCATCCGGTCGCGGACGACGCTGTTCGCGAGCGCGATGTCGACGACCTCCTGGATGTCGGCGGCGATCGCCGTCAGGGCTTCGATCGTCGGGAGGCTCTGGACGCGGACGCCGCCGGGGGCGACCGCCCCGCGGAGCAGGCGGTGGCCGGTGGTTGCCTTGTTCAGGCGGAGGAGCTGTTCGCGGATGCGCTGGGCGTGGGCGTTCGCGATGCCGTAGCCGACGTCGTTGCACAGGGCACCGATGTCGGTGACGTGGTTGTAGAGGCGTTCGAGTTCGAGCAGTACGGCGCGGACGGTCTGGGCCTCTGGTGGTACGACCCAGTCGCGGGCCTCCTCGACGGCGAGGCAGAACGCCAGCGCGTGGCCGACGGTGGTGTCGCCGGAAACGCGTTCGGCGAGCGGGAGGACATCGGCCAGGAGTTTGCCCTCGGCAAGTTTCTCGATGCCTTTGTGCACGAACCAGAGGCGGGCCTTGAGCTTCAGGATGGTCTCGCCGACGACGGAGAACCGGAAGTGCCCGGGCTCGATCAGGCCGGCGTGGATCGGGCCGACCGGGATCTCGTACACGCCGGTGCCGTCGACGGTCAGGAACGGGTACGGCTCGTCGATGTCGCCGAACGCGGGCGGGTCCCCGGCGTCGCGGCGGAGCGGGTACCAGTTCTCGGGCCAGTGCTGATGCAGGACGAGACGCCGCGGCAGCGGGTGGTCGATCGCCTCGATGCCGAACAGGTCGTGCAGCTCCCGCTCGAACCGCCCCGCCGGGAACGACAACCCCGCCAGACTCGGGATCCGCGGCGCGTCCCGCGGCACCGTCACCACCAACTCGACCCGCCGATCGGGCCGCCCCGCCACGAACAGGTAAACAACCCGGAACACGTCCCCGTCGTCCTGCCCCGACACCAACGCCAACCGGTACCCGTCCCCCAGCAACCCCGCGGCCCGCTCCCCCAGCCCCACCGCACTCACACCCACCTGCCGCCGATTCCGGTAGGTCCGCACATCCACACTCATCGAACCCCCACAATCGCCCCAGCCACACCCAGCAACCGCCCCAACGGCCACCCCACAACCCCCAAAACCCCCACCAAAACCAACCCCACCACCAAAGGAACAAGCACAACCCACCGCAAACCCTCCGCCCCGGCGGCGGCCGAGCCGGAAACGCCCCGCGCTGCGGGGACTCCTCCGCCAGGGGCGCTCGAAGGCGCCGGCACGATGGAACCGACCGAAGCCGCAGGAACGGCGCCCGCGGGCGTCACGTGCGCATCCGACGTAGCACCTACGGCGGACGCAGCGGAAACGCCCCGCGCTGCGGGGACTCCTCCGCCAGGGGCGCTCGAAGGCGCCGGCACGATGGAACCGACCGAAGCCGCAGGAACGGCGGCCGCAGGAGAGGCGGGCGCCTGCTCGTGCGCGTCCGGCGTAGCACCTACGGCGGACGCAGCGGTAACGCCCCGCACCGCAGGAGCTTCTCCGCTGGGGGGCGCCGCCGGCGCGAGCGCGGTCGCGCCTGGCGCGGTCGGCGTACTGCTGTCGGGCGGCGTGCTAGCCGCTGCACCGGCCGCGGGTGTGGCAGCACCTGTCAGCTTTCCACCGAGGAGGAGGGTTGTGGATTTGGTGGTTATGGCGGTGAAGGCGACCAGGAGGAGTAGGAGGACTGCGGCCATGGGCCAGAGGAGGTGGGCGTTGAGGCCGGCTCGGAGGAGGGAGAGTTCGCTGGCGAAGAGGCTGAAGGGTGGGAGGCCGAGGAGGGCTATCAGGCCGGTGGTGAAGAGGCCTGCCAGGAGTGGGGCGCGGGTGAAGAGGGCTTGGACGGAGGCGATTCGGGTGGTGTGTTCACGGTTGAGGATCTCGCCGGCTGTGCAGAACAGGACGGACTTGGTGAGACCGTGGCCGATGATGTGGAGGAGCGTGGCGGCGACCGCCAGCGGCGTACCGATTGCCAAGCCGATGGCAGCCAGCGACATGTGTTCGATGCTGGAGTAGGCAAGCAGGCGTTTGTAGTCGCGTTGGGCGAGGAGGAGCCCAGCGGCCAACAGCAGGGAAGCGATCGCGACAGTCAGCAGCAGCGCCCGCACGAAGCCAGGCCCCGCCGAGCCGACCGCGATCACGCGGTAGCGAGCCAGCGCGTAGATCGCCACCGGCAGCAGCACCCCGGACATCAACGCAGACACCGGCGCCGGCGCCTGGCTGTGCGCGTCAGGCAACCAGCTGTGCATCGGGATCAACCCGGCCTTCGTCCCGAACCCGAGCACCAGCAACCCGAACGCCAGCCGCATCACCCCCTGGTCCAGCTCCCCCGCGTGCGCCGCCAGCACCGTCCAGTCGAGCGTCCCGTGCGCCGCGACCCCGGCCTGCTTCGCCGCGTAGTTGACCAGCACCGTCCCGAGATACGCCAGCGCGATCCCCACCGAGCAGATCACCACGTACTTCCAGGTCGCCTCCAACGACCGCCGCGACCCCCGATGTCCGACCAGGAACGCGGTCACAATCGTCGTCGCCTCGATCGCGGCCCACAACAACCCGAGGTTGTTCGCCACCACGGCCAGCACCATCGCCGCGAGGAACAACGGCACGAGTACGCCGTACCTCCGCGCCCCGGCCGCGTCCGTATGCCCCGCCGCCAACTCGTCCTCGACGTACCCGAACCCGCAACACGTGGCGATCACCCCGACCGCCCCGATCACGATCAGCAGCACCGCCGACAGCGCGTCGATCCGCAGCCAGCTCCCGGCCTCGACCGCACCACCGTCCGCCGTCGACACCGCCGTACCGACGCCGACCGCCAGCACCACGGCCGCCGCGACGACCGCCCCGACCGCGACCGAACGCCGCCAGCCCATCGCCAGCGCCGCGCCCGCGGCGACCACCGGCGCGACGATCGGCAACGCCACCAACAGAACGTCCATCAGTCGTGCAACTCCTGCAGCTCGTCGATGTCCGTCCCGCCGAACGCGGCCCGCAGCCGCGCGGTCAGTACCTGCAGCACCAGCACCACCAGCAGTACGTCGAGCGAAACGGCCAGCTCGACCACCCCAGGCACCCCGCCGGTGATCAGGAACGCGGTGGTCGCGATCCCGTTGTCCAGCAGCAGGAACCCGACGATCTGCGACAGCGCCCGCCGCCGCGTGACCAGCACGAAGAACCCGATCAGCACCATCGCCAGCCCGACCGGCACCGCGTGCGTCTCGGCGGTCGGCGACAACCGTACGATCGGCCGGCTCGCGGCGTACGCGAGCAACGTCAGGAGCGCCGCGGCAACGATCGACGCCGTCACGTTCACGAGCGGCTCGGTCTCCCGCGCCTCACCGCTGTCCCGCAGCACGCGTCGCAGAATCCCCGGCACCACCACAGCCTTCAGCACGAGTACGCCGACCGCGACCACGCCGAGCTCGACGCTGTCCAGCCGTACGGCGAGTGTCCCGGCCAGCGCGCCGAGCAGCACGCCCTGGACGACGAGCAGCCGAACGATCGCGGCGAACTCCCGCCGCCACAGCACGAGCACCGTCGACAGCAACAGGCCGCCGCAGATCAGGTAGAGCCATTGGGTCATCACGATCACGCCAGGAAGAAGGAGGACGACACGGCCAGGACACCGAACAGGAACGACCCCGCGAGCAGCTCCGGCACCCGGAACAGCCGCAGCTTCGCCATGAACACCTCACCCGCGGCGAGCACCGCGCCCACCACCGCGACCTTCACGACGAACACGGCCGTGCCGCCGAGCAACGCCAACGGCGACTCGGACGTCGCGATCCCCCAGGGCGCGAACAGGTTGACCCACAACCCGAGCAGTACGGTGAGCCGCAGCGCCGACGCGAACTCGACCAGCGCGAGGTCGCGCCCGGAGTACTCGAGCACCATCGCCTCGTGGATCATCGTCAGCTCGAGGTGCGTCGACGGGTTGTCGACCGGCAGCCGGCCGGCCTCCGCGATCACCACGACCGCGAGCGCGACCGCCGCGAGCAACGTCGCGGGCGACAGCAGGTCCCCCGGCGAATGGTTGCCCCGCTCAACGATCGCGGCGAGGTTCGTCGACCCGACCCGGGCCGACAACGCGAACCCGGCCAGCAGGATCGTGGGCTCGGCCAACGCCGCAACGGTGATCTCGCGGCTCGCACCCATCCCGCCGAACGCCGTACCGGTGTCCAACCCGGCCAGCGCCAGCGCGACCGTCCCGAGCAGCAGCAACGCGACGATCGCGAACAGGTCCGCGACCCCGTCCAACGGCGACACGGTGGCCACGAACGGCGCGACCGCCGCGATCACCAACGTGGTCGCGGCCAGTACGGCGGGCGCCGCGACGAACACCCAGCTGGAGCCCTCCGGCGAGATCGGCTCCTTCCGGAACAGCTTCCGCAGGTCCCGCCACGGCTGCCCGATCCCGGCGCCGGCCCGCCCCTCCAGCGCGGCCCGCACCTGCCGCATCAGCCCCACGACGTACGGCGCCAGCACGACCAGCACGACCAACTGCAGCACCGCGCTCATGTCACCAGCCCCACGACGACGAGTACGACGATCAGCCCGAGCAGGCCGAGCGCGAGGTACCGGTGGACACTGCCGTTCTGCAGCCGGCTGATCAGCCGCCCGGCACGTAGCCCGCCCGCGAGCACCGGCGGGTACAGCAGGTTCTCGAGCCGGTCGTCGACCCGCTGCCGGTACTGCACGCTCTGGATCAGGTACTCCGACTCCGCGTGATGCGTGACGTCGACGTCCGACTCCGGCCGCAGTACGTCGTCGAAGACCCGCGTCAACGGCTCCGCGAACGACGTTGCCGTGTACTCCATCCGCGGATCGAGCCGGGTCCCGCCACAACCCCAGACGAGCGACCGCCGACGCGGCAGCCCGCGCCGGATCACCACGACCACCAGCAACGCCGCGACGAGCAACCCGGCCAGGATCAGCAGTGGCGACATCCGCCCCGCGATCCCGGCCAGCCGCAGCGTCACGCCGCCACGCAAGGGGTCCTGATCGCGGACCGTGGGCATCGTGCCGAGTACGGCGGTCAACGCCGGCCCGAGCGCTGCCGGCACGATCGCCAGGGCGGCGCATGCGGCGGCGATCAGGACCATCGCCCCCTTCATGGTCGCCGGCGCCTCGGTGGCGTCGGCCGCGCGCGTCGTCCGCGGACGGGCGAGGAACCCGACCCCGAACGCCTTCACGAAGGTCGCCACGCCGAGCCCCGCGGTCAGCGCCACCACCCCGACGGCAAGCGGCATCGCGACCGCGACCACCGTGTCGGCGCCGGGCAGTCCGTGGATCAAACCCTGGACGACCAGCCACTCGGACACGAACCCGTTCCCGGGCGGCAGCGCGGCCGCGGCCAGTGCGCCGACGCCGAACAACGCGGTCGTCACGGGCATCCGCGACACCAGCCCGCCGAGCGCGTCGAGGTCACGCGTGCCGGTGGACCGCAGTACCGAACCGGCGCCGAAGAACAGCAAGGTCTTGAAGCCGGCGTGGTTCACCGCGTGCAGCACACCGGCGGCCAGCAGCAGGCTCGCGAGCGTCCGGTTGCCGTCGGCCGCGAACATGCCGCCGGCGCCGACCGCGAGCATGATGAGCCCGAGGTTCTCGGTGGTCGAGTACCCGAGCAGGCGCTTCAGATCCGTGGCGACGCTGGCCTGGAGTACGCCGTACACGGCCGAGAGCGCGCCGACCGTCAGGACGAGCAGCCACCACCAGCGCGGGCCGCCGCCGAGCAGGTCGAACCCGACCCGGAGTACGCCGTACAGCCCGAGCTTCACCATCGCCGCCGACATCAGCGCGGACACGTGGCTCGGCGCCTCGGGATGTGCGCGCGGCAACCACACGTGCAGCGGCACCAGACCGGCCTTGGACCCGAAACCGGCGAACACCAGCACGAACACGAGCGACTTCGTGGCCGGCGAGAGCTGCGCGGCCCGGAGAGCGTCGAACGACTCGCCGCCCGCCTTCGCCGCGAACAGGACGAGGCCGAGCAGGATCAGCACGAGCCCGGCGTGGGTCATCGCGCCGTACCAGACACCTGCCTCGCGCACTTCGGGACGCAGGCGATGCTCGGCGAGGACGAGCGCGAGTGACGTGAGCGCCATCAGCTCCCACAGCACCAGGAACGTCGTCACATTCGCGGCCGTCGGCACCAGGATCATCGTGGCGACGAACACCGGCAGCAGCGCCTGCGCGGTCCGCGAACCCGCACCGTGCGCGCCCGCGTGGTCCGTGTAGCCGATGCTGTACAGCCCCGCGACGGCCGCGACGCCGCCGACCAACGCGCAGAACACCCCCGACAGCGCGTCCACCCGGATCGATGCCTCGCTCAACGGCAACAGGTCCGGGACTCGGACGCCGTACGTCGCTCCGCTGAGTGCGGCCGCGCCGGTGACCACGCCGAGCGCACCGACGACCGTCGTGGACACGCCCGCGACGACGGCGCGCGGACGCGGACCGAGCAGAGCAGCTCCGAGCGCCCCGAGCCCGGCGACGATCAGGACGCCGAGCAGCGCGAAACCGATGGTCATCGCCCGGTCAGGTCCCGCAGCGCCGCGATGATCTGCGGCGGCTCCGGCGGACAGCCGCGGACGACGACGTCCACCGGGATGACGTCGCCGACGGCACCCTCGACGCCGTACCCGCCCTTGAACACGCCGCAGTCGTGCGCGCAGTCGCCGACCGCGACCACCCGCTTCGGCGCCGGCGTCGCGTCGTACGCCTTCCGCAGCGGCTCGGCCATGTTCCGCGTCACCGGACCGGTCACCAGCAGGACGTCGGCGTGCCGGGGCGAGGCGACCAGGCGGGCGCCGTACCGCTCCCCGTCGTACACCGGGCCGAACGCGGACCCGATCTCGATCTCGCAGCCGTTGCAGGACCCCGCGTCCACGTGCCGGACCTGCACGGAGCCGCGGAACGCGGTGTCCGGAGCCGGCTCCCGCTCCGGGGCAGACTCCGCGACCCGGCCGGTCGACCGGATCTTGCGTGACAGGCCTCTCAACGAACCGCCCTCCACGTGATGCGCAATGCATGCGATCATGAATTGAAGAATTCTGCAACTCGTGAACGGACGGAGCATCGGGTGGACACGTTCAGCGCCGAACTACGGCAGCGGATCCTTGCGGCCCGCGCCGCCCTGCGCGCTGCCCAGGAGGCCGGCGATCTCGACGCCGAACGCGTGTACGCCGGCGAGCTGGACAGTCATCTGCGGCTGGCCCTGGAGAACGACGTCACGGTGCCGCCGGAGCCCTCAGAGGGACCCGGACAGCCAGCGTGACGCGACCTTGAACTTGTTCTCGAGCCGGGCCCGGACCGCGTCCGCGACCAGCTGCTCGAGGGTGCCGCGGACGACCGGCAGGGAGGCCGTGATGTGCAGGTCGAACGCCTGCCGGGTGCCGCGCCCGACCGGCAGGATGCGGGTCGTGCCGGACACCTTCACAGTCGCGCCGGCGACCCCCGCCGTACCGGTGACGCCGCCGTCGACGTCGGCCTCGCGGGCACCGTCGACGTCCGCGCGATGCCAGCGCTTGGACTGCGCCAGCTCCAGCTTGTGACCGACGAACCGGCGCGCGACCACCGGCACCTCGGCGACCATCCAGTGCACCTGGACCGCGATGTCGTCACCGTCGTCGCCCACCTGCACCCCGTACGACTGCGCCCGCAACTGCTCGAAGACCTGCTCCTGGAACGTGATGTCGGTGATCATCGCGAAGACTTCCTCCGGAGAGGCGTCGTACGAGGTGGCGAGAGACAGATCCATGCGCCCCATCTTGCACCGACCGGCCACACCCGGTCACCGCCACTGCAGCTTCCGGCCGCCCGGCTCAGTCGAGCGCGAGGCGCATCCGCAGCTTCGGCGGATCGTCCTCGACCACGACGAAACCCAAGCGCTGGTAGAGTTCCTGCGCCTTGTTGCGTTGCAGGACGTGCAGCTCGACGGCGGAGGCTCCCGCCGTACGGGCGTGCTCGACGAACTGCCGGAGCAACGTCGTACCGACGCCACGCCCCTGCACCTCGGGAGCGATCTCGATCCGGGAGATGTAGTACGTCGACGCATCGGCCGGCCCGGCCTGGACCATCCCGGCCGGCTCCCCGTCGACCAGCACGATCTCGATGGTCTCCGGCGCGAACCAGGCGCGATGGAACTCCCGCTGTACGGCGTCGTCCCACGGACCCCAGGTCGCCTCGACGACGTCGCCGAGCGCGCGCCGGTGCAGGTCGTACAGGAACTCGCCGTCCGCGGCCGTCGCCGGACGGAGCCGGATGTCCATCACCCTCCAGTTGCCCTGGGCAACTATTTGGAGCTTGCCCTGCCTCAGGTATACCAGAATGGCCGACCAGCCGAATTCGGGTACTCAGCGGAAGGGTGGTGACACGATGGGCGACTTTCGGTAATCTTTTCGTGATGTTCACCGCGTAGCTGACTGAGAACGGGGCTTGGGAAGCGCATGCACATTCGCACCGGGCGGTGCGTGGCCTAGACATGTCCATACACATGGCCGCACGTACCGCCACCGCCAGAAGCACCTTCCACACCGAGGACGACGAGGAGGAACTGGTCCGGCTCGCGCAAGCGGGTGACGGAGCGGCCTTCGGCCGGCTCTACGACCGGTACCTGCCGTCGATCTACCGGTACACCTACAGCAAGACCTCGTCGCGATCCGCGGCCGAGGACCTGACCAGCGAGACGTTCCTGCGGGCGTTCCGCGCGATCGCCCGCCGGCCGCGGGCGCACCTGAACTTCGCGGCCTGGCTGGTCACGATCGCGAGGAACGTGGTGATCGACCACCACCGCTCCGGCTGGAGCCGGCTGGCGATCGTCACCGACGAGGTCGATCCGCAGGTCGACGAGGCGATCGGCCCGGAAGCGGCCGCGCTCGCCTCGGTCGGCGAGGCATCGCTGCGCGCCGCCCTCGGCCGGCTGCCGGACGACCAGCGCGAGTGCCTGCTGCTGCGCTTCTTCACCGGCCTGTCGATCAACGAGACCGCGACCGCGATGGACCGCACCGACGGCGCGATCAAACAACTCCAGTTCCGCGCCACCAACCGACTGCGCCGAATACTCAAGGATCTCTAGCCACCACTATTGTTGGGCGGGTGAGTACGCCGCTGTACCGGGTCAAGGCCGACTTCTTCAAGACGCTCGGCCATCCGGCGCGGATCCGGGTGCTCGAGTTGCTCAGTGAGCGGGACCACTCGGTGGCCGAGATCCTCACCGACGTCGGCATCGAGCCCACCAGCCTGTCGCAGCAGCTCGCCGTACTGCGCAGGTCCGGGCTGGTGTCGAGCCGCAAGCACGGGTCGACGGTGATCTACTCGCTGACCAGTCCGGAGGTCGCGGAGCTGCTGCGGGTGGCGCGGACGATCCTGACCGGCATGCTGTCGGAGCAGGCCGAGCTGCTGCAGGACCTGCAGGAGCCGCTGGCCGCGACCAAGGACCGGCGTACCGCCCGCGCGGGCCGCCGTTCCCGGCGTACTGCCTGAGAGTGCGCTGAGTGCCGGCTGAGGATCCGGGTGGCCGGTTCGTGAAGGCAGGCAGAACACGGGCCGGAAGAGCTTGCGCCACCTCATACCTTCCGGTAGGAAAGGGCGGGTGCCATCCGGCTCACGACCGCCCCTGTCGTACCGAGCGATCTTGATCGACACGTTCGGCTCCGGGCGGGCGACAACTCATATCTCACGGGGAGATATCGCATGAGCAATCCTTACGACGAAGACCAGCGCAACGACAGCCAGTACGGCGAGCAGGGTGGTCGGGAGGACTCCGGCAACAACTACGGATCCGGAGGCCAGGGCAACGACTTCGGCCAGGATTCCAGCGGAGGGGAATCCGGGGGGAACTCGTACGGCGGTGACAACGACCGCAACGAGGGCGGAAGCGACTACGGCCAGGGCAACAACTCCGGCAACGACTCGGGCAGCAGCTACGGCAACGACGCGGGCAACGACCGCGACGGCGGCTCCAGCTACGGCAACGACTCCGGCAACGACTCGGGCAACGACCGGGACGGCGGCAGCAGCTACGGTTCGGGCAACGACTCCAACGACGGCGGCTCCAGCTACGGCAACGACTCGGGCAACGACTCCAGCGGTGGCGACTACGGTCAGCGTCAGGAGTCCGGGGGCGGCTACGGCTCGGACGACAACGGCAACGACAACGAGCGTTCGGGCGGCGGCTACGGCTCGTCGAACGACGACAACAACAACTACGGAAACTGATCGGGGCTCGGAGCATGGGTGTTTTCGACAACATCAAGGACGCGGCCGAGGGCCTGAAGGAGAAGGCCGCGGACCTGATCGACGGTCACGAGGACAAGGTCGGCGAGGGCCTGGACAAGGCCGGCGACTTCGTCGACGAGAAGACCGGCGGCAAGTACGGCGATCAGATCGACAAGGGCGTTGACCTCGCGAAGGACCAGGTCAACAACCTCAACAACGAAGGCTGATCGCACGCCTGTGTAGCTGAGAGGCGGTCGTGGACACGGTCCACGGCCGCCTCAGGCATGTGCCTGGAAAGCCTGCACGGTCAGGGCCGCGAACCGCCGCGAAGCCGCCAGCCGCGCCGCCGGCGACGACGCGTGCAGCCCGCGGTGCGCGGTCAGCATGATCACCAGGTCGCCCAGCTGGAAGTCCCGCCGCAACCGCCCGCGCGCCTTCGCCCGCCGCGCCAGGATCCCGACCGACTTCACCGTGAGCTCGCGACTCGCGCTGCTGTCCACAGCCTCGGGGTACGTCGCCAGAAAGGCGTCGGTGAATCCGCGGTTGTGCACGTGCAGCTCGCAGATCCGCTCGATCACCAGGCAGAACCCCTCCCACGGATCGTCCGCGGCGAGCCCGTCCTCGACGATCTGCCGGCACGCCCGTTCCTGTTCTGCGAACGCCGCGGTCGCCAGGTCCTGCTTCGTCGGGAACCGCCGGTAGAGCGTGGCCGGCCCGACGCCGGCCGCGCGCGCGATGTCCCGCATCGGCACCGTCAGCCCGTTCTGGGCGAACAAGGTCCGCGCCGCGGTCAGGATCCGCTCGCGGTTGTCCTCCGCGTCGGCGCGCAGTTTCCGAGACAAACGATCGGTCACGACTCTCACTCTAGCCAACCGGACGCAGGCGTCCACTTACTCTCGAAGCAGTCGAGAGGAGAGTGCAGTGAAGGCAGTGGCCATCAAGGCGTTCGGCGGACCCGAGGGGCTGAGTGTCGTCGACCTTCCGGATCCCGAACCGGGTAGCGGTCAGGTCCGGATCGCGGTCGAGGCGGTCGGCGTCGGAGGTGTGGACGTGCTTATCCGCAGCGGAACGTTGTCGGCCTTCGGCTTCCGCGAGGGGCTCGTCCCCGGGTCGGAGGTCGCGGGGACAGTGGTTGCCGTCGGCCCCGATACGGACCGGTCCTGGATCGGGCAGCGGGTCTGGGCGTTCACCGGCCTCGGCGGCGGGTACGCCGAGCAGGCGATCGCCGCGGTCGAGGACGTCGTACCGTTGCCGCCCGGTCTGTCCCCCGCCGGATCGGTGACGCTCGGGAGCTCCGGGGTCGTCGCGCACTTCGGGCTGGCGCACGCCCACTTCCGGCGCGGCGAGTCGGTTCTCGTCCGGGGCGCGGCCGGCAGCATCGGCATCCTCACGGTGCGGCTCGCCGCACACGGCGGCGCGTCGGCGGTCGCGGTGACGACCTCGTCGGCCGAACGCGGAGAGCTGCTGCGCAAGGTCGGCGCGACGCACGTGCTGGACCGGTCCGGTGCCGGGGACGGCCTGGCGGCGTACGACGTGATCATCGACGTCGTCGCCGGTCCGGAACTGCCGTCGTTCCTCGGGAGGCTGCGGCCGAACGGGCGGCTGGTCGCGGTCGGCGCGGTCGCCGGACCACCGCCGGCCGACGTCGGTACGGCCTTGATGGCGAACTTCCGGAAGTCGTTGACGTTCGCAACGTTCAGCGCGGACACGGTGCCGCCCGCGGAGCGTCGTACCGTCCGCGTCGAGCAGTTCGCTGCCGCGGCGGCCGGGCAGTTGCCGATCGTGATCCACGACAAGTTGCCGCTGGACGACGCGGTGGTGGCGCACCAGAAGATGGACGCCGGCGAGGTGTTCGGGCGAATCGTGCTGACGCCCTAGTCCTCGTGGGTGGTGGCGAGTTCGATGAGGCGTTCGGCGACCTGGGCGCAGCGTTCCTCGGCGGCTCCGCGGGCGCTGCCGGTGAAGCGCAGCCGGGCGGTGGCGGTGATCGGCTCCGCGTGCACCTCGATCAGCGCGCCACCGGGACGTGACTGCACCCTGATCCAGATCCGCACCCATCCGCCGAGACCACTGCGGAGCCGCAGCACCAGGTCGTCCTCCGGGCGCCAGCGTTCGACCAGGGCGACGGTCAGGTGCCGGTTCTCCGCATGCCGCATCCGCGGTTCGCGACCGTCGTACCGCTGGACGACGCTGCCCTTCCGCGGCCAGTTGGGTCCCGCCCGGACCTCCGGCGGTACGGCGACCATCCAGTCAGCGAACCGCGACCCGTCCTGGATCACGTCCATGACGGCGTCCACGCCAACAGCGCCGAACCGCCATGCCATCACCATCGCAAGCCGCTTCCCTGTCCGCAACACGTACGGGACCCGTGTCTATCAGGTAGCACCCCGGTCTGGCACGTTTCACACGGCCCGCTGAACCGTCAACGAACTCCGGGGGTCTCAGCCGGCACTGCGGAAATGCGCTGCGTCCAGAGCGGACTGCAGCGAGCGACGGTATCCGTCAGAGGTGAACGTTGCCCCCGACACCGTATCGATGTGGAAGCTCTGCGCAGCAAGCGCTTCCTGCTTCAGCTGCGGCAGCGCGTACGAGCTGATCTCGCGGTCCCGCCCGCCCGACGACGGGTACGCGATCGCCTCGACCGCGACGAGCTTGCTCGCACGGACGGTGATCCGCACCTGGACCGGACCGTACCGCGTGCCGGCCGACGTACCGTTCACGGTGAGGTCGCCGGTGGACGAGCTCACCACTCCCGGCGCGGCCGCGGGTGTCGCCGGGTGGTCGACGCGGTTGGTGCTGGTCGGGTAGAGGAAGAGCAGCAGGAGCAGTACGCCGGTACCGCCGCCGACGAGCAGGTTGCGGCGGAGTCGCTCGGCGTGGGCAGTCACAGTGCGCCCGCCTGATGCGCCGCGTCGAGCGCGGACTGCAACGACTGACGGTAACCGCCGGAGGTGAACGTCGCTCCGGAGACGGTGTCGATGTTGGCGTTCTGCGCCGTCATCGTCTCCTGGTTGAGCTGCGGTACGGCGTAACTGTTGATATGATCGCTCCGCCCGCCCGTCGGGTGCTGGAGCGTGTGAGCCCTGGTGATCTTCCCGCCGCTGACCGAAACCTCCACCTGAACGGGCCCGTACTGCGTGTCCACCACGCCGCCGGCAACTACCACCGACTTGGCCGGCGGAGGAGACGGGGTGGGACTGGCCGTCCGCGTCGGCGCCGCGGAGGGCGTCCCACCGGGACGGCGAGATGGGCTGGGGTCGACCGGCCGCGGCGGCACGGCGGTGCGCGCCCCACCCCTGGCCGGCGTCGGCGACGCCGGGCGCCGTTGGCGCCGGCTGGTCGTGTGCGCGGACGTGGGCGTCGGTGTCACCGGGTTGACCACTGCGGCTGTGCCTGTGGTTGTGCCTGTGGTTGTGGTGGTGGGTTGTTGGAGGCTTGTGCGGAAGGCGACCGCTACTACCGCCGTCGTCGCCACCGTCATCAGCAGTCTGATCCCGCGCCTCACGCACGTGCTCCCTTCACCATGAGAATCGTTCCTGGTGCAGCTGGTTCGCCGGCAGGCCGACCCTGAGGACGGCCGCCGCGACCGCGTCCATCCACGGGTCCGGGCCGCACACGTACACGTCGTACTCCGTGATCCCCGGCACCAGTCGGCGTACGGCGTACTCGTCCGACCAGGACGCCGCGCCGTCCGGCAGCCATGACCGGCGGCGGCGCAACCGCGGTCCCAGCAGGTAATGCACCGCGATCCCCCGCCGCCGCGCCAGCTGCTCGAGCTCGTCCCGGAAGACCAGGTCCTCCTCGCTGTGCGCCCGATACACCAGCACCGCCTCCCCCGGCCGGTACTCAAGCTCCTCCAGCAGCGCCCGCAGCGGCGTGATCCCGATCCCGCAGGCGAACATCGCGACCCGATCGGTCACCCGTCGCTCGGCCGTCAACCGCCCGTACGGCCCCTCGACCGCGACCCGCGTTCCCGGCCGCAGCCAGGGCAACCGGCTGCTGCTGTCCCCCGCCACCTTCGCGGTGACCCGCAGTCGATCAGGCGCCGGCGAAGCCGACAGCGAGTACGGATTCCCCCGCGACCACCCCGGCCCGTCGAGGAACCGGAAGACGAAGTACTGCCCGGCCCGTACGGGCATCCGATGCAGCCCACGTCCGCCGATCAGCACCGTCACGACACCAGGTGCTTCCTGGATCACCTCACGCACGGTGAGCCCGTGCCGCAGCGTCCGCCAGGCCGGCAACAGGACCCGGTAGAGCACGATCGCCCCGGCCGCGACGCCGTACGCCGTCCACCAGTACAGCTGGGCGATCCGCGAGGTCGAGAAATCCGCGCCGGTCCAGATCTCGTGCGGTATCGACAGCCCGACCCCGAGGTAGGCGTACAGGTGCAGCAGATGCCACGACTCGTACCGCAGTACCTTCCGTGCCGCCCGGATCGAGGTGAGCACGACCAGGGTCAGCGCGATCGCCGCCGCCGTCGCCAGCAGCATCCCGCCGTACGTCGTGACGACCGTCCACGTCTCGTGCAGCAGGTCGTTGTGGTCGCGCAGCGTGTAGCCGACGAGGATCAGCGCGATGTGGACGAGCAGCAGGTTGAACGACCAGAAGCCGACCAGCCGGTGCCGGCGGGCGAGCTCGTCCTGCCCGTAGCTCCGCTCGATCATCGGCACCCGCGCCATCAGGAACACCTGCACCAGCAGCAGGTCGGCCGCCACCAGGCCGGACAGCCGGCCGAGGGACGTGATCAGGTCCGCGGGACTGCTGAACAGGCTCTGCAGCCCGCGCCCCGAGACCCACAGCGCGACGACCACCAGCACGCTCGCCCAGCACGCGATCCCCACCGCGTCCCGCCACCAGGACGGCGTCCGCGGCGCCCGCCGCCGCAGATGCGGCATCCGCGGACGACCGAGGGCCGACACGGCTGCACGGGAGGTCATGCCCCCGACGATGCCCGCCGTTTCTTAGCCCTTCCTTGGACCACCCCCGACCCCCCCCCGACCGACACCTACCTCACCTCCTCACCACGCGCCCACCCCACACCCCTAACCGAGACCCCGCCCACACCTACCTCAACCCGCCACCACGCGCCCGCAGGGCGCCTCCCCAGACCCATCACCACCCGCCCAGAGGACGCCTCCCCAGAACCCTCACCGAGACCCCGGCCGACACCTACCTCAACCCGCCACCACGCCCCCGCAGCGCGCCTCCCCACACCCATCACCCCGCGCCCGCTGGGCGGCCCCCGGATCCGTCACCGAGGCCCCGCCGGCACCTGCCTCAACCTGTCACCGCGCGCCCGGAGGGCGCTTCACCGGGGTGTCGTCGCGGAGTGCCGGGAACACCAGCTCGAACGTCGCGCTGGCGTCGCTCGGTGCCACCGGCACCTGCCTCAACCTGTCAGCGCGCGCCCGGAGGGCGCTTCACCGGAGTGTCGTCGCGGAGGGCCGGGAACACCAGTTCGAAGGTTGCGCCGGTCTCGCTCGGGGCCAGGCGTAGTTGGCCGCCGAACCGGTTCGCTACGTCGTGGGCGAGCGCCAGGCCGAGCCCGTAGTGCGCCCGCCCGCGCCGCTGGCCACCGGAGTCGAACCGCCGCAGCACCCGCTGGGCCGCCTCCGGGCCGATCCCGGGACCGGTGTCGCTGACCGACAGGATCACGTCCCGGCGCTGCCGCCGGACCACGATCCGCACCTCGCCGCCGCGCGGTGTGTGATCGATCGCGTTGTCCACCAGTGCGAGCGCCGCCCGCCGGATCGCACTCGCCGAGCCGAGCGCGGGCGCACTGTCACGGTCCGACGCCGACCGTACCCGGACACCCACCTGCTGCGCGTGCGCCTTCGCGGCCTCGGCGACGTCGTCGGCGAGCACCACGAGGTCGACCGGCTCCTGCTCCTCCGCACGCCGCGGATCGGCCGCGGCCAGCAGATCGTCGACAACCTCGGTCAACCGCCGCGTGTCGCGAACCACCCCGTCCGCGTCGTCCAGAACCTGCTCGCTGGCCCCGTCGCGATGCAACGACCGCCCCAGCAACTGCGCCCGCGTACTCAGCAACGTCAACGGCGTCCGCAGCTCATGCCCCGCGTTCGCCACGAACGCCCGCTGCAACGTCAACGCCTCGGCCAACGGCCGTACGGCGCGACGCCCGATCAGCACGCCCAACAGCCCGGCAAGCACCAGCGCCAGCACCGCGGCGAGCCCCATCGCCTGCAGCATCCGGGCGCGTTCCTTGTGCTGCGCCGACAGGTCCAGCACCGCCTGCACCGGACGCCCCTTCACCAGCCCGGTCGCGATCCGGTACTCGCCGTCGTCGTCCTCGACCGTGGTCACCTGGATCCGCTGCGCGGCCTCGGTCCGCAACGCCAGCAGGTCCGGCCGCAGGTCGTCGGGCAGTCCGGGCGACGCGGTGTCGCCCAGCACCAGCCAGGCACCGGCCGGCGGGTCGCCCACGTCGTCCGCACTGGCAACCGCCGACCTGAGCAGGTCGTCCGCCGCCCCCGACTGCCCGTGGATCATCACCACCGTGACGAGCACGATCAGCAGCAGCATCGCCAGCGCGACCAGCGCCGCGGCCTGTACGGCGACACCGCGCGCGGCACGTCGTACCAGCACCTCGTCGCCGATGGGCCGGCCGCTCATGCACCACCCAGCCGGTAACCGAGGCCGCGCACGGTGCTGATCACGCCCTGCCCGAGCTTCCGTCGGCAGTAGTGCACGTACGTGTCGACGACCGTCTCGGACTCCGCGTCGTCGAACACCCGGTCGAGCAGATCCGCACGGCTGAACACGACCCCGGGCCGCGCCGCCAGGAGGCCGAGCAAGGCAGCCTCCCGCTCCGACAGCTCCACCCGCCCACCGGCCGTCCGCTGCACGGTCCGCGTGGAGAGGTCCAGCAGCCCACCCGGCACGGCGAGTTGCCCGGCATGGTCGAGGTGCCGCCGCAGCAGCGCCCGGAGGCGGGCCAGCAACTCGGTCAGCTCGAACGGCTTGGTCAGGTAGTCCTCCGCGCCCGCATCGAGCCCCTCGACCCGGTCCTCCGTGCTGTTCCGCGCCGACAGCACCAGGATCGGCGTACCGACGCCCCGGCCGCGCAATCGCGCGATCAGGTCCAGCCCTTCCACCGCGGGCAGGCCGCGGTCGACGATCATCGCGTCGAACGGGCGGGTCAGCCCGACGTGCAGCCCGGTGTGCCCGTCGGCGGCGAGCTTGACGGCGTACCCCTCGTCGCGGAGGACCCGGTCGAGCATTCCGGCCAGGTCCGCGTCGTCCTCGATCACCAGGATCCGCCCGCTCACGTCACGCCCCACCCGGGCGTCGCCTGGAGGTTGCCGTCGGCAAGTACACCGAGTCCTTCGTACCCGGCCGGCAGCACCTCGGGCCAGCCGTCCCCGGCGACGAACGCCGCGGTGGCGAGGATGTCGGCGTACTCCAGCGAAGCCCCGCTGACCGAGACCGACAGCCACCGGCTCGTCGCCGGACGACCGGTCCGCGGGTCGTACAGGTGCTCGCCGCGGGCCGCCGTACCGCTGGTGGCCACCGCTCCCCCGGTCCGGGCCAGGCTCGCGACCACCCGGCCGGGGTCGTGCGGGTCCTGGATCCCGATCGTGAACGGCGTACCGCCCGGGCAGATGACGAGTACGTCGCCGCCCGCGTTCAGGCACCAATCGACGCCGTCGACCGCGCGCAGCCGGTCCCCGGCCCGCTCGACCGCCCAGCCCTTCACCAGCCCGGACGGATCCCATCCGCCGTCCGGCAGGTCGGCGTCGAACAGCCCGCCGGTCAGCTCCCGCGCCGCGGCGCACCGCTCGGCGACATCGCGGACGTCGGCGTGGACCTCGTCGAGGCCGATCTCGGCACGCCCGAGCCGGCTGACGTCGCTGTCCCGCTTGTACGGCGAGAACACCCGGTCGACGTCGTCCAGTTCGGCGTACAGCTCCTTGACCGCGGCCTCGGCCGCGGCGGAGTCGGCGTACTCTCCCCGGGCCAGCACGCTGATGGGCATCCCCATCAGCTGCTCGACCCAGCTCCGCCTCATGATGCCGAGGCTAGAGATCCTTCCCTGAGGACAAGCTGAGCCTGGTACGCCGCCACGTGCTGGGCGATCACCCGCTCCCAAGTCATGCTCGGCCGCGTGTGCCGGTTGTACTGCTGCAGCCGGTTCAGTACGGCGGGAGTCATCAGCAGCGCCGCCGTCGTCCGGGCCATCTCGTGGTCCGTGTCGACGAGGTACCCCTCGATCCCGTTCCGGACGAACTCGCCGACGCCGCCGGTCGACATCGCCACCACCGGCAGCCCCGCGCACCGTGCCTCGAGCGCCGCCACCCCGAACGACTCCAGTTCCGCGGGCGCCAGGTACACGTCCGACGCCGCGTACAGCTGCCGCAACTCGTACCGCGTCAACCGCCCGGGAAGCTCCACCCACGGCGCGAAGTCCAGCCGCCGCGCGTCCAGCGCCCGTTCACGCGGTCCCGCCCCGGCGATCACGCCGCGCAGCGGGATGTGCGCCGGCACGAGGTCGCGGATCGCCGCGAGGGTGTCGAGCAACGCGAGCGGTCTTTTCCGGCGGGCCAGCCGCATCGTGCTCACGATCGTCAACGGGTGCTCCGGCCGCTGCTCCGATCGCCACGCCGCCGGGTCGACGCCGTTGTGCAGTACGTCGACCCTGCGCCCCGGCAACGCCCGCCGGATCACGTTCGCGACCGCCCCGCTGACCGCGGTCCAGCCCACATTGCCCATGTACCGGTCGAGCGGCGCCAGCGGCCACGGCATCGTCGGACCGGGCAACGAGTGCACGGTGACGATCGCGGACCGCGCCAGCCGGGCCGCCCGCCAGGCCAGCGGCGACACGATCGACGAGTGCGCGTGCACGATGTCGAACGAGCCCAGCTCGGACCGCAGCCGGCCGACCGACGACGGCAGCGGTACGCCGGCCCTCGACGGCAGCCGCACCACCGGTACGCCGGAAGGCGCGCCCTCCTGGAGCGTGTAGACCGTGACGTCGTGCCCGGCCCGGATCAGGTGTACGGCGAGGTCGTGCACCTGCAGCTCGATACCGCCGAGGGCCGGCAGGTAGACGTCGCTGACCAGCGCGATCCTCATGCCGCCACCACCTGCGACCGGCGCTGCAGGGAGGTCCAGATCGCGAGCATCACACCGCCCACCGGAATCTCCATCAGGAACGTGAAGCCGCGGAACAGCAGCAACCCCGCGGCAACGCCCGCGGGGTCGCCGCCGAGCGCGACCAGCGCGGCCGTCGTACCGATCTCGACGACGCCCGCGCTGCCCGGCGTGATGGCCACCAGCGTCAGCAACCGCTCCACCGCCAGCGCCGTGAACAGCACCGCCAGGCCGAGGGGTACGTGCAGCACCTGGAAGCACAGCCACAGCAGCGCCAGCTGGAGCGCGAGGTACGCGACCATCCCGCCTGTCATCGGCCGCCAGCCGGTGCGCATCAGCTGCAGCGTCGTCCGCCGGAACCGGGGAAGCCGTTCCTCGAGACGCGAACGCCGGAACACCTTGTCCAACTGGCGGCCGATGGTCTTGGCGGCCCGCTCGTCGGCGAGGATCCAGACGCCCAGCAGGACGGCGACCGGCACCGGCAGGAAGAGCAGGCTGCTCGGGCCGAACGCGGCCGCGCTGTGCAGGATCGGCACCAGGCCGAGCGCGATCGCGATCACTCCGAGCTTCGACACCACGTTCAGCAGCGTGGTCACGGTCAGGAAGCCGCCGAACGCCCGCCGGGTGAAGCCCCAGCGGCGCACCATCGTGAAGTTCAGCGCCGTGCCGACGGCGCCACCGAGTGGGAGAACGTTTGCCACCGCGCTGCCAGTGAGGCTCAGCGTCAGCGCGCGGCGCTTCGTCAGTCCGGGCAAGGACGCGGCCAGGACGAACGAATGTGCCCACAAGCCCGCGATCCACACGACCGCGAGCAGTATCAGCGACCCGACCGACACCCGCGCGAGTACGTCGCCGACCTCGTGCCAGGTCGAGCCGACCGCTCGTGGCAGGAACACCACGAGGGCCCCCGTTACCAACGCACTCAGGACGGACGTCAGCAGCCGCCGTCGCCAACCCGCAAGCCGTTCTCGCTCGTTCATCGACACCAGCCTGTCGCGCCGGTGCTGAGAGGGTGCTGAGAGAGACTGGCCAGAGGGCGTACGGCATGCCATGCTTCGAGCATGGCGAGGCCGTACACCCTGGTGGCTTTCCACGCGCACCCGGACGACGAGGCCTTGCTGATGGGCGGCACTCTGGCGCGGCTCGCCGCGGAAGGTCATCGCGTCGTGCTGGCGGTCGCCACCGACGGCGAGGCAGGGGCGGCCGCCTCGTCGTACCGCTCAGGGCCGGGGCTGGCGTCGTACCGGCGGGACGAACTGGACCGCTCGGCGGCCGCGCTCGGCTGCGCGCGAGTGGTCCGGTTCGGCTTCAAGGACTCCGGCTCGTCGGGCCCGCCCACGGACGGCGGCTTCAGTACGCTCCCCGCGGCGGAGGCGGCGCAGCCGTTGATCGAGCTGCTCCAGGAGGAGCAGGCCGACGCGCTGACGATCTACGACCCGGCCGGCGGCTACGGGCATCCCGACCACCGCCAGGTGTACACGGCCGGCACGTACGCCGCCGAGCGGGCCGGCACCCCGTTGGTGCTGGAGGCAACGATCGACCGGCGGCTGATCCGCCGGCTGATCCGGATCGTGACGGCGCTCCCCGGCGTACTGCCCGCGGTGTCGACGGCGGCGTACGAGCACGCCTACTCCCCCAGTACGGCGATCACGCATCGGGTCGACGTACGACGGTACGCGCCGCAGAAGCGGGCGTCGTTCGAGGCGCACGCGAGTCAGGCGAGCGCCGACCAAGGGGACCGCACGCTGGGCCTGCTGCTCAAGCTGCCGCGGTGGCTGTTCCGTTCGATGCTCGGCCGGGAATGGTACGTCGAGCACGGCCGCACCCCCGGCGCACCGCTGGACGACCTGTTCGCCTCGCTCAAGCAGTAAGCCGATACGCCGGCACGGCAACGGCCGTCACGACGACGTGCATCAGCATCAGGCCCGCGACCGCTGTGCCGGAGGTGCCGGGGATGAACTTGGTGGCCAGCAGCAACAGGTCCGGGATCATCGACAGCACGAGCACCACGGGCACCACGACCTTGAGCGCGGCCGCGGACCGGCGGCGGACGGCCGTCCAGCCGGCGTACCCGGCCGCGGTCCCGACCAGCGTCAGCGGAACGAAGACCGGCGCGGTCAGCGGCGCGAAGCCGGCATCCGCACCGAGCGCGATCGCGCCGCGCGCGACCAGGTAGTTCAGCCCGGCCGCCACTATCGCGGCGGCGAGCAGGACGGCGTACCGGCGGCGACCGACCGCCACGGACTGCCGCTGGACATCGATCGAAGCCATCGGGCCACCTCCAGAATCGATACGACTCTCGTACTAATTTGAGAGTAGCCGAGAGCCCTGAGCAAGCACCAGAGGTTCGGCGAAATCAGTCCGAAACTCGTACTATTGGCCGGTGAGCACCGCAGACAGCAGCACGCCGAGGGTGTCCCGTTCGGCGGGCGCCAGCACCTGCAGCATCCGCCGTACCTCGGTGCGCAGCCGGCGCTCGAACTCCTCCGCGACCTCGGCTCCGCGCTCGGTCGGCGTGACCACGAAGTTCCGCCGGTCGGCCTCGTCCGGCACCCGGGCCACCAGGCCGGCGGTCTCCATCCGGGCCACCACGCCGGTCATCGTCGACTTGGTCAGCCGCAGCTCCGCGCCGAGCCCGAGCATGTTGGTCGGCTGCCGGTGCAGGACGAACAGCAGCCGCGCCTGCTGCATGGTCAGCCCGAGGTCCGAGCTGATCCGCTCGTACTGCTCGGTGACCGCCGTCGACACCCGGATCAGAGCCGGCCCGGCCGCGAGTGCTTTCACCACCGTGGGACCCCTTCCAATCGCTGACAAGAGATGCCAGAAACCCGTCGAAGATGGCCAACGATAGCGGCAACTTTTCGGCCCGGTCCGGATTCCAATGCGGTACGACGGAGGCGGGGGTGCCTCCGCGTCAGGGGAGGAACCGCCATGATTCGCAAGACCGTAGGTCTCGCTTCCGCCGCCGTGCTCGCGCTGGGGATCGGCACGGCCGCGACGGCACAGGCACAGCAGTCCACGACGGCCGGGCAGACCGCCACCACGGCCGCCTGCGCGCTCCGGCTCGGATCGGTGACGTCCACCGGGGCGTTCACCAGCCGGATGGTCAACGCCACCAGCCCGATCACGATCGGCGGCGTCCGCGGCACCGCCGGCGTGTTCGCGCCCAACCAGGTGCAGCACATCAGCACGTTCACCGGTACGCCGCTGCTCAGCACTCTGGAGGCACGCTCCGGGCTGACGGTGCAGGCCGGTGCGCTCTACACCAACTCGTTCGTCGTCGACGGCGAGAGCCAGGTCGACCCGCACTACCCGAAGAACAACCTCCGCGTCGGCGGCGGTTGGGGGAACTACCGCTGGATCGAGCAGTCCGTCCTGCAGCCCGCGAACGCCGGTGACCCGGCGCGGGTCCTGCTGTACGGGCAGCGCACCGACGGCATCACGCAGCGCTGGGTGTCCGACGGGGGCAGCTGGCGCATCACCTCCGGCGTCGGCGGCCTGAGCACGGTCAAGGGCATCGCGCTGATCGGGCGGACCGCGACGTCCGAGACGTTCCTGGCCAACACCCGGTCCGGTGCGCTGGTCACGGTGACCTGGCCGACGAAGTACCTCGCGGCGCCGACCAGCAGGGTCGTCCGTGGATCCACCTGGCAGGGCTTCGAGCAGCTGATCGCGACCAAGTGCGGCACCAACGGCACGCTGCTGCTCGGCATCGACCGGGACACCAAGTCCGGCTACCTGTACGCCGTCAGCCACGCCAACGGCACCGGCACGGTGATCCGGAGCCTCGGTAAGGTCCCGCTGACGTTCTCGGACCCGCAGTACTTCCGGATCGCCCCGAAGTACGACGTCCTGAACGGCGGCTGACCGCTCCGTAGCACCAACGACGCCGCCCTCCGGCATGACGTCCGGAGGGCGGCGTCGTTGGTGTAGGGGCATGATGTGAGGCCCCAGGGAGGCATTTGATGAGCAGTACAGGACTTGCGGCGCTCGCCCGCTGGGCGGACGCGCACCTGGACGACCTGACCGACGAGACGTGTACGGCGATCCGGGTGAAGATCCCGTTCTACCGCGACAGCGGCGTCGTCGACGCCGAAGAGATGCACAAGTCGGTCAAGGGCAACATCCGGGCCACCATCGGCGTCCTGCGCCGTCCTGACACGTCCCTCGACACCCGCCCGGCCCAGTACACCGGCCGGCGGCGGGCGGAACAGAGCGTCCCGCTGCCGGAGGTGCTGCAGGCCTACCGCCTGGGCTTCGAGGTGCTGTGGGACCGGCTGGTCGCGCACGTCCGGCGCAGCTGGGAACCTGACGAGGCCGACGGCCTGCTGACCGCGGCCGGCGTCCTGTGGCGCTTGAGCGACGAGCAGTCCCTCGCCGCCACCGAGGAGTACCGCGCGACCACCGCCGCGATCCTGGTCGCCCAGCAGCACCAGCGGTCGGCGCTGGTCGAGGCCCTGTTGAGCGGTCAGCCCGGCCCGCAGGGCGGTCCGTGGGAGGCGGCCGCGCTGCTCGGGTTCCCGCCGAACAGCCAGCTGATCGTGGTCGCCGCCGAGACCAAGGGCCTGGCCGAGGAGAGCCTGCCCGGGATCGAGCAGCAGCTCGCCGAGTACGGCGTCGTGTCCGGCTGGCGGCTGACGCCGGCGCTGCAGCTCGGGCTGGTGTCGGTCCCGGACGAGCCCGCACCGCTGCTCGCCCTGCTCCGGGATGCGGCGACGGCGCGGACCGGGATCAGTCCGCCGTACGACTCCCCCGCCGAGACGCCGCGGGCGCTGCAGCTCGCGCGGACCGCGCTGGTCACGCTGCCGGTCGGGACGGCCGAGGTTCAGGTGTTCGACTCCAGCCCGCTGGCCGGGATGATGGCGATGGACCCGCGCGAGGGCCGGCGGATCGCGCAGCAGGTGTTCGGCCCGGTGCTGACGCTGCCGGCCGAGGACCGCGCCGTACTGCTGGACACCTTCGACGCGCACCTCGACCACGGCGGGTCCGCCGAGGCGGCCGGTGCCGCGCTGCATTGCCACCCGAACACGATCCGCTACCGCCTGCGCCGGCTCCAGGAGCTGACCGGCCGCTCGCTGACCGATCCGCGGCAGGCGTCCGAGCTCGCGGCCGCGGCGTACGCCGTCCGGCTGTTGCCGCTGACGACACCGGCTGTCGGTGCCGACAACCTCGCCGCGCTCTCCGACCGGCAGGTGCAGACTCGTCTCTAGACCCCTACCTAGAGGGAGCGGGAGACGATGAGCGACCAGGGCGGCGACGGACCGGCGACCGAGGCGGAATGGTCGCAGAAGGACTACCACCACCCGTCCGCGGGCTGGGGTGCGGCGATGTCGGTGGCCAAGGTGCTCGGCCGCGAGCACGCGATCACGTCCGGGCCGCGGGCGATGCTGAAGATGAACCACGAGAACGGCGGGTTCGACTGCCCCGGCTGCGCCTGGCCGGACGCGATCGACGGGCTCAAGCTCGACCTCTGCGAGAACGGCGTCAAGCACGTCGTCTGGGAGATGACCCCGAAGCGCACCGGCCCGGAGCTGTTCGCCGCGCACACCGTCACCGAGCTGGAGAGCTGGACCGACTTCGCGCTCGAGGACGCCGGCCGGCTGACCGAGCCGATGGTGTACGACGCGACGACGGACCACTACGTACCGATCAGCTGGCCCGCCGCGTTCGACCTGATCGGCGCGGAGCTCCAGGCGCTCGACTCCCCCGACCAGGCGGCGTTCTACACGTCCGGCCGGCTCAGCAACGAGGCGACGTTCCTGTACCAGCTGTTCGCCCGTGAGTACGGCACGAACAACCTGCCGGACTGCTCGAACATGTGCCACGAAGCCTCCGGCCGCGCGCTCCAGGCCGCCCTCGGAACCGGCAAGGGTACGGCGGACCTGAAGGACTGGGAGACCGCCGAGGCGATCTTCGTGCTCGGGGTGAACGCCGCCTCGAACGCGCCCCGGATGCTGACCGCGCTGTCCGACGCGTACCGGCGCGGCGCGCAGATCGTGCACGTCAACCCGCTGGTCGAGGCCGCCGCCGGGCGGACGATCGTGCCGCACGAGTTCGTCGACATGGCGCTGAACAAGTCGACCCCGACCAGCACGCTGAACCTGCAGGTCCGGGTCGGCGGCGACCTGGCGCTGCTCCGCGGCATCGCGAAGGCGGTCCTCGAGGAGGCCGAGACCGACCGGAAGGCGCTCGACGAGGTGTTCCTCGAGCGGTACACGGACGGCTTCGCGGCGTACCGGAAGATCTGCGCGGAGACCGACTGGGCGGACCTCGTCGAGCAGTCCGGGCTGACCGAGGCGGACATCCGCCGGGCCGCGACGATCTACTCACGGTCCCGCCGTACTCTGATCAGCTGGTGCCTCGGCGTCACCCAGCACGAGCACGGTGTCGACACCGTCCGGGAGATCGTCAACCTGCTGCTGCTCCGCGGCAACCTCGGCCGCGAGGGCGCCGGGCCGTCGCCGGTCCGCGGGCACAGCAACGTGCAGGGCAACCGGACCTGCGGGATCGACCACCGGCCGAGTACGACGTTCCTCGACCGGCTCGCGGCCGCCTGCGACATCACTCCGCCGCGGCACCACGGGCTGGACACGGTCAAGACGATCGCGGCCATGCGGGACGGGTCGGTGAAGGTGTTCGTCGGGATGGGCGGCAACTTCGCGCTCGCCGCGCCGGACACGGCCGCGACCGCCGAGGGCCTGCGCGCGTGCGAGCTGACCGTCCACGTCAGCACCAAGCTGAACCGCAGCCACCTCGTGCACGGCCGGCAGGCGCTGATCCTGCCGTGCCTCGGCCGGACCGAGCTGGACGTCCAGGAGGCCGGTCCGCAGTCGGTGTCGGTCGAAGACTCGATGAGCATGGTCCACCTGTCGACCGGCCGCAAACGCCCCGCGTCGCCGTCGCTGCTGTCCGAGCCCGCGATCGTCGCCGGGATCGCCCGGGCGACGCTGCCGGACACCCGGACCCCGTGGACGGCGTACGTCGAGGACTACGACCGGATCCGCGACACCATGGCGCGGGCGCTGGACGGGTTCGAGGACTTCAACCGGCGGGTCCGGCACCCGCTCGGCTTCCGGCTCCGGCAGCCCGCCCGCGAACTGGTCTTCCTGACCGGCAGCGGCCGCGCCGAGTTCTCCACCGCGGACCTCCCGGACGTCCGGCCCGCGGACGACGACGTACTGATCCTGCAGACCATGCGGTCGCACGACCAGTGGAACACCACGATCTACTCCGACAACGACCGCTACCGCGGCGTGAAGAACCTCCGCACACTGATCCTGATGAACGCCGACGACATGCAGACCCGCGGCCTCGCCCAGGGCGACCTGGTCGACATCAGGGCGACCGCCCGCGACGGCTCCATCCGGGTCCTCCGCGAGTACCGCGCCCTCCGCTACAACATGCCCCGTGGCAACGCGGCCGGGTACATGCCGGAAATGAACGTCCTGATCGCCGCCACCGACTACAGCACCCAGAGCGACCAGCCGCTGATGAAGAACGTGCACGTCCGGGTCACCAGATCCGCCTGAGACCTGCCTCCGTTATGCTGAACGGCGATAGACCGGCGGTGGGGCTCGCCGGACCGAACTGTCGCAGTCCGGCGGCCAACAGTCCCTACCTGTGGAACCTCTCGGCGTCGCGCCGGGAGGTCAGTGCTGGTAGGAGGCCTGTCTGTGGAGCACCATCCTGGGAATCCGCTGCCGCGCGGCGCGGTCGACTCCGACGTCGACCTGCGGGTCGACGGCCGTGATCGGCGGGTGCACGACCCGGCGGTCCTCGGCGTGATCGCGGCCGGCGGGGCGCTCGGCGCCACCGCGCGGTACCTGATCGGCCTCGGCTGGCCGACGCCGGTGGGCGGGTTTCCCGTCAACACCTTCGTGATCAACATCGTGGGCTGCGGGCTGATCGGGATCCTGATGGTGCTGGTCACCGACGTCTTCACCCAGCAGCGGCTGGTCCGCCCGTTCCTCGGCACCGGGGTGCTCGGCGGGTTCACGACGTTCTCGACGTACGCCGTGGACATCGAGAAGCTCGTCACCGGGGACCACGCCGGGACCGCGCTGCTGTACCTCGCCGCCACGATCGTCGGCGCGCTGCTCGCGGTCCGTTGCACGGTGAGCGCGACGCGGGCCCTGATCACCTGGCGGACCCGATGACCCGGCTGCTGCTGGTGATCGCCGGCGGCCTGATCGGGGCGCCGCTGCGGTACGTCGCCGACCGTGCGGTCCAGGCCCGGCACGACTCGATGTTCCCGTGGGGCACGTTCAGCGTGAACGTGCTCGGCTCACTCGTCCTCGGGTTCCTGGCCGGGGCGTCGAACGCGTTCCCGCCGGGCGTCCAGCTGTTCGTCGGGACCGGCTTCTGCGGTGCGCTGACGACGTACTCGACGTTCTCCTACGAGACGATCCGGCTGTTCGAGGACCGGGCCCGGTTCCTCGCCGTCGCGAACGTGACCGCGAGCATCGTCGCCGGCCTGGGGAGCGTCTTCCTGGGCGCGGCGGTCAGTCAGGCGCTCTGGTCCTGAACGTGATGGACTTGAGTCCGTGACGGAGCTGAGGTACTCGAGCCACGCGTTCGACGCGCTGCGGCCGGTGGACCTGCTGGCCGATGAGGTCCGGCAGCGGCGCGAGACGGGGTACGACGTCGACGCGCTCGTACAGGAGGCGAACCGGACCGATCCGGCCGACCGCGAGGCGGTCCTGGACCTCGTCGACCGGATGTCCCTCGCCGAACGCCTGCCCGGCTGGACGTACGTCGAACCGGACGGCCTCGCCGACATCGAGGACACGCTGGACGGCCCGCCCGCGGCGTCCGGCGTACCCGAGGCCGAGCTGGCCGACCGGATCCACGGCGGCTGGCTCGGGCGGATCGCCGGGTGCAACCTCGGCAAGCCGGTCGAGTCCGGCGACTACTGGACGTCGGACCGGATCCGCGAGTACCTCGAGCTCGCGGACGCGTTTCCGCTGCGCGACTACGTGCCGGTGCTGGACCCGATGCCGGACGGGTTCCGGCTGGTCCCGTGCTGGCCGGAGACGACCCGCGGCAACGTGCACGGCTCGGCGCGGGACGACGACATCGACTACGCGATCCTGGCGCTGCACCTGCTCGAGAAGCACGGCGACGAACTGCGCACCGAGGATGTGGGGCGCGCGTGGACGCGGCTGTTCCCGATCGAGCAGGTGTACACGGCGGAGCGGGCGGCGTACCTGAATCTGGTCAACGGGTTCGCCGTACCGGAGGTCGCGCGGCGGCGGAACCCGTACCGGGAGTGGATCGGCGCGCAGATCCGCGGTGACGTGTTCGGGTACGTGCACGCCGGTGACCCGTGGGCCGCGGCGCGGCTCTCGTACCGGGACGCCGTACTGTCGCACGCCGGGAACGGGATCTACGGCGAGCTGTGGGCGGCGGCGCTGGTCGCGGCCGCGTTCACCGCGTCGTCGCCGCGCGAGGTGGTGGAGCGCGCGACCGGCGTCGTGCCGCCGGGGTCGCGGCTGGCCCAGGCGCTGCGGGACGTCGTCGAACTGCACGACGCCAAGGTCACCTGGGAGAACGCGCTCGCGCAGCTCCAGGAGCGGTACGGGCACTACTCGTGGGTGCACACGATCAACAACGCGGCGATCGTGGCGGCCGCGTTGCTGTGGTCGGAGGGCGACTGGATCACCGGCGTCGGCCGGGTGGTGATGAGCGGCTGGGACACCGACTCGAACGGCGCGACCGTCGGCTCGGTGCTCGGCGTACTGACCGGCACCCGGGGCCTGCCCGAGCACGTGATCGCGCCGTTGGAGGACCGCACCCGGTCCGCGCTGTTCGGCTTCGACCACGCCCGGATCTCGGACCTCGCGGAGCGCACCGTCCAGCTCGCCGTGCAGCGCCGACGGTGATGCTCGACCGGTCGGAGTCCGCACTCGGCATCGTCCTCGGCTCACGGTTCTACCGCTCCGCGTTCCTGTCATTGCTGGTCGCCGGCATCGGGGTGTCGGCGGCGACTCCGCAGCTGACGCTGTTCCTGGTCCGCGAACTGCACACACCGCTGCCCGTCGCCGGGTTGTACTACGTGACGAACCTGGCCGCACCGCTCGCCGGATTCCTGGTCGGGCGCTGGTCCGACTGGAGCCACGACCGGCTGCTGTGGTTCCGGATCTGCGCGCTGATCGGTGCGGCCGGCTGGCTCGCGATGGCGGCGTCGACCGCGGTGTGGATGCCGTTCGTGATCAGCGCACTCGCCTTGAGCGTCGCCGGTGGGTCGATGGCGCAGCTGTTCGCGGCCTGCCGGGACGAGCTCAGCCGGCACCCGACCCGGGCCGAGAACCGGGTGATCGCGACCGTCCGGATGGCGTTCACCACCGGCTGGATCCTCGGCCCGGTGTTCGGCAGCTGGTTCGGCGGCGTCTTCGGGTTGCGACCGTTGCTGGTGGCAACGGCCGTCTGCGTGTTCGCCCAGGTCCTCCCGCTCGGCCGGCAGCACGTCGAGCGGTACGCCGACCCGCAGCGGATCCCGTCCACCGAACGGCGCCGGATCGACCACATGCTGCCGCTGCTGGTCTTCACCGCGGTGTGCGTGCTCGCGATGACCGGCGACACGATCAAGTTCGGCTACCTGCCGCTCTACATGGCCGACCAGCTGCACGTCTCGGACACCGTCCGCGGCGCCGTCATCGGCATCCAGCCGCTGCTCGAACTCCTGCTGCTCCCGGTCGTCGCCCGGCTCGCCGACCGGTACGGCGCCATCCGCGCGATGACGGCAGGCGCCGTACTCGGGCTGGCCGGCAACGTCACGTACGCAGTCAGCACGTCCGTCGCGGGCCTGTTCCTCGGCCAGACCCTGACCGCCGGCCTCTGGGCCTGCGTCGGCGCCCTCGGCGTCACGATCGCCCAACGCCTCTACCCCGAAGGCGTCGGAACCGCCTCCGGCATCTTCCTCAGCGCGATCCCACTGGGCTCCGCGATCGGCGGCACCATCGGCGGCATCGGCGTCGCCGCCATCGGGCTCCCCCACGTCTTCTTCATCCCGGCCGGCCTGACCGCGCTCGCCGTGGTCGGGTTCGCCGCGCTCAGCGCGTCAGACGTGGGCCGAGAGCGCCGCCAGTAGAACGGACACCGCCACGCCGCCGAGGACGATCAGGGCAACGATCAGCAGCGGGCTCTCCGTACGCGGCGGCGCGTGCTCCAGATTGTCCAGCCGCGAGAGGTTCGGGCCCCAGCCGAACGGTGGCGGCGGATCCTCGGGCAGCGCGTGGCCGCCGTACGTCGGCATCGATCCGTCAGGCAGTGCCGGCGGCGGCTTGAACTCCGCCTGGTCCTCATCAGGCATCTGTGGTCCTCCCCACGGACACCGCCGCGGTCTCCCCACCGCGACAGGTGCCAGGGACCTACTGTGCAGCACGCGAACCGCTCTCGGCACCCTCTGGTTCCGGCTTTCACCGACCGTCAACCTGTAGCCACGTGACGTATAGGCGGAGGTGGCCTCGGCCTGTCATTCTCGGGTAGTTCCTTTCCGCCCTGAAATAAGTGAGGAGCATCCATGCCCCGACGAACGCTCGGCGTCGTCCTCGGCACCGCCGCCCTGATGATCACCTCCGCCGCGCTGGCCTTCGCCGAGCCACCGCACAACCTCCCGCAGAACGCCGACGGGTACGAGCAGTCGTTCTCGCCGGCGTACGACTACGACACCGACGGCTGCTACGCCACCCCGGCAATCGGGCCGGACGGCACGCTGAACCCGGGCCTGAACCCGACCGGCGCGCTGAACGGCAACTGCCGCGACCAGTCCGACCTCGACAACTCCCAGACCTACTCGCGGGAGAAGTGCAACAACGGCTGGTGCGCGGTCGTGTACGCCAGCTACTTCGAGAAGGACCAGGCGCTGCCGGGGAGCAGCCTCGGCGGTCACCGGCACGACTGGGAACACGTGATCTCGTGGGTCAACCAGGCCACCAACCAGGTTGAGTACGTGACCACCACGCAGCACTCCAGCCAGGTCACCTACCCCCGCTCGCAGGTCCGCTTCGACGGTTCGCATCCGAAGGTCGTCTACCACAAGGACGGCGCCAGTACGCACTTCTTCCGGCTCGCCAACAGCAACGACGAACCGCCGGAGAACCACTACCACAACTGGCGCTACCCACCGCTCGTCGGCTGGAACGGCTACCCCAGTACGGCGTTGCGCGACACGCTGATGACCGCGGACTTCGGGTCCGCGACGATCAAGATCACCGACAAGGACGACCGGTTCCGCAACCTGCTGAACGCGTCCAAGCCGTCCGGGATCCCGTTCGACCCCTGGGCCTGATCAACCCGGCGTGGTCGTCAGCGTCTCCACGATCAGGTCGATCATCGCCGCGTGCCGTTTGGTGGCGGGCTCGACCGGCCCGAGTGCGACCGTGTCCAGGAACACCCGGCTCACCACCAACTCGGCCGCGGTCCGCACCCGGGCCCGATCCGCGATCACGTCGTCGGCACCCGCGAGTACGTCGGCCACCGTCCTGGTCGCGTCCGCGAACATCTCGGCCGCCCGGGACGCGATCTCGGGCCGGCCCTGCGCCTCGCGGAACACGATGATCCGGACGGCGCGGTCGTTCTCCAGCTCGGCGGCCATGGTCGCGACGATCGCCCGCAGCCGCGCCCGTACGGTCCGGCTGCGGGCGGCGGACCGCAGTACCTCACTGGGCGCCGGCCGCTCGTGCACCACCGCGAGCAGCAGGTCGAGCTTGGTCGCGAAGTGGTAGAACACCAGCCCGGACGGTACGCCGGCCTCGGCCGCGATCCGCGCCGTCGACGTCGCGTCGTACCCGTGCTCCGCGAACAGCCGCTCGGCGGTCTCGATGATGACCTGCCGTTTGGTCGATCGTGCGCTGGTGTGGTGCGCGGATGCGGTCATGAGGGTTGCGGTGCGGGCCAGACCTCACCTTTGCGCTCGGCAGCGAGCACGGCGGCCCGCTTGAGGGACTTGAACACGTAGTCGGGGACGCGGAGACCGCGGCGATGTGCCCACAGCAGGTCGTGTTCGGCCCGCCCGACCTGCTGTGCGTACTTCCGCAGCTCCGCTTCGCCGCCGTGGCTCAGCTTCAGCTTGTCCATCACGTCCCCGAACTGGGTGACCTGCAGCTTGTTGTAGGCGCCGGTCACTTCGAACGTACGCTTCCGCAGGCCGCGCGTCAGCCACTTCTGCCAGCCCGACAGCTGGTCCCACAGCTGCTGGGCCGCCATCTGGTAGTACGCGAAGTGGCCCGGCTCCTGCCGGCGGATCGGCGCGATCACCGTGGCGGCGATCGCCCGCTCGCCGAGCTCGGCCAGCCCGGTGTGCAGCTTGTTGTAGGCGAGGACGGCGGAACGCTCGGTGGCGAGACCGGTCAGGTAGTAAAGCATCCGGCTGATGTCCTGGACGCCCGGGACCTTGCCCAGTGCGCCGAGGAGCTTGAGGCTGAACGAGACCTCGTCGAGGTTCGCCTCGTGCGGCTCGACGCCGAGCAGTTCCTGCAGCCTGTCCAGGATCTGCCCGTGCCGGGTCTCCTGCGGCATCCACACATCGGCGTAGAAGTGCCGGTCGACCTCAGGCGGGTCAGGCAGCAGGATGTTCAGCTCCAGCACGTTCCGCTCGACCTCGAGCTCGACGCGGGTCATGTAGGCCAGCACCGGGCCGAACCGTTCGGCCAGCAGGTCCGGCTTCTGCATCGTGTAGTCGACACCGCCCAGCGGGATCGGCGGATGCTCCTCGCCGAGCCGGTCCACATGCTCGGCCAGCCGCGAGTCTTCCCGCCGACGGCTCCGGCGGCGCGAGACGGTCAGATCACTCAAAGACACCCGACAAGGTTAACAACTAACTGACTGATCAGTCAGTCAGAGCCCTGTGACTCAGGGAACAACCAGGGTCTCCACCCTGGTTGTTCCCTGTCGGTCGCTACTTCGCGATTGTGTAGTGGATGGTGTCGTTGCGGAGTATGTCGCCGTCGACCTTGACGAGCTTCAGGGTGTGGGCGCCGTTCTTCAGGCCGGTGGTGGTGAAGACGGTTTGGTTTGTCAGGCGTACGTCGTGGTGGAGGTTGACCCGTTGGACGAGGTTGCCGTCGACGTACACGTCGGCGTTGCCCTGGTCCGGGGCGAGGGCGGTGCTCCAGTCGACGCCTGTTCCGGTGAAGGTGAAGGTGACCGCGGCGCCGTTGTCCTTGGTGGCGTGGATGTCGTCGCGGTAGTCGCCGCGGAACCGTACGTCGAGGGACGCGTTCCCGACCGGCAGCGTCGCGAGGTACGCCTTGCCGATCGTGACGACGTTCCCGTCGATCGTGTAGTCGGTGCCCTTCACCAGGTCCTTGCCGCCGTACGCGATGCCGTCCAGCTCACCCGGGTCCCGCCCGAGCGTCACGTTCACATCAGCCGGCGCGTTCTTGTCGAACGCCGCGGTGTCCGGGTTCAGCAGGCTCTCCTGCCGGATGTTGAGCTTGTCCAGCAGCATGAACTGGCCGGACTTCTTCACGCCTCGGATCGTGTGGCTCCCGTTCGGCAGATCCGAGACGCTGTACACGACCTGCTGCGGTTTGTTGTGCCCCTGCGACGGATCCAGGTACGTGCTCACGGTCTGCTTGAGCTCGCCGTCGATGTAGATGTCGACGTCCCCCTGCCCCGGATCGGTCTCGGTCACGTAGTCGACCCCAGTGCCGACGAACTGGTACGAGAACGAGTCGCCGTTCGTCTCCGTCCACTGCACGTCGTCCTGGTAGTCACCGAGCCCGCGCCCGGAGCTGTAGTTCCAGTTGCCGGTGTAGACGATGCCGGGATCGTTGTTGTTCACCTGCACGGTCCGCGTCGGCAGGTCGAGCGCCTTGGCAGCGGTCTTCGACGACGAGTCCGTCACGCCGACCGTCAGCGCCTGCGACACGGCCGGTACTTCGTAGTTGTTGTTCCGCTGCCACGCGCCGTCGTACGACACCCGGAGGTCGTCGTCGTTCACGCTGATCGTGGAGTTCTTCTGCGGCGTGACCTTGAACAGCCGCGCGCCGTGGATCGGGACGCTCTTGGCCGTGTAGCTCGACGCGAACGTACCGACGTCCTTACGCGCCCACAGGTCCCGCACCTTCGCCGCGCCGTTCAGCCCGAGGTCGGCGAAGTTCACCGTCATGTCGGAGTCGGTCTGGCCGAGGTTGAACAGCGCAACGGTGTACGAGCTGTCCGCGTTCAGCGCGAACCACACCTGCCGGTTGGACTTGGTCGACACCGGATGCGCCGGACGCCCGGCCTGGTCGACTGCGATCACCTCCGGGTTCGTCAGCAGGCTGAGCCCGTACGAGTCCAGGTTCGTCATGTCGTTGCCGATGTACATCGGCGCCGCCGACACCGCCCACAACGTTGCCGCCGTACGCCGCTCGTCCTTGGTCATGCCGTCCATCGAGCCGTTGCCCACGTCGAGCGAGTCGAGGTCGTTCCACCCGCCGGGTCCTGCGTGCCGCCACCATTCGGCGAGCTTCGGGAACAGCCGGTTGATGTTCGGCCAGGCGGTCAGCGCCGTACCCGTGCAGTAGCACTCGACGTCCCAGTCGATCCGCCAGCCGTTCGCGTACTGCTTCCAGGTGTCGGCGTAGTTGATGTCGAGCGCCCAGGACAGCTCGAGCCAGATGTTGTGCCGCTTCAGCGCCTGCGACCACGCCTTCACGTCGTCCCGCGCGTCCACCGACAGATCACTGATCCCCGAGCCCGGCGTCACGCTGTCGAACTTCAGGAAGTCCAGGCCCCACGAGCCGAACAGGTCGGCGATCGAGTCGACGTACTTCTGCGCGCACGGCTTCGAGAAGTCGAGCCGGTAGCCGATCCCCCAGTAGTCCGCCTTCTGCAGCGGCTGCACCGGCAGGTCGGCGGTGGTGCACTCGGGCGCGCCGTAGATCGGCAGCTTGGCGTCGATGACGGCCTTGCTGACGCCCGGGATCGCGTACAGGCCGACCTTCTGGCCGTTCGCGTGGATGTGGTCGATGACCGCCTGCAGGCCGTTGGGGTAGAGCTTCTTGCTCGGCGTCGGCCGGCCGTACGCGTCGATGCCGTCGTTCCAGCCGGCGTCGATGTTGAGGTAGTTGTACCCGTACGGCTGCAGCTTCGCGTGCATCGCGTCGGACTGCTTGATCAGCTGGTCGGCGGTGATCCAGCTGCCGCCGTTCGGGTTGAAGACCTGCATGCTGTAGCTGCTCCAGCCCATGTAGGGCTTGGCGGCCTTGTCCCCCGCCGGGCCGGAGAGGACTTGGGTGGTGGTGGTCGCGGCGGCCGGCGCGGGAGCTGCTGCCGAGGTGGTGAAACCTGCGGGCAGCAGCCCCGCGACCGCGAGCCCGGCGACCGCGACTCGTAACGCCTTGCCCCGAACGGATCTGGTCATGGCGGTGATCTTCTGGCTACTTACTTAACGTTGTCAAGATTCTGTGCGAAAGTGGTGCAGTGATGCCGCTCGGCGAAGTCCGCCGAGACGGTCGGGGCCGGGAGCTGGAAGGACCTGGTGATGTGGTTGCGCCCGTACGCCGGCCAGGGGCTGCCGGTCGCCGCGAACCGCACCCAGTCGGCGCGCATGGTGTCGGCCAGCTTGGTCTGCTGGGCGTTGAGCGGCTGCGGGAACGGCGCGTTGGGGAGGTCGAACAGGTACCACATCTCGGAGCCGTGGGTCGCCACCTGGATGGCGCCGGCGGGAGCGAACAGGAAGGGCGCGGTGTCGTCGTTGAACTCGTAGGCGCGTGCGTTGGTCCAGTTGTCGACCTGTGCTGCCGGGCAGGCGAACGTCGCGTCCCCGATCAAGGTGCCGAAGGCCTTGTCAGGTGATGAGAAGGCTTTGAGGGGGTAGGCCTGGGCGATGGCTGCGGCCCGGGTGGGGGTGATGCGGAGGGCGGTGGCGATGTTCTGTTCGTAGTTCTCCGGGGTGACCGGGGTGGTGTAGGGGATGTTGTAGCCGCGGCTCACGACGTGACCGCCGAGGGTGAAGAGGGCTTCCTCGTCGTGGTTGCTGCCGTTCAGGACCGGGACGTGGTTGAAACGGCCGGCCGCGAGGGCGGTGCCGATGGATTCCTTCAGGACGGCGCCGTCGACGTACCCGGGGATGAGGTTGTCGACGTTGTTCACCAGGGTTTGGACCGGGACCTTGCGGAGGCAGTCGGCGGACTGGTCCGTGCAGCCGACCTTGGTCGCGAACTCCTTCCCGAAGGCCTCTGCCGTGGCGTGTGACTCCTGTTCGAGGGCGAAGGCGCCGCTCTCGACGATCGCCTTCTGGAACAGGCCCTTCGAGCTGCGGGAGGTCACGTGGGCGAGGACGGACAGACCGCCCGCGGACTCACCGGCGATGGTCACGTTGTGCGGGTCGCCGCCGAACTGGCCGATGTTCCGCTGCACCCAGCGGAGGGCTGCCTGCTGGTCCATCAGTCCGTAGTTGCCGGTCGCGCCGCCGGGGTGTGCGGGGAGTGCGGGGTGGGCGAGGAAGCCGAGGGCACCGAGCCGGTAGTTGATCGTGACGACGACCGCACCGGCCTTCGCCAGCTTCGTACCGTCGTAGTTGGAGCCGCTGTCCGCGGTGAGACCGCCGCCGTGGATCCAGACGATCACCGGGCGCTTCGCGGGGGTGTGGAGGGCGGCTGTCGAGACGTTGAGGTACAGGCAGTCTTCGCTCAGCGTGCCCGGCGGGGCGATCCCTGGCGCCTGCGGGCAGCCAGGCGCGTACGTCGTCGCATCGCGCACCCCACGCCAACTCGCAGGAGCCTGCGGAGCCCGCCACCGCAAGTCCCCCGTAGGCGCCGCCGCATACGGAATCCCCCGAAACGCAGCAGTCCCATCAACCCCAACCCCCCGAAGCACCCCACCCCCAACAACCACAACCGGCGACCCGCCGGCGCTTGCGTCAGAAGGTGTCGCCGCGCTTGCGCGGCTGGAGGGAGCGGCGGCCGGGCCGCCCGCTGGAGGCGTCACCACGCTCGCGGAAGCGGGTGGGGCTGCGGCGGTTGTGATGCTGCCTCCGACCACCGCGGCCGCCAGGGCCGCGGTGGTTGCGGCGAGGGTGGCGGGCAGGCGGCGGACACGTGGGAGGACGGTTTTCATGTGGTTCTACCTCTTGGTGGAGAGTGGATGTTGTTGCTCTCACTCTCCGGGCGGAGGGAGGACCGTCGCGCCAGGGTAAGTCCCTGGTGTCACCAGTGGGTTGGGCCGTTCGAGCCGGGCTCGTACTCCTCCAGCGGGGCCTCGCCGCTGCGCCAGGCGTCCAGGACCGGCTCGACGATCTCCCAGCAGCGCTCCGCCACATCGCCGCGGACCGACAGCAACGGATCGCCCCGTAGGATCCCGTTCAGTACTTCGCCGTACGGCAGCACCGGCGACGTCGGCAGTGTCGCGTCCAGGAACACCTGCCCCATCGTGTACGGCCCGTCCACCCCCAGCGCGGGCACCGACAGCGACAGCTCCCCCGGGTTCAGCCCGATCCGCAGCGTCTCCCCGTCGCGACCACCGTGCAACCCGGACGGCAGGTGCCGCAGCGGCTTGAACTTGACGACGATCTCCTTCCGCGCGACCCCGAGCGCCTTCCCCGACCGCAGCGTGATCGGCACCCCGGCCCACCGGTTCGTGTCCACCTGGACGGTCACCTCGGCGAGCGTCTCGGTCTCCCGCGCCGCATCGACCCCGGCCTCCTCGGCATACCCGGCGTACCGCGCCCGCCGGCTCGCCTGCACCACCGGCCCGTACAGATGCGTACTCCGCAGCGCCCGCGCCATCTCGCTCCGCACCTCGACGGCGTCCATCGTCGCCGGAGCGTCCATCGCGAGCAGCGCGAGCACGAGCAGCAGATGACTCTGGATCATGTCGACCAGCGCACCGGCGTTGTCGTAGTACTGCGCCCGGCCTTCCAGCCCGAGCGTCTCGTCGTACACGATCTCGATGCTCTCGATGTGCTCCGCGTTCCACACCGGCTCGAACAACCGGTTCGCGAACCGCAGCCCGATCAGGTTCAGTACCGCGGTACGGCCGAGGAAGTGGTCGACCCGGTGCACGTTCTCCTCCGGTACGAGCGTGCCGACCAGCTTGTTCAGCTCGGCCGCGGACGCCGCGTCGGTCCCGAACGGCTTCTCGAACGCCAGCTCGGTCCCTTCCGGCAGATCGATCCCCTGCAACGTCTCCACGATCGCGGTCGTCACCGCGGGCGGCAGCGAGAAGTACAGCACCGGCGCCGGCCCGGCCAGCTCCAGCAGCGCCCGCAGGTGGGCCGGATCCGTCGGGTCACCAGCGACGTACTGCGTGGTCGCCAGCGTCTCGGCCGCGGCCGGGCTGAGGCCCTGGCCGAACGCGGCCCGCATCCGCCCGGTCCACTCGTCCGGAGCGAGCGGCGACCGGCCGGTGCCGATGATCCGCACACTGGTGGCGCGCGGACCGGCGAGCAGGCTGCCCAGGCCGGGCAGCAACAGCCGCGAGCTCAGGTCACCGCTGGCGCCGAAGATGACGACGGTTCGTTGATTCAACACGGTGGAATCCAACCACGGTCAGGGCAACCGCATTCCCCGCTATCCGACGGGCGAGCTGTCCAGCGCCGGGTACGGCGTGTCGGGCAGCCCGAGGTTGCGCCAGACGAACCGCGGCACCCGCCCGAGGAAGCCGCGCAGGTACGCCGAGCAGTGCGCGATCGCCGGCTGGCTGTGCTCCCCGGGCGAGAACCAGACCCAGTCCTGCTCGATCTGGAACGGCCGGCCCTGCGCCGCCATCAGGTACTCCATCTGCCGCGGATGGATCACGTCGTAGGCGTACTTCCGGTCCTGCGCGAAGATCGCGAACCGCTTGTTGAACGCCTCGCTCTCGAACTCGATTCCACGGCTCAGCCCCTTCGGCCCGACGGTCAGCGGCGGCATCCGGACCGGCAGCTGGAAGCCGAGGATCGGTTCGGAGTGGTGCTCGGTGACGGTCCGGGTCTGCGTGTTGCCGTTGCTGTCGGTGTACGACTCGGTCCGGGTCGTCGTCCAGTGGTGCTCGAACGCGACGAACGGCGGCCCGTCGCCGTCCCGGCCCCGTACGACGTCCTCGGTGCGGTGGTTGGACCCGCCGCCCTTGACCGGCGTGGACTGCAGCAGGCTGTCGTCGACGCCGACCCAGTACCAGTCCGGGTGGTGGTAGAACCGCAGCCGCTGCTCCGGCTCCGGCTGGATCCAGTGGTCGAGCGGCGTGCTGTCGATCGCCGTCGCGACCATGCCGAGCTGCTCGAGCCACGGCGCGAGCCGGTCGAGGTCCTTCCGCGGCGGGTCCAGTACGACGAGCTGGTCGACGTCGATGCTCAGGTTCACCCCGGGCTGTCCCGCGGCCAGCGCGGTCAGCTGCTGGCACACCTGCGGCGTCACCGCCTCCTGCGCGAACGCCGGATCCATCGTGCCGACCTGCCATCCCGGGCCGAGCTGCACCGGCGCGGTCACCGCCTGCGCGAGTACGCCGTACCGCGGGGTGGTCTCGCCGCCGGTGATCCACAGCTCCGGCAGCCGCCGCGACAGCGTCACCATGCCGAGCCAGCCCGACCAGTACGACGACTTGTACTCGATGACCTGGAACGGCCGGCCGGCCGCGATCGTCCCGGTGATCTGGTCGTCCGGTTTGCGGTCGAAGCCGAGTCCGAACGGCGGGTTCCCGAGCCGCGCGACCGAATCCCAGGTCGGGGTGTTCACGAAGCTCCACCCGCGCGCCCGGATCGACTTGATGTACGCCTGCCGGCGGACCAGCGCGACGATGCCCCAGACCACCCCGGCCACGACGAGCACAACCGCGATGACCGCGAGTACGACCAAGAAGCTCATCCCCGGACCATAGCGTCGGGTGCGGCTCAGGTAAGCGCTTCCGGTAGCGGGTCGGAGTGCACGATCTGAAGACGACTGACCGCGCGGGTGAGGACGACGTACAGCCGGTGCAGGCCGCGCGGCTCGGCGGCGACGATGTGGGCGGGCTCGGCCACCACGACCGCGTCGAACTCCAGACCCTTCGCCAGCGTCGCCGGTACGCAGACCAGCCGGACCGTGTCGATCTCGTCCTCGGTCTCGCCGAGCAGCGCGGCCTCCAGCCCGGCCGCGGTCAGCGCGTCCCGCAGTACGGCGATCTGGTCGTCCGCGGCGATCAGCGCCACCGATCCCTCACCGGCCAGCGCGGTCCGGCACTCGGCGACCACCTGCTCGGCGTACGACGAGGCCGCGGCCGGCACGATGCTCAGCGCGTCGGCGACCGTCCGGACGCCGGTCGGCGTGCTCAGCGTCGGCGCGATCGCGGGCAGCAGCTTCGCGGCGAAGTTGATGATCTGCTCCGGCACCCGGAACCCGCGGTCGAGCTCGGCGACGACGCCGTCGTTCTTGCCGAGATGCCCGAGCACCTGGTCCCACGGCCCGGCGGCCCACGCGGTCGTCGCCTGCGCGAGGTCGCCGAGCACGGTCGCGGATCCGCTCCGGCAACGGCGGCCGAGCGCCCGCAGCTGCATCGCCGACAGGTCCTGCGCCTCGTCCAGCACCAGGTGCCCGAGCGATCCGGTCCGCCGTTCGATCAGGTCCTCGAGCTCGTCCAGCAACACGGTGTCAGCGAACGACCACTTCGCCGACTTCCACGAGCGGGCCGGCTTCGGCCAGAGCAGCGCCGTCCGTTCGTCGTCCGTCAGGTCCGGCGCCGCCGCGGCCAGGAACTCCGGGTCCGCGAGCAGCCGGTGCAGGATCTGCTCCGGTACGACGCGCGGCCAGACCGCGTCCAGCACCTCCTTCACCGGCTTCGAGCGGGCCACCGCGTTCTGCACGCGGTCGTCCGGGGACTCGGCGCGCTCCTCCATCCGGACCAGCACGACGTGCGCGATCCGCTGCGCGAGCGCGTTCCGGCCGGGCGCGTACCGGGTCGACTCGCGCAGGTCCGACACGATGTCGACGACCTCGTAGTCGTGCACGCGATACCGCCGGGATCCCTTGCTGTACAGGACTCCCTCGGTCGGCGTACCGACGTACGACCAGAGCGCACGACGCAGTACGCCGGCCATCCGGGCGTCACCCTTGAGCGTCTCGGCGGCCGGCTCGTCGGTCGCGCCGGCGGGCCGCGCCAGCAGCTCGTCGATCGTGATCTGCCGAACGTCGACCTCGCCCAGCGCGGGCAGGACCTTGCGGATGTACGACAGGAACGACTTGTTCGGGCCGACGATCACGACACCGCCGCGGCCGAGGCGCTCGCGCTCGGTGTACAGCAGATAGGCGACGCGGTGCAGGCCGACCGCGGTCTTCCCGGTGCCGGGCGCGCCTTGCACGCAGACGCTCGGGTGCAGCGGTGCCCGGACCAGGTCGTCCTGCTCGGGCTGGATGGTGGCGACGATGTCGCGCATCGGACCGGTACGCGGGCGCTCGATCTCCGCGCGCAGGAAGGCGTCGGCCTGGTCGACCTCGACCGCCACGGTCAGCGACTCGTCCTCGAATCCGGTCAGGTCCGCATGATCGGAGAAGCCGTACCGGCGGCGCATCAGCACCTGCTGCCGGTCGGTCGGGGTGGCGCGGTAGAACGGCACCGACACCGGTGCCCGCCAGTCGATCACCAGCGGTACGCCGGCGCCGTCGTGGACGTGCCGGCGGCCGATGTAGATCTGGTCGTGCCCTTCGATCGTGCCGCGCTCGTAGTCGAGCCGGCCGAAGAACAGCGGTACGTCGGGCAGGTCGAGGAGCGCGTGGGTGCGCATCTCCTTGGCCCGCTGGTTGGCCTCGTTGGTGAAGCGCTCGTCGTTGTCCTCGCCGCCGATGATCTGGACCTCGCGGTCCACGACCTCGGCGTACATCGAGCGCAGTGCGGTGCGTGCGGCGGACAGGTAGGCGCGTTCGGTCGCTAACTCAGGTTCGACCATCGGAGCAGAGCCTCGAATCGTGAGCTGGGTCCCGCCCCGGAGCAGATCCATCCGGTTCGATTCGATCCCGAAAAGACAGACCGGCGACGTTACCAGCACCCCACCACGCCTGCCACCCAATTAACCCCACTCACCCAACCGCCCCGCCGGGGCCAACCACCGCCCAGCCGGAGGAACCACCAGGCCCCGCCGGGGCCAACCACCGCCCAGCCGGAGGAACCACCAGGCCCCGCGAGGGCCAACCACCGTCCCGCCGGAGCAGCGGATCAGCTACGCATCCAGCTCGGGGTGTTCTCCCGGTCCCGGGGGAACACGGACAGGTCGTCCTGGTAGATGCGTTCGTCCACCTCGATCGACCAGTCCGGGCGTTCGTCGTACTGGAAGTCGGTTGCGAAGTGGCCGTCGGACGTGATGGTCAGCTGAGCCGTCAACCAGGTGCCTTTGTCCGGCCGGTACATCTCCCGCCGCAGCTCCTCGAAGTGGTCCTCGAGTCCCTCCGGCAACACCTCGACCTGCGACCCGTCCACGTCCGCGTCCAGTTCGGCGTACGACGACGTCGCCCGGTAGACCGCGGTCACCGAACGCCACCCGGCCGGCAGGTCCGCGACCAGCGCGCGGGCGATCGTGTCGATGACACCGATCTCGCTCATCCGGCTCCCTTGGCCGCGGGTTTGGTCTCCCTGAAGATACTCCGGGGCGACCGCTTCCCCTCGTGCCGCGACACGACGGTGCGGCTGGACGGGCGGCGCGTCGTACCGTTCGGATGCTTGACGTCGATTGCGGCGTGCACCTGGACACCGGCGGCCCGCATCGCCTGCCAGCTCTCCTCCATCCGGCGCCAGTTGTCGGTGACGCCCTTCACCGCCTGGTTCTGGTTGCGCGACTGTGCGGTGATGTTGATCGACTCGCCCGGCCCGTCGAACGACGTACCGAACAGGTGCCCGCCGTCGTCGGTCTTCTGCCGGTCGGGTTTGCCGGCATCGCGCTGCGCGTCCAGGTTGCGGCGGTCCTCGTTGTCCTTCGAGGGCAGGAATCCGAGCCAGCCCTCGGCGTGTGCCACCCGGCCGTGCGCGTCGGTGACGTACAGGTAGCGGTCGTCGACGACGTACACCGACGACGGCTCCGGGTCCATCAGGTGCGGGTTCCAGTCGTCGCCGTGGCCGGACTTCTCCTGGTGCACCGGCAGTTCGGCGTACCTGTCCGGCACCACCGGCGGCTCGTCCGGGCCGTAGCCGACGACGCGGACGTCGGCCGGATCGGCGGGTTGCTCGATCCGGGCCGACGCCCGCGTTTGCTGTGGCATGCAGTGTTTCTACAGGCCGGTTCTTAACTTGTGGTTACCGGAGAGTGTCAGCCGTCGTTCTCGTTGGCCGGGATCACCGCGCCGGGAACGTTCTGCGGCGCGAAGATCTGGCTCTCACCGGGGTACGGCGTCGACCAGTTGTGCGCCTCGTACCAGTTGTAGTGGTTCATCTGGGACGGGTTCGCGAAGTCGGCCCGGGCGTTCGGGCCGGTGGTCCGCTGCTGGTCCTTCCAGGCCGTCCACTGCGCCGCCGTCGCCTCCATACCGGCCGGAACGGTGGCGGTCGGAGCGGCCGCGACGTTCGGGTTCTGCGCCGCCGGGGTGTCCGCTCCACAGCTCGGCAGCGGGTTCACGCCGCCGGTCAGCGAGGTCCGGTTGGCCAGCGCGGTGAACGGCGTGAAGTTCGGCTTGCTGGTGAAGGCGCCGAACATCGGGGTGGCCGCGGTGTCCTTCTGGTTCATCGGCTTCATCCCGAGGATCTGCTCGATCGTCCGGATCATCGTGATCTGCGTGTAGTAGTGGCTGTCCGTGACGCCGTGCTGCGCGTACGGGCTGATGATCTGGATCGGCGCCCGGTGCCCGTCGACGTGGTCGAGCCCGGCCTGCGAGTCGTCCTCGACGATGAAGATCGCCGAGTCCTTCCAGTACTTGCTGTGCGTGATGGCGTCGACGGTCCGGCCGACGGCCAGGTCGTTGTCGGCCACCTGCGCCGGGCCGTTCGCGGTCCCGCCGGTGTGGTCGTTGGAGTACCAGAACATGTTCAGGTTCGCCGGACCGTTCTTCTTGAAGTCCTTCTCCCAGACCTGTTCCTTGTAGATGTCCGGCACCGTGGTGTCGAACTGCGGGAAGCCCTGGACGGCGACCTTGTTCAGCGACGGGATCGCCGAGCCGACCTGGATCGGGTACTTCGTGTCCGCGCCGGCCTGCATCTGCTTGGTGTCGCAGTACAGGTTCTGCCAGCTCGCGCCGGCCGGCTTCTGCTCGATCGAGAGGAACTCGCCGTAGTCCTTGACGGACTTGCCGGCCGCCTGCGCGCCGGTCCAGAGGAAGCCGCTCTTCTGGTGGCCGAGGGCATCGTTCTCGGTGTCGTAGCTGCGCAGGTACTCACCGGCCGAGGACTCGGTGTACTCCGGGTTGTCGGCCTGCATCAGCCAGTTGTGACCCTCGGCGGAGTTCGTGCCGATGTCGTAGGTGTTGTCGTACAGCCCGAACTGGCGGGCCAGCGCGTGCTGGTTCGGCGTCACGTTCTCGCCGTACTGCGCGAGCGCCGGGTTGCCGTTGCCCTCCGGCATGTCGCCGTACACCTGGTCGTAGGTGCGGTTCTCCTTGACGAGCAGGAACACGTGCTTGATCGTCGAGGGGTCACCGAGCTTCGCCGGGACCGGCACCGGGTTGCGGTGGCCCTGGTCGGTGGCGACCTGCGCCGAGCCGTTCGTCCAGCCGTTCTGGTCGAAGACGGTCTTGGTGTACTTCTTGATCGTCTGGTCGTCCGGCAGCTGGAACTTGGTCAGGCTCGACGTGGTGTCGTGCGTGCCGTGACCGGCGGCCGTGGTGTCGCGGCGGGCGTCGATGCCGCGGGTGTTCGACACCACGATGTCCTTGCCGACCTGCGCGAGCTCGGCCGGGAAGTAGTCGGTCGGCAGCAGACCCACGTAGCTGACCGGCTCCAGCGGGTTGTTGTACTTGTAGACCGCGACCGCGTTCGCGCGACCGAGCGAGACCAGCAGGTGGCCGTCGTCGGTGAGCGCGACGCCGTCCGGCTCGTACCCGACCGAGGCCTCGGCCCACGGCTGGGTGGCGATCGTCTGGGTGACCTTGCCCCACTTGGTGTTGATCACCGACACCGTGTTGCTGGCGGTGTTGGTGACGAACACGGCGCCGTTCTTGGCGTAGATCGCGGTCGGGTGCAGACCCACCGGGATGCTCGCCACCGCGGCGGACGGGTTCGCGGTGTCGATCACGCTGACCGTACCGGTGGTGGTGATCGAGTCGTTGTTCGCGACAACGTTCGTGCCGTACGAGTTGAGCGTGGTGTCGCCGTCCTTGGCGGTCCGGCCACCCTCGTTGCTCACGTACAGCTTGCCGTCGACCATGACCAGGTCACGCGGCGCGTTGCCGGTCGCCCAGCTCTGCTTGATCGTTCCGGTCGCGGTGTCGATCGCGACCACCCGGTTCTGCCCGTTCACCGCGGAGTACACGGTCGAGCTGTCCGCGGAGAACACGGCCTCGGCCGCGAGCGAGTGCTTCGCGCCGTCGGCCGGGATCGACACGAACGCCGGGTTCGCGAGCGAGCCGTCCGCGTTGATGGTGAACTTCCGGTAGCCGTCGGTCTGCCCCAGCCAGACCTGCTTACCGTCCGGCGAGTACGTCGGGCCTTCCTGGCCGACGTCGTTGCCCGGGATCTTGAGGTCCGCGGCGGCGTTGTTGCCGACGTACTGCTGGACCTTCCAGTTCTTCAGGTCGACGATCGCCAGCGCCATCCCGCCGTCGGTCACCGAGGCGGCCAGGTGGCTGCCGTCGGGGCTGACCGAGGACGACATGATCTTGCCCTTCTGGAGGACGAGACGGTCGCCGAGCGGCTTGATGTACTGGTCGGACGAGACGACCTGGCCCTTGTCGGTGACCTGGCCGACCTGGTCGTGACCGAAGCCGGTCGTCGAGGCTGCCGCGGTACCACCGAGCGTCACCGCGACGGCCGTGGCCCCCGCCGTGACCAGTGGTAATCTGCGGCGCAGGGGACCTGACGAGCCCTCTTCGTCACGCCTGCGGCGGCGTGTTACCTGCATGGGAGTAATCCCTTCGGGTTGGCACTACTTGACGGGTAGCAGTTCGATATTGCCGTCGAACTGCCACAGGGGGTTCGGTTCGTCCCCGGACGGGGTCCGGACCAGGAAGAAGCCGTTCACTTCTTTCGGTCCGTCCCCGTCGGACACGTACCGACCGAGTGGGTTGATGTCGAGCTGGTAGATCGCCGAGCCGGCCACGTCGACCCCCGGGATGTGCCAGCTGATCACGCACCGCCAGTCGTTGCCGGGCCCGCGGGCGGCGACCTGGTCGCCGCCCTTCGTGCACTCGGCAGCGGTCCGCAGCTGAGCCTCGGTGACATCGGCCCGGTTCAGCTGCTTGGTCTGCAGGCGGTACAGGTGGGCGAACTCGACCGCGACCGCGCGCTGCACCTTGTCCTGGTCGATGCCCGAACCGAAGCCGGTCACCGGAGTGAGGACCGCGGTGCTGACACCGAGCAGTACGACGAGCGGCACCAGTCCGGCCGTCAACGCCCGGCGGCCGGAGCCGTCGTGCGTCGGGTTCGTGAAGTCGCGGCGGACGAAGAGGAAGTACGCCAGGCCGGTCGCGACAACCGCCCAGGCCAGGCTGACGATGACACCGATCAGCAGCGGCCCGCTCTGCGCCGGCTCGGTGAAGAGCCCGTTCCAGCTGATGAACGCGTAGCCGGGCAGCGCCAGCCGGAGCGCGACCGGGATCGGCAGCTGCTGCACGACCTGCATCGCGAGCGCGACGACCGCGGGCAGCAGCAGGCCCATCGGCGAGCGGCCCATCGCGACCGAACCGAGCAGACCGATCGCGGCCAGCGCCAGCGTCGGCGCCAGCGCGCACAGCCAGGCGAGCAGGACCGTGCGGGCCGCGTCGCCCGGCGAGAGCAGGTGGCCGTCGAGGCCGATCAGCTCACGGTTGCCGACGACAAGCAATCCGCTGACCGTGCTCGACACGACCAGACCGATCACGAGTACGACGATCACGGTCAGGCTGGACAGCGCCTTCGAGACGAAGATCCGGCGCGGCGACCGGACCGCGACCAGCAGGTGCCGCCAGGTGCCGAGCCGGTCCTCGGACGCGAACACGTCACCGGCGACCAGCGACGTCAGCAGCGGCAGCGCCCACGATCCCGAGAAGCCCAGCAGTACCAGCGGTCCGGCCCAGCCGGTCGCGTGCATCATCCGGCCGAACAGGGTGTCGACCGGCAGCGACGCCTGCTGGCTGACCACGGTCACGAACACCGCGGGCGCGAGCCAGCACGCCACGATCAGGACCCGGACCCGCCACTGCGACAGCAGCTTGACGAGCTCGAACCGGTACCCGCGGGTGATCGGAACCCGGCGTACCACAGGGGTGTCGGGGGCAGCCACGGTGGCTGTCATCAGTTGGTCTCCTGCTGCTCGGTGAGGGCGAGGAAGGCTGCTTCGAGCGGCGACACGACCGGCGCGAGTTCGCGGACGGCGACGTCCTGCCGGACGAGCCGCTTCACGAAGTCGTCCAGCGCGGGCACCGACGCCGACACGATCAGCAGCTCCGCGTCGTCGGACTCGTGCGGGCGGACCCCCGGCGTCTCCCGGGCCAGGCTCCGCGCGGTCGCCGGGTTCGAGGTGAGGACGCGGTAGTCGAGCTCGCTGTCCTCGGACGCCAGCTTGCTGATCGGCCCGGTGAACGCGACCCGGCCGGTCGCCAGGATCGTCACCTCCGAGCAGAGCGCCTCGACGTCGTCCATCCGGTGGCTCGACAGGATCACCGACGTGCCGTCGGCGGCCAGCTTCTTCAGCACGCCGTACACGTGCTTCTTGCCGGCCGGGTCGAGGCCGTTCGACGGCTCGTCCAGAATCAGCAGCCGCGGCTTGGTGAGCAGGGCGGCCGCGAGACCGAGGCGCTGGCGCATGCCGAGCGAGAAGCCGCGGACCCGGTCGTCGGCCACGTCGGTCAGGCCGACCTGCTCGAGCACCTCGTCGATCTGCAGCGTCCCGTCGCCGCGCAGCGCGGCCAGCGCCGACAGGTTCTGCCGGGCGGTCATCGACGGGTACAGCCCGGGTCCGTCGACGAAGCCGGCGACCCCGTCGGGTACGGCGAGGGCGCGGCCGACCGGCGTACCGAGAATGTCCAACGTGCCCTTGTCGGCAACTGCGAGGCCGAGCAGCAGACCGAGCAAAGTGGTCTTGCCGGCACCGTTGGGTCCCACCAGGCCGTGCAACTGACCGGGTGCGACGTCGAGGTCGACGCCATCGAGCGCCACGACCTCACCGAAGTACTTGGTGATGCCGCGGGCACGGACAGCGGGCGGTGTGTCCATGGTGAATACATTAGAAAGGGATGTACGGCCGCGTGAAGACCGAAGGTTAACTATTGGCGAACGAGCAGCAACTGATTGCAGCCAACCTCTCAGTTTCTTCTCAGTTGTGTCTCAATTTTGTCTGCCAAGTAGAGGCCGCCCAGACCACCGTCGCCGGGATCGCAGCGGCCGCGGACGCCGACACCAAGACCTGCAACGAGCGGTCCGGGAGTACGCCGTCCACCGCCGGCCGCAGACGCCGTTCCGCGACGCCGCACAGGTGTCCGCGATCTCGCGGCTCGTGCTCACCACGCCGGACCTGCAGGCGAAGAGCGCCCGGCTCCAGCTGAGGTTGCAGAGCCAGGTCGCGAACCAGCTACTGGCGGCCTTCCCCGACCTGGACCCGATCACCGCGGCCGCGATGACGGGGGCAGTACTCGGGGCGATCCAGCAGGCCAGCGTCACGTGCGCCCAGCTCGGCCGCACGCAGGACGAACTGTGGCAGGCAGCCGAGCACGCGCTGACAGTGGCGACCAACGGGATCCTCGGGGAGTTCTGATGACGCGAGAACTGAGCCGCGATGCGCGACGTACCGCCAAGGAGGGGCCGGCGGGGATCGCTCGCCGGCAGCGGGAGCGGCTGGCGGAACTGGTGGCCTTCGCGCGGGAGAACTCGCCGTACTACCGCGAGCTGTACGACGGACTGCCGGACCGGGTGGAGGATCCGGCGCTGCTGCCGGTGACCGACAAGCCTCGGCTGATGGCGCGGTTCGACGACTGGGTGACGGACCGGCGGGTGACCCGTGCGAAGGTCGAGGCGTTCGTGGCCGACCCGGCGCTGGTCGGTCATCGGTTCCTCGGCGAGTACCTGGTCGCCACCTCGTCGGGCACCAGCGGGCTGCGCGGGCTGTACGTGATGGATCGGCAATACACCGGCATGGACATGGTCCTCGCGTCACGTGCCGGCGGTCTGCTGTCGGCGCGCGACGGGATCCGGCTCCTGGCCCGCGGCGGTCGTACGGCGGTGGTCGCGGCGCCGAACGGGCACTTCTTCACGGTCGCGGGGACGGCGCGCTTCCGGCTCGACCATCCGCGACTCGGCCAGCGGATGCGGATCTTCTCGATCGACCGGCCGATCCCGGAGCTGGTCGACGAGCTCAATCGCTTCGATCCGGGGATGCTCAGCGGCTTCCTGGGCACGCTCGTACTGCTCGCCGGCGAACAGGAGGCCGGGCGGTTGCGGATCCGGCCTGCCGTGGTGGTGCCCGGCGGGGAGACGTTGAGCGCGGAGGTCCGCGACCGGCTCGCGCAGGCGTTCGGCGCGAAGGTCCGTGCCGCCTATGCGGCGACCGAGTGCAGCTACCTCGCGGGCGGGTGTGAGGAGGGCTGGTACCACGTCAACAGCGACTGGGCGATCCTCGAACCGGTCGACGCGGAGTATCGTCCGACGCCGGCCGGCGAGTGGTCGCACACGGTACTGCTCAGCAACCTCGCCAACCAGGTGCAGCCGTTCCTGCGGTACGACCTCGGCGACAGCGTGATGCTGCGCCCGGATCCCTGCCCCTGTGGGCGGATCTTCCCGGCGGTCCGGGTGCAGGGCCGGGCGCTGGACCTGCTCTCGTTGCCGGCCGCAGACGGTGGGACGATCGACCTCTCCCCCATGCTGTTCGGTACGTCGCTCGACCGCGTGCCCGGTCTGCAGCAGTACCAGCTCGTCCAGTCGGATCCTTGTACGCTGCGTGTCCGCCTGCGGCCCGCCGACACCACGTGGGACGTCGTACGGGCCGAGCTCACCCAGCTGCTCGCCGAGCGGAAGGTCGTTGGGGTGACCATCGAGCGCGCCGACGAGCCGCCCCAGCGGGAGCCCGGCGGGAAGTTCCGGCGGGTCGTTCCGTTGCGGCTTCAGCGGTAGGCGCGGGCCTGGAGTTCGAAGAGTTCGGCGTAGCGGCCGCCGGCGGCGAGGAGGTTCTCGTGGGTGCCGAACTCCTCGACGCGGCCGCGGTGCATGACCACGATCAGGTCGGCCATCCGGACGGTCGAGAACCGGTGGGAGACCAGCACGGTGATGCCGCCGGTCTCGGACGCGGCGATCTTCGCGGCGTCGGCGTACTGCTCGTAGAGCCGGTGCTCCGCCTCCGGGTCGAGCGCCGCGGTCGGCTCGTCCAGCAGCAGGAGCAGCGGGCGCTCGCGCATGAACGCGCGGGCCAGCGCCAGTCGCTGCCACTGCCCGCCGGACAGCTCCACGCCGTCGGTGAACTTCTTGCCCAGCTGGGAATCCAGCCCCCGCGGCAGCCCGGCGACCACCGCCTCGGCATCACCCCGGACGACGGCCGCCCGCACCGCGTCCTCGTCGCCGGCCCGCTCCAGGTCGCCGATCCCGACCACCTCGCGGGCGGTGAACTCGAACTTCACGAAGTCCTGGAACCCCGCCGACAGCTGCGACCGCCACGCGTCCGGCTGGATCGTCGCCAGGTCCTCGCCGTCGACCAGGATTCGCCCGGACGTCGGGTCGTACATCCGCGCCAGCAACTTCACCAGCGTCGTCTTGCCGGCACCGTTCTCCCCCACCAGCGCGACCGCCGACCCGGCCGGCACCTTGAGGTCGATCCCGCTCAGCACCGCGGACTCCGAACCGGGATACGAGAAGCCGACGTCCCGCAGCTCGATCCCGTCGGTGATCCGGGCCGGCGCCGGCGTCCGGCTCGATCGCCACGCGTGCTGCTTCGCGTACTCCCGCAGCCAGTCGTACCGGCTGAAGCTGCGCACCACCTCGCCGACCCAGTACACGTTCTGCGCGATGCCGCCGGTCATCTGGTCCACCTGCGGCGCGAGCAGCAGCACCAGTACGACGTCACCGGCCGAGGCGTGCCCGTTCCGCGCCCGGGCGACGACCCAGACGATCGCGGCGGCGTACGCCAGGCCGAACACCAGCCGGACCGCGCCGTCCACCTTCCCGCCCCAGCGCGCGGCCGCCACCCGGCGCTCGAACCGCTCGGTCTGCAACGCGAAGATCTTGTCCAGCAAGACCTTCCCGAGCCCGAACACGCGCACCTCGAGGCCGGTCCGCGGGTCCTTCGCGACCTCGATCAGCCGCTCGACCAGCCGCTCCTGCGGCATCGAGTCCTCCCACGCCTTCTGCTGCCGCGTGCTGCTCAGGTACGCCGACCAGATCCGCACGCCGCCGAGCAACGGCAACGCGAGCAGCACCGGATGCACGGAGCCGAGCAGCGTCAGCACGGTCACCGTGTTGGTCACGGTGGCGAACGCCCACAGCAGTACTTCGGCACCGACGCCCATCCGCCACGCCCGTTCCCGGACCAGCTCCAGCCGGTCCGCGACGTCCGGCCGCTCGTGGTGGGTCAGCCCCGGGATGCCGGTCGTCACGTCGACCAGGTCGGCGTGCACACGGCCCGCCATCCGTTCCTGGGCGGTGTCCTGCAGCGGCGTACCGAGACCGTCGGCGAGGAACGAGACCGCCAGACCGCCGACGATGATCGCGACACCGAACGTGATCGTGCTCGACTGCTCCGCGGCGATCCCCTGCACCAGCCGGCTCACGCCGTACGTCTGCGCCGGCGCCGTGATCGCCCGGGCCGCGACGAGCACGGTCGAGATCGTCATCAACCACGGCGCCGCCCGGAACGACGTGGTGATCCACAGCCAGAGGATCCGCAAGGACTTAGGCATCGACGGCCTCCGGACCGGTCACGTACCGCTCGGCCTGCAGGCGGAACATCCCGGCGTACTCGCCGTCGAGCGCGAGCAGCTCCTCGTGGGTGCCGTCCTCGACGATCCGGCCGTCGGACAGCACGCAGATCCGGTCCGCGTTCCGCACCACCGAGAACCGGTGCGAGATGATCAGCGACGCCACGCCCGAGGTCAGCTCGAGGTACCGCTCGACGAGCTCCGACTCCGCCCGGACGTCGAGCGCCGCCGCCGGCTCGTCCAGCACCAGCACGCCGGCGCCCGCATGGACCGCGAACAGCGCCCGCGCCAACGCGACCCGCTGCCATTCACCGCCGGACAGGTCGACGCCGCCGTCGAACGTCTTGTCCAGGATCGTGTCCCAGCCCTTCGGCAACCGCCGTACGACGTCGTCGATCCCGGACTCGCGCGCCACGCGGGCCAGCGTCAGCTCGTCCCCGGCGCGCTCGACCGCACCGAACACGACGTTGTCGGTCACGGTCAGCGGGAACCGCACGAAGTCCTGCACGATCGCCGCGACCCGCCGCTGCCAGGCCGCGAGGTCGAGCTCGGCGAGATCCACGCCGTCGACCAGGATCCGCCCGCTGGTCGGCCGGTACGCGCCGCCGAGCAACTTGACCAGCGTGGACTTCCCCGCACCGTTAATCCCCACCAGCGCCAAGGCCTCGCGCGCGTTGATCGTCAGGTCGAGGTCCCGCAGCACCGCCTTCTCGGAGCCCGGGTAGTGGAAGCTGACCTTCTCGAACCGGATCTCCCGGGCCGGCATGGTCTCGACCCGGTGCTTCGTGCTGACGACCGGCTCCGGGTGCCTGGTCGCGATCGTGCCTGGCAGATCGCGCATCGCCCGGTACGCCGAGAGCCCGCGCCGGACCTGTACGACGCCGAACCCGTTGCTGGACTGGCCGATCGCGAGGATCGCGGGCAGCGTGGTGGCGACCTGCGTGAGCGGCAGCGAGCCGTTGTACGCCGCCCGGCCGACCGCGAGGATGGCGATCCCGTTCGCGATCAGGTGCACGCCGCCGATCAGCAGCGACCACTTCGCGTTGGTCCGCCGGCGCGCCCAGACCGGGCGGTACCCGTCCGTCCACTCGCGCACGTACCGGTCGACCAGCCAGTTGTGCAGGCCGAAGACCCGCAGCTCCTTCGGCGCGTCCCGCATGCCGAGGTTGAAGACGTAGTGCGCGCGCCGCTGCTCCTCGGTGTTGCCCCACCAGACGTCGATCTCGCGCTCGATCAGCCGGCCGCCGTACCACTCCAGCAGGAAGGTCACCGCGACCAGCATCGCCGCCACCCACCACTCGAACATCGAGCCTACGATCACCGCCGACCCGACCAGCGTCACCCGGCTCGCCAGCAGCCAGGGAAGGTTGCCGAGCCCCTGCGCGAGGTGGAACCCGCCCTTGCCCTTCGCCCGCTCCTGGACGTCGAGCACCTCGGCGTCCTCGAGGTGTGCGATCCGGCGCGGCGCGAGCAGCGGCCCGGTGATGCCGGTGCCGATCGCCCGGACCAGGCCCGCGTCCATCACCATCGACGCGACCTGCTGCACCGCGGGTTTCAGGCTGTCCACGACGAACACCACGAGCAGCCCGCCGAGCAACCAGCTGAACTGACCGATCGGCATCGCCCCCGGGCCGCGCTCGACCACACCGGGAACCGCCCCGACGACCCGGCCGGTCAGCAAGGTGACCGCCATCCCCAGCAGCGAGCCGAAGACAGCCAGACCCATCGTCAGAAGGGTGCTTCCAGGTGCAACCCGAACGCCGTACCGCAAGAGAGTCAGCACCTGACCGACCGTAATGCGCCCCACCGACAAAACGCACCCGAGTTTCCGGACAGGCCCGCAATCAGGTCACAGGATGCCGCGATCCGCGAACGCCTTCTGTGCGACCGCCGCCTGGCTCGGGCCGTACAGAGACCGCGCCGTCGCGACCGTCTGCCGGGCCGCCGCCGCGAAGCTGGTGTCCGGGGCGAAGCCGAACTGCGCGTCGATGATGATCCGGTCCGCCACGGCCGGGCCGAGCGCCGTACGGATCTGGTACAGCGCCTGCGACCAGATCTCGCCGTCCGCGTGCACCTCGCCGACCATGTCCCTCGGGTACTTCTTGTTCATGTCCAGCCGGCGCAGGCAGTGCGGCGTCGTCGAGGTGTACGACGTGGAGTCCCAGTCCGCCACGCACGCCAGGTCCTCGCGCTCGGGTACCCCGTACTGCCGGGCCACCCAGTCGCCGACCGTCACGGCGAAGTAGTCGCCGAAGGCCTCGCCGATCGAACCGGCCTGCTCCGACGACCCGAAGCCCGGCACCTGCGCGGCGTGGACGGCGTGCCCGGTCTCGTGCACGATCACCTCGCCGTCCTCCGCGTCGTCCACCCCGCCCTTGCCCAGCGTGACGATGTCGGGGTTGTCCCGTTCGAACGAGTTGTCCTGGCCGTACTGGTCGACCCGGTAGTCCTGGCTCTCCGCGTTCACCGGCGGCAGGTCGCGCCCGAACCCCAGCGACTGCAGGTACTTCTGCGACTGCGTTCCCCAGAAGTACGCCATCACCTGCTCGAACTGGTCGTCGTGCCGGTTGTAGAAGTAGGTGCCGTTCGTCGTGTACGCCGGCGTACCGGTCGCACTGCGCACGTTCGCCCAGGTGCCGTTCAGGTAGCCCGAGCCGTCCAGGTCGGTCAGCGTCACCTCGTAGTAGTCACCCTGTGGGACGGCGGTCGCCGAGTCGTTCTGGTCCGTGAGCGTCTCGTCGCCGCTGGACTGCACCGGGTTCGGGATGAAGACCCACGCCTTCGCGGTGGTCGCGCCGGTCGGCGGCTTGGCGGCGGCCGGAGCCGCGACGGCGGCCAGGGTGAGCGCCGCGGCCGAGGTCAGCGCAACAGTCGTTCGGGTCAGGGGTCGCATGGCCGACAAGGTAGATCGTTGTCGGCACCTGCGGAAGATCTCAGCCGACGATCGGCGCCGCGTGCGCCTCCTCGTAGCCGGCCGCGGCGAGCCGGTCCAGCGTGCGCTCGAGCACCGCCGTGTCCTCCAGCGTTCGGACCTCGGTGATCTTGCCCCAGCGGATCCGCAGGAACTGGTGGACGACGTTCTCGTACGTCGATCCGTCCACCACGTTGACGTGCACCGTCACCGCCGTCGCCACCTGCGTGTTCCACGGCCAGCCGCTGACGATCACGTCGTTCACGTCGAACCTCGTCCCGGGCAGCAGCCGGAAGCACCGCTCCCACCAGCGCCGCAGCGCCTCGTGAGTACGCCGCTCCCCGCCCAGCGCATGCTCTCCGTAGAACCGGTACGTGAACGACGTCGCCATCCCGGCCACCATCGCCTCCTAGTTCCCCGCAGGTTCGTTTGGGTGAGGGGAGGGAAGAAGAGGGTGGAGGTGGGGCCCAGTCGCTGGAGCTGATCGGCGACTGGTGGACGCCGTTGGTACTGCGTGACCTCTACCTGGGCCTGAACCGCTTCGACCAGTTCGTCACGGACCTCGGTATCTCCCGCAACCTGCTCACGGACCGGCTCGCCACGCTCGTCGACGGCGGGCTCGTGCAGCGGACGCCGTACCAGCAGAACCCGGTCCGCTACAGCTACGAGCTGACCGACGCCGGGCAGGAACTCGTACCGATCCTGATGGCGCTGACCGCGTGGGGCGACCGCTGGGCGACTCCCCCGGCCGGCCAGCCGATCCGCTTCACCCACACGACGTGCGGCAAGGTCACCACCCCCACGGTCTGCTGCTCCGAGTGCGGCGAGACGCTCGCGACCGACGACGTCGTACCGTCGCCGGGTCCCGGCGGCCGGACCGCCCCCGGTACGGCGTTGATCGCGTCGGTGCTAGGACTCGAGCCGAAGGCGGAGTAGGTCGGCGAGCGGCATCGACTCGCCGTCGCGGGCGCCCTGCCCGACGACGAGCGGCGGATCGGACGGCTGCACCTGCACTCCGGCGACGCGCGCCTTGAGACTCGCCGGTACGCCGAGGATGTAGAAGTTCCCGTCGACGTCGACGGCGAGCGACCGGTTCCGGCGCAGGTACCACCCGGTCAGCGTCGTGCGGTAGCTGGCGTTCGACCCGACGACCTGCGCACGCAACGGCTCGGGCTCGACGCCGCGCTCGCGGAGCTGCGCGATGAACTCCTGCAGCAGCTTCCGCGCCTGCGCCGTCTCCGAAGCCTTCATCCGCTCCAGCGCCGCCGCATGCTCGGCCGCCGCCTGCCGTCGTTCCTCGCGCCAGCTCGTCACGCCCTCACTCTATTTGTCAGTCGACACACAGGCAGAACGGGTGCCCGGCCGGGTCGAGGAAGACGCGGAACGACGTACCCGGCTGGTGCTCCGGCTTCGTGGCTCCGATCGCCAGTACTTCGGACTCGGCCTCGTCGAGGTCGCGCACCATCACGTCGAGGTGCAACTGCTGCGGCACGTCCTGGGTCGGCCAGGTCGGCGCCTTGTAGTTCTGGACCTGCTGGAAGCAGATGCAGTTGCTGCCGTCCTCGGGGCGGATCTCGGCCCACCCGTCGTCGGTCTTCACCTTCCAGCCCAGCAGCTCGCCGTAGAAGGCGCCGAGGGCCGCCGCGTCCGGGCAGTCGATGACGAAACTCGGGTACATCGCGATAGTCATGGCCCGGACTCTAGTGCGGGTTGCGGACGGTCTACGTCCGGTTCTCCGCGGAATTTCCGGCCAGTGTCCGCCACGCCCGGTCGAGCCCGGCCGCGATACAACCCGCCACCACCGTCTCGGAGCCGAGCACGCTCGCCTTCACCTCGGGCATCACCGGCGCGAGCACCCGCAACTGCTTGCTGACCGCCTCGAGGAACCCCGGCGCCTGTCCGATACCGCCACCGAGCACGACCAGATCCGGGTCGACGACAGTAATAACAGTGCACACCGCCTTCGCCACGAGCAGCGCCTCCTCGGCGACGACCGCCGCCGCGAGCGCATCACCACGAGCCGCCGCCGCGAACACCTTCTCAGCGGTCGACGCGCCGCGGACCCCGGCCCGGCGGGCCGCGCGTACGACGGCAGCCGCCGACGCCGACGCGTCGAACCCGCCGCGCTTGCGGGCGTCCCGCGGATCACTGCCGGACCCCTCGGTGAACGGCAGGTACCCGATCTCGCCCGCTACGCCGTGCGACCCGTGCCGCAGCTTCCCGTCCAGCACCAGCCCCATGCCGATACCCGTACCGACGCTGACGAACGCGAAGCTGTCGACGTCGCGCCCGTGCCCGTGCACCCGTTCCGCGATCGCGGCGGCATCCACGTCGTTCTCGATCATCAGCGTCGGCCCGAACCGGTCCCGCAGCGCGGCCAGCGTCGCCGGCGAGTCCCACCCGGACAACCGCCCGGTCAACGTCAACGCATCCAGCCGCGGGTCGTAGACCCCCGGACTGCCGAGGACCGTCTGGGTCAGTTGCCCGACCCCGATGCCGGCCTCGTCCGCCAGTGCCGCAGCCAGGTCCACCAGTTCCTGGATCCGCGCCATCGCGTCACCGGCCTTGGTCCGCACACTCGACCGGGCCCGGAACGTCCCCGAGAGGTCCGCGATCGCACCGCGCAGATACTCCCGCCCGACATCCAGCCCCAGCACGAAGCCGGCCTCCGGACGGACTTCGTACAAGTTGGCGGCCGGACCCGGTGCGCCCGTGCGCTGCCCGGTCACGTGGACGAGTCCGGCACGCTCCAGGGAACCCAGCGCCGCGGAGACGGTCGGCTTCGAGAGACTTGTCAGCCCGGCGAGTTCCGTCCGCGAGATCGGTCCCGATCGCCGGATGTGGTCGAGCAGTACCTGCTCGTTGATCTCCCGGATCAGCTGCGGGCGTGCTCCACCGGCAGTAACAGTCACGATCGACCCCCCTCGCTAACAACTCGGCCACCAAGTTCCACTGATCCCTTGTGGTCCCGGTGATTGTTAAGTTAGTTTCCAATCGATTCTATTGGTCGGCGCGAGGAGGTGCCACCCCGTGGTTTCGACACCGGTCGTGCTGGGGCTGGACTTCGGCGGTACGAAGATCGCCGTGGCCGTCGGCGACCTGTCCGGCCGCCGCCTGGGCGCGACGACCGTCGACAGCCAGGTCGAGTCCGGTGGTGCGGCGGAGGCGATGACCCGGGGACTGACCGCGGCCCGCGAGCTGCTCGCCGAGGTCGCGCCGGACCAGGAGCTCGCCGGCGTCGGCGCGGCCACGCTGGGCATCCCGTACGACGACCACGTCGAACTCGCACCGACCTTCCCGGGCTGGGGCGAGCTGCCCTTCGGGCGGCTGATCCGCGACGGGTTCCCCGGCGTACCGGTCAGACTCGCGACCGACGTCAAGGCCGCGGCCGAGGCCGAGCTGCGCTGGGGCGCGCTGGCCGGCTCCGACCCCGGGCTCTACCTCAATCTCGGCACCGGTCTCGCGATCGCGATCGTTGCCGGCGGCACCGTTCTGACCGGCGCGCACGGCGCGTCCGGCGAGATCGGCTACGACCTGCGCTCCCCCGCCGACGTGTACGTCGACGACGCGGAACGCACGATCCTGGAACACGTCGTCAGCGGTCAGGCGCTCGAGACCACCGGGTCCGCCCGGCTCGGCCGCCCGGTCACGGCCGCCGACGTCTTCACGATGGCGCGGACCCAACCGGACGCCGCCGTCCTCACCGACGAGTTCGTCCGGGAGCTGGCAATGCATCTGGCCAACCTGGCCATCGCGATCGATCCGGACCGGATCGTCGTCGGCGGCGGCCTGGTCCGCTCCTGGGAGCAGCTCGAACCCGGCCTGCGGCGCGCCCTCGACGCGGCCGTCCCGTTTCCGCCGGAGCTGTCGGTGGCCCGGTTTCCTTCGGACGCACCGCTGATCGGAGCGCTCGCCCTCGGCGTCGAGGCGGCGGGGGTCGTCCTCGGTGCGGAAGCATTCGCATGAGACGGATTTCCAGTAGCGAAAGGCAGAAGTCGATGAGGGGCATCACACGCATCGCGGTCGCCACGATCGCGGTCGGCGCACTGACCGCGGGCTGCGGCGGTGGCGACAAGCCGATCGGGAGCGCAAGCTCGTCCAACCCGTCGACGTCGACCAGCAGTGGCGGCGGGGGCGGCGGCGAGCACAAACAGGGCGGCACCGTCACGATCGCCAACGTCGGCGGGCAGACCTGGCCGTGCCAGTTCAACCCGTTCAACCCGGCGGTCAACCAGGAGTCCAGCGGGTTCGTGTACGAGCCGCTGACGTTCGTGAACGTGCTGAAGGCCGGCGCCACCACGCCGATGCTGGCCACCGCGTTCACCTGGTCGCCGAAGAAGGACTCGATCGTCTTCACCATTCGCGACGGCGTGAAGTGGAGCGACGGGCAGCCGTTCACCGCCGACGACGTCGTCTACACCTTCATGCGGATGAAGGAGCAGCCGGCCCTCGACCTGTACTCGCTGTGGACCGGCGCCGGGCTGACCAGCGTCACCGCGGCCGGCAACAAGGTCACGCTGAAGTTCAAGGCCGCCGCCGAGCCGTACTTCTTCAACTTCGCCGGCCAGGTCGGCATCGTGCCGAAGCACATCTGGTCGACCGGCGAGGCCGCGTCCAAGCCCGCCACCTGGGCGGACCCGAAGCCGGTCGGCACCGGGCCGTTCACGGTCGAGTCCTGCAGCTCGAACAACATCTCGTACGTCGCGAACCCGTCGTACTGGCAGCCGGGCAAGCCGTACATCCAGAAGGTGCAGTACCCGGCGTACCTGGACAACAACCCGGCCAACCTCGACCTGGCCAGCGGCAAGGCCCAGTGGGGCGGCCAGTACATCCCGAACATCGACAACTTCTACAAGTCGAAGTCGCCGGCCAACAACTACTGGTTCCCGCCGACCGCGAACGTCGCGATCGTCCCGAACAACGACCCGTCCCGCCCGGCTCCCAGCAAGCTGGCGGTCCGGCAGGCGATCGCGTACGCGCTCGACCGGGAGCAGATCTCGAAGATCGGTGAGAGCGGCTACCAGCCGGCCGCGAACCAGACCGGTGTCGTCACGCCGACCTTCGACAAGTACTTCGACCAGAGCGCGCTGACCGCGGCCGGCTACGACAAGCCGAACCTGGACAAGGCGAAGCAGCTGCTGCAGAGCGCCGGGTACTCGGACTCGAACAAGCTGAAGCTGAACATCATCACGGTCACCGGCTACACCGACTGGGACGCGTCGCTGGCGGTCGTGAAGCAGCAGCTCGCCAAGGTGGGCATCGACCTGACGATCCAGGACCTGCAGCAGCAGTCGTACAACCAGAAGCTGTTCACCGGTGACTACGACCTCGCGTACGCGAGCCAGTCCGGCGGCCCGACGCCGTACTACGAGCTGCGGCAGCTGCTGTACTCGAAGAACACCGCGCCGATCGGCAAGCAGGCGAACAGCAACTACTCGCGCTACTCCAAGCCCGAGGTGGACAAGCTGTTCGACCAGTACGCCGCCGCCGACCCGGACACGCAGGTCTCGCTGATCAAGCAGATCTCGTCGTACATGATCAAGGACGTGCCGGTGATCCCGACCACCGAGTCGGTCGACTGGTACCAGTACAACACCAAGGACCTGCAGGGCTGGCCGACCCAGGACGACCCGTACGCGCAGCCGGCGCCGTACAACATCCCGGACGTCGGTCAGGTGCTGGCCAACCTGTATTCGCAGTCCGCCCAGAAGTAAGGATTCGAAGAGCGTGAGCACGAGGAGCTGGTGGGAGTGCGATACCTGATACGTCGTCTCGGGTTCTTCGTGCTCACGCTGTGGGCGGCGATGACGCTGAACTTCTTCATCCCGCGGCTGATGCCGGGCAGTCCCGAGCAGGCACTGCGGGAACGCCTGAGCAAGGGCGGGGCGGTGGTCACACCCGAGCAACTGCGTACGGTGCTGGCAGAGTTCGGCTTCGACCCGAACAAGAACATCCTGTTGCAGTACGGCGAGTACCTGAAGTCGATGGTCACCGGGCACTGGGGTGTCTCGATCGGCAGCAGTCTCGGCGTACCGGTGACGACCCTGATCGGCAGCGCGCTGCCGTGGACGCTCGGCCTGGTCGGTATCGCGACCGTGCTGGCGTTCGTCCTCGGCACGCTGATCGGCACGGTCGCCGGCTGGCGGCGCGGCGGCCTGATCGACGGCATCGTGCCGCCGGTGTTCATCGTCACCTCGGCGCTGCCGTACTTCTGGGTAGCGCTGCTGCTGATCTCGCTGTTCGCGATCGGCGACCACCCGGTGCTGCCGAACGACTTCAACTACGACCAGAGCCTGACGCCGGCGTTCACCGGCGAGTTCGTCTGGAGCGTGATCAAGCACGGCATCCTGCCGGCCACCACGATCCTGGTCACCGCGGTCGGCGGGTGGATCCTGACCATGCGGAACAACATGGTCACCACCCTCGCCGAGGACTATGTCCGGATGGCCCGCGCCAAAGGCATCCCGGGCCGCAAGATCATGTTCGGGTACGCCGGCCGGAACGCGTTCCTGCCGAACCTGTCCGGGTTCGCGATGTCGCTCGGCTTCGTGATCTCCGGGACGATCCTGGTCGAGTACGTGTTCAACTACCCCGGCCTGGGTTACATGTTCTACAACGCCACGGTCAGCACCGACTATCCGTTGCTGCAGGCACTCTTCCTGCTGGTGACGCTCGCGGTGCTGATCTGCGTCCTGCTCTGCGACTTCGCAGTGTTCCTGCTCGACCCACGCGCCCGGACGAAGGGATGAACCGATGAGTGCTGTTGTTGCTGGTGCATCGGCTCCGGTCACGGGTGCTGCCCGGAGGCCTCGGGGTGGGTTGTTCCGGGCGATCCTGCGGAATCGCAAGGCGGTGGTCGGTGCCGCGTTGCTGTTGCTGTTCGTGCTCCTCGCGCTGTTCCCGGGGCTGTTCGTCCCGGGCGCGCACCACGATCCGCAGGCGATCGGCGACTCGCCACTGCAGCACCCGTCGGGCAGCCACTGGCTCGGTACGACGGGACTCGGGCAGGACGTCTACGCGCAGCTCGTCTACAGCACCCGTGAGTCCCTGGTGATCGCCGTGGTCGCCGGGCTGGGTGCCACCGTGCTGTCGGTCATCATCGGCGTGTCAGCGGCGTATCTGGGCGGGTTCGCCGACGACGGTCTGTCGATGCTGACCGACATCTTCCTGGTGCTCCCGACGTTCCCGCTGATCATCGTGCTGGCGACGTACGCCGGCAAGGGCAACCTGACCGTGATCATCATCGTGCTGATCCTCACCGGCTGGTCGTACGGCGCCCGGCAGATGCGGGCGCAGGCGCTGTCGCTGCGGAACCGGGACTTCCTGGAATCGGCGCGGGTCCGCGGCGAGCGGCGGTCGTACATCATCGTGGTCGAGGTGCTGCCGACGATGATCTCGCTGATCGTCGCGAACTTCCTCGGTGCGGCGCTGTACTCCGTGCTGACCGCCGCCGGCCTGCAGTTCCTCGGGCTCGGCGACCCCAACTCGCTGAGCTGGGGCACGATGCTCTACTGGGCGCAGAACCAGGGCGCCCTGGTGAACGGACTGCCCGCCTGGGCGCTCTCGCCGGGTCTGGCGGTCGCGCTGCTCGGCGTCTCGTTCGCCCTGCTCAACTACGCGTTCGACGAGATCAGCAACCCCGCACTGCGGCCGGTTCGGAGGCGACGTGCCAGAACAGCTTCTTGAGGTCCGCGACCTCACCGTCGAGTACGACACCGGCGCGCGGCCGGTGGTCGCGGTCGACCACGTCGACCTCGACGTACACGCCGGCGAGTTCGTCGGGGTGGTCGGCGAGTCCGGCTGCGGCAAGTCGACGCTGCTGTTCGCGATCGCGCACCTGCTGTCGTCGCCGGCCGCGATCACCGGCGGCAGCGTCCGGTTCAACGGGCAGAACCTCGTCACGATGAACGAGAAGAAGCTGGCCACCATGCGCTGGCGGGACTTCTCCGTGGTGATGCAGAGCGCGATGAACGCGCTGAACCCGGTGCTCAGCATCGGCGCGCAGTTCCGGGACACGATCATGGCGCACGACGAGGTGGTCGACGACGGCCGGCCCGCCGAGGTGCTGCGGCTGGTCGGGATCGATCCCATCCATCTGAAGAGCTACCCGCACCAGTTGAGCGGCGGGATGCGGCAGCGGGCGATGATCGCGATGGCGCTGCTGTTCACGCCGGACCTGATCATCATGGACGAGCCGACGTCCGCGCTCGACGTGGTCGCGCAGCGGTCGCTGATGGTGCAGATCAAGGAACTGCAGAAGAAGCTCGGGTTCGCGGTCATCTTCGTCACCCACGACATGTCGCTGGTGAGTCACTTCTCGGACAAGCTCGTGGTGATGTACGCCGGGCAGGTGGTCGAGTTCGGCGACACCCGCGCAGTGTTCGACCACCCGGAACATCCGTACAGCGCGGGGCTGCTGGACGCCTTTCCGTCGATTCGCGGGCCGAAGGTGCCGCTGACCGGGATCCCGGGCGCGCCGCCGAACCTCGCGTCACCGCCGCCGGGCTGCCGGTTCCAGCCGCGCTGCCCGAAGGCGTTCGAGGACTGCCCGAAGATCGAGCCCGAGCTGTACCAGGTCGGCGCCGTACAGGCTCGCTGCCTGCTGCACGCACCTGATCTCGTCCGGGAGGCCAAGTGACCACGGTGGATGCCGAGAAGACCGGCGGGACCGAGTCCGCCGCCGCGCCGTTGCTCGAGGCAAGGGACCTGACCCGGCACTTCCGGGTCGGGCGCGGGTTCTCGCCGCAGCTGCTGCACGCGGTCGACGAGGTCAGCTTCACGATCGGGCGGCAGGAGATCGTCGCGCTGGCCGGCGAGAGCGGCAGCGGGAAGAGCACGATCGCGCGGCTGCTCGCGGGCGTGTACAAGCCGACCGCCGGGGAGATCTTCTACCAGGGCCGGGCGATGTCGACGTTCCGCTCCCGGAAGGACCAGCTGTCCTACCGGGGCGAGGTGCCGATGGTGTTCCAGGACCCGTTCAGCTCGCTGAACCCGGCGTTCCGGGTCTCGCACGGCGTCCTGCGGTCGCTGAAGCTGCACCGGCCGGAGTTCGACCGGCAGCAGCGGTACGCCGAGGCGGAACGGGTGATCGAGGCGGTCGGGCTGACCCCGGCCGGCGACATCATGAACCGCTTCCCGTACGAGCTGAGCGGTGGCCAGCGGCAACGGATCGGGTTCGCGCAGGCGCTCGCGCACAACCCGAAGCTGATCCTCGCCGACGAGCCGGTGTCGATGCTCGACGTCTCGATCCGGATCGGCCTGCTGAATCTCATGGCCGAACTGCGCGAGTCGCAGGGCGTCTCGTTCCTGTACATCACCCACGACATCGCCAGTGCCCGGTACGTCGCCGACCGGCTGATGATCATGTACGCCGGCCACGTGGTCGAGACCGGCCCGACCGAGTCGGTCCTGCAGAACCCGAAGCACCCGTACACCGACCTGCTGCTCGGCGCCGTCCCCGACCCCCGGGCCCCGCTCAGCACCGGCATCGAGGGCGACACCGGCGAACCCCCGAAGGTCATCGACCCCACCCCCGGCTGCCGCTTCCGCTGGCGCTGCCCCCTCGCCATCGACAAGTGCCACTCGGTCACCCCCGAACTCCGCACCCTGGGCAACAACCACCAAGCCGCCTGCCACGTAGCCGAACCCGACATCGCCACCTGACCGGCCTCTGTCCCGCCGCCGGACCTCCCCTGCACCGGCGGCGGGGCGGAGGTCAGCTGAGAACCACGTTGAGGTGGGACCCCGGGGTGATGGTGGTGGGGTTGGCGAGGGTGACGACGGCTCGGTTGCCGGTGGTGACTAGGGTTGCCGGGAGGCGGGTGGGGCCGGCGTGGACCTCGACGTGGTGGGCCGGGGTTGTGGTTTCGAAGGACAGTGTGGTGACCTTCAGGGTGCCGTAGCGGATGTCGATCGTGGCGGTCAGGGACTTCGGCGTACGGCGTTGGGTGTACAGGCCCCATCCTTCGGCGCCGGTGAACGCGCCGCGGAAGTTCTCCGGGTGGATCCGCGGCGCGAACCCGAGATGACCTCGCGGCCCGTGGTACTCGTACCCGCAGGCCGCCAGGTAGACGCCGTACCCCATCATCGCCCGCGCGTAGTGATCGCTGGCCTCGATCTCGTTGTACGGGTTGCGTTTCGTGGCGTCGTACCGCTCGTACATGGCCCGCGTGACCGCCAGCCCCTCGTCCGCCATCCCCTCCGCGAAGAGATGCGCGGCGAACTGGTACTCCTGCCCGGTCCACACCTCGTTGAAGTACATCAGCCCGCGGGTCTCGTCCGATCCCCCGTGCGGCCAGGTCGCCATCAGCACGCCGCTCTCGTCGCCGGTCGTGTACACCCGCCCGGCCCCGATCCCCGGCGGCCGATACGTCCCCGGCGCCGCCCGGAAGTTCGACTCGTACAGCTTGGCGAGCGCACTGCGCGCCTGGTCCTCGGGGAACACCCGCGGAAGTCCGAGCTGCGACGCATACGTCTGCCCGTACAGCTGATCGATGAACAACCCCCGGTTGCTGTTCTCCGCCGTCGGATGCGCCGGATCCACCTTCTGCACGTAGTACCCGTACTCCGCGTTGAACAGCGTCCCGGCCAGGTACGCCGACCCGCGATCGGCAATCGTCGTGTAGCGCGTGGCGCTCGCGGTGTCGCCGACATCGCCCGCCATCGCCGCCGCAGCCCGCAGCGCCGCGACGTACAGCCCACTGATCCACGGCACCTCGCCGAACCATTCGGTGTCGAGCGTGTTCCACTGGCTGCCGCGGAAGATCCCGTCTTCGTCCGCCCCGTCCCGGTGCGTGACGAGAAACTCGACGGCGGTCCTGACCCGCGGCCAGACCCGCTGCAGGAACGACGGGTCCTTGCTCATCTGGTGTTCGCGGTAGATCCGCAGGATCGTCCCGGTCTGCCCGTCCGCGAACGAGCTCGACGCGTCACCCGACTCGCCACGGTTCCCGATCTCGCCGGTCGGCCGGAACGCGATGCCGAGGTCCACGCGCTCGCGGGTGTCCCGTTCGAGGTCGGGGAACAGCCGGCCGATCGCCTGCGCGTAGTTCCACACGTGTTCGCAGGTGCCTGCGCAGCAGTACGTTCCCTCCCACGCGTAGAAGCGGCCGTCGTCCCAGCGGTAACAGGTGCTGGTCGCGATCGTCGACGCAGTCGCCAGCGTCCGCTCGAGGAACCAGTGCGGCAGCGAAGAGTCGTCGTACCAGGTCTGCACCCAGAGCTTGGTGTCGCGCTCGAGCCGGGCTGCCTCGCGGCCGACGTACTCGACGACCTCCCGGGCCGACCCGAACCTGGTGGCGTAGTGCCGGCGGAACGTCGATGCGCCGACGAGCTCGGCGAACAGCTCGCGCTGCGGATTCGGGAAGAACCACCCGTACGCGAACTGGATCGTCCGCGCGGCACCCGGCGGCAGCGTGACCGTGACCGCGACCGTCCCCGCCTGCGGGTCGGCCGAGTCTGCCGGCCCCGCGGCCGAGTCGAACAGCGCGTCCACCGTCGACCAGTCAGCAATCGAAGGCCGTACCACGACCTGCACACCGTCCTCGCCGGCGGCGTGGTTCGGGGCCGGCGTGAGCGCGGTCAGCGCGAAGGTCCCGCCGTCCGGCCGCTCCGCCACCGGCTGCCGGCGGATCGGGCGGTCGCTGAACAGGATCCGGTCCACATTGACGTGACCCCAGCCGCCGGTGTTGCTGTCGACAATCTGAAGGGAGGCAGTCCTGCCGGCGTACTTGCCGACGTCCATCGACACCGCGGTCAACGGCTCGATGTCGGTGCCGGCCGTCGATGCCACGACGTTGCCGTCGACAACGACGTTCAGGCAGGTCTCCCCCTGATGGCTGCCGCCGCCGACCCACGCGGTCACGAACCGGCGCTCGATCACGAACTCGCGACTGGTCAGCGAGCCCGTGTAGTGGTCCGGATCGCCCGTCCCACGGAAGTTGTACGACGTCACGAACCGCCCGCTGACGTTCAGATCCGTTCGGACGCCGAACGCGCGGCGGAAGCCGTCCGGCGTCTCGGCCGCCGTCACCGGGCCGGCACCGAAGGCGTCGCCGGTGACCGTCCACCCGTCGTACGTCGTCCTGTCCCAGGTCTCGAAGACGATGTCCGGGCGGTCCGTGAAGACGATCGCGTCGCAGCTGAGGTGTCCCCAGGCGCCCGTATGGCTGTCGACAATCTCGAGGTGTGCGGTCCGTCCGGCGTACGCGCCGACGTCCAGCATCTGCGCGACCAGCGGCTCGCTCTCGTCGCCGGTCGCGGTCGCCACCACCTGGCCGTCGACGACGACGTTCAGGCACGTCTCCCCCGGGTGCCGCCCGCCGCTCAGGCTGACCGCGACGTACCGGCGCTCGACCGTGAACTCGCGGCTGGTCAGCTTGCCGACGGCACCGTCGTACGTGCCGCCGCGATAGTCGTACGACGTGACGAAGCGGGTGCCGGACACGTTCAGGTCGCCGAACCGCTTCATCAGGTTCGGTACGTCGAGCGGCCGCACCGGGCCCGCACCGAACGCGTCGCCGGTCACGGTCCAGCCCTCGAACGTGTCGTTCTCCCAGTCCTCGAACAGGATGTCGCTCTGCTCCGCGCCGAGGTCGTCGATCGCCCCGAACTGCACGCCGCCCTTGAAGGCACGCGCCTGCAGCGTCGTCGGCTGGCGCTTGCGGCTGTCGATGCAGACGGGATTCTCGGCGTACCCGAGCAGCGTCGCGCGGACCGCCGCCGAGGACGTGTTCCGCAGCGTGAACGACATGATCGTCGACGGCAGCGTGGAGTCCGCCGTGGACAGCGGGACGAACGGCGAGAAGGCCTCCAGTTGTACGGTCACCGGGCTCGCGGCGTCGGCGTACGCGACCCGGCCGATCGGGTACGAGCCGGTGAAGCGCACGTCCTTGAACCCGGCCGCGTCGACCGTGCGGGTCGTCGTCCGGCCTCGGGTCGTCGTCCGCAACGCGAACCCCTGGCCGAACTGCGACGCACCCGGATCGTCGGCGGACAACGGGAACGCGTAGTGGTGCCCGGAGAAGTCCGCGCCGCCGAGCGGGAACGACGTCGGGTTGAAGACGTCCCACGCCCACAGCCGCCCGTCGCCGGACAGGTAGACCTGCCCGGTCGTGCCGCCGCCGACCGGCATCCCGATCCGTGGCAGCGCGGGACCTGTGTACGACGTCGGCGTACCGCGGTCGAAGAGGACCTTCGGGTCGGGCTTCTGCGGCGCGGCCAGGGCCTGGACCGGGACGGCGAGCGCGCCGACGGCGGTGGCGCCGAGGGCGATGAACGTACGGCGGCTCAACTGGGCGCGGGGACAGTCGCCGGCACAGGATCTGTTCGCACAGCCGGCCGGGGCGTCAGAGACGGTCATTCGGGTTCTCCTTGACGGGCGGATGCGGGAGAAATCGATTTCCGAGATGCGGTTCGAACACCGTAACCAGCGCACCGGCGGAGGTCAACGGGTCCACCCGGTGGGATATTGTTCGACGTACATCAAACAATGTCGTAGGCTCGGTGCCATGCCCCAACCTCGCCGGTCGGTGGTCGCGCTCGCGTTGATCGCCTCGTTCATGGTGTTCGTCGACAGCACGATCGTGAACGTCACGCTGGCCGAACTCGGCACCCATCTGCACGCGTCCCGCGCCGAGCTCGAGTGGTCGCTGAACGCCTACACGTTGTCGTTCGCGGCGCTGATGCTGGGCGCCGGAGCGATCGCCGACACGGTCGGCGCGAAGCGCGCCTTCCTCACCGGGCTGCTGGTGTTCACGCTCTCGTCCGCCGTCTGCGCGGCCGCCGGATCGATGCTGATGCTGAACCTCGCGCGGCTGTTGCAGGGCGCCGGATCGGCGTTGTTGCTGCCGAGCGCGCTCGTTCTCGCGACGGCGTCCGCGACCGACGAGCACGCGCGGCACCGGCTGGTCAGCTGGTGGGCCGCGGCCGGCGGCGCCGGGATGGCCGCCGGCCCACTCCTCGGCGGCGACCTGGTCGCCCTCGCCAACTGGCGCGCCGTGTTCGCCGTGAACCTCGTGATCGGCGTCCCCGCGGCCATCTGGGCGTGGCGGGCGATGCCGGCGGTCATCAGGCGGTCGCGGCGGCTGGACCTCGGCGGGATGGCGACGGCGACGGCGTTCATCGGTGGGCTGGTGTTCACGTTGATCGAGGCGCCGGCGCGCGGGTGGCTCGATCCGGCGATCCTTGCCGCGGGTGCGGTGGCGGTTGCCGGGCTGGTGGGTTTCGTGGTCGTCGAGAGGTCGGTACGGGCGCCGCTGCTGCCGCCGAGGTTGTACGCCGATCGCGGGTTCGCGGCCGCCGCGCTGCAGGGGTTGCTGCTCAATTTCGCCTTCTACGGCGTGCTTTTCTCGATGAGCCTGCTGCTCCAGCAAGGACGGCACCTGAGCGCGTTGACGACCGGGTTGCTGTTCCTGCCGTTGACCGGGCTGATCTCGATCGCGAACGTCGGCTCCGCACCGCTGGCGCGCCGGCTCGGGCGTCCCGTCGTACTCGCGATCGGGCAGGCGGTGATCACTGTCGCGATGCTCGCGCTCGCCTGGGCGAGTACGTCATCGGCGGTGTGGCCGATGGTGCTGGCGCTGGTGCCGATCGGGTTCAGCTCCGGGCTGCTGGTGCCGACGATGACCGCGCAGTCGATCGCGGCGGTGGAACCTGCGTTGCACGGTGCGGCGTCGGCGGCGTTCAACACGTCGCGTCAGATCGGCGGGGCGATCGGGGTGGCGACGTTCGGTCCGCTGCTCGGTACGGCGCACGACCTCGGGCGCGGGTTCGTCCTGTGCGCGATCGTGGCGGCCGGGGCGAGTCTCGCCGGGTTGGGCGTGACCGCCTTGGGTCGCCGTACGCCGGTACCCGTACGCTCCTGCCCCGAGCGCGGGTGAGAATGAGGGTGAAAAGGGGGTTCTGAGTGGCGCAGGGGAAGAGACGGGTGGGGAGGACCGTCGCGCTGACGCTTGCCTGCGTGCTGGTCTGCGGGGTCGCGTTCGCCGGCGCCGTCTTCGTACTGATGCCGGGCGCCCGAGACCGCAGTACGACGGTCTCCGCCACCGGCTCACCGACGCCGAGCACCCCAGCCAAGCCCTCGCGGCCGGCCCCAAGCATCCCTGAGACGACGGACGAGCCCCTCCCCGGCGTGGACACCCCGGCCACTCCCCCGCCGTCCACCCCGGTCGCGAACACCGGTACGTACGAGTGCCCGGGCTACAGCGGCATCCAGGTCCCGCTCCCCATGCTGATGAGCGACACCTTCCAGTGGGGCGACGACCCGGCGTACAAGGTCGGCAACGGCAACGGCAACATCAACTGGCGCGCCGACCCGTACAAGAAGCCCAGCTGGTACATGTGGCTGCACTCCCTGCGCTGGCTCGGCAAAGGCATCGAGGCCGGCGCGAACGGCGACCGGAAGACGCTCACCCACGTGCTGGCGATCATCCACGACTGGGTCCAGGACAACCCGTACAGCTGGAAGGGCGACGTCGGCGCGTGGGAAGCGACGATGCACCGCACCAACGTGCTTCTCTGCGCCCGCCAGGCCGTCCTCCGCGGCCTGCACGTCACCAAACTGCCCACTCAGTACGCCTGGCTCGACAAGTCGCTCATCGACCACGCGCAGTTCATGATCGTGAACTGGAGCGGCCGGTCGAACCACGGCACCGACGAGAGCATCGCGCTGTTCGGCGTCGGCTGCACCCTCCAGCGGCCTGAACTGAAGCAGCTCGCGGTCGAGCGGCTCACCCAGGCGATCACCACCGCGATCGACCCACAGGGCTCCACGAACGAGCAGTCCGTCGGGTACGCGATGTTCAACTACCTGCTCTGGGGCCGCGCCACGACCGCCCTGCAACGCTGCGGCTCCGACCCCGGCAAGGTCATCGACCAGCGTCGCGCCGCCCTGTCCGAATGGCTCGCGCTCGCGACCAAGTCCACCGGCGAACTCCAGCAGGTCGGCGACGCCGTGAAACAGAAGCCCACCGGCGCGGCGGGGACGGCGCTGGACTACGTCGCCTCGCTCGGCAAGCGCGGGACGCGTCCGTCGAAACGCGTCGCGGTGTACGACGCCGGGTACGTGTTCGGGCGCACCGGCTGGGGCGAGACGCGCCCGTTCGCGCAGGAGTCGACGTACAGCATCCGGTACGGCGCGGCGCGCACGCTGCACGGGCACGACGACCACATGTCGGTCACCTACTCGTCCCACGGCCGCGACGTACTGATCGATCCCGGCCACTCCGGGTACCAGCTCGACAAGTGGCAGGCATGGTCGAAGAGCCCGGCCGCGCACAACGTGATGACGATCCCGTCCGCCGATACCGCATCCGTCGACACCCAACTGGTCCGCGCGTCGATCACGCCGACCTGGGAGTCGTACTCGCTCGCCGACTCCCCCGCGCCGGGCGTCACCCGCAAGCGCGACGTACTCGTGCTGAAGGACCCCGACCTGATCATCACGCTCGACCGCGGCCAGGCGACCGAGGACCAGCGGTACGAAACGCTCTGGCATCTCGCCCCCGGCCAGAAGGTGACCGTCCAGTCCCTCACGACTGCCGTCGCGATCGCCCCGGGAACGAAGACGTCCCTCCTGCAGATCCCATACCAGCAGCAGCCCGCCAAGGACGGCATCACGGTGGTCGAGGGCCAGCAGGACCCGGTGCAGGGCTGGTACTACCCGGACATCTTCCACCGCGAGTCAGCCCCGGTCGTCAAGTTCAACCGCACCGGCACCGAGGCGACGATCCTCTCCGCCGTCGTCCCGACCGCCCCGAACGAAGCGGTCAGCTACAAGACCCGCACCACAGCCGGCCTGTTCTTCGTCGACCTCACCGTCGGCGCGCGCAAGACGACCATCCGGGTCTCCCCGGACGGCCGCCTCACCCGGATCAGCTGATCTGCTCGACCCGGACCGTCTTGCGGGCCTCGTCCTGGAAGGCGTCGCGGGGGCTTTGGACCGAGGCCAGGGACACGATATCGCGGCCGTAGAAGAACGACGCCACCCAGATCGCGAACACCCGGACCTTGCGGTCCCAGGTCGGCACGACCATCACGTGGTACCCGCGGTGCATCAGCCAGCCGAGCAGGCCCTTGATGACGATCCGCTTGTACTGGAAGATGCCGGTCCCGAGGCCGAGGGTCGCGATCACGCCGAGGTTGTGGTGCACGTAGTCCTTCGGCTCCCGCCCGCGCAGCGACCGCAGCAGGTTCTTCGCCAGCACCTTCCCCTGCCGTACGGCGTTCTGCGCGTTCGGCACGGTGTACCCGGTTCCGGTCGCGAGGTCCGGCACCGCCGCGTCGTCGCCGGCCGCCCATGCGTCCGGGATCACCTCGTCCGCCGTGCCTATCCGCAGGTCCGCCCGCACCTGGACCAGCCCGCGCTCGTTGTGCGGCAGGTCCGTGTGGTTGCGCAGCAGCCGGGTCGCGGCGTTGCCGGCCGTCCAGACGATCAGCTCCGAGTCGAACTCCGAACCGTCCGACAGTACGACGTGACCGTCGTCGGCGGACGTCATCGTGGTGTTCAGGTGCACGACCGCGCCGCGCTTCTCGAAGTTCTTCACGACCCAGTCGCCCGGCTTGTCGCTGACCTCGGGCAGGATCCGCCCGGACGCCTCGACCAGGTGGAACGCCAGGTCGCTCTCCGACAGTTCCGGGTACTTCTTCAGCAGCGCCCGCGCCAGCGAGAGCAGTTCCGCCATCCCCTCGACGCCGGAGAATCCGCCGCCCACGAAGGTGACCGTGAGCAGCTTCCGCCGCCGCGGTCCCGGCTCCAGCCCGGCCGCCTCGTCGAACGCGGTGAACAGCCGGTCCCGGATCGCGACCGCTTCCTCGACATGCTTCATCCCGATCGCCCGCTCCGCGACCCCCGGTACGTCGAAGGTCCGCGTGACGGCGCCCGCGGTCACGGCGATCACGTCGTACGTCATCGGGTAGTCCTCGCCCTGCGCGGGCCGGATCGTCACGGTCCGATCGGCGTGCGAGATGCCGACGACCATTCCGGCGACGATCTTCGTGCGGCGCAGGTTCCGCCGCAGCGAGACCGCCGCGTGCCGCGCCTCGACCGACCCGGCCACCACCTCGGGCAGGAACGGCTGATAGGTCATGTACGGCCGCGGGTCGACCACGACCACCTCGGCCTCACCCCGCCGCAGTTTCTTCTCCAGCCGCCAGGCCGTGTAGAACCCGGCGTACCCACCGCCCACCACCAGGATCTTGCGCACCGCTCACTCCGTCCGTCGTCTGGCCCAAACGCTAGTCGAGAAGTCCGAGAACAAACGACAACGGGGGCCACGACGTTCGGTCGCGGCGGACGACGGCCTGGGCGCGCATCCGGGGTTCCGGGTCGCGGAGGCGGCGTAGCGAGATGCCGGTGGTCTTCGGGTAGGAGGCCGGCATCAGCGCGACGCCTAGGCCCGCCGCGATCATCTCCTGGACAAGCTGCAGGCTGTCCGCCCGCTGGGTGACCCGGGGCTCGAAGTCCGCCAGCGCGGCGATCGTACGGACGACCTGCTCGTCGGCGGTGTGCCGCGAGTTCACGATCCAGTCGCTGCCGGCGAACGCGGCGAGCACCCCGGCGGCCGTGCCCGGCGTACGACGGCAGCGGGACGGGACCGCGAGGCTCCAGGACGACTCCCAGAGGACCGTCGCCGCGAGCGCGGGACCGAGCCGCGCGGGCGCGAGGTTGTAGTCGTAGGTGAGGGCCAGGTCGACCTGGTCGCGTTCGAGCAGCGAGAGGGCGTCGGGGGGTTCCTGCTCCTGGATCTCCAGCCGAACAGCCGGCGGCAGACGCGGTACGACGGGCAGCAACGTGTCCCGGATCGCCGTGTGGAAGGCGGCGACGCGGACCGTGCCGGCGGGTTCCGCGGCCGGGTCGAGGTCGGCGCGGGCGGCCTCGTGGGCGGCCAGGATCGTGACGGCGTGAGCCGCGAGCCGGTGGCCCGCGGGGGTGAGCCGGACGCGGCGACCGTCGGGTTCGAGCAGTGGAGTGCCGGCCTCCTTGGCGAGGGCGGCGAGCTGCTGGGAGACGGTGGACGTCGTCACGCCGAGAACCTCAGACACCGCGTGCATCGAGCCCAGCCGGGAGAGCGCGAGCAGGAGTTCCAGGCGGCGTACGTCCATTCAGCAATCATGAACGATCTGTCCAGGATTCTCACGTGGACGCGAACGGCGGCGACGGGCTTCACTGGACGGCATGCGCACACGGAGGACCGGCATCGCGTTCGCGGTGCTGTCGATGACGATGGTCCAGCTCGGGCTGGCCGTCTCGGTCGGGCTCTTCGACCGGGTCGGCCCGGAGGGCGCCGCCTGGCTGCGGCTGGCCTGTGCGGGCGTGATCGTGCTGGTGCTGTTCCGGCCGCGACCGAGTGCCTTCGACCGGAACGCGTTCCTGGCCGCGGTAGGTCTCGGGGTTGCGACCGGTGGCGTGACCTTGCTGTTCATGGCCGCCGTCGCGCGGCTGTCACTCGGGACAGCGAGCGCGCTGGAGTTCCTCGGCCCGTTGACGGTCGCCGTACTGCGGAGTCGCGGGCGGCTGGTGTGGCCGGCGCTCGCGTTCGCCGGCGTACTGATCCTGACGCAGCCCTGGCACGGTGCGGTCGACGGTGCCGGCGTCCTGTTCGCACTCGGCGCGGCCGCGTGCTGGGCGGCGTACATCGTGCTCACGCAGCACGTCGGCAGCAACGTCACGGGGCTTCAGGGCATGGGCGTGTCGATTCCGGTCGCGGCCGTCGTGGCGACCGTCGTTGCCGGTCCGGCGACGATCTCGGTGCTGACCTGGCAGTTGGTGATCATCGGGTTCGGTCTGGCGTTGCTGTTGCCGGTGATCCCGTTCAGCCTCGAGTACCTCGCACTCCGTCGGCTGGACGCGGGCGTGTTCGGCACGCTGATGAGCCTCGAGCCCGCGCTCGCCCTGCTGATCGGCTGGCTGCTCCTCGGCCAGTCCCCCAGCCTGTTCCAAACCCTCGGCATCGCCTGCGTGATCACCGCTGGCATCGGCGCCGAGCGCGCCGCGACCCGTACCGAAGAACGGGTAATGGTCTGCCCCACCGGCACGCCGTGAGCGGTGAACAGGCTCACCCAGCCGGCTATTACCCGTTCTTCGGTACGCGCCCTACGCCCGCGCCTGGCCGAGCATGCTCCGAAGGGCCTCGGCGTCGACGTTGGCGCCGAAGGGCTCGGTGCCCGGTTCCAGGCGTTTGCCTTCCGGCAGCGGGCCGATCAGAACGGGGTCGAAGCCGAGGGCGTCGACGAGGTCGGCCACCTCGGCGGCGTCCTCGGCGGCGCCGGCGACGGCGATGGCCTTACGGTCGGGAGATCCGGCGGGGCGGGGGCCTTCGTCGAGGTCGTGGTAGCCCATGTGGTTGAAGGCCTTCACGACGCGGGAGCCGGGCAGGAACTCCTGCACGATCTCCGACGACGACGTCCGCGGGTCGGTGAGGTCGTCGCGGATGCCGTCGACCTCCCACCAGTAGTTCATCGCGTCGACGACGAGCTTGCCGCGCAGTTCGGCCACCGGGATCGTCCGGTACTTCCCGAGCGGCAGCGCCAGGATCACCACGTCCGCCGCGGCCGCCTCGGCAGCGGTCACCGCGACCGCGCCGGGCGTCACGACCTCGACGATCAGCGCGATCTTCGAGACGTCGCCGGACCCCGCGATCAGCACCTTGTACCCGGCCGCGACCGCCAGCCTCGCCAGCACCGTGCCGACCTTGCCGGCGCCGAGAATGCCGATGGTCGTCACTTGGACTCCGCCAGGAGCTCGCGGACCAGCGGGACCACCTTCGTCCCGTACAGCTCGACCGCCTTCAGCCGGGCGCTCGTCGGCAGCGGGCCGCCGGAGTAGATCAGGTCGAACCGCTTCGCGTCGATCGCCCGCACCGCGCCGGCGATCCGGCGCGCCACCGTCTCCGGCGAGCCGACGTACATCGACCCGTGCAGCACCTCGGACTCGAACTCCTCGCGCTTCAACGGCGGCCAGCCGCGGAGCGCGCCGATCCGGTCCCGCATCACCTTGTACGGCGCGAAGTAGATCTCCTTCGCCTCCTCGTCGGTGTCCGCGACGAACCCCGGCGAGTGCATCCCGACCGGATGCGCGACGGTCCCGAACTGCTCCGCGGCCCGCTGGTACAGGTCGACGTACGGCGCGAACCGCTCCGGCGAGCCGCCGATGATCGCGAGCATCAACGGCAGCCCGTAGTACGCCGTCCGCACCACGGACTGCGGTGATCCGCCGACGCCGACCCAGGTGGTCAGCCGGCCGGACTCGGTCTTCGGGTAGACGTCCTGGCTGTCCAGCGCCGCCCGGACCGTGCCTTCCCAGGTCACCGGCTTCTCGTCGAGCAGCCGCACGAACAGCTCCAGCTTCTCCTCGAACAGCTTGTCGTAGTCGGCCAGGTCGTACCCGAACAGCGGGAACGACTCGGTGAACGACCCGCGCCCGAGGATCACCTCGGCGCGCCCGTTCGACAGCGCGTCCACGGTCGAGAACCGCTGGAACACCCGCACCGGGTCGTCCGAGCTCAGCACGGTCACGCCCGACCCGAGCTTGATGTTCTGCGTCTTCGTGGCGATCCCGGCGAGCACCGTCTCCGGCGTCGAGATCGAGAACTCCGGCCGGTGGTGCTCGCCGAGCGCGATCGCGTCGACGCCGATCTGGTCGGCCAGCACCGCCTCGTCCACCACCTGCCGGATCGCCGCCGCGGCGGTCACCGGCGCACCGGCGTCGTCCACCGGGATGTCCCCGAAGGTGTCGAGCCCGAAGGCGACCTCGGTCATGTCTGCACGCTCCTGTCCAGTCCCAGCAAGTCTAGGTTGACATGTCAACACCAGAGTGGGCGGGGTTCATTCCCAGTGCCGCAGCTTGTCCGGGTTCACCACGATCCACACCGCCGCCACCTTCGCGCCAGTGACCCGCAGGCTGACCACCGCGACGACCCGGCCCGCGACCCGTAGTACGACGCCAGGCTGCCCGTTCACCGCCTCGACGGACAGCTCGACGCCCGGGACAATCAGCTCGGTCACCCGCCGCGCGACCTCGTTCGGGCCGTGGCTCCGACCGGGCGTGCCGACCCGGCCGCCGCCGTCGCTGACCGCGACGACCTCCCGGGTCAGCAGGCTCCGCACCGCACCGGGACTGCCGGCGCGGCACGCCGTCGCGAACCGGTGTACGACCGCATCTTCGCTTCGCTTGAACACACTGATCCTCCTGCTCAAGCGACCGCGGTCAGCTTCGCCCCGTTGAACTGCCACATCACCTCTCGGATCCCGTCGGCCGAGACCGAGACGATGCAGACCGCGAACATCCTGTTGTCGCGGTACAGCATCGCGCCCGCGGCGCCGTTCACCTCACCTAGCTCCACTCGAACGTCGTTCCAGAAGTGCGAGGCGAACGCGCGGTGGAACTTCGCCACCCGTTCCCCACCGACGACCGGGAACTTCGACACCTGGCGCGCGCCGTTCCCGTCCGAGTAGCTGACCGCGTCGGCGGTCAGCAACCGTTCGAGCACCGGCAGGTCACCCGAACGGGCCGCCGCGATGAACGCCGTGAGCAACCTCTTCTGCTCCGGCCCGGTCACCTCCGTACGACCTTCCGCGCGGATCCGCTTCCGCGCCCGGCTGACCAGCTGCCGAACCGCCGGCGCCGTCGTCTCCAGCATCGAGGCCAGCTCGTCGTACGGGTAGTCGAACGCCTCCCGCAGGATGTACGCCGCCCGCTCGGTCGGCGACAGCCGCTCGAGCACCAGCAGCACGGCGAAGCTCAGCGCCTCGCCGTGCTCCGCCCCGAGGTACGGGTCGGCGCTGGTGTCGACCGGCTCCGGCAGCCACGGCCCGATGTACGTCTCCCGCCGGGCGCTAGGACGTGAGTGCGGCGAGGTTCTTCAGCGTCGTCTGGAGGACGTCGGCGATCGGTACGTCGTCCGGTGCGCTGATCCAGCGTTCGAACGAGACGCGGAAGACCGCGACACCCGTTTCGGACGCGAGGGCGGCGATGTCCGGGGGGACGCCGCGGTCGAGCAGGGCCTGGGTGAGGGCGGTGGTGAGCTTTGCCATCTTGATCAGCTCGCGTTCCTGCAGCTCCGGCGTCGACATGATCACCGCGGCGCGGCGGCGCGAGTACTCGCGGCGGATGTCGTCGAAGAAGTCGGCCGAGGCGAGCACCGCGGTCGTCATCGCCGCCATCGGGGTCGCGTCCGCCGGCGCGGCCGCGAGCGCGGCGACCATGTGCTCCTGCAGCAGCTCGGACCCGGCGAACAGTACCTCGCGCTTGTCCGCGAAGTGCCGGAAGAACGTCCGCGCGGTGACCCCGGCCCGGTCGGCGATCTCGGCGACGGTCGTGCCGTCGTACCCGCGCTCGGCGTACAGCGCCATCGCGGCCTCTCGCAGCCGTCCGGCCGCGTCCGGTTCCCACCGTCCCATGCCGCCGATCCTAGCCGATGTCATCGAGTGACATCAGGGTGTAGCATCGGTGATGTCAGTCAATGACATCACTTCTGGAAGGACAGTCATGCGCGTATTCATCACCGGAGCGTCCGGGCACGTCGGGTCGGCGCTGGTCCCGGAGCTCCTGCACAACGGTCACCAGGTGCTCGGCCTGGCGCGGTCGGAGGAGTCGGCGAAACGGCTCACCGAGTGGGGCGCCGAGGCGGTCCGCGGCGACCTGCACGACCTCGACCGGCTGCGGGCGGCGGCCGCCGCGGCCGACGGCGTCGTCCACCTCGCGTTCCGGCACGACGCGATGGTCGTGGGCGACCTGGCCGGCGCGGCGGAGTCCGATCTCGCCGCCCTGCAGGCGATCGGCGACGCCCTGGCCGGCACCGACAAGCCGCTCGTCAGTACGTCGGGCACCGGCATGCTCGCGCACCTGCAGCAGGGCCGGGTCGCGACCGAGGCGGACCACGACCCGAACGGCGGCTACCGCATCGACGCCGAGAACTTCGTCGTCGACCTGGCCGGCAAGGGCGTCCGTACGTCGATCGTCCGGCTGCCGGCGATCACCCACAGCCGCCTCGACCTGCACGGGTTCGCCCCGTCGCTGATCTCGTTCGCCCGGCGCAACGGTTTCGCGGCGTACGTCGGCGACGGGAAGAACCGGTGGCCGGCGGTGCACACGCTCGACGCGGCCCGGGCGTACCGGCTCGCGCTGGAGTCCGCACCCGCGGGCAGCCGGCTGCACGCCGTCCAGGACGAGGGCATCGAGTTCCGCACGATCGCGGAGGCCATCGGCCGCGGGCTCGACCTGCCGGCGCGTTCGGTCACGCCGGACGAGGCGGCGGAGTACGTCGGCTTCCTGAGCCAGTTCGCCCAGATGGACAACCCGACCTCGGCGGCCCGGACGAGCGAGCTGCTCAACTGGCAGCCCACCCACCCGGACCTGCTCGCCGACCTCGCGGAAGGCTTCTACTTCAAGGAGAACTAGACCTTCAGGACCGGCGCGACGGTCTTTGACTTCGAACCCTCGTAGGCGGCCAGCAGGATGCCGAGGACGGCGATGCCTTCCTCCTCGGTGTGCAGCGGGCGCTGCTTGCCGGCGAGGGAGTCGGCGAAGTGGCCGATCTCGGCGACGAACGTGTCGACCGGCTCGAACTCGAACGTCTCGGTCTCGCCGGAGCGCAGCCGGTACGAGAGCGTCGTACCGTCGCTGGTCAGTGAGCCCAGCTCGCCGACCGCGGAGAACCGCTCGGTGGACTCGGCCGGCTGGTACGCCCAGCTGGTCACGAGCTGCCCGACGACTCCGTTGTCGAACCTGATCAGCACCTGCGCGGAGTCCTCGCCCTCCATGAACTTCAACCGGTGCGTGGAGAGCATCGCGGTCGCTTCGACCGGCATGCCGCCGGCCAGGTGCAGCATCAGGTAGGTGGGGTGGTACCCGGTGTCAATGAGCTCGCCACCGCCACTCGTCTTGCTGCTCGCCCGCCAGCCCATCGTGCTCGGGTCGAAGTCGTTGTAGAAGCTGTCGGTCGTCCGGACCTCGTAGACGGTGCCGATCGTGCCGCCCTGCAACAGTTCCCGCGCCTTCGCGACCGCCGGCATGAACAGCTGGTTGTGCGCGCACATCAGCGTCACGCCGTTCTCGGTGACCGCCTTGCGGACGTCGGCCGCCTCCTCGGCGGACAGGCACAGCGGCTTCTCGCAGAGGATGTGCTTGCCGGCTTCGGCGGCCGCGACGATCGCGTCCCGGTGCAGATGGTGCGGCAGGCAGATGTCGACCGCGTCCAGCTCCTCGCCGGCCAGCATCTCCTTGTAGTCGGTGTACGGCGTGGCGCCCAGCTCCTCGCCGCGCTTCTTGGCGGTCTCCTCGACGGCATCCGCGACGGCCGTCACGCCGATCTTGCCGGAGTGCGCCTCGTACCCTTTGATGTGCGCCGAGGCGATCCCGCCCGCGCCGATCAACCCAACCTTGATCATCTGCTACTCCTTGTAGGAAATCACTCGGTTGGACTCGGCCGCCGCGTTCGCCGCCACCACCAGGCGGGTCAGCTCGACCGCACGTGCGATGTTGTCGTCCGCGCGGGTGCCGTCGTTGATGTGATCGACCCACTGCGCGAACGCGTCCGGCGCATGCTCGGGTACGTCGACCTGCTCGCCGTTCACCAGCAGCACGTTGCCGGCGTCGGTGTACGTGAGCGTCCCCTCGGTCCCGAACAGCTCGATCGTGAACGGGTTGTTGCTCGCGAATCCGGCCTCGATCACGCCGATCCGCTGGTCGCCGTACCCGGCCACCACGACAGCGTTGTCCTCCAGCCCGCGCCCGGCGATCGAGCGGTACGTCGCGCTCACGGTCTCGGGCTGCGCGCCGAGGAACAGCTGGGTCAGGTACACCGGGTGGCAGCCGAGGTCGGTGAGCGCACCGCCGATCGCGGCCTTCGGCTCGAAGAACCGCTGCGGCAGCCAGCCCTCCTTGCCGTCACGGCCGATCGCGCCGTCGTGCGACAGGCGGACCCGGCCGTACGTCAGCGTGCCGAGCGTGCCCTTGTCGAGTACTTCGCGGATCGCCGTCGTGTAGCCGTGGTACAGCCGCGGCAGTGAGACGACCAGCTTCACGCCGGCGGCGTCGGTGGCGGCGACGATCTCCTCGGCCTCGGCGACCGTCGGCGCCAGGACCTTCTCGGTGAAGATGTGCTTGCCGGCCCGGGCGGCCTTCACCATGATGTCGCGGTGTACGTCGGTCGGCGTCGTGACCACCACGCCGTCGAGATCGTCGCGCGCCAGCAGCGCGTCCAGGTCGTCGACGTACTCGGCACCGAACCGCTCGGCGCCTTCGCGGCCGCGGTCGGCGTCGTCGTCCCAGACGGCCACCAGGTCCGTCCCGGGATGCGCCTGGGCCTGTCTCGAGTAGTCGCCGGCATGCACGTGCCAGAAGCTGAGCGTCGCGATCTTCAGTGGATTGGACACGCTGGTCCTCCTCAGTGGAAACCTGCGGAAACGTTTCTGATCGACCGTCGGCAGATCACGGTACAACGTTGTCAGGAGTCCGCAACAGGGTTCTTCCGGGGGCGTTCACACGCTGAGACCCGCGCGCAGTCCGGGTGCTTATAGTTATCCAGGAGACCAGGATTAGGAGTCGCGGATGAGCGAGGAGCCGGCCGGCGGGGATCTGTCCCGGTTGCGCCAACTGAACGCGACCGCCGTCCTGCGGGAGTTGCGCGGAAATCAGCCGCTGACGCTCACCGAACTGTCGAAACGCACAGGACTGTCGCGCGCTTCCACCGAGGACGTGGCGCGGGACCTCCTCGGGCGCGGGTTGCTGGTCGAGGTGGCGCCCGCCGCGGGCGGCGTCGGCCGCCCGGCACGCCGCTACCGCTTCAACTCCGGCGCCGGCCGGCTGCTCGGCGTCGACATCGGCGGCCACAAGATCCTCGCGCTGGTCACCGACCTCGACGGCGAAGTCCTCCACCAGGCACGCGTCGAGGTCCCGGCCGAAGCCGGCCGCCGCGAGCGGCTGGCGGCCGTCGACAAGTGCGTCACCAAGGCACTCACCGCGGCCGGTATCCCGACCACCCGCCGCTCCGCCCGCACCCCCGATCAGCGTGGGCAGCGTGGCGTGTCGATCTGGGCGGCCGGGGTGGCGACGACCGGGCTTGTGGACGGTGCGGGGAAGGTCATGTTGTCGGACTCGCTGCCGGAGTGGAGCGGGGTTGATCTGGGGGCGCATGTACGGCGGTTGGTGCCAGGCGCCGTGCGGGTGGAGAACGACTGCAAGCTCGCGGCGCTGGCGGAAACGTGGCGTGGGGTGGCGCGGTATGCGAAGGACGTGGTGTTCCTGCTCGCCGGGCTGCGGACCGGGGCCGGGCTGATCATCGACGGCAAGCTGCATCGCGGCTTCGCCAACTGGTCCGGCGAGATCGGCGCCCTCCCCGCCGCAGGCTGGCAGCAGGCCCCACAGCATCTCCACACCTGGCTCGAGAACAACCCACCCACCACCCCACGCCCCGCCGAAGCAGGAGCCGGCGCGGAGGCGGGGGCCGGGGTGGAGGCCGGGGCCGGGGTGGGCGAGGGAGGCGCGGGGGTGGGTGGGGGTGGTGAGGTGGTGGATGGGTTTGAGCGGGTGTTCGGGGCGGCTCGGGCGGGTGATGGGGTGGCTCGGGGGGCGGTGGAGCGGTATGTGCAGGATCTGGCGATCGGGGCGTCGGCGTTGGTGCTGGCGCTGGATCCGCAGTTGGTGGTGATCGGGGGCGGGTTCTCGCGGTCGGCGGACGTGATGGTGGAGCCGTTGCGGCGGGAGCTGGAGCGGTGGTGCCTGCGGACGCCGGAGATCCGGGTCTCGGCGTTCGCCGACGAAGGGGTGGCGCTCGGGGCGGTCCGGCTCGCGCTGGACGAGGTGGAGGCGGCCATCACCGACGGGCTCAGACCTTGACATAATTTCCCTGGACTCCATGATTATCCCATCGCCACGCCCAGCGAGAGGAAGCATCATCATGCGTCCGTTCCGCCTGCTCACCACCCTCGCCACGGTCGGCGCGCTGCTCGCCGCCGTCGTCACGACCCCGGCCCACGCCACCATCAGCGGCGCCGGCGCGACCAACACGGCCACCACCGTCACGTACCGCTTCAGCTACACCGGCACCCCGCAGTACCTCCGGACGTACGTCGACACCGACCGCAACCTGTCCACCGGCTACGCCCAGGGCGGCATCGGCGCCGACTACCTGGTCGAGAACGGCAACCTCTACCAGCACACCGGCACCGGCTGGAGCTGGACGCTGCTGAAGGCAGTCACGTTCACGAACACCGGCGGTGTCGCCCAGTGGACCGTGAACCGGTCGGACCTGGGCGAGGCCGCCACCCCCGGCGACGCCGACCTGGTCTTCCAGGCGGAAGCGCCGCTCGAGACGTCCACGAAGTACACCCAGATGTACACCGGCGGGACCGGCGGAGTCACCTACACCCCGTCGACCGACAACTTCGCGAACCCCGAGCGCGGCCTCTACCACCACACCGGCGACTGTGACAAGGCCGACTTCTCCCAGGCCACCCTGGAGAACTACCGCACCACCCAAGGCATCTCGCTGGTGATGTGTGTCTTCTACCTGGCGGACTACAAGAACGGCCCGATCGCGCAGACCGCCCTCGACCACCTGCAACAGCAGATCAACATCGTCCGCGCGGCCGGCCTGAAGATGGTGCTCCGCTTCGCCTACACGACCTCGACCACCGGCGACGACACCAGCAAGGACCGCGTCCTCCAGCACCTCGACCAGCTGGCGCCGTACTTGACCGCCGGACAGGACGTCATCGCCGTCGTCCAAGCCGGCCTCATCGGCGCGTGGGGCGAGTGGTACTACACGCAGAACTTCGGCAACGCCGGCACGATCTCCAGCACCGACTGGGCGAACCGCAAGGCGGTCACCGACAAACTCCTCAGCGTCGTCCCGAGCTCCCGGATGATCCAGCTCCGGACGCCGAAGTTCAAACGCACCATGTACTCCACCACCGCCGTCCAGCCCTCGGACGCCTACAACGGCTCGGCGCTGTCCCGGATCGGTCACCACAACGACTGCTTCCTCGCCAGCCCGGACGACTTCGGCACGTACGAGAACACCTCCGTCGAGTACCCGTACCTCCAGGCCGACACGACGTACGTCGCCATGGGCGGCGAGACCTGCGGCACCAACCCGCCGCGTTCCCAATGCCCGACCGCCACGACCGAACTCGCGCAGTTCCACTGGTCGTTCCTCAACACCGACTACGAGCCGAACGTCCTCAACTCCTGGAACACCGGCGGCTGCCTCGCCGACATCACCAAGAACCTCGGCTACCGCTTCCGCCTCGAGTCCGGCACCTACCCCGCCACGGCGGCCCGAGGCGGCAGCTTGCCGATCTCGTTCACCGTCCACAACGACGGCTACGCAACCCCGTTCAACCCCCGCAGCCTCGAGCTGGTACTGCGGAACACCTCCACCGGCAGCACCTACAAGCTCCCGCTCACCGCGGACCCGCGCCGCTGGACCGCCGGTACGTCGACCACCGTCGACCAGACCGTCACCGTTCCGGCCGGCGTCCCGGCAGGTTCGTACGACCTGCTGCTCAACCTGCCGGATCCGCTCCTGTCCACACGCCCCGAGTACTCGATCCGCCTCGCGAACCAGGGAACCTGGGACGCGGCGACCGGGATGAACTCGCTCCTGCACACGCTCACTGTCAGCTAGGAGATCCCCAGATGAGACGGCTCGTCACAGCTCTCGCAGCGATCGGTCTGCTGCTACCTACTCAAACGGCCATGGCACAAGAAGCTACGACGGTCACCTACACGACGAACGACGAGGTGATCGCCAACCAGGAGCGCGGCTTCTACCACCACGCCGAGACCCACTATTACGCCGACAACTCCGGCTACGTCCCGCTCGACGTCACCAAGCTGCGCACCTTCCGCACCCAGGAGCACATCACCCAGGTCCTCCGGTTGTTCTACCTGGAGAAGTTCGCGAAGCAGGACGTGATCGACAAGCACTACCTCGACCTGATGCAGGCCGACTTCAACGCCGCCCGCGCCGCCGGCGTCAAGCTGATCGTCCGCTTCGCCTACGCGCTGCCCGGTGCCGGGTGGCCGCCGCCCACGCCGTACGGCGACGCTCCGGTGGCGCGCGTCCTCAAGCAGATCAAGCAGCTCACTCCGATCCTGCGGGCAAACTCCGACATGATCGAGGTCGTCCAGTCGGGGTTCGTCGGGCTCTGGGGCGAGGGCTACTACACCGACTACTTCTCGAACCCCGCGGACCCGAGCCAGGTCTCCGACCAGAACTGGGCGGACCGCAAGGCGGTCGTCGACGCGCTGCTCCAGGCGCTGCCGAAGGACCGGATGGTCCAGGTGCGGACGCCGTACATGAAGCAGCGGATGTACGGCGTACCGACCGGGACCGCGGGCGGTCTGACCGCGGCGCAGGCGTACGACGGGTCCGCGGTGGCGCGGATCGGGCAGCACAACGACTGCTTCCTCGCGAGTCCCGACGACTACGGCACATACCTGAGCGACCCAATCGAGCTGGACAAGGATTTCGTTGCCCAGGACACCAACTATGTGCCGGAGGGCGGTGAGACCTGCGGCGTGGACGCGCCGCGGTCGGAGTGGCCGTCGGCGGCGGCCGAGATGGCGCGGCTGCACTTCTCGTTCCTGAACATCGAGTACCACCCGGACGTGCTGGCGAGCTGGGGGTCCAACATCGAGATCGCGAAGCAGAAGTTGGGCTACCGGTTCGCGCTCACCCAATCCACCGTGAGTCAGTCCCGTGGAAACGTCCGCGTCAACGTGCAGCTGCGGAACGACGGGTGGGCGGCACCGTACAACCCGCGCCAAGTCCAGCTGATCTTCCAGAACAGCAAGCACACCTACAAGTACAACGTTCCCGCCGATCCCCGCCGCTGGAACCCCGGCGCCCCGATCACCCTGAACTGGACAGTGAAAGCTCCCCCAGTACCAGGAACCTACAAGGTGCTGCTCAACGTGGCTGATCCGAAGCTTCAGGGGCAGGGCCGGCTGCCAGGTTCCAGTGAGACCTACAACGCGGTGTATGCGCTGCGTTTCGCGAACAACGGAACCTGGCAGCCGGCCACCGGCTACAACGACCTACAGCAGACGGTGACTATCCGATAGGTGCCCAAGGCCCGTAAGGATCGCCCGGGACCTGGTTCCGGGTCCACCACTTGGCCTGGTAGCGCTTGTTCTGGTAGAGCACCACGTCGCCCTTCTCGAAGATCCTGGACGCGGTCCACAGCGTGGTCCCGTCCTCGGTCATCGCGAGCTCCTGCCAGGCGCCGTACGGATCGCCCGGCGTCTGGCGGATGCTCGCCCAGGGAGCCAGGTACGGCTTGCCCTGGTACGAGACCTTGTCGCCGGCCTTGTACAGCGTCTTCGCGTTCCAGGCCGGCGGCAGGTTGACACTCACGCTGACAGAGCCCTGCGCGGCCTCGAACGTGTCGCTGCCCGAGTACGACGCCGTCAACGCGTGCACACCCGCGGCCAGCCCGACCGGAAGCGTGAACGTCGCCTTGCCCGCGGTCACCGGTGCGGTGCCCCGCACCTTCGAGCCCTCGAGCAACGAGACCGTCCCGTCCACCGGCAGGCTCCCGGCGGTGACGTTGACGGTCACCTTGGCCGCCGTACCCCACGGGACCGACACGCCCTGGGCCGTCACCGTCGGCCGGCCCTTGCGGGTCCGGAACACGGCCGGCTGCGCGACCGCGGTACCGTCGTCCGCACTGCGAGCGGTGACGATCCAGCCGTACGACGTCGCCGGGTTCAGCCCGGTCCACGTCGCGGTCGCCGTACCGTTGGCGGTCACCGTGTCGGTGCCGACCACGCCGTTCGGGACGTACGCGGCCAGCGAGTCGGTGCTGAACGACGTCTTCCGCGTGGTCAGGTCGACCGGCAGCGTGAGGTTGTCCTCGGCGCCGTTGTACCGCGGCTTGGTCTGGCTGCCGTCCTGGCGGAGGTCGTACTCGGTCGCCCCGAAGTTGTTCAGGAACGGCGAGTACGTGTCGATGTGCATCTCCGCCCGCTGGACGTCGAACTGCAGCAGCCGCAGGAAGCTCGCCCCGAACTGCAGGCGGTCCGTCGCCTTGTGGTCCGGCGTACCGTCGCCGTTGACGTCGATGGTGCCAGAGGCATCGACCAGCGACGGCCACAGCTCGCCCGCGGGCACCGTGTAGAACTGGTAGTCGGCGAGCAGCTCGACCACGTCGTGCGCGACCGTGACGCCGATCTTCGACTTCAGGTTGGTGCCGACGCCGTGCTCGTGACCGGCCAGCACCAGGAAGACGTTCGGGTTCGCCTCGACGACCTGCTTGTACAGCGGCGAGCCGTCCGGCGACGAGAACGCCGCGCCGCGGCCGTCCGGGTTGGTCGACGGACGCAGGTAGTCGTGGGACAGCAGGATCCCGTTGCGGTCCTTGTACCGCTTGAAGACCGAGTCGGCCCAGTTCGCCTCCTGCGGCGTCACGCCGTACGACAGACCGACCGCGACGAAGTCCAGCCCGCCGGCCGAGAACAGCACGTAGTTGTTCTGGTTGTCCTTGCCCGGGGTGATCGAGCCGTCGGCGTTCACCTTCTCGTCCCAGGCGTGGTACTCGGCACCGGCCGGCCAGCCCTTCGCGACCTCCTGGTACCGCTGCGCGCTGAAGGTCTTGCTGAACCGCGAGGCCGGACCGGTCTCGACTCCGAGCTGGTTGTCGTGGTTACCGGCGATGACCTGGTTGACGACGCCCTTCTTGTCCAGGATCTCCTGGTACGACGACGCGAGCGCGAGCTCCTTCTCGACCTCCTCGTTCAGCCCCGGCCGCTGCAGCGAGCCGTCCGGGTTCTTCGCCAGCGGGTCGTAGTAGTCGTTCTCGATGATGTCGCCGGTGTGCGCGGCGTACTGGATCTTGCGGCCCGCGCTGTTGTCGGCGATCCACTGCACCTCGTTGCGGTACGCCGCCGCCCAGATCGCCTGCTCCTCGGCCGTCATCACGTCCGACGGCTCCTTGACGCCGTCCCAGTCGTCGTACGTCCCGCCCGCGGCACCTTCGGTCAGGTACTGCGTGTCGGTGAAGTGCGCGATCGAGAAGTCGTACGACGCCGGGTCCTCGAAGTGATCCTTGTCGTCCTGCGCCGAGGAGTCGTGCGGCGAGAGATCGTCCGCGAACGGATCCTCCCCCGTCACCAGCACATGCACAACGCCCCCATCCACAAACCGCTCCTCAACACCCGCGGTAAGCACGGTCGCTTGCCCAGCCACCCCCCGCCCGCTGGTCAACACGACCCACTTGTTTGCACCACGGTCCCAGGCCCTCAGTGCAACTACCCTCTTCGGATCAATCGTCCCCTCCCACCGCAGTGTGCTCCCCGCGCCTGCCTTCAGGTCGTACCGCTGGAACACCACATCCCGGCTGGAGGAAGTATCAACAGTCTTCCCGTCCAACGGCTTGAGCGAGGTGACGTCGACCGTGCTGTCGTGTGCTACGTCGAGCGAATCGGGTACATCAGACGCCTCGCCCTGATAGCCCTGAACTGGTGTTACTACGTCAGCCTTCGTGAAGGTCGCGGTGAGCGGGGTGCCGTCTTCGCCGGGGATCTTCGCCGAGAGTTGCGCGGTCTGGGAGTTCACGCCGCTGACGGCCGCACCGAGGTCGGACGGTACGTCGGGGATGCTCGCGCTGGTGAAGTGGATCTCGCGGACGGCCGTGTTGCCGAGGGTGTCGGTGACCGTGACCGCGATCGTGTGCGCACCGGCCGGCAGACCGTGCCCGATCTGGTCGCCCTGCTTGACCGGCTTGCCGTCGATCGTGATCACCGGCGTACCGGCGAGGCCGTTGGCGTCGTCGACGTTCACCGTCAGCGCGACCGTCGACGTGATCCGCTGCCCCGCGGCCGGAACGCTGCTCGTCACCGTCGGCGCCGAGTTGTCGACCGTGAAGTGCCGGGTCGCGGTCTTGTCCGCCACGACCGCCTCGATCGAGTGTGCGCCGTCGGCGATCGTCGTCGTGTCCACGTCGGCGCGCCGCCCGAGCGCCGCGAGCGGCGACCCGTCCGGCGCGGTCACGTCGAACAGGATCGTCTTCCGCAGCACCGCGTTGTGGCTGGACCCGCAGGAACCGTCGCCGATGTAGACGGTCACCGGTGAGCCGGCCGGGTACGTCGCGCTGCCGATCACCACGTTGCTCTCGGCAACTTCCCGCGACAGCAGCGTCGCCTTCGCGCCGTCGGGTGTGAGCTCGAAGTCCCGGAGGGTGAAGTCGTCGTAGTTGTCGCAGCCGCCCGGCTTCGCGCTGCCGTGGTCGGAGCCCGCGACGAACTCGATCACGTTGGTCCCCGGCACCAGCCACTCGTTCGGGAACGTCAGCTCGGCGGTCTCCTTCTCCCAGATCCCGAGGTCCAGCGGGACGCCGTTCACCAGCACCTTGTTGTCGTACCCGTTGTCCGAGCCGTTGCCGCCGACGTACACCTTCAGGCGCGCGTCGGTCCCGGCGCCGAGCGTGTCGATCGTCCGCGCCGTCGGTGCGTCCGCGATCGTGAAGTGGAACTCGGCCTCCTTGTTCGGCCCGCAGGTCCCGTCGCCGAGCGCGAGGACCGCGTCGCTCGTCGCCGCCTTGGTGGTCGTCGACCCGGTCGTGGTCAGCAGGTACGTCGTACCGCGCGTGACGGTGCCTGCCGCGCTCAGGGTCGGCGTACTGATCTTGAAGTCGTCGTGGTTCGCGCAGGTGGCGCCGTTCAGCGTGCCGTTGTAGTCGCCGGTCTTCACCTGGACGACGTTGTCGCCGGGCTTCAGGTACCGCTGCGGCAGCTTCACGTTCGCGGTCTCCGCGCCGCTGACGCCGTAGTCGCCGCCGAGGTCGACCCGGTTGCCGTTCACCAGCAGGTAGTTGTGGTACCGCGCCTCGACCGAGTTGCCCGCCTCGACGGTGACGCCGAACGTCGCTGTACCGGCCGCCAGCGTCTCGTCGTTCTGCGCCGGGCCGCCGTCGATCGCGAGCGAGTCGACGCCGTGGTCGCTCCCCGTCGGTACGGCGGCGATCACCGGCTGCTCGCCCTTGACCACGGTGCCGTCGGCGGGCGTGATCTTCGGGGCGCCGGCCGGCGCGTTGTTCACCTGGATCTTCGCGGTCGCCGCGGCGCCGGAGGCGGTGGTCGCGACGATCGTGTGCTCGCCGTTGCCGAGCTTCGTGGTGTCCAGGTCCGTCCGGAGCCCCGCCGTACTGCCGGGCTCGCCGGTGACGATGAACGTCAGGTCCTGGGTCAGCAGGCGCTTCGAGCTGCCGCAGGTGCCGTCGCCGAAGCTGTAGCTGAAGTCGTTCTGCTCGCCGTCGACCGCGGTGCCGAGCAGGCTCAGGCCGAGGCTGCTGAGCGCGAAGTCGTCGTAGTTCGGGCAGCGGCCGCCCTCGCCGTACGGGAGGACCTCGTAGCCGGTCGCCGCGGTGTTCGTGGTGTCGACCCACGCCGCGCCCGCGTGCACGGAGACCGTGTTGGCGCCGGCGTGCAGCCACTCGCCCGGCAGGTCGAGCCGGCCGCTCTGACCGCCCGGGATGTCCGGGAAGAAGACCTTCTCGGTACGGCCGTTGACGGTCAGGTAGTTGTGGTACCGGGCCTCGGTGCCATTGCCGCCCATGTCGAAGGCGAAGTGCGCCGTACCGGCGGTCTTGTCCGCGTCAAGCTGCCGGCCGTCGACCTTGAGAGCGACCACCGAGTCGTTCTCGGCCGACGGCTCGGCGGTGACGCGCATCGTGCCTTCGAGGGTCTGGCCGTCGCGCACGTTCAGCGTCGGCGCGCCGGTCGACTCCGCGGCGGCGGCCGCCTCGGCGCCGGAGGTGGTGGAGACGATCGCGGTGCCGGAGCCCGCGACCAGCGCAGCGGCGAGGATCGCCGCCGCGGTTCTCAGTCTGTGTTTCATGGCAGGGGAAACTCTCCTTCAATGGCGGTCAGAGGAGCTGTGCGACGGCGTACGCCGTCATCACGACGCCGGCCAGCGTGATACCGGCAGCGGCGAGCAGCGGCGCGACCCGGGTCGCGACGTACAACACGTGGTGCCAACGGCCGCCACGCACCACGACGTTGCTCCCGGCAACAGCCAGCAGCCCGACGCCGAACAGTACGACGGCCATCCCGACCCCGAACGTGATCACCAGCAGCAACGCGAACCCGCCCCGCCCGAGGAACAGCCCCGCGACGAGCACGAGAAACGCCGACGGCGAAGGTGTCAGTCCGCCGGAAACCCCCAGCAGAACCAGCCCAGGCCGCGAATGCCCATGCCCATGCCCGTGCCCATGTCCATGCCCGCGATAGCGCCGCCGCCAACCCAACCAAACACCGGTAGCGACCACCAGCAACCCACCGATCAGTTGGAGGAAACCGGTGAGCTGCTCCATCCGTACGACATTCGAAAGCGACAAGAACGTCCATGCGACCGCGACAACAAGCACCGACAACGTATGCATGACAGCGACCGACCCACCCAGCCAGGCAGCGTCCCTTACCCTCCCCCGCTCCCCCACCAGGTAGGCCGCCGCCAAACTCTTCCCGTGCCCCGGCATCACCGCATGCCCCGCCCCAGCCGCGAATGCCAGGACAAAAGCAACCGGCGGGATCCCCTCGGAATGAAGGAAACCCTCAAGCTGATCAGCAAAGCTCACGCAGCTCGCCTCCTCGAACGTCGTGCGGCGAGGATGCCCGCGGTGGTCAGGAGGGCCACGCCGGCGGCTGCGGCTCCGACTGCGCCGAGTTGGGTCGCCGCGCTTCGGCCGAGGTGTTGTTCGGCGCCGAGTGTCCACTCGTGCTGTTCGGATCCCTCGCCGTACACGGCCCGCGCCCCGTTCGGCCCGGTGGCCAGCGTCTTGTACGCCGGGTTCAGATCGGTCAGCGTCTTCACCGTCACGTCGACCGCGCCGACCGCCCCGGGACACGTGTAGTCGATGGATACACCGGCCTTCGCCAGATCGCTCACCGGCCGCACCGAACCCGGGCAGTCCTTGCCCCGGGTCGCGACGCTGATCCGCCGCAGCAGGTACTCACCGAGCTTCGGCGACGGCGCCATCGCCGTACCGTCGGACGGCTGGTAGATCACCGCGCCGTCCAGCATCACCCGGTCCTGCGGCAGCACCCCGAGCGCGACTCCCAGCAATGTCAGGTCGTCCAGCCCACCGACCTTCCACCGCACATGGACGACGGAACCTTCGGCGTCGATCGCCACCGTCTGCGGATCTCCGAACGGATGCGCCGCCGCCGGCGTGACCCCGGCCAGCGACAGCAACCCCACGGCCGACAGGACCAGCCAGAACCTGCCCAAGCGTCAGCGCTCCGAGTACTCGCGGTCCCCCAAGACACGCGCCACACGCAACCGCGCCGGACTCTGCCAACACCCAGGCAACAAGCAGCCCTTCTCAGGTAGCTCTCAGAAAGCCGCTAAGTGAACGATTGGAACGAGATAGAACGATCGGTCTTGACAACGTTCGGCACCATCCTGCAAGCTCAGTGCTGTACCGATCGTTCTATCTACCTTCAATCGGGAGCAGCACCTGATGTCCACCTCACTCGAAACCGCCGCCGCGAGCACCAAGGCGTTGCGGACCCTCTACTTCACCCGGTTCGGGTTCGCCGTCGTCTGGGCGGTGCTGACGATGGCGATCGCCAAGAGCATCAACCCGGCGGCTGGCGTGCTGCTGGTGATCTACCCGCTGTTCGACGTCGCCGCTGCCGTGATCGACTTCCGTACGTCGGGCAGCACCCGGCAGAGGTCGCCGCTCTACGTCAACATGGGCCTGAGCCTGCTCGCCACCATCGGGCTGGCGATCGCGGCCGCCTCCGGGATCCCCGCCGTACTGCGGGTCTGGGGCGCGTGGGCGATCACCGCGGGCATCGTCCAGCTGGTTCTCGCGATCCAGCGGTACCGGCTCGGCGGCCAGTGGCCGATGATCCTCAGCGGCGGCATCTCGGTGCTGGCCGGCGGCAGCTTCGTCCTGATGGCGGGCAAGCCGGACCCGTCGCTGACCACCGTGGCCGGGTACGCGATCCTCGGCGGCGTCTTCTTCCTGATCTCCGCGATCCGCCTGCACCGCCTTGCCGGGAAGGTGAACTGACATGCCAGTCGACGTCGATGTCGTCGTCATCGGCGCCGGCCCCGTCGGCGAGAACGTCGCCGACCGGGTCGTGCGGGGCGGCCTGACCGCGGTGATCGTGGAACGCGAACTCGTCGGCGGCGAATGCTCGTACTGGGCCTGCATGCCGACCAAGGCCCTGCTCCGGGACGCCGCCGCCCTCCGCGCCGCGCGCGCCCTGCCGGCCGCCGGCCAGGCCGTGACCGGCGCCCTCGACCCAGCCCTGGTCCTGGCCCGGCGCGACCGGTTCACCTCGAACTGGAACGACTCCGGTCAGGTCGACTGGCTGAACCAGGCCGGGATCACGTTGCTCCGCGGGCACGGCCGCATCACCGGCACCCGTACCGTCACCGTCACCCACGCCGACGGTACGACGACCGCCGTACAGGCGCGACACGCCGTGGTGATCTCCACCGGCAGCAGCGCTTACCTGCCGCCCATCAAAGGTCTGGCGGAGGTGGCACCGTGGACGAGCCGAGAGGCCGCCGCCGTCCGCACCATCCCGAAGCGGTTGGCGGTCATCGGCGGCGGGGTCGTCGGATCCGAGATGGCGACCGCGTTCAGCGCCCTCGGCTCGCAGGTGACGCTCGTGTCCCAGACCCGGCTGCTGCCCACCGTGGAGCCCTTCGCCGGCGAGTACGTCGCCGATGCTCTCCGTACGGCGGGAGCGTCGCTCCACCTGGACGTCGAGGCCACCGACGTACGGCGTGACGAATCCGGTGTGGTGCACCTGACCCTCTCCGACGGGCAGACCGTCGACGCCGACGAGCTTCTGGTCGCCGCCGGACGGACGCCCAACACCAAGGACCTCGGACTGGACCAGGTCGGCCTCGTCCCCGGAAGCTGGCTGCCCGTCGACGATGGTCTCGGTGTGGTGGACGACGCCGGCAGCCCTGTCGGTTGGCTGTACGCCGCGGGCGACGTGAACAAGCGGGCGATGCTGACGCATCACGGCAAGTACCAGGCTCGCGCGCTGGGCGACGCGATCGCCGCGCGCGCCCGCGGTGAGCAGGTCGACCTCAGTCCGTGGGGACGCCATGCGGCCATCGCCGACGAGCGCGCCGTCACGCAGGTGATCTTCACCGATCCCGAGGTCGCCGCCGTCGGCCTGTCCGCCGAAGCCGCCGCCGAGGCCGGGCTGAAGGTCCGCGTCATCGACTACGACCTGGGCGCGGTCTCCGGTGCCGCGCTGCATGCCGACAACTACCGCGGGCAGGCGCGGATGGTTATCGACGAGAACCGCAATGTCCTGCTCGGCTTCACCGCCGTGGGGCCCGACGTCGCCGAACTATTGCATGCGGCAACGATCGCGATCACCGGCGAGGTCCCGCTGGACCGCCTCTGGCACGCCGTTCCCGCCTACCCGACCATCAGCGAAATCTGGCTCCGGCTCCTCGAGACCGACGGCCGGTAACCCAACAACAGAAAGCGAGCACGACCATGTCCGACTCCCTCTACACCGCCATCGCCACCTCGACCGGGGACGGCCGCGCGGGAGGCCGGGCCGTCAGCAGCGACGGCCTGGTCGATGTCAAGCTCGCCGTCCCGCCGGAGATGGGCGGACCCGGCGGCGCCACCAACCCCGAGCAGCTCTTCGCGGCCGGGTGGGCGAGCTGCTTCCACTCCGCGTTGAAGGCTGTGGCGGCGGCGCAGAAGGTCACGTTCACCGATTCGGCCGTGGTCGCCGAGATCAGCGTGGTTCCCACCGAACAGGGCGGCTACAGCCTCGCCGCCGCCCTGCACGTGGAGCTCGCCGGCGTCGACCAGGCAGCAGCCGACGCGCTCGTCGCGGCCGCGCATACGGTCTGCCCGTACTCCAACGCCACCCGCGGCAACATCCCCGTCACCGTCGACGCCACCGTCGCCTGAGGTCTAAGCGTCGTCCCGCTGGGCGGTCTGAGCTGCCACTTGGGGCAGCTCGGGCCGGGACGGGCGGGCGATGCCGGCCGCGGCGTACGCGTCGGCCTCGTCGAGGGTTTCGTGTTCGAGGAGCTGGCCGGCGATCGAGTCCAGTTGGGGGCGGTGCTCGCGGAGCAGGCGGCGGGCTTCGGCGTAGCACGCGTCGATCAGTCGCCGTACCTCCGCGTCCACCTTGTTCAGCAGTTCGTCCGAGACGCCGGCCATCCGGGCGTCGCCCTCCGCGGGCAGTACCGAGACCGGGCCGATCGCCTCGGACATGCCCCAGCGGCCGACCATCGAGCGCGCGATCCGGGTCGCCGTCTCGAGGTCGCTCTCCGCTCCGGTGGTGACCACGCCGAGCACCTCCTGCTCGGCGGCCATCCCGCCGAGTGCGCCGATGATCCGGCCGCGCAGGTACTCCACGTCGTACCCGTACCGGTCGGACTCCGGCGTCGACAGCGTCACGCCGAGCGCCCGCCCGCGCGGGATGATCGACACCTTCCGCACCGGGTCCGCGCCCTTCTGGATCATCCCGAGCAGCGCGTGCCCGCCTTCGTGGTACGCCGTCCGCCGGCGCTCGTCCGCCGGCATGACGACGTTCCGCGCCGTACCGAGCTGGATCTTCTCCAGCGCGTCCGTCAGGTCCCGCATGGTGATCTGCGACTCGCCCTGCCGGGCCGCCGCGAGCGCCGCCTCGTTCAGCAGGTTCGCGAGGTCCGCTCCGGTCATCCCGGGCGTGGACCGCGACAGCGCGCCCAGGTCCGCGTCCGGCGCCAGCGGCTTGCCGCGCGCGTGCACCTTGAGGATCGCCTCGCGCCCCGGCTGGTCCGGCGCGTGCACGGTGATCGTCCGGTCGAACCGCCCCGGCCGGAGCAGTGCCGGATCGAGTACGTCGGCCCGGTTCGTGGCGGCCAGCACGACGACGCCCTCGGTCCCGGAGAAGCCGTCCATCTCGGTGAGGATCTGGTTCAGCGTCTGCTCGCCCTCGTCGTGCCCGCCGACCGACCGCGCGCCGCCCCGGGCCCGGCCGATCGTGTCGATCTCGTCGATGAAGATGATCGCCGGCGCCACCTTCCGCGCCTCGCCGAACAGCTCCCGCACCCGGCTCGCGCCGACGCCCACGATCATCTCGATGAACTCCGAGGCGCTCGCGGAGAAGAACGGTACGCCGGCCTCGCCCGCGGTCGCCCGCGCCAGCAGCGTCTTGCCGGTACCGGGCGCACCCGCGAGCAGCACGCCCTTCGGCGCCCGCGCGCCCAGCCGCCGGTACTTGCCGGGATCCTTCAGGTAGTCGACGACCTCCTCGATCTCGGCCTCGACCTCGTCGATCCCGGCGACGTCCGCGAACGTCACCCGCACCGTGCTCGGGTCGACCGGCTTCTTCTGCTGCCCGCCGCCACCGAGCAGCCCGCCGAGACCGCCGCCGGCCCGGCTCCGCCGGAACAGCCAGAAGTAGAACGCTGCGATCAGGATGAACGGGCCGAGCGAGATCAGCAGGTTCCACAGCACGCCGCGCTGCGCGACCACCGGCGTCGCCCGGACCGTGGCGCCGCCCTTCTGCAGTTCGCCGTACAGGTTGTCGTTCGCGAACGTCGGGCGCTCGGTGGTGAACTTCGTGTACGTCGACCCGCTCTTACCCGGCACGTCCGCCGCCTGCTTCAGCCGCCCCTGGATCGTGTCGCCCTGGGCGAAGACCTCCGCGACGTTCTGCTTCTGCACCTGCGCGGCGAAGTCGGTGTACGCGATCGTCTGCTCGCCACCGGCCAGCTGGTCCTGCATGGTGGTGAGCAGGAACAGGACGAGGTAGCCGCCGATGATCCACGCGGCCCACTTCCACCACCGCGGCCGGCGCGGCTTGTCGTCGTCCCCGTGCCCGGCCGGCAGCCCCTCGGTCCGCCACGGCTTGTGCGGCGCCCGCGACGACCTGTCGTCCTTCCGGTCGCCACCCCGATCGGCGCTCCGGTCGGCACTCGGGTCCGCGCCGTTCGGCTCGGAGGCCTGGTCCTTGGCCGGCGGTTCCTTCTCGCTCATGGTGCCCAACATAGGACCTTCGGCAACCTCGACACAGTAGGCTGACGCATGGTTACGCCGCTGATCCTCGACTGCGACCCCGGGCACGACGACGCGCTGGCGATTCTGCTCGCGGTCGCGGATCCCACCGTCGACTTGCGCGCCGTGACAACGGTTGCCGGAAACCAGACCGTCGACAAGTGCACGCTCAACGCTCGGCGGGTGCTGTCGCTGGCCGGGGTCTCGTCGGTTCCGGTCGCGCGGGGCGCCGACCGGCCGTTGGTGCGGCCGTTGCGGATCGCGGACGACGTACACGGTGGGACGGGGTTGGACGGGCCTACGTTCACCGGTGAGCCTTCGGTGCCGGAGTCGCCGTTACGGGCGCACGAGTTGCTGGTCGACGTACTGCGGGAACCGGCGACGGTCGTGGCGACCGGCGCGCTGACGAACCTCGCGCGGCTGCTCACGGAGGCGCCTGAGGCGGCGGCGAACATCACCGAGATCGTGTGGATGGGCGGCTCGACGGACCGCGGCAACATCCAGCCGCTGGCGGAGGCGAACGCGTACGTCGACCCGGAGGCGGCGGATGTCGTCGTACGGTCCGGGATCCCGTTCACGATGTGCGGGCTCAATGTCACGCATCAGGCGCTGGTCACGGATGACGTCCTGGCTCGGCTGGCGCGGATCGGCACGCCGCTGGCGGACGTGTGCGGGGAGTGGATGACGTTCTTCGCGTCGACGTACCGGGAGCTGTTCGGTTTCGAGCACCCGCCGCTGCACGATCCGGTTGCTGTCGCCCGGGTGATCGATCCTGCGATCGTCCGGTGTGTCGAGGCCAACCTGGTCGTCGAAACCGAGGGCCGGTGGACCGCCGGCGCGACCGTGGTCGACCTCGACGGCTACACGGGTCGCCCGCCCAACGTACGGATTGCCGTGGACCTGGACCGCGATGCCTTCTGGGACAGGCTCCTCACCGCGATCTCCGTCTGCTGACAGCGGAACACCCTTCTCCCCGAAGCTCCCCTCCCCCAGGCTGGAGCAGTCGAAGGAGAACACCATGTACGTCGAGAAGCAGACTGCCCCGCAGCCCCGGCTGGGCCCACCGCCGCGCTCCGCCGCGCCCGCTACCGCCACCCGTCCGGCGGTGGGCCGGCCGCGCGGTGACGTGCCGGGACGACCTTGGCCGGAGGTGCCGGGGCCTGGGGTGCCGGCGAAGCCGGAAGGGCCGGCTGCGCCGCAGCCGATTTTGCCGGCCTGGTACGAGCCGGTGTCGGTGAACGTGGAGCGGGAGCTGGCTGACCGGTTGCTCGCGGAGCGGGTGATCCTGGTCGGCGGGCGGCTGGACGACGGACTGGCGGAGCATGTGGCGGCGCAGTTGCTGCTGCTGGATGCCGGGGGCAACGAACCGGTGACCATCCACCTGTCGGCCGCCTACTCCGAGCTGGACGCCGCGCTCTCGGTCGCCGCGGCGATCGACCTGATCCGCGCACCGGTGCACGTCGTTGCCCGCGGCACCGTCCGCGGTCCCGCGGTCGCCGTACTCGCGGCCGCCGCGCGACGCCAGGCCCACAAGCACACGATGTTCGTACTCTCGGTTCCGCCGTTCACCGCGAACGGCACCGCCGACGAACTCGCCGCCCTCGCCTCCCAGCACGACCGCGAACTCGCCCGCCTCCGTGACCTCGTCACCCAGGCAACCGGCCGCACCCCCGACGAGGTCACCGAGGACCTGACCACCGGCCGAGTCCTCTCCGCCGAGGAGGCGCAGACCTACGGCCTGATCACCGATCTCCTCTGAGTGTCAGCACCAGGCGGCCGGAGGTCTTGCCTGCCGCCTGGCGCTCCCACGCCGACGCGACGTTCGCGAGCGTGACAGTCTCGTGCGCGACTCTGATCGCACCGGCCGCGGCATGCTGCAGTACGGCGGTCAGCGCATCCTGCCGCTGCTCCGCCGTCAGCGCGTTGTTCGTATACCCGAGCACGCTCGCCGACTTGCTCCGCAGTACCGCCGACGAGAACACCGCCTCGTCTCCCGACGACCCGCCCAGGTTCACCAGCCGCCCGCCCTCCGCCAGCACCCGCGACGCAGCCGTCGCCGCCACCCCGAACACCGGATCGATCACCACGTCGTACGGCCCGCCGAGCCGCGCCGTCAACTCGTCCACATCGGTGCTCAAGGCAACCACCTCGTGCGCCCCGGCATCCACCGCCCGCGCCCGCGAGGCATCCGACCGTACGACGGCCACCACACGCCCCGCCCCGAGCACCCGCGCCGCCCCGATCGCCACCTGCCCGACCGCGCCACCGCCCCCGAGCACCAGCACCCGCTCCCCCGCCTGCAGCCGGGCCCGCAACGTCAACGTCATCCACCCGGCGACCCCGGACAACCCGATCGCCGCCACCGCCGCATCGTCCGCGCCCGGCTCGAGCGCCACCAGGTCGCCATCCGGTACGGCGGCCCGCTCGGCGAGGCTGCCGTCGCCCGGAGCCATCCCGGCGGACGTCGCGAAGAACACCCGCGTCCCTGGCGCGACCGTCGCGGACTCCTCCACCACGCCGACGCCCTGCACACCGGGCACGTACGGCAGCGCCGGCGCCCCGAAGTACGACGTACCGGAAGCACACAGCAGATCCAGCGGCACGATCGGCGCGGCCGTCACCCGGACGATGGACCGGCCCGCGCCCGCGACCGGGTCGGGGTGTTCCGCCTGCGTTGGCGGTTCACCGTGGGTGTGCAGGACTGCGGCTCGCACAGCGTCTCCTCAGGTCGCGATGTCCGGATACGGTAGCGAATGGTGCCGGAGGGCGTGACCGTAGGCCTTCTGGTACTCGAGTGGGCCGTGGTCACGCTCGAACATCGCGATGAACAGCGTCAGCGTGAGGAACGGATGCGCGCCCAGCTCGAACAGCGCCACGTGGTCGTGCTCCCGCAGGGCCTTCCGCTCGTCCGCGGTGAACGACTGCCAGGTCGACTTCTCCGGCACCGCACAGTTGAGCAGCTGATTGGCGATCTCCGCCTCCCACCAGGTCACCGTCCCGGCGGGATCTGCCCGGTAGCGCTCGACGAGGTCCGGGTCGCGATCGACCGTGTAGAGGAACTTGTTCAGCAGGTACCTGCTCATGCCGGCACTCCGTTCGGGTACCAGGTGAAGTACGCCTCCATGGTGTGGAACAGGTCCAGCGAGTCCACGTGGTCCGCCTTCGCGCCGGCCCCGGCGACGCCCATCATCAGCATGAAGTCCATGAACCCGTGCGTCGCGTTCCCGGGCAGGTGCAGGCTGTCCAGCGTCACCTCGGACAGGCAGCCCTCGATGTCGCCGCCCGCGATCCACTCGACGGCCTTGCGGTCGAACTCGGGGTCCGGACCGTGCGCGCCGAACTGCCGCGGCCCGCCCAGCTCCAGGGACAAATGCCCGGTCCCGATGATCGCGACCCGCTTGTCGATCGGCCAGGACTCGACCAGTTGCCGGATCGTCCGGCCGAGCTCGACGAACCGCCCCGGGCGCGGCAGCGGCGGCGCGAAGATGTTCGTGTAGATCGGTACGATCGGCAGGTCCGCGTCCGGACGGAGCGTGATGATCGGGCAGGTGATGCTGTGGTCGATCCGCAGTTCGTTGCTGAAGGCAAGGTCGAAGCCGGCGTCCAGGCCGTTGCGCAGGATGTGTCCGGCGAGCTGCTCGTCACCGGTCAGCCGCATCCGGGGCAGCCCGAACTCGCGTTCCTCGTTGTACCAGTTCGCGTCGAAGTACGGCGCCTTGCCGACCAGGAACTGCGGCATGTTGTCCAGCCACAACTGGTGGAAGTGGTCGCTGCCGACCATCACCAGGATGTCCGGGCGGGCCTTCGTCAGGGTCTCCCGGAACGCCTCGATCTTCGCCACCCACTCGTCCGCGAACGGCGGCCGGCCGGCACCGGTCGCGGTGCTCGCGCGGTAGTAGAACGGATGGTGGGTGGACGCGATCACCGCGGCGACGGTGGCCATCTGGTGCTCCTTTACGGCTCGACGTACTCGGCGTTGCGATCGATCGTCAGGTAGGCGTCCATCCCGATCGGACGCCGGCGCTCCTCGGCCAACTGCCCCAGCAACCCCGCCGCCCGCGCAAGCAGCGCATACCCCCGCAACAGCTCGACCGGCAACCCCAGATCGGCCAGCGCCGCGCCACACACCCCCGCACCGTTCAGAGGAAGTCGGCGCCCGAGGACCTGCTCGTGCATTCGCCCGACAGCCTGGAACAGTTTGAGATGCGGTCCCTCCAGACCTTCCTCACGGGCGATCCCGATCAGAACCGGCGTGCGCGGATCTTCGACCTTGTGCACCGGATGCCCCAACCCAGGGATGAACGTTCCGTTCGCCCGGGACTGTCGGACGAGTTGCAGAGCGAGGGTGTCCCAGTCGGAGTCACCGGTCGGCACGGGGTCCGGGAGCGCGGCGTGCAGGAACTGGGCGCAGTCTTCGGTGACGCCCAGGAAACGGGAGCCGCCGCCCAGGAGGCCGGCCGCCAGGGCGCCTTGGAGGGAGTCGGGGGCGGACAGGTAGGTGAGGCGGGCGGCGATGGCCGTCGGGGTGAAGCCGTGGTCGGCGAGGGCTACCAGGACGGCTTCGAAGACGCGGGTCTCGGACGGGGTCGGGCGCCGCATCGCGACCAGCCAGAAGGCGAGTTCGCCGAAGCCGACCTTGCCCATCAGGTCGGCCGTGAGGTCCTGGCCGAGCAGCCGGATCTCGTCGGCCGTCGACGTACCCAATGACGTGGGGAAACTCAGTCCGTCAGCCACTTGCGCAGCTCACCTCCGTGTTCGTCGAGGGACGGCGGCGGCAGCCGGTACGACGCCGCGCTGTCCGAGAACGTGATCGGGTTGCGGACCCCGGGGATGCCGCCCGCGGTCACCACCGGGTCCAGGCCGATGTCCTCCGCGAACGCCACCCCGCCCGCCACCGTGTTGATCGGGCCGCACGGGACACCGGCCGCGATGATGTCCTGGAACCACTCCATCCGGGTCCGGGTCCGCAGCCGCTCCACCAATAGTGGCCGGAGCTCGTCGCGGTTCGCCGTACGCTGCTCGTTCCGGTCGAAGCGTGGGTCGTCGGCCAGTTCCGGTACGCCGAGCACCTCGACCAGCCTGCGGAACTGCCCGTTGTTCCCGGCCGTGATGATCAGGTCCCCGTCGGCGCAGGGCAGCGGCTCGTACGGGAACAGGCTCGGGTGGCTGTTCCCCATCCGCTCCGGCACCACGCCGCCCGCGACGTACGCGCTCGACTGGTTCACCAGCCCGGACAGCGCCGACGACAACAGGTTCACCTCGACGTGCTGACCGCGGCCGCTGTCCGCCCGCTGGTGCAGCGCCGACAGTACGCCGATGGTCGCGTGCAGCCCGGCCATCACGTCGAACACCGAGATCCCGGCCCGGAACGGCTCGCCGCCCGGATCGCCGGTCAGGCTCATCAGCCCGGAGATCGCCTGCACGATCAGGTCGTACCCGGGCAGCTCCGCACCCCGCGGCCCGGACCCGAACCCGCTGATCGACGCGTAGACCAGCCGCGGGTTGCCCTCGGCAACGGCCTGGTAGTCGAGCCCGAACCGCGCCAGCCCGCCCGGCCGGAAGTTCTCCACCAGTACGTCGGCCCGCCGGGCCAGCTCGTGGGCCACCGCCAGGTCCTCGGCGTTCTTCAGGTCGAGCGCGATCGACCGCTTGTTCCGGTTCACCGCGAGGTAGTACGTCGAGACGCCGTCGCGGACCGGTGGCTGCCAGGACCGGGTGTCGTCACCGCCGGGCGCCTCGACCTTGATCACGTCGGCGCCCAGATCGGCGAGCAGCATGGTCGCGTACGGCCCCGCGAGGATCCGCGAGAAGTCGGCCACCAGCAACCCGGACAACGGTCCCTTCACGCAACCTCCAGGATTCACGGACATCTGTCCGCAATCAGTCTCGGCAGCGCGAAAGTCTGCCGTCAAGACCTCTTGACAGCACTCGCAGGGCGGCAGAGAGTGAGCCTCATCGCCCCGATGACCGTCATACGGACGTCTGTCCGGCTACTTCTGGAGGGGACTCATGAGCACAGCACCGATCGTCTTGCGGGGCGGCACGGTCCTGACGATGGACGACCGGCACACGGTGCTGCCGAGCGCGGACGTGCTGATCGCCGGCGATCAGGTCGCCGAGGTCGGCCCGAACCTCGCCGTCCCCGAGGGCACTCAGGTGATCGACGCGACCGGCGGCATCGTGATGCCCGGGATGATCGACACCCACCGGCACATGTGGCAGACCGCGATGCGCGCGTACGGCGCCGACTGGACGCTCACGCAGTACTTCGTCTGGTACTACCTCGAGCACGGCAGGACCTTCCGCCCCGAGGACGTGCACGCCGGCAACCTGACGTCGGCCTGGGAGTCCCTCGAGGCGGGCGTGACCACCACCGTCGACTGGTCGCACGGCCTGCAGAGCGTCGAGCACGCCGAGGCCGCCATGGACGCGCTGCGCGCCGTACCCGGGCGGTTCGTGCTTGCCTACGGCAACATCCAGGCCGGGCCGTGGGAGTGGACCGCGGACCCCGCCGTACGGGCGTTCCTCGAGCGGCTGCGCGACGACGGGCGGCTCGGGCTGCAGCTGGCCTTCGACGTCACCGGAGACCCGGAGTTCCCGGAGCGGGCCGCGTTCGAGGTGGCCCGCGAACTCGACCTGCCGGTCACCACGCACGCCGGCGTCTGGGGCGCGACGAACGACAACGGCATCCGGCTCATGCACGAGAACGAGTTCATGACGCCGAAGAACATCTACGTCCACTCGGCGACGCTGACCACTGACTCGTACCAGCGGATCGCTGCGACCGGCGGCTCAATCTCGGTCTCCACCGAGTCCGAGCAGAGCGCCGGCCAGGGGTATCCGCCCACCTGGCAGGTCCGGCGGCACAACATCCCGGTGTCGCTCTCGATGGACACCAGCGTGTGGTGGAGCGGCGACCTGTTCAGCGCGATGCGCAGTACGCTCGGCGCCGACCGCGCCCGGGAGCACCTGGAGGCGCATCTGAAGGGTGCCACCGTGACGCACAGCCATCTCCGCGCCGAGCACGTTGTCGACTGGGCGACCCGCGGCGGCGCGAAGGCTCTCGGCCGCGACGACCTCGGCAGCCTCGAACCAGGTAAGAAGGCCGACGTCGTGCTGATCAAGAACGACGCCTCACCGGTCTCGTTCCCGCTCCTCAATCCCTACGGCCACGTCGCGTTCCAGGCGCAGCGCGGCGACGTACACACGGTCATCGTCGACGGTCGCGTGGTGAAGCAGGACCACAAGCTGGTCGGTTGCGACCTGTCCGCCGTACGCCGGGAAGTCGACGCGACCGTGGAACACCTGCGGTCGGCGCTCGGCGAGGAGGCGTGGAAGAGCGGGATGAACCCGGAGCTGCCGGAGGGCGAGGTGCTGGACAACCCGTACCAGTACACGGACTACAAGTCCGACTCGACCCGCGAAGCGCGTGGCACCATCTTCGGTGAACCGTAGACAGCAGGAGGACAGATGGCAGGCCGCGGAACCGGACCGGACTTCGTCGAGGCGCTGGCGCGCGGACTGGACGTGCTCGCCTGCTTCGACGCCGGCCACCGCACGATGTCGCTGTCTGAGGTCGCGGCGGCCGCCGGTCTCGCCCGGCCGACCGCGCGCCGGCTGCTGCTGACGCTGGAGGAGCTCGGCTTCGTGCGGACCGCGGACGGCGCGTTCCAGCTGACGCCGAAGGTGCTCACGCTCGGGATGGCGTACGTCGGTTCACTCGGCCTGTGGGACATCGCGCGACCGCACCTGGAGGCGCTCGTCGCCCGCACCGGCGAGTCGTCGTCGATGGCGCAGCTCGACGGGTCCGACATCGTGTACGTCGCGCGCGTGTCGGTACCGAAGCTGATCGCGCTGCGGGTCGACATCGGCACCCGGTTCCCTGCCGTACAGACCTCCCAGGGGAAGGTGTTGCTGTCGGCGCTCTCCCCCGACGAGTTGGCGGACGTACTGGCGCAGCCGAGCCGGGCGGGGCTTCCGCCGTACATCGGGCGAAGTGGTGAGCAGCTGCGGGACGAGCTGACCGAGATCCGGGCGCGCGGCTGGGCGTTGGCGGACGAGGAACTCGCGCCGGGAGTTCGGTCGGTCGCGGCGCCGGTCCGCGACGGGACCGGCACCGTCCGGGCCGCGATGAACGTGACCGTGCATGCGGCGGAGACGACGGTCGACACGCTGCTGCAGGACCATCTGCCGTTGCTGCTGCGCACCGCTGGGGACGTCAGCGCGGAGTGGGCGTTGTGGCAGTCGCGGCCACACGTGGAGATCGAACTGCGGGACGAGACGACTGCTTGAATGGTGCGATGACTGAATCCATTCCTCGCTTCCATCTCGCGATGCCGGTCGACGATCTGGACGCGGCGCGGCGCTTCTACGGTGAGGTTCTCGGGCTCGCGCAGGGTCGCAGCTCCGAGACCTGGATCGACTGGAACCTGCACGGTCACCAGTTCGTCACGCACCTCGCGCCCGAGCGCGCGCAGCGGATCCACAACCCGGTCGACGGGCACGACGTACCGGTGCCTCACTTCGGGCTGATCCTCGCCGTCGAGGAGTTCCAGCAGTTCGCGCAGCGGCTCACGGCGGCCGGCACCGAGTTCGTGATCGAGCCGTACGTCCGGTTCCAGGGGCAGACCGGCGAGCAGTGGACGATGTTCTTCCACGACCCGGCCGGGAACGCCCTCGAGTTCAAGGCGTTCGCGGACGACTCGCAGGTGTTCGCAACCTAGGGGGTGATCCAGCCGGTGAGGATGGTGATGCCCGAGCGGGTGGAGCAGACCAGGCGGTACGGGACGGTCGGCGGCGGGCCGAGGACGAAGAAGCCGAGTTCGTCGATGTCCGCGGTGGCCAGTGTGCCGCCGTCGCCGCGGGCGGTGACCGAGCCGTCCTCGGGTGGGTCGAGTTGCCCGAGGACGGCGTCCGGAGTGAGCTCCAGCTCCACCGTCCAGCCGTCCGACGCGAACGTCATCGACCGCAGTACCGCACTCTCGGAGCGGACCGCGAGCGCGGCCGGCGGGTGCAGCGCCGAGTCGTAGGTGAGCGCCGCCAGCTCGGCGTCGATGGTCCGCCACGCGAACGCCGCCTTGCCGGCCTCGACGAACGCCGCCGGTACGTCGTCCGCGTCGGCGAACGCCACCCGCAACGCCTCGATCAGTTTCTCGTCGTCGTTCCAGTCCGGGTCGATCACGATCTCACCCCCTTGATCCGTCGTCGGCCGCGAGCATCGCCAGGGCCGGTGTCTGCCGCAGCCGGGTCAGGCAGCGCGCCCGGTTCGGGCCGATGCTGCCGATCGGTAGTTCCAGTCGCCGGCTGATCTCGTCGTACGGCGCCGGCGGGTCCTGCATGAGCAGCGACAGCAGCAGCTGGCACCGGCGGGACAGCTCACCGAACGCGGTCCGCAGGATCGCGCCACGCTCGTGCCGCAGTACCTCTTCCTCCGCGATCGCCTGCTCCGGTACGTCGGTGGAGGCCGCCAGGTCGACCGGTTCGACACGACTGCCGGCCCGGATCAGCCGGAAGCACTCGCGCTGCGTCGTGGTCGCGATCCAGCCCGGCAACGCGGCCGGCTCGCGCAGGCCGGGCAGGTGCTCGACCAGCCGCAGCCACACGCTCTGCCCGACGTCGTCGATGTCGGGCTGCGCCAGCCGGTACCGCCGGCAGATCGAGTAGACCAGCGGCGCGTACCGCTGCACCAGCTCGTCCCACGCGTTCTTCTCGCCGTCCCTGGCCCTGGCGACCAGGTCGACGACCGTCGGATCGTCCCGCATGCCGTCCCCCCTCTCCGCCGGACCACTCTGCTCTTACTGGTACAGAGCGCTCCGGCCGACTGCTGATACATCACGCCCCGAGTGCGACGAACGATCGCCCCGCCGCCTCCGCGACCGGGTCGTTCCCGATCCTCTGCCGGGCTGCCGCGAAGGCCTCCGCCAACGATTGGCCGGCCCGCAGGTTCTCGTGGACGGCGAGCATCAGCGGCGCGGTCGCCGGGTCGTTCACCGGTACGACGCTCGCGAGGATGCCGGCCGCGCCGAGCGGGATCAGGCTGCTGCTCAACCCGAGCAGCTCGTCCGCGCCGACCGGCTTCGCGAGCCCGGAATCGCAGCTGGACAAGACCATCCGGTACGGCGCCCGGCGCAGGCGCTCGAAGTCGTACACGGTCAGCGGTCCGTCGTCGAGCCGCAGTGACGAGAACAGCGGGCTGTCCGCGCGGAACGTGCCGTGCGCCGCGATATGCGCGATCCACGCGCCGTCGAGGGCCCGCAGTACGCTCTCCGCCGTCGCGTCGCCGTCCGCGAGCACGGTCGCGTCCGGGTACTGCGCCGCCAGCCGCAGCACCTCACCACGCGCCGCCGGCAACCCCGGCCCCAGCACCAGCACCACCCGCCGCTCGGCCGGCGCCCGCACCTCCCGAGCCCGCAACCACACCGCCGCCGAAGGCACCACGTTCACCGCCCGCTCCCCCAGCACCAACCCCCAAGGCAACGCCTGCAACCGCCCCGGCGGCACCACCACCACCGCCCGATCCCCGATCAGCTCCCGCGCACTCCCCAACACCGCGTCCGCCAACCGCCTCCCCAACACCTCGAACGACGGCCCGCGATAACCCCCGCTCCCACCTGCACCCGCAGGACGCGGCCCACCCTCCCCACCCGCCGCACCCGCGGGACGCGGTGCACCCTCGCCACCCGCGGGACGCGGTGCACCCTCGCCACCCGCGGGACGCGGCGCGCCCGGCTCACCCTCCCCACCCGCCGGCTGCCGCCGGCCAACCGCCGTCCCGTCCACCACCCCTCCGAGCGCAGAGGGGTGTGGAAATCCCACCAGCGGCCGAGCGTGTGGGAGCCCCGCGACCGGGGAGGCGTCTGGAAACCCCGCAGGCGAACCAACGTCCGGCAACCCCGTGGGTGGAGCGGTGGGTGGAAACCCATCCGGTGAAGCGGTGGGCGGGAACCCATCGGACGGAGCGGTGGGTGGAAACCCCTCGGCCGGACCGGCGTGCGGAAACCCCTCGGCCGGACCGGGGTATGGGAACCCCTCGGGTCGAGCGGCGGGCGGGAACCCCTCGGGTGCAGCGGTGGGCGTGTGGGGGGTGGGTATCGGGGTTGGGGGGCGGGTGTGGGCGAGGCGGCGGAGGTGGAAGCGGGTGCGTTCTGCTTCGAGGGCGGCGGTGGTGAGGGAGCCTACCTCGTGGTGGGTGATGTTGCCGTCGCGGAGGACCAGTGCGTGGAGTGTCCCGCCGATGTCTAGCAGTTCTACGAGCACCGTTTCGCCCAGTGCGTCGATCAGTTCGTCGACGTCGAACGGCAGCAGCGCCCCGTCCCGCGCCCCACCCTGCGCGCGCAACGTACGGTCCCGCACCGTCTTCTCCAGTCGCCGCCGTTCTTTCTCCAGCAACGGATCCGGTGCCGCGTCCAACCGCCGTACGACGTCCCGCAACGCGGCGAGCTCCCCGGCCAGCTGACCATCGTCGGACGGCCGGACCGGTGGAACGCCCAACGTCGTCGCCCGCCACCGCTCGGCCCACACCAGCAACCGCCGCGGATCGTCGCGCCGCAACGCATCCCGCAACGCCAGCTCAGCCAACTCGGCGCCCTGCCCGGTCGCCAACGCCCGCAACTCGGTCGCGCCCATCGTCAGCCGATGCTCGTCCAACGCATCCAACCCACGACCACACGCCGACAACATCGCCCGTACGTCGCCCCGCGCCTCGGCCCGCAACGCCTTCCCCAGCCACGCCGCACTCCGCGCGATCGGCGGCGCGTCCTTGCTGTGCTGCCCCGCCAACGCCAGCTGTCGATCCGCCGCCACCGTCCGCCCAGCAGCCAACGCCAACCGCCCAGCCAGCAGATGCGCCGCCGTCGCCTCCGAAGCACCCACCGCATCGAGCCGCCGCGCCACCTCGGTCACCCGCCGAAGCAACGCCTCCCCGCGCTCACCCGCCTGGTACCGCGCCTCCAGCACCACCATCGACGACCGCACCGACCACCACTCCCGCCGCTGCGCCGAGAACAGCCGCCGCGCCCGCTCCGCTCGCTCCTGTGCCCCGGCCGGATCCCCCGCCGCCAGCGCGGCCGTCGCCGCCGCGAACAACAGCTCGCCCCGCTTCGTCGCCGTACCGCCCCCAGCTCCGATCGCCTGATCCATCTCGGCCAGCGCCTCCGCGCTCAACCCGGCGGCCAGCAGTACGCCGCACCGGTCGATCGCGAGGTCCGGCCAGCTCACGCCGACCGCCGCGAACCGCCGTCCCGCCTCGTCCAGGTACCGCAGCGCGGCCGGCAGATCCCCCCGCGCGTACGCGACCAGCCCCCGGTTTCCCCGCGCCTCGGCGTACTCGAACTCCTGCCCCGCGGCGGCGTACAACTTCTCCGCGACCGCGAAATCCGCGTCCGCCCGCTTCGTCCCGCCCAACGCCAGTTGGATGAATCCGCGATAGTTCCGCGACCGCGCCTCCCAGACCTGGTCGCCGGACCGCCGCAGCCGGGTGATCGCGGCCCGCAGGTCGTCGAGCGCCTCCCGGTGCCGGCCGAGCACGAGCAGTACGTCGGCCCGCCGCAGCAGCACCCGCCCCGTCAGCGCGCCGCGGCTGAGGTCCACCGCCCGGTCCAGCCGGGCCAGCCCCTCGCGGCTCCGCCCCGCCCGGCCGAGCGTTGCGCCCAACGTGGCAAGGACATCCGCCTCCCGCTCCGACCGCCCGGACTGCTCGGCCAGCCGCAGCGCGGTGCGCAACTGCCGGACCGCCGGCGGCACCTCGCCGAGCTGCCGCAGCCCGATCCCCCAGGCCTGGTGCGCGATCGAGGCGGCGACGGCCGGCGGCGAATCGGCCAGCACTGTCCGCGCCGCGGCGATCGCGTCGTGCGGACGCGACAACGCGAGCGGCAGTAGATTTTCCACCGCCGCGGCACTCCCCCCGGCCACCGGCATTCTGAAATGATACGGCCGCAGATTGATCCAGGGGAGGAAACGGAAAATGGTGGATCAAACGAATGAGCGAAAGTACGTCGCGCAGCTCGAATTGATTCTGGCGGCGTACGGCAAAGAGGTCGAGATCTTCCCGCCGGACTGGGAGAAGCGGCCGGAGGGGGCCGACTACCTGTACCGCACCGGCGTGGTACTGGTCCGCGACGAGGACGTCCCGCGGGTGATCGAACTGTTCCGCGGCGGCCGTCCGGCCGAGGGCGGGATCGGCGGCGTCACCCGGCTGCTGCTGCCCGACGAGGTACCGCCGGACGCGCCGGAGGACCGTTCGTACACCCAACGATTCCTGCGGTACGCCGACCTGCGTCTCGGGCGCGGCGTGGTAACGCCGGAACACCTGTTCTACGTGTGCCCGAGCGTCAGCCCGTGCCCGGCCACCGAGCCGGAGGAAGTACCGCCGGGCAGTCCGCCGGACCCGGTGCTGCCGACGCCGTTCCTGCCCGCGGGCGCCGCCGACGGCCGTGGTGTGAAGGTCGTCGTACTCGATGTCGGCTGGTCGGACGCGCCCGCGGCGTACTGGCTGGGCGGGGTGACCGGCGACCCGGAGAACGCGTTCGACGGCTCCGGGCGGATCCGTCCGTACGCCGGGCACGGCACGTTCATCGCCGGGGTGATGCGGGCGGTCGCGCGCAATGTGGAGATCGTCGTGAAGAGCTACTTCACCACGGCCGGGGCGATGTGGGAGTTCGATCTCGCGCAGGCGCTGGACGAGGTACTCGACCTGGCGCCGGACGTCATCAGCCTGTCGGCCGGTACGCGGACCCGCTTCAACCTGCCGCCGCTCGGGCTGGACGTGTTCATCAAGACCAGGCTCGACCGGATCAACGGCCTGGCTCTGGTCGCTGCCGCGGGCAACGAGGCGACCCGGGACTACTTCTGGCCGGCCGCGTTCCCGGAGACGGTCGGGGTCGGTGCGCTCGCGGACAACGGGCGCGACCGGGCGTCGTTCAGCAACTTCGGCGGCTGGGTCGACGTTTACGCACCCGGGTCGGACCTGGTGAACGCGTTCCTCACCGGCGAGTACCAGTGCACCGAACCGCCACACGCGGGCGAACTCCGCGAGTTCGAAGGCATGGCGCGCTGGAGCGGTACGTCGTTCGCGACACCGCTGGTCGCCGGGCTGATCGCGGGGCGGATGTCCGTCACCGGCGAGAACGCCGTACAGGCAGCCGCCGCGCTGCTCGCGTTCGCCCGCACCCAGCCGGCTCCCGGAACCGGCCCGGTCCTCCAGGCCGGCGACGCGCTCGCCTCGCTCTGAGACGCGCGCCGACGCGCGCCGACGCGGTGCGGACCTCCGGCCTGACCGCCCGGACTCCCCGCACCGCGTCAGCCTCCCCCTCTACGCCGCCCTGCGCCGCTCTCCCCCCTGCAACGGCCGAGGGCGTCCCCCCACACTGCTGCGGAGTCGCCCTCGGCGCGGATTGATACACCCGATTGTGTGGAAAGTTTTCACCGTGCGGGTGGCTTCGGATGCTCACAAAGGAACGGCGCCCGGGAGGCGCTGGAGTGGTACGCGTACTGCTTCCCGCCGACCTCGAGGATCGTCCGGTTCCCCGGTACCAGCATCTGGGTGTACATCATCCCCGGTTCCGGGCAGCCGAGGCTGCCGTCCGGCCAGGTCACCTCGGTCGAACTGACCACCTTCACGGCGGCGGCGTCGACGCCCAGCCGCTTGGCCAGATCGGCCGTGGCCTGCGCGGCGGGACCGCCGCCGGGGCTCGCGGGCCCGGAACTGCTACTCGTGCTCGGCGTCATGGACGGTTGTCCTCCAGTCGTCGATTCATTGCCGCACGCAACCAGCAGCACGGCCACAGCCACCACGGTCAGCGCCTCGCGCATCATGATCACCTCTCACCCTAGACGCCGCCCGGTGACGGTTCGTTGCAGTGGCTCAACTGAGAGTTGGCTGAGAGCAGTTCACCTGATGTTTGCCGCTTGTCAGCCAACGGCCGGAAGGATCCAGATCTCGGGAACCGTCATTCCAAGGAGTCACACCATGTCTGTCGACCGCCGTTCCGTCCTCCGCGGCGCCGCTGCCGGCGCCGCCGGCGTCGGCTTCACCACTGTCGGCGCCGTGCCGACGCTGGCCGAGGCCACCCCCGCGTCGCACCCCGGCCACGGGCCGTTCCCGCAGCACCGGCCCTTCCCGCCGCTGCTCGACGACCCGAAGGGCATCCTCGCGCTGCCGGCCGGGTTCAAGTACAAGATCGTCACCAAGGCCGGCGAGACCAAGCTGAAGAGCGGCCACCCGACGCCGACGCTGCACGACGGTACGGCGGTGTTCGCCGGCGACCGCGGCCGGTACCAGCTGATCCAGAACCACGAGATCGGCGGCAACGACGCGCTCGGCGTACCGCAGATCGAGGGCACCGTCTACGACACCGGCGTCGGCGCGGCCGGCGGCTGCACGGTGATCGACGTCGACAAGGACGGCACGAACCTCGGCGAGTGGGTCGGCATCTCCGGCACGCTGACGAACTGCGCCGGCGGCCCGACCCCGTGGGGCACCTGGATGACCTGCGAGGAGACCGAGAACAAGGCCAACGGCACCACCCGGCTGAAGGACCACGGGTACGTCTTCGAGGTCTGGGGCGACGGCAAGACCGCGCACCCGGTGCCGCTGAAGGCGCTCGGCCGGTACGCCCACGAGGCGCTCGCGATCGACGCCGACCGGACCCACGTCTACCTGTCCGAGGACGCCTCCGGCCCGAACGGGTCCTTCTACCGCTGGTCGGGCCCGCGCGGCTACAAGCTCGGCCCGCACAGCTGGCAGGACCTGCAGAACAAGGACTTCGGCACGCTCGAGGCGCTCGCGATCCTCGGTGACGACGGCAAGCCGATCCCGGACGTGGCGTACCTGACCTCCGCGCAGCTGCTCCGCCCGTTCCGGGTGAAGTGGGTGCCGGTGCCGGACCGCGACGGCGCGACCACCTCGGTGCGCAAGCAGTTCACCGACGGCCAGATCACCCGCGGCAAGAAGTTCGAGGGCGTCTTCGGCACCGAGGACGGCGTGTACGTCGTGAACTCGTACGCCGAGTCCGGTACGTCGGACCTGCCCAAGGACGCGGTCCCGCACGACGGCATGGTCTGGTTCTACAACTACAAGACCGAGACGATCCAGCTGGTCACGTACTTCCCGGACAACGCGGCCGCCGACCTCGGCCCGGACGCGAAGTACGACGACTACAACTTCGACAGCCCGGACAACGTCACCGTGACGCCGTGGGGCTCGCTGGTACTGGCCGAGGACGGCAACGCCAGCAGCCACGTGCTGAGCGCGACGCCGGGCGGCCCGACGTACGCCATCGCCCGCAACCAGCTGAACGACTCCGAGTTCACCGGTCCGTCGTTCTCCGCCGACGGCAAGGTGCTGTTCGTCAACATCCAGACGCCGGGCATCACGCTGGCGATCACCGGCCCGTGGCGCGACTACCTCGGCTGAGCGCCCGGAGCAGGTTGACCGGACGGTCGTCGGGCGCGTTGCGTACTTCGGTCATCAGGTAGGAGAAGCTGGTCTCGCGGCCCGGCCAGGCGCCGTGCCGCGAGCCACCGGCCCCGGCGTGCCCGAACGCGTCCGCGTCGTCGCCCATCCGGCCGTCACCGGTCTGCAACTCGAAGCCGGCGCCGTACCGCATCTCGCGGCCGCGCCGGATCTCACGCCGTCCCAGCTCGACGGTCCTCGGCGTCAGGATGCCGTCGGGGTCGAGCAGGGACGCGTAGAACTTCGCCATCCCGCGGGCCGTCGCATAACCGCCGACCGCGGCCAGGCCGGCGCTTCTGTATTCGGTGCTGTTCCAGATCTTCTCCGCACCCGGCACCCACAACGGGTTCGGCCCCTCCACCAGCACACCTTCTGGCGCCACCATCGTCGCCACCCGGTGATGCAGCGCGTCCGGCAACCCGATCCACACCTCCAGCTCCAGCGGCGCGGCAAACTCCTCCGCAAAGAACCGCCCGACGGGCCGCCCGTCCACCCGCCGCACCAGCTCGTCCAGCAACCAGCCCCAGGAAATCGGGTGGTAGACGAACCCGGCGTGGGCATCCGGGGCCTGCGCGGCCAGATGTGCCGCCATCGCATCGTGGTCCAGCAGCTCGGCGTACCCCGCCTCCACGCCCGGCAGCCGCGCCTGGTGCGACAGCACCTCCGCGACCGTGACCGATTCCTTGCCCTGGGCACCGAACTCGGGCCAGTACCGGCTGAGCGGATCGTCCAGCGTCAACTGTCCGCGCTGGACGAGCAGCAGCACGCACGCGGCGGTCAGCCCCTTCGTGCCGGAGAACATCAGGTGGATCGTGTCGCGGCCCGCCGTACCGCCCCACAGGTCGACCACCAGCTCGCCCCGGTGGTACGCCGCGAACGCCGCGCCCGGCTCGCCGTACTCGGTGAAGTTCCGCTCGAACGCCTCAGCTACGTGTGCCCACATGAGGCATGATAGTACCGATCGTTCTTATCTTGGTCCAGCTCGGTAGGGTGGGGCCGTGGAGGTGATCGCACGATGCCGGTGAAGGCTGGCGAACGGCTGGACCCCGAGGCGACCCGGGCCCGGATCCTGAAGGCGGCGGCGGAGGTGTTCGGCCGGCGCGGGATCCACGCGGCCGGGATCAACGAGATCGTCGAGGCGGCCGGAGCGTCGAAGCTCACGATCTACAAGAACTTCGGCTCCAAGGAGGGCCTGGTCGAGGCGGTGCTGACCGACCGCACCCAGCGGGTCCGGGCCTGGCACCACGAGGCCGTCGACGCCGCGCCGCCCGGTCGTGCGCAGGTGCTCGCGGTCTTCGACCTGATCGCGACCTGGTACGCCGAGGCCGGGTTCCGCGGCTGCGCGATGATGAACGCGGCCACCGAGGACCGCGGCCAGGACGGCGCGCCGCGGCGGCTCGCGCGGGACCATCTCCGGTTCTACCGGGAGTTGTTCGAGCGACTGCTGGCCGACGCGCGGGATCCGCGGGCGATCGCGCGGCAGCTGGTCGTCGTACTGGAAGGTGCGACGCTGATCAGCGCGATCGACCAGGACCCCGGGCTGGGCGCGGAGGCGCGGGTCATCGTGGAGACACTGCTCGACGCGGCATTCTGAGCAGTACGACGACACACGCGAAGCCGGTGCCGGCCGCGACCAGGAACGCCGCGGGGTATCCGGCCCGCTCGGCGATCAGGCCTCCGAGCGGACCGGCCGCCATCACGCCGAGGTCCCAGAACGAGGTCATCACGCCCATCGACACGCCCGGCGGGAGTCCGCGCGTCCGGTCGAGCGTCATCGAGACACACGCCGGGTAGATCAGCGCCATCCCGAACCCGGCGAACGCCGTACCCACGAGGGCGAGGGTGGAGGTGGCGGCGCGCGCGATCACCACCAGCGCAACCACCTCCACGGCGACCGTCACCACGGCGACGACACGCCCGCCGTACCGGTCGACCAACGGGCTCCCGGCGAACCGCAGCAGGAGGAAGGCGCCCGCGAACACGCTCAGCGCGAACCCGTCACCCCCGAGGTGCGCGTCCCGCAGCCGCAGCACCAGCAACGCCACCACCGTCCCGTAGCAGTAGGCCGCCAGTCCGATAATTGCCCCTGGCAACGAGACGACGATCCGGATCTTCCCCAGCGGACGCATCCGCCCCGGATCCCGCCGCGTACTCAGCACGAGAAGTACCGACGCCACACACAAACCGACAACCACCCACCAGACCACCCGGCCGACAGCACCTGCCAGTACCGGGCCGGCGGCCAGGCCGCCCCACATGGAGAGGCCGAACCAGCCGGCGAGCTTCCCTCGCTGGGAGGTTCGACTGCCGGACAGGACCCATGGGAGAGCGGCCGAGAACAAGGCGGCCTCGCCGGCACCCATCACCAGCCGCGCCACCAGCAACACCGGCAGATCCGGCGCGAGCAGTTGCCCCAAGCCACCGACCGCGGCCAGCACTCCCCCGGCGATCACCACCGGCCGCGACCACCCCGCATCCGCGAGCCACCCGGCGAACGGCCGCCCGCACGCCGTCGCCAGGAAGGCGATCCCCACCGCGGTCCCACTCGCGAGCGCTCCCCCGCCGAACCTCTCCGGCACGTACGTCGGCAACGCCTGCAACGCCGCCCCGAACGCGAGGTACCCACACAGCACCGCCACCCACAACCGCCGCACCGGAACCGTCATGGACTAGATAGTACTGGTCGTTACCTTCTACTCGCAGCCGCCTTTCCGGAACATATCCGTCACGGAGAGCGGATTTGATTCCGTAAAGCACCGGTCCGGACCGGGATCAGCCCGGCGGGGGACACAACCGTGCGGGGGGTCGCGTCCACGGCGCGGGCGCTGTCCGGGGCGAGCGGAGCCAGGGTGCCGTCGGGGGTGATGTGGGCGAAGATCTGGGCGACCAGGGCGCGGATGTGTGGGTCGTCGACGGTGTAGACGTGGCGCCGGCCGTGCCGGTGGACGGTGATGAGGCCGGCGATCCGCAGCTTGGCGAGGTGCTGGCTGGCGGTGGCCACGCTGACCCCGGCGTGGGCCGCGAGCGTGCCCACGTCGTACTCGAAGTGCGCCGCGAGCCAGACGAGGTGCAGCCGGACCGGCGGCACCAGCAGGCCGAAGGTCCGGGCCGCGGCGGACAGCTGGCGCGCGGTCGGCCCGGGGATCAGGGCCGCCGCACCCCCAGCCTGCACCGCGGGCTCGGACACTGTCATCTCAGTAGATGTTCGACGGGCGGACCATGCCCTCGGCCAGGTCGCCGAAGCCGGGGGCGACGATGGCGCCGGGGTTGCCGAGGATCTCCTCGACCACAGCGGTCTCAGTGGTGATCAGCAGGGCTGCGATCGACGCCGCGCTCTCCAGCGCCGCGCGGGTCACCTTCAGCGGATCCATCACGCCCTGGTCGAACATGTCGTCGTACTGCCCGGTGAGCGCGTTGAACCCGTGCCCCAGCGGCAGATCCGCCACCTTCTTCACCACGTCGTCACCGTCGTATCCGGCGTTGATCGCGATCCACCGCAGCGGCTCGGGCAGCGCCCGCCGGACGACCTCGCGGCCGATCGCGTCGTCACCAGTCAACTCGACGCGAGACACCGCCTCCTGCGCCTGCACCAGCGCCGTACCGCCGCCGGCCACTACACCTTCCTCGACCGCGGCCCGGGTAGCGGCCAGCGAGTCCTCGACCCGGAGCATCCGCTCCTTCAGCTCGACGCTCGTCGCGCCGCCGACCCGGATCACCGCGACCCGCCCCGACAGCCGCGCCATCCGCAGCTGCAGGCTGTCCCGGTCCGCGTCGATCCGCGCCCGCTCGAACTGCGTCTCCAACTGCGCCAGCCGCGCCTCGACCAGTGCGGGATCACCGTGCCCGCCCACGATCGTCGTACTGTTCTCGCTGATCGTGATCCGGTCACACGTCCCCAGGTGCTCCAACGCGACCTCGCCCAGCTCCAGCCCGGTGTCCTGCGCGATCACATGCCCACCCAGCGCGACCGCCAGATCCTCCAGCTCGGCGATCCGCCGGTGCCCGAAGCCGGGCGCCCGTACGACGACCGTCTGCATCGTGCCGTGCATGTTGCCGCCGACCAGGAACTGCAGCGCCGGCCCGGTCACGTCCTCGGCCATCACGACCAGCGGCCGGTCCGCCCGCTTGGCCACCTCGACCGTCGGCATGATGTCCTGCACCTGGTTGATCTTCCGGTTGGTGAGCAGGATGACCGGCCGCTCGTGCACCGCCTCCATCCGCTCCTTGTCGGTGACCATGTACGCCGACGTGTACCCGTGGTCGAACTCGATCCCGTCGACGACCTCGACCGACAGCCCGAGCCCGTCGGACTCCTCGGTGCTGACGATCCCGTTCCGCCCGACCCGTTCGACCGCTTCGGCGATCACCTCGCCGATCGACTCGTCGTCGCCGGCCGCCATCGTGGCGATGTTCCGCAGGTCCTGCCCGCCGCCGACGTCGGCCGCCCACGAGCGCAGCGTCGCCACCACCACCGGTACGGTCTGCTCGATGCCGCGGCGTACCCGCATCGGGTTGGCGCCCTCGTCGACCGCCCGCAGCCCCTCGCGGACCATCGCCTGGGCGAGCACGGTCGCGGTCGTCGTACCGTCGCCGACCACGCCGTTGGTCTTCATCGCGACTTCCTTGACCAGCTGGGCGCCCATGTTCGCGAACGGCTCGCGCAGCTGGATCTCGCGGGCGATCGTCACCCCGTCGTTCGTGATCGTCGGCGGCCCGGTCAGCTTCTCCAGGACGGCGTTGCGGCCCTTCGGACCCAGCGTCACCTTGACGGCGTCGGCCAGGGCGTTCACCCCGGACTCGAGCAGCCGCCGTGCGTCTTCGTTGAACCGTAGTTCCTTGGCCATGATCAGTCAGACCTCTCTTACGGGATCAGGATCGCCCGGCCGCGGACCTGCCCGCGGCCGAGGTCGTCGATCGCCTGCTGGTAGTCGGCGAGCGGGTACTTGCTGGTGTGCAGGGTGACCTGGCCCCGGGCGGCGAGCACCATCAGTTCCTGCAGGTCGGTGTACGAGCCGACCAGGTTCCCGACGAAGTTGATCTCGGTCGAGATGATGTCGATGGTCGGTACGTCGAGGTTCTCGCCGTACCCGACCACGTAGTAGTTGCCGGCCCGCCGCAGCATCGCGACGCCCTCCGCGGTCGCGCCGCCCTCGCCGACGAAGTCGATCACCGCCTGGGCGCCGCCGGTCAGCTCCAGCACCTGCCGTACCTGGGTGCCATCGGCAACAATCCCGTGGTCGGCGCCGATCGCGACGGCGAGCTCCACGGCGGCCGGATTCCGGTCGACGACCACCAGCGTCGCGGCAGACAGCGCCTTCAGCACCTGGATGCCGATGTGTCCGAGCCCGCCGGCGCCGATCATCACGCAGACGTCCCCAGGACGCAGCAGACTCGACGCCTTCCGGACCGCGTGGTACGCCGTGAGTCCCGCGTCCGCGAGCGCCGCGACGTCGGCCGGCTCCAGGCTGTCGTCGATCCGTACGACGCTGCGGGCCGTCGTCCGCAGGTACTCGGCGTACCCGCCGTCGGTGTCGATCCCGGGGAACTGACTGTTCTCGCAGTGCACGTCGTCGCCGAAGCGGCACGCCCGGCACAGCCCGCAGGTGACCAACGGGTGCAGGATCACCTTGTCGCCGGGCTTCACGTTGGTGACGGCGTCGCCGACGGCCTCCACCCAGCCGGCGTTCTCGTGGCCGATCGTGTACGGCAGCGTGACGCCGGACTTCGCCGCCCATTGCCCTTCGAGGATGTGCAGGTCCGTCCGGCACACTCCGGCGCCGCCGACGCGAACGATCACGTCGAGCGGGCCCTCGATCTTCGGCTCCGGTACGTCGGACATCGTCAGATCGGCGTGATAGCCGACCACCTGTACCGCTCTCATGGTGTGTCTCCATACCTCGTAGCCAGCAGTCCACGGCAGAAGTGCGCGTTGCCTTCCATCGAGATCCGCACGGACTTCGCGAACCGCAGCCGCAGCGGTACGTCGTCCGCCGCGAGCGGCCCGCCCTGCTCGTCCACGACCACCGGATCGTCCGGGTGAACACCGAGGCCGATCGCCACCCGCCGCCGGAGCAACGCCTCCTTCTGCGGCCCCTCCGGGACGTCCGCAAGCGTCACCAGCCGCAGACTGTCGACGGTCAGCTCGGTGTCCCGCAGGAGTGCGGCGGCGCACCGCTCCATCGCCGCCAGGTGCGCCTTTTCCCGGAAGATCCGCCGGAGGTCGTCCAGGCTCTCCTCCGCCTCGACGCCGAAGGTGCCGACGTACCCCGCCTCCGCCGCCAGGCCGGCGTTGATCCTGTCCGAGTCGTGGTGGTCGTCCAGCCGCACGACCACGTCGCCGATCCGCTCGACCGTGCGCAGCGCGTCCAGGGCGTCGGACGCCATCAGGTAGGCGAAGTTCGGCGAGCAGAACGACGTCGGCAGCCGCAGGTGCACGGTCACGTCGCCGTCCTGGATCCGGACCGAGCGGACGAAACCGAGGTCGGTGATCGGCTCGTCCAGCTCGGGATCCGCCACCGTCGACAGGGCCGCGAGGACCCTGTCGGACAGCGAGGTGGCGACCGCGATCATGCGACTGCCTCGGCAACCTGCAACTCGGCCGGTACGTCGAGCCCGTACAGCGCGGCCGCGTTCAGGCCGAGGATCTTCTTCTTCTGCGCGGTCGTGATCGGCGCGTACTCGGGCAGGTCGTCCGGGATCTGGAAGTCCACGAACTTCTCCACCAGCCACTTCGGCGTCCACAACGCGTAGTCGCTGGCGAACAGGATCTTGTCCTCGCCGAGCCAGTAGAGCAGCTCGCCGATGATCTGCGCGAAGTACTTCGGCCGCGCGTGGACGAACGGCATCGCGACCGCGAGTCCGCCGTACACGTTGGACTCCTGGGTGGCGATCCAGCAGAAGTCCTCGAGCCGGGGCAGCCCGACGTGCTCGACGACGAAGTTCAGGTCGAGGTAGTCGGTGGCGACCTTGTCGATGTCCGCGACGTCGAACGCGTCCCGGTCCAGCGGCCGGATCGTCGGGCCCTTGTGTACGTGGATGTTCTTGATCCCGAGCTTCAGGCACTCCTCCAGGTACCGGCGCGACCACGGCTCGTCGAGCTTGTAGCCGCGCGAGTCCCCGTGCCACTCGGCGGTGTAGAGCTTGACGCCCTTGAGCCCGAAACGCTCCGCGTCGCGGCGTAGTTGCTCGAGGCCGGCTTCGCCGTTCCGCGGGTCGTACGCGTGGTTGTAGGTGAGCTTGTCCGGGTGTTCGGTCGCCAGCCCGAACGCCTCGTCGGTCTGGCCGAAACCCTTCTTGTAGAAGTCGTTCAGCAGCGTGGCCTGGAAGATCGCGTGGTCGGCGTACCCGTCCTCGAAGACGTCCTTCATCAGCCGCTGGCCGCCGTAGTACGTGTAGGTGTCGTAGTCCCACACCTGCTCTTCGGGGCTCAGGTTCCGGTGGTAGTCGTAGAAGCAGTCGATGAACTGCTTGCCGTGCACGTTCTTCAGGTTCGACTCGCGGCCGTCCCACAGGTGCACGTGCGCGTCGACCACGTAGTACTTCTCGCCGTCCTTCTCGTACATGCGTGCCTCCTAGTGGGCTGTCAGGTCGAAGCCGATGTACTCCGCGGCGTCCTCCGGGCTGGCAAACAGCAAGGTCCGCTCGTCCAGGTGCACCATCCGGCCGTAGTGCGTCGAGCTGATCTCCTCGAACACCGACCCGTCGAAGTCCGAGCCGAGCGCGTCGGTCAGCTCCGCGTAGTCGAAGTCGAGGACGCCGGTACCGTCGACGCGGATCATCGACGGGTACTCGGTCAGCTCGACGCCGTCCTTGCCGCCCATCACGTCCGCGACCACCCGGCCGACCGGCGTGTTCATCAGGGTCACGCCGCACTTGTTGGAGAACTGCGTCTGGGATCCGAACTGCATCGCGGTCACTGGTCCAGCTCCTTCGGGGTGTCGAGCCCGAGCTCGGTGAGCAACGAGCGGAACTTCTGCTTGGCCGCGTCGAAGCTCGACGCGAACGTGACGGCCTTGTCGGCCGGCTGCGACCAGATCGGCTGCAGCGCGTGCGCCGCGTCCAGGCACCGCGGCACCCAGGTCGCCAGCCACTCGCCGAACAGGACCTTGTTGGTCTCGCCGTACGACTCGTCCCGGGTCAGCAGCCGGAACAGGTTCCGCGAGTAGCCGAGGTCGCGGTCGTAGTCGTACTCGCCGGTGCCGACGATCGTCGGCGTGATGTAGTCGCCGTTGCGGGCCGCGATCTGCATCACCAGCTCGCTGCGGAACAGCGAGCCGACGAGCTGCTCGAACACGACGTTCGTCGCGAACAGCAACTCGCACCAGTCCCCGACCGCGGTCAGTCGCTCGACCACCTCACGCGTCGGCTGCCACTCCGGCGCCGACTTCCACACCTCCTGGTGCGCCGCGCCGTCGAACGGTACGTCGGCCTCGCTGAGATCCAGGTTGAACAGCGCGAGGTCCTGCGCGAACCGCAGCTTGTGCGCCGCGTTCACGGCGACCGCGGTGTTGATCATGTTCGTCGGACCGGACCGCTGGACGGCGGTGAACACGTGCAGCCCGAGCCCGTTCTCGGCGTGCATCCACGCCCCGAGGTTGCGTTCGATGAACTTCAGCCAGGCGGAGCTCCACCCGTCGTACGCCCTGGCCCGCTTGGCGTTCTGCAGGCACAGGTCAACCTGCCGGACGACCGCTGAGTTGTTCCGGTAGATGCTCTGGTCCCACTCCTCGTTCGGGTCGAGGAACGCGTGCCAGTTGGACGACTTCGCCGCCGTCCACTCCTTCGGGTAGCCGCCCGGGCCGTCGCCGAAGCCGTAGATCCAGCCCTGGCTCAGGTGCCGATCGGGGTCCGGCTGGACGTCGACCGTGACGTCCTCGTACATCGTCGCCCGCAGCTTCGCCGGCTTGTAGTAGTTGTAGCTGCGGCTGGTCGAGCTGGGGAACTCCAGCGCACCGGCCTCGGAGTCGGTGAACTCGATCCGCGGGAAACTACGTTGCTTGGTCTGTGACATCTCAGGCTCCAGTCGCTGGGCTGGTGAACTTGTCGTAGAAGATCTGGTCCTTCGGTACGTCGTGGTCGTCGAGCAGGGCGAGCGCCGCGTCCACCATCGGCGGCGGCCCGCACAGGTACGTCTCGCACTTGTGCAGCAGCGGCTCCCGGCGTTCGACCACCTCGGTGACGTTGCCGGCCTCGTACCGCGGGTCCGCCGACTCGGACAGGCACGCCACGAACTCGAAGTCGGCGAGACCCGCCCCGAGCTCGCGGATCGCGTCCAGGTAGAACAGGTCGGCCGCCGACCGGGCGCCGTAGTAGAACCGGACCGGCCGGGTGCTGCCGGTCGCGGCGAGGTGCCGCAGGATCGACAGGATCGGCGCCATCCCGGCACCGCCGGCGACGCAGATCACCGGCAGCACGTGCCCGTCCTTCAGGGTGGACGATCCGTACGGACCGGTCATCGAGAGCTCGTCGCCGACCGCCAGTCCGTCGTCCAGCAGCCCGGAGAACCGGCCGCCCGGGTACTTCTTGATCAGGAACTCGATCTCACCCGAAGGTGTCGTCGCCATCGAGAACGACCGGTGCTCGTCGGTCCCCGGGATCGTGAGGTCGACGTACTGCCCGGGCTTGAAGTCGAACTCCTCCGCGGGCTTCAGCCGCAGCGACACGATGTCCCGGGTGACCGGCTCGATCGCGGCCACCGTCGTACCCACGGTCCGGATCGGGATGCCGCCGAGCAGCTCGTCCTCGTCGAAGTTCAGCAGCTCGATCGTGCAGTCGCTGAACGCGTGCGCCTTGCAGAGCAACACGTAGCCCTCGGCAACCTCCGCGTCGTTGCACGCGAACGTCGAGTAGCGCTCCATCTGGATGTCGCCGTCGAGCAGGTAGGACTTGCACGCCGAGCACTGTCCTTCGCGGCAGCCGTGCATCAGGTGGATGCCCTGCCGGAACGCCGCGTCGAGGATCTTCTCGTCCTCGCCGACCTCCATCTCGATCCCGACCGGTTCGAACTGGACGATGTGTTTGTCGGCCACCCGGACCACCTCAGCTCGCGCGGTACGCCGCGACGTGCGCCTCGCGCTCCGCGTCGGTCATCTCGTTCAGCAGCACGTTCGGGCTGTTGAAGGTGTTGCCGCGGACGTCGTCCAGGGTCCACATCTTCTGCGGGTCCAGGTCGAGGTGCGGCTGCCCGATCAGGGTCTTGCCGTCGTCGCGGACGTAGCCGAGGTCGGAGACGATGTCGGCGAGGTCCTTGCCGTGGTGCAGCGTCTCCCACTCGCGGAAGCCGGTCAGCCGGCCCATGTTCGGCGTCGGACGGCCGTCGTACTCGCTCCGGAACGCGACCGCGTCGGTCCAGTAGCAGGTCTCCGAGCAGTACGTCCGCCACTGGTCGTCGACCTTCTCGACCACCATGTCCTCGTGGATCAGCGCCGGCACCATGCAGGTCCAGCAGCGGTGCGGGTACTGGTAGCCGACGTCCTCGAACGCGATCGGCTTGTTCCGGCCCGGGTACGCGAGCCGGTTGTAGTTCTCCCACCACTTGCCGTACTTCGAGTACCAGCCCGGGTACTTGTCCTCGAACCACTCGAAGTCCTTGTCGGTCATCGCGTCGATCCGCCAGTAGTTCACCGGCCACCCGGTGGCGAAGAACCGCGCGACCTCATGCACGTAGCCCTTGTTCGTGATCCGGTTCCACGCCTCCTCCACCAGGTCGTGCGGAATCGTGAGCCCGTACTTCTCCAGCGGCAGCAGGTAGCTGCGGTAGTAGTCGTCGTAGATCCACCGCCGCCACATCTCCGCATAGCTCTCCCGATCCTTGCGGCGGTCCTTCGTGCCGTACTCGATGAACGTGCCGATCGCGGCGTCCACGACGCAGTGGTTGTTCCACCACGCGTACCGCAGGTCGCGCTCCAGCAGCGGCCGGTTGCGCTCGTCGGCGAGCGCCATCAGCAGGATCGAGTACCCGTTGCTGATGTGCCGCGACTCGTCGGACTGCACCGAGTGGAACACGGTCGGCAGCAGGTAGTCGCCGTTCGCGGCCGCCTCGTCGGGCATCGCGACGAACAGCGTGTTGGTGAACGCGGTCTCCGCGACCACCGTGAGGTAGATGTTCGCGGCCGTGATCGCGTCGCCGGTGATGAACCCCTCGCCGAACTGCCGGCCGATGGTGCCCGCGTAGTTGTTCGCGAACGCCTTCTCGGTCATGTCGAAGCCGGCCGGGTCGATGTAGTTGTTCATGTACAGCCGCTTGAGGTTCATCTGGATCGTCGAGTGCCGGACCTCGTCGATCATCTGCACGGCGAGCCCGTTGTGGATCTCCGGGTTCGGGACCGCGTCGATCGCCATCGGCATCGCCCGCGCCGCGGAGATCTCCGGGAACGGGATGATGCTCAGGAACAGCTTCTGCCACTCCAGCCAGCGCTGCTGGACCTGGCGGAACATGTTGCCGCGGATCGCGCCGTCCATGGCGCCGTACACGCGGTTGTCCTTCTCCTCCTCCATCGGGAAGTACGACCGCATGATCTGCTTCAGCGGGTCCTTCTTCGGCGCCTTCTCGAACGTGTAGTCGGTGCCGAACCGGGTCGCCGGGGTCGCGAAGGTCGGCTCCCACGAGAGCTCGGTGATCTTCGCGTGGGCCTTGGTGAGACTTTGCCTGCTCATGTGCCTGCCTCCAGGGGTCGGGCTGATTGCAGGAATGAAAGCCGGACCGCCCGGGCGCTGCTGTCTCAATGTGAGATACCGGTCACACCGATGCCGGACTACCTTGGTCGGTGTTGGCTGGGTGATCCGTCGATCGAGGAGGTGCACGATGTCGCTTCGCGAGTCGATCCTGCAGTCCTGGCAGCGGTCGGAGGCGTCGCTGGTCGACGTCGACCAGCCCTCCCCGGCGTACATCTCCGGCATCGACGTCGACACCACGCTCACCCGGGCGGCCCGCCCGGTCATCGACGCGCTCGCCTCGGAGCTCACCAACGAGCCGGTCTGCATCATCCTGACCGATGCCAAGGGCATCGTCCTGGACCGCCGCGGCGGCGACCCGGCGCTGATCCGCCGCCTGGACGCGGTCGACCTCTCCCCCGGCTTCACGTACTCCGAGTCCGAGGTCGGCACCAACGGGATCGGTACGGCGCTCGAGGTCGGCGGCCCGATCCTCGTGCTCGGACCTGAGCACTACACCGGTGTACTGCGCGGATTCGCCTGCGCCGGCGCACCGATCACGCACCCGGTCACCGGCGGGCAGCTCGGCGTCCTGGACATCACCACCCAGGCGCGGAACTCGAACGCCGTCCTGCTGTCGTTCGCGAAACTCGCCGCCCGGCGGATCCAGGAGCGGATCATCGAGGAGGCCAACGCGCTCGACCAGGCGTTGCTGAGCGACTACTACGCGGCCTGCCGGCACACCGGCGGCTCGGTGATCGCGCTCGGCGAAGAGGTGTTCATGATCAACGCCCACGCCCAGGCGCACTTCGACTCGGTCGACCAGGCCGCGCTGATCGACCGGACCCGGGACGCCCGCGGCGGCACCCGCCCGTGCACGTTCATCGCGGACCTGCCCAGCGGGTTCACCGCGCGGCTCGCGTACCAGCCGACGTTCCTCGGCAACCGGCTCGCGGGCGGCATCGTCCAGGTCCGGGAACACCGCTCGGGGCTCCGGAGCTCCGCGGCCCGGGTGCCGACCTTGCCCGGCGTGATCGGTACCAGCGCGCTCTGGCGGCACACCACGCAGGAGGTCCTCGAATCCGCCGGCCGTTCGGAGTGGATCGTCGCCGAAGGTGAGACCGGCACCGGCAAGCTGACGCTGTTGCGGGCCGTCCACAACTACTCGCGCCCGGGCAACCGGCTGGTCATCCTCGACGCGGACGATCCCGAGGTCGTCAACGCCGCGACCACCGAGCTCGAAGCAGGTTCGGACCTCGTACTGCGGCACGCGCACCTGCTGTCCACCGAGGACATCCACGCGCTGGTCGACGTACTGCAGACCGTCCGGGACAGCCTGTCCGACGAGCCGTGGATCGCGTTGACCGTGATCACGGGGCAGTCCGACGCGCAGGACGAGCTCGATACCCAACTGCTGCGGTTCTTCCCGCGTACGGTCGCCGTCCCGCCGCTGCGGCACCACCTCGACGACGTACAGGCGCTCGTACCGCATCTGCTCGCGCGCACCGGGGTCGCGGGCGTGACGTTGTCGCAGGCCGCGGTGAGTCAGCTGATGCGGTTGCCGTGGCCGGGCAACGTCACGCATCTGCGGACGGTCCTGGGCGAGGTAGCGCGGCGGCGCCGGTCCGGCGTCGTCGAGCTGGACGGGCTGCCCGCCGAGTGCCGGGCGTCGACGCGCCGGCACCTGACCCGGCTGGAGGCACTCGAGCGGGACGCGATCGTCGACGCGCTGGCCGCGCACCAGGGCGACAAGGCGGCGGCCGCGCTGGCGCTCGGGATGTCGCGCGCGACGATCTACCGGAAGATCCGCGACTACGCGATCGTCACCTGAGCTCGTCCTTCAGCACGACCTCGCAGTCGTAGTGCTGGGACGCCGTCATCGTGCCGCGGAACCAGAGCAGCGGGATTCGCTGCGGGTCGCCCGGCGCGACGATCGGGCGGAGGTTGTCGACCGGTGAGTTCTCGGTGACCGGCGTCCACGTCCACGTTGCGCCGCCGTCCGCCGTACGGGCGTGGAAGATCTCGTGGTGCTTGAGGGCAGTGCCGTCGCGCGGGTCGATCGGTGTGGAGACGTACAGCGAGTCGACGTCGTACGGGTCGATCGCGACCAGGCCGGTGTAGTCGTTCTCATGCGGCAGCAGGCCGTGGCCGGCCTTCGCCAGCTGGTGCACTGTCCAGGTGCCGTCCGTCAGGCGCCCGTAGAAGAAGCGGTGGTCGGGGACGGGATGCTGCCGGGCGTAGGTGTCCTCCGGGCGTTCCGGAGTGTCGTGCCGCGCGAGCATGACGGCCGCGACCGTACCGTCAGCTGCGTTGCGGAGGTCGACGGTCCAGCAGTGCGTCATCGGCTCGCCGTCCCAGACCGAGTCCGCCTGGAGGACCGTGGTCAGCTCGACCTGCGACGGCGCGTCGGCGTCGAGCGCCTTCTCGTCGACGACGATGCCGTCGGAGCGGTGCAGCGCGCCGACTGCGAGATACCCGTGGTAGATCGAGTTGTTGTAGTCCCGCGGGTGGTGGTCCGTGGTGATCAGGTCGATGCGTTCGGGCGTTGACGTGTAGCGCGTGTAGCCGTTGACGTAACCCACCTTCGGGCGGGTGAAGAGCTTGCCGGCGTACGTCCAGGTGTCGCCCTCGTCGTCGGACACCAGCGCGCACGGGTCGTCGTTCACCGCCCGCGCGAAGCAGTAGAGGCGGCCGTCGAGCTCGTGCAGGTTCGAGTAAGTGACCCCGCGCCCGCCGGTGTGCTCGCTCCAGTCGAACGTCCGCTCCGGTCCCCAGGCCCGCGGGTCGCCCGGCTCGCTCACCCGCCAGCGGGTCAGGTCGTCGGTCTTGTGCTTCGTGTAGACGGCCAGCCAGCGGCCGTCCGTACGCCGCCACAACGCCGGCACGTTGTGGTCGTCCGCCTCGAACCGATCGTGCAGTACGACGACGTCCGTCGTACCGGTGCGCAGCTCGACGACCGTCAGCTCGACGTTCCCGGCCCGCCCCGCACCGCCGGGGCCTTCGGGCGCGGCGATCGACCCGACGACGAGTACGCCGTTGTCCGGGTCGACCACCGCCCGCTCGTCCTGGAACCAGCACCACGCACCGTTGTCATTGATCACCTGTGCCATGGCACCTCAGTCTGGCAGGGATCGACGCCTCCGGGTAAGCGTTTGCCAGTATCTGGTCAGGCGAGACCGAAGCCGCCCGTCCACGGGGTCTTCTCGGCGACCGCGAGGGTGAGCTGCAGGAAGCCGACCGCCTCGAGCTCGCGGGCACGCCGCAGCGAGCCGGCATCGACGGCGCGCAGGCCACCCGCGGAGACGATCCCGGCCAGCAGCGCCTTGGCGTCCGCGTCGTCGCCCGCGATCAGGACCGTGGTCGGGACCTCGCCGGCCTTGCCGGTGGCGACCGTCGCCGCGAAGTTCGTGTTGAACGCCTTGAGGACCTTGGAGTCCGGGAGCTTGGCGGCCAGCTCGGCCGCCGCGGAACCGTCGGCGGCGACGGTCAGCGAGTCGAAGGTCTCGAAGTTCAGCGGGTTGCTGATGTCGACCACGACCTTGCCGGCCAGCTGATCCGCACGCTCCGCGAGGATCTGCTCGTACGCCGGGTACGGCGTCGCGAGGATCACGACCTCGCCGGTGACCGCCTTGTCCTTGTCACTGGAGTTGAACAGCTCGACGGTGTTGCCGCCTTTGGCGACCACCGCGGAGATCGCCTGGCCCATGGTGCCGCTGCCGATGATGCTGACGTGCGTCATGCTTCGCGCTCCTTTGGTTGTAGCTTCAACCATCACGATAGCGCTTTATAGTTGTAGCTACAACAATTAGGATGTTGTCGTGAGCACACGATGGCTGGACGACGCCGAGATGACCGCCTGGCTACGCCTGGTCGGCGTGGTCGAACTGCTCCCCGGCGTCCTCGACACGCAGCTGCGTCGGGACGCCGAGCTGACCCACTACGAGTACTACGTGCTCGCGATGCTGTCCGAGGCACCGAAGCGGACGCTGCGGATGACCGCGCTCGCGCAACGGACGAACGCGACACTCCCCCGGCTGTCGCATGTGGTGAAGCGGCTCGAGGACCGCGGTCTGATCGAGCGGTTCCCCTGTCCGGAGGACGCCCGCGCTACCAACGCCCGGCTCACCGCGGCCGGCTGGAAGAAGATCAGGGCGACCGCTCCCGGCCATGTCGAAACCGTCCGTCAGCACGTCATCGACGCGCTCACCCCGGAGCAGGTCACCCAACTCGCCGACATCGCCGGCGCCATCCTCGAGGCCGTCGACCCCGACGGCGACCTCAGCGCGGTCTATCGGCGCTGATCTCCAGCAGGACCTTCGATGCGACGGTCCGATCGGAGGCCAGGTCGAACGCCGCGACCGCCTCCTCGAGCGGGAACGTGTGGGTGACGACCGGCTCGACGTACAGGCCCGCCGCCAGCCACTCGATCGCGGTGTCGAACTCGTGGTCGAACCGGAACGCCCCGGTCAGCGTGAGCTCCCGCGTCATCAGCAACGCCCCCGGGAAACCCGTGTCGCCGGGCGGCAACGACCCCACCTGTACGACGGTGCCGCCGCGACGTACCCGCTCCACACAGGTCCGCAACCCGCTGGCCGTACCGGACGCCTCGATCGCTACGTCGATCTCGTCCGGCCATTCGGTCGCGTCCGCGCGGACCGTCGCCGTCGCGCCGACCTCGGTCGCCAACGCCAGCGGGGTCTCGTGCAGGTCGGTCGCGATGATCTCCCGCGCCCCCGCCTGCCGGAGCGCGGCCACCACCAGCAGACCGATCGGCCCGGCTCCGGTGACCAGCACCTTCTTACCGTCCACAGCCCCGTCACCGGCCCGCCGTACGGCGTGGATCGCCACCGACAACGGCTCCGCCAGCACGGCCCGCCGGAGCTCGAGCCCGTCCGGCAGCACCCGCACCTGGTCGGCCGGGAGGATCAGCTCGTGGACGAACCCGCCCTGGATGTGCGGCGTCCGCGCGGCGCTGCCGAGATAGTTGCTGAAGGCACAGATGTTCCGCCGGTCCTGCAGGCACTCCGGGCATTTCCCGCAGGGCGTCGCCGGATGCACGCCGACCGGCGTACCGGCCGGAAGGTCCCCCGCACTCACCCACCCGGCCACCTCGTGCCCGAGCACCAGCGGCTGCTCGATCCGGAAGTTCCCGACACCGCCGTCGCGGTAGTAGTGCAGGTCCGTCCCGCAGATCCCGCCGTACGCGATCCGCACCGCCACCTCCCCGGCCGCCGGCTCGACCGCCGCCCGCCCCTCGACCCGCAGATCCCCAGCACCGTGCACCACACACGCGTCCACCCGGCCATCACCCCTGCAGCTCATCGCGATTCGAGGACTTGCTTCAGCCTAGCCAGGTCCTTCGTGTTCGCGCGCCGCATCGCCGCCACCATCAGCGGCGCGGCGACTCCGGCGAACCCACTCGGCTCGCCACGGTTCCTCAACGTCATGCGGGTGCTGCTCTCACTCGCCGGCGACCATTCGTAGCTCGTCTCCATCGGGAACGGGCCTTGCGCGGTCCGCATCACCAGCCGGCGGCCGGGAACCAGCTCGACGACCTCGTACGTGTAGGCAAGCCGCCGGCCGAGGAAGTGCGCGATGAAGTCCATCCGCGACCCGACGGCGATCGGCGGCTCGGTCCGCCAGTTCACCGACTCGATGTTCGAGTACCACCGCGGCGCGTTGGACGGATCTCCGGCGTACCCGGCCACCACCTCGACCGGACGCTCGATCACCGTCTCGGTCAGCACGTCGACAGCCATGCGAACGACTCTACGGCCGGGTACCGAGCTATTTACAGGCTGTGGGCGGGCGGCGATCCTCGGTCTCAGGGGATGGGGGTGGGGACCGGTGTCCGAAGTGCAGGTGGACCGGCGCCCGTGGTGGCGCTTCTGGCAGGGCCGTCCGGGCAGTACACCGGGCTCGAGGGTCTCGGCCGTCTACGCCGTGGAGGTGACGGCGATCGCGGGCGGCCTGCTCGCGACCATCGCGTACGCCGCGGCCGGGTCGAACGCGAGCTTGCCCGTCGTGTCCGCGTCGGCGATGATCGCGGTCGCCGCGCTGGGCAGCGGCGTCCTGGCCGGCATCCTCTTCGGCGTACCGCGGACGACTACGACCACCGGGAACGACAAGCCGGCGGTCGGCGCGGTGGGGGCGAACACCAACCTCGAACAGATCTCCGACTGGCTGACGAAGATCCTCGTCGGCGTCGGGCTCACGCAGTTCGTGGCCATCAAACACCAGGCAACGCAGCTCTTCCACGCGCTGGCCCCCGCGCTGGGCAACGGCAACGGACGGGAGTCCTTCGCGGGCAGCGTGGTGATCTACTTCTTCGTCGTCGGCTTCCTGAGCGGCTGGCTGTACGCACGACTCCGCCTCGGCCTGCTGATGAGCAACACCGACGCCCTCCTCGAACTGGCCCGCCGCGCAGACCGCGCGGGCGACACCGAAACCGCCCAAACCGCCCGCGAACGAGCCAACAACCAACTGGCCCTCGCCACCGAAGCTCAGTCCACGGTCCGCCAGCCCCGGCGCCTCACCGACACACAAGCCTTCGCCGCACCGGACGTCGCGCAACTGTTCAACGAAGGCACCCCCGCCAGCCGCATGGCCGCCCTCGCCCTGATGGAGACCGACCTGCGGTTGGCCGACTTCCCGTCGGTCCTGAACGCGATCCAGAGCCCGCGCTCGACCTCCGAGCAGTACCACGCACTGACGGTCGCGAACCTCATGGCCACATCACTCGCTGCCGACGATCGGTCCCGGCTGCAGCAGGCGCTAGAGTCCGACGACGTCCGCAGCCAATGGCAAGGCGACACCAGCCGCGCCGACCTCGCCGCCACCATCCTTGCGACCCTCGCATCTGGTTGAGCATGTATCGCGGCGACCGCTGACGACTCCGACCACGTAAGGGGGAGTTGTCATGAGCAACACAGTTCGACCGGGACGCCGTCGGTCCGCCCGACGCACGATCACCGGAATCAACATCGCCGAAGCCGTCGTCGCGCTGCCGTTCCTGATCGCGTCGTACGGCCTCGCGGAACGCCTCGTCGCCGCCCAGGAACTCGCCGGACCACACCAGGTCGCGAGCCGGTCGGTCGCGCACGTCGCGATCACCCTCAACATGAGCCTACTGATCGTCGGCGCCGCCGCCGGCATGGTCGGCAGCGTGATCCACCAGAGCATGGCGTTCGCCCGCAGCAGTACGCCGGGCCACCAGGTGAGCTGGTACGTAATGCGCCCACCGTGGTCCGCACTCCTCGGCTCGGTCTCGGTGATCGCGGTGAACACCGGCCTCCTGAGCATCGGCGACCAGACCACGTCCAGCGCAGCAGTCGCCGTACTGGTACTGACCGGCTGCCTGGCCGGCCTGTTCACCGACCAGTTCCTGACTCGTCTGCGCCGGACCCTCCGGTCCCGCTCCACCTGACCCACGACCTGCGGAACCGGTGCTGGCCGGCTATCTGAAGTCGCGGGACTTGGTGCGGGCTGCCAGCGGGAGGCGTTGAAGGTGTTCGGCGGAGAGGTTGGTTACTTCACCGGCGCGTTCGACGCGGCCGCGGATGATGAGGGCGGCGGCGTTGCGGGCCACGGCGGCGTGATGGTGCCAGCAGCCCACGGTGATCACGATGTTCGCCATGCCGGTCTCGTCCTCGAGGTTCATGAACGTGACACCGGACGCGGTCGCGGGGCGCTGGCGGTGCGTGACGACGCCGGCGACCCGGACCCGGGCGCCGTTCGGGGCCTCGCGGAGCTGGGCGGCGGACAGGATTCCTTCGGCGCGGAGCTGTTCGCGGACGCGTTCCATCGGGTGGCTCGTGGTGGTGATCGCGGTCGACCACAGGTCCGCCATGTCCGCCTCGACGTCGCTCATCCCGGGCAGGGTCGGCGGCGGACCGGCCGCGCTGATCCCGGCCAGCCGGCCCGGGCGTTCCTCGGCGGCGCGGCCGGCTTCCCAGAGCGCCTGCCGCCGGTCCAGCCCGAAGCACTCGAACGCCCCCGCGGTCGCCAGCGCCTCGACCTGCGCCGCGGTGATCCCGGTCCGCCGGACCAGGTCGGCCATCTCGGCGTACGGCCCGCCGCGGTCCCGTTCCTCGACGATCAGCTTCGCGCCCTTCTCCCCCACCGTACGTACCTCGGCCAGCCCGAGCCGGACCGCGAACGCCCCGTCCCGCCGGTGCACGGTGGCGTCGAACGGCGCCTTCGGATCGAACGGCCCGACCGGCGGCTGCGGATCCGCCAGGCACGCGTCGAGCCCGGTCGGCCCGGTCAGCTGCTGCCCGTCGACGAGCAGCTCCAGCCCCGCGTCGACACCGGACAGCTGCAGCTGCGGACGCCGTACTTCGACCCCGTGCCGGCGGGCGTCCGCGACCAGGGACTGCGGCGAGTAGAACCCCATCGGCTGCGCCCGGAGCAGCGCGGCGAGGAACGCGGCCGGGTAGTGCAGCCGCAGCCAGGTGCTGGAGTACACGAGCAGCGCGAAGCTGATCGAGTGCGACTCGGCGAACCCGAAGTTCGCGAACGCCTCGATCTTGGCGTAGATCTCGTCGGCCAGCTCGCCGGTGATCCCGTTGCCCGCCATCCCGGCGTACAGCTTGTCCTTCAGTGACGAGATCCGTTCGATGCCACGCTTCGAGCCCATCGCGCGGCGCAGCAGGTCGGCCTCGTCGCCGTCGATCTCGCCGACCGCCATCGCCATCTGCATCAGCTGCTCCTGGAACAGCGGCACGCCCATGGTCCGCTCGAGCACCGGCCGCAGCTTGTCGTGCAGGTAGGTGACCGGCTCCTCCCCGGTCCGGCGGCGGATGTACGGATGCACGGCGCCACCCTGGATCGGGCCGGGCCGGATCAGCGCGATCTCGGTGACCAGGTCGTAGAACTTCCGCGGTTTCAGCCGCGGCAGCGTCGCCATCTGGGCCCGGGACTCGACCTGGAACACGCCCACCGAGTCCGCCCGGCAGAGCTGGTCGTAGACGCCGGCCTCCTCGCGCGGGATCGTGTGCAGCTCCCAGCCCTCGCCGATCTGCTCACGGACCATGTCCAGGCAGTACTGCAGCGCGGCCAGCATGCCGAGCCCGAGCAGGTCGAACTTCACCAGCCCCATCCACGCGCAGTCGTCCTTGTCCCACTGCAGGACCGTGCGGTTCTCCATCCGGGCGTGCTCGATCGGCACCACCTCGCCGACCGGCCGCTCGGTCAGCACCATCCCGCCGGAGTGGATCCCCAGGTGCCGCGGGAACTTCAGCAGCTCGCTCGCCATCGCCACCACCTGCGGCGGGATGTCGTGCTCGGTCGAGGTGATCTCGGGGCTCCAGCCGTCCACCTGTTTGGACCAGGCGTCCTGCTGGCCGACCGAGTACCCGAGGGCCTTCGCCATGTCCCGGACGGCGGACTTCGGGCGGTACGAGATCACGTTCGCCACCTGGGCCGCGTTGTGCCGGCCGTACTTCTCGTAGACATGCTGGATCACCTCCTCGCGGCGCCCGGAGTCGAAGTCGACGTCGATGTCCGGCTCCTCGGCGCGCGTCGTCGCCAGGAACCGCTCGAACGGCAGGTTGTAGAGAATGCTGTCCACCGCGGTGATCCCGAGCGCGTAGCAGACCGCGGAGTTCGCCGCGGATCCCCTGCCCTGGCAGAGGATCCCGTTGTCCCGGGCGAACCGGACGATGTCCTCGACGATCAGGAAGTACCCCGGGAACTCCTTCTCCGCGATCACCGCCAGCTCCCGGTCCAGCCGCTCGTACGCGTCCGGCCGTTGCGCGGGCGTCCCGTACCGCCGGGCGGCACCTTCGAGCGTCAGCTTCCGCAACCACGACATCGGCGTCTCGCCGTCCGGTACGTCGCGCAGCGGCAGCTTCGGCTTCGCCCGCGCCAGGTCGAACGCGAGCTGGTCTGCGAGCGTCACGGTCCGCGCCACCGCCCCGTCGTACCGCTGGAAGCGGGTGGTCAGCTCCGCGCCGGACCGCACGAACGCCATCCCGCTCGACGGCAGCCAGCCGTCCATCGCGTCCAGGTCGCGCCGGGCCCGGACGGCGGCCAGCGCGGACGCCAGCCGGTACTGCGCCGGGGTCGCGTAGTGAACGTTGTTCGTGGCAACTACCGGCAGGCCGTGGTCGGCGGCCAGCCCGGCGAGGATCCGGTTCCGGGTGGTGTCGGCGGGCAGGTGGTGGTCGATCAGCTCGACGACCACCCGGTCCTTGCCGAACAGCGCGGTCAGCCGGTCCAGCTCGCGGCTGGCCGCGGCCGGACCGTCGGCCTGTCCACCGAGCTCGAGCGCCTGCCGGACCAGCCCCTTGCGGCAGCCGGTGAGGATCACCCAGTGGTCACGACCCTTGTCGGCCAACCGCTCCAGCGAGTAGACCGGCTTGCCCTTCTCCCCGCCCTTCAGCTGCGCCTCGGTGATCTCCCCGGCGAGTTTGTGGTACCCCTCCTGCCCCTCGGCCAGCACCAGCAGGTGACTGCCCTCCGGATCGGCCACCCCGTTCTGCGGACCGGTCAGCTCGAGGGACAGCTCCGCCCCGAACACGGTGGGCAACGAGTACGCCGCGGCAGCCTCGGCGAACCGCGCCGCGCCGTAGAACCCGTCGTGATCGGTCAACGCCAGCGCATGCAGCCCCTGCTTGACCCCCGCCTCGACCAGGTCCTCCGGCTGCGAGGCCCCGTCCAGGAACGAGAAGTTCGAATGCACATGCAGCTCCGCATACGGCACCGCATGCTCCGGCCGCCGCACCGGCTCCGGCACATACGGCCCCCGATGCTGCGACCACGCCGGACTGTCCCCCCCATCAGCCGTCACCGGCCGCCCACCATGACTCCCCGGCCGCGACCGATCCGACAACCTCCGCTCCAACTCCGACCACTTGATCGGAGGGTTGTTGTACCCCATCGCCCGCTCACCTCCCGTCACCAGAAATTAGAACATATGTTCCCTTAGACCGTGAACCCCGCCCCCCATGAGGCAGACTGGGGTGGGTGAGCATGTTCAAACGACGGCGCCGGCCACCTGCCGGACTGGCGGCCGAGGCGGCCCGGAATCCGGGTGGGTGGGTCTACGAGATCGACGGGGAGTGGGTCGACGATCCGGACGGTTATGTACCGATCGAGGCGATTCGTGGGGGCTGGCGGGTCGACGACGCGGGCGAACTCACCGGTGAGTTCGTTGCGAACAAACAGCACGGGCGCCCCCGGGACGACTTCGAGTTGCTCACCAAGCCCGATCACTGGCTCGACTGGCTGGGAGATCGGCCCGCGCGAGCGGTGCGCGACCGGATCGAGGAGTTGCTGGCGGAGCAGGTCGACGGGGCCAAGGTCGAGTGGTTGAAGGTCACCAAGGAGCCGACGTTCGTCACGGGCGGCAAGCCGCTGGCCGATGATCCGGGCAAGGCGCAGGTGGTGCGGACCGGCCTTGCCATGGAGTTCGCGCTGTCGGTGGTGCGGCCGGACGGGCGGCGGGACGTCCTGACGGGGGTGTTCAGCCTGGCCGTGGCCAGGATGGACGAGCCGCAGGCGCATGAGCAGTCCTGGCTCGATCTGGGCGAAACCATCGATCATGCCGGACCACTCCTCGAGGAGCGACTACTCTCCCTCGGCTGAGGTCTGTCCCGCCTGAAAACCGGTTGACCGGCGGGGCTGCGACGCTGGTACCGTTCCGTCGTCCGTGACACGACTGTTGGAGGTGAGGCCCCGATGAGCGTTGTAGCGCTGTGGGTGCTCACCCCTCTCGTGGTCACGGGCGGGCGATTGACGTAGGTGTCGTCGGGAGTGCCCTGAGAAGCTCCCGAAGGGATAACACCTATGAACACTTCGCCTTTCCGTCCGGGTCTCCGGGCGGTGACTGTCTCGCAGGTCGCGGGCAACCAATGGCATGCGGTCCGGAACGATCGGACCGTCGGGCGCGGGTACGCGTCGCGGCGGCTCGACGGACGGACCTTTCTCAGCATCGACAGCTGGCAGGACTCGGTCTTCGACCGGCTCGCCGCGGTCATGCTGGCCAACCAGCCGGAACCGGTGTACACGGTGGTCGACGAGGCCGATCGTGAGCTCGCGGCCGGCTGGCAACGCGCGGGATTCGCGGTCTGGCGTCGCGAGTCCGAGTACGTCGTACCCGGCCGCCTCCCGGTGACTGTGCCCGGCGAAGTCACGATCACCACCGCCGACGAGGCGCCGTTGCGGGAGCTGGACCGGGCGATCCGCGCCGAGGTCGAGGCCGGCCCCGGCTGGCACACGATGCCGGCGGAAGTCCTGCCCTGGCAGGGCGGAACGCGTCCGCTCGACCCGGCGAGGTACACCGTGGCGATCCGCGACGGCCGGTACGCCGGGATGATCCGGCTGGCGACGCACACCAGGCGCCCGCGGATCGGGCTCGTCGCCGTCCTGGCCGCCGAACGCCGGCACGGCATCGCCCGGGCCCTCCTGAGCCACGCCCTCCGCGACACCGCCGAAGCCACCGCGGAGGTCGACGAGACCAACACGGCCGCGCTGGCGTTGTTCGACGACATCGGCCGGCGCACCGGCCGGAGTCTCGAGCTGATCAGCGGGAGGGCCTGACCATGCCCAGAGCAGCAGGCGGTATCGAGGTCGAGGGCACCGTCGTCGAGTGCCTCCGGAACGCGACCTTCCGGGTCCAGCTCGGTAACGGTCACAAGGTGCTCGCGCACATCAGTGGCAAGATCCGGAAGAACTACATCAAGATCGTCCTCGAGGACCGCGTCCTGGTGGAACTCAGCCCCTACGACCTGGATCGGGGCCGGATCATCTTCCGGTACCGGAACTGAGGAACTGTCACCCATCACACACACCTCCTGTCTCGATCAAGACTAGAACATGTGTTCGATCAGGCGTTAATCTGAAAACATGCTTGGTCGGTTCACGGTTCGCCCGTCCGACGACGGATCCAACAGGTTCGGCGTCTGGGACGGTGCGGTCAACGGGTGGCGTGCAACAGGGATCGACGACGAGGCGGAGGCGTACGAAGTCGCCTTCGACCTCGACGTCCAGTACGACGCCCACGGCCCCCGGGCCGCGGACGCCGTCCGGCGGATCGACCCCAGCCAGCCGGTGGAGCGGGCCACCTGGTCCACCGGCGAGCTGGAGGTCTGGATCCGGCACAACGGCGAATGGCTCGGCAAGTTCCGGGACAAGAACGGCGAACTCGCCTGGGTCCCCGGCAAGGACCTCCGCCCGCTCTAGCCGCCCGGTTTGGGCTTCGGGGTTTTCTTGTCCGGCGGCGTCTTCGGCGGGTTCGGGTTGCCGATCATCTTCTTCGGCGGGGCGACGAAACGCTCGACCGGGAGGCCGCGGAGCGCGCCCTGCATGGCGGACTCCCAGAGCGGGCCGGCGGTGCCGGAGCCGGTCGGGTCGTGGATGGGGTCGCCGTTCAGGGTCTGGTTCATCAGGTTCCGGTACGGCGGGCTCGCGTCGGCGACGACCGCGGCGGCGGCCAGGTTCGGCGTGTACCCGGAGAACCACACAGCCAGGTTCTGCTGGATCGTGCCGGTCTTCCCGCCCATGTCGCGGGTGCCGAACCGCAGGTGGCCGCCGGTACCGCCCGGCATCATCACCTGGCTCAGCACCCGGTTCACGCCGTCGGCGACCTGCTTCGACAGCACCTGCTTGCAGTCGAACCCGGGCCCCGGCACCGGCCGCCCGGCCTTGTCCCGCACCGACGTGACGACCAGCGGCTTGCAGTACGTCCCGCGCGCGGCGAACGTCGCGTACGCGTTCGACAGCATCAGCGGCGTCACGTACCCGACGCCCAGGGTCATCGACACGACCTGTTCGAGCGGCTCGCCGGTCTGCGCGTTGTACATCCCGAGCTTGCCCGCGACCTTGCCGATCGCGCACAGCCCGGTCCGCTCCGACAGTTGCAGGAAGTACGTGTTGGTCGAGAACCGGGCCGCCTCGACCATGGTCAGGTCGCCGCTGTGCGTCGAGTTCTTCGGCTGGTACGTCGGGTCGCGGGTCCAGCCCGTGCAGGTCCGGAACTTCTTGTTCCGCAGGTCGATCTGCTGCGGCGAGTTGATCCGGTAGTCCATCGGGATGCCCTTGGCCAGCGCGGCCGCGATCGTGAACGCCTTCATCGTCGAGCCGTTCTGGAACCCGCCGTACCCGCCGGCGTACGACTTCTCGACGTTGTAGTTGTAGTTCGTCTGGTGCCGCCCGTTGCCGTACGGCTTGCTCTGAACCATCGCCTTCACCAGCCCGGTACCCGGCTGGACGATCGTGATCGCGGCGATCGAGGAGTCCGTGGCCTGGCTGTGCCGGTCGATGGACGCCTGCGCGGCGGCCTGGATCGCCGGGTCGATCGAGGTCCGGATCAGCAGCCCGCCGGTCTTCAGGTAGTGGTCGCGGTCCTTCGCGGTCGCGCCGAGCGCCGGATTCGCGAGCAGCTTCGAGACCACGTAGTCGCAGTAGAACGGGTACCGCGAGTTCGCGCAGCCGTTCGGCACCGGCTCGACCAGCGAGAGGTCGATCGGCGTCCGGAGCGCCTCGTTCGCCTGGTGCACGGTGATCACGCCGAGCTCGAGCATCCGTTTGATCACCACGTCCCGGCGGGCGCGGGCGCGGGCCGGGTTGTTGGCCGGGTTGTACCCGGTCGGGTTCTTCACGATGCCGGCGAGCAGCGCGGCCTGCGGCAGCGTGAGCTTGTCGGCGGTGGTCCGGAAGTAGTGCTGCGCGGCGGTCTGGACTCCGTACGTGCCGGCGCCGAAGTTCGCCAGGTTCAGGTACTTCTCCAGGATCTCGTCCTTGGAGTACTCGCTCTCGACCGCGATCGCGTACCGCAGCTCGGTGATCTTCCGCTCGTACGACACCTCGGTCGCCTTGGCCCGCTCGGTCGCGGTCCTCGCCTTCTCGACCAGGCTCATCTTGACGAACTGCTGGGTGATGCTGGACCCGCCCTGCTGCACCTCGCCACCGGTCTGGTTGCGGACCATCGCCCGCAGCGTGCCCTTCAGGTCCAGCGCGCCGTGCTCGTAGAACCTGGAGTCCTCGATCGCGACCATCGCCTTGCGCATGATCGGTGCGACCGCGCTCAGCCGGACCGGTACCCGGTTCTGCTCGTACAGCGTCGCGATCAGCGTGCCGTCCGCGGCCAGGATCCGGCTGCGGACGGCGGGCGCGTCACTCTCGAATTCCCTGGGCAGGTTCTGGACCGTGGCCGCGACCTGTGCCGAGCCCTGCCCGGCGAAGCCCGCGAACGGGATCGCCAGTCCGGCCGCGAGCGCGCCCGACAGCGCGCTCACGCCGATGAACATGATCACCGACCGAGCCCAGTTGCGACCGCCCCTCTCGGCACGCATTACCCCAGGGTAGACGACCGATCACTCTGCGGGTACCCCGGATTTGATTGCCTCGATCAACTTTGGTCGCAGTTCTGCCGCCTTGATCACCTCGTCGACCGACCCGACCTCGCGGGCTCGTTCGATGCTGTGCACCCGGTCGAACTCGGTCGCCACCTCGCCCAGTTTCTCTGCCCGTACGACGGTTCGGACGTCCGCGAGCTCCGTCGCGAGGGCGGCCCGCTCCGCGCCGGAGGCCTCGCCGACCCGCTCGGCCAGCGCCGCCACCCGCGGGTCCGCGGCCGTCCGCGCGTCCACCTCGCCGGCGAAAACGACCGCCGCGGCCGGCGCGCCGCCGAGCACCGAGGCGAACGATCCCTCCACCGCGAGCACGGTCATCGACGGGTTCAGCGACTTCGAGAACACCACGAACGCGCCGCCGTGGTAGCGGGAGACGACGCAGAACACGATCGGCCCGGAGAAGTTCACCATCGCGCGGCCGATCTCGGCGCCGTACTCGAGCTGCAGGTTCCGCATCGAGTCCGGCGAGCCGTCGAAGCCGGACAGGTTCGCCAGGACGACGAGCGGCCGGTTCCCGCTCGCGGAGTTGATCGCCCGCGCGACCTTCTTCGACGACCGCGGGAACAGCGTGCCCGCGGTGTACGTGTCCGGGCCGTCGGTGGGCGGGAAGCCGCGGCGCGGCACCGACCGGGACTCGATCCCGACCAGGCAGACCGGGAACCCGCCGAGCCGCGCGTCCACCACGACCGCGGTGTCGGCGTCGGCCATCCCGGCCCAGCGCTCCAGCACCGGGTGGTCCTGGTCGGTGAGGGCCCGCATCAGCGTGCGGATGTCGAACGCCTTCTTCCGGTCCGGGTTGGTGGCCGCGGAGAAGATCTCGCCGACCGTCTTGAAGTCGCTCCCGGCCACGTCGTGCGGGTACGGCGTGACGTCGCGGTCCAGCGGGTCCGAGGTCGGCGCCCGGCGCGGCCCGCGCTCGCCGGGGACGACGTACGTGTGGTCGTAGTACGTCATCAGCACGTCCCGGGCGCCCTTGAGGTCGGGGGCCCAGTACTGCGCCTGACCGTTCGGGCCCATCACCCGGTCGTACCCGCCGATGCCGAAGTTGTCCTCGGCGGACACGCTGCCGGAGAAGTCGAGCGTCTGCTTGCCGGTCAGCACCATCGCGCTGTCGGGCGTCATCACCAGGATGCCCTTGGTGTGCATCAGCATCGTGGCCTCGGCGTTCCAGTACGGCTGCGCGCCGACGTTGATGCCCGCGACCACGACGTTGATCTCGCCGCCGGCCTGGGTGAACTCGACGATCCGCTTCAGCGCCTTCGCGACCCAGTCCATGTTCTCGGTGCCGGAGTCCATCGAGATCCGCGCACCGGCCGACAGCGAGTACCACTCGACCGGGATCCGGAGCCGCTCGGCCAGGTCCAGCGCGGCGATGATCCGCGCGCACTCGGCCTCGGCGACCGCGCCGAGCGCCTTGGTCGGGTCACCGCTCATCGCGACCCGGGTGACGCCCTCGGGGTACCGCTCGGTCGGCGTCGTGACGATACCGACGATCAGGCCGGCCTTGTTCAGGCCCTTCGGCCGCTCCACCGGGACCAGGTTGCCGGCGTCGTCCAGGTCGTGCTCGACGAACGACCCGCCCTGGCCGGCGACCATGCCGCTGACCTCGTACGGGTAGATCGTGTTCCGCCGGCGGGACCGCTGCACCTTCTGCGCGTAGTCGTCGAGCGGCAGCAACCGCCCGGTCGGCGGCTGCTCGATCGACGTCACCACACCGGCGCCGTGCTGGTAGTAGAACCGGGCGGCGACCGGGTTGACCGAGCCGTCCGGCCCGGCCACGTCGCCCTGCACCAGGACCTCCTCGATCCCGGCGCCCGCGGTCATCGGGGCGATGTTGCGCTGCAGCGCGGTCACCTCGTCGATCTGGACGTCGACCACCGGCCAGATCTGCACCCAGACGTGGTTCATGTCCAGCTTGGCACCGGCCGCGCCGCGGGCGGTCCGGGCCCGGCGGATCGCCTCCAGGCAGTTCGCGATTGCGCGCTCGGCGTGCGGCAGCGAGGTGACCTGGCCCTCCTCGTCGCGGGCGACCGCGAACTGGCGGACCTGGGCCAGCGCGACCAGCCGCCGGTCGGCCTCGTTGTCGCGGGCGACGCAGTAGTACAGCAGTACGTCCTCCGGCGCCTCCAGGCGGGTGATCCGGAAGTCGCGCAGCCGCCACAGGTTCAGCCGCCGGCCGACCATCGGGTGGACGCCGCGGACGTTGTCGTCCTCGGCCATCGAGCCGCCGGCCGGGCGGTAGGTGAAGTACGAGACCGGCCGGCCCTGGCCCGGGGCGACCGCGACCGAGATCCGCCGTACCCGCTGGGCGATCGGCAGGTCGGCGACCATCCGCCGGTACAGGTCGGCGGCGTCCTGCTGGGACTCCGGGAGGTCCGGGCCGTACAGGTACAGCTCGACGACGGCCTCGTGTCCCGCCGTCCGGGCGTCGATCCGGTCGGTCAGCGCCCGCGACAGCGCGCTGCCCTGGTCGGCCAGCTCGGCGACCGTGCCGACGGTCGTGACCAGGTGGCTCGGCTTGTTGTCGATCGAGTAGTCGGCGGTCGCGAACGGGCGCCCGTCGACCGCGAACGCGCGCAGGTCGTGCAGCTCGTACTCGCGGTAGTGCCGGCGGATCAGCACCTCGAGCATCGGCTCCTGCTCGCCCCAGCCGTGCTCCAGCCGCTGCGCGAGGAACCGGACGATCGGCTCCGGGATGGCGGCCAGCGCGTCGATCCGCTGCTGCCGGTCCGGCGCGTCCAGGCGGGTGGCCAGGTCGGCGACCTCGTCGCTGACGCCCGCGATGATCGACGCCCGCTCGGCGTCCACCTGCGGCTGGTCGAACCACCGGAACCGCACACTCCGGGCCAGGTCGCCGACCACCGGGAACCGCAGCTGCGTGGCCAGCACGAGCCGGTCCAGCAGGTCGTGCACGCACTCGTCCAGCGGCGCGGCCGGCAGCGGCTCGGCGATCCACCGCTGCAGCACGGACGTCACCAGCAGTACGTCGGGGGTCGACCGCAGCTGCGCCAGGAAGATCCGGAAGACCGCTTCCTCGAGCTCCGGGCTGCGCTCCAGAGCGGTCACACCGTAGTGACCGAGCACCCGGCTCAACCGCGCCTGGAACTCGGCCGGCAGCCCGCCCCGATCCGGGTCGAGGCTCTGCAGGTACGTGTGGAAGTACTCCCGCGGGCTGTGTACCCGGTTCTCGATCGTGGTGTCGGCGCCGGCCGGCCGGTTCCGGCTCAGCTCGGCGAAGTCCGCGAACACCGCCAGCAGCTCGATCTCCCCCGCCACCGGCGACTCGTCCAGCTCGGCCCGCGCGGCGAGGTAGTCGGCCAGCATGCCGCCCTCGTCCTGCGGGTCGATGTCGAACCCGAGCAGCATGCTCCGCAGGTCGTCCAGCCCGCGCTCCGCCCGCTCGGCCGCGGACTTCTCCCCGGTCCCGTTCGGCAGATCGAGCTGTACGCCGTTGTGCACCGGCGCTACCCCAGAATCGGACACAGCCTCGGCGGCGGACTCGTCCGCGACCGGCTCCAGCCGGAGCAGCGGCGCGCCCGTCTCCACCTGGCTGCCGGTCGAGACCTGCAACTCCTTCACGGTGGCCTTGAACGGCGCGTACAGCACCGTCTCCATCTTCATCGACTCGAGCACCAGCACCGGCGCACCGGCCTCGACCTCGGCCCCGGCCTGCACCGGCGTCGCGACCACCAGCGCCGGCGCGGGTGACCGCAGTACCCCGCCCTCGTCGCGACTGACGCGGTGCGTGACGCCGTCGACCTCGACCAGGTGCACCGGGCCGTGGGTCGCGGTCACCAGCCGGAACCGCTGCCCGCCGACGACCAGGCGGCTCGTGTACTCGTCGAGCCGCTCCAGCTCGGCGTCCACGATCTTCAGCTCGCCGTTCCCGACGCCGACCCGGAACCGCTCGGGCCCGATCCGCGCCACCGTCACCTGGTAGCTCGCGCCGCGCAGCTTCAGGTCGATCGCGCGGCCGACCTCGTGCTGCACCTGCGGGCGGCCGCCGTGCGCGGTCTCGTAGAGCCGGGTGCGCTCGACCTGCTCGGCGTCCTCGTACCCCTCGATCGCGGCCGCGACCAGCGCGATCCCGGAGTGCCGGTGCGAGATCAGCCGGCCCTCGCCGCGGACCCGGTCGATCCAGCCGGTGTCGGCGCTGCCGTCGATCACCTCGGGCTGGTCGAGCAGCTCGAGGATGAAGCTCTTGTTGGTCGCGCCGCCCTCGATCAGGACCGTCGTCGCCTGCATCGCGCGTCGCAGCCGGGCCAGCGCCTCCTCGCGGGTGCGCCCGTACCCGATGATCTTCGCGATCATCGAGTCGAAGTCGGCCGGGATGCTGTCGCCGGCGCTCACGCCGGTGTCGACGCGGATGCCGGGACCGGCCGGCAGGTCGAGTACGACGATCTTGCCGGGCGACGGGGCGAAGTCGCGGTCCGGGTCCTCGGCGTTCAGCCGGGCCTCGACCGCGTGCCCGCTCTCCACCGGCTTCGGGCCCTCCAGCCGGCCGCCGGACGCGACGTGCAGCTGGGCCTTCACCAGGTCGAACCCGGTGGTCAGCTCGGTGATCGGGTGCTCGACCTGCAGCCGGGTGTTCACCTCGAGGAACGCGAACGACTTCTCGCCCGGGTGGTACAGGAACTCGACCGTCGCCGCGCCGCGGTACCCGACCGCGATCGCGAGCCGCTCGGCCGAGGCCTTCAGGTCCTCCACCTGGGACGCGGCCAGCAACGGCGACGCCGACTCCTCGATCACCTTCTGGTTGCGGCGCTGCACCGAGCAGTCCCGGACGCCGAGCGCCCACGCCGTACCCTCGCCGTCGGCGATCACCTGGACCTCGACGTGCCGGGCGCCGGTGACCAGGCGCTCCAGGAACACGATGCCGCTGCCGAACGCGCGGGCCGCCTCCTCGCTGGTCCGGGCGTACGCGTCGGAGAGCTCGTCGGCGGAGCGGACCACCCGGATGCCGCGGCCACCGCCGCCGGCCGTTGCCTTGAGCATCAACGGGTAGCCGATCCGGTCGGCCGCTTCGAGCGCGGCGTCCAGCGACTCGACCGCGCCGCGGCTCCACGGCGCGACCGGTACGCCGACCTCCTCGGCGATCAGCTTCGAGCCGATCTTGTCGCCGAGCTTGCGCATCGCCTCGGCCGACGGGCCGATGAACGTGACACCGATCCGGTCGCACAGCTCCGCGAACGCCGGGTCCTCGGCGACGAAGCCCCAGCCGACCCAGGCCGCGTCCGCCCCAGTCTCCACCAGCGCACGCTCCAGCACCGCCAGATCCAGGTACGGCCGGGCAGCCGCCGGGCCGAGCGGGTACGCGATGTCGGCGGACCGGACGAACGTAGCCGTGCGCTCGCCGTCGGTGAACAAGGCCACGGTCTCGATCGGGTCACCGCCCTCGGCGTTGACTTCCCGGACCGCGTTGATCAGCCGCATCGCGGCTTCTCCCCGGTTCACTATTGCGATACGCTTGAACATAGACCGCCTCCGTGTCTCACCCTGCGTCCGCCAACGGGATCGCCGTTGCGCGCACAGGCTTTCAGGCTTGGCCTGTTACCGTCGAGTCGGCCCCCTTCTGAGGCGTGTTCTCAGCTCTGCTAAAGCATGACCCCAGTGTGCGGAAAACTGCCGCGCAGGAGGGGAAATCACATGACTGACGAACTGATCGCCCGGCTACGCAACGAAGTCGCCGGACCTGTACTGACACCCGCCGACGAGGGGTACGCCGAGGAGCTGTCCGGCTTCAACCTCGCGGTCACGCACACCCCGGACGTCGTGGTCGGGCTGACGTCCGAGGACGACGCGGTCGCCGTCGTACGGGCCGCCGCCGAGACCGGTACGCCGGTCCGCGTGCTGGCCACCGGCCACGGCATCCCGAACCCGATGCGGGACGGGATCGTCGTCACCACCACCCGGATGACCGGCGTCACCGTCGACGCCGAGACGCAGACCGCGCACATCAACGCCGGCACCCGCTGGGACGAGGTGATCGCGGCCGCGGCACCGCACGGGCTCGCACCGATCACCGGCGGGTCCGACGCGGTCGGCTGCATCGGCTACACCCTCGGCGGCGGCCTCGGTCCGCTGGCCCGCACGTACGGCTTCTCGTCCGACTGGGCGCGCGGCTTCCGCGTCGTGACCGCGACCGGCGCGGTGACCGCCAGTACGACCGAGAACGAGGAACTGTTCTGGGCGTTGCGCGGCGGCAAGGGCGGATTCGGGATCGTCACCGCGATGGACTTCGCGCTGGTCGAGCTGAGCACGCTGTACGGCGGGTCGGTGTTCTTCGACGCCGAGCACATCGCGCCGGTGTTCGGCACCTGGGCGGAGTGGACCAAGACGCTCCCCGAGGAGGCGAACTCGTCGGTCGTCGTGCTGCGCCTGCCGCCGCTCGAGTTCATCCCGGCACCGCTGCGCGGCAAGACCGTGCTGAACGTCCGGTTCGCGTACGTCGGTGACGCCGCCGAGGGCAAGCGCCTGTTCCAGCCGATCCGGGACGCCGGTACGACGCTGATCGACGGGGTCGGCGAGATGTCCGCCGCCGCCATCGCGACGATCCACAACGACCCGAGGGACCCGACGCCGTCCTGGGACCGCGGGCTGATGCTCGACGAGCTGGACGCGGACTTCGTCGCGGCGTTCCTGGACGTGGCCGGCCCGGACCAGCAGCTGCCGCTGATCGCGGTCGAGGTCCGGCACCTCGGCGGCGCGACCGAGCGCGACGTACCGGAAGGCTCCGCGGTCGGCGGGCGCGGCGGGGCCTGCACGCTGACGCTGATCGGCGTACCGGACCCGAACCTGTTCGAAAAGGTGCTGCCGGCAACGGTCGACGGGATCCTGGACAAGCTGGCGCCATGGGTGTGCGCGGAGACCACGGTGAACTTCGCCGGCGGGTTCGCGCTGCCCGGGTCGTACCAGGCGTCCTGGCCGGCGGACACGTTCGCCCGGCTGGCCGCGGTCCGGTCGGCGTACGACCCGGACGGGCTGTTTCCGTACGGGCCTACTCCGCGGCGTTGACGACCATCAGCCACTCCGCGCTGACCACCCGGTAGCCGAGCTTGTAGAGCCCGCGCAGGATGCCGGGCACGTGCGCGGCGCCGTACACGACCGCCACCTCGATGTCCTCGCCGGCGCGCTCGCGGACGACCTCCGCGAGCGCCTCGACGGCGCGGCCGTCGCGGCGGTCCAGGATCAGGTCGAGGAAGCGGTCCCACTGCTCGCCGCGCAACTCCTCCTCCCGGGTCGGGAGGTCGTCGACCTCGATGTTGCGCGACAGCAGCGCCCGGCGGCCGGCCAGGAAGTGCCCGATCGACACCACCGGGACCGCCGCCCAGGTCATCGCCTTGGTCTGCCAGGGCAGCTCCTGGAAGCCTTCCTGGAACTCCGCGCCGGTCAGGTCCGGCGTCACCAGCGGTACGCCGAGGTCGCCGTACGGGATGTCGTCCTCGACCAGCCCCGAATCGTCCACGACCGGCATCACCCGGTAGGTCATCGTCAGGCCCTCGACGGCGGTCGACTCGCCCGTGATGCCTTCCACCACGAGCAGGTCGGACGCCCGCAGCCGGGTCTCGACCTCGCGGTAGAACCGCGGCTCCGCGACGTGCAGCATCGGGTACACCACGATCTCCGGTCCCCCGGCCCGCCTGGTCAGCCGCAGTACGGCGGACCGTGTCCCCACGATGCTGTTCTCGATGATCTGCATCGCCCCCACCCCCTGCTGACAGTGTCAGCTCCCCCGGGGTCAGTCGGAGCGGGTGCGCTTCAGCTCGGCTTCCTGGCGGCGGACCTCGGCCTGGGTGGCGCGTTCGCGGTCGAGCCAGTCGGGGTTCTCGGTGCGGATCGCGTCGATCTCGTCGGTGGTCAGCGCCTCGGTGACGCCGGCGCGCGCCAGCCCACTGATCGAGACGCCGAGCCGGGCCGCGACCACCGACCGCGGATGCGGCCCGTTCTTCCGCAGCTCACGCAGCCACTCCGGCGGGTCGGTCTGCAGCGCGTTCAGCTCCTCGCGCGACACGACGCCGTCCTGGAACTCGGCCGGTGTGGCCGGCAGATACACGTCCAGCTTCTTCGCCGCCGTCGCCGGTTTCATCGTCTGAGTCTTACGCGCCGTCATGGCAGCAGCGTAACGCCCGGTAATCTCGGGTCCGTGACCGGATTCCGGCTGGGCTACGTCCCCGGCGTGACGCCCGCCAAATGGTCCCGGATGTGGACGGAGCGACTCCCCCGGATCCCCCTCGAGCTCGTCCAGGTCGCCGCCGCCGAGGCCCCCGACTTGGTCCGCCGCGCCGAACTCGACGCCGTACTCCTCCGGCTCCCGATCGACCGCACCGGCCTGCACGCGATCCCGCTGTACGTCGAGCAGACCGTGGTCGTCGTACCGAAGGACCACGTCGTCACGGCCGCCGAGGAGATCACCGTCGACGACCTCGCCGACGAGCTGATACTGCACCCGCTGGACGACGTCCTCGACTGGCCGCACCCGCCCGGCCGGCTGATCGCGGACCGCCCGGCGCGGACCGCCGACGCGGTCGAGCTGGTTGCCATGGGCACCGGTCTGCTGGTGGTCCCGCAGTCACTGGCCCGGCTGCACCACCGCAAGGACCTGACCTACCGCCCGCTGACCGGCGTACCCGAGTCGCAGGTCGCCCTCAGCTGGCCCGAGGCGGAGACCGGCGAGCTCGTCGAGCACCTGATCGGGATCGTTCGCGGGCGCACCGTGAACAGCTCCCGCGGACCGGCCCTCCCCAAGCCCAAGGCCAAGCCCAGGCCTCGACCCGCTCCGCAGCAAAAGCCGAGACGCCGGCGCTAGAAATAAGTTGAGTCTTCAACTACCATGGTGGACATGGCGATCTTCCGGTTGAACCACGCGGTGTTGTACGTACGTGACGTCGAGGCGAGCGTCGCGTTCTACCGAGACGTGCTCGGCTTCGGGTACACCGAGACCGGCGACGCGATCCCCGGCGCGGCGTTCCTGCGCGCTCCCGGGTCGGCCAACGACCACGATCTCGGCCTGTTCCAGATCGGCTCCCAGGCGGGCCCGTCGGGCGCCGGGCGGACGACCGTCGGGCTCTACCACCTGGCGTGGGAGGTCGACACCCTCGGCGATCTCGAGTCCCTGGCCGGTGCGCTGAGCGCGGCCGGCGCGCTGGTCGGCGCGTCCGACCACGGCACCACCAAGTCCCTGTACGGCAAGGACCCCGACGGCCTCGAGTTCGAGATCGTCTGGATCATCCCCGCCGACCTCCTCACCGACGACGACAAGAACAAGACGGGCATCGCCCGCCTCGACCTCGCCGCCGAACTGGCGAAGTACGGCCCCGACGCCCGCAGCGGCGTAGGCATCTCCCGGATCGGCTAGCCCACAATCCCTTCGGCCGTACGGAGCGCGGTTGCCAGGACGGTGAGGACCGGGTTCACGCCGCCGTTGGTGACGTGGACCGAGGCGTCGGTGATCCAGACGTTGTCGTGGCCCCAGACGCGGCCGTGCGGGTCGGTGACCGAGCGGGCCGGGTCGTCGCCCATTCGGCACGTCCCGGCCTGGTGCTGGCCGGTGCTCGGGCGACCGAGGCTCCCGAGTTCACCCACCGACGTACGCGCCGCGCCGGCCTCCTCCAGCCACGCCCGCGCCTTCGCGCTCATGAAGCGGTGTGCGCGGGCATCCTCGGGGTGGATCGACCCGCTCGTCACCACCACGGGGTTCCCGTAGCGGTCGACGACGGACGGGTCGACGCGCACCCGCGACTCCGCCGACGTCACCTCCTGGATCGGCCCCACCACCCGCAGCATCCGCCGTACCGCGTGCCGCATCCCGGCCACGCTCTCCGCCCCGGCCGCCGGAATCATCCCGGCCGCGGTCAGATAGTCGTACGTCGCAGCGGGCGTCGGCACGAACTCGTTGGCAAGCATCCCGCCCCCGACGATCCCGTCGTTCCCATGGCGGAAGTCACACGTCGCGATCGACACCCCGGGCCCGACGAGATCAACCACCTCGTCCTCGAACAGCCCCACCGCGCCCGCGTACACGTGCGCCTGCAAATGCCGCCCGACCTGATCCTGGTTGTTCCCGATCCCAGCCGGCTCGCCCTCATGCGCACTGTTCAGCAACAACCGCGGCGTCTCCGAAGCACCGGCCGCAACCACCACCTCCGCGCATGACACGGTCCGCCGCCCGTCACCACTCACCAGCGCGACCCCCACGACGCGCCCACCCGAGTCGGTGACCAGCCGCTCAGCGGTAACCCCGGTGACAAGCGCGCAGTTTCCAGTCGCCAGCGCAGCAGGCAGCGCGGTGTTGTGCGTCCCGCCCTTCGCCTCGACCGGACAGGCAAACCCGACACACTGCCCGCACCGCACACACCCCGAACGCCCTTGATAATCGACTGAATTGATCAACAGCGGTACGTCGAGCGTCCCCCACCCCAACCGGTCCGCGGCCCCGGCCAGCAGTTCCCCCGCCACAGTCCGCGGCATCGCCGGCATCGGCAGCGGAATCGACCGCACCCCATGCCACGGATCCGTACCGCCGCCGCTCACCCCGAACCGCTGCTCCGCCAACGAGTAGTACGGCTCCAGCTCGTCGTACGAGATCGGCCAGTCCGCCAGCGCACTCCCCTCCGGTACGCCGTACGTGGTCGCCATCCGGAAGTCCCGCGGCACGAACCGCCACGCCTGCGCGCCGTACACCCGGGTCCCGCCGCCGACCGTGAACGCGTTGTTCCCCCACGCGCCGTCCGCCGGCAACACCTGCTGGCGTACGCCGTCCACGACCGCGACCCGCGGCCGGCCCGCGGGATCCGGATCGGTCGGCGCCGGCAACCCGAGCGTCGCCCGTGGGTTCCGCAGGTGATCGCGCGCGAGCGCCTCCGTCGACGGGTAGTCGCCCAGCTCGACAACCAGCACCGACCGCCCCGACTCCGCCAGCACCTGAGCCGCCACGCCGCCACCGGCGCCCGACCCGATCACCACACAGTCGTACCGCTCCGCGATCGCCTCCCACGGCGTGACGGCCAACGAGGTCCGCACCGCGGCGAACTCCCCCGTCCGCCACCCCACGCGCTCCCAAGCGGCCGGCTGCGAGTAGTACCCCTGCGCAACCAACCGCGTCAGCCAGGCACGATCCTCACCACCCAACGCCCGCTCGACCCGCCCCTGCCAGTCCGGCCGGTCCTCGGTCAGCACCCGCTCGACAAACCCGACCGCGGCCTGCTGCCATCCCTCCCCCGGAACCACCGACTCCGCCAACCGCTCGAGCTCACGCCGCTGCTGCTCAGACAGGTGCACCCCGAAATCCTTGCACGCACTACCGTTTGGCGCATGGGTGAACTTTTCGGCCTGTCGGGTCAGGTGGCCGTGGTGACCGGGTCGAGTCGTGGGATCGGGCTGGCGATCGCGCGGGTGCTGCTCGGGCAAGGCGCGTCCGTGGTCGTGAACGGGTACGCGGCCGACGAGACCGCGGGCGCCTCGGACGAGCTGTCCCAGGCGTTCCCCGGGCGGGTGGTGGCGCTCGCCGGAGACGTCGGCGAGGCGGAGATCGGGCAGCGGCTGGTGGAGGCCGCGGTGGACGCGTTCGGCGGGCTGGACCATCTGGTCTGCAACGCGGGGATCGACATCATCAAACCGGCCGTCGAGTACACGCCGGACGAGTGGGACCGGATCCTGGCCGTGAACCTGCGCGGCGCGTTCCTCCCGGCGCAGGCGGCCGCGCGGCACTGGATCGCGCACCGGCGCGGCGGGTCGGTCACGATGACGTCCTCGATCGCCGGGCAGGTCGGCATCCCGGCACTGGCGCCGTACGCCGCCAGCAAAGGCGGGATCAACCAGCTGGTGCGGACGCTCGCGGCCGAGTGGGCGGAGCACGGGATCAGGGTGAACGCGGTCGCCCCCGGGTACGTCGCGAACATCATGGACAGCGTCACCGCGCACGACGACCCCGCGTCGGACCGGCGGATCGCGACGTTCACACCGCTCGGCCGACGGGCCACGGTCGACGAGATCGCGGCGCCGTACGCGTTCCTCGCCTCGCCCGCGGCGGCGTACGTGACGGGTGCCGTCGTACCGGTCGACGGCGGGTACACGGCCACCTGACGGTTTGTACTTGCCGGTCCATTTTTGCCGAGCAACGCTGTGGTCATGGCACTTGACGACTACTACCTGCTCGGGCGGTCCGGACTGCGCGTCAGCCGGCTGGCCCTGGGCACGATGAACTTCGGCCAGGACGGTTTCCACGCGCCGTACGGCAAGACCGAGGACGAGGCGCGGGCCATCTTCCGCGCCTACATAGATGCCGGTGGCAACTTCATCGACACCGCGGACTTCTACACCGCGGGCGAGAGCGAACGGATCGTCGGCCGGCTGATCGCCGAGGCCGGCGTCCGGGAGCGGATGGTGCTCACCACCAAGGCGACCAACAGCGTCGACACCGGCGACCCGAACGCGGGCGGAAACAGCCGCAAGCACCTGATCCGCGCGCTCGACGACTCGCTGCGCCGGCTCGGCACCGACTACGTCGACCTGTTCCTGCTGCACACCTGGGACCGGATCACCCCGGTCGACGAGGTACTGCGGACCCTCGACGACCTTTCCCGGTCCGGCAAGATCCGGTACGCCGGGCTGTCCGACGTACCGTCCTGGTACGCCGCCCGCGCGCAGACGCTGGCCGACGCGCACGCGCTGACGCCGATGGTCAGCCTGCAGCTGCCGTACTCGCTGATCGAGCGCGGGGTCGAGACCGAGCACGTGCCGATGGCGCAGCAGCTCGGGCTCGGCGTGACCGCGTGGAGCCCGCTCGGCGGCGGCTTCCTGACCGGGAAGTACCAGCGGGACGAGTCGAAGCGGATGGCCGGCGAGGGCCGGTTGACCGGGGACGGCGCGGCCGGGCAAAGCTGGACCGATCGGCAGTGGGACCTGCTGCCGACGGTTCGGGACGTCGCGGACAAGCTCGGCGTGACGATGGCGCAGGTCGCGGTGAACTGGGCCGCCACCCAGCCGGGCGTCGCGTCCGCGATCGTCGGCGCGAGCAACCCGGCGCAGCTCGAATCGAGCATCGCGGCGCTCGGGTTCGAACTCCCGGCCGAGCTGCGGACCCGGCTCGACGACGCGAGCGCCGTACCGCCGTCGTCGGTCTACCGGATGTTCACGCCGGAGTACCAGGGCTGGATGGTCAGCACGGGCGCGAAGGTCGCGGACAAGCCGGCCGGATACCACCCACCGGTGGTCAACTGGCGCTGAGGTAGTCCAGGCACAGGTCGAGCGCGTACTCCAGGTGCGTCGCGGAACCGGACGCCATCAGGATCGCGACACCGCCCTGGATCGCCGCGATCAGCGCGGCCGAGGCACGGGCGGGATCCACGTCGGCACGGATCTCGCCCGCCGCCTGCATCTGCTCGATCCCCTGCCGCAGCCGCCGCTCCCACTGGGCGAGCAGCTGCCCGGTCACCGCCTGTGCGGCCGGGGTGTGGCGGCCGATCTCGGTGATCAGTACGCCGAGCGGGCAGTTCACGCCCTGCCGCCGGTACTTCTCCACGACGGCGTCCCGCCAGTCGCGCCAGGCGTCCCAGCTGGTCAGCTGCCCGAGGTGCGGCTCCTGGTCCTCGAGCACCTGCTCCGCCTCGCGCTCGGCGACCGCGAGCAGCAACTGCTCCTTCCCGTCCGGGAAGTAGTGGAACAGCTGGCTCTTCCCGGTCCGGCTGCGCCGGCCGACGTCGTCCAGCTTCACCGCGTTGATCCCCCGCTCACGGATCTCGGCCGCGGCAGCCGCCACGATCCGGTCCCGCGTCGCCGCACCCTTCGCCGTCAGCACACCTCGAATGTACCCCTCAGTCCAGCACCGGATGGGGCCGGTACGGCGCTTCCAGCCGGGCCCGCTCCGCCGCCGACAGCACCAGGCCGGCCGCGGCCACGCCGTCGTCGACGTGCCGCGTCTTGGTGGCACCGAGGATCGGCGCGGTCACCCCGGCCGACCCCATCAGCCAGGCCAACGCGATCTGCGCCGGCGGTACGTCGCGCTCGGCGGCCAGGGCATGTACGGCGTCCACCACGTCGCGGTCGTTCGCGCCGTACAGGTCGTCGGCGACCGGGTCGCTGCCGGCTCTCGCCGTACTGCCGGTCCGGGCCAGCAGACCGCGGGCGAGCGGGCTGTACGGGATCACGCCGACGCCCTGGTCGACGCAGAGCGGGATCATCTCGCGCTCCTCCTCGCGGTACACGAGGTTGTAGTGGTTCTGCATCGCGACGAACGGGATCGGCGCGACGCGTTGGGCCTTCGCGAACTGCCAGGAGGCCATGCTCGACGCACCGAGGTACCGCGCCTTTCCGGCCCGGACGACGTCGGCGAGCGCGTCCATGGTCTCCTCGATCGGGGTCTCGTCGTCCCAGCGGTGGATCTGGTACAGGTCGACGTACTCGGTGCCGAGCCGTTTCAGGGACGCGTCGATCGCGTCCAGGATGTGCTTGCGGGACAGGCCGCGGTCGTTCGGGCCGGGGCCGGTCGGGTAGTACACCTTGGTGGCGAGCACGTAGTCCTCACGGCGGGCGAAGAGCTTCCGCAGCAGCCGGCCGGTCAGTTCCTCGCCGGTGCCCTTCGAGTACGCGTCCGCGGTGTCGAAGAACGTCACGCCGGCGTCGACGGCCCGCCGTACGATCGGCTCGGCCGCCTCCTCGCCGAGGTGCCACTCGCGGGCGCCGCCGGTGCCGAAGCTCATCATCCCCAGGCAGATCCGCGACACCCTGAGGCCGGTGCCGCCCAGCCGGACCTGGTCCATCAGCGGTCCGTGTTCAGCTCGGCGAGCTTGCCGAAGACCTGCTTCGGCGTCCAGTTCCCGTCGTCGTCGACGGCCACCAGGCCGTACGCCGCCAGATCCAGATCGTGCCGCGGATCGCCGGGGCGGTGCGGCAGCTCGAAGCCGGCGAAGCTGAACCAGAACGCGGCGGCGAGGTTGATCCGTTCGAACTCCTCGACGAGGTCCATCAGGTACTCCACTTGTTCCTCCTCCCGTCGCTCGTACGGGCCGTCGAGCGTGGGCGGGTCGGACTTCGCGTCCACGATCGCCCAGCCGAGGCCGCCACGGTCGGCGGCACCGCGGTACGTGCAGCAGCCGAACTCGGTCGCCACCACCGGCTTGCCCCACTTGTGCCGCGAGGCCAGTTCGTCGGTGAAGGTCGCGGCGTTCTGCGCGTCCCGGTAGGCGTCGACGGCGACGATGTCGAACAGGTCCCAGTTCACGTCCTCCCACAGGCCGGCGGCGTACGTGATCCGGCCGCCGAAGACCTTCCGGGCCGCGGCCGCCAGGTCGGCCTGGACGGTGGTCCAACGGGTCAGTCCGGCCTGGAACCCGGCGACCTTCACCGGGTCGGTCCAGGTCGCCGGATCCGACATCAGCGCGATCCGCTCCTGCGAGGTCTCCCCCGGTACGAACCCCTTGCAGAACAGCGTGAGCTCGCAGCCGAGGACCATCACGACCTCGCCGTTCTGCCGCAGGACCTCCGCGCGGGCGGCGCAGTCGGCCAGGTACGGGACGAACTCGGTCGGCTCCAGGTCGACCGGCATCGGCGAGAACCACACCTCCAGCCCGACGGCGAGTGCCGCCTCGGCGGCGGCCGTCAGCCGGTCCGGGTCGTCGCCGGAGATCCGGACCGCCGGAGCGTGCAGCTGCTCGGCGATCACGGACAGGTCGTTGCGTACCGCGTCGATGTCGAAGCGGCGGCGGGTGTTGCGGCCGCCGTACACGAAGCCCGTGTCGTAGTTCACCCCGATGGAAACCATGGTCGGCAGCCTACAACCGGTCGCCATACTCGGTACATCTTTTTATCCAGTATGGTTAGGCCGTGGAGCATCAGGGTCGCCGGGAGCGGAAGAAGGCCGAAGTCCGGGCGCGCATCTCGGACGTCGCCACCGGCCTGTTCCTGGAGCGCGGATTCGACGACGTCTCGGTCTCCGAAATCGCCGAGGCGGCCGACGTCGCACGGCCCACCGTCTTCGCCCACTTCGCCCGCAAAGAGGACCTCCTCTTCGACCGCTACCCGGAGGCCGAGGCACTGGTCGTTGCCGCAATCAACAACCGGCCGGAGGGTACGTCGGCGGTCGCGGCTCTGTCGGACCTGTTGATCGAACTGTCCGACCAGGGGCATCCGTTGTCGACGATCCGCGCACGCTTCCGACGCTTCTGGGAGGTGGTAGCAGAGTCACGCCCCCTCCAGGCCCGAGCCCGGGAACTCCTCCAACACCTCGAAGACGCGATCGCCGACGCAATGGCCCACACCGGCGTCGCCGATCCCCAACTAACCGCAGCCCTCACCGTGGCCGCCGTACGCACCGTCCACCTCGAGGCCATCCGCCGAATCCTGGCCACCGAAGACGAGACCGTAGTCGCAGCCGACTACCGCGCCCGCCTCATCACCACCCTCGCCTCAATCGCCCAACTCCACAGCTGAACGACCTGAGACCGAGAAGGAATGACAGGTGCTGTGAGGAAGGAGCTGACAGGTGCTGTCCGCTCGAAGAACTGACGGCCGCGGCGGCTGCGAGGGAGGTGCCAAGGTTGCGAGGGAGGAGCTAGCGCGTACTGCGGTTGCGATGGGAAGGGCTAACAGGTGCCTTCAGCGCTAGTCGTAGTCGTGTGAGATGACGGCGTCAACGCCACCCACACCCCCAGCTAACTGGAATCCACAGAATCCGTCTCCACAGCCGATGGGGTGGGTCCCAAATCTGTGGATAACTAATCTCCTTAAAAATAAGGGGTTCCCGGCTTTGAAAACTGTCGGAACCGCCAGCTACAGTCATCGGCATGGACATTCTCGGCGGACGGACAGTGGTTGCTATCAGCAACCATGAGGTGCTGCCTGCCCTGGATGAGGTCCGTGCCGAGATCGTCCGCCTGCGATCCGTCGAGTTGCAACTCATCGCCCGCTGCGAGGCCGACGGCCTGCCCGAGGAAGTCGGCGCCCGCGACACCGTCGAACTCCTGACCCTGCGCCACCGCCGCGACCGCACGGAAGTCTGGCGCGACGTCCGCCTGGCCCGCGCCCTGCCCAAGTACCAGGCCGTGAACACCGCCCTCACCGACGGTGTCGTGTCGGCCGACGGCACGGTCCACCAGCTGCAGACCGGTCACGCGGCCGCGATCATCACCGAACTCGAACGCGTCCGCGACCGGGTCCCGGTCGAAACTCTCGACGTCACCGAGCAGCAACTGGTCGGGCTCGTCCCCACCCACACCCCGCAGGAGCTGCGGGCCGCGGCCAAGCACCTGTGCGACCGGATCGACGCCGACGGCCCCGAACCCGACGAACACAAGGCCTACGCCCGCGAGTCATTGACGTTGAGTACCGCGGAGAACGGGGTGAAGATCCGCGGCTACCTCGCCAACGAGAACGCCGAGCTGCTGCGCGCGATCGTGCATGCTGGTGCCCGCCCGCACAAGACCGTCGACGGCGAGCATGATCCCCGTCCGCGGGACAAGCGTCAGGCCGACGCCCTGACCGCCGCGTTGACGGTCGCGTCGAACGCGTGGGACACCGACACCGCGGGCCATGGCGCGAAGGCGAACATCACCGTGACGATCGACCTGGACGACCTGAGGTCGGCGACCGCGCACGCGACCGGCCAAACCGTCTACGGCGACGACCTGTCCGCCGCGACCATCCGGCGCCTGGCGTGCGATGCGAACGTCATCCCGCTGGTGCTCGGTTCGAACTCCGAACCGCTGGACGTCGGCCGCCGCGAACGCCTGGTCACCAGACACATCCGCCACGCCCTCATCGCCCGCGACCGCGGCTGTGTGGTGTGTGCGGCGCCGCCGGTGATGTGCGACGCCCACCACCTCACCTCCTGGCTCGACGGCGGACCCACAGCCCTCAACAACCTGACCCTCTTGCGCCGCCGCCACCACGTAGACCTCCACAACGGCCGCTGGCGCATCAACATCACCGACGGCGAAGTCCAGGTAGCCCGCCCCACCTGGGCGGACCCAACACCCGCGCAGCCCGGTTCCTGTTCCACCGCGGCCATCCCAATCTCCGTCCGGCCTGGCTCCCGCCCCACATCGGCTACCCCAATCCCCGTCCAGCCTGGCTCCCGCCCCACATCGGCTACCCCAACCCCCGGGCGGCCAGGCCCGCGCTCGGCTTGGGCGAGCTCAACCTCCGCAGAACCCACGACGGCTGAACCGACTCGCCCTGATCCCCCGCCGCCCGCCGAGCCACCGCCCAACACCCCTTCCGCACCCGCACCACCGGGTGCCGGATCAGCCTGCCCGGCCGACGCCGCCTCCAGCCCCAGACCGCCTGATCCGGGGAAGCCGACCGACGCCCCCTGGGACAACACAGCCGTGCCCGCCGCACGAACCAGCCGCTGGAAGGCCGACGAAGCAACCCTCACCGCCGCAGCCCGCTTCGCCGTGTGGGGCGAGCGCACCACGGAACCCGCCACCGGCTCACCGCCTTTCGCGACGATCTGACCCGCCGACCCATCCACCGCCGGTGGATGGGTCGGACACCCGCGGCTGCGCTGGCCACTGCAACCGCTGGTCAAGAGGGCAATGCCTCCGTGAGCACAGACCCACAAACGAGGCGGCAGCCTGCCTCGGACCGGTTGCACGGGTGCTTGTCAGCTCTTAAGCCACACGAGGCCCCCGCCCGCGACCCTGCCAGTCCGGGCAGGTGCTGCCACCCTTCAGGCCGACGGCAGGTGGGAACCGCGACCACCCGGTGCGGCGGGAGTTGTCAGCCTTCGAGATCGTCACTGGTGGGCACATGCCGCAACCGCCCAGTTGGACAGGTGGTGTCGGCCTTCGAGGCCGCTGGTGGGCATATGCCGCGACCGCCCGGCGCGGCGGGAGTTGTCAGCCTTCGAGATCGTCGCTGGTGAGCGCATGCCGCAATCGCCCAGTTGGACAGGTGTAGCCTTCAAGGCCGCTGGTGGGCACATGCCACGACCGCCCGGTGAGGCGGGAGTTGTCAGCTTTTGAGGTGGGTGGCGATTTGGCGGGCGAGGGTTGGCGAGTCGGTGTGGGAGCTGTCTACCTCGACGTCGTATGTGACGCCCTGGTGGACGACGTACGCCTGTTGTTCGGCCATGCCGGGGGTGCGGTCGCCTCGGGACAGTTCGCGGGCGGCGGCTACTTCGGGGGTGCAGTGGACGCCTACGAAGACGGTTGGTAGGTCTCCGGCCGCATCGCGCCAGCGTTGTTGGGAGGAGGCGCCGCCCAGAAACACGTCGTCGACGATCGCGCGGCCGCCGGCGTGGCACATCGCGACGATGCCGGCGGTCCAGGCGGCCTCCAGTGCGCGGAACGCCGGGCCGACCGACACCTCGCCGTCCGGGCCGAACTCGATGCCGCCGTCCATCACCGCGGGGAGCGCGTCGACGAAGTCGTCCACGCTGAGCGCGAGCCACGGGTCCGGGAGTACGGCCTGCAGTCTCCGGGCGATGCCGGTCTTCCCGGAGCTCGAGCCGCCGTTGATGATGATCAGTCGCGCCGTCACGGGCGCAAGGCTAGAGGTTCGGCGTCGGCGGTCTCGACCGGTTTACGGCGGGCGAGGCTGAGGATCGGTACGGCGAGGAGCTGGACGACGGCGCAGATCAGGTACGCCGGTCCGTAGCCCCACACGTCCGCGGCGCGGCCAAGGGCCGGTTGTACGACGACCCCGCCGGCGGAGCCGACCAGGTTGTCGAAGGAGAGGACGGTGGCGCGCTGCTCGGACGGGATGTGGCTGTTCAGGTAGGCCTGCCGGACGGGAGTCATCGCGGCGAACATGCTCCCCCACACCATCAACAACACCAGCGCGACCCCGAAGCTCGTCACCACCCCGATCCCGGCAATAACCACCCCGGAAACCACAATCGCCCCCATCAACACCCCCACCCGCCGGTCCGCCGCACCTGTTTGTCGGTGGAGGAGGTGGGGGGCCAGGAGGCCGCCGGCTATCTGGGCGGCGGCGACTATGCCGGCGGAGAGGCCGGCTATGGCGTACGAGGTGGTGTGGCCGTAGAGGTGTAGGAGGTACGGCTGGGCGGCGTAGAAGCCGTAGGCGCTGACGCCTGCGGTGAAGGGGCCGGCGAGGATCACCCAGCGGACTCGGGGGTTGTGGAGGCCGTGGTGGAGGGAGGAGCGGACTATGCCGGTCATCTCGCCGCGGACGGACACGCCTGTCTTGGGTGTGAAGCCGATGTCGCGCATCGAGCGCCAGGCGACGGCGAACGTGGCCGTCAGCAACAGTGCTCGGGCGACGTACGGCGTGCCGAGGTTCGTCAGCTGGGCGAGTACGCCGCCGCCGATCGAGCCGGCCATCATCGCGACCCCGTTCACCACCTGCCCTTTCGCGAACGCCGCGTCCAGCGACCCTTCGTACCCGGTCGCGTGCAGCCCGTCGACGAGCCACGCCTCGGTCGCCCCGCTGAAGAACGTGAACCCGAGCCCGAGCAGCGCCGACACCACGGCCCACCACCCGAACCCGGCGTGGACACGCCACAGCCACAGGTACAGCAGTGTCGTACCGAACAGCGTCGCCGTCCCCAGCAGGTACGACGCCCGCCGGCCGATGGTGTCGGCGACCACCCCGGTCGGGACCTCGAACAGCACCATCCCGACGGTGAAGAACGCGTTCGCGGCGAACGCCTGTGCGACGTTCAGGCCTGCGTCCAGGAGGAACAGCGTGTTGATGCCCCAGATCATCGACGACGCCCCGGTCGACACCGCGACCAGCGTCAGGTAGGTGCGCAGTACCCGTTCGGCTGTCATGTCCGGTACGTCGGAGCCGGGGTCGTCGGCTCGACATGCACTCCGATAGCTCCCGGGGCGGGTATCGTCCCGTGCCGTGACGGATCAGCAGGCGCCCAGCGCCGACGAAAGCCCCGGGCATCCGACGGGGCACAGCGCAGCACACGACACGGCGAGGCTGGCCGTGATCGTCGGCGCGCTCGGTGTCGTGTTCGGTGACATCGGCACCAGCCCCATCTACACCCTGCAGACGGTGTTCAACCCGGCGGATCCGCACCCGGTGCCGCTCAACGACAACAACGTGTACGGCGTGGTGTCGCTGATCTTCTGGTCGGTGATGATCATCGTCACCGTCACGTACATCATGCTCACGATGCGTGCGGACAACAACGGCGAGGGCGGCGTGGTCGCGCTGATCACGCTCCTGCGCAAGTGGCGGGAGACGCACCCGGGCCGGAAGGCCGCCGCGGTGCTGGCCACGGTGGGCCTGTTCGGCGCGTCGCTGTTCTTCGGCGACGGCATGATCACCCCGGCGATCTCGGTATTGTCCGCGGTCGAGGGCCTGAAGACCGTGCAGCCGTCGCTGGGCGAGTACGTGGTCCCGATCACCGCGGTGATCATCGTCGGGCTGTTCATGGTCCAGCGCCGCGGCACCGAGTCCATCGGCCGGGCGTTCGGGCCGGTGATGATCGTCTGGTTCGCGGTGATCGGCGCAGCCGGAATCGGCGGCATCTTCACCCACGTGCAGATCCTCAAGGCGCTCTCCCCGACGTACGCGATCTCGTTCCTGGCCGGGCACTTCCACATCGCGTTCTTCGCGCTCGCCGCGGTCGTGCTGTCGATCACCGGCGCCGAGGCGCTGTACGCCGACATGGGCCACTTCGGCCGGAAGGCGATCAGCCGCGGCTGGCTGTTCCTCGTACTGCCGGCCCTCACGCTCAGCTACATGGGCCAGGGCGCGCTGATCCTGAAGAACCACGAGAACATCAGCAGCCCGTTCTTCCTGCTGGTCCCGGGCTGGGGCCGACTCCCGCTGGTGCTGCTCGCGACCGCGGCGACCGTGATCGCATCGCAGGCCGTGATCACCGGCGCCTACTCGGTGATGGCGCAGGCCGCCCGGCTCGGGTACCTGCCGCGGCTGCGGGTGACCCACACGTCGGCGACCACGATCGGCCAGATCTACGTACCGTTCGTCAACTGGCTGCTGTTCGTGTCGGTGCTGACGCTGATCTTCGCGTTCCGCAGCTCGGCCGCGCTGGCGTACGCGTACGGCATGACCGTGACCGGGACGATCAGCATCACCACGCTGCTGTTCTTCTACGTCGCGCACTACCGCTGGAAGATCCCGAAGTGGGTGATCATCGCCGGCGCCACACCGCTGCTGCTGATCGACGGGCTGTTCATCGCGGCGAACCTGACCAAGCTGCTGCACGGCGCGTGGCTGCCGCTGCTGATCGCGCTCACCGCGTTCACCGTGATGACGACGTGGCAGCGCGGCCGCGAGGTCGTCACCCGGGAGCGGGAGCGCGCCGAGGGCTCGCTGCAGGAGTTCATCGACGAGCTGAGCTCGGGCAAGCTGGCGGTCCGCACGGTCCCCGGTACGGCGATCTTCCTGAACCGCGGCGGCGTCAGCGCCCCGCTGGCGTTGCGCGCGAACGTCGAGCACAACGAGGTCCGGCACGAGCACGTGGTGATCGTCGCGATCGACACCGAACCGGTACCGCGGGTCGCCGAGGAGGACCGGGTCACGGTGAACGACCTCGGGTACGGCGACGACGGCATCACGCACGTGACGATCAAGTTCGGCTACATGGAGCGCCCCGACGTACCGGCCGCGCTGGCGCTGCTGGATCCGGCCGAGTCCGAGGGACCGCTCGACCTCGACCGGGCGTCGTACTTCCTCTCGAAGATCGAGCTCCGGCGCGGCAAGGCCAAGACGATGGCGGGCTGGCGCAAACAGCTGTTCCTCGCCACGTCGCACATCACCGCAGACGCCGCCGAGGCGTTCAGCCTCCCCCGCGACCGCACGGTCATCATCGGTTCGCACATCGAGGTCTGATGACCCAGACGTACGACGAGAGCGCGCCGGTGCCCGCACTGGCCGGTCTCGTCCGTACGGTCTGGATCCAGCGCACCGGCCCGGAGCCGTACCCGCAGCGGGACCTGCCGACGGGCGGCGTCGAGCTGCACTGCCCGGTCGGCGGCGTACCGCGGCTGATCGGGCCGTTGACGCGGGCGCAGCTGCAGGTGATCCCGCCGCGGACCACGATCGTCGGCGTCCGGTTCATGCCGGGCGTGGGGACGCGGCTGCTCGGCGTACCGGCCGACGAACTGGTGGACTGCGCGGTCGACCTGTGCGGGCCGCTCGCGGACGTGATCGGGTCGATGGTGGCGGATGCGGCGAGTCCGCGGCTGGCGTTGCTCGGCGTACAGCGGTTTCTCGCGCGGCACGAGCTGCGGCCGGATCCGGTGGTGGCGGAGCTGGTACGCCGGTTGATGCCGTGGGAGCCGGCCCCGATCGCGACGCTCGCGGACGACCTGTCGCTGTCCGAGAGCCAGCTCCGGCGCCGCTGCCTGACGTCGACCGGGGTCGGGCCGAAGACGCTGCAACGAACGCTCCGCTTCCAGGGGTACCTCGCGCTGGCGCAGGCCGGTTTCGGGAACGGGCTCGCGGATCTCGCGGCCGAGGTCGGGTACGCCGATCACGCTCACCTCACCCGAGAGTGCGTACGGCTGGCCGGGGTGACGCCGCGGGACCTCCTCGGCGACAAGGCCGACCGGTGCGACTGCGGCCACGACCACACCGCGTCGTGGGCGCCGTTCCTGGGCGCACGTTTCGTTCAAGCCCGTCGGGCGGTTGCCGTTCTACCGTCGGCGGATGGAACTGATCGGGCCTGACCACGAGCTGTACGACGTACTCCGGCGGCCGGCGCAGCCGCGGTACGACGGTGTCCGGCCGGCCGTGATCGCTCGGTGCGCGTCGACCGGCGACGTCGCGGAAGCCCTCGCGTACGGTCGATCGCGTGGCCTGCCGGTGGTCCCTCGCGGCGGCGGGCACTGCTTTGCCGGGCGGTCGTCCACGACCGGGTTGCTGATCGAGCTGTCCGCGCTGGCCGGTGTGGCGGTGACGGACGGGAGGGCGACGATCGGGGCCGGGGCCCGGCTCGCGGAGGTGTATCGCGGGCTGCACGAGCACGGGCTGACGATTCCGGCCGGCTGCGGCCCGACGGTGGGGATCGCGGGGCTGACGCTCGGCGGCGGGCTCGGGCTGCTGGGACGGCGGTACGGGCTGACCTGCGACCGGCTGGCCGACGCGACGGTGGTGCTTGCTGACGGCAACGTTGTGCGCGGTGACGCGGAGTTACTGTGGGCGTTGCGGGGTGCGGGCGGCGGGCAGTTCGGGGTGGTCACGGCGCTGGTGTTCGACGCCGTACCGTCGCCGGCCGCGACCCGGTTCCGGATCAGGTGGGCGCGGGAGCGTGCGGCGGAGGTGATCGGCGCCTGGCAGGAGTGGGCGCCGGACGCGTCCGACGACGTGACCGCGAGCCTGACCGTGACGGGTGATCGCGTGGAGGTGTTCGGGGCGAGCCTTGACGGGTTTGATCCCGGGCCGTTCGCCGGCAGCGAGGTCGACGTACGGGACGATCTCAGTTGGCCGGAGCTCAAGGCGAGTCTGGCGGAGGGCGATGAGCGCGTGGTGCACAGCAAGTCCGAGTTCGTCCGCACCGCACTCCCCCGCGCGGTGGTCGACGAGCTCCTCGGCACGGGTTGCGAGCTGAACTTCACTCCGATGGGCGGCGCGTACAACCGGGTCCCGGTCGATGCCACCGCCTTCGCCCACCGGGAGGAACGCTTCCTCCTCGAGCACGCCGGCACCGACCGGGACGCCGTACGCCGGTCCTGGTCCGTCGCGCACCCGCACGCGTCCGGGCATGTCTACCCGAACTTCCCGGACCCCGACGTACCGGACTGGCGTACGGCGTACCACGGCGCGAACTACGAGCGTCTGGTGAGCCTCAAGCGCACGTACGATCCCACGAACGTCTTCACGTTTCCCCAGGCACTCGGAGGTGCCCGATGATCCGCCTGTACATGAGCATGTCGCTCGACGGCTTCGTGGTCGGGCCGGACGACAGCGTCGACGAGCCGATGGGGCGCGGCGGCTTCCGGCTGTTCAACTGGCTCGACGACCGCAACTCCGACGGCCCGAGCGGCCAGGTGTACGCCGAGGCGCTCGCGACCGGCGCGCTGATCGCGGGACGCCGTACGTACGAGCACGCCGGCCGGTGGAACGGCGACCACCACGACGGCGTACCGATGTTCATCCTCACGCATCACGCGGACGACGTACCTCCCGGAACGGCCGTCTACGTGACCGACGTCGCGGACTGCGCCGCCCGGGCCAAAGCCGCCGCGGGCGACCGAGACGTCCTGGTCCACGGCGCCGGCGTCGCCCAGGCCCTACTCCGCGCCGGCCTCCTCGACGAACTCGAACTCCACGTCGTCAACGTCCTCCTCGGCCAGGGCCGACGCCTCTTCGACAACCTCCCCCCGGACTACATCGAACTCGAAAACCTCCGGCAACTGGCCGCCCGAGACGTCACCCACCTTCGCTACCGTGTCGCGAATGCCCCCCGAAAAGACACTCCTGCTCCAACACCTGGATGAGGTCCAACGCTCCCTGCTCTGGAAGGTCGAGGGGCTGAGCGACGACGCACTCCGGCGGCCGATGACGCCGACCGGGACGAACCTGATCGGGATCGTCAAGCACCTGACCGGGATCACCTACGGCTATCTGGTCGCGGCGTTCGGGCAGGAGCAGGCCGGCGACGGCATGTCCGACGGGCTCGACGACGAGGAGCTGTTCTTCGGGCTCGATCTGTGGGCGACTCCGGACGAGTCGGTCGAGGAGCTCGTCGCGGCGTACCGGCGGGCCTGTGCGGCGGGCGCGCGGTCGATCGGGGCGCTCGAGCTGGACGCGACCGGGACGCATCACTCGGGGAACGCGGTGACCCTGCGCGAGATGATCCTCACCGTGCTGGTCGACACCACCCGGCACACCGGTCATGCGGACGTCGTCCGGGAGTTGACCGACGGCCGGGTCGGCAGCCGTCCGGGGGATCCGATGTCGCCGGACGACGAGGAGTACCTGCGGATGTACCGCGCCCGCATCACCGGTGAGATCGACCGGGACACGTGGATGGCGTACGTCCGCGGGCTGCCCGGATACGACCCGGCGGTGTGGGAGGAGTTCCGGGCGCGGAACCGCTCTTAACTCCAGGTGGAAAAAGTTCAGGTTGTGGTCTTGTACCGGTAAGTGATTGGCCTCAGGATGTGGGCGACTGGTCCCACGCCCCTGGGAGGCCGCATGTTGAAGTCTGTTCTGGTTGCGCTTCTCGGCTCGTTGCTGACTGTGTTGCCGGCGGAGGCTGCGGTGCCTGGGCCGGTGTATGACGCGTCGGTTGCGGATCCTGGTGTGCTTCGGGTCAACGGCGACTTCTTTGTGTTCAGCACCGGCCCTAAGGGGCGGGTCAGTCGGGGTGATACGGCTGGTGGGCCTTGGCACAGTGTTGGGTCGGCGTTGGCGAGTGTCCCTGCGTGGATGGACAGTGCGCCTGACGTGTGGGCGCCGGACGCCTGGCACACCTCGGCCGGGTACGTGCTCTACTACTCGGCTGTTGCGAAGGACTTCGGTGGGCAACGCTGCATCGGGGTCGCCACGTCGACCACTCCCGGCGGGCCGTACGCCCCGCTCGGCGACGCACCGCTCGTCTGCCCCGGCGGACGGCAGGGCGGCGAGGACGGTGTGCCCGGTCGGCCGATCGCGGCCGCGGGGGTGATCGACCCGTCGCCGTTCCAGGACAGCAACGGCAACCGGTTCCTGCTCTACAAGACGCAGCAGATCCCGTCGTCGCTGCGCATGGTCCCGCTCAACGCCGCCGGTACACACAAGGCCTCCGGCGACAGTCGCGAGCTGCTCCAGCGCGACGGCATCATCGAGAACCCGACGATGGTGCAGCGCGGATCGCAGTTTGTCCTGTTGGCGTCCCGCTACGGCTACGACAACTGCAGCTACGCCACCGCTTGGCTGCGCTCGACCAACCGCTGGAGCTTCGCCGCCGCGACCGAGCACACGCTGATGACCTCGTCCGGCACCGGCCTGTGCGGCCCCGGCGGCGCGGATGTCACGCCGTCCCTCGACGGCGGCTGGCGGATCTTCCTGCACGGCTGGGTCTGCGGCACCGGTACGTCGCCGTGCACCGACGACCAGCTCCGGAACGGTGTCGCCCATCGCCGCGTCTTATACGCCGCGATCCTCAACTGGTCCGCCGACGCGACGCCGTCCGTCGGTGCCTTCCTCTGACGAAAGGTGCCCCAGATGCGCCGCAGACCCCTCCTGCTGGCAGCCGTCCTCGCGACGATCGCCGGCGTGTTGTTCATCCCGCAGGCCTCGGCCGCGCAGGCCGTGACGTTGCGGTTCGTGACCGCGAACGTCGACTTCGCCCACCCGGAGAACACTCCGGCCAAGTGGCGGAACCTGATCGCCCCGAACGCCGACATCGTGTTCCTGCAGGAGGCGAAGAACCTCAAGCTGGCCGACTTCGTCGACACCTCGACGTGGATCATCCGGCACGGCACGGTCGCGAACGAGAACGACTCCGAGGACCGCCTCGGGAGCGCCGTCCTGATCCGTCGCTCCGTGGCCACGGACCTGGACGACTGGGATCTGGTCAAGGGTGTCGACGCCGGCTCCTGCCCGGGCGGCGGCATCATGACGCGCTGGATCGCGAAGCTGAAGGTGAAGCTCACGAACGGCCGCTGGGTCCGCATCGCCTCGCTGCACATGCCGCCGCCGCGGTGCCAGACCGGGCCGGGCAGCCCGTACGACCGGATGTCCGACAACGTCGTCGCCTTCGTCCAGCGCACCGACATGTTCACCGTCCTCGGCGCCGACTGGAACAAGACCGTCGACGCCGACCCGAACTCGATCGGCTCCCGCTCCGATCTGCGGCCCAACGGCCCCGACACCGGCGAGCGCATCGACGGCTTCATGTACTCACGCCAGCTGGCCGACTGCTGTCTGACCTCACTCGGCCAGGTCAGCGACGGCCACGACGCCGTCCAGATCAAGCTGACGATCCCGGCGCCGTAGCGGTCAGAGCCAGGCCGGGAGCGGTTCGGCGGGAGCGCCGTCCGCGCCCGTGACCTCGGCGTACGGGCGGCCGGAGAGATACGCCGCGACCTCCGGGAGGGGGCCGCGGACCTCCGGTACGTCGCCTCGGGAGGTGCGGATGTCGTCGCACAGCCGGGTGAGGAAGTCGGGCGGGAGGTCGGCGAAGGTGATGCCGGTGCCGAGGTCGACGGCGTGGATCATGACCTCGCGGGAGCGCATCCACGGGACCTCGGTGGCCGGGATCGGGGCGCCGCGCGAGGTCAGGACCTGGGTCTGCCACTGGGCGTCGGTCAGGCTCGCCATCGACGAACGCAGTACGGCGCACGCCTCGTCGAACCAGGTCCGCAGCTCGTCCGCGGGCCGCGACGAGGCCTGCTCGATGTCGGCGTTGCGGGCGTCCGCGGACGGGTACATGTGCCGTTCCTCGCCGGTGCGGGCCCAGTGCACGAGGTTGCCGAGGGCCTCGGCGTTCAGGGCGAGGTGGGCGGCCACGTGGCGTCGCGACCACCCCGGCAGCAGCGACGGCGCCTCCAGGTCGGCCAGTGCTCCGCGGCACAGCGCCGTACCCTCGTCGATCCAGTCCAGAACCCGGTCCATGATTGGAACGTAGCCCACGACGGCGCGGGTTCTTGCAGCGGTGGGGTCTTGTGGCGAGACTGGCCCGCATGGAGGGGACCTGCGCATGGTGACGACGATCGGAGTGGTGGGGCCGTCGGACCTGGTCACCTCCAGCAGCCGGATCATCAAGGGGCTGCGCGGTGTCGAGGTCGTCCCGTTGCGGTACCGCCGGGAGACCGACACGCCGAAGGTGATGGCCGACGCACCGGGCAGCGTCGACGCCTGGCTGTTCACCGGTGTCGTCCCGTACCAGATCGCCGCCGCCCAGGACCTGCTCGACCGCCCGGCCGCGCACGTCGAGTACACCGGCGCGACGCTGATGCGGACGCTGGTGCAGTTGCTCAGCGAGGGTCACGACGTACGGTCGCTGAGTATCGACGTACTCGACGAGGCCGATGTCCGGGAGACGTTCGACGAGGTCGGGCTGCCGATGCGCGGCGTGCGGGTACTGCCGTACCGGCCCGGGCTGAGCCTCGACGACATCGTCGCGTTCCACCGGCAGGCCAAGGCCGAGGTGGCGATCACCTGTCTGCGGTCGGCGTACGAGAAGCTCCGGACCGAGCAGACCACGGTGCGGCTCGCGCCGTCGGTGCACTCGGTGCGCGCCGCGGTGAACAGCCTGCTGCTCGTTCATGACGCCTTGCGCAGTGACGATGCGCAGATCGCGCTCGGCCTGGTCGAGATCTCCCCGGACGCCGAGAGCGCCCTGCGCCGCGAGGCCGGTTCGCTCGGCGGTAGCGTGCTCCGGTACGACGACAAACGCTGGCTGGTGATCGCGACCCGCGGTCCGCTCGAGCAGGCGACCGCGGCGTTCACCGAGCTGAGCATGCTGACCCGGCTGAAGGAGCAGTTCGGCCCGGTCCGGATCGGGTTCGGCATCGGCGGCTCCGGCACCGAGACCGAGGTCCTCGCCCGCCGCGCGCTCGGGCGGGCGAAGACGGCCGGACGTACGGCGGCCGTCGTGTCGCTGCGCAACGACATCGACCTCGTCCTGGTCGGCGGCGCCCCGCCCCGTGCGCAGCAACGGTCGAAACTCCAGCTGCTCGCCCAGCGCGCCGGCCTGTCGAAGGCCACCCTGGAACGCCTCCAGGAACTCGTCCGGGCCACCCCGGACGACGGGCTCACCACCCGCTCGGTCGCCGATCATCTCGGCATCCAGCCACGGACCGCCCGGCGCGTACTGAACCGGCTCGAGCGGGCCGGCCTCGCGGACGCCACCGGCACCCAGCTCGGCACCGGCAGCGGCCGGCCGCTGGTCGTGTACCGGGTTCACCTGTAGACCGTTTTGTTTCCCGAACGGTTGACGCGCTCACGCACGTCCGGCTAATTTCAGCCATGACCGTAATTCGGTGCGCACTGTCCCGGGAGGCCTTGTGGGCAAGCGATTCGCACGGGGATTGATCACTCTTCTGCTCAGCTGCACAGGATTCGTGACCGTTTCCGCGCCGGCCGACGCCCAACTTGCGGCCCCGACCGTAACCGACCTCGGCCCGGCGTCCGCCGTCACCTCGACCAGCGTCGCCGAGCAGGTCGGCGACCGGATCTGGACCATCACCTCCGGCGTCTCCCCCGTCCAGGTCGGCGCGTTCGACCCCGCGACCAGGACCGTCGACCGCAAGCTCTCGCTGCCGACCGGCGCCGGCGCGTGGGCGATGACGCACGTCGGCACCGACCTCTACATCGGGCTCTACACGCCCGGCGACGTCTACAAGATCGACACCACCACCGGCACGGCCACGAAGGTCGCCCAGTTCGGCTCGTTCATCTGGTCGATCGCAGCGACCCCGGACGGCAAGCTCGTCGCCGGCACCTACCCCGACGGCGCGGTCCACGAGTACGACCCCGCCACCGGCGCGACCAGGTCGTACGGCGCCGCCCCGGGTGAGCAGTACGTCCGGAGCATCGCCGCCGACGCGACCACGATCTACGCGGGCGTCGGCACCAAGGCGCACCTGATCGCGATCGACCGCGCGACCGGCGACCGCCGCGAGATCCTGCCGGCGAAGTACGCGGACCGGACGTTCGTCGCCACGCTCGCGCTCGAGGGCACGAAGCTCGCCGCGAGTCTCTCCCCCACCGGCACGATGCTGGTCTACGACACGAACGACCTCAGCAACCCGGTCGAGGTGCAGACCCCGGGCGGCGACCAGTACATCACCGCGATCACCCTCGACGGGCCCGACATCTACCTGGGCACCCGCCCGTCGGGCACCCTCTACCGGTACCGCGACAACACGCTGACGCGGCTGGGCTCGCCGTACGACGGCGCCTACTTCAACCGCATCTTCGTCGCGGGCAGCACCATCCGGGCCGAGCTGACCAGCCAGGTCGTGGACTTCGACGAGTCGACCGGGGAGTTCACCGGCACCGACCTCGGCCAGGCCGGTCTGCCGCCCGCGCCCGAACAGGCGATGGCGATCACCGCGACCCGGTCGTCGGTCCTGGTCAGCGGCAAGGCCGGCATCCAGGTCCACGACCTCGCGACCGGCGCCAGCACCCGCACGTTCCTCCCCGGCGAAGCGAAGACGATGACTCCGGTCGGCCAGAGCGTCTACCTGGGCGTCTACACGCTGGCCAGGCTCTGGCAGATGAAGCCCGACGGTACGGCGCTGCACGAGCTCGGGCAGATCGGCAACGAGCAGACCCGCCCGACCGACGAGGCGTACGACGAACGCTCGCGGACGTGGCTGATCTCCACCGAACCCGACTACGGCAAGTACGACGGGACGCTGGTCGAGCAGCACCTCGACACCGGGCAGCGCGAGGTCCACCGCGGCGTCGTACCGCGGCAGTCGGTCCGCTCGGTGACCACCGCGGACGGGATCGCGTACCTCGGCGGGGCGACGCGGAACAGCCTCGGCACGGACCCGATCTTGCCGCAGGCAACCGTTGTCGCGTTCGACCTGCGGACGAACAAGACGCTCTGGGAGACGGCCCCGCTGGCGAAGGCGCAGAGCTACAGCGACGTCGTCGTGTATCGCGGCAAGCTCTACGCAACCACCGACGAGGGCCGGCTCGCCGTACTCGATCCACAGACCGGCAAGCTGCTCGCGTCCACCACGATCGGCGCCGGGCAGAGCCGGTTGACGATCGCCCGCAGCGGTCTGTACGGGACAGACAGCACAAGAGTGTTCAAGGTCGACGGCACCACGGTGACGACCGTCCTCGACGGGCTCGGCGCCCAGATCTACAGCTACCCGCTGATCACCACCTCCCCCAACGGCGACGCCCTCTACACCATCAAGGGCCGCAACCTGATCCGCATCGGCGGCCTCCGATGACGCTCTCCCGCCGAACCGCGCTCGCAGGCGCACTCGCGAGCAGCGCACTCCCCCTTCTCCGCCCGGCCGCCGAGGCGGCCGGTCCCGTCGAAGGCGCCGCCGGCCTCTCGGACCTCCCTGTGGACGGGTCCGCCCTCACCAGCCACGGCCCCGCGGTGACCACCGCCGCCGTGGTCGCGATGGCCGTGCTCGGCGGCCGCGCGTACGTGATCAGCCGCGGCATCGTGCCGCCCCGGCTGACCGAGGTCGACCTGGCCACGAAGCGCGTCACGCGAACCGTCGAACTCCCGGTCGGTGAGGGCGGCTGGGGCATCACCGTTGCCGCGGGCAAGGTGTACGCCGGCCTCTACCCGGTCGCCGACGTCTACTGTTTCGACCCGGCGGACGGCTCCGTGACCCGCGTCGGCAGCCTCGCCGGTGCCGGCGGCTTCGTCTGGGACCTGACGACCGCCCCGGACGGCCAGGTGTACGCGGTCAGCTACCCGAACGGCGCCGTCTGGCACATCGACCCCGCGACAAACACACCCACCCAACTCGGCGCCCCCGTCCCGGGAGCGCAGTACGGCCGGTACGTCGGTGCCGCGGGCAACTATGTGTACGCCGGCATCTACACGCCTTCGCAGCTCGTCGGATACGACCGCACCACGCAGACGTTCCGCGACCTCACCCCGGCCGCCTCCCGCGGGCAGAACTTCGGCCCGCTCGCAGCCGCGCCGGACCGGATCTACGCCGGCAGCGGCCAGGCGCTGCTCAGCATGGCCCTCGACGGCACCGACGTACGGAGCGTGCCCCTGCCTGCCGGCGAGACCGGCGTCGACGCGATCACCGTCGCCGCGAACGGTACGGCGTACCTCACGACCCGCACCTCCGGCACGGTGTGGAAGTGCGGCCTCTCCGACACAGCATTGACCGCGGTGGGGACGCCCGCGCCGGAGGACGAGCATCGCCGGATCGTTCTGCTCGACGAGGACACGCTGCTCGGCTCGACCGGTTCCGGCGTGCTGTGGTGGCTCGACGTACGGACCGGTGAGTTCGAGCTGCTCGACCTGGTCGACGCCGGGTTCGAGCCCGCGCCGGACAAGCCGCAGTCGATCGTCCTCGGCGAACCGAACCTGTACGTCGGCGGCCACTGGGTGATCTCGGAGCACGCCGGCGACCAGGTCCGCCGGCTCCGGGTCGCGGGCGAGGCCAAGACGCTCAACTGGATCCGCGGCGAGCTCTACACCGCGCTGTACCCGAGCACCGAGGTCGTGCGGGTGAACCCGCGGACGAACGACGTACACAGCTTCGGGAAGATCGGCCACGACCAGATCCGCCCCTGGCAGGCGGCGTACGACGAGAAGACGCGGCTACTCGCGATCGCGTCCGCGCCGGGCCCCGGCAAGCTCACCGGGGCACTCACACTGCTCGACGTACGAACGGGCGAGCTGGACGTCCACTACGGCGTACTGCCCGACCAGTCGGTGATGTCCGTCCACGTCGTCGACGGGATCGCATACCTCGGCGGCGACGCGGTCGGCGGCGGAGGCGTCACGCCGACTCGTACCGCGGCCGCGATCGGTGCGTTCGACCTCACGCGGCGCGAGCTGCTGTGGACGGCCGAGCCGCTGGCCGGAGAACGGTCCGTCCAGAGCGTCGCCGTACACAACGGAGTCCTGTACGGCGTCCTGAAACGGACCAGCGGCTCGTGGTTCACGTACGACCTGCGGACGGGCGCCGTCGTCAAAGGCGCGAACAAGCTGTCCGGCTACGGGCAGCTCTTCGTTGACCGGACCGGGGTCTACTGTGAGACGAACTTCGGCGGAAACCTGTACCAGCTCGGCCCGAGTACGGCGAAACTGCTGGTGAACAAGCTCGGCGACGGCTGGTACACCGTGCCGCAACTGACCCCGGTCCGCGGCGCCGGGCACCGCGTCTGGGGCCTGTCCGACCGCGACCTCGTCCAACTGCCATTGCCCTGAGCAACCAACGGAGGGATTCGCTTTCATGGAGAAGCTCGCCAAGGACGGCGGTACGCCGGTGCGCACCGAGCCGTTGCCGTCGACGATGGACGCCAGCGGGCGGCGGTTCGGCGACGACGAGGTGAAGGCGGTCGAGCGGGTGCTGCGCAGCGGCATGCTGTCGGCCACCTGGGGCGTCGAGGTGCCGGCGCTGGAGATGGAGTTCGCCTCGCTGCTCGGCGCCGGGTACGCGGTCGCCTGCAGCTCGGGTACGGCGGCGCTGCACCTGGCCGTCGCGGCGGTGAACCCGGACCCGGGCGACGAGATCATCACCACGCCGATCAGCGACATGGGCACGGTGTTCCCGATCATGATGCAGAACGCCGTACCGGTGTTCGCGGACGTCGACCCGATCACCGGGAACCTCACGCCGGAGACCGTCGAGGCCGCGATCACGCCGCGGACCAAGGCGGTGATCGTCGTACACCTGTTCGGCAAGCCGGCCGCGGTGCGGGAGCTGCGCGCGCTGTGCGACCGGCACGGGATCCTGCTGATCGAGGACTGCGCGCAGGCGTACCTGGCGCCGGTCGGCGACACGTACGTCGGCCGGATCGGGCACATCGGGTGCTTCAGCCTCCAGCAGACCAAGCACATCAGCGCGGGCGACGGCGGGCTGACCGTCACCGACAACGCGCAGCACGCGCGCCGGATGCGGCTGTTCGCGGACAAGGGCTGGCCGCGCGACACCGACGAACGCACGTACCTGTTCCTGGCGCTCAACTACCGGATGACCGAGCTGGTCGCGTCGGTGACTCGCGCCCAGCTGACCAAGCTCCGCGCGGTCGTCAAGGATCGCCGTACGGCGGCCGCCCGGCTGACCGCGGCGATCGGGGACCTCGCCGGCGTCACGGCACCGCCCGACGGCGGCGACCACGTCTACTGGCAGTACCCGCTGATCATCTCCCCCGCGGCCGGCGATCTGCGCGAATGGGCCGCCGCGCTGACCGCCGAGGGCGTACCGGCGAACGGCGGCTACCTGACCAGCCCGCTGTACGCCGCGCCCGCGGTCCGCGAGCGGGTCACGTACGGCTCGTCCGGCTTCCCGTTGCAGGATGTCGAGTACCCGGCCGGTCTGTGCCCGAACGCCGAGGAGCTGATCGGCCGGACCCTGCTGGTCCTGCCCTGGAACGAGAACTACACCGACGCCGACGTCGACGACATGGCGGCCGCCGTCCGCAAGGTCCACAACGCACTGGAGCCCAAATGAGTGAAACGCCCCGGCTGCTCGACTGCGACATCCTGGTCGGGCACGACGTGACGACCGGGCGCTGGGGGCAACCCGAGACGATCGCGAAGGTGCTCGCGGACAGCGGGATCTCCGGCGGCGTCGTGGCCGCGCTGCGCGCGGTGCACTTCGACGTACCGTCCGGGAACGCGGAGGCCGCGCACGTTGCCGCGGGCAACGGGTGGACCGCCTGCCCGGTGCTCGACCTGCGCGATCCGCTCGGCGCCGAGAAGGAGCTCGAGCGGCTGCTCGCAAGCGACGCGCCGCCGCGGGCGATCCGGCTGGCGCCGACCGCGCAGAGCGTCGAGCCCGGGTATCCGTCGTTCGAGCACGTGGTCCGGTTGCTCGCCGGCGCGGGGCTGACGATCTTCGTCGAGGGCGACGTACGGAAGGTCGGGCCGGCGCTGCGCGGGCACGGCGCGCGGGTGGTGTTCCTCGACACGCACTTCTACTACCTCGGCGACTTCGTGCTGCTGGCCCGGTCGGAGCCCGGGTTCCACACGTCGACCCGGATGCTGACCGGGCCGGACTCGCTCGAGATCGTCGCCGCCGAGGTCGGCGCGGACCGGCTCGTGTTCGGCGCCCGTACGCCGTTCCACGAGACGCGGTCCGTCGTACGCCGGTTGCTCTCGTCGAAACTGAGCCCGGACGAGATCGCGCAGGCCGGCAGCCGCAGCCTCGAGACCCTCCTGGAGCCCGCATGCTGATCGACGTCCACGCCCACTGGGGCCCGTGGTTCTTCTCGATGGACGTCGCGAACATCGACGTGAACCTCGACGGCCTGGACCGGTTCGGCATCGACCTGCAGCTGGTCTCCGCGATCGAGGCGATCGTGTACGACGCCCCGCTCGGCAACCGGTCGCTCGCCGCCCAGCTCCCGGCCGACCCGCGGCTGCGCGGCATGATCGTGGTCGACCCGCGCCGGCTCGACGAGGCCCGCAAGGACCTCGACGAACTGCTCGCCGGGGACGGGCGGACGCGGTGGGTCGGCGCGAAGATCCACAGCGAGTACAGCCGGACCCCGATCAGCACGCCGCCGATGCGGGCCGCGATCGAGCTCACCACGGAGTACGGCCTGCCGACGCTCGTCCACACCTGGGGCGACACCGTGCTGGACCTCGCCGACGTCGCGGCGCGGGTGCCCGGCGCGCGGGTACTCGCCGGGCACATGGGCGCGAACGGCTGGCCGCGGGTCCCCGAGGCGGCCGACCGGTCCGACCGGATCTGGTTCGAACCGTGCTGGTCCGCCCCGGAGGCGAACCGGATCCGCTGGATCCTCGACCGGATCGGCCCCGACCGGATGATGTTCGGCACCGACGCCACGCTGATCGACCCGTCCGTGGCCCTGGGCGCCTTGGAAGCAGCCAACCTCACCCCCGCCGAACACGCCGCCATCACCCACCGCAACGCCCAATCCCTCTTCACCCTCTGACCCCACCCCGCCCCGGCCCCCGCGGGGCCTCACCCGGGCCCCGGCCCACCCCGCCCCGGCCCGCCCCAGGCCGCCCCGGCCCGCCCCCGGGCACGCGAGCGGACAACCCCTCGGGTTGCCGGTTCTCCCCTCGTGACACCGACGGAGAACCGGCAACGTCAGGGGTTGTCCGGTCGTGTCGTCAGGGGGTGACGAAGACGAGGATGTCGGTCTCCGGGCCGCGGACCTCGGGTTCGCGCCAGCCTAGGTGGCGGTAGAAGGCGATCGCGTAGTGGTTCTGGTTCCAGGCGAGGAGCCAGGCGCGGGTGTTGGCCTGCGTCGCCGCCTCCAGCAGGCGGCGGGCCAGGCCGGTGCCGCGGGCGTGCGCGAGTACGCCGAGCTCGTCGACCTCGAACGCGCCGATCAGCAGCTCGTCCACCTGCTCCGCGCCGATCCGGTCGAGCACGCTGCCGTACGACCGGTCCGTCCGGAACGGCGCCGGCGTCGTCCACCCGGTCAGGAACCCGGCGATCCGCCCGTCGTCGGAGCGTTCGATCCACGCCTGGAACCCGTCCCGCTCCGCGTCGCCGTCGAGGCGTTTCCGGAACGCGGTCCGGGTCTCCTCCGGGTCCCGGTGCTCGAACGGCGGCGCCGTGAACACCTCGACGTACGCCGTTGTCAGTTCGTCCGCGATCTCCAGGATGCCCCGCCCATGCGTGTACACCGCTCCAACCTAGGCGATGGAGCGGTGCGTCGTACTGCGGATTACTTGGCTGCCGCGGCCTTCTCCAGGTCGGCCGGCGTACTGTCCGGAGCCGCCGGCGTGGAGTCTGGCGTCGCCGCGATCGTCTCCAGTTCGGCGCGGAACTGCGGCAGCATCCAGCGCAGCGGCTGGTCCAGCACCCGTGCGATGGTCGCCTCGTCGACCTTCAGCAGGCCGCCGATCCGGGTGAGCGCATCCGGCTCGTCGGTGGCGGCGTACAGCAGATGGACGACCTCGTGCCGGTGCGCGAACACCGCGAGCGCGGCGGTGGCCAGCCCAGCATCGATTTCAGGCGGACTCGTGATTTCCCCGTTGCTTGTCACGTCTCCAACAACCCGTCCGGGGGTGGATCGGTTACGCGTCAGTCTTTAGACGTTCAGCTCGGGAGCCAGGAGACCTTGCCGAGCAGGTACGTCGCGCCGATCAGCGCGGTGGTGTCGATCAGGGTGTGCGCGACCACGAGCGGCATCACGCGGCCCCAGCGGCGGTACAGGTAGGTGAAGATCACGCCCATGATCACGTTGCCGGCGAAGCCGCCGAGGCCCTGGTAGAGGTGGTACGAGCCACGCAGCAGCGCACTGGTCGCGGTCGCCCGGCGGACGGACCAGCCGAGCTGGTCGAGGCGGTGGTTGAGGTAGCCGAGCACGATGACTTCCTCGAGTACGGCGTTCTGCGCGGAGACGGCGAACAGGATCGGGATCCGCCACCAGTAGTCCGGGAGCTGCGACGGGTCGACGGTCAGGTTCACCCCGGCCGCGTGTGCACCGATGTAGAACAGGAGCCCCGCTCCCCCGATCACCGCCGCGATCGCCGTACCCCGGCCCAGGTCCCGCCGGCGGTCCCGCAGATCGAACCCGATCGTGCTGAGCGACTCCTTCCCCCGCACGAGCAGATGCCCCACCAGCACGACCGGCACCAGCGCGGTCACCACCGCAAACACCTGCCACGCAAGATCCAGCCAAGGCCGCCCCGGCGCCCGAGACCCCACAATCACCGCCGTCTGCCCTCCCAACGGCTTCCCCGAAGTCAAAACCCCCGCAAACGAAATAACCGCCGCCACCCCTGACGCCCCGAGCGAAAGCGCCAAAACCAACCAAATCTCCCGCCCAAGCACCCGCCGGCTGACGCCCCCAGGCACCGAGGTGACAGGCCCCCCATCCCCAGCGACCGCGACATCCCCCGCCACCCCGGACCCCCCGACCTCGGCCGCCCCCACCCCGGAGTCCCCGGCGTCGGCCGCACCCGCCGCACCCCCGCCTGTCGCAGCGTCCGTCACCCGACGACCAGCGACCGACGCCCCCCGCGCGGGAGTGGTGGAGGAGCCGCTGGGCGCCGCAGGCGCAGTCTTGGTGGACGGTGCGCCGCCGTCGGACGGCGTATCCGCCGTGCGATCTTCGGCGGACGCCGCTTCCGCGGCGCCCGGCGCGGGCGCGGTGGACGTGGTTGGCGCCGCAGGCGCGGGCGTGGTGGGCGCCGCAGGCGCGGGCGTAGGCACCGTGCCGTCGTCGGGCGACTTGTCTGCCGGGCGGTTGGTTGCCGACGCCGCGCGCGCCGTGGACGTGGTGGGTGCCGTAGGTGCGGGAGGGGTGGGCGCTGCGGGTGAGGTGGGCGCCGTAGGTGAGGGTGGTGCGGGGGTGGGTGTGGGGGTTGGGGTGGTGGGGGCCGCCGGTGGGGTGGGGTCTTCGGCGGGGGGTGTCATGGGTCAACTATTGCGCGGGGGGACGGACAGGAGGTTCAGGAGGTGGTGGTAGGCGTCGGCGGGGTTGGTGGTGAGGGCGTACTGGGACTGGATCTGGAGGCCGTCGGAGAGGGCTATCAGGAGGGTGGCGATGGTGCCGGGGTCGGCGTCGGGGGTGAGGGTGCCTTCGGACTGGCGGGTGCGGATGGTGGCGGCGAGGCGGGTGCGGATGGTGGCGTAGCGGTCGACGAAGTACTCGTGAGAGGTGTGCTCGGGGTCGCCTGCCTCCGCGGAGAACGTCGAGTACAGCTGCACCAGACCGGGCACGGTCCCGTTGTGCCGGATGACCGCCTGCAGCCCGTCGATCGGGTCCTCGTCCGCGAACCGGGCGGCGTCCGCCTCGTCACGGGCCCGCAGTACCTCCTCGAAGAGTTTCTCCTTCGACCCGAAGTAGTGCAGCATCCCCGCCTCGCTCAGCCCGGCCGCCGCCGCCAGTTCCCGGGTCGACGTCCTCCGGTAGCCGTGCCGCGCGATCACCTCGAGCGCCGCGCGCAGGATCTCGGCGCGCTTCGCGACGCCCTTCGCGTACGGACCCCGGGAACTAGCCATACCCAAAACCTAGCATCACTCGGTTTTCGGTCGTAGCATCGTCGCCATGAACGTCGACGACCTGCTCGGCCGGCTCTCCCTGGAGGAGAAGGTCCGGATCCTCACCGGCCAGGACTTCTGGTCCACCCACGCGCTACCGTCGATCGGCCTCCGCTCGATGGTGCTGTCCGACGGCCCGAGCGGCGTCCGCGGCCCGGTGTGGGACGAGCGCGACCCGTCGCTGAACCTCCCGTCCGCCACCGCGCTCTCCTCCTCGTGGGACGTCGGGATCGCCCACCGGTACGGCGTGGTGTCGGCGCTCGAGGCCCGCCGGAAGAACGTCGACGTCGTACTCGGCCCGACCATCAACCTGCACCGCTCCCCGCTCGGCGGCCGGCACTTCGAGGCGTTCAGCGAGGACCCGGTGCTGACCGCGGACCTCGCCGCCGCGTATGTCGCCGGCGTGCAGGAGCTCGGCGTCGGCGCCACCCCGAAGCACTACGTCGCGAACGACTTCGAGACCGACCGCTTCACCGCGAACGTCGAGGTCGACGAGCGCACGCTCCGCGAGGTGTACCTGCTCGCGTTCGAGAAGGCGGTCACGGAGTCGAAGGCGTGGCTGGTGATGAGCGCGTACAACTCGATCAACGGCGCGACCGCGTCCGAGAACGACCTGCTCGAGACGCCGCTGAACACCGACTGGGGATTCGACGGCGTGGTCGTGAGCGACTGGACCGCTGTCCGTAGCGTCGAGAGCGCGAAGCACTCCCAGGACCTGGCGATGCCCGGGCCGATCGGCGCCTGGGGCGACGCTCTGGTGGCGGCGGTTCGCTCGGGTGAGGTCAAGGAAGACGCGATCGACCGCAAGGTACGTCGCATCCTTGCTCTTGCGGCTCGGGTGGGGGCGCTCGAAGGCACCGCCAAGCCGGCCGACGTACCGCAGGTCGACGGACCAGCTTTCGCCCGAATCGCAGCAACCGAAGGCACCGTCCTGCTGTCCAACCACCCCACCGACAAGCAAGCAGGTGCCGCTCGAGGCGAGCTAGGCCGGGGGTCGGGCGATCCGGCGGAGGCCGGGCAGGGTGAGCTGGGCGAGGGGTCGGGTGGGCCGGCGAGGGCCGGGCACGGTGCGCTGGACGAGGGGTCGGGCGATCCGGCGAGGGCCGGGCAGAGTGAGTTGGGCGCGGGGTCGGGCGATCCAGCGAGGGCCGGGCACGGTGAGCTGGACGCGGGGTCGGGCGATCCAGCGAGGGCCGGGCACGGTGAGCTGGACGCGGGGTCGGGCGATCCGGCGAGGGCCGGGCACGGTGAGCTGGACGGAGGGTTGGGCGAGTCGGCGAAGGGCTGGCGGGGTGAGTTGCCTTGGCGGGCGGATGGGCTTCGGAAGGTGGCGGTGGTTGGGCATAACGGTCGGGATGCTCGGACGCAAGGTGGTGGTAGTGCGACGGTGATTCCGGCGCGGGTTGTTTCGCCGCTGGAGGGGCTTCGGGCGGCGTTGCCGGGTGCGGAGGTCAGCTACTCGATCGGTGCGGTTGTGCAGGAAGGTGTCGGGGAGTTGCCGCTCGGTGCGATGGCCAATCCGCAGACCGGTGGGCCGGGTGCGCGGGTGCGGTTCCTGGCGGCGGACGGTGCGGAGTTGTTCGCCGAGGATCGGTTCTCCAGCGCGCTCGTGTACCTCGGCGGCAACGCCCCGATCGGCGACACCGCGGTCTTCGAGTTCCGCACCACCTGGACGCCGACGGAGTCCGGACCGGTCAACCTCGGCTTCGCGTCGGTCGGCCACGGGCGGATCTTTGCCGACGGCAAGCTCCTCCGCGCGGACACCGCCGTACCGGTCGGCACCGACCTCGGCGCCGCGCTGCTCTCCCCGCCCTCGATCTCCGCCCCGCTCGACGTCACCGCCGGTACGCCGGTCGACGTACGCGTCGAGCTGGACCTGCCCAAGGTGGAAGGCGGCCTGAGCAACGCCCTGAGCGTCACGGTCGGCGTCGAGCCGGCCAACGACGACCCGCAGGCGCTGATCGACGAGGCAGTCGCCGCGGCCCGGGACGCCGACGTCGCGCTCGTTGTCGTCGGCACCAACTCGAAGGTCGAGTCCGAGGGGTACGACCGCACCAGCCTCGCGCTGCCCGGCCGCCAGGACGACCTGGTCCGCGCCGTCGCGGCGGCGAACCCCCGTACGGTCGTGGTCGTCAACGCGGGCTCCCCCGTCCTCCTCCCCTGGCGGGACGACGTCGCCGCGGTGCTGGCGACGTACTTCGGCGGTCAGGAGTACGGCGACGCGCTCGCCGACGTCCTACTCGGCCGGACCGAGCCGGGCGGCCGCCTCCCCACCACCTGGCCGCGCGCGGAGTCCGACGTACCGGTCATCAACGTCACGCCGGACAACGGCGTCGTCCGGTACGACGAGGGCATCCACATCGGGTATCGCGCCTGGCTCAAGGCAGGTACGACGCCGGCGTACGAGTTCGGCCACGGGCTCGGGTACACGACGTGGGAGCTGTCCGACCTGCGCGCCAACGACCCGTCGTCGGTCGCGCTGACGGTCCGCAACACGGGCGACCGCGCCGGCAAGCACGTGGTCCAGGTGTACGTCGAGCGCCCGGACAGCACGGTCGACCGCCCGGTGCGCTGGCTCGCCGGATTCGCCGTGGTACGGCTGGACGCCGGGCAAGCGCGGGAGATCACGGTCAACCTGCACAACCACACGTTCGAGCACTGGCACAACGGTTGGACGACCGAGCCAGGTGCTTTCACGATCCGAGCCGGCTCGTCGGTTTCGGACCTGCCGCTCTCCACGGAGCTTCAGGTCCGTTAGCTGCCCGGCTGCACGAGCTTCAACGGGGCTCGGGAGGGTTCGATGCCGGCCGTCGTACGACGCGGCGGCCGGTATCGGACTGCCAGTACAGCACCGACCGCCCGGACCGCCGGCGTTCCAGCAGACCCGCGTCGGTGAGCACCCGCAGGTGGTCGGAGACGGTCGCGAGCGACAGCCCGGTCGTTGCCGCGAGCAACGTCGTACTCACCGGCGCGGCCGCCTCGGCGAGAATCAGCGCGCGGTTGCGGCCGAGCAGCTGCACCAGCGGCTCGTCCGGCGTTCCGGTCGGCGCGAAGATCCCGGTCACCGGGTATGTCAACGCGAACCGGTCCGGTAGCCGCCAGCTGACGTTGACGCGCTGCGTGTGCGCCGCGATGAACATCAGGTCCTGCCCGCGCACGTCCGTCGGCGGGTAGTCCCACCGGTTCACCTGGATCCGCCCGTCACCGAGCCACCGCACGTCCGGGCCGAGCCCCCGCAGTACGCCGGACCACCCCTGCTCGCTGAGCCGCGCCGTACGGGACATGACGTCGGCCTGCAGCACCCGCAACCGCCGCGGCCAGTCGGGCTCGACCGTCTCCGTCCACACCCATCGCAACAGCTCTGCCGCCGCCTCGGACAACCCGGACGTTTCCCGGATGATCGCGGGCAACGGCGTCCGTACGACGCTGAGGTCCGCGCGGATGCGGTCGTCGTCGAGCGACGTCAGGTACGCGAGCTCCGCCTCCAGGGTGAGGTCCGGCTCGAGCGGCGGCACGGTCAGGAAGTCCGCGGCCCAGCTCACCCCGAACGCACTGTCGAGCAACGCGGCCCACAACGGGTGAGCGGCGAGCGCAGCCCGGTACGCCGTCACGTGCGCGTCCTTCCACGGCCGGAACCACGGCTCGACCGGAGTACGCAGCAGCTTCAGCGCGGCCACCGTCTCGGTGAGCTGCGACGTACCGAACCGCGCGTTCACGAGCGTGTCGGCATCGACCAGGAATTCGGACAACGTTTCGCCTCCACCCGAAACTGTAGGCGGCGAACGGCGGGCCGTCGATCCTGCACTCCATGGGCACCTACCGGGCGATCTTCGCCAACACCGAGTTCCGGAACCTGTGGATCGGCAGCGCGCTGAGCAACGCGTCCGCGACGATGACGAGCCTGACGCTCGCGCTGATGGTCGACACCGCGACCGGGTCGGCACTGCTGTCCGCGATGATCATGTTCGGTCCGTCGCTCGCGCAGGTGCTCGGGCTCTCGACGCTGATGTCCGCGGCGGACACGGCGCGGCCGCGGCAGGTGCTCACGCTGCTGGCGCTGCTGGCGACCGTCGAGGTCGCGGCGCAGGCCGGGTTCGACCTGCCGCCCGGCGCCCGGCTGGTGCTGGCGCTCGCGCTGGCGTACGGGCTGTCGATCGGCTCCGGCGCGCGTTGGGGTCTGCTCAGCGAGGTGGTCGACGTGCGGCACTTCGTGCTCGGCCGGTCGGCGATCAACCTGTCGGTCGGCGCGATGCAGATCGCGGGCTTCGGGATCGCCGGCCTTCTGCTGCAGACGCTCAGCCCGTCGACCGTCCTTTGGATCGCCGTCGGGTTCTCGGCGGTCGCCGTACCGGTGAACCGGTTCGGGCTCCGGGACCGCCCGCCGCGGCGGGTCGCGCGGACCGGCCTCGCGGAGACCTGGCGGGGCAACCGCACACTGCTCGCGGACCGGCGTACCCGCCCGTTGTTCGTCGCGCTGGCGATCCCGAACGGCCTGATCGTCGGGTGCGAGGCGTTGTTCGTGCCGTACGCCGGTTCGCGCGCGGGCTGGCTGCTCGCGGCCGGGGCGGCCGGGATGATGACGGGTGACCTCGTCGTCGGGCGGTTCCTGACCCGGAACGGCCGCCGGATCGCGGCGCGGGTGCTGCGGCTCGTGCTCGCCGTACCGTTCCTCGGGTTCGCGTTCGACCTGCCGATCGCGGTGCTCTGTGTGCTGGTCGCGATCGGCAGCAGCGGGTACTCCGCCTCGCTCGCCCAGCAGGAGCTGCTCGTCGACCTCACTCCTGCGGCGCTCCGCGGGCAGGTCCTCGGGCTGGAGTCGGCGCTGCGGATGACGACGTTCGGCGTGGTCGCGATCCTCGCCGGCGCCCTCGCCGACCTGACCTCGCCCGCCCCGGCCATGACTCTCTGCGCCGCGGCCTCGCTGCTGGTCTCGGTTGCCCTGACCCGCCCTCTAAGCTCGCTGCATGGAAGTGGTGCGGCTGCGGGAGGTCTCCAAACGGTACGGTCGGCGGGAGATCCTGACCGGCGTCGACCTGCACCTGAACGCGGGTGAACTCGTCGCGCTGATCGGCGCCAACGGCTCGGGGAAGTCGACCGTACTGCGGTTGCTGGTCGGGCTGTCGCACCCGTCGGCCGGCTCGGTCGAGCGGGACGCCCGCGTGGTCGGCTACGTGCCGGACGTGTTCGCGTCCCACGATCGGCTGTCGGCTGCGACGTACCTGATGCACGTCGGTCGGATCCGCGGGCTCAGCGCGCGGACTGCCCGCGAGCGCTCGCACGAACTGCTGGAGCGGCTCGCGTTGTCCGGCGGCGCGGACACCCCGATGCGCAAGCTGTCGAAGGGCAACGCGCAGAAGGTCGCCCTCGCCCAGGCCCTGCTCGAACCACCGCAGCTCCTCGTGCTCGACGAGCCGTGGTCCGGCCTCGACGCCACCGCACACACCACCCTGCGCGAACTGCTGACCGAGAGCGCCGAGCAAGGCGCGGCCGTTGCCTTCACCGAGCACTCCGCCGAAACCGTCCGTACGACCGCCACCCGCGTCTGCGAGATCAAGCACGGCCGGCTCGCGACGACGGAACAACAGCTCAGCCTGACCGAGGTCTCGCTGGTTCCGGGCGCGGAGATCGACTGGACACAGCACCCCGACGTCCTCGACGTACGGCGGCAGAACGGGCACGTCACGCTGACGCTGCCGACGGGCCGACACGACGCGGCGCTGCTGACCGCGCTGAACCACGGCTGGTCGGTCGCGACCGTACGGCGGCTGCGATGACGGCCCAGACGAGGGCCCTGTACCGGTACCTCATGCACAGCGTCCTGCTCTCCCAGCGCTACCTCCCGCCGATGCTGATCTTCTTCGGCGCGCTCGCGGTCGGTACGGCGTCCGACAACGGGCCGCTGCAGTCGTCGTACGCGTTCGGCGTGCTGGTGATGCTCGTCTGCTCGACCTGGCTGGCGGTCGCGATCGTCAACCACGAGGATCCGACGCAACGGCAGATCACGCTGGTCACGGTCGGCAACTCGCTGCACGTCCTCGCGGTCACGATCGCGGTGGTGGTCACGTGGTGCGTGCCGCTGCTGCTGTTCGGGCTGATCTGCCCGCTGGTCACCGGCGATCACCACGCGACGGCCGGCGACGTACTCGTCGGGGCGCTCGCGATGCTCGCGTCCGCGATGATCGGGATCGCGATCGGCGTGCTGTGCTCGCGGCTGCTGATCCGCCGGATCGGGATCGCGACGCTGGCCGCGGCGACGCTGATCCTGCTGATGCTGGTGCGCCGGATCTCGCCGGTCAGCGCGCTGATGAAGGTGCTGTCCGACGAGAAGTCCGCGGCCACGAACGCCGTACCGACGACGCTGCTCGCTGTCCTGTGCCTGGTCGTCCTGGTCGCGGTCGTGCTGATGGTGCGGACCGTCTCGGACCGGAGGGAGTAGTCAGGAGGCCGCGACCGACGACAGGCCGTGCTGGGCGGCCGAGCCGCGGACGATCAGCGAGGTCGCGAGCTCGACGTGGTGCGAGGCGACCGGCTCCCCCGCGGCGAGCTGCAGCGCGGTCCGGAGTGCGACCGCGCCCATCTCACGCAGCGGCTGCCGGACCGTGGTCAGCGGCGGCGACGCGAGCCGGGCGACCTCGGTGTCGTCGAAGCCGACCAGGCTCAGGTCCTCCGGCACCCGCAGGCCGCGGGCCCGGGCCGCCTCCAGCACGCCGAGCGCCACCTCGTCGCTGCCGGCGAAGATCGCGGTCGGCCGGTCCGGCAGGTCGAGCATCGCGGACCCGCCGGCCACGCCGTCGTCGTACAGGAAGTCGCTGAGCCAGATGTACTCCGGCGGGACGCCGGCGCCGACCGACTCCATCGCGTTCCGGTAGCCGCTCATCCGGGCCTGGTTGCAGCGCGACGTCGGCGGGCCGCCGATGTACGCGATCCGCCGGTGGCCGAGCGACAGCAGGTGCTGGGCCGCGGCCATCCCGCCGGCGAAGTTCGTCGAGCCGACACTCGTCACGTCCGGCTCCGGCGTGTTCGCCGGGTCGATCACCACCATCGGCACCCGGGCCCGGGACAGCGCCGCCAGGTCGGCCTCGGACAGCTCGCTGGTGAGGCCGATCGCGGCCCGGCGGTCGTTCGCGATCAGCTGCCGGATCCAGGTCGCGGCCCGGCCCGGGGCGGCTCCCGTCGACGGCGGGTGCTTCGGCCGGGAGTTCAGCACCACGTCGACGCCGGCCGCCTGGCCCGCCTCGACCACGCCCTGGATCACCTCGACCGAGTACGCGTTCACGACGCCCTGGTAGAACAGCTCGACCGAGTCGCGCCGTACCGGCTCCGGGCGGCGTCCGACGTACCCGTGCTTCTCGAGCACGTCCTGGACCCGGGCGCGGGTGGCCGGCGAGACGTCGCTGCGGCCGTTCAGCACCTTGGAGACCGTGGCGATCGAGACACCGGCCGACCCGGCCACGGTGGCCAGGGTGACGCGCCCCTTCAACCGCGACATGTCGTCACCCTCCTCCTGGGTCCGCGCTGATCGTCACCGGCGTCGTCAGGACCCGGTCGTGCCCCACCACCCTCACATCCCCAGTCATTCGCAGCATCGCACGACACGGCAGGTCCAGGGCAGACGTGCCCACCATCACGTCGAACTCTCCGGGCTCGACGATCCGGCGCAGATCCGGACCCGTGTACGCCGTGCGATCGGCGTGCACGCGGAACGTGACATCAGCCGCCTGCCCGGGCTCCAGCGACACCCGCGCGAACCCGGTCAGCAGCTTCAACGGCCGCGCGACCCGGGCGACCAGGTCCCGCAGGTACAGCTGCACGACCTCGTCACCGGCCCGATCGCCGGTGTTCTCGACCCGCACGGTCGCGGTGAACTCGCCGTCGCTGCCGATCTCGGACGCGCTCAGCCGCAGGTCGCCGACCGCGAAGCTCGTGTACGACGCGCCGTACCCGAACGGGTACAACGGCCGCGTCTCCAGCCCGCTGATCCCGGCGCTCTCGACACTTCCGAGGGCCGGCTGCAGGTACGTACCGGGCTGCCCACCGACGTGCCGCGGGATCTGCACCGGCAACTTCCCGCTCGGCACGATCCGCCCGCTCAACACACCGGCAATCGCGGCAGCACCTTCCTGCCCCGGGATGAACGCCTGCACCAACCCGGCCAGCCGGTCCGCGTACGCACCCAGCGCGTAAGGCCGCCCCGACACCACCACCAGAACAACCGGCTTCCCGGTATCGAGCAAGGCGTCAACCAACTCCCCCTGCACACCAGGCAGCCCCAGATCCTCCGCATCACACCCCTCCCCCGAGGTCCCATGCCCAAACAACCCCGACAGATCACCAACGAACGCCACCACCACCTCACAGTCCTGGGCCAACGCCACAGCCTGCTCGAACCCGGAGCGATCGTCCCCCGTCACAGCACATCCCCGCGCGTACTCCACCCCACTCAACTCGTTGCGCAGGGCATCCAGCGGCGACGGGATCGTGATGCCCAGCCCACGCTCGGGGTAGCGCGGAAGGACGTGGTTGGGGAACGCGTAGCAACCCATCAGCGTCCGCGGATCGTCGGCGCACGGACCGACGACAGCCACCTTCGTAAGGTTGGTGAGCGGGAGTGCGGTGCCCGCGTCGAGGAGGACGATCGACTTCTCGGCCAGCTCGGCCCCGACGGCCCTGTTCTGTTCCGAGTTCAGGTCGACGGGCTTGTCACTCACCGAGGATTGCGGGGTCCAGTCGGAGTCGAGGAGGCCTAGCTCGGCCTTTTGCTGCAGGACTCGTCGGGCTGCTCGGTCGATCAAGTCCTCGGGGATCTCGCCGGCGCGGACCTTGGCCACGAGCCCGGCGTACCCGATCGTGTCCGGCAGTTCGACGTCCGTACCGGCGGTCAGCGCGAGCGCGCCCGCGTCGGCGTCGTCGGCCGCGACGTGGTGCATCGACGCCAGGAACGGGACCGCCCAGTAGTCCGAGACGACCGTGCCCTCGAAGCCCCAGTCGTCCCGCAGTACGTCGCTGAACAGCCACGGGTCCGCGCCCGCGGGCAGGCCGTCGAGGTCGGCGTACGAACTCATCACCGACCCGGCGCCGGCCGTCGCGATCGCGGTCTCGAACGTCGGCAGGATGATGTCCAGCAGCTCACGGCGGCCCATCGACACCGGCCCGTGGTTCCGGCCGGCCCGCGAGGCGGAGTACCCGGCGAAGTGTTTCAGTGTCGCGAGCACGCCCGCACTCTGCAGGCCACGCACGTACGCCGACCCCAGAATCGCCACCAGATAAGGGTCTTCGCCCATCGTCTCCTCGACCCGGCCCCACCGGTAGTCGCGGACGACGTCGAGCACCGGCGACAACCCCTGGTGCACGCCGGCCGCGGCCATGTCCCGCCCGATCGCGGCCGCCATCCGCTCGACCAGCCCCGGGTCGAACGTCGCCCCCCACGCGATCGATGCCGGGTAGACGGTCGCGCCGTACGTCGTGAACCCGGTCAGGCACTCCTCGTGGACGATCGCCGGTACGCCGAGCCGGGATCCCTTCAGCACCACCTCGTGCTGGCGGATCACCTCCGCGACGCCCTGCTCGACCGACTGCGGGTAGCTGCCCCAGACCCGGGTGAGGTGCCCGAGACCGTTCCGGCTCGCGTCCTCCAGCGACAGCGAACCGCCGGTGGCGAACACGTCCTCCATCGGGGCGACGTTGATCGTCTCGTCCTCGGGGAGCTCCTGGTCGGCCATGTCGTTGCCGGCCCAGCGACTGCCGAGCTGCGCGACCTTCTCCTCCAGCGTCATCGCCGCCAGCAGCAGTCCGGCCCGCTCGGCGGCCGGCAGCGACGGGTCGGACCAGGGCCGCTCGGTCGAGATGGACAAGAAAATCTCCCTTGATCAACATTCGTTTCGGTGAGCAATTATCGAAAACTTTTCGAAGATCGCCCAGCATCCCTGCGACAGTCGCTCAGTGCTGTGAATCTCCTGTATGACCAGGCGATTGCGTGACCTCACTGTGACCCCGAAAAGTCCTTAGTTCAAGTCTTGACAGCCCAATCCCCGAAATCTATGTTTCGAAAACAAGTCATATCGGCAGGTGCTTCCGCAACCTGTGGGGGCAGCACGGAGTACGGAGATCACAGTGGATCCCAACACGACATCCCGGCGCACTTTCCTAGGCCTGGTCGGCGGTGGCGCGCTGGCAGCCGGCCTCGCAGCCTGCGGCAGCTCCGGCCCGAGCAGTACCCCAGGCTCCACCACCGGCGCCGGTGGTGGCGGCGGAGCCGGCAGCGGCGCGACGTACTGGTTCCTCACCGGCCAGCCGCAGCAGGCCATCCGTGAGGCGCAGGTCAAGCGGTTCAACGACGCGAACCCGAGCACCAAGCTCAAGACCACCGAATTCGCGAACGACGCGTTCAAGCAGAAGATCAAGACCGCCATCGGTGCGGGCCAGGGCCCGACGCTGATCTGGGGCTGGGGCGGCGGCGGCCTGAAGGCGTACGTCGAAGCCGGCCAGGTCGAGGACCTGACCGACTGGTTCAACACCGAGCAGTCCGCCCTCAAGAGCGAGATCTTCCCGTCCGCCTTCACCGCCGCCACGGTGAACGGCAAGCTCTACGCGATTCCGGGCGAGACCGTCACGCCGATCGTGCTGTTCTACGACAAGCGCGCGTTCGAGAAGATCGGCGCGCAGCCCCCGCAGTCCTGGGGCGACATCCTGCACCTGGTGCCGAAGTTCAACGACAAGGGCATCGCGCCGTTCTCGCTCGGTGGCCAGTCGCGCTGGACCAACATGATGTGGCTGGAGTTCCTGTTCGACCGGATCGGCGGCAGCGAGGTCTTCCAGAACATCTTCGACGGCAAGAAGGACGGCTGGTCCGACCCGTCGGCGATCAAGGCGCTCGAGGAGATGCAGAAGCTGATCAAGGCGAACGGCTTCATCAAGGGCTTCTCGTCGATCACCGCCGACTCGAACGCCGACCAGGCGCTGCTCTACACCGGCAAGGCCGCGATGATGCTGCACGGCGCCTGGACCTACGGCGGCATGAAGGCCTCCGGCGGCGACTTCGTGACCGGCGGGCACCTGGGCTACATGAACTTCCCGCCGGTCGACGGCGGCAAGGGCGACCCGAGCGACACGGTCGGCAACCCCGGTCAGTACATGTCGATCTCGTCCAAGGCCAGCGACGCCGAGAAGGCGACCGCGAAGAAGTTCATCGCGAACAACACCCTCGACGACGCCACGATCGACGCCTGGGTGAAGTCGGGCAACATCCCGGTCGTGAAGAGCGCGAAGGACAAACTGTCCTCGATCACGGACAAGAACGACAACGCGTGGCTGAACTTCATCTACGACACCGCGTCGGGGGCGAAGAACTTCGCGCAGTCCTGGGACCAGGCGCTCAGCCCGACCCAGGCCGAGACCCTCCTCGACAACATCGCCAAGCTGTTCCAGCTGTCCATCTCCCCGCAGCAGTTCGCGACGAACATGAACGCGGTGATCGGCCAGTGACAACGACCGCTCCGCCTGTCGCGCCGGCGACAACAACTCAACAACAGCGTCCGTCGTCCGGCGTCGGGCGGAGCGGTCCGGTCGCCTGGATGGTGCTGCCCGCGCTCCTGCTCTTCATCGTGTTCGGCGTCGTCCCGCTGGTCGGCGTACTCGTCCTGAGCTTCACCCAGTGGGACGGGCTCGGCGCGATCCACGCCGCCGGGTTCTCCAACTGGAAGACCGTGCTGACCGACTCGCAGTTGCCGCACAGCATCCTGGTGACCTTCGAGATCATGATCCTCTCGTGGGCCGTGCAGACGCCGATGAGTCTGCTGCTCGGCACGTTCCTGGCCGGCCGGCAGCGGTACCGGGCGTTCCTCGCGGTGCTGTACTTCATCCCGCTGCTGCTCAGCTCAGCCGCGATCGCGATCACCTACAAGGCGCTGCTCGACCCGAACTTCGGGCTCGGACCCGGCCTGAAGCTCGGGTTCCTCACCCAGGACTGGCTCGGCAGCAGCAACCTGGCGATCGGCGTGGTGATCTTCATCGTGTCCTGGCAGTTCATCCCGTTCCACTCGCTGATCTACCAGGGCGGCGTCCGGCAGATCCCGACCACGATGTACGAGGCCGCGTCGATCGACGGCGCCGGCCGGGTCCGGCAGTTCTTCAGCATCACCGTGCCGCAGCTGAAGTACACGATCATCACGTCGTCGACGCTGATGGTGGTCGGGTCGCTGACGTTCTTCGACCTGATCTTCGTGCTCACCGCCGGCGGACCGGGTGACGCCACCCGGGTGCTCGCGCTCGACATGTACAAGCGCGGTTTCATGTCCAACCAGATGGGTCCGGCGAGCGTGATCGCCGCCATGATCGTGCTGCTCGGCCTCGCGCTCGCGCTGATCCTGCGGCGCCTCGGCGGCAGTACGACGGCCAGCCAGCAGGAAGGTGCGTGACCGATGCAGGCTCGCAAGCTCACGCAGCTGAACTGGTTCGGCGGCCTGGCCGGCTGGATCTGGCTGGCGATCGTACTGATCCCGCTGTACTGGATCGTCGTCACCAGCTTCAAGGACCAGAGCGCGTACTTCAGCCAGAACCCGTTCGCGCTGCCGTCCGCGCCGACCGCGAACAACTACCAGCTGGTCATCCAGTCCGACTTCCCGCGGTACTTCCTGAACAGCGTGATCGTCACCGTGGGCACGATCATCCCGGCGGTCGCGATCTCGTTCATGGCGGCGTACGCGATCATCCGCGGTGCCGGCAGCAAGTTCCTTGCCGGGGTCAACGGCCTGTTCCTGATGGGGCTGGCGATCCCGTTGCAGGCGACGATCATCCCGGTGTACCTGCTGATCATCCGGATGCACCTGTACGACAGCCTGCTGGCGCTGATCCTGCCGTCGATCGCGTTCGCGATCCCGCTGTCGGTGCTGGTGCTCGCGAACTTCATCCGCGACGTACCGAAGGAGCTCTTCGAGTCGATGCGGGTGGACGGCGCGACCGAGTGGGGCATGATGCGCAAGCTCGCGCTGCCGCTCACCCGGCCCGCGCTCGTGACCGTCAGCATCTACAACGGTCTCGGCGTCTGGAACGGGTTCCTGCTCCCGCTGATCCTCACCCAGAGCCCCGACAAGCGCACGCTTCCGCTGGCGCTGTGGACGTTCCAGGGTCAGTACAGCGTGAACGTCCCGGCGGTGCTCGCCTCCGTCGTCCTCACCACGCTACCGATCGTGATCCTGTACGCCGTGAGCCGCCGGCAACTGCTCAGCGGCCTGACGGCCGGGTTCTCCCGCTAGCAGCTTCCTGCTCCGGGGTCTGGTCGCCCACGACGCGAGCGCCAGTACGGCGAATGCGGCGGGGGCGACCATCCCGGAGTACTTGTGTGCGGCCCCGTTCGAGGCGGCCGCGCCGAGCATGTTGATCAGCACCCCGGCGTACGCCCACTCCTTCAGCCGTGGCAGCCCCGGTACGGCGATCACCACCGCCGCGGCGAGCTTGGCGCCGCCGAGGATCGGCGACAGGTAGCTCGGGTACCCGAGGTCGATCAGCATCGGGTAGAACGGCGCCAGCTCGAACAGGTCCATCGTGCCGCCGACGGCACACTCCCCCACGACGATCGCGGTCGTGGTCCAGTAGGCTCTTCGCATCCGACTCACCGGCTATCGAAACGGTTCCGTACTCTTCCGCTAACGGTACGATAGCGTTTCGATGGAGGTGGATCAATGGTCTCGCGTGGCGACGGTGCGCGGCAGCGGATGCTCGAGGCCGCGCTCGCGGTACTCGACGAGTCCGGACTGGCCGGCTTCACGATGGAGGCGGTCGCCCGCCGGGCCGGCGCCAGCAAGGCCACGCTCTACCGCCGCTGGCCGACCACCGGCGCACTCCTCGTCGACGCAATGGACGCGACGTACCACCCGTTCCCCGCGCCCGACACCGGCTCGGTCGCCAAGGACGTCACCGAGATCCTGACCGCGTTCGTCACGCTCCTCGAACGGACGCGGTTCCCCCGCCTGCTCGCCGCCTTCATCGACGCCGCCGAACGCGACCCCGCGCTCTCCGAGATCCACCAGGACCTCACGAACCGCCGCCGCGAGCCCATGCTCGCCGTACTCCAGCGCGGCCGCGACCGCGGCGAACTACCGCCCGACACCGACCCCGAACTGACCACCGACCTCCTGACCAGCCCGCTCTTCTACCGGCACTTCGTCGCTCACCGCCCGATCCCGCGACGGATGGTGGCCGACGTCGTCGCCCGGGTGCTGTTCCCGAAGACCTGACGCGTCCCGTCCGCGAGGATCACCAGCCCGGCACGACCCGGCCGGGACTGCAACCAGTCGAGCCCGTCCGCGCCGAGCGCGAACGCCGCGGTCGCGTCGATGTCGGCCTGTGTGAGCGACCGGTGGACGACGGTGACGGACGCCAGCACGATCGGCGTCACACCGGTCCGGGCGTCGGTGATGTGGCGAGCCCGGCGGTGCAGACCCGACGTGGCGATCGCGCCGTTCCGGATCGGTACGACGGCCGCGAGCTTGTCCGGTGCGAGCGGGTCCTCGATCCCGACCCGCCACGCGTCCGAGCCCGGCCCGGAGACCCGGCACACCAGGTCTCCCCCGGCGCCGAGGCAGTAGTCCGTCGCCGGTAACCGCGCGAGCTTCCGCGCGGCGCGTTCCACCGCCCAGCCCTTCACCACGCCGCTCGGGTCGAGCCGGGAGTCCCGCCGTACGTCGAACGCGCCGCCGGACTCGATCCGGGCCTGCTCGCCGAGTGCGAGTACCTCCGCGACCTCGGGCGGGCAGTCCGCGATCGCCAGCGCGCCACGGTTCAGCCGGGACACGTACGAGTCGGCGCGGTAGGTGCTGAAGACCTGGTCGGCGGACCGCAGTACGTCGAGGACCTCGGACCACGCCCGTACGGCGCGGTCGTCGTCGGTGTGGCGGCCGCGCAGGGCGAGGCTGATCGGCATGCCCATCACGTGCTCGACGTACCGCTTCATTTGCCTTGGTCCAGAGCGCTTTGCAGGGAACGGATGTAGCCGTCGCTGGTGACGGTCGCGCCGCTGACCATGTCGATCTGCGCGCTCTGGGCCTGGACTGTCTCGTTGATCAGGATCGGGAGCGCGTACTGGTTGATCTCGGCGTCGCGGCGGTTGCCGTTCGGGTACTGGACGACGTTGACCGCGGTGATCTTGCCGGCCTTCTCGGTCAGCTGGACCTGGACGGGTCCCCACTGGGTCTGGGCGACGCTGCCGGTGACGGTGGATGCGCCAGGTGTCGTCGTTGCCGGTGTTTCGTTGGCTCCGCCACCGATGGTCGGGCCCACGGACGCCTCGGGGCCGGAGGTGGAGGTGGAGGTGTGGTAGCCGAACATCAGGACCACCGCCGAGACGGTACCGAGGAGCCAGAGCACGATACGTTTCACGGCGGTCACCACTTGAAGGTCTCGAGATGGAGCCGCTCGGCCGGCAGACCGGCGGCAGTGAGCGTGGCCCGGACGAGCTCCGTCCACGGCTCGGGCCCGCACAGGTACACGTCCCGCTCGGCGATGTCCGGGATCCAGTGCAGCAGCGCGGTCAGGTCGTCGTACTCCGGAACTCCGGCACCGAACCACGAATCCGGCCGCCGCCGCGCGCCCGGCAACGTCAGCAGGGACAGCCCGCGCTGGTGCCACAGCTTCTGGAACTCCTCGTGGAACAAGGGCTGGTCCGTGTACCGCTGGACGAGCACCGCGTCGCCCGGCGCGTAGTCCAGTCCTTCCGCGAGCGCCCGCAGCGGAGTGACGCCGACGCCCGCGCTGATCAGCGCGATCTTCCGCCGGGTACGGGCGCGCGGGCTCATCCGGCCGTACGGTCCCTCGACGAGGACGCGCGTACCGGGTCTGACCGAGCGGAGGGCCGCGCTGCCGTCGCCGGCGTCCTGCACGGTGATCCGCAGACCGCGGCCGTCGGGGGCGGCCGACAGCGAGTACGGGTTCGCGCGGGTCCAGCCGGGGCGGTCGAGGAAGCGCCACGAGAAGAACTGCCCGGCCTCGGCGCGGAGCCGGTCGAGGTGGTGCCCACCGACGTACACCGAGACCACCCCGTCGGACTCCCGTACGACGGCCGTCACCCGGAGGCGGTGGCGTGCGTTCCGCCAGACCGGTACGCCGATCCGGTAGCCGAGCACCGTCGCCGCGGCCACCGCCCAGGCGGTCCACCAGAACACGGTGCGGCCGGTCGACCCGAGGAACTCCTGCCCGGTCCACAGCTGGTGCGGAATCGCGAGGCTGACGCCGAGGTAGGCGTACAGGTGCAGGAGGTGCCAGGACTCGTACCGTAGGCGCCGACGGGCCGCACGGATGCTGGTCAGCACACTCAGGCACAGCGCGACGGTCCCGCCGACCGCGAGCAGCATGCCCGGGTAGTTGATCGTGAGGCCCCACAGCTCCGCAGGAGTCTTCCCCAGCGACCCCTCCGCGTAGCCCCACGTGATCGCGACCAGGTGCGCCAGCATCAGGTTGAACGACGTGAACCCGGTGATGCGGTGGATCCGCGCCAACCGGTCCTGCCCGAACGCCGCCTCCAGCAGCGGCACCCGGGCCATCAGCACGACCTGCGCCAGCAGGAGTACGGCGGCACCGAGACCGGTCAGCCGCCCGAGCGAGGTCAGCCCGGTCGCCCAGCCGCGGAGCTCCTGGATTCCGCCGCCGGCGACCCACCAGTACGTGACCAGCAGCAGGCTCAGCCAGAGGACGGCCAGCGCCCCGAGCCGGACGGCGCCGTCGGTGCGAGCCCGCTGCCCGAGGGGCTCGTGCACAGGGATTGCGAACACACCTCAGTGTCGGATCGAACGCTGAGCAGCAGCTTCGGCTTGGCTGGCAGTCCGCTGTGAAGTATCGTGGGGTATTTGTGCCGGGAAATGAAAAGAAGCCCTCTTCGGGCTTCCAAGATCAGAATATCAAAGCTTTTCGGACAATGCAATACAACAGCTGTGCTGGATTCTTGGGGAGGCCGAAGTGCTGGAACACGAGATCGCCGCAGAGCAAGGGGATGTGACGGCGATGTACGAACGACTCGACGTACTGCGGGAAAAGGCCCGCGGCGAACTCGGCCGGGTCCAGGCCGAGGAAACCGTGGGCACAGATCAGGCCGCCTCGGAGCGGGAATCGTTCACCCGGCTGTATTCCGGGCGGTTCGCGCAATTGTCGTCGGTCGAACGCGGACTGTGCTTCGGCCGGATCGACGAGACGGCCGGCGAACGGTTCCACATCGGCCGGATCGGGCTGTTCGACGACGACTACAACCCGCTGCTGATCGACTGGCGGACACCGGTCGCGCAGGTGTTCTACCGGGCCACGTCGGCGGAGCCGCTCGGCGTCAAACGCCGGCGGCACATCCGCCTGCACGGCCGTACGGTCGTCGGTGTCGACGACGACCTGCTGGACGTCGACGCGCTCGGCGACAACGAACGCAGCACGCTGATCGGCGAGGCCGCGCTGCTCTCGTCGCTCGGAGCGAGCCGGACCGGCCGGATGAACGAGATCGTCGCGACGATCCAGTCCGAGCAGGACGAGATCATCCGCTCCGGTCTGCCCGGGGTGCTCGTCGTCCAGGGCGGTCCTGGTACCGGCAAGACCGTGGTCGCGTTGCACCGCGCGGCGTACCTGCTCTACACGCATCGCGAGCAGCTCGGGCGGACCGGCGTACTCGTCGTCGGGCCGAACACCACGTTCCTGCGGTACATCGACGAGGTACTCCCCTCGCTCGGCGAGAACGACGTCGTACTCGCGACCGTGAGCGAGCTGTTCCCGGGCGTGACCGCGACCGCGCCGGAGTCCGCCGAGGCCGCCCGGATCAAGGGGGAGCTCGCGATGGCCGACGTGATCGCGCGGGCGATCGCTGGCTTCCGGATCGTGCCGGCCCAGCCGGTCCGGCTGAAGCTGAACTCCGAGGAGCTGGTGCTGCGCCCGGACGCGATCCGGAAGGCGCGACAGGGCGCGCTCGCCGCACAGCCGCTGCACAACCGGGCCCGGCCGCTGTTCGTCCGCCGGATCCTCACCACACTCACCAACCAGGTCGTCCAACGGATCGGCAAGCAGTACGTCGGGGACGCGGACATCGAGGACATCCAGCAGGAGCTGTTCGACGACGACCACGTCCTCGAGCTGCTGGACCAGCTGTGGCCGGAGTTGACGCCGCAACTGCTCGTCTCGGTCCTGTTCTCGTCGGACGACCGGCTCGCGGCGGCCGCGCCGTACCTCACCGGGGCCGAGCGTTCCGCCGTACTGCGGCCGCTCGCGGCGGACTGGACCCCCTCGGACGCGGCCCTCCTCGACGAGGCCGCGGAGCTGCTCGGCGACACCTCGGAGATCGTTGCCGGACGCAAGCGTCAGGCCTCCGAGGCGGCCGCCGCGGCGGAGGCGAACCGGGAGTACGCGAGCGGGGTGGTCGACATCGAGATGACCGCCGAACGGATCGAGATCATGCCCTGGGAGATCGAGCAGTTCCGCGACCTGATCGCCCAGCGCACCCAGCAACTCGCGAACCCGGCACCGGCCGACGACCGCGGCTTCGACCGTACGTCGGTGTTCGGCCACGTGATCGTCGACGAGGCTCAGGAACTGTCCGCGATGGACTGGCGGATGCTGATGCGCCGCGCTCCACGCCGCTCGATGACGCTGGTCGGCGACATCGCCCAGACCGGCTCGCCCGCGGGCGTCCGCTCCTGGGCCGAACTCCTCGACCACTACGCCCCACGCCGCTGGCGCACCGCCGAACTCACCGTCAACTACCGCACCCCGGCCGAGATCATGACCGTCGCCGCCGCCGTCCTCGCCGCCATCGACCCCACCCTCCGACCACCCACGTCCGTCCGCGCCACCGGCACCCACCCCTACCTCGACCCGGTCCCCGCCGACGCCCTCCTCGACGCCGTCCGCGCCGCCGTCAAATCCGAACGCGACGCCCTCGCCGACGGCCGCCTCGCCGTCATCGTCCCGACGTCCCGCTACGAAGAGTTCGCCGCCGCCCTCCCCGACGTGGCCCACACCCACACCCCCGCCGTCCTCGACGGCCCCGCCGCCCTCCTCGACGTCCCCCAGTCCAAAGGCCTCGAGTTCGACTCGGTCCTCATCGCCGACCCCACCACCATCCTCACCGACTCCGACCAAGGCCTCTCAGACCTCTACGTAGCCATCACCCGAGCCACCAAACACCTGACGATCCTCGGCGAGCTACCCCAGGTGCTGAGGCAGGGGTGAGGGCCCACAGCCCACGCCTCCAGCACGTCCGGGTGCTGTGGGCAGCTGCGCCTGTCTGGTCCGCGCTCGCACTGGCACTGACGCTCCTCGAGGCGGCCGTCAGGACCGGGCTGATGATCGCGATCGGGCTCTTCGCCGGCTCGCTCGTCCAGCCTGAGCATCACACGACGTGGCAACGTTTGTGCCTCGTCGCCGCACTGCTGGTCACCGGCCCGATCCTCCAGGCGTCGCTGACCGTTGTCAGCGCACGCTGCTCGGTCGCTTACCTGCGGTACGTGTACGACCTGGCCGCCGAAGTCGGGCTCCAGCCGCACGGGATCGGGCACTTGGAGGCCCCCGACTTCGCCGGGAAGCTCCGGACCGTGGTGTCGGCCATGCGGGACTGGTCGTTCGTGACCGGCGTCGACGCGACCTGGTCGATCATCGGTCCGCGGCTGGCCGCGATCGGCGCGATCGCGGTCCTCGCTCCGTGGCGCTGGTGGGTGCCGCTCGTCGTCGCGGCCTCGTTCTTCCTGGTCTCGAAGATCTTCACCGACTGGATCAGCCTCGCCTTCGACGAACTGCTCACGACCGCGGGAGACGGCCGGCGCCGGGCCGGGTACCTGCGCGGGCTGCTGACCCGTCCCGACGCGGCGAAGGAAGTGCGGCTGTTCGGTCTCACCGACTGGCTCTTCGAGGTGTACCGAATGACTTGGTACGACGCGATGGCGCCGCTGTGGAAGGCCCGTCGTCGCGGCCTTGGCCCTGTGTTGCTCACTTGCCTGGTGATGGCGGGGATGGTCGGCGGTGCCTTGGCGCTGATCGGATCCGACGTCGCCGCCGGCACCGTGTCGGTGGCCGGTGCGTTGACGATGGTCCAGGCGGTTCTCCGGCTCCAGAGCTTCGGCGTCCTCGGAGACGTCAGTACCGCGCTGGCGCGGAGCACGTCGACGCTCCACGCACTGATCGGGCTCCGGCGGGAGTTGGGCCTGCCGACGGTCACGCCGGTCCGCCCTCCGTCCACGTCGTACCGGCGACCGGCCGGTGCCGCGGAGGTACGCCTGCAGCAGGTCGGCTTCGCCTACCCCGGGCGGTCCGAGCGGGCCGTCGACCAGGTCAGCGTGACGATTCCTCCTGGTCAGTCGGTCGCGCTCGTCGGGGTCAACGGTGCGGGAAAGTCGACCCTCGTCAAGCTGCTCTGCGGGCTGTACGCACCCGACCGAGGGACCGTCCGGGTCGGCGGCGGCGACCCGGCGCTCGACGAGGCCACCCGTCGGCGGGTAGCCGTGATCTTCCAGGACTTCACGCGCTATCCGCTGCCCCTGCGCGACAACGTCGTACTCGGCGGCGCGGATCATCAGTCGATCGAGCAGGCCCTCACCGATGCCGGCGGCGCGGACCTCCTCGGTCGGCTGGAGCAGGGCTGGGACACCGTGCTGTCCGCGGAGTACGACGGCGGCACGGATCTGTCGGGTGGGCAGTGGCAGCGCGTGGCGTTGGCTCGTGCGTTGGCGGCCGTGGCGGACGGAGCCGGCGTACTGGTGCTGGACGAGCCGACGGCAGCGCTCGACGTACGGGCCGAGGCAGCGTTGTTCGACCGGTTCCTGGAGGTCACGCACGGAGTGACCACCATCCTGGTCAGTCACCGCTTGTCGAGTGTCCGGCGGGCCGACCGGATCCTCGTACTCACGGACTCCGGCATCGTCGAGGACGGCAGCCACGCGGAACTCCTCGCGCTAGGCGGCCGTTACGCGGAGCTGTTCACGCTCCAGGCGCGGCCGTTCACGGAGGCCCGATGAGCCCGGCGCTGAGGGGTGTGGCCGTGGTCCTGAGCACCACGATCAGAACCAGCCCCACCCAAGCCCTCCTCTGCTTGTTCGAGACGCTCGGCAAGGTGCTCGCCGCTCTCGCACCGCTGTTCGTCGGGATCTTCGCCGGCGCCGCCCTCGACCGGGATCTCGGCAGGATGCTGCTGGCGGCGGCCGGGCTGGTCGGCTCGACCGCGGCGAACACGGCGCTGCAGGCCGTCGGCGTCAACGCGCGGGTCCGGCAGATGGAGCACCTCGGGCACGTCTTCGACGCGCAGATCGCCGAGCTCACGGCCCGCGTACCGACCCTCGACCACCTGGAGACCGCGCAGTACGCCGACAGGCTGCAGATCCTGCGCGACAACGAGAACGTGCTCGGCGGCGCGCTGAACACCGTCATCAACACCATCAACACCTTGGCCTACGCCGCGAGCGTCCTCGTCGTCGCGATCACCGCGGACCGGCGGCTGTCGATCCTGGTCGCACTCGGCGCCGCGCGGCTCCTCACCGCTCGGTGGTCGGCCCGCCGGGAGACAGCAGCCGAGCAGGCGAGCGCCGCGCCCGGCAGGTTGACCCACCAGCTGCTCGAGCTGACCAGCTCGCCGACGGCCGGTGCCGAGGCCCGAGTGTTCGGTCACCAGCACGAACTCCGACGCCGGATCCGCGACGCCGTTGCCGGTTGGCGAGGTCCGATCGCAGAGACCGCCAGCCGCAAGGCAGCACTCGCGGCCGCACACTCGGTGGTGTTCTTCGGTACGGCGATCCTGTTGCTGGTGTGGATGACGAGAGACGTCCTCGCCGGAGTCGTGTCAGTGCAGTCCCTGGTCGTCGCAATCGGCGTACTGCAAGGCCTGCAGAGCGTGAGCTCTTCGTTCGCCGGCGCCATCGGCGGACTCGGCAAGGTCGCACGCACCTGCGGACCCTTCAGCCGGCTCCGCGACTACGCAACCACCGTTGCGGTGGGCAACGAGCCGCCGCCGTCCCGGCTGGCCGACGGCATCCGTCTCGACCACGTCACCTACCGGTACGGCGAGGCACACCACGACGCGCTGACCGACGTGACGCTGCAACTCCCGCCCGGCCGCGTCGTCGCGATCGTCGGCGAGAACGGCGCCGGGAAGTCCACGCTGGTCAAGCTCCTCACAGGGCTGCACCGGCCGGCCTCCGGCCGGATCTTTGTCGACGGCAACGATCTCACCGAGCTGGATCCGGATGCTTGGCGATCCAGGATGTCCGGCGCGTTCCAGGACTACGTCCGGTTCGAGTTCACCGCACAACACTCCGTCGGTGCCGGCGAGGTCGCCGTACTGGACGACCGCCGGCGGGTGCTCCGGGCGGTCCACGACGGCGCGGCCGAGGACGTCGTCGCCGGGCTGCCTGCCGGGCTCGACACCCAGCTCGGCACCACCTGGCCCGGCGGCGCCGAGCTGTCCGGTGGCCAATGGCAACGCATCGCCATCGCCCGCGGGATGCTCCGACGCTCGCCGCTGCTACTGATCCTCGACGAGCCGACGTCCGCGCTCGACGCCGTCACCGAACACCACCTGTTCGAGCGGTACGCCGCGGCAAGCCGTCAGACCCGCCGTCGCGGCGGCGTGACCCTGCTGGTGACGCACCGGTTCTCCACGGTTGCCGCGGCCGACCTGATCGTCGTACTCGATCAAGGACGGATCGTCGAGAGCGGGTCGCACACCGAACTGCTCGCTCGCCGCGGCCAGTACGCCGAGCTGTACGAGCTACAGGCCCGCGGCTACCGCTGATCCGGTACGCCGTGCTCGTCGGACTGCTGGGTGGCTGCCCAGCTGGCGAGGAGTTTTAGGGCGTCGGCGGTGGGGGTGTTGGCGGGGGCGGTGTAGACGACCATGGTGAGGCCGGGGTCGGAGGGGAATTCCATGGCTTCGAAGTCGATTTCGAGGTTGCCGACGACCGGGTGGTGGAGTTTCTTGCGGCCGGAGCGGTGGAAGCGGACGTTGTGGTCGGCCCAGCGGGTGCGGAAGGTTTCGCTGCGGGTGGAGAGTTCGCCGATCAGGTCGCTGAGGGCCTTGTCGTGGGGGTTCTGGCCGGCTTGGAGGCGGAGGACGGCGGCGATGTCGTCGGCGGCTCGTTCCCAGTCGACGAAGAACTCCTGGGCGGCCGGGTCGAGGAACGTGAAGCGGGCCGTGTTCGGGTGCGGGTCGGCGAAGAGGGAGGCGTAGAGGGCGCGGGACAGCTTGTTCGCCGCGAGGATGTCGAACTGGGCGTTGCGGATCCACGCGGGCGCGTCGGTGATTGCCTCGAGCACCTGTTGCAGCGCGGGGCGGACGCCCTTGGTCGGCGTACGTCGGCGTACCGGCGTGGCGTCGGACTCGCGGGCCAGGGCGAACAGGTGGTCCCGCTCCGCGTCGTCCAGCTGCAGCGCGCGGACCAGGGCCTCCAGCACGCTCTCGGAGGCGCCTGCGAGGTTCCCGCGTTCCAGCCTGACGTAGTAGTCCACGGACACGCCGGCCAGCAGGGCGACCTCCTCACGGCGCAGGCCCTTCACGCGGCGGTTGCCGCCGTACACCGGTAGGCCGGCCTGCTCGGGGCTGAGCCGTGCACGCCGGGAGCTGAGGAACTCCTTGATCTCCGCCCGGTGGTCCATGTCCTCCAGACTACGGACCACCACCATGCCAAGGGAGGCACTGGCGTTACCTGGAACGACAGGCACTGCCAGGACTGTCAAGGACCGCCTTCACTGGAGCCATGCGAGCGACTTACATGTACGGCGCCGGAGACGTGCGGGTGATCGACGTACCGGATCCGGTGATCCAGCAACCAACTGATGCCGTGGTGCGGGTGGTGCGGTCCTGCGTCTGCGGGAGCGACCTGCACCCGTACCACAACCTGCCGGACACGCCCGGCGGCAAGACCATGGGACACGAGTTCATCGGCGTCGTCGAGGACGTCGGGCGGGACGTCAGCACGCTGCGGGTGGGCGACTTCGTGATCGCGCCGTTCGCGTGGTCGGACGGGACGTGCGACTTCTGCCAGGAGGATCTGCAGACGTCCTGCCGGCACGGCGGTTTCTGGAACGCGAACGGCGTCGACGGCGGCCAGGCGGAGGCGGTACGGGTACCGCTGGCGGACGGCACGCTCGTCAAGGTCCCCGCCGGCGTGGACGACGCGCTGCTGCCGTCCCTGCTCACGCTGTCCGACGTCTACGGCACCGGGTACCACGCGGCGCTCAAGGGCGGCGTGTCCGCGCGGACCACCGTCACGGTCATCGGCGACGGCGCCGTCGGCCTGCTCGCCGTACTCGCGGCGCGGCAGTTCGGCGCCGAGCGGATCGTGCTCATGGGCCGGCACAAGGACCGTACCGACCTCGGCGTCGAGTTCGGCGCGACCGATGTGGTGGCCGAGCGCGGTACGGCGGGGATCGAGAAGGTGCGCGAGCTGACCGGCGGCGACGGTACGCACATCGTCCTCGAGGCGGTCGGGCACATGCCGGCGTACGAGCAGGCCCTCGGCGTCGTCCGCGCGGGCGGCGTGATCAGCCGGGTCGGGGTCCCGCAGTACGACGAGGCATCGGTCGGGTTCGGCACGTTGTTCGGGCCGAACGTCACGCTGACCGGCGGACCGGCCCCGGCGCGGGCGTACATCGAGCGGCTGCTCCCGGGCGTCCTCGACGGCTCGGTCCAGCCCGGGAAGGTGTTCGACCGTACGGTCGGCTTCGACGACATCCCGGCCGGGTACGCCGCGATGGACGACCGTACGGCGCTCAAGGTGCTGATCCGGCCCTGACGCGACACGGCACTCACGGCGGCCGGACCGTCACTGACTGCTAGCCTCGGAAGCTCCTCCGTGAACGAGCAGTGGGGCGGCTGCACAGTGGCTGACGATGAACCGGACGCAGAGTCCTCGCAGGACGGAAAGAACTGGTTCGGGCGGCACCAGCAAGCCGCTTGGATCACCGCAGGCGCGAGCATCGTCGTCGCGCTGATCTCCACGCTGGTTCCGATCCTCGGCTCGTCCGGAGACGACAAGGTCGCCGGCCCTTCGGTCACGTCCGGGCCTGGCCCCGGGCCGGTCACGGTCACGGTCCCTGTCACCGTGCCGACGACCGTCCGGACCACGGCGCCGCCAACCCCACCATCCACCCGGCCGCCCACCCGGCCGCCCACCCAGCCGCCGGTCCCGCCGACCGTCCCGACGACGGTCGAGCCGCCGAGCTCCACGGCGGGCACCGTGCTGTGGCAGGGCTCGCTGCTGCTCGACACCTACGCCAAGGACCTGGACGCCGCACCGCCCGGCCCCGCGCCCGACTGGAGCTCCGACGGCGACATCTCCATGCTCCTCGGGCAGCAGCTGTCGGCGATGAACCGCACGCTGCTCACCCGCTGGAAACGGTCCACGAGCCTGCCCGGGTACCGCGACTGCGCCGCCACGATCGCGGCGGGCGACATCCAGGACCAGCAGCCGCTGGCGAAGTCGGCGGTGCTCTGCGTGCAGACCAGCGCCGGGAACATCGCCCGGCTCCGGGTCACCGCGCTGCCCCAGAACGGCAACGGCGTGGCGTACCGGGCGACGTTCGACGTGATCGTCTGGAGTGCCGACTGAAGCCATGACAACGTCGGCACGCAGTGAACCGGCGATCACCGAAGGTGAGATCGTTGGGTAAATGTGTAAATTCCGTAACGAGGAGACTCCCGGAAAGCACTCTCCTCACGTACTCTGCCCAACCATGCACAGAGGCGAGCGGCGGGCCAAGCGGCCCAATGTCGTGTGGTCGGTATTCGTGTTCCTGGTGGCCAGTGCGGTCGCCGGAGCGCTGACCGCCGGACTGGCCCTCCCGTTCGCCGGTCTGGTCGGCGTCACCACGGCGAAGGCACACGACTCGGTCCAGTACCTGCCCCAGGACCTGGAGACGGCACCGCTGACGCAGAACTCGATCATCGAGGACGCGGACGGCCGGGTCATCGCGACTCTGTACCAGCAGAACCGGAACCCGGTCACGCTCAAGCAGATCAGCCCGATCATGCTGAAGGCGATCGTCGCGATCGAGGACGACAGGTTCTACGAGCACGGTGCCCTGGACTTCAAGGGCACGCTCCGGGCACTGCTGCGGAACCAGTCGGCCGGCGGCGTCCAGCAGGGCGGCTCGAGCATCACCCAGCAGTACGTGAAGCAGACCCTGATCAACAAGGCGCGGACGCCCGACGAGGTCAAGACCGCGACCGCCGACACGTACGAACGGAAGATCGCCGAGCTCCGCTACGCCATCGCGGTCGAGAAGCAGATGACCAAGGGGCAGATCCTCAACGGGTACCTGAACCTGGCCTTCTTCGGCAACCGCTCGTACGGCGTCGAGGCCGCGGCCATGCACTACTTCGGCGTCCACGCCGCCAAGCTCACGCTGCCGCAGGCCGCGATGCTCGCCGGGATCGTGAAGAACCCGAACGGCTACGACCCGATCAACAACCCGAAGCGCGCGAAGGCCCGCCGCGACGTGGTCCTGCGGCGGATGCAGGAACTGAACGTCATCACCGCCAAGCAGGCCCAGGAGGCGCTCAAGACCCCGGTCATCGACCCGGCGAAGGTCCGGATCGTACCGAGCGGCTGCGCGAACTCGAAGTACCCGTTCTTCTGCGAGTACGTCGTGTCGAAGCTGAAGGAGAACAACTCGTTCGGCAAGACCAAGGAGGAGCGCGAGAACTACATCGAGACCTCCGGCCTGGTGATCAAGACCTCGCTCGACCAGAAGGCGCAGAAGGCCGCCGAGACCTCGATCGCGGAGCACTCCAAGCCCACCGACGACGTGATCGGCGCGGTCACCATGGTCGAACCGGGCACCGGCCTGGTGAAGGCGATGGCGCAGAGCCGGCCGTACGGCGCGAAGAAGGGGCAGACGGCGTACAACTACAACGTCGAGAAGTCCTACCCGGGCGGCTTCGGCGGGTTCCAGAACGGGTCGACGATGAAGGCGTTCACGATCGCCGCCGCGATCTCCCGCAAGGTGCCGACGACGTACCGGATCCGGTCCCCGCAGACCATCGACCTGAGCGGCAAGCCGTTCGAGACCTGCAACGGCCCGACGTCGGCCGACCCGTACAACCCGAAGAACTCGACGAAGACGATCCTCGACCCGTCGATGGTGGACGCGGCCCGCGCCTCGACCAACACGTACTTCCTGCAGCTGTCCCAGCAGATCGGTCTCTGCCCGATCGCCACCATCGCCAACCAGCTCGGCATGTTCGACGGTCAGCTGCTGAAGCCGCTCAAGCAGGTCGTTTCGTACACGCTCGGCTCGGCCGGTAACGTCACGCCGCTGATGCTGTCCAACGCCTACGCGACGTTCGCGGCCCGCGGCATGTACTGCAGCCCGCAGGTGATCACCTCGATCACCTCGCTGAAGACCAGCAAGCCGATCCCGACCCCGGGGCCGAACTGCCACCGGGTGCTGTCGCCGGGTGTCGCGGACGGCGTCAACTACGTGCTGCAGCAGGTGATGGCCAAGGGCGGTACGGGTGCGAAGCTGAAGTTCGGCAACAGCGACCTGGCGGGCAAGACCGGTACCACCAACGAAAACCTGGCGGTCTGGTTCGCCGGGTACTCGACGCGGCTCGCGGCGGCGTCCGTGGTCGCGGACGCAGACCCGAAGATCCAGAACATGATCGGCCAGACGTTCGACGGCAAGAAGATGAGCGACGCGTCCGGTTCGGGGACCGCTGGTCCGATCTGGGAGACCGCGATGCAGCTCGCGCTGCAGGGCCTGCCGTCGACGAAGTTCGTCAAGGCCGACGACAAGGTCATCCGCGGTGACGTCAAGGACCTGCCGAACCTGAAGGGCATGACCCCCGCCGACGCTGCCGCCAAGCTGCTGTCGATGGGTTTCAAGGCCCAGATGGACCACGGCGCGCGGGTCGACTCCGACGCCCCCAACGGCACCGTCGCCTGGACCAACCCCCGCCAGGAGGACGGCGCCCCGGCCGGCGCGGTGATCACCCTGTTCATCTCCAACGGCAGCAAGGCCACGCCGACCCCGCCACCGGTCATCCCACCCCCGACCCCACCCACTCCACCGGCCACGATCAAGCCACCTCCCGGCAACCCGACCTGCCCGCCTTGGGACCCCAAGTTCCCCAAGTGCAAACGCGGCTGAGGCAGTCATTAAGGTGGAGTCCAACACCTAGTACTTGTGAAAGGACTCCCCGTGAGTGTCGATGAGCTGACTGCCCAGGTCGAGCGTGCGCGCCAGGACTACGAGACGCTGGTGGCGAAGGGGCTCAAGCTGGATCTGACGCGCGGGAAGCCGTCACCGAAGCAGCTGGACGCGGCGAACGGGGTGCTCGGGCTGAGCGGGGATCCGGTGGCCGCGGACGGGACCGACCTGCGGAACTACGGCGGGCTGAACGGGCTGCCCGAGGTGCGGGCGATCTTCGCCGCGGACCTGCAGGTGCCGGTCGAGCAGCTGCTCGCGGCCGGCAACTCGAGCCTCGAGCTGATGCACGACGCGGTCGTGTTCGCGCTGCTCGGGAAGGTGCCGGGCGCGGAGACCCGGTGGGCCGACGTCGAGGGGCTGTCGTTCCTCTGCCCGGTGCCGGGGTACGACCGGCACTTCGGGATCTGCGAGCGGTACGGCATCACGATGATCCCGGTGCCGATGACCGCCGAGGGCCCGGACATGGACGTGGTCGAGCGGCTGGTCGCCGAGAACGCCGCGATCAAGGGCATCTGGTGCGTGCCGAAGTACAGCAACCCGGACGGCACGGTGTACTCCGACGAGACGGTCCGCCGGCTCGCCGCGATGGAGACCGCGGCGCCGGACTTCCGGATCTTCTGGGACAACGCGTACGCCGTGCACCACTTGACGGACTCCCCCGCGCAGCTGGCCGACGTACTGGCGCTGTGCGCTGAGAACGGGCACCCGGACCGGGCGTTCGTGTTCGGATCGAGCTCGAAGATCACGTTCGCGGGCGCCGGTGTGGCGTTCTTCGGGTCGTCCCCGGACAACGTCACGTGGTGGCTGAGCCACACGGTCAAGCGGAGCATCGGGCCGGACAAGATCAACCAGCTCCGGCACGTGCAGTTCCTCCGCGACGCCGACGGCCTGCGCGAGCACATGCGGACGCTGGCGGCGCTGATCCGGCCGAAGTTCGACGTGGTCGACAAGATCCTCACCGCGGAGCTCGGCGGCACCGGGCTGGCGTCCTGGACCGCGCCCGCCGGCGGGTACTTCGTCAGCCTGCAGGTGCCCGAGGGCTGCGCGCGGGAGGTCGTCGCGAAGGCGAAAGCGGCCGGCATCGCGATCACCCCGGCCGGCGCCACCCACCCGTACGGCGACGACCCGACGGACCAGGTCATCCGGATCGCCCCGACGTACCCGGAGCTGCCCGAGGTGGAGGCCGCCATCACCGGCCTGGCCACCTGCGTCCGCCTGGTCGCGAGCGAGAAGCTGCTGGCGGATCAGGCCTGAGGCAGGTCGAAGATCAGGCAGTTCGAGGTTGCGTGGGCGAGGAGCTTGCCGCGTTCGTCGTACAGGTGCGCTTCGGCGACCGCCGTACGGCGTCCGCGGCTGATGATCCCGCCCTCGCAGCGCAGCAGGCCGGACTGGACCGTGACCGGCTTGATGAAGCGCGTCATCAGGTCGAGTGACGTGTAGCCGACGCCGGCCGGCAGCGTCGAGTGGACGGTGCAGCCGGCCGCGGTGTCGAGCAGCGTCGCGATGACGCCGCCGTGCACGGTGCCGAGCGGGTTGTAGTGGAACTCGGCGGCCGGCATCAGCACGGTCACCTTGCCCTCCTCCACCTCGATCCCGGTCCCGCCGACCAGGTGCAGGATCGGCGGCGCCGGGAGGTCCCCGTCGCGCATCGCGCGCAGCATCTCCAGGCCGGACGACCGGCCGAGCCGGGCCGCCGTCGCCGCCGGATCCGTCCACTCGAAGGTCCGGCTCCGTACCCCCTGCTGAGTCTCCGTCATGGACCGAGCCTCACACCAGCTCGCTAAGTCTGTCAACGAGACTTAGCTCTCCAGGAGCAAACGTATGAATCTGTTCGACCAGCGCCGCGATCGCTAGGCTCTCGCGGGGAGGATGTGAAGTGAGGCAGTTCAACACACCGCCGGAATGGCCCGCACCGCCGCGACCGGACTGGCGACCGCCACGCCGCTGGCAGCCGCCGGCGACCTGGCCGGCACCGCCCGCACGCTGGGCGTTCTGGGTCAACGAGCACGGGCGCGCCGTCCGCGGACCGATCGGACGGTATGGCGGACCCCGCCGGACCACCGCTCTCGCGATCGTCGTCGTACCGGTCGCGCTGATGGTCGCCGTGCTGCTGAGCCCATTCGGGAGCACGGACCAGACGGGTACGGCGCCGTTGTACCGCGCGAGCCCGCCGGTGAAGACGGCCCCGGTCACGCGAGTACCGACGCCGACGCCCACGCCACGCCGTACCGAACAACCCGTCCGGCTGCTCGCGAGTACGCCGACGCCCACCGCCGACCGGACCACGGAACGACCGACGCCGACGCCCACACCGGCCCCTACGCCGACACTCACGCCCACGCCGACCGTGACGCCGACGTTGGTCCCACCATCGACTCCGGCGACGCCGCAGGTCAGCTACAAGAACTGCGCCGAGGTCCGCGCCGCCGGCAAGGCACCGCTACACCGCGGCGACCCCGGCTACACCGAGCAGCTCGATCACAACGGCGACGGGGTGGCCTGTGGCGACCGCGGGAACTCCTGACGCAGCCCCTCGCTCCACAGCTCCGCCGTCTGGATGATCCAGAACGCCGCGAACAGCACGATCAGCGCGGCCTCGACCCCGAGCACCGCGTGCGCCCAGCCGAACAGCTTCGCCCAGGCCACCATCAGCAGCGGTACGACGACCATCGCGACCGCGATCGCGGAGTACCGATCGACCCGTGACCGCGGCACGCCGCGCTTGCGCCGAAGCTGCTGGGCGTTCACCACCACGACCGCGATGATGCACAGGAACATCACGATCGCGGCCGCGTAGTGCGCGTGCCCGATGAACCCGGACCGGTCGACCAGGAACCAGCCGAGCCCGCCGCCGAAGACCAGCACCGCGACGCCGAGCCCGAGCACGTACGCCGGCGTCCACGCGCCGGGCTCCCGGATCCGGTCGCGGACGATGAAGTACGCCGTCAGCAGCAGGCACGGTACGCCGACCACGAACAGCGCGAGCATGTTGTTCGCGACGTTCGCGGACGCGTCGCCGAGCACCACCGGCACCGAGTGGCAGGCGCCCTGCCCCGGCGTCGGCACCAGCGCGACACCGGGCGCCAGGATCCCGGCCACGTTCAGCAGGATGTCCTCGGTCTCGGTGTTGCCCTTGAGCACCACCATGCAGACGCCGATCGTGATCAGCCCGCCGACGAAGATCGCCCGGACCGGCGTGTAGTAGTACGCGCTGATCGACGTCTGCAGACAGTGCGGCGACGTCTTCGACCACTCGATCACCAGCGCGGCGGCGAGCATCACGATCATCGCCACCATGGCCATCCGGAGGTAGCGGTAGGTCTTGATCGAGTAACCAGCAGGCTCCGTCATCGCAGGCCCCTTCTGCCAGCCCAACTATCGCACGACGAGCGGCCGGAACGCTGCCTGAACGGTCGCAGCGGTCTCCTCGACGTACTGGTCCGGGTCCGGGGCACCGATGCCGTTGTACGTCGTGTACGAGATCGTCGACGGGCACACCGAACCGCTGATCTGGACGGTCGTCTTCTCGAGCAGCCGGCCGGTGCGCAACTCGTACACCTTCACCGGAACGGCGATCTTGTGGAAGGTCACGTAGTGCGTGCCCTTGAAGCTGCCGATCAACGGCGTGTACGGGCACGTGCGCACCGCCGTCCCCTGGGTCTCGTCGCTCGCGCAGACGACCATCGCGGAGTTGTCGGCGGTGGTGCCCTTCCACTGCGACGGCAGCTTGGCGGTGTAGCGCGAAGCTCCCGAGAACACCGCGCGGTTCAGACCCGACCGGAGCTTCGGCGCGGGGCTGTACTTCGCGGGCGTCGCACAGTAGCCACCCGAGCTGACCAGCCCCCGGACGCGCGCCAGCTCAGCCTGGATCTTCGCCTGCAGGATCTCGTAGTCGGCCTTCTTGATCCCGGCGCGGGCGCGGTCCGACTGCTTCGCGTGGGGATAACGCTGCACCAGCAGCGCGTAGGTGCCGCGAGCACCCGTCCAGTCGGCGCTCTTCAGCTTGGTGTCGCCGCAGCCGACCAGCGCGTTCGGCTCGAGCTTCGGGACGATCTGCTTCGCCTCGTCGAGCAGGTTGCCGGCCTTGGCCCGGCCGCGCAGCCACTCGGTGATCGTGACGGTCTGGCACGCGTCCTTCAGCGGCAGCCCGCGCAGGAACTCGTGCAGCGCGGCCCGCGAGGTCGCTTGCTGATCGGGCTTCGCGACGACCGCGGCGAGCATCTCGAACCCCACCTGCAGCCGCGCGGTGTCGGCTTCCGGGCGAGCGCTCTGCAGGACGGCCGCGGCCGCGTCGATCTTGTCGCAGGCGTCGGTGTCGGTCTCGACCCGGACCGTCCGCGGTGCGTCGCCGATCCGGTGCCCGACGGTGTACTTCGCCTGCGCCGCACGGACGCCGGAACAGTCGCCGGCGTCACGAGCCGCGACGGCGGCCTTGTCGATCCGGTGGACGTCGTACCGCTCGAACGCGACGCCCGCGAACACGAGCAGCGTGACGCCGAGCGCGACCAGCCGCTGGGTGAGGTTCGCCGTCCGGACCGGGTGCCGCTGAGCGAGGAACCAGCCGTGCACGACCTGGAGCAGACCCCACCCGATCAGCGCGAACTCGTAGCCGGTCTTCCGCTGCGTGCAGAGCAGGACGACCAGGACCGCCGTACCGGCGAGGCCGAGGACGCCGAAGAACCAGCGGCGGACCAGGAAGTACCCGAGCCCCAGCAGCGAAGCGTTGCCCAGGGCAACGGCCAGCGGGTCACGGGGGCGACGGTCGGGAAGTTTCGGGGCGGGCCCCGGATACGGCAGGCCCTGCGGCGGCGGGTACTGCTGGTAGCTCATCGGCATCGCTCTCGGTCACGAACAGATGCCTCAATTGTCACCGCCCCGAGGTCCACCCGCACCCCGACTGACCGGTTCCTGTCAGCCGAGCCGGATCGACTTCTTGTTCATGAACTCCTCGATGCCGGCCGGGCCGAGTTCGCGGCCGAGGCCGGAGCGTTTGATGCCGCCGAACGGCAGGTCAGCCTGGGATCCGCCGGCCCGGTTGAGGTAGACCATGCCGGCGTCGATGCGGTCGGCGACGCGGCGGTTGCGGTCCGGGTCGGTGCCCCAGACCGAGGCGCCGAGGCCGAACGGCGTGTCGTTCGCGAGCCGTACGGCGTCCTCCTCGTCGGCGGCCTCGTAGACCGTGACGACCGGGCCGAAGATCTCCTCGTAGTACGCGTCCATCGCGGGCGTGACGTCGGTCAGCACGGTGGCCTCGAGGTACGCGCCGGGCGTGATCCTGCGGCCGCCGGCGCGCAACGTGGCGCCTTGCTCGACCGCCTTCGCGACCTGGGCGGCAACCTCGTCTGCGGCCGCCTCCGACGCGAGCGGCGGGAGGGTGGTCGACGGGTCGGCCGGATCGCCCGGGACGTAGTACTCCGTGACGCGCTTGGTCAGCCGGTCGACGTACTCCTCGTAGAGCTCCGCGAGGACGATCATCCGCTTCGGCGCGTTGCAGGACTGGCCGCAGTTCCGCATCCGCGCGGTCACGGTGGCGGTCACGGTCTCGTCGAGGTCGTCGGTGTCGAGGATGATCAGCGGATCGGAGCCGCCGAGCTCGAGCACGGTCTTCTTCAGGTTCCGCCCGGCCTCGGCGGCGACCGCGATCCCGGCCTGCTCACTGCCGGTCAGCGACACCCCGGCGATCCGCGGATCGGCCAGGATCGCCGGGATCTGCCGACTCGAGGCGAACGTGTTCACGTACCCGTCCGCCGGTACGCCGGCCGCGTGCAGGATCTCCTCGATCGCGCGGGCCGACCGCGGGCAGATCGACGCGTGCTTGAGCAGGATCGTGTTCCCCAGCACGAGATTCGGCGCGACGAACCGGGCGACCTGGTAGCACGGGAAGTTCCACGGCATGATCCCCAGCAACGCCCCGATCGGCCCCTTGGTGATCACCGCCGTACCACCCTTGATGCCGATCACCTCGTCGGCGAGCAACGCCTCCCCGTGCTCCGCGTAGTACCGGAAGATGTCGACGACGACGCCGACCTCCCCCAGCCCTTCGTTGACCCGCTTCCCCATCTCCACCGTCATGATCGCGGCCAGCTCCCCGGCCCGCTCCGCGAACAACTCCGCGGCCCGAGCCACGATCGCTGCCCGCTCCCCCACACTCCGCTGCCGCCACCCCGCGTACGCCCCCGCCACCCGCCCGACCGCGGCCGCCACCTCCTCGTCGGTCCAGTTCTCCACTTCCTCCACCAGCAGCCCACGCGCCGGATCGGTGACCGAGTACATCGACATCCCTCCATCCGCTCGAGAAGCAACGCCACATACTGTATACAGTCTTCTCTCTTGTGTCGCGTGCGGGTTCGCGGATCTGCTCCTACTCTCGAAAGTGACGGTCTGTGACGGGAGGGCGGCGTGACGGCAGCTGGCGACTTCCAGACGCTGGTGGTGCTGCGCTCGCGGCGCGGCGAGTTCGACGCGCTGGCCGCCCTCGACCTCGACCACGGCGTACAGCCGGTGCTGTCCCTCGGGTACGACCCGAACGCGTCGGTCGACACCATGCTCGAGGAGGTCGTGCGGGTCGCGCGCCGGATGCTCGGGCTCGGGCGCCTGCTGATGCTCGATGCCGCCAACATGGCCGGTACGCCGGGATTCGACCGGCCCGGCGCCGTCCTGGACCGGCTGGCGGACCGGCTGTGCCAGCCGGACGACCTGTTCGACCCCGACGAGGTCCCGTTCGTACCCGTCGTTCACACCGACGCCGACGAGCGGGACCTGACCGGCCTCGGGCGGTTGTCCCGGCACCTCGGACACGGCTGCGCGGTCCGGGTGCCGATGGCGTCGGCGACCCCTGGCGGCGTTCTCGCCGCGATCGAGCGGATCGGTACGGATCCGGCCGACGTCGACCTGATCGTGGACCTGTCCTACATCGCGGGGGCCGACGCGTTCCGGGTGGACGAGATCGCCGGTCTGATCGACCGCCTCGGGGAGTTCCGGTCCAGGACGATCCTGAGTGGCTCAGTACCCCGGATGCTCAGCCGGCTGCACCGGTGGGAACAGCAACGCTTCGAGGAGGACATCTGGCGGTCGCTCGTCGCCGGCGGAGTCGAGGGGCTGCGTCTCGGCGACTACGGGATCGCGCACCCGGTCTGGGATCCGCGGGGCTTCCCCACGAAGCACGTCAACGTGAAGTACACCTGCGGCGATCACTGGCTGTACCTGCGGGAGCGAATGGTCGCGGCGAGCGACGAGTCGTCGACGACGCGGACGGTACGGCTCGTCTCCAGGTATCTGGTCGAGTCCAACAGCTTCTTCGGAGCGGGCTACTCCTGGGGCGACCACAGATTCGCCGAGGCAGCCGACGGCCTCCAGCAGGGCCTGTCGCGAACCAAGGTGGTCTCGTTCGCAACCTCCCACCACCTCGCCTACCTAGGCGAGCTGGCCGCCTAGACAGCCGGCGATCTCGGGGCGGTGGGATTGCGGCAGCCGGGGTACATCCGGGCGCCACCTGGTGGTTGGCCGCCGGACAAGTAGCAGGTGAATCGTGCCAAGGCGAGGTTGGAGCCGTAGGCGACGTACCAGACCTGATCCATGACGCTTGCACCTTCCGTGGGCCGAAGCGTCCAGATTAGGGTGCCGGGAGGCTCCACCCGCCCCGACAAGGAGACCCCAGATGCCAGACATCAACCGCCGGAGGTTCCTGCAGCTGGCCGGTACGTCGGCCGCGTTCGCCGCGATGGCGAACAGCATCGAGCAGGCCGCCGCGATCCCCGCGCACCGCCGGTTCGGTACCGTCCAGGACGTCGAGCACATCGTCGTACTGATGCAGGAGAACCGGTCGTTCGACCACTACTTCGGCACGCTGAACGGCGTCCGGGGGTACGGCGATCCGCGGCCGGTGACGCTGCCCAGCGGCAAGTCGACGTACCACCAGAGGAACGCGCTCGGCCAGGAGATCCTGCCGTTCCGGCCGGAGGCGGACAACCTCGGGCTGCAGTTCATCCAGGACCTCGCACACAGCTGGCCGGACGCGCACGCCGCGTTCAACGGCGGCCGGTACGACCAGTGGATCCCGGCGAAGACGACGACCACGATGGCGTACCTGACCCGCGAGGACATCCCGTTCCACTACGCGCTCGCGGACAAGTTCACGGTCTGCGACGCGTACCACTGCTCGTTCATGGGTTCGACCGACCCGAACCGGTACTACCTGTGGACCGGGTACACAGGCAACGACGGGACGGGCGGCGGCCCGGTGCTCGGGAACGACGAGGCCGGCTACGGCTGGACGACGTACCCCGAGCGGCTGGAGAAGGCCGGGGTGTCGTGGAAGATCTACCAGGACATCGGTGACGGCCTGGACGCCAACGGCGGCTGGGGCTGGATCAACGACGCGTACCGCGGGAACTACGGCGACAACTCGTTGCTGTACTTCGACAACTACCGCAATGCGCAGCCCGGGAACCCCTTGTACGACAAGGCTCGGACCGGCACGAACGCGAAGGCCGGCGAGAGCCTGTTCGGGCAGCTCGCCGCCGACGTCAAGGCGAACAGGCTGCCGAAGATCTCCTGGATCGCCGCGCCCGAGGCGTTCACCGAGCACCCGAACTGGCCGGCGAACTACGGCGCCTGGTACATCTCCCAGGTCCTCGACGCGCTCACCGCGAACCCCGAGGTGTGGAGCAAGACCGCGCTGTTCATCACGTACGACGAGAACGACGGCTTCTTCGACCACGTCGTACCGCCGTACCCGCCGATGGACGCGAACCAGGGTCTGTCGACGGTCGATCCGGGTCCGGACCTGTACACCGGCGCGAAGGCCGCGCACGGCCAGTACGGTCTCGGCCAGCGGGTCCCGATGCTCGTGGTGTCGCCGTGGAGCACCGGCGGCTACACCTGCTCGGAGGTCTTCGACCACACGTCGATCATCCGCTTCATGGAGACCCGGTTCGGCGTCCACGAGCCGAACATCTCGCCGTGGCGGCGAGCGGTCTGCGGCGACCTCACCTCGGCGTTCGACTTCGGTACGTCGGCCACCCGGCCGGCGAAGCTCCCGAACACCAGCGCGTACCAGCCGCCGGACAACAAGCGGCACCCGGACTACGTGCCGACACCGCCCGCGGTCGGCCAGCTCCCGGGCCAGGAACGCGGCCGGCGATTGACCCGGCCGTTGCCCTACGCACCGATCGTCGACGGAGCCGTTGCCGACAGCAAGTACCGGCTCACCTTCAGCTCCGGCGCACATGCCGGTGCCCAGTTCCTGATCACGTCAGCGAACCGCACCGACGGCCCGTGGACGTACACCACCGAGGCGGGCAAGACCGTCGCGGACAGCTGGAACCCGATCTACTCGGCCGGCGTCACCGACCTCACCGTCCACGGCCCGAACGGCTTCCTCCGCACCTTCAAGGGCAAGCCCGCCACCGCCCTGGAGATCACCGCCCGCGAGAACCCCCGCACCGGCAACATCGACCTCACCTTCACCTCCGACGCGGCCCGCCCCGTCACGATCACCAGCTCCTACGGCGGCTCCCCCAAGATCTTGAACCTCCGCAAGGGCACCACGCAGTACACCGTCCCCACCACAGCCCACTGGTACGACGTCTCCGTCACCACCCCCGACGACCCGACGTACCTCCGCCGCTTCGCCGGCCACGTCGAAACCGGCGCACCAGGCGTCAGCGACCCGGCGATCAAGACCGTCTAGGTCAGTACGGCGAGGCCCGCGAGGCCCAGGTAGACGCCTCCGGTGGTTTGCTGGAGGCGTCTGTGGGCCTGCGGGGAACGCAGCCGGGTGGAGAAGTTGACGGCTACGCCTGCACCCGATCAGTGCACCGAGCCCGGAGGACGAGGCGCTCTGGGCGCGGATCCAGTACCTCTCGCACGAGGTCGGCAGCCCCGCCCGCGGCATCAGCTTCTCCTGGGCGGGCGGTACGGCGGCCCGGATGCGGGCGGCCGGGCTCCACGACGTCCACACGCTGGAGTACTCCGAGACCACGGCCGGCGGCACCGACGGTTGCCTGCTGCACCGGGTTCTCAACCGTCAGGCCGAGCCGCTGCTGCTGTCCGTCGGCGCCACCCCGGACGAGCTCGCCCGCTATCGCGAGCTGATGACCGATCCGTCGTTCAGCGCGTGGTTCTACCAGTTCCTGTGTACGTCGGGGACTAGATGATCGGTGCCTCCGGTGCGGTCGTGTCGGCGGGTGTGTTGTCGTCGAGGTGGTCGAGTTCGTCGACGGCGATCCGGGTGGTCCAGCGTTGGTCCGGGTCGGGCTGGGGGATCGAGTCGAGGAGCAGTTTCGTGTAGGCGTGTGACGGCTCGTGCATCACCGTCGACACCGGGCCGCGTTCGACGATCTGGCCCTTGGTGATGACCATCACCTCGCCGCCGAGGTAGTACACCGTGGACAGGTCGTGGGTGATGAACAGCGTCGTCATCCCGTGCTCGCGCTGGAAGTCCAGGAGGATGTCCAGGAAGTGCTTGCGGACCTGGGCGTCCAGCATCGACACCGGCTCGTCGGCGATGATGAACGACGGCTTCAGCATGTGTACGCGGGCCAGCATGATGCGCTGCCGCTGGCCGCCGGACAGCTGGTGCGGGTACCGGCCGAGGACGTTCTCCGGCTCCAGCCGGACCGCGCGCAGCGACTCCTCGATCAGCGCCAGCCCCTTCTCCCGGGTGTCGGCCAGCTTGAACTTCTTCACCGCCTTCCAGAGCACGCGATCGACCCGGTAGAACGGGTTGAAGATCGCGTACGGATCCTGGAACACCGGTTGTACGTCGCGCCGGTACTCGTCGTACTCCGCCCGGCTCAGCTTGAAGATGTCCTTGCCGCCGTACAGCACCTGCCCGGCGGTGGGCTTCTGCAGGCCGAGGACGTTCCGGGCGATCGTGCTCTTCCCGCTGCCGCTCTGGCCGACCAGGCTGACGATCTGCGGCGGCGACGCGGCCAGCGAGAAGCTGACGTCGTCGACCGCGGTCAGGTAGCCGCCGGGTACGTCCCGGGCGTGGAATCGTTGCTCGACGCCCCGAAGTTCGAGTTCCGCCAAATGCTCTCGACCAGGCTTCATGAGGCCCTCCTTCCGACCTGCGGGATCGACTCGATCAGCCGGCGGGTGTACGGATCCCGCGGGTCCTTGAACACCTGCCGTACGTCGCCGACCTCGACCAGCTGGCCCTCGTACATCACCGCGACCCGGTCCGCCAGCTGCGCGTGCACGCCCATGTCGTGCGAGATCACCATCAGCGTCACGCCGAAGTCGGTGCGCAGATCGGCCAGCGACTGCAGGATCACCCGCTGGATCGTCACGTCCAGCGCCGTGGTCGGCTCGTCCGCGATTACCAGGTCCGGCTCGAGCGCGACCGCGATCGCCATCAGCACCCGCTGCTTCATCCCGCCGGACAGCTCGTGCGGGTACATCCGGGCGACGCGGGCCTCCAGGCCGACCTGTTCGAGCAGCCGCGGGATCATCTCGCCGAGCGAGTCCTTGCGGCCCGGCGCGTGTTCCAGGATCACGTCCTTGAACTGGTCCTGGATGCGCATCACCGGGTTGAGCGAGCTCATCGATCCCTGCGGGAGGTACGAGAGCGCGCTCCAGCGCAGTACCCGCAGCTGCTCGCCGTGCACCTTCAGCAGGTCGACCGGCGAGCGGCCGGCGGGGTGGAACATCACCGAGCCGCCGGTCACCTTGCCCGGCGCCTTGAGCAGCCGGAGCAGCGCGACCGCGAGCGTGCTCTTCCCGCTGCCCGACTCCCCGGCGATCCCGAGGATCTCGCCGCGGTGCACGTCGAGATCGATGCCACGGACCGCCTTCACGTCGCCGCGGTTCGTCGAGTAGGCGACCTCGAGCCCCTTGACCTCAAGCACATTATTCACCGGCCACTCCCCTCAGTCGCGGGTTGTAGACCTCTTCGAGGCCGATGTTCACCATGTTCAGCGCCGCGAACAGCAGCGTCAGCAGCGCGATCGGGACCACGAACATCGGCCACGCGCCGAGCGTCAGCGCCCCGGTGCCGATCGCGTTGAAGATGATCTGGCCCAGGTCGATCACGCCGCCCGGCCCGAGACCGATGATCTCCAGGCCGACCAGGCCGAAGATCGCGCCGAGCGCCGACGAGGCGAACCCGACGCCGATGAACGGCAACAGGTTCGGCAGCAGCTCGGTGACGATGATCTCGATGTCGCGGGCCTTGCTGACCCGCGCCAGGTCGACGTACGGCCGGGTGCGCAGCGAGAGCACCTGAGAACGGATCGTCTTGGCCGCGAACGGCCAAGAGAAGATCGAGATCATCACCCCGACCTGGAACAGGCTGACGTTCTTCGCGTACGCCGACAGCGCGATCAGCAACGGGAACGTGGGGATGACCAACAGGATCCCGGTGAACGTCGAGAGCACGTTGTCGATCCAGCCGCCCTTGTAGCCGGCGACGAACGCCACGATCACACCGGCGACGGTCGAGATGACACCGGCGATCGCGCCGATCTGCAGGGACACCGCGAGCGCCTTCACCACCATCGCGAACACGTCCCGCCCGAACTGGTCGGTGCCGAACAGGTGCTTCGGTCCGGGGACGAGCCATTTGTCGTACGCCGCCAGCTCGACCGGATCCTGCCCGCCGCCGATCGCCTTCACGATCAACGGGCTGAACAGGGCGATCAGGACGAGCACGGCCAGGATGACGAGACCGGTCGCGAGGCGCCGGCTGTTGCGGATCGTCCGCAGTACCGCGGTCAGGATTCTCATCGTCATCACTTCCAGTACTTGACCCGCGGGTCAAGCAGCGGGAGCAGGAGGTCGAGGAGCAGGACGGCGGTCAGCACCGAGAAGATCGCGATGTCGGTGACGCCCAGGATCGTGTTGAAGTCGAGCTGCTGGATCGCGGTCACCAGCGTGGTGCCGAGACCGGGATAGTTGAACAGCTGCTCGACCAGGACGTTCCCGTTGAAGATGAAGCCGAGCGAGATCCCGAAGGCGGTGATCTGCGGCAGGTAGCAGTTCCGCAGCGCGTACCGGGTCAGGATCCGGCGGCCCTTCAGTCCCTTCGCCTCGGCGTACACCAGGTAGTCCTCGCCGAGAATCGGGATCATCAGCATCCGGGTGGACAGGATCCAGCTGAACGTCCCGATGATCACGATCGACAGCCCCGGCAGCAATCCGTACTTGAGCACGCTGCCGATGAACGCGAAGCTGATCCCGGGATTGATGTTGGAGTCGTACGCCGATCTCGCAGGCAACAGTCCCATCGAGTACGCGAAGATGTAGACCAGGATCAGCGCGACGAAGAAGTACGGCACGTGCGAGAGCGCGATCGACAGGTTGGTGGCGATCGCGGAGCCGAGCTTGCCGCGCCGCCAGCCGGCGATCGCGCCGATGATCATGCCGAGCACCCAGGCCAGCACCGCGGAGATGCCGAGCAGACCGATGGTCCACGGCAACGATCGCAGGATGACTGTCTGCGCGGGCGTCGGGTAGTTGATCAGCGACGGCCCGAGGTCGCCGTGCAGGACCAGCTTCTCCATGTACTTGAAGTACTGGGTGAGCAGGTTCCCGTCGAGGCCGAACTCGTGCCGGTACCGGGCGATCAGCTCGGCGCTCGCCTGCGCGTTGTACACGTAGTTCTGCTGCAGCGTCTGGATCAGCGTCTGGACCGGGTCGCCGGGCATCATCCGGAAGAAGAAGAACGCGATCGTCAGCGCGCCCCACAGCTCGACCAGGTACAGCCCGAACCTCCGGATGGCGTACGCCGCCAGCGGATGCCGTGACAGCCAGGCCCGCACCCCCGACTGGGGTGCGGAGTCCCGGCTCTTGTCGACAGCTACAACCGGCGGCGCCTCCGCCGTCACGCCGGTCCCTTCTGCCCGGTGGCAGAGATCTTGCCGAGTACGAAGATGAAGTGCGGCCACCAGTTCAGCGGCACCTCGTACAGGTTGTCGTCGGTCGGCCAGTCCTTCCAGAACGCCGTGTTGAAGTACGACGGGTAGCCGGTCTGGATCGAGGCGAGCAACGGGAGCTGCTGGAAGTAGATCTCCAGCGCCTTGTCGAGCAGCGGCTTGGCTTCCGCCGAGTCCGGGTTCATCTGGCCGAGCTGGTCGATGATCTTGTCGAAGTCGGGGTTGCGGAACCGCATCTTGTTCTTACCGGCCGAGTTCTTGCCGATCGGCTGGTACTTGTCGCTGGTCCAGTCGGTGTACAGCTGCTCCGGGTCGATCGCGAAGCCGGCCCAGTTCGAGTCGATGTCGTACTGGCCGCGCTGGAACTTGTCGTCGTGGACACTGCCGGCGAGGCTGCGCAGGGTGGCCGGTACGCCGACCTTCCCGAGCTGCGTCTTCAGCAGGTTCGCGATCGCGTACTCCGGGCCGTCGACCGGCGAGACCGTGATGATCTCGAGGTTGATCTCCTTGCCCTTGTACGCCCGGTTGCCGCTCGCGTTCTTCGGCGCGATCTCGTCCAGCATCTGAGTCGCCTTGTCCGGGTTGAACTCGAACTTGTACTTGTTCGCGAGGTCGTCGTTCTTCCACTTGTCGTTGGTCGGGTAGTCCGCCCACGGGTACTGCGCCGGCGGCACCTTCACCGGCCAGATCGAGTTGCCGATCTTCTCCCGGTCGATGCAGTAGTTGATCGCCCAGCGCATCTTCGGCTCCGCCATCACGCCGCGGGCCGGGTCGCAGTTCAGCCAGAGGACCCGTGGGTTCGGGTCGTGGAACTGCGTCGTCACCAGGTTCGGGTAGCCGTTGTTGCGCAGCAGCTTGGCGTGCGGCTCGTCCACCGAGCCGACGTCGAACTCGGCCCGCTCGAACGCCAGCGACGCCTGGTCGAGCTGCTTCGACGTGCTCTGGAACACGACGTACTGCGGCTTGACGTCGAGCTTGTCCTTGTTCCAGTAGTTCGGGTCCTTCTCCCAGACGAACATCTTCTGGTTCCGGATCGCGGTCTTCAGCTTGTACGGGCCGCTGCGGACCGGCGGGTTGTCCTTGTACTTCGTCGGGTCCTGCGACTTCCAGATGTGCTCCGGCATGATGTTGTTCGGCGCACCGGAGATCGCGGCGATGAAGTTGTAGTGGAACCGCGGCGCCGGCTTCAGGAACGTGACCACCGCGGTCTGCGGGTCGGGCACGGCGATCGACTTCACGAACTCCTTCAGGTCACCGCCACCGCCGAACAGGTCAGGGCGGTCCTTCAGCAGCATCACCGTGAACTTGAAGTCGTTCGCGCCGAGCGGCTGGCCGTCGTTCCAGTGCGCCTTCGGGTCGAACTTCAGCGTCAGCTCGGTGAAGGCCTCGTTGTACTTGTACTCCGTCGCCAGCCACGGCGTGAGCTTGCCGGTGGCGAAGCTCAGGAAGAACAGCGGTTCGGTGCTCAGCTCCACGCCGGCGCCCGACGGCGACCCGTTCGGGATCATCCCGTTGAAGCTGTCGAAGACCGTGTACTCGACCTGGCCGACGATCACCGTCTGGTCCCGTGGGACCGGGATGTTCGCCTTGCCGATCTGGATGGACTTTCCGGCGCTGGGCTTGTTGTTGGCGTTCGCCGGTTTGTCGGAGTACGAGCCGCCGCCACCGGAGCACGCGGCCAGGAACGCGGTCATGGCGGCCGCGGCACCTCCTCCGAGGGCTCCGCGGCGGGAGAGTTGGTAGCGGACGACATCTTCGACGTCTTCGAACTGCGGGCGCGGCGCGTCATTCATGATGAATGTCACCTCCGTTTACGTTGCGTGGACGGGCGGATCACCGACCGAGAGGTGCCACGGACTATAGGTAGCGTTGACAACGTTGACAAGAGTTCGTTCCCACGTTGCAACCGCGTCGTCATATCCGCAGATCAGTCGATATACCAACCTTTGACAACGTTGCTCGCTCTAGGTGACACCTCTAGGCGGAAACGCTTCCAAGCGCCGTCACTCGGCGTGGCGGGCGGCCGGTTCCGGTCAGTCGAACACCGCGTCCAGCAGAAGTTCGGCCGAACGGTCCGGTTCGTTGAGAACCGCGCGGATCACATGCCGCCGGTCCCAGCGCCCGGCCGCCCAGGCGAGCGCCTTCGCCAGGCCGTCGAAGGTCGCCGCGTGCGGGGCGCCGTCGGCGTCCACCCACCACGAGACCTCGACGCCGTCCACGGTCAGCTCCTCGTGCTCCCACCAGGTGGCCGGCACCTCGGGCACCAGTTCGCGGACCAGCTCCGGTACGTCGGCCGCCGTACCGTCGCCGTCGATCTTGCCCTCGGCAACCTCGTGGGCGAGCGGTACGTCGAACAGGTCGCCGAGCCCGTCCGCGGCCGCGCCGGAGCCGATCACGAAGCCGCCGAGGTCGTGCCGCTGCACCCACATCGGGCCGTCGACGACGACCGCGTGCTCGGCGTCCGTCACCCGGGTGGTGCCGTCGGCGTCGAGGACCCGGATTCGTTCCGGAGCGTCGCCCGGGAAGAGCGCGAGCGTGCCGAGGCGGTTCCAGAGCCGGAGGAGGGCGGCCTCGTCGACGTCGCGGTCCGGGTCGGCGAGCCGGTCCAGGACGAGCGCCAGACCGTCGGCGTCCAGGTCTTCTGCGTCCCGGACCAGGCCGATCGCAGTCCGTACCTCGGGGTCGAGTTCGGCGGTCCAGTCGGGGGCCTCGTCGAGGAGGCTCGCGAGGACCGGCTCGGCGTCGGGGTCGGCGCGGCCGGCGAGCGGTTCGCCGTCGTCGAGGAGGACGTGTTCGCGGATCCACCAGGCGGCGTACGACGGTACGCCTCGCTGCTGGTCGTCCGGGCCGACGACCCGGACCTGCGTGACGAGTGCGCGGCGGAGGTCGGGGTCGGAGCCCAGTAGCTGCAGGGCTTTCGGCCAGTTGGCGTCGGTGATCCAGTCGAGGTCGCGGATCGCCTCCAGCTCGCCGACGGTCGCGCCGTACGGCGATCCGTCCGGGGCCACGTCGTACGCCCAGTCCTCGATGGCGTCGAGGTCCTGCAGCACCTCCGGGAGCCGGTCGAGCGTGACGTCGGAGGCTGTCACGACGCCGAGGGTGCTGAGCACTCCGACGGCTTGCAGCGCGGGCAGTCCGTAGCTCTCGACCAGGTCGTTGGCCACCGGCGACACCTCGTCGGGGTCCAGGACCTGCTGCGCGGCGGACCCTTCGATCACCAGGGCGTTCGCCGGAACGAGCTCGCCGTCCACGTCACGCAACGGCAGATCCGACAACCACCACAGCCCCTCAGCCTGCCCCGGATCCGCAGCAATCAGCGCGAGCACCGCCCGCGCGACCGGGTGGATACCTTCGCCCCGGCCACCCCCGCCGCCCGCCGCGTCGGCGTCGGCGTCGTGGGCGTCGTCGTGGGCGGCGTCGTGGGCGGCGTCGTGGGCGGCGTCGTGGGCGGCGTCGTGGGCGGCGGCGGCGGAGTCCGCGGCGGCGGGTGCATCCTCGCGCAGCGCGTGGGGTCCCGGGACTACGGTCCCCCAGGCCTCGGGCGCATCCGCAGGCAGCGCGTGGGGTGCCGGGACTACGGTCTCCCGGGCCTCGGGCCCGTCCGCAGGCAGCACGTGGCCTGCCGGGTCCACGCTCTCCCAGGCCTCGGGCCCGTCCGCAGGCAGCACGTGGCCTGCCGGGTCCACGCTCTCCCGGGCCCCGGGCCCGTCCGCAGGCAACACGTGGCCTGCCGGGTCCACGCTCTCCCAGGCCCCGGGCCCGTCCGCAGGCAACACGTGGCCTGCCGGGTCCACGCTTTCCCAGGCCTCGGGCCCGTCCGCAGGCAACACGTGGCTTGCCGGGTCCACGGTCTGCCAGGTGTCGGCTGCGTGTTCGACGGCGGTGCGGATGGCGGGGGTTTCGAGGAGGGAGCGGGCGGTGGCGGGGTGGGCGCCGAGGCGTTCGAGGATTGGGGAGACGGCGTCGGGGTGGACGATGCGAACGCCGTACCGGCTGAAGGCTTCGAGGGTGGTGAATGGGAGGTCGGGGCCGGGGAGGAGCAGACCGCGGGCGCCGCGGACCAGGCGGCCGTCGGCGAGTGGGACGGGGAGGGTGCCGAGGGACTCGCGGACGAGCGGGTCGGTGACCATGTTCTCGAGGGAGGTGTAGAGGTTGCGCCACCAGGACGGCGGTTCCGCTCCCCCGAGTTGGTCGACCACCTCGGAGAGCTCGAGACGCCTTACCTGCAGGGCATCCAGGGCTTGACGGTGTTCGCGCCGGGCGTGGACGAGGCCCGGCACGAGCGGTGCGAGAACCTCGGCGAACAACTCGTCGGCGCCTTCCACGACGACAGCGTCGTTCGGCCGGACGACTGATCCGTCGACGGCGCGCAGGAGTGGTACGCCCGGCAGTACGGCGCGGATCGCGTCGCGGAGCATCCGGTCGACCGTGCCCGCGGCGAGGCCGGTCGGGACCAGTCGCAGTACGTCGTCGCCTTCGTCGAAGCGGCGGCGCAGGAGCTCGCCGTACGCCGTTGCCGCTTCCTGTACGAGGCGGTCCGTCAGCGGTCCTTGGGCCACGTGCCGGCGGGTCGAGTCGAGCGGGAACGTTGCCAAGAGCAACGCTGGGAGGGAGACCGGTTCGTCCGTCGGGGTCGGTGCGTGGACAACCCCTTCCGCCGCGGTGGCAGCGTGTGGGAGCGCCCAGACAATCGACCAGGTGGGGCGGGTACGTTCCTCGGTGGGGCGGTCGGCGAGGAGGGCCTGGCGTTCCGCGGGAGTGAAGAGGCCGGTGGTGCGGTGGATGTGCCAGCGGGACTCGGCGTTCTCGAGGGTCCGGTGGGTGTCCTCGGTCTCGATCTCGATGCGTTCGAGGCCGGGGAGAGCGAGCAGCAGGGCATCGTCGGCCTCGGCCAGGAGGCGCCGTACGAGCGCGACCGCGGCGTCGTCGCGCAGCGGCAGGAGTACGGCGGTGTCGTAGCTGGCCGGCGGCTCGCCCGCAGCGTCGAACGGGAGCCGCAGTACCGGCACCTGCCCGTCCCGCCGCCTGACCTCCGTCTCCAGCGACGGCAGCTCCGCAACCGCCGCCGCGCTGTCGGCCTTGGAGAACCGCACACCGCCGGTCCGCGACAACACCACCGGCTCATCCGTCACGGCGAGCACCGCCGAAAACCCCACCCCAAACCGCCCCACCACCACCCCGCGACCTCCCGCGCCGCCCCCGCCTCCCGCGCCGCCCCCGCCTCCCGCGCCGCCCCCGCCTCCCGCGCCGCCCCCGCCTCCCGCGCCGCCCCCGCCTCCCGCGCCGCCCCCGCCTCCCGCGCCGTCCGCGCCTCCCGCGAGTGGCGGTTGGGGAGGACTTCCACCTGGTTCGGGACGAAGATCCTCCCCAACCTGGGCTTCCGGCGTGGCGACGTCGCGCTTGGCGGAGGCGCGGAGGGTTGCCAGCGACTGCACGCCCTCGGCATCCAGGGGTGCGCCCGTGTTGGCGACGACGAGCGTGTTGTTGCGGAGTTCGTACAGGACCCGACCACGTACGCCCTCCCGGAGCGCCGCGTCGGCCGCGTTCTGGGCCAGTTCGACGACCACGCGGTCGGCGTACCCGCCGAGGGCCAGTTCCTCCTCGGCGTTCGCGTCCTCGCGGAAGCGCACCGGCGCCGCCGCCCACCCCGCCAGGACCTTCTCGCGGATACCCGCCGTACCGAACACGTCGTCAGTCACGGCGGCAGGCTACTGGAACGGGCACCCCGGGTTCGGCGCGTCCTCCGACAACGGGCTGCCGGTCGGCAGCACGTACAGGACGTCGAGGATCAACGGCTTGGTCCCGAGGTTCCGCCCGACGTGCACGTGATCCGTTCCGCTCGGCTCGGTGAACGCCGCGCCGGTGCGGTACACCCCGTCGGTCGTGCAGTTCGAGTCCGAGTGCGTCAGCGTCCCCGCCTTCACGAACGCGTACAGCGTTCCGTCGTGGAAATGCCACCCGGTGGTCCCACCCGGCTGGATGGTGATCTCGCGCAGTACGTAGTCCGTCCGTCCGATCGTCGACTTCGAGATGATCGTCGCGGTCACCCCCGAGCTCGGTGTCGCGTCGGCGGCGGCCGGTATCAGCCCGATCGCCAGCCCGCCGGCGGCCACCGCGGCGAGTACTCCCCGAGTGAACATGCTGTCACCTTCGTTCTATTGTGATCCGGTGATCGCATCCGGCAGCCGGTACGCCGCACTGGGCAGCTCGTTCGCGGCCGGGCCGGGGATCAGCCCGATCGTAGAGCCGCCCGCGGGTCGTTCGGGCCGCAACTACGCCCACCTGGTCGCCTCCGAACTGGACCTCGACCTGGTCGACGTCTCGTACTCCGGCGCCACCACCGCGCACCTGCTCGACACCCGGCAGGACGACGCACCGCCGCAGCTCGACGCGCTCACCCCGGACACCGCGCTGATCACGATCACCTGCGGCGGGAACGACCTCGAGTACGTCGGCACGTTCCTGCGCGGCAGCTTCCTGAACACGATCGCGAAGCCCGCCACGATCCTCGGCCGCCGGGTCGCGAACCGGATCCGCGCGCGGGTCAGCTACCTCAAGGACGACGCGTCGTACCAGGCCGTCACCGACTCGCTGACCACCGTCGTCGAGCGGGCCCGCGAACGGTCGCCCGAGGCGCGGATCCTGCTCGTCGACTACCTCAGCCTGGTCGGTCCGGCGACGCGTCCGCGGCTCGACGTACCGCTGAACGAGGAGCAGCTGCCGAGCATCGCGATGATGGCCGACGGACTCGCGGCCGCGTTCGCGAAGGCGGCCGCGGCGACCGGCGCGGACCTGGTCGCCGCCTCCGCCGCGAGTCGTGACCACGCGATCGGGTCGGCGGAGCCGTGGACGACCGGGTTCACGATGCTGCCGCCGAACCTCGGCGGTTTCGTCCCGTACCACCCGAACGCCGCCGGCATGCGCGCGGTCGCCGACCTGATCGTGGCGGCGCTCAGGTCATGAAGGTGCGTGAGGCAACGAACGCGGACGTCGAGGCGGCGGTCGACACGTTGACGCGGGGCCTGCTCGACTACCCGATGAGCCGCGCGTGCTTCGACCCGGACGGGTACGTCGAGCGGCTCACGCAGTACCACCGGCTGTTCGTCGCGGCGATCGGGATCCCGTACGGGCGCGTGTGGGTGACCGACGACGTCCGCGCGGTCGCGGTCTGGCTGCCACCGGATCTGCCGGCCGAGGCCTTCGCGCCACACGCCGCCGAGTTCAAGGCCCTCGCGGGCTCGAAGGCAGACCTCACCGCGGAGTACGGCCAGGCGATCGCGCTCTTCCACCCGCGCACCCCGTCCTGGCTCCTCGCACTCGCCGCCGTCGACCCCGCCCACCAACGCCAGGGCCTCGGCCACGCCGTCATCGAGCCCGGCCTCGCGGCCGCCGACGCGGCCCACTCCCCCACCTTCGTAGAAACCCAGGACCCAGCAAACGTGGGCTTCTACGAGACCTTCGGCTTCACCGTCATCGCCGAACTCGAACTCCCCCACAACGGCCCCATGCACTACGCCCTCTACCGCCCGGCTCAACCATGAGCCCCCAGGTCTGGGACGCCGCAGTAACCGGCTGGCGCCGCCTCGCCGAGCGACCGGGCGTGTTCACGTGGGAACAGCACGACAACGCCGACTGCTTCTGGTGGACCGGCACCCCCAGCAAGATCGCCCACCAACTGTTCCTGAGCGCACCATCGGGACGGCCTGACCGCGTCCTTCCACGGGGCCGGGGAGATCGTGGGGGTGTTCGACGGGGAGCGGCTGGTGTCGTCGGCGACTGTGGTGGCGGCTGGGGAGACGGCGAACATCTGGTCGGTGGCCACGGCTGAGGAGGACCGGGGGCGCGGTGCGGCGTCCGTGGTGGTTGCCGCGGCGCTGGATCGGGCGGCCGCGACGGGCTGCACCCACGCCGCGCTCGGTACGTCGGACGAACTGGTGCCCTGGTACGGCCGGTTCGGGTTCGTCGAGGTCGGCCGGGAGCGCAGTGCGGTGATTACGAGCTGATCGTCCGCCAGCCAAGGATCCGGAAGCGCCAGACCCGCCGCCCACGGACCGGTTTCGGGCGATCGTCAGTACGACGACCGGCGGGCTGGCTGAGGCCGTGGGGGTGTTCGCGGCCGTCCTTCGCGAAGTGGCTGAGCGACACCATCAGGTTGAGGGGTTCCATCGGTCTGTCCTTTCTCGACGCCTACACAGGTACGTCGGACCCGACCACCGGAACTTGACATCGTCCGGCTACGAATCTTCCTCGCTCGCGATCACCAGCAGCCGGAGCAGCTCGTTCAGCTCCGTCCGCCGGCTCGGCGACAGCTGGTGGATCAGCTCGTTCTCGACCCGCAGCATGTCCCCGATCCCCCGCTCCCACAGCTCGCGCCCGGCCGGTGTCAGCGTCGCCATCACCTTGCGCCGGTCGTCCCGATCATGCGTGCGCTCGACGTACCCGCGCCGTTCCAGCGCATCCAGCCGGTTCGTCAGCGCCGCCGGCGACATCCTCAGCTGTCGTGCGAGTTCCCCGGGCGTCGCGCGGTACGGCGTACCGCCGCGTCGCAGCATGTGCAGCGTCTTGAACTCCCACAGCTGCAGCCCGTACTCCGCCAGCACCGCCTCCCGCCGCCGCTCGAGGTACCGCGTCACCACCTGAAGGCGGACCGTGATCCCCTCGACGTCCCGGTCGAGGCCGGGCAGCTCCCCCGCCCACAACTCGACATGCGTATCCACAAAGTCCTTCACCCGAAGAACTTTTCAGCAGCTGAAGGTTAGTTGTCAAATGTTTCGATATCGAAATACCTTCGAACCATGAACCACGTCGAAGCCGTCGTCACCGCCGCCACCAAACTGACGCTCGCCGGCCACTGGGCCGCCGCGTCCGACCTCCTCGCCGCCACCACGTCCGGCGATCCCGCCGAGCAGCAGGCCCTCGCGCTCGCCCGCGCCGCGGTCGCCGTCGACCACGACTTCGGGCAGCAGTCCGACCACGCCACGGCCGCGCTCGCCGCCGTACCCGCGGACTCGTGGGACCTCGCCCTGCTCAGGCTCCGCAAGGACTACGCGGACGCGCTCTTCCGCTCAGGCGACGGCGACCTCCGCGACCGCATGCTGACGCTCGTCAAGGACGCCCCCGACGACACGCGACGAGGCGCAGCGAGCTTCTGGGCCGGCGCGATCGCCGACAACGTGTACGAGCAGCCCGCGGAGGCCATCGAGCACTACAAGCTGGCGCTCGAACTGGGAGACGAGCTGACGAAAGCCCAGGCCCTGCGGCACCTCGGGCACCATTCGCATGCGGCCGGCGACCTGAAGCTCGCCCGCGAACAATGGGAGCAGTCCACCGAACTCCTGCAGCAGAACGGCCACCTGCGCCCGGCCCTCGCCCAGCAGGCCCACCTGGCGATCCTGCTGCGCGACGAAGGCGACCTCGACGGATCGGCGGCGCTCGCGACCGAAGTGAACCGCTGGGCCCGTCAGCTCGGCATCGGGTTCATCGTCGATCAGACGGAGGAGCTGATCGGGGAGCTGATGGTACGGCGAACTCCGCAGGAACGCCCGCGCTGAACGCGACGTGATCCGGCGGCCGGTCGGGCGGCTCCAGCCCCACCGACCGCAACAGGCTGTCGGCGTCCAACTCGGTCAGCGTCGCGGCGTGCAGGACCCACGGCGGGTGCACGTTCGGGAGGTACCAGGTGCGGCCGGCTCGCGCGACATGCAGCCCCCACCGAGCGGTGAGGAAGTGCTCGAGCGGGCCTGTCGGCATCCGTTCGCCCATGTCGACGCCGACGGTCGCGTGGGCGCCGGAGCCGCGGACCGTCGAGTGGTAGCTGTGGTGGTTGCCGTCGCGCACATGCGACATCCGCGCCCACCGGTACGGCAGCCCGAAGACGGTCCGCGCCGTCGCCACCACCGCGAGCCGGTCGGCGTCCAGGCTCAGGAACACGACACCACGCCGGCCGCTCTCGTCGACGGAGTACAGCCGCAGGTTCGTCTCCAGGAACGACCCGAGGTATGGAACGCCCGGCCCGCGCGGCAGTCCGGTGCCGACCATCCGGAACGGCACCAGGCCGACGTACGTGCGTCCCTCGAAGGTGTCCGGCCGCGTCCCCGGCGGGAAGAAGTGCGCGACGGCCGCGGGCTCGAAAGCCCAATGGACAAAGGTCAGCTCGAGCCACCGCTGCCGCAGGATCCGCGGTCGCGGCAACGGCGGCGCGTCCGGCCAGCTCACTCCGCGCTGGCCCGAACCTCACAACGCGGCCGGCCGTCGTTCAGCTCGCACACCATGAAGCCCGCGGTGCCCGGCTGCCACGGCATGATCGCGTCGCCCGCGATCAGCGCGTCCAGCGTCTGCAACTCCGGGTCCCGCTGCTCCGAGTGATGCCGGTACCCGGCCGCGCCCAGGGCGAGCGCGATCGCCATCCCGAGCAGGTTCACCTCGGTCGGCTGCTCCGGGACCGTGGTCCCGTCGACGGGCTCCAGCTTGATGCCGTGCTCGGGCACCTCGACGATCCGTGCAACGTACTTCATGACGTCGAGCGTAGCGGTCAGCCCGCGTCCGGTACTGCTTCTACCGTCGAAGGCATGGAGTTTCGAGCAGAGGTACCGCAGGCGGAGTTGGACGAGTTGCAGCGCCGGCTGGACGCGGCGCGCTGGCCGGATCAGTTGCCGGACGCGGGGTCGTCGTACGGCGTGGAGCTCGGCCGGCTGCGGGAGGTGACCGAGTACTGGCGGACGTCGTACGACTGGCGGCGCTTCGAGAAGCGGATGAATACGTATCCACAGTTCGTGACCGAGATCGACGGTCAACGGGTGCATTACACGCAGGCCGGCACGGGCACCCCCTTGTTGCTGCTGCACGGCTGGCCGGGCGCGGCGTCGGACTACCTGGAGGTGATGGACGCGCTCGCCGAGGACTTCACCGTGGTCGTGCCGACGATGCCCGGCTTCGGGTTCAGCGGCGTGACGACCAGCAGCGGCTGGGGCGTCGACCGGATGGCGCGCGCCTGGATCACGTTGATGGAGCAGCTCGGCTTCGAGCGGTACGGCGTCCACGGGTACGACTGGGGCGCCCGGATCGGCCCCGCCCTCGCGCGGCTCGTCCCGGAGCGGGTGATCGGCCTGCACCTCGACGGGTACTTCGTGTTCCCACGGGGCGAGGAACTGACCGAGGCGGAGCAGCAACGACTCGGCGGCCTCGACCGCTGGCAGAACGAGCGGTCCGGGTACGCCGCCATCCAGGGCACCCGCCCGCAGACGCTCGCCTATTCGTTGCTCGACTCCCCCGTCGGCCAGCTCGCCTGGAATCTCGAGTGGTACGACGACTACGGCCACAAGGAAGGTGCCATCGGCAACGACCAGATCCTCGACACCGTGACGCTGACCTGGTTGACGCGGACGGCCGGCTCCCAGGCACGCCTCTACCGCGAAGCGCAATCCGCGTGGGGCGCGCAGGTCGAGTTCTGTCCCGTACGCACCGGGCTCGCGGTGTTCCCGAACGACAGCACGGTCCGCACACTCGTCCAGCGCGAGTTCGACGTCGTGCACTACACCGAGTTCGACCGCGGCGGTCACTTCGCGGCACTGGAGGTCCCCGAACTCGTCGTCGAGGACCTCCGCGCCTTCTTCGCGAAGCTCTAGTTACCGCACACCCAGCAGGTGCTCCATCGCGAGCTGGTCCAGCTTCTCGAAGCCCAGACCGCGATCGGCCAGCGCCTCCCGGTCGTACGTCGCGTTGCGGAGCTCGTCCAGCGACTCGCCCTCGCCCAGCGTCGGCTCGGACAGCTCCGCGACCCGCGCCGCGGCCAGCGCCTCGGCGACCTCCGGGTCCGCCCGGAACGCGAGCGCCTTCTCGCGCAGGATGAGGTAGTTCCGCATGCACGCGCGGGCCGTCTCCCAGACGCCTTCCTCGTCCTCGGTCCGCGGCGGCTTGTAGTCGAAGTGGATGTGCCCCTCGTACGCCGGGTACTTTCCGGACCCCTGCAGCGCGTCGACGGTCCAGAACGCCCCGCGCAGGTTCCCGGCCCCGAACCGCAGGTCCTGGTCGAACCGCGGACCGTGCTGCCCGTTGAGGTCGATGTGGTACAGCTTCCCGTGCCACAGCGCCTGCGCGATGCCGTGCGCGTAGTTCAGCCCGGCCATCTCCTCGTGCCCGACCTCGGGGTTGATCCCGACCAGCTCCGGGTCGGCGAGATCGTTGATGAAGGCAATCGCATGGCCGATCGACGGCAGCAGGATGTCGCCGCGCGGCTCGTTCGGCTTCGGCTCCAGCGCGAACCGGATGTCGTACCCCTGCTCGCGGACGTACGCGCAGAGCAGGTCCATCGACTCCTTGTAGCGGTCCAGCGCCGCGCGGACGTCCTTCGACCCGCCCGACTCGGCGCCCTCACGACCGCCCCACAGTACGTAGGTCGTGGCGCCCAGCTCGGCCGCCAGGTCGACGTTGCGCAGCACCTTGGCCAGCGCGTACCGCCGTACCTGGCGGTCGTTGGCGGTCAGGCCGCCGTCCTTGAAGACCGGGTGGCTGAAGAGGTCGGTCGTCATCATCTCGACGCCCAGGCCGGTCTCGGCGAGCGCCTTCTTGAACCGCTCGAGCACCTGGTCCCGGGTGCTGTCGTCCGGTACGACGTCCTGGTCGTGGAACGTCACCGCGGCGGCGCCGAGCTCCGCCAGCTTCTCGACCGTGTGGACCGGGTCCATCGCCGGGCGGACCGCCGTACCGAAGACGTCGACGCCCTGCCAGCCGACGGTCCACAGCCCGAACGAGAACTTGTCGTCCCTCGACGGCGTGTAGTCACTCATTGCGCAATCTCCTGCCATTGACGTGAGTTCGAACTGGCCTCGACCGCGGCCAGCACGCGCTGGACCTGCAGCCCGTCCGCGAACGACGGCGCCGGATCGGTACCGTCGGCGATCGCGGTGACCAGGTCGACTGCCTGGTGGGTGAACCCGTGCTCGTAGCCGAGCAGGTGGCCCGGCGGCCACCACGCGGCGACGTACGGGTGGTCGGGTTCGGTGGCGAGGATCCGGCGGAAGCCCGCGGTCCTCGCGTCGTCCGCTGCGTCGTAGTAGTGCAGCAGGTTCATGTCCTCGAAGTCGAACGCCAGACTGCCGAGGCTGCCGTTGATCTCGATCCGGATCGCGTTCTTCCGCCCGGTCGCGAACCGGGTCGCCTCGAAGACCCCCAGCGCACCGCCGCGGAACGTCGCCAGGAACACCGCGGCGTCGTCGACCGTGACCGGGCCGCGTTCGGTGCCCGCCGTACCGGCCAGGCCCGAGTGCTCGGCCGCGACCGGGCGCTCCTTGACGAACGTCTCGAGTCGCGCGGAGACCTCGCCGATCGTGTCGCCGGTGATGTACTGCGTCATGTCGACGATGTGCGCGCCGATGTCGCCGAGCGCGCCGGAGCCGGCCTTGGCCTTGTCCAGCCGCCAGGACAGCGGCGCCTCCGGGTCCGCGATCCAGTCCTGCAGGTACTGCGCGCGGACGTGCCGGATCGTCCCGAGCTTGCCCTCGGCAACGAGCTGCCTCGCCAGCGCGATGGCCGGGACCCGTCGGTAGGTGAACCCGACCATCGACCGGATCCCCTTGGCCTTGGCCGCTTCCGCCGCGGCCGTCATCGCCTCCGCCTGCTCGACGGTGTTGGCCAGCGGCTTCTCGCACAGCACGTGCTTGCCGGCCTCGAGCGCGGCGATCGCGATCTCGGCGTGGCTGTCGCCCGGCGTACAGACGTCGACCAGCTGGACGTCGTCGCGCTCGATCGCCGTGCGCCAGTCGGTCTCGGTCGCCTTCCAGCCGAGCTTGGCGGCAGCCGCCTGGACGGCCTCGGCGTTGCGGCCGCAGAGGACATTCATCTCGGGTTCGAGCGGCAGGTCGAAGAAGCGCGGCGCGCTCCGCCAGGCCTGCGAATGGGCCGCGCCCATGAACGCGTAGCCGATCAGGCCGATGCCCAGGTTCGTCATGACTCTCCTAGCTGTGTCGGGTCGGCGAATACTTGGTCCAGACAGATCTGCGCGCCGCCGCGGACCGCGGCCCCGAACCCCAGGTCCGACCGGACGACCCGGCAGCCGCCGCCGTCCGGTGCGAGCACGCGCTCCCGCAACGCCTTCGCCAGCGGCGCTTCCAGCCACGGGCCGAGGACGGCGAAGTACCCGCCGAGCACGAGCACGGCCGGGTTCAGGATGTTCACCAGGATCGCGCCGCCGATGCCGAGCCAGGTGCCCACGTCGTTCAGCGCGTCGAGGGTCCGGACATCGCCCGCCTCGGCGCGCTCCACGATCGCGGCCAGCCGGCGCTCGACGTCCAGCTCCGGGTCCCGGACCGGGTCGTCGGCGTCCGTTGCCTGGCGCAACAGTGCGGTCAGGCCGACGACGGTCTCCCAGCAGCCGGTCCGCCCGCATCCGCAGGGCTGTCCGGCGGGTGCGACCGGCATGTGGCCGACTTCTCCGCTGTACCCGTGCGCGCCGCGGAGCAGCTGTCCGCCGGACACCACTCCACCGCCGACGCCGACGGCGCCGGTGAGCAGGACGAGATCGTGCTCGCGGAGTTCGGCGTACGCGGCCAGGGTGGCGAGGTTCGCCTCGTTGTCCACCTGCAGCGGGTAGGTCGGTTCGCCGAGGCGGGCGCGCATCTCCTTCGCGACGGACAGGTCGTTCCAGCCGAGGTTCGGGGCGAGTTTCAGCTCACCGGTCTCACCTTCGACCAGGCCCGGTACGGCGAGCGTGACGCCGGCCAGTCGTCCGCCGCGGGCGTCCACCGCGTCGACGGCTTCGCGGACGAGGTCGGCGAACCGGTCGAGCGTCGTACCGGGCCCGAGGTGCGCGACGTCCGCCGGGACGCGCTTCTCGTGGACGACGTTGCCCGTGAGGTCGAGCGCGACGACGGCGAGGTACTCGACGTTGATCTCGGCGCCGATCCCGCAGACGCCCGTACCGTCCACCTCGACCAACTGCCCCGGGCGGCCGAGCGCGCGACTGGAGTCGGCGGACCCCTCGCGGAGCAGACCACGTTCGACGAGCTCGGCGACCAGGCTGCTGACGGTCGCCTTGTTCAGCCCGGTCTCCTCGGCGATCCGGGCACGCGAGCGCGGACCGAGGTCGTGCACGTGCCGCAGTACCACCGAGAGGTTGTTCCGCCGGAGCGCGACGTGGTCGGCAGCAACACCCCGGATCACCATCGCGCACCCTCTCCCGACTTTGTCTGTTGATCCAACAAACTAAGTTCAGCCAGGCGAGCAGTCAAGAGCTCCGGAGCCCTGGACTTCCTACAGATCACGGTCGGCTACCAGGGCTGGTTCGCCTGCGCCGGGGACGGGGCGCCGATCAACGGGTGGTGGCATTGGAGCCACGACTGGGGTCAACCGCCGTCGCCGACGAACACCGCGGTCGTCAGCTGGCCGGACGTGCGCGACTTCGCCTCGACGTACCAGACCGCCTACCCGAATCTCGGAAACGGGCAGGGCGCCCGGCTGTTCTCGTCGTACGACCAGCAGACCGTGAACACGCACTTCCAGTGGATGCAGGAGAACGGCTACGACACAGCCGCGCTGCAGCGGTTCAACCCGACGGGCGGCGAAGGCCCGACGCGGGACGCGATGGCCGTCAAGGTCCGGCAGGCGGCGGAGCAGTACGGCCGGAAGTTCTACATCATTTACGACGCCGGTGGTGTGCATCTGGGGTTTCGGGTTCGACGACCCGAACCACACCTGGCCGCCGGACGTCTGCCTCGACGTCGTGAACTGGTTCAAAGGGCAGGGCTGCTCCGTGATCGGCGGCGTACCGACCCATTGGCTGCCGGGGAACGAGGACTCGCGGCCCGGGTACCTCGACGTGTACCACGCGTTCGACATGCTGTCGCCGTGGATGGTCGGGCGGATCAGCGACCTGGCCGGCGCGGACCACTTCTACAACAACGTGAACCCGCAGGACCAGGCGGACTGCGACGCCCACGGGATCGACTACCAGCCGTGTGTGATCCCCGGCGACCTGCAGTCCGGGCATCGGCTGCACGGGGACCTGATGTGGCGGCAGTTCTACAACCTGACGCGGGTCGGCATCCAAGGCCTGTACATCTCGATGTTCGACGAGTTCAACGAGGGCAACCAGATCGCGAAGACCGCCGAGACGTCGGCCTTCGTGCCGACCGGATCCGGGATCCGCGCGCTCGACGAGGACGGTACGGCGTGCTCCGCGGACTACTACCTGCGGCTGACCGCCGACGGCGGCCGGATGTTCAAGGGACAGGCGCCGGTGACCTCGATCCGTCCGACACCGCCGCAGGTCTAGAAGAGCTCCATGCTGTCGGCGGTGGCGGTGATGACCGGGTTGTCGAAGTACAGGCGGCAGGCGACGGCGTGGCCCGCGCAGGTGAGGAGCGCCGGGCCGGCCGCGTCGACGACCCGGTACGCGACCGGGTGACTGCAGCGCTCGACGTCGCCGACGTTCTCGCGGTGGCAGCCGAGGACATGGCAGGTGATCGTGTCGCCGAGGTTCATCAGCGTCAGCCCGTGCTCGGGGCAGACGCCCCAGCCGACGCCGCACGCCTGGCCTTCGTTCGCGGCCAGCCGGACGAGCTTGCCGGCGGTCGCCTCCAGCCGGCTCGCCAGGTCCCGGAACGTGGTCACCGCGTGATCCAGGTCGCGCCGGAACCGGCGCAGCTCGACGGACTCCGGCATCGTCTGGGTCGCGGCCTGCAGGTCCTCGGCGAGCGTCATCGCCGCGACCGCGATCTCGTCGACCCGGACGGGCGTGTTGAACTGCCGCAGCGTCGTACCGTTCGGGTCGCGGGGCCGGTCGCGGACCTCCGACAGCCACTCGGAGCGCCGTACGACGTCCTCCGGCGGGTCGAGGTGGACCTCGCCGACGCGCTGCCCGGGCTGCCACTCGCCCGGCGGCTCGAGGTAAGTGCCTGATTGCGGAGCGTGACCGTTAGTGGATCCGTTCGCCGGCGCGGTCCCGTTCGTCGGGATCCGACTGTCCTCCGCTGTCCGCCCGTTCATACAGCCTCACTCGTCCCAGTCCCCTGTGGTACCTCGGTGGCCGATCGTGCCATGGTTCCGGCACTCAGGACCAGAGGGAAACAGCGGCGTCACGCACCGCGCCCCCGTCCTTGCGGACAGCAACGAACGACCCCCGATTACCGACACTCTCCCCCGTCACAGGGGCATCGAATCACCGCGATGGGGTTACTCAACGCGATCTTTGCATTTCCGGACGGACGGTCGTCACGCTGTCGCTGTCAGCTGCTCACGGAGGAACTCAACGGCCCGGTCGCGGGCGTGGTACGCCGAGTTCGGCGGGCTCTCGCGCAGGTCCCGGGTGAGCACCGAATGGGCGCTCCGGGGGTACCCGTCGGCGTTGCCGGGACCGGAGTCGAGCTCGATCACCTCGAGCGCGTCGCCCAGCTGCTCACGCAGCGTCGCGAACCGCTCGGCCGGCGCCATCCGGTCCCGGCTGAACCGGAGCCCGAGCACACACAGCCCGTCGGTGCGCGTGCGTTCCTTGATCTTGTCGAGTTCTTGCTGCGACAGACCGGGGTCGCGGCGCAGTTTCGGGCTGACCGCGAACGGCGTCGACGGCTGGCTCAGCACCGGAGCCGTCACCACATCCTCGACCGCGGTAGCCAATGCGAACCCGCCGGTGAAGCACATCCCGATCACGCCGACCCCACGGCCCGGCGTACGTCCGGCCAGGTCGGTCGCGACGGCCCGCAGGTACTTCGTGATCGGCCGCTCGGCGTTCGCCGCGAAGCACCGGAACTCCTTGGAGACACACAGCCGCGCGATCACGCCCAGGGTGTAGTTCGCCGTCTCCGGGCGTCCCGGCGTACCGAACGGGGACGGGATCACGACGGTGAACCCCGCGTCGACCAGGTGCTCGCCGAACGCGGCCACCTCGGGCGTGAGACCGGGGATCTCGGGAATCAGGACGACGCCCGGGCCGTCGCCCTTCTCGAAACAGTCGACGTCAGGCCGCCGCCGGTGAACGGCGCGCGCTTCCAGGAGGACAGCATGCCGAGGACTCTAGGGGTTGTAGTGCTGGATCGCGCCGCCTGCCGACAGGTCGACGAGGGTGTGGGCGAGGGACTTCGCGTCCGCGAGGACTTCCTGGAGGTCCATCGTGGTGAGTTCACGATCGCGTACGACGACCTGGCCGGCGACGAGGACCGTGACGACGTCGGCGGCGCGGACGGAGTACACGAGGGCGGCGCGCGGGTCGTGGAGCGGCTGGTTGTGGGGTGCGCTGAGGTCCACGAGCGTGATGTCGGCCTGGTAGCCGGGTTCGAGTACGCCGACCCGTCCTTTGAGACCGGCCGCGGCGGCGCTTCCCCGGGTCGCCAGCCGAAGCGTGTCGGAGAGGGTCATCCATTCGGCGTCGTGCTCGCGTTGCTTCTGGGTGAGCGCGACCATCCGGATCGCCTCCCACACGTCGAGCGTGTTGTGCACGGCCGCGCCGTCGGTGCCGACTCCTACTGGGACACCCGCGTTGCGGAGGCCTTTGATCGGCGTGACCTCGCCCATCGCGAGCTTCAGGTAGACCTTCGGGCAGGACGCCACCGCCGTACGGTCGGCGTACTGCTGCAGGATCGGCAGGTCGTGGTCGCGGATCCCGCAGCCGTGGGCGATCAGTGCGCCGGCGTCGAGTACGCCCGTACGTTCCAGGACCTGGATCGGCGTCACCCCGTGCTTGTCGATCGACGCCTGGGTCTGCTCGTCGGTCTCGGCGGCGTGCAGGTGGATACGGAAACCCTCCGCCCGCGCGATGTCCGCCGTACGCCGGAGATCGTCGTCGTCGACCGTGTACGTCGCGTGCGGCCCGAGGCTCGCGGTGATCCGCGGATGCAACTCCCGCAGCTCCCGGGTGACGTCGAACGCCGCTTCCACATCCTGCTCGGTGGACGAGAAGTACGTCGGCGCGAGGTCCGCCCGGATGCCCGCCTCCACCGCGACCGCGGCGATCTGGTCCGCGTGGAAGTAGTGGTCGACGAACGTCGTCACCCCACCCAGCAACATCTCCGCACACGCCAGCCGCGCCCCCACCCGGACCCGCTCCGGCGTCAGATTCACCTCCATCGGCCAGACCCGCCGATTGAACCAGTCCTCGATCGCCAGATCCTCCGCGGCGCCCCGCATCATCACCATCGGACTGTGCGTATGCGAGTTGATCAGCCCCGCCACCGCCAACAGCCCGCTTCCATCCACCACCTCCGCACCGACCACCTCACCACCGGTCGGCACGATCGCGACAATCAGGTCGTCCTCCACCCAAACGTCCCGCCCCTCCTCAACCCGGCACTCCCCCACCTCCGGCACCACCAGCACCGCCACATCCCGAACCACCAACCGCCCCATACCAACCTCCAGCCCATGAACCACCAGTCTCCCGAACCCACCGGTCCACCCGCGGCCGGCGGACCGTCCGGCCGCTACGGTCGTGCGGGTGGATGTGGACTGGAACGCTGAGGTTGTCGATCAAATTGACGTGCATTGGCGGGAGCGGCTTCGGCCTCGGTTGGAGGGGCTGAGTGACGACGAGTACTTCTGGCAGCCGGTCGCCGACTGCTGGACGCTGAGTCGTCGGGGCGAGAGTTCTGCGCCGATCTCGTTCGGGGGCGGTGAGTTCACGATGGACTACGCCGAACCGCCGCACGAGCGGGAACCCGTCACCACGATCGCCTGGCGGCTGGCGCACCTCATCGGCGGGATGGCATCGACGAACGACATCGACACCTACTGTTACGCAGGCACGGCCAGCGAAGCGCTGCGGCAGCTCGACGACGAGTACGCGACCTGGCTGGACGGCGTACGCCGCCTCGGCACGGCCGGACTCGCCGCGCCGCAGGGCGAGCCGCCCGCCTTCGCCCACGCACCGATGGCGAAGAAGATCCTCTACACGAACGTCGAACTCATCCACCACGGCGCCGAGATCTGCCTGCTCCGCGACCTGTACCTCCGGCTGGGTTCCGCTCAGTAGTCGGCGGCCTCCAGCGCGGCGGCGATCGGCTCCAGCAGCGTGATCAGTTCGTCGAGCTCGGCGGCCGTGAGTACGTCGTACGCGGGCGCCGCCAGCTCGTCGGTGAGTGCCTCGATCCGGGCCTTGAGATCACGGCCGGCCTCGGTGAAGCTGCCGGCTGGGCTCACCAGCCCGCGGTCGCGGAGACCGTCGACGACTCCGGCGAGCTGCGCCTTCGGCAGGTGATGGACCCGGCCGAACTCCTCCGCCCGCATCCCGGCGCCGAGCGCGGCCAGTACGTGCGCCTCGGTCCCGCCGATCCCGTGCGCGACCAGCGCGATGTTGTGGCCGTCACCCCGGTGCTCCCGCAACAGCGTCGCCGCATGCCAGAGCTTCGCGACCGGCTCCTCCGGTACGTCGAGCGCCCGCAGACCGGCGTACAACACGCGCCCCTCGGTCGGCGCACTGTACGCCGCCCGCGTGGCCAGCTCGGCGGCCCGCGCGAGACCGGCCGAATCGGCAAGCTCGTCCCCGATCAACTGCCGAAGCGCCTTGGCACTCCCCCGCTCCCGCACGGCCAGCGCATCCTCGGGCGTGATCTTCCCCCACACCCACGGGATATGCCGCGCCACCTCACCGTCCGCAAAGTTGTAGAACACCGAATGCACCACCTCAGCCGGCGCCAACCCAAGCGGCGCCGCCCGCCCCGCGAAGTACCCGTCCCAGTAGTTCCGCATCCCCACAGCCAAGAACTCCTCGGTCGGCACGTCGGAAAACGTGACAGTCCCGATCGGCTCAACGAACCCGAACATCCGACGAACCTTCACCAGCGAATGCACCACCGCCACCATCTCCTCCACTAGCCCGGCGCCCCAACGGACACCCTCTCGCCCATGCGACGAACAACCCACCCCGAGTTCGACACCCGGCCGCCGGCGGATGCGAAAAACTCAACCGCGGCCGCACGAGCCTCAATCGCGCACGGCTCGGGGCGTCACCATTTTGGGGTGTGGGTGGCGAATAGGCGGTGGGCGATTCGTACCAGTTCGGCGCGTACGGATGGGGGTTCGAGGACTTGGATGCCTTCGCCGAGGTAGATCAGCTCGCAGGCGGCTTCGTGGACCGAGGTGAAGGTTGCCTTGAAGCGGCGTGGGGTTCCGGTGGGGCCGTCGGCTGGGCGGAGTTGGGTGTCTTCGGAGAGCGCCGTGACGACGCGGGCGAGGTCGGCCGGGCGGACCTGGAACTCCACCTCGACACGGTTGCTCGCGCAGGGTACGCGGCGGCGGGTGACGTCCTCCCAGGCCCGGATGAGGTCGAAGTCGTCGGGCCGGTCGACGGGGTCGGTCGTCGGGTCCGCGTTGGTGGCCCAGGAGACGCGAAAGGTTCGCAGGCCCGCGCCCATGCCGGCGACGAGGTACCAGATGGCGCTCTTGGACACCAAGCCGTACGGATGGACGCGGTGAACTGCCGCATCGGCTCCGGGTGGGGCGTAGGTGAGGTCTACCTGGACTCCGGCGAGTACGGCGTCCCGCAACGGTGTGAGCGTGGCAGGCGCGGGTGGTGCGGTTCGGCCCCACCGCGTCGGGTCGATGTGGATGGCCTGCCGAGTGCGGTCGGCCTGCGCGCGAGTGGTCGCGGGGAGGGCGTCGAGGAGCTTGCGGACTGCTGAGGTGACCCCGTGTTCCAGCCCAAGGCCGGCCAGCAACTCCGGCCCGGTGACCAGGAACAGCGCTTGCGCCTCCTGCGTGGTCAGCGCCGACAGGTTGATCGCCGGACCGTCGAGCAGCGCCCACCCACCGCCGCGTCCGCGTTCGGAATACAGCGGCAGACCGGACAGCAGCAACGCGTCCAGGTCCCGGCGGATCGTTCGCTCGGAGACGTCGAGGCGCCGTGCCAACTCGGGCGCGGTCATTCTTCGGTGCGCTTGCAGCAGCAGCGCGATCGCCACCAAACGCTCAGCGCGCATTACCGCAAATTAGCAGAGAAACAGGACATACGGCTGGCCAGTTTTGTTTCGTACGGTCTCATCAATGTCGGATCGAATCGGCCCGGACATCACGGCCGGAAGAGGGAGACCAACCATGACCACACTGGTGCTGACCGGGCAGCAGGTCGCCGCAGCAGAACTCGACGGCTGGACCCTGTTGCTGTCGTTCGGGCAAGGCGGCCTGGAGACGCGGATCCACACGGAGAGCTTCTCTCAAGGGCTGCGGCTGGTGCAGGCGATCGGGCAGGCTGCGGAGGTCCTTGGCACTCAGGCGGAGCTTGACCTGCGACCCTTCCAGGTCGACGTCCGGCTGGCCAGCCGTGACGGCGGCGGCGTGACCGAAACCGACGTGAGGTTGGCCCGTGAGGTCACTGACATCGTCACTGCCGCGGGTGCTGAACTCGAATGTGGCAGCCTCACCCGGATCGAACTCGGCCTGGACACGCCGGCCTACGACAAGATCGCGCCGTTCTGGTCAGCCGTGCTGGACTCGGAGCACGTCATCGGTACCGCGGACTGGGGCGACGTCGGTGATGTCCGTTCGGGACTGCCGATGGTCTGGTTCCAGACCGCGGAGGCTCGATCGACCCAGCGGGTCTGGCATCCGCACCTGTGGGTCGACCCAGATCAGGTGCGGCCACGGATCGATGCGGCGTTGGCGGCCGGTGGCACTCTCGTCAGCGACCAGGGCGCGCCGTCGGCCTGGGTGCTGTCCGACCCCGACGGCAACCACGTCTACCTGTGCACGTGGCAACCGGGCGTCAGCACTCTGTGCGATTCGCAGTATCGGCCCGGAGGAATCAGCTGGATCGACCGAAGCTGACTCAGCGGTGGAGGATGCCTCTCTCGGGACGTCGCGCCAGATCGGGCGGTCCTGCTCCGGGCGCGTCCGCGTCATGCTGGTTCGTCGGGCTCGCGCATCGGCCATTCGAGCGGGAGCGCGGCGAACCACATCACGTCGATGCGCTTGCCCTGCCAGACGCTGTGTGCCCGCATCGTTCCTTCGTGCACGAACCCCGCTCGGCGGGCCACGGCGGCCGAGGCTGCGTTGTCTGCCTCGACTGTCAGGAAGGCGCGAGCTGCGCCGAGCTCGAACAACCACCGGGCGAGCAGAACCACCGCGCGAGTCGCGTACCCACGCCCTCGTGCGGTCGGACCGATCCAGTAGCCGAACTGCGCCACATCGTCCTTCGACCAGTCATCGACACCGCAACCGCCTAACAGGACACCGGAAGCTGCGTCCGTGATCGCGAATGCAACACCAGATGGTGGCTCCGCCGCGCCGAACGCCTGCCACCTCGACGCGAACCCGTCGATGATCGCCTCAGCGTCCACGATCGTCAGCGGCGGAGCAGGCCGTCCGAGTCGATCGTGAGCCCCGTTGTAGCGTCGAATCGCTGGATCGGCGAATGCTTCCACCATGAACCCGGCGTCATCCCTCGACCACGGCCGGAGAGTGACTACGCCGTCCGAGAGCGACACCACCGGAAGGTCAGTATCCGCTGCACACACGTCTGTCGGCTCCGTCCACTCCGGTTTGACCCTTCACAGGTCGAATCCGGGACATTACCCGAGCCTCCTGCGGACTGACCGCCGCCAGCCCGAGGTCCGCGTCGACGACACTCCGGGTAATCGACGGCGGCTACACACAGCGGACGCAACGGAAGTCTAAGGGAACATATGTTCGATCCTCCGGTATGGTGGGGGTATGGGAGCTGATCTTCAGGGGTCCTTGTTCGGTGCGGTTGGGGAGCCTGCGCTTGGGGCGTTGGGTGACATCAGGCGGACCGAGTTGGGGCTTGGGGCCTGGGTTGACGTGTTGCCGGGGTGGCTTGGTGGGGCCGATGAGGTTTATGGGCGGTTGGCCGGTGAGGTGCCTTGGCAGGCGGAGCGGCGGCAGATGTACGACCGGGTGGTTGATGTGCCTCGGTTGTTGTGCTTTTACGGGGAGGACGTGCCGCTTCCGTTGGGTGTGCTGGATGAGGCTCGGGATGCGTTGAGTGCGTACTACGCGGACGAGTTGGGTGAGCCGTTCCGGACGGCGGGGCTTTGTTTCTACCGGGACGGGAAGGACAGCGTTGCCTGGCACGGGGATCGGATCGGGAGGGGTGATCGCGAGGACACGATGGTGGCGATCCTTTCGGTTGGGGAGCCGCGGGTGCTGGCGTTGCGGCCTCGGCCGGGGAGTGGGCAGGCGGTCGGGTCGACAGTGCGGTATCCGCTTGGTCACGGGGATCTGATCGTCATGGGTGGTTCGTGTCAGCGCACGTGGGAGCATGCGATTCCCAAGGCGGCAGGGCATGTCGGGCCGCGGATCAGCATCCAGTTCCGGCCCAGAGGCGTCAGGTGAGGGCTGGGATGGGTGGCTCGTAGACGCCGTCTCTGGTGGCTATGTAGAAGCCGAGGAGGCGGATGCCGGCGGTTGTGCAGGTGTCCCTGGCGGCGGTGGCCCACTGGTCGTCGGCGTCGGTCGGACTGCCGGAGCCGGAGCGGCCCAGGGCGAGGACGATGGCGGTGCCGGGGGCGGTGCGGACGGCTTCGATGATGGGGCCGAGCGCGGTTTCGCAGAGCTCGGCCGGCGTCGGGCCGGATGCTGGGAGCTCGATGATCACGGTGGATCGGAAGAGGGCGTCGGCTCCACAGAGGAGGACGGCGAGGGTGCCGCGGGCGCGGTCGCCGAAGCTGACCATCAGGTCGACGACGTTGGCGGCCAGCGCGGGATCGGTGAGTGGTTGGTCGGGCCAGGTGGAAGGCAGCTGTTCGAAGCTCATGCCAGAAAAGATGCCGCGTTCCGGACCCCCGATCCGGGTTATCCACAGACCAAAGTGGCCCATCGACTGACCCCGGCAATGGACCTGCAGATTGGGCCGCACCGAGCCTAGGCTCATGGTCATGAGCAGCAGACTTCTTCCCCCGGCCGGAGCGCCCCGGGACCTCGCGATGGCGCAACTGGCCAACTCGGTCGGCGACGGCGCGTTCGTCGTCACCTCGGCGTTGTTCTTCACCCGCGTGGTCGGGCTCTCCACCGCGGAGGTCGGTCTTGGCCTGACGATCGCCTGGCTGGCCGGATTCCTGGCCGGCGTACCGCTCGGCAGCCTCGCCGACCGGCGCGGAGCCCGCGGTACCGCCGTCCTGCTCGCGCTCAGTACCGCGACCGCCGTCGCCTCGTTCCTGGTCGTCAGGAGCTTCGCGGGGTTCCTGGTCGCCGCGATCCTCTACGCCTGCAGCCAGACCGGCCTCACCGCGGCGCGACAGGCCTTGCTGGCCGGGCTCGTACAGCCGGAAGAACGGACCAGGATCCGCGCGTTCCTGCAGTCCACGGTGAACGCCGGGCTGGCGGTCGGCGCGCTCCTCGGCGGCGTAGCGCTCCGCTTCGACACGACAGCGGCGTACCTGATCGTGTTCGCCATCGACGCGCTGAGTTTCCTGGTCGCGGCGGCGCTGATCCGCCGGGTGCCGTCGATCCCCACGTCGATCCGGACCAAGGGTGAGCCCCGGCTCGCGGTACTGCAGGACCGTCCGTACGCCGTTCTCGCGCTGCTCAACGCGGTGATGCTGTTGTTCATGCCGCTGATCAGCCTGGTCGGCCCGCTCTGGATCGTCACCCGGACGCACGCTCCCAGCTGGGCCGTCGCATCGCTGATGATCGTGAACACCCTCGGCGTCGCGTTCTTCCAGGTGCGGATCGCCAAGGCAGTAAGGGATCTGAGCACGGCCGCCCGTTCGGTCCGGTACGCCGGGATCGCGATGCTCGCCGCCTGCGCCGTGTTCGCGACCACCGCGGCCGGCCTCGGCCCGGCGACGACCGCCGCCGTACTCGTGGCGGCCGCCGCACTGCTCACCGTCGGCGAGATGAAGCTCGCCTCCGGCGCCTGGGAGATCAGCTTCGGCCTCGCCCCGGCGGACAAGCAGGGGCAGTACCAGGGGTTCTTCGGCACCGGTCCCGCGATCGCCCGGATGCTCGGCCCGGCGCTGCTCACCACGGTGATCCTCGGGTGGGGTCCGATCGGCTGGATCGTGGTCGGTGCCCTGTTCCTGGGGACCAGTTGCGCAACTGGTCCCGCCGTACGATGGGCTGCGCGGACGAGGGCCGTCAACGAGGACGCCACGCCGTCGCTGGTAGAGGAGAACGCCGCCTGATGGAGATTCCCGGACTGGTCGAGATCACGACGTACGACGAGCTCCGTGAGGTCGTCCCACCGCCGCTCGCCGCGGCTGCCGGCAAGGAACGCATGGAGCTGCACGAGCTGGATCGGCAATGGCTGGCCGCCTCGCCGTTCGTCCTGATCGCCACCTCCGACGCACAGGGCGAGTGCGACGTCTCCCCCAAGGGCGACCCCGCCGGGTTCACCAAGGTCCTCGACAGCACGACGATCGCCATCCCCGAGCGGGCCGGGAACCGGCGCGTGGACGGCTTCACGAACATCCTCTCCAACCCGCATGTCGGGCTGATCTACTTCATCCCCGGCCGCGGTGACACGCTGCGGATCAACGGGCGGGCGCGGATCGTCAAGGAGGCGCCGTTCTTCGACGAGATGGTCGTCAAGGGCAACCGGCCGCAGCTGGCGCTGTTGGTCGAGATCGAGCAGGTCTTCCACCACTGTTCGAAGGCGTTCCTGCGCTCGCAGCTCTGGAAGCCGGAGACCTGGGAGCCGGAGGCGATGCCGAGCCGACCGCGGATCTCGAAGGCGCTGGAGCGTCAGGACGCCGACTTGGCAGAGCTGGAGGAGTATTACGGCGCTGCGTACGAAGAAAAGATCTACAAGGTCAAGTACTGAACTACTTCGGCAGGCGCAGCGCGAAGTACTCCGTGGCGCCGATGACACCCGCCCCGGCGGCCGTCTACGGTTCCTTAGTGTGACCGAACTTCTCGACGTCCCCGACCTCGGGGCACGGATCCGCCGCTACACGCTGCCGATCGGGCTGGCCGTGTTCACGGTGATCGGGACGTTCGGCGCCGCCCGCGGCCAGACCGACCGGCACCATCCGGACGCGCTCATGGTCGTCCTGCTGCTGATCGCCGCGCTCTCGCTGTTCTGGCGGAACACCCGGCCCGTGCCGGTGCTGTGGGTGATCGTCGGCGCCACGCTCGCCTACATGCTCCGCGAGTACCCGTGGGGCCCGGTCGTGATCCCGTTCGTGATCGCGGTCTTCACCACGATCCGCCTGGGCCACCGAGTGGCCGGCTGGGCCGGGCTGATCTCGCTGTACGTCGGCCACGTGGGCGGCCGGATCATCCTCGGGCTCACCCAGGACGGCATCTACCAGGTGCTGCTCGTCGGCGCCTGCTTCTGCGTCCTCGGGTTCCTCGCCGAACTGTTCCGTGCGCACCGCGACCGCGTGTCAGCGGCCGCGCGGACCCGTAAGGAGGAGGAACTGCGCCGCGCCGGCGAGGAACGGCTGCGGATCGCGCAGGAACTCCACGACGTCGTCGCACACCACATCTCGCTCATCAACGTGCAGGCCGCGACCGCCCTGCACCTGGTCGACCGTCAGCCCGAGCGGGCCGCCCCGGCGCTGTCCGCGATCAAGGACGCCAGCAAGGAGGCCCTGGTCGAACTGCGGTCGATCGTCGGCGTACTGCGGCAGTCCGGCGAGTCCGCGCCACGTCAGCCCATCGCGGGTCTCGACCATCTCGACCACCTGGTCAGCCGTACGGCGCGTGCCGGGCTCGAGGTGCACAAGATCATCCACGGCGACCCCCGCCCGCTGCCGAGCGGCCTGGACCGCGCCGCGTTCCGGATCATCCAGGAGTCGCTGACCAACGTCGTACGGCACGCGCGGGCGACGTCCGCGACGGTCCGGATCCAGTACGGCGAGCAGGCGCTCGTCGTACAGGTCGACGACAACGGCGAGTCGCTGGCCGCCCAGCCGAAGGAAGGCAACGGCATCTCCGGCATGCGCGAACGCGCCACCGCCCTCGGCGGCACCCTGACCGCCAACCGCACCCCCGCCGGCGGCCTCCGGATCATCGCCAACCTGCCGCTATAAGCTCCGACGATGGCAGACACCGAGCCGGCAGCCCAGTACGACGAGGTCGCCCGGATCTTCCGCACCGCGTCGGCAGCTCCCGGCGGCGACTTCGACCGGATCGAGGAGGAGTTCGGGCAGTACCTCGACGAGAGTCTCGCGCCCCGCGGTCCCGGGTCGCTCCTCGACCTGGTCGCCACGGTCGAACCGCCCGCCGGTGGTGTCGCCGTCGATGTCGGGTGCGGCAGCGGACGCGACACGGTCCGGCTCGCCCAGCGCTTCGGCCTACAGGTCCACGGCGTCGATCCGCGCAGCGGCAGCATCCAGAAGGCCGCGGAACGAGTCGCCGCCGAGGGTCTTCAGGACGCGGTGCGGTTGTACGTCGGCCGCGCCGAGGAGATCCCGTTGCCCGACGGGTCCGTGGACCTGCTGTGGTGCAAGGAAGCCTTGACGTTCACCGAACTCGACGTGGCGATGGGTGAGTTCCGGCGGGTTATGCGCCCCGGTGCGGTCGGAGTCGTCTACCAGGTGCTCACCGGTCCGGCGATGAGCGATGCCGAGGCGGAGTGGTTCGCGAGCCAGGACATGGGTTTCGGTACGGCGCGCAGTATGCGGCCGGCCGACGTGGAATCCGCGGCGGCCGGAGCCGGACTCGAGGTGCGCCGGCGCGTGGACTACGCCGGCGAGTGGGGCGAGGCGGGCGAAGAGCACGGCGGCGCGGCCGGGCGCCGGCTGCTGCACGCGTCCCGGCTGCTGCGCCGCCCGCAGCGTTACATCGACCGGTACGGCGAAGAGAACTACCGCATCATGCTGCTCGACTGTCTCTGGCACGTGAATCGAATGGTCGGCAAGCTGTGGGGCGTCGCCTTCGTCGTCGCCCGTCCGCTCTGACGAATTCCTGTGAACGGCGGCGGCCGCCGAAGGGTCCGCCGCGGCGGATTCACAGAGTTCTCCCAGATTCTCCCCGGGGGTGCCCAGATCGGGGCGTCAGGCTGCGGGCATGACGACGATCGAGGTGCGGGGACTGACCAAGCGGTACGGCTCCGAGGTGGTGGTGGACGATCTTTCGTTCACCGTCGAACCGGGGCAGGTGACGGGGTTCCTGGGGCCGAACGGGGCCGGGAAGTCCACCACGATGAAGATGATCATCGGGCTGGCGGCGCCGACCGCCGGGGCGGTGACGATCGGTGGGCGGCGGTACCGGGACCTGCCGGTGCCGTTGACCGAGGTGGGGGCGTTGCTCGACGCGGGGGCGGTGCACGGGGCGCGGACGGCGTACGACCATCTTCTGGCGCTTGCCGTGAGCAACGGTCTGCCGCGGCGGCGGGTCGACGAGGTGCTCGCCCGGACCGGGCTGGAAGGGGTCGCGCGGAAGCGGGCCGGCGGGTTCTCGCTCGGGATGCGGCAGCGGCTCGGGATCGCCGCGACGCTGCTCGGTGATCCGCGGGTACTGATCTTCGACGAACCCGTGAACGGGCTCGACCCCGAAGGGATCCGGTGGATCCGGGACTTCATGCGCTCACTGGCAGCCGAGGGCCGGGCGGTACTGGTGTCGAGCCATCTGATGAGCGAGATGGCGCAGACCGCCGACCACCTGGTGGTGATCGGGCGCGGCCGGCTGATCGCGGACATGGGCATGGCCGAGCTGATGCATGCGAGCGGCGACGGCACGGTGCTTGTCCGTACGGCGGATCCCGGCGGTTTCGCGCACCACCTGACAGCCGCGGGCGGCACGGTCCGCGACGGGCTGGAGAGTGCGCTGGTCGTGTCCGGCCTGTCCAGCAACGAGATCGGCAAGCTCGCGGCGTACCACGGGGTGCCGTTGTCCGAGCTGACACCGCAGCGGGCCTCGCTGGAGGAGGCGTTCATGGAGCTGACCAAAGACAGCATCGAATACCAGGGGGCGACCGTATGAACGCGCTGCAGGCCGAGTGGATCAAGCTGCGCAGCCTGCGCTCCACCTGGTACACGATCGGCTGCCTGATGGTGCTAGGCGTCGGCATCACAGTGCTGTCGACGAGCAAGGCGGGCGAGGACTACTGGACGGGGAGCGCCGCGGACCGCGCCGCCTGGGACCCGACCGCGCACAGCCTCAAGACGTTCATCGTTGCCCAACTGATCGTCGGCGTGCTCGGCATCCTCGTGATGACGTCGGAGTTCGCGACCGGGCTGATGCAGACGACGCTCGCCGCCGCTCCCCGCCGCAGTCGGCTGCTGGCCGCGAAGGCAGTCACTGCGACCGCGGTCGCAGCCGTAGCGGGCCAGGTGCTCATGTTCGCCTCGTTCTTCATCGGCCAGGCCCTTCTGGTCGGACAGCACGTGCCGTACGCCCACCTAGGCGATCCGGGTGTCTTGAAAGCGATCGTGGGCGGCGGGCTGTACCTGTCGGCGACCGCTCTGCTGGCAGTAGGTCTCGGAACGATCCTGCGCGCCACCGCGGGCGCACTCGCCGTACTGGTCGGGATCGTGTTCCTGGTGCCGGCGTTGGCCGGGCTGTTCCCGTCGTGGATGCAAGGGGTCTTCGACTTCTGGCCGACGCTCGGAGCAGCGGCGATCTTCGGTACGGTGCCGGACCCGGACTTCCCGCATCCGTGGCTCAACCTCGGCGGCCTCTGGATCGGCGTGACCGCCGTACTCGCGGCCGCGTTCGTGGTCTTCCGTCGGCGCGACGTCTGACCGGCTCCGTATTCTGGCGATCATGACTCGGCTACTCGTGGTGGACGACGAGGCGACGGTGCGTGAGCTGCTGTCCGCGACGCTGCGCTTCGCCGGCTTCGAGGTGACGTCGGCGGCGACCGCTTCCGAGGCGGTCGCCGCCGCGGCCGAGGAGCCGCCGGACCTCGTGCTGCTCGACGTGATGCTGCCCGACATGGACGGCTTCGAGGTGGTACGCCGCCTGCGTCCGATCCCGGTACTGTTCCTGACCGCCCGCGACGGAAAGGCCGACAAGGTCCAGGGCCTGTCGCTTGGCGCGGACGACTACGTGACGAAGCCGTTCGACCTGGAGGAGCTGATCGCCCGGATCCGCGCCGTACTGCGGCGTACGACCGGCCGGCCGAACGACGTACTGACCGTCGGTGCGCTCGCACTGGATGCCGAGGGCCACCAAGTGACGCGGGACGGTACGGCGCTGCGGGTGTCCCCCACCGAGTTCCGGCTGCTGCACTACCTGATGGAGAACGCAGGCCGGGTGGTGTCCAAGGCGCAGATCCTGGAGCGCGTCTGGCGGTACGACTTCAACGGCGACACGAGCATCGTCGACACCTACATCTCGTACCTGCGGCGCAAGGTCGACGATCAGGAGCCGAAGCTCATCCACACCGTGCACGGCATGGGCTACGTGATGCGCGAGCCGAGATCGTGAGACTGTCGCTGCGATCCAGACTGCTGCTGCTCACGGCGGGTCTGCTGCTCGCCGGGCTCAGCCTGATCAGCGCGGTCGTGTCGAACCAGCTGGAGCGGTACCAGCTGGATCGGCTGGACAGCCAGCTCCGGTCGTTCACCCAGATCATCGCGGAGGTCGCGCCGAACGGCCCGGACCGCGGACAGCCCGCCCGGCCGCAGCTCCTGGATCCGGCGCTGGACCTGATCGGCGCGCCGTACCTCGCCTATCTCGACGGCGGCGGCGCGGTCGTCGGTACGTTGCGCTCGTCCCGGCTCGCCGCGACATCCTTCCCTTCCGACGACGCGCTCCGGTCGGTGCCGACCGACGGATCGGCCGTCGTACTGCAGGCTGCCGACGGTTCGGGCCGGTGGCGCGCTGTCGCACGGCCTGCGTCGGGCTGGAGCGGGACGGTGCTCGCGACCGCCCCGCTGACCGCGGCCGATGCGACGATCGCCCAGCTCCGCACCAGCAGCCTGATCGGCGGGGCCGGGTTGCTCGTGCTGCTCACCGGCGTCGGCTGGTGGGCGCTCGGCCGCGGACTTCGGCCGTTACGCCGGATCGAGCACACCGCCGCCGCGATCGCGGCCGGCGACCTGACCGAACGGGTGCCGGGACTCGCCGCGCCCAGCACCGAGATCGGCCACCTCGGGACGTCGCTGAACACGATGCTCGGCCAGCTCGAGCACGCGTTCGCGGAGCGGGACCGGGCCGAGACCCGGATGCGGACGTTCCTCGCCGACGTCAGCCACGAGTTGCGTACGCCGTTGGTCGGCATCAAGGGCTCCACCGAGCTGTACCGGATGGGCGGGTCCGACGCCGCGGAGGCGATGAGCCGGATCGACCGCGAAGCCACCCGGCTCACGGGTCTCACCGAGGACCTACTGCTGCTCGCCCAGCTGGACGAGGAACCCGCCGCGCAGCTCGAGCGCGCGCCGATGGACCTCCGGACGATCGCCAACGACGCCCGGCACGACCTGCGTGCGCTCGACCCGACCCGGGAGGTCATGCTGACCGGGCCGGAGACCCGCTTCGCCCCCGGTCCGGCGCCGGTGAACGGTGACGAGGACCGGCTCCGGCAGGTCGTGACCAACCTGGTCGGCAACGCGATCGCCCACACTCCGCCCGGTACGGCAGTCCGCATCAAGGTCGGCACGGTCGGGGACCAGGCCGTACTGACGGTCGAGGACGAAGGCCCGGGCATGACGGACGAGCAGGCCGGGCGGGTGTTCGACCGGTTCTACCGGGCCGACCGGGCCCGCAAGCACTCGGCGGGCGCCGGCTCCGGTCTCGGCCTCGCGATCGCACGGTCCATCGCCCGCGCGCACGGCGGCGACCTCACGGTCCACACCGCGCTCGGACACGGCGCGGTGTTCGCACTGAGGCTGCCGTTACTAAGGCAGCTTGACGTGGGAGGGGTTGAGGTCGGCGACGCTCGAGACGCCCAGTAGCGCCATCGTGCGGCGGACCTCCTTGGTCAGGATCTCCGCGGCCCGGGCGACTCCGCGCTGACCGCCGGCCATCAGGCCGTACAGGTACGCGCGACCCACCAGGCACGCGTCCGCGCCGAGCGCGATCGCCGCGACCACGTCCGCGCCGGACATGATGCCGGTGTCCAGGTAGATCTCTGCGTCGCTGCCGATCGCCTTCCGGACGTCCGGGAGGATCCGCAACGGTGTCGGCGCCCGGTCCAGCTGGCGACCGCCGTGGTTCGACAGGACGACGGCGTCCGCGCCCGCGTCGACGACCCGGCGGGCGTCCTCGACCGTCTGGATGCCCTTGACGATCAGCGGCCCGTCCCAGATCGACCGCAGCCAGTTGAAGTCGTCGATCGTCATCGTCGGGTCGAACAGCTTGTCCAGCAGCTCCGCGACGGTGCCGTCCCAGGACGACAGCGAGGCGAAGGTGAGCGGCCGGGTGGTCAGCAGGTTCGCCCACCAGGCCGGGTGCATCGACGCGTCCAGCACCGTCTTCGCGGTCAGCGACGGCGGGATGGTGAACCCGTTCCGGACGTCCCGCAGCCGGGCGCCGGCCACCGGTACGTCGACGGTCAGCATCAGCGCCTCGAACCCGGCGGCGGCCGACCGCTTCACCAGGTCCTCGCCCGCGTCGCGGTCCTTCCACACGTACAGCTGGAACCACTTGCGGGCCTCCGGCGCGGCGGCCGCGACGTCCTCGATCGACGTCGTACCCATCGTGGACAGCGCGTACGGGATGCCGACGTCCTGGGCGACCTTGACGACCGCGCTCTCGCCCTCGTGGTTCATCATCCGGGTGAACCCGGTCGGCGCGAACGCGAACGGCAGCTCGGAGCGCTTGCCGAGGATCGACGTACCGAGGTCGATGTCGGACACGTCCCGCAGGATCGACGGCTGCAGCTCCATCTCGGCGAACAGCCGGCGGGCCCGGCGCAGGCTGATCTCCGCCTCGGCGGCGCCGTCGGTGTAGTCGAACACCGAACGTGGCGTACGGCGCTTCGCGATCGCGCGCAGGTCCGCGATCGTCAGCGCCTTCTCCAGGCGCCGGTCGGTCGAGTTCACCGTGATCGGCTTCGGCCGCAGCAGCGGCTTCAGCTCGGACCATTTGGGCATCTGGCGATCGGTCATCACAACTCCCGGCTGAATCTGTGGTCGGACCACACCCTACCCTGTGGTCCGACCACACAGATAGAGTCGTCCACATGAAGAACTACGAGCTGGTCCTACACCGGGTGGAGGCCGACCTGGCCGCGGGCCGGTTGCGGGTCGGGGGGCGGTTGCCCGGGGAGCGGGCGCTCGCGGAGCAGCTCGGCATCAGCCGGCCGTCGGTGCGCGAGGCGGTCCGGGTGCTGGAGGCGATGGGCGTGGTGCGGACCGCGACCGGGTCCGGGCCGGAGGCGGGCACGGTGATCGTGGCGGAGCCGGTGTCGCCGCTGACCGCCGTACTGCGGTTGCACCTGGCAACCAATCATCTGCCGATGGGCGATGTGGTGGAGACGCGGCTGCTGCTGGAGTCGTGGGCGGCGCGGGAGGCGGCCGGGCGGGAGCTCGGGGCGGGTGAGCTGAAGGTTGCCGAGGAGCTGCTGGACCGGATGGACGACGGCGGGTTGTCGCCGGAGGAGTTCCATCTGCTCGACGCGGAGTTCCACGTCGCGTTGTCGGGGTTGGCGGGGAACGTGCTGATCGCGGCGGTGATGGCGTCGTTGCGGTCGGCCATTCACGGGTATGTGCTGGCCGCGGTGCCGAATCTGCCGGACTGGGAGGCGACCGTGGTCGGGTTGCGGGCCGAACATCGGGCGATCCTGGCGGCGGTGCGGGGCGGTGCGGCGGAGCGCGCGGCCGAGTTGGTGGCCGCGCATATCCGGGGGTTCTACCGGGCGGCGCAGCTAGCAGGGTTCGGCGGCGGTGCGGCGGAGGCCGAGGATGACGATCGCGCCGACGACCAGGTGGAGTGAGGCGAGGCCGAGCTTCGCGCCGAGGCCGATGCCGTTGGTGAGCGGGCTGCCGAGGGAGGTGAGGCAGACGATGGTCGCGATCACGGTCCAGGTGGTGCGGGCGCGTGGGGTGCGGCGTTCGAGGAGCGCGAGCAAGGCCCAGCCGAGGAGGCTGACGACGATCGTTGAGATGACCACGGCCGCGGCGCCGATGTGTTGGATGCCGCCTTGGCGGGCGGTGAGGGTGAGGCCGGCTACTGGGGCGAGCAGGATCCAGTCGGCCAGTGCGGCAACTGCTGCAATACCAACTACTCCGAATCTTCTACCTCTCACACCGCTCCGCTCTCCCAGAACTGGTGAAGGAACAGCAGGCGCTGTCCCACCCGACGGTTGCTCGGGGCCGCGGTGGGTGGCGCTGGGCGTGGGGTGGGTGGCGCTGGGCGTGGGGTGGGTGGTGCTGGGTGTGGGGTGGGTGGTGCTGGGTGTGGGGTGGGTGGTGCTCGGGGTGGGGTTGGTGGGGGTTGGCATTGGGGCTCCTTGGGTGGCGGGGTGATGGGGTACAGGGTGGTGTTTGGGGTGGGGGTGTGGCATCGGCCGGGTGGCTGGGAGGGTTCTACTTTGGTTGGTGGTGGGGATGGGAGGGGGCGCCTACGGTTGGGGGATGGATGAGTTGTGCGCGCCGCGGAAGCCGCCGAGGTATGTCGAGGTGGTGGCGGTCGGGGCGGTTGCGGTGCTGGTGGGGCTGACGATTGTCGGGCGGTTGCCGGACGCGGGGCACCGGAGGTTCCTGCCGCTGGACATCGTGATCGGGATCGCCTCGGTGGGCCTGATGCCGTTGGTGTTCCGCCGGCCGGTGCCCGGCGCGATCGCGGTTGCCGTACTCGCCGCCTTCTCCCCCGCCGCGACCCCGCCGTCCACCGTCGGCACGTTGAACGTCGCCCTGCGCCAGCCCCTCCGTACGTCGGTCATGGTCGCCGCGATCGGCACGGTGAGCCACCTCGTTCAGGGCCTCTGGCAACCGATCGAAGGCCTTCCGTACTTCTGGTACGCGATCCTCGTCTTCGTCGTCCACGCGGGCCTGCTCGGCTGGGGTCAAGGCACCCAGGCACGCCAGCAACTGCTCGCCTCGTTGCGCGACCGCGCCCTCCGCGCCGAGGCCGAACAAGGTCGCCGGGTCGCGGAAGCGCGGTCCTTGGAGCGGACGAAGATGGCCCGCGAGATGCACGACGTACTGGCGCATCGCCTGTCGCTGCTGGCGACGTACGCCGGTGCCCTCGAGTACCGGCCGGACTCCTCGCCGGAGAAGCTCGCGAAGGCGGCCGGTGTGATCCGTACGGGCGTCCACCAGGCGCTGGACGAGCTCCGCGAGGTGATCAACGTACTGCGGGACGAGGACGTGTACGAGGGACGCCCGCAGCCGACGTTCGGGGATCTCCGGGCGCTGGTCGACGAGTCGCGGGCGGCGGGCAGCACGATCGCGTACGACGACCGGATCGCGGACTCCACGTCGTTGCCGCCGGCAACCGGGAGGACGGCGTACCGGATCGTCCAGGAAGGGCTGACGAACGCCCGCAAGCACGCCGCCGGGTATCCGGTGACCGTGCTGGTCACCGGCCATCCGGGCGACGGGCTGCGGATCGAGCTGACCAACCCGGCGTCGAACGGTACGCCGTTGATGCCCGGCAGCGGGACCGGTCTGGTCGGGCTGACCGAACGCGTGCAGCTCGCGGGCGGCACGCTCGACCACGGCAGGGAGCCCGGTGGCGCGTTCCGCCTCGAGGCCTCGCTACCGTGGCCCTCATGATCCGGGTACTGGTGGTGGACGACGACGCGTTGGTCAGGGCCAGCCTGGAGATGATGCTCGACGGCGCGAACGGGATCTCGGTCGTCGGCCAGGCCGCGGACGGTGACGAGGTACCGGCCGCGGTCGACGCGCACTTCCCGGACATCGTGCTGATGGACCTGCGGATGCCGCGGGTGGACGGGATCGTCGCGACCCGGCGGCTGCGGGCGCGGCCGAACCCGCCGGACGTCGTCGTACTCACCACCTTCGACACCGACGAGAACGTGCTGCACGCGCTCCGCGCCGGCGCCAGCGGGTTCCTGCTGAAGGACACGCCGCCGGCCCAGATCGTGGAGGCGGTACGCCGGGTCGCGGCCGGGGACCCGATCCTCTCCCCCGCGATCACCCGGAGGCTGATGGACCGCGCGGCGACCCAGGCCGACGCGCACACGATCGCGCAGCAGAAGCTGGAACGGCTGTCGCCGCGGGAGTACGACGTGATGCTCGCGGTCGCCCAGGGCAAGGCGAACGCGCAGATCGCGACCGAGCTGTTCATGAGCCTCGCGACCGTGAAGGCGCACATCTCGCACATCCTCACCAAGCTCGAACTCGGCAACCGCACCCAGGTCGCGCTGCTCGCCCATGACGCGGGGCTCGCATAAGCTCCGACTCATGATTCGGGTGCTGCTGGCGGACGATCAGGCGTTGGTGCGGGCCGGGTTCCGGTCGTTGCTGAACGCCGAGGACGACATCACGGTGGTCGGCGAGGTCGCGGACGGCGCGGAGGCCGTCGTGGTCGCGCGGCGGGAGCAGCCGGACGTGGTGCTGATGGACATCCGGATGCCGGGTACGGACGGGCTGGAGGCGACCCGGCGGATCGGCGCGGACCCGGAGCTGGCCGAAGTCCACGTGGTGATCCTGACGACGTTCGACCTGGACGAGTACGTTTTCGAGGCGTTGCGGGTCGGGGCGAGCGGGTTCCTGGTGAAGGACACCGAGCCGGTCGAGCTGCTGCAGGCGGTCCGGGTGGTCGCGCGCGGGGACGCGCTGCTGTCGCCCGGTGTGACGCGGCGGCTGGTGGCGGAGTTCGCGTCGCGCAGCCGGCAACCGCACGCGAGCAAGGAACTCGACGTACTCACCGAACGCGAGAAGGAGATCGTCGCGCTGGTCGGCGAGGGCCTGTCGAACGACGAGATCGCCGAGCGGCTGGTGCTGAGCCCCGCGACCGCGAAGACCCACGTCAGCCGCGCGATGATCAAACTCGGCGTCCGCGACCGCGCCCAACTCGTCGTCGTCGCCTACCAGACCGGCCTGGTCCGCCCGGGCTGGCTGGGTTGACCTTCCACCTGCTCGAACCCGCAGGCTCCCCCGCATGGAACAGATCATCGCAGCCGTCGAACTCGGCCGCACCGGCGACCGGGAAACCGCCCGCCACCGACTCACCGACCTGTGGGACAACTCCACCGACAGCCAGGAACGCTGCGCGATCGCCCATTATCTGGCTGATCTGCAGGACGACGTGAACGCTGAGCTCGAGTGGGATCTTCGGGCGCTCGAGTGCGTACAGGATGACGGTTGGCTGCCGTCGCTGCACCTGAACCTGGCGGATGACTACCGGCGGCTGGCCCAACCTGAGCTGGCGAACGAGCATCTCGAAGCAGCACGTGAGCGTCTCCCCGAACTGCCCGAGGATGGTTACGGTCAGGTGATTCGGGCGGGGGTCGGGCATGTGGCGGACGCACTCAGGGCGGGGAGTGTGCAACCGCTGGCGTCGAATCCGAGTACCTGAGTACTCCGCGGGTGGTAGGCCGCGTCACTCCCCCGAGAGGACGCGCTGGACGGGCCCCGACGGACACCCTTGAAGTATGGATGCGCTGGTTGAGGTCAGTGGGCTGACGAAGAGGTACGGCGACACCCTCGCGGTTGACGGTGTCGATCTGACGGTGTTGCCGGGTGAGGTGTACGGGTTCCTCGGGCCGAACGGGGCGGGGAAGACGACCACGTTGCGGATCCTCACCGGGCTGATCGCGCCGACGAGCGGCAGTGTCCGCGTGCTGGGCGGCCGCCCGGGTGAGGCCGACGTACTGGGACGGACCGGGTCGATGATCGAGTCGCCCGCGTTCTACCCGTACCTGTCCGGCCTCGACAACCTGCGGCTGCTCGCGGAGTACGCCGGCACCGAGCGGGAGCGCATCGACGAGGTCCTCGAACTCGTCGGCCTGGCCGACCGCGCGAAGGACCGGTTCTCGACGTACTCGCTGGGGATGAAGCAGCGCCTCGGTGTCGCCGCCGCGCTGCTGAAGGACCCGGAGCTGGTGATCCTCGACGAGCCGACGAACGGGCTCGACCCGGCCGGGATGCGCGACATGCGGCGGCTGATCCGCGAGCTCGGCTCCGGCGGCCGGACCGTGCTGCTGTCCAGCCACCTGCTCGGCGAGGTGCAGCAGATCTGCGACCGGGTCGGCATCATCAACGCCGGCCGGATGGTTGCCGAGCACAACGTCGACGAGCTCCGCGGCGAACAGGAACTCGTCGTCCGCGCGACCCCCGAAGACCAGGCGAAGACGCTGCTGGCGACCTTCGGAACGGTCCATCGGTACGACGACACGCTGCGGCTGCAGGTCGATCCGCAGCGCGCTGCCGAGGTGAACCGGGCCTTGGTCGAGGCCGGTGTCGAGGTCTCCGAACTGCACACCACCGAACGCGCGCTGGAAGACATCTTCTTCGAACTCACGACCGAGGAGAAAGCCGATGCCAGGTAGCTACCGCGCGGAACTCCTCAAGCTCCGCAAGCGATCCGCCGTCTGGGTGCTGTTCGGCGCCGGACTCGTACTCAGCCTGATCTTCGGCTACCTGCTGCCGTACCTGGCCTACACGACCGGCGACAACACTCCGAGTACGACGGGAGTACCGCGGGCCGAGGTACTGCGCGGGATGCTGCCGGCGCGCGTCGTCGACAACACAATCGGCGGCTACCCGATCTTCGCCGGGGCGCTCGCGCTGGTGCTCGGCGCGATCGTGATCGGCGGCGAGTACACCTGGGGAACGCTGAAGACCGTGCTCACCCAGCGCCCGCGGCGGCTGACGGTCCTGGCCGCGCAGTTCCTTGCCCTCGGCACCATGATCGCGCTCTGGGTGCTGGGGATCTTCGCCGCCTGCGCCCTGTGCAGCGTCGGCATCGCGGCCGCGGAGAACGGTGCGATGAACTGGCCGGGCGTCGTCGGCCTGGTCAAGGGCCTGGCGGGTGGCTGGCTGGTGCTGATGATGTGGTGCCTGGCCGGCGCCGTCCTGGCCGTTGCCTTCCGCAACGTTGCGCTGCCCATCGGTCTCGGTGTGGTGTGGATCCTCGGCATCGAGACCCTGCTGGCCGGAGTGGTGAGCAGCCTGCTGCCGGGCCTCAAGTGGCTCGCCAACCTGCTGCCCGGGACGAACGCCGGCTCGCTCGTGTTCAGCGTCACCGGGATGGCCGCCGCCGACGCGCCACCCGGAGTACGGGACGCGGTCGGCGGCGGACGGGCCCTACTGACCTTGATCGCCTACTGCGCGGTCTTCACGGCCCTGGCGGCCTGGACTGTGCGGCGCCGGGACGTCACCTGATCCCTGCGTGCACCAGCGCGAGCTCGCAGAACATCGCGTTCGCCCAGGAGAACCACTCGCGGGTGAACTTCCGCGGGTCGTCGACGTCGAAGCCCTCGTGCATCTGCCCGGTGCCGCCGGTGGTGTCGCGGAGCAGTTCGAGCAGCCGCTGCCGCTCGTCGGCCGACGTACTCGAGATGCCCTGGACGGCCAGCGCGATGTGCCAGATGTACCGCGGCGGCGTGTGCGGGCTGCCGATCCCGGCGGCCGCCGTACCGCTGTAGTAATACGGGTTGTCCGGGCTGAGCAGCAGCGACCGGGTCGCGAGGTACGTCGGGTCGTCCGGGGCGGCGTACCCGGTCAGCGGGATCGACAGCAGGCTCGGCATGTTGGCGTCGTCCATCAGCAGCGCCTCGCCCAGCCCGTCCACCTCGTACGCGAACACCCGGCCGTGCACCGGGTGGTCGACGGTCCCGTACTGCGTGATGCCGTCGTCGATCTCGGCCTTCAGCGCCTTCGCGCGATCGGCCAGCGGCTCGTCCCGCAGTACCTCGGTGGCGATCTCCTGCAGGTATCCGAGCACCACCGACGCGAACATGTTGCCGGGCACGTTGAAGCCCAGCTCGGTCGCGTCGTCGCTCGGCCGGAACGCGCTCCACGACATCCCGGTCGGCCGGGTCAGCCGCCCGCGGCCCTCCCGGACCAGCGTGTCCTCCGGCCGCTCGTCGTGCCGCTGGAAGTGGTACGACGAGCGCGCCTCGTGGTCCTGCTCCACGGTCCACAGGTCGACGACGGCCTCCGCCGCGGCCCGGAACCGGTTGTCGATCACGTCGGCGCGGCCGGTGATCCGCCACAGCCGGTACGCCAGCTCGAGCGGGAAGCACAGCGAGTCGATCTCGTACTTGCGTTCCCACACCCACGCCGACATCTCGGTCTCGTCGGTGACGTGCCCGGCGCCGTTCGCCGCCTGGTTGAAGGCGTTCGCGTACGGGTCGAGGACGACGTACTCCAGCTGCCGGTGCAGGACGCCGATCAGGATGTCCTGCAGGCCCGGATCGTCCTTGCACAGCAGCAGGTACGGCCGGAGCTGGGCGGCGGAGTCGCGCAGCCACATCGCCGGGATGTCGCCGGTCAGCACGAACGTCGTCCCGTCCGGCAACCGCTCGGCGACCGCGGGCAGGTTCTCGGCCATCGACCGCCGGAACATCTCCGCGATCACCTCGTCACCGGCGGCCGCCCGAACAGCGTCCGTGGCGCGGGCGAGAACCTCGGGGTCGATCATCAACACATCTACCTTTCACCAACGAGAGCGGGGTTGGGCGAGAAGGTCCGGTCGAGGACCAGGCTCGCGGCGCCGATCGCGCCGACATCGGTGCCGAGCGCGGTTCCGGTGACCTCGAACGGGTGCACCGCCTGCAGCAGGAACCGGCCGTCCAGCGCCGTGCGGACGGCGTCGTTCAGGACCGGAGCGAGGTGTTCCCAGTGCGGACCGCCGAACACGACGCGGTCCAGGTCGAGCAGGTTCGCGACGTCCTCGACCACCTTCGCGATCCGGACGGCCAACTGTAGGACGATCTCCCGCGCCTCGGCAGCTCCGTCCGCGGCCAGGGTGCACAGCCGGGCGAACGACTCCTCGACGGCCGGCCGGTCGTCGAGGTCGATGCTGCCGGCAAGTACCCCGGCCCGCACCGCCTGCTGTACGAGGTACCGCGGCTGGCTGGCCTCACCGACGCACCCGCGCCGCCCGCAGTAGCAGACCGGGCCGTCGGGGTCGACGATCACGTGCCCGATCTCGCCGACGTTGCTGGACGACCCGCGCACGACCTCGTCGCCGATCACCAGCCCGGCGCCGACGCCGGTCCCGAGGTAGAAGAACACGAAGCTGCCGCCCTGCCCGGCCCACTTCTCCGCGGCCGCGGCGGCGGTCACGTCCTTGTCCAGGACGACCGGCAGACCGGTCCGCTCGTGCAGCTGGTCGCACAGCGGCACCAGGTGCCAGGCCGACAGGTTCGGCGGGTCCACGACCACGCCGCGTTCGACGTCGATCGGCCCGGGCGCGGCGATGCCGACGCCGGTCACCCGGTCGCGTGGCGCGCCGGAGGCGGCGATCACTTCCTCGATCGTCTTCGCGATCCCGTCGATCAGCAGGTCCGGGTCGTCGGCGTACTGGTCGACCGGCCGGCGCGCGACCACCTCACCGGTCAGGTCGAGCAGGACGACGGTGACGACGGACGGGTCAAGGTGGACGCCGACGGCGTACCGGCCCGCGGGTTCGAGTTCGAGCAGGGTCCGCGGCTTGCCGAGCCCGGCGCCGCGCAGTACGCCGGCTTCGCGGACCAGGCCGGCGTCGAGCAGCCGGCGGGCGATGTTCGAGATCGCCTGCCCGGACAGGCCGGTGGCCTCGGCCAGCTCGACCCGGCTGAGTTGCTCGCTGCGGCGGATCGCGTCCAGGACGACGGCGTCGTTGAACCCGCCGACGCGATCCAGGTTCGTCCCCCGTCTAGCCATTCGGCTCCGCACCCCACGGCTGCAGCCAGTCGTACTCGACCGTCGCGTCGCCGGTCCGCCACGCGCGAGGCGTGGTGTTCGTCAGCCAGTCCGCCGGCTCGATGCCGCCCGGCGTACCGCCGTCGAGCGCGAGCCGTACGCCGTCCCGCAGCGCCTGGTCGATCTCCGCGGTCCGGGCGGCCGGGTCGATCGACAGGAACAGCGCCGTACCGGAGCGCGCGATCAGGTCGAGGTAGCGCGCATTCAGCTCCCACGGCGTCTGCGGCGTACACGGGACGCAGTCGGCGTCGACGGTGAAGAACCGGTTGTGCTGCGGCAGCCGGAACGCGAGCGTGTTCACGCCCATCATCCGGGTCCGCTCCCAGTCCCGGCCGGAGGTGTCGTCGCCGATCCGCTGCACGTCGACGAGCCCGGCGGCGAGGTGGCCGACCGTGTTGCAGCCGATCACCACCAGGTCGTCGGCGGCGGTACGGACCTCGCGGTAGAAGTCGAGGACGATCTCCGCGGTGGTCCGGGCCGGGTCGTGGAACTGCCAGCCGTCACTTGTCAGGCTCGAGCCCATCGCGGGACCGAAATTGCCGAAGATGTCGAAGGTGCTGAAGTCGTGCTTCACGAGTTCGAAACCCCAGGACTGAAAGCGGTGGAGATCCGCGCGTAGGCCGTCGACGACCTGGGGGCGGGTGGGGTCGAGGGCGCGACCCGGCTTGTCGTGTGGGCCCTTGGACGCGTACGCGCTCGGCTCGCGGACGAAGAGCGGGCGGAACCACAGGCCCGGGCGGGCACCGATCTCCTTGATCGCGGCCGCCGTACCGGCCATGTCGTCGAAGACGCCCGGCGTACCGCGGTCCCAGGGTCCGCCGGAGCAGACGCTGCCCGGGTACCAGCCGTCGTCGACGACGCTGAACGGCTTGACCGGGTGCCCGTCGGCGAGCTCGACGATCGTCGACGCGTCCTTGAGGACCGCCTTCTCGTCGAAGTTCTCGCCGTACGCGTAGTACCAGTTGTTGGCGCCGACGACAGGCCCGGCCACCGGCGCGGGCTCAGGTCGCGCCGGTAGCCGGGTGCTCATGGAGGCGACCGCTGCGTTCAGGGTCTGCCAGGGTGTACCGGCGTCCTCGAATCGTCGCACGACCGCTGCTGTCAGCGTACGGCCGCCCAGGTGAACAGGCCCGCCGCCGTTGCGCAGATCGAGCCACAACGTGAACCCGTCACCGTCGACCGTCCAGGCGCAGAAGGCGTTCGGCTGTACGTCGACGCCGAGGCCGAAGGTGCCTGCGCCCGAGTGGACGAGGAAGTACCAGGGCAGCAGCCGCTCGGGTTGCTGGTGCCGCCACTGCAGGTCGCCGTACGACCGCTCCCAGGCGTCACCGAGGATCAGCGCGTCGGCCGGGAGCTTCTCCGACCAGCGGAGCGCCACCCGGGAGATCCGCTCGGCCGTGACCTCGACGGCTCCGTCGTTCCACCGGACCTCGGCACCGGCGCGCGACGGCGCCACCAATCCGTCCGAGGGGTCCGTCTGGACGAAAACAGCGCTCGGCTCGTTCACCTGACTCCCTCGGGCGGATTAATTTCCCCAGAGACTTTAGTTAGTGGCTCCGAGAGTGGTCAAGGCGGTGATCAGGCGGTCGACGTCGGACTGGTCGTTGTACGGCGCGAGGCCGGCGCGGACCGCACCTTCCGGGCCGAGGCCGAGCAGCTTGGCCGGCTCGTAGGCGTAGAACGAGCCCGCCGGAGCGTTGACGCCGGCCGCCGCGAGGTGCCCGGCGACCTCCGCCGGGGCGTGGCCGTCGACCGTAAAGAGCAGCGTGGGCGTGCGGTGCGCGGCGTGGCCGTACAGGGTGACGCCGGGGATCGCCGCGAGCCGGGCCTCCAGATCGTCGCGGAGCGCGTCCTCGTGCTCCTCGACCAGGCGGAGCGAGTCGGCGAGCCGCTCGCGGCGGGTGCTGCCGGAGCCGCCGAGTCCGGCGATGAAGTCGACCGCGGCCGTCGTACCGGCGAGCAACTCGTACGGCAACGTCCCGAACTCGAACCGCTCCGGTACGGCGTCCGTCGACGGCAGCAGCTTGTCCGGCGTCAACGTCTCCAGCAGCTCGGGCGCCGCGGTCAGTACGCCGAGGTGCGGTCCGAAGAACTTGTATGGCGAGCAGACGTAGAAATCGGCGTACCGCGCGTCGATCGGGGCGTGCGCGGTCAGGTGTACGCCGTCGACGTAGATGAGCGCGCCGGCCGCGTGCACCTGGTCGGCGATCCGCTGCGTGTCCGGGCGGGTGCCGAGCAGGTTGGAGGCGGCGGTGACCGCAACGAGCCGGGTACGGTCGGTGAGCAGCGGGGCGATGTCGTCGAGCTCCGAGGTCTCCGGGTCGAACCCGAGCCACTTGATGGTCGCACCCGCGGCCTCGGCGGCCTGCACCCACGGACGGACGTTCGCGTCGTGGTCGAGGCGGGTGACGATCACCTCGTCGCCGGCGGTCCAGGTCTTCGCGAGCGTGCGGGAGAAGTCGTACGTCAGCTGGGTCATGCTGCGACCGAAGACGATCCCGTTCGCGGCGGTCCCGAGCAGGTCGGCCATCGCCGCGCGGGCGCCGGCCACGATCCCGTCCGCGCGGCGCTCGGCGGCGGTCAGCCGGCCGCGGTTCGCGAGCGCCGCGGTGAGGGTCTTCGCGACCGCGTCGGCGACCGGCTGCGGGGTCTGCGAACCACCCGGCCCGTCGAAGTGCGCGGCGCCCTCGTCGAGCGCGGGGAACTGTTTCCGGACGGCGATCACGTCGAAGGCACTCATGGGCGTCATCCTCTCTCGCTCCTGACATCCGCCGCCAGCGGCTGCCCGAATACGGATATAAATGCGCGAACTGCCGGTTCGGTAGTGCAGGATGTCAGGAGTGAGCACGGTGACGACTCCTGACAACGCCCCCGCCCGGGCCTGGGTCCCGAACATGCTGGCGCTGGCCGCCATCTGGGGCTGCAGTTTCCTCTTCATCTCGGTCGGCGTGCGCGAACTGCCGCCGCTCTACCTGGCCCTCGGCCGGGTGCTGGCCGGGTCCGTCGTACTGCTGGCGATCCTGATCGTGAAGCGCGAGCCGCTGCCTCGGGACCCGCGACTGTGGGCGCACTCGTTCGTGGTCGGGGCGATCGGGTCGGCGATCCCGTGGACGCTGTTCGGGTACGGCGAGCAGCGGATCCCGTCGTTGCTGGCCGGGATCTGGAACGGCATCACGCCGCTGATCGTGCTGCCGATCGCGGTACTCATCTTCCGGACCGAGAAGTTCTCCGCGCAGCGCGGGCTCGGGTTGCTGATCGGGTTCCTGGGGATGCTTGTGGTGCTCGGGGCGTGGCGGGTGCAGGGTGGGGCGGACCTCGCCGGGCAGGGGTTGTGCATGCTGGCCGCGGTCTTCTACGGGCTCGCGATCCCTTACCAGAAACGGTTCCTGGCCGGCACGTCACTGTCCGGTACGGCGCTGTCGACGGCGTTGTTGCTCTGCGCAACGGTCCAGCTCGCCTTGGTCGCGCCGCTGGTCACCGGGCAGGCACCACCCGCGCCGTGGTCGTTGTCGCTGAAGGTCGTGCTGAGCGTGGTCGCGCTGGGGGCGTTGGGCAGCGGGCTCGCGTTCGTCATCAACATGCGCAACATCCGCCTGATCGGCGCCAGCCGCTCGTCGATGGTGACGTACCTGATGCCGGTCTTCTCGATCCTGGTCGGCGTCATCGTGCTGCACGAACACATCACCTGGTACCAACCGGTCGGCGGCCTCATCGTCCTCGCCGGCGTCGCCGTCTCCCAAGGCCTACTCAACAACCTCCGCCGCAAACCGGCGGTCGCCACCGCGACCACCTGAGCCCGCCGGGCCTCCCCCTCCTCACCACCCCGACCGGCTCAGCCCACCTTCACCACCGCGTCCACCCCAGCGCGCAGACCCAACCACCCCGGCCACAAACCAGCCGCCGCGGCACCCACCCGGCGCCTCCCACCCACCCACTGGTCCTCACCAGAACACCCAGCTGCATCGGCGGACCTCCACCACTCACCAACCCTACCGAGCCGGCGGCCGGCCGCCGCGGCCGCCGCGTCGGGCGGGGCCGCGCCGCACCGTTCGTGAGTGGTGGAGATCCGCGTCCCAGACGAACTGCGGATGCGGAGCCGCCCGCTAGGCGCACAGTTCGCGTCGCAAGTCGCGCCCGCAGGCTCCACGCAAGGCGCGGGCACGCTCCGCGCGAGGCCCGGGCACGCACCGCGCGAGGGGCGGGCACGCTCCGCGCGTGGGCCGGGCACGCCTCGAACCAGGTGTGCGCGGGCTCCGGGCCAGGTGTGCGCGGGCTCCGGGCCAGGTGTGCGCGCGCTCCGGGCCAGGTGTGCGCGCGCTCCCGCTAGGTGCGCGCGCTCCGGGCTAGCTCCGCGCGAGGTGCAGGCACGCCTCGAACTAGGTGCGGGCACGCTCCGCGCGAGATGCGGGCGCGCTCCGCGCGAGATGCGGGCGCGCTCCGCGCCAGGTCGGCGCGCTCCGCGCGAGGCCCGGACACGCCCCGCGCGAGGCCCGGGCACGCCCCGCGCGAGGCCCGGGCACGCTCCGCGCGAGGTGGGCACGCTCCGCGCGTGGTGCGGGCACGCCTCGATCTAGGTGCGGGCACGCTCCGGGCTAGGTGTGCGCGCGCTGTGGGCTGGGTGTGCACGTTTCGGGCTAGGTGCGGCGGAGGTTGGGGACGGCGGCGACTGCTACGGCGACCAGGGCCAGGAGGGTGCCGGCTACTACTGGGGTGGTGACTGGTTTGGCGGAGACGGGGAGGAAGAGGTCGATGAAGAGGCTGGCGATCAGTTGGCCGGCGATGGTGCCGAGGCCCAGGACGAAGACGCCGACGACGCGGACCACGGCGGCGGCCGCGCTGATGAAGATCACGCCGCACAGGCCGCCGAAGTACAGCCAGGGCTCACCCGGCAACGCCTTCGGTGCACCCCGGAGCGCCAGGTCGACGACGAAGACGAGCAGCAGCGCGAGGAACCCGACGAAGAAGTTCACCACCCCGGCGGCGACCGCGCCGTACGCATCCGACGACGCGGTACGGGCGACCCGCCCGTTGATGGCCTGCTGTACGGCGGTCCCGACGCCGGCGAGTGCGGGCAGGACCGCGAGCAGGAGCCCGTCCGGGTGACTCAACTGCTCCGACACCGCGAGTGCGACCGCGACCAGCGCAACCGCCGCCCCGGCGATCCGCAACGTGGTCAACGGCTGCGGCCCCGCCGGCCCGAACCCGAGGCGGTCGACCACAAGACTGCTGATCGCCTGCCCGGCGACACCCGCCACCAGGAACACCGCGACGCCGATCACCGACACCGTGATCGACTGCGTCGCCACCAGGAACGCACCCGCGACACCACCGGTGCACTGCCACCAGCGCAGCCCGCCGTACCCGCGCATCGGCCGGCGGATCGACCGCCACACATTGCCCAGCCCGCGCCGCACCCCCGGAACGAGCGCCGTGACGACCAGCAGCACCAGCAGCCCCGTGCCGAACGAGATCAGCGCCGCCGGGATCCCGTCGCCGAGCTTGCCGCCGAGTTCCCCGTTGATCCGGGACTGGACCGCGACCAGCATCCCGATCCCGAACGCGGACGTCAGCCCGACCAGATGATGCTGCCGAGTCGAGCCCGCGGGGCGTGTGGCCGTCGTTGTCACCACACCATCATGACCGTTCGCCCAGTAGCGCCTGACACCAGGTCCGGACTATGAACGGCGGATCAGCGCCAGGTACATCGCGTCGGTCCCGTGCAGATGCGGCCAGAGCTGTACGTCGGGACCATCACCCAGATCGGGTACGCCGGGGAACAACGGCCGCGCGTCCTCCAGCGCCACGTCGGTCCGCCTGGCGAGTACCGTCTCGACCACGGCGCGCGTCTCGTCCGGGTGCGGCGAGCAGGTCACGTACGCCACGACCCCGCCCGGCCGGACCGAGTCGATCGCCGAACCCAGGAGCGCCTCCTGCAACGGCCGCAGCTCCTCGACGTCCTCCGGCGTACGGCGCCAGCGCGCTTCCGGGCGCCGCCGGAGCGCGCCGAGACCGCTGCACGGTACGTCGGCCAGCACCCGGTCGAACGAACCCGCCGGCCAGGTCGGCTTGGTGCCGTCGCCGACGAGCACCGTGTGGTCGCCGGGGATCGCGCGGAGGTTCTGCCGGACCAGCTCGGCCCGGTGCTTGAGCGGCTCGACCGCCGTCAGCCGGCCGTCCTGCACCAGTGAGGCGAGCAACGCGGACTTCCCGCCCGGGCCGGCGCACAGGTCGAGCCAGTTCGCGTCGTCCCCGTCGACCTTCGCCGACGCCAACGCGATCGCCACCAGCTGCGAACCTTCGTCCTGAACGCCCGCCCGCCCGGTCGCGACCGCCTCGATCCGCCCCGGATCTCCGCCGCCACCCAGCACAGCGCCGTACGGCGACCACCTCGCGGCCTCCGCTCCAGCCGCCACCAGCTCGTCCACGTCCGACAGCCCCGGCCGAGCCACCAGCGTCACCCGCGGCGGGTCGTTGTCCGCGACGAGCAACCGCTCCAACTCGATCATGGCGTCGCCTTCCGGGGCGGCGCCCGGACCGTCCGTGAGCGCACGGTCGAAGGCGTCGATCACCCAGCGGGGGTGGGCTTCCGCGACCGCCAGGTGCCCCAGCGGGTCGTCCTCCCAGCGCGGAGCAACCGTGCCGATCCACTGCTCCAGCGTCCGCTGGCTGATCTTGCGCAGTACGGCGTTGACCAGGCCGGTGCGTTTCTGGCCGAGCACCGCGCGGGTCAGCGTGACCATCTCCGACACCGCGGCGTACGAGTCGACCCGCATGTTCAGCAGCTGGTGACTGCCGAGCCGCAGCATGTCCAGCAGCTCCGGGTCCAGCTCGTCCAGTGGGCGTGACACGCTCCGCGCGAGACAGGCGTCGTACGTGCCCTGCCACCTCAGCGTCCCGTGCACCAGCTCCGTGCAGAACGCGGCGTCGCGACCCGAGAGCCGTGCCTCGCGGAGCGCCTTGTTGAGGGCGAGGTTCGCGTACCCGCCCTCGGCGGTCACCTGCCGGATCACCTGGTACGCGACCCGCCGTACCGGGTCCGGGCCCCGCTGCGGCCCGCGGTTCCGCGGCGAACGATCGCTCACCCCAAGACGTCCTCGTCGGTCAGCCGCACACCACGCGCCCAGTCGGCCGCCGCCATCGGCTTCTTGCCCTGCGGTTGCACCGTCACCAGCTCGACCGCCTTGCTCCCGGTCCCGGCCTTCACGGTGGACTTGGTCGCCTGCAGCTCCCCCGGCTTCAGCTCCTCGGACGTGAGCCGTACGGCGAGCACCTTCAGCCGCTCGCCGCGGAACGTCGTCCACGCACCCGGCGCCGGGTTGCACCCGCGCACCAGCCGGTCCACCCGCTGCGCCGAGGCGTTCAGGTCCAGCTCGGCGTCCTCGACGGTGAGCTTCGGCGCCAGCGTCACCCCGTCCGCGGGCTGCTCGCGCGCTTCCAGTACACCGGCCTCGATCCCGTCGAGCGTGTCGACCAGCAGCTTCGACCCGGACACCGCGAGCCGGTGCAGCAGGTCGCCGGACGTGTCCTCGGGCCCGATCGGCTCGGTCAGTACGCCGTACACCGGGCCGGCGTCGAGCGCCTTCACGATCCGGAACGTGCTCGCCCCGGTCACGTCGTCGCCGGAGATGATCGAGTGCTGCACCGGCGCCGCGCCCCGCCACGCGGGCAGCACCGAGAAGTGCAGATTGATCCACCCGTGCGCCGGGATATCGAGCGCCGCCTGCGGCAGCAGTCCGCCGTACGCGACCACCGGGCAGCAGTCCGGCGCGATCTCCCGCAGCCGCGCCAGGAAGTCGGGATCGCTGGGCTTCACCGGCTTCAGGATCTCCACCCCACCGAGCTCCTCGGCGTACTGCGCGACCGGCGACGCGACCAGCCGCCGCCCACGCCCGGCCGGCGCGTCCGGCCGGGTGACGACCCCGACCAGTTCGTGGCGACTGGCAACAATCGCCTCGAGCGCGGTGACAGCAGGTTCCGGCGTACCGGCGAAGACGACTCTCACAGCCCGAATCCGTTCGTGGGGTGGGGGGAGACCTTGATCTGTGGGGGGCCGGAGAGGCCGGACCATTCGGCTTCGCGGATGGCCTTCATCGCGGTCTTGCGGGTTTCGCGGTCGAGGCGGTCGACGAACAGGACGCCGTCGAGGTGGTCGGTCTCGTGCTGGATGCAGCGGGCCAGCAGGTCGGAGCCCTCGATCACCACCGGGTCGCCGTACATGTTGAAGCCCTTCGCGATGACCGACTGGGCGCGACGGCAGTCGAAGGTCAGGCCGGGGATCGACAGGCAGCCCTCGGGGCCGAACTGTTCCTCGACGGACAGCGAGAGCTCCGGGTTGATCAGGTGCCCCAGCTCGCCCTCGACGTGGTACGTGAAGACCCGCAGGCCGACGCCGATCTGCGGCGCGGCCAGGCCGGAGCCGGGGGCGTCCTGCATGGTGTCGGTGAGGTCCGCCACCAGGCGGCGCAGCTCGGCGTCGAAGTCGACGACCGGCTCGGCCTTGGTGATCAGTACGGGGTCGCCGAACAGGCGGATGGGTTGGACCGACACAGACACTCCACACGCTTCAAGAACCGGGACCGGGACAGTTTAGTCGGCCTACAGGAAAGATTCCGGGCGGGAGGCCCCTCCCGTTTGTTGCCACAAGCACGTACTGTGGTCCCAGGCGTACCTACAGTCACTGCCGTCACACGCCGCTCGGGAGACCCAATGCTCACAGCAGCACGGGGGGTCACTCTGGTCCTCCTGGGTGCACTGCTCGCCCAGGCACCCCTCACCGCCCAGGCCTACCAACCCCGCGACCCGCAATTCCACGCTCCACCCGCGCCAACGCCCACCGCCGCCACCACGGCCGAGCCGACCGCCGAGCCAACCACCGGCAGCACGGCCGAGCCGACCACCGGCAACACGGCTGAGCCGACCGTTGGGCCGACCGCGGTCGCGAGCGGAGAGCCCACCGCGGACCCCGCCGCCCCCGGCGGGACCCCGACGGCGAGCTCGGACGAGCCGCCTGCAGCGCGGTCGTGGAGTGAGGTGGTGAAGGAGGTGACGGAGACCTCGCCCGGTGACGTGCAACTGCGCTCGGCGGATGTGTCCGCGCAGGCGTCGTCGATGCTGAGGTGTTTCAAGCTGGAGACCGAGAACTACTGTCTCGGGCTCGGGTTCGTGGAGCAGGTGCCGACGGGTGTTCAGCGGCACGCGTTGATGGAGCAGCCGAGCCTGCGCGCAGCAGACGAGGCGAGTGCCGAGCAGGACATCCCCACGGGTGACCTGACGCCGGCGGCGTTCGTCGCGCAGCGGGCCGCACTCCCGAAGAGCCAGCGCGTCACCGCGGAGCTCGACGAGATGCAAGCAGCCTGGAACGGCCGCGACAAGGCCCGCGAACTCCGCGAACTCGCCGAGGCCAACACCCCACACCCCAACCCGGCACCAACCCCCAGCAGCACCCCCACCGAAACACCAACCGACAAACCAACGACCCTGCCGAGCACCGTCGGAACGCCGACCAGCTCGCCCACCAGTACGCCGTCCACTCCGGTGGTGCCGGTGGTGGCGCCGGACTCGGCGTACATCATGAAGGGGTATCAGACGTCCCAGGAGAAGGGGTACTGGTGCGGTCCGGCGACGTTCCAGTCGATCGACTGGGCGGACGACAACCAGAAGGACACCCAGGCGTCCTGGGCGAAGGACCTCGGCTCGACCACCGGCGGTACGGCGATCTCCGCGATGGTGCAGCAGACGAACCTGAAGACCGGCTGGCCCAAGGCGGCCGGCAGCTACATCGTGCAGAGCGTCTCCACCTGGAACGCACAGACCTTCCTGCAGGTGCACGAGAAGCACCTCGGCGTCTACAAGGCTCCGGTGATCGAACACGTCCAGCTCCTGAAGCGGTACTTCCCGTACCTCGCCTTCAACCACAGCGGGCACTACCAGGTCGGCCGCGGCTACGACAAGAAGAACGGCACGATCGCGATCTTCGAGGTGTTCAACGAGCGCCGCTTCAACAGCCGCGGCAACGTCACCGACGGCCCGAAGAACATCCCCGCAAGCGCCCTGTTCAACGCCACCCTGGCCAACTCCTTCCAGAACATCGGGCTGTAGATGCGTCGTCGTACCGTTGCCGTAGGCACCCTCGTCCTCGTCCTCGCGGGCTGCTCCACCAGCAAACCGGAAACAACCCCGACGCCCACCCCGACACCAACCCCGTCGAAACCGACGGACGTGGGTACGGCGATCCCTACCTGGGCGAACGTCCTACGGCAACCGGTCGACGGCCAGCATCTCGTCACCCAGCAACGCAAGTACGTCGTCACCCGCGGCAGCGACGAGGCCGGTACGACGACCATCACCGACCGCACCACCAAGAAGGTCGTCGTCCGGCACGTCCCCGCCGCGGGATTCGTGGCCCAGTCCCCCGTCGTGATCGACGACCGCTGGGCGCTGGTCGAGGACATCCGCTCCGACGGTCCGGACCCGCAGATCAAGGTGCTGCGCTACGACCTCAGCACCGGCAAGGCGACGGCCCCCGCGATCCCGCCGGTGTCGGAGCCGGAGATCGGCGCGTACGACGGAACGTTCGCGTACAGCTCCACCGACGCGAAGAACCGCTCCTGCCTGATCGTCGCGGACCTCGCCACCCTGAAGTCCCGCACCGTCACCTGCGTGCCGGCCCCCGGGTACGTCGCCGACCCGGTCGTCTCCGCCGACACAGTCACGTTCAGCGAGATCATCGCCCCGGAGACCGCGCAACGCTGCAAGCGCATCCAGACCGCGGCACTGACCGGCGGCGCCTCCAAGCCGGTGCCCGCGGCAACGAACTGCATCCAGTGGAGCGGCGCCACCGTCCAGGGCGCGACGGTCTGGTCCGAGGTCGGCGCCAACGACCCAGATCAATACCAGAGCAAGGCGTACGTCCGCGAGTCCGGCGACTCCCCCGCCCGCCGGCTCGGCACCGTCGTCACCGACACGATCCTTGCCTGCGGCAACTGGATCCTCTGGGAGACCCGCACCGTCAGCAGCACCGGCGAGGACCTGTACACGATCGACCGCTGGCGGCCCGGCCTCGGCAAACCGCAGACCATGTACGCCGGAAAGCCCGGCGTCGCGCTCACTCCGATGACCTGCCAGGACCGCACGATCTACGTCGAGGCGGCGCACCTCGCGACCACCCCGACGTACACCGAAACCATCTCCGCGGCCGTCTAACGCCTGGCGTGCCGGATCTTCAGCCGGCCGAACCCGAGCACGCCGGTGAGCCGGACCCGCGGGCCGTCGGCGGCCGGGTTCCGCGCGGGCTTGTACCGGGTGTCCTTCCACTCGGTGTGCACGCTGTCGAAGTCGACGACCGCGTTCCGGGGCAACGTGATCTTGACGCCGCCGTGCATCACGTTCAGGTCGATGTCGACCGCGCCGTCCTCGAACTGCGCCTGCGACAGGTCGAGCCGGACCCGCCCGTACATCGACACGACCTTCAGGTACCGCGGCAGCCGCCAGCCGCCGCGCCGGACGATCCGCCCGGACGCCGCGTTGATCGTCGACGTACTCCCCGCCGGCAGGGCCGGGAGCGCGGCGACCGCCAGCTCCAGGTCGAAGCGGGTCCGCGCGGACAGCACCTCGTCGAGCTGCTGCTCCATCTCACCGTGCGTCAGGTACCCGCCGGTGTACGCCGCCTGCACGCGTTCGACAGCCGCGTTGCGGTCCACGTCGCCGATCGCGGGCGACCGGTCTTCGGAGGTCACCCGATCACTGTAATGCGATGCCACGGTCACGGAGCTGAGTGCGGAGGTTCGCGGCGCCGGTGAAGACCTCGGCGTCCAGGCCGACCGCCCGGGCGCCGTCGACGTTGTACGCCATGTCGTCGGTGTAGAACGTCCGCGCCGGGTCCAGCCCGAATCGCTCGATCAGGATCCGGTAGATCTTCTCGTCCGGCTTCACGGTCTGCTCGACGCCGGACACCACCTCGCCGTCGAAGTGCGTGAGGATCGGGAACGCCTCCTTCGCCACCTCCCACTTCTCCGCGGAGAAGTTGGTCAGCGCGTACGTCGGTACGCCGGCGCGCTGGAGTTCCGCGAGTACGGCGGCGGTGTCCTCGAACACGCCCTTCACCATCCGCAGCCAGCCGGTGTCGTAGGCCTCGATCCACTCGGCGTGCTCCGGGTGCAGGCTGGTCAGCTCCGCGACCGCCTCGGCCCACGGCCGGCCCTCGTCCTGCCGGTGGTTCCAGGCCGGGGTCGCGACCTTGGTGAGGAAGTGCGTACGCGCCTCCTCGTCCGGGATCAGGTCGGCGTACAGGTACGTCGGACTCCAGTCCAGCAGCACCCCACCGATGTCGAACACGACCACGTCGACCGCACGCTCGCTCATACCGTCACCCTACGAGTTCGCTTCCGCGCGGGCGTGCAGGGCGGGCGCCAGCGAGTACTGGCCGACGAAGATCGCGACGCCGAGTACGGCGCAGCCCAGCCAGGTGACAGTTGGCCCGAGGTGCTCGAGTGCGTTCGTACCGGCGAGCGGTCCGACCACGGTACCGACGCCGAACGCCATCCCGGACAGGCCCATGTACCGGCCGCGCAGGTCGACCGGCGCGAGGTCGGCGAACACCGCGCCGATCACGGCCGCGAACCCGATCTCGCCGAGCGTCCACACCACCACCGACAGCCCGTACCCCCACCAGCTGTGCACGACGGCACCGACCCCGAAGCCGAGACCGACCACCAGCATCGACGTCGCGAGCAGCTTCGGGCGGTCGAGCTTCGCCATCCAGCGGGCGAGGAACGGCTGCACGAGCACGATCACCACGCCGTTCAGCGCGATCACCAGGCCGTACGTCTTCGAGCTCAGGCCGTCGTCCGACATCGCCAGCGGCAGCGTCGAGTACCCCTGCATGTAGATCGTCGCATAGCCGATCTGGATCAGGATCATCGCCAGGAACACCCGGTCCCGGAGGACCACGGCGAGCACCGGCCGGCGGGGCGTGCTCGCGTCGAGGACCGGGCGGCTCTCCGGGACGAGCGCCCAGATCACCGCGCCGGCGATCACCGACGTACCGGCGTTCAGCCAGAACAGCAGGCCGTACCCGACCGAGGCGAGGACGCCCGCGCTGACGGTCGACACCGAGAAGCCGAGGTTGATCGCCCAGAACAGCAGGCCGTACGCGCGGACCCGTTCGGCCGGGTCGAGCAGGTCCGCGACCGTCGCCTGTACGGCGGGGCGGAACAGGTCGCCGAGCAGCCCGACGAGGAACGCGCTCACCCAGATCAGCGCCATCTCGCGGGCGGAACCGAGCAGGATCAGCGCGGCCGCCGTACCGAAGAAGCAGATCAGCATCGTCAGGCGGCGGCCGACCCGATCGGCGAGGAAGCCGCCGGCCAGCTGGGCCGTCACGGTGCCGGCGCCGACCGCGGCCGCGACGGCTCCCGCCGTACCGGCGGAGAGGTGCCGGTCGTGGGTGAGGTAGAGGACGAGGAACGGCTGGACGAAGCTGCCGAGCCGGTTGACCAGCTGGCACACCCACAGCGCCCAGAACGCCCGCGGAAGGGCGGTGGACCGGGGCTTGCCGACGGCGATTGCGCTCATGGGACCAACTGTCCGGGGTCGCCCGGGCCTTGTCGACGATTAGGCTCAGGACTAATCTGGGCCGGTGATCACGATCAGGCTGACCGCCGCGGACGCCGGGCGGATCCGGTTCGCGCTGGCGCCGCTGTGGGAGACCATGACCAGTGTCCGGGCGCTGAGCAACAACACCGCGCGCAGCGTGCACGGCCCGTGGCTGCAGAAGGTCCGGCCCACCATCGAGGGCGACGACCTGACGTTGCTCAAGGCCCTTATCCCGCCGGCCGGGTACGTCCCGGACTTCCTCACGCCCGCGCCGCCGCGACGGTCGACGAGCTTCGAGTCGGGCCTGGCCGCGGTCGCCGCCACGCCTGTCGACCTGGTGGTGGACGAGCTCGGCCGGCTGCACCACGACACGCCGCATCCGTTGCTGCCCGACCTGATCGCGCACCCGGCCGCCGGCCTGGAGCGGATCACCTCGGCCCTCGATTCGTACTGGCGGCGCGCGATCGAGCCCGACTGGCGCCGGATGCGCGCCCTGCTCCAGGAAGACCTCGCGTTCCGCCTGGACGAACTGGCGAGCGGCGGCCTGGAACGCCTGTTCCGCAACCTGCACCCCTCGATCCACTACCGCAGCGACCGGATCGAGATCGACCGCCCGTACTGCTGCGACGGCGAACCGATGGCCGGCCAGGGCGTGCTGCTCGTCCCCTGCGTCTTTACGTGGCCCGCCGGCCTCGCCGTCACCGGAGCGCCGCACGTCCCGACGATCACGTACCCGCCGCGCGGTCTCGGCCGGCTGTGGGAGGACCGCCAGGACACCACCGACTCCCCGCTCGCGGACCTGGTCGGCCGGACCCGCGCCGCCATTGTCAGCCACCTCGACCTGCCGATGTCGACCACCCATCTGGCCAACCAGCTGGGCGTGTCCGCGCCGACCCTCAGCGTCCACCTGAGCATCCTCCGCAACGCGGGCGTGGTCGCCTCCCGGCGCGACGGCCGGACCGTCCTCTACCACCGCACGTCCCTCGGCAGCCAGCTGCTCACGGCCTCGACGTCGCTGGCATCGACTGCTTGAGCCGGCATCGACCGCTTGACAGCACCCGCGGCGATCGGCCAGATTGGCTGACGGCGCCGACCGGTCGCCGAGCCGTGGGACATCCGCCCCAGTCGGGGTTCCATCGGGCGAAGGGGAATCAGCCCTCTCGGTCGTTGCTGCCAGCAGGCCAACTCTGCACACCACGTCACTGGGGGACGAGGGTGTCGACGAGGAGGCTTGTCATGACGAAGGACGGCAATTTCAAGAAGGTCGTACGGCGGCACGCCGAGGAGACCGGCCAGCGGTACACCGAGGCACTGACCGACCTCGAGGGGCTGACCGACCGCATCCACCACGAGCCGGACGGCGATCGGCTGCTCGTCCATCTCCGGAACCGCTACGGGATCGACGCGGTCGCGGCGACCAAGCTCAGCGTGCACAAGACGTACGTCTTCCGCATCGACCGGACCGACGGTCCCGCGTGGATCGCGCGGGCATTCCCGCCGGCCCGGTCGCGGTCCGACGTCGAGGGCGACGCCGCCGTACTGCGATTTCTCGCGCGGCACGACTATCCCGCGGAACGGCTCGCGGTCGACGACGCGGTCTCCGACTTCGACGGCAGCGCGGTCCTCGTCACCGAGTACGTCGAGAGCACGCCGCTGCCGGACGAAGAGGGCTTCGCGATCATGGCCGACCTGCTCGGACGGCTGCATGCGCTGCCGTACGACGAGACCGTCAGCCGGCCAGGCGGGGCGAGCGGCGAGGACCCCCGGCGGATGGGGACGCCGCGGCAGGATCTCCTGGCAGGGTTGGCGTTTCTCGACGCCGTGGACACGAAGGTCGGGGCGGCCGACCGCGAGCGGTTCGAGCAGCTCCTCGACCAGGTGCGCTCCGCGGACGACGCCGAAGGACTGCCCGAAGGGTTGCTCCACGGCAATCTCCTGCATGCACCCAATCACGCGATCATCGGCAAGAACGGGCCGGTAGCAATCAACTGGAAGGCATCGGGGCGAGGCGCGCGGCTCTCCGATCTCGCGTTCCTGCTGTGGGGCACGGGGAACTGGGCGCCCACGCGAAGCACGAACGAGGAGCGGGTCGAGGCGGTCGTCGCGGCGTACCGCAAGCACGTCGAGCTGACCGACGAGGAGCTCGACCGGCTCGAAGGCGTCATGTACATCAGGCCGCTCTACCTGGTGTGCTTCGGCTATCGGCGCGACCTCACCAACGGCGTGCCGTTCGACGAGTGGTGGTTCCTCGAGCCCGCGGAGTACTTCACGACGACCGCGGCGGCGGCCAGGAAGGCGTTCCGGCGGTAGGTCAGCCGAAGTTGGGCGGGTCGACCTGGAGGCGGACCGTGCCGGGGTTCTTCTTGGTGGCGCGGGCCGATTGGGCTTCCTTGAGGGAGCGGACCAGCGTGCCGCCGTGGGCGCGAGGGGTGCGGACCACGGCGCGCGCGGTCTCGTCGTCGACGTCCACCGGGCCAAGCACCTCCAGGCCGGCCGACGGCGGGATCACGTCGCGGAGGCGGGTGATCAGGTCGTTCACGGCCTCGGGCGGGCCGGTCAGCTCGGCGAGCTTGGCGGCCGGGGCGAGGCGGGCGGTACGGCGTTCCTCGATCTCGCGGAGCGCGTATCCCTCGGGGCTCCAGCGGACGATCGCCTGCAGCGGAAGGGCGGACGGGTCGCCGACCAGGATCACCGGAGCGCCCGCGCGGACCAGGGCGGCCGCGTTGAACCAGCGGCGGACGGCCTCCTCGGCGGCGCGCAGGTCGGGGCGGGACAGCAGCAGCCAGGTGTCGAGCAGCAGCGCCGCGGCGTACCCGCCCTCGGCGACCGGCTCGGCGCCGGGCGTACTCACGATCAGCGCGGGCGCGTCCGGCACGACGTCCAGCACGTTGTCGCCACCCGACGTACGGACGACGACGCCGGGGAACGCCCGCCCCAGCTCCTCCGCCGTACGGCGGGCTCCGATGATCGCGGCGCGCATCCGGGTGTCACCGCACTCCGGGCACCGGTGGTCCGCGGCCGGGCGCCCGCAGACGCTGCAGCTGGCCGGCCCCGATCCCCCGGTACGGCGCAACGTGCCGCCGCAGGTCGCGCACCGCGACGGCGCCCGGCACGTCTGGCACACCAGGCTCGGCAGGTACCCGGCCCGCGGGACCTGGACCAGCACCGGCCCGGAGCGCAGCCCCTCGCGCGCGATCTCGAAGGCCCGGTGTGGCAGCCGCGCCGCCCGCGCCGACGGGTCCCGGGCCAGGTCGTGGTCCGACTCCCCCGCGATGTGCACCGACGGCGCCGCCGCGCGGATCACCTTCCGGTCCGCGATCAGCTCGTGGGCGAACCCGGACTCGATCAGCGCCGCCGCCTCCGCGGACCGCGCAAACCCGCCGAGCAACGCCGCGCACTGCTGCCGGAACGCCCGTAGCAGCAGGACTTCGCGGGCATGCGGGTACGGCGCGCGGGGCTCGGCGTACGACTCGTCGCCGTCGTCCCAGATCGCCACCAGCCCGAGGTCCGCCACCGGCGCGAACGCCGCCGCGCGCGTCCCGATCACCACCCGCGCCCGCCCGTGCAGCGCGGCCAGGAACGCGCGATACCGGGCCGTCGGCCCGAGATCCGCCGACAGCGTGACGAACCCGGTCTCGCCCAGCACCGCTGTGCAGGCAGCCGCCAGCCGCTCCAGGTCCCGCGCGTCCGGCGCCAGCAGCAACGCGCCACGACCCGACGCCGCACACACCGCCGCAGCCTGCGCGAACGCGAGCGGCCAGTCGGCCCCCGGTACGGCGGTCCACACCGCCCGCGGCGCCTCGCCCCGCGCGATCGCGTCGAGGAAACCGGCCGGGTACGGCGACCACTCCGAGCGGGACGTCGACACCGGCGGCACCAGCGGCTGATCACAGCGCAGCGGCTCGTTCTCCACCTTCGCGTGCCGTGGCGGGACCGCGAGCCGCGTGACGTCCGCGAACACCCCGGCGTACCGGTCGGCGACCGCCCGGCACAGGTCCGCGATCTCCGGCGTCAGCACCTGCTCGCCGGACACCACCTTGCGGAGCCGGGCCAGCTTGCCGTCGTGGTCGGACTCGGCCAGCCGCTCCAGCACGAACCCGTCCAGGTCCTTGCCGGCGAACCGCACCTTCACCCGGGCACCCGGTTGCGCGGTCGCGGTCAGGTCGTCCGGGACCAGATAGTCGAACGGCCGGTCCAGGTGCGGCAGCGAGACGTCGACCGCGATCCGGGCCACCGGCAACGTCGCGGTGATCTCAGCAGGTTCCTTCGTGCGTGACCGGCGAACGGTGTCACGCAGCAGCGTCAGCTGCTCCGGCGAGTCTCCGTTCGATGTCACCGGGAAACTCTAGTCGGCCGGGACGACACTCCGTCGGAGGTCGGCCTGTCCCTGTGGACAAGCGACGGCCCGGCTGCCGTGACAGCAGCCGGGCCGTGCGGTGAACCGGGCGTTACTTGTTGATCGCGGCCTTGAGGGCCTCGACGCGGTCGGTGCGCTCCCAGGTGAAGTCCTCGCCGGTGCGGCCGAAGTGGCCGTTCCGGGCGGTCTGGGCGTAGATCGGGCGGAGCAGGTCCAGGTCCCGGATGATCGCCGCCGGGCGCAGGTCGAAGACCTCGCGGACCGCCTCGGCGATCTTCGCGACCTCGACCTTCTCGGTGCCGAACGTGTCGACGTAGAAGCCGACCGGCGCGGCCTTGCCGATCGCGTACGCGACCTGGCACTCGACCCGGTCCGCGAGGCCGGCCGCGACGATGTTCTTCGCCACCCAGCGCATCGCGTACGCCGCCGACCGGTCCACCTTCGACGGGTCCTTGCCGGAGAACGCGCCGCCGCCGTGCCGGGCCATCCCGCCGTACGTGTCGATGATGATCTTCCGCCCGGTCAGCCCGGCGTCGCCCATCGGGCCGCCGATCTCGAACCGGCCGGTCGGGTTCACCAGCAACTGGTAGCCGGTCGCGTCGATGTCGAACTGCTCGAGCACCGGGTCCACAACGTGCTTCTTGATGTCCGGCGTCAGCATCGTGTCGAGGTTGATGTCGGCCGCGTGCTGGCTGGACACCACCACGGTGTCGATCCGGACCGCCTTGTCACCGTCGTACTCGATGGTGACCTGGGTCTTGCCGTCCGGGCGCAGGTAGGCGAGCGTGCCGTTCTTCCGCACCTCGGCGAGCCGCTCGGACAGCCGGTGCGCGATCGTGATCGGCAGCGGCATCAGCTCCGGCGTCTCGTTCGACGCGTAGCCGAACATCAGCCCTTGGTCGCCGGCGCCCTGCAGGTCCAGCGCGTCCTGCGACGCGGCCGAGCGCGTCTCGTACGCCGTGTCCACGCCCTGGGCGATGTCCGCGGACTGGCTCCCGATCGCGACCTGCACCCCACAGGACGCGCCGTCGAAGCCCTTCAGGGACGAGTCGTAGCCGATCTCGAGGATGCGCGACCGCACGATCCCCGGGATGTCGACGTACGCCGTCGTGGTGACCTCACCCGCGACAACCACCAGACCCGTGGTGATCAGGGTCTCGACCGCGACCCGGCTCTTCGGGTCCTCGGCCAGCAACGCGTCGAGGATGGAGTCGCTGATCTGGTCAGCGATCTTGTCCGGGTGACCCTCGGTCACGGACTCGGACGTGAAAAGGCGCCTCGCCACAGTTCTCCCTCGAATTCCTCGTGTGCCGCCCGGCTGATGGATCCGGCCGCGCGATCCCCCCAATGCACCGGCGGTTGGCGATGCATCTGGGAAGTATGCCAGCAGTTTCCCCCGGGATCCCGGCGACGCTCCGAATTCGTCCGATATACAAGACCAGCGACCATATTCTGGACAACTGGCCAGGTTTCACGCGTGCGGGCCGACCGTCACGTCGCCGAGTGTGAGCGAGGGCGCAGCACCGAGGATCGCACCCAACCGGTCCACCTCGGCGTCGAGCAGCTGCCGCCGGCGCCGGTTCAGCGGGGCCAGCGCCTCGACCGTGACGTGCAGTGTCCGGCCGGCCTTCTTCTGGTGCCAGACGCCCGCGACGACGCCGTCCACGAGCAGCAGCGGATAGTTCCCGGCCTGGCCGCGGGCGGTCGCGCGCTCGAACGCCTTGCCGGGGAAGAGCAGCTCCCGCGGGTAGCTGCCGACGCCGTACGCGTCGAAGTACGGCAGCAGGCGTACGCCGTCGGCACGGTCGTCCGGGAAGTCCTCGTCCCCTGGTGCCACCCACGCCATCTCACCGTTGAGCCGGACCTGCGGGAGGTCGTCGAAGTACGGCTTGACCAGGGTGGGCGTGGTCTTGAGCCAACGGGCGAACTGCTGCGGGGTGGCGGGGCCATAGGAGTACAGGTACCGGTGGAGCAGTTCGGTGAGCGCCTTCTCGGCGGGCATCGGGTCGAACGGGCGCAGACGGTGCGGATTCGAGTACGTCGTGAGCCGTCCGCGCATCGGCCCGTGACAGAGGACGCCGGCGTGCGCCGCGACGTACACCGCCTGCCGCCACCGCGCCCACGCGCCCTGGAACGCGGGGATGGTCGGCGTACGAGCCCATTCACCGGTCCGCCGTACGACCTCCTCGGTCAGCTCGTCGACGGTCAGGTCGTCGTCCGCGAGCGCCTCCCCGATCGCCACCACCACCTGGTCGATCTCGTCCGGCGTCATCCGGATCGGCTCCGGCTGCTGCCCGTTCCCCGGCAGCCCCGACAACGCCCCGGTCCACATCGGCAGATCCTCGACCGGCAACAGATGCACGGTCCCCCGCGGCCCGAACGTCTTCACCAGCCCGTCGTCCCGCTGCACCGTCCCCCGATCCGCCCCCACCACCCGCACCGCCACGGAAACCTCCCCCGCCGCCGCGATCTGCGCATGCGCCCCACACATCCCCCGCACCGCGTCAACCGCCGCACCCACAGGCTCGACCAGCCCGTGCCGCCGCATCCGCCGCCCAACCACAGCACCCCAGGAGATCTCCATCCCCCGACCCTAGAACGAGAAGCGGACAGCTCCTGTCCTCTTAGGACCAGCGGGTGGCGACCAGGTTCCAGATGACGCCGGAGAGGGCGTCTTTCGAGCCGGAGGGGACGGGGAGGGCGGTGCCGGTGCGGTCGAGGATTACGGCTTCGTTGAGGTCGCTGCCGAAGACCTTGCCGCCGGAGACGTCGTTGACGACCAGGAGGTCGCAGCCCTTGCGTTCGAGTTTGGCGCGGCCGAGCTCGAGGACCGTGTGGTTGGCGTCGCCGGTCTCCGCGGCGAACCCGACGATGACCTGGTCGGGGCGGGCGCGGTCGTGCGAGATCGTGTGCAGGATGTCCGGGTTCTGCACCAGGTTGACCGCGGGTACGGCGCCGTCGGCGGTCTTCTTGATCTTGTGCTCGACGACGTCCGCCGGGCGGAAGTCCGCGACCGCCGCGGCCATCACGATCGCGTCGGCGTCGGCGGCCCGGCCGGTGATCTCGTCGTACAGGTCCTGGGCCGAGACCACCGGCACCACCTGGACGCCGGCCGGGTCGGGCAGCTCGGAGTTGGCCGCGACCAGCGTCACCTTCGCGCCGCGGGCGGCCGCGATCCGGGCCAGCGCGTACCCCTGCTTCCCGGACGACGAGTTGCCGAGGTACCGCACCGGGTCGAGGTGCTCGCGGGTCCCGCCGGCGCTGATCAGTACGTGCTTCCCGGTCAGATCGGCCACCGACTGCCCGGCCGCCCGCGCCGCCTCGTCGGCGAGCATCAGCTGGCTGATCGCGAAGATCTCCGACGGCTCCGGCAGCCGGCCACGCCCGGTGTCCGAGCCGGTCAGCCGCCCGACCGCCGGGTCGAGCACGGTGATCCCCCGCGACCGCAGCGTCGCGACGTTCGCCTGGGTGGCCGGGTGTTCCCACATCTCGGTGTGCATCGCGGCCGCGAACAGGATCGGGCAGCGCGCGGTGAGCAGTGTGTTCGTGAGCAGGTCGTCGGCCAGCCCGTGCGCCGCCTTCGCGATCAGGTTCGCGGTGGCGGGCGCCACCACGACCAACTCGGCGGCCTTGCCGATCCGCACATGCGGCACTTCGTGGACGTCGTCGAACGGGTCCGCGGTCACCGGCTTCCCGGACAGCGCCGCCCAGGTCGCCGCGCCGACGAACTCCAGCGCGGCCGCCGTCGGCACCACCCGCACACTGTGCCCGAACTCGGTCAGCCGCCGCAGCAGGTCACAGACCTTGTACGCCGCGATCCCGCCGCCGACGCCCAGCACGACGTTCGGCTTGTGCCTGGGCACGACGTCAGCCCCCGGCGCGCTCGGCGTACCGGGGGTCTGGTCACCGGTTGCGGACATCTACGCGGACTCCGTTCCCGGTCGGTCGTGTGGGGTTGTTACTCGGACTTCTCCGCGGCCGCGGCGGCTTCCGCCTCGGCCTCGGGGTCGATGTCCGTGCAGGTCAGCACACCGTCGTTGATCTCGCGCATGGCGATCGACAGCGGCTTCTCCTGGACGTGCGTCTCGACCAGCGGTCCGACGTACTCCAGCAGGCCCTCGCCGAGCTGCGAGTAGTAGGCGTTGATCTGCCGCGCCCGCTTGGCCGAGTACAGCACGAGCTTGTACTTGGAGTCGGTGTGGGTGAGCAGGTCGTCGATCGGCGGGGAGGTGATGCCGATGGCGACGGGCTGGTTGCCAGACAAGTTCAGCTCTTTCCAGGGGTGGAGGGTGATCGAATCAACTTTACCAACTGATCGGCGGCCTCCCGAACCGAGGCGTTCACGATCGTCACGTCGAACTCCTTCTCGGCCGCGAGCTCCAGCACCGCCGTCTCGAGCCGGCGTTCGCGCTCCTCCGGCGTCTCGGTGCCGCGACCGACCAGCCGGCGGACCAGCTCGTCCCAGCTCGGCGGTGCCAGGAAGACGAAGTGCGCCTCCGGCATCGTCTCGCGGACCTGCCGGGCGCCCTGCAGGTCGATCTCCAGCAGCGCGGGCCGGCCGGTGGCGAGCTTGTCCAGCACCGGCTGCCGCGGCGTACCGTACCTAGCCGCCTTGTGCACGACCGCCCACTCGAGCAGCTCGCCGGCGGCGATCATCCGGTCGAACTCGGCGTCCGACACGAACAGGTAGTGCACGCCGTGCACCTCGTTCGGCCGCGGCTTGCGGGTGGTGGCCGACACCGAGATCCAGATGTCCGGGAACCGCTCCCGGATGTCCGCGGCGACCGTGCCCTTGCCGACCGCGGTCGGTCCGGCCAGCACGGTCAGCCTGGCCGGCGGCCGCTCACCGCTGTCGGCCGGTGCAGGGTCGTTCGGGTGCGTGGTCATCGTCACACCAGTGTCCAACGAGCCAGTCGGTGTTTTGGTCTGGCTCACCTGGATCACTCGGCGAATTCGCGCTCGAGCGCCGCGATCTGGTTCGAGCCGAGGCCGCGGACCCGCCGGGTCTCGGAGATGCCCGCGCGCTCCATGATCTGCTGCGCCCGGACCTTGCCGACGCCGGGGATGCACTGCAGCAGCTGGCTGACCCGCATCTTGCCGATCACGTCGTTCGTCTGCCCCTCGTGCAGCACCTCCGTCGGAGACGCTCCCGAGTGCCGGATCCGGTTCTTGATCTCGGCTCGTTCACGCCGCGCCGCCGCGGCCTTGTCCAGAGCTGCCGCACGCTGCTCCGGAGTCAAAGTAGGAAGTGGCACCGTTTCACCTTGTCCCGTTGTATGGCTTCGCAAGGGAACCTAACACGGGTTCAGCCCGGGGATCGGACGACGTCGGGTCGAGTCGTCAGTTCAGCTTGGGCAGGTCGACCTTGCAGCTGTCCTTCGCCTGCCCCGAGATGTTGTTGTACGCCGTCATCACGGCGCCGGTCTGGTTGCTCAGCTTGGCCAGCTCGGCCTTGTCCGAACCGGCCCTCTTGGCCTTCTCGGCGAACGCCACGACCACGCCCCAGTCGTCCTTGACGTCCTTCGGCGCGGAGCCCTGGAGCTTCTTCGCCTGGTCCAGGATCTTCACGTAGTCGACCGGCTTCTGCGGGTCGACGTCGACCACCTTGGCGGCGTACTTGGCCAGATCGACGCAGTACGCCTGGTCGTCGGTACAGGCGGTCAGCAGACCGGCACCGGCGGCGACGGTGGCGAGAACGGCGAGAACGGCGAGAGTCTTCACGGAAAGTCACGCTACTACCCGGCGGGTTCCGGTGGGACGGAACGGGCAGAGCCGTCCCACCGATGCACCCGCGGTGGATCAGTTACCGGTGCTGTTCATGTCGATCTTGCAGGAGTCCTTCGCCTGCTTGGTGATCGCTTGCTGCGCCGACTGGATCTTGGCCATGCCGTCGCCCTTGGCCAGCTCCGCCAGCTTGGTGGTGTCGCCGTTCGCGTCCTTGACCTTGCCGATGTAGTCGATGACGACCTGCCAGTCGTCCTTCAGGTCCTTCGGCGCCGAGCTCTTGACCTTCTTGGACTCCGACAGGATCTTGTCCAGGTCCCCGGGCTTCTTGGTGTCGAGGTTCTTGCCGGTGTCGACGTAGCTCTTCAGGTCGTCGCAGTAGTTGCCACCCGAGCAGGCCGTCAGGGCGCCAACACTCATCGTCACAACCGCCGCGAGGGCTGCCAGCTTCCGCATCGTGTTCCTTCACTGTGTCACGCGGGAAGACCGTGGCTCCCCGTCCGCCGACACCTTTCCGAACGCCGGGGTCACCGCACCTTCCGGCACGCCGTGAACAACGTCGCACTCCGCGACTGGAACCCGTTTGTGACGTACTGCGTCAGCGCCGAAGGTGATCGCCACCGCGTTCGCGGACACGATCACGAGGATCGCGAACCAGTCGAGCACCGCCAGCCGCTGATGCAGTACAACGAGTCCGACGAGAGCCGCGAGTACCGGGTTGACGCTCATGAACACGCCGAAGAACTGCGCCGAGACCCGCCGTAGCGTCAGAACGTCCACGAAGTAAGGGACTGCGGACGACAGCACACCAGCAGCCAGCGCGTACGTCGCGGCCGCGAGCGTCGCGGGGTGATGCAGCAGTACGACGATGCCGACGGGTACGTAGGCCAAACCGGACAGTCCGGCCGCCGCGGCGGCACCTGTTGCACCCGGCAACTCTCTGCCGACCTTGCGGTTCAGGAGGATGTAGAACGCCCAGCAGAGCGCCGCGAGCAGGCCCAAGCCGACGCCTAGGTAGTCCGTTGTCGCTTGCGGGCGGGTGAGGAGGATGACGGCCGGAGCGGCCACGAGTGCGCACACCAGGTCCAGCAGGCGCCGAGAGCCCAGCAGTGCAACGGAGAGCGGACCCAGGAACTCGAGCGTCACGGCGAGTCCCAGGCCCACGCGGTCGATGGCTGTGTAGAGGGACAGGTTCATGACGGCGAAGACCGCGGCCAGGGCGATCACTGTGCGCCACTGGCGGGCGGTGATCGTACGGAATCGCGGCCGGCCGACGGCGAGCAGCAGGAGCGCGGCGACCCACTGCCGGATCGCCACCACGCCCGCCGGTCCGATCACCGGGAACGCGAGCGCCGCCACCGACGCACCGACCTGCGTCGACAGCCCGCTGCCGAGCATCATCACCACACCGACCCACCGATCTCGCCTCACGATCCCGAGGATCCGCTCCCGGCGGCCCGCTGCAAAATGCGGCGTACGGCGGATCTATACGCTGGAGTCATGGAGATCCGGCAGCTGCGGTGCCTGGTGGAGATCGTCGACGCCGGCACGTTCACCGACGCCGCAATCGAGCTCGGGATCTCGCAGGCCGCGGTGTCCCGGAACCTGCTGGCGCTGGAACGCGAACTTGGCGTCCGCCTGCTGCACCGCACCAGCCGGTCGCTCACTCCGACCGCCGTCGGCGTCCGGGTCCTCGCCCGTGCGCGGCACGTCCTGGCGGAGCTCGACGAACTCGTCGCCGACGCGACCGGCGGACACAGCCGGCTCCGCGTCGGGCACGCGTGGTCGGCGTTCGGCAGCCACACCCGCGAGTTCCAGCGCCGCTGGGCGGCCGAGCATCCCGGGACCGAGCTGCAGCTGATCCGCACCAACACCCCGACCGGCGGCCTCGCCGAGGGCCTGTGCGACCTCGCGGTCGTCCGCAGCCACCTCGACCTCCGGCGCTTCGCGCACGTCCTGCTCACCCAGGAGCAGCGGTACTGCGCTCTGCCCGCCGACGACCCGCTCACCCGGAAACGGGCCGTCACGCTCGACCAGCTCCGGCACAGGACCCTCGTCATCGACCGGCGTACCGGCAGCACCACGGCCGATCTGTGGCCGCCGGACGCGCGCCCGGCGATCGAGTACACCCAGGACGTCGACGACTGGCTGGCCGCGGTCGCGTCGGGGCGCTGCGTCGGGATGACACCGCAGGCCACGACGACGCAGTACCGGCGCGACGGCGTCACGTACCGCCCGGTGCGGGACGCGGCGCCGGTCGACGTACACCTGATCTGGCAGCGCGAGGATCCGCACCCGGCGACGCAGGCCGCCGTGGAGCTGCTCGGCCGGCTCTACAGCAGCTCCACCAGCTGACGGCGGTCAGCGGGACGCCAGAACGCGTCGCGGACCTGCTCGATCCCGCCGACGCGCCAGCGCTCGAAGATCCGCAGGACGTCCGGGTCCTGGATCTGGGCGGTGAGCTCGCCGATGAAGTCGCCCCACAGGACCTTGAACGGCCGCCCGCACATCTGCTCCACGCGGAGCGTCACCGGTTCGGTGATCCCGAGCCGGTTGTGCAGCTCACCGACAGCGGCGTACACCGCCAGCAGCGAATCCTCGCGCTCCTGCCACGTACCGGCGCGCAGCACCTCGCGCAGCAGCGGCTCCAGCGCCGGACCGCACGACAGCTGACGGAACGCCGTACCGAACCATTTGGAGTACGGCGCGTAGGTGCGCTCCAGCACGAAGCACAGCTGCATCAGATCGTGCACGAGCCGTGCCCCGATCAGCGACGAACCGAGCTCGTCGCCGACGTACCCGACGCGACCGACCAGGTTCATCTCCGGGTGCACGCGCCACCAGGCGACGAGCATCAGGTACCGCCAGAGGTCGTCCGGGTAGTACGCCAGCCGGTCACGGACCGCCTGCAGGCCGAGGTCGTCGTGGAAGACATCGCCCGCGGTGTGCTGGCGAAGGATCGACTCCGGAAAGGTCAACCAGTCCATCGGCCTCAGCTCGGCGTCGACGTCGAAGGACAGCTGCTCGAGGAAGTAGTCGCGGATCGTGTGCACCTCGACGAACGCGGCCCGTCCCTCGAACTCCGGCGGGACCCGCACCTCGAGATCCCCGTCGGCGAACAGCAGCACGCGGGCTTCGCAGTTGTGGTCCGTCGACATCTCGTCGTCGAACCCGAGCACCTCCGAACCACGCCCCATCAGCGCCGCACTGTGCGGCACGTCGACGACGTGCCGCACAACCTCGTGGTAGAACCGTGCGCACAGCTCCAGGCCTGACGTCATCCGACGAGGGTACTCAGTAGCCGAGGACCGCCCGGTAGGCGTCGTTGGCGCGCTCGGCCGCGTCCTGCAGGGCGTTCGCGTCCGGGCCGGCGCCGAGGATCTCGCGGGAGCTGGACGGTACGACGTTGCGGACCGCCGTACCGAAGACCTTCGTCAGGCCCTCGGCGGTGCCGCCCTGGGCGCCGAGGCCGGGGGCGAGCAGCGGGCCGCCGATGTCCAGGTTCTCCTCGGTCGAACTGATGGTCGCGCCAACGACCGCGCCGAACGAGCCGAGGCCGTCCGCGCCGGCGTTCAGGTCCCGCAGGCCGTTCAGTACGGCGCCCGCGACCGTCGAGCCGTCGGCGGTACGGGCGGACTGGAACTGCGGACCCTCCGGGTTCGACGTGAGCGCGAGCACGAACAGGCCGGCGCCCGCCTCCCGCGCCTCGTCGATCGCGGGCTGCAGCGACCCGAACCCGAGGTACGGGCTGACCGTCAGCGCGTCACACGCCAACGGGCCCTTCTCGGACAGGTACGCCGACGCGTAGCCCGCCATCGTGGTCCCGATGTCGCCGCGCTTCGCGTCGATGATCACCAGTGCGCCGGCCTCGCGGAGCCGGATCGTGGCCTGCTCGAGTACGGCGACCCCGGCCGAGCCGAACCGCTCGAAGAACGCGGACTGCGGCTTGAACACCGCGACCCGGTCCGCGAGCGCGTCGACGACGCCGTACGTGAACGACGCCAGGCCCTCGGCGGTGTCCGGGAGGCCCCAGGCGTCCAGCAGGTGGGCGTGCGGGTCGATGCCGACACACAGCGGGCCGCGGGTGTCCATCGCCGCGCGCAGGCGCGCGCCGAACGGTTTGTTGTTGCTCATGGCAAGCTCCTGTTGATCTGGCGGATCAGTCCTGGGCCGCGGTAAATCAGTCCTGTGTAGATTTGAACGAGGCTGGCGCCGGCATCGAACAACCTCAGCGCATCGGCCGGGTCGACGATCCCTCCCACACCGATGACAGGTAGCGCTCCCCCGGTCTCGTGGTGGATGTGGGCGACCACCTTGGCGGAGATCTCGGCCAGCGGGCGGCCCGAGAGGCCGCCGGCTTGGGTGGCCAGCGGGTGGGTTTCGACGCCGGGGCGGCCGATCGTGGTGTTGGTGGCGATGATGCCGGCGACGCCGGTGCCGGTGCAGACCTGGAGGAGTTCGTCGATCGCCGTGGTGGTCAGGTCGGGGGCGATCTTCACCAGGATCGGCTTCGGGGCCAGACCGGCGACGGTCAGCGCTTGTGCTTCGGCGTGGAGGGCGGTGAGGAGTTCGGTGAGGTGGCCGGCGTCCTGGAGTTCGCGGAGGCCGGGGGTGTTCGGGGAGCTGACGTTCACCGCGAAGTAGTCGCCGTACCGGTAGAGGCGGCGCAGCGAGGTCACGTAGTCCTCGACCGCCTGGTCCAGCGGGGTGACCTTGGACTTGCCGATCGAGATGCCGAGCGGGTAGCCGAGCTCGCCGTACACCGCGAGCCGGTCGGCCAGGGCGGCGCTGCCGAGGTTGTTGAACCCCATCCGGTTGATGACCGCTTCCTGCTCCACGAGCCGGAACAACCGCGGCTTCTCGTTCCCAGGCTGCGGATGTGCGGTAACTGTCCCCACTTCCACAAACCCGAACCCGAGCGCCGGCCACGCCCGCAACGCAACCCCGTTCTTGTCCATCCCAGCGGCAAGCCCGACCGGCGACGGGAACCGCACCCCGAACACCGTGCGGGGTGCGGTCGAGCCGAGCAGGCGAGCGCCGGCGCGCGGGGCGCCAGGGACACGGCCGAGGAGGCGGAGGCCGGCGAGCGTCTGCTCGTGCGCGACCTCCGCATCTCCACGCCCCAACCGGTAAAGGACAGGCCGCACCACCCGCTCGTACATCGAACGGTCAGGCACCGTGGATCCTTGGGGTCCAGTCCTGGAGGGAGCGTACGGCGATGTCGCCGGTGCGCTGGGCCTCGATGCCTTGGACCGCGGCCGCGAGGCCCTGCACCGTGGTGATGCAGGGGATGTTGCGGGCGACCGCGGCACTGCGGATCTCGTACCCGTCGAGCCGCGGCGAGCCGCCCTGGGTGATGCCGATCGGGGTGTTGACGATCAGGTTGAGCTCGCCGTCCTGCACCATCTGGACGATCGTCGGCTCGCCGTTCGGCCCCGGGCCCTGGCTGCTCTTCCGCACCGTCACGGCCTCGACGCCGTTGCGCCGCAGTACGTCCGCCGTGCCCTCGGTGGCGTAGATCTGGAACCCGAGATCCGCCAGCCGCTTGACCGGGAAGATCATGTGCCGCTTGTCCCGGTTCGCGACCGACACGAACACCTTCCCGGCCGCCGGCAGCGGCTGCGACGCCCCCGCCTGCGACTTCGCGAACGCCGTACCGAACGTGTCGTCGATGCCCATCACCTCGCCGGTGGACCGCATCTCCGGCCCCAGCACCGTGTCCACCGACGCCCCGTCGATGGTCCGGAACCGGTTGAACGGCATCACGGCCTCCTTCACCGCGATCGGCGTGGAAGCAGGCAACGTACCCCCGTCACCAGCCGCCGGCAGCAACCCCTCCGAGCGCAACGAAGCGATCGAAGCACCGAGCATCACCCGAGCGGCCGCCTTCGCGAGCGGCGTAGCGGTCGCCTTCGACACGAAGGGCACCGTCCGCGACGCCCGCGGGTTCGCCTCCAGCACGTACAGCACGTCGCCGGCCAGCGCGTACTGCACGTTCAGGAGCCCGCGTACGCCGACCCCGCGCGCGATCGCCTCTGTGGACCGGCGGATGTTCTCGATGTCCGCGTTCCCGAGCGTGATCGGCGGCAGCGCGCACGACGAGTCGCCGGAGTGCACGCCGGCCTCCTCGATGTGCTCCATCACGCCGCCGAGGAACAACTCGTCCCCGTCGAAGAGCCCGTCGACGTCGATCTCGACCGCGTCGTCGAGGAACCGGTCGATCAGCACCGGGTGCTCCCACGACCCCGACCCGGCGCTCAGCCGGTCCAGCGCCGCGGTCAGCTCGGCGGCGCTGTACACGATCTCCATCCCGCGCCCGCCGAGCACGTACGACGGCCGGACGAGCACCGGGAACCCGATCTCCGCCGCGACCTCGTGCGCCGCCTCGGCCGACATCGCCGTACCGTGCTTCGGTGCCGGCAGCTGAGCATCCGCCAGCACCTTCCCGAACGCACCCCGCTCCTCCGCCAGGTGGATCGCCTCCGGCGACGTCCCGACGATCGGTACGCCGGCATCCGCGAGCCGCTGCGCCAGTCCGAGCGGCGTCTGCCCGCCGAGCTGGACGATCACGCCCGCGACCGGCCCGGCCTGCATTTCGGCGTACACGATCTCGAGCACGTCCTCGCAGGTGAGCGGCTCGAAGTACAACCGGTCGGACGTGTCGTAGTCGGTCGACACCGTCTCCGGGTTGCAGTTCACCATGATCGTGCAGTACCCGGCCTCGCGGAGCGCCATCGACGCGTGCACACACGAGTAGTCGAACTCGATGCCCTGCCCGATCCGGTTCGGCCCCGAGCCGAGGATCAGTACAGCGGGCTCGGTCCGCGGCGCGACCTCGGTCTCCTCGTCGTACGACGAGTAGTGGTACGGCGTCTCCGCCTTGAACTCGGCCGCGCACGTGTCGACCGTCTTGTACACCGGCCGGATCCCGAGCGCCTGCCGGACGCCACGTACGACGTCCTCGGTCAGCCCGCGGATCTCGGCGAGCTGCAGGTCCGAGAACCCGTGCCGCTTGGCGAGCTTGATCACCTCGGGCGTCAGCCGCGGCGCGGCCGCGACCTGCAGCGCGGTCTCGTGGATCAGGTACAGCTGGTCCACGAACCACGGGTCGATCTTGGTGTTGTCGAAGATCTGCTCCGGCGTCGCCCCGGCCCGGATCGCGTCCATGATCGTCCGCAGCCGCCCGTCGTGCGGCGTCTTGATTGCCTCCAGCAACGGCTCCAGCTCCGACGACGGCTGGCCGTGCCAACTGAACCGGGCCTCCGGCTTCTCCAGCGACCGCAGCGCTTTCTGCAGCGCCTCGGTGTAGTTCCGGCCGATCGCCATCGCCTCGCCGACGCTCTTCATGTGCGTGGTCAGCGTGGCGTCCGCGGCCGGGAACTTCTCGAACGCGAACCGCGGCACCTTCACCACCACGTAGTCCAGCGTCGGCTCGAAGCTGGCCGGCGTCTGCCGGGTGATGTCGTTCGGGATCTCGTCCAGTGTGTAGCCGATCGCGACCTTCGCCGCGATCTTCGCGATCGGGAACCCGGTCGCCTTCGACGCCAGCGCCGAGGACCGCGACACCCGCGGGTTCATCTCGATCACGATCAGCCGGCCGTCGGCCGGGTTCACCGCGAACTGGATGTTGCAGCCGCCGGTGTCGACGCCGACCTCGCGGATGATGCCGATCGCGAGGTCCCGCATCACCTGGTACTCGCGGTCGGTCAGCGTCATCGCCGGCGCCACGGTCACCGAGTCGCCGGTGTGCACGCCCATCGGGTCGACGTTCTCGATCGAGCAGATGATCACGACGTTGTCGGCCTTGTCGCGCATCACCTCCAGCTCGTACTCCTTCCAGCCGAGGATCGACTCCTCGATCAGCACCTCGGTGGTCGGCGAGGCGTGCAGCCCGGCGCCGGCGATCCGGCGCAGGTCGGCCTCGTCGTACGCCATCCCGCTGCCGACGCCGCCCATCGTGAACGACGGCCGGACGACCAGCGGGTACCCGAGCTGGTCCGCCGCGCCCATCACGTCGTCCAGCGTGTGGCAGATCACCGAGCGGGCGACGGAGGCGCCGAGCTTCTCGACGATGTGCTTGAACGACTCCCGGTTCTCGCCGCGCTGGATCGCGTCCACCGACGCACCGATCAGCTCGACGCCGTACTTGTCCAGCACGCCGTTGTCGTGCAGCGCGATCGCCGCGTTCAGCGCGGTCTGCCCGCCGAGGGTGGCGAGCAGCGCGTTCGGGCGCTCCTTCTCGATCACCTTCTCGACGAACTCCGGCGTGATCGGCTCGACGTACGTCGCGTCCGCGAACTCCGGGTCGGTCATGATCGTGGCCGGGTTCGAGTTCACGAGCACGACGCGGAAACCCTCTTCGCGCAGCACCCGGCACGCCTGGGTCCCGGAGTAGTCGAACTCGCAGGCCTGGCCGATCACGATCGGCCCGGACCCGATCACCAGCACCGAATCGATGTCTGTACGGCGCGGCATCAGTTCCGTCCTTCCATCAGTTCGACGAACCGGTCGAACAGGTATGCGGAGTCGTGCGGCCCAGCGGCGGCTTCCGGGTGGTACTGCACTGAGAACGCCAGCACACGACCGTCTTTTCCGGTCAGTCGAAGGCCCTCGACGACGTTGTCGTTGAGCGAAACATGCGACACCTCAGCGGTTCCGTACGGCGTCTCCACCACCGAGTCGAGCGGCGCGTCGACGGCGAACCCGTGGTTCTGCGCGGTGATCTCGACCTTTCCGGTCGCGCGGTCGAGCACCGGCTGGTTGATGCCGCGGTGCCCGTACTTCAGCTTGAACGTCCCGAGCCCGAGCGCCCGCCCGAACACCTGGTTGCCGAAGCAGATCCCGAAGTACGGCTTGCCGCGCAGCAGCAGCTCCTTGAGCAGCGTCGTCGGGTGCTCGGTGGTCTCCGGGTCGCCCGGGCCGTTGCTCATGAAGATGCCGTCCGGGTTCACCGCCAGCACCTCCTCGAGCGTCGCGGTGGCCGGCAGCACGTGCACCTCGATGCCGCGCTCGGCCATCCGCTTCGGCGTCATCGCCTTGATCCCGAGGTCGAGCGCGACCACGGTGAACCGGCGCTCACCGTCGGCGGGCACGACGTACGGCTCGAACGTCGTCACCTCGGTGGCGAGGTCCGCGCCGACCATCGGCGGCTGCTCGAGGACCTTCTTCAGCAGCTCGCCGGCGTCCAGGATCTCGGTCGAGATGCCGGCCCGCATCGCGCCGCGTTCGCGCAGGTGCCGGGTCAGCGCGCGAGTGTCGATCCCGGAGATCCCGACGATGTCCTGCGCCTTCAGCTGGTCGTCGAGCGAGCGGGTGGCGCGCCAGTTCGACGGCACCCGGGCGGGGTCGCGGACGACGTACCCGGCGACCCAGATCTTCTGCGACTCGTCGTCCTCGTCGTTGATCCCGGTGTTGCCGATGTGCGGCGCGGTCTGGGTGACGATCTGCCGGTGGTACGACGGGTCGGTCAGTGTCTCCTGGTACCCGGTCATCCCGGTGGTGAACACCGCCTCGCCGAACGTCTCCCCGGTCGCCCCGTACGACGTGCCGGCGAACGACCGGCCGTCCTCGAGGACAAGCAGCGCCGGCTTCTGGGCGAGCTGACTCATTGTGCTCCGATCAGAGTCGAGATGGATTCGGTCAGGGCGGCGGTGTCGGCCTTGCGGCGGGGCCGGAACCCCGTGTCCAGCGAGCGGCCGTCGTGGGTCCAGGTGACCACCACCAGGCCGGACTTCTCCGCGGTCACCTTGCCGGCGATACCGCGGTCGGTCCGGACACCGGTGAGGTGGCCGACGGGGATGAACACGTCCGCCGCGCCCTGCCGGTGGAAGATCAGGCCGTCCGCGCTGACGGCCAGGTCCGCGATGCTGCGGACCCCGAGTTCGTGCACGGCGATCCGGTCCATCCAGTCGCCGGCGCTCGTCGTGGCGACGTACACGCCCTCGACGCCGCGCGTCTCGCCGTCAGGTGCCGACGGCAACGGTGCCAGGCCGGACTGCCGGGCCTGGCGGTTCCGCCAGCCCCGGTACATCCCGAAGTAGCCCGCCGCCAGCACCAGCAGCGTGCCGAGAATGCCCAGTGCGGCCTTCATCGGGTGAGCTCACCGTCCAGGACGGTCGGTACACCTCGCAGGAAGGTCGCGACCACCTTGCCCGGCAGCGTCATCCCCTCGAACGGCGTGTTCCGCGACAGCGACACCGAGGCGTCCGGTACGACGGTCTGCTCGACGCGCGGGTCGTACAGCACCACGTTCGCGGGCGCACCGGCCTCGAGCTGACGCCCGTGATCGGCGGCCTGTCCGATCGCCGCCGGCCGGAAGCTCATCCGGTCCGCGACGTCGGCCCAGCTGAGCAGCTCGGTGTCCACCATCGCGTGCTGTACGACGCTGAGCGCCGTCTCGAGCCCCGTCATACCGAACGCGGCCGCGCTCCACTCGCAGTCCTTGTCCTCGACCGGGTGCGGCGCGTGGTCGGTGGCGACGATGTCGATGGTGCCGTCGGCCAGTCCCTCGCGGACCGCCTCGACGTCCGCCTTGGTGCGCAGCGGCGGGTTCACCTTGTAGACCGGGTTGTACGAGGCGGCCAGGTCCTCGGTGAGCAGCAGGTGGTGCGGCGTCACCTCGGCGGTCACCTCGAGCCCGCGGCGCTTCGCGGCGCGGACGATCTCCACCGAGCCCTTGGTGGACAGGTGGCAGACGTGCAGCTTCGAGCCGACGTGCGCGTTCAGCAGGATGTCACGGGCGATGATCGCCTCCTCGGCGACACTCGGCCAGCCGGTCAGGCCGAGGACGCCGGACAGCGCACCCTCGTTCATCTGCGCGCCCTGGGTCAGCCGCGGCTCCTGCGCGTGCTGCGCGATCACACCGCCGAACGCCTTCACGTACTCGAGCGCGCGCCGCATCAGCGCGGCGTCCCAGACGCAGTCGCCGTCGTCGGAGAACACCCGGACCCGCGCGGCCGAGTCCGCCATCGCGCCGAGCTCCGCGAGCTGGGTGCCCTTGCGGCCGACCGTGACCGCGCCGATCGGGTACACGTCGGCGTACCCGGCGTCCCGGCCGAGCCGCCAGACCTGCTCGACGACGCCGGCGGTGTCGGCGACCGGGTCGGTGTTGGCCATCGCGAACACCGCGGTGAACCCGCCCTTCGCGGCCGCCCGGGTGCCGGTGAACACCGTCTCGGCGTCCTCCCGGCCCGGCTCCCGCAGGTGCGTGTGCAGGTCGACCAGCCCGGGCAGGGCGATCAACCCGTCGGCGTCGATCGTCGCGGCACCCTCGGGCTTGGACAGTCCGGTGCCGACAGCAACGATCTGACCGTTGTCGATCAGCAGGTCCGCCACCTCACCGCCCACGATGCGCGCGCCGGTGATCAGGTATGCGGTCATGCCTTCTGCTCCTCTTCGTTACTGCCCGACAACATCAGATAAAGGACGGCCATCCGGATGGCCACGCCGTTCGTGACCTGTTCGACGATCACCGAGCGGGTGGAGTCGGCGACCTCGGCGCTGATCTCCATGCCGCGGTTCATCGGGCCGGGGTGCAGCACGATCGCGTCGTCCGGCAGCTGCGCCATCCGGTACCGGTCCAGCCCGTACCGGCGGCTGTACTCGCGGGCGCTCGGGAAGAACGCGTCGTTCATCCGCTCGCGCTGCACCCGCAGCATCATCACCGCGTCGCTCTTCGGCAGCACCGAGTCGAAGTCGTACGACGTGGCGCACGGCCAGTTGCTCATGTCGACCGGCAGCAGCGTCGGCGGCGAGACCACGGTCACCTCGGCGCCGAGCGTGGACAGCAGCAGCACGTTCGACCGGGCGACCCGGGAGTGCAGTACGTCGCCGACGATCGTGATCCGGCGACCCTCCAGCGAGCCGAGGTGGCGGCGCATCGTGAACGCGTCCAGCAGCGCCTGTGTCGGGTGCTCGTGCGTGCCGTCGCCGGCGTTCACGACCGAGCCGGTCATCCAGCCGGACTTCGCCAGCAGGTGCGGCGCGCCGGACGAGCCGTGCCGGCACACGACCGCGTCGGCGCCCATCGCCTGCAGCGTCAGCGCGGTGTCCTTGAGGCTCTCGCCCTTGCTCACGCTCGAGCCCTTGGCGGAGAAGTTGATGACGTCCGCGGACAGCCGCTTGGCGGCCGCCTCGAACGAGATCCGGGTCCGGGTGGAGTCCTCGAAGAACAGGTTCACCACGGTCCGGCCGCGCAGCGCCGGCAGCTTCTTGATCGGGCGGTCGGCCAGCGACCGCATCTCCTCGGCGGTGTCGAGGATCAGTTGCGCCTCGTCGCGGCTCAGGTCCGCGGCACTCAGCAGATGCTTCACTTCGCCCCCTTGTCGGCGATCAGGACGGCGTCTTCGGAGTCGAGCTCGGTGAGGTGCACTGTGACGCGTTCCACAAGGGACGTAGGCAGGTTCTTGCCCACGTAGTCGGCGCGGATCGGCAGCTCGCGGTGCCCACGGTCGACCAGGACGGCGAGCTGGACCGCGCGCGGGCGGCCGATGTCGCCGAGCGCGTCGAGCGCGGCGCGGATCGTCCGGCCGGAGAACAGCACGTCGTCGACCAGCACCACGACCTTGCCGTCGATCCCGTCCGCCGGGATGTCGGTGTGCTCGAGGCCACGGGGAGGTTTGAGGCCGATGTCGTCGCGGTACATGGTCACGTCGAGTGACCCTGTGGGCACGCTCTGCCCCTCCACCGCCTGAATCCGGGCGGAAACCCGCTGTGCCAGCGGTACGCCGCGGGTGGGGATGCCGAGCAGGACGACCGGGTCGGCGCCGCGGTTCCGCTCGAGGATCTCGTGGGCGATCCGGGTCAGTGCCCGGGAAATGTCGGAAGCGTCGAGGACCTCGCGGCTGCTGCGATTCGGCGGCTGCGTGATCTCGGGGTGCTCTGCGCTCTGGGCAGGGCTCATCGCTACCGTTCCTCCTTTCCTGCCTCTCTGGACAGGTCTTTAAAGGACGTTCGGACCGCTTGACATGGTAACCGAAGTGACACGCCGTCTTGACGCTGGCCTACGCTCCGGAATATTGTTACTCTGTGTAATCGAGGGGGGTTTCAAGACCCGGCCCGTTCCGGCAGGCCGGACCGAACGAAACTAGTTGGAGGGAAGAACCAGCGTGCCTAGCGAATACGCGAAGACACTGGGTGGCAAGTTACGCGCCATCCGCCAGCAGCAAGGGCTGTCGCTGCATGGTGTGGAAGAGAAGTCCAAGGGTCGCTGGAAGGCGGTCGTCGTCGGCTCGTACGAGCGCGGCGATCGGGCCGTCACGGTCCAGAAGCTCGCGGAACTCGCCGATTTCTACGGCGTACCGATCCGTGAACTGCTGCCTGGAAACGCCAGCGCGGCCGCTGCGGCTGCCGCTCCGCCCCGGTTGATCCTCGACCTGGAGGCTCTGCAACACCTCGACGCGAGCGAGGCCGGTCCGCTGACGCGGTACGCGGCCACGATCCAGGCTCAGCGTGGGGACTACAACGGAAAGGTGCTGTCGATCCGTCAGGACGACATGCGCACGCTCGCGGTGATCTACGACGAGTCGCCGACGACGCTGACCGAGCGCTTCATCTCCTGGGGTGTCCTGAACCCCGAGGCGAAGGGTGACGTCGAGGAGTCGTCCGAGGCAGCCGGCGCCTGATCACCAGGTGAAGGCACTTGACGGTCGGGGCTTGTAGCAGCTGGCCCGCGGCCGCCCGCCTTCTCCACCTGCACCATCTCATCGCACCGCAGTACCCGCACAGAGCGGCCCGGGACCGTACCGAGACGGTCACCGGGCCAGGTAGCACCAGCAAGAGAGAGGGACTCGCCCCCTCGGGGTCTCAGAGACCCAGTGTCGGCTTCAGCTGCAGCAGTCTCGCCAGCAGCCCGTTCACGAACGCCGGGGACTCGTCGGTCGACAGGTCCCGCGCCAGCGCCACCGCCTCGCTCACCGCGACCACGTCAGGGACCTGGTCGTCGTACAGCAGCTCGTAGGCACCGATCCGGAGGATGTTGCGGTCCACGGCCGGCATCCGGTCCAGCGACCAGCCCACCGAATGCGTCTCGAGCAGTTCGTCGATCTGCTCGATGTGCTTCGCCACTCCCTCGACCAGCGCCACGGTGAACTCGTTCACCGGCGGGTCGTTGTCCGCCACCCGGTCGGCCAGGGTGCCGCCGACCGGCAGCCCCCTGACCTCGGACTCGAACAGCACGTCCAGTGCGCGCTTGCGGGCCTTGCTACGGGCAGACATGTGCTGTTGTCAGCTTTCGGTCGTCAGGAGTTGACGCGGCCGAGGTAGTCCCCGGTCCGGGTGTCCACCTTGACCTTCTCGCCGGTGGTCAGGAACAGCGGCACCTGGATGTCGTACCCGGTCTCCAGCCGCGCCGGCTTGGTGCCGCCGCTGGACCGGTCGCCCTGCAGGCCGGGCTCGGTGTACTCGACGAGCAGCTCGACCGAGGCCGGCAGCTCGACGTACAGCGGGAGGTCGTCGTGCACGGCGACGATCGCGTCCTGGTTCTCCAGCAGGAAGTGCACGGCGTCGCCGACCACGTCCGGCTGCAGCTGGATCTGGTCGTACGTCGACTTGTCCATGAACACGTACGCCGACCCGTCGTTGTACAGGTAGGTCATGTCACGCTTGTCGACCGTGGCCACGTCGACCTTCACGTCGGCGTTGAAGGTCTTGTCCACCACCTTGCCGGACAGCACGTTCTTCAACTTGGTCCGGACGATGGCACCGCCCTTGCCCGGCTTGTGATGCTGGAACCAGACGACGGACCACAGCTGCCCGTCCAGGTCGAGCACCATGCCGTTCTTGAGGTCGTTCGTCGTTGCCACGCGGGTATGCCCTTCGAAATCGATCAGCGGTAACACCGGATTGTAGCGGTCACACCGGGTTTCCTCCGATTCGGCGGACCTGGGGTTGGCTTAGGCTGGCAGTCCAGACCGCGCGACGGGCAGGAGGCCGGGCGATGACGCAGTTCGTGATCTTCGTCGTGGTGATGATCGTGCTGAGCCTGATCACCAAGGCACGGCAGCAGTCCAACCGCGGCAACAACCCCAAGAACAACGCCAAGCAGGCCGCACGCGTGCAGGCACTGGTGCAGAAGATCCAGGCACAGCAGGGCGGGAACCAGCCGATCCAGTTCCAGGGGCAGTTCACCCAGGCCGCCGGACCGGGCGGACCACCGCCGGCAGCTCCGGCCCAGCCCGGCCAGCCCTCGTTCCCGGTGCAGGCCGGGAATCCGCAGGGCAGCCAGCAGGCCGCGGCCGTCCTCCAGCAGCTCCTGCAGAACGGCCGCCAGCCGGCCCGCCCGGGCGAGTGGGCTCCCCCGGGTCAGCCGGTCGCGCCGTACCAAGCGCCCGGACAGTTCCAGCCGGCGCAGTACCCCATGCAGTACAACCCCGGCCCCTACCAGCCGCCCGCACACCGGCCACCGCAGAACCACCTGCCCGCCACCAAGCAGGACCTGGACACCCGGGTGCGCGCGCTGATGAACGCCGGCAACGAGGTCGGCGCCGTCCGGCTGCTCAGCGAGGAACGCGAGCTCGGCCTCCTCGAAGCCCAGCAGTACGCCCGCTCCCTCGTCACCCCGCAAACCTCAGCCACACCGGAGAAGGCGGACGAACCCGACGAGGACGACGGCCGGTACGTCGGTTCGGCGGCCTTCGCGGAGTCGATCTTCAACCTCGACGACCGCGACGAGAACGTCTGGGCCAGCGGCTGGGTGGACACCCCCGAACCCGACGACCGCTCCGACATCGACGAGCTCTGGCAGACCGTCGCCAACCCGCCGCGGCCTACGCCTCCCACTGCACAGTGATGTAGCTGTGCCGCCGGGCAATGTGGAACCCCGGCGGCAACTCGGCCCCCATCGCATGCACCTGGAACATCGGGCGCTGCCCCTCCCACGAACGCAGCTGCCCGAGCACCCGGTCGATCAACACATGCGCCTCCGGTCCATGCGCACTGCACCCCAGCTCGACGTGCGACTTGTCCCGCCCGGGCCGCCTCGACACGTAGGCCAGGCTGTCTGCCGTTGCGACAGCCGGCACGCCCTCGCTGTCCAGCACGCAGTATCCGGGCAACTTGCACGCCAGCCAGAGATACAGGTCCAGCAACGGCTCCTCACGATGCACCTGCAGCCCTGACCACTCGCACTCCCGTCGCAGCTCCAGTACGTCGGGATGCGGCTCGCCCTCCTGGTCCTCGTCGTACATCAGCCCGTACTCGTATCGCTCGTAGTGCGCCCCCGCACCCTGCATGCTGACGAACCCGCACATCGTCGTCGACCTGCTCTCCAGGTGCTCCTCCACCAGGTCGAACGCGACCGACCGCGTCTGCCCGCGGACCCGCAGCGGTACGACGACGCGCCCGCCCGGCCGGAGCTGCCGCACCCACGCGGGCGCGACCTCCCACGCGGTCACGGTCACCACGATCCGGTCGTACGGCGCCCGCGCGGGATCCCCGAACTCGCCGTCGGCCTGTACGACGGCGACATCGCCGTACCCGGCCTGGTCCAGGAACGCCCGCGCCCGCCGGGTCACGTCCGCGTCGATGTCGACCGTGGTCACCGCGCCGGCCGGCCCGGCCAGCTCCCGCAGCAGCGCGGCGTTGTAGCCGCCGGACCCGATCTCCAGCACCCGGTCCCCCGGCCGGATCGCGGCCTGCTGCAGCATCAGCGCCATGATGCTCGGCTGCGACACGGAGCTCGTCAGCACCCCGGTCCGGTCCTGCTTCATCGGTACGACGTCGTCGGCGTACGCGACCTCCAACGGGACATGCGGGACGAACAGGTGCCGCGGTACCGCCCGGAACGCCTCGGCGATCCGTGCGTCGTGGATCGTGCCGGCCGCGGTCAGGTGCCGGACGAGGGCCGTCCGCAACGAGTCCGCGCCGGCGCCGGTCATGATCAGTCGCGCTTGTCCCCGAGCGATTCCAGCAGCGTCCGCAGCAGCCCCGCCAGCTGATCCCGCTCGGCCTTCGACAGGCCGGTGAGCAGCTGCGTCTCGGTGTCGACGTGGGTCGGCAGCACCTTGTCGATCAGCTCGAGCCCCTCCGGCGTCAGCGTCACCTGGACCCCGCGGCGGTCGGTCTCACTGGGCGCCCGCGTGACCAGGCCGCGAGCCTCCAGCCGGTCGAGCCGCTGGCTGATCGCGCCGGACGTGACCATCGACGAGTGCATCAGTCCGGCCGGGGTCAGGCTGTGCTCGGGGTTGCTGCGGCGCAGGGTCGCCAGTACGTCGAAGGACGCGCGGTCCAGGTCGTGCTTGGCGAAGTTCCGCCGGAGCTCGGCGTCGAACAGCGCACCGAGCCGGCTCATCCGGCCGATGATCCCCATCGGCGACGCGTCCAGGTCGGGCCGCCGCGCGCGCCACTGCTCGAGCACCAGGTCGACATGATCTGCCATCCACTCAGCTTAGCGGTGAGAGACTTGAGATTATCTTAGTGCTGAGATATTTTATCTTAGTGCTAAGGAATCGACGAACCACCCTCCTGCTGTTCACGGCGATCGCGCCGATGTTCTGGGGTACGACGTACCTGGTCACCACCGAGCTGCTCCCGCCGCACCGCCCGCTGCTGGCCGCGTTGTTGCGCGCATTGCCGGCCGGACTGCTGCTGGTCGCGATCACCCGCGTCCTGCCGCGCGGCAGCTGGTGGTGGCGCTCACTGGTCCTCGGCACGCTCAACATCGGCGCCTTCAACGCCCTGCTCTTCGTCGGCGCCTACCGGCTGCCTGGTGGCGTCGCTGCAACTGTCGGCGCCATCCAGCCGCTGCTGGTCGCCCTACTGTCCGCAGCACTGCTACGGCAACGCCTGTCTCTCCACACTGTGCTCACAGCGATAGCCGGCATCTTCGGCGTCGGCCTGCTGGTACTGCGGGCCAGCGCACGGCTCGACGCGTGGGGCGTGCTGGCCGCTGTCGGCGGGGCGGTCGTGATGGCGTTCGGCGTCGTACTCAGCAAGCGTTGGACGTCACCTGCTCCCCTACTGGCCACTACTGGTTGGCAGTTGGTCGCTGGTGGGCTCGTACTGCTCCCGATCACGTTCCTGGTCGAAGGATCGCTACCTGACTTCACCCTGCGGAACGTTGCGGGCTATGCGTACCTCGCACTGTTCGGCTCAGCTGTTGCGTATGCCCTGTGGTTCCGGGGGCTCCGAGAACTCGCTCCTACCGAGGTCACGTTCCTGGGTCTGCTCAGCCCGGTGGTAGCCACCACACTGGGCTGGCTGGTTCTCAACCAGCACCTGACTGCGCTACAGGCGCTTGGCGGCCTCATTGTGCTGGCAGCGCTCGTCGGCGCGCAGATCCGTCGTACGCCTGCCGCTGCCGAGAAGCCGCGGGTACTCGTCGGATGAGGATCCTGGTGTGGGGCGCATCCGGTGCCGTCGGCAGCCGAGTCGTCCAAGAAGCCACCGCCCGCGGGCATCACGTCGACGGCGTTGGGCGATCCGGTTCTACGTACCTGCGTGGCGACGCGTCGAACCCCGACGACGTCGCGCGGTTGAGTGCCGGGTACGACGTGGTGATCAGTGCGACCCGCCCGCGCGACGGTCAGGAAGGCGAACTGGTCGACGCCGCCAAGGCGCTGTTGCTCGGCCTGCAGGCGACGGGCGTGCGGCTGATCCTCGTCGGCGGCGCTGCGAGCCTGCTGGTGCCGGGACAGGAGGTGCCGCTGATGGACGCGCCCGACTTCCCGGCTGAGCTGCTGCCGATCGCCCGCGCGTGTGCGGCCCAGTACGAGCTGGTGCGCGCGGCCGACGGGCTGGACTGGACCTACATGAGCCCGCCGGCCCTGCTGGAGCCGGGCGAGCGCACCGGGCGCTACCGGACGGGCTACGACCACCTCGTCGGCTCGAGCATCTCGCTGGAGGACTTCGCCGTCGCGCTGGTCGACGAGGCGGAGCGGGCGCAGCACGTACGGCAGCGCTTCACGGTTGGGTACTAGATCAGGCCCTGGCGGAGGGCGTACGCGACGGCGTGCGAGCGGTTCCGGAGTTGGAGGCGGCTGGTGACGGCGTGCAGGACGTTCTTGACCGTGCGCTCTGAGTAGGAGAGCTCGCGGGCGATCTCCTGCGTATCCTTGCCGTCAGCAACAAGTCGCAGTACCTGTGTCTCGCGGTCGGAGAGTCCCGCGTTCGGCAGTCTGCTGACGCGCTGGCTCTGCCCGAGCAGACGGGAAGGCAGATGCGTCGGCAGGCTGCCGTCACCCGCGGCGGCGGCCTGCACCAGGTGCACGATCCGGTCCGCGGTGGCGTCGGTACGGCGCAGTACGCCGGACACGCCCAGCTGCACCGCGGTCATCAGCGCGTCGTCGTCGATCGAGCTGCCGATCACAACGATCCGGCGGCACCCGCGCTCCGTCGCGTCCCGCAGTACCTGCACCGCGACCGCGTCGAGCGCGTCGACGGCGATCAATGCGACCACGTCCGGACCGGGCTCGTCGGTCAGCGAGAGCTCCGGGCTGCACTCCAACGCGTGCACCAGGCCGAACCGCGACAATGGGTCGAGCGTCCGCACCCAGACCGGAATCGTCATCCTCGTCCCCCATCGCGTCGCAGAGTGATACCCACACTCACCCTGATGCCCGATGAGGCACGTTGGTTACGAATCCAGGGTGGTCAGTGCGCGGAGTGCGAGCCGGTACGAGTCGAGACCGAAGCCGGCGATGGTCCCGGTCGCCACCCCGGCGACGACGCTGGTGTGCCGGAACTCCTCGCGGGTGGCCGGGTTCGTCAGGTGGATCTCGATCAGCGGCGCGGTCCGCTGCGCGATCGCGTCCCGCAGCGCGTACGAGTAGTGCGTGAAGGCGGCCGGGTTCAGTACGACGGGGGTCCGGTCGTCGGCGGCCTCGTGCAGCCAGCCGACCAGCTCGGCCTCGTCGTCGGTCTGCCGGACGTCGACCTCGAAGCCCAGCTCGGCCCCCGTCTTCGCGCACACGTCGGTCAGCTCGGCGAACGTCGTCGTCCCGTACTTCTCCGGCTCCCGCGATCCCAGCCGCCCGAGGTTCGGCCCGTTCAGTACCAGTACTCGCTTGCTCACGCCATCACCCTAGTCGGTCGAATGCCTGCTCGGCCTCGGTGACCGCGGTCGGGTAGCGGGCGGTGGCGGACTGGCCCCGCGAGATCGCCGACCAGTTGCGGTACGCGAGGATGCGGCGGGTCGAGAGCAGCTGCGCGGCCAGCAGCTCCGCGGCCAGGTCACCGCCCAGCGCTTCGGCGAGGGCGCGCTCGTCGTCGTCCATGAACTCGCGCAGCCTGGTCGCAAGGGCCGGCGTACCGAAGACGAGGTTGTAGTAGGCAACGACCTGGGGAAGGTCGTTCAGCCCCGTGGTCGGCTCGTGGCCGGCGAGGCCGGTGAGGAAGTACGACCGCAGCGCCGCGACCGGCGGCTCCGCCGACTCCACGACCACCCGGGCCGCCTCCCGCCGGTGGTCCTCGATCCGGTGCATGACCAGGTCTTCCTTGCTCGGGAAGTACTTGAACAGCGTCGGCTTCGAGACCTCGGCCGCGGCCGCGATGTCGGCGACCGGCACCGAATCGAAGCCGTGCTCGACGAACAGCGCGATCGCCGCCTCCGACAGGGCGTCGTGCGTCTGCTGCTTCTTCCGCTCACGAAGTCCGGCCATGGCACTATGTTAACCTAGGCAAAAGATTAACTCGGTCAAGGTTTTGAGGAGCCCCGATGCGAGACCTCGACGAGGAGCGTGCGTACGCCGGCCACTGCCGCGGCGCACTGCGCCGGATGGTCGCGGGCGCCCGGGAGAACGTCGCCGTCGGCGAGCACACCTGGGGCGACCGGTACACGGCCGAGCGGCTCGGGTACTACCTGAAGACCCTGGCCCGGGACATCGGTGAGGAGGGCGACAACCCGCCGTTCTTCGGCGTGATCTGCTACGGCCCCGACGCCGGCGAGCACACCGGGCAGACCTACTACCTCGGCCGCCGGCACATCTCGGACGCGATCGGCCGCCCGCCGATGGTGATCGACTGGCGCGCGCCGGTGTCGGCCGCGTTCTACCAGGCGTCCGCCGCGGCCCCGCGCGGGATCGGCACCCGGCGCCGCTTCGGCTGGTCGGCGAACGTGCTGACCAGCTTCGAGGACGAGCACCTGCGCAACGGCGCGCCGTCCGGCGCGAGCGACCTGGTCCGGCGGGAGATCGAGCGCGCCCGCGTCGGCCCGATGCGCGACATCGTGGCGACCATCCAGCCCGAACAGGACACCCTGGTCCGGACGGACCTCGACGTCTCGGTCTGCATCCAGGGTGCACCAGGGACCGGCAAGACGGCGGTCGGGCTGCACCGCGCGGCCTACCTGCTGTACGCGCACCGCTCGCGTCTGCGGCGGAACGGCGTACTGGTCCTCGGCCCGAACCAGGCGTTCCTGCACTACATCTCCGCGGTCCTCCCGACGCTCGGCGAGGTCGACGTCGAGCAGACCACGATCGAGCGACTGCTCGACCGCGAGGTGCGTGCGACCGACGATCCGGCCGCGGCGGCGGTCAAACACGACGTCCGGATGGCCGACGTACTGCGGGACGTCGTGTACGGGCGGATCGGGCAGCCGGAGCAGGCCGTCGTCGTCGCCGACGAGTCGTACAAGTGGCGGGTGAACCAGCACGAGTTCGCGGCGATGGTCGCGGAGACGCGGGCCGACGCGACGACGTACCTCACCGGTCGCGAACGGGTGATCGCGCGGATCGTCGCCGCACTGCAGCGACAGGCCGAAGCCCGCGGGCAGAACTGCAACGGAGTGTGGCTGCGGCGGATGGCGCGCGCCGTCACGCCGTACGTCGAGACCGTGTGGCCGCTGCTCAAGGCCGACGAGGTGCTCGCCTCCTTGCTGAGCGATCCGCGCGCGGCGACAGCGCTCACGCCTCAGGAGCGGGCGGCGATCGCGTGGCCGCGACCGCGGAAGGCGAAGACCGCGCGGTGGACGGCGGCGGACGCCGTGCTGTTCGACGAACTCGGTGCGCTGCTGGAGCGCGGGCCGACGTACGGGCATGTGATCGTCGACGAGGCGCAGGACCTCTCCCCCATGCAATGCCGGGCGATCGCGCGGCGCAGCGACCACAACTCGATCACGGTGCTCGGCGACCTCGCCCAAGGCACGACCCCGTGGGCCGCGCCGGACTGGCGCTCACAACTCACCCACCTCGGCAAGCCGACCGCCGAGATCGTTGCCCTGAGCACCGGGTATCGCGTGCCGGCCACCGTGGTCGAGCTGGCGAACCGGCTGCTGCCCTCGCTGCGGGTCGAGGTCCCGCCGACGACGTCGTTCCGTTCGGACGGCGAGCTGAGAATCACCCAGGTCCACGACCTCGCCGCCGGCTGCGTGACCGCCGTACGACTGGCCCTCGAGCGCGAGGGTTCGATCGGGGTGATCGCCGCCGACCACCGACTCCCTGCCCTCACCGATGCGCTGAAGGCAGCCGGGGTCGAGGTAACAGCCGCGGACGGCGACGGCCGGGTGGCGGCGGTACCGGCGACGCTGGCGAAGGGCCTGGAGTACGACCACGTGATCGCGATCGAACCCACCGAGATCATCACCGCCGAACCCCGCGGCCTGCACCGGCTCTACGTAGTACTGACCCGCGCCGTGTCCCGGCTCGACATCCTCCACCACGAGGACGTACCCCCCGAGCTCCGCTGACCACACCTTGGCGTCCGGTGCGAAGGACGGCCTCGGCTAGCTGATCTCGCCGTACGCCGCGATCAGGAGGCTGGGGTCGGGGGCCTCGAGGATGGTGGGTTTGGCGAGGGCGTCGAGGATGACGAAGCGGAGGCGGTCGGCGCGGGTTTTCTTGTCGAGTTTCATGGCGTCCTGGAGGTGCGGCCAGGCGTCGGGGCGGTAGCTGACCGGGAGGCCGAGGGACTCGAGTACGGCGCGGTGGCGGTCGGCGGTGGCGTCGTCGAGGCGGCCGGCGGCGCGGGCGAGTTCGGCGACGAAGACCATGCCGATGCTGATCGCGGCGCCGTGCCGCCACTTGTACCGTTCGACCCGCTCGATCGCGTGGCCGAGGGTGTGGCCGTAGTTGAGGGCCTCGCGGCCGATCGGGCCGCCCGCGGTGGTGGTCCGCTCGCGCAGGTCGGCGCCGACGGTGTCGGCCTTCACCTGGATCGAGCGGGCGATCAGCTCGGCGGTCGCGGCGTACGACGGGCTGGTGACGGCGGCCGGGTCCTTCTCGACCAGGTCGAGGATCACCGGGTCGGCGATGAAGCCGCACTTCACGACCTCGGCGAGGCCGCTGACGTAGTCGTTCTTCGGCAGGCTCTCGAGCGCGGCCAGGTCGCACAGTACGCCGGCCGGCTCCCAGAACGCGCCGACCAGGTTCTTGCCCTCGGCGGTGTTGATGCCGGTCTTCCCACCGACCGCGGCGTCGACCATGCCGAGCAGGGTGGTCGGGATGTGGACGACCTTCACCCCGCGCAGCCAGGTCGCCGCGACGAATCCGGCCAGGTCGGTGGTGGTCCCGCCGCCGACGCTGACGATCGCGTCCGAGCGGGTGAACCCGGCCTGCCCGAGCACCGACCAGCAGTACGCCAGCACCTCGGCGGTCTTGGCCTCCTCCGCGTCGGGGATCTCGATCGCGTGCGCGGTGAACCCGGACGCGGTCAGGTCGTCCCGGATCGCGTCCCCCGTCTCCCGCAACGCCCGCGGGTGAACCACAGCCACCCGCTGCACACCCTCACCCAGCAGCCCCGGCAACTCCCCCAACAGGTTATTGCCAATCACAACGTCGTACGGCGCCGCGGCCGCGACCCGGATCCTCATCCGAGGTGCTCCTGGATCTCGTCGGCGATTTCGTCGGGGGTCTTGTTGTCGGTGAGGACGGTCAGTTTGGCGACTTCGGTGTACAGGGGGCGGCGGGCTTCCATCAGGTTGCGGAGTTGGGTGCGGACGTTGCCGAGGAGGAGTGGGCGGGCGACGCTGAGGCCGACGCGCTTGGTGGCCTCGGGCAGGCTGACGTCGAGGAAGACGACGGTGTGGCCGGCCAGGTCGGCGCGGGTGTCGGGGTCCAGGATCGCGCCGCCGCCGAGCGACAGCACCTCCCCCGCGCTCTGCAGCGCGGCCACGATCGCGGCCCGTTCGAGCGCGCGGAAGTGCGGTTCGCCCTCGTCGACGAAGATGTCCGAGATCGGCTTGCCGGCCGTCGCCTCGATGTCGGCGTCGGTGTCGCGGTGCGGGACGCCGAGCCGCGTCGACAGCAGCGCGGCGATCGTCGACTTCCCGGATCCGGGCGGGCCGACCAGGACGACGACGGGGCTCACTCCCACTCCCGCGGCGTGATGGTCGTCGGCAGCTGAGCCAGGTACGACCGGTGGTTGCGCGCGGTCTCCCCGACCGAGTCGCCGCCGAACTTCTCCAGCGACACGTCCGCCAGCACCAGCGCGACCATCGCCTCGGCGACGATCCCGGCCGCCGGTACGGCGCAGACGTCCGAGCGCTGATGGTGTGCGGACGCGGCCTCGCCGGTCGCGGTGTCGATCGTCCGGAGCGCCCGCGGCACGGTCGCGATCGGCTTCATCGCGGCCCGCACCCGGAGCGTCTCACCGGTGCTCATGCCGCCCTCGGTACCACCCGAGCGGCCGCTGGTACGGCGTACCGCACCGTCCTCGGCGACGATCTCGTCGTGCGCCTTGGAGCCCGGCGTCCGGGCCAGCTCGAACCCGTCGCCGAGCTCGACGCCCTTGATCGCCTGGATGCCCATCAGCGCACCGGCCAGCTTGGAGTCCAGTCGGCGGTCCCAGTGCACGTAGCTGCCGAGACCCGGCGGCAGACCGTCGACGACCACCTCGACCACACCGCCGAGGGTGTCGCCGGCCTTCTGCGCGGCATCGATCTCGGCGACCATCTGCTTGCTCGCGTCCGGGTCCAGGCAGCGCACCGGGTCCGCGTCCAGGCGGGCGACGTCGCCGTACGCCGGGATCACGCCGTACGGCGCCTTGACCGTGCCGAGCTCGACGACGTGGCTGACGATCGTCACGCCGTACGCCTGCCGGAGAAACCGGGCGGCGACCTCGCCGAGCGCGACCCGGGCCGCGGTCTCCCGGGCGCTGGCCCGCTCGAGCACCGGGCGGGCCTCGTCGAACCCGTACTTCTGCATGCCGGCCAGGTCGGCGTGACCGGGCCGCGGGCGGGTCAGCGGGGCGTTCCGCGCGAGCCCGGCCAGCGTCTCGCTGTCCACCGGATCGGCGCTCATCACCTGCTCCCACTTGGGCCACTCGGTGTTGCCGACCTGGATCGCGACCGGGCTGCCGAGGCTCAGCCCGTGCCGGACCCCGCCGAGGAACGTCACCTCGTCCCGCTCGAACTTCATCCGGGCGCCGCGGCCGTAGCCGAGCCGACGACGAGCCAGGGCGTCGGCCACGTCGTCCGTGGTGACCTCAACGCCTGCGGGAAGACCTTCGAGTACGGCGACGAGCGCTTGTCCGTGCGACTCGCCGGCGGTGAGCCAGCGCAGCATGCCCCGATTCTTTCACGCCGCACCCAACTGCCGGACAGCGGTCTCAGCGGCAGGCGTTGCTGTCCTCGGTCGAGCCGGTGCGCACCGCGAGGACGGCGTTGAAGGTCTTGACGATCGGGGACGCCTTGCACGAGGTGCTGGCGCTGGCTGCCTGACCACCGGCGATCGCGGCACCGGTGAGAGCTGTCGTGGCGAGCGCCGCCACGGCCAGGCGCCCGGCGGTACGACGGATTGCGGGGGTCATCGTCTGCTCCTTCTCAACGATCGGTTGCTTGTAACAACGACACTAGAAGGAACAGGCTCCGCACGAACTGGCCTCAGATCCCGTCTTGGGGGTAGCGCTGGCACCACCATCGATAGGGTCCTGGCATGACGCGGCAGGAAGAAGAGGCGTGGCGGGCCCGGGTGCGTGGGTGTCTGCTGGGTGGGGCGATCGGGGACGCGCTCGGCGGGCCGGTCGAGTTCCAGGACGGCCGGGCGATCGTGGCGAAGTACCCGGACGGGGTGCGGGGCTACGTGGACGGCGGTCCGGGGTGGCCCCCGGGGACGATCACCGACGACACGCAGATGACGCTGTTCACGGTCGAGGGGCTGATCCGCGCGGGCGTGCGGACCGACCGCGGGCTCGGCTTCACCGTCGGCGTCGTCCATGGCGCGTACGACCGCTGGCTGGACACGCAGACGCTGCCGGGACCGAGAGGTGAAGGCACCGGCTGGCTGCAGGGCGAGCAGTGGCTGTACGCGCGCCGGGCGCCGGGTAATACCTGCCTGACCGCGCTGACCGAGGCACGCAAGGGCGGTCCGCGGATCCCGCAGTACGGCGGCCAGGCCGTCAACGACTCGAAGGGGTGCGGCGGCGTGATGCGGGTCGCGCCGTTCGGGCTGCTGCCGGCGGCGTTCCCGAAGGAGTGGGTGTTCGACAAGGCCGCGGAGGCCGCCGGATACACGCATGGTCACCCGACCGGCAAGCTCGCCTCGGGAACGCTGGCCGCGATCGTCCGTGAGCTCTGCGACGGCGCCACGCTGGACGACGCGATCACCAATGCGACCAGCCTGCTGGTGCAGCACGAGGGCCATGAGGAGACCAGTACGGCGCTGAAGCTCGCCCGCCACCTGGCCGCGACCGCACCGGCCGGACCGGTCACCGTCGAGCGCCTCGGCGGCGGCTGGATCGCCGAGGAGGCGCTCGCGATCGCGATGTACGCCGCCCTCGCGTACCCGGAGCCGGACCAGTTCCTGGACGCCCTCGCGCTGGCCGTCACGCACTCCGGCGACAGCGACTCCACCGGCGCGATCTGCGGGAACATCCTCGGCGCCCTGCACGGTGAGACGGCTCTCCCCGCGGAGCTCGTCTTCACCGTCGAGGGCCGCGGGACGATCCTGCAGCTCGCCGACGACTTCGCGCTGGAGTTCACCCAGCAGCAACGCCTGCACGGCGACTACGGGCCGTTCACGGCCTGGACCACCCGTTATCCAGGGGGCTGAATCGACAGCTTGTGCTGGAACACGTTCCGCGGGTCCCACTTCGCCTTGACCTGCTGCAGCCGCGGGTAGTTGCCGAGGTAATACAGGTCATGCCACGGTACGCCGGACTTGTTGTACGCCGGATCCGCCAGATCGACGTCCGGGTAGTTGATGTACGACCCGGCATTCGTCGCGTTCGGCATCGGGGCACCGCCCGTGTCGCGGTAGATGTCGGCGTACACCTTGCGGGCCCAGCCGACGTGCGTGTCGTCCTGCTTCGGCTCCTCCCAGGCCGCGGCGAGCACCATCTTCGCGACCACGTCCCGCTGCGCGGCGGCGGTCGCGTTCGACGGCACGGTGTTCACCTTGCCGCCGTACGGGACGAGCAGGATCGACGAGGCCGGGCCGTTGTACGACGTGTCGTTGAGCCCGCGGTACATCGCGTCGATCTGCGCGTCGGTGTAGCCCTTCTTCAGGTACCCGGCCTTGTACTTGCTCCGGGTCGGCGAGGCGGTCTCGCCGATCGACCGGTCCATCGTGAGATGCAGGAACGGCCCGGCGCCGGGGATCTCCTGCGGCCGCACCTGGACGCCGGCGCCGATCGCCGCGGTGAAGTCCGCGAGCAGCTTCGCGGCGTTCGGCACGCTGGAGTCGAGCTGGGTGGAGAGCAGGAACTGCGACGCCCGGTAGTGCGTGAGGATGAACGGCGCGTACAGCGTGGCGTACGGCGAGTCGGGCGTGTTGTGCTGCTCGAAGAAGTCGAACCAGTTCCGGACCAGGCGGTGGAAGTCTGTCTGCGTGGTCTTCGACCAGTCGTACACCAGCACGCTGGACAGCAATCCGGCCGGTGCCTTGGGCAACGACTCCTCCGGGGTCCGGCCGTTCGATCCGGCCGAGCGCATCAGGTAGCGCACGACGACGCCGAAGTTCCCGCCGCCGCCACCGGTGTGCGCCCACCACAGGTCGCGGTGCTCGTTGTCGCGGGTCGCCACCACCGCGCGCGCCCGGCCGCGGGCGTCGACGACCACGATCTCCACGCCGTACAGGTGGTCGACCACCGAGCCGTACTTCCGCGACAGCGGTCCGTACCCGCCGCCGGCGAAGTGCCCGCCGACGCCGACGCCCAGGCAGCCGCCGCCCGGCACGGTCACGCCCCAGCCGAAGAACAGCTCCTTGTACACGTTCTCGAGGATCGCCCCGGACCCGATCGAGAAGGCCCGGTACTGCGGGTCCCAGCTGATCTTGGTGTTCGCGGCCATGTCCAGCACGACCTCGACGTCGCTGCTGTCCACGAAGTCCTCGAAGCAGTGCCCGCCGCCGCGGACCGCTATCCGCTTGCCGCCGCGGACCGCGTCCTGCACCGCCGCGACGGCGTCCGCCGGCGACTGGATCACCCGGACGTAGTCGGGTCTGCCGACGAAGCGCCGGTTCTGCCCGCGGGTGACGAGGTCCTGGTACCGCGCGTCGTCCGGGCCGATCCGGCGCCCGATGCTCGCGGCGACGGGCGCGGCGGACGCCGTACCGGGGATGGCGAGTGCTGCACCTGCGACTGCCGTTCCGGCCAACAGGCCACGACGACTGACTGGCATGAAGTTCCCTCCCGAGATCGAATGCCTCGACCCTAGGAAAAGCGGGCGTGCCCGCACATCAACCATCTGGTGGAGTGCGGGACTCAGCTATCCGGCGTACAACCGCTCCAACGGCACGCCGAGCAGGACGCCGCCGAGCGCGCCGACGAGCATGAACGGCCCGAACGGGACCATCTGCTTGCGGGTCATCACCCGCCCCACGATCAGCGCGATCCCGACGACCGCACCGAGGAAGAACCCGCCGTACAGCCCGGACACGAACTGCCCCCAGCCAAGCCACCCGAGCGCCAGCCCCAGCAGCCCGGACAGCCGTACGTCGCCGAACCCGACGCCACGCGGGAACGCGAACCACAGCACGTAGAACACGCCGAACCCGATAGCGGCCGCGATCAGCGCCCGCCACAGTGAGCCCCACTCCCCTGTGCCCAGTGCCGCGCCCAGCAGCCCCAAGCCGACCAGCAGGTACGTCGGCCAGATGATGACCGACGGCAGGTACCGCGTCCGCGCGTCGATGTATCCGAGCACCGCACCGGCAACAGCCAGCACCAGCCAGGCGGGCAATACCGCGTCCAGCCCGAGCAGCCGGCCCAGGATCGCGCCCGCGACCGCAGCCAGGCCGCCACACCAGTACGCCGCCCGCCGGCCCGCCAGCGTCGCGTACGGCGTCTTGGTCTCGCCCTCGTCCAGCACCGGCTCCGGGATGCGCCGCATCAGCCAAGGACCGAGTACGTACGCCGCTGGACCGCAGACGACAGCACCGATCCCGGCAGCGAGCAACGCGTTCTCAGCCGGCACGATCGTGCAGCCTAGCCTTTGGCCGCTGAGCGTTTCACCAGCACCCGCGCGAGCACCGCCGCGCCGCCGCCCAGCAACAGCACGCCGCCGAGGAGCACCAGGAACGTGCTGAGCAGCCCGTCGTTCTCGGTCACGTAGATCACGCGCTGGTACGGGTCGTCGTTCGCGGCCGGCGCGAACGTGAAGTCGTCGGTGATCCGGCTCGGGTCGCCGTACGACGCCGTGTACGCGGTCAGGTAGTTCGCCGGCTTCGGCAGCACCGCGTCCTCGACCCGGCCCGCGAACAGCAGTTGCGGTTTCACCCCGTCGTACGGCGTCTTGGTCGCGTCGACGCGGTGTTCCGTGGCGACGTACACGGTCACGGTCTGGGCGGTGGTCGCGCCCTTGCTCAGCCGCATCGGGTACACGATCCGCTCGGACGCGAACGTCAGCCGGAGCGGCGGTGTCGCGCCGTACAGGCTCTCGCCGTCCTGCTTCGGCGCGAGCTTGACCGCGACGATCTCCCACTTCTCGGTCAGGTACGGCGTCAGGTTCGCGGCCAGTGTCGCCGGTACGACGTACCCGTTCCTGCCGAGCCAGTCCGTGACCGCCGTACCGCTGGTGCCGGTCAACCGGGTGACCGCGAACGGGCCGAGGACCATCTGCTGCTGGACGTTCACGCCGGCTCCGGGCGCCGCGGCACCGACGCTGTTCCCGGAGCGGCCCATGATGCCGAGGTCGCGGAACGGCCAGTACGTCTTCTTCACGACCCGCTTCGGCTGGATCATCCGGTCGAGCCGCCAGAACAGGTCGCTCGTGCCGAGCTCCACCTTCGCCGCGGACGGAACCGGCATGATCCAGGCGGCCTTCTTCGACTCGCCGCGAACCGCCATCGAGAGCGTGATCGCCTCGGCGCTGCCGGTGTGCTGGACCAGCGCGGTCTCGCCGTACGCCCGGGCCTGCGACTGCGCGTCCGGAAGGTACCCGCCGCACGCGCACGCCCAGGCGGGCGTCACCCCGGCCGCGACGAACCCGACCGCCAGCACACCTGCCACCATCCGCCAAAGCTTCACGGGCGGAAGACTAGATGGCGAACGGGCCGTGGAAGAAGTTCGCCGGATCGTACTTCGCCTTCGCCGACCGCAGCCGCGCCCAGCTCGCACCGTAGTACGTGCTGACCGCGCGACCTGTCTCGAGGTAGTTGACGTACCCGCCCGCAGAGTAGGCCCGCACCGCGCGGTGACCGTTCGCGATGAACGTGCGAGCGCCGCTGTTCTGCGACGACGAATACCACTGCACGGTGCACAGCGCGCTCCGCCACGCCCACGACGAACCGCCGGCCGGCTGCTTGGCCGCCTGCCCGCCGAGCGGGTCGAGGATCGCGGACGCCGGCGTCCCGGCCCGTGCCGCCGCCTTCACCGCACCGAGCAGCGCACTGATCGCGGCCGCGTCCATCGGCCCCTTGAGTACGTCGGAGCCGGCCAGGAAGCCCTGCCGCGGACTCGTCGTGCCGCCGCCGAGGTACTTCACCGCCTCCAGGTGCGACTTGACCGAGATCGTCCGCGCCGACGCCTTCGCGCCGACGAACGACTCGAGCTGCGCGGCCGCCGCGTTCGCGTTGCCGGTGGTGGAGACGCCGAGCACGTGGATCGACAGCGTGCCGTTGCTCTTGGCATCGATGTGCAGGTTGCCCCAGGACGTGGCCGGCGCGGTCTGCGCGAACTTCTGCCAGCCGCGCACCACGGCCGCCGCCTGCGACTCCGGCCAGGTCAGCCGGAAGAACCCGAGCTTGGTCGCGGGGATCGTGCTGAACTGGAACGACGTGACCACGCCGAGGTTGCCGCCGCCGCTCCCCCGCAACGCCCAGAACAGGTCCGGCTCGGACGACGCGCTGACCGTGTGCGCCTTCCCGTCCGCGGTGATCACGCCCATCGACACGACCCGGTCGCAGGTCAGCCCGTACGTCCGGGTGTGGATCCCCATCCCGCCGCCGAGGGTCAGCCCGGCGACGCCGACGGTCGGACAGGTCCCTGTCGGCAGCGAACGCCCGTACCGGTCGAGGAACGCGTGGACGTCGTACAGCCGGGCGCCCGCGCCGACGGTCAGCACGCCGTTGGAGTAGCTCATGCTCTTCAGGCCGCCGACGTCGAGCTGCATGCCGTTCGCGATCGTGGAGGCGCCGACGTACGAATGGCCGCCGCTCTTCGGCACCAGGACGAGCTTGTTGGCGCGGGCGAACAGGATCGCCTTCTGCACGTCGGACGGCGCGGCGGTCTTCACGACGGCGGTCGGGCGGACGCTGTCCCAGCGCGGGTTGAACAGCTGGTGGGACGCGGCGTACCCGGACGAGGCCGGTAGGTACAGGCGGCCCTTGAGGGAGCGCGCGAAGGTGTTCCAGTTCGGCGCCGCGGTGAGCGTCGGGGCGGAGGTGCTCGGGGTGCTGCTCGGCGTCGTGGTCGGGACGACCGTGCTGGGCGGCGGAGTGGAGGTCGACGGGGTGGTGCTCGTCGGCGGGGCGGTTGTCGGCGTGGAGCTGGGTGTCTGCGAGGGCGTCGTACCGCCGGCGTCCTTCTTGGCGTTGCCGCAGCCGGCCAGCGTGACAGCGGCTCCGGCGATCAGGACCGAACGACGGTCAAGCAGGCTCACGATCCCCCAGCTCCTCACGGGCAGCAGTCCTCATGGCCGCCAGCGGAGCCGGTGACCTACCCGTCATCATCTCCACCTGGAGGGTCGCCTGATGCACGAGGAGATCAAGTCCGTTCAACAGCTCTGTACCGATCCGGTGCGCGGCGATCGCGAGCCGGGTCGGCCACGGGTGGTACGCGACGTCGAACACCACCGGTGCGACCCCGGCGAAGTGCTCCGCCCACGGGTCCACCGCACCGCCCGGCAGCGTCGACACACACAGGTCGAAGCCGCCGATCTGGTCCACCTGCGAGAAGTCCGCGACCGACGTACGGAGTCCCAACTCCGCGGCCAGGTCCTGCAGCCGCTCGGCCTTCGACACGTCCCGGACGACGACGGTCACCTCCTGCACCTGCATCCCGCGCAGCGCCGCGAGGGTCGATGCCGCCGTCGCACCACCGCCCAGGACCACCGCGGTGTCGGCAGCGGTGATGCCCTGCTCGGCGAACGCGTTCACCAGCCCCGGTACGTCGGTGTTGTGCACGGACCGGGATCCGTCCGGCTCGAACAGCATCGTGTTCGCCGCACCGATCAGCTCCGCGACCGGGTCGACCGTGTCCGCGAGGTCGATCGCGACCCGCTTCAACGGCATCGTCAGCGACAGCCCGCGCACGTCCGCACCCAGCGACGCCACGAACCCCGCCAGCTCGTCCTCCGCGACCTCGAACGCGTCGTACGTCCAGTCCATCCCGAGCGCGGCGTACGCGGCCCGGTGCATGGCCGGCGACAACGAGTGCGCGATCGGCGAACCCAGCACGGCACAACGGGTCACGTCAGCACCGGTTCTTGTGGGCCTGGCACCACGCCTGCAGCTTCTTGACGTTCGCCTGGTGCTCGGCGGCGGTGCTGGCGAACGCGGTCTCGCCGGTGTCCAGGTTGACCAGCGTGAAGTACAGCCAGGAGCCCTGGGCCGGGTTGATCGCCGCGCTCAGCTCCTCGCGGGTCGGCGAGTTGATCGGCGTCGGCGGCAGGCCCTTGTACAGGTAGGTGTTGTACTTCGACGGGTTCTTCCGCTGCTCCGGCGTGGTGAAGACGCCGCCGTTCCTGCCGACGACGTAGTGGATCGTCGAGTCCATCTGCAGCTTCATCCCGGCCCGGATCCGGTTGTAGATGACCCGGGCGACCTTCGGGTAGTCCTGCTGGCGGTTGGTCTCGGCGCCGATGATGCTGGCCACGATCACCGCCTGGTACGGGTCCAGCCCCTTGCGGGCGGCGGTCTTGTCCAGGTTCAGCGAGGCGGCCGCCTTCGCGTAGTTGGCCGTCATCAGCTTGAGCATCGTGTACGCCGTGGCGTCCTTCGGTACGTCGTACGTCCCCGGGAACAGGAAGCCCTCCGGGCTGTGCGCGTACGGCGGCAGACCGAGCATCGCCGGCTTGCCCAGCGCGGTCGCGGCCGCCCCGGCGGGCAGCTTCATCTTCGAGTTCTGCAGGATCATCGCGACCTCGGCCATGGTCTTCCCGGCCGGGACGCTGATCCGGGTCACCAGCACCGACAACTGCGTGTTCAGCATCAGGTCGAGCGCGGCCTTCGCGGACATGTGCTTGTGCAGCGTGTACGTCGCGGCCTGCAACTGCAGCGAGCGGGGATCGTCGCGGGCCACCCGCTCGAACGCACGGGCGCTCTTCACGACCTCCTTCTTCTCCAGCGTGTCCGCGATCGACGAGACACTCTGGCCGGCGGTGATCTCGACGACCACCGTGCCGGTCCCCTGGCCCTGGTAGTCCGGCGCGGAGAAGATGCCCGCCAGCGCGTCCTTGCCCTTGCCGAAGCCGACCACGGCACCGGCGACCAGCGCACCGACGACGATCAGCGACACCAGGCCGGCGAAACAGCCGAACGCCCGGCGGCCGCGGGACCGGCGGCGGCTCGCCCGGCGCTCGACGCGGGTCTCGGCCCGCAGCCCGAGGCCGCTGCCGAGATCGTCGGCCTGCCGGTCCTCGCCTTCCACGTCTTGGTCCACCGATGGTCCGTTCACAGGGGCCTCCCGGGTGGGTTGCCGGTCTCGCGCTCGAAGTCGAGTGCGTGCTGGAGAATAACGACCGCCGCGGCCTGGTCGACCACAGCCCGTCGCTTAGTGCCCTTCTTTCCCCGTTCCCGCAACATCCGTTCGGCGGTGACCGTGGTGAACCGCTCGTCCACCAGCCGCACCGTCGTCCCCGTATTCGTCTCGCGCACCTTGTCCCGCACCTGCTCCGCCGTCTCCCGGATCTTCACCGCGGCCGGCCCCTCGCCCCCGGACAGGGAACGCGGCAGCCCGACCACGATCTCGAACGCCTCCAGTTCGGCGGCGAGTTCCGCGATCCTACCCAGATCGCCCGGTCCACGGCGGACGGTCTCCACAGGCGTGGCCAGGATGCCGTGCGGATCGCTGCTGGCGACGCCGATCCGGGCGTCTCCGATGTCCAGCGCGATCCGCACTCCGCGTCTCATCAGCGGTACACCCTCGGACTAGCCCGTGACCTGGTGCCCGATGGCGTGCTCGACGGCGCTCAGCGCGTCGTCGGCACCGGCGGCGTCCGTACCGCCACCCTGGGCGACGTCGTCCTTGCCGCCGCCCCGGCCGCCGAGCTTCTCGGCCGCGACCCGGACCAGGTCGCCGGCCTTCAGCCGCCACTCGCGGGCGGTGTCGTTCAGCGCGACCACCACCCCGGGCTTGCCGTCGTTCACGCTGAGCACCGCGACCACAGCCGGCTTGTCGTTCGCCATCCGGCCGCGGACGTCGAGGGCCAGCTTGCGCAGGTCCCCGCCGTTCACGCCGTCCGGCGCGCGGTGACCGACGTACTGGACGCCGAAGACGTCCTTCGGGCTGGTCGCCAGCTCGGCCGCGGCCTGCAGCACCTGCGCGGCGCGCACCCGCTCGAGCTCCTTCTCGGCCGCCCGCAGCCGCTCCGACAGGTCCGCGACCTTGGCGGGCAGCTCCTCCGGACGGGTCTTCAGGTTCTCGCTGAGCAGCCGGACCAGGGCTCGCTCCTTGCCCAGGTAGTGCAGCGCCTCCATGCCGACGAACGCCTCGATCCGCCGGACGCCGGCACCGACCGACGACTCGCCGGTGACGGTCAGCGCGCCGACCTGCGACGAGTGCTTCACGTGCGTACCACCGCAGAGCTCGCGGGACCACGGGCCGCCGATCTCGACCACCCGCACCTGCTCGTCGTACGTCTCGCCGAACAGTGCCAGCGCGCCCCAGTCCCGGGCCTCCGGCAACGTCATGTACTGCGCGGACACCGGCAGGTCCCTGCGGACCGCGAGGTTCGCGACCTCCTCGATCTCCGACCGGGTGGCCGGGTCGAGCGCCGACGACCAGGCGAAGTCGAGCCGCAGATAGCCGGGCTTGTTGTACGAGCCGCTCTGCAGCGCGTTCGGGCCGAGCACCTGGCGGAGCGCGGCGTGCACGACGTGCGTACCGGAGTGCGCCTGGCACGCGGAGATCCGCCAGTCGTGGTCGACCTCGGCGTGCACGTCGGTCCCGGGACGCAGCACGCCCTCGAGCACCTCGACGCGGTGCACGATCAGGCCCTTCACCGGCCGCTGCACGTCCAGCACGTTGAGCTTCAGGCCGTCGCCGACGATCAGCCCCTCGTCCGCGATCTGACCGCCGGACTCGGCGTAGAACGGGGTCTTCTCCAGCACGACCTCGACGGTCTCGCCCTGCTCGGCGAACGCCGCCACCGCACCGTCGCGGAGCAGGCCACGGACCTGCGAGTCCGTCGCCAGCTCCTGGTACCCGGTGAACTCGGTGACGCCCTTCTCGCGCAGCTCCCGGTAGCCCGAGGTGTCCGCGTGGCCGGCCTTCTTGGCGCGCGCGTCGGCCTTGGCCCGCTCGCGCTGCTCCTTCATCAGGCTCTTGAAGCCCTCGGTGTCGACCTGCAGGCCCTGCTCGGCGGCCATCTCGACGGTCAGGTCGATCGGGAAGCCGTACGTGTCGTGCAGCTGGAACGCCTTCGAGCCCTCGAGCTGGTGCGCGCCGCCCGCCTTGGTCTCCTTGACCGCGACGTCGAAGATCGTCGTACCGGCGGTCAGCGTCCGGCGGAACGCCTCCTCCTCGGCGTACGCGATCTGGCTGATCCGGCCGAAGTCGGTCACCAGCTCCGGGTACGACTTCTTCATCTGCTCCAGGCTCACCGGGAGCAGCTCGACCAGGCTGGGGTCCTCGTACCCGAGCAGCCGCATCGAACGGATCGCCCGCCGGAGCAGACGGCGCAGCACGTACCCGCCCTGCTCGTTGCCCGGCGTGACGCCGTCGCCGATCAGCATCAGCGCGCTGCGGACGTGGTCCGCGATCACCCGGAACCGGACGTCGTCGACCTGCTCGGCGCCGTACTTGCGGCCGCTCAGCTCGGACGCCTTCTCGATCACCGGGTAGATCTCGTCGATCTCGTACATGTTGTCGACGCCCTGCAGCAGGTACGCGACCCGCTCCAGGCCGAGACCGGTGTCGATGTTCTTCTTCGGCAGCTCGCCGAGGATCGGGTAGCCGTCCTTGCCGCCGCCCTCACCGCGGATGTTCTGCATGAAGACCAGGTTCCAGAACTCCAGGTAGCGGTCGCCCGCCTCCCAGTCCCGGTCCGCGCCGAACTCCGGGCCGCGGTCGATCAGGATCTCCGAGCACGGGCCGCACGGACCCGGGATGCCCATCGACCAGAAGTTGTCCTTCATGCCGAGCCGGACGATCCGGTCGTCGGGCAGCCCCGCGACCCGCTTCCAGATGTCGATCGCCTCGTCGTCCTCGTAGTACACCGAGGCGTACAGGACCGACTCGTCGAACCCGTAGCCGCCCTCGTTCTGCGGCTTGGTGACCAGCTCCCAGGCGTACTCGATCGCCTTCTCCTTGAAGTAGTCGCCGAAGGAGAAGTTGCCGTTCATCTGGAAGAACGTGCCGTGCCGGGTGGTCTTGCCGACCTCGTCGATGTCGAGCGTCCGGACGCACTTCTGCACGCTGGTCGCCCGCGGGTACGGCGGGGTCTGCTGGCCGACGAAGTACGGCACGAACTGGGCCATGCCGGCCACGTTGAACAGCAGGTTCGGGTCCGGCGACGGCAACGGCGCGCTCGGCACCACGGTGTGGCCGCGGTCCTCGAAGTACTGCAGGAACCGCCGCCTGATCTCACTGGTTTCCATGGGTGTTACCGGTAGTCCTCACGATCGGATGTGTTCTCGATGCCGAGCGCGTCGCGCAGCTCGGTCTCCCGCTCGGCCATGCCCTCGCGGACCTGGTCGCCGAAGTGCCGGACCGCGGCGGCCAGCTTGGCCGCGGACTCCTGGACACTCTCCGGAGCGAGGATCTGCGCCCGCTTCTTCAGCCTGGTGACGGCGTACACGCCGACGGCGATCCCGATGATCAGCCAGAAGATCCGCTTCACCGCTTCCGCGCCTTCCGCTCGGCCTTCATCTCGTCCTTGACCCGCTTCGACACGTCCTTGCGCTGCTGCTCGCCGAGCGCGCGGCGGACGCCGTACGTGAACGCGGCCGCCTTCACCAGCGGGCCGCCGGCGGTGGCCGAGAACAGCGACATCAACGCGGCCGCGTTGGTGGTCACCGTGGTCGCGTTGTCGGTGATCGTGTCCACCTTCGCCAGCTGGGCGTTGGTGGTGGCCACCGTGGTGGTCACCTCGCCGAGCAGCGGGACACTGGAGTCGGAGACGCCCTTCACCATGATCCGGGTCTCGTCGAACACCTTGCCGAGCTTCAGGATCGGATAGGCCAGCAGGCCCACCAGGATGAGCAGCGCGCAGGCGGCTATCAGCCCCGCGACTTCACCGACGCTCATGGAAACGATCCACCTTCCGTAGCGACCTCGTGCGACCTAATGCCACCTTATGGACCGCCTGACCTTATCGCGCGGCCCTATCGCACTTCGCTCCAGGACACCATCCCGCACATCACAGTCGCTCACCAAACCGGACCAACCACTCGGTGATCCCTTGAATACCGCGCGTTCCGGCGGTGGAGGGCGACGTACCGGGGGCGGTGGAAGGGGTGGGACCGGGGGTGGCGGGCGGGGTGGTCGACGGGGTCGTCGACGGCGTGGTCGGGGTGGTCGGCGTGGTGCTCGGTGACGGGGTGGTCGGCCGGGGTGTCGTCGGGTTGCCGGTCGGGTTGCTCGTCGGGTTGCTGGTGGGGCCTGGGGTCGGTTGATCGGTGGGTGTGGGCGGGCGGGGTGTGCTCGGGTTCGCCGAGGTGGCGGTGGACGACGGGGCGGACGTCGACGAGTCAGCGGTTGACGGGTCGCCGGTTGCCGAGTCGGTGGTTGACGGGTCGAGGGTGGGGGCGGGCGCCGAGGTGGACCACGGGGGCGCGAGGTCGGTGCGTGTCGGTGACGGGGGGCTGAGCGGCTGCAACGGCTTGCCGACCGGGAGCGACGGCCGGTCGGTGGATCTCGACGTACCGGCGGTGCGCTCGACGCCCGGGGTCGACCGCGCGGTCGGCGCCTGGGCCGGGTCGTGCGGGCCGAGGGGACCGAAGTACAGGAAACCGGCGAGCAGTACGACACCTGCTGCGCCGGCGCTCACCTTCAGCACCGGCGGACGCCGACGGACATGCCGCGGACTGGACTGCCTCACAACCGAACCTTTCACCCCAGGCCGTCCAGCAGCCTACCGAGGTGAACGCCTCAATCGAAGCTCACCGTGAGTGCCTGCACGGCTCCGTCCGGCGCCCAGCGCAGCTCCATCGACCCGGTACCACCACCCGACCAGCGGAAACGCGCCACCTCGGCGCCGTCCTCGACCAGTTCCATGGTGTCGTCCGGCGGATTCTCCCGGTACGCCGCCGCGATCGCCGTCCGACCTTCGAACGGTCCGGCCGGTACGCGGACGAACCTCATCGTGGCGTCCGGCGCGAACCGTTCCGCGAACGTCTCCCAGTCGCCGCTCGTCACGGCCCGGTTGAACGCGGCCACGTGGTCCGCCGTACGGCTCATTTCCGGTCCCGGAGGATCTTCCGGATCGCGGTCACCCGGTCGGCGTACGACGCCTCGCCGCCGCGGCGGGTGGGGTTGTAGTAGTCGGTGCCGTCGATCACATCCGGGGCGTACTGCTGCGGGAGTACGCCGCGTGGGTCGTCGTGGGAGTACTGGTACGACGAGCCGTGGCCGAGCTTCTTCGCGCCGGAGTAGTGCGCGTCCCGCAGGTGCGGCGGGACCGGGCCGACCTTGCCCGCCTTCACGTCCGCGATCGCCGCGTCGACGGCCATGATCACCGCGTTCGACTTGGGTGCGAGCGCGAGCGCGACGACCGCCTGCGCGAGGTTGATCCGCGCCTCCGGCATCCCGATCAACTGCACCGCCTCCGCCGCCGCGACCGCCACCCCGAGCGCGGTCGGGTCACCCATCCCGATGTCCTCACTCGCCGAGATCACCAGCCGCCGCGCGATGAACCGCGGATCCTCCCCCGCCTCGATCATCCGCGCCAGGTAGTGCATCGCCGCATCCACATCCGACCCACGAATCGACTTGATCAACGCCGACGCCACGTCGTAATGCTGATCCCCTGCCCGGTCATACCGCACCGCCGCCCGATCAACAGCCGTCTCCAACGTCACCAGGTCGATGAGCGCTCGCTCCGGAGCCTTCTCCGTGTCCTCACCGGCTTCTTGGTACTTCACAGCCTGTTCGTGTTTGGCGCGGGCTCCGCCGGCGGCTGCTTCCAGGTAGGTGAGGGCTCGGCGGGCGTCGCCGCCGGCCATTCGGAGGAGGTGGTCGCGGGCGTCGGGGGCCAGTTCGACCTCGTCGTTCAGGCCGCGTACGTCGCTGAGGGCGCGGTCGAGCAGGCTGGAGATGTCGTCGTCGGTCAACGACTCCAGGGTCAGCAGGAGGCTGCGGGACAGCAGCGGTGAGATGACCGAGAAGAACGGGTTCTCCGTGGTCGCGGCGACGAGTGTGACCCAGCGATTCTCGACGCCGGGGAGGAGCGCGTCCTGCTGCGCCTTGGTGAACCGGTGGACCTCGTCGATGAACAGTACGGTCTCGACCGCGCCGCCCGGCCGGGCGAGATCGCGCCGCGCGCCGTCGATCACCTGCCGGACGTCCTTCACGCCGGCCGTCACCGCGGACAGCTCGACGAACTTCCGGTTGGTCTGGTGCGAGACGACGGCCGCGATCGTAGTCTTCCCGGTCCCCGGCGGACCCCACAGCAGCAGCGACATCGGCTGGTCGCCCTCCACCAGCCGGCGCAGCGGCGATCCCGGCGCCAGCAGATGCTCCTGCCCGACCAGCTCGTCGAGACTCCGCGGCCGCATCCGCACAGCCAGCGGAGCCGCGGTGTGGTCCGTGTCCGCGAGACTCCCGCCCCCACGAGCAGGCGCCGGCGCACCAGGAAGATCGAACAACCCATCACTCACCCCAGCAGCCTATCCAGCCCCACCGACACTCCTCCGAGCAGACGGACCAAGCCCGGTCAGCGTCGGGTGAAGGAGGCGTCCCAAGCAGCAGCCGAAGCGAGGTGTCGAACCGTTTCCCCTTCTCGGGGTCGGCCGGTTCGTAGGGGCCTCGACCGGGATGTAGCACCAGCGGTTCGACCGATCTCCATCTCGGCCAGCATCGGCGTCGCCTCGCTGCTGGCGATCGGCTCGGCCATGCGGTGCTGCGGAATGTGGTCAGTCACCGACCCGGCTGTAGGGGCGGCGCGGGCCGAAGACGCGGTGCCAGGAGCCGCTGCGGCGGAGCAGGACGATGGTCGGGATCTGCAGGGCGACGATCGTGACCACGGTGATCACCGGGTCGGTCGCGGGGACGACGGAGATCGGCAGGGTGTACGACACCACGATCCGGACGATGCCGTCGACGATCGTCGCGATCCCCCACCACACCGTGATCCACTTCCAGGCGTGCCGGAACCGGGCGTCGGTCTCCCACAGCTCGTCCATCAGCGCGGCCCGGGGAGCGAACATCGCGCGCGTGACGACGTACGTCATCGGCTGCGGGTGCCGCAGCGACCAGAGCGTGATGCCTGCGAACGGGAGGCTGATCCAGGCGTTGCGGACCAGCAGCAGCCGCGCGTCGCCGCCCACCACGGCGACGATCGTGCCGGCCACCATGCTCACCACGACGGCCATCCCCAGCAGGTCGGTACGCCGGGTTCGCACCAGGGACACCGCTGAACTGATCAGTCCCGGGATGACGCCGGCGAGCAGTGCGGTCAGGTCGCTCGCGCCGAGTGCCTTGAGGCCGTAGTACAGAGCAAGCGGGATAGCGATGTCGATGACGAGGAGCCACGGGCCGCGATGTCTGGGCATGGGAAGAGGTTCGCCCAGGTGCGCGCCCGGCCGCATCGAGCCGACGGCTGTCCGGCCCTAGACCAAAGTCTGACTCAGAACCGGAAGCGCACGATCCGGGACGAGTGCCGGAAGCCCGGGAGCAGGTTCATCAGCTGGTACATGCGGCGTACGCCGGTGGGCGCCTTCGCCAGGAGTTCGGGGGCGTCGTTCATCGGCGCCTCGCCGGCGTACTCGAGCCGTGGATGCCAGTCGGCCAGCGCGGCCGGGTCGTCGAAGCCGCACTCGAAGCGCGCGTTGTACCGGCGCCCGACCGGATCCCACTTCGACATCCGCCAGGCCGACGCCGACACGGTGTCGAACTCGAGCTGGCCGGTCGGGAAGGCGTCGACGATACCGGTCAGCAGCCGGTGCAGCTGGGTCTCGGTGAGGTACGGCACCAGGCCCTCGGCGATCATCAGCACCGGCCGGCCCCGCGGTATGTCCTCCAGCCAGGCCGGATCGGTGACGCTGGAGCCGATCAGCGTGTAGTGCTCCCGCTCCGGCAGGAGCAGGCGGCGCAGGTCGATCACCGACGGGAAGTCCAGGTCGTACCAGTCGACGCCGGCGGGCGGGTCGACCCGGAACACCCGTGCGTCCAGGCCGCAGCCGAGGTTCAGGACCACCGCGTCCGGGTGGTCGGCGAGGAAGGTACGAGCCCAGTCGTCGAGGGCCTTGGCACGTACGACGGCGGCCAGGCCGAGCTGGTTGGCACCGAACCGGCCCGTGTCGTAGTCCGGGTCGAGACAGCGCATCGCCAGCTCGGCGTACTCGTCGCCGAGGATCGGGTCCGGCAGCCGGTTGTCGAGGGCCTTCGCCTTCAGCACCGGCGTCAGGGTCTGTTGGACGCCGACGAGATCAGTCGACCTTTCCCTTCCTGGGCTCATCATCCGGCTCCTCCTCGTCCTCCCGGAGCTCGTCCGGGAGGTCGTCCTCGTCGAACTCCTCGGCGAGGATCTCCTCCGGCTCGGCGGCGGACTCCGGCTTGATCGCGTTCCGGAGCCGGCCGAGGATCCGGTCCGCCTCGGTACCGAACGGGTTGTCGTTCACCAGGTACGTCCAGGTCGCGGTCGGCCGCGGGATCCCGCTGGTCTCCTCGTCCAGGCCGTCCGCGGTGATCTCCGCGGTCGTGAACGTCTCGACCGCGTCGTCCCAGGCGTCGGAGATCAGCGTGTCGAACGACGCGATCGCGGACTTGTTGAACTCGTCGATCGGCTTCAGGTGCACGATCCCGCCGGCCAGCGAGCGCAGGTGGATGCCCTCGCGCAGGTCGGCCAGGTACGCCAGGTGGTCGGTCCAGCGCCGGTCCAGGTGCCCGAGCGCGATCCGCCGCGCGGCAGCCTTCACCACGTCCTCACCGACGTCGTCGACGAGTTCGTCGTACCGCTCCTTGGCCCGCTCGGAGAGCTCGGTCGCGGCCAGGTCCTCGGTCAGCACCTTCTCCCGGGTCTCCAGCAGGATCGCGCGCTGCTGCCCGGTCAGCCGGTTGTACTGCCAGGTGGTCCGGTGCAGCTCGGCGTTCGCGCCGTCCGCGACCCGCTGGGCGTGCTCGAGCATGCCGATCGACTTGCGGTCGGTGAGCCGGCCGGTCTCGTCCGGGTGCGGGCGCAGGCCCGACGACACGGAGTACCGCGTGACGAGCTCGTCGGCGAGCGACGCGAAGAACAGCGTGCCGCCCGGGTCGCCCTGCCGGCCGGCGCGGCCGCGCAGCTGGTCGTCGAGCCGCCGGGACGCGTGCAGGCCGGTGCCGATCACGTACAGCCCGCCGAGCTCGAGCGCCTTCTCCTTGTCGTGCGTCTCGTCCTTGCCGCCGAGCCGGATGTCGGTACCGCGGCCGGCCATCTGCGTGGACACGGTCACCGTCCCCGGTACGCCGGCCTCCGCGATGATGCCCGCCTCCTCGGCGTCGTTCTTCGCGTTCAGCACCACGTGCGGGATCTCGGCGGCCTCGAGCCGGTCGCTGAGCTGCTCCGACTCCTCCACGCTGTGGGTGCCGATCAGGATCGGGCGGCCGGTCTCGTGCACCTCGGCGATGTGCTTGACCAGCGCCTCGTTCTTCTGCTCGACGGTCAGGTACAGCCGATCCTGGTCGTCCTTGCGGACGTTCGGCGTGTTCGGCGGTACGACGGCCACGTCGACCTCGTAGAACTCCTGCAGCGACTCGCCGACCACGACGGCCGTACCGGTCATGCCGCACAGCGACTTGTAGCGCCTGATCAGCGACTGGACGGTGATGCTGTCGAGCACCTCGCCGGAGTCGCTGACCGGGACGGCCTCCTTCGCCTCGACTGCGGCCTGCAGACCGTCGGGCCAGCGCTGGAGCTTCGCGACGCGGCCGCGGCTGTTGTTGATCAGGCTGACCTTGCCGTCGCGGACCAGGTAGTCGACGTCGCGGCGCAGCAGCACCTCGGCGTGCAGCGCGACGTTGACCTGGGTCAGCCGGTCCAGGTTCGCATCGTCGTACAGATTGAACCGCGGCCGCTCAACCTCAACCGCGTCCTCCGCGTCCTCCGCGTCCTCCGCGGCGTCCCCGGCCTCGTCCTCGGTCTCGTCGTCCGTGGTCTTTTCGTCCACGTCCTCGTCCGGGGTTTCTTCGGTTGCGGCCGCGGCGCGTTCGCCGAGGGCTTCCTCGACCTTGTCGGTGCCCTTGTCGGTCAGCGCGACCGTCCGCCCGTCACCGTCGATCTCGTAGTCGACTCCGGCGCGCAGCGTCCGCACCAGCTGTACGACGTCGTCGTCCAGCGCCTCGTTCCGGGTGGCGCCGGCCAGCACCATCGGCACCCGCGCCTCGTCGATCAGCACCGAGTCGGCCTCGTCGACCAGCGCCACGTCCGCGTCCGCGGTGACCCGGTCCGCGACATCCGTCACCAGCCGGTCCCGCAGTACGTCGAACCCGATCTCGTTCACCGGGACGTAGCAGACCTCGGCCTGGTACGCCGCCCGCCGCTCCTCCGGCGTCGACGCCTGCCCGACGTGCGACACGGTGACCCCGAGCAGCTCGTACACCGGGCCCATCCACTCGGCATCCCGCTTGGCCAGGTAGTCGTTCACGGCGAGCACGTGCACCTTGCGGCCGCCGAGCGCATACCCGGCGGCGGCGATCGCGCCGGCCAGTGTCTTGCCCTCACCGGTCGCCATCTCGACGATCCGGCCCTGCAGCATCGCCAGCGCGCCGACGACCTGGCCGTCGAACGCGCGCTCGCCGATCGCCCGCTTGCCCGCGTCCCGGGCCAGCGCCAGGAACTCGATCTGCTCGTCCTCGTGCAGCCCACCGGTGGTACGCAGCTCGGTGACGGCCTCGGTGAGCTCTTCGTCGGTCAGGGAGAGGACCGATTCCTCCGCCTCGCCGACCAGCTGGGTGAGCCGTTCGTACGGGCCGAGATCGATCGAGCCGGGGCGCTGCAGCAGCCGGCGGAAGCGGGAAGCGATTTTCAGGGCCATGATGCAGGCAACGTACAGCGTGAACCGGTCGTTCCGCGCGTCAGGGTCGCCAGTGGTACGGCGTTGTAACGGTGACCGCGTGCAGCCCGAGTTTCTGCAGGATCGGGCGGGAGTCCACGGACGCGTCGACGCGCAGGAATTCGTACCCGCGGTCCTTCGCGAGCCGGGCGCGGTGCACGAGGAGGGCGGAGTACAGGCCCTGTCGCCGCCACTCGGGCAGCGTCCCGCCACCCCAGAGGCTGGCGAACCCGGTGCCGGGGTGGAAGCGGATCCACGCGGCCGACACCACCGGGCCGCCGGTCAGCACGTCCTCCACCAGGAACACCGACAGCCGGTCCGGGAACATCCGCGCCTCCCCGGCCAGGTGCTCCACGATCCGCTCGGTGCCGTTGTGCCACAACGTGTCCGTGAGTACGGCGATCCGCGCGTAGTCCTCCGGCCCGTCCGCCTCCCGCATCCGCACCTTCGACGGCAACGCCGACGGCCGCGCGAGCACCCGGTCCACCTCGCCGAGGATCAGCGTCTCCGGATCGTCCCGGACGAACCCCTGCCGCGCGAGCCGCTCCCCCACGTCGGCCGGCTCGTCGTACGCGTACGTCTTCCACTCGAACGGCAGCCCGCGCACCCGGAAGAACGCCACCTCGTGTTCGATCACGGCGTCCGGGTCGTCCCCCAGCCCGCGCGGCGCCTCGACGAACCCGGCGCCGTCCGGGCCCTCGACGTACGAGCGGTGCACCAGCCCGACATGCTCCTGCTTCCACCCCGGAATCGCGTCCGCGTCCGGCAACCGGATCCGGCGGTGAAAGACCTCGAGCAACTCCTCAGGCGTCATCCGCGCAGTCAACCAACCTCCACCAGGCTGCGTCTAACCCATTGTCCTGAGAAGGGGGGACATCATGAACATCCACCGCACCACTCGCACGACGGTCCTCGCCGCCCTCGCGGTGCTGGCGATCCCCGCAGCGGCCTTCGCCGCGCCGGCCGTCGCCGGATCGTCCACCACCCTCGCCCCGATGTCCACCACCGCGCCCTGCCCACGCGGTTGGGGGTCCTTGCCCAAGAGCGACAGCCGGATGGTGCAGTCACCGATCACGGACGTCCGCGCCGGCCGGCACGCATGCTTCGACCGGATCGTCGTCGACCTGCACGGACGGGCCGCTGGGTACGACGTCCGGTACGTCGCCAACGTCCGCCAGGAGGGCTCCGGGTTCGTCGTCCCGCTCCGCGGCGGCGCGAAGCTGCAGGTCGTCGTCCGCGCGCCGGCGTACGCACCGCTGAAGGTTCCGAACGTCAACGGGTACAGCGCGTTGCGGCAGGTCGCGTTCGCCGGCAGCTTCGAGGGGCAGACGACGTTGGGTGTGGGTGTCCGGGCCCGGCTCCCGTTCCGCGTGTTCACGCTGGCGGGGCCGGGCTCGAACACCCGTCTCGTGGTGGACGTCGCCCACCATTGGTAAGACCTACAGCTAGTTGCCTAGAGCACCCGGTTGAGCAGGTCGTAGAACGTGTTCGCGAGGACCAGCTCGTACGGGTCGCCGAGCAGCGCGCCGAGGTCCACCATGTCGGACGGGGACCACGACCAGGCGCCGATCAGGCCGGAGATGAACAGCGGCTTGGAACCGTCCCAGCTCGCGATCCGCTGGTCCAGCGCGGCCTTGAACTCGGCCGCCTTGCCGGGTGCACCCCAGCCGCCCGTGATCGGGATGCCGCCCTGCCGGGCGGTCAACGTGTCGCCGTCCCAGGTCTGCATGATCCCCTTGGTCGGCGTGTAGTCGGCGTACCCCTTGGCGATCTCCTCGGACAGCAGCACCCAGGTGTTGTTCGCCCGGCCGCTGTACGCGTACACCTCCTCCAGTCCGGTACGGCGCATGAACGAGCCCGTGAGTTTCAGGTACTGCGTGAGCTCGTCGGGTGTCCACGACGCCGGGTAGGTGTAGCCCGCGCCGGACGGGCCACAGACCAGCAGGTCGTTCGCGGTCGCGGTCCGCTGGAAGTAGCTGTAGATGTTCGGCCCGGCCTCGACCAGCAGCGGGTCGATCGTCCAGTTGGTCGGCACCTGGCCGCGTTTCGGGTCGTCCCAGATCTCCCGCAGCCGGCGCTGGCAGTACTGGATGTTGTCGCCCTCGCCGAAGGTCAGCGTCAGGTAGACCTTGTTCTGCGGCTTGTCGATCCGCCGGGTCGCCCGCGGCTTGTCGGAGATCGGCGACGCGAGCCCGGCGTGCACGGTGCCGTTCATGTAGAAGTCGGCAGCGACCACCGGCGAGCCGCCCTTCGAGGCCAGGTCGACGCCGTCCCACTCACCGGAGACGTCGTTCGCGAACCAGCCCATGTACGGCGCCAGCGTCGGCCACTTCGCGTAGTGCTCGATCAGCAGGTCGCCCGTCGCCCCGCCGGGTGGCAGCCAGCTCACCAGGGCCTTGGTGGCCACCACGTAGTCGCGGAAGTACGGGAACGGCTCGACGCGGGTCGGCGACGTGTCGGTGGCGCTGACCAGGTACTGGTTCCACATCTCCACCGTGACGACGAGGGACGTCGTACCGGCCGGTGGGGCGATCTTGTAGATCCAGTAGTTCCCGCCGTCGGCGAACCTGTTGGCCTCACCACCGATCGACGAGTGCGAGCCGTCGAACAGGTACGGCGCCTCCTCCGGCGTGTTCGGCTCGAACCGTGCGAGCTCGGTGCCGTTCGCCGTGATCACCACGTGCCGCACCGAGGCACCCCAGCCGTCGTCGGTGAACGAGTCCCCGAACTTGACGTACACGGCCTCCTTCCCGAGCTTGGCCGAGACGTCGAGGTTGTACGTACCGCGGTTCGACGAGTCGCGGATCTGCTGCGTCTCGCGGGCGATCTCCAGCCACTGCACGCCCTCGACGTCGACCACCCGGGTCGGCGGGAGGCCGGCCAGCAGCTGCTTGGTGACCCGCGGGAACAGGTTGTCGAGCTGCCACCGGTACGTCTTCACCCGGTCGTCGTCGAACATCCCGCGCAGGTCCTTCACGATCTTCAGGCCGTACGCCTTCGCCTGGTCGGCGTTCGCGACCACGCCGTTCTCCAGCCCGGCGAGCGTCGTCGCGACGTTCAGCGAGTCCGGTACGGCGTCGTCGTACACGATCGCGCCCCGGACCCGGCCCCGGTACTTCGCGATCAGGTCCAGCGGGTTCTTGTAGAGCTTCTTCGGCAAGCGCATGTCGGACAGCCACTTGGCGTCCGGCACGCTCGCGGTCCCGGTGTCGTAGATGAAGTACAACTCCGGCTCGGAACGGTTGACCACGCCTTGCAACGTTGTCAGCAGGGTCTGATCTTCCCCGCTGAGCTTGCTGACGTCGCCGTAGTCCAGGTGTCGTGGGCGGTTGAACACCGGCAGCAGCCGAGCGGGGCTGCCGGACGTCGATGAATCTGCAGCATTTGCGGTCAATGCGAAAGGCTGAACCAGCCCCGCGGTGACCGCCCCGCTACCCGCCAGGAACGCACGTCTCGAAACCATCGCGACCACTCCCTGAGGTTGACATCGATGTCAAATCTGCCGGGAATGTAGCAACCCCAGGAGAGCGTGTACATAGCTCGCTTGGAATCGTTTCCGCCGATGGCGCGACAAGCCGTGGTGTCGTGCGACAAGCTATTGCCTGTCGCGCGACACCACCGGGTGTTCCTAGTCGCCCTGGCCGGTGCGGGCGCCGCGGGCCTCGATGGACTCCGGGAGGGCGGATTCGGGGAGGCCGACGAGTTCGGCGACCGGGGTCAGGCGGCCTTCGAACTGGGCGGCCAGCGGGGCGGCGCCGACGTGCGTCGTGGTGGTCGGCTCGTCGATCCGGTGCAGGCGGACGTGGATGCCCGCGCGGGTTTCGGCGGTGACGTCGGACGCGGGGACGCGGGCCGTGAACTCGTAGATCTCCCGCGGCGTGACGTGATGCCCTTCAGGACCGTCGGGGAGCGGGAACGAGCGTTGCGTGTTCGGATCCGCGACCGTGCCGGCGTGCAGCAGCCGGTCCTGGTACGTGACCTCGTACGCGTCCGCGCCGTGGAACGTCGTCGACTGCGCCAGCGGTCCGTCGACGAGGTGACTGTCGACGACCGTGAGGCGGTCGCCGCGGACCCGGATCCGGAGCCGGACGTACTGCTCGGCCGGAGCGCCGGTACGGCGGGTCCGCGCGGCCTGCTGGTCCGGGTACGCGCCCGCCGGCTGCTGCTCCGTCGACTCGCGGCTCGCCGCCTCCCGGTTGAACGCGGGCTTCACCGACCGGCTCACGTCCGGGCCGCCGCTGCTGCCCGCAGTCGGCTGTTTCGGATCCGGCTTCGTGGGTCCGGCGTGTGGTGGTACCGCGACGTGACTCCGCCGGGTTTCTCCGGCCGGAGCCTTTGTCGGCCGGCGGTCGCGCGTTGCCGGCCGTTCGGTCTGTGTGCCTTTGGCGTGTTTCATCGTCGGCCTCCTTACCAGTTCCGGCCGTAGCGGTAGTTGTGGATCCAGCGGTAGTAGATGCGGTCGAGGACGATCCCCCGCCGCCCGTTGATGACGCCGAACCAGTCGGTGTTGTGGACGTACAGCTGCGGCTTTCCGGCACGCCCGGTCATCCGGGCCGGTTCGAACCGGTCGACCGCGCCGAGGTTCCACTCCCCCACCCAGTCGCCGACGTAGTCGGTCTTCAGGTCAGCCCCCGAGCTCAGCATCCGGCCGAGGTACTCCGTGGCCCAGTCCTGGTCGTTCCACACCCACAGGTCGCAGCGTCCCGTTCCGTCGATGTCTGCCGCGAAGAACTGGTCGTGCCGCCCGAGCCCGTCCCAGCCCGGTACGTCGCCGTCGTAGCGGTGCACGTAGGCGAGCCCGGACCCGGTGGACCGGAACATGCCGAGGTACGCCATCGACCAGTCGCCGCCGTTGAACACGAACACGTCGCACTTGCCGTCGCCGTCGAAGTCGCCGAGGATCAGCTGGTCGTGCTGCGCGAGCCCGCCCCAGCCCGGGATGTCGCCGTCGTACCGGTGGATCATCGAGTACCCGGAGGCGCTCGCGGAGAACAGGCCGACGTACGCCATCGACCAGTCGTCGCCGTTGAAGATCACCAGGTCGTCGCTGCCGTTGCCGGTCAGGTCGCCGGCGAAGAACTCGTCGTGCCGCGCCAGCCCGCCCCAGCCGGGGATGTCGCCGTCGTACCGCTGGCTGACCCAGAACCCGTTGCCGGTGGAGCGGAGCAGGCCGACGTACGGCATCGACCAGTCGTCGGTGTTCACCACGACGAGGTCGTCGCGGCCGTCGCCGTTCAGGTCGGCGACCAGGAACCGGTCGTGTGCGGCGAAGCCGCCCCAGCCGCGGATGTCGCCGTCGTACCGCGCGACCAGCCGCAGGCCGCCGGCGCCGTCGGACTTGAGCAGGCCGAGGTACGGCATCACCCAGTCGACGCCGTTGAAGATCGCCACCTCGTCGGTGCCGTCGCCGTCGAAGTCGCCGACGTACACCTGGTCGTTCGGCATGAACTGCCACGAGCCCGGGACCCGTTCGACGGCGCTGAAGCTGTGCTCGAGCGCCGTACCGTCGGCGCGGAACAGCTGGATCGACGTGCCGTGGTGCAGCAGCAGATCGCTGCGGCCGGTGCCGTAGAAGCGGCCGGCGTACGCGTTCCGGAACGTGTGCTCGGTCTCGTGGTCGCGGGCGGTCTTGATCGACGTGTAGCAGACCGGGCAGTACGGCGGCGTGTTCGTGTTCATCCGGCAGTTCTCGACCGGGCGGTAGATGCCGGTGTTCTTGGTGCCGCCGCCCTCGAACAGGCCGACGTCGGTGTTGCTGTTCCAGTCGGCCGGGCGCGGGCCGTTGTTGTAGTTCGCGGCGGACCCGATGCCGGTCGGCAGCGGGGTGCTCGGCGCGATCAGGTTCGCCCACTTGGTGGTCGCCCGGTCGGTGATCGTGGTCAGGTTGATCCAGCCCTGCTCGGGCCCGGTGTACGCGCCGCCGGCCGAGTACTCGTCCGCGAAACCGCCGATCCCGTGGCCGAACTCGTGCGCGATCACGGTCCAGTTCACGCCCATCGGGACGTGCGCCCGGCCGCCGCCTCCGCAGCCGCCGTAGTTCGGGTTGTTGAGTACGACGAGCAGTTCGTTCCAGTCCGGCACCCACTTGTTCAGCGCGGCCTGGATCCGCGCCTCGGTGTCCGGCCCGTACTCGAGCCAGCAGTGCGCCCACGATCCGCTGAAGATCATCCCGAGCGCGGTGTCCCGGATCGTCTGCGAGGCGATCGTGTCGTCCGACGGATCGGTCGGCGTCCCGTGCTCGTCGTACGTCCGGGTGCTCACACCGGAGTCGACGGACTCCAGGTTCACCCGGTAGATGTTGTACGCCGACGCGTCCTCGCTGTAGTAGTCGTGCCCGAAGACGCCGTCGATCAGCGTCGTCTGCACCCAGCTGTTGTACGCGACCTGATCCACCGCGGTGAACCCGTCCCCCAGCACCGCGATGTTCCGCTTCACCCCAGGCGGCCCTGCCTTCCGCAGCACAGTCATGCTGTCAGCCATCACTCCCCCTTACACAGCGGCGCCCCCAACGAACACCCGCTACCTGGACGGAGTGTTCGCCGGGGGCCGCTGATACGTCAGGGTTTGCGGCGGGGGAAGCGGGAGCGGAACGTACCGTCGTACTCGAGGTGCATGTAGCCGGCCGAGTGCACCCCGACCGCAAAGAACCCGGCCAGCACGAAGACGATCCCGGCGACCGTCGAGATGTGCCAGAAGGCGGCGGCGATCCCGACGAACGCCGCACCCTGCGCGACCGACTTCGCGAACGAGACGAGCCGCGAGCTGGTCACCCGGTGGCGATACTCCTCCTGCAGGTTCAGCACCAGGAGCGCGGCGAGCAGCGGGATCGCGACGGCGAACGCGACCACACAGATCGTGGCGGTCAGGTCGAGCGGCTTCGCGGTCAGGAACGGCTGCACCACCACGAGGCCGGCGGCGCCGAGCCCGCCGTACGTCAGGTTGGACTGCCGGATCCATTCCTGCTGAGCAGCCGGGTCGGAGGCCGCGTCCACGACCTCGGCCTTAATCCGCTCGATCTCGTCGTCCATGGCGAGCAATAGTAGGGCCCGTGAGGTATTACTACGCCGAGCATCAGACCGCCTACCGACAGCTCATGCGGGACGGGTTCACGCAGTGGAACGACCTGTTCGGGGAGAGTTGGACGTTCGAGGAGTTTCCCAACCGGGCGTTCCTGGAGAGTGTGCTCGGTCGGCTGGTGCCGGGCGGCGAGGTGCTGGAGTACGGGTGTGGCACCGGGCCGGCGGCTTGTTTCCTGGCGGAGCGGGGGTTTCGGGTGGATGCGGTCGACCTCATCCCCGAGGCGATCGTCGTGGCGCGACGGCTCGCGGCACAGCGGGGCGTGGCGGTGAACTTCGCCGTACAGGACATGTGCGCGATGCCGCCGGGCAGCAAGCAGTACGACGTGGTCCTCGACAGCTACTGTCTCCAGTCGATCGTCACGGACGCCGACCGGTCGAACGTCCTGCGGGCCGTCCGTGAACGGCTGAAACCCAACGGGTACTACGTGTTGTCGACGGCCATGTACGACGCGAACCGGGTCTACGACGGCGAGTTCCGGTACGACGACCAGACCGGCATCTGCTACCAGGAGACGGCAGGACCAACCGACGACGCGATCCAACTGGACGGGACCTGGTACCTCCCACACCGCCGCCACCTGCGCCCCGACGCCCTCCGCAGCGAACTGGAGACCGCCGGCCTGTCCGTCATCGAGCAGAACGGCGGCAACGTCATCGCAACAGGATCCCGCCCGGTGGGCTACACGTCAGCTACCAGGCGCGCTGAAGGATCTCGGTAGCCTCCGCGAGCGACATGCCCGCCTCGCGGGCGGCGGCGGCCAGCTGAGCGGCCGCGGTGTGCGTGGCGGCGTCGTCGATCCGGCTGCGGAACGCCAGTACGAACGTGCCGTTGCGCCCCCGCGTCTCCACCAGCTCGTCGGCCTCCAGCTCCTTGTAGGCGCGCGCGATCGTGTTCACCGCGAGCCCGAGGTCCAGCGACAACTGCCGCACCGTGGGCAGCCGAGTCCCCCGAGCCAGCTCCCCGGCCCGGATCAACGCCTCGAGCTGCGACCGCACCTGCTCGTACGGCGGCGTCAGGCCGACCGGGTCAACCGTGATCTCCATCGGACCAGCATCTCAGCCGAACTCCTCCGTGCGACGGGGACGGTCCCCACTTCCCCAGGTCCGCTGCAGCAGCTCGGTCGCCTGGGCGAAGTTCAGCCCGGCCCGCAGCGCGGCCCGGGCGAACATCGTGGCGGCCGCGCGGGCCTCCTCGTCGTCGACCCGGATCCGCGTCGCCAGCACGAACGTGCCGTTCCGGCCGCGGGTCTCCACCAGCCGCTCGGCCTCCAGCTCCTTGTACGCCCGGGCGACCGTGTTCACCGCGAGCCCGAGGTCGCCGGCGAGCTGCCGTACGGTCGGCAGGCGGGTGCCGTGGACGAGCTCGCCGGCCCGGATCAGCGCGTCGATCCGTTCCTTCACCTGCTCGTACGGCGGTTTCGCCGAGCCGGGGTCGACCGTGATGATCATCCGGCGATCCGCTGCACCCGGCCGAGCCCACGACGGCTGGCCGCCACCACGCCCCGCGCACACAGCATCGCGACGGCGACCAGGAACAGCACGGTGGCCAGGCGCTGGACGAAGTGCGGCACATCCGACGGCCAGTCGAACGACATCGGGAACGCCGCGCCGAGCAGCCAGCAGATCGTCAGCACCGACGCCCCGAGATCCCGCAGGGTCGACGCCCGCAGCGCCTCCTGCCAGAGCAGCTCGGCCTTGTCCCCCGCCGGCTGGTTGACCTGCAAGGCCCGCCGCTGCAGCAGCAACCCGAGCGCCCATGACGGTACGGCGACGAGTCCGCTGACGACGAGGATCCAGCCGCGCGCCGGGTGGTCCGCCGTACCGAGGACCACGACGCCCATCCCGATCCCGACCAGCGGCAGCACCAGGCAGCTGTACTGGATCGCGATCTCCAGCGGGCTGAGGTAGTCCGCGAGCCGGCGCGGCCGGAGCGCCGCCGTCCGCTGTCCGCCGCCGGCCGAGCGCACGATGCGGTAGTTGTACGCCAGCGTCGCGAGACCGCCGGCCCCGGCCACGGCCGCCGCCGCGAACAGCCAGCTGAGCAGCCCCGCGTCGAACACGTCACCGCTCGCGAACCCGAAGTGCAACCCGTTGTGGACCAGCAGCACGACTCCGCCCGCCACCAGCGTCCCGGCCAGCATCCCGCCCAGCAGGATCGTCTGCCGCCGCCGCTGCCACGTGACGGCGGCCTCGACCAGCCGCGGCTCAGCAGGCAGTCCGGCCCGCTCGACCAGCCGGTCCACCTCGAGCCGCGCCGACCTGTCCCGCAGCATCAGCAACACGACCTCGACGGCGACCATCACTCCGACCGTCCACAACAGCTCCACCTGAACCACGCCCCGTTCGCCTATTTGTACCAAATGTATTGATACAAACCGACCAAGTCAAGCGATCGTTTGCATCCCGGGCACTTTCGGCCCGTACCGAAAGACTGGCGGCGCGATCGGCCCGGCCGGAGCATGCGGCGTATGAGAGTCGGACAGAGCGGCACCGGGCCGGGCGCGCACACGCGGGACGGGAGTGCGGTCGAGCTGTACGAGGTCACGCCGGCGCACGGCGAGGACGAGCTGATCGACGCCGCGATCGCGCCGGGCAGCAGCATCCTCGAGCTCGGCTGCGGGACCGGGCGGATCACCCGCCCACTGCTCGCCCGCGGGCACCGGATCGTCGCCGTCGACGAGGCACCCGAGATGCTCGCGCACGTGACCGGGACCGAGACGATCCGCTCGACGATCGACGAGCTGCGGCTGGACCGGCGCTTCGACGTGGTGCTGATGATGTCGTTCCTGATCAACGTCGCCGACGACGCCGAACGCCTCCGCCTGCTGCGCACCTGCGCGCACCACGTCCGCCCCGGCGGGTCGGTCCTCCTGCAGCAGGAGATCGCCCGGCACGCCCCCGCCGTACTCGAGAACGAACGCCGCAAGCTGGTGATCGCGGACGTCGAGGAGCTGCCTGGCGGCGCGCAGGCCGCGACACTCACCCATATCGTCAACGGCCGCTCGTGGTCACAGCGGATCGTCACCAAGTACCTGTCCGAGGACGACCTCGCCGCCCAGCTGGCCGAGGTCGGCCTACAGCTCAGCGGCTACCTCACGCCCGACCGCATGTGGGTCAGGGCAGAGCTCAGCTGAGGCACAGCCGCACCACGGACTCCTCGAACGCGGCACCGGCCGCGGCCGCGGTCATCCGGCCGGCGGCCAACTCGCCGGCCGCCGCGTGACCGACTGCCAGTACGGCCGAGACGAGCCAGTCGACGGTTGCCCCAGGCGCGAGCAGTTGTGCGTCGGCGGCGCGCTGCAGCGCCTGCCGGAGACCGCCGGTGATCGACTCGTGGGCGGTCCGGTCCGCGCCGCTGTCCCGATGCGCGAACAGCGCCGGGTTCAGCAGCGCGGGATTCGCCTCGATCACCCGCCACGACCTGGTCGCCCATTCGGCGACCCCCGCCCGCGGCTCCTCCGGCAGCGGCGTACCGCTCAGGTGCGACGCCACCTCGCGCGTCACGCGCTCGACGATGTGGTCGAACAGGTCGCTCCGGCGGTCGAAGTGCGCGTACAGCGTCTGCCGGCTGACCCCGGCGCGCGCGGCGATGTCGGCCAGCGAAGGATCCCGGCCGGCGGCCAGCAGCTCCTCCGCGGCGCGGACGATGCCCGCGGCGTTCGCCTGAGCGTCCTCGCGCTTTTTCCTCGACATGCTTGTCAAGGTTAGCGGATCGGGATTACCTTGACACACATGTCAAAGATAATCCCGATCCGGACCGAGGCCGACCTGGTCGGCTACCTGACCAGGTATCCCGTCGAGGTGGCCTTCGGCACCGAACCGCCCGAGGACGTGTTCGACCGCTACCACCGCGAGGACTTCCTGATGGTCAACGACGGCGTCGCGCTCGACCGGCAGCGGTTGATCGCCCACGTCCGCCCGGCCCGGAAACGCGCGACGGCCGTCGAGGTCGACGTCCACGACGCGGTGGTCGGCGAGGGCTTCGCCGCGGCGCGCTACACGCTCACCGCGACGATGCGGAAGGGCGGCCCGATCGTGACCGAGATCCGCGCCTTCAGCACCCTCGCCGACGACGGCCGGCTACTGCGCACCGAGCAGTACACCGACATCGGCACGCACTAGCCCAGCCCGCCACCCTGCTTGGCGAGTGAGTCGAACTGGGTCCGGCTGAGCTTGCTGGTGTCGCCCTTCAGCGCGGCCGGGCGGGTGCAGATGACGCCGGACGGAATCGAACCGGTCAGGTACTGCAGCGCGTTCTTGAACGAGTCGCAGCGCCGCTGGTCCTCCGCGCCGGCCGGGTACCCGATCGCGGCGTTCACCCGGCCCATGTCCAGGTTGTCGGCGTACGGATTGATGCTCCGGGCAACCGTCCAGTACCAGCGGGCGATCGGCGCGCTCCACTGCAGCGACAGCGCGAGGTCCGGGTTGCCGAGCAGGTCGATGCCGAGGTACTGACCGGCCGGGCCGTAGTTGAAGTCACCGGTCAGCTGGATGTACCCGCGGCCGCCGTACAGCCGGGTGTCGCCGATCTCGCGGATGTTGTACTCCAGCCGCGACTCGTGCACCAGCGTCGCCAGGAAGGCGGCCTTCCGGTACGGCGTGTTGATCTGCGCGTCCTTCATCGCCTGGTTCAGCGACGGCAGACCGGTCTCGACGATCGACGGGTTCGCGATCCGGGTGCCGAACATCGCCTGGACGTCGGCCAGCGTGATGTCGTCACCGGCCGGCGGCTCCGAGGTGCCGCATTCGGGGACACCGGGCAGCTTGTCCTCGGGGACCGCGATGTAGACGACCGTGACGTACCCGCCGAGCGCGGGCACGTGCGCCCACCACTCGCTGGTCCCGTCGGAGTTGCTGACCCGGTCGCCGTGCTTCTGGCAGTCGACGTCGATCGACGTCGGGCCACCGAGCGTGCGGACCACGGCGGAGGACAGATAGGCGTCGGCGCGGACGTTGACGCCGCTGCCGTACGTCTGGAAACCGGTCGCGTTCGCCGGGACGACCCCGGCGACGGTGAGACCGAAACCTACGAGTAGCGCAAAAAGGAGACGACGCATGAGCACTCCTGGGGCGAGGAGGGGGCGGACGCCGTGAAAATCTAACTAAGCCTCTTCACGACGTCGCCAGTCTGCTCCCAAACCCCGGATTGCTCAACCCTTGTCGGGTTTCGCGTCCACCCCCGCTTCCTTGCGCTGCTCCGGCGTGATCGGTGCCGGGGCCGCGGTCAGCGGGTCGAAACCGCCGCCGGACTTCGGGAACGCGATCACGTCGCGGATCGACTCGGTGCCGGCCAGCAGGGCGGTGATCCGGTCCCAGCCGAACGCGATCCCGCCGTGCGGCGGCGCGCCGAACTTGAACGCGTCGAGCAGGAACCCGAACTTCTCCGAGGCCTCCTCGTCGGTCAGGCCCATCACCTTGAACACGCGCTTCTGCACGTCCTCGCGGTGGATACGGATCGACCCGCCGCCGATCTCGTTGCCGTTGCAGACGATGTCGTAGGCGTACGCCAGCGCCGAGCCCGGGTCGGTGTCGAACGTCTCCAGCGAGTCCGGCTTCGGCGACGTGAACGCGTGGTGTACGGCGGTCCAGGCGCCGGACCCGACCGCGACGTCACCGGCGGCGGTCGCCTCGTCGGCCGGCTCGAACAGCGGCGCGTCGACGACCCACACGAACGACCAGGCCGACTCGTCGATCAGCCCGCCGCGGCGGCCGATCTCCAGCCGGGCCGCGCCGAGCAGCGCCCGCGACGTCTTGACCGGACCCGCGGCGAAGAAGATGCAGTCGCCCGGCTTCGCACCGACGTGGTCGGCGATGCCCGCGCGCTCCTCCTCGGACAGGTTCTTCGCGACCGGACCGGCCAGCTCGCCGTCCTGGCCGACCAGTACGTACGCCAGCCCGCGGGCGCCGCGCTGCTTCGCCCACTCCTGCCACGCGTCCAGCTGCTTGCGCGGCTGGTCCGCACCACCCGGCATCACCACGGCACCGACGTACGGCGCCTGGAAGACCCGGAACGGGGTGTCCTTGAAGTACTCCGTGCACTCGACGAGCTCGAGCCCCATCCGCAGGTCCGGCTTGTCGGAGCCGAACCGCGCCATCGCCTCGCCGTACGTCATCCGCGGGATCGGCGTCTGCACGTCGTACCCGACGAGCTTCCAGAGCGCGGTCAGGATCTCCTCGGCCAGCGCGATGACGTCGTCCTGGTCGACGAAGCTCATCTCGATGTCGAGCTGGGTGAACTCCGGCTGCCGGTCGGCGCGGAAGTCCTCGTCGCGGTAGCAGCGGGCGATCTGGTAATACCGCTCCATCCCGGCCACCATCAGCAGCTGCTTGAACAGCTGCGGCGACTGCGGCAGCGCGTACCACGAACCCGGCTGCAGGCGGGCGGGCACCAGGAAGTCGCGGGCGCCTTCGGGTGTCGACTTGGTCAGCGTCGGCGTCTCGATCTCGACGAAATCGTGCTGCGCGAGGACCTCACGCGCGGCCTGGTTCACCTTGCTGCGCAGGCGGATCGCCGTACCGGGGCCCTGGCGGCGCAGGTCGAGGTACCGGTACTTGAGCCGGATCTCCTCGTTGACCGGCGTCGCGTGGTGCTCCTCGACCGGGAACGGCAGCGGAGCCGCCTCGTTCAGCACCTCGACCTCGGTGGCGATCACCTCGATCTCGCCGGTCGGCAGGTTCGGGTTCGCGTTGCCCTCGGGCCGCGGCGACACCTCGCCGACGATCTTCAGGCAGTACTCCGACCGCAGGCCGTGCGCGGCCTCCTCGTCGCGGATGACGACCTGGACCGTGCCGGACGAGTCGCGCAGGTCGATGAACGCCACGCCGCCGTGATCGCGCCGCCGCGCCACCCAGCCCGCGAGAATCACGGTCTCGCCGGCGTCGGCTGCGCGCAGCGAACCTGCGGAACGGTTACGGATCACGACTTCTCCTCTTCGATGATGCCTGGACGTAGATCTTCGGCCGGCGGGGCCCACGTGGCCGCATCGGCCGCCACCTGCTCACCACTCCGGATGTCCTTCACTTCGGGCCCGTTCTCGGTACTGAACCACACGAACGGAATCCCCCGCCGATCGGCGAACTTGATCTGCTTCCCGAACTTGGCGGCCGCCGGCGCCACCTCAACGGCGATCCCCCTGGCGCGCAACGCAATGGCCGTCCGCATCGCCTCCGCCCGGTCCTCCTCAGAGTTCAGGGCAATCAGTACAGCCGTCGGCGTACGACGATTGGCACTCAACAGCCCCTTGGAGATCAGCCGGTGCACCAACCGCGACACACCGATCGAGATCCCCACCCCGGGGTACGTCGTCTTCCCGTCCGAGGCGAGCGAGTCGTACCGCCCACCCGAGCAGATCGACCCGTACCCCTCGTCCCCGATCAGCTGCGTCTCGTACACGGTCCCGGTGTAGTAGTCGAGCCCGCGCGCGATCTTCAGATCCGCGACCAGCAGACCCGGCGCGTGCTCGTTGGCAGCCGTCATGATCTGCGACAGCCGCTCGAGCCCTTCGTCCAGGATCTCGTGCTGCACCCCGAGCGCCCGCACCTGATCCGCGAACGACGCGTCGGTGCTCGAGATCTCGGCCAGCCGGAGCACCTGCTTGGCCGTCTCGGACGACAGGCCCGCGGCGGTCAGCAGCTCGGTCACCTTGTCCGGGCCGATCTTGTCCAGCTTGTCGACGATCCGGAGCGTGCCGACGATGTCCTCGATCCCGAGGCCGCGGTAGAAGCCCTCGGGGATCTGCCGGGTGTTCACCTGGATCCGGAACGGCGGGATCGGCAGCTTGCGGAACGCGTCCGCGATCACCAGCGGCAGCTCGACCTCGTAGTGGAACGGCAGCTCGCCGCTGTCGATGATGTCGATGTCGGCCTGGGTGAACTCGCGGTACCGGCCCTCCTGCGGGCGCTCGCCGCGCCACACCTTCTGGATCTGGTAGCGCCGGAACGGGAACACCAGCTTGCCGCTGTGCTCCAGCACGTACCGCGCGAACGGCACGGTCAGGTCGAAGTGCAGCCCGAGCGCCGCGTCCTCGTCGGCGTTCGCGGCCAGCCGCCGGACGCCGTAGATCTCCTTGTCGGCGTCCTCACCCTGGTTCGACAGCCGCTCGACCGGCTCCACCGCGCGGGTCTCGATCGACGCGAAACCGTGCAGCTCGAACGTCTCCCGGATCGTGTCGAGGAACCGCAGCTCGACGATCCGGTCACTGGGCAAAAACTCCGGGAACCCGCTGAGTGGGGTCACCTTACTCATATCTTCGGAATCTCCAGGTCCTGCAAGTAGGGGTTGGTCGCCTTCTCCCGGCCGATCGTGGTCTGGCCACCATGACCCGGCAGGACGACGATCTCGTCGCGCATCGGCAGGATCTTGGTGGCCAAGGTATGCAGCATCGCCGGATGGTCGCCGCCTGGCAGATCCGTCCGGCCGATCGACCCGGCGAACAACACGTCACCGGAGAACAGCACCGCGGGCACCTCTTCGGGCCCGTCGTACGGCGTCGTGAACGTGACCGACCCGCGGGTGTGCCCCGGGGTGTGGTCGACGGTGAAGTCCAGGCCCGCGAGCTCCAGGGACTGACCGTCCTTCAGCTCGGCCACGTCGTCGGGCTCGGCGAACTCGTGCGCGCCGCCCAGCAGCATCCGGGCGGTCTCCGGGCTGACACCGGCCATCGGGTCGGCGAGCAGGTGCCGGTCGTCCGGGTGGATCCAGGCGGTCGCGTCGTGCGTGCCGCAGACCGGGAGCACCGAGAACATGTGGTCGATGTGACCGTGCGTGAGCAGCACGGCGACCGGCTTCAGCATGTTCTCCCGGACCACCTGCTCGACGCCCGCGGCCGCGTCCATGCCGGGGTCGACCACGATGCACTCCGCGCCCTGGCCGGTGGCGACGACGTAGCAGTTAGTACCCCACGCACCCGCGGGGAACCCGGCGATGAGCACGACAGACCTTCCTGGAACAGGGTTCGGGACCCACCAAGGCTACCGGTCGGGATCCACCGAGATCGAACCGGATTGTGATCCAACCCCGTTGCGCCTGAGCTGGGAGTTTGTGATTGTTCAGGGATAAGCGTCGAGTAAGCGCCTCGACGCGCCCGGACAGGCCCTGGTCACGCGGTTGGACCGGGGACTGGCCAGAATGGGCACGAGCGCAGTGCATACCGCCGGAAGGGGCGAGTTGTGGCCGGAGAGAACTGGGGCCGGGTAGCCGAGGACGGAACGGTCTTCGTACGGACGAAGGACGGTGAACGGGCGGTCGGCCAGTGGCCCGACGCGAACCCTGAGGAGGCGCTCGCCTTCTACACCCGACGGTACGACGCGCTGGCCTTCGAGGTCGAACTGCTCGAGCAGCGGGTGCAGGCCGGCACGGTGTCGCCGGACGACGCGCGCGCCGCGGTCAAGAAGGTGGTCAACGCGCTCGAGGACGCCCAGGCCGTCGGCGACCTGGACGGACTCCGGGCCCGGCTCGACGCGCTCACCCCGCTGGTCGCCCAGCAGCGCGAACGCCGCAAGGCCGAGCGCGCCGCGAAGGTCGAGGAGGCGCGGTCCGCGAAGACCAAGATCGCCACCGAGGCCGAGACGATCGCGGCCGGCACCGACTGGCGGCACGGCGTCACCCGGCTCCGCGAACTGCTCGACGAGTGGAAGGCCCTCCCCCGGCTCGACAAGTCCTCCGACGACGAGCTGTGGCACCGGTTCTCCTCGGCGCGGACGACGTACACCCGGCACCGCAAGCAGCACTTCGCCGAGCTGTCCTCCAAGCGTGAGGAGGCCGCGCTGGTGAAGGAGCGGCTGGCCGCGGAGGCCGAGTCGCTCGCGTCGTCCAGCGAGTGGGGCCCGACGTCCGGCCGGTTCCGGGACCTGATGCGGCAGTGGAAGGCCGCCGGCCCGGCGCCGCGCGAGGTCGACGACAAGCTCTGGGCGCGCTTCCGGGCCGCGCAGGACCTGTTCTTCGGCGCCCGGGACGCCGTCCAGGCCGAGGAGAACGCCGAGCAGGTGGAGAACCTCAAGGCCAAGGAAGAACTGCTGGTCGAGATCGAGGGCATCCTGCCGGTCGAGGACGCCCGGACCGCCCGTGAGCAGCTCCGCGACTACCTGGACCGCTGGGACCAGATCGGCAAGGTGCCGCGGGACTCGATGCGCGCGATCGACAGCCGGCTGCGCGCGGTCGAGCAGGCCGTCAAGTCCGCCGAGGACGAGGTCTGGAACCGCAGCAACCCCGAGGCCCGCGCCCGCGCCGAGGCGACCGTGAAGCAGCTGCAGTCGCTGATCGCCGACTTGGAGAAGCAGGCCGCCAAGTTCGAGTCCCAGGGCAACACCCGCAAGGCCACCGACGCCCGGGAGGCCATCGCGGCCCGCCGCGAATGGCTCACCCAGGCCCAGAACGCGATGAACGAGTTCAGCTGACCGGTGCGGGCCTCGCGGGCCCGCACCCGTCAGCGGGTCGTCACGGCCCGAAGAAGGCCATCGTCCGGCCGATCAGATCGGCCTTGGCCGCCGCGTCGCCGTACGCCTCCAGTGGGAACGCGAGGAACACGACCTTGTACGTGCCCGCGTAAGACAGCGCGTCGGCGTTCGCCGCGTCGTCGGTGAAGGCCGGCTGCGCGCCGCCGTTCGGGGTGATCTCGTCCTCGAACGTCGCGTTCAGCACCGAGTGGTCCAGCGGCACCACACCGATCCCGTCCGACACCGGACTACCCGGTACGCCGTGCACCGCCGCCGTCGCCTTGTCGTTCTGCGCCTCGGTCCCGTCCCACGTGATGTGCAGGTAGTCGTGGACGAACGCCGTCGTACCGGCCGCCTGGTCCAGGATGTCCTGCCCGGACATCAGCAGTCGTCCGCCGCCGTCGAGGAACGCCTTCAGCTTGGCCTCGTACGGCGTGACCGGCGCCGGGTAGCTGTTGCCCGTGAACCACACGACGTTCTTGTGCGCGTTCAGGTACCCCTGCGGCAAGTCGCTGTCCGTACCGAGGTCCCAGGTGTCGAACGTGACGCCCTTCGCGGTCAACGCCGCCGCGTAGGCGGGCTGCACGTCCGGTGCGTTGTTGTCGTCGTCCACCAGCAGCGTGTCGTTGGTGACCGCGAGCGTCTTCACCGTCGCGGACCCCGTGGCACTCGTACTGCCGACCGATGTCGCCACCACTGTCGCCGTGTTCGCCCCGGTCGCCCCGGCAGGTACGGAGACCTTGACGCAGACGGCGGTCGTCGCACCCGGCGCGATCGCCGGCGTCGTGCTGAGCGGCGTCGTACAGCTCGCGTCGAGGAACGTCACCGGATCGGTCCCACCGGTGCTCGACATCGTGAAGCTGTCGGTGTTGAAGCCGAGGTTCTTCACCGTCACCGGGTAGGTGACGCTCGACCCCGGACGCGCCCCGTCGGTCTGGGTGGCCGGCGTGACCCCGGCGGCGTACGCCGGCGCGATCGGCGTCGTCACCGGCGAACCGGTGGTGAACGGCCCCTGCGCGGACGTTACCCGGACACCGTCGTCCACAATCGAGCTGAGCTTCTTCGCGTTCGCGATCCGTACGCCGAGGTGCACGGTCACGCTCTGGCCCGTCGGGATCGTCAGGTTCGACCAGGTCGCGACGCCGTTGACGTTCGTACCGCCGCTGTCGGCGTCGAGGAACGACGTGTTCGCCGGGATCGGATCGGTGATCTGTACGCCGGTCGCGTCCGTGTTGCCGGTGTTCCGCACGGTCAGCGTGTAGTCGAGCCGGCTCCCCGGTCCGACCGGTACGCCGGCGTCGGTCTGGCTCAGCCGCAACGCCGGAACCGCCGTCGTGTCGAACGTCCGGAACGCGCCGCGCCCGTGGGTCCCGGCCGCGAGGACGCGATGCGACGCGTCGAGGTCGAGCTGCCAGATCGACACGTCCGGCATCCCGGAGCCCAGCGGCGCCCAGTGCACGCCGCCGTCGTGCGTCACGAACGCGCCGACGTCGGTTCCGGCGTACAGGGTGTTCGCGTACGCCGGGTCGAGGACGACCGAGTTGACCGGGCTGTCGGGCAGGTTGGCGCTGACGTCCTTCCAGGTCGCGCCGCCGTCGGTGGTCTTGTACACGTGGCCCGGCCGGGACGGGGTCGCCCGGTTGAAGCCGGCGTACGCGAGGTAGGCGATCCGGTAGTTGCTCGGGTCGACCGCGATCTGCGTGATCGGCCGCTTCGGCAACGCACCTCGGTCGACGCGGGTCCACGACGGCGTGTCGGTCACCTGCGCGTTGGTGCTCAGGTACACGAGCCCTTCCTCGGAGCCGGTGTAGACCGCGTCGCCGCCGCCGATGCCGATCGCCGAGATGTAGCAACCACGCCCGCCGTTCGGCGCCGCGCCCGTACAGCCGCTGGTCAGGTCGGGGCTGATCGGCTTCCAGCGCACGTCACCCGCCGACGGCGCCTTCGCGTTGTCGGTGCGGTAGAGCCGGTACGTACCGAGGAACAGCTGGTCGGTCTTCCGCTGGTTCTGCACCCACGGCACGTAGAACTCGGCCCGGTCCTTCGGGTCGATGCCGGTCGCGATGGTCTGGTTCGAGAAGAACTGCCCGCCGCCGTCGGTGTAGCGGAACGGCGAGATCCCGAAGTACGAACCGAAGACGTAGTTGGGGTCGTTCGGGTCCACCAGGACCTGGCCGCCGTCACCGCTGGCCACGTCGAACCAGGTGTTCGACGCCGTCGACTTCCGCTCGGTGCCGTTGTCCTGCAGGCCGCCCCAGACCCGCGCCGGTACGGTCGGCACGTTCGCGATCGAGGTGAACTGGCCGAGCTGCAGACCCGTCCGATGGGTCACCGCCGCGGTGTTCGGATCCACGCCACCGTTGAGGTTCTGCCAGGTCACGGCGTTCAGCGGATCGCTGCCGTTCGGCCGGCCGCCGCGGTCCGCGCTGTACCAGACGCCGCCGTCGTTGCCGATCAGCACGTGCGCCGGGTTCGCCGGGTCGAGCGCGACCGCGTGGAAGTCCGGGTGCAGGTCCCACCCGAGGTTCTTCCAGGTCTGCCCGCCGTCGTCGGAGCGGAAGATGCCGCCCGAGCCGATCGCGTAGTTGAACTGCCCGGCCACGTAGACGATGTTCGGGTTCGCCGGATCGGCGACCACCACGTTGTCGTACGTGCACTGCTCGGCGCAGTAGTCCTCGACGTTGTCGGCCCCGGAACCGGCCGGCAACATCGTCCAACTAGCGCCTTCGTCGACCGACTTGAAGATCCTCGACGGCTGGTCGTTCCAGTTGAAACCCGCATACAGTACGGCGCTCTGCCCCGCTGGATGCGACAGCCCGAGGGCGAACCGCGTCTGCGTGCCCGCGTAGTCGGCGGCCGGCAGACCGGTCATGATCGGCGCCCAGTGCGCGCCGGCGTCGGTGCTCTTGTAGATCGCGTCGCCCCAGAACGAGCTGTAGAGCACGTTCGGGTTCTGCGGGTCGATCTTCAGGTCGGTGGCGCCGTTCAGCTCGGACTTCGCGCCCTTGAGCAGCGTCCACGTCGTACCGCCGTCCTTGGACTCCCAGACGCCGTACGCCGAATGCGCGGGCGGCGTCGTACGGCGGGCTCCCCCGCGGCCGCGGAGGATCGCGGCATACAGGTGGTTGGCGTTGGTCGGGTCAACGGCCAGCGCGGACGTGGACACGCCCGCGAAGAAGTCGCCCGACACCTGCGCCCAGTGCTGGCCGCCGTCGGTCGACTTCAGGATGCCGTTGCCGAAGTAGCTGTCGCCGGACAGCGCGCCCTCACCGGTGCCGGCGTACACGATCGCGTCGTTCGTCGGCGCGACCGCGAGCGCGCCGATCGCCAGCGACGGCAGGCCGTCCGTCTTCGCCGACCAGGTGCCGGACGCCGGGTCGTACAGCCAGATGCCGCCTTGCGCGCCGCCGAGGATGAACTGCCCGGTACTCGGCCGGATCGCGAGCGCCCCGATCCGCCCGGACATCGCGCTGAAGATCGGCGTACTGCGGGTCACCTGGACGATCGGGTCCGGACCGACCCCGGTCCACGGCCCGGTGAACGTCGCGGGCCCTGGGCTCGGCGTACCGTTCTTGCGCAGGTCCGCCGCCGCGTGCGCCGCGGCCGCGCGCAACGCGCCCGCCTGCTGGTTGTCGAGCTGCTGGTCGCCCGCCGTACGGCGACTCATGAAATACAGGTCCCGCTGCAGCAGAACCTGCTCGTTCTCCTCGCTGATCCGCGGCGGCGACGTCCCCGCCTTCAGCGTCGGAGTGTCGTCCGCGACCGCACCACCCACCGCTCCCGACGGCGCCATCACCAACGCCGCAATCAGTACCGCCGACCCGATCCCCGCTACCGAACGCCGACTCCTCATCCCGCACGCCCCTTAGTCCCCCGAGCGCGACTTGTTGGCTCCTGCAACTACTCCACTCACCGCCGCCGCTGTCAACCCCCTGTGGACAACTCCGAACCCCTGCAAGGGATTTCAGTCATCCTGGACCGATGCTCCCCGCTGACCTCCCCTACTACTGGAACGGCCTCCCCTTCCGAGCCCACCAGGTAGGCCGCAAACTCAAGTGGCTCCTCGCCCGCCAGGAGATCCGCGAACTGATCTCCGGCGTGTACGTCGACATTCGCGTGCCGGACACACCTGACCTGCGCGCCGACGCCCTGCGGCTCGTCGTACCGCCCGACGCCACCGTGTGCGGGCAGGCCGCCGCCTGGCTGCACGGCATCGAGACCACCGCGCTCGGGCCGCAACTGTTCCGCCCACAGTGGACCTTCACCGACCGGCCGTGCACCGAGGTCCTCGGCCTGAAGGTCACCACCCGCGAAGCATCCGCCATCGAACTGGCGAGACATCTGCCGCGACCGTTCGCACTGTCAGCCATCGACGCGCTCCTGCACTCAGGCATGTCACTGGATGCTCTCAGGAACGCGGCAGTCACGTACTTCGCCGAGGACAGCAACACCCAAGCCGCCCAAATCCTCCGCCTCGCCGATGGCCGCGCAGCCTCCCCCGGCGAATCCTGGCTCCGGCTCCGTCTGTTCGACGCCGGCTTTCCCCGCCCCGAGCTACAAGTCCGCGTCGAGGGAAACGGCCGCACCTACTGGCTCGATCTCGGCTACCCCGACCGGCCGGTCGACGGTCGGCGCCTCGGGCTGGAGTACGACAGCGACGCCTGGCACTCCTCCACCAAACAACAACTGAAAGACGAAACCCGCCGCACCGAACTCGACGCCCTCGGCTGGCACATCATCCCCATCCGCCGCCCCGACCTCTGGGGCCGCTACCCAGCCCTGGAACTAGCCGTAGGCAGCTTCCTCTGCCAACAACCCCGCCTACCGCGGCGGTGGTGAGGCCGCGAACTCGGATAAAGTCCCACGGGCGGGGAAGCAGACCTGAGGGGGGTCATGGAGACATCTGTAGAAGGTCCTCAAGAAGTCGCGGTTCGCCGCTTGGGCAAGGAGGGGTCGGAGCTCGCCGTCTTCGAGTTCCAGGGCAAATTGCGCGAGCTGATCATCTCCAGCCTCCGCGAGGGCTATCTGGCCACCGGGAACTACGTCCCGGAAGCGAAGGCAGTCTCTCCGCAAGGCGCCATGTCGTTGGCTGTCGCAGGTGCGGCGACGGGAGCGACCGCGCTGTCGGCCGCGTTCTCGTCGACGCTCTACATGGCGACCGCGAATCCTGCCACGCTCATGACCATCGGCAACGGCGTCGGCACCGCCGTGATGGGAGCCGGCGGGATCGTGGCGCAGGCGCCGTTCATCGCCGTGGCGAGCTCACTTCCGGTCGTCGCGCCGATCCTCGCGATCCAGGCGCTCACCACCGCGGTGATGATGCAGCAGTTCAAGCAGGTCGATCGGAGGCTCGACGCCATCAAGGGCGCCTTGGACAAGGCGATCGCCAGGATCGAAGCGACGCACGCAGGCGAGCTGCTCGCCGCATCCAGGACCGTCGACGACATCTACCGCCAGTACGGTCTCGACGGGTCCTTCTCGAACGACATGCTCATCCGCCTCGCGCTCGCCGAGCGCGACGCGAGAGCACTGGCCGCCAGGTTCCAGCAGCTTGTCGAGGCGCGCAGTACGACGAACCTCGATGACGTCGACGAGATTCAGCGGGCGAACTACGACGCCCACAGTGCGATGCTCGCCTCGTTCGTGGAGCTTCGCGTCTCCTATCTGCGGGTCTGTGTCGACATGCAGGAGAATCCGAAGTCGGTGACTTCGTCGATCGAACGCCTGGCAGCTGTCATCGACGACGGGATCGTGTTCTGGCAACAGCTGCAGGATCGCTCGCGAGTGTTCAAGGAACAGATCGGTCAGCTCGAGGCGAAGCTCCAGGGCATGAACTGGGCGGAGCGCAACTTGCCACTCGGCGAGGGGGCCATGCTCGAGAAGGAGCTCGCGAAGCGCAACGCCGCCTACACCTCGACGATGGAGAGCGAGCGGGAGATCATGAACGAGTTCCATTCGCTCATCGAATCCGCGCGAACCACTCGGAGGGCGCTCGAGGCGTCGGCGCCGACGGACGCCACCACCTCGCCGACACTCGTCTACTGGAAGGACGAGACGGGCGAGCACGCGTTCGTCACGGAGAAGAATCTCATTTCCTGACGGCCCCTGGCTCAGGGCACGGTCCAACGGGAGTCAGCTGCCCAACACTCGGCCGTGAGCATGAGGAGGGTGGTGGCGGGGGCTTTGATTTGGCCGTAGTCGGCTAGGTCGGGGACTGATTGGGCGAGGCGTTGTTTGAAGGCGCCCCAGGCTTCTCGGGCGGTTGGGTCGGCGCGGAGGTAGTCGCGGAAGAGGAGGGCGAAGCGGGTGTTGGGGGTGTGGGCGTGGCGGAGGTGGATGTTGGTCGCGCGCTCGCCGATGGGTGGGGCGAAGACGAGTTTGTCGCAGGTTTCGCCGAAGGAGACCTCGGTGCGGTTCCAGGGCTCGGGGCGGCAGCGGAAGCCGGCTGATTCCATCCGGTCGATCAGGTCCGGTGCGAGGTCCGCGACCCGGACCTGGGCGTCGATGCAGTTCTTGGCGGGGAGGCCGGGGACGGAGGTCGAGCCGACGTGGTCGATCGCGAGTGCACGGTCGCCGAGCACAGCCTCAATGCGCTCGGCGAGCGCGGCGAACTCCCCCGGCCACGCCGGGTCGTACTCGACGACGGCGACGCCCGCGGCCAACTCGTCCGGAAACGGCATTCCGTCATCGTCGCAGCCGGCCGGTTCACCGCGCCGAGGGGCCTGGTGCGGTGAACCGGCCGGAGTTCAGCGGACCTTCGGCGAGCGACGACGTACGACGAGCAGCACCGCGCCCGCCAGCACCCCGCCGCCCAGGGCGATCGGGAGGACCGGGCTGTGCCCGTCGGCGACCACCGAGTCCTGGTAGCCGGCGGCGGCGACCGAGTCCTGGTAGCCGGCGTCGTAGCCACCGGCGACGCCCTGGTCGTTGTACTTCGACCCCGGCAGCTTGTCGGAGTACCGGTGCGCGACCAGGTCCTGGTACGCCGCGATCCCGATCGGCTTCGACCCGATCGACTTCACCGCGGCCGGGTTCAACGGCCGTACCTCGGTCGCCGTCAACGCGTACCACGCGCCGAGCTGCGGCTCGGTGAAGACGGTCGAACCATCCGCCGCCGTCACCATCCGCGACTCGGTGTTGCCGGAAGCAACATTCACCACCTGCCACCCGCCGTGCTCGTCCGGCGTCGTGTAGACCGTCGCGGCCTTGCCGCCTGCCGACGCGGTCGTCGCCGCGTACCAGAACGTGGCCACCGGCGCCGACGCATCCCGTACGAAGGCAGGGTTCAGCGCGTAGATCGGATGCGTGTCCTGAGCAACCGTCGCCCCGGCTTTCGCTGTACCGCCGGCCTTCCCGAGCAGGCTCAGAGCGGTCGCCGAGCGAGCCGCGGTAGTTGCCTTGGACAACTCACTGGGCGCGACCGGCCGCGGACCGGCCGCCCCGGCGAGGCCCGCCGAGGCGAAGGCCAGACCGAGACCGGCGGCGAGTACGGCGGCGCAGCGGAGCAGGGCGTTCTTCGGGCGGCGCATGTCAGGCTCCGATCCGGTACAGGGAGTGGGTCCAGGTGAACTGCGAGTTGGACCTGTACCAGCTGTACGTCGAGTAGTTGTAGCGCTGGTCGTCCGGCCACGGGTCGTAGTACTCGATGGTCGAGTTCGAGGAGTCGTAGCCGATGATGTCCATCATGTGGCCGCCGCCCGAGGTCCAGCCGATCCGGGTCATCACCGGGCGGCCGGCGGCGATCTCGGTCACCAGCGTGCTGAACCCGAGCGTCCCGGAGACGTAGCTGCCGGTGCTGATCCCGATCGAGCGGAACGCGGTCTGGTCGTTGCCGAGGGTGGCCTGGTTGTTCGGGCAGGTGCCGTTCATCGAGTAGCCGAAGGCGAGGTTGCAGAACTGGTTCTGGCTGTACGAGTAGCCGTAGAACGCGGCGATGCTGTTGCCGCTGGCCGCCCAGCACCAGTTCGACTTCTGCTGGGACTGGCCGGTGACGTTCAGGTAGTAGCTGGACGGCGCGGCGGCGGTGGCCGGCGGTGCGGACGGTGCCAGCACGGCCAGCCCGAGGATCGTGGCCAGAAGCAACGACCAGGAGCGGCTGGGGCGGAGCCTGCGCATGGTTCCTCCTTCACGAGGGACTGGGGCGGAGTCCATCGTCATGAGGCGGCAGCGGTGCGGCAAGCGTTCGGCGAACGCCCGTACGGCGGTGTGAACGGCACGCTGGCGTGAACAGTGGGTGACTGTGCAGTGCCGGACGGTGGTGTGAACGTTTACACTTCCGGCAGGGAGGGCCCATGGTGAAATCCGTCCAAGCACCGGTCCCCGCGGTGACACCGGAGGCGTCGTTCGCGGACGCGCTCCGGCAGGCGATCGCCCGCCGCGGCCTGGCGCTGAACCGGATCCGCACGCACCTCGCGGACCGCGGGCTGCAGGTCGGCGTGGCCACGCTCAGCACCTGGCAGAGCGGTCGCCGTGTCCCGCGGGAGGACTCGCTGGCGACCGTGACGGCGCTGGAGGAGCTCCTGGAGGTCCCGCCGGGCTGGCTGACCGTACGCATCCCGCCGCCCCGCACCGAGCCGGACATCCAGCCGTACGCCGTGGTCGACTACGCGGAGACGCTGACCCGGCTCCTCGACCGCCTCCGCCGGGACGCCCACGGACGGTCGCGGAACGTCACGGTGCTCGAAGAGGTGCACGTCGACGCGGAGCGGAGCGCCCGGACGCGGCGGGTGTGCCAGAGCGTGGTCGCCGTACAGCCGGTGGATCGGCTGATCATCGCGCACCAGGGTGAGCCCGGGTCCGACGCCGAACGGCTCGCACTCCGCTCGTTGAGCGGCTGCCGTACCGGCCGGATCGCCCGCTCCGCCGAGGCGGGCGCGCTGCTCGGCGAACTGCTGCTCGACCGGGTGCTCGCGGTCGGCGAGACCGCCGTCGTACGGTACGAGATCGAAGACCGCAACGGGCTGCCGTCCACGGACTACCAGCGCTTCAGCGAGTGGGGCGGGATGCACTACGTGCTCGAGGTGCAGTTCGACCGGGCCGCGCTACCGGTCCGCGTGTACGAGCTCCGCCGCGGGCACACACTCGGCCCCAACCTCGTCCACCGCGAACTGATGCTCACCCCCGACGGCCGCGTCCACACGATCGAACCGTCCGCGGCACCGGGCACGGTGGGCATTGCCTGGGAGTGGGACTAGCTCTGGAAGCCGGCGTGGACGTGGTCGTGGTGGGTGTTGTCGGAGAAGAACGCGGCGCCGGAGAGTTGGTAGGGGCCGCCAACGTTGTAGGAGCCGAGGGATTCGGCGGCCCGCATGTACGACGTGACGAGTGAGCGCGGCGTCGACGGAGCGACTACCGCGCGGCCGTCGATCTGCCAGGTGTCGAACGCCCGCCCCTTCGGGTGGTCGCTCGGACGGGTCGTCCCGAACACGTCGATCGGGTGCCCGGAGCGGATCACGCTGATGCCGATCCGGTACGTCTTCGCGAGCTCGAGCATCGTCGTCAGCACGCTGTCGTGCACCTGCCCGGACCGGATGTCCGCGACCGATGCCGGCGGCAACGTGATCTGCTGACTGGCCAGGACCTGCCGCGCAGCCGTCGACAGGTTGCTGACAGGCGCTCCGGGCTGGGCGGGATGGGTCGCAGTCACCCGCCAGGTCCCCTGCGACGACTTGCTCAGCCGTACGTCGACCGTCGTACCACCGCTGATCAGCCGGTTCGCGCGGATCGAGTACACCCGGCACGGCACCAGCACGCTGGCGGAGTCGCTCAGGATCCCGCCGTACTGCGCGTCGATCACGTCCACCACCGCCTGAGTCTCGGTCGGCTGCAGCATCTTCACCACAGCCGCGACAGCCACTCGCTTCACCTCAGGCTCGATCTCACCCGGCCCCGGCACCCAAGAACGCACGGCCGGCAAAGCAACGGTCGGAGAGGCGGAGGGGGTCGGCGTAGCGGCCGCGGACGGCGAGGTGGAAGGGGTCGTGGGCGGGGTGGTCGACGGCGGGGCGCTGGACGACGGCGACGGACTCGGCTGGTTCTGCGCCGACGACGCGCTACAACCAGCCACCAGCCCGGCACCCGCGATCAGAAACACTCGACGCCTCATACCCGCAGTGTCCCCACCCCCACAAACAGAACGGGCGGCAACTACTGCGTCACGCGATAGACGTCGAACACACCTTCCACCGACCGCACCGCCTTCAGCACGTGCCCGAGATGCGTCGGATCACCCATCTCGAACGTGAACCGGGACTTCGCGATCCGGTCCCGCGTCGTCGTCAGCGCCGCCGACAGGATGTTCACGTGGTAGTCGGACAGCACCCGGGTGATGTCCGACAGCAACCGGGCCCGGTCCAGCGCCTCGACCTGGATCGCGACCAGGAAGACCGACTGCGCCGTCGGCGCCCACTCGACCTCGACGATCCGCTCGGGCTGGGTCTTCAGGTTCTCCACGTTCGCGCAGTCGGCCCGGTGCACCGACACGCCCGCACCGCGGGTGATCCAGCCGATGATCTCGTCACCCGGCACCGGCGTACAGCAGCGCGCCAGCTTCGACAGCACGTCGGACGCGCCCTTGACGATCACGCCGGCGTCGCCACGCGCCGTCCGCTTGCGCCGTTCGCGCGAGGCGGGCAGCCGGACGCCCTCGGACAGGTCCTCGGCCGCGCCCTCCTCCCCGCCGTACGTCTCGATCAGACGCCGTACGACGGCCTGGGCGCTGACGTGCTGCTCGCCGACAGCGGCGTACAGCCCGGTGACGTCCGGATAGCGCAGGGAGTTGGCGACCGCGGTCAGCGTCTCGTGAGACAGCAGCCGCTGCAGCGGCAGGCCCTCCTTGCGGAGCTGCTTCGCGATCGCGTCCTTGCCCTGCTCGATCGCCTCGTCGCGGCGCTCCTTGGAGAACCAGTGCTTGATCTTGTTCCGCGCGCGCGGGCTCTTGACGAACGTGAGCCAGTCGCGCGACGGCCCGGCACCTTGCGCCTTCGAGGTGAAGACCTCGACGACATCGCCGTTCTCCAGCGTGCTCTCCAGCGGCACGAGCCGGCCGTTGACCCGGGCACCGATACAGCGGTGCCCGACCTCGGTGTGCACGGCGTACGCGAAGTCGACCGGCGACGACCCGACCGGCAGCGACATCACGTCGCCGCGCGGGGTGAAGACGTAGACCTCGGCGTTGTTGATCTCGAACCGCAGCGAGTCCAGGAACTCCGACGGGTCCGACGTCTCGCGCTGCCAGTCGACGAGCTGCCGCACCCAGGGCATGTCGTTGGGCCCGCCGATCTCGGTGCTGGGCGTGGCCGGCACCGCGGAGGTCGGGTCCTCCTTGTACTTCCAGTGCGCGGCGATGCCGTACTCCGCGCGGCGGTGCATCGAGAACGACCGGATCTGCAGCTCCACCGGCTTGCCCTGCGGGCCGATCACCGTGGTGTGCAGCGACTGGTACATGTTGAACTTCGGCATCGCGATGTAGTCCTTGAACCGGCCCGGGACCGGGTTCCAGCGCGCGTGCATGATGCCGAGGGCGGCGTAGCAGTCCCGGACCGAGTCGACCAGCACCCGGATGCCGACCAGGTCGTAGATGTCGCCGAACTCGCGGCCGCGGACGATCATCTTCTGGTAGATCGAGTAGTAGTGCTTCGGCCGGCCGGTGACGGTGGCCTTCACCTTGGCCGAGCGCAGGTCCTCGTGCACCTGGTCGATCACGGTCGCCAGGTACTCGTCGCGGGACGGCGCGCGCTCGGCGACCAGGCGGACGATCTCGTCGTACACCTTCGGGTGCAGGGTCGAGAACGCCAGGTCCTCGAGCTCCCACTTGATCGTGTTCATACCGAGCCGGTGCGCCAGCGGGGCGTAGATCTCCAGCGTCTCGCGGGCGATCCGCTCCTGCTTCTCCTGCCGCAGCGAGCCGAGCGTGCGCATGTTGTGCAGCCGGTCGGACAGCTTGATCACCAGCACCCGGATGTCCTTGGACATCGCGACGACCATCTTGCGGATCGTCTCGGCCTGCGCGGACTCGCCGTACCGCACCTTGTCGAGCTTGGTGACGCCGTCGACCAGCATCGCGATCTCTTCGCCGAAGTCGCGGGTCAGGTCCTCGACCGTGTACGGCGTGTCCTCGACGGTGTCGTGCAGCAGCGCCGCGCACAGCGTGGTCGCGGTCATGCCGAGCTCGGCGAGGATCGTCGCGACCGCGAGCGGATGCGTGATGTACGCGTCGCCGGACTTGCGCATCTGGCCGGTGTGGTACTTCTCCGCGGTCCGGTAGGCGCGCTCGATCATCCCGAGGTCGGCCTTCGGGTGGGTCGCGCGGACCACCCGGAACAACGGCTCGAGCATCGGCGCCCGGTTCGGGTGCCGGGTGCCGCCGAGGCGGGCGAGCCGGGCACGGACCCGGGCCGGCGCGATCCGCGGCGGCTGGGTGGCAGGCGGCGGCGACGCCGGAGCCGGCCGCACCGGTGACGGCGCGCGCGGAGGCTCCTGCGGTACGGCGTTCGGTACCGCGGATGTCATCGCCGGGTCTTCGCCCACGTTTGTGTCCCTCCGCCGACAGGCCACCAGTCTAGAGGCCTTCGTCCAGCCAGGCAGAACCGCCTGTGGACAACACGCCGGGTCACCCGACGGCTGCGGAGAGTGTACCGGTTCCTACACCGTCACCTATACCGTCAGCAGTGCGCTGACCCGCTCGCCCTCGAGCCGCTTGCGACCCGGCAGGAACGACAGCTCCAGCAGCACCGCCGTACCGACGACGTCAGCACCGCAGCGGCGGATCAGCCGCAGGCACGCCTCGACGGTCCCGCCGGTCGCCAGGACGTCGTCGATGACCAGCACCCGGTCCCCCGGCGCGAACGCGTCCTGGTGCACCTCGATGGTCGCCTCGCCGTACTCCAGCGCGTACGACTCCTCGTACGTCGCGGCCGGCAGCTTGCCCTTCTTCCGGACCGGGACGAACCCGGCGCCGAGGGCGAGCGCCACCGGGGCGGCGAGGATGAACCCGCGCGCCTCGATCCCGACCACCTTGTCGACCACCGGGTTGCCGTCGTCGTCGGTGCCGGCCGCGGCCAGCGCCTCCACCACCTGGCCGAAACCGGTGTGGTCGGCCAGCAGCGGGGTGATGTCCTTGAACACCACCCCCGGCTGCGGGTAGTCCGGGATGTCGCGGATCCCGTCCGCGAGCACCTGCTCCAGCGACCGCATCACTTACCGCGCTTCGAGCGCGGCTTGCGGGTCGGCTGCGGACGCCCGGCGGCCGCCGCCTTCATCGGCCGGGTCGACGCGGTCGGCGCGGAACCGGTCGCCCGGTCCGCCTTCCGCGGCGTGTCCTGGACGACCGAACGCGCCGCCGCGTCCGCCGGCGCACCCGCGGTGGCCGGCTCGGCCGGAGCGGCCGCCGCCTTCGCGGCCTGCGCCTTCTTCGCCACGACCCGCTTGTTCAGCGCCTGCATCGCGGGCTCGCGCTCCTTGAAGACCGCGAGCAGCGACGGGGCGATGAAGATCGACGAGTACGCACCGACCGCGATACCGACGAACAGCGCCAGCGACAGGTCCTTCAGCGGCCCGGTGCCGAGCACCACGGTGCCGACGACCAGGATCGCGCCGACCGGCAGCAGCGCGGTGACCGTGGTGTTGATCGACCGGACCACGGTCTGGTTGACCGCCAGGTTCGTCGCGTCCGAATACGTGAGCCGGTTCGACCCGGTGATGCCCCGGGTGTTCTCACGGATCTTGTCGTACACGACGACGGTGTCGTACAGCGAGTAACCGAGGATCGTCAGTACGCCGATCACCGTCGCCGGCGTGACGTCGAAGCCGATCAGCGCGTACAACCCGACGGTGATCGTGACGTCGTGCACCAGCGCGATGATCGCCGCCATCGACGCCTTCGCCTCGCGGAAGTACAGCCAGATCACCGCGAACACCAGCACCAGGAACACGATCAGCGCCATGATCGCCTTGTCGGCGATCTGCTGGCCCCAGGACGCACCGATCTGCTGGGACGTCACCTGGTCGGCCGGAACGCCGGCCTCCTTGGCGATCGCGTCCCGGACCCGGCCGATGTCGGCCTGCTCCAGCGGCTTGGTCTGGACCCGGACCTTGTCGTTGTTGATCGTGGTGACGACCGGGTCGCCGAGGCCCTTGGCGTTGGTCGCCTTCACGACATCGCCGAAGTCCTGCACGGTGTTGCTGGTGACCTTGACCTTGGCCTCGTACTCGACGCCGCCGCGGAACTCGATACCGAGTGCCAGGCCGCGGGCGAACAGGCCGACCAGCGAGATCAGTACCAGCGCGGCCGACAGGCTGAACCAGAACTTGCGATGCCCGATGAAGTCGTAGGAGACCTCACCGCGGTGCAGCTTGGCACCGATCTGTCCGAGCTTCGACATCAGACCTCCCCTCCGACCGGCTTGCGCGTCGACGGCGTCCGGCGCGGCCGGGCCGACGGTTTCGTCTGTCCGGGCAGGCGTTCGACGCCCAGATGCTCCGGGTCCAGGCCGGACAGCTTGTGGCCGTGGCCGAAGAAGTCGGTCCGGGCCAGCAGCGTGACGAGCGGCTTGGTGAACATGAAGACGACGACCAGGTCGATCAGCGTGGTCAGGCCGAGCGTGAACGCGAAGCCGCGGACGCTGCCGATCGCCAGGATGTACAGCACGATCGCGGCCAGCAGCGAGATCGAGTCGGCGGCGATGATCGTGTGCTTGGCCCGCGCCCAGCCGGTCTCCACCGACGAGCGCAGACTTCGGCCCTCACGCACTTCGTCGCGTAGTCGTTCGAAGTAGATGATGAACGAGTCCGCGGTGATACCGACCGCGACGATCAGACCCGCGATACCGGCCAGGCTCAGCGTGAACCCGATCGCCTTGCCGAGCAGGATCACCAGTGTTCCGGTGAGGATGCCGGCCGCGACCAGCGAGAACACCACGACCAGACCGAGGCCGCGGTAGTACAGGAAGCAGAACACGACCACCAGCGCGAGGCCGATGATGCCGGCCCAGATGCCGGCCGACAGCTGGTCGCCACCGAGCTGCGGCGACACCGTCTCGACCGAGGAGATGTCGAACTTGACCGGCAGCGAGCCGTACTTCAGCACGTTCGCCAGGTCGCGGGCGTCGGCCTCGGTGAAGGTACCGGTGATCTGCGCCTGACCGCCCGGGATCGGGTTGTCGACGCTCGGGGTGGAGATGGTCACGCCGTCCAGCACGATCGCGAACAGGTTGTTGCCCTGGCCGCGCTGCGAGATCGCCGTGGTGGCCTTGAGGAACTTGTCACCGCCCGATCCGGTGAACTTCAGGTTGACCTGCCACTGCAGACCGTTCTGCGGGATGCCCGCGGAGGCGTCCGACAGGTCGGTGCCGGCCATGATCGCCGGGCCGAGCAGGTACTTGTTCTGATTGGTCTTGTCGCAGGAGAACAGCGGCTGCTTCGGGTCGTCCGACTGCTTGTCGCCACACTTGAACGTCGCGAACTTCGCCTGCGTCGCGGCGTCCGGCGTGTACTTCAGCGGGTCGCTGCTCGCGGCCGGGGCCGACGGCGTCGCGGACGGCGTACTCGGCTTCGGCGTGGTGCTCGCCTTCGGAGTGGTGCTCGCCTTCGGGGTGGCGGTCGGGGTCGGCGTGGCCTGACCCAGGGCGCTCGACCAGGCGCGGCCCTTCGGCGTACTCGTCGGCTTGATCGTGGCGCTCGGCGTCACCTTGGTGCTCGGCTTCGGCGTCGCGCTCGGGGTCGGCGTCGTACCGGGCTTGGGCGTCGTCGTCGGGGTCGGCGTCGGCACCGGCGCCAGGGACTGCGCGTTGTACACGATCCGGAAGTACAGCAGGGCGGTCTGGCCGACCTGCGACACCAGCGATTCCTTCGTGGCGCCCGGGACGGCCACGTTGATGTGGTTCGCGCCCGAGGTGGTGATGTCGGCCTCGGCGACACCGGCGCCGTTGACCCGCTGGCTGATGATGTTCTTCGCCTCGTTCAGCTGGTCGGCGGCGACCTTGCCGCTGCCGTCCAGGGTGCTGGCGGTCAGCGTGATCGTGGTGCCGCCGCGCAGGTCCAGACCGAGTTTTGGCTTCCAGGTCTTGGTCAGCGCCATGATCCCGAACAACAGAACCACGATCACCAGCAAGGCGATCAGGCTCCGCCCGGGGCGGGAAGTCGAAGTTGCCACGTCAGATTCAACCTTTGTGCTTCCGGGCGCGCCGTACCGTCACTGGATGTTTCACAGGACGCCGCACGACGCGCCGCAGGCCGTTGGGACGGAAATCAGTTCTCGGTGTGCGTCGGCGGCAGCTTCGGCGCGTCCTGCACCTTGCCGTCGGCCTTCGCCGCGCCGGCGTCCGGTACGTCGACCTTCTCCGGAGCGGTCGCCTCGTCCGTCGCTTCGGCGTCGTCGTCCGCGGCAGCGGCCGGCTCGTCGGCGGCGTCCTCGTCCGGGATCACCCGGCCGACCGCGGCCTTCACGACCTGCACCAGCACGCCCTCGGAGATCTCCAGCGTGATGTAGTCGTCGTCGGTCTCCTCGACGATGCCGACGAGGCCGCTGGTGGTGATCACCTTCGTGCCGGGCTGCAGCTGGGCGACGGTGTCGGCCTGACGCTGGCGCTGCTTCTTCTGCGTGCGGCTCATGAACCAGATCATTCCGACGATCAGGATCAGCGGCAGCAGCAGCGTGATGCCACCGCCCCCGGAGGAGGCCATCGGTACGGCGAGGAGTTGCATTTGGTCTCAGAATCCTTCGTCGGGTCGGTTGTACAGTCAGTGAAATAGACCTGGAGGTCAGGCCACCGGGGAGTCTAACCCTGAGCGTCAACAACCGCCTCATGACGCCGGGTCACGTTTGAGTTACTCGCTACGGAGTGTCTACGTTCCGGCGCCGTCGGTGGTTCCCGGCTGTTCAGTTGGAGGCCGAACTCCTCAGTCCTCGTCGGTGTCGAAGAGCGTGTCCGCGAACGTCGCGCCCTTCGGGACCTTCAGCCCGAGGTGCCGCCAGGCGGCGGGCGTCGCGACGCGGCCGCGCGGCGTCCGGGCCAGGTAGCCCGATCGGACCAGGAAAGGCTCCGCTACTTCCTCCACGGTCTCACGTTCTTCGCCGACCGCAACCGCCAGCGTGGAAAGACCGACCGGTCCGCCCCCGAACCGGCGGCAGAGCGCGTCCAGGACCGAGCGGTCGAGCCGGTCCAGGCCCATCTTGTCGACCTCGTACAGGTCGAGCGCGGCCTTCGACAGCGCGAGCGTGATGATCCCGTCCGCGCGGACCTCGGCGTAGTCCCGGACCCGGCGGAGCAGCCGGTTCGCGATCCGCGGCGTACCGCGGGACCTGGACGCGATCTCGGTGGCGCCTTCGGGGGTGATGTCGACCTCGAGCAGGTCGGCCGAGCGGTTCACGATCTTCTCCAGCTCGGCGGCCTCGTAGAACTCCAGGTGGCCGGTGAACCCGAACCGGTCCCGCAGCGGCCCGGGCAGCAGGCCGGCCCGGGTGGTGGCGCCGACCAGCGTGAACGGCGGGATCTCCAGCGGGATCGCGGTCGCGCCCGGTCCCTTGCCGACGATCACGTCGACCCGGAAGTCCTCCATCGCCATGTACAGCAGCTCTTCCGCAGGCCGCGACATCCGGTGGATCTCGTCCAGGAACAGGACTTCGCCCTCGCCCAGCCCGGACAGGATCGCGGCCAGGTCGCCCGCGTGCTGGATCGCCGGGCCGCTGGTGACGCGCAGCGGCGCGGACATCTCGCTGGCGATGATCATCGCCAGCGTGGTCTTTCCCAGCCCGGGCGGGCCGGACAGCAGCACGTGGTCAGGGGTGCGATTGCGCCCGCGCGCCGCGTGCAGCACGAGCTCGAGCTGCTCGCTGACCCGCCGCTGACCGCCGAACTCGGCCAGCGACCGCGGCCGGAGCGCCGACTCGATCTTGCGTTCCTCGAGGTCCACCGCGTCGGCGGAGACCAATGGGCGCACGTTGTCGTCCACCGGCTACGCCTTCGACAGCACGCGCAGCGCGGCCCGCAGCAGGTCGGGAACCGACGGGTTCGGGTTGTCGGCGGCGAGCGGCGACACCGCGGTGACGGCGTCCTCGGCGTCGCGGGCGGACCAGCCGAGGCCGACCAGACCCGCCTGCACCTGCTCGCGCCACGCCTCCCGCACCTGCAGCGGCCGGCCGGTCACGGTCTTCGACGGCGCACCGATCTTGTCCTTCAGCTCCAGCACGATCCGCTGCGCGCCCTTCTTGCCGATCCCCGGAACCTTCACCAGTACGGCGAGGTCCTCGGTCGCGACGGCCTGCCGCAACTGGTCCGGGCTGAGCACCGCGAGCGCGGCCTGGGCGAGCCTCGGGCCGACGCCGGACGCGGTCTGGAGCAGCTCGAACAGGTTCTTCGCGTCGTCGTCGGCGAACCCGTACAGCGTCAGCGAGTCCTCGCGGACCACCATCGAGGTCGCGATCCGGGCCTCCTGCCCGGGGCGCAGCCCCGCCAGCGTGCCGGGGTCGCAGTACACCTGCAGGCCCACGCCGCCGACCTCGACCACGGCGCTGTCGATCCCGACAGCCGCCACCGGTCCACGTACAAAGGCGATCATCGCCAACCTCCTGTTTCCGTGCTCACCGCTTGCCCTGCTGGGCGGCCACCGCGGCCCGCAACCGCGCCATCTGCAACCGGGACTGCGCCTGCGCGGCCGCTTCGAGGTTCGCCCGGCTGGTCGCCGCCTGCTGCAGCTTGCTCGCCACCCCGCCGCGCCAGACCTGACAGATCGCCAGCGCCAGCGCGTCCGCGGCGTCGGCCGGCGTCGGCCGCTCGCTGAGCTTGAGGATCCGGGTCACCATCGTGGTCACCTGCTCCTTGTCCGCGCGGCCGGATCCGGTGACCGCGGCCTTCACCTCGCTCGGGGTGTGCAGCGCGACCGGCAGCCCCCGCCGGGCGGCCACCACCATCGCGATCCCGGAGGCCTGCGCGGTGCCCATCACGGTCCGCACGTTGTGCTGCGCGAACACCCGCTCGACCGCGACCGCATCCGGCTGGTACCGCCCGATCCACTCGTCCAGCTCGGCCTCGATCCGGACCAGCCGCTTGGCCACGTCCAGCTCGGCCGGCGTCCGGATCACCCCGACGGCGACCATCGACGGCGGCTTCCCCGGCGTCCCCTCGACGACGCCGAGGCCGCACCGGGTCAGTCCCGGGTCGACGCCGAGCACCCGCATGGACCACCTCCGAACGTTTGTTCGACAACCCTAGTCGGAGGCGTCCAGACTCCCGAAATCGACGCGCCGGTCTTAGAAGTAGTCGAGCATGTACGGCGCTGTGCCGCCGAAGGCCAGGTCGAGCGCCGGGTCGAGCGCTGCTCCCCCGGACACCAGGCCGGCGCCGCGCAGAGTCGCGACCGGCGTACCGGCATACAGCGCGGCCAGTCCGCGCGGGCCGAGGTGGAGCGCGTCCGCCGACGGCTCGGCCGGCTTCAGTTCGGCTACGCCGCCGGCGATCGAGAGATGCCAGTCGCCGGTGTTCGCAGGCAGCTCCGGGTCGTCGATCCGCAGGTCCGCCTCGAGTACGGCGCCCTCGGCGTGCCCACGTCCCGCCAGCGCGGCAGGTGCGTCGACCAGCCGGAGCATCCACCGGTTGATCTTGGCGTCGCCCTCGGCCTCGTGCTCCGCGAGCAGGTGGATCGGGTCGTACGGCGGGCAGTAAGCGTGCACGGTCCTCGCGATCGAGGACCCCGAGCCGACCGTGGCCCACAACGCCCGCACGGTCTCCTCCGAGCCGGCGATCAGCTCGTCCACGGAGAGCGCGCCGTCGGACCAGTTGTAGACGACGAAGCCGTCGTCGGCGACGTACGCGAACGTCTCCTCGTCCGCGAGCCAGGACTCGATCTCGGACCGCGGCCAGATCAGCGGGCCGTTCGAACGCCGGTCCGCGTGTGCCGCCGACGCCAGCTCCAGGAACCGGTCCGCGTCGGCGACCCCGGCCCGGCGGACCGCCGCACCCCGGCCGCCGAGGGTGCGCAGATCGGCCGCCTGGAGGGAGAACTTGTACCGGCTGCCCGCGAACTCGTAGCCGAGGTGCCGGTAGAGAACGGTCGTCGCCGGATACAGCCCGGTCAGCGGGTAACCCTTCTCGGCGCAGCGCCGCAGCACCCCGCGCATCAGCAGGCTGCCGACCCCGCGGCCGCGGTACTCCGGAGCGACGACCACGCCGGCCACGCCGCCCATCGGGACCCGCCGGCCGCCCCACCACTGCTCGAACGGCCAGATCCGCGCCGCCGCGACCAGCTCGTCACCGTCACCGTCACCGTCGACGACGCCGAGCAGCCGTCCGTCGTCCAGGAACGTCCGCGCGTTCTGCTGCCACTTCTCCCGGTCACCACCCGGGCCGAACGACCGGATCCGTACCTGCCACACCGAGTCCAGCTGTTCCTCGGCGACGTCCACCACGCGCAGCTCAGTCACGCGGGAGACCCTACGTCTTCTGGTCCGTCACCCACAGGTGAATTGTTCCCTCGACGACCACCGTGCCGTCGGACCGCGTCGCCTTCACCGTCACCGGTACGTCGGGCCCGGCCGTCCAGGTGCCCGGATCGGTCTCGGCCGAGCAGGTCAGGTCCGACGTCGACTTGGCGAGGTACGCGACCTCCATCCCCTTCGGCAGCCAGCGTTTCCCGGCCGGCACGGTCGCCTCCGCGAGCGCGCCCATCGCCGCTTCGAGACCGTTGCACACGGCAATCGCATGCACGGTCCCGATGTGGTTCAGCACCGCCCGCCGCTTCGGCAGGGTGAGCGCCGCGTAGTTGGGGCTCACCTGCACGAACCGCGGCCGCACCGACCAGAAGTACGGTGCCTTCCAGGCGAACCCCCAGGAGAACAGCCGATCGCCACCGGGCACGCCACGCAACCGCTCCCACAACCCCAAGACCTGGCTCATGGCAGCATGTTACTCACGAGTCACATCTGCTGTGAAGCGCCGCGTGACCCATCCCCGTTCGGAGGCCTCCCAGCCGAGTTGCATGCGGGAGGTCGAGCCGGTCAGATCCATCAGCACCCGCAGCCGCCGTTGGACCGTCCGGCCACTCATCCCCAGCTGCTTGCCCACCGCGTCGTCGGTGAGACCGGTCAGCATCAGCGCGAGTACGGCGAGATCCGCGTCGTCCGGGCCTGCCGCCGTCTCCTCGATCGGTCCGCCCGGTCCGAGGCCGATGGGTACGGCGGACGACCAGATCGACTCGAACAGCGCGATCAACGACTGCACCAGACCGGCCGCCCGGATCACCAGCGCGGCCGTCTGATAGCCGCGAACCGCCAGCGGCACCAGCGCCACCGTCCCGTCCGCGACGACCAGCTTGGTCGGCACCCGGTCCACGGTCCGGACCAGCGCGTGCGACTCGATCGCCTCGACCGCGTCGTTCACCGTCCCCGGCGCCTCGAACGCCGACCGTTCGATCACCACCCGGAACCGCACCCCGCGCCCGAGCGCCTCTCCCTCCGCCTCGTTGTCCTGCCCCGACAGCGCCACCGGCCGCGCGTCCACGAAGGCGCACACCTCGTGCCGCGCGGCCCGCTGGATCTGCAGGAACCGCGACCGTACGGCGGTCGCGCCGAGCACTACCTCGACGAGATCGCCGATCGCCGCCTGCCCGAGATCGCTGCGGAAGATCGCCGCCAGCCGCGCGACCGAGGTCTCCGCGACCGACAGCTCGTGCCGCCGGGAGTTGAGCAGCCCGCGCAACGCCACGTCCGGCGGTGCCGCGAACCACCGCGGCTCGCTCTCGTCGGACGGCACCGTCTCGGCCAGCCCCAGTTTCGCCAGCGCGTCCAGCACCTCCCGGGCCTCTGCGACGGTCGACCCGACGCGAGAGCTGAGCACCCCGGCAGCCGCACCACCGTCGATCACCAGCGAGCGGTAGTGCAGTTCCTCCGGCCGGCTCAGGCCGAGCGCGGTCAACTCGATGTCGTTCATCCGCAGCGCGGCCTTCCTGTCGAAAACACGTCACGTCGATTCTCCGCCGCCGCGATTCGTTCCTCCAGAGGTGACCGCGCTGACACCCTCTGTGCCAACCCCGTCCACCTTCCCCGGGCCTAGCGGCCCGGAAGACCCTGGAGGTCCCCCATGCGCCCGAAGTGGCGTCATCCGGTGGCTGCGGCCGGCGTACTCCTGTGCGCCGCGGCCGTCCTCCCCGCACCCGCGTCGGCGAGCAGTGCCGACGACCGCCCGATCGTGGGCTCCGCCAAGGCAGCCGCGGCCGGACCGTCCGCGACCGTCACGCTGATCACCGGCGACCGCGCGCGGCTGACCCGCACCAGCGACGGGCAACCCGTCGTACAGCTCCTGCCCGGCGCCGACGGCGTCACCCCCGACTACGAGACCTCCCGCACCGGTGACCGGGTGTACGTCTACCCGTCGTCGGCCGCCGGTGCGCTGTCGGCCGGCCTCATCGACCCCGAGTTCTTCGACGTGACCGGTCTGGTCGCGCAGGGGTACGACGACGCGCACCAGCAGACCATCCCGGTGATCGCGCAGTACGGCGCCACCGCGCGTACGGCGCTCGCCGCGACGCCGACCCCGACCGGCGCGACCGAGGCCGCGCAGGCACTGCCCGCGGTCGGCTCGGTGGCGTACCCGGTCAGCAAGGAGCAGGCGCACACGGCGTTCGCCGAGCTCACCGACACGACGTCGCGGTCCGGGCGCGGGATCACCAAGCTCTGGCTGGACCGGGCGCTGAAGGCGACGCTCGCGGACTCCACCGCGCAGGTCGGCGCGCCGGCAGCGTGGAAGGCCGGGCTCGACGGCACCGGCTCGACGGTCGCGGTCCTCGACACCGGCGTGGACGCCGGGCACCCGGACCTGGCCGGCCGGATCGCGCAGAGCAAGGACTTCACGGGTTCGGCGTACGGCACCGACGACACGATGGGCCACGGTACGCACGTCGCCTCGACGATCGCCGGCACCGGCGCGGAGAGCAACGGCAAGGAGCGCGGTGTCGCGCCGGGCACCCGGCTGCTGATCGGCAAGGTGCTCGGCGACGACGGCACCGGGTCCGAGTCGGAGATCATCGCCGGCATGCAGTGGGCGGTCGACAACAAGGCCGACGCGATCTCGATGAGCCTCGGCTCGCCGGTCCCGGCGACCACCTGCGACGACCCGATCGCGCAGGCCGTCAGCCGGCTCTCGAACACCAGCAGCAGCCTGTTCGTGATCGCCGCCGGCAACATGGGCTCCGGTCCGGGCACGGTCTCCAGCCCGGGCTGCGCGCCTGAGGCGCTGACTGTCGGCGCGGTCGACTCCCACGACGAGACCGCCTACTTCTCCAGCCGCGGCCCGGTCTCCGGAACGCACGTCGAGAAACCCGAACTCGCCGCCCCCGGGGTCGCGATCCTCGCCGCGAACGCCGGCGGCCGTGGCGTCTACGCGTACCAGACGATGTCCGGTACGTCGATGGCCACGCCGCACGTCTCCAGCGCCGCCGCGATCGCCAAGCAGGCGAACCCGTCGCTGACCGGCGCCCAGCTGAAGAACCTGCTGGTCTCGTCGGCCGACCCGAGTGTCCCGGGCGACGTGCAGGAGGTCGGCGCCGGGCGGCTCGACATCGCCAAGCTGCTGACCACCAAGGTCACCGGCCCGTCGTCGGTGTACGGCGGCACGTACGCGTGGCCGCAGGCGGGCACCGCCGACAAGACCGTTGGACTCACCTACACCAACAGCGGCGCGGCCCCGATCGACCTCCGGCTGTCGGTGGAGCACCTGACCGGGAACGACGGGCGGCCGCTGACCGCGCCGGTCGTCCGGGTCCCGCAGCACGTCGTCGTACCGGCGAACTCGACCGCGACCGTGCCGGTGACCGTCCGGCCTGGGCAGAAGCTGGCCGGGTCCGCGCTCGGTGACGTGACCGCGCGGATCATTGCCACCAGCAACGACCAGCGGGTGTCCACGTCGTTCAACCTGTACCTGCAGCCGGAGACGGTGGCGGTCAAGGTCTCGGTGCTCGACCGCAACGGCAACCCCGCGACCGGCGCGTCGTCGGTCGAGCTGGTCAACACCGATGTCGCGAAGGGCGAACGCCGGTTCAACAACGGAGCCGCCGAGCAGGTCTTCCAGGTACGGCCGGGGCGCTACTACCTCGGCGGATACTCGCTGACACCGCAGGCCGGTGCGCCGGGCAACGCGGCGCCCGCGTCGGTCAGCTACCTGGCCCGCCCGGAGCTGACGATCACCCGCGACACCGCGATCGTGCTCGACGCACGGCAGGCACACCCGCTGACGGTCGCGACGCAACGGCCCTCGCAGCTGCAGACGACCACGCTGACCTTCGAGCGGCAGTGGCCGGCGTCCTGGCTGCACAGCGGTTCGATCACGACGAACTCGCTCACCAAGGAGGCCTACGCGGACGTCACCGGAACGGTTGCCAAGGGCGACGGCTCGTTCGAGTTCGGGCACTGGACGCACCGGATCGCGCCGATCGTCTCCTCGATGCGCACCACCGACGGTCTCACCTTGACGCCCGCAGCGCCGCAGGCCGGTGTCAGCAACCTGGACGGCAAGGGCAGCGCCGCACTGGTCAACGGTGGCGCGGGCAGCGCGGCCGAGCTGGCCAACGCGAGCGGCAAGGTCGCACTGGTTCACCTCGCGGCCGGTGTCAGCGACTCGAGTGTTCAGTCGGCGGCGGCCAAGGCCGGCGTCAAGGCACTGCTGCTCTACCGCGACGACGCCTACAACTGGCTGCCGTCGGTCGGCTTTTCACCGAACGCACTCCCGGTCTACAGCCTGCCGAACACGCAAGGCGCGGCCTTGGCGGCGAAGCTCGCGGCCGGTGCCGTCACGCTGACCTGGTCGGCTTCGGCGAGTACGCCGTACGCGTACACGCTCGGCTTCTTCAACGACAAGCAGGTGACGACGGCGCAGCGGCACAACGTGTCGGACGCGTCGCTCGGCCGGACCACCGCGACGTACAACAGCATGGGTGTGAAGACGAACTTCGGCGGCTTCACGTCCGCGCTGCGGCCGACCGGGGTGGCCTTCGCGGTCGGCAGCCTGGACGCGGTCGCGGTGCCGAGCAGCCAGACCGAGTACTTCACCGCGGACGGCACGTCGTGGATGAAGTCGATCATCTCGAGCATGCCGTGGGGCGAGGTGATGATCGACCGATACCGCACCTTCACGCCGGGGCAAGCGGTAACCGACAGCTGGTACGGCGGTGTGGTGTCGCCGGGCGTCCGGGCCGACAGCGCGGGCGCACCGCAGCTGATCGCCGAGCGTCAGGGCGAGCTGATGGGCGTCGCGACCTCGATGTGGGCGGACAGCGCCGGCCACTGGGCCGACGCCGGCAGCTTCGGCGATCTGGGCAACCTGGAGCTGAAGAAGAACGGCGTGTCGCTCGGTTCGACCGGTTGGCCGTCCGGCGTGTTCACGGTCCCCGCTGAGGACGCGTCGTACGAGCTGACGATGAACACGACGAAGGTCGGAGCGCCGGCGAAGGTCTGGACGCGGTCGGTGTCGACGACCACGACGTGGGCGTTCCGTTCGCACCAGGAGCCGACCGTGTTCAGCCGGGCGCTGCCGCTGCTGCTGCCGCGGCTCGACCTGCCGGCTGACGGGCTCAAGACCGTCGCCGCCGGCAGCGTGACGATCCCGGCGCGGTTCGACGCCAACCCGGGGTACGACGCGGGCGCGCTGACCGCCGCCAAGGTCTGGACGTCCGTCGACAACGGCACCACCTGGACCGAGGGCAGCACCAGTCTCACCAAGACCGGCGCCAACCTGGTCGTGAACCACTCCGGTGACACCGGCAAGCAGGTCTCCCTGCGCGTCGAGCTCACCGACTCGCACGGAGCGAAGGTCACCGAGACCGTCGTCCGCGCGTACGACGTTCGCTGAGGGTGTCTGGGAGCTGAAGCAGCTGGAGCCTGGCGTGGTGGGCCCGTCCGCCCGCCGCGTCAGGCGAACGTCAGCGTGATCGCGCCCGTCCGCCGCAACAGGTGCGGGCGGGCGCTCAGTACCACCCGGGTGACCTGGTCGCCCCAGATGTCCGACAGCTTCGGGTCGGTGAGCGGGAGCGGCTCGAGTACGGCGGCCAAGCTGTCGTCGTACCGGATCGCCAGCTTGCCGACCGTGATCGTGGTGCCCTCGTGGATCGGGTCGCCGTGCAGGATCAGGTGCCAGACGAGCTCGGCCGGGTCGTCCGCCAGTTCCCACGTGTCGGTCAGCTCGACAGCGTCCGTGAGCACCAGCCGGCGGTACCACGAGCGAATGCCGGCCTCCTCCGGATAGGCCCGCGCCAGGTCGGCGCCCTCCGCCGTCATCCCGGTCGCGCGGAACTCCCGCCCGGGCTGCTGCGAGAACCCGTTGATCCGCGGCAGGTTGTGGTAGTCGCTCTGCATCGTGAAGATCTGGTACCGGTCCGCCGAGAACGTCTGCCGGGTGTACGTGCCGACGCCGAGATCGATCACCCGCGGTACGCCGTCCGCCGCGACGACGAAGGTCCCGACGTCGTTGTGGTTGTGCGACTCCTCGTTGTGCCCGCCCTTCCAGGCGAGCAGCAGCTTCTCCGTCCGCGTGACGACCACCTCGGTATCCGGGAGGTAGACGTTCCGGTTAGCGGCATTCTGATCGTCGACACGCAGACCGGGCTCGAGCAGCGCGCCGGCCACCCGGAGCATCGACGGGATCCGCGGCACCAGCGGATCGTCGCGGTGCCGGATCACCCGCGCATGCGCCCGCGCGGACGGCTCGCCAGTGTGCACGCCGAGCCGGTACAGCGGGTACGCCGCCGACGGATCGGCCAGTTGCGCCGGGCAGTCCGCGAAGTTCACGTACCACCGGTCGTCGATGTGCATGGCCGGCAGGTACGACGTGATCGGCCGCAGCTTGGGATGCCCGAACCCGTCCAGCACCCCGCCGGTCGCGTCGTACAGCAGCACCAGGTTGTCGGCGACCGAACCACCCGCCCGGGTCCAGTACGACGCGCCCTCGTCGCAGCCGCCGTCGTCCGGGTAGGAGTCCAGGAACACGTCGAGCCCCTGCACGACCAGGTCGACGATCGCTTCCCGCCGTACCGGATCCTTCTCCAGGAGCAGCGCGCACGCGGTCACGTTGGAGTGGATCCACGGGTTCCAGTTGTTGGTGAACCCAACGAGCCACCGCCAGTCCCGCACCTCCAGGAACGGCGCCAGCACCCGCCGGTCCACCTCGACCGCGATCCGCCGCCGGGTCGCCTCGTCCAGCACCGGCCCCAGCAGCTGATCCATCCACGCGAGCAGCCCACCGGTCTCCGCGCAGAACAGATCCAGATCCCGGTCCCCCGGCCAGGGCAACGCCGACCCACGCTCGATCGCCGCGGAAGCATGCGCCGGGACCGTCCAGGTCGCCTCGTCACACAGCAACCACACCCCGTCCACCACATCCGCGACCCACGCCGCGTCCCCGGTCAGCAACGCCGCCAGCGCACTGATCACCACCCGCCGCCGGCGCTCGAAGTACGGCGTCTCGTACGTCGCACGGTCGCCCTCCCGCTGGTACCGGGCGAAGTCCCGCGCCAGCAGCATCGGCCACTCCCCCGCGGCCACCTCCTCGGCCTCCGCGAGCAAGGCCGAGCGATCCCGCTCCGGTACGCCGTCCCACGCGTCCCGCTGGTCGATGCCGGGGAGGACCCGCCCCACCTCCCCCAGCGCCCGGACCAGCAACTCCGTCGGCAAGAGATCACGCAGTGTCCGATCCACCAGGACAACCTATCGGTGGGTGGACAAACCGTAGGCCCGTAACAACTTTTACGGCGATTTCAGCATCTTTCTTTTATCCGCAGGAGGGGGAGCAAGATGCTGACTCGTCGAACTGCTGCCGGCGCGATGGTGGGCGTGCTGGCCGTTCTCGTCGCCGGTTGCCGGGGCCCCGCCCCGGCAGCCGACGAAGCCCTGGGCACCACACCACCGCCCACCACCACGTCGATAACACCCGCCGCACCGACCACTCCGAAACCAACCCCGACTCCGACGGCCGACATCTCCAAGCTCTCGGCCGCGAAGATCCTCGCAAAGGCACAAGCCGCCGCCAAAGCCGCCAAGAGCGTGCGGATGAAGGGCACGATTGCGGATGGGCGCGACCGGATGACGCTCGACGTCCGGCTGGCGAAGGGCGCCGGACAGGGCACGATCAAGACGAACGGCATCACGACCACGGTGATGGTGATCGGGAAGACCGCGTACCTGAAGCTGAGCGACGACTTCTGGCGCGGCCAAGCAAAGTCGAAGGCTCAGGCGGACGCCGTCATCGGGCTGATCGCCGGACGCTGGATCAGGACCACCCTGGACAGCAAGGAGTTCAGCGACTTCGCGCTGTTCGCTGACAAGGCCGCCGTCTTCGACGGCATGTTCGAACCGACCGGGAAGGTCCGCAAGACCGCGCCGCGCACCATCGGCGGCGTTCCGGCCATCGGTCTGCGGGACAGCGACGGCACGCTGTGGGTCGACCGGGCCACCGGCCGCCCGCTGCGGCTCGAGACGTCCGGGACCGACGTCGTGACGTTCACCGAGTACGACCGCGTGCCGACGCCGAAGGCCCCTCCGGCCGATCAGGTGATCGACGGAGAGGCCCTCGGAGGCTGAACTACCGGGGGCTACCGGGGCTACCGGGTCAGCCGACCTCGGCCATGATCTCGTCGGACACGTCGAAGTTCGCGTAGACGTTCTGCACGTCGTCGCTGTCCTCGAGGGCGTCGATCAGGCGGAAGATCTTGCCGGCGCCGTCGGCGTCCAGCTCCACCGTCATCGACGGGACGAACTGGACGTCGGCGGACTCGTAGTCGATGCCGGCGTCCTGCAGCGCGGTCCGGGCCGCGACCATGTCGGTGGCCTCGGTGACGACCTCCCAGGACTCGCCGAGGTCGTTCACCTCGTCGGCGCCGGCCTCCAGGACGGCCTCCATCACGTCGTCCTCGGACAGCGACTTCCCGTCCTGCACCTTGTCCAGGACGATCACGCCCTTGCGGTTGAACAGGTAGGCGACCGAGTTCGGGTCGGCGAGCGAGCCGCCGTTGCGCGACATCGCCGTACGGACGTCCGCGGCCGCGCGGTTGCGGTTGTCGGTGAGGCACTCGACCAGCATCGCCACGCCGTTCGGGCCGTAGCCCTCGTACATGATCGTCTGGTACTCCGCGCCGCCCGCCTCAGCCCCGGACCCGCGCTTGACCGCGCGGTCGATGTTGTCGTTCGGGACCGAGGACTTCTTGGCCTTCTGGATGGCGTCGTACAGGGTCGGGTTCCCGCCAGGGTCGCCACCGCCCATCCGGGCGGCCACCTCGATGTTCTTGATCAGCTTCGCGAAGAGCTTGCCGCGCTTCGCGTCGATGACGGCCTTCTTGTGCTTCGTGGTGGCCCACTTGGAGTGGCCTGACATGGCGAACCAACCCTTCTAACCTCTGACGCGTCTAGCGGTCGCGGACCAGCTCGGCGAAGTAGCCGTGCAGCCTGGCGTCCCCGGTCATCTCCGGATGGAACGACGTGGCCAGCAGCCGATCGTGGCGAACCGCGACGATCCTACCCGCGGCGGGGCCCGACCTCACCGTCGAGAGTACCTGTACGTCCTTCCCGACGCGCTCCACCCACGGTGCGCGGATGAACACGGCATGGTACGGCGTGTCGAAACCGGGGAACTCCAGATCCGCCTCGAACGAGTCGACCTGGCGCCCGAACGCGTTCCGCCGGACCGTCACGTCCAGGCCGCCGAGCGTCTCCTGGCCGCTGATCCCGCCGGTGATCTCGTCCGCGAGCATGATCATCCCGGCACAGGTCCCGAACACCGGCATCCCGTCGGCGATCCGCTTCTGCAGCGGCTCGAACAGCTCGAACGACCGGGCCAGCTTGTACATGGTGGTGGACTCGCCACCGGGCAGCACCATCGCGTCGACCTGCTCGAGCTCCGCGGGCCGGCGTACCGCGAGCGCCTCGACGCCGACCTCTGTCAGCATCGCGAGGTGCTCCCGCACGTTGCCCTGCAATGCGAAGACGCCAATTGTCGTCACAGGGTCACTCTCCGCTGCCAGTTGAGCGTGACCTCGATGCGGCCCTCGTCGAAGACCGCGGGGAGGTCGTGCTGGTGCAGGAGTGCGAGCACGTCCTCCAGGAGCGGCTCGCCGGGGGCGACGTTGGCGGTGTCGGCGTGCCAGAGCTTGAGCTCGAGCATCCCGAAGTCGACCGCGTGCCAGACGTCGGTGTCGGTGAAGAACACCAGCCCCCGCGGGTCGTCCGCGGCCTCCAGCGCCCGGCGGGCGACGTGGTGGTCCGTCGTGTAGCGGACCACCACCACGCCCTGCGCCGCGAGCTCGCCGAGGACGTCGTCCAGCCGGTCCGGATCGGTGATCGCGGGCCAGCCGGCCGCCTCCTGGTTCAGGTCCATCACAGCCTCGCCGAGCAGCAGCGGCACCAGCGCGGCGGCGTCCATCGACGGCGCGTCCTCCTGGACCGCCTCGGTCAGCGCCGCCGTGATCGCCGCATGGTCCGCATACCCGGACCGCACCAGGACGCGGGCCAGGCCGCGCAGTTCCCGGGCGGTCCGCTCGTCGACGTGCATACCACCAAGCGTAGTGCAGGGGCCTACTTCACACCGCCGGCGGTGGCTGAGGCCTGCAGTTGCCGCTGGAAGATGATGTAGACGACCAGTACGGGCGCCACGGTGATCACCACGGCCGCGAACAACGCGCCGAAGTCGACCGCGTACCCGGCCTGCGACGCGAACGACGCCATGCCCTGCGAGAGCACGTAGTTGTTCGAGTCGGTGTTCAGCGCGACCGGCAGCAGGAACTGGTTCCACAACCCGAGGAAGTTGAAGATGGCAACCGAGGCCATGCCCGGCCGTGCCATCGGCAACATCACCGAGAAGAACGAGCGCCACTCCCCCGCGCCGTCGATCTGCGCCGCCTCGTACACCTCACCCGGCAACTGCTTGAAGAACGAGTGCAGGAAGAACACGGTGAACGGCAGCGCGAACGCGACGTACGTGATGATCAACCCTGGCAGGGTGTTCAGCAGCGAGAGGTTCTTGAGGACGAAGAACAGCGGCACGATCGCCAGGAAGACCGGGAAGGTCAGGCCGGCCAGCATCGCGTAGTAGATCAGCCGGTTGCCCGGGAACGTGAACCTGGCCAGCACGTAGGCACACATGGCGCCGAGGACCATCACCAGCACCAGTGCGCAACCGACGACGACCACCGTGTTCAGGAAGTACCGGCCGATACCGGCCGTCGTCCAGGCGTTCGCGTAGTTGCTGAACCGCAGCTTGCTCGGCAGCGACAGCGGGTTGCCGAGCACCTCCTGGGTCGACTTGAACGAGGAGATCAGCGTCCACACCAGCGGCAGGACCACCAGCAGTGACCAGATGATCAGCGCGACGTGGGCGGTGGTGGCGACGCCCTTGCCCTCGCGGGCCCCGTGCACCTGAGGGCGGGAGGCGGTGACCGGTTCGGCGGTCGTAGTCATCGGCGTACCTTTCGCTCACGTCCGCCGGTCAGGGCGTTCACGAGGAAGACCAGGAACGAGAACAGCAGCGTCACGGCGGCCAGGACCACGCCCATCGCCGTCGAGTAGCCGAACTGCCCCTTGGTGAAGGCGGTCGTGAACAACTGCTGGGGCATGACCAGTGTCGAGTTCTGCGGGCCGCCGCCGGGGTTCAGCGCCTGCATGTAGACGAACGCGTCCAGCGCGGCGATCCCGAGATAGATGTACGCCGTCTGCACGTTGTCCCGGATCAGCGGCAGCGTGATGCCCACCGCGGTCCGGAACCGGCCGGCGCCGTCGATCCGGGCGGCCTCGAAGACCTCCGGGTCGATACCGCGGATGGCCGCGATGAACAGCACCATGTAGAAGCCGACGCCGCCCCAGATCATCACGAACATCGAGGCCGGCATCGCGGTCCGCGCGTCACCGAGCCAGGCGTAGTTCGCCATCTGGTGCAGCCCGATCTTCGACAGTACGGCGTCCAGGATGCCGGAGCCCGGCGTGAACACCTGCGCCCAGATCAGGCCGATCACGATCGCCGGGATGACGTACGGGAAGAACGAGACGATCCGGTAGAAGCTCGAGTTCTTCAGCCCACGGACTGTCCCGGTCCCCGAGCCGCCGGTCGTCACCAGCGTGGCCAGCGACAGCGCGAGCACGATCGTGACGATCGGCACCACGATCGCGAGTTCGACGTTGTTCCGGACGGCCTTCAGGAAGATGTCGTCGTGGAACAGCTTCACGTAGTTGTCGAAGCCGACGAAGTTCATCCCCGAGCTGAACCCGGACCAGTCGGTCAGCGAGTAGTACAGCGCCTGCGCGAACGGGGAGACCACGAAGATCACGAAGATCGCCAGCGGCAGGCCGAGGAACACGACCATGAAGCTGACCCGGTCGAAGGTCAGCGGCCGGCGCCGCCGGGTGACGGATCGCTTGGATCCGGCACCCGGCACCACATCTTGCGTCACGGTCACTTCGTGACCGGAATCTTCTTGACCGAGGGGTCGTTGCGGACCTTGTCCATGATCTGCTGCAGGCCCTTCGTCAGGCCGGCCGCGTCCAGCTGGCCGGACAGGAACGAGTTCCAGACCACGAGCTGGTCGGTGTTCATGCCGTACAGGCCGAACACCTGGTAGTCGAAGACGTTCGTGCCGGCGGCGTCCAGCATCTGGGTCTGCGACTGCAGCGCGGTCGAACCGAAGCCGTCGGCGGGGACGAGGCCCTTGACGATGGTCGGCGCGAGCCGCGTCTTGGCGAAGTTGGTCGCCGCGTCCTTGGACAGCATGGCCCGCAGGAGCTCCTTGCCGCCCGCAGCGTTCTTGCCCTTCGACGGAACGATGTACGGCTCGCCGGCCGCGCTGCGCAGCGACGCGTACGGCAGCTTCGGGCTGTCGGTGAGCGTCGGCTCCGGGACGCCCTTCATGTCGAAGCCCGACTTGGTGGCCTTCTTCATCTCGTTCTCGATCCACGAGCCCGAGGGGTAGAGGATGGCCTGCTGGTCGTTGCTCCACTTCGCCTGCGCGGCGGTGAACTGGGTGCCGGCGCCACCGGGGACGAAGTACCCGTTCTTGACCATCGTCTCCAGGGCCTTGAAGATGCCCTGGAACTGCGGCATCGACCAGGCGTTCGGCTTCAGGTTCTCCAGCGCCAGCCGGACCTCGTCGCCACCCTCCTTGATCGCGCCGTCGACGGCCATCGTGTGGTAGTAGGTCGCGGCTTCCTTGCCCCAGACGAACAGGTACTTGCCCTTCGCCTTGGCCTTGGCGCCGAGGTCGAGGAGCTCGGGGTACGTCTTCGGCGGGGTCCAGCCGTTCTCCTTGAACAGGCTGTCGGAGTACCAGATGCCGTACAGGGTGAGGACGTAGTTCATCGCGACGAACTTGCCGTCGAACGTACCGGGGTTCTTGGCGCCCGGGTACAGGGTGTCGGCGATCTTCGTGCCCTCGTAGTTGTTGGCCTCGAAGAGGTCGTCGAGGGTCTCCAGCTGGTCCAGGATCGTGTTGAAGCCGATCTGGCCGGCGCCGGAGTTGTCGATCAGGTCCGGCGGGTTGCCGCCGACGAAGCGCGGCTGCAGCTGCTGGGCGATCTGCGTGGACGGCGCGACCTTGAACGTCGAGCCCGCCTGCTTCTTCTGCGCGATGTCGGCCGCGAACTGCACGTAGTCGTAACCGTAGCCGCCGTTGAAGATCACCGCGTCGACGGTCGACTTGGCCGCCATCCCGAACGGGTTGTCGGCGCTCTTGGTCCCGGTCGAGCCGGAGTTGTTGCTACCGGTGTTGCCGCTGCTCGCGCAGCTGGCGAGCGCGCCGCTGAGGGGAAGCACCGCGGCCGCCGCCAGGCTCCCCCGTAGGAGACTCCGGCGTCCGATCTTGCTGGTCTCGCTCATGTGGTCCTGCCTCTTCTCACTAGTTTCCCGACGGTGCTGTTGGCACCTGCCCCTTGTGCTGAGCGTCCCCCGGTCCGTAGGCGGCCAGCGCTCGACAGCGGTACGCACTCGAACGCGTACCCCCGCTCAAGTAGTTTCGCATTGTCTTTGCCAAAGTCGTTCGGCGTCAAGCCTTCGGGCGGCGAGTCCTGGACCCGGCGATCGACGGGCCTCCACCCCCTGAACCCCTTGCAAATACACGCCCCCACGCTTGCTCTCCTGCCCCCGCTCCGCGACCGACGCGCCGAATCCGATCCCATTTCGTAACCTCATGGCAAGTGGAGAGCTGCTCGAAAACGCAGAAACCCGATCATCGGCGTGCAGCCGGTGATCGGGTTTCTTGATTTGTACTTACTTACAGGCGCCTACTTACCAGCCGCGCTCGGCCAGCCGGTGCGGCTGCGGGATCTCGTCGACATTGATGCCGACCATCGCCTCGCCGAGGCCGCGGGACACCTTCGCGATCACGTCGGGGTCGTCGTGGAAGGTCGTTGCCTTCACGATCGCCTCGGCGCGCCGGGCCGGGTTGCCGGACTTGAAGATGCCGGAGCCGACGAACACGCCCTCGGCGCCGAGCTGCATCATCATCGCGGCGTCGGCCGGGGTCGCGATGCCGCCGGCGGTGAACAGGACGACCGGCAGCTTGCCCAGCGCGGCGACCTCCTTGACCAGCTCGTACGGCGCCTGCAGCTCCTTCGCGGCGACGTACAGCTCATCCTCCGGAAGGTTCTGCAGCTTGCGGATCTCCTGGCGGATCTGGCGCATGTGCGTGGTCGCGTTGGAGACGTCGCCGGTACCGGCCTCGCCCTTGGAGCGGATCATCGCCGCGCCCTCGGTGATCCGGCGGAGCGCCTCGCCGAGGTTGGTCGCGCCGCACACGAACGGCACGGTGAACTGCCACTTGTCGATGTGGTTCGCGTAGTCGGCCGGGGTGAGCACCTCGGACTCGTCGATGTAGTCGACCCCGAGGCTCTGCAGCACCTGCGCCTCGACGAAGTGACCGATCCGGGCCTTGGCCATCACCGGGATCGAGACCGCGGCGATGATGCTGTCGATCATGTCCGGGTCGCTCATCCGGGACACGCCGCCCTGGGCGCGGATGTCGGCCGGGACCCGCTCCAGCGCCATCACCGCGACCGCGCCGGCGTCCTCGGCGATCTTCGCCTGCTCGGCGGTGACGACGTCCATGATCACGCCGCCCTTGAGCATCTCCGCCATGCCGCGCTTCACCTTCGCGGTGCCGGTCTCGTTCTGCTGGCTCACTGCATCCTCCTGGTCGTGGGGCTCGTTTCCAGGTTAGGAGGTGTCAGGCACCCAACTTCAGTCCACTCCGGATCAAGTGGACTGAAGCGCCTCGCCCAGTCGCGCGACCACCAGCCGCAGCGTCGCGGGCGGCGCGGTGAACGGGATCCGGATGTGCCTGCGGTCGGTCGCGTCCGGCGTGAACAGGTCACCGGCACCGAGCAGCAGCGCCCGCTCCCGGGCCGCCTCCAGCACCCGCCGCGCCCTGGTCTCGGTGAGCTCCAGCCAGAGCGTCATCCCACCGGTCGGCGTGGCCCACGCCACACCGTCCAGCGTCCGCAGACCGGTCTCGAGCGCGTTCAGGTTGGCCCGCAGCCGCGTCCGCCGCCGCCCGATCACCTTGTCGAGCTTGGGCACGATCGCCTGCGCCAGCAGGTCGTCCAGCGCACTGGGCGACGCGACACTCAACTGCGCCGCGGTATTGATCCGCCGCCTCAGTTGCTTCCCCGTCCGCACCCACCCGACCCGCAACCCACCCCACACAATCTTGGAGAGCGACCCCACACTCACAGTTCTGGGATAACGGCTCAGCGGCTCGGCCTGCTCCCCGTTCGCCAGCCACAGCGGCCGCATCGTCTCGTCACTGATCAGCGCCGCGCCGTACCTCCGCGCGATCTCGACCACCGCCTGCCGCCGATCGGCCGGCAAACTCAGGCCGGTCGGATTGTGGTTGTCCGCCTGCAGGTAGATGACCTTGGGTCGATGCCGCCGGCAAAGGTGCGCCAGCTGGTCGGTGTCCCACACCCCCGCCGGCCAGCCCGCCACATCCAGCCGGTGCTTGCGCAACAGGTCGAAAGCCGCCGGGTACGTCGGTGTCTCGGTGATCGCCACGCCCGGGCCCAGGTCCAGTCCGGCCAGCGCCGCGTTGAGGCCTGCGGCCGCGCCCACGGTCAACGTCAGCTGATCGGGCTCGGTCGGAACGCCTTCCCTGGTGAGCCGCTCGGCCAGCGCCTCCCGCAGCTCCTGCGAGCCACCCGGCGGCGGTCCGTCCCCGCCCATTGCCTGCGGCAACCCGTCCTGCACGATCTGCGCCGCGGCCTCGGCCACGTCGTGCGGCGCGGCCGTCGTCGCGAACCGCAGGTCCAGTACGGGCCGGTCCCCCGCGGTCACCGTCGACGCCGGCGCCACCGGGTCCAGCAGCCGGTCCAACGGCCGGACGACGGTCCCCGAGCCGCGCTTCGTCTCCAGTACGCCGTCCCGCCGCAGGTTCTCGAGCGCCCGTACGACGGTCACCCGGCTGACCCCGAGCCGCTCCGCGAGCACCCGCTCCGACGGCAGCCGGGACCCGATCGACAGGTCACCACGCTCGATCCGCCGCAGCACCAGCCCCTCGACCTGCTCGGTCTTGGTACCGTCCGCCGCATCCAGGTCCCCCACCCGCCACATAAGTCCAGCTTCCCACAACTGGCCTCATCCCACTCCCCGTCCCACCCCCGAACACACCTCACCACCCACCCCCACCCAAGCCCCACCACCGCCCGATCCCGCACCCCACCCACCACCCGCCCCGTCGCCCCACCCCCGAGCGAAGCGCGCGGCCTCCCAAGCTCCAGCCCCGAACGAAGCGCGGGGTTCCCCAAACCCCACCCCCGAGCCAAGCAAGCGGTTCCCCAAACCCCACCCCCGAGCTATGCGAGGGTTTCCCAAGCCCCACCCCCGAGCCATGCGAGGGTTCCCAAGCCCCCCAGCCAAGCGAGAGGTTCCCCAGCCCCACCCCCGAGCCAAGCGAGAGTTTCCCAAGCCCACCCCCGAGCGGAGCGAGGGGTTTTCGGTGAGTGTCTGTGGTGGGTGCTTGGATTCGGGTATGGATGAGCGGTGGGCGATCGCCCCGGGCGAGGGTGGTGGCGCGACGGTTGTCGCGTTGCACCCGGACGGGCAGCCCGCCGGGGAGATCCGGCACGAGCCTGACCTGGTCGCGGCAGTGGCCTCGCGGCCGGAGGTGGCGCGCTGGGTGTGGCGGTCGACGGCGGAGATCTACCCGCGGCTGCTCGCGGCCGGCGTCCGGGTGGAGCGGTGCTACGACCTCGAGAACACCGAGGGCCTGCTGCTCGGCCACGAGGGCCGGCTGGGCGAGCCACGGTCCGCCGCGGCCGCGTGGGGCCGGCTGAGCGGCGGCCCGGTGCCGCCCGACCCGCCGCTGCGCGCCGTCGTACCGGGTGAGCAGTCGTCGCTGTTCGAGATCGCCGCCGAGCCGGTCCCGTTCGCGGCGCTGCTGAAGGTGTACGCCGACCAGCTCCGCCGGCACGGTCTGACCGAGTACCCGGAGCGGATGCGGTTGCTCACGGCATCGGAATCGTCCGCGATGCTGATCGCCGCCGAGATGGACCTGGCCGGGCTGCCGTGGAGCGCGGACGCGCACCGGGCGGTGCTGAGCGAGCTGCTCGGGGAACGGTTCGCCGGGTCGGGCGAACCGCGCCGGCTGACCGAGCTCGCGGACGAGATCTCGGCGGCGTTCGGGCACCGGGTGCGGCCCGAGCTGCCGGCCGACGTACTGAAGGCCTTCAAGCAGGCCGGGTACCAGGTGAAGTCGACGCGGAAGTGGGAGCTCGAGCAGCTGGACCACCCGGCGGTGGCGCCGCTCCTGGAGTACAAGACGCTCTACCGGATCTACACGGCGAACGGCTGGAGCTGGCTGAACGACTGGGTCCACGACGGCCGGTTCCGGCCCGGGTTCCTGCCGGGCGGGACGGTGTCGGGACGCTGGGTGACCAACGGCGGCGGCGGGCTGCAGATCCCGAAGGTGATCCGGCGCGCCGTGGTCGCGGATCCCGGGTGGCGGCTGGTGGTCGCGGACGCGTCGCAGCTCGAGCCGCGGGTGCTGGCCGCGATCTCCCGGGACCGGGCACTGATGGAGGTCGCGAGCGATCCGGGCGACCTGTACAAGGCGGTCTCGGACCGGGCGTTCTCCGGCGACCGCGCGCAGGCCAAGATCGCCGTACTGGGCGCCATCTACGGGCAGACGTCGGGCGACGGGCTGAAGAACCTGGCGATGCTGCGCAAGCGGTTCCCCCAAGCGGTCGAGTACGTCGACGAAGCCGCCCGCCTCGGCGAGGAGGGTCGCCTGGTCCGCACGTACCTCGGCCGCACCTGTCCGCCCGCAGGGCACGCCCTCGATGACGCGCTGCTCGAGGGCCCGCCCGCCGACCTACCCACCACCGACCCGCGCCACGCCCGCGCCCGCGGGCGCTTCACCCGCAACTTCGTCGTCCAGGGCTCCGCCGCCGACTGGGCCCTGCTGCTGCTGGCCGCCCTCCGACAGTCTCTCGCGTCGCTCAAGGCCGAGCTGGTGTTCTTCCAGCACGACGAGGTCATCGTCCACTGCCCCGCCGACGAGGCCGACCAGGTCGCCGCCGCCATCCAGCGGGCCGGCGATCTTGCCGGCACTCTCACCTTCGGCCCGACCCCGACCAACTTCGCCTTCACCACCGCGACCGTCCAGGTCTACGCGGACGCGAAGTAACAGACCACTGCCCGCACTCGGGTGCGGTGCTGCGCGCGGGCGGATCCGAAAATGGTCCAATACGCCGCTCTGAGAACAAACTGAGACATTCGGGAATGCAAACGAATGACCCTTCGCGGCTATACGTTCGGGGAACTCGATCAAACCCGGAGGGAACACAATGGGCGTTTTCGGCAAGAAGAATGCCGCCAAGAAGGATGAGAAGAAGCGCGGCAAGGACGCCGACGCCGTCTCCGAACTGAAGGGCAAGATGGCGCTCGGTGGCACCATGTCCGGCCGCCAGGCCGCCCGCGCCGTGCGGGCGATGCGCGAGGGCCGGGGCTGACGCATCCACCACGGCAAGGGAGAACCAGAAACATGGGCGTGTTCGGTAAGAAAGAACCGAAGAAGGACCAGAAGAAGAAGATGGGCAGGCGCGACTCCAAGGCGGTCGGCCAGCTCCAGAACGCGATGGAGAACGGCGGCACCATGTCCGGCCGCAAGGCCGCCCGCGCGGTCCGTGCGATGAAGAACCACGGAATCGGCTGACAAAACCCACCGGCCGGCCGACATACCTCGGCCGGCCGATCCCAAGAAATGAATTACCGAGTTGTTCGACGCACGCCGGCGGCAATCGGTTCCAGCGTCTTCGGCAGGCCGTAGCGGGTGTGGTCGGTGGTTTCGAAGGCTGTGATTTCGGCTATTCGGGTGTGTTCGATCCGGAAGATGTCGAGCGCGAAGAGCTGGTGGGTGGGGGCGCCTGGGGGCTGGAGGTAGGCGGCCAGGGTGGGTTGGCGGTTGACGGTGGTGGGGTGGAAGCGCCAGTGGCCGCGGTAGGCCGGCGTCAGGTTCGGGATCAGCGAGCGCAGGGCGTCCTCGCGACCTTCGAACCAGAACGGGTACGGCGGCATCGTGATGCGGATGTCCTCGTGCATCAGGGCGGCCAGCGCCTCGGGGTCGGCGTTGTCCCAGGCGGTCACGTAGCGGGCCAGGAGCCGGCGTTCGTCGTCGGACGGGTCGCGGGCCGTCCAGTCGGACCGGTGCGCCGGCAGGTGTTCCCGCAGTACCGGGCGGGCGCGTTGGAGCGCCGAGTTGACCGCCGCCACTGACAGGCCGACCGCCGCGGCGGTCTCGCGGGCGGACCAGCCGAGGACGTCGCGGAAGATCAGTACGGCGCGTTGCCGCGGCGGCAGGTGCTGGATCGCGAGCAGGAACGCCAGCTCGATCGTCTCCCGCCGGATCGCCGTCGCGTCCGGCTCCTCGGCCCGATCCAGCAGTACGTCGGGAAACGGCTGCAGCCACGGCACGTCCGCCCGCGGCGGGAGCGCCGTCGCCGGGAACGACGCCGGCTCCAGTTGGTACGGCAGCACCCGCCGCGGGCGCCGTACGTCGTCGACGCACACGTTCGTCGCGATCCGGTACAGCCACGCCCGCAGCGACGACCGTCCCTCGAAGCTCTCCCGCCCGCGCCACGCCCGGAGCAGCGTCTCCTGGACCACGTCCTCCGCGTCGTCGAACGACCCGAGCATCCGGTAGCAGTGCACGCGCAGCTCATGCCGATAGCGCTCGGCCTCTTCCGCGAACCCGTCCACGAGGTCCATTCAATCCGAAGGTCACACCGGTACGCTGGTCCGCGCCGCCGGGTTGTCCGCCGCCCACTACCGAGGAGGACGTCTGATGGGCAGTGGGCTGACCGCAGCAGAGGTCGCGGAGCGCGTCGCCGACGGCCGGACCAACGCCGTACAGGTCCGCACCAGCCGCACGCTCGGGCAGATCGTCCGCGCGAACGTGTTCACGTTCTTCAACGGGCTCCTCGGCACGCTGCTCGTCGCGGTGATCGCCACCGGCAGCTGGCAGAACGCCCTGTTCGGCTTCGTGATCATCACGAACTCCGGCATCGGCATCTTCCAGGAGCTCCGCGCCAAACGGACCCTGGACCGGCTCGCGCTGCTCAACGTCACGCACGTCCGGGTGGTCCGCGACGGCGTGGTCCACGAGGTCGGGATCGAGGACGTCGTCCAGGACGACCTGGTCCGGATCGGCAGCGGCGACCAGGTCCCGGCCGACGGTCCGGTACTGCGGTCCGAGGGCCTCGAACTGGACGAGTCGCTGCTCACCGGCGAGTCCGATCCGGTGCACAAGCGCCCCGGCGACGAGGTCCGCTCCGGCGCGATCGTGGTCGCCGGCGAGGGCGACTTCACCGCCACCTCGGTCGGTCCGGAGACGTACGCCGCCAAGCTCGCGACCGAGGCCCGCCGGTACCAGGTCACCAAGTCCGAACTCGTCGCCGGTACGACGCTGCTGCTCCGCCGGATCTCGCTGATCCTGCTGGTCGTCGGCCCGCTGCTGCTCTGGGCCCAGTTCCGCAGCAAGGACAACCACGGCTGGCAGGACGCCGTCACCGGTACGGTCGCCGGCCTCGTCGGGATGATCCCCGAGGGGCTGGTGCTGCTCACGTCGCTGGCGTTCATGCTCGCGATCATCACGCTGGCCCGGCGCCGCACGCTGGTCCAGGAACTGCCCGCGGTCGAGGGCCTGGCCCGCGTCGACGTCGTCTGCCTGGACAAGACCGGCACGCTGACCAGCGGCGACATCGTCCTCGACCACCTCGTCCCGCTCAGCGCCGACGACCGTACCGAGCAGGCGCTCGCGCTCGCCGCCGTCAGCGACACCCCGAACGCCACCGGCAAGGCGATCACCGCGTCGTACGCCGATTCGTCCCTGACCGCGCTCGCCCGGGTGCCGTTCTCGTCCGCGCGCAAGTGGCAATCGGTGACGACGGCAACCGATACCTGGGTGCTCGGCGCGCCCGAGATGGTGCTGGTCGACACCGCCGACCCGGCGACCGCGGACGCCCGCGCGCGGGCCGACGAGATCGCCGCGCAGGGCCGGCGGGTGCTCGTCCTGGCCCGCGGTACGGCGCAGGACGACGACCAGCTGCCCGGGAAGCTCGTACCGGTGACCCTCGTCGTCCTCGCCGAGCGGATCCGCGAGGACGCCGCCCCGACGATGCGGTACTTCACCGAGCAGGGCGTCGGGCTGAAGGTGATCTCCGGCGACAACCCGCGCACGGTCGGCGCGGTCGCGGCCGCGGTCGGCGTACCGGGGGTGGGCGGCGCGGACGACGCCGTCGACGCGCGGACGTTGCCCGAGGACCTCGACGAGCTGGCCGCCGTACTGGACGAGAAGTCGGCGTTCGGGCGGGTCAGCCCGCAGCAGAAGCGGGCGATGGTCGCGGCGCTGCAGCGGCGCGGGCACGTGGTCGCGATGACCGGCGACGGCGTGAACGACGCGCTCGCGCTGAAGGACGCCGACATCGGTGTTGCGATGGGCAACGGTTCGCCGGCGACCCGGGCGGTCGCGCAACTGGTGCTGCTCGACGGCCAGTTCCGGCACCTGCCGGACGTGGTCGCCGAGGGCCGCCGGGTGATCGCGAACATCGAGCGGGCCGCGACGCTGTTCCTGGTGAAGAACGTGTACTCGTTGCTGCTGACGATGACCACCGCGGTCGCGCTCGTCGCGTATCCGCTGGCCCCGATCCAGCTGACGCTGATCTCGAACCTGACGATCGGCATCCCGGCGTTCTTCCTCGCGATCGGGCCGAACAAGCAGCGCTACATCCCCGGATTCCTCGGGCGGGTACTGCGCTTCGCCGTACCCGTCGGCGTGGTCACCGCGATCTGCGCGTTCACCGGGTATCGGCTGGTGCGGGTGTTCGACTCGGCCGCGACGGTCGCGGAGGCTCGTACTGTCACGACCATCGTCGTACTCGTCGTGTCGTTGTGGACGCTGTCGATCCAGGCGCGTCCGTTCCGGCTCTGGAAGGCGGGGCTGGTCGCGGCGATGGCGGGACTCGCGGCGGTCGCCGTACTCGTGCCGGCGATCGGGCACGGCATCTTCCTGCTCGAGGTCAGCCCGCGACGGGTGCTCGGCGGCCTGGCGATGGGCGCGGTCGGAATCGTCCTGATCGAGCTCGTCCGGTGGGTTTCGGCCCGGGTACGGCGTACTTAGTCCTCGAGCTCGATCGTGGTCGGCAGCGGGGCGTGGCCCGCGAGGCGGAACCAGGTCACCAGCCGCCGGTGCCGCAGGTCGCGGGTCGACACCACGACGTCGTTGTGGAACCGGCGGGCCAGCTGGACCCGGCGCATCGCCAGGCTCAGCTCCCCCGCCCACGGCTCGACATCGGTGCCGGTGGCATGGATCGCCCGGGTCAGCGCGGACTCGGCCTGCTCGTGGACCTCGACCGATTCGAGCGCCGCGGTGCGAGCGCGGTGCGCGGCGTCGAGCAGCAGCAGCGCGGACGCCGGGTCGAGGATGTCGCTGCCGGCCAGCTCCGCGACGAGCGCGGCCCGGCGGGCCAGCTCGGTCCCGAGGGCGGCGCGGGCCAGCTCGACCCGGTGGTGCAGGCGGTCCAGGCGGCCCGCGGTCCAGCTCGCGTAGGCGCCGAACAACAGCAGCACGGCACCCACCGCGAGCAGCACCCAGGAGATCTCCACGGCCCCATTCGACCACTCCTTACGGAGCGCTGACGGTCCGGCCGGATCCGGTAGCGGGCGCGGCCGGCGGCACTAGCGTCGCTTCCATGGCTGATATCGGCGTACTCGGTGGATCCGGGTTCTACTCGTTCCTGTCCGGCGCGGAGCGGATCGAGGTGGACACCCCGTTCGGCGCACCCAGCGAGGCGCCGGTGGTCGGCGAGCTCGACGGGCGGTCGGTCGCGTTCATCCCACGGCACGGCGCGGACCACCGGTTCCCGCCGCACCGGGTGAACTACCGGGCGAATCTGTGGGCGCTGCGGGAGCTCGGCGTACGGCAGGTACTCGCTCCGTGTGCGGTCGGTTCACTGCGGGCGGAGCTGACCCCGGGGACGTTCGTGGTGCCGGACCAGTACGTCGACCGCACGTGGGGGCGGGAGCAGACCGTGTACGACGAGGTGGTGCACGTCGACGCGGCCGATCCGTACTGTCCCGCGGGCCGCGCGACGGTGATTGCCAGCGGCAACGTCGTACCGGAGGGGACGATGGTGGTGATCAACGGCCCCCGCTTCTCCACCCGCGCCGAGTCCCGCTGGCACGCCGCCCAGGGCTGGTCCGTCGTCGGCATGACCGGCGCCCCCGAAGCCGCCATCGCCCGCGAACTGGCCCTCTGCTACACGTCCATAGCCGTAGTAACCGACCACGACGCCGGAGTCACAGCCGGCACCGGAGTAACCCAGGCGGAGGTCTTCGAAGCCTTCCACCTCAGCATCCAGCGCCTGCAACTGCTCCTCCGCACAGTCATCGCCCAACTCCCCGACTCCACCACCGACTGCCCCTGCCACCACACCCTCGACGGCACCGCCGTCGAGCACCGCGCGGTGGGGGCGGGAGACCCGGCCTCAGCTCCGTCGCAGGCGGTTGGTGGTGTGCGGTGAGGGTGTTGGTGACTGGTGGGGCCGGGTTTATCGGGCGGCAGGTGGTGCGGGGGTTGGTGGGGGGTGGGCATGAGGTTGTGGTGCTGGATTCGTTTCGGGGGGATGTGCACGCGACGCGGCCCGAGCCGCAGGCGGGGTTGATTGTGGGGGATGTGCGGGAGGAGCGCACGTTCGACGGGATCGACACCGTGGTGCATCTGGCGGCGAAGGTGGGGCTGGGGGTCGACCTGGGCGACATCGACGACTACGTGTCGTCCAACAGTCTCGGTACCGCGGTGTTGCTGAAGTCGCTCGGGAAGATCCGGAATCTCGTCTACGCGAGCTCGATGGTCGTGTACGGCGAAGGCCGCTACGACTGCGACCGGCACGGACAGGTCGCGCCCGGGCCGCGGCGGGTCGAGGACCTGGAGGCCGGCCGCTTCGAACCACCCTGCCCGCACTGCGGTGCCTTCCTCCGCCCCGGCCTGGTACACGAAGACGCGCGCCTCGACCCACGCAACGCCTATGCCGCCAGCAAGCTGAACGGCGAGCACCTGGCCGCGGCCTGGGCCCGCGAGACCGGCGGCCGGGTCATCGCGCTGCGGTTCCACAACGTCTACGGACCCGGCATGCCACGCAACACCCCGTACGCCGGAGTTGCCGCGATCTTCCGGTCCGCGCTCGAACGCGGCGAAGCACCCCGCGTCTTCGAGGACGGCCGCCAGCGCCGCGACTTCGTGCACGTCCGCGACGTCGCCGCGGCGGTCGTCCGGTCCGCCGTCGCACTCCCCCAGCAGCCGGCGTTCACGGCGTACAACGTCGGCAGCGGCACCGTCACCACCATCGGCGAGGTCGCCACCGAGCTGTCCAAGGCGTACGCCGGCCCGCCGCCGATCGTCACCGGCGAGTACCGCCTCGGCGACGTCCGCCACATCACCGCCTCGTCCGACCGCATCCAGGCCGACCTGAGCTGGAAGCCGGCGTACGACCTGACCACCGGCCTCGCGGAGCTGGTGCGCGAACCGGACGCCCACCACTCACCAACCCCCGGTCCAGCCGCCTGAGGCGGTGCCCATGAGCGTGCGGGCGAGCCGTTGCTGAGTGGTGGGCGTCCGCTCCGGCTAGTGGACGGGCGGTAGGTCGATCTCGAAGGCGCAGCCGCCGTCGACGTTGCTGACGGCAATCTTCCCGTCGTGCGACTCCACCACCCCGCGCGCGATCGCCAGCCCGAGCCCACCACCCGAACTCGACGCCGCCGTCTCCGGCGTCCGCTGCTCGTCGCCCCGCCACCCGACGTCGAACACCCGCTCCAGATCGTCCGCCGGAATCCCCCCACACCCGTCCGTGACCGCGAGCTTGACCCGCCCGTCGGCCTCCCGGTCGACCGCCAGCGTCACCGTCCCACCCGCCGCGGTGTGCCGGATCGCGTTGCCGACGAGGTTCGTCACCGCGCGCGTCAACTCGTCCGGATCCCCTTGCACAGCGAGCCGATCGTCCCCGTCCGGCGTCGATACCGCGAGCCGCACACCCTCCGCCCGGGCGTGCTCGTTGTTCTCCCCCGCGACGTCCTCGGCCAGCTCCCGCAGACTCACCGCGGCCCGCCGGCGCGGCGGCGGCGCGGCCGACAACCGCGACAACTCGAACAGGTCGTCCACCAGCCCGGTCATCCGGTCCACCGTCGACCGCATCTGCCGCAGCGCCCCCGGTACGTCGTCGATCACCCCGTCCTCGAGCCCTTCGGACACCGCCCGCAGCCCGGCCAGCGGCGTCCGCAGGTCGTGCGACATGAACGCGACCAGCTCCCGCCGGCTCGTCTCCAGCGCCAGCTCCCGCTCGTGCGACGCCGCGAGCTTCTTCCGCGTCATCTCCAGCTCGTTCGTCAGCTCCCGCAGCTCGGCCGGTACGGCGCCACCCGCGATCTCCGGCGCCTCGTACGACGTACCGAGGTGCCGCAGCCGGCGCCCGACATCCCGCGACCCGGTGCTGATCCAGTGCCCGAGCAGCACCGACATCGCCAGCCCGAGCAGCGCCGCGAACGCCAGCGTCCACAGCACCACCCACGAGTCGTGCTGCGAGATGAACATCGCCCGCACGCTCTGCAGTACGGCGGCCAGCGCGGCCGCCATCGGCGCGAGCGCCGCCACGATCATCGTGATCCGCAACGACCGCCGCCGGAACCGCCACAGGACGACGGCCCCGACCGCCGCCACCACCAGCGTCCACAGCGTGGTGAGGGCGAGGATCGTCGCCATATCCTTATTCATGGGCGGCCTTCATCAGGCGTCACCCGCGAACAGGTACCCGGTGCGCGGCACGGTCAGCACCAGCTTCGGGTCCGACGGATCGGCCTCGATCTTCTCCCGCAATCGCCGTACGTGCACGGTGACCGTCGACGAGTCGCCGAAGTCCCAGCCCCACACGCGGCGCAGCAGCTCGGCCTTCGTGTACGCCTTGCCGGCATGCGACACCAGGTACGCGAGCAGGTCGAACTCGCGGTGCGTCAGCGACAGCTCGTCCTCGCCGAGGTACGCCCGCCGCGCCGCGGTGTCGACGGTGACCGGTCCGGCGCTGAGCTTCGTCGGCGTCAGGTCGAGGCCGGCCAGGCGTTCCTCCCGCCGTACCATCGCCTGCACCCGCAGCGTCAGCTCCCGCGGGCTGAACGGCTTCACCACGTAGTCGTCCGCGCCGACCTCGAGGCCGACCAGCCGGTCCTCCTCCTCGCCGCGCGCGGACAGCATGATCACCGCGGCGCCGTCGTCGGCCGCGCGCATCCGGCGCAGCACCTCCAGGCCGGACAGGCCGGGGAGCATCACGTCCAGTACGACGACGGACGGCTTCCACTGCTGCCACACCTCGACCGCGGACAGCCCGTCCGCGACCACGCGGGCGTCGTACCCGGCCTTGGTCAGGTACGCCGAGACGACGTTGGACACGGTCGGGTCGTCGTCGACGACGAGCACACGAGTAGCCACGCCCCGAGCGTAGATCCTCCGCGCGGCACGGAGCCGCACCGGCACCGGAACGCGGTACGCCGTAAGCGACCCGTAGCCGGGTTGCGTCCCCGGCGGCGCGGGATCGACCTTAGCGTCGAAGCATGTCCGTCGATCTCGTCCTGCCGTGCCTGAACGAGGCGGCCGCGCTGCCCTGGATCCTCGAACGGCTCCCGGACGGCGTCCGCGCGATCGTCGTCGACAACGGCTCCACCGACGACTCGGCGGCCGTCGCCGCTCGGCTCGGGGCGACCGTGATCGCGTGCGAGATCAAGGGGTACGGCGCTGCCTGTCACGCCGGGCTGGAGGCTGCCGAGGCGGACGTGGTCGCGGTGATGGACGCGGACGCGTCGCTCGATCCGCGGCAGCTCGTGCGGGTGACGGCGCCGGTTCTGAGCGGCCGGTACGACCTGGTCCTCGGGCGGCGGCGGCCGGTATCCCGGGGGGCTTGGCCGTGGCATCTGCGGTTCGCGAATGCGGAGCTGTCGCGGCGGATCCGTCGGCGTACGGGCGTTTCGCTGCACGACCTCGGTCCGATGCGGGCTGGACGACGTACGGCGCTACTCGGGCTGGAGCTGACCGACCGGCGGTCCGGGTATCCGCTGGAGACTGTCGTACGGGCAGCCGATGCGGGTTGGCGGATCGCGGAGGTCGACGTCGACTACCTGCCACGCTCGGGACGGTCGAAGGTCACCGGAACACCGTTGGGCGCCGCGCGCGCCGTACTGGACATGTCGAAAGTGCTCGCTCGGTGAAGGGCACGGTGATCGTGATCGCGAAGGAGCCTGTGCCGGGGCGGGTGAAGACGCGGTTGCAGACGGAGTTCACGCCGCGGGAGGCCGCGGCGTTGGCGCGGGCGTCCTTGATGGACACGCTGAGCGCCGTACGGGCGACTGGAGCACGGGCCGTGATCGCCTTGGACGGGTCGCCGGGGTCGTGGTTGCCGGGAGGGCTCGAGGTGGTGGCGCAGCGCGGGGACGGGCTGGGTGAGCGGATCGCGGCGGCGTTCGAGGACGCGTACGACGGTTCGCCGATGCTGCTGGTGGGGATGGACACGCCGCAGGTGGCGCCGGAGCTGCTCGGGTTCGAGTGGAGCGGGTACGACGCGGTGCTCGGGCTGACCGAGGACGGCGGGTACTGGTGCCTCGGGCTGCGTACGCCGGATCGGCGGGCGCTGGCCGGCGTACCGATGTCGACCGAGCACACCGGGCGGGACCAGCTGCGGCGGCTGCGGGCGCTGGGGTTGCGGGTCGGGATGCTGCCGACGCTGCGGGACATGGACACGCCGAAGGACGCGGCGTACCTGGCGGCCGAGTTTCCCGGGTTGCGGGTGTCGCGGTTGTATGCGCGGGTGGTGCACTCGGCGCACCCGGGGCTGCTGTTCGAGCAGGCGCTGGGCGGTACGGCGCGGGTCGTTGCCACCGGCATCGATGGGCGGGCGGTGCCGTCGCTGTCCGAGCTGGACCGGTGGTCGGCGCCCGCGGACGACGTGGATCGGCTGGCGTTGAGCCGGTGCGAGGGGCCGGTACTGGACATCGGGTGCGGGCCCGGGCGGATCGTGACGGCGCTGGCGGAACGCGGGATTCCCGCGCTCGGGGTGGACGTGTCGCCGCGGGCGGTGTCGCTGACCACGTCGCGGGGGGCGGCGGCGCTGCATCGGCCGGTGCAGGAGCCGCTGCCCGGCGAGGGGCGCTGGGGCAGCGTGGTGCTGATGGACGGCAACATCGGCATCGGCGGCGACCCCGCCGACCTGCTCCGCCGCTGCGCCGAACTCGTCCGCCCCGACGGCCTCGTCCTGGTCGAGGTGGACCCCGACGACGACCTCGACGACAGCACCCCGATCATCCTCCACACCTCCACCGGCCGCCGCTCCACCCCGTTGCCCTGGGCAAGAGTAGGCACCCACACCCTCCTCCGCCACGCCCGCACCACCCCCCTCCACCCCACCGAAGACTGGCGCACCCCCCACCGAGCCTTCCTCACCCTCCGGCGCACCGCATGACCCAACCCCAACACGAGGGGACAACCCCACGTCTTCCCGGTCCTCCCACCGCTACAGGCGCTCACAACCAGCAACCCCACGCGACAACCCCCGAAACCAACGTGCAGCCGGCCAACAACGGAGGCAGCACACGAGAGATCGAGCCGACAGCCGACGGCCGCAGCCCCCGCAAGCTCCAACCGGCGGCGGCTCGGGTGGTGGGGTTGGGGTTGGTGGTGGTTGGGGTTTGTGGGGTGGTGGTTGGGGCGGCGGCTCGGCAGTGGTGGGCGGATCTGGTGTTGGTGGTGGGGACCGTGGTGGTGACCGGGCTGGTGTGGCGGTTCGGGCGGGGGCTGAGTGTGGCGGCCGTGGTGGTTGTGGGGGCGGCTTGTCAGGTGCCGGGGGTTTTGCAGGGGCCGATTACGAGTACGGATGCGTACCGGTACGTGTGGGACGGGCGGGTGCAACTGGCGGGGCACTCGCCGTACCGGTATGTGCCGTTGGACGACGCGCTGGCGAAACTGCGGGATCCGGTGTTGTTTCCGGGGCTGTCGGCCGAGCAGCGGTCGGGGGTCAGTGGGATACCGAAGGATCCGGCGCAGCAGCCGGTGGACGACGTACGGACGCGGATCAATCGGCCCGGTGTGCCGACGATCTACCCGCCGGTGGCGGAGGCGTACTTCGCTGCCGTCGCGGTGTTCACGCCCTGGTCGGCCGGCACGCTCGGCCTGCAGATCGCCGCCGCGCTGGTCGCGATCGCGCTCACCTGGCTACTCGCCGTACAGAGCCCACGCTGGGCCGCCCTGTGGGGTTGGTCACCGATCGTCGCGCTCGAGGCCGGCAACGCGGCCCACGTCGATGTAGTCGCCGCCCTGCTCATCACCGCCGCCGTGATCACCACCGCACGCCGCCCACGCCTCGCCGCGGTCCTGCTCGGCGCGGCCGGCAGCGTCAAGCTGCTCCCGCTGCTTCTGCTCCCCGCCTTCCGCCGCCGCAAACCAATAGTTGCCATGAGCACCTTCGCGGCGACCTACGTCCCCCACCTGCTCGCCGTCGGCACCCTCGTCCTCGGTTTCCTCCCCGGCTACCTGAACCAGGAAGGCTTCGACGACGGCAGCTCCAGATCGGCGATTCTCGCGCTCCTGCTGCCTCCTGAGGCCCGCCAGCTCGCTTCCGCCGTCCTCGCGCTGGCCCTCGCCGCCCTCGCCTTCCACCGGACGAAGACCGACCCGATCGCCCTCACCTGCTGCTGGCTGTACGGCGCCGCGCTGCTGATCGCCACCCCGACGTACCCCTGGTACGGCCTCCCGCTGATCGCCCTCGCCGCGCTCGCCCGGCGCCCGGAGTGGATCGCCGTACCGCTCGCCGCCTACCTGGCCTACGCGAGCTACGGACACGACACCCGGCAGGGCCTGTACTACCTCGCCGCGGCTGCCATCGTTGTCACCGCCACCACCCTCCGTCACCGAGTCGTTGCCGAATCAGGTTTGACCGGACGCCCCCTGCCCACGAACACTGGCGGGCGTGACGAAACGCATCGCCCTCGCAACCTCGGCCGAACTCGCCGAGCTGCACCCTGACGACCGCCCGCTGCTCGACGCGCTCCGGGCGCACGACCTCGAGCCGGTGGTCGAGGTCTGGACCGACCCGTCGGTCGACTGGTCGGCGTACGACGCGGTCCTGCTGCGCACGGTCTGGGACTACTTCCTGCTGTACGCCGAGTTCACCGAGTGGCTCGCCCAGCTCGACAAGGCCGGCGTACCGGTACTGAACGACACCGGTCTGGTCCGCTGGAACAGCGACAAGCAGTACCTGCTGGAGCTCCGCGAGCGCGGCGTGTCGATCGTCCCGTCGCAGGTCGCCGCGGGTGCGTGCCTGCGTGAGGTCGTCGCCGGGCTGACCGGCACGCAGATCGTCATCAAGCCGACCGTGAGCGGCAACGCCCTGCACACGGTCCGCGGTGTGGCCGGTTCCCCCGAGCTCGAGCAGGCGCTCGCCGAGCTGCCCGACCTGGTGTACCTGGTGCAGCCGTTCGTCCCCGAGATCCAGTCCGCGGGCGAGTGGTCGCTGCTGTTCTTCGACGGCGAGTTCAGCCACGCGGTCGTGAAGCGGCCCGCCGACGGCGACTACCGGGTGCAGGAGTTCTACGGCGGCCAGACGGCCCTCACGGAGCCGCCGGCCGCCGTACTCGAGAGCGCCCGCGCCGCGCTCGCCACCGCCGGCCAGGCGCCGGTGTACGCGCGCGTCGACGGCGTCGTGGTCAACGACCGGTTCCTGCTGATGGAGATCGAGCTCATCGAGCCGTACCTGTTCTTCCCGCAGTCCCCCGCCGCGGTCGGCAAGCTCGCCGCCGCTGTCGCGCGACGCCTCTAGCTGGCCGCCGACTCCGGGTGGCCCCGGCGACGCCCGTACAGCAGGGTCTCGCCGGCGGCCGTCCCGGTGTACTTCGTCCGCCGCGCCCACTCGCGGCACTCCGCCAGCACCGGGCAGGCCCGCAGGCACAACTCCCGCGCCCTGGCCTGCTCCCACCGCGACGCGGTCTCGTCGTACGCCGGCGCCTGCCCGATACACGCGGCCCGGCTCATCCAGCGGTCGGCAGGATCCACGATCACGGTCAGCGTCGGCCTCATGACACCGACGGTAGATCGCCGCGGACCTCCGGCAGTCTTTGTCTCGAAATACGATCAACTTACTTGAGTTTTAGAGTTCGGTGTATGCCGACCCTCGAGGACATCCGCACGGCCGCCCGCGAGCTCGAGGGGCGCATCCACCGCACTCCGATGCTGACCTCGTCGGCGCTGAACGAGCGGTTCGGCGCGGACCTGGTACTGAAGGCGGAGCTGTTCCAGAAGACCGGGAGCTTCAAGGTCCGCGGGCTGCTCACCAAGCTGCTCCGGCTGACCGCCGCCGAGCGGGCCCGCGGCGTGGTCACGGTGTCCGCGGGGAACGCCGCCGGGGCGCTGGCCTGGGCCGCGCGGGACGCGGGGGTGCCCGCGACGGTCGTGATGGCGCACACCGCCGTACCGGCGAAGATCGACGCCGCCCGCGGCTACGGCGCGACCGTCGAGCTGGTGGACGGAGATCTGATCGCCGCGTACGAGCGGATCCGGGACGACCGCGGGCTCACCGGAGTCCACCCGTTCGACGACGAGGACGTGATCACCGGCCACGGCAGCCTCGGCCTCGAACTCCTGGAGGACCGCCCCGACCTGGCCGCCGTGCTGGTGCCGGTCGGGGGCGGCGGGCTGATCTCCGGCGTCGCCCGCGCCGTGCGGCTGCTGAACCCGCGCATCAAGGTCATCGGCATCGAGCCCGCCGCTGCCGATGTGGTCTCCCGCAGCCTGGAGGCCGGCAGTCCGCAGCGGCTCCCGGGTGCCCGCTCGGTCGCCGACGGCCTGGCCGCACCGGTCTGCGGCACCCACAACTTCCCGCTGATCCAGCAGCACGTCGACACGATCGTCCGGGTGAGCGAGGAGTCGCTCGTGGAGGCGACCCGCTGGGTGATGTCCCGTACCAAGCTCGCGCTCGAGCCCGCCGCGGCCGCGCCGTTCGCGGCGCTGCTGGAAGGTCTGACCGTCGAAGGCCCCACCGCTGCCGTGGTCAGCGGCGGGAACCTCGATGTCAGCAGGCTGATGCTCTAGGCAGGCGCGAGGCGGGCGTTGCCGCGGACGCCGTCCGACGGGTCGTCGACCAGGTCGCCCTGCCGCACCGGATCCTTCTCCGGAAGCAGGATGTCGCGGGCGACGACCAGCATCAGCCAGAGGGTGCCGGCCATCCGCAGGATCACCGAGAACCAGTAGATCCGGTCCGGCACGTTCGGATCGCCAGGTTGCAGGAACTGCGCCAGATGCATCCACACCAGCATCCAGTAGAAGCATTCGCAGGCCTGCCAGATCAGCCAGTCCCGCAGTCGCGGCCGGGCCAGCGCCACCAGCGGCAGGAGCCACAGCACGTACTGCGGTGAGTACACCTTGTTGATCAGCAGGAACGCCGCCACCACGAGGAACGCGAGCTGGGCGAACCGCGGCGGCCGCGGTGCCATCAGGCCGAGGATCGCGATCGACAGGCAGAGCCCGGCGAAGATCACGAGGTTCAGCTGGTTGACGTCGGTGACCTCGTGCTTGGCGAGCTTCAGCACGTACCAGATCGAGCCGTAGTCGCTCTCGCGCTGGTCGTTGAACTGCCAGAACGACAGCCATTCGTTCTTCGCCAGCAGGTAGATCGGCGCGTTCACCAGACCCCAGGCGACCGCCGCCGCGATCGCCGCCTGGAACCAGGACCCGAGCTTCTTGCCGCGCATGCACACGATCAGCAACGGCCCGAGCAGCAGGAACGGATAGAACTTCGCCGCCGTCCCGAGCCCGAGCAGTACGCCGAACCACACAGGTTTCCCGCGCGACCAGGCCCACATCGCGCCGGCTGTCAGCGCGACCGCGAACAGGTCCCAGTTGATCGTCGACGTCAGCGCCAGCGCCGGTGCGGCAGCGACGTACAGGGCGTTCAGCGGCTGCCCGCGGGCCGCGCCGGGGCGCTTGGTCACGCCGCGCGCGGTGGCGACGGTGAGACCGACGATCACCAGCGCGCAGAGGAACAGCATCACGGTGTTGACCACGAAGAACACACCGGCCGTGTCGCGCTTCTGCTCGACGGTGATGTCCTTCTTCGGGTCGCCGGTCATCAGCCAGGTGATCTGGGCCGCGACCTCCATGAACCCGCCGGTCAGCACCGGGTACTCCAGGACCGGATAGTTGCCGGTGTCCAGGAACGGCCGGTTCCCCTCCGCGAAACCGCGTTCCTGGTAGAGGAATCCGATGTCGGAGTAGCACAGCGCCTTGAACGGCCGCCAGCTCTGCCGGTCCCAGCCGGCCTCCATACACGGCGCCTTCTGCAGTACGCCGAGACCGAACGTGATCGTGCAGACGGCGAGCGCGATCCGCAGCGGCGTCCACCACGACGAGCTCAGCCGGGCGAACCGGCCGGACGGCCCGCCGAGCCCGACAGTCAGGCCGGCGATGGCCGGATCGGCCTCCGCCGGCGTCGGCGCGAGCTCGCGTTGTGGTCCGGTCACGGTCGGCATCATCTCCTATCGGCCCACCCGGCGACAGCCCGGGTCAGACACCGCTCGGCGCCGAGGTTACCCACCTCGGCCGCCGGCGTCGCGCAGGTCCCCCTGTGTGGCGTGTGCGACGACGAGGGCGGCCGCCCGGGCCGGGTCCTCCCACCAGAACAGATGGCCGGCGCCGTCGAACAGTTCGAGCCTCGCGGCCGGGATCAGCTCGGCGAGGCGGTATCCGTTCGAGACCGGAATCCCCGCGTCCGCGGTCCCGTGCAGAACCAGCGTCGGTACGGCGACCTCGGGCAGCCGGTCGGCCGCGTTGTGCGCCAGCGCCGCCCGGAACTGCAGCTGTACGACGGGCACGGGCATCCGCACCGCGAGCGCCCGCTGCCGGTAGAGTTCCCGCGTCCCCGGCAGCGCGGCGTACCGCGGGGAGAAGTTCGCCTCGAAGCTGACGCGCAGCCCGCGGCCGAGGTCGCGGCTCGCGATCGCCTCGACCATCCGGTACGACGTCTCCGCGATCACGCCGGTGTCTCCACCGGCCCAGGTACAGCCGAGGACGAGGGACCGGACGGCGGCCGGATGCCGCAGTACCAGCTCCTGGGCGACCATCCCACCGAGCGAGATGCCGAAGACGTGCGCGTCGGTCCACCCGACCGACGAGATCACCGCCGCAGCGTCGTCGGCCAGGTCCGCGACCGTGAACTCGCCGTCCGCCCGATCGCCACGGCCGACGCCCCGGTGGTCGTACGCGACGACGTCGAAGTGCTGCTCCAGCGCGCCGAGCAGTTCCTCGCCCCACATCGCGTGCGTCGCCGCCATCCCCTGGATCAGCAGCAACGGCGCACCCTGACCGCGCCGTACGAAGTCCAGGCGCCGCCCGTCGGTGCCCGTCACGAAGTCCATCGTCAGTCGGCCAGGAAGGCCCGGAGTACTTCGGTCCCCGCGGGGCCGGCCGGCAACCACCGAGTGCCGGAGACGGCGTCCGCGATGGCGCGATCGGTGACGAACACGGTCCCGCCGTACGCCCTGGCCTTCCGGCGGACCTGATCCCGGTCGACGCGCCCGTACACCACGACCGCGTGTTTGACCCGGGAGGCCGCGAGCATCGGCAGATCGGTCACCAGTTGCTCGCTCTCCAGCACCGACTGCCAGTCCTCCATCAGCAGATGGGTGACGCCGTCGAGGTCGTTCAGCGTGAGCTTCTCGCGGATCTTCGCGACCGGGCCGAGTTCACGGGCCCACTGTTCGGCCGCGGTGGCGCCCATCGGGCCGATCACCAGCTTGGCCGGCCGTTCGGCGAGGTCGGGCGGCCCGACCAGTTCGGCGTACAGGTCGCGCAGGTGCCCGGCCTGGGCCTCCCAGGACATCTCCCTGCGCAGCCCGGGGTCCGTCGTCCGTTCCCGGTACGCCGCCGGGTCGCGCTGGATCCGCTGGACGGCGGCCGCGAGCGAGTCCGGGTTCTCGACCTCGAACACCTCGCCGATCCCGGTCTTGCCGACGAACTCGACCAGCGTCGGCATGTCGCTGGTGACGACCGGCAGGCCGGCGAACGTGTACTCGAAGACCTTGTTCGGCAGCGCCATCTCGTGGCTCGGGTACCGCAGGATCGGGATCAGCCCGATGTCCGCCGTACTCAGGAACGGCACCACCTCGCTGGTCGGCACCGGATCCAGGAAGTGCACCCGGTCGGCGACACCCAGCTCGGCCGCCTGGTCGCGCAGCTCCGCCACGGGCCGCGTCCCCGCATGCGGTACGCAGACGACCGCCAGATGGACACCGGGCAGCGACTGAAGCGCCGCGACCGCGGTCTCGACACCGCGCGCCCGCGTGATTCCACCGCTGTAAACCAGCAGCGGTACGTCGTCCGCGAGCCCGGAGGCCGTCCGGATGTCGGTGCCGGACGTGGCGTCGATCGACAGTTGCGGGCTGTTGATCACGACGGTCGGCTCGCGGTCCAGCTTGTACCGCGTGTGCAGCGTCCGGGCGATCTCCGGGCTGACCGTGACCACTCGATCGACGGTCTTGATGTACTCCCGCTCATGCTGCGCCCAGGCCGCGATCGTGCGCGGCGTACGGCCGCCGTACTCCGACAGACCGGCGACGAATTCGTGGGCGTCGTAAACGACCTTGACGGTACGGCGGCGCAGCGCGGCCCGGCCGGCGGCGCGGGACGCGACACCGATCACGTGCATGTCGTGGGCGTGCAGGACGTCCGGGCGCAGGTCGTCCAGGATGTCGGCGAAGATCGCCTCGTAGTCGTCGGCCTCGGGAATGATCGAACGCCAGTTCACCATCCCGCGCCGGGCCGGCAGCCAGCCGTCCCACCACTGCCACAGGTCCGAGGCCTTCCGGCTCTCGTAGTCGGTCAGCCACGCCCCGGAGGACAACGCGGTCTGCGCGAGCTGCCAGCGGCGGCGGCGTACGGCGCGCGCCACCCGCCCGGCCTGGAAGCCGACGCGTCCGACCGTGCCGTCGCGGCGACCGGCCAGGGCCCGCCCGGACTCGGCCCGCAGATCCGCGACCCGGGCCGCGATCCGGGCCGAGCGCGCCGGGTCCGCCTGGACCCCGAGCAGCCGCCGGCTGCGGCGCTCGAACCGGCGCCGGTTCCGCTCGTCGCGCAGCACGAAGCGACCGGGCAGCCGGATCATTACGACCCCGCCCTCGATGGTGTCCACCAGCGTACGCCCGGCGGTCGTCACGCCGAGCAGGGTCACCCGGTAGCCCGCCTTCCCCAGAGCGACGGCTTCCTTCAGTACCCGGGTGTCGTTGGTGATGTCGTTCGCAACGAGCATGACGACATGTGGTCCGCCCACTCACTCTCCTGAAACTTCAAGGGGACGCCGGCTGTACGGCGGCCCTGAGCAGGCAATATACGACCTCTACCCAAGCCCGCGCACTTCTGCCGCACGTGTCTTCGCCTGATTCAGCCGGGCGGTTCGAGGTGCGCGAGCCAGGTGGTGAGCAGAGTCTCCAGTTGCGCCCGCTCGGCGGGCGCCAGGCTGCCGAGCAGGCGCTGCTCGTTGGCCATGTGCGCGGTGAACGCCTTGTCGATCAGCCGCCGCCCGGCAGGCGTCAGCCGGACCACCCGCCCGCGGCCGTCGTCGTCGCTGCGCCGCCGCCGGACCAGCCCGGCGCTTTCCAGCCGGTCGACCCGCTTCGTGACCGCCCCGGTGGTCACCATCGTGTGCAGCGCGATCTCCCCCGGCGCCCGCTCGTACGGCGCGCCCGCCCGGCGCAGCGCCGCGAGTACGTCGAACTCCCCCTCGGTCAGCCCGAACTGCGCGTAGAGCAGCGTCAACTCCGCCGTCAGCTGGTTGGCGATCCGGTGCAGCCGGCCGATCACGCCCTGCGGCGCGGTGTCGACGTCCGGCCGCTCGACCCGCCACTCCGCCTGGATTCTTGCCACGTGGTCCACGGCTTCCACTATATCTTCCCGGGAAGATATAGTATTTTCCATGGAAGATACCTTCCGCTGGACGCTGGTCACCGCGGTCGCGCCGATCGCGTGGGGCACCAACTACTTCGTCACGCACGAGTACCTGCCAGCCGGGCATCCCTTGTACGGCGCGGTGTTCCGCGCACTGCCCGCGGGACTGCTGCTGCTCGCGCTCGCCCGGCGGCTCCCGCACGGCGTCTGGTGGTGGCGCTCGCTCGTGCTCGGGATCTGCAACATGGGCGCGTTCTTCGCACTGATCTACCTCGCGTCGCAGCTGCTGCCGGTCAGCCTCGCGTCGACGATCATGTCCGCGGCGCCGTTCACGATGGCACTGTTCGCGTGGGGACTCCTGGCGGAGCGTCCGACCGTGCTCGTCCTCACCGGAGCATCCGCCGGCATCGCGGGCGTCGTTCTGCTGCTCGGGGCCGGAGCGGCCGCCGTCGACATACGCGGAGTCGCCGCTTCGGCTGCGGCGCTGACGATGTCGTCGTTCGGGTACGTGCTGGCCAAGAAGTGGGGCCGTGCGTCGATCGCGTCCACGTCCTGGCAGCTGATCGCGGGCGGTCTGGTCCTGATCCCGTTCGCGGTCCTGGTCGAGGGGGCGCCGCCGCACCTCGATCTCCCGGCCGTCGCCGGTTTCACGTACGTCGGCCTGGTGGCCACCGCGCTCGCGTTCACCGCCTGGTTCGCCGGGCTCCGTCGGTTGCCGGCCGCGACGGTCGGGCTGATCGGCCTGCTCAACCCGGTCACCGGCGTACTGCTCGGGGTGCTGTGGTCCGGCGACGTACTGACCGGGCGGCAAGGGTTAGGACTCGCGCTGGTGTTCCTCGGCATCGCGGTCAGTCAGCTGCCATCATGGCGGCATGGTCACGATCGGGGACGTCGCGCGGCACGCCGGGGTGGCGACCAGCACGGTGTCCTATGTGCTCAGCGGCAAACGGACGATCTCGCCTGACACCCGCGAGCGCGTCCAGCGCAGCGTCCGCGCGCTGGGGTACCGGCCGAACGCGAGCGCCCGCGCGCTGGCCAGCCAGCGGTCGAACGTGCTCGCGCTGGTGATGCCGCTGCGGACCGGGATGCACGTACCGGTGATGATGCAGTTCGCGGCCGCCGTCGTGACCACGGCCCGCCGGTTCGACCACGACGTACTGCTGCTGACCGCGGACGAAGGTCCGGACGGGCTGGAGCGGGTCGCACAGAGCGCGCGGGTCGACGCGCTGGTGGTGATGGACGTCGAGCTGCACGACCAGCGGGTGCCGGTACTGCGCGAGCTGCCGATGCCGTCGGTGCTGATCGGTTATCCGGAGCAGGCCGACGGGCTGACCTGCATCGACCTCGACTTCACCGCCGCGGGCGCGCAGTGTGTGGACCACCTGGCCGATCTGGGGCACCGGTCGCTCGCGCTGCTCGGTACGCCGTCGGCCGTGTACGAGCGCCAGACCGGATTCGCCCAGCGGACCCTGAGCGGCTTCGCGGCGGCCGCCGTACGGCGTGGTGTGCAAGGGATCGAGACGCCGTGCGAGCACACGTTCGACGCGGTCCTGCACACGGTCGAAGGGCTGCTGCGCGAGCACCCGGACCTGAGCGGGCTGGTCGTGCAGAACGAGCCGATCATCGGCCCGCTGCTCGACGTACTGCGGCGGCTCGGCCGGCGGGTGCCGGAGGACATGTCGCTGGTGGCGATCTGCGCCGACGACGTGGCGGAGCGGCAGGTACCGCAGCTGTCGTCGGTGACCATCCCGGCGGAAGAGATCGGCGCGCTGGCAGTCGAGTCCCTGATCGCGAAACTCGAGGGCGGCGCTGTCCCCCAGCTGACGCTGTTACCGCCTGCGCTGACTGCCCGCGGCAGCTCCGGCCCGCCCACCGACCGCGCCCGCTGAGGACCGCACCACCGCATACCCTCCAGCCGGCACCGTCAGCTCCCCGTCGACGTTCTGCCCAGTCACCAACTCGACGCCGATCGCAGGCACGACAACGTCCTGCGTGCTGTGGTTGATCCGGAACGTCCACGTCGTGTCTCCCGCGCGCCGGCGCACCGTTTCCACGGGCTCACCAGCGCCTACGAGACGCGCCGCGGTTGCGTCGTCCAGCTCGGTCGAGACGTACCACGCCGTACCTTCGCCGACCTGCCGCCGGGTGATCGCGGGCTTGCCGTCCAGCACGCCCCCGGCGTACCGATCGACCACCTCGGCCGCGAACGCCTGCACGTCCTCCGCCCACAGCTGCCCCCGACCACCGGACGCCAACGCAACCTCGTCGGCGAGCGGATGGAACTCCTCCACGCGCACGCCGAGCAGCTCCGCGAAGGCAGGGCGAACCCGGAGATCAGGGTCGACGACACCGCTGAAGTACCCGACCACCAGCTCCCCGCCGCTCTCGACGTACGCCGTCAGCTTCGCCACCGTCTCGTCGGAAACCAGGTACAACGACGGCACAACCACCACCCGGTACGACGAGAGATCCGCGTCCGGAGCAGCGAAGTCGACGGTCACGCCCGCGCGCCAGAAGTGCCGATGCGCGGACCGGACCGCCTTCAGATAGTCCAGCTCCGACGACGGCAGGTGCGTACCCTGCATCCCCCACCAGCACTCGGCGTCCCACAGGATCGCCACCTCCGCAACAACGTTGCTCTCGGCAACCTCTGCCAACCGGGGCAGCACCGAACCGAGCTCGGTGATCTCGCGGAACATCCGGCTGTCCGGCCCGGCGTGCGGAACCATCGCCGGATGGTACATCTCCGCCCCACCACGCGACGCCCGCCACTGGAAGAACAGCGCCCCTCGGGAGCCGCGAGCGATGTGCGACAGACTGTTCCGCGCCATCCGGCCCGGCTCCTTCGGGTGCCAGCGCCGCCCGACGTTCAGGCCGCCGGCCGCCTGCTCCATCAGCAGCCACGGCTTCCCACCGGCCCAGCCGCGCGCGAGATCCGCGCCGAACGCCGTCTGCTCCTCGGCCCCGATCCCCGCCTCATCCGGATAGTGGTCGATCGCCACCACGTCCACCTCGGCGGACCACGTCGCATGGTTCACCGGCACCCATCCCCCGAACACGAAGTTGGTGGTCACCGGCAGCTCGGAATACTCCCGCACCACGTTCTTCTGTTCGCGATAGGCCGCCAGCAACTCGTCCGACCAGAACCGCCGATAGTCCAGGTACTGCGTCGGATTCACCAGGTACTGCGTCTTCCGCGGCGGCTCGACGTCCCGCCAGTCGCCGTACCCCTGACTCCAGAACGCGGTCGTCCACGCCTCGTTCAACCGCTCGAGCGACCCGTAATGCTCCCGCAGCCACTCCCGGAACCGCTCCGCCGCGAGCGAGCAGTAGCAGGTGGTCCCGTACTCGTTGTGCACATGCCACATCGCCAACGCCGGGTGGTCGCCGTACCGCTGGGCCAACGCACGCGCGATCCCTTTCGCGGCATCCCGGTACGCCGGCGCACAAGCGCAGTACGTGTCCCGACTGCCATGCGTCAGCCGTACACCGTCCGCGGTCACCGGCATCGCCTCCGGATGCAGCCGACTGAACCACGGCGGCGGCGACGCGGTCGGCGTGGCAAGATCCACCCGCACCCCACCCCCGTACAACAACTCCAGCACCTCGTCCAGCCACCCGAACTCGTACCGCCCTGGCACCGGCTCCAGCCTCGACCACGAGAACACGCCAACAGTCACCAGGTTCACCCCGGCCCGACGCATCAGCTCCACGTCCTCCTTCCACACCGCCGGATCCCACTGCTCAGGGTTGTAGTCCCCGCCGTACCAAAGGTTCATGGCCGCACCTCGAGGACAGGAGAACCGTCGCGGGCAAACAGGGGAAGGGAGTCGAATGCGTGGGTTTGGTGGAGCCAGGTGGGGCCGGTGTGGGTTTCGTTGGTGAGGAGGGAGGTCCAGGTGCCGGCGGGGAGGTAGAACGTGACTTCGCCGGTGGTGCTCATCACGGGGGCTACCAGGAGGTCGGGGCCGAGCATGTACTGGCGATCCAGGTAGGCGGTGGCGGGGTCGTCGGGGAACTCCAGGATCATCGGGCGCATCATCGGTACGCCGTCGGTGTGGGCCTCCTCGGCCGTCGTCAGGAGGTACGGCATCAGCGACAGCTTCAGCTTGGTGAACTTGCGGAGGACGTCGACCGCCTCCTCGTCGAAGGCCCACGGGACGCGGTACGACGAGGAGCCGTGCAGGCGGGAGTGGGACGAGAGCAGGCCGAACGCGACCCAGCGCTTGAAGATCGCGGGGTCGGGGGTGCCCTCGAAGCCGCCGATGTCGTGGGACCAGTAGCCGAAGCCGGACGCGGCCAGCGACAGGCCGCCGCGGAGCGACTCGGCCATCGCCTCGAACGTCGACTCGCAGTCGCCGCCCCAGTGCACCGGGTACTGCTGGCCGCCGGCCGTCGCCGACCGCGCGAACAGGACGGCCTCGCCTGCGCCGCGGTTCTGCTCGAGTAGGTCGAAAACAGCCGCGTTGTAGAGCTGCGCGTAGTAGTTGTGCATCCGCTGCGGGTCCGAACCGTCGTACCAGGCGACGTCCTCGGTCGGGATGCGTTCGCCGAAGTCGGTCTTGAAGCAGTCGACGCCGATGTCGATCAGCGCCTGCAGCTTCGAGCGGTACCAGGCGGTTGCGTCCGGGTTGGTGAAGTCGACGATCGCCATCCCGGCCTGCCACATGTCCCACTGCCACACCGAGCCGTCCGGGCGCTTCAGCAGGTACCCGAGCCGGCGGCCCTCCTCGAACAGCACCGAGCGCTGGGCGATGTACGGGTTGATCCACACGCTGATCCGCAGCCCGCGGTCCTTCAGCCGGCGCAGCATGCCCTCCGGGTCCGGGAAGGCCACCGGGTCCCAGAGGAAGTCGCACCAGTGGAACTGGCGCATCCAGAAGCAGTCGAAGTGGAAGACGCTCAGCGGCAGGTCGCGCTCCGCCATCCCGTCGACGAACGACGTGATCGTCTCCTCGGTGTAGTCCGTGGTGAACGACGTCGACAGCCACAAGCCCATCGACCACGCGGGCACCCGCGCCGGGCGGCCGGTGAGCCCGGTGTACCGGCGCAGTACGTCCTTCGGGGTCGGGCCGGCGAACACGTAGTACTGCAGTTCTTCGCCCTCGACGCTGAACTGGTTGCGGGACGTCACCTCCGAGCCGACCTCGAACGAGACCAGCGCCGGATTGTCGACAAGTACGCCGTACCCCTTGCTGCTCAGGTAGAAGGGGACGTTCTTGTACGCCTGCTCGCTCGACGTACCGCCGTCCGCGTTCCAGCTGTCGACGATCTGGCCGTTCTTCACGAGCGGCCCGAACCGCTCGCCGAGCCCGTAGACCGTCTCGCCGACGCCCAGGGCGAGCTGCTCGTGGACGTACCGCCGGCCGTCGGCGTCGGTGACCAGGCCGACGCTCCGCTCCCCCGAGTTCGTCAGCGGGCACCCGTCCTGCTCGAAGCGGACGTCCCACGCCCCGTCGAGCCCGACGACGACGCTCAGCTCGCCCGAGGTCAGCCTCGCCTCGGCCGGACCGACCTCGACCTTCACCGGACGCCGGTCGTCGGTGTTCAGCCGGTACGCCGGACGTCCGGGCGGACCGCCCAGGTGATGTGCGATCCGTACGCCGATCACCCCGCGTGCCGGGGAGCTGAACGTGATCGTGAACAGCGGCTGGTTGAGCGTGTCGCCGCGGCGCTCGATCCGCTTCGCGGGCGCGTACACGGTCAGCTCGCGCTCCCCCGCCTCGACGCTCTCGACCGCCGCCGGCCGCAGCCGGCTGAACCCGGGCCGGAGCTGCCAGTACCCGTCGGTGAACTTCATGGTCGCCGGCCTCCAGAGGATTGTCGAAGCGCTTCGACAACGCTAGGCGGGGCGGTCCGGGCCGTCAATCCGGGAACCTCTCAGCGGACTCTCAGTGCTCGCCAGTGACACTGTCGGAATGCGAGTGCTGATGGTCGAGGACGAACTGCGGCTGGCCGACACGGTCCACCGCGGGCTGACCGACGCCGGGTTCGTGGTCGAGTTGGTGCACGACGGAGAGAACGCGGTCTGGGCGGCCACAGAGCACAGCTACGACGTGATCGTGCTGGACATCATGCTGCCGAAGCTCAACGGGTACCGCGTACTCGAGCTGCTCCGGGCCCGCGGGATCTGGACGCCGGTGCTGATGCTGACCGCGAAGGACGGCGAGTACGACCAGACCGACGCGTTCGATCTGGGCGCCGACGACTACCTGACGAAGCCGTTCAGCTTCCTGGTCCTGGTCGCCCGGCTGCGCGCGCTGATCCGGCGCGGCGGCCCCGAGCGTCCCGTCGTACTGACCGCCGGCGACCTGTCGCTGGACGTCGCCCGCCGCCGTGTGGAGCGGAACGGACGGGAGATCACGCTCACGCCGCGTGAGTACGGGCTGCTCGAGTTCCTGATGCGGCACCGCGGCGACACCGTCAGCAAGACCGAGATCCTGCAGAACGTCTGGGACCCCGCGTTCGACGGCGACCCGAACGTGGTCGAGGTGTACGTCCGGTACCTTCGGAAGAAGATCGACACGCCGTTCGCGCGGCACGCGATCGAGACCATCCGCGGAATGGGCTACCGGATGAACCCCGAGGGCGGCTGAGACCCAGCTGAGGACGGACCTGCGAAACTGGTGGGGTGAGCACGGTCGTGCGACGTCGCGTTGACGGGTGGTACCGGACCGCGGGCGGCCTCCGGCAGGCCAGCGTGCGGAGCCGGTCGACGGCTGCTGCCGTGATCGTCGTCGCGGTCGCGCTGCTGATCGGCGCCGCCGCGCTGCTGCTGCTCCTCCAGCGGGCGCTGATCGCCGAGGTCTCCGACGCCGCCGACGGCCGGGTCGCCGACGTCGCCCGTCAGGTCAGTACCGAGGGCACCAATGGGCTCGGGCACGACTTGGCCAACACCACCCGCGCCAGCCAGCTCATCCAGGTCCTGGACCCGAGCGGGAAGATCGTCGCCGCCTCGTCGTCCCGGGTCGACAACTCGCCGCTCACCGATCTGCGCCCGCCGGCCGGCGCGCTGCTGCGGGCCGAGGTCGGCGCGATGCCGCTGATCGACGACGACCACTCGTTCCTGATCGTGGCGCAGGGCGCGGAGTATCGCGGTACGACGTACACGGTGGTGGTCGCGTCGTCGGTGGAGACGCAACGGCAGACCGTGTCGACGGTGTCGCAGTACCTGCTGATCGGGTTCCCGGTGCTGCTGCTCGTCGTCGGGGTCGCCGGGTGGCTGATGATCGGGCAGGCGCTGCGGCCGGTCGAGCGGATCCGCTCCCGGGTGCAGGGCATCGGCAGCCGGGACCTGACCGAGCGGGTCCCGGTACCGGAGACGCGGGACGAGATCGCCCGGCTCGCGGTCACGATGAACGAGATGCTCGACCGGCTCGAGACCGGGCAGGCGACCCAGCGGGCGTTCGTCGCGGACGCCAGCCACGAACTGCGGTCGCCGCTCGCCACGCTGACCGCAGCGCTCGAGGTGATCGAGGCGGACACCTCCGGCAAGGCGTGGCGCGAGCTGCGGCAGGTGATGGAGACCGAGACCGACCGGATGCGGCAGCTCGTCGAGGACCTGCTGCTGCTCGCGAAGGCCGACGACACCGGCATCCGGATGCGGCCGACCGACGTCGACCTGGACGACCTGGTCGAGGCCGAGATCAAGCGGCTGCGCAGCTCGAAACCCGAGCTGACGGTGAAGGGCGACGTACACCCGGTCCGGGTGACCGGCGATCCGGCCCGGTTGAGTCAGGTACTGCGGAACCTCGTCGACAACGCCGCCCGCGCCGCGCACAGCACGGTCCGGCTGACGACCTCCGAGCACGACGGGGTCGCGGTGATCACGGTCGAGGACGACGGCGACGGGATCCCCGAGGAGGAACGGCAGCGCGTGTTCGAGCGCTTCGTCCGGCTCGACACCAGCCGCTCCCGGGCCAGCGGCGGCTCCGGCCTCGGCCTGTCCATCGCCCGCGAGATCACCCGCGCCCACCACGGCACGATCACGCTCACGTCCGCCCCCAACGGCGGCACCACGGCCACGGTCACGCTGCCGAGCTGACCGCGCCGCTCAGGTCGGCTCGCCGTAGACATCCGGTGACGGCGGGACCAAGCTGGGTGGTGAAGGAGGTGGGTGTGGTGAAAGCCGTAGCTGGTGACCAGGTTGTCGTCGAGAGCAGTCACTTGGCGGCGCACCGCCGCGAGGGGCAGATCGTCGAAGTACCCGACCCGAACGGCGCACCGCCGTACCGCGTGCACTGGTCGGACACCGACACCGACACACTGTTCTTCCCCGGCCCGGACGCACACATCGTGCACGGCGGCGAGCGGCAGTAGCAATTCGATTGCCCGCGGTCGCGCGATCGGGCAGGGTCGCGGGCATGCCCGAACGACCTGTCGCCCTTGTCACCGGAGTCGGCCGTACGGCCGGGATCGGCGCGGGTATCGCCCGCCGTCTCGCCGAGTCCGGATGGGACCTCGCGTTCACGTACTGGACGGCGTACGACGAGCGGATGCCGTGGGGTGTGCAGGACGACGCCACCGCGGAGATCGCCGCGGAGCTGGCCGGGCTCGGCGCTCGCGCCGTACCGCTTGAGGCGGACCTCGCGGACCCGGCCGCCCCGGAGCGGATCTTCGCCGCCGCGGAGGACCGGCTCGGCCCGGTGACCGCGCTGGTGATGTGCCACTGCGAGAGTGTCGACTCCGGCATCCGCGACACCACCGTCGAGAGCTTCGACCAGCACTTCGCGGTGAACGCGCGGGCGACCTGGCTCCTGATCCGCGAGTACGCCCGCCGGTACGCCGTACCGCACGGCACCGGGCGGATCGTGGCGCTGACGAGCGACCACACCGTCCACAACCTCCCGTACGGCGCGAGCAAAGGCGCCCTGGACCGGATCACCCTCGCCGCCGCCCAGGAACTGTCCGACCTCGGCCTGACCGCGAACGTGATCAACCCCGGCCCGATCGACACCGGCTGGATGACCGCCGAACTCCGCACCGCCTGCACCGACAGCACCCCACTCGGCCGCCTCGGCACCCCGGCCGACACCGCCGACCTCGTCGACTTCCTCCTCTCCGCACGCGGCCAATGGATCAACGGCCAACTACTGAAGAGCAACGGCGGCTCGGCGTAGCCTCAGCCGATGACCAGGTCCAGGTGGAGCCAGGTTGCGAGGTCGCGGATCTCGCGGTGGACGGCGGTGGTCAGGGTCTTCGAGAACGGGTCGTCCTCGTGGATGGCGTCGACGCGGAAGATGCCGGCCTTGCGGTCGGACATCGCGTCGAGTTTTCCGACCAGGCGGTCGTTGTGCAGGATCGGCAGCGCGAAGTACCCCCAGCGCCGTTTCGCCACCGGCTTGTACATCTCCAGCTGGTAGTCGAACTCGAAGATCTCGGTCAGCCGCTTGCGGTCGTACACGAGCCGGTCGAGCGGCGAGATGATCGCCGTCCGGCCGGTGAACGGCCGGTCGAGCAGCTCCGGGTCGATCCGCCACTCGCCACGTACGCCGTCCACCACGGCCCGCTCCCCCGCCTCACCCGCGTCCAGCGGCTCGCCGGGGCAGGCCGGGCCTTTCGATCGGAGCAGGCCCATCGACGTCAGGCGTTGCCGGTCCCGGGTCCGGACCGCCTCGGCGATCGGCACCGGCGGATCGTCCGGGTAGATGCGAGACGCGAGGTCCCAGAGGCGGTCCCGCCCGTCGCGGCCGGCGATCGCCACCTCGCCGCGCTGCGTCATGAACTCCAGCAGCTGTGACACGTTCCGGTTGTTCGTCCAGCCGCTCGACTTCCACGGCCGGACGCAGGTGTCCGGCAGCTCGCGCATCACCAGCGGGCCGTCCTGGCGCAGCCGCTCGAGGATGTCGACCCGGCAGCCCTCGTTCGCCCGGACCCAGGCGCGGCGGTACTCCTGCCAGTCGAGCGGTTCGCCGTCGGTCGGCCAGGCGGCCATCTCCGCGCGGTACAACGCCAGCGTCTCGGGCAGCCGGACGAACCCGCGCAGCTCGAGCAGCTCCAGCGACGCGAGCGCGTCGGCGAGCTCAGTCGGGTCGTACGACGATCCCAGCCGGCTCCACGCGACCAGATCGGCGTTCGGAGCGACGTACGCCGTCTGGTCGAGCTGGACCGCGTTCAGCCCGCGGACCACGTCGAACAGGTCGGCCGGGCGCTCGCGGGTGAGCAGCTGCGCGCGCACGGCCAACCGCCTGGCATCGCGTTTCGACAGCTGATGAACAGTCACGCCGCGAGCCTACGGGCTCGTCCGGACAGTATTTCGAAAGCACCAGGGTCGGGTCCGGGTCCGGTCAGGGGAAACTCCACTGCCGCGGCTGCCGTTCCGCCGGGAGACTTGGGGCATACCGTTCGACACCTCGGAGGATCCCAGCCATGTTCGGCTTCATCATCGCCGGTCTCATCATCGGTGCACTCGCCCGGCTGTTCACCCCCGGCAAGCAGAAGCTCGGCCTGCTCGCCACGCTGCTGCTCGGCCTGGCCGGGTCGGTGATCGGCGGCACGATCGCGAGCATCCTCGGCACCGGCGGCATCTTCGAGCTGAACGTGCTCGGCTTCGTCGTCGCGGTGATCTCGTCCGTGATGCTGGTCGGGACCGCCGAGTCGCTGGCCGCCAAGAGCAAGAACTGAACTCCCGAAGCGCTGTCCTCAGCCGTCCTCGTTGACCGCCATCGCCGGCCGTGGCTCACGGCCCGGCGGCTGCGGCGGCCGGGGCAGCAGCGGGCGGCGCTTCTGCAGTGTCCGCACGACCGGCTGCGTCGCGGCGACGGTGATCTCCTCGCCCGCGTGCCGGAACGTGATCGACGCGTCCGGCCCGTCGTGCACGCTGTACTTCACCGCGACCGGATCGATCTCGACCTTCAGCCGTACGCCGCGCCACCGGACAGTGAAGCTCAACCCGGCCAGCCCGATCGGCAGCGCGGGGTCGAACGACAGCATGCCCTCCTGATCGCGCAGCCCGCCGAACCCTGCCACCAGCGCGCTCCACGCACCACCGAGCGAGGCCATGTGCAGCCCGTCTCCGGTGTTGTGGTGCAGGTTCCGCATGTCGATCAGCGCGGCCTCGTACGCGTAGTCGTACGCGAGGTCCAGATGCCCGACCTCGGCCGCCATCACCGCCTGCACGCAGGCCGACAACGACGAGTCGCGCACTGTCAGCCGCTCGTAGTAGTCGAAGTTCCGCGCCTTCTCCTCGTCGGTGAAGGCGTCACCACACCAGTACGTCGCCAGCATCAGATCGGCCTGTTTCACCACCTGCGTGCGGTACAGCTGGAAGTACGGCGCGTGCAGCAACAGCGGGTACTTGTCCTTGTAGCCCTCGAAGTCCCACACGGCGTACCCGGTGAAGCCTTCGGACTGCGGATGTACGCCGAGGTCCTTGTCGTACGGCACGTACACCGCCGCCGAGGCGTCCCGCCAGGACGCCTCCTCCTCGGCGTCGACGCCCAGCTCCCGCGCTCGAGCCGGGAACTTCGCCGCTAACTCGGCCGCCGCGCGCAGGTTGCGGGCCGCCATCAGGTTCGTGAAAACGTTGTCGTCGGCAACGGCGCTGTACTCGTCCGGCCCGGTGACGCCGGGCAGGTGCCAGCGGCCGTCGCGGTCGTGGTGGCCGAGCGACATCCACAGCCGGGCGGTCTCGACCAGCAGCTCCAGCCCGACCTCGTCGACGAAGTCGTCGTCCGCGGTGGCCCGGTGGTACCGCATCACCGCCTCGGCGATGTCCGCGTTGATGTGGAACGCCGCCGTACCGGCCGGCCAGTAGCCGGAACACTCCTGGCCGCGGATCGTCCGCCACGGGAACGCCGCGCCCTTGAAGCCCAGCTCCTCGGCGCGCTGCTTCGCCATCCGCAGCGTGGAATGCCGCCAGCGCAGCGCGTCGGCGGCCGCGTCCGGCATCGTGTAGGTCAGCACCGGCAGCACGAAACCCTCGGTGTCCCAGAACGTGTGCCCGTCGTACCCGGCCCCGGTCAGGCCCTTCGACGGAATCGCCCGGCGCTCGGCGCGCGCACCCGCCTGCAGCACGTGGAAGAGCGCGAACCGCACCGCCTGCTGGAGCTCAGGATGGCCCTGTACTTCGACGTCGGCGCCGTCCCAGAAGTCGTCCAGGAACTCGACCTGCTGCTTGGTCAGCCCGTCCCACCCGGAGAACCGGGCACTCGCGAGCGCGGCCGCGACCTGGTCCCGGATCGCGGTCTCCGAACGCAGACTCGACCAGCCGTACGCCAGGTACTTCACGACGCGCAGGCTCTCGCCCGGCTGCAGCTGGCAGATCACCGTGGTCCGGGCCCAGTCCTCGCGGACGTCCTGGTCCATCGCGTACCGCACCGAGGTGTCGACCTCGTGCGCCATCGCGGCGGCCATCAACTGCCGGCTGCGGCTCGTGCGGTGGATCAGTACGGTCCCGTGCTCGCCGCCGTCGTGGCTGACCGGGTGCAGCGGATTGTCCAGTACGGCGGCCACCCGCGGGTCGTCGGACAGCTTCGGCTGCGTCTCGTTCGCGACCAGCTCGGACTGGATCACGAACCGGGCAGGCTGGTCGACCGGCTCCACGACGTACTCGATCGCCGCGACCGCGCGCTGGGTCAGCGAGACCAGCCGGCGGGTGCGGACCTTGATCCGCTTGCCGCCGGGTGAGGTCCAGTCGACGTCGCGCTCGAGGATGCCGTTGCGGAAGTCGAGCGAGCGCTCGTGCTTGGTCAGGTAGCCGTACCGGATGTCGAACGGCGAGTCGTCGACGAGCAGCCGGATCAGCTTGCCGTTGGTGACGTCGACGAGCGTCTGCCCGGACTCCGGGTACCCGTAGCCTGCTTCGGCGTACGGGAGCGGACGCTGCTCGTAGAACGAGTTGAGGTAGGTACCGGGGATCGCGTACGGCTCGCCCTCGTCGAGGTTGCCGCGAAGGCCGATGTGCCCGTTCGACAACGCGAACAGCGACTCGGACTGGGCCAGCTTGTCCATCGCCAGCCGCGTCTCGCGGAGCCGCCAGGGCTCGACCGGGTGGTGGCCTCGATCGATCATTTCTCCTCCAGCAGGTCCGCGAGGTCCTTCACCACGACGTCCGCGCCGTGCGTCTTCAGGTCGGCGGCCTGGCCGACGCGGTCGACCCCGACGACCTGCCCGAAGTGTCCGGAGCGGCCCGCGGAAACGCCGGCCAGCGCGTCCTCGAAGACGGCCGCCGCGGACGGCTCGATCCCGAACCGCTCGGCCGCGGCCAGGAACGTGTCCGGCGCGGGCTTGCCCTTCAGCCCCTCGGTACGGATCGTGACGCCGTCGACGATCTCCTCGACGTACTGCGCCAGCCCGGTGACGTCGAGCACCTCGCGAGTGTTCGCGCTGGACGACACCACCGCCCGCCGCAGGCCCGCCTCGACGGCGGCCTGGAGGTACCGCCGGGAGCCTTCGAAGACGTGCACGCCCTCGGTCCGGATCCGCCGCTGGACGGCCTCGTTCTTCCGGTTCCCGAGGCCGTTCACGGTCATCGCCGACGGCGGGTCGTCCGGGTCTCCGTCCGGCAGCGTGATGTGCCGCGCGGCCAGGAAGTCCCGGACGCCGCTGGCCCGCGGCTTGCCGTCCACGTACGCGTCGTACTCCGCGCGGGCGTCGAACGGCACGAACTCGATGCCGTGCTGCGCCGCGTACTCGCGGAGGAACTCGTCGAACATCTCTTTCCACGCCGCAGCGTGGACGGCAGCCGTGTCGGTGAGCACGCCATCCAGGTCGAACAAGCAGGCCTGGATCCCCGTAGGTAGTCCGAGCATGCCGACCACACTAGGGGGTCGACCGGTTCGGCCGGTGAACGGCAGGCGGTCAGCCGAAGATCTCGGCGAACCAGTCGAGCTGCACGAGCTGCTGGTACGTCTGCCCGCCCTCGTGCTCGTTGTACTGGTACACCTCGATCTGCTTCTGCTCGCTCCCGTAGCTGTTGAACGCGGCGAACACCGTCGACGGCGGGCAGGTCGCGTCCATCAGCGCGACCGAGAACAGCGCGGGCGCCGTCGCCAGCGCACCCAGGTTCACGCCGTCGAAGTAGCTCAGCGTGTTGTGCACGGCGTCGACGTCCTGCCGGAACCCCTTCAGGTACCGGGTGATCTCGCCGTACGGGTCCTTGTCGGTGATCTGCAGCGCCCGCTGGAAGTGGCAGAGGAACGGTACGTCGGGAGCGCAGCCGACCAGGTCGATCCCGGCCAGCGGCGCGAGGCCGGCCGCCGCGATCGAGATCCCACCGCCCTGGCTGCCACCGCTCACGGCCAGCTTCGCCGGGTCGACGAACAGCGACGCCTTCGCGGCCTCCAGCGCCCGGACCGCGTCGATGTACACGCGACGGTAGTAGTACGTCTCCGGGTCGGTGATCCCCAGCGTCATGAACCCCGGCGTGTGGTTGAGACCGGCGTACGGCGTCTCGTCCGGGGTGCTGTCGAAGCCGCCCTGGCTGTAGCCCTGGCCGCGGGTGTCCATCACGAAGTGCGCGTACCCGGCCTGCGCCCACAGCGTGGTCGAGTGCGGCAGCCCGCGCCCACCGCTGTAGCCGTGGTACTGCACAACCGTCGGCAGCGGCCCCTCGGCACCGGCCGGCACGTGCAGCCAGCCCTTCACCGGAGTACCGCCGAAGCCGGCGTACGTGACGTCGTAGGTGTCGACGACCGCGAGCTTGTTGTCGATCGCGGTGAACGTGGCGGACAGGTCGTCGGTGCGCGCCTTCTCGATCGAGCGACGCCAGAAGTCGACCAGGTCGGCGGGCACGGCCACCTCGGGCCGGTACTCGCGGAGCTTGTCGAGGGAAAGGTCGAACATGGCCATGACCGGTAAACCTACGCCAGCGGGCGGCCCGCTGGAAACCGTTGTCCAGATTCGGTACCGGGTGAACTATCGTGCAGAGATGCCGACTCCGAACATCGTCTTCGTGATGTCCGACGACCACGCGGCGCACGCCATCTCGGCGTACGGCAGCAGGGTCAACAACACGCCGTACCTGGACCGGCTGGCCCGGGAAGGTGTGCGGATGGACGCGACGTACTGCACGAACTCGATCTGCTCGCCGTCGCGGGCCTCGATCCTGACCGGCACGTACAGCCACGTGAACGGAGTCGCGTCGATCTGGACCGAGATCGACTACCGGGTGCCGACGATCGCGGAGGTGCTGCAGGACGCCGGGTACCAGACCGCGCTGTTCGGCAAGTGGCACCTCGGTGAGCAGCCGGCGTCCGCGCCGCGGAACTTCGACGCGTGGCGGGTGTTCCCCGGGCAGGGTGAGTACGTCGACCCGCTGATGATCGGGCCGGACGGCGCCGAGACGGTGCCCGGGTACGCGACCGACATCGTCACGGACCAGAGCATCGACTGGATCCGGCAGCGGGACCCGGAGCGCCCGTTCCTGCTGCTGGTGCATCACAAGGCACCGCACCGGCCGTGGGTGCCGGACGAGAAGCACAAGCATCTCTACCCGGTCGGTTCGATCCCGGAGCCGAGCACGCTGTTCGACGACCACAGCACCCGCAGCCAGGCGGTCCGCGGCGTCCACATGTCCGTTGCCGACGACCTGGCGGCGGAGGAGCTGAACGAGAAGCTCCCGGACGAGCTGCGCGGGCCGGAGAACCGGGAGGCGCGGATGCGGTGGAAGTACCAGCGCTATCTGCGGGACTACCTGCAGTGCGTGCAGTCGATCGACGACAACGTCGGCCGGCTGCTCGACGTACTGGACGCCGAAGGGCTCGCCGAGAACACGGTCGTCGTCTACACGTCCGACCAGGGCTTCTTCCTCGGTGACCACGGGTGGTTCGACAAGCGGCTGATGTTCGACGAGTCGCTGCAGATGCCGATGATGATCCGCTGGCCGTCGGTGATCCCGGCCGGCAGCACGTGCGACGCGATGGTCACCAACGTGGACTTCGCGGCGACGTTCCTGGAGATGGCGGGCCTGGACGCGGCGTCGGCGCTCCCCACGTCGCAGGGCCGGAGCTTCCTGCCGCTGCTGCGCGGTGAGGAGGTCCCGGACTGGCCTGACGCCGTCTACTACCGGTACTGGGAGCACGACGACCCGATCCACCACGCTCCGGCCCACTACGGCGTACGTACGAAGGACTACAAGCTGATCCACTACTACGGTGCCGGTCTTGGCGTACCGGGCTCGTCGGATCGTCTGTTCGAGTCCGAGTGGGAGTTGTACGACCTCCAGAAGGACCCGGCCGAGTTGACGAACGTGGCCGACGACCCTGCGTACGCCGAGACGCGCGCGGGCCTGGCTGTTCGCCTGGGTGAGTTGCAGGCGCACTACGCCGACCTCCCGTACGAGGGTCCGTCAACGCCGGCGCCCTCGTGGTCCTGGGCCGACAAGAAGGCGCTGAGCCAGGTAGCGAAGTACCTGGAGAACCTGCCGGAGCGCGGTCAGGCGTGAGCTTCACTGCCGCCGACGTAAGCGCCGCCTTGGGAACGCCTGTGCGCGGTGTTGAGGTGCTGGAGACCTTCGCGGCCTCTGCTGCGGAGGTCGCCCGTCTGCGGGTAGGTGCTGACACCGTGATCGCCAAGCTGGCCACCGGCGACGGGCTTGCGGCAGCCCGTCGCGAGGTGCAGTTCTTCGAGCAGCTTGCTCCTGGCTGGTCGCATCCGGCCCCGCAGTACCTGGGTGCGCACGACACGGGCGACGCAGTACTGCTCCTGACCGAGGACCTCGCGCAGACCGGCTACCGCGTGGTCGGTACTGCGGTGTCGGACGAGCAGCTGTACGGCGCGATCGACGTCATCGCCGGGGTGCACGCACACTTCTGGGGCTGCACGGAGACACCGGAGTTCGAGCCCTCGGTGACGAGCTCTTCGCAGGCCTGGCCGCCGGACGTGATCACCCGCCACGCCCTGGAGGTTCGCCAGGCAGCAGACGAGTTCTTCGCGCGTACGACGGAGCTGGAGCGGTCGGAGCGTGCTGTTCTCGACGAGGTACTCGCCAACTGGGAGCCACAGTTCCAGGCGCGCGTCGCCGGCCGTCAGCACCTGACGCTGATCCACGGTGACTTCCACTTCCTCGGCAACGTCTTCTTCGTTGCCGGGAACCCGCGGCCCAAGGTGATCGACTGGTCCGAGCTGAAACCCGGTCTGGCACCCCACGACCTCGCTTACTCGCTCAGCGCGCTCCCGTCCCGCCAAGCCGACGCAGCCGACCTCCTACGGCACTACTGGAAGGCTCTGGACGTACCGGACTACAGCTGGGAGCTGTGCAGCTGGGACTTCCGCTTCTCGTTGTTCAGTAACCTCTTCCAGTCCGTCTTCCAGCAGAGTGTGAAGTGGTACCGAGCCTCGCTGACAGCGTTGGACGCGCTCTACCCTGGTTTGAGGCCGAACCCAGGCTCCTCCGACAAGACGACGTAGCCGTCCTCGAGTGTGTAAGCGTCGGGGCCGGGGACGCCTTCGATGATGGGGGTCTTGCCGAGGCCGGCAGCGAGGTGGGCCGCGTAGAGGGTTTTGAGCGGGAGGCCCCAGGCGTGGGGGGAAGCCTCCGACTGGAGCATCGGCATGGTGCGGCGCCACGCGGTGAGGCCGTGGCCGATGACGTCCATGAGGGCTACGTCCACCAGGCCTTCGGCTGCCAGTGCGAGGACGTGGTCGACGTTCGGGTCGTACTCGCCGTCGGCGATCCGGATCGGGCCGCCGTGCAGGTGTTCGCGCAGCGCCTGCAGGTCGGGGCGGCGTTCCGGGAACGGCTCCTCGATCCAGTACAGGCCGCAGTCCGCGACGGCGTCGACGTACTCGAAGAGGCCGTTCAGCGTGAAGCCGTCGTTGCCGTCGACCAGGATCGCGGCGTCGGGGTACAGCTCGCGGGCCAACCGGGTCACCTCGATGTCGCGCCGCAGGCCCTCGCGCGGGTCCATCCAGCGGTGGCCACGCCCGATCTTCAGCTTGAAGTCGCGGAACCCGAACGCGTGGTCCTGCGCGAGGTTCGCGCGGATCGCGGCCGGCCCGCCGTCCAGGTCGTCGAAGTAGATGCCGCCGCTGTAGCACCGCACCCGCGGCGACCCGGCGCCGCCGAGCATCGCGTACACGGGCACCTCGAGGATCCGCGCGGCCAGGTCGTGCAGCGGGTAGTCGAGGAACTCCGCCGCCGGGTCGATCACCCCACGCTCCGGATCGATCAGCTCCGCCAGCGGCCGGCCGATCAGCGGCCCGGGGTCCCCGTCCGACAACGGCAGCCCCCAGCCGGTGGCGCCGCGGTCCGTCTCCACGACGTACGCCGTGAAGCTCCCGCCGCTCCCGTGGCTGCCGAGGAACGAGTTCCGCCCGACGGTCCGCAGGTACTCGTACCCCATCTCCACGGTCGTGACCGAGCTGATCGTGTGTTTCGGCAACGTCACTGGAAGACCTCCACGAGCCGGCGGTAGGCGGACGGATTGCTCAGTACGTCGGTGCTGTCCACGAACTGGTCGATCGACCCGATCGGCCCGACGCGCTTCAGCCGCGGGTCCGACACGGTCGCGTGACAGGCGTCGGCGAAGCGCGCGGCGTCCAGCACCAGCGCGGGCCGGTCGAAGAACGGCCGCGGCTCCGGGTCCAGCCCGTCGGTGATCCCGAGCGCGTTGTGCCGCACAGCAACCAGCCGGTACGCCGTGCCGAGCGCCCGCTCCCGGTCCGCGAAGTTGCCCGCGGCAACGGCCTCCGCGAGCGCCCGGTCCAGCCCGTCCGGATGCCCCAGCCGGGCGAACGCCGTACCCAGCCATTTGGTGTACGGCGCGTAGGACCGCGACTGCAGCAGCGCCAGCCGCAGCACCTCCCGGGCGAGCCGGGCCGCGACGATCCGGGACCCGAGCTCGTCGCCGACCTCGTGGGTCCGCTGCATGAACGGCTCCTCCTGCGCGATCCGGGTCCACTGGCACGCCATCAGCCACCGCCAGACCTCGTCCGGGTACCACGCCAGCGCCGTACGCACCGGTCCGAGCCGACCGTCGTCGGCGTACACCTGCCCCTTCACCACACCGAGCAACTGCTGCTGCGGCGTGACCAGCCAGTCGTCCAGCCCGACACCCTGCGACGCATCAAAGCCAAGGTGGCCCCGCAGCCAGTCCCCCAGCCGCGCCACGGTCACGCGGTGCTCCACGGCGTGCACAGACGACCCGAACCGGACCGGGAAGCCGCGGTACTCGTCCGGCAGCACAGCCTCGATCTGCTTGCGGACCGGGTCGGGCTCGTCCACCAGGACGACCAGCCGTGGACCCCAGTCGTGGTCCATCGAGCGGGAGGTGTCGTAGCCGAGCACATCGGATCCCCAGCCCAGCAGCCCGGCCGCATGGCCCGTGCCAGCGAGCACGGGCGCCACCACGTCCGCATAGAACCCAGCCGACAGCTCCTGTGCGGGGAGGAAAGCCATGCGGAACATCCTTTCACCCCGCACTACAGTGGCGCTCGTGATTTCGCATGTGGTGTGGGACTGGAACGGCACGCTCCTCAACGACAACCACGCCGTACTGGCAGCGGTCAACGAGGTCTGCACCGGGTTCGGCCGGCCTGAGCTGACGTGGGGCGAGTGGCAGGCCGCGTACGCGCGCCCGATGCGGCTCTCGTACGAACAGGTCCTCCAGCGCACCCTCGACGAGGAAGAGTGGGCACAGGTCGACAAGCTCTACCACGACCGGTACGACGCGCTCCTGCACACGTGTGAGCTCGCAGCCGGCGCACACGACGTACTGCGTGCCTGTACCACCGGCGGGCGGACCCAGTCGCTGCTGTCGATGTGGTTCCACTCCCGGCTCACACCGACCGTGGAGCAGTACGGGCTCACGCAGTACTTCACCCGCGTCGACGGGCTGCCCGGTGACGTAGGCGGTGGCTCCAAGGCGGACAGTCTCGCCCTGCACCTCCAGGAGCAGCAGCTGGACCCGGCGTCCGTCGTACTGATCGGTGACGTCGTCGACGACGCCAACGCGGCGCAGGCGGCTGGTACGCAGTGTGTTCTGGTGACTACTGGTGCGATGACCCGTGAGGCGCTGCTGACCACGGGAGCACCGGTCACGGGGTCCATCACGGAGGCCCTGCAGCTGCTGGACACGTGAGTCCGCCCGTGCTTCTCCCTGGTGTGATGCACCCACCTGCGACGAGACGGTGGGGCCATGGAGCAAGTAGTGGTCTTAATCGAGCAGGACAGCCAAGACACCCTGGACTGGGCCGCGGCCGAGGCAGCGGCACGCAACGCCGAGCTCCGCGTCGTCTACGCGTTCCCCTGGACGCACGTACTCGACGCCTTCGGTGATCTGGCGGTCGACGAGCAGGACCTGGCAGCGGCCGAGACGATCGTACAAGACGCGATCGAGTACGTCCGGGAGCTGTTCCCGAGCCTGCGCGTCTCCTCCACCGTCTTCCCGGGCCGCCCGATCACCGCGCTGCTCAACGAGGCCCGTGACACCACGGGTGCGCTGATCGTCATCGGCCACGGCCGCCGGTACGAACGGAAGCTCGCACGCCGCCTGGCCCGCCGTACGACGGCCTCGCTCGCGGTCGTCGGGCTGCCTCACGACCGTACGCTCGGCCCGTCCAGGCCGACGTCAGCGCGTGGGAGGAGGTCTACCCGGAGGTCGACGTACGCCGCAGCGTCATCAACGGAACCAGCGCCGTACAAGCCGAGTCGACCGCCGCCGCCCTAACCGTACTGACCCTCCACCAGGGCCCAGGCCAACTCGCCCGCGGCCCGGTCGTGCTGGTCTAACCGTCGACCCTGATGACCTCGATGCCTTTGGACTCGAAACGGCGGAGCTCCGCGGCGGGTGCGGAGGCGTCGGTGACCAGCGTCCAGTGCGGCGGCATCACCGCCCACGCGTGGAACGGGCTCTGGCCGAGTTTCGCCCCGTGGGCCAGCACGTAGACGTGGTCGGCGCGGTCCATCATCAGCTCTTTCAGCCGGGTCTGCTCGAGGTCCTTCTCGTTGATCCCGCGATCCGCGCGTACGCCGTCCGCACCCATGAAGGCTCGGTCGAACGACATCCGTCCGAGCGCTGCCTCGGTGATCGGGCCGACGAACGACTGACTGATGATCCGCAGCCGGCCGCCGAGCACGATCACCTCGATGCCCTCGGCCTCGGCCAGCACCTCGAGCGCGGTCAAGCTCGTGGTGGTGACGGAGAGGTTCGCCAGGCCGACCAGTTCCTGCGCCAGCGCCGTCGTGGTCGAGCCGCCGTCCAGCAGCACGCTCTCCCCCGGCACGATCTGCTTCGCGGTCCACGCCGCGATCGCGCGTTTCGCGTCGTACGCCTCGCCGAGACGTTGGCGCAGCGACGCCTCCGGGTGCGGCTCCAGGCTGAGCGCACCGCCGTACGTCCGGGCCAGCCGGCCCTGCGAGGTGAGCAGGGCCAGGTCGCGGCGGATCGTCGACGGCGTGACGCCGAGCCGCGCGGACAGGTCCTCCACGCTGGCCAGCCCGTCCGTCGACGCCAGCCGCACGATCTCCTCGCGGCGCTCGCCCGACCTCTGCCTGCTCACGGATCGCACCCTATCCAAGGATTCTCAGCCTGCCACGCGTTCCGGCGCCATCTCGACGGCGAGCCGCAGCGCCTCGATCATCGAGCGGTGGTCGGCGACGCCCTTCCCGGCGATGTCGAACGCGGTCCCGTGGTCGACCGAGGTACGGATCACCGGCAGTCCGACGGTGACGTTCACGCCGGCCTCCAGGCCGAGGATCTTCACCGGGCCGTGGCCCTGGTCGTGGTACATCGCGACCACCAGGTCGTAGTCGCCGCGGCCGGCCAGGAAGAACAGCGTGTCCGCGGGCAGCGGGCCGTGCACGTCGATCCCGTCCGCGACGCAGGTCTCGACGCCCGGGGCGATCTTGGTCTCCTCCTCGCCACGGCCGAACAGCCCGTTCTCACCGGCGTGCGGGTTGATGCCGCAGACGCCGATCTTCGGGTTCGGGACGCCGGCGTCGACGAGCGCGCGGTGGCCGCGGCGGATGGTGCGTTCGACCAGGCCGGGCTCGATCTTGTCGACCGCGTCGATCAGGCCGATGTGCGTGGTGACGTGGATGACCTTCACCTTCGGCGTCGACAGCAGCATCGACACCTCCTCGGTGCCGGTCAGCTCGGCGAGGAGTTCGGTGTGGCCGGGGAAGATGTGGCCCCCGGCCTGCAGCGCCGCCTTGTTCAGCGGGGCGGTGCAGATCGCCTGCACCTCGCCGGACATCGCGAGCTCACTGGCGACCCGGACGTAGTGGTACGCCGCGTCGCCGGCCACCGCGGACACCTGGCCGAACGGCAGGTCCGCGGGCAGCAGCCCGAGGTCGATCACGTTGATCCGGCCGGGCGTGAATTCCGCTTCCGCGAGGCTCTTGATCGCGACGATGTCCGGCTCCAGGCCCACCAGCTTCGCGGCCAGCCGGAGGCGCTCGGCGTCGCCGATCACGACGCACTGCGCGGACGCCGCGATCGCCGGATCGAGCAACGCCCGGACGATCACCTCCGGACCGATCCCGGCGCCGTCCCCCATCGTGACGGCGATGCGTGGGCTAGTGGTCATCTGTGGGCTCCTCGGGTATTGGGGCGGTGGAAAGACTGGTGACAAGGTCGGCGAGCGACATCGGCCCGCCGAAGCTGCCGGGACGGGTCACCACGACCCGCCCGCCGGCACGGGAAACCACGGCACCGTGGCGCTCGGCCACCGGTACCAGGCGGTCGACACCGAGCAGGTCGAGAACCCCCCGCGCAGTCTCACCACCGGTAAGAACAAGAGCATCACGTTCACGCGCGGCCCGCCCCACCACAGCAGCAAGCGCCACCGCGAGCCGCTCGGCCAGCTCAGGCCGCACCCCACCGCGCCCGTCGATGCACACCACCGCACACTGCGCCCCACGCACCCGCGCAGCAACATCCAGCACCCCACCGCCTGAACCGGAAACCGCGGTCGGCGACGTCTCGTGGGAGGGCGCGGGTTGGGGGGTGAGGGTGGCGCGGAGGAGGTCGTCCGGGGTGAGGCGGACTACCACGTCTGCTGTGGATTCGAGGTGTTCGAGTTGGGTGGTTGCGGACGGGGCGGCGGTTCCCACGACGACCAGTACGTTGTCGACGACCGAATGGCGGCGTACGACGGGATCGTCAGCAGCCAGCGCGCGTGCAGCAGCGGCAGCGAGACCGCCGGAGCCGACCAGGACCGAGCGTTCGCCGGCGGCTGCGTGATGATGGATCAGGTCGAGGTCGGCGTCCGTCTCCGCGTCGCAGACCGCGACGCGGAGATCCGCCGCGGCGGACGCGAGCGCCTTCGCCAGCGCCTCGCCGTCGCGAACTGTTGCCAAAGGCACCAAAACCGTCGGAACCGGTGCCAGCGCCTCGCTCAAGTTGCGCGGAACGCGCAAACCTTCCGCGTGCCACAGCCCGCTCTCGTGCAACGGCACCCCGCCGACCCGCAGTACGCCGTCGACGACCGTCCGCCCCGCCGACGGCAGCGCGGTCGCCACTACCGGAGGTACGCCGGACAATTCGTACAGCGCCCGCACCTCGGCCGCAAGGTTGCCTCGGAGCAACGAATCGACCTTCTTGAGGACCGGAATCCCCTTGCACTGTTCAAGAGCAGCCCGCACCCGCACAGCCGCCTCAGCAGGAGGGCAACGCCGTGAATCGGTGTCGATGGCAACGACCCGGTCGCCGTCCCGCCCGCGGACGGCAGCGGCGGACAGCCCGACCGAGATCCGTGACGTGTGCAGCAGGTGCGCGGCAGCAGCCTCGGCGGCCCCACTCAGATCGTCCGCGACGATCGCCAGTTCCGGCATCATCCCTCCCCTCGCGGCTCAAATCACGCAATTCAAGCTACAGGTATTGCGCAGACCGCGCAACGGTGTCATCTTGTGGAAACGAGCCCGGCACCGGGCACCCGCTTGTTCCCCTGGTGAGATACAAGGAGAGTCCTCATGTCCGAGATCCAGAAGTTTGCCGACAGCGCGGGCACGGGGGTCTCCCGACGAGCGGTCCTGCAGTTCCTCGGCCTGGTCGGCGCGTCGACCGCGCTCGGCGGTGCCGTCACCGCCTGCGCCGGACCGCAGTCCTCCGGGGCGTCCGGTGCCGGTGCCGGCGGGTCCGGCGGCAAGGTCAGCATCGTGCTGAACCGCAACCTGGTCAGCCTGGACAACAAGCTCAACCAGTACGACGCCGCGGTCACCGTGCAGCGCGCGGTCCGCGAGGCGCTGACCCGGATCGGCCCGGACCTGAAGCCCGAGCTGGTGCTCGCGGAGAGCTTCGAGCTGACCAAGCCGACCGTCTGGACGGTGAAGCTGCGCAGCGGCATCCACTACTCGGACAAGACGCCGGTCACCGTCGAGGACGTCGAGACCGCGCTCAAGCTGTACTTCCAGGTCAAGGCCGGGTACGTCGCCTCGCAGTTCCCGGAGCAGCCGGCGTTCGCGAAGGTCGACGACTCGACGTTCACGCTGACCACCAAGAAGCCCGTGGTGACGCTGGACTCGCTGATGTCGAACATCCTGATCACGCCGGCCAAGGCGAACAAGGCCGAGGAGCTGGGCGACGGGATCGGCAGCGGCCCGTTCAAGGTCGCGTCGGCCGACTCCGGCACCGGCACGTACCGGCTGGTCCGCAACGACGACTACTGGGGCGAGAAGGCGCTGCTCGAGGAGGTGAACGTCTCCTACCAGGAGGAGGAAGGCGCGCGGGTCATCGCGATCACCTCCGGTCAGGCCGACATCATCGACACGATCACGCCGGAGTCGACGGCCGCGCTCAAGAAGAAGAACGACATCGACATCGTGCAGGAGGAGGGCACCCGGCTGATCCACCTGTTCTACAACTTCCGCAAGCCGGCCGGGCACCCGCTGACGAACCCGAAGGTCCGCGAGGCGCTCAGCCATGCGATCGATCACGACGCGCTGATCAAGAGCCTGATGAACGGGCTGGTGCGGTCCGCCGAGGGCGTCGTACCGAAGACGCTGTCCGGCTTCGTGAAGACCGGCGAGTACACGTACGACCCCGCGAAGGCGAAGGCGATGCTGGCCGCCGAGGGCGTGTCGAACCTGTCGCTGCTGTTCATCTGGGAGGAGTCCGAGTTCGCCGGCGCTGCCCGGGTGATGGAGGCGATCGTCACGATGCTCGGCGCGGTCGGCGTGAAGGCGACGCTGAAGCAGATCCCGAAGGGCGGCGACATCAACAGCTGGCGGCGCGGCGAGGCCGGCGACTGGGACGTCCTCGGCAACGGCTACGGCAACCAGACCGGCCTGGCGATCACGAACCTGCAGGGCCAGTACGCCGGTACCGCGGCGAAGGAGAAGACCCGTGACACGTACCAGGGCTTCGTGTTCCCGGAGGTGACGAGCCTGACCGACCAGGCGAGCGCCGAGCCGGACATCGCCAAGCGCGACGCCCTGCTCAAGCAGGCGCAGGAGAAGATCTGGGCACTCTGGCCGGCGCTGTGGGCGTGGACGCCGGACAACGTGCTGGCCAAGCGGAAGCGGGTCACCACGCTCGACCTGTCCGCCACGAACTCCTACGACCTGTCCAAGGTCAAGGTCGCGGACTGAGCCATGCCACGGTACGTACTCAAACGCCTCGGCCAGACCGTCCTGACGGCCTGGTTCACGGTGACCGTCGTCTTCGTCCTGCTCCGGCTGGCCCCTGGTGACCCGGCCGTCAACTACGCCCCACCGAACCCGACCAGCGAGCAACTGGACGCCGTCAGGCACGAGTTCGGCCTCGACCAGCCGGTCCTGGCGCAGTACTTCACGTACCTGCGCAACCTGGTCCAGGGCGACATCGGTACGTCGTTCCAGTTCCGGCAGCCGGCCCTCCAGGTGGTGATGGAGCGGCTGCCGTACACGATCACGCTGGCCGTCGCCGCGATCGCGGTGACCGCGGCGCTGTCGATCCCGCTCGGGGTCTGGATGGCCCGGCGGAACAACACCGCGCCGGAGCTCGGCGCGAACATCGCGACGATCGCCGGGCAGTCGATGCCGGACTTCTGGATCGGCTTCGTGCTGCTGATCGTGTTCGCGGTGAACCTGCAGTGGCTGCCGTCGTCCGGGTTCACGTCGATCGGCGCGATCGTGCTGCCCTGCCTGACGATCGTGGTCCTGCAGGTGGCGCTGATCTCCCGGCTGGTACGGCGCGAGATGACCGCGAACCTGGCCGCGCAGTACGTGACGATCGCGCGCTCGCGCGGCATCTCCGAGCGCCGGCTGACCTGGCAGTACGCGTTCTCGAACTCCGCGATCCCGGTCGTCACCGCGCTCGGCACCCGGTTCGCCGCGATGCTCAACGGCGTCGTCATCGTCGAGGTCGTGTTCAAGTGGCCGGGCGTCGGCGCGCTGGTCGTCGACGCGCTGTCCCGGCGGGACTTCCCGTTGATCCAGGCAACGGTCCTGGTGACCGTCGTCCTCGCTCTGCTGGTCCAGCTGCTCGTGGACCTGCTCTACCCACTGATCGACCCCAGAGTGCGACTCGGACAGGAGGCCCGCTGATGAGTGTCGTTCCGGCGGTCGCGCCGAAGCTGCTGCGCCGGTCCGCCGCCGCGCGGAAGTCCCGCTACAGCACGATCAAGATCTGGCTCGGTGCGATCTGCGCCGGTGTCGTGATCGTCCCGGTCGCGCTGGCGCGGGTGCTGCCGCTCGCCGACCCGGTCAACGGCAACCTGAAGGACACGTCGCTGCCGCCGTTCAGCCCGGGGCACCTGTTCGGCACCGACCCGAACGGTCGCGACCTGCTGTCCCGGATCCTGCACGGTGGCCAGACCTCGCTGCTGATCGGGTTGCTCGCGATCGCCTTGTCGGGCCTCCTCGGGATCGCGGCCGGCGCCGCCGCGGGCTACCTGGGCGGCTGGGTCGACACGCTCGTGTCCCGGCTGCTCGAGGCGCAGATGTCGTTGCCGCTGCTGCTCATGCTGCTGCTCGTGGTGGCGCTGTTCGGCCCGTCGGTGCCGGTGATCACGCTGGTGATCGCGGTCGCCCAGTGGCCCGAGCCGGCCCGCCTCACCCGGGCGCTCGTCCTGGTCGAACGCGAGAAGCCGTACGTCGCCGCCGCGCAGGTGCTCGGGCTCGGCAAGCTGAAGATCATCGTCCGGCACATCATCCCGAACATCCTGTCGCAGACGCTGGTCGTGGTGTTCCTGCTGCTCGCCCAGGCGGTCCTGCTGGAGAGCGCGCTGAGCTTCCTCGGCGCCGGCGTGCAGCGCCCGTACCCGACCTGGGGCGGCATCATCTCCGACGGCCGGGAGCTGTTCGTCACCGGCGCGTGGTGGCTGGTGACCGTCCCGGGCATCGCGATCGCGCTGCTGGTTCTCGGGGTGAACCTGCTCGGCGACGGACTGCGCGACCGGGTCCGGCGCGCGAAGGCGGTGACCGGCTGATGCCGATCCTGAATGTGAACAATCTGACGGTCGACCTGATGACGGCCGGCGGCGTGATCCGGGCCGTCGACGGCGTCAGCTTCGGCATCGACGCCGGTGAGACCGTGACGATCATCGGCGAGTCCGGCTCCGGCAAGTCCACGACCGCGATGGCGCTGCTGCGCCTGCTGCCGGACGACCTCGCCGTACTGTCCGGCGAGGCGGAACTGACCGGGCAGGACGTGATCGGGACGCGCAAGCACATCGCCAAGCTGCGTGGGCGCGCGGTGGCGCTGGTACCGCAGGATCCGATGACGGCGCTGAACCCGATCGCCACCGTCGGCCGGCAGATGGTCCAGGCGATCCGGCTCCGGCACGGCTGCGGGAAGAGCGAGGCCCGCGACCGGGCGCTCGCCCTGCTGCGGCAGGTGCACCTGAGCCGGCCCGAGCAGCGGCTGAAGCAGTATCCGCACGAGCTGTCCGGCGGCATGCTGCAACGCGTGCTGATCGCGATGGCGCTGTCCGCCGAGGCCGAGCTGATCGTCGCGGACGAGCCGACCTCGGCGCTCGACGTCACCGTGCAGGCCGGGATCCTCGACCTGCTGCTTGAGATCCAGCAGGAGACCGGCGCCGGCATCCTGCTGATCACCCACGACCTCGGCGTCGCCCGGCTGATGAGCGACCGGATCCACGTGATGAAGGCCGGCAGCTTCGTGGAGAGCGGGCCGGTCGAGGAGATTGTCGGCAACCCGCAGCACGAGTACACCCGGAAGCTGCTCGACGCGATCCCGAAGCTCGGGCCCTGGGACGACCCCGAGCTGTCCACCGCCCGCAAGCTCGAGATGATGAACGGAGGCGGGTCATGAGCCTGCTGAAGGTCTCCGGTCTGGTCGTCCGGTACGGCGAGCACAAGGCCGTCGACGACGTGTCGTTCGAGGTGCCGCGCGGCGGATCGCTCGCACTGGTGGGCGAATCGGGATCCGGCAAGTCGACGATCGCCCGTGCACTGGTCCGGCTGATCCGGCCGTCGGCCGGCGCGATGGTGTTCGACGGCGTCGACCTCGCGACCCTCAGCGAGCGGCAGCTCCGGCCGCTGCGGCACCGGATCCAGATGGTGTTCCAGGATCCGTACGGCTCGCTCGATCCGCACCTGGACGCGCGGTCGATCGTCGCGGAGCCGATCGCGATCCGCGGCGAGCGGTCCCGCCGTACCCGGGAGAAGCGGGCGGCCGAGCTGCTCGACCAGGTCGGGCTGCCGGCGTCGGCGCTGACCCGGAAGCCGCACGAGTTCTCCGGCGGTCAGCGGCAGCGGATCGGGATCGCCCGGGCGCTCGCGTCCGAACCCGACCTGCTGGTGCTGGACGAGGCGACGAGTGCGCTCGACGTGTCGGTGCAGGCGCAGGTGCTGGAGATCCTCGCGGCGCTCCGGGCGGAGCGGAAGCTGACGTACCTGTTCATCTCGCACAACCTCGGTGTCGTCGGCGCGGTCAGCGAACAGGTCGCCGTACTGCGGTCCGGGCAGATCGTCGAACAGGGCGCGACCGCCGACGTGCTGCAGCGCCCGCAGCACGAGTACACGCAGCGGCTCCGGCGCAGCGCACTCGAACCGGCGCTGATCACCGGCCGCAAACCCCGAGAAGTAGTCCGAGCCGTCGCCGCCGCCCGCGCGGCAGAAAGCGCAGCCGCCTCATGAAGCTGGTCCTCGGAACGATGACGTTCGGCGACACCGTCGAGCTCGACCGCGCCCGGGAGATCCTCGACGTTGCGCTGGGCAACGGGGTGACCGCGATCGACACCGCCAACGGGTACGCCGGAGGGCGCAGCGAGGAGATGCTCGGCGAGCTGCTGCGCGGTCGCCGGGACGAGGTGACGATCGCCACCAAGGCGGGCATCTACCCGGGCGACGCGAACGGCGAACCGTTGCTGTCGGCAAAGGCCCTGCGCTCGTCGGTCGAGGCCAGCTTGCGCCGGCTCGGGACCGACCGCGTGGACCTCTTCTACCTGCACCAGCCGGACCGTTCGGTGCCGATCGAGGAGACCGCCGGCGCGCTGGCGGCCCTGGTCCAGGACGGGCTGATCGGCGAGATCGGCGTCTCGAACTACGCCGCCTGGCAGATCACCGACGTCGCGGACGCCTGCGCCGCCGCGGGCGCACCCCGGCCGGTCGTCGCGCAGCAGCTGTACAACCTGGTCGCCCGCCGGATCGAGGCCGAGTACGTCGAGTACGCGGCCACCCACGACGTTCGTACGATTGTCTACAACCCGCTCGGCGGCGGGCTGCTGACCGGGCGGCACTCGTTCGGCGACAGCCCCGGCGAGGGCCGCTTCGGATCGTCGGCACTGTCCCAGATGTACCGCGAGCGGTACTGGAACCAGGCCCTCTTCGAGGCGGTGTCGTCGCTGGCCACGATCGCGTCCGACGCAGGTCTGACATTGCCCGAGCTCTCGCTCAGGTGGTTGCTCTCGCGCGAGGTCGTCGACGGCGTACTACTCGGCGGGTCGAAGCCCGAACAGTTGCTCAGCAACATCGCGTCCGCGCGGCGAGGACCGCTGCCGGCCGACGTACTCGAGGCCTGTGCCGAAGTCGGACGTGTTCTTTCCGGTCCGATGCCCGCCTACAACCGCTGATACGGAGAACCCTTTGTCTGCCTCTGCCTTCACCGACAAGCTCCGCCGCCGCGAGCGCGCCCTCGGCTACTGGGTGGTGCTCGACTCCCCCGTCTCCACCGAGCGGATCGCCCGGCTCGGCTACGACTACGTCTGCATCGACGCCCAGCACGGCCTGATCGAGTACGCCGGGATCCTGCGCGGGCTGACCGCGATCGACGCGGGCGGTGACTCGGTCGGCCTGGTCCGGGTCGGCGCGAACGAGCCGTTCCACATCGGGCAGGCGCTGGACGCGGGCGCGGCCGGGGTCATCGTCCCGCTCGTCAACACCGCCGGCGACGCGGCCCGGGCGGTCGCGGCGGCGACGTACCCGCCGAGCGGCGTCCGATCGTACGGGCCGATGCGTTCGGGGCTGCGGATCGGGCCGAAGCCGGCCGAGGCGAACGCGGCGGTGTCGGTGCTGGCGATGATCGAGACGCCGGAAGGCCTTGAGAACGTCGAGGCGATCTGCGCGGTGCCCGGTCTGACCGGCGTGTACGTCGGCCCGTCGGACCTGTGTCTCGCGGTCGGCGGCGCGTTCCCGGGCGACCCCGCCGTACAGGACGTGTTCGAGGCGGCGCTGGAGCGGGTCCGGACCGCGGCGAAGGCGGCGAACGTTGCCGCGGGCATCCACACGCCGCACGGCTCGGTCGCGGCGCAGCGGCTGGGCGAGGGGTTCACGTTCGCGACCGTGTCGTCGGATCTGGTGCACCTCGAGCAGGCAGCCGCCGAACACCTGCGAGTCGCGCAGTGATCGACACGGACGGCGTGGTGCGGCCGCGCGAGGACGGTCTCGGCGAGGCGTACCTGCCGACGGAGACCGTGCAGTCGCACGCGGCCCAGCTCACCGTTCTCCCTGGCGGGGACCTCGGGTGCGTGTGGTTCGGCGGTACCCAGGAGGGTGTCGCCGACATCAGCGTGTGGTTCTCTCGGCTCGCGCCGGGCGGTGCCTGGAGCAAGCCGGTGCGGTTGAGCGACGACGACACCCGCTCGGAGCAGAACCCGCTGCTGTTCGCGGCGCCGACCGGTGAGCTGTGGCTGCTCTACACCGCGCAGCACGCCGGCGACCAGGACACGGCCGTCGTACGGGCGCGGATCTCGGCCGACAACGGGGAGACCTGGGGTCCGGTGCGGGACCTGCTGAGTTCCACGACCGGCGGGATCTTCATCCGCCAGCCGATCGTCGTACTGCCGACCGGACGGTGGGTGTTGCCAACGTTCGCGTGCGTGCGGATCGATGGCCGGAAGTGGGCCGGAGACCGCGACACCAGCAGCGTCTGGTACTCCGACGACTCCGGGCAGACCTGGACCGAGTCGCCTGTCCCCGACTCCACGGGCTGCGTGCACATGAACGTCCTCGCCGGTCGTACGGCGTACTTCCGGAGCCGCTGGGCCGACCACATCTACCGCAGTACATCGGCCGACGGCGTGCACTGGGCGCCGCCGCGGCCGACCGTACTGCCGAACAACAACTCGTCGATCCAGGCGATCACGCTTCCGGACGGCCGGACCGCGATGGTCTTCAACGACAGCAGCCGCCTGGATGCCAGCTCCAGACGGGTGTCGCTGTACGACGAGATCGACGACGCCGGAGTGGTCGAGGGCGCCGAACCCGCCGTACGGGACGTCCGGGACGGCGCGGAACGGACCGCCTTCTGGGGCGCACCGCGGGCACCGCTGACCCTGGCGATCTCGGCCGACGACGGGCTGACCTGGCCAGTGCGCCGGGTGCTCGCCGACGGCGACGGGTACGCGTTGTCGAACAACTCCCGCGACGGGCTGAACCGGGAGCTGAGCTATCCGTCGATGGTTGTCGACGGCAACGGGTCGTTGCATGTCGCGTTCACACACCATCGCCGGGCGATCCGCTACCTGCACCTTCCGGCCGATGCCTACTGAGCGCACCGCGGTGGTGACCGGTGTCAGCTCGGGCATCGGTCACGCGATCGCGGATCGTCTGCAGTCCGACGGCTGGCACGTCGTCGGGCTGTCGCGCACCGAGCCCGAGCTGCCGATCACCTGGTATCCGTGTGACCTAGCCGGCAGCTTCGAGCTCCCGCCGGTCGCCGCGGTGGACGCGCTGGTGCACGCGGCCGGGTTCCAGGTGAGCGGGCGGCTGGGAGACCTCGATCCGGACGACGGCGCCCGGATGTACGCCGTACATGTCGACGCCGCCGTACGACTGGCCGCTGGTCTCGTCGACCGCCTGATCGACGGTGGCCGGATCGTGCTGATCGGCAGCCGGACCGCGACCGGGGTCGCCGGCAAGAGCCAGTACGCCGCGACCAAGGCCGCCCTCCGGGCCCTCGCCCGCTCCTGGGCGGCCGAACTCGCGCCACGCCGCATCACCGCGAACGTCGTCGAGCCCGGCCCCACCGACACCGCCATGCTCACCGACCCCGCCCGCGCCGCAACACCCCCGATCACCCCACCCCTCGGCCGCCTCATCCGCCCGGACGAGATCGCCGCCCTGACGGCCTACCTCCTCTCCCCCGACGCCGCCATGCTCACCGGCCAGCACCTGACCATCTGCGCAGGCGCGTCGCTTTGACCGTCTAGGCTGGCGGGTGTGGTGGGGAATGAGCTTCGTGGGCGGCGGCAGGAAATTGCGGCGCTGGTTGCGCTTGTTGGTGAGGCCAAGGCTGGGCGTAGTCAGGTGCTCGTGCTGACCGGCGAGGCCGGGGTTGGGAAGTCGGTGCTGCTGGAGGCGTTGGTCGCCGGGGCCGACGGGTGCCGGGTCGCGCGGACGGCGGGGATCGAGTCCGAGATGGAGCTCGCGTACGCCGGGTTGCACCAGCTGTGCCTGCCGTTCCTGGAGAGCCTCGAGCGGCTGCCGGAGCCGCAGCGTGACGCACTCGGTACGGCGTTCGGGCTGCGGAGTGGGCCTACGCCGGATCGGTTCCTGATCGGGCTGGCGGTGCTCAACCTGCTGGCCTCCGGTGACCAGCCGGTGGTGTGCGTGGTTGATGACGCTCAGTGGCTGGATCTGATGTCGGCGCGGATCCTGGCGTTCGTGGCGCGGCGGCTCGGGGCCGAGTCGGTGGCGATGGTGTTCGCGGTGCGGGACGGGATCGCGCACGAGTTCGGGGGGCTGCCGGAGCTGGCGATCCGTGGGCTGGACGACGCCGACGCGCGGGCGCTGCTCGAGTCGGTGCTCCCCGGGCCGATCGACCCGCGGGTCCGCGACCGGATCGTCGCCGAGACCCGCGGAAATCCGCTCGCGCTGCTCGAACTCCCGCGTGCCTGGACCGCTGCCGAGCTGGCCGACGGACGGATGACCGGTACGCTCGCGGGCCGCATCGAGGACGCCTTCGCCCGCCGGCTCGAGGCTCTGCCGACCGAGACCCGTCTCCTCCTGCTGACCGCCGCTGCCGAACCCCTCGGCGATCCGACGCTCCTGTGGCGCGCCGCGGAACAACTCGGCCTGGGCACGGGCGCCGGCGGGCAGGTTGGCGCAGGCGGTTCGGGTGGGGACGGGGAGTTCGGGGTTGTCGTGGGGGCGGCGGCTGGGGCTGTTGAGTCGGGGTTGATCGAGTTCGATCAGCAGATTCGGTTTCGGCATCCGTTGGTGCGGTCGGCGGCGTACCGGACGGCCACTCCGCAGCAGCGGCTCGCCGTACACCGGGCGCTGGCGGCGGTGACGGACCCGGAGGCCGACCCGGACCGGCGGGCCTGGCATCGGGCGCAGGCGGCGGTGACACCTGACGAGGATGTCGCCGCGGAGCTCGAACGGTCTGCGGACCGGGCGCGGGCTCGTGGTGGGTTCTTTGCTGCCGGCATCTTTCTGGAGCGCGCGGCGGCGCTGACGATCGACCCGGGGCGGCGGGCCGATCGTGTGCTGGCCGCCGCGGCCGCGAAGCGCAGCGCCGGTGCGCTCGACTCCGCCCTCGACCTCCTCGCCGGAGCCGCCGCCGGTCCCGCGAACCCGGTCCGGGAGGCGGAGATCACCCGCCTGCGCGGGCAGATCGCCTTCGACCGTGGGCATGCGGTCGAGGCCGCCCGTACGCTCGTCGAAGCCGCCCGGCAACTCGAGCCGCACGATCACGACCAGGCACGCGTCGCATACCTCGAAGCGATGTCGGCGGCCATCTGGGCCAGCGGCCCCGAAACCCCCGGCATCCTCACCGAAACCGCCACCGCAGCCCCCACCCCGCACAACGGCGGGGGTGAGGGTGGTCAACGAACCGGCGAACCCGCCCTGCGCGCCGGCGGGGGTGAGGGTGGTCAAGGAGCCGGCGAACCCGTCCTGAGTGGGGGCGGGGATGTGTTGTTGCAGGCGTTGGCGGTGCGGTTTACGCAGGGGTATACGGCGGCCGCGGCGCAGCTCAGGGAGGCGCTCGATCAGGCCCGCGAAGGGGACGCCGACGACGGGTGGCTGTGGCTGGCCGGCAATCGGGCGAGTGGGATCGTCGCGATCGACCTCTGGGACCTCGACACCGCGCTCGAGCTCGCCGCCCGTCACGACCGGGTCGCCCGCGACAGTGGCGCCCTCGTCCAGCTCCAATGGGCGCTCAACTTCCGCGCGAACGTCGTCTCGATGACCGGCGACCTGACCGCGACCGCGGCGTACGTCGACGAGGAACGCCGGCTCGCGAAGGCCTCCGGCAACCGGGTACTGGGCATCGGCGCCATGCAGCTCGCGGCTCTGCGCGGTGACGAGTCCGCCGCCCAGCCGCTCATCGACGCGATGATCCGCGAAGCCCGCGCCCAGGAACAAGGCCGGATGACCGCGATCGCGACGTACACCAGCGCCCTGCTCAACAACGGCCTCGGCCGCTACGAGACCGCCCGCGACGCCGCCCTCCAGGTCTTCGAACAGGACCCGGTCGCGTACGGCGCCCTCGCGGTCGGCGAGCTCGCCGAAGCCGCCTCGCGCACCGGCGACCGGAAGCTCGTCGAGACCACGCTCACCTGGCTCACCGACCGCGTCGCCGCCGTCCCGACCGACTGGTCCCGCGGCATGCACGCCCGCGCCCAAGCGCTCCTGACCAACGACGAGGCGGCGTACCGCGCCTCCATCGACCATCTCGGCCGTACGGCGCTCCGCCTCGAAACGGCCCGCGCCGAACTCCTGTACGGCGAATGGCTCCGCCGCGAAGGCCGCCGGCAGGACGCCCGCGAGCACCTCCGCACCGCCCACGAGCAACTCTCCGCGATGGGCACCGTCGCGTTCGCCGACCGCGCCCGCCACGAACTCCTCGCCACCGGCGAAACGGTCCGCAAACGGACCGCCGAGACCACCAACGACCTGACCTCCCAGGAAGCGCAGATCGCCGGCCTGGCCCGCGACGGCCTCACCAACCCGGAGATCGCCGCGCAGCTGTTCATCAGCCCCCGCACCGTCGAATGGCACCTCCGCAAGACGTTCTCCAAGCTGGGCATCACGTCCCGCCGCCAGCTCCGCACGGCACTCACCCGGTAGCAGCCGGCGCCGCGACCCGGCAGAGTTGGCGCATGAGCATCGACGTGATCGTGGCCGGGCTGGGGTTCGGGGCCGACTTCGCACCGATCTACCAGGCGCATCCGGACGTCGGCCGGGTCGCGGTGCTGGACGCGGATCCGGCCCGTACGGCGGCCGTCGCGGACCGGCTCGGGATCGCGGACCGGTTCGCGTCGCTCGAGGAGGCGCTCGCCGCGGACGGATGGGACGCCGTACATCTGCTGACGCCGGTCCGGTTCCACGCCGGGCAGGTCCAGCAGGTACTGCGGTCCGGCCGGCACTGCGCGTCCGCCGTACCGATGGCGACGACTCTGGACGACCTGGACGCGCTGATCGCGGCGCAGGACGAGGCCGGGCGCAACTACATGATGATGGAGACCGCGGTGTACTCGCGCGAGTTCTTCCACGCCAAGCAGCTCCTGGACGACGGCGTACTCGGCCGGCTGAGCTACTTCAAGGGCGACCACCTGCAGAACCTGGACGGTTTCCCGGAGTACTGGCGCGGCTACCCGCCGATGCACTACGTCACGCACGCCCTCTCCCCCGCACTCGCACTCGCCGGCACCCGAGTGGAATCCGTGCGGTGCCTCGGCTCCAGCCAACTCACACCGGAACACATCGGAGCAGCGGGCGACGGGTTCGGCACCGAGGCAGCGCTCTTCAAGCTGGCCGGGGACGACGCCCTGGTGGCCAACGTGACGATGTCGTTCTTCCAGCTCGGGCGCAGCTACCTCGAGGGATTCTCGGTGTACGGCGACCAAGGCGCACTGGAGTGGCCGCAGCTCGAGGGCGGACCGCTGAAGGAGTTCCGGATGGCGCCGCTGACCGAGGTACGGCGTGGCCGCGAGGTGAGCGTGGCCGACGTCGAGCCGACCGGTGCGCCGGATTTGTTGCCCGAGGCAATCAGGAGGTTCACGAACGGCGGGCACGGCGGGTCGCATCCGCACCTGGTCCACGAGTTCGTGTCCAGCATCGTCGAGCACCGCAGGCCGCGGGTCGACGCCCGGACGGCGGCGACGTGGACCGCGCCCGGGATCTGCGCGCACCAGTCCGCGCTACGCGGCGGCGCGGAGATCCAGGTGCCCGACTACAGCAGCTAAGCGTCTCACTCACCCACCGTTTCGCGGTTGGGGGTGGAGAAGCAGATCACGAAGATCGCCTCGTCCAGACCTACGTTGCGGGCGTTGTGGACGGCGCCGGTCGGGATGCTGATCGTGTCGCCGGGACCCATAGCGACCCTGTCGTCGCCGACCGTGTGCTCGATCGTGCCCTGCAGCACATGCAGCACTTCGTAGCAGTTCGGGTGGTAGTGGCGTGGGTTCTGCTCCCCCGGCCGGATGTAGCACCGGCCGACCGTCATCGTGCCCGAGTTGCCCAGCGCAGCGGAGACCATCCACTCCAGCCGCCCCCACGGCTGCTCCTCCACCGTCACCGCCGCGGCAGCCGTCACCCGGCTCTTCTCTCCCATGGTCAACTCCCCATCGTCGCGGACTTACCGGCGGGCAGCCGGCGGTACAGCTCGTACAGCTTGAGGATCTCCCGCACCTCGCCGAGCGTTCCCTTCTGCACCGGCTTCCCCGCCAGCACGCTCTCGCAGAAGTGCACGATCTCGGGCACATACCCGAGGTAGAACAAGTTCTTGTTGTATAGCTGCCCCAGCGAGAACTCCGGCTCCCAACGCAGCGGCGCCACCGCGTCGTCCGTCACGAACGACGACGAACGCCCGTACCCGAGCTCGGCTCCACGCCGGTAGTACGTGATCCGTACGCCGTTCTCCACCACGACGTTCGCGCCTTCCCCGATCACCTCGACCCGCTCCAGCGGCGCCCCGTTCGCCGCCCCGGCCGCGAGGTGCAGCGTCCCCACCGCGCCGGACTCGAACAGCAGGCTCGACACACTCGCCCCGGTCCGCGGCTCCCACTCGTAGCTCAGCCGCCGTACCGGCCCCATCAGATACGTGAGCACCGCCGCGGGATGGAAGATGTGGTCCAGGAACCCGATCATCCGTACGTCGTCGGACCGGTCCTCCGGCGCCGGCAGCGCCTGCGGGTACCGCACCGCGATCGAGGACACCGCCCCGAACTCCGGCGTACCGATGATCGCCTTCACCTTCTCGGCCGCGGGCGTGAAGATCTTCTTCAACCCGGTCATCACCGTCCGGCCCGTCCCCGCGGCGGCCGCCTCCAGCCGGTCCAGTTGCGCGATCCCGGCCGCGGTCGGCTTCTCCATCCACACATGCGCCCCGGCCCGCACACAGTCCTCCGCCAGCGCCGTCGCCTGCACATCCCCCGTGTCCGTGTACGACGTCACGATGAACACCGCATCCGGCCGCTCCACCGACAACATCTCCCGGTGATCGTCGTACGCCGCCCCCGCCCCGAACTGCCGCGCGTACGTCTCGGCCCGCTCCAGCTGTACGTCGCACACCGCCACCAGGTCCACCGGCGCGTACTGGAACGCCGGGTACACGTTGCGGTACGAGTGCCCGCCCGCGCCGATGAAGGCCACGCGGAGCCGCTCGGGGTACTCGAACTGATAGGTCACAGGCATGGGCCCTAGATTGGACTTCGAAACCGATGCCTTCTATAGCCAGAGCGACGGAATTGGACTCTGTTTGTGAGCCAGGACGGCAAATTCTCAGCGGACGAGCTCGCGCGCATGCTGGTCGGGACCGGCGCTCGGTCCGGGCCGCTGTACCGGCAGTTGAGCGACAGCCTGGCCGAGCTGATCGAGCGTGGCGAGCTGCCGCCGGGCGCCGGCCTCCCTCCGGAGCGGGCGCTGTCCACGGCGCTGACGGTCAGCCGTACGACGGTGGTCGCGGCGTACCAGGCGCTCCGCGAGAAGGGGCAGCTCGAGCGGCGGCAGGGCAGCGGGACGCGGGTGGTGCTCGATCGCGGCCGGGAGACCGTCTCGGGGCCGGCCGGCGACCACGCGGCGAGCCAGTTCCTGAACGGGCCGTTGGCAACGATCGACTTCGCCACCGCCGCGCTGCCGAGCCTCGACCTGGTCGCCGACGTCGCCGCCGGGCTGACGCGGGACGACTACCTGCGGCTGACCAGCACCCATCACGGCTACCACCTGCGCGGGCTGCCCGCGCTCCGTGAGCGGATCGCCCGCTGGTACAGCGACGCCGGTACGCCGACCGCGCCCGAGGACATCCTGATCACGTCCGGTGCCCAGCAGGCGCTCGAACTGGTCGCGCGCGGGTGCCTGCAGCCGGGTGACGGCGTGGTCGTCGAGCAGCCGACGTACCGCGGGGCCTTGGAGGCGTTCGCGCGGACCGGGAGCCGGCTGCGGACCGTGCGGATGGACGCCGACGGGCTCGACGTGGGGGCGCTGGAGCGGCTGCTGACGAACGAGTCGCCGCGGCTCGTGTACGTGCAGGCGGCCGCGCACAACCCGACCGGCGTCGTCCTGTCCGACGACCGGCGGGCGCGCCTCGCGAAGCTGCTCGACCGGTACGAGGTGGTGCTCGTCGACGACACCTCACTGGCCGGTACGGCGTTCGACGGCCGGCCGGCGCCGCCCGCGCTCGGGTCGCACGAGCGGCTGGTCACGATCGGGTCGATGAGCAAGCTGTTCTGGGGCGGCCTGCGGCTCGGCTGGATCCGCGCCGTACCGCAGGTGGTGTCTCGGTTCGCGCGGGTGCGCGGGATCACCGACCTCGGCAGCTCGCTGGTCGCGCAGGAGGTCGCGCGGCGGCTGCTGGACCACCGCGCGGCCGCTGAGGCGGAACGCCGTACGGCGCTGCCCGCCGGACTACGGACGTTGACCGAACTGCTCGGGCGGCACCTCCCGGACTGGAGCTGGCAGGAGGAGCCGCGGGCGGGCGCGTCGCTCTGGGTCCGCCTCCCGTACGGCGACGCGACGCACTTCGCCCAGATCGCCCTCCGGTACGGCGTCGCGCTGCTCCCCGGCGCGGTGTTCTCCGCGGACGGCAGCACCGACCACCACACCCGGCTGCCGTACGCGTTGCCACCGGCAACGTTGACTCAAGGCATCACGCGGTTGGCCCAGGCCTGGACCGACTACCTCAACCGCACGACGGTCGATGTCACGCTCACGTCAGCTGTCACTTAACCAGCAACGCGACCAATGACCGTTGGCAAGCGTGGTGACCGGCGGGGGCTTCTCGGTGCAGACCGGCATCGCGTGCGGGCAACGCGCCGCGAACGGGCAGCCCGCCAGCTCCTGCTCCCGGTCGACCGGCTCGGTAGGAGCGTCGACGATCGGCAACCTACCGCGCTCGCCCTCGCGGTCCGGGTCCGGCGACGACTCGAGCAGCAGCTGCGTGTACGGGTGCCGCGGGTGCTGCGTGACCTCCTCCGCCGGGCCGCCCTCGACCATCCGGGCCGCGTAGATCACGGTGATCTCGTCCGCGAAGTACCGGGCGCTCGCGATGTCGTGCGTGATGTACAGCATCGCGAGCCCGTCCCGCGCGCACAGGTCGGCGAACAGCCGCAGTACGTCGAGCCGGATCGACACGTCCAGCATCGACACCGGCTCGTCCCCGATCAGGACGGCCGGGTCCGCGGCCAGCGCGCGAGCGATCGCGACCCGTTGCCGCTGACCGCCGGACAGCTCGTGCGGGTACTTGTCGATGTACTGCTCCCCCGGCGTCAGGTTCACCCGTTCGAGCAGCTCGACGATCCGCGCCTCCAGGTCGCCGCCCGCGCCGAAGTTCCGCAGCGGCCGGCCGAGGATGTAGCGGACCTTGTGCAGCTGGTTCAGCGAGGCGAACGGGTCCTGCATGATCAGCTGCACCTGGCCGAAGTGCGCCTGCCGGTCCGCGCGCCGCCGGCCGCTGACCTCCTTGCCGGCCAGCCGGATCGTGCCCTCGGACGGCTCGTCCCCGAGCGTCAGGATCCGGGCCAGCGTGCTCTTGCCCGACCCGCTCTCACCGACCAGCGCCACCACCTTGCCCGGCTCCAGCTTCAGCGACGCCGAGTCCACCGCGGTGAACCACTGCCCGTGCCGCCTGCCGTGCAACGCCATCCGCTTGGTGACGTCAATGGCCTCCAGCATGGCCCACCTCCTGACGGTCGAGAAGCAGACAGGCAGCCTGCGTACGGTCGCGCTCGATCAGCAACGGCAGCGTCTCCTTGCAGTCGTCGACGCGCTGCGGGCACCGAGGCTCGAACGCACACCCGGTCGGCAACCGGCGCAGGTCGGGTGGCGCCCCGCCGATCCCACGCAACTCACGGCGCGGCCCGTGCAGCGACGGGAACGAGTCGCGGAGGCCTTGTGTATAAGGATGTTGCGGGTCCCGGTAGATGTCCGCCGCGGCGGCGATCTCGACCGCGCGACCGGCGTACATCACCATGATCCGGTCGGCCAGCTCGACCAGCAGCGACAGGTCGTGCGTGACGAACAGGACCGAGAACCCGAAGCTCGCCTGCAGATCCTTCAGGTTGTCGAGGATCTGCCGTTGCATCACCACGTCGACCGCGGTCGTCGGCTCGTCCATCACCACCAGGTCCGGCTCGCACGCCAGCGACAGCGCGATCGCGGCCCGCTGCCGCATCCCGCCGGACAGCTCGTGCGGGTAGCTCCGGACCCGGTCGCGCGGGATGCCGACCAGTTCGAGCAGTTCCCCGGCCCGGTCCCAGGCAGCGGCGCGCTTCATCGGGCGGTGCGCGCGGATCGCGTCGGCGAACTGCGTGCCGACCCGCATCACCGGGTTCAGCGAGCTCATCGCGCTCTGGAACACGACGGCCAGCCGTTCCCAGCGCAGCTCCCGCAGCTCGCGCGGCGTACAGCCGACCAGCTCGACCGGCTTACCCTCGGCGGGGTGGTACGTGACCGTGCCGCCGGCGATCCGCGCGGGCGGGCGCTGCAGCCGGGTGATCGCGGTCATCAGCGTGGTCTTGCCGCTGCCGCTCTCCCCCAGCACGCCGAAGATCTCGCCGCGGCCGACGTCGAACGACACCTTGTCGACCGCCCGCACCTCTTCGCTGTACTCCACCACGAGATCTCGTACCTCGAGCAACGTCATGCCGTCACCGCCTTCCGCTGCTTCTTGGGTCTCCGTGCGGAGGTCCGGAGGGTACGGCGCCGTGGGTCGGACAGCTCGTCGATCCCGAAGTTGACCAGGCCCGCCGCCGTACCGACCAGCGCGATGCCGAGGCCCGGCGGCAGGAACCACCACCACGCACCGGTCTGCAACGCGCCCTGCGACTGCGCCCAGTAGAGCATCGTGCCCCAGCTGACCGTGTTCGTGTTGCCGGCGCCGATGAAGTCCAGCCCGGCCTCCGCGGCGATCGACCCGACCACCGCGAACAGGAACGTCGACGCGATCACCGGCGCCAGGTGCGGGACGACCTCCAGGAACAGCACCCGCGTCTGCTTGTCACCGGAGTACTGCGCGGCCGCCACGAAGTCGCGGTTCCGCAGCGACAACGTCTGCGCCCGCTTGACCCGCGCACCACCGGCCCAACTGGTCAACCCGATGATCAACGCGACCGCCGGCCAGCCGCCGCGGCCCCTGGTGTAGCTCGCGATCAGGAGCAGCAGCGGGAGCCCCGGGATGACCAGGAAGATGTTCACGAACCCGGTCAGCGCGGCCCCCGTCTTGCCCTTGTGGTACCCGCTGACCAGGCCGAACAGTACGGCGAGGAACGTCGAGATCGTCCCGCCGACCAGGCCGACGAACACCGACACGCGGGTACCGGTGATGAACTGCGCGAACACGTCCACGCCGGACGACGTCGTACCCAGCCAGTGCTCCCCGGACGGACCCGCCATCGGCGGACCCGCGTGCAGCTTGGTCGGCGACTGGCCGAGCACACCGCTGACGAAGTACGGGCCGAGGATCGCGATCAGCAGCATCACGCCGAGGATCGCCAGTCCGACGGTCACCTTGCGGTCGCGGGCCATCACGACACCTCCCGGGTGCGGGGGTCGATCAGGACGTAGAGCGAGTCGACCACGAAGTTCGCCGCCAGCACGGTCAGCGAGATGATCAGGAACAGCCCCTGCATCAACGGGTAGTCCACGTTCACGATCGCCTGGTTGAGCAGGCTGCCGAGGCCGGGATAGTTGAACACCATCTCGGTCAGCAACGAGCCGCCGACCACCATCCCGATCGAGACCGCGAACCCGCTGATGCTGGGCAGTACGGCGTTGCGCGCGGCGTACGAGAACACCACCCGATGCCCTGGCAGGCCCTTCGCCTGCGCGAGCAGTACGTAGTCCTCGTTCACCACCGACGCCATCATGTTGCGCATGTGGATCATCCACCCGCTCACCGAGGTCAGCACGATCGTTGCGGCCGGCAACAGCGCGTGCCGGACCGCGCTGCTCAGGAAGTCCGGGCTGAACCCGGGCACCAGGCCGAGGTCTGCGCCGCCGGACAGCGGGAACCAGCCGAGCGTGAACGCGAACACGTACGCGAGGATCAGCGCGACCCAGAAGTACGGCATCGAGTGCAGGAAGATCGACACCAGGCTGCCGACCGAGTCGAGCGCCTTCCCCGGCCGCCAGCCGGCCACGATCCCGAGCCCGGTGCCGAGCACGAACGCGATCACCGTCGCGCTGCCGACCAGCAGCAACGTCCACAGGAACCCGGACTTCACCACCGCCGACACGGTCGCCGGGTAGAACGAGATCGACCGCCCGAAGTCCAGGTGCAGGATCCCGTTCAGATAGCCGACGTACTCGTGCCACCACGACTGCCCGCGGGCGCCGCCGAACAGCCGGTGCACCAACTCCTCCTGCTGCTCCGACACCGGCCCGAGCTCGGACATCTTGAACAGGATCGCCGACGCCGGATCGCCCGGCATCAACCGCGGCAGGACGAAGTTGATCGTGACGGCGGACCAGGCCGCGATCAGGTAGAACCCGATCCGCTGCACGAACGGCGTACCGAGGAACCGGGTCATGCCGGCTTCAGCGCGAGGAACATCGTGGCCGCGAACACACCGCTGATCGCGCCCGGGTCCGGCGTCGTGTACGGGTTCTCGGCGCTCGGCCAGCCGGTCCAGTGCTCGGTGTTGTACATGTACGGCGTACCCTTCACCGACACCGGGATCACCGGGAGCTGGGTGAGCATGATCTGCTGCAGCGGCTTCGACGCCTGCAGCTGCGCGTCCGGCGCGGCCTGCGCGAGAGCGCCGAGCGCGGCCTCGGTGGCCGGGTCGTCCCAGCCGACCACGTTGGTCTTCGACTTCTTCGACAGCATCTTGTTGTAGAACGTGTACGGGTTCGTCCCGAAGGTGAACGCGTCGCCGTAGATCGCGTCGAAGTCGCGCTTGTCCTCGTCACCGGTGTAGGCGGCCGACGGTACGCCGTTCACCGTCGCGTCGATGCCGACCGCGGTCAGCTGCGAGGCCAGCTCCTGCGTGTATGCCATCCCGTCCGCGAACGCGCTGACGGTGAGGATCTGGAACTTAAGCTGCTTGCCGTCGGCACCGATCAGCTTGCCGCCCTGCTCCTTGTAGCCCGCCTGCGCGAACTCCGCCAGCGCGGCCGTCTTGTCCGGCTTCACCGGGTCGCGGTCCTTGGCGTCGATCCACTTCGACCAGGTGCCCTGGTACAGCCCGGTCGGGCCGACCGGCTGGTAGACGCCCGGGTTGTACGCGTCGGTGACCGCCTGCCGGTCGATCGACAGCGCGATGCCCTTGCGGACGTGCACGTTGTCGAACGGCTTGCGCTTCAGGTTCAGCATCAGCGGCTTCATGCTCGCGTAGACCGGCCAGAGGTGGTTCTGCGCCGCGTTCTTCTGCACGTACTGCGTCTTGACGTCCGGGATCCCGGCGTACGCCAGGTCGACCTCGTGCCGGACCAGCTGCTGCGCGAGCAGGTTGGTGTTGCTCGTGGTCACGTAGGTGATCTGCGGGACCGGGACCTTCTGCTTCCAGTAGTCGTCGCGCGCCTTGAACGTGGCCTGCTGGCCGGTGACCTGGCCGAGCTCGTACGGGCCGGAGCCCATCGGCTTCAGGTTCGTGTCGGTGTCCGGGTCCTTGCCGGTCCACACCTTCTTCGGCACGATCACGGTCCGGCCGAGGTCCTGGATCGCGGCGTACGCCGGCTTCGTGAACGTGAGGTGGACGCCGTCGGCGGTCTTGGTCACCTTGTCGACCGGGAGCGCCAGCAGCTCGTGCTGCTTCAGGTAGTCGAACGTGAAGATCACGTCGTCGGCGGTCAGCGCGCTGCCGTCGGACCACTTCGCGCGGTTGTCGAGCGCGAGGTCGATCGCCTTTCCACCCGGCGCCCAGGTGTACTTCGTCACCAGGCTCGGCATGAACTCCGATCCGTGCGCGGTGTTGAAGTCGAACAGCTGCTCGTAGATCAGCCCGATGGTGCCACGCAGGGCGTTCACCGAGAACGGGTTGAAGTTCGGCTGCAAGGTCGGCTGCGAGTACGCCGCGACGGTCAGCGGCGGGGTCTTCGCACTCCCGCCGGTGCCGTTCGCGTTCGCGCCGCCCGAACAGGCCGTCACGGTGGACAGCAGGGCCAGACCGGCCACGACCGCTGTCAGTTTCACTCTGGAGCGCACGGGATCTCCCTTCGGTCCCCGGCCGGACCGGCCGGGGTGTGATGAGACTGCCAACGTTTGCAGCAAGAGTCAACGGTTTGCAGTGGAAACTCCTCCAAGTGGTTACAATCAGGGTGCAGAGCAGCGGCAATCGTTTGCGCTACGATGCCAGGACCTATCCGTACCCGATGTGGGGAGCTTGCCTTGGCTGTCACGCTGGCGGAGGTGGCCGCGGCCTGCAACGTGTCGACGTCGACCGTGTCGCGGGCGCTGACCGATCCGGAGAAGGTGAATGCCGAGACCCGGGCCCGGATCGAACGGGTCGCCCGGCAGCTCGGTTACGCACCGAGCCGGGCCGGCCGGTCGCTGGTGTCCGGGCGGACCGACACCGTCGGCCTGGTCGTCCCGGACATCGCGAACCCGTTCTTCCCGCCGATCATCAAGTCGGTCCAGGCCAGGGCTCGCGACAAGCGGTACTCCGTCCTGATCGCGGACACCGACGAGCACGTGGCCGACGAGCTCGAGCTCGCCCGCGGGCTGAGCCGGCAGGTGGACGGGCTGATCCTGGCGTCGCCGCGGACCGCTCCCGCCGAGCTCACCCGGCTGGCGCAGCAGCTCCCGGTCGTGTTCGTGAACCGCGAGGTCGAAGGTGCCGGCAGCGTCGTCATCGACGAGAACGAGGGCATGCAGGAGGCCGTCGAACACCTGGTCTCGCTCGGCCACCGCCGGATCACCTACCTGGCCGGTCCCCGTCGCTCCTGGTCCAACCAGCAACGCCGCGACGCACTGGCCAAGGCCTGCGCCGCCAACGACGTGGAACTGCGCGAGCTAGGGCCGTTCGAACCGCAGATCCAGGCCGGCATGCGCGCCGCGGACCTGCTGCAGTCCTCCGAGGTAGCCGCCGCCATCGCGTACGACGACCTGATCGCCCTCGGCGTGATGTCCCGCCTCACCGAACGCGGCATGCAGGTAGGCCGCGAAATCAGCGTCATCGGCATCGACGACAGCCCGCTCTCCACGGTCACCCACCCCATGCTCACCTCCATCCACGTCCCCGCCGCCGAGCTCGGCTCCGCCGCCGTGGACCTCCTCCTCAACCAGCTCCACGAAGAGGAACCCCCCACCACCACAGTCAAACTGGAAACCCGCCTGGTCATCCGGGGCTCGACCGGCATCCCCCCAGAAGCCCTCAGCTGAGAACGCACCGCTCCCGGAGACGGGAGCGGTGCGTTCTGGTTTCAGGAGTGCTTGAGGACCAGGCCGGTGTTGGCGGGGACAGTGACGGTGCCGGTGTACTGGACGCCGTGGAGGTCGGTCCAGGTCCCGGCTGGGAGGGTGAGGGTGGCGGGAGTGGACGAGGTGGGGTTCACGACTGTGAGGCCTGACTGGTAGAGGCGGGTCCACAGGGTGGGGCCGTGGTGGACGGGTGGGGTGACGGGTTTGCCGAGGTCGGCCGACATCTCGGGGATCTCGTTGAAGCCGGCGTAGTCCTTGCGGCCGGTGGACTCCAGCATGGCGGGAGACTCGCGGTACAGGAGGTAGTTGGCGACGACCCACTGGCGCTGTTCGGGGGTCGCCTGGTACCAGTAGTCGGTGGGGAGCTTGTTCATGATGACCGACGGCTTGCAGCGGTGCCGGCGGAGGAGGTCGAACATGATCTGCCACTCGTCGTCGACGACGTTCTCGGCCCGGTGCACGGTGAAGCCCTGTTCGTTCAGCCAGATGTCGGAGATGTCGATCATCTGGTCCAGTGCCGCCAGGTACTCCGGCGACTTGTCCTGGAACTCGTCGTGCAGCGACCCGTTGAACGTCAGGTTGAACGCCACCGACGCCCCGTGCGCGTGCGCGTAGTCACGCAGGTACCGCAGCCAGTCGAGCACGTCCGCGACCCATGCCGGGTCCTTCGGGTCGGTGCCGAACTGCTGCACCCAGTTCCCGTCCTTGTCGTAGTGCCCGCTGACGTGGAAGTCGTTCCGTACGCCGATGTTGTCAACGGCGATCGTCCTGAACCCGGCGGCCAGCGCGGGGTCGATCAGGTTCGTCGTGAACCACTGCCGCACCTCCGGGTTGCTGATGTCGATCGGCGTGTACACCTGGTTGTTGAACTCCCAGGCCGGGGTCGTCCGATCGGCGGTGTACTCGATCCAGTCGGGGTGGTTCGCCTTGAACCACTCCGGCGTGTACTGCCGCGCCGGCGCGTTCCGGAACGCGGTCACGTACGAACTGGCCAGCACACCCTCGGGCTGCGCCGCCTTCAACGCGCCCCAGACGAACCCGACCCGTCCCGCGTACACCGACGGATCCGGCACCTGCCGATCGAACACCTGCGCCTGCAGTACGCCGTGATCCCGCGTCACCGGCAGCGGCACACCGGACGCCGCCGGCGCACACCCACCACCAGTGCTGTCGGGCTCAGCCGCGCCTGCCGTAGTTGTCAGCATTCCCAGGCCGACGGCAACGATCACCGCGGCCGAAGACATTCGGCGGACTCTCATGAACATTCCTCTCACTGAGCTAGAACGCTGCCCGAGTTGGGCGCAAGGGACAGTTGCCCGGAGACCGTCCGACCGTGCAGATCGGTAAAGGTCCCGGACGGAAGCGTGACCACCGCGGTCGCGGTGGACGAGGGATTCACCAGCGTCAGACCACGCTGATACGCGCGGGTGTAAGCGCCCGAAGCATCCGCGACAGGCGAGGCCGACGGCCGCCCGATGTTCGTGTGCAACTGCGGGCAGTCCACCCACACGTGGTACTCGCCGAGTCCGCAGAGCGTCATCATGCTCTTCTGCTCGCGGTACAGCAGGTAGTTCGCGACTGCCCAGTCGATTTGCGCCTGGGTCGCGGTGGCGAGCGTGTCCTCGGTCGTCTGGTTGATCGCGAAGTGCAACGTCTGCGCCGCGATCTGCCGGGTGAAGTTGTACTTGTTCAGCCAGGCGGTGTCGTTGTAGTTCCCCGGCCGGTGCACGGTGAATCCCTGCTCGTCGACGTACACGTCGACCAGACTCACCGCCTCGAGCATGTCGGCCAGCACGACCGACCCGTTCCAGGTGATGTTGGCCGCCATCCCGACGCCGGCCGCGTGCAGCCGGCCCGACAGGTACGACATCCAGTCCAGCACCGCGGCGGACCAGGCCGGATCGACCCGCCCTTCCGGACCGGGTCCGATGTACTGCTGAACCCAGTCGGAGCCGTGGTAGTGACCGGCGTTCCCGTACCCGTTGAAGGTGGCTACGTTGTCGAAGGCAATGATCGGGTAGCCGGCGTCGATCTTCGGCTGCACGAACGAGTTCCAGTAGAACGTGCGGACGTCCGGGTTCTGGAAGTCGATCGGGACGTAGGTCATGTTGCCGAACTCCCAGGCCACCGCCGAGCGATCCGCCGTGTCGGCCGTGTACACCACCCAGTCCGGGTGGTTGGCCTGGTACCACGCGAGCGTGTGCGTCTTGTCGAAGTCGCGGAACGCCGGCATGTATGCCGACGGCACCGCGCCGGCCGGTTGGGCGAGGCTGGAGGCGCCCCAGACGAACTGGACCAGCCCGGCGTACACCGAGCGGTCCGGGATCGAGTTGTCGAAGACCTGCCCGCGGCCGATCCCGTCGGCGGGTGGGTTCGGGAGGGTGAGAGCGGACGCCGCGGCGCGGGCCGGGGTCGTCGTACCTGCGGCGAGGAAGGCGGTCGCCGCCGTCCCGGCCAGCAGACTGCGGCGGGTGATTCCGGATGGGTCGTTCACGGGCGGACTCCTCTGCGACGGAGGGGGTGCGCTGGACGATACGGACTGCAAACGTTTGTCGCAATAGCAGAGAATGTTGCTATCGTGGTCGCCATGGCTAACCGCACCGGAGTCGAGGCCGCACTGCGGTCGGACGAACCGATCCGCTGGTCCACGATCGGCGACAGCATCGCCCAGGGCGCGCACTGGACCGGCGCCGAGCGCGACTACGTCCAACTGCTCGAGGAACGGGTCCGCTACGAGCTCACCCGGTACGGCGACTCGTTCGTCCGCTGGGCCGTCTCCGGCGCGAACACCGCGGACACCCTCGACCGCCTCCCGGCCGCGCTCGACCTCGCGCCCGACCTGGTCGTGATCGGTGTCGGCACGAACGACGCGAAGGCCGGCGCCGACGGCGTCGCGGCGTTCGCCGAGCGCTACGACACCTTGCTGACCATGATCCTGGCCACCGGCGCGCTCGTCGTCGCGCAGACGCCGACCGCCGTACTGCGCACCTGCCGGTACAACCTCGGCGACCACCTCCCGGCGTACGCCGACGCCATCCGCACCGTCGCCGCGGACCACGACGTCCTGCTGGTCGACCACTTCGCGCACTGGACCGCGGCCGGCGACGGCTGGGCGCCGGCGGAGTGGATGGCCGACCCGACGCACCCGGGCGGCCGCGGCCACCGGGTGATCGCCCGCACGCTGTTCGAGAGTCTTGGCCTGTACGCCGCCGACAGCGCCTGCTGCCGGCTGCTCGACTGAAGGAGCCCCGATGCCCGCCATCCGCCGGTACGCCGTGTGCGGTCTGTCCGCCCGCGGCCTCGCCAGCTTCGTCCTCCCGATCCTCGGCCTCACCGACCGCACCGCCGAGGGGGGTTTCGGGTACGGCGCCGACGAGGACGACCTCTCGCAGTACGCCGAGGTGGTCGCGATCGTCGACACCGACGCGGACCGGGTCGCCGAGTTCAACGCCTCGCTCGAAACGCCGATCCCGTACTTCGCGGACTACGACGAGATGCTGAAGACCGTCGTACCGGACGCGGTGATCGTGACCTCGCCGGACCACACGCACGCCGGGTACATCCTCGGCGCGCTCCGGCACGACATCGACGTGATCACCGAGAAGCCGATGGTCACGACCGCCGCCGAGGCCCGCGAGGTGCTGGAGGCCGAGCGCGCGTCGAGCGGAAGCGTGCAGGTCACCCACAACTTCCGGTACGTCGCCGCGCACCGCAAGGTCAAGCGGCTGATCCAGACCGGCACGATCGGCCGGGTCACCCGGGTGGTGATGGACTACCACGTCGACCTGCGGCACGGCGCGAGCTACTTCCTGCGCTGGAACCGCCGCCGCGAGCTGTCCGGCGGCCTGCAGGTGCACAAGTCGTCCCACCACTTCGACCTGCTGAACTGGTGGATCGGCGAGGCACCGACGGAGATCTTCGGGTACGGCGCACTGAACTACTACGGCGCGTCCAGCCCGCACCGGTCGCCCCGGGCCGAGGACCCGTACTTCCTTGCCCAGCAGGGATCCGGCGTCTTCCCCGACGACTCCGACGTACGGTCCGGGCTGTTCGGCCTGCACTACCCAGGCCAGTACCCGGCGGACCGGCCGCTGTACATCTACGACGACGAGATCGACATCGAGGACACCTACAGCGCCGTCGCGCGCTACCCGGGCGGGGCGATGCTGACGTACTCGATCGACTTCTCCAGCACCTGGGAGGGTTTCCGGCTGAGCGTCGCCGGTACGCACGGATCCATCGACCTGCTGCACGGTCGCTCGGTCGACGGCGCCGCACTCCCCGACTCGGACCGGATCAGGGTCGCCGAGCTCTTCGGCCCGGCCCGCGTCGTCGAGGTCGCCGCCGAACAGGGCGGCCACGGCGGCGCCGATCCGCGGATGCGCCACGACCTGTTCGCCGGCCCGAGCCCGGAGTCCGTCGAACTGGGCCTGCTCGCCACCAGTACAGAAGCGGCGTACGCCGTAGCCATGGGCGACGCCCTGATCCAGTCCTTCACCACCCACCGCCCCGTCAACCTCCCCACGCTCCTCACCCCCTGAGCACGCGAACGGATAACCCCCCGCGTTGCCGGTTCTCCCCCCCGTGACAAGGCGGGAGAACCGGCGAGCCCGGTGGATATCCGTTCGTGTGGTCAGGCCGGGAGCAGGTCGAGGGAGGCGGCGGCAGAGGCGGCGTCGAGGTAGAGCTTCGCGTGCGGGGTACGGCGGAGGATCGTCGACGGGCAGGTGGCGTCGATCGGCAGGGTCAGCGTGTTGCGGACGGCGGCCGCCTTCCGCTGCTCGGGAGCGACCACCTGTACTTCGCGGGCGCTGAGCAGGGCGGGCACCGTCAGCGAGATCGCCGTCGGGGGGACCGCTTCGACATCCGGGAAGTGTCCCTCGCCGACCTGCTGCTGGAGGGATTCCGGGGTCAGCGTGATCTGCTTGACCCACCGCGGGTCGTCGAAGTCCGCCTGCCCGGGCTCGTTGAACGCGAGGTGCCCGTTCTCCCCGATCCCCATACAGGTCAGGTCGATCGGCGCCGCCCGCAGCAGCGCCTCGTACCGCGCGCACTCGGCGCCGACGTCGGCCGCCTCGCCGTCGATGTACTCGACCCGCGCCGGGCCGAACGGTTCCGCGATCCGCTCGCGGATCCAGCGCCGGAACGACGCCGGGTGGTTCGCGTCGATGCCGACGTACTCGTCCATGTGGAAGACGGTGACCTTCGACCACGGGACGTCGTACCCGCCGAGCGCGGTGACGAACGCGAGCTGCGAGTTGCCGGTGGCGATCACGACCCGGGCGGCGCCGCGCTCGGCGACGGCCCGGGTGAGCACCGCGGCGGTGCCGGCGGCGGCCGCGGCGGCCATGTCCGCGGTGGCGGGGAAGACTTCGAGGCGGAGGTCCTCGATCTGGGTGACGGGCACGATCTGCTCCCTCGGGACGGTGATAGACTACAAACGTTTGCAGCAAACTAGCAGGTTTTGCCGTCAGTCCCAAGATGTAGTTATCTGGTCCGGAACCCCGAGCCCGTGGAGGCGCACTGTGACGAGTGAGGTCCTGGAAGGCCGTACGGCGGACGGCCGCGGCGTGCGGGTGCGGTACTCCCCCGCCGGCATCGAGGAGGTCGCCGACCACCCGTCGGCGCCGGACCTGCTGCTGATCCCCGGGCTGGTCGACCTCCAGCTCAACGGGTACGGCGGCCTGGACGTCAACGACCCGGCGGCCAACGCGCTGCCCGAGCTCGTCCGCGCGCTCTGGGCGCAGGGCGTGACCACGGTCTGCCCGACGATCATCTCCGCCGACGACGCGACCACGACCGCCCTCGTGAAGACGGCCGCCGCGGCCCGCGCGAACGATCCGGCCGTCCGGTACGCCGTACCCGGTCTGCATCTGGAGGGCCCGTACATCTCGTCCGTGGAGGGTGCCCGCGGGGCGCACGACCCGGCCGTGATCCGGGACCCGGACGCGGACGAGTTCGACCGCTGGCAGGCGGCGGCCGACGGGGCGATCGCGATCATGACGGTCGCCCCCGAGCGCACCGGCGCGATCGAGTTCACCCGGCACCTCGCGGCGAGCGGCGTACTGCCGTCGGTCGGTCATTCACTGGCGAGCGCCGCGGACGTACACGCGTTCGCGGCGGCGGGCGGACGGTTGTCGACGCACCTCGGCAACGGGCTCCCCGCGCTGATCGACCGGCACCGGAACCCGATCTGGGCGCAGCTCACCGAGGACGCCCTGACGGCCGGGTTGATTGCCGACGGCCACCATCTCCCGGCCGACACGTTCGTCGCGCTGGTCCGCGCGAAGGGCGCCGAGCGCTGCGTCCTGACCAGCGACGCGGCGGCGCTCGCCGGTTGCGCGCCGGGCGACTACCGGACCGCGGTCGGCGGCGCGGTCACCGTCACCTCCGACGGCGGCCTCCGCCTGACCGGTACGCCGTACCTCGCCGGCAGCGGCGCCTCCCTGCTCGACTGCCTCCGCTGGGCCGCGAACCACCTCCCGCTGGAGGTCGCCGTGACAATGGCGACCACCACCCCCGCCGACCTCCTGGGCCTCCACGACCGCGGCCGCCTCGAACCGGGCACCCGCGCCGACATCCTCCAGTTCACCCCGGCCCCGACCAGCCCTCTCGGGACCCTCGGCACGGTGGTCGTCAACGGCTCAACCATCACCAGCTAGTTGCTATAGGCAACAGTCAAGTATTCAGCGACTACTTGCATCTACATGCAGTAGTTCTTGCCGGTGGCCCTGTGTGTCCCGTATAAGGCGTACATGACGGCGATCCGGCTCGACGCGGTGTCCAAGGTGTTCGAGGGTGAACACGTGGCCGTGGACGAGTTGTCGCTGGAGATCGGTGACGGCGAGTTCATGGTGCTGCTCGGGCCGTCCGGGTGCGGGAAGACCACGCTGCTGCGGATGATCGCCGGGCTCGAGCGGGTGACCGAGGGCGAGGTCTGGTTCGGGCGGACCAACGGTACGAACATGGCGCCGCGGGACCGCGGTGTCGCGATGGTGTTCCAGACCGGCGCGCTGTACCCGAACCGGACGGTCCAGGAGAACATCATGTTCCCGCTGCAGATCGCCGGGCACGGCGACGCCGAGGCCGGGACGACCGCGGCCGGGCTGGCGCAGATCCTCAGCATCGAGTCGGTGCTGGACCGGATGCCGCGCACGCTGTCCGGCGGCCAGCGGCAGCGGGTCGCGATCGGGCGCGCGCTGGTCCGGCGGCCGCAGGTGTTCCTGCTCGACGAACCGTTGTCGAACCTGGACGCGACGATGCGGACCGAGCTCCGGCAGGAGATCGGCGCGATGACCCGCGACCTGAAGGTCACCACCCTGTACGTCACGCACGACCAGGTCGAGGCGCTGACGCTCGCGGACCGGATCGCGGTGATGCGCGACGGCCGGATCGAGGACGTCGGTACGCCGACCCAGGTCTACAACGACCCGGCGACCGCGTTCGTGGCCGGTTTCCTCGGGACGCCGCGGATCAACCTCCTGGCCGCGACCGTGAACGTGACCGCACACCACCGGGTCCGGCTCGAGTTCGGCGGCCAGTCGATCGGCCTCGACCCGACCGACCGGCGGTCGCTGATCCTGCGGCACCACCACGGCGCCCCGGTGATCGTCGGCGCCCGCTCGAACGCGTTCCGCCTGATCGCCGGCGAGGACGCGCCGAACCAGCTGACCGGGACGATCCGCGCGTTCGAGTTCCACGGCCAGCAGTCGATCGCGTTCGTCCAGTGCGGTATCGAGGTCGCCGACCCCGACCGGATCGGCCGGCCGACTCCCGCGCACGCGATCCCGGCCACGGCCCCGGGACCGACGCTCCTCACCCGCCTCCGTACCCGGATCGGCCTCGCCGCACCGCCCGCCCCCGAACCCGAGCCGCACGGCCCGACCCACCGCCGCGCCGACCTCGTCGTCGAACTCCCCGTCGACACCGAACTCCAACGCGGCACCCGCGTCCACCTGGCCCTCGACACCACCCGCATCCACGTCTTCGACCACACCGGCCACCGCGTCGACCGCATCACCCGCTGAACAAGCGGCGGGGTCGCTGAACAAGCTATTGCCTGTCGCCCGACCCCACCGGGTGTTCAAATCACCCGCCGACGACGGTGCCGTTCGCGATGACGAGGTGGGGCTTCTCGAGTACGGCGGGGGTGTCGAGGGGGCTGCTGTCGACGAGGATCAGGTCGGCGGCGTAGCCGCGGGCGAGGCGGCCGACCGTGTTCTGCAGGCCGAGCAGGCGGGCGGCACCGGTGGTGGCGGCGCGGATCGCGTCGAGGGCGCTCATCCCGGCCTCGTGCAGGAGCCGGACCTCGCCGCCGATCGGGTCCACCGCGAGACCGAACGAGTCCGTCCCCGCGACCACGTTGACGCCGAGCTCGGCGGCCCGGCGTACGGCGGCCTGCAGGACCGGGAAGAACTGCTCGCCGCGCTGCTTCAGGATCGGGTTCGGCGAGTCCTTCAGCCCGTTGATCGCGGACATCGTCGGCGTGAAGTACGTGTTCTGCCGGGCCATCCGGAGCAGCGTCTGCTCGCCGACGAACACGCCGTGCTCGAGCGTCCTGATCCCGGCCCGGACCGCGTCGTCGATCGCCTTCTCGCTGTAGCTGTGGCACATCACGCCGACGCCGCGGTTGCCGGCCTCGGTGACGATCGCGCGGATCTGCTCGTAGTCGTACACCTGGACGAGCGGGTCCTGGTCGGGGATCCCGGCGCGCGGGTTCACCCGGGTCTTCACCCAGTCGACGCCGCGGTCGAGGTTGACCGACGTCATGTACCGCAGCTCCTGCGGGGTACGTACGCCGCCGGCCAGCGGGGCGAGCGCCGGGTCGCCGATGATCGTCGTACCGAGGTCCGGGGTGATGAAGGTCCCGGTCGCGCGCATCCGCGGTACGACGCCCGGCGCCCACGGGCCGAGCGCCCGGAGACCGATGTCCTGGTAGAAGTCCGACGTACCACTGCGCACCGTCGTCGCGCCGAGGACCAGCGCGGCATGCGCGTCGGCGACCGCGTTCTCGTGCACATGCACGTCGACCAGCCCCGGCAGGATCCACCGGCCACCCGCGTCGATCACCTGCCCCTGCACCGCGGCAGCCGCCGCCCGGGTCTGCGAACGGTTGCCGGAGGCCACTACCTTCCCACGGTCCAGTACGACGACCGCGTCCTCGACCACCTGCCCCGTGAGCGGGTCGAGCAAGGTGCCGCCCTCGACGACCACCGCACCCGGTACCGGCGGGCGCCCGAGCCCGGCGCGTCCAGCCGCAGGCGAGCCCACGCCCGACGACCCACCCGAGGCGGCCCGGGCCGCTCCTGTTCCGCCCGTGGAGGCACCGCCGCCTGCGGCCATCGCCTCGGCGGGGAGGCCGGCGGCCGCCAGGCCGGCGCCGATCACGGCCATCGCGCCGCCGATGACGCCCCGGCGGGTGACGGTGGTGGGGAGGGGGTCGAGCTCGTCGTGGTCACGGCACATCAGGCAGTCTCCTTGTCCAGCGTGTTCTTGACGATCCGGCCGGCCCGCATGATCAGGCGCAGCCGGCGTTCCGGTTCGGTCAGTACGGCGATGTCCTCGAGCGGGTTGCCGTCGACGACGAGCAGGTCGGCGCACGCGCCGTCGCGGATCTCCCCCACCTCGCCCACCAGCCCCGCGATCTCCGCGCCGACGACCGTCGCGGACCGCAGGATGTCGGCCGGCTTCTGTACCTCGGCGCGCAACGTGAACTCGTCCAGCTGATGAGCGTGCAACGCCCCGTGCAGATCGGTCCCGTACCCGATCGCCACTCCCGCCCGATCGGCCAGCTCCAGCGCCTCCAGCCCGCGCTCGAGAATGGTGTCGAGCTTTCCCTTGCCCTCAGGAGTCAGATGCTCCGCTCCACTCCGCCGAAGCGCGTCGAAGGTCGCCAACGTCGGCACCAGGAAGGCACCGTGCTCGAGGAACAGCTCGACACTCTCCGCGTCGATCAGGTTCCCGTGCTCGATCGTCCGCACGCCGTACCGGATCGCCCGGTTCACCGACGCGGCCGAGTACGCGTGCCCGGCGACATACCCGTGCCCGAACCCCGCCTCCTCGACCGCGGCGCGGATCTCCTCCTCGGAGTACGCCAGCGCGTCCAGCGCCATCGAAGACACCACGCCTCCGCTCAACGTGAGCTTGATGTGCTGCGCCCCCTGCGCCAGCTGCTCCCGGATCGCCCGCCGCAGCTCGACCGGCCCGTCGCAGATCCGGGTCAGTACGTGCCCGCCCGTCGGCGCCAGGATCGGCCCGCCGTACAGCAGCCGCGGTCCCTCGATCAGCCCTTCCCGAAGCGCCCGCGCCAACCCGGCCTCGGCGCCACCAAGATCCCGGACGGTGGTAAACCCACGATGCAGCATGTCGTTCAGAGTCTGTGCGGACCGCAGCGCCGCGTACGACGCCGGCCACGACTTCAGCTCCACGAAGCTCTCACTGCCCTGCGTGACGTGGACGTGCGAGTCGATCAGCCCAGGCATCAGCACCCGCCCGTGCAGGTCGATCACCTGCCCATCACGCCGTCCGCCGGACTCGATCCGGCCGTTGCGGACGGCAACTTCCTGGTCCTCGACCAGCAATCCTTGCCGGACGTCGAGGACGGTCGCGTTGACGAACACCGTGTCCATGATCAGTTCGCCACTTCCGCGACACCGACCGAGTTGTGCGCGACCGCGTAATCGGGGTCGAGGTCCTCCAGCTGCCGGCCGCGGGTCGACAACCCGAGTGTGAGGATCGCCAGCGCACCGAGCAGCAGCGCGGCCGCGATCATCGAGAACACCCCGAGGAACCCGATCGAGGTGAACAGCACGCCGATCAGGATCGGGGCGCTGATCCCGCCGAGCCGCCCGACCGCGGATGCCGTCCCCATGCCGGTCGCCCGGATCGCCGTCGGGTACACCTCCGGCGTGTACGCGTACAACCCGGCGTACGTCCCGTTCATGAAGAACGACAGCAGGATGCCGTACACGAGCAACTGCCCGTTGCTCCCGGCGTTGGCCATCAGCAACGCCGACACCGAGCCGGCCGTCAGGTAGAACGCGATCGTCCACTTCCGGTCCAGCCGCTCGTTCAGGTAGGCGCCGGTGTAGTACCCGGGGATCTGCGCGACCGTGATCAGCAAGGCGTAGCTGAGGCTCTTCGAGATCGTCAGGTCGCGTTCGACGAGCAGCGTCGGGATCCAGGTGAAGAACCCGTAGAACGCGAACGTGATCGAGATCCACAACAACCACAAGACAGCGGTACGCCGGGCCAGCCCGTCGCGCCACATGAGGATCAACCCCGCGCCGGGCTTCGTCGCCCGCGGCACGGATAATGTCGTCTGCGGCGCCTGCGCGGGCACCGGCGGGACGACCTTGCCGGATGCCCGTACGGCGTCTTCCAGCGCGTCGACGACCGCGCCCGCCTCGGCGTACCGGCCCTGCTGGATCAGCCAGCGCGGCGACTCCGGCAGACCGCGGCGCCACCAGAGCAGCATCAGCACCGGCAGCGCGGTCAGTACCTGCGCGACCCGCCAGCCGTTGCCGAACGCCGGTACGAACAACCGGCCGAGCAGCGCGGACACGACGTACCCGGCGGAGAAGAACCCGGCGACCGCGCCGACCAGCAGGCCGCGGGACCGGGCCGGGATGAACTCGGCGATGAAGGCCGGGATGATCGCGGCCTCCGCACCGACGCCGACGCCCGCGACGATCCGGGCGCCGAAGAACAGCTCCCAGGACGGCGCGAACGCCGCGATCAGCGTGGCGAAGCAGTACAGCGCGAGCGCGTACATCATCACCTTGCGGCGGCCGATCGCGTCGCCGACGATGCCGGCGCTCAGCGCGCCGACCAGGATGCCGATCAGCAGCGAGCTGCCGACCAGCCCGATCTGCCACGGGGCGAGGTGCCACAGGGGTTTGACGGCCGGCAGCAGGTACGAGACCAGTGAGCCGTCCATCCCGTCGAACGCGATCCCAAGGCCGCCGATCAGCAGCAGCATCAGGTGCGGACGGGACAGCGGCAGGCGTTCCAGGCGGTCCAGCAGGGTCCGGCCGGACGCAGGGATGTCGACGGTCATCGGAGCCTCCTTCAGCGGGTGGATGCCCAGGACAGTAGATGCATGAATTCATGCATGCAATAGCTGGTGCAATATTTCGTGCATCCGGCACAATGGGGTGATGACTGACCAGGTCCATACGGTGGGCGAGTGGCTGGACGCCCGGTCCCCCGGTACGCGGCTGGGCCCGAAGGCCGAGCGGGTCCGGCGCGTGGTGTCCACCCAGCCCAGCTTCGCGTCGTACGCGACGGCCGCCGAGGTGGCCGAGCGGGCGGAGGTGAACGGCGCGACCGTGGTCCGGTTCGCGCAGTCGCTCGGGTTCGCCGGCTGGCCGCAGTTCCAGGCCGAGTTCCGTTCGGTGTACGTCGTCCGCCGGTACGACGTCGACGCCGGCGCCCCCACGACGGGGCACGCCGGCGTCCTGGCGACCGCGTTCGCGCGGGACGCGGAGAACCTGCAGTCCTGTCTGCACTCGTTCGACTTCACCGCCGGCGCCGCGGTGGTGGAGGCGATCCACGCGGCGCCCCGGACGTTGGTCGTCGCGACCGGGACGCACGCGCTGCCCGCGCAGGGGCTCGCGATGATGGCGGCCAGTCGCGGGTACGACATCGCGCTGGAGGACCGCGGCGGCGCGCACCTGGCGAACGCACTCGCCCGGCTGACCAGCGACGACTGCGTGGTCGCGTTCAGCTTCTGGCAGCACTACAAGCAGACCGTCGCGGCCCTTCGGTTCGCGCAGCAGGTCGGCGCGACCACGTGCGCGGTCACCGACACCCGGCACTCCCCCGCCGCCGATCACGCCGACCACGTGCTGATCATCCCCGCCGAGGGCATCTCGAACTTCCGCTCGATGACCGTCGCCACCAGCCTCGCGTACGGGCTGGCCGCGGCCTTGATCGCGATCGAGCCGCAGCGCAGCCGGACCGCGATCTCGCACGTCGACAGCCTGTGGCAGGACATGGACTTCTTCGTGCCCGACTGAGAATCAGTCCACGGTCGCGATGATGTCGTCGTACTTGACATGGTCGACGGTCAGACCCGCGGTGTGCAGGATGCCGGTCCAGCGTTCGAGGGCGGCGCGGTCCACCCGGGCGGAGTTCCAGACGCCGTGCTTGATCAGCAACTCGGTGGCGGCCAGCAGTGTCGACGGGTCGGCGTCGGGCCACTCCGCGGCGAAGAGCCCGGTCAGGTCGGTGACCGTGCCGTCGCGGAGTTGCCGCATGGCCTGGTCGATCGACTTCACGAACGGGACGAGCGCGGGCGTGAGCTCGTCGAGGCGTTCGCGGAGTACGTAGTACACGCTGTTCGGCATCCGGCCGCCGCGCTCGGCGTGCAGGTACGCGAGGTGGCCGAGGCCGGCGCGCTGCAGTTCCAGCGCGGTGACGAGGTCGGTGAGGAACGCGTCGCCGAGGCCGCCGACGTACAGGTCGTACAGCATCGGCATCGACAGGTCGTGGGCGAACCGGGTCTGCCACGGGTCGAGGCCGGCCTCGCGCATCAACCCGCGGGTGAACTCGGCCGGTGCCGTGCCGCCCTGGCCGGGGACCAGGATCGTGCGGTCGCGCAGCCAGGACAGCTCGAAGCCGTCGACCCGCTCCCGGGTCACGATGCACATCGGGAACCGGTCGTTGAGCTGCGCGATCGCGACGAAGTCCTTGCCGCGGCCCGAGTACATCGCCGGCACCCACACCCCGCCGAGCGCGACGTCGGCCGTGCCGTCGGCGAGGGCGTGCATGATGCCGTCCCACGGGTCGTGCAGGGTGTACGGCACCGAGAGCCCGTTCGCGGTGAAGATCCCGTTGCCACGCGCAACGTATTCCGGGAGGTAGTTGAGCCCGTGCGCCATCGAGCTGAGCTTGAGCGTGGTCATGCGGAGGTCTCCGTTCGGTAGGGCTCGACCGAGGTCCGGCGGGTCAGGTTCTCGTAGCCGTCCTCGGTCACGACGTACAGGTCGCCGAGGTTCGAGCCGGCCACCAGCGGGTCGACCCACTGCGCGTGCAGGACGAACACCATGCCCGGCTCCATCCGGTCGGTGTTGTGCGAGGTGACGTTGTACTGCGGGAGTTTCGGCATCCCGATCGCGTGCCCGAGGTTCGGGTTGTGCGGCCCGGGTGCTGCCGGCCAGACGTGCATCAGGCGCCGGCCCTGGGCCTCCCAGTCCGCGTCCTCGACGTACTGGCGTTTCACCTGGCGCGGTGAGCCGTCCGGCATCGCCTCCCAGTTGAACGGCATCGTCCGGGTCTCCTTGGACTTCAGGTACCCGCGTTCGACGTACGCCTCGAACGCGGCGTCGTGCAGTTCGCTGAACTTCACGCCCGGCCGGATCAGCGCCTCGGCCCGCCGTACGGCGTCGACCGTCATCTCGAGGACCTCGTCCTGCTGCGCGGTCGCCGTACCGACGACCAGCATCCGCGCGGCCTGTGCGCAGTACCCGAGGTAGGTGACGTTCGAGATGTACAGGTTGAGCAGGTCGCCCTCGGTGAGGACGTGCCCGTACGGCTTCCCGCAGAGCGTGCCGTACCGGTTCGCGCCGATCTGGTACCCGTCGCCGGTCTCACCGCCGCGCGCCATTTGCGCGTACGAGAACGCCGCGTACGCTTCGTAGTCCGTGACACCGGGCCGTACGACGTGGCACAACGCCTCCCAGCCGATCCCGATCAGCTCGCCCGCGGAGCGGATGATGTCGATCTCGGCCGCCGACCGGACCCGCTGCATCCGCAGGATCATCTCGGTCGCGTTCGTGAACGCCGTCCGCGGCAGCTCCTCGCGCAGTCCGGCGAAGAACGTCGCGGCGGTGTCGTCGCCGATCAGCCCGAGCGATCCGCCCGCCAGCCCGAGCCGCCGCAGGACGCCGACGCAGCCGTCGATCGTCTTCCGCAGCGGGGATCCCGGGCGGTTCACGCTTTCGCGGCCGAACGGCGAGATCTGCCAGATGTCGCCGACCAGCACCGGCTCACCGCCCGGCGGCACGACCGCGGACTCGGTCCAGAACGACAGCAGTTCGGGTTCGAGATCCGCATCCGTCGGAAGGATCAGCACCCCTTCCCGCATCCAGTCGCACAGGTACCGCAGGAACGGGTTCGACGTGTGGTACCAGCCGACCAGGCTGGCGTGCACGAGCAGCGCGTCGAGGCCCGCGACCGTCGCCTCCCGGCGGAGCCGCTCGATCCGGTCGGCGTACTCCGCCTCGCCGATCTGTGCGGCCGGCTCGAAGTCGAAGCTCGGTTCGAAGTCGCGCAGCAGCGACTCCATCCGCCGGTAGTCGACCGGGGTGCTGTATTCCCTCACAGGACGTTTCCTCTCTCAGATCTGGCTCTGGTTGATCTGCTCGAGCGACAGCCGGTACGTCTCCGGCGCGAACCGGGCGGCGATCGCGAGCACGACGTACATCAGCGCGAGCATCAGGAACACGCCGCTCATCCCCCAGGCGGCGAAGACCGGGACCGCGATCAGCGGCATCACGGCACCGGACACGTTGCCGATCCCGTTGACGATCGAGCAGCCGAGCGCCCGCACCTCGGTCGGGTAGACCTCCGGCGACCAGGCGGCGAGCGTGGTGTTCAGCAGCAGCGCGAAGAACTGGAACGTGCCGCCGAGCAGCAGGATCAGCGTCGTACCGTGGGCGAAGGTGGCGAACGCGACCGCCGCTCCGCAGCCGAGGACCGCCGCGCTGACGACCGTCGTCCGGCGGCCGACGTTCCGCGCGACCAGGGCCGCGGCGCAGGCACCGAGCAGGCTGCCGAGGTTCATCACCATCGTGAACGCCAGGCTCGAGCTGATGCTGTAGCCCTGGGCAACGAGGATCGTCGGCATCAGCACCAGCAGCGTGATCTGCGCACCGAACGACATCCACGACGCGACCCCGATGGCCGCCGTACGTCGCAGCGAGCCGACCGACACGAGTGTCCGCAACGGCACCGTCTGGCCGACGACATCCGGGATGTCCTGCTCGGTCAGGTACTGCGTGACCGGCGCGCTACCCTTGCGGCCGAGCCGGCCGGACGCGAGCGTCGTGAGCGCCTCGTTCGCCTCGTGCAGCCGGCCCTTGGAGAGCAGGAACCGCGGAGACTCGGGCATGTACCGCCGGATGAAGACGATCAGCAGCGCGGGTACGGCGAGCAGCACGTACAGCCACCGCCAGCTCGCCGAGGTCCCGCCGAGCGAGTCGTTCAGCGGGCCGAGCACGATCAGGAAGAGGCCGAAGGCAACGAAGTTCCCGACGCCGCCGGAGCCGATGTTCAGCGAGGCGGCGACGGTGCCGCGGTACTTCGTCGCGACCATCTCGGTGACCAGCGCGAGCCCGACCGTGAACTCGCCGCCGAGGCCGATCCCGACGATGAACCGGGACACCTCGAGGAAGGTCTGGTTCGGCGCGATCGCGCTCAGGATGCCGCCGAGCGTGTACAGCAACAGGTTGAACGAGAGCGCGTACCGGCGGCCCTTGCGGTCCGCGAGGTAGCCGGTGCCGAGCCGGCCGACCAGTCCGCCGATGATCATCACGGTGTTCAGGAACGCGAGATCCGCGGTCCCCATCCCGAAGGAGGCCTTCAGCCCTTCGGTGATGGCGCCGGTGGTGTCCTGTTCGAGCGCGTCGAAGAACATCCCGGCCAGGACCAGGCCGGCCACCACCCAGTGCGCGCGGGTCCAGCCGATCCGGTCCATCACCTCCGAGAGGCGACTGTTCGCTTGCGGCGTTTCGGTGCTGCGTACATCCGAGGGGTTCATGGCCGACCTCCTACTGACAAGGGATTCTGCTGTCGAGCCGGGATCTCGGTGCGGTTTAGTATGATTACCAGTCGTCTGACGTTTCAAGCGATTCTGAAAAGTCAGTTCTTGTTACGTCCCCAGCGGCCAGCCGGTGAGGATTTTCGGCCGCGGCGCGGCATAGGTGCGGACCTTGCTGGTCGACAGTCCGAGCCGGACCAATGACTCCGCCAGCTGCACGGCCGCCGCTACCCCATCCACCACCGGCACTCCGGTGGCCGCGGCGACTTTGCGGTCCAGGCCGGCCATTCCCCCGCAGCCCAGGCAGATCACCTCGGCCCGGTCCTCCGTCACCGCCTTGACCGACTGCTCGACGATCGCCTCGACCGCGCGCTCCGGATCGGCTTCGAGCTCCAGTACGGCGAGCCCGCTGGCCCGCACCGACGCACACCGCGCCGACAGCCCCGCCAGCAGCAGCCGGTCCTCGATCTGCGGTACGGCGCGGTCGAGCGTCGTCACCACCGAGTAGCTCCGCCCGACCAGCATCGCGACCTGCGCGGCCGCCTCGGTGATGTCGACGACCGGTACGTCGAGGAGCTCCTGCAGCCCCTCCCGCCCGTGCTCGCCGTACCCGGCCTGGATCACGGCGTCGTACTTGGCGTCGTACCGTACGACCGCGTCCATCACCGCGACCGCGGCCAGGTAGCTCTCGAAGTTGCCTTCCACCGACTCGGGTCCGACGTCCGGGGTGAGGCCGATGATCTCGGTGCCCTCGGACGCGTACGCCGCCGCCGACGCGCGGATCGTCTCGGTCATCGCCCGGGTCGTGTTGACGTTCGCGATCAGGATGCGCATTCGGCCACCTTCCGGACGGCCGCGGCGACCGCTGGTGCGACGGCAGGGTCGAACACGCTCGGGACGATGTACGTCGCGTTCAGCTCCTCGGCCGCGACCGAGTGCGCGATCGCGTCCGCGGCGGCCAGCATCACGGCGTCGGTGATCTCGTGCGCACCGGCGTCGAGCATGCCGCGGAAGAACCCGGGGAACGCGAGCACGTTGTTGATCTGGTTCGGGTAGTCCGAGCGCCCGGTCGCGACCACGGCGGCGTGCTCGCCGGCCGCGGCCGGGTCCACCTCCGGGTCCGGGTTCGCGAGCGCGAACACGATCGCGCCGCCGGCCATCGTGGCGATGTCGTCGCCGGTCAGCAGGCCCGGACCGGAGACGCCGATGAAGATGTCCGCCCCGGGCAGGACCTCGGTCAGCGTGCCGGTCTCGCCGCGCGGGTTGGTGTTCGCCGCGATCCAGCCGCGGTACTCGTCCAGCCCGGTCTGCCCCGCGTGCACCGCGCCGGTCCGCCCGCAGGCGACGATCTCGCCGGCACCCTGGGCGGCGAGCAGCCGGATGATCGCATGCCCGGCCGCGCCGACCCCGGACACCACGATCCGGACGTCCTCGATCCGCTTGCCGACCACCCGCAGCGCGTTCGTCAGCGCCGCCAGTACGACGATCGCCGTACCGTGCTGGTCGTCGTGGAACACCGGGATGTCGAGCAGGTCCCGCAGCCGCTTCTCGATCTCGAAGCAGCGCGGCGCCGCGATGTCCTCCAGGTTCACGCCGCCGTACACGGGAGCGATCGCGCGGACGATCTCCACGATCGCGTCGGTGTCCTGGGTGTCCAGGCAGACCGGCCAGGCGTCCACGCCGGCGAACTGCTGGAACAGCGCGGCCTTGCCCTCCATCACCGGCAGCGCCGCCGCCGGGCCGATGTTGCCGAGCCCGAGGACCGCCGAGCCGTCGGTGACGACCGCGACCGTGTTCCGCTTGATCGTCAGCCGGCGCGCGTCGGCCGGGTTCTCCGCGATCGCCTGACAGACCCGGGCGACACCCGGGGTGTACGCGCGGGACAGGTCGTCGCGGTGCTTCAGCGGCACCTTCGGCACCACCGTCAGCTTGCCGCCGAGATGCAGCAGGAACGTCCGGTCGCTGACCTTCCGGACGACGACGCCCTCGACCGCGCCGAGCGCCTTCTCCAGGGCGGCCGCGTGGTTCACGTCGACCGCGTCGCAGGTCACGTCGACGACGATCCGGTCCGCGCGGGACTCGACCACGTCGAGCGCGGTCAGTGCGCCGCCGGCCGCGCCGATCGCGGTGGTCAGCGCGGTGGTGATGTGCGGTGCGGCGGGCGCCTCGACCCGTGCGGTGATCGAGTATCCGGGGCTCGGTGTGGGCATGTCGCTCCTTGTCGAAGTTCGGGGTGTGGCCCGCCGTCTCGATCCCGGCGAGCGGCGGGCCACACGTCTAGTTGAGTCGCAGCTCGACGCCGAGCCCGGTCCGGCGGGCCGCGTCCACGGCGAGCCGCGCGGCCGCCATGTCCTGCAGCCCGAGGCCGACCGAGTCGAACAGCGTGATCTCCTCGTCGGTACGGCGTCCTGGCCGGACGCCGGCGACCACGTCACCGAGCTCGGTCGCGAAGTGCTCCGCGGTGATCCGGCCCTCGGCCAGCGGTACCAGGACGTCGCCGGACTCCCGCCGTACGACGTCGTAGCTGTCGACGACGACCGTGCTCCGGGCGATGCCGTCGCTGTCGATCTCCCGGTAATCCGGCCGCGGCGGCGCCCCGACCGCGTTCACGTGCAACCCCGGCGCGAACCACTCCCCGCGCACGATCGGCTCCCGCGAAGGCGTCAACGTACACACCACGTCCACCGCCCGCACGACCTCTTCGGGGCCCTCGGCAACAACCACCTCACAACCACGGTCCCGGGCATGCGCAGCAAACCCCTCGACCCGAGCCTTCGTCCTGCTCCACACCACAACCCGCCCGATATCGAGAACACAGGCAAGCGCCTCCAGATGAGCCCGCGCCTGCGCCCCCGCACCCACGAACCCGACCGTCCGCGCCCCACCCCGCGCCAGGTACTTGGTAGCAACCGCAGAAGCAGCCGCAGTACGGAACAAGGTGAGGGCAGGCCCGTCCAGAATCGCCTCGCAGGTACCCGTCTCCGGGTCCACCAGCAGGATCGTCGACTGCTGCACCGGCAAGTCCCGCGCCAGGTTGGCCGGGGTGTCGGTGAGCAGCTTGATACCCGCCGCCCGCGACCCGATCGCCGCCGTCATCGGCACGAGCAACGTCGTACAGCCGGGAACCTCGACGGTGGACCGCTCAGCCTGCACCGCGGCGCCGGTGGACAGTGCGGCGTGCGCGTTCTCCACCGCCTCGATGACGGCCGGCATCTCGAGCGTCTTCGCGATCTCCGCGCGGCTGAGCGCCAGGATCGGCCGCGCACTCATGACACTCCTCGGACCAGGTCGCCGTACGCCGGCACCTCGTCGAGCAGCCCGTCCTCGACCAGGATCCGCATCCATTCGGCGTACCCCTCCTCGCTGATCCGCAGGTCGTCCCAGATCCCGCTCGCGCGCAGATCGTCGACGATCGAGACGAGGACGCCGGTGTCCAGCGACGGCCACTCCCGCGCCAGCAGGTCGGTCAGCTCGGCCGCCTCGTGCGCCTTCAGCCAGTCGTACGCGTTCTGCAGCGCGCGGTAGAACCGCGGCACGAGCTGGTCCTCCCGGGCGAGTACGTCGTCGGTCGTGTAGTACACGCTGTTCGGCATCAGGCCGCCGGCCCGATCGTGGCGGACGGCAACGAACGCCTCCTTGCGGTGCTCCATGAACGACGCGTTCACCAGGTCCGTGACCAACGCGTCGCCCATCCCTCCGAGGAACAACTCGGTAAGCATCGACCCGGACAGGTCGCGGACCCAGCGCACCTTCGACATGTCGACACCGGCCGCGCGCATCAGCCCGGCGGTGTGCACGAACGGCGCCGTGCCGCCGGCGCCCGGGGCGAGCACGATCTTGCCCTCGAGGTCGTTCCAGTCGAAGTCCGCGACCGGCTCGCGGGTCACCAGCGCCTTCGGGTTGCGCGCGTTCAGCTGCGCGAAGGCCCGGTACTCGCGGCCCCGGCCGTGGTACATCGCGGGCACCCACAGGCCGCCCAGTACGACGTCCGCGGTGCCGCCTTCGAGGTCCCGCAGTACCTGCGTCCAGTCGTCCGGCGCGGACCGGGAGAACTCCAGGCCCTCGGCCTGGTAGTACCCGAGCTCGCGGGCGACGTACTCCGGCAGGTAGTTCGGCCAGTGCGAGGTGGCGGTGACGTGCAAGCGATCCATTATGAGACTCCCTGAGTCGTGTCGGAGTTGATGTCCTCGAGCGAGCGGCCGTGCGTCTCCGGCGCGAACCGGCTCGTGATCGCCATCACGCAGTACATGGCGGCGATCAGGACGAACACCGCGACCACGCCTGCGCGGTCGAGCAGCAGCCCGGCGCCGATCGGGACGAACGCCCCGGCGACATTGCCCTGGACCGCCACCATCGCGGTGCCGAACGCGCGGACCCGGGTCGGATACAGCTCCGGAGCCCACGCGAAGATCGTGCTGTTCAGCAGCAGCACGAAGAACTGGAAGAGTGCGCCGAGGATCAGCACCAACGCCGGCGACTTGGCCAGGAACCCGAAGGCGAGCGCGGCCGCGCAGGCCGCGACGGCACCGCCGGTGATCACCGCGCGGCGCGGCAGCCGCAACGCCGCCCAGGTCGCCGCGGCGGCACCGAACAGGCTGCCGAGGTTCATCACCATCGTGAACGCGAGGCTCTTGGTGATCGTGTAGCCCTGCTCGACCAGGATCGTCGGCATCAGCACGAGGACGGTCACCTGCGCGCCGAAGGTCATCCACGAGATCACCGCGAGGGCCGCCGTACGCCGCAGCAGCACGCCGCGGAACACCTCGGACAGCCGTACCTTCTCGACCTTCGGCGCCGCTCCGGTGTGCTGGATGTACGGCGTGACCGGTCCGCCGCGGTCCTTCAGGCGGCCGTTGGCCAGTCGGGTCAGTACGCCGTTCGCATCGTCGATCCGGCCGCGGGAGGCCAGGTACCGCGGCGTCTCCGGGAGGAACCGCCGGTACACGAGCACCAGCAGCGCGGGCAGCACCAGCAGGCCGAACATCCAGCGCCAGCTGTTGTCCGGGCCGCCGAAGAAGTTGCCGAGCGGACCCAGGACGACGGCCGCGAAGCCGAACGAGACGACGTTGCCGAAGCCGCCGGCGCCGACGTTCAGCGAGGCGACCACCGCGCCGCGGTACTTCGTCGACACCAGTTCGCTGAGCATCGTCATACCGGCCGCGATCTCACCGCCGAGGCCGACGCCGACGATAAACCGGCCGATCGCGAGGACGGCGTACCCCGGGGCGAGCGCGCAGACCAGCGCGCCGAGGCAGTAGATCGCGAGGTTGAACGCGAGCGCGAACCGGCGGCCCTTGTGGTCACCGAGCGCGCCGGTGACCACCTTGCCGATGATCATCGCGCCGATCGTCACGGTCTGCAGGAAGGCGAGTTCCGGGGTGGAGATGTTCCACACCGACTTCAGCGCCGGGCCGACGGCGCCGAGCGAGTTCTCCTCCATCACGTCGAAGAACGCGCCCAGCAGGACCATCAGCAGGATCAGGCGGTGCGCACGGTTGAACGGGATCGCGTCCAGGACGCGACCTACGACGGACACGGCGTCCGCGGCGGGCGCGGAGGTGAGCTGGTTCGGTGATTCAGTCGAGTGCATCGGACCGACCTCCTCTGGAGGATATTCGTCGGAGCCGAGCCGGGATCTCGGGGTTGCTTGGTGATAGGATTACCAGTCATCTGATGTTTGAGGAAGAGGCTGCGATGAAAAAGGTCGAGCGGGTCTCTCTGGTCGAGTCCGTCGGGACCCAGCTCCGCGAGGAGATCACCGAGGGTCGCTGGGCGGTCGGCGAACGCATCCCGTCGGAGACCGAACTGGTCGGTCAGCTCGGCGTCAGCCGGGCGTCGGTCCGCGAGGCGGTGCGCGGGCTGGTGCACGCCGGTCTGCTCGCCACCCGGCAGGGCGACGGCACCTACGTCACCGCCCGGGACGCCACCGACGTCGCGATCCGGCGCCGGCTCGGCGCGGCCGAACACGGCGACGTCGTCGAGGTCCGCCGCGGCCTGGACATCGTGGCGGCCGGGCTGGCCGCGTCCCGTCGTACCAAGGCCGACATCAGCGCACTGAACAGGGCGCTCGCCGCCCGGGCCGCCGCAGGCGAGGCGGGTGACGAGGCCGCGTTCGTCACCAACGACGTCGAGTTCCACCTGTGCGTGGCGCGCGCCTCGCACAACCCGGTCCTGATCGAGCTCTACACGAGCTTCGCCCGAGCCCTCACCGAGAGCGTGCGGGACGACCAGTGCCTGCAGGTGTTCTCGTCCGGCGGAGACACCTGGCACGAAGCACTCGCCGCCGCCATCGAAGCCGGCGACACCACCACCGCAGCCGCCGCCTCCCTGTCCCTACTGGAGAGCACCACCTGATCCGGCGGCCAGCTCGACTACCTGCACCAGGGCGCCGGCGCCGGACGTGCTGTGGGCGGCGAGCTCGGTGAAGAAGTGCGCCACGTGATCGGTCGTGAGGTGATCGCGGAACGCCTGTGTGTCGGCGTAGATCTCGTACAGGTAGAACGTGCCCGGCTCGGGGATGCTGCGGTACGAGCGGAATTCCCGGCAGCCGGCCTCCGCTCGGACCGCTTCGGTCAGCGTGGTGATCGCGGCGGCCAACGCGTCCTCGTGACCAGGGATCGCGCGGACGATCGCCACCATCGGGCGCTCACCGGCCGGCAGGTCGTCCGCGACGTCGGGCAGGAACGTGCGGCTCATCGGATGCTCACCGGGACGCCCGGGAGGGCCAGTCGTACGTCGACCTGTGGGGCGAGGCGCCTGACCGCGTCGGCGTAGTGGCGCGGGTCCTGGTCCGCCTTGGTGATCATCTGGTCGCCGAGCCGGCCGCTGTGGAATGCGTAGTGCTGGGCGACCGCGACCGTCGGCGCGAGAACCGCGGTCAGCTCGGCCGCCTGCTCGGCGTCCATCACGACCTGCTCGAGGTTGAGCGGCCGGATGCACAGGCCGTTCGTCGGCAGGATCGCCAGGTCGATCGGGCCGAACCGCTCGGGAATCGTGTCCAGTTCGGGCACCCGCAGCGAGTCGCCGCCGAAGTACACGGTCCGTCCGCCGCCCTGGATCACGAACGTGATCTCGTGCACGCCGTGCTTCCCGGGCGCCGCGGTCACCCGCACGTCGCCGACCTCGGCCGCCTCCCACGCCTCGATCGCGCGCACGTCCCGGAACCCCTTGTCCCGCGCGATCGCCGCCACCGTCCCCGGTCCCACCAGCGCTACGTCGAGGTCGAAGCCGCCGTCGACGAGCGCGTCGAGGTCGCAGTGGTCGTAGTGCTCGTGGCTGACCACGACCGCGTCGATCCGGCCGAGGTCCGCGACCGTGGCCGCGACCCGCTCCCCCTGGTAGTAGGTGGAGGTCTGGGTGAACCACGGATCGGTGAGGATCCGGCGGTCACCGATCTCGATCAACTGGCAGGCGTGCCCGATCCGGGTCACCGTCAGGGTCGTCATCATGCCCCCAGCCCGAGCAGCGCGCCGAGCAGTTCCTCGGGCGTCTCCAACTGCGGCAGGTGACCGGTCCGCGGCAGCAGCGTGTACGTCGCGAGCGGGATCGCCGCGGCGAACGCCCTGCCGTACTCCGGCCCGGCGATCCGGTCACTCTCGCCCCACACCACATGCACCGGAATGTCGATGCCGCCGAGCCGTCCGGCCAGCGTCGGGTCGGACATCGTCGGCCCGGTGTACCCGATCAGCGCCTGCACGTCCGGGCTCGGCCCGGTCCCGCCCGCGCCGGCCGGCACCGGCGCCTTGCTCGGGTCGTGCCAGGAGAACTTCTGGATCTCGGTCGCGGAGAACCCGCTCACGTCGGTCAGCGGCTGACCCTCGACCTCGATGCCGATCCCGTCCACGATCACCGCTCCGCTGACCCGCGGGCTGTGCCGCAGCGCGATCTCCGCCGCCAGCCAGCCGCCGAACGAGTTCCCGACCACGGTCACGTCGGCAAGGTCGAGCTCCTCGAGCATCGCGACGTACGCCGCGGCGAGGTCCCGGACGGTGGTCAGGTCCGCGTTGCGCGGCGTACCGCCGAAGCCGGGGTGCGTCGGCAGCAGCACCTGGGAGTGCGTGCGCTCGGCGAGCAGGTCGGCGAAGCCGGCCATCGTCAGGACGCCGCCGCCACCGTGCAGCAGCAGGAACGGCCGGGTGCGGTCGCGGTCCTGGACGGTGATGCCGGCCGCGGTGGTCAGAGTACGGACAGGCCGGAGGCTGCCGGCCGGAATCGGTGCGCTCATCATGACTCCCTCACAAGGTTGCTTATATCAGGAACCTTAGATCAGTATCCTGATATAAGCAACCTGATACAGTGGGTGGCATGAAACACCAGCCCGCGGACGTCGCCCTGGCCGTCAAACGCCTGCAGTACCGTCACCACCGCGCCCTCAGCCGCGCGCTCGCCCCACTCGGCCTGTCACTCGTGCAGTGGGACACCCTTCGCCACCTGCACCGCAACCCGGACGCGTCCCTGCACGACCTGGCCGTCCTCACCTTCCAGACCGACCAGTCGTTCGGCTCGCTGGCCACCCGGATGGCCGACCGCGACCTGATCGAACGCGTCCCCGGCCCCGGCCGCGCCGTCAAACACCGCCTCACCGCCAAGGGCGAAGAGCTCCGCGCCGAGGGTCAGGAAGCGGTCAACGCGGTCCTCAAGACCTCGCTCGACAGCCTCACCCCGGCCCAACTGGACCAACTGGGCACGCTCCTCGACGCCGCTCTGGGCCCGGATCCGACCGCCTAGTTACGGCCCGAGGCTGCCGAGCACGCGGGACGGCGGCGCGGTGAAGTGGTCGTGGGGCAGGCCTTCCAGCGCGCCCTGCATGGCCGCTTCCCAGAGCGGACCGGCGGTACCGGAGCCGGTCGGGTCGTGGATGGTCTGGTTGTTGAGGGTCTGGCCCATGAGGTTCTGGTACGGCGGGGTCGCGTCGGCGACGACCGCGGCGGCGGCCAGGTTCGGGGTGTAGCCGGAGAACCAGACGGCCAGGTTCTGGTTGATGGTGCCGGTCTTGCCGGCCAGGTCCCAGCTGCCGAACTTCAGGTTGCCGCCGGTGCCGCCGGGCTGCATGACCGCGCTCAGGACCCGGTTCACGCCGTCGGCCACCCACGGTTCGAGGACCTGCTTGCAGGACTCGCTCGGCGTCGACAGGTACTTGCCGTACTGGTCCTTGATCGAGGTGATCAGCAACGGCTGGCAGTACACCCCGCGGTCAGCGAAGGTCGCGTACGCGTTCGAGAGCATCAGCGGGGTGACGTACCCGACGCCGAGCGTCATCGAGACGACCTGCTCCAGTGGTTGCAACGTCTGCGCGTTGTACATGCCGAGCTTGCCGGCGATCGTCGCGATCGGGCACAGCCCGGTCTTCCGGGACAGTTGCAGGAAGTACGTGTTCACGGAGTACCGGGCGGCGTCGACCATTGTGAACGTGCCGCTCTTGGTCGAGTTCACCGGCTGGTAGTTCTGGTCCCGGGTCCAGCCTTCGCAGGTCCGGTACGGGACCATGCTCAGGTCGATCTGCTTCGGCGAGTCGATCTGGTAGTCGATCGGGATGCCCTGCTGGATCGCCGCCGCGATCGTGAACGCCTTCATCGTCGAGCCGTTCTGGAACCCGCCGTACCCGCCCGCGTACGACTTCTCGACGTTGTAGTTGTACGCCGTCTCGTTGCGGCCCTCGCCGTACGGCTTGCTCTGCACCATCGCCTTCACCAGCCCGGTGCCGGGCTGGACGACGGTGATCGCGGCGATCGTGGTGTCGGTCGGCTTGCTGTTCTCGTCGATCGACTTCTGCGCGGCGGCCTGGATCCGCGGGTCGAGCGAGGTCCGGATCGTCAGCCCGCCGGTCTTCAGGTACTGGTCCCGGGCCTGCTCGGTGGGGCCGAGCGCCGGGTTGCCGAGGAGCTTCGAGACGACGTACTCACAGTAGAACGGGTACGCCGAGTTGCCGCAGCCGTTCGGCACCAGGTTCAGCTGGGACAGGTCGATCACCGGCGACCGGAGCGCGCTGTTGGCCGCGGCGACCGAGATCGTCCCGAGCTGGAGCATCCGCTGGATCACGGTCGCGCGCCGATCGGTCGCGGCCGCGGGGTGCAGTACCGGGTCGTACCCGCTCGGGTTCTTCACGATCCCGGCGAGCATCGCGGCCTGCGGCAGGTCGAGGTCCGCGGCGTTCACCCCGAAGTAGTGCTGGGCGGCCGCCTGGACGCCGTACGCGCCGTCGCCGAAGTTCGCGAGGTTCAGGTAGCCGTCGAGGATCTGGTCCTTCGACTGCTGCTGCTCGACCGCGATCGCGTACCGCAGCTCGAGCAGCTTGCGCTGGTACGTCGGGGCCGTCGCGGCGCGCTGCTCCGCCGGGGTCCGGGCATCCTCGAGCAGCGTGAGCTTCACGTACTGCTGGGTGATGCTCGAGCCGCCCTCCTGGGTGCCCTCGGCGCGGTTGCGGATCAGTGCGCGCAGCGTGCCCTGCAGGTCGATCGCGCCGTGCTGGTAGAACCGCGAGTCCTCGGTCGCGACGATCGCCTGCCGCATCACCGGCGCGATCTTGTCCAGCGCGACCGGGACCCGGTTCTCCTGGTACAGGTTCGCGATCAGGCTGCCGTCCGCGGCCAGGATCCGCGTGCCGACGTCGGCGGGGCGGCTGCTCAACGGCTTCGGCAGAGTGGCCAGCGAATCCACCACCGCCTCGGTGCCGATCCCGGCAAAGCCGGCGATCGGCACCGCCAGACCGGCCGCGAGTGCACCGGCGAGCGCGCTGACGCCCAGAAAACGCGTCAGCTGCCGGACCCCTTGCCCCGTGCCCACTGTTCCACCGTAGATCGCCGGGCCACCGCACACACGCGCCTCTCAGCGTCCTCTCATGTCGAGTGGCCGGCCGGCCGGCCGTCAGCTGTCAGACGGCCGGGTAGACCTCCAGTTCGTAGAGCGAGTAGCCGTACTGCGTGGCGCGGTGGACGCCCTGGAGACGGACGTAGCGGCCGGTGGTGTCGAGCCAGAGGGTGTCGGCACCACCGTCACCGTTCGTGACCTCGGTCGCGGTGGTCCAGGTGGTCCCGTCGTCCGACACCTGGATCCGGTACGCCGAGCCGTACGCCGTCTCCCAGCGCAGCACGACCTTGCCGAGGCGGGTCGGCGTACCGAGGTCGACCTGCAGCCAGGAGGCGTCGTCGTACCCGGAGGCCCAGCGGGTGGCGGTGTTGCCGTCGACGGCCAGGTCGGCGGTGAACGACGTACCGGGTTCGATGCCGGACGCAACGACCGGGCGGTGCAGCGCGACGTTCGTGGTCGCGGTGCGCGGCCGGACCGCCACTCGTAGGACCGCGTCGAAGGCGGTCTGTCCGACGGTGAGCTTGATCGGGACGTCCACGTCGGCGAGGGGTGCGTCGGCGGGTGGGGTGAGCTTGACCGGGACGGACTGGGTGAAGCCGCGCTTGACGGTCACGGTGGCGGCGGCATCGACCGTCCAGCCCGCCGGGGCGGTGACGGCGAGGGCGCCGGTGACGTCGGTGCCACGTTCGGCCGCGACGTCGACGGTGAAGGTCGACGTCTCGCCGCGGATCACGTCGGCGCGGTTCTCGTCGACGTGCAGCGCGGCCAGCGGGGTGTCCGACCACAGCGGCACGACCTCGGCGACGGCCGGCGTACCGCCCGTCCAGACCAGCCGTACGGCCTCCACCTTCAGATCGGCCACCGGGAGCTCGGCGTACGCCGACGACACCAAGCCGACGCGCTGCCACACTCCCCCGGCCTGGACCTCGACGTCCGCCGACCCGACGGTCCGCTGGAGAACCGTGAGACCGGCCAGCTCCCGCGGCGCCGACAGTCCGATGGTCAACGACTCGCCGGCGGTGGGTGCGGTCGCCGGCACGTACGCGGTGTCGAGGTCGCCGTCCACGGCCTGCCGCAACGACGAGCCCGCGGCCGGGGCCGGTGTACCGGTCGCGGTCAGCGTGGTGGTCCGCCCGCCGATCGTCTCGACCGTGAACTCACGGACGACCAGCCAGTAGTCGCTCGCACTCAGCGAGCGGTACCGGACGTAGCGCGCGGTCGTGCCCGCCGGGGCGGTGGCGCGGACCTCGGCCGTGGTCGCGCGGGTCAGCTCGGTCCAGCGGGTGCCGTCGGGCGAGTACTCCAGGACGCCCGAGTGGATGTAGTCGTTCGGGCTGGACGCCTTCCCCATCAGGAGGGTGATCGATCCGATCGTCGACAGTTGACCGAGGTCGACGCGGACCTCGGAGCCGGTGCTCGGCGCGCCGTTGCTCCAGTAGAAGGTGTTCGGGTCGCCGTCGACCATCCGCGCCGGCACGTTGTCCTGGTACGTGCCGAGGTTGGTGGTCGCCGTACGCCCAGGCTGCACGCCGAGCCAGCGGTCCTGGACGCGGGCGGCCTCGGCGATCAGCGCGTCGACGACACCCTCGCCGATCCGCGGGTACGTACCGCTGTGCGGGAGCCGGCTGTCGCGGATCGCCTTCGCCTGGGTGACGAGCGCGTTCATCTGCTGCCGCGCGGTCCAGGCGCCCGCTCCGTCGCCTGCGTCCAAGGCAGCCAGCAGGTCGAGGGCGCGGTTCATGGCCTGGCCCCAGAGTTCCGTTGCCTTCAGCCAGGACTCCGCCTGGTCGGCGAACGCCGGGTCCACCACCTTCGCCCGGATCGTGGCCGGGGCGGCGGCGATCGCGTTCACCTTCGGCCGCAGTACGGCGATCGCGTCGGAACGCCGGCCCGACCGCCACAGCTGCCAGAACTGGTCGACCGCCGCGGCGAACACCGGCGCACTCTCCGGGTGCAGCGTGCCGTCGTACGTGTTGAGGTCGGCGAAGACCTCGAGCGCGGCGCTCGCGCCCGGGTCGCCGCCGGCGCGTTCGGCGAGGGCCCGGCGCCAGGACGCCTGCGGGTCGTACTTCGCCGGATTCCACCCGAGCTCGGCGAACGAGTACAGCGCGACCTTGCTGACCGCTGCCTGGTTCATCGGGTTCGAGATGACACCGGCGACGCTGTCCGCGATGGCCGGCTCGCGGCCCGTGTACGGCGCGAGCAGCAGACGGCCGGCCGCATAGTCGTTGACCGGGTAGTTGTCCCAGATCAGGATGTCGTGGCCGAACACCGCCTTCGCCTGCGCGGCCTGCGCCGCGGTGATCGTGCGCGGCACCACCCCGATCCCGGTCCAATGCACGACCACGTGACTGTCGAGCTGCTCCCGCAGAGCCTTCTTGTACGGCGTCTCGCTGACGTTGTAGTACTCCGTCGGCACCATGTGCAGCGGCGCGACGTCCGGCTTGGACGCCACCCACTCGCGCTGTACCCGGTTCAGCAGATCGCTCTGCGCCCGGCCGGCGGCGCCACCGCCCGTCCCGTACTTCGCCTTGTCCGCGTCGCAGTGCCAGGAGTTGTAGTCGATGTCGTCGAGCGGCACGTTGAACGAGCGCGCGCCGACGTCGTACAGGGCCTGGAACTTCGCGATCAGCGCCTGGAAGTCGGCCTCGGAGGTGTAGCAGATCGACAGACCGGGCGACAGCGCGAAGGTGAAGTCGACCTTGTTCTGCCGGGCGCGGGCGACCAGCGAGGCGAGCTGGGCCAGCTTGTCGGCCGGGTAGGGGTCGCGCCACTGCTCGCGGTGGTACGGGTCGTCCTTCGGGGCGTACTCGTAGGTGTTCATCCGGTGCTCGCCGAGGTAGCTGAGCTCGTCGAGGCGGTCCGCCTGCGACCACGGCGTACCGTAGAAGCCCTCGATCGCGCCGCGGTAGCGCATCGTCGGCCAGTCCCGGATCGCGACGCCGGGGAGCCAGTCGCGGCCGTCGTGGTCCTGGATCAGCTGGGCGAAGGACTGGGCCGCGTAGAAGGTGCCGTCGGCATCGACGCCGTCGAGGACCACCTGGGCGCGGTCGTCGCCGTCGCGGCCAGCTGCGAGCACGTACCCCTCAGCGGGGAGGGCGGTGCTGTCCGTGACGTGCAGGGAGTCCAGGACGGGCGCGGAGCGGCCTAGCCAGATCGTGGTCGGCGTACCGGGGTCGGTGCCGTCGGTCGTCCGGATCGTCTTCACGCCGGCGCGGTCGAGGGCCTGCCGTACGACGCGCTCGGCGTCGGCGTCGGTGCGTGCGGTCCGGACGAGCCCGACCACCGGCGTGATCGGGAAGCCGTCGGCGCGGGTCACGAGCTGCTGCGGCGCGGGTGAGACTGCGGCGGTGAGCGTCGGTGGAGTCGCGCCGGCGGGAGGCGGCACGACCGCGAACGGGGCGGCCAGGGCGAGCACGCAGACAGCAGACCGGAGCAGGCGCATCGAGTCTCCTCGGGCAGGCGGGTGCCGACAGTTAGCCATTGCGCAGAACTGCTCGTCAAGGGGTGACGGCAGGCAGCTTCAGGCAGTCGGGATCGCGGCGCGGCGCGCCGGTTCGACTGGACAGAACCCGGCCGCTGAGTTCTCTTGAGAGATGTGAGCACCCAGCATTCGGCGCGGCGGCTGACCCGCCGGAAGCGACTCGGCGTCGTCGCCGCCTGGATCATGTTCACCGCGATGGCCGTCGGCGTGTTCGCGGCCGGGGTCGCGACCCTGATCTGGGGCATCCACCGGATCAGCGACCTCGGCGACCTGGCCGACCACCAGGCCCGCGCCCGCGGCGAGATCGTTGCCGCCCGCAAACTCCCGAGCGAACCGCAGGGCACCGGCGGCGGCACCGAGGTCACGGTCGGCTTCCGCGCCGCGGACGGCAGCTTCCACACCACCACCCAGACGGTCCAGCTGTGGACCCGCGCCCGGCACATCGGCGACAAGGTCGACGTCGTCTACGACCAGCGCAACCCGGACTCGTTCTACACCAGCTCCCTCGGCGTCGAACGCTTCCGCGACATCCTGATCCTGCTCCTCGCCGCGATCATGCTGGTCGGCAGCACGGTCGGCTACATCAACTACGTCCGCGATCCCTGGTAGGCGCGACTACCAGGAGCCGTCCGTGGGCACAGGGTGTGTATGGCGCGGACAACGAGACACGCGGAACGGACGGCTCAGGCGCCACAGCTCAGGTATGTCAGGACGCTGATTTGTGACCCGGACCGCCTCTGGAACCTCATCACCAGGCCGGAACTGCTCAGCAGCTGGCTCGGTCCCACGGTGCTGAGCGACACGCAGTACGGCGGCTTTGTGGTCGAGACCGGTGCGCGGACGCAGCTGACCGGCATCGTCACGACCTGCGACCCGCCGCACTACTTCCAGGCCAACTTCAACGACACGCCACACGGACCGAGCACGATCCTCGTGGACGTGGTCCCGGCGCGGACCGGCGCCCACCTGATCCTGACGCACGGTGGCATCTGCGCCGGCCGCATCCACCACTACGACCTGTTCTGGACGAACGCCCTCGACCGTCTCACCCAGGCCGCCGCGGGCAACGCCCCGCTCCCCGCCGTCACCTACCTGCCAACGTCGGCAGGAGGCACCTGATGTACGACCTACGGGTCCTCGTCGACTGGTCAGCCCAGGCCCGCCGGCACCTCGACGCGCCCGTCCTGCACCTCCCTGCCTGCGTCCGGTACAAACACCGATGAATCTCCCCAGGCAGAAGCGAGGCGGTGGTGCTCCTCGGCCGTCAGTGGCAGGACGACGCCGTGGCAGGGGTCTTCCGGCAGCCGGTGGTCCGTGCTGGGGACCCATCCACCGCCCTCCAGGTCGGTGGTTTCGAAGGGGACGTAGCGCCGGTCCGCGGTGAACTCGTCGATCCAGAGGTACCACTTGTCCTCGGTGTTCGACTTGTAGACCAGCGGCCCCTCGCCCTGCGTGATCGTGCCGAGGCCGATGCCTTCGGCCAGCGGTTTCCACTCCGCGGCAGTCAGCGAGTCCGACGTCTCGGAGAACACCGTCTTGCCGAACGGCGCCCCGCCGTCGCGGCCCCGTTCGTCCTTCAGGAAGCGGTAGTACCGGCCGCGGTCCTCGATCACCGTGGCGTCGATCGTCTGCCAGCCGCGGTCGATCCAGCTCCGCGGCTCGGAGAACTCGCGGAAGTCGCGGGTGGTGGCGTACATGATCCGGTTGTAGCTCTGACCGACATGGTCGGGATTGTCGTAGAGCGTCGACGACCAGTGCACGAGGTACGCGTCCTGCTCGGGATCCCAAACGGCCTCGGGAGCCCAGGCGTTGCCGGCCTCGGGCGGCGCGACCCCGACGAGGCGGCCGGCGTCCCAGTGCACCAGGTCGGTGGACTCCCACACCATGATCGAGCGGCTGCCGTGTCGCTGGTGGCGGTCCCAGTCGAGGCTGTCGTAGAGGCGCAGGTCGGTCGCGAGCAGATAGAAACGCGAGCCCTCCGGAGAGCGAACGAGGTGCGGGTCGCGTACGCCGCACTCGCCGGCGGTCGAGCGCAGCACCGGCCGACCGCCGTTGAGGTCGTGGAACCGCAGCGGGTCGTTGCCGTCGCTCAACGCGAAGTAGATCTGCTCACCGTCCGCCGACTCACGCTTGAAGTGCGCGTACAGATAGCCGTGGTACATCAACGGGCCTCCAGGTCGACGGCGAGGCAGTTCGCGACGGCGGCCGGTGGGGTGTCGGGGAGTCTGACGACCAGGATGCCCTCCGCCTGTTCGAAGGCGACCGGGCCGTGGCCGAGGAGCCGCACTCCGGTCACCCGGTCATCCACGAAGCTGCGGATCACGGCGCGGCCGTCCTCGGGCCAGGCGAGCTGGAAGGCGTACACCGTGTCGTCCCGGCGGGTGAAGCGGTAGTCGGAGCTCGTCCACGGCACCCGGTCCTCGGTGAAGCCCTTGATCAGCACGCTCGACGGTCCCTCGCCGAACACACGGAAGGGCCGGGTGCCGTAGATGCCCTCGCCGCACATCGCGGTCCAGGCACCGAGGTCCTCGAGGATGCGGGTGCATTCGGCGTCGAGCCTGCCGTCCGGCAGCTGCGGCACGTTGAGCAGCAGGTTGCCGTTCTTCGACACGATGTCGACGAGCATCTCGACGACGTGGCCAGCGGTCTTGTACACGTCGCGGACGTTGTAGAACCAGTCCCCGACCGAGGTGTCGGTCTGCCACGGCGTGGGGTGGACGCCCGGGGTCTGGCTGCGTTCGATGTCCATGATCCCGACGGCACTCACCTCCGGCCGCCGGTCCTTCTGCTGGTACACCGCCCGTGGGTTGGTGTTGTACAGATGGCTGACCGCCCGCAGCCCCGGTTCATACGCCGCCTCGCCGAACGGCAGCGGGCCGTCGGAGTACAGCAGGTCCGGCTGGTACCGGTCGATCATCTCGGTCACGGCCTCGAGCCAGTACCGGTGCCAGGCGGGATCGTCGGTGTACCAGGGATCCGGCACCTCGTCGCCCTCGGTGGCCTTCATCCAGGTGAAGGACGCGCCGAGGTGCTCGGTGATGCCGAACGGCAGCCCGCGCCGGTCGGCGGCGGCCTTCCAGAGCCCGACGATGTCCTTACCCGGACCGACCTTCACCGAGTTCCAGGGGTTCACCGCCGAGTCGTAGTTGAAGAAGTTGTCGTGGTGCACCGCCTGCGACACGAAGTACCGTGCGCCCGCGGCGACGAACTGATCCATCAGCGCGTCCGGCTCGAACCTCTCGGCCTTCCACAGCGGTACGACGTCCTCGTACCCGAACTCCGACGGATCCCCGTAGGTCCGCAGGTGATACCGGTACTGGTCGCTGCCCTCCCGGTACATGTGGCGCGCGTACCAGTCGCCGTACCTGGGAACCGACTGCGGACCCCAGTGCGACCAGATACCGAGTTTCGCGTCCCGGAACCAGTCGGGACATTCGAACGTGGTCAGGGACTCAAAGGTTGGTTCGAAGGGCACTGATCGCTCCTCTGCTACTTGTTGGGGACCTTGTCGTACGCGGCCTGCTGGATCTCCAGGTAGCGCTTCAGGCCGAGGCTGTCGAGACCCTTCACGTAGGCGTCCCAGTCGGTGTCGAGGTTCTTCGAACCCGTGATGAACTGGAGCGCGTTCTGCTGCACGTAGTTCTGGATGTTGGTCTGCAGGGTCGCGAGCTCGGCGGCCTGCGCCGGGTCCGGCCAGACCTTCCAGAACGGGTAGATCTGGGCCTTGTCCTCGTGCCCGGCGTACAGCTTGGTTGCCTCGAACAACTTCCGCTCGTAGCCCGCCTGCGAGTAGATGTCGGTGCCGATCGCCTCGGAGTTCCGGAAGTGCGCGGTGTTGTTGTACTGCGCCAGTGCGCCCCAGCCGGAGTTGAGCGGCTTCGATCCGGGCTTCTGCGGGATCTGCTTGAAGCTCGGCTTCAGTGCCTTGTCGAGCGCGACGTCACCGGCGCCGGGCTGGGTCCAGCCCTTGCCCTCCATGCCGAACTGGCCGTTGATCTGACCGGGATCGGTGAAGATGTAGTCGAGCATCTTGATCGCCTGGATCTGCTGCTCCTGGGTCGCCTTCGACGTCAGTACGAACGTCGCGCCCGGTACGCTCGGGAAGTTGTAGCCGGTGTAGTTCGCACCGCTCGGCCCGGTCAGCGGCGGTACGGCGTCGTACTGCTTGTCCCGCCCGTCCGCCGAGCCGGTGTTGACGAACTGGCCCGGGTGCAGGACGGTCGCCGAGCCGAGCACGACCGAGCCGGCGCGGTTGCCCTGCTGCGACAGCGCGTCCCCGTTCTGGGTGAAGGCGCCCTTGTCGATCAGGCCTTCCTTGTAGAGCGAGTTGATGTACCGCAGACCCTCGCGCCAGCCGTCCTTGTTCGCCTGGAGGTCGACCTTGCCGTCCTTGAGGACGAGGGTCGAGTCGTTGTTGCCGCTGCTCGTACCTTGCGGGTCGTAGATGAAGGCGTTCATGAAGTACGGGATCAGGGAGTTCCCGACGGAGGCGCTGAGCGGGATCTCGTCGGCCTTGCCGTTGCCGTTCGGGTCCTGGGTCTTGAACGCCTCCAGCACCTTGCGCATGTCCTCGGTCGTCTTCGGCTGCTGCAGGCCGAGCTTCTTCAGCCAGGCCGAGTTCATCCACAGCTTGTCCTGGTACGAGCAGTGGAAACAGTCCACCCACTGCGGCATCCCATAGATCTTCCCGTCCGGGGCCGTCGCCATCGCCTTCCACTCAGGCGTGGAGTCCAGCGCCTTCTTGATGTTCGGCGCGTACTGGTCGATCAACTGGTTCAGGGGTACGACGACACCCTGCTGCGACAGCTTCAGCAGATCGACCTGGGTGAACTGGTCGACCCACGGAATCAGCAGGTACAGGTCCGGGTAGTCGCCGCTGGCCAGCGAGATCTGCCGCTTCTCCTTGGCCGGTCCGCCGTCGAACGTGGTGGTCTGCCACTTGATCGTGATGTTGAACTTCTGCTGGATCAGCTTGGTGAAGTCGTTCGTCGCGAGGTTCCAGTCCGCGGACTGGGGCGCGAAGACGCTCAAGGTGACCGCCGGGTTGCCGCTGATGGTCGGCAACGGCTTGCCACTGGAATCGTTCGAGCTGCCGCCGGAACAGGCCGCGAGGGCGAGAGCGAGGAGGGCGGTGCCGGCGATCGCGGCACGCCTCCGCCTACTGAGCTTTACAGACATGGATTCCTCACAGAGTTTGGGACAGGTCGGAGGATCAGCCCTTGACGGCGCCGATCAGGATTCCCTTGGTGAAGTAGCGGGCGACGAACGGGTAGATGAGCAGCACCGGCACACTCGCCACCACGATCAGCGAGTACTTGAGCAGGTCGGCGAGCTGCTGGCGCTGGATGACGAGCGACGCGTCGACGGCGCCACCACCGGTCGTGTTCAGGATCAGGATGTTGCGCAGCACGAGCTGCAGCGGGAACAGGTCCGGGTTCTTCAGGTAGATCAGCGCGTCGAAGTACGAGTTCCACTGCATGATCGCGTACATCAGCGCGACCACCGCGATCATCGGCTTGGCCAGTGGGATCACCACCGACCAGAGGAACCTGAGGTCGCCGCAACCGTCCAGCTGCGAGGCCTCCACGAGTTCGTCCGGGATCGCGGTCCGGAAGTACGTCCGGGCGATGATCACCTGCCAGACACCGATCGCCTGCGGGACGATCAGCGCCCACCGGGTGTCGAGCAGGCCGACCGACTGGACCACCAGGTACGTCGGTACGAGGCCGCCGGTGAACAGCATCGTGAACAGGATCAGCGTCATCACGACGTTCCGGCCGACGAGCGTACGCCGCGACAGCGGGTAGGCGATCGCGATCGTCATCGTGACGCTGACGATCGTGCCGACGACCGTGTAGAAGAGCGAGTTCACGTATCCCTGGACGATCTGCGGGTTCTCGAACACGGCGTGGTAGCCGCGCAGCGAGAAGTCGACCGGCCAGAACAGCACCCGCCCTGACGACACCGCCTCGGGGCTGCTGAACGAACTCGCCACGATGTACAACAACGGAAGCAGCACGACGAGCAGGAAGACGCCCAGCAGCAGGTACACGCAGAACAGGAAGATCCGGTCGGTGCGCGGTTCGCGGATCCGGCGTGCCCTGGCCTCGCGGCGCTCGACCTTCTTGCCGTTGTTGCCCGAGGCCGGCCGTTGTTCGATGAGAGTCGTCATGACCACAGTCCGTTCCCGGTGACCCGCTTGGCGATGGCGTTGACGATCAGCAGCAGGGCCAGGTTGATCACCGAGTTGAACAGGCCCACCGCCGTCGCCCCGCTGAAGTCGGCGTTCAGCAGGCCGGTCTTGTAGACGTAGGTCGCGATGATCTCGGACTCGCTCAGGTTCAGCGGGTTCTGCAGCAGGAACGCCTTCTCGAACCCGATCGCCATGATGTTGCCGACCGCAAGGACCAGGATGATGACGGCGGTCGGCATGATCCCGGGCAGGTCGACGTGCCGGATCCGCTGCAGCCGGCTGGCGCCGTCCACCCGCGCCGCCTCGTGCAACGCCGGGTCGATCCCGGCCAGCGCCGCGAGGTAGATCACCGCGGAGTACCCGGTGGTCTGCCATACGTCCGACCACACGTAGATGTGCCGGAAGTAGTCCGGGTTGCCGAGGAAGTCGACCGCCGGCACCCCGAAGAAGCCGAGCCCCTCGTTGATCAGCCCCAGCCGCGGTGACAGCACCAGGATCGTCATCGAGACGACCACGACGGTGGAGATGAAGTACGGCGCGTACGTCACCAGCTGGACGGTCCGCTTGAACAGCCCGTTGCGGATCTCGTTCAGCGCCAGCGCGAGGACGATCGCGAGCGGGAAACTCGCCGCGACCGTGTAGACCGACAGGACGAAGGTGTTCTTGACCAGCGACCAGAACACCGGGTTCTGGAAGAACAGGTCGAAGTTCTGCCAGCCGACCCAGGGACTCCCCCAGATGCCCTTGATGACGTTGTAGCTCTTGAACGCGAGCACGGCGTTCGACATCGGGATGTACTTGAAGACCACGAACCAGATCAGCGGTACGACCATCAACAGGTACAGGGTCCAGTGCCGGGACAGGCTGCGCCGCAGGCCCTTGATCCCGGGACGTTCGCGTCGCCGGCGCCGCCGCCGTACCGGTGTCTCGCCGGCCGGCGGCCGGACTGTCGTCAGTGTTGCCATCGAACCTCCTCCTTGCTGCCCGTGATCAGGCCGAGTGCACGCGGTGCCCGACGCCGGCGGTCAGCCGGAGGCGCACCCGGTGGTCGCCGTACCGGACCGTTCGTTCCTGATCCCGGTCAGCGGTCAGGACTGCTTCGGTCCCGTGGGGTGTCCACGCGATGTCGACCACCACGCCGCCCCGCGCTCGGAGGCCGGTCACCCGGCCGCTGCGCCATGCCCCGGGCAGCGCGGGGAGCAGCTCGATGTCGCCGGCGTGGCTCTGCAGGAGCAGTTCCGCGATCCCGGCGGTCGCTCCGAAGTTGCCGTCGATCTGGAACGGTGGATGGGCGCAGAACAGGTTCGGGTAGACGCCGGCACCGCTACCGGGCCGGCCGGTCGCCGAGTCGTCGGCCGGCCGCAGGAACGCCTGAATCAGGCGGTGTGCGGCGGCCGCGTCGCGCAGCCGGGCGCGCAGGCAGATCTTCCAGGCGAGCGACCAGCCGGTCGCCTCGTCGCCGCGCAGGTCGAGGGTCCGCCGGGCCGCTGCGGCCAGCTGCGGCGTTCCGTCCGGCGTGATCGCGTCGCCGGGGTGCAGGCCGACCAGGTGCGACATGTGCCGGTGCTGAGGATCCTCCTCGGGCAGGTCGGCCGCCCACTCCTGCAGTTGCCCCCGGCCACCGATCGACGGCTCGGGCAGCCGCTTCCGGGCCGTGGACAGCTCGGCGAGCAGCGGATCGGCGACCTCCAGCAGTCCGGCCGCCTGCTCGACCTTGCCGAACAGGTCGGAGATCAGCGCGAGGTCCATCGTCGACGACACGGTCACCGACGCGGGCTGCCCGTCCGCGGCGAGGTAGTCGTTCTCCGGCGAGGTCGAGGGCGCCGTACCGAGGCTTCCGTCGGGCAGTTCGGTCAGCCAGTCGAGGCAGAACTCCGCCGCGCCTTTCAGCGCCGGCCAGGAGTCACCGAGGAAGGCCAGGTCGCCGGTGAACTCGTAGTGGTCCCACAGGTGCCGAACCAGCCAGGCGCCGGCCATCGGCCAGTTCGACCAGCGCGGATCCCCTTCCACCGGAGCGGTCCAGCACCAGGCGTCGGTGTTGTGGTGGGCCGTCCAGCCTCCGCAGCCGTAGCGTTCCGCGGCGGTGGGGCGGCCTGCCTCGGCAAGATGATCGATAAACCTGAGCAGGGGCTCGTGGCACTCCGACAGGCCGGTCGTCTCCGCGGGCCAGTAGTTCATCTCGGTGTTGATGTTCACCGTGTAGTTCGAGCTCCACGGCGGGCGCAGGATCTCGTTCCAGATACCTTGCAGGTTCGTCGGCAGGCCGCCGGGGCGAGAGCTCGCGATCATCAGGTACCGGCCGTAGTTGAACAGCAGTGCGGCCAGCGCCGGGTCATCGGTCCCGGCGGACCGCGCCACCCGCTCGTCGGTCGGCAGCTCGGCGGCGTCCGTTGCCGGTAGCGCCAGCGACGAGCGGCGGAAGAGGCGGCGGTGGTCCCTCTGATGGTCGGCCAGCAGGTCCTCGTACGGCCGGTCCGCGGCCGCGCGTGCCGTCCGGTCCGCGATCGCCCAGCACTCCTCGGCCGTGCGGACCGGCGCCTTCGACGGGCCGTCGTACCCCGTCGCCGTCGAGAGGAAGAGCGTGAGTTCGGTGAAGTCCCGGATCCGGAGCGCGGTCTCGTCGGCAGTCAGTTCACCGTCGCTCGTGGCCCGTAGCGCGATCGCGGCAGCCATCCCGCGGTCGGGCCCGTCGGAGTACCGGATCGGCTCCGGTACGTCGCGGTGCGGTGGCGCGACATCGGCCGGTGCCTGCAGCAACAGACCGAGCCCGCCGTCCACCGGGTGTGCCCGCAGCTTCGACGTCAACCGAACGGTCAACTCCGGCACGGGAGCCGACGTCGTCAGGCGTACGACGAGTGCATCGGCAGGTGCGCTGACGAAGACCTCCTGACGTACGGCGGTCCCGCCGACCTCGTACTCCGTCGTCGCCACGGCGGCGTCCAGGTCCAGCACGCGGCGGTACCGCGTCACGTCGCCGTTCAGCGTCAGGTCGAGCAGCAGGTCACCCAGGGGGAGGTACGCCTGCGAGTAGCCGGAGTGGAAGCCCCGGGCCAACTCGTGCGCACGGCGGACGTCGCCGGCCCACAACGCCTCCCGAACGTCGCGGACGGCATCCGCTCCGGTCGCTCCGAGCGGCGCCGACAGCAGGCGGGCGGTCGCCGGACCGCCCGACCACAGCGTCTCGTCGTTCAGCCCGATCCGGTCGGCACCGACGGCGCCGAAGCACATCGCGCCGATCCGGCCGTTGCCGAGCGGCAGCGCCTCCAGCCAGGTCGCCGCCGGCCGGTCGTACACCAGTGACTGCGTGCCGAGCCGATCAGCGCTCACCAGGTCGCTCATCTCCAGCCCTCCGTCGTGATGACGAGGATTAATCCCATGAATTTCCGGGATCGTAGCGCTCACGGCCGCCATGGTCCATACTGAACGCCGTCGAAAGATCGCGAAAGATCCCATCTATTCTCAGGTGAGGCCGCCATGCCCCGTATCACCTCGGTCGAGGCCGTCGATGTCCGCTTCCCGACCTCGCTGACCCGGGACGGGTCCGACGCGATGAACAAGGACGGCGACTACTCCGCGGCGTACGTGGTCCTGCACACCGACGCCGGCGACCTGTCCGGGTACGGGTTCACGTTCACGATCGGGCGCGGCAACGACCTGTGCGTGGCGGCGGCACTGCAGCGCGCCGAGCCGCTGATCGGGCGCGACGTCGGCGAACTGTGCGACGACCTCGGCGCGGTGTACCGCGAGCTGCAGTCGGACACCCAGCTGCGCTGGCTCGGCCCCGACAAGGGCGTCGTCCACCTCGCGCTGGCGGCGGTGATGAACGCGGTGTGGGACCTGGCCGCCCGGCGGGCCGGCGTACCGCTGTGGCAGCTGCTGTCCGGGATGTCACCGGAGCAGCTGGTCGACGCCGCCGACCTGCGGTACCTGACCGACGCCCTCACCCGCGAGCAGGCGATCACGCTGCTGACCTCCCGGGAAAGTGGCCGTCAGCAACGGATCGCGGAACTGCGGACCACCGGCTACCCCTGCTACACGACCTCCGCCGGCTGGCTCGGGTACTCCGACGCCAAGCTCCGCAGGCTCTGCGAGGAAGCCGTTGCCGCCGGCTACAACTACGTCAAGCTGAAGGTCGGCGCCGATCTCGACGACGACATCCGCCGCTGCCGGATCGCCCGCGAGGTGCTCGGACCGGACGTGCACCTGATGATCGACGCGAACCAGGTGTGGGACGTGCCGGAGGCGATCGAGTGGGTCAAGGCGCTGGCCGAGTTCGATCCGCTCTGGATCGAGGAGCCGACCAGTCCCGACGACGTCCTCGGCCACGCCGCGATCCGCAAGGCGGTGGCGCCGATCGGCGTCGCGACCGGTGAGCACGGGATGAACCGGGTGCTGTTCAAGCAGATGTTCCAGGCCGGCGCGATCGACTACTGCCAGCTCGACGCCGCCCGCCTGGGCAGCGTCAACGAGATCCTCGCGGTGTACCTGCTCGCCGCCTGGTTCGGCGTACCGGTCTGTCCACACGCCGGCGGGGTCGGCCTCTGCGAGCTGGTCCAGCACCTCGCGATCTTCGACTACGTCGCGGTCTCCGGCTCGCTCGACGGCCGCGTCACGGAGTACGTCGACCACCTGCACGAGCACTTCGTCGATCCCTGCGTGGTGCGGAACGGCGCCTACGTGCTGCCGACGGCGCCCGGTTACAGTGCCGAGATGTACAGGCAGTCACTCGAGACCTACCGCTTCCCGGACGGCTCCTACTGGACGGCACGTGCTGCCGCCGCGGCGACATGAGCGCGGTCAAGCCTGTCGCGCAGGGCCGCACCGCCGGTCCCTCGCAGACCGATGTCGTGGTGCAGAGCATCCGGCAGATGCTCATCGACGGCGGGCTCCGGCCCGGCGACCGGCTGCCGATCGAGAAGGAGCTCGCGCCGGCCCTCGGCGTCTCCCGGAACGCACTGCGCGAAGGCGTCCGCGCGCTCTCGATCATGGGCGTCCTGGAGACCCGTCAAGGCGACGGGACGTACGTCACCGCGCTCGACCCGTCGATGCTGCTGGCACCGATGGGCTTCGTGGTCGACCTGCAGCACGCCAGCGGGACGCACCACCTGCACGCCGTACGGCGGATGCTCGAGACCGAGGCGGCCGCGCTGGCCGCCGGGCAGATCGGCGCGGACGCGCTCGCGGCGGCAGCGGAGCTGCTGCACGGCAACGAGGTCGAGCTCACGCTGCCGGAGCCCAACCACGAGACGGTGATCGAGAACGACATCGCGTTCCACCGCATCGTCGCCGAGGCCGCCGGGAACCCGGTGCTGTCCGCGCTCATCGACGCCCTCGGCGGCCGCACCATGCGTGATCGGCTCCGCCGCTCGATCGCCCAGCCCGGCGCCGACGAGACCGCGCATCGGGAGCACCTGTCGATCCTCGCGGCGCTCACGGCCCGCGACTCCGACCGGGCCCGGACCCGGATGGCCGCCCACCTTTTCACGGTCGAGGACTACCTCCTCGAACGCCGTACGACGGACTGAGGATCTGTGGACAACCTGCTGCACTGGACCGCACCAGACCTGACGCTGACCTTCCACCTCGATGACGGACCGGTCCGGCTGACGACCGGCGGCGTACCGGCGCAGCCGCTGGTCGAGGTGGAGGCCGTCGGCCACGGTCGATCGCCGAGCAGCAACCGGCACGTCGACACGGTGCTGGGACAGCAGTTGCGGTATGTGCGGCACGAGGAGTCCGGGACCACGCTGCGCATCGTGCAGGAGGAACCGGACACCGGCCTGCGGGTCACCAGCGTGTTCGAGGCGGGAGCCGGCGTCCGTACCTGGACCGAGGCCTCGATGGTCGGCACGGGCACGCTGGAGCTCACGTTCCTGTCGTCGCTCGTGCTCGCGCTGCCTTCGGTCGACGCCGACCTGCACTCGGCGTCGAACAGCTGGATGGCCGAGTCCCGGTGGTCGGTCCGCCCGCTGCGCTCCGACGGTCTGGCCGACATCATCACGCCCGCGCATCAGCACGTCGCCAGAAGCCGGTACGCCGTGACCAGCACGAACTCCTGGTCCACCGGGGAACGGCTGCCCGTCGGCGTTCTCGTCGGCCGGAGTACGCCGTACGCGCTCGGCTGGCAGATCGAGCACAACGGCCCGTGGCACTACGAGATCGGTGAGAGCCGGCACGGCGGCTACTTGCTGCTCAGCGGCCCGACCGATCAGGAACACCAGTGGAGCGTGCCGATCAGCGCCGAGGCGCCGTTCGTCACCGTGCCCGTGTCGCTCGTCGCCGGCACCGACCAGGACAGCGTGTTCGGGGCGCTCACCCGGCAGCGGCGCGCCGTACGCCGTCGCCGGCCGGCGGACGAGCGGATGCCGGTGATCTTCAACGACTACATGAACACGCTGCTCGGCGATCCGACCACCGAGAAACTCCTGCCGCTGATCGACGCCGCCGCGGACGCCGGCGCGGACTACTTCTGCATCGACGCCGGCTGGTACGCCGAAGGCGACTGGTGGAACACCGTCGGCGCCTGGCAACCGTCGGCCACCCGCTTCCCGAACGGTCTCGCCGAGGTGATCGACCGGATCCACGCACGCCGCATGGTGCCCGGCCTCTGGCTGGAACCCGAAGTGATCGGGGTCCGCTCCCCCATCGCCGCCGAACTGCCCGACGACGCCTTCCTCACCCGCCACGGCCGCCGCGTGTCGGAGTCGGGCCGCTACCTCCTCGACCTGCGCAGCCCGGTCGCCCGCAAGCACCTCAACGAGACGGTCGACCGGCTGGTCGGCGATTTCGGCGTCGGCTTCTTCAAGTTCGACAACAACACGATGACGGGGCCGGGCACCGACAAGGGCGGGACCTCGCTCGGCCAGGGTCTCCTCGAACACAACCGCGCGCTGCTCGGCTGGATCGACGACCTCCAGGCGCGCCATCCCGGCCTCCTGATCGAGAACTGCGCGTCGGGCGCGATGCGGATGGACTACGCGATGCTCTCGCGGCTGCATCTGCAGTCGACGTCCGACCAGGAAGACCCGTTGCGTTACGCACCGATCGCCGCCGCGGCGCCGGCCGCCGTACTCCCCGAACAGGCCGGCCACTGGGCGTACCCGATCACCGGAACCACCCGCGAGGAGTTCACCCTCGCCCTCGCGAACGGCATCCTGGGCCGCCTGTACCTGTCCGGTCACCTCAACCGGATGACCACGGCCGAACTCGACCTCGTCCGGGCGGCGGTCGGCGCGCACCGCGCCGTACTCGCAGACCTCGGCACGCTCGTCCCGACCTGGCCGCTCGGGCTGCCGGAGTGGACCGACGAATGGGTCGCGGTCTGCCTCAACGGCGCCGCGACGTCGTACCTGGCGATCTGGCACCGCGACCCTGGGCCGGCCATCATCACCCTGGACATCCCCCCGACGGAGATCCATCCGCACTTCCCGAGCGAGCTCGGAGCCTGGACCTTCACCTGGACCGGCGACAAGCTCACCGTCACCACCGACACGCCCGAGCCGTCCGCCCGCATCCTCCGCCTCGGCACCCCTCGGCGTTAGGCGAGCGAGAGGAACAGTTTCTCCAGCTTGGCCGGGTCGAGGTCGGAGTCCTCGTCGGTCAGACATTGCTGGAGACCGGTGCTGACGATCGCGAAGCCGGCGCGGGAGAGGGCCTTGTTAACAGCGGCGAGCTGCGTCAGGGCGGCTTCGCAGTCGGCGCCGTCCTCGAGCATCCGGATCACACTGCCGAGATGGCCGTGGGCGCGCTTCATCCGGGTGATGATCGGCTTGATGTCCTGCGGATCGAGGTCCATGAGGCCCGATTCTACATCCCCCCGGGGGGATGTGTTACGGTCTTCTCGAACCCCCCAGGGGGATGCCGTCCAGTGAGGATCAGGTGATGAGCCGGCTGACGATCAGGACCGTCGAGACACCGTCGCTCGGCGACCGCAGTTATCTCGTGCACGACGGTGCCGTGGCGTTCGTGGTCGATCCGCAGCGCGACATCGACCGGATCCTGGAGCTGCTGCGCGCCGAGGGCGTCCGGCTGACACACGTGTTCGAGACGCACATCCACAACGACTACGTCACCGGTGGCCTCGCGCTCGCCCGCGCGACCGGTGCGTCGTACCTGGTCAACGCCGACGACGACGTCGCCTTCGACCGTACGCCGGTCCGCGACGGCGAGACGCTCCGGATCGGCGACCGGATGCGGGTCCGCGCGATCCACACCCCCGGCCACACCTTCACCCACCTGTCGTACGCGCTCACCGACGACGCGCAGCCGATCGCGGTCTTCACCGGCGGCTCCCTGCTGTACGGCGCGACCGGCCGGCCCGATCTGCTCGGCCCGGAGCACACCGAGGCGCTCGTGCACCACCAGCACCGCTCCGCGCACAAACTCGCAGACGCACTCACGGACGAGACCGAGGTCTTCCCCACGCACGGCTTCGGCTCGTTCTGCTCGGCGACCCAGTCCGCGGCGACCGCGTCGACGATCGGCGCCGAGAAGCAGCAGAACCCGGCGCTCACCCAGGACGAGGCCGACTACGTCCGTGACCTGCTCGACGGCCTCGGCGCCTGGCCCGCGTACTACGCACACATGGCTCCCGCCAACGCCGCCGGGCCGGAGGCCCCCGACCTCTCGCTCCCCCAGCGTGCCGACGCCGCCGAGCTCGAGCGCCGGATCCACGCCGGCGAATGGGTCGTCGACCTGCGGACCCGGACCGCCTTCGCCGCCGGCCACGCGCCCGGCACGGTGAACTTCGGCCTCGACGGCGCGTTCGCGACGTACCTCGGGTGGCTGATCCCCTGGGGTACGCCGGTCACGCTGCTCGGCGAGTCCGCGGCGGACGTGGCGCAGGCCCAGCGCGAACTGGTCCGGATCGGCATCGACCGCCCCGCGGCGCAGGCCACCGGCGGTCCCGGGCAGTGGAGCGCCGACCGGCCGGTGTCGTTCCCGACCGCGACATTCGCGGACCTCGCGCAGGTCCGGCACCACCGGGACGTCGTCGTGCTGGACGTCCGCCGGACCGAGGAGCACCGGGCGTCCGCGATCGTGGGTGCGGTCAACGTTCCGGTGCACGACCTGCCGCGGCGGATCGCCGACGTACCGCCCGGTGAGCTGTGGGTGCACTGCGCCGCCGGTTACCGCGCGTCGATCGCCGCGTCATTCCTGCACGCGGCCGGTCGCCAGATCGTTGCCGTCGACGACCAGTTCGAGAACGCCGTGAAGATCGGCCTGACCCTGAAGGAGAACGAGCATGTGCCGACCGGTCACGTGTAAGACCTGTTCGAAGACCACCTGGGCCGGCTGCGGCCAGCACGTCGCGCAGGTGAAGGCCTCCGTGCCCGCGGACCTGTGGTGCCCAGGCCACCCGAAGGCCGAGCGCGAGGGCGGCAGCTGGCTGGGGAAGCTGCTCGGGCGTTAGGTCAGGTCGGCGAGCTGGTCGCCGAGCGGGGTGCGTTCGTAGACGACCGTGCGGCCGTCGCGGCGGGCGCGGACCAGGCCCTGGGCGGTCATCGCGCGGAGCGACTGGTTCGCGGCCGACGGCGACACGCCGAACTGCTCGGCCAGTGCGGTCGTCGTCCGTCCGGTGCCGAGAGCCCGCAGGTAGCGGCGGCGATGCGGGCTCAGCAACGCCGTACCGCCGGCGTCACCGGGGTCGGTCCACATCGACCGCTGGTTGCTCGCGCCGTACATCACCATCGGGTCCGAGTCGGTCAGCGGCGTCGAACTGCTCAGCGTGAACAGCGACGGTACGACGAACAACGGCCGCCCGCGCGTGGTCAGCACCAGGTCGTCGTCGCCGCGGCCGAGGATGTGCGCGGTGATCGACGTCCGGTCCGCACGCACGCCCGGCCCGCAGCCGTTCAGCGTCGCGATCACGCCCTCCGCCGCGAGCGACCTCGCCCGCACGGCCACGTCCGCGTCGAGGACCGCCCGCATCCGCGACCAGTGCGGCTGGAACGCCAACCCCCAGTACGCCGCCAGCGCGTCCGCGAGCCGGTGGCCGAACGACCGCCCGCTCGCTCCGAGACCCCGCGGTACGCCGCCGACCGCGGACTCGATGTCCGCGCCGAGGGTCCGCAGGTCCTGGTCGCGCAGGTACGCGAGCTGCGCGGTGAGCGTCAGCGGTACGCCGACCCGCGGGTTGAACAGGTCCGGCGTGTTGAACGTCGGCCCGATCAACCCGCGCAGTACGTCGAGCGGAAGCTGGTCACGGACGCCGCAGACGGCGGCGTACCAGGGTGCCTGCAAGGGGTAGGAGGTCGGCGCGCGCAGGGCTCGCAGCGAGTTGCCGAGCTCGGTGAGCGGGGACACCACGAACCGCACCAGCCCGTAGTCCCCCGGCTCCAGCTGATAGCGCGCCACAGGAGATTCTAGACACGCGCCAACCCCGTAGGCGTCAACTCACGCGGTTGTACATGTCGTTGCCCGGGCACGCGGTGACGCCGAGCCGGGTCGCGCAGCCGGTGTACTGGCTGGAGCCGTTCCACCAGGTCCAGCCGCCGATGGTACGGCCGTTCAGCCAGGTGTAAGTGCCGTTGTAGTTGGCGTCGTACGTCCGGAGACTCCAGTGCACGTGCGCACCGGTGGCGGAACCTCCCGCGCAGGTGTCCATGCCGATGTTGCCGAGCAGCGCGCTGCTGCCGACCGCCGTGCCGTTGTAGTACGTCGCGTTCCACATGTGGTAGTAGTCCGTCGAGAAGCCGTTCGGGTGGATCACCCGCGTCCAGCCGCCGCCGGCGCCGCACATCGAGGTCGCCGTACCGCTGCCGGACGAGCGGACCCGGCCGCTGGCGTTGCCGCCGGAGAAGTCGAGGCTGCTCCAGTAGCCGGTCGCGCCGTCGCTGGCGTGCGGGCCGCCGGTCAGGTTCATGTAGTAGTCGGGCATCCACGGGAGGAGCAGGCCGCCGGTGTTCGCGGCGGTGAGGTTGGCTTTGTGGTCGGCGTACGCGGTCATCGTCTGCCGCTCGGCCTGGCCGACGAGGGGTGAGGTGGCTACGTAGGTGGCGAAGGTGCGGTCACCTTCGAGACCGGCGACCCAGTGGCCGTCGACGTTACGGGCGATGTAGAGCCAGCCTTCGGGGCTGCCTTCGGTGGTGCGGGGGGCTTCGACGTACGCGACGCCGCGGGCCCAGGTGGGCGTGGCGTTGCGGACGTCGACGACCACCTTGCGGCCCTCGGACGAGAGCTTGCTGACGGCAACCGCTGGGGTCAGCCCCTTGGCGTCGTGGGAGCGCGAGAGGATGTCGGCCGCGACGGTGTCGACGAGGGACTTGCTACTGACGCCGAGGGTGCCGGCAACCGCGGCGGGCAGCTTCACGGTCACGCCGGAGGTGGGGGCCTGGACGGCGGATGCTTGCGTAGCTGGGACGGATGTCGCGGCGAGGAGCAGGCTGCCGACGGTGAGGGCTGTCTTGAGGATGAGTTTGGAGGGCATGGGCGGGACCCTTCTGAGCTAGCTGATGGGTGCCGCGAGTGTGGCAGAGCCGCCCGTGCTGCTACGAGAAGTTGTAGCCGAACCCTTAACCGTTGTCCGATCCGCCAGCGAGGTTTGGCGGTCCGGACAGGGATCAGCCGTGGCGCTGGCCTGTGCACACCGCGCCGGACAGATTGGGGAACATGACGGTCCAGGACGTGGTAGCACCGCCCGCGGTGGCGGCGGTTTTTGTCGTGGCGACAGTACGCCCAGGAGGCGAGGACGCCGTCCGCGAACTCCTCCCCGACATCGCCGGCATCGTCCGGGCGGTCGGGTTCCGCGTCCCGGAGGCGCAGCTCAACTGCGTCGTCGGGATCGGCGCCGACCTCTGGGACCGCCTGTTCGGCCGTCCGCGCCCAGCCGGCCTGCATCCGTTCCAGCGGCTCGAAGGTGCCGCCCACACGGCCGTCTCGACCCCCGGCGACCTGCTGTTCCACCTCCGTTCCCGCCGGATGGACCTGTGCTTCGAGCTCGCCGCACAGCTCACCAATCGGCTCGCCGGCCACGCGGACGTGGTCGACGAGGTGCACGGCTTCCGGTACTTCGACGAGCGCGACCTGCTCGGCTTCGTCGACGGCACCGAGAACCCCGCCGGCGCGGCCGCCACGGCAGCGGTGACCATCGGCGCCGAGGAGCCGGCGTACGCGGGCGGCAGCTACGTCGTGGTCCAGAAGTACCTGCACGACCTGGATGCCTGGAACAAACTGCCGGTCGAGGCGCAGGAGGTGGTGATCGGCCGCCACAAGCTCAGCGACATCGAGATCCCGGACGCCGACAAGGCCCCGAACTCGCACGTCGCGGTGAACACGATCGTCGAGACCGACGGGACCCAGCGGCAGATCGTCCGCGACAACATGCCGTTCGGCGCCGTCGGCACCCGCGAGTTCGGCACCTACTTCATCGGGTACGCCGCGACGCCGGACGTGATCGAGCGGATGCTGCACCGGATGTTCGTCGGCGAACCGGCCGGCAACCACGACCGCATCCTCGACTTCTCGACCGCGGCCACCGGCAGCCTGTACTTCGTCCCGGCCGCCGAGTTCCTCGACGACCCGCCCGCGGCGGTCATTTCACGATCTCGATCTGATTGACCACCTCGGTCACGCCCGGCGACGCCCACGCCGCCGAGGCGGCCTCGAGCCGCTCGGCCAGCGAGGTCGCGGTCCCGCCGAGCACCACCGTGGTGCCGTCGATCTCGACCGTGATGCCCTTCGCGTCGACCCGGGCGTTGCGCTGCAGGGCGTCGACGATCGACTGCCGGACGTCCGGCGCGATCGGCTCGGCCGGCACGAGCTGGATGTTGTTCGTGACGCCCTTGACCGACTCCATCCGGCTGACCACGGTCTCCGCCTCGGTGCGCTCGTGCTGCCAGTGCGCCGTACCGCTCAGGGTCGCCCAACTGTCGACAATCCGAACGTCGACAGTTGACGGTACGCCGCTGTCCAGCACGAGCGCCTGCAGTACGGCGCCGCGCAGGTCGGCGTCGTCCTGCCGCGCGGCGTCCAGCGGCGTCACGACCAGCTCGTTCTGCACGTCGACGACCCCGGCGACATGCCGTACGTCGTTCTCGGCCTCGACCTTCTCGCGCAGCGACCCGACCGTCCCGCGCAACGTGACCACGGCCTTCTCGACCGCCGCGACGATCGCGACACTGTCGACTTTCGGATCGTAGAAGATCGCATCGTTGACATCACGCTGCAACTCGTCATCACTCATCTGCTGCTCCAGTCCTGTCGGCTTGTCGGGGGGTAGACACGCTCTTCCGGCTCTTCGGTCAGCGCACCGACGGCCGCCGCGCACTCGCGGCGGTGCTCCTCCGTGCGGGCGAGCACGCAGGACAGCAGCAGCCTGATGTCCGGGTCGTCGCTGCGGTCGTGGAACGCCTGTACGACGGCCCGGTGGTCGCGCTCCGCCCGGGCGTTCGCGAGGAAGTCGGCGAGCAGGTGCTGCCGATCGCTGACACCCTCCCGATGCCACGGAGCGACCTCCGGCTCGAGCGCGCGCTCCAGGTCGGCACCACCCATCACGGCGGCAACGGCCGGGTGGGTTCGCAGTACCCGGTCGACCGTCTCCGGCGGAGCGCCTTCGAGCAGCCGGGCGATCATCGTGGCGAGCATCTCGATCATCGCGACCTGGTCCACGCCGAGGTGCACCAACGTGTCGCGGTAGTGGCCCGGTACGGCGCCTTCCCACCCGCGCAGGTAGTGCGTGGCGACGCCGATCTCGGCGTACTGGTCGGCGATGACCAGGCTCAGCTGGTCGGCGGATCGCTGGTCCGGCCGCGCCGGGCGGCAGCTGAACTGGAGGTCTCGGCGGTGGTTGAACATGGCTGTCTCACTTCGCAGAGCTGTTGCTCAGGGCATCTTCCAGCCAGGGCCGCAGGACCGTGGCCGGCGCCGCTCCGGTGTACGTCGCGACCGGCTGGCCGGAGCGGAACACCAGCAGCGTCGGGATGGATCGGATGTCGAACCGGCGGGACACGTCCGGTGCCTCGTCGGCGTTGATCTTCACCAGCTTGAGCTCGCCCGCCTTCTCGGCCGCGAGCTTCTCCAGCACCGGGCTGACCATCCGGCACGGCCCGCACCACGGTGCCCAGACGTCCACCAGGACAGGGGTCTTGGACGACTCGACCGTCGCGAAGAAGTCCGGGTCACCGCCGTCGACGATCCACGGCAACGGCTTCCCGCACACCGGCTTCCCGTCCCCGGCAACCCGATTCTTCTGACCGCAGTGCGGGCACTGCACGACGCCGGCCATCACACCGGCGGATTCTCGTACCGGACGACGAGAGCATCCTCGTCGGACAACGTCACGTCGACCTCGGCGCCGTCCAGCACCTCGCCGCTCAGCAGTGCCCGCCCGACCCGCGTCTCCACCTCGCGGGAGATGAACCGCCGCAGCGGCCGAGCGCCGTACACCGGGTCGAAGCCCTGCTCGGCAATGAATCGCAGCGCCTCCGGTGACACGACCAGCGTCATCTGCCGGTCCGCGAGCCGCGCCCGCAGGTCGCCGAACATCAGCTCCGCGACGTGCTCGATCTCCGGCAGCGTCAGCGGTTTGAACAGCACGATCTCGTCGACGCGGTTCAGGAACTCCGGCCGGAAGTGGTGCCGCAGGTCGGCCAGTACCGCGTCCCGCGCGTCCTCCTTGATCTGCCCGTCCGGCGTCACCCCGTCGAGCAGGTACGCCGACCCGATGTTCGACGTCATGATGATCACGGTGTTCCGGAAGTCGACGGTGCGCCCCTGCGCGTCGGTCAGCCGACCGTCGTCGAGCACCTGCAGCAGCGTGTTGAACACGTCCGCGTGCGCCTTCTCGATCTCGTCGAACAGCACCACCGAGTACGGCTTCCGGCGGACCGCCTCGGTCAGCTGGCCGCCCTCCTCGTAGCCGACGTACCCGGGCGGCGCGCCCACCAGCCGGCTGACCGTGTGCCGTTCCTGGTACTCGCTCATGTCGATCCGGACGAGGTTGTCCTCGGAGTCGAACAGCGCCGCCGCGAGCGCCTTCGCCAGCTCGGTCTTGCCGACCCCGGTCGGCCCGAGGAAGAGGAACGACCCGATCGGCCGCCGCGGGTCCTTGATCCCGGACCGGGCCCGGACGATCGCGTCCGCGACCAGCTGCACCGCCTCGTCCTGCCCGACCACCCGCTCGTGCAGTACGTCGTCCAGCCGGAGGATCTTCTCCCGCTCGCCCTCCTGCAGCCGGCTGACCGGGATCCCGGTCCAGCGCGCGACGATCGACGCGATCTCCTCGTCGGTCACCACCTCGCGCAGCAGCCGCCCGGCGACCTGTTTCGTCGCGAGCTGCTCCTCCTCGGCGAGCAGCCGCCGTTCCAGCTCGGGGAGCTTCCCGTGCCGCAGTTCGGCGGCCTTGTTCAGGTCGTACGAGCGTTCCGCCTGGTCGGCCTCCTGCCGGACCTGCTCGATCTGCCCGCGCAGGTCCTGGGTACGCCGTACCACCTGGCGCTCGGCCTCCCACTGCGCCCGCATCGCGTCGGACTCGGCCCGGAGATCTGCCAGCTCCTTGCGCAGTTCCTCCAGCCGGTTCTTGCTGGCCGGGTCGTCCTCCTTCGCGAGCGCAGCGTCCTCGATCTCCAGCCGCCGTACCCGCCGGGTCAGCTCGTCCAGCTCCGCGGGCATCGAGTCGATCTCGGTGCGCAGCATCGCGCAGGCCTCGTCGACCAGGTCGATCGCCTTGTCCGGCAGGAACCGGTCGCTGATGTAGCGGTGGCTCAGTACGACGGCCGCGACCAGTGCGCCGTCCTGGATCTTCACGCCGTGGAACACCTCGAGCCGCTCGCGCAGCCCGCGCAGGATCGAGATCGCGTCCTCGACGGTCGGCTCGTCCACGGTCACCGGCTGGAACCGGCGTTCGAGCGCCGCGTCCGGCTCGATGTGCTTGCGGTACTCGTCGAGCGTGGTCGCGCCGATCATGTGCAGTTCACCGCGCGCGAGCATCGGCTTGAGCATGTTGCCGGCGTCCATCGCGCCCTCGGTCGCACCGGCGCCGACGACCGTGTGCAGTTCGTCGACGAACAGCAGGATCCGCCCCTCGGCCGCGGTGACCTCGTTCAGTACCGCCTTCAGCCGCTCCTCGAACTCCCCGCGGTACTTCGCCCCGGCCACCAGCGCGGCCAGGTCCAGCGCGAACACCGCACGGTCCTTCAGCCCTTCCGGTACGTCGCCGTTCGCGATCCGCTGCGCCAGTCCCTCGACGATCGCGGTCTTCCCGACGCCGGGCTCGCCGATCAGCACCGGGTTGTTCTTGGTCTTGCGGGACAGGATCTGGATCGTCCGGCGGATCTCCTGGTCCCGGCCGATCACCGGATCCATCCGCCCGGTCCGCGCGTCGGCGACGAGCTCCCGCCCGTACTTCTCCAGCGCCTCGTACGACGCCTCGGGCATCGCGGACGTGACGCGCTGGTTGCCGCGGATCGCGGTCAACGCCTGCAGGAACTTGTCCCGCGTCAGCCCCTGCTCGCGAGTACGGCGACCCGCCGCGGTGTCGGCGCCCTCCTCCAGCAGCGCCATCACGAGATGCTCGACGGAGACGTACTCGTCCTTGAGCCGTTTCGCCTCCCGCTCGGCGGTGTCGAACAACCTCGACAGCCGTTGCGTCACGTACACCTGGCCGGGTTGCGCGCCCGGGCCGGTCACCTTCGGGCGGCGGTCGAGGTCGGCCTCCAGGTCGGTCCGCAGCCGGTCCGGGTCGGTGCCCGCCTGGGCGAGCAGCTTGGGTACCAGGCCGTCGGGCTGGTCGAGCAGCGCGAGCAGCAGGTGCTCGCCGTCCACCTCGGTGTGCCCGTAGCGGAGTGCCTTGGTCTGCGCGTCGTGCAGCGCTTCCTGCGACTTCTGCGTCAGGTGGTTCAGGTCCATGTCCGGTCTCCGAGGTGTCGGGTACGGAGTGCTGTTTCCTGGGCGGCGAGCCGGTCGAGCAGGTCGATCACCAGCCCGACCGCCGCATAGTTGAGCGAGAACGCCGCCCGCAGCCGCTGGATCCGCGCGACGGTCGCGACGTCGTCGTACGCGAACCACAACCGGCCGCCACTGACCCGCGCGGGCTCCAGCAGCCCGAGCGCGACGAACCGCCCGATCAGCTGCGGATGGACGCCGGTCACCCGGGCGAAGGCTTCGAGGTCGAGCAACAGCGGCCGGGCCAGCGCCGTACTCATCACGACCTCCCCTGGTCGAGGGTGGCGAGCTGTTCGTAGAGGCGACGTTGGTCGTCGGACAGCTTCTCGGGCAGGACGATGCGCACCTCGGCGTACAGGTCGCCGTTCCGGAGGCCGCGGCCCTTCAGGCGCAGGCGTTTGCCGCTCGACGTACCGGCGGGAACCCGGAGCTTGACCTGGCCGCCGGGGGTGTCGAGTGCGAGCTGCGCACCGAGCGCGGCCTGCGCCGGGGAGACCGCGAGGTCGGCGTAGAGGTCGCGGCCCTCGACCCGAAACCGCTTGTCCGGAAGGAGTTTGACGATCAGGTACAGATCGCCGGCGGGCGCGTCGCCGCTCCCCCGGCCGCCTTGCCCGGCCAGCCGGATGCGCTGCCCGTCGGTCACCCCGGCCGGGATCGTCACGTCGACCGTCCGGCCGCCGATCGTCAGCTTCCGCCGGCCGCCCTGGTACGCCTCGACGACCGGCAGTTCGAGCTCCGCCTCCTGGTCCGCCCCCGGAATCGGGCCCCAGCCACGCCGCCCGCCGAACATGCCGCCGAACAGGTCCTCGAGATCGATGTCCCCGGCGTCGAACGGACTGCTCTGCCGTCCGCGCCGCGCCCAGGTTTGCGGATCCGCATCCGGCGGTACCCGGCGGAAGTCTTCGCCGAACGCGTCGTACCGCTTCCGCTGCTCGGGATCCGACAGTACGTCGTACGCCTCGGAGACCTGCTTGAACTTCTCCTCGGCGCCCGGGTCCTTGTTGATGTCCGGGTGGTACTTCCGCGCCAGCTTCCGGTACGCGCGCTGCAGTTCGTCGGCGGACGCGTCCCGGCCGACGCCGAGCAACTCGTAGAAATCGGCCATGGCGCTACTGCTTCGCGACGACGACCGACGCCGGCCGCAGCAGCGCGTCCGCCGTACCGTAGCCGGCCCGGACCACCGCGATCACCGTCCCCGGCTCCGCGGCCGGATCGGCCAGCGTACTGACGGCCTCGTCGACGGCGGGGTCGAACGGCTCACCGGTCGGGTCGAACCGCGGGTACCCGAGCCGCTCGAGTGCCGCGACTGCCTGCAGGTGGACAGCCTTGATCCCTTCGACGACGGCCTCGGCGCCGGTGTCGGCGTGCTGGAGCGCGAGCTCGAGGTTGTCGACCACCGGCAGCCAGGCGACCGCTGCCCGGGCGCGCTCGGCGGCGCGTTCTCGGTCCAGGTCGCGCTGGTAGCGCTTGCGCAGGTTGTCCAGGTCGGCCGCCGTACGGCGCAACTGGTCGTCGAGCCGGGCGATCTCTGCCTCGGCGTGACCCTCCTGCGGCTCGTCCGACAGCGCTTCCTCGTCGGACATCAGTCCACCGTGAAGTCGGCGTCGATCACGTCGTCGTCAGCGTCGGGAGCCGGCGGAGCGGGCTGTTCGGCAGGCCGGCTCGCCGCCAGGCTCTGGTACACCTGCTGCAACTCCTGCGTCAACGGACGTGCCCGGTCGACCCCGGCGCCGTCCTTGACCGCCTGTCGCGCATCCGCGACCAGCGTCTCCGCGCGTGCCTTCTCGTGCACGGCGACCGCGTCACCGAGCTCGCCGAGCCGCCGGTCGACCTGGTACGCCACCGCGTCCAGCTCGTTCCGCGCGTCGACGTCGGCCCGCAACCGGGTGTCCTCGGACCGGTGCTGCTCGGCGTCGGCGACCATCCGGTCCACCTCGGACGGGTCCAGCGCGGAGCTCTCGGTGATCGTGATCGTCTGCTCGACGCCGGTGTCCTTGTCCTTCGCCGCGACGTTCAGGATCCCGTTCGCGTCGATGTCGTAGGTGACCTCGATCTGCGGCTCGCCGCGGCCGGCCGCCCGGATCCCCTCCAGCCGGAACCGCCCGATCACCCGGTTGTCCGCGGCCCGCTCGCGCTCGCCCTGCAGGACGACGATGTCGACCGCGTTCTGGTTGTCCTCCGCGGTGCTGAACGTCTCGGTCCGCCGGGCCGGGATCGTGGTGTTCCGCTCGATCACCTTGGTCATCATCCCGCCGAGCGTCTCGACGCCGAGCGACAGCGGCGTGACGTCGAGCAGCAGCACGTCCTTCAGCTCGCCCTTGATGATCGCGGCCTGGGTCGCCGCGCCGATCGCGACCACCTCGTCCGGGTTCACGGTCATGTTCGGGTCCTTGCCGCCGGTCAGCCGCCGGACCAGCTGCTGCACCGCCGGGATCCGGGTCGAGCCGCCGACCAGGATCACCTCGTCGAGGTCGTTCGCGGTCACCTTCGCGTCCGCCATCGCCTGCTGTACCGGCCCCAGGCAGCGCTCCACGAGATCGTGAGTGATCTCGTCGAAGGTCGACCGCATCACGGTCACCACCAGGTGTTTCGGCCCGGTCGAGGTGGCGGTCACGAACGGCAGGTTGACCTGCGTCTGGGTCACCGACGACAGCTCGACCTTCGCCTTCTCGGCAGCCTCGAACAGCCGCTGCAACGCCTGCGCGTCGTCCCGCAGGTCGACGCCCTCGGCCTTCTTGAACTCGTCGGCCAGGTAGTCCACCAGCCGCCGGTCGAAGTCGTCGCCGCCCAGGTGCCCGTCACCTGACGTGGACAGCACCTCGACGACGCCGTCGCCGACCGTCAGGATGCTGACGTCGAAGGTCCCGCCGCCCAGGTCGAACACCAGGACGGTCTCGTTCTCCTTCTTGTCCAGCCCGTACGCCAGCGCCGCCGCCGTCGGCTCGTTGATGATCCGCAGCACCTCGAGCCCGGCGATCTTCCCGGCGTCCTTGGTCGCCTGCCGCTGGGTGTCGTTGAAGTACGCCGGGACCGTGATCACCGCCTCGGTCACCTTCTCGCCGAGGAACTTCGACGCGTCCTCGACGAGTTTGCGCAGGACCAGCGCGGAGATCTCCTCGGGTGCGTAGAGCTTGCCCCGGACGTCGAACCGCACCGACCCGTCCGGACCTTCGACGACGTCGAACGACACCGCGGTCATTTCGCTGGTGACCTCGTCGTACCGGCGGCCGATGAACCGCTTCGCCGAGTAGATCGTGCCCTTCGGGTTCAGGATCGCCTGCCGCCGGGCGAGCTGGCCGACCAGCCGCTCGCCGTCCTCGGTGAACGCCACCACCGACGGCCTCGTCCGGGATCCCTCGCCGTTCGCGATCACCGTCGGGTGACCACCCTCGACCACCGCGATCACCGAGTTGGTGGTCCCGAGGTCGATACCGACCGCCTTCGCCATCTCAGCCTCCGTTAGTGCTCGGTCCGCTCCCCGGCCCGGTCGTTGCCCCAGGCATCGGCCCCTGCGTCGGGCCGGCCACCGCGGTACGCCGGGAACGTGCCGGACGCTACCGCCGGGCCGCGCCGGCGGCGGCGGATCGCCCGGGTCTTTGTCCGAAGCGACCGACCGGGTTGTCCGCACCGCCAGCGAACCGCCGGGAACCGCCGGTGGACCGGTCGCGGGTCGGTGTCAGGACGCCGCCGGTGTGCTGAGATGAGGACATGACCGACACCGAGCCGGACCTCGCGCAGCTCGCGGCCTGGGCCGAGGGGCAGCTGCCCGAGCTCGCCGAGAACGCCTGTACGGCGATCGTCGCGAAAATGCCGTTCTACCGGGCCGGCGTGGTGGTCTCGATCGCGGACCTGCGGCGCTCGGTCGGGCACAACCTGCGCTTCCTGGTCGGCGCGATCCGGGAGCCGCACGCCCCGCTCGACCTGGACGCGCCGCGGGAGACCGGCCGCCGCCGGGCGCAGCAGTCCGCGCCGTTGCCCGAAGTACTGCAGGCGTACCGGATCTCCTTCGCGACGCTGTGGGACGCGCTGCTGGCGCACGCCAAGGAGACCGGCGAGCAGTCCGCGTCGGACGCGTTGCTGTCGGCGGCGAGCCTGATCTGGCAGGTGACCGACGAGCACGCGCTCGCGGTCACCGAGGCCTACCGGGCGGCGACCGCGGAGCTGATGCTGGCACGGCAACGACGCCGGGCCGCGCTGGTCGAGGCGTTGCTGACCGGTCAGCCAGGTCCGGACGGCGGCCCGTGGGAGGCCGCCTCGCTGCTCGGCCTGCCGCCCGGCGGGCAACTGCTCGTCGTCGCGGCGGAGACCCGTGCGCTGGCGGCGGAAAGCCTGCCCGCGATCGAACGGCGGCTGTCCGAGCGCGGCGTGGTCTCGGGCTGGCGGCTGACGCCGGCGCTCCAGCTGGGCCTGGTCGCGGTCGCCGCCGGTCAGGAGGAGGTCGTCCTGACGCTGCTCCGCGACGGCGTCGGCGCCCGGACCGGCGTGAGCCCGCTGTACTCGAACCTCTCCGACACGCCCCGAGCGCTCCAGCTCGCCCGGACCGCGATGGCGACGGTCCCGGTCGGGCGGGCCGAGGTACGCCGGTTCGACCCGAGCCCGCTGGCCGCACTGATCGCGATCGACCCGAACGAGGGCCGCCGGATCGCCGAGGCCGTCCTCGGCAGCGTGCTCGCGCTCCCGGCCGACGACCGTACGGTCCTGCTCGACACGCTCCACGAGTACCTGAACCACGACGGCTCGGCGGAGCACGCGGCGCGCGCCCTGCACTGCCACGCGAACACCGTCCGCTACCGTCTCCGCCGGCTGCAGGAGCTGACCGGCCGGACCCTCTCCGACCCGCACGACGCCGCGGAGCTGGCCAGCGCGTGGTACGCCGTACAGCTCAGTCCGAGCCGCTGATCAGTCGTCCTCCAACGCCTTCGCGGCGCCCTCCAGATTCTCCAGACCGGACTCCAGCGCGTCCGTCGAGGTCGGGTCCTCGGTCTCGCTCGTCTCCGCGGCGGCCAGTTCCCCGGCCGCGTCGTCGGCCACGACGCTCGGGTCGGTGGTGACCGCCGCTACCTCGCCACTCGGATCTCGCACCATCGTTCGAGACTAGCGAGCCGGCGCACGCCGTGGACAGCAGTTGTCGGGTTCGACAGGAACCTCTGTGGAATAGGCCGCCCGGCCCCGGCTGTTCTTGCGTTCATGGCGGAATCTCGGCGTACGGCGGCCCGGTTCGACCTCGGTCAGCTAAACCACCACATCCTCGGCAGGCGCGAGACGTTGAGCGTTCCAGGACCGCAGTGGCTGCTGGTCCTCGACGGTACGGCGTACCTCGAGACGGCGGGCGGGAGTACGCCGCTCGCGGTCGGGGACGCGGCCTGGGTGGACGCGCGGACCGCGTTCGCGATCGCGACCGACGAGGGCGCCAAGCTCGCGATCGGGGACCTGCGGGTGGTCGTCGCGACGCAGCCGGTGCCGAGCCCGCTGCTCGTCCGCGGGTTCGCGGACCGGCATGCGGGAGTCGCCGACCTGGTCCGCGGCTGCCCGCTGGACGGGGCCTGCCGCGCGACGGTGTTCGCGGACGGGTACGGCACGCTGATCGGCGCCGCGATGACGGACTCCTGGCAACAGGACCAGGGCCTGGTCACCGCGGCGGGCGACCCGCTCGTGGCGCGGGTGCTCGAGGCGGTGGTCGCGGACCCGGCGAACAAGTGGAGCGTGGAGTCGCTGGCGAGTCTCGTCCACCTGTCCCGGTCCGCGCTCAGCGCCCGTTTCCAGAAGGCCCTCGGCCGCAGCCCGGTCCGGATGCTCCGCGAGGTCCGGATGGGCGAGGCCCGCCGGCTGCTGTCCGACCCGTACCTCCCGGTCGAGGCGGTCGCCGCCCGCTGCGGCTACGGCTCGATCGCCGCCTTCAGCCGCGCCTTCACCGCCGATCACGGCTCCTCCCCTCAGTCCTGGCGGTCCGGCGTACTCGAGGACGGACGCAGTACGGCGAAGCCGATCCCGCTGAGTACCGCGCAGACCGCGCCGACCGTGAGCGCCGCCGCGACGCCGTGACCGTCGACGACCGACCCGCCGACCGCCGCACCCACCGTGATCGCGATCTGGAACGCGGTCACCTGCAGGCTCATCGCGGACTCGGTGTGCTCCCGCTCGGCCCGCGCCACCCAGAGCTGGGTCGCGACCGGGATCATGCTGAACGCGATCCCCCAGCACACCACGCCGACCACCAGCATCGGCACGCCCACGGCGTACCCGGTCACCGCCAGGCTCGCGGACAGCAGCAGCGGTGCGACCGCCGACGCGACCCGCAACCGGCTCGCCAACGCCCCGGCCGCGAGGTTGCCCAGCAACCCGCCGAATCCCCAGGCGAGCAGCAGCCAGGCCGAGTCCCCCGGCGTCACCCGCATGATCGCCAGCCGGATGTACGGATACGCGACGAAGTTCCCCAGCGCGGCGAGCACGATCATCACCAGACCCGCGATCAGCAACGGGTTCCGCAACGCGCTCCGCATCATCACGAGCCCCGCCGACGGATGCGCCGGCACCGCCGGGAACACCGCCACCAGGAAGCCCAGGCTCACCACGGTGAACGCGGCCGCCACCCCGAACACGACGCGCCACCCCGCGCTGTCCGCGCCGACCGACGCCAGCGGGATCGCGACGATCGTCGCCACGCTGACCCCCACCGACAGACTGGTCGACACCAGCCGCTCCCGGCCAGGCATCGCCTGGACGCCGGCACCGAACGCGAACGACCAGTACCCGGCGATCGCGACCCCGAGCACCAGCCGGCTGAGCAACACGACGACGAACGCGGGCGCGAGCGCCACCGCCAGGTCCGACACCGCGGCCGCCGCGAGCAGCCCGATCAGCACCAGCCGCCGATCCGTCCGCGGCAGCACGACGGCGATGGACGGCGCCGTGATCGCACCGGCGATCGCGGTGGCGGCGACCGCCAGCCCCGCCGTCCCCTCGGAGACACCGAGGTCGGCGGCCATCCGCGGCAGCACGCTGGCCGGCAGGAACTCGCTCGCCACCAGCAGGCAGATGCCGAGATCAAGAGCAATCAAAGACAACAGTCCGGTACGGCGGACCGCCGCGCGGGACGTAGTAGTAGAAGACACCCTCCAAGCCTCGCGAGCCGAACCGCCGCACGCTTGATCGGCTGTCGCGTGCACTTGATCGGAAGCGCTGCCTTGACCTTGACGCAGGGTCAACCCTTCATCCTGATCGCCATGAGCACAGATTCGGCCATCCAGGTGCAAGGACTGGAGAAGTCCTACGGCAAACAGGAGGTCCTGCGCGGCGTGGACTTCGAGGTGGCGCGCGGCAGCATCTTCGCGCTGCTCGGCTCCAACGGCGCCGGGAAGACCACCACGATCAGGATCCTCGCGACCCTGTTGAAGGCAGACGCGGGCACCGCCACGGTGAACGGCTTCGACGTCGCGGCGCAGGCCAACGACGTCCGGGAGTCGATCAGTCTGACCGGGCAGTTCGCCGCCGTCGACGAGATCCTCACCGGCCGGGAGAACCTCGTCCTGGTCGCCAAGCTGCGGCACCTCGCGGACCCGGGCCAGGTCGCGGACGACCTGCTCGCCCGGTTCTCGCTGACGGAGGCGGGTGCGCGCCGGGTCGCGACGTACTCGGGCGGGATGCGGCGCCGGCTGGACATCGCGATGAGCCTGCTCGGGGACTCGCCGGTGATCTTCCTCGACGAGCCGACGGCCGGCCTCGACCCGGAGGCGCGGATCGAGGTGTGGCAGCTGGTCAAGGAGCTGGCCGGCTCCGGTACGACGGTGCTGCTGACCACGCAGTACCTCGACGAGGCCGAGCAACTGGCGGACCGGATCGCGATCCTGCACCAGGGCCGGATCATCGCGAACGGCACCCTGGCCGAACTCAAGCAACTGCTGCCGCCCGCGAAGGTCGAGTACGTCGAGAAGCAGCCGACGCTCGAGGAGATCTTCCTGGCCGTCATTGGAGACGAGCGATGAACCGGTACTTCCTGAGCGACACCACCGCCCTGACGGTGCGGACGCTGCGGCACATCACCCGCAGCCTGGACACCATCATCACGACCGTGCTGACCCCGGTCGCGCTGATGCTGATGTTCGTCTACGTGTTCGGCGGCGCGATCAACACCGGGGCGAAGTACATCGACTTCATGCTGCCGGGCATCCTGCTGATCACGATCGCGTCCGGCATCTCGTACACCGCGTTCCGGCTGTTCATGGACCTGAAGAGCGGGATCCTGGAACGCTTCCAGTCGATGCCGATCGCCCGGTCCGGCCTGCTCTGGGCGCATGTCGTCACGTCGATGGTCGCCAACCTGATCGCGCTGGTGATCGTCGTCGGCGTCGCGCTGCTGATGGGCTTCCGATCCGGCGCCGGCGTACTGGCCTGGCTCGCGGTGACCGGCATTCTGCTGCTCTCGACGCTGGCGCTGACCTGGCTCGCCGTGATCCCCGGGCTGACGGCGGGGTCGGTGGAGAGCGCCGGGGCGTTCGCGTACCCGCTGATCTTCCTGCCGTTCGTGAGCTCGGCGTTCGTGCCCACGCAGACCATGCCCGGGCCGGTGCGGTGGTTCGCCGAGCACCAGCCGGTGACGTCGATCGTCGACACGATCCGGGCGCTGTTCGCCCAGCAGCCGGTCGGCAACGACATCTGGACGGCGCTCGCGTGGTGCGTCGGCGTACTCGTCGTGGCGTACGTCCTGGCGATGATGGCCTATCGACGGAAGGCCGGCTGAGGCAGGCTGGACCCATGCTCACCATCAGCCAGCTGGCCGCGTACGCCGGGGTGACGGTGCGTGCCGTACGGCACTACCACAAGATCGGGCTGCTGCCGGAGCCCGGCCGCGACCGCTCCGGGTACCGGTCGTACAACTCCGCCGCCGTCGTCCGGTTGATCCGCATCCACACGCTGGCCGAGGCCGGCGTACCGCTGGCCCGGGTGCAGGAGCTGCTCGACGCGGCACCGGAGGAGTTCGAGGACGGCGTCCACCGGATCGACAAGGACCTGCGGGCGGAGATCCGGCGGCTGCAGGACAGCCGCCGGCGACTCGCCAAGCTGGCCGCCGGCGACCATCTCGCGCTCCCGCAGAGCGTGGTGGGCTACCTCGACCGGTTGCGGAGTCACGGCATCAGCGAGCGCTACATCGAGATGGAACGCGACGCCTGGATCATGATCGCGGCCCAGGTGCCCGAGGTCATCGATGCCGTGATCGCGTCGAAGCACGAGCAGCTGGAGGACCCGGACGCGCAGAAGCTCTACAGCCTGGTCAGCGAGGCGGTCGACAACGACGGCGACGAGACCTTGCTGATCGAGATCGCCGACATCCTCGAACGGTTGTACATCCGCGCGGCCGAGGCCGGACAGCTCGGTGACGAGCCGTTCGACGAGCGGCTCGTCGAACTGCTGGACGCGGTCATGCTCGAGTCCGCCCCGGAAGCGGCGCGGCTGCTCGCGATCATGGAGGAGCGCGGCTGGAAGGGCTGGACCCGGATCGAGCAGGTCCCGGAGCGGATCACCCGAAGCTGAACGTGTACGCCGAGACGCCCGGCGAGTACGTCAGCGTCAGCGTGTCCCGTTGGACCATGGAACTGTCGACGAGCTGATAGGCGTTCGGCGTACCGTTCACGGTGATCGTCCGGTCGGGTTGCCCGGCGCTCGAGATCGTCACGCTGCCGTGCCCCGACAGCACGTGGTACACCTTCGCGGCGTTGTAGTTCAGCCGCGCCTGCGATCCCGCGGTCGAGGTGACGTTCTGGGTGCCGACGATCCAGCGGCCGCCGAGGCTGTAGGTGTCGTTCGGCTGGTACGCGTTCAGCCCGAACGCGGTCGCGGTCTGCCGCGGCGCCAGCGACCCGGTGCCCTTGAAGTTCTCCGAGCGCGAGTAGCCCAGGTACGTCTCCGGCGTCAGGTCCTGGCCCGCGACCTCGGCCTTGACCGTACCGTCCACCGGCGCCGGCAGCTTCAGACCGGGATGCGCCTGCGTCAGCAGTTCCCGGATCTGGTTCTCGGTCTGCCCGTACGACCCCTCGCCGAACTTGATCGACCGTACGACGCCGTTCGCGTCGATCAGGTACTTCGCCGGCCAGTACTGGTTGCGGTACGCCGTCCACGTCGCGAGATTGTTGTCCTGGGCAACGGGGTACCGGATCCCGGCCGACCGGATCGCGGCCGCCAGGTTGCCGGCATCCTTCTCGAACGCGAACTCCGGCGAATGGATCCCGATGATCTCCAGCCCGAGCCCGCGGTACGCCTTGTCCCACGCGAGCAGATGCGGTGTCGCGCGCTGGCAGTTGATGCACGAGTACGCCCAGAAATCGATCAGCACGACCTTGCCCTTCAACTCCGGCAAGGTCACCGGCTTGGAGTTGAACCACTGCTGCGTGCCCTGGATCGCGGGCGCCGTACCGCACTCCGCCAACGCCGCCGCACCCGGCGTGCACTTGGCCAACTCGGTCGACGCGTTCCCGATCGCGGGCGCGAGCGCGCCCTGCACGGTCTTGTTCTCCGCGACCTTCTGCTCCAGCCCACTGGTGTACGACGGCAACGACCGCTGGATCAGGTCCGTGATGTTGAACGCGAGCGCCACCGCCAGCACCAGCATCACCACCCCGCCGGCGATCCGGAACCCGCGCGCCCGGTCCCGGTACGCCTTCACCCGTTGGGCGATCCGCGACCCGGCGGACGCGAAGATCAGCAGCGGCAGCGCCGCCCCGATCGCGAACGAGACCGTGAGTACGACGGTCCGCCAGCCGATGTGGCCCGTCGCGCCGGCGACCGTGATCGCGGCGAGCACCGGGCCGGCGCACGGGACGTACAGCGTGCCGAGGCCGAGACCGAGGACGAACGCGCCACTGTCCTGCCGGTTGAGCTTCGGCAGCCGGTAGAACGGCCGCTCGATCAGGTGCCCGAGCGCCGGGACGATCAGCCCGAGGCCGACCACGGCGAGCACGATCAGCCCGACCCAGCGGAGGAAGTCGTCGGGCAGCCCCAGCGCCGACAGGATCACCGACCCGGTCAACGTGAACACGCTGAAACTCACCACGATCCCGGCGATGATCCGCACCGGCCGCCAGTCCCGGCGGACGCGCTCGGCACTTCCCGTCGTACCGGCGAAGAAGATGATCGGCAACATCGGCAGGACGCAGGGCGAGACGCCGGTGATCAGGCCACCGATCAGTCCGATGAACGCGAGGGTGAGCATGCCGGGACTCCAACGATGGTTGATCGACAAGACACCAACCGTTCGCCGCCGCACCCCGGATGGATGGGTGCGCGAACTCGTTGCCGGCTCGACCTATCCGCGGGCCTGACGGCTGCGAACCCCTCGTTGACAGCCGTGAGCGGCCTGCTCGCGGACCTCAATCGAGAGTGAGAACGTCATGTCCCGCATCCTCGTCCGCGCCGGCCTCACCGCGACCACTCTGGCCCTGGTCCTCACGGCCGCGGCCTGCGGCAGCAACGACTCCAAGTCCACCAGCTCGCCCTCGACGAGCACGTCCGCCTCCTCGTCCACCTCCTCGTCCGCACCGGCGGAGACACCCAGCGCGACGACTCCTCCGGCGAGCAACGCCGCCGCCGGCGGGATGGTCGGCCCGGGCTGCGCGGCGTACGCGAAGGCGAACCCGACCGGTGCCGGCTCGATCGACGGCATGGCCGCCGCGCCGCTCGCTACCGCGGCCTCCGGCAACCCGCTGCTCAAGACCCTCGTCGCCGCCGTCTCCGGCAAGCTCAACCCGAAGGTCAACCTGGTCCCGACCCTCAACGGCGGCGAGTTCACCGTCTTCGCCCCGGTCGACACCGCGTTCGCGAAGATCCCGGCCGCGACCGTCAACACGCTGAAGACCAACAGCGCGCTGCTCACCAAGATCCTGACGTACCACGTGGTCGCCGGCCAACTGGATCCGACCGCCGTGGTCGGCAAGCACCCGACCGTCGAGACGCAGGACGTCACGGTCTCCGGCTCCGGCGACGCCCTGAAGGTGAACGGCGCGAACGTGATCTGCGGCGGCGTGAAGACCGCCAACGCCACCGTCTACCTGATCGACTCCGTCCTCATGCCCCCGACCAAGTAGCCATCCGCTCTCCCACTGCCGGTCCCCGTTGGGACCGGCAGTTCCCATCTGTACGACGGCGTTAGCTAACTCACTAATCGTTAGTGCACTAACTATTGCTATTCTCGACCTGTGACCACCGAACAGGCGCTGCCGGAGAACCCGTTGGCGCTCGAACACCAGGTGTGTTTCGCGCTGGCGATCGCGGCCCGGAGTGTGATCGCGCTGTACCGCCCGGTGCTCGAGCCGCTGGGGCTGACACACCCGCAGTACCTGGTGATGCTCGCGCTCTGGGAGTTCGAGCCGGTCTCGGTGAAGGACCTGTCCGGGATGCTCCAGCTCGAGCCCGCGACCCTGTCCCCGCTGCTCAAGCGGCTCGAGAGCGCCGGCCTGCTGCGGCGCGACCGCGACACCCGCGACGAGCGCTCGCTCGCGGTCTCGCTCACCGACCAGGGCCGGGCACTGCGCACCGACGCATTGAAGGTCCCGCCGGCCGTCGTTGCCCGGCTCGGCCTGGACGTCGGCGAGCTGATGGAACTCCACGAACGGCTGACCCACGTCATCGCCGCCGCGCGCGACGCCACCACGAAGTGAGGATTGATGGAAGAGGCACCGTACGCCGACCAGCGACCACGAACCCGGCGGACGATCCGCCGCCGCACCCCGAAGCCGATGAACATCGAGACCGTCCAGCGCTGGGTCGTCTCGGCGGTGCTGTTCCACGTCGGCACCGTCCCGGCCGTCACGCTCGCCGTGTACAGCATCGGCGTCTCGCACAGCGACTTCGGCAAGGGCGTCGGCCTGTGGATCATGTCCGGCGTGATCGGCGTCATGACCGCGGTCGGCATCCTCGCCATCCACCGCAAGAGCCCCGTCTCGTTCTGGCCGCTGCTCGGCATCCTCCCCACCGCCGTGACCGGCTTCTACATCTTCCGGTAGCGGGCCGCGGTGAGGGCTGTCATCGCAGCTCGAAGCCGCGGGTCCTGAGCGCCTCCCGGAGGTGCTCACGACCCTTCAGGCCGGCGACCGTCCCGAACCGGGCGACCACCCGGTCGATCCAGCCGGCCGGCAGCCCGGCCTCTGCATAGAAGGCGTTCAGCACCCCTTCGTACGTCGTCACCTGTGCGGCCTGCGGTTCGAGTTCGTACTGCTCGTGATGGAGGACCGCCTGCTGCGGGAGGCGGGGCTTCACCGCGTTCGTGCCGAGCTCATCGGGATGACCAACGGTGAGGCCGAACACCGGGAACACGTTCGGCGGCAGCGCCAGTTCGTGGGCGACGTCCAGGGGCCGGTTCCGGATCGCGCCGACGAACACCGTCCCGAGCCCCAGCGACTCCGCGGCCAGCGCCGCGTTCTGCGCTGCCAGAGCGACGTCGACGAACGCGAGCAGGGCCGCCTCGACGAAGTCCGCGGCCTCGGCGGTGCCGGATCCGAGCTCGGTCGTGATGTGACGGGCCCGGGCGAGATCGGCCAGCCAGACCAGGAACAGCGGGGCCTGGGCGATGAAGTCCTGCTCGCCGGCGAGCTTCGCCAGCCGGGCACGTCGCTCCTGATCGCGGACAGCGACGACGCTCCACAGCTGGAGGTTCCCCGAGGTCGGCGCCGACTGCGCCGCCGCGACGAGTGCCGTCAGCGTGTCGTCGGGCACCGGATCCGTCCGGTACGCCCGCACCGACCGGTGACCGAGCTGCTGTGCAAGCACTTCGCTCCACGCTGTCGGCGGCACGAACGGCGTCCCCGCGCCGTACCGCAGTCGATAGGCGTCGTCCAGCGTCATCGCAGCTCCGTTCGTCGAGGGGTCCTGCCTCTATTGAGCCCTAAGTCAACCGATCGAGTGGACAATGCCCACATGCTGACCCGAACCGTGGCCGGCAGGGTTCGATCGTTCGAATAGACTCGGCTGTCGTGCGCATTCTGGTACTGCATCGTGAGGGCGAGGCCAGAGCTGGGGCAGTCGCGGCTCTGCGGGCGGGCGGGTTCGAGGCGGCGGCCGTGGGCGATCGGGCCGCGGCCGAGCAGGCACTCGCGGAGCGGGCACTCGCGGGTGCGGCGTACGACGGGCTGGTCGCGGACGACGTCGCGCTGGTGAGCGCGCTGCGGCAGGGCGGAGAGACGATTCCCGTGCTGGTGCTGACGGCGGGAGACGACGGGGCGACGCTCGTACAGTACGGCGCGGACGATTACCTGGTTTGGCCGGTGGATCCAGCGGAGATAGTCGAGCGGGTGCGCAGCATCTGCCGCGCGCCGGTGGCCGCCCCGGTTCCAGGGGCGGAGCGGTTCGCGGTCGACGGTGCGGAGTACGCCGTACTCGAACTGCTGCTGCGGACGCCGGGCGCGGTGGTGACGCGTGCGCGGCTCGAGCGTGAGTGCGGTGCCGGCGTCGACGAGGTCGTCGAGCGGCTCCGGGCCCGGGCCGGTGACACGCTCCGGATCGAGGCGGTCCGGGGCATCGGGTATCGAGTGCACGAGACGGAAGAGGGGCGGCGATGAACGACGCGGGCAGGCGGCGCGGCTGGTTCGGGCGACGGCGGGACGCGAAGATCGCGGCGAGCCTCGCTGTCCGGCAGGCGGAGATCTCCACGCTCGGGCTCGACTACGACGGCGCGCTGAACAGGTTCGACGACCTGGTCGCGGCCGACCGGGTCGCCGAGGCGTTCGACTTCGCCGAGCAGGCCCGGCACAGCCTGGATGCCGGCACCCGGGGCGCCGGCGAGCTGATGATGTCGCTGCTCGAGCTGACCCAGAAACGCCTCCAGGACGCCGCGGCAACACTCGACCGCGCACTCGCGCTGGCCGGCCCCCAAGCCGAACCGGACGTCGCACTGCGCCGCGCCCAGCTCCTCCTGCACCTCGACCGCGAGCCTGAGGCCGTCGAGCAGTTGCACCGCGCGCTGGAGAACCCGAGTGGCCGCCGGATGACCCAGGCGGCGATCGCCCTCGGCCGGATGACCGCCGACCACGGCAACGACACCGAGGCGGAGCTCTACCTGCTGCTCGCGTACGACTCGGGCTACGCGCCGTCCGTCCTGTCCGCCGCCCTCGACCTCGGCAAACTCAAGGAACGCGCCGGACTCCCGTACGACGCCCGTACGTTCTACGAGGCCGCCGCCGACTCGACCGCCCCGTTCGAGTCCCGCGAGGCCCGGATGCGCCTCGGCGTACTGCTCCTCACCCTCGGTGACCACGACCGCTCCCGCGCACTACTCGAAGAACTCGCGGCCGACGACGACCCGGAAACAGCGACGATGGCCGCCATCAACCTGGCCGCCCTGCACCGCGAACGCCACGACGATCCGGCCGCGATCCGCTGGCTCACCCTCGCCGCCGGCTCCCCTATCCCCCACCTCAGCCAGATGGCCCAGAAACTCCTCACCGAAGCCCAGCCCTCCAACTGAAGCCGCGCCGCGCCGCGCCGCCCCGCAGTTGTAGCAACTGTTTCAGGGGCAAACTTGCTCGATCCATTGACAGTGTCATTGGACCGTCCTACCTTCGAGCGATATACAGCATTCGCATATCACAGGTCGCTGAGTCCTTCTCCCCTGTCCCGTAAGGAGCACCTATGAATGCCAGAGTTCTGATCGCCGCGGTTGTGGTGGCAGCCATGACGGCTGCCTGCGGTGGTAGCGGTTCGGGGACCGATGCCGCCGCGGAAGGCGGCCAGGCCGTCACGGTCCAGGCCGCGACCGGGCCGGTCAAACTGCCCAAGCCCGCCGTCCGCGTGGCCGTCATGCAGTGGCAGTTCCTGGAAGACCTGCTCGCGCTGGGTGTGCAGCCGGTGATGATCGCCGACGAGCAACAGCCGGGCAGCGGGAACCCGTTGCCGCCGCAGTTCAAGGACAAGCTCGGCAAGTACACCTCGCTCGGCAGCCGCATCTCACCGAACCTCGAAGTACTGTCCGCCGAGCCCGTCGACCTGATCGTCGCCGACAAGAGCGAGCATCTGAAGGACTACGAGCAGTTCTCGCAGATCGCTCCGACGCTGATCCTCGACACCTCCAGCTGGGCCGACTTCTACCCGAACCTGGAGAAGCTCGGCCAGGCGGTCGGCAAGGCGGACAAGGCCGCCGAGGTGGAGAAGAGCGTCAAGAGCGCGATCGCCGACGGCAGGACGAAGCTGGCCGCCGACGCCGGCAAACGGGCGCTGATCGGCGTACCGACACCGGACAAGTTCTTCGCGTTCACCGCGAACTCGATGCAGGCCGGCGTACTCACGGAACTCGGCCTGAGCTACGCCTACAAAGAGGTTCCGGGCAAGCTGAGCGAGCAGGCGCCGCTGGAATCGCTCGCACAGACGAAGCCCGACGTGATGTTCCTGACCGTCGATCCCGGCTCGCAGGTGGTCACCGACACCTGGAAGGGCAACGCGCTCTGGGACTCGATCCCTGCTGTGCAAGGCAATCAGGTGCACACCGTGGACCGCGGGATCTGGTCGGTGGGCCGCGGCGCGCTCTCGGTGCCGCTGATGGTCCAGCAGACGGTCGACGCCTTCGCCAAGGGCTGATCCGATGGCACAAACACTGACGGCACCAGCCGCTGACCGCCTCCGTCCTCTGCGGATCCCCCTCGGCGCCGGCGTGCTCGTCCTGCTGGTGGCCTGCGGACTCAGCCTGATGGTCGGCTCGACCGGGACGGCGTCGCCCGGTCAGGTCCTGCGGGCCCTGACCGGGCACGCCGACCCACAGCTCACGGCGGCGGTGACGAGTCTCCGGCTGCCCCGGACCGTGGTCGCGCTGCTGATCGGTGCCGGGCTCGCGGTGTCCGGCGCGCTGATCCAGGGCGTTACCCGGAACCCGATCGTCGAGCCGTCGATCATCGGGGTGAACGCCGGCGCCGCGCTCGCGGTCGCACTCGTCACGTACACGGTCGGCCCGCTGCGCCTGGGCGGGATCGGCCTGATGCCGTTCGTCGCGTTCGCCGGCGCGGCGGCCGCGGCCGCGCTGGTGTTCGTGATCGTGGCCGGCGTCGACATGACCCCGGGCCGGGTCGCGCTGGCCGGAGTCACCGTCGCGCTGCTCGCGAACGCGTTGGTGATGAGCGTCGTCGTACTGAACGACAACGCGATCCAGTTCCTGCTCCGCTACCTGGTCGGCGGCGTCGACGGCGCCAACTGGTCCGGCGTCGAGACCCTGCTGCCGTACACGGTCATCGGCCTGGGCGGCGCGTTTCTGCTCGCGAAGTCCGTCACCGTGCTGTCCCTCGGCGACGACGTCGCCCGCGGCCTCGGCCTCCCGGTCGAGCGGGTCCGGCTGCAGGCACTCGCGCTCGTGGTCGTCCTCGCCGGCGCGGCGGTCGCCGTCGCCGGGCCGATCGCGATGGTCGGACTGCTGGTCCCGCACATGGTCCGCTGGTCGGTCGGTACGTCGTACCTGCGGGTCTTCGGCCTCGGCACCGTGTACGGCGGGGCGCTGCTGGTCGGCGCCGACGTGATCAGCCGGATCGCGATCCCGAACACCGAGGTACCGGTCGGCGTCCTGACCGCGGTCATCGGTACGCCGTACTTCATCTACCTGGCCCGCCGTGGAAGGGGTGTCGTATGACGACGCTCACCGAAGTGTTGCCCTCCGCAACGATCCTGCGGCGGGCCGCGCACCGCCGGCTGCTGGTGGTGCTCGGGCTGTTCGCGCTGCTGGTCGCGGTCGCGGTGGTCAGCATCGGCATCGGTGCCGTGCGGATCGACCTCGGCCGGATCCTGCGGGCGCTGGCCGGTACCGGCACGATCGCCGACCACCGGATCGTGATCGGGTTCCGGCTCCCCCGGATCGTCGTCGGCCTGTGCGTCGGCGCGAGCCTGGCGGTGTCCGGCGTGATCCTGCAGGCCGTCACCCGCAATCCGTTGGCCTCCCCCGCGGTCGTCGGCGTGAACGGCGGTGCGGGGCTGGCCGCGCTGCTGGTACTGAGCTTCGCCGGCAGCGCGGCCGCGATCTGGGAGGTGCCGGCCGCGGCCTTCGGCGGCGCGGCCGTCGCGGGCGGTACGACGTACCTGCTGTCGCGGCGGGACGGGATCGTGAACCCCGGCCGGCTGGCGCTGATCGGGGTGGCGTTCGGCGGGTTCTCGCTGGCGCTGATCCAGCTGATCATCGTGACGACGTCGTTCACCGGTGACGTGCAGGCGGCGTTGCGGTGGCTGACCGGGAGCCTGTGGGGCCGGACCTGGATCCACGTCGAGCAGGTCGCGCCGTGGACGCTCGTACTGCTGCCGCTGGCGTGGTTGCTGTCCGACCAGCTCAACCTGCTCGGGCTGGGCGACGACGTACCGCGGGCGCTCGGGTCCCGGCTCGAGCGGGTGAAGCTCGGGCTGCTCGGGATCGCGATCGCGCTGGCCGGTTCGGCGGTCGCGGTGGGCGGGACGATCGCGTTCGTCGGGCTGCTCGCGCCGCATCTGTGCCGTCGGCTGGTCGGTCCCGGTCATCGGCTGCTGATCCCGGCGGCGGCCTGCGTCGGCGCGCTCCTGGTCGTGGTCGCGGACGCCCTCGGCCGCGCGATCCTGCCACCCGCCGAGATCCCGGTCGGCCTGTTCACCGCGGTGCTCGGCGCACCGTACTTCCTCCTCCAACTCCGGAAGGGAATGCGCGCATGAGTTCACGTCTGCGCACCGAGAATCTCAGGCTCAGCTACGGTCCCTTGGTCGTCATCCCCGATCTCTCGCTCGAGATCGAGGAGGGTGCTGTGACCAGCCTGGTCGGGCGGAACGGGTGCGGGAAGAGCACGCTGCTGCGCTGTATCGGCCGGCTGCTCGACCAGCGCTCGGGACGCGTCCTGCTGGACGGCAAGGAGATCGCCACCATCCCGTCCCGGACGCTGGCGCAGCAACTCGCGATCCTCCCGCAAGGCCCGACGGCGCCGGAAGGCATGACCGTGATGGACCTGGTCGAGCACGGGCGCTACCCGCACCGGCAGTTCCTCGGCATCAAGTCCGACGAGGACAGGCGGACCGTCGCCTGGGCGCTCGACCAGACCGGCATGACCGACCTCGCGCACCGCCCGCTGGAGCGGCTGTCCGGCGGCCAGCGGCAGCGGGCGTGGATCGCGATGGCGCTCGCACAGGACACCAAGATCATCCTGCTCGACGAGCCGACCACGTTCCTCGACGTCGCGTACCAGCTCGAGCTGATGGAGCTGCTCCGGCGCCTGAACCACGAGCACGGTACGACGATCCTGATGGTGCTGCACGACCTCAACCAGGCGGCGGCGTACTCGGACCGGATGGTCGCGGTCCGCGGCGGCAACGTCTACGCCAACGGCCGCCCGGACGAGGTACTGACCCAGGCGATGGTCCGGGACGTGTTCGGCATCGAGTCCGACGTGATCGCGGACCCGCGCACCGGCAGCCCGTTGTGCATCCCGTACGCCCTCGCCCCAAAAGCTGAGGTGGTGCCGTCATGACCCGGGTGAGCGTCGTCCAGCTGGGGTCCGGAGCGGACCGGGACACCAACCTCGACCACATCGAGAAGGCGTTGCGGACCGCAGGCGACAGCAGAATCGTGTTCTTGCCCGAGGCAAGCATCTACCGCGGGCCGTACGATCCGGCGTACGTCGAGGACGACGACGGGCCGGCGCTGCGGCGGATCGCCGGACTGGCCCGTGAGCTGCGGCTGAACGTCGTACTCGGCGGGGTGTGGACGCCGTCCGGCGATGCCGCGCACGCGTACAACAGTTGTCTCGTGTTCGACCGGTCCGGGCGGATCGCGGCGCGCTACCGGAAGGTGCATCTGTTCCGGCTCGACCGGACCGGCGCGCCCGCCGACGACGAGGCGGCATTCACGGTGCCCGGTGCCGACACCGCGGTGGTCCGGGCCGGCGACATCACGGTCGGCCTGAGCATCTGCTACGACCTGCGGTTCCCCGCGCTGTACCGGAACCTCGCGGACGCGGGGGCGACGGTGCTGAGCGTCCCCGCCAACTTCTCGGCGTACACCGGGCCCGCACACTGGGAGGCCCTGCTCCGCGCCCGGGCGATCGAGAACCTCTCGTACGTCGTCGCCCCGGCGCAGATCGGGACCGATGCGACCGGGTTCTCGGCGTACGGGCACAGCATGGTCGTCGATCCGTGGGGCACCGTCGTCGCGCGGGCCGACGACACGCCGGCCGTCCTGACAGTCGACCTCGACCCGTCGGTGGTCGACGTACGGCGGAGAGAACTCCGCTCGCTGCAGCACGACCGGCTCGACGTCTACGCCCGCCCCGCCCGGATCGAGGAGCTCGATGGCTGACATCTTGTTGCGTGAAGCAAAGATCTCCGGTGACCCGAGCTGGGTCGCGGTGACCGGTGGTGTGATCAGCGGGATCGGCCGGCCAGGCGAGCCGGAACCGACGGCCGAGCGGGTTGTCGACCTGGACGGCGCAACCCTGCTGCCGGGCTTCGTCGACAGTCATACGCACCTGGGCTGGAGCGCCGAGGACCGCTGGACCGTCAACTGGTCCGGCACCACCACCCACGACGAGGCGTTCGACAGTCTCCGGACCGTCGCCGCCCGGGTCACGCCCGGCGACTGGGTGACCGGCGGGGACTGGCTGCCCGGCAACCTGCCCGAGGCCGAGCTGCCGACCCTGGCCGAACTCGACGCCGCCACCGACGGCCGCCCGCTGTTCCTCCGCAGCCTCGACCACAGCATCGCGATCCTCAACACGGTCGCCCTGCGGCGCTGCCGCATCGACGCCGGCACCGCGGACCCGTCCGGCGGCCGCATCGAGCGGTCCCCCGACAGTCCGGCCGGCGCGCCGACCGGCGTACTGCGTGGCACCGCGATCTGGAGCCGCCTCGCCGCGGGTGTCGTACCGCCGCCGAACCGCGCGCGCAGGCTCGCGGAGCTGCGGGACCTGCTCGCCGACCTGTCCGCGCGCGGGATCACCGAGGTGCACGACATCGCGACGTACCCGGTCGAGGACCGCCGGACGCCGATCCACCTGGAGCGTTCGTTCACCGACGTCGGGCTGATCGACGCGCTGGCCGGGGAGTTGCCGTTGCGGTACAGCTTCCGGCCGTCGATCTGGCGGGTCGACGAATTCGCCGAGGTGCGGACGTCGTCGCCGCTGATCACGTTCGCCGGGTTCAAGATGTCGCTGGACAACGGCTGGTACTCCGAGCCAGGCGGTCCGCGGATCGACTCGTTCCGGTATCCGGGGGCCGCGGAGGCGGGGCGGCTCGGGAAGCGGGCGGACGCGTTCGGCGCCGCGCTGTCGATCCACGCGATGGGCGATCTGGGGGTCGCGGAGGCGCTCGACGTACTCGCCGGGCTGCCGTCGCGGGTCGGCACCGGGCTGCCGCCGCACCGGGTGATCCATGCGCGCCGGGTGGAGCGGTCGGACGTCGTACGGCTGGCTGAGCTGGGGGTTGCCGTCGAGGTGCAGCCGTGGGAGATCGTTGCCCAAGGCCCCGTACTGGCGGCGCGTGGCGGTGAGGAGTTCCGGAGCATGCTCAGTCCGTACCGGTCGCTGCTCGATGCCGGGGTGGTCGTCACGATCGGGTCGGACCGGCGGCTCGGGCTGCGGGTCGACCAGCGGGACACGGATCCGCTGGTCGCCGTGCAGCTCGCTGTCGCCCGCGAGGGCGCGCAGCGGATCAGCGTCGACGAGGCACTCGCGTGCGCCACCACCGCCGGGGCGGTCGCGGCCGGAGCCGGCGGCCGCCGTGGCTGCATCACCGTCGGGTACGACGCGGATCTGGTTGCCTTGGGCGACGATCCGCGGCGGCTCCCGCCGGACCGGATCGCCGAGGCACGCCCGGTGCTGACGATGAGCGCGGGCCGGATCGTGTTCGGGGGCGATGCCTGATGATCAGGGTGCCGCGGACCGCGCACGGGTTCGCGTTTGATCGGGCGGCGGGGCCGGTAGTACGGGTTGCGGCTGGGGACTCGCTGGTAGTGGAGACGTACGACTGTTTCTCGAACAAGGTGTCGTCGAGTGAGCAGCTGTTCGGCCGTGAGCACGACCTGCTCGACCTGATCGGGCAGTACAACCCGGTCACCGGCCCGATCCACGTCGACGGCGCGGAGCCGGGTGACCGCCTCGCCGTCCGGATCGACCGGATCGAGCTCGGCACATTCGCGCCGTACGCCGCGACGCTGGTCACCGGCGACTCCAAGGGCGTCTGCGGCGGCCACTGGAGCCCGCTCGACGACGGCATCCCCGACACCCGGATCTGCCCGCTCGACGGCGACACCGTCATCTTCCCGACCAAGGCCGGCGACCTGCGGCTGCCGGTGCGTCCGATGGTCGGCTCGATCGGTACGGCGGCTGCCGCCGGTGCCGCCAGCTCGCTCGAGTTCGGGCCGCGGCACGGCGGCAACGTCGACTGCCCGAGCATCACGACCGGCTCGACCGTCCTGCTCCCGGTCAACGTCCCCGGGGCGCTGCTGTTCCTCGGCGACGTCCACGCCTCGATGGGCGACGCCGAGGTCACCGGCACCGCGCTGGAGACGAACGCCGACGTACACATCACGGTCGACGTCCTCAAAGGCGGCGACGAGCCGGTGACGCCGCGGCTCGACACCGCGACCACGCTCGGCTCGATCGGCTGCGAGTTCGGCGCACCGCTGGAACGGAACCTGCAGCACGCGTTCACCGACCTGATCGAGCGCCTGCACACCGGCCACCGGCTGACCAGGGTCGAGGCGTACGAACTCCTCGGCGCGGCCGCCCGCGTGCAGGTCAACCAGTGCGTCGCCGGCGGATGGACCGCCGTCCACGTGAGCATCGCCAGGTCCGTCGTACCTGATCCACCGATGGTGCACACTGGCCCAGGGTCTGGCTCAGTACCGAACGACGAGGGGGCGCGCTGACATGCCGTTGCCAGGCGGCGACAAGCTGCCGATCCGGGTCAATGCCCAGGACATCGCCTACGAGCGGCTGAAGGACTGGATCGTGAACGGCCCGCTCGAACCGGGCGAGAACGTCCGCGACACCGACGTCGCGGAGATGCTCGGCGTCAGCCGTACGCCGGTCCGCGAGGCGCTGATCCGGCTCTCCCAGGAGGGCCTGGTGGAGATCGCCCGCGGCCGCAGTACGCGGGTCGCCGACCTCCAGTTCGACCGCGCCGTCCACCTCTACGACCTCGGCGGCGTCCTGGACGCGCACGCCGCCGAGATCGCCGCGACCACCCTCGGCGAACCCGAGCTGGCAAGCCTCCGCGCGATGGTCGACGAGATGGACGGCCAGCAGGACGTCGCCCGCGCCCAGGAACTCGACGAACAGTTCCACGACGTCTACTACCTGGCCGCCGGCAACCCGGTCCTGATCGGCTACCTGGAACAGCTCAAACTCGAACTCCGCCGGATCGAACGCGCCGCCTTCCGCGACGAACAGATCCGCAAGGAGGCCTACGAGGAACATCTCCTGATCCTCGCGGCCCTCGAATCCCACAACCCCACCGCCGCCCGCGAGGCCGCCCTGACGAACTGGCGCAACTCCTGGTCCCGCATCAAAGCCTGGATAGAACCCCACACCGGCGCGGTCCACCCGAACCACAACCGCATCGCCTGACCCGGCTACGTGGCGCGGGCGGTCGCCGCACGGCGGGCTGTTTCCTCCTGGTCTTGCAGGGCCTGGGCGAGGACGGGTGGTGCGCCGGCGGCGGCCTCGCGGACGGCGTCGAGGAACGGGAGGTCGGCCGTTGTCGGGAAGGCGTAGCGGGCTACGCGGGCCGCGGTGAACCAGTCGGTGGTGTGGGCGAACGGGATGAGGCGGTCCAGGAACTCCGTTGCGTGGTTCGGGTCGTGGCGTGGGTGCCAGAGGGCTGCGCCGAAGGTCCGCAGTACGGCGGCCGGTACGCCGGGGGCGGTGAGCAGGAGGTCCAGGGCGGCGGTCTTCGCGGCCGTGGTCGGGATGGCCGCGCGTGCTGCGGCGGCTTGCCAGTGGCCGTCCGGGTCCCGGGTTTCCTCGGCGTCGATGCGGTTGTCGGCGCCGAGGGCGACCAGGCGGGTGGTGAGGCGCCATCGGATCGGCTGGGGTAGGTCGGCGTTCGTCAGGAGCGAGTCGACGAGGGCCAGTTGGTCTGCGGTTCCGGCGCAGTCCGCGAGTGCCTCGACCAGGACTGGCTGCGAGGGGTCGAGGATGGAGGTGACGGCGGTGGCCAGGTCGTGTTCGAGTGCTGGTCGTTGGGTGGGAGTGGCGTAGATGGTTGCTTCGGCGGCGAGGCTGGTCAGGGCCTTTAGGTGGATGGGGTCGGGTTCTGTCGTCACCGCTGCGGTCACGTAGGTGAAGATGTCGGCGGCCGGGAGGTGGCCGGTGAGCAGGAGGCCTCGGAGGGTACGGCGGGCCGTGTAGCGCGCGACCGGGTCGGTCAGCTCGGCGCCGGACGTCACCAGGGTCCGGATCGAGTGTGCGTCGGGGTGCAGGATCGCGTACGTCGTGTCGCGGTCGTCGAGCAGCAGCAGTCCGGATCCGGCTGGCGGGAGCTCGGTGCGGGCGTCGGTCACGGGTAGTTCTACCCGGTCGAGCTCGGTGAGCGGCGTACCGCCGTACCTGGCGATCGCGATGGTGTGCGGGCGGATGACGCCGTCCTGCAGCAAGGCACCATTCTCGAGGGACAGGGTGTTGATGCCGCTTGACTCCAGCCAGACCCTCGACCATGCGGTGAGGTCCAGTGCGGTGAAGGGTTGGACGGCCGCGAGCAGGGCGGGGAGGTTGCCGTTCGCGCCGGCGTTCTGGGCGAAGTACTTGCGGAGGCCCTCGAAGAAGGCGGCTTCGCCGACGACGGAGACGAGTTGGCGGAGTACGGCGGCGCCTTTGGCGTAGGTGATCGCGTCGAAGTTCGCCTCGGTGGTGGCGATGTCGGGGATCGGGCGGCTGACCGGGTGGGTGGAGGAGAGCAGGTCGGCGTCGGCGGCGCGTTCCTTCTCGAGGGCGGTCGCCACCGACCAGGTGCGGTCCAGGACGCCGAGTTCGGCGGCGGCCCAGAGGGCGGCCCAGTCGGCGAAGGACTCGCTCAGCCAGAGGCCGTCCCACCACTGCGGCGTCACCAGGTTGCCGAACCACATGTGCGACATCTCGTGGAGGAGTACAAGCGCCCGGCGGCGGCGCTGTTCGGCGGTCGGCTCGGAGCGGTACAGGACCTGGTCGTTCCAGGTCACGCAGCCGTGGTTCTCCATCGCGCCGGGCTGGTCGGGGAGGAACACGTGGTCGTACGAGTCACCGTCGTACGCCACCCCGAACGCCTCCTCGAAGAGCGCCAGAGCCCGCCGGCTGAGGTCGAAGAGTTCGTCGACGTTCGCCTCCAAAGCCGCCGCGAGCGAACGGCGCGCGAAGACCGCCATCCGCCCGGACCTCACCACATGGAACGGTCCCGCACACACAGCTGTCGCGTACGTCGGCAACCGCGGCGTCGGCGGGAACCTCCACACCGCGGCGTCCCCGTCCTCGACAACCTCCGTCTCCCGCTGGTTGCTCACACACTGCCAGCCCAACGGCACCCGCACCTCGAACGCGAACGTCGCCTTCAAGTCCGGCTGATCAAAACATGCAAACACCCGCCGAGCATCAAACGGCTGAAACTGCGTCCACACATACACACCCTCATCACCACGGTCAGCAGCTCCCGTGACACCAGCAACATCACCACCGCGCGCACCACCTCCAGCCCATCCCCCGGCGCCCACACCAGCACCACCGCGCCGACCACCCCCGCCGCGTCCCCCGGCGCCCACACCAGCACCACCGCGCCCACGACCTCCGTCCCGTCCCGCGTCCGCGCCGCCGACGGCGGCGCGGACGCGGGTGCTCGGGCCGGCCCCGGAGTCGGAGCCGACGCCGGAGCCGGGGGCGGGGGCGGGGGCAACGCCGGAGCCCGGGACGGGGATGGGGGCGGAACCGACGCCGGAGCCCGGGGCGGGGGCGGGGCCGCCGGGGGCGGGGGCGGGGACGGGGGTGGGGGTGGTGTCGACGGTTTTGGAGAGGCCGCGGGATGGGGCGGTGTGGTGGCGGGAGTGGATGTCTAGGCGGTGGGGGCCGCCGAGGGGGCCGAGGCGGAGGCGGTGGTTGCGGAGTGCCTCGGATGGGTCGAGGGGGACGCCGTCCAGGGTGACCTGGTCGACGTGGTCGGCGACGATGTCCAGCCAGGTGAGGCCTGGGCCGCCGGTGCCGTCGTAGGTGAAGTTGACGGTGGTGCGGGAGGTGAACTGGTCGCCGGTGGTGAGCGGGGTGAGATCGAGGGTGATGGCGTACGACGTCACCGAGACCACGGCCGAGCGGGCCGCTGCCTCGGCGGCGGTGAGGCCTCCGTCAGCCGGCATGGGTTGCCTCCGGCAACGGTTCGGGGAGCGGGAAGTGGCAGGCGACGGCGCTCGCCCCGACCCGCAGCAACGCGGGATCGTCCGAAGCGCATCGGTCCTCGGCCAGCCAGCACCGGGTGCGGAAGTGGCAGCCGGACGGCGGGTCCAGCGGGCTCGGTGGTTCGCCGCGCAGGACGATCTCGGGCGGCCGGTGCCGCGCCGACCGGTCCGGTACCGGCGCCGCCGCGAGCAGCGCCTTCGTGTACGGGTGCCGCGGCCGGTCGTACACCTGCACCGAGTCCCCCTCCTCGACGAACCGCCCGAGGTACATCACCGCGACCCGGTCCGCGATGTGCTGCACGACCGCCAGATCATGCGCGATGAATACGTATGCAATCCCCAACTCCCGCTGCAACTGCTCGAGCAGGTTCACGATCTGCGCCTGCACCGACACGTCCAACGCCGACACCGGCTCATCGCACACCAGCACCTTCGGACGCAGCGCGAGCGCCCGCGCGATCCCGACCCGTTGCCGTTGCCCACCGGAGAACTGGTGCGGCAGCCGCTCCGACTGGTCCGGGTTCAGCCCGACCATCTCGAGCAGCTCCGCCACCGCTTTCGCTCGGTCCCCCCGCGGTACAACGTCCGGGTGGATCTCCAGCGGCTCGCGCACGATCGCCCCGATCGTCATCCGCGGATCGAGCGACGTGTACGGATCCTGGTGCACCAGCTGGATGTCGCGCCGCGCCCGCCGCAACCGCCGCCCGCGCATCGTGTGCAGCGGCTCACCGAGCAGCTCGATCTCGCCCGCGCTCGGCCGCTCCATCCCGACCAGCAGCTGCGCCAGCGTCGACTTCCCGGACCCCGACTCGCCGACGATCCCGAGTGTCTCGCCACTGCCCAGCTCGAGATCGACGCCATCCACCGCGTGCACGGTCCCCCGCCGCCCGGCGAGCAGCCCGCCGATCCGGAACGTACGCCGTACGCCGCTGGCTCGAAGTACCGCGGTCATCCCGCACCTCCCGCGAAGTGGCACGCCGCCTGATGAACCGGTGAGACCGACCTGACCGGCGGCGTGGTCCGGCACACGTCGGCCGCCTGCCCGCACCGGGTACGGAACGCGCAGCCGGACGGCAGGTTGCCGAGGTCCGGCGGCTGCCCGCTGATCACCTTGAGCGGCAGGCCCTTCCGGTCCGCCGTACAGATCGAGTCCAGCAGCGCCCGCGTGTACGGATGCGCCGGCCGTTCGAAGACATCGTCGGCGGGACCCTGCTCGACGACGCGTCCGGCATACATCACCAGGATGTCGTCCGCCATCCCCGCGACCACCCCCATGTCGTGGGTGATCAGCATCAGGCTCATCTGCCGATCCGCCTGCAGGGACGCGAGCAGTTGCAGGATCTGCGCCTGCACGGTGACGTCGAGCGCGGTCGTCGGCTCGTCCGCGATCAGGATCTCCGGGTCCGCGGCCAGCGCGGTCGCGATCATCACCCGCTGCCGCATCCCGCCGGAGAACTGGTGCGGATAGTCGTCGATCCGCCGCGCCGCGTCCGGGATCCCGACCCGGTCCAGCAACTCCAGCGCCCGCCGCCTGGCCGCGCGCCGCGACATCCCCAGATGCACACGACAGCCCTCGCCGATCTGGTACCCGACCGGCAGCACCGGGTTCAACGCCGACAGCGCGTCCTGGAACACCATCCCGACCCGAGCACCCCGGACGGTACGTCGTTGCTCCGCCGGCAACTGCAACAGGTCCTGACCGTCCAGCACCACGCGCCCGCGCCCGACCCGGCCGACCCCGGCCGGCAGGACGCCCATGATCGCGCGGGCTGTCGCGCTCTTGCCCGACCCGGACTCCCCCAGCACCGCCAGCGTCCGCCCCGGCGTCAACGACAGGTCGACGCCGTCGACGGCGACGTTCCAGCCCCGCGACGTACGGAACTCCACGGTCAGGTCCGAGACCTCCAGCAGGGTTGTCATCGCGACCTCGGATCGAAGGTGTCCCGCAACGCGTCGCCGAGCATCACGAACGACAGCACGGTCACGGACAGGAACAGGGACGGGAACAGCAGCAGATGCGGGTGGTCGCGGAACGAGTCCTGCGCCTGGTTCAGCTGGACGCCCCACGAGATCGACGGCGCCCGCAGCCCGACGCCGAGGAACGTCAGCGCGGACTCGGCGGTGATCATCCCGCCGACGCCGAGGCTGGCGACCGCGAGGATCGGCGCGAACGAGTTCGGCAGCACGTGCCGGGCGATCACCCGCACCGGTCCGGCCCCGAGTCCGCGGGCCGCCTTCACGAAGTCCAGGTCGACGGTCGCGAGCGCGGCCGACCGCATCAGCCGGGTCATCGCGGGCCACGCGAACAGGATCAGTACGGCGGAAACCACGACGACGTTCCGCTGGTGCAGGGTGTTCAGGATGACGACCTGTCCGACCAGCGCCGGGAAGCCGAAGAAGATGTCCATCGTGCGGCTGATCACGGCATCGACCGCGCCGCGGTAGTACGCCGCCAGACACCCGAGCACCAACGCGATCAGCACACACCCGGCCGTGACAGTGAACCCGATCGTCACCGACGACCGTGTCCCGTACACCACGTTGCTGTACAGGTCGCAGCCCTGGATGTCGAAGCCGAACGGATGCCCCGCGGCCGGACCGTTCCCGCTGTTCCCGAGGTCGCACGCCCGCGGATCGACCGGCGCGAACACCCCCGGTACGGCGGCCACGACCAGGATCAGTACGACGACGCCGAGCGGGATCGCGATCCGCGGCCTCCGCAGCACCCCCCGCCGGGACCGCGGCGCCGCCAGCACCTCACTTGCGGCCGGCAAGGCTGATCCTCGGGTCGAGCAGGCCGTAGACGATGTCCACGAGCAGGTTGATGATCAGGTACACGAGTACGAGCAGGCTGCAGACCCCGACCACGACCGGCCCGTTCTGTTGCGAGATGCCGTTGAACACGACGTACCCGAGTCCGGGGATGTTGAAGATGCCCTCGATCAGCACTGTTCCGCTGACCATGTACCCGAGGCTGAGCCCGAGCACGGACACGACCGGGACGAGCGAGTTCCGCAGGATGTGCCGGACCACGATCATCCGCTGCGGCAGGCCTTTCGCGATCGCGGTGTCCACGTAGTCGGCGTACCGGTTCTCGATGATGCTTGCGCGGGTCAGCCGGACCAGCTCGGGGATGCCGAACAACGCCAGTACGGCGGCCGGCAGCACGTAGCTCGCCGGCCACCCCTCCCGGACGCCGGACGTCGGGAACCAGCCGAGGTTCACGCCGAGCAGGATCTGCGCGACGTACGCGATCACGAAGTACGGTACGCCGACCACGATCGTCGTCGCGGTCAGCACGATCCAGTCGACCGTGCCGCCCTGGCGCATCCCGGCGAAGGTGCCGAGCGCGATCCCGACCACCGCCATGATCGCCCAGGCGGTCAGGCCGAGCTGCAACGTGTACGGCCACGCCCGGACCACCAGGTCCGACACCTCGTGCCCCTGCAGGTCGATCCCGAGATCGCCCCGGACCAGCCCGCCGAGGTAGTGCCCGTACTGCGACCACAACGGCTGGTCCAGGTGGAACCGCGCGCGCAGCGCCTCCTCGACCGACGGCGACAGCACCCGCCCCGGACCGGCCAGCGCCTTGATCGGATCGCCCGGCAACGCGTACACCGCGGCGAAGATCAGCAGCGTCGTACCGAGCACGACCGGGACCATCCCGGCCAGCCGGCGGAGCACGTAGCCGGCCATCAGCCGACCTTGACGACCGACAGCCGGGCGCCGCCGAGCACCTCCGGTACCACTCCGCTCAGCCGGTCCGAATGCACCAGCCCGCCGACCGGCCAGTACAGCGGCGCCACCGGGAGGTCCGCAAGGGCCTGCTCGGCCGCCTGCTTGGCGTAGTTCGTGGTCGAGTCGGCGTCCTTGCTCGACGCCGCCTGCGCGATCAGGCCGGCGAACGACTTCGAGTCGTACCCGGTCACGTTCAGCGGGGCGCCGGCCGAGAACATCTGGTCCGCGAGCGCGTAGATGTGCGGGTACGGCGCCCCGGAGTACAGCAGGCTCGGGCCCTTGATCGACTTGCCGCCGAGGCCCTGGTACAGCTGCGCGATCGGCTGCGACTCGAAGCTGACCTTCTGCAAGCCGAGGTTCGTGCGGAGCTGGTTCGCGATCGCCTGCAGCACCTTTTCGTTCGTCGGGTCCTGGTAGGTGTAGAGCATCATCGGGCCGTTCCAGCCGCCGGCCGCCTGCAGCGCGGCCTTGGCGCCCTGCGGGTCGTACTTGCACGCGTCGCATTTCGCCTCGCCGCCGCCGGTGAGCGTCGGCGGCGCGAGTCCGGTGGCGGCCTTCGCGTTGCCGGCCAGCAGCGACTTGACGATCGCGTCCCGGTCGATCGCCATCGAGATCGCCTTGCGCAGCTGCGGGTTCGCGAACCGGCTGTCGTACAAGGGGAAACTCAGGTAGACGACGGCCGGGTACTGGACGTCGACGACCTGGCTCGGGGTGTCCTTCTTGGCCTTGGACAGGTCGGCGCCGTCGAGCAGCGCGAGGTCGATCGTGCCGGCCTGGAAGTCGGTGTAGATCGCGCCGGTCTGCTGGTACACGTGCAGGTCGATGCCGCTGGCAAGGGCCTTGGTGCCGCCGTACCCGTCGTACCGTTCGAGCTTGATCTCCTGCGCGCCGGTGTCCCAGCCGCCGGTCTTGTACGGGCCGTTGCCGATCGGGTGGGTGCCGAAGTTCTTCAGATCCTTCGCCGCGCTCGCCGGGAGCGGCGCGAACGTGGTCGAGGACAGGATGTACGGCAGCAGTGCGTTCGGCTTGAGCAGCGTGACCTTGAGCGTGGACTTGTCGACGACATGTACGCCGGACAACGTCTTCGCGGCCGGCTTGCCCTTCGGCGGGTTCATCGCGGCGTACCCGGCGAAGATCGAGGTCGACGCGTTGTTGGTCTGTGCGTTGGCGCCGAGGGCGGTCGTGTTCCAGGAGTCCGCGAACGACTGCGCGGTGACCGGGCTGCCGTCCTGGAACGTCCAGCCGGACTTGAGCTTGATCGTCCAGTTCACGTTGTCGGTGGACTCGATCGAGTCCGCGACCAGCATCTCGAGCTTGCCGCTCTGCCCGTCGACCCGGGTCAGCGGCGACCAGATCGCGTAGTCGACGTAGCTGCTGCCGGAACTGCCGGGCGTCAGGTTCTGCACGAAGAACGCCGGGATGCCGACGGCGAAGGTCTGGTCCCCGTCACTGGCCGAGCTCTTCCCGGCGCACGCGGCGAGCACCGTCATCGAGACGGCCACGAGCACGGCGACCACACGCCGCCGTACACGGGCCGCGGAACTGGCGGGAATTCCGGTCATCAGGGGCCTCCAGGGGATCGGTCTGCCCCACCTTGGCCCGCGCGGTGAAGGGGCAGCCTTATCGGACAGGTCAGATTCGGCGTGCCGATGTTGTCGAGATCGACAGCCTCAAAGCAGGGTCGCTCCGGACAGGATGCGGACCATGACGATGCTGGCAATCCAGGGCGCCACCGTGGTCCCGGTCGACGGGCCTCCGATCCCCGGCGGGACGGTGCTGATCGACGACGGGCGGATCGCCGCCGTCGGCGCCGCGGTCGCCGTACCCGAGGACGCCACGGTGGTGGACGCCCGCGGCCGCTGGGTGCTGCCGGGGCTGATCGACGCGCACACCCACATGGGCACGCTCGAGGAGGGCGAGGGCTGGGCGGGCGACGACCACGACGAGGCGACCACGCCGGTGACCGCGCAACTGCGGGCGCTGGACGCGATCAACCCCGCGGACGAAGGGTTCCGGGACGCGGTCGGCGGCGGCGTCCTCGCGGTCGGCATCAACCCCGGCTCGTGCAACCCGATCGCCGGCGAGACGGTCGCGGTCCGCTGCACCGGCCGGACCGTGGACGAGCAGGTGCTGCGCTCCCCCGCCGGCATGAAGTCCGCGCTCGGCGAGAACCCGAAGCGGTACCACGGTGACGCGGGCCGGCTCCCGGCCACCCGGATGGGCATCGCCGCGGTGATCCGCCAGGCGCTCGCGGAGGCACGGCAGTACGACGGCACGCCGGTCGACCTCGGCAAGGAGGCGCTCGGCCGGGTCCTGCGCCGGGAGATCCCGTGGCGGCAGCACTGCCATCGCGCGGACGACATCCGGACGGCGGTCCGGCTGGCCGACGAGTTCGGGTACGACCTGGTGATCGACCACGGCACGGAGGCGCACCTGGTGGCCGATCTCCTTGCCGAGCGCAACATCCCGGTGCTGCTCGGCCCGCTGATCGTCGGCCGCGGAAAAGTGGAACTGCGCAACCGCGCGTTCCGCAACGCCCGGCTGCTCGCGGAGGCCGGGATCGAGCTGTCGCTGGTCACCGACCACCCGGTGATCCCGGCCAACCTGCTGATCGTCCAGGCCGCGTACGCCGTCCGCGAAGGACTGGACCGGGACGTCGCGCTGCGGGCCGTGACGCTGCACCCGGCCCGCGCGCTGGGGATCGCGGACCGCCTCGGATCGCTTGCCCCGGGCAAGGACGCCGACCTGTGCATCTGGTCCGGGGACCCGCTGGATCCCATGCAGCGGGTCGACGTCGCGTACCAGCAGGGCCGCGAGATCTTCCGCTGGGACTACGACCGCCGGGTCGGGACGATCGGCGGCCGGGACTGGTGGGCCTAGTCCCCGAACGCCCAGCGGAGTTCGGCGGGTAGTTCGGCCAGCCAGCAGTTCAGGTCGTGGCCGCCGTTGTACTCGCGGTAGACGACCTCGTCGGCGTACCGCTCGAGGGCGTCGGCGAGGCGCTGGGTCTGCGGGATCATCCAGTCGCCCTCCTGCAGCCCGACGTCCAGGCAGAACCGGCCCGGCAGCTCGCGGTCGACCTGGCGGAGCAGGTACTCGGGCTCCTCGCCCGGCGGACTCCACCAGAACGAGCCTGACTGTGCGATCACCGTCCCGAACACGTCCGGCCGCCGCAGCCCGGCGTACACCGAGGCCAGCCCGCCGTAGCTCTTGCCGGCGATCACGGTCCGCCGCGGATCGCTCGTCGCCCCGGTCAACTTACGCGCCCACGGCAACAACTCGTCCGCCACAAACCCCAAGAATCCTTCGTTACAAGGCAATTCAAGGGCTCTGGTCGTGAAGTCGATGCTGTCCGGCAGTACGGCGACCAGCGGCGGCAGCTCGCCCGCGGCGACCAGGTTGTCCAGCGTCGGGAAGATCGGTAACGCCTCGTTCCAGTCCCGCCCGTCCAGCAGCACGAGCAGCGCCGGATCGGGATCCTGTACGGCGGACTCCCACAGCCAGACGGTCCGCTCGTTCCCCAGCACGTGCGACGCGACGGTCTCCTCGCGGATCGCCCCACGCCGTACGCCGGCCCGCGGCGCGCACCAGTCCCGCGGCGTCGCCTGGTCGAGCGCGAACGTCGAGAAGTGCTGCGGTGGACTCACCGGATCGCCCACCACACCCGGCAGCGTGAACGGCGACCGGTTGAACGGGTCCGGGACGAACGTCGCCGCCCGCGCGACCGCTTCCGGCGTACCGGCGGCGGCCAGCGGCTCCAGTGAGTCGTCCGGCGAGAGGATATACCGCGCCCGGTGATCCGCCCAGACCAGATACGTCCGGAACCACACGTCCGTACCGTCGATCAGCTCCAGCTGGTTCTCGGGGATCTCCCACCACAGCGCGGGTCCGCCGATCACCGCGACCGTCTCGACCGGCCGCTCCTGCTTCCACAGGAATGTGACCAGCCGCCGGTCGTCGTCGTACGGCTCGATCAGTGGCGTGCCGGTCAGCGCCACCTCGCCCCAGAAGCGCGCGAGTACGCCGTCCGCCGGTCCGCCGGCGAGGTCCCGGCGGAGCTGCTCGATCCGCGGGCTAGTGACCACGGGTCAGGTACTCGGCCGTCGCCGCCAGCGCGGCGTACTGCGACGCGACCAGCGACTTGATCGGGATCTGCACCATCGACGCCGCCTCGGCCGCCTCCGCGAGCCAGGCGTCGTACTGCGCGGCCAACCGCCGTTGCGCCGCCCGGATCGTCGGCGTGGCGTTGCCGATGGCAACCTCTCCGTCGAGCGCCCGGAGCAGCATCCCGGCGTACCGCAGCCGGAACATGTGCACCGAGTCCCGCACCGAAGCCAGCTCGGCCACCGTCGCGGGACGCTGCGCCTCGGGCTCGGCCGCACGCTTCTCGATCCCGTCCGGCGACGGCGCCATCACCCGCGCGTAGTACCGGCTGGCCCGCACGTACGCCGACCCGGCGGTCAGCTCGTCCCCGGTCGCGGCGAGGATCTCCGCCATCCACTCGACCAGCTCGCGGAACCCGGCCGCCTGTTCGCGGAGCACGTCGCCGTACGTCGTCGTGGTCGGCGACGCGTCGCTCACCCGCGCGTCGTCCCAGTGCGGCAGCTCGCTCAGCAGCGTCAGCGTGCCGTACGGGCGCGTGTACGAGTGGCTGCTGTTGCCGCCGAACTTCTCCGGCAGCGGGTCGTCGTGCTCGACGTAGTAGTCGTACATCGACTCGATGTCCGGCATCCGGAAGATCCCGTCGGCGAACCGCTCGATCGACGGCGACTCCGGCTCGCCCCGGTCCAGGCTCAGCCCGAGCCGCTCTGGGATCTCCTGCAGTACGCCGTGCAGCTCGGGCTCCGGCCGTGACAGGTAGTAGTACGCGCCGCCGACCTCGGTGTTGTGCAGCGAACACATCAACCGCGGGCGGACCTGGTCGATCACCCGCATCAACGCCGCCGTCTCCGGCAGCACCTGGTCGAAGTACGCCGTCTTGTAGTCGAGCGGGAACGTCCACTCGATCTGCTCGTCGCCGGCCGGGCGGTAGAAGTTCCGGGCGTAGTGCTCGCGGGTGAACGGGCCCTTCAGCCAGCCCTCGTTCAGCCGCAGTCCGTCGGGGTCGATGCAGGCGACGACGTGCCAGCGGTGCCCGAGCCGTTCCCGGAGTTCCTCGTCCGCGCAGACCCGGGCGGCCAGGTGCAGCGCGGTCAGGCCGCCGATCGGCTCGTTCGGGTGCGGGAGGCCGAACACCAGCGCGTCCGGTCCGGTGGACCCGATGGTCAGGCAGAGCAGCGGGTCGCCGAGCCGGGAGGTCCCGATCCGGCGCAGCGTGGTCAGCTCGGGGTGGAGATCGTGCAGCCGGGCCAGCTCCGCGACGAGTTCGTCGGCGGTGCTGAACACCTCGATCTCCGGGACGGTTTGCAGCTCGGTCTCCAGCCACGCGGGCAGCACCCGGGTCGCCTCCTCGATCGTCCGGACGGGCCTCTCATGGTGGGTGGGCAGGGGGTCGGCGGGCCTTGGTCCAGCCGACCAGAATGAACGGTTGCTTTGTCGGATCCGACAAGGCGATCTCCGTCAGGACGTCTATTCTCACTGTATGCACGGTCGGTCCAGCCCCGAGTCGTCGATTCCGTCGGCGACCTTTGTCGTGCCCGTCGAACCGCCCGCCGACGCACCGGACCTGACCCTGGACCGGATCGTGGCGAACCTCGGCCCGCACGCCCTGCACGTGATCACCGCCGGCGGCCGGCTGTGCGGCAAGGTCCGCGAGGTCGTCGTGCACGGCCCGGGCGAGCCGCTGCCGCCGGCCGACGCCGGCATCCTGCTGCTCACCGGCAGCCCGTCGACGCAGGCCGCCGGGACCGTTCACGAGGCCTCGGCCGCCGGGTACCGGGCGGTGGTCGTGAAGGCGTTCGGGGACGATCTGGCCCGGCTGGCGCAGGCCGCTGACGAGGCCGGGATCGCGCTGCTGACCACCCCGGACGAGATGGCCTGGCGGCACCTCGACGCGCTGATCAGCTCCAGCAAGGAGCCGGCGCTGTCGGACGCCACCGACCGGTTCGCCGCGATCGGGCTCGGCGACCTGTTCGCGCTGGCGAACGCGATCGCCACCTCGGTCGGCGGCGCGATCACGATCGAGGACCCGACCGGCCGGGTGATCGCGTACTCGAACCTGCCGCACCAGGAGATCGACGAGATCCGCCGGCTCGGCATCCTCGGCCGCCAGACCCCGGACCGGCCGACGAACTACGAGGAGTACCAGGCCGTCCTGCGGTCCGAGAGCCCGGTGTACTTCGAGAGCCCGGTGCCGGAGTACGCGAGCCGGATGGCGATCGCGGTCCGGGCCGGCACCGAGGCGCTCGGGCTGATCTGGGTACTGACCGACCGGCCGCCGGTCGTCGCCCGCGCCGAACGCGTCCTCGTCGACGCCGCCCGCGCGACCACGCTGCACCTGCTCCGCGCCCGCGGGCAACGTGATCCCGAGCGGGCCCGGCGTACCGAGGCACTCCGGCTGTTGCTCGACGGCGCGGTCGCACCGCGGAGCGCGGCCGCCCAGCTCGGGATCAAGCCGGACACGCCCAGCGTGGTGCTGGTGATCGCGCCCGTCGGCGACGACGTCGAGCCGATCCTGGCCGCGTCCCGGATCGTCGACCTGGTCACGCTGTACTGCGAGGCGTGGCACTCGAGCGCCTTGTGTGTCACGGATTCCGGCGTCGTCTACGCGCTGCTGCCGACCCGGACGACCGACGAGCCGTCGCCGCGGCTGCTCAAGCTGGCCGACGATCTCGCGGCGACGATCCAGCGCTCCGGGCACCTCGACGTACTGGTCGGAATCGGGTCGTGCGCCGCCGGTCTGGCCGACGTACCCGAGTCCCGGGCGATGGCGGACCGGGTGCTCGCGGTGCTCAGCGGGCGGTCGTCCCGCGGCGAGCCGACGCCCCGGGTCGCGAGCGTCGAGCAGGTGCGGACCGAGGTGGTACTGCGGATGGTCGCGAACCAGGGCGCCGCCGTCGAGGGGCAACTGCTCGGACCGGTGCGCGCGATCCGCGAACACGATCAGCTGCACGGGACGGAGTACGCCGAGAGCCTGCTGACCTACCTCAGCTCGTTCGGCGACGCGGTCCGGGCGGCGGAGGCGCTGAACATCCACGAGAACACCATGCGGTACCGGATCCGGCGGATCGAGACGATGTTCGACCTGTCGCTGGAGGACGGCGACCAGATCCTCGCCACCTGGCTGCAGCTGCGGCTGCTGCGACTGATCGACTGACCTGTCGTCCCCGACAACCGCCCGCCGACAATCGTTGCCGCGCGACAAAGCCGCGGCCGGTACCGGAAATCTACGGTTCTCGCATGCTGGAGAACCCCGCTTACGCCCTCACCGACCCCGCCCGCCTCCAGGACCTCGTCACCCGTCACTCCTGGGTCACCCTGGTCAGCCACCTGCCGACCGGGCTCGTTGTCTCGCACGCCCCGATCCTCGTCGAGCCGGACCGGTCGATCGTCGGCCACCTCGCCCGCACCGACGCCGACAGCCACGAACTCGGACAGCACGACGTCGTCGTCATCGTCCAGGGCCCGCACGGCTACATCACCCCGGACTGGTACGTCGGCGGCCCGTACGTCCCGACCTGGAACTTCGTCGTCTGTCACCTGCACGGCCGGCCCGAACTGCTCACCGCCGACGAGACGTACGACGTACTCGGCCGGACCGTCGACCACTACGAGCAGGCGAGACCGCATCCGTTCCGGCTCGACCAGGTGGCGGCGTACGCCCAGCAGCTCGCCCTACACACCACCGGGTTCCGGCTGGTGCCGTCCCGCGTCGTCGCCAAAGCCAAGCTGAGCCAGGACAAACCCGCCGCCGACCAGGCCGGCGTACTGGCCGGGCTCGACGCGGATCAGGTGCACGGGAATCCGGAACTGGCCGCGACCATGCGCTCGTACGGGGTCGGCCGATGACCGCGCCGATTCAGACTGCCGAGGCGGTCGTGCTGCGGCAGGTCCGGCTGGGCAGCGGCGGTCCGGTCGTCGACGTCCGGATCGTCGGCGATCGGCTGGCCGCGATCGGCGAGGTCGTCCCGGAGACCGGCGACGAGGTGCTGTACCACCGCGGCGCGACGCTGCTGCCCGGGCTGATCGACGGCCACGTGCACACCGCGCAGTGGGCCGAGCGCCGGCGCCGGATCGATGTCCAGCGCGCGCGGTCCGCGACCGAGGCCGTCGAGCTCGTGGCCGCCGCCGTACGGGACCGCCCGCCGTTGGCAGCGGGCGATGTCGTGATGGCGCACGGGTTCCGCGACGGCCTGTGGACGTCCGCGCCGCACAAGGACCTGCTCGAGGCGGCGCTGCCCGGCGTACGGGTCGCGGTGATCAGCCAGGACCTGCACGCGATCTGGCTCAGCCCGGCGCTGCTGCGGCACCTCGGGCGCGAGGACGAGACCGGCGTACTGCGGGAGCAGGACTGCATCCAGGTGAACTACGAGCTGTCCCGCGACGTACCGCGCGAACTCGTCGACCGATGGGTGCTCGAGGCAACCCGCGCCGCCGCCCGCCGCGGCATCACCTCGATCATCGACTTCGAGTACGCCGACAACCGCGCCGACTGGGTACGCCGTTCCGGCCAAGGGCCGGTGCCGCTCCGGGTGAAGACGTCGATCTGGCGGCCCTGGCTGGACGAGGCGATCGATCTCGGCCTCCGCACCGGTCACGCCGTACCGGGTGGTCACGGCCTGATCGAGGTCGGGCCGTTCAAGCTGGTCGCGGACGGCTCGCTGAACACGCGGACGGCGTACTGCCACGACCCGTACCCGCAGGCCGAGGCCGGCGAGCAGCACGGGCTGTTGCTGATCGACGAGGACGAACTGGTCACGCTGATGACGCTTGCCGCCGGCAACGGACTCGACCCGGCCGTGCACGCGATCGGCGACCACGCGAACACGATCGCGCTGAACGCGTTCGACCGGGTCGGCTGCCGCGGCCGGATCGAGCACGCCCAGCTGATCAGGCCCGTGGACGCGACCCGGTTCGCCCGCCCGGGCCTGATCACGTCGATCCAGCCGCAGCACGCGATGAGCGACCGCGACGTCGCCGACCGGCACTGGCCGGACCGGACGGCGTTCCCGTACGGATCGCTGCTCCGGGCCGGGGCGCGGCTCGAACTCGGGTCCGACGCCCCGGTGGCCGAGCCCGATCCGTGGCACGCGATCGCGGACGCCGTACACCGCACCGACGACGAGCGGCCGCCGTGGCACGTCGAGCAGGCGATCCCGCTGCCGGCCGCGCTGAAGGCCGCCGCGGGCGGCCGGCACCAGCTGACCGTTGGTGACCCCGCCGATCTCGTCCTGGTCCCTTCGGACCCCGCGACATTGTCGAACGCCGACCTCCGCGCACTGCCGGTCCTGGCCACGCTGGTGGCCGGTCAGGTGAGCTTTCTTGCCGATGATTTCGGTAACGAATAGACTGTTGTAACAGGTGATGCAGATTAACTGAGGTTACGCAAACCTCAGTTCGGCAAGGCTCACCTCAGTCCGGAAGGATGTCCCTTATGACCGCGGAACTCGCGGAGCAGTCCCCCGAGATCCACCACTCGCACCGTGACGTCACCGGCGGCTGGCTGCGGCCCGCCACGTTCGGCGTGATGGACGGCCTGGTGTCGAACTTCGCGCTCGTCGCCGGGGTCGTCGGCGGCGGCGCGACCGGCAAGGTCGTGCTGATGACCGGCCTGGCCGGGCTGGTGGCCGGCGCCTGCTCGATGGCGTCCGGCGAGTTCACCTCGGTGTCGTCCCAGGCCGAGCTGATGCAGGCCGAGATCGCCGTCGAGAAACGCGAACTCGAGATCCACCCGGTCGAGGAGGAGCGCGAGCTCGCGCTGATGTACGAGGCCAAGGGCCTGCGGCCCGAACTGGCAGCCGAGGTGGCCCGCGAGCTGACCTCGAACCCGGAGGTCGCGCTCGACGTGCACGTCCGCGAGGAGCTCGGCGTCGACCCCAACGACCTGCCGTCGCCGTGGGTCGCGGCCGGGTCGTCGTTCGCAGCGTTCGCGGTCGGCGCGTTGATCCCGCTGATCCCGTTCGTCTTCGGCGTCGGCAGCCTCCTGCCCGCACTGCTGCTGAGCGCGCTCGGCCTGGTGGTCACCGGCGGCATCGTCGGTAAGATCACCGCCCGCCCGTTCTGGTACGGCGGCGGCCGCCAGTTGCTGCTCGGCGGGCTGTCCGCGGCGGTCACCTTCGCGATCGGCCTCGCGGTGGGAACCGGTCTGTCGTAGGTAGGCTGTCCAGATGGCGACCCGACGTACGAACCCGAAGAAGCCGGAGAGCTGGCTGCTGCTGATCTACAAGGTGCCCAGCGACTCGTCGCGGGCCCGGGTGGCGGTGTGGCGCGAGCTGAAGCGGCTCGGTGGGTTCTACGTCCAGCAGGCCGTCTGCGTACTGCCCGACCGCGAGGAGCTGCGGGCCGGGATGGAGAAGGTCCGCGGGCGGGTCACCGAGCTCGGCGGGTCGAGCGTGTTCCTCACCCTCAACGACGTCGAGGACGACGTCCGGGAACAGTTCATCGAGGGGTTCCGCGACCAGTCGGCCAAGGAGTACGCCGAGATCGTCGAGGAGTGCGACACGAAGTTCGTCAAGGAGATCGAGTTCGAGCGCTTCCGGGAGAACTACACGTTCGAGGAGGCCGAGGAGATCCGTCAGGACCTGGAGAAGCTCCGCCGCTGGCTGGCCAAGGTCGAGGGCCGCGACTGGATGGGCGCCGACGGCAAGGACCTCGCCCGCACCAAGGTCGCCGACTGCGAACGCCTCCTCGAGGAATTCGAAGCCGACGTCTACGAACGCACCGAAGGCGAGGCCTAACCCCTCACCACCACTCCCCGGCGAGAGGGTGAGGGGAAGGTGGGCGCACGTGTGGGAGGTGGTTTCCCCGCCCGCCCACCCAGACGATTGCGGGGAGCAGATGTGCTCACGGGAGCCGGAGGCGGTTTCCCGCCCACCCTCCCCGGTGAGGGGAAGTTGCGTCGGATTGATCTCATCCACCGACCCTGACCGGTGGCTGTTTCCAGGTCGAAGCATCAAGGGCCACGTCAGCCCGCCCGTGGTCTCTTCCCATCTGCGACGGTACGGCATCTCCGCACGGGCCTCCCGCAATGCCGCTCTGATCGCGCTAGCCGCCGATCGACCCGCGTCCGTCCTCCCCATGCTCTTCGGGCTGAACATCACCACCGCGTTGCAGTAGACGCGCCGGCCCGGAAGAGACCGGCATTCCTTCATCGCTGCCGCAACTGCTCAGCCTGGCGGGCTCCGTCTCGGCGAGTTCTGATCTGACTCGGCGGATGCCCATTCGCACAGCTCGGTCCCATTGGCGCGAAGGACGAACACGGTGGCATCAGCAGCTTGTGCCAACGCCGTAACGCCTTCCCAAGCTTTCACATCTGCAGTCCCATTTCCTCCAGCGGCAGGTCCTGTGCGACTGTTCAACTGAAGGGTCACAACCTCGGTTCCCACCGCACGTTCCAACGTGTGCCTGGACGGGCTGTACGCGACCTCGGCTTCACTGTTCTGCGCCAACAAGGCATCCGCGGAGGGATCCGGTACGAGCGTCGACGGCAGGGGTTCGCCACTGTCGGCCTTTACCAAACCCTTCTCAGTCAGCGCGGCGATGGTCCCGCCAAGATCGTAGAGACCGTTCATTGGGATAACGTCCGTGTGCTTTGTTGTGCTCGACGCAATTGCTAGGACGTCTGTTGCCGACTCGTCCGATAACCAACCTGGCGCCACGATCAGCGTGCTACCCGTTCGAGCGATCTTCTTGGTACCCTCGTACCCGTTGGGCAAGTCAACGGCTCTCGACGTTGTGCCGTCGCTGGCCACCCGTTGGAGATAGGGAACGTTGAGACGGCCGATCAGCACCCCGTCGCCGTCCGCAATGAGGGTTGAAATCCAGGTGCCAGCCAGGGGTTGGGTCGTGTCAACTGCCCCAGGAAGCTGACCTTCGGCGGCTGCGGGGATCGACGTTGTTGTTATCGTTTCTCGGATTGGATCCCAGCGAGCGACAGCGTACGGCAGGTTGACCCATACAGCGCCGTCGCTGGTGATAACGGTGGTCGTGACAAGGCCATTGTCGCCGGAGTCCGGGAGCGGATATTGAACGTCTTTTCCAGTCGCGAGATCATAGCGATGGAGGCTCGATTTGCCTCCGATTTCCATGACCGGGAACCACAGCGCGTCCTTCACCTTGTCGAAGGCGAGGGAGTAGACCGGAGCGTTCAAACGTTCCAGTATGACGCAGTCCGCCGCCTTCGCAGCCGAATGACTCGTCGGGACCTCGTTGCCGCACGCCGAGCAGAGCACTCCGATCGCGACGACAACAGATAATCGCATTCTCCCTGTCCGCAACGTACTCACCTCAACTGTCCGCCGAGTAGATCGCAGCAATGGGGATGCGGAGCAGGTACTCCAGCCAACGCAGCCACACCCTTCTGCGTCGGGGCGCGAGCAAACCTGCAAGTGCCTTTACACGAAGGACGATCTGGCGCCCTGGGACGTTGCGGCCAACCGCTGCGAGTAGTGAACGAAGCCGCGTTAGTCTCTGAAGCGCACCGAGACCAGCCGCAATCGTAACGAGAGCCAGTTTCAAATTCGGTCTAGACATGTTCTCTCCCCCGTCGCGATGCTACGAGCACGCGATCCGATTGGGAATATGTAGACGGTTGCGGCTTGATCCAAGCCCGCGTGCCCACGAGAGCCGTTCTACAGAAGGGCCCACGTCAAGCATGTCCTGAGTCCCTACGTTGACACTGGTCGCGCTACCGCTCGGAACGTCCCCAGACTCCGGCGTGCCGCATGCCGAGCGCGCCCTCCATCAAACCTGTCCCTAACCCGGGCGAGGCAGAACCCCCGAACCACTTCCGCCCACGCAACCACCTTCCACCCTCACCACCTCACCGGGGCGGGGGCGGGACACCACGCTCCCCTCCACAACCACATCCGCACCCCCACTGGGCGGGTGGGGGCAATCCACCTCCTGCCCGCAGCACGGACCTCCCCCGAAGGCGGAGCACCCTCACACCACCTCGTTCCGATTGACACCACATACCTCTGTAACTATCGTTTCGTGCAGCATATGTTTCATCTGCAGCGGAGGAAGTGAGAGATGGACGCGGCAACGTGGGGACTGATCATCGCGACGTTCGTCGCGTGTTTCGTGGAAATGGTGGAGGCCACCACGATCGTCATGGCGATGGGGTACACCCGGGGCTGGCGGTCGGCGATGGCCGGTACGTTCGCGGCGCTGGCCGCACTGGCAGTGGTCACGCTCGCGGCCGGCTACGCGCTGGCGACCTGGCTGCCGGAGTCGGCGCTGCAGCTCGCGATCGGCGGCCTGCTGCTGATCTTCGGCCTGCAGTGGCTCCGCAAGGCGATCCTCAGATCGTCCGGACGGAAGGCCGTCCACGACGAGGACGCGATCTACCGCGAGGAGGTCGAGGCGGCCAAGGCGGCCGGTGAGTCCAAGGGCGGGATCGACCTGTTCGGCTTCATGGTCTCGTTCAAGGGCGTGTTCCTCGAGGGCATGGAGGTCGTGTTCATCGTCCTCACCTTCGGCCTGAACGCGAACAACATCCCGGTCGCCAGCGCCGGCGCCGCGGCGGCCGTGGTCGTCGTCCTCGCGATCGCGATCGCGCTCCGGCGGCCGCTGTCGATGATCAACGAGAACCTGCTCAAGTACGGCGTCGGCCTGCTGCTCGCGTCGTTCGGGACGTACTGGGCGGTCGAGGGCATCGGCATCTTCCGCAGCGGCCGGGAGAGCCTCGGCTGGCCGGGACACGACCTGATGATCCTGGTCCTGATCGCCGCCTGGCTGATCCTCAGCCGGGTGTTCGTCGCGGTCCTGCGCAAGCCCGCCGTCGCGACCCCCGTCGTCCCCGTGGAGGTACAGAAGTGAAGTATCTGAAGGCCTTCGGCCAGTTCTGGTACGACTTCATCATCGGCGACGACTGGAAGATCGCGGTCGCGGTCGTCAGCACGCTCGCCGTCCTGGTGGTCGTGATGCTCACCGGCGCCCTGAACGACACCGCCCTCACGCTGCTCGGCGGCGTGCTGGTGATCGCCGCGTTCAGCATCAGCCTGGCGATCGACGTCCGGAAGAAGTAGCCGGCACCCCTTGCATCTCCTTCCGGTATCCCGAAGACTTTTCCTGGATACCGGAAGGAGATGGTGTCATGGAGCCGGATGCCGAACAGGCGCTCAGCTGGTGGGCGCCGCAGCGGCAGGTCTGGACACCGGTCGGCTGGCCGTCGCACCTGTTCCGGTTCGACGTGTTCTACAACGGCACGATCGTCTGCCAGCCTGCGGTGGCGCTGCCGCCCAGTGACTCCCCCACGCTCAAGCCGTACCTCGCGCCGTACCGCGGCCGGACTTCCAGGTCACCGTGGTGATGCCCGACCGCGGCCGGATCCCCCCGCTGCCGAGCGCACCGGAGTACCTGCATCGCACCGACTTCGGCGTCGGGATCCAGGGCTGGCGGAAGGACACCGCGACGCCCGTGCTGTGGACCGAGCACCGGCGGCAGGAGGGCGTCGTACTGCGGCAGTCGACGTTCGCGCACCTGCCCGGCGGGCTGGACGTGGAGACGGCGCTCGAGCCCGTCTACGCGTGGACTCGGTTCGCCGTCGAGCAGGTGAACGACGTACGGCCGCCGGACGAGTTCCGGTTCGTGCTGCGGCTGAGCAAGGTGTTCCTGACGCACGTCGTCGACCCGCCGGAGCAGCAGGAGGCGTGGATCACCCTGCAGGTCACGCCGTCGGCCGCGCCGCTCGACGGTCCGCTGTCGAAGTGCGGCGACCGGGTGGTCGATGCTGATGGCAACGTTCGGCTGGTTGCCCCGGGCACGCTCGACCTGGTGGCGCCGGGCGTCTACGACCTGGAGATGGTGCTCGAGGCCCGGGTCGGGGCGTACGTCGACGTGCTGCTGCCGATGCTGCCCGGCACCGTCGACGAAGAGCTGGCGCTCGGGTACGACGGCGCGCTGGCCGAGGCCGAGGCGTACTGGGCACCGCGCACGGCGGCGGTGATCCGGACGCCGGAGAAGTACGTCGACGCGTTCTTCCGGCGCAGCGTGCAGCTCGCCGAGATCATCGCGGAGAAGAGCCCGGACACCGGACTGCACACGTTCCTCACCGGGTCGTTCGGGTACGACGTGCTGTGGAGTACGCCGACGTCGATGGTCAGCCACCTGTTCCTCGACCTGCTCGGCCATCACGACCTGGTCGCGTCACACCTCGAGCTGTACCGCGCGTCGCAGGGCGTGCGGCGCCCGCCGGGGACGGCGTACGACGGGATCTCGAACGTGGGGTTCTTCGCGACGCCGCTGAGCCTGCAGTCGTTCGACTGGCTGAGCGATCACGGCGCGATCCTCGAAGCCGTCGCCCGGCACGCACTGCTCAGCCGGGACCAGGCGTTCGTGGAGCGGTGGACCGAGCCGATCGTGCGGGCGTGTGACTTCATCGCGCGGTCGTGTGCGTACGTCGAGCATCCGGCGATACCCGGGCTGATGCCGCCGGCGAAGGCGAACGACACCGGCGTCGAGCAGCAGTCGGTGTCGATCCAGGCGTGGACGTACCGCGGGCTGATGAGCGCGGTGCAACTGCTGCGGCGGATCGGGCATCCGCGCGCGGCCGAGTTCGCGGACCTCGGCGAGCGGTTCCGGGCGGCGTACGTCGAGGCGCTTCAGACCGCGGAGGCGCCGACGTGGACGGCTCCGGACGGTACGACGTGGCCGGTGTTGCCGAGCAAGTTCTACGGGCCGGAGAGCGCCTGGCCGGAGCTGGAGTTGTTCGACGGCGGCGCGTTGATGTCGGTGTGGGCGGGGCTGCTGCCGGCGGACGATCCGTTGATGCGGTCGTTCGTCGAGTTCTTCCGGGTCGGGCCGAACACGGCGAACTTCGACCCGGCGCACCACACCGCGCTGGACCGCGTCGTGCTCGACCACGAGCAGAGCAGCGGCGAGCCGTGTTACAGCTGGAACCTCTTCCACAGTTGGGAACTCGGCGATCGCGAGCACTTCCTGGAAGGGATGTACGGGCTGATGACCGGGGCGATCTCGCCGCAGACGTACATCGCCGGGGAGCACCGGCACGGGATGTACGGGATGGTCGGCGTCCAGCCGTTGATCGTCTGGGCGGCGCGGCACGCGGTGATCGACGACGCGATCGTGCCGGGTGAGCTGCATCTGCTCCGGCTGTGCCCGCGGGCGTGGATCTCGGCGGATGAGGAGACGGTGTTCGACGGCATGCCGACGTTGTTCGGGCCGATGACGCTGCGGTTCCGGCGGTACGGCGAGACGCTGGAGGTCAGGCACAGTACGGCGTGGGTCGAGGAGCCGGCGCGGATCGTCGTTCACCGGCCGCCCGGGGTCGAGCGCGTGGTGGTGCGTTAACGACCGCGCCAGGCGAAGCGGTGTTCGGGCGGCCCGTGCTGCCGGCCGACGAGTTGGCCTACTGCTGCTCCGACTCCTGTTTCGCCTCGGCCGGCTGCTCGTCCAGGGCCTTGCGGCGGCCGGTGATCTCCTCGTCCCAGACCTTCTTGGTCCGGGCGAGCTGGCGGACCAGGCCAGGGAGTTTGGTCGGGCCGAAGAGCAGCAGGACGACGACGAGCAGCACGAGCCACTCCTCGCCGCGGGGCATGCCGAGCAGGTCGAGCATGGGCGCGGCCTTTCTGGTGGACGGTCGGGGTCAGCTGCCGGTGGTGGGGTGGTAGGCGCAGGCGTCGTTCAGGTTCTGCGCGGTGCCTGGGGTGGTGCCTGGGGTGGTGCCTGGGGTGGTCGTGGCCGGCTTGGCTTTGTGGGTGGTGATCTTTCGGGGTGCCGGCGTCGCCGGGTGCGGGCTGAGGGCCTTGGCGATGATCTCGCGCATCCCGGCGTAGTTCGGGTTCTTGCCGCTCGGGAAGTTCTTGTCAGGGTTCAGGTTGATGTTGCTGACGCTCGCCTTCTTCACCTTGAGACCGAGCTGGACCAGCGCCGACAGCAGTTCCTGCGGGATGTCGGTGCGGAGCATCTCCTTGCCCGCGGCAGCGATCTGCTGGTACTTCGTCACCAGCGTCGCGGGGTCCGCGCTGTTCACGAGCGCGTGGATCGTACAGCGTTGCCGCTCCTGGCGGGACGGGTCGCTCAGCCCGTACCGGCCGCGGGCGAACCACAGCGCGTCGTGGCCGTTCAGCTTCTGGTTGGGCCCGGGCTGCAGGTAGCCGGACGGCTTCTTGGGCTTGTTCGCACCCGGGCCGAGGCCGTACTCGCCGCCGATCGGCACCCGGTAGTTGATGTTCACAGTGATCCCGCCGAGCGCGTCGATGATCTGCTGGAACCCGGCCAGGCTGACCTGCATGTAGTACTCGATGTCCAGGCCGAGCGCCGCGCTGGCCGCGAGCTTCACCACGTCGGCGCCCTCGTTGTCGGTCTGGCCGAGGATCCCGGGGTACTTCTTGGGGATCGTGTCGTACATCGCGTCGAGGTAGTACTGCGGTTGCTCTACGTTGCCGAGGCTCGGGTCCCAGAAGCCGTCCGGGTACTTCGCGTGCAACGGCGAACTCGCCGGGAAGGGCATCCGCATCCAGTTCCGGCTGAGCGAGATCAACGCGGTGTTGCCGGTCCTGGTGTCGATACTCGCCACCATCACCGTGTCGGTCCGGGTCCCGGTGCGGCCGTGGCCGTCGTCACCGCCGAGCAGCAGGATGTTCAGCCGCGGGATGTGCGCCCAGGGGTCCTTCGCGTTCACGGTCGGGCGGGTCGCGCTCCGGGAACTCCCCTGCGACTTGAACACGCTCCCGATCAGGTCCCGCTGCGCCATCACGGTCTGCGCGGTGACAGTCGTCGGTACGGCGATCGCGAAGCACAGCACGCCGACGACCAGGGCTCCTGTCAGCCGTCCTGTGTACGACATGCTGATCGGACGGAGCAGCTTGTGCGAGCTGACGACTATCCAGATCCATGCGGCGCCCAGTACGACGACGGCCGCGGTTGTCACCAGTAGACCGGTCGGGGACAGCGCGAGCGCGATCACCGAGTCCCGCTGCGCGAGGCCGACGTACACGCCGATCGCCAGTAGTCCGGCGCTCACCGCCAGTACGGCGGCTCCCAACTTCCGCCGTCCCCCGATCACCAGCCCCAGCCCCGGGACCAGCGCACCGGCCACCGTCAGCCCGATCGCCTGCGCCGCCGTCCGCGCGCGCCTCCCCCGCCGTCCGACCCGCCCCCGCCGGTGCCCCGCGGGCATGCTGTGCGACATCGACTCCCGCCCCTGTCCGGTACCAGAACCTCCCCAACAAGACGCGCACCGGCCACCTCCGGTTGACACCACCTCAACCAACTCACATCCACCTGCCCCGGTGGGGGCTGTCAGGTGGGGTGGATGACTGTTGTTTGGTCGAGGAGGACCAGGGCCTCGGTGAGGAGGTCGTCCAGTTGTGGGAGGAAGGTGCGGATCCGGTCGGGCTCGTCGACGATGATGACGAGCACGGGGAGGTCCTCGGTGAGGCTCAGCAGGCGGGTGGTGTGGATCCGGAGGCCGGCGCCGTAGCCCTCGATGCCATGCAGTACGGTGGCGCCGGCCAGGCCTGCTTCGTGTGCGCGGTGGACGATTTCGTGGTGGAGTGGGCGCCGGTGCCAGCGGTCGTTCTCGCCGATGAAGATCTGCAGCCGTAGGGCGGTCCCGGTCTCCCGGAGCCGTACGGACGGGTCGTCGTCAGCGGTCACGGGGTGCCCGTCTCAGCCGGCCCGGCGGTGGCTCGGCTCGGCGGCGTACCGGATCGCCTCCACCTCGTCGAGGACCACCAGGCCGCCGGTCACCAACCCGTCGAGTTGCGGGAGGAAGTCGCGGATCCGCTGCTCGGTGTCGACGATCATCACCAGCACCGGTACGTCCTGGCTCAACCGGAACGGGTGGGACGTGTGGATGTGCGAGGTCGCGCCGTACCCCTCGACGCCCCGCAGCACGGTGGCGCCCGCCAGGCCCGCCTTGTGCGCGCGGTGGACGATCTCGCCGTACAGCGGCCGGTGGTGCCACAGATCGGCCTCACCGACGAAGACCGACAGCCGCATCGCACGTCCGGACCGCTTCATTCGGGCCTCCCGGGACAGGGACGGACCCTTCGAGTAGACCGCCCGCACCCGCACGGGTCAAGGAAGCGCGGTACGCCGCTTACGGGGTGGGGGTGGTCGACGGGCGCGGGGTCGTCGAGGTGGTGGGAGGCGGGGTGGTGCTGGGGGGCGTCGAGGTCGGGGTAGTCGACGGGGTGGTCGAGGTGGTCGTCTTGGTGGGCGTGGGGGTCGGGGTCGGGGTGGACTTCGTCGGGGTCGAGCTGGGCGTTGTCGTCGGGGTGGTCGTCGGCGTGGACGGAGTCTGCGACGGGGTCGTGCTCGGGGTGGACGAGGTCGACGACGGGGTGTTCGTCGTACGGCGGGTGGCGTTGGTGGCGCTGTCGGACGAGGTCGGGTCCGTGGTGGGCGTGATCGTCGGTGTGCCGGTGGGGCTCGGCGGGGGGCCGACGTCGACGGTCGGCGGGTTCTTGCCGGCGGTGTTGTGCAGCACGATGCCGGTCGCGACGGCGCCGCCCAGAACGAGTACGGCGACGGCCGCGATGAGCAGCGGCTTCCGGGGCTCGCGGGTGGGCGCGGCCGTCGGTCGAGCGACCGTCGGGCTCAACGGTTGCGTCCCTTGGACAGACTGGGTCGGCTGGGTGAGGGCGGGGTAGCGGGCGGCCGTCCTGCGGATGGAGGTGAGTTCCGCGGCGGTCGGCCGGTCGGCGGGATCCTTCGCGAGCATGCGCAGCAGCAGGCCCTCGTACGGACCGCCGAGGTCCGGGCGGAGGCGGCTCGGTGGGACCGGTTCGGCGTCGACGTGCTGGTACAGCAACGCCGTCGGGTGATCGCCCATGAACGGCGGCCGGCCGGTGAGCAGCTGGTACAGCACGCAGCCGAGCGCGTACACGTCCGACTCCGGCCCGCCCTTCTGGCCCCGCGCGCGCTCCGGCGACAGGTACAGCGGGCTGCCGATGATCTGCCCGGTCATGGTCAGCTCGCTGGTCTCCGCGCCGGGCAGCGCCGCGATCCCGAAGTCCGCGACCTTCACGACGCCCTCGGCGGAGATCATCAGGTTGCTCGGCTTGATGTCGCGGTGCACGACGTTCTCCGCGTGCGCCGCCGCGAGTCCGGCCGCGGCCTGTTCGACGATGTCGATCGCGCGGTCCCACGGGACCGGTCCGTCCTCGTCGATCTCGCCCGCGACCGTGCGGCCCTCGACGAGTTCCATCACGAGGTAGAAGTTGTCGTCGTACTGGCCGAAGTCGTACACGGCGACGATGTGCGCGTCGCTCAGCCGGGCCGCCGCCCGGGCCTCGCGCTGGAACCGCTCGGCGGCCGCGGTGTCGTCGCCGGTCCGCAGCATCACCTTGACCGCGACCTCGCGGCCGAGCAACTCGTCGGTCGCCCGGAACACCTCGCCCATGCCGCCGCGTCCCAGCGACGCGCCCAGCCGGTACCGCTCCCCGATCAACATCCGTCCCCGCCCACGCCGTCCGCCAGTCCAACGGACAAGGCTACTCGCTACACAAGGCGTGACCCGACAGCAGCCCCCTGTCACCGATCAGGGTCAGCTGACCGCCGCGCGCAGCGATTCCCGGAGCGAGCCGAGGGTGGCGACCACCGCGGTCGGTTCGTACCCGCAGTGCGCCATGCAGTTCGCGCACCGCGGGTCCCGGCCGCGGCCGTACGTCGACCAGTCGGTCTCGTCGAGCAGCTGCTGGTACGTCGCGACGTACCCGTCGTCCATCAGGTAACACGGCCGCTGCCAGCCCTTGAGCGAGTACAGCGGGATCGCCCACGCCGTGCAGTCGAAGTCGACCTTGCCCTCCAGGAAGTCGAGGAACAGCGGCGAGTGGTTCAGCCGCCACTTCTTCCGGCGCCCGTCGCCGAACGCCTTCCGGAACAGCTGCCGGGTCTCCTCCGGCCCGAGCCAGTGCTCCTGGTCCGGCGCCTTCTCGTACGCGAACCCCGGCGAGATCTGCATGTTGTCGACGTGCAGGTCGTCGTTCAGGTAGTCGAGTACGTCGATCACGTCCTGCGGGCTGTCCGTGTCGAAGAAGGTCGTGTTGGTCATCACCCGGAACCCGGCAGCCTGCGCCTGCTTGATCGCGGCCACGGCCTGGTCGAACACGCCGTCCTTGCAGACCGACTGGTCGTGCCGTTCGCGGAGACCGTCGATGTGCACCATCCACGCGAAGTTCTTGTGCGGCGTGAACTTGTGCAGGTGTTTCGGCAGCAGTACGGCGTTGGTGCACAGGAACACGATCTTGTTCCGCGCGAGCAACTGCCGGACGATCTCGTCGATCTCCTTGTGCATCAGGGGTTCGCCGCCGGCGATCGACACCATCGGCGCACCGCACTCCTCGACGGCGGCGATCGCCTGCTCGACGGGCATCCGCTGCTTCAGCCAGTCGTGCGTCTGCTGGATCTTGCCGCAGCCCGCGCACTTCAGGTTGCACGCGTACAGCGGCTCGAGCTCGAGCAGGATCGGGAACTTCTCCCGGCGCCGGAGCTTCTGCTTCATCAGATATCCGCCCAGGCGGACGGACTGCCGCAACGGCATGCTCACGGGTGGGTCACCTCTTTCGGTAGCACGAAGCGGACGTCCTCGGCCGGCTCGCCGACCTCGGTCACGGTGATCGGGCCGAGGCCGGACAGGCAGCGGACGAGGTCGTCGACGAGGGTCGGCGGGGCGGAGGCGCCGGCGGTGATTCCGATGGTCCGGGCGCCGGCGAGGCGGTCGAGCGGGAGGCCGGCGGCGTCGTCGACGAGTACGGCGGGGATGCCCGCGGCCTCGGCGACTTCGACCAGCCGGTGGGAGTTGGAGGAGTTCTGGGAGCCGAGGACGATCACCAGGTCGGAGCGGCGGGCGATCGCGCGGACGCCGGCTTGGCGGTTGCTGGTGGCGTAGCAGATGTCGTCTGTGCGCGGGCCTTTGAGTGCCGGGAAGCGGTGGCGGAGGACGGCGGCGGTTTCGGCGGCTTCCTCGACGGCGAGGGTGGTCTGCATGGCGTAGGCGACGCGGGCCGGGTCGGGTACGTCGATCGTCGCGGCCTCGGCGGGGTCGGAGACGACGAGTACGTGGTCGGGGGCTTCGCCGGTGGTGCCGACGATCTCCTCGTGGCCGGCGTGGCCGATGAGTACGACGGTGTTGCCGGTCGCGGCGTACCGGCGTACCTCCTGGTGGACCTTGGCGACGAGGGGGCAGGTGGCGTCGATGACGCGGAGGTCGCGGACGGCGGCCTGGGCGCGGACGGCCGGGGCGACGCCGTGTGCCGCGAGGACGAGGACGCTGTGCTCGGGGACCTCGTCGACTTCCTCGACGAAGATCGCGCCGCGACGTTCGAGGTCGGCGACCACGTGGCGGTTGTGGACGATCTGGCGCCGTACGTACACCGGCGCGCCGAACAGCTCCAGCGCTCGCTCGACCGTCTCGATCGCCCGTTCCACTCCCGCACAGAACGACCGGGGCGCCGCGAGCAACACCTCCCGCTCGCCGGTGGCGGCACTCCACGCGTTGATCACGTCCGCCGTACGCCGCAACTCCCGAAGCGCCCGCGCCCCCCGCCGTACGGCTCCGATCCGCTTGAGCGGCTCGCTGGGCGTATCCACCACCACGCGAACCACCACAGCCCGCCCGTCGTCCCCCGCCAGCAACCCCGACTCGGTATCCACCGCCAAAGCCCCACGCCCCGCCAGCACAGCCCGCTCCGCCGGAGAGTCCACGACGTGATCGGCAGTCACAATCGGCCCGACATGCACGACGAACCCCCGCCGCCGCAACTCCCCCGCCACCAACCCCGCCGCCTGACAAGCCACAGTCCGCCCGGCGTGCTGGATTTCGGTGGCTACCACGATGTCGCCTGGGTTGATTCCGTCGACCAGTGCGCCCGCTACTCCGGCGACGAGGACGGGGTCCTCGTGGGGCGTGCCGCGGGAGCGGCCGGTGTGGGTGGGGTGAGTGGAGTGGAGGGCGAGCCACTCGGCGTACAGCGGGGTGCAGACGGTCATCGGGGGCTCCTGAGGTAGCGGCCCAGGGCCCAGATCGGGAAGACCAAGCGATACAGGTGGTAGCCGATGTAGAAGTCTCCCGGGAAGCCCGTCCCGGTGTACTTGTCCTCGTCCCACCCACCGTCCGCCCGCTGCGTGCCCACCAGGTATGACAGGCCCCGCTGAACAGCGTCCCCACCCGGCTCCGCAGCCAGCAGTGCGAGCAAGGCCCACGCGGTTTGGGACGGAGTGGACTCACCTCGGCCGATCCACGACGGATCGGCGTACGACCGCAGGTCCTCACCCCACCCGCCGTCGGCGTTCTGGTGATCCTCGAGCCAGCGGACAGCACGCCGTACGACGGGATCGTCCGCCCGCACGCCGACGGCGATCAGCGCCGGGACGACGGCCCCCGTGCCGTACACGTGGTTCGTGCCCCAGCGGCCGAACCACGACCCGTCGTCCTCCTGCGCGGCGAGCAGCCAGCGCACCCCGCGCCGGCACTCGTCCGTCCCGGTCTTCCCTTCCGCGGCCAGCATCTCCACCACATGCGCGGTGACGTCGGCCGACGGCGGATCGATCACCGCGCCGAAGTCGCAGAACGGCAACTTCAACGGGGTCGTGTCCGTGTTGTCCGCGTCGAACGCACCCCACCCGCCGTCGGCCGACTGCATCCCGGTCGTCCAGGCCACCGCGTCGTCCAGCGCCGCCCGCAACCGCGCGGGCTCCGGATGCACCACCCGCCGCAACGCCAGCACGATCTCCGCGGTGTCGTCCGTGTCCGGATACCCGTCGTTCGCGAACTCGAACGCCCACCCGCCACTCACCAGCCCCGGCCGCCGCACCTGCCAGTCCCCCGGCGCGTCGATCTGCTCCGCCAGCAGCCAATCCGTTGCCTTCAGCACCATTTCGTCGTCGCCCGGTACGCCGGCGTCGAGCAGCGCGCCGACCGCCAGCCCGGTGTCCCACACCGGCGACTGACAAGCCTCCAGCCACCGCACCGGCCCGTCCGGCAGCTCCGCATGAACCGTGAACCCGTCCAGCCCACGCAAACCCGCCGCCATCACCGGATGGTCGATCGGATACCCCATCAACCGCAGCGCGATCAGCGAATACACCCACGGCGGCTGGATCCCGCCCCACCCGCCGTCGGCCTCCTGCCGCGCCACGATCCACTCGGTCGCCCGCCGCATCGCCAACCGCCGCACCGACTTCAACGGCCCCCGCCGGGTATAGGCATTGAGTACGACGTCCAACCGCTGAAACGCCCCCTCCATCGTCCACACGCGCCGACGCGCGACCGGCGGCGTACCGACCCGCAGCCCCTCGACCGTGAACTCCACCGGATGCACCGGCCGCTGCGCACTGACGATCGTCAGCGGCACGATCGTCTGCCGCGCCCAGCAGGCCCAGTTGTAGACGTTCAACGGCGCCCAACTCGGCAGAAAGATCAACTCCGGCGGCAGATCCGGACACTCGTCCCAGGCCCACAAGCCGAACAACGCCAGCCAGATGTGCGTGAACACCCGAGCCTTCTCGACACCCCCGTTCGACCGGATGAACGCAGCGGCCCGGACCAGATGCTCCGCTCCCGGATCGTCACCCGCCATCCGCAACGCGACCCACGACTCGACCGTCGTCGACAGATCACCGGGCCCGCCCGGGAACGTCGCCCAGGTGCCGTCCGCCCGCTGCTGCGACCGGATCCAGCGCGCCGTCTCCGCGTCCGTCCGCTCCGTCGCCACCCCGAGGAAGTGCCGCAGCATCAGATCTTCGGCGTCCATCGTCACGTTGGTCGCGAGGTCGCCCTTCCACCACCCGTCCTCGTGCTGCAACGACCGCAGGTACGCGACCGCCGCGTCGAGGCACTCGCGCACCCGAACGTCGACCGGTGCGTCGACCCGCGAGGCCGTCACAGCTGACGCTCCGCCACGAACCGCGACAACTCGTCGAAGTGCGCCCGCCCGGCCTCGTCCACCCCGGCCATGTACAAGGCCCGCCCGGCCCTGCGCACCCGCTCCCCCGCCTCGGCCAGCGCCCACTCGCGACCGCCAGCGCGCTCCACGAGTACCGCGGCCCGCTGTACGTCGTCCTCGGACGGTACGCCGGGCTTCGCCAGCCAGTCGGCCAGCTCCTGCCCGTACGTCCCGCCGTACTCCAGCGACCACACGACCGGCAGCGTCTTCTTGTGCGCCCGCAGATCCGAGAACACCGGCTTGCCCGTCTTCTCCGGCTCGCCCCAGATCCCCAGCAGATCGTCGACCAACTGGAACGCCAGCCCCAGCTCGCGCCCGTAGCTCCGGAACTCCTCGCACGCCGCGGCGTCCGCACCGGCCAGGATCGCGCCCAGCTCGGCCGATGCCCCGAGCAACGACCCGGTCTTGCCGAGCGCCATGTCGACGCACTCGTCCATGCCGACGTCGTCGCGCCGCTCGAACGCCAGGTCGAGCACCTGGCCGCGGATCAGCTCCCGGGTCGCCACCGCGAGCGCGTGACCGGCGCGGGCGGCGTACGGCGAATCGCACTCGTCGAGCACCTCGTCGGCCAGGCAGGCGAGCGCGTCGCCGACCAGGATCGCGGTCGCGTCGCCCCAGACCGACCAGACCGTCCGCCGGTGCCGGCGCCGGGTGTCGCGGTCCATCAGGTCGTCGTGGATCAGCGAGAAGTTGTGGATCAGCTCGACCGCGACGCCGCCGGGGATGCCCGGTTCCGGCGTACCGCAGACCGCCTCGGCGACCAGCAGCGTCAGGCCCGGGCGGATCGCCTTGCCGGAGCTGCCGGTCATCGGCCGGCCGTCGGTGTCGCACCAGCCGAAGTGGTACGACGCGATCAGCCGGGTGTGGTCGTCCAGCCGGCCCAGCGCGTTCCGCAGCGGCGGCTCGACCAGGTCCCGCCCGCGGGCCAGCAGCTCCGGCGCTTTGGTTGCCGAGGGCATCGGTTCGACGGCGGTCATGAGGCCGCGTCCGGCACTGGTACGGCGGTGTTCAGCACCGACGCGGCCGCCGCCTCGCCGCTGCGCACGGCGCCCTCCATGGTGGCGGGCCAGCCGGTCGCGGTCCAGGCGCCGGCCAGGTGCAGACCGGCGCGGTTCGTCGTCGCACCGGGCCGGAAGCGCCCGGTGCCGGGCGCCGGCCGGAACGTGGCATTGCGTTCTCGGGTCACGAAGAACTCCTTCACACGCGCGTCGGCAGCCGCGGGAAGCAGCTGCCGGAGAGCGGGTACCAACAGTTCACGGAGATCCGCGACCGGCACGTCGATCAACGCGTCGGCCGCGGACAACGAGACCGCGACGTACTGACCGCCCGGTTCGGCGCCGCGGTCGAACACCCACTGCAGCGGGCTGTCCACCCCGGCGACGAACGGCTCGGCCAGCACCACCCGGTCGAACACCACATGCGCATTGACGATCGGCGAACTGCCGAGTGCCGCCGCCCACCCGTCCGGCAGCGACACCGCGTCGTCCGGCAGCAACCCCGCCGCATCCTCCGGCGGCACCGCGAGTACGACGTCGTCGTACGTCTCCCCCTCGATCGCCCAACCACCCTCCTTCTCGTCCAGCGACCGGACCCGGGCCCGCAACCGCACCGCGGCACCCGCCGACGCCAACGCGCGCGCCGCGGCGTCGCCGTGCAACTGCTGCAGCGGCACGGTCGACCAGCCGATGTCCGCGGCATCGCTGCGTTCGAGCAGCCCGAGCTGAAACACCGTCGCCGCGACGGCCAGCGACGCATCGTCGGCCCGGGCGTTGAGCGTCGCGATCCCGATCAGCTCCCACAACGCCTCCACCGCCCGCGCGTCCTGGCCGTGCGCGGCCAGCCACTCCCCGAACGACTGTGCGTCCGTCTCCACGGCCGTCCGATCCACCCGCCCCATCGCCAGCGCGCCACGCACGGCCGCGATCCGCTCCGCGACCGTCAGCCAGCGGTACGACAGCAATGCCGGACCGAGATGCAGCGGCGCCGGCATCCCGTTCCGCCGAATCCGCCCGACTCCCGAGTGCCGCCCGCTCAGCACCGGCACGTCGAGCCGCCGCTGCAGCCGCACCTGGTCCCGCACCCCCAAGCGCTCCAGCAGCCGGAGGTACGACGTACAGCACCGGAGGAACACGTGCTGGCCGTTGTCGATCCACCGCCCGCCCCGCTCGAACGAATGCGTCAGCCCACCCAGTTTCGGCCGCCCCTCCAGCAGCACGACCGCGCATCCGGCATCGGCCAGCGACAGCGCCGCGGTGATCCCGGCCAGGCCGCCGCCGACGACCGCGACCCGCCTCATGACCGCACCCCGGCCAGCGAGGTCAGCGCCACCTGGGCCTTCTCCGCCGGCGACAACGACAGCCGCCGGTCGTACACGAGCACCGGGTTCGCACCGATCCGGCGGAGCAGGTGGTGGTAGATGCCCGACATCGCCCGGCACGACGCCCCGCTGCGCCGGTCGAGGTACGGCAGCAGCCGCCAGCCGAGCGAGTACCAGTCCTGCGCGCGGCCGGCGGCGTACCGGATGTACCCGGCCAGCCGGCCCTGCGGGTCCTCGAGGACGCCGTGCTCGTCGAGCGCGATCCGCACCCCGAACCGCTCCAGCTCGTCGGCCGGCAGGTAGATCCGGCCGTTGCCGAAGTCCTCCCGGATGTCGCGCAGGATGTTGGTCTGCTGCAGCGCGATGCCGAGCTGGTCGGCGTACTGCGAGAGCGTGTCGAAGTCGGCGTCCGCCGTACCGAAGATCGACAGGCACAGGCGTCCGACCGACCCGGCCACGCGCCGGCAGTACACGACCAGCTCGTCGAAGTCGGCGATCCGGACGTCGCCGAGGTCGGTCTCGACGCCCGCGACCAGCTCCTCGAACGCGCCGAGCGGGACCGGGTACCGGCGGGCCGCGTCGGCGACCGCGACGTACACCGGGTCGGTCAGGTCGTCGAGCCGGCCGAGGTCCTTGCGGACTTCGGCGAGCGCGGTCCGCTTGTCCGCGAGCGGCAGGTCGCCGTCGCCGATGTCGTCGATCCGCCGCGCCAGCGCGTACAACGCCGACAACGCGTTCCGCTTCGGCGGCGGCAGCAGCCGGATGCCGTAGTAGAAGTTGCGCGCCTCCGCCTTGGTGATGTCCAGGCACGCGTCGTACGCCTCGGCAACGGTCATCACGCCACCGCCTTCACCAGCAGCCGGATCGTGTCCACCTTCGACGGCCGTGCCTGGTGGGCCAGCACGTCACCGCCGGTACGTCGCAACGCCCGCACCGTCGCCTGCCCGCCGGCCACGAACCCCGCCACGGACACCCGCGCCCACCCGCGCAACCGCCGTACGATCCCGGCGCCGTCACCGAGGAGCCGCGCGGCCCGCTCGGTCTCGAACGCCATCAACTGCCGCAGCGCGTCCGACGCCTCGGCCGCGTCGAGATCGCTGTCGGGTACGCCGTACGTCGCCAGGTCCTCCTGCGGCAGGTAGACGCGCCCGGCCCGGCGGTCCTCGCCGACGTCCTGCCAGTGCTCGACCAGCTGCAGCGCCGTACAGACGAGGTCCGACAGCCGCTCGGTCTCGGGATCGTTGACGCCGAAGACACCCAGCACCAGCCGTCCGACCGGGTCGGCGGACAGCCGGCAGTAGCCGAGCAGGTCGTCGAAGGTCTGGTAGCGGGTGACCGTCTGGTCCTGCAGGTTGGCCTGGATCAGCCGGTGGAACGGGTCCGCCGGGAGGTCGTGGGCGTGGACGACCGGGAGCAGCCGGCGCAGGACCGGATGCACCGGCTGCCCGCTCGACCAGATCCGGTCCAGGTCGGCCGCGAACGACTGCAACGCGGCGGCCCGATCGCCCTGGTAGGTGTCGCCCAGCTCGTCGACCGTCCGGGCATAGGCGTAGACAGCATGCAGTCCTTCCCGCGGTCCGCCGGGGAGGACCTTCAGCGCAACAGGGAAGTTCTCCCCGTGTTCCCTCCTGCCGAGTTCGCTCTGCAGTCCGTCTGGAGGCACAGCTCCATCATCGGAAGCGGTTTCCTGCCAACTCTGCGCCGCCGGAGAACATTCCGGCGGCCGGAAATTGTCACGGCGTTACAGTTGAGCGCGGAGGGCACATGACCATCGCCACCTTCGACCGCGCCGGCCTGGAGAAGGCCCTGCTCGACGACCTGCCGGACCTGCTCGCCGAGGTCCGCGACCGGCTGGTCGAGCACTGGCCGGACTACGCGGCGTTCCTGGACACCGACCGGGACGCCGTGCTCGGCCCGGCCGAGCTGTTCGTGCACCGGCTGCTCGACATGTCGCTCGCGAATCTGCGGAACCCCGACCAGACCACCTTCGAGCGCGCGGACACCCCCGTCCGCGCGGTGTTCGAGGAGATCGGCCGGACCCAGCTCCGGGAGGGCAACGACCTGACCCGGCTGCTGACCGCGTTCCAGCTCGGCGCGCGGGTGGCGTGGCGGCACGTCGCGGCGACCGCGCTCCAGCTGGACTTCGCACCGGACCACCTCGCGGCGCTGGCGGACTCGGTCTTCGTCTTCGTCAACCAGCTCTCGTTCTCGGCCGCGAACGGCTACCTGCAGGAGCAGATCGACGACGCGGTCGCCCGGGAACGGCGCCGCGAGGAGCTCGCCAACCTGCTGCTCGCCGGCAGCGCGACCAGCGAGGCGCTCCGGATCGCCGCACTGCAGGCGGCCTGGCGGGTCCCCGAGACCGCCGCGGTGGTCATCTACAGCGGCGACCACCACGCGGCCACCACCTTGGTCGCCCGGCTCGAGCCCGGCGCGCTGCCGATCCGGCGCAACGGTCTGGTGGTCGGCGCGATCGTCCCGGAACCGTCCGGTCCGGGTCGCCGGCTGCAGCTCAGCCGCGAGCTCGCCGGGATGGGAGCGGTGGTCGGCAACGCGGTCACGCTCGCGCAGTTGCCGCGCAGCCTGGAGATCGCCCGGATCGCGGCCCGGCTGCGGAGTACCGGCGTACTGTCCGACGACCCGGTGTTCGCCGACGAGCACCTGGACGCGCTGATCGTCTGGCGCGACGAGGCGCTGGTCGCGGCGCTCCGCGACGAGATGCTCGCGCCGCTCGCAGGCGAGACCGACGCCGCCCGCGAACGGCTCGCCGAGACGCTCGCCAGCTGGCTGCGGCACTTCGGCGACCGGCAGGCGATCGCGCACGAACTGAGCATCCACCCGCAGACCGTGCGCTACCGGATGGCGCGGCTCAGGACCCTGTACGGCGACCGCCTGGAGGACCCTGACTCACGCGCTCGCCTCTTCCTCGCCCTCGAGTGGCCCGGCCCGTAGTACGCGGTTCACGTGGTCGGCGAGGACGGCGGCGTCGAGCAGCCCGGGGTCTGTCGCCAGCCCGATCCCGAGCACGCCTCCCCAGCTGAGAGCGCCGACGGACAGCGGCGTACCGGGTGCCAGCGGCAGGATCGGGTACACGCGGTGGTGCGGTACGCCGAGGAACGTCATCGGCACGGTCGGTCCGGGCATGTTCGACACCACGCCGTGCAGGAACCTCGGCCCGTAGACGGTCTGCGCGAACCAGCGGACGGCCGGTTCCGGTACCGCCCGCAGGCCGGTCGCCATCACGAAGCGGGCACCCAGCGCGCGGGTCGAACGGCGCAGCCGCTCCCGCCGCGCGGACACCTCCGCCAGCAGCTCGTCGAACGGGCGTCCGTCGACCGGCACCTGGACCATGCTCGCGCCGATCGCGTTGCCCTCGACCGCGGTGCCCGGGGTCCGTACGACGGTCGACACCGAGATCCGCAGGGCCGGCGGAAGCTCCGTCGACGCGGCGTGGATGCCGTCGGCGAGGACGGCGATCAGCAGGTCGGTCACGCGGACTCCGCGAGCGGCAGCAACCCGCCGTACGACGTCCAGCTCGACCTCGGCGACGGCGAACGCGCGACGTTTCGAACCGGGCGGCAAGGGCCGTGCGACGCCGTCGGTGGCGAGTTCCGCGAGGCCCATCGCAATGGCCGCGGCCCGTTTGAGCCGGCCGGGCAGCGGTCCGGCCGGCTCGGGCAGCTCCGGGCGCGGCTCGAACAGGCTGAACGTGTGCATGACCGCACCGATGCCGTCGGCAATCGAATGGTGCAGCAGGACGACGAGCGCGTCGGCGCCGCCCGGGCCGATGTCGCGGACCAGCACGATCCGCCACAGCGGCCGGTCGCGTGGCATCGGCTGCTCGGCGAGCTCACCGACGTACCGCAGCAGCCCTGCGCGGCCGTCCGGCGACCGGTGCTCGATGACGTGCCAGTCGAGGTCGACGTGCTCGGCCTCGACCCAGCGCAGCCGGCGCCAGCGTGACGTCGGGTCGAGGCGTTGGTGCATCCGCGGGAGTTGGGCGAAACCTCGGGCGACCAGCGCGCGGACGTCCTCGATCGACGGTCGGTGGCCGGTCGATTCGAGGACGACGACGCCGCCGACGTGCTGGGCGGCGCCCGTACCTTCGACGTGCAGGAAGAACGCGTCGGCCGAGGGGACCACGATCCCGTTCACACGTGTTCGCCGAATCGGGCGGAGAGCCGGCGGTAGAGGCCGGGGGTGAGCGCACGGACGGCGGGCGCGACCCGCAGCCAGGACGGTACCCAGGTCTCGGGGCGGTCGTTGGCGATGCCATCGACCAGGGCTTTCGCGACCACGGCGGCAGGGACCGGGCGCGGGTGTCTCCGGTCGTACGGGCGACCGCGTGCGGCGAAGAACCCGGTGTCCACGACGCCGGGGACGGTGAGGCTCACACCAACACCTGTATCACGAAGTTCCAGCCGGAGGCTCTCCGCGAAGATGTCGAGGGCGGCCTTGGCGGCGGCGTAGACGGCCTCCCCGGCGACCGCCGTACGGCCGGCGATCGATCCGACCAGGGCGACGTGGCCGGTACCCCGCTCGACCATCGGTGGCAGCAGGCAACGAACGAGATGCAGCGGGGCCAGCAGATCAAGCGTGACCAGCCGGTCGAGCTCGTCCCTGGTCAGGTCCACGAAAGCACCGGACCAGCCGGCACCGGCGTTCGCCACCAGTACGTCGACCCGCCCGTGGACGGCGACCGCGTCCTCGGCGACGTCGGCCGCCGCTCCGGGGACGGCCAGATCCCCGAGTACGACGGCACCGCCGACCCGCTCGGCCACCGCCGTACAGCGGTCCTTGTCCCGCCCGTGGACGATCACCCGCCCCCCCGCCGCGGCGAGGGCGTCCACGACGACCGCACCGATCCCCGCGGAGCCACCGGTCACCAACACGACCTTGCCGTCCAGCCGCATTCGCACCTCCACAGCCGTTCTCCACCGAGCCCGCCTGGCAGCGCTCAGGCTACCCCTCCCACCCTGCCCCCTGTCACCATTACCCGGTGCCCACAACCTGGCGACAGCTCGAAATCACCCCCTTCCAAGGCCCATGGCCCGCCCACTGGATCCGCGCCGCGGACATCGCCGCCCGGCCCCGTGCCGTGGGTCCGGTGGTGGTTGGGTTCCGGCTGCGGGTGGAGTGTGTGGAGGCAGCCGAGGGCGTCGTACACGTGAGTGCCGACGAGCGGTACGAGCTGTGGGTGGACGGCGAGCTGGTCGGGCGCGGGCCGTCGCGGGGTGAGGTCGACCACTGGTCGTTCGAGAGCTACCAGCTGCAACTGCCGGCCGGTGTGCACTGGTTGGCCGCCCGAGTCTGGAGCCTCGGCGACGACGCTCCGCTCGCTCAGCAAACGCTCGGCGACGGCCCAACCTTCCTGCTCGCCTCGTCAGACCTCGACGTCAACACCGGCACTGCGGACTGGCACGCCACCACTCTCCCCGGCCACGCCCTCCGCTCCAAAGGCGACGGCTACGGCTGCGGCGCCCGCCACACCACCGACGGCCGCACCTACCCCTGGGGCTGGCAAACCGCCGCCGACAGCCTCCCCTGGCCGAGCGCCGCAGCCGACGGTGGACGTGGCGGCCGGCTGTTGGAGCCGGCTCGGCTGCCTGCGCCTGCGCAGGAGTGGGCTTCGGGTGCCCGTGTGCGGCATGTCGCGGAACATCCGGTGGGTGAACCGACGCGTCACCGGGTGGTATCCGCAGCGGACCATCTGGAGCATGAAGCGGGCGCCTGGCAACAACTTCTCGACGGTACGCCGCTGGTGGTGCCGCCGAGCACCTGTCGGCGGGTGTTGATCGATCTGGACCAGTACGTCTGCGCCTACCCGGTCCTCGACCTCGACGGCGGCCGCGACGCCGAAGTACGCATGCACTGGCAAGAATCCCTCTACGAACCAGATCCCCAAGCAGGCAAGGGAAATCGCGACGTTGTCCAAGGCAAACTCTTCGGCCGCCCCGGACTGGAAGAGGACGGCATCGGCGACCTCTTCATTGCCGGCGGCAACAGCGAACAACACACCACGCTCTGGTGGCAATCCGGCCGCTACGTCGAGCTCCTCGTCATCACCGCCACCGAACCCCTGACCATCACCGCCCTGCGCTTCCGCGAAACCCACTACCCCTACGAAGACCGCCTCAACTTCACCTCCAGCGACCCCCGGCTCGCCAAGGTCGGCGCCCTTGCCTTCCGCACCCTCCAGGCCTGCAGCCACGAGACAACCATGGACTGCCCGTACTACGAGCAACTCCAGTACACCGGCGACACCCGCCTCCAATGCCTGATCGCGTACGCCGCCACCGGCGACGACTCGCTCGCCCGCCAAGCGCTCCGTGCCTTCGCCCGAACCCAGACTCCGGACGGCCTGGTCCCTTCTCGCACTCCCTCTCGGCATTCCTCGCCGATCCCGCCGTTCACGCTCTGGTGGGTGGCGATGGTGCACGATTTCGCCTTGTGGCGCGGCGATCTCGCCTTCGTCGCCGAGCTGATGCCAGGCGTCCGCGCCGCCCTCGACGCACACCGCCGTACCGTCGACGACCGCGGCGTCTTCCACGCCCTGCACGGCTGGAACTTCACCGACTGGGTGCCCGGCTGGGAAGCCGGCTGCCCGCCGGGAATCGTCCAGGACGGCGAAGTACACCCCGACTGGCCCGGACCGAGCCACGGCGTCTCGTCGGTCCTCCACCTCCAACTGGCCCTGGTCGCGCGCCAAGCCGCCGATCTGGAGAACTGGACGGGCGGGTCCGGTGCCGAATACGCGCAGCTGGCCGACCGCCTGCTCGACGCCGCCGACCAGGCCTTCTACGACACGGATCGCAAGCTGTACGCCGACGACCTGGAGCACACGGCCTTCTCCGAACACGCGCAATCGCTGGCGGTGCTCGCGGGAGCGAAGTACGGCGAGACGGCCGTCCGGACGATGCTGGGCGAATCGTTGGCACGCACCACGGTGTACTTCGATCACTACCTGTTCGAGGCGCTCCAGCGGATCGGGCGGACCGACGTACTGCTCGACCGGCTCGATCTCTGGTACGGCCTGCTGGATCGGGGGCTACGAACGGTCATCGAGCACCCCGAGCCGACCCGGAGCGACTGCCACGCGTGGGGCGCGCACCCGCTGTACCACTACGCCGCGACCCTCCTCGGCGTACGACCGACGGCGCCCGGGATGACGACGGTCACGGTGACGCCGCAGCTCGGCGGTCTCGAATGGGCGCAGGCCTCGGTCCCGACGCCGTACGGCCCACTCGAGGTCCGGGCGACCGCGGGCGCACCGGCCGAGGTGACCGGGCCGTCCGAGATCACTGTGATCAGCTGACGACGACGTGATGGTGACCGGTGAGCGTTGCCGGCACGTGCGTGACATCCTTCCCGTCGAGCTGCACGGAGCGGACCTCGGTGCCGTCGCCGTGGAGGGTGATGTCGAGCGTCGCGGCCCGGTAGCGGAGCGACCGCAGCGACCACTCACCGGCGTACGTCGTGGGGACCGTCGGGTGGAAGGTGATGCCGTCGGCGGTGAACTCGAGGCCGAACAGGCCCTCGTGGACCAGCCGTAGCAATGCCGTGGCGGACCAGGCCTGATCCGGTAGCGACTCCCACTGCCGCCCCACCTGCCAGCCGCCGTCCACCGCGCCGGTGGTCGCGTTGTAGAGCTCGAACAACTCGTCCCCGCTCGAGCGGAACAACCTGACCAGATCGTCGACCGTACGACCGAACTCGTCCGCCTCCCCCACCTTCGCGGCGGCGTACCCCCACAACCCCATCACCATCGGCCAGCAGATCGCGTTGTGCCGCCCGGGGTGCTCGGCGTCGAACCGCGGGAAGTGCGGCCACACGTTCACCACGCCGTACGGCTCGTGATGAATCCCCGCGACGACCCGAGCCGCACGCTCCGGCCCGGCAATCCCGAACTCCACCGCCAGCGCGAGCCCGGCCGTCTCCTGATGCGGGTCGAGCCCCTCCGGCCCGAGGAAGTAGCCGTAGGTGTCCCCCGACCAGAGCTGTTCGTTGACGGCAGCAACAAGTTCGGCCCGCTGCGCGGCGTACGGCGCCGGATCCGCCCCGGCCACCGCCGCGAGCTGTTCGAGCGCGCCGAGTGCCCCGGCGTACACCGCGTTCGTCGACAGGCAACGAAGGTCAGCCGCACCCGGATGGTCGAGGACGAACGACGACGGATTGCCAGGCTGGTACGGCGGCTCCGGGAAGCCCGCGATCCCGTCCTGCATGAGCGACGGCCCACGGTACAGGCCGGTCGAAGCGTCGAAGTGCTCCCGGCGCAGGATCTCGAACGAAGCGGCCCCGATCCGGAACGCCTCCGCGCCGAACGCCGCGTCACCGGTCACCAGCCACTGCTGCCGAGCGCCGATGACCCAGATGATCTGATCCCACCACTGGTTGTCCTGGGCAATCAGTCCGCCGGCACAGACCTTCAGCAACGTGTGCTTCGCCACCTCCGGCGTCAGCAGGCTCGCCGCATGCCACGCGTTGATGGCGGCGTCCCGGGTCCACGGATCGGAGTAGCCGCCGCCGGCCCGGAGGTACGCCGTACCGCCGTCCGGAATCGTGTTCACGTCGAGCAGGTTGTGCAGGGCCGCGTCGTAGCAGACCTGGAGGTTCTCGCCGCGGACACCGGCGGGCGGCACGAGGACAGGGCGATCAGTCATGCCCCTACCCTTTCAGAACCGGTTGTACGCCGTGAGACCATGGCACACGTGCCGCCAGGAACCGAGGAGATCCAGAACGCCGTCGACGTACTGCGTGCCGGGGGCCTGGTGGCGATCCCGACCGAGACCGTCTACGGGCTGGCCGCCGACGCCGAGAACCCGCGGGCGGTCGGCCGGATCTTCACGACCAAGGGCCGGCCGCCGTCGCACCCGCTGATCGTCCACATCGCCGGCGCCGAGCAGCTCGCCGACTGGGCCGACGACGTACCGGAGACCGCGCGACTCCTGGCCGAGCGGTTCTGGCCCGGCCCGCTGACGCTCGTCCTGCGACGTGGACGGCGGGTGCCGCTCGAGACCACCGGCGGGCTGGAGACGGTCGCGATCCGGGTGCCGGACCACCCGGTCGCGCTGGAACTGCTGACCGCGTTCGGCCGCGCCGTCGCCGCGCCGTCGGCCAACCGGTTCGGCTCGGTCAGCCCGACGACCGCGGAGCATGTCCGCCTCGAACTCGGCGACGACGTCGACTTCGTCCTCGACGGCGGCCCGTGCGGCGTCGGCGTCGAGTCCACGATCGTGGACGTCACCGGCCCGGCGCCGACCGTTCTCCGCCCCGGCGGCGTGACCCGCGAGGACCTCGAAGCAGCCCTCGGCCACGCCCTCGCCGTACCGGCCTCCAGCCCGGTCCGCGTCCCCGGCCAGCACCCGTCGCACTACGCCCCGCGCGCCCGCGTCGTACTGGTCGAGCCGCAGGACCTCGCCGCCGAGGCCGTCCGGTACGCCGACCACAAGGTCGGAGTCCTCGTCCCGCCCGCCCTGGCCGGCACCGCGATCGAGGCCCACGCCGTCGTACCGCTGCCCGCCGACCTCGCCGACTACGCCCGCGGCCTTTTCGGCTACCTCCGCGACCTCGACCACCAGGGCTGCGACGTCATCCTCGCGACCCTCCCCGAAGAACAAGGCCTCGGCCTGGCGATCGCCAACCGACTCCGCCGCGCAGCAGGACCTAGGACAGGAGAAGCATGAAGGAAGGCGACCTCGTCCCGGACTTCGAACTCCCCGACCAGTACGGCGAGACGCGGTCTCTGAGCGACTTGCTCGCGAAGGGACCGGTCGTGCTGTTCTTCTACCCCGCGGCGATGACGGCCGGCTGTACGAAGGAGGCCTGCCACTTCCGCGACGTGGCCGCCGACTTCGAGGCTGCCGGAGTGCAGCGCGTCGGCATCAGCCGGGACGCCGTGGACAAGCAGAAGCAGTTCTCAGACCTGCACTCGTTCGACTACCCGCTGCTGTCCGACGCCGACGGCGCGGTCGCCCGTACGTTCGGCGTGGCCCGCAACGGCGTACTCGCGAAGATCACCCCGGTCAAGCGCTGGACGTTCGCGATCGACACCGACCGCCGCGTCCGCAAGGTCATCCACAGCGAGACCAACATGAACGTCCACGCCGACGAGGCGCTCCGGTCGTTCAGCTGATCAGGGCGTCCCACAGCGCCGCCGGAATATCGGTGGTGAGGCGAGCAACATTCTGGTGGACCTGCGCCGCACTGGTCGCACCGGCCACCACCGCGACGACCCTGGGGTCCTGCAAGGGGTAACGGAGAGCGGCCGCTGGCAGCTCGACGCCGTGGGCTCGGCAGATCGCGTCGAGTTCCAGGGCTCGGGCCAGCACGTCGTCGGGTACGGCGGCGTAGTCGTACTTCGCAGCTCGGCTCGGGGTGGACGCGAGGAGACCGCTGTTGAAGACGGCGGCCGCGATGATGCGGACGTTGTGCGTGTCGCAGGCGGTCAGGAGGTCGGGCGCCACACTCTGGTCAAGGAGCGTGTAGCGGTTGGCCACCATCAGTACGTCGGCCAGACCCGAACGCGCGGTGGTCAGCAGCGCGTCGATGCCCAGCGAGCCGGTGCCGATCGCCGCAGCGACGCCCTCCGAGCGGACGTCGGCCAACGCGGTCAGGGCTGACTCGGTCGCGCCGGGGTCGCCCGACAGTTCGGGGTCGTGGACGAAGAGGATGTCGATCCGGTCCAGGCCGAGCCGGGTCAGCGAGTCCTCGACGGAGGCCCGCACGCCCGCCGCCGAGTAGTCGAGTACGCGGCGGAGTCTCGCCGGTACGACGAAGCCGGTCGCGTCGAGCGCCGTACCGTCCCAGGACGGGTTCTCGCGGAGCAGCCGGCCGACCTTCGTGGAGACGACGTACTCGTCGCGCGGCTTGGTGGCGAGGAAGCGGCCGAGGCGCTGCTCGGACAGGCCGAGGCCGTAGTGCGGCGCGGTGTCGAAGTACCGGACGCCGGCGTCCCAGGCGGCGGTCAGGATCGCGTCGGCCTGCTCGTCGGTGAACTCCTCGAACAGGTTGCCGAGCGGCGCGCACCCGAGTCCGAACTGCGGTACGTCGATCACGGCAGCACGCTAGACATCATATCTTTAGCGTGTCAAGCTACGAAAGCTCGCCACATCAGCCGGAATATCCCGGCAAAGATAAGATCTAGGGAGTCGCGATGAAGTTCGCCCGCTTGGGTCCGGCCGGCGCCGAGAAGCCGGTCGTCGTCACCGACGACGGGGCCTGGGACCTCACCGGCATCACCGCGGACCTCGACGCCGCGTTCTGGGAGTCCGGCGGACCGGCCCGGGCCGCGGCCGCGCTGGCCGCCGGCGACCTGCCGCCGGTCGAGAACGCCGGCGACCTCCGGATCGGCGCCCCGATCACCCGGCCCGGCGCGATCGTCTGCATCGGCATGAACTATGCCGCGCACGCCGCCGAGTCCGGCGCCGAGCCGCCGTCGACGCCGGTGATCTTCTTCAAGGCGCCGAACACGCTGGCCGGCCCGAACGACCCGGTGACGATCCCGCGCGGCAGCACCAAGACCGACTGGGAGGTCGAGCTCGGCGTGGTGATCGGCAAGCGCGCGTCGTACCTCGACTCCCCCGCCGACAGCCTCGACCACGTCGCCGGGTTCGTGGTGGCGAACGACCTGTCCGAGCGCGCGTTCCAGATCGAGCAGTCCGGCGGCCAGTGGAGCAAGGGCAAGATCGCCGCCGGCTTCAGCCCGGTCGGTCCGTGGCTGGTCACGCCGGACGAGGTCGAGCACCAGAAGCTCACGCTGCGCAGCTTCGTGAACGGCGAGCCGCGGCAGGACTCCGGCACCGCCGACCAGATCTTCGACGTCGCGACCGTGATCCACCACCTGAGCCAGTACATGGTGCTCGACCCGGGCGACCTGATCATGACCGGTACGCCGGAAGGCGTCGCGCTCTCCGGCCGCTTCCCGTACCTGAAGCCGGGCGACGTCGTCGAGGTGGAGATCGACGGCCTCGGCCGCCAGCGCCAGGAGTACGTGGCGTGGGAGGCCGCTCGATGAGCTCCAACGAATACGGCGAGCTGGTCGCGATCGTCACCGGCGGCGGCTCCGGGATCGGCGCGGCGACCGCCCGCGAACTGACCGCCCGCGGCGCGCGGGTGGCGGCGTTCGACCTCGACCCGTCCGGGGCGCCCGAGGGTGTGCTCGGCATCCGGGCGGACGTCACCGACGACGAGAGCGTCCGTACGGCGGTGCAGCAGGTGGTGGAGGCGTTCGGCCGGATCGACGTACTGGTCAACAACGCCGGCATCGGGGCGCAGGGCACCGTCGAGGACAACCCGGACGACCAGTGGCACAAGGTGTTCGACGTCAACGTGATGGGCGCCGTCCGGGTCAGCCGCGCGGCCCTGCCGTACCTGCGGAAGTCGCCGGCGGCCGCGATCGTCAACGTCGCCTCGGTCGCCGCGACCACGGGTATCCCGCAGCGCGCGCTGTACTCGACCACGAAGGGCGCGGTCCAGTCGCTGACCCTGGCGATGGCCGCCGACCACCTCCGCGAAGGTGTCCGGGTCAACTGCGTCAACCCCGGTACGGCGGCCACGCCGTGGGTGCAGCGCCTGCTCGACGCGGCGCCGGACCCGGTCGCCGAACGGGCCGCGCTGGACGCCCGCCAGCCGCACGGCCGGCTGGTCTCGGCCGAGGAGGTCGCGCTCGCGATCGTCTACCTCGCGGGACCTTCGTCCGGCTCGACCGCGGGTGCCGCGCTGGCCGTCGACGGCGGAATGGCTAGTCTTCGGCTACGTCCGAAGGAAGACTGAAAGGCCGCCGATGGCGCTGACCGACGTCGCGATCGAGAAGATCAAGGCGATGATCCTCGACGGCCGGCTCAAGCCCGGTGACAAGCTGCCCCGCGAGGCCGACCTCGCGGAGCAGCTCGGCATCTCGCGGAGCCCGCTGCGCGAGGCGGTCAGCGTGCTGTCGATGCTGCGGATCCTCGACGTACGGCGCGGAGACGGCACGTACGTCACCAGCCTCACGCCCGATCTGCTGCTGGAGACGATGAGCTTCATCATCGACTTCCACCAGGACTCCAGCACCCTCGACCTGTTCGAGGTACGCCGGGCCCTCGAGCCGATGGCGGCCGAGAAGGCGGCCCGGCTGATGACGGACGACGACGCCGCACAGCTGCTCGCGCTGACCGAGGCGGTCGACCCGGACAGCCCGATCGGCGACCTGGTCGCGAACGACCTGGAGTTCCATCACCGGATCGCGGCCGCCGCCGGCAACCCCGTCCTCTGCTCGCTGATCGACAGCGTCGCCGGCCGCACCCACCAGGCACGGGCCTGGCGCGCCGTCACCCAGGAGGACGCGTTCGAGCAGACCAAGCGCGAACACCGGGCGATCGCACTGGCGATCGGCGAGCGCCAGCCGACCGTCGCCGCCGCCCTGTCGCTCGCCCACGTCGCCGGCATCGAGAACTGGATCCGGCGCAATCTCTCGGTCTAGGGACGCATCCGATCCCGCCGGAAAGTTGCTGGAGGCAACCTATCATCCCGCGCGCGCAGTGACGGGAGGATACCCCGGCGATCGGCCCGGAGCGCCATGGGAACCGTTCGCGGCATGTGCGATCACTCGTAGACCGTCGCGGCCCTGAGAGCATCGTTGACGACCACCCAGCCGTTGCCAGGCGGTACCGTTCGTCGATTCAGGAAGTAGCCGCCCGAATCGGCAAGCCAAGCCGCGAAGGCTTCGAGGTACTCGTGGAGCGCTGCATTGGTCCACGGCGCCCCCAAGGCCGCCTCTTCAGCGAGGTCACGGGCCGTTGCTATGACCCGTTCCCGGCCATTCGCCAGCGAAGCGGAAGGGCATCCAGCGGCCGCGCACTCCTCGTCCACGTCGAACTCACCATGCTCGAACTCGTAGTGAAAGCACACGTAATGCATTCGCTCGAAGACCTCGAACTGCGCCGCGGAGGCCCTGATGGGTCAGTGGCATCGTCGGCACTCGAGTTCCATTCCCGCAGCATGCCACGACGCCCGCACCTCGGCAGATCCGAAAGAGCATGGGATTTGGGTTCATCGAACATTTGTTCTAATATAGGCACATGACCACAGAGCTGATCGGCCCCCGAGCAGCCCGGCCGGAGACTGCCCCACCGCAGGCTCCGCCGGGTGGACCGGCCGGTCTGCTGTCTGTGGATCTGCCGGCCGACCCGTTGCCGCCGGATCGGTGGCCGCCCGCGGCGCCGCCCGATGATGCGTACGACGCCGACTTCCTCGACGGTCTGTACGACGTGGACGGTTCGTGTGTGCCGCGGTACCTGTCCGACGAAGACGTCATGTACGACGACCTGCCGCCGATGTCACGGGTCGAGCAACTCGACTGGGAAGAGTGGGCCGGCGTCGAGCAGGACGAAGCCGAACGGGCCATGCTGCGCCTGAAAGCACCGGCCTGGGTGTTCCTGCCACCCGGCGCCGAACTCGCCGCCGCCCTCGAACAACTCCGCCCACAATGCGAGTCCCCGATCGCGCTGATCGAGGCCATGAAAGCCGCCACCCGGATGGAAGCCTGGGCCGCCTCCATCAGAACCGGCGCCCAAGCCTCGTTCGTCCGGCAACGCAAAGCCCAGGCCACCGACATCCCCCGCCCCACCCAGATCGACACCTCAGGCCGCCCGATCGACCCCGAACGCTCCTGGACCGCCGAGATCGCCGCCGCCCTACACCTGTCCCCCACCACCGCCGCCCGCCACATCGACACCGCCCTGCACCTCACCGGCGCCCTGACCGCCACCCACACCGCCCTACGCTGCGGCGCCCTCACCTTCTCCAAAGCCCTCGCCATCTCCGAAGCCACCCGCCCCCTGCCACCCACCGCCGCCCAGGCCGTCGAAACCCACGTCCTCAAACGCGCCCCCGGCCAAACCCACCGCAACCTCAACAACTCGCTACGGCGCCAGGTCGCCAAACACACCACCCACGAAGACACCGGCCGCCACCGCGACGCCGTCCGCGACCGCACCTGCAAAATCGTCCCGCTCCCCGACGGCATGGCCGGCCTGTGGATCGTCCACACCGCCGAGAAGATCCAGCAAATCTGGACCGTGATCCAAGCCATGGCCGACCTCGCCAAACGTGACACCCTCACCACAGCCACAACAGACATCCACACCACCACAAACACCACCCTGAACGACACGTCGGACACCACGTCGGACACCACGTCGGACGGCACGTCGGGCGACGCATACGGTTTGTGTGGCGGCGTACGGGCTCAGCGTCCCAGCACCAGCGGTTGCGCCACGCCCACGCATACCACCGACTCGCCCGCCGCGGGGAACGAGTCCGGGATCGTACCGACCGGCGAGGCCCCGCGACCGCAACCTCCCGAAACTCCCGGACCTCCCGAGCCGGCCCGCCCTGCACGTGACGAACGGCTCGCGCCGCAACGACGTGCCGACGTCGTCGCCGACCTGTTCGAGCACATGCTCCACAACGGTCTGGACTGGCTCGGCCGCCGGCTTCCCGATCAACATCGCCGACGACCCCACATCGAGGTGCTGATCCCCATCACCACGCTGCTCGGCGCAAACGATGACCCCTGCGAACTCGCAGGCTACGGACCCATCCCCGCCGAAATGGCCCGCCGCATCGCCACCGACGGCACCTGGCGACGCCTACTGACCGATCCCACCAACGGCACCGTCCTGGAAGCCTCCACCACCCGCCACGACCCCGGCACACTCGTCACCGAAACCCTCCTCGCCAGACACCCCGTCTGCGCCTGGCCCGGCTGCAACCGCACCTCCCGCGAATGCGACCGCGACCACGGCACACCGTTCACCCACACCGGCCAAACCAGCCTGGCCGGCCTCGCACCCTTCTGCGAATACCACCACATCATCAAAGACACCCCCGCCTGGAACTGGTCCACCACCAACCACCCCGATGGGTCGGTCACCCTGACTGCACCGACCGGCCACCGATATACGACCGTCCCGCCCGCTCGCGGACCCGTCGCCCAACAACCAGTTCCAGCCCCGGGGCCACCGGACGATCCACCACCTTTCTGACCCGAACGCCTTATCCCACCGGCGGTGGGACAAGGCGTCAGCCGAGGGTAGCCACCCGGTGCGCCCATCTGCTTGCGATGGACCGAGATCGCCGTGCATCAATCATCTAGGCACGGGTGAACTTCGGCTCGCGCTTCTCGGCGAACGCCGCGCGGCCCTCGGCGGCGTCGTTGGTGGCGAAGCAGATCGTCTGTACGTCGCGCTCGTAGGCGACCGCCTGTTCGAGAGGCATGTTCAGCGCGGCCGCGACGTTCGCCTTCGCGGTCTCGACGGCAATCGGCGCCCGGGCGGCGATCGTGGCGGCGAGTTCGAGCGCGCGGGGCAGCAGATCGTCCGGTGCGAGGACCTCGCTGACGAGTCCCCAGCTCAGCGCGCGCTCGGCGTCGATCGGGTCGCCGGTCATCAGCATCAGCGAGGCGTTGCCCGGTCCGATGCTGTGGCTCAGCAGCGCGGACATCCCGCCGCCGCCGATCCAGCCGAGTTTCACCTCGGCGGCGGCGAACACCGCCGTACTGGAAGCCAGCCGGATGTCACAGATCAGCGACGTTTCGAGACCGCCTCCCAAGGCGTAGCCGTTGATCGCGGCAACTATTGGCTTGCGGAGGACCTTGAGCGCGTCGCAGTAGTCGGCGCGGTTGCGGAACGCCCACGGGGTCTCGTACTTGTCGAGCTCAGCGATGTCGGACCCGGCGCTGAAGGCTCGCCCGGATCCGGTCAGCACGACTGCGCGGACGTCGTCGGTCTCGTTGCACCGGGCGGCCAGCTCGACCAGCGCGTCGGACATCTCCGCCGTGACCGCGTTGAGCTTCGCGGGCCGGTTGAGAGTGATGACGGCAACCTGTCCGTGCTGCTCGAACAGTACCTCTTCGGTCATGACGTGATCCCTTTCCACAAGGTCGCGAGTTGGTCGAGCCCTCCGGCGATCGACACGTCGCCGTACACGACGTCGCGGACGACCTCGCTCGCCGCGGTCTGGAACTCGATGTAGCCGGGGTTGCGCGGGCGTACCCAGGCGGAGGTGATGGTGTTCAGGGTCGAGCGGTAGAAGTCGGGCGCCGAGTCCGAGGTCCAGGCGCTCAGGCGGGCGGGCTGGCCGGAGTGCGCCGGGATGAAGGTCCCCTGGGTTGTTGCTGACAGCAACCAGCGGAGGTGGTCGAGGAGTTCGGGGGTGGGCCGGCAGCGGCGGGTGATCGCGAGGCCGGTGCCACCGATGGTCGAGCCTGGCCGGGAGCCTGGGCGTTCCGAGGGTGCGTCGGTGAAGGTGACGGTGGGGGCGTAGTTCACGTAGCCGTAGATCAGCGGGCAGTGTGCGATGGTGTCGTCCGCGATCATCGTGTCCAGCACGGCGATCGGGTCGAGGGTGCGGGCGTGGCGTGGGGCTCTTGTGGTCAGGTCGGTCATCAGCTCGAGCGCACGCCGGGCGGTTTCGGTGGGTTCGAAGGTGGGCTCCTCCCCCAGCGCCACCGAGATCGACAGGTACGTGAGCAGCGCGTGCGGCCCGGCTACGGACAGGGCGACCGGTGCGTGGTGCGACAGCGCGACCACCTCCGGCCAGAGCCTGGGCGGTGGGCCGACGAGGTCGGTGCGGGTCGCCGCGACCTGGGTGGCCGCGTCCAGCGGGAGCGCCCACAGCCGGCCGCTCAGCCGGTACGACGCCACGCTCGGCCCGACGAACTCGCCGTCGAGCAACTCGTCCACCGGCTGCAGGTACTCCGTCGCGTCCCCGAGGTGCGGGTGGTCGAGCACGATCAGGTCGTACCGCTCGGCCACCTCGCTGATCGGCGTCGACTCGAACCCGCTCAACGGCTGCACGTCCCACACCAGATCGATCCCCCGCCGCACAGACGCCTCGACCAGCGCATCCCGCCCCCGCGGGTGATCCCAGGTCAAACCCCGGTAAGGGCCCATCACCGCACCTCGCCGCCGGCTCCCGCCGAGCGCTGATCTGTGTCCGCCGGGTGCCTGCCGGCGTCCGCGTGGCGCGGGCCGACGTCTGACAGCCGGGTTTCTGCGACAGCTCCCTCGTGCAGCAGATCCGTGATCTGCTCCGGGGTGAAACCTGCCTCGGTCAGTACGTCGCGGGTGTGCTCGCCGACCAGGGGTGCGCCGCGTTCGACCGTTGCGGGGGTCTTCTCGAAGGCATACGGGAAGCCGGGCGTCTTCACCCGGCCCTCCGTCGGGTGGTCGTACTCGACGAAGGTCTTGTTGTGCCGGATCTGCGGATCGTCGACCAGCTGCTGGTAGTCGTACACCGGCCCGCACCAGATCCCGGCCTCGGTCAGCGCCGTCAGCCACTCGTCCGTCGTACGCAGCAACAACCGCTCCGCCGTCAACCGGAACAGCTCGTCCCGATGCGTCCAACCGTGCACCTCGGAATCCATCTCGAGGAAGCTGTCCTCCCCGATCACCCGCCCGAGCGTCGGCAGATCCGGCATCGCCAGCGCGAGGAAGCCGTCCGCGGTCTTGAACGTCCCGTACGGCGCCCGGATGTACACATGCGCATGCGGTTCCGCTCCGCGCTGCTGCGGGACCCCGCCGGCGGTGAACACGGACAGCTCCTGCATCTGCAGCGTGGTGATCGCGTCCAGCATGTTCACCTTCACCAACTGGCCCTCCCCGGTCCGCTCCCGATGCAGCAACGCCGCCAGCACCGCCTCGAACGCGGTCGACGCCGTCACCGCGTCGACGAGATACTGCCCGGCCGGCTGCGGCGGTTCACCCTCCCGGCCGGTCGACAACATCGCCCCGGATCTTGCCTGCAGCAACAAGTCCTGCCCGGGCAGGTTCCGGTGCGGACCGTCCTCGCCGTACCCCGACATCGACACGTACACCAGTCGCGGATTGATCGCAGACAACGTCGCGTAGTCCACGCCGAGCCGCTCCGCCACGCCCGGCCGGTAGTTCTGCAGGAACACGTCGGCCGTCTCCACCAGCCGGGTCAGCACCTGCTTCCCGGCCGCCGACTTCAGGTCGACGGCCAGCGACCGCTTGTTCCGGTTCAGGGACAGGAACGACACGTTGATCGCGTTCCCCCGCGCCCCGCCCGCGGCCGCGTGCCGTTGCCACTCGCCGGTGACCGGCTCCACCTTGACCACGTCCGCGCCGAGGTCGCCGAGCCGCTGCGCGGCGAACGGACCCGCCATCGCGATCGAGCAGTCGAGCACGCGGTACCCGTCGAGGATGCCCATCTGTTCTCCTAGTCCGTCAGTCCGGTTGGCTGTCGTCCGGTTGGCTGTCAGTCCGGTTGGCCGGCGACGCGGCGTACGGCGTCCCGGGCGGCGGTGGTCGCCTCGACGCCGTCGAGGACACGGATCGTGGTCTGGTACGAACGGGACTCGCCGTGTTCGAGCCACGTCATCGAGCCGTCCGCACGGGCGGCCGCGTCGCCGGTGACGTGGTGCGTGGACGGTTCGAGGCCGACGGCGTACTGGCCGCTGCGCAGGTTCTGCCATTCGAAGAAGCACGGCATCGTCGCCGCGTCCCAGCTCACCTCGACGCCGAACGTGCTGTCGCCGCGGATCAGCGCGACCCGGTGCCGGCCGTCCTCGCCGGCGACCAGGCGGTGCTCGTACACCTGCTCGACGAAGCCCGGCCGCGGGTCGGGCAGCACCCGGTACGAGACGCCCTGCTCGGCGGCCGAGTCGCTCTGCCAGGTGGTCTCGGCGATCGGCGCGACGAGCTCGGTGCCGGCGTCGATCACCGGCCAGCCGAAGTTCAGGTGGTACAGGAACATGTGCGGCGTACGTTCGTACCCGAGGTTGTCGACCACGTCGTACAGCCGGATCTCGAGCCCGTCGAAGTCGACCTCGATCGTCCGCGTCAACCGCAGGTGCTCGCCGAACGACGTCGCCTGCACGACCTCGCCGCGGACCCGCAGCGTGCAGTGCTCGCCGTCCCACACCTCGCCCGCCTCGAGCAGCCGCCCGGGGATCGCGGTGAGCCGGCCGTGCAGCCCGTGCGCGACGGTCTGCTTCGGCGGATAGCCGTACTGCGTCGCGTCGACCTCGTTGCCGAACAGCGTGTGGTCGAGGCCGCCCGACACGAGCAGCCCGTCGAGGGCCCGCAGCCAGGACAGCCCGCCCTCGTCGTTGTGCTCGTGCAGCCCCGGGTGCCGGAACCCGTTCCCCGACCGCCACCCGAACGGTACGCCGCGGAACCGGGCACTGCCCAGGTCGAGCGCCCGATCCACGAGCACCTCCACCTCGAGCCCCGCCGCACTCCGCAGCTGCACCGCCCGGACGCCGCGCTCCACCCCGTTGCCCAGCACAACTTCCCGGACACCGGCCACACTCGCCAGGTCCCCGGTCCGCTCCCGCAACGCGGCCGCCGAAACCTCAGATCCGAAGATGTTCACTCCATCACCCATCCGCCGTCGACATTGATCGTCTGCCCGGTGACGAACGACGCGTCCGGGCCGGTCAGGAACGAGACGACCGCGGCGATCTCCGAAGGTCTGCCGCGGCGCTTGATCGCCTGGTGGTCGAGGACGAACGCGGTGTAGGCCTCCGGGTTCTCGTGGATCGTCTCAGCCTTCGTGGGGAAGGCGCCCGGTGAGACGGCGTTGACGCGGATCCCGTCCGGGCCGAGCTCACGCGCGAGCGCGCGGGTGAGCGAGACCGCGGCGCCCTTCGTGCTGACGTAGCTCGCGAGCTTGTCCCAGCCGCCGTGCCAGGTGATCGAGGCGATATTGACGATCGAGCCGGTGTTACGGGTCCGCATGGAACGGGCCGCGGTCTGAGCGGCGACGAAGTACGCCCGCTGGTTGACCGCCACAACGTCCTCGTACTCCGCGAGCGAAATGTCAAGGAACGGGGTCGCCGGATAGATCGCCGCATTGTTCACCAGGACGTGGAGCGGGCCGAGCGCCTCCTCGGCGGCGGCGATCGTCCTGACGATCGCTTCCGCGTCGCGCAGATCGACAGGCAGTGCACGCACGGCGGCACCCACCGACTTCAGTTCGGCCTCGGACTCACTCAGCCCGTCACCCGGCAGGTCGAGCAACGCCACCCCATACCCATCACCAGCCAACCGCAAAGCAATAGCCCGCCCGAGAGAACCCCCGGCCCCAGTCACCATCGCCACCCCGGGCGTCATCTGGACTCTCCGTTGCGGAGAGCGGGTTTGACTACGAGGCGGCGGCCGGCGTGGGCGGGGCGGACGTGGGGGCCGGTGTCGTCGTCCCAACTGCCGGAGCTTGTCAGCTGGGCGATCACGTTCTCGTCCACGGCGTACCCGAGCCCCGGCGACTCGCCCAGCACCAGATGACCGTCGACGATCTCCTGGTCCGCGCTGATCCCGACCGGCGTCCCAAGGTCCTGGATCTCGATCGACAGATGGTTCGGTACGACTGCTGCCGCATGCCCCAGCGGATTCGCGTCGTACCCCACCGGGCTCACCGGCAGGTCGAACGCGTGCGCCAACGCCGACACCCGCAAGAAGTGCGTGATCCCCCAAACGCTCCCCGTCTGCACGATGTCGACGGCATTGGCCGCCAGCAACGGCCGGAACTGCTCCAACCCCGTCAGGTTCTCCCCGGTGGCAACCGCCGCCTTCACCGACCGGGTCACCAGCGCCAGCCCGTCGACGTCCCACCGCCGCACCGGCTCCTCGACCCACGCGAGATCGGCATGCTCCTCGATCCGCCGGATGTGCCGCACTGCCTCCTTCCGCGCCCACGACTCGTTCGCGTCGAGCATCAGCGCCGGCGCGGCCCCCGTCTGCTCCCGGTACAACTCACTCAGCAGCTCCAGCCGCCGCACATCGTCGGCAACATCGAGCCCACCCTTCAGCTTCACCGCCTGCAACCCGCGCTCCGCGAACTGCTTGTGCAGCCGACCGAGCTCGTCGTCCGCCAGCGGCCCGTCCAGCCCCGACGCATACGCCGGTACGACGTGGTCCCGCGCGCCGAGCAGCCGCCACAACGGCTGCTCGGCCGCCTTCGCCTTCAGGTCCCACAACGCCATGTCGAGAGCACCGATCGCCCCGAACACCGCCCCGGTGTGCCCACGCTTGAACACCCACGCGAGCATCCGGTCGTACAGCGCCACGACCGCCCGCGGGTCCTGCCCGTCGAGCGCCGGGAACAGCGCGTCGATCCCCTCGTGCGACCCCAGCCCAATCCCCTCGAGCCCGGTGTCCGTGGTCAGTACGACGATCGGCACCGACGTACGCCCGGAGCCGACCGTCCCGTTGGCGTCACCGATCGGTCTGCCCCAGTCGTGCACCGTACTGAGCGTGCGGTATCCCGTGATGCGCATATGGCTATCCCTTGGTCGAGCCGGCGGTGACGCCGTCGGTGATCTGGCGCTGGAAGAACAGGTAGATCGCGATCACCGGCAGGGCGGCGACGAGCACCCCGCCGGCGAACAGCGGGATGTTGTCGGAGTACTGCCCGCGCAGCGCGGTCACCCCGACCATCAGCGTGCGGTGCTGCTCGGACTGCATCACGAGCAGCGAGATCAGTACGTCGTTCCAGCAGAACAACGCGTTCAGGATGCCGACCGAGAGCAGCGCCGGCCGACCGAGCGGTAGCATGATCCGGCGGTACACGCCGAGCGTCGTACTGCCGTCGACCCGGGCGGCCTCGACCACCTCGGCCGGGATCCGCGAGTAGAAGCTCGTCATCAGGAAGATCGTGAACGGCAGGAACTGCCCGGTGTAGGCGAGGATCAAGCCTGGATACGTATCCAGCAGGTGCACCTGGCCGAGCACCCGGAAGAACGGCACCATGATCACCTGGAACGGAATCATCAACGCACCGAGGCAGACCAGGAACAGCCACTTCCGGCCGCGGAACGTGACCTGGCTGAACGCGTACCCGGCCATCGAGCCGAGCAGCAGCAACAGCGCGACCGCGCCGGCCGTCACCACGATCGAGTTGAGCGTGTACCGCCCGAGCCCCGAGGAGCTCCACGCGGCCGCGATGTTCGCCGCGGTGACGTGGTCGGCCAGCGAGAACTGGTTGAGTACGTATTCACGGCGCGACTTCATCGCGACGTTCAGCGTGAACAGCATCGGGTAGATCGTGGCCAGCGCCAGCAGGCACATCGGTACGGCGACGATCCACCGGGTGAAACCGCGCTCGCGCATCGCTCACACCTCCTTGGTGGCGCGCTTGATCAGCCGGATCTGCGCGAGCCCGACGACGAGCATCACGAGGAACAGCACCATCGACGCGGCCGACGCCAGCGCCGGGCTGTTCAGCTGCCCCTGGGTGACCCAGATGTAGAACTCCGGCAGGTACGTCGCACCGCCCGGGCCACCCGCGGTCATCACGTACACGAGTCCGAACATCCCGGTCAGCATCCCGATCATCGTGGTGACGAAGACGAACTGGATGGTCTGGCTGAGCTCGGGAACCACCACGTGCCGGATGGTCTGCGGCAGGCTCGCGCCGTCGCACCGGGCCGCGTCGAGCAGCGACTGGTCGAGCGTGGAGAAGCCGGCCATGAAGATCACCAGCGCCATCCCGAACGTCGCCCAGATGTGGACGCCGATCACCGACACGATCGCGAGGTGCGGGTTGCCCAGCCAGTCGACCGGTCCGGCACCGAACGCGCCGAGCAGCTGGTTCAGCGGCCCGTCGACGGACAGCAGGATGTTGAAGATCGCGCCGATGATGACCGGCGACAGCACCACCGGGAAGAAGTACACACTCCGGTAGAACCGATGGCCGGGGACCTTCAGGAACAGGAAGGTGGCCAGGATCCCCGGCACCGCGACCGCGACCGGCAGCGCGAGGAACAACAGCCCGACGTTCTTCACCGCGGTCCGGAAGACCGGGTCGGAGGCGAGCGTCTGGTAGTTGGCCAGGCCAACGAATACGCCGTTCCGGTCGCCGTCCCCGGTGAGCGAGTACTGCGCACCGAGGACGAGCGGCACGACCCGCAGCCCGACGATGATCAGCAGGGCCGGCGTCACCAGCACCAGCGCGGCGATCTGATGCTCACCGAGGCGCCGACGACGGGCGGACGCGGTCCGGGCCGCTGTCGGCGGCTGGGTTTGCCGAGCCGCCGGCGCCTGCTGCGGCTCGTGGATCACGGTGCGTTCTCCGGCCACGGTCACTTGTCCGACGCTGCCAGCTGGGTGAGCACCTGGTCGACGGTCACGTCACCGCTGATCAGCTGCTGCGACAGCCGGTGCATCAGGTCGAGCGTCTTCGCCGACAGCGCGGTGTGCAGCAGCGGCTTGCTGTCCGGGAGCCAGGACACGATCTCGCCGGCCGCCGGTACGTCGACCGCCTTGGTGTCGATGGTCTTGTCGGCCGCGATCGCGCCGGCCTTCTCGAAGAACAGCTTCTCCGCGTCGGTGCTCGCCAGGCTCTTCACCAGGTCCATCGCCAGCGCCGGGTCCTTCGTCCACTTCATCACGCCGTACCCGATGCCGCCCTCGGCCGGGAGGAACGTGGACTTGACGTTGGCCGGGTCCGAGATCGGCGGCTTGTAGACGCCGAGGTCCGGGCCGAGGAACTCGTCGAAGGACTTCCAGTGCGCGGTGTCCGAGATCAGCCCGATCACGTTGCCGCCCTTGCCGCCGGAGAACATCGTGAACTGGTCGTTGAACATGGCGGTCGAGTTGACGCCCTTGTTGTACCAGCCGTCGTCGTTGGTCTTCTTCCACAGCTCGAAGATCTGCCTGACCTCGGGCGACTTCCAGTCCCGCTTGCCGGCCAGCCAGTCGTCGTACTGTGCCGGGCTGAACACGCCGGGGCCGAACCCGGACAGGAAGAACTCGATGCCGAGGCCTTCCTTGTTGCCGAGGTTGAAGCAGGCGTTGCCGGACTTCTTGATCGCGGCGCAGTCGGTCTGCAGCTCGGCCAGCGTCGCCGGCGGCTTGTTCGGGTCGAGGCCGGCCTTCTTGTAGACGGCCTTGTTGTAGTAGAAGGGGAAGCCCTGCAGCGTGACCGGGACGGCGTACGTCGACTTGTCGTTCTTGAACGCGTCCCAGCCGACGAGCCGGTCCTTCAGGTCGCCGAGCTTGTCGTCGAGCGGGAGCAGTGCGCTCGCCCGCTCGCGCAGCTGCGCGCCGCCGTTGAACATCGAGATGTCCGGGCCTTTGCCGGCCTGGATCGCCGTACCGAGGAGTGTGTAGTACTGGTCGTACGGCTGGGCGACGAACTCGACCTGGACGCCGGGGTGCTTGGCCTCGAAGTCGGACTTGGCCTTCGCGTAGTAGTCCTTCGTGCTGGCGTCACCGGAGTGCCAGTCCCAGACGACCAGCTTTCCTGATCCGGTACTGCCGCCGCTGCCGGCCTGGCTCTGCGGTGCGGCCGCGCCGCAGGCGGCGGCGACCAGGGCCAGCGCCGGGACGAGCGCGGCGGCGATCCAGCCGCGGCGGAACTGCCAGACGTGGCCTGAGGCGCTCGGCATGATCGCGCCCTCCTTCTCGGGTTCATGGGGCTCTCGCTGTGGCAAGATGTTAGTTGTCTGTTGTCTGTTGTCAAGAGTTTGTTGACTGCTGACGGATGGGCGACAATCCGTGTACGCATCGGTACATCGACCTCGGAGGCACAGGTGGCGTCGGACCCCGGACAGGCAACCGTGCGACTCGCGCCCGCGGCGGCCGCGCGCAGGCCGGCCCGACTCGCCGACCTGGTCGTCGAGTCGGTGCTCGACGGGGTGGTGTCGGGTTCGATCCCACCGGGCGCGGCGCTGCCGCCGGAGTCGGCGCTGTCGGAGCAGTTCCAGGTCAGCCGGATCACGGTCCGCGAGGCGGTGAAGCTGCTCGAGGCGAAGGGGCTGGTCGAGGTACGGCGGGGCGTCGGGGCGGTCGTCAAGGACGACTCCAGCTGGAACCTGCTGGACGCCGACGTCCTCGCGTCTGCGGTGCGGAACGACGCGAACCTGACGATCCTGGACGAGCTGGTCGGGGTGCGGATCGCACTGGAGTCGAACCTGGCCGGGCTGGCCGCGGAGAACGCGACCGACGAGGACCGGGCGGCGATCGAGGCGGTGTTCCACCGACTGGAGGCGGATACGTCGCGGCCCGAGGTGTTCATCCAGACCGACGTCGAGTTCCACGACCGCATCATGGCGGCGTCCGGGAACCGGCTGGCGCGGTCGATCGTCAGCACGGTCCACAGCCAGGCGCGGACCAGCATGCGCTACCAGGGCCACCCGAGCGTCGAGGACGTCCGTACGACGAACTCCGAACACCGCATCGTCCTCGACCGCATCCTCGCCCGGGACGCGGCCGGCGCCGCCGCCGCGATGACCACCCACATCCGCTCCGCCTGGCAGCGCCGCCGCCCCCTCCCGCCGGCCTAGCCGCCCCCTCGTCGATTGCCGGATCCGGTCGTCAGGTCTTGACGACCCCTGCCGGGACTTCTACGTTGCCGCTGACAGATGACAGACAACAGACGACATAGGAGTCCCTGGATGACCCGACATCGTCCGGCCCGGGTGCCGGCCGCCGCCTTCGCGCTGGCGGTCGCCGCGGCCGCGCTCTCCGCCCCGACCTTCGCCGCCTCGCGGCCGACCGACGTCATCGTGGTCGCCCCGGACGGCAAGAAGCCCCAGAACCTCGGCGCCGACCAGGTCGTCCGTACCCTCGGTGCCGCCCAAGCCCTCGTCCGTGCCCGCAGCGCGACCACCGACGTCCGCGTCCTGCTGACCGGCGGCACCTACGAACTGACCGCCCCACTCCGGTTCGGCACCAGCGACGGCGGCCGCAACGGCCACACCGTCAGCTGGCAGAGCGTCCCCGGCCAGCGCGCCGTACTCTCCGGCGGCTCCAAGATCAGCAACTGGAAGCTCACCGACCCCGCCAAGAACATCTGGTCCGCCGACGTCCCGGCCGGCACCCGATCACGCCAGCTGTACGTCGACGGCAAACTCGCCCAACGCACCCAACTGCTCCTCGCCGAATCCAAGAAGACCCGCGGCAGCCTGGTCTTCAGCCAACGCGGCCTCACCGTCAACGACCCGGCCCTCGCCGCCCGGATCGCCGCCCTCTCCAACCCCGGCGCACTGGAGATCGAGGAACTCGGCTCGTTCACCGACCGCTACTCCCCTGTCCACTCGGTTGACGGCAACACCCTGGTGATGGAACAGCCGGCCTGGGACAACAACAACTTCGGCTACGACACCCTCAAGTCGCCGTACGCCCGCGGCGCGATCTACCTGAACAACGCCTACGAGCTCATCTCCGGCCCGAACCAGTGGTACCTCGACTCCGCGAAGGGCAAGCTGTTCTACCGCCCCGCCGACGGCCGGTCGATGACCTCCACCGACGTACGACTCCCCCGCCTCGAGTCCCTCGTCCAGATCAGCGGCAGCTACTCCGCGCCGGTCCAGAACCTTGCCTTCAGCAACATCACGTTCGCGCACACCACCTGGAACTTCCCGAGCGGACCCCAGGGGTACGTCGACCAGCAGAGCGGCGCGCACGCCGTCGGCGAGTACGCCAAGCCGGCCGACTTCCTGACCAGCTGCCAGAACGGCTGCCCCGAGTTCGAGAAGACCCGCAACGAGTGGCACCAGATCCCGGCGGCCGTGCAGGTGTCCGCCGCCGCGCACGTGAGCTTCGACGGCAACAGCTTCGAGCAGCTCGGCTCCGTCGGCCTCGGCCTCGGCATGGACCCGAACGCGCACGCCTCCGGCACCGGGTACGGCGCCGCCGAGATCGATGTCCGCGGCAACAGCTTCACGAACAGCGCCGCCTCGGCGATCGTCGTCGGCGGCGTACAGCCCGACGCCCATCATCCGCGGGACACGCGGATGACGAACCACGACGTGCGGATCGTCGGCAATACGATCGCCGGCGTCTCGAAGGAGTACCGCGACAACGCCGGCATCCTGTCGACGTACGTCACCCGGGCGACGATCACCCACAACACGCTGACGGACCTGCCGTACGACGGCATCGACATCGGCTGGGGCTGGGGCATCAACGACCCGGGCGGCAACGGGTACTACCTGAAGGCCGGGCTGTACAGCTACCAGCCGATCTACCGCACGCCGACGACGTTCCGCGAGAACTATGTCGCGTACAACCTGATCCACGACACCAAGCAGGCGATGCACGACGGCGGCAGCATCTACACGCTGTCCGCGAGCCCGGGCACCGTGATCGAACGCAACTACGTGTACGACAGCCAGGTCACGTTCGGCGCACTGATCGACCAGGGCACGCGGTACGTCGTGATGCGCGACAACGTGTTCCTCGGCAGCAGCCGCTGGGTCTACATCAACTCCGACGCCGGCAACCCCGACACCTTCAACACGAAGGACAACCTGGTCACCGGCAACTGGTGGGACGTCGGCCCGGAACGCAACCCCGAAGGCCCCGGCTACAACAACCAGGTGATCGGCAACACCCAGATCACCGACGGCAACTTCCCGCCCGAGGCCCGGCGGGTGATGGACGAGGCCGGCGCCCGCTAGATCCGTTCGACCGAGCGGTCGACGAGGAGATAGGAGGCACTCGCGCTGGTCCCGCGGTATTCGTCGTACCCGTCGTTCAGCAGTTCCTTGCGCACCAGGACTGTCCAGAACAAGGTGTACCCCGCGCGGGCCAGCGCGTCCGTCAGGTCGCGGCGCAGCACGAGAGCGCGGACCGCGGTCATCCCGGCCGTCGGGTCGAGCACCGCGGGCCGCGCCGTGCGGTCGGGCCAGCAGAAGTCGTTGCCGTGCCGCAGCCCGAGCAGGTCGTGGAGGAGCCTGCTGGGTACGTATCCGGTCACGGTACCGGAGGTGTCGCGGGTGGTGCCGGTGCCGGTGTACTCGTAGTTCGGCAGCTCGAGGGTGAACGGGAGCCCGGTCTCGCCGGTGTCGATATCCCAGTCGGGCGAGGTCGGGTACGTCGCGAGGAGACGGCTGTTGACGTCCGGGTACTCGGGCATCCAGTGCCCTTCGTAGTTCTGTCCGGCGGCCCAGGTGCGCAGTACGGCGACGTCGTCCGCGGGAACGAGGTACGAGCGTGTCCGCATCCAGATGTTGAGGATCGGCGGGCCGGAGGCGGCGAGCTCCGGAGGCAGGTCCTCGGTCCAGTTGTCGTACCGCACCAGCGACAGCCAGCGGGTGCCGTCCGGGTCGGCCAGCGCGATCAGGTCCAGCGGGTCCGGTACGCCGTCGAGAACGTCCGGCTCGTCCACGAAGGCGGCCGCCACCGGCGCGAACCAGCCCGGCTGGTCCGCGCGCGGACGCACCAGCACGGTCGGGTCGATGTCGCGGCCGATGATCTGGTCGAGGTCGTGCGGTCGATGATGGTCGGCGAGCCGGCCGAGCGTTTCGTACAGGCCGATCCACCGGTACTTCTCACCACCGCCGAGCTCGGAGGCGCGCACATCAACGGCCCGCCGCGCCTCGCGAAACAGCCGCTCCCGGTCGTCGGTGACAAACGCGTCGAGCGTGGACCCGAGCACGTCACGCCCGGAGTCCACGGTCGTGCGCTCCTCGTCGCGCGGTGCCTCGACCGGCCAGGAGGCGCCGTACGGCGGATGCCAGTCCGGCCCCGACCACCCGTGCGCGGTGGCCGCCTCGCCGATGCGCCGGAGGTTGTCGCGCGTGACGAGGTGCAGGGGTACGCCGTCCGCGACCAGCTCGGCAGCCGCGTCGGCCATCGCGGTGACCACGTCCGCGGAAGTGGAGCGGAGTGCCACACCGCACAGAGCACCGGTCAGGCGCTCGACGACGTACGGGTCGTCGCAGCCGCGGAAGGCGCGGACCGCGACGGCTAACTCGGCCGGGCTGTCCTCGCCGATCGCGACCAGCGCTTTGGTGGCGTGATCGCGCAGTGTGCGGACGGTCGAGGTGAGGAACCAGCCGATGGTCAGCGCCGCGAGCCGGGAGCTGCCGTCCTGACGTGGTCGGCGTACGTCGGGCCAGGCCCAGTCGAGGAGGACGGCTGTTTGGTCGTGCTCCGACGAGGCGAGCCATTCGGACCAGGTGCGGTCGCGCTCCGCGAGCGTCAGACCGGACAGGACGCGGTGCAGGAAATCGGCGTTGGCGGCGTGGCCGGCGACGCAGGCGACCCGGAGAAGGGCCAGCCAGGCGTCAGGCGCGGGCAGGAGTCCGGCGACGAGCTCGGTCGTCCGGCCGGTGGTGTGTTCCGCGGAGCGCAGCGTCAGGCTCTGCAGGAACGCGTCGACGACCCGCCGGTCGGCACGGCCGGTCTCGTCGGCGAAGAGATCGACGATCTCGATGCCGTACCGCTCCGGCAGGATCAGACCGAGCGCCCCGATCACGCCGTTCTCGGCCCAGCCCGTCGCGTCGTCGAGCGACCGGTACCAGTCCTGCAGCTCGGCGGGAGTCCGCTCCGCCAGCAGGGCGGCGCGTTGGACGTCGCCGAGCCGCTGGTAGCTGAAGACGACCGTACCGGCCGTTGCCTCGAGCAACACACCTTCGCGGAGCAGGCCGACGTAGAGGCCCTGGGACCAGCGCCGGTCCGGAAGCGCGACGTCGGCGAGTTCGATGGCGTCCGCGCGCCGGTACGGTCCGGGACCGAGCTCCGCCAGCCGGCGGGTGACAGCTCGGACCAGGTCCGACGCCTGGTCGTAGTCGCAGCGGGAAGGTCCGGCCAGGCGCTCGTTCACCGCTTCGAGGAAGGCATCGCACACCGTGGTCAGGCCGGCGTTGCCGAGGCTCTGCCGTCCCAAGGTACTGAGCCCCTCGCAGGCCAGTTTGAGGAACAGCGGGTTGCCGAACTCGGGGTCGAGGACCGGGAACGTGACGCGTTCCAGCCCGTACTCCGCGGTGTACCTGTCGACGGCTTCCGCGGTCGACTCGGCAAAGCCGGTGTGCTCGACCTGTGGGAAGTCGTTGCCGCCGGCCACCGCATCCACGAACTCGGTCCGACACGAGACGGCGAGCACGACGTGCGGATGCCGGTCGACCGCGCCGGCGAGGACGCGTAGCTCGTCGGCCCACCGGTCGGCGCGGGCGCTTTCGTTGATCGCGTCGATCATCAGCATCGCGGGCCGTCCCGCGGCCTCGCCCGCCGCGTCGAGTACGCCGAGAACGTCGTCCAGCCGGCCGTCGATCCCGGCGAGCCTGCCGAGCTGCGGGAGCAGCGCGGTCTCGTCGAAGTCCTGCCCGAGCAGTACAACGGTCGGCAGCCCCGCCTCGATGCGCCGCGCCGCGACGTCGCAGAACAGGTGCGTCTTGCCGACACCAGCGCGTCCGGTCATCAGGAGCAGACCGCGATCGGCCGCCTCCGTGGCGACGCTGCGGACCAGTCCGAGCGCTTCCTCGAGTGCCCGCACCGCGGTCCGGTAGACGGACTGCGTGCGCGGGTCTGCTGCGGCGACGGCATCGGCGAGCGCGGCGCGAGCGGATTCGAGATCGGTGGCAATCGGTGGGAGGCGGGCACCTGAGCGGGCGGCGGTGAGGAAGGCGTCGAGGGCCGCCGCGGCGGCGGCCAGCTCGTTCTGCAGCGGCCGGCGGTACGCGCGGATCCGGCGTAGGTCGGCCAGGACGTGTTGGATGCGGAGGACATAGGCCTCGGTGCGGCCGAGGCCTTCGAGCGCCTCGACGGTCGGCACCTCGACGTGCAGCTGCGGCGTGTAGCGACGTCCGACCTTGTTCAGTACGTCGCTCAACCGGTCGCGCTGCTCCTCCGGTGTGAGGATCGACGTACCGAACCAGTACCGCAGGCGCCCGGCGTTCTCCGCCCTCGTCAGCTCCGCCATCAGCTCGCTCGCGCCGACGTACACGAACTCGACGTCCATCCCCCGGTCCGCCGCGAGCCACTCCCACTCGGCCGTCTTCGCGAGCCACTTGGTGTACGCCGACTTCGTCCGCCGGGTGTCCCCCGCGGGCCGGTCGTACGGGAGTACCACGATGTAACGCCTCAGGTTCGGCTCAGTTTCCAGCACCCGCCGGACCGATGCGTCCACCTGACCGAGTTCGTTGTCGCCCAGCCTGAACAGGTACTTCGCCTGCCAGGCCCACACGTCGCCGCCCGGCAGCACACCCTTCCCCTCACGCCCGCCGTCCGGGTTCCCGAACCGGTCGAACGCCGTACCGGCCGGCCACTCCACCAGCCCCGGAACCCCCGCCGTCACGACCAGCGACGCCAGTTCCTCGAACCCCGCCGCCCGCCCCGCCGGCGCCCCGTACGCCCGGATCCGCCCGAAGTCGACGTCCGGCCCCGTCACCCAGCCTCACCCGGTCCCAGCACAGCTGCACGGTACACGCCGCGTCAGCCCACGAACCCGCTCCGCATCCACCACACTCCCGACCCGGCGCCAGTAAGGCGTCAGGACCCTGTCGTGCCCAGATCGTTGCCTCGCCATCGCTCCTTGACCCATTGTGCGGGAAATCGATTTCTGCCACACTCCCCGGCATGAACAGCGTCGGTAGGGTCGGTGTGATGGCGGGGCTCGCGTGCCTCGCGCTGTCGAGCACCGCCGCCTGCGGCGGAGCGCCGGCCACGACCGATCCGCGACTGACCGGTGACCAGAAGGCGCCGTTCCGGCTCGGCGGGGTCGAGCACGTCACGAAGGTAGCGCAGCTGACAGGTCACGACTCGATCAACCACACGGGGTCGGTCGAGGTGGCCGGACAGGACCTCGGGTCGATGTTCGACGCGGACGGGAAGACCTGGTTCGTGTTCGGCGACACGTTCGGGCAGCGCGAGGCCGGGCAGACCGGAGGCGGCGGCACCGAGTGGCGGTCGAACACGATGGCCTGGACGACCGACGGCGACCCGTCCGACGGCATCACCTTCGGCGGTTACGTCACCGACGACACCGGCTGGGCGAAAGAGCTGATCCCGGGCCGGAAGATCGACAACGACGAGATGACGATCATCCCGACGTACGGCTTCGCCGCGAACGGCGCGATGTACCTCGCCTTCATGTCGGTGCGGCACTGGGGCGACCCGGGCGAATGGGAGACCAACTACGCGGGCCTCGCGAAGTCGACCGACCACGGGCAGAACTGGACCGTCCTGGAGACCCCGCGCTGGGACGGCAACAGCAACTTCGTCCAGGTCAGTGTCACGAACGTCGACGGGATGCTCTACTTCTGGGGTGTCACCCACGGCAGGTTCGGCGGCGTCGCGCTGATGCGGGTCGCCGAGGCGGACGTCGAGCAGCAGAAGGCGTACGAGTACTTCACCGGCGTCCGTGACGGCAGGCCGGCCTGGGGCAAGGACCCCGCGGCGGCCGCGCAGATCGTCGACGGAACCGTCGGCGAGCTCTCGGTGATGTGGAGCGAGTACCTCGGCCGCTGGATCATGACCTCGACCGACGGGTCGGGCCTCGGCTCGACGATCCGCGAAGGCATCACACCCTGGGGGCCGTGGGGTGACCCGAAACCCCTTGTCACACAGCAGGATCTGCCCGGCGTCTACTCGCCGTACCTGCATCCCAGGTACGTCGGGAACGGCGGCCGGACGATCTACTTCTCGATCTCCCAATGGGATCCCTACAACGTGTTCTGGTACCGCGCCGACCTCGTCAAGTCGAAGTGACCGGCACCCGGCACCATCTATCACAGATCACAAGGAGCAGGAACATGCGTCACCGGAGACTCAGGATTCTCGTCGCCTCGGCAGTGGCCGCGACGCTCGCCCTCGCCGGCTGCGGCTCGTCCGACAACTCGGGGAGCTCCGGCGGTAAGGGCGGGACGACCGAGATCACGTTCTGGCAGCAGCAGTTCGAGCCGTACCAGCAGAAGTGGTTCAAGACGTACGTCGACAAGTTCAACGCGTCGCAGACCGCGGTCAAGGTCAAGTACCAGGTGGTTCCCGGTGACACCTGGACGCAGAAGCTCAAGGCCGCGCAGGCCGCCGGCACCCAGCCCGACGTCGCGACCACGAACTACGGCGGCATCCCGGCCGGTGTCGCGAACGGCCAGTTCGCCGAGCTCGACGGGCTGCTGCCGGACAAGGTCTGGGGCGACCTCAAGCCGAACGTCGCCGGCTTCGTCAAGGTCGACGGCAAGCACTACGCGTACCCGATGCTGGTCGAGCCCTCGACCGTCCTCTACTACCGCAAGGACCTCGTCACGGCCGCCGGGCTCGACCCGAACTCGCCGCCGAAGACCTGGGACGAACTGCTCACCTGGGCCCAGAAGCTGACCAAGGGCAACGTCAAGGGAATGACGATGGCCTCGGTCGCGCCCGACCTCGGCTGGTCGAGCTGGGGCCTGCAGTACAACGCGTGCGGCCACCTGCCGATCAACGACGACTGGTCCGCCGCGAACGCGAAGGACCCGTGCTACACGAAGCTCTTCCAGCTGTACCAGACCCTGTTCCAGAAGGGCTGGATGCCGCAGCAGCCGAAGGTCGGGTACGCCGACGCGTCGCCGTACGGCCAGGGCCAGGTGGCGATGATGGCGGACGGCTCGTGGGCGGTCGGCCAGCTCAAGCAGAGCTTCCCGGCGATGATCAAGAACACCGCGGTCGCGCCGTTCCCGTCGGTCGACGGCGACGCGACCAAGCCGACCGCGACGCTCGGCGGCTGGACGCTGACGGTCGACGGCAAGACGAAGAAGAAGGAGGCCGCAGCCAAGTTCATCGACTACCTGCTGGCCGGCGACCCGGCGATCATGGCGGACTTCTTCCGGCAGAGCGGCTTCTCGAAGTACACCGTGCGTACGTCGGTCGACCAGGCACTGGCCAGTGACCCGGCGGCCACCTCCGACCCGTTCATGAAGATCATCAGCGACAAGGTGGTCGCCACCGGCAAGGCCGAGCCGGCGTACCCGTTCGACATCTCGCTGGCCTTCGCGACCGCGATCGAGTCCGTGATGAAGGGCAAGTCCGACATCCCGGCGGCGACCCAGAAGGCCAGTGACGCGATCGACCGGGTGATCAAGCAGCAGCACCTCAAGGGCACGGCACCGAAGGGCTGACCGAACGATGCTCGACACCTCCACACAGCCGACGGGCCGGGTCACCCAGGTGACCGGCCCGTCCGGCCGGTCCCGCCGCCGTCGGAAGGTCCGTGACCAGGTACCCAGGCACCTGCGCGCCCATCTGACCGCCTACCTGATGATCGCGCCGATGGTGATCCTGCTCGGGATCTTCGTGATCTGGCCGCTCGTCTACGCGTTCTACCTGAGCTTCTTCGAGATGAGCTTCTACAAGGACGCGAAGTTCGTCGGGTTCGACTTCTACCAGTACGTGCTCACCGACCCGGACTTCTACGCGTCGCTGTGGGTCGGCCTCAAGCTGGCGATCATGGTCGTCCCGGCGATCCTCGTCCTCGCGCTGCTGCTCGCGAGTTTCATCGCGACGCTGTCGAAGCGGCTGGCGGCGTTCATGAAGACCACGGTCTACGTGCCGGCGGTCGTCTCGAGCGTCGTCGCGGCGATCATCTTCGTCTTCATCTACCAGGACGAGGGCGTCGCGAACTGGTTCATCGGGCTGTTCGGCCACGGACCGGTCGCCTGGCTGAACACGGCCGGTACGGCGCTGCCGGCGGTGGCGATCCCGGCGATCTGGCTCGGGTTCGGCGTCTCCACGCTGATCATGCTCGCGGGCATCCTCGACATCCCGGAGAGCTATTTCGAGTCGGCCCGGCTGGACGGCGCGAACTTCTGGCAGCGCACCCGCTACATCACGGTGCCGTCGCTGCGCAACGTCATCCTGTTCCTGCTGGTCACCGGGCTGACGCTGACGATCCAGGAGTTCCAGCTGCCGCTGGTGATGACGAACGGCGGCCCGGTGGACGCCACCAACACGCCGAACCTGTACATCTTCAACAGCTTCCGCGACGGCACGCCGTACGCGACGAGCTACTCGCTGACCGCGGCGTTGCTGCTGTTCGTCGTCATCGGCACCATCTCGATCATCATCTTCCGGGTCGTCAGCTCCGAGAAGTCGTCGGACGCCTGAGGCGTCACCGAAAGGACCTGTTTCGATGAACCGCTCGTGGTACGCACCACGCCGGCTGCTGTCGTACGTGCTGGTCGCCGGCATCGCCCTCACCGCGCTCTTCCCGCTCGCGTGGATGGCGATGTCCGGCTTCAAGAGCCAGACCGAGGTACTGCGCAGCCCGTTCCAGTTCTTCCCCGACGTATGGCGGGTGGAGAACTACCGGCTGATCCTCGCCGACCCCGCGTTCGTCCGGGCGATGGCGATCACGTTCGCCGGTGCGGTGATCTTCACGGTCGCGAGCCTGGTGGTGAACTCGACGGCCGCGTACGCGTTCGCGCGGCTCGAGTTCGCCGGCAAGCGGCTGTGGTGGGTCGTCTGCATCACCCCGATGTTCATCCCGGCGATGGCGATCCTGCTGACGTCGTTCGTCGTGGTGAGCAAACTCGGGATGCTGGACACGCTCGCCGTACTGATCGTCCCCGGCGTCGCGTCGAGCGCGCAGATGTTCTTCCTCCGCCAGTTCTACCTGAACATGCCGGCCGCGGTGGAGGAGGCCGCGCTGATCGACGGCGCGACCCGCTGGCAGATCTTCCTGCAGATCTTCGTCCCCCAGTCCCTCGGCCCGTACGTCGTGGTCGGCATCGGCTCGTTCCTCGCCTACTGGAACTCGTACGTCTGGCCGGTCCTCGTCGTGTCGAACCCGGACCTGACCCAGATCATGCAGTACCTCGCCACGTTCCGCTCGTCCCGCGGCAACGACTGGGGCATGCTGATGGCCGGCTCCACACTGGCCGCCCTGCCGACGATCATCCTGGTCCTGATCTTCCAGCGCTACATCGTCAACGGCGTCCGCCTGGCCGGGATGAAGTAGCCGGCCAGGCGCGGAGGGCGTTCTGGGCGATGTGCTGGAGGTCGGCGCGGGTCGCACCGTCGCGGGCCTGGGCGGACATGCCCTGCAGGACGGCCGAGTAGAACCTCGCGAGCGCGCGGGTGTCCGTGCGCTCGGGAAGTTCGCCGTTCCGGGTCGCCTGGCGGAGCTTGGTCCGGAGTGCTTCGACCCCCGCGGCGCGGAGCGTGCGCAGGTGTTCGGCGACGTCGGCCGACTGCGGCCCGCAGTTGGTCGTTGCCGTGATCAACAAACAGCCCTGCGGGCGGTCGGGGCGCGTGTAGGCGACGGCCGCCTCCCGGAGCAGCCGCTCGACGGCGTCGCGGGTGTGCGGTTCCGCGGCGAGGGCCTCCGTCGTGAAGGCGGCGTACCCGGTGAGGTAGCGGTCGAGCGCCTCGAGGAAGAGCGTCCGCTTGTCGCGGAAGGCGGCGTACAGACTCGGTGCGGTGATCCCGAGTGCCTTGGTCAGCATCGCGATCGAGGTCGCGTCGTACCCGTGCTCCCAGAAGACCGCGACCGCGGCCTCCAGCGCCTGGTCACGGTCGAACGAGCGTGGCCTTCCGGTTCTCATGGCTCAATTGTATAGCGATCGTTCGGGAAGTGCGTTAGCGTATTTCCCGAACGATCGATACAGAAGTCTGAGAGGCGTCATGATGAGTGTCGGGTTGTGCATCCGGGTCGAGGCGAAGCCGGATCGGGTGGCGGACGTCGAGGCGACGTTGCGGGAGGTGGTGGAGATCGTCCGGGCCGAGGCGAAGGCGGTCGTGTGGTTCGCGTTGCGGCTGGGGCCGACGTCGTTCGCGATCTACGACGCATTCACGAACGAGGCGGACCCGCAGGCACATCTGGACGCGAACGGACCCGCGCTCCGGGCGGCCGGGGCCGAGCTCTTCGTGGCGGATCCGGAGGTGCGGTACGTGGACGTCGTCGCGAGCCTGATGCCCTAAGCGGTTCGCCGGGTCAGTACGACGAGGTTGACGAGGAGGGCGGGGAGCAGGACGAGGATCGCGATCGGCACGAGGTCGTGGCGGGACAGTGCCGGTGCGGTCGCGAACTTGTCCCACCGCGCGGCCGTGACCGTGATGGCGAGCGATGCCCACAGCGCGGTCTCGAGGGCGGCGAGCCACTCGCGGTTGCGGAGGTGGAAGCCGCTGGCCATCAGCGAGATGACCGCGATCCCGAGGGCGGCCAGCGGCGTGGTCCATTCGCCGCGGCCGGCCAGGACCGGTACGACGAGGCCGACCGCGGCGGCTAGCTCGGACGTCCCGATCAGGACCGTCAGCCCCCGCGGTACGTCGTCGAAGCCGACCCAGCGGTCGATCCCGGTGCCGAGGATCTTCGGCACGCCGGACAGGGCGAAGAACAGCGCCAGGAACCCCTCGGCGATCCAGACAGTGGTCGTGAACACAACACAGCTCCTTGTAGTCGTGCGGGCAATCAGTACGTCGTCCCGCCGACCACGCGTGTGACAGTCACATTCCTGGCGCCGGAAACGACATACAGGTCATGAGACTCACGCTGTTCGGAGCCCACGGCGGGACCGGCCTGCATCTGACCAGGCAGGCACTCGCCGCCGATCACACGGTGGTCGCGGTGACGCGGCGCCCCGCTGAGTTCCCGGTCAGCGACCCGCGACTCACGGTCGTCGGGGCCGACGTGAACGATCCCGAGGCGGTCGCGGGCGCCGTCGACGGCGCGGACGCGGTGCTGTCCGCGCTCGGGGTCCCGTTCACGCGGCGGCCCGTCACGATCTACAGCCGCGGTACGGCGAACATCGTGGCCGGCATGCGGCGCCACGGTGTCGAGCGGATCGTGGTGATCAGCTCGGTCTCCACCGACCCGCACCCGCACGCCGAGGCGGGGTTCCTGATGAACAGGGTGATCCAGCCGCTGGTCACCGCGACGATCGGCCGGACGACGTACGCCGACATGCGCCGGATGGAGGCCGATCTCCGGGCGACGACGCTCGACTGGACCGTGGTCCGCCCGGCCGGGCTGTACAACGCCGACCGCGTCACGGCGTACAGACTGGAAGAGGACCGCACCGACGGCTTCCGGACCAGTCGCGCCGACCTGGCCGCGGCCGTACTCGCCCAGCTGGACACCTCAGAGTGGGTACGCCGCAACGTGGTGGTGACGACCTCCGACGGCGCCCCGACCTTGCTACAACTGATGTTCGGCGAAGCTCTCCGCTGAACCCCGACGAGGAGAACACGCACCGTGGACGACCAGCAGTGGTTCGCCGAACACTTCGCGGAGCAGCGGCCCCGGCTGCGGGCGATCGCCTACCGGATGCTGGGTTCGACGACCGAGGCCGAGGACGCGCTGCAGGAGGCCTGGATCCGCTCGATCCGCTCCGACAGCACGTCGATCGACAACATCGACGCCTGGCTGACCACCCTGGTCGGCCGGGTCTGCATCGACATCCTCCGGCAACGCCGTACCCACCCGGAGGACCCGAGCGGTACGTCGCTGCCCGAGCCGTTGCTCGCCGACGGCAACCAGCAGGACCCGGAACAGGCCGCCCTGCTCGCCGACTCGGTCGGGCTCGCACTGATGGTCGTGCTCGGCACCCTGGAGCCGGCCGAACGTCTCGCCTTCGTGCTGCACGACATGTTCGGCGTACCGTTCGACCAGCTCGCGCCGATCCTGGACCGCAGCCCAGCGGCAGCCAGGCAGCTCGCCAGCCGCGCCCGCCGCCGGATCCGCGGTACGCCGACGGTCCCGGACGCCGATCTGGACACCCAACTCCGGGTCGCGACCGCGTTCCTCGAAGCGGCACGGGCCGGCGACTTCGAAGGACTGCTCAAGGTCCTGGACCCGGAGGTCGTGTTCCGCGTCGACACCGGCTCCCGCACCTGGCTCGCCCCCGCACTGCTCACCGGCGCCGCGGACGTCGCCGAACACGCCGCCGCCCACGGCCCCCGCTTCGCCACCCTCTGCCACCCCGCCGTCGTCAACGGCGCCGCCGGCGTGATCGCCAAGACCCGCGGCCGCACCGTCGCCGTCGTCGGCATGACCGTCGTCCACAACCGCATCACCGAGATCAACCTCGTCCTCGACACCGACAAGCTCGCCGGCGTGAACGAACCCAGTGCGCGCTAGCGGGTCTGCAGTTGGGTTTCGTACTCCTTGCGCATTGCGTCGCCGCCGGTGTTGCGCCACGTCCGCACCAGGTCGTCGAGCGTGCTCATCGGCTTGCGGCCCTGGACGATGTCCTTCACGCCGTCGCTGATCGCCTTGTCGAGTACGGCGTTCTTCGTGGCGCTGGTGTTCGAGAACAATCCGACGGTCGGGTTGACCGAGGTCTTCGCGAGCACCTTCGTCTGGTACGCGTGCTGTACGTCGGCGTCCTGCGGCCGGCCCGGCTGGTAGACGACCGCGGGGGCGTCGGCCAGGTACCGGATCGGGATCGCCGTGTTCGTCTGACCGGCCTGCGTGAGGGTCGGATCGCCGTCGGCGTTCACGGTGTGGTCGACGCCTTCCTTGCCGAAGACCCGGTAGACGTACTCGTCCGTGCCGAACGGGGCCGCCAGCCAGTTCAGGACCCGCAGAACCAGCTCGATCTTCTTCGGATCGGTCTGCTTCTTCAGCGCGGTGATCGAGTAGATGCCGCCGCCCTGCCACCACGGCGCGAGCTCGCCGCCCTCCCGGGTGTACGCCGGCATCAGCCCGAGCTTGAACTTCGGGTTCCCGGCCGCGGTCTGGATGTACTGGTTCCAGCCCAGGTACCCGTCGATCGCGTTGATCGCGATCGTCCCGGCGTTGAACAGGTTCTTGAACGGGATCTGGTCCGAGAACGAGTCCGGATGGATCACGCCCGCGTTCCACAACTGGGTGAGGTCCGCGATGCCCTGCTTGTACTCCGGGGTCTCGTACTGGTGGGTGAGCTTCCCGCCCTCCTCCCGCCAGCCGTTCGGCGCCTTGTTCATCATCTGCAGGAAGTCCCGGACCTGGTTCCACGCGCCGAACGCCCAGCGCCTGGACTTCGGGTCGGTCAGCGCCTTCGCGGCGTCGGTCAGCTCCGCGAAACTCTTCGGCTCCGGCGACACCCCGGCCGCCTCGAACAGGTCCTGCCGGATGAAGCTGTACAGCTGCACGGCACCCCGCGGGATCGGTACGCCGTAGATCCCGCCGTTGTACACCGCCGACTTCCAGGTCCGGGTCGGGATGTTCGCGAGGTTCGGGTACTTCTTGATCGCATCCCCGGCCAGGTACTCGTCCAGCCGGGTGAACCGCTTGTCCAGCAGCGCGGGCAGGTTCGCCACCGGCCGCATCTGCAGTACGTCGGGCAGCTCGTTGCCGGCGATCGTCGTCGCGAACTTCTGCTCGTAGTCCGCCGCCGGCACCATCTGCAGCTTCAGGTCGACGCCGAGCCGGTCGTTCAGGCCGGCCCAGTAACTGTTGCTTCCGGCACCTGGTGGCACGGGCAGGAAGATGTTCGCCATCCCGGTGACCGTCTCGCCGTTGCCCGGCTTGTCCGGCACCGACTTCGGCCGCTCCTTCGGGAAGTGCCGGAACGCCGGGTCGACTCCCTCGGCGGTCGCCGGCAGATCGGGCGTGATCCCGCCGTACGCGGCGTACGTCGGCAGCGTCACCTTGGTGTTGGACTCCACCGAGTTCGACTGGCTGCCGCCGCCACCGCTGCTGCAGCCGGAAATGCCCAGGAACGCCGCTGCCCCGCCCCCCGCACCCACCAGAAAGGACCTGCGCCCGATTGCTCTGTACACCATTGCGTTTCTCCTGACTGAAAACTTCAACCTTTGACGGCGCCGACCATGACTCCCTTGGCAAAGTGCTTCTGCAGGAAGGGATAGACGACCAGGATCGGTACCAGGGCGACGACCAGGATCGCCATCTGCAACGGCAATTGGGGCGGCATCGCCTCGGCTCCGGCGCCGACCTGGTCACCGCCGATCGTCGTCTGGTTCACGACGAAGGTGCGCAGTACCAGAGACATCGGCCACTTGTCCGTGCTCTGGATGTACAGCAGTGCGTTGAAGAACGCGTTCCAATAGCCGACCGCGTAGAACAGACCCATCACGGCCAGTACCGCCTTCGACAGCGGCAGCACGATCCGGACCAGCGTGGTCGCGCTGGACGCGCCGTCGATCGCCGCCGACTCGAACAGCTCCTGCGGCAGTTGCTGGAAGAACGCCCGCATCACCAGCACGTTGAAGGCGTTCACCACCACCGGCAGGATCAGCGACCACCACGAGTCCAGCAGGCCGAGCTGCTTCACCACGAGATAGCTCGGGATCAGCCCCGGGCTGAACAGCACGGCGCCGAGCACCACCATCAGCATCGGTCGCGCGCCGGCCGCGCCGCGCCGGGACAACCAGTACGCCAGGCCGGACGTGGCGGTCAGCGAGAACAACGTACCGACCACCGTGATGCCGATGGAGATCGTCAACGCGCGCGTGACCACTCCCCCGGACAGGATCGCCCGGTACGCCGAGATCGACGTACCACCGGGCCACAGCACCATGCCGCCGCCGGAGGTGTCGATCGTCTTCTGATCCGCCAGCGAGGTCGCGACGATCGACCAGAACGGGACGATCACCAGCAGTACGGCGATCCCGAGCGCGATCGACTTCGTTGCCTGGACCAACGGATTGGGCCGTTCCATCCAGATCGGGCGGGTACTCATTTCTGGTACACCCCCGGTTCGCCGAACAGATGGGCCAGCTTGTTCGCACCCATCACCAGCAGCACCCCGACGACGCTCTTCACCAGCCCCGCCGCGGTCGACATCCCCCAGTTGCCGCCGATGATGCCGTTGTTGTAGACCCACGTGTCCAGCACCTCGCTGGCGTCGGCGCCGACCGGCCCCTGCTGCAGGATGATCTGCTCGAACCCGACCGACAGGCTGTCGCCGAGCCGCAGGATCAGCAGCAGGACGAAGATCCCGCGCAGCGCCGGCAACGTGATGTGCCAGAGCCGCTGGCGCGCGTTCGCGCCGTCGACCGCGGACGCCTCGTACTGCTCCTGGTCGACCTGGGCGAGCGCGGCCAGGAAGATGATCGTGCCCCAGCCCGCGTCCTTCCAGATCACCTGCGTGGTCAGCAGCACCTTGAACAGGTCCGGTACGCCGATGATGTGGAACATCGGCAGGTCGTGCTGGATCAGGAACGTGTTCAGCATGCCCGCGTTGCCGAGCATCTGCTGGAAGATCGCGACCACGATCACCCACGACAGGAAGTGCGGCAGGTACAGCACCGACTGCAGCAGCCGCTTCAGCCGCTCACCGGCCAGGCTGTTCAGCAGCAGCGCGATCCCGAGCGGGATCGGGAACACCAGCACGGCCTGGACCACGGTCAGGATCAGCGTGTTGAGCAGCGCGTTCCGGAACGCGGGGTTGCCGTCCCAGAGGAACGAGAAGTTCTGCAGGCCGACGTACGGCGCGTCCGTGATGCCGAGGTACGGCTGGTAGTCCTTGAACGCGATGATGTTGCCGAGCAGCGGAACGTACTGGAACAGGACCAGAGCCGTGGCACCGGGCAGCCCGAGGGCGACCAGCAGCCGGTCCCGGCGGAGCCGCTGCAACCGTCGCGGTGACTCGCTCGCGACTGCCGATCGGCTGGTGGCGGCGAGCTTGTGCTTGACGGTCATGGCCATGAACTCCTCCTCTCGATTTCCCGGATGTTATTGACGGCTGTCGGGCACCTACTACCGGCTGGATTGACCGAAACTAGGACAGGATTGGCGCCCCGCTCAGATCTCATCGGAAACGCCGTCCGGCCAGGCGACGCTGGGACGGCCGGTTCCGGACACCACAACCGTCGGCCAGTCCGGCGCGGCGACGCCGAGGTACGACCCGACCACGTACCACCGCCCCACCTCCGGCCCGTCGAACCGGCACCACGGCACCTCGATCTCGGCCCCGAACGCCGTCTCCAACTCATGCACCGAACGACCGATCACCCCGCCCGCAGTAAACGAGACAACCGCACTGACAAGATCCCCCCGAGCCCCCTCAGCCGCCTCCCGCGGAACCCCAAACCCAGAAACCACCAACCCCCCAGCCTCCCGGTCGGGTTGCAGGTGGGCGGTGCCCGTGAGGCGTACGGCTCGGATCTCAATCGGGCCGCGGACGACCGACACGCACTCCAGTTCCGGGCCCGCGTCGGACCCTCCGGACGTGCGCGCGAAGCGCGCGATGTGGCGGCTTTCGGCGCGGTTGTTGTTGATGGCGACCAGGTTGATCAGGGGGCGTTGGGACCAGCGGCCGGCGGCGTCGACGAGGGCGACCTGGTTGTCCACCGCTTGCCCGGCGGAGCCGTCCGTCAGCGGGACAGGAGCCGTCACGGTGGAGTAGCCGAATCTGTTGTACAGCGGGCTTTCCAGGCCCGGTGTGGCGGTGCTGTGATCAACCCCGTGATTGATCACCCGGACGATCCCGTCCGCCTCGGTGCCCGCGACCAGCCAGCCGGTCGGACGGATCGCCCGCACACCCTCGATCGGCGCGACTTCCTCCGGCTCGGTCCACACGGGATGCGTCTCCGGCAACAACAACCCGGCGAAGCCGAGGCTCGCCCAGTACGGCCCACCCGGACCCGAGTACGGCTGCCGCATCGGCTCGAACCGGTCCAGCCACCCAAGGCTCAGCAGACCGTCCTTGTCGTACGCACCCCGCTCGACGAAGTACTTGATCGCTCCCAGGCACGTATGCCGGAGCCGACCCGGCGGCAGCGGGTTCGCATCGAAGACCGCGCCCGCCCACAGCGCCCCGACCACAGCATGCCGATACACCAACGACCTGCCCTGATACAGCGGCGCACCGTCGGCGCCGAACAGCCCGGCGGCACTCGCGACGTACGCCTGGAGCCGTTCGGCGTACAGCGCCTGACGCTCGACGATCCCCGGCTCGCCGGCAGACATCCGGCAGTACCACACCGAGAACAGCTGCATCACGAACCCGGCGTACCAGTCGATGTTCCCGCCGCGCCCGTCCGGCCGGCCGTCGCTGTACCAGCCGTCGCCCAGGTAGCAGCCGTCGAGATACGCGAGGAACTCGTCCGTCCGCGCCTGGTCGTGCGGTCCCCCGACCGACCGCAGGAACGCCTGCGTCACGTTGTGGAACCACTGCCAGTTGCTCTCCGGATACCAAGCCCCGATCGACCCGGCCAGCCAGTCGACGACACGGCCCTGTACGGCGGCCGGCAACCGATCCCAGATCCACCGCCGGGTCTCGTGCAGCGCGATCGAGATCGCCGCCGCCTCGACCCGCGCCTGCGGTACGTCGACCAGCGACGGCCACCGCTCAGGCGAGTCGGGATCCGTACCCGCCGCCAGCCCGCGCGCGTACCACCCGGCGTGGTCGTGCGGATCGGACTCCGCGGTCGACAGCCGGAACCCGACCGCGAGAAACGACCGGGCGAACGCCTCCAGCCCGTCCGAGACCGGACCCGACTGCCCCGCCGGCCCGGGGAGATCGAACCGGGCGTGGTCCGGGGTCGCCCACGGACGCAGCGCCAGCAGCGACTCGTCGGCCAGGTCGGCGAGGTGCTGCCGGGTCCAGCCGGTCGGCGTCATTCCCGGGTCCCGAAGACCCGGCGGATCTGCTCCAGGTGCCCGTGCCGGTGCAGTGTGTCCGGCTCCAGGTAGCTGCCCTCGGTCCACTCGTTCCAGGCGTTGATCGTGACCAGCGGAACGTTGGTCTGCTCAACGAATTCCCGAACCTGTTCGAGCGCCCGGCCGAACTGTTCCGGCGACGCGTCCGCGATGATGTTCGTGTGCGGGTACCCGAGCGCCGGGTTGAACCGGTCCGACTGCACGGTCCGCGGCGACGAGTCCCAGCCGACCGTGATGTTCGGGTAGTACGGCTGCGCGTACTCCGCGGCGTACCGCTTCCAGCCGTCCACGGCCTGCTCGAGCATGTCGGCGTACGGCGTGAGCAGGTCCGGCATCGGGTGGTGGTGCACCCAGACGTACGACGTGACGCTGTCGAAGCCGAGGCGGCTGATCAGGGTCGGGCCGTCGAGCGAGACCCCGTCGTCGGGCAGCACCTGCCGCTCGCGGGCGATCGCGTTCAGGTGGATCGCCGGGAACCCCGCCTTCGCGGCCCGTTCGCGCAGACCGTCGAGCGCGGCCCGCGCGGCCTCGACGCCGCCGAGGCCCTCCACCAGCGTCGCGAGTTCGTAGATCGACAGGTACGGGTCGCCGTCGATCCGCAGGTACGCCGGGTGCCCGAAGTACCGCTCGATCATGTAGTCGGTGGCGGCCTCGAACTGGGCCGCGTCCACGGTGCCGGACTCGAGCTGGGTGGCCGGCGTCGCGGACTTCCACGGGTGGATGTTGCTCCAGTGGTGGTTCGCCCACATCAGCGCGAACTTCATCTCCCCGGCGGCCGCGTTGGGCATGAACGCCGCCTCCAGGGGACGCTCCAGGTACGGGCGCCCGTCGTACCAGTACCAGTCGAACAGGAACGCGTCCACGCCGTGCCCGGTCGCCATCGCGATCTTGCCCGCCATCACGTCCGGATCCGCCTCGTCCAGGTAGCCGTCGAGCGGGACCCGCGGCTGCAGGTGGCCCTCGAACCGGGACTCGGCACGCTTCACGAGTTCCCACTCGGTCCAGTCCTCGCCGTGCCACCGCTCGTTGCGCGGATCGACGTGGTAGTTGGGGAAGTAGTACGCCGCGATCGCGACGTCGCGTTGGGACACAGGGGTCACTCCTCGGAACTCTGTCACGGTGCTCGGTGATGTGATGTTATTGACGATCGAGGCGCCGCACCTTCGCGGAGGTTGAGGGAAAGTAGGACAAAAGTGGCCAGTCGCAGCAAGCCCCGGTACGAGCGCGCCGCGGTCTTCAACCCGGACGGCCTGCCGGTCTGGGCCGACCGGCACCGGCTGCCCGGTGACGTCGCGGCGCACGACCACGACTTCTTCGAGATCGCGCTCGTCACGCAGGGCCGCGGCCTGCACATCGCGGCCGACGGCGACCACCCGATCGGCCCGGGCAGCGCGATCGTCGTACCGCCGAACCAGTGGCACGGGTACGCGCAGTGCGAGGACCTGGTGGTGTTCGACAGCTTCGTCGCGCCCGAGCTGATCGACGGCACGCTGTCGTTCCTGGACGCCGAGCTGCCGCTGATGCAGACGGTGCACAAGTCGAGCCTGCCGCTGCCGCAGCGCATCGAGCTCGGCAAGTACGACGTGAGCCTCGCGATCGCGGAGCTGCACAGCATGAGCGACACCACCCCGGCCCGGCGCACCCGGATCGAGCTGGTCGGCCACCTGCTGATCTACCTGAACATCCTGAACCGCTGCTGGTCGCCGGAGCAGGCGATCCACCGCCGGTCGATCGCCCCGCTGCACCCCGCGGTGTCGCGGGCCGCGCAGCTGATGGAGGACGAACCGGGCCGGCCGTGGACGCTGGCACAACTGGCCGCCGCGACTACCACCGAGCGGACCCACCTGGTGCGGCTGTTCCAGCGCGAGCTCGGGTCGCCGCCGATCGCCTACCTCAACCGGCTACGGGAGCAGGCCGCGGCCCGGCTGCTGGTCCAGACCGATACACCGGTCGCGCAGATCGGTGCGCGCGTCGGCTGGGAGGATGCCGGGTACTTCGCCCGCCGGTTCAAGACGGCGTACGGCCTGAGCCCGTCGGCGTACCGCAACCGCGCCCGCACCGGCGAGGCCCGGTACCACGCGACGGCCGAGCCGATGCCGGCGCTGCCGGTCAGCGGTGCGCGCTTCGGTGGCCAGATCGTCGGCTGAAAGGTGCCCCTGGCAACTTTTGTCGGTGGGGCGGCCAACTTCGTCCTAGATTCGGTCAACCGGAGCGAAGGCGGATCCGGTCCCGACAGGCAATGATGCACGAACAGTTGAGGCTCCCAGCATTGGAGATGAGTCATGTCTGTTCATGAGTCGGGGCTGAATCGCCGCGACGTGCTGAAGGCGGCGGCCGTCGTGTCCGGCGGCGTCGTCCTGGGTCTACCTGGCGGCACGGCTGCCGCGAAGAGGATCAAGGCCGCCCCGGCGCTGGTCGGGGCGATCCGCTGGGACGCCTGGGTCGGCGGCGACACGCACGTCGGCAGCACCGTGAACCGCACGTTGTCCCCGCAGCAGTACCAGTTCCGGCTGCCGTACTACGCCCAGATCACCGTGCCCAACCGGCTGCTGATCAACCAGAACTTCGATGCGGAGACGACTGGCGCGGCGCCGTCGGGGTGGACCGTGTCGTCGCCGGCCGGAACGACGGTGTCCGTCGTCGACGGCCCCGACCGTACCGGCAAGACCGTCCACCTGCACGACGAGTCCACGACGCTGATGGCCTCGATGACGCACACGTTCGCCGGACAGAGCCGCGCCGTGACGGTGCAGTGGGACTGGAAGGAGACCGTCGCCGGCAAGTGGGCGCGCGCCCTGCTGGTCGCCGGCTCGGCCGCCGCGGTCGACATCGCCACGAATACCGATGCCAACGGCAAGCATCTGATGATGCGCGCGCCGGACGGCACGTGGAAGACGCTGCAGGACGTCGCCGACGACACCTGGTACACGATCAAGGTGATCGCCGACCCCGCGCCGCCCGGCGAGACGCCGTGGGTGGACGTATACGTCAACGGCGTACGGCGGATCAGCCACGCGGCGCTGCTGGTGACGGCGCCGACGTTCGACAGCCTCGCGCTCCGTACCAACGAGGCGCTCACCTCGGACCTGTACGTCGACAACGTCAGCGTCGCGGTGACCGAGTCGGTGAACGCCGACGGCGCGACCCAGGCGATCATGGACCAGGAGATCCAGTACGCCGCGGCGGCCGGCATCGACTACTGGGCGTTCGTCTACTACCCGCAGGACCCGCTGAACCGCGCCCGGAACCTCTACCTGTCGAGCACCCACCGCAATGACGTCAGCTGGTGCGCGCTGCTCGACGGGAACTTCACCGGGGCGTTCGACGCGAACCTTCCGGCGCTGGCGTCGCACTGGAGCGAGTCGAACTACCAGAAGGTGCTCGGCGGGCGCCCGCTGGTCTACTTCCTGTCCGGCGCCGACGCCGGCAAGGTCGCCAAGCTGCGGGCGAAGGCGACCGAGCTCGGCGTCGCGGACCCGTACGTCGTCGTGATGGCGTGGACCGCGCAGGGCGCGGCCGACCTGAAGACCACGGTCGGCGCCGACGCGGTCAGCCGGTACGCGACCGGCGGGGTGAACGGTGCGACGTACGCGAGCCTCGCCGCGTCCGAGGCCGGGCTGTGGAACGACTACTCGACCGCCGCGGGCCAGGTCGTCCCGACGGTGTCGACCGGGTGGGACAACCGGCCCCGGTACGACTATCCGGTGTCGTGGATCGCCGACTACACACCGCTGAAGGACAACTGGAGCCAGCAGGCGACACCCGCCGAGATCGCGTCCCACCTCGGAGCCGCCATCACCTGGGGTGCGGGCCATCCGGCGAACTCGCCGGCCAACACCGTCCTGATCTACGCCTGGAACGAGTTCGACGAGGGCGGCTGGATCTGCCCGACCCTCTACGAGATCCGCGACTCCGGCCGGCCACTCCGGCTGGACGCCATCGCCGGGGTGTCGCGAACCGGGCTCACCAAACGACGCGGCCATTGACGAGCAGCTGTGTGACGACGAGGTGCAGGTAGCCCGGGACACTGTGGTTCCGCTCCCGCCGGGCGGAATCCTGTTCTTCCACGGGCTCCTGCACCACGGGACGCCGGCCAACCGCACCGGCACCCGCCGCCGCGCTGTCCAGTTGCACTACCTGCCGGCAGGCGTCGTGGACATCGCCGAGGCGCGGCGGCTCGAGATCTTCGGCGGTCAGGGCAAGGGGGTCAGCTGCTGAATCGCGGCCGCCAGTTTGCCGGCGATCTTGTTGTGCGCGGCGATCGTCGGATGCGTCCCGTCGGTCGTCTCGGTCGCCCGGTCGATCCAGCCGGTGGTGTCCACGAACAGGTCCCCGGTCGTGCCGACCACCTCGGCGATCTCGTCGCGGTGGTTGGTGTTGAACGGCGACATCGCGATGATCGTGACGTCCGGATAGTAGCCGCGCACATTCCGCAGGAACGCCAGATAGGCCGGCTTGAAGTCCGGACTGGTGGAATCATTCGTCCCGAGGTTGATCACGACGTAGTCCGGAACATAGCGCGAGGTGTCCCATTCGGGAACGTTCACCTCACCCGGAACATATTCGGACAGTTTGGTGTACCGGTTCAGCATTCCCGACTTGTCCGGCGAGCCGAACCCCGGCGTCATCGCGATCCCGCCGAACGCCACGGTGTTGTGCGACAACCCCAGCAGTTCGGGCGTCTTGTAACTGAACGAACTCCCCAGCGAGTTCACCAGCCCCGGCCCGATGTACCCGACCGAGATCGAGTCGCCGACGAACTCCATCGCCGGCCGCTTCGCTGCCGGGACCACCTGCCCCACTTCGAAGTACTTCACCCGCGGGAACGACTGCTGGTACTCCGAGTAGAACTGGACGGAGTGCCGCCTGTTCTCGAGCCCGGACGCGAGCACCACCGTCCCGCTCGCGGTGATGTTCCGCTGCACCGGTCCCCCGTCGACGCGGTACAGCAGCCGGCAGGTATTGCCGAGCGTGACCGATACCGACGTACCGACGAAATCGAACTCGAGCCCGCTCTGGAAATACCCGACGACAGACCCGTCCGGCTGCGGCTGCCATCTGCCCAAATATCGAACACACCGGTCACTCGGTAAAACCACCGTTGTCCTCGGCACCGCGAACGCGACGTCGGGAACCCCCAGAACAATCCCACCCACCGCAGCCTTGAGAACCACTCTCCGACCGATCCCAGTCATTCGACCGCCTCCTTTCGGAGTGACCGTAACGACTGCGCGCGCGACAGTCCTTGGACTACGTTGCCCGATCACCGGACGATATTTCGCGGCCCGGCTGTTAACAGGCTGTAACACGGTCGCTCCAATACCGCGCTAGCGCGGATCCGGCCCGGAGCCGGATGCTGGAGGGGGTGGGACTTGGGGGGAGACCGGGTTGACAGACGATCCGTCAGCGAAACAGCACGACCGAGCGGTAACCGGGCGGTGGGGCGTCGTCGCGCTGCTGGACGCCCGGTGGCTGTGGGTCCTCGCCGTACTGGCCGGGATAGCGGCGGCTGTCCTGCTGCCGGTGTTGTGGGACCACACCGGCGCGGACCTCAAGGTCTACCGGCTCGGCGGCGACACGATCGTGACCGACCCGTCGGCGCTCTACTCGGCCCGGCTGCCGAGGATCTCGCTGCCCTTCACCTATCCGCCGTTCGCCGCGCTGGTCTTCGTACCGTTGGCACTGCTGCCGTGGCCGCTCGCGTACGGCGTCTCGATCGCCGGCTCGATCGCCGCGCTGTGGCTGATTCTCCGGTACTCGCTCAACCATCCGCGGCTGCGGACCGCGGCCATGGTGGTGGCGGTGGCCGTGTGCCTTCTCGTCGAGCCGGTGCGCGAGACGCTGTCGTACGGTCAGATCAACCTGTTCCTCTGCGCCCTCGTCATGTACGACGTACTCGACCGGAAACACGCCGGTCGAGGGATCTGGATCGGGGTCGCGGCGGGGATCAAGCTGACGCCGCTCGTCTTCGTCGCGTGGCTCCTGGTCACCAGGCAATGGCGCGCCCTCAGGTACGCGGCCGCGACCTTCTGCGGCACGGTGCTGATCGGGCTCGTCTTCGCACCGAGCGCATCGTGGGAGTACTGGACGCGGCTCGTCTTCAACGCGGGCCGGATCGGACCGCCGGCGTTCGCCGGCAACCAGTCCTGGAACGGCCTGCTCGTGAGATTGGGCGCACCCTCGAGCGGAGCGGTGTGGATGGTCCTGGTGCTCGCGACCGTCGTCGCCGGTCTCTGGCTGAGCCGCCGCCTGTACGACCAGGGGCAGACGCTGGCGAGTCTGTGCGTCGGCGCGACCGTCGGACTGCTGTGCGCGCCGATCTCGTGGGACCACCACTGGGTGTGGATGGTCCCGATGGGCATCGCACTGGCCAAAATGGTGCCTGCTCGTCGGCCGCTGGTCAGGCTCGCGGTGGCCGCTGTCTGGTTCGGCTACTTCATCGCGGGGCCGTTCCGGTGGGTGCCACAGGCCTTCGACCGCGAGTACGACTGGACCCTTGGCCAGCAACTCCCCGGCAACGCCTACATCCTCGCGGGCATCGCCGCCGTCACCATGCTCGCGATCACGAGCAGGACCGGACGCGCCCGGCATCAGACGAAGTACCCGTCAACGCAGTACAGCGGTCACTAGGTCGGAGCCCAGGCTGGTCAGGTCCGGGAGATTGGCGGTGTAGCGGACGTATCGACCCTGGCGTTCGGAGGTGAGCAGGCCGGCGCGGCGGAGGACTGCCAGGTGACGGGAGACCTCCGGGGGCGTGAGCTGCCAGGCGTCGGCGAGTTCGCCGGTGGTGTGCGGGCCGCGGGCGAGGGTGCGGAGCAGGCGGAGACGAACCGGATGCGCGAGCGCCTCCAGCCGGAGGGTGACCGTTTCCAGCGAGACCGGCTCCGCCGCGATCGGGTCGGCGACGGGGTACTGGATGACCGGTTCCCACCCTGGTGCGTGCACCGCCACGAGGTGCGGGCGGCCGAAGACGCTGGGCAGAAGGGTGACCCCGGCGCCGGAGGTCGCGTTGTCCTGTAGCTTGTCGACGACGATGCAGTCCCCGTCCGGCGAGAGCGTGATCGCGCTGGAGACGGCCGCGAGCGCTGCCGCGATGCCCTGGCGTTTCAGCAGGTCGTTCTTCACCCGCAGATCGGTCGCGAGCTGTACGGCGGCCCCTGCCCAGGCGGCGTCGAAGAACGCCTCGGCGCACTGTTCGAGGGTGTCCCGGACCCGCGCCCGTACGGCGGCGGGATCCGCGAGCAGCCGTTCCGCGAACGCCTCCTGCAGTACGCCGCGGGCCTGCGCCAGGTCCAGCGCCCGCTCCCGCGCCGTCGCGTCGGCCAGCGGTGACGGCGTACCGAAGTGGACGCGGTTGCTGCCACAGGTGGTGATGAGCGCGGCGGTGACGTAAGTTTCGTCGTCGATCCGGTCGACGTCGTCCAGCTCCTCGGCGAGGGTCGGACGCGGACGCGCGGGCACCAGGAAGTCGGCCCGCGAGGACCGCCAGAGGAACTCGGCCTCCCGCAACCGCTCGGCCAGTTCCGGCCGCAGCCCGGCCCAGACGTCCGCGGCCCAGCCGGCGAGCTGCGGGTGATGCGCCGGCTCGGCCAGTACGTGGAGCATCGCGGTCAGCTCGGCCAACGGCGACGCGGCGAACCGCACCCGCCCGGACGGCACACCGCCGATGTCGATCCTCAACGTCACCTCCACATTCTCGCCGGACGCCCGTACGCCGAGCACGTCAGTTGACAGGTTTCGTCAACCGGCATGCCTCGTACGGCGGCCGGCCGCACCGTTGCCGCCATGGCAAAGATCCAGCTGCGGCCCCTCGTCCGCGCCTCCGGAGGCCCCCGGTACGCCGTCGCGCTCGTCGTGGACGCACTCGGCACCGGGCTGTTGCGGCCGTTCCTCTTGCTGTACGGCGTGGCGGTACTGAAGTTGTCCGCGCCGGTCGCCGGCCTTGCGATGACGGGCGGCATCGTCGTGGGCCTGGTGTGTATGCCCGCGGTCGGGCGATGGCTGGACCGCGGGGCGCGCAGTACGGTCGTTGCCGCGTCGATGCTGGTGCGGGTGGTCGGTGTGGGGTTGTTGCTGGCCGCGAACGCTCAGCAGGTCTGGGTTTTCGCGGCTGCGGCGCTGTTCCTTGGCATCGGCAACCAAGCGTGGCCCGCCGCGCACGCGGCACTTGTCGCGGCGGTCGCGCACGGGCGTGAGCGCGACGCCGCGCTGGCGGCTGGTCGTTCCCTGCGCAACGCGGGTGTGGGTGCGGGGGCGTTGGTCGCGACGGCTTGCCTGGCAGGCGGGACCTCGGCTTTGCATGCGATGGCGGCGGTGACGGGGCTTGCGTATCTTGTCGCGGCGGCGTTGGCCTGGTCGGTGCACGTCGACGTACCTGCTGCTCGCAGTCAGGCGGTCGGGCCGGCGCCGAAAATGGGTGTGCTGCTGGCGGTCAACGTTGTCTATGTCTTCTGTCTGAACGTTCCCGAGATCGCGATCCCGTTGATCCTGGTGACGCAGTTGCACGAATCCCCCGCGTGGGCGGCGGCCGTTCTGGTGGCGAACACGGTGCTGGTGGTCGCGCTGCAGGTGCCGGTGACGATCCTGATGTCGCGCTTCTCCCGGCGTCCGGCGCTGGTCGTCGCGGGCGTCGTACTCGCGGCGTCGTACGTCGGGTTCCTCGCGGCGACCGCGCTGGGACACGGGTGGCGCGCTCCGGCCGTCGGCGTGGTGTCAGTGGTCTGCACGCTCGGGGAGATCATCTACGCGGGCAGCGCCACCGCTCTCGTCACCGCGCTCGCCCCGCCGCGGTTGCTCGGACGGGCGCTGTCGCGCTTCCAGCTCTCGACCGGGTTCAGCCTCGCCGTCTCCCCCGCGATCATCACCACGCTCGCCGCTCGCAGCGAGGTCACACTGTGGGTGCCGCTCACGGTTGCGACGCTGCTCGCTGCGGCGCGGCTTCGAGTATCACCACCGGAATCTGACGCTCGGTCCGTCGCTGGTAGCGCTCGTAGCCTTCGTAGATCTTGACGATGCTGCTCCACAGGGCTTCGCGCTCGGGGCCGGTTGCGGTGCGGGCGCGGAGGGAGCGGGTGCGGCCGCGGAGGAGGACCTGTACGTCGGGGTTGGAGCGCAGGTTCCGGTACCAGGCGGGGTGCCGGTCATCCCCGCCGAACGACGCGACCAGCACGACCCGCTCGTCGTCGGCGATCGGCGCGGCGAGGGTCGTCGTACGCCGCTGACCACTCTTCCGCCCAACGGTCACGAGCCCGACCACCGGCATCCCCATAGCCCGCCCGAACACCCGCCCCTTCGACCGAAAGAACACCACCACGTGCAGCTTCGTCGAGAACTTGTACAGCAGGTCCTTGGTCCGCATCTCCACCCTCCATCGCAACTCCAAGTTGCAATACAGAGTCGCACGCCAACTCCCCCCATCGCAACTCCCAGTTGCGATAAGCTGATCGAATGAGTACACAACCCCCCGGTCGTGGTCCCAAGGTGCGGGCGGCCGTACTGGCGGCGACGTTGGCGGAGTTGGGGGATGGTGGGTATGCGGCGTTGACGATCGAGAACGTGGCGCGGCGGGCGGGGGTGCACAAGACGACGGTGTATCGGCGGTGGCCGGATCGGGAGCGGCTGGTGGCGGATGTGCTCGGGGAGCACATCACGACGGACTTTCCGATCCCCGACACCGGGAGGCTTGCCGACGATCTGCTCGCGCTCGCGCAGGCGTTCGTGGCGTGGGTGACGAGCCCGCCGGGGCGGATGATCTTCACCGCGATCTACAGCGACGCGGCCCGCTTCGCCGAGATCGACGCCGTACGCCGGGACCTGTTCGAGTACGGCCCGCGCCGCGCGCAGCAGGTCGTCGTACGGGCCGTCGAGCGCGGCGAACTCCCCGCCGGCACCGACCCGGTCGCGGTGATCCGCACGTTGATCGCCCCGATCTACTTCCAGCTCACGGTCGTCTCGGAACCCGTCGACGAGCGCACCGCCGAGCAAGCCGCCGGCATCGCCCTCGCGGCCGCACGGGCCGGCGTCTTCCAGCTGTGAAATCATGCTGTGTATGCGAGGCAGAACGGGGCATCTGGTGTGGTACCGGACCGGCGAGGGCGCCGCTGAGGTCGCCTTCCTGCACGGCTTCTCCGACTCGGCGCAGTGCTGGGACCCGGTGATCCGGGCGCTCCCGGACGTCCGTACGCTCGCGATCGACGCCCGCGGCCACGGCGAGTCCGGCCTTCCCGAGGAACCGATCCGCTACACCGCCCACCGCGACGACGCGGCGCTCGTACTGTCGGACCAGCCGCCGAACGACGGCGTCGTCGTGGTCGGCCATTCGATGGGCGCGATGGCCGCCGCCTACCTGGCCGCGGCGCGGCCCGACCTGGTGCGCGCCGTCGTACTGGAGGATCCGCCACCCGGTGCCCCCGGCAACCATCCGGACGAGCCGTGGTCCGAGCCGGACTGGCTGGCCGGCCTCCGCGCCCTCGACCTGCCGGACCGGATCGCCCGCGGCCGCGCCAACGACCCCGGCTGGCCGGACGACGAGCTCGAGCCCTGGGCCGTGTCGAAGGGCCAGGTCAACCCGCGACTGTTCGACCTCACGTTCCAGGACGCGGCCCCGCTGACCGACCTACTGGCCGAGATCACCTGCCCGGTGCTGCTGATCCACGGCGACCCCGAACGCGGCGGCCTCATCTCCCCCGAGTACGCCGCACAGTGCGCGCGGGCCGCCGCCGGTGAGTTCCACGCCGCGCACATCCCGAACGCCGGCCACTCGGTCCGCCGCGACAACCGCCCGCAGTACCTCGCGGCACTGACCAGCTTCCTCCCGCGGAGCTCCGAATGCGCATCCTCGGACCAGTAGTCGCGGCCCTCCTGCTCGTCAGCGGCTGCACGCCGTCGACCACCCCCGCGACCACCCCGTCGACGGCACCGTCGACCGCCCCGTCGACCACCCCGTCGACCACCCCGTCGACCACACCCACATCGGTGCCGGCCGCCGGCCATGTCCCGCGTCCCGACCACGTCGTGATCGTGCTGTTCGAGAACACCGCCGCCGGATCGATCATCGGCAACTCCAAGGCGCCGTACTTCAACCAGCTCGCCACCAGCGGCGCCAGCTTCACCAAGTCGTACGCGATCGAACACCCGAGCCAGCCGAACTACCTCGACCTGTTCTCAGGCGCGAACCAGGGCGTCACCGACGACTCCTGCCCACACACCTTCAGCGCCGACAACGAAGCCGCCCAACTGATCGCCAAAGGCCTCACCTTCGCCGGCTACTCCGAGGACCTCCCGTCCACAGGGTCGACCGACTGCAACTCCGGCCGGTACGCGCGCCGGCACGTCCCGTGGACCAACTTCAGCAACGTGCCGGCGACGGACAGCAAACCGTTCAGCGACTTCCCGACGGACTACACCCAGCTGCCGACGGTGTCCTGGGTGATCCCGAACGTGTGCAACGACATGCACGACTGCTCGGTCGAGACCGGTGACGGCTGGCTCAAGAGCCACCTGGACGGCTACGTCCAGTGGGCGAAGACGCACAACAGCCTGCTGATCACCACGTTCGACGAGGACGACAACGACAGCGGCAACCAGATCGCGACGATCTTCGACGGCCAGCAGGTCAAGCCGGGCAACTACGGCGAGCGGATCGACCACTTCCGCGTACTGCGCACCGTCGAGGACATGTACGGCCTGCCACCCGCGGGTGCCGCCGCCGGCGCGGCACCCATCAGCGACTGCTGGAACTGACCCCACCCACAACCCCGTAAGGATTCTCGATGAAGACCGTGCCTCTCGGCGCCACCGACCTCGCCGTACCGAACGTCACGCTCGGCGTGATGCGGATCGGCGACAAGACCGACGAGGAGATCCGCACCCTCGTCCGCACCGCGCGGGACGCCGGCATCGACTTCTTCGACCACGCCGCGGTGTACGGCGGTGCGCTGCACGGCGCCGAGGAACGGTTCGCCGACGCCCTCCGGCTGACGCCGTCCGAGCGCGCCGAGGTCACCCTCCAGACCAAGGCGGGCATCGACCCGGCGTTCGGGTACGACTCGTCGTACGAGCACCTGGTCGCCTCGGTCGACGCGTCGCTGCGGGCGCTGCGCACCGACTACCTCGACGTACTGCTCATCCACCGTCCCGACGCCCTGGTCGAGCCGGCCGAAGTGGCGCGCGCGTTCGACGACCTGGAGGCGGCCGGCAAGGTCCGCGCGTTCGGGGTGTCGAACCACACGCCGCTGCAGATCGAGCTGCTGAAGACCGCCGTACGGCAGCCGCTCGTCGTCAACCAGCTGCAACTGTCGCTGACGCACGCGCCGATCATCGCGCAGGGCGTCGCCGCGAACATGGCCGGCCTGGACCAGTCCGCCGTGATCGACGGCGGCGGGGTGCTCGACTACTGCCGCATCCACCGCATCACGGTGCAGGCGTGGTCCCCGTTCCAGGCCGGCTTCTTCACCGGCCCGTTCCTCGGCTCCCCGGAGTACCCGGAGCTGAACGCGGTGATCGACCGGCTCGCCAAGCAGTACGGCGTACCTGCGATCGCGATCGCCACCGCCTGGATCACTCGGCACCCGGCGCAGATGCAGGTCGTCCTCGGCACCACCACCCCCGAGCGTGTCGCGGGCGCCGCACAAGGCTCCGACGTCCCGCTGACACGCGCCGAGTGGTACGAGCTGTTCAAAGCCGCCGGCCACCAGGTGCCTTAGCCTTTGAGTCCGCTGTTGGCGACCCCCTCGATGACGTAGCGCTGGACGACGACGTAGAGGATCAGCACCGGGACCGCGGCCAGGGTCGCGCCCGCCATCACCACCGGGTAGTCCGTGGTGTAGGCGCCCTGCAATGTCGCCAGGCCCGGTGCGAGCGTCATCTTCTCCGGGCTGAACAGCACGAACACCGGCCAGACGAAGTCGTTCCACGCACCGAGGAAGCTCAGCACCGCCAGCGTCACAAGGGCCGGCTTCGACAGCGGCAGCACGATCCGGGTGAAGATCGTCCACGAGTTCGCGCCGTCGATCAGCGCGCTCTCCTCCAGCTCTCGCGGGATCGCGAGGAAGAACTGCCGGAGGAAGAACACCCCGAACGCGTTGGCGGCGCCGGGCACCACCAGCGCCCAGATGCTGTCCAGCCAGCCGAGCGTGCTCATCGTCAGGTAGTTCGGCATGAAGAAGATGAAGCCCGGCACGAACAGCGTCGCGATCAGTACGCCGAACAGCAGGTTGCGCCCGACGAACTGCATTCGCGACAGCGCGTACGCCGCCATCGACGCGACCGCGACGACCAGCAGCATGTGCAGCACCGACACCATCAGCGAGTTCGCCAGCCACAGGTACACCGGGTTCGCGGCGTCGGCGAAGATCAGGTGGTACGCGCGCAGCGTCCACTGCCCCGGCAGGATGTGGATCGGGATCGACCGCGCGTCGGTCTCGGTCTTGAACGTCGTCAGCAGCATCCACAGCAGCGGCAGGACGAAGATCAGCGAGATCAGCGTCATCGCGACGTACGTCAGCGGGCCGACCCGGTTCCGCGAATAGGCCCGCCGCCGGCGTCCCGGGCCGTCGTCGTCCGGCGTCGCGGTAGCGGCTACGTTCGGCAGAGTCGTCGTCATTTGCGCTCCCTCATCAGCAGGAAGTTGGCGATCGAGACCAGCGCCAGCGCGAGCGCCAGCACGTAGCTCATCGCGGCCGCCGTACCCATCCGGAAGCCCCGCAGACCTTCGTTGGTCATCGCCATGATCGCCGTCGTCGTACTGTCCCCGGGCCCGCCGTGGGTCAGCAGGTACGGCTGGCCGAACAGGTTCGCGCTGGCCAGGATCGTCGTGGTCAGCACGAACACGAACACGTTCCGCAGCCCCGGAACGGTGACGTGCCGGAACTGTCCCCAGCGGCCGGCGCCGTCCAGCTCGGCGGCCTCGTACAGCTCCGGCGGCAACGACTGCAGCCCGGCCAGGAAGATCACCGCGTTGAAGCCGATCGTCCACCAGACCGTGGTGATCAGGATCGTGATCCAGGCCTGCGGCTGACTCGACAGCCAGGCGACCTTCGGCAGCCCGAGCCCGGAGAGCAGCCCGTTGACCAGGCCGACCTCCGGGTCGAACAGGTACCCGAACAGCACGCCGACCACCGCGACGCCGAGCACGAACGGTGTGAAGATCACCGCCCGGAAGAACGTCCGGCCGGGGAACTTGCGGTTCAGCAGCAGCGACAACCCGAGCGGGACCGTGACCAGGAACGGCACGCTGATCAGCACGAACAGGAACGTGTTCTGCATCCCGTTCCAGAACGGCTGGAAGATCACCGACCCCGAGTCGAACAGGTCACGGTAGTTCTGCAACCCCACCCACGGCTTGCCCGGCAGCATGAAGTCCCAGTTGTGCAGGCTCATCCAGACGCCGCGGATCGCCGGCCAGATCAGGAACGTCAGCATCAGCACGACGAACGGGGCGACGAACAGGTACGGCGTCCACGGGCGGTGGTGGCGCAGTGCGGTCCGGCTCATGGCCCCGACTCACCCGTACTTCTTCTTGTTCGAGGTCAGGATCTGATCGCCCTTCTGGGCCGCGTCGCGGAGCGCCTGGTCGACCGGCTTCTTGCCGGTCATCGCCAGGCTGACCTCCTTCGACCACTCCGGGTCGGTATCGCCCATGCCCGGCACGTTCGGCGGGAAGTGCGCCCAGTCGATCATCTTCTCGAACTGCTTGACCTCGGTGTACTTCGCGAAGTCCGCCGACTCGCGCACCGACTTGCGCGCCGGGACCATGCCGGCCTCGGCCCACCCGACCGAGTGCTGGCTCATCCAGTTGATGAAGAACCGCGACGCGTCGGCCTTGTTCTTGTCGTTGTTCACCTGCCGCGGCAGCGTGAAGCAATGCGATCCGGCCCAGGTCTGCTGGTCGGACCCGAACACCGGGATCGGCGCGCAGCCCCAGTCCAGGCCTTTGGCGGTCTTGCACGGCGTGACCATCCACGGGCCGACGATCATGAACGCGGCCTTGTTGTTGCTGAACGACACCCAGTCGCCGTCACCAGCGGCGTTCTGCGGTGAGTACCCCTGGTCGATCAGGCTCTTGAAGAACGAGATCGAGTCGATCGCGGGCTGGTCGCCGAAGCCGGTCTTGGTGCCGTCGTCGCTGATCATGTAGCCGCCGCTCTGGAAGATCATCGACTGGGCGATCAGCCCGCCGACGCTGAGCGCGCTCACCCAGTAGCCCTTGACGCCCTTGGACTTGCACTTGTCCAGGACCGCCATGAACTCGTCCTTCGTGGTCGGCGGCTTCTCCGGATCCGCGCCGACCTGGGACAGCACCTTCTTGTTGTAGTAGAGCCCCGCCGGGTGGATGTCGAGCGGGATCGCGTACTGCGAGTCCTTGTAGTGCGCCGACTTCCAGACCGCGTCCGCGTAGTCCGCGGCGGTCAGGTTCAGGCCCTTCACGACGTCGTCGATCGGCTGGATCACCCGCCGGGCGCCGTTGGTCGCGATGTCCGCGGTGTGCATCAGGCAGATGTCCGGCGCCTTGCCGCTCTGCACCGCGGCCGGCAGCTTCTGGAACAGGTCGGCCCAGGCGATCGACGTGGTGGTGACCTTGATCTTCGGGTTCGCGGCCATGAAGTTCGCGACCAGCTTCTTCATCACCGGGCCGTCGCCGCCGGTCAGGCCGTTCCAGTACTGCAGTTCGACGTTCGGGCCGTCGTACCCGTCCGCGCCGCCCTTGCCGGTCGCGGGCGCCGCCCCGGCCTGGCCGGGTCCGTGGCTGCCGCCGCAGGCTGCGAGCGAGAGAGCGGTCGCGGCCGCGCCGGCGGCACCGAGCAGTGTCCGGCGGCCGAGCCGCACAGGATCTGGTGCGTTCATGGTCAGGTCCTTTCTGAGGGGATCAACGGCTCGAAAGCCGAATGCAGTGCCACGACGCCGGCGGCAGCGTGACCTCGAGGTTGCCGCCGGCAACGTGCGAGACGCCCGGGAGCGGGACCACCCGGTCGGGCGCGTCCTGGGAGTTGACGGCGTACCGGTCGTCGTCGGCGACGGTCAGGTGTTCGAGCAGCCGGACCTCGCCGAACGCGCCGAGCTTCACCGTCCAGGAGGCGGAGTCGGTCAGCGACCGGTTGACCGCGAAGACGGCGAGGTCGCCGGACTCCGCGTCGTACGTCGCGACGGCCCAGACCTGCTCGACCTCGCCGTACGCCGGCGTGTCGATGCGCCCGTGGTCGCCGGCGAGCGTGAGTACCGTTCCGCGCGCGTGCTTCGCGGTGAGCGCGAACGGATGGAAGATCGTCTGCCGCCAGGCCGCCCCGCCCTCGACGGTGAGGATCGGGGCGATCGCGTTCACCAGTTGCGCCTGGCAGGCGACGCCGACCCGGTCGGTGTTGCGCAGCAGCGTGATCAGCAGCGATCCGACCACGACCGCGTCAAGCGCGTTGTAGACGTCCTGGATGAGGTCGGGCGCCTCGGACGCCTCGGTCCGCTCGACCTCCCGCTCACCGTGCCGCGCGGCGAACCAGACGTTCCACTCGTCGAACGACACCTTGATGCGCTTCTTCGAGTGCCGCATCGCCGCGACGTGGTCGGCGGTCGCGACCACGTCCCGGATGAAGCGGTCCATGTGCGTCGAGGCGGCCAGGAACGACACCTCGTCGCCGCCGACCGGCTCGTAGTACGCGTGCGCGGAGATCAGCTCGACGTCGTCGAAGCAGTGCTCCAGGACGACCCGTTCCCACTCGCCGAACGTCGGCATCGTGGTGTTCGAGGACCCGCACGCGACCAGCTGGAGGTCCGCGTCGAACGTCTTGTACGCCCGCGCGACCTCCTGTGCGAGGCGCGCGTACTCCAGCGGGGTCTTGTGGCCGATCTGCCACGGGCCGTCCATCTCGTTGCCGAGGCACCAGAGCCGGACGTTCCAGGGTTTGGCGTAGCCGTTGCCGACGCGCTGGTCGGCGTACCGGGTGCCGGCCGCGCCGTTGACGTACTCCAGGTAGTCGACCGCCTCGGCCAGGCCGCGGTTGCCGAGGTTCACGGCCAGCATCGGCTGGATGCCGATTCTGTTGCACCAGGCAAGGAAATCGTCGGTGCCGACCTGGTTGGTCTCGATCGACCGCCAGGCCAGGTCGAGCACCCGGGGCCGCTGCTCGCGCGGCCCGACGCCGTCCTCCCAGCGGTAGTTCGAGACGAAGTTCCCGCCCGGGTAACGGACGACGGTGGCGCCGAGCTCGCGGACGAGCGCCGCGACGTCGCCGCGGAACCCGTCCGCGTCGGCGGTCGGGTGGGCAGGTTCGTAGATCCCGGTGTAGACACAGCGGCCGAGGTGCTCGACAAAGGTGCCGAACAGCAGCGGATTGAGCTCACCGACGGTGAAAGCCGGGTCGATCGTGGACGTGAGCATGGGCAGTCCTCACAGGTAGTTCCAACGATGTAACGCCCGCGGTGCAGGAAGTTTGCAACGGGTGCAAACAGGCTGTCAACGGCTCGGCACCCAGAAATCTTCATCGTTAGAATCCCTGTATGGCCGTGACATTGCGCGACGTCGCCCGGTGCGCCGGCGTCTCGGTGCGAACCGTCTCGAACGTCGTGAACGGGAAACCGCACGTGCGGCCCGGCACCCGGGCACGGGTGCTGGACGCGATCACCGCGCTCGGGTACCGCCCGAACCTGTCCGCGCGCCAGCTCAAGTACGGCCGCGGCGGTTTCCTCGCGCTCGTCGTCCCCGAGCTCGAGGCGCCGTACTTCGCCGAACTCGCCGCGCTCTTCACGCAGGTGTGCGTCGAACGTGGTTACCTGGGACTGCTGGAAAGCACCGGCGGCACCCGGGAACACGAGCAGCTGGTACTGCGTGGCGCGCAGACACACATGATCGACGGCATCCTGTTCTCGCCGCTCAGCCTGTCCGGCCCGGAGTTGGCCGAACACTCACCGAGCCAGCCGATGGTCCTGCTCGGCGAACGCGAACCACCGCCCGGCTGGTCGCGCGTCACGGTCGACTCGGTCGCTGCCTCGCGCGCCGTCACCGAACACCTGATCGCCACCGGCCGCCGGCGGATCGCGGTCATCGGGCACTTCGAGCACGACCGCAGCATCGGTACCGGGGTGCTGCGCTTCCGCGGTGTCATCGAGGCGCTCGACGCCGCGGGCCTGACGTTCGACCGGCAACTGTTGCAGGGCGTCCACAAGTACGACCAGGAGTGCGGGCGGCAGGCGATGCTGACGTTGCTCGAGCGGTCCGAACGACCGGACGCCGTCGTCTGCTTCAACGACCTGATGGCGCTCGGCGCGATCCGGGCCTGTTACGAGGCCGGCGTGGCGGTCCCGGACGAGATCGCGATCGCCGGGTTCGACGGGAACCGCCAGGCCGCGTTCAGTACGCCGTCCCTCACCACGATCACGCCCGACATGGAGGCGCTGGTCCGCAGCGCGGTCGGGCTCCTCATCGACGGCTGCGACGACGGCGTACAGGTCGACGTACCGTGGTCGCTCACGATCCGGGAGAGCACCGCCGGCCGGTCATCGGGCCGCGAGCGGGCCGGAGGCGAGCAGGATTAAGGCAAGTGCTTCACGGTTCTTGCGGATCGGCGGAGTGCCGTATTCTCGCGCCGTGTCGCATCCTCCGCTCCCGTGGGAGCTTCCCCCGGCAGCGGGACGGCTCGTGGACGAGTTCCGGCGTACGGGCGCGTTCGAGGTGCGGACGTCGTCGAAGGCCGTCGCGGGAATCGTCGCGTGCACGGTGCCGTTCCTGGGGATGTTCGCGTTCTCCTTCACCAGCCCGAACCCGGACATGCCGATCGCGATCGGCGGCGTGTTCGTGGGGCCGCTGCTCGGAGTCGCGATCTGGATCGCGTGGTTGCTGATCCCCCGGGTCCGGGTCGTGGTCGACGGCGAGGGCCTGGTGGTGCGCGGCAAGCGGGTGCGCTGGGCGGAGATCTCGGAGTTCCGGATCGGCGTCGCGCAGAGCCGCGCGACGTACACCTATGTGGTCGCCGAACGCACCGGACCTGACGGGCAACCGGCACGGCCCGCCGCCCTGCCGCTGCTGCTCAGTCCCCGGGCGGACACGTTGAAGATCGCCCTCGACCTCCTGCTGAAGGAACAGCACGACGCTGCCCGCGGCCTTCCGGGAAGGATCCAGCGGTGGCCGAACCAACCGTGAAGCGCAAGTCACCGTTCGGCTGGACCGCAACCGCCGACGACACCGGCCACGCGGTACTCCGCGACCCGAGCGGCCATGTCCGCGCGACCTGGCAACTCCTCCGCTGGACCGGCGGCGGCAAGGCACTCCCTTGGAAACCGCCCGCCAGGACGACGCTCGTCCCGTACATGGTGCAGATCCATCCGGTCACCGTCTACTACCCCGACGCACCATCCGAAGAAGCCCTGATCACCTTCGGCAACCCCACCCGCAAACGTCGCCGCGACCACAACGGCACCCTCCAACTCGCGGGCCGCACCTACGAGGTGCTCCACTTCCGCCGCATGCGAACCGAACTGCGCCGCGCCGGCACCCTGATCGCCACCGCCAAGAGCGGCCTCTTCGGCCACCTCCACCTCAAGTCCGCCACCCCCACCGACGACCTCGACCAACTGGCCATCGCCCTGCTGTGGTTCGCCATCGGCCCAGGCCGCCCGGGCGCGATCGCGATGCTCACCGACTTCATCTCGATCTGAGGAGACCGTGCAGTACGACGACCGGCCGCTCCGCGGGCGCATCACGTCCGGGCAGGTCTCGGCGTTCCGCCGTGCCGTACGACGCGGCGACTACGGACCGCCGGTCGGTCGCGCGGCCGCGCCGTACGCGCTGAACGTCGTCTGGCGGATCAGCGTCGTGCTCTGCGCCGGCGCCGCGATCGCCACGCCGATCGCGCTGTTCGCCCACGCACAGTCGCCGGCGACGATCCTCGGCACCGTCTTCGTGATCACGCTGGCCGCGATCTTCGCGTTCAGCTACGCCGCGGGATGGACGCACTGGCGTCGATGGGCGCGACTGGATGCCTTCGCCCGCGCCAACGGATGGCGGATGCAGCCGTCCACCATCGGGCCCCGCTACCCAGGCGCGATCTTCCGCAAGGGCACCAAGCCGCCGGAGGTCCGGGACCGGCTGATCTGCGAGTCCGGGCGGTACTTCGACATCGGCAACTACTTCACCAGCACCGGCTCCCGCGCCGACACGGAGTACAACGAACTCGAACTCTCCCAGTACGTCGCGGTCCGCCTGCGCTCACCGGTCCCCGACATCACACTCGTTGCCCCGGGCTACCAACTCGACCACACGCCGGACGACTGGCGCCCGCTCGTGCGGGCAGCCTTCCCTCCCGAGGCGCTCGCCCTCTTGACCGCGTTCCGCATCGAGATCTCCGGCGAATGGCTCCTCCTCACCCGCCAAGGCCACTTCGATCCGGCGAAGCCGTCCACCTGGCAGCACCTGCTGAGCATCGTCGACCTCGCCTTCCACGCCGCCGACACCCTCACGCCGTCCACCGGGGTGCGAACGACGTGAGGCGACCCACCTAGACGCGGACGCCGATCAGGCGGTCGACGTACAGGTAGGGGACGTCGGCGTTGTCGACCGGGGCGATCCAGAACCAGTGGGTGGTATTGGGGTCGGTGTCGCGCTGGTAGCTGCCGGGGATGGCGAGTTCGTGGTACTGGCCGTCGCGCATCGACGCGACCGTCGGGAAGACCACGTTGCCGAACGGCGGCCAGACGCCCGTCGCGAGCGCCTGCTTGCTGCCGTCCGCGGCGGTGGCCGGGATCCGGGCCGCGACGTACAGCTTCCAGGTGCCCTCCGCCGGGAGCTTGTCGAGCGGGAACATCACCGCCCAGTCGGTGTTGCCGGTGGCAACCATCCGCGCGGTGCCGTGGTCGGAGGCGAGGTCGTCGGGGACGATCGCCGCCGTCTTGGTCGAGATCGTGAAGTCGAAGTCCTGGATCTCGAACCAGTCCCCCGCCGGCAGCCCCTGCGCGACCTGCGGCACCGGGGCCGGCACCCGCTCCACGACCGTCGTCGCCCGGTCGATCATCTGCTGCAGCGTGCCGCCGGTCTCGGTGTACTGCGTCAGCCCCGACTGGATGATCTCGGTCTTGAACCGGGCCAGCCGGCGCGTGGTGTCCGGGTTCCAGCTGATCCCGTGCGCCTTCGCGTACCGCCCGAACTCGTCCCGCCGGATCAGGATCTGGAAGTCGACCCCGAGCCGTACCGCGGCCAGATGCGCGGCCAGCACCCGATCGTCCTGCACCAGCGTCTGCGCCTTGTCCAGCAGCGCGTCGGCCCCGGTCAGTGACTCGAAGTTCAGGTACGGCGAGTTCTCCGGCACGAAGCAGGTCAGCCGGGTGTTCGTGGACGCGACCGCACCGGCCATCAGCTTCATGTACTCGTACAGCGGCCCGGCCGCGGGACCGTAGTACCCCTGGAGGAACTCGCGGATCAGCGCGTCCGGGTCCTCCGCCGGGTTCCACATCAGCCGCGACAGCACCCAGATCCGCAGGTGCGCGAACTCGGCACCGCGGACGTTCCACGCGCCTTCGCCGAAGTACCCCTGGATGGACGGGATCTTGGCGAACTCGGGGAACGACTCGCACATCGCCCACCAGTTCGGGAACGGCTGCGGGTAGGCGTGGAAGTCGCAGAGGTAGTCCCAGATCACGATGTTCTTCGCGATCCGCCCCCACTCCCGGATGCCCGCGTCGACGTCGGCGTTGCCCGGACCCATCAGCGACTTGCCGAAGTCGGCGAGGATCGGGGCGACCGTCATCACGACCGCGTCGTGCACCTTCATCCCGGTCGGCGGCGTGAAACTCCAGGTGTACGCCTCGGTCTCCAGCATCGCGGATGGGATCCGCTTGGTCACCCGGGTGGCGATGTCGTTCAGCATGTCGACCAGCGGCGCCGAGTATGCGCCGCCGTGCAGGTCGATGAAGGCCCTGCTGGCCGGGTCGGGACTCCACGGCTGGTCGTTCTGTGCGAACGACGCGGTCGCAGCCTCCCCGGCGTCGACGCGTTGCTGGATCTTGACGATCAGCCGTTCCGCTGCCGTGGCCCGGGTCGTCGCGTCCATCATCCTGACCTGCCCGCCGTCCGCCCACTGCGACTCGGGAAGGATCGTCTTGAAGTAGTCGTCCTTGTCCTCCGGCCAGTACCGCGACCAGGTGTCGATCCCCGGCGTCCGCGGCAACGTGTCGAACTCGTCCTGTCCACGCAGCCCGTTCAGCAGGTTGTGCTGCCGGTACGCCGCGTCCTTGCCGTCGCCGGAGGCGTACTCACGGAACCGGAACCGCGGCACCTGGTCGCCGTTCAGTGCACTCACCGCGAGGGCGAGCGTCGGCGACTTCGGGATGCTGGTGAAGTCCGGCGACCACCACCGGACACCGCACAACCGGTCGAGCACCCAGTAGACGCCGTACAGCGTGCCGCGCGGGATCGGCCCGGTCAGATAGATGGTCTGCCCAACAGTCCGGAGCGCGAACCCGTCGTCGCCGAGCGTGCTGTAGTCGAGGTTCAGGGCAACGGTCAGCGGGTTCTCCTGGCCGAGCACGATCAGCCTGTCGCCGCCGGACGGCGGTTTCGCGCCGACCACGATCGGCAGCGCCACCCCGGTGATCGCGCCGATCGTCTCGGACAGCTCCCGCGCCGCCTGCCGGGTCACCGGCCCTTCGCTCGGGCCGTGGTAGATCGTGTACTTCGGCGCCCCCTTGTGCACCAGCTCCAGCGTGGGCGCTGCCGCCTGCGCCGTCACCGGCACCATCGTCGCGGCCGCCGCGATCCCCCCGACGGCCAGCACGGTCCGCCTCGACACGTTCGAAGAGCCCATCTTCAGTTCCTTTCATGAGGTCATGCGGACGGACCGCGCCCGCCGTATCCCTGAACACGGCGGGCGCGGGGATCGGTCAGGTGATGCCTGAGCCGACCTCGGTGGTGTCCCATCGGGTAGCACCAGCTGAGGCCTGCCAACCGTGCAGCACGGTGCCCCGCCCGGTGCGAGCGAAGAAGACGAGTACGCCGTTCAGGTCGCGGGCGATGCTCGGGTCTCCGGCAACCGTGGTGCTGGTGATGACGTTGTTGTCGGTCCAGGTCCCGGTGCCCGGGGTGTTCTGGTAGCCCGACACGATCAGTCCGTCGGTGCGGCGGGCGACGAAGGTCATCCGGCCGTTCGCGTCGACCATCGCGGACGGGCTGCCGGCGATGTTGGCGGCCAGAGTCCGGTAGCCCCAGTACCCGTTCAGCCCTTCCCAGCCGTGCAGGATCTGGCCTGCCGAGGTGCGGACGAAGAAGCACAGGACCTGGTCGCCGCCTGAGTTCACCACTCCGGCCGGGTCGCCCACGACGCCGCTGGCGACGTCCGTGAACGTCCAGACGCCATTGGACATCCGGCCGAGGGTGAGGGTTCCTGTCGGGGTCGTCGCGAAGAAGACCAGCTTGTGGTCCTTGTCGATCAGGATCGACGGCTTACCGCTGATCACCTTGTCGATCACGCTGTACTTCCAGGGCCCGGAGCCGGGGACGGCCTGCCTGCCGAACAGGATCCGGCCGTCGGTCTGGCGGGCCATGAAGATCAGCCGCCCGGTCTGATCCATGAATGCGGCCGGGTCGCCGGCCACCGAGCTGCCGAGCTCCGCGTACTCCTGCCAGGGTCCGGTGTCGATCCAGGTCTGCCAACCGTGTTCGATCGTGCCGTTGCGGGTGCGGGCGAAGTACGTGTTCTTGCCGTTGACGTCGCGTACGGCGGAGGGATCGCCGACAACACCACCGCCGAGCAACCCGCCGATCGTGCCGCTGGACCACGGGCCGGTGCTGGGCCGAGGCTGCCACCCATGCTGGATGTACCCGTCGGTGCGCTGGGCGAAGAACGTCAGCCGGTCGTACCCGTCGCGGGTGGCACCGACACCGTTACCACTCGACTCGGCCGGTGTCGCGACGAACCCTGGTGGCCGGCCGATAGCAGTCACGAACGGCCGGAGTTCGTCCCAGGTGGTGAAGAGCTTGGGCGAGTCCCAGGCGACCTGAGCCGTTGCGCGCAGCGGCTCCATGAGTGAGTCGGCGAGGGCCTGCGGGCTCTCCGGCGTGTTCGGGTAGCCGTCGTTCCACTGCGCGAGGCGCAGACCCTGGATCGCGGGGTCGGTCGGCGACAGCGTCGATCCCTGGAACATCCCGAGGTTGAACTGCTCGTAGATCTTCTTCGGATCCATGACACAGTTGTGGCCGCCGCTGGTGTTCCAGCTACCGCAGTCGTAGAGGTAGTCGTAATTGGCGTTGACGAGCTTGTAGCCCTCGGCCGCGAGCGTCGCCGCGGACTTCACCGGCGGTACCGGGATGGTGGTGCCGGGGACCGTCGTCGGGAAGTTGCTGTACCAGTACTCGACGGTGATGTCCTTGTTCGGCTGCACCGTCGTCGCGGCCGTCCGGATCATGTCGTTCCAGATCCGCATCGACTTGCCCTTGGACTTGGCCAGGGCGTCGACGTCGTTGGCGAACCCGTTGAACAGGTCCCAGCCGTTCGCGGTCCCGCCGTACAGCTGGTTCGCGTACGTGTGCAGCCGCGGATACGACGAGTTGCCCGGCATCCCGATCGTCCCGGGCCAGTCCGGGTACTCGTCGCCGCCCATGTGCCAGGCGTCGCCTGACTTGTAGTAGCCGATCCAGTCGTTGACAAGCCCGGTGGCCCAGGTCCGCGCGGCCGGATTGGTGAGGTCGAGCGCGGCGTTGTTGGGGATTCCCTTGTTGTCGACGAGCCGATACTGCGGATACGCGGACAGATGACCGTTCATGTGCCCGGGCATGTTGATCTGGCCGGTCAGCTTGACGTGGTACTTGGTGGCAAACGCGTCCAGATCAGTAAGCCTTGCCGCGGTTACGTTGTCGAAGTCGGCGTAGAAGTGAACCTCGTTGAACTTCAGGTAGGAGATGTCGCGAATGTTGTTACGCCACCAGGTCGGGTCGGACCCCGGGGGGTGAGTCAGCGTTGCCCGGATCGGGTACGTCGGCCAGTCCCGCGCACTACCGGCCGGGATCTGGTTGGACTGCCGGAGCAGCTGCAGCAACGACCGGGTGCCGTAGAAGACACCGGTGGTGGTCGGGGCGTTCACCTGGAATGTCGGCCCTACGTCCAGGCGGTACCCCTCCTTGCCGAGCTGTGTATCGGTGGAGTTCATCGTCAGGTAGACGTCGCCGGCTCCCGGTGATCCGGTGACCACCTGGGGAGCTGGGCTTTCCTCGAGGTCGGCGAGGTCTTCGGCGAGAGTTTGCGCGTCTCCGGTCAGCTTCGTGGAGTACGCCGGGTCGAGCACGATCCGGCTTGCGGCGCTGAACGTGAAAGACCCGGTTCCTGCCGTCCACTCTCGCAGTGCGGGGATGGTGATTGGCTTGTTGGCCACGGCAGCCGCCGGAGCGGTTGCGGATGGTGGGCCGGCGGTGATCAGTGCCGCCAGCAACAGCAGCGGCATCAACAGGCGGACGTAACGCGACATGCGGCCTCCTCTGGGGCGGGTGATGGGACCGGAACTGCTGATGGGTCGGGCACGTCCTGTTCCAAGGGATCCAGGGCGCGCCCGCACCCGTCGGTGTTACGCGCGTACGCCGATCAGACGGTCGACGTACACGAACGGGACGTCCGGGTTGTTGACCGGAGCGATCCACCAGAAGCGGTCCGAATCCGCCGCCTTGGAGTACGTGCCCGGGATCGCGATCTCGTGGTACCGGCCGTCGCGCATCGAGTCCACCGACGGGGACACGTCGTTCCCGAACGGTTTGTAGACCCCGGTGGTCAGCGCCTGGTTGGTGCCAGTGCCAGTGGTGGAGGCCGGGATCCGGGCAGCGATGTACAGCTTCCACGTACCGCTGGCCGGCAGTTTGTCCAGCATGCACGTCACGAACCAGGTGGTACTGTCGCCCGGCATCTTGACCGCGCCGTGGTCGGAGGCCAGGTCGTCCTGAACGACCGGGGCCCAGACCGTGAGGTCGTAGTCCTGGATCTCGAACCAGTCCGAGGCGGGCAGCCCGGCCGCGACCGCCGGCGGCGGCGGTGCCACGCGGTCGATGACGTTCGTCGCACGTGTGAGCATCGACTGCGTCGTCCCGCCGCCTTCGGAGTACTGGTTGAGCCCGGACTGCATGATCTCGGTCTGGAACCGGTCCAGCCGGCGCTTGGTGTCCGGGTCCCAGGTGATTCCATGGGCCTGGGCGTACCGGCCGAACTCGTCGCGCCGGATCAGGATCTGGAAGTCGATCCCGAGCCGTACGCCTGCCAGGTGCGCGGACAGTACGGCGTCGTCCTTGACCAGGTCGTACGCCTTCGCCATCAGCGCATCCGCAGCGGTGAGCGAGTCGAAGTTCAGGTACGGCGCCTTCTCCGGGGCGTAGCAGGTCAACTCGGTGTTGGTCTTCGCGACCGCGTCGGCCATCAGCTTCATGTACTCGTACAGCGGCCCGGCGGCGGGTCCGTAGTACCCCTGGAGGAACTCGCGGATGAGTGCGTCCGGGTTCTCGTTCGGGTTCCACATCAGCCGGGCCAGCACCCACTGGCGCAGGAGCATGAGCTCGGCGCCGCGGCCGTTCCACGGGCCTTCGCCGAAATACCCCTGGATGGACGGGATCTTGGCGAACTCCGGGAACGCCTCGCACATCGACCACCAGTTGGGGAACGGCTGCGGATACGCGTGAAAGTCGGTGATGTAGTCCCAGATCACGATGTTCTTCGCGATGTTTCCCCAGCCCCGGATGCCCGCGTCGATGTCCGGGTTGCCCGGGCCCATCAGCGACTTGCCGAAGTCGGCGGTGATCGGCGCAACCGTCATCACCACGGAGTCGTGCACCTTCATCCCGGCCGGCGGGGGGAAGCTCCAGTTGTACGCCTCGGTCTCGAGCATCGCGTCCGGGTACTGCTTGGTCACGCGGGCGGCGAGGTCGTTCATCATGTCGATCAGCGGCGCGGACAGGGCCCCGCCGTGCAGATCGGCAAACGCCTTGCTGGCCGCGTCCGGGGTCCACGGCTGGTCGTTTTGCGCGAACGCCGCAGTCGGCAGCTCACCGGCGGCAACCAGCTGCTTGAGGGTCGAGAGCAGTCGGTCCGCGGCCGTCGCCCGGACGGTCCCGTCCATCATCGCGATCTGCCCGCCGGACTCCCATTTCGACTCCGGCAGGACCGTGTTGAAGAACTCGGGGTGGTCCTCCGGCCAGTACCGCGACCAGGTGTCGATCCCCGCGGTCCGCGGCAGCGTGTCGAACTCGTCCTGGCCGCGCAGCCCGTTCAGCAGGTTGTGCTGCCGGTGTACCGCATCCTTGCCGTCGAGCGTCGAGATCTCACGGTAGCGGAATCGCGGCACCTGGTCGCCGTTCAGCGCCGCCACCGGAAGCGCCAGACTCGGCGACTTCGGGATGCTGGTGAAGTCCGGCGACCACCACCGGACACCGCACAACCGGTCGAGCACCCAGTAGACGCCGTACAGCGTGCCGCGCGGGATCGGCCCGGTCAGATAGATGGTCTGCCCAACAGTCCGGAGCGCGAACCCGTCGTCGCCGAGCGTGCTGTAGTCGAGCGCCAGGGCCGCGGTCAACGGGTTCTCCTGGCCGAGCACGATCAGCCGCTCGGCACCACGCGGCGGCTGCGCCCCGACCACGATCGGCAGGCTGACACCGGTGATCGCACCGACCGTCTCCGCCAACTCCCGCGCCGCCTGCCGAACCACCGGCCCCTCCCCCGGCCCGTGATAGATCGTGTACCGCGCAGACCCCTTGTGCACCAACTCCAGCGTCGGCGAAGCAGCCTGCGCGGCCGTCGGCACCATCGTCGCGGCCGCCGCGATCCCTCCGACAGCCAGCACTGTCCGGCGGGAAACGTTCGAAGAGCTCATCTCAGTTCCTTTCATGAGGTCATCACCAGCCAGCGCCACCACCGGGAGGCGCTGTCGGACTGCCAGCCGTGGACGAGATAGCGGTACGGCGTGACCGCGAGGTAGTCGAGGAGTCCCGTCGTACTGCGGATCGCCGGCACCGCACCGAGACCGGAGAACACCAACTCGGAGCTCCCCCAGGCACCCGCCGGGACGCTCTGCCGACGGGTCCAGAGATTGCCGTCGGTCGTTGTGGTGAACAGCCGGAGCCGGCCGGCGCTGTCCAGCGTGACGGTCGGGTCGGACGCGACACCGGTGAGCAGGGCGACCTCACCGGGGTACCAGCCGCCGCCGGCGGTGGCCTGCCAACGATGGACCAGGCTGCCGTCGGTCTTCCGGACGAACAGCGTCAGCTTTTGCTCGGAGTCCAGGCTCACCGCCGGATCCCCGACCGCGCCATTGACCAGCACAGCCTGCGTCGGATCCCAACCACCACCTGCAACCGTCTGCCAGCGATGGACGAGGTCGCCGTTGGCAGCGCGGACGAACAGTGTGAGCTTGCCGTTGGCATCCAATGCCGGCACGGGTTGCCCACCGACACCGGTGACAAGTTCTGCCGTGGTCGGGTCCCACGGTCCTCCCGCCGTGCTCTGCCACCCGTGCCTGACTGTCGCGCCCGTGGTCCGCGCGAACCACGTCAGCTTCTTGTTCACGTCGGCGATCAGCACCGGATCGCCCGCCAGTCCGGTGGTCAGCCGCTCCGGTGCGAGGTCCTCGCGGCCGCTCCACAACTCGCCGTTCGACAGCCTGGCGGCGTACACCACCCGCCCGAGCGAATCCAGCGCCAACGCCGGATCACCCGCCACACCGGACAGTGCATACGCCAACTGCCACCCGGTCGGTTGCAGCGACCCGTACAGCAGCCGGCCGTCAGTCGTACGGATCGCGAAGTGCGGCGTACCTCCGGCCGTGACGGTGACCGGGTCTCCGCTGACGCCGGTTGCGATCGTTGTCATGCGCAACATCCCGTCCGCGGCGTACGCGCCGAGCTGGAGCTCGCCGGCCGTGGTGCGGATCAGGAACCGGCCGTCCGCGAACCAGGCCGCCTTCCCGGTCGCCACACCTGCTGTCGGTACGACGCCCGGTGCGGGCGCGGAGTCGATCGCGGCGAAGTCGGCGTACGTCCCGGGGTTCGGCGAGGCCCAGGTCTTCTGGGCCAGCGCCCGCAGTGGCATCCGCAGCCGGTCCAGGAGTTGCTCGTTGGTGTCGAGGCCGGCCTGTGGTCCCTGGTCGCCGAGCCAGACCGCGATCATCCCGCCGGACACGTTCGTCGCGGGCACGGTGTACCCGGGGAACTGGGTCGGCACGAACTGGTCGTACACCCTCTGCGGATCGACCGAGCGAACCGCCATGTCGTAGTACAGCAGGTCCTCGCGGACGTTCAGCAGCTTGTTCGTCGCCGTGATGTCCACCGGGGTGAGCCCCGCGGACCGGGCCGGCTGGTACCAGAACTCGACCTGGATGTCGGAGTGCAGGGCAATCAGCGGGCTCTTCTCGAGGGTGTCGTTCCAGACCCGCATCTTCTTGCCCCGCGCCTTGATCTGGTCGTCCAGCCAGTTCAGGTACCAGAGGTAGCCGTCCCGCGCGGTGGCTGTCGGGCCGACCTTCTGCTTCGCGAAGGTGTCGAGCTGCGGGTACTTCGACCACTGCCCGTCGGCCCAGCCCGGATACGCGATGAACTCGTCGCCGCTGACGTGGAAGTAGTCGCTGCCTGAGCGGGCGACGTACTGGTCGAGGTACTGCTGCACCACGTTCGGCCTGGTGAAGTCGAGCTTCGAGTAGTCCAGCGAACGGCCGGTCGCCGGACGGGCGCCGGTCGAGTCGAACAGCTCGAGCGACGGGTTCGCGTCCAGGATCGGGTCGGCGTGCCCGGACAGCGCCAGCGTCGGCGTGAACCTCACGTGGTACTTCGCGGCGTACGTCGTGATGTCGGTGACCTCGGCCGAGGTCAGGCCGTACCCGCCGAGCAGCAGGCTCTGCAGCATGTTGAGCTTCGTGTACGACAGCTCCCGGATCAGGTTGTGCCACCACTGCGACGAGAACGTCCGCGGCACCGAGTCGATCCGGATCCCGCGCTCGGGGTAGACCGGCCAGTCGACGGCGATGCCCCCGGCAACGGTCGGCGACTGCCGGAGAAGCTGCAGGACGGAACGTGTCCCGTTGAACACGCCGTCGGTGGTGGTACCGGAGATCGCGATGAACCCGCCGGACTCCAGCTGGTAGCCCTCGCTGTTGTGGACGGCAACGGCCGGGTCGATCGTCAGGTAGATGTCGCCGGTCTTCGCCGACGACCGTACGCCGGTCACGACCGGCGGAGTCGTTCCGGTCACCAGGCCGACGTCGGCGGCGAACGTCTGCGCGTCCGCGAACAGCGGCGTACCGGCGTTCGCGTCGACGACGACGCGGGAGGAGGCGGCGACGGTAGTGGCGACCGGTCCCGGCGACCACTGCTGCAGCGCCGGAATCGTCCGCGGCGCGGCTGCCTGGGTCGCCGCGGTGGACGGCGTGGCGATCAGGAACGGGAGGAGGATCGCGAGGACGGCCACGATTCCCTTGGGCGGATGGTTCATCTGAGGCCTCCGGCTGTGAGTCCGGACTGGATGGTGCGGTGCGAGAACAGGTAGACGGCGAGGACGGGGACGACCGCGATCGTGAGGCCGGCGAACAGGGCGCTCCAGTCGCTCTGGTAGCCCTGGTTGACGGCGAGTGCGGCGAGGCCCTGGGACAGTACGAACTGTTTCTCGTCGGGCATCAGCACGATCGGCAGCAGGTACTGGTTCCAGAGGCCGAGGAAGTTGAAGATCGCGACGCTGACCAGGCCGGGCCGGGCCAGCGGGACCATGATCCGGACGAAGATGCCGATCTCGCCGGCGCCGTCGATCCGGGCCGCCTCGGCGTACTCGTGCGGCAGGTCGGCGAAGAACGGCGTCAGGAAGAAGATCGTGAACGGCAGCGCGTACGCCGCGTAGATCAGGATCAGCCCGTACAGGGTGCCGACCAGGTGCAGGTTCGACGCGACCAGGAACAGCGGCACCAGGGCGAGGAAGATCGGGAACGTCATACTCGCCGCGAACCCGTAGTACACGAGCTTGCGGCCGCGGAACTCGAACCGGCCGAGGATGTACGCCGCCATCGCGCCGAGCGTCATCGTCAGCACCAGCGCGCCGCTGACGACGACGAGCGTGTTCAGTGTGTACCGGCCGATGCTGGCCTGCGACCAGGCCCGGGCGAAGTTGTCCCAGTGCAGCCGGCTCGGCAGCGAGAACGGGTCGTCGATGATCTCCTTGTCGTTCTTGAACGCGCTGATCGCCATCCAGAACAACGGCAGCCCGACGACGGTTGCCCAGGCCAGCAGAGGGATATGGATCACCGAGCGCTTCACCGGGCGACCTCCCGCCGTTTGTACTGCAGGATCACCGCGAGCGTCAGCGTCATGAACAGCATCACCACGCCCATCGCGCAGGCGTAGCCGAACTGCCCGTCCGCGAACGCCCGCCGGTACAACGTCATGCCGACCACCTCGGTCGCGTTGTCCGGGCCGCCCGGGCCGACCGTCATCAGCTGGACGATCGCGAACCCGTCCAGCGCCCCGATCGACACATAGATCAGCCCGACCCGGACGGTGTCGCGCAGCAACGGCAGGGTGACCTGGAAGAAGGTCCGCCAGCGTCCCGCGCCGTCGAGCGCGACCGCCTCGTAGATCTCCTGCGGGATCGCGCCCATCGCCGCGCTGAACAGCACCACGTAGAACCCGACCGAGCTCCACACCCCCACCGCCAGTACGGCGGCCAGCGCGGTGTCCGGGCTCCCCAGCCAGGCGTGGTGCGTGCCGAGGATGCCGTTCAGAAGGCCGGACCGCGGCGTGTAGACGAACTGCCACAGCACCCCGATCACCGCGACCGGCAGCACCTGCGGAAAGAAGTACACGATCTTGTACGCCGAACTCCCCCGCACCCCACGGCCCGCCCGGTCGATGTTCAGCATCGACGCGAAGAACAGCCCGAGCCCGATCGTCACCACGGGAAGCACCGCGAGCATGACCAGGTTGTGCTTCAGCCCGGTCCAGAACAGCTCGTCGTGCGCGACCCGGGCGTAGTTCTGGAAGCCGACGAAGTCCAGCTGCCGGGCGAAGCCGGTCCAGTCCGTGAGCGAGATGTAGATCGCCTGGACGTACGGCGACAGCACGAACACGGCGTACAGGACGATCGGCAGCACCAGGAAACCGGCGATCAGGCCGCGATGCTTCGGCTGCCGGCTCGACCGGGCCCGGGACCGGCTAGCGGTGGTACTTGACGACATTGGAGTCCTTGGCGACCTTGTCGGCAGCGGCCTGGGTCCGCTTCATGAATCCGGCGGCGTCGATCCGCCCGGTCAGCAGTTCCCCCATCGCGGTCGAGCCCGCGGTGTACAGGTCGCCGTACCAGCCGCCGAAGCGGAAGGCGATCGTGTCCTTGCCGGCCGCCTCGACCGCCTTGCGGGCCGAGGTGAGCGCGGGGCTGTTGGTCACGTCCGCACCGGCGCCCTTGACGGTCGTCATCGAACCGGTCAGCTCCGAGAACTTGGACGCCGCCTGCTTGCTCAGCAGCAACCGCAGGAACTCCAGCCCGCCGGCGGTGTTCTTGCCGTCCTTCGGGACGATGAAGCCCTCCGACGAGGACGCGCTGATCGCGGTCGCGGGGAGCTTGTCCTGCGCGGTCACCGCCGGGGTCGGGCCGACCGCCATCCGGAAACCCTTCGGCGTGGTCGACTTCATCTCGTTCTCCAGCCACGACCCGCACGGGATCAACGCCGCCTTGCCGTCGACCCAGGCCTGCTGCGCCTCGGTGTGTGACAACCCCTCCGAGCCTTGCAGGATGTAGCCGTTCTTCACGAGCTTCTCGATCGCGCCGGCTGCGTCCGCCACCGGCTGCGACTGCCAGGCGCCGGGCTCGAGGTTGTCGACGGCCGCCATCGTCTGCTCGCCGCCGGTCCTGGCCATCATCTGCATCAGCGGCTCGAGGAAGTACCCGGGGAACTTCCCCTGGTAGGTGAACGGCGCCATCCCGGACGCCTTGATCCTGGCACACAGCGCGAGCAGCTCGTCCCACGTCTTCGGGTACTCCCAGCCGTTCTTCTCGAACAGGTCCTGGTTGTACCAGAAGCCACCGACCGTGAACGCGTAGTTGACGGAGGCAACGATGTCGCCGAGGGTCCCGGACTCGATCACGCCCGGCAGCAGGGTGTCGCGGACCAGCACCTTCGGGTCGTCGACCGACGGCGCGTCGAGCAGCGCCTTGAGGTCCAGCAGCTGGCCGCCCTTCTGCAGGGTGACGCCGTTCAGGGCGGACGCGCCGCTGTTGTCGATCACGTCCGGCGGGTGGCCGGAGACGAACCGTGGCTGCAGCGTCTCCTGCAGCTTCTGCAGACCGGAATGCTTCACGTCCGCGCCGGGGAACGCCTGCTTGTAGGTCTCCTCGACCGCCTTCGCGTAGTCGTCGCCGAAGCCGCCCTTGAAGATCACCACGTCCAGCGGGTCGGACGCCTTGACGCCGAACGGGTTCTTCGGGTCGCTACCCGCGACGGTGGGGTCGGCCTTCTGCCCGCCGTCCTTGCCGCCGGACGGGACGGCGCAGCCGGTGAGCAGCAGGCCGGTACCACCAGCGAGACCGAGGAGCAGGGTACGACGATCGATCGGGGGCATCACGTTCTCCTTGTGGTGGGACATATCAGCGGATCCGGCTCAGGGATCCGGCTCAGGGAATCCGGCGCAGCCGGCCCGGGTAGCGGGCCTCGAGGACGGCGTTGTGCTCGTCGCCGCCGGGAACGTTCGCGGACAGGTAGACCGGCGGTACGACGGAACGGTCGATCAGCACCCGCACCGCGTCCGCGACGGCCATCTGGGCCAGCAGCGCCGAGGTGATCGACGAGACGCCGCTCATCGACCCGCCGCCGGGCAGCGGCAGCACCGCGTCGCCGTACGGCGCCCCGTTGTCCAGGACGACGTCCGCGATCTCGGCCAGCCGCCGGCCGCTGGGATGCTTCGGGGTGACCGCGGTAGTGTGCTCGATCGACGTCACCGCGATGACCGGATGACCGCGCTCCCGGACGCGTAGCGCGAGCTCCACGACCGCGCCGTTCACGCCGGAGTTGGACGCGATCATGAACAGGTCCCCGGGCTGCAGCGGGGCCAGCTCGAGCAGCCTGGCGATCACGCCCGGATCCCGTTCCAGCGCGGGGTCCTTGAGGAACTCGGGCGGTTCCGCGCCGAGCAGGACCGGGTCGCGCAACGTCAACCGGTTGGTCGGCACCAAACCACCCGCACGCCCCGCGACCTCCATCGCGAACGCCTCCGAATGCCCGGTCCCGAACGCCTGGACGACACCACCGGCACCGACCGCGTCCGCGATCAGCCCGGCCGCCGCGGCGATCGCCGTCCGGTTGCGCTCGGCAACGGCCGGCAGCAGTTCCTGGATCGCCGACAGGTACGCCGTACCGCCAGATGACAGTTGCACTCCGGCACCTCCTGGAGGGGTCGTTGAGCTCGTGGGGTTGAGACAGAATCATTCATCTCTGGAGGATGGTGTCAAGATCATGAGCGAAAATTTTCACTCACCCCGCTTGACGGACCGTCTCATCGAGCGCCACGATGACGACGTGAGCGTTCTGTCCCAACTGGCCACCACCGCCGACGACCTGCCCGAGGGGATGCGCCGGATCGCGTCGTACATCGTGTCCGACCCGGCCGGTGCGGTCGGCTCGACGATCAACGAACTGGCCGACCTCAGTCACACCTCCCCGGCGACCGTGAACCGGTTCTGCCGCCGGCTCGGGTACACCGGCTACGCCGAACTGAAGGTCGCCATCGCGACCGACAACGGCCGCGCCGAACAGGCCAACTGGCAGCAGGCCATCGGCTCCGAGGTCCAGCCCGGCGACTCCCTCGAACGGACCGCGGCGGTGATCGCCGGCGGCGACATGCTCGCCATCCAGCAGACCGTCGACCAGCTCGACCGCGAGACCCTCGCCGCGGTCGTCGACGCCCTCGCGGCCGCCCGCCGCATCCACCTGTACGGCGTCTCCGGCAGCTCACTGGCCGCCGCCGAGATGCGGCACCGGCTGAACGTGATCGGCCTGCCCGCCTGGTCCTGGTCCGACGTCCACGACGGCCTCGGCGCCGCCGCCGCGCTCGCACCGGGCGACGTCCTGGTCGCCTTCTCCCACAGCGGCCGCACCCACGAAGCCGTCCAGGTCCTGCGGACCGCGGCCGCCTCCGGAGCCGTCACGGTCGCCATCACCAACTCGACCGACAGCCCACTGGCCACCGCCGCCGACCACTGCCTGCTGACCGCCGTCAACGAGGGCTCACTGTTCCGCTCCCAGGCCCTCGCCGCCCGGCACTCCCAGCTGTTCCTGGTCGACCTGATCTTCGTTGCCGTAGCCAACCAAAACTTCGACCGCTCGCTGACCACCTTCGAAAAAGTCGCCCACGCCGTCCAGCCCCACCTGGTCGACCACCGCCGCCGCTAGCAGCTCACGGCAGGTACGACCGACCGAGGGAGGACTCGGGCGCGTCGATCCCCAAGCTCCGGCACAACTCCGAGGCCAGCACCCGATGCCCGTACTCGTTCGGATGGCAGCCCTCCGAGATCCAGTACTCCGTCCGCTCCCCCGCCTCGGTCCAGACCCGATGGTGGTCCACGAGCACCGCGCCGAACCGATCGGCCTGCTCGCGGACGACCGCGGCGTACTCGGGCAGGACGGTACGGCGAGGTTCGTCGTACCGCGCCACCTGGTTCGGCGTCTGCAGCACCAGGACGGCGCCGGACTCCTCGGCCAGCCGTCGCAGCACCTCGCCGTACCCATCGGCGAACGACGTCAGACCGTCCGCTCCGAGCCTCGCATCGTTGAGCCCGAACATCAGCACCACCACTTCGGGCCGGTGCCGGAGCACACAGTGGTCGAGGTCGCCGGCGAGATCGCCGATCCGGCGGTCGGAGACGCCGGTGTTGATCACGAGGTCGCGGCGGCGCCCGAGTTCCCAGCGCCAGCGTTCGGCGAAGAGCTCGGTGTAGTCGCGCCACCCGTTCGTGTGCCGCGCGCCTTGCGTCACGCTGTCACCCGCGAACGCCCAGGTCAGTGGGCCGGATCGGTGCAGCAGCGCAGCGGCCGTCATGCGGTGACGACCAGTGCTACGGAAGTGATCCGGGGAGTTGCCACCGCGTTCACCGCGCCCAGGGTCAGGCGGTACTGCGCGAACCGGCCGAGGGGCAGGTCGCAGGGCGAGTCGTCGGTGAAGTGGGTGTCCGCCGAACCGTCCGGACCGGTCCACGGCGCCGTCCCGAGCGCCGCCTCGTCATCGGCGGACCTGACCTGGGCAGTGACCCAGGTCTTGCGCGGGACCCGTCCCTCCCACTCGACCGCCACCAGCCGCCCGCCGGCCGGGATCTGATGGACCCGGGACGTGAAGTGTTCGGCCATGCCGCGGTCCAGCACGTTGCCGAGGTCGGCGTGGAAGATCCCGTGCGGGCCGCGGGTCGGCAGCGCCTGGGTCCGATGCTCGGCGAACTCGCCGCCCCCGAACCAGATCGTCGACTCGCCCGGGTGATTCCCGTCCGTCTTGTGGTTCGCGACCGCGAGGTCCATCCGGCCGGATTCGGTGAAGTCGGCCGCGAGCAACCCACACGCGGAATGCTGGAAGAGCCGGGTACGCCGTCCCGGTGCGAACCCGTCCGCATCCGCCCAGTAGATGTACGAGTCGATGTCGCGGGTGCGGTGGCCGCTGTAGCAGGCGACCGCGATGTCCAGCCGGCCGTCGCCGTTCAGGTCGGCGACCGCGACGTCGGCGGGGAACGACGCGGGCAGCTGCGACCGGCGCGCATCGCTGTAGCCGTGCTCGGAACCCCAGTAGACGAAGACGGACGCGCGATACCGGTCGCCGGGATCGTTGCCCTGGTAGCCGCCGATGACCAGGTCCGGCCACCCGTCGCCGGTGAGGTCCGCGATCCGGCTCGACACCGCCTTCCCACACCGCAGTACGGTCGCGCGCTCGCCCGAGAACCCGTCCGGGCCGCCCCACAGCAGGATCACTCCCCCGGACGGACCGAGCTCCGGGACCACCAGGTCGAGGTACCCGTCTCCGGTCAGGTCGCCGATCGACATGAACCGCGCCTGCTGGTACGTGACGCCGTCGATCACCAGCGGTACGTCGACCGGCTCGCCGAACCCGTCGGGACCGCCCGGGAAGATCTGCAGCCGGTCCCGGGAGAAGCCGGCGGTGATCAGGTCCAGGTATCCGTTCCGGTTCAGGTCCGCGATCACCGTGGACATGTTCCGGGTGGTGCCGAGCTCGGTGCGGCGCTCCGGGTCGACACCGTTCTCGGTCGCGTAGTAGATGAACGAGCCGTGCGGCCGGTCGAGGTCGTTCTCGTTGGAGTTGGACAGGTACACGTCCGGACGTCCCGAGTCGGTGAGGTCGACGTACCGCATCTCGGTGGCCGCCCATCCGCGCAGCTCGAGCCGTCGGGCGGCGTCGTACCCGCCTGGGCCGCCGAGATAGATGTACGTCGCGACGTCGCCGAATCGACTGTTCGCCTTGTGGTTGACGACCGCGAGCCGGGGCGGACCCGACGGACCGCGCAACGGGAGGATGCCGGTCGCGCAGTGCGTCACGAACGTCTCCGCACGTTCGAGGACGCCGTCGTGTGTCCGCAGGATCAGGCTCTCGTGGGTATAGTCCCGCTCGCCCGCGCCCTGGCAGACCACGATGCCGGTCCGTCCGGCGACATCCACCGCGAGCACGTCGACGGCCCGGTCCACGTCAACCGCACTGTGCCGATCGGGTACGGCGTCCCAGTACACAGTGCAGCGTTGCCCGTCGGCCGATTCGCCCGGGTGCCGATCCAGCACGATCAGGTCGACGGTCCCGGTACCCGTGAGGTCCGCGACGTCCACCGACTGCGCCGGCCCGGTTGCCACGGACAGCAAGTCGACCGGCTCCCGGTCCGCGGTGAATCCCAGCAGCACGGTGTGGTCGTCCCGCGGGCAGAACAGTGCGGACTGCCCGCGCCAGTCGACCACCTTCAGCCGCGGTGCGGTCGGGGCATCCTCAGCGTGGATCGACCCCACCGAACGGCTGTACGCCACCGGGTCCAGAACGTTGCCGTCAGCACCGACCTCGGCGGCGCCCGAGCCCGCGGCGTCAACACCGACGGTCGCCTCGATGGTGCCCGTCAGCGCGACGGGCAACGCGGTGTGCCGGTCCCACGACAGCGGCTCCACGCGGTCACCCCACAGCACCCGGACGATCCCGTCGGTGCCACGCGTGACGAGCTCGTCGTACCCGTCGCCGTCCAGGTCGGCGGTGGTGATCGCCTGGATCTCGACGCCGTACGGGAGATCGGCGTACCGGTCCGCGACGAATCCGTCCTCATCCTGCGGGAAGAGTCGCAGCGTCCCGCGGCTCACGAACACGATCGCGGGACGCCCGCCGTCGAAGCGCCCGACGGCGACGTCGCGCGCGTCCGGTGCCCACAGTTCGGCGACCGCGTTCAGCGAGTAGCCGGCCGGTCCGCCGTAGTAGATCTGGCCCGGCACCTCGTTGCCGCAGCCGTCGTACTGGTTCGCCACCACGAGATCGTCGTACCCGTTGCCGGTGAGGTCCGCGGCGGCGCCCGCCATCGCGCCGTACGTCGGCAGCCGCAGCGGCTCGCCGGGAACGTCCGCGTACACGTCGATCGGCACCTTCGGGGAGTCGTCGTGGGAGTTGGCGAACGGCAGGTCGACATAGCCGCTCCCGGTGACCGAGCTGTAGTGGATCCGCTGCAGGACACCGGCTGCCGAGACGTAGAGGTTCTGGCCGGCGTTCCCCGGGGTTCCCGCGCGGAAGTCCGCGAATCCCCGGTCCCGCAGCCGGACGGCATCCGCCGGCGACTGTGTCGTCATGGTCGGAGGAGTTCCCTTCGATTCCAGCTAATGAAACCCGGGTACTGACATACGAAACGCTAGCCGGGTCCCGCGGGCGCGGTCAATGATCGCGTGAGCCGTTGACGCGGACTGGGCGCCAACTTAAGGTCTGGCCAGCGCATCGAAACTGCTGTTTCAGTGAGCGAAACGCAATCACCCGCCCGCCCCGTCCGCGAGGAGCCCAGTGATGCCCTTCACCCGCCGCGGTTTTCTGATGGTCGCCGGTTCCGGCGCCGCCTCCGCCCTGCTGGCCACCCCGGCCGGTGCCGCCCGCCGGCGCTGCGCCGCGGCGACCGAGCCCGCCGTCCCGGTCACCGGGCCGATCGGCTTCCAGAACCACAACCTGAACCCGACGACCGGCCCGCTCGCCGAGTGGGGCGTGCACGTCGCGTACGCCGCCGACTACGACTACCGCAGCATCGGCATCGATGTCGGCACAAGCCAGGTGAACGCGCTGGCGCTGACCGCCTCCCGCGGCCTCCACGGCCTGAACCAGCGCGACTGGTCGATCTACACCAGCACCGACAACGCCACCTGGACGAAGGTCACCGACGTACAGGTGGTCGACCTGGGCGACCAGGTGTGGTTCGTGTTCCCGGAACAGTCGCGCCGGTACCTGAAGGTGCACTGCCACCGCGAGTTCACCGACGTCGCCCGCAGCACCTTCATCCTGAACGACCTGCAGACCGGGCTCACGGCGTACCGGCTGCCGATGCCCGCACTCGTTGCCGGCGGCACCGGTAGCTGGACGACCAGCGTGCCGGTGACGGTCAAGAACCCGACTGCCGCGACCCTCAAGGACCGTGCGGTCTACATCACGAACGCCCAGCTCGGCACCAGCGCGCTGGTCGCGGCCGGCAAGCTGCGCAACGATGTCGCCGATCTCCGGTTCGCGGACAGCCTGGGGAACTACCTGCACGCGTACGCCGATTCCGGCGGTGTGTTCGTGCGCATCCCGTCGATCGACGCCGGACAGCAACTCACGATCCAGGCGCTCACCGGCAACCCCTCGGCGCGGGACGTCGTACACCAGGACGCGGCGGCGCTGCAGGTCGAGTACGGACAGCGGACGCTGCAACGGCTGGATCATCAGGCGGGCGGCAAGACCTGGGGCAACGACCAGCGGCCGTTGATCCTCGCCTCCGGCGTCGTCGTGTCCACCGGCGGCTGGCACGACAGTGCCGGCAAGGGCGGTATCGGCGCGCGGTACTCCTACGACGGCGGCCGGACGTTCGGCGACGTCACGGACTTCGTCCCGGGGACCGCGGTCGGCACCAACGCCCAGTGCGGGTACAGCACCGGAAGCTACCTGGTGGACCCCGTCGACGGCTCGCTGCACTTCCTGTTCTACCGCCTCCGTACGTCGGCCGGCTCGAACTGGCTGAATCCCGCGGACAAGGACTGCACCTGCTGGGTCGCCAAGGCGAGCACGTTCGCCGCCGACGGGTCGCCGAACTTCACGAGCGTGCAGCAGTTGCTGCCCTACTCCCCCGCCGCCGGGCAGAACGCCGCTTGGTCGCTCACCTACGCCAACCCGGTCCGTACGCCGGGCGGCACCTGGATCGTCCCGGTGAGCTACCCGTACACCTCCGACGGAACGTTCGCGGTGACGATCTTCCGCTCCACGAACCGTGGCACGTCCTGGCAGCAGGTTCCGGTCGAGTTCACCATCCCCGGCGGCGGTTTCGAGGTCGGCGTCAGCGAGACCACGCTGGCCGTCCGCGCCGACGGCTCCGTGCTGCTGCTGGCCCGTGGCCAAGGCAAGGGCCGCTACTACATGATGACCAGCCAGTCGACCGACGCCGGGCTGACGTGGTCGCCGTTGACGGAGAGCAAGGTGCTGTCGGTCAACACGATGCCGGCACTCTCCACGGGCCGCCCGGGCGACCTGCAGCTGAACTGGTCCGGTCACAACTCGAAGGGTCAGGCCAGCTACTGGCGCAACAACCTGACGATGGCGCACAGCCAGGACGGCGGCGCCAGCTGGAACGGATACCACGACCTGATCGGCGCGACCGCATTGTCGGTTCCAGGCATCACCCCGCCCGGTGGATCCGCCAGCAACTACTACATGCGGGTGTTGGAGGCCGACTCGGTCCGGATCGGCAGCGAGGACAGGCTCTTCGGCTGGAGCACCTGGACCCTCACCTTCCCCGACGGCGGACCGCAGACGATGTACGTCGAGGACGAGGTGCGGTACCTCCGCGACAGCCACGGAGCCCTGGACACCCTCGGCTTCCGCTCGTCGGTGAGCTCGCTGATCGGGCAAGGGTCCGAGCTGGCACACGACCGCTGGTGGCGGGTGTCGGGCGCCGGGTCGCTCACGCTGACCGACGGCGCCCGCGGCGCGTCCAGCGCGCTCCGGCTGCAAGGCCCGGCGGGCTCGACCGTCGGGGCGTCCCGGCTGTTCCCGGCGATCCGGCGTGGCCGGATCCGCTTCCGGGTCCGCTGGGCGGCTGTCGGTTCGCACCTGGACCTGGCGATCCAGGAAGGTTTCGGCGGAGAGCCGCAGGCGACCGGCACGGTCCAGGTCCTGCGCATCACCCCCGACGGCGCGCTGCTCGCCGCGGCCGCCGCTCGCGGGGAGTCGACGATCGGCTATGTGGACAACGACGTGAACCCGGCGGCAGGCAACCTCGGCGGCTTCGGGTACGAGGGAAACATCGCCTTCGACTACAACCGCCGCAGTATCGGTGCCTCGTTCAGCACGCCGGCCCAGCTCAGCGAGATCCAGATCGCCGACCCGGACGGCGCGAGCCGGCTCACCGCGGCCGACCTGTCCGTCTGGGTCTCCGACACCAACAACGGCGACTGGACCCAGCCAGCCGGCTGGACGGTCACCGGATCGGCCGGCAGTTTCACCGCGGCCGGACCGACGATCAGCACGCGGTACGTGAAGATCGCCCAGACCAAGGCCGACGCCGCGTTCACTTTCGTCAACGACAAGCGCGTCATCATGACCTTCACCCGGGCTCTCAGCCCGCTTCCGGTTTCCACCACGCTGCCCGCGAACAGCTACGCCACCATCGATCTCGGCGTCGACCTTCCCGCCCGGTCCGTGACCGTCACCGTCAACGGCCAGAACCGCGGCACCGTACCGGTCTTCGCGCCGGCCGAAGTGGTGACCCATCTCCTGCTGCTCGGCTGGTCCGGCGCCGCCGCGGTGGACGCAGCACTCGACGAACTGATCGTCCAGGACACCGGCGCGGGCCTGCCGGCCCTGACCGCGGTCGGGACCGCAACGGACCTCACGTAGCGACCGGTGGCCGGTCCGCGTGACGCGGACCGGCCACGGTGCCGTCAGTCCGCGAGCTTCTTGCCGAGCCCCGCCGCAGCCTTGCGGAGGCGGCGGGCGACGGCCGGTACGTCGTCCGACTCGAACCGGCTGATCGGCGCGCTCAGGCTCAGCCCGGCCGGGAAGCTCAGGCGCGGGATCGTGACCGCCAGGCAACGCCCCTCGTCCTGGTTCTCCTGATCGTCGAGGGCGTAGCCCTGCTCGCGGACGCGTTCCAGCTCGGTGAAGTACGCGTCCTCGGTGACGATCGTCTCCGCGGTGAACCGGGGCATGCCGGCCGCGTGCAGGATGGTCCGGACCCGACCCTCCGGGAGCTCCGCGCAGATCGCCTTGCCGAGCGCGGTGGCATGCACGTGGCCGCGCTCGCCGACGCGGGCCGCGAGCCGCATCGCGTGCGGGCTCTCGATCACCAGCCGGTGCACGATCATCGTGCCGTCCAGCAGGCCGAGGTTGATCGTCTCGCCGGTCGCGTCGCGCAGTTGCTCCAGCACCGGGCGCGCGAGCTCGACGAGCCGCTCGAGACCTCGGGTGTGCTGCGGCCGGAACGCCGGCCCGAGCCGGTACGTCGACGCCTCGGCGTCCCGTTCCGCGTAGTGCCGGGCCTCCAGGGCGCTCAGGTACCGGAAGACGGAACTCTTCGGCAGGGAGGTCGCCGCGGCCACCTCGGTGAGACTGGCGCCGCCGTCGGAGTTGGCGAGCGCGTCGAGGATGTCGCAGACCCGATCCACGCTCCGGATCGGATACGCCGAAGCGGACTCGCTCGTGGTGGCTGCCATCGCCGTCAACCCCTTTCTTCCGATGCGTTCATCGTAGAGACCGTGCCGTGAAAGATCCGGCCGGCCAGCGGCTCGGCCGCCGACCGGACGTCGTCGTACCCTTCGCGCGCGGTGGTGACCAGCAGTTCGTCGCCGGCCAGGCCGCCGACGGCGACCGCCGTGGTTTGCGCGGTCGGCACCGGAACCCGGGCGACCGTCCGGCCGTCGCGGATCGCCCGGACCTCGCCCGCACCGTACACCGCGAGCCAGATCAGGCCGGCGGAGTCGATCGCGAGACCGTCCGGCAAGCCTTCCGGAGCAGGGATTCGCAGGTACTCCTTCGACTCGATCGCTGCGAACGCGGTGTCGAACCGGTGCCGCCAGACGATACCGGTGCCGCTGTCCGCGTGCAGCAGGGTCCTGGAGTCGATCCAGCCGAGACCGTTGGACAACGCGAACCCGGAGACCGGCGCCGAGATCTCGCCGTGCGTGGTGACGCGGATCAGCGATCCGGTCGCGGGGCGCCGCCCGTCGGCACCGGCCGGAGCGACCGAGCCGACCCAGATCGAGCCGTCCGGGCCGAGGCACCCGTCGTTCAGCAGCCATCCGGCGGGCAGCGGCACCCGGATCCGCGGCTCGATGCGCACCGTGCCGCCGACCAGCCGCAACCGCTGCAACCGGTTCTCCTCGGCGAGCACCAACCTGCCCGGCCCAAGGGGCGCCAGGAACGACGCGCGACGCCCGGTCCTGAGCATCAGCTCGGCCGCCGCACCGGGCACCATCCGGTACACCGCGCCGGCGGGCACGTCCAGCCACCACCATGCGACGCCGTCCCAGCGCGGGCTCTCGGCGAGCTCACAACGGGGACCGTCGACGGGCAGCAGCACCTGCGAGGTGATCTCGACCTCCTGCTTCGGTTCCACTTGGCGAATCGCTGGTTTTGAATACTGAACCACCCTGAGCGCGCGGTCAACTCCGCAACGCGCATCGAACGCACCGTTGACCACCTCGCCGACAGCAGGTTAGCGTTCGAGCTACCAGAACGCTCATTTCATTGAACGAAACCATGGTGCATCGAATGATCGACAGCTGGCCCACCTCCGCCCGCCTGTGGGACCGGGCGAAGAGCTCGTTGCCCGGAGGTGTCTCGACCGGGATGCGCGCGTCCATGCGACCACATCCGCTGTTCTTCCGCGGCGGCCGTGGCCCGGTCCTGACCGATGTCGACGGCAACGATTACCTGGACTACGTACTGGGCTGGGGCCCGGTCGTACTCGGCCACGGCCACCCTGGGCTGACCGAGGCCGTGACCCGGCGGCTGCCGGACGGCGCGACGTTCGGCGCCGGGCACGAGCTCGAGTACCTGGCCGCCGAGGCCGTCCTCGACGCGCTGCCCGGGATGGAGCGGGTGCTGTGGTCCAACACCGGATCGGAGGCGGACCAGATCGCGCTGCGGCTCGCGCGCGCCGCGACCGGACGGAACCGGTTCGTCAAGATGACCGGTCATTACCACGGCTGGTCCGACGCCTTCCTGCTCGGCTACCGGCCGGACGCCGACGGTCGGCTGGACCGGGCCGGTACCCGAGGCCAGAACCCCGCGGCGTTGTCCGACGTCAGCCTGGCGCCGTGGGGCGACCTCGACGCGGTCGGCACGATTCTGCGCGACCCGGCCCAGGACGTCGCGGCCTTGTTCGTCGAACCGGTGCTGTGCAACTCGGGCGTGATCGCGCCCCCTGACGGCTACCTCGCCGGCCTGCGGTCGCTGTGCGACGAGACCGGGACGCTCCTGGTGTTCGACGAGGTGATCACCGGCTTCCGGGTCGCCCGCGGCGGCGCGGCCGAGCTGTACGGCGTACAACCCGACCTGATCGTCCTCGCGAAGGCCCTGGCCGGCGGCTACCCGGTAGCGGCGGTGGCCGGGCGGGCCGCCGTACTCGATCAGTCCCTGCACGGCGTCGTCCACGCCGGCACCTACAACGGCAATCCGATCGTACTCGCCGCGGTGAAAGCGACGGTCGAGGCGCTGTCCGAGCCCGGCATCTACCCGGCCTTCGAAACCAACGGTCGCCGGCTGGCCGACGGCATGCGGGCCGCGCTCGAGCGGTACGACGTGACCGCCGCGGTCAACCAGGTCGGTCCGGTCGTCCAGGTGCTCCCCGGCCTGGACCGCTGCGACACGTTCACGCAGTTCCTCGCCGGGGACCAGCAGTGGTACGACGTGCTGACCGTCGAGATGCTGCGCCGCGGCCTCTTCACCCTCCCCGGTGGTCGCTGGTACCTGTCGACCGCGCACAGCCAGGCCGACGTCGACACGACCGTCGACGCGTTCGCCGACTCGGTGTCCGCGACCGTCGGCACCAACGGCCTGCCGCGCGGCACCTTGCAGGACGTCGGATGATCCGCCTGGCCGTGACCGGGCTGTTGCACGAGGCAAACACCTTCTCCTCGCAACTGGCCGGCCTCGCCGCCTATCTCGACGGAGGGCTGCACACCGGCACCGAACTGGTGGACCACTACCGCGAGTCGCAGGCAGTGCCGGGCGGCTTCCTCGAACCGGCCGGCGCCGATGTCGAACTGCTGCCGCTGCCGGTCGCGTACGTGACGCCGCGCGGCCCGGTCTCGGCCGAGGCGTTCGACGTACTGGTCGACCGGATGTGTGGCGAGCTCGCCGCGGCCGGTCGCGTCGACGGCGTGCTGCTAGTCCTGCACGGTGCGGCGGTCGCCGAGGGGCACCCGGCCGCCGACGCCGAGATCGCCGAACGGGTCCGCGAGGCCGTCGGACCGGAAGCCGTCATCGGGACGACGCTGGACATGCACGCGAACGTCGATCAGCGGCTCGTGGACGCGGTCGACGTGATGACGGCGTACCAGACCAATCCCCACGTCGACGCGCGCCGGAAGGCCGCCAAGTGCCGCCGGCTCGTCCTCGACGCGATCCGCTCGGGGACCCGGCCGGCGCTCGTCGTCGAGCAGCTGCCGCTGGTGGTGACCATCGTCCGCCAGGACACCGGCGAGGAGCCGATGGCCGACCTGCTCGCGAAAGCCCGCGAGCTCGAGAGCCGCCAAGGTCTGCTGGACCTGAGCCTTCTCGAAGGCTTCCCGTACGCCGACACGCGGCAGATGGGGATGTCGGTGATCGCGATGCACGCCGATCGCGACCGCGCCACGGACGCCGCGCGCCGCCTGGCCGAGGCGGTCTGGGCCGAACGTAAATCCCTGCAGGGCAACGGCATCGGGGTCGCCACCGCGATGTCCGTGATCGCCGGCCACCAGGGCGACCGGCCACTGCTCGTGCTCGACGTCGGGGACAACATCGGCGGCGGCGGTCCCGGCGACTCGACGGTCCTGCTGGCCGAGGCGCTGCGCCGCCGGGTCACCGGAGCCGGCACCACCCTGAACGATCCGGACGCCGTACGGAGCCTCGCGGGCGTCGGGCCCGGCGGCCGGGTCGACGTCCTGGCCGGCGGCCGGTCCCCGGAACAGGACGGTACGCCGGTCCGGCTGACCGGCGTCCTGGTCGGGCGGCACGACGGACCGTACGAGGAGGAGCATGTCGCGCACGGCGGGTTCCGGTTCTTCGACGCCGGCGAAATGGTCGGCATCCGCACCGACGAAGGACCGCTGGTGGTCCTCACCTCGAAGGTGATCCAGCCCGTCTCCCCCGCCCAGTACCGGGCCGTCGGCATCGACCCCGACCGGCTCCGGGCGCATATCGCCAAGGGCGTCAACGGCCCTCGGGCGGGCTACGCCCGGACCTGCGCGCCGGAGGTCGTGGTGGTCGACTCGCCCGGCGTCACCCGCAACTCGGTCACCGAACTGACGTACCGGCATCGCCGGGTCCCCATGTACCCCTACGAGCCCGGTACGACGTACCCGAACTGAAGGATCGGTCAACAGCCATGCCACGCACCGCCGTCATCGATGCCGCGACACCGCGGTCGCACCTGCCGTTCTCCCCCGCCGTCCGGTCCGGTGACCTGGTCTTCGTGTCCGGCCAGGCCTCGGTCGACGACACCGGACAGATCGTCACCGACACCTTCGCCGGCGAGCTCGCCCGGGCGATGGGCAACGTCGAGCGGATCCTCGCCAGCGCCGGCGGCTCGCTGGACGACGTCGTCCAGGTGCGCTGCTACCTCGGCCGCTGGGAGGACCGCGACGAGTTCAACCAGCTCTACCCGCGGTACTTCGGGACGCCCTACCCCGCCCGGACCACGACCGCCGGGGGTATCGGCGACCTCAAGTTCGAGGTCGACGTGATCGCGCACATCCCGACCGAAGGAGCGGACCGATGAACGTATTGCCGGACGGCGTGGTCACCCCGCTGGTCACCTTCCTCGACGAGGCGGGCACCCGGCCACGGGCCGACCACCTGAAGGTCCTCGTCGAGGCCCAGATCGCGGCCGGCGTGCACGGGCTGCTCGCGATCGGCTCCACCGGGGAGGTCGGCAGCCTGGATGCCGACGGCCGCCGGGCGACGGTGCGAACAGTGGCCGACGCGGCCGCCGGGCGGGTCCCGGTGTGGGCCGGCGCCGGCGGGCTCGGGACGCTCGACACCGTCCAGGCCGCCCGCGACGGCGTCGACGCCGGAGCGAACGCCGTACTGGCGTTGCAGCCCTTGTTCTTCGACTGCAGCGACGACGAGCTGTACGAGCACTTCGCCGCGGTCGCCGCCGCGGTCGACGTTCCGGTGATCGCGTACAACGTGCCGGTCCGTACGCCGCGGGCGTTGTCGCAACCGCTCCAGGAACGGCTCGTCCGGGATGGCGTCATTGCCGGGATCAAAGACTCGTCCGGCGATCTGGCGTCCGGCCGGTTGCTGTGCCGGGCGCTGGCGGACACCGCGGCCAAGGTGTACTCCGGCGGCGAGCTGACGCTGGACTCCGCACTGGCGGCGGGTTTCCACGGGATCGTCCCGGGCTTCGCGAACATCCTGCCCGGCTCGGCGGTGACCCTGTGGGAGCACGCCGGGAGCAACGACAAGGAGAGTCTGGCGGCGCAGGACAGCTACCTCGAGCTGTTCGGCATCCTGTCCGCCGAGCTCCCCGGTTCCGGGTTCCCGGCCCGCGCCATCGGTGCGATCAAGTGCGCCACCGCAACCGCACTCGGCCTGCCGGTACCACGAAGTACGCCGCCACTCACCACACCGACCGCGGAGTTCTCGGCAGCCGTCGCGGCCGTCGTACGGCGTGCCGCGGAGCGGACGTGATGCCGACGTTCCGGCTGGACGGACAGGTGGCGGTCGTCACCGGCGGTGCCGGGCTGTACGGCGCGCACCTGTGCCGGACGTTGGCGGCGGCCGGCGCGACGGTCGTCCTGACCAGCAGATCGCTCGGCAAGGCGACAACGGCCGCCGCCGAGCTGTCCGGCAGCGGCGACGTCCGGGCGGCAGCGCTCGACCAGGCGGACCCGGACAGCATCGAGGCGTTCGCTACCCGGACCGAGCAGGACCTCGGACGGATCGACGTACTGGTCAACAACGCCGTCCACCGGCAGGGGCACGGGCTCGACGGGATCACCGCGGACGACTGGTCGGCGACCCAGGACGTCAACGGGCGCGGGCTGTTCCTGCTCACCCAGCGGGTCGCCCGGACGATGCGCGACCGGGGCGGCGGCTCGATCGTCAACATCGGTTCCATCTACGGCATCACCGGTCCCGACCTGCGGCTGTACGCCGGCACCGCGATGTCGATGCCGGCGTACTACGCCTACGACAAGGCGGGCATGATCGGGCTGACCCGCTACCTGGCCTGCGTCCTCGGCCCGGACGGGATCCGGGTCAACTGCCTCGCCCCGGGTGGTCTCGACGACGGGACCGCGCCGCCGGAGTTCCGCGCGGCGTACGCGGCGCGGACACCGCTGCGCCGGCTGGCCTCCGGCACCGATGTCGCCGGCGCGTTGTTGCTGCTGGCATCGGAAGCCGGCGGCTACATCACCGGCGTCACGCTACCCGTGGACGGCGGCTTCACGGCGCAATGAGCCCGCGGCCGCCGCGATCTCTTGACATCCACCCGGCGGTCAACCAAGGTTCAACCTACTGAAACTAGCAGTTTCATCTAATGAAACAGGCGTGAGCGAGGAGGCGGACGTGGCACGGTTCACGAAACGATTGCGATGGGCAACGATCGTCGCGGCCCTGGCGATCGCCGTCGCGGGATGCAGCGAGGCGGGCGCCCCGAACGGCGGGACAACGGGCTCGTCGGCCGGCGCCGGCCAGGCCGGGACGATCACCTACCAGCTGTACCTGCAGGCGTCGGCGTTCAGCCCGTTCACCGCGCTCACCGGCGGCGACGGGCAGGTCTCGCTCCTGCAGTTCCAGCCGCTGCTGTCGGTGACCGGCGACAAGTACGTGCCCCGGGTGGCCGAGAAGTGGGACGTCAACGCCGACGCCACGCAGTACACCATCCACCTGCGGAAGGCGACCTGGAGCGACGGCAAGCCGATCACGTCCAAGGACGTGGCGTTCTCGCTGGCGGCCACCGCCGATCCGAAGACCGCCGCGGTCTGGGCCGGCGCGATGGCGCCGATCAAGGGCGCCAAGGAGTTCCAGGACGGTACGGCGAAGACGATCTCCGGCATCGCCACGCCGGACGACCGGACCGTTGTGATCACGCTCGCCCAGCCGCACGCCGGCTTCCTGGCGAACCTGGTGCAGGTCGGCATCGTGCCGGAGCACGTGTACGGCGCGATCGCGCACGACAAGTTCAAGGGCAACGAGGCGTTCCACACCCCGAAGGTCGGCAGCGGACCGTACGTGTTCTCGCAGTGGATCAACGACGACACCATCGAGTTCGCCGCCAACCCGCACTTCTGGGCACCGGTGCCGGCCGCGAAGCTGGTCACGAAGTACCTGACCGGTGACGCCGCGCTGGCGCAACTGCAGACCGGTGAGGTGGACATCGCCCAGCTGCCCGCCGCCGAGGTCGAGCCGCAGAAGGCTGACGGCAAGATCACCGTCGCCCAGGGCCCGGGCTCCGGCGAGATGACCCTGCACACCGCGCTGAAGAACGGGAAGCTCGCCGACAAGCGGGTCCGGCAGGCGATCCTGTACGCGATCGACCGGGACTCGATCGTGAAGAAGGTCCTGTCCGGCCAGGCGAAGGTCGTCGACACGGCCCTGTTCGCGCCCGGCTGGGCGCAGCCGCCGAACCTGGTCCACTACGGCTACGACCCGGCCAAGGCGAAGCAACTGCTGGCCGCGGCGGGCTGGAAGGCGGACACCGTCGTACGGCTGGACATCAACCCGGGCCAGGCGGACCGGGACGCGGTGATGCAGATCGTCCAGGGGCAGTTGCAGGCGGTCGGTATCAAGGCGCAGATCACCCCCTTGCAGCCGGCCCAGGTCACCGAAGTGGTGAAGAACAACGACTTCGACCTGATGATCACGATGCTGAACCAGGTCCCGCTGATCGAGCCCGCCGCGATCAACGTCCGGCTGCGCTGTGACCAGGTCGCCCCGGCCGGGATCAACATCACCGGCTACTGCAACCACAAGCTCGACGACCTGCTCGACCAGGGGATGGCGAGCACCGAGCAGGCCAAGCGCGAGCAGGCCTATCAGCAGGCGAACAGCATCATCAACGACGACGTGCCGATCCTGCCGCTGTATGTCCCGACCGCGAACTACGGCCTGAACAAGCGGATCGCCGGGTTCGACGCCACGGTCTCCCCGGGCCTGATGCTGACCAGCGCCGAGCAGTGGAAGATCCAGGGCTGATCCACAGTGCTCCGCTACGTCCTCAGCCGGCTGATGTTCAGCGTCGTGGTCCTGCTGGGCATCAGCGTGCTGCTGTTCGCGCTGGTGCGCAGCGCGCCGGGGAATCCGGTCGACATGTACTTCGACCCGATGTCCTTCCAGGGACCTGACCGGGACGCGGCGGTCGCCGCCGCCAGGGCCCAACTGGGGCTCGACAAGCCGCTCCCGGTCCAGTTCCTGGTCTGGCTGGGCGAGGCGCTGCAGGGCAACCTCGGGCGGTCACTGGTCAGCGGGCGGCCGGTCTCCGCGGTCATGCTGGAACGACTGCAGAACAGTTCGTCGCTGATGCTCACCGCGCTGCTCGTCTCGTTGGTGATCGGGATCGCCGCCGGGCTGTTCGCGGCCATGAAGCGCAACACCGTGGTCGACTACGTCCTGTCTGCGGCGGGTCTCGTCGCATTGTCGATCCCGGTCTTCTTCCTGTCGCTGATCGGCATGTACTTCTTCGGCGTCAAGCTCGGCTGGCTGCCGACCGCCGGGATGAACGACCCGGGCGGCGGTGCACTCAGCGGCCTGCGGCATCTGGTCCTGCCGGCGTCGATCCTCGGCGTCAGCGGCGCGGCGGCGTACATGCGCTGGGGCCGGGCCAGCATGCTCGACGTACTGGACCGGGACTTCATGGTGACCGCGCGGTCGAAGGGACTGTCCACCTCGCGGGTGATCTGGCGGCACGGGGTGCACAACGCGCTGATCCCGCTGATCACCGTGGTGTCGCTGCAGATCCCGACCCTGTTCAGCGGTGCCGTGGTGGTCGAGCAGATCTTTGCCTGGCCCGGGATGGGACGGTTCGCCGTCGACTCGATCAGCGCCCGCGACTACCCCGCGATCATGGGCTTCGTGATGTTCGTGGCGGTTCTGGTGGTGCTGTGCAATCTGATCGCGGATGTGCTCTACGCGATCGTCGACCCGCGGATCAGGTTGTAGGACAGGAGATCCGATGATGACTGTTTCAACGCACGCTTCGGCGCAGGACCTGCCGGTTGCCCGCGGCTTCAGCCCGCGCGCGCTCGCGTGGCGCCGGTTCCGTGCGCACCGGCTCGCGATGGCGGGTCTCGTCGTACTGGCCGTGCTGGTGCTGGCCTCCGCGCTCGGGCCGCTGCTGTACCGGACGGACCCGAACGCGGTGGACCCGTTGCTGTACCGGCAGCCCCCCGGCGCCGGGCATCCGCTCGGCACGGACTCGGCCGGACGGGACGTACTCGCGCGGCTGCTCGCCGGTGGCCGCGTGTCGCTCACCATCGGGCTGGTCGCCGCGGCGCTGGCCACGGTGATCGGCGTCGGCCTGGGCGTGACCGCCGGGTATCTCCGCGGCCGGATCGAGGCCGCGCTGTCGCGGATCGCCGAGGTGTTCCAGTCGTTCCCCACGTTGATCGTGATCATCGTGGCGGCCGCGTTCCTCGGGCCGAACCTCTGGCTGCTGATCGGTTCGCTCGGGTTCATGCAGTGGACGCAGGCGTTCCGGCTGACCCGGGGCCTGACGCTGTCGCTGCGTGAGCAGGACTCGATCGAGGCGGTCGAGGGCCTCGGCGCGAGCTCGTGGCGGATCGTCCGCAAGCACCTGGTCCCGGCGGTGCTGCCGCAGGCCGCGGTGTCGTTCACGTTGCTGACGGCAACGGTCATCATGACCGAGGCGGCGCTGTCCTTCCTCGGCCTCGGCGTACCACCGCCGACGGCGACCTGGGGCGGGATGATCAACGAGGCCCAGCAACTGCGGATCCTCGGGTCGATGCCGTGGATGTGGGCGCCGCCCGGGATCGCGATCGCACTGACCGTGCTGGCGGTCAACTTCGTCGGCGACGGCCTCCGGGACGCCGTCGACCCGAGGCAGACCCGATGAGTACCGAACCCGTCCTGCGGCTGCGGGACATCGTCACCGAGTTCGCGACTCTGTCCGGCCGCGTGCGCGCGGTCAACGGCGCGACGTACGACGTACTTCCCGGCCGGACGCTCGGCGTCGTCGGCGAGTCGGGATCCGGCAAGAGCGTGACCGTGATGTCCGCACTCGGCCTGCTGCCCCGGACCGCCACCGTCCGCGGGCAGGCCCTCTTCCGCGGCCGGGACCTGCTGACGATGAAGGAGCGCGAGCTGCAACGGGTCCGCGGCCGTGACATCGGGCTGATCTTCCAGGACCCGATGACCGCGCTGAACCCGGTGATGACGATCGGCGCGCAGATCGACGAGACGCTCAAGCGGCACTCCACCGAGCTGAGCCGGGGCGATCGCGCCGACCGGATCGTGGAGTTGCTCACCGACGTCGGCATCCCCGCGCCGCGGGAACGCAAGGACCAGTACCCGCACCAGTTCTCCGGCGGCATGCGGCAGCGCGCGATGATCGCGATGGCACTCGCGAACCGGCCGTCGCTGCTGATCGCGGACGAGCCGACCACGGCGCTCGACGTCACCGTGCAGGCGCAGATCCTGGACCTGCTGCGGCGATTGTCCGACGAGCACGGCACCGCGCTCGTACTGATCACCCACGACCTCGGCGTGATCGCCGAGATGGCCGACCAGGTGGTCGTGATGTACGGCGGCCGCGTGGTCGAGTCGAGTGGCGTGGACGACCTGTTCCACGCCTCCCGACATCCGTACACCCGGGGCTTGCTGCGTTCGATGCCGGGCACCGCCGAGCGGCGTACGTCGCTGGCGGCCATTCCGGGCGCGCCGCCGGATCCCCGGCAACTGCCGTCCGGGTGCGCGTTCGCGCCCCGGTGCGACCTGGCCGCCGGACGTGACCGTTGCCTCGTACAACCGGAACTCACGGTGGTCTCCACGGGCCACCGGTCCGCGTGCCACTTCCAGGACGAGTTGACACAGAGCGAGGAGGTGGCCGGATGAGCGGCGCACCGGCGGCCGAGGCGTCCAAGGCCGGGCGGGCGTTGGATAATCGCCTGCTGACCGTCACCGATCTCGTGCGGCATTTCCAGGTGGGCAAGGGATTCCTGCGCACACCGAAGACCGTGCACGCGGTCAACGGGGTGTCCTTCCACGTCGACGCCGGCGAGACGTTCGCACTGGTCGGCGAGTCCGGATGCGGCAAGTCGACGGTCGGCCGGACGGTGATGGGCTTCCATCCGCCGACCGCCGGGACGGTGGAGTTCGAGGGCGCGAACATCGGGGCGATGAGCCGCCGCGAGCTGCGGCCGGTCCGGCGGCGGATCCAGTACGTCTTCCAGGACCCGTACGCGTCACTGCCCGCCCGGCTGCCGGTCGCGCAGATCCTCAGCGAGCCGCTGGAGATCCACGGCGTCGGCGACCCGGCGGCCCGCCGCGCGCGGGTTCTCGAGCTGCTCGAGCTCGTCGGCCTGCGCCCGGACGTGGCGTCCCGCTATCCGCACGAGTTCTCCGGCGGACAGCGGCAGCGGATCGGGATCGCCCGGGCGCTCGCGCTCGAGCCGAAGCTGCTCATCCTCGACGAGCCGGTGTCGGCGCTGGACGTGTCGGTGCAGGCGCAGGTCGTGAACCTGCTGGACCGGCTGCGGTCCGACCTCGGGCTCGGGTACGTCTTCATCGCCCACGACCTCGGGGTGGTCAGGCACATCTCGGACCGGATCGCCGTCATGTACCTCGGCACCATCGTCGAAACCGGGCCGGCGGCAACGATCTTCGCCGCGCCACAGCACCCGTACACGCGGGCACTGTTGTCCGCGGTGCCGATCCAGGACCCACGGCTGCGCGACCACAGCCGTCGTCAGCTCCTGTCCGGGGACCTGCCCTCCCCCACCGCGATCCCCGCCGGCTGCCCGTTCGTCACCCGCTGCCCGGAGGTTCAGGACATCTGCCGCACCGAACGCCCCCAGCTGCAGCCCACGTCTTCGGGTGCCCTGTCCGCCTGCCACTTCACCGTGCAGAAGAACGGGTAGTGGGTACGCCTTCCCACTCCCCGGTGACCGCCGAGGCCCGCAACGCATCGGCCACTTCCAGCGCCGCGACGCCGTCCGCGAAGCCCGCCACCGGGGCCGTCCCGCGTTCGACCATCTCCATCAGATGGCGCAGCTGCGCGAGCAGACCGTCCGCCGGGGACGCGGCGTGGCTCTCGTACGTCACCCCGTCGCCCCGGCGGAGCCGGATGTCGCCGTCGGCCAGGTCGGCAAACAGGGATCCCGCCGTACCCATCACCTGCACCGTCCGCGCGCCGACAGTGTCCACGTAGTCGATGTGGCAGTGCGAGACGACCTCGTCGTGGCGAAGCATGGCGTCGACCAGATTCGGGTGCTCCACGTGGCCGGCGTACTCCGTCGTCCGCGCAACGGCGGACACGCTGCCGATCGGTCCGAACAGCTGCCGCAGGTAGTCCCATTCGTGGGAGTAGTCGCGGTAGAGGCGATCCGGCTCGGGGTGGGCGAAGCGGGAGGCCGCGACGGTGATCGTGTGGTACGCACCGAGCAGCACCTGCGCCGCGCTCGGGCGGCCGATCGCTCCGTCGTGGATCAAGGTCCGCAGCCGCTGGACGACCGGCCGGTGCCGCAGTACGTAGCCCACCAGCACCCGTCCCGGGTCCGCGATCCGCTCCATCGCCGTCCGGGCCACCGCGGCCGACTCGGCCACCGGCTTCTCCACCAGCACCTTGGCGCCGGCGTCCAGGGCCGCCAGCAGTTGCGGTACGTGCGTGCGGTCCGGGCCGGCCAGCACGACCGCGTCAGGCCGTGCCGCCAGCAGGTCGGCGAAATCCCGCGTACGGCGGTCGACGAGCGGGCTGTCCGCCCGTTCGAGCAGCGCCGGATCCGGGTCGAACAGGTCGACCCGCACGTCCGCGAGCCCCGCGCAAGCGGCCAGGTGCTGCCTGCCGATGGATCCGAGACCGCTGATCGCTATCCGCCTCATCCGCGGCTGCCTTTCGTCACGTGAAACTCGGGGTTCACCTGATGAACCATTGTCGCTTAGGCTAACAGCGCGCAGCGGCTGTCCGCACCGACCGAAGGGATCCGATTCCGATGCCCCCGACGCAGCCAGTCCGGTCAGCTCCGCCCACCCGGCCGGCACCACCGGATCGGGCGACGTTGCCGGAGGTACGGCGGATCGCGGCCGGCCCGGCCGGGCCGGTCGTCGCGCTGCTCGGCGGCGTACACGGCGACGAGTACGAAGGCGTGCTGGCGACCCGCCGGCTGGCCGCCGACTTCGCCAGGTCCGGCATCCGTGGCGAGCTGCGCTGGGCCGCGCCCGCCAACCCGGCGGCCTGGACAGCCGGTACGCGGTCCGATCCGAACGACGGCGCCAACCTGGCACGGGTCTTCCCGGGCGCGGCCGACGGCTCGACGGCGGAGCGGATCGCCGACCACCTCACCCGCGAGCTGATCGCCGGCGCCGACCTGCTGATCGACCTGCACTCGGCCGGCAGCGGCTTCGAGATGCCCGTGCTGTGCGGGCATGCCTCGACCGGCCCACTCGCCGCGCGGGCCGCGCGAGCGGCGAAGGCGTTCGCGGCACCGATCACCTGGCAGCACCCGGTCATCCACCCAGGCCGCTCCCTGAGTGCCGCGACGAACCTCGGCGTCCCTTCCTTGTACGTCGAAGGCCGCGGCGGCCGGCAGATCCAGGCCGCGGACCTCGAGCTCTACCGGGCCGGAGTCTGGCGCGTCCTCGCGGACCTCGACATGCTCGCCGTACCGCCCCTGCCAGGCGGTCCCAGTCTGATCGTGTCCGGAGACGGTGACACCGACGGCGGCGAACTAGCACCGATGGACGGCTATCTGGTGGTCGCCCGGTCGGCCGGTGACGTGGTCGAGCCGGGGGATCTCGTCGCCCAGCTCATGGACGACCAGGCAGAGATCCTGCACGAGTTCCGCGCGGTTCGCCGTTCGGCCGTCATGCTTCTCGTCAGGAGTCCGTGGGTCCGCCGAGGTGACACCGTGCTGATCCTCGCCGATGTCGAGAGCGGAGAAGAATCGTGAACCTTGACAGCGTTCTCGGCGAGGGTGACACTCCGCTCGTGCCTCTCGACCGGCTGGCCCGCCGCTGGGGTCTCGGCGGCCTGTGGGCGAAGTGCGAGCACCTCAATCCGACCGGCTCGTACAAGGACCGGATCGCCGCGGCCTCGATGAAGTCCGCGGTCGACCGCGGACTGCGCGGCTGGATTGCGACCTCCTCGGGCAACGGCGGCGCGGCGATGGCGGCGTACGGGCGGCGTGCCGGGCTGACCGGCGTACTGTGCGTGCAGTCCGGAGCACCCGCCGAGAAGCTCGCCTCGATCCGGCCGTACGACGTCCTGATGCTCGAGGTGCCCGGGATGGGCCCTGCCGTGATGGACGAACTCGAGCGGATCGCCGCCGCGACGCGACTGCTGCTGACGATCACCACGCATCGGCACAACCCCGTCGGGATGCAGGGAGCTGACGCCATCGGCACGGAGATCCTGCGGGCACAGCCGGCGGTGACGCAGGTGTACGTCCCGTGCGGCGGTGGAGGTCTACTCGTCGCAACCGCGCGAGGCCTCACCACCGCCAGGCAAGCGAGCCACCACGGCACTGGATCGGGGCCGGCGGTGGTCGCGTCGCAGCCGGCGGGCTGTGCGCCGATCGCGCTCGCAGCGGACGGGAGGCTCGACCGGCCGGTGGTCGCGGAGTGCACCACCGCGATCTCCGGACTGCAACTCGCGGAGCCGCCGGATGGGGACGCGGCAACTGCCGCGGTCCGGAAATCGGGCGGCTGGGGCACGGTGGTCACCGACGAGGAGACGTGGCACGCACAGGACCTGTTGGCCCGTGAGGAGGGTTTGTTCGTGGAACCAGCAGCCGCTGTCCCGCTCGCCGCGATGGCGGCTGACGCGGCTGCCGGTCGTATCGGCCCCGACGACCAGGTAGCTGTCGTCCTAACCGGCCACGGCCTCAAAGACCTGCATCGCTACACCACCGCGAAGGCTCCACTGGAAGTCTGCGGCACCGACGAACTCGGCACGCGGATCGGCCGGCATCTCGGCAACGACAACGCACCCACGACCTCGGCCGGAGCAACCCGGTGAGCGCGGTGGCGCCGGAGACCGCGGGGCGTGATCGCTTGGCAGGTCGGGCAGTCTTGGTGACCGGGGCTTCGCGTGGCATCGGTTTCGCGGTGGCCGCACGGTTCGCGGCCGAAGGGGCCCGGGTGGTTCTCGGCCATCAACCGAATGCCGGTATGACGGCATTGACCGAAGCCCGAGCGGCCGAGCTCAGGGCGAGCGGTTACGAGGCGATCGCCGTGCCCGGCGATCTGGCGTCGGTGGACGGTCCCGGAGAGTTGGTCGAGACCGCCCGGGCCGCGGTCGGGCCGTTGGACACCGTTGTTGCCAACGCGGCGGCGACCGGGCGAGGTCCGGCCGTGGAGATCCCGGTGCCGGAATTCGACGCCGTACAGCAGGTCAACACGCGCGGCACCTGGTTGCTCGCCCGGGCCGCGTACCCCGATCTGGTTGCCTCCCGCCATGGGAGCCTGATCACCGTGACCTCGGTGATGATCGAGACCGGTCAGCCGGGTGCGGTGCACTACACCGCGTCCAAAGCCGCCATTGTCGGTATCACCCGGGCCCTGGCCCGCGAGTGGGGCCCGGACGGCGTACGCGTGAACGCCGTCATGCCGGGCGCGATCCGGACCGAGCACGAGGCCGAGGTCGATCCGGACGCCGACGCGGTCGCCGCGCAGATCCTGCCCCGGCAGTGCCTGCAGCGTCGCGGAACCGCCGATGACCTCACCGGGGCCTTTCTCTTCCTCGCGTCCGACGACGCCGCCTTCATCACCGGCCAGGTGCTGTGTGTCGACGGCGGCTGGGTGCACTACTGACCTGTTGGTACGGCAACAAGCCGGGCTGAGCCGTCAGTTGCGGGCGACCTCGGCGTCGGCCGCGATCTGCTCGTGGTGGCGGATCACCTCGCTGATGATGAAGCCGAGCAGCTTCTCCGCGAACGCCGGGTCCAGCTTCGCGCTCTCCGCCAGCCGCCGCAGTCGCGCGATCTGGTCGGCCTCCCGATCGGGGTCGGCCGGCGGCAGGTCGTGCTCGGCCTTCAGCCGTCCGACCTGCTGGGTGCACTTGAACCGCTCGGCGAGCATGTGAACGACGGCCGCGTCGATGTTGTCGATACTGTCCCGCAGCCGCTCCAGCTCGTCCTGCACGGCGTTGCCCGTAGTCATAACCGGCAGGCTACTTGAAAAGCGCTGGCACCGGCCTCGTGCGCGGTCCTAGGCTGGCGCTGGTAGCTCTGTTGGGCACGCGATACAGGAGTCTTCGATGCGAGCAGCACACGCGAACCTTCGCCTCACTCATTCGGCTTCTCCTGTCTTGAGGACTTCGCGTGTCACCAGCTCCTGCTCGCTTCCTGAATCTGGGCATCCTCGCCCACGTCGACGCCGGTAAGACCACTCTCACCGAGCGGCTGCTGCACCTCGGTGGGGCGATCGACGAGCCCGGCTCGGTCGATTCCGGTACCACCCGGACGGACACCCTCGCGCTCGAACGGCGCCGGGGTATCACGATCAAGTCGGCGGTCGTGTCGTTCACGCTCGGCGACCGGCGGATCAACGTCGTCGACACCCCCGGCCACCCGGACTTCATCGCCGAGGTCGAGCGCGTTCTGGGCGTCCTCGACGGCGCGATCCTCGTGCTGTCGGCGGTCGAGGGTGTGCAGCCGCAGACCCGGATCCTGATGCGCGCGTTGCAGCGTCTGCGGGTGCCGACGCTGTTGTTCGTCAACAAGATCGACAGGGTCGGCGCCGACCTCGACCGGGTGGTCGCCGCCGTCCGTACCCGGCTGAGCCCTGACGTCCTGGTGATGGGCCAGGTTCGTCGGCCCGGATCGCGCGCCGCGGAGTTCTGTGTTTCCAGGTACGACGACCCGGCGTTCGCGGAGCGGGCAACGACAACGCTTGCCGAGCACGACGACCGGCTGCTGCGCGGGTACGTCGACGGCGCCGTCGTCTCGGACCGCAGGCTACGAACCGCCATCGCGGCCCAGACGACGGCGGGGTTGCTGCATCCGGTCTTTGCGGGGTCTGCGGCAACGGGCGCCGGCGTCGGTGACCTGATGGCGTCGCTGTCGACGCTCCTGCCGACCGCGTCCGGCCAGGCCGATGATGCGGTTTCCGCGCGTGTGTTCAAGGTGGAGCGCGGATCGGGCGGTGAGAAGGTCGCCTACCTCCGCATGCTCCGCGGCACAGTGCGACCGCGCCAGTTGCTCGAGTTGCCCGGCGGGCGGAGCGGCAAGCCCAGCGCGCTGGAGACGTACGGCGACCACGGGTGGGAACTCGTCGACCGCCTCGGTCCCGGCACCATCGGCAGAATCCACGGGATGCCGGCGGTCCGGGTCGGCGATACGGCCGGCGACGTCCACGACCCGGCCGAACCGCAGTTCCCGCCGCCGACACTGGAGGCCGCGGTACAGACGACGCGCCCCGAGGACGGGCCTGCGTTGCGGTCCGCGCTGGCGCAGCTGGCCGATCAGGACCCGCTCATCAACGTCCACGTCGACGCGTCCGGGCGGCCGACCGTCTCGCTGTACGGCCGGGTGCAGCAGGAGGTCCTCGAGGCGACGCTGGCCGACGAGTACGGCGTACAGGCCCGGTTCGCCGATGCGTCCGTACTGCACATCGAACGGCCGAGCGGCATCGGCACCGCGGTCGAGCGGCTCAACACCCCGAGCAACCCGTACCAGGCGACCATCGGCTTGCGGATCGAGCCGGCCGACCCCGGTACGGGGATCCGGTTCGTCGTGGCGGTGCCGGCTCGCGACGTACCGCTGTATCTGTACGGCGACGTTGCCCGGTTCGCGGCGACGGTCGAGCAGCACATTCGCGGAGCGCTGGCGGCCGGGCTGTACGGCTGGTCCGTGACCGATTGTGTCGTCACGCTGAACGAGGTCGCGTACAGCGTGGCGGACGGACCGCCGTCGAAGCGCGGACCTCGCAGTACGGCGCTGGACTATCGGAAGGTCGCGCCGGTCGTGTGCGGGCAGGCGCTTCGCCGTGCCGGGACTCAGGTGTGTGAGCCGGTGCTGCGGGTCTCGCTGGAGGTGCCTGAGGACCATGCGGCCGCGCTGCAATCCGTTCTTGGCCGGATGGGCGCAGAGCCTGTCGGTCAGTGGCAAACCGGGGTGCTGGCACGGATCGAGGCGCGGCTCGTTGCGGCGCGACTGCATGAGCTCCAGCACCAACTGCCGGACCTGACCGGTGGAGAAGGGGTTCTGCAGTATCGCTTCGACGGGTATCAGCCCGTTCACGGGCGGCCGCCTCGGCGTGGAGAGTGACGCTGCTATTGGCGCGGTTTCGGGCGCTTGGTCGGTACGGCGGTGAGTGGGTCTTCCGGCCACGGGTGGCGGGGGTAGCGGGCTCGCAGTTCGGCTCGGACTTGGGGGTAGCCCTGCTGCCAGAACGAGGCGAGGTCGCTGGTGATCGCCACCGGGCGCCGTGCCGGAGAGAGCAGGTGCAGGACGACTGGCACGCGGCCGTCCGCGACGGTCGGGGTGGCGGTCCAGCCGAAGACTTCCTGCAGTTTGACGGCGAGGACCGGCGGCTCGGCGCCGTCGTACGTCAGTCGCACGTCGGAGCCTGAGGGGACGTGGAGGCGCTCTGGTGCGAGTTCGCCGAAGCGGGTTGCCGCGGGCCAGGGCAGGAGCCGGCGGAGCGCCGAGGTCACGTCGATGCGGGCCAGATCGCGCGAGGCTCGCACGGAGGTGAGCTCGCTGCCCAGCCAGTCGTCGAGACCGGCCAGCAGGGCTTCGTCGTCGACCGCGGGCCACGGGGGTCCGACGTGGGCGTGGCAGAACGCGAGGCGTTCCCGCAGGGCGCGGGCGGCGTCTGTCCAACGCAGTACGGAGAGACCGCTGCGCTGGATGCCGTCGCGGACGGCTGCTTGGACGAGGACCGGGTCCGGATTTGCCAGCGGTATGTCGTTGAGCACGATGGCGCCCAGTGATTCGACCCGCCGCGTCACGATCCGGCCGTCGTCCCAACGGATCTGGTCCGTGGTCGAGACAAGCTCACCCGCGACGTCCCGCGCCGTCCGCTCATCGATCGGCGCAGCGGCCCGAATCCGCGCATCGGCCCGCCCCGGCGCCCGATCCGCAACCGCGATCGCCAACCACCTCATCCCCCGCAACCCCGACCCCTCGTCCAGCACAGCCCCCGTCCCCCCAGCCATCTGATAAGCCACCGCCCCGGCACCCCGCCCCCGCCCCACCCGCTCCGGATACGCCAACCCCACCACCACCCCCACCGCAACCTCATCCCCCATGCCAACTGCTGGTGCGGCCGCGCCTGGGGGCGTGGTTCGGGTGAGGCGGTTCAGTTCTTCTTGCCAGCGGGTGGTGGCTGTGTGGTTGTCGCCGCGGCGTAGGGCTCGCAGGCGGGCTGGTAGGTCGTCGGTGGTGTCGCCGGTGGAGGTGTCCGAGAGCATGGCGACGATCTCGCGGGCTCGGGTGGCGCCGACTCGGGGTGTGCCGTCGAGCAGGGCGCGGGCCAACCGGGGATGCGCTCCGATCGCCGCCATCTGCCGTCCTCGTTCGGTGATCCGGCCGGTGTCGTCGACGGCCTCGAGGCGGTGCAGCAACTCGGTGGCCGCGGTCATCGCCACGACCGGCGGCTCCTCCAGCAACGTCAGGCCCTCACCGGCCGGTGCACCCCACGCCGCCAGGTCGAGAGCGAACGCGGCCAGATCGGCGATCGCGATCTCCGGCGCCGGATGATCGTCGAGATGCGTGTGGTCGGCGGCCGACCAGCACCGGTACACCCGGCCGGGCGCCTCCCGCCCGGCACGCCCCGCACGCTGGTCGGCCGACGACTTCGACACCCGGCACGTGACCAACGCACCAAGCCCACGAGACTGATCGGTCCGCGGCTCCCGCGCCAGCCCCGAGTCCACCACCACCCGGACCCCAGGCACAGTCAGCGAACTCTCCGCCACCGACGTCGTGACCACGATCCGGCGAGCAGCGGTCGCCGTCAACGCCCGCTCCTGTTCGGCCCGCGACTGACGCCCGAACAACGGCAGTACGTTCGCACCCGCCAACCGCCGAGTCACCCCGTTGATCTCGGCCTCCCCCGGCACGAACACCAGGATGTCGCCGTCGTTCTCGACCAACGCCCGCCGTACGACGCCCGCGACATGATCCAGCAGCCGCGGATCGACCCGCCCACCGGGAAGCAGCGGTACGGCGACCGGCGGCGGCACCCACTCGACGGCCACGTCGTACAACGCGGCAGACGCGGTGATCACCGGCGCTGGACCGCCCAGCAGACGACTCAGCCGAACCGTGTCCGGCGTCGCCGAGGTCGCAACGATCGCCAGGTCGTCCCGGAGGTTCGCCCGTATGTCGACGCAGAACGCCAGCAACAGATCCGCATCGAGATGCCGCTCATGACACTCGTCGATCACAACCGCCGAGACCCCCGGCAACTCAGGGTCCTGCTGCAGACGCCGTACCAGAAGCCCAGTCGTCACCACCTCGACGCGCAGGCCGCGCCCGCCGACCCGTTCGCCGCGCATCGCATAGCCGACCCGTTGCCCGAGCGGTTCACCGGTCAACGCCGCCAACCGAGCCGCGGCCGCCCGGGTCGCCAGCCGTCGCGGCTCGGCCACAACGATCGTCCCGTCGAGCGCGTCGCCCAGAGCAAGCGGCAGCAGCGAGGTCTTTCCGGATCCCGGAGGCGCGACCAGCACCGCCGTACCGCCCGAACGCACCGCGTCGACCGTGGCAGGCAGCACCGCCCGGACCGGCAGGTCGGCCCCCGGAACCGACGACTCAGGCAGCAACACGCCGGAGATCGTCAGAGGGCCGGCTTGCCCGGCTGGTAAAGCCAGGTCTGGAAGAACGCGCCGAGATCGCGGTGGGTCACCCGCTCGACGAACCGGATGAAGGTCTGCGTCGACACATTGCCGTGCCGGTACGTCGCCGGCCACTCCTTCAGCACCTGGAAGAACGCACGGTCGCCGATCTTCAGGCGGAGCGCCTGCAACGTCATCGCGCCGCGGTTGTAGACCAGGTCGTCGAAGATGTGGTCCCGGCCGGGGTCGGCCACCTTGCCGGACCAGTCCTTCTCGCCGGCGTACGTCTCCGCGAAGCTCTGCTGCACAGGTACGCCGTTGAACTTCTCCTGGTACAGCCACTCCGAGTAGGTGGCGAAGCCTTCGTTCAGCCAGATGTCCGACCAGTGCACCGGCGAGAGGCTGTCACCGAACCACTGGTGGCCGAGTTCGTGGGCGAGCAGGTCGCCGCTGACCTTGCTGCTGCTCTGGTCGTACACCGGCCGGCCCTGCGTCTCCAGCGCGTAGCCGACGCCGAGGTCGGCGAGGATGCCGCCGGTCGAGCTGAACGGGTACCGCCCGTACAGCGACGACTCCCACTGCACGATCTGCGCCGTGGTCTGGTTGAACACCTTGCCCTGCCCGGCCTTGGTGTCGATCGACCGGCCGATCGCGGTGATGTTCGGCCGGCCGTCCGCGGTCCTCCCGCGGGTGACGTCGTACTTCCCGATCGCCAGCATCGCCAGCTCGCTGGCCATCGGCTGGTTCATCTGCCAGCGGAAGGTCGTCCGGCCGCTGTGCGTGGTGGTCGGCCCGGGTTCGCCGTTGGCCAGCACGGTGAGGCCGGTCGGCACGGTGACGGTCTGGGTGTACGTCGCTTTGTCGTCGGTCGTGTCGTTCACCGGGTAGTACGTCGCCGCGCCGATCGGCTGGTTGAGCGCGACCGCCCCGTCCTTCGTGGCGACCCAGCCGGAGATGCCCAGGGCCGGGTCGTCAATCTTGCGCGGAACGCCCGCGTAGGTCACCGACACCACGAACGTCGTACCCCGCCAGAGGCCGTGCGGAGGCGTGATCACCAACTCCTGCGCACCGGTCCGGGTGTACGCCGCGGCGCGCCCGTTCACCGAGAGCTTGCTGATCTTCAACGGCCCCTGGAAGTCCAGGTCGAACCGGGACAGGTTCTGCGTGGCGCGGGCAACGATCGTCGTGGTCGCGCTGATCGCCTTGGTACCAGGGTCGTACGCCAGCTTGATGTCGTAGTGGCCGACGTCGTACCCGCCGTTGCCCATGTCCGGGAAGTACGGATCCCCGGCACCGGGCGCGCCGGGCGAGAACGGTGATCGCCCGGGCGAGGCATCCGCCGCCGGACCAGGCGCGGCCACCAGACCGAGGGTCAACGCGCTGACGACCAGCAGGCAACCGGCGAAACGTCTCACAATTCCTCCACTGCAGCCTCGACGACCGGCACGATCGGGCCAACCCTAGTCCTGTCCGAGGCGACTGGCAGGATGCGGGTATGGAGCGGAGACTCGGTCGGCCGGAAGCGTCGGAGGCGGTTCAGGAGTACGGGTGGCGGTATGTGCTGGGCGCCTTCCAGACCTCGGTTCCGGTGCCGACGCTGGCGCAGGCGATCGGCGTGGCGGCGGACGCGGCCGCGGCGTGCGGGGACGACGCGGATCGCCATCTGCGGGTCGACGTACGGGCTGATCGGGCTGTCCTCACGCTGCAGTCGACAGAGCACGCGGCGGTCACGACCCGCGATGCCGAGCTCGCGCGCACGATCTCCGGCACCGTCGAGAAGGCCGGGTTCACGCCCGAGCCTGGAACGGGCGCCGTACGGTCGGTTCAGCTGCTGGAGATCGCGATCGACGCCATGGACATCGCCGGGATCCGGCCGTTCTGGAAGGCCGTGCTGGGGTATGCCGACGAGCCGGGCGCCGCGGGGCCGGAGGATCCGCTCATCGACCCGCTCTGGCAGGGGCCGGCCGTCTGGTTCCAGCAGATGGACCGGGAACGGCCGCAACGCAACCGCATCCACCTCGACATCAGCGTTCCGCACGACGAAGCACCCCGGCGACTCGAGGCCGCCCTAGCCGCCGGCGGCCGCCTCGTCTCCGCCACCCGCGCCCCCGCCTTCTGGGTCCTCACCGACCACGAAGGCAACGAAGCCTGCATCACCACCTGGCAGGGTCGCGACAACTGACTTAGTTGTCCAGTACGACGTAGTACCACTCGCCTCCGCCGAGAGCGCTCGGTCTACGAGAGATATGGTTCGAATGTAGTGGCCGAACGGCCTGGTGGGTGGGGACTCTTGGCCGGTGCGGTCGGCTTGGCTCCGGGTGAGGCTGGAGGTGAGCGAAGGAGCCAGGGATGAGCACGCAACTGCAGCAGGAGATCGACCGTTGGGAAGGGCAGCTCGACGACCTCGCCGAGACCGGCGAGGCCGACGACTGGTTCCTGGAGGAGCGCCGGCTCGCCGAGGCGCAGCAGACCGTCGTCGCGTACCGCGGCCGCATCCTGCCGCTGCTCACGAAACCCGAGGACCGGTACGTCGCGACCGAGATCGAACACCTTGTCGACCGCCTCGAGGACCTCCGCAACGACCTGTTCCGGACCGTCCACCCGGTCACCTCGCACCAGGAGATCGCCGAAACCGTCGCCGCCCTCCGCGCCCTGGTCCAACTGGCCCTCCGCCTGGAGCCCACGCCATGAAGCTTGCCGCAGGGCGCGCGTTGGGGAGGATCTTGCTCCCGAACCCCTCGCGCCTCGCCTCACCGAGTCGTGGCGAATGGCGCAGCCCCCCTTCACCGAGTCGTGGACAACGGCGCCGAACCACAACCCCTATCCACGACTCGGCGAACAGGGTCCTTCGGCTCTGCCTGACGGCGGGGCTTGTTGAGCTGATTGAAGGAGGCCGAGATGTCGAAGAAGGTTCTGGTGGCGTACGCCAGCAAGATGGGAGCGACCGCCGGCATCGCCCAGGCGATCGGCGACGAACTGCGCGCGCACGGGCACGACGTCGACGTCCTCGACGTCGCCCGCGTCCAGGACATCACACCGTACGACGCCGTGGTCCTGGGCAGCGCGATCTACCTCAGGCGGTGGCGACGCGAAGCCGTGCACTTCCTACGGCACCACGTCGACGAACTGCGCCAACGCCAGGTCTGGCTGTTCCACAGCGGCCCGGTCGGTCCCGACAAGGACCAGGACCAGGCAATGCCGCCCGCCGTACGCCACCTAGCACACCAGATCGGCGCGACCCCCGCAGTCACGTTCGCCGGCCGCCTCGAGCAGGACACCGCCACCGGCTTCCTGGCCCGCCGCCTCGCCACTGGGTCGCTGGCCGGTGATGCCCGTGACTGGGACAAGATCCGCCGCTGGTCGGCCGACATCAGCGCCGCGATCGAAGCCACCCAACGCAGCACCTGGCACCGCCCACCGGCCGGTCACTTCCTCGGCTGATCACCCGGTGCAACCGGGCGTCGCCACCGGCCCATCTGCTCACCGTTGGTGAGTACGCCGCGCTCGGCGAGGACGACTGCGGCCGCTCCGAGCTCATGGAAGGCAACCTTGTGATGTCGCCGAGTCCGAGCCCGGACGACAACAGGGCCGACCTCCACTAACGGCGTTGCTGCTTCCGGTCGTGTTCGAGGGCGAAGACGGCGGCTTCGGTGCGGCGTTCGACGTTCAGTTTGCGCAGGAGTGAGGAGACGTAGTTCTTGACCGTCTTCTCGGCCAGATACAACGACTGCGCGATCTGGCGGTTGGTCTTGCCGGCGGCGATCTCGGCGAGGATGCGCCGCTCTTGGTCGGTCAGCGCCGCGTACCGCGGGTCCTCGGCCTCCGCCGGATGACGGAGGCGTTCCAGGACCTTCGCGGTCATGCTCGGGTCGAGCAACGACTCCCCCGCCGCCAGCCGCCGTACGGCGTCCACCAGAGCCTGGCCATGGATCTGCTTCAGCAGGTACCCGGACGCACCGGCCATGATCGCGGTGAACAGCGCCTCGTCGTCGGAGAACGACGTCAACATCAGACACGCCGGCGGCTCCGCCATCCTCGAACGCACCTCCCGGCACACGCTCACCCCGTCCCCGTCGGGCAGCCGGACATCCAGCACGGCAACATCCGGCCGAACGGCGGGAATCCGCGCGACCGCCTCCGCCGCCGTCCCCGCGTCGCCGACCACCTCGATGTCCGGCTCCGCCTCGAGCAACTGATGCAGCCCCAGCCGCACCACCTCATGATCGTCGAGCAGGAACACCCTGATCCCCATCACCGTCTCCTTCTGCCCCGGATCCCCACCGGGCACCACCCCAGCATCCCCCGCCACGCCCCCACCCACCAGGGACCTCGGTCCCACCCCACCCAGGACCTTCGGCACGGCCCTGCGCCCTCAGCGAACCACCGCGTCACGACGCGGTACGACCTGCCGCTCGCCGTCGGTCAGCCGGTGCGGTACGACGGCGACCGGGCAGGTCATCGCGGCCAGCGAGCGCCGCGCCACCGGATCGACGGGCAACACGCCGCCGTGCGCACCGACGACGACCAGCCCGACCGAGCTGCTCTCGTGGACGAGCGCCGCCGCCGGCGGCCGGCTGCTCAGGAACCGGGTCACCTTCACGTCCGGGAACCGGCTGGTCCACGGCGCGAGCGTCTCCGACAGCAGGTAGTCGGCCCGGCTGATCCACGAACACTCCGGATCCTCCTCGGACCACGCCCGCTCCGCCGGCAGCCCGGCATGGACGACGGTCAGGTCGCCGTCGCGTCCCGCGGCCTCCCCGAACGCGAACTCCAGCGCCTCGGCCGACAGCGCCGTACCATCGATGCCGACAGCAACCTTCCGGTCCAGCACCGACGGCCGCCACGACAGCGGTACGACGACGACCGGGCAGCCGGCCCGCGCCGCCAGCCGCAGATTCGCCTGCGTGTGCAGCAACCGTTGCGGCCCGCGGCTGCGGGATCGGCCGACCACCAGCATCCGCGCGTTCCGTGCCGCGTGCGCGAGTACCCGCAGCCGGGACCCCTGTTCGGTGACCGCGGCCAGCTCGGTCGCGGACCCGTCGCGATACCGGACGTGCGCGACCGCGGCCCGTACGGCGGCGTCGGCCAACTCGCCCGGCGGCACGGGAGCGTACTGCGGCGGCGAACCCGGCGCAGAGTCGTGGACGGGGTCGGGAGCGGGGTCGTGCGTGGAGTACGGCGCGATCAGCACCAGCTTGGCGCCGACCCGCAGCGCCTCGGCGCACGCGTAGTCCACCACGCGCAGGTTCTCCGCGCTGCCGTCGACCTCGACCACGACAGGTCCGGTCCGGTTCCAGGTACTCATCGTTCTCCCTCAGACAGGTACGACGGCCAGCGGGCACGCCGCGTGGTGCAACACACCGCGCGTCACGGAGCCGAGGAAGGCAGCCGCGACCCGCGCATGGTGGTGAGCGCCGACGACCAGCAACTGGGCGTCGGCCTTCGCGGCACCGTTCAGTACGCCGTCGACCCGGTGCCCCCGCCGTACGTCGACCTCGAAGTCCACGTCCGGGTACTTCTGCTGCCATTCGGCGACCACGTTCTCGAAGTGCCGCTCGGCCCTCTCGCGCAGGCCGTCGTCCACGTTCACCGCCTCCCAGCCGTACAGGCCCGGCAGGTCGAAGACGTGCACGATCCGGACCGGGACCTTCCGCTCCCGCGCGGCGGTGATCGCGAACTCGAGCACCGGGGCGCCGTCGTCGCCCTGGTCCAGCGCCACCACCACGGCCCCGGCGTGGTCGGACGGCTTCCAGCGGTCCGGCACAATCACCACCGGAACCGTCGTCCGCGACACGACCGCCTCCGACGTCGATCCGATCAGCAGCCGCTGGAACGTCCCCATCCCCCGACGCCCGACCACCAGCATCCGGCTCTCCGCCGCCGCCTCGGTGAGTGTCCGGGCGGGCGGCCCGACCATCAGCTCGGCCTCGTGGTCGAGCACGCCCTCGCCGTCGTCCGGGCTCCCGTCCAGCCCTTCGCCGAGACCCGGGCCTCCTGCCTTGTCCCGCCGCTCGTCCAGATAGGTCTGCACGGTGTTGACCAGCTCCGTCGCCTGGTCGTCGACCAGGTCCGGCGGAACACCTGCAATGGTCCGGATCCGCTCGTCGATCACGTGCACCGCCTGGAGGGGCTCCTGCCGGAGCAACGACTCCTGCAAGGCCCACTCCAGCGCACCGGTGTCACGCCACGAGTCGTCGAACCCTACGTGGATCACCGGCTTGGTCATCGCAACCACGGGTACTTCCGGACGAAGTCCAGGCCGCTCCACCACTTACCGAGACCCCACACGTTGCCAGCAGCAACCAATGCGAGGACCACGACCGCGACCGCGCCGAGGATGTGGTCGTCCAGCACCGGGTTCGTGGTCGGCGGCAGGTTCGAGGACCACATCAGCAGGTACAGCAGTACGCCGCTGACGGCAGCGACCCGCATCCCGATGCCCAGCGTCAGCGCCAGCCCGATACCCGCCAGCGCGACCATGAACAGCGGGCTCACCCACCAGTCGCCGGCCAGCGAGTGGTAGAACCCGGACAGCGGGCCGGTCGAACCCTTCAGGAGCCCGGCCGTCACGTCCGCGCCGTCGATCCAGGCCTTGCCCGACTTGGTCGAGTACCCGAGACCGAACAGCTTGTCGAAGAACGCCCACAGGAACGTGAGCCCGTAGACGATCCGCAGTACGGCCAGCGCACGCCCGGCCGACGTACCGATGATCGGGCGCCGATCACCATCGGGCTCCATCAAGGGAGCAGGGAGGTGCTGCCGCCGATGCGGCGTTGTGGTCATGATGCCGTCCTTCCGATCGATCCGACGCCTTCATCGTCGAACCTCCCGAAGGCATCGGTCAGAGCCGTTCTCACCCCAGCTACCTGCCGAACGGCCCTGCCGGACCGGGACGTCCGCCACTGCCCACGCCGCCTCCGCCGGACGACGCTGAGGTCCGGACCAAGCAGACCGGAGGCCACCATGACGACACATCCCGCACCGATCGTGATCGGGTACGACGGCTCGCCCGGCAGCGTGTCCGCGCTGGACTGGGCCGCGGCCGCGGCCGGCCGCGCGCTGGCACCGCTGCGGATCGTCGAGGCGTTCGAGCTCGTCATCGTCACCCGCCCGTCCCCCGGGTACGTCGTACCGCTCGAGGCGGTCCGGACGGCCCGCCAGAACCGGCTCGACGAGCTCGCCGCGAAGCTCCGCCTGGAGCATCCCGACGTACGTGTCGAGACCGGCCTGATCGGCGGCGCCGCCGCGAAAACCCTCGTCGACGCGGCCCGGGACGCCCGGCTCGTGGTCCTCGGGTCCCGCGGACTCGGCGGCTGGAGCGGCCTGCTGGTCGGCTCGGTCGCCGTCCAGGTGACCGCCCACGCGACCTGCCCGGTCGTGGTCATCCCGCACGACTTCCAACCGCGGACGCAGGAAGGACCGACCGTGGTCGTCGGTGCCGACGGCTCCAAGTACTCCGCCCGCGCCATCGACTTCGCCTTCGACCAGGCCGAGTCACTGCACGCCCGGGTGGTCGCGGTCCACGCGTGGACCACGCCGTACCTGACGTACCAAGACGGCGAGTCGATGCTCGAGTTCGACGAGGACAAGGTCCGCGAGGAGGCGCGGCTCCTGGTCGCCGAGTCGGTGGCCGGCGCTGACGCCGAACACCCCGACGTACCGTGGACCAGCGACCTACCGACGGGATCAGCGGGCCAGGCGCTCGTACGGCACTCCGAGTCCGCGGACCTGGTCGTCGTCGGCACCCGCGGCCACGGCGGATTCACCGGACTCCTGCTCGGATCGGTCGGCCAGAACGTCCTGCACCACACCCACTGCCCGATCGCCGTAGTCCACTGAGCCTCGCCCCGCGTCGGCCTCAGCGGACCTCCAGGACGTACAGCTCGCCGGTGTGGCCGTCCTTCGCCCAGTCGAGCGTCGTCGGGTGGCGGAAGTGGCCGTCCGACGCGACCGACCAGCGGGCCAGCTGCTGGAGTTCCTCGTCGGTGAGGACCAGGCCGGCTCGTTCGTCCGGCGTGGTCGGGACAGTCCGCGTCCCGCACGGGTCGGCGTACACCGTCTTGGTCAGCTTGGCGCCGCGATGCCGGACGATCAGCGGGCGTGCTCCGGGGTGGACCGAGTACAGGTCGGCGTCCCGGTGCGGACCGATCCCCCAGGATGCGCGCACGCGGACGAAGGTGCTCTCGCCACGCGCCGTACCCGACCCACCGACGTCGGAGCGCACCATCCGCTGCACAACCACCGGCATCGCGACCCGGAGCTGGTCCACTCCCAAGGCCTCGCGGTTGCCGACAGCAACGGTACTGTAGAGCGCGGCGAAGCAACGGCAGGCCGCAAGCACGTCCCGACTGCTGCGCAGATGCAGGAACACCTCGTCCGGCAGCGCCTCAGCCGTCCGCGGACTGCACCGCACGGCAACGTCCGTACCGTCCCCGCCGAGTTCCTCGTACGCCGCAACGATCGCGTCCCCCACCGCCGGCGGCAGCCACGCGTCGCGGAACGCCGACCGGATCCCGGCCGCGGCCACGCCCAGGTCGCGGCCGGCGCGGAACCTCCGGATCGCCCGCGCGATCGTCGGCGCCAGCCGCGCGTCGAGGACAAACTCCTCGTACGCCGCCGCCGTCACCGGGAAACCCTTCGGGACCCGGATCCCCAGCTGCGCCACTTCCGCCAGTCCCGACACCTTGAGCCCGACCTGCGCCGGATCCAGCGCAGCCTTGGCCTCGTCGGAATCCACCTCGCCGTTCAACCGCACGACGTACGCGCTGTCCATAACTCCTCCTACCGCAGCGACGCCCCGGGACAATGCCTCTTGGTGGGTTCCAGACTCGCGCCCCCACACACGGCCGGTCAGGGTCGAAGGTCCCGTTTCAGCCGTGACCCGCCGGATCGAAGCGTTGAGGTTTCAGACCGAGCGTGCTTGCTCTGGTCCGAAGGCGCGTAGGAAGGTCTGTACGGCGTTGTCCGTGACCTCGTCGAGCTCTGACCTGGTGAGCTTGCGGGTGCCGAGGCGGGAGCGGGTCTCCAACGGTGCGGTGAGGAGCGCGCCGAACTGTTCGGCCGCGACGGCGGGATCTGCGATCCGGAGTTTGCCGGCCAGTGCCAGCCGGGCGAGGCGGTCGGCGAGGGCGTCGTTCACCTTGTCGGTCGCGCGGTCGCGGACGATGTCCTGCAGCTCCGGCATGCTTCCGAACTCCGCGTGCAACAGCCGGCGCAACGCCCAGGACTTCTCGTCGCAGTAGCAGTCCGCGAGCTTCCGTCCGACCTCGGTCAGCACCTCGGCCGGCTCGCGGTCCGGGCGGAGCGCGTCGACGGCCGCAAGGTTCCGGGCGAGGGCGTCGTCGGCCAGCGCGGCGACCGCCGCACGGAACAGCGACTCCTTGTCGCCGAAGTGGTTGTAGATCGTGTGCTTCGCGACTCCGGCAGTGGCCGCGACCGTGTCCACGCTCGCCTGCCGGTACCCGTCCCGGGCGAAGACCGTGAACGCCGCGTCCAGGATCGCCTGCCGTTTGTCGATCCTGCCCCGGTTGACCGTCACCTAATCAGGGTAGCCCATCGAACTCTGCCGTACGATAAACTGCACCGGTCAGTGCAATCACAAGGAGGATCGATGATCGTCAATCTGTTGCGGATCCGGTTCAAGGACGGCGTGACCGCCGCGGAGCAGGAGGAGGTGCTCGCGGTGATGCGCCGTACGGCGTCCCTCGGCACCGTCGCGTTCGGTGCCGTCGGCAAGGACTTCGGCAACCCGGCGGACGGGTTCACGCACTCGTACCTGGCCGCGATCCCGGACCTGGACGCGCTGGAGCGGTACATGCACGACCCGGTGCATCTCGCCGGCGACGACCTGATCCTGGACAAGCTCGAGAAGATGAGCGCCGTCCGCTTCACCGACGACGGCGACCCGGAGCTCGGCAAGGCCGTCTACGAGATCGCCAACCGCAAGATGCAGAAGTACCCGGACTGGGCCCGGCGCATCGACGAACTCTTCGGCGACAACGTCTGACCGAGGCGCGCCCCGTCCGGTGCCCGCGTCACCACCCCCGCGGGTGGATAATTCGGGCGATCAAGGGGGTAGGCAATGACCGTAGAGGTAATACGGGCGGGCAGAACCGGACGCCTCGTCCGGCTGGCCGTCGTGGTCGCGGGGATCGGCTTGCTGATCCACGGCACGGTCCGCGGCACGGACGACCTGTGGCCGTTCGGGCCGATGTCGCAGTACGCGATGTCGGTCCCGGGCAACGCCTCGATCGACTCCATCCGGGTCGTGGCGCTGACGGACGCCGGTACGACGGTCGACGTTCCGCTGGACACCAACGGCGCCGGCATCCGGCGTGCCGAGATCGAGGCACGCACCGGCGCGATCGTGGCCGATCCGTCCCTGCTGCAGTCGGTCGCGGACGACTGGGCGCGCCAGCATCCGGACAAGCCCAGGTACGTCCGGCTCGAACTGGTCCGCGACACCACCACGCTGGTGCACGGCCGGGTCTCCGGCCACCCCGCGTCGAAGGTACTCGCCCGCTGGCAGGTGCGGTGATGCGCTGGTTCATGCCACCGGTCGCGCTCGCCCGGATCGCCTGGTTGCGAACGATCCTCTATCTGTTCGTCATCCTCGACATGCACCTCTTCGTCAACGACACCCGGATGAAGGGCCACTCGCCGGAGCTGTACCAGCCGTTGTTCCTGGCCCGGCTCCTCGACCTTCCCAGGCCGAGCGTCCCGCTCACCGACGCGCTGTACGGCGTCCTGATCGTGGCCTGCCTCGTCGGCGCGACGAACCGGCTCCCCCGCCTCGCCGGCTGGGTCGTCGCGCCCGCCTTCACCTGGTGGGTGCTGATCGGGATGAGCGACGGCAAGGTCGACCACGACCATCTTGCCCTGGTCGTGGCATTGTGGGTCCTCCCTACGGTCGGCGCCGCACGGTACGGCGACCCGCGGCCGAGCGAGATCGCCGGCTGGGCGGTGCGGAGCGTCCAGATCGCCGTCGTCGCGACGTACGCACTGTCGGCGCTGGCGAAGATCCGCAGCGCGGGCTGGGCGTTCACCTGGCCGGACAGCTCGGTGCTGACGTGGGCGATCGTACGGCGTCCCAACCCGCTCGGCGTGCGGCTGCTGAACTACCCCTGGCTGCTGCACGTCATGCAATGGGTCGGCTTCGCCGGCGAGATACTGTCCCCGATCGTCCTCTGGCTGCGCGGCCGATGGTTGTTGCTCGCGGCACTGTTCTTCCTGAGCTTCCATGTGGCGAACACCGCGATGCTCGGGATCACCTTCCTACCGACCGTGATCTGCTGGCTGGCCTTCGCGCCCCTTGAACGCCTCGATCTCGGACATGTGGGTTTCGGCCCAGTCACGCAGCATCGCCAGCGGCTCGTCGAGTGAGCGGCCCAGATCCGTCAGCCCGTAATGCACCGACGGCGGCACCGAGTCCTCGACCCGGCGGGTGACGAGGCCGTCGGCCGCGAGCCGCTGCAGGGTCTGCGACAGCATCTTGTGACTCACTCCCGGCATGGCGCGCCGGAGCTCCGAGAACCGTGCGGTCTGCGGGTGCCGCTCTGCCAGCAGCTTCACCGTCATCGACGTCCACTTGTCGCCGATCCGGTCCAGCAGGTGCCGTGTCGGGCACTCGGCCGAGAACAGGTCACCCCTGCGGTCGGTCACCGCCGGCTCACCACCTTTCGCGAAAGTGCCTTCTTGCGGCCGCCGCCGACCCCGGCCAGGCTTGCGGTAACCAAAGGTTACCTGATGAAGGGTGGTTATTCAGTGGACTCCCACCGCGTCAAGATCGGTGCTGCCGAGCTCAACGTACTGACGGCCGGCGAGGGTCCGGGGATGGTCCTCCTGCACGGCTGGCCGCACACCTCCTATCTGTGGCATCGCGTGATCCCGCTGCTGTCGCAGGATCATCGCGTCGTCGCGCCGGACCTCCGCGGCCTCGGCGCGAGCACCCGCACACCCGGCGGCCGCGACGCGGCGACCCTCGCGAGCGACGTGATCCAGCTCCTCGACGCACTCGGCCTCGCCGACGCGACACTGGTCGCGATCGATGCCGCCGTACCGCCCGCCTTCCTGGCAGCACTGCGGTATCCGGACCGGGTCGAGCGACTGGTCCTCATGGAGGGACTCCTGCCGGGCGCGGAGGCGTTCCCGACCCCGTGGTGGTTCGGTTTCCACTCGGTCCCCGGGCTCGCGGAGAGCGTCCTGCCTGGGCACGAGGCGGAGTACCTCGGCTGGTTCCTGACCGGTCCGAGCGTACGGCGTGACATCGGCGCCGACGCCCGCGACAACTTCGTCGCGGCCTACACCGGGCGCGATGCCCTCCGCGCCGGATTCGAGCTCTACCGGGAAGCCGGTAACAACGCGGCGCAGATCCGCGACGCATTGGAGGAGGTGCGGCTGACGGTCCCCACTCTCGCGATCAGCGGCGGCGTTGTCGGCGACGCGCTCCACGCCCAGCTGCTCGAGGTGGCCGACAACCTCACACACGCAGCAATCCCCGACTGCGGCCACATCATCCCTCTCGAACAACCCGAGGCCCTGGCCTCCGCGATGCGGATGTTTGTCAGGTGACGTCGGGTCGGAGCTTTGACGGGTGGTTGGCGAGCGGGGTTACGTGGATGGTCATGTACGGGAACAGGGGCAGGCTGGACAGCAGGGTGTGGAGATCGTCGTTCGAGGCGACGTCGAAGATGCTGAAGTTCGCGTACTCGCCGACGATGCGCCACAGCTCGGGCCAGACGCCCTGTTGCTGCAGTTCGAGCGCGCGCGCCTTCTCGCGGGCGAGCAGGTCGGTGCGGGTCTCGGTCGGCAGGTCGGGCGGCAGGTGGACATCCATGCGGACGTGGAACAGCATCAGTCCTCCCGGGTGAGGTGGGTACGGCGGAGGGCGGCGACGGCGTCGAGGTCGAGGTCCACGCCCAGGCCTGGACCGTCGGGGAGCAGGAGCGCACCGTCCTGGTAGCGCAGCGGCGTACGGAGGATCTCCTCGGCGAACAGGAGTGGGCCGAACAGCTCGCTGCCCCAGGTCACACCGGGTGCCGCGCAGGCCAGCTGGAGCGAGGCGGCGGTGCCGATCCCGGTCTCGATCGACGTGCCGCCGTGGCACGGGATCCCGGCGGCCGCGGCGATCGCGACGATGTCCCGGGCCCGGCGCAGTCCGCCGACCTTGGTGGTCTTCATCGACCAGATGTCCGCGGCGCGCAGCCTCACGAGCCGGAGCGCGTCGACCGGCGTACGGAGTGATTCGTCCGCCATCACGGGGATCGGCAGCACCCGGTTGAGCTCGGCCAGCGCCTCGACCTGTTCGCCCGGAACGGGTTGCTCGACCAGTTCGACCCCGGCCGCCGCGAGCCGCGGCAGGTAGGACTTCGCGGTCGTCAGGTCCCAGCGGGCGTTGAGGTCCACGCGGACGCCGGCCGACCCGGCCAGCTTCTCGGCGATCGCGCAGATCCGGCGGGTGTCCTGTTCCGGGTCGAGCGCGCCCATCTTCAGCTTGAAGGTCTTGTGCTGCCCCGACCGGAGTTTGGTCAGCGCCTCCTCGACGACGACCTCCTCCGGGTCCGCGCCGAGCGCCCAGGTCACGTCGACCGACGTCCGCGCCAGGCCGCCCAGCAGGACGTGCACTGGTACGCCGAGCGACCGCGCCCACGCGTCGTGCAGGGCGACCTCGAGAGCGCACTTGGCGTACAGGTTGGCGTTGACGTGATCGGCGACGTCCTGCCAGATCGCGGCGATCTCCGACACCCGGCGGCCCGGCAGCAGCGGGGCGACGTACGTGTCGAGGGTGACCTTCATCGACTCGACCGACTCGCCTCCCCACCACGGCCCGCCGGGCACCACGCCCTCGCCCACGCCCACGACACCGTCGCGGGTGTGGACGAAGGCCAGCAGAACCGGCTGGGCGGTCATCGTGACGCGGGCGAACCGGTGCGGCCGCCGGAGGGGTACGTCGATGATGACCGTCTCCAGCCGGTCGATGGTGAGATCCATCAGGCCTGCTCGAGGTCGAAGTCGTACGCCACCCGCCGGACGCCGGTCCCGTCGTCGGCCGGGTCGAGGATCAGCTCGGGTTTGGTCGCCTCCGCGACGTCGGAGTCGAGCCAGTCGCCGCCGGCGAAGTACAGCTGGGTGGTGATCGTGCGATGCCCACCGGCCCGCACCATCAGGTGCAGGTGCGCGGGCCGCCACGGGTGCCACCCGGCCGCCTCGATCAACTTGCCGGTCGGACCGTCGGTCGGGATCTGGTACGGCGCCGGCTGGACGGTCCGGATCTCGAACCGGCCCTGGTCGTCGGTCACCACCACGCCACGCAGGTTGCCGTCCGGAAGGTGCGGCGCGAAGCCCGAGTAGTAGCCGTCCGCGTCCGCGTGCCAGATGTCGACCTCGGCGCCGGCCAGCGGCGTACCGTCGAGATCACGGACCTGACCGCTGAGCACCAGCGGCGTACCTTGCTCGTCCTCGCGATGCGGCAACTCACACGAGGACGAAAGCCGTACCTGGTCGGGAAGGTAGTAAGGGCCTTCGATCGTTCCTTTGGTGCCCTGCTGGGTCGTGGCTGCGACCTCCTCGACGACGTGCTCCACGAACACGTCCATGAAGAGGGGCCATTCGCCGACCTCGCCGACCTCCATCAGCCACGCCTTCGCGGCCTGGAACTCCGGATAGGTCACCTGCTGCGACCGGATGGCGGAGTGCACGCCCTGCAGAACGGCCGTGACCACGGCGCTCACGCGCTCCGGTGCGACGTCGGCAGCCGAGCGTTGCTTCGACTTGAAGTTGGAGCTCGCGTTCGCGCCGGAGCCCGCGGCGGTCGGAGAGTGCTGCACAGTTGTCATCATGCGCTCCTTCAGCGGTTGAGGATCCGGCTGACATCGGTCGGGTTGACCAGGTCCGGCACCGTCCAGCCGTCCAGGTCGTACTCGGCGAGCATGGTCTCGGCGAAGCCCTTCATCGCCGCGGTCTCGCCCTGCGCCTCGGCGGCGAACAGGATCTCCGCCTTGACGTTCTCGTGGTTGCCCGAGTAGTTCCGTTCGTACAGTTCGTGCCGCCCGCCGAACTCGGTGCCGACCGCGTCCCACAGCGCCTTCATCAGCTTGGTCCGCTCGACGGCGTCGTACCCGTTGGAGCCGCGGACGAAGCGGTCCAGGTACGGGCGTACCTCGGGCGTCTTGAAGTCGATCGCGTTCGAGTTCAGGTAGATGAGGCCGGAGGCAACGTCCTGCTGGATGATCTCCTTGACCCGCGGGTACCCGGTGATCATGAACTGGCGGTAGATCAGGCCGTAGTCGAGCTTCGGCAGCACCGTCCCGTTCGGACCCGGGTCGGGGTTCAGGGCCATCGCATCGGCCATGCAGCGGAACAGGTTGCGCCAGCCGATCACTTCACCGACCCGGGTCTGTACGCCGCGGAAGTCCTTGCTGCCCGTGCATTCGAGGGCCTTGAGCAACAGTCCGGCGATGAAGTCGAGCTTCACCGAGAGCCGGATGCAGCCGTGGAACGTGAACCGCGGGATGAACCCGGACTGCGGGAAGAACCCGTTGATCTTGTCCACGTCGCCGTACAGGAAGATGTTCTCCCACGGCACCAGGACCTTGTCGAACACGAAGATGGTGTCGTTCTCGTCCATCCGGCTGGACAACGGGTAGTCGAACGGGCTGCCCATCACGTCGGCCTGCATGGTGTACGACGGCCGGCAGATCAGCTTCACGCCCGGCGCGTCCATCGGGACCGTGCAGATCAGCGCGTACTCCTTCTTCTTGATCGGCAGCCCGTAGTGCGCGATGAAGTTGTAGTTGGTGATCGCGGACCCGGTCGCGACGACCTTCGCACCGGACACGATCACGCCCGCGTCGGTCTCCTTCTCGACCCGCATGAAGATGTCGCCCGCCTCGTCCGGCGGCAGGTTGCGGTCGACCGGCGGGTTGATGATCGCGTGGTTCCAGTACAGGACCTTCTCCTGCGACTCCTTGTACCAGCGCTTCGCGTTCTCCTCGTACGGCTGGTAGAAGTCGGTGTTCCCGCCGAGCGTGCCGAGGAAGCTGGCCTTGTAGTCCGGGCTGCGGCCCATCCAGCCCCAGGTCTGGCGGGCCCAGTGCTCGATCGCGACCCGGTCCTTCTGCAGGTCCGCGGAGCTGTGCGGCGTCCGGAAGAACGGGTGCGTGTAGCCGCCGTTGCCGGTGTCGGTCGGTACGGTGATCTCGTCGTGCGTCGCGGGGTCGTGCAGGGCGTCGTACAGCCGGGCCGTCATCCGGGCCGGGTTGCGGAACGCCGGGTGTTCGGTGACGTCCTTGACCCGTTCGCCGTAGATCCAGATCTCGCGGTCGTCGCGGATCGAGTCCAGGTACTCCGCGCCCGTCATCGGGCGCTTGGTCTGTTGTTCGACCACAGTGGTCATCGAAGGTTCCTTTCGAGCAGTGGCGTGAAGACGGCGGTGGTGTCGAACCAGCCGAAGTCCGGGCAGTCGAGCGAGCCGGACCAGTGGGTCTCGACCGGACCCAGGTAGCGGAACCGGCCGCCGTGGAACAGCAGCGGGTCCCGGGCGGTGATCTCGACCGCGGCCACCTCACCGATCACGATCAGGTGGTCGCCGCCGTCGTACGTCCGCCACGGCCGGCACGAGATCGTCGTGGCCGCGCCCTGGAGCAGCGGAGCGAGCGGACCGTCGACCCAGCCGGGGGTGCGGTCTGCGGGACGCCCGGCGAAGTGCCAGGCGACGTCGAGCTGGTCGTCGGCGAGCACGTTGATCGCGAACGGCTTGCCGTCGAGGTACTGGCACGCCTTCGACGTGCGGGTCAGCGTGACCTGCGCGAGCGCGGGCTCGAGCGATACGGCGGTGAAGGCGTTCACGGTGGCGCCGTGCGGACGGCCGTCCGCACTGGTGCAGGTCACCACCGTCACGCCGGTGGCGAACTGGCCGAACGCGTTCCGGAGTTCTCGCGAGTCCATCAGCGTTACCTCCTCGGATTGTACGCTCTGCGTACATCTCGTACGCTTGGCGTACAGCAAGACCTTGGAGCCAGTGCGGTCGACTGTCAAGAGCTCAACAACTTTTCTCTGGGAGGATGACCCGCATGACTGGGGAGGGAAACGAGCGCGACTACGTGCAGAGCATCGAGCGCGGGTTCGCCGTACTGCTCGCGTTCGACGCCGACCGGCCGAACCCGACGCTCGCCGAGGTGGCGGCCGCGACCGGGCTCTCGCGGCCCGCCGTACGGCGGATCCTGCTCACGCTGCAGCGGCTCGGGTACGTCGCAGCCGCGGGCACCCGGTGGACGCTGACGCCACGGGTACTCACGATCGGCCAGCACTACGCGGCGACGCACACGTTCGTCGAGACCGCGCAACCGCATCTGCTCCGGCTGGCCGAGGCGACCCAGGAGTCGGCGTCGCTCGCGGAGCTCGACGGCACCGACGTCGTGTACGTCGCGCGCGTCCAGGTACGGCGGATCCTCAGCATCCAGATCGACGTCGGCAGCCGTGTCCCGGCGCACGCGACCTCCATGGGCCGGGTGCTGACCGCGTGGGCGGACGCGCCGGTCGTCGACGCCGTGATCGCAGGCGGGCTGCAACGCCTGGCGGCGCACACGATTACGGACGCGACGGCCTTCCGCGACGCGCTGCACAAGGTCAGGCAGGACGGGTACGCCGTTGTCGAGTCGGAACTGGAGGACGGCCTGCTGTCCGCCTCGGTCCCGGTCCACGCACCGGACGGCGGAGTCCTCGCCGCGCTGGCCTATTCCACGACCGTCGGGCGGACCAGCACCGACCAGATCGTGACCAAGATCGTCCCGTTGATGCAGGAGGCCGCAGCCGCGATCACCGCGGACCTACGACTGCTCCGCGGCTCCCGGCAACTCGACGCCACCCCTCGCGACGGATTCTTCTAGACGAGGTTCGCCAGTACGGCGAGTGTGCGGTGCAGGTGTGGTGCCTCGTCGTCCGCGCGGGTCGCGGCGGCGAGTTCGACCGTGGCGCGGCCGGTCAGCGGGCGGTAGGCCACGCCGGGGACCAGCAGCTCCGCCGTCGGCTCGGGTACGACGGCGACGCCCAGACCTGCCGCGACGAAGGTGACCAGCGTCGACGTCTCCGCGACCTCGTGCCGGACCCGCGGCTCGAACCCGGCCTCCCGGCAGCGCGCCCGGACCGCGTCGTGCATGACCGACCGCCCGCCACCGGCATGGATCACGAAGTCCTCGCCCGCCAGGTCCCGCAGTCGCAGGCGCGACCGTCCGGCCAGCCGATGCCCGTCGGGAACCGCGACGATCAGCCGGTCGGCGCGGAGCGTCCGTACCCGCAACGCGTCCTCGTCGACCGGCCGCCGGAGCAGGCCGAGATCGATCCGGCCGGCCAGCAGCGCGCCGGCCTGATCGGGGGCCAGCATCTCCCCCTGCACCGAGACCTCCACGTCCGGAAGCTCCTCGCGCAGGGTCCGCACGAGCTGTGGGAGCAGGCTGTACGTCGCGGACCCGACGCAGCCGATGACCAGCCGGCCCTGCAGCCCCGCCGCCACCCGCTGCGCCTCCCCCGCCGCGGACGAGACGGCCGCGATGATCTGCCGCGCCCGGTCGAGGTAGGCCTTGCCGGCGGCGGTCAGCTCGACCCGGCGCGTCGTCCGGCGCAGCAGCTGCACACCGAGCTCCCCCTCCAGTTGGCGGATCTGCTGGGACAGCGGTGGTTGGGCGATGTGCAGCCGGGCCGCCGCCCGGCCGAAGTGCCGTTCCTCGGCGACGGCGACGAAGTACCGCAGATGGCGAAGCTCCACGATTCATACTCTCAGAGTCTTGATCGAGCGTAAATGAGTATTTCTCCATATCGGTCCGCGCGGCCTACCGTCGAGGGCATGAGCGACGTGGTGATCTGTGAGCCGATCCGTACACCGGTGGGCCGCTTCGGCGGTGCGCTGGCCGCCCTCTCCGCGGCCGACCTCGCCACCGCCGCCCTCACCGAGCTGGTACGGCGGACCGGCCTCGGCGAAGGCGATGTCGACGACGTCGTCCTCGGCCAGTGCTACCCGAACGGCGAGGCGCCCGCGATCGGCCGGATCGCCGCCCTCGATGCCGGCCTCGGTACGTCGGTGCCCGGCGTCCAGGTGGACCGCCGCTGCGGCTCGGGCCTGCAGGCCGTGCTGTACGCCGCCGGCATGGTCGCGACCGGCGCCGCCCGGGTGGTTGTTGCCGGGGGCACCGAATCCATGTCGCAGGTCGAGCACTATGCGCTCGGGCTGCGGACCGGCGTCCGCGGGAACGTCGAACTGAACGACCGCCTGGTCCGCGCCCGCGAGACCGCCGGCGGGAAGTACCACCCGGTCCCCGGCGGAATGCTCGAGACCGCCGAGAACGTCCGGCGCGAGTACGGGATCTCCCGTGCCGAGCAGGACGAGTTCGCGCTCCGCTCCCACCGGCGCGCGATCGCCGCCCAGGCCGAGGGCCGCTTCGCCGACGAACTGGTGCCGGTGGCCGGTGTGACCGCCGACGAACACCCGCGGGCCGACACCACGCTGGAAAGTCTCGCCAGGCTGCGACCGGTGATGCTCAAGGCAGACTCCGAGGCAACCGTGACCGCCGGGAACGCGAGCGGCCAGAACGACGGCGCCGCGGTGTGCGTGGTGACCACCCGCGACGAGGCCGAGCGCCGCGGTCTCCGGCCGCTCGTCGCGCTCCGCTCCTGGGCGGTCGCCGGTGTCGGCCCGGAGGTGATGGGGATCGGACCCGTACCGGCCGTCGCCGCGGCGCTCGCCCGCGCCGACCTGACCCTCGACGACCTCGACCTGATCGAGCTGAACGAGGCCTTCGCGGCACAGGTACTCGCGTGTCTGCGGGAATGGAAGGTCGATCCCACCGACGAGCGCCTGAACCCGAACGGCTCCGGCATCTCGCTCGGGCACCCGGTCGGCGCGACCGGCGCCCGGATCCTCGCCACGCTGTCGCACGAACTGCACCGTCGCGGCGGGCGCTACGCGGTGGAGACGCTGTGCATCGGCGGCGGCCAGGGCATCGCCGCGATCTTCGAGGCCGTCCGATGACCGACGTCGCCCATGTCGTCAGCGGCCGGGCGGACGCGCCGACCGTCGTACTGGCCAACTCGCTCGGGTCCACCTGGGAGATGTGGGACGCCAACCTCGCCGCCTGGGAACAGCACTTCCGGGTGGTCCGCTTCGACACCCGCGGCCACGGGCGCTCACCGGTCCCGGCCGGCTCATACGACATCGACGACCTCGCCGACGACGTCGTCGTACTCCTCGACCGGCTCGGCGTCGAGCGGGCGCACTTCGTCGGCCTCTCGCTGGGTGGGATGACCGGGATGCGGCTCGCCGCGCGCAACCCGGAGCGCGTCGACCGGCTGGTGGTGCTGTGCACCGGCGCCCGCCTCGAACCGGCCTCGGCCTGGTTCGAGCGCGCCGAACTCGTCCGCGCGAAGGGTTCCGAGGCGGTGGCGGAAGCCGTCGTACGCCGGTGGTTCACTGCCGCACTGTTGGAGTCGGATCCGTTGCTGCGCGAGCGATCCGAGGCCATGGTGGCGGCCACCCCCGCCGAGGGGTACGCGTCGTGCTGCGAGGTGATCGCGACCATGGACCTGCTGCCCGACCTTGCGGGCATCAGCGCTCCCACCCTGGCGGTCGCCGGGGCCGACGACCCGGCCACTCCCCCTTGGCAGCTGGAGCGGATCGCGAGCTCGGTTGCTGACGGCAAGCTTCTGGTCGTGCCGGGCGCCGCGCACCTGGCTGCCGCGGAACGACCGGACCTGATCAACCCGGCCGTGGTCGCGCACCTGCTCGGGAGCGCCGAATGAGCGTGGACAAGGTCGTCGGGACACCCGCCGACGCGGTCGCGGACATTCCCGACGGCAGCAGCCTCGCCGTCGGCGGCTTCGGGCTGGCGGGCATCCCGTGGTTCCTGATCGAGGCGCTGCTCGAACAGGGCGCCCGGGACCTGACCGTCGTGTCGAACAACTGCGGCGTCGACGGCGCCGGCCTCGGCCTGCTGCTCGAACAGGGACGGATCAGCCGCGTGGTCGCGTCGTACGTCGGGGAGAACAAGGAGTTCGCCCGGCAGTACCTGGCAGGCGAACTGCGGGTGGAGCTGACCCCACAAGGCACCCTCGCCGAGCGGCTGCGCGCGGGCGGTGCGGGAATCGGCGCGTTCTTCACCCCGACGGGGGTCGGCACGCTCGTCGCCGACGGCGGCCTGCCTTGGCAGTACCACCCGGACGGAACAGTCGCGGTGGCCTCGCCGCCGAAGGAGGTGCGGACCATCGGGGGCCGCGAGATGGTCCTCGAGGAAGCGATCGTCACCGACGTCGCGCTGGTCCGGGCCGCGGTGGCCGATCGGGCCGGCAACTGTGTCTTCCACGCGGCCGCGCGGAACTTCAACCCGGTCGCCGCGACCGCCGGGCGGCTGACGATCGTCGAGGCCGAGCAGGTCGTCGAGACGGGCTCGCTCGCCCCGGACTCGGTCCATCTCCCGGGCGTCTTCGTGCAACGCGTCGTACCGCTGACGCCGGAACAGGCCGCCCGCAAGAGCATCGAGAAGCGCACCACCCGACCGCGACCGGAGGCCTGACATGCCGTGGTCCCGTGCCGAGATGGCCGCCCGCGCCGCCCAGGAGCTGAACGACGGCGAGTACGTGAACCTCGGGATCGGGCTGCCGACGCTCATCCCCGAACAGCTGCCGCCCGGCACGGCCGTCACCCTGCAGGCCGAGAACGGCGTCCTCGGCCTCGGCCCGTTCCCGTACGACGACGAGGTCGACCCGGACCTGATCGACGCCGGCAAGCAGACGGTCACGGTTGTCGCGGGTGCGTCGTACTTCGACTCCGCGACCAGCTTCGCGATGATCCGCGGCGGCCACGTCGACGTCGCGGTCCTCGGCGGCATGCAGGTCTCCGGGTACGGCGACCTCGCGAACTGGATGGTGCCCGGCTCGATGGTCAAGGGCATGGGCGGCGCGATGGACCTGGTCAGCGGCGCCCGCCGGGTGATCGTGCTGATGGAGCACCGCACCCGCACGGGCGCCCCGAAGCTGGTCGAGTCCTGCACGCTGCCGCTGACCGGCCGCCGCGTCGTCGACCGCGTCGTCACCGACCTCGCCGTCCTCGACGTACGCCAGGGTTCCTTCGCCCTCGTCGAACTGGCACCGGGCGTTTCCGCCGACGAGGTCAGGGAGGCGACCGCGGCCGATGTCACTTGAGCAACGCGTCCAGCGCCTGGAGGATCTGCACGCGATCGGCCAGTTGCGCGCCCGGTACTGCCAGTTCCTGGACGACCGCCGGTGGGACGACTTGGCCAACCTCTTCACCGAAGACGGCTGCTTCGACGGCCTGTCCCTGGTCCGCGGCCGCGCCGCCCTCCGTACGTTCTTCCCCAACCTCCTGGAAGGACCACTCGACGCCTGGTGGCACTTCAGCTCGAACGAAACGATCGACCTCGACGGCGACACCGCAACCGGCCAGACCTGGCTCTACCAGCCCTGCGTCGTCCAAGGCACCCCCCAAATCGCCGCCGGCCGCTACACCGACTCGATCGTGCGCGAACCCGACGGGGCGTGGCGGTTCGCCGTCCGCCGGGTCCGCTTCTTCTACTGGGTTACTTCCGGCACACCCTGGTTCCCGGGCCGCTACGACTACCCGGCAGCCGACTTGCCTTCGTGAACAACTGGTCCAACCAGTTGACATGTTGCGGAGGCGCCCGCATCCTGGGTCGTCATGGAGGTCACCCCCGTTGTGAGGGCCGCGGTGTCGGACGTCGTGTTCGGGCAGTTGGTCGACGAGATCCTGTCCGGGCGGCTCGCGCCCGGTGCGGTGCTGCCGGCCGAGCGTGAGTTGGCCGAGTCGTTCCAGGTCAACCGGCACGCGATCCGGGAGGCGCTGAAGCGGATCCAGCAGGCCGGGCTGATCCGGATCACGCACGGTGGGAAGACCGCCGTACAGGACTGGCGTACGCATGCCGGGCTCGACGTACTGTCGGCACTGGCCGCGTCCGGGGCGATCCCGCCACTGCGGGTGGTGCGGGACATCGCCGAGATGCGTCGGTGCGTCGCCGCGGATGCCGCGCGGCTGTGCGCTGTGAACGCGACCGAGGAAGAGCTGGCCGCGGTGACGCGGGCGGCTGCGGACTACCCGTCTGCGGGCGGCGCCGAGGTGTTCGCCGGGGACCTGGCGTTCTGGACCGCGGTGGTTGCCGGATCGGGCAACGTCGCGTACCTGCTCGGGCTGAACACCCTGGTGGCCGCCTTCGGCGAGGTCGGCTGGCAGGTCGTCGCGGACCTCGGGCTGGCCGCCGAGTTCGCCGCGGCCGCGGAGCACCGCAAACTCGCCGCGTTGATCGCCGCCCGCGACGCGACCGCCGCACACCGCACCGCGCACCGGTTGCTCAGCCGCTTCGTCGATGCCGTGAACCCGAGGGAGTGAGGACGATGTTCGACCTGATCCTGCACGCGATCCCGGTGTTCGTGGTCTGCCTGGCGCTGGAGGCCGCCTCGTTCTACCTGCTGCCCGACGACGACGAGCTCGGGTACAACCTGCGCGACTCGCGGACCAGCCTGGCCATGGGCATGGGCAACGTGGTGATCAACATCGGCTGGAAGCTGGTGGTCGTCACCGTGTACGCCGCTGCCTACCTGGTCACCCCGCTGCACCTGCCCGCGGGCAATCCGCTGACCTGGGTCGCGCTGTTCGTCGCCGACGACCTCGCCTACTACTGGTACCACCGCGGCCACCACCGCATCCGCGTGTTCTGGGCCAGCCACGTCGTTCACCATTCGAGCGAGTTCTACAACCTCTCAACCGCGCTCCGGCAACCCTGGACGCCGTTCACGTCGCTGCCGTTCTGGCTGCCACTGGCCCTGCTCGGGTTCGCGCCGTGGATGATCCTGCTGCAGCAGTCGATCAGCCTCGTCTACCAGTTCTTCATCCACACCGAGCGGATCGGAACTCTCTGGCGACCCGTCGAACTCGTCCTGAACACCCCGTCCCACCACCGCGTCCACCACGGCTCGAACACGATCTACCTGGACCGCAACTACGGCGGCATCCTGATCGTCTGGGACCGCCTGTTCACCACGTTCGAACCCGAACGCGAACGCGTCGTCTACGGCCTGACCACGAACATCCGCACGCACAACCCACTGCGCGTCGCCACGCACGAGTTCGCCGCCATCTGGCACGACGTACGCCGCGCACCGAACTGGCGCACCCGCCTCAACCATCTCATCCGCGGCCCCGGCTGGTCCCCCCAACCCTGAGCGCCCAGGCGCATCCCCCAGTGCTGCACGAACCTAACCGTCTGCCGCCTCCGCCACCGAACGAGGTGGGTGGACCACGCCGAACTGGAGGTTGCCGGCCGGCATCATCCAGGTCATCACGGTGACGGCAAGGCGGCCGCTCCGGACGGCGGGATCGGCCTCGGCGTGGGACCGCGCAGTCTCCGCGTCGACCGACCAAACAGACAAGCCGCGGTAGCGCTCGTCGTCCTGGTCGACAAGAGGACCGCGAGCAAGGATCAGACCGCGCTCCTGCAGTTCCGCGCCGTAGCCACGATGGCGATCCTGCAACTCGCCGGCTTGCTCGGCGGTCAGGTCAGGCGCGTCAGTGCGCAGCGTCAGCAGGGTCACGGTGTACCGGTCGAATCTCATACCCGCAACCTAGCCCGCCGGTCATGCTCTCGGGAATACATGCGTAGTCATGTTGTTGAACTGCATGCGCAGTCATATAGTTGACTGGCTGTCGACAGGAGGGCGTCATGCAGTTCGGGATCTTTTCGGTCGGTGACATCGCGCCGGACCCGGTGACCGGGTACACGTACAGTGAGGCGGAGCGGATCGACAACATCATCCGGATCGCCGAGCGGGCCGATCAGGTGGGCCTGGACGTGTTCGCGCTCGGTGAGCACCACAACCCGCCGTTCGTGCCGTCGTCGCCGACGACCCTGCTCGGGCACATCGCGGCGCGGACGCAGCAGATCATGCTGAGTACGTCGGTCACGCTGATGACCACGAACGACCCGGTGAAGATCGCCGAGGACTACGCGATGCTGCAGCACGTCGCGAAGGGCCGGCTCGATCTGATGGTCGGCCGCGGCAACACCGTGCCGGTCTACCCGTGGTTCGGTAAGGACATCCGTCAGGGGGTCGCGCTCGCGCTGGAGAACTACAACCTGCTACACCGACTGTGGCGTGAGGACGTCGTCGACTGGGAAGGCCGGTTCCGTACGCCGTTGCAGGGCTTCACGTCCACGCCGCGCCCGCTGGACGACGTACCGCCGTTCGTCTGGCACGGCTCGATCCGTACGCCGGAGATCGCCGAGCAGGCCGCGTTCTACGGCAACGGCTTCTTCGCCAACCACATCCTGGCGCCGAACTTCCACTTCAAGCCGCTCGTCGACCTGTACCGCAAGCGCTACGCGCACTACGGCCACGGAACGCCCGAGCAGGCGATCGTCGGGCTCGGCGGGATGTCGTTCATCGCGAAGCGCTCCCAGGACGCGATCGACGCGTTCCGGCCGTACTTCGAGAACTACCCGGTGTTCCGCGGATCCCGGCTCGAGGACCAAATGGCCGCCACGCCGATCACGGTCGGCAGCCCGCAGCAGGTGATCGACAAGGTGCTCACGTTCCAGGAAGGCTTCGGCGACTACCAGCGGCAACTGTTCGCACTCGACGGTCTGGCGCTGCCGGTGGAAACCGCGCTGGAGCAGATCGAGTTGCTCGGTACCGAGGTCGTCCCGGTGCTCCGCAAGGAAATGGAGGCCCGCCGCGCGCCCGGCGTACCGGACGCACCGACCCACGAGTCGCTGGTGATCGCGAAGTACGGCGACGCCGCACCGCGCCGGCCGCGACCGAACCCGAACCGCGGCGACAACCTGTCCGGCACCTCGCCGTACCAGGACAGCAACCCCGACGTCGAGGCGAACTTCCCGGCGGCCTTCTGACATGGAGAACACGTCGCGCCTGGCCAACCAGGCCTGGGAAGCACTGCTTCGCGCCGAGTCGACCCTGGCCCGCGAGTACGAGCACGAGGGCGAATGGGACGACCTGCTCCCCCGGGAGTACGGCGTCCTGTACGCCCTCGCCCGGGCCCGCGACGGCCTGCGCATCATCGACCTCTGCGCCGACGCCCTGCTGACCCAGGCCGGCGTGTCCCGCCTGGTCGCGCGCCTCGAACGCCGCGGCCTGGTCGAACGCACCGGCGACCCGCACGACGGCCGCGCCTCACGGATCCGGCTCACCCCCGACGGCCGCGACGTACGCCGCCGCGTCGGCCGCAACCACGGCCGGCACGTCAACACCGCGATGACCCGCGCCCTCTCCCCCGAACAACTCACCACCCTCCGAGACCTCTGCCTCGCCCTCACCGAGGCCGCCACCACACGGCCGGACAGGAACCCGCAATGAACCCGCTGACCATCGCCGTCATCACGGCCGGCACCAGCGACCCCTCCTCGACGAAACTCCTCGCCGACCGCATCGCCCAGAAGACCGTCGACGTACTGCGCACCGACGACCGCCAGGTCTCCGTCACCGTCATCGACCTCGCCCCGATCGCGGTGCAGATCGCCCAGTCCCTCGTCCGCGGATTCCCCGACCAGACAGTCCAGAACGCCATCGACCGGCTCGCCGCCGCGGACGCAATCATCGCCAGCACCCCGGTCTACAAGGCCGCCGCGTCCGGACTGTTCAAATCCTTCGTCGACCTGATCGACAACGACCTGCTCGTCGCCAAACCCGTCATCCTCGCCGCAACCGGCGGCACCGCACGCCACGCGATGGTCCCCGACGACCAACTCCGCCCCCTGTTCGCGTTCCTCCGCGCGATCCCGGTCCCCACCTCGCTCTACGCCGCCCCCGAAGACTGGGGCGACCCCGACCTCACCAAACGCATCACCCGCGCCGCGAACGAACTCGCCGTACTCATCCGCAGCGGCGCCCCCGACCAGATCGCCGACGGCAACTGGGACGGCTACCAGCACCAGTTCGCCGGCAACGCCACCCGCGCCGACCACACCGCCGACGACCTCGACTTCACCACCGACCTCATGCGCCTCGCCGCCGGCGGCAGCTCACGATGAGACCTGAGTGGCTCAGCGCAGTTCCGCCATCCTGCGGCGGGCCGCGGTCAGACTGACGGCGGCCCGCTCCAGGTGGGCGTAGGCCTCATCGAGGTCCCGGTCGGCCGCCTCGACGTACTCCGCCGGCGTCAATCCGCCCGAGTCGTCCGGTTCGCCGGCAGGCCCCCACTTCACCGCCGCGCCGTACCGCACCAACCGGAACGACCGCATCAGCTGCGCCGCCGCCGACATCAACGAGCGCAACTCATGAAGATCTGACACCACCACTGTGGCATCCACCCGATCGTCGGGCCGTCGCCTGGCCACGTCCACGGCCCGCACCAGACCGGCATACGCGCCTTGCAGCGCCGTCGTCACCTCGTTGCCCTCCATCGACCGCACTCCCCTCCTCGTTACCGGTTGCCTACCGCAGCCGCACGACCTGTGGCAATGCGTAACTCGTTGAAGGTAGTACTTCGTTACCTGGAGACCCGATCGCCCGCCGGCACGCCGGCCGTCGGCGGCGGAGACAGTACGAAGAAGGTTGCCGCCAGCAAGTAGTCTTTCGCCGACAGCCGGCTGGTGCTTGTTCACGGTGCTGTTCACGCAGACCTGGTCCTCACCAAAGCCCTCACCGCGGCAGGGTTCGGGGCAGGCCGAAGCGTTCCATCATCGGGAGCTCGAAGCGGATGATCTCGTGGACGCGGTCTCCGGCCAGGGTCAGTACGAAGAAGCCGTTGGCCCGCCAGATGCCGGTGGTGGCGTCGAGGGCGTACGAGCTGTAGGCCGGCTGGCCGTTCGCTCGGGGTTGCCCGGGGCCGGCGAACGGGGGTCAATGTGAAGATCGTCCGTGGATGGAAGGAGTGAACGGTGCCGGAGTACCTCGCGGGTTACCCGGCCACGAACAGGGAAGTGCCCGCGATCGCCTGGCGAGGACTCGTCCCGCCCCTCGTGCTGGTCGTGACGCTGCTGTCGGTGTTCAGCAATCGGTACGGCTTCGAGCGTGACGAACTCTACTTCTCGATGCTCAAGCCCGCCTGGGGGTACGTCGACCAGCCGCCGCTGGTGCCCCTCCTCTCGCACGCGCTCGCCTCGATGACCGGCGGCGGGCCGTGGCTGCTTCGCGTCCCCGCGACGCTGTGCGCCGCCGGATGCCTGCTGATCACCACCCTGATCGCCCGGGAACTCGGCGGCGGCACGAAGGCTCAGACCTGGACGGCATGGGGTATGGCGACAACGTCCGCGGTCATCGTGTTCGGCCACGTGTTCCTGACCTCGACGCCAGATCTCGTCTTCTGGCCCGCGGCCTGTCTCTGCGTACTTCGGGCCGAGCTGCGGATGCAGCCACGCTGGTGGCTCGCCGCCGGGGCGGTCGCGGGCATTGCGACGTACAACAAACTTCTGATCGGTGTGCCGATCGTTGGGATCGCCCTCGGTCTTGCGCTCGTCGGCCCACGCCGGCGGCTTTCCTCGCCCTACCTTTGGGGAGCGACGGTTCTCGCACTGCTGCTCGCGGCTCCCAATATCGTCTACCAGGTGGTCAACGGCTGGCCCGAACTGGACATGGGACGCGCCCTCGCCGACCACAACGCCGCCGACGTACGTACCTCGATGTGGTTCTTGCTCGTGGTGCTGCTGGGGCCCCCGATGGTGGTGATCTGGCTGGCCGGTCTGCGGGCGCTGGCGCGGGACGTCCGTGTCCGCTTCCTCGTCGTGGCGTTCATCGTCCTGGTCGCGTTCACCTTCGTCGCCGGCACCCAGGCGTACTATCCGATCTTCCTGCTGCCCGTGCCGTTCGCCGCGGGGATCGTCGCGATGGAAAGGCACCTGGGCCGGATATGGGCCGCTTTGTTCGTCCTCAACGGGGCGGTGTCGGCGGCGATCGGCCTCCCGCTGGCCTCCGCGACGTCGGTTGGTGCAACGCCCATCCCGTCGATCAACCAGACAGTGCCCGACTCGGTCGGCTGGCCGACGTACGTCGCTGAGATCGCGGAGGTCTACGACAACACTTCCCGCGGTGGGGACGCGGTCGTGGTGACCTCCAACTACGGCGAGGCCGGGGCAGTCGCGCGCTATCGTCCCGACGTCCCGGTCTACAGCGCCCAGAACGCGCTCCACGACCAGGCCCGGCCGGCAGACGACGTGACCACCGTGGTGTTCGTGGGTGGCGAACTCGACCTGGCTCGAACGGCATTCACCTGCCACGTGGTCACGCACCTCGACAACCGCGTCGGCGTCGACAACGAGGAACAAGGACAGCCCGTCGCCGTCTGCGAAGCACCACGACTGCCATGGGCCAAGATCTGGGCGCTCTTGCGGCATCTGGACTGAGCCGAAAAGGTCTCGGCAGAGCCGACCTCGGACCGGGCGCTTCATTTGTTGCAGCGGGCAACGATAAGGTCGCCTGGACCACCGGATGCGACCCGTACGGCGCAGGTACCTGCAGGCTGCACCGCCGATCGATCAGCACCGGCGCAACCACCAACTACCGGTTTCCCCGCCGGGCCGACGGCGCCATCGTCAGCCCGGATGGAAACCTGCTGGCGTTCCGCCTCGAACGCGCGACGACGGACCCGCGGTACGACGCGGCCCATCCGGCCCCACCCAGCGACATCGCGATCATTCGCCTCGACACCGGCCGGGTCGAGACCGTGCCCGGCCTGGAGATCCCCGCGAAGACCTCCCCCGGTTTGGCGTTCTCCGCGGACAGTCGCTGGCTCGCGATCGCGCTCGACGCCGGGGACCATGTCAGGCTTCTCGCCTGGCGATCCGGGCTCGCGCTCCCGTTCGAGACGACGCCGATCCCGGGTCAGGTCCTCGGATCGCCCGCGCTCACCCCGGCTCTGCGACCCACGCACCGATAGCTACGAGGTTGTCGTGGTCGGCCAACTCAAACCTCGCGACGCCTTCATGCGCGCTTCGTGGCTGCAGCATCACCCACCGCCAGTCCCTGGTTGCAACAACCTGCAATATGCCACCAGGGGTCGGTGTTTCCTTCCAAATCGGCGCTCGGACTGGCAACATCCGAGCTGTAGCTCGGGGTCTGTCACGGAAGGAAGTGTGGTGGGCGAGGTAGGGCCTGGCGGCTCAGGTAACCGGCTGCTGGGGACCGCGTTCCTGGCGTTCCTGGTCGTGTTGCTCGCGGCAACCGTCGCAATCACCTTATGGGGTACCCGCTCGTGAAGCACTCGCGCAGCGATTCCTGACGGCCCCGAGCCGTAGCCCGGTCGGCGGGCCTGCAGGGCTACTATCTGCAGAGCTTCCACCGCGTCTGGGATGACGCGGCCCTAATGACGGAGACGTGATGGCCGGGCGAATCGACTACTACGACGATCCGGACGCGCCGGCCGCCAACAGCATGGTCCCGTCGGTGAACGTCGTGATCGAGAACGACGCGGGCGAGATCCTGATGATCGAACGCTCCGACAACGGCAACTGGGCACTCCCCGGCGGAGCCATCGACCTCGGCGAATCGATGTCGCAAGCCGGCGTACGCGAAACCAAGGAAGAGACCGGCATCGCCTGCGAGATCCTCGACGTCCTCGGCATCTACACCGACCCCAAACACATCATCCTCTACACCAGCAACGGCGAAGCCCGCCAAGAGTTCTCGATCCTCCTCCACGGACGCGCAACGGGCGGTACACCGACGCCCAGCAGCGAAAGCACCCGGGTCCGCTGGATCCCACAATCCGAACTCAACGACCTCCAGATGAACTCGACCATGCGTCGCCGCATCGACCACTACCTCGAGCCGGGCGCAACGCTCTACTTCGACTAACTGGAGCGGACCGATCAGCGGGAAGACAACTTCGCCACCATTAACCGGGCAGAACCTCGAGGGGAAGACCGTCCGCCTGGAGCAGGACGCGCGCGCCCAGGGGCGTGGAGAGTCTGGCGATGACCAGCCGTCCGACTGCGACCATGGGAATCACCTCGACACCCGGATGCGGCATGTGCTCGATCATGAGCAGTACGGCCGTGCGGGACTCGAGTACGGCGGACACCCGGACGTCGGTGTAGGCCGGCGGCGAACCGTACACCGTCACCCTGATCGTTCGTTCGCCATCGACCAGAACGGCGGGCGGAAGGTGACGCACCCCGCCGCGATACACGGAATCAAGGCCAGGCGGCCACCACATGGTTGCCTCCACCTGCGGGTCCAGCGCGAGCATCGCCGGGAATCCCCTCCCCTCGGACTTCGGATCAGGCGCATGCCCAGGCCGGAACCTCGTGCCCTTGAACTCCACGCGGTACGCCGGAAGCGGCCGGTGCCCACGATCCGTGCGGAACTCCGGGTACACCCGCCGAACCGACCTCACCTCGACCGGATCGGACTGCTGCTGCTCCGGAAATGCCGGTTGCAGCGCCTCCAGCAGCCACGACGGCATCTCGACCTCCGACACCACCGGCGCATTCCGCAAGACAACGGTCTTGTCCTCAACCATCGGGCCCCCGCCCGGGCCGATCGCGGACCCCATCAACACGATCGGCCGCGGCTGCCGGCCAACCGGGAATCCGTCCCACAACGCAAGCGCCTCATCGGGCCGCACCGTCCTCACCGTTCAAGAGTCCCACCAGCGGCACCAAGACTGCGCGTTTGATGACCCGACCCCCCGCTCCTAGGGGTGGTGCGGCTCGTCGCCTAGGGTGTCGAACAGCAGGTTGAGGCCCTCGGCCATCGTCGGATGGGTCAGTACGGCGTCCCGAACGGTTTGGTACGGCAGCCCCCCGAGCATCGCCAACTGGACGGCCGAGATGACCTCTCCGGCGTTGTGGCCCAGCAGCGCCGCGCCGAGGATCTGGTCCGTCTCGGCATCGACCACCGCCTTCCAGACGCCGATCCGGTCATGAATCGTCTTCGCGCGCGGGATCGCCGACACGGGAATCTTCGCGACCGTCACCTGGTGCCCGGCGGCGCGCGCCTCGGCCTCGGTCAGGCCGACCCGAGCCAGTTCCGGAGTCACGAACACGGTGTACGGAACGAGCCGTCCGGCCGTCGACGCGTCCCGGCCGGTCAGGTTGGCCCGCAGAATACGGAAGTCGTTCCACGACGCGTGGGTGAACTGCGGACTGCCGGCCACGTCTCCAGCGGCCCAGACATGCTCAGCACTGGTGCGAAGGTGATCGTCGACCTGTACGAACCCACGCGCGGTCAGCTCAACCCCCGCAGCATCGAGCCCGAGGTCGGCGGTGACCGGAGTTCGTCCGGTGGCAACCAGCAACTCGTCGCCCGTCACCGACGACCCGTCCTCCAAGGTGACCGAGACCGGTCCGTGGCTCGGCTCGCGACGTACTGCGGTGGCCCGCACACCCGTTCGTACGTCGACGCCCTGGTCAACGAGGATCTCGGAGACGGCGCCCGCGATGTCGGCGTCCTCGCGAGGAAGCACCTGCCCCGAACCCTGCAGCAGTACAACTCTCGTACCGAAGAGCGCGAACATCGAGGCGAACTCGCACCCCACGTAGCCGCCGCCCAGGATCAGCAGCGTACGTGGAAGCCTCTCGAGGCGCAGGATCGTCTCGGACGTCCACACCTCCGACTCGGCGACACCCGGCAGATCCGGTACGGCCGGCGTGGTGCCGGCGTTGACCACGACATCCTTGCCGCGAACTGTCCGGGTGCCACCGTCCTGGGTCGTGATCCGGACGGTTCTCGGCGCGACGAACCGGGCTGTTCCCATCACGAAGTCCATGCCGGAATCGGTGAACAGCGTCCGGTGCGCGTCCACCATCCCGCCGACGACCGACTCCTTGTGGCGGCGCAGCGCAGCGAGCGACACCATCGGCTCGCTGTCGAGTTCCACACCCATCACGTCGGCATCCCTCGCCACCACCATCGTGCGCGCGGACTCGACCAGCGACTTGGTCGGGATGCACGCGACGTTGATACAGGTGCCCCCGATCTTGTCCCGTTCCACCATCACCACGGACCAGCCCGCCTTGGCCCGGTCCATCGCCAACGACTTGCCGGCCTTACCCCCGCCGACAACCAGCAGATCCACGTCCTCGGGCACGTCAGCCACGCCTCCTTCGGGACCACGACTGTCCCGATAGTAGGTCCGGATCGAGCCGCTGCTGTTAAGGTCGTTACCCACGAGTAGCTCTCTACCCTCCGAGGAGCGAGTCATGATCCGGCACCTGGGCAGCCCGCAGTGCGCGATCACGGCAGGCCGGCGGTGAAGGTGTCGCGGCCCGCCGGGGCCGTCGTCACCGGCGCAGGCCGCGGACTCGGCCGGCAGCTCGCCCGGCTGCTCGTTGAGCGCGGGCACACGGTCCTGCTCACCGACGTCGACGCGGAGGCCGCGAAGACGGCTGCCGCGGAGTTGGGCGAGCGTGCGGTTCCTTACGTTCTCGACGTACGGGACGGCGCGCAGCTCGCCGCGGCCCGGGACGAGATCGTGGAACGAGCAGGTCGTCTGGACGTATGGGTCAACAACGCCGGCATTCTGCGGACCGGTCCGGCGTGGGAACAGGACGAGCACACCCGGCGGTTCATGATCGAGGTCAACGCACTCGGCACCATGAACGGCACCGTCGCAGCGATCGAGGCGATGCGCTCGTACGGCGGACACGTCGTGAACATCGTGTCGCTCGGCGGACTCACAGCGGTGCCGGGCGAGGCGGTCTACGCGGCCTCCAAGCACGCCGCGATCGGCTTCAGCCTCAGCACCCTCGCCGACCTGCGGATCGCAGGCATCAGGAACATCGACATCTCGTGCATCTGCCCGGACGGCATGTGGACCCCGATGCTGCACGACAAGCTCGACGACCCGGCGTCCGCGCTGTCGTTCTCCGGCAAACTCCTGCAGCCGGAGGAGGTCGTGGCCGCCGTCGCGAAGGTCCTGGACAAGCCACGCCCGGTGACGTCGGTGCCGGCCTGGCGCGGCCTACAGGTCCGGCTGGCCGATGCCGCGCCCCGATTCGGACTCCGCGCCCTCCCACTCGCCGTCGCCCACGGCCGCCGCGCCCAGCGCAAGCTCCGCGCCCGAGTCGACACGCAGCACTGAACTGCCCACCCTCCCCTACCTCAGGCTCGAAGCCTCCTCAGTCCGTTAGGCGCTTGTACGACGCGTGATTCGGTACAACACGTTCGGGCGCAGAGGTCCGTCGGGTTCGGTGGGGTCGTCGAAGTCGTCGGCCGGGTCGTAGGTCATGCCGATCCGGCGCATCACCGCTTGCGAGCGGAGGTTGCCGGCCGTCGTCACGGCAAGGATCTCGGGGAGTTCGAGCGTGTCGAAGCCGAAGGCCAAGGCGGCCAGGGCTGCCTCGGTCGCGTAACCCTGACCCCAGGCCGAACGAGCCAGCCTCCAACCGATCTCCACGCCTGTGAACGGCATGCCGTCATCCACCGCATCCAAACCCGCAAAGCCGATGAACTCGCGCGTGGCCTGCACCTGAACTGCCCACCATCCGTACCCACGCTGGTCGAATTCGACCTGGAACTGCGCGACCGAAGCATCGCTCTGTTCGCGGGTGAGCAGATCGCCCAGGTGCTCCCGGACCTCGGGATCGGCGTTCATCGCCGCCCACGGCTCAAGGTCGGAGTCTTGCCATCGCCGGAGCACGAGCCGATCGGTGCGCAGTTCAACCATGCTGCCCAGCCAACGTGAGCGACGCCCCCGAGGCAATCCATTTTCCTCGGCCTGTGAGGGGGATCGCGAGCTGAAATGGAGAGTTGGCCGCCGACGCTACCGGGAGGACTTGGGCAACCCAATGGTCGACGGGACAGCAGTCGTCTGCCTGAAGGTCGTTCTCGGGTGAGATTGCCGTACGGAGTCGGCGAACCACGTGGTGATGGTGGTGGGGTGGGTGATCGCGGTGCCCACCACGACGGCGTGGGCGCCGGCGTCGAGGGCGGTTCGGGCTTGGGCCGGGGTGTGGACGCGGCCCTCGGCGATGACGGGGCGGTCGAGTTCGCGGGCGAAGGCGGCGACGAGAGCCAGGTCGGGTCCGTCGGTCTTGGCGGTGTCATCTGTGTCATCGGTGTAGCCGGACAACGTCGTACCGATCAGGTCCGCGCCGGCCGCGGCCGCGGCGAGGCCGTCGGTGCGGCAGGAGCAGTCGGCCATCGCGAGGGCGCCGGCGGCGTGGATCGCGGCGATCGAGTCGGCGACGGACGAACCGTCGGGCCGGGGGCGGAGCGTGCCGTCGATGGCGACGATCTCGCAGCCGGTGCGCGCCACGGCGATCGCGTGCTCGACGGTCAGCGTGATGACCACACCCGTCGTGCCGTCCTTCCAGAGGCCGATCAGAGGCTGGTCGATCACCGGGCGGATCGCCACCAGGTCGGCGATCCCCTGAGCGCGGATCCCGATGGCGCCACCGAGCATGCAGGCCTGGGCGATCCGGCGCATCGTGTCCGGGTCACGCATCGGCTCTCCCGGATAGGCCTGGACGGACACGACCAGCCCGCCCTTCAACGCCTCGACGACACTCATCCGAGCTCCTTCCATGCCAGCCTGGCCGCACCGATCAGCGCGGCGTCCGAACCGAGGGCAGCGGGTACGACGGGAATATCGCGCAGCGGCGGCAGGAGCTCCGCGCGCAGTGACTGCTCCATCGGAGCCCACCAGCGTTCACCGGCACCGACGACCCCGCCGCCAATGACGACGACCGATGGATCCAGCAGGTTCACCGCTCCTCCGACCGCACAGCCGAGCGCACGCGCTCCGGAGTCGAGGGCCACGATCGCCGACTCCGACCCGGCTTCCGCGAGTACGGCGACCTCTGCCAGCGAGCTCAGGCGCATGCCGGTACGCCGGTTGTGCGCCGAGACCATCGCGGGACCCGCGGCGACCGCCTCGACGTGGCCTGATCCGCCGCACACGCACCGCAGGCCGCCGGCGTGCGGGACCGGCAGGTGGCCGAAGTGCCCCGCGACGCTCCGTTCACCGTGCCAGATCTTGCCCTCGATGACGATCGAGGCTCCGATGCCGGTGCCGACAGCAACAAAGAAGGCACTACTCGCCTTCGACGCCGCCCCGAGCCAGGCCTCTCCGGCAGCATGCGCGTGCACATCGTTGTCAACAGCAACAACAGCGATACCGGTCAGCCGGCTCAGGGCGACGCGTAGCGGGACGCCGGCCCAGCCCCGCAGGACTTCCGTCGACGCGAGCACGCATCCCGTGTCCGGGTCGATGATCCCGGCTGCCGACACCGAGTACGGCGCCCTGGGCGGGGCGGCTCCACGTCTTCTCGGCCGCGGCGGGGGTCAGCTTCGGGATCCCGGTCGGGGACGTGCAGAGCCTGGCGACCGGCATCCCGCGGTTGGTCGACGCGATCGGCCGTGACCTGTTCCTGGAGGACCAGCACCTCCCGGCGCCCGCAGCGACTCCGGTTCCACCGAAACCGGAGTCGCTGCGGGCGGTGTACGAGAAGGCAATCTGGCAACCCAGAGACCTGGTGCCGTCACAGCACTGAAGCGCGGGTCGCGGCCGCTCTGGTGCGATCCCACGACGGTACGCCGAGACGTTGACGGAGCGTGGTGTCGGGCGGGGGCGGGGTGAAGAGGTTGCGGTCGACGAGGAGCGGGACGACCTGACGGGCGAAGCGTTCGAAGTCGACCGAGGTGTCGGCGTACATGATCGTGAAGCCGTCGGCGGTGCCGGCGCGCCACCAGGATTCCAGGTCGTCGGCGATCTGCTCGGCCGTGCCGATCACGAGGCGGTGGCCGCTGCCGGGTGCTAGACGGGCGAGCTCTCGCGCGGACAGCGGGCGCTCGGCGAGTAGCGCCCGGGTGCTGACCTGGAAGCCGACCGATCCGGCCTCGGCCACCGGGACGTGCGGGAGGTCGTCGATCCGGATCGGCTCGTCGAGGTCTCGCTCGGGTAGGCCCAGGCTGGTGAGGACGCCGCGCGCCAGGTCGTCGATCGGCAATGTGCCGTACAACTCATCGGCCCGTCGGCGGGCGTCGTCCTCGGTCTCGCCGACGAGAACGATGACGCCGAGCGAGACCTTCACGTCGTCCTGCCCACGCCCGGCGGCGACGGCACGGCGACGGATCTCGTCCCGGAAGTCGACGGCCTTGGTCTGCGTCTGCGCGACTGTGAAGATGACGTCGGCCAGTTCCGCGCCGAGTTTCAGGCCGCCCTCGGAGCCGCCGGCCTGCACGACCACGGGATGGTCGCCGGGCACCGGTAGCGGTCCGGCGACCGAGAAGAACTCACCGTGGTGGTCGGCCGGATGGATCCGCGCGGGATCGGCGTACCGGCCGGTCCGCTTGTCGGCGATGATCGCGCCGCGCTCCCAGCTGTCCCACAACCGGCGTACGACGGTCAGGAACTCGTATGCCCGCCGGTACCGGGTCTCCTTGGCCATCGGCTCGGTCAACCCGAAGTTCGCCGCCGCGGTTGGGGCGTAGGTGGTGACGAGGTTGACCGCGGCGCGGCCCTTGGTGACGATGTCTAGCGCCTGGAAGCGACGCGCCAGATTGTATGGCGAGTTGTAGCTGGTCGAACTGGTGATCAGTACGCCGACGCGTTCGGTCACCGCCGCCAGGTGTCCGAGCAGGATCAGCGGATCGATGCCGGTACCCGGGTTGGTACCGACCTCCGGACCGAGCGCCGGCGCGTCGCCGAGGAAGATCGCGTCGAGGCCTACCTCGTCGGCGAGCTGTGCGAGTCCGCGGAAGTAGTCGATGTCGAGGTACGCGCGAGGGTCCGCGTCCGGTAGCCGCCACGCGCTCCGGAAGTGTCCGGGGGTCATGAGTGAGGCGATCAGGTGGAAGGTCATCGTGGCTGCTCCCAGCCGAGCAGGCCGGCGACTTCCGTTGCTGCCTGCAACAATCGGAGGTGCTCGTCCACCGGCGGTACGCCGGGTACGAAGCTCACCAGGAGATCGGTCACGTGTTCGAGGGCCGGGTCGGCGGCGAGCGACTCGGCGATTCCCTCCGGAGGTCCGAGCAGTGCGTTGTCCCGTTCGAGGAACTCCTCGACCGTCAGCTCGGGCAGGCCCTGGCGCGACGCGATCCACGATTGCCAGCGGCTCGCTCCTGGCGCTACCGCGGCGACGGCCGCGGCACGATCCGGATGCGGATAGATCGCCCGCGACACCTGCACCCGCGGCGTTGTCCCGGGTCGCCCGACGGCATCCCCGTCCCTGTGCCCGTGCCCGTCCCCGTCCCGGTGCCCGTCCCCGTCCCCGTGCCCGTGCCCGTCTGTGTGCCCGTCCGCGTCCCCGTCCGCGTGCCTGTTCGTGTGCCCGTCCGCGTCCCCGTCCGCGTCCGTGTGCCCGTTCGTGTGCCCGTTCGTGTGCCCTTTCGTGTGGGCGGCGGCGTGCGCGGCGGCGTGTGCGGTCCGGAAGGCCGCGACTATCTCCGCCTGACGCTCCGGCGTCTGCTGCCGGTTGAACGACGTTGCACGCGAGAGTTGCAGACCGTCACCCGCGCGGCCGGCCGCCTGGGCGGAGGCGATCGCGACCGCTGGGTCGGAGGACGTCGCCTGCCACAATCGCCCTCGCAGACCGCGAGCCGGTGGATGGAGTACTTCGCCGAGGCTGTTCACCGGATGGCCGGAAAGCAAGCGGTGCAGGCTCGTCACGCGGTCGTCGTACAGCGTGTGGCGATCCGCGAGGTCCTTGCCGAAGGCTTCCCAGGCGCCGGGGAACGGGCCGGAGCCGACACCGAGCTGCAGCCTGCCGCCGCTGAGTTCGTCGAGGGTCGCGGCCGCCTCCGCGACGACGAGCGGGTCCTCCAGCGGCAGAACGTACACGCCGGTGCCGAGGTGGATCCGGGTGGTGTGCTCGGCGATCGCGGCCAGCAGTACGAGCGGCGCCGAGACGTGCTCGTTGCCCTGCCGGAAGTGCCGGTGGATGACCCAGCCGGAGTCGTACCCGAGCTCCTCGGCGGCCCGGAACAGCTCGATCGCCTGCCGGTACGCGTCCGCCGGCGCACTGTCGTTGTCCAGATGCAGCAGAAACCCAAGCCGGAACGGCCGCCCGTCCCCCACCCCGGCCCCGATCCGGCTGGCGGCCACGACCTCGCTCACAGCTTAAGCCCGGTGCCGTGGACGCCGTGCTCGTCCACGATGGCCAGCTCTTCGTCGGTCAGCGCCGGGAAGCTCAACGCCTGCAGATTGTGGTCCAGCTGCGCGGTGGAGCTGGCCCCGATCAGCGCGGACGTGACCTCGTCCCGGCGCAGGACCCACTGCAGCGCGAGCTGCGCGAGGGACTGCCCGCGGGACTCGGCCAGCTTGTTGAGTTCCGTCGTACGACGTCTGTAGGTCTCGTCGATGACGTCGGGTGACAGGAACGTGCTGTTCTTCGCACGTGCCCCGTCGGGAATGCTGTCGAGGTACTTGTCGGTCAGCAGACCCTGAGCGAGCGGGCTGTAGACGATGACACCGAACCCGTCCCGGTTCGCGGTCTCCAACAGACCGTTCTGCTCCGGACGGCGGTCGTAGATCGAGTACCGGGTCTGGTGGATCAGCAGCGGTACGCCGGCCTCGCGCAGCAGCTCCACGGCCGCATGAGCCCGGTCCGGCAGGTAGTTGCTGATGCCGACGTACAGTGCCTTGCCCTGCTGTACGGCGCTGACCAACGCGCCGACGCTCTCCTCCAGCGGCGTCTCCAGATCCGGGCTGTGGTGATAGAAGATGTCCACGTAGTCGGTGCCGAGGTCGCGCAGACTGTGCTCGAGCGACGTCAGGATCGACTTCCGCGAACCCCCTTTCAGATAAGGGCTCGGGCCGATCGGGTTGCCGGCCTTCGTGGACAGGATCAGCTCGTCACGGTACGACGCCAGATCCGACGCGAGCACCCGCCCGAAGTTCGCCTGCGCGGCGCGGTGCGGCGGGCCGTAGCGGTCCGCGTTGTCGAAGTGGCTGATGCCGAGGTCGAATGCGTGCAGGATGATCTCGCGCTGCGTCTCGTACGCGTAGTCGGTGCCGAATTTCTGCCAGAGGCCGAAGGACACGGCGGGGAGGACGAGCCCCGAGGAACCGGTCCGGCGGTAGGGCAGGGTCTCGTATCTCGCTGGGTCGGCGCTGTAGGTCATCTCATACCTCTCGGTGGCGGAGGGCGGCTGGTTGCAGGGACGGGGTGTCGCGACCGGTGTCGCGTTCCAGGAACTGGGTGCCCGGATCGACGATCTCGTCGATGCGGTCGAGGAGCTCGTCGTTGAGCTGTACGTCGACCGCCCGCAGGTAGGCATCCAGGTGCTCCCCCGTCCGCGGTCCGATGATCACGCTGCTGACGGCCGGGTGGTTCAGCGCGAACGCGATCGCGAGCTCGACCAGTGTCAGGTCGTTGTCCTCGGCAAGTTTCGCGAGTGCGTCGGCGGCGGCCAGTTTGCGCTGGTTGCGATCCAGCGAGATGTCGAAGCGGCCGGCGATGAGGTCCGCGCGCGCCGACTCCGGCTGCTCTCCGCCGAGACGATACTTGCCGGACAACCACCCTGCCGCGAGCGGGCCGTAGCTGAGCACGCCGACGCCGTACTTCCGGACGACGGGAAACACTTCCCGCTCCACGCCTCGGACCAGCAGCGAGTACGGCACCTGCTCGGTGTGCGGCGCGATCAGCCCGTGCTTCTCCGCGAGCCAGTGCGCCTCGACCAACTGGTGGGCCGGGAAGACCGAGGTGCCGTAGTACCGGATCTTGCCGGCGCGAACCAGACCGTCGAGGGTCTGCAACGTCTCCAGCAGGTCGGTGTGCGGATCGGGTCGATGCGCTTGGTAGAGGTCTAGATAGTCGGTGCCGAGACGGCGCAGACTGTTCTCCACCGCCTGGGTGATCCACCGTCGGCTGTTGCCCGCGTGCTGTGGGTTGCCTCCTACCTGGCCGTGGAACTTCGTCGCCAGGAACAGGTCCTCGCGGCGGATCGACGCCGACGCGATCGCCTTGCCGACGATCTCCTCGGAACGCCCGTTGCCGTAGACGTCGGCCGTGTCGAGAACTGTCACCCCGGTGTCGATCGCGGCGTGGATGATCGGGATGCTGTCGTCTTCGGTCGCCCAGCGGCCGAAGTTCATCGTACCGAGCGTGAGCGGCGGTACCAGGACACCGGTCCGGCCAAGGCGGCGGTTGGGGTCGAGTGCCATGCGGATCCTTTCAGAACAGTCCGGACGTGGGCGGCTCGTCACCTGTCAGATGGAAGCCGCCGACGACCGCGGCCTTCCAGTTGCGCGGGTTGTGATTGGCAACGGTCCGCGCGTTCCGCCAGTGCCGGTCGAGCGCCGTACCACGATCCGTCGCCGAACCACCCCCGACGTCGAACACAAGCTCCCCCGCCCGCAACGCCGCCTCCACCGCGACGTACTGCGCCTGCGCCACCGCCACCGCCGCCCGAGCCCCCGCAACACGCACCGGATCGGCCGGGATGTCTGCAGCAGGCGCACCAGAGACGAGCGCGGCGCGGCCAGCACCCAGTTCGCGGGCGGGTACGGCGCCGCCGACCCCCAGCTCGTAGGCGGATGCAGCCCCGGCGGCGCCCTGCTCGGCAGCGGAAGCGCCACGGCCCGCCGCCGCCCCGCGGAGGGCCGCGGTCGGGACCGCACCCGGTTCGCGGGCGGGTACGGCGCCGCCGGCGCCCAGTCCGTGAGCGGGTGCGCCGCGGTCACCGCCCGGCAGGTGGTCAGGTGCGGCGTTGCCGGCCGCCGCTTCGTGGGCGGATGTTCCGGCGGCCTCCTCTTGGCCGGATACGGGTCCGACGGCCGCCGACTCGTAAAGGTCGGCGGTCGGGACCGCGCCCAGTTCGCGGGCGGATGCGGCTCCGGACGCGCCCACTTCGGGAGCAGCGGCGCCACGGCCCGCCGCCGGGCCCTGGAGAGCGCCGGTCGGGACCGCGCCCAACTCGCGGAAGGACGCGGAACCGCCAGCATCCTGCTCAGGAGCAGCGGCGCCTCGGCCCGCCGCCGGGCCCTGGAGAGCGCCGGTTGGGACTGCGCCGAGTTCTTCGGCGGCGAGTAGGACGACGGCTCGGGCGGCGTTTGCTCGGGCGGCGATCTCGCCGATGACGTGGCGTACGTACGGATCGTCGACGGCGCGGTCCGCCGTGCTGTGCTTGATCGGTCGTGCCTTCTCCCGGGCGAACTCGACCGCGTCGTCCAGTGCGGCGCCGGCGATGCCGGCCTCGATCGACGCGAGGTACAACTGCGCGAACGAACCCTGCCAGGGGTTCCGCGGTGGCGCCTCGTCGGCGCGGATCAGCTCGTCAGGATAGACCCGTACGTCGTTCAGCCGGGTGGTCCCGCTCGCTGTCAGCCGCTGCCCGATCGCGTCGAAGTCGTCGAGCCGCTCCACGCCCTCCCGGTCAGTTGGAATCGTGAAGCGGACGATCTTGCCGTCCTCGTCGGTCGCCGTACCCCCGAACCACTGCGCGAACAGGCCGCCGGTCGAGTAGTACTTCGCGCCGCTGATCACCTGTCCGTCGCCCTTGCGCAGCAGTCTCGTCGCGACCGCACCCGCGGCGCCGCCGCGTTCGTTGGCCGTACCAGCGAACAGGTCGCCGTTCCGCAGTCGCTCCAGTGTCCGATCCCGGTGCGGCAGATCCCGTCGTGCGATCACACTCGCGGCGGTCAGGAAACTCGAGCGAAGCGCCTGCGCGACGTTCGAGTCGGCGCGCCCGATCGCGATGACCAACTCCACGACGTCACGCAACGTCCCGCCCGCACCCCCGTCCTCGACCGCAACACCGATCAGCGTGATCCGCTGCTCGGCCAGTGCCCGAACCTCCTCGAACGGATAGTCCCGAGTACCTTCCCGCTCCCGCGCCGCCGCAGCAAGCCGCTCCAACACCGGAGCAACCCCCGCCCGGATCCCGTCAACGGTCAGCCGCTGGGTAGCAGGCGATGCGATGGCCGTCATGCCGTCCCCTCCCGTCCAACGCCAACGGAACTCCGCTCACCATCCGCCGCCCCAGGCAGCACTTCCCCTTCTGCGTCTTGCGTTGCATCCAGTGCCGTGTCCCGCAAGCCCTCCCGCCCTGCACCCTGCACCGCAGCCGGCACCGCTCCCGGCCCCGGATCCTGCACCGCGTCCTGCGCGGAGTCCTGCTCTGTTCCCCGCTCCGGGCCGGGCAGCGCGCCCTGCGCGGGAACCTGCGCGGAGTCCTGCACCGCGTCCTGCGCGGAGTCCTGCACCGCGTCGTGCGCGGGGCCCTGCGCGGCGCTCTGCGCCGTTTCCCCCTCCGAGCCTGGCAGCGCGGGGTCCTGCGCCGTTCCGCGCTCCGGGCCGGGCAGCGCGCCCTGCGCGGGATCCTGCGCAGAGTCCGGCGCAGAGTCCGGCGCAGAGTCCGGCGCAGAGTCCGGCGCAGAGTCCGGCGCAGAGTCCGGCGCAGAGTCCGGCGCAGAGTCCGGCGCAGAGTCCGGCGCAGAGTCCGGCGCCGTTGCCTGCTCCGGGACCGGCAGCCGGCCCGGTGTCGCGGTCGGTGTTACGACTGTTCCTGCGTCCGGTGGGTCTGCGACGGGCGCGACCGGTGTGAGGCCCAGCGCCTCTCGAAGGCTGCGGGTCGAGCCTGGGGCGACGAGTCTCGACACGGTGCTCTCGATCAGTGTGAGGAACTCGTGGAATGTGCCGTTCAGCGTCAGCACCAGGCCGTCCAGGGATTGGCTGGTCACCTGGTCGTGGAGCCAGTCGGCGTCGATGCCCGGTGGGACCTGGATTCGGCCGAGCAAGGCGACCTCACCGCGCGTGCGGCCGCGTCGTTCCAGCTCGGTCGTCAGGGCGGCGTCGGCGAGCGGGGCGGCCGCGATGTCGACGATCACCGCGTCCGCATGCCCGACGACGCAGGCGATCTCGGCAGCGTCGGTGACCGCCGCGACCTGTACCGGCCGGCCCTGCACCGACGACGGACCGTCCAGCGCCCCCGCCACTCGATAGAAGCGCCCGTCGAACCCCGCGGGCCGGATCAGCTCGTCGCGAACGAAGATTCCCGCCTCCTGATCCCCGACCAGCGCCTCGGACGGGAACGAGTCCCACAGCCGCCGCAGGATCTCGGCGTACTCACACCAGCGCTCCTTCGAATCACTAGCCGCCGCATCGGGTACGACGGCGTCGGTCACCTCGTCGCCCTCCCCCGGCCGCAGCACGAGTCCCGCACGACCGCCGGTCGCCCGGTCGATCGACAAGATCCGCCGAGCCAGGTTGTACGGCGCATGATGCGACGTCGGCACGTCCGCGAGGTACCCGAGCACCGACGTACGCCCGGCCAGGAACGACACCACCACCGTCGGATCAAGGACAGCGAAACCCGGCACCGCGTCGAGCAACCGCAGCCCGGCAACTCCGGCCGCCTCGGCCACCTGCGCGATCCGGACCGCGTCGGACAAGCTGCCCACCAAGGGCGAATCGGGCCCGCGCCGGTCGGCGTCGATCAGCTGCCCGACGCCCAACTCCAACACGATCATCGCGCCGCCTCCAAAGGACCCCACACACCGCGCGGCACGTCCGGTACGCCGAGACCGAGGTGGTCGCGCAACGTCGTACCGGCGTACTCGTGCCGGAACAGCCCGCGCCGCCGCAACTCCGGAACGACCTGCTCGACGAAGTGGTCGAATCCCGACGGCAGTACGTCGGGCATCACGTTGAAGCCGTCCGCGGCGCCCGCGTGGAACCAGCGCTCGATGTCGTCGGCGATCTGCTCCGGTGTGCCGACGACGATCCGGTGACCACCGCCGCCGCTCAGCTTCTTCAGCAACTGCCGCAGCGTCGGGTTCTCGCGGTCGATGATGCCCTTGACCATCCGGTAGAAGGTCTGCGATCCACCAGCAGCATCCGGTTCGACCAGCAACTCGGCAGGGATCGGCTTGTCGTCGTCCAACCCGTCCAACGAGAAACCCAACTGCCCAGCCAGCCGCCCACGCGCGTACGCGTCGGGCAGCACCTCGTCCAGCAATTCCCGTCGTTGTCTCGCCTCCGCCTCGGTACTGCCGACGACGGTCGACAGCCCTGGGAGTACGACGACCTCCTCGGGCCGGCGTCCGAAGTCCGCGGCACCGAGCCGGATCTCGTCGCGGAACGCACGCGCATGCTCGCGGTCCTGATCGGCGGAGAAGATCACCTCGCCGATCCGCGAGGCCAGCCGGCGCCCGTCGCTCGACCCGCCGGCCTGCACCACCACCGGCCGGCCTTGCGGGGACCTGTGTTCGGTACGTTCCGCCCAGGTCCCGACGACCTGTTCGACGAAGTCGGCCGCCCGGCGATACCTGAGCGCGTGGTCCGGCTCACCGTCCCGTCCGAAGTTGCTGGCGGCAACCGGTCCGGCGGTGGTGACGACGTTCCAGCCGACGCGACCGCCGGAGGCGTAGTCGAGGTCGGCGACTCTGCGGGCCAGCTCGGCAGGATCGTTGTACGACGACGACAGCGTGCCGATCAACCCGATCCGCTCGGTCTGCGCCGCGATCCGCGCGAGTACCGTCGTCGGCTCGAGGTTGTTGCCGGGACGGTGCCGGACCTGCGGGTCGAGTACTGGTCCGTCGGCGAGGAAGACCGCGTCCAGTTGCGCGGCCTCGGCCTTCTTCGCGATCTCGGTGTAGTGGTCGATCGTGTAGCTCGCGGTCGCGTCGGTGCCCGGGAAGCGCCAGGATCCGCCGAAGACGCCGGCGTTCAGGATGTTCACGTTCAGATGCAGTTCACGACTCATGGTTGTCCTTCCGATCGACGAGCACACGGTCGAACGAGCTGTCCGGTGGGGTGCCGTTGACGAGATAGGCGCCGATCACCCGCGGTTTGTAGACGACCGGGTTGTGGGAGGCGAGTGTGCGGGCGTTACGCCAGTGCCGGTCGAGGTGCGTACGCTCCCGGACGGCCGACGAACCGCCGGCGTTGAAGGCGATCGTCGCGGCGTCGAGGACCGCCTCGATGATCGCGACCTGTGCGGCGGACACGTCGGCGAAGTTCGCGGCGTACGCCTCCCGGGTGCCGGCGGTGTTGGCCGCTTCCAGTCCCTCCGCGGCCAGCCGCAGCAACGTGTCCGCCGTCAGTGACCGGGCGTGGAGCGTGCCGATGACGGCGAGCACCTCCGGGTCTGCGGTCGCCTCGGTCGACAGCGCGTGCAGGCTCGTCCGCTGCCGAGAACGTACGAGCGTGATGGTCTCTTCACGGATGCTGCGGGCGATCCCGGCGAGGTTCGCCAGGTGCACGATCTGGAAGAAGGCGGGCAGCGATCGCAGCGCCTCGCGGACCAGTCCCAGCCGGCCGTGTTCGGCAACCGGGACCGCTTCGAAGTACGTCGTACCGCTGCCTGTCAGGCGCTGCCCGACGCCGTCCCAGTCGTCCGCGTGGACGACCCCGTCGTGCCGCGCCGGTACGACGGCGAACGCCCGCTGCCCGTCCTCGTCGAGCACCGCGACCCGGATGTAGTCCGCGAACAGCGACCCGGTCGAGTAGAACTTGGTGCCCGAGACAACCAACTGTCCGTCGATCCTGTGCAGCCGAGTGGTGATCTCGAACCCGGTGCCGGCTCTTGCGGCATCCGTCCGAACGGCCCCGTTCTTGCCGGCATCCGCCCGAGCGGCTCCGGCCGGCTCGGACTGCGCGTTGCCGAAGACCGCTCCGGCGGCGATCCGCCGGAGCCAGTACGCGGCGCTCTCCGGGTCGTCGCTGTTGCGCAGGATCTCGATGGCCGAGAAGTGCCCGCGGAGGATCTGCGGCACGTTCGAGTCGGCGGCGCCGGCCTCGGCCAGCAGGTCGAACAACGTCGGCAGGTCGACACCGTACCCGCCGTACTCGACCGGAACCCGCAACCGCCCGAATCCCGCGTCCGCGAGTTCGCGCACCAGCTCGAACGGGTGGGTGCGAGTCAGGTCCCGCTCTCCGGCTCCCTCGGCCAAGCGGGCGAAGACGTCACGGAACCCGGGCAACGCCTCCGCCAGCGTCGGCGGACCCGTAACAGCAACTCGAGAGGATGTCGCTGAACCGCTCATGATGCTCCCTTCCCCGCGCCGGCAAGGTCTTTCCCGGCGACGGCGCTGAGCAGTTGGACTGTGTAGTCGGCTGTTGGCGCTGTGAAGACCTGCTCGGCGTCGCCCTGTTCGACGATGCGGCCGCGGTGCATCACGGCGACCTGGTCCGAGATGGCTCGTACGACGGCAAGGTCATGCGAGATGAACACGTACGTCAGCCCCAGCCGTTCCTGCAGGTCACGCAACAGTTCGAGGATCTGCGCCTGGACCGATACGTCGAGCGCCGAGATCGGTTCGTCGAGTACGACGATCCGCGGTTCGAGCACGAGTGCACGCGCGATCGCGATCCGCTGCCGCTGGCCGCCGGACAGCTCGCGGGGATGCCGATCCACGAAGTCCCCCGGCAACGCCGCGGCCTCCAGCGCGGCGACCACGCGGTCCTCGTGAGTACGGCGATTACGTCGCGGCGGCCATCGCCTGCCAGGCGTGAACGACTGCAGGGGTTCGGACACGACGTCGTATACGTCGAACCGAGGATCGAACGACGAGTACGGGTTCTGGAAGACGATCTGTATGTCGCGGCGCAGCGGACGGAAATCGCCCCGGGAGAGCCCGGTGATCTCCGTTCCCAGCAGGTGCACGCTGCCCCCGGTCGCCGGGGTCAAGCCGGTCAGCACTCGCGCCGTGGTGGACTTCCCGCTGCCCGACTCCCCGACGATCGCCAGCGTCCGTCCCGCCTCGACGGTGAACGACACGTCGTCCACCGCGACGAACCCGTCGTACTCCTTCCGCAGGTTCCGAACCTCGATCACCGGCTCCGCAGGCGCAGGGCGTTCGCGGGTGAACTCCAGGCGTGACGGGACGCTCGCCAGCAACTGCTGCGTATACGGGTGTTGTGGGTTGTCCAGCACCTCGCGCGCCGGCCCGAGCTCGACCAGCTCGCCGCGCCACATGACGCCGATCAGATCCGCCCGGTCCGACGCCACGCCGAGGTCGTGCGTGATCAGCACGACCGCCGTACCGGTCCGGGCACGAAGGTCGTCGATCAGGTCAAGCACCTGGGCCTGCACCGTCACGTCGAGCCCCGAGGTCGGCTCGTCCGCGATGATCAGGTCCGGCTCGGCGGCAACCGCCGCGGCGACGAGCACCCGCTGGCGCATGCCTCCGGACAACTCGTGCGGGTATTGACGGTACCGCTGCTCGACATCGGTGAAGCCGACCAGCTCGAGCAGCGCGAGGACCTTCGCACGCCGCTGCGGTGCATCCAGGTCGCTGTGCAGCCGCAGTACGTCCTCGATCTGGTGGCCGATCCGGCGGACCGGATCGAGCGAGACCATCGGGTCCTGCGGGATCAGGCTGATCGACGTACCCAGCAATTCACGCAGCTTGCGGGCAGGGAGGTCGTGGATCGGCTCACCGCGATACCGGATGGAGCCGCCGGCTACTACCGCGTTGTCCGCGAGCAACCCGAGAATCGCGTGGCCTGTCGTGGTCTTGCCCGAGCCCGACTCACCTACCAATGCCAGAACCTGTCCCGGGCCCACCTCGAACGCCACACCGTCGACGGCCCGAGTGACCCCATGCTTAAGGCGATAGTCGACGCTCAGATTGTCGACACTCAACAACTCGCTCATGCGTGCCGCCTTCCCGACAGGTGATGCGAGAGGTGGTTCGTCGCCAGGACAACGGCGACCACGGTCAGCCCCGGCCACAGGGTCAGGTAGCCGCGGGTCGCGATGTAGTTGCGTCCGTCCGCGACCATCCGGCCCCACTCCGGATCCGGCGGCTGGGCGCCCAGCCCGAGGAAACTCAGCGAGGCGATCCAGATGATCGCGATCCCGAACTGCACGGTGATCAACGCGACCGTCGGCGCGATCGAGTTCGGCAGTACGTGCCGGAGCAGGATCGAGTACGTCGACGCGCCACTCGTCACCGCGGCGTCGACGTAGTTGCTCGCGCGGGCCCGCAGTACCTCCGCCCGGATCAGCCGCGCGAACGTCGCGGACGACGTCAACCCCACCGCGACCGCGGCCTGCACGATCCCGAACCCCAGCAGCACCACGATGGTGATCGCGAACAGGAACCCCGGAATCGACAGCAGTACGTCGATCAGCCGCATCACCACGTTGTCGACCACGCCACCGAACCAGCCGGCCAATGCCCCGACGAGGGATCCCACCACCACGCCCACGAGCACCGCGATCGCCGATCCGCTCAGCGAGGCACGCGCACCGTAGACCAGCCGGGCGAACTGGTCCCGCCCCAACTGATCCGTCCCGATCCAGTGCGCACCGGACGGCGGCTGCAACTTGCCGGCCGGATCAACCTGCGTCGGTCCGTACGCCGTGAACAACCCCGGCACCACCGCCCAGAGCAGCACCAGCACCACCACCGCACCCGCCAGCAACAAACTCCAATGCCCACCAACCCACCGCAACACCACCGCTGCACTCGCCGAACTGCGCGGCCGCGCGCCGGACTCAGATTCCCCGGTGGCCCCTGCACCGCGCTGTGGTGCAGGCCCTTCGGAGCCTCGCAGGGCGCCCCGCGCGCCGTCGCCTCCGGCGCCTGACCTACCATCGCGGACGCCGACGGCCCCACCTCCCTTCCCAACATCACGGGTGCCGACGGCATCCCCACGTCCCGGCACGCCATCGCCAACTCCGAGCGCTCTGCCGGCCGGCCCAGCCTCTCGTGCGCCGGCGCGCCCGCCGGCCGGCTCGGTGCCCTTGGCAACGAAGTTGCTCATGGCATCGCCACCTCCGCCGGGAGCCGGCGGGCCGACCCGGCCGGTAGGTCAGCGGCTGACTCCACCGCCTGCCCGTCCGTACGCCAGCGTGCGGATCGGCGTGATCTGCCCTCGACGAGGATCCGTGGATCTACGAGTGGGTACACCAGGTCGACGACCAGGTTGACGACGACGTACGCCGCCGTGCTCAGCAACACAACGCCCTGTACCACCGGCAGGTCCTGGGTATTGACGGCGCTCACGGTCAGCTGGCCGATCCCCGCCCGGGCGTAGACCGACTCCGTCACGACCGAACCGGCGATCAGCTCACCGACCGCCAGACCGAGCAGCGTCAGCACGGGCAGCGACGAGTTGCGCAGTACATCCTGCCGGAAGATGTACCCCTCACCGGCCCCCTTCGCCTGCAGCACATGCACGAAAGGCTGTCGACGTGTCGCCCGCATCGAGGTCGCCAGCACCTGTGCCAGTGGCGCAGCCACCACCAGCCCCAACGTGGCAGCCGGCGCGATCAGCGCCCGCACCGTCCCGTCGTCCACCGACGGAATCAGCCGCAGCCGAAACGACAAGTACTGCAAGGCCACGATGCCCACCACAAACGTCGGCACCGAAGCGAACAACGACGGCACCGCGGTGACCAGCGAACGCAACCACCGCCAGCGCCCGTAGTTGATCAGCACCGCTACAACGCCTGCGAACAGCACCCCGAACACAAGACCGAGCCCGGTCAACTGCAGTGTGCTAGGCAGCGCACTAGTGATCAGGTGGCCAACCGAGTCCCCGCTGCTCAACGAGTACCCGAACTCACCTCGGAAGACGCCGCCAAGCGCATGCAGGTACTGCTCGGCGAGCGGCCGGTCGAGGCCGTAGTACGCCAGCATCACCTTCGCCTCCTCCGGCGAGATCTGCGCCTCGGGGTTGGCGATCCGGTTGTGTACCGAGTCGCCCGGCAGCGCGCTCAGGAGCACGAAGGACAACGTGTACGCGGCCCACAGCACCAGGACGGCCTGCGCCAGGCGTTTCCCGACGTACGCCGTCATTTCGACAACCAGGTGTCGTACAACCAGGACCTTGCCGTCGACTCGGTCGCGAAGCCGTGGATCTTCGGACCGAGACCGAACACCTGCGTCTCGTCGTAGAGCGGGATCACGTAGCCCTGCCCGAGTACGTAGTCCTCGATCGCCTGGATCGCCGCCTTACGCTTCACCGGGTCGAACTCCAGCGCCTGCGCGGTCAGCAGTCCGTCGAGCTTCAGGTCCGGCTTGGGACTATGGAGCACGTTGTAGCGATCGCTGCCGTACGACGCCCGCAGCACGCTCGGCTCACCGGTCGAGGTCTGCCCTTGCGTGAAGGACCACTTGGCGCCACGCGCCGTCTCGAGGGCCTGGTACTCGGTCAGCGACGCACTGTTGATCTTGAGTTCGACGCCGGCCTTCTTCCACTGCGACTGCAGCAGCTCGAGCACCGACTGCGAGACCTGGTAGTACGGCGAGACCCAGATGTCGAAGTGCAGGCGCTGACCGTTCTTGACCCTGATGCCGTCCGCACCGGCCCTCCAGCCGTCGGCGTCGAGCAGCGACTTGGCTTTGTCGAGGTCGTAGGTGAGGTACTTGCTCGAGTCACCGCGCAGCGGCGTGCCCTTCACCAGCAGACTCGTCGGCACCGGGTAGCTCGGCGACAGCACGGTCTTGTTGATCTCCTGCCGGTCGGTCGCCGCCTGCAGCGCCAGCCGGATGCTCTTGTCCTGGGTCAACGGGTTCGCATCCAGCTGGAACGCGAGTTTGTTGGTCTCACCCTGCACCGGGATCGCGTCGATCGTGCCGCCGCCGGCCGCCACGGTCTGTTCGTCGTACGGCGCGATGTTGCGGGCGATCTGTGCCTCGCCGGACTGCAGCGCACCGACCCGCGTGCCGGCCTCGGGAACCGTCTTGAAGACGATCTTCTCCAGGTATGCCTTGCCCTGATGGCCGGACCCTTCCGGCGCCCAGTTGTAGTCGTCGCGGCGCTTGAGGGTGACCCCAGTGGTGCCGTCGACCTTCTCGACCACGAACGGGCCGGTGCCGACCCAGTTCTCCAGCTTGCTCTGACCGTTGAAGTCCTGCTTCAGGTACGGCTTGCCGAGGATCGAGCTGGCACGGTAGTTCGACAGAACCTGGAGGAAGCCCGCATTCGGCTTGGTCAGCGTCACGCGTACCGTCTGCGGGTCGACGGCCGTGGTTCCCTTGTAGTTCACCCAGAACGAGTCCGGCGGGATGGCCAGCTTCTTGTCACCCAGGCCGTGCTGGTCGAAGTTCAGCTTGACTGTCTCCGCGTCGAGCGGGTCGCCGTTGCTGAACGTCACACCTTTGCGGAGGTGGAACGTGTACGTCAGGTGGTCGGGGCTGATCTCCCACTTCGTCGCCAGCCACGGTTTGAAGTCGCCGGTGGCCGGGTCCTGCCAGATCAACCGCTCGACCAGGTTGTCGCTGACGTTGCTGTTCGACCAGGTCGAGTTCGTCGCGTTCCACGCGACGTACTGGATCGGGTCGTAGAAGGTCAGCGTGCCGCCGTACTGCGGTGTGCCGCTGCCGGTCTCGCTGCCCGCGGACGATCCACCACAGGCCGACAGCAACAAGGCAGCGGCCGTCAACGCGGCCGTGGCGACCACGGATCTCCTGGATATGCGCATGGTGGACTTCCTTCTGGTACGGCCCCGAGTCTCACGTTATGTCTAGTAAATCTATAGACATAAGTTGCTTAGTAGAGTCGCGTCTCACCAGACGATCAACGGGCGGGAGACGAGATGACGACGGTGAGTTCGCTGCTCGAACAGGTCGGCAGGTACGCCACCGATCACCTGCGGCCGCGCGCGCTGGAGACCGAACGCTCCGGCGTCACGGAACAGGTCATCCGCGACCTGAGGCAACTCGGCGCTCTGAGCCACCTTGCTCCCACCGAGTACGGCGGCGCCGATCTCGATCGAGAAGCGGATCGCCGGCTGCACGAGATCATCGCCGGCGCCTGCTTCAACACCTGGCTGGTGTGGGCCCAGCACGGCCCCCAGATCGGCCGCATCCGCCAGGCCGTCGAGGCCGCAGGGCGGACCGCCGAGGCCGTGAGGCATCCGGGCGACACCCTTGGGAGGACGATTGAGGCGTTCGACTCCGAGCTCGCTGGACGGATTCTGCGCGGGGAGGTGTTCCTCGGCGCGGCGCTGAGCGACGTACGGCGGTACCCGGACCGGTACATCGCGGCACGCCGGACCTCGGACGGCTGGACCTTCGACGGGACGATCTCGTGGGTCAGTGGCTGGGGTCTCAACGAATGGCTCGGCGTCGCCGGCGTCGACGACAGCGACCCGGCCGGGCCGCGCGTGGTGTACGGACTGATCCCCGTCGGCGCGGGCGTCGACGCGTCGCCACTGCGGCTGAGTGCGGCGGGCGGCAGCCGTACCGAACGCGTCACACTCAACGGGATCGCAGTACCTGAGAACCACGTCATCGCCGTCCAGGATCTCGAGAGCTGGCGCGCCGCGGACGTAGCGGCGGCGGCCGATGCGCGGCCGCACCATTTCGGGCTGGCGGCAACGGTTCTGGACGAGCTCCACGCCTCGTCGCATCCGGCCGCCCGCCAGGTTGCCGATGCCTGGGCTCCGCGGGTGGCGAGGATCCGGGAGCAGGCGTACGCGATCACCGACGAGGTCGCGGCCGCAGGACCAGGCGCACCACAGCGCGTCGAGGAGCGCCTCGCACTGAAGGTCGCCAGCGGCGAAGCGCTCGCCACCCTCACCCGCGCGCTGCTCGTGTCCCGCGCCGGCCACGGCCTGACCGACGACGACACCGCCCAACTCCACGCCCGCTCAGCCCTCTTCCTCCTCGTCCAAGGCCAGACCGCCGCAGTCCGCGAAGCCCAACTGAAGGCGCTGGCCGGTTGATCCCCGTCCGCCACCGGCAGCCGCCCTGAGCCCGGCGAGCCGAACCGGGTCCAACCGGGCCAACCCGGCGGGCCGGGCGGGCCGGGCGGGCCGGGCGGGCCGGGCGGGCCGGGCGGGCCTCAGCCACTCACGAACCACGGCCGCAGCTGCGATTCGACCACCAGGCACGCGTGAGCAGGGTCAGCAAGCCTCGGTTGATGAGTGGCAGAGGTCCGGCACGCTAGGCCGACTGCTCGGACGGCGTCTCGTACCGGTGTGCTCCGGGGATCGCGGCGAGGAGTTCGCGGGTGTAGTCGTGTGTGGGAGAGTGGAGTACCTGGTCGGCCGGACCGGATTCGACGACCGCACCGTCCTTCATGACCGTCACGTCGTCGGCGACCTGCCGGACCACGCCGAGGTCGTGGGTGACGAACACGTAGCTGAGACCGAACTCGGCCTGCAGGTCGACCAGAAGCTGCAGGATCTGCGCCTGCACGGACACGTCCAGTGCACTGACCGCTTCGTCGAGAACGAGGATCTCCGGGTTCAGCGCGAGCGCCCGGGCAATCGCCACCCGCTGACGCTGCCCCCCAGACAGCTGCTCCGGCAACCGGTCGAGGTACTCCTCACCGAGCGAGACCGCGTCGAGCAGTTCGCGCACCCGGGCCCGGAGCGCCCGTTTGGGATATCCAAAGGCACGTAGGGGCTCGGCGATGATCCGGCTGACGGCGAACCGCGGATCCAGCGAGGTGAACGGATTCTGGAACACGAACTGCAGTCGCCGCCGAAGCTCACGCAGCGGACCGCGACCGAGTCCTGTCAGCTCGACCTCACCCACGTGGACCACACCTGCGTCCGGAGCGACAAAACCAGCCAGAACACTCGCCAGCGTGGACTTCCCCGCACCGGACTCTCCCACCACCGCGTGCGTCGTGCCAGTCCGAACCGCAATACCCACACCATCCAACGCCCGTACGACGTGACTCCGACCACCGCCGCGTACGACGTACTGCTTGCGCAACTGACGGCCGACGATCGCCTCAGACCCGTCGGCCGACCGTAGGAGCGCCGACCTCTGCTGCGCCTTGGTGGGTGTCAAGCGACCTGGGCGGTGGGCCGATGCCAGCAACCGGCGTGCGTACTCGCTGCGCAGCGGCCGTTCCACCAACTCCGGCGCGGTGCCCTCCTCGACGATCTTGCCCTCGCGCATCACCAGGATGCGATCGGATCGATCGAGCGCGACGCCGAGGTCGTGGGTGACCAGCAGCACACCGAGCTCGAGACTGCGGCTGAGCTCGATCAGGTGGTCGAGAATCACTCGCTGCACGGTGACGTCGAGGCCGCTGGTGGGTTCGTCGGCCAGGATCAGCTTGGGTTTGCCGGCCAGCGCGATCGCGATCAGCGCTCGCTGCTTCATCCCCCCGCTCAGCTCGTGCGGGTACTGCTCGTACAGTCGCTCCACGTCCTTCAGCCCGGCCGTCCGGAGATAGCCGAGTGCGTCCTCGCGGTCCGCCCGACCCGGGCTGTTGAACCGGACCGCCTCGAGCACCTGGCGGCCGATCTTCTTTGTCGGGTTCAGTGCGGTGCCGGGATCCTGCGGTACGAACCCCACATAGTTGCCGCGCACCCGAGTCAGCCGCTTGTCGGACCAGTTCGTGACATCGACCCCGGAGTACGCGATCGAGCCGCCGCGGATCCGCGCGGCGTCCGGCAGCAGGCCGAGCGCGCCCTGGATCAGCGTCGACTTCCCGCAGCCCGACTCCCCCACCAGCGAGACGAACTCGCCAGGCGCGACCGTCAGGCTGACGCCGTCGACCGCCGGGACCCAGGCACGTCGGCTCCGATAGTCGATCGCGAGGTCGGTGATCGCCAGCAGAGGATCCGGCGGCGGCTCGGTCATCGGGCGTGGTCCTTCCGGAACGACGTACTGATGCGGTGGGTACTGAGCACGACCAGGGCCAGCGCGAGGCCGGGCAGGATCGAGACGTACGGGTGCACGGCCAGGTAGTCACGGCCCTCGGCGACGAGCAGGCCCCACTCCGGTTCGGGTGGCGGGGCGCCGTACCCGAGGAAGCCGAGCGAGGCCACCGCGAGGATCGCGGTTCCGACCTCGAGCGCGGCGAGCGCTAGGACAGAATTGAGCGAGTTCGGTACGACGTGCCGCAGCACCACGGCGGGCCGCCGTACGCCGACGCCGTACGCCGCCTTCACGTAGTCCCTGCTCGCGACGGTCAGCACCTCGGCACGCATCACCCGCGCGAACGCGGCGATCGAAGAGATCCCGACCGCGATCGCGATGTTGTCGGTGGAGTAGCCGAGCACCGAGACGATCACCATCGCGAGCAGCAGGCTCGGGATCGACAGGAACACGTCGATCACCCGCATCGTCGCGGCGTCGACCGCGCCACCGAGGTAGCCGGCCACGAGCCCGATCACCGTGCCGACCCCGAACGCGATCAGTACGGCGACCAGCGTCGCCGTCAGCGTGGTGCCGGCGCCGTACACCGCCCGAGCGAACAGGTCCCGCCCAAGCCGGTCCGTACCGAACGGATGCGCCAAGCTCGGACCGGCAAAACTCAGGTCGCTGTCACCTTCGTACGGACTGGCCGCGGTGAACAGTCGAGGCACGACCGCCCAACCGACAGCGATCACAACGATCACCCAGGAAAGCAACAACACCGGCCGCCGCAAGAGGTCCACGAGACCGCCGAGGGCCGACCGCCACGCGAGCCCAGGGATGCGGCGCCGCCAAGCCATCTCCGTGGGGCGGTTCATGCTGTAGCCCCGGCAGCAGGAAGCACACTGGTCGGCGCACCGGCGACTGGGCCGTCACCGCGCCCACCACCGGTCGGCGCACCGTCGGCCGGCACGCCACCACGCACACCGCCACTCGGCGCCCCACCGCCGGACGCGCCACTCCCCGACCGAGCCGCTCGGCCTGTCAGTGTGCTGCGGAGGCGGGGGTCGAGGAGCGGGTAGATGAGGTCGATGGCGAGGTTGATGAGTGCGAAGCTTGCCGCGACGAAGACCACGATCCCTTGCACCAAAGGGATGTCGAGGGTGTTGATGGCGGTCTGCGTGAGGCGGCCGATGCCCTGGCGGGCGAAGACCGTTTCGGTGATGACGGAGCCGGCGATCAGATTGCCGAACGTGATGCCTGCGATCGTCAGCGCGGGCAGGCTCGCGTTCCGGAAGACGTCGCCGACGACGATCGCCGACCGCGGCGCGCCCTTCGCCCGGCTGGTGGTCACGTACCCGGCGCGGAACTCGCTCGCGAAGCTCCGGACCAGCAACTGCGTGATCGGCCCGGACACCGGGATCGCCAACGTAACGATCGGCAGCACCAGACTCTTCACCCCGGCGTTCCCGAACGACGGGAACCACCCCAGCCGGAACGAGAACACCTGCAGGAAGATCACCCCGACCAGGAACACCGGAACCGACACCGATGCCGACGGCAACGACTCGAAAGCCTCCCGAACCCAGCGCCGCCGGGTCGTGGTCGCGACGACCGCGACCACGAACGCGAAGACCAACGCCAGCACCAGCGCCCCCGTCGCCAGTACGAGCGTGCTCGGCAACGAGTCGAGGATCGCCGCATCCACAGCACGCCCGGACTGCACCGACGTACCGAAGTCCCCACGCACCGCGTGCCCCAGCCGGTCGAGGTACTGCGCCACGACCGGCCGGTCGAAGCCGTAGCTGTGCACCACCTGCGCACGCACCTCCGGCGGGATGCTGTTGATCTCGGCCGGATCGAACAACAGGTCCACCGGATTCGCCGGCAGCACGAACAGCAGCACGAACGTCACCGTGAACGCGGCCCACACCACGAACAACGCCCGCCCGACCTTCAGCACGACGTACCGGATCATCTGCCCTTCCACGCGTCGACGAAGTGGTTGCGCGACTGCGCGTCGAAGACGATGCCGTGCACGTACGGCGCCTCGGCGATCACCTGCGACGGGTTGTAGACCGGGTTCGCCAGCGCGTACTTGTCGACGATCAGGTCCTGCGCCTGCTTCGCGTACTCCTTGCGCAACGCCGGATCGAGGGTCGAGTCGAGCTTGTCGAGCGTCGACACGATCTCGCCGTACCCGGGGAAGTCCTTCGGCAGGTACGACCCGTCGTCAGCCTGCGGGCTGTACGCGAGCCGCAGTACGCCGGGATCGTTGCGGGACCGGTTCGCCGCCTTCACGTTCCACTTGGTCCTCGCCTTCGACTGCTCGGCGGCCCAGTCCGCGAGCGGGAGGACGGTGAGCTGGACGTCGATGCCGATCTTGCGCAGGTCCTGCTGGATCGACTCGTACGCCGGCTTGTTGGCAACCAGGTTGTTGATACCGACGAGCTTCACGACCAGGCGCTGCCCGTTCTTCACCCGGATGCCGTCCGCGCCGGGCACCCATCCGTCCGCGTCGAGCAGCCGCTTCGCCGCGTCGGGGTCGTACTTCACATCAGTGTTGCTGTAGTCCACGAACCCGGTGACCGAGTCCGCCAGGATCGAGCGGGCGATCGAGTAGGACTTCGTCAGCACGGTCTTCTCGATCGACTCGCGGTTCCAGCCGCGCTGGATCGCCTTGCGGACGGCGAGGTCGTCGGTCGGGAAGAGGGAGGTGTTGAAGTCCCAGCGGATCGCCGTACCGGACACCTGCCGCGAGATGATCGTGAAGCCGGCCGCCTTCAACGGCTCCTCGTCGGTCGTGCCGACATCCAGCGTCGCGTCGATCGTGCCGGACTTCAGCGAACCGGTCCGCACACTGGCCTCGGGGATGGTGTTGAAGACGATCTTGTCGAGATACGCCGGACCTTGGTGGTGCAGCGCCGGCGGTGACCAGTTGTAGTCCTTGCGTTTGACCAGGACCGTCTTCACCTGCTCCTGCCAGGACTCGTACACGAACGGGCCGGTGCCGATCACGTTCTTCGGGTTCGTCCGCTCGTCCGCGCTCTTCTTCAAGGTGGACAAGGAGAGGAAGCCGGGTTGGGCGTTCGCGGTGAACGACGTCGCCTGCAGGAAACTCGCGTTCGGCTTGGCGAAACGCACGACCGCGGTGAACTCGTCCGGCGTCGACGTCCCGACGTACCCGTTGAACAGCGACGCGCCGCTGGCGACGATGCCGAGCTTCGGGTCGCCGTGCACGTACTGGTCGAAGTTGGCCTTCACGGCCGCCGCGTTGAACGGTGTACCGTCGCTGAACGTCACGTCGTGGCGAAGGTGGAACGTGAACTCGGTCAACTGCTTGTTGTACGACCAGGACTCCGCCAGCCACGGCGTGATCTCACCGGTCTTCGGGTCCTGCCAGGTGAGCTTGTCGGTGACGTTGTTGCCGATGATCGACTCGGCATAGTTGCTCCCCCACTGCGGATCCGGACTGCGCTGGTAGTCGAGCAGCGCGAACTCCAGCGTGCCACCGGGGACCGGCTTCCCGTCCCCCTGCGCCGCAGCCGTATCGCCCGGCCCGGATCCCACCGCCCACACCACTCCGAGGACGGCGATCAGTACTACGGCAACGCCTCCAGCCACCCACGGCCACTTACGCCGCGGCCCACCCGCCTGCTCGATCGAGGTCAATGAGTCGGTCATCGTTGATCCTAATGTCTAGTTCTTTAGTAGACATAATAGGAAAGGCGACCGACCCAAGGACCGCCGTCCACGCCTCGGACTGCAGACTGCTGGATCAGCCCTGGCGCACGGTCGCCAGAGCGTTGGACCACGCGACCACCTGGTCGAGCAGTTCTCCGAGCGCGTCGACCTGCCGCTGCTCTGGGCGGAGCGCGGTGAAGTTCTCGAAGTCGGTGTAGAACGAGAGGGCGACTTGGCTGCGCACGGTTGCCAGTTGGAGTTCGGCGGCAATCAAGCGGAGATGCTCGACCGCCCGGGCCGCTCCGACGACGCCGTACCCGACGAAGCCGGCTGCCTTGTTGTTCCACTCGCGGTACAGGTAGTCGATCGCGTTCTTCAGCGCGCCCGGCACGGAGTGGTTGTACTCCGGCGTCACGAACACGTAGCCGTCGTACCGGTCGATGGTCTCGGACCAGCGCTTCGTGTGCTCATTGGCGTACTGACCTGCCGACGCCGGAACCGGCTCGTCCAAGTGCGGCAGCGGGTGGTCGAGCAGGTCAACCAGCTCAAACTTGGCGTCGCCGCGCTCCGATGCCTGTTCCAGTACCCACTGCCCCACCGCCTCGCCGTACCGTCCCGGACGCGTGCTGCCGACGATGATCGCGATGTTCGTCATGCGTTTCCACCTTCTGTCATGATCGATCCCGAGCGGACCGTCGACAGATGCCAACCAGCACGGAACGCCTTCCATACCGGCCTCGGCACCCGCACTATTTAGTGCGTCATGCACACGGAGGGAAGAAATGGAACCAGAACTCTGCTCCTCCGACGCGTCGCGGCAGCACACGAGAGAGGTACTCCGCCGCGTCGGCGACACCTGGTCGCTGGCGACGATCGCGCGCCTCACCGACGGCCCGCGCCGGTTCACCGAGCTGATGAAGGACCTGCCCGGCATCTCCCATCGCATGCTCACCCAGACACTGCGCTCACTCCAGCGCGACGGCCTGATCAGCCGCACCGCGTACGCCGAAGTGCCGCCGCGGGTCGAGTACGCACTGACCCCACTCGGCCGGTCACTTCTCGAGCCACTCACCGAGCTGACGCGGTGGGCCGAGAACACGCACGCCGAAGTCGCCGACCACCGCAGCCGGTTCGACGCCTGAGCTCAACCGACCGCGAGCACCAACTTGCCGCGGGTCGTTGCGCTCGCCAGGCGGTCAAGCGCAACCTTGGCCTCGGCGAGCGGCAGTACGTCGGTGACGTCGACGCGCACCTGTCCCGACCTGACCAGATCGAGAGCAGCACGACCGAACCGGCTGACCGCCTCGGGTGCACGCCGCGCCAGATCACCGATGTTGAAGCCACCGACCAGCCGGGTGTTCTTCCACAGCGGCTGCACCTGCAGCGTGAGGTCCGGGTAGCCGCCGGCATCCCCGAAGGCAGCGAGCCGCCCGAACGGCGCGAGCAACTCGATACTCTCCGCCCGCACCGACCCGCCGACCGGATCGAGCACCAGATCGACACCTCGACCGCCGGTCAGCTTCCGGATCTCCTCGGAGAAACCCTCCCGGAGCAGGACGGCGTCGTACCCGAACCCCTCGGCGTACTCGACCTTCTCGAGCGAGCCGACCGTACCGAGAACCTTTCCCGCACCGAGCGCCCGGGCGAGCTGAGCCGCGACCGTACCCACACCGCCCGCGGCTGCATGGATCAGAACGGTGTCACCGGCAACGATCCGCCCGGTCCCGGCCAGCAGACCGTACGCCGTCGTCAGCACGGTCGGCGCCGCCGCGGCAACCGTACGATCGAGCTCTCCGATCGGATAGGTGAACGCCGCCCGCGCGAGAACGTACTCCGCATAACCTCCGAAGCCCGGAAGGTACGCCGTCACCTGATCGCCGACCGCGACGTTGCCGACGTCCGGGCCGACTGCCGCCACCACGCCCGCCGCCTCAAGTCCGGGCACATCACCATCTGGTTCCGGCGGCCCGAAATCACCGCGCCAGTGCTGCAGCTCGGCGAAGTTCACACCGGCGTGCGAGACCTGGATGAGCACCTCGCCATCCCTCGGCACCGGCACCGGGCGATCGAGCTGAACCAGGGCACCTCGGACACTCTTGAAACCAATCGCTCGCATACCCGAAGGCTCACACCAGTCACAGCACAGCAGGCCGCGATCTCACATCCTGACCCGAGCGGTCTCCTGGGCAGGGACTCCCTGCCCGCCCAGGAGACCGGTGCCGGCGGTAGCCCACCACGGTCCGCCGGTTACCACGAGCATCCACTCGTGGCGCGCCGGATCGTACGTCGACGGTGCGCCCGCGGTCCCGCCTGGTGAACGGGGCCGATGGCAACCACCGGCCAGAGCACGATCCAGCTCGTGGCGTGACCCCGCCGACGACTGACGAGGTCACATCGGAAAGTCTAGTACGGCACTAGACATTCACCGCGGCGTCTCAGCGATCGAGATCGGCGAGGCCCGAGTGGCTGAGTTGTCGGCGCGCATCGACGGCCTGACAACTCCGGGACGAACTTGTCCGCAAGATGCCCTGGCCGGCCTCAGGCTGAGGCGGCCAGGCGGCCGAAGCCGCTGCGGTGGAAGATGAGCGGGGGCGAGGTGTCGGCGTGGTCGACGGCGTGCAACCGGAGGAGCACCAGGACGTGATCGCCGGCCTCGACCTCGCGGTAGATCGAGCAGTCGAAGCGAGCCAGGCCGTCGTCGAGCGTGACGGCGCCGTCCGCGGTCGCGCTGATCGCCACCCCGTCGAACCTCCGCTCGACCGGTCCGGCCAGCTGGCGGCAAACCTCGCCGTGGTGATCGGCCAGCACCGTGAGTCCGAGCCTGGTCGCGCGCCGCAGCGCCGGCCAGGTCTTGGAGGCCTTCGCCACGGATACCGAGACGAGCGGCGGGTCGAGGCTCACGGAGGTGAACGAGCTCGCCGCCAGTCCGACCAGGCTCTGGTCGACCTCGGCGGCGACCGCGACCACACCGGTCGGGAAGGTTCCGAAGGCCGCCCGAAGGAGCTTCGGGTCCAGATCCTGGTTGGTGGGGAAGGTGGTCACGCGGGTAGCCCTGCCAGCAGCCCCGTGACCGCGGGCAGCGTGTCGTCGAGCCAGTCCTTGTAGGCCGACGGGTCGTCGTACTGACTGTCGAGGACATACAACGCCCGACCTGGCACAGTGCCGCCGAGTTCTGTGAGAAGCGGGCGCAGGTGCAACTCCGCTGCCAGCGCGTGCCCCGGTCCGGCCCCGAGCATGAGCGGTACGGCGACACCTCGCAGCCCCGTACCTCCGGCGAACCGGTCGAGGAACAACTTCAGCAACCCCGTGTAGGTCGCCTTGTAGGTCGGGCTCGCGACGATAACGAGGTTCGCGGCGCCGACCTGCTCTACCAGCGCGCCGACAGACGGCGACTTCCAGTCGAGGAGCTCAGCGCCGACGGCAGCCAGGTCGACGACGAGATCAGGCTCGCCGCCGGTGAGTTCGCGGGCGAGATGTTCGGCGGCCGCGAGCGTACGACTCTGCGGCTTCGGGTTGCCGACGACAACGGCTGTGCTCGTCATGAGGCTGCCTTTCCGGGAGCGCCGAAGGGGATGGTCGATCGGGTTGTCACCGGTGCGGGATGTTGCCATCGGCCACGACGCGCGAGCTCAGGCAGCACCCCCTCGCCGAACCAGTAGGCCTCTTCCAGATGGGGGTAGCCGGACAGGACGAACTCCTCGATACCGGCCTCGGCGTACTGCTCGACGAGATCCGCGATCTCGTCGTACGAACCGACCATCGCCGTCCCGGCGCCACCGCGGACGAGACCGACGCCGGCCCAGAGGTTCGGGTAGATCTCCAGCCCGTCCTTGGTGCCCTGGTTGAGCGCGAGCATCCGCCGCTGGCCTTCGGCCTCGCTGCGTTTCAGCCCTCCTTGTACGTTGGCGATCTGCTCCTCGGAGATGCCTTCCAGCAGTCGCGCTGCCTCCGACCACGCAGCGTCCGATGTCTCCCGGGCGATGGTGTGCAGGCGTACGCCGTACCGCAACTCACGACCTTCGTCCGCGGCCAGCTTGCGGACCCGGGCGATCTTCTCCGCAACCGCTTCGGGCGGTTCACCCCACGTCAGGTACACGTCGGCGTGCCGGGCCGCGACCTTGAGTGCCGCGTCGGACGAGCCGCCGAAGTAGACGTCCGGCACCGGATCAGGCCGTTGCGCGAGCGTCGCCTCCTCGACCTGGAGATGACGGCCCTGAAACGTGACCGTCTCGCCGGCCCACAGCCGGGTGACGACCTCGAGGAACTCGTCGCACCGCTCGTAGCGACCCTCCTTGTCGAGGAAATCGCCGAACATGCGCTGCTCGTGGCTCTCGCCTCCGGTCACCACGTTCAGCAGCAGCCGGCCGCCGGACAGGTTCTGGAAGGTGCCCGCCATCTGAGCGGCGAGGAACGGCGAGATCAGCCCCGGGCGGAAGGCCACGAGAAACTGCAGCCGCTCGGTGACGGTGCTGAGCATCGCGGTACTGATCCACGCGTCCTCGCACCACGCGCCGGCCGGCGTCAGCGCGGCCTCGAAGCCGAGTTGTTCCGCGCTGCGCGCGATCTGCCCGAGGTACGGAACCGAGGCGGGGCGGCCGGACGCGCCCGCACCGACCCCGTGGCCGCCGCCGACCACCTGCCGTCCGTCGCCGCCGTTCGTCGGCAGGAACCAATGGAACTTGAGCTGTGACATCCAGGTCCTCTCAGATCTGTCCGTGCCGAGGCGGCAGAACGCCGTCGACGGCCCAGCGGCCGAGGTGCTGGACCTTCCACGCCGCGGGATCGTGCAGGGTGTGCGTGCGCGCGTTGCGCCAGTGCCGATCGAGGTCGAGCTCGGCCAGCGCGGACCGGGTACCGGAGACCTCGAACAGCCGGCTCGAGACCTCGACCGAGGTTTTCGTCGTGATCGCCCGCGCCGCCGCCACCGCGAGACTGGCAGCGCCTGCCGTCTCCGCGGTCAGGTCAGCGTTCGCCCGATCGAGCACACGGCCCGCCTCACCGAGCACGGCATCCGCAGCCCGTACTGCGAGTTCCAGGTCACCGAATGCCTGCACCACGAGCGGATCATCCGCAGCCCGCAGCACACCCGCGTCCGGGTAGGGGCGGCTCTTCGTACGAACGAACTCCGCAGCATCGTCGAGCGCCGCCCGGGCGATGCCGGCGTCGATCGCCGCGTGCAGCAGCTGCGCGTAGGCGCCGTACGTCTGCGGTGCATCGAACATGACGGCGTACGGCGTGATCCACTCGTCGGTCACCGCGACGTCTGTCAGCCGAACCGTCCCGCTCGCCGTCGTCCGCTGGCCTACGGCGTCCCAGTCGTCGATCACCTCAAGCCCCGGTGCGTCACGGTCGACCCAGGCCACCGCCATCGGGCCGTCCACCCCGCGATGTGCCAGTACGGCGACCCGATCGGCGAGCAGTGCGCCGGTGCAGTAGAACTTCGTCCCGTTAAGCCGCCACCGGCCGGGGCCGTCGGGCGTCAGCGTCGTACGGAAGTCGCGGACGTGGGCCGTGCCGCGCTCGGACTGCGCGTTGCCGATGGTCCGGCCTTGCAGGACCTCGGCGAAGATCCGCTGCTTCTGTGCGCCCGAACCTTGCCGGACCGCCTGATTCAGGTAGACGAAGTGGCTGTGCGGGATCTGCGCGACGTTAGGGTCGCCCGCCGCGATGATCCGGAACACCTCAGCCACGACAGACGCCGGCAGACCGGCCCCGCCGTAGGCCTCCGGCACACTGATCGCCAGCAACCCACTCTCGGCGAGGGCCCGGACCTCACCGACCGGCAAGATCCGCCGAGAGTCCCGCTCCGCGGCACCCGCAGCGATCTGCGCCGCTAGTCGCCCGGCGACGCGCACCGCCTCCTCCGCACCAAGCACCGGCACTGTCCCTGCCTCCTCGGCGCCGAGGACCGAACCGCGTGGTGTCCTGTCTGCGTCGAGGTTCTGCGTCTGTTCTGCGTTCGCGGGTGTGAGCGTCATCCGACCCGCTCTCGGTCGGCCGCCTCCAGTTCGCGGACGATCGGTAGGACCTTCTGGCCGAAGTACTCGACGTCCTCGAGGTAGTGCAGGAAGCCGAGCAGGAACAGGTCCACCCCACGGCGCTTGTACTCGACGATGCGCTCCGCAATCTGCTCCGGCGTACCGATCAGGCCGGTACGGAAGCCGTCGTTGTACTGCACGAGATCGGCGAACTCCGAGTCCTGCCACATCCCCTTCTTGTCCGAGGTCGACTGCCCCGCCTGCTTGACCGCGGCACCGAAGCCCTCGACCGCCTCGCGGTCCGCCTTGTCGATGATCTCCCGCAGCACGTCCCGGGCCTCCGCCTCGGTGTCCCGGGCGACCACGAACCCGTTCACCCCGAACCGCACCGACCGGCCGTGCACCTGGGCGACGTCGCTGACGTCGCGGATCTGCTCCGCGACGCCGTCGGGCGTGTTGCCGTTCGCGAAGTACCAGTCCGAGACCCGGCCGGCCATCCCCCGCGCGTCGCTCGAGTTCCCGCCCTGGAAGATCTCCGGGGTCGACACCGGCTTGGGTTTCAGATCGAAATCGTGCAGCCGGTAGAAGTCACCGTTGAACTCGGCGTGCTCCGACGTCCAGATCTCCCGTACATACCGGATGAACTCCTCCGAGCGCCGGTACCGCTCACCGTGCTCCAGCCACGGCTCCCCGAGCTTGGTGAACTCGTCCTTGAACCAGCCACTGACCACGTTGATCGCGGCCCGACCACCGGACATCTGATCGGCACTCGCGATGAACTTTGCCAGTACGCCGGGCTGCCACATCCCCGGGTGGATCGCCGCGATCACCTTCAGCCGCTTGGTCGCCAGCAGCAGCGCGAGACTGAAGCTCGTGGACTCGTGCTGGTACGCCGCGCCGTACGACGCGATGTAACGGACCTGGGTCAGCGCATATTCGAAGCCGTTGTTCTCGGCGAGCTGTGCGAGCTGCTTGTTGTACTCGTAGCTCCAGTCCGTGCGCTGCTCGATCTTGCTGACCACCAGGCCACCGCTCACGTTCGGCACCCAGTAGGCGAACTTCAGCGCGTCTCCGCTGGTCATGTCCTCGCTCCGCCCGTCTCACGTTCTGACTCGACACCCAATGTCGACAGGATTACTGGACAATGGAGGAGGTTCAAGGGAGTTGCTGCCAGCTATCGCCGATCACCGCATCGGCGGATCCGAGGACGACGGAGGTGGAGATGCGGATCGAGCAGCTCGAGTTCATCGCGGCCGTGACCCAGCACGGCTCGCTGCGCCGTGCCAGCGAACATCTGCACGTCTCCCAGCCCGCGCTCAGCGAGGCGATCGCGAAACTCGAGCGCGAACTCGGCGTACCACTGCTCGACCGGCGCCGCTCCGGCGCCCGGATCAGCGCCGAAGGCCGCGACCTGCTCCGCAACATGATCGAGGTCCTGGAAGCCGTCGACCGGCTGAAGTCCGCCGCCGGCGACCAGACCGCTGCCGCCCGCATGCTCCGTATCGGCACGGTGAACGCCGGTACGTCGTCCCTGCTGCTGCCCGCACTGCGAAAGTTCCAGACCATCCGGCCCGGCGCGACCGTCGAGATCCGGAACCTGCAACAGAGCGAGATCGAAACCTCGCTCGCCGAAGGCGGTCTCGACGTCGGTCTCGTCAACCTGCTGAGCGGCGACGACACACCACCCGGCCTGGACGGTACGCCGGTCCGGCACGGGCACCCGGTCGTGGTCATGCCAACCGGACACGAGCTGGCCTCCCGCGCGGAGGTGACGGTCGACGAACTGCGCGCCGAGCCTTTCGTCGGGATGCGCGCCGGCTACGTCATGCACCGCTTCGCACACCGGATCTTCGGCTCCACGCTGCCCCGCGACTGGCACAGCACCGACGGTGCCGAGATGGGCAAGACGATGGTCGTCGAGGGCTTCGGCCTGACCGTACTGCCGGACTACAGCGTTGTGGACGACCCGCTGACCCGAGCAGGCCTGATCACCAGCCGCCCGATCGCCGGCGACCGGACCCTCGTCACCATGGTCCTCCTGCAACGCCGCCAAGGGCGCCCGTCACCCGCCGTCCGCGACCTCGTCACCACGCTGACCACTCTCAACTCCCAAAGGTTGTCCGCATGAATTCCAGGCTTGACCTGTCCGCAGATCAGTTGCTCACCACAACAAGAACCGTTCGCAAGCGACTGGACCTGGAACGACCGGTGCCGCGGGAGGTGATCCGGGAACTGATCGACATCGCCGTACAGGCCCCGTCCGGAAGCAACGGCCAGACATGGCACTGGCTGGTGATCACGGACCCTGACAAGCGCGCCGTTATCGGCGACTACTACCGCCGATCCTTGCAGGCCTACTTCGCCAACCGGGACGCCGCCGAGCCGACGGTGGATCCAGAACGCGCAGCGGTTCAGGAGCGGGTCCGCAGCAGCTCGTCGTATCTCGGCGAGCACATGGGAGATGTGCCGGCGCTCGTCATCCCCTGCATCGAAGCCGCTACCTTGCCGGCCGGCAACCAGGCCGGACTGTGGGGCTCGATCCTGCCCGCCGCCTGGAGCTACATGCTCGCCGCCCGCTCCCGCGGGCTCGGCACGGCCTGGACCACACTGCACCTCAAGTACGAGACCGAGATCAGCGAACTCCTCAAGCTCCCCGGCAATCTGCGCCAGGCGGTCCTGATCCCCACCGCCTACTCGATCGGAACCACCTTCAAACCCGCCGCCCGCAAACCCCTCGACGAAATCCTCCACTTCGACACGTGGTAATCCCGGAACCGGACACACCCGTGGGACCGACGCCACCCGGGCGGTCCGCGGCCGCTACACGCTCAGCGGACCGGGCTACGAGATCGTTTCCGACGGCTCCGTGCGCAGCGGCGGCCCCGGCGAGGAAGCCAGCTCACTCGACCTACTGGTCACCTCACTTGTGTCCTGCGCGCTGAACGCCTTGCGGCACGACTTCGTCGAGAGCGGGCAGCCCGAAGGACAGGTGGAGATCTTCGCCCGGATCGAGCGCAAGGTCGAGGGCGACTACCTCGGCACCTTGATCATGGAGTGCTTCATCGACGGCGTCGACGACCTGACCGCCGACCAACTCGTCGCCGAGTACAAGAAGCGCTGCCGCATCTACAACGCCCTGAAGGACAGCCTCCCAGTCGTCTTCGTCCCCCAGGTTGCTCCGTGGCGGGCGATGGCGGACGGCCCGGATCCCATCGACGGCAGCATCCCCAGCGCGGTCACCACCTCCGTCAAGGACGACTTCGCCGGGTGCCTCCACGGACGCGGTGTCCGGCCAACCGACGACATCGTCGTCTACACGCGCCGCGTCGAGGAGCTCTCCTCCGCAACCCGCGCGTGGTTCACCCTCACCTGGGCGGGTTACTCCTCGGTGATCCCCCACGTTCGACCGCCGTACGGATACTCGGCCGAGCTGATCGCGCCGGACGGACGATGGCGCCCAGCAACAGATCTCCGCAAGTGGTTCCTCCACCGGCGCGCGATCGGCGGCCACCACGTCGGGGCCTACTGCGGCGGCGGTGTCTCCAGCTCGCTGCTCGTCTTCGCAGCCGCTGTGATCGGCCAGCCGATCGGCTTGTACGTCGGCTCCTGGTCGGCATGGTCCGCGGACCCGAACCTCCCTGTCGAGCAGGGCGCAGCGCTGAGTCGCTCCCCACTGCTCGATACGGACTGCGCCTGATCGAGATATCGCTCGGACTGCGCCGCTGTCCGGCCTACCATGACTGAAACAATCGGTTCATCGGAGGTGGCGACGTGGACTTCTCGCTGAACGGACGCACCGCACTGGTGACCGGATCGGTGCGCGGTCTCGGACTCGAGATGGCCCGCGGGCTCGCCTCCGTCGGCGCCCGGGTGGTGCTCAACGGACGCGACGCGGACACGCTGAGCGCGGCGGCGAGCGAGATACCCGGCCACGTCGAGTATGCCGCGTTCGACGTCACCGATCTCGATGCGGCACGATCCGCGGCAGCCGGCCTCGGGCAGGTCGACATCCTGGTCAACAACGTCGGACACCGCGACCGGCGTGGCTTCGGCGTACTGGATTCGTCAGCTCTCCGACGGATGCTCGACGTACACGTGGCGTCGGCCTACTCGCTCAGCCGATGCGTTGCCCAACGGCTGATCGAAGCCGGCCGATCCGGACGAATCATCAACGTATCGTCGGTGATGGGACAACTCGGACGTACCGGTGACGTCGCCTATCCGGTCGCCAAGGCCGCGCTCGACGGACTGACCAGGGCCCTCGCCGCGGACCTGGGTCCACACGGCATCACCGTCAATTCGATTGCGCCAGGAACGTTCGCGACCGAGGTCAACGCCGAGTTGGCGTCGGATCCACAGTGGACGGACTGGTTACGGAGTCGCACGGCACTCGGTCGCTGGGGCCGGCCCGAGGAGATCGCCGGAGCGGTCGTCTTCCTCGCGGGCGACGCGGCGTCGTTCATCACCGGTCAGACCCTCGCGGTCGACGGCGGCATCACGACAACCTTCTGACCGTCGGCGATCTACCTGGCCACCGGCGTGCCGACGAGGACCCAGCCGCCGCCAGACCGTAGCAGCGCCAGCTCGAGCCATCTCAGGCCGTCCCGTGTCCGCATTTCCACCGCTCTGGGCGTGAACTCGCGCACCGACCTGCACTGCCACCAGGCCGACAGGTCGGGTCGCGCGGTCAGCAGTTCCTTCACGACATGGGCAGCCCGAGTGTCATCTGGACGCGTATCGGCGTACAGACGGAACTGGCGAAACAGGTCGACCGACAGTTCATGCCAGGCCCCCACACGATGCTGTGTGTGCTGGTCGGCGGTCAGCAGCAGCAACAGGTTCCCGTGCACCTCCGGCCAGGCCGTCACCGAGGCCTCGTTGCGGGCGACAATGTCGAACCGCTCGTCAAGTACCAGGGCAGGGCTGTCCGGCCACGCCGTGATCATGGTGGCCAACGCAGCATCCGGCACAGCCGCGCGGGGTACGGCACGAAAGCCGGCCAGCGCCAACGCATGGTCATGATCGACCGATGTCAGCCGCAGCGCGCGGCACACAGCGTCGATCACCTGGCGAGAGACTGACACGCGGCCTTGCTCGAGCCACGTGTACCAGGCAACACTCACCCCGGCGAGCTCAGCGACTTCCTCGCGCCGCAGACCCGGCGTACGACGGCGTCCATTGCCTGTAATGCCGAGATCAGCCGGGTCCAGCAACCCACGATGAGCCCGCAGAAATGCGCCGAGCGCCGCACCGTTCACTCTTCCAGCCTATGACTTCCGCCTGACTGGCTACCGATTGCTCGATCCCGCAGGCTCGAGGTCATGACGAACAACGACACTCTGTGGCGGCTGAACCCGGACTCGTCCGAGCTACAGCACCCGCGCACCTTCATCCGGGTCTTCGTCGCACCGGGTGAGCTCAGCTCCACGGTCACCTTCTACGAAACGTTGCTCCAGGTGAAGGCGGACATGCGGATGCCGTACCCCGCACGCGGGCTCTCCCTCGCAGCCGTGGGCGGCTTCCTGATCATCGAAGGCGACGACGACGCGCTGGAACCGTTCCGCCGTACTGTCGGGACGCAACTGGTTCACGACGCGGACGTCTACTTCGAGCGCCTGCTGGCACTCGGCGCCGAGGTCGTCCATCAACCCATCGACGTACCCGTCGGCCGTGGCTTCACCGTCCGCCATCCCGACGGCACCATCGTCGAGTACGTCCACCACCGCTGACCGGTTACGGCTTCAGGTTGTCGTGGAGCCACGCGTTGAAGGTTGTCAGCGGGATGCCGAGTTCTTGTGCGTACTGCGGCCGTGCCGGCTGGCCTACTGCGTTCAGCCACTCGTGTGAGGCGCCCATGGGCGGCATCCCGGCGGCCAGTGCCTCGGCTTCGGTCATGTCGGGCGCAGCGAGTTCGACTCCGACAGTCTTCGACAGCGCGGCGGCGACTTCTGCCATCGAGAGGAAGTCTCCGGCCAGCTCGAGTTCCACGCGGTTGAATCGTTCCGGATCGGCGATCGCCGCAGCGGCCGCGGTCCCGATGTCGTGCACCGCGATGAGTGACAGCCGGGTCGTAGGTTTCAGGACACTGACCAGGCCGCCCTCGATGCCCCGCGGGAACAGGAACGCCATGGACGGCAGGAAGTTCTCCATGAAGAACGCCGGCTTGAGTAGCGTCCAGGCCGGGAATCCCGCCGTACGGACGTGATCCTGGATGGCAGCCTTCGCGCCGAGGGTCGGCTCCATCATCGCCCAACGGCCCTCGGCCCAGCCCGGCGCATCGACATGCTGACCAGCGCCCGACACCGACGTATGCACGAACTGCTGGACACCAGCAGCCATCGCACCGTCAACGAGATTGATGCCCTGGGCAACCTCACCGGCGAAATCGAAGCCGTCCCCCTCGAAAGCCGGCATCTGCACCGAGAACACGGCCCGAACACCGGTCGCGGCCTCCACCACCGAATCGCGATCACGCAGATCGCCCCGCACCAGCTCGGCGCCCAGCGCCTCGACCGCCTTGGCACGCTCTGCCTCGGTATCGCGGACCAGCGCCCGTACCGGAACACCTGCTGCCAGCAAGGCGCGGGCGGTCGCACCGCCCTGCCTCCCGGTGGCACCGGTCACGAGGACCGGCGCGGAGTCGTTCGCCATCGTTCACTCCCTGGATCGGATACAAATGGCGGGGTCCGCCACTTATCATCGGCTACGATATGGCGGACCCCGCCAGATAGCAACCCGGAGGTGACCGCATGGTCGAGCAACGTGCGGACGCGCGCCGCAACTACGCACGAGTCCTCACCGTGGCCGAGCAAGAAGTCGCCACCCACGGCCCGAACGCCTCCCTGGAACAGATCGCCCGGATCGCCGGCGTCGGCTCAGCCACCGTGCGCCGCCACTTCCCCACCCGCCGCGCGCTCCTGGAGGCAGTCTCCCGCCAGCGCATCGCCGCCCTGTGCGCACGAGCAGACGAGTTGTCCAGCAGCGACGACAGCCGTACCGCACTCCTGGACTGGCTCGGCGACGTCGTCGACTACTGCGTCTCCGCCCGCGGCCTCGCCGAAGCACTCGCCTACGACGGCGACACCCACAACAACAGCTGCTCCAAAGCCCTCGAACACGCCGCCGGCCCGCTCCTACAGCGCGCGGTAAACGAACGCATCGTCGCCGCCGACGTGACCGTCGAAGACCTCATCACGCTCGCGGTCGGGCTGGCCCTGGCGACCGAGCACTACCCCACACCCGCCATCCAGGCCAACAGACTCCTCCAACTCACCGTCAACGGACTCAGCCCACAAATCCTCTGATGCCGTGCTGCATTCGCACGTGATGCGCACGCGATCTCTGGCTTCGGTCTATCGAAGGTCTCCAGCAGGGTTCGGCCTAGGCTGCCGTCGTGGGCGGGCCGAGTCGGTCATGGAGGCGGGCCAGCGACCCTCTGAAGTCCTCCGGTCGACCGGAGGCCCGGCTGACGATGAGGGCGCCCTGGATCCGGCAACGGTGTCGGCGGCGAGCGTACCGGCTGCCCGTCGAGGATGACCGGCGCGCGTGAGCGCGGACTCCAGGGCTGCTATCCAGTCCGCGAAGTAGTCACGGATCGCGGCAGCCAAGCGTTCACGTTCCTGTCCGAGAGCGAGGCATACCAATTTGCGGGACTCTTCCGCTCCGACTCCTCGATCGCCAGATCGTTGATGCTGGCGTGGTGCTCCGCCATCAGACCCTCCTCGTCGAAGAGCCAATTCTCGTTGCCGTACGCTCGGAACCACTGACCCGCATCGGAGCGCCACTCGTAGGCGAACCGTACCGCGATCCTGTTCTGCCGTAATCCCCAGCGCTCCTTGATCAGCCGGTAGTCATTCTCCCGCCCCCACTTGTTGTCAGGAGCTTGATCACCGCACTGTCGGGGTCGAACGGAGGCAGCGGGTCGGAACGAGTGGTGGCGCGCGAGCATTCCCTTGTGGGTAAGGCTATTTGAGTTCGGCGGAGGTTTGCCGAGGAGGCGGCGGGCAACGATCAACTGCTGGATTTGCTGGGTTCCTTCGACGATGTCGAGGATCTCTCCGGTGCTCAGCGCCAGGCGCGGCCAGCGTGCGCCAATGTGACGTCTGACCTGGGGATTCGCTGCTCATCGGCACCCGCCGCTCATCGACGGTTCTCAGCGTTCCACGGACCAGTGACGGACCTGAGCAGAGCCACGGCCTCTCGCACCTGTCGTGCGGACATCGGTCGACCCATAGCCTAAGTAGTCACAGCAATCAGCGATCGCCCATCTCGCTAGGACCGGGTCGCGCCACCTCTTGGCGACGCTCGAGGTCCTGCATCAACGCTCGAATGCGGAATTCAGTGACAGCAATGCCGACGCCAAGTATCAGGAGCAGGACGCCCACCGCCGCAACTGGCCTACGAATTCCGAAGACCTTGCTACTACGATCGGGGAGACCGATGAGGCCGACGAGAACGGCTGAGGGCAACACAGCAAGCGCAAGTCTGGAGACTCGGCCCGACCGCCCGCGGATGCGCACTCTTCCCGACCACTCTGGAGCAGTCATCCAGAGCCAAACTGTCAGCGCGATACTGAGGAGCCAAGCGACGCTCGAACCGGTCGGAGTGCGGACATAGCCTAAGACGATTGCGCCGACATATAACACGAGAGCGGCGAGGAGTGCGCCAGAGGCTTGCTCGACCACCGGCTCGAACAATCACCTGAGGCCGGCGGGGCTTATGGGCAGCTCTGACGCGCGAACTATCACGGACAGGGGTTGCACGTCTGCGACCGGCGATCCGCAGACGTGTGGACGCAACTCTGACTACCACCGACGAACCCCTCCAACGGCTCCTCGTCAACAAGACCTAACAACGATGCACCGCCGCCTGGCATCGTGACGCTCCAGGGCAGGAACAGGTGCCGCAGGATCAACCGCGGAGCTCAGCCGCCCAGAACATCTCGGCCGACCTGGTCACAGGCGCCTCGCTCCTAGCCAGGCGGGTCCTCTGCGTGATCGACCCACCCCGACTTGATGTCGTCCACGGACATATCTGGAGTCAGTTCGACGTGTCCGTTGTACGCCTCATCGACCGCCCATATCCGTCGTCCTGGACCCTCCGGCAGAGCGGAGGGCGCCCACAGCATGACTTCGATCGCCTGCTCAGCTGTGCCATCGGTCGAGATGCCGTCGCGGGTGCGGAAATGGAAGATCTGGAACGCCGGCTCGCCCGGACGATCGATGCGCGCCGCGACATCCACCGACGAGTCGCCGTCTGCGCGCTGGACCAGCGAAGTGACCTGCGGGCCGAAGCCTGTGACGACCGCTTCCTCGAAGCGTTCCTTGGACAGATCGAAGCCGTCTTCTTCAGGCGACAAGATGATCATGTTCGGCATCAGCGGTCCTCTTCTGACCAGACCTGGACGTCCAGGTCGATGTCCTCGCCAATGATCTTCCGAGCGCGCTCTCCGAGGAAGCGCGCCGCGGCACCGGTACTCGTCACGAGTCTGATCCTCTCGACCGGGTTCGCATTGTGCCGGACGACACTCGCATACCGCTCATCTCGTCATCGAACGGATGCAACATCACCTCGAGCATGCGAGTCGGGACCTTGCCCTCCTACAGGCTCCGATCAGGGCGCATTACGTATGCGGCGTCACTGTGCTCGCCGCCGCCAGTCAGCACCGATGTGATGTGCTTTGTCAGCTGTCGGAGGCCTTCTTGAGTTCGCGTTCGAACTCCTTGGCGTCGGCCTTCTCGAGTTTCTCGATCTGGTGGTCGACTGCTTTGAGGGCCTCGGTGAATTCGCGGTCGAACTCGGTAGTGCTGATGACGACCAGGCTGGCTTCACCGGCATCGAGCGTCTCGCCGAGGTCTTTGAGATCGCCGCGCGACAGACCGCGCCGGAAGCGTTCGCGCAAGCCCGCGACAGCTGCTCCGACGGCCAAGGCGACCAGCACCCCGACAGGTACCAGGATGCCGACCAGAGCGCCGACCGCGGCTCCGTCCCACGCTGCGTTGCGTACCGATTCGTCATGCTGCCGGACGTGGACCTTGCCGTCCGCGTCCTTGGCGACGACCGCGGCGTCGTACGTCCGCAGCTCACCTCCCGAGTAGAGGTCCCGAACCGCCGCAAGGTCCGCCTTCGCGGCCTGCTCGTCGACGTACGCTCCGATGTAGACGTAAACCGGCTCCGGCATTGATCCTACTCAGCACGACGCGGTCAGTCTGCGCCGCCGAGATTGGTGACAGCAGGTGTCCGCGGTCATTGGCCTGCGGACCACACTGCATCGGCATCCCCAACAACTCCCCGATGAGCGCGTCGCAAGTACGCCGTGCGTCACCGGCTCCACTCCGATCGCAAGGGTCAGGAATCCGATCAGCCGCGTGAGTGCCCCCGCACCTGTCGGACCGAGCCGATCGACAAGCGGCGCACCGTACCACAGTCGCAGCGCCACGGCAGCCGCCAGTACGGCGGTCGCGGCCGCAACGTGTACAGGCTCCATTCTCCGGACCGTAACAACGATCACGCCACAAGAACGCGAACTGTCGCGGGTGACAACCGCTTCTGTGCAATCGACCAGAGGTGACGTGTGGTCGATGTCGGGCGTTGCCGGGGCGTCGGGATCGCGTCACTATGACCGCGCGCTGAGAGGGCTGAGAGGAGGGCTGTTGATGGGGCTCGAGGTCGTTCCGGACCCGCAGTTGACCGGCCGTACGGTCGCCGACGCGATGGTTCGCCGTCCGAAGCTGCTCGGCGCAGCGACGACAGTCGCGGAAGCGCATGACTTCTTCGCCGACGAGCACGTGCACTGTGCACTGATCGTTGCCGACCGCAAGCTCCTCGCCGTCGTCGAACGCTCCGATCTGACGTCCTCCGCACCCAACCTGGCCGCGGTCACGCTAGGTTCCCTGGATGCCCGGGTGGTCCGCCCCGACGCCGACCTGGCCGCGACCTGGGAGGCGATGGTCACACTGCGTCGGCGCCGTCTCGCCGTGATCGATGACGACGGCAACTGCCTCGGCCTGCTGTGCCTGAAGCGCAGCGGCGCCGGCTTCTGCTCCGACACCGACGTCGAGGCCAGGGCGGCAGGGTTCATCGAGCGGAGTTCCTGCTACCGAAGCCCGGCCGATTGACGATGTCCATCATTCATGATCAAGCCGATCTCTGGTATTTATGGCGGCATGCTGCGGCAGCTGGAGTATCTGCGAGCGCTCGCGCGCGAAGGCCACTTCGGCCGCGCGGCCGAGGTGTGCCACGTCTCGCAGCCCGCGCTGTCGGCCGGCATCCGCAAGCTCGAGGCCGAGCTCGGCGTACAGATCGTCCAGCGCGGACAGCGGTTCGAGGGATTCACCCCGGAGGGCCAGGAGGTCCTCCGCTGGGGACAGCGCATGCTGGCCGAGCGCGAGGTGCTCGACCACACGCTGTCGAGTATGCGGGCCGGTCTCTCCGGAGTCCTGCGGATCGGGGCGATCCCGACCGCGCTCAGCGTGTCGTCGCTGCTCACCGCGCCGCTGCGCACCCAGCACCCGTCGGTGCGGTTCGCCCTGGCGTCGATGTCCTCACGAGAAATCGTGACCAGACTCAACGACTTCGACATCGATATCGGCATGACGTACGTCGACGGCGAGCCGCTGGGCCGTGTCCGGGTGCTGCCGTTGTACCGGGAGCGCTATCTCTTCCTGACACCGGGCGACGGCACCTTCGCCGGACGGCACGCGGTGACCTGGTGCGAGGCCGCCGCGGCCGACCTCTGTCTGCTGATGCCGTCGATGCAGAATCGCCGGATCCTCGACGGGTGCTTCGCGGACGCCGGAGGAGAGGCTGCACCCGTCGTCGAGACGGACACCATCTCGGCGGTGTACGCGCACGTCGCGGCGATGGGGTTGTCGAGCGTCGTACCGCACACCTGGCTGCACGGCTTCGGCGTACCGCCGGGGGCACAAGTGCTCTCGCTCCCCCAGCCGAAGCGGTCGTTCCACGTCGGGCTCGTCCTGCCCGCGGCCGGACCCGAATCACTGCTCGCTCGCACGCTCGTCGACACAGCCAGTCGGGCGGAGCTGAGCGATCGCATCGACGAGGCAGTACGGCACCACCAGCGGTAGGCGAGCCGCCTCGGCCTCGTGCGCGATCGGTAACCCACCCCCGCGCTCACCCCTGGAGGGGAGGGCTGTCACCGGGGCTGTCTGGTGTGCTCCAGATGCGGTGACGCGCTCCCACAATTCCGCTCACACCTCACCCAAGGAGGTGCGCTTTGGCCGCACTCTCGTTCCTGGATCGCCGGCACACCGTTGCCCCGCCCGGCTACAGCCGCTGGCTGATACCGCCCGCGGCACTCGCGATCCACCTGTGCATCGGTCAGGTCTACGCGACCAGCGTCTACAAGCCGTCCCTGGTTTCGTACTTCAAGGCCGACCTCACCGCGATCGGTGTCATCTTCTCGATCGCGATCGTGATGCTTGGCCTCTCCGCGGCAGCGTTCGGGACCTGGGTAGACCGGGTCGGCCCGCGGAAGGCGATGTTCGCGGCAGCCTGTTGCTGGGGCACCGGGTTCCTGGTCGCATCCCTCGGGATCGCCACCAAGCAGCTCTGGCTCGTGTATCTCGGGTACGGCGTCATCGGCGGGATCGGCCTCGGAATCGGGTACATCTCGCCGGTGTCGACGCTGATGAAGTGGTTCCCGGACCGGCCCGGCCTGGCGACCGGTATGGCGATCATGGGCTTCGGTGGCGGGGCGCTGGTGGCCTCACCGCTGTCCCGAGAACTGCTGTCGGCGTTCCACGCACCCAACGCGGCCGGAGCGTTTCCGGGATCCGCCGTGGCGAAGCTGTTCCTCACCCTGGGGATCGCGTACTTCGTGGTGATGATGTTCGGCGTCTTCACCGTCCGCGTGCCCGCCGAAGGCTGGGCGCCGGCCGGCTTCGACGCCTCCAAACTGAAGGCGAAGCCGCTGCAGACGACCGCCCAGGTCTCGGCCAACAACGCGATCCGCACGCCGCAGTTCTGGATGCTGTGGGTCGTGCTGCTGTGCAACGTCACCGCCGGTATCGGAATCCTGGAGAACGCCGCGCCGATGATCCGCGACTTCTTCCGCTCCGGTACGTCGACGTCCGTCACGCTGGTGGAGGCCGCGGGCTTCGTCGGACTGCTGTCGATCTTCAACATGGCGGGCCGCTTCGTCTGGTCGTCCACGTCGGACTACCTCGGGCGCAAGCGGATCTACATGCTGTACCTCGGCGTCGGCATGGTGCTGTACGCACTGCTGGCGTTCACGGGATCCAGCGCCACCGCGTTGTTCGTCCTGTTGTGCGCGCTGATCATCTCCTTCTACGGCGGCGGCTTCGCGACCGCGCCGGCGTACCTTCGAGATCTGTTCGGCACCTATCAGGTCGGTGCGATTCACGGCCGGCTGCTGACCGCCTGGTCGACGGCGGGCGTGCTTGGCCCGCTGATCGTCAACCGCATCCTCGACACCCGCGGCGAGCCGGGCAAGCTGATCGCCGCCGACTACCGACCCGCCCTGCTGACCATGGTCGGGGTCCTGGCCCTGGGCTTCGTGTCGAACCTGCTCATCCGGCCGGTCAGCCAGCGCTGGCACGAAAAGAGCGAACACCACTTCCTCGACGAGCCCGCGGCATCACCGGCTCCCGCGCCGGCACCGTCCAACTGACTAGAAGGAGGCACGACAGATGACTGACACCGACAGGGAGAAGGCGGCCGGCACGCACACGCCCCGCATCATCGTGTCCTGGGCGCTCGTGGGCATCCCGCTCGCGTACGGCATCTACGAAGCCGTCAAGGCAAGCACGCAACTGTTCACCGGCTGACGCCACCTCGATCCCGGGTGCCCGCGCTCGTCGAAGGGCACCGGGGCCGCGGCGACCAGTCTCGGAGGAGGCTCAGATGACTTCGACGATCCCGACTGCTGCCGAGCTGACGGAGCTGGTCCGGTCCCTCGTACGGCAGCATCGCGGTGAGCGCGGCCCGCTGCTCGAGATCCTGCACGCTGTCCAGGAGCAGCTCGGGTATGTCGACCCCGCGGTCGTCCCGCTGCTCGCGGCCGAGCTGAACCTGTCCCGCGCCGACGTACACGGCGTGGTGACGTTCTACCGCGACTTCAGGTCCGCACCGCCGGGCCGCACGACGATCCGGTTGTGCCGCGCGGAGGCCTGTGCTTCGCTCGGCGCCGAACAACTGGTGCGGGCGGCGGAGCAGGCGCTGGGTATCGGCGTCGGCGAGACCACCGCTGACGGAGCGACCACGCTGGACGAGGTGTTCTGCCTCGGCAACTGCGCACTCGGTCCGTCCGCCCAGATCAACGGCCGGGTCCGCGGGCGGGTCGACGTACGGCAGCTCCTCGCGGCCGCGCGCGGCGGTGGCCGATGACCACCGTGTACGTCCCGCGGGACTCCGCCGCCACCTCGGTCGGAGCCGACGAGGTCGCGGAGGCCGTCACGGTCGCCGCGGCGGCCGCCGGGAGGTCCGTCCGAATCGTCCGCACCGGTACGCGCGGGATGCTCTGGCTCGAGCCTCTGGTCGAGGTGGCGACCGACCGTGGCCGGATCGGCTACGGCCCGGTGCGGCCTGACGACGTGCCCGGCCTCGTCGCCGCGGGAATGCTTGACGGAGCGCCGTACGAAGGCCACCTCGGCCGCGTCGAGGACCTGCCGTGGATGCGTGACCAGCAACGGCTCTGCCTGTCCAGGGTGGGAATCGTCGACCCGGTCTCCCCCGGTGACTACGTCTCGACCGGAGGCCTCGCCGGTCTCCGTCGGGCACTCGCCCGGCCACCGGCGGAAGTGGTTGCCGAGGTCATCGAATCGGGGCTGCGCGGCCGCGGCGGCGCCGGCTTCCCCGCCGGTATCAAGTGGAAGACCGTGGCCGAAGCGGACGCCGACCAGAAGTTCGTCTGCTGCAACGCGGACGAGGGCGACAGCGGGACCTTCGCGGACCGGATCGTGCTGGAGGGCGACCCCTTCAGTCTCCTCGAGGCAATGACGATCGCCGGTTACGCGGTCGGGGCGCACGAGGGCTACATCTATCTGCGCTCGGAGTACCCCGACGCCGCGGCCACCGTGCGTACCGCCCTCCGCGCTGCGCGCGCCAAGGGATGGCTGGGTGCGGACGTGCTCGGTTCCGGATTCGCGTTCGACATCCACCTGCGGGTCGGCGCCGGCGCGTACATCTGCGGCGAGGAGACCTCGATGCTCGAGAGCCTGGAAGGCAAGCGAGGCATGGTCCGCGCGAAGCCGCCGATCCCGGCACTGTCCGGCCTGTTCGGCAAACCGACGGTCGTGAACAACGTGCTGACGCTCGTGAGCGTCCCCCCGGTTCTGGCGGACGGAGGGCAGGCGTACGCCGATCTCGGCGTCGACCGCTCACGTGGGACGCAGGTGTTCCAACTCGCCGGCAACATCGCCCGCGGCGGCGTGTTCGAGACGGCCTTCGGCATCTCGCTGGCCGAGCTCGTCGACTGCTACGGCGGGGGTACCCGCACCGGCCGCCCGGTCCGCGCGGTGCAGGTCGGCGGCCCGCTCGGCACCTACCTCCCCGCCGACCGGCTCGACATCCCGACCGACTACGAGGCGTTCGCCGCGGCCGGAGCGATGCTCGGGCACGGCGGCATCGTGGTGTTCGACGACACCGTGGACATGGCGTCGATGGCACGTTTCGCGATGGAGTTCTGCGCCGAGGAGTCCTGCGGCAAGTGCACGCCCTGCCGCGTCGGCGCGGTCCGCGGCGTCGAGGTGATCGACCGGATCGTCGCCGGTGACGACCCGGACGGCAACCTGGCGGTGCTCAACGACCTGTGCGAGCTGATGACCGACGGCTCGCTCTGTGCGATGGGCGGCCTGACACCGAATCCGGTGCAGAGCGCCCTGCTGCACTTCCCTGAGGACTTCACTTCTCGACACGAGGAGGCAGGATGACGCTGATCAAGGACCACGATCTGGGTACACCACCGCCGCGGCCCGGTGGACAACCGGTGACGCTGGAGATCGACGGGATCCCCGTGACCGTTGCCGAGGGCACCTCGCTGATCAGGGCCGCGGCACTCGCGGGGATCGACATCCCGAAGCTGTGCGCGACCGACAGCCTCGATGCCTTCGGATCGTGCCGGCTGTGCCTGGTCGAGGTGGACGGCCGCCGCGGTACGCCGGCCTCCTGCACCACGCCGGTCGACCACGGTATGCGGGTCCGCACCCAGTCGCCCAAGCTCGAGAAGCTCCGTCAGGGCGTGATGGAGCTGTACATCTCCGACCACCCGCTGGACTGTCTGACCTGTCCGGCGAACGGCGACTGTGAGCTGCAGGACATGGCCGGGGTCGTAGGGCTCCGCCAGGTCCGCTACGGCTACGACGGCGAGAGCCACCTGGAACTCGAGAAGGACACCAGCAATCCGTACTTCGATTTCGAGCCGTCGAAGTGCATCGCGTGCTCACGCTGCGTCCGTGCCTGCGGCGAGATCCAAGGAACATTCGCGCTGACCATCGAGGGCCGCGGCTTCGACTCGAAGGTCTCTGCCGGCGCGGGCGAGTCGTTCATCGACTCCGAGTGTGTTTCCTGCGGTGCCTGCGTCCAGGCCTGCCCGACATCAACCCTGCAGGAGAAGGCGGTCGTCGAGCTCGGCATGCCGACTCGCACGGTGAAGACGACCTGTGCGTACTGCGGCGTCGGCTGCTCGTTCAACGCCGAACTCCGCGGCGACGAGCTCGTCCGCATGGTCCCGGACAAGAGTGGCGGTGCCAACGAAGGGCATGCGTGCGTCAAGGGCCGGTTCGCCTTCGGGTACGCCACCCACCCGGACCGCGTGCTGTCACCGATGATCCGGGAGCGGATCACCGACGACTGGCGCGAGGTCGACTGGGACACCGCGATCACTCACGTCGCGGAACGGATGCGCGCCGTCCAGGACCGGTACGGCGTCGGCGCGATCGGCGGCATCACGTCCTCGCGGACGACCAACGAGGAGGTCTACGTCGTCCAGAAGATGGTGCGCGCCGCCTTCGGCAACAACAACGTCGACACCTGCGCGCGGGTGTGCCACTCCCCGACCGGCTACGGCCTCAAGCAGACCTTCGGCGAATCGGCCGGCACCCAGGACTTCCGGTCCGTGGCCGCGGTGGACGTGATCATGGTGATCGGCGCAAACCCCACCGACGGTCACCCGGTGTTCGCCTCCCGGATGAAGCGCCGGCTCCGCGAGGGTGCGCAACTCGTCGTGATCGACCCACGGCGCATCGATCTGGTGCGGTCGCCGCACATCGAGGCGACGTACCACCTGCCGCTGGCGCCGGGGACCAACGTCGCGATGGTGAACGCCCTCGCGCACGTCGTCGTCACCGAAGGGCTGGTCGACCGCGAGTTCGTGGCCGCGCGGTGCGAGGACTTCGACGCCTGGGCGGAGTTCATCGCCCGGCCGGAGAACAGCCCGGAGGCCGCCGCGACGACCACCGGCGTACCCGCCGACGACATCCGCGCGGCCGCAAGGCTGTACGCCGGCGCGCGGAACGCGGCGATCTACTACGGCCTCGGCGTCACCGAGCACAGCCAGGGCTCCACGATGGTGATGGGGATGGCGAACCTCGCGATGGCGACCGGCAACATCGGCCGCGACGGCGTCGGCGTCAACCCGTTGCGTGGCCAGAACAACGTCCAGGGGTCCTGCGACATGGGGTCGTTCCCGCACGAGTTGCCCGGGTACCGGCACGTGTCCGACGACGCCGTACGCCACGTCTTCGAGGACCTGTGGCAGCGCCCGATCGACGCGAGGCCCGGACTGCGGATCCCGAACATGTTCGACTCCGCGCTCGACGGCTCGTTCCGCGGGCTGTACGTCCAGGGCGAGGACATCGCCCAGTCCGACCCGAACACCAGCCACGTGTACGCGTCGCTGAAGGCGCTGGACCTGCTCGTCGTCCAGGACCTGTTCCTCAACGAGACCGCGCAACTCGCCCACGTCTTCCTGCCCGGTACGTCGTTCTTGGAGAAGGACGGCACCTTCACCAACGCCGAGCGGCGGATCAACCAGGTGCGTCCGGTGATGGCGCCGCGGACCGGCAAGCACGAGTGGGAGATCCCGTGCGAGATCGCCCGCGCGATGGGGTACCCGATGGAGTACGACGACCCGAGCCAGATCATGGACGAGATCGCGGCCCTCACCCCGACCTTCACCGGCGTCTCGTTCGCGAAGCTCGACAGGCTCGGCAGCGTGCAATGGCCGTGCACCGCCGAGGCACCCGAAGGTACGCCGATCATGCACGTCGACGAGTTCGTCCGCGGCAAAGGCCGCTTCGTCGTCACCACGTTCGTGCCGACCACCGAGCGGGCCACCCGCAAGTACCCCCTCATCCTCACCACCGGCCGGATCCTCAGCCAGTACAACGTCGGTGCCCAGACCCGACGGACGCCGAACGTCGTCTGGCACGCCGAGGACGTCCTGGAGATCCACTCCAGCGACGCCGAACTGCGCGGGATCAGCGACGGCGACGAGGTGACGATCACCAGCCGGACCGGCGAGACCGTCCTGCGGGCAGTCATCTCGGACCGGATGCCGGCCGGGGTCGTCTACACCACCTTCCACTACCCGCTCACCGGCGCGAACGTGGTCACCACCGACAACTCCGACTGGGCGACCAACTGCCCGGAGTACAAGGTGACTGCGGTCCAGGTCACCGTCGGCTCGCACCCGTCCGCGGAGGCACCCGCGACAAGTGCAGCCGCCGGAAGAGGTAAGGGATGAGTACGCCGCCGGCCCTGCGACTGGCCGGTGACATCGCCGCGCAGTTCCAACACCTCCCGGCCGACGAAGCCGCCGAACGCGTCGCCCATCACCTCAAGCTCTTCTGGGATCCCCGGATGCTCGCACAGTTGCGGTCGCTGGCCGGCGCCGACTGCGATCCGGTCATCGCCCGCGCCGTCACGCTGCTCGCAGCGTCCTAACGGTCAGCTCGCGAGCCGGCTTCCTCCGGTGTACACGTTCATCGACGTACCCCGGAGGAAGCCGACGAGCGTCAGCCCGCTCTCGGCCGCGAGGTCGACCGCCAGCGACGACGGGGCGGAAACGGCGGCCAGCAAGGGGATCCCCGCCATCACGGCCTTCTGTACGAGCTCGAAGGAGGCGCGACCGCTCACCATCAGGACGGTCGAGCGCAGCGGCACCAGACCCGAGCGCAGCGCATACCCGACGACCTTGTCGACGGCGTTGTGCCGCCCCACGTCCTCCCGGAGGCAGACCAACTCGCCGTCCGCTGTGAAGAGCCCAGCGGCATGCAGGCCGCCGGTGCTGTCGAAGACTCGTTGTGCCGACCGCAGCCGGTCCGGCAGCACCGCCAGGACGTCCGGCCCCACCCGCAACGGATCGTCCGCGACCGACCATGCCGCCGTGGTCCGCACGGCGTCCAGACTCGCCTTTCCGCACAAGCCGCAGGAGGAGGTCGTGTAGAAGTTCCGCTCCAGGGACGCGTCGGGCGGTTCGACCCCAGGAGCCAGGCCGACATCGACCACGTTGTACGTGTTGCCGCCGTCCGCGGTCGCGCCGGCGCAGTACCGTACGGCGACCACGTCGTCAGCGGCATGTAGGACGCCCTCGCTCACCAGAAAGCCGACCGCGAGATCGAAGTCGTCGCCGGGCGTCCGCATGGTCACGGTGAGCGGCCGGCCCGCGACCCGGATCTCCATCGGCTCCTCAGCGGCCAACGTATCGGGGCGGTGCTCGCCTCGGCCGTTCCGGATCCGCAGCACCCGCCGCCGCGCTGTCACTCGTCCCATGACGTCAGCCTTTCGCCGGAATTCGATTCAGGGTGGCCGTGCTTCCAGCTGTAGACGGCCGCGACGGTGAGGAACACCAGGCCGACCAGAGCGAGCACGACGAGCATCTCCTGGTACGACGCGGAGCGGGCGCTGATCGCCAGCACCAGCGGCGCGAGGAACCCGCTGTGCGCGACGCCCTGGAACAGCGCCGACGCCGTGGGCAAGGCCGATGGCGATGCGAGCCGGCCGATCTCGGCCAGTCCGGACTCGAGCGTCAACCCGTACCCCGCACCGAGCACAACCGCCGCGGCGACGACCGCGACCGGAGAGACACGATCCACAGCCATCGAGCCGACGAGCAGGCCGACCACCACGGTGGCCATGGCGATCAGCGTCGCTCGCGCGCTTCCGGGCCGGTCGATGCGAGCGGCAGCCGGCTGCACCAGCAGGCCGACCGTCAGCGTCACGGCCGCTACCAGGCCACTGAACAGCGGCGCATAGCCGTGGACACGGTCGACCACCAGCGGTGGCAGGACGACGTACGACACGGTGACGGCGGCGAAGATGGCCGGACTGGCCGGCAGTACCACGCCGACGAAGCGCGGATGCCTGACCGCGGACCAGCGCTCGGCCGCCACGTCCTGACGCACCGCGCGACAGCCGACCGTCTCGGGGATGCCCGCGGTCGCCCGGAGCGCCAGCAGTGCGAGGACGGCATGTACCAGCGGCGCCAGGACCAGCGCCCGCGGCAGCCACTCGACCATCGCACCGGCCGCCAATGGCCCGAAAGCGAACCCCGCGCCCGTCGCGTAGACGGCGTACCGGGTCCCCGAGCCCTTCGACGACTGCCCGAGCCAGGCCGCGCCCGCCGACACGATCACGCCGGTCGCCAGACCCGTCAGCAACCGACTGACATAGACCACGGCCTCGGACATCCCCGACCCGGCAAGCACACAGCTGGCGGCCGCGGTCAGCGCCAGCGCGAGGCGTACGACGCGGCGTGCACCGAACCTGTCCGCCGCGCGACAGCCCAGCAACAGCGCCGGAACCAGGCCGAGCAGGTACGTCGTGAACATCGCAACGACTCGCAGCGTCGACCATCCCTCGTCCAGCCGGTACACCACGGACAGCGGCGTGAACTGGTTCGCGCCCCAGCCCCCGACCACCAACGTCGCCGCGATCGGGAGCCAGCCACGCTCACCCCGCGGCGGCAACGGGCTCCAGCCGGACGATCACGCCTTTCGAGGTCGGCGTGTTGCTGATGTCGGCCACGCTGTCCAGCGGTACCAGAACGTTCGTCTCCGGGTAGTACGCGGCCGCCGACCCGCGAGCCGCGGGGTACCCGACGACGCGGAAGGCCGGAGCACGCCGCTCGACACCGTCGTCCCACACACTGACGAGGTCCACCAGTTGCCCGTCCGCCAGCCCACGCTCCGCCAGGTCTTCGGGATCGACCAGGACGACGCGGCGGGCGTTGTGGATCCCGCGGTACCGATCGTTCATCGCATACGGGATGGTGTTCCACTGGTCGTGCGACCGCAGCGACTGCAGCACCAGGTATCCGGTCGGCGGTGTGAGCATCGCGAAGTCATTGCAGGTGAAGACGGCCTTGCCGCTGGGAGTATGGAAGACGCCATCGTTGACCGGGTTGGGCAGATGAAAGCCTCCGGGCACGGCGACGCGCGTGTTGAAGTCCTCGAAACCCGGGACGACGCGGGCGATCCGATCGCGGATCGTGCCGTAGTCGCGCTCGAACTCCTCCCAGTCGACCGGCAGGGTCTCGCCGAGGGTCCGGCGGGCCAGCCGGCAGAGGATCGCGACCTCGCTCAGCAAGGACGGAGACGCCGGATCCAGCCGCCCGCGGGAGGCGTGCACATCGCTCATCGAGTCCTCGACCGTGACGAACTGCTCCCCCGACGCCTGGATGTCGCGGTCGCTGCGGCCCAGTGTCGGCAAGATGAGGGCGATCTCCCCACAGACGGTGTGCGACCGGTTCAGCTTGGTGGAGATCTGCGCGGTCAGCCGGCAGCGGCGCATCGCCTGCTCGGTCGCCTCGCTGTCCGGCGCCGCCCGGACGAAGTTGCCCGCGGCACCGACGAACACCTTCGCCCGGCCGTCACGCATCGCCCGGATCGCGTCGACCGAGTCGAACCCGTGCTTCGCTGGGGGCGTGAACCCGAACTCCCGGCCGAGTGCGTCGAGGAACTCCCGCGGCATCTGCTCCCACACACCCATCGTGCGGTCGCCCTGCACGTTGCTGTGGCCCCGGACCGGGCAGACCCCGGCGCCGGGCCGGCCGATGTTGCCCCGAAGCATCAGGAAGTTCACCACCTCACGGATGGTGGGTACGCCGTGCTTCTGCTGCGTCAGACCCATCGCCCAGCAGACGATGACCTTCTTGCTGCGGAGCACCCGTTCGTGCACCTCGATGATCTCCTCGAGGGTCAGACCGGTGGCGGCGAGTACGTCGTCCCAGTCGGCCTTGCGCGCCTGCTCGGCGAACGCGTCGAAGCCGGCGGTGTTCCGCCGGATGAACTCGTGGTCGAGCACCGCGCCCGGTGCGGCGTCCTCGGCCTCGAGCAGCAGCCGGTTCAGCGCCTTGAACAACGCGAGGTCGCCGCCCGGCCGGATCTTCAGGAACTGGTCGGCGATCGCGGTCCCGCGCCCGATCACGCCCCGCGCCTTCTGCGGATTCTTGAAACGGATCAGCCCGGCCTCGGGCAGCGGGTTGACGGCGACGATCCTGCCGCCGTTGCGCTTGGTCTCCTCCAGCGCGGACAGCATCCGCGGGTGGTTCGTCCCCGGGTTCTGCCCGACGACGAAGATCAGGTCCGCGTCGTAGATGTCGTCCAGCGACACACTGCCCTTGCCGATACCCAGCGTCTCCTGCAGGGCGAACCCGCTGGACTCGTGGCACATGTTCGAGCAGTCCGGGAGGTTGTTGGTCCCGAACGCCCGGGCGAACAACTGCAGCAGAAAAGCAGCCTCGTTGTTCAGCCGGCCCGAGGTGTAGAACAAGGCTTCGTCGGGCGAGTCCAGTCCGCGCAGCTCGTCGGCGAGCAGGTCGAAGGCCTCCTCCCAGCTGATCGGCTGGTAGTGGGTGCCGCCCGGAACCTTGACCATCGGCTCGGTCAGCCGGCCCTGCTGGTTCAACCAGTAGTCCGACTTGCCGTCCAGTTCGGCGATAGAGTGCTCATGGAAGAACTCCGCCGTGACCCGACGGGTGGTCGCCTCGTCGTTGATGTGCTTGGCGCCGTTCTCGCAGTACTCGTTCTTGTGCCGGTGCTTCGGCTCCGGCCATGCACACCCGGGGCAGTCGAACCCCTTGGTCTGGTTGATGTTCAGCAACGTCAGGGCAGTACGGCGTACCGAGTTCTCCTCCAGCGAGTACTCGATGGCGTGTGCCACCGCCGGTACGCCGGCCGCCCAGGTCTTCGGCGGGGTGACGGACAGATGGTCGCTGGGGTCCTCGATCGTGCTCATCACCGACATCGTCCGGCACCCTTCTCAAGGGGGTCAAAGAACAATGTTCGATGACCCGATAACCGTTGTTGATCAGCTCTGGTTCTCGGCGAACAGACTGCTGCCGTAGACGTCCTCGGCCGTGAGTGTGACAAGATCCTGCTTCCCCAGCGGCCGGTGCAGCCCGACCAGCCGGCGTGCCTGGCGCAACCGGCAGCGCTCGATCGCGTTCCGGACGCTCCGGGCGTTCGAGAAGCGCGGCCGCTGCATCCGCAGCGTGAGGTACTCCGAGAACACCTCACGGGCCTGCTCGTCGAACCGGAAGTTCTCCGACGCGACCATGAGGTCAGCGATCTGCACCAGCTCCTCGTGGGTGAAGTCGTCGAACTCGATGTGGTGCGGGACCCGCGAGCTCAGACCTGGATTGGCGGAGAAGAACGTGGCCATCCGGTCCGGGTACCCGGCAAAGATCACTACCAGGTCGCCCCGCTCGTTCTCCATCTCGGTGAGCAGGATCTCGATCACCTCCTGGCCGTAGTCCCGCTCGTTCTCCGGCCGGAACAGGTAGTAGGCCTCGTCGATGAACAGCACGCCGCCCGCGGCCCGCGCGATCGCCTCCTTCGTCTTCGGCGCGGTGTGCCCGATGAACTGCCCGACCAGGTCGTCGCGAGTGACCGTGTGCACCCGCGGCGCCCGGATGTAGCCGAGTGCGTGCAAGATGGTTGCCATCCGCAACGCGACGGTCGTCTTGCCTGTTCCCGGCCCGCCGGTGAAGCTCATGTGCAGCGTCGGTCTCGACGCGGTCAGCCCGAACTGGTGCCGGGCCCGGTCGACCTGCAGCAGCGAGGCGATCTCCCGCACCCGGCGCTTCACCGACGCGAGGCCGATCAGCTCGCTGTCCAGCGCGGTCAGGGTCTCCTCGACCCTGGCCGCCGCCTCGTCCGCCGAAAGGTCGAGCTCCGCGTCCTCACCGAGGGTCTCCGGTTCGGGCAGCGCCTCGCCGTCGACCGGGGCGGACGCCACCTCGGGCGACCGCGGAAAGCCGAATCCCTTGGGCTTGTCCATCGGATCACTCGCCCGCGTAGCGCGCCCCGGCCGGCCCGGTCGTGGCGTACGACTTCACCGAGTAGCGCTGGGTGCGGTCGGGCCCGTCCTGGCGCTCGAGTACGAAACCCGGCTCGGCCGCCGGACGCTGGACCAGGAACGACAGCGCGGTGGACTGCCGGCCGAGCTGCGCGTCGTACGCGAGCACCCGGACGTAGTGGCCGGGGTACGCGGCGCGGCATTCGTTGATCTGGGCGAGCACACCGTCCGGCTCGGCGAGGTCGAACATCGGCAGACCCCACATCTCCCAGTAGATGTTGCGTGGGTGCGGGTCGTCGGAGTACTCCACCGACACCGGCCAGCCGTTGTCCAGGGCGTACTTCACCTGTGCGGCGATCTCGCCGTCGGTGAGGTCGGGCAGGTACGAGAACGTCCCGTAGCGGAACTTCATGGTCAGCTCCCTTCAGGCCGACGGCGACGCGGTCGGCACGAAGTCCGGCGCGTCGGTGCTGGTGTAGTCGAACGTGACCTCGCCCCAGGTCGACAGGGCTGCCTCCAGCGGCTGACAGGTCTTGGCCGCGTTCCGCAGTACCTCGGGCCCCTCGCGCAGCAGGTCACGGCCCTCGTTGCGCGCCTTGACCATCGCCTCCAGCGCAACCCGGTTCGCCTCGGCGCCCGCGGCGATGCCGTACGGGTGGCCGATCGTCCCGCCGCCGAACTGCAGGATGACGTCGTCCGAGAACAGGTCGAGCAGCTGATGCATCTGGCCGGCGTGGATACCGCCGGACGCGACCGGCATCACTCCGGGCATCGAGGCCCAGTCCTGGTCGAAGAAGATCCCGTTCTCCAGGTTCAGCGGGACCCGGTTCTCCCGCAGCGTGTCGTAGTACCCGCGGGTGGTGGCCGGGTCGCCCTCGAGCTTGCCGACGACGGTCCCGGCGTGCAGGTGGTCGACCCCCATCAGCCGGCACCACTTCGCGATCACGCGGAAGCTCACGCCGTGCGTCTTCTGGCGGGTGTACGTCGAGTGCCCGGCGCGATGCAGATGCAGCAGTACGCCGTTCTGCCGGGCCCAGATCGCCATCGACTGGATCGCGGTGTAGCCGATCGTCAGATCGATCATGACCACCACACTGCCGAGCTCCTTGGCGAACTCCGCGCGCCGATACATCTCCTCCATCGTCCCGGCCGTCACGTTGAAGTAGTGGCCCTTGAGCTCGCCGGTCTCGGCGACGGCCTTGTTGACACCCTCCATGCCGAACAGGAACCTGTCGCGCCAGCGCATGAACGGCTGCGAGTTGATGTTCTCGTCGTCCTTGGTGAAGTCCAGACCACCCTTGCAGGCCTCGTAGATCACCCGCCCGTAGTTGCGCGCCGACAGACCGAGCTTCGGCTTGATGGTTGCGCCGAGCAACGGACGGCCGTACTTGTTGAGCAGCTCACGTTCCATCACGATGCCGTGCGCAGGCCCCTGGAAGGTCTTGGTGTACGCGACCGGGATCCGCATGTCCTCCAGCCGCAGCGCCTTCAGCGGCTTGAATCCGAAGACGTTGCCGATGATCGACGACGTCAGGTTCGCGATCGAGCTCTCCTCGAACAGGTCGATGTCGTAGGCGATGTAGGCGAAGTACTCCCCCGGCCTGCCCGGAACCTCGTCGACGCGGTACGCCTTCGCCTGGTAGTGGGTGTTGGCAGTCAGCCGGTCGGTCCAGACCACCGTCCAGGTGGCGGTCGACGACTCGCCCGCCACGGCCGCCGCGGCCTCGATCGGCTCGACGCCGTCCTGCGGCGCCACCCGGAACACCGCGAGTACGTCGGTGTCCTTGGGCACGTAGTCGGGGTTCCAGTACCCCATCCCGGCGTAGCTCTGGACGCCCGGGTCCCAGCGTTCTTTCGTCATCGGCACTCCCCTTCTCGGTTCAGCTGCTACCAGTCTGGGAGCGAAACAGATCAACTACAATTGACAAATCTGTGCTCATCGATAAGGGATGATTTAACGATGGCAGACTTGCCGGCGGCCGCGACGTGGGGCAGGCTCCAGACGTTTCTGACGCTGTACGAGACCGGCAGCGTTCGGGCAGCCGCGGAGGCCCTGCACGTGACGCCGCCCGCGATCTCAGCAGCCGTCGCGGCCCTGGAGTCCGCCCTCGGTACGACGCTGTTCGCCAAGGCCGGCCGGGGCATCGTGCCCACCGACTCGGGCGAGACCTTCGCCCGCTACGTGCGCAAACTGCTCGGGCTGCTGTCCGAGGCGTCCGGCGCGGTCCACGACGCCGATCGCGGCCGGGTCCGGATCGGTGCCGTGGCGACCGCGAGCGAGTACGTCCTGCCGCGGCTGATGGCATCCTTCGTCGAGGCCCACCCGTACGTCGAGATCTCGCTGTCGGTGCTGCCGCGCGACGAACTGTTCGCCCTCGCGGCCGACCACGCCGTCGATCTGGTGCTCGCCGGCCGTCCGCCGCGCGGCACCGGCCTCGTCACCAAGGCGCGTCGCCCGAACCGGCTGGTGCTGGTCGGGCACCCCGGTCTTCGGGAGGATCCGCTCACGAAGACCTGGCTTCTGACCGGACTGGGGTCCGGCACCCGCGATACGACGCTGTCATTGCTCGCCAGGCTGCAGGCCGCGCCGCCGTTGCTCACGCTCGGTACGTCGGGCGCGGCCGTGGCCGCGGCGCGCGAGGGCCTCGGCGTCACGCTCGTCCACGAGGAGGCGGTACGCGCCCACCTGGACGCCGGACGCTTGGCGGCGTACGCCGTACCGGGCACGCCTCTCGACCGGCCGTGGCATCTCTGCACCGCGTCCGATCCGACAGCGGCGACCCGCTTGTTCCTCGAGCACGTGTGCAGCACCGATCGCGTCGGCGAGGCCGCATTTCACACCCGGAATCGCCCGAAAGGGTGAGGACGCGCACGGCCGCGGAGCGCAGCATGCTGGGCATGACGACCACGATCCCCGCCCACGTGCCGACCCTCGCGGAAACCGCGCAGCGGATGACCCGCGGCGGGCGTGGTGTGCTCGCCGCCGACGAGTCGATCAAGACGATGTCGGCCCGGCTCGAACAGGAGGGTATCGCCGCGAGCCCGACCGCGCGGCGTGACTACCGCGAACTGCTGCTCACCGCCGACGGTCTCGCCGATTCGGTCAGCGGCATCATCTTCGCCGACGAGACGTTCGGCCAGCAGCTCACCGACGGCCGAGGCTTCCCGGAGGCCGCGCACGAGCTCGGCGTCCTCCCCGGTATCAAGGTCGACACGGGCACGTCGCCCCTGGCCGGCCACGACGGCGCCCTCATCACCGAAGGCCTCGACGGCCTGGGTGCGCGACTGGCCTCGTACGCCGAGCGGAAGGCCGCGTTCGCCAAGTGGCGCGCGGTGTTCGACATCCGGACGATCACCGAGTACGTCGCCCGGGCGAACGGACATGCCTTGGCGAGGTACGCCGCGCTGTGCCAGCAGTACGGGATCGTGCCGATCGTCGAACCGGAGGTGCTCTGCACCGGCGATCACGACCTGGCGGCCTGCGACCGGGCCACCCGGCTGGCGTTGACGGCACTGTTCGACGAGCTGCGGCAGGCCGGCGTCGACCTGACCGGCATCGTGCTCAAGCCGAACTTCGTCACGCCCGGCCTCGCGGCGGCGCCGGCTCCCGCCGACGTGGTCGCGCGGGCGACGTTCGAGGTGCTGCACGATATCGTGCCCGCCACCGTGCCAGGGATCGCGTTCCTCTCCGGCGGGCACACCACGGCCGATGCGTGCTCGTTCCTCCATAAGCTGAGCGGCGCGCCGGACCTGCCCTGGTCCGTGACGTTCTCCTTCGGACGAGCGCTGGTCAGCGCCGCGCTGCAGGCCTGGGCAGGCGAACCGGCGAACGTCGCGGCCGCCCAGCAGAAGCTGCTCGCCAACTGCCACGAAGCGGCCAACGCCATCCGCCGGCGCTGACCGGCGGCCCGCGCTGAGCGGCTTGCGCTGAGCGGCCTGCCGCACTGAGCGGTCTGCCGCGCTAGCCGGCCGCCCGCATCCGGTCAGAGCGGGAGCTCGACCAGGACCGTCGTGCCGCGGCCGGACACCGATTCGATCCGCAGCGACGCCTCGAGCATCGCGCAGCGCTCCGCGACCGAGCTCAGCCCGAAGTGCTGCGCACCGTCGGCGCCCGCGGTCCGCACGACGCGCTGGAGCCCGGCATCGAAACCCTTGCCGTCGTCGGCGCAGCCGAACACGATCGAGTCACCGACCCGTCGCAGCGACAGCACGATCCGCGCCGCGTCGGCGTGCTTGACGGCGTTGGCCAGCGTCTCCTGGGCGATCCGGTAGAGCGCCGCGGCCGCGTGATCCGGGATGTCCTCGAGGTCGGCGGCGGGGTCGACGACCAGATCGACCGCCGGCCCGTCCTCCCGGGCGACCATCTGGGCCAGTGACTCGATCGCTGCGACCAACCCGAGGTCGTCGAGCACCAGGCTGTGCAGGCCGGAGATCGCCGCCCTTGTCTGGTTGTACGCCAGGTCGGCCAGCGTCCGCGCGGACACGAGCTCGGCGCGGGCCCGTTCGAGGTCCTGGGCCCGGCTTGCCCCGGTCTCGTCGGCCGCGACCTCCGAGACGGTGAGGTCGGCCGCCGACAGATGGAACGACATCGACGCCAGCGCGGTCGTCACGCCGTCGTGCAGGTCGAACGCGATCCGGCGGCGTTCGGCCTCCTGCGCCGAGATCGCCTGCTTGATCAGCCGATCCCGCTCCGTGCGGTGATGGTTGACCGCCCGCCACAACTGTGCCGCGTGCAGCCCGAGGCCGAGCACCGCGACGTACGGCTGCGCGGTCTTCACGTCGTCCGGACCGAACGGCCGGCGCGGGCTCCGGTGTACGGCCAGGACGCCGACGATCCGGTCCTCGAGCCCGAACAGTGGCAGACACATCCGGGCAACGGTCTCCTCGGACGCGAGCCCCAGCAGCTGGCGGTGCAGCGGGTTGCGCGGGGAGTCCGCGTCCAGTAGCACGGGTTCCTTCGTGCGCGCGACCAGGCCGGTGACGCCGAACCCCACCTGCAGGGTGAGTTTCCCGGAGGACGGGTGCGCGGGCCACATGTCCGCGATCGTCAGGTCCTGGTCGTCGATCGCGTAGATCAGAACACCGGCGGCTTCGAACACCCCAGCGAGATCCGCCGCGGTCGGCACCGCGCCGCGACTCAACGGAACAGGCCCTCTCGAAGGGCCACCGCGATCGCTCCGCTGCGGTCGGAGACGCCGAGCTTGCGGTAGAGACCGCGGATGTGCGTCTTCACAGTGTCCTCACTGACCACGAGCTTGCTCGCGACCGCCTTGTTCGAGTGGCCGGACACGAGCAGCTCCAGTACCTCCGACTCCCGTTGGGTGAGCCCCAGGTGTGCACCCGACCAGAACTCCCCCGCGCTGAGGCGGGCCGCGGACAGGGCGACCCGACCCGCCAGCGCGTGGTCGACCGCCGTCTCGCCCTCGCGGACACGATTCAGATGGCCGACCAGTTCCCGACCGTCGATCCGCTTCAGGATGTAGCCCGAGGCGCCGACGCGGAGCGCCTGGTACAGGTAGTGCTCGTCGTCGTACACGGTCAGCAGCACGACCTTGGTGTCCGGGTACTGCGTGGTGATCTGCCGGCACAGGTCCAGGCCGGACTCCTTGCCGATCCGAACGTCGCAGAGCACGATGTCGGGTCGCTCCTCCGTCACCAGCGCGAACGCGGCGGCGGCGTTCGTCGCGTGCCCGACGATCGTGACCTGGTCCGGGAAGTGGCCCAGCATCGAATCGAGGCCGTGCAGCACCATCTCGTGGTCGTCGACCAGCACGAGCCGCAGCGGCGGCAGTGGCGTCGGAGGGGTCGCGGATGACACCGGCATACCGATCAGCGTACGGCGGCGGGCGGCGTGTTCCGCTGCTTTCGCGGAGATTTCACCCGGTGCTCCACCCGGCCGGGTGAGTCCGCCGGGATCCGTACGGGGTCCGATGAAGTCTGCCTACCAGAAAGGCCAGACCCATGACCGAGCCGCTTGTCGTGCCGTCCGTGCTGCCCGCCGACTTCGCCCGCCTCGGCGAGGAGGTCCGCGAACTGTGCGAGGCCGGTGTCGACCGGATCCAGTGGGACGTCATGGACGGCGTCTTCGTGCCGAACCTGACATTCGGCCCCGACCTCATCGCGGCGGCCCGGCCGTACAGCACCGTCGGCTTCGAGGCACACCTGATGGTCGTGGAGCCCGACGAACTGCTGGGCCGCTACGTGGACGCCGGCTGCGAGCTGGTGATCGTGCACGCTGAAGCCTGCAGACACCTGCACCGCACGCTCGCGCGGATCCGCGACCTCGGCGCCCGCAGCGGCGTCGCCCTGAACCCGCATACCCCCGTCGACACGGTCGCGCACGTATTGGCCGAGACCGACCTGGTGCTGGCGATGACGGTGAACCCGGGGTTCGGTGGGCAGGCGTACATCTGCGCGGTGGAGCCGAAGATCGCGCGCCTGCGACGAATGATCGACGAGTCTGAGCTGCCGATCGAGCTCGAGGTGGACGGTGGCATCACCGAGGTGACGATCCGGGGAGCGGCGGCGGCCGGCGCCGACGTCTTCATCTCGGGTTCGTGGATGTACGCGTACCCGGACGGCAAGGCGGCGGCGGTGAAGCGCCTGCGCGCCGCCGCGAAAGGAGAGGAAGTCTGATGACCGACGTTCTGCAAGCCCGGCAGCTGCCGTCGACCGAGACCGATCGGCTGGCCGTCGACACGCTGCGCTTCCTCGCCGCGGACATGGTCCAGGCCGCCAACTCGGGTCATCCGGGGATGCCGATGGGCGCGGCTCCGATGGCCTGGACCGTGTGGAGCCGACACCTCCGGCACGACCCCGCGGCGCCCGGCTGGGCGGATCGCGACCGCTTCGTGCTGTCCGCGGGTCACGGCTCCGCCTTGCTGTACGGCCTGCTGCACATCTTCGGCTACGACCTGCCCGAGTCCGAGTTGCGCCGGTTCCGCCAGTTGGGCTCACGTACGCCGGGCCATCCGGAGTACGGCGAGACGCCAGGCGTCGAATGCACCACCGGACCGCTCGGCCAGGGGCTCGCGATGGCCGTGGGGATGGCGCTCGCGGAGCGGATGGAGCACGCCCGCTACCCGGACATCACCGACCACCACACGTACGCGATCGTCGGCGACGGCTGCCTGATGGAGGGCATCAGCCACGAGGCCGGATCGTTCGCCGGGCATCTCGGTCTCGGGCGGCTGATCGTGCTGTGGGACGACAACGCGATCACGATCGACGGCAGCGTCGACCGGTCGTGCGGTGACGATCAACTGGCCCGCTTCGCGGCGTACGGCTGGCACACCGAGGCGGTGCTCGACGGCACGGACGTCGAGGCCATCGACCAAGCGGTCCGCCGGGCGAAGGCCGATCCACGCCCGAGCTTCATCGCGGTCCGGACCGTCATCGGCCGCGGCGCGCCGGGAGTCGAGGGTACGTCGAAGGCACACGGATCGCCGTTGGGTGCGGAACTGTTGGCGGAGACCAAGCGACTCGCGGGCTGGGATCATCCGGCGTTCACGGTGCCGGAGGTGGTTCGAGCCGCCTGTGCCGAGCTGGCAGCGCAAGGAGCCCGCGAGCACGCCGTCTGGCAGGACGCCTTCGTGGCCTTCTCGGACGCCGCCCCGGAACGGGCTGCCGAGTTCTGCCGAGCCGCGACCCGTGAGCTTCCGGCCGGGCTCGACGAGGCCCTGCGATCGATCGTCGGCACCGTTCCGCGAGCCACCAGGCAGTCCTCCCAGGCCTGCCTGGACGCCCTTCGCTCGGTGATGCCGGAGTTGGCCGGCGGCAGCGCAGACCTCGCCGGCTCGACCGGCACCGTGTTCGGTGAGCTCGTGACCAAGGACGACTACTCCGGTACGGCGATCGCGTTCGGGATCCGCGAATTCGGCATGGCCGCGTTCATGAACGGCATCAGCCTGCACGGCGGCTTCCGCGTCTTCGGCAGCACCTTCCTGGTCTTCGCCGACTACCTGCGGCCGGCGCTCCGGCTGTCGGCGTTGATGAAGCAGCCCGTGATCTACGTCTTCACCCACGACTCGGTGGCTGTCGGCGAGGACGGTCCGACGCACCAGCCGATCGCGCACCTCGACTCGCTGCGGGTGATCCCCGGCCTCCAGGTCCTCCGCCCGGCCGACGACGCCGGAACCGCCGAGGCCTGGCGTCTCGCGCTCGAGCGGACCGACGGCCCGACCGCCCTGGTTCTCTCGCGACAGTCGGTCCCGCAGCTCGACCGGCGGGAGTTCGCGGACGACGAGCCGGTGTCGGTCGAGATCGTCGCCACCGGCTCGGAGGCCTCGCTCGCGGTCGCGGTCGCGGACCGCCTGCGTACGCACGGCTACAGCGTGCGCGTCGTACCGGTGCTCGACCGATCGCAGTACGCGCCCGGGACGGCACCGACGACCGTCAGCATCGAAGCCGGCACCACCGCCGGCTGGACCGGGCTGGTAGATGTTGCCATCGGCATCGACTCGTTCGGTTCGAGCGGTCCCGGCGACGAGGTGATGGCGTACTTCGGCTTCACGGTCGACCAGGTTGTCGCGCGGATCCAGGACCACCTCTCCGAGCGTGGCTGACGTGCCGGTCGCGCTCGAAGCCGTGATCTTCGACGTCGACGGAACGCTCGTCGACAGTGAGCGGGACGGGCATCGGGTCGCGTTCAACGCCGCGTTCGAGGCGGCCGGGTTGCCCGACCGGTGGGACGTGGAGACGTACGGGCAACTCCTTCGTGTCGCCGGCGGGGAGCAGCGGCTGGCGTTCTGGTTCGAAAGCACCGGCCGATCGCGGGGCGAGGCACTTGACCTCGCGCAGCGCCTGCATCGGCGCAAGACGCAGTACATGCAGGCACTCGTCACGGAGGGCGCCATCCAGGCGCGACCGGGCGTACGCCGGCTGCTGGACATGCTCGAGACAAACGGCATCGCGCTGCACGTCGCCACGACCGGGACCCGGGCCTGGGTCGAGCCGCTCCTGCACGGCGTGTTCGGGTCCAGGTTCCACACGATCGTCACCGGTACCGAGGTTCCGCAGCTGAAGCCCGATCCCGCGGTCTATGAGCGCGTGTTGCAGCTGACCTGTCACCGGCCCGGCGCCGCGATCGCCGTCGAGGATTCCGCGAACGGAGTCCGCGCCGCAGTCGCGGCCGGCCTGCGGTGCGTGGCCGTACCCAACGCTTACACCCGCGACGACGACCTGGCCCGGGCGACGCTTGTCGCCGACGGGCCTGATGATCCCGTGCTGGTCAGGTGGTTCCAGCGTCAGCTCGCCGGAGGCGGATGACCGGCAGCACCCGTGGCCGAGGCCGTGCTCCATCCGCAGACGCTGCAGGCGTGCTCATGCGGTCGGCGCCCATGGGCAGGTTCCTCGTCGTACCGACCTCAGGACGCGGCCCGGTCCCGGCGCTCGAGCAGCCGCCACAACATCGGCGTGAAGATCAGTTGCATCGCCAGGTCCATCTTCCCGCCCGGGCAGACGATCGTGTTCGGGCGCGACATGAACGAGTCGTGCAGCATCGACAGCAGATAGGGGAAATCGATCCCGCGCGGGTCCTTGAACCGGATCACCAGCATCGACTCGTCCGGTGTCGGGATCGTCCGCGCGATGAACGGGTTGGAGGTGTCGACCACCGGCACACGCTGGAAGTTGACGTCCGTGCGGGAGAACTGCGGGCACATGAAGTTCACGTAGTCGTGCATCCGCCGCAGGATCGTCTCCGTCACGGCCTCGGTCGAGTAGCCGCGTTTCGCCTTGTCCCGCTGCAACTTCTGGATCCACTCGAGGTTGATCACCGGAACGACACCGATCAGCAGGTCCGCGTACTGCGCGACATCGACCTTCTCGGTCGCCACCGCACCGTGCAGCCCTTCGTAGAAGAGCAGATCGGTGCCGGCCGGGATGTCCTCCCACGGCGTGAACGTACCCGGTTCCTGCCCGTACGGCGCTGCCTCGCCCTGATCGTGCAGGTACTTGCGGACCCGCCCGGTGCCGCTCTCGCCGTACTCCCGGAACAGGGTCTCCAACTCCTCGAACAAATTGGCGTCCGGCCCGAAGTGACTGAAGGTGTGGTCGCCGTCGCTGAGCGCCCGGGACATCTCGCCCTTCATCGCCATCCGGTCGTACCGGTGGAAGCTGTCACCCTCCACGAACGCGGCGCCGACCTGCTCGCGGCGGAAGATCTGCTCGAAGGTGCGCATCACCGACGTGGTGCCGGCGCCGGAGGATCCCGTAATGGCGACGACGGGGTGCTTGACCGACATGGCTCCTCCTCAGGTGGTGGCGCGGAACAGGCCGCGCAGGCTGTACAACGGGTGGTCCTGCTCGTCGAGCCCGTCCGACGGCTCGTGGTGGTACCTGGTGATCCGCTCGACCTCGTCACGGGCGCCGAAGACGAGCCCGATCCGCTGGTGCAGCTCCGTCGGTACGACGTCCAGCACCCGCGTACGTCCTGTCGTCGCCAGAGCCCCGGCCTGTTCCATCAGGAACGCGACGGGGTTGGCCTCGTACAACAGCCGGAGGCGGCCTTCCTTGGCCGGGTCCTTGGAGTCGCGTGGATACAGGAAGACACCGCCACGGGTGAGGATCCGGTGCGCCTCGGCGACCAGAGAGGCCACCCAGCGCATGTTGAAGTCCTTCCCGCGCGGCCCGTTGACGCCCTGCAGACACTCGTCGATGTAACGCATCACCGCCGGCTCCCAGAAGCGCCGGTTCGACGTGTTCACGGCGTACTCCGAGGTCGCGGCCGGGACGCGGATGTCCCGGCGGGTCAGGAAGAACTCGCCGAGGTCCGGACCCAGAGTGAACGCGTGCACGCCCGTGCCGACCGTCAGCACCAGCACCGTCGACGGGCCGTAGATCGCATAGCCGGCGGCGACCTGCTCGGTCCCGGGCTGCAGGAAATCCTCGGTCTTCGCCGCCTCCCCCGGCACCGCTGCGCGCAGGATCGAGAAGATGCTGCCGACCGACACGTTGACGTCGATGTTCGACGAACCGTCCAGCGGGTCGAAGGTCAGGAGGTACTTGCCGCGCGGGTACTGGGGCGGGATCGGGTACGGCTGGTCCAGTTCCTCGGACGCCATCCCGGCCAGCTGGCCGCCCCATTCGTTGGCTCGGAGGAACAGGTCGTTGGCCACCACATCGAGCTTCTGCTGCTGCTCGCCCTGGACGTTGACGGCGCCGTGCTTGCCGAGCACCCCGGTCAGCGCGGCCGACGCGATCTGCCGCGAGATCGCCTTGCAGGCGAGCGCGACGTCGTGAATCAACGCGTTCAGCTCGCCGCTCGAGCCCGGGAACCGCCGGCGCTCCTCGATGAGGAACTGGGTCAGTGTCGAGCGCTCGGTCAACATCTCATCACTCCTCACAGATCGGCCGCATCCCCACAACACCAGGCAGCCGGCAACGCGGCATCCACCCGAGGGGTGACGCCAGGGGTGGAACCTCCGGCTCGCCTTCGAGTTCACTCCCACGGGTGAACCGGCCGGTCGCACGCGGTTCTAGCCTCGTTCGGACGACCTGCACTCGTCGAAGGAGCGAGATGACAGCCGAACGCGCCGTACCTCTGATGACGCGGTACCGAGGCCTGATCTGCGACCTCGACGGCGTCGTGTACCGGGGAGCGGCCGCCGTACCGGGCGCGATCGAGACTCTCAACGACCTCACCGCCGACGGTGTCCGGGTCGCCTTCGCCACCAACAACGCCGCGCGTCCGCCCGACGCCGTCGAAGGTCACCTCCGCGCACTTGGGCTCCAACCCGGTCGGTGGTCGGCCGTCACCAGCTCGCAGGCCGCCGCGTCGTACCTGTCCACCCGCCTCCCGCCGCGATCCGCGGTGCTCGCCGTCGGCGGTGCCGGCGTCGCGCAGGCGCTCGCGGACGTCGGTCTGACGCCGCTCCGGACCACGGAGCTCGCCGGTACGTCGGTCGCGGCGGTCGTCCAGGGTCTGGGCGCCGACGTCTCCTGGACCGAGCTTGCAGAGGTCGGCTACCTCGTCCAGGCCGGCACCGTGTGGGTGGTCACCAACCTCGACCGGATGCTGCCGACCGCACGCGGCGCGGCACCAGGCAACGGTGCGCTCGTTGCGGCCGTGCAAGCCACAACCACGGCGACTCCGCAAGTAGTCGGCAAACCAGGCCCAGCGCTGTTCGACCTTGCTCGCTCCCGCCTGGGCACCGAGCCGGTCGCCTCGCTCGTCTGCGGTGACCGCCTCGACACCGACATCGCCGGAGCGAACGCGGCCGGCCTCGACTCGATCCTCGTCCTGTCCGGCGCCGCCCGCCTGCAGGATCTCGCCTTCGCGCCGCCCGCCGAACGACCGACGTACGTCGCAACCGACCTCACCGGCCTGCTCCAACCGCCGGTCCGCCTGCGCGTCGCGCCGGCCGACCACCTCGAGGCCGGCCCCGACGCGCTCCTACGACCACACTTCGCCGGCAACCGAAGCGTGATTCAGTCGGTCGTAGCCGCCGCGTGGGCCGCCTGCGACCAAGGCCGCGTCGTCCTCAGCGACCGGACCACCTGGCACACCCTCGAACACCACCTCGGCCTCACCCGCCCATGACCCGCTGACACAGGGCAGTAGGTTCGGGCGTCGTCACCGACCTGTAAGTCCGACTTGCCGGCGCCGTGCCCGAACAGCACGAAGGTGCGGGACCTCACCAGCGGCCGCGGCGCCCCCGCCAGGTCGTCGAAGAAGCCTTTGAGCTCAGCTTCGTCACCGCGGCCACGCCTGCGCTCGACCGTACGCATCCGCCGGGCCGACGCGCTCTCGTTGCGGACATCCCGCTCGGTCTCCCGCTTCTTGGGGGTATCCAGATCGAAGTCCAGTATCCGAGCGCCGAGGTCGTCGATGGTCACGACGAGCAGATCGCCGACACCCTTGTCATCCGGCGTATCGGCCAGCTAGTGACGCGCCATCTCGACGTCTTCGATTGACACGCGGCCGTTGTGCGGACGATGAAACACCACGCGGTGCCCATTGCGCTTTACAGCCAGCCGGTCGCCGTTCTCGTCCTCGACGTCATCGGCGATGTCTCTCCACAACGTCACGAACCGGTCCCACAGCAGGTCCCTCGGCGCAGGCTGCGCCAGGATCGCCTCATAGGTCTTGCGAACATGTCCGTCCACGGTTTGCCTCGACACCGCGATTTGTCGCTAGCTGTTGGCGATCGGCTTGGAGCGGCGGATCCGGTCGTCGAGGTTGCCGACCACGAGGGCGGTACCGATCGCCAGCAGCCACACGTCCTTGGCGATCGGGACACCTTGGTCGGTCGGCCGCAGACTGCCGGGACAGCGCAGCCCGGGCGTCCGCAGATACAGCCCGGCGAGACCGGCCGAGAACGCGGTCAACCCCGCACCGGCGAGGCCGTCGACCAGAACCATGTCGAACAAGGCCCTGATCCCGTCGGTGCCCCCCTGCCACGTAGCGAGGTGTGGCATTGGATGACATCGGCGAACTGCGCCTCGACCCGAGCCACCGGGTTCAGCACGCTCTTGCTGCTCTGGAAGACCGTGGACATCTCGCGCCAGCGGTACTTCCGCAACTCGTCCTGGCTCAGGTGTGCAACGTCGGTACGATCGAAGGTGATGGACCTGCCGCTGATCCGTCGGGGCCGTTCCAGCAACCTGAGCACGGCCATGCCGACCGCGGTCCCTTCGACTCCGCGGCCGCGGCCTTCGTACTCACCGAACTCCTCATCGATGCCGTCCAGCAAGAACGGGGTCCCCGTGCCCCGCCTCGCATGCGCCGCTGGGAAGAAGCCAGCTCCCACGACGTCCTCGACAGCTGACCACGGTCCTCACGACCAACTCCTTTCCGGCCGGGTGTCACCACGGTCATCCAGCTCCCGGCGCCCGACCCCGAGTGCGGATGCCTTCGGCATCAAGCCACCGCCCGTGGTCTCGATAAGTCTCCAGATCGCCTTCAGACCAGCACACTGAACAAGAACTGTCCCGGCCCCGGACACAACTTTTCGCCTCCGGAGCGCATCGAGATCCTCGATAGCCCACGAACTGAGGAGGAATCTTGAAGCATCGGGGGAAGGTAGCAGCGGTGATCGGCGCTGTGGCGCTGAGCGCGACCGCGTTCGTCCCGGCCGCGCACGCGAACGGCCAGGTCCAGCAGCGAACAGCAGCGGCCTGCAGTTTGACCGCCGGCTCCATCACAACATCGGGGGCACACGCGGGGGCGGACGTGACCGCCGGTACGCCGCCGACGATGAGCGCACCCGGCAGCGAGCCCAAGATCTTCGCGCCCGGAGCGGTGCGCCTCAGCTCGAGCTTCGTGGCTGAACCGAACGTGGGCGGAGTCGACAGGTCGGGTTATGTGGTGGAGGGCGACAACCTCTACTACCGGTTCTACAACTTCAACGACGGCGGCAACTCGCTGACTCGCATCGGCAGCGGCTGGTCGAAGTTCACCGCCTTCGAGATCGCCGAGTACGACGCCGGACCGGGTCGGTCCGGGTACCACAACCTCATGTACGGCCTGCGAAACGACGGCACCCTCTTCCGCTGGAGCGCCAGCGGCGAGTCGTGGCGGCGTACCGGAACAGCGGCCGGGTTCTCCTCGGTGAAGTCGATGGCGCTGATCAGCAAGACCGCCACCTACGACACCTTCCTCGCAAACACCCGCGGCGGCGCGCTCTACACCATCCGCATCCCGGTCACGTCTCCGATGAAACCGATCGTCAAGCAGGTGCGAACGCGAAGCTGGCAAGGCTTCGAGTACCTCATCGCGGCCAAGTGCGGCAAAGCCGGCACACTGCTGCTCGGCATCGACAAGGACACGAAGACCGGCTACCTGTACGCCGTTGGGCACGCCAACGGAACCGCCACCGTGATCAACGGACTCGGCAAGGTCAAGGGAACCTTCCCCGATCCCGTGTACCACCGCTGGACCGTAGTCGCCGACCTCGACCCACTGAACGGCGACTGACACATTCACAGCGGGATCCGGCACCGGGTGAGGCTCGCCCGGTGCCGGACCGAGGCCTGCGACGTTTTCGGCCACATGGAGTACTGGTTTGCCGCCGGCCAGCAGTACCTCGCGCGATCCGAGCGCCCCGGCCTCGGCGCCAACCGCACGTCCACCCTCGCATTCGGCTACTGCCTGCTGGACGAGCTTCTCCCCCACTTCAGCTCTCGCTCGGTGAACATCGGGTGTGGAGCTCGGGGAGGGTGTCATCGCCCATCGAGTCCACGAGCACGGCGTTGGCCGCGGCGACCCACTGATGTCCGGCGGCCTCTCAGCGCAATCCACCGACATCTTCCAACAAGAGAACGGTACCTACCGGTTTGACCGCAACAAGCTCGACGTCCCCTGAGCCAAGGAGATCCAGCGGCCCGGGCTGCTGCGTGGAGAAGGCTTCCTTGACAGCGCAGCCGCGGCCGGAGGTCCCGGCAAGGCGAACTCCCCGGCTCAGGTCAGGGGCAGCGCCTCGGCATAGTCGCGCTTCATGACGTGAGCAGGAGCGAGGTGTGACACGCAGCGGACCAGTGGATCCGTTCGTGAGAGCTACCCACCAGCAAGGTCTTCAGCCACAGGGTCTTCGGCCTGCCAGCTCACCCGAAGCAGGTCACGGCACATCAGCCGCAGGCCCCTTCGACCCGAGAACGCCGGCGGGCCAGACACGGCAACCGTGACCAGTGCCAGCAGACTTTGACCAGATCAGTGACTGTCACATGTTGCTGTAACGGTTCGACCTGAAGCACTTCTTCGACATCGCGGCCGGGATCAACACTGACCTGCGCAAAACCCTGAGCGGGGCCGATGCCCCCAAGATCGACGACGAAGGCCTGCTCCGTGCCTGCCTGACGATCGGTCTGCTCTCCGGCGTCGGATTCGAGCAGTGCGACCGCATCCGGTACATGCGCAACCACGCCAGCGCTGGGCACCCGGACCAGAGCAGCTCTCTGGCCTGAACCTGGTCAGCTACCTGCAGATCTGCATCCGGCAGGTCATCAACAAGCCGCACGACGCCGGGACTGCCAACACCGGGAAGTTGCTCGCCAACCGACTCGAGCATTGCCTTGCGGCTGTTCCTTAGTCCTATCTTCGGCAGGCTGATCGGAACCTCGAGCGGAGGGGGCATTGGTTCGAGCTCCTCGAGCCTGAGCTGATCAACCATGCTGATCGCACGCTGCTTCGAGCCATCGCGGACTTATCAGGGTCGCCGGATCCGTTGCGCCTCGACGGCGAAGTGAAACGTATCGCTGCACTCGGGTGATCCCGACGGCGGAGGCTTTGCCTCATAGGACTGGGTGGGCCTTGAGGAAGTCTCGGTAGCTGGTGAGAGTTCCTGCGCCCTTATATCCGAGGTCGTCGGGCGAGATCCCGTTGGCGCCGTCAGCGGGGATGACCAGGATGTCCAGCCCCACCTCCGGGTCGCCCTCCGCAGACTTGACAATCGCGGGGAACGCCTGCTTGAGGAGTGCGGTCAACTCCTGGTGGTCACTGGTGTCTGCGGTGATGTACACGTGGCCGGACCTGCCCATACCGGGGTTCGTCTTGTAGCTGCTTTCGACGCTGGCCACGTGCGGTATGGACGTGACGGCGGCCTTGTATTTCTCAGCGCGGGCCGCATCATCAGCGCTGTTTCCAGAACAGGCGCTGAGGAGCGCGGCAAGCATCCCCGTTAGCAGGATCGCGCAGAGTTTCCTCACGTGGATGTTCCTTCCGGTGGTGCTGTCGGAGACGTGGCCCCAGGCTCAGGGATCAAAGGTCTGGGTGCTCCCGCAGAAATTTCTGCAGGTCGCTCAAGGTTTCCCCGCCCTTGTAGCCGAGATCCTGAGGCCCGCTGCTGTATGAGCCGTCGGCGGCGGTCACCCTGATCTGCAACGACAAGTCAGGGTCCCCGTCGGCTGCCTTCATCACGGCTTTGAACGCGTCCTTGAACAGAGCGTTCACCGTGGTCTCGTCGTTCGTGTCCGCGTAGACGAACACGTCGCCAGTTCGGCCCATGCCGGCGTTGCTCTTGTAGGAGCTGTCCACGCTCTCGATGTGAGGCAAGCCCGACCAGCCCGATCCAAACTAACCTCCCATCAAGCGGAACACCGTTATGGCTCTGACCGTCCAGCTGACTAAACCCGAGCCCCGGCGCAGTCACTTTGAAGTACGTGCAGTGCCGACTTACCCGATTAGAGGGCCTTGACGGCGGGTCCCCACCCAGGCGAGTGGGCTGTGGGCGGACGTCGCTCAGGCGGAAGGCGGTCGCTGGGCGCCATTCGTTTTCCGAGCTGACATGTACAGGATGAATAGCCCAAGAATGATGGTGACCATGACGCCGCCGAACGCACGGCATCCCACCAATGCCCAGTGCACGCTGGAGTCGCCCTTGAGCGCCATGACGAGTACGTCGATTGCGATCATGCCCCCACTGCTTCCGGCCGGGGATCGCTCGCTCGAACCGGACAACGCGATGATCGAGCACACCATCCAGCCAAGCCAGGACCCGAGAAGGCACCACAGGACGGTTTTGAACAAGGTGGCCTTCAGTCGCCAGACCGTCCTTTTCCGGGGACCGATGTCGTCGCGCGTCGGCTCCAACGGACTTTCACCCTCGCTCATGCTGTCGTCGCGGGGGTATCCGGCAGCCGGTCGAAGCCGGCATTCCTGAGCTGTTTGGTCGCAGACTCGTCGATGCTCTCCCGCACCTGATCGAACATGGCCCCGTCGAACGCGCACCAGATCACGAAAGCCCACAGGAGAGTGCGGATCAGCATCGCCCAGCCGGCTTTGACCAGGCCGATCCGGCTTCCGTCTCGCATCCGGACGAGACGGGTACCGGCGAGCATTGCTCCGACGCCGCGGCCGTTGGCGTAGAACCAGCCGTACAGCAGCGGCAGGACAACGAGCAAAGCCACCGCAACGTAGAAACCCTTGTTCGGGTCGCCCGCACGGACTCCGTACGCCACTCCGAGCGCGACTGCCGATCCGTTGACGAGCACGCTGTCGACCAGCCAGGCCCAGAACGCCGCCCAGCCGGTCGAGCTGACGTACAGGCCGCCGTCGGTGTAGGCCCGCACCCGCTTGGCAGTGGCCTGGCCGAGCAGAGGTGCCGCTTGCGCGCGTACATGCGCAAGCGCCTCTCTTCGATCCACCACTCTGGGTGCAGTCATCGTGAACTCCATGCGTTCAGGCCAAGCAGGTCGATCCCGCGGAAGGATCCTATACCAAACCAAGTCGAACAGCTTAGTTCAGGGGCCGGACCGTGGCGGCGTCCGGGAGAAGGAACACTGGATGCTGCGAGAGAGGAGTCTTTGTGGTGAGTGGCAGCCGGAAGGTGATCGCCGAGGGACACGGCCGTACCGTGGTGCAGTCCCGCGCGATCGCGAAACGCGAGCAGCTCCTCCGCGGCGCGGCCGCCGTCTTCGACGAGGTCGGGTACGCCGCGGCGAGCCTGTCGACCATCGAGCGGCGCTCCGGCGTGTCCCGAGGTGCGATGTACTTCCAGTTCAGGACCAAACGCGAGATCGCCGACGCGGTCGTCGACGAGCAGCACGCGACCTCGGTCAGGCTCGTCGAAGCCGCCGCGAACACCGGGGCGAGAGCGGTCGCGCAGATCGTGATGATGTGCCACGGGCTGGCCGAGCAGATCGTCGGCGACCCCGTCGTTCGTGGCGGTATCCGCCTCACGATGGAGTTGGCGTTCGACGACGGCCCGGTGAATCCCTACACAGGGTGGATCGAGGTCATGACCGACCTGCTCACGCGCGGGCAGGCGGAGGGCGACATCGCCGACGATGTCGCGCCTGCAGCCGCCCGGGTCCTGGTCGCATCGTTCACGGGTACCCAGCTCGTCTCGCACGTCCTGACGAACCGGAGCGACCTGGCTGAGCGAGTTGACGACCTGCTGCGGATCTTCCTGGCGGGTGTCATGACCCCAGCCGCGCGCAAGAACCTGCACGGCGTGCTTGCTGCGCGATGCTGAACGCTCTCCGCTCGTTCGGCACATCGGTCGCCGTTGCGCGCACGCCTGAGAGAGCCGGACGGTTCCGGGGAATTCCACACTGGGGCATGACCGTCAATGGCGAGTGAGGTTGTTCGCGCCGCGGCGGGAGCTTCGGATTGCGATTGCTGTCCAGCAGGCGCGCCAGCTCAGGAAGAACGGCGACCACAGCAGCTAGTCCCAACGCGCCAGTTCTTCGGCCAGCGCCGCGTTCGACCCCGGATCCGGATGGCCGCGCAGCGCCAAGACGTCGCCGACGAAGCCGAAACCGAGCACTCCCACGGACCGCGCGACCATCCCGATGCCTACCGGCCAGACCACGGCAAGCACCAGCCGGCGCGGGACTGCTCTTCCCCAAGGGCGTACGGTCGACAACGCCAGCGCGACGCCGATCACCCCGGCGCCGGCCATCACCCAGAAACTTGCCACGAACAACGGATCCCGCGCCAACAGCCGGTCCCGCAGGTCCGGCGGCAACGGATCCTTGTCCGCCAGTGCGTTGGCTCCCAACGCCTGAGCCAACTTCATCGCCCCGTAAGCCACGCAGCCTACGGGCGCGCCGTACGCCGCAGGCCGCAGCCGACCGGTCCGCACGACGTGTTGCCACCAGGTACGACCGAACCATCTCCAGGGACAGGCCGAGACCGACAAGGCCGGCGACCCCGCTGTACCACCGCCAGCCGAGGCCCCGCCCGATGAAGGCGTCCAGGCTCATGTACGCCGCCCCGCCCCCGACCGCGAGGACCAGGACCGCCAGCGCGATGAACATCAGCAGGCGAGGAATCCTTCGCCCGAGCGCGGTCACCGTCGCGAGCGAGACGGCCGCAGCCACCAGACCACTCACGCACCGCTGTCGACTGTGCGATGACCGGATCCAGCAGGTACTGCGCCGCCTCGGCAGCCGGCACCGGCGGACCGCCAGGATCCCGATCCGGCCTTGACTGGCACGGACAGCTTTACCCACGGCGGGATCCGGCACCGGGTGAGGCTTGCCCGGTGCCGGACCGAGGCCCGCGAACGTGAGGGCGTTCGCGGACCTGCGACGTCCCGGGAGGTGGGACGCCGCGGAATGGCTGAGAATCAGCCAACGACCCCGGATTCCGCGTGCGCGATCTCGAGTACGGCGTTCGCGGCGGTGAGATGCGCTTCCACCGCGGTGATCGATGCGAAGCCGGTGCGGGTGCTGGTCTTGTTGAAGATCAGGTAGCCCACGCCGGGTACGGACAACTGCTGGTTCGGCAACTTCGGGATGGAGACGCTCTTCCCGTCGATCACCAGGGTGCCGACCGAACTGACAGCAGACTGACCATACTTCCCAGCTGATGTCCTACTGGCTGCTGCTTTGGCCGTGACCGCGGTCAGCTTGACCCGTCCCCCGCCGAGGCTTACACCGGCGACCCCGGCGCTCATCCATCCGCTGGCAAGGTCGCTGCGCACGGTGCCGGACTGGCTTGTGGTGATGCCGTTGACCGTGGCAACGTTCGGGATGTTCACGCCCGCCAGGTTGCTGGTCAGCGTCTGGCCGTTCGTCCCGAAGCAGGTCACCTGCAGCGAAGTCGGACCCGACTTCAGTACGCCGCCGACGGCGGCGCGAGTACCGAACGCCGTACCGCGCAGCAGGCCGACCTGGCTACCGCCAACCCCCGCGGCAGCCACAGCAACAGTCGCCGTCGCGCCGACCGGCAGGTACGGATTCGAGACGGTCGCGTGAATCACGGCTGCCGCGGCCTTGGCGCTCGCGGACTGCGGCGTACGCGCGACCTGCGTCCAGTTGAGTACGACGTACCCCAGACCGGGCACGTTCACCTTGGTATTCGGCGCCGGCTTGAGCAACGTCGGCATCGACACGCCACCGATCTTCACACCGGTGAACTGCGTCGCGGCGTACGTCTGGAAGGCGCCGTCCTTGAAGACCGCGCGCGCCGACGTACCGGCGCCGCTCAGCGTGAGCAGGTTGCCGGCCTGGACGAGGCCCGCGCTGGCGTAGCTCGTCATCCCGTCCCCGCGGGAATCGTTGTGCGTGAAGGACCGTGTCGCGACCGAGTGGGCGACCACCTGACCGCCCACATTCAACGTTGCGAGCGTGTTGGACTTGGTCAGCCCAACGGTCCGGGTACAACCGAGCGGGCTCAGCACCTGCGTACCGGAGTTCACCGGCGCGCCCACCACCTGCGAGCCGTACGACCAGCCGTTGTAGCCGAACCGCACGGACGCCTGCGCCGGGGACACCGCCACCAGCGCCGCCGCGACGACCGCAATCGACGTACCGATGCCGCGGACCAGCCGGCGCCTCCGGGCATACGAATGCCCGAGTTCGTTCTCCATAACACTCCCCGTGAAACGAACGCCGCGTCCAGCCACGCGACCAGGCAGCGGAGAACGCAACCCCCAGCACCAAGCCGGCGCTCCCCGTTGCCCCCACTATCGCTCAAAGAGACGACAACGTTACAGAAAGTACTCCGGCGTGTCACAACTTCGACAGCGACCGATCACGCCGTGCGACTATGTCGCGCCCTAGTCGCGGGTGTGTTCGCGGTAGGTGGCCAGTTCGCCGTCGAGTTCGAGTTCGATGACTGTGCAGTGCGGGTCGAGTCCGAAGTCGTCGATGTAGATGTACTCCCAGCCGGGTACTTCGCCGAGGCCGCCGACGCGCTCGTGCCGGAGGTCTTGGTCGTCGCCGACGATCCGGGCACGGACGACCGCGTTCTTCAGACCGCGGACCACGACGTACTCGTTCGGGCGGTCGAAGCAGAACAGGTAGAGGCGGCGGCGGTCGTCCGAGATCGTGGAGGGACCGTAGAAGTGGCCCGCGGGCAGACCTCGGCCGGTGTCGTAGACGGCGATCTCGTGTTTGCGGATCCAGGCGCCGAGGGCGCGGAGGCGGTCTGCCTGGGGCTCCGGGATGGTGCCGTCCTCGCGCGGACCTACGTCGAGCAGCAGGTTGCCGCCGCCACCGATCGTCTCGGCGAAGATCCGGATCAGCTGGCGGATCGACTTGTAGTTGTCGTCGTCGTGCTGGTAGCCCCACGAGTCGTTGAGGGTGAGACACAGCTCCCACTCGCCGGGCGGCGGCTCGATCGGCACTCCCTGCTCGGGGGTCGAGTAGTCGCCGAATCCACCCTGCATCCGGCCGTTGATCACCGCCTCCGGATTGCTGCGGTGGATCAGCCCGCGGACCTCGTCCATCCGCCACTGCTCCGGATCGCGTTCCCAGTCACCGTCGAACCACAGCAGGTCCGGCGCGAAACGCTCCAGGATCTCGGTCAGCTGGGCCCGGTGGAAGTCCAGGAACCGCTGCCAGGCCGCCGGATCCTCGTCCCCGGCCGCCGGCACGCCGAACGGATTGCCCCGTTCGCTCGCGTCCATCGAGGACGGCCGGACGCTCGCGTAGTCCGGATGGGTCCAGTCCAGATGGCTGAAGTAGATTCCGACCCGGAGGTCACGCTCGCGCAGCGCATCGACGTACTCACGTACCACGTCTCGCCGCGCCGGCGTCGCTTTCACTGTGGACAGCTCGGACACCGCGGTGTCGTAGAGAGCGACGCCGTCATGATGCTTCGAGGTGAGTACGGCGTACCGCGCGCCGGCGGCCTCGAACAACTCGGCCCATGCCTTCGCGTCGAACCGCGCCGCGGTGAAGCCGTCCAGCTGCTTCAGGTAGTTCTCGTGGCTGATCTGTCCGTTGAAGAACGACCAGGACTCCGCGATGCCGTTCACCGCATAGATTCCGTAGTGGATGAAGATGCCGAGCTTGGCCTTGCCGAACCACGGTTGCATCGCCATGTGCAGAACTCCTCGTCAGATCCGGTGCAGCGTCGTGATGCCGCGATCAGCCAGGTACTTCGTGTCGTCGACCCTGTCACTGGTCACCAGCGCAGGGGATTCGCCGTCAGCCGTCCGCGCCATCCAGGCATCGAACAGCGACCCACCGCGTCCACTTGCCTTGCGTGGTTGGGAATCGAGGTCGAGCACGAGCGCCTCGGTCCGTACGACGGGCTCCGGCGTACGCAGCGATGCCGCGACCTCCCGGACCCGCTCGCCGACCGGCTTGACCGCTCCGTCGGAGTCGCAGAGCCCGAGGCTGTACTCGAGCTCCGGGAAGTCCTCCATCGTCCGTGACACATCGTGGCTGCACCACCAGGTGACGCCCCAGACTCCCACGCAGCGGGCCAGATTCCGGATCGTCCGCTCGGCGAACTCCGGCGCCTGCTCGGCCGTCACCGAGCCGGCCGGCGCACCGATCTCCTGGACCCAGATCTCCCGTTCGGGGTCCGGCGCCCAAGCGCGGGCGAGCTCCACGACGTACTCGGCGACATGCGTCGCCTGCACGCTCAGTCCGCCGTACGTCGAGCCGATGCCGCCCGAGAACACCCACGGGTGAACCACGGTCCGCGAACCCATCGTGGTCAGCTGCCGTGGAGTGAAGGGATGCCCTTCGTCGTACCACACCGAGTCGAACGCCGAATGATGGTGGTCGTGGTCCGGGTCAGCCTGCGTCGCGGCCGAGAGCAGCGTGGCGATCCAGCCGTCGACGTCGGCTTCGGTGACGGTATCTCGGCCCATCGGCGCGATCATGTTGTTCGGCTCGTTGGCCAGGCTCAGGCCGAGGTGGTTGCCGTGGTCGCGCAGGCGGGCGGCGACCGCGGCGACCAGTTCGGCCTCGGCCTCGACCACGTCGGGATCGGTGAAGATGTTCCGCTGGTGGTGGGTGACGGTCCAGGACGGGTAGAACTCGAAGCTGCTCAGGTGCCATTGGAGTACGTCGACGGTGACGTCGAGCCCAGCGGCTGCCGCGGCGTCGTACATCCTGGCGAGGTCGTCCAGCGCCCGTTGGCGGACGACCCCTCGCTGCGGCTGGAACACCGGCCACAGACAGAACACCCGGACGTGGTCCAGGCCGAGTCCGGCGAGTACGTCGAAGTCCTCCCGATGCTCGTCCGGATCGAAGTCCAGCCAGTGATGGAACCATCCGCGCCGCGGCGTGTAGTTCGCGCCGAACCTCACTGCTCCTCCTCGTTCGTCAGTTCCGGGGCCGGACCGTCGAGCTCGGTCGCGCCGTCGCCGTACAGCCAGCATCGTGCCCAGCTGCCGTCGGTGAAGCTCGATGCCTCAGGCAACTTTTCGCGGCACTCGTCGCGGGCGAACGGGCAGCGTGGATGAAAGCGGCAGCCCGATGGCGGGTCGATGAGGCTCGGAGGTTCGCCCAGCTCGTCGGCGTCGTACGCGTCGGGGGTCGTTCGGTCGGGATCCGGCGAGCAGTCCAGCAGCAGCCGGGTGTACGGGTGCTTGGGCTGCTGACTGACCGCTTCGGCCGGTCCGGATTCGATCAGCTGGCCGGCGTACATCACGTTGATGTCGTCGGCGAAGTACCGGGCGCTGGCGATGTCGTGGGTGATGTAGAGGATCGCCAGGCCGTCACTGTCGCGCAGCCTGGCCAGCAGGTTCAGGATGTCGAGCCGGATCGACACGTCGAGCATCGACACCGGCTCGTCGCCGAGCAGGACCGACGGACCGACTGCCAGCGCACGGGCGATGACCACTCGTTGCCGTTGGCCACCGGACAACTGGTGCGGGAACTTGTCGATGTAGTCCTTCGCCGGAGTGAGATTGACCCGCTCGAGCAGTTCCAGCACCTTCGCCTCGGTGTCGGCGCGGCCGCGCGCGCGACCGTGGATCCGGAGCGGGCGGCCGAGGATGTGCCGGATCCGCTTCAGCTGGTTCAGCGAGGAGAAGGGGTCCTGGAAGATCATCTGAACCCGGGCGAAGTACTCCCGGCGGGCGCGCTGTCCGGTCGCGATGACGGGCTCCCCGTCGAGCAGGATCTCACCGTCGCTGAGCGGGTACGCCAAGGCCATCAACCGGGCGAGCGTGGTCTTTCCGCTGCCGCTCTCGCCGACCAGAGCCGCGATCCGGCCACGTTCGAGCGCCAGATCGGCCGCTTCCAGCGCACGGACTTGCTTGCCCTTGCTGGCCCGGTCATGCACGTCGAAGTACTTCGTCGCCGCCCGCGCCTGCAGCACCGGAGTCTCAGTCATCGTTGTCTCCTTGCTCCGACGCGTGCAGGTGGCAGGCCGCCGTACGAGCGCCGATCTCCAGCAGTTGTGGCTCCTCGCGGTCACACGGCTCGAACCGGCGTGGACACCGCGGATGAAAGGCACACCCGGCAGGCGGATCGCGCAGGTCCGGCGGCGATCCCGGGATGCCGCGCAGCTCCCGGATCGGTCCGTGCAGCGGTGGAAACGAGTCCCGCAGGCCCTGCGAGTAGGGGTGCAGCGGCTCGTCGTACAGCTGCCGCGCCGGGCCGAGTTCGACGATCCGGCCGGCGTACATCACCGCGATCCGGTCCGCGATCTCGATCAGCAGCGACAGGTCGTGCGTGATGAACACGATCGCGAAGCCGAGCTCGGTCTGCAGCCGCTGCACCTGGCGGAGAATCTGCCGCTGCATCACCACGTCCACGGCAGTGGTCGGTTCGTCCATCACCACCAGCTCCGGCTCGCAGGCGAGTGCGAGGGCGATCGTGGCCCGCTGCCGCATCCCGCCGGAGAGCTCGTGCGGGTACGAACGCAGCCGGTCGGCGGGAATGCCCACCATCCGAAGGAGCTCCGCCGCCCGGCTCTCCGCGTCCTCGTCGCTCAGCTTCCGGTGCGTCTGGAGCACGTCGGTGAACTGCGCACCGAGCCGCAACACCGGGTTGAGCGCGTTCATGGCCGACTGGAAGACGACCGCGACCTCCTCCCAGCGCATCGCCCGAAGCTGATCCTGAGTGGCGGTCAGCAGTTCGATCGGCGCGCCGCCGGACGGATGCAGCACCGCCTTGCCCGCGGTGGTGACCGCCGGCGGTCGCTGCAGCCGGGTGAAAGCGCTGATCAGAGTGGACTTCCCACTCCCGCTCTCCCCCGCGATGCCGAGGATCTCGCCCCGGCGCAGGGTGAACGTCGCGTCGACGACGGCTTGAACCGGTCGGTCCTCGGTCTCGTAGCCGACGCACAGGCCGTCGACCTCGAGCAACACGTCAGCCATTGCGCCCACCGCCGACCGGGATCAGGCGCTGACCGCGGCGGCCCGCCACTCGGAGCCTCGGGTTGCTGATCTCGTCGATGCCGAAGTTGATCAGCCCGGCCGCCGTGCCGAGGGCGGCGATACAGGCAGCGGGTGGGACGAACGTGTACCACTCGCCGTTGAACAACGCGTTCGGTCCGGCCAGATTGATGAGCATGCCCCAGGTGATCAGCGACGGGTTGCCGGCGCCGATGAACGCCAGCCCGGCCTCGGCGAAGATCGCGCCGACCACCGAGAACAGCAGGCTGGCGGCGATCAGCGGCGCGAGGTGCGGCACCAACTCCGACACCACGACCCGCCATCGGGACTCACCGATCAGCTCGGTCGCGGTGACGAAGTCCCGGCCACGCAGCGACAACGCCTGCGCGCGCTTCTGCCGCGCGCCGGCGGCCCAGCCCGTCAGGCCGATGATCAAGGCAGTCACCCACCAACCGCCCCGGCCCTTCACATACGAACCTACGATGATCAGCAGCGGCAACCCCGGCAGGACCAGGAACACGTTGGTGCACGCTGTGACCAGCGCATCGAAGCGGCCACCGACATAGGCACCGGTGATGCCGATCACCGTTGCGAGTGAAGTGGCGATCAGACCGGCCAGCAGGCCGATGAGCAGTGAGGTCCTCGTCCCGAGTACGAGCCGGGCCAGCAGGTCGCGGCCGTTGGCGTCGGTGCCGAGCCAGTGGTCGGCGGACGGCGCCTCGCGGAGGTGATCGGTGTCCAGATCGGTCGCGCTCAGGTGCATGACATGGGTGACCACCGTCGGGCCGATGATCGCGACCACGATGAAGAAGCCGAGGATGGCCAGGCCGATCCGGACCTTCGTGGAGTCGGGCAGTTTCAGACGTCTCATCGGCCCTCCCTGGCCCGCGGGTCGATCAGTCCGTAGACCGAGTCGGCAATGAAGTTCGCCGCCAGGACCGACAGCGAGATGATCAGGAACAGCGCCTGCATCAGCTGGTAGTCCACGCTCGTCACCGCCTGGTAGAACAGGTACCCGACACCCGGGTACGCGAAGACCACCTCGGCCAGCAGCGAGCCGCCGACCACGAACCCGAGCGAGACCGCCAGACCGGTGACACTGGGCAGGATCGCGTTCCGGGCCGCGTACTGCGTGAGGATCCGGCGAATGGACAGGCCTTTGGCCTCGGCAAGCAGCACGTAGTCCTCGGAGATCGTGGTGATCATCATGTTCCGCATCCCGAGCAGCCAGCCGCCGATCGATCCGGCGATGATCGTGAAGGCCGGCAGGATCGCGTGGTACAGCACCGACGGGATGAAGTACGCGTCGAACGCCGGCACCAGGTTGTCCACGTCGTACCCGTGGATGTCGGGGAACCAGCCGAGCTTGCCGGCCAGCAGCAACTGCAGCAGCTGAGCGACGGCGAAGAACGGCAGCGCGCCGATGAACGTCGCCAGCGGTGCCGCGACCGAGTCGAACAGCTTGCCGGGCCGACGGCCGGCGACGATGCCGAGGCCGACTCCGAGCACGAACGCGATCATCGTGGTGGTGCCGACCAGACCCAGGGTCCACCAGATCCCCGACCGGATCACCTCCGACACCGGGGTCGGGTAGAACGCCGTCGAGATCCCGAAGTTGCCGTGGGCAAGCTGATCCAGATAGCCGACGTACTGCCGCCACAGCGGCTCGTCGGAGCCTCCGAAGAGCCGTTCGATGGCTCGCGCCTGGTCCGGCGAGACCTGCTGCGTACGGCGGAGGTTCTCGATGATCGCACCCCCCGGATTCCCCGGCATCAGCCGGGGAATCAGGAAGTTCAGCGTGATGGCCACCCAGGCCGCGATCAGGTAGAACCGCAGCCGACGGAGGAAATACCTGGTCATCCGCCGTACGTCTCAGGGTTCGGCTTCAGCGACAGCAGCACCCGCAGGTTGTCGCCCGCGGCCCACGGCGGCGGCATCGCGTACGGGTTGTCGGCGTCCGGCCAGCCGACCCAGTTCTTCGAGCTGTACTCCGACGACGCGCCGATGCTCGACATCGGGAAGCTCGGCACCTGCTCGACCATGATCTTCTGCAGCTCGGTGACAACCTTCAGCTGCCCGGCCTCGTCACCGGCCACGGACAGCTCCTTGAGCAGCGCGTCCGTTTTCGGGTCCTTCCAGCTACCGTAGTTCGCCCAGCTGCCGGCGTTCTTGGAGCTCAGGATGTCGTTGTAGTAACCCCACGGGTTCGCACCGTAGACCGCGCCACCGATCGTGACATCGAGGTCCGCGGACTTCTTCAGCGCGTCCAGCTGGGTGCCCGGCACCGGCCGCACGTTCGCCTGTACGCCGATCTTCTTCCACTGGTCCGCGACGATCTGGTCCAGCTGGATCGAGTCGGCGTACTCGGCGTTCTCCGGCAGGTCGACCGTGAGTTGCTTGCCGTCAGCACCGACCAGCTTGTCGCCTTGTTTGGTGAAGCCGGCCTTGCTCAGCTCAGCCAGCGCGCCGGTTGGGTCCGCCGTACCGTACTTCAGGTCCTTGTACTGCGGAGCGATCCACTTGCCCTGGGTCTTCTGGTCCATCCCGGTCGGGCTGATCGCGTAGTTGCGGTCCTGGTTGACGACCTTGTTGATCTGGTTCGCGTCGATCGCCATCGACAGGCCCTTGCGCACACTCGGGTTGTCGAACGGCTTGTGCGCCGGGTTGAAGTAGACGTTCAGCGAGCCGTACGACGGGTACCACGCGTGGAAGTTCTTCGGGTCCTTCGCGACGTACACCTTCTCGACGTTCGCGATCGCGCCGCCGGACCACTCCAGCTCACCCGACATCAGCTTCTGGTTCTCGGCCTGCCCGAGGATCGGGATCTTCACCTGCGGCACCGGGACCTTCTGCTTCCAGTAGTCCGCGCGAGCCTGCAGGACGACCTGCTGGCTGGAGAACTGACCGATCTTGTACGGTCCGCTGACGACCGGGTCCGGGTTCGTCCATTTCTTCAGGTCCTGCGACTCCCAGACCTTCTTCGGCACGATCGCGATCCCGCCGATGGTGCCCTCGAGCGTGTACGCCGGGCCGGCGAAGGTGATCTCCGCGGTCTTCGGGTCGGTCGCCTTGACGCCGGCGAAGTCGAACTTCGACAGCTCAGGGTCCTTCTTCATCGCCTCGAGCGTGAAGACCAGGTCATCCGAACTCACCGGCGAGCCGTCGCTCCAGGTCGCCTTGTCGTTCAGGTGGATGGTGAGCTTCTTGCCGTCCTCCGACCACGTCGGCTTGTCCGCCAGCCACGGGATGAACTCACCACCCTTCAGGATGTTGAACATCCACAGCGGCTCGTACATGAAGAACGTCCCCGCGGTGGCCGTCGGCGACCATGGGTTGAAGTTCTTCACGAACGTCGTCTGCCCGCCGGCAAGCCCCGCGGTCAGCGTGCTGGGGCACGCCTTCTTGCTGCAGGTGTAGCCCGGGTCGTACCCGCCGTTCACACCACTGGACTTCTTCGCGTTGGGCGAGTTCGGGCTGCTGCAACTGATCACCGCGGCGGCCATCACCACCGCCAGACCGGCGCCACCTAGCACCCGACTGAGACGTCTCGTCATACCGACTCCGTTCACATGAGCACGGCCACAAAGGCCCGCCAACACCAGAGATCCGATGTCTGGCGGCCATCGTTGTCAACGCCACTAAGTGTTGTCAAGTGATCACTGAGTGACAATTTCGCGCATATTCACGCAGGTTAAACGATAAGTGGCCACGAAATCGATCACCCACAGGGTGTATCAGAGATAACGTTGTCCGCGAACGCGGACTGACGCTGATGTCATGATCATGACATTGATGTTGCCTTCACGACAGTTAGGCCGCTATTGTGAAGCTCATGTCAGCACTGTCCGCGGAGGTCCCCGCTCAGGACGATGGATACGTGTCGTACGACGACTCGACCCGTGACCGCTACCGTGCGGAGGGATGGTGGTCCGGCCACACCCTTCCCGCAGTGCTTGAGCACGCCGCGGCAACCCATGCCGGCCAGACCGCTCTGGTGACGCCCGAGGTTTCCTGGACGTACCGCGAGCTCCTTGACCGCGCCGGAGCCTTCGCGCGCGGAATGGCGGCCGATGCCGGTGCGCGACCCGGTGACGCGGCGATGTTCCAGATGGGGAACGTCGCCGAGACCGTAGTCGCCTATCTCGGCTGTGTGCTCGCGGGCGTGCGTCCCGTGTGCACGCTCCCCCAACACGGTTCGCGCGAGATCGGGCTGCTCGCGCAGCACACGGGCGCGCGGTTCCTGTTGGTTCAGGACGACTTCGGCAACGGGCGGCTGCGGCAGCAGGCACAGGACCTGTCCGCACGAGGTCTCGTCCAGAGCGTGATCGTTGCCCGCGGTGCAGCGTTCGAGGGCGCCCGCGCGTACGACGACGTACTGGCCGCCGGTGCATCGGATCCGAGCGCTCCCCCGGCCTACCTCTCGATGGATCCCGCGAGCGTGGCGGTGTTCCAGCTCTCCGGCGGGACCACCGGGCTGCCGAAGGTCGCGCCGCGCCTGCACGAGGAGTACACCTACAACTCCCGCGCGTGGGCCGAGGCGATGGAGTACGGGACCGGCTCGCGCCTCCTCTACCCCTTGCCGATCATGCACAACGCGGGAATCTCGCTGGCGCTCCAGCCGGCCATGCTCAGCGGTGCCTGCCTGATCCTCGCACCCTCGGCGGACATCACCACGCTGACGGCGATGATCGAGCAGCATCGACCAGACGTGCTTCCCCTCGTTCCACCGGCATTGGCGATCCGGTTACTGGATGCGCCGGAGGCCCGGACCGCGGACCTGAGCAGCGTGCGCTCATTCGTCGTCGGCGGCCAGAAGCTGCCCGTCGAGGTCGCCGAACGGCTCCGCGACGAACTGGGCATCCAGGTCCGGCAGATGTTCGGCATGGCCGAGGGCATGTTCCTGCTCACCCCGGCCGGCTCGAGCGAAGACGTCCGACACCACACGGTCGGTACGCCGATCTCCGCAGGTGACGAGGTCCGCATCCTCGAGCCGGGTAGCGAGGCGGCGGTCGCGGACGGCGAGATCGGAGAACTTGCGGCGCGCGGCCCGTACACGATCCGCGGCTACTACCGCGCCGAAGCCCACAACCAGACCGCGTTCACATCCGACGGCTTCTACCGCACCGGCGACCTGGCCCGTCGGCACGTCACCGCGGAGGGCACCTTCTACTCCATCGAGGGCCGCATCAAGGACGTCATCAACCGCGGCGTCGAGAAGATCCACGCCGAGGAGGTCGAAGAACTCATCGTCCAGCACCCTGGAGTCCGGACGGCGGCCTTGGTGGCGATGCCGGACCGTGTCCTCGGCGAGAAGGGGTGCGCATTCGTGGTCCTCGAGCCGGACGCCGAACCGCTGACCGTCGCGAGCCTCGCGGATCACCTGCTGGCCCTCGGGCTGGCGAGGTACAAGCTGCCGGAACGCGTCGAGATCGTCGACGCGCTCCCACTCACCAACGTGGGCAAGGTTTCGAAGAAGCAGCTTCGCGACGACATCGAGCACAGGCTCGCCGCCGAGGACCGGCAGGAGGAGCGATGAGCCGGACGATCGACATCATCGGTGGCGGCCCGGCCGGTCTGTACACGGCGCGGCTGCTCAAGCTCAAGGATTCCGGGCTGCGGGTCACGGTTCACGAGCGCCTCGGCGGTGCCGCGGAGACCTTCGGGTTCGGTGTCGGCCTGACCGAATCCACGATGCGCAACCTGGCGGCGGCCGATCCACGGACCGCCGAGCAGGTTCGCGCAGCGTCGTACGCAGGTCATGACCTCCGATTCAAAGGTCTCGACGCTACCGTGACCCTCCACGGCGCTCGCAACCTGGCCATCGGCCGAGCCACGTTGCTGGAGATCCTCGGTACGGCGGCCACCGCGGTCGGGGTCGAGATCCGCCGTGGGGCCGAGGTCGACGTCGCCGAACTCGACTCCGACGTGGTGGTGGCCGCGGACGGCGTACGCAGCGGCACCCGGGAGAAGTACGCCGGCGAGCTCGGCGTCCGTAGCGAGCTCGGCCGCACCCGCTTCGTCTGGTGCGGCGCGGACTTCCCGGTGGACTCGGCGTACTTCGCCGCCGTCCAGCGTGGTGACGGGCTGTTCGTCCTGCACGCGTACCCGTACGCCGATGACCGCAGTACCTTCCTGATCGAGGTCGACGACATGACCTGGCGGTCTACAGGGCTGGCGGAGTACGACGAACGCGTCGTTGCCGGCGACACCGACCATGAGAGCGTCGCGCTGCTCGAGGACGTGTTCGCGCCCGAGCTCCGCGGCCGGAGGTTGCTCACCAATCGGACCCGGTGGAGCCGCTTCACCAACCTCACGCTCAACCGTTGGTCGACCGGCAACGTGGTACTGCTCGGCGATGCGGCACACACCGCCCACTACACGCTCGGCTCGGGAACGAAGCTCGCGTTGGAGGACGCGATCGCCCTCGCCGACGCGGTCACCGGCGAGTCCACCGTCGGCGCGGCGTTCGCAACCTACGAGGCGATGCGCCGGCCGCCTGTCGAGCGGTTCAAGAAGCTCGCGCATCGGAGCCAGGCATGGTGGGACACGTACCGGCTGCGTGCTGAGCTGCCCGCAGAGCGGCTTGCGCTGTCATATATGACACGGTCCGGGAACTTGACCCTGGACGACTTTGCGAAGGAACAGCCGGACAGTGCACGGCGGGCGATCGGTTGGCTCGGACACGACGTACCGGACGACGTCGCAGCGCTGGACGAATGGGTGATCTCACAGCCGCTGGACGAACTTGGGTTGCCGGCGCGGGTCTTGTCCCGCGCGGCGCTGGACGAGAGCGCCGTCCACGAGGTGAGCTGGTCGGAACCGGACGTGTGGAGCGAACCCGCTGACAGGTTGGTCGGCACGCTGCCCGGCAGCGGTCCGGTCCTCCTCAGCGGTCCGCCTGAGGCCACTGCCGCGCGGGTCGATCTCGCGGAGCGACTCCGACTCGAGGGTAGGCGACCTGTCGGCGTGTACCTCGACAGCGCCCGGGAGGCCGCGACAGCGGTGGCTGCCGGACGCGTGGACTTTGTGGTGACGCCATGACCATGACAACCAAGAAACCGGGAGCACTTCGTTACACTGCGGCCATGGCGCAGGCACCCAAGGAGAACCGGAGTGCCCTGAGCCGTCAGCTGGTCACCTCCGAGCTCCTCGACAAAGCCACCGCACTGTTCGCCGAGAAGGGCTACGAGTCGACCACCCTGCTCGACATCGCCAATGCGCTCGGGATCTCCCGGCCGGGGCTGTACAACTACGTCCGCAGCAAGGAAGAACTGCTCACCATGCTGGTCGAGCAGGTCAGCCGCGGCATGGCCGACGTACTCGAGCAACTGACCGCGCGAACCGACCTCACGCCTACCGAGAAGCTCCGCGACGTCGTAGCGCTCCTTGTCCGGCAACGGACCGAGCACCCCGACCAGTTCCGGATCCTCGACCGCTCGGAAACGGTGCTGCCGGAGCCGGTCGGCAGCGAGCACCGCGAGGCCAAACGCAAGATCCTGCGCGAGATCATGGCCGTGATCGAAGCCGGCATCGACCGCGGCGAGTTCCGGCCTGTCGACGTCCGTACGACGGCGTTGTCGCTGCTCGGGATGTGCAACTGGGTGGCCTGGTGGTTCTCTCGCGGCTCCGACGTCGAGGCCACGGTCGCCACGGTCACCGACCTCGCGCAGACCATGCTCGCACCGCCGGACAGACCGCCGTACGCAGCCGATACCGCCCGAACGGTCGCGAAGATCCGCGTCCTGCTGGAGCGCATCGCACCCGAAGCCTGACCGGCCTCGCCGCCGTCGAGGCGGTCCTTCACACCCTCCGCTGACATCAGTGTCGTAATAACGACAGGAGCTACCGTGGCAATCCCGCACCGAATCGGCCTGATCGTGCCGAGTACCAACGTCACCGTCGAGACGGAGATCCCGCGGCTCCTCGGGCGCGACTTCTCCTTCCATTCGTCGCGGATGCGGCTGCGCGCGGTCACGCCGGCCGAGCTGCGCGCGATGAACGTGCAGCGCGAACGCTGCGTCCTGGAGATCGGCGACGCCGGCGTCGACGTCGTCCTGTACGCCTGCCTGGTCGCCATCATGGCGATGGGACCCGGCCACCACCGGGATGCCGAGTTCCGGATCGCCGAGCAACTCGGCTCCGGCGGCTCCGCCGCCAAGGTCTTGTCCAGTGCCGGCGCCCTGGTGAGCGCACTGAACGACCTGGGAGCGAAGCGGGTCGCGCTGGTCATGCCGTACCTGAAGCCGCTCGCGGAGCAGGTCGTCGACTACATCGAAGCCGAGGGCATCACCGTCGCCGACTGGCGAGCCCTGGAGGTCGCCGACAACGCGGAGGTCGGCTGCATCCCGGGTGATCGAGTAATGGCGGCCGCGCGCAGCCTCGACCTGTCCGGAGTGGACGCGCTGGTCCTGTCCTGCTGTGTGCAGATGCCCTCACTGGAGCTGATCCAGCCTGCCGAGGACGAGTTCGGCCTACCCGTGCTGTCCGCCGCGACAGCCGGCGCGTACTCGATCCTCCGCAGCCTCGGGCTCCCGGTCGACATCCCCGGCGCCGGCTCGCTGCTCCGCGCGGACTCCGCTGTTGTGAACCTCTGAAGGAGAAGTCCCATGTCCCAGCAGGCCAAACCGATCCATCGCGTGCGCGGCGTCGATCACGCGGCGTTCCCGACGTTCGATCCGAACGCCACCGTGCGGTTCTACCGTGACGTCCTGAAGTTCCCGGTGGTGCACTCGATCTGCGCCGCGGGCTGGGGCCCCGAGCGGCACCCGGACTTCATCCACTTCTTCTTCGACATCGGCCAGGGCGACCGGCTCGCGTTCTTCTACTACTTCGGCTGGCAGCCGGCCGGCGACCAGTCCGCCCCGGGAGACGCCTGGGCGCGGCTGCCTCACGACACCCCGGACTTCTTCAAGAACTCCCGTCACATCGCGCTGAACGTGGCCGACGAGGAGGACCTGCTGGAGTACCGACGGCGGCTCGACGAATCCGAATGGCCGGTCGAGATGCAGGTCATGCACGAAACGATCGAGTCCATTTACACCCACGACCCGAACGGCTACATGCTCGAGATCACCCGGCAACTCCGCCCGGTCACCGTCCAGGAAGACCTCGACGCCCAGCTGACCATCGAAGCGCTGTGCGAGGTGACCTCGGGCGACGCGCCGTCGATGGACGGGCTGCTCACCCGCAAGGCCGAGCTGATCGTGGAGCGGGCCGCCGACTGGGAGGCCGGGCAACCGGGCTGGCGCGAGGCCGAGAAGGAGCTGATCTGACCATGCCCCGCCTGTACGTCCTCGAAGTCCCGGAGAACGACGGCTTCGTGAAGGTCGCCGAGGAGGACACCGCGCTGACCGTCGACCATGTAGGGCCGTACGTCCGGATCACCGGCGTCGATCCGATCGTGATCGACCGCCGCGCCACCGGCTGCCGGCACGCCGTCTGGTACAGCGCCGTGGCCGGTATCGAGGACTCCGTCATCACCCAGCACGACAAGAACGCCTTGCGAGTGGAGGCCCGATGACCGGATTGGGAGCCGGCCGCTACCTGGCCCCGGCGCGCATCCCGGCCTCCGCGCGTACGACGGCGCACGAGCTGACCACCCACGACGGCGCGACGGTCAACGGGCTGCTGCGCGTCGTTCCGGGAGCCACGACCGTGGCGTTCCTGATGCACCCGCGACAGGACTTCTCCCATCACGTGCTGGTACCGGAGCTGCTCTCGCACGGGTTCGCGGTGTGGACCCAAGGTGCTCGCGCGGTCGGCAACGACCTGAACCTGCTGCACGAGCAAGCCCTTCTCGACATGGCCGCGGGGTATACCTTCCTCCGGGACCTGGGTTTCGAGAGCATCATTGCCGTCGGCCACTCCGGCGGCGCGACTTTGGCCGCGTTCTACCTCCAGCAGGCCGCGCGCGATCCCGGCGCACGCCTGGACCATACGCCGGGAGGCAAGCCGATCCCCTTGCCCGAGGCAACCATGCCGCCGGCAGACGGGCTGATCCTGTTCGCACCGCACCCCGGTCAGGGCGCGCTCCTGCAGCGGATGATCGACCCTTCGGTCACGGACGAAACCGACCCGTTGTCGGTCGACCCAGACCTCGATCCGTACGACGAGCGCAACGGCTTCGCTCCCCCGCCTGACAGTTCCACCTACAGCCCCGAGTTCGTCGAGCGCTATCGCGCGGTACAAGGCGCCCGGATCGAACGCATCGACGCCGTCGCTCGCGAGCGGGTCGCCGCAGCGCGGGCGGCGCGGAAGCGGTTCTCCGCGCACGACGACCCGCGTGACCGGCGCGCATCGCTCGCAACCGGCGTGATCGTCGTACACCGGACCGACGCCGACCTGCGATCGGTCGATCTCAGCCTGGACCCGAACGACCGGCCCTACGGCTCGCTGTTCGGCCGGAGGCCCGACCTCACCAACTACGGGATCGTCGGGTTCGGCCGGCTGACCACCCCGGAGGCATGGCTCTCGACCTGGTCGGCCAACGCCACCCGGGCCGATCTCGCGGCCTGCGCGCCGGATGCCGACCTGCCGGCGCTCGTCGTCGAACTCACCGGCGATCAGGCCTGCTTCCCGGCCGATGCCGCTCGGTTCGCCGAACTGCTGCCCCACCAGGACGTCACGCACGTACGAGTCCCTGGCCGCCACTTCGGTGCACCACTGCACGAAGGCATGGCGTCCGGGGCAACTCTGGCCGGGAAGGAGATGGCGCACTGGATCGGCGAGCGCTTCCCCTCCGGCGCCTTCGTCTCTGCCTGAACCCGAGCTCACCAAGGAGCGCACCATGTCCGACACCTTCAGCACCACCACGACGGCGGGCAAACTGTCCGGACGGATCGCCGGCCCCCGCTCCCAGCCGCGCGGACTGGTGATCGCGCTGCACGGCGGGACGTACGACTCGGCGTACTACGAGACCGGCGCAGGCTCACTGCTCGAGCTGGCCGAACCGCTCGGATTGTGCGTCGTAGCCCTCGACCGCCCCGGGTACGGCGCCACCGCGGACCTCGACCCTCTACACCTGAGCTTCACCGGTCAGACCGACGTACTGCTCGAAGCTGTCCAGGACAGCATCGAACAGATCGAGCCACAGTCCGGCGTAGTCCTCGTCGGGCACTCGATCGGCGGGATGATCGCGCTCCACGTCGCGGCGCGGAAGCCGGCCGGCCTGAAGGGCGTCGAGGTCAGCGGTCTCGGCGCTGTGTGGCGGCCCGGGATGCTGGAGATGTGGTCGTCGTTCGTCAGCGACGCCGCGAACCTCGTCGTACCCGCGGAGCCGCACGCGCAGGTCATGTTCGGCCCCGAGGGCACGTACGCCGAGGCGCAGCGCGCCGCCGACGCAGGCCTCATCCGGCCGATGCCGATGCCCGAGCTCGTCGACGTCGTGCGCTGGGCCGATGACTTCCCCACCGTTGCCGCCGGCATCGAGGTCCCGGTCAGCCTCACGTTCGCCGAGCACGACAACATCTGGATGACCGACGAGGCCGCGCGGACAGCCGCCGCCGCACTCTTCACCAACGCACCGCAGGTCGACATCAACCTCCTCCGCACCGCCGGCCACTGCGCCGAATGGCACAACGCGGGACGCGCCTACAACCTACGGCAGCTCGCGTTCGTCGAGGAGCGCATGGCCGGGTAGCCACTGTTCCGCGGAACGCGGCCGCTGTCACCAGGGAATCCCGTGCCCGCGAGCGACCAGTTCACCCGCGGTCCGGCCGCTGGACCGTCGCGGGGCGTGAGTACGTCGTGGGGTCGCGCTGAGCATCCTCCGATCAGGGACGCAAACTCGCCGCCGCTGGACGGGAGCTAGCCCTCGCCCAGCACGACCCTCGCGCCAAAACCGGCGAGCCCCGTATCTCGACCAGAACATGCCCACCTCACGCCCGCTGATCCATTCGGACGCCACGCGCAATATACATTCTCAGTTTCCCATAAGATTTCTGTCGTTCTCAACGCTGAATTCAATCGATTATTTCAGCGGAATATGATTCCGCTGAAATACGCGGAGTGAGGCCTTGCGCCGGCTGTGCGTCGGGGTGTGTGCTGGAAATCGGGCCGACCCGGGGCGGGGCGAAGTCCGCGGGGGTCCTCTGATCAAGGGGGGGTGCCAAGCATGGACGGCAATGGCGAGGAAGAACAGGTTCTCACCCCTGGGGGAATGCGTCCGAGATCGGCCGTCCATGAGGTGCGGCCCGATCAGATGGTGACGGGAGAAGGCGAGGTCGTCGCCGCGACTGGTCAAGAGGCGATGCCGCCCGGTATGGCGCCAAGCCAGGAAGAAGTTTCCCCGAGCGAGACCTCCGCGGGTCTTCCCGAAGCCGAACCGGTCGGAGAAGCGGCCGAGCCTGAGGGAATGCGGCCGATGGGCTTGGCGGAATCACCATCGACTGGTGACACGTCCCCGGAAGCGGGCGCGGAATTGGTGCTCACACCGGGCGGTTACCGGAAGAGGTCGGTCGTCCACGAGATCGGGCCCGAGCACGTTCTCGACCTTTCCAGCGGAACCGTCAAGCAGCTGCACAGTTCAGGACGGGAGGTCGCGGATTTCGGGCCGATTGAAAGGCGCGAGGACGGCGTACCCCTCATGCCCTTGAACGTTGCCCGCCGGCCAGGCGTCGCACCTGCCCTTGGATCCGGCTGGATCGCCTACGCCGACTGGTCGAACAATACGGGCAATCCGCTCACCAGGTTCGCCACCAGTTGGGTGGTGCCGCCGGCACCCTCGACGAACCACAGCCAGACAATCTTCCTCTTCAACGGTATCCAGAACTCCACGATGATCTACCAGCCGGTGTTGCAGTGGGGCTCCTCCGCGGCAGGTGGCGGAGCCTCCTGGGCCGTGGCGAGTTGGTACGCCGACGGGCAGGGTGGAGCGGCGTTCCACAGCAGCCTCGTCCAGGTGAGCCCGGGGCAGGTCATCACTGGTGTCATCACGTTGACGAGCCAGAGCGGCAACAACTACAGCTACAACTGCGAGTTCACCGGTATCGCCAATACGAGCCTGCCGATCAGCAATGTCGAAGAGCTCACGTGGAGCGTCGAGACGTTGGAGGCGTACGGGGTCCAGCAGTGCTCGGACTACCCCGCGGCAATGTTCACGTCCCTGTCAGGCATCGACATCAGCACCTCCACAGGGCATCCAGCCATTACCTGGTCCCCGGTTGACGCGGTGACAGACTGCGGACAGAGCGCGCACGTGGTGAGCAATGCCAACCCCGGCGGAGCGGTCGAGCTCTATTACTCGACGCGCGCCGAGTTCACGGCGTCGACAGCTTCGATCAACAGCGACGGCAGGCTCGAGACATTCCTCCGAGACGTCAACGGTGGGGTGTGGAACATCTGGCAGACTGTCCCGCATTCGGGGCCGTGGAGCCGGACGAACGGGCTCGGGGGCGTCGTGATCGACCCCGTACAGGCCGCCCTCAACAGCGACGGCCGCCTCGAAATCTTCGGTATCGGTACGGATCACGCTGCCTACAACATGTGGCAGACCGCGCCCCATGCGGGACCGTGGAGCGGGTGGAACCGCCTAGGCGGCTGGGTTTCACGACTTGCTGTGGCTCTCAACAGCGACGGCCGTCTCGAGCTGTTCGGGATCGGTGGCGACGGCGCCCTCTACAACATGTGGCAGACGGTGCCTCATGCGGGACCGTGGAGCGGGTGGAACCGCCTCGGCGGCTGGGTGAAAGAGATCAGCGCGATAGACAACAGTGACGGACGCCTCGAGGTGTTCGGGATCGGCGGCGACGGCGCCCTCTACAACATCTGGCAGACCGTGCCGCACGCAGGACCATGGAGCAACTGGAACCGTCTCGGCGGCTGGGTCTCCCAAATTGCCGCCTCCATCAATTCGGATGGGCGACTCGAGGTGTTCGGAATCGGCGGCGACGGCGCCCTCTACAACATCTGGCAGACCGTCCCCCACGCAGGACCATGGAGCAACTGGAACCGTCTCGGCGGCTGGGTCTCCCAAGTCGTGCCCACGAGGAATTCGGATGGACGACTTGAAGTGTTCGGAATCGGCGGCGACGGCGCCCTTTACAACATCTGGCAGACGGTCCCGCACGCGGGGCCATGGAGCAACTGGAACCGTCTCGGCGGCTGGGTCTCCCAGATTTCGGCCACGCTCAACTCCGATGGACGACTGGAGGCCTTTGGCATCGGAGCCGACCGGGAGCTCTACAACATCTGGCAGACAGCACCACACTCCGGCCCCTGGAGCGGATGGAACAAGCTCACGTAGCGGGTCATCCAGCGAGGAGTGGATGCCGTCGGTCCGGCCGACGGCATCCACAGGCTCGCCGTCACCGGGACCATGGGCTTTTTGGCCACCTGGCCGAGCGATCGTTCGCTTGTAGTCGCGGCCGTCGCGGTGAGGTTCGTACCGCGCAGCACTCCGGTCGATGGCCGTCCCGTCAGCCCTGTACCGGCTGATCCCGAGGAGCGTCGCCGACGCCGGACTCATGGGTCGCCACAAGAGCCGGCCGAGCTCGGGGCTCAAGCCTGCCCGCTGAGGTCCAGATCAGGCGTCCGCAGACATGAACCAGATCGCGCGATGTCTTTACGCCTGGCGATCCGGGCGTCTACGATCCATCATCCGACTTATCGATACTCAGTATCGTTATTCTGGACGCCCCGATTCCCGCCCATCGTGAAGGAGAGTTCCGATGCCCTCCGAGCCGTTGTCCCGCAGGTCCCTGTTGAAGGGCGCTGCCGCCGGTGTCGCTGTCACCGCGCTCGAATCGATGTCCCTGCCGCAGAACACAGCATGGGCCGCGCTGCCACTCGGCCGCAGCCAAGTCGCGTTCCCGTTGCCAAGCACCAAGTGCCGCTCCGACATCCCCGCCTACGACGACGCCGGCGCCAACCGGGTCGATCTCGCTGGTGCCCGCAACAGCGCCGTCATCGGCCAGATCATGGTCACCTCGCCGCCCGACGCGGTGACCACAGTCACCGTCACGGCGGGCGTACTCACCGGGCCGTCGGGCGCGACGCTGGTGGCACCCGACGTACTCGTCCAACTCTCGGTCAACGCGAGCAAACCCGCGAACCCGGCCGTCTACCCGGCCGGCCGGTACTTCGACGCGCTGCCGCCGCTCAGCGCGGTCGGTCCGTGGACGATCGCGGCGGGACAGGTCGGCGGCATCGTGGTGAAGTACACGATCCCCGCTGCGGCGCTGCCGGGGACGTACTCGGGTTCAGTTCTCCTCAGCGCGGGCGGATCGACGGTCACCGTTCCGGTGTCCGTCGTGGTGTGGGCCGCTTCGTTGCCGACGACTCCGACGATCGACACCGCGTTCGCGGTCTGGTACTCCCAGGTCGGACTGGCCCATCACGTCGACTGGGGTACGCCGGCCTGGGACAACGTCGCCGCGGCGTACTTCGAGTTCCAGGCCGCCAGCCGATTGACGGCCGACGACGCGCCGATCGAGGGCAAGCCCGTGATCGTCTCGACCCCGTCCGGACCCGGGGTCGGCCCCGGACCAGGCCCCGACCCGGACCCGGCGGCCTACCTTGCGCGGGTGCAGCAGTACGTCGACGATCCGCGGGTCCGGGCATTCCGGATCCCGATGTACGCGAGCGACAACCCGGCCGGCGGCTGGACCATCGACACCACCAAACTCAAGCAGGTGGTCGACGGACTCAACACGATGGGCCTGCTGGGCCGTGGGTACTTCTACTACTTCGACGAGCCGTCGACCGCGCAACAGTTCGCGTATGTCAACCAGGCCTCGGCGGTCGTGGCCGGTGTGGCGCCCGGGGTGCCGAACATCGTCACGATCCCCGGCATCCCGTCGCAGTCCACGGTGAACGATCTCAAGTCCACGTGCACCTGGCAGCATCGGATCTACGCCGACCAGCCCAACGTGACCGCCTCCCTGAAGGCCCGCGGTGACAAGGTCTGGAGCTACATGATGGTTCAGGACAACTTCCCGTGGGTGAACTCGTTCGTCGACGACTCCCTGGTCGGGACCCGGCTCCTACCGTTGGCGCATCACCTCGCGGGTTCGGACGGGATCCTCAACTGGACCACGACGTGCTTTGGCAACTGGAACGGATCTGCCTACGTCTCCGACCTGCCTGCCGCCCAGGCCTTCTGGGACCGGTACGGCAACCCGTACCCCCTGACGCCCAACGCCGGCGACGGCTACTTGCTCTACCCTGGTGCGATGTACGGGATCGCCGGGCCGGTGTCCTCGCTGCGCTTCGAGTCGTTGCGCGAAGGTGTCCAGGACCTCGAACTCGTCCGGCTGCACGCGGCGACCGTTGCGAACTTCCGGCAGAGCTGGGGCGTCACCGACCACATCGGTGCCGACCCACTCGCACTGACCACGCGGGTGATGATCCGCTGGCTCGACCAGTACCGCAACGACTCCGCGGTCCTCGAGCGGCTGCGCCGGGACCTAGGCGCCGAGCTCACGGCGCTGGCCGGTGGTCTCCCGGTCCTCGTCGACGTCCCCGAGGCTCGCGGGTACGCCGTCAAGGTCCGGATCGCTGCCCCGTACGGAGCGAGCGTCAGCGTCAACGGCTCGAGCGTCGCGATGACCCCGCGTGGGTCGTACGCGATCGGCGAGGCGTGGCTCGCACTGCCACCGACCGGTTCCGGCGCACCGGGTGTGGTCACCGTCGTCGCGAGCCAGGGAACCAGCACGACGACGATCAACCGGCAGGTGTACGTCGACCTCGTCGGACAGACGCGCAATCTGGTCGTGAACAGCTTCGAGACCGACGCCGACCTGCAGATCCCGACGGTCGGCTGCACCGTCACCCGAGGCGTCGACCACGCCACCGCCGGCCTTACCGCCGCCAAGATCACCTACCCGGCGAACTCCGCGTTCGCGTCGTTCCAGCTCACCAGCACGATCCTCGGCGCTACCGATGTGAGCATCTACCGTGCCCTCGAGATGGACATCTACAACCCGCAGAACCAGATCCTGGTGATGGCCGCGAAGTTCTTCAACACGAGCAACCAGACCGACGATGAGCATCCGCTCTACCTGTCGCCAGGCGCGAACAAGGTGTACATCCCGTTGGACAAGGTCCGCGTCGGGCTGAATCTCAACAAGATCGAGTTCTGGCTGTGGGCACAGCCGACCCAGACGACTTTGTACGTCGACAACATCAGGCTGGTCACGCGCCGCCCGCAGGCCACCAAATCCCTCCTCGCGACCGGTCCGATAGGTGTCGTCGACGCGGTGTCCGGCTCCGGCTCTGTCGCGTTGCTCCGCTGGGACGGCAGCGCATGGACCACCTCGAAGACAACGATGCCCGCCGGGACCGGAACGCTTGCCCAGGAGCCGGCGATCGCACTGTCCGCCAACGGTGTGCCGTGCTGGGTGCTCACGGCCGGATCGCAGTTCTTGTTCGGATTCGAAGGCAACCCGACGGTCCTGGTGGCCCAGGCAACCACCGCACTCGAGCGAGTGTCCGCCGTACTCGACGGCGGCGGCAACATCGTGGCCTTCGCGCGCGGTTCGGACGGCGGGCTGTACCTGGCCAAGTGCTCGGCGGACGGGGTGGTCTCGGCGCCGGTGGCGGTGACCATCGACGGGGTACGCGGCGCCGTGAACGACGCGCCGCAATGCACGCTGACGTACGGCGAGAAGGTGGCCTTCATGGTCATCAACGGCAACGGGACGCTCGTCTTCTGCGAGCAGGACACGCTGGGCGGCACGAACTTCACCTCGCGCCCCGTGGGGATCTCGATCCCGGCGGGACGACCCGCCCTGGCCCGGCGTGCGAACGGGGTGATCACCTGCATGATCCGGTCCACCGACGGCTCGCTGGCCGCCGGATGGCAGAACCCGGACGGCACCTGGCGCGCGACCGCCGTCGCGCCGGCCGGTTCGGTGGTCGGCGACCCGACGCTGGTGCTGGACACCACCTGCGTCCTGAAGAGCATGACCCGGACCGGAGCCGGCCAGATCCTGATTGCCTGGCAACCCGCGCCGGGCGAGCCTTTGACCTGGCAGACGAAAACCCTGATGGTCGGCAGCACCCCGGCGACGTCGACGGGGCCATTAACGGCCGCGGTCGCCAACGACGGCAACCTGCACCTGATGTCCAGGGAGAGCGCCACCACGGTTCTCCACTACAGCCGCGTCGCGCCGAGTTCCCCGGACTGGCAGTCCCGAACGATCATCATCCCGTAAATTGACACCGCCCGCAGGTCGATGGGCCGACCTGCGGGCGGTGGGTTCTACTTGAGCTTCACGGGTGTGCTGAGCCAGGTGTTCGTCGCGGGCCCGCTCCGGCGCAGGTGCTGCACGACGTCCGCGGTGTCGAACGACATGGCATGCAGTACGCCGGTGTCGTCGACGGCTACCGAGATCGGGCCGGTGCTGGTCACCGGGATCCCGTCCGCGGTCGTCAGCAAGGAGGTTGTCCAGGCGCCGCGTAAGCCGGGGCGGAGCTGCTGGCCGTAGGCAACCTTGTTGTCCGTGGTACGAGCGAGGCAGACCAGTCGGCAGGTGGTGTCCATCGCCAGCACCGGATCGCCCGCGATCTGGCCGGCAAAGCCGACCTCGTCGGTGAACCAGGTTGCGTCGCTGTTCTGCCCGGCCACGACCAGGGTCCCGTCCGTCCGCCGGAACAACGCCGCGATCACACCGTTCACCGTTCGTCCGAGCGCCGGCCGCCCGGCGGCGCCGGTGATCGGCACCCGACGCGACAGCAGGAATGTGAACGATCCCGGCGTGCTCTGCTCGTAGAGCGACGGCTGCCCGTCCGGAGCGATCACCATCATCGAGACCTTGCCGTTGTACGAGAGCACCAGCTGAGGTTCGCCGCCCGAACCCAGCGGGGCACCGTCGACCGTGACGGGGTGTACGTCGCTCAGCACACCGTCCGCCGATTGCCGAGCGCCGTACACGGCGCCGTCGGCGCCGCGGGCCACGACCATCAGATTTCCGGCCGGGTCCAACGCGATGCTCGGGCCGCCGAGTTGCGCACTCGCACGCGCCGCCACCACCTGGCGGGAGTCGGTCCGTCCGATCAGGAAATCCTTGCCGCGAGCAACCGACCACGCGACCACCCCGCGCGGGTCCTGGGTCGTGGCCGCGTCGGAAACCGTGCCGGCACCGTCCGGCAGCCCGACCGCCCGCACCCGCGAGCCGCCCGGCCCGAACGCGATTACGCCGACCTGATCCGCCTGCGGCACAACGCCGTACAGCGCGCCGTCGATGCCCACCGCCAGACCGGTTGGTGACTCTGGGCGACGCGTGGTCAGCCGGATATTGTCGACGTACAGCTTGGTTTCGGTCGGTTGTCCCCACAGCCAGCACTCGATCCGGCCGATGTCGAGGCCGACCCGGACCTTGCCGAACGGGATGACCACCTTGTTCGGTCCGGGCGAAAGGTAGAGCGGATGCTGGTCGTCGGCACCGCGGTTCAGGCTGTGGAACTTCGCGACCATCACCAGGATCCGGTCCTGCGGGTTGAAGATCTCCATCTCCAGCGTGTCGTACGTCGACAGCTGGTAGGTACCGATCGTCGTACTCGTGAGCTGGAACGACGCGAAGTCCTTGTCCGGCGGATAAGTGACCAGCATGCTCGACGCACCGGCAGTCGCGTGCTCCGGCGAACGCGCGACTGTGCAGCCCCAGTGCGGGATGTCCAGGTCCTCGTCGCGTTCGAAGCTGTTCACCACCACGCTGCGGGGATGTCCGACCGGCCCGACATGGACGATCCGCTCGACCGTCGTCGCCGTGGTGCCGCGGCGTGCCGTCACGACAACCCGCGCGGGATCGCCGGTCGGCGCCAGGGGCAGCCTCACCTCGCCCACGGCCGCGGAGCCGGTCGGCTGCATCTGGATCTTCCGGCCGTTGACCGTGACGGTGACGCCGCGCTCGGCCGCTACAACCACGCGGACGTTGTAGCCCGTCGGTTCGGGTACGTCGACCAGCACCGGCAGCGCTCCGGTCAGCGCGGTGACCTCCCGGCCGAGGTTCCGGCGTACCGACTCGAACACCTCCGCGTCGTTGCGGTACTCGTCCACCCAGTTGAAGACGACCCGGCGCGTGGCCGCGAGCGGGTCGCCGCTGATCACGCTCCCGACACCCCAACGAGCACGCAGGTCCGCGACCGCCGTCTCGTGCAAGGTGACCAACTCGACGTCCTGCATGCCTTCGCGCAACGCCTCGTAACGCAAGGACGACACCGGCCCCGGCAGACCGTACTTCGCGCCGGGGTACAGCAGGTACCCGTCTCCGGCGTTGTGGGTCAGCGGATACGGGTTGACGTACCGATCCCAGAACGCCTCGTCCGCGGCCACGTCGGACACGTACGCACGACCGTTCCAGTTGCCGAAGCAGGTGGTCGACCAGAACAGGATCCCGTCCGATCCGGCCGCGCGATGCGTCCAGGGCAGGATCCGGGTGCCGACCAGGGAGTCGTCGATGAAGCAGTCCACCCAGGGGAAGGCGTCCCACACCATCATGTAGCTCCAGACCCTGTCCCCCCGGGCCTTGAGGGCCGAGGTTACGTTGGGCTGGTCCGGATAGATCCGCTTCTGCCACGTGCAGGTGGCGCCGAGATCGTTGACCGTCTGCTGCGACGGGACACCCGGCAGCGTGACGATGTTCGGTACTTCGGGAGCCACCGACTTCACCACCGCGAGAGCTTCCCGCACCCAGGCGAACTGTTGCGCCGTGACCGGCTCGTCCATGTAGTAGAAGTAGGCCTTGTCGATCAGTCCGAGATCGCGCACACCGGCGACCAGTCTGCCGAGCTTGGCGGTGTCGATGTCCCAGCCACCGCTCGGCCTGTCGGTCGCGTACATCGGGATCCGGAAGCTCTTGATCCGCGGGTCGTCTACGTACCTCTTGATCCGGTCGAGGTACCACTCGGGCTCCGGATCGGAGCCGGGGCCTGGGGCGGCACCGATACCGGAGGGGGTCTGCACGAGCGTCGGCTTACCGGTGATCGGCGCATCGTCGGCACCGACCCGGCTGCCGGCCTGGAACTCGAAGTAGTTGCCCATCACCCGATCCCACTCCGGCGTCCCCCACTCGACCCTGTGGGCGAGCGCGACCTGCTGATACCAGATGTTGAAGGCGGTATCCATCGTCGGTGCCGTCGGCAACGTCGTGTCCCACACCTCGAAGCTGACCGGGACGGTCACTGCCGCACCACCGCCGGCGAGCGCGATCGATCCGGTGTAGGTGCCGGGCAGCGCGTCCTCCGGGATCCGGTACTTCACCGCCAGCCCGCTGGTCTCGCCCTGCCCGATCACCCAGTCGCCGACCGCGACGAGCGGCGGCAGCGGATCGAAGTACCGTCCCGCCGGGAACATCGACGGTACGGCGGGCCGATCGACCGGAACCGGCACCTGAACCATCACGAGCGGAGGTGCCAGCGTCACGTCCCCGCACTGCAGAGGTCCAGCCTCGACGGTGACCGTGCACGGCTGGTCAGCCGCTGCGCTGACGAGCACCTGGCCGATGACGAAGCTGTTCCGTGCGCCGCACAGCTCGAGCGCTTCGCTCGCCCCGGACGCCGAGGCGTCCGCACGTCCCTTCGCCGACGGCTCCGGGATCGTCACCGTGCACCGCCCGAGTGGCAGGGCGGCCCACGTCGGCCGTACGCCGGTGCTCGACAGACCCGCTACGGCAGCGGTGGCTGCAGCGCCTTTGAGCAGGGAACGGCGGGACATCGGACCGGCAACGTCAGGCATCGTGGGCTCCTTCGATAAGCTGAAACGTGGTCCGGTATCTTTTTAGATACTAAGTTTCAATAATGCGGGATGCTAGCTCGCGAGCCAGGGACTGTAAAGGACTTCATGACCCGTATGGACAAGCAGCGGAAGAGTGGGGCCTCGCCGTCGCTGGTGCGTGGCGTCAACGAGCGCGCGGTCCTCGACGTGCTCACCGGAGCGGAGGAGTTGCGGGTCGCGGAGATCGCGACCCAGACCGGGCTGACCCGCCGGGCCGTGCAGAACGTACTCAATTCCCTGGTCGGGAAAGGCTGGGTGGACGAGCTCGAGCCACTCGCCGAGGGGCGCGGCCGGCCGGCGACGAGGTTCCGGTTGCGTGAGTACCAGGCGTACGTGATCGGACTCGAGATCGGTGCGCACGTCGTTCGCGGCGAGGTCCGGGACCGTTCGGGCGCGACCTTGGCGATGCGGGAGAGCCAGGTCAAGCCGCAGACGCCCCGCCGAGAACGAGTCGCCGCCGCGCTCGACGTCATCGACGGGATGTGCGCCGATGTCGGGATCGCCGTCAGCGAGGTCTGGTACACGGTCGCGGCGACCCCTGCGACAGTGTTCGAGGGCGAGGTGCAGTTCAGCGAGTCGATCCCGGACTGGATCGGGGTCAAGCTGGGCAGCATCCTGGCAGAGCACACCGGCGGACGCTGCCTGATCGCCAACGACGCGGCGCTGCTCGGATGGGCAGAGACCACTTCCGGGCTCGCCGCCGGCCTGGACGACGTGATCGTGCTGTTCCTGGGTACGCCACCCGGGGTGTACGTGCAGATCGGCGGCGCGCCGGTGCGCGGCGGCCACGGCCGGGCCGGTGACGTCAGCGGAACGCGCCTGATGTCGCCGGGCCAGTTGTGGTGGGCAACGGCCGGCACCGGGCAGACGGCGTACAGCCGGGAGGCGGCGCTGGCGTTCACCTCGAGCGTCGTGGACGCGATCGCCCTGATGTCGGGGGCGCTCGATCCGCAGGCGATTGTGATCGCGGGCGCCCTCGCTTCCCAGGCGCAGGAGCTGGCATGGCAGTTGCGTGCCGGCCTCACGGAGCAGCTGAACGTCGTACCCGAGGTACTCGTCTCACTGCTGGGAGAGCACGGCGTGGTGAATGCGGCGGCCCGCCGGGCACTGTACGGCATCGAGGAAGAGCTGACCGACGCGGCTCATGTGGCCGTCCGTCCGGTCGACCGGTCCGCACTCTCGTAGCGCCGGTAGATCCCTTCAACTGAAGGCCCTTGACAGTCGGCGCACCAGCTGGCAACAATTACGCGACATTGTTCCAAAAAGCGGTCGGTGCATCCTCGGGCCGCGACCTCTGCACGCTCCGCGGGACCGGGCCACCGCCCTCGTGCCGGGCAGCTTCGTCATGTCCCGAACCACGTTTCCCCCTCAAGGACGATCATGAGTCTTTCTCGACGGCACCTCCTCGGCGTGAGCCTCGGTGCGCTCGCAGCGCCCCTGGCCGGCTGCGCCACCACCATCGGTAACGACCCGAAAACGCAGTCCTCCCCCGGCGCCTCGGTTGCCGTCGGCAATGACCCCGCGAACCCGTTCGGAGTCGCGAACGGCAGCAAGGTCGAGGCGGTGATCTTCAACGGCGGCTTCGGCACTGAGTACGCCGAGAACGCGGCCGCCAAGATGCGGTCCGCGGCGTACAAGGCGCAGGTGAACCTGCGTCCGGTCGTCGACCTGCAGGCGGATCTGCAGAGCCGGTTCGTGGCCGGCAGCCCGCCGGACGTCTTCGACAACTCCGGCGCGAAGGCGATCCCGAAGAGTGCGATCGCCGCCCAGGCCGCCGATCTCACCTCGGTGCTGGACGCCCCGGGCGTGGACGGCACCAGGCTGCGCGAAACCGTCGTGCCCGCGGTGCTGGACGCCGGGCTGTACGACGGCCGGCTGATCGCGCTGAACTACTCGCTGACGTTGTACGGCTGGTGGTACTCGGCGTCGATGTTCTCCGAGCGTGGGATCACGCCGCCGACCACCTGGGACGAGATGCTCAAACTCGGCGAGCAAGCGAAGAAGTCCGGGAAGTACCTGTTCGTCTTCGGCAAGGAGGCGGCCTCGTACTACCTCTGGCCGATCTACGGCACCGCGTTCAAGATGGGCGGCGACGAGGTCCGCAAGAACCTCGACAACCTGAAGCCCGACTGCTGGCGACAGGAGCCCCTGGTTGCTGCGGTCAACCAAATCGGCGAGTGCATCAAGCGCGGATACGTGAAACCCGGCGGCGCCGGAACCCAGTTCACTCAGGCGCAGACGCAGTGGTCGCTGCAGCAGGAGTCGCTGTTCTACTACTCCGGCTCGTGGATCGAGAACGAACAGAAGAAGCAGACCAAGGCCGGCTTCGAGATGACGATGCTGCCGGACCTGACCCTTCCCGGTACGCCGAAGGTGAACCCGCGGGCGGCGCTGTCAACGGCGTCGGAGTCGTTCATGGTGCCGGAGAAGGCCGCGAACGGTGCCGGTGGCCGCGAATTCATCCGGCAACTGCTGTCCAAGGAGGTGGCGGCCAAGTTCGCGACGCTCACGAACAGCCTGTCCGTGGTGAAGGGCGCCACACCGGACCGGGCGAAGTCGTCGGCGGGCCTGAAGTCCCAGGTCGCGATCCTTGCCGACTCGCCCGAGGGTACGACGATGCCGAAGTACGGGCAGTACTACCAGATCGACGAGCTGCCGATCATGACCGCCTTCCTGTCCGGGAAGCTGAACGCCGCGCAGTTCGTCGACGCCATGCAAAAGGAGTTCGACCGGGTCGCCAAGGACTCGTCGATCAAAAAGGTCCCGCTGTGACCGTTACGGGTCCAGGCCGGCGGCGGCGCTGGGACCGGATCTCCCTCGCCGCCGTCTTCGTCGGGCTACCGGGCCTCTTGTACGTCGGCATCGTCGTCTGGCCGCTGGTCCAGGCGGCGGCGTACTCGCTGACCAACTGGTCCGGCTTCAGCCCGTCGGCCGAGTTCGTCGGTCCGGCGAACTTCGGCCGGGTGCTGCACGACGACAGGTTCTGGGCGGCACTGCGAACGAACGGCCTCCTGCTGGTCACGCTGCCGCTGGTGATGCTGGGCGGCGCGCTCGTACTGGCCAGCCTGCTCACCGTCGGCGGCGTCCGGACCGGCCGGAGCCGCGGGCTGCGAGGGTCGTCGTTCTACCGTGCCGTGATCTTCTTCCCGTACCTGATTCCCGGCGTCGCCGCCGGTGTCATGTGGGGCCGGATCTACGACCCGAGCGCCGGCCTGCTCAACGGTGCGCTGACCGCGATCGGGCTGGAGGGGTTCAAGGACTTCGCCTGGCTCGGAGACACAACGACCGCCTTTCCCAGCGTGGTCTTCACGATCGTCTGGGGCGGCCTCGGGTTCTTCGTGACGTACTTCGTCGCGGCGATCAGCGGACTCGACCCGGAGGTGTTCGACTCGGCCCGCATCGACGGTGCCGGACCGGCCCGGACGCTCTGGCACATCACGTTGCCGCTGCTGCGGGAGTCGATCGTCAGTGCGGCGATCTTCGTCGAGATCGGCGCGCTGGATGCCTACGCCATCGTCACCGCGCTGACCCCGGACGGCGGACCGGACCGGAGCACGTTCGTACTCAGCCAGTACCTGATGCAGGCCGCCTTCAAGGAAGGCGCGTTCGGCACCGCGTGCGCGATCGGGATCGTGATCGCGCTGGTCACGTTCGCGGTCAGCGCCGCCCTGTGGACCGCACGGCGCGAGCCGGCCGCGCAGAGAGGACGTTAGGGTGTCGCGTCAACGTGTCACCTCAGGACTTACGCACGTGATGCTGATCTTCTGGTCGGCGGTCGTGATCGTCCCGATGGCCTGGACCGTGCTGTCGTCCTTCAAGACGTCCGCGGAGATCTTCGCCTCACCGTTCACGCTGCCGGAACACCCGCAGTGGACGAACTACGTCACCGCGTGGGCGACCTCGCAGATCGGTCAGTTCTTCGTCAACACCGTGATCACCTCGGCGGCCGGAACCATCGGGATCCTGCTCTGCGGCTCGATGGTCGCGTACGTCGTGGTCCGCTTCGACAACGTGGCCACCCGGATCCTGCACTACGCGTTCCTGTCCGGGATGGTGTTCCCGGCGTACCTGGCGATCGTGCCGTTGTTCTTCGTCATGCAGGCGATCGGGCTGCTCGGCAGCCTGAGTGGACTGATCGTCGCCTACATCGCGTTCTCGCTGGCAGGCACCGTGTTCCTGCTGACCTCGTTCTTCCGGGCGATCCCGGGCGAACTGGCCGAGGCGGCCGAGGTGGACGGGGCGAACGAGTGGCGGATCTTCGGCTCGATCATGCTGCCGATGGTCCGCGGCGGGCTGTCTGCGATCGGGATCTTCACCTTCATCGGGCTGTGGAACCAGTTCCTGCTGCCCACGGTGCTGCTGTCGGACCCGAAGAACCACGTGCTCAGCCAGGGCCTGATCGCGTTCACCGCACAGGCCGGTTACTCGGTCGATTACGGCGCCATGTTCGCCGCGATGGTGATCACGATGGCGCCGATCCTGGCCGTCTACCTCATCTTCCAGAGACACATCGTAGCGTCGGTCAACGTCGGCGCCGTCAAGTAGAGATCAAGGAACATCATGCGTATCGGTCTCATCGACCATCACCTGGAGAACTTCCATGCGAACACCTTCGTCGACCTGCTGAAGGACGGTCAGGTCGGGCACGACGTCGAAGTGGTGGCCGCGTACGAGAAAGCGCCGTTGCCCGGCGACTGGTGCGCCGAACACCAGATCCGCCGAGCCTCGTCGCCGGCCGAGGTTGTTGCCGCGAGCGACGCGATCCTGCTGCTCGCACCGGACAACGTCGACAGCCACCCGAAACTGAGCCGGGAGGCGCTGGAATCCGGGAAGCCGCTGGTCGTCGACAAGTTCCTGGCTCCGTCCCCGGCGGAGGCGGAACAGATGGTCGCGATCGCCCGGAAGGCGGGTACGCCGCTGTTCAGCTCGACGGCGGTCCGGTTCGCGGCCGAACTGGACGCCCTGTCTGTCGGCGGACGGGCGGTGTCCGGACGCGGTTTCGGCGCCTGGCCCGGGTATGCCATACACACGATCCAGCCGGTGCTGAAGCTGCTCGGCGCACCCGTTGCCCGGGTCATCGACACCGGCGGGGCGCCGTACGCCCGGACCGTAACGATCGAGACCGTCGAGGGCGTGCGCGGGCTGGTCGACGTACGGCCGAACGTGCCGCACGACGTGGCGCTGTGGCAGTTCGGTGTGCAGCGCGGGGACGGTGCCAGCGAGGTGGAGGTACGGGACCTAGCCGGCTTCTACGCCGGGTTCCTGCGGGCCGCGGTCGAGTTCGCCCGTACGGGGATCTCGCCGGTCCCCGATGAAGAGATGCTTGACGTGGTGCGGGTACTCGATTACGCGGAGCGGTCGCGACAAGCGGGCCGACAGTGGTACGACGGCACGGAGGCGGCGCGATGAAGATCGGAATCGTTGGCACCGGAAACATCGCGGTATGCCACCGGCAGGCGTACGAGACGGCCGGCGCCGAGGTGGTCGCGGTCGCGGACACGGCCGACGGCCGGGCCGCCCGGATCGCGGCTGACTGGGGCGTGCGACGTTCGTACCAGGATCCCGCCGAACTGTTCGCGGACGACGACGTCGACGCCGTCAGCATCTGTACGCCGAACCACACGCACGCCTCACTGGCCGTGGATGCGATCGCCGCCGGCAAGCATGTGCTGGTGGAGAAGCCGATGGGCCGGACGTACGCCGAAGCCGTCGAACTCCAGCAGGCCGCCGACAAGTCAGACCGCGTCGTGCAGGTCGGAATGGTCCGCCGGCACGCGACCAACTGCCGCGCGCTCAAGTCCTACCTGGACGCCGGGATGCTCGGGCCGATCTACTACGCGAAGGCGAGCTGCCTGCAGCGACTGGCCAACCCTGGCGGCTGGTTCGCCTCCAAGAAGCTGTCCGGCGGCGGCCCGGTGATGGACTTCGGCGTACACATGATCGACCTCGCGTGGTACCTGATGGGGACACCCGAGGTGGTCACCGTGAGCGCCAACACCTACGACCGGTTGGGCGCCCGGAACAACATCTGGGGCCAGGACCGCTACCGCGCTGCGGACGCGGGTGCCGGCGGCAACGATGTCGAGGACCTGGCCAACGCGCTGATCAGGTTCAGCAACGGTGCCTCGCTGGCCGTCGACGTGTCGTACTCCCTCCACGCGACCTCAGACCGGCTCGGCATCTCGGTCTTCGGGGAGAAAGGCGGCGCGGACCTCGAACCGCTCCGGGTAGCCACCGAACTCGCCGACACGATGGTGAACATCGACCCGGTACTGTCGTCCACCGGCTTCAACCTGACAGACGGCTTCGCCAACCAGGCCAAGTCGTTCCTCGCCGCCTGCCGAGGCGAAACCGAGTCCGCCGTACCCGCGTCACAAGGCGCGGAGCTGCTGAAGATCCTGGACATGGTCTACCACTCGGCGGCGAACGGCCGAGAGGTCGCCGCCGAGTGAAGAGACAGACCAGATCGGCTACTTGGTCGGGTAGGCGGCATCGACCTCGACTTCGACGAGCCAGCCGGTAACCGGGAGGTTCTCGATTGCGAAGGCGAAGCGGGACGGGCGGGGCTTGTTGACCACGAAGGGTTTGGGGGGCGCCGCCGTGCAACGCCTCCCACGCAGGAAACCACCGAGCCAGGCGCCCAGGAACCAGACGACCAGCAGATGCCATCACCTTTGGTCCCCCACGGCCTGAAGGAATGGCAAGGCCCGGCCGCGTACTGGCCCAAGGTTGGCGAACCTGATCTTCTGGTCGTGGATTGACGCCGACGATGAGGAAGCGGGTTCTCTACGCGTCCTCATCGCCGGCGTGCTCAGCGTTACCCGCCAGCTGTGTACAGAGCCTGGACTTCGGTTGCCGAGAGCGCCGTTCGATAGATCCTCACTTGGTCCAGCGACCCGTTCGCGGGCCAGGCGTACGTCGGCGCGCCCGGCGCGGCTGCGCCGAACGTCCATGGCTGGGTCCCGTAATCGCGCGCGACTGAGTCCGCCGCGAAGGTCGTCGTACCCTGCAGAGCGCCATCCACGTACAGCTTCATCGTGCCGTTCGTGCGGCTGACCACGCCGGTGAGCTTCGGGCGGTCGGCGAACTCCAGCCTGCGAACCCGCAGATGGGGCGCCAGGCACTAGCGCACGCGGGTCAGGATCAAGAGTGCCGTGTCCCGGGTGGGCTCGTCGCCGGGTGCGAGGATGACGTACGCCTTGGGCACGGCGAGCCGGACGGGGTCGGGTGCTGGGACGACGGCGGCTTCGGCGACGGCCGGGTGTCGATTAGGACGCTCCCAGCTCGAAGGGCTGTTCCAGAACGCTTCCAGTGCCCATCGCGGCTGCCAGCTGGGAGCCCGGAACCGTAGACCGTCTTGTCCTCGCCGCACCAGCAGTAACCCTGAGCTTGTCCCGTGCCGAATTGCTGAGTCACCTGGGTGGGGTCACACGGCTGGATGTGCGAAACGCTGCAGCCGTTGACCCGCCGTCGACCAGTAGGCGAGCCCGACGGCGTGCACAGCCGATCGCGGAAGCCGCTGCGCCACCCTGCGAGACGCCGCACACCGCGTACTCGGGAATGTCTTCTCGGTCGGTCACCCTGACGATCTGTTCGTGGACGCCGGCTGTGGGGTCGGGATCTGGGCAGTCCCTTCGGCAGAACCCGAGCGGCTCAACCTGCACCGTCGTGTACTGGTCCGCGAGTCGCTCGACGGCATGTACGACCCTCGAGCATTCTTCGGCGTCGCGACGACGGCCGCTTGCTGATACCGCAAGCCGGAGCTGATGACCGGCAAGCGCCGCAGTCGTCCAGTCCAGCGCGTCCACGACACCTCCTGGAGGCGTCGAGTCACACACTCAGGCCACCTGCCGGGATGCTATTCAAGAGCGCCGACAGTTGTATTGGCTCGCTATTTTGTGAGGCCCGTACGGTGCGCCCAGATGGCGATCTGCACCCGGTCGCGGAGCTCCAGCTTGGTCAGAACCCGGCCGATGTGGGTCTTGACGGTGGCCTCGGAGAGGAAGACCGTGGCCGCTATCTCCGCGTTGCTGCGGCCGTCGGCGACCAGCCGGACGATCTCCAGTTCGCGCTCGCTCAGCAAATCTTCGGTCGCCTGCCGGGCAACGGGATCGGGTGCGAACGCCAGCAACTGCTCAACCACCCGGTGGGTGACGGACGGCGAGAGGACGGCGTCACCGCGGTGGACGGCCCGGATCGCGGCCGCGATCTCGGCCACCGGTGCATCCTTGACGACGAAGCCCGACGCGCCGGCCCGGAGCGCCGCATAGACGTACTCGTCCGCGTCGAAAGTGGTCAGCACCAGGACCCGAACCTCCCGCACCGACGCGACGATCCGCTTGGTCGCCTCGATCCCGTCCAGGATCGGCATCCGCAGATCCATCAGTACGACGTCCGCCCGGCTGCCCGCGACGTCGCGGAGGGTCTCCGCCCCGTCAGCCGCCTCGCCGACCACCATCATGTCCGGCTGTGCATTCACTGATGCGACGGCACCGGCCCGGACCAGGTCCTGGTCGTCGGCGACGAAGACCCGGATCATGCCGGCCCGCTCCCGTCGTACGGCAACTCGGCTGTGACAACGAAGTCCGCGGCGTCCTGGACGGTCAGCGATCCACCGGCCGCGGTGAGGCGCTCGCGCATTCCCGCGAGGCCCAAACCTGACCCGCCAGGTGCGGCACCCGACGTCCGTCGCGGGTTGGTGAAGGTGAGCGTCACGCGGTCAGTCTGCCAGTGCTCCCGGTAGCTGACCCGCGCACCGTCGGCATGTTTCGCGGCGTTGGTCAGGGCTTCCTGGACGAATCGGTACAGAGCGAGCTCAGTCGCGCTGCCGAGTGGCCGCTGAGTGCCGTCGACGGTACGCGTTACGTCGAGACCGGCGGCGCGAACCCGCGCCAGCAGTCCCGGGACGTGCGCCAGCGTCGGTTGGGTCGGCTCGCGCAGGGTCCGCAGCGTCGCCCGCAGTTCGGTCAGCGAGGAATGGGCGGTGTTCTCGATCACCTCGAGGGCCGCATCGGCCTTCGCGGCGTCGAAGCGCGCCACCCGTGACTGTCCGACGATCACAGTCAACGAGTGCGCAAGGATGTCATGCAGGTCGCGGGAGATGCGGGCCCGTTCTTCGACGACCGCGCGACTCGCACGCTCCCGTCGTTCGTGCTCTGCGTGCTCCGCCGCCACGACAGCGGCGTCGAGCTGAGCCCGGCGCAGCAGGCCCATGGTCCAGGCAACGCCGGCCACGGCCACGAGCAGGATCAGCAACAGCCACGGAGCCGGCCCGAACCCGGACCCCACCACGTCCGGATCGATCGCGTAGCGGACTGCGGTCGCGGCTGCGCCGACGAGACCGACTGCCAGTGCGGTCACCCGACTCCCGTACGCCGCTGCCGCGTAGATCACCAGCAGTACGACGAGCGTTGACGGGAGGAGGAAGAACAGCCCGGTGCAGATCGCTTGGCCGGCGACGCCGAGGGACACGATGACCAGGGCGAGCGTCGGGCGCTCGCACCGCCAGGCGACGGCTGCATGGACGACGACAGCCAGCGCCATCACGATCCAGCCCGTGATCATCGGCAACGACAGGAAGGCCATCACCGCGGTGAACGGGAGCAGTACGACTGCCGCGGCCCCGGCGATCGCTGCCGACGACGACCTCACACCGCGACCTCGGACGGCTTCGGGGCCAGGAACAACAAGGTGGACGCCAGCATGACAACGCCGAGCACCAGCCACGACCCGTACACGCCGAACACGGTCAAAGACGCCATACCGGTGCCGAACCTGATCGACGTACCGGCGACCTGGGAGACCTGGGCCAGCAGGCCGAACACCATCAGACCGCCCATGCTGAGCAGCGCGAGCGAGGAAAACCAACCGCCGGCCGCGAGGACGAACCGAGGCAGGCGAGCTCCGGGCGACGTGGCGGTGAGCAGGACGACCCAGACGGCCGCGGCAGCGAACGCGGCCAGCTCCATCGCCGGAAAGCCGACGTCGAAGGGACTCGCGTCCCCCTCCAACCACCACGTGAACTTCAGGAGCGGATATGGCATGGACAACACCACTCCTCCCCATCCGAGCGCCCGCCGGACGCCGATCCGTGCAGCCGCCGGCCGCTGTTGCCAGGTGAACACTATCGTTGCGAGAGCTGCCACAAGATCGAGTCCTCGGGCGAACGCCCCGGGCCAGTCGACGACGGAGAAATCTCCCGCGGGGATGCCGGTCACCGCGAAGAACGCGCGGAACCCGTCGAGCATCACCCCGCCCGAGGCACCGACCAGGACCACCACGGCGGCCCAGCCGACCGATCGCGAGTGGCGCCGCAGCAGCAAGGACAAGATAGCCAGGCCCGATCCGATCAGGCCCGTCCAGGGCGGCGGGAAGATCCGCGCGTAGTCGGCTCCGGGGCCGACCACCAGGCTGATGATCGAGGCGAGAGCGGAGGCCAGCACCAGTACGGTCACGTGGATTCGCTTCATAACGGCAAGCCTGGTCCGGCCGCCGGTCCGGCCACATCAGCACCAGGTAGCGAGTGCGTGCTACCTAGGTCGCGGCGGAGCTCGAGTTCGTCGAGGGAGTAGCCGTACATCGTCGCTCGGTGAACGCGCTCCAGCCGGATGTAGCGGGCGCCGGTATCGAGCCACAGCGAGTCGGCTGCCCGCCGCCATTGGTCACGCCGGTCGCGGTCGTCCATGTGCTCGCATCGTCGGAGACCTCGGTCCGGCGCGATGTTTGCGTCCTCCTGCCCTACAACGGCGCCCGCGCCACTTGACAGCCGTTGGTCGTGGAGATAGATGGTCAACTACTCCCCGCAGCTACATACGTCGATACGACGACGCGCGTCGGCAAGCTCGTGCTGCGCTGGGAGGCGGCGGACGACTCGGCGTACAAGGTTCAGGTCGGGAGACGAGTCCAGCAGAGTGATGCACGGCGAGATCCGGGGGCACACGTCGCGGGTAACGTGAACGCGGTCATCGGGTGATCCTTCGAGTCATCTCTCACAACCGGCTCGAAGAACGAAACCGCGATGACCACTGGCTCCAGTAACGACCCTGCCGAGTTCCTGCACGACCACCTCGAGCAGGCCTGCCCTGATTCAGCTCGAACGCGATCCGCGAGGACGACCATTTGCGCTCGCGTCGCATTGACTCGATGCGCGTGACGAGCCGGCCCGGCGTCGCGGTCGGCTGCCGCGCCGGAGCGGATGAGCGGTCGACAAGGCCGAGTTCGCCAAACTGCTTGTAGCGGTTCACCCACTTCGACGCGGTGGCGCGGGGGATGCCCATCTCGGCGGCGACGTGAGCGATCGGCCGAGTGCGGCATCGCTCGACCAGTCGCTTGCGCCCCTCCGGAGTGAGGGGCGCATTGCGATGGACCATCGGCGTCAACGAGCGTCCGGGGACATCGCAGCAGCCGTGTTCGCCGCGACGGTCAGTGGATCGGTGACCGGTCGGTCGAGCAGCTGCGTGAGATCAGGGCTCGAGTTGCCGAGGAACCCATGCCGGATGCTGCTGGCAATCGAGGTGAGCATCGACGGCTGGAACGGCAGCAGCGCGTCGTCCGCAAGGAGACGAGCGCGGTACTCACCAAGCCCGATCGTTCGATGAGCGACGTTGAGGCGCTGGGCGACGTCCTCGACGGTGATCGGTTCGCCGACCAGATCGTACGTCTTGCCCGCATGAGCGCTCGGCTGGCTGGCAACGATTGCCGCAGCCGCGGCCAGGTCCACCCGTGCCACTGCGGACAGAGCGCCATCGCCGAAGGCTGACTCCAGGCCCTCGGGTGTCCACGTCAGCAGTGCCCCGAATAGCTCGGCATAGAGACCGTTACGCAGGAACGTCCAGGCAATGCCGCTGGCTTTCACCAAGTCCTCGGTGGCGCGGTGAGCGAGCGCGAACCCGAGGTGATCGCCGGTTCCGGTCAGGCTGGTGTAGATCACATGCGCAACGCCGTCACGAGCGGCGGCTTTGAGGAGCGCCCGGTGCCGGGTGATGACCATGTCATCCTCGGCATACCCGGCCGAGACCAAGACCAGCGTCGTGACGCCAGTCAGGTCCAGACTGGCGGGATCATCGAAGTCCAAGTGGCGCTGCCCGTCGCCGGGAGTCCGGCTGCCTCCCACCGCAGGCACGCTCCGGTCGGCCAACTCCTGAAGCGTGAGTGATGCGAGCTGTCCGTTCGCGCCGGTCACCATGATCATTTGCGGTTCGTTCTCCTTGGTGGTTCTCATCAGTAACTACACTGAGTCTTGACCGGTGAAGGCCGGCCGACAAGGAGGCAGTCTGATGTCAGTGACGCACACCGAGGTAACCGCTGTGCCTGCAGAGCTCGACCCGTGCGGTCAACCGGATCATCCCGATTGCGGGATCCGCGACGTCCTCGACCGTGTCGGCGACAAGTGGTCGGTCCTCGTGATCGTCGAGCTGGCGAACGGCGCTCGGCGCTTCCGAGAGTTGCAGCGCGCGATCGACGGGATCTCTCAGAGGATGCTGACTCTGACCGTGCGCCGACTGGAACGCGACGGGTTGGTACTCCGGACTGTGTACCCGACCGTGCCTGCCCAGGTCGACTACCGCCTTACAGAGACCGGCGCGAGCCTGACTCACCTCGTCAAGGCGCTGGCCGACTGGTCGATTGAGCACCGGGACGGCATTGCCCATGCTCGTCACGCCTACGACGCGCAGCATCCTGAAAACGAGATCCGCTGACCGCTCGCGTCAACAACCTCATGGCCTAGGTGACCACAAGAGCCGCTAGATCGATGCGCACGACTTCGCCACGGCGACAACAGCCGCGTGGTACGCGCTGATTGGAAGTCATCGTCGGCTACCACGATGACGTCCTCGCCTGCGAGGTCACCGGGTTCAGCAACCGGATCCGAAGCCTGCCCACCAGGTCCGCCCATCCTCGAAGGCATCCCAGGCGTCGAGATCCAGGATCCGCCACCCTCGGATTGCTCACGGCGCTACGACTGGAACATGAGCCGCCGGCCGGTATCGACCAGCATGCTCCAATCCTGTGTCCCGGGGAACAGCAGCGCGGCTGAGTACAGAACATCCTGTTCTTGTTAGTGGCTACGCACTCTGCTAATTTGGGCTAGCCCAGTATGATCCGGGATCAAGAGTGGTGTGAGCACACAGATCAGCAGCTTCACTGCGGTCGCGTCATACACAACGGTGAAGGTAGTCCATCAGCCGGCAGCCGACGAGGTGAACGCGACGGTACTTCGCTCGATGTACATCGAAAGCGTCCGCGAGTTCGCTGTGGATCTGCATCGCTGTGCGCAGTTGTAGCTCCTCACGGCACTGGATCGGACCGGCTGTGCACGTCCGTTGCCCCGCTGATTTGACCGACCGATGAAGGTGAACGATGAGCAGTGAGATTCCCACCGGCCAGGCTTACCTGACGGCTGCTTTGGGGTTGGCCGAGCGCGCGGCCCGAACACAGTTGCCGGTGATTCAACGGGCCGCTGTAGCGATCGCGGACGCTTTGGCGGCAGGACAGCGTTTCTGGGCGTTCGGGACCGGCCATTCGCATCTGATCGTGGAGGAGATCTGGGGCCGGGCCGGTGGCCTCGCCGACGTCACGCCGATCCTGGAGCCGGCGCTGATGTTGCACGAGGGTCTGCAAAAGAGCTCCTTGCTGGAAAGGCAGACTGGCCTGGCTGCGACGTTGCTGGACATCCACCCGGTCGCCGCTGGCGACTGTCTGCTGGTGATCTCCAACTCGGGACGCAACAGTGTGCCGGTGGAGGTCGCGCTCGGCGCTCGCAAGCGCGGTGCCACGGTCATCGCGCTGACGTCGACGGCTCACAGCAGTTCCGTCACGTCGCGGGTGCCGACCGGCGAGCGGTTGTTCGAGGTGGCGGATCTGGTGATCGACAACTGCGGTGTACCGGGCGATGCGGTCGTCCCCGACGAACCGCACGCGGTCGGCGCCACATCGACCATGGTGGGCGCGATGCTGGTACAGGCACTGACGGTGGAGGTTGTCGGTCTGATGCGCCATCGCGGCCAACCGCTCCAGACGCTTCGGAGCCTGAACGCCTAAGGCCGGCGCGCGACGTCGACGTCGTAGCGGTCGCCGCGGTAGATGGAGCGACCGGCCTCGATCACGACGCCGTCGGCGTCGGTGTGCAGGCTCTTTACTGCCAAGCAGGGTTCGGTGACTGCGATCCCGAGTAGTTCGGCCTCGTCCTCGCTCGGCAGGACAGCGGTCGCCCGGGCTTCGACGGAGTGCGGCTCGACGCCGTAGTCCCTGCGAAGCGTGTCGTAAAGCGAGGCAGTCTGGAAGTCGATCTTGTCGATGTCGGGGAACCTTTCCAGCGACACCGTGGTGCGCTCGATGCCGACTGGCACCTCGTCGGCGGTTCGTAGCCGGACCAGGCGAAGGGCCCGGCTACCTACCTGTGCGCCGAGCAGCTCGGACAGCCGCTGGTTGACCAGCAGGACGTTGTGTTCCAGCAGCACCGATCCCGGCGTCAGTCCGCGCTCCCGCATCTCGTGACTGAACGAGTGCCCGACCGCCAGTGTGGGGTGTGGCGAGTCGGCGACGTAGACGCCGGACCCGGCCTTGATCGTCAGCACGCCGTCGGCTGCCAGGGCCCGGATCTGGGCTCTGACGGTCATCCGCGCGACGCCGTACAGCTCGGTCAGCTGGCGCTCAGACGGCAGTACCGCACCCGGACCGAGCTGGGTGACGAGTGACTCGAGGACTTCGCGGAGCTGCTCGCCCTTGCCCCGGTCCGCGTCCAGTGCCGTGGGCATGCCGAGCGCGTCGCTTGCGATGGCTTTTCGTCGCCTCGCCACCGTGTCTTCCCTTCCTGTCCTGATTGGCGAATCTCAGCGGGATATTACCGTCGCGTGGCGGTCACTGCCCGGAACACCGCGGTTCGGCGGTACTCCGGCCCCGCCAGGAGCGTCGAGTCGACGTCCAGAACCGAAGCGGCCGGCTGCTGAACTACAAGTCCGCGCGCGGACAGTTCCTCGGTCAACGGCTGCCGATATCCCGGTGTACCCGCGAGCCGCCCGACGGTCACCACAGTTGTGTCGCCAACCTCGGCGGCCATCGCTGCGCAGGTGTCCGCGACCCAGCGCGCAGCTGTCCTGACCAGGGCCCGGGCGGTGCCGTCGCCATCGAGTGCCGCCTGGCAGATTTCGGTTGCGAACGCCGCCAAACGCGGCACGCGATCGGGTGCGGCGAGTAGGCGCGCCGCGGCCGGGATGTCGATCGGCGTTCCGAGCGCACGTTCTGCCAGCGACACCAGGGCGGTGTCGCAGGCGACGCCGTCGAGGGCCGCGCAGGCCTCCTGGAACCCCGACCGGCCGAGATCCAGCGCACTGCCGCGGTCGCCCAGATCCGGCCCCCAGCCGTCCTTCTGACGTAGCGTTCCGCCGGCGTCCAGTCCGAGCACGACAGTGCCCGTACCGATCGAGGCGACCGTTCCGACGCGTCCGAGGGCGGCCGCGTGGGCCAGGGCTCCGTCGGTGACGATCACGATCTCCGCGGACGGCCACAACTCCCGGAACCGGTCCTCGCAGTCCGCCAAGGCCCACGGCTGCGGGATGAACGTGCTGCCGATCACGACGGTCTCGACGGCATCGGCACAGGCATCGGCGCTCAGCGATGTCCACGCAGCGGCGACCGCGGCAGCCAGTTCGGTGCCCGCGCCGGGAAGGGCGGCCCGGGCAGGGTCGAGCCCTGCCACGGTCGCGGTCCGGGCGGAATCGAGCCCCGCCGTGCCGGGCCGAATCCGCAGCCGCAGGCCTGACTTGCCGACGTCGACCACGATCGTGCTCATCGCTCCATCCCCGCGGTCAGGCCGCCGACCACCAGCCGCATCGCGAACGCGAACATGATCGCCAGCGGCGCCACCGCGATGACCAGGCCTGCGAACAGCAGACCCCGGTCGACCGTGTGTTCACCGAAGAACGAGCTGATCCCGACCGGAATCGTGAACCGACTCGGCGAGCGCAGCATGATCAGCGGGAAGAAGAAGTCGTTCCAGGCCGGCCCGACGTTCATCACCGCCGCGGTCACGACCGCCGGTCGCACCAGCGGCGTACCGATCCGCCAGAAGGTCTGGAGCTCGCCGGCGCCGTCGACGTGTGCGGCCTCGAACAACGATGCCGGCAGTGCGCGGTAGAACGCGGTGATGATGAGCACCGAGGTCGGCATCGCCGCGGCCGCGTTGATCAGCATCAGCCCGATCCGGGTGTCGATCAGGCCGGTCGCCTCGTACAGATGGAACAAGGGCAGTACGCCGAGCCGGATCGGCACCATCATGCCGGCGACGAACAGCACCGACAGCAGCCGCTTGCCCAGGAACTGCCAGCGGCCGAGCGCGTACGCGATCGGTAGGCTGACCGCCAGGCCGAGGGCGAGCGACCCGGCGGTGACCAGGACCGAGTTCAGAAGGTAGCCGCCGATCGCGCCGGCGCCCCAGGCCTGAGCGTAGTTCGACAGCGCCGGGTGCTTCGGCAGTCCGAGCGGGTCGGTGAAGATCTCCATGTTGGGCCGCAGCGAGTTGACCACGACGATCAGCAGCGGCCCGATGCTCATCAGGGCGCTGAGGATCAGTGCTACGTACACCAGAAGGTTCCGCTCCCGTAGGGCTTTGGATCTCTGGCGGGTCGGCGGGGCTGCCACTCGAGCGGCGCGGGTCAGAGTCGTCGTCATACGTCGTACCGCTTCCGGATCCGCTCGAACACCGCGATGATCACCAGGCTGGCGATCAGGATGATGCCGAGGATGAGGGTCGCCAGCGCACCGGACAGGCCGAGCGCGTTCAGGTCGTTGTCGAACGCGATCCGGTAGAACAGCGTGCCGAGGACGTCGGCAGCTCCGCCCGGCCCGCCGCTGGAACCGCCGATCGCGTAGATCAGGTCGAACGCGTTGAACGCGCCGATGAAGATCAGCACGGTGAAGATCTGTACCGACCCGAGGACCTGCGGGAACTGGACGGTCCGGACGATCCGCCAGTAGCCGGCGCCGTCCAGCCGGGCCGCCTCGATCTGCTCGGCCGGGATCCCGCCGAGCGCCGCGCCGAAGATGAGCATCGCCAGCCCGATCCACTGCCAGCAGTTGATCAGCAGCAGGACGGGCATGATCAGCCCGGGATCGCCGAGCCACGCCCTGTCCAGCGACTCCAGCCCGAGCGCCTGGAAGATCGCGTTCAGCACCCCCCAGCCGGGAGCCAGGATCAGCGACCAGATGTAGCCGACCACCAGCGAGCTCATCAGGTACGGCAGCGAGTACACCGTCTGGAACAGTCGCCGGGCACGGATCGACCGCTGCAGCGCGAGCGCCAGCAGAAAGCCGAGTACGCCCTGCAGCAACAGGGTGCCGACGAAGAAGTACACGTTGTTGCCGATCGCAACACCGAACCGCTCCGCGTAGGGCTGCAGGCTGAGTACGGCCTGAAAGTTCCGCAGTCCGACGAACGCGCCGCGTCGGAGGCCCGTCCATTCGAAGAAGCCGTACGAGAGCGCAGAGACCACCGGATAGGCGAAGATCGCGCCGAACAGCACCAATCCGGGGGTGACGAACGCCAGCACCGTCCAGGGCGATGGCCGGCCGGGCGAGCGCCGCCGCGCACGCCCGGACCGCCGCGCGGTGGTGGCGGTCACCGCTGCGGCTTGAACCACTGCGAGACTCCCTTGTCGAGATCCGTACCCACCTGGTCGGGGGTCTCCCGGCCGAGCATCATCTTCTGCAGCGCGTCGTACTCGAGCGTGCTTCCGGCCGGCGTGCCGTAGTCGAAGTTCACGTAGGTCAGGTACGGCGTCGGATTCTCGGCGTAGAGCTTGCTTGCCTTCAGCAACAGCGGGTCCTTCGGCTCGACGCCAGGCACCGCGGACAGCTGCAACTGCTGGTCGGACAGCAGCTGACCATAGTTCTTGGAGGCGAGCCAGCCGAGGTACTTCAGCGCGGCGTCCTTCTTCGCGCCCGTCGTCTTCGCACTCAGGCCCCAGGACCCATCGACGTAGCCCATCGCGTACGCCGTCCCGCTGCCCTCGGACCGGGGTGCGTTGAACAGGCCGATGTCCATCTTCGGCGCCTGCTTGCGGAACGTCGCCAGGTCCCAGATACCACCGGGCCACATCGCGGCCTTGCCGGACACGAACAGGGTCTGCGCGTCGGTGTACGACAGTCCGTCGACACCCTTGGGCATGTACTTCTTCAGGCCGAGCAGGGTCTGGTTCGCCTTGGTGTAGCGCGAGTCGGTGAACTTGGCCTGGCCGGACAGCAGTTCGGTCGCGAACGCTGGTCCGCCGTAGTTCGCGGCGCCGAAGATGTCACGGACGATCGGCAGCATCCAGGAGTCCTTCACCGTCGAGGCGAACGGCGTGATCCCGGCGGCCTGCAGCTTGTCCGCGGCGGCCGTCAGCTCAGCCCAGGTGGTCGGCTCCGCGATGCCGTACTTGGCGAAGATCGCCTTGTTGTACTGGATGTTCGTCGTCTGGATGGCGAACGGGACGCCGTACATCTTCTTGTCCGTGCGCGAGGTGGCGCCGAGCTTGATCGGCTCAGCGAAGTCTTTCAGGCCTGCGACATCGTCGACTGGTGCGAGTACGCCGGAGGCGACCAGCGTCTCCAGGCCGCCGTACGAGCGCAGCATCATGACGTCGGGGCCGGACGATCCGGACAGACCTGTCTGAAGGACCTTGTTGTACTCGTCGGCCTTGAAACCGCGGTATTCGACCTTCACGTCCGGATTGGTCTTGTTGTAGGCCTCGGTGACGGCCTTCCAGCCGTCGTCTTGGATCCAGCCCCACACCACCAGGGGCTTCACGTCCCCGGCGTTGCCCGATCCACCGGTCGAACCCGAGCCGGAACCGGTCGACCCGGCCGGCGCGCAGGCCGCCAGGCCGAGCGCCAGGGCTGCCGCTGCGGCGGTCGCCAGGGTGACAACTGTGCGCCTCATCCATCACTCCTTACAAACGGCTGACGCCGAGTTGGTCAGCTCTGGCACAGTAAAACTGGGCTAGTCCAGTGTCAAGCGAGTCACGCAACTCGAGATGAGTTAGTGTCCGTCGGGCCAGGTCGGGGTGCCGCCGCCGGCGAGGCTGAGGGCGTGTTCGGTGAGCGTGTACAGGGCACCGTCGGCGACGGCCATCCGCGGCCAGGCTCGCATACCGTTGCGCAGGTCGTTGATGTCCTCGTTCGTCGCCAGCTCGCCGCGGCGTGTCGCAGCGAGCGCCCGGACCGCCGCAGCGGCGATCGGAAGGGTTGTTCGCACCGCGTCGAGCCACGGCTTGAGCTCGACCGCGAGTGGTCCGTCGAGTGCGCCAGCCGCTGTAGCTGCCTGGGTGAGCGTGCTTTGGAGGTTCACGAGGGCCGCTGGGTCCGGATTCGCGAGCGCTCGCGCGCAGCCTTCTGCGAGTCGACCGGGTCGCTCGGCGAGGATGCTCGACCCGGCAAGCTCGGTAAGCACGGCCAGGGATGAGCCGTGGCCGGTCTCATCGAGGGCCCGCGCGAACGCCCTGTCGGGTTCGTAGGTCAGCGGATCGCGCGCCCAGTCCAGCGCCGTGCACAGTGCCGGCAACCCCGTCAGCGGCTGGAGGGCGGCATTGGTGCCGTACCCCGCGAGCACGTCGGCCAGTCCGGGATCGCGGCCGCGCAGCGGCGCGAGCGGGACGCGACGTGGCGTCATGGTGTTCGAGAACTCCAGCTCGGCGCCGTCCCAGTCATTGACGGGATAGTTGTCCCACAGCCAGATCGGCCGCTGAAGTTGCTCGGACACCACACGGGCCTGAGCTGCGGTGACAGCGGGGGAGATTACGGTCACGCCGGTCCAGCAGGCGACGAGATCCGGGTGCAGCAACTCCCCCAGTCGTTGACGGTACCGTGAGGGCTCGACGCCCCAGTAGTGCGTCGGGCAGACGAGGAGCTCGGTGCCGAGTTCTGCGAGTCGGTCATGGACGGCGTTGATCACGCCGGCCTGGGCTGCGGCCATAGGATGTGGATCACCGGCATACGTCATTCTTGTGACCGGATCGAGGTCCGCGTCGATGTCGTCGAACGCCACGATCACGCGGTCGAACCCCATCCCGGCCATCTCGGTCGCGCGCTCGACCAGCGTGACGAGCTCATCGGGGTCGGCCAGCCGCATGGCATGGTCTCGACGAAGGGGTGCACCGGGAGAAACTCGCCAGGTAGCGCTCATCCCGAGGTCGTGGGTTAGGGCGACCAGCTCGGACAGATGGGCGCCGTCGTCTCCGTAGGGCCGCCTCCAGTCCGGGCCCGTGTGCCCGTCTGCCGATGGCCCGTACACATAGGCGGTCGCGCCGTGACGGTGCGCGCGGCGGACGACCTCGGCTCGCTCAGGTGGGCTCCACAAGGGGCCGTAGAAACATTCCAGGACGGCTCTGTCGGTAATTGGCACGGTTCGTGTCTACGGCGCGATGGTCCAGTTGTCAATACTGGGCTACACTCCTCGCGCGAAGAGGAATAGTCCAGATTTGGGGAGGCCATCGTGGCAGTGATGACTGGTCAGTACTGGCGGGCGACCGTCGGGCGAGGGATCGTCACATCACCACCGGGCCATTCACTCGGAGGGTACGCCGCTCGGACGGAGCCGAGCACGGGGGTCGCCGACCAGCTCGAGGTCAACGTGATGGTGCTGCGAGAACCCGGCGCCGATCCAGCTACCGGTGTCGGCTGGATCGCGATCGACGCGCTTGCCATCACCGAACCGCTGCGACAGTCCCTGCTCGACATCCTGTCTCCCCGGCTCGGCCTACCACCGGATCGCCTGCTCTGCCTGGCTTCACACACGCATTCGGCGCCGACCGGCTGGATCGGCACCATCCATCCGGTGCTGCCCGCGGCGGTCGAACCCGAGTTGCTCGGCCAGTTGGAGTCCGCGCTCCAGGCGCTCGAGTTCACCGAGCACCAGGTCCGTCTGTCGGTTGGCGAGGCAACCATCGACGGAGTCGGCAGCAACCGGCATCGCCCGGACGGTCCACACGACAACACCACCAGAGTTCTCCGGCTCGACTCGATCGGCGACTCCGGCCCTGTCGCGGTGTTCTACGACTTCGCGTGCCATCCCACGGTGCTTGGCCCGGGCAACCTGTCGATGTCCGCAGACTGGGTCGGCGCAGCCCGCTCGGCGCTGCGGACCGCGCTCGGCCTGCCGGGGCTCCCTGTGGTGTTCGGCCAAGGGTGTGCCGGGGATGTCAGCCCGAGGTTCCACCGACAGGGCCGTGATGTGACCGAGGTGAGCCGGCTCGGGGGGCTCGTCGCGAGCCGGCTACTGCACGCCCTGCAGCACACCTCCGACGTAACCGCCGGGGGGTTGACGCTGTCCCGGGACCGATTCCGGATCGCCGGCCGGACGGATGCTGCGCAGCCGCCGATGTCCGCGGGACCAAAGACCTTCCCGGACCGCGTCGCTGCGTCGTTCGAGGAAGGCCGCCTCGCTCGCGCTGCGATGCTCGGGACCACATTGCCCGACATGGTCGACCTGGCCGTGTCGACCGTCCGCGTCGGCAACATCCGCTGGCTGCACCTACCGGTAGAACTGACGACCTCCCTCGGCGCAGACATCACCGCCACTCACCCGGACACTCGCATCATTGGCTACACCGACGATTATCGCGGGTACGTCGCCGACACCGACGCCCACACGGCCGGCCACTACGAAGCATCCTCATCCTTCCTGGACGCGGCCGGTTCACAGCAGCTCGTCCGGTTGTGCCAGACCCAGCTGGCACAACCGGACGAGCGATACACCACAAGTACCTGATCCCGAGCCCTGCCCTGCCGACAGGCCCCGGTACAGCTGACAGTCGGCGAACTCTTGCTACTGGCGGCTCCCCGCACGTTGCAACCTTGCGAGCTAGCCCACTCAATCGAGTGCATTAGCGGCTGCGAGCGGGGCCGAATCGCGGCCGTGGGCCCTGCCATCGTTGGCCTTTCAGGACTGCCGCGGCTGTGGGATCTGATGGACAGCGGCCCAACTCTTGCCACAACATTCGCCTTTCACTACATTGCGGGCTAGCCCACTTAATCGAGTGGGCCACCGGCCCGCCAGGTGTCGCAGGACGCAACTGCCGGCCGGGACGCGATCCGGCGGAAGGAAGTGGTTGGTCGTGCAGGTTAAACCACGACGCAGGTACTGGCGATGGATGCTCGCGATGAGCATCTTGATCGCATCACTGACAAGTCTCGCCACACCGGCGCATGCAGCCACAGCACTCCCCGGCGGCCGCCCCAACTACGTCATCAGCGTCTTCGGCGGCGGCCTGAACGCGTTCTTCGGCCGGACAGCCCAGTACACCTTCACCGCCGGCGCTGGATCGACTGGAACCGTCACCGAGAAGTTCTGGTACTGGGACATGGCCACCTTCACCGGCGACGCATCGGTGAACAAGGTACTCACGGGCTATTCGACGACCGGATGCCCCACTACTTGCACAGTCAAGACGCCGGTTGGCTTTCAGCCGAGCGGCACCGGATCCAGCCTGAGCGGCACCTACTACTTCGACATCAACGGGCGACTCGTCATCAACTGGTCCGGCGGCCAATTCGAGACCTGGACGCTCACGAATTACTCAACCTACACAGCAATGTCGCTCTACAACAGCAACATGGACCTGCGCCGAGGCCACGGTTACGGCTCAACGGCATCCTTCTCGACCGGCGTGAGCCGAGACGCGCTGAAGAACCGCGTGCTCAACCTTGACGAAATCGCGGCGTACTACTGCTCGAGTGGCAACTGCCCAACCTCGAACAACGGCTACGCCTTCACCCACACCTCATACGTCGACTTCAACCTGTACGACGCCTGCACCACCTCGCCCTGCCTGCAACTGCACGACACCACCGCATGGCGATCGATGTGGGTTATAGACCCCGCATCAGTCGGCCGCCGCGTGTACTGGCAACACCAGAACCAAGGCGTCGACGGGGTAACGGGACCCTGCTTCAGCAATGGGGGCGGGCATACCTGGGCGCTGCAACAGGCGATCGCCGACGACGGCACCTTCATCGCCATGATCGGTATCGAGGCCAGCCTCAACGCCAGAGTCGACAACAACGCCGTAATCTCGGAGGTCGTCCTCTCCTAGCCCCAGAAGAACCCTGCACCGCCCCGAAGGTCGGTTCATAGCTGCCGACTTTGAGGCGCTGCATCCAGGGGAGACTGCCCGGGCTCACCAACCAAGGGCCCGGGCTGACTCACCGACTTGAGCCATCTCCAGGCGGTGAACGACAGCCATCGGACCCAGCGGCCGCGTCGCCTGCAAGTGTTCCAGGCGGTCGTTATGAACCACGTCTCGACTGCCGACAGAGCGCGGCCGTCTGGGTTTCACATGTTGCCGCAGCCCGATGCGCGGTCAACTCGCTCATGAACAGTCTGTCGTTTGCGAACGCCGAACTCCGTGGCTTCACACGAACCGGAGGGGGTGAACGCGTGCCCGATGTTGACCAGCGCCAGCTCCGGTTCCGGTTCGTGCCGCGGCGCGCGGCACGGCACTGAGCGGGCTCGTTCTGTGTGGCGGGATCGGCGGGGTCCGAGCTGCCAAGTTTGTCGACTATAGCCGCGGCGAACCGGTGGGACGCATGCGGACCGGGTACGCCCCATGAGTCGCGAGTGTCCTGCTTCTGAACCCCCTGTTAGGCCTTCACCTCGGCGTCCGGGAGTGCCTCGGACGTCGCCTACGATCGGAGTCGACTCAGTAGCCGATGACCGGGAGAACACGGGTATGTCACGGAGCACCGACATCGCCGATGCCGCGATCGGGACGCTCGCGGCCGAGGGGATGCGCGGGCTGACACACCGCGCCGTCGATCGTGCCGCGGGACTCCCCGAAGGTTCCACCTCCAGCTACTACCGAACCCGCGCCTCGCTGCTGCAGGGGGTCATGGACCGCTTGCTGGAGCTGGACCAGCTCGAGGCACCGGACGAGGACCTGGACTTCGACGAGTTCGTCGACTACTTCACCGAGACCCTGAACCAGTGGTCGACCGGTGGGCGGCTGCGCGAGATCGCGCGGTACGAGCTGATCCTCGAGTCGACGCGGCGCCCCGAACTCCGCGAACCGCTCGCCCGGCAGGCCGAGCAGATCCACCAACTGGGCGCTTCGATGCTTCGCGGCGTCGCAGGCGCAGCCGCTCCCGAACTGGCCCGTTCCCTCGCCCCGCTGCTGGACGGCCTGCTCCTTCGGCAGGTGACCACGCCGCACGCCGCCCCGATCACACGCGACCAGATCGCCAACCTGATCCGCAGCCAACTCGACGCAGTCTCCACCGCGAAACGCCGCGGCAACCGCAAGCAGTAGATCTCACTCGACGGGCGGCTTGTTCGCGTCATACCGCCCGCACTCGGCCGTCTACCAGGCAGGCGGTCAGAGCCACCCTCGGGCGCCGGCGGCCATGCCGGCCTGGAAGCGGGTACTCGCGCCGAGCTCGGTCATCAATCGCTGCACCCGGCGTTGTGTGGTCCGCTGGCTCAGCCCGAGCGACCGCGCGATCCGTTCGTCGGTCTGACCCGCCGCGAGCAGCGGCAACAGATCGGCGGCGTACGGCGGGACCGGGTCGCCGTCCGGCATCGTCTCCGGCCCGGCCCGGGTGATCGGGACGGCACGCTCCCATTCGGCCTCGAAGAGCGCGAGGAGGGCGTCCAGCAGTGCGCAGGGATGGACGACGTACGCGGCATCGGCCGTACCGTGGGCCGAGGAGATCGGGATGACCGCCACGCGGCGGTCGCCCAGGAACAGCTTCATCGGCAGTTCCTCACGAACCCTGGCCTGCTCGCCACGGGTGACCGCCGGAAGGATGTCGCCCTCGAGCCGGCCGGGGATCGCGACGGCGTCCCGGTCGTAGATCACCCGGTAGCGAACGCCGTCCCGGAGACGTTGCTCCTCCGACGGGAGGTTCTCGCCGGGCGGTTTGAGGTACGGCGCCCGGTCGAACCCCAGGATCTCTTCGCGGGCCTCGTGCTGAACCCGCCGTACTCGGGCGTGGATGTTCTCCGTACCGGTGACGACCTCGATCAGCTCGGCCGGATGCGCCACCCGGGTCGCGTCGCGGTACAGCGTCGTCAGCCGCTCCAGCTCGGACCGCGCCGCCCGGACGTCGCGCTCGCGATCCTCGACGAGCGGCTCGATCACCACGTTGGGCGCACTGGCGGTGTACCGCGCCGGCTGGCCCGGTACCCGGTGCGCGAGTCCGGCCGAACACAGCCGCGACAGCGCCGCGCCGACATGACCGGCTCCGAGACCGGCGCGCTCGACGAGCTCACCGCTCGTACTGCGCGGATGCGCGACGAGCAGTTCGTAGACCGAGCCGTCCTCGATGCCGATCGCGTCCAGCGGAGAGCCGTGGCGTCTATACGCCACCTGGCGACTATTCGTCATATGGCTATCTTGCGCCACCGGACTCCTGGATGACAGGTTCTCCAGCACACGCCACGGGCGCACCGCATCCCTCGCACCGCCATTGGAAGGGACATCATGGCTCGTACCCCCACCCCACCCCGGTCCGGCCAGGCCTGGCCGCGGACCGCCGTCGCGGCCGGCATCGCCGTCACCACAGCGACGATCCTGGTCGTCGGATCGATCAGCGCCGCGGCCGACGCCACGCCGACGCCGACCGTGTCCGCTCAGGCCCCCGCCGCAGTCGTCCGCACCCTCCCCCTGGGCGACGGCAGCACCGTGACCGAGTCCGCGGACGGCATCGCGCGCCACCTCGCCGCCAACGGCAAGGTGCTGGCGACGCGTTCCCTGCCCGCAGCCGCACACACGGCGCTCGGCACCGAAGCTGCACTCACCGACACTGCGCTGCGCGAGCTGTTCTCCGTACAGAGTCCGGCCTCCGACCCCGGCTCGGTCATCGCCGTCCTCGGCTCCCCCGTATCCGGGCGTGGCGCTCGAATTCAGGCAGGCAAGCCCAAGCTGACCGCCGCGCTGCGCGCCGTTCGGGCCGGAAAGGCGCGCGCGATGTTCAAGGGTGGTCGAGCCGCGGCAGTCCCCTCCGATTCGCAGCTCGCGTCCGCGGTCGTCATCGACGTACCGAAGGGCACCAGTGCCACGGCTGCCGCAGCGCTCCGGAAGGCGGGCGCTTCGTACGCCGAACCGAACGCTTTCGTCACCGGGATGTCGACAGGCGGAGAACCGTTGGCGGCGGGTACCGGCTTGCCGGCCACCGCGAGTACGCCGGCCACGTCTGCCGCGAGCGCGCCCGGGCTGCCGTCGAACTTCGGCCTGACCAGCTCGCTGCAGAGCTTCCTCAACGCCGGCGGGGTCAACGCGATGGGCGCCTACCGGCTGATCAAGGACCGCTGGGGCCAACTCCCCGGTGCGGGCCAGACGATCACCAACGTCTCCATCGGCGACCTCACCGACGCCTCGATGACGGATCCGTACGTCAAGCGGTACGGCCCGACCACCGTCGTCAAGGACGGTCAGCGCTACCTCGACCTCCCGGCGATGCCGCTCATCCCGACGTACACCTCCGGCCCCGACGGCACACTCGACCCGTTGGGTTCGACGCGCAACCAGGACCCTGGCCTGGGCGAGGTGCTGCTCGACTTCGGCGTGATGGCACCGCTGCCGCACGACCAGCAGCGGCCCGAGGCACTCGGCTCGGGCGCCACCGACCTGCTCGGCATCGCTCCGGGCGCCGACTACCGGCTCGTCGTTCCGCAGACACCGACGATCGACCAGGTCACCGTCGCGCTGCTCGCCGCGGCTCAGCAGACCCCGCGGCCGACCGTCATCACCGCCAGCCTCGGATTCGGCACGGACAGCTTCGGCTTCCCCGGCCGTTACCTCGAAGACGATCCGGTGATCCAGTCGGTGGTTCGTACGATCGTCTCGAAGTACAACATCGTCGTCTGCATCTCCAGCAACGACGGAACCCGGCTCTACACCCCTGCCGCGATCGGACCGGACGGCGGCAGCACCCCGACCGATCTGGCGTCGTCGGCCGCGGACGCCACCTCGATCGGCGACGACCAACTGTCGACGACCCCGTCGCGGGTCCTGGACAGCGGCGCGATCGCGGTCGGTGGCACCACGCTCGACGACACGCTGACCGTGTCCCCACGGTCGGCCGGCCCCGCGGCGGGCGTCGCGACGTACGCCACGACACGGTTCAACGGATCCGGCGCCTTCTCCTCCGGGTTCGGGCAACGGATCAACGTCTCGGCACCCAGCGACGGCATCGTCGTCTACTCGCACCAACTTGGTGGTGACGCGCACGCAGTCGTTCCGACGCTCAGCGGCGGCACCTCAGCCTCCGCTCCAGAGGTCGCCGCAGCAGCCGCTGTCCTCCTGCAGACCGTGAAGCTGGCCGGACAGACCATGACGGCCGCCCAGGTCCGGGACCGGCTGATCGCCACCGGCAGGCCAGTTGCGACCCCCGAGCAGAACGACCGCACCCTGCAGGTCGGCAATCAGCTCGACCTCACCGCAGCCGTGGAATCGGTGACTCCCGCCGGCAAGCCGGAGATCGTCCGCGTCTCGGTCGCGCACCGGGTCGCGAACGGCAAACTCGGCGCCAGGTTCACCGAGGACACCGACCAGCAGCTGATCGATCTCTCCGGCGCCCACCCCACCGGCCCGGCGCTGCCCGGCGGCGGCAACGGGATGGGACTCATCGGCCCGGTCACCATCGCTGCCGACGTCCTCGGCATGTCGAAGCGCAAGAACGTCACCTACCGGCTGACCATCAACGGGCACGACCACGTGTCGAGTACGCCATCGATCCGGCTCCTGCCATCGGTCATGCTCGCCGACGCCGGGCTGCCGGTCGTCGCGACGGACAACCGGACGCTCGACTACACGTTCACCGTTCTGTCGGGTGACAAGGCGGTCGTCTCGACGACACGCTCCCTGACCTTCGGCCCAACCGACGGCACCTTCACCGAAGCCCCGGCCCCGGTCATCGCACCCGTCGTGAAGGCGGGCCACGACGTCGAAGTGACGTACGACCTGCGCGGTGTGCGGGCCACAGCGCTCAAGGACCCCGCACTTCTCGTATCGCACGTCGGCCACTGGAACCCGGTGCTCAGCCCGCTCTTCAGCCCTGCCTACCGAGTACCACTCACCACCGACCACGGAGTCGTCACCATCCCGGCGTCGGCCTTCACCGGAGGGGGTGTCTACGGCATCGGCTATGCCCAGCAGTCCACCGACGGTTCGCCGACCAGCTCCGACGTGTACGGCGACTTCGCCTCGGTCCGGGTCGACGGAGCAGGCATCGCCGACCGTCCGCAAGCCCCGACCCTGAGCGCCACCGACACGCCCGCAGGTCATCTGCTCGTCGCCACCGACGCCGCCCCGGACTTCACCGTCGGGTACGACGTCAGCACGGTCGCCGGCGCGACCGGCGCAGTCGTCGAGATCGCCGCGCCGGCACCGAACCTGTTCAACTCGATCAACACCTTCATCAACCACAACGGAACCCAACGCGATGCCGACGGCGTCGACACCGGTTCGGTCGTCTACCAGCCAGTCTCAGGCACAACAGGTACGGCGGATCTGTCCGTCAAGACGCTCAAGCTCGTCGGATCGAACCTCTACAGCCTCCGCGTCCTGGCAACCGGACCCAACGGGAAGGTGCTCGGCCAGGCATCCGCCAGCTCGATGCTCGTCTACCAGAACGGCACAGCACCCGACGACTCCTACGTCGACGCGTTCGCCGCGACCGGCAACGGACCATCCGTCGTCGTCACCCGCGACGCCAACTGGGCAATGAGCCTGCGCTCCTACCAGACCAACACCGGCACCTATGGCCCGATCCTCGCTACGGACACGGACCCGTCCCACCAGTACGACGTCATCGGGGTCGACACCGACGTCGATCGTGCCGTCGTCATCGGCCGATCCGACAACGCGGACACGGTCCAGACGTACGCACCGAGCGCCGGCACACACCTCGCCACGATCGAACTGCCGGGCAGATTCGTCGCCGGCCGGATCGATCACCGACGGCACCGCGCTGCCCTCCTGCTCCACGCCCCGAACGGAGCCGACCTCGTCGTCTCTGTCGATCTCACCGACGGCTCGATCGGGCAACCGATCGACGCAGACGCAGGACGATCCATCGCGGGGCAGCTCCAGCTCCTCACTGTCGACGAGTCGACCGGCAAGGCCTACGCCTCCACCGTCTCCGGGCGCCTGATCTGCTTCACCGGATCCGGCTACCTGTCCACCGTCGACCTGGACGCCGCGACCGCCTCGGTCCGATCGACCCCCAGGTGCGTCAGCGCCCTGACCGACAACGACAACGGCACCCTCGGCCAACTCGGATACCGATCGGTGAGCATCAACTTCGCCGGCGACGCCACGATCCAGCAGACCGACCTCGCCACGTCGACCGCCAAGCCGGCGACGGCGATCCGCAAACAGTTCCCGTTGGCAATGGCCGTCGACGGACCGAACAACCTCGCGATCGTTGCCTTCGGCTCGCCCGTGGGACGGCAGCACTACGGCGGAAACATCCAGGAGGACAACAACGCCACCAGCCAACTCGTCGTCGTCGATCTCACCAGCGGCGCGGCGATCAACACCATCGGCGGGTTCGACTTCACCAACCTGCACCTGCTGGGCACCATGTCGTCGCTGGCCGGGGAAGGCATCCAACTCGACCCGACAACCCGAACAGGCTGGACCTACGCACCAGACGGAGGCCAGATCCAGACCTTCCACTACTGACCGATCCACCTCGCCCGTACGGCGGTCCCACCAAGGACCGCCGTACGGTGCAAGCGACTCAGACGGTCCGTCCGGATACCCTGACCATCCATTTCCGGCCGGAACAACTGCCCACGTTCGTGGTGCCCTTCAGTGGAAGGTGTTCGGTGAGGAAGGTGTACTCGAGCTCGTCCTGGGCGTAGCCGCCACCGCGAACAACGTCCGCGCGCTCGGGACAGTGCAGCCCGGTCGCAGTTCGCCCGGAGGCCGGCCGTCGGCCAGGTCCCCGGCCATGTGGGCGCAAGGTCAACACCCTCGCCCGTCCGTGTGAAACGCCATCTCTCCGCGACCTTCTACATCTGTAGAGTGTTGCCCATCGGTGCATCGGATGACGGGAGATGGTGTGAGTGACTGGCGAGTGATCACCTTTGTCGGCGGCGCGACAGTGCTTGCGTCGGTCGGCGCAGCGTTCGGAGCCTGGGTGGAGCGCAATCTTCGGTCGTCGATCCGCGGACTTCACAAGGTCGAACGTGCTGGCTATACCGAGCAGCAAGCGTTGATCGACGGCTCCGTCATCAACTACGGCCGCGGACCGGACCGCAGCGGCCCTGTCTTGTTGCTGATCCACGGGCAGGCCGTGGACTGGAAGCAGTACTACCGTGTCCTCCCGCAACTCGCCGAGGACTTCCGTGTGTTCGCCGTCGACGTGTACGGACACGGCGGATCGGATCGCGTGCCGTCGAAGTACTGCGCGACGGCGATCGGAGCCGACCTGGCAGCGTTCATCGAGCAGGAAATCGGTGAACCGGTCGTGGTCGCCGGCCATTCGTCCGGAGGGCAACTGGCCGCCTGGATCGCCGGGCATCGACCTGATCTGGTGCGCGGCGTGGTACTGGAAGACCCGCCGCTGCTCACCACGCAACTGCCCCGCGCCGAGAAGACCTGGAACTGGGTCGATCTCGCCACCGCGTGCCACGAATTCCTCGCGCTGCCAGGGCCTGAACTCGACTGGCCGGCGTACTACTTCGCGCACCAACGGCTCTGGAAGTTCTTCGGCAAGTCCGCCAAGCGGATCATCCGCCGCGGACTGGCCACACATGCGAAGGCTCCGGACCGGCCGATCACCCTGTTCTTCATGCCGCCCGGCTGGAACGACATGCAGCGTACGCTCCGCAGCTACGACCCGCGGTTCGGCGACGCGTTCTACACCGGCGATTGGGACACGGGCTTCGACCAGCAGAAGACCCTGGAATCGATCACGGCACCGACCACCCTCATCCACGCGAACTGGCGGTACGGCGATGACGGCGTGCTGCAGGGAGCCATGGATGGTGACGATGCAGCTCGTGTCACAGCGCTGATCGACGGCGCCGCCCTGGTCCGGGTGAACAGCGGCCACAACGTTCACGGCGAACGCCCGAAGGAATTCCTGAAGGCGGTCCGAGACCTCATGACGCGCCTGTGAACAGGCAGGTTGTGGCCTCGCACGGGGCCAACCACGGGAACGGCGCCCTGCCAAGCCTCGAGGCGAGGGTACGTCGACTGTTGTGGCGTCTTTGGTCGACTGCAGAGACGGGCGCGGACGAGCGGATCGTCCGCGTGGATGGGCACACCGCAATCGACTCCATACAGCTTCAGATGATCAGAGGGTGCCGGACGTCGTTGCGTTCGCTGCGCAGCCAGGTGCCACACGGAGATCCCACACCCTGGGCCTGGGAAACAGCGCGGTTGACCAGCCGCGGGATCAGGATGCAGACGATCGGTTTGCGCCACTGGCTGCTGAGGTCAGGCTGCGCGACGACGCGACGATATCTGCGGTCCGCCGTCGACCTCGGTCAGGAACTGCGAGCCGCCGAACGGCTACCGGTCGCCCAACTGATCCTCGCAGATCGGTCGACAGCCCTCGTTCCAGTGCCGGCGGCACCAGCTGGGCAGGCCGGGCTGCTGATCCACTCCGAAGAGCTCGTTCGACCGCTCGACGCGGCGTTCCAGGAAACCTGGAACCAGTCCCAGATCATCGGCAGCCTCGACCATGACCCGCTCCACCAACTGGACCTACGGCCCCGGCGGATAGTCGCCCTGCTCGCAGATGGGCTCACCGACCAGGCCATTGCCAGCGAGCTCGGTGTCACCGATCGAACCGTGCGCCGCGAGGTCGCTTTGCTGTGCCGCGTACTTCAGGTGGACGGCCGATTCCAGCTCGGTCTCGAGATCGCTCGCCGCGGCTGGCTCTGAGGCAGCAAGGTTCCCGCCTGCACCGGCAGGCGGGAACCTTGTCATTTTCGGGTCACGCAGTTGCACGCACCCAAGTGCTGTAGCCGACGCCCTCGACCACGACGCGTACGTAGACCGGAGTCCCCTCCTTGATGTTGAGGTTCACGCCATAACAGGGCTTCTTTGCGCCGTTCCGGTCCAGCACCGAAGCCCTGACCTTGCCGGCCCAATACAGCTGACCAACCACGCGGCGACCATCGGCACTGCGATCACACACGACCAGATACTCACCCTTCGCCTGGAAGCCCGCACAGCCACGCACTGCTCCCTTGTACGTGACGCACACGGCTGCATCCCGTCCGGCAGCAGAAACCTCCACCGGCGCAGCCGAACTCACAGCCGGCGGCACCAGCACGCCGACGGCAACCGCCGACCCGAGCGCAGCGATACCCCTGAACATCGCACCCTTGATTCCCATGAGCTCCTCATCCTTGTTCAGCCTGGTGTTGATTCGGTTTCCCTAGCCAAGCCCTTCGAGTTCTTGCCAGACCGGCGATTTCCGGAGCAGGACACTGCGTCGTGACGTATCCGACATCGCCTCGCTGTGGCGGTCACCGTTCCGTAGAGTTTCTACAGCTGTAGTAACCACAGGAGTTCCCGACCGAGAGGAATCGCTGATGACGCTTGTCGCACCGTCAGGTCGGTCCGGAAGTCGGCTTGTCACAACGGTTCTCGCGTTCGGCGGGTTGTCGATGATCGGCGTCGGAGCCTGGTGCCGGCTGGATCCGTCAGGATTCGCACACTGGGCCGACTGGCCCGAACATGAGCATTTCCTGCACGATGCGGGCGTTTTCCAGATCGGGATCGGACTGATCATGATCTGCGCGCTGTGGTGGCGTGATGTGGTGGCCGTCGCGCTTGTCGGCTTCGTGTTCACCAATGCCATCCATGGTCTCAATCACTATCTCGATCGGCACGACGGCGGTCACCCGAGCGATGCCGTCCTCTTCCTCACCCTCGCGGCTCTCGGCATCGCGGCAATGGCTGTCCACCTCCGCCGGAAGCGGGCGAACGAGCAGCAGACCTGAGGTCGTTCAACGGAGGTACTTCGACATGCTGTTGCCCAGGACGACTACACCGCCGTCTCGGTGGGTGGTGCGCGCCGCGCACTTCACGGCACTCCTCACCTTGCCGTCTGCGGGGTGGCGCCTGATGCTGATCGCTGGTCATCACGCCGGCTACACCGAGGCCGGGTACCAGGAACTCCGACCGACCGGATGGGTCGCGGCGTACATGATCGGGCTCTGCCTCCTCAGCGAGGCACTCGCGCTACTCACGCTCGGACTGGTCCGCCCGTGGGGAGAAGTGCTTCCCCGGTGGATTCCACTGCTCGGCGAACGTCGCGTGCACCCACTCGCGGCCGCTGTGCCGGCCGGCCTCGGCGCCGTCGCACTGACTGTGCTCTGGACGCCGATGGCCTTCTGGTGGGCCATCCCACACACCGATATGACCAACCGCGGCAAGAACCTGGTCGGCTTCGTCTATCTCCCCCTGGTGGCCTGGGGACCGCTGCTCGGTGCCATCACCGTCGCATACTTTCGCCGCCGGACCGGACACGGTGAGGAAGACGGCGGGGATCAGCACTGAGGCGTTGCCGACGAAGTCTACGAGCCTGCTAGTCCTCGCTATGCCGACGACGGCAACGTACGGGAGCGCCGGTGGCTCGTTACGAAGATCGGATCGCGAGCCGCGCGCACGCGCCAGCCCCCACTGGCTCAACGATGGAACCCCGAGTGGCGACCAGCTACGACTGGAGCGTCACCAAGGACAGCGGGGCGCACACGCTGCCTGCGGTCACCAGGCTCCTCGCGCAGGCGAGCCACTGCGCGACAGCCGGGGCCAACGGGTACCGGTCCGCTTCGGCAGCCGACACCGGTGGACCACCCGGGAACCCCAACCGCCCCTCCCAGGCCCGCACGGCTTTACCCACGGCGTACCCGACGAACAGCGCTGCCATCACATATGCCGGCCAACCACGCGTTCGAACCATGGTCCGACCGTAAGCGGCGCTCGATCACCACTCCTCCCCCGCAGGAGTAGGGCCGCTCCCCTGCCGGAGCGGATCGGCCGATGCTCGAGCTGTCCTGGAGAACTGTTCGAGCCGGAGCATGCCGAACGCCGCGCCCGCGAGCGCGGCGAGCAGGCAGAACAGGCACAGCAGTGACCCACCTGGACCGTACGTCCGGTCGTAGCTGTCCCGCGCGAGCAGGAGCCCGGTGGTCAGAACCAGCGATTCGGTGAACACCACCCCGCTTCCCACCCAGCCCGCGATCAGGAGCCGGCGGGTAGGCCGGCGTCCGTCGCGCAGCCTCCAGACGGCGGACATGCCGGCGATCGCGAGAGCGGCGAAGACCAGTTGGCTGATCCGCTGGGACAGCGTCGGGTGCGGGTAGAGCCCGCCGCCGGCGATCGCGCCGTACCCAGTCAGCATCGCGAACGCCAACGCGCCCACGACGAATGCACCCGCCAGGAGCTGCTCGGAGGTCGTCGGGGTACGACGTTCGCCTCTGCCGCGGGCGGCGTCGAACACAGCCGGCCAGCGGTCTGCGGCGTAGAGCACGAATCCGGGCAGTAGGACCGCTGCCTGCAGGATGAATCCGCTGTAGACGACGGCGAATACCCAGCTGTCCAGCCCACCGTCGTCAGTCCCAGGGCTCCGTGCTCCGAGCAGGATCTGCGTCGGGAAGCCGAGGATCACGCCGCCCACGAGCGGAGCCAGCAGGCCGGTGGCGGCCCAGACCGGTCCCGCGATCAGCCAGGCCGGAACGCGCCGCCCGGCCGGGTGCACGAACAGCACGGCAAGTCCGGCGGCGCACAGATCGAGTATCGCGGTGACGATGTTGTCTCCACGGGTCTGCGCGACGAAGTCTGCTCCGAGGACACCGACGCCGACGCCGAAGATCCACAACACCTTGAGACTCAGATACGGCACGCACGCGGCGACGGTGGCGACGCACAAAACCCGTCTCGCCTTCGAGACCGCGGCGATCGGCCCAGTACCGGCGACGGTCATGAGCTGGCCGGGTCCGGTTGACGATTGGTTCGACGGTGCCAGTACGCAACCGTCAGCACCGCGAGCATTGGACCCCACAGCACCAACGGTGCGTAGGAGACGTAGAAGTAAGCGGTGTGCCAGCCGCCGGCTTTGCTCGGGTAGTCGGCCGGCAGCGGATCCCCGTTGAGCTTGGTTTGCATGATCTCGCCCGCGATACCCACGACAGTGAACACGGCGGTCAGGATCATCGCGCCGGCCAGTCCGGGTACGACGGCAGCCGCAACCGGGACCCGCCGTCCTCGCAGCCTCGGCAACCAGCGCGGGAACACCTCACCCCAGTGCGCAATCAGCCCGATCGCAAGGAACGCGAGCGTCTCCGACACGAGCGTCAAGAAGATCACATAGCCGTCCATCACCCAGTCCGGGAGTATCCCGCCACGCTTCTGGTCAGCAAACAACACCCCCAGGCGCCAGATCCCGGACGGAAGCACCACCACTGGCACGGCATACGCGACCCTGCGCGCCCAGGCCGGCACGCCGTCCGCCGGCTCGTGCGCCAACTGCCATGCGAGCCGGAGTCTCCCTACGACGGCGGGTCTCGCGGCACTTGGTTCCGTGCGCACCCTCATCGCCACTACCTCTTGTCGATCAGCAGGTAGCCGCCCTCGAGCACGGGCGAGTCAGCGGCGGGAGCCATGCACTTGCGCAGTGGACCGTCTCCAGGTCCGGGGCCGCCACTCATGCCGATCCGGCTCGGCCCGGCACCCTTGTGAGCGACGTAGAAACTGAGCCCCATGCGCTCGCGGCGCTTCAGCATCTTCTCCCACGGCCCGCCCGGAGTGACTTTGGTCAGTATGCCGGTGACGGTCGCCGTCGGACCGCCGGTGGTCAGACAGTCGACGGTGAGCTCACCCCAGTTCGTGTACCAGGTCCCGTCCGGCATCTTGACCCGGTGAGAGATCCGGAACGTCCCCCACGATCTCGTTGGCCTGGAGTCTCCGTTGGGATTGAACGTCGCGTGTGCGTCCACCGAGATCCGGATGTCGTTGTCCGGCGCCGGAAAGTACATCGCCGCTGTCCCGACCAGGTGTGACGTGGGCACGGCAGCCGTCTGGGTCGCTGCGGCCGGCCTGTTCGGAACGGCGGCTTCGGCCGCCGCGCCCGGCTCCATGGAGACCGTGGCTATCAGCGCCGCGGCAACACCGACGGTCATCGCCAGAGCGACAACTGCGATACGGCGGGAACGATTCAACATTGCAAGTACTCCGTCCTGGGTTTCATGTCAGGGGCTTCTTGAAGTAGACGGCCGACTCCTCGTAGTCGAGGGCCAGGTAGAAGGGGGCGGCCCGGCGGGTGGCGAGGGCGATGTACGCGGCGCCGACGGATCGGGCCCACCGCTCCGCGTGCTCCATGAGCAGGCGGCCGACGCCGGAGTGCCGCCGCCGTGCATCGACCGTGATCTCCTCGACCCACGCGATGCGGCCGTTGGCATGGAAAGCAAGATGACTGTTCGCAAGCAGGTAGCCGACGACCTTGCCCGCGGCCGTCTCGGCGACCAGCACGAGCGTGTCAGGCACATCGACCAACTGTGGCCACGCGACATCGAACGCCTCGCGCTCGGCATCGAACGAGGTAGCGAACTCATGCACAAGCGGCCAAACGTGTGAACTGTCGTCGAGACGGGCCGGGCGAGCGTGGACCTGCTTGTCAGGCATGGCGTCCGGACCGCGATGAGGAAGCCGGAGTCTTGGCGAGGAGCGCTGCCGTGAACGCCGCGGTTGCCACTGTGAAGGTCACAAGCGGCGGACCAGGCACCCAGACAACGGCCAGCCCCAGGGCCAGGATCGACGACAGCAACGCGACTCGTCCGAACCTGCGCAGCCGATCAAGATTGTCCCGGAGCACCTCCGAGATCATCCACAGCAATATCCCTACGACGATCATCGCCAAGCCCATCGCCAGGCTCACACCGCGGTGCAGCGACTCCGCGTTGAGATGCACCGGTCCGACCTCAACGCTTGACGCCCGCATCGCCGCAGTCAGTTGGGGGTCAGCCGATAGCGCGAACTCCAGGACATCGTGGGCAACGCCGGTGAACGTCCAGGCCACCGCACCGACCCGAAATGCTGTCAGTTGCATCATGAGCTCACCGTCGTCAGGTCCGGCCAACACCGCGTATCGGTGATCTGCCGCAGCGCCGCGATCTTGCCGTCCTTGACAACCAGGATGTGAGCAAACGGCGCCTTCCAGCCGTGACCCGTGTAATGGCCCAGGACAACGAACTCGCCACGGGCGACCGGAAGCTTGCGGTCTGGCTCGCAGTGCACCTCGACCGCGGCCGGCATCCGACCCCAGACGTTCATCACGGCGGATTCCCGGCCGTAGAACTCGCGGCCTACCGGCAATGGCAGACCGGGACTCAGCGTGAGGACGAAGTCCTCGTGGACGGCACCGAGCAAGGCCGACGTGTCTCGCTTCGCAAGGCTGTCATAGAAGTTCTGCACTGCGGACTCTCCGGAATCTTCGTTCATACTCAGGAAGCTACGTGCGTCGTGGGAGCGACGGCAACGCGAAGTAGGTCACAGTTACCTACATGCATGTATGTATCCTTAACCCATGACACATCAACGGACAGCGGAGCGCCGTACGCAGGCAGAGCGGATCGAGCTCACCCGGAACAGGCTGCTCGAGTCCGCGGCACGCGGCTTCTCGACGTACGGCTACGGCAACGTACGGCTGGACGACATCGCCCGCGAGGCGGGCTACACCCGCGGGGCGCTGTACCACCTGTTCGCAGGCAAGGAGGAACTCGCCCTCGCGGTGATCGACTGGGTGAGTCGCACTTGGCAATCTGAGGTCGGCCGGCCTGCCGAAGCGATCGGCGACCCCGCCGAGCGCCTGCTGTGGACCGCACAGGCGCACGCCAAGTACTGCCGACGCGACATCGCCTCCGTCCTGATGAGCCTGCGCGTCGAGTTCGCCGGTCGGAACCACCCAGTAGCGCAGGCCATCACCGACCTGATGGAGCCACTGAAGGGCACCGTCACAAAGCTCATCACGAAGGGCCGCCGCCTCGGCAGTATCCCGGCCGGACCGCCGCCACGCGCTCTCGCGTCGGCGTATCTCGGCACCCTGGAGGGCGTCACCGCCGCCGTCGGCGGGCCGCCGTACGACGTGCAGCTGACGACCCGCGCCGTGCGCGGCCTGCTCGGCCTACCGCTCACCTGAACCCGATCGGATCACCCCCTCGGCAGCTCGGGCAGCTCGGCGTGCACGACCTTGTAGTCACCTTTCGTCACCGGGGCAAACGGGGCCGGCGCCATGCAGGTACCGACTCGTGCGTCACCCCACTCCCCCTTGGCGTTCTGGTCGAGGTTCACCACGGTCCACGAGAGGCCGACCCGGTCATGCTTGCCGTGATCCTGGATGCTGAAGCCGAGCCGCTTGCCGACCCAGTCCTCAACCGGCTCCTCTGCCTTGGTGATCTTCGCGGTGAGCGTTGCCATTCCCGGCGCAGTGACCAGGCAGTCCACCGTCCCCTCGGCATGAAAGGTCTTCTTCCAGGCGGCAACGTAGTGCGAGATCTTGACCGTGCCGCGCGCATCGGTCGGCAAGCCCGTTGGCGCACCATCGACCGGACGTGTATACGGCGCCGCGGTGGCGTCGAACTCGAAGTGCCGGACATCGTCGTCCGGGAAGAACGGCAGCATGAAGTCGGCCGCACCGGTCACGCGAGCAACCTTAGGCCTGGCCGGGCCCGCGTCCGCGGTGACAGCAGCACCCGAAAGAACGGCGCCGGCGGTGAGGGTCAGTGCGATGAGCTTTCTGGACCTGTTCATGAAACGATCGTCCGCGATCGACCGCGTGCGTGCCTCCCCCGCGAGGCTGGATCCGCTCCCCCACAAGAGGGATCTTCCATTCGCGATCGCGAGCCACCCTGGTCACATCGGTTGCTCAGCGCAACCATCCACTCCGCTGCGCCCCAAACTACGGCGTAAACGCCGAAGGGATAGCCGCCGCGTCCGGTGATCGCGCCATTGACGATCATGTAGACGCCGAGCCCAGCCATAGAGGTACCGGCGAGAATGAGGGGCACGGCAAGCACCCAGCGATTCCACCGCCGGCTGAACGGCAGTAGCGCAACCACGGTGATCGCCAGGATCAGGACCCCCGAGGCGACGTTGGCCCATTGCGCGGCAGAGACCTCCTCGACCCCGCCATACCGCGCATAGTCGGCCGCCGTCACCCGCGGTCCGCCCGGGACTCCGAGTTCACCGAGGACGGCGAAGTGGATCTTCGAGGCAATGTACGGCAACGCGAGTCCGGCCGCGACGACACCAATCACGCGACGAGGTACAGCCATGGGGCATCCTATTCATCGAAAGCCACTACATCTGTAGGAGATACTACATCTGTAGAAGCTCGAGACGAGCCACTCCAGCCGCGGTCTCAGAACGACACGCTAGATGGGGCCGTCGCTGCCTCGGTCCCCGACGTCCTCTGCCGCAGCTGCCACGTTCTCAGCGCCACCAACAACCCCGACAATCAGCCCGCGACCATCGCCGCGATCAGCGCATCGCCAACCAACGATGAAGGGCCAGAACCACGACCTGCTCTTCAGTTGGTCAGATGGCAAGCACCTGCGAGCGGATCTCTACAACCTCGTGGTTTGGAACCTGCCCCTGGGGCGGCAGGTGTGCTGCCGCCACCGGTGAAGGATTCGCGCGGTCGGCGTCATTACAAGAAGGATCGGACTGTCGGCCTTCATGCGCTGCGGCACTGCTACGCCAGCATCACCCTGGCCGACGGTTTCAACATCAAGGAGCTCGGCGGCTGGTGCGGATTACTCCGTGGGCGACGGAGCAGAGGGTACGAAGGCTCCGTGGACGGCGACCGTGATGTTGGCCCAGGACTCCTGTGAGGGTGTGCTGGACGTGGCAGGATTCCCTTGTGGGTAAGGCTATTTGAGTTCGGCGGAGGTTTTGCCGAGGAGGCGGCGGGCGACGATCAACTGCTGGATTTGCTGGGTGCCTTCGAAGATGTCGAGGATTTTGCTGTCTCGGGACCACTTTTCTAGGAGGTGGTGTTCGGAGTAGCCGAGGGTGTTGGTGAGGGATACGCAGCGGAGGGTTATGTCGTTGGCGGTGCGGCCGGCTTTGGCTTTGGCCATGGAGGCTTGGAGGGAGTTGGGGTGGGCGTTGTCGGCCATCCAGGCGGCCTGGAGGGTGAGGAGGTAGGCGGCTTCCCAGTCGGCTTCCATGGCCAGGTACGTCGCGGCGGCGTGGGACTGGCGGGTGGCGGGGCGGTCATAGTCGATGTGTACGCCGGCCTCGGACAGGAGGTCGCGGGTGAGTTCGAGGGCGGCGCGGGCGCAGCCTACGGCCATCGCGGCGACCAGGGGGCGGGTGTTGTCGAAGGTCTGCATGACGCCGGCGAAACCCTTGTCGATGTCGGCGGTGCCGAGCAGGTTCGCGGCGGGGACGCGGCAGTTGTCGAAGCGGATCGTGGCGGTGTCGGAGGCGCGGATGCCGAGCTTGTGTTCGAGGCGCTCGACGGTCATGCCGGGCGTGTCCTTCATGACCACGAAGGACTTGATCGCGGCCCGGCCGAGGGACTTGTCCAGGGTGGCCCAGACGACGACCGCGTCGCAGCGGCCGCCTGCCGTGACGAAGATCTTCTCGCCGTTCAGTACGTACGAGTCGCCGTCCAGGCGGGCGGTGGTGCGGATGCTGGCGGAGTCCGACCCGCAGTCGGGTTCGGTGATCGCCATTGCGGCCCACACGCCCTCGAAGCGTTTCAGCTGTTCGTCGGAGGCGACCGACGCGATCGCCGAGTTCCCGAGGCCCTGGCGCGGCATCGACAGCAGCAGCCCGACGTCGCCCCAGCACATCTCCATGATCGACAGCACCGACGACAGGTTGGACCCGTTCACGACACCGTCCTCCGCCGCGGCGGTACGCCGTACCCCGGACGCCCCCGCGCCGGAACCGGTGCCGGAGGCCCCTAATCCGTCGACCATCGCGGCGAGCATGTCGAGCTCGACCGGGTACTCGTGCTCGGCCAGGTCGTAGCGCCGTGAGTTCGGCCGCAGCATCTCGGCCGCGACCTGGTGCGCCTGGTTGACGAAGGCCTTGAACTTGCGAGGAGTCTCGAGGTTGATCATCAGACCAGCACCGCGCCTTCCATGATGCCGATGGCCCGCAGGTCGCGGTACCAGCGTTCGACCGGATGCTCCTTGACGAACCCGTGCCCGCCGAGCAGCTGTACGCCGTCGGTCCCGATCTGCATGCCCTTCTCCGCGCACAGGTGCCGCGCGAGCGCCACCTCCCGGTCGAACGAAAGCCCTTGCGACGCACGCGATCCGGCCCGGTACGTGACCAGCTTCATGCCCTCGAGCTCGATCCCGATGTTCGCCACCATGAAGGCGACCGACTGCCGATGACTGATCGGCTCACCGAACGCCTCACGCCCGTTCACGTACGGCGTCACGTAATCCAGTACGGCCCGCGCCGTACCCAGGGCCAGCGCGCACCACCCCAGCCGGGACAGCCGCACGCACTCGCGATAGTCGTCCGTGGTCCCGAGCGGCACCGCCGGTACGTCGGTGAGGATCACCCGCGACAGCGACGCCGCCCGCAGCCCCATCGACGGCTCGGCCTCGATCGTCACGCCGGGGTGGTCCGGCTCGACCACGAACAGCCGCGGCCCGGCGTCGGTCTGCGCGCCGATCACGAACAGCTCGGCCTCGGCGGCCCGCGGTACGAGCGACTTCACGCCGTTCAGCAGTCCGCCCGTGTACCGCGTCCGCAGCTCGAACGGGTCGAACAGGACCCGCGGCTCGAGCAGCGCCAGCGCGGCCGGCGGTACCGAGGACCCGGTGAAGGACGGCAGGTACGTCGCCTGCTGGGTCTCGTCGCCCCACAGCGAGATCGCCGTACTGACCGCGGACGGCGCCAGGCACGCGACGGCCTGGCCCATGTCGCCGTGCGCGAGCGCCTCGGCCACGAGTACGCCGGTCATCGTGGAGCGCTCGGTGACGATGCCGCCGAGCTCCTCCGGTACCTCGATCAGGCTCAGCCCGAGCTCGGCCGAGGAGTCGAGGATCTTCGTGTCCGTCGTACACGCGGTGTCGGCCGCGGCGGCAGCGGGCCGCAGTACGTCGGCGGCGAACTCGCGGACCACCTCGACCATCAGCTGCTGGTCCTCGGTCGGCGTGAGGTCGAACCGCCCGGTCCCGCGGGCCGCGGGCAGCCGCGACGGGGAGGCGAGCTTGGACGCCGCGGTGAACCGGCGGGACAGCGCGCCGGCCGTCCGGAATCCGGTCTTGGTGGCCTCGAAGACCGCCCGCTCGGCCGGTTTCCGCAGCCCGAGCCGGTCGATCGCCCGCCAGCGGGCCAACCGGTTCAGCAGCGCGACGCCGACCCCGATCGCGTCCCGCCGGGACCTTTCCTGAACGCTCATGCCGCCACTGTAAACCGAAGTTACAACTCAGGTCACGCATTCGCGTTGATAACCTGACGCAATGGCGGTGAGCATGTCCGACGTGGCGCGGCACGCCGGCGTTTCGCAGCGCACGGTCTCGAACGTGGTGAACGACTACGTGCACGTCTCCCCCGCCACCCGCGCCCGTGTCCAGGCCAGCCTCGACGCGCTCGGGTACCGCCCGAACACCGCCGCCCGCCGGCTCCGCACCGGCCGCACCGGCACCGTGACGCTGGCCGTCCCGAGCTTCCGCGAGCGGTACTTCGCCGACCTCGCCGAGGCGGTCGTCGGCGCCGCCCGGGACCGCGGTACGACGGTCCTCGTCGAGACCACCGGCGGCGACCGGGACACCGAACTCGAGCTGCTCCGCGGCGGCGGCGACGTCCTCACCGACGGCGTGATCATGAGCGCGGTCTCGCTCGGCCGCGACGACCGGCGCGGCGCGCACCCGGTCGTGCTGATCGGCGACCGCGAGCCCGGCAGCACGATCGACCACGTCGGCATCCGGAACCGCGAGGCAGCGCAGGCCGCGGTCACGCACCTGCTCGAATCGGGCCGCCGGCGGATCCTCCTGCTCGGCGCGAACCACGGGCCGAAGCGGTCGTACCAACTCCGCCGGCAGGGGTACCAGGCCGCGCTCAAGAAGCACGGTATGGCGCTCGATCCCGAACTGCTCGTCGCCTGCGACTGGACGACCACCGCGGCGGCCGCGGCCATCGCCCGTACCTTCGAGGCGCTCCGACCGGATGGGATCTTCGCGATGAACGACTCGGCCGCGCTCGGCGTACTGCAGGCGCTGTACCGCCGCGGGGTCGGCGTACCCAAGGACGTGTCGGTGATCGGGTTCGACGACATCGTCGAGTCGAGCCTGTCGACGCCGACGCTGAGCACGGTCGCGCCGCTGCTCGGCGACATCGCGGCGAGCGCACTGGAGCTGCTCGCGGAACAGGTCGACGATGGGCACGTCCCGCAGCACCGGATGGCCGGGTACGAGCTCCGGATCCGGGAGAGCTCCACCCGCTGACGAACCAACCCTCGGCGACCTCTTGTGGGGCGGATTTGCTACGTAGTAAATTTCGGCACCATGACGCGCACCGCTCTCGCCCCGAGGTTCACCGGAGCCGGAAACATCGAGTTCGCGGCTCACGACTACCCCGATCCCGGCCCCGGCCAGCTGCTTTTGTCCGTACAGGCCAACGCCCTCTGCGGCACCGACCGCCATCAGTACTTCGATGGCTCGTCCGTCGTACCCGGCCACGAGGCCGCGGGGACAGTTCTGCAGGCCGGCGAAGGAACCAGCACACCCGTCGGCACCCGCGGTGCGGTGTTCCTGATGGACTACTGCGGCGAGTGCCGCAGCTGCCGGTACGGCGCCACCAACCAGTGCTTCGCGAAACGGGCCGACATGGGCTTCACCCACGACGGCGGCTACGGACCGTACGAGGTGGTCCACGAGTCCAACTTCTTCCCGATCACCGACGACGTCGAGATCGGCAACGCCACCATGCTGCTCGACGTGATGGGAACCAGCAGCCACGCGCTCGGCCGGGCCGCGCTGGTCCGGCAGGACGTCGAGAGCGTCTACATCGCCGGCGCCGGGCCGATCGGGCTCGGGCTGACCGTGATGAGCAAGCTCAAGTACGGCGCCGACGTACCGGTCTACATCTCCGACGTATCACGGTGGCGGCTGGACTTCGCGGCGACGTTCGGCGCGATCCCGCTGCTGGCCGGCGACCTGCGGGCGGCCGGGAACCCGGACGTCGCGTTCGATGCCTCCGGCAAGGAGTCCGCGCGGCGGGGAGCCCTCGACATCATCGGCAAGCGGGGCGTCCTGATCTGCGTCGGCCACGGCGAGGGCGTGAGCCTCAACGTGTCCGACGACCTGATCAGCCCCGAGCACGCGGTCCTCGGCAGCGAGTACTTCCGGTACGACGAGATGCCAGGCAACCTCGCGCTGCTCGCGGAGCACCAGGAACTGATCTCGCGGGTGATCAGCCACCGCTTCCCGGTGTCCGAGATCGCGGAGGCGTTCCGGCTGTTCATGGCCGGGGAGACCGGCAAGGTCGTCATCACCCAGGAGGGCGCGTCGTGAGGGTCGCGGTCGTCGGCGCCGGCGGCTGGGGAGAGCAGCACGCGCGGATCTTCTCCCGCCGCGAGGACACCGAGCTGGTCGCGGTCGTGGGGCGGACCGCGGAGCGCACCCGGGCGCGGGCCGAGCGGTACGGCACCACGGCGTACACCGATCTCGACCTGATGCTGGAGCGCGAGCGCCCCGAGCTGATCACGGTGTGTCTGCCCAACGAGGAGCACTTCGAGGTCACGCTCAAGCTTGTCCATACGGGGATTCCGCTGCTTGTGGAGAAGCCGCTCGTGTTCGATCTGCAGCAGGCCGACACCTTGCTCGACGATGCCGGAGGCAACTTCTTCGCGATCAACTTCAACCACCGGTACGCCGAACCCGTGCAACGCGCGAAGGCGCTGATCGACGCCGGCGAGCTGGGCGATCTGGTGTTCGCCACCTGGCGCTTCGGTGGGGAGGCGAACCGCGGTGGGTCTCCGCACGCGAACCTGATCGAGACGCAGTGCCACGGCTTCGACATGCTCGAGCACCTGGTCGGCCCGATCGCCGGGATCTCCGCGCACATGACCGACAAGACGTACGGCGCGTTCAGCACGGTCGCGCTCGCGCTCGACTTCGCGAACCGCGCGGTCGGCACGATGCTCGGCAGCTACGACTCGTCGTACGCGTATCCGGATACGCACCACCTCGAGATCAACGGCACGGAAGGGCGCCTCGTCATCCACGACACGGTCCGGTCGCTGAGCTTCAGCAAACCCGGCGACCCGGTAGAACGGCGCTGGCAGTCGACGTACTTCGACGACGAGTCCCGCAACTTCGCCGGCACCTTCGACCGCCACGTCGACGCCGTCCTCGAAGCCCTCCGCACGGGCGCCGAACCCCCCGTCCACGCCCGCACCGGCCGCCGCACCCTCCACCTGGCCCAGACCGCAATCGAGTCCCACGAGACCGGTCGCCGGGTGAGTTGTGTACCGACGAACGGGTAGTACTCCCCTAAACCACTCTCCGGGAAGGCGTGCTGAGCGTGGCGGCTCCGATGAGCGGCCGGCACTACCCGTCCTTCGGTACACCGATCGCGTCCACCTTCGCCCGCAGGTACGCCGCGATCGAGCCCCACGAGACGGTCTACCGGTGAGTTGTGTACCGACGAACGGGTAGTACTCCCCCAAACCGCCCTCCGGGGAGGTGGCCCTGAGCGTGGCGACTCCGGTGAACGGCGAGTACTACCCGTTCTTCGGTGCGGCGATGGCCTCGGCCTTTGCCTGGAGGTAGCGTTGTTCGGGGAGGCTGGTGGTGCGGCGGGCGGCGGCGAGGTAGTGGGTGTGGGCCTTGGGTAGGTCGCCGAGGCGTTCGTAGAGGTGGGCTCGGGCGGCGTCCAGGCGGTGGGTCTCGGTGATGTTCTTGTCGTCCTCGATGGTCGCCAGCAGGTCGAGGCCCGCCTGCGGGCCGTCTACCTGGGCGAGGGCGATCGCGCGGTTGAGCGTGACCATCGGGTTCGGCGCGAACTTCTCCAGCACCAGGTACAGCGCGTGGATCTGCTGCCAGTCGGTCGCGTCCGCGCTCGGCGCCTCGGCATGTACGGCGGCGATCGCGGCCTGCAGCTGGTACGGGCCGACGGTGCCCCGCTGGAGCGTGTGCAGGATCAGGTCGGCGCCTTCGGTGATCTGTGCGCGGTCCCACCGCGAACGGTCCTGCTCGTCGATCGGGACCAGGCCGCCGTCGGAGGTGGTCCGCGCGGCGCGGCGGGAGTCGGTGAGGAGCATCAACGCGAGCAGGCCCGCGACCTCGCCGTCGTCCGGGAGCGCCGTACGCAGCATCCGCGCCAGCCGGATCGCCTCCGCGGTCAGCTCGACCCGCTGCAGCTCCTCCCCCGAGCTGGCGGTGTACCCCTCGTTGAAGATCAGGTACAGCACCTGCAGCACCACGCGGAGCCGCTCCGCCTGCTCGGCCGCCGGCGGCATCTCGAACCGGCTGCCCGCCGCCTTGATGCTCTTCTTCGCGCGGCTGATCCGCGGCGCCATCGTTGCCTCGGGCACCATGAACGCACGGGCGATCTCCGCCGTCGTCAGACCACCGACGGCCCGCAACGTCAACGCCACCTGGGACGCGGGCGTGACCGCCGGATGGCAGCACAGGAACAGCAGCGTCAACGTGTCGTCGGCATCCGGCACCGAGTCCGCATCGGCGCCCGGGGCAACCAGCTCCTCCGGCCCGGCCATCGCCGCCAGGTTGTCCTCACGCCGCCGCCGCGCACTCTCGCTCCGGAACACATCCGTCAGCCGCCGCGTCGCGACCGTGATCAACCAGCCCCGCGGATTCCCGGGTACGCCGTCCACCGGCCACTGCGTCGCCGCCGCCAGCAGCGCCTCCTGTACGGCGTCCTCACACAGGTCGAACTGCCCGTGCCGCCGCGCCAAGAACCCCAGCACCTGCGGCGCGAGCTCCCGCAACAGCCCCTCCACGCTCACCCCGCCGAGCCTAGCGTGCACAGCGACAGGACATGTACGTCGATCAGCACCACTCCGCCGATCGGCTGAGCGTGCGCATCGCCGCTCCGGGCCGACATCTCCTGTCGCTCTGTCCTCACTTGAACGACCACCCGGACCACCCGTCGGCCCTGATCACGATCACCGGGCCTCGCGGCGGGTCGGACTCGTACTGCGGGTACTTCGCCACCAGCAACTCCACCGCCGCCGGTTCCTCAGGCACCACGTGAGCCGTGCCGTCCACGCGGACCCACCACAGGTGTGTCCAGTCCTCGTCGTACTCGTCGACGAGCAGCGCGACTTCCGGGTGGGCGGCGATGTTGCGCAGGCGCTTCAGCGCGGTGGTCGTCTTCGGCTTCTGGTCGACCGCGACGTACAGCGAGTCACCATGGACGGCGTACGTCACCGGTACGAGATGCGGCCGGAGATCAGCCCCGACCGTGGCCAGTCGCCCGACGCGGGCGGCGGCCACCCGTGCCCTGCAGGCTGCCTCGTCGAGCTTCACCGTTGGAGGTGGCGAAGGGCCGCGGTGGGGAGTTTGCGGGTGAGCGGGCCGAGCAGGGAGGCGTCGCGGAGGGCGGTCCGGGCGGCCAGGTGGCCGCAGGCTCCGTGGACGCCGCCGCCGGGGTGGATCGCGGAGCTGCCGAGGTAGAGCCCGTCGACGAAGGTCCGCGCGCTGCCCAGTCCGATCGTCGGCCGGAAGACCAGCTGCTGGTGCAACTGCATCGTCCCGCCGCCCAGCGCCCCGAACCCGAGCGCGGCGTTCCCGGACTCCAGCCCGGACGGCCGCTGCAGGTCCCGGCCGACGATCAGGTCGCCGAACCCCGGAGCGAACCGCTCGATCGCGCGCTCCATCCGCCCGGCCAGCTTCTCCGCCGACGCGTCGTCGGCGATCCCGCGCGGCAGGTGCGCGTACGCCCACACCGCCTCGGTCCCCGCCGGCGACCGGGTCGGGTCCGCCTTCGTGGTCTGCCCGATCAGCAGGAACGGCTGCGACGGCACCCGCCCGGTGTCCAGGTCCGCGGACAGGTGCACCAGGTCGTCCGCCGTACCGCCGAGATGTACGACGCCCGCCGACCGCGCCTCGGGTGCCGTCCACGGGATCGGCCCGCTGAGCCGGAAGTTCAGCTTGACGGTCGGGTAGTCCCACTCGAACCGCTCGTCCAGGTCCCGCCGCAGCCCGCCCGGAACGAGGGCCTCCGGCAACAACTCGCCGTACAGCACCGGCGCCGAGGTGTCCGCGATCACCGCCCGCCCGACCGTCACCGTCTCACCGGAGGCGGTCCGTACGCCGGTGGCGCGACCGCCGGCGACGTCGACGCCGGTGACCGGCATGCCGGCCACCAGGAGGGCCCCGGCCCGTTCGGCCCGTCGTACGAGCGCGCCCGAGAACGCGGACGAGCCGCCGGTCGCGACCGGGTACCCGACGTCCTGCGCCAGCATCGCGAGCAGCCAGCCCATCGTCCCGCTGACGCTGCCCGACAACGGCGCGTCCGCGTGCAGGGCGTTCCCGGCGATGATCGCCGGACCGTGCCGCCCGTCGAACAGCTCCTGCCCCATCCGGTGCATCGGCATCGCCATGAACCGGGCGAACCGCAGCAGCTCCCCCGCGGACCCGAGCTTCCGGGCCAGCTTCAGCCCCGGGCCGACCGGCGGCCAGGTGGTGAGCAGCGCGTTCAGCAGCGGCTCGCGGACCGCGACGTACTGCTGATACAGCCGCAGCCAGGCCTCGCCGTCGCCGGGGTGCTCCGCGCCGAGCGACTTCGCGGTGTCCTCCGGATCCGGGTGGATCGCGGCGGCGGCGCCGTCCTCGTCGAGCAGATGGACGAGCGACAGCGGCGCATGGGCCCACTTGAGCCCGAACTTCTCCAGCTCCAGCGCGCGGATCACCGGCGACGCGACCCCGAGCGGGTAGTTCGAACTGAAACGATCGCTGATCCAGCCGCCGTCCTCGATCGACCGCACGGCGCCACCGAACGTGTCGGCGGCCTCCAGCACCAGGACGTCCCAGCCCGCGTCGGCAAGCGTGATCGCGCTCACCAGCCCGTTCGGCCCCGAACCGATCACCACGGCGTCAACACTGCGCGGCAGCATGCCTAAGACCTTAGCCGACAGGTTCCCGCGGACCCGTCCCACTCACCAACACACGCCGCCGACGCCGTTGCTCGAGCGGCTGAGCGTGCACCGGCTAGCTCGCCGGTGGTTGGTGAGTGGCGGAGGTTCGGATCTCCCGCGCGAGCGCCGTGACCTCGCGGGCACGGCCGATCATCGCCGGGTCGACCATTCGGCCGTCGGGGAGCACCAGTACGCCGCCGCCGGCGACGTCTGCCTTCTCGACCGCGTCCAGCAACTCCTGCGCGGCAGCTACCTGCGCGGGCGTCGGCGTGAAGGCTTCCACGATCGTGGACAGTTGCCTCGGGTGGATCGCCGTACGGCCGACGAATCCGAGCGCCCGGCCTTCCTGCGACGTGTGCCGCAGACCGTCGAGGTCGTTGACGTTCGGGTACACCGACATCATCGGGGCGCCTAGGCCGGCCGCTCGGGAGGCTGAGACGAGTCGTGCGCGCGACCAGGCGAGGCCGGCGGGACCGTCTACGCCCAGCGCGCTGGACAGGTCTGCCTCGCCCAGCGCGACGGCGACCACCTGCGGGCTCGCGGTTGCGATCTCGAACGCGCGCTCCACCCCCAGCGGCGACTCGATCAACGCCGTGATCCTTGCTGACGGCACCTTTTCGAGTACGGCTTGCACATCGGCGGCGCTCTCCACCTTCGGCACCCGCAGGCGCACCGACCGTACGGCGGAGATCGCGGCCAGGTCGTCCGCGATCCACGGCGAGTGCAACGCGTTCACCCGGATCTCGACCGGCCGTGCGGCGTTCGCCGCCACCCACGCCACGGCCCAGCCGCGGGCGTCCGCCTTGTCGGCGACGGGTACCGCGTCCTCCAGGTCGAACACCACCAGATCGGGGCCCGCGGCAACGGCTTTCGCGAACCGGTCCGGCCGGTTGGCCGGGACGTACAGTGCGGTCAGCACCCAGAACTCCCCCTCACACGACTCCTGCTGCCCGCAGCGCGGCGAGCTGGTCGGGCGTGACGCCGATCTCGGCGAGCACCTCGTCGGTGTTCGCGCCGTGCGGGCGTCCGGCCCACTTGATCTCCCCCGGCGACTCGGACAGCCGGAACAACACGTTCTGCATCTCCACCGGACCGCCGAGCTCGTCGTCGTCGACGCTGACGATCGTGCCGAGCGCGGCGTACTGCGGATCGCTCACGATGCCGCGGATGTCGTGCACCGGCCCGACCGCGGCCTCGGCCTTCTCGAACTCCGCCATCACGAGATCCAACGGACGCGCAGCGATCCACGATCCGACCGCCTCGTCCAGTTCGTCGGCGTGCTGCGCGCGCTCCCGCCCGGTCGCGAACCACGGCTGCGCGACCAGGTCCGCGCGCCCGACCAGCGTGACGACCCGCTCGGCGATGCTCTGCGAACTCGTCGACACCGCCACCCAGCGACCGTCAGCGGTCTTGTACACGTTCCGCGGCGCGTTGTTCGACGACCGGTTCCCGAGCCGCGGCTGCACGTACCCGGTCTGCTGGTACGCCGTGATGCCGCCGCCGAGCATCATCAGGATCGGCTCGATGATCGCCATGTCGATCACCTGCCCCGACCCGGAGCGATCCCGCTCCCGCAACGCGACCAGGACGGCGTACGCCGTGGCGAGCGCGGTGATCCCGTCCGCGAGGCCGAACGGCGGCAGCGTCGGCGGACCGTCCGGCTCGCCGGTGACCGCCGCGAACCCGCTCATCGCCTCGGCCAGCGACCCGAACCCGGGCCGCCGCGACCACGGCCCGACCTGCCCGAACGCGGTCACCCGCGCGATCACCAGCCGCGGATTCGCCTCGAGCAACACGTCCGGACCGAGCCCCCAGCGCTCCAGCGTCCCGGGCCGGAAGTTCTCGACCAGCACATCATGAGACTTGACCAACGACAGGAACACATCCCGGCCGCGAGACAGGTCCAGCGTCGCGAGGCGCTTGTTCCGGCCGAGGGTCTTGAACCACAGCCCGACCCCGTCCTTCGACGCACCGTGCGTACGGGCAGCATCGGGCCGGGACGGGTGCTCGATCTTCGTGACGTCGGCGCCGAAGTCGCCGAGGAAGGTCGCCGCCAGTGGTCCCGCGAACAGCGTCGCGGCCTCCAGCACCTTCACACCGTCGAGGGCGGCAGGTCTCATCCCGCGCACCGGAAACCGATGGTCGCCGACCGGTCCAGCCCGCCGCCGGTGAGCACCAGCTTGAAGCTGACCTCAGGCTCCTGCGGCCCGCCGTCGGCATACCAGTCGGAGCCCTCGGCCCGGTAGTCCGAACCACCCTTGAGAATGCAGAACCGGCTGCGGCCGTCGCGGTACTCGCTCTCGGTCAGGTTCCACACCAACGGCTCCCGCCGTACGAAACCTTCGACCCCCGCGGCGACCTGCCACTCGTCCTCGGTAGGCAGCCGACCGCCACGCCAGGCGGCGTAGGCCCGCGCGTCCGCCAGCTCGACGTACGTCACCGGCTCGTCCTCGGTCCCCGGCACCGGTGCACCGTCGGCCCAGTGCTTCAGGAACCGGTTCGCCACCAGCGGCTGGTATCCGGTCGCCTGCAGGAAGGTCAGATACTGAGCATTCGTCACCTCGGCGACCGCCACCGAGATGCCCGGCAGCGAGACCTCGCGCGTCACGGTCTGCTGGTCGTGCAGGCGGGGCGGCAGCGGCTTCCACTCCTCGACGTACGGCGCTGTGTCGTACAGCCCGGTCTCCCGCCGCCGATGCTTCACCGTCAGCGTACGAGGACCGGCGGGCACCTCCACCGCAGCACCGATCGACGCCTCACCGGACACCGACGGTACGTCGACCAGCGCGGCCGGCCGCATCGGGAACGCGGACTCGGCGACATGCGCCCGCGGCAACGTCCCCAGCTTGCGCGCGGTCGCCCGGCAGGAGGCGCCGGCGGTCGCGCCGACCCGGACGATCCCGGCCACGCCACGACCCGGTACGACCAGGTGAACGCCGTCGTCGTCCGCGGTGATCGGGACGCCCGAGGTCACGTCGTACCAGTCCCCGACCTGGTCCTCCGAGCGCAGCACGATGCCCTCGAAGTCCTCCTCGTCGCGGTTGACCAACGTCCAGAAGGTGATGTCGGCGAGGTCGAACCGGGATCCGTAGACGCCGTGCGCGCGGGCCTTGTCCGGAATCTCCGGGGTGAGCTGGATCCAGTCGCCGTCGATCAGCACCGGCGCGAACGCGCGCTGCGCGGCAACCATCCGGCGCAGCGTCGCGCGGTCCCGGGCGTTCCAGCCGACCCAGGCCGAGAACACCGACTCCCAGACCAGCATGCCGACGCCGTTCACCCACGCGGACTGCAGCTCGTCGCTGTGGTCGCGGTTCCAGCGGCGGGTGTGGTGCATCATGTGCCGGCGCTCGAACAGGTGCGCGCGCAGTACGCCGGGCGCATGCGTGTCGGCGAACCACTGTGCCCAGGACAGCGCGTGGTCGCCGATCCTTGCCAGCGGCAACCGTGACTCGCCCTCCAGCGCGATCGCCGGGTTCGCCGCCCGGATCGCCCGCGCGAACGCCGGGTCGCCCTCCTTCAGGGTGTCCAGGAACACGCCGTCAACGGTGTAGTCGCTGACCAGCGAAGCGAACTCGTCCGCGTCCGGGCGGGCCGCCCGGCGGGTGCCGACGTCCCACGGGTTGTAGTCGAAGAACACCCGCAGGCCGAGCTCGTGCAGGTCGTCGACCAGTTGCCGCAGCCCGGGTACGTCGCGGTAGAAGTCGAACTGGTTCCGGTCGTCGATGCCGATCACCGGGTACGCGTGCCAGAGCACGATCGCGTCGTACCCGCCGAACTCCGCGACCCCGTGCTCGACGAACTTCGACGGCGTGAACTTCCCGGTGCGGACGTCGTACAGCAGGTCGTCCCAGAGCCAGACGAGCGCCACCGAGTACGCCGTCTGGGTCCACTCGCGACCGGGCTCCGCGTAGTGCGAACCGTCGTACCGGGTCCGCTCGAGGGCGCCGGCCTTCCACTCGGCGAGCGTGGCACGCCACCGCGGCAGGTCGGCCGGGTCCTCCGGGGCGCCGATGATCTTGGCGTCGTCCAGGAAGGACACGTCGGCCGTCGGGTCCACCAGGGTCGGTAGATCGATCGGCCGCGGTTCGAGCGGGTTCACAGGTATACCTCCGCATAACGCGCGTCGATTGCATCCCCGTGAGGCACCGAGGGAATCGCCCCCGCGGCCTGAACACTTAATGAAGCAGCAACGTTAGCGCGTCGGACCGCGTTCGTCAGGTCGCTTGTCGTGACCGAGTCGTTAGCTGACACGGCAGCCAATGCCGCGGCCAGCACCCCGCAGAACGTGTCGCCCGCGGCAGTGGTGTCGACCACCTCCACCGGTACGCCGGGGACCGTGATCTCGTCGGCGTCCCGGGTCAGGATCACCGCGCCCGCACCACCCAGCGTGACCACCGCTGCCGGGACCTTGCCGAGCAGCGCGGACCGGTCCGGCCCGGCGATCGCCTCGGCCTCGGTCTCGTTCACCACCAGCAGGTCGACCTCGGCGAGCAGCTCGTCGGACAGCTCCGCGGCCGGGGCCGCGTTCAGGATGAAGTACGCCGCCGCCGCGGCCGCCGCCTGGACCGTGCCGAACGGGATCTCCAGCTGCGCGAGCACGACCTTCGCCCGGCCGATCGCGGCCAGCGCGGCGCCGGACAGCGTCAGCTCGCCGTTCGCACCGGGCGCTACGACGATCGAGTTCTCGCCGCTCTCCTCGACGGTGATGATCGCCGTACCGGTCGGGGCCTTGCTCGTGGTCGCCAGCGCCAGGTCCACGCCGTCCAGCGCGTCCCGGAGCAGCGCGCCGCCCTCGTCGTCGCCGAGCGCGACCACCATCGCCGTACGGGCGCCGGCGCGCGCGGCCGCGACCGCCTGGTTCGCGCCCTTGCCGCCCGGGCCACGGGTCATCAGCCCGGCGAGCACCGTCTCCCCCGGCCGCGGGATCCGCTGGACCGGGAGGACCAGGTCCACGTTCGCGCTACCTACAACTACAACCTCAGGCTCCACCCCGGGCCACCTCCACAGTCCGCCGCGCCAGCTCGTCGATCGCGATCTGGTTCATTCCGGGAAGGCTGGTGGCCACCCGGTTGTCCAGTGGTTCCGACCACTCTGCCGGAACCCCGCGCGTGGCGCCAAAAACCGCGCCCACGGTGGCACCGGCCGAGTCGGTGTCCCAGCCGCCCATCACGGCGCGGCCGATCGCGGTCCCGAAGTCCGGAGCCGTCAGGGCGTAGGCGGTGAGTGCGGTGTTGTTCACCGCGTGTACCCAGTGCAGGTCGCCGTACTCCGCGTGCAAAGCGTCGAGCGCCTCGTCCAGACCGGCGTCGGCGAGCGTGAGCCCGAAGCGGACCGCACGCGCGATCGCGCCCTGGCCGTCCACCGCCTCCAGGCTGGCGGTCGCGGCCTCGACCGGGTCGTCCAGGACCAGCGCCGCCGCGGACATCGCGGCCACCCAGAGCGCGCCGTCCACCCCGGCGCCGGTGTGGCTGAGCCGGGCGTCGACGAGCGCCAGCCGGGCGGCCGCCGTACGGTCGCCGGGGTGCGCCCAGCCGTACGCGTCGGTACGGATCTGCGCGCCGATCCACTCCCGGAACGGGTTGCCGACCACAGCGGCCCGAGCGGGCTCGACGCCTTCGAGGAGGTTGCGGTAGGCAACACGTTCGGCGGTGAAGACGCGGCCGGCCGGCAGGTCGCCGAGCCAGCTCTGCGCCACGTCCTCGGTGCTCAGGTCCGGCCCGAAGCGCTCCATCATCAGCAGCGCGAGGATCGCGAAGTTGATGTCGTCGTCCTCGGGCATCCCGTCGATGACCTCACGGAGGCTGGTCGGCTTCGACCGCCGGTTCCACGGCCAGCGCTGCTGGATCTCGTCCGGTACGCCGGCCGCGGTGATGTACTGCGTGAGTGGCCACTGGCCCGAGCTCTCCAGGATCTCCCGGATGCCCGCGCGCGGGATCTTCTCGACCGGCTTGCCGAGCAGGTTCCCGGCGCACCGGCCGAGCCACGCGTTCAGCGTGCGGGCCTCCAGGTCGCGGGCTTCCCCGAGCAACGGCAACTCCGGGACGGTGGGTTCACGCCAGTCCCCTGTTCTGGCGTCGAGCACCTCCAGCAGTTCCCGGGCGAGCGCCCGCAGCGCGGGCGTCGCCGGCTCGTCGGAGGCGCCGGACACCGGTGCGTCCGTCGTACCGCCGGCGGCGATCCAGCGCGCCTGCACGTCCGTGACGTCGATCCCCTCGGACCGCGCCTGGACCAGCTGGTGCGGCAGGAGGTCCTCCGGCTGCACCCACGTCAATCTCATCGCGTCAGTCTCTCCAGTACTTCGTCATCGCGTCAGTCCGTCCAGCGCCGCGTTCCGCCGCGCCCACCGCTCCGCGTCGGCCGCACGGATGTCCTGCGCGACCGCAGCCATCACCCGGCCGGGCGCCAGCAGATCCGTCTTGCTCGCCGCCCCGATCTCGCTCACCCAGTCCTGCGGCACGCCGCGCAGACCTTGGAGGGCCCCAGTGACAGCACCGGCCATCGACGCGATCGAGTCCGCGTCCCGCCCGTAGTTCGTCCCGCCGAGCACGGCCCGCCGGACGTCTCCCTCGGAGACGAGCACGAACCCGAGCGCCACCGGCAGTTCCTCGATCGCCTTCGTCCGGCTCGGCCGCCGGGCGTCCATCGACAGCTCGCGGTAGTTCGGCCCGACCGTGTCGTACGGCTCGATCGCCTTCCGCAGGACCGGGATCGCCTGCTCCCAGTCGGTGATTCCCTGGGCCGCTTCGGCGACCGCCTCGACGGCCCTCCGAGTGCCGTCCTCGGCCAGTCCCAGCGCGGCGTCGACGGCGGACGCCGGGGTCGCCCCCGGCGTCATCGCGGCGGCGACGGCGGCCGCGAACACGCCGGCCGCCTCCCGCCCGTAGCTCGACTGGTGCGCACCCGCGACGTCCAACGCCTCGGCGTACGCGCCCTCGGGATCGCCCGCGTTGGCGATCCCGACCGGGGCCATGTACATCGCCGCGCCGCAGTTCACGATGTTGCCGACGCCGGCCTCACGCGGGTCGACGTGCCCGTAGTGCAGCCGGGCGACCAGCCACTTCTCGGCCAGGAACACCCGCTGCAGCAGCAACGCGTCCGCCTCGAGCTCCGGGACCCAGCGGGGCCCGTTCAGCATCTTCGGCACCAGCGACTCCGCGACCGCGTAGGCGTCCAGGTGGGTACGGCGTTCGTCGTACACCTCGACCAGTGCGTGCGTCATCAAGGTGTCGTCGGTGATGTGCCCGTCGCCCTTGTGGTACGGCGCGATCGGGCGCGCGGTGCGCCAGTCGTCGTACCACGGGCCGACGATGCCGGTCACCCAGCCGCCGTGCCGTTCCCGGATCGCCTCCGGCGTCCAGCCCTCGACGGCGCCACCGATCGCGTCACCGACCGCGGAGCCGGCGAGGACCCCCGTAGCTTTCTCCTCCAGCAAGGACATCAGTTGTTGACCTGCCCCCATCCGTCGCTCAGCTTCTTGCCCAGTGCCTGCAGATCGGTCTTGTTCGCCAGGAACTCCTGGAACGCCGGCGTCGCGATCTGGTCCTTCCACTTCGGGTAGTTGTCGACGCTCTGGAACGGCGCCTTGGTGAGTTCGGTGCCGGAGGCAAGCGTCTGCTGCCAGCCGTTCTTCCCGCCGGTCGCCTTCTGGATCGCGTCCCGGGCGGCCTGCGTGCTCGGGATCAGCTGGTCGCCCTGGCCGACCGCGGCCAGGTTGTCGGCCTTCATGAAGTAGTCGATGAACTTCGCCGCCTGCTCGACGTGCTTGCCCTCGGCCGGCACCGACAGGGTCTGCGGGTTCGCGGCCTGCTTGCTGCTGGTGCCCTTCAGCGGCGGCAGCACCTCCCACTGGAAGCCCTTCGGCGCCTCGGCGAGGATCTGCTGCGCGACGTAGTTGCCCGCGACGATCATCCCGTACTTGCCGGCGTAGAACCCGGGCAGTACGTCGGTGCCGCCCTGGGTCAGCGAGGTCGGGTCGATCGACTTGTCGTCGTACGCCATCGCGTGGATCCGCTTCGGGACCTCCAGCTCGGCGTCGCCGACGACCGCCTTCGCGTCGGTGCCGCTGCCGTCGAAGTACTTCGCGTCGAAGTTCAGGCCGAGGTTCAGCATCGTCGCGGTCGGGCTCTTCAGGCCCCAGCCGAGACCGTACTTGCCGCCCGAGGTCAGCTTCTTCGCGTCCGCGGCCAGGTCGTCCCAGCTGAGCGAGTCACCGGTCGCGGTGATCCCGGCGGCCTTGAGCATCGCGGTGTTGCCGAACACGACGTACGACTGCAGCAGCGTCGGCGCGCCGTAGATCTTGCCGTCCTTCGAGGTGGTGTCCCAGACGCCCTGCGAGACGGCGTCCTTGGTCTCCTGGCTCAGGTACGGCGAGAGGTCCGCGAGGTAGCCCTGGTTGATGAAACCGGTGATGTCGGCGGACTCGTCGTGGATGATGTCCGGCGCGGTACCGCCCTGGAACTGGGTGACCAGCTGGTCGTGCACCGAGTCCCAGCTGCCCTGGACGTACTCGACCTGGATGTTCGGGTTGGCCGCGTTCCAGTCGGCGACGATCTTCTTGGTCGCCGTGACCGTGGTCTTCTGGAAGGCGAGGCTCTGGAACTTCAGCGTCACCTTCTCGGTGGAGCTGCCCGAGCTGCTGTTGTCGTTGCTGTTGCCCCCACACGCCGCGAGCGCCACCAGTGCGCCCGCCGCGAACAACGCGGTCATGACCTTCTTCATTACCTCTCCTAACCTTTGACTGCGCCGCTCAGCAGGCCGGAGGTCAACCGGCGCTGGAGGAAGGCGAAGAACACGAGACTCGGCACGGTCGCGAGAACAGAGGCGGCGGCGAGCGGGCCGAACTGCACCTGGCCCTCGGCACCGACGAAGCGGGCGAGTACCAGCGGAAGTGTCTTGAGCTGCGGGTCCTGCAACAGGACCAGGGCGAAGAAGAACTCGTTCCACGCCGAGATGAAGGTGAACATCGCGGTCGCGATCAGCCCGGGCCTCAGCAACGGCATCACGATCGACACGATCGTGCGCAGTCGGGAAGCCCCGTCCACGGACGCGGCCTCCTCCAGCTCGCGCGGTACGGCGGCGACGTACCCCTGCAGCATCCACAGCGCGAACGGGAGCGACCAGACCATGTACACGATCACCACGCCGGGGATCGTGTTGGTCAGGTGCAGCGGGCGCAGGATCATGAACAGCGGGATCACGATCAGGATCACCGGGAACACCTGGCTGACAAGGATCCAGCCGTTGGTCAGCGGCCGCAGGCGGCTGCGGAAGCGGGCCAGCGCGTACGACACCGGGAGCGCGACGATCAGCACCAGGATCGTGCTGTAGATCGAGATCTGCAGGCTGTTCCCCAGGCCGCGGACCAGGCCCTGCTCGCTCAGCGCGTCGCTGTAGTTCGAGAAGCCGGCGTGCTTCGGCAGGATCGACGGCGTGATACTGGCGAACTCCTGCGGCGACTTGAGCGAGCTGGAGATCAGCCAGAGCAGTGGGAATCCGAGGAAGACCAGGTAGCAGATGACTGCGACGTACTGCAGGAAGCGGGCTGCGGGTTTCGTTCTCATGCTTCGCTCCGCAGGCGGTTCCGCAGGTAGAAGAACAGGAACAGGATGATGATGACCACCATCACGTCACCCATCGCGGCCGCCATACCGAAGTTGCCGTAGCGGAACGCCTCGTTGTACGCGAACAGCATCGGCAGCATCGTCTTGCCGCCCGGGCCGCCGGCGGTCAGCACGTAGACCAGGCCGAACGAGTTGAAGTTCCAGATCATGTCCAGGCTGGTGATCGCGACGATCACCGTCCGCAACTGCGGCAGCGTGATGTTCCAGAACTGGCGCCACGCACCGGCGCCGTCGACCGCGGCCGCTTCGTACAGCGTGCGGTCGATCCCTTGCAGCCCGGCGAGCAGCGTGACCGTGGTCATCGGCATGCCGACCCAGATCCCGACCACGATCACGGCCGGCAGCGCCGTACTGAAGTCGCCGAGGAAGTTGATCGGATGATCGGTCAGGTGCAGCTTCTGCAGGATCTCGTTGACCGGGCCGTTCGTCGGGTGCAGCAGCAGGCGCCACATGATCGCGACCACCACCGGAGGCATCGCCCACGGGATCAGCGCGAGGGTACGGGCGACGCCGCGGAACTTGAGGTCGGTGTTCAGCAGCAGCGCGAGACCGAGGGCGGCGACGAACTGCAGGATCGTGACGGACAGCGTCCAGATCACGCCGATCCGGAACGAGTCCCAGAACAGGTTGTTGTGCAGCAGCTTGGCGAAGTTGCCGAAGCCGACGAAGTTCGTCTCGACGTGCAGGCCGGCGCGCGCGTTCGTGAAGCCGAGCGCGATGCCGCGGATCAGCGGGTAGACGCTGAGGATCAGCACCGGCAGCAGCGCGGGCAGGAACAGCAGGATCGCTTCCCGGTTCTGCTTCGGCTTGCCTTGCTTCTTCTTCACCGGCGCCGGCGCGGTCAGAGTCGCCGTCACGGGGTGGACCTCCTGATACTCAACGACGGCTGTACGACGATCCGCCGCGGCGTCCGGTCGTTGTCGTCGATCCTTGCCAACAGCAACTCGGCCGCCCGCCGCCCCCGCTCCGCGGACCCCAGGTTCACACTCGTCAACGGCGGGAAACTCTGCTCGGCCAACTCACTGTCGTCCATCCCCACCACGGCAACATCGTTCGGTACGTCGAGCCCGGCCGCCGCCAACTCGTGCATCAACCCCACCGCCAGCAGGTCGTTCGCACAGATCACCGCATCGAACGCCGGGTGGAAGGAAGAGCTAACAGCACCTGCCCTCTCCGGGTAGGAGGGCGAGGTGGAGGCACGTGCACCCTCCGAGCCGGAGTCCGAGGAAGCGGCGCCCTGCAGGCGAGTGAGCGCAGCAGCGCGCGCCTCGGACGCGCCGGAGACGCCGGAGACGCCGGACGCGCCAGACCCGGCGGACCCGGCAGACGCGCCGGACCCGGCAGACCCGGCGGACCCGGCGGACCCGGCGGACCCGGCGGACCCGGCGGACCCGGCGGACCCGGCGGACCCGGCGGACCCGGCGGACCCGGCGGACCCGGGGGACCCGGGGGACCCGGGGGACCCGGCCGAGGCGGCGGAGGAGGCGGAGGCGGCGGAGGAGGCGGAGGCGGCGGAGGAGGCGGAGGCGGCGGAGGAGGCGGAGGCGGCGGAGGAGGCGGAGGTGGCAGCTGTCCCGCCGGGGCGGCGCTCGGATCCCGCCCCGCTCTTCAACAGTTCTGGGCCTGCGGTGCGGCCGGCGGTGAAAGTGAAGTCATGCGCTTCCACAAGCGCAACGGGCTCGAGGTTGTGGGCTTTGAGGGCTTCGGCGAAACCCTTCGCGCGGGCGGCGCCGGGGACTGTGTCGGCGGGGCCGTTCAGGAAGGCGATCCGGGTGCGGCCGCGCGCGACCAGGTGGTCGACGGCGAGCAGCATGCCCTTCGGGGAGTTCGCCCGTACCGTGTCGACACCGGCCTTCGACGGAACGCTACCGGCGACGACCACCGGGACCTCGCACTCGCGGATCGCCTTCACCAGGTCCTCGTCGACCCGGATCGGGCTGATCAGCAGCCCGTCGGCGTACCCGCGCGCCATCCCCTGCACCAGCGCGACCTCGTCGACCACCTCCGGCCCGGTCGTCGTCACCACCAGCCGGTACCCGGCCGCGGACACGACCTCCTCGACCGCGCGCATCATCGTCACGTACACCGGGTTGCCGACGTCCGCGACCGCCAGCGTCAGCTGGAACGTGCGCCCGACCTTCAGTGACCGGGCCCGCGCGTCCGGCACATACCCGAGCTCGGCGACGGCGCGGCGTACCCGCTCGGTCATCTCCTCGGTGGCCGGCAGCCCGTTCAGCACGCGCGACACCGACGCCACCGAGACCCCGGCCGCCCGGGCCACCCCAGCGATCGTCGGACGACTCACGCCGGCCTCCTGTAATCGTTCTTGTAATCGTTTACAGGCCAGAGCCTAGGTCGCCGTCCGACCCCCGTCAACACCGCACGGCCCGCGGCGAGGCTCCGCCGCGGGCCGTGCGATCGAACTGTTATCTCAACCTGTGCTCAACACCGCGTACTGAGCTCCGGGTTCGGCAGTACCGCGCTCGTCGACGTACCACCGAACCGGGCGAGGTCCGGTACGCCGTACTGCGCCGTCTTCCCGAACGACAGCACCGTCCGTCCGGCGATCACGTTGCCGAAGTTCCACACGCAGAGGTTCGACCCGAGCGACGAGTGTCCCAGCGTCCAGAACGGGTAGAACGCCGCGCCGGCCGGTGGCGCCGTACAGCCCGCACCGCTGATCGTGTTGCAGAGGATCTCCGACGCGCCCACGTTCGTCTCGAACTGCACGGACGGATACGGGTGCCCGCCGGTGAACGGCCCGAGATACTCGAACGAGGTCGGATGCCCGGCCGCACCGTCCGGCCAGTCGGCCTGGTACGACGTCCCGTCGAAGTCGAGATCGCCGTTCTGGAAGACATTCTCCTGGCATCCCGCGATCGGCCAGGTCTCCTTCACCGCCTTGCCGTTCACGACCGTGATCCGCGGACCGGCGATCATGCAGTTGGCGCCGGAGAACTCGCAGTTGGCCCCGGACGCGAAGTTGTCGGTCGGACACGCCGCGCCGGTCTCGGTGGTCGGGTTCACGCAGATCCCGGTCGCCGGGTTGCACGGCCCCTCGCCGGAACCGCTGCCCTCGTTGCCGCCGTTGCAGACCTGGTAGACGTTCGGGTCGGAGAAGCTCTGACCGTTCGGGAACGTCGAGTTGACCGGCAACGCGCTCGACACGCTGGAGCACGCCTCGAAGTGCCCGAGCTCGTCCTGCATCAGTACGCCGCCTTCCAGAGCCGCCCACGGCACCTGGTTCTGCTGCTGCGCGCTGCTGAACTCCGGGTGGAAGTCGAACGGCGTACCGCTGCAGTCGGCGATGTTCGTGTTCATGAACCCGTTCGCGGCGCTGGCCACGACCGACCCGCTGCGCCCGGTACTCAGATCGTCGATCCTCGCGAGGAGGCCGTGCGCGGTGTCGCGCATCACCACCCGCAGTACGTCGCCCTGCCCCATCTTCAGGGTCCGGCTGTTCCCCCTCAGCGTTGACACGTCGGTGAGCTGTGGACTCGGCGGCCCGGCGGGTACTCCGTCGGTCTGCAGGAACGAGAAGTTCACCGGCTCGATGCAGTTGTTGTTGCAGGTCGCGAACCCGAACGTGCAGGACAGACTGTCGATCGTCAGCGCCGCACACCACCTGTTCGCGTCACAGCTGGGCGCGTCGATGAACGGCGCGAACCCCGGCGGGTAGAACTGCAGCTCCATGAACGCGGAGCCGGCCCCGTTCGGGTCGTTGACCGCGGAGCCGTTGGTGTCGCTGTCCGGCGTACACGCGTTCTGCGGGTACGACTTCGGGTCGCACAGCGGCAGCCCGAACCACGGTGCCGGGCTGAGCTCGGCGTACTTGCTCACCGCGGGGCTGTTCACCGTCGGCGTCGCGTGCGGGTCCCTGGACAGCCTCATCAGGTAGCTGATGTCGTTCGCACTGCCCGGCTGGCTCGAGATGAACTTCACCGACGGCTCGTCGTGGCCGATGTAGTGCTCGTTGTCCTCGAAGCGCCAGGGCACTCCGTTCTTGTCGACGGTCACCGGGTCGGCACACAAGCCGCCCAGTCCGTTCTTGACCGACTTGTAGATCGGGCTGAACCCGTTGCAGTCCAGCATGTTGGTCGCGTTCGGCTTCACCGCGCCCGCACCCGTGGGCGGCGCCGCGGCTGTTGCCTGCCACCCCAGAGCCGGCATCATCGCGATCGCGATTGAGGCCCCGATCCCCCAGCGATTTCTCCACCGATAACTCGATCCGCGCATCGGCGCGCCTCCACCCCGCAGCAGGGGGCCCGAGGCTGGGCCGGCGACGGCGCAGGGCCCCCCTTGTGGACCGCCGTCGGTGCAACAAGGCCAGGCTTATTCCCCGCGATCACCCACTGTCAATAGGTGAACACGCTTCTCAGCGGGCGCTCAGTCTTCGTCCTCGTCGGCGCCGGGGCGTTCTGCCCAGGGGGTTTCCTTGGCGGGGCGTACGACGATGACTTTGTCGCCGGCGGCAAGGACCGAGACGTTCGAGTCGTAGTACCGGTGCACCTTGCCGTCGCGGACCACCGACACCACCCGGTCCGGCAGCGCGGACGGCGGCTTGCCGACCTCGCGGCCGAGCACCGGGCGTTCGGCCACCTCGAGGCCCTCGCCGTACGTCAGCAGGTCCTCCATCACCTCGCCCAGGTTCGGGCTGACCGCGGACAGGCCGAGCAGCCGGCCGACCGCCTCCGACGAGGTGACGACCGCGTCCGCGCCGCTCTGCCGCAGCAGCGGGACGTTGTCCTCCTCGCGGACCGCGACCACGATGTGCGCGCTCGGGTTCAGCTGCCGGACCGCGAGCGTGACCAGGACGGCGGAGTCGTCGCGGTCGGTGGTGACGATCACCTCGCGGGCCGACACCACCTCGGCGCGCCGCAGTACCGTCCGGTTCGTCGCGTCGCCGTGGAAGGCGGCCATCTGGTCGTTGCCCGCGTCCCCGATCGCCTGCGCGCGCGGGTCGATCACCACGATGCTGTCCCGCTTGACACCGTTGCTGAGCAGCGTGTGCACCGCCGAGCGGCCCTTGGTGCCGTAGCCGACGACGATGGTGTGGTCCTTCATCCGTTTCCTCCAGCGCGTGTCGCGCATGATCCGGCGACCCTCGTTGGCCAGCACTTCCAGTGTCGTACCGACCAGAACCACCAGGAACGCGATCCGCAACGGGGTCACGACGAAGGCGTTCACCAGCCGGGCACCCGGCGACACCGGTGTGATGTCGCCGTACCCGGTCGTGGTGAGCGTGACGGTTGCGTAGTAGATGCTGTCGATCAACCCGACTTTGCCGTCGTAGCTGTCGCGATAGCCGTCACGGTCGACCACCACGATCAGCACCATCACGGTCAGCAGCCCCAGCGCGATCAGGAACCGCGTGAAGAGCTGAAAGAGCGGCGAGCGTGTGCTCGCGGGCAGGTTGACCAGCAGACCGTGGGGGTTCCGGCCGGTGGGAAGGGGTGGCACGGCTATGACGATATTGCACCGCGGCCCGATCCACCTCATGCGACAGGCTCCGGTCGGACAGCGCGACACTCACCATCAGACTGTCGCCGTCGCGGACCACCCGCGAACGCATCCGCAACCGCTCCAGGGTCCGCAGCATCGCGTGGTTCTCCGGCTGCACCATGCACACGATCCGGTCCGCGCCGCGGGTCCGGGCGCCTTCGACCACCTCACGCAGCAGCCGCAGCCCGAGGCCTTGTCCCTGCCAGCCGTCCTCGACGAGTACGGCGACCTCCATCGTCGTACTGCCCAGCTCCTCCCACGGCGCCGCCGTCGCCATTCCGACCACCGCGTCGCCGACACACGCCACGATCGACACCCCACCGGCCGGCGCGGACAGGTGCCGCGCCGTCCGCGCGGTCAGCTTCGGCATCGGCACGTGGTACCGGCGGGTGCGGCTCTCGTAGGAGCACCGGTCGTGCATCGCGACGACCGCGTCGGCGTCCTCCACGGTCGCGGTCCTGGTCGTCGGTACGCCGCTTCCGGGCCGCGGCCCCTCCGGCGTCTCGTACCGCTCGGCCAGCCGGCCGGCGATCTCCACCAGTACGTCGGCGCGCGCCCACTCCGCCGGCGTGTACTCGTCGAACCCCTGCAGTTCGCCGAGCTCGTCGTCGACCGACACCGGGTCGTCGATCAGCCGCAGTACGGCGCGCAGGTACCGGGTCGGCGCGTCGTGCAGTACGTCGGCCTGGCATGGGCGGACCGTCGTACGGACGCAACCCGCCTCCGCGACCAGCGCGGCCAGGTTGTCGGCGGTCCAGCCGACACCGGTGGAGACGACCAGTTCGTCGATCGCACCGGTCTCGGCGGTGAAGACCTCCAGGTGGAGGATGTTGATGTCGTCCGCACCACACCGTGCAGCGAGTTCGGCCAGGGCACCGGGCCGGTCGGCGAGTTCGGTCCTGATCTTCCAGAGCATGCGGACGCCCTCCCTCGTGGAAACGTGCTTCCCACTCTGCGCTGGAGGTGTTGCCCGGCCGGGTCCGGAATGTTACGCCCGCGTCAACCCTTGCGCCGGATCCTCCGCAGGTACGGGCGGCGCGGCGGCATGACCACCGGAGTCTCGCGCTTGTCGAGATCCGCGTGCCGGAGCAGCTCGGGATAGGTGGCCTGCGGTACGGCGGGGTACGTCGTCACGATCGCGTCGCCGGAGAACACGAAGAAGATCGCCTGACCGTCCTTGATCACCTTCAGCAGCGTCCCGTCGCGGACCGTGAGCGCATGCTCGAACGCCTTCCGCCGCGCGGTCCGCTTCGCCCAAGCGGCCTGGACCGCCTGCTGCGCCGGCTCGCGCCCGTGCCGGACCGCCTCGACCACCAGCGGCCCGTAGCGCACGCCGTACTTCACCAGGTTCTTGGCCAGCTGACTGCTCTTCCCCGCTCCACTCGCCATGGGACGAGGGTACTCAGGGCTTCCAGTTGTACGGGATCGTCACGGAGACCGGCCGCAGACCGAGGCGGGCGAGGATGCCGCGGCTGTCCGGGGACGCGTCGACCTGCAGGTACTTGTACCCCTGCGCGGCCGCGAGGTTCCGGCGGTACGCGACGTGCGCGCGGTAGATGCCCTTGCCGCGCCACTCCGCCAGCGTCGAACCACCCCACAGCGAGGCGAAGTCGGTGCCGCGGTGGAACCGGATCCAGGACCCGCAGACCATCTTCGGGTCGTCCTCGTCGGTCTCCGCCACCAGCACCGTGCCCGGCTCGTCGGCGTTCGCGATGTCCGCGCTCAACGCCTCCGGCAGCCAGTCGTGCGAGTAGCCCCAGACCTCCTCCTCCATCGCCTGCATGCGTTCGAGGTCGGCGTACGACGTGATCTCGCGCAGCCGGATGCCGTCGGGGAGCACGACCTCCGGTGTCAGCTCGGCGATGTCACCGATCAGCAGGCACTCCTCGTCGTCCGGGACGAACCCGGCCTTGGTCAGCCGCTCCGGGAGATCCTCCGGCAGGTCGTGGGTGTAGTACTTCCACTCGAACTTGGTCCCGCGCTCCCTGAAGAACGCGACCTGGTCGGCGATCAGCTGGTCCAGCTCCGCGCCGTCGACGCCGCCGAGGTACTGCACGAACCCGTCGCCGCGCAGGCCGACCTGCCGGATCACCGACCCGAGATACTCGGCGGTACCGGTACTCGCGCCGCCCCGGCGGGTCCGGATCTGCTGGTCGAACGCGGCCCGCAGCGCCAGCGCCTGCGGTGAAGTGTCAAGAGGAATCACGGGATCAGTAGACCAGGCGGGCGCAAGCCGATATTTCGCGCGTCGGCATGCGGCTGCCGGCGGCGTCAGGCACCATGGAGGCCGTGAGTACGCCCAACCCGCGTCGGCCGATCATGCCCGGCAACAAGCTGTTCGAGTCGCTGCCCGGTGCCGCCGACCCGGCCACCGTGACCGAGGCCGCGCACCGGACCGCCGAACTGCTGGTCCGCGGGGTGCGCAAGTCCGAGGACGCCGAGGTGCACGCCCGGGTGGTCAAACTCGCCGACGAGTACGGCCTCGACGAACTCGCCGAACTCTGGTCCGACTCCCCCGCCGACTCCCTGCCCGGCGCGCTCTGGCGGCTGTACGTGCTGCGCTCCTGGGTGCACGCGAACGCCGAGGAAGTGTCCCGCGAGTTCACCACCGGCCGTTCGTACGCCGAGGTGCACGCGGTCGTCGCCGGCGTCGCCGAACCCCCCGGCCCGCGCGAGGTCCGCGACATGGTCGACGCCGTCCTCCGCGGCGTCGCCACCGGCGACTTCGCCACCACCCTCGACCGCGCCGCCGCCTTCGCCCGGATCATCGCCACCGGCCGCGCCCACCTCGCCGACGACACCCACGACCGCGTCCTGTCCGCCGCCAAACTGGTCGAGACCGCAGACCAACTCGAAACCGCCGCCCGCGCCGAACGCGCCGGACAACTCTGGTAGTTGCGGCCCGGGCCCGCGGATGTTATGGCGAATTCCCAACAGGACAAGGCGTTTGAGCACCCGCTACACTGTTCGAGGTGTCGGGCCGGTGCAAGCCCCGGGTCCCAAATCAAGCCGCCACGAGCGGCCACGCGCCGTGAGGCGCTTCCCGGCCCGACACCACCAATCTTTCTCGATCTGCGTAGTTCTACCCACGCGGCTAGACCCCGGCGCTGTTAGCTTCGTCGGCTGTGAAGCGGATTGTGGTGGGTGCGATGGTGCTGGTACTGGCGGGTTGTTCCACCGTGCAGTCGAAAGACGTGCGGACGAGTGGCATCACCGCCACGTACGTCGTCACGCTCCCGGAGACGACCGACGTCGCGGACGTGAGTGCGTCGTACCGCGTCGGCACGCTCACCTTCATCGAGCTCGGTGACGGTGAGTCGGTCACCTCTTCGGGCGGCGGCAAGGACGTGAAGCTGAAGCACCACAAGTCCGCCGGCGTCACCGACTACGACGGTCAGCTCGACGGCGTGGTCACCGCGGGTACCGAGGTCACCTTCAGCCTCACCCGCGGCAGCGGCGACGACTCCGCCCCGAAGTCCACGGTGAAGCTCCCCGAGCGCGTCAAGCTCACCTCGCCCCAGACCGGTACGACGTACTCCCGCCGCGCCGCCATCCCGGTCCGCTTCGACTCCGGCCCGTCCGACCAATCGTCGCTCGTGTCCTGGGCGGGCGACTGCATCCAAGCCGGCAGCCTCCAACTGGAGCCTGGCCGTACCGAGGTCAGCATCCCGCCCGGCTCGCTCCACCCCATCACCGGTACGCCGACCCCGGGCCGCAATCCCACAACCACCTGCCAGGTCACCGTGATGCTGACCCGACGCACCGAAGGCACTCTCGACGGCGCCTTCAAGGACGGCTCGATCACCGCCCAGAGCGAGTCGTCCCGCCAGATCAACTCGGCCCCGTGAGGGCCCGCCAGCTAAGCTGCCCCGCGTGAGTCTGCCGATTGTCAGCGCGACGCGTTACGTGCTGCCGCTCCGCGAAGGCGGATCGTTGCCTGGTGTTGTCGAGGGCAACGATCTGGGTACGTACGTGATCAAGTTCCACGGCGCCGGCCAAGGCCCGAAGGCGCTGGTCGCCGAGGTGGTCGTGGGCGAGCTGTTCCGGCGGCTCGGCCTGCGGGTGCCGGAGCTGAAGCTGATCGAGCTCGACCCGGCGATCGGCAGGTCGGAGCCGGACTTCGAGATCCAGGAGCTGCTGATCCGCAGCGCGGGCCTGAACCTGGCCGTCGACTTCCTGCCGGGCTCCTTCGGGTACGACGGATCGGCCGGCAACCCGGGCGACGACGCGATGGCGCGGATCCTCTGGCTGGACGCGTACGTCGCGAACGTGGACCGCTCGTGGCGGAACACGAACCTGCTGGTCTGGCACAAGAACCTGTGGCTGATCGACCACGGCGCGGCACTGTACTTCCACCACTCCTGGATGTCCGCGGAGAAGTTCGCGAACCAGCCGTACGACGCGTCCGACCACGTCTTCTCGGTCGCCGTGCCAGGTGTCGCGAAGGTGGACGCCGAGCTGACCGCCGCGATCACCCCGGAGCTGTTGACGGAAGTAGTGGGACTCGTGCCGGACGAGTGGCTGGGTGACGGGGACCGGGAGCGGTACGTCGGACACCTGCTCGCGAGGCTCGACGGACGTGCCGCGTGGCTGCCGGGAGGTGTGCGGTGAAGCCTTTCGACTACGTGATCCTGCGCGCCGCACCGCGTATCCAGCGCGGCGAGTTCATCAACGTCGGTGCGGTGCTCTACTGCCGGGCCCTGGACTACCTGGGCGCCGGCTGGGACGTGAACCCGGACCGGCTGCGCGCGTTGGACCCGGCAGTGGACGTTGACGTGGTGTGCGCGTCGTTGGAGCAGGTCCGCGCGATCTGTGCGGGTGAACCCGCGGGCGGCCCGGCGGCCGGTACGACGATCGGCGAGCGGTTCAGGTGGCTCGCCGCGCCGCGCAGTACCGTCGTACACCCCGGCCCGATCCACAGCGGGATCACCACGGACCCCGCTGCGGAGCTGGACCGGTTGCTGGACGCGTTCGTCCGCTAGGCGAGTGCCGCGGACACAACGTCGCGGGCCTGCTCGAAGACCTGCTCCAGGTGGTCGGCACCCTTGAAGGACTCGCCGTAGATCTTGTAGAGGTCCTCGGTGCCCGACGGGCGCGCCGCGAACCAGGCCGACTCGGTTGTGACCTTCAGCCCGCCGATAGCAGCCCCGTTGCCAGGAGCGTGCGTGAGCCGGTCCACGATCGGCTCTCCCGCCAGCTCGGTCGCCGTGACCGCTTCTGGCGTCAGAGCCGCCAGCTTGGCCTTCTGTTCGCGGGTAGCCGGTGCATCGACCCGTGAGTACGCCGACGCGCCGAAACGGTCCACCAGCTTCGCGTGGGCCTGTGACGGCGTCTCGCCCGTCACCGCGGTGATCTCACTCGCCAGCAACGCCAGCAGGATCCCGTCCTTGTCAGTGGTCCACACGGTGCCGTCAAAGCGCAAGAAGCTAGCCCCTGCCGATTCTTCACCACCGAACCCGACAGAACCGTCAACCAGCCCCGGTACGAACCACTTGAACCCGACGGGCACCTCCCACAGCCGCCGCCCGAGGTCCGCGACCACACGGTCGATCAGCGACGACGACACCAGCGTCTTACCGACAGCGACGTCGGCACCCCAGTGCCGCTTGCTGAACAGGTACGAGATCGCGACAGCCAGGTAGTGGTTCGGGTTCATCAGCCCCGCGTCCGGCGTGACGATGCCGTGCCGGTCGGAGTCCGCGTCGTTCCCTGTCGCCAGGTCGTACTTGTCCCGCTGCGCGACCAGCGAGGCCATCGCGTACGGCGACGAGCAGTCCATCCGGATCTTGCCGTCGTGGTCGAGCGTCATGAACGACCAGGCCGGGTCGATCCGCGGGTTCACCACGGTCAGGTCGAGCCCGTGCCGCTCGGCGATCGCGGCCCAGTAGTCGACGCTCGCGCCGCCCAGCGGGTCGGCTCCGATCTTCACCCCGGCGTCCCGGATCGCGGCCAGGTCGACCACCGACGGCAGGTCGTCGACGTAGTGCCCGAGGAAGTCGTAGTCCCCGGCGTGCTGACGCGCCTGCTCGAACGGCTTCCGGCGTACCTCCCGGTTGCCCGCGGCGATCAGCGCGTTGGCGCGGTTCGCGATCCAGCCGGTGGCGTCGGAGTCGGCCGGGCCGCCGTGCGGCGGGTTGTACTTGATGCCGCCGTCCCGCGGCGGGTTGTGCGACGGCGTGATGACGATGCCGTCGGCGTCCGCACCGGCGCCGCGGTTCAGCCGCAGGATCGCGTGCGACACGGCCGGCGTCGGCGTGAGCCGGTCCGCGCTGTCCACGAGCGTCTGTACGTCGTTGCCCGCCAGCACCTCCAGCACCGTCCGCCACGCCGGCTCCGAGAGCCCGTGGCTGTCCCGGCCGACCAGCAGCGGCCCCGTCGTACCCTGGCCGGCCCTGTACTCGCAGACGGCCTGCGTGATCGCCAGGATGTGCGCCTCGTTGAACGCACCGTCAAGACTCGAGCCCCGGTGCCCCGACGTACCGAAGACGACCTTCTGCGCCGGGTTCTCGACGTCCGGCGTGATGTCGCCGTACGCCGCCAGCATGGCGTCGACGTCAACGAGGTCCTCGGGCTGTGCTGGCTGACCTGCGCGTGGGTGCATGCCCACATGCAACCACAACAAGCTCAACTGGCGTACGGCGTGAGCAACTGGTCGACCGGCGCGTAGTCGTCGGTCAGCACCGGCGCGTCACCGACGAACCCCGAGAGCTCGTCGCGGATCTGCATCGGCGGCCGCAGTTCGCGGGCGATCGCGGGGACGGCGATCGGCCGGTCGGACGCCAGCACGACGAAGTTTCCACCGCCGGTCCCGGCGAACTCGTCCGGGCGCGCGATCACCGCGACATACCCGAACTCGGACTGCACGGTCTTGACCTCTGCCTTCGCGAACTTGGCCGCACCGTAGTCGATCACGTTGATCAGGTAGATCCCGCCCGGCCGCAGGACCCGCTTGACATCGGCCACCAGTTCCCGGGTGGTGAGGTGCCACGGCACGGACACCCCGCTGAACGCGTCCATCAGTACGACGTCGCGGCTCGCCGCCGGCTCGTCGTGGATGCCGAGCCGGCCGTCCTTCACCGTCACGGTCAGGTCCGGCCCGGTCCGGACGCCGAGCTCGCGCTTGTCGAGGTCGACCACGGCCGGATCGATCTCGTACGCCTGCTGCTTGCTGCCCGGCCGGGTCGCGCTCAGGTAGCGCGCCATCGTCAGGCCACCGGCGCCGATGTGCAGGGCGTCCACCGGTTGTCCCGCCGGGCGGCTGCCGTCGATCGCGGCCGCGAAGCTCTTGATGTACTCGAATTCCAGGTACGTCGGATCGTCGAGATCGACGTACGAGTGCGGCAACTGGTCCAGGTACAGCGTGCGGCCGCCGTCCCGGCTCGGGTCGGCGACGACGCGTGCGCAGTGGTACGCGGTCTCGACCTCGCAGGGCCGTGGTGCCACGAGGGTCAGGGTGGCACCGACAACCGCCAGCACGACCGGCTTGGCAGCCGCCCGCACTCCCCGCAGCCGGACTGTGAGCACGGCACCGACGACTGCCAGGACGGCGCCCAGGGCGAGAACGATCGTGCTGATCGGCACGGTCGCCACGAACACGAAGCCGGTCAGGACCGTACCGGCGATGCCGCCGACCGTGGCGAACGCCGACAGTCTGCCGACGACGGTACCTGTCTGTTCCAGTGTGGCCAGGCGCAGCTTCGTGACCATCGGTGTGACGGCTGCCAGGAGCGACGCCGGCGCGAAGAGCGTGACGGCGAGGACCAGGAACACGAGGTCACTCGTGCTGCCGCGAAGAGCCTCGCCGGTCCAACGGACCACAGGGAGGATCAGCATCACCAGGCCACCGCTGAGCAGGAACAACGGGCCTAGGGTCCGGTGCGGCGGCACAACGTCCGCGAACCGGCCGCCGAACGCCGCGCCGGTCGCGATCGCCGCCAGAGCGACGCCGATGACCGCGGTGTTCGTTTCGAGCGTCAGTCCGATGTACGGCGCGACCAGACGGAGCGAGACGAGCTCCAGCACCATGACTGCGGCCGAGCTGCCGAAGGCGAGCCCAATTGCCAGCTTTTGCCCTACCGGCTTGTTCACCACGACACCTTATAGGTGCAATAGTCCTGTGATTGATCCAGCGAGAAGCGCCGAGCTCTACCACGCAGGACGTGAACGGATGGCCGCGGCTGTCCAGGACCTCAGTGCGGAGGACCTGGACCGGCAGGTGCCTGCGTGTCCGCAGTGGAGTGTGCAGGATCTGATCGCGCACCTGGCCGGTGTTGCTGCCGACTTCGCGGCCGGCAACGTCGTCGGCGCGCCGCATCCGCCGTGGACCGCTGCCCAGGTGGCGAGGCGGCAGAACCTGCCGATCGCCGAGGTGCTCGCCGAATGGGAGACCGCCGGAGCGGCCCTCGAGGCGGTCATCGTCGGCGGTACGACGTCGCATCCGCTGGTGTGCAACCCGTACGTCGACGCCGCCGTCCACGAGGCCGACCTGCACGGGGCGATCGGCAGCGGGCGCCCGCCGGCCGAACTGTGGCTGGCCGCGCTGGACTGGATGCTCGACGAGCCCGGACCGCTGACCGTCATCACGCCGGACGGCACGTACTCCGCGGGCTCCGACGAGCCGGAGGCGACCGTACGCACCAGCTCGTACGAGCTGTTCCGGGCCATCTTCGGCCGCCGCAGCAAGGCACAGATCGAGAAATGGGACTGGGACGACCCGGAGCACGCCCGCGCCTGGACCCCGGCGCCGGCCTGGTTCCCGCAGACGTCGGTGTCGCTGAACGACTAGGCCTCGTCGAGGCGGGCGATCAGTGTCTTGGGGGCGATCTGCCGGTACGCGTTCTCGACCAGGTCCTCGAAGTGGTCCCAGTCGACGTCCACGTCCAGGAAAACCCCGAGCCAACCGCGGTGGCCGACGTACGGCGGGCGGTAGAAGTGCTCGGGGTCGTCCGCGACCAGGGACTCCTGGACACCGGGCGGTGCCGCCATCCAGACGCCGAGGCGGTCGTCGTGGTGGTGGTCGGCGTACATGACGAAGGTCTTCTTGTCCCGGACGAACCAGGTCGGTTCACCGTGGCTCGGCCGCTCGGTCACTTCGGGCAGTGCGAGGCACAGGCTGCGTACACGTTCCAGAACGTCCATCTGCCTAGTGTCGCGGACCAGGGATCACTACGCCGGATTCATAGGCGTAAACGACGGCCTGCGCCCGGTCCCGGAGGTCCAGCTTGGTCAGGACGTTGCTGACGTGACTCTTGACGGTCTGCTCGGCCAGCACGAGCTCTTCGGCGATCTGCCGGTTGGACAGCCCTCTCGCGACCAGCCGCAGTACGTCGGTCTCCCGCGGCGTCAGCCGAGCCGGTGTCACCTGTACGACGGGTTGCGCGCGAGCGAAGTCCTCCACGAGCCTGCGCGTGACAGAAGGTGCCAGGAGCGCGTCCCCGGCCGCAACGACCCGTACGGCCGCTGCCAGCTCGTCCGGGGTCGAGTGCTTCAACAGGAACCCACTCGCACCCGCACGGAGCGCGGCGTACACGTAGTCGTCCAAGTCGAACGTCGTGAGCATCACGACCCGCGGCGGCTCGCCCGGCGTACTCCCGGCGAGGATGCGCTTCGTAGCAGCGAGCCCGTCGAGCACAGGCATCCGTACGTCCATAAGAATCACGTCAGGCCTCAGCTCAGCCGCCAAATCGACCGCCTGGGCGCCGTCACCGGCCTGCCCGACCACCTGAAGGTCCGGCTGCGCGTCCAGCAGCGCGCCGAAGCCGGCCCGCACCATCTCCTGGTCGTCAACCACCATGACCGTGATCGCCACGCGCCACCTCCTCTCCAACCGGAATGACTGCCTGCACCAGATAACCGCCTTCCGGGGTCGGACCGGTGCTCACCGTCCCGTCGACCAGCGCCACGCGCTCCCGCATTCCCGCCAGCCCCTGCCCACTCCCCGGAGCCGGTACGACGGGACGCGGCGGCTTCGCGTTCTGCACGGTGACCTCCAGCTCCCCGGCGGTACGCCGTACCGCGACCTCCACGACCGCGTGCAGTGCGTGCCGTACCGCGTTGCTGATCCCCTCCTGCACAACGCGGAACGCCGTGAGCTCAACGGCCGGGTCGAACCCGCACGGCACCTCACCCACGAGCCGCACGTCGGCCCCCGCGCGCCGGGTGCTCTCAACGAGCTCAGGTACTTCCTGCAGACCGGGTTGAGGACCCAGCTCGCCAGGTTGTTCGACCGGTTCCCGCAGCAACCGCAGTACCCGACGCATCTCCGTCAGCGAGGCCCGTGCCTCATCGGCAATGCCCGTGAACTCAGCACGCACCTCGTCCGGTACGTCGGCCAACCGGTGTGGGGCACTGTCCGCACGGACGACAACCACGGACAGGTGGTGCGCCACGACGTCGTGCAGCTCGCGAGCGATCCGGGCGCGCTCCTGCAGCCGCTCCCGCTCCGCCCGCTCGCTCTTGCTGATCGTCTCCTGCTCCGCGAGGAGGCGGTTCGTCTCACGGCGAGAGCGCACCAGGTCCCCCACCACGACCGCTACCGCCGACAGAACGGCCATGGTGATCAGCCCGCGCCAGCCACCACGCTCCGGCGCCAGGGCGATCGCGCCCAGCCCCAGAGCCTGCGTAGCGACCCACCAGCCCACCTGCTCCCGACGGCCGAGCCCACGCGCACCTGCGATCGCGATGACGAACGAATGCCCGAAAGCAGCCGTCGTACCCCACGGCCACGGCTCGTTCGGGCTGACCGGTGTTGTGAGCGCTGCCGTGATGCCCGTGGTCACAAGCGAGACCACGACCGCCGCCCGCGGCCGCAGCCACGACAGGCCCAATGCCAGCGCACGTGCGATGGCCAGCGCCAGCACGGCTCCCAGAGCTACCTCGTAGTGCTGTGCGAGGTCCAGGACGGTCAGGAAGAGCAGAGCGACAACGCCCAGGTCGGCAACCCATCTCCGCATCGGCACAGTTCGACCCTACTCACACCTGCTGCAGCCAGGCCCAGAAGAACGCGAGCGTCCCACCGGCCACGACGATGGTTGCCGGAAGCACCCACCTGCGCGTCCCCGCGACCAGCAGCGCCTGCAGCGCCGCGATGCCACTCAGTACGAACAAGAACGCGACAATGCACGGCACTGCGAGCACACCATGCGTGACCCACGCACCGGCGCGACTCGGGCCGCCCCAGGTGCCCGGCTCGACCGGGCCGTGCTCGACGAAGCCCCAGAACGGGCCACGCACCACGGCCAGCACGGTCAGGAACAGTACGAACAGGCTCGCCAGTCCGAGAACTGCGCTGAGCAGCCCGTCGGCGAATGTACGTGCGTTGCTCTTCGGCGCAACCTGCCAGCGGCGCGCTGCCCTCTCCGGCTCGCCGATGATCGCGTCCGCCATGCTCAGCAGGCCGGTCGGCAGCAGCAGAACGTCGTACACCAGCCACTGGCCGAATCTCCGTTTCCGGTCCGCCGCGATCGGCCGGTTCAGCGTCTCCGTCATCGTCTCTCCTCGCTCTCGGCAGCTGAGATCGAGCGTAGAAATCCGGGGCCGCCGGCACCTCCAGCCAGAGAGCCGAACCTGGACCAGTACCCGGGTAGGGGTGCTATGTGATCTAGGTCACAGTGACCACGACACGTGCCACCGCGTTACACGGTCAGTGCCGGACGGGTCCGCACCGGCGGCACGAGGACGGGGGTTTTCGTCCAACAGGAGGTCTTCATGCGCAAGCGGAACCTGGCCGTGGCTGCCACACTGCTTCCGGTTTTGCTGCTCCAGGGGTGCGGCACCGACAGCGGCATCGCCGCCGCGGCACCGGCCGCCCACAAGGCGGCCCGGGCCGCGACCGACGGCCTCGGCTCCGACGACCCGGTCCTGAACGCCTACTACGCGTACCGTGTCGCGCTCGACGTGATGATGCGCAGCGGCGGCAGCAAGACCACGCAGCTCGAGTCGGTGATGACACCGAAGATGTACCAGGCGATCGCTGCGCAGGCGAAGTACTTCCGGACCAACAAGCTGCACAACACCGGGCTCACCAAGGTCGTCTGGGCCAAGCGCACGCTCGCGGCGAACGGCGTCCTGGTCAGCGCCTGCTACGACACCACCTCGGCCCGCACGGTGAACGTCCGCGGCCGTGGCGTCCTGCCGAACACCACGCCGACCCGCTGGCTCGACCAGATGCGCGTCGTCACGCAGGACTCGAAGTGGATCGTCGACGGCGGCACGACCACCCCCACCGCCTGCTGATCAGCTCAACTTTGTGGCGGTGCGATCACGATCGCGCGCAGACCGGATTCCGCTCCGCCGACCTGGGCACACTCGCCAGTGAGTGCCGGCTAGGTCGAGGGGTCCACCGATGATCGACACACACGTTCGCCACTGGCTGCCGTCCTGGTTCGGCAGCCGTCGTACGCCGGACGCGTTCCGGCCGCGCGGTACCGGCTCACGCGTCAGCCGGCTCGCCGCAGAGTACGACGCCGACGTCGACGCCGCGCTGCAACGGCTCTGGCCGAAGGCGCGGATCTACCACGATCGCGAGTTCACCCGGGACCGGGCCGACTTCCTGCTGGTGGTCCGCGGTCGCGGCGTGATGATCGAGACCAAGGTGAAGAGCGATCCCGGCGTGTTCCGCGGCTCCACGCTGCCGCCGCTGCTGGACCGGCTGCAGCGCGACGGCCGGCGGCTCGTCGTACTCGTCAACCAGGGCGACCCGGCACCGGCCCGCGACCTGATCAGCACCAAGCTCGGCGACCGCGGGCGGATCGTGGTCTGGTCCGGTCCGCACCACGACACCGACCTCCGCCAGGCGGTCGAGGCTCTCCTCCAGCAGACCACCCGGCACGCCTGAAGGGGACCTCGGCCCGAGGTCCCCCCCACAGCCGTCAGGCGGACTTGATCGCCGACACCTCGAGCTCCAGCGTGACCTTCTCACTGACCAGTACGCCGCCGCCCTCGAGCGCCGCGTTCCAGCTCACGCCGAAGTCCTTGCGGTTGATCACCACCGAACCCTCGAGTCCGAGCCGCTGGTTGCCGAACGGGTCGGTCGCCGTACCGGTGTACTCGAACGTGACGTCGACCTGCTTGGTCACGCCGCGGATCGTCAGGTCGCCGGTCACCTGGAACTCGGCGTCGCCGGTCTTCTTGACCGCGGTGGACGCGAACGTGATCTCCGGGTGCTCGTCCATCGCCAGGAAGTCGTTGCTGCGCAGGTGCTCGTCGCGCTGGTTGTTCCGGGTGTTGATGCTCTTCGCCTGGATCGTCACCGTGCCGGCGGAGTTCTCCGGGTTCTCCCCGTCGATGTGGAACGAGCCCTCGAACTCGTCGAACGCACCGCGGACCTTGGTCACCATCGCATGCCGGGCGCTGAAGCCGATCCGGGTGTGGGAGGCGTCGAGAGTGTAGTCGCCGCTCAGTGCGGCATACTCGCTGGACATCGAGGATTCCTCCAGAATTAACTAGTTGAAGTTTACACAGTACAGATTTCACCCTTCGCGGGCAGAAGTCCACCCCGCACCCGGCGTGTCCACCTCATGAACCCGATCAGCCCGGAGAATGGACTGGTCCGGATCAGCACGGTTCGCATCAGGGGTGGCGGGGTTGGCAGAGCAGAAGGTCTACTGCGCGTCGGCGGCGAGCGACGTCTACCGGGCGATCAGCACGGTCCTCGGCCGCGAGCGGTTCTGGGCCGAGCAGGCACCGGAGGCCGACGGCGTGATCTCGTTCGTGCTCGCCGACGGCCGCAAGGACGAGAGCCGGATCGAGCACGCCATCCAGGACCAGGTCTACGAACTGCGGTACTTCGGCCGCACGCTGACGTTCCGGCTGGCCCCGGCCGCGGCGGGCACCGACCTGACGCTGACCTCGGACGACACCGGCGACGCACCCGAGCTGGTCTCACTGCTGCTCCGGCTGAAGGCCTCGGTCGACTTCGGCGTCGACCTCCGCAACCACGACGCGAGCCGGAGCGTGCGGTACGCCGACTCCTGACAGTTGCTGGCGGCAACTTGATTAACGGGTTGCGCGACGGCCGCGCCGACGGGTCTGATGGGTCCTCGAAGGATCGGAGGACCCACCGTGGAACCGCTCAGCGCCGACGAGATCAGGCGCTCGTTCGTCAACTCGACCAAGAGCCAGGTGAGGGCGCTGGCATTGCCGCCGCGATTCACCGAGCTGCCCTGGGAGTCGCTGGACTTCCTCGGCTGGCGCGACGGGAAGGCGCCGAACCGGGGGTACCTGGTTGTCCGCCGCGACGGCGGTGTGACCGGGATCGCGCTGAGCACGCAATCGTCCGGAGCGGCGCGCCGGTTCGCGGGACTGTGCGACCTCTGCAACACCGCGCACCACGTCAGCGACGTCGCGCTGTTCGCGGCCCGGCGGGCGGGGACGGCCGGTCGTGAGGGCAACACGGTCGGGCTGTACGTGTGCGCCGACCTCGCCTGCTCGCTGTACATCCGCGGGCTGAAGGAGCTCGACGTACCGCAGGGTGAGACGGCGACACCCGAGGTGCGTGCGGAGCGGCTCGCGACACGACTGGAGAGCTTCGTCCAGCGGGTTCTCGGGTAACTATCCTGGAGACACCTGCCGGCCCGCATCGAGCGCGCAAGAAAGCGAGTCGCGAATGACCGAGTTCCGCATCACGCATGACATCGCCGCCACCCACCCGGACATCCGCGAACGACTCACCGCGACCGCGATCGAGGCGATCAACGAGTCCAGCAACCGGTCGGCGAACGACGCGGCCAGGATCCTGCGGCGCAAGCTCGGCAAGATCGGCGTCGAGATCAGCCAGGACGCGTGCCGGTCCGCGATCGAGCGCATCCGCTCCGGCAAGCAGCTGCACTTCGAGATCGAGCCTGCGCCCGACCAGGAGTGACCGCCGGATAGGGTGCCCGGTGTGGAACTTGCTGAGTTGGGGCGCCGGGTACACGCAACCGCACATCTGACCGGCGAGTTCGTCCTCCGGTCCGGGCAGACGACCACGGAGTACTTCGACAAATACCAGTTCGAGGCCGATCCGGTGCTGTTGGACGAGATCGCCGCCGCGCTGGTCCCGCTCGTCCCGTCCGGCACCGAAGTACTCGCCGGCCTCGAGCTGGGCGGGATCCCGGTCGTCACCGCGCTCGGACGACACACCGGCCTGCCGTGCGCGTTCGTCCGCAAGGAGGCCAAGTCGTACGGCACGCGCCGGCTGGCCGAGGGCGCCGAGACCAAGGGCCGCCGGGTGACGATCGTCGAGGACGTCGTCACCACCGGCGGTCAGATCGTGCTGTCCACCAACGAACTCCGCGCGCTCGGCGCCACCGTCACCGACGCGCTGTGCGTGATCAACCGCAACGACGGCACCCCCGCCCCGCTCACCGAGGCCGGTCTGACCCTGCACGCCCTGCTCACCCGGGAACACCTGGCTGCCTGACCGGTTCGTCCGCCGGCAACAGCCGCCGGAAGTCCTCGGCCGACACGATCGGTACGCCGAGCTCCCGGGCCGCGCGCGCCTTCACCGACAGGCTGTCGACGTCGGCCGCGACAACGAACGTCGTGTCGGGCCGGACCGCCTCCTGCGGCGCGAACCCGGCCGCCACCGCCCGATCCCACCACACCTCACGCGGCTCGACCATGTCCCCGGTGAACACCATCGTGCTCCCCCGCGGAAACCCCCGCGCCCCAGGACGATCCGGTACGACGTACCGCCCGCCGCTCGCGCGGACCAGCGCGTCGTCGACGTCGGACGCCCGCTGCCCGAGCATCACGGCGACCTGGTCAAGGTCCCGGCGCTGATCGGGCGTGACACCGGTCGCCCAGGACGCGTCGGCCAGCGCGGACACGTAGTACCGATGGAGGTGGTCGACCTGTGGACGGGTCATCCCCAGCTCGTTGGCGACCTGCACCAACTGGTCGGCGTCCGCCGCGGTGATCTCGCGGTTCGCGAGGATCGTGTCCAGGAGCACCAGGTACGAGTCGGCCTGCGGCGGCTCGGGCACGCGGGGCAACTGGTCGACGAGTCGACTCATCCACCCGTGCCGGCCACCCGCGTGCACCGGCCGCACGACCGGCGCGGCAGTGGTCGCGGGAAGGTCGGGCCACGGCAACCGGCGGACCTCCTCGTAGGCCCACTGCCACGGCGGCGGTGCGGCGAACGCGCCCAAGTACTGCGCGAACAGCTCGGCCGTCGCACGGGTGTCCGCGAGCGCCGAATGCCAGCCCTCGATCGAGATCCCCGCGGCCGCACAGCACGCGCCGAGCGTCCGCTTCGCGCCCGGATGCAGGTAACCGGCCAGCGCCATCGTGCACATCGACCGCTCGGTGATCAGCGGCACCGAGACGCCGAGCCGCGCGAACTCCGCCCGCAGGAGCCCGAGGTCGAACTCGACGTTGTGACCGACAACCATCCGCCCGGCCAGCAGCCCACCCAGCTGGGCCGCGATGCCGGCGAACTCCGGCGCCGCCAGCACGTCGGCGGTGAGGATCCCGTGGATGTGCTGCGGACCGAGATCGCGCTGTGGATTCAGCAACGTCACCCACTCGCGCTCGACCTGTCCGCGCGCGTCCAGCAGCACGACGGCGATCTCGATGACCCGGTGCCGATGGCTCGGCAACAGGCCGGTCGTCTCGGTGTCGATGACGGCGTACATCCGGGTCCTCCTCCGGTCGATGACCGACTGGAACAAGCCAATCACAGGCCGCCGACAGTTTCGCCGCGTCAGGATTCCGGGAGGTCCACGGCGATCTCCGCGCCGAGTTTCGCGCCATGCGCGAGCTGCAGTTCGTCGCCGCTCCAGAAGCGGCCCGGGTCGTACCAGTTCGGGCGCCGGCCGTGCAGCAGCCCCATCGCCTCGTAGGTCAGCGCCACCACCTCCGCGCAGTACGCCGACTCGAGCTCCTGCGAGCCCTTCCGCAGCGCCGGCATCCGCCCGCGGACCCAGCGCGACGCGAGCCGCGCCGTCGACGGGAACGGCGTACCGTCGAGCCGCGCGACCGTCTTCAGTACGGCGTCCTCCAGGTCCCGCGTCACCGGGTGGTCCAGCTGCCGCAGCCAGGCGCGCTGACCGTACTTGTTGCCCCACACCAGCACCGCGTCGCGCAGGTCGTGCAACTGGACGCCGCGGTGGTGCGTGCCGGTCCACACGTCCGGCAGCGAACGGCCCAGCTCCGCGTGCCACATCAGCGGCGGCAGGTCCTCGACGACGATCGCCATTCCGACGTGGTTCACCGGGCTGTTCGTGGTCAGCTGGATCGCCCGATCCGCCGCGCTCGCGCCGCGGAACAGCCAAATGTCACCTGTTCGTGTCAGTTCCGTAGCGTCATCCAAGGAAATCCGGCTGTTCACGTCGCTAGGTTAGTCGGCATGAAGGTATGGAAGGTGGTAGGGCTTGCGGGGCTCGTCGGCGTGGCTGCCACGGGCGTTGTGGTCGCACGGGGCGAGCGGAAGCGCCGTGCGTACACGCCGGAAGAGGTCCGCGATCGCCTCAAGACCAGGGTCAAGGAAGCAGCGAACGCCTGACCCGGCCAACGTCGGCCGGGCACGTGTGGGTGCGCCGTAACTCGGTGGTACGGCGCCGGCCACACGTGCCCGGCCGTCTGCTGTGTTAAAGGTTGTGAAGGGCAACCTTTTCCAGGCGGCCGGCTGTGATCGTGGCGGTCTGGTAGGTGCAGTACGGCTGCCGCCGGCGGTCCGTCGGCGAGCCCGGGTTCAGCAACCGCAGCCCGCCCGCGCTCGTGCTGTCCCACGGGATGTGGCTGTGCCCGAACACGAGCAGCTCCACCCCCGGGTACGCCGCCTCGCAGCGCTCCTCGCGGCCCTTGGCGGGACCGGTCTCGTGGACGACGGCCACCGACAGCCCGTCGAGTGTCACCCGCGCGACCTCGGGCAGGCGTGCCCGCAACTCCGGACCGTCGTTGTTGCCCCAGCACCCGATCAGCCGGGCAGCACGCGACTCCAACTCGTCCAGCAGTCCGACACTCACCCAGTCCCCGGCGTGAATGACCACGTCGGCGTGCTCGACCGCCTCCCACACGGGCGCGGGCAACTTCTTCGCCCGCACCGGCAGATGAGTGTCCGAGATCAGCACCAGGCGCATGCGCCCACTCTCTATGCCTTCAGTGCCGCGATCAACTCCTTCTCCTTCGCGAGGCTCAGGCCGGCGCGGCGTTCGCGGTCCAGACCGAGCTCGCGCTCCCAGGCGAGCGAGTCCGCCATGAACTCCGCCCGCGACCGGTGCGTCAGCCCCGCCGCCGCCGCGGCCGCACCACTGCGCTCCGACCAGCCCTCGTACCCGGGCTCGGTGATCCACATCGTGAGCGACTCGGGCCCCATGTACTGCTCGACCTTCTGCTCCTCCAGCCACTCCCGCGGCGCCGCCACCACCGGCCCGGTGTGACCACCGACCTCGCGCGCCGTCGCGATCCACTCCCCGAACGGCACGACCGGCCCGTACGTGTCGAAGATTCCCGTCTGTCCGCGCTCCGCGTTGTCGAGCAGCCAGCCGGCCAGGTCCCGTACGTCGATGACCGCCGTCGCCAGGTCGGGCGTGTCGGGCACCAGCAGCGGCTCCTCCGGCGCCAGCGCCGCCCGCGCGACCCAGGCACCGGCCCGGTCGCTGGTGTCCCCCGGCCCGCCGATCAGCCCGGCGCGGGCGATCACCAGCCGGTTGCCGACCGCCTCCAGCGACGCCTTCTCGCAGGCCGCCTTCGCCTCGCCGTACTGCTCGCGCTCAGCGACGTCCTGCTCGACCGGCTCCCGCAGCACCGCGGACTCGTCGGCGCCGGGGGTGTCGAACTTCTCGTACACGTTCCCCGACGAGACGTACGTCCAGTGCTTCGCCCGCGCACCGAACGCGGCCAGCGCGCCCTTCACGAACCCGGGCTGCCACGAGACCTCGAACACCGCGTCCCACTCGCGCGCCGGGACCGCGTCGTACGCGTCCGGGCGGCTCCGATCGGTGCCGACCAGCGTCGCGCCGGCCGCGACCGCGCCGCTCTCACCGCGGGCCACACACGTCACCGCGTGCCCGCGAGCCAGCGCCTGCGTCGCGATCTCCCGACCGAGGAACGCCGTACCACCGAGGATCAGAATCTCCATGCGGGCCAGCAAATCAGGCCGCGCCGACAATTCCCAGACACCTCTGCCGAGGGCAGAAACAACGGCCTGTGATCCACCGCGCTCGTCAGGTGATCGTACGCAGTCCGCCCTTGCCAGGCAGGCGATCCGGGCGCAGTGTCGGAGCAGGAGACACCCAGGGTGAGTGTCGATTCACAACCAGGGGGAGAGATGGCTGGTTTCGTTCAGATCATCGAGTACCGGACCTCGAAACCGGACGAGGTCGCGGCGCTGATGAACGAGTACCGCGCCAAGCGCGCGGCCGAGAACAACGGGCCGATGCCCGTGGGCGGCCTGACCTGCGCCGACCGCGACGACCAGGGCCGGTACTTCGCGATCGTCGAGTTCAACTCCTACGAGGAGGCGATGGCGAACTCGCAACGCCCCGACACCACCGAGATGTCGGAAAGAATGATGGAACTGTGCGACGGTCCGGGCACGTTCTACAACCTCGATCTGCTGGACCGGATGGAGCAGCGCTGACAGGTACGGCGTACACCGGCTCGCCCGGGCGTACGCCGTACCTGCGGTGACCGGTGCCGGGGAGGGGGGTGAAACCCGGCACCGGTGGATCGGATACCTCAGCGGAAGACGCGGTGCGACGACCATGGCGGTGCTGCGCCCGGCGCCGCCCGGTAGTCACGCTCGGAGTGCAAAGGGTCGGGGTCCTGCGGCTCGACGGCCGAGTGCAGGTCGGGCCACGGACGCGGTGGCAGGGACTCGCGGGGCGGCAGCCTCAAGTCGGGGTCGGGACCCGGTTCGGGATCCAGCCATTCGACCACGGTGGCCCCGCCGTGACCGTGGATCGCGACGACGGAGTCGATCCCGTCCCACACGGTCGTGGTCGGATAGTCGCCGTACCAGCGGAGCGCGACCGCCCCGTCGGTGAACTGCACGCCCTCGGCGACCGGCCCCGTACCGCTCACACCGGAGACGTCCTGGTGCCGGATCAGCCGGAACCGACGCGAACTCATGTCGGCGCCACCTCCCAGAGCCGCTCCCCCGGCAACCGCCGGTCCGGCCCCGGATCATGCTCGGGCAACGGCTCGCTGGTCACCCGCAACCCGGCGAACCTCCGCGACATGGCCTCGGCGTACCGCTCCGCCAACTCGGCCTCGGCCCGGTAGTCCGCCACCACATGCTCCCCGAACCAGACCCGCACCCGCCGCCGCTCCACCCGCACCGCAACCGACCGCGAACAACAGCTGTCGTCCATGTCAATACACCCGGCACCGAGTCGAGCCGGATCCCATCAGCGACCTCGCAAGACAACCCTTCACGTCAATCACTTCCACTTCCCTGTGGGGATGGGTTCACAGGTAGTGACGGCCCGCCCAACCGTTCATGACGCAACTTCCAAGAAAAATCTCACACCCCGTAAGGAACACCCACAACCCACACCCACCACGTGTCCATGTCCTCCACATCGGGCGTGATCGGCGGCTCGAACATGTGGGTACCAACTCCGGGAAGATGAGCAGCCACCAGCGTCTCGAGATTGTGCACAAGCAACGCAGGTCCATCGGGCCGGGCACCGATCAGAGCATCGAACAACCGCCCCGCCTCCCGATGCAAGGCCCCGTCAGAACCCCCGCGAACCTGGACCTCGATCGGGTACCGATCCATCGCCTGCACCTCGTCCGGCTCCGGGCCTGGCGCAACGTACCCGTTCGCATGCACCACCACCCCGAACCAGTCCTTCCCGTTAGCCCCACGCATCCGCAACCGGACAGCCTTCGCCTCGGCTGCCATCACCTCCGCGTCAACCACCTCGACGAGCCAGTCGCCGACCTCGCCGACCTCGCCGAGTCCACGGCGTACCGCGAGGAAGACACTGTCAACGGTTGACATCAGCAACAACCCACGGTCGCCAGATGCCCTGGTCCGGGTCGTCGAGCGTAGTGCCGGGCGCAAAGGCGTGCCGGCCACGTCCTGGGAGGTACGCCGCCACCAGCATCTCCAGGTTGTGCGACAACAGCGCCGGCACCTCAGGCAGCCCGTCGACGAGCGCCTCGAACATCAAGCGAGCCTCCGCGGCCTGATCAGGCTTGTGCGTCCGGTACTGAACATCGACGACGACACCGTAGGAATCCATCGCCTGAGCCTCATCAGGCTCCGACTGGAAGGCGTTCGGACCGATGTAGACACCGACCACTCCACCGGTTGTTCGCGCGCGGACCTTGTACTGCAACTCCCCCGACTCGGCCCGCAGGTCCCCGTTCGCCTCCAGCCCCAACAACCCGGCCACCCGCTCAGCCGCTGCCTCGAACGGCCCGGTCAGTGCCAGGAAGATCTCGTCGCTGTCGGCCATCAGGTCTCCTTCACAAATGTCACCATGCGTCCGTCTCCGAGAATCACATGGACCAATCGGGCAACCCGGCTGCCAGGCTGTCCACACGCTCGGCGAAAGGCCCGCTGCGCGTCTTCGTCCGACAGGTCGATCGGGCGACCGTCGATCACTACCTCACCGTCGCTTCCCGCCTGCCTACTGCCGGCGTTCATATTTCGCTTCAACGCATTGTTACTTCGGCTCTCCGGCGTCTTGAACTCCACGATGACCCCACGGCTGGAACCTGACTTCCGGACCATGACGTCCGGGTTCTTCTTGCCGGGTGTCTCATGATCTGCGAGTCGCGCGTCGACGCGCCAGCCGTCCTCGGCCAAACGCTGAGCGATAGCCATCTCGCATGGATCGAACGTCCGCCTCGGATCATGCACGCCCGGACTGAATTCCAACTCTAGAGGCCGAACATCGAACGCCGGGTCAAATTCCACGCGGACAGGCTCGAGTGCCGGCAATTCGATGTCGACGCTGATCGGAGCCGAGCGGGGCTCTTCGGGATAGACGAAGGTGGCTTCGACTTTTTCGGTGGTGATGGTGAGGGTGGCGTGTTGCCATTCTTGGCCCTCGGACTCGGCCATGGAGGCGAGCAGGAGCTTCACCGCTTCGGTGAGGTCGACGTCGATCTCGTGGTCGCCGGTCAGGCGCTCCTCGCGCTTGGCCTCCTCCTTCTCATCGCGCTCCTCGTACTCGGGGGGCTCGTCCTCCTCGTCACGATCGGGGGCGAACTCGAAATCGGCGGTCAGGCGCTCCTCGCGCTTCGCCTCCTCCTTCTTGTCGGGCTCCTCGTACTCGGGGGGCTCGTCCGCGTCGTCGCGGTTGGGGGCGAACTCGAAATCGGCGGTCAGGCGCTCCTCGCGCTTCGCCTCCTCCTTCTCATCGCGCTCCTCGTACTCGGGAGGCTCGTCCTCCTCGTCACGATCGGGGGCGAACTCGAAATCGGCGGTCAGGCGCTCCTCGCGTTTCGCTTCTTCTTTTTTGTTGCGTTCTTCGAGGATCAGGTCGCCCGATTCGGTGACGGTGATTTCCAGCTCTAGCGGATCCGTCTGCGTGGGGCGGTACTTTTCGAAGGCTTTGCGGGCGACCGTTACCAGTGGGGCCTCAAACTTCCGGACGCCGCTGGTTGCCTTGTTGCGGTTGGCCGAGTCCGAGGACGGGCGGTTCGTCGACGGGCCGGCCGCGCCGACCAGGCCCTCGGCCCAGCCTCGGGCCTTGGGGGGTGCCATCGAGAGGTAGTGGGCGGCGGCCTCGCAGGCCCGGGCGGCGGCGTCGAGTTGCTGGGCGGCGACGGTGGCCTGGCCGCGGGAGGCGATCAGCGCGACCTGGGCGTTCTCGCGGCAGCGGGCCGCCGTACGCAGCAACTGGTCGACGACGCGAGGGATCTCGTCGAAGCAGTCGACCAGGCCGCGGGCGACCCGCTGCAGCTCGGAGGGCACCGGAGGGTCAGATCTGGTCGGCGTAGTTCTTGCAGCCGGCGGACGCGATCTCGAGGGCCTCGGCGGCCTGTTCGACGGCCTTGCTCGCGGCTTCGAGGATCTCGGTGATGTCGCGGTCGATACCGGTCGCGGTGCCGGCGATCAGGCTCTCCACCAGCTGACTGTGCTGGGTGAACCGGAGCTTGAACCCGGCCAGTCCCCCGGCTGCCTGCTTGGCCTCCATCGAGACCTGGTGCAGCTGTTCCTTGAGCCGCAGTACGTCGGACACCTCAACCCACTCCCAAACTAGTTGCGCTTCTTGGGCAGCACGATCGCCGTACCGGCCACCACGACCGGCACCAGGATCCCGAGCCACCAGGGCAGCCCGGTCGCCAGCAGGACGAACACCAGCGCGGCGCCGCCCCAGCCCCACCAGCGCGCGACGGGCAGTCGCGGCAGGCCGAGCACCCGGGACGCGGCCAGCATCGTCAGGGCAGCGATCGCGGCGGCCTCGACCCCGGCCAGGAACGAGCGGCTGAACACCCACACCAGCACGAACCCGACCAGCGCCAGGACCGCGCTGATGGTACGCCGCCGCCGGAGCTCCTGGAGCCGCCGGGCCGACGTGCGCAGTTCCTCCAGTTGGTCGACGGACTCGGCGAGCTGTTCGGTGATCCGTGCCGCGATGGTCTCGATGTCGTTCAGCGCGCGAATCTCGGGGAGCGTGTGGTTGGCCCGCTTCCCGTCAGCCGGCAGCCCGGCGCGCTGCAGGCTCTCCGCTGCCTTGTCGGCGAGCGCGTTGAGCCTGGTCTGCAGCTTCCGCCCACGCTCCGCCATAGCGTCGGCCTCGGACGCGGCAGTCGCCTCAGCCTTCGACTTGTGCGCCGTCACCCGGTCCTGCGCCTGCTGCGCGTCGGTACGCGCCATGGCGACCGTACGCAACGCCCGTACGTACTCGGACCACACCTGCTCGTCAGTCTTCATCGCCGTACCAACTCCACCGCACGCTCCACCTCGTCCGCGCGCAAAGCAGCGAACGGTACGACGACCTGCGCCTCGGGATGCAGCCCGTCCCACAGCAACGCCCGATGCGGCTCAGACGCCCACCGCACCAGCGGCCCGGCCACCGCGCGTACGCCGTCCTGCGGGTGCCGGAGGAACAGGTGCGTCGCGACGTTCCCCCGCCCGTACCCGAGCTGCTCGGTGCACACGTGCAGCCGGTTCCACCACCCGTACGTGATCAGCCCCTGCGCCGGCCCGTCCCGCACGATCTCCTGCAGCGCGTTCGCCGGACTCTCGAAGTACCCCTCGGCGTGCACCTGCATCCGCGGTACGCCGTGGAACCCGAACCCGAGCAGGTACGTCCCGCCCGCCTGCCCGCCGCGCATCGCGTCTCGCAGCGCGAACAGCCGTGGCGCGATGTCGTCGTGCTTGTCCACCATCTCGACCTCGCAGCCGAGCTCGCGCAGCACCCGCACCAACGCATCCTTGCCCTCGGCAACGGCTTGTGCCGAGTTCGTCCCGTCGACGAGCACGAACCGCGGCGGCTCGACCGCACCGGCCGCCGTCGACACGGCCAGCCCGGTCAGCACGCCCAACGCGTCGACCGGCCCGTCCCCCACCACGAGCACACCCGCCCCAGGCTCAGGCCGTACGTCGACGGCGACGGGCTCCTCCGTCACCGCGATCGGCAACCCGGTCCACGGCCGCCCCACCTCGGGCCGCACCGCCGTCGCCGTATCCGTCAACCGCGCGGGCTCCGCGAGATGGAACACCCGCGGTGCGTGCACCGACGATCCCGCCCGCGTCCACAGCTCCGCGCGCAACGAGTCCAGCACGAGCTTGTCCGCGTAACTCACGAGCACGTGCTGGTTGTCGTCGGGCGATCCGAAGTTCGCGTTCAGCACCGCCTCGCCGCGGAACTGCAGCTCGGCGGCCGCGGTGTTCCCGCTGCGCAGGATCGCCTGCGAGTCGGCCGGCGTCGTCTTCAGCGCGATCCGGTACGGCACCTGACCGAAGATCGAGTCCCGCCGGGTCGACAGCCGCTTCACGCCCTCGATCGTCTGCGTCGCGAGGACGACGTGCACGCCGTACGCGCGCCCCAGCCGGACCAACCGCTCCAGCAGCTTCGCTGCCTCATCCGCCAGTTCGTCATCGTCCTCCAGCAGCACCTGGAACTCGTCCAGTACGACGAGGATCCGCGGCGGCCGCTCCGGTCCGGGCGGGAGCTCCGCGATGTCGGCGACGTTCCCGTGTGACTTGAACACCTCGCTGCGCCGGGCCAGCTCGTCGGACAGGTGCCGCAGTACGGCGAGACCGAACGCGCGGTCGCTGTGCACGCCGAGCACCCGGATCTGCGGCAGCCAGTGCGGCCGATCGGGTCCCGGGCCGAGCGCGGAGAACTCGACACCGTGCTTGAAGTCGAGCAGGTACATCTCCAGATCGGCCGGCGAGTAGCGCGCGGCGAGACCGTGGATCATCACGAGCAGCAGGTTCGACTTGCCCTGCCCGACGGCACCGCCGACCAGTACGTGCGGCAGCGCCGGGTTCCCGCTGCGCAACCGCACCAGCGCCGGCGTGCGGTCGTCGTACCCGATGACCGTGCCGATCTCGTCCTTGACCGGTTGCCACCAGGTCAGGCGGTCCGGCAGCGTCCGCTCGAAGTCGATGGTCGGCAGGACGGCGATCTCGGCCTGCTCGGCGATCACGTCACAGATGCCCGCGGCAACGGACGCGTCGAACGGCGGGTCCAGCCGGGCCGGCGGCAGCTGCGCGACCTCGACCCGATCGTTGACGATGGCAACCGGGTTGAGGAGCTCGAGCAACTGTTTCGAGTCGACGTCGAGCTCGGCCGCCGTCGACGCGTCGTAGTGCACGAGGAAGCACAGCCCCCGTTTGCCCGCGGTCGCCGCCAGCCGGAGCAGGTCGCGTTGCGCGAGCGTGTCGATGCCGAACGGGTAGTCGAACAGGATCACCACCCGGTACGGATCGGTGACCTGGCCGGTCTCCTTCAGCAGGTCCTCGAACCGCTCGTGGCCGAGCTGCGCCTGCCGGCTGGCCCGCAGCGACGACACGTCGACGAGGCCGGACAGTACGGTATGCAGCTGCTCCGCGGTATGCGTTGCCCTCGGCACCAATTGCGGGTACTTCGTGGTCAGATGACCGAGCAACCCCATCATCCCGGTGAGCTTCGGATCGAACGCGTCGACGCGCAACCGGAACGGTTCCGCGGCCGCGACCAGCCGGAGCGCGACGCTCTGCAGCAGCCGGCGCGCGGACTCGTTGCGGTCGCCGGTCACCTTCCAGCCGTTGGTGCGGAGCAGTGGCGCGACCACCGGCGTACCGGCGTCGAGCTCGCCGACCCGCACGTACGCCGGAACGCCCGCGCCGACGAGTTGCCGGGACCGCCAGCGCGCGTCGTTGGGCGGGACCGCGGCCAGGCCGGGCGCGAGCCGATCGGCGAGCAGCCGGGCCTTCGGCTCGGCCTCCGACAGTGCCTCGGCGGTCTTCGCGTCGACCAGCGACCGCGACTCCCGGCGGGCGGTCGCGGTCTGCTCCTGCAACTGCCGATGCAGCTGCACGGCGCGCTGGTGCTCGCCGTACGTCAACCGCCGTGCATTGTCGAGCAACTGCCCTAGCGCGTGCTGCAACCCCCGGATCCGCGCTTCCAGGACCTCCGGTACAGCCGGATCCCGGTCAGGCTTCTCCGTCACGAGCATCGTCCTTCCACACCTGGCCCCGCGACTACGTTCTTGCCTCGGGTAATCGTGTCACACCAGTGGCCCCAGTGGTCACTCCAGGTATCACCCGTCTCATCTGCTAACCCGGCGCGACGATCTCCAGCTCGTAACCGTCGTCGTTGTGCAGGAAGGCGGCGTAATGCTGCGGGCCACCGGCGTACGGATGCCGGTCCGCGAACATCAGCGTCCAGCCGTGCGCACCGCCTTCGGACACGATCGCGTCGACCTCCGCACGGCTCGCCGCGTTCAGCGCCAGGTGGTTCATCCCGGGCCGCATCCGGTCGTGCTCGGCCGCCGACATCGCAGGGCTCTGCTCGACCACGACATAGCTTCCGTCCGGCGCGATCCACGTCATCCCGCCCGGCCAGCCGTCACCGTCCTTCCACCCCAGCCGGCCGAGGACCCAGCCCCAGCTCGCAACGGCCCGGGACAGATCCGGGACCCAGATTTCGACGTGATGCACCGCGGCAGCCATCGCAGCATTATCGGGTCCCGTCATTCCTACATTGTGCGAGGGCGGCCACCGGCACCGCAGAAACCTTGGCGTTTCGCGCCCCTTCATCTTTCTGTCCGTGGCAGGGTCTACCGTCAGCGGTGACAGTCGAGAGACCGGGAGTTCGGCCCATGAGCAGCACGCGCATCGAGAGCACGGCGTACGGCGCCGCGGCTCTGGAACGCCTGCAGGCAGTGGTGGCGCGGCTCAAGGCCGACGACCCGATGACGCCGGTCACGCTGCTGCTGCCGAACAACCTGTCCGGCGTGATCGCGCGCCGGCATCTCGCTCGAACCTCGATCGGCGGGCTGTATCTCGCGACCCTGGAACGGCTCGCCGAGCAGATCGCGGCCGGATCGCTGGCGCCGCGGCGGCCGGCGACCCGTCCGATCGTCGCGGCCACCTGGCGTACGGCGCTCGCGAAGGCAGCCGGGATCTTCGACGAGGTCGCGGAGCACCCGTCGACCATTCAAGCGCTCGCTGCGGCACACAACGAACTCCGCGACCTCAGCGATCCCGCGCTCGACAAGGTCGCCGCGGCGTCCGCGCTCGGCCCCGACCTGATCCGCCTGCACCGTCAGGTGACCACTGAGCTCGGCGCCGACTGGTACGACGTGACCGACCTGCTGCGCGCCGCCGCGGCCGCGGTAAACTCGGCGACCGTCAGCGAGCTCGGCGCGCTCGTCCTCTATCTTCCGCAGGAGCTGACGCAGTCCGAGGCAGCGTTCGTCGCCGCGCTCGGCGACGCCGCGGCCGACCTGACCGTGATCGTCGGACTGACCGACGTGCGCCGCGCCGACCGCGCCGTCCGCCGCTCGCTCGAACGGATCGGCATCGACCTGCCGACGTCGATCTCGAAGAACTACCCGGTCGCCACCGAGATCCTGAACGCGTCCGACGCCGACGACGAGGTGCGGTGCGTGGTCCGCGACGTGGTGTCGGCGCTGGAGCAGACGCCCGCGCACCGGATCGCGGTCCTGTACGCCGCGGCCTCGCCGTACGCGCGTCTCCTGCACGAGCACCTGTCCGCCGCGCACATCGAGGTCAACGGTCCCGGGACGCGGCCGGTGCACGAGCGGGCGATCGCACGGACGCTACTCGAAGTACTGGCGCTGGTCGATCAGGACCTGCCGCGCGCGGACGTGTTCCGGGCGCTGGCGAACGCGCCGACGCGGGACTTCGCCGGCGACCGGATCCCGGTGCCGCAGTGGGAGCGGATGTCGCGGGCGGCCGGAGTGGTGCGCGGCGACGACTGGGACACCCGGCTGGCGCGGTACGCCGAGTCCGAGCGCCGGACCGCCGACCAGGAGGAGGCGGCCGACGATCCACGACCGGCTGCGGTACGGCGGGCGCAGTACAACGCGACCACGGCGGAGCGGCTGCACGCGTTCGCGTCCACGTTGCGCCGGCGGCTGGCCGATCTCGCGGTGCTCGACACGTGGTTCGACCTGTCGGCGGGTGTGCTGCAACTCTTCCACGATCTGCTCGGCGACTACTCGTCCCTGCCGATCGAGGAGCAGTACGCCGCGGCCGCGGTCGAGGGGTCGCTGAAGGGCCTGTCGACGCTGGACGAGCTCGGTACGCCGGCGAGCCTCGCCGTACTGCGTGATGTCCTCGACCTCGAGCTGCAGCAGTCGTTGCCGCGGGTCGGGACGTTCGGGACCGGCGTACTGGTGGCGCCGTTGTCCGCAAGCATCGGGTTGTCGGCGGACATCGTGTATGTGGTCGGTCTGTCGGAGGACCTCTATCCGGGGCGCGTGCACGAGGACGCGCTGCTCCCCCATCGCGTGCGCGAGGCAGCGGCGCCCGAGCTGGCGTCGTTCCGGGACCGGCTGGACGAGAAACAGCGGCACCTGCTGGTCGCGTTCTCCGCGGGTGAGCGCGTGGTGGCGTCGTTCCCGCGCGGCGACCTGCGCCGGTCGTCGCGGCGGTTGCCGACGCGCTGGCTGCTCGGTTCGCTGCGTGAGCTGACCGGTGACCACGCGCTGCCCGCGACCCAGTGGGACCGGTACGAAGAGGTGCTGCGGACGTCCGCGTCGTACGCCGGTTCGTTGACGACGGCAACGATGCCGGCGACCGAGCAGGAGTGGCAGACGCGGGCCGCTGCGGCGCGGTTGTGGGTGCACGACGGCGTGCTCGTGCGGGCGCGGGAGTTGTTGCGCGGGCGGGGGTCGATGGCCTTCACGCGGTTCGACGGGGATCTGTCGGGGGTCTCGGGGCTGCCGGAGTTCGCGGTCGAGGAGCGGGTCGCGTCGCCGACCTCGCTGGAGTCGTACGCGACCTGCCCGCACGCGTACTTCGTCGAGCGGCTGCTCCAGGTGGAGCCACTCGAGGCGCCGGAGGATCTGCTGGTGATCTCGCCGGTGCAGATCGGGAACCTGATCCACAACAGCCTGGACGCTTTTGTGTCGCGGCTGGCCGGTTCGCTGCCTGGGTACGGCGAGCCGTGGACGGAGGAGCAACGCGCGCTGCTGCTGGCGATCGGGGCGGATCTCGGCGAACGGTTCGAGGCGGAGGGGCTGACCGGCCATCCGCGGTTGTGGCAGCGCGAGCGGTTGCGGATCCTCGGGGATCTGATAGTGCTGCTGACCGACGACGACCGGTGGCGGGCTTCCAGGTCCGCTTCGGTGGTGGCCAGCGAGCTGCGGTTCGGGTTCGACGGCGAGCCTCCGGTGGAGATCCCGGTGCCGTCCGGTCGGGTGCTGCTGCGCGGTTCCGCGGACAAGGTCGACCTCGGCGAGGACGGGACGATCTATGTCACCGACGTGAAGACGGGCGGCTTCTCACGGTACGAAGGTATCGAGTCCGACCCGGTCGCGGGCGGGACCAAGCTGCAGCTGCCGGTGTACGCGTACGCCGCCCGCGCGCGGCTCGGCGAAGCCTCCACGCCGGTCGAGGCGTCGTACTGGTTCGTCCGCCGCGGCGGCAAACGGATCCCGGTCCCGCTGACGCCGGAGGTCGAGGAGCGGTATGTCGACACGCTCGACGTGATCGTGTCCTCGATCGCGGCCGGGTACTTCCCACCGAAGGCGCCCGAGGTGCCGGACTTCCTGTGGGTGCAGTGCCCGTACTGCAACCCGGACGGGCTGGGGCACAGCGAGGTACGGGCGCGGTGGGACCGGAAACGGCACGATCCGACGCTCGAACGCCTGGTCCGCCTGATCGATCCGACCGCATTGGAGGCCTCGGATGACTAGCCTCCACGCCCACCGCGGGAGTCGCTGATGAGTGAGCAGTTGCTCGACGGAGCGGCCCGGGATCGGATCCGGTTGGACACCGACGCGACGCTGTTCGTGGAGGCCGGCGCAGGGTCCGGGAAGACGCACGCGCTGGTCGAGCGGGTGCGGACCTTGGTGCTGCGGGACGGCGTACCGCTGCGGACGATCGCGGCCGTGACGTTCACCGAGAAGGCCGGAGCGGAGCTGCGGGACCGGTTGCGGGTCGAGTTCGAGCGTGCGCGGCGGACAGACGTCGGGTCGCTCGCGGACGCGGCGCTGGACGATCTGGACTCGGCGTCGATCGGTACGCTGCACGCGTTCGCGCAGCAGATCCTGCTCGCGCACCCGATCGAGGCGGGGCTGCCGCCGTTGATCGACGTACTGGACGAGGTCGGGTCGTCGGTCGCGTTCGAGGAGCGGTGGGCTGAGCTGCAGCAGCTGTTGCTCGACGACGACACGATCGCCGAGCCGTTGCTGCTCGCGATGGCGGTCGGTGTCGAGCTGAAGCATCTGCGGTCGCTGGCGCGGCTGTTCGGGAACGACTGGGATCTCATCGCGGACCGGGTGCTGGTCGAGCCGCCGGAGCTGGTGGCGATGCCGGACCTGACCGGGCTGATCGCGGCCGCGGCGCAGATCGGCGGGCTGGCCTCGTCGTGTCTGGACAGCGAGGACCGGCTGTTGCCGAAGGTGGTGCAGATTCGGGAGCTCGGGCTGATGCTGGAAGCGGCGTCCGACCAGGAGACGCAACTGTCGTTCCTGCAGGCGCTGCGCGGGCTGAAGGTCGGACGGATCGGCCGCAAGGAGAACTGGCCGGACATCGCGAAGGTGCGCGCGGACTGCACCGAGGTGGTCGAAGTCGCCGGCTCGCTGGTCGAGCTGCTCCTTGATGCTTGCCTTCGGCATCTTTCGCACTGGATCGCAGAACGGGTGCTGGAGTCGGCCGAGCTGCGGCGCGCGGACGGGCGGCTCGAGTTCCACGACCTGCTGGTGCTGGCGCGGGACCTGCTGCGGCGCGATGCCGACGTACGGGACGAGTTGCAGGAGCGGTTCGAACGGCTGCTGCTGGACGAGTTCCAGGACACGGACCCGATCCAGATCGAGCTCGCCGTCCGGATCGCCGGCGGCGCGGAGGCGTCCGCGGCCGACTGGCACGACGTCGAGGTCCCCGAGGGGCGGCTGTTCGTGGTGGGCGACCCGAAGCAGTCGATCTACCGCTTCCGCCGCGCCAACATCGCGACATACCTCACCGCCCAGGAACTCCTCGGCGAAACAGTCGCCCTGACCACCAACTTCCGCACAGTCCCGCCCATCCTCCAATGGATCAACACGGTCTTCACCACCCTGATCCAACCCCAAGAATCCGCCCAACCCGCCTACCAGTCCCTCTCCCCCCACCGCCCCAACCCAGGCACCCCCACCACGCCAACCAGCCCCTCCACACCAAGCCGCTCCACCACACCAGGCGACCCGCCCCACTCCGGCCACTCCGGGGCGACCGCTCGCCCCTCCCGCCCCGGCGCCTCCGGCGCCACAGTCCGTCCCGGTAGGACCGCGCCGGCCGATCCCACGCCCGTCGAGGGGGACCAGCTCTCGATCTTCGACGAGCCGAGTCTCTTCGACGAGCCCGACTCAGGCGACGCCCCGGACCGGCCCGAGGCCTCGGACCCCGCCGATGCAGCGGACGCCGACCAGCTCACCGATCTCGCCGAGGTGCTCCCGTTCCGCCGCCGGAGCGACTCCGCCGACGCGCCGCTCCCCGAACCGGCCACCGAGGACCCAATCCCCGAGGACCCCGCCGCCGGCCCCGCCGTCACGATCCTCGGCGCGTCCCCGCACGACGACCTCCCGCGCGCCCAGGCCTCCGTCCTCCGCGAACGCGAGGCCACCGACGTCGCCGCCGTCATCGAGGAGGCGCTCCGCGACGGCTGGCTCGTGTACGACGACCGCGCCGAAACCTGGCGCCCCGCCGAGGCCGGCGACATCGCCGTACTCGTCCCGGCCCGCACCTCGCTCCCGTTCCTCGAGGACGCCCTCGACCGCGCCGACATCCCGTACCGCGCCGAAGCCAGCTCGCTCGTCTACCAGACTGCCGAGGTCCGCGATCTGCTCGCCTGCGCCCGCGCGCTCGGCGACCCGAGCGATCAGCTCGCGCTCGTCACCACCCTCCGCTCACCGCTGTTCGGCTGCGGCGACGACGACCTGTTCACCTGGAAACGCAACGGCGGCACCTTCACCCTGACGGCCCCGGTCCCCGACCAGCTCCTCACCCACCCGGTCGGCGACGCGATGGAGTGGCTCCGCCGCACGTACTACGCCGCCCGCTGGCTCACCCCCAGCGAGGTACTCGCGAAGATCGTCGCCGACCGCCGCATGCTCGAGGTCGCCGCGATCGGCCCGCGTGCCCGCGACGCCTGGCGGCGGATCCGGTTCGTGGTCGACCAGGCCCGCGCCTGGTCCGAGGTCGAGCACGGCGGACTCCGCTCGTACCTGGCCTGGGCCGCCCACCAGGGCGAGGAAACCTCCCGCGTCGCCGAGGCCGTCCTGCCCGAGACCGACGCCGACGCGGTCCGGGTGATGACGATCCACGCCGCGAAGGGCCTGGAGTTCCCGATCGTGATCCTCTCCGGCATGACCGCCTCGCCGAACCGGCAACGTGGCGTGCAGGTCCTGTGGCCCCAGTCCGGCGGGTACGCCGTGAAACTCAAGTCCTCCGTCCAGACCGAGGATTTCGACCTGGTCCAACCGGTCGACGAGCAGATGGACGACTACGAACGTCGCCGCCTGCTGTACGTCGCCGCGACCCGCGCCCGCGACCACCTGATCGTCTCCCTGCACCGCTCCGGCAACCGCCGCCACACGAGCAACGCCGAACTCCTCGCCACCGCCGGCGGCGTCGAGGCGCCGAACTCGACCCTCTTCACCGGCCCACCGGTCCCCGACCGCGAACCGGCAGCAGCCCCCGACGTCACCCCGCCGATCTCCCGCACCGAGTGGGAGTCGCGGGCCGCCGCCGCCCAGGCCGCCAGCCGGTTCCGCTCCGCCCAGAGCGCTTCCGGCCTCGAAGGCACCGGCCCGGAGGCCACCCTGACCGACGTCGACCCCGGTACGGCGAAGGGCGCCCGCGACGTCGAGCTCCCGCCGTGGTCGAAGGGCCGCTACGGCACCGCGATCGGCCGCGCCGTGCACGCCGTACTGCAAGTCGTCGACCTCTCCACCGGTGCCGGCCTCGACGCCGCCGTCGCGACCCAGTGCCTCGCCGAGGGCGTCCTCGAGTTCACCGACGTCGTCTCCGCCCTGGTCCGCTCAGCGCTGGCGTCCGACGTCGTCCAGCGCGCCGCGGCCCGCGAGCACTGGCGCGAGTCGTACGTCGGCACCGTGCAGCCCGACGGCACCGTGCTCGAAGGGTTCGTCGACCTGATCTACCGCGAGGACGACGGCCGTCTGACCATCGTCGACTACAAGACCGACGCGATTCCCGCCGCGGCATTGGACAGCCGCGTCGCGTACTACGCCCCGCAACTCCAGGCGTACGCGCGGATCCTCCCCAACACCGGCCCGCCGATCCTCCTGTTCCTCAACCCGGGCGCGGCCGTCGAGCGCGTCGTACCGTCGACCTAGCTGCTCAAATAGCGACGCAGCACGTCGATCCAACCGTCGAACGCATCGAGATGCGCGTCGTGACTCCCGCCTGCGATCACAGCCCGCGCTGTCTGCGGCCGACGACGAATCAACTCGTCCTGCTGCTCCACCGTGAACATGCCGTGCTCCGCGAACACCGCAAGGGTCGGCGGCTCGAGCCGCTCCCACTCCGCCCAGCGGTCCTCCTGCACCGCAGCGACCGTCGCCTCCATCACGTCAGCGTCGAACCGCGGCCGCAGCCCGTCGGTCACCCGCTCCAGATCGTTGCACCAGGCAACCGCTAGCGGACCGTCCCCGAGGAACGCCCGCGCCGCGGCCTCGTCGGCAAACGGCACCGGCCACGACGCGAAGTACTGACCGATCTTGCGAGCTTCCTCGGGCCGGTCGTCCCCGGCCGCAATGCCCTCCAGCATCACCAGCCGATCAACCAGATCCGGCCGCGCCGCCGCCGTGAGCATCGCAGTATGCGCACCCATCGACTGCCCCACCAACCGCACCCGCCGCCCCGGAACGACCTCCTCGACAACAGCAACCACATCATCGACGTACGCCGCGCGCGAAACGTCCGCCGGCCGACGCGTACTGCTCCCATGCCCGCGCTGATCGATCAGCAACACCCGGAACCCGTCGACCAGCGCGTCCGCCGTCGGCAGGAACTCAGGCGAACTCCCGGCCAGGCCATGCAGCAGCACAACCACCGGGCCGTCCCCGCCGCGGTCGGTCACCGCGATCTCCACGTCCCCACGCCGAATCATCACGGGCACATTCTCGACTAGGCGACCAGTCGCACGGCAAGTACGACGATGAGCGCGCTCGACGCCAGCGCCGTCGCGAGCCGTCCGCGGGCACCGGTCAGCACCCGTCCGAGCAGCGCACCACCGCCCGCGAGCAGCAGTTGCCAACTCGCCGACGCCACGAATGCCGCCAGCACGAACACGATCCGCCCGCCGATGCCCGCGACACCCGAACCTCCGAGCACGAGCGCGGCGAAGTAGATCACCGTCCACGGGTTCAGCATCGTCATCCCGAGCATCCCGAGGTACGCCGTCCGCGCGCCGATCGGGGTTTCCTGCCGCAGCGTGACGATCCGGTGCTCGCGATACCGCCGTACCGCCGTGGCCGCTCCCATCATCGCGAGGCCGATCAGCACCAGAACCGATGCCCAACGCAACGGTTCGACGATCGGCACGAGCAACGGAGCGAGTACCGAACCGGCTCCCGCGGCGACCGCGGCGTACACGCCGTCGGCCGAGGCGACCCCGAGCGCGGCAAACGCCCCGATCCGCAACGAACTCCGCGCCGTCAAGGCCACCAGATAGGTCCCGACCGGCCCGACCGGCACGGCGACGCCGTACCCGGCCAAGAGCCCCGCGACCAGCAGCCCGATCACGACTGACCGGGCATCGACCCCCAGCACAGAACGGCCTGCTGCTGAACCCGAGCCGCCGAGGCCGCAGGTCCCATCCGCAACAGTCCAAGAGTCGAAGTCATGTCCCCATCATGCGGACACGGTCAATCCAATTTGCAGCTGCCTTGACCAAACGGACCGAGGTCCGTATTGTCGTCGGCGTAACCGGACCATAGTCCGATAAGACCGGAAGGCATCACATGAGCACCCTGCTGCACATCGCGTCGTCACCCCGCGGCGACAAGTCCGAGTCGCTGCGGATCGCCGACACGTTCGTCGACGTGTACCGCGAGACGCACCCCGACGACGAGGTCCTCACCTGGAACCTGTGGGACGGCACGCTCCCGGACTTCGGCCCCGCCGCGGCCGGCGCCAAGATGACATTCATCGCCGGCGAACCGCTCGAGGGCGAGGAGGCCGCGGCCTGGGACGCCGTACAGGCAACCGTCCAACGCTTCCTCGCCGCGGACCGCCTCCTCTTCAGCGTCCCGATGTGGAACGCGGGCGTCCCCTACATCCTCAAACAGTTCATCGACGTCATCTCCCAGCCCGGCACCATCTGGGGCCTCGACCCCCACACCGGCTACCAACCTCTCCTCGCCAACACCGGCCGCAAGGCCGTCGTCATCTACACCAGCGGCGTCTGGGGCCCTGCACTCGGCCCGGCGTTCGGCATCAACCACCAGTCCACCTTCTTCGACGACTGGCTCCGCTGGACCGGCATCACCGACATCACCGAGATCCGCTACCACCCAACCCTCACCGGCGACGCCGCCCAGTCCCGCGAAGACGCCCTGTCCACCACGCGCACGACAGCCAAAACCTTCTAGCCCCACCCCATCAACGCTCGCACCGCCTGCAGTCCGGCAACCGCACATCAAGCGGGTCGCGCTGGTCGCCGAGCGGAACGCCCCGGTCCGGCTGGCCATCGACGAGGACAGCGTGACGCTCGACGCCGGCAGCGGTGACGAGGCGCAGGCGTCGGAGTCGTTGGAGGCGCGTGTGGTCGGCGACCCGGTGACCGGGCGACCCGCGACACGTAATGCCCGCGGAGTCAGGGCAAACGAAGCCGTGCGCAGGCCCGAGACCGCTCGATCAGCAGGGAGACTGGAACCGGCCGAGCCCAGCGGCGGCTGAGCCGGGCCCACCTACAGGCCGAGCGGCCGCAGGCCCTCCGCAGGTAGCCGCTCGCGTCAGCGGTTCGGGTGTTCACCTGGCGTCGCGGCAATCCGCGCAGCCAACTCGTGGGAGATCGCGTACGGCCGCTCCTCGGGCAACGCCGCCTCCGCCGCATCCCTCGACGTACGGGCGACGTCCCGTACGTGCTGCATCTCCGCGGTCACGTCCTCCAACCCCACGATCCACTCATGCACATACCGCCGTACCGCATCCCCCGACAACCCGATCTAGATCGACCGCACCCGCGGCCGCGGCGTCAACGTCACCGTCTGCTCCGGATCCCACTGGATCCGCACCGGCCAACGACTGCTTCCACGAGGCCTCGGACTCGTGAAAACCCGCCTGGTAATGCGAAAGCACCCCACGCCCCAAAGCCCACTCGAACCCACTCCGCCGAATCCAAACCCGCAACACCCGCGTCTGCCCCGGCTTCGTCCCCCACCCCGACCGATAAGCCATCCACAAGAACGAAGGCTTGATCCACGTCATCCGCCCCATCCCGAACGGCTCACAAACGTCCCCCACCCGCAACGCCGGCTCCGCGATCTCCGGCGAATACGTCTGATAGACCGCAACCGCCCCCTCGCCACACAACGCCCGAACCTGGCGAGCACACCACTCTCCATACCCCGAAACCCTAGAAGCGGTCCGGGTCGCCACCAGCCCACGACGTCCGCGACCGCCACCACGCTGTCTCCCGCTCAGCCTGCTCGAGGCGCTCCGTATGCGCGAGGACATGCGCCACAAACTCCGAAGGCAGCCGTACGCCGTGTTCATCCAGGTAGTGAGCCAGCCCCTCCGGCCAGACCCAGACACCATCAGTCAACTCGACGACCCCGTTGTCCCGCCCACACATCCGGCACCGCGAGTACCCCATGTACGTACGACTGATCACCCCCGTGCGCAGGTAGTCGACAACCCACTCACGCTCCTCCGGATCCCACCCCTCATCAACAAACGCCCCAATCTCCGGCCACCCATCAGCCCCCGGCCCACTCCAATACCCGATCAACTTCAACGGGCCCATCCCTTCGCCACCTGCTTTCTCGTCGCCTGAACACCCACTCCTCACCGGCCGACAGCTCACGCGACCGAGCCGGCAGCGTTGAACGAGCCGACACTCGTGTCGAGGCAATTCCGAAGAGCCGGCGGACAGCGCCGCCGGAGCCACGACCGGAGGCGAAACCGTCGTGTCGCGCGGAGTATGCGCGGAGACTCTCGGGTGCTAATCATCTGGTTCGAACTCGATCAGGTCGTCGACAGCGCGACGTAGCCAGTCGTAGAACGACGGGAGCGTCTCGCGTACCGCACGATCGGAGGTGTCGAAGTCGTGGATGATCAATACCTCCGGCGCACCGGCGTGCCAGCAGGCCACGTCGTCGTTGTCCTGCCGCCGAGCGAACGGCACCAATTGACGTCCCGGGTATCGCGCTGCCAGCCCGTTGTACCGCGCGTGCAGCAACTCTCCTTCAAGAATCCGCCAAGGCTCTAGGTCGATCAGTCCTAACTCGACAACCCGAATGAACGAGTCCGGATATGAGAAGCCGTCAGGGACTTCCGCGAGGTCAAGCATGTATCCCATGTGTCACTTCCCCTTCCAACCGGTGAACGGCGACCCCGACGGGTATCTGTTCCGGTACTTGGAACTCTGGTTGTTGATGCGGTTCACCACCGCCTCGCCCCAAGTCGCCGGCAGCCCACCCTTGCGGTCCGCGAATCGCTCGGCAAGTTGTGCAGGCAATGCGCTGTCGAACTCATGGACCCGAACCTGCACATCGACACCGCTGAGAGCTGCTGACAGGACCCTTGTGTTGTCCACAGTCGTAAGGTTGCCGTCGCGCATACGCACGACGTCAATCGGATCACCCACCCATCCGTTCGCGCGCATGCTCGCAACTATGTCGTTCGCTCCGTTGACTGTGGTTTGGCTGAATCGAATGGTGTAAGGAGACACGGATTCGACGCCGGACGCGGCAGTCGCGCCGCCACGCCCCATGCCTGCGAAACGGCTCGCAACGAGGCCTACCGCGACATCGGCTGCGAGTTGCGAGCAGTTGCCCTTCAGGATGCAGGCTTGGGAGTCGAGGATGCCGGCGGTGCCGGCGGAGATTACTCCGGTGGCGGAGGAGATCTCGAGGAAGATGGGGATGGCGGGGGCGCAGGCGCGGGCGATGGCGCAGATGACGGCGCCGGCGAGGGCGGCGGTGGAGATGTAGCCGGAGATGTGGGAGACGTCGGTGAGGGTGCCTTCTACGTCGTCCAGGCCTTGGAGGTCGGTGGTTTTGAGGGGGTTGCCGGTGGTGTAGGCGTAGGGGTTGGCGGAGCCGGCCTGGTCTGTGGTGAGGAAGGTGCCGGTGGTGGGGTTGTACTCGCGCTGGCCGAGGAGGTAGTTGCCGGTGGGGAGTTTGAGGCCGCCGATGTAGCCGGGGGTTGGCTGGGCGGATGGCTTGCCGGCGGTGGGTGGAGGGGTGGGGCCGGCCCGGGTTTGGCCGTAGGGGTCATAGTCGTGCTGGGTTGGCTTCGTGGTTGCGGTGGTGAGGAGCGTGCCGTTCGGTGAGGTGGTGAGCGGCGTCTGCGTGGTCCCGGCTTGTTCGGCGAGGAGGCTGCTGCCGTAGAGGTAGCGGGTTGGTTTGGCATCGGTTGTGGTGTTCAGGATCTGGGGTGAGAGCGGGTCCCAGAGGTAGCGGGTGGTTTGGCGGCCGGTGGTGGAGGTGGCTCGGCGGCCGTCGCCGGAGTGGGTGTACGTCGTGGTGGCGCCGGCTGTCGTCGAGGTGACGGGCTTACCGGCGGCGGACCAGGCGTACGTCGTGGTGCCGTCGGAGGTGAGGTTGCCGTCCTGGTCGTACGTGTAGGAACGGGCGGACGGCGGGGCGAGTGGATAGTCGGCAGGTGCGGTGATCGAGGCCTGGAGTTCGTTGGTGGCGCCGTACAGGGACCAGGTGCTCCCGGATGGGCGTTGTTCCCACGTGCGGTTGCCGCTTCCGTCGTACGCGTAGCGGATGGAGTTGGCGGCTGTCAGGCGGTTGAGCGGGTCGTATTCGTACGACGCCTCGCCCGCGACGGAGTCGTTCGAGTGGGTGATGTTGTCGGCCGCGTCGTATGCAGACGTGATGGTGCGAACAGGGCGGGCGTTCTGTGTGACGGACAACGAGATGGTTCGGCCGCGGAGGTCCACCTGCTCGGTCTTGACCAGTCCGCCCGGCTGCGTCGTGGTGATCCTGCCGTCGACCAGGTCGTAGCGGTACGACGCCAGCGGCTTGCCGTCGGCGGTGACGGAGGTCAGGCGGTCGGCGGCGTCCCAGGTGTACGACTCGGCATGGCCGGCCGCGGTGCGCCCGGAGAGGTTGCCGGCAGCATCCCAGCGATAGCTGACAGCTCGGCCGGGCCCGGTCGACGACGACAAGTGGTCGAAGTTGTCATACCCGAAGCGGGTGACGCCGGTCCCGTCGGTCATCGACGTACGGCGGCCCGCCGCGTCCCAGGTGAAGCTGACCGCGGGGGTCTTGTCGGAGTAGGCGATCCGCAGCGGCGCACCGCGCGCATCCAAGGTGAACGACGCGGTCTTGCCGGACGGCAGCGTCGTACGGATCAGGCGTCCGGCTTTGTCGTAGCCGAACCGCCAGGTCCGGGCGCCGTACGTCGCCTCGGTGGTACGGCCGGCGCCGTCGTAGGTGAAGGTCTGCGCGCGGCCGCCGGCGTCGACCATCTTGGTGACCCGCCCCGAGGCGTCGTAGGTCGTCGTGGCCTCGGGCAACGACGGTCTGGTGACACCAACCACCGCACCCGACCCGTCGTAACGAAGCTTCGTGGTGCCCCCACGGGCGTCGACCAGCGTCGACACCCGGCCCTGTGCGTCGTAGGTCTGACTTGTCGAGACACCGAGCGCGCCGTGCTGTTCGAGCGGCTGGTCGTCGTCGTTGTAGGAGACCGTGCTGACCGCACCGCGCGGGGACGTCACCTTGATCGGTCGTCCCCACCCGTCGTACTCGACTCGTGTCACCTGGCGTGCAGGATCCACGACGCGCACCAGGTCGCCGTCGACGGAGTATGCGTACTGCGTTGTGCGCCCGAGCGGATCACGGGACGCGGTCACCAGCCCGCGCGGGTCGTAGGTGACCGACGAGCTACGACCGCCGTACGACGTACCGGTCGGGTTGCCGCGGGCGTCATACCTGTACGTCGTGCGCCGCCCGAGCGGATCCACTGTCGCAACGACGTCGTTGCGCACGTTGTACGTCCGCCGGGTGACGGCGCCGGCCGCGTCCGTCGACGCCACCACCCGACCGAGCGCGTCGTACTCGTGCCGCGCCCCGTGCCCGAGGTTGTCGAAGACGCGGATCAGGTTGCCGTCGGCGTCGTAGTGGAACGTCGCGGTGGCGCCGGTCGGATCGGTCTGGCGGATCAACCAGTTCCGCTCGTACTCGTTGAGCCACGTGCCTCCGGTCGGATCGGTCATCGTGGACGTACCGCGGATGCCGTCGGTGTCCCAGGACCAGGTGGAGCGGCCGCCGTTCCCGTCGGTCTGCGCCACGACCCGCCCGTCGGTGTCGTACTCCGTCACGAACGCGGTCGCATCCCCCACGCGCTCGGACTTGAGCCGCCGGTCCACATACTCGTACTGCGTCCGGATCCCGCCCGGTGAGACAACCGCTGCCAGTTGACCGTCCGCGTACTCGTACCGCACGGTCCGCGGGGCGACGCCCGGACCGGAGAGCCGGACCGAGGTGATCCGTCCCTGCGAGTCGTAGTCGTACGACAGCGAGCGCCGACCGTTCGCAACCGTCTGGACCCGCCCCGCGGCGTGCGAGATGGTCACGCCTTGACCGTTGCGGTCGCGGATCGACTGCAGTTCTCCGGCCGCGGAGAACTGCATCCTCGTCTGATCGACGCTCGTCAGGAGGTACGTCGACCCCGACCGCGCCAGCGTGAACCGCCCAGGCCCGGCCTCCACCGCGAACGCGGGGCCCTTCCGCGTGAAGCCGATCTCGCGCCCGTCCGACGCCAGGTACCGCGCGCCGGTCGCCGACAAGACCAGACGGTCCGAGTACGACGATCGCCATCCGACGCCCAGCGCACCGGCGACGGTGTCGTTCGAGTTGTATGTCCGGGTGACCGTCAGCGGCAGTCCGACGGCCGTCACGGAGGCATCGGTCTCCACGGCGGCCAGCGCGCCGGTGAGCGAGTTGACCGGATCGGACTGCATCGCGAACGGTCCGAAGAACGCGCGTGCCTGTTTGTCCGGGAGCACGAAGCCGGGCGCCCCGGCGTAGATCATCACGTTGGCTGCAGCCGAGCCCTTGCCGTTCGTCAGCGAGACGGTCAGCAGGTTCGGCGAGGCGATGAACTTGCAGTCGAGAGGGACGTAGACGGACCAGCTCAACGACTGGGTGCGGGCAGGCTGAGGTTTGGGGGCGTGGGTGCAGGGCCAGTGGTCGACCTGCCAGACGCGGGAGTCGGTCATGCGCAGGTTGCACAGGTCGATCGGGGTGTTGACGGTGTGCGCCTGGAAGTCCAGGGTGAGGCCGGTGCCGGCGTGGGCCATGCCGCCGTCGAGGGCGAGCTGGTCGCCGCTGCTCAGCAGTTGGCCTTCGGCGGAGACGGCGAGGTCGGGGTGCAGGCAGTAGTAGGCGTCCGGCGGGGTGGCCTGGGCGGGTGGGGCGAGGGACGTGAGCAGGAGGACTGGCAGGACGATGGCCAGGAGTCGGCGCACGGTTTGCCTCCTCTCAGTCGTGGGGTTGTGACAGAGAGTTTATGGTGAACGGCACCGCGGCGGCGGGGATGATTACAGGTTGTGGATAACGGGAAGTGACCCTGGCGTGCAGGTCCCCCGGAAGTCGCTACGATCTGCGGAAACAGTGTGAGGAACGTTCGAATGATGGTCCGCCCGCTGGCGGGTCTGCCACCAAGAGTGTGAGGGTGTGGCTCATGAACATCGGTACCCGGAAGATCGTCGTCGACGAGGCGATCGCGCAGTTGCGGCTGTACGCCGAGACGAACGGCGCCGTGCTGCAGTACTACGACGGGCTGCCGGGGATGACCACCGTCGGCGGCTCGGACCCGAACCGGATCACGCTCGAGGACCTGGCCCGGACGATGGTGATCGGGTCGGACCTGCGGGCGATGGACATCCCGTGGCTGCTCGAGGTCGAGACCGAGAAGGAGCTGGCAGCGATCCCGGTGGACGCGCGGCTCGAGGACGCGGCGCCGGGCAGTGAGCTCTTCGAGGCGGCAATGGCGCTGGACGACAAGTTCACCGGGCACCGCGGGTTCGGGCACGCGAAGAAGTCGAAGCTGCTGCACCTGAAGCGGCCGTACCTGTATCCGGTCACGGACAGCTTCATCCGGATGACCTACGGTACGTCGGCGGCCGGCTCGGCGTTCCTCGCCGCGGTCCGCGACGACCTGGTGAACCCGGCCAACATCCGCGACTTCAAGCTGCTGCAGGTCCGCCTGATCGCCGAACCGGCCACCAGTGCCGCCCGGCTGCTGGGCGAGGTGCCGACGCTGCGCCTGCTCGACATCCTCGCCTCGCTGCTGGGGGAAGCGAAGTAGTTAGAGCACCCCGAGCCGCGCCAGCGGCTCCACCAGCTCGCGCTCCTCGTAGGACAGGTGCGAGAGCAGCGTGTCGTCGAGCAGGTCCATGGCGGCACGCAGTCCGTCGATGCTGCCTGAGCCGTCAACGAGCGCTACCAGCGCTTTGTCGACACCTTCCAGTACGTCGTGAATGATCTTGTGCTCCTCCTGCAACCGGTCCACGACCGGTGCCAGCGCAGGGTCAGCGCGCCGGAGATGCGGGAAGAGCGACGCGTCCTCCAACGAGTGATGCGTTGTCACCAGCCGGCAGTACGACTCGCAGTACGTCCCCAGCGTCCAGTTGTTCTGCCGCATGGTCATCGTGTTGATGTGTGACCGGGCTGCACCGACCCCTAGCGTCCCGGCTGCGACCTGCTCCACCAGATCGCGCACCTGCTCCAGCTCAGCACGCAGATGGTCGTGTACGTCGATCAGGTGCTGCCCCGACTGCAGCTGGTACGGCGTATACGTCCGCGACGGGTCCTGACGAGGCCCGGTCGGCCGCGCCGACTCGTCGAGCAGCTGTACTGCGCTACGCCGCACAGCCGGAGGTGGTGTCGGTACTACGCCAAAGCTGGACACCGGAGCCGGAGCAACCACGGCGCCCGACCGTGCCGCCTCAACAGCCTCACGTACGCCAGTAGCTACTTCAGCGAAGCGCCTGATGTCGTCAGGGTTGTCCGAGGCAAGGATGTACGTGCTGATGCCCTCCCCCAGCGTCAGCTCGGTCAGCTGGTCGATCCACAGCTCCTCAGGCCCCTGCAGGAACCCACCGTGCCCGCTGAACTGCCCGGCGATGTTGTAAAGCCGCCTGATCGCCGCGGGCTCCCGCCCGGCGTCCACAGCCGCCTCGTCGATCACCTTGTTCATAGCGGCCAGCTCGTCCGGCCCGGCGTACCCGCTGCTCGGCAGCCAGCCGTCGGCGAGCCGCCCGGTCAGGGCCAGCATGCGGGGCTTGTACGCGCCCAGCCAGATCGACACGTCGTGCGCGGGCGCCGGACCGCGCTTGGCGCCGGCCACGGTGTAGTGCTTGCCCTCCAGCCGGATCCCACCGCCTCCAGGCGTCCAGACCTCGCGCATGATCGCGATGGCCTCCTCAAGGGCGGTAATGCTCTGCCCTGTGGTCAGCCGCGGCCCGGCGTTCGCCGCAACAGCCTCCAGGAACCCGCCAGCGCCGAGCCCTAGCTCCACACGGCCACCCGTGATGAGGTCCAGCGTCGCGACGCTGCGCGCCAGGACCACGGGGTGCCGAAGCGGGAGGTTGGCCACGTTCGTGGTCACCTTGATGCGCTCGGTCTGCGCGGCGACGACGGACAGCAGTGTCCACGCGTCCATCAGCCGCGGCTGATACGGGTGGTCCTGGAAGCTGACCAGGTCCAGCCCGACCTGCTCGGTCAGCTGGGCCAGCGCGATCACCCGGTCCGGGGCGTCGACCGCGGGGGTCAGGAACGTGCCGAAGACCAGCTCATGCCCATAATCCATGCGGTAAAACTACTTCGCTAGATGAATAATCTCAACTACAGAACATCTACTGCCGGACGAGCAGCCCGAACGCCTCGGCCGGACTCAGCTCGCCGCCACGCGCGTACGCCGCCTGATAGTCCGGCGCCGAGGCTGCCGCGGCGACCGCGCGGTCGAGGTCTTCGGTCTCGGTGGCGGCCATCAGGTAGTTCTCGGACGCCCGAGTGGCCGCCGTACATCCCAGCAGGACCGCTGCGAGCTCCTTGTCCGGATGACACGCGGCAATCCCCTCCAGCGCCCAGCACATGCCACGGAGCGAGTCGAAGTCCTCCGACACCCGAAAAGCCTCCACGTGCAGCTCCAGAGCGTCCGCCAGCCGCCCCTGCAGCTCCCTGACGAACCCGAGCTCGTCCAGCACCAGCGACAGGTACAGCACGGCCTCCTGCTGCTGACGGGCGGCGTCGATCAATGCCTGCAACCGCTCCGACGCCTCGTCGAGAGCCCCGGTACGACGAGCCGCGAACGCCAGCACGATCTCCGCCAACGCCTGCGTGGCGCGCTGCCCCTGCTCCGTGGCGAGCCGTACGGCGCGCTCGCCGTACGACCGTGCTGCCTCGTACCGGCCCTGCCGGATCGACGTCCAGCCGAGCATGCCCAGCTCGTTCGCCAGCTCCGGCCACAGCCCGATCTCCTCAGCAGCGGCCACACCTTCCAGGTGCAGCCGTTCCGCCTCGTCGAAGTCACCGACAAGCTCCGCGTGCGCACCGAACCAGCTGGTCGCCTGCAGCACGCCCCACCGGTCCCCCAACGCCCGGAAGATCGTGATGCTCCGGCAAGCGTCGTCGTATAGCGCCGGCAGGTCGGCTCGTACGTGTGCATGCTTCGCCCGTGCCGCCAGGACTGCGCCAACACCCCACTGGTCGCCGTCTGCTTCAAAACGCTTCAGCGCGCTGTCCAGCAACGTCTGACACGCAGCCAGGTCGCCCGCATCGCTAGCGGCGTAACCGATCCACCACTGCCCCAGAGCATCAGCGGCGTCGATCCAACGGTCGCGCTCGGCGGCGGCCTCAGGACGGCCCAGCAGGTACAAGTAGCCGGCCCGCCAGACCCCAGCACGCGCAGACCCCGGTACGGCTTCCAGCGAACGCAAGGCCTCCAAATGACGCCCACGCAGGAACCAGTACCAGGCCAACGCGACCACAAGCCGCTCCGCGAGCTCCAACTGCCCCGTGGCCACGGCACGATCCAGCGCAGTTCTGAAGTTGGCCGAGTCCTCGTCCAGCAACTGCAGCCACCGCCCCTGCTCAGCACCGAACAGCCGAGCCGCCTCAGCCAGCGACACGTAGTACTCAAGATGACGCTGCCGCACAACCTCCAGCTCGCCGGCGTCCTGCAGCTTGTCCGTGCAGTACGCGGCCACCGACTCCAGCAACCGGAACCGCGTCCCGTCGACAGGTACGACGAGCGACCGATCAACCAGCCGCACGAGCACGTCCAGTACGTCGTCGGCGCCGCAGACAGCCGCCGCACCTTCCGCCGTACAGCCGTCCGCGTGTACGGCGAGGCGCTGCAGCACGGACCGCTCCGCCGGGTCGAGCAGCTCCCAACTCCAGTCGATCATCGCGTGCAACGTCTGCTGCCGTGGCGCCGCACCGCGATGCCCGGTCGCCAGCAACCGGAAGCGGTCGTCCAGGCGCGCTACCAGGCCACGTACGCCGAGCGCCCGTACTCGCGTCGCCGCAAGCTCCAGCGCCAACGGAATCCCGTCCAGCCGCCGGCACAGCACGGCCACGTCAGCGACCGTCTCCGAAGTCAGAGCGAACCCGCGTGACGCCGCAGCAGCCCGTGCAACGAACAGCTGCACGGCACTGCACGCCTCCACCGTCTCCGGCTCGGAATCAATGCCCGGGATCACCAGCGGCGGAACACTCCACACCACTTCACCAGCCAGCCCCAACGGCTCACGGCTCGTCGCCAGCACCTGAAGCCCCGGGGCCGCAGCCAACAGCCGATCGACCAGTACTGCGACGTCTTCGACCACCTGCTCGCAGTTGTCCAGCACAAGCAGCCGGGAGCCCATGACAGCAGCCAACCGATCCACGATGGCCTCGCCGGTGTCCCGCAGGTCCAAAGCGGCCTGCACTGCATCCGTGAGCGCGTTGCTGACCGACAGAGCATCCGGTGTCACGGCGGCCAGCTCCACCAGCACAACACCGTCGCCGAAGCGGTCAGCAACCGCAGCAGCCGCTCCGAGAGCCAAACGGGTCTTGCCGACACCACCAGGCCCAGTCAGCGTCAGCAACCGAGCCGTGCCGCCCAGAGCAGCGCCAAGATCGGCCAGGGCGTCGTCTCGGCCGATCAGCTCGGTCACCTGGGCCGGCAGATTGTTCCGTGCGTGCGGTAGCTCCTGCGTGAGGATCGACTGCTGGAGCGCCACCAACGACGGACTGGGGTCCAGGCCGAGCTCTTCCAGTAGAAGCGAGCGCACCTCGTCAAAACTCGCCAAGGCCTCGCTCTGACGTCCCGCACGGTACAAGGCCCTCATGTGCGCGGCCCGTAGTCCCTCACGCAGCGGATGCTCACGGACGAGGTCCGACAGGTCAGCCGCTGACAGGTCCGCCCGCTCACACGCGCTGAGTCGTTCGTCGGTCAGCCTGGCCACTGCAGCCTCGACGAAGGCGTCATCGGCAAAGTCCGCGTACGCCGGCCCCCGCCACAACGCCAAGGCCTCTTCAAGGGCCCCCGCAGCAACCAACTCACGGAAGCGGTCGGCGTCACACCACCCACGATCCAGGTCGACCGAGTACCCGGCAGGCCCTGACCGCACCAGCGAGCGACTACCCGGCTCAGCGTCCTCGAACGCACGCCGCAGCTGCGACACCTTCGCCGACAGGGTCCCTGACGGGTTCCCCGGGAGCTCGCTGCCCCACAGGTGGTCGATCAGCCGGTCAGCGGGCACCGGACGCCCCTCGTGCACCAGCAGGTCGGCCAGCAACGCACGCACCTTCAGCCCCTGGATGACCACGGGCGTTCCCGCGTCCGTCCAGGCCGTCACCGGTCCCAGCACCCCGAAGCGCACCACCGAACACTAACCGGAAAGAAACCGTAAACGCCTTCCGGCAGAGTCTGGGTCAGACGGAAGGAGGACGGCAGATGCGACTGGCAGTGATCATCGGCAGCACCCGCCGTGGCCGCTTCGGCCCGACAGTGGCGCACTGGCTCGCTCAGCAGGCTGCCAAGCAGTTCGAGGTCGACCTTGTGGACCTGGTGACGGCAAACCTGCCGGACACGCTGCCCGACACCGACGAAGTTCCGCCGCAGGAGGTCCAGCAACTCGGTACCAGGCTGGCAACAGCAGACGCGTTCGCCGTTGTCACCCCAGAGATCAACAGCAGCTTCCCAGCACCGCTGAAGACAGCCCTGGACTGGTACTACGAGGAGTGGCACGCCAAGCCGGTAGCCATCGTCAGCTACGGCCGTGAGTACGGCGGCTGCCACGCCACCGCACAGCTGCGACAGGTCTTCACCGAACTCCACGCCGTCACCATCCGCAACACCGTCGCACTGCCCTGCTACTGGGAGCAGTTCACCGCAGACGGCGGCTGGCCGAAGCCGTCCGCCGGCTACGAGACAACAGCCAAGCTCATGCTCGACCAGCTCGTCTGGTGGGCCGAAGTACTACGCGACGCCCGCAACCGGCGCCCGTACCAACCGTGAGAGGAAAGACCCATGAGGAAGCTGATCGAGTCCACGTTCGTCACGCTGAACGGCGTCATCGACGAGCCGCAGAACTGGAGCCCGCCGTACTGGGACGACGAGCACATGGCATACAGCCAGAGCCTGATGGACGGCGTCGAGGCGCAGGTGCTCGGCCGTGTCACGTACGAGGGCTTCGCCGACGCCTGGCTGTCCCGCGCCGGCGACCCGATGGCCGACGTCTTCAACGCGATGCCGAAGTACGTCGCCAGCCGCACGCTGACCGACTGGAAGTGGAACGCGCAGCCGCTCGAGGGCGACGCGGCCGACGCCGTACGGCGGCTGAAGGAGTCCGACGGCGGCGACCTGATCAAGTACGGCACCGGGTCGTTCTCGCGGACGCTGCTGGAGCACAAGCTCGTCGACGAGTACCACTTCTGGATCTTCCCGGTGGTTGCCGACGGCACCAACATGCTGCAGGGCAGCGGCATCGAGATGACCCACCTCGAGCTGCTCGGGACCACGACGTTCAAGTCCGGCATCGTGGTCCACAAGCTCGGCCCCAAGAAATAGCCCTCAGGGGGTGCGGGCCGGACCGCACCCCCTTACGGAGCGATGTTCTGGTTCAGGTGGAACACGTTGTCCGGGTCGTACCGGCGCTTCACCTCCGCCAGCCGGTCGTAGTTCTGCCGGTAGTTCTCCCGGATCCGGCCCTGGTCGTCGCCGGCCATGAAGTTGATGTACCCGCCGGCCTCGGAGTGCGGCGCGATGTCGTCGTAGTACGACCGCACCCAGTCGATCGATGCCTCGTTCTGCGCCGGGTCCGGCCACATGCCGGCGATCACCGTGGCGAAGTTCGCGTCCCGGTAGGCGAACGCTGTCGCGTCCGCGGTGACCCGGTGGCAGGCGCCGTTGATCGGGTAGATGTGTACGGTCGAGTTCACCGCCGGCAGCCCGGCCGCGTGCCGCAGGTGCGCCTGGATCGCCTCGTCGGTGAGCTCGGTGACGAAGTTCGCCTTCCAGTAGTGCTGCAGCCCCGGCGGCACCAGCGCGTCGAACGCACTGTTCAGCGCCGGGTACGGCATCGGCCCGACGTGCTCGGCCACCACCGGCGCGAACGAGCGGAACTTCGAGATCTGCGTCTCGCCCTCGTCGAGGTCGCCCGCCCAGCAGCCGACGATCGCCGCGAACGGCTCGCCGTGCCGGTCCTCCGGGATGAACGGCAGCGGCGGCGCGATCTGGAACGCCGGGAACCCGCCGAGCTGCTCGGGCGCGTCCATGATCAGGTCCCGGAACCCGGCCAGTACGGCGGCCGCGTCGGACAGCTCGAAGAACATCGGGCCGCCGTAGATCGTCGACAACGGTGCCAGCCGGTACTCCAGCGCGGTCACCACGCCGAAGTTGCCGCCGCCACCACGCAACGCCCAGAACAGGTCCTCGTTCTCCTTCTCGCTGACGATCAGGAACTTCCCGTCCGCGGTCACCACGTCCGCCGACACGAGGTTGTCGCAGGACAGCCCGAGCCCGCGGGCGAGGTACCCGATGCCGCCGCCGAGCGTCAGCCCGCCGACCCCGGTGGTCGAGATGATCCCGCCGGTCGTCGCCAGCCCGAACGCGTGCGTGGCCGCGTTGAAGTCGCCCCAGGTCGCGCCGCCGCCGGCCCGCGCGGTCCGATTCACCGGGTCCACCCGGACGTTGCGCATCCCGCTCAGGTCGATGACCAGCCCGTCGTCGACCGTTCCGAACCCCGGCACGCTGTGCCCGCCGCCGCGGACCGCGATCTCCAGGTCGTTCGTCCGCGCGTAGTCGATCGCCGCCATCACGTCACCGGCGTTCTCGCACCGGACGATCACCTGCGGCCGTTTGTCGATCATCCAGTTGTTGACACGGCGCGCCGCGTCGTACTCCTCGTCGCCCACCGTGAAGACCTGTCCCCGCGTGCTCTCCCGCAGGTTCTCGATCATGCGCTCGCTCCCCTGTGCACGTTGCTGTCGCAGATCGGCGTACACACGAACACGTACGCCGCGCAGACCGGCACTGCCGTCGAGCACAGCACGAACCCCAGAAAGCGTCTGAACCCCCGACGGGCGGCCGGCCCTCCCCCAGACCCGCCCGTTCCCTCCGAATCTCCCAAGCCGGGAGAGTTTCGTCAATCCCCTTCGGGCAACGTACTGAGCAGCCGGCCCTGGGCCTGCTCGAGGTGATACGCGAGGTGTTCGGCGGCCGCCGCCGGGTCGCCGTCCTGGATCGCGGTCAGGATCGCCGCGTGCTCCTTCGCCACGGTCGTCGGCGCCGCCTTCCGGTGCGCCTGGTACTGCCCCATGGTCAGCTGCACCTCGCCGATGATCAGCTCGTGCATCCGGGCCAGCCGGCGGCTGCCGACGGCGGCCACCAGCGCGGTATGGAACGCGATGTCCGCGTCGACCTGGTTCTCGAACATCCGGTCCCGGGCGGCGTACTCGATCGCGACCTGGGCGCGGGCCGCGTCCGGCGGCACCTCGCCGGTCGCGGCCAGCGCGGAGACCGCCGCCTTCTCGATCGTGATCCGGCTGAAGAACAGGTCCCGGATCTCGGCCTGGTCGAGCACCGGGACCACCGCGGTCTTGTGCGCGGTACGGCGCAGCAGCCCGAGCGCGGTGAGCCGCTCGAGCGCCGCCTTGGCGGTCGGGCGGGCGACGTTGTACTCGGTGGCGAGCCGGACCTCGGTGAGCTTCTCGCCCTGCGGGATCTCGCCGTTCACGATCCGCTTCCGGATCGACTCGTAGAGCGCATCGGTCAACGAGGACGGCCCCAGCTCCAGGCGCGCTTCGGTACTCACGGGACCCCCTCCGACGGGCAAAAACTGTCAGGCAAGTGTACTGGCCTAATAACCCGCGGCCTTGTCGACCACGTTCCGCAGCGGTTCGCCGCGCGCGAACCGGCCGAGGTTGTCCGCGACGATCTCCGCCGACCGGCGCAGCGTCCCGTCGCTGGTGGCGCCGTTGTGCGGCGTGACGACGACGTTCGGCAACGACCAGAACGGGCTGTCCGGCGGCAGCGGTTCGACGCCGTGCGCGTCCAGCCCGGCGCCCGCGATCTGCCCGCTCCGCAACGCCTCGAGCAGCGCGTCGTCGTCCGCGATCCCGCCGCGCGAGATGCAGACGAAGTACGCCGACGGCTTCATCCGCGCGAACGCCTCCCGGTCGAACACCCCGGCCGTCGACGGCGTCCGCGGCGTCGTGACCACGACGAAGTCGGACTCCGCGAGCAGCTGGTCGAGGTCGCACAGTACGTCGACGTTCGGCGACGGCTGGTCCGGACGGCGGCGTACGCCGAGGACCCGCATGTGGAACGCCTTCGCCTTCAGCGCGAGGTCCAGACCCGAGTTCCCGAGCCCGTAGATGCCGACCGTACGACCGGCCAGCTCACCGTGCCGGTAGTGGTCCCAGCGGTGCTCGGCCTGCGCCCGCATCCACCGCGGTACATCGCGGTTCAGCATCATCATCAGCAGCATCGAGTGCTCCGCGAGCGAGATGCCGCCGTTGCCCGCACTCGACGTGAGCACGACCGGTGACGTGAGCATCTCCGGCGTCAGGTCGGAGTCGACCCCGGCCGACGGGCTGTGCACCCACCGCAACCGCGGCGCCTTCGCCAGCAGATCGCCCGGCAGATGGCCGATCACCGCTTCGGCCCCGGCCAGGTCCACACCCTCCAGCGACGCCACGAACCGTACCGGCAGCGCGCCCGCGGCCGCGACGTACGCCGGATTCTCCTTGCCGACGACAACGATCATTTCAGCCCCGTGGTGGCGATGCCGCGGATCAGGTACTTCTGGGCCACGGCGAAGAAGATCAGGATCGGGATCAGGGACAGCAACGACATCGCGAACAGCATGCCCACTCCGCTCTGGGTCTCGGAATCGACCATCGAGTTCAGCGCCACCGGTACGGTGAACACCTGCGTCCTGGTCAGGTAGATCAACGGTACGAAAAAGTCGTTCCACGTCCAGATGAACGTGAAGATCGTCGTGGTCACCAGCGCGGGCCGCATCAGCGGGAGTACGACGTACCAGAACGTCAGGAACGGCCCGGCACCGTCGATCCACGCGGCCCGGTCCAACTCGCGCGGCAGCGTCCGGATGAACTGCACCATCAGGAAGACGAAGAACGCGTCGGTGGCCAGGAACTTCGGGATCAGCAGCGGCCAGTACGTGTTCACCATCCCGAGCTGCGAGAAGAAGATGTACTGCGGGATCACCAGCACGTGGAACGGCAGCATCACCGAGGCGAGTGTGATCGCGAAGTACACCTTCCGCATCCGGAACTGCAGCCGGGCCAGCGCGTACGCCGTCAGCGAGCAGGAGAACAGGTTGCCCGCGATCGACCCGAGCGTGACGACGAGAGAGTTCAGGAAGAACGCGGAGAACGGGCGGTTGAGCGCACCCCAGCCTTCCTTGAAGTTCTCGAAGGTGACCTGGTGCGGAATGATCCCCGGCTCGGTGAGGATGTCCGAGGGTGGTTTGAACGCGCTCACCACCATCCAGATCAGCGGGTAGATCATGAATGCGACGAACACCAGCAGGCCGGCGTGTTTCAGTAGCTTGGGCATCAGCTGTCTCCGTAGAAGACCCAGTACTTCGAGACCAGGAAGTGCAGCGCGGTGACGACGGCGATCGCGACCATCAGCACCCACGCCAGCGCGGACGCGTAGCCCATGTCGAACGCGACGAATCCCTGCTGGTACACGTACAGGGTGTAGAACAGCGTCGAGTTCGCCGGACCGCCGGTGCCGCCGCTGATGATGTGCGCCTGGGTGAACGTCTGGAACGCGCCGATCGTCTGCAGGATCAGGTTGAAGAAGATGATCGGCGTGAGCAGCGGCACCGTCAGGTGGGTGAACTGCCGCCAGACGCCGGCGCCGTCGACCCGGGCCGCCTCGTACAGCTCGTCCGGGATCTGCCGCAGCCCGGCGAGGAAGATCACCATCGGCGAACCGAACGTCCACACATTCAGGACGATCAACGTCGCGAGCGCGGTCCGCGGGTTCTGCAGCCAGCTCTCGCCGTGGATCCCGACCAGCGCCAGGCCCTTGTTGATCAGCCCGTCGTCGCCGAAGATCTCCCGCCACAGGATCGCGATCGCCACCGACGAGCCGAGCAGCGACGGCAGGTAGAACGCGCTGCGATAGAAGGCCAGACCGCTCAGCCCGCGGTCCAGGATCAGCGCGAGCAGCAACGCGAACGCCAGCTGCAGCGGCACCGAGACCAGCACGTAGATCAGCGTCACCTTGACCGACGCCCAGAACTGGTCGTCGTGGACCATCCGACGGAAGTTCTCCAGCCCGGTCCACTCCGGCGGGTTCAGGATGTCGTACTTCGTGAACGCCAGGTACAGGGAGGCGAGCAGCGGTACGGCGGTGACCAGCAGGAGCCCCAGCTGCCAGGGGATCAGGAAGACGTGCGCGGCCCTCCCCTGGCGGTTGAGGTGGAATCGTGACGAGGTCATGCGGCCCGCTTGATTCCGTCGCCGATCGCGTCGTACAGCTTCTGCGCGCCGTCCGGTACGGCGGTCTTCCCGAGCGCGATCTCCTCGCAGATCCGCGACATCGTGGTCCGCCAGGTACTCGATCCGGGCGGCGCCTCGTACCGCGGTTTGCGCTCGGCCTTGCGCTCCTCCGCGACCACGGCGAGCATCTCCTTCTCGTCCGGGCTCGCGAACGCCGCGGACTGCTCGGCGACCTTCGCGTTGATGGGCGCACCCATGGTCAGCCGGACGGTCTTCAGCATCTCGGCGTTGTTCACCGAGTAGTCCAGGACCTTGCCGGCGGCCTCGAGGTTGCCGTCGTCGATCCGCTGGTAGATCGCCATCCGCGGGAAGTACAGGTACTTGTGGCCGGCCGGTGCGTCCGCCGCGACCGGCGCCGGGCGGAGCCGGAACTTCTCCTTCGGGAACACCTTCGCGTCGTCGATGATGTGGTTCGAATTGCCGAACATCACCAGCGTCTTCTTCCCGACCTGCGCCCAGTCCGGGCCCATCCCCTCCTGCTCGCTGAGCGACAGCGCCCCGCCGGCCTTGCGCAGCTTCTCCCACCAGTCGAGCCAGCTGCCCAGTCCGTCAACGGTGAACCCGATCTTGCCGTCCTGGGTCCACAACTGCTCGCCGCGCTGCCGCAGCCACGCCTCGAAGGTCAGGTCGTGGTCCGGCACGTACGGAACGCCCTTACGCTTCCCCGGATTGTTCTTGCTGTAGGCAATCAACAGCTCGGACAGACTGTCCCAGCTCCAGCCCGGCCCGGGCGCCGGGATCGTCACGCCGTCGGCCTTCGCGACGGTCTCGTTGTACCGGATCACCGGCGTGGTGATCGCGAACGGGAGCGTGTTCAGTTGACCGCCGAGCTTGAAGCTCTCGATCTCGTCCTTGCTGTAGTCGTCCCACTTCAGCGTGGAGATCCCGTCGAGATTCCGGTACAGCTTGCTCTTCGCGTACGTCATCACCTGCGGGGACGCGATCCAGAACACGTCCGGGACGTCCCGGGCCGCGATCTGCGTCGTCATCCGTTCCTGGAACGCCGTGTAGTCGGCGAACTCCGGTTCGATCGTGATCGACGGGTTCGCCGCCGTGAACGCCTTCAGTGCCTTCGTGTAGTTCTGCTGGCGGATGTTGTTGCCCCACCACGCGTAGCGCAACGTCACCTTGCCGCCGGACGCCCCGCCGCCGCTGCCGCCGCAGCCCACCAGTCCCGCGGCGGCACCGGCCGTCAGGGCGGCCTTGAGAAACTCTCGTCGATCCATCTCGCTCTCCTCACGCGCAAACGAGCACTTCGAACAGCCCGATCTCCGGTACGTGCACCCACCCGTCGTCGACAGGCAGCCGCTCCCCCGCGTTGAGTGCATGGACTTCCTGTACGCCGTCGGGCACCCGCAACCGCCCCGGCCCGATCGGCAGCGGCGGGGCGAACCGCTGGTCGGTGTCGCCCGACCTGTTCAGCAGATGGACGACGTACCCGGCCGCCGAACGCCCCACGACGACCTCCACCTGCTCGGGCAACTCCGTCGCGAGACCCTCGCCGACCTGGTCCACGAAGAGGTCCCGGTGGACGGTCAGCCCGACCTCGCGGTACGCCCGCCCGATCGTCCACGGGAACAGCACTTTGTTGCCTTGCCGCACCATTCCGGGGTGCGGCAGCAACTCGTGCCCGTGACACTTCTCCGGTGGCCCGTACGGCGCCCGCGAGTAGGCCTGCAGCTCGCCCGCGGCCTCGACCACGTGGAACGCGCCGATCACCGGTACGCCGCCCTCCAGGTGCAGGCCCCGGGTCGCCGCCTCGGTCTCGTAGCTCGCGATCGGGTTCAACTCGGTCACCCCCGTTGCCACGACCTTCCCGTCGTACTCGCCGAGGTCGACCGGCCCCAGGTCCGGCAGGACGACCACCTGATATCGCCCCAGATCGACGTCCGGCAGCCGCTCGGCCGGCAGCACGTCGAAGGGGACGTGCCGCTGGAGCAGCGCCAGATACAGTCCCTCGAACTCCGCCCGCGACTCGCCCCGGACCAGCAGCGTCCGCGCGGCCGGTACGAGATCCCGGTAGACGTCGGCGTGGTCGCGATGGAAGCGCGTCAGCTGGCCGGCGATCTCCAGGCAGGCGTACGGCGTGGTGGCCGGAGTCCCCATGATGTACGTCGACGGATTCGCGCCCCGGGCAATCGCCTGCACCAGGTACTGCGCGAAGTGCCGCGGATCCTCCCCGGCCAACCGGTACGGCATGTCGACGAACGCCACCGAATTGGTCAGTACGGGGACCTCAGGGCGATAGGTCTTCGCGGCACTCACGTTCTCACTCGTCCGGTGATGCCAGAGTCGCCGTCCCACCGCGTTGTTCGCCTCGTGGAACACGATGTCGGCCCGGTCCCCGAGCACCAACGCTGCCCGTCCTTCGAGGTGCTCGCGGATCCGCCCGGTCAGGTCGTCCAGTACGTGTTTGGTGAACGCCCGCCAGCCCGCGTCCGGGTCGTCGGGCAGCGTCCCGTCGTACCGCTGCCGACAACCGACGCAGTGGCAGACGCCGTGGTACACCCGGCTGTAGTCGACCTCGTTGAACGACATCCAGTTGCAGAAGAACCCAGCCAGCGGGTAGCGGTCGAGGACCTCGTCCAGGACCTCGAACAGCTTGACCTGGTAGTACTCGCCGCTCGGGCAGACGCTCGTCAGTCCGTTGTAGACCTGCCGTTCGCCGGTCGGACCGACGAAGCACCAGTCCGGGTGGGCCTCGGCGCGGCGATGGTCGATCTTGGAGAAGTCCATCCGGCCCAGCACCCGGATCCCGCGCCGGGCCGCGGCCTCGACCGCGTCGCCGACCAGGTCGCCGGACGGCCGCTCGGACAGGTACGGGTTGCGGGTCTGGAAGTCCAGGTCGGTCGGGTAGTTCGACAGGATCCCGCCGACGCTGAGCAGCCAGGTGTCCGCGCCGAAGTCCTCCAGGTAGTCGAGCACCGCCTCGATGTCCAGCCCGGCGTCGATCTCGCGCAGGTTGGTCTGGAACATCCGGAACGGGTCCTGCCACCACATCGTCATGGGCGGTCCCGGCGCAGCGTCCGGTACAGCGCGGAGTGGTCCAGCTCGCCGTCCCCGTCGGCGACCGCGGCGTTCATCAGCTGCTGGGTGGCGGCCGTGTTCGGCAGCGCCAGGTCCAGCTCGGCCGCGGCCTGTACGGCGAGGTTCAGGTCCTTGCGGTGCAGCCGCAGCCGGAACCCGGGCTCGAACGCCTCCCGCACCATCCGGTCGCCGTGCACCTCGAGGATCCGCGAACTCGCGAACCCGCCCGTCAACGCCTGCCGTACGACGGCAGGGTCCGCGCCGGCCCGTTCCGCGAACAGCAGTCCCTCGGCGACCGCTTCGATGGTGAGCCCAACGATGATCTGGTTCGCGACCTTGGCGGTCTGCCCGGCGCCCGCGCCGCCGATCAGCGTGACGTTCTTCCCGAGTACGTCGAACAGCGGCCGGGCCCGCTCGAACACCTCCGGACGCCCGCCGGCCATGATCGTCAGCGTGCCGTCCTTGGCGCCGAGCTCACCGCCCGATACTGGCGCGTCGAGGTAGTCGCAGCCGAGCTTCTCGATCAGCTGCGCGAACCCGATCGTCGCGGTCGGCGAGATCGAGCTCATGTCGATCACGAGCGAGCCCGGCCGCAGTCCCTCCGCGACCCCGTCCGGCGCGAACAGCACAGACTCGACGTCGGGGGTGTCCGGAACCATCAGGATCACGACCTCGGACTGCTCCGCGACCTCCTTCGCCGACCCGCACACCCGCGCGGCGACGTCGGTCCGGCCGCGGTACACCGACAGCTCGTGCCCGGCGGCCATCAGATTGCCGGCCATCGGACGACCCATCACGCCGAGACCGATGAACCCGATCCTCATGACCGGCTCCAATCGACATGCACGACCTCGAGCAGCCCGGCGGCCGGGACCGGCACCTCGACCCGGCCGTCCACCACCTTCGCCTCGACGTCGACGCCCGCGACCAGCAGCCGCGCCCGCACGCGTTCGGTGGGTACGGCGATCGACACGGTCTGCGGAGGCAGCGGCAACGTCTCGCGGATCGGCCCGCGCATCGCCATCGGGTTCGTGAGGTTGACCAGGGCAACGGCCACGCCGTGGTCACCCCGGTGTACGGCGACGTCGACCAGCCCGGCGCCCTCGACGGTCACCTCGGGCGTCTTCCCGAGCGCCCAGGCGACCGCGTTCGCGATCAGCTGGCCGTGATCCGTCTGCAGTGCCTCCCAGAAGATCGCGCCGAGGTTGAACGGGAAGTACACGGTCCGACCGCCGTTCGCGTTCTCGGTGCACACCACGGCCGGTTTGTCCGGCGCCTCCCGCTGGTACACCTCCTCCATCGGCAGGTCCGGGAAGTCCGGGATGAACCGCCACGGCGTGTCCGCGTCGGACGCCACCCCGATGATGTGGGTACCACCAATGATCCGGGTCGTACCGTCGTACCCGGCGTTCAGCGGATGATCGCCGGTACGGGCGATGTAGTTGTTCTGCACCCGCCGGCTCGGCTCGGTCAGCTTCACGTTCAGCATGCCGCCGAGCCCGAAGTCGGCCCGCGCCGCGCCGTTCTCGTCGTACAAGGAGGTCTGGTACGCCGCCACCAGCGAGCCGCCGGATCCGACGTACTCGGTGAGCACGGCGCACTGGTCGTCGCTCAGCTGCTCGGCATTCGCGAGCACGACGACCTTGAACGCACGGAGTCGCTCGAGCGTCATCAGCTGGTCGGAGACGAACTCGAACGGCACCCGCGCCTCCACGAGTGCGTGGTAGAAGCCGTCCTCGTGGTCGTTGTCCCCGGCCCGCAACTGCCCGCTCCGGGTCGGATCGAGCAGCGCGACCTCGGCGGTGATGCGCAGGTCCTTCAGCACCGGCTCGACCGTCGCATGCAGGTTGAACGCCTCGACGACCGGCCGCACCCAGCGGCGGTCCGGCACGCTCGCGTTGAACTTCGTGAACCACGGCTGCGCGCCGTGCGCGAACCCGTCGACGATCCATGTCTTCGTCTCCTCGGCCGGCGCGACCGAGTCCTTCCAGCGGTACGGATGCTCCGGGCCGACCGAGGTGATCAGCTGCACCGGGCGGTCCGGGAACACGGCACGGTTGCGTTTCCCGTTCCGGCCCGCGGACCACGGCGCCTCGATCCCGTGCCGGCCCTGCTTGTCGATGATGAACAGCGGGGCGACCGGTTCGGCCAGGTCCCGGGCGAGGTCGCGGGCGGCGAGGGCGCCCATGTTCGGGATGAACCGCGCGTGCGGCCGCAGGTCGCGGACGGCCCGGTCCCAGATCCCGACGAGTTCGCCCAAGTGCCGGCGGCGCCAGGCGACGTACTCCGCCCAGCCGTCGCCGTACTCCTCGAGCGGGAGCTCCAGGCCGGTCTCGTCGCGGAACGACCTCCGCGCGCCGTCGCTGTAGGAGATCCCGTAGTACCCCTCCCAGCGGTTCGCGAACACCGAGTCCACGTCGTACTCGCGGACGATCTCGCGGATCACCTCGGTGACGAACTCCCGGTGGTACGGCGTGAACGCGCAGGTCAGCCAGATGCCCGGGTAGGCCCAGTGCTCGATCGGGTTGCCGTCGCGGTCCCGGGCCAGCCATTCCGGGTGCGCGGCGGCCGCGTCGGCGTGCACGGCGTGCGGGTCGACGCGCGCCATCACGCTCATCCCGAGGCTGCGAGCGCCGTCGACGAGGGTGCCGAACGGGTCGGTGCCGTCGAGGTACTTGCTGCGGTAGTGGTACTCGAGCTGCGTCGGGTAGTAGGCGACGTAGCCGCCCGCGCTGATACAGGTCGCGTTGGATTTGCTGTCGCGCATCAGGGCCAGCCAGAAGTCCGCGTCGAAATGCGCGGGATCGTCCTCGGCGAGGGTGATCTGGGCCCAGCGGGTCGCGGTCGACGGCCAGTTCTGCATCGCGCCTCCGGAGTCGTTGGTGTCCGAAGATTGTTAGACAAGAATGCACGCCTGGCAAGAGCTGGTGTTAGTCTTTCGGTCATGGAGTACCGCGGCCACGAGCTGAGTGCGAACGTGTCGATGCTGTTCACCGAGCTGCCGTATCCGTCCCGGTTCGCCGCCGCGGCCGCGGCCGGCTTCCGGGTGGTGGAGTCCTGGTGGCCGTTCGCCGTCCCCGATCCGTCGGCCGCGGAGGTCGACGACTTCATCCGCACCGTTGCGGATGCGGGCGTATCGCTCGGCGCACTCAACTTCTACGGGGGCGACATCCCTGCCGGAGAGCGCGGCGTCGCGTCCCATCCTGATCGGCAGGCGCAGCTCGCGGGGAACGTCCAGGTGATGGTCGGGATCGCAGAGCGGACCGGATGCCGGTTGTTCAACCTGCTGTACGGGCAACTCGACGATCGCTGGACGCCGGAGGCGCAGGCCGCCGTCGCGGTCGACGCGATCGGTGCGGCGGCCGCCGCGGTGGCCGAGGTCGGCGGGACGGTGCTGATCGAGCCGCTGACCGAAGGGCTCAACGGCCGGTATCCGTTGCACACCGCGGACGACGTCGTGCGATTGCTGACCGGCCCGTTGCAGCTTGTCGACAATCTCTCGCTGCTGTTCGACACGTTCCATCTCGGCAGCAACGGCGTCGACCTGCTTGCGACGGCGTCGTCCGTACCGGTCGCTCATGTGCAGCTCGCCGACAGCCCCGGCCGCGGCGAGCCAGGCTCGGGATCGCTGCCGATCGACGCGACTCTGGATGCACTGAAAGCGGCCGGATACCAGGGCGTAGCGGCCTGCGAGTACAAGCCGACGACCGACACTCTCAGCAGTTTGGGATGGATCGCCTGACCCGGTGTCAATTCCGCGGGCCCGGCTCCGACCAGGTGGCACAAGTAGCCATCAGCTGGAGGACATCATGCGGAAGATCATGTACTACGTGCACCAGTCGCTCGACGGGTTCATCGCCGGTCCGAACGGCGAGTTCGACTGGGCCGAGCTCGGCCCGGAGCTCGGTGCCTACTCGATGGCGCTGACAGACCGCGCCGACCTGTTCCTGTACGGGCGGAACGTCTGGGAGCTGATGTCGGCGTACTGGCCGAACGCCGAGGCGATGAGCCCGGACCAGCACGCGATCGAGTTCGCGCCGGTCTGGCGCCGGACGCCGAAGGTCGTACTGTCGACAACCCTGCAGTCCGCCGACTGGAACACTCGGATCGTCCGGGCCGCCGACGAGCTCGCCGCGATCAAGGACGAGCCGGGCAAGGACATCCTGCTGACCGGGAGCGCGAGCGTCGCGGCGTCGCTGACCGAGCTCGGGCTGCTCGACGAGTACCACGTCGTCGTACACCCGGTGATCCTCGGCGGCGGCAAGCCCGTCTACCAGCCGACCGAACGCCGTACGCTCCGCCTGGCCGAGACCCGTTCGTTCGACAACCGGACCGTGCTGCTGCGTCACGACCTGGTCTGAGTCGCGGCGGCCGCCAGCGCATCCGCGACGGCGGCGACCGCGGGGGTTCGGATTCGGCGGGTCAGCAGATAGACCGCGCGACCGACCTCACCCTCGGCCGGGAGTCGTACGGCGACCCCCGGCGCGCCGGTGTCGATCGCCAGCTCGGTGAGGAGCGCGCCGGCACCCGTCGTACGAACCAGCTCCAGGAGGATGCGGAAATCGTCCGAGCTGTAACGGATGTCGGGCTCGAAGCCGCCCAGCTCGCGACAGACCCGGACGTGCATCTCGCGATGCCCGGTGCCTGGCTGACAGGCCGCCCACGGCAGCTCGCTCAGCTGCTGGAGCGGGACGCGTCGCTTCGCGGCCAGCGGATGGTCCTCCGGCAGTACGACGCTGATCTGTTCGCGGAGCAGGTGCTCGCGTCGCAGGTCGGCGTGGACCGCGCGCGGCTGGCCGTCGTACTCGTCGCCGACCATCACGTCCAGCTGCTGCATCCGCAACGCGGGCGCGGCCTGCTCCACCTCCAGCTCGGTCGCCTGCACGCGGATGTCGGGATGCGTCGTCGCGAGGTAGCGGATCGCCGGCGCCACGACCCGGATGAACGCGGACTGGAACGCCCCGATCCGGACCACCCCGGCAACCCGTCCGGCCGCGACCGCCGCCAGCTCCGCCTCGGCCGCCTCGACGCCTTCGAGCAGCGCGGCCGCGTGCCGTACCAGGACCTCGCCCGCCGCGGTCAGCCGGACGTTGCGGCCGACGCGTTCGAGCAACGGCGTACCGGCTTCACGCTCGAGAACGGCCAGCTGCTGCGAGATCGCGCTGGGCGAATACCCCAGCGCGCGGGCCGCGCCGTGGACCGTGCCGCGGCCGTGGACCTCACGCAGCAGGCGGAGTCTGTGCAGATCCATCATCCGTTCAGTTTAGCCTCACGATGCTGTCCGAGAAGCCGTGATAGACGTGAACGGTTGCCTGGCCTGACCATCGTTGTCGTGGGACGCCTCTTCTGCCTTCTTTCCGCCGCCGCCTTCGGTGTGATGGCCGTGTTCGGCAAGCTCGCGTACGACGCGGGCGTGTCCGTCGACGCGCTGTTGCTCGTCCGCTTCGGGCTGGCCGCCGTACTGCTGCTCGCCATCGCGTTCGCCCGCGGCGCGCTGCGCAACCTGCCGCGCCGGGTCGTGCTCACCGGTCTCGCGATGGGCGCCTTCGGGTACGCCGCGCAGTCGACGTTCTACTTCTCCGCGCTCGCCCGGATCGACGCGTCGCTGGTCGCGCTGATCCTGTACCTCTACCCGGTCCTCGTCATGGGTACGGCGATCGCGCTCCGCCGCGAACCCGCCTCGCGCCGCCGGGTGGCCGCGCTGGTGATCGCGCTGCTCGGGATCGGCCTGGTCCTCAGCGGCGCGCTGTCCGGCCACTTCGACTGGTCCGGTGCGCTGCTCGCCCTCGGCGCGCCGATCGTCTACACCGGGTACATCCTGGTCGGGGACTCGGTCGACGTACCGCCGCTCGCGCTCACCGCGCTGGTGTGCACCGGGGCCTTCGGAACCTTTGTATTACTGGGGTTTCTGCGCGGCGGCACCGACTTCGGGTTCGCGCCGATCGGCTGGTTGTGGCTGACCGCGGTGGCGCTGATCAGCACGGTCGCGGCGATCCTGCTGTTCTTCGCCGGGATGGCGCGGGTCGGTGCCTCGGTCGCGTCGATCCTGTCGATCTTCGAGCCGGTCGTGACGGTGGTCGCCGCGGCGGCGGTGTTCGGGGAGAAGCTCAGCCCCGCGCAGTGGTTCGGCGGCGCGTTGGTGCTGTCGGCGGTGCTGGTCGTGCAGTGGCCGCGGCGTTCACGGCTTGCGCGCGCTGACGGCGTACATGGTGAGGGACATGTGGAAGGCGCCGCGCTCAGCCGCGTCGCTTAAGGTCTTGGTGAACGCCGCGGCCTCGTCCTCGGTGATCACACCGGCCCGGGCCGCCGTCGTATGCATCATCCCGACGAAGCCGGTCGTCGCGCCTTCCTGCGGCTCGATCCACGTCGCGGCCGTCTCACCGGTGATCTCGAACCCGGCGTCTGTGAGCAGGCCGCGGAGCCGGCGGCCCGAGTACGGGTTGGCGGTCTCGTCGCGGAAGTAGCCGACCATGCGCTCGAGCACGCCGGGGTCCGCCGGGTGAATGATCGCCGTACCCCAGTCCGTGTCGATCAGCACCACCCGCCCGCCGGGCCGCAGTACCCGAGCCATCTCCCCCACCGCATCCTCCGGCGCCCCGACATGCTGCAGAACCCGCTCACACCGCAGCACATCCACCGACCCGTCCCCGAACGGCAGCCCCTCGGCCCGTCCCTCGACAAACTCGACCTCAGCTCCGGCAGCACGTCGTACTGCCTCGGTGCGGAGGCCCGGGCTGGGCTCGACGCCGATCGAACGGGCGCCGTACGCCGCGAACGCGAGCACGTCCTCGCCCGTCCCTGAGCCCACATCGACCGCCGTCTCCCCGGCGACCGGCGCCAACTGCTCCAGCGCCCACGCCTTCAACGTCCGCACCGCAGGACGCCCGGCAATCTGATCCAGCACGAACGCCTGACGCTCCGCGTTCTGATCCGCCACATGCTCGGCCCGGAAACTCCCGCGCTCCGTGACGAACCCGGGCCCGCCCACTGCCTCGCTCATCCCACTCCCCCTCCAGGTAAGCCGAGCGTAACGCGGACCCGGACCGCCCATCACCGAACCGGATCCGGCTGCCACTCCGCATTCGACATCCGGACGATCGCCCACCCCACCGCGGCGAGCCCGGCTGCCTGCAGCCCCCACCCGACCAGATCCAGCGGATGACTGCTGATGATCACGGCGGTGAGGTGCAACGGCTGCGAGATCCCCACCGCGACCGCCGCCCACCGACCGCCGACCCCGGACCGCCACATCGCGATCCCGAGCAGCACGGTCCCGAGCACGTGCCCGACCACGAACACCAACCCGGCCAGGTCCATCGAACCGTGCGAGACCTCCGCAATCTTCGTGATCGTCCCCCGGTCGACCCCCGCGGTCCCCGCGGCCCACGTGAACACGTCACTGCTCGCCGTCCACGGCAACGACAGGTACCCCGGAACCATCAGGAACAACGCGATCCCCGTCAACCACGGCGTACTCCGCCGCGTCAGCCGGCCCACGAAGTACACGCCCGGCACCAACGTCACGATCGCCACATAGGCGAGCCAGATCACCAACGAACTCCGCCCCAGATCGTCGACAATCTTGTTGACGATTGTCGACGCGTCGTCCGCCGTGTTGTACGGCAGCAGGAACCGCAGCAACGCCACCGCCGCCGGCCCGACCGGCAGGACCACCGCCGCCACCCACCGCCAGACAGGCCGGATGTCCGCGCGCGGCGCCGTACGGCTGACCGTCTCGGTCATCGCGCACCTGCCAACTCGCGCTTCGGCAGCAGCACCGCGATCACGCCAGCCACCGTCGCCGCGACGCCGATCCCCGCGGCGACGACCGCGACCGCCGGCACCCCGTCGGCGAAGAACGCCGGTACGGCGAGCAGCGCCGACGCGAGGCGCAACGTGATCAACGGCGCAAGCGGCCACCGCTTCCCGCGCCAGGCGAGACCGACCAGCACCAGGCTGATCAGACCGACGACGGCCGAACCGATCGCGATGCTCATCGGCGGGTGCTCCCCGTCCGTCGTGAGCGGCGACGCGAGGTCCACGAGTGCGAGCAACCCCAGCAGCACCAGACCGAATCTGTACATCTCCTACCCCCTTGTGTCGTGGTTCGGCACCACAGTGCGGTCCAGCGACCGGCCGCGGCCCGGGGACGAGGTCCCGGCGGCGCGGGCAGTTCCCCGCCGGATCCGGGATCGCGATCCCGAGACGCCGGGAACGTTCCGGGAGCACACTGCCGGTATGACAACCTCAGGCAACCGCCGCGGCCTCGCCGGTGCGCTCGCCGCGCTGGTCGTGGTCGAGGTGGTTTTCGCCGTCGCGTACGGCGTCTCGGCCGGCTGGGGCTGGCAGGACCTTGTCGACAACTTCGTCGTCACCAACGGGCTGATGGGCCTGACCTTCGGCCTCTGCGGCGCGGTCATCGCCTGGCACCGCCCGGCGAACCCGATCGGCTGGCTGTTCCTCGCCGACGGCATCGGCCACGCGACCACGCCGGTCGCCGACGCACTCGCTCACGTGGTCAACTGGCACGTCGCGCAGCAACTCCTCGTCACCGTCTCGCTGGCCGCGTGGCCGTGGTCGATCGGGCTGTTCCTGCCGCTCGCGCTGCTGCTGTTCCCGGACGGCCGGCTGTTGTCACCACGCTGGCGCTGGGCCGCGATCGGAATCATCGCGACCTCGCCGCTCTTCGTCCTCGAGATGGCCGGCAGCGGCGAGCCGGTCTCTCCCGAGCTGCCTGTCGGACTGCTGACAATCCCACGGTTCGACGCGCTGCAGCCGCTCTGGACCGCGACCGAGGTACGCAACGTGGCCGCGATCGTGCTCGCCCTGGTCTGCCTGGCGATCCGCTACCGCCGCGCCGACGAAGCGGGCCGCCGGCAACTACTGTGGCTGCTCCTCGCCTCGGTCGTCGCCCTGCTGTTCGTCACCCCGTGGGCGTTCGTCGCCGGTACGCCGATCCTCGTCCTGCTGGCGATCCCACTGATCCCGATCGCCGTCGCGGTGGCGATCGTCCGCTACCAACTCCTCGACATTCGCCTGGTCGTCTCCCGCGCGCTGACCTGGGCCCTTCTGTCGCTCGTTGCCATCGGCATCTATGCCGCGCTGGTCGTGTTGCTCGACTCCCTGATCGCATCCCAGGTAGGCCGCTCCGCCGCGGTCACGGTCTTCGTAGCCCTGATCATCGCGCCGGTGCTCCCACGCCTGCAGCAGCTGGTCGACCGAGCGCTGTACGGCGACCGCAACGACCCCGCACGAGTCGCCTCCCGAGTCGGCTCCCAACTCTCCGCCGGCCTACCCGGCGTAGTAGCCGCAATCCGCTCAGCCCTCCGCCTGCCCTATACCGCGATCCGGGTGAACGGCACCCTGATCGCCTCCGCCGGCAGTCCGCCGGCGGCTGGGGTGTCCGTCGTACCGCTCTCCTATGGTGAGGAAGTGCTGGGGCTGCTCGAGGTCGGGACGCGGTCCGGCGAGGCGGGGTTGTCGTCGGCGGACCGCAGCGTGCTCGCGTTGGTCGCCGTACCGCTGGCAGTCGCAGTCCACGCGACGCGGTTGTCGGCCGAGCTTCAGACGTCCCGGGAGAAGCTGGTGTCGGCGCGTGAGGAGGAGCGTCGGCGCTTGCGGCGCGACCTGCACGACGGACTGGGACCGACACTCACCGGCGTCGCGTTCGCCGCCGACGCCGCGGCCAACCTGGTCACCACCGACACCCCACGAGCCGTCGAACTGCTCACCCGGCTACGCGCCGACACCCGCGCGGCCATCACCGACGTACGCCGCCTCGTCGACGACCTCCGCCCGCCGGCCCTCGACGAACTCGGCCTGATCGCCGCCCTCCGGCAACGCGCCGACCAGATGTCGATCCGCGCCGACGGCACCCCGATCCGGGTCACCGTCATCGCCGACCGCCTGCCGCCACTACCCGCCGCGCTCGAGGTCGCGGCGTACCGCATCGCCACCGAGGCCCTCACCAACGTAGTCCGCCACGCCTCGGCGACCACCGCCGTCCTGTCCGTCCGCTGCGACACCGAACTGGAGATCGCCATCACCGACAACGGCACCCCCAACGCCCCCTGGCACCCCGGCGTAGGCCTCCAAACCATGCACGACCGCACCGCCGAACTAGGCGGCACCCTAACCGCCGGCCCAACCCCCACCGGCAGCAAAGTCCAAGCCCGCTTCCCCCTCCCCACCCCCACCCCCACCTCAGATCCATCCGCCACCCCGCCCACCCCCACCGCTCCTCCGACCGCGCCGACTCCTTCCACCACCGCTGCTCCTCCTCCCACCACGACCGCTGCCGCAACCCCCGCTTCCACCACCGCACCTCCCACCACCGCTCCCACCGCTGGTCCCACCGCCACTCCTTCCACCACCATCCGCCGGAGTCCGTCAGCGGCCCCTTCCACCACAGCACCTTCCACCACAGCCGCCACCGCCACCGCGTCAGCGACCGCTTCCCCTCCCTCAGCCGCTTCCACCACCGCACCTTCCACCACCGTCGGAACTACCGCTCCCACCGCTGGTTCCACCACCGCCGCTCCCACCACCGCTGGTTCCACCACCGCCGCTCCCACGAGCGCCGCTCCCACGAGCGCCTCCGCCAGCGCGGCTTCGGCCGCGGGCGAGGTGGAGCCTCGTTCGCCGAGGGACTCGACTTCCCTGGAGGTGTGGTGATCCGGGTCGTGCTGGCCGACGACCACCCGGTGGTGCGGGCCGGGCTGGCGGCGCTGCTGAGTTCGCTCCCCGGTATCGACGTGGTCGGCGTCGCCGCGACCGGGCGGGAGGCGATCCGCGAAGTCGTCACCACCCGCCCCGACGTCGCCGTACTCGACCTGCAGATGCCCGACCTGGACGGTTTCGCCGCCACCCGCGAACTGGCCCGCTCAGCACCAGAGGTCGCCGTACTCGTGCTCACCATGTTCGAGGACGACGACTCCGTCTTCACCGCCATGCGGGCCGGCGCCCGCGGCTACCTGGTGAAGGGCGCCGAACAGGAGGAGATCGCCCGCGCCATCCGCGCCGTCGCCGCCGGCGAGGCGATCTTCGGCCCGGGCATCGCCCGCCGCGTCCTCACCTTCTTCGCCGCCCCACCCCCCACGGACCCGTTCCCCGAACTCACCACCCGCGAACGCGAGATCCTCGACCTCCTCGCCGCCGGCCTGTCCAACCCCGCGATCGCCACCCGCCTCGACCTGGCCCCGAAGACCGTCGCGAACAACGTCTCCACGATCTTCACCAAGCTCGGCACCGCCGACCGCGCCACCGCGATCATCCAGGCCCGCAACGCCGGCCTCGGCGTACCGAAGGACGGGTAGTACTCGCCCTTCCCGCCAACTCCCCCGCCTGGCACCGCCGTCCGACCCCCACCACTACCCGTTCTTCGGTACGCCGATCGCCCTCAAGTACCGCTCGCCGACAGTCGACAGATGCGCCACCAACCCAGGCGGCCCGTCGACCCGGAAGTCCAGCCCCAACATCCCGACGTACACCGCAATCAGCTCATACGAATCCGCGCCGGTGACAAGCACGCTCGTCTCCTCGTCCACCGACTCGACGATCCCCACCGCCGCATGGATCCGCGACAATACCTCCCGCGCCGGCGCGTACACGGTGATCCGCGCATGCACCTTCCACCCGGCCGACGCCACGTCCCGCAGTACGAAATCCGCGTACTCGTCGCCCCGCATCGGCCGCGCCCGGTACTTCCGGCCCGTTGCCATCCGCAACGACATCCAGTCGACCCGATACGTGTGCCAGTCCCCCGTCTCGTTCCGCGCCACCAGATGCCAGTACCCGTGCCAGCTCACCAGCCGGTACGGCTCCACCAGGATCGGCAGGTCCTGCGACGTACTCGACCCGGCCTTGTAGAGCGAGTCCCCTTCCGGTACGGCGTACTCGAACCGGAGGTAGTGCTCGTCCCGGATGCACGCGGCGATCGTCGACAGCAGGACGGTGTCGATCTCGGGCGGATCGATGTTCGACCGGGTGTTGTCCGGCCCCTTCGACATCGCGTCGTTGATCGCGTTCACCTGGCGCTGCAGGCGGTGCGGCAGGACCTGCTGGAGCTTGGTCAGCGCCCGCAGGCTGCTCTCCGCCATACCGACGACGCCGGCACCGGTCCGCAGCCCCACCGCGACCGCGACCGCCTCCTCGTCATCGAGCAGCAGCGGCGGCAGCTTCGCGCCGATCCCGAGCCGGTAGTGCCCCGCCGAACCGCGCGCGGCGTCGACCGGATACCCGAGCTCGCGCAGCCGGTCGATGTCGTTGCGCACCGTCCGCGTCGTCACCTCGAGCCGCTCCGCGAGCTCGGTGCCGGTCCACGCCGGCCGCGTCTGCAGCAACGCGAGCAGGCTCAGCAGGCGCTGCGAGGTCTCCAGCAAATCAGTCTCCTAATTAGGAATCTAATGTTCCTATACGGATCCTACGGTAGAGCCATGAACACGAACGAGAGCATCCGGCCCTTCACCGTCACGATCGACCAGGCCGACCTGGACGACCTGAACACCCGCCTCGCGCGCACCCGCCTCCCCGAGGCCGCCCCCGGCGACAACTGGGACTACGGCACCCCGAACCACTACCTCCGCGAGATGGTCGACCACTGGCAGAACGGCTTCGACTGGCGCGCGCAGGAGGCCCGGATGAACGAGTTCCCGCACTACCTGACCGAGATCGACGGCCAGACCGTGCACTTCATCCACGTCCCGTCGCAGGTCGAGGGCGCGACCCCGCTGCTGCTCACCCACACGTACCCGGGATCGTTCGTCGACTTCCTCGACATGATCGGCCCGCTCACCGACCCCGCGGCGTACGGCGGCTCCCCGGAGGACGCGTTCTCGGTCGTCGTACCGTCGATCCCCGGCTTCGGATTCAGTACGCCGCTGGTCGACCGCGGCTGGACGATGGCGCGGGTGGCCCGTACGTTCGACACGCTGATGCGCCGCCTCGGCTACGACTCGTACGGCGCCCACGGCTCCGACGGCGGCGCGATGGTCGCCCGCGAACTCGGCGTACTGAACCCGCCCGGCTTCCTCGGCCTGCACGTCCTGCAGCTGTTCTCGTTCCCGTCGGGCGACCCGTCCGAGTTCGAGAAGTTCACCCCCGAGGACTACGCCGCGCTCGAACACCTGAAGTGGTTCCAGTCGGTCGGCGGCTACAACGCGATCAACTCCACCCGCCCGCAGACCGTCGCCGTCGGCATCGCCGACTCCCCCGTCGGCCAGCTCGCCTGGAACGAACTCTTCAACAACTTCGGCAACGGCACCAGCCTCGTCACCCCCGACCAGATCCTCACCGAGGTCTCGCTCTACTGGTTCACCAACACCGCAGCCGCCGCCGGCCGCTACCACTACGAAGAAGCCAACGCCGGCGCCGAACCCGCCCAGAACCACGCCCCCACCGGCGTAGCCGTCTTCGCCGACGACTTCAAAACCATCCGCCCCCTCGCCGACCGCGACAACACCAACATCACCCACTGGTCCACCTTCCCCAAGGGCGGCCACTTCGCCGCCCTGGAGCGCCCTGAGGACGTCACCGCAGACCTCCGCACCTTCTTCCGCAACCTCTAACCAACCCAAGCTGAAAGGGCCGGCCCCCGGGCCGGCCCTTTCACTTGTTGGTGCTGATGACGCCGAGCTGCTTCGGCCCCGAGCTGTCGAGTACGTCGATGCCGGGCTGGAAGAAGCGACTGAGGTAGATCCGCCGCCCGTCCGGGCTGACCGCGATCCGCGCAGGCAGTCCCAGGTTTCCGGTCAGGGTCCCGACGACCTTCCGGCGACCGACGTCGACGACCCACACCGTGTCGTCATGGCCCGAACTGCCGACCACAAAGAGCTGCTCTCCGCCGGCCGCGGCCGAGCCGGCCTCGTCAGGGAGCGACTCCGGCGACGGCCTCGTCGACTCGACCTGGGTGTTGATGACCGCGTACGTTGTCCGTCCGACAACGTAGAGCGCTCCATCGGGTCCGGGGACGAGGTCCTGCGGACCCGCGCCGACGGGGATCGGACTGCGCACGGCCTGCCGCGACGTCGCGTCCAGTACGGCGACGGTGCCCGCGTCGCGGAGTGCGACGTACAGCCGGTTCTTCTCGTCCACGGCGACATCCGTCGGGTTCGGGCCGGCGGCGAGCGGTCCGCCGACCGTCGCGAGCGTGTCGGTGTTGATCTCGGTGATCGTCGCCGAATCCTGGCTGAGCACGAACAAGCGGTGCGTTGTCGGGTTGAGCGCGAGCTTCGTCGGTCCGGGCGCGACCGCGATCGGCCCGCCGACCACGGCCCAGTTCGCGGCGTCGACCACCGAGATCGAGTTCGACTTCGAGTTGGCGACGTACAGCCGGGAGCCGTCGGCCGCGACGATCAGATTGCTCGGCAACTCGCCGACCCGGAGCGGATCGCCGACGCGGGTCTGCGTCGTCGTACTGAATCTCAGCAAGCGGCCGTTCTCGACGTCGGTCGCATAGAGGTACTGGTTGTCGGGGCTGACCGCGAGCCCGAGCGCCAACGGGATCCTCGGCGCGGGCGGTACGACGATGACCGCGACGATGCCGAGGACCGCCGGAGCGACGGCGGCGCCGAGCGTGATCCGGCGGCCGAACGGCTTGCCGGCCTTGAGCGGCAGCACCGTCGCTACGCCGAGCGCGAGCCAGACCGTGAGTACTGCGATCCCGGCAACTTGTGGCAGGTCGAAGATCGTCTCGAACCGCAGGAAGCCGAGCATGAGCACGAAGCCGCTCACCACCCAACCGGCCAAGAACTCCCGGCTGAACCGAACAACTGGACCGACGATCGCGACCTCGGCAGCCAACAGGTACAACGCAGTCACCGCCGGCGGATGGACCCTGGCGTGGCGGTAGACGTACACCAGGATGAGCAACAGCAGTATCGCCGCGACCGCACCCAGTCCGATCAGCAGCTTGTTGGCCGCGTCTCGGACAGGCGGCGTACGACGCAACCGGAGCAGGCCGACGACACCGGCAACCAGCCACGCCGCGGACGCGATCGCGTACCAGGTCGCGGGCAACGGCTGCACGCCTCCGAACATGAGCTTGTGCGTGAGCCAGCCGATCGCCTGCCCCATCGCGACGAGCGCCGGCCCGGCGAGCCCGATCGCGAACGCCGGCGCCTTCCCGCCCAGCCTGATCACCACCGGAACGACGGCCACGGCAAGCACGGCCACGACGATCAGCTGCCAGAGACGCGGACTCGCCACGACCGCAGACCCAACCTGCGCCGCCGCCGCGATCAGTGCCAACCCAATGATCGGCCAGTCCCACTCCGGCAACCGGAATCGGTCTCGCCACCGGCTCGCGGTTGCTCGCGCAGCCGCACCGAACGTCGGGCCGGCATACCTCCTCGGCGTCGTTGGTGCCGGCTGCGGATTGGTTGGCATCGGATTGTCGAGGTAGGCCTGGGCGATGGTCGCGATGCTCCGACTGTCGTCGTCGCGGAGTACCTCGAGCTGCTCGCGGGCTGCCCGCCGTACCTGCTCGTTGTTTGCCTGCAGCAACTGCCCGAGCCGCTCCAACGCCGCTTTCCGGGTGTCGGCGACCGGATTGTTGATCGCGGCCACCAGATGATCGGGAAGTGCCCAGTGCGCGTTGGACGCGATCACCGTACGACCCTCAGCCTCGGCGATGCGCTTCGGCCGCTGACTCGGCTGCTCGGCGATGACCGCATCGTAGGTGTAGTCGTACAACTCGTCGGTCGTGATGTCGCCGTCGCCATCGAGGTCGGCAGCACCAGTACGCAACCCCTCGACCAAGTGATGCGTGAAGACCGACTCAGTGCCTTCATATGCGTACTGCGTCGAGTCCGACGCCGTCAGCACAATCCGTCCACGCCCGCCGAACGCATCCTTGGTGTGAACAGCCGGATCACCCTTGCCGAACTGCTCCGCGGCGTACGCCCCGCTGTAGCAGCAGTCGAGGATGAGGATGGTCCGCCTCGGCCGGCTCTCGGACACCGTCTCGCGTACCAACTGCGACGACAACGCCGTGAACCGCAAGCTGTTCCGGTCGGTGTTCTTCATCGCCAGGTAGAGCCGACCGCTGTCGTCCTTCAACCCGTGCCCGCTGAAGTAGAGCAGCATCAGATCATCACGTTCGCCGGCGTCGAAGAAGTCCGCGATCGCCCTGCCGACTTCGTGCGTCGGCCGGTTCATCACCACCTGTACGTCGAAGCCCGCGATCGCCGGATCCTCCAGCACAGCCGCCAAAGCCTGCACATCACGCTCCGGCGCCGCCAACCGCCGCAGACCCGCGTCGTCGTACTCGTACGTCGCCACCAGAAGCGCGCGCCGCATGACTCAGCCCACTTCGCGCCGACGCAGAAACGCCTCAATCAACTCCCGCCGCTCCTGCACCGAAGCCGCATCCACCTCGATCGAGTCCTCCCCCACCGTCAACTTCACCCGCTGCCCCTGCTCCCGCCGCCCCAACCAGTCCCTGAGAACCGAGATCAACAACGGCACCATCCCACCGGCCCCACCCAACGCAACCGCCACGGCCCCCACCGCCGCCGCGTCCCCCTTACTCCCCTCCGGCGCCACCACCGGCACGCTACGCGTCTCGAACTCCCCAAGCTCCCGCCGCAACCCCCGAATCCCCCGATCCGCCACCTCCGGATCCCCATCCACCAACACAACCTCAACCCAAGCCCCCACAACCACCCTCCAAGACTCACCGGCGCGCTAAATGATCTCGAAACCAACCCAACTCCGCAACGGTCAGTAGCCACCCAAACACCAACGCGCTCGCACCACCCGTGGAGAAGCCAGCCGGCACTAGAATCCGATGCCGAGAGAACAGACAACGCGCTTCGAAGGATGGGCCAGATGGCAAGGGTTCGGTCGCTAAATGAAGGCACGCAGTCGGTCAACGCTCACCCGACGGAAGTGGACTGCTTCTACCAGACAGTGATCGACGGCGATGGCAACAAGCTCATCCACTTGACGACGTTCGGGTCAGATGATCGCCGCTCCAATCCGAAGAGCAGCCAGTCGATCCAGCTGGATGAGATCCGCGCACGCGAACTGATCCGAGTCTTACAAAGGACTTTCAACCTCGACTGATCGCCGACCTGAAAAGGCTGCTGATCAGCGGGTGAGGTCGGCGGTGAATTGGTAGGCGTCGCCTCGGTAGTGGTTGGTGCCGGAGAGGAGGGGGGTGGTGTCTTGGGTGAAGGCTACTTCGGTGGCTACCAGGATGGCGCCGCCGGTGGGGAGGTTGAGGAGGGTGGCTAGGGCTTCGCCGGCGTTTTGGGCCTGGACGGTGTAGCGGGAGTAGGCGAACTCGATGCCGTGGGCGGAGAAGAGTTCGTAGAGGGACGCGTCGGTCAGGTCGACGGTGGTGAGCCAGGGGGCCAGCTCGACGGGGATGACCAGGTCCTCGACGGTGACGGGGCGGCCGTCCATGCCGCGGAGGCGGCGGATGGCGACTACTGGGGTGGTGGGGGCGAGGTGCAGGCGGCGGGCCTCGTCGAGGGTGGCGGGGCGTTCGCGGCGGTCGAGTAGGTCGGAGCTCGGGCGGAAGCCGAGTTCGTGAGCCATCTCGGTGAAGGACTGGAGCCGGCTCGGCGGTTCACGCAGGACGAGGTCGCGGACGTACCAGCCGCGCTGGGGTGACGGGACGATCAGGCCCTGGTCGGAGGCGGCCTGGAATCCGGCCCGGACGGTCATCCGGCTGAGGCCGGTCTCGACGGCGAACTGGCGTTCGCTGGGCAGCCTGGTGCCGCTTGGGTAGCGCCCGTTGACGATCCCCTCGAGGATCCGCTTCTTGACCCGTTCGACTGCGGGTTCCACTGCTGTCACGGTCGCGACTATACCAGTTGCCGGGCGCGGAGCAGAGCAGATTGCCAACTGGTTGGGACTGGCATAACTGGTTTTCCGGTCGTAGGGTGGCGGGCAAGTCACCGCACGAAGGAGTCAGGATGGTCACCAGGCGGACCGTGTTGAAGTCCGGAGCCGCGTTCGGCCTGTTCGCGGTGGCCGGGTGCGCACCGCAGGGCACGAAGGCGAGTACGGCGGTATCGACGCCGGCCAAGTCGATCGATGTCGCCAGCGCGGGAACCGTGACGCTGTCGATGCTGGACTGGTGGTCGGGGGACGCCGCCCAGTGGGTGGCGAACGCGGTCAAGGCGTTCCAGCAGAAGTACCCGAACGTGACGATCAAGCGCACGTCCGTCGACTGGGGTCAGCTCACCCAGACCGCGAACCTGCGGCTGAAGGAGAAGAACCCGCCGGACATCATCACGGTCAACAACGGCTGGCAGTCCCTCGGCACCTTGTCGAAGGCCGGCCTCGTCATGAACTTGGACGGCTACTCGAAGGCGTTCGGCTGGGACAAGTTCCCGAGCACGATCCTGCGGCAGACCCAATTCACCACCGACGGCACCGAAATGGGAACTGGGTCGCTGTTCGCCACGCCCGTCGCGAGTTCGGCGCTGATCGGCCTCTATTACAACAAGACCGTGCTGCAGAAGGCCGGCGTCGAGGTTCCGACGGATCTTGCCTCGTTCGAGAATGCCTGCACGAAGGTCAAAGCCGCCAACCTCATCCCGATCGGCTACGGCTCACAGGACAAAGGTTCGTCGACGGCGATTCTGCTCGCGCTCCAGGACCTGTTCGGTGATCAGCAGAAGATCAACGACTTCGTCTATTCGGCCGGTTCCGTCAAGGCCACCGATATCGGCATGACCGAGGCGGCCGAGCGGCTGAAGTCCTATCAGGACAATGGCTGGCTGACACCGAATCATGCCGGCATCCAGTACGCCGACGCGGTCGACGCGTTCCTCAAGGGCAAATCCGCGTTCCGCTTCGAGTACACCGGAACGCTGGCCTTCAAAGGCGTCCAGAAACAGGAGTACGGCTACGTGCAGCTCCCCCAGGCCAGTGGTGGAAAGGTCGTCGGTACGGGCGCGTCGACAGCGGTAGCGCTGGGCTCCAAGTGTTCGCACCCGGACGTCGCGGCCTCGTTCCTGGACTTCCTCGCCGGCCCGCAGACCGCGCAGTACGTTGTCCAGAATGGCCTGCTCCCGCTGCTCAACGACGTCAAGGCGCCGACGGACAATCCCGAGTTCGGTACCGAGATCGCCGGTCAGCGGTCGCTCGACAAGGACAACGGGTACGTGCCGTACTTCGACTGGTCCACGCCGACAATGCTGGACACGCTCGGCGGCCAGGTCCAACTGCTGCTCGCGGGCCGCAGTACGCCGGCCGACGTGGTCAAGGCGGTCCAGGCCGACTACGACAAGTTCCAGGCCGGGCGATGAGCGTTCTGGCGATCGGGCGGACGAAAGCGCGCACGCGAACCGTCTCCCGACAGGTCCGCAAGCGCCGCTGGATGGGACTTCTGTTCCTGTCCCCCGCCCTGCTGCTGTATGCCGGAATCGTCCTAGTGCCGCTCCTCCAGACAGTCAACTATTCGTTCTACAAGTGGGACGGTGTCAGCCAGCCGACCTGGGTCGGGCTCCGGAACTACCTCGACTTCGGCCACGATCCCCGGATGTACGCGGCGTTCGGCCACGTCCTCGTACTGATCTTCATGTTCGGCCTGATCCCGCTCGGCCTCGGGCTGATCAGCGCGGCCCTGCTGAGCCGGGCGAAGATCCGCGGCGAGGGCATCTACCGCTGGTTCCTCTTTCTCCCCCAGGTCTTGACGAGCGTCGTGGTCGCGATCATCTGGAAGCGGATCTACGCGCCGGACGGGCCATTGAACAGCGTGTTGCGCGCCGTCGGCCTGGACCACCTCACCCGCAACTGGCTCGGCGACTTCACCTGGGCGCTGCCATCGCTCGGCATGATCGGCGTCTGGGGCGGTTTCGGCTTCACGATGGTGCTGTTCCTGGCGGGCATTCTCGCCATACCGGATGAGCTGTACGAGGCCGCGCGGCTCGACGGTTCGACGCGCTGGCAGGAGTTCTGGCTGATCACGTTGCCCAGCCTCCGGGGGCAGATGGCGATCGCCCTGACGTTGACCGTCACCGGCGCGCTCCGGACGTTCGACATGGTCTACATCACGACACAGGGCGGCCCGGGTACGGCGACCACGACGCCCGCCCTGCTCCTGTACCAGTTGGCGTTCGTCAACCCCGATGTCGGCAGGGCCTCCGCGACCGGCGTGGTCCTCGCGGTCCTCTGCCTCGGGATCGCGGTGGCCATCACCCGGATGATGGAGAACAAGGACCGATGATCTCCCGGTTCGAACGGGTCACGAACTACGTCATCGTCATCGCGCTCACGATCGGCGTACTGTTCCCGGTCGCCTGGTTCGTCCTGACCGCGCTCAGCCCGAACACGTCCGGCGCGCTCGACTTCTCGCACATCTCGTGGTCGAACTTCGGCGCCGCCTGGCGGGACGGCAACCTCGCCCATTCGATGTACGCGTCGCTCGTCGTCACAGCGTCCGCCGTGGCCGGGCAGACCGTACTCGCGGTCCTGTCCGGCTACGCGTTCGGAGTCCTCGGCGTCGTCGGCGAGCGGTACCTGTTCCCGATCATGCTGCTCGGGCTGATGGTGTCGACCGAGGTCATCGTCATTCCGCTGTACTACGAATTCGAGCGGATCGGTCTCACCAACTCCTGGCTGGGCCTGGTCATCATCCAGCTCGGGATGGGCGTTCCGTTCGGTACGTACTGGATGCGAGCGACGTTCCGGGCACTCCCCCGGTCCGTGATGGACTCGGCGGCCGTCGACGGTGCCGGCGTGTGGAGCACTTTGTGGCGGATCCTCGTACCGATGGCCCGTCCGGCGGTCCTGACGCTGGTCCTGCTGTCGTTCATGTGGACCTGGAACGACTTCTTCCTCTCGCTGATCTTCCTCGGAGATCCGGCGAAACAAACCGCGACTGTTGCCCTGGGCGCCTTTCAGGGGCGCCATGTCCTGCAGGTCAACCTGATGGCGGCCGGATCCCTGATCGTTTCGTTGCCCGTCGTCGCGCTGTACCTGTTCTTCCAGCGCGAGTTCATCAGCGGCGTCATGGCCGGCGCGGTCAAGGAGTGACGTGACGACACCTATCACGGTGCTGCCCGACGCGACCGACCTCGGCGAAGCCGTGGCCCGGTTGATCCTGGAGCAGCTCACAGCCGCCGGGCGAGCCGTCATTGGGTTCCCCGCCGGCCGCAGTGCAACCCCAGTTGCAGCCGCACTGGTCCGGCTGGCGCACCAGACCGGCGCTCGGATGGACGGCCTCCAGGTCGTCATGATGGATGAGTACGTCACCAGCCAAGGCGGGCGCTGGCACCTCCTGTCCTCAGACACTCCGCATAGCTGCATCGGCTGGGCAGAACGGAACCTACTGACTCCCCTACGCCTCAGCCCAGCCAGCCTGATCACCCCGGATCCGAACAACCCCGAAGACTTCAGGCAGGGCGTCCTTGACCGAGGTGGCATCGACGTGTTCCTGCTGGCCAGTGGTCAGGGCGACGGACACGTCGCTCTCAACGGCCCTGGTACGCCGCGGCACGCGCCGACCCGTGTCGTCGAGCTACCGGAGTCGACCCGCCGGGACAATGTGTCCACCTTCCCGAACCTGCGATCGCTCGCCGACGTACCGCAGTACGGCGTGACCATCGGTACGGCGGAACTCGCCGAGCTGTCGCACTCCGCGGTGATGCTGCTCTGGGGCTCGAACAAGGCCGACGCGTTCGACCGGATCAGCAGCGCCGACCAATACGACCCGTTGTGGCCGGCGACGATCGTCCACGACTGCCGCAACGCCCTCATCTACGCGGACGAAGCAGCCGCACAGAAGCCAGCACGAGAAGGAGTCTCATAGCCATGGCACGTATCAAGATGGCCTACATCGGTGGCGGGTCCTCCCGGGCGGCCGGCACGATGGCCTCGTTCCTGTGGCACGGTCCGGAGTTCGCGGGCTCGGAAGTGGTGCTGATCGACAAGGACCCGGAGCGGCTCGAGGTGGTTCGCCGACTCGCGGAGAAGCTCGCAGCCGAGGGCGGCGACGGCATCACCGTCACGGCGACCACCGATCAGCGGGCCGGACTCACCGACGTCGACGCCGTACTCACCAGCTTCCGCCCGGGCAACTTCGCGGCACGGGCGCTGGACGAGCGGATCCCGCTCAAGCACGGCGTCATCGGCCAGGAGACGCAGGGACCAGGTGGGTTCTTCATGGCGTTGCGCTCGATCAACGACTTCCGCGGCATCACCGACGACCTGCAGGCCGTCGCGCCGAACGCGGTGATCTTCAACTACACGAACCCGGTCAACATCGTCTCGCAGGCCGTCGCGGACCACACCCCGATCCCGATCTACTCGATGTGCGAAGGGCCGCTGGTGTTTCCGCCCGTCGTACTCAAGGCGGCCGGGCTCGACCCGAGCCGCGCCAAGGTCACCATGGCCGGCGTCAACCACAACTGCTGGAGCTACGAGCACCTGTACGACGGCCAGGACGTCATGCCGTTGCTGGAGGCGGCATGGGAGGCCCGTAAGGACGATCCGACGCTCGACGCCAACTCGAAGCGCGCCCTGCACCTGGCCGTGGTCATGCAGTCCATCCCGTCGGACTACTTCAACTACTACTACTTCCGGAACGAGGTGTTCAGAGAGCAGCGGGCCGCGCGCCGTACTCGCTCTGAGGTGATCATGGACGCAGTGCCGGGCTACTGGGAGCACTACCGCGAGCAGGCCGACGCCAGCCATCCGGAACTCGACCCTGCCCGGTCGCGGGGCGGTATCCACGAACTCGAGCTGGCCATCGACGTGATGAGCGCCTACTACAACGACACGGGCGCACGGTTGCCGGTCAACCTTCCGAACGCCGACGGGGCGCTCCCAGGATTCGACGCGGCGACTGTCGTCGAGGTGTACTGCAGTGTGAACCGGAAGGGCTGTCACATCGAGCCACAGCAACCGTTGCCGCTCTCGGTGCGAGGTATTACCCGCCAGCTCGCCGACTACCAAATGCTTGCTGCCAAGGCAGCGTGGGACGGTACGCGTGCTGACGCGATCCGGGCGCTCATCGCGAACCCGTTGGTGCCCGATCTGTCGGTAGCGGAGCCCCTGTACGACGAGCTGGCCGCTGCGCACGCGGCGTACCTGCCGGAGAGACTGCTTAAGTGACGGACCTCTTCCTTGCCGTCGATGCCGGCAACACCAAGACCTGGGCAGGATTGACGACGGACGACGGTGACCTCGTCGGCGTTGCCCGGGGCGGCGTCGGAGACATCTACGCCCCGGCTGGGCCTGCCGCGGCGAAGGCCGTCGTACTCGCACTGATCGACGACGTACTCGCGTCCGCGGGCATCGGGGCGTCCGAGGTCAGGCATGCGTCGTTCCGGCTGGCTGGTGTCGACTGGCCAGCTGACGAGCAGTTCTGGGACGCCGTACTGCGGCCGAGGTTCAGGAGCTACAGCATCAAGAATGACGGCTTCGCGCTGATCCGGTGCGGCCGGCTGGACGGGCAGGGCATCTCTGTTGTTCTCGGTACGGGCGCTGCGCTAGCCGGACGGGGTCCGGAGAAAGAGTGGGCCCTGTCGTGGTGGTTGCAGCATCCACTCGGTGGCGCTGGACTGGTCACGGAGGCGCTGCGAGCGGTGTACCTCGCGGAGCTCGGGTTGGGCGAGTCCACGAAGCTCTCCGCCGTGCTGCCGCCGCTCTTCGGCGTCTCGACACCAGAGGAGATGCTGGAGGTCACTACGTCCCGAGGTAACGGCTTTCGGTTCGCGGCACAGGCAGCGCACGCCCCGTCAGTCCTCGCGCTTGCCGATGACGACCCCGTGGTCGCGGGGCTGATCAACACACAGGCGGAGCGGCTCGCTGACTACATTGGCAGCCTTGCTCGTACGTGCGGGCTGGTCGAGCCTGTCACGGTGGTTGTCGGCGGTGGACTCGTCAGAACACCAGACTCACCGCTGTACGCCGCTCTTCGCCGCGTGTGCGCGGGCTTTGTCGATCTTAGGCACACTCGGGCCGCGGCCTTGGTCGGAGCACTGCTGGACGCGATCGCCGAGGGCGGGGCTGAACCGACCGAGACGGCGCGGGACAGGCTGACTCAGAAGCTCGGGTGATGGCTTTGTCCTGATTCTTCTATTTGAAGTGCTGCCGCCGGGGCGCGAGGGTGGGGGGTATGGAATTTACTCAGCTTGGGCGGACGGGGCTTTCGGTTAGTCGGATTGTTCTGGGGACTATGAACTTCGGGCCTCTCACCGAGGTGGGGGACGCGCACGCGATCATGGAGCGGGCGCATGAGGTGGGGATCAACTTCTTCGACACGGCGAACGGGTACGGGCGGTCGATCTACCCGGGGCGGACCGAGGAGATCATCGGGGAGTGGTTCGCGAAGGACGCGAAGAACCGCGAGAAGACGGTGCTCGCGACCAAGGTGTACGGCGACATGGGACAGGACTGGCCGAACACGAGCCGGTTGTCCGCGCTGAACATCCGGCGGGCGCTCGACGCCTCGCTGAGGCGGCTGCAGACGGACTACGTGGACCTGTACCAGTTCCACCACGTCGACCGGAACACGCCGTGGGACGAGATCTGGCAGGCGATGGAGGTCGCCGTACAGCAGGGCAAGGTGCTGTACGCCGGGTCCAGCAACTTCGCGGGATGGCACATCGCGCAGGCGCAGGAGGCGGCGGCGAAGCGGAACTTCAACGGGCTGGTCAGCGAGCAGTCGCTGTACAACCTGATCCAGCGCGACGTCGAGCGTGAGCTGCTGCCGGCGGCGCAGGCGTACGGGCTGGGCGTGATCCCGTGGTCGCCGCTGCACGGTGGTCTGCTGGGTGGCGTGATCCGCAAGGAGAACGAAGGGGTACGGCGGCTGGAGGGTCGCTCGAAGGAGACCCTGGACCGGCTGCGGCCGCAGATCGAGCAGTACGAGGCGTTCGCGGAGGAGCTCGGGCATGAGCCGGGTGAGCTCGCGCTGGCGTGGCTGCTGCATCAGCCGGCCGTGACCGGGCCGATCGTCGGGCCGCGGACGATGGAGCAACTGGAGTCCGCCGTACGCGCGGTCGACATCAAGCTCGACGACAAGGCGCTGGCTCGACTGGACGAGATCTTCCCGGGGTACAAGACCGCCCCGGAGGACTACGCCTGGTAAGTAGGAGCGCAGCCGGCCGTCCTTCTGTGACGGCCGGCTGCTTCAGTTGTGGCCGGCTGTGGTGGGAAGCATGCCGATCAGGGCGTCGGCGGCCAAGGAGGCGGCGGGGCCGGTCGGGACGGCTACCGAGACCTGCCAGTCGGAGGCTGTGCCGGGGGCCAAAGAGACGGTGATGTGGTCGCCGCGTTTGGCGGCGATGCGTTCGGGGACGAGCGCGACGCCGAGGTCGTGCGCGACCAGGGCGAGGAGGGTGTGTACGTCGTTCACCTCGATCGTCACCGGATGTGCCACGCCCGCGGTAGCGAACGCGCGGTCGGAGATCGAACGGGCGCCCCAGGTCGGGTCGAAGTCGACGAACGACTCCCCCGCCAGGTCGTCGAGCGTCACGCCGGACGCCTTCGCGAGGCGGTGGTCCGGGGCGCAGACGAGCACCATGGACTCGCGGGACAGCGGGCGCAGGTCGAGCCCCTCCACCGGGTCGCCGGCGGTCGCGACGAACGCGACGTCGAGCCGCCCGGAGGCGAGTTCGTCGAGCATCGGGGTGGAGCCCGCCTGACGCACCTCGATCTCGACCCCTGGGTACGCCGACCGGAACTTGGCGAGCAACGCCGGTACGTCGACCACGCCGAGGCACTGCTCCAACCCGACCGTCAGGTGGCCGCGCAGCAGCCCCTGCACCGCGGCGACCGCATCCTTCGCCGCCTCGGCCGCCGCCAGCGCCCGGCGCCCCTCACAGAGCAGCGCCCGACCGGCCTCGGTGAGCTCGACGCTGCGGGTGTTCCGCACGAACAGCGACGCCCGCAACTCCCGCTCCAACGCCCGGATCGAGGCAGACAACCCCGACTGCGAGATCGACATCGCCTCAGCAGCCCGCGTGAAGTGCTTCTGCTCGGCCACCGCCACGAAGTGCTCCAAGTGCCTCAGCTCCATGACTAAGAACTGTAGTCGATCGAACCACACCGATTCTGCGGCCCCGCATGTTGCCCCAGCTCGGCAGACGGTGAGGGCGCACGCGAGCCACTCAGCAACCGGACCAGATTTCGCGGTGCACCCCACCGCCACGCTCAGCCGGCCGATGGAAGCGCGATGACGATTTGATTGGTGAGTGCCGGGTGTCCGGGGTCGGCTCGACGAGGCCGGAGGTCGATGTCCACAGGTTCCAAAGAGGCGTGTTCGTCGTGGCGTGCATCCGAATACTTTCTCCGGCATGAAAGATCCCTCGGCGGACGAGATCCGCGATCCCCGGACAGAGACCAACTCGACGTTTCGCCTCATGGTCGACGAGCACGACGCTCCGCGCCTTCACGAGCGGGCTGTCGCTCCATGGCAGCGGAGCTTCAGCCAGGGCAGAAATGACGAGGACCTGGCACGTGTGGAAGTCGCCGAGTGCCTGTTCGGCGAGGGCCGCGACGACGAGGCGCGAGCTGAACTGGCCGCAGTGATGGCGAACAGACGCTTCTACAGCTCGGCTTGGTCCCGTGCTGCCGAACTGCTCGAAGATCAGGGCGCGGAGGAGGCAGCGCTGCAGTGGTACGCGGTGGCAACCGACCGCTTGGCCGTCGAAGAGGTCGCCCGCTCCCGGAGGCTCCAGCAGTTGGCGACCGGTCTGCGGCGGGTGAAGTGGCGGCTGCGGATACCTCTCGACTACATCGATCTGCTGGGAGCGCTGGGCAGGGACGAGGCCTGGGAACGCGAGATCGAACTGCGCGAGCTGCTGCGAGATCCGGTCGTGATCGACGGGCAGTTGCAGGCGTGGGAACGCGGCGAGTTCGATGCAAACGTGCCATGGCGCAACCGCATCATCGGCAACGACCCGGATGCGTACTGCCATCGGGCTGAGCGGACGCTGCGCGTCGAGAACCGGCGGGTGGCGATCGCCACCTGGACGTACGAAGGCGTTCTGAACTGTCTCGAAGACGAGCGATTCGAGGGCCAGTATGTCCCCGATGGAAGACGAGTTGCCTGGCCGCCTTCGCGCAACGAGCCGTGCTGGTGCGGGTCCGCCGTCAAGTACAAGAAGTGCTGCGGTGGAGCGTTGCCGGCGATCGAGCCCATCCGCGCTGGACCGCAATTCAGTGGATAGGGTGTCGCGTATGGCGGATGAGGAGTTTCGGGTTGAGGTTGTGTTGGGGGACGAGGGGCACAGGCTCACGTTCTGGGATCGGTTGCGGGCGCTGGATCTGGATGATGACGCGCAGAAGCGGCTTGGGAGTCAGGTGACGGTTACCCGGGACGGAGACCGGATGCTGATGTACACGCATTCGCTCGAGGACGCGCAGGAGGCGGAGCGGACGGCCAAGGAGCTGGTGGCGGGCGAGCGGCTGGAGGCTACGTCCACCATTACGCACTGGAACGCGGCCGAGCAGGAGTGGACGGATCCGAGTGTGCCGGTCGGGGCGCATGACGCGGCTGGGGATGCGGCGAAGAACGCGGGGATGGAGGTTCCGGATCCGCGGTACGTCGTGTTGCAGGCGTACAAGCCGGAGTTCCTGCGCGACCTCGGGCTCTAAAGGTCCAGTGCGCTGAAGCGGGCGGTGAGGTCGTCGATCCAGTCCGGTGGGGTGCGGTGGTCTGCCAGTGGGGTGCCGGCTTCGCTGCGCCATAGGACGTCGCCGAGCGCCGTTCGGAGGTGCCAGGCCATCATCCGGTCGGTCTCCAGCTGGTAGCCGGTGAGTTCGCGGTAGTGGTGCATCGTCGCGCTCACCAGCTCGACACCGGGGCCTGTCCCGGGGAACGCGCGGAGGTCGTACTCCGGGTCGGCTAGGCCTGTTGTCTCGAAGTCGACGATCGCGCGGAGCCGGGCGCCGTCCCAGACCTGGTTGCCGCCGTGCAGATCGGCATGCACCAAGACCTGCGGGCGGGGCGTCGCGAGTACGTCGTCCGCCCAGTCGCACCACCGAAGTACCGACGGGAGCTGCTCGGGGCGGATCCACTTCCCGAGTTGAGCACGCAGCGTGTCGGTGGTGGCCGGCTGGAGCGTTGCCGGTGGGACCTCACCCAACTGCTCCCCCGCCCGGTGCAGCTCGCTCAGGAAGTGCGCGAGCTGGCGGCCCGCCTCGTCCCGGTCGATCGCGTCGATGACCTCGAACAACGACGTACCGGGCACGAGTTCGGTCACCAGCAGGAGCGGATCGGTGCTGCTCGCAACGACCTTCGGGAGGTACGGGACTGCCGGGGACAAGGCGTCGAGCACGGCGACCTCGTGCGCGAGCCGGAGCGCCGCGGGGCGGGACCACGCGAACTTGGCGACGTATCGCCCGCCGAGGACCGCGCTGGAGGACCACCACACGGGCTCGTCCTTGTTCACGAGTTCGCGAGTGACGATCGGGAGGTCGGCCAGCTCCGGTGCCACCTGTCGTACGAGGTCGGCGATTGCTGCGGGCGAGTACTCGTCGAGCCACTTCACCGGCCTAGTCTGACAGGCATGGATGTCACACTGCGGCCTGTCACGGAAGACGATCTGCCCCTGTTCCAGCGTTTCGCGGTCGAGCCCGGCCTGATCGGGCTGGACTGGAACGGGTACCGGGACCCGCAGGCGCCGGTCCGCCGGTTCGCCGAGGACGGGTTCCTCGGCAAGGAGGACGGGCGGCTGATCGTCCGGACGGGTTCCGAGACGGCGGGGTTCGTCAGCTGGCATTCCGGGTCGTTCGACGGGCGTACGTCGTACTGGGAGATCGGGATCGCGCTGCTGCCGGAGTACCGCGGGCGTGGGATCGGGTGGCGGGCGCAGGCGACGTTGACGGCGTACCTGTTCGAGCACACGTCGGTGCAGCGCATCCAGGCGGCGACGCATCCGGAGAACATCGCCGAGCAGAAGTCCTTGGAGAAGGCGGGTTTCCGGCTGGAAGGCGTGATCCGCGGATGCGAGTTCCGGGCCGGGAAGCTCCGCGACGGGTACCTGTACAGCCGGTTGCGCGACGATCCGGAGCCCGCGCTCGGCAACGGTTCGGTGACGGGAACCGCCTAGCACACGGTGATGGCACTGTTCGCGGACTAGTCTCGGCGGGTCGCTGCACGCTTACCGGGCGTGGTTCTGCGACGCTGAAAAGTGCTGAGGAGAGGGGAATCCGTGTCTCGTCGCCGTGGTCTGGTCGCCGCTGCCGTCGTCCTGTCGTTCGCCCTGGCCGGCTGCGCGGACGTCGCCGCGAGCGAGACGTCGCCCTCGCCTTCGCCCACACAGGCAACCACGAGCAGCAGTAAGCCGACGGCGAAGCCGACCGTCACGCCCACCGTGAAGCCGAAGCCCAAGGTGAAGCAGAAGCCGGAGTACTACGCGCTCCGGGTCGAACAGCAGCTCGACAAGCTCGGGTACCCGGTGGGCGACATCGACGGCGACATCACGGCCCGCGCCAAGCAGGCACTCTGCGCGTGGCGCGAGACCCACGGGATGCCGGTCAACCGGCATGGCCTGACGCTCGACGACGCATACTCCGTGCTGAACGCGACCAGCCGCCCGGCACCGACCCGCGAGCCCGGGATCTACGTCAACAAGACCTGCCAGATCCTGTACCAAATCGTTGGGAAGACCTACAAGCGGATCGTGTGGATCTCGACCGGCGGGCCTGGGTACGAGACGCCGAACCGCACCGGCAAGGTGTGGCGCAAGTGGGCGGGGGCGCATGAGAGCAGCCTGTACCCGGACGCGTACATGTACGACTCGCTCTACTTCCTGAAGGACCGCCCCGGCATCGCGCTGCACGGCTCGCGAGTCAACTCCCTCGTCAAGCCGTACCCGGACAGCCACCGCTGCGTCCGCGTCCTCCGCCCGGAGATCCACCAAATCTTCGAGGACACCCCGGTCGGTACCAAGGTCCAGATCTACGGCGAGTACTAGCTAGTACGCGGCTGACGTACCTGCGTCGTGCGCCCGACCACGCGACGCGCCAGCGCGCACTGCATCGCACCCCAGACGACCGAATAGGCGCCGAAGGGGTAGCCGCCGCGACCGGTGACCGCACCGTTGACGATCATGGAGAGGCCGAAGCCGGCCGTTGTGCTGCCGGCCGCCATCACCGGCACGGCGAGCACCCAGCGATTCCAGCGACGCGCGAACGGCGCCAGCGGCAGCAGGCTGATCACGAAGATCACGGTGCCCGCGGCAACATTGCCCCACTGTGCCGCGGACACGTCGGCGGTGTCGCCGAACTTGGTGTAGTCGTCGGCCGTGACACGTGGGCCGCCGTGGACTCCAAGCTGTCCCGCCATCGCGAAATGGACCTTGGACACCACGTACGGCAGCGCGAGGCAGGCCGCGAGGACCGCCGAGGTCTTGCGAGAAATCACAGGTCGTCTCCCTTGCTGAGTTGCTCGATTCGCTGCATGCCGACGGCGGCGCCCGCTACTCCGGCGAGCAGGCTGAAGAGGCAGAGGAGGGAGCCGCCAGGTCCGTACGCCCGGTCGCTGTTGTCGACTGCGACCACCAGGCCGGTGACGAGGACGAGTGATTCGGTGAACACCACCGCGCTCCCGATCCACGCGGCCACGAGGAGTCGGCGGGTTGGTCTCCGTCCGTCTCGCAGCCGCCAGAACGCCGTTGCGCCCGCAACCGCGAGGCCGGCGAACACCAGTTGGGCAACCCGTTGAGACGGAGCAGGATGCGGGTACAGGCCACCGCCCCCGACCGCGCCGTACGCGCTGCGCAGTGCGAATGTCGTTGCCCCAAGGAAGAACGCGACCCCGAGGATCCGCTCGGACGCCGTGACTACGCGTCGAGGACCGGCCGCGTCGAAGACGGCGGGCCAACGGTCCATGGCATAGAGCACGAAACCAGGCAGCAGGAGCAGGGCCTGAAGGATGAATCCGCCGTACACAACGAGGAAGACCCACCCGTTCAAGCCGCCCTCGTCGACCACAGGGCCTCCTCGATCGAGCAGGGCCTGCACCGGAAAGCCGATGGTCGCGCCGACCGTGAGTGGTGTCAGTAGTCCGGTCGCCACCCAGACCGGTCCGCAGATCAGCCACGCTGGAATCCGGCGTCCGCCCGGACGTACGAAGAGAACGGCAAGCGCTGCGGCACACAGATCGAGCCCGGCGGTCAGCACGTTGGCGCCCCTGGTGTCCGCCACGAAGTTCGCGCCATTGACGCCAACGCCGATCCCCATGATCCAAAGGACCTTGAGAGCCAGGTAGGGAACGCAAGCCGCGACCGTGGCGAGACACAGCATCCTCCGGGTCCGCGTAGGCGCACGTTCATCAGTCGAGACGTTTGGCATGGTCACCTCGTCGGAATTGCCGGCACACCTTGCCTCGCGGGATGAAGTCAGCGACGACGCCGGCATGGTCGGAGGCATAGCCGCCATCGACCGGGCCGGTCCCGAAGAGGGAGATGCGGTCGACGGCCGGCGCGTTCCTGGTGACGGGGTCGAAGAGGATGTAGTCGATCCGCGCCGAGGGTTCGTTCGTGGCGGCCACGTGCGGGTTGTCCCGTCGCCAGGTGTAGCCCGGGTCGAGGTCGTCGCGGTACCGCCAGGCATCGATCCACACCTGGCCAGGGTGATACGGGAGGGTCTTGTGCCCGCCGAGGCGACGCAGCTCATCGGAGTCCGGCTCGGCGTTCAAGTCGCCGACGATGAGCCTCGGACCGTCCACAGGCCGCTCTGCCAACCATCCAGTGAGTCTGTCCAGTTGCCGCGCACGAGTCGCCGACCCGCCGACGACCGCACTGGTCAGCTGTGTACAACAAACGGCCCAGGGGCCGTACGGAGTCGCCACGGTGACAAGCAAAGCCGTTCGGCCATCGGCGGCATCGCCGTCAGAAATGACGGTCGATTCAACGTCGACGATCGGCCAGCGGCTCAGGACCGCGTTGGCCACTCCGAACTCCGCGCTGCTGGGCAATCGGCGATGCCAGTGATCGGCGCTGGGCGCCGGCACGGACGCGTGGTGATAACCGAGCTGCTCTGCGAGTCCTCGAACCTGGTCATCGGCGGGCGACACCCAGGCTTCCTGCAGGCCGAGGATGTCCGGCTGGAGTGACTCGAGGCAGTTCCTGATGCCGGCCACCCGGGTATGCCAGTCGCCGAACCGCCACCACAGATTCCAGGTGGCGACACGCACCAATCCCGCGGACGGGACCGCAACACCGGCCGAGGCAGAGTCGCTCATTGAGAGTCATCTCCCACTCGTCCGGCTCGGCATCCGACGTGACATCCGGACTGCGGTTGCTGTCCAGCAGGCGCCCCAGATGAGGAAGAACGGTGACCACAGCAACAAGTCCCAACGCGCCAGTTCTTCGGCCAGCGCCGCCTTCGATCCCAGATCTGGATGGCCCCCCAGCGTCAGGATGTCGCCGACGAAGCCGAAACCGAGCACTCCCACGGACCGCGCGACCATCGCGATGCCTATCGGCCAGACCATGGCGAGCACCAGCCGGCGCGGGACCGCTCTCCCCCACGGGCGTACGGTCGACAACGCCACCACAACGCCGATCACCGCAGCGCCCGCCATCACCCAGAAACTTGCCACGAACAACGGATCGCGCGCCAACAGCCGGTCCCGCAGGTCCGGCGGCAACGGGTCCTTGTCCGCCAGCACGGTGGCTCCCAACGCCTGAGCCAGCTTCATCGCGCCGTACGCCACGCAACCCGCGGCCGCGCCGTACGCGCCGAACCGAAGGCGATCAGCGGGCACGACGAGTCGCCACCAGGTACGACCGGACCATCTCCAGTGACAGTGCGAGACTGAGGAGTCCGCCGACCCCCTGGTACCACCGCCAGCCGATGCCCAGGCCGACGAAGGCATCCAGGCTCATAGTCGCGGCACCGGCCCCGACCGCGACCACCAGGACCGCCAGTGCCCCCAGCATCAGCAGACGCGGAATCCTTCTCCCAAGCGCGGTCACCGTTGCGAGTGCGACGGCTGCGGCGACCAGACCAGTCGCGCAGGCGATCGACTGTGCGAGCGCCGGGTCCACCGGGTAGCGAGCCGTCACTGCGGCCGGCACCGGCGGTCCACCTGGAATCCCGAGCCGGCCCTGCCCGGCGCGAACAGCCTTGGCCACCGCGTATTCGAGAAACAGAGCGGCCATCACGTAGGCGGGCCACCGCCGCGAGCGTCCAAGATCTGTCATGTCTGCCACGCTAGTTGCGGACAGATCGCCGAGCTTCCCCCGCGCGGGTGCACCTTCTCCCTCCAGCGAGGGAAAGACGGGCCTCACCCCGGCTGGGGTGAGGCCCGTCAGAGCTGTCAGTTCAGTTTGAGGTCCAGGGCTTGGACCTCGTCCTTCGGGGTTTGGTACGAGATCAGCAGGCGGCCGTCGCGCAACAGGGTGCTGCGTTGGGCGGCTGTGATCGGGATGGACAGATGTTTGGTGACCGGTGTGACCTGGCTCGTCGTGTGCTTCACGACGTGGCCGCTCATGTCCGGTGACCAGGGCGGCGTACCGCCGTCCGTGACGGCGCACGGCGTCAGGCCGTAGTCCGGCGCCGGGTCCGCGGCCGGCGAGCAACTCGTCGTGTACACGGGGATCGCGCCGATCAGGCCGGTCCACAGGTACAGCTGGGCGCTGCCCGGGCTGGTCGCGGTCAGGTCGACATCCACCGACGACCGTCCCACCGTCACCCGCTTCACCTTCAGTGCGTCGGTCGGTACCCGGCCGGAGATCGGTACGCCGTTGCGCGCCGACTGCGCGATCGTCTGCGGCGACAGCACACCGTTCAGGTTGGGGTTCGACACGTCCGGCGCGGACGGGGTGGTCGGACGACCGGCCGGCGGGGTGTAGCCGGGCAGTGTCGCCTGACCCCAGCGGTACGGGTCGGACTGCACACTGCCCAGTGCCGACCAGCCGAGCCGGGTGCTCATGTCGATATGCCGCAGCGTCGTCGTACCGGCGGCCGACGTGTCGTCGTTGTCGTACGGCGTGATGTTGAGGCCCATCCTGGCCGGGTCGACCGCGGCGGGCAGATCGGCCATCGGGATCTTCACCTCGAGGTCGTACCCACCGCCGGCGTACGCGTGTGGCACCGTCGTCTCGTTGCTGCCGACCCACTTCGCCGTCGAGGCGACCTGGACACCGGGCGCGTTGCCGGTGTCAAGGGCACCGCTCGAGTAGCCCTGATGGTTGTCGGCGTCCCGCTCCCAGCAGGGGCCGCCGCTCTGGGTGAACGGGAAGATCCCCAGCTTGAACGTGTTCGCGGTGTCCTTCAGGTCCTGGGATGCGGTACCGCGCGGATCGATCAGGATCTCCACCGAGTCGGCCTGCCAATGTCCGACGCACTCCTCCGGTGTCACGGCGTACGACTGGTAGTCGTCGCGGATGTGGACGAAGAAGTACAACGCGTCGTCCGACCAGGTGACCTTGGCCGTGTTGCCGTCGCCGGTCGACGAGACACCGCAGTCGTCAACACCGGTGCAGCCGGAGGCACCCTGCCAGATCCGGCCGAGGTCGAGCGTCGGTCCGGTGTACTCACCAGGAGACGCCACACCGTCGACGGTCGGTGCGGTGGTCGCCTGCGGGATCGCCGTGGTCGGGACCAGCGTCAGCGTCAGTACTTCGTTGCCGGTGCCTGCCGGTGCGCTGTACGTCGTGGTGATCGGGATCGACACGTTCTGTGTCTGGGGCAGCGTCGTGTCGGTGTTCGTGAGTTTGAACGTCACCGTCGTCTCGGCACCCGCCGCGAGGTTGCTGTACGGCTTGGAGGTCGCGTCGACGGAGAAGTCCGCCGGCAGACCGAGGCTGACCGCGCCGCTCTGAGGTTGCGCCGACCAGTTGTGTACGACGACCGGTACGTCGATCGTCTTGCCGATGCCCATCGACTGGATCGCCTGCGACCGACCGAGCCGGGAAGCCTGCGGTGCGGTGTTCGCCAGCCAGTCGTCGTACTCCTTCCAGTTGCCCCAGCGCTGGAACCGGCCTTCGGTCGGGGACACGATCCGCACCACGTTGTCGGTGTAGCCGGTCTTGCTGCCGGAGGTGTACAGCGCCGACACCTTGGCGTTCTGGTTCACCGGAGCCGTCGGGCTCGGCGTGACTGTAAAGGTGACCGTCGTCTCGCGCGTCGACGTCACGACGCCGACTTGCTGCGGTGCACTGACCTGCCAGCCGTCCGGAACGGTCAGCGCGGCCTTACCTGCCGGCAGCGGACCCGCGCCCGAGCGAAGGTGCAGCGTCGCCTGGAACGGTGTGCCCGCGACGTTCAGGAAGCGGTCGAAGGTCAGGTACTCCAAGGTGCCGAGCGGGAGACCGCCCGGATCCGGCTTGGTGGCACCGAACAGGATCGCGTCGTCCCGGCCCGCGGCATCGTTGCCGTTCGGCTGGAACGGTACGAACGACTCGGTCATCCCGAACCGCGAGCAGGCGGGCGCGGAGGTGCCCTTGTACATCACCCGGCTCTGCGTCGGGTACGCCGCGCGTCCCTCGTCGGCGACCTGCTGCCAGCTCTTCGGCGTACCGGCGGGCTGTCCTTGCAGGTTCCCAGCCGGCCACTTGTACGGCGAGTCGTACCCCGTCCACACGCCCGCGACCGTGTCCAGCCCGCTCGGGGTGAACCCGGTCGTGCAGTTGGCGGCGGTCGTCGTACCACCGGTGCCCGCGGTGCTCCCACCGGAGAAGACCTTCTTCACCTGCCACGTGCTGAGCGCGTGCGGACCCTTCAGTTGCTCAGGGAACATGTTCGGATCGGCCGCCGCGATGACACCTTCCCAGATCAGCCGGCCGGCCTGCTGGTGGTTGCCGTGCCCGGCCGCGAGCGTCGGCGTGAAACCGACGTACACGTCCGGCTGCGTCTGGCGGATCACCCGGGTGACCCGCCGCAGCGTCTCCTCGTCGTTCCAGAAGTACTGCGTCAGCGGTGCGCTCTGGTTGTAGAAGAAGTCGACCCGGTCCAGGTTGTAGATGTCGACGGTGCCGGAGCGGTAGTGCGCGACGCGGTCCTCGTTCTCCCGGCGCAGGCCCAGGTCCGGGCCCAGTTCGGTGCCGGCCGCGTTCCCGCCGCCTTCACCGCGGGTCACCATGATGATGCCGCACTTCACGCCGTACCGCTGATGCCACACCCCACAGGGCCCGATGATGCTGGTGTCGTCGTCGGGGTGGGCCCACTCCCCCATGACGTTGATCTTGGTCGCGCTGTCGGCGACGTACCGGTTGGGCGCGGTCGAGTCGGCCTGGGCGGTGGCCAGGCTTCCCAGTGGGATCAGTACTGCGGCTGCCAGTAAGGCAACCAAGGTCCGGTAACGCTTCATCAACTGTCTCCCTTGGCGGATGCGGGCTGGGATCCCCGAGTGGGCGGTGCCTTACTCCCTGACTGCGCCGTCGAGCATGCCCGCGATGAAGTGGCGCTGCAAGAAGAGGTAAAGGATCACGACCGGAGTCGCGACGATGACCGCACCGGCGGCCAGCAGCGTGAAGCCCTGGCTGTACTGGCCCTGGAAGAAGGCCAGCCCGAGCGGTGCGGTGCGGAGGTTCTCGTCGGTGACCATCACCAACGGGATGAGGAACTCGTTCCAGGTCCACATGAAGACCAGTACGGTCATCGTGACGATCGCCGGCCGGGCCAGCGGGACCAGGATCTGCCAGAGGATCCGCCGGGTCGAGGCGCCGTCGAGACGCCCCGCCTCGACCAGTTCCCGGCCGGCGGCCCGGAAGTAGGTCCGCATCCAGAAGGTACCGAAGGCAACAGACTGCGCGATCTGCGGCAACGCGACCGCCCAGAACGTGTCGGTCAGCCCGAGCGTCCGCAGATCGAAGTACAGCGGTACGACGATCGCCTCGCTGGGCATCATGATCCCGAGCAGGAACAGGTAGAACAGCAGGCCCGAACCGCGGAACCGCATCGTCCCGAACGCGAAGCCGGCCAGGATCGACAACAGCACACTGATCAGTACGACGGTCACCGACACCCCGACGCTCATCCGCAGGTAGGTGCCGAAGTGGCCGATCTTCCACGCCTCGGCGAAGTTCCCGAAGCCGGAGCTGCCGCCGGAGTCGGCGGGCCCGAGCGCGGACCGTAGTACGGTCAGGATCGGGCCTAGCGCGAACGCCGCGAAGGCCAGCAGTACGACGTAGTTCGCGGTCTTCTCCGCGCGCGAGATCATCGGTCACCGATCCGGTTGATCACCAGCGAGATCAGCAGGATCAGGACCGTCAGCGTGACCCCGACCGCGGCGGCCGAGCCCACCCGGCCGAGCTCGAACGCACGGTGATAGACCTCGTACGACGGCACCGAGGTCTGGTTCCCCGGGCCGCCGCTCGTCGTGACGTACACCAGGTCGAAGGTCCGCAACGCAGCGATCACCGTCAGCGTCAGCGCGACCGCGATCTCGCCGCGCACCGACGGCAGCGTGACCGCGAAGAACTCCCGTACCGGTCCGGCGCCGTCCAGCCGAGCCGCCTCGTACAGGCTGCCGCTGATCCGGCTCATCCCCGCCAGCAGCAGCACGGTGACAAGCCCGGTCTCGAACCAGGTCCCGATGAACCCGACAGCCGGCAGCGCGAGCGCGTAGTCGCCGAGCCAGCCCCGCGCGAGCGAGCCGAGCCCGAGCGCGTGGAGCAGGTCGTTGATGCTGCCGTCCGGTGCGTACATCCGCCGCCAGGCCACCGCGACGACGACCATCGCGACCACCTGCGGCAGGAACACGACCGTCCGGAAGAACGCCAGCCCGCGGACCTTCGCCCGGTTCAGCACCGACGCGAGGACCAGCCCGACGCAGACCGGGATCGCCGCGAAGAACAGCATCAGTACGAGCGCGTGCCCGAACGCGGCCCGTAGGCCGACGTCGCTGATGATCTCCTCGTAGTTGGCGAATCCGGCCCACTTGCCGAGGGTCAGCCCGTCCCAGTCGTAGAAGGACAGCTGGACCGAACGGAGCAGCGGGTAGAGCAGGAAGGCGGCGTAGACGGCGAACCCCGGCAACAGGTAGAGGTACGCGATCCGTCGCGGCTCGCCGGGCGGGCTACCCGTTGGCTTGGGCGAACGCACCATAGTCCTTCTCGAGACGGTCGGCGAACTGCTCCGGCGTCGCCTTGCCGGCCAACAGGTCCTGCAGGGCCGCGCCGATCGTGTCCGGCATCGTCGGCGTCGCGTAGTCCAGATACGGCACCAGCCCGTCGGCCTCGACGACCTTGCCGAACGCCGTGAAGACATCCTTCTGCAGCGGATCGCTGATCTGCTGCTGGGACGTGTCGGCCACCGGCAGGTTGCCGGTCTTCGCGAGGATCTTCATCGCGTCCGCGCTGGTGATGAAGTTCAGGTACGCCGCGGCCGCCTCCGGGTGCTTGCTCTTCGCGGTGATCGCGAACGGCAGCCCGGTCCCGCCCGTCGCGACCGGCGTCGCGTCGGCCGACGTACCAGGGGGCAGCATGAAGCCGACGTCCTGGCCCATCGCCTTACCCAGGTCTTCGGACAGCCAGGTGCCGCCGATCAGGTACGTTCCCTTGCCCTTGGCAAACGACTGCCAGGCCGGGTCGTAGTCCTGGCCGTTGAAACCCTCGTTGAAGTAGCCCTTGCTCACCCAGTCGGTCAGCGTTTGCGCGGCCTTCAGGTTCTCGTCCGTCTTCCACGACGCGCCCTTGCGGCCGAACCCGAGCTGCTTGATCGCGTCAGGTGAGGTCGTCCGCCCCTGGACGGTGCCGAACACGTGGATCGCCGGCCACTTCTCCAGGTTGCCGAGCATCAGCGGCGCATCGCCCTTCGCCTTGAGCGTGGCGAGCGAGGACTGGAACTCGTCCCAGGTCGTGTGCGGCTGGATGCCGGCCGCGGCGAGCTTCTTCTTGCTGTAGAAGATCCCGACCACCTCGCCGACCTGCGGCAGCCCGTACAGGTTGCCTTGCCCGAACGTCTTGCCGTCCGCGGTGTACTGCGAGTACTGCCGGACCGACTCCGGGTACCGCTTGTCCCAGCCGTACGCCTTCAGGTACGGGTCGAGCGGGACGAGCTGGTTCGCCTTGACGAACTCGCCCATGTCCGAGCGGCCGTTGTTCGCCTGTACGACGTCGGGCGGCTCGTTGCCACTGAGCGCCAGCCGCAGTGTCGTCTTCAGGTCGTCGAACGACCGGGACACCCGCTTGAGCTTGATGTTCGGGTACTTCGCCTGGAAGGCGTCGTTCAGCTCCTTCATCTGCGCCGCCTGACCGCCGCGAACCTCCTGGTCCCAGACGAGCAACGAGACGTCCCCCATCTTGGCCGGGTCAGTCTGCACGGACGACGGGTTCGCCTGCGACGGCGGGGCCGCGGTGTTCGAACCCGGGGTACAGGCGGCAACCAGACCGAGCAGGCCGGTGGCCGCAACGATCCCGAGCCGGGTAATGCGTGACATGGGAAGCACTCCTTGTCAGTTGTTCGTGACGTCGGCGTTGCGGGCAATGGTCGCCACGGCCCGGCGTACGGCGCTCACCGGGACGCTCGGGACGATGTCGTCCAGGAACTCGTACCGGCGCCGCACCGACCGGGTGAGGCTGCTGCGGTCGTCGGTGGTGCGCAGGTCGTGCCACCAGTCGGCGATGTCGCCCCAGCCGGGCGCGGCGAGTGAACCGCCGAACTGCTGCACGGCGAGGGCCGAGCAGAGCGCGGCGAACGCCAGCCGGTCGGCAAGTGCCCAGCCGGCCAGCGTGCCGAGCACCAGGCCCGCCCCGAAGACATCGCCCGCGCCGGTCGGGTCCAGCGCGGGGACGCGCAACGCGGGGACGCGGGCCTCCTCGCCGGTCAGTGCATCGATGCCCATGGCACCTTCCGCGCCGCTGGTGACCACGACGAGCGGCACCCGATCGGCCAGCGCGTACAGCGCGTCCTGCGGCGACTCGGTCCGGGTGTAGGCCATCGCCTCACCGTCGTTCGGCATGAACGCGTTGCAGTGCTCGAGCTGGTCGAGGACCCGCGGTGACCAGGTCCCGGTCGCGTCCCAGCCGACGTCGGCGAAGACCTGTGCGCCGTCGTCGCGGGCCAGGTCCACCCAGGTCGCCTGCTCCGGATCGCCGAGCGGCTCGATGTCGCTCAGGTCGACGATCACCGCACGGGTGCGCGGCGGCTGCCCGATCATCTCGGTGGCCGGCACCGGGGACGGATGCCCGTGCGTCACCATGCTGCGATCGCCGTCGTACGCGACCGACATCGTCACCGCGGAGTGCCACTTCTCGAACCGGCGGGCCTTGCCGAGGTCGACGTGCTCCTGCTCGGACAGGGTCCGCCAGCAGAAGTCGGCGTAGTCGTCGTCGCCGAACGCGGCCGCGAGCGACGTCCGCAGGCCGAGCCGGCTGGCGGCGATCGCCAGGTTCGCGATCCCGCCGGGCGACGAGCCCATCCCCTCCGCCCACACCTCGGTGCCACCGGTGGGACGGTCAGGCAGGCCCGTGAAGATGATGTCCAGGAAGACCGCGCCCCACAGGAAGACGTCGAAGTCGGGTGTCCCGGGACCACGCAGACCCGCGAGCGGGTCATAGGTCGGATCAGGCATGACGGTCATCTTGCTCCTGACAAACTCAGCTGACAAGCATTTATGAGCAGAAATCTGCAATCTCTGCGTACTTTTGATCAGTTTTGCCTGCTATGGTTCGAGGCGTGCGACACCAGCGGCAACTCGAGATCGTGCAGCGGCTGCGCGTCGGCGGCGCCACCTCGGTGGAGGATCTGGCCCGCGACCTCGGCGTCAGTACGGCGACGATCCGCCGCGACCTGCAGCAGCTGGACGAGGCCGGTCAGATCACCCGGGTGCACGGCGGCGCGATCGTCCCGTCCGGCGACGGCGAGGACGCCGACCGCGAGCGACCGTTCGCGTCGGTGGCCGCGGACGCGACCCCGGAGAAGCGGCAGATCGCCCGGCGCGCGGCGACCCTGGTCCAGGACGGCGACGTCGTCCTGCTCGACGTCGGTACGACGACACAGCTGCTCGCCGACGAACTGCGCGGGCGCCAGGTGACCGTCATGACGACGAGCCTCGCGGTGCTCGACGTACTGCGGGACGACCCGGTGGTCGAGCTGATCCTGCTCGGCGGCTGGGTCCGCCGGGCGTACCACTCGCTCGTCGGCGTACTGACCGAGGACGCGTTGCGCCAGATCCACGCGGATGTGGCGTTCCTCGGCGCGAGCGGCGTACGGCGGGACGGCTTCGTGCTCGACACCACCACCGTCGAGGTACCGGTGAAGCGGGCGATGATCGCGGCCGCCGACAGGACCGTACTGCTGGCCGACCGGAACAAGTTCCCGGGCAGCGGCAAGCTCAAGGTCTGCGGGGTCGCCGACCTCGACGTACTCGTGACGAACACCGGGGCCGACCCGGACACACTCCAGATCTGCAACGACAACGACGTGGAGGTTCTTCTTACATGAAGCTGGCGATCCTCGGCGGCGGGGGCTTCCGGGTACCACTGGTGTACGGCGCGGTGCTGAACGGCCGGAGTGTCGACCAGGTGAGCTTGTACGACGTGGATCCGGTCCGGCTGGAGGCGATCGGCCAGGTGCTGCGCCAACTGGCCGCCGAAGCCCCGGACGCGCCGAAGGTCGAGGTCACCACCGACCTCGACACCGCGCTCGAGGGCGCCGACTTCGTGTTCTCGGCGATCCGGGTCGGCGGTCTCGAGGGCCGTACCGCGGACGAGCGGGTCGCGCTCGACCTCGGGTTGCTCGGCCAGGAGACGACCGGGCCGGGCGGACTCGCGTACGGCCTGCGGACCGTGCCCGCCGCACTGCACGTCGCGGAACGGGTGGCGGCGATCTGCCCGCGGGCCTGGGTCATCAACTTCACCAACCCGGCCGGCATGATCACCGAAGCCATGCAGCAGGTGCTCGGCCGGCGGGTGATCGGCATCTGCGACTCCCCCATCGGCCTCGGCCGCCGTGCCGCCCGCGCCCTCGGCCACGACCCGGACCGGGCCACCCTCGGGTACGTCGGCCTGAACCACCTCGGCTGGCTGAACGAGCTCGGGTACGACGGCCGCGACGTACTCCCGGATCTGCTCTCGAACGACCAGCTCCTGGGGACGATCGAGGAGGGTCGCCTGTTCGGCGCCGAATGGATCCAGACCCTGGGGTGCATCCCCAACGAGTACCTGTACTACTACTACTTCACCCGCGACGCGGTCGCCTCGATCCGCGGCGGTGCCGAGACGCGCGGCGAGTTCCTGCTCGACCAGCAGCGCGCCTTCTACGACGCGGTCGCCGCCGACCCCGGCTCGGCGTTGAACCGCTGGCGCCAGGTCCGCGAGGAGCGCGACTCGACGTACATGAAGGAGACACGCGCCACGGAGGAGACCCGGGACGAGGCCGACGTCGCCGGTGGCGGGTACGAAGGGGTCGCGGTCGCGATCATGGCGGCGATCGCGCGGAACGAGCGCAGCACGATGATCCTGAACGTCCGCAACGGATCCACCGTCCCCGGCCTCCCCGCCGACGCCGTCGTCGAGGTCCCGTGCACGGTCGACGCCGACGGCCCCCATCCGCTCGCCACCACCCCACTGGCCGGACACCAGCTCGGGCTCGTCCAGCAGGTGAAGGCGGTCGAACAGCTGACCATCCAGGCCGCCCGCGACCACTCTCCCAAACTGGCCCTGCAGGCCCTCGCCCTGCATCCCCTGGTCGACTCGGTCACCACAGCCCGGACGCTGCTCTCCAACTACCGCACCCGCCACCCCGACCTCGACCGCCTCCTGCGGTAGCGGCGGATTTGTTCTCGGTTTCGCGTCATACTGCCCGTACTCGACCGTCTACCAGGTACAGGGCCCCCGCAGCATGGGATGGTGAGCCGATGGGCAGCGAGTACGACGACGGACGGCCAGTGCCGGAGGCACCGAGCCTGGCCCGTGTGTGGGATGCTCTCCAAGGCGGCAAGGACAACCGCGTCGTCGACCGCGCCGAGGCGGCACGGCTGGAGCAAGCGGTCTGTCTCAGTGAGCTGGTCGCTGCCAACGCGGACTTCCGGAGGCGCGCCCTCGCACACCTCGCCGGGCCTCGGCGCGTCACGCAGTTCATCGACTGCGATCCAGGGTTCCCGAACCCGGCCAGCGCGTCGACGATCCTCCATCGGTTCGCCCCACAGGCCAAGGTCCTCTACGCCGACAACGATCCGCTGGTGCTCGCCCACTGCCGCGCGCTGCTCGAGGCCGACAGCCGGGTACGCGTCGTGGACGCCGACATCTTCGACCCGAAAGCAGTCCTCCACGACGACGCCGTACGCACCTTCTTCGACTGGTCCGCGCCGATCGCGCTCCTCCACACCGCGACGCTCCCGCACTACCCCGGCGACCGCGGGCCTGCCGCCGTGATGCGTGGATACGTCGAGGCGCTTCCGGCCGGCTCGTACACCGTCGTTTCGCACTTCGCTATGCCGGAGCAGGACAGCCTGCGACGGATGGCCACGATCGCCGAGACAGCCCTCACGGACGGCCCGATCGGCACCGGCTGGTTCCGGCCCCTCGACCAGATCGCAACCCTCTTCCCCGACCAGGACCTGCTCGATCCAGGCCTCGTCCCCTGCGATGCCTGGCATCCGGCCGAGGACGCCCCCGAACACGGCGCCTCGATCCGCCAGTGCCTCGTCGGCGCGATAGGACGCACCCGCTGACAGGCAGGCCTGAGGGGGATGAAGGCAAAGCCTTCACGATGCGAGTCGGCCGCTGTGGATGACGTACTCTCACGTCCGTGACATCGCCGTCCGGACCCGTGCTGCCTGGGCGCGTCGTTCCCGCCGCGGCCCGGGTGGTCGACGACTTCCACCGGACCGGGTCCGTCGAGCTGAAGACCTCGCTCAAGTCGATCGCCGGAATCGTGGCGGTCTCCGCGCCGGTCGTCGCGGTCTCGGTGTACGGGATCGTGGTCGGCGGTGCGGCCGCGGCGAAGGCGGTGCTTCCGGTGATGGGGCTGCCGATACTAGGCGTGGTCGCCTGGATCCTGTGGCTGCTCGTCCCACGGGTCCGGGTCGTGATCGACCGAACCGGCGTCCGGATCCGCGGCGACCAGGTGGAGTGGTCCGAAGTCACCGGGATCCGGGTCGAGGCGAGCCGGAGCCGTGGGACGTACTACTACGTCGTATTGGACCGGGCGGGCGCACGTCCGGTGTCCCTGCCGCTGCTGCTGAGCACGCAGGCGAAGGCGCTGCGGGACGCGCTCGAGATCGTGCGCGCGGAACAGCCGCTGCCACCGGCCGGACCGCGCTGACGCGGGCGATCAGCCGGAGAACTTCTCCGTCCAGCCGGTGGCGAAATTGCCGTAGGCAACCAGATCCGCGGCCGATCCGTCTCGTGCGTTGCGGTCGTGGTACAGGTATGCGGCCCCGGCCGGCGTGACGCCGATCAGGACGCGCCCGGAGGCGGCGCCGTTGACGTAGCAGTCCTCGGTCTGCAGCGACTTGAAGACATTCCAGCCGGAGGTCTTCAGATCACGGCGCGTCCACTTGGACGGAGTGTCCAGCGGGATCGTGTACTCCATCAGACGACCGTCCGAGCTCGTCGCGAGGAACACGTCGGCCTTCCGCGACGTACCCGGGATGGTCACGGTTCGGTCGTAGTCGATGGTCTTCACACCCAGCCAGCCCGACGAACCGATCGTCGCCCGGGAGTGCGGCGCGGTGGTGTCGCCGTACACGTAGCGGTAGAAGCCTCCGTTGTCGGCGAGCCCGTACAGGTAGTTCCCGCCCGCCGTACCAGAGGGGCTGAAGTTCAGCGACCGGATGCTCCCCCACCCCGAAGCCACCGCCTTCGCCGAGACCTGGACGTCGTTGTAGCTCGTCTGACCAACCGCCAGGACGCGGTACAGGTACCCGTTCGTGTAGTTGGCCAGGTAGTGGTCGTTGACGTACGGCGCACCGCCCGCGCCCGGCTCGTTCACCAGCGCCCTCGGTACGAACGTCATCCGGCCAGGGTTGTAGCCGACCGTCGACAGCGTCGCCTTGCCGGCGTTCGTGTAGTACTCGCGCCGTACGATCTGCTTCCCCGGGCTGATCCCCAGCGTCCGCAGCGTACAGATCGCCCCCGGAACCCCCACCACAGCATCCGCCGGTGTTGCCACAGTCAACAACCCCGCCGCCACGCCGACCGCCCCGGCAACCGATAACAGCTTCCTCATCGCACGCATGATCCCCGCTCTCAAACCTGCCCACCGGCCGGCAGGCACCCAGAGTCTGACAAGACCCCCGGATCTTCCCGGGATCATGAAGGCGATCACTACATCGTGCACGGGACCCGCGGGGGTCGGCGATCGACCGCCGTACGGTGCAGTCGGGTCTGGGGATCCCTTACAATCAACGCTACCCAGCCTGAGGAGACGTCTTGGCCAGGTCTACGGCGAGCGCCAGGTGAGACACGCCCTCACGCTGCTCGCAGCACTGACCCTGACCGCCTGCACCGCACAGCCCACGCCACCGACCCCCAGTCCGGCGCCAAGGCCGACGGTCGTCCCGCTCACCGTCACCCAGGCGAAGAAGGCCGCGCTGACGGTCGCCGACCTGCCGAAGGGCTGGGACGGCGGCGTGGCCGTCGATCCGACGCCGACCCCCGGCTATCGAGCCCAGTACGACCCACCGGAGTGTCTGGTGTTCCGCCACCCGACAGACATCCTGGGTGACCCGGTCACCGCGGTTCGCGGTCAGTACTTCACCAGGGACCCGCAGCAGTCGGTCACCGAGTGGGTGTGGTCGTGGCCGACGCAACTGGACACGCTCGTGCCGGAGATGGCGGGTCGGTTCGCGAAATGCTCGAAGTACACGATGGTGACCTCGGACCAGGTGAGGTACGAATTGGTCAGCTCGCGTCTGCCGCTCCGTGGTTCGGCCGACGCGATCGCCTTCCGCTTCGACACCGCGACCCCGGCTGGCGGCGACCCGGCGGTCGCGCAGTACATCGGGTACGCCGCACGCGGCGGGACGGTCATCCATATCGAAGGCTGGGGCGAGAAGCTCACCGATGATGCCTTTGCGCAACTCGTCGGCACGGCCGCGGCGCGGCTGGATGCGGCGGTGGGTGGGAGGTGAGGGAGCCTTTTGAGGGGTGGCCGCGGGGGGCGGTCGAGGTTTTGTTGCGGTTGGAGGGGGAGCCTTCGGTCGAGGTTCGGCGGGGGGTTCGGCGGGAGCGGGAGGAGCTTGTGCGGCGGCCGATGATCGGGTTGCTGAATCAGGTGGCCGATGCGGATGCGGCGTACGAAGACTTCGCGGTGTGGGGGTACGGCGAGGTGTTGTTGCGGGCGTGGCAGTGTCAGAGTGCGATCGTGCGGCTGGCGCGGAACGTCGAGCTGACCGTGCGGTTCGATCTGGACGGGCTGGAGGTCGCGCTCGCATGGTGGTACGCGCCGTCGGAGCAGATCGAGCGGTACCGGGCGGCGGTGGCGGAGCCTGCGGCCGGGCGGCGGCTGGTTACCGCGTTGCGGAAGCTCGAGCGGCAGGGATTCGCGGTGTCGGGCGACCGGTTGAAGCGGCCGTTGCGCGGGTATCCGGCGGACCATCCGCGGGCTGAGCTGCTGCGGCACAAGTCGCTGATCGCGAGCCGGTCGCTCGGTGCCGAGGACTGGATCCACACCGCGGCCGCGGCGGACCGGGTCCTCGAAGCCTTCACGCAGCTGCGGCCGCTGTCCCGCTGGCTGACCGAGAACGTCGCGTTAGCGGGCCGCGAAGGGGCGCCGACAGGGGGCTAACCCACCGACGGATACGGGGGCTAGCACCATCGTTGAGCCGGGGCGCGGTCTTTAGCGTTGTCGGCATGATGAGTGAAGAGCCGGGCGCGCCCAGGTTCACTGTCGTGATTCCCGCGTTCAACGAGGAGCGGTTCATCGGAGACTGTCTGCGGTCGCTCGACGGACAAGACTTCGCCGGCGGGGTCGAAGTCGTTGTTGTCGACAACAACTGCACCGACCGGACCGCCGAGATCGCGCGCGGGTACGGCGCGGTCGTGGTGAGCGAGGAACAACCCGGCGTGTGCGCCGCCCGGCATCGGGGCAGTACGGCGGCGCGCGGCGAGATCGTGGTCTCGAGCGACGCGGACACCGTGTTCGACGCGGGGTGGTTGTCCCGGATCGATCGGACCTTCCGGGAGGATCCGGGGCGGGTCGCGGTCGCGGGGCCGTGTCAGTACGTCGGCGGCCCGTGGTGGGGACGGGTGTACGCCGGGATCCTGTTCGACATCGTGCATCTCGTCCATCGGGCCACCGGGCGGGTCATGTACGTGACCGCGACGAACATCGCGTTCCGCAAGGACGTGTGGTCGGGGTACGACCTGACCGGGACCCAGGGCGCGGACGAGCTGGGGCTGTTGCGACAACTGCGGACGCGCGGGCGGGTGGCCTTCGACCGGAGCAACCCGACCTTCACGTCCGCGCGGCGGTTGGCGCGCGGGCTTGCCTACAACCTCGCGGTGTCGTTCCTGTTCTACTACGCGCTCGCGGTGATGCTGAATCGGGCCGCCGGGCGGCCGGTGATCGGTACGGCGCCGGCGTTCCGGAGCACGGCCGTCAAGTCCCGGCGGCGGCAGCGGATCAAGGCGCGGGCGATCGGCCTGGCCTGGCTGGCCGCGATCGTCGCGGGCACGATCATCGCGGCCGGTGTGGTCGAGAACACCTGGCTGGCGAAACGATGAACCCGCGAGGGGCGGTAGGAGCCGGCGCGGCGGCGGTCGGGGCGGCGTACTGGTTCATGATGTCGCCGTACTCGCAGACGCTCGGGCGGTTCCCCTATCGCGGGCCGGGTGACGAGCGCGTGGTCGCGCTCACCTTCGACGACGGGCCGAACGAGCCGTACACCTCGGAGCTCGCGGACTACCTCGACCAGGAGGACATCCAGGCGACGTTCTTCCAGGTGGGCAAGGCCGTCCAGCGTCATCCCGAGGTGACGGAACGACTCAGGTCGGCGGGTCACGTCATCGGGCTCCACGGGCACACGCACGAGTTCACCCAGTACCTGAGACGCCGAACGCTCGCCGACGAGCTGCGCCGCGGCCTGGACGCGTTCGGCGAACTGGGCATCCGCCCGGCGCTGTACCGCCCACCGTGGCTGCTCCGCATCCCGGCGCTCGCGGACCTCCTCCACGAGCACGGTCTCCAGGTGGTCTCCGGCGAGTTCTGCCACCTCCTGGAGGTAGCCCAGCCCAGCCCACACCGGATCGCCGCCCAGGCGCTCCGCAGTACTCGCCCCGGCTCGATCATCATCTTCCACGACGGCTGGGACGGAAAATCAGCCGACAGATCCGCAACCGTAGCGGCCGTCAAGCTACTGATTCCTCAATTGCGCGCACACGGCTACAACTTCACCACCGTCGACCGCCTCCTCGATCTACCTGCCTACGCTCAGGTGTAGGTGCGTTCGATGGAGTCGAGGAGCCAGGTGAGGGCGGGGGTGAAGTTGTCGGGGTGGGTGGCGAAGCCTTCGTGGAGGAGGGGGGCCAGGTGGGGGTGGTCGCCGCTTTCGGCGCGTTGGGTGAGGTAGGTGTTGACGGTGGTGGTCCACTCCTGGGCGGCGGCCGGGTCGGTGGGGACGGCGCGGCGTTGGGCGGCGATGCGGGTGACGTAGCCGACGGTGTAGTCGTTGACGGCGGTCGCAATGGTCCAGGCGGTTTCGGGGCTGACGTTCAGGGGCGCGACGGCGCGGATCCACTCGTCGAGGACGCGGAGGGTGTTCGGGCCGAGCTGGATGCGGGCGACCAGGAGCTCGATCGACCACGGGTGGGCGAGGCCTTGGTCCCTGGTACGGCGGGCGATCGCCTCGAGGGCGCTCCGCCAGTCCGACGGGAGGTCGTCGCCGAGGACGCTCTCGCCGGCGAGCTGGTCGAACATCAGGTCGAGCAGGTCGTCCTTGCTGGACACGTGGCCGTACAGGCTCATCGGCCGGACGCCGAGCTCCGCCGCGACGCTGCGGATCGAGACCGCGTCGAGGCCGTCGCGGTCGGCGATGCCGATGCCGGTCCGCACGATCGACGCGCGGGTGAGGACACGCCGGCGCGGCGGGCGGTCGTCGCGCGCCCAGACCGGTCCCGCCTTCTCGTCCGCCATGCCGGGCATGCTACGACCTCACGGCGCGGGCGGTGGCGGTACGGGGTACCCGCCGGCGAACGCGTCGAACTCCGCGACCTCGGCCGCGTCGGACCGCTTCTTCTCGCCGGCGAAGAACAGTACGCCGATCACCACCACGCACAGCGCGATCGCGACGTACAGCCACTGCCGGTCGACACCGCCGCGCAGGTTGATCGCCCGTACGGTCGCGACCGCCAGGATCCACACCAACGCCAACGGCATCAGCCGCTTCCACCCGAAGTGCATGAACTGGTCGTACCGCAGCCGCGGCAACGTCCCGCGCAGCCAGACGAAGACGAACAGGAAGCACAAGACCTTCCCCATGAACCACAGGACCGGCCAGTAGCCGCTGTTCGCGCCGTCCCAGAAGCTGATCGGCCACGGCGCGTGCCAACCGCCCAGGAACAGCGTGGTCGCCATCGCCGACACCGTGCCCATGTTCACGTACTCCGCCAGGAAGAACAGCATGAACTTCGCCGCCGAGTACTCCGTGTGGAACCCGCCGACCAGCTCCCCCTCCGCCTCCGGAAGGTCGAACGGCGCTCGGTTCGTCTCCCCGACCATCGAGATCACGTAGATCGCGAACGACGGCGCGAGCACCAGCCCGTACCAGAGGTGCGACTGCGCCGCGACGATCTCCGACGTCGACATCGACCCGGCGTACAGGAACACCGCGACGAACGAGAGCCCCATCGAGACCTCGTACGAGATCATCTGCGCACTCGACCGCAGCCCGCCGAGCAGCGAGTACGTCGACCCGGACGACCAGCCGCCCAGCACGATCCCGTAGATCCCGACCGAGGCCATCGCGAGTACGAAGATCACCGCGACCGGCATGTCCGTCAGCTGCAACGGCGTCGACCTGTCGCCCCACGGCAGCTTCACCGTCGGCCCGAACGGCATCACCGACCAGGTCATGAACGCGGGCACCACCACGATCAACGGCGCGAGTACGAACACGACCTTGTCGGCGGTCTTCGGGATCAGATCCTCCTTCAGGATCAGCTTCATCCCGTCGGCCAGCGACTGCAGCAGCCCGAACGGCCCGTTCACACTCGGCCCGATCCGCTGCTGCATCCGGGCCACCACCCGCCGCTCCGCCCAGATGCTGAACAACGTCAGCAGCATCAGGATCACGAAGATCAGCACGGCCTTGACCAGCACCAACCACCAGACGTCATGACCGAACCCAGCCATCCGCCATCACCCCAATTCCACTAATAGATACGGTGTATCAGTTAGCGGAGCCGGAGTGCAAGGGCGTCAGATCGTCGGCCAGTCGCGGGAGCGGTTGTCGAGGTGGGCGGCGAGGGCCAGCGCGGTCAGGTCCTGGTGGTGGGGAACGGCGAGTTGCGCGCCGATCGGGAGGCCGGTGGTGGACCAGCCGGCGTTGACGGTGGTAGCGGGGTGGTGGGACATGTTGTAGGGGACGGTGAAGGCGATGTGTTCGAAGGGCTTGGCGGGGTCGTCGGTCGGGTAGGCGAGTTCGGCGGGGAACGCGGTGATCGGGGCCACCGGCGACAGGATCACGTCGTACGTCGTGAAGACCCGCGTGACGGCGGACGCCATCGCGGCCATCTGGCTGTAGCCGTGGAAGACGTCGGCGGCGGTGAGGTCCGCCGCGGTCGACACCCAGGCGCGGATCTGCGGCAGGACCTTGGCGCGGCGTTCCTCGGGGAGCGCTGCGATGTCGGTGGCGGAGCGGATCCGCCAGAAGTGGTCGAGGCCGTCGAGCATGTCGCGGGTGATGATCGGCGCGATCGGCTCGACGATCGCGCCGGCCTGCTCCAGTGCGGAGGCTGTCGACGAAACGGCGGCCGTGACCTCGGGGTCCACGGGCAGTCCGACGCCGGCGTGCAGGAGCAGGGCGACCCGCAAGCCCTTGAGTTGTACGTCGAACACGTCCGACGCCGGCGGGATCGACGTGTGGTCGCGCGGGTCGTACCCGGACATCACCGACAACGCCAGCGCCGCGTCGCCCGCGGTCCGGGTCAGCGGCCCGATCGCGCGCCCGGCGTACGGGTTGCCGACCGCGATCCGCCCGTGCGTCGGCTTCAGCCCGACCAGGCCGCACCACCCGGCCGGCAGGCGGATCGACCCGCCGATGTCGGTGCCGACGTGGATCGGGCCGTACCCGGCGGCACCCGCGGCGGCCGCGCCCGCGCTCGATCCGCCGGCGGTCTTCGTCAGGTCCCACGGGTTCCGCGTCAACCGGTGGAAGGTCGACACCCCCGACGACAACATCCCGTACTCCGGCATCGTCGTCTTGCTGAAGATCACCGCCCCGGCCGCCCGGAGCCGCGCCGCGGCAGGCGCGTCCTCGGCCGCCGGTACGAGTGCGGTCGCCGCCGTTCCTTGCGGTACGGGCGTTCCGCGCGTCGCGATGTTCTCCTTCACGGTGACCGGTACGCCGTCCAGCGCCCCCGCCGTACCGTCCCGCCACCGGCGCTCCGACTCCTGCGCGGCGGCCCGGGCACCCTCGGCGTCCAACGCGTACAGCGCGCGGATCCTGGGCTCGACGGCTGCGACGCGATCCAGTACGTCGGAGATCACCTCGACCGGCGACAACGAGCCGTCGCGGTACTTGGCCAGGAGTTCAACCGCGGTCAGGTCGGCGAGACTCATACAACCTCCTAGTTCGGTGGTTCGAAGCGGCCGTCGACCGCGGTCCAGCCGCCGTCGACGGCCAGGACGCTGCCGGTGACGAAACTCGCGGCGTCGGAGGCGAGGTAGACGACGGCGCCGGCGAGTTCGTGCGGTTGGGCCCAGCGGCCGAGGGCGCCCTTCTGGGCGTAGGCGTCGTACCAGGCCGGGTCGGCCTTGATCTGGGCGGTCAGCGGGGTTTCGACGACGCCGGGGGCGATCGCGTTCGCGCGGACGCCGGAGGGGCCGAGTTCGGCGGCCGCGGTGCGGAGGAGTTGGACGAGGCCGGCTTTGGTTGCCGCGTACACCGATTGGCCGGGTTCGACCGTCGTACCGCGGATCGAACTGAAGCCGATGATGCTGCCGCCGCCACGCTCGGCCATACCGCGGCCGAACGCGCGGATCAGCTGGAAGGACGCCCGCAGGTTGAGCGAGACGACCCGGTCGAACTCGTCGGCGGTGTAGTCGAGGATGCGTTTGCGCACGTTCGTCGCGGCGGTGAACACCAACACATCCACCGCCCCCAACTCGACCGCAGCCCGCTCGACCGCGGCATCGTCGAGAACATCCAGTTCGTACGCCGTCAGCTCGGAGCCCGCCGTTTCTTGGGCGGCTGGTAGGTCGCGGTCGGCGCAGGTTACTCGGGCGCCGTGGGCGGCCAGGGCCAGGGCGCTGGCTCGGCCGATGCCGCTGCCGGCGCCGATCACGACGGCGTGTTTGCCGTCGAGGCGGAAGAGGTTCGCGTAGTCCATCGGTTCACCTGTCATGGGCGCGGGCGGATGATCGCCATCCGGGTCGTGGTCAGTTCCTCGATCGCGAACCGCGGCCCTTCCCGCCCGGTCCCGGAGTCCTTCACCCCGCCGTACGGCATCACATCGGACCGGAACCCAGGTACGTCGTTCACCACCACTCCCCCCACCTCCAGCCGATCGATCGCCGCGAACGCAGTCTCCAGCGACGACGTAAAAACACTCGCATGCAGCCCGTACCGCGTCTCGTTCACCGCCCGCAGCGCACTGTCCACGTCCGGAACCGAGCGTACGGCGATCACCGGCCCGAAGATCTCCTCGTCCCACGCCGGCAGCCCGTCCGGTACGTCGGTCAGCACCGTCGGCCCGAGCACCTCCCCCGGCGCCTCGTACGCGATCGACGCCCCTGCACCCACCGCATCGCCGACCCACTGCCGAACCCGCTCCGTCGACGCCGGGTTGATCAACGCGGACACCCGCGTCTCCGGGTCCCGCGGATCGCCGACGACCACACCCGGCAGCCGCGCACCGAGTTTCGCCAGCAAGGCATCCCGTACCGACGAGACCGCGATCACCCGCTGCACCGAGATGCAGGCCTGCCCGGACGCGTAGTACCCGCCGCGCACGATGGCGTCCGCGGCCGCGTCCAGATCGGCGTCCTCGGCGACGACCAGCGCCGAGTTCGACCCGAGCTCGAGCAGCACCTTGGTCGGCGCCGCGTCGCGCGCGATCCGGTGCCCGACCGCGGCCGATCCAGTGAACGACACGGCACCGATCCGCGAGTCGGTCGTCAGCGTCGCGCCGACCTCCGGCCCACCGGTAACAACCTGCAAAGCAGCCGAAGGCGCTCCTGCATCAGCCAACGCGGAACGCATCAGGTGAGCGAGCCACAGCGTAGCCAGCGGAGTCTGCGGCGCAGGCTTCACGATGATCGGGCACCCGGCCGCGAACGCCGGCGCGATTTTATGGGCCGCAAGCAACAACGGGTAGTTGAACCCGGTGATCCCGACCACCACCCCGATCGGCTTCCGCACCCAGAACCCCTGCAGCCCTTCACCACTGGGCAGCAGATCCAGCGGCACGGTCTCACCGTGCAACCGCGCGACTTCCTCCGCCGACGTCTCCAGCGTGAGCAGCGTCCGATCGATCTCCACCCGGCAGTCGACCAGCGGCTTCCCGGTCTCCAGCACGAGCAGGTCCACGAACGCGTCCCGCTCCGCCAGCACCGCCGAATGCACACCCTGCAACACTTTCCGGCGCAGGTACGACGGCAACCGCCCGACCTCTTCGCGCACGCCGAGCGCGTTGTCGAGTGCCGCCCGCGCCAGCGCAACGTCCCCGACCGGTGCCTCCGCCACTGTCGACCCGTCGTACGGGAAGATCACCGGCGCCGTGGCCGCTGTCTCGATCCAGGACTCACCGATCGGCAAGCCGGCCGGGAACGTCATACGGAATCCCCCTTCGCGAGCAGGTCGGACGTGGTTGCGCCGGACAGGGCGCGTTGCAGCGTCGGGATCGCCGAGACGAGGCGCTGCGTGTACGGATGTTGCGGGGCGGCGTACACGTCGGCGGTGTAGCCGGTCTCGACGATCTGGCCGGCGTTCATCACGGCGACGCGGTCGCAGACGTGTTTGACCACGGACAGGTCGTGCGAGACGAACACCAATGTCAGGTCGAGTTCGTCGACGAGGTCCGAGATCAGGTTCAGGACCTGGGCGCGGACCGAGACGTCGAGCGCGCTGACCGGCTCGTCGGCGATCAGGATCCGCGGGCGCGGAGCGAGGGCCCGGGCGATCGAGATCCGCTGCCGCTGGCCGCCGGAGAACTGGTGCGGGTACCGGTCGCCGGCGTCGGCGGACAGGCCGACCGCCTCGAGCAGCTCGCGGACCCGGGCGCCGGAGGCCGGATGGCCTTGGACGACGAGGGGTTCGGCGATGATGTCGCGGACCCGCATCCGCGGATCGAGCGAGCTCATCGGGTCCTGGAAGACGAGCTGCAGGTTCTCCCGGAGCGGGCGCAGGCGGCGCTCCGGGAGGTGGGTGATGTCGGTGCCTTCGACGAACACATGCCCGGAGGTGGCGCGGTCGAGGGCGGCGACGATGCGGAGCAGCGTGGACTTGCCGCAGCCGGACTCGCCGACGATGCCGAACCGCTCGCCCTGCTTGACCTCCAGGCTGACGCCGCGAAGCGCGTGCACGACAGGAGCCGGCTTCAGGAGGGACGTACGTGGGCGGGGGTAGTCGCGGACGACGTCGACCACCTGGATGACCGGCTCCGGCGTGGACCGGCCTGCCGGGGGGTGCTCAGCCATCGGTGCCTCCAGCCGGGTGATGGCAGGCGAAACCGTCGGTCTCCGACCCCGACCACGGCGGCATCTCCTCGCAGAGGGCGGTCGCGTGCGCGCATCTGGTACGGAAGACACACCCTGACGGGAACTTCCCCGCGGGCGGGACGTTGCCCGGGATCGTGGTCAGTCGCCGGTCGTTGGTGTCCAGGTCGGACGCCGCGAGCAGACCTTCGGTGTACCGGTGCCGGGGCCGCGTGAACACCTCCGCGACCGGACCTGCCTCCACGACGCGGCCGCCGTACATCACCAGAACCCGTTCGCACACCGTGGCGACGACAGCCAGGTCGTGGGTGATGAAGAGCAGTGCGGACGACCGATCGACGACGCCGCGCACGATCAGGTCGAGGACCAGCGCCTGGACCGTCACGTCGAGCGCGGTCGTCGGTTCGTCGCAGATCAGCAGCGCCGGATCGTTGGCCAGGGCAAGCGCCAGCACGACTCGTTGCCGTTGGCCACCGGACAGCTGATGCGGGTACGCGCGCAGCGTTTCCGGCGGCAACTGCACCCGCTCGAGCAGGTCGGCCGCCGCCGTACGGGCAGCTGGTTTGGCCAGCGTCTTGTGGATCAGCATCGCCTCGGTGAGCTGGTCGCCGATCCGCATGGTCGGGTTCAGCGCGGTCATCGGCTCCTGGAACACCATCGCGATGTTCCGCCCGCGGACCCGCGACATCCGCCGCTCGTCGGCGCCGACCAACTCGTGGTCGACACCGTCCAGCCGCACCGAACCGCCGGCCCGGACATCCTCCGGCAGCAACCCGAGAATGCTCAACGCGGTCAGCGACTTCCCCGACCCGGACTCCCCGATCAGCCCGACCCGCTCCCCCGCGCCGACCGTCAGGTCCACTTCCGATACCAGCGTCGTGTCCCGCACCGACACCGACAACCCGCGCACCGTCAGCACGTCGCTCATCTGCGGTCCTCCAGCTTCGGGTCGAACCGGTCGCGCAGACCGTCGCCCAGCAGGTTGAACCCGAGTACGGCGATCGCGATCGCCACCCCCGGGAAGACCGCCAGCCGCGGCGCGCTGAACAGGAACTCCTGGCTCTCCTGCAGCATCCGCCCCCACGACGGCGTCGGCGGCGGCGTGCCGTAGCCGAGGAACGACAGCGCCGCCTCGGCCAGCACCGCGATCGCGAACGACACCGACGCCTGCACGGTGATCAGACTGGTCACGTTCGGCAGCACATGCCGGACGGCGATCGGCCACGGCCGGCGCCCCGCCGCCCGCGCCGCGAGCACGTACTCCGTCCGCATCACCTGCAACGCGCCGCTCCGGATCACCCGCGCGAAGCTCGGCACCGAAGCGATGCCGATGGCAACCATCGCGGTCAGCGTGCTTGCCCCGAACACCGCGCCGAACATGATCGCCAGCAGCAACGCCGGGAACGCGAGCAGCAGGTCGTTCCCGCGCATCACCAGCTCCGCCGCCCACCGCCGGGTCATCGCCGCGAGGATCCCGAGCGGTACGCCGATGACCGCGGCGACACCGACCGCGACGACGCCGACGAACAACGTCGTACGGGAGCCGACCATGATCTGGCTGAGCACGTCACGGCCGAACTTGTCGGTGCCGAACCAGTGCGACCACGACGGCTTCAGCAGGCGCGACGCCGGGGTGACGAGGGTCGCGTCGTACGGCGTCCAGACGAACGAGACGAGGGCCATCAGCACGATCACGCCGACGATGACGGCCCCGGCCAGCAGGCTCGGGTTGCGGCGCCTCATGCCGACCTCAGCCGGGGGTCGAGGGCCACGTACAGGAGGTCGACCAGGAAGTTGACCAGCAGTACGGCGAGCACGAGGACCATCACCACGTCCTGGACGAGCAACAGGTCGCGGTTGGAGACGCCGTCCAGCAGCAGGCTGCCCAGGCCTGGTATGACGAAGACGCGCTCGACGACGACTGCTCCGATCAGGAGCGTCGCGAGCTGGAGGCCCAGGACTGTGACGACCGGAACGGCGGCGTTGCGCAGGCCGTGTTTCCACAACGCCTGAAACGGTCGGAGGCCCTTGGCGCGGGCCGTTCTCAGGTAGTCCTCGCGGAGCACATCCAGGACCGCGCTGCGCACGTAGCGGGTGAGGACGGCGCCTTGGACCAGGCCGAGCGACAGCGCGGGGAGGATCAGTTGTTTGAGGAACATCGCGGGGTCCTGCGCCGGCGGCGTCCAGCCGTTGGCGGGCAACCAGCCGAGTTTGACCGCGAACACCACGATCAGCAGGATGCCCGCGAGGAATGCCGGAATCGCAACCCCGAGCTGCGACACCGCGGAGAGCACCAGCCCGGAGACCTGCCGGTGCCGGGCCGCCATCACGGTCCCGGCCGGTACGGCGACCACCAGCGCGACGACCATTCCGGCGACGACCAGCCAGAGCGTGACCTGCAGGCGGTCGAACACCTGCGGACCGATCGCGACCTTCGATACGTACGACGTACCGAGGTCGCCGTGCAGCAGGCCGCCGACCCAGTCGAGGTACTGCGTCGGCAGCGGGCGGTCGAGGCCGAACTGCCGCCGCAGCTCGGCCACCGCCGCGTCCGAGGCGTTCACGCCGAGCGCGACCCGGGCAGGGTCACCGGGCAGAATCGCCATGAACGCGAAGACCAGCACCGTGCTCACCGCGAGACTGACCAAGAACACGCCGGTGCGCTCGATCAGGCGGAGAATCATCGGCTGAGCTTGGACAGATCGAAGTTCTCGGTGATCGCGTTCGTCGGCAGTCCCTTGACGTCCTTCTCGGCGACCACCAGGTTCGGCAGCAGGAAGAGCCAGTCGCCCGCGGCCTGCTCGGACAGCCGCCGCGCTGCCTTCTTCATGTCCGCGACCTGCGTGGCCTCGTCACCCGCGTCGGCCGCGGCCAGGTCGGCCTGCAGCGTCGGGTCGTCGTACCGGGTGTAGTACTTCGCGTTGAAGACCGCGCCCAGGTCGCGCGGCTCGACGTGCGCGATGATCGACATGTCGTAGTCGGCGTTCTTGAACACCGTGGTCAGCCAGGCGGCCGGGAACTCGAGCTGGTCGATCTGCACCTTCAAGCCGGCCTGCTCCAGGTCGCTCTTCACCACCTGGCCGCAGGACGTCGCGTACGGCAACGTCGGGAGCCGGAGCCGGAGCGTCTGCCCGGCCGCACCGGAGGCCTGCAGCAACGACTTCGCCTTGGCCAGGTCGTACGGCGCGATCCCGGTCAGGTCCTCGTACCACGGGTCGGTCGGCGGGACCATGCTGCCGATCAGCTTGCCGCGCCCGGCCCAGCAGGTGTCGAGCAGCGCCTTGTGGTCGATCGCCATCCGGATCGCCTGCCGGGTGCGGATGTCCTTGAACACCGGCCGGGAGTTGTTGAACGACAGCAGCACCTCGCCGTTCGTCGTCCCCTCGATCACCTGGTACTTCGCGTTGCTGGTGAACTGACTCAGGGCCTCGGGCGCCTGCACCGTGCCGATCACGTTGATCGTGCTGGTCAGCAGCGCGTTGTTCAGCGCGGTCGCGTCCTTGAAGTACTTGAGCGTGATCTGCTGGAAGAACGGCTTCGTACCCCAGTAGTCGTCGTTGCGGGCGAGCACGATCGAGTCGCCGCGGTTCCACTTCGAGAACTTGAACGGCCCGGTGCCGACCGGCGCGGTGGCCAGGGCGCTGACTCCGGTCTCGGAGAACATCGCGCCGACCCGGGTCGTCATCCGGAACAGCCAGTCGTTGCTCGGCCTGGACAGCGTCACCTGCAGCTGGGTCGGCGACACCGCCTTCGCCCCGGAGACCACGTCCATCGCGCTCTTCAGCGAGATCGTCCACGCGGTCTTCACCCGGTTGATGCTGAACACCGCGTCACTCGCGGTGAACGGCTTGCCGTTGGTGAACTTCGCGTTGCCGACCAGGTCGAACGTGTACGTCTTGCGGTCCGGCGACACCGTCCACGACTTCGCCAGCGACGGCACGATCTTGCCGGAGTCGTCCTGCTTGACCAGCGTCTCGTACACGTTGCCGAGCAGCGCCTGCGGGATCGCCGCGCCGTCGGTGGTGGTGAAGTCCAGGCTGGCCGGCTCCGCGACCAGGCCGATCGACAGGTTCTGCCCGCCACCGGGCGAGCTGCCGCCGGACGACGAACCGGACCCGGCCGAGCACGCGGTCACGGAGAGTAGAGCCGCGGAGGCGAGCAGTGCGACCACTCGCATAGGGAACGACTTCACGTCTACTCCTCCAGTGCACCCAACTGGTCCGACCAGTGGACTAGGTCTCAATGGGCCACTAGGTTTGTCCCCTGGTCAGGTGCCTGTCAAGCGACTGGGGGTGTGCCGAATGCCGAAGTCTCCACGGTTCCAGCCGGTGCAGCCCGTGCGCGCCTACCAGCGGATCGTCGAGCAGGTCGAGGAGGCGCTCGCCCGCGGCGAACTGACGCCCGGTCAGCGGCTGCCGAGCGAGCGTGAGCTGGTCACGCAGTTCGCGGTCAGCCGGTCGACGGTGCGCGAGGCGCTGCGGGTGCTGGAGAGCAACGGCGTGGTCCGCTCCCGGCCGGGCGACCCGAACGGGCCGGAGATCCTGCCGTTCTCACCGGCCGCGCTGAGCAAGCAGGTGGCCCGGCTGGCCCGGGTCGACGAGGTCACGCTGAGTGAGCTGATCGGGTTCCGGATGATCATGGACGGCGCCGCGATCCAGGTCGCGTCCCGGCTGCGCACCCAGGAGGAGCTGGACGCGCTCGAGGCCACCCTGGTCGCGATGCGGGACGCGATCGACGTCGACTTCGACGCGTTCGGCGAGGCCGACCTGGCGTTCCACGAGCTGATCGCCCGGATCAGCCGGAACTCACTGATCCAGACCTGTAACGAGGTCGTCCGCGGCGTCGTCCTCGGGCTGATCTCGGACAAGATCGCGCACGCGCCGAACAGCCGCGCGCTGATGCTCGAGTCGCTGCACCACCACGCCGAGGTGGTCGACGCGATCCGCACCGGCGACGGCCACGCCGCCGCCCGGATCGCCCGGCAGAACATGTTCGACTACTACGCCGGCTACGTACCGGAGGACGAGCGCGAGACCCTGCTCGCGCTCATCGAGGACTGACCCCGAGGACCGGGGCCGAACGACAGGAGGCAGTGGCGCCGAGCGCCTGGTACGCCGAGCCCGCCCGCTCGAGGCGTACACCTGCATCCTGCCGTCCGGTACCGGTCCTCCTCAGCTGTCGTGCTCCAGGATCCGGATCCTCGGGACCTTCAGCACCTTGCGCGCCTTCGTGGTCCAGTCGGAGCACAGGAACCGGGCCGCGGTCTCCGGCCAGGCGACCACGACGACCTCCTGGCTGCTCGTCGTCTTCACCATCTGCATCAGTGCCAGCAGCACCTCGCCGTGCGTGATCGAGACCTGCACCGGGAACCCGCTCGCGGCCCGGAGTTGACGTGCGCTGTGCTCGATCACCGATGCGAGATCGACCGCGGGATCCGCGAGGGTCGCCGTCCGTGTTCGGGCCACCGGCGGCGGCCCGGTCCACGCCGACGGCGCGGTCGCGGAGCCGACCACGGACGCGGAACCGGTCAGCCCGGCCACATCCGCGAACGTCGAACCCAGCAACGCCATCGGACCACTCGGGCCGTTCTCCGGATGACTGGAGACCAGCAGGTGGTAGTTGACGACATCCTCACGCTTCGCGTGCAGGGCGGCAACGCGTCGCGCGTCGCCCTCGCTCATCTCCCGCTCGATGAGCACCACCACGTCGTACGCCATTCGTGGCTCCCTTCGCCAATTCCGTTGTACTCCTGGCCCGGAGCGCACCAAAGCACCGGACTCGCGTCCGTCACGGAAATGTCAAAAACCTCTCAGGCTCCTGCCAGACTCGCCCGAGCGAAGGGGTTGTCCGACCTCAGACCGCCCGCACGCTCGCCCGCGCCCGGCTGTCGGGGGCCAGCACCGCGAGCAGGTGCGGCGCGTCGATCAGCGCGACACTCGCGTTGTCCAGCAGGCGCGGATGCAGCGCGTACACTTCCGCCCCCGGCCGGGCCTCCAGATCTCCGGTGAGCACGGCAACGAACTCCGCACCGGCCGCCGCGTCCACGTCCCAGGCCCGATCCGGCTCCAGCCGCGCGGTCACCCGGCGCGCGAACGCCGCCAGTTCCTCACCCGCGCCACGCCGGTACCCGACGACGGACCCGTCCGCGCAGCGGACCACGATCTCGTCGGTCCGGGCCGCCGCGTGCCAGCAGCAGATCTCCCACAGGCTGACCCGGTCACCGGAACCGTGGACCTCCTCGAGCGTCGCCGCCATCAGCCCGAGCTGGCCGGCGTACCGGGCGATGTCGTGGCCGTACCCGGCGGCGCTCAGATTCACGTCGTACCAGCGGAGCTCCTTCGTCTGCAGGTCAACACCGAACGGGAGCAGGATCTTCGCCGGCCCGGCCAGGTCGAACCGCTCCTCGACGGCGGCCGGATCGAACAGCCCGGACGGCTGCCGCAGCATCCCGGCGAACCCGCGCTCCAGCTCCTCGAACGGTACGTCGTTGTAGCTGAACACGACCGGCAGCAGGTACCGCCCACCGACCCGGCGCACCGCCCGCAGATCGACGTCCACGAACTCCGTCGAACCGCCCGGCCCCGGCGCCGACGTCAGATCGCCGGAGTGCACCAGCGCGTCCTCGTCGAACCGCAGCCGGGTGTAGTCGCACAGCCCGGCGAAACCCCACTCGTCGTCGAACACCGCGACCGACAGGTCGAGATCCACCCGCCGGCCGGCCGGCTCGACCCAGTGCAGGAACAGCCGCAGCAGCTCGTCCTGCGGGATCGGCGCCGCGCTCCCCCGCGGCATCCGCAGCAGGCTCGCCGACGCGCCGCGCTCCGAACCGGGCGCCGCCAGCCGGGTCAGCTCCTCGTCCAGGAACGCCCGCCGCCAGCGCGGCAAACCTGTTGCCCTGCGCAACATCTCACCGGTGAGTACGCCGGACAGCTCGGCGGCGAGGTCGGCCGGCAATGGCTCGCGCTCGTCGACCGCGGTCCAGATCCGGGTGGTCCCACCGCGCGGGAAGAACAGCCGCAGGTCGCCCGGCGGCGTCCGGACCTGCCCGAGCGCGGCCGTGAGGACGACCGGCGACACGTCCGAGACGGCGGTCGTCAGCGCGTCGACAAGGGCTGCGTGGTGCTCCGGCGGCAGCGCCCGGGCCAGCTGCACAAGTCGCCGTACCAGCTCGCCGGGACGCTGCCGGAGCAGGTCGAGCGCCTGATCGGGACGCCCGTACGTGAAGGCGCCCTCGACCCGCGAGCCGAACGTGGTCAGCACCAGCCGCCCGTCCGCGACCCGCACCAACGGATGCCGCGCCGCCTCGCCGGCCACCGCACGTCCGACGGCGGTGCCGAGGTCGAGGTCGGTACGGCGCAGAATCGCGAACGCGAGCGCGGCGACCGGGTAACGGGTCGCGAACTCGAACGGGTGCAGGTTCTCCCCGATCCGCTTCCACGCGCGCTCGTGCCGGAACAGGTCCTCCACCAACTGCTCGACCGGCATCCGGTCCAGCCGCTGGAGCAACAGCCGCCGCGTTGCCCGAGGCAACGACTTCCGCCGGGCCGGTGGCGTTCGGAGACCGGGGTCGGCGTCCATCAGCGCGTAGCTCAGCCGCAGTACGTCGGTGGCCGTGTCGGTGCGGTCGATCAGCGCGGGATCAGCGGCCAGGAAGTGCGCGATCACGAGCGCCCGGGTCTCGCGGACCGGGATGTCGTCGGGCAGCCAGGCCGCGCTGGCGCCGTCGAGCAGGATCCGCAGGTCCGCGCGATCGGCCGCGGACAACGGGGATCGCCGGGACAGCAGCCCCTCGATCGTCTGGCGCAGGGAGTCGGCGGTGGCCAGCGAGAGCAGCCGCAGCCGGTCCGAGCGGACATGGACCTCCGCGTCCTCGTCGACCGACGGGCGGAGGAACGGGTCGTTCGGGTCGATGCGCCGCAGGCAGAGCGGGCAGGCGCTGAAGTCGGCTCCGTCCCAGCAGGTGCGGCAGACCAGGTGCGCGCACGGCGAGACCGCATGCACGGAACTGGTGTCGCCGCACAACACACACGGCTGCTCGGGCTCTTGGAGCAGCCGTGCGAAGACCCTGTTCACATAGAAGGTCTCGGTGTTGCCCGGAACGCTCTCCGGGAACCCGCGGAACAACGGTGTGTGCTCGGTGTCGAACCCGGACTCGGCGTCGAGCAGCTCCAGCAGCGCATTGCCGAACCCGGCCAGCGCAGGCGCCGACAGCGAGGCGCAGTACCGGTACAGGCCGACCGACAGCAGCAGCCCGCGCTGGATCAGATCCGCCTGCAACGCCGACAGCCCCGCCTGGATCGTCAACGGCCGCCGCAACCACTGCCAGGCGGACCGCCGTACCGGCGGGGTCAACGCCGTCGCATCGACCAGCCGACGCCGACGTAGCAGCACGGCCGCTGGTTGATCGGGCATGGGCGTCTCCCCCGTGGGCGTTCAGGATGAAGGCGCCAGGGGCGGAGAGCGGACGCGCTACTTGCCTGGTGAAGGAGAAGGAAGCACGTCCAGGAGCCGCCCCTGGCACTGAGAACGCTACCGGGCGCCACCGACAGTTCCTGGATGGCCTATGCCCCGACAAAGAAGAGCTCCGGTGGCAGGGTCGGGGCCGCCCCGCCCAGACCCCGCCACCGGAGAACACCAGAGTAGAACGTTCATCCAAATCTTGCTCCACCGGGTCCCCGATCTGACCAAGATTTGGCACTGATGCGCCGCGACTCCGTCGCCTTGCTCACAGTCAGGAGGTGTGAGACCACGGAATGTGGTTAACGTTCAAGGTATGACCGGTGGGGTGATCGAGCGTGCGCGCTGGCGGGACGTCTTCGGGCATGCGGAGTTCCGGGCACTGTTCCTGGCCGGCGTACTGTCCGTCGCAGGCGACCAGCTCGCCCGCGTGGCACTGTCCGTCCTGGTCTTCGACCGCACTTCGTCGGCCGGCCTGACAGCTCTCACCTACGCCCTCACCTACATCCCCGACCTCCTCTTCGGCCCCCTCCTCTCCGGCATCGCCGACCGCTACCCCCGCCGCACCGTGATGATCGTCACGGACGTCGCCCGCGCCATCCTCGTCGCAGCCATGGCGATCCACGCCCTCCCCCTGATAGCAGTCATCGCCCTGCTCATCGCACTACAGGCCTGCGGCTCACCCTTCAACGCGGCGCGAGCGGCGACGCTGCCCGCCGTACTGCCCGGTGACCACTACGTTCTCGGCAAGGCCGCGAACGACATGGTCGTGCAGTTCAGCCAGGTCCTCGGGTTCGGCTTCGGCGGCGCGGTCGTAGTGGCCGTCGGTACGTCGGGCGGACTGCTGCTGGACGCGGCGACATTCGTGCTGTCGGCCCTGCTGGTCGTCTTCGGCGTGCACCGCCGGCCGACGCCTAACGGTGGCCAGACGAGCCATGGCACGAATGCGCCAGCCACGAACTACTTCCGCGACCTCGCGGCCGGCTTCTCGCTCGTCGCGCGTACGCCGCAGCTCCGGACGCTGGTGCTGCTCGCGACGATCGCGGGCTTCTACGTGACCGTGGAGGGCCTGGCCGTCCCGTACGCGCACGAGATCGGCCGCGGCACCACCGCGGCCGGCTTCCTGCTCGCCGCCAGCCCCGCCGGCGCCGTACTTGGCATGTGGCTCATCACCAAGTGGCAGCCGGAGCAGCGTTTGCGGCTTCTCGGGCCGCTGGCGGTCCTTGCCTGCGTGCCGCTGGTGTTCTGCATCGACGCGCCCGGACTGCTGCTCTCAGTGGCCCTGTGGGCGCTGTCCGGGCTGGCGTCCGCGTACCACCTGCCGACCAGCGCTGCGTTCGTCCAGGCAGTGCCGGACGCGCAGCGTGGTCAGGCGTTCGGGGTCGCGAGTACCGCACTGAAAAGCAGTCAGGGGATCGGCATCCTGCTCGCCGGACTGCTCGCCGACCGTTGGTCGCCGTCGGTGGCGGTGGGCACGATGGGGGCCATCGGTACCTGCGCGGCCCTGCTGGCGGGCAGTGCCTGGGCACGTGCCCGCCGGGCAGCGAACGAAATTCCCGCCAATTGAGCCGCCGGAGATCCGCGCAAACATCTCCCGATCGGCTCGGTAAAATGTCGGTAAAGAATTTCACATCACCATTCGTTGCCGCCGCGGAACCATTCGTTGCCGGGCTCGCGGAGCCACTCGTTGCCACCCTGGAACCACTCGTTGCCGGTGCCGGTGAACCACTCGTTGCCGCCGCGGAACCACTCGTTGCCGGTGCTGATCTTCGCCATGGTGCAGATCCTTCCTTCGTCATCCCAGGGGATGAAACAAACGCGGGCCGGTGCTGACCTCGCGTGAACAGGCAGTTACTATTCAGGAATAACCGTTCAGGTCGATCCTGGTGAGGCCACAATGATTCTGATCGGTCGGAGCAATTTGGTGCCACCCCGGCAGTGGAAGCTCTGGTCGCTCCCCCGTCCCGCGTTGCTGTACGTGCTCGGGGTCGATGCGGTCGCGATCGTGATCACCGTCCTGTCTGCCGGATCGACGATGTCCCGGGGCGTCGGCCACAAGGAGTGGCTGGCCTGCGGCGTGCTGACGGCCGCGTCCATCCTGCACCTGGAGTCTGCCCGCGGGATCGAGCGCCGACGCGAGATGGCGGCCAACACCTCGCCGTACACGAACCTCAAGAGCCTCTGGGTGTTCGCCGGGCTGTTGCTGCTCCCGCTCAGCCTGGTGGTCGCGCTGGTCGTGATCTCGTACAGCTACTCCTGGATCCGGGTCTACGGCCGGACGATCGCGCATCGCAAGGTGTTCTCGGCGAGCACGTTCATCCTGGCCAGCGCGGCAGGTGCCGCCGTACTGCGGGCCGGCGGCCTGCTGCACGAGCCGCGCGTACCGACCGGCCCGTGGCCGTTGCTGGTCGTGCTGGCCGCGGCAACCACCTGGTGGCTGCTGAACTTCGCACTGGTCATCGGAGCGATCCTGTTGTCGTCCCCGGACGCGACCGCGCGTGGTGCGCTGGGCGATCTGGCAGACCAGCTCGTCGTGGTCGCGGGCCTCGGGCTCGGCGTAGCGGTCGCCGCGCTGCAGGCCTCGTACCCGTGGGTGGTTCCGATCCTGATGGTGACCGTGCTGACGTTGCACCGCGATCTCCTGCTGCCGCAGTTCCAGCGCGCGGCGGGTACCGACGCGAAGACCGGGCTTGCCACACCGGCGTACTGGGCCAGCGCGGTGCCGGCGGAACTGGCCCGGGCGCAGTCGCTGCGGAGCACTGTCGGGCTGCTGATGCTGGATCTCGACAAGTTCAAGGAAATCAACGACACGTACGGGCACCCGGCCGGTGACCAGGCACTGCGGGCGGTGGCGGAGAGCATCCGCGCGGAGGTCCGCCAGGGCGATCTGGTGGCCCGGGTCGGCGGCGACGAGCTGGCGGTCCTGCTGCCCGGCGCGTCCGAGGGCGAGGTGCTCGAGGTGGCCGGCCGGATCCGCGACCGGCTCAGCACGCTGAGCGTGGCGGTGGAGACCACGAGCGCCAGCAGCACCGTGATCACCGGCGTACCGGCGTCCATCGGCGCGGCGGTCTACCCCGAGGTCGCCGAGACGATGGACCAGCTGATCCTGGCCGCCGACAACGCACTGCTGAGCGCGAAGCGGGACGGGCGGAACAAGATCGTCACCGCCCGGCCCGGTATCGCCGATCGTGCAGACGAATCAGTCGCCGACTGACACCGCCGGCAGCGTCGCCGAGCTGCTGCGCGAACACCGGCGTACCGCGGGCCTGACGCAGGCCGCGCTCGCCGAACTGGCGGGCCTCAGTGAGCAGGCGATCAGCCTGATCGAACGCGGTACCCGACGCCGGCCGCGCCGCCAGACGCTGGACGCGATCGGCAAGGCACTACAGCTGGATGCCGCGGCCACGGCAGCGTTGATGCGTGCTGCCAAGCAACAGAACGCGGTACGAGCGACCGGACCGCCACAGGTACCGCAGGAGGTCCCCTCCGCGCCGGCTGACTTCACGGGCCGCGAGGAGGAGCTGGAACGGCTGCTGTCCGTACTGTCCACCGTTCCCGAAACTCCTGACACGGTGCCGATGTTCGCGATCAGCGGCATGGGCGGTGTCGGCAAGACAGCGCTGGCAGCGCGGGCCGCGCACCTCGCAGCACCGAGCTTTCCGGACGGGCAGCTCTACATCGATCTCCGTGGCTACGGGCCCGGCGACGCGGTCGAACCGCTCGCGGCCGCGGGACAGCTGTTGCGGTCGCTCGGCTTGCCTTCCGCGGCCGTACCCGACGACGTCGACGGCGCGACCGCGCTGCTGCGTAGCTGCCTCGCGAGGCGGCGCGTGCTGCTGGTTCTGGACAACGCGAACAGCGCAGCGCAGGTGGCACCGCTGCTGCCCGGCGCGCCCGGCCCGACGGTCGTGATCACCAGCCGCCGGGCGCTCATCACCCTTCCCGGGTGCAGCCAGATCGGCCTGGTGCCGCTGCCCGATTCGGCGACGGTGGAGTTGCTGTCCACGGTCGCCGGCGCCGCGCGGATCGCGGTCGACAGCGACGACGCCCGGGAGATCGCACGGCTGACCGGCAACCTGCCGCTCGCCGTCCGGCTGGTGGGAGCCCGGCTGGCCGCGCGCCCGAACTGGCCGGTCGCGTACCTCGTCGAGCAGTTGCGCGACGAACGCAGACGGCTCGACCAGCTCGGCTCCGGCGAGTCCGGCGTACGGGCGAACATCGCCGGCTCGCTCGAGTTCCTGGCCGCGAGCGACAGCGCACTGGACCGCCGGGCGGCGGCAACGGTCGACTATCTCGGGTTGCTCAGCAGCGCCGAGCTCATCACGTTGACGGCCGCCGCACTACTCGACGAGCCGGTGCACCAGGCCGAGCGATCGTTGGAGCGCCTGGTCGATCTCAACCTGCTCGAGGCGGTCGCACCCGGCCGGTACCGCCTGCACGACCTGGTTCTCACCTTCGCTCGCGAGCGCGGGCTGACCAAGCTGCCGGAACCGCTCCAGCGAGCAGCACTCGACCGGCTGCTCCAGCTGTACGTCGATATTGCTTGGTCATGCCAACGGCTGACCCATCACCACAGCCGGCGGCTCGCCCTGGCCGGATCCGCGTCCGACCCGGTCGGATTCAGCGACGCGGGTGCCGCGCTGGAATGGCTCGACGGTCAGCAGGCGAACATCATCGAGGCGTTCGGTCAGGCGCGGCGGACGCCGGCGCTGCACGGCCGGCTGCCCGAGCTGGCGCTGGCGCTGTTCGGGTACCACGAAGCCCGGTCGCGCTGGCCCCAGATGCGATCGATCATCAGCGCCGCGCAGGAGGTGACCGGTGACCAGCACCGCCTGCTCGCGGCCTGGCTGCAGCACGACCGCGCCATCCCGGACGTCGAACACCACGATCTGGACTCCGGTGAGCGGCATCTGCTCCGGGCGCTGGAGCTGTTCGAGGAGCTGGGCGACGCCGTCGGTCAGGCCAGGTGCTGCTCGTCGATCAGCTACGTGTACAGCATCCAGGGCCGTCTCGACGAGTGCCTCGTGTGGACCGAGAGGACGCTCGAACTCAGCCGCACCATCGGGGACCCGAACGTCGAAGGTCTCGGGCTGCTGATCCGCGGTACGGCGCTGGCCAAACAGGGCCGGCACGACCTGGCCAGGTCGTCGTTCGAGCTCAGCGTCGGCATCGCCGAAGCCCGGCTGAACCAGCGGTCGCGGGCCAAGCGGTACGGCATGATCGGCCACGCGTACCTGGCCGCCGGACAGGTCGATGACGCCGCGACCGCGCTGGTCCGCGGGTTCGAGAGCTTCGCCGCGTCCGGTGACGAGAACGGTCAGGCGGAGATGCTGCTGCGGCTCGCGAGTCTGGAACTTGCCCGTGACAACGAATCCGCGGCTTCCCGGTACGCGACCGCCGGCCTGGCCCACGCCCGCGCCGGGGCCGACCGGCACCGGGAGGGCGAACTGCTGCTGGTCACAGGCCGGATCGAGTACGCGCGCGGACGCCTGCAGGAGGCCCGCGGCCGCTGGCAGGAGGCGGCCGAACTGCTCCGCGTCTATGCCCCGCACGCGGAGCAGCAGGCCACCGATCTCCTCAAGCTGCTCGACTAGTCAGCGGATCCGAATCAGCGCCTTGCCGCGCAGTGTGCGGTTTTCCAGGGCTTGGTGGGCCTGTGGGAGTTGGGCGAGGGGGTAGATGCGGTCGATGACGGGGCGGAGGTCGCCGGCTGCGGCGCGGGTGAGGACGTTGTGGGCGGTGACCTTGGTGGTGGTGGAGTCGGCGCGGAGGTCCATGATGCCTTTGACGGTGATGGCGCGGCGTTCGGCGGTGGTTGGGTCGATGGGGGCGAAGCCGCCGCTGGGGGCGCCGTGGGCGGAGAACCAGCCGCCGTCCTTGGTGACGGTGAAGGCGGTGGCGCCGAGTTCGCCGCCGGCGCCTTCGAAGACGATGTCGGCGCCCTGGTTGCTGGTTGCCTCCAGCACCAATTTCTCCCAGCCCGGTTTGCTGTAGTCGATCAGTACGTCGGCGCCTTGCGCGCGGCTCAGTGCGAGCTTCTCCTCGCCGCGGGCGGCCGCGATCACGTGGGCGCCGGCCTTGTGGGCGAGCTGGATCAGGAGCAGGCCCATGCCGCCGGCGGAGGCGGTGATCAGGACGTTCCGGCCGGTCATCGAGGGCGCCAGCTCCTCGAGCATCAGCGCGGTGAAGCCGTCGCCGTACACCGCGACCGCGGTCCGCAGGTCGAGCTCCGGCGGCAGCTCGACCTCGGGGGTCAGTACGGCGAGTTCGGCGTGGCCGCCGAAGCCTTCCGGGCGGCCGACCACTGACTTGCCGATCCAGTGCGCCGGTACGCCGGGGCCGACCGCGCGGACCCGGCCGCCGAGGTTGCTGCCGGGGACGTACGGCGGCTCGACGTCGAAGAACTTCCCGTGGCCGCCGCGCCGGATCGCGGTCTCGACGAAGATCAGGTCCGCGAGCTCCACCTCCACGAGCACCTGCCCCGCCGCGGGCTCCGGATCCGGCACTTCGCGGATCTCGATCACTTCCGGACCGCCGAACGCGGTCACCACTGCTGCACGCATCGCTGTTCCTTCTGGTCGGAGGTCTAGAGCGTGCAACCTCAACTTTGGTTCAGGTCAAATTCTGTCCCTGACGCCAAGTACTCTGCGGGGCATGTTCGACGCCGTGTTCGTGCCTGCCGATCCGCCGCGCGCGGGCCGGCTGGCGCTGTACGGCGATCTGTCCGGCGAGACCGCGGACGGCAGCGTCGAGCTGGTGCTCCCGCGCGGTACGGCGGTCCGCCGGACGACCGTGCCCGCGCGGCTGCTGTCCATGGACGAGGTCATCGGCCGCCTGACCGAGCCTGAGGGCGACGCCTCCCGGAGCTGGGCCGCGTGGCGGGCGGCCGGACTCGCCGGGCTGGTGCTGATCGGCCGCGGGCGGCTCGTGCCGGACAAGAGCGCACAGGGGTACGGCGCGTGGCGGGTGGCTCCGCTGGACCCGATCGACCACGCGTGGCTGCGGAACCTCGGCGCCGCGATGCCGGCGTACGGGCATGCGCTTCCGATCGCCGGCACCCGGCCGGTTCGGCTGGTGGAGCCGGAGCAGCTGATCCGTGCCTTCTGGGACGCTCTGGCCGACTCTCTCGTCCGTACTCCGGCAGCGGCCGTCGCGGTTCGCCCAGGCGCGGCCCCGTTCGCTGCCGTCGAACCCGTTGCGCTGCAGGGGTCGACGACGTGGCTGGACGAGACGGCGTTGGCCGAGCAGGCGGGGACCCGGCTGGTGCTGCGGATCGAGCCGCCCGAGACGGCCGAGGACTTCCGGGCGGTGCTGCAGCTGCGCAGCGGCCTGGATCCGAGTCTGCTGGTGGACGTCGCGGACCTGTGGAACGCGCCCGCCGCCGTACTGACCGCCCTCGGCGAGCGCGCGGAGACCGACCTGCTGCTGGCGCTCCGACGCGGTGCCCGCGTCTGGCCACCGCTAGGTACGGCGCTGCGGGACGCGGCGCCGGAGGACATCCCGATCGACGACGCGGCGCTGGAGGAGCTCGCGGAAGGCAGTCCCGAGCTGGAAGGCGCCGGCATCGAGGTGCTCTGGCCGACCGAGCTCTTCGCCGGGCGGCTCGCGCTCCGGGCGAGCGCCGCGACCCCCACGCCCGGCGCCATCACCGGCCCCGGCTTCAACCTGAACGAGCTGGTCGCGTTCCGCTGGCGCCCCACCCTCGACGACCAGGACCTGACCGAGGCGGAGGTCGCCGCGCTGGCCGAGGCGAAGCGCCCGATGATCCGGATGCGCGGCCGCTGGATCCGCGTCGACCACGACGTCGTACGGCGCCTGCGCGACCGGTCCACGCGCACGCTGACCGGCGCGGAGGCGCTCGGGGCCGCGCTGACCGGGACGATCGACGTCGACGGCGAGCTGGTCCCGTTCGACGCCGACGGCTCGCTTGCGCAGCTGCTGGCGAAGCTCCGGTCGGCCGACGAGCCCGCGCCGTACGTCGAACCCGTCGGCCTGCGCGCGACCCTCCGCGACTACCAGCGCCGCGGCGTCGCGTGGATGGCGCAGCTCGCGAACCTCGGCCTCGGCGGCTGCCTCGCCGACGACATGGGCCTCGGCAAGACGATCCAGGTGATCGCGCTGCACCTGCAGCTCACGGGCCGCGGGCCGACGGTCGTCGTCTGCCCGTCGACGCTGCTCGGCAACTGGGAGCGCGAGTTCGAGCGGTTCGCCCCCGACGTACCGACCCGCCGGTACCACGGGACGGGTCGGACGCTCAGCGATCTCGCCGCGGACGAGGTGGTGCTCACGACGTACGGCGTGGTCCGCCAGGATCACCGGCTGCTCGGGGAGATCGGGTGGGGCCTGGCCGTCGCGGACGAGGCGCAGCACGCGAAGAACCCGTTGTCACGGACCGCCCGCGCGCTGCGGACGTTGCCGTCGGCAACCAGGATCGCGTTGACCGGTACGCCGGTGGAGAACCGGCTCTCCGAGCTGTGGTCGATCCTCGACTGGTCGGCGCCCGGACTGCTCGGCACGCTGGACCGGTTCCGCCAGGACGTCGCCGTACCGGTCGAGCGGTTCCACGACGAGGAGGCGACCGCGCGGCTGGCCCGCGTGACGCGGCCGTTCCTGCTACGCCGGCGCAAGAGCGACCCGGGGATCGCGCCGGAGCTGCCGCAGAAGACCGAGCACGACGTCGTCGTACCGCTGACGACCGAGCAGGCGACGCTGTACCAGGCCGTCGCGAAGGAGACGCTCGCGAAGATCGAGGAGGCGTCCGGGATCGCGCGGCGCGGGCTGGTGCTCAGTCTGCTCACCCAGTTGAAGCAGGTGTGCAACCATCCGGCGCAGTTCCTGCACGAGCCGGGTCCGCTGGAGCGGCGGTCGGGGAAGCTCGCCGCGCTGGACGAGCTGCTCGACGTCATCCTGGCCGAGGGCGAATCGGTCCTGATCTTCAGCCAGTACGTCGAGATGTGCCGGCTCATCGAGGCGCATCTGGCGGCGCGGCAGGTGCGGACGCTGTTCCTGCACGGCGGGATCGGGGTGCGGAAGCGCTCGGAGATGGTGGAGCAGTTCCAGGCCGGCGAGGCGCCGGTGTTCCTGCTGTCGTTGAAGGCGGGCGGCGTCGGGCTGACGTTGACGCAGGCGACCCATGTCGTGCACTACGACCGCTGGTGGAACCCTGCGGTCGAGGACCAGGCGACGGACCGCGCCTACCGGATCGGGCAGGACCGGCCGGTGCAGGTGCATCGGCTCGTCACCGAGAACACCCTGGAGGACCGGATCGCGACCGTGATCAACGCGAAACGGGACCTCGCGGACGCGGTCGTCGGCTCGGGTGAGGCGTGGCTGAGCGAGCTGTCCGACACGGAGCTGACCGAGCTGGTGGAGCTGTCGACGGGGCCGTCACGGTCGGGGTCCGCGAGCGCGTACAACCCTTCTGCCGTGGGGAAATTCGATGGCTGACGAGGATCGCACGCCGTGGCAGGGCTGGCGTCGTAAGGGTGAGGATGCCGGGTTGCCGGCTGCTCGTGGTCCCGGGAGCCGGCGGTCGTTCGGGGCGACGTGGTGGGGGCGGGCGTGGCTGGAGGCGCTGGAGCAGCGGGCGCGGCTCGATCCGGGACGGCTGTCGCGTGGTCGGTCGTACGCGCGGCGCGGAAGTGTTCTGGAGCTGACGGTGAGCCCGGGGCAGGTCGAGGCGGTGGTGCAGGGCAGCCGGGTCACGCCGTACCAGGTGACCGTGCGGATCCGGGCGTTCTCCAAGGCTGAGTGGGATGCCGTCCTGGAGGTGGTGTCGGCGCAGATCGGGCGAGTGGCGGCACTCCTCGACGGAGAGCTTCCGCCGGAGGTCGTGGACGACGTACGGGCGACCGGGCTGGACCTCCTGCCCGGCGCGGGCGAGGTGCTGACGAACTGCAGCTGCCCGGACTTCGCCGTACCGTGCAAGCACTCCGCCGCCGTCTGCTACCTGGTCGCCGACACCTTGGACGACGACCCCTTCGCCCTGCTCCTCCTCCGAGGACGCCCGCGAGCCGACCTCCTCACCAACCTCCGCGCCCGCCGAGGCGGCGGCGGACCTCTCCCAACACCTCCCCCCACACCCGCCCCCGCCGGCATCCCGGCCATCGCCGCCTTCGCCCGCCACCTCCCTCGCGGCACCGATCCCCACCCCGCAGACCCGCCGGCCACCCCCGCTGCCGGGGCCGATCGCGGCACCCCCGCCGACCCCGCCACCTCCGCTTCCGGGGTCGATCGCGGGACCCCGGCCGATCGCGGGACCCTGGCCGAAGGCGTGGATCGGGTCGCCGCGCCGGTTGCACCGGTCGCGCCGGTCGTGCCGGTCGTGCCGGTCGCGCCGGTCGTGCCGGTTGCACCGGTCGTGCCGATTCCGGTGCCGCCTCGGCCGTTGGGGGCGCCGGGGGTGCCGGCGGCGGTGAAGGTGCTGGATCCGCCGCGGTCCGCCGGGGTCGACGTACGGGACCTGGTTGCCCTCGCCACCGACGCCGCTCGCCGCGCGTGGGAGCTCGCGTCCGGCGACTCCCCTGACCCGCTGACCTTCGAGCAGGACCTCGCCCGCCGCGCCGCGGCAGCCCTCGGTACGCCGGAACTCGCCGACCTCGCGCACCGCGCCGGCATCCCCGCCCGCCGCCTCACCACCTGGGCCACCGCCTGGGACCACGGCGGCCCCGGCGGCCTCGCCGTCACCGTCGACGCCCCACACGACGTCGCCCCCGAAGCCCTCACCGAAGCCGTCACCGCCCTCCCCGAAGCCACCATCGAGGCCAACCACGTCACCGCCGGCAAACTCCAACTCCGCCTCGGCAAGGACAACCTCTGGTACCGCTTCGACAACCAGTTCAACGACTGGACCCTGACCCGCCCACCCGCAGCGGACCCCAATGACCTCCTCTGAAGGAACCACCATGCGCCGCCGAGCAACAATCACCGCAGTCCTACTTCTGGCATTACTCGGCTGCGACCCCCACACCACCAACCAGACCGCACCCACCCCAACCGGCAACCTCTGCGAACGCGTCCGCCTAACCCTCCCCGGCACCTGGACCACCGAGGCCGCCGAGTACCGTCCAGCAGCACCCCTGTCCGAAGGCTGCACTCTGGTGGATCCAGCACAGGCAGCACACCGCATCCGCGTACTCGTCTCGATCCTGCCCGTGACAGCCGCGCAAGCAGCCAGGTTCCGCAAGGCCGACGAAGTCTCGACGGCAGCAGGCGGTTACGCCGCGAAGGTCGGCGACGGTGGGATGGGCGACGGTTCCTGGGCGCTCAACCCGGCAGCGGCTGCCCCCTGGCTCGTCTTCCGCGCCGACGGTCGCCAGGTCCGACTCACCGTCGAGAACTCAGGCGCCGGCACGATGCACGAACTCCTGTCGATCGCCCATGCCGTCACCAGCCTCGCCGGCGGACTCCCCGCAGGACATCCCACGGTCGTCCGGCCGGAGTGCACCCCCGGCACCGTGGCCGCCGAACGGATCCTCGGTACGAAAGCCGTCCTGCGACGGGACGCCCTGGTCGACAATCACCTCACCTGCGAGTGGGGCTCGGCGACGCGTACCGTCGCAGCCTTTATGGGCGCCGACAGCGCGACGGACTTCGGTCTGATCAAGCAGGCGGCAACCGGCGGGCTGGCGCATCGCGTGACCGTCGGCGCCGAAGGCTGGCAACAGGACGACGGCTACCTGATCTTCAGGACCAGCAGGGACGCTTACGTGACAGTCGTCTCGCTCCCGTGGGACGAGATGCGGCCGAAACCGATCGTCGAGTTCGCGCGGGCGATCGCTCCGGCCTACTCCTGATTGTTGCGGGCGGCAACGAAGGCCTGGGCTATCCGGGTGATGAGGTCGTACGGGATCGGCTTGTTCAGCGGGAACTTCAGGGTGCCTTTGCCGGAGATGTACGGCGTGAGGTCCTCGTCGATCGGCGGGATCGGGTAGAGGGCGATGTGGGACTTCCAGGCGCTGAAGTGCAGGAGGCCGGTGCCGTCGAGGGTGATGGCGGGGATCTGGTATCTGATCTTCTCCCCCGCGCCCGGTACGGCGGCGTGGATCGTACGGCGGACCTGCTCGAGGATCTCCCGCACGTCCGGTGGGAACGATGCGATGTACTCGTCAACGGTGTCGGCCATCCGGCTATCCTGCCGCGCTCAAGGGCGTGAACGGCATCGGCTCCGGCACCGGCGCGCCGTCCCACGGTTCGCCGAGCGGCGTCGGCCGCCACTTCCACGACTCCGGCGCACCCGCCGTACGACCGGTCAGCCGCAGCAGCTCCGGCCACGGCTCGTCCACCACCCGCGGCTCGTGCGGGAACAGCCGCGTCAGCACCCGATCGCAGAGCTCAGCAGGCGGCTCAAGCACGCAGCCCAACCCCTCGGCCAGGTCCTGTCCGTGCACCAGCCACTCCACGCACGCCATCCCGGCGAAACCCTCCGGATCGCCGATCCCCCACGGATGAAAGGCCCGCGTCCGCGCCGGACTCGCCCGGACGACCAGCGCCAGGATCCGCCCGGCCGCCTCGACGAAATCCAGTACGCCGGCCGGCGGCGCGAGCGGCTGCGCCTGCGCGGACCAGCGGACGTACTGCGTGCGCGCACCGACCGCGAGCTGCGACGCCCAGTGCAGGTTCGCCTGCCCGATGTGCTCCGCCGTCTTCCGGCAACTCCACTCGATCGACCCGGCGGGTACACCCCAGTCGGCGTCCACCGCCGGCCGGAGCGCCTCGACCACACAGTCGGTCGCCGTCTCGACATCGTCTGCCGTCAGCACAGAAATGCTCCTCTCGACACCCTCGAGTCTGCAGGCTCGGGAAATCGAAAACCAGTCTGTTGCGCGGCGCCCGTTCCTGTATTAGATAGAAGGAGAGCGGCGTAACGCCGTCTGCTCCTCCAGGGCGGCGATCAGGTGTTCGGCGATGGTGGCGTGGCCGGCGACGGACGGGTGAACCTGGTCGGTGCAGTCGTCCTCGGTGATCCAGCCGGTTGAGACGACGCAGATCAGGTTCGGGTCGTCGAGGGTCTTCACAGCGGCCTGGATCGTCTCCGCGTGTTTGCCGTTGAACGGCGTCAGCGACACGATCGTGGTCGTCGGGTACGCCGCCCGCACGCGGCGCACGTAGTCGGCGTACTCCTCGATCTCCAGCGTCGGGTCGTTGACGCCGAGGTTGATCACGACGACGTCGGACGGCTCGACGCGTTCGGCGCGCGAGCCGGCGAAGTTCCAGCCGAACGAGTTGACGCCGGCCGGCACCTCGCCGTTCCCCGGCTTGCTGATCCCCTGGCTGCCGAACCCGACCTGGTACGACGTGGCGCCGAACGCGCGGGCGGTCAGGTACGCGTACGACGTCGTACCGTCCGCGCCTTCCGACTCCGAGTGCGTGCTCAACGAGCGCACGCCCTGCGTGATCGAGTCGCCGTAGAACTCCAGCCGCGGACCGCCCGGCCGCCCGCTGAGCCGGAGCACCGACCTCGAGTCCAGCACGAGGCCCGCGAAAACCACCGCGCACTCGAACGGCGGGTTCCACCGGTTCGCGTGTTCGTTGACGTCCTTGACCACAACCGACATCTGGTGCCGGCCGTCGGGCGCTGCGAGCTCGATGACCGGCTGGTCGACAACATACAGCGAAGGCTCGTTGTCATCGACGGTTATCCACAGGTGCGGGGCGACCGTGAGTCCGTCGGTGTCGAAGAGCAGTTGCAGCCGCTCACCGGCGTACGAGAAGGAGATCCGGGAGCCGGAGTTGACGGTGATCGCCACGCCGGGCTGGTGTCCCCACTGTCCCTCCAGGACGATGCGCGGATCGGACGGGGCGACGACCTCGCCAGGTTCGAACGGCACGGTTTGCTCCTTCTCGTCGACGGAGCTGTCATTGTGCCAACGAAGTCACCACCCCTCCTTCCGGGCCCGCGCCTCGAACAGCAGGATCCCGGCGGACAGCGCGACGTTCAGCGAGTCCGCCTGGCCGAGCATCGGGATCGACACCGCGTCGAACCCCTGGTCGTGCCAGGCCCGGGACAGCCCCGAGCCCTCGGAACCGACCACGAACGCGGTCGGACCGTCGTACCGCGGAACCCGGTACGTCCCGGTCGCCGCCGGGTCGGCGAGGTGCACCCGGAAGCGGTGGCTCCGCAGCCAGGCGGCCGCGGACGGGATGTCGTCGAACTCCACGATCGGCGTCGAGAGCACGGTGCCGCGGCTCGCCGAGTACACCGCGGGGTGCGTCGGGCGGGCGCGGCGGCTGGTCAGGACGAGGCAGTCGGCGTTGGCGGCGTCCGCCGTACGGATCAGGGTGCCGAGGTTTCCGGCGTACTCGACGCCGTCGGCGACCAGGACCAGCGAGTGGTCCGAGAAGTGGAAGGTCTGCGGGCGCCATTCGGGGACCCGGGCGATCGAGAGCAGGCCGTCGGAGCGGCTCTTGCGGGACAGCCGGGCGAGCAGCTTCGCGGAGATGCGATACACCTCCTCGGCGCGGGCGGCGTACCGGTCGACGTCGGGGATCCCGGCCTCCGGGCACCAGAAGAACGCCTCGATGGTGGCGGTCGTGGTCAGCAGGCGGTCGTGTTCCCACGTTCCTTCGACCATGATCCGGCCGGGCGAGCCGTCCTTGCGCAGAACGAGCAGGTCTCGGACACGGGGGTGCTGCGCGCCGATGGGGCGGGCAGAAGGATGCACAGTCATGTGCAGGCTCCGTACGGAGAGAATCAGCAAGCGCGCCGGGGACACGACGGTCCACTCCGGCGGGGCGACACCCACAGGTGCCGTGGTACAGACGCGGCCTTCCCGACCGCATCAACCAAGGATTCTCATCACACCCGGATCGTAAGCACCCCCACCACCCCCGTCACCCGGTTTTCAACCCCACCTCCCCCTCTCCTTCACCACCTCCCCCTCACCCCCTCTCCTTCACCACCTCCCCCTCACGACGTCTCTCCTTCACCCCCCTCTCCTTCACCTCCTCCCCTCCCCTTCACCACCTCCCCGTCCCTCCTCACCACCTGCCCCCACACCACCTCCGCCACCGCCTTCTTCACCACCGCCTCCTCACCACCGCCACCCGTCACCACCATCTCCCCTCCACCACCGCCCCCTCACCACCACCCCCTCACCACCACCCCCTCAGCACCACCCCCTCACCACCACCGCCTCACCACCACCGCCTCGTCACCCCCCTTCACCCACACCACCCCTCGCGACACCCACTCGCCACCTCGCGCTTCGCCGCCTGCTCGGTTGTCCACAGGTGGTGGGTGGGTGGGTTTTGGTCTGTCGGTGCGGATGGTTAGAGTCCTTTTCTCACGGGAGGGAGTGCGGATGGACGCGACATTGCTCGACGCCGAGGCCGAAGCCGCGGTGCTGCGCGTCTACCGTCAGGTGTTCGCCGTGCTCGCCCGCGAGGCCGGCGCGATGATCGTCGACCCCGAGCTGCTGGACGTCGACCAGGCGATCCTGGACGCGTTCGCCGAGGCCGGCAGCGACGGCCTGACCGTCGAGCAGGCCACCCTCGCCTGCCGTGCGTATCCGCACGACATGATCGTCCGCCGCTTCGACCTCCTCCGGCAGTACGGCGCGATCACCAAGCTCGTCGACCGGCCGAACGAGCTGCGCCACCGCGCCGCGTTCGCGCCGTACGTGATGCTGATGTTCCTGCGCCGGATGTCCGTCCAGGGCGGTCAGGCGGAGCTGCATCAGCTGCTCACGCTTGAGGCGCACAGCGTCAGCGACCCGCAGGCGACGGCCGACGACGGCAAGGCGTCCGTGGAGCGGCTGACCAAGGTGTTCCGGCTGCTCGGCAACGAGCTGGCGATCCTGGTCTCGACCAGTACGACGGCGCAGCTCCGGGAGAACGCCCAGCTCGCGTGGGGCAACGAGCGCCTGATCGAGCAGGCGGAGAAGGTGCACCGCCTGGTCCTCGGCCGCTGGCCGGAGCTGCATCGGGACTGTACGTCGCTCCGCATGGCCCTCGCCGCGTACGCCGACGCCGTCCAGCTCGCCGCCGGCCGCCTGGTCGAGCGCGCTGGTACGACGCGGGCGCTCGGGCTCCTGCCGATCGAGACCTGGCTGACGTTCACCCGGACCAGCGAGCCCGAGACGCTGGCCGGCGTGCTGGACGGCCTGCTGTTCGACGCCGCCGCGCCGGACTTCTCCGCGCAGACGATGGTCGAGGCGGTGGAGACCGGACGCCGCAGCGGTACGGCGCGAATGGCGCCGCCGCGGCCGACCGCAGACCAGGACGCACCGGAGTCGGCCGCCGCGACCGACCGGGAGGACCTGCGCCGGGAGGCGGAGCGGGTGCTCGCGGGACGCCTGTCGGTCGACATCGTCGAGGTCGTCGACGAGGCGGGCGACTGGATCACCGCGCGCCGGGTGCTCGCCGAGCTGACGGCGGCGCACCTGCACGACGAGCTCGACTACGAGCTGGTGTGGTCCGACGGCATGCGCATCGACCCGAACGCCGGTACGCCGTGGGCCACTGAAGGCGTGTTCCGCCGGGTGGTCTCGTGAGTACGGAGGCCGTGGAGCGGCGGCTGTACAACGCGCTCTGGTGGGCGAAGGTCCAGTCCGCCGGACCGATCGAGGTCGACCCGGACACGCCCGCGGTCGCCGGCCTGACCCGGGCGTCGTCGGCCGAGGGCGTCTGGCTGGTGCCGACGCTGCCGTCCGGCGCGGGCCACAGCGTGCTGGAGGAGCTCGGCGCTCCCCCGGTCCCGGTCGAGCTGCCGAACGAGACCGCCCGCCTGCTCGCGATCTGCGTCGCCTGCTGCTGGACGGACCGCAGCGCGTCGCCGTGGCCGGGCGGCACCGGCACGATCGCGCAGGTCAGATCGGTGTACGCCGGGATGCGCGGCCGCGCGGAGCAGCCGAGCGACATGACGTTGATCATCGGCAGCCTGCGCCGCCTGCACGCCACGCACTGGCTGCGCTGGGACGAGACCGTCGGCGAGGTGCGCCTCGGGCCGCGCGTCGTCACCTGGACCGCGGCCGACCTGTCGACACTGCGGGACCTCTGCCGGCATCTTCCCGATCCACCTGCGCCGGTGGTGTCGGATGACTGACCACCACGCCCTGTTCGACCCGCTGCTGCAGGACCTCAGCGACCGGTCGCGCGACGAGGTGCTGGCCGCGTTCAGCGCGGTGCAGTACGCCGCCCATCCGGTCGCCGAAGTACAGCTGGCCGGCCTGCGCGACGTCACGCTCCGCCGCCAGGTGCAACGGATGCTCAAGCTCATCGGCCGCACGCTCGTCCACGTCGACGGCACCCACTGGACCGCGGGGTACGACGACGACATCGCGGCCAGCCTCGCCGCGCAAGGCTGGCAGCCGCTGTCGGTGATCGACCGCGCGGTGCTCGTCCTCGTGCTGATCCACTCGGTCGCGATCCCGCGCAGCGAAGGCATCCTCACCGGTGACAGCTGGAAGTCCGCCCGGCCGACCACGGTCGACGAGCTGCGGACGACCCGGATCAGCGGCGAGGAGCGGCGGCTCGCGCTGCAGCGGTTGCGCGCCGCCGGGCTGATCCAGCTGTCCGGCGACCACTCGGGCGGTCCGTCGTACATTCCCGGTCCGCAGTTGCAGCGGCTGACGCCGGCCGCTCGCCGCCGCCTGCAGGACCAGCTGATCCTCGCCGCCGCCCCGGCCAGCCCGATCGCCGAAGCCATCCGCGCCCGCCACGGGGTCCCTGTCGAAGTGGGAGAAGAAGCATGAGTGACGACGGGCCGTTCGACATCCTGGGCTCGAAGGTGCTGCTCGGGGTGCAGGTCGTCGACCTGTCCCGGCTGTCCACGCACCCGATCCCGATGATCGGCCGCGGCCTGATCACGGTCGCCGGGCAGGGCCCCACCGACTCCAACGGCGCCGGCAAGTCGTCCTGGATCGCCGCGCTCAGCCTGCTGCACGCGGACGACCAGTGGCGGCTGACCAGCGGCGCGCCGGGCGCGGCGGAGCTGCTGTTCACCGCGGAGGCGGCCGGCCAGGAGGGCAACTGGTCGAACGTCGACCGTGGGTACATCGTCGGCGTCTTCTCCGACCCGGACCTGACCGACCTCGACGAGATCGAGGCCGCCGCGGTGACGGTGTGGATCCGGATCAACCGCAAGGCGTCGTACATCGACCTGCGCTGGAAACACGGCCTGCACATCCCGTACGGCGCGACCGAGGCCGAGCGCGCCGCCGGCGCCGACGCCCTGTGGGCCGCCCTCCCGCATTCGAACGGGCGCACCGACTTCCACGCGAACAAGCTCTCCCAGGTGCTGTACGGCGGACAGGTCCGGTGCGTCTCGTTCCTGTCGACGTCGGTCCGGTCCAGCCCGACCGCGAACCTGCTCGCCGAGCCGCTGAACGAGCTCGGCCCGGCGCGGATCTTCAACGCGATCGCGACGCTCACCGGCCTCGACCACGAGCTCGAGCAGGAGCAGGCGCACCGCTCCGCCGAGCACACGCAGCGCGAGGCGACCAAGCAGGCGACCACCGACCTGCAGCGCTGGGAGCAGGAGATGGCGACGGTCGAGGCCGGCATTCTGCAACGTGCCGCGGCCCGCGAAGCTCTCGCCGCGGCGAAGGAATCCTGGCAGGCGCGTTCCGCCCGGCACCTGATCGATGGGTCGGCGCGGAACACCGAGATCCTCCAGGAGATCACGGCGCTGGACGAGCGGGCCGCCGAGCAGGAGGCCCGGAAGGAAGCGATCGAGACCGAGATCGACGCGTTCGGCAACGAGGAGAACCTGCTCCGCGACGTACAGCTGACCCGTCAGGAGCGGGACAAGCTGGACGCCCGCGACCGCGAGCTCGACCTCGCGCAACGTTCGGTGCGGGAGCAGTTGGAGCGCCTCGGCCAGGAGCACCGGCGGCTGCTGGACGCGGGGCGTTCCGCGGACGGCCGGGATCTGGCGGCGGCCGGCGAGGAGCAGGACGAGGCCCGCGCCGTGCTCGAGGAGCACATCGGCCGGGACCACGCGGCGCGCTCCGCGGTCGACCACGCGACGGCGGAACTGCGCGAGGCGGAGAGCGGTCAGACCGTGTCCGCGCCGCAGCAGCAGGTGCTGGAGAACGCCGGGATCGAGTGCGGCGCGCTCACCGACATCACCGAGCTGCCCGCCTCCGACCGGGCGGAGTGGGAGCCGCGACTGGCGCCGTACCGGGAGGCCGTCGTCATCGACTCCGGCGACGCGACCGTTGCAGCGACCGCGCTGGCCGACGCCGGGTACGCCGGGTTCCTGCTGGTGCTGGCGAATCGGCCCGGTGCCGAGGCTTCCCGGAAGCGCGGGCCGAAGTCGGCGGACAAGCGGTTCGTGCTGGACGCGTTCTTCGCGGCGATCGGCGAGCGCGCGACCAAGGACAACATCGACGACGTCGCCGGCGTCGTCGCGGTCGGGCAGTTCGACGAGCCGATCACCGGCCGGACCGCGCGGATCGAGGCGGCCCGCCGTCGCGTGGAGGCCGCGGTCGAGACCCGGACGCAGGCCTCGGCCGCCCTGGAGCAGGCCCGTTCGCGCGTGGGGCAGGCAGAGCGCCGTACGGCGGCCGCCCGCGCGCTCGCCGATGCGGAATCGGTGCAGGAGCAGATCCTCGCGCTCCGCGAAACCGTCGACCGGCACGAGACCGACCGCGACTCGCTCGCGCCGCAACTGCAGGCGGCGAAGGAGTCCGCCGAGACCGCTGCCGGCCAGCAACTCGTCCGCGACGAGCGGCTGAAGAACCTCGAAGCAACCCGCCGCGACCACAACCGGATCCTGGACGAGCTGACCGCTCGCCGGCTCGCCCTCCGCGAGGAGCAGAGCGCGCTCGATCTGACCTCGCGGACGACGACGTGGGGCGGCACGCCCGAAGAGGCCGAGGAGTTCCTGCTCGCACTGGCAGACGACGCCCAGCGCCGTACGACCGCCGACTGGAACCATCAAGCCTGCACGCAACTGGACGACGTGATCCGGCGCTGCTTCCCGAGCGCGCGCTCCCGCGAGGAGATCCCGGCCGAGCTGTGGGAGATCCTGAACGGCCCGGACGGCTGGACGGCCGGCACACTCGGCGACCGCGTCGGCCTGGTCCCCGCACTGCACCGGACGCTGAGCAGCCACCTCGCGCAGCACGAGACGTTCGACAGCCTGCAACAACAGCAGATCGCCAGCCAGCGCGCCGAACGGAACGCCGCCCTCGAACGCGCCCGCGAAGGTCTCGACGAGGCGGAGAGCACGGCCCGCGCACACCGCGCCTCGCTGGCCGACGGCATCAAGGCCCGGCTGCGGCTGGTGTCGCAGGAGTTCGACCGCCTCGACCAGCAGTACGGCGGGTACGGCGCGAAGCTCGAGTTCCCCGAGCCGGATCCGCCTGCGGAGCCGGACAAGCCGTGGCGCTGGACGGTCACGCCGAAGTGGCGCCGTTCGGAGGGCGGTCCGTTCTCCGCGTTCAACGTGAAGGGCAACACCGCCCAGATGGACGAGAAGGCGGTGAAGCTGGTGTGCGCGGCGGCGCTCGCCGGCGGCTCGGACCGTCCGCTGCTGCTGATCCTCGACGAGCTCGGCCGCAACCTCGGGTCGCAGCACCGGCGGGAGGCGGTGGCGCTGTTCGAGCAGATCGGCCGCGACCGGAACATCACGGTGATCGGCGCGCTGCAGGACGACATGGAACGGTACGCGCTGGCCTCGTCCCGGCTCTACGTGAAGCTCCGGCGCAGCTCGGACACCATGCCGTACAACCAGGCGCCGGTGGTCAAGGGCAACGAGGACAACTCGGCCCGGGTGGAGCTGCTCCGCGAGTGGATGACGTCGTACCGCGGCTCCACCCCGACCCTGGAGCTGGCGTCGCCGACACTGACGTAGCTTGACACTTGTCCAGATTTCGACACGTGGTTACCAAAAGCGGACCCCGGTGCAGACCTCCGACCTCCGGGTGCAGCAGTATGGTCCGGTGACTTTTCCGGAGAGCCGCCGTACCCGCGTGCAGCGAGTGCACGGAGCTCTGGTCAAGCGGTCGTATGACGGCGTACCGTCGCCAGCATCCCCGCCGAAACGGCCGCCTCATGATCGGAGGGCGTGAATGGCTTCGTGGCTGCTCCGCGCCCAGTGGTCGCATCGTGACGAGTCCGTCGAGCACCGCGCACTCCGCGTCGGCCGCACGCTGACGGCGGTCGCCGTCGCGTTCCCCGACGTCCACAACTGGACCCAGGACGAGCGCTGGGGGTACCACGTCCTCGAGGCGGACGGGTCGACCCCGCTCCAGGAGATGGTCGAGGCCACCACGAAGGTGCTGGCGAACGGCACGAGTACGACCCGGCTGCACCTGCAGAGCACGGGTGAGCTGCCGTGGCTGTTCGACCTGTCCATGGGCGGCACGATGACCACCATCTCCGACCAGCTCACGCTGCACTGGAGCGACGAGGACGCACTGCTGCAGTCGGAGCGGTTCGCCCAGATCCTCCGCGCGGTCGTCACGATCTGGGAACCGCAGTGGGCGAGCATCGCCGACACCGAACTGGCCGCCGCGGCCGGCGTCTTCCGGCGCGGGATCCCGATGATGGGCTGGCTGACCTACATCCGTGGGCTGGTCGCCGGCGCCCCCGGCATCGACATCTCGCTCACACCGTACGAACGCGGCACTCTCCTGCAGGCGCCCGTCTCCCCCACGGATCTGACGCCTGTCCACATCTGCGCCGCCGCGGCGTTGGTCGGTATCGTGCCCGAGGAGTAGTCACTCCGGACCGCCCGGCTGCAGGCGTGCCAGGGCGCGCGTCAGGTCGCCGAGTGTCGTGTTCAGCTGAGTCAGCACCGCGCTGTCGACCGGCACCTGACGGTTGTCCAGGCCGAGATTGGCGGCGAACCTGGTGTGCGCGTCCGGCGGCGCCTGGCTGAGATACGTGTCGAGGGCCTCCTGGAGGAGCGGACTGGGCACCGACTCGGGTCTCTCCCGCCACTTCGTCAGCGTCCGGGGCGAGATGCCTAGTCGCTCGGCGAACGCTTCGTTCGTCAGCCGCAGCGCCGTCCGCAGGGCGTGGGCGTGCCGGCCCGTCCACTCGTCGATGATCGTCATCCGTCCAGCTCCTTGCAGGTCGATTACTCCGTGCAATGAGAATATGGCGATTCGGTGACCGTCGGTGGGCCGAATTTGTGCGCTGTGGATACCGGTCGAGTTCCTGGTGCGGGCAGCCGACCGCGCGTTGACTTGGGCCATGGACGAGACCAGCGGACGAACCGCGACGCTGCAGCGCACCGCCCCGCGGCGTCATCTACGCATCACGAACCGCTCCGGCCCGCGCTGCTTTCAGCTGTTCCGGCACGAGGACGTGTCCGGAGTGAGCGGTACGGGCGTGGTCGCGGAGGGCGTGCTGTGGAGCGACGGGACCGTCGCGTTGCGCTGGGGCGGCAGCTACCCGACCACGACGGTCTGGCAGGACGGGATCGACGCGCTGCTCACCGTCCACGGCCACAACGGCCGGACCACGATCCGCTGGCTGGACGAGTAGCCATGCGTATCGATCGCCGGCCCGGCGGGCACACCCTGCTAACCCGCCCGGCCGGCCTACTCGGTGAAGAACTGCTCCCGGTAGGACTTGTGGTGTTCCGCTTCGGAGCCGGTCCGCTCGGCTCCGATCACCTCGGCCTTGGCCGGTCCGGTCTCGTGCCGGTCGTCCTGGTCGTCGGTGCCGGAGCGGCGCACGACCGGGCGCTGGTGCGACTCCGCCGCCGGGATTGTCCGGCTCTCCGTGGCGCCGTTCGGCTCTGCCTCGGTCCGAGCCGCCCCGGTCAGTTCTTCGACCGCCGTGCTGAAGGCGAGTTCGGCACGGGTCGGCCGCGGGCGTTCGATCTCCTCGGCGGTGGCACGCCGCCCGGGGAGGTCGTTCGCCGCGGCCGACAGTTCCGCCAACGTGTCGAGCAGCCCGAGCGCGGTCTCGACCTCGCCCGGATGGTTCACCAACCACCACACGGCAGCCGACCCGGGCGTGGCGAAGACGTCGTCCTTCAGATAGGCGCGCTTGTCCTGTTCCATCCGCCGCTCGATGAGCGTGGTCTGCTCCCGACGATGCAGCGCCGCAAGGTGCTGCAGGTGCTTCTGATCCGAATCGGGCAACCGCAACCGTACTTCGGTCGCCCAGCTCCGGACCTGCCCCTTCTCGTCCAACGCCGGCTCACCGAGTAGCGCCGCCAGCCGATGCTGGTTCAGCGACTCCTCGGTCACCTGCTGCCGCGCCGCCAACGACCGCGCCCGTTCCAGCAACGCATCCACCGCCACCGCCCCCAGATCGGCATGCCGCGACCCCGACAACACCGTCGACCACTGCACCACAGCCGAGAAACTGAACTGGAAGTCCGGCGACGCCGACGGCAACCGAACATCCGCCACCGTCCGCGACGGCGGCCCGGAGAACACCGGATCCGGATCCGGCAACACCACCGACGGCGCCGCCGGCTTGGCCACCACCGGCTTCGGTTCCTCCGGCTGCTTCCACACCACGGCCAGCAACACCAACATCACGACGATCAACACCACAGCAGCCCACGCCGGCAACCCCACGACGAGCGAAACGACGTACAACACGACCACAATCCCAGCCGCGACCAGGAGCGAGTTCCGATGAAGCTTCATACGAGCCGTTCCTTCACCGCAGGCGAGTCCACCAAAAGTTTCACACGCCTAACGCCGCGTAGCCGCCACGCGCGTGTCGGGTTAGCCGGTGAGGGAGCGGAGGGCTTGGCGGGAGGGGGTTAGGAGGACTGGTTTGTAGGGGCAGCGTTGGTCGGTGAGGGTTTCGTAGGCCTTGATGGCTCGGGTGGCGGCGTCCCAGCCCTGTTCGGCGGGGGTGCGGCCGAGGCCTCGGTTGCGGACCAGGGCGCCGTAGAAGGCTGAGCAGAAGACGGTGGCTTCGTACCAGCCGATGACGTTGCTGGTGCCGATGTAGGTGATGTCGTCCTGGATGCAGTCGCGGATGGCGCGTTGCCACTTGCCGATGCCGGTCTTGCAGCCGTCGGCGATGACGACGCCGCTCGCGATGCCCCACTGGTGGTCGAGGAACCAGTCGGCCAGGGACTTCAGCGAGACCTGGGTCTCGCCGTCGGTGGAGAGGAAGGACGGCTCCTCGCTGTGATCACCGTGCGCCATCACGTGGAGGACCGTCGAGGGGGTGGTGAGGGCTGAGAAGGCGGTCTCGTGGTCCCGGGTCCGGACAAAGTTCACGTCGAGGTACGGGCGGTCCCAGCCGGCGTTGATGTTGCCGGTGATGCCCTGCACGAAGCTCATCGACGCGTCGAACGAACTGTCCAGACCAAGGTCCACCAGAGTGATCAGCCGGTTCTTCATAAGCCCACCCCTCCAACGCTTTTCAGCAAATCCTCACGACCCGCAGAACCCATCATGAACCACACCTCCGACAGTTCGCGCGGGGGTGGCACGGGGGTGAGACGGCCGTACGCCGTACGGCCGGAAACCGTGGGTGCGGACCGTGATCGGCCTAGGGTGGCGGGGCAGCGTACGCCGAAGGAGGACACGGATGAGCCAGGTGCCGACAGTCACACTGAGTCACGGAACCACGATGCCGCGGATCGGTCTCGGGACGTCGCCGATGAACGACGCGGACGCCGAACGGGCGGTACGGACGGCGCTCGAGCTCGGGTACCGGCTCGTCGACACGGCCGAGAACTACCGCAACGAGGTGGGTGTCGGACTGGCGCTGAACGACGTACCGCGGGGTGAGCTGTTCGTGACGTCGAAGTTCAACAAGCGGGGGCACAGCGTGGACGGCGCGCGGCAGGCGTTCGAGGCCAGTGCGGAGAGGCTCGGTGTCGAGTATCTGGATCTGCTGCTGATCCATTGGCCGAATCCGGCGCAGGATCGGTACGTCGAGGCGTGGCAGGGGCTGATCGCGTTGCGTGCGGCGGGGCTGGTGCGGGCGATCGGTACGTCGAACTTCAAGCCTGCGCATCTGCAGCGGCTGATCGACGAGACCGGGGTGGCGCCGGAGGTGAACCAGGTGCAGCTCAGCCCGGTGTGGGCGAAGGCGGCCGAACGCGAGTTCCACCGCGAGCACGGGATCGTCACGGAGGCCTGGAGCCCGCTCGGAAAGGGGACGGAGCTGCTCCAGCACCCGGTTGTGCAGGAGATCGCGCAGGCGCACGGGCGGACGGCGGGGCAGGTCGTGTTGCGGTGGGAGACGCAGCAGGACGTGGTGCCGATCCCGAAGTCCGCTAACGCCGACAGACTCGCCGAGAACCTCGCAGCGTTCGACTTCGACCTGAGCAAGCCGGAACTGGACGCCCTGGCAGCACTGGACGGCACGGCAAAGCCTGCCGCTGACTCGGATAGATCAGGCCACTAAACGCACCGCGGCCCCCGGGGGAAGTGGGAAGTCCCGGGGGCCGTAGTGCTTTCAGTTGGGGTCAGCTGCAGCCGGAGGTGCTGCCGCAGCCTTCGCAGACGTAGCAGGAGCCACTGGGGCGCATCTTGGTGCCGCAGGTGAAGCAGAGCGGGGCGTCGACCGAGGTGCCGGTGATCAGCTCCAGCATCTCCGCGGTCGTGTGGGCCTCGCCCCTGACCGGCTTGGCGGCGACCGCGTCGGCCGGCTTCTCGACCGGGTCGGCGGCGTCCGCCACCGGCTCGACCGTCTTCAGCGACTCGGCCTCGGACACCTCGACCGGGACCGGCTCGTACGAACCGGTGTCGAGCTGCCGGGACCGCTCGTCGGCCGAGTAGATGCCCAGCGCGGCCCGGTCGTCGAACGGCAGGTAGTCCAGCGCCAGCCGGCGGAAGATGTAGTCCATGATCGACTGCGCCATCCGGACGTCCGGGTCGTCGGTCAGACCGGCCGGCTCGAACTTCAGGTTGGTGAACTTCTGGACGTAGGTCTCCAGCGGTACGCCGTGCTGCAGGGCGATCGAGATCGCGATCGAGAACGCGTCCATCACACCGGCGAGCGTCGAACCCTGCTTGCCCATCTTCAGGAAGACCTCGCCCAGACCGTCGTCCGGGTAGGAGCCGGCGGTCATGTAGCCCTCGGCGCCACCGACGGTGAACGACGTGGTCCGCGACGGCCGCGACTTCGGCAGGCGCTTGCGGGTCGGCCGGTACTCGATGATCTTCTCGACGATCTTCTCGGCCACGGCCGCCTCGGCCGCGACTGCCTCCGACGACGACTCTTTCTTCGCCTTCGCGTCGGCCAGCGGCTGGCCGACCTTGCAGTTGTCGCGGTACACCGCGAGCGCCTTCAGGCCGAGCTTCCAGCCCTGGAAGTAGACGTCGGCGATCTCCTCGACCGTCGCGGTCTCCGGCAGGTTCACGGTCTTCGAGATCGCGCCGGACAGGAACGGCTGCGCGGCCGCCATCATCCGGACGTGGCCCATCGGCTTGATGGCCCGCTCACCCATCGCGGTGTCGAAGATCTCGTAGTGCTCCGGCTTCAGGCCGGGGGCGTCGACGACGTGGCCGTTCTCCGAGATGTACTCGACGATCGCCTCGATCGTCTCCTCGGTGTAGCCGTACTGGCGCAGCGCCCGCGGGACCGTGGTGTTGACGATCTGCATCGAGCCGCCGCCGACCAGCTTCTTGAACTTGACCAGCGAGAAGTCCGGCTCGATGCCGGTGGTGTCGCAGTCCATCATGAAGCCGATGGTGCCGGTCGGCGCGAGCACCGAGGCCTGCGCGTTCCGCCAGCCGTTCTTGGCGCCGATCTTCAGTACGCCGTCCCACGCCGCGGTGGCGTGCTGCTGGACGTCCTTGTCGATCTCGTGGATGGTGCGGATCGCGTCGTTCGCCGCGGCGTGCTTGCGCATCACCCGGGTGTGCGCGTCCTTGTTCCGCTCGAAGCCGTCGTACGCGCCGACGATGCCGGCCAGCTCCGCGGACCGCTTGTACGACGTACCGGTCATCAGCGAGGTGATAGCGCCCGCCAGTGCGCGACCACCGTCGGAGTCGTACGCGTGCCCGGTCGCCATCAGCAGCGCGCCGAGGTTCGCGTACCCGATGCCGAGCTGCCGGTACGCGCGGGTGGTGACGCCGATCGCCTCGGTCGGGAAGTCCGCGAAGCAGATCGAGATGTCCATCGCGGTGATGATCAGCTCGACCGCCTGGACGAACTTCTGCGAGTCGAAGAGGTCGTCGTCGCGGAGGAACTTCATCAGGTTCAGCGAGGCCAGGTTGCAGGACGAGTTGTCCAGGTGCATGTACTCCGAGCACGGGTTGGACGCGGTGATCCGGCCCGTCTCCGGGGTGGTGTGCCAGTCGTTGATCGTGTCGTCGTACTGCAGGCCCGGGTCGGCGCAGGCCCACGCCGCGTGGGAGATCTTGTCGAACAGCTCACGGGCGTCGACGGTCTCGATGATCGAGTTGTCCATCCGCGCCCGCAGCCCGAACTCGCCCTTCTCCTCGACCGCGCGCATGAACTCGTCGGAGACCCGCACCGAGTTGTTCGCGTTCTGGTACTGCACCGAGGTGATGTCGCGACCGCCGAGGTCCATGTCGAAGCCCGCGTCCCGCAGGACCCGGATCTTCTCCTCCTCGCGCATCTTGGTGTCGACGAACTCCTCGATGTCGGGGTGGTCGACGTCCAGCACGACCATCTTCGCGGCCCGCCGGGTGGCGCCGCCGGACTTGATCGTGCCGGCCGACGCGTCCGCGCCGCGCATGAAGCTGACCGGGCCGGACGCGGTGCCGCCGGAGGACTGGAGCAGTTCCTTCGAGGAGCGGATCCGGGACAGGTTCAGGCCGGCGCCGGAGCCGCCCTTGAAGATCAGGCCCTCTTCCTTGTACCAGTTCAGGATCGACTCCATCGAGTCGTCCACGGCGAGGATGAAGCAGGCCGACACCTGCTGCGGCGAGGACGTGCCGACGTTGAACCAGACCGGCGAGTTGAAGCTGAAGTACTGGTGCAGCAGCAGCCAGGTGATCTCCTGCTCGAACACCTCCGCGTCCTGCGGCGAGGTGAAGTAGCCGTGGTCCTCGCCGGCCTTGCGGTAGGTCTTCACGACCCGGTCGAGGAGCTGCTTGAGGCTCCACTCGCGGTTGTCGTGGCTGACCGCGCCGCGGAAGTACTTCGTGGTGACGATCGTGGAGGCGTTCACGCTCCAGAAGTCGGGGAACTCCACCCCGCGCTGCTCGAAGACCGTCTCACCGGTCTTCCAGTTCTGCTGCACGACGTCGCGACGCTCCCACGTCACCTCGTCGTACGGGTGGATGCCCTCGGTGCTGAAGACGCGCTCGATGGTGAGTCCCGTGGGCGCGTTCTTCCGCCCGCGGAACCCGGCCGCCGACCGCTTGGTCGGCCCCGAGTGGCCGGTCACCGTCTCTGTCATGGTTGCTCCTCGCCCTGTGTCTGCTACCGCGGTCTGTCGGGACCGCCCCGTTGGTGTTGCTGGGTTACTACCTGGAACTTCCGTTCCCCCGGTTTATGTCTGTTGAGCCGGCTGTGGCGGCTCGGTGCCTTGCGGCTCCTTCTCGGCCCGCAGCAGCGCGATCTCGGTCTCGAAGTCGTCGGCCGACTCGAACTGCCGGTAGACGCTCGCGAACCGCAGGTACGCGACCTCGTCCAGCTCCCGCAGCGGCCCGAGGATCGCGAGTCCGACCTCGTGCGCGGGAACCTCCGGCGAGCCGCCGCCCTTGAGCGCGTCCTCGACCTTCTGGCCGAGCCGTGCGAGCTGGTCGGCGTTCACCGGCCGGCCCTTGCACGCCTTGCCGACCCCGTTGATGACCTTCTCGCGACTGAACGGCTCGGTCGCGCCGGAGCGCTTCACGACCGTCAGCTGCATCTGCTCGACGGTGGTGAAGCGCTTCTCGCAGACCGGGCACTGCCGCCGGCGGCGGATCGCTCCGCCGTCCTCGGCCACCCTGCTGTCGACCACCCGGGAGTCGGCGTGCCGGCAATACGGACAGTGCACGACGAATCACTTCCTCCCGTGGGCCATCCTGGGGATGGCATGTGGACAACCTGTGTAGAACCTGTGTGCAACTAACCACTACCTGTGGAAAATTACACCCGTGTAACCACTACATCTAGGGATCCTAGATCCCTGCTCCGACAGTTTGCAAGCACGCCCCGATTGCCCGCGCGTGTCCTCTGTTCCAACACTCGCGCGACCCCGTGTACTCCCGCGTGGCGCCACCACACTGACCCTTCCGAGGCGCAAACTACGGCCTCTCCAGAACCTCCTCGCGGACCTTCACAGCCGGTGTCCGCAAGGTCACCGCGGCCAGTACGGCGGCTGCCGCCGCGATCACCGCGGCACCGACCACGGCGGCCGAGTAACCGTCCGTCAACGCGGCCACGTCGGTCAGCAGGTCGGCCCCGTTCGCGGCCGCGACCGCCGTCATCGCGGCCAGCCCCAACGCCGAGCCGATCTGGTAGCTCGTGTTCACCAGACCCGACGCGAGCCCGCCCTCCTCCGGCCGCGCCGACGACAGCGCGATTCCGAGGCTCGGGATGAACGCCAGCGACATCCCGCCCGCCGCGAGCAGCGATCCCGGCAGTACGTCGACCCAGAACGAGCCGGTCGGCCGGATCAGGGACAGTACGGCGAGGCCTGCCGTGAGGACCGCCATACCGCCTGCCAGCGTCCGCTTCGGGCCGGCCTTGGCGATCACCCGCGGCACGACGACGATCATGCCCAGCATCGTCAGCGTGGTCATCGGCAGCAGCGCCGAGCCGCTCGGGAACGCGCCGAGGCCGAGGACCTGCTGCAGGTACAGGTTCAGGAAGAACCACATCGGGATCCACGCGGCGCCGAGCAGGAACTGCGCCAGGTTGGCCGCCGCGAGGTTCGGCGTACGGAGGATCCCAAGCCGCATCAACGGCTCCCGCCGCTTGGCCTGCACCGCCACGAACGCCACCAGCAGTACGACGGCCAGCGCGCCGACCAGCACCGTCGACGCCGCGCCCGCCTCGGGGGCACGCACGATCGCGTACACGCCCGCGGCGAGCCCGATCGTCACGGTCAGCGCACCGAACAGGTCGACCGATCCGGACCGCGCCTCGGCCCGCGGCATCAGCGCCGGCGTGGCGGCCAGCGCGACGAGCGCGATCGGGATGTTCAGGTAGAACACCCACGGCCACGACAGGTACTCGGTGATCACGCCGCCGAGGAACACGCCCGCGGTGCCTCCGGCCGGCGCGGCCGCGCCGTACAGGGCGATCGCCTTCGTCAACTCCCCGGGTTCGACCCGAAGAGCATCATCAGCAGGGTCAGCGCGGACGGCGCGATCAGCGCGGCGCCGACGCCCTGGACCGCCCGGCCGGCGAGCTCGGAACCGACACCGGTGGCGAGGCCCGCGACCAGCGAGCCGACGAGCAGTACGCCCCACCCCGCCGCGAACACGCGCCGCGCTCCGAGCAGGTCGGACAGCCGGCCGCCGAGCAACAGCAGTCCCCCGAACGCGACGACATACGCGTTGAACACCCACGACAGGTTGCCCGGCGCGAAGCCGAGCTCGCCCTGCATCTTCGGCAGCGCGACGCCGACGATCGACGTGTCCATGATCACCATGAACTGCGCCGCGGCGATGACGGCCAGCGCCCACCACCGCCGCGACGCCTTGGTCTCACTCATTTCGAACTCCTTACCGGTATGGGGTATCGGCGGATACCATAGGGGGGTATCCACGGAAACACAAGACCGGTCCGTGGGCGGTAGGGTTCAGCGGGAACCCGGGAGGATGTGGTGAGCGTGGCAGAACCGGCCGCTGAGCATGCGCAGCACGGTTACATCGGCGACAAGGACGCGTACCTGCGGCGGCTGAAGCGGATCGAGGGGCAGGCCCGCGGACTGCAGCGGATGGTCGAGGACGAGAAGTACTGCATCGACATCCTCACGCAGGTCTCGGCGATGACGAAGGCCCTCGAATCGGTCGCGCTCGGCCTGCTCGAGGACCACCTGGCGCACTGCGTCGTGGACGCCGCGGCAGCCGGCGGCGCCGAGGCCGACGCGAAGATCAAGGAGGCGTCCGCCGCGATCGCCCGGCTGGTGCGTTCGTGACCACCCGGAAGCCGGTGGTGCTGGACGTCGACACCGGCCTGGACGACGCGTGCGCGCTGCTGCTCGCGGCCCGGCATCCCGAGCTCGACCTGAAGGCGGTCACCTGCGCCGGCGGGAACGTCGGGATCGACGACGTCGTCCGCAACACGCTCACGGTGCTCGACGCCGCGGGCCGTCCGGACGTACCGGTCGCCCGCGGTGCCGCCGTACCGCTGATCCAGCCGGTGCGCCCGGCCCGGCACGTGCACGGCGAGGACGGGCTCGGGGACCTCGACTGGCCGCGGTCGACCCGGCCGACCGATCCGCGGCACGCGGTCGAGCTGCTGCGCGACGTACTGCGGGACGCGGCGGCGACGGGTGAGCTCGTCACGCTGATCCCGCTCGCGCCGATGACCAACATCGCGCTGCTGCTGCGCACGTACCCGGAGGCCGCGGCCGGGCTGCGGGAGATCGTCTTCATGGGCGGCTCGGCCGGCATCGGGAACGCGACGGCGTCCGCGGAGTTCAACGTCTGGAGCGATCCGGAGGCCGCCGCGATCGTGCTGACGGCGGCGAACGACCTCGGGATCGCGGTCACCATGTACGGGCTGGACGTGTTCTACGACGTCGTCGTCACGCTCGACCAGGCGCGCAAGCTGACCGGCTCGCCGTCGGCGGAGCTGGCCTGCAAGCTGATCGAGAAGCGCGGCGAGCGGTACCAGTCGGACGGCGGAAGTATCGGCGACGGCGGCGCGGTGTGCGCGGTGATCGACCCGTCCGGCCTGACCACCGAGCGCCATCCGGTTCGCGTCGAACTGTCCGGCGGCTGGTCGCGCGGGCGGACGATCGTCGACACCCGGACCGCCTCCGACCAGGCGAACGACGTCCAGGGCCCGGCGCCGGTGATCCAGGTCGCGACGGCGGTCGACGCCGAGCGGTACGCCGAACTCTGGCTGACGACCGTCAGGTAAGCAGCCGCGCGCGAACGCCGTACAGGAAGAGATCGAGGCCCTCCCCGAAGAGGTCGTCGGTCAGGTCCGCGACGACCGCCGCGAGCGACCAGCGCGCGGTGACCTCGAAGACGTGCCGAGCATCCGGTTCCGGTACGCCGATCCGCACCAGGGCCTGGATCTGCGCGCGGACGAGTTCGGCGCGCGAGCCTTCACCGCGGTCCCGGTCCGGCGTGGCCTTCGCCTGGATCAGGCCGGCCAGCCCGGGATGGTCGGCGTAGAACGCACGCAGCTCGAGCGAGCCGGAGCGGGTCAGCTCGATCCACTCGTCGACGGTCCGGAGTTCGTCGTACGCCGTGGTGTCCGCGGTGAAGTGGTCGAACGCGTTCCGGGCGACCAGGTCGAGGAGCTCCGACTTGTTGCCGACGTGGTGGTAGAGCGACGGCGCGCGGACGTGCAGGCGGTCGGCGACCGCACGCATCGTCAGGCCGTCCACGCCGGACGCCCGGATCACGGTCAGGGCGGCGTCGGCGATCGCAGCGACCGTGATGCCGGCTGCCGCATGCGACGAGGGGTCACGATTACTCATGGAATCTCGTTGTCCGTCGGGGTACTGTCTAACGAGATTAGACAATACCTCCGAGGATGGCACCGTGACCGGATTCCGACCCGCGTATCCCCTGCTGACCGAACGGCTGGAGCTGCGGCCGCACCGGAGGGACGACCTGGACGACCTGTTCGCGTTCCACTCGCGGCCGGAGGTCGTGCGGTACACGCCGTGGCCGGTACGGGATCGCGAGGAGACCCGGGTGGCGCTCGAGCGGAAGCTGCCGCAGGGTGAGCTGACCGAGGCCGGGCAATGGCTCGTGCTGGCGATCGAGCTGCGCGAGGCCGGGACCGTGATCGGCGAGGTGCTGCTGAAGTGGGCCAGCGAGGCGGATCAGCAGGGTGAGATCGGGTTCGCGCTGCACACCGACTACCAGGGCAAGGGCCTCGCGGCGGAGGCCGCGCGGGAGATGCTGCGGGTCGGCTTCGAGGAGCTCGGACTACATCGGATTGTGGCGGTGCTCGACGACCGGAACACGGCGTCGGCCCAGTTGCTCGAACGACTCGGGATGCGGCGCGAGGCGCATCACCTGCAGGCCTTGCGGTTCAAGGGTGAGTGGGCGAACGAGTACGTCTACGCGTTGCTCGCGGACGAGTGGCGCGCCGGGCTCAGCCCGCGACCGGGATCTGCAGCGTCTGACCGGGGGTGATGTCGGCGGGGGTGGCGAGCTTGTTCAGGTTCGCGATCCTCTCGACGACGATCGTCGGGTCCTGGCCGGGGTTGGTGGATTCGGCGATCGACCAGAGGGTCTGACCGGGCGCCACCTGGACCGGGACGGTGTGAGTGAAGTGCGGGCCGGGCTCGAGGACGCCGGCGACCCGGAGGCCGAGGACCAGCACCGCGGCGCCGAAGACCAGCACGGAGACCGCCGTCAGCAGCATCCGCCCACGGCGGGTGAGGCGGAGGGTGGCCGGCTCGACGTGCACCCGGCGGCCCACCGATTCACCGGCGCAGCCGCGCACGGGCATCCGATCGGTGGTCGCGCCCTCGATCCGGCGCCGGACCGGCGCGACCTGGCGTTGCGTCGGGACGAGCTTGAGGTGTGGCTCGGCCTTCGTCGAGCGGCGCGGGGCCAGGGCGTCGGCCGCAACGGCTGCTGTGCTCATCAGTCCTCCATACCTCGGTTGGTGCACGTTCTCGCGGTGTGGTTCCTGTCTATCGGCCGCCTCCGACAGTTTCTGAAGAGCGACCAGTTCGACCGGCCCGAACACCTGTTCGATCGAACGTCTGTACGAATGATTAACCGACAGCCGCCCGTCGCGCAACCACTTCCAACCAGGACACGCCCAGAAAATTCCTGACGCCGAAGCTGCCCGCGTACGCCCTATAACCCGACACCCGAACAAACTTGCGAACCGACACGCCTTCGAACAGATGTTTGAAGAATCTCAAGATTCGGTCTACGGTCATCTCAGTCGAGCAAGCTTTCGGCCGGTGCGGGTTCGCCGGCCCGACCCGAGGAGCAATCAGCGTGGACAAGGCAGCGGGCAAGTCGTCCGGCAAGCCGGCCAAGGACGCCGACCGGACCGTCGCCGAGCTTCCCGACGGGCCGGCCGACGCGACCGGACTGACCCCGCGGCAGCGCCGCGTGCTGGACGTGATCCGGGACTCGGTGGACAGCCGCGGCTACCCGCCCTCGATGCGCGAGATCGGCGAGCGCGTCGGGCTGACCAGTTCCTCCTCGGTGTCGCACCAGCTCCGGGTGCTGGAGCAGAAGGGCCTGCTCCGCCGCGACCCGAACCGTCCGCGCGCGATCGAGGTCCGCTACCCCGGCGAGGTGGACGCGGCGGCCCGCCGGTCGGCCCTCGGCCCGGTGCGGCAGACGGCGTACGACGAGACCGGGGCCGGCGACGCGCACCCGGACGCGGCGTACGTGCCGGTGGTCGGCCGGATCGCCGCCGGTGGACCGATCCTTGCCGAGCAGGAGATCGAGGAGGTCTTCCCGTTGCCCAAGGCAATGGTCGGCGAGGGCACGCTGTTCATGCTGAAGGTCAAGGGCGAGTCGATGATCGAGGCGGCCATCTGCGACGGCGACTGGGTCGTCGTCCGGCAGCAGCCGACCGCGGAGAACGGCGACATCGTGGCCGCGATGATCGACGGCGAGGCGACCGTGAAGACGTTCAAGAAGACCAAGAACGAGATCTGGCTGCTGCCGCACAACCCGGCCTTCGAGCCGATCGACGGCAAGGACGCGACCATTCTCGGAAAGGTCGTAACAGTTCTGCGCCGAGTCTGACATATCGGACGGCGAGCGAAGTCGGGCGTGACGTGTCAGCATTGAGTCATGACGACTGTCTATGACTTCAGCGCGCGGCGGATCGAAGGCAATGAACAGTCTCTTGCCGATTTCCGCGACCAGGTGCTGCTGGTGGTCAACGTGGCATCGCAGTGCGCCCAGACCCCGCAGTACACCGGCCTGCAGAAGCTCTACCGGACCTACCGCCGGCAGGGCTTCGCAGTGCTGGGCTTCCCCTGTGACCAGTTCGGCCACCAGGAGCCCGGCGACGAGAACGAGATCGCCAACTTCTGCTCGACGATCTACCACGTGACGTTCCCGATGTTCGCCAAGATCGACGTGAACGGGTCGAAGACGATCCCGTTGTACAACTGGCTGAAGCGGGAGCAGGGCGGCCTGCTCGGCGGCCGGATCAAGTGGAACTTCACCAAGTTCCTGGTCGGCCGCGACGGCGGTGTGATCGCCCGCTACGCGCCCACCCACACGCCCGAGAAGCTGGCCGACAAGATCGAGTCCGCGCTCGCCGTTCCGGCACCGTCGCCGAAAACGAACGACTGACATTCCGCTGCATTCCTGCGACAGTTGAACAGCAATTGTCGCAGCGACGCGCGCAATTCGCCGCATTCCGAACAATTCGCGGTCGGCCGCATGTCGTGAAATGTATTCAGGTGCGGTCCAGAAGGACCGAATCCGGGTCGATGTCGAGCCGCAGACCGCGCCACACCGGGTGCCGCAGCCGGCCGTCGCCGCCCCACCCGGAGAACGTCACCTCGGCGACCAGGACCGGATCGAGCCAGTGCGCCCGGCGCCGGTCGGTCAGCGGGATCGTCGCCGGGTCGAACGCGGGCCGGTCGATCTCGAGACCGGTCAGCTCGGCGCTCAGCATGTCGAGAGTGGCGAAGTCGAGCCCGGAGCCGACCTTGCCGATCAGCACCAGCTCGTCGCCGTCGTACGCGCCGCAGTAGAACGAACCGATCTTGCCTTCCCGGTTGCCCTCCCCCGGATGCCAGCCGCAGAGGATGACGTCGCGGGTCTGCACCGGCTTGATCTTGATCCAGTCCGAGCTCCGCTTGCCGGGCAGGTACCGCGACTTGCGGCGCTTCGCGACCACACCCTCGAGCCCTTGTTCCGCAGAGAGTTCGAGCGCCTCGGCGCCGTCGGTGAGCGCCGGCGGAACCTCCCAGAACGGGTCCCCGATGTCGAGCGAGTCGAGCAGCCCGCGGCGGTCGTCATACGTTGCCTCTAGCAACCACTTGCCGTCGAAGCGGAGTACGTCGAAGAGCCGCACCGACACCGGCACTTCGGTGATCAGGTGCCGGAGGTGCCGTGGGTCGCGGACGTGCATCCGCCGTTGCAGCAGGCCGAACGACGGCGCCCCGTGCTCGTCGAGCGTGACGATCTCCCCGTCCAGTACGGCGGGCAGCCGCAGCCCCGGGGCGTCCGCCAGGCCGATCAGCTCCGGGTATCCCCCGGACACGTCGTGGCTGTTCCGCGACCAGAGCCGGCAGACACCGTCGTCGACGTCGGCGATCACCCGGATGCCGTCCCACTTCAGCTCGTACGACCAGCCCGCGCCGGACGGCAGCTCCCCCAGCGACGCCATCATCGGCAGCACCGGCGGAGCGGTCACCGGGCTCATGAGGACTGCAGTCGTTTCAGCGCGCCGAGCACCTTCTCCCGGTCGGCGGTCGGCCACATCGGCGGCAGCGAGGCGCGCAGGAACCCGCCGTACCGCTGGGTGACGATCCGCGGGTCGAGGATCGCGACCACGCCGCGGTCGGTGCTGCGGCGGATCAGCCGGCCGGTGCCCTGCGCAAGCAGCAGCCCGGCATGGGTTGCGGCGACCGACATGAACCCGTTGCCGCCGGCCTCGTCGACCGCCCGCTGCCGGGCCGCCATCAACGGCTCGTCCGGCCGCGGGAACGGGATCCGGTCGATGATCACCAGGTTGCAGGTGGAGCCGGGGACGTCGATCCCCTGCCACAGCGACAGGGTGCCGAACAGCGAGGTCTCTGGGTCGTCGACGAACTCGCGGGCCAGCTCCCCGAGCTGCGCGTCGCCCTGGCAGAGCACCTTCAGGTCCGTCGCCTCCCGCACGGCGGCGGTAGCGGCCTCGGCCGCGCGGCGGGAGGAGAACAGCCCGAGCGTCCGGCCGCCGGCCGCGGTGATCAGGTCGACGATCTCCTCGAACTGCTTCTTCCCGAGCCCGTCGCGGTGCGGCGCCGGCAGGTGCTTGGCGACATACAGGATCGCCTGCTTCTCGTACTCGAACGGGGAGCCGACGTCGAGGCCGCGCCACGGCAGCGGGCCCTTCTCGTCGGACTCGTCGAGGTCGGGCATCTCGTCGTCGCTGTCGAGCTTGTCGTTCGGGCGCAGGCCGACCTGGCGGGCGATCGCGTCGAAGTCGCCGCCGAGCGTCAGCGTCGCGGACGTGAGCACCGCCGTACGGTCCCGGAGGACCAGCTCGCGGAGCAGGCCGGCGACGGTCAGCGGGGCGATCCGGAGCTCGCGACCGAACCGGTCCCGGTCGATCATCCAGACCACGTCCGCGTCGCTCAGCGCGGCGACCCGCTCGGCGACGTCGAAGATCTCCTTGACCGCGCCCTTGGACTGCCGCTTGGCGCCGTCCGGGTCGTCGTCCTTGTCGTCGGACTTCTTGTTCAGGTCCGAGTACAGCCCGCGGGCCGCGTCCCGGACCAGGCCGGCGGCCTCCAGGACGGCCGTGTTGGCCGGCTCGATCCGGCCCTCGCGGGTGCCGTCGAGGGCGGCCCGGAGCGCGTCCGAGGCGTCGATCAGATCGTCGGCCTTGTCGTCGTCGACGAACCGGCGGGCCCGCTTGGCGGCCCGCTCCACCAGCTGCGGGGAGAGCTCGTCGCCGGCCGCGCCGGTCACCCGGGCGGGCAGCTCGTGCGCCTCGTCCACGATGATCACGTCGTGCTCGGGCAGGACCATCCGGTTCTCGAACGCGTCGATCGAGAGCAGCGCGTGGTTGGTGATGACGATGTCGGCCTTGCGGGCGTGTTCCTTGGCCTTCTCGGCGAAGCACTCCTCGCCGTACGGGCACTTCTGGGCGCCGAGGCACTCGCGCGCGGCGATCGCGACCTGCTGCCAGGCCTGGTACTGGTGGGACGGCGCGTGGTCCCGGTCACCGGCCTCGCCGTCGGCGAGCTGCTGCTCGGCCCACTCGCGCAGCTCGACCACCTGGCGGCCGACCTCGCCGGCCGGCGGCACGTCGACGAGCATGCCGTCCTCGTCCGGCGCGCCCTCGCGGATCCGGTGCAGGCAGGCGTAGTTGTTCCGCCCCTTCTGGATCGCGTACTTCGGCCGCCGCGGCAGCAGCTTCTCGGTCGCGTCCAGCAGCGCCGGTACGTCGCGGTCGACCAGCTGGGACTGCAGCGCCAGCGTCGCCGTCGAGACCACCACCCGGCGGTCCTCGATCGCGTGCACCAACGCGGGCACGAGGTACCCGAGGGACTTGCCGGTGCCGGTGCCCGCCTGGACGAGCAGGTGCGACCCCTCGTGCATCGCGGTGTCGACGGCCTGCGCCATCTCCACCTGCCCGGGCCGGGTCTGTCCGGCGATCCCGGACACGGCAGCTTCCAGCAGTTCCCGCACATCTACACCCACCGCCACACCCTAGCCCGGAGGACCGACAGATTTCCTTCCGGCGAGCGGGGGTGTGGACAACCTAGACGACCGCCCCGCGGTCCGGCTGCGCGTCCCGGTCGACCTGCGCACGCTTCGGGCGCGGCGGCGGGGCCGGGAATCGGCGCTCCAGCTCGAGCAGCAGGGGCGCGGCCGTCAGGTTCGAGGAGTACGTGCCGACGAGGATGCCGAGCAGCAGCGCGAGCGCGAAGTCGGCCAGCGAGTCGCCGCCGAGGAACAGCAGCGCGGCCAGGATGAACAGCGTCGAGATGCCGGTGTTGATGGTCCGCGGCAGCACGTTCACGATCGCGGTGTCGATGATGGCGCCGAGGTTGCCGGTCGCGCGGGCGCTGCGGGTCTCGCGGATCCGGTCGAAGACCACGACCGAGTCGTTCACCGTGTACCCGATGATCGTCAGGATCGCGGCCAGGAAGATGCCGTCGATCGGTTTCCCGGTCCACGCGAAGATCCCGACCACGACCGCGACGTTCTGCAGCAACGCCAGTACGGCGCCGGCGCCGAACGTCCAGCGGAACCGTACGGCGAGATACGCGAGCTGGGCGAACAACGCGATGCCGAGCGCGATCAGGCCCTTGTTGCGCAACTCCTTGCCGAGCGACGGGCCGATGCTCTCGTTCCGGATCACCTCGGTGTCGCCGGCGGTCCGGGAGACCGACTCGCGGATCTTCTCCGCCTCGTCGTCGCTGATCGTGCCGGTCCGGATCGTGAAGTCGTCGGTGCCGGACGCCTGGACGACGGCGGTCGGATAGCCGGCCTCCGTGACCGCGGCGCGCGCCTGGTCCGGCGTGATCCGCTGCGCCGTACTCACCTCGAGCAGCCGGCCCCCGGTGAACTCGATGCCGAGGTTCAGGCCGCGGACCGCGACACCGGCGACGCTGACGATGATCGCGGCCGCGGTGATCACCAGCCAGCGCTTGCTGTGCTTCATAAGTGCAGGCTGCCGGGCTTCCAGCCAGGTCCGGACGCGGCCGTGGCCGGCGATCCCGCTGAGCCCGGGACGCCGCAGTACGAACCCGCGCGAGACCACGAACTCGGCGAACACGCGGGTCACCACCAGGGCGGACAGCATCGAGGCGATCACACCGATCGACAGCGTGACGCCGAAGCCGCGGACCGGGCCGGCGGCCAGGAAGAACAGCAGACCGGCCGCGAGGAGGGTGGTGATGTTGGAGTCGGCGATCGCGGACAGCGCATTCTGGAAGCCGCTGCGCAGCGAACGCCGCAGACCGTCGGTGCGGCCGGCGATGTAGTCCTCGCGGGCGCGTTCGAAGACCAGGACGTTCGCGTCGACCGCCATACCGATCGCGAGCACGAACCCTGCCAGCCCGGGCAGGGTCAGGGTGGCGCCGATCGCGGTCAGGGCGGCGTACGAGATCGCCGAGTACCCGATCAGACCGAGCACCGCCATCAGGCCGACCAGGCGGTAGACCACGATGATGAACAGCGCTGTCAGCGCGAGGCCGATGATCGCGGCGAGCGCACTGGCCTGGATCGCGTCCTGGCCGAGCGACGGGCCGACGGTGCGCTGGTCGATCACCTCGACCGGTACGGGCAGCGCGCCGCCGGAGATCAGCGCGGCCAGGTCCTTCGCCTCCTCCTCGGTGAACGAGCCGGAGATCGTCGTCGTACCGCCGGAGATGCCCAGGTTGCAGAGCTGGTTGCCACCGTTCGGGTCGACCTGCGGGGCGCTGATCACCTCGTTGTCGAGCACGATCGCGATCAGGCGCTGCGGCGTACCGACCGGGTTGCAGGCCGCCTTGCCGGTGATGTTCGCCCAGGTCTTGCCGCCGTTCCCCTTGAACTTCATCTCGACGAACCAGCCCTGCCCGACCTGCTGCGGGTCGAGCATCCCCTCGGCCCCACTGACCAGCTCACCGGTCATCGCGGGCTTGGCGAGGCGCAGGTACCCCTGGCCTTGCTCGGGCGGCAGGTAGGTCTCGCCGGCCGCCGGCTTGGCCGGCTTGGTCGCCACCTGGTCGAGGACCTCGTGGAAGGTGAGCTGAGCGGTCTTGCCGATCACCTTCGCCGCTTCCCGCGGATCCTGAACACCGGGGAGCTCGACGATGATCCGGTTCTCGCCCTGGCGGGTGACGTTCGGCTCGCTCACCCCGAGCGCGTCGATCCGCCGGTGCAGCACCTGCGTCGCCTTGTCGGTGGTCTCCTTGGTCGCCTTCACCGTCGGCGAATCCTTCGCCTCCAGCACAATCTGCGTCCCACCCCGCAGGTCGAGACCGAGTTGTGGTTTCGCGGTCAACGTGACGTACGTCGACGCCGCCAGCACCAGGAACGCGAGCAGAGCACGGACAAGGGACGACCGGTTCACCGAAGCCTCCGGAGGTGGGCACCCGCAGCGCAGGTGTCATGACACAGAGCATCCACGCACCCGTGGAACGCCCAGTGTACGAACACCCCACAATCACACAAGCGACCGTGTCGCAACCGTAACAGGAGCAGCTCGTGCGGTTGCCCGGATCGCCTCGGGGGTTGCGCCTGTCCAGGTCTTGAAGGCTCGGTAGAACGAGTTGGTGTCGTTGTAGCCGAGGAGGAACGCGATCTCCGACGTGCGCAGGTTGCCGCCGGCGAGGTAGTGCCGGGCGAGGTTTTCGCGGGTTCCGGCGAGGACCGCCTGGAACGAGGTGCCTTCCTGGCTGAGCTGGCGCTGCAGAGTTCTGGCAGTGGTGCCGAGCTGGTTGGTGACTGCGGTGATCGACGGATCGCCTGCCGGAAGGGTTTCGACGAGGGCGGCGCGTACTCGTTCGGCGACGGTGGCCGAGGCTTGCAGGTCGGCGAGCCGTCGGCGGAGATCGGGGGCGAATACGCGCCACATCTGGTCGTTCTGGGTCAGGAAGGGGCGAGCGGCGTCGGCGGCGGTGAAGACGACGGAGTAGCCGGCGCCTTTGCGGACCCGGCGGCCGAGGTAGTTCTCGAGTGGCATGCGGTTCGCAGGCGGGGAAGGCATCGTGACGCGAGCGGGACGGACGTGCTCCCGGGTCGCAATGCGGGCAAGCGCGACCCAGAAGACCAGCTCGGTGGTGCCGAGGAGCGCCGGCGGCGTCAGGCCGGTCGGCCAGTGATAGGTGATCGTCACGTCCTCGGCGGTGGCGATGTCGAGTTTGACCGGGCCGATGAGGGGTTTGTATGCGGCGAGGCGTCGTGCGGCCGTACTGAGGTCCGGGCTGCAGAGCGCGGCGAAGATCGGGGGCGAGAAGAGCTCGACCGAGATCGCGTTCCCGATGGTGACCGCGAGGTCCCGATCAGAGTCGGCAGCTTGGCCCTCGGCGTCGAGCGCGTCCCAGAACCGGTAGTACTCCGGAACCGACAGTTCGACCGGCCGCCGGACGAACAGGTCTGCCGGCAGGCCGGCCCGCCGAAGGAGCCTCGCGGTCGGGATACCGACATCGCGCAGGAGGGCTGTGATGCTCGGCTCGAGGTCGAAGCGTTCGCCGGCCATGCGCCGAGCGTAGTCGCCGAGGCGGCTCCACGGACATGCATCGGACGCCACACGGCTTGCAGATCACGTCAACCCGATCGTGGCGTGATCTGCATGCCGAACGGCGTCCGCTGCTAGTGCCGGCCGCGCTGTCCGGTTCATAGCGTTGAGGCAGAAATCGACGACACCGCTCAAAGAAGGATTCACACCATGAGCAACAACACGGCCAAGGTCGCCCTCGTCACCGGCGCGTCGTCGGGCATCGGGGAAGCCACCGCACGCGAGCTCGTCGCCGCCGGCTACACCGTCTACGCGGCGGCCCGCCGGGTCGAACGGATGACGTCGCTCACCGACGAAGGCATCCGCCCGATCCGCATGGACGTCACCGACGACGTCTCCCTGCAGGAAGGCATCGCCAAGATCATCGCCGAAGCCGGCCGCATCGACGTCCTCGTCAACAACGCCGGCTACGGCTCTTACGGCGCCCTCGAGGACGTGCCGCTGGACGAGGCCCGCTACCAGTTCGAGGTGAACGTCTTCGGAGCCGCACGGCTGACCCAGCTCGTCCTGCCGCACATGCGTGCCCGCCGCGTCGGGAAGATCGTCAACATCACCTCCATGGGCGGCAAGATCCACACCCCGCTCGGCGCCTGGTACCACGCCACCAAGTTCGCCCTCGAAGCGATCAGCGACTGCCTGCGTCTCGAAGTCGCACCCTTCGGCATCGACGTCATCGTCGTCGAGCCCGGCGGCGTCAGAAGCGAATGGGCCGGCATCGCCGCCGACAAGGTCCGCACCGTCTCCTCCGACAGCGCCTACGCACCACAAGGCAACGCCGTCGCCGACTCCCTCGCCTCAGACTCCACCCAACGGCGCTCCTCACCACCGGAACTGATCGGCCGCACGATCACCAAGGCCGTCGCCGCCCGCAGCCCGAAGACCCGCTACGCCATCGGGTACGGCGCCAAACCGATGATCTTCCTCCGCGACGTGCTGCCCGACCGAACCTTCGACGCGTTCATCCGCCGCGCGACCGGGGTGCCATCGAACTGATGCCGGCCGGTCCGTCCCACGAGCGGGAGTTGCCCGTCGCGCAGGTCCGCGTCGCAGCAACCACCCATCACCTGCACCTCCACACACCACCTCCACCAAGCAGTCGCCCGCGAGCGCCAGCTCGCAAGAACCGGGCGCCAGCCCGGGGCGGGTGGGAGCGCGCGCAGCGGATGCGGGAGGGAGCGCAGCGACCGGAGCAGCCGCGGAGCACGCGGGGGCTTACCACCTCCACACGTCCGGAACACCCGCTCGTCCCACACCCCAGCAACCACTCACCACCGGCCGCCTTACCCACCACCTCCACCAAGCCGTCACCCGCGAGCGGCAGCTCGCAAGTCCGGGCGGCAGCCCGGGGGTGGGTGGGAGCGCGCGCAGCGGATGCGGGAGGGAGCGCAGCGACCGGAGCAGCCGCGGAGCACGCGGGGGCTTACCACCTCCACACGTGCGGAACACCCGCTCGTCCCACGCTCCAGCAACCACTCACCACCAGCGGCCATACGCACCGCCTCCGCCAAGCCGTCACCCGCGAGCGGCAGCTCGCAAGTCCGGGCGGCAGCCCGGGGGTGGGTGGGAGCGCGCGTAGCGGATGCGGGAGGGAGCGCAGCGACCGGAGCATCTGCGGAGCACGCGGGGGCTTACCACCTCCACACGTGCGGAACACCCGCTCGTCCCACGCCCCAGCAACCACTCACCACCAGCCGCCTTACACACCACCTCCACCAAGCCGTCACCCGCGAGCGGCAGCTCGCAGAAACCGGGCGGCAGCCCCGGGGGGCGGGTGGGGCGCGCGGAGTGGACGCGTCTGAGGAGCAGCGCGACGAAGCTAGCGGCGACGGAGCGCGCGGGGGGCTTTCCCGCGGAGCAGGCGGGGGGATTTCCTGGGGAGCCGCGGGGGGCTTACTCGCTCAGGCCGTTTTCTATGGCGTAGCGGACGAGTTCGGCGCGGTTGTGGAGTTGGAGTTTGCGGAGGGTGTTTTGGACGTGGTTCTCGACGGTGCGGTGGGAGAGGACCAGGCGGGTGGCGATCTGTTTGGCGGTGAGGCCTCGGGCTACCAGGCGGAGGACTTCGGTTTCGCGGTCGGTGAGTTGCGGGACCTCCGGACCGGTCCCACCCAGCCGGCGGTACTCCCCCAGCAGCAATCCCGCCAGCCCCGCGCTGAAGATCGCGTCGCCTTCGGCGGTACGTCGTACGGCGTCGTCGAACTCGTCCAGCGACGCCGACTTCACCAGGTACCCGGACGCCCCGTTCTTGACCGCGGCGAGTACGTCGTCCTGCTCGGCGCTGGCGGACAGCACCAGTACGCGGGTGTCGGGTAGCGCCGTGGTGATCTCGCGGGTCGCGTCGACGCCGGATCCGGTGCCGAGCTGGAGGTCCATCACCACCACGTCCGGCCGGGTCGCCAGCGCGATCTTCACCGCGGAGGCGACGTCCGAGGCGGTCGCGCACACGTCGTACCCGCGGCTGCCGAGGTCTCGGGCGACGCCTTCGCGCCACATCGGGTGGTCGTCGACGATCATCACGCGGGTCATCGCCGGCCGCCGTACGGTCGAAGCGAACACGGCTCGGCGACATCCAGCACTGCGGTCATATCTTCAGCTCCCATTCGGTTCCTTCGCCGGGGGCGGTGCGGACGGTGACGGTGCCGCCGAGGTCGGTGATGCGGCCGCGGATGGACTGGCTGACGCCGAGGTGGCCGTCGACGCGGGCCTGTTCGAGGCGGGCGGGCGTCGTACCGAGGCCGTCGTCCCGGATCGACACCACGACGTCCGCCCCCAGCTCCTCCACGACCACCCACGCCCGGGCTCCGGCGCCGGCGTGTTTGGTCACGTTGCTCAGCGCCTCCTTGACCGCGGCAACCAACTCCGTGGCAGTAGCCGCAGGCAACAGAACCTGACCAGCCGGTACGACGACGTCCACGCGCGTAGTGGCCAACGGCAACAACAACCCGCACAGATCCACCCGGTCACCGTTCACGGCGGGGCGCGTGGACATCAAGGTGCGCAGGGCAACCTCTTGTTCGGCGGCCAGTTCGGCGAGTTCGAGTGCCTCGCCGCCGATCGCCGTACCGCGCCGCTGGACCTGCGCCAGTACCTGCAGTACGCCGTCGTGGATCGACCGGCTGAGCCGCAGCCGTTCCGCGGTCGCGCCCTCCGCGGTGATCGCCGACCGCAGCCGCTCCCCCGCCTGACGCATCGTGGTGGCGGCGTACCCGACCACCAACCCGGCGACCAGCAACAGCTGCACGTTGCTGAGGATCTTCGACACGTGGTCCACCCCGCGCAGTGACAGCAACGCGAGGCTGATCGTGATCGCGCCGAGCAGCCCGCCGTCCCGCCCGCGGGAGATCGCCAGCGCGAGGACCGGCCCGGCCGCCCACACCGACGTCAGCACGGACGCACCCCCGCGGATGTCCAGCAGCGGCTGCGCCCACAGCGTCGCGTACATGCAGCCGACCGTGACGATCAGGTCCGCGAACGCCAGCCGCGTGTTCCGCCGCCCCCAGCGGATGCTGTAGCCGTACGACGAGATCAGCGTCCACACGCCCATCACCGCGAGTTGCAGCACCGCGCCGTACGGCCGGACGATCCCGTCCCACCGGGCCCACACGCCGAGGCCGGCGAACACCCAGGTGAGCACCCGGAACACCACCAGCGCACGCCACAGCGGCTGCAGCAGGTCGACGGTCGGGCGCTCCACGCGGAACAGTCTGCCAAGCCCGCCCTCGCGCACGCGTGAGCCCTTCTACTCAGAGATGCAGGTTTCCCCGCTCATTCACAGGTTTTGCTCAGTTTCCACTTCAGCTCACCGGATTTTCCCCGTAACCTCGCGCAAAACACGCTCGGGGGAGCATCGATCACACAGCGTCATCACACACGGAGGGGAATCGTGCGCAAGCTACCCGCCGGGCTGTTCAGCCTGGCCCTGGCCGCGACGACCGGGCTCGGCATCACCGCCGCCTCGGCCGGGACCGCCGCCACACCGCCCACGTCAGGGTCGGCGCCGATCGCCAATGCGAAAGCGGCCTCAGATGAGCTGTCCAGCCCGCTCGAGGACAAGCGGCGCGACCTGCGGCAGGAGGCCCTGACCAAGGTCATCAACGGGCAGGCCACCCCGGAGCAGCGCAACGGCAGTACAGTCGTCAACCTCGGCGCGAAGGCGGCCGGTGCGAAGGGCACCAAGAACGCCAAGGGCAAGGTCGACCAGTACGTCGAGCTGTCCCGCGAGAAGACCGACCGGATCTTCGTCGTACTCGCGGAGTTCGGCAACGAGCGGCACCCGAACTACCCCGACCAGGACACGTCGACGGCCACACCCGGCCCGGCGCGGTTCGACGGACCGGTGCGCAACCAGATCCCGGCCCCGGACCGCTCGGTCGACAACTCGACGATCTGGCAGGCCGACTACAGCCGGCAGCACTACCAGGACATGTACTTCGGCACCGGCAACTCGCTGAAGAGCTACTACGAGAAGCAGTCGTCGGGCCGCTACTCGGTGTCCGGTGAGGTCACCGACTGGGTCAAGGTCAAGTACAACGAGGCCCGCTACGGCCGGTCGAACGGCTACCCGTGCGCCGGCAACGTCTGCAGCAACACCTGGAACCTGATCCAGGACGCGGTGAACCAGTGGGTCGCGGACCAGGAGGCCAAGGGCCGGACGAAGGCCGAGATCACCGCGGACCTGAAGTCGTTCGACCAGTGGGACCGCTACGACTACGACGGCGACGGCAACTTCAACGAGCCGGACGGCTACATCGACCACTTCCAGATCGTGCACGCCGGCGGTGACCAGGCCGACGGCGACCCGTGGCAGGGCGAGGACGCGATCTGGTCGCACCGCTGGTACGCCGGTTTCCCGGGCGGCCCGGCGAGCAACCCGAACGGCGGCGCGCAGATCGGCGACACCGGCATGTACGTCGGTGACTACACGATCCAGCCGGAGAACGGCGGCGTCAGCGTGTTCGCGCACGAGTACGGCCACGACCTCGGCCTCCCGGACGAGTACGACACGGCCGGCGGCGAGAACGGCGTCAACTGGTGGACCCTGATGGCACAGAGCCGGGTGAGCGCGCCGACCGACGGCGGTATCGGCGAGCAGGCCGCCGACCTCGGCGCCTGGGACAAGCTGCAGCTCGGCTGGCTGGACTACGAGATCGTGAACGCCGGCCAGACCCGGACCGTCGACCTCGGCCCGCACGAGTACAACACGAAGAAGGCCCAGGGCCTGGTGGTGCCGCTGCCGAAGAAGTCGGTGGAGCACCAGCTCGTCACGCCACCCACCGGTACGAAGGACTGGTGGAGCGGTCAGGGCAACAACTTCACGCACACGATGAGCCGCCAGGTCACCCTGCCGGCCGGTCAGCCCGCGAGCCTCACGTTCCAGGCCAACTGGGACATCGAGGACTGCGGTACGACGGCCTGCGACTACGCGTACGTCGACGTCAACGACGGCACCGGCGCGAAGCCGATCAAGGGCACCGTCACCAACGATGCCGAGGGCAACGGGATCGACGGCAAGAGCAACGGCTGGAAGCCGGCCACGTTCGACCTGTCGGCGTACGCCGGCAAGACGATCACGCTGCAGTTCCGCTACGTCACCGACCCGGCGTCCGGCGGGTTCGGGTTCTTCGCCGACGACATCAAGGTGACGTCGGGATCCACCACTGTGCTCGACTCCGGCGCGGAGACCTCGCCGGACGGCTGGACGCTGAACGGGTTCAGCTCGGTCGGGTCGTCGTACACGAGCCAGCACGACAACTACTACCTGGCGTCGAACATCAACTACGTCGACCACGACAAGTTCCTGCAGACCGGGCCGTACAACTTCGGCTGGCTGAACACGCTGGGCGACAAGGTGGAGCACTTCGCGTACCAGGACGGTCTGCTGATCTGGTACTGGGACACCTCGCAGTCGGACAACAACACCAGCACCCACCCCGGGTCCGGCCTGGTTCTCCCGGTCGACGCGCACCCGGTGCCGATCAACCGGATCGACGGCACCCTGTGGCGGCCGCGGGTGTCGGCGTACGACGCGCCGTTCGGCCTCGAGCGGGCGGACTCGTTCACCCTGCACGTCAACGGGCAGGCGAGCTACGTCCGCGGCCAGAACGCCGTACCGACGTTCAACGACAGCAAGTCGTACTGGTCCGCCGACCTGCCGGCGAGCAGCGTCAAGGTCCCGAACAACGGCGTCGACATCAAGGTCCTCGCGAAGACCGGCACCTCGATGAAGGTCCAGGTCAGCAAGCGCAAGTGATGCCTTGAGCAACCAGTGGCCCGGGAGCTGCGGCTCCCGGGCCACTCGTCGCCTAGGCCGTCAGCGGTTTCGCGAAGATCTTCTCGATCGCGGCCTCGTAGCCGAAGCCCATCACGAGCGCCGGCCAGAAGGTGATGCGCAGATCGGGTTTCGCGGCCTTGACGACGGCGAGCAGGATCAGCGCGCTCACCGCGCAGAACACCAACAGCGCGGCGTATTTCGGCACCCAGGCCGGCAGACCCGGCCTGGCGGTCGTGCCGAACTGCTTCTTCACATACCCCTTCAGCACCGGATAGACGATCGCGATCAGGACCCCCAACGCGATTCCCAGGAACGCTTCCATTCCGAACCCCCTCAAACGCACCAATCCACATCCTGCGCGCCGGCGCCGTCGCCGTCGTCCACAGTCGCCGGTACGGCGATGCTGACCCGCCAGTGCGGCCCGCCCTCGAGCGGCGGACCGTCCAGCACGAACACGAACATCGGCCGCGCCGTCCGCGCGGGCTCGTACCGCGAGGGCTCCGTATAGCCGAGCGCACCGCGCAACCTGAACCCCCGGGCCGCACCGGCCATCGCGTCGACGGCGGTCTGGAGCTGCCCCGGATCGCGCCAGCCGGCCGACGGCCGCAGCGACGCGACCGGCCGGACGCCGATGTCGATGAACGACCCGCTCGGAAGGTCGAACCAGATCATCCGGCCGCCGGGGCCGATCGACGGCAGCCCGGCGATCCGGGTCAGCACCTGCCGGTCGACGTACGACGGTGGCTCGTCCTCCTCGGAGTACACCTGCCGCTCGGGGACGGTCCGGTACAGGTAGACCAGCGCCGACTCCCACAGCCGGTACGGGTCCTGGTCAAGCCGGATCCGGGCCAGTCCCCCGGAGATGTCGAACGGTTCGAGCGAGACATCGCGCAACCTCGGCGCCGCCTCCTCGTCCTGCACCGACGGCGGCGCGTACGTGAGGATCGGCGGCAGCTCGTACCGGCCCATCAGCCCGGCGGCCCAGTCGGCCGTGTCCGGCAGGAACAGGTCTTCCCACTCCATCTCACGACCTCCACGCGACGCCGGGGACCGCGCTGGTCCGGGGGCCCGGCAGCGCGCCGATGCTCAGCTGGTCGAGGACGTTGCGCGCGTCCTGGTCGTCGTCGCCGAACGCGATCGCGACCGGCTTGTCGGTGCCGACGTAGCTCCCGGCCTGGATCGACACGAACCACGCGTCCGTCACCGGCTTGGTCGCCAGCTCCCGCGCGAACGCCGTACCGCGGATCGACGCCTGCAGGGACACCGACGCCGGCGAGGCGAACCCGAGGATCAGCCGCAACTCCGGCCCCAGCCGGTCCGTCCGCCACTGCCGGTCCCAGTCCTTGGCGGTCAGGTCGACCAGGTCGCAGCAGTCGAAGATCACGATCGCCGGGCCGTTGTCGCCGAATCCGCCGCCCAGCAGCCGCCAGTCGTTCGCGTGCAGGGCGAGCTCGAATCCGTTCGCACCGCGCATCCCGTGCGTCGCGACGTACAGGATGTCGACCTGCTGGGCGCTGCCGCCCGGATCCAGGTCCGCGTCGTCGAGGTTCTCGTCGAACGTCACCAGGTGCGCCTCCGCACCGGCCGCGAGCATGCCTTCCAGGAACAGCGACGGCGCCCGGTACGCGTACCGCAGCCGCCGGTACCAGAGCTTGTTCAGGCCCTGCCGCTGGAAATGCGTCGCCCAGACGACGCCGATCGTGATCGCCATCCCCCCACCCCTGGATCGGAGGATGACACAGAGTGAGGGCGCCGCCAAGACTTCGACGACGCCCTCTCACGGATCGTTACTACGAGGCTGCGGCTACCTGGTACGGCGTCAGGTCGCCGGCCAGCGCCGGGTGGACCCGGCCGCTGATCCTGGTGCCGTCGGCGGTGTGTTCGAGCTGCTCGACCGACCCCTCGGAGTGGATCCGGGAGACCAGGTCGCCACGCTCGTACGGCAGCAGCACCTCGACCAGGACGTGCGGCTGCGGCAGCGAGCCCTCGATCAGCTCGCGGAGCTTGTCGATGCCCTCACCGGTCCGCGCAGACACCACGATCGCGTGCGGCTCGCGGTGCAGGATCGGAGCCAGCGCGAGCGGGTCGGCGGCGTCGGCCTTGTTGATCACCACGATCTCCGGTACGCCGGTCGCGTTGATCTCGGCCAGCACCTCGCGGACCGCCTGGATCTGCGCGATCGGGTCCGGGTGCGAACCGTCCACCACGTGCAGCAGCAGGTCCGCGTCGGTGACCTCCTCCAGCGTCGAGCGGAACGCCTCGACGATGTCGTGCGGCAGGTGCCGGACGAACCCGACCGTGTCGGTCAGCGTGTACACGCGGCCGTCGGCGGTCGTCGTCCGCCGGGTCGTCGGGTCCAGGGTCGCGAACAGCGCGTCCTCGACCAGCACGCCCGCACCGGTGATCTGGTTCAGCAGCGAGGACTTGCCGGCGTTGGTGTATCCAGCGATCGCGACCGAGGGCACCAGGTTCCGGCGGCGCTCCTGGCGCATCGTCGACCGGGTGCTCTTCATGTCCTTGAGCGAGCGGCGGAGCTTGGCGATCTTGGTGTTGATCCGGCGCCGGTCGGTCTCGATCTTCGTCTCACCGGGACCACGGCCACCGATACCGCCACCGGCCGCACCGACACGTCCACCGGCCTGGCGGGACAGGTTTCCACCCCAACCGCGCAGGCGCTGCTTCATGTACTGCAGCTGCGCCAGCTCGACCTGGGCCTTGCCTTCCTTGCTCTTCGCGTGCTGCGCGAAGATGTCCAGGATCAACGCGGTCCGGTCGACCACCTTGACCTTGAGCTTGTCCTCCAGGTTGCGCAGCTGCGCGGGCGCCAGCTCGCCGTCCGCGATCACCGTGTCGGCGCCGAGGGCCGCGACCAGGTTGCGCAGGTCGGCCACCTTGCCGGAGCCGATGAAGGTCGCCGGGTCCGGCTTCTTCCGGCGCTGGATCACGCCGTCCAGCACCTCGGAACCGGCGGTCTCGGCGAGCAGCTTCAGCTCGGCCAGTGAGTTGTCCGCGTCCTCGGCGCTGCCCTCGGTCCAGACGCCGACCAGCAGCACCCGCTCGAGCAGCAGCTTGCGGTACTCGACCTCGCTGATGTCGGTCAGCTCTGTCGACATACCGACGACACGTCGCAGCGCCTGACGCTCCTCGAGCTCCAGACCGTCGGTGCCCAACTCGGAGTCGTGACCCGTCAACGAATCGCCTGAGTCCTCGCCCTCGATGAGGTCAAGTTCGACGTCGGTGGTCTCGTCGTAAGAATGTGAATGGGTCGTCATATGCCTTCCATGGTGGCACGGGCCACCAACTCCGGCGACTCGTTTAAGGCAACCAGGCTAGATCGAACTCACCCCGCGCGTGTAGTACCGCGGGACCGGTGAGTTCCAGATGGTTGTCCGCACGCCATGTCACACTGACTTCACCGCCCGGTACGCCGACCCGGTACGTCACCGGGAGCTCGTCCCGAGCCTGCCGCGCCGCCGCCACGGTCACGGCGCAGGTCCCCGTGCCGCACGAGCGGGTCTCCCCCGCGCCGCGCTCGTGCACGCGCATCTGTACGTCGTGCGCGTCCCGCCGTACGACGAACTCGATGTTCACCCCGTTCGCGAACGCGGCCGCCGGGGTCCAGGTGGGCTGGTCGCACAGGTTGCCCGGCTCGTCCAGGCTGTCGACGAACGCGACCGCGTGCGGGTTGCCCATGTCGACGTGCAGCGCCGGCCACTGGTGACCGTTGGCCTCCACTACGATCCCGGCAGCGTCGGGGAGTCGCGGGGCGCCCATGTCGACGGTGAGCGTGCCGTCGTCGTTCTGGGAGACCTCCTTGACGCCGGCGCGGGTACCGACCCGGACCGGTTTGCCGTCGATCAGGCCCGCCTCCGCGAGGTACTTCACGAACACCCGGACGCCGTTGCCGCACATCTCGGCGATCGAGCCGTCCGCGTTCCGGTAGTCCATGAACCAGTCGCCGCCGTCCTCGACGTACGACTGCCTGTCGCCCTGGATCACCCGCAGTACGCCGTCCGCGCCGAGACCTGCGTGCCGGTCGCAGAGGAACCGCACCACGGCCGCGTCGAGCTCGCCGTGCACGGAACCGTCCGGGTCGGGCAGGATCACGAAGTCGTTCTCCGTGCCGTGGCCCTTCAACCAGGGAAACGTACTCATGGGGCAAGCGTACGGGGCGGATCTCCACCACTCAGTAACCATCGGCCGTGAGGCGGCCGCACACTCAGTCGTCGACCGCCTGCCGGCCGCAGGTGTGGTTGATGAGTGGTGCAGGTCCGGGTCGTACCGTTTGAGCATGATCGCGTGCTTCTGGGAGCGGGAGGATGCCGCTGCGGTTGCCGAGCGGCTGGGTGGGGTGGTGCGGCGCGGGCGCTTCCACGGGGAGGACGACGACGAGGATCACCCGTGGATCGTCGTGCTGGCTGACCCAGATCGGCTGGCGCTCGACGAAGCGCTCGACGAGTACGACGGCTGGCTGGAGGACGACTCCGCGGTACGGCACGGTGTCGCGCCAGCGGCTGGATCCCGGCCGCAGGACACACCGCCGGTCCCGTTGCCGACCGAGCCGAAGCGCTTCAAGCGATAACCCGTCCTGCGCGGCGGCCGGTCGGTACGCCCGCGGTGAGGGCTGGTTCGCCGGCGATCAGGACGTGTTGTACGCCGACCGAGAGTTGCCAGGGGTCGTCGTACGTCGATTTGTCGGCGATCCGGGTGGCGTCGAGGACGACGAGATCGGCGATGGCGCCGGGCTTGATCACGCCGCGGTCGGACCAGCCGAGGCGGGACGCCGGGAGCGAGGTCATCCGGCGGATCGCCTCGGCGAGGGTGAACAGGCCGCGGTCGCGGGCGTAGTGGCCGAGCACGCGCGGGAAGGTGCCGAAGTTCCGCGGATGCGGGTGCCCGGGGCCGGCGGCGTCCATGATCCAGCCGTCGCTGGCGATCGCGGTCCGTGGGTGCTGGAGGACGGTCGTCACGTCCTCCTCCCGCATCGCATGGTTGACGACGCTGACGGCGGCATCGTGCGACTCGAGAATCCGCAGCACGATCTCGGCGGCGTCGACGCCGTCCTGACGAGCGATCTCGGACAGGCTCATCCCGCGACAGTCCTCGTAGCGCCCGGGCGGCAACGAGGCGATCACCACCGTGTCCGGCGAGAGCAGCTCGTCTGCCCGCAGCGCTTCCACAATCCGCGCACGCTCCACCGGATCAGCCAGCCGCTCAAGAAGCGGCGGACGAGCAGGGCGCTCCCCCTCCACCGGCGGCTCGGCGCGCCACTCCGCGTCCAGCGGTGAGCGGGCGCGCCACTCCGCGCCCCGCGGTGAGCGGGGGCCATGCGCCGCATCCGCCGGTGGACGGGCAGGGCGCTCCGCCTCCAGCGGCGGGTCGGCACGACGCTCCGCGTCCAGCGGTGGGCGGGCGCGGTGCTCCGCGCCCCGCGGTGGGCGGGCGGCATGCGCCGCATCCCGCGGTGGGTGGGTGGGCTCTGTGGAGGGTGGGGCTTGGGGGTGAGGGGCTGCGAGGGCCCAGCTGGGGAGGCGGGTGGTGAGGGTGGTGTTGGTGGCTGTGTAGGGGTAGGCGTCCCAGCCGAGGTCCAGGTCGGTGATGCGGTCGAGGTGTTCGAGGGCGGTGGTGACGAGGCCGTGGTTGGGGTGGCCGACGGCCTTCAGGTGGGAGATTTCCAGGCGGGCTCCGCCGGCGCGAGCCGCGGTGATTGCTTCGTCGAGGGCTGTCAGGAGGCCGGCGCCTTCGTTGCGGATGTGGGTGGAGTAGAGGAGGTCGCACTCGGCGGCCGTGGCGACCAGGGCGGCGACTTCCTCGGGGGACGCATACGTACCAGGCGCGTAGATCAAGCCTGTGGAAAAGCCGACCGCACCCTGGTCCGCGGCCGAGCGCAGCAGGTCCTGCATCAGCCGCAGCTCGTCCGGTGACGGAGCTCGCTGAGCAGTGCCCATCGCGGCGATCCGCAACGTGCAATGGCCGACCTGCAGCGCCAGGTTCACCGCCGGTTCCAACGTTGCAGCAAACCCGCCCAGATCGGTCCACGACCACCCGTGCTGCTCGCCGAGGAACGCCGTACCGGCCTTCAACGCCTCCAGGTCACCCACCGGGAACGGCGACCACCCGCAGTTCCCCGCGACCAGCGTCGTGACGCCCTGCGCGAGCTGCGACTCGGCGGCCGGACTTGTGCCGAGACTGAAATCCGCATGTGAGTGCAGATCGACGAACCCCGGTGCCACAATGTTGCCCGTGGCATCGATCACCTCGGCGTCGGAGACCGGTTCGGCAGGCGGCAGCACCGCACTGATGCGGCCGCCCTCGATCACGACCGTCCCGGGGTACGGCTCGCTGCCGGTGCCGTCCACGATCGTCCCGCCGGTCACCGCGACGCGCATCGAGTCACTCCTGTCCTGGGCCGAGGCGCAGTTCCTCGACCGTGTTCGCGACGACGAACTCCCGGTCGACCTGATGCCCGAGCCCCGGCCCGTCCGGTACCTGGACGACCCCGCCGACGGCGGTCACGGCGGGCTCGACGATGTCCCGGGCGTAGTACTTCTCCGAGGCGGACACGTCCGATGGGAGGGTGAAGCCGGCGAGGCTGGATAGCGCGACGTTCGCGAGCCGGCCGACGCCGAACTCGTGCATGCCGCCGCACCAGACCGGGATCCCGGCGTCCTGGGCCCGATCGTGCGCCGCCCGCGCCGCAGTCAGCCCGCCCATCCGCGACACCTTGATGTTGAGCACCCGCAGCGCCCCCAGCCCGAGCGCCGTCTCCAGGTCGGCCACCGTCTCGACACTCTCGTCGAGGCACACCGGCGTACCGATCCTCCGCTGCAACTCCGCATGCGCGAGCAGGTCGCGCGGAGCGAACGGCTGCTCGATCATCGTCAGCCCGAAGCCATCCAGCTCGACCAGCCGATCCAGCTCGCCGGCGGTGTAGATCCCGTTCGCATCCACATGCAGATCCAGCTTCGGGTACGCCGCCCGCACCGCCCGCACCGGTTCCACATCCCAGTCCTGGGCGATCTTCAACTTCACCCTCGGGTACCCGGATTCGACCTGTTGCTGTACCTGCGCCAGGAGATCGTCGATCGTCGGTTCGATACCGAGCGAAACACCCGCGACGACCTCGGTGCGCTGTCCTCCCAGAACTGTTGCCAGAGGCAGTTGTTGCGCCTCGGCCCACAGGACCCAGGCGGCCACATCAAGCCCGGACTTGGCGAACTGGTTGCCGCGGATCTTGTCTGCCTGGAGTTGGGAAGGGTGGGTCCAGCGGCGGCCGATGATCGCCGGGAGGAGGTAGCGCGAGGCGATGTGCCAGCACGTCTCGACGGTCTCGGAGGCGTAGTACGGGTCGGACGGCGAGGCGATCTCGCCCCAGCCGACGGCGCCCGACGCGTCCTCCAGTGCCACCAGGATGTGGTCGAGGTAGGCCTTGCGGTGGGAGCTGGTCTGGAAGGCGTGGACGAGCGGCATCCGCACCCGGTGCAGCCGCGCCGCGACCACCTGCAGCTCAGTTGACATACAACCCCAGCTCCGTGTTCAGCCGGTCCCGCTCGACCAGCCGCCGCCGAGCGCCCTTCGCGCTGGCGGTGGTGAGCGTCGCGAGGACGTGCAGTACGGAGGCGACGACGGTCGGCGAGTCGACGTACGACGCACTCCCGGTGGCGACGTAGATGCTCTGGTCGGCGACCTTCGCGAGCGGCGCGTCCTCGAAGTCCGTGATCGCGACGAGTTCCCCGCCTGCATCCACGAACCGCTGCGCGATCTCGACCGTGTCCCGCCGGTACCGCCGGAACGAGAACGCCACCATCAGGTCGTTCGACCGGACGTCGGCGAGTACGTCGACGCCGCGCACGACGGTGCCGTCGACCAGCGTCACCTGGGACAGCCCCGCGCCGAGGTCGAACGCGAGCAGCGACGCGTACGAGAACGACTTCGCGGAGCCGATGATGAACCGGCGGCGGGCCGCGACGATCCGGGCGGCCGCCTGGGCGATCGCTCCGTCGGTGAGGATCTGGTCCAGCGCCTCGTCGATGGAGGCGCGTTCCTGCTCGACCACGCGGCGCTGCAGCAGCGTCGACGAGCGGCGTTGGAGGCGGGCGTCGTACCGCTCCTGGGGGCTGGTGAGCTCGCGGTTGTCACGCATCGTCGGCCGCCGCGAAGTAGTAGACGCCGGTACCGTCCGGGCGCCGCCGGCACGACACCGCGACGAGGCCCTTGCCCAGCAGCGCCTCGAACGAGCCGCGCAGGTCGGTCGTCGGCACCGCCAATTCGGCCACCGGGGTCGGCGTGGCCGGATGCTCGCGGGTCAGGTCCCACTCGACCACGACGCGGTCGGTGCCGGGACCGTACATGTCCGGCGCGAACCAGCGCCCGCGCGCACCCAGTACGTCGAGGTTGAAGTGCGCGTTGCGGATCTGCGCCGGGTCGTAGGTCCAGCGCATCCGCGACATTCCGTGGCTGAGGGCAACTTCCTTCTGAGCGTGCTTGAGCATCCGCCCGAGGCCGCGGCCCTGCTGCCCGGCGGCGACCACCGCGGACTGCGAGTAGTGGTAGAACCCGCGCCGGTCGGTGGCGCAGAAGCCGTACGCGAACGCGACCAGCTGATCGCTCTCGTCGAGGATCCCGACCACCGAGCCGCCGTTGCTCGCGAGCGCCCCGAGCAGCCGCGGATTCAGCCCGTACGCCGGGTCGTCGTACCCGAACACCTCCCGGTAGAGCGCCGACGCCTCGGCGAACCGGGACGCCGTGGTGAGCGACACCGCGCGAAAGCTCACCTCAGAGATACGATTCATATCCTGACCATAGCCGCAGTCGGTGAACTCTGGCCAACGGTGGATCAGCTGATGATACGTTGACTATCCATGATGATCGATCGACTCCGGGAGTACGTCGGCGCGGAGACCCCGACCGGTGACGCGGCGGCGCTGGACGCGTTCGCCGACCGGCTGGCGACGCGGTACGCCGACCTGGGCGCGACCGTACGCCGCGACCCGCACCCGACCGGCGACCACCTGATCGCGGACTTCCCGGGCCGGGCGGACGCCCCGCTGCTCTTCCTGGCCCACCACGACACCGTCTGGCCGGCCGGGCAGCTCGCCGGCGCGATGCCGTGGCGCGCGGCGGACGGGATCATCCACGGCCCGGGCGTCTTCGACATGAAGGGTGGCCTGGTCGTGCTGGAGACCGCCCTCGAACAGGTCGCCGGCCGCGACCACCGCCCGCTGCGGATCGTGGTGGTCGCCGACGAGGAGATCGGCTCGCCGTCCGCGCGCGCCCTCGTGACCGCCGAGGCCGAGGGTGCGTATGCCGCGTTCGGGTTCGAGCCGCCGCATCCGAACGGCGACCTGAAAACGGCACGCTGGGGTAGTACACGGGTCCGCGTCGAGGTCACCGGCCGCGAGGCGCATGCGGCGCTGGATCCGGACAGTGGTGTCTCCGCGATCGACGAACTGGTCGACCAGCTGATCGCCGTCCGGCGGGTGGTCGCCGAGCACGAGAACGTGCTGTGCAACGTCGGGACGATCAGCGGCGGCGGCCGGACGAACGTCGTACCGGGACAGGCGTCGGCGGAGATCGGGTTCCGGTTCGTCGACCCGGCAACCGAGGATGCGGTGCTGGCCGCGGTGAAGGCGTTGGAGCCGCGACGAGACGCCCGACTGAGCGTGCAGGTCCTGTCGAACCGGCCGGCCTGGGAGCCGTCCGCCGCGACGGACGAACTGCTGGCGAAGGTGATCGCGGCCGGACGGTCGGTCGGTCAGGAAGTCGGCGGAGCGCCCGCGTCCGGTGCCGCCGACACAAACCTCACCGGATGGTTGGGAATCCCAACGTTGGACGGCCTGGGCCCCGTCGGCAAGGGCGCCCACGCCGTCCACGAACAGGTGGTCGCGGCGACCTTGGCCGAACGGGCGGCCCTGGTTGCCGCGATCATCACCGCGCTCTGACGACCCCCGCGTCTCCCCCACCACGCCGGGTGGGTTCGGCCGCCGCGAGGATCGCACCACCGGGCAGGAACTCGAGCGCCGCGACCGCACCGATCTCCGCGGCCGAGCTCCCCGGCGCACCGGCCGGCGTGAATGTGTGCCCGTACGGCGCCAGCGCGGCGCCGTACTGATCGATGAACGACTGCTCGGCGGTCACCGACGCGGTGTTGCGCTGGGACGCCCGCGGGGCCGCGATCGCCTGCGGCAGCGTCATCCCCCGGTCGAGCCGGTTCGTCAGCGTCTGCAGGACGGTCGTGATGATCGTCGAACCGCCCGGCGATCCGATCGCGATGTACGGCTGGTTGCCGCGCAGCACGATCGTCGGCGACATCGAGGAGCGCGGCCGCTTGCCGCCCATGACGATGTTCGGGTCCTTCGGGTTCGGCGCGAACGAGAAGTCGGTCAGCTCGTTGTTGAGCAGGAACCCGCGACCGGGCACCGTGATCCCGCTGCCGCCGGTCTGCTCGATGGTCAGCGTGTACGAGACCACGTTGCCCCACTTGTCCGCGGTCACCAGGTGCGTCGTCGACCGCCCTTCGGTGTCCGAGCGCTGCTCGACGGCGCTGCCCTTGCCGCACCGCAAGTACGAACCGTCGGGCGATCCCGCGGGCACCGGTTTGGTCGCCGCCTTCCGCGGGTCGATCAGGCAGGACCGCTCGGCCCCGAACCCCTTCGACAACAACTCCTGCTGCGGTACGTCGACGTACGCCGGATCGCCGATGTACGCGCCCCGGTCCGCGAACGCGAGCGCGGACGCCTCGAGGTACGTGTGCAGCGCCTGCGTGGTGGACATCCGGGCGATGTGCTGCGGCTGCAGGATGTTCAGCGCCTCGCCGACGGTGATCCCGCCGGACGACGACGGCGGCATGCCGTATATGTCGAGACCGTCGTACCGGACCTTGGTCGGCGCCCGGTCGATCGCCTGGTACGACGAGAGGTCGCTGGTCTGGAGGTACCCCGGGTAGAACGGCAGCGTCGCGTCCGCGGTCTTCGGCGGGTTCTTCGCGACCGCGGCCATCTCACCGGAGAGCTGACCGTTGTAGAACACCGACGGGCCTTGCTGGCCGATCAGCTTGTACGTCGCGGCAAGCTCCGGGTTCTTGAACAGCGAACCGACCTGCGGCGCGTCGCCGTTCGGCAGGAACAGCTTGGCGGTCGGCACGACCTGCGCGAACCGACTCTTGTTCTCCAGCGTCTGCAGGCGGAACGTCGGGTCGACCACGAATCCGCGCTCGGCCAGGTCCGCGGCCGGCTTCAGCGCGTTGCCGAGCGACAGCGAACCCCACTGCTGCAGCGCGCTGTTCCAGGTCGCGAGCGTGCCCGGTACGCCGATCGAGACGCCGGACGTCACGGCGTTCGCGAACTGGTACGGCTGGCCGGTCTGCTTGTCGACAAAGGCGTCCGACGGCATCGTCGCCGGCGCGGTCTCGCGGCCGTCGATCGTGGTCACCCGGTGGCTCTTGGCGTTGTAGTACACGAAGTACCCGCCACCGCCGATGCCGGCCGAGTACGGCTCGGTGACGCCGAGCGCGGCGGCCGTCGCCACGGCCGCGTCGACCGCGTTGCCGCCCCGGCGCAGTACGTCGAGGCCGATGTTGGTCGCATCCGGGTCGACCGACGACACCGCGCCGCCGTACCCGATCGCGGTCGGCTGTCTGGTCGGCGCCTGGGCCTGGGCGCTGGTGGTCGCGGTGAAGGCCGTGAGAGCGAGGGTTCCTGCGGACAGAGAGGCGATCAGCTTCTTCACGGACTCTTCCTACCGCACCGCACAGGAGTCTAGGAAGCGCCTGACAGCATCGTCCGGCCATTCGACCGTGCCGGACGGGAACGACACCAGCAGCCACTGGCTCGAGAGCTTCACCTGGGCGGTCAGGCGACCGTCGAGGGTGCCGATGTGGAAGGTCTTGCCGCCGGCGTCGGTGACCCGCGGCGCCGAGAGGGCGCGCGCCTGCGTGGACGCCTGCAGGATCACCTTCGCCGCAGTGTCCGCGGTCCGCATCTTCGGCTGCGACAGCACCACATGGTTCGCCGCGATCGGCGACTCGGCCGACCAGCCCTTCGGGGCGAGGCTGCAGTCGATCGTGCTCCAGACCTGCTGGTTGGCGACCAGCTGGACGACCGGCGCGCCGAACTCCGAGAACGTGTGGCTCGACCGCGGCGTCGCCGGCGGCAGCGTCGAAGGACCGGCGGCCGACGCGGCGGTCTCCGGCCCGACCGGTCCGCCGGCGACCTCGCCACCGCCCCGCCACCAGTTCACCTGGTTGCCGATCGCGAGCACCAGAGCCGACGCGGCGGCCACGCAGAGCACGCCGGTGGCCCGGCGGCGGCGCTTGATCCGGCGCAACGCGCGCCGGCCGCGGGTGACGTCCGCGTCGATGTCCGCGTCCGGCAGCCCCTCGGCCGCGCGGTCCGCGAACCCCTCCAGCAGTTTCTTGACCTCGTCCATCGGCGGTCTCAGCTACTCCCCGTCTCTTCCGTCATCAGTTCCTTGAGGCGTTTCAGCGCCTTCGCTGTCTGGCTCTTCACGGTGCCTTCGGTGCACTCCAGGATCCGCGCACAGGTCGCGACGTCGAGGTCCTGGAAGTACCGCAGCACCAGCACCGCCCGCTGCCGCGGCGCGAGGTCCAGCAGCGCGCCCCGGATCGCCAGCGTGTCCGCCTGATCCGGTACGTCGCTCAGTCGGGGCTCGAGCGTCTCCGCGGTCACCACCTCGGGGTGGCGGCCGGCCCGGCGGCGCTCGTCGAGGAAGGCGTTGACCAGGATCCGGTGGGCGTACGGGCCGGCGCCTTCGTGCTTGATCCGGTGCCAGTGCACGTAAACTCGCGTACAGGCGGTCTGGACCAGATCCTCGGCGGTGTGCACATCCCCCGCGGTGAGCAGCAACGCCGTACGCATCAGCCGGGTGCGATCCGCGATCAGGTACTCGCGGAACTCGGCCTCACGGTCACCCCCTCGCATCGACGATCCCGGTGTTCACCTCGACTACGCCGGCGGCGGTCTCGCGGTTGCCTCGGGCCGTCACTTCGAGTGCCTGGGCGAGCAGATCGGGCGCGTCGTACGGCAGCCAGGTGATGCGTCGGTCCTTACGGAACCACGAGTCCTGCCGGCGCGCGAACCGGCGGGTGGCCTGCGCCGTCCGCTCCCTTGCCTGGGCTTCGTCGATCTCACCGTTCAGCAACGCGATCACCTGCGAGTATCCGAGTGCGCGGTTGGCGGTCCTTCCCTCAATCAAACCCTTGTCCAGCAGACCTCGCACCTCGGCCACGAAACCGGCGTCGAACATCCGGTCCACCCGGCGGTCGATCCGTTCGTCGAGGACCGGCCGCGGTACGTCGAGCCCGAGCTGGATCGCGCCGTCGTACACGTAGCGGTGCTCGGGCAGCGTCGCGACGTACGGGCCGCCGGTGATCTCGACGACCTCCAGCGCCCGGACGATCCGCCGGCCGTTGCTGGGCAGGATCTGCGCGGCCGCCTTCGGATCCTTTTCCTCGAGGCGCGCATGCAGTACGCCGGAGCCGTGCGCCGCGAGCTCGGCCTCCAGCCGGGCGCGGACGTCCGGGTCGGTGCCGGGGAACACGAAGTCGTCGAGGATCGCCCGTACGTACAGGGCGGAGCCGCCGGCCAGGACGGGAACTCGTTGCCTGTTCAGGCAGTCGTCGATCGCGGCCCGGGCGAGTTCCTGGAACTCCGCGACGGTCGCGGTCTCGGTGACGTCCAGGATGTCCAGCAGATGATGCGGTACGCCGCGCCGCTCGGCGTCGGTGATCTTCGCCGTACCGATGTCCATCCCGCGGTAGACCTGCATGGCGTCGGCGTTCACCACCTCGCCGCCCAGGCGCTCGGACAGGGCAACGGCGAGGTCGGACTTGCCGGCCGCGGTGGGGCCGACGACCGCGACGACGAGTGGTGCAGGCATCGCTCCAGTCTGGCAGTGCCGGATTCAGAGTTCGCCAAGAGGTGCGGACCGGTCTTGTGGATGACCCGGAATGTTCGGTAGTAACCATGGAGTTCGTGACATTTCTACGGGAGGACACCAAGTGACGAATCCGTTCGACGAAGAGTCGGCGAAGGACCAGCCCGAAGAGGCCGAGGGCCTGACCGCCGCCAAGAAGAGCGGCGGCGACATCGAGTTCGCGGCCGACACCGAGCCCGGCACCGAGCCCGGGACCGAGTCCGGCGGCGACATCGAGTCCGGTGGGGAGACCACGGACAGCGGTGGCGACATAGAGTAGTCACACCACTACTCGAGAATGGGAGCCCCGCGATGGGCATCTTCGACAAGTTCAAGGACACCGCCGAGAACCTGAAGGACAAGGCCGCCGACCTGGTCGACGGCCACGGTGACAAGGTCGGCGAAGGCCTGGACAAGGCCGGTGACTTCGTCGACGAGAAGACCGGCGGCAAGTACGGCGACCAGATCGACACGGGCGTCGAGAAGGCCAAGGAAGGCCTCGACAACCTCGACGGCCAGAACGACGACATCCCGGACAACCCGTCCGCCTGACGCCGTACTCCCCCACAGGGCCGCAAGCACCCCGCTTGCGGCCCTGTGCGTTCTCGGCTGACCTACGATCGCAGCCATGAGCGACCTCCGGCTGACCGTCCTCGGGTCGGCGACGCCGTACCCGTCCGCCGACAACCCTTGCTCCGGCTACCTCGTGACCTCCGGCGACACCCGCATCTGGATGGACGCCGGCACCGGCACGCTCGGGCCGCTGCAACGCCATACCCGGCTGGACAAGCTCGACGCGATCTGGATCTCACACCTGCACGCGGACCACAGCGCCGACCTGCTGACGGCGTACTACGGGCTGCTGTACGCCGACCTGGAGCCGCGGGCGCCGATCCCGTTGTACGGGCCGCCGGGGATCGCGGATCGGCTCGCCGGGTTCCTGACGAACGGGCCGACGCGGAGCCCGATCGAGTCGGCGTTCGCGGTCACGGAACTGACGGACGGGCATTCGGCGGTGGTCGGCTCTGTTCGGTTGACGTCGCGGGCCGTTGAGCATGGGCTGCCTGCGTTCGCGGTGCGGCTGGAGAGCGGGGGGTCGCTCGTGTACTCGGGCGACACGGCACCGTGTGCGGCGCTGAGCGAGCTGGCGGACGGGTGCGACGTACTGCTGTGTGAGGCCGGCGGGGCAGATCCTGCGCATCACACGCCGGAACAGGCCGGGGACAGCGCGGCCGGCGCGGGACGGTTGGTCGTGACGCATGTCGGTCCGGGGATCACGCCTGCTGAGGCTGTTGCGCGGGCTCGGACGCGGTACGACGGGCCGGTGGAGTACGCGGCGCCTGGGTCGATTCTTTAGTTTCCGGACGCAGATCGTCCGGGTGTCGTCGTACGCTCGGCTCATGGTCGATGGGCTGACCGTCCGGGCGCTGACGCCCGAGACGTGGGACGCGTTCGCGGCACTCGCGGAGCGGCACAACGGGGTGTGGGGCGGGTGCTGGTGCACGTGGTTCCAGACGCTGCACAACGAGAAGACGTTCGACGCTTCCAGCAACCGCTCGGTGAAGCAGCGCCTGGTCCTCGAGGGGCGAGCGCATGCAGCGTTGGTGTTCGACGGGGAGCGGGCGGTGGGGTGGCTCGAGTACGGCACGCCTGCTGAGCTGCCGAACATCTACCACCGCAAGGAGTACGAGGCCGGGTTGGAGCGGCTGCCCGACTACCGCCTCACCTGCTTCTTCACCGACCGCAACTACCGCCGCCAAGGCGTCTCCACCGTCGCCCTCTCCGGCGCCCTCTCCCTGATCACCGCCGCCGGCGGCGGCCTCGTCGAGGCCTACCCCCAAGACACCGGCGGCAAGAAGATCACCGCCTCCTTCCTCTACAACGGCACCCGCACCCTCTTCGAACAAGCCGGCTTCACCTACCAACGCCCCAAAGGCAAGAACCACTGCGTGATGACCAAGACCCTCTAGTACCGAAGAACGGGTAGTACTCCCCCCTCGCCCGTCCCCCCACGCTCAGCCCCATCCACCAAGAGCCGATCCGCGCCACCACTACCCGTCGCTCGGTACGCACCCGAACGCCTGGAACTCGATCGCCGCGCGTACACCCCTCTGCACCCCGCCATCGGCAGCAAGACAGCCGCCGCCCACCGGCGACCTCCGCACCCCCGCCCGCGCAAATACACCCACCCTCGCGCCACCACCCCACCCGATGACACCTCACGCCCACCCGCCAAAGGCGCCAACAGCCAGCCGCCGCGCAGCGGCGACCCTGCAACCCACTCCCAAACAACAGCACCCGCGCAAGCACCACCCGCCCAACAGCACCTCACGCGCACCCGCCGGAGGCGATAACCAACAGCCGCCGCGCAGCGGCGACCTCCGCACCCCCGCCCGCACACACCCCGCGCCACCACCCCCGCCCGGAGGTACCTCGCGCGCGCCCGCCGGAGGCGGCAACAAACAGCCGCCGCGGAGCGGTGTCCGTTGGGTGTCGGTGGGGGTGTTTAGGGTTTGGGGTATGGATCGGTTTCGGGTGGTGCCTGCGGCTTATGTGGTGGTGCGGCGGGGGGATGAGGTGTTGTTGTTGCTGCGGGCCAACACCGGGTACATGGACGGGTACTGGGCGGTTCCCGCGGGGCATGTCGAGCAGGGTGAGTCGGCGGTCGCGGCCGCCGTGCGGGAGTTGAAGGAGGAGGTCGGGCTGGACGTCGACCCGGCTGACCTGGTGGCGGTGACGGCCATGCACCGGACCCAAGCGAACGGGGATCCGATCGACGAACGGGTGGACTTCTTCTTCATGACCGAGAAGTGGACCGGCGAGCCGACCCTCATGGAGCCCGACAAGGCCGCCGGCCTCGGGTGGTACTCGTTGGACGACCTCCCCGACCCGCTCGTACCGCACGAGGCCCGGGTGCTCGGGTCGTTGCGAGCCGAAGCGCTTCCCGCGGTGATCGTCCAGGGTTTCGCCTGAGTTCACCGTCGGGCCGTCTGCCGCGCTCTACTGTGCCGACGTTGTCAACGGACTTGGGAGCGTGGGGCGATGGACGAGCAGTACGGCGGGACCAGCCGGCGCGGGTTGTTGGGCGCGATCGGGGCGGGTGCGGTGCTGGCGTCGGGCACCCTGAGCGCGGGCAGCGCGGAAGCTGCTGGGCAGGCACGAGCAGGACGGATCGACACCGAGCACCCGCAGTTCACGCTCGCGGTCGTCCCGGACACGCAGTACCAGTTCGACCAGGACCGCGGTGACGCCGCGCCGTTGACCGCGACGTTCAAGTACCTGATCGACCAGCGCGGCGCGCAGAACATCGTGTTCATGGCGCACCTCGGCGACGTCGTGGAGAACGCGCAGGCGAGCGAGTTCGCGAAGGCGGACCCGGTCTTCAAGCTGCTCGACCGCGCTCGTTTCCCGTACTCCGTCCTGGCCGGCAACCACGACATCGACGGGTCGAAGGACGACACCCGCGGCCCGTCGCCGTACCTGGACACGTTCAGCCCGCAGCGGTTCCGCTGGATGCCGACGTACGGCGGATCGACCGCGAACGGGTACAACCAGTACCACGTCTTCCGCGCGGGCGGCCGCCAATGGTTGCTGCTGGCAATGGACTGGCGGCCGTCGGACGCGAGCTTCGCCTGGGCCCGCGCGGTGATCAAGGCCCACCCGAAGCTGCCGGTGATCCTCACGATCCACGAGCTGGTGAACGCCGACCACGGCAACCCGGTGGCGTACTTCAGCGACCACGGCAACCGCGTCTGGGAGCAGCTCGTCGACGGCAGCGACCAGATCTTCCTGACGCTGAACGGGCACTACTGGCCGCCCGGCCGGGTCACCCGGAAGAATGCCGCCGGCGACGACGTGCACCTGCACATCACGAACTACCAGGACCGGTACTACGGCGGCTCCGGGATGGTCCGGCTCTACCACTTCGACCTGGCCCGAAACACCATCGACGTCGAGACGATCTCGCCGTGGATCATGGCCCAGGACCCGGCCCGGCGCAACGAACTGGCCGAGGCGGAGATCGAGCTCAGCGACGACACGAACCGTTTCGGCATCCCGATCGACTTCGCCCAGCGGTTCGCGAAGTTCGCGCCGGAGCCGGTCCGCCCGGCGCGTCCGGCGAAGCAGCTCGTGATTCCGGGTACGGCGGCGTACTGGCGCTTCGACGGGCCGGTCGCGGACAAGGTCGCCGACCAGTCCGGGCAGGGCAACGACCTCACCCGGGTGCAGCTGAGCAACGACCTACCGACCGCGTCCGCGGAGTACCACCCGGACCAGCCGGGGCACGCGAGCTGGGTCTTCCCGGGTGGGAAGAATCCGGCGCGCGGCGGGTACCTGAAGACCGCGGACGGGGCGCCGCTGAACGCGATGACGTTCCCGAAGGGGTACACGATCGAGGCGTTCGTGAAGCTCGCCGACGACGGGCAGGACCACTCGTGGGAGGGTCTGTTCACCCGGCTCGGCACCGGGGCCGACGCGGGCAAGACGGGCAGCGACCCGGACGAGCCGGCCGCGAAGCTCGGGTTCTCCGGCGGGCTGCAGGTGCAGTGGGCGGTGTACCCGGCGGACAAGAACGACACGTTCACCAACTGGGGCCACGAGCAGCGCGCCGGCGAGTGGTTCCACCTGGCGATCGTGAACGACGGGCGGCACAGCGTCGTGTACGTCGACTCCTCGGAGCTGCTGCGCAACCCGGCCACCCCGTCCAACGGCCTCGCGACCGCGAACAAGCCGTGGCTGGTCGCGGCCGGGCACTACGCGAACACCATCGACCAGGGCTTCGCCGGCAACATCGGCGAACTCCGCGTCGTCGCCCGCCCGCTCAAGCCGTCGGAGTTCCTGAACGCCTGAGGTGGGAGCGGATGAGCTTCTCCTGCGCAGGGAGAAGCTCCCGCTCTGCCGGGGTCAACGTACGGTTCGCGGCGCGGCGGGCGAGGGCGGCGTCCAGGCCCGGCGTCGGGTCGATCGAGTTCGCCAGGTACGTCGCCAGCGCGTCCCGGAGCAGCGCGCTGAGGTCCGCGTACTCCGGGTCGAGCGCGACCTGCGCGAAGATGATCGCGGACATCGCGATGTCGAATTCCGCGAGCCCCTCCTCCGCGTTCCGCCAGTCGATCACGACCGGCCCGTCCGGGGTGGAGATCACGTTCAGCGGATGCAGGTCGCCGTGCACCACGACCAGCCCCGGCGTACCGCTCGGCGCCGGGATCGACTGCAGCCGCCGGTGCAGGTCGGCGTGCAGCAGGCCGATGTCGGTCGCGTTCAGCGCGCCCGCGATCGCGGCCTCGCCGACCGTCGGACCCTCGAGCCGCTGCACGACCATGTCCGCGCCGTCCACCTCACGGACCGCCGGCACCGGGTACCCGTACCGCGCCACGTGCCGCATGAAGTCGGCCTCGTCGCGGACCGGCGTACCGTCGCGGTACCGGCGCAGGACCCAGTCCTGGTCGATCGCGTAGACATCGGCGTCCCGCCCGAACGCGAACGGCTCGGCGTCCGGAGCGAGCAGGCTCATCCGGCCTGGCAGCCGCCGGCTGCCGGCTCGAGCGGCGTGGGCCCGATCGTTGGCATGCCCAACATCACGCCGGATCCGGCCGGTGCGTCCGGCGTCTCCTGCGCCCGCTGCCACGCGTCGCCGGCGCGGGTCCGGCGTACCGTCCCGAACACGTCGGCGACCAGGTGGTGCGGAGCGGCGTACGTGATCTCGACCGTTGCCATGTCACCCGGTCGCGGCGCCTCGACGTCGTCCGGTACGGCGAAGTGGACGAGCCGGTTGTCCGCGCCGCGGCCGCTGAGCCGGTGGGTGGAGGCGTCCTTCCGCCCCTCCCCCTCGGCCACGAGCACCTCGACCGAACGGCCGACGAGCGACTTGTTCTCGTCCCAGGCCAGGTCGTCCTGCAGCGCGACCAGCCGCTCGTACCGCTCCTGGACGACGTCGCGCGGGACCTGGTTCTCCATCGACTCGGCCGGCGTCCCCGGACGCTTCGAGTACTGGAACGTGAACGCGCCCGCGAACCGCGCCTGCCGGACCACGTCGAGCGTGCCCTGGAAGTCCTCCTCGGTCTCCCCCGGGAACCCGACGATGATGTCGGTGGTGATCGCCGCGTCCGGCATCGCCGCCCGGACGTCCTCGATGATCTTGAGATACCGATCCCGGCGGTACGAGCGGCGCATCGCCTTCAGGATCTGATCGGACCCGGACTGCAGCGGCATGTGCAGCGAGTGCATCACGTTCGGCGTCTCGGCCATCGCCTCGATCACGTCCGCGGTGAAGTCCCGCGGGTGCGGCGAGGTGAAACGGACCCGCTCCAGGCCGTCGATCGAGCCGCACGCGCGGAGCAGCTTCGAGAACGCGTACCGGTCGCCGAACTCCACGCCGTACGAGTTCACGTTCTGCCCGAGCAGCGTCACCTCGAGCACGCCCTCGGCGACCAGCGCCTCGACCTCGGCGAGAATCTCGCCCGGCCGGCGGTCCTTCTCCCGGCCGCGCAGCGACGGCACGATGCAGAACGTGCAGGTGTTGTTGCAGCCGACACTCACCGACACCCAGGCGCTGTACGGCGACTCGCGCCGGGTCGGCAGCATCGACGGGAACACCTCGAGCGCCTCGAGGATCTCGACCTGCGACTCCTGCTCGACCCGGGACCGCTCCAGCAGCGCGGGCAGCGACCCGATGTTGTGCGTCCCGAAGACCACGTCGACCCACGGGGCCTTCCGGACGATCGACGCCTTGTCCTTCTGCGCCAGACAGCCGCCGACGGCGATCTGCATGCCCGGCTTCTTGGCCTTCACCGGCGCCAGGTGCCCGAGGTTGCCGTACAGCTTGTTGTCGGCGTTCTCACGGACCGCACAGGTGTTGAAGACGACCACGTCGGCGTCGTCCCCCTCGGGCGCGCGGACATAGCCCGCATCCTCCAGCAGCCCGCGCAGCCGCTCGGAGTCGTGGACATTCATCTGGCACCCGTAGGTGCGGACCTCATAAGTACGCATGACAGCCACCAAGAGTACGTCCTCGCGGGCGCGGGTCAGAAAGCGCCGACCAGCGAGACCGTCCGCCCGTCGTCCGACTCGGCCAAGGCCAGCCCCGGCCCGATCGCCGAACCGCCGTACACCCGGCCGGCGCCACGCAGGATGCTGCTCGTCCCACGGCCCGTGTGGGCGTCCAGTGCGGTCAGTTGGCTGTAGTTGTTCCGCTGGTCGCCCCGGGACCACATCGGGTTGTGCACGGCCGGTTCGCTCTCGACGTACACGCCGCCGTTGTCGACCAGAACGCCCCGTACATTCCCGGGCAGCTTCTTGGTCCACAGCACAGCGCCGCTGGCGGAATCGGTCGCTGTCAGGGTCCGGTCCGTGCGACGCACGAGTACGTCGGGGCCGAAAACGGTGCTGCTCGTCGGGTCCGGGTAGCCGGACACCCCGGTGAGTGCGCGCCAACTGCCGTCTTTCAAGCTCACCGTCAGCTGTGCGTCGTCCGTAAAGAGATAGGCGCGGTCTCCGATCACCCGTATCGGCCCCGGCCCGTCGGGCAGGCACGGCATGCCCTTGGTGACGAACGCCTGCCCCGTCACCCGGACCCCGACGAGCCGGCATTGCTCGCCGTCCCGCTCCGAGAAGAGCGCCAGGTCAGCCTGTACCGCGGTCCTCGTGTACACGAGCCACGGCCGATGCACGGCCTCATGGCCGTCGGTCGCAGCGAGTACGACGTACTGGCTGTCCGCCCGAACCAGCACCACCGACGGCAGTACTGGAAGGGTGCGCGAGGACACCAGCGTGGCGCCCTTGCTCTCCGCCGGGCGCCAGTTCGTCCTGTGGCTCCACTTGGTCTTGCCGGCCGCGTCCACACCGGTCCACGTGCAAGGCCCGACGGGGAGCTTGGCGACGTCGCAGTCCGCGAGTACGACGACCCCGTCAGCAGCCGCGACCACGGGCGTCCACGCTGGATACCTGTCGAGCTGGGTCCACCCCTGATGCGCCTGCGCCCACCTGACCTTCCCGTCAGGCGAGTAATAGGTCACTTGCTGCTTGTCGTTCTCGGACGTCCACCCAACCACCGAGCCGTCCGCGGCGACGGCAGCGTGGTCAGCCGTGGCAGCCGGGTAGGTGCCGATCAGGTGGCCGTTGGACCGGTCGTACGAGTGCATCGGCTCCTGCTCACCAGCCACGTACAGGTGGTCCCCAACGACCCACGTCTGCAGCTTCAGGCTCTCCGGCTTGTTCTCGGCGATCCGTGCGGACCACAGCACGTCCGACGGCACCTGTGCTGACAAGACGACTCTCGGTACGGCGATTGCCGCAACCGGGACCAGTACTGCGACCGCGCCCGCCAGGACCTTCCGACGTACCAGCAGGGCGCCTATCAGCGGAGCACAGGCGATCAGGCCGACGACGTACAGCGCAGGACGCGGTACGGCGATGGCCCACACCACTGCAGCTAGTCCAGCAACGGCCAGGACGCAAAGCCCGGCCAGGGTTCCCCGTGTGATCTTCACGGAGCAGACAGTAGGCGACAAGGGGCCTTTCCCTACCTCTGAGCGTGGTTCTGCACCCAGTGCTCCGGCGCGTCGGCGGCAGAACACTGGAACCCATGAACAGTTCTCGTCGTCAGTTTCTCGCCCGTACCGCGGCCGGTGCCGCGATCGTCGCCGGTGGCACCTTTACTACTGCGTCTACGTCCCAGGCGAAGTCCTCGAAGCTCACCGCACTCACCGGAGTCACGGTGATCGACGTCCGCACCGGGCGCCGGAACCCGTACCAAACGGTGCTGATCAGCGGCGACCGGATCGTCGGCGTCGGGCGGTTCCCCGTGCCGCCGGGCGCGGTTGAGGTCGACCTCCGCGGGAAGTACGTCATTCCCGGCCTCGCCGACATGCATGTGCACAGCCTCGGCGACGAGCGGGTGTCGCCGGCGCTCTACCTCGCGAACGGGCTGACCACCGTCCGCGAGATGTCCGGCACGAACCCCGCGCTGTACGACTGGCGGGACCGGATCGAGGCCGGCACCCTGCTCGGCCCGCGGATGGTCGTCGCCAGCAACATCATCGACGGCGACCCGACGCTGTGGGACCCGAACCTGATCAAGGTGATCGTGGTCGACGGCGCCGCCGACGCGCGGGCCGCCGTACGCCGGGTCAAGGCCGAGGGCGCCGACTTCGTCAAGGTGTACTCGCGGCTCAGCCGGGAGTCCTGGCTGGCGATCGTCGACGAGGCGCGCACGGTCGGCCTGACCGTCCACGGCCACGGGCCCGACCAGGTCACCAGCAAGGAGGTCAGCAACCGCAGCCAGCGCAGCATCGAACACATCCACTCGCTCGGCCTGTCGGTCTCCACCCGCGAGGACGAGGTACGGCGGATGCTGCTCGCGATCAAGGTCGCGAACGGCGACTACAACAGCTGGTTCCGCCAATTGCACCCGATCGAGTGGATCGCCGCCAACACGTACAGCCCGGCCCGCGCCGCCGACGTGTTCGGCACGCTCCGCCGGAACCGGACCCGGGTCACGCCGACGCTCACGATGCACAACGTCCTCGACCAGATCGACTACACCCGCCTCGACCCGGCGCTGGCGAAGTACCTGGGCGAGGACTCGATCGGGACGTACGACTACGTGATCCAGAACCTGTACGCCGCGAACCGGACCGCCGAGGAGATCTCCCACCAGCACGAGATGTGGGCGTGGCGGCAGCGGTTCGTCCGGGAACTGTTCGCGCACGACGTACCGGTCATGGCCGGCACGGACACGGGTACGCCGTACTCCGTGCCCGGGTTCGCGCTGCACGACGAGCTGGAGCACCTGGTCGGGGCGGGTGCCACACCGAGGCAGGCGCTGTACGCCGCGACCGTCGAACCGGCGAAGTTCCTCGGGCTGGAGGCACAGCTCGGATCGGTCGAAGCAGGCCGGATTGCGGACCTGGTTGTATTGGACGCCGATCCATTGCGCGACATCCGCAACAGCCGCCGGATCGACACGGTCGTCACCCGGGGCCGCGTGATCTCCCCCACGGCACGCGAGCAACTACTCGCCGGGGTCGAACGGGCGGTCAAGGAGCCGCCGACCGCCGCAACCATCGCTGCAGGAGGCTGCTGCGGAACCGGCACAACCGGACACTGAAGCACAAACCGGAGCGGACCGTGACCACCGGATCACGGTCCGCTCCGGTTTATTGCAGATCGTTACCACCGTGGAACCACCCGGGCCTGCGACCGCACCCTCGGCTCCGCTAGGTTCTGGCCATGAGCGATTCCGGAACCTTGACGAAAACTGGTCTGGTTGCGCTGACCGGCGTCAACAAGCATTACGGCGATCTGCACGTCCTGAAGGACATCAACCTGTCCATCGCCGAGGGCGAAGTGGTCGTCGTGATCGGCCCGTCCGGCTCCGGCAAGTCGACGCTGTGCCGCACGATCAACCGGCTGGAGCCGATCGACTCCGGCAGCATCACCCTGGACGGCCAGGCCCTCCCCAGCGAAGGCCGCGCCCTGGCCAAACTACGGGCCGACGTCGGCATGGTGTTCCAGTCGTTCAACCTGTTCGCCCACAAGACGATCCTCCAAAACGTCACCCTCGGCCCGACCAAGGTCCGCAAGGCGGACCAGAAGCAGGCCGAGAAGCGGGCTTTGGAACTGCTGGAACGGGTCGGTGTGGCCAGCCAGGCCGACAAGTACCCGGCCCAGCTGTCCGGCGGCCAGCAGCAGCGTGTGGCGATCGCCCGCGCCCTGGCCATGGACCCGAAGGTCATCCTCTTCGACGAGCCCACCTCGGCACTCGACCCGGAGATGATCCAGGAGGTCCTCGAGGTGATGGTCGATCTCGCCAAGCAGGGCATGACGATGGTCGTGGTGACGCACGAGATGGGCTTCGCCCGGACCGCGGCGAACCGGGTCGTGTTCATGGCCGACGGCGAGATCGTCGAGGAGTCCGACCCGGAGACCTTCTTCACCAGCCCCACCTCGAAGCGGGCCCAGGACTTCCTGGGCAAGATCCTCAAGCACTGACCCGGCAGTCCTGCCGCCCGCAGCTGTGCCCAGTAACGAAACGAAGGGGAAATCCAGATCATGAGAATGCGCACCCTCGTCGCCACGGTCGGCGTCGCAGCGCTCGCGCTGACCGCGGCCGCCTGTGGCAAGGACGAGCCGAGCGCCTCCGGCGGCGGCGGCAACGCGTCCGACTCGTGCGGCGACCTGCACAAGTTCACCACCGCGACCGGCGTCGACGTGGCCGGCAGCCCGACCTTCAGCAAGATCAAGACGGCCGGCAAGGTCACGGTCGGCGTCAAGGCCGACCAGCCGAACCTCGGGTACAAGGACGCCAGCGGCAAGCGCTGCGGGTTCGACATCGAGGTCGCCCGGATGGTCTCGGCCGGTCTCGGCTTCGACCCCGACAAGATCGAGTACAAGGAGATCCCGTCCGCGAACCGCGAGACCGCGATCGCCGGCGGTGAGATCGACTACTACGTCGGCACCTACTCGATCACCGACAAGCGCAAGAAGCAGGTCTCGTTCGCCGGTCCGTACTTCATCGCCGGCCAGGACCTGCTGGTCCGCAAGGCCGACACCTCGATGGACGCCGGCAAGACCGCCCTGAAGGGCAAGAAGGTCTGCTCCGCGACCGGCTCGACCCCGATCCAGCGGGTCAAGGACGAGCAGCTCACCGAGGCGAGCAACATCTCCGAGTTCAAGACCTACTCGGAGTGCGTCTCGCAACTGCTGGACAGCAAGGTCGACACTGTCACCACCGACGACGCGATCCTCAAGGGGTACGCCGCCACCGCGCCCGACCAGCTCCGCGTGGTCGGCAAGCCGTTCAGCACCGAGAAGTACGGCATCGGCCTGCCGCTGGCCGACAAGGCGCTGCGCGACAAGGTGAACTCCATCCTGGAGACGTCCGCGTCGGACGGCACCTGGAAGGCGATCTACGACGAGACGCTCGGCAAGTCGGGCTCGGACTCGACCCCGCCGCCGCTCGAGAAGTACTGATCCATCGGCCGGCCGCGGCGACCTCCTGCAGGCGCCGCGGCCGGACTCTGTTCCTGTAAGGCAAGAGGAAGGTCGCGATGTTCTCGGTCCTCACCGACAACTGGCCGCTGTTCCGGGACGGTTTCTGGCTGACGATCCGCCTGTTCGTGGTGTCCGGCGTACTCAGTCTCGTCATCGGCACGCTGCTGGGTGCCTGCCGCGTGTCCCCGGTACCGGCGCTGCGTGGCTTCGGCACGGGTTACGTCAACGTCCTGCGGAACACCCCGCTCACGCTGGTCTTCGCGTTCCTGTTCTTCGGCGCCGCCAAGATGCACCTCGCGCTGCCGAACCCGTTCTGGACCGCGGTCGGCGCGCTGACGATCTATACGTCGGCGTTCATCTGCGAGGTGGTCCGGTCCGGCGTGAACACGATCGCCCCCGGTCAGTCCGAGGCTGCCCGCGCGGTCGGTATGTCGTTCTTCCAGGTGCTCACGATCGTCGTACTGCCGCAGGCGTTCCGGGCGATCATCCCGCCGTTGATGAGCGTGCTGATCGCGCTGCTGAAGAACACCACGATCGCGGCCGGCTTCTCGGTCGCGGAGGCCGGTGCCATCCCGGCGGCGATGTCCGAGCGCGGTGAGAACCAACTGCTCACGCTGCTCTGGATCACGATCGGGTTCCTGATCCTGATCGTGCCGCTGATCTTCCTGCAACGGTGGGCCGAACGACGGACGGCGGTGGCCTGATGAGCTCAGTCCTGTACGAGACCCCCGGTCCGCGGGCGAAGGTCCGGAACCGGATCTCCAACGTCGTGGTCGTCGTGGTGCTGCTGGGCGCGCTCGCCTGGCTGATCCACCGGATGTACGTGTACGGCCAGTTCGAGGGCCGGCTCTGGCAGCAGTTCCAGTACAAGGCGATCCAGCGGCAGATGCTGGACGGGCTGCTGCACACGCTGAAGGCCGCCGGCCTCGCGGCCGTCCTGGCTCTGGTTTTCGGTGCGGTGTTCGCCGCGGCGCGGATCAGCGACCACAAGTGGGTGCGGACGCCCGCGACGCTGATCGTCGAGCTGTTCCGCGCGGTCCCGCTGCTGATCCTGATGTTCTACTTCTACTTCGGCAACATCCAGTTCGGCCTCGGGCTGGGCCCGTTCTGGGCGGTCGTGTTCGGCCTCACGCTGTACAACGGCTCGGTGCTGGCGGAGATCTTCCGGGCCGGCATCGCCGCGGTGCCGAAGGGTCAGCGCGAGGCGGCGTACGCGCTCGGACTTCGGAAGAACCAGGTGGTCCGGCTGGTGCTGTTGCCACAGGCAATCAGCGCGATGCTGCCGGCGATCGTCAGCCAGCTCGTCGTCCTGCTGAAGGACACGGCCCTCGGCTTCATCATCACCTACGGCGAGCTGCTGTACGTCGCGAAGCAGATGGGCGGCCGGCTCACGTACGGGTTCCCGTACATCCCGACGTACATCGTCACCGCGGTCATCTACATCGGCCTGTGCTCGCTGCTGTCCCTGCTGGCGAAGTACCTCGAGGGCCGCTCGCGCCGCCGCCGCAAGGTGACCGGCGCCCCGCCACCCCTCCCCCTGACCAATGACCCGGGCCAAGGCGCCCCGATCTGACAAGTACGACCGGCACGACAAGCGCTCGGCCGGGGCACCACCGGATCAAAAGTCGACTGGGTCGCGGGTGAGGGGGCAAGTCATGCAGTGGCCCCCGCCTCGGCCGCGGCCCAGTTCGGCTCCAACGATTGAGATGACCTCCACCCCGGCCTTGCGGAGCAGGGTGTTGGTGGTGGTGTTGCGGTCGTAAGTGAAGACGACGCCGGGCTCGACGGCGACCGCGTTGTTGCCGCTGTCCCACTGCTGCCGTTCGGACGCGTAGAGGTCGCCGCCGGTCTCGATCACGCGGAGTTCCTTCAGGCCAAGTGATTCGGCCACCACCTCGACGAACGGCTTGGTTCCCTCGTCGGTGACCTCCAGGCCGGGCTTCTTGTCGCTCGGGCGCAGGCTGAAGCTGTGGATAGCGTCCACGATCGCCGGGTACAGCGTGACGACGTCGCGGTCGGCGAACGTGAAGACCGTGTCGAGGTGCATCGCCGACCGCAGCTTCGGCATCCCGGCCACCACCACGCGTTCGGCGGCCTCCCGCGCGAACAGCGCGGCCGCGACCTGCGTGATCGCCTGCCGCGACGTACGTTCGCTCATCCCCATCAGTACGGCGCCGTTCCCGGCCGGCATGATGTCGCCGCCCTCGAAGGTGGCCTGCGCCCAGTCCTTCTCCGGATCGCCCCACCACACCGTCGACCCGACGTACCCGGGATGGAACGAGTAGATCGCCTTGTAGATCAGGGTTTCGTCGTGCCGGGCGGGCCAGTACAGCGGGTTCATCGTCAGGCCGCCGTACAGCCAGCAGGTGGTGTCGCGGGTGTAGAGGGTGTTCGGCAGCGGCGGCATCAGGTACTCGCGAGCGCCGATCTGCTCACGCGCCAGGGCGACGTACCCGGTCCCGAACTCGCCGGAGAGGTCGGACACCGCGAGCCCACCGATCAGGTACTCGGCGAGCTCCCGCTCCGGGATCGACTCCAGGTACGCGCGGGTGTCGTCGACCAGGCCGAGCCCGACGATGTTCGGTACGATCTTGCGGTCCAGCAGCCACGCCTTCGCCTCGGGGATCTCCAACGTCCCGGTGAGCAGATCGTGCAGCTCGACCACCTCGACGCCACGGCCGCGGAGCTTGTTCACGAAGTCGGCGTGGTCGCGCTGCGCGTTCTCCACCCACATCACGTCGTCGAACAGCAGGTCGTCGGCGTTCGTCGGGGTCAGCCTGCGGTGCGCCAGGCCCGGTGCGCAGACCAGCACCTTGCGCAGCCTCCCGACCTCCGAGTGAACGCCATGTGCCTCGGTCATGGGGTGGGTCCTCTCGTCCTAGATGGTGATCCAGCCGGCCGCGAGCGCGACGATGCCGATCACGGCGCCCGCGATCGAAACCGCGAGGATGACCAGCTCGACCGGGCTGAACAGTCGTTTGCCCTGCTCGCGCCGCGTCATCACGAACAGCACCGTCGCCGGCGCGTAGATGATCAGCGCGAGCAGGATGAACCGGATCCCGGCGGCCACCAGCAGGAACGCGGTATAGATCGTCGCCAGCGACGCGATCACCAGGTCCCGGGTCCTCCCGGCCCCCTCGTAGCCGTCCCCGTTCAGGGCGATCTTCAGGCCGTACGCCGCCGCCAGCAGGAACGGGATCAACGTCAGCGCACTGGTCAGGTCGAGCGCGAACCCGAACGCGTCCTCCGAGAACAGCACCACGACCAGCATCACCTGGACGAGCAGCGTCGACATCAGCAACGCCGCGCCGGGTACGTCGGTCTCCGGGTTGTGCGCCTTCAGGAACCGCGGCATGTCGTTGTCCTTGGCGGCCACGAACAGCACCTCAGCCGCCATCAGCGTCCACGCCAGGTACGCGCCGAGCACCGAGATGATCAGCCCGAGGCTGACGAAGACCTTCCCCCACTGCCCGTACGCCGTCTCGAGTACGGACGCCATCGACGGCTGCCGCAGGTCCGCGAGCTCGGAGTACGGCATGATCCCGTAGGAGACGATCGTCACCGATGCGAACACCGCGAAGACGCACAGGAAGCCGAGGACCGTGGCCCGGCCGACGTCCTCCCGCCGCTTGGCGTGCCGCGAGTACACGCTCGCGCCTTCCACGCCGAGGAACACGAAAACGGTCACGAGCATCGTGCCGCGGACCTGGGTGAACAGGCCGCCGACGTCGGAGCCGCCGCTCCAGTTGTCCGCGAAGACCCGCGGACGCAGCGCGAACACGCACAGCACCACGAACACCAGAATCGGGATCACCTTGGCGATCGTGACGATCCGGTTGATGACCGCTGCCTCCCGAACACCTTTCCTGACGAAGAAGTAAAAAACCCAGGTACCGATCGTCGACAAAACCGCCGCCGGCCAGGTGTCGCCGTCGCCGAGCGCCGGAATGACGGCACCGGCGGTCGACATGATCAGCACCCAGTAGGTGACCGTTCCCACACAAGCGCTTGCCCAATAGCCGAAAGCCGAGAAGAAGCCCGGATAATCACCGAAACCGGCTTTGGCATACGCGTACACACCGGCGTCCAGATCAGGTTTCCGGACCGCCAGCGTCTGGAACACGAACGCCAGCATCAGCATGCCGACGCCCGCGATCGTCCAGGCAATCAGCGCCCCGGCCACACCGGTTTGCTGGGCGAACCGGGCCGGCAGCGAGAACACGCCGGCGCCGACCATACTGCCGACGACCATCGTCGTCATTGTCGCGAAAGTGAGCTTCTGTGCGGTCGGAACGCCTTCCGCTGTTGTGGTCATCCGCGCCCCTCGGTGAGCAATCGGGCTCGATCCGGGAATTTGCGCAAAAATCCCCCTGGCCGGCGGCTATTGCCACATTCCGGCCTGTGTCATTCAAATTTCCCCCGCCCCGACAATGCTGTCAATGGTGTATTGGGGCATACTGATCACCATGTCCGGCCGCGGCCTACTCAGCGTCGTCACGGCGATGGTCGTACTGTCCGCCTGCGGCGCCGCCGCGGGGCGCAGCGCGACGTACGCGCTGGGGCACACTCCCGAGCTGTCCGACCTCACCGACGCCACCTGGGTCGCCCACAGCATCGCCAACCGCGGCATCGTCGCGGGATCGGTCATCCGGCTCACGTTCACCACCGACACGGTGACGGCCGACGCGGGCTGCAACACGCTGACCGGCGCCGCGTCGATCGACAAGCACGAGATGGTCGTCAGCTCGCTCGCGGCCACCAGGAAGGCCTGCGAGCCGGCGCTACAGGCTCAGGACCGGTGGCTGGCCGCGTTCCTTGCCGCCCGACCGACGATCGAGCGACAAGGCAACGAACTCTGGCTGAGCCGTCGTGCGGAGGTTCTGCACCTCACCTCGTGATCAGTGCAGGGTGCCGAAGGAGTCGCGGATGATCTCCAGTGCTTCGGCGGCCTCTTCCTCGGTGAGGGTCATCGGTGGGGCCATTCGGAGGACGTTGCCGTAGAGGCCGCCCTTGCCGATCAGCAGGCCGCGGTCCTTGGTCTCCTGCTGGAGTTTGGCGGTGGCGGCCGGGTCGGGTGTCTGGTCGTCGGGCTTGACGATCTCGGCGGCCAGCATCAGCCCCTTGCCGCGGACGTCGCCGAGCTCCGGGAACTCGTCGGAGATCCCGCGCAGCCCGTCGGCCAGCTGGGCGCCGCGCTTGGCCGCGTTCGCCTGCAGGTCCTTGTCGAGCAGGTAGTCGATCGTCGCCTTCGCCGCGGTGGTCGAGATCGGGTTGCCGCCGAACGTGGACAGCGAGTTCGCCTTGATGCTGTCCATCAGCTCGCCCTTGGCGACCACCCCGCCGATCGCGAACCCGTTGCCGAGCCCCTTCGCGAACGTCATCGCGTCCGGTACGACGTTGTGCGCCTGGATCCCCCAGAAGTGCTCGCCGGTGCGGCCCCACCCGGTCTGCACCTCGTCCGAGATGAACAGGATCCCGTACTCGTCCAGCACCTCCTTGAACGCGGCGTACAGCCCGTCGGGCGGCGAGGAGAACCCGCCGACGCCCTGGATCGGCTCCGCGATCAGGCAGGCGACGTCACCCGCGGTCGTGGTCTCGATGACGTTGCGCAGGTCGTCGACGCAGACCTTGACGTACTCCGCGTCCGGCAGGTCGCGGAACGGGCTGCGGTACCGGTACGCGCCCTGCAGGTACTGCACGTTGACCGGCGACAGGCTGCTCGCGGACCATCCGCGGTTGCCGGTGATCGCCACGGTGCCGAACGCGCGGCCGTGGTACGAGTTGCGCATCGCGAGCACCTGGTTCGAGCGCCGCGCCTGGGTGGCGAGCAGCAGCGCCGTCTCGTTCGCCTCGGTGCCGGAGTTCGCGAAGAACACCTTCGCGTCCGGGATCCCGGACAGCTCGGCGATCTGCTCGGCCAGCTCGATCTGCTTGCGGATCAGGTACACCGTCGACGTGTGCGCGATCCCCGACCCGAGCTGCTCGCGGACCGCGTCCGAGATCTCCGCGATGTCGTACCCGATCGCGTTGGTCAGGATGCCGGCGAAGAAGTCGAGGTACGTGTTGCCCTCGCCGTCGGTCACCCGGCGGCCGGACCCCTGCACGATCTCGATCGGCTCCTCGTAGTACAACGCGAGCCATGCCGGCATGACGGCCTTGTGACGCTCCCAGAGCTCCGCATGTGTCCGCTGTGTCATGTCCAACCATTACCTCACCTGGTGGTGCGCGTCCATTACGGTGCTGTCCGTGACGTTGCCGAGCATCCCGCATGTGGACATCGAATCCCTGGAGCACTTCGACCGATTGCTGGCGGCCGGGGCCGCGTCGATGGCCGGCTGGCGGGTGCAGTCGGTGGACCTGACCCGTCGTACGACGGAACTCCTCGGGCTGAAGCCGACCGGGTCGGTGTTCCTCGGCTGTGCGCTGGAGGATCAGGCGGACGCCTGGGTACGGGACGGCGGCGGGCTGGTGTTCCCGGCGATCCCCGAGCTGCCGTTCGACGCGTACCGCGGGCGGCTGTACGACGCCGACGAGCTGTACGCGGGGCTCGAGCACGGGTACGACGCCACGCCGGATGCCCAGATCTACGCGTGGTCCCGGCAACACGACGAGAAGGGCGACACGGGCCGTACGCTCGCCGCTGCCCTGCACGACCACGCGATCGCCGATGCGCTGACGGAGCTGCCCTCGTCGAAGTCGTGGGTCGGCGTGATGGGCGGCCACGGCGTACTGCGCGGTTCTTCCGACTACCGGTCTGCCGTGTTACTCGGCCGTACGCTGGCCCGCCGCGGGCATGTGGTGGTCACGGGCGGCGGTCCGGGCGCGATGGAGGCGGCCAACCTCGGGGCGTCGCTGGCGGCGTACGACGACTCCGTGGTCGAGGACGTGCTGACCCGGCTGGCCGCCGTACCGTCGTTCCGTCCGTCGATCGCGGCGTGGGCCACGGCGGGTCTCGACGTACGGCGGGAGTTCCCGGGCGACGGTGGGGTGTCGATCCCGACCTGGTTCTACGGTCACGAGCCGCCGAACGTGTTCGCGTCCGCGATCGCGAAGTACTTCTCCAACGCACAGCGTGAGGACGTACTGCTCAGCCGCGCCCGAGGCGGCATCATCTACCTCCCAGGAGCCGCCGGCACCGTCCAGGAGGTCTTCCAGGCCGCCACCCCCAACTACTACGGCGACGCAGCCACCCAGATCCCCCTGGTCCTCGTAGACGTCAACCACTGGACCACCACCCTCCCCGTCTGGCCCCTACTCCAGTCCCTCTCCACCAACCGCCCCATGTCGGTCCACCTGGTCCCCACCATCAACGAAGCAGCCGACCTGGTCAGCTGAGCGTCTTGGTCAGCTTCACGTCCTCCTCAGCGAAGCCCAGGCGGCCGTAGAACGCACGGGCATTGCTGTTGGCAGCACCTGTGTCGAGGGTGACCGCTTTGAGCCCCTGCAGCTTGGCGTACTCCGCGGCCGACTCCATCAACGCCCGCCCCACGCCCTGACCTTCATGACCCGGGGCAACCACCAGTTCACCCACATACAGCTCGCGGTCGCCAGCCCAGTGCGTGCGCTGCTCGCCGGAGACGAACCCGACGATGCCGTCGTCCTCGGCGACGAGCACGATCCGGCCCGGTTCGGTCGATCGTGCGAGGGCCTCGACGACCCAGCCGGTGACGGCGGCGAGAACTCCCTCGGATGATCGCCATGGGGCGACTCCTTCCGCGAGGCGTGGGGCCAGTGCGAGGACGGCTTGGCGGTCGGCTTCGGTGTAGCGGCGTACCTGCATGGACTCAGTTTGTCGGTGGGGTGGTTTACGGTGCTGGGCATGGTGAGCTTTGTGTTGGTGCCGGGGGCTTGGTTGGGTGCTTGGGCGTGGGACGAGGTGGCTCAGGTGCTGCGGGACGCCGGGCACGAGGTTCATCCGGTGACGTTGAGCGGGTTGGCCGAGCGGCGTGGGGTTGATGCCGGGCAGCAGGAGCACGTCCAGGACATCGTGCGGGTCGTCGAGGAGAACGATCTGCGGGACGTCGTGCTGGTCGGGCACAGCTACGCCGGCGTGCCGACCGGGCAGGCGGCGGGGCGGATCGGGGACCGGCTGCGGCGGGTGGTGTACGTCGACTCGAACATCCCGGCCGACGGTCAGTCGTTCGTGGACGGCTGGTCCGCGGAAGGGCAGGCCTGGTTGCGGGACCAGATGGAGCAGTCCGGCGGGTACTGGCCGCCGTTGGAGGCCGAGGACTACGTGGGCCAGGACCTGTGCGAGGAGACGATCGCGCTGATCCTGTCCCGCGGTACGCCGCACCCGGCACGCTCGATCACGGAGCCGGCCGAGCTGGTCCGGCCGATCGGCGAGCTGCCCACGACGTACCTGAAATGCCTGATGGACGGCCCGATGCCGTCCGCCGCGGTGCTCGAGCAGCTCGAGTCACCGCGGTGGGAGCTCGCCGAGCTGAACACCGGCCACTGGCCGATGCTCTCCCAGCCGGACGAGCTGGCGAAGATCCTCGCCGACGCCTAGCCGACCTGCTGCGGCTTGAACTCCAGCTTCGGGTTCGCGTACGCGTCCTGCGACTCGACCAGCTGCAGCTCCCGCTCCCCCGACTCGTGGGTGCGGGTGAGCAGGTCGAACACACTCGACGTGGTCCGCGCGAGCGCGTCCGCGAGATCGCCCGTACTGCGGTAGTGCGCCGTGAACAGCGCGGCCGTCACGTCGCCGGACCCGTTCGCCTTCATCGGGATGTACGGCGTCTGCACCAGCCACGCGCCGCTGTCGTCCACGGCCAGCATCTCGATCGTGCCGTCCTCGCGGTCGGGGCGCTCCACGCTGGTGACCAGCACCGTGCTCGGACCGGTCGCGCGGGCCAGCTCCACCGAGGCCAGCGTCGACTCGAGCGTGTCCGGCTCGGTGTTGGTGAGGAAGCCCAGCTCGAACTGGTTCGGCGTGATGATGTCGGCCGCCGGCACCACCCGGTCGCGCAGCAGCACCGGGATCGCGGGCGCGACGAAGCACCCGGACTTCGCGTTCCCCATCACCGGGTCGCACGAGTACACCGCCGCCGGGTTGGCCGCCTTCACCCGCTCGACCGCCTCGAGGATGACGTCCCCGATCCCCTCGCCGCCCTGGTACCCGGACAGCACCACGTCGATCTGCGGCAGCACGCCCCGGTCCTCGATCCCCCGCAGCACCTCCCGTACGTCGTCCGGGCTGATCATCGGCCCCCGCCACGCGCCGTACCCGGTGTGGTTCGAGAAGTTCACCGTGTAGACCGGCAGCACCTCCACGCCGATCCGCTGCAGCGGGAACACCGCCGCGGAGTTGCCCACATGCCCGAACGCCACCGCCGACTGAATCGAGAGGATCTTCACCAGCCGATCATCCCAGACCGGGTACGCCGGGACTGTCGGTGGCTTGCTCTAGCGTGAACGGCATGACAGCCCAGTCGCCGCACGACCTCTCCCAGCTGATTGTCGACCGGCTCAACGCCCACGACGTCGACGGCCTGGTCGACCTGTACGAGCCGGATGCGGTGCTCGCGCTCCCGGACGGCTCGCTCGCGGTCGGTCACCAGGCGATCCGGGCGTACTACGCCTCGCTGCCGCCGGACCTCACCGCGCGGCCGGGCAAGCAGTCTCCGACGCTCGTCGCCGGAGATCTGGCGCTGACGTCGACTGTGCTCAGCCCGACGGTCGCCACCGCGGAAGTTGCGCGCCGACAGCCGGACGGGACCTGGAGGTGGATCCTCGACCGGCCGAACGTGTTCGAGGTCTAGACGAGCCAGGTCGCGGCTTCGTCGAGGAAGGCGTCGACCTCGGACATGTCGTAACCCTCGGTCAGGCGGACCGTGCGGAACTGCACGTCGCGGACCTCCTGCGCCGTCACCGGACGACTGACCGGCTGGCCGTTCACGGTCGCCATCACCCGGTCGACCAGGTCGTCCACCTGACCGACGTCGTAGCCCTCGCGGAGTCGCACCGGAGTGAACTGGGGCGCCGAGCGTCCTACCGCAACGCTTGGCGCCGGTGCGCTCGGCGGCGGCGCACCCGGGAGCCAGCGTTCGGCCTCGGTCAGGAAGTTGTCGACCTCCTCGATCGAGTACCCAGGCCCGAAGACCGGCGTACCGAAGGCAGCCTGGCGGAGGTCGCCGACTGTGACGTCCGGCCCGGCGGACCGGCGTTCGGCGGTGGCGACGATCCGGTCGACCAGTGCGTCGACCTGGGCGCAGTCGTACCGCTGCCCCATCCGGCGGACCCGGAACTGCGGGCGGAGCATCAGGACTTGCTCGCCGCGGCGAGCTGCCCGCAGGCGCCGTCGATCTCCTGGCCGCGGGTGTCGCGGACCGTGACCGGAATGCCGCCGGCCTCGAGCCGCCGGACGAACTCGCGCTCGTCGGCCGGGTCGGACGCGGTCCACTTGGAGCCGGGCGTCGGGTTCAGCGGGATCAGGTTGACGTGCACCCAGCCCCAGTTGCCACGGGCGCGGAGCTTCTCGGCCAGCAGGTCGGCGCGCCAGGCGTGGTCGTTGATGTCGCGGATCATCGCATACTCGATCGAGACCCGGCGCTTGGTCTGCTCGGCGTACGCCCAGGCCGCGTCCAGCACCTCGTCGACCTTCCAGCGGTTGTTGATCGGCACCAGCTCGTCGCGCAGCTCGTCGTCCGGCGCGTGCAGCGACAGCGCCAGCGTCACCGGGATCCCCTCGGTCGCGAGCTGGTTGATCCGCGGCACCAGCCCGACCGTCGACACGGTCACGCCGCGCGCCGAGATCCCGAGGCCCTCCGGCGACGGGTCGGTGAAGCGCCGGACCGCGCCGATCACGGCCTTGTAGTTGGCCATCGGCTCGCCCATGCCCATGAACACGATGTTCGAGACCCGCCCCGGCCCGCCGGCGATCTCGCCGCGCGCCAGCGCCCGCGCACCGTCGACGACCTGCTCGACGATCTCCGCGGTGGTCATGTTCCGGGTCAGGCCGCCCTGGCCGGTCGCGCAGAACGGGCACGCCATCCCGCAGCCGGCCTGCGACGACACGCACATCGTCACGCGCCCCGGGTACCGCATCAGCACCGACTCGACGAGCGAACCGTCGAGCAGCTTCCACAGCGTCTTCCGGGTCTCGCCGTTGTCGCACTCCAGGTCGCGGACCTTGGTCAGCAGCGGCGGCATCAGCTCGCCGACCAGCTTGTCGCGGGTCGCGGCCGGCAGGTCGGTCATCTCGGCTGGGTCGGACACCAGCCGGGAGAAGTAGTGGTTGGACAGCTGCTTGGCCCGGAACGCGGGCTCGCCCAGCGCCTCGACCGCCGTCCGCCGCTCCTCCCCGGACAGGTCGGCCAGGTGCCGCGGCGGCTTCTTGGCACGGCGCGGCTCATCGAAGACAAGAGGCAGGGAGGTAGACATAACCGCCCTATTGTCGCCCGCCGGTGTGGCGCTTCACAAATTCACATCCGTTTCGTGCCGTGGATCACGCCGGACGCCGCGCCGCGGCGGCGCCCGGCGCCGGCCTCAGGCCGCGTAGCCCTTCGGCGGGATGAGGGTGGCGAGCTGGTCGAAGGTCAGCCAGTACGTCGCTGTCGGGGCGAAGCCGGCCGGGTCGGCGATCAGCACGGTCTGGTCGCCGGAGTCGTACCCGATCACCGTGAAGTAGTGGTAGATCGTGTAGTTCGGGTAGCCCGGCGGGTGGTTGTTGGCCGGGGCAACGATGTTGGCGACGATCGGGTAGTTGTTGTCGATGTCGAGCACGATGTCCCGCCAGAGCAGGTCGCGCTGCGCCTGGGTGGGCGGGTCGTTCGGCATCTCCTTGGTCTCGTACCAGCCGGTGCCGACGTGGTTGTTCAGCACCCGCGTGACCTGACCGATCCAGTCCGTGCCGTTGGTCGTGGTCGGCAGCTCGTCGGCGAGCTGCTGCTGGCTGGGCGGTGAGATCCGGGCGGAGAGTGCGATCCGGGTCGCGGCCGGGCCGCACCAGTAGCCGGTCTGCTGGTACTGGAAGTCGATGTTCAGCGTCTTGACGCTCTGCGTCGAGTAGCCGAGCTTCGGCACCGGCTTGGTCACTGCGATCGACGTGCCGGCCGGTACGGCGCCGGCGGCGTTCACCGGGAGGACCGCTGCCGCGATCAGCGTGAGACCGCAGAGCGCGGCCTTGAACTTCGTCGTGGGAATCATGTCAGCTCCTCACTGGACGACCGGGGCGGATCGTCTGTGTTTGATGCTGACACACTCAGCCGCATTGCGGTGAAAAAATCACCGCACGGTTCGATCTCAGTCGAAAGGGTCGATGATTTCCCGCACCAGCCACTCCACGACGCGGTCGGGATACGGGCTCCGCAGTGACAGCACGATGTGGTCGAACCCCAGCCCAACGGCCTCCCGGACGATCGCCCGCGTCTCGGCCGGGTCGTCGTACGACACGATCTGCTGCAGCGAGCGGCTGATCGCCGCCGGGTCCCGCCCGATCCGCTCGCACTCCGCGTCCAGTCGGCGGATCCGGTCGGCGAGGGTGCCGAAGTCGGTGTGCGGCGGGCCGCTGATGTTCCACTGGTCGGCGTACTGCGCGACCAGTCGCAGCATCCGGTCACCCCAGCCGCCGATCAGCAGCGGCGGACCGTCCTTCTGGACCGGCTTCGGCGAGTTCCGGTTGCGCTCGAGGGTGTAGTACCGGCCGTCGAAGTCGAACTCCTCCTCGGTCCACATCCGGCGGAGGATCTCGATCGTCTCGCGGAGCCGGCCGAGGCCCTCCCGCGGCGGTACGAGTTCGAGGCCGTAGGCGAGGTACTCCTCGATCCCCGGATTCGGTCCCGCGATGCCGTGCCGGTCGGCGGGCTGCACGGTGCCGCCTGCGCCGAGGCCCATGATCAGGCGGCCGTCGGAGATCACGTCGAGCGTGCTGGCGATCTTGCCGAGGACGGCGGGGTGGCGCGCGCGGTTGTTGGTGACCAGCAGGCCCAGTCGTAGCCGGGTCGTCTGCGCGGCGAGCGCCGTCAGGAGGGTCCAGCCTTCGAGTACGTCGCCGTCCTTGGGGCCACGGAGCGGGAGGAAGTGGTCCCACAGCCAGGCGTCGCCGATCTGCGGGAACTCGTCGGCCTCGAGCCAGACACGGCGGATGTCGGCGTACGGGACGTGCATCGGGGTGGTCTTCAGACCGAAGGTCGGTGGCATAATCATCAGGGTAGCTGATGATCAATATTCCTGACGATCAGTTCCCCGGTAGATTCGGCGGTATGTCGGAACGGCTCGGGTATCTGCTCAAACACGTCCTCGCGCAGCTCACCGAGGCGCAGACGGCCGCGCTCGCGCCGCACGGGCTGAACGGGCGCGACCTCGCGGTGCTGAACGCGGTCGCGTCCGGCGAGCCGCTCTCCCAGCTCGAGGTCGCGGCGCGGCTCCGGGTGGACCGGACGTCGATCGGCGACCTGCTGGACGGACTCGAGGAGCGCGGTTTTGTCGAACGCCGGCGCAGTTCCGAGGACCGGCGGCGGAACGTCGTCGTACTCACGGCTCTCGGGGAGTCGACGTTCGCCGCGGCCGAGGAGGTTCGATTGGAGGTGGAGCGGGCGTTCCTGGCTCCGTTGGGCGATGCCGCGCGATTCCGGGACGACCTGCGACTACTGCTAGGGGAATGAGGTCTCCGGCGGGCCGGTTGGACTTTGCATGGTCTCCGTCCCGCTGTCAGTTCTCGACCGCTCTCGGACGCGTGTGGGCGAGTCGGAGGCGGAGACGCTGCGCGCGACGGTCGAGGTGGCGCAGCAGGTGGAAGAGCTCGGCTACAAGCGTTTCTGGGTCTCGGAGCACCACAGCGTGCCCGGTGTGGTCGGCTCGGCGCCTACGGTGCTGGCCGCGGCCGTTGCCGCGCGCACCGATCGGATCCGCGTCGGCACCGGCGGCGTGATGCTGCCGAACCACAGGCCACTCGTCGTGGCGGAGCAGTTCGGCGTACTGGAGTCGCTGTATCCGGGCCGGATCGACATGGGCCTCGGCCGCTCGGTCGGCTTCACGAACGGCGTACGGCGGGCGCTCGGGGTGGAGAAGGACGCGGCGGACGACTTCAGCGGCCAGGTCCAGGAGCTGCTCGGCTATCTGGCCGGTACGTCGTCCGTGCACGCGCGGCCCGGCGAGGGGCTGCGGATCCCGCCGTACATCCTGGCCGTGGGCGAAGGCGCCGCGATCGCTGCCGCGCTGGGGCTTCCTGTTGTGCTCGCGTCACGCCCTGACTCGGCTTCGTTGCTGGAGGACTATCGCAGCACATTCCAGCCGTCTGCCTGGGCGCCGGAACCTTATGTGATCCTCGCAGTGACTGCGGCGGTCGCCGACTCCACCGAGGCAGCGCGGCAGTTGCTGCTGCCCGAGGCCTGGGCCAGCGCGTACTCGCGGACTCGCGGCGTCTTCCCCCCGCTCCAGGCCGACGTACCGGCGGAACTGACGGCGCGCGAGCAGGAGTACTTCGGCAACGCGCTCCGCGGCCAGATCTACGGCACCCCGGCCGAGGTCGACGAAACGCTCACCGACCTGGTACGCCGTACTGGCGCCGACGAGCTGCTCGTCACGACCAACACGTTCGACCGGGCCGCACTGCTCGCGAACTACGCGGCGCTGGCAAAGCTCACCGGCTGATCCGGTCCTCGAGCCGCTTCCGCACGTCCGGCCACTCGTCGGCCAGGATCGAGAACACGACCGTGTCCCGGAACGAGCCGTCCGCCTGCCGCATGTGCCGTCGCAGCACGCCTTCCCGGGTCGCCCCGAGCTTCGCGATCGCGGCCTGCGAGCGGGTGTTCTTCGTACCGGTCTGGATCTTCACGCGGCCGAATCCGCACGTCTCGAACGCGTGCTCCAGCAGCAGGAGCTTCGTCGCCGGGTTGACCGCCGTGCCCCACACCGCCGGCGCGTAGCCGGTGAAACCGAGGTGGATCCGCTCGTTCACCACGTCGACGTCGGCGAGGCTCGACGTACCGACGACGGTGCCGTCGGCAACCAGCCGGACGACGTACGCGAACCGCTTCTCGGCGGCGGGGATCCACTGGGCGCGCATGTCCTCCGCGCTCGCCGGCAACGCCCCGGGGCCACCGCCGAAACCGCCCGCGAACACCTGCTCGTTGCCGATCGCGGCGTACAGCTCGTCGATGTCCGACGCCTGCATGCGGTCCAGGCGTACGACGTCACCGATCAGCGGACGTCCGTCGGGAGCAATCGTCATGCTTTCACCAGGAGATGCAGGAGGAGCCACACGATCGGGGCGGTGGCGAGGAGCGAGTCCAGGCGGTCCATCACGCCACCGTGACCGGGCAGCAGGTTCGACATGTCCTTGATGCCGAGGTCACGCTTGATCATCGACTCGCCCAGGTCACCGACCGTCGCGGTGAGGACCGCGACCGCGCCGACGATCGCGCCGACCCACCAGTCACCGTGCAGCAGGAAGACCACTGCGGCGACGCCCGCGCCGATACACGCGAGCGCCGAGCCGGTGAAGCCCTCCCAGGACTTCTTCGGGCTGATCGTCGGCGCCATCGGATGCTTGCCGAACAGCACGCCGGCCGCGTACCCGCCGACGTCGCTGGCCACCGTGACGACGAAGAACGTCACCACCCGGCCCGGACCGTCCGCGTCCGGCTGCACCAGCAGGATCGCGAACCCGGCCAGCAGCGGCACGTACCCGATCAGGAACACCCCGGCACTGGCGTCGCGGACGAACCCGACCGATCCACCCGGCATCCGCCAGAAGATCGTCCCCAGCACGGTGAACCCGAGCGCCACCAGCAGCGCCATCGGGCCGCCGAAGTACGCCGCCAGCAGCATCGCCGCCGTACCGACGAACAACGGGATCTTCGGGATCACCGCACCGCCGGTGCGCAGCGCCTTGATCATCTCGTCGACCGCCACCAGGACGGTCGCCAGCACCAGGACGACGAACAGCACCTTCTGCCAGTACAGCGATCCGAGGATCAGCGCACCGAGCCCGACACCCACCGCGATCGCGGCCGGCAGGTTCCGCCCGGCGCGGCTCGGGCTGGGACTCGGCGCGGGCGTGCTCTCGACGCCCATCACACCTCGAGCAGTTCGGCTTCCTTGTGCTTGAGCAGGTCGTCGATGGAGTCGACATACTTCTTCGTCAACCCGTCGAGCCGCTTCTCAGCACTCTTGCCCTCGTCCTCGCCCGCGTCGCCGTCCTTGACCGTCTTGTGTACCTGGTCCATGGCGTGCCGGCGGATGTTGCGGACCGAGACCTTGGCGTCCTCGGCCTTGGTCTTCGCGACCTTGATGTACTCCTTGCGGCGCTCCTCGGTCAGCGCCGGCAGCACGACCCGGATCACCGCGCCGTCGTCGCTCGGGTTCACCCCGAGGTCGGAGTCGCGGATCGCCTTCTCGATCGCGGCCATCGCGCCCTTGTCGTACGGCGAGATCAGCACCGTGCGGGGCTCGGGGACCTGGAAGCCGGCCAGCTGCTGCAGCGGCGTCGGGCTGCCGTAGTAGTCGGCCAGGATGCCCGCGAACATCTGCGGGTGGGCGCGGCCGGTGCGGATCGCGGCGAAGTCGTCCTTCGCGACCTCCACGGCCTTCGCCATCTTCTGGTCGGCATCGCGGAGAGCTTCGTCGATCACGGCCATTCCTCGCTTCCTCTGGGCCGCCTCGGCGCGGCCACCTGTGTCCCGATCCTAGTCGTACGTGGCTGACAACCGGTTATCGGGGTTTATTGCCCCCGCGAGACGACGGTGCCGATCTTCTCGCCGTGGATGACGCGCTCGATATTGCCCTCTTCGAGGCCGAAGATCACGATCGGCAGCGCGTTGTCGCGGGCCAGGCTGATCGCGGTGGCGTCCGCGACCCGCAGCCCGCGGGCCAGGAAGTCGTCGTACGACAACTGGTCGAACTTGACCGCGTCCGGGTTCTTCTTCGGGTCCGAGTCGTACACGCCGTCCACGCCCTGCTTGCCCATCAGCAGCGCCTCGGCGCCGACCTCGAGGGCCCGCTGCGCGGCGACCGTGTCGGTGGAGAAGTACGGCATACCGGAACCGGCGCCGAAGATCACCACGCGGCCCTTCTCCAGGTGCCGCTCGGCCTTGCGCGGGATGTACGGCTCGGCGACCTGGCCCATCGTGATCGCGGTCTGCACCCGCGTCTCGATGCCGAGCTTCTCCAGGAAGTCCTGCAGGGCCAGACAGTTCATCACGGTGCCGAGCATGCCCATGTAGTCGGCCCGGTTCCGCTCCATGCCGCGCTGCTGGAGCTCGGCACCGCGGAAGAAGTTGCCGCCGCCGACCACCACGGCGACCTGGACGCCGGCCCTGGCCACGTCCGCGATCTGCTTGGCGATCGAGTTCACCACGTCCGGGTCGACGCCGAGCTTGCCGCCACCGAACACCTCACCCGAGAGCTTCAAGAGCACCCGGTGATAGGCGGGCGAGAACGGCGAAGAGGCCGGACTCGTCTCGGTACCCAGGGTTTCCGTCACGATTCCGGCCTCCTCGTTGGCTGTGCTCGTTGCCTTGCGCTCAGATCCTTACGGGATCAGGCGCCGACCTCGAAGCGGGCGAACCGCTTCACGGTCACACCGGCCTCGTCCAGCACGGCCTTCACGGTCTTCTTGTTCTCCGTGACCGACGGCTGCTCGAGCAGCACGACGTCCTTGAAGAAACCGTTCACCCGGCCCTCGACGATCTTCGGCAGGGCGCCCTCGGGCTTGCCCTCCTCGCGAGCGGTCGCCTCGGCGATCCGCTTCTCGTTCTCGACCGTCTCGGCCGGAACCTCGTCGCGGGTGGTGTAGAGCGGACGCATCGCGGCGGCCTGCATGGCGGCACCGCGGGCGGCCTCGACGTTGTCGCCCTCGAACTCGACCAGCACGCCGACCTGAGCCGGCAGGTCCGCGGCGCGCTTGTGCATGTACGCCGTCACCTTGCCGTCGAACACGGCCACCTTGCCGAGCTCCAGCTTCTCGCCGATGACCGCGGCCAGGGCCTCGATGTTCTCGGCGACCGACTTGCCGTCGGTGAGCTTCTCGTTGAGCAGGCCCTCGACGTCGCCGACCTTGCTGGCCGACGCGTGCGCGACGATGTCGGCGGCGAGCTGCTGGAACTGCTCGTTCTTCGCGACGAAGTCGGTCTCGCAGTTCAGCTGGACCAGCGCGTTCTCCGCCGCGGCCACCAGGCCGTTGGTGGCGGACCGCTCGGCGCCGCGCTTCTGCGCCTTGGCCGCGCCCTTGATGCGCAGCTCCTCGATGGCCTTCTCGAAGTCGCCGTCGGTGGCCTCGAGCGCCTTCTTCGCGTCCATCATGCCCGCGCCGGTGGTGTCGCGGAGCTTCTTCACGTCAGCGGCGGTGTAGTTCGCCATTCCTCGTTCTCTCGTTTTCTCGATGCGGCTGGATGAGCGGGCGGTGGTGCCGTCCGGCGGTGAACCGGACGGCACCCGTGGCGATCAGGCCTCGTCGGCCTTCGGCGCGTCGTCCGTCGCCTCGGTGATCTCGGCGTCGGTGGCGACCGGCTCGGTCAGGACCTCGGCCGCGGCCTCGGCCTCGGCCTCGGCGGGAGCCTCTGCCGGGGTCTCGTCGGCCTTCGGCGCGGCCTCGTCGGCCTTGGCCTCGGTCGCCTTCTCGTCACCGGCCTTGCCGTTCTGGCTCTCCAGCAGCTCGCGCTCCCAGGCGGCCAGCGGCTCTTCCGCACCCAGCTCCTCGCCGGCCGCGGCGGAGCCCTGGCCGGAGCGGCCCATCAGGCCGTCCGCGACGGCGTCCGCGACGACCCGGGTGAGCAGGCCGACCGAACGGATCGCGTCGTCGTTCCCCGGAATCGGGTAGTCGACCTCGTCCGGGTCGCAGTTGGTGTCCAGGATGCCGATGATCGGCAGCTTCAGCTTGCGCGCCTCGTCGACCGCGAGGTGCTCCTTCTTGGTGTCCACGATCCACACGGCGGCCGGAACCCGGGCCATGTCGCGGATACCGCCGAGGGTCTTGAGCAGCTTGTCGTGCTCGCGACGCTTCTGCAGCAGCTCCTTCTTGGTGACACCGGAGGCGGCGACGTCGTCGAAGTCGATGAGCTCGAGCTCCTTCAGACGCTGGAGCCGCTTGTTCACGGTCTGGAAGTTGGTCAGCATGCCGCCCAGCCAGCGCTGGTTCACGTACGGCATCCCCACCCGCGTCGCCTGCTCGGCGATCGCTTCCTGCGCCTGCTTCTTGGTACCGACGAACAGGATCGCCCCGCCCGACGCGACCGTGCTGCGGACGAACTCGTACGCGCGGTCGATGTAGGACAGCGACTGCTGCAGGTCGATGATGTAGATGCCGTTGCGCTCGGTGAGGATGTAGCGCTTCATCTTCGGGTTCCAGCGCCGGGTCTGGTGCCCGAAGTGCACGCCGCTCTCGAGCAGCTGCTTCATGGTCACGACGGCCATGAGGTGGTCTCCTTATTGCGACCCGGGGTGTTTCCGGGTCTACTCGGTTGTCACGCCACGGACCGGGTTGGCCCGTGGCTCCTGATGCCCGTCGCGCGAATCCACCCGGACTGCTCCGGGACCGTTGGATTGACGCACTTGTGCGGGCATGCGTAGTCGCCCCGCTCACACGGGGCGCCACCGGAAGTGTACGTGACCGCCCACCCGCAACGCGAACCGGCCCCGGTTGTCCACAATCGCCCGATCCGCGCCGATTCACCGGCCCGAAACCGGCACTTTCTCCGGCATGACCATCGCCTTCTCCACGCCGGCCCCACCCCCCACCGGACCCGTCGCCGGGTGGCCCCTGGATCCCCGCCCCGAGATCGTCCACGGCTTCGAGCTCCCCGCGAAGCCGTGGCTCCCCGGCCACCGCGGCGTCGACCTCGCCGGCCGACCCGGCCAACCGGTCCTCGCCGCCACCCCCGGCACGATCACGTACGCCGGTCCCGTCGCCGGCCGCGGCGTCGTCACGATCACGTACGGCGCCCGCCGTACGACGTACGAGCCCGTCGTCGCCGATGTACCGGTGGGGACGTCCGTCCGCACCGGGACCGTCATCGGGCGGCTGTCCGCTGTCGGCTCGCACTGCCTGCCGAGAGCGTGCCTGCACTGGGGCCTGCTCCAGGCGAAGCAGTACCTCGATCCCCTGAGTCTGCTCCCCAGCCGCCCGGTCCGCCTACTCCCCCTCACAGCCGCACCCTCGACGGGCGCCGCCCGGACCATCCCAGCCCCGACGGGCGGGTCGGAGCCCCGGATCGGCGGGCCGCAGCCCCGGATCGGCGACGCGGGCTACCGGAATCGGCGCGCGGCGAAGCTGATCATCGCTGTGACGGCCGCGCTCACGCTCGCCGCGGGCCTGGTGATCAGACGCCCCTGAGCCCTACTGGTGCGGCAGGTTCAGCTGCCACGACACCCCGAACCGGTCGTTCACCCAGCCGAACTTCTTGCTGAACCCGTACTCCCCCAGCGGCATCAGCGCGCCCCCACCCTCGACCAGCGCGTTGTACAGCCGCTCGAGCTCGGCCTCGTCCGCACAGTCCACGAAGAACGACATCGAAGGCGTGAAGGTGAATCCATGATGCTGGAAGCTGTCACTGCACATGAACTGCTGCCCGGCCAGCCGGAACACGGCGACCATCACCGATCCCTCGGGACCGGGCCCCTCGGCGCCGTACTTGTGCATCGACACGACCTCGGCGTCGTCGAACAGCGACAGGTAGAAGTTCATCGCCTTCTCCGCGCCGCCCTCGAACATCAGGAACGTCTTGATCTGCTGCTCGGCCATCGCTCATCCCCTAAAGTCGCGGCTTATATAAGTCACGACTGTAGCATTGGGTCAGCTCCCCGGGACCCGCGCCTGCCAGGCGTCCTCGTCCCGCGAGCGGCGCTCGACGCCGGCCGGGAGCTTGTTCCGGGCGAGATCGGTCAGCGTGGTGTTCTCGAGGACGTCGCGGAGGCTGGCCCGCGCCGCGATCCAGACCCGCTGGAGGACCACCGCGTGCTCGTTGTACGTGACGCTCTCCGGCCGGACGCCCGAGATGCTCACGATCGGGCCGTCGACCGCACGCATCACGTCGGCGACCGAGATCTCGTTCGGGTCGACCGCCAGCCGCCACCCGCCGGACTGACCGCGCTGGCTGGACAGCACCCCGGCCCGGCGCAGGTCGGCGAGGATCCCCTGCAGGAACCCGTGCGGAATGCCCTGCGCCCGGCTCAACTCCTCGGCCGACACCACCGAATGGTCGTTGGCCACCCATCGCTGGGTGATCTCGATCAGAGCTCGCAACGCATAGTCAGACTTCGCCGAAACCCGCATGTCCCGAAGTCTGCCGTATTCCGGCACCCACCCGCCGCATTCGGCCCTCGGTCATGCCCTGGGGTGTGCCTGCTGGTACGCCTGCCGCAGCCGGTCGGTGGAGACGTGGGTGTAGATCTGCGTGGTCGCCAGGGACGCGTGACCGAGCAGTTCCTGCACGCTGCGCAGATCCGCTCCGCCTTCCAGCAGGTGGGTGGCCGCGGTATGCCGCAGCCCGTGCGGCGCCAGATCCGCGTCGACGACGGCCACCCGCTGGTGCACCATCCGCCGTACCGTCCGCTGATCGATCCGCCCGCCGCGCGCCCCGAGGAACGCCGCCGGCCCGCTTCCCTCGCGTACGAGCCGCGGCCGCGCCTCGGCCAGCCACCGATCGATCGCCTCGCCCGCCGGGACGCCGTACGGCACCGACCGCTCCTTCCGGCCCTTGCCGAACACCCGGACGACGCGCCGCTCCCGGTCGATGTCGTCGACGTCGAGGGAGCACAGCTCGCCGACCCGGATCCCGGTGGCGTACAGCAGCTCCATGATCGCCAGGTCGCGGAGCCCGACCGGACTGCCGTCGTCCGCGGCGACCGCGGCGGCGTCGAGCACCGTCCGGGTGTCGGCCTGGCCGAGCACCCCCGGAAGCGTTTTGTGCGCCTTCGGGCTGGCGAGCAACGCTCCGGGATCCGTACTGATGCGCCCGGTCCGCCGTGCCCAGCCGGTGAACACCCTTGCGGCGGTCGCCCGGCGGGCCATCGTGCTGCGGGATTTCCCCAGACTTTGCTGTTTGGCCAGCCAGGACCGCAGACCCCGGATATCGAGGCCCTCGAGGTCATCGTGACCAAGCCGAATCAAATGTTCGAGTAAATCCGCCACATCTCCGATGTAGGCTCTCACGGAGTGAGTGCTGAGGTCTCTTTCCGCCGTCAGATGCCTTTCGTAGTCAGCAAGTAACACAGCGAAACTTTCCGGCATGGAACGGTTTCCGCTGACTTCGTCCGGCGTCATCCCTCGACGATGCGTGAGGCGGCCCGGCACTGCAAGGCACCGCGCGGGGGCCGAGAAGAGGAGGTCTGGTCGATAGCCCGACGGTCGACTACTGTTCGGCCCGATTGCCCTAGTAGCAACGGAGGCACCCCTGACCATGGCCCCCTCAGCGAACGGACAGACCGTAGGCCGGCGCCTGCCGGTCGAGTCGGCGTTCACTCGAGTCGAGGACGCACGGCACCGTCTGCCGCGGCTGTTCGGTCGTCGCGACCTGGTTGTACTCGGCCTGGGCGTGATGATCGGCTCCGGCATCTTCAGCATCAGCGGCGTTCAGGCAGCGAACGTGTCCGGACCGGCAGTGATCCTGTCGTTCGTGATCGCCGCGATCGTCTGCCTGCTGGCCGCGGCCTGCTACGCCGAACTGTCGTCGACGATCCCGGTCTCCGGCAGTGCGTACACGTTCAGTTACGTGACGTTCGGCGAGGCGTGGGCATGGCTGGTCGGCTGGGCACTCGTCCTCGAACTCGTCACCGCGGCGGCGATCGTCGCGCGCGTCTGGTCGGCGTACTTCCTCGCCACGCTCGACGGGTTCGGCGTCACGCTGCCGAGCGGTATCGCGCAGTTCTTCGGGCCCGAGGCCAAGGTGAACCTGGTCGCCCCGCTGCTGCTGCTGATCCTCACCGCGCTGATCGTGACCGGCACCAAGCTGTCGTCGCGGGTGCTGACGATCGTCGTGATCGCGAAGGTCGCGGTGATCCTGCTCGTCGTGGTCGTCGGCGCGACCCACATCAAGATGGAGAACTACCACCCGTTCATCCCGCCGGCCCGGGCCGCGCCCGCGATGGCGGATCCGACGGTGCTGGGCTGGATCCTGGACTCCTCGTTCGGTTCGTTCGGGATGATGGGCGTCTTCACGGCGGCGAGCACGATCGTGTTCGCCTACATCGGGTTCGACCTGATCGCGACCGCGTCCGAGGACGCCCGTAGCCCGCGCAAGACCGTGCCGCAGGGCATGCTGCTCGGCGTCGGCGCCGTGACGATCCTGTACATCGCGATGGCCGTCGTCCTGGTCGGCATGCGCCCGTACGGGCAGCTCGGCGGCAAGGCGCCGGTCTCCGAGGCGCTCGCCTCGGTCGGTGTCGGCTGGGCCGCGAACGTCGTCAACGTAGGCGCGCTGCTCGCGTTGATGACCGTGATCATGGTGGTGCTGATCGCGCAGAGCCGAGTGCTGTTCAACATGGGCCGCGACGGCCTGCTGCCGAAGAGCCTCGGCCGGGTCAGCCGGGTGTACTCGTCCCCCGCACGTGCCGCGGCCGCCGCCGGCATCGCCGCGCTGGTGCTGACGCTGTACCCGAAGGTGCTGGACCTCGAGGAGCTGCTGGTCATCGGCGCCCTGTTCTGCTTCGCGTTCTGCGCTGTCGGCGTGCTCCGCCTGCGCCGCACGGAGCCCAACCTGGAGCGTGGCTTCCGGGTGCCGTTGGTCCCGCTGATCCCGCTGCTCTCGCTGGCGGCGACCGTGTGGCTGATGCTCAACATGAAGACGGGTAGCTGGATCAAGTTCCTGGTGTGGATGGGCATCGGCATCACGATCTACGGCCTCTACGGCCGCTGGCACAGCCGCCTCGCCAACGAGGACAGCTGGGACTTCGACCTCGGCGACACCGATCCCGGCACCGGCGGCCTTCAGGCGATCCGCTCCGGCCACGACCACTCCACCGAACTCCGCGCCATCCGCACCCCCCCCGAACAACAGGCGCAGAAGTCCAACCGCGGCAAACACATGCGCAACTGAGGTTGTCCACAGCGGAGAAGTGACCGCTGATTCGCGGCCCGATCCCGGCATCTTCTCTGCCGGAGGTGGTCACGAATGCGGACCAAGACAGCAGTCGGGAAGTACGGCGAAGATCTCGCCGCGAGGTATCTGACCAGCAACGGTTTCACCGTGCTGGAGCGCAACTGGCGGTGCCAGTTGGGCGAGATCGACATCGTCGCCCGCGAAGGCAGCACGCTGGTCGTGTGCGAGGTGAAGACGCGCCGTGGGCGCAACTACGGCTCGCCGCTGGAGTCGATCACCTACAAGAAGCTCACAACCCTCCGCAAGCTGGCCGGACGCTGGCTGCAGACCCACGAGGTCCGCCCATCGGCGATCCGGATCGACGTCATCGCGGTCGTCTTCGACAACAACACACCGCCGACCGTCGACCACCTCCGGGGCGCAGCCTGATGGCACTCGCCCACGCCTGGTCCGTCGCCCTCGTCGGTCTGGAGGGCCACCTGGTCGAGGTCGAGACCGACATCTCGCAAGGCCTGCCGAAGACGACTCTCATCGGCCTGCCGGACGCCTCGCTCACCGAGGCCCGCGACCGCGTCCGCGCCGCGGTCGTCAACAGTGGCGAACGATTCCCCGATCGCAAGATCACCATCGGCCTGTCACCCGCCACCCTTCCCAAGACCGGCTCGCACTATGACGTTGCGATCGCGCTGAGCCTGCTCACCGCGGCCGGCGTCGTCGCCCATGCCGCGCTCCGGCAGACCGCGATCATCGGCGAGCTCGGCCTCGACGGCCGGGTCCGGGAGGTCCGCGGCGCACTTGCCATGACACTGGCCGCTGCCCGAGCCGGCTTCGAGCGGATCGTCGTGCCCGACCTGAATGCCAACGAGGCACGGCTGGTTCCGGGCATCGACGTGTACGGCGTGCGCTCACTGCGGCAGGTGCTCGCGCTGTTGCGCGGCGTCGAGGTCCCCGACGAGGAGCCGTCACGGGCCGAGCCACGGCTGTTGTCCGAGTCGCTGACCCGCGTTCCCGATGTCGACCTCGACGACGTCATCGGCCACCGCGACGGGCGGCGCGCGATCGAAGCCGCGGCCGCCGGCGGCCACAACCTGTTCCTGCACGGACCACCGGGGTCCGGAAAGACCATGCTGGCCGAGCGTCTCGGTGGGTTACTGCCGGATTTGTCGATGGAGGACTCGCTGGAAGTCTCGGCGGTGCATTCGCTGGCCGGCCTGCTGACCAGCGATGCGGAGCTCGTGACCCGACCACCGTTCATCGCCCCGCATCACACCGCATCGCTGGCCAGCCTTGTGGGCGGCGGCTCGGGTGTGCCCCGTCCAGGAGCGATCAGCTGCGCACATCGCGGCGTGCTGTTCATCGACGAGGCAGCCGAGATGCACCCGCTGACCCTCGACACGCTGCGCCAGCCGCTCGAGTCCGGATACATCGAGATCCATCGCGCCGCGGCGGTCGCCAAGTTCCCGGCCAGGTTCATGCTCGTCATGGCAGCGAATCCCTGCCCGTGCGGGCTTTCCGGGACAGACCTGGGCTCGTCCTGTACCTGTACGCCACAAGTACTTATGCGCTATCGGCAACGAATCAGCGGCCCGATCAAGGACCGCCTCGACATCCAGCGGCACATCCTCCCGGCGGCTCGGACGATCACCGCCGGCGAAGCATCCGAGTCGACCGCCGTTGTCGCCGCCCGCGTCCAAGACGCCCGCGACCGACAGGCATTCCGCTACAAGACCACCGGCTGGATCCTCAACAGCGAGGTGCCAGGCCCGGTCATGCGCCGCGAGCACCCACTGAACGACGCCGGCCAAAAGCTCCTCGAAGACCTGTACGCCGCCGGCCGCATCACCGCCCGCGGCCTGGACCGCGTAGTCCGCCTCGCCTGGACACTCGCCGACCTCCAAGGCGCCACGCACCCAACCGTCGACCTCACCCACGAAGCCTTCCAACTCCGCACCGGCGAACTCCTCACCCCCCTCGCCGACACCCGCCCCCTCAAAGGACCCACCTCATGAACCCCCACCCCATCACCACCCCTGGATCTCCCCCAGCCCTGGCAATCCGAGCGAGCACTTCACCAGCCCCAGCAATCCGAGCGGGCGCCTCCCCGGCCCCCAGAACGTCAGCCACCACTCCCCCAGCGCTCGCAACCACAACCCCTGCGTTCGCGGGCCGAGGCTCGGCGAGGTTCGCCACGGCGGCCCCGGCGAGTCCGCGCCGTGCGTCCGGGCCCAGGGCACTTCGGGACTGCCTTCCGGCCGTCGCAGCAAGGCTTACGGCCGGCGTCGGTTTTCTTCCGGCCGGCGCAGCGAGGCTTGTCGCCGGCGTCGGCGTCCTGCCGGCTGCGGCTGTCACGGCAGCGGATGTAACGCCTGCGGATGTCATGGCGGCGGATGTAGGGCCTGCGGAGGGCACGCCTGCGGCTGTCACGGCAGCGGATGTAGGGCCTGCGGAGGGCACGGCTACGGATCGCACGGCTGCGGATCGCACGGCTGCGGATCGCACGGCTGCGGATGGCATGGCTACGGATGTCGCGGCTACGGATGTCGCGGCTGAGCCGGTGAATGACTGGTCGTCTGAGGTACTCGGCGGGTTTGCGGGAGCGACCAGTCATCTGGGAGGGACTGTGGGATCGGATCGTCTGGGAGCGGGTTCTGGAGCGGGGGCTGGTGGCGGGCGGGCGGTGGGACAGTTGGTGGGCTGCGGGGACGGGGGTGACGACCGGCTGGCGCGAGTGGGGTTGTCGCGGGTGGTCGAGCCGGGTGACCTCAACGCGTTGAAGGCATTCGACGGCATGGCCGCGGCGGAGATCTGGGACGTGCTGCGGCGGAAGGCTCGCGGGACCGAACGCTGGTGGGCGCGGCTGGCCGAGGTCGAGCCGGAGCGTGATCTCGAGCGGGCGGCTGCGATCGGCGGGCGATTCGTGATTCCGGGCGACGACGAGTGGCCGGACCAGATCGAGGTGCTGGCCGAGGCGGGGCAGCTCGGCCGCCGCGCCGGGGTGCCGTTCGGGCTGTGGGTCAGGGGTCCGCTCAATCTCCGGAAGACGCTGAGACAGTCTGTCGCGGTGGTCGGCTCGCGCGCGTGTTCGTCGTACGGCGAGCATGTCGCGGCGGAGCTTTCGTCCGGAGTCGCCGATAGCGGGTTCGCCGTCGTGTCCGGGGGTGCGTTCGGAATCGATGCGGCGGCGCACCGCGGCGTGCTCAGCACGTCGGGAGTCACGGTCGCCGTGCTGGCGTGCGGTGTCGACCAGTTCTACCCGCGACGGAATTCGGCGCTGCTGAGCCTGATCGCCGAGCGGGGTCTGCTCGTGAGCGAGCTCCCGCCCGGATCCGCGCCGACCCGGCTCAGGTTCCTGGCGCGCAATCGCCTGATCGCGGCAGCCACCCTTGGCGTTGTCGTGATCGAGGCAGCAGTGCGAAGCGGGGCTCTCAACAGCGCGGGCTGGGCGGAGCAGTGCGGTCGAGCGGTCCTCGCCGTACCGGGTCCTGTCACGTCCCGAATGTCCGAAGGCACCCACCTGCTCGTCCGTGAGCGAGGCGCGGTCCTCGTGACGAACGTCGCCGAGGTCATCGAGGCGATCTCTCCGCTGGGCACCCGCCTGGCGCCACGTGCGGTCGCGCCGACCACGCCGTACGACCAACTCGACCACGACCACCGCCGCACGCTGGACGCGGTGCCTGTCGTACAGTCCGCGCCGGTCGCCCGTATCGCCGTCACCGCGGGCCTCGACGTGCAGACCACCCAGGAGTGCCTGGAGTTCCTGGCCGCGCTCTCCATGGTCGAGCACGACGAAACCGGCTGGCGCCTGCTACCCGCCAGCCCCGCGCCGGACACCACCTGAGTGGGGGTGGTGTCAGCGGCCGAAGTCGGAGTCTTTGGGGACCTCGAGGTCGGACTTGGCGAGTTCTTCGATGTTGACGTCGCGGAAGGTGACCACCTTCGCGTTCTTCACGAAGCGGGCGGAACGGTAGACGTCCCAGACCCAGGCGTCGGCCATCGTGACCTCGAAGTACACGTCGCCGCCCTCGGTGCGGACCTTCAGGTCGACCGCGTTGCACAGGTAGAAGCGCCGTTCGGTCTCGACGACGTACTTGAAGATCCCGACGACGTCCTTGTACTCCCGATAGAGCTGGAGCTCCATATCGGTCTCGTACTTCTCAAGGTCGTCAGCGCTCATGCCTGCACCTCGCTGCGCTCGGCTCCGGCATGAGCGCTGGAGGCGGCAGTGTTGTTGGTTCGCTCGCTACGCTCGCTCACAGACAGGCTCTCCACTCCGGTGGGACTGGTCACATTCTGTCCCATATCGGGCCGCAGACTGCGGCGGACATTCTCGAACCGCCGTCGATGTTGTGGGCACGGGCCGTATTCGTCCAGTGCCGCCTGGTGTTCCGGGGTGCAGTAACCCTTGTGGATGCCGAACCCGTACTGCGGGTACTCCTTGTCCCAGTGCTCCATCACCCGGTCCCGGGTCACCTTGGCGATCACGGAGGCGGCCGCGATGCAAGCCGCCACGCGGTCACCCTTCCAGATCGCCAGCCCGGGTACGCCGAGACCGTCGACCGGGAAGCCGTCGGTGAGGACGTACTCCGCGCGGACGTCGAGCCGGAACAGCGCCCGGCGGAGCGCCTCCACGTTCGCGACGTGCATGCCGAGCCGGTCGCACTCGGGCGCCTCGATCGCGACCACCGACCAGGCCAGCGCCCGCTGCCGGATCTGCTCGTAGCACCGTTCCCGGGCCTTCGCGGTCAGCAGCTTGGAGTCGGCCAGCTCCGGGATCTGACCGCGCTTGCCCTCCGGGAGGATCACCGCGGCCGCCACCAGCGGGCCCGCACACGGCCCACGACCGGCCTCGTCGACGCCGGCGATCGGATCCAGGCCGACGCGTCGCAGCGCCCGCTCGTACCCGTACAGCCCGGCGTCTCGCCGTACCGTGCTTCCGCGCGGCAGCGCGCTCATCCAACCCTCCGCATCACACGACTTACCCTAGGCGCCAAGGGGGACAGAACGTCACTTGGGCGGTGGCGTCAGGGATATCGAGGGTTTGTCCGGTGCGGGACCGGGAGCCGGGACCGATTTGAACGTCTCGGGGACGCCGAGTTTGGCCCAGCGGTTGGCCGGCCAGACGACGGCTATCGCCCGTCCGGTGACCTTGTCGAGCGGTACGAACGCCGCGTCGCCCTGGTTGCCGCCGTTCGCGTCCAGGTCCTGCAGGTGCACGCGGGAGTCGCCGGAGGCCGACCGGTGGTCGCCCATCACGAAGATCCGGCCGGCCGGGACGGTCACCTGGAAGTCCATCTGGGACGGGGCATCCCCGGGATACAGGTAACTGGTCTCGTCCAGTGGCTGGCCGTTCACCAAGATCCGGCCCTTGCTGTCGCAGCAGGCCACCTTGTCGCCCGGCATGCCGATCAGGCGCTTGATCAGGTGGCCGTGGCTGGAGTCCGGCAGCAGGCCGACGATCTCGAAGAACCGGCCGATCGAGCCGCGCTTCTGGCCGCTCTCCTCCTGGCCCAGCCAGCCGCCCGGGTCCTCGAACACGACCACGTCACCGCGCTTCACGTCGGTGAGCTTCTCCACCACGACCCGGTCACCGACCAGCAGCGTGTTCTCCATCGACTCGCTCGGGATGATGAACATCTGCCCGACGAACGCCCGCAGGATCGACGAGACGATCAGGGCGCCGACCACGATCAGCACGAACTCGCGGGCCGCCGCCGCGAAACCCGAGCGGTGGGCGGGCTTGGTGTCCTTGGCGTCCGGCTTGGTCGGTGTATCGGTCACTTCTTCAGCCCCGGCTTCTTGAAGGTATCCGGAGGACGCAGCATCGTCATCCGGTCAGACGGCCAGATTACGCAACAAGCCCGGCCAACCACGTTCTCGACCGGTACGAACCCGCCGCCGGGCCCGCCCATGTGTGCCCGGGAGTCGGCCGAATCGGCCCGGTTGTCGCCCATCACCCACAGGTGGCCAGCCGGGACCAGGACGTTGAACGGGTACTCCGACGGCTTGGCGTCCTTCAGCAGGTACTCGCGCTCGTCGAGCGCGATGCCGTTGACGGTGATCTGGCCCTGCTTGTTGCAGCAGATCACCCGGTCGCCGCCGATCCCGATCACCCGCTTCACCAGGTGACCTTCGCCACTGCGCGGCAGGATGCCGACGAACTCGCCGATCCGGCGCAGCGTGCCCGGCTCGGTGGGCGCCTCGTTCAGCCAGTTGGCCGGGTCCTTGAACACGACGATGTCACCGCGCTGGACGTCGCGGTGCATGTAGCTGATCTTCTCGGCGAGGATCCGGTCGTCCTTGGTCAACGTGTCGTACATCGACTCGGACGGGACGTAGAACGCCTCGGCGACGAACAGCCGGAGGACCACCGTGATGACGAGCGCGAGCACCGTGACGGTGCTCATCTCGACGAGCAGGCTGAGCAGCGGGTTCCGCTGCTTCAGCCTGCGATGCCGCCCTTTGCTGCGACGTGCCCTCTTGGATACCGGGCGAGGGCGAGCGCGAGTCGCAGTGCTCGGCGCCATCGGTGACCGTCGTCGTTACGCGGCGTCAGGAGGCCGGTACTTCGCGCTTCTCCTTGATCTTCGCCGCCTTGCCGCGCAGCTCGCGCAGGTAGTACAGCTTGGCGCGGCGGACGTCGCCGCGGGTGACGATCTCGATCTTGTCGACGATCGGGGTGTGCAGCGGGAAGGTCCGCTCGACACCGACGCCGAAGCTGACCTTGCGGACCGTGAAGGTCTCCTGCAGGCCACCACCGTGGCGGCGGATCACGACACCCTGGAAGACCTGGACGCGGGACCGGTTGCCCTCGACGACCTTGACGTGCACCTTGACGGTGTCACCGGCGCGGAAGGCGGGGATGTCGTCGCGCTTGCTCGCGTTGTCGAGCTCGTTCAGGATGTTGCTCATCTTCAGGTGTCTCTTTCTCGCGCGTGCCACAGGTCACCCACGAATCTCGGTGGTGATGAAGTCATCAGAAGGCTGCCGGTCGGTGGTCACCCCCTGTGGCAGGAGCACCGAAGGGCAGCAGCAGACAATCTTGCCACACGCCCTACACGGTGACGAAATCAGCCGGGGCGAGCTACTTACGGCGACGGCGCTTCGCGAGGTGCACCAGGTCGACCTTCGGCGTCTGCGCCTCCCGGCCGGTCTCCCGGTACCCCGCTTTCCGGTACAAGGCCAGGTTCCGGTCGCTCAGCGCACCGGTGTCCAGCGCGTACGACGTGACCTCGGCCGGCGCGAGCTGTTCGGCGGCACGCAGCAGCCGGGCGCCGAGGCCGCGGCCTTGCCAGTCCGGGGCGACGATCAGCCGCTCGACATGCCCGACGGCCTCGTCAACGACCAGCTGGACCGATCCGACGATGCGGGTACCGGCCACGGCCTTCAGTACGCCGCCACGCTCCACGCGGGCCACGGTCGCCGCCGGGTCGTCCGTCAACGGCGGGATCGTGTAGTCGTCGTACAGCCGCGCCTCGGACAGGAACGCGGCCAGCTGCAGTACGTGGATCTCGCCGGCGTCGTCCACCGTCGCGGGCAGGACACGCACACCTTCCAGCCCGTCCTGACCGGACAGTACGTCGCCCCACGCCGCCAGCAGATCCGGCCGGCGTTCGGCGGTACGGCGTACCGACTCCTCGTGGCGCCACTCCGCGATCAGGCCGTGGTTCCCGGAGAGCAGGACCTCCGGTACGTCGTGCCCGCGCCAGGCCGGGGGCTTCGTGTACACCGGGTACTCGAGCAGGCCGTCCCCGGAGTGCGACTCCTCCGCCAGTGACTCCGGGTTGCCGATCACGCCGGGCAGCAGCCGGGCCACGGCCTCGACCATCACGAGTACGGCGACCTCGCCGCCGTTCAGCACGTAGTCGCCGATGGAGACCTCGTCGACGCGCATCCGCTCCGCCGCGTACGACGCCACGCGCGCGTCGATGCCTTCGTACCGGCCGCAGGCGAAGGCGAGCCAGGGCTCCGCGGCCAGCTCATAAGCGAGCTCTTGAGTGAAAGGGCGACCAGCAGGCGTCGGAACGATCAACCGGGGCTGTGCAGGGCCGTCCACGGGCGCCAGGGCGTCCAACGCCTGCCCCCAGGGCTCGGGCTTCATCACCATGCCGGCTCCGCCGCCGTACGGGGTGTCGTCGACGGTCCGGTGCCGGTCCTGGGTCCAGTCGCGCAGGTCGTGCAGGTGGACGTCCAGCAGGCCGCTCTTGGCCGCCTTGCCCACCAGCGAGACGTCCAGCGCGGCCAGGTACTCCGGGAAGATCGAGACGACGTCAAGCCTCATCGGTCGGGACCACCTCGGCGCCCTCCGGGTCCAGCAGGCCCGGCCGGTCGGCCACCACGACGTACCGCTTGTCGACGTTGATCTCCGGGACGAGCTCCTCGACCAGCGGGACCATCACCACGTTGCCCGCCGTACGGCGGATCTCCAGCAGGTCCTGGGCCGGCAGGTGCACGATGTCGACGACCTCGCCCACGCCCGCGCCGTCGGTGGTCCGTACCGCCAGGCCGACCAGGTCGCGGTCGTAGTACTCCTCCGGGTCCTCCGGGCGCTCGTCGCCGTCGACCTCCGACTGGACGAACAGGTTCCGCAGCTGCTCCGCGGCGGTCCGGTCCGGCACCTCGGCGAACTTCACCAGCAGCCGCCCGCTGTGCCAGCGGCTCGCGGCCACGGTCAGCGTCCGGGACACCTTGGCGTCGGTCACGACGACCGCGCCGTCCGCGAACCGCCGCTCCGGCTCGTCGGTCCGCACGTCGACCCCGACCTCACCCTTGATCCCGTGCGCCCGCCCGATCCGACCGACTGTCACCAGCACTGCAAAACCCTTCCAGGAAGTCCCACTGGCCAGTTCGTCCAGCGATGCTGGACATTCTGTCGCATTTCACGCGACAGCTGTCACACCAGCCGCACCGAGAAGCGCGAGTAGGCGGGGGTGGGGAAACGGAGTACAAGACGAAGGGCCGCACCCGGTTCGGGGGCGGCCCTTCGTGTGGACTGCTGAGGTCAGCGGCGCGGACGCCGGTTGAACTCGTCGACGAAGTCGATGCGCAGCGAGGACTCGGAGCTGAGGGCGCCGACGACGGTGCGGATCGCGGTGGCGGTGCGGCCGTTGCGGCCGATCACCTTGCCGATGTCGTCGGGGTGGACATGCACCTCGAGGGTGCGTCCACGCCGCAGGTTCCGGGCCCGGACGCTGACGTCGTCGGGGTTGTCCACGATGCCTCGGACCAGGTGCTCGAGCGCCTCGGTCTCCATCATCGTCAGGCCTCGGTGGTCTCGGCCGCAGCCTCGTCGGCCTTCGGCTCCTCGGCCTTGGCCTCGTCAGCCTTCGGCGCGTCCTCGGCCTTGGGGGCCTCGGCGGCGTCGTCCTTCTTCTCGGCCTTCTTCGCCGTCTTCTTGGCGGTGACGGCCTCGGTCTTCAGCGAGCCGTGGGCCTCGGCCAGCGCCTCGTTGAAGATCTCCTGCTTGTCCCGCTTCGGCTCCTTGACGCGCAGCGGCGCCGGGGCCTCCAGGCCCTTGAACTTCTGCCAGTCGCCGGAGGCCTTGAAGATCGCCTCGACGGCCTCGCTCGGCTGCGCGCCGACGCCCAGCCAGTACTGCGCCCGGTCCGACTCGACGCGGATGAACGACGGCTCGGTCTTCGGGTTGTAGATCCCGATCTCCTCGATCGCCCGGCCGTCCCGCTTGGTGCGGGCGTCCATGACGACGATGCGGTAGTGCGGGGTGCGCTTCTTGCCGATGCGCTTCAAACGGATCTTGACTGCCACTTTTGGGTGGTCTCCCTTGGAAATTACAGACTGGGTGAGCAGCGCAACGCGTCGTGGGGACAACGCCTGACAACTCGAACGGGCCGCACCGGGAACGTGGAGTTAGAGGGCTGCACGAAACCTGGACGGACTCAGCCTGACATTGTGCCAGATCCCAGACCGTGGACACCAATCGGCATCAGGTCGGCCTCAGCCGCGCAGGTACCCCAGGTCCGGGAGCTGTTCGACGTACCCGTCCAGCAGTTCGCGGGCGACCGTCACCGAGTCGACCAGCGGATGCCAGGCGAACGCCCGTACGGCGGCGTCCCGGGAGCCCGACGCGGCCGCCTCGATCGTGGTCCGCTCGACGGCCTTCACCGAGCAGACGAGGCCGGCCTGGTGGTCGGTGAGCTGGGAGACCGTCACGGGCAGGGCGCCGTTGGCGTCCACCGTGCACGGGATCTCCACGACGGCGTCGTCGTCCAGGTGCCGCAGTACGCCGCGGTTGCGGACGTTGAGGATCAGCGACGCGCGCTCGTTGTGCCCGATCGCCCGCATCAGCGACAGCGCCACCTGTTCGTAGCCGCCCGCGGCCATGTCGCGCTCGTCCCGCTCCCCCGCGTCGGCGATCTCGCGGCTCTCCACCATGTACGTCGACTCGCGCTCGGCCCGGGTCTTCTGCCACAGCTCGAGCGCCTGGTCCGGGTGCTGCCCGGTGTCGGCGTAGAACGCGGACTGCTGGTCGAGGAGGAACGCGCCGCGGGTCTGACGTACGGCGGATACCGCGTTGAGGGTCTCGCGGGCGAAGTAGTAGTAGTGCAGGTACTCGTTCGGGATCGAGCCGATCGAGCGGAGCCAGTCCGCGCCGAACAGCCGGCCCTCCTCGAAGGAGGACAGCGCCCTGGAGGACTGTAGTAGATCCGGCAGGCGGTCGATGCCGCCGGACTTGAGGCCCCTGAGCCAGCCGAGGTGGTTGAGGCCGGCGTAGTCGTAGAACGCGGTTGACGGGTCCACGCCCAGTGCCAAAGCCGCGCGCCGCCCGAGCCCCGAAGGTGAGTCACAGATGCCGATCACCCGATCGCCCAGGAACGGGGTCATTGCTTCGGTGACCATGCCTGCGGGGTTGGTGAAGTTGATGGTCCAGGCGTCCGGCGCGACGGCCGCGATGCGCTGGGCGATCTGCCGGGCGACTGGGATGGTGCGAAGACCGTAGGCGATGCCGCCGGCGCCGACCGTTTCCTGGCCGAGGACACCGAGGCCGAGGGCGACCCGTTCGTCGACGGTGCGGCCGTCGAGGCCGCCGACCCGGATCGCCGAGAAGATGAAGTCGGCGCCGCGAAGGGCCTCGTCGAGGTCGGTTGTCTCCGTCACCGCGGGCGGCTCGGTCGCGGCCGCCGCCTGCTGGCGGAGTACTGCACCGATCGCCGACAGGCGGGTGCGGTCGGTGTCGTAGAGCATCACGTCGGTGATCCGGCCAGGGCCGTGGTCGCCGAGCAGGGCGTGGTAGACGAGCGGGACCCGGAACCCGCCGCCACCGAGAATCGTCAGTCGCACAGCAACACCCCCTGGATCCGCCTGTTCACGCCAGAACCACCTGCACTCCCGCTTCCGCCAGTTGGGCCCGGGTCGCCTCGTCGGCGCCGGACTCGGTCACCACCATGCTCAGCTCCCCCGGTTCGCAGACCCGCGCCACCCCGTGGCCCGGGAACTTGGTCCGGTCCGCGAGCAACACGACCCGGTCCGCCGCGTTGATCATCGCCCGCTTCACCGGCACCTCGATCATCGTGCTGTCCATCACCCTGCCGTCGGGCCGGACCCCGCTGGTACCGAGGAACAGCCAGTCGACGTGGATCTGCCGCAGGCTCTCCTCGGTCAGGTACCCGACCAGCGACCGGTAGCTCCGCCGGACGAACCCGCCCAGCACGATCAGCTCGATCTGCTCGTCGTTCTCCAGCTCGTCCAGTACGGCGAGGTTGCTGGTGACAACGGTCAACGACCGCCCGTGCAGGTGCTGCGCCACCCGGAGTGCCGTCGTACCGATGTCGAGCAGCAGCGACTCGCCGTCGGTCACCAGCTCGGCCGCGCGGCGGGCGATCCGGTCCTTCTCCTCGGCATGGACGGCGTTGACTTCCGCGAACGGCTCGTCGCCGCCGTCGACCGCGAGCGCGCCGCCGTACACCCGGGTCAACCGGCCCTCGGCGTGCAACTGCTCGAGGTCGCGGCGGATGGTCGCCTCACTGACCCCGAGCTTCGCGGCCAGCACCTTCACGCCGCCGGCGCCGTCGGCCCGGAGGGCGCGGACGATCTGATCCTGTCGCTGCTTCGGCAACACACCCAGACCGTATCACGCAAACTCCGTCATTTTCAGTCAAAGTCATGAGCAGGTATTGCGGATCATGCGCACAAGTTTCAAGATTCATGCACGAGTTTGATCGACCATGCAGGAGTGTGGCTGCAGATGCATCAACTGGACGTCGTGGTGTCGGGCTTGGTCTTCCAGGACCTGGTGCTCGGGCTGCCCACGGCGCCACGGCCCGGGACCGAGGTGTGGGCGACCGAGTCGCACGAGAGCCCGGGCGGGATCGCGAACTTCGCGGTCGCGCTCGCCCGGCTCGGGCTGCGCACCGGGATGGCCGCCGCGTTCGGCGCGGACGACCTCGGCGACCGGGTGTGGGCCGGGCTGAGTGCCGAGGGCATCGACCTCGGACTGTCCCGCAAGCTCCCGGACTGGCCGACCCCGCTCACCGTGGCCCTTGCCTACGACAACGACCGGGCGCTGGTCACCCGCGGCACCACTCCCCCGCTGTCGGCCGACGACCTGATCGCCTCCGCACCGGCCGCCCGGGCGGTCGCCGCCCACATCGGTCCGTGGCCGAACGAGTGGCTGGCCAAGGCGAAGGCGGCCGGCAGCACGGTGTTCGCGGACGTCGGCTGGGACCCGAGCGAGCAGTGGGATCCCGCCGTACTCGATCAGCTCGAGCACTGTGACGTGTTCCTGCCGAACGCCGACGAGGCCATGCACTACACCCGGACGGACTCCCCCGAACAGGCGATCCGCCGGCTGGCGGAGAAGGTTCCGCTGGTCGTCGTGTCGAACGGCGCCGCCGGTGCCATCGCTCTCGACGCGGCCGGCGGGCAGTACGTCGACGTACCGGCCTATCCGGTCCCGGCGGCGGACACCACCGGGGCGGGTGACGTGTTCGCCGCCGGCTTCATCGCCGGCACGCTCTGGGAGCTGCCGCTCGAGCAACGGGTGCGGTTCGCCGCACTCACCGCGGCGATCTCGGTCACCCGGCTCGGCGGTGCGGACGCCGCGCCGCGCTGGGCCGACCTCGCGGCCTGGCAGGAAGCCAACCCCGATCAACACCAACTGGAAGCGCTGATCAGCGCTCACTCAGGAAGGTAAACCGAATGAACCTCTCTCGTCGGACGCTGCTCGGGGGCTTCGCGGCCGTAGCGGGTGGCACGCTCGTCGGCTGCTCGTCCGGGATGAACAACGCCGGCGCGCCGGCCAAGAAGAACGCCGCCACCGAGCTGACGTTCTGGTGCTGGCCGGGCGGTCTCGGCCAGTCCGTGCTGAAGGACACGATCGCGCACTTCCCGGACCCGAAGATCAAGTACTCCGAGATCGGCGGCGACTTCAAGCAGAAGCTGATCACCACGTTCAACGGCGGTACGTCGATCCCGGACATCACCGGCCTGAAGGGCGAGGACATCGCGTCGCTGCTGCCCCAGGCGGAGCGGTTCGTGGACCTGAAGACCGTCGGCGCGGACTCCGTGCTCGGCGACTACCTGGACTGGAAGGTCAAGCAGGCCACCACGCTGGACGGCAAGGTGATCGGGCTGCCGATCGACGTCGGCCCGACCGCGCTGTACTACCGCGAGGACATCTTCGCCGCCGCCGGGCTGCCGAGCGACCCGGCCCAGGTCGCCGAGCAACTGAAGAGCTGGGACGACTTCTTCAACGCCGGCGTCCAGCTGAAGGCCAAGAACCCGAAGGCGCCGCTGATCCCGGACGCCACCGACCTCTACGACATGGTGGTCGGCCAGGGCACCGAGCGGTACATCTCCAAGGACAACAAGTTCATCGGCGACCAGGACCACATCCGCAAGGCCTGGGACACCTCGGTCAAGGCGATGACGCTGAAGATCGACGGCCGGACCTCGAGCGGCAGCCCGGACTGGAACGCGGGCCTCGACCAGGGCACGATCCCGACGATCACCGGTGCCGCCTGGCTCGCGCTGGACATCAAGTCCGCGGTGAAGAAGACGGCCGGCAAGTGGCGGCTGGCGCCGACCCCGGGCGGTCCGGCGAACTTCGGCGGCTCGTTCCTCGCGATCACCAAGAACGCCGCCGATCCGCAGAAGGCGTTCGACGTGATCAAGTACATGCTCAGCGCCGACAACGAGGCGAAGGCGTTCACCGACGCGCAGATCTTCCCGTCCGCGCCGGCGGCGTACGACAAGCCGGAGCTGAAGGCGAAGGACCCGTTCTTCGGCGGCCAGGTGCCGATCGACATCTTCGGCCCGGCGGCCAAGAACATCCCGGTCGCGTACCAGAGCCCGTTCGACGACTCGGTCGCGGGACCGTTCCACGACGAGCTGAAGACCGTGCAGACCGGGTCCAAGACGTCGGATGCGGCCTGGGCGTCGGCGGTGTCGAAGGCGAAGGCGATCGCCAAACGGCAGGGAGTGCAGTGACCGCCACGGCGACGGTGACCAGACCCACGGTGACGGCGGCGGTTCCCCGGAGGCGGATCTGGTCGTACTGGCGGTTCTACCTGGCGCTGTCGCCGTTCTACGTGTTGTTCGCGGTGTTCGGGCTGTACCCGGTGCTGTCCACCATCGTGCTGGCGTTCCAGCGCTGGGACGGGCTGAGTGCCCGCAAGTTCACCGGGCTCAGCAACTTCGCGTTCCTGGTCAAGGATCCGACCTTCTGGCAGGCGCTGGAGAACACCGTCGTCCTGTTCGTGATGTCCACGGTGCCGACGTTGGTACTCGCGCTGGTGCTCGCGGTGATGCTGCAGTCCGCGGTCCGGTTCACCAACGTCTACCGGATCGCGTACTTCATCCCCAACGTCACCTCGCTGGTCGCGATGGCGATCTTCTTCAGCTCGATCTTCAGTACGAACTTCGGTCTGGTGAACGCCGCGCTGCGGTCGCTCGGCATCCCGCAGCAGAACTGGCTCGGGCAGCCCTGGGGCATCAAGATCGCGATCACCGCGATGATCGTCTGGCAGTGGGTCGGGTACAACACGCTGATCTACCTGGCCGGTCTGCAGGCGATCCCGCGCGAGCAGTACGAGGCCGCCAAGGTGGACGGTGCGGGCGCCGTACGGACGTTCTTCTCGATCACGTTGCCGCAGCTGCGTCCCGTCGTACTGTTCACCGTCATGATGTCGACGATCGGCGGCCTGCAGACGTTCACCGAGCCGCAGGTGATGGTCGGCAACAGCGGCGGCACCGGGCAGAGCGGGATGACCGTGGTGATGTTCTTCTACCGGGCCGCGTTCCTCGACAACGACTACGGGTACGCCGCGGCCATCGGGCTGAGCATCTTCGTGCTGGTGCTGTTGTTCACGGCAATCAACTGGCGGATCTTCCGCGGACGGGGTGAGGACCGATGATCCGGAGCAGGGTGCGCGGGATCGCGCTGCACACCGTTCTGATCCTGGCGCTGCTGGTGTTCATGTTCCCGTTCGTGTGGACGGTCATCATGGCGTCGAACACGACCGCGGACATCTACCGGTTCCCGCCGAAGTTCACGTTCGGCGGGCACTTCGGCGAGAACGTCCATCAGGTGCTGGCGAACGTCGCGTTCTTCCAGTCGATGGCGAACACCGCGATCGTCGCGGTCTCGACGACGGCGCTGGTGCTGTTCTTCGACTCGCTGGCCGCGTTCACGTTCGCGAAGTTCCGGTTCCCGGGGCGGAACGCGCTGTTCGTGATCCTGCTCGCGACGATGCTGCTGCCGGCGCAGCTGGCCGCCGTGCCGCAGTTCCAGACGATGGCCATCCTCGGCTGGGTCGGTTCGCTGAAGGCGCTGATCATCCCGGGCGCGGCGAACGCGTTCGGGATCTTCTGGATGCGGCAGTACTTCCAGAACTCGATCCACGACGAACTGGTCGAGGCGGCGACACTGGACGGCTGCGGCTTCTTCGGCACGTACTGGCACGTCGCGCTGCCGTCCGCGCGGCCGGCGCTGGCGTTCCTCGGCATCTTCACGTTCGTCGGGTCCTGGAACGACTACATGTGGCCGCTGATCGTGCTCACCAATCCGGACCACCTGACGCTGCAGGTCGCGCTGTCCACCCTGAACCGCGCGCACGGCGTCGACTACAGCATGGTGATGACCGGCGCGCTGCTCGCGATGATCCCCCTGGTGGTCGTCTTCGCGATCTTCGCCCGCCAGTTCATCAAGGGTGCGACGGAAGGCGCCGTCCGCGGCTGAGCACTCCCGCGGCGATCAACAGGTTGCCGAACAGGTAAAGCAGGAACACCAGGACCGAGTGGCCTTGGGTCCAGAGCGGTGCGGCGCCGATCGCCCCGAGGACCGCCGGCGTCACGGCGGCCGCACTCAGCCAGGTCCGCGAGGGGCTCGCGATCGCGGACCAGGCGAGGGCGGTGGTCACGAGAGGTCCGAGCAGGAACAACGGCGTGACGGTGAGCAGGGAGTAGCCGTTGGGGGCCTGGATCGTCGGCCCCACCACCAGGAGGATGCCTCCGGCAACCACCAGGCCGGCGGACGGCGGCGGAACCGGACGCATCGGCCAGCTCCGCGGTCTGAGGGAAACGAACAGTACGACGAGCAGGACGGCGGTCAGTACGGCGGTGACCGTCCAGGCGCTGGTCTCGTCGGCACTGATCCCGCCGCCGAGGATCCTGATCGCATCCTCGAGCATCGAGAGCAGGCAGCCGGCGACCACACCGAGGGCGACCGGACCCGCCGTACGTGCCAGTGCCGCGGCCAGGAACGCGGCCGTCGCGGCGAGGATCTCCGGGTCGGCCCAGCTGCGGTAGACGTACCAGCCGGTCGGATCCGGGTCGTACCACAGCTTGCGGGAGTCGGCTGCTCCCGGCCAGTTCACCACCATCAGGAGGGCCGAGCCGAGCGCGAGTACGACGACCGCCCACCAGGGCACGATTCCCGGTTCGGCCGGTGGCGCGACGGCGACCGGTTCGCCGGCGGAACTGGCCTCCTGCGTCCGCGGTGGCTCGGGCCGGGGACTCGGTTCGGGCTCCGGCCGGGGTTCCGGCGGCGGCGCGGGCGGTTCGGACCCGGTGTCCGGCACGGTCATCCGGTCCGGCACGGTCATCCGGACCGGGATCGTCTGGTCGCCGGTGGGACCGGTGAGGACGACCGCCGCCTTGCCCGTACCGGCGCCGTCCGCCCGGACCCGGATCACCGGACCGTCCTGCTCCACCGTCAACCACGAGACGGTGGCCGAGGCAACGGCCGTCAGCGCGATCGGCGTACCCTCGAGCCGCACCTCCGCCGTACCTGTCGCACTGAGGTCGAGGACCGCGGGAGTGACCCGTGCGACACCGGTCTGCACGGCGGCCGTCGCCGCCTCCGCGACCCGGCGGCTGTCGTCGTTCACCATCGGCAGCAACGCCTGCCAGGCGGCGTAGGCCTGACTCAGATCGGTGCCCGCGAGGCGTTCGCGCAGGTAGTCGACCACGCCGAACCTTGCCGCTGGCAACGGACTCTCCAGCGCCTCGAGGAGCTCCGGCGCCAGCGCCGCCGGAGTGATCCGGCGGACCCGGCTGCGGGCGATCAGGAGTTCGCCCTGCGAGCCGAACGTCCACATCTGTGGATTCTGGTTCGGTGTCACCCGACGGACCCGGTCGGTCACGTAGCCGACCAGCTCGGTCAGCCCGACCCACCCGTCACCGTCGCGGTCCGCCTCCCCGGTGGTCAGGCCGTCGACCACCGCGCCGGTGAACACCGACGGAGCCGGTGCGCTGTCCGTCGCAAGTTGGCCGCCCTCGAACGCGTACTCCATCGCGCTGGAGGCGGTCACGACCACGCGACCGCGTCCTCCGCCGACATCGGCCTGGCCGGCGAAAGCATCCCGTACCTGTGCCTCACCGGCAGCCCGTACGACCATGCCGCGCGGGAACGCGCCGCCGTAACAGCAGTCCAGGAACAGCGCGATCCGTTGCGCCCGGCTGTCCGCCATCTGCCGGTTGACGAAGTCCGCGGCGACCGCGGTCGAGGCCAGCCGGGCCGGCTTCGTGTCCGCGACCGCCAGGAACAGCTCGCCCGCCGCGTTCTTCAAACCATGGCAGGAGAAGTGCAGCAACAGCAGGTCCTCCGGTACCCGGTCCGCGAAGAAGTCCTCCACCGCGAGGCGGATCTCCTGCGCGGACTCGTTCCGCAGCACCCGCACGTCGAAGTCGCCCACGGACGGGTCCGCCAGCACGGCGGCCAGCGCCACCGCGTCCTGCGCCGGCGCGACCAGCCGCCGCAGTCCCGGATCGTCGTACTCGTCGTTGGCGACGATCAGCGCGATCCGCGAGCCGTCCATCTCACTCGCCCGCGCCGGCGTGCCGTCGTACGAACGCGTCGACCAGCTGCTGCTGGATCTCGCCGGTCGCTCCGGTCAGCTCGATCACGTCGCCGTCGATGGTGAGCTTCACCGTCCGCCCGGAGGCCGATCGGCGGACCCACTCCCGGATCACCACGACCACCGATCCGAGCGCCTGCAACCCCGGGGCCAGCGAGACGTTCAGCAGGCCGGCGACCGCGGCCAGGCCACCCTTCGAGCCTTCCGGCGCGGGGCCCGCGCGGTACGACTCGACCGAGTTCACGTCGAGCAACAGCAGCTCCTGCCGCAGCAACAGCGCGAGCTCCTCGAGGCGCGCGTCGTCGGCGCCTTGCTCGGTGACGCCGACCAGTACGCCGTCGCCCATGCGTCCCTCCCGTCTCCAAGCTCAACGATCCTCCTGCGCCGCAGCGGCGACAAGTCGAACGGCCAGCTAGGGCATGCCTCCTGATCCCACGTCGTAGCGAGGAGGTGCTCGGTGCGGTAGCTCGGCGTGCGGGGGCGAAGGTCTCGATGCGGAGCATCGTGGCCTTTGCACCCGTGCGGCGAGATGCCGTGCCGAGTGCCCCGCAGTAGGCGTGGGATCAGGAGGCATGCCCTAACATTCGGGGAACTGGAGCAGCCGGAAGTGCGTCGGAGGGGCAAGATGGTAGGCAAGCGGGGGCGGGTCATCGGGCGCATCGCACCCGGGATCGTCGGCGAGGTGATGCTGCCGGTCCGGGGTGCCACCGAGGCCTTCTACGCTTACCCCGCGACCGACGAGGTGCTGGAGGTGGGGACGCAGGTGGTCGTCGTCGACTTCGACCCACCGCGCACCGTCTACGTCGCTCGCGCCCTTTAATTTCGTTCCCTTGGAGGGGAAATGCTCTGGACGTACGTAGGCATCGCCGCCGTCGCGGTCGTGGTGCTGCTCATCCTGTTCCGGATGGTCTGGCGGGTGGCGGAGCCGAACGAGGCGCTGATCATCTCGGGCCTCGGCGCGCACTCCAGCAACGACCAGGTCAACGACACGCTCGGCTTCAAGATCGTGGTCGGTCGGGGCACCTCGGTGCTGCCGGGATTCCAGACCGTCCGGCGGTTGCCGCTGGACATCCGCGCCACGCCGCTGACCGTCACCTGCGTGTCCAGCCAGGGCATCCCGCTGCACATCAAGGGCGTCACGGCCTACAAGGTCGGTGACGACTACGGCTCGATCGCGAACGCCGCGCGGCGGTTCCTGGAGCAGAGCGACGAGCAGGTGATGGGCACCATCCACGAACTGTTCGCGGGTCACCTGCGGGCGATCGTCGGTTCCACCACGGTCGAGGAGATGCTGCACGACCGGGAGACGCTGACCACGAACATCCGCGGCTCGCTGGCCGGCGACATGGAGAAGCTCGGCCTGGTCGTGGACTCGCTGCAGATCCAGGAGATCGACGACGAGTCCGGCTACATCAAGAACCTCGGCCGCCCGCAGGCCGCGGCGGTCGAGGCGCAGGCCCGGATCGCGCAGGCCGAGCGGGACCGGGAGGCGACCGAGCGCGAGCAGGTCGCGGCCGCGGCCAAGGCCGCCGCGATCCGGGAGAGCGAGATCGCCAAGGCCGGCTACCAGGCCGAGGTCGACCAGGCCACCTCGAAGTCGTTCCAGGCCGGCCCGCTGGCGGCGGCGCTGGCCAAGCAGGAGGTCGTCGTCGCCGAGACGGAGACCGCGAAGCTGAACGCCTCGCTGGCCGAGAAGCAGCTGGAGTCGTCGGTGCTCAAGCCGGCCGACGCCGAGGCGTACCGGCAGCGCACCCTGGCCCAGGCGGCCCGGGACGCGCAGATCGCGGCCGCCGAGGCGAACGCCCGGGAGGTCCAGCTCCGCGGTGAGGCACAGGCGAAGGCCACCGAGCTCACCGGTAAGGCGGAGGCGTCGGCCGTGCAGGCCAAGGCGATGGCCGAGGCCGCCGGTATCAAGGCCCGCGCCGAGGCGCTCGCCACGAACACCGAGGCGGTCGTCGCGCAGCAGCTCGCCGAGGCCTACCCGGAGATCGTCAGCGCCGCGGCCAGCTCGTTCGAGAAGGTCGGCAACATGGTGGTGCTGAACGGTGCGCAGGGCATCGAGGACACCCTGGTGAAGACGATCACGATGGGCGGCTCCGGCTTCGCGCTGGCCAAGCAGCTGATCGACTCGCTGGCCGCCAAGAAGGACGAGGCCCCGAAGCTGGAGCCGGTCCCGGACGAAACCGCCTGACATTTAAGTACAGACGCAAACCGTTGATCGGTGAGTGGTTCACCGCCGACACTGATCGACATGCCGCCCAGAAGAATCCTCGCAGTACTCGCCTCGCTCCTGCTCGGCGCCGCCGCCCTGGTGGCGGTGCCGACGCAGGCGCAGGCCGCGCCGAACTTCAAGGCCCCGTTCCCGTGTGGCCAACGCTGGACCTACAGCCACCACGACGGTGAGGTCCGCCGCGCTCTCGACTTCGTCCGCTCCGACGGCGGGACCACGAACGGTACGCCGGTCCTCGCCTCCGCGGCCGGTACGGCGTACCGGTTCTCGCAGCCGAGCGGAGCCGGCAACTACATCGCGGTCGAGCACGGCGGCGGGTGGAAGACGTACTACTTCCACCTGTCCGCGTACTCGGTCGCCGACGGTCAGGCCGTCTCGCAGGGCCAGCAGATCGGGGTCACCGGCAGTACCGGGAACTCCACCGGCCCGCACATCCACTACGAGCAGCTGCTCAACGGTGTCGGCCAGAACATCGTCATCAACGGCTCCGCGCTGGCGTACCCGTCGCAGTACGGCTCGTACAACCTGACCAGCGACAACGGCTGCTCCGGCCCCGGCAAGAACTACATGACCTGGGGTTCCGGCGTGAACGTCCGCTCCGACGCGCACCTGAACTCGCCGGTCGTCACCACGCTGTCCGGGCCGACCTCGGTGTGGGTGCTCTGCCAGAAGCAGGGCGACACCGTGAACGCCGAGGGGTACACCAACAACTGGTGGTCGAAGCTGCGCGACCAGAACGGCTTCATCAGCAACATCTACATCAGCGATCCGAACGCCCAGCTGCCCGGCGTACCACTCTGCTGAACCGCGTGGGATCCCCTTGTGCGCAAGGGGATCCCACTTGGTCCTCACATGGTCTGCAGCGTCAGGTGGTACGTCTGCAGGATCTCGTTGACAGGCTGGAACCACGTCTCGCCGCCGCTGCTGCAGTTGCCCCAGCCGCCGGACGTGACGCCCTGTGCCTGGTCACCGGTGATGAACGACCCGCCGGAGTCGCCGGGCTCGGCGCACACGTTGGTCTTGGTCGCGCCGTAGAACAGCTGGCCGTTGCCGTAGTTGACGGTCTCGTTCTTCGCCAGGATCGTGCCGCAGTGCCAGTGCGACGTCGAGCCGCTGCGGCATACCGACGAACCGATCGGTGCCTCCCACGAACCACGGACGAGCTGGTCGCTCACTTGTCCCCAGCCGAGGACCACGCCGACGTTCCACCAGCCGTAGCCCGTCGACACCCACGCATAGTCGTTGCCGGGGAACGACCAGCCCTGGAACGAGCCCTGGTCCGAGCCGTCCCAGCCCCGCACGATTCCGCTGCGCCCGCAGTGCCCCGCGGTGACGTAGCCGCCGACCACGGAGAAGCCGATCGAGCAGCGGATGTTGCTGACGTAGTACGGGTCACCGCCGACGGTGCCGGCCGCGAACGTACGAGGCGCCTCGGCAGCGACCTCCTTGACTGTGACGGCGCCTAGCTTGGCCAGGAACGCGTCGACGGCCTTGGAACGCTTACCTGCTTGGACGTTGACGACCACGGTCCCTGACTTCGGGTCGGCCGCCCAGCCGCTGACGGCGGCCGGTACTGCCTTACCAGCCAGCTTGTCGACAGCAGCCTTGCGCTGGTTCAGTGCCTTCTCTGTTACCGGTACGGCGGTCACCTGGGCACCTGTGGCGCGTACGGCGGCCGCGTGGTCCTGGCCGGCGACTCCTACGACGAGCTTCTGCGTCGTGGCGTCGTACCAGGCTCCGCCGAAGGCAGTGCCGGCTGCCTTCTGGGCAGCCGGGAGCAGCTTGGCTGCTGAGGTCTCGGCTGCCAGGCGTTGCTGCATCTGCTGCTCGTTCAGGCCGAAGTCGCGTTGCATCGCAGCTGCCTGGCCCGGGGCGGCCAGTGCCTGGGCCGTGGGCACAGTCAGTGCAGCCGCCGTGAGTACGGCGGCTAATAGGACCTTCATGAACTCTCCTCACCTAGGGGCGGTTCGGTGGATGAGAGCGCTCTCAGATCACGAGAGTGGACTAGCGAGACCGAACCGTCAAGAGTTCACAGGCCGAGGTAGGCGAGAACAGCCAGGACACGGCGGTGCCCGGAGTCCGTCGGCGGCAGGTCCAGCTTCAGGAACACGTTGCCGACGTGCTTGTGCACAGCACCGTCGGAAATGAACAACTTCTCCCCGATGGCGGTGTTGCCGAGCCCCTCCGCCATCAGCGCGAGTACTTCACGTTCCCGCGGCGTCAGGCGGTCCAGTGGGCTGCTGCGCTTCACCATCAGCTGGCTGACCACCTCCGAGTCCAGGACGGTGCCCCCGCCCGCAACCCGGCGTACGGCCTCCAGGAACTCGTCAACGCGGGACACCCGGTCCTTGAGGAGGTACCCAACGCCCTCGCTGCCGGCCGCCAGTAGCTCGGCCGCATACACCTCCTCGACGTACTGCGAGAACACCAGCACCGGGAGCCCCGGCCGGGTACGCCGGGCCTCGATCGCGGCGCGCAGGCCCTCGTCGGTGAAGGTCGGTGGCAGCCGTACGTCGACGATCGCGATGTCGATCTCGTGCTCGGCGACCGCCTTGGCGAAGTGGTCCGCGTCGGTGGTGATCGCGGCGACCTGGAAGCCGGAGTTGTCGAGCAGCAGGCTCAGGCCCTCGGCGAGGATCGGGTTGTCCTCGAGGATGATCACCCGCACGGAAGGATCACCTCGACCGTGGTCGGCCCGCCGATCGGGCTCTGCAGCTCCATGTGGCCGTCGATCGCCTGCACGCGATGCAGCATCCCATGCAGACCGCTCCCCCGGCCCAGCAGGTCGCTCTGCTCGCTGATGCGGGCTCCACCGATCCCGTCGTCCGTGACGGCCAGGTAGAGCTCAGAACCGCGCCGTTCGAGCTGTACGTCGACATGGCCGGCCGCACTGTGCTTGGTGATGTTGGTGAGGGACTCTGCGACCACGAAGTACGCCGCCGCCTCGACTGCGGCCGGGACCTCGCCCAGCTCACCGATGCGTAGGTCTACGGGAAGCGGGCAACGAGCGGCCAGTGCGGAGACCGCGCCGGCAAGACCGCGGTCAGCGAGGATCGGCGGGTACATGGTGCGCAGGACTCCGCGTAGCTCGGTCATGGCCTGCTCTGCACCGTCTCTGGCGTCGTCGAGCAGCTTGGCGGCCTTCTCCGGGTCTTCGGCCATCAGCTGCTTGGCAACGCCGATACGCATCGCCAGCGAGACCAGCTGGGCCTGGGTACCGTCGTGCAGGTCCCGCTCGATCCGGCGCAGCTCGGCGCCATGCGAATCAACCGCACCGGCCCTGCTCTTGGTGAGCTCCTCCACACGCTGCTCCAGCCTGGCGGTTTCCAGCTGCTCCGCACTCGGCGCTAGCAGCGTCAGCACGGCGTTGGCATGGCCACGGGCGATTGCCGGCGCCAGCCAGCCCAGGAAACCCAGGCTGAGCAGGATCTGCAGAGGGCCAAGCGTGAGCGCCTCGAGCCAGTTGCCGACGCCGACACCGAGAAGGCTGAAGTTGCCTGGGTCAAGCTTCCACAACAGCATGCTTGCTACTGCGGCGGGGGCACCGACCACGGCGATCGCCGTGACGAACAGCTCCGGGATCATCACCACCGGCATCAGCAGGCACTTGAGGCTGCGCTTGAACGACTTGTCCCGGAACAGCGTCACCACGTCCCCGGACTGCCGTGGCAGCGCAGCAGGTAGCTCCTCCGCCTGCGGGACGCCCAGGTACTTCGCGGCGCGGTACCGCTCGCTGTTCGCCAGCCGCACCAGGCCGGCGGTGGCGCCCGGGATGATCCAGCCCAGCAACAGACTGATCGGCAGCGCGGCCAGCAACGTGACCGACTTGAAGAACCGCACCACCAGGTACGCCGCGGCCGGACCACCCCGGGACAGAATCTTCGAGAGCATGCTCCTATCTTCCGGCACTCACCGCCGGGAGGTCGGTACAGCAGGCTCTACCTTTCCGCTCTAGCAGTCTGGAACGCCGGGGAGCTTGGCGTTCGGGTCGTCGATGTAGATGTTGGTGATATAGCCCTTCTGGTCGCGCAGCTTGGACCACCAGTTGTTGGTGTACCCGCCCGCGGTGACCGTGTCGCCCTGGACCTGGCACTCCACGAACACGCGGGTCGGGCCGGCGAGCGACGTCACCACCGACGCGGACAGCTTGGGCGCGGAGCGGACGTTCACGCCGCTCCCCCAGGTGGTGAAGTTGTACTGCGGCGGGTTCGGATTCCCGTCGTTCACCAGCTGCATGTAGTAGTCCCAGTTCCAGTTCGGACCGGGGTCGGTGTGGTCGTTGCCGGGCATCTCGCTGTGGCCCTTGATGTGGTCACGGTCCTTCGGGATGCCGCGCCGGTCGGCGATGTTCTTCACCAGCGCGGCCGACGACCGGTACATCGCGTCGGTGAACCACGACGGCTGGTCGACGTACCCCTCGTGCTCGATCCCGATCGCGTACGGGTTCGCGCTCCGGGCGTGCCACGCGGTGTCCTTCTCGGCCACCATCTGGGTGATCTGGCCGTCGCTGGACCGCACCACGTAGTGCGCGCTGACCTGCGCCGACGGGTTCTTGAACCAGCTGATCGTCCCGGCGTACGAGCCCTGGGTGACGTGGATGACGATCGTGGTGATCGCCTGCGTGCGCCCGACCTGGTAGTTGCTGGTGCTCGCCGGGTCCCAGATCGCGCCCGGGTAGTCGGCGCCCTGCACCTTGGCATCGAGCGGTGCGACCTTCGCGTACGCGCCGCGGTCCGGCGTCACGTCCTGCGGATCGGTCGAGACGCCGGCGGTACGGACCCCGAGGCCGATCACCTTGTAGACCTCGTCGGTGTACAGCCGGGCGGTCGGCGCGTCGGCGGAGTGCGAGTACTTCGCGATCACGGAGTACCACTCGCCGAGCTTCGAGCGGTCCTTCAGGCGGGCCTGGTCGGCGTACGAGTCCAGGACGGCGGCGGCGCCGAGGATGTTCGACGTGTCGTCCTTCGACAGCTTCGCGACCGGCAGCCCGGTCAGTTTGCTTGCCTCGGACATCGTCTTGTTCGTGTTGTTCGCGGCCAGGTGCATCACGCCGTAGCCGTTCGCCTGGCTCGGCGCACCGTGGTGGCCGTCCAGATGCGTCTCGGCGAAGCCGACGCTCACCAGCACTTCACGCGGTACGTCGTACTTCGCCGAAGCGCTCTGGAACGCCGAGGCGAGACTCGTCGCGGAGGGCTCTGCCGCGTTGCTCGGAAGGGCGGTCAGCGCGAGGGCACCAACGCCCAGGAGCGCGGCCAGCTTGGGTACTCGGGACATGGGGCGGTTCCTTCCCGTATCTGGTCCGCCGAGGGGCGTCGGCGGTCCCGAGAGCCACGCTAAGGGAAGATCTTCCGCCGAGGCCACCCTCTCAGGAAGATTTTTCCGTCACCGAGAGAAGATCACGCTCCCACGCAGCGCGATCAGCCGCGGGTACGACAGAACCGCCGGATTGGCCCGCGGGTCCTCGTCGTACACGACCAGATCGGCCGGATCGCCCGGCCGCAGCTCGCTCGGCGCCCCCAGCCACTCGCGCGCCGCCCACGACCCGGCGGCCAGCGCCTGCTCCCCCGACATCCCGATCTCGGTCAGCGCCTGGATCTCCTGCGCGACCAGCCCGTGCCCGAGGACGCCGCCCGCGTCGGTGCCCGCATACACCGGTACGCCGGCCTCGAACGCGTCCCGCAACCGCTGCAGCCGGCGCTCGTACAGGTCGGTCATGTGCGCGGCGTACACCGGGAACTTGCCCGCGGCCTGCTCGGCGTACTGCGGGAAGTTCTCCAGCTGGATCAGCGTCGGTACGACGGCCACCTGGCGCTCGGCCAGCTCGCCGAGCAGCCCCGGCTCGATGCCCGTCCCGTGTTCGAGGCAGTCGATGCCCGCGGCCACCAGGTCCGGGAGGGCGTGCTCGCCGAACACGTGCGCGGTGACCCGGGCGCCGAGCTCGTGGGCGCGCGCGATCGCCGCGTTCAGCGCCTCGGCCGGCCAGCACGGGGTCAGGTCGCCGGCCTCGCGGTCGATCCAGTCGCCGACCAGCTTCACCCACCCGTCGCCGCGGTGGGCCTCCTGCTCGACGTACGCGACCAGCTCCTCCGGCTCGATCTCCCAGCCGTAGTTGCGCAGGTACCGCTTCGAGCGGGCGAGGTGCCGGCCGGCCCGGATGATCTTCGGCAGGTCCTCGCGGTCGTCGATCCAGCGGGTGTCGACCGGCGAACCGGCGTCCCGGACCAGCAGCGCGCCGGCGTCCCGGTCGGCGATCGCCTGCTGCTCCTGGATCTCCTCGTCGACGCCGCCGTGCTGGTCGAGGCCGATGTGGCAGTGCGCGTCCACCAGCCCCGGCACGATCCAGCCGCCCGTGTGCACGGTCGTGACGTCAGCAGCGGCAGGCCGGTCGACGACCAGCCCGCCGCTGAGGTGGATCTCCTGCTGCTCGCCGGCCGGCAACACCGTGCCGGCCAGCTTCAGTACACCGGTCATGCCCTGACCGTATCGGCTGGTGGTGCCGAGTGCCCCGCAGTAGGCGGGGAAGCACCAGGCACCACCTACCCGTGCGAGCCGCCGCCCGGAGTGCAGGTCGGGGTGGTGGTCTCGTTGCCGGCGCACGGCGTACCGCTCGGGGTTTCCGTCGGGGTGTCGGTCGGCGTCGGGGTCGGGGTCGGAGTCGGCGTGGGGGTCGGCGTCGGCGACGGCGTCCTGGTAGGCGTCTTCGTCGGCGTCTTGGTGGGGGTCTTGGTCGGCGTCCGGGTCGGGGTCGTCGTCGGGTGGTGGGTCGGCGAGTCCGTCGGCGTGTCGATCGGCCGCGGCAGCGTCGGCGTCTCCCACGGCGTCGTCGGCTCCACCGTCGGCACCGTCGTGGTGGCCGTCGGCGTCGGAGTCGGCGTGTTCGTGTCGTCCGGAACGTTCGGCACCTTGCGCGGGTCGACCCGGCGGTCCGCGTTGCCGGTCGGCTTCGCGGGCGCGATGTTGCCCTTCGCGTTCGGCACCAGGACGGCGTCCTTGCTGTACAGCCGCATCCACTTCAGGACGGTCGCGACGAAGTCCTTCGAGTGGTGGTAGCGCAGCAGCGAGGCGACCAGGTCGCGCGGGTTCCGCAGGTCGTCGCCCTGGGCGCAGAGCACCACCGCGACGGTGGTGACCGCGTCGTACACGTTGTTCGGGTTGCGGAAGCCGTCGCCGTTGCCGTCGGCCCCGAACTCGCTCCACACCTGCGGGATGATCTGCATCGGCCCGACGGCGCGGTCCCAGACCGGGTCGCCGTCGTACTTGCCCTTGTCGGTGTCGGTGATCCGGCCGTTGCCGTGCCGGCCGTTCAGCTCCGGCCCGAGGATCCGGCCGCGGGTGGTGCCGGCCACGTCGACCCGGCCGCCGGCCGCGTGGTCGGACTCGACCTTGCCGATCCCGGCCAGCAGCGGCCAGGTCAGCCCACAATTCGGCCGCACGACCGCGAGGTTCGCGGTGGCGCGGCGGTAGGCGGGGAACACCCCGCGCGGGATGCCGTTCACGGCACCCGGCCGCCCGGGACGGACGACCGATCGCCCGTCGGTGGCCCCCTGCACGGGGACGTCGGCGAGGGCGGGTTTGTCGGATCCGAGCTGCCCGTCCACGCCGGGACGCTGCGGCACGATCATCGTCAGTTCGTCGAACTCACCGCTGTTCAGCCCGGCCCCCGGTGAGGGCGCGACCGGACTGCCCGCCGTCAGCTGATCGGCGGCTCCGGTTCCTCCCGAGGCGACGGTGACAACGGCCCCGACCAGGAGCGGGGCGGTACAGAGTGAAGCGATGATGATTTTGACCCGACGGTTACCACTACGGGTTAGGCGCATAGCCCCTTCAACGAACCAAGCGCCAGAAAGTTACATCAAGACGACGCAAAGTTACGGGCCACAGAATCCGCTCGGAAAACCGGCACCGAGGTAACGACAAACCCTACCTCGAAAAGGTCCGGACCGGGGTCGGCTCAGTTCGCCGGCTGGGACGCGGCCGGCGCGTTCGTGGTCGTCTGCTCGCCCGCCGGAGCCGTCGAGTCGCACGGGCTCGGCGTCGGCGACGGGGTCGGAGTGGGCGTCAGGGTCGGCGAGTCCGACGGCGAAGGTGTCGGGGTGGGCGTGTCCGTCGGCGGCGTGCTCGGCGGGCAGCTCGGGTCCCCGGGCGTCGTCGGCGGTGTCGTCGGCGGCGTGCTGGTCGGGGTGCTCGGCGGCGTCGTCGGCGTCGTCGGCGGCGTGTACGGCGGCTTCGTCGGCGTCGTCGAGGTCTCCGGCGCGTGCGTCGGCCTCGGCGTCGTCGGCTTCGTCGAGCCGGTGACGCCGGACGTCGGGCGCGGCGTCGTCGGTACGACGGTCGGCCGGGAGGTCGTCGTACCGGTCGTCGGCGCCGTGGTCGGGACCGTCGTCGGCGGAGTGGTCGGCGGCGTGGTCCGGGTGTTGCCCTTGTCGTCGCCGCCCGCGTTGCCGTTGTCGTCCGGTACGACGATCTGGCCCGGCTTGTCCGGCACGCTCACGGTGTCCTTGCTGTACGACTGCATCCAGCGCAGCACCGTCGACACGTAGTCCATCGAGTGGTTGTAGCGCAGCACCGCCTGCACCAGGCCCTGCGGGTCGGACAGGTTCGCCCCGCCGGAGCACAGGTAGTCCCCGGCCGCGCGGGCCGCGTCGAACACGTTGTGCGGGTCCTTCACGCCGTCACCGTTGCCGTCGGCACCGAACGTGTTCCAGGTACCCGGCACGAACTGCATCGGGCCGACGGCGCGGTCCCACGTCGTGTTCCCGTCGTACACGCCGTGGTCGGTGTCGGCGATCGCCGCCATCCCGGGGCTGCCGTCGAGGACCGGGCCGAGGATCTTGCCGCGGGTGTTGCCGTTCGCGTCCACCTTGCCGCCGCTGGCGTGGTCGGACTCGACCTTGCCGATCCCGGCCAGCAACGGCCAGGTGAGGTGGCAGCCGGGCATCGACAGCGCGAGATCGCGAGCAGCCTTCTGGTACGCCGCCAGCACCGTGCCCGGGATACCCGACGCGTCGCCGAACGCGCCCGGAATCGGCTGCACGGTGCCGTCGGTCGTACCGGTGAACGGGACCTCGATCGTGGACTTCGCCTGCGTCGGCAGACTGCCGTCGGCACCGGGCTGCGCCGGGACGTTGTTCGCCAGGTCGTCGAAGACCGCGTCCTGGCGCGGCGCGGCCAGCGCGTGCGCGTCGACGATGAACGTGTTCGAGGTGACGCCGCCGACCACGAACACGGCGACCATGGCGGTCGGCGGAGCCAGGCAGACCCAGGTGGCGGTCAGCTTTCCCCGCCACGTGTCCAGGTTCTTGAACTGCTGCCTCATCCGAACCGTCCTCGACGCATTCCGCAGGTGGTGTTGCTCTTGGGCGTAGGGACGATCCTAACCGTTGGAAGATCAGCCACAACCGGAGCCGGTGCGCCGTGACCGAGTACCGAACAGGCAATTCAGCTACTCGTCCCCCTGCGTTCACCACCGTAAGCCCGGGCGCCGCGGCGCGCGCCGGGTGAACGGATGACAGAGCTGTCATCCGTTCGTACTGTGCCCGTTCGGGAAGGGCTCAGTTGCCGCCGAGCATCTTCTTCAGGTCGTCCGGCAGCTCGAACTCGCCGTCCTGTCCCGCCCCGCCGAACGCGGCCGGCAGCTGACCCGGCTGCGGCGCCTGCGGCTGCTGGTTCACCTGGTTGGCCCGCTTGGCCGGGTTGCCCGAGCCGCGCTTCTTGCCCTTCTTGGCCGCCTGCTGCTTGGCCTTCCGGCCGCCGCCGCCACCCATGCCCGGCATCCCCGGCATTCCGGGCATCCCCGGAATCCCCTTCCCGGACGCCATCGCGGCCATCATCTTGCGGGCCTCGAAGAACCGCTCGACCAGGCCGCTGACGGTCGCCACCTCGGTCCCGGAACCCTTCGCGATCCGGGCCCGGCGGGAGCCGTTGATGATGTTCGGGTCGTTCCGCTCGGCCGGCGTCATCGAGTGGATGACCGCCTCGATCCGGTCGATCTCGCGCTCGTCGAAGTTCTCCAGCTGGTCCTTGAACTGGTTCGCACCCGGCAACATGCCGAAGATCTTGGTCAGCGGGCCCATCTTGCGGACCGACTGCATCTGGGCGAGGAAGTCGTCCAGCGTGAAGTCCTTGCCGCCCTTCTTCTGCAGCTTGGCCGCAGTCTTCGCGGCCTCCTCGGCGTCGAAGGTCTGCTCGGCCTTCTCGATCAGGCTCAGCACGTCGCCCATACCGAGGATGCGCGACGCCATCCGGTCCGGGTGGAAGACGTCGAAGTCCTCGAGCTTCTCGCCGTTCGACGCGAACATCACCTGGCGGCCGGTGACCTGCGCGATCGACAGCGCGGCACCACCGCGGGCGTCGCCGTCGAGCTTGGACAGTACGACGCCGTCGAAGCCGACGCCGTCCAGGAAGGCCTGCGCGGTGGTGACCGCGTCCTGGCCGATCATCGCGTCGACGACGAACAGGATCTCGTCCGGGCTGACCGCGTCGCGGATGTCCGCGGCCTGCTTCATCAGCTCCTCGTCGACACCGAGCCGGCCGGCCGTGTCGACGATCACGACGCTGTGCTGCTTGGTCCGCGCCTCGTCCATCGCCCTGCGGGCCACGTCCACCGGGTCGCCGACGCCGTTGCCCGGCTCCGGCGCATACACCGGTACGCCGGCCCGCTCACCGACCACCTGCAGCTGGGTGACCGCGTTCGGCCGCTGCAGGTCCGCGGCGACCAGGATCGGCGTCTGGTGCCGGGTCTCCTTCAGCCACTTCGCGAGCTTGCCCGCCAGCGTGGTCTTACCGGCACCCTGCAGACCGGCGAGCATGATCACCGTCGGCGGCCGCTTCGCCATCCGCAGCTCACGGGTCTCGCCGCCGAGGATGTTGACCAGTTCCTCGTTGACGATCTTGATGACCTGCTGCGCCGGGTTCAGCCCGCCACGCACCTCGGTCCCACTGGCCCGTTCCTTGACCGCCGCGATGAACTCCCGCACCACCGGCAGCGCGACATCGGCCTCCAGCAACGCGATCCGGATCTCCCGGGCGGTCGCGTCGATGTCGGCGTCGGTCAGCTTGCCCTTGCCCCGCAAATTCTTGAACGCGGTGGAGAGCCGATCGGAAAGCGTGTCGAACACGAGAAACAGTCCGTTTCCTCGAAGCGATGAACTCCCCGAGTCTACCGGCCCCCCAACCTGTGGATAACTCCCACGCCCCACCCCCGCCCCCAGCTACCGTGCTACCACCGCCCCGAACCCTGAGGAGACCACCGATGCCTGTCGACCCGCACGCGTTCAACACGGCCTTCAAACGTGCCCGGGAGCGGGTGCGCGGCGGATCCGTGGACGTCGCCGCCGAGCAGGAGAGCCTGCGTGCACTGATCCCCGCCGACGCCTCCGAACACGACCGTGCCTGGACCACCGGTCTCATCGACGACCTCGCCGTACCTCCGCCGCCGCCCCCGGTGCGCAGCGAGCTCTACAAACAGGCCGAACGCATCCACGTCGAGGTTTTTCCCCCGAAGGGCACGACCGAGGAGAAGATCGCGGTCCTGGAGGACGGCCGCCGGCGAATCTGGCAGCTCGCCGACAGCGCGACACCGGACGAGGAGTACGACATCCGCGCGCTGACGTACGACCTCAAGTATCTCGAGGACTCGCTGCGCAATCCACCGTTCCCACTGACCGATGCCTGAGTCGGCGCAGCGGGTTCCGGAGGACTCGGCGGCCTACCGCGAGTTCGCGCGTCTGTACGATCTCGCGCGCTCGATCAACCCGACCGGCGTCGACGGCTGGAACGGCGGGGGCCGCCAGCTGTATGCGACGGACGGCCCCGGTGGGTTCGATCATGCGACCGGTGCCATCGGTGTCGACGAATCACTCCTCCGCCACGAGCTGACGGGCCGTCGTTCCGAGACACCTCGCCGGCAGGCGCACGCGTTGGCGACGGTCTTGCACCGGGCGACCGAGGCCGGCATGCCCAAGGACGCACCGGGCGCGGCCAACGCGGTTCGGAACGACCAGTCACTGGCGCTGCACGACGGAGTCGCCTCCGTTCGGGCCGCCGACGACTTCACCACGTTCGCCCAGATGGCCGGCTACTCGCACCTCGCATTCGATCCGTCGCAGCAGACCGGGACGTACGCAGCCGCCAATGACCTCATCCACCAGGTGTCCGGGGTCCGTGTCGACCGGACCCAACTACTTGACCAACTCGGCCGTGGTCCGGTGGCGATGCATTTCGACCAACTGGCGGACGCCGTTGTACAGAACCGCCTCCACGACGCGATGCGCCCGGACGACCGCCGGGCAGTCCGACGCGAGCTGATCGGCACCATGCTCCACCCGGCGTGGGAGAAGTTGGCGGGCCAATCGCCAGAGGCCGGCCGACACGTCGCCGACCAGATCGGCCGAACGCTGAACGCGAAGGTCGACGAGATTCGGCAGCGTCACCAGTCTGCGACCGTGGGAACGACGGCCGACGGCGCGACGCGGGAAACCGGTCCGACGAGCGGCGCCGGGCAAGCGGCCGGAGACAGGCAGGTGGTCGGCGAGGGGCAGGGGGTGGCGAAGGCTCATGATGTGGCGGCGGCGAGGTTTTTGACGGGGATGGCACCGGCCGGCGGGGCGGTGGTGAGTGCGCCGCGGCTCGGGCAGGGGGCGCGCGGGGCGGCGCCCACGTCGGCACCGGGGCAGCAGCGGGGGCGGACGCAGGAATGACGTCATGGGACGGGGCAGCATCCTTGGACATGGCGCGGTACCGGTTGACGGCGAGCCGGGCGGAACGGTTCGGGCAGATCCTGCAGGCTCGGCGGTGGTTGTTGAGGTCGGCCGGTCCGACGGTTCAGGTGAGCCAGGTCAGGTCTTGGCCGTGGGGAGCTGAGGTGCCGAGGGTGCTGGGTTTGCCGGGGGGCCAGGTTTGTAGGTTGATTCGGTACTCGTAGCCGTCGGTGCCGTGGTCGTGGGTGAGGGTGCGGTGTGGTTCGAGGCTGAGGTGGGCGAGTGGTGCGGTGGCTGTGGCCTGGGCGCCCAGTTCCGCCAGGCGGGCGTCGATGGCGGCGCGGTCCGGGCGGCGGAGGTACTGCCACATGATCGAGTGCCACACGACGGTTACGTGGCCCTCCGACAGTTCGAGGCCCTGCAGGAACGAGACGGCGTCTTCCGGGCGTACGTCGGCCGGTACGTCGTGGGCGATCGCCAAGGCACCACGTAGCCGCGCCAGGCGGTCCGTCATGTCCGGCCAGACGTACGACGTGAGTGTGAGCGCACCGTTGGGTGTCAGCGGGTCCACCGGCGCAATGTCACAGCCGACCCGTTCCGCGATCCGCAGGTCCACCGAGGGCACGTGCCCCGTCCACGCCGGATCGAACACGACAGGACTGTCAGCAGGCCCGTACGACGTCCCGTCGGCCACGTAGCGGTACTGGTCCGCCCGCAGGTTCAAGCCGCCGCTCGCCCCGATCTCGAACAGCCGCACGGGCAACGGCACTGCCGACACCAGGTGCAGCAGGCCGCCGTACAACGCGGCCGACCGGCCGACCTCGTTCGTCTGCGGAGGCTGTGTCAGGAGGGACCGCACCTCCCCCAGCCGCGACTGCAGCACCTGCTCGAAGGCCTCCCAGCCGAGCACCGGGTCCCACGCGCCGCCCGTGCTCGGGTAGAACGCCGCCAGCTCAGGCGCCGTACCGGACAGCACCAGGCCGTGTACGGCGGCCAGCAGCCGTAGGCCGATCGCCTCGCCGAACGAGCGGCCGTCGTAGCCGTCCAGCACCCGTACCGTCACCCCGCCGACCTCGTAGTCGTCGACGAGCAGCCGGAGCAACTCGGCGTACATCGGCGAGCCCAGGTCCTCGCAGGCGGTCGCCTGTCGCTGCAATGCCTCTACAAGATCCACGTAGCGAAGATTAGAAGCTCAACCGATCCAGGACCGACTTTGCGGTCGTCCGCGCGTCCTCAGGCTCCAACGGCGCACCATCGCGATCCGTTAGGTAGAAGACGTCCACACACTCCGCCCCGAGCGTGCTGACGTGGGCAGACCGGATGTCCGCACCAGTAGCCGCAATGGCCGCGGTCACGTCGTACAGCAGTCCAGGTCGGTCATGCGCCCGCACTTGCAGCACTGTTGCCGTCTCGGACGCTTCTGCCAACAAGTCGACACGGCTGGCCACGCGCGGCTGAGACGAGTCCCGGGCAGCAAGACGCCGTACGACGTCCGACGAGTCGCGCAGTGCTACCGCCAGCCTGTCCCGTAGCCGCACTGGATCGGGCGGTGAGCCGGCAACGGTCCACTGCGAGATCCCAAGGCCGTCAACGGACGTCACGACAGCAGACCGCACCGCCAGCCGGTCTACGGCCAGTACTGCGGCAACCGTCGACAGTGTCCCCACTTGGTCGGGTACGGCGACGTTGACGCGCAGGTCACCGTGGTGCTCTGTCACCGTGACGCCAAGACGCCCGACACCGACCACTTGGTGCAGCACGGGCACCGGTACGGGCGGGCTCTCCATCCACATGCTCTCGCCACCCGCGAGCTCGCTGCGTACCCGCCGGCACAGGTCTCCCACGAGCCGCATCCGCCACGGCGACGACGCCGCCGGACCGGCCGCGCGCGCATCGGCGTACGTCAACGCCTCCAGCAGGTCCAGGGTCTCCGTACTGCGGACGATCCCGGCGACCATGTCCACCGTCATCGGGTCGTCCAGGTCACGCCGGGTCGCGACCTGCGCGAGCATCAGGTGCTGGCGGACCAGCAACGTGATCGTGCCGGCGTCCGCCTCACTGAAGCCGATCCGGCGCGCCACCCGGGCCGCGATGCCCGCGCCGGTGACGCTGTGGTCGCCGTCGAGCGCCTTGCCGAGGTCGTGCAGTAGCGCAGCCACCAGCAACAGGTCCGGGCGCCGTACGTCGCGCACCATCGCCGACGCCTCGACGCACGTCTCCAGCAGGTGCCGGTCGACGGTGAACCGGTGGATCGCCGACTGCGGCGGCCGGAACCGTACGGCATCCCACTCGGGCAGCAGCCGCGAGATGTACCCGGCCTGATCGAGGGCCTCCCACACCTCCCGTAACCCGGCCCCGGCACCGAGCAGAGCGCACAGCAACCGCCGCGCCTCCCCCGGCCAGGGCTCCGGAAAGTCAGCAGCCGACGACGCAAGCCGCGCACAGACCGCAGGCGAGAGCACTAGCTCCCGGTCGGCAGCAACCGCAGCAGCACGGAGGCCTAGCACCGGGTTGCGCTCTGGGCGCGCGTCCGGCATCAGCACGACCTCACCCTCGTGCTGCGCCACCCCTTCGTCCAGCGCGAGCAGCAACGGCCCACCTGTCCGCTGTCTGCGCCGGGACCGCGGCGGCTTGGTCATCAAGCTTTCGACCCGTCGCCAAGACACGTCACATACATGCGCCAGCGTCCGCCCGGTCGCGTACACGTGCCGCAGCAGCTCGTCCCGCCCCGACAACCCGAGCCCTGCTGCCACTTCACCGGCCAGGTCGGCCACCAGCCGGTCAGTCGCCCGCCCTGCCACCTCATGCAGTACGTCGCGGATCTCCAGCAGGTCACGCCGCGCCCGCTCGACCACAGGGTGCGGTACGTCGACCAGCCACGACGCCACGAGAGCACGTAGTACGACGGCATCCCGCAGACCGCCGTACGCCTCCTTCAGGTCGGGCTCTGCGAGGTGCGCGAGCTCTCCGACCGTGGAGGCGCGGTCACGGCACGCCTGGGCCAGCCCGGGCAGCCGGGACTTCGCCGTACGTCGCCAGTCGGCCATGAGCACGGACCGGAGCTGCAGGGTCAGGTGGGTGTCGCCCGCGACGTGCCGCGCGTCCAGCAGGCCCAACGCCACCCGGTCGTCGGCCGCGGCCGCCTGCTGCGCCTCGGCCAGGGTGCGGACGCTGTGGTCCAGCTTGGTCCTGGAGTCCCACAGCGGGTACCAGATCTGGGCAGCCAGCTCGTCGATCCGCGGGTACCCCTCGGCGTGCACGAGCATCACGTCGAGGTCGCTGTACGGCGACAGCTCCTCGCGGCCGTAACCGCCCACCGCGACGAGGGCGACGCCCTCGGTGGGAACACCGAGGGCGTCGCAGGCCTTCGCCAGCAGCAGTTGCAGCAGCTCGTCCGCCTCTGCGGCACGAACCCGCCGCTGCTCTGCCCGATCGACCATCTAGAGCGCGTCTCCGTCCAGTTCACCGGTGCGGACCCGGACGATCGTCTCGACCGGGGTGACCCACACCTTGCCGTCGCCGATCTTGCCGGTCTGGGCGGCCTTCACGATGACGTCCACCACGTCGGCGCTGTCACCGTCCTCGACGACCACCTCGAGCCGGACCTTCGGCACCAGGTCCACCTCGTACTCGGCGCCACGATAGACCTCGGTGTGGCCCTTCTGCCGCCCGTACCCGCTCGCCTCGGTGACCGTCATCCCGGTGACGCCGAACGTCTCCAGCGCGGCCCGCACGTCCTCGAGCTTGTGCGGCTTGACCACCGCGGTGACCAGCTTCATGCCTTGACACCTTCCTTCTCGGACGCCTCGGTCGACCCATTCTCGGTCTCGGCAGGGGCTGCCGCGGCAGCGGGGCGGGACGCCAGCGCGCCGCGCAGACCCGCGGCGCTGAGGTAGTCGTACGCCGTCTCCGCGTGCTCGACCTGGTCGACACCGGTGACCTCGTCGTCCTCGGTGAGCCGGAAGCCGATCGTCTTGTCGATCACCTTGCCGAGGATGAACGCCACCGAGAAGGAGTAGATCGCGACCACCACGTTGGCCAGCGCCTGCCGGCCGAGCTGGGTGACGCCGCCACCGTAGAACAGGCCGTTCACGGCGGACGGGGCGGCGGCCGAACCGAACAGGCCGATCGCCAGCGAGCCGAACAGACCGCCGACGAAGTGCACGCCGACCACGTCGAGCGAGTCGTCGAAGCCGAGCTTGTACTTCAGCGACACCGCGAAGGCGCAGATCGCACCGGCCAGCACACCGACGGCGATCGCGCCGAGCGGGGTGACCGCACCACAGGACGGGGTGATCGCGACCAGACCGGCGACCGCACCGGACGCCATGCCCAGGGTGGTGGCCTTGCCGTGGGTGAGGCGCTCCACGATCAGCCAGCCGATCACCGCGGCGGCCGTGGCGACCTGGGTGTTCACGAACGTGACCGAAGCGGTGGTGCCGGCGCTCAGCGCGGAGCCCGCGTTGAAGCCGAACCAGCCGAACCACAGCAGACCGGCACCGAGCAGCACCAGCGGCAGGCTGTGCGGCCGCATCGGGTCCTTCTTCCAGCCGACCCGCTTGCCGAGCACGATGGCCAGCGCGAGCGCGGCGGCACCGGCGTTCAGGTGCACCGCCGTACCGCCGGCGAAGTCGATCGCCTTCAGCTTGTCACCGATCCAGCCGCCGTTGCCCTTGTCCAGGAACCAGACGGAGTGCGCGACCGGGAAGTACACGAGCAGCGTCCAGCCGACCACGAACGCGATCCAGCCGCGGAACGTGGCCCGGTCGGCGATCGCACCGGAGATCAGCGCGGGGGTGATGATCGCGAACATCAACTGGAAGGCGACGAAAGCGAGCGTGGGCGTCGTCCCGCTCACCGCCTTCGGGTCGAGCAGGCCCTGCAGCCCGACCTCGGAGAAGTTCCCGATCACGTGCCCGGTGTCACCGGCGAACGTCAGCGAGTAGCCGACCACCACCCAGAGGATGGTGACGACGGCGATGGTGATGAAACTCATCATCATCATGTTCAGCACGCTCTTCACGCGCACCATGCCGCCGTAGAAGAAAGCCAGTCCCGGGGTCATCAGCATCACCAGGGCGGCACTGGCCAGCACCCAGGCGGTATCGCCGGCGTTGATCTCCATCAACGTCATCCCTTCCATCGATACAGGGGGTGGCCGACGTCCTCAGTCGGGAGAACTCCACAACGCCGGGGAGCCCGCGCCCGCCACACCGCAAACGGTGTCGGCGCGCCGTTTCAGCCGATCGGTCCGTTTGTTTCAGGCGTGTGACAAAGCGGACTCCCAGGTGACAACGAGGTGACGTCGCCCACTACGGAGCGGAGTGTGGCACTCTGGCCTGGACCACACGGGACCGCAGCCGCGCCACTGCGCCCGTCCGACCTGGGGAACGACGTCATGGAGCCGAGCCACGGGGTGAGGCCGCGCCGCGGCAGACCACGCGATCCGGAAGCGGAACCGAGGATCCGCCGGTACGCCGTGCAACTGCTGCTGGAGCGGGGATTCGACGGAATGACGGTGGACGACGTCGCCGAGGCCGCGGGGGTCGGCAAGGCGACGATCTACCGGCGGTGGGCCAGCAAGGAGCAGCTCGCCAACGACGCGATGTCCGATCTGTTCGACCTGGAGATCCCGGACGCGGACACCGGCTCGATCGCGGGGGACCTGCGCCAGGTCTACCGGGTCGCGCTGGCCTTCGCGAACAGCGAGCGCGGCCGGGCGATGATCCGGCTCGCGGTCTCCGAGGCGAACCGCGACGAGCGGTCCGCGGCGGCCTACCGCGGCCTGCTGGAGCGCCGGATCGACCTGACCGCGCAGGCACTGGAGCGGGCCCGCGCCCGCGGCGAGCGGGTCAGGAGCTCCGCGGACCCGGTGCTGATGGTGGAGTGGATGGCCGGCGTGTTCGTGATCCGCGCGCTGACCGGCCAGCCGATGCCGCCACCGGAGGAGGCCGACCGGATGGCCGAGGTGACGCTCCGGGTGATCATGGAGCCCTAGCCGACCTGGATGACGATCGAGGCGACGATCAACGCCACGATCACGGCCACGACCGCGAGCATGACGGTACGGCGCTGACGGCGCCGTGCCGTCAAGCCCGCTGCCCAGGCCGCGTCCGCCAGGTCAGGCTCCGGTAGCAGGTCCCCTGCCTGCATGAGCAGCGGTGGTACGTCCTCACGCCTCATGTGGCATCCCGCCAGTCCCCCGCGCCGAGCGCCGTACGCAAACGGCTCAGTGCGGTCATCCCGTGCGTGTGTACGGCGGGCTGCGACATCCCGAGCATGTCGGCGACCTCGAACTCGGTCAGCTCCTCCAGATGCAGCAGAACGAGCACCGCGCGCTGTGCCGGCGTCAGCTCGGCCAGGGCCAGCTTCACGGCGTCCTCTTCGCCCTGGAACGGCTTGTCGCGGTTCCAGGGCCGCAACGCGGGCTGGTAGAGCAGGCGCTGGACGAAGACGTCCGGGTCGTCCACTCTGGGCCAGCGCATCGACAGTCGCGTGAAGGCGCGCAGAAGCACCCGCTCAGCTCGTTGCAGGTCGCCGTACACGAGGTACGTCGTACGCAGCCATCTGCCTTGTCGTGCATCGACGAACGAGGCGAAATCCGGGTCGACCGTGTCGCGCATCCGACCTCCCGGACCTATTCAACTCCTCAACTACTGCGGGCGGCTACTGCCTGCCGCGTCTCTTCGGTGATGAGGTCGAAGTTGATGGCGGCGCCGGCCATCAGCCCGGCGGCGGCGGACGGCATCACCTGGGCCATCGGGTTGGTGACGTTGCCCGCGGCGTACACGCCTGGTATGTGGGTGGCACCCATGGCATCGACCTGGATCGCCGTACCGACCTCAGACTCCAGCATGGTCGGTTCCAGCCCAAGATCGGCCAGGAAGCCTGCCCGTGCGCGTACGGTCGTTTGAATCGCCAACGCCTGTCGTGGGACCACCGTGCCGCCTTCCAGCCGTACGCCGGTGATCTTGTCGTCAGCCACCTCCACCTGCTCGACTTTGCCTTGTACTACGGCGATTCCACGCGCAGCCAGCTCCTCCCACTGCTCCTCGGTCGGCTCCGGCGCCGTGTGCAGGAACAGCGTCACGTCGTCGCTCAGCTGCCGGAAGAGCTGCACCTGGTGCATTGCCATCGGGCTGGTCGCCAGTACGCCGATCTTCTGGTCCCGTACCTCCCAGCCGTGGCAGTACGGGCAGTGCACCACGTCCTTGCCCCACCGGTCGGCCAGCCCGGGTACGTCGGGCAGCACATCCACGAGCCCTGTGGTCACCAGCAGCCGCCTGCCGAGGTACGCCGTACCGTCCGCGAGCTGCACCTCGAAGCCGTCCGCCGTCCGCCGGGCCGTGGTCACGGTGCCGTCGGCGAACGATCCGCCGTACCCCTGCACCTCCTGGCGGCCGAGCGCGTAGATCTCCGCGGGCGGTACGCCGTCCCGCGTGAGGAAGTTGTGGACACCGTCGGCGGGCGCGTTGCGCGGCGTACCGTCGTCGATCACCAGGACCGACCGGCGGGACCGCACCAGCGCCTGCGCGCCGCTCAGCCCGGCCGCGCCGCCGCCGATCACGATCACGTCGTACTGCTCTGTTCTCGAGGTCATGTCCCGAGCATGCGTGGTGATTTTCATTTTCGACAAGTACTGTTGCCGGTATGGCAAACGACGACGACGTCCTGGAGTCGGTCGGCCCCCGGCTGCGGGCCCTCCGGACCGAACGCGGTACGACGCTGGCGCAGCTGTCCGACGCCACCGGCATCTCGGTCAGCACCCTGTCCCGGCTGGAGTCCGGGCAGCGCAAGCCGACGCTGGAGCTGCTCCTTCCGCTGGCCCGCGCGCACCAGGTGCAGCTTGACGAGCTGGTGGACGCACCGCCGACAGGCGACCCGCGGATCTACCCCAAGCCGATCAGGCGGCACGGCAGCATCCACATCCCGTTGAGCCGCCGTCCGGGTGGGCTGCAGGCGTTCAAGCAGATCCTGCCCGAGGGCTATCCGGGGAACGACCTGGAACAGAAGACCCATGAGGGCTACGACTGGTTCTACGTGCTGTCCGGCCGGATCCGGCTGCGACTCGGCGACAAGGACTTCGTGGTCAAGGAGGGCGAGGTGGCCGAGTTCGACTGCCGGGTGCCGCACTGGTTCTCCAACCCAGGGCCTGGCCCGACAGAGGTGCTGTGCCTGTTCGGGCCGCAGGGAGAGAGGATGCACGTCAGAGCACGGACGAAATGACAGGAGACACGGCGTGGCCATCGCGTTGTTCACGTTGGGCGGGACCATCTCGATGGCGGGCAGCCGTCGCCTCACCGGTGCGGACCTCACCGCCGCGATGCCCGGTCTTGCCGACCTCGGGCACGAGGTGGAGATCCAGGACATCGAGAAGATCCCCAGCGCGAATCTGACCGCAGCGAAGCTGCTGGAGGTCGTCGAGGCCGCTGCCAAGGCCGTAGCGGACGGTGCAGTCGGGGCCGTGGTCACGCAGGGCACCGACACGCTCGAAGAGAGCGCCTTCCTCGCCGACCTGGTCTGGCCGCATCCGCAGCCGCTCGTGTTCACCGGAGCGATGCGCAACCCGACGCTGGCCGGTCCGGACGGCCCAGCGAACGTACTCGCCGCTCTGCGCGTCGCATGCTCCCCCGCTGCACGTGACCTGGGCGCCCTGGTCGTCTTCAAAGAAGAGATCCACGCAGCTCGCTGGGTCCGTAAGACGCACAGCACCAGTACTGCGACGTTCCAGTCGCCCAACACCGGACCGCTCGGACACGTCGTCGAGGACCAGGTCCGTGTACTTATGCGCCCGCAACGCCTGGACAGCATCCAGGCCCACGGAGACAGTGCCAGGGTCGCGCTCTACACGGTCACCATGGACGACGACGGTCTGCTGCTGCAGGGCCTCGCCGACACACACCAGGGCCTCGTGGTTGCCGGGTACGGCGTCGGCCACGTGCCGGCCGCACTCGCTCCGGTGCTCGGAGACCTCGCCGCCCGGATGCCCGTCGTACTCACGTCCCGGACCGGAGCCGGTTCGGTGGTGCGGAACACGTACCACTCCCCCGGCTCCGAGACCGACCTGTTGCGCCGCGGGCTGGTCGACGGCGGCTTTCTCGATCCGTACAAGGCGCGCATCCTGCTTCGGTTGCTGCTGGCAACGAAGGCCGACGTCGCGGCGGGCTTCGCGCGCTACGCCTGACCGAGCGAGGCTGCCTTCGCCAGCAGGTAGTCGCGCTCCGGCGTGCTCGTCGTACCACGGGCCGCCGCCCGGAAGTGCCCGGCGGCGGTCTCGTGGTCCCCGCGCATCTCGTACAGGTGCCCGCGGGTGGCGTCCAGGCGGTAGTGGCCGGCCAGTTCCGCGTCCAGCGGTTCGAGGAGCTTCAGGCCGGCGTCAGGGCCGTCCACCATGGCGGCTGCGATCGCACGGTTGAGTTTCACCATCGGGTTGCCGGACAGGTCCTCCAGCAGCCCGTACAGGGCGAGGATCTGCGGCCAGTCGGTGTCCTCGGCGCGGCCCACCTCGTCGTGCAGCGCGGCGATGGCCGCTTGCAGTTGGTACTCCCCCAACGGCGGGCTGTTGAACGCCTCCACCGCAAGAGCCACGCCCTCGGTGATGTACGCCTGCTCCCAGAGCGTCCGGTCCTGTTCAGCAAGCGGAACGAGCTCCCCGTCCTTACCGGTCCGCGCTGCACGCCTGGCGTCGGTCAGCAGCATCAGGGCGAGCAGCCCGGTGACCTGCCCGTTGTCAGGCAGCTGAGCGCGTACGGCGCGCGTCAGGCGGATCGCTTCGCCCGACAGGTCGCTACGGTGCAGCTCTTCGCCACTGGTACTCGTGTAGCCCTCGTTGAACATCAGATAGAGGACGTGCAGCACGTTGCGCAGCCGGTCGTCGTCCGCGTCCAGCTCGAAGCTCGCACCCTTCAGCTTCTGCTTGGCGCGGCTGATCCGCTGCGCCATCGTCGCTTCCGGCACGAGGTACGCCGTGGAGATCTCGGCAGTGGTCAGTCCGCCGACAGCCCGCAGCGTCAGCGCGATCGCCGACGCCGGCGTGAGTGCGGGGTGGCAGCACAGGAACAGCAGCCGAAGCGTGTCGTCGTACTCCTCGACCTCGCCCAACGGCACCTCCCGGAGCGCTGCACGCTCCTCGCGGCGCCGGCGGGCCTGCTGCTGGCGTACCTCGTCGATGAACCGCCGCGAGGCCGCCTGGATCAGCCAGGCCTTCGGGTTGTCCGGCCGGCCGTCCCGCGGCCAGGTGGTCGCAGCCGCGACCAGGGCCTCCTGTACGGCGTCCTCGGCCGCCGCGAAGTCCCCGGACCAGCGCACGACCGCGCCGAGGACCTGCGGCGTCAGCTCACGCAGCAGGTCCTCGAAGCCCTGCTCAGAAGTCCTCGAGGTCGCCATCCGCGTCCATCAGCCGGCGGACCTCGATCGGCTGCTCCAGCGGTACGCCGCCAGGCCCGGGAGCGCTCGACTGCTCCGCGGCGATCGCGAGCGCCCGCTCCTCCGACTCGACGTCGATCAGCGTGTAGCCGGCCAGGACCTCCTTGGACTCGGCGTACGGGCCATCGGTCAGCACCGGAGCGCTCACGCCGGTCGCCCGGACCACCTTGGCGTGCTTGGGCCAGGTCAGCGCGTTCACCTCGACCAGCTCGCCGCTCTGCCGCAGCCGCTCCACGTGGTCGCCCAGGTACTTCATGTGCGCGTCCATGTCGGCCTTGTCCCACTCCAGCATCGGAGTGTCGCAGTTCCCGCCGTCCATGTTCATCAGCAGCATGAACTTGGTCATCCCGGTTCCCCCTTCGTTCAGTCCAGCAGTGCGTCGACGAACTGCTCCGGGTCGAACGGTGCCAGGTCGTCCGCACCTTCGCCAAGGCCGACCAGCTTGACCGGTACGCCGAGCTCGCGCTGGACGGCGATCACGATGCCGCCCTTCGCCGTACCGTCAAGCTTGGTCAGGACCAGACCGGTGACGTCGATGACCTCGGCGAACACCCGGGCCTGGGTGAGCCCGTTCTGGCCGGTGGTGGCGTCGATGACCAGCAGCACCTCGTCGACCTCGGCGGACTTCTCGATCACCCGCTTCACCTTGCCGAGCTCGTCCATCAGGCCGGTCTTGGTGTGCAGACGGCCGGCGGTGTCGATCAGGACGACGTCCGCCTCCTCCGCGATGCCCTCCTTGACCGAGTCGAACGCGATGCTGGCCGGGTCGCCGCCCTCGGGACCCCGGACGGTGCGGGCGCCGACCCGCTCGCCCCAGGTCTGCAGCTGGTCGGCCGCGGCCGCCCGGAAGGTGTCGGCGGCGCCGAGGACGACGTGCTTGTCCTCGGCGATCAGCACCCGGGCCAGCCGGCCGACGGTCGTGGTCTTGCCGGTGCCGTTCACGCCGACCATCAGGATGACGGCGGGCTGACCGTCCCTGCGGCTCGCCTTGATCGACCGGTCCATCGACGGGTCGACCAGGTCCACCAGCTCCTCGCGGAGGATCTGCCGGGCCTGGTCGGCACCGACGCCCTCGACCCGCATCCGGGTCCGCAGCTTCTCGACCAGCTCCTGGGTCGGCGCGACCCCGACGTCGGCGGTGATCAGCGTGGTCTCGATGTCCTCCCACGCCTCCTCGTCGAGCTTGTCCCGGGACAGCAGCGCCAGCAGGCCCTTCCCGAGCGAGCCCTGGGATCGGGCCAGCCGGGCGCGGAGCCGGACCAGGCGGCCCTGTGCGGACTCCGGCTTCTCGAGGGTGGTCTCCGGGAGCTCGGTGTCCTCGAGGGTCCGGGTCGCGGTGTCGCGCGGCGCCTCGGCGTCGTCGCCGACCTGTGGCTCGGCCGTGGTCTCCGGCGTGGTCCCGGGGGTGGTCTCGGGCGCCTCGACGGCCGGCTTGGTGGCCGAGGGCAACTCTCCGCGGCGCCGCCGGGCGACGACCAGACCGGTGGTACCGACGACCAGGACGACCGCGATCACGACCACGATCGTGATCAGCGCCTGGTCGGTGAGCAGCGAGACGAGCTGTGGGGTCAACACGGTTCCCCATCTTGACAGACGCCCGGCCCGCCGCACGCATTCGTCACGTCAGGCAAACCAGTTGTCGCGGAACGTGAGGAGGAACCAGTTCGGGACGATGGGTGAGCAGCACCACGGTACGGTCGCCGGCCGCGGCGAACAGGTCGGCCAGCAACGCCCGGCCGGTCTCCTCGTCCAGGTGCTCGGTGGGCTCGTCCAGGACCAGTACGTCGCGGTCGGCGAGCAGGAGCCGAGCGAAGGCGAGCCGCTGACGCTCACCGCCGGAAAGGCGGGCACCGTGCTCGCCGACCATCGTGTCCAAGCCGTCCGGCAAGTTCTCGACGAAGACGCCCAGGCGGGCGCGGTAGAGCGCTCTCCAGAGCTGGAGGTCGCTCACGCCGGGCTTTGCGAGCAGCAGGTTCTCCCGGATGCTCGTGTCGAAGACGTGGCTCTCCTGGGTCAGCAGGCCGACGACTGTGCGCACTTGGTCGCCTTCGAGGCTGGCAAGGTCTACGCCGTCCAGGAGGACCTCCCCGCCGCGTGGCTCGAGAAAGCGGAGCAGGACGGCTGCGAGCGTGCTCTTGCCGGATCCGCTCGGTCCGGTGATCACGACGCGGCTCCCGGCGGGCATGTCGACGGTCAGGCCGTCCAGTACGTCGGTCTCGTCGTACCCAACGCGGAGGAGTTTCACCTGCAGGTCCCGGCCTGGCGGTAGCGGGAGAGGGCTCAGCGGGTCGGTGACCGGTGGGGGGCTGTCGACGAGTTCCTGGACTCTTGCGAGGGACGCCCGTACGCGAATGGCCAGTTGGGCGGCGGCGGGGATGCCTCCCAGTACGTCGGCCAGCGCTAGCGGTGTGAGGACCAGTACGGCGAAGACTGCGCCGGTGATGTGCGCCGTACTGCCGAGGACCAGGGCGGCAACGCTGGCGCCGCCGACACACAGGACGAGCAGGGCGCTGCCAAGGCCTGTGCTCCAGGCGGATCGGCGTTCGGCTGCCGCCAGCCGGGCGTCGTGGCGGGTGAAGTCGTCCAGGACGGTGTCTACGGCGTTGTAGGCGAGTACGTCGGCCGCGGTGAGCAGGGTCTCGGTCGTGTTGGCCGCTACGTCACCGCGGGCGCCGGCGATGCTGCGCTCGGCGTGGTCCGCGGTACGGGCGGTCAGCCACGGTACGACGGTGCAGGCGATAAGAACCGCCAGGGCAACGGCTGCGCCTGCTGTTGGGAGCAGTACGACTAGGAGGGCGACCGTGGCGGTGGCTGTTACCGCTGCGACCGCTACTGGCAGCAGTACGCGCAGCCAGAGGTCCAGCACCGCGTCTACGTCCAGCACGAGTCGCGCCAGCAGGTCGCCCTGCCGCTGGCCCTTGAGCGGAGCCAGCTTCTCCAGCTGACCGGTTACCCGAGCGCGGGTCTCCCCCAGCATTCGGTACGCCGCGTCGTGCCCGACCAGCCGCTCGACGTACCGGAAGACGCCTCGTCCGACGCCGAATGCCCGTACGGCCACGATCGGCACCATCAACAGCAGCACGGGCGGCTGAGCGGACGCGGCTGTGATCAGCCATGCAGACGTAGCCAGCAGAGCCACTGCGGAACCAGATGCGGCAACACCCAGCACAAGCGCCAGGACCAGTCGACCCTTCATGCGTTCACCAGCTCTCGGGTGCCGACGGAGACGGTGCGGTCGGAGGCTGCGATCAAGGCTGGGCGGTGGGCCACCAGGACGATCGTGCGGCCGGCGGTGCGGAGCGAGGTGATGACCTGGGCCTCTGTGTCGGGGTCCAGGCCGGCGGTGGGTTCGTCCAGGAGGAGGACGGGGGCGTCGGTGAGGAGTGCACGGGCCAGGGCTACTCGGCGTTGCTGGCCGCCGGACAGTTGTCGGCCTTGTTCGCCGACAGGCTTGTCCAGCGAGAGGTCGGCAGCGCCAGCAGCGGACAACGCGGCGCGGACCTCGGCGTCGGTGGCCTCAGGACGGGCCAGGCGGACGTTGTCGGCGACCGTGCCCAAGCGGAGACCGGGGTTCTGCGGAACCCACGCGAACTGCCGCCGCCACTCGGCCGGTACGAACTCATCAGCCGCGCTCCCACCCGCAACCACCACGCCGCGATCCGGTACGACGAAGCCGAGCAGCACAGCCAGTACGGTCGACTTCCCCGCGCCGCTCGGACCGGTCAGCGCGACCACCTCCCCCGGCCGCACCTCCAGGTCGAACCCGTCCAGCGCCGGCTCCTCCCGCCCCGGATACGTGACGGTCACGTCGTACAGCTGCAGCGGCGTCACCCGCAGATCCGGTACGTCGACCCGCTCGCCCCGCTCCGGCAGCGGCGTCTCCAACACCCGGAACATCTCCTCGCTCGCGGCCACCCCGTCCGCGCTCGCGTGGAACTGCAGGCCGACCTGCCGCAGCGGCAGGTACGCCTCGGGCGCCAGGATCAGCACCATCAGCGCCGTCTCCAGCCCGAGCTTCCCGTCCACCAGCCGAAGCCCGACGCCCACAGCGACCAACGCGACCGACAGACTCGCCAGCAGCTCCAGCGCGAACGACGACAGGAACGCGACCCGCAGGCTCCCCATCGACGCGGCCCGGTGCTGATCGGTCACCCGCCGTACGGCGGACTCCTGCGCCTTGGCCCGCCCGAACAGCTTCAAGGTGGTCAGCCCGCCGACAACATCGGCGAAGTGATGCGCCAACACCGCCAAGGCGTGCTGCCGCCGCCGGCTCCGCGCCTGCGTCACCCACCCGATAAGCGCCATGAAGATCGGGATCAAGGGCAGGGTGATCAGCACGGTCCCCGCGGCGATCAGATCGCCCGTAGCCATCCACCCGATCACCCCCGCCGGCACGGTCGCCGCCAGCACGAGCTGCGGCAGGTACCTAGCGAAGTACGGGTCCAAGTCGTCCAGGCCCTTTGTCAGCAGCGTTGTGAGCGCACTGCTGCGTTCACCGCTCAACCACACCGGCCCCAGCTTCAACGAGTGCTCCAGCACCTGCCGTCGCAGCGTTGACTTCACCGCGGCCGCAGCACGTTGCGCCACGACCTCCTGCGCCCACACCAGCAGCGCCCGCCCAGCTACCACAGCAGCGAGCCCCCAGGCGACCACACCGACCCCACTGCCCCGCAGTACGACACCTGCGATGCCATGCGCGAGCAGGACCGCCTGCACGATGATCAGTACGCCGCTGAGCACACCGATCACCACCGACGCCGCCAGGAACACCCGTGCGCCCCGTGCGCGCCGCAGCAACCGCGGGTCGAGCGGCTTCATGCGGCCACGACCCGCTTGCGGAACACCCAGTACGTCCAGCCCTGGTAGAGCAGCACCAGCGGCAGGAAGATCGCCGTGATGATCGTCATCGCCTTCAGCGTGTACGACGAGGAGGCGGCGTCCACGGCGGTGAGCGTGGTACCTGGCAGCGTCGACGGCATCACGTCCGGGAACAGTGCGACGAACAGCGACACCACGGCCAGCCCGATCGCCAGCGTCGTACCGACGAAGGCCCAGCCCTCGCGGCGCAGCACGTTCGCGACCCAGCCACCGGCGAAGGCGACGATCGCGGCGATCGTGAGCACCACCGACGCCGTGTCACCGCGCAGCACCTGCGCCCAGACCAGGAAGGCGATCGTCAGCACCGCCGCGACCACGCCGGCCCGGGTCGCGAGCCGGTTGGCGCGGACCCGCAGGTCGTCGGTGGTCCGCAGCGCCAGGAAGATCGCGCCGTGCGTCACGAACACCGCCACGAACGTCAGCCCGCCGAGCAGCGCGAACGGGTTGAGCAGCGTCCCGAAGCTCCCGACGTACTCGTGCTTCGCGTCCAGCGGTACGCCGCGCACGATGTTGCCGAAGGCAACGCCCCAGAGCAGCGCGGGCAGCACCGACCCGACCACGATCATGACGTCCATCCGGGACCGCCAGGCCTGATCGTCCCGTTTGCCGCGATACTCCAGCGCGACGCCGCGGACGATCAGCCCGACCAGGATGAAGAACAGCGGCAGGTAGAACCCGCTGAACAGCGTCGCGTACCACTCCGGGAAGGCCGCGAAGGTCGCCGCGCCGGCCATGATCAGCCACACCTCGTTGCCGTCCCAGACCGGCCCGATGGTCTCGATCGCGGCCCGCCGTTCGGGTTCGTTCCGGCCGAGCACGCGGTACAGCATGCCGACGCCGAAGTCGAACCCCTCGAGGATGAAGTACCCGGTCCAGAGCATCGCGATCGCGATGAACCACACAGTCGACAGTTCCATCTCGAAGAGCTCCTCAGTACGCGAACGACAGCGGTTTGTCAGGCTCGTCCGAGCCGGTGTCGGCGGGCGCGTCGGTCCCGGCGAGACCGCCGCGGATCGTGCGCAGCATCAGCTTGGTCTCGACCACCGCGAGGGCGCCGTACAGCAGCGTGAAGCCGACCAGCGACGTGATCACCTCGCCGCTCGTCGTGCCGGGTGAGACACCCGATGCCGTCGGCAACAGCCCGAACACCAGCCAGGGCTGCCGCCCGGTCTCGGTGAAGACCCAGCCGAAGGTGTTCGCGAGCAGCGGCAGCAGCGGCAGCGGGGCCACCGCCCAGATCAGCCAGCGAGCCGGCGCGCGGCCGCGGCGGGTGGTCCACAGCAGCCAGAGCGCGATCGCCGCGGACAGCATCCCGACCCCGATCATCAGCCGGAACGTCCAGTAGGTCAGCGGGATGTTCGGCTTGTACGACCCCGGACCGTAGAGCTGTTCGTACGCGTCCTGCAGCGAGTTGATGCCCTTCACCTCGCCGCCGAAGTGCCCGGTGGCCAGGAACGACAGCAGGTACGGCACCTTGATCGAGAAGATCTCCTTCGACCCGTCCAGCGTGCCGACCGTGAACACCGAGAACGACGCCGGCTTCTCGGTCTCGTACAACGCCTCGGCCGCCGCCATCTTCATCGGCTGCACCTCGGTCATCACCTTGCCCTGCAGGTCGCCGCTGATCGCGACGCCGACGCTGGCGACCAGTACGACGGACGCACCGATCTTCAGCGCGCTCCGGAAGACGTCCCGGTCGACGGACGGCCGCCGGAGCAGATGCCACAGCGCGACACCCGCGACGAACGCGCCGCCGACCATGAACGCCGCGAAGATCGTGTGCGGATACGTGACCAGCACGACCTTGTTGGTCAGCACCGCCCACAGATCGGTCAGCTCCGCGCGGCCGCGGGCGGCGTTGTAGCGGAAGCCGACCGGGTGCTGCATCCACGAGTTGGCGGCCAGGATGAAGTACGCCGACAGCTGCGTGCCGAGCACCACCATCCAGATGCAGCCCAGGTGGACCAGCTTCGGCAGCCGCTCCCAGCCGAAAATCCACAACCCGATGAAGGTCGACTCGAGGAAGAACGCGAGCAGGCCCTCGAGCGCCAGCGGGGCGCCGAACACGTCCCCGACGAACCGCGAGTAGTCGCTCCAGTTCATCCCGAACTGGAACTCCTGCACCAGCCCGGTGACCACGCCCATCGCGATGTTGATCAGGAACAGCTTCCCGTAGAACTTGGTCAGCCGGAGGTACTTCTCCTTCCCGGTCCGGTACCAGGCGGTCTGCAGGCCGGCGGTGATCGCGACCAGCGAGATCGTCACCGGTACGAAGAAGAAGTGGTACACGGTGGTGATCGCGAACTGCCACCGTGCCAGATCCAGGGTGTCCATCGGAAGGCCTCCCCAGCCCATCTACGACGTTACGTAGTAGATGCTAGCGCAGATCTACTACGACGTGTAGTTATACTTGCCACGTGGCGAGTGAGGACAAAGGACCGCGCCCTCTGGGCGAGCTGGAACGCCTGGTGATGGAGCAACTCTGGGCCGCTCCGGCCGCGCTGACCGTGCGCGAGGTGCACGAGCGGCTGTCCCAGACCCGTGAGCTCGCTTACACCACTGTGATGACCGTTCTGGACCGGCTTGCGAAGAAGAAGCTGACCGAGCGCGAGCGGGACGGCAAGGCCTGGCGCTACCGCGCCGCCGCGCCCCGTGAGGAGCTGGCCGCCGACCTCATGCGGGACGCCCTGGACCGTGCCGGCGACCGCCGGGAGGCCCTGGTCCGTTTTGTCGGCCAGGTCTCCGACGAAGAGGCCGCGCTGCTGCGTGACGCCTTGTCCAGGTTGGACAACCAGGGGTGACCACCCCGGTCCTGCTGGCCGTCCTGGCGCTGGTACTCACCGGCCCGGCTCCGGCTCTGCTGGCTCGTTCCGAGTGGCCGTACCGGGTTCCCCGGGCGGCGGTCATCCTCTGGCAGTCGATCGCGCTGGCCGCCGTACTGGCTGCTCTTGGTGCCGGTATTGCCCTGTCCTACTGGATCGCGGGACGGCCTGGGCAGCCCCGGTTCGACCCTGCGTCGCCACGGGACCTGGTGGCTGCGTTGATCCTCGCCATGGTCGCCCTGGTCGTCGTACGGCTCTTCTGGGCGGTCGGGCGGGTGGCTGTCGGTACGCGCGCCAGGCGGAAGCGGCACCGCGACCTGGTCGACGTACTGGCGACACCCGACGGCCTGATCCCTGGGCTACGGGTGCTGGCCGAGGAGACACCACTGGCGTACTGCCTGCCCGCGCTGCGTGGTGCGCGCGTTGTCGTCTCCGTCGGCGCACTGGACCGGCTGGACGACAGTGAGCTCAAGGCAGTACTTGCCCACGAGCAGGCGCACCTACGCGCGCGGCACGACCTCGTGCTCGAGGAGTTCACCGCACTGCACCACGCCTTCCCCCGTTGGGTACGTAGCGACGTAGCACTCGAGCAGGCGCGCACACTGGTCGAACTACTCGCCGACGACGACGCCCGGCGCCGCAACGGCCCGCGGCCGCTGGCCCGCGCACTGGTAGCACTGGCCGGATCCCCCGCACCCGAAGCGGCACTGGCCGCGGCCAAGTCCGCCACCGTACTGCGGGTCGAGCGACTGGCCGGGCCTGCGGCCACCGAACGCCGGCTGTCCGCGATCACCTACACCGGCGCGGTCGCGCTACTCGTACTGCCGACGATCACCATCGCCGCCCCGATCGTCAAAGCGATCGTGGACGCGCTCAGCTAGCCGAAACGCTTCCCCTCACCTCGCGCCACGGCCAGCAGCACGAGCCCCGACAGAACCAACAGAACAACCATGGTGACGACGAATGTCAGCACTTCTCTCCCCGGATCCCCACACCCAACACACTCCCTGACGTACCTAACGCGTCAGAAGTTCCCCGAACGCCTTGGCGATTTCGTCGACCTGCCACTCCAGCGTCAACGGCGTCATCACCAGCTCGGTCCACGACCATCCCGGTACGTCGGCCGCGCTCCACGGACCGCCCAGCGACTCCCGCGTCCGCTCCATCCGCTCGACGGCCGCGTGCTCCATCGACTCGGCGGCCCGCGGCGCGTACACCCGGAACGAGTTGCTGTGCGGTGGCTCGGGAAACACCCGGAAACCCTCGCTCTGCAAGGCCATTGCGACCTCGACGGCCCGCTGGTGCAGGTCGTCCATCAGCGGGAGCACGGTCCGTAGACCCTCGCGCGCGGACACGGCGTACGGGAACAGCGAGTAGAGGTTGCCGCCGAGCCGGCGCTGCCAGCGACGTACCTCGGCGATCACGTCCTCTGGCCCGGCCAGTGCCGCACCGCTGACCGCACCGAGGATCTTGTAGAACGACACGTACACGGTCGACGCCAGCGCACCGACCTCCGCGAGGCTGTGACCCAGGTACGGCGTGCTCTCCCACAGGCGGGCGCCGTCCAGGTGCAGCGGTACACCGCGCTGAGCGCAGGCCTCGGAGAACATCACCAGCTCGTCCCAGGTCGGCAGCACGAACCCGCCGTCACGCAGCGGCAGCTCCAGCGTTACGGCGGCCAGCGCGCCAGGGATCGCGGCCAGCTCGTCCGGCCGCGGCTGACGCGGGTCGGACGTCATCCGCTCGATCCGCAGGTGGTGGACCTCTTCCAGTGCGTTCAGCTCGTGCAGCAACAGGTGGGACAGCCCGTGCACGGCCACCCGGCTCGTGCCTGCGCGGTCGGCGTACACCCGCAGTACTGCCTGCTGCGCCATGATGCCGGTCGGGAGGAACACCGCGGCCGGCTTGCCCAGCAGCTCGGCCACCTCCTGCTCCAGCGCCTCCACCTCGCCACCGTTGCCGTAGACATCGACTTGGTCGTCGGTGACCACCTCCGCGAGCTCCCGCAGTCGCTCGGCTGCCGGCACCCGCCGGTTCGACAGCCAGCGCTCACAGTTGTTCGCCGCGTTCTTCCGGCGCTCCCGCAGGTCCTCGGAGGTAGTAGCCACGGCTCCATCCTCCCCTATAGCGTGGCTGTCACCACATGCTTTCCCTGAACAGTCCGGATCTCCACCGAGTGCACCTGGTCCAGTGGGACGAGTACGCCGCCGCCGAACGTGCTCCCGTTCTTGGCAGCCTTCTCCGACACCAGCCAGCTGCCTGCGGTCCAGCTGTAGCCGGCCTTGTCCGTGACGATCATCTCGCACTGGTCACCGGCCTTCAGGCCCGTCAGCTGAACCTGTACCCAGCTCCAGCCCGGCCGTGGCTCGACGGCGGCGGTCATGTGCGCGCCTGTGGTGGTGTCCACCGTGGTCACTTGCTTGGACCCGGCGACAGGCTGGTCGTTGGCCGGCACAGTCGCCCGTCCTATCGCCACACCGCCGCCCAGCACACCAGCAACAAGCACCAGCGCCGCAGCAACGAGCAGCCAGCGCGACCGGCGCTTCACCGGAGCCACCGCCACCACTGTCTCCTCAGGCGAACGTGCCTCCCGCAGCGTCCGCTGCAGCAGCAGGTCGCCGCCCTCCGGCGGACCGTCCAGGAACGCCTCCGGCGGCACCTCGCCCAGGAAGTCCGTCAGCTCGCTCAGCTCGGCCAGCTCCGTGCGGCACTCGGCACAGGTGGCCAGGTGTGCCTCTACCTCGGCAGCCTCGGCCGGTTCCAGCGCACCGAGCGCGTAGGCGCCCAGCTGCGTACGGTCGTGCTCACTCATAGGACACCTCCGCGTTCTTCTCTGCCAGCACCGCGCGCAGAGCTCGGAGGGCGTAGTACGTACGTGATTTGACCGTACCGGGCGGAACGCCCAGCTCTTTCGCAGCCTCCGCCACGGACCGGCCGCGGTAGTACAGCTGCACGAGTACTTCACGGTGCTCGGGCGACACCTTGTCGAGGGCCTCCATCACCACCATGGTGTTCACCACGGACTCGGAGTGGTCCCCCTCGATGGGCGGCCGGTCCACCACGTCCGCCACCTCGGCCGGACGGGCCGCGCGGGCGCGGGCGCGGTCCGTGACCAGGTTCCGCGCCACGGTCAGCAGCCACCCGCGTACGGACCCCTTGCCGGCGGCCAGGTCGTCCGCATGCCGCCACGCCCGCAACAGCGTCTCCTGTACGACGTCCTCCGCGGCGGCCCGGTCTCCGGTCAGCCGGGTCGCGTACGCGAGCAGGCTGCGCCCGTGCTCGGCGTACAGCGTGCGAATCAGCGTCTCCGCGTCCTGCGGCGCTGGGGTGTTACCCACCGACCGCACGATACCGGGAGCCGCGGCCGTCCACACCAGACCGGCGCCGGTCGGATCAGTAGCCGTTGCCATTACCCGAGCCACCCGACCGGGTGGTGACTTTCTGCCCGCTCGCGGAGACCGCCCACCACAGTCCGCCGAACGCCTGACCGTTGGCCTGGCCGGCCTGGGTGTCCTGCGTGTAGAGGTACAGCGGCATACCGTTGATGGCCAACTGCTTGCTGCCGTCCGACCTCGTGATCGTGCTGACCAGCGAGGCGTCGATGCCGGTCAGCTGCGGGGCGCCGGACCCGGCCGCCACCGCGGGCCACAGGGCCAGGCAGCCGCCTTCGCAGTTCGACTTGCCCTTGGTGTCCTTGTCGTACACGTACACCGTCCGCCCGTTGCCGTCGACAACCACCTTGCCGAGCGAGCCGACGGTCGCCGTCGCGAGCTTCGCCGTACCCCCGGCCGGGGTCGACGGCGGCGCCGAGCTGGTGCTCGTGCTCGACCCGGAGCCGTAGCCGTTCCCGCCGCACGCGACCAGCCCGGCGAGGCCGAGCACCACCACACCCGTCACAGTGGCCACACGCTTCATCACAGCCTCCTCGGTCGAGCGACATCACCCCGCACACGTACGGAACGCCCGATCGGTTCAACTATGGTCGGGACCATGAGCCAGGAGATTCCCGCACCGGTCCAGCGCGCACTGGACGCGATCGACGCCCTCGACAACGACGCGTTCGTCGCGGCCTTCGCGCCCGACGGCTACGTGAACGACTGGGGCCGCGAGTTCCGCGGCCCCGACCAGATCCGCGCCTGGAGCGACAACGAACTGATCGGCAAGCAGGCCACCTTCGCCGCCACCGAGGTCAGCACCCCGGGCAACCCGCTCACCATCCGCACCCAGGTCGGCGGCAACGGCTTCAACGGCCCCTCCCACTTCACCTTCGAGGTCCGCGCCGACCAGCTCGCCTCGATGACCATCACGGCCTAGACGGGCTCGGGTTCGCGGATGCGTTGGGAGATGACGGCGGAGACGCCGTCGCCGCGCATGGTGACGCCGTAGAGGGCGTCGGCGACCTCCATGGTGCGTTTCTGGTGGGTGATGACCAGGAGCTGGCTGTTCTCGCGGAGTTCCTCGTAGATCTCCAGGAGGCGGCCGAGGTTGGTGTCGTCCAGGGCGGCTTCCACCTCGTCGAGGATGTAGAACGGCGACGGGCGGGCCTTGAACAGGGCGACCAGGAAGGCGACCGCGACCAGTGAGCGCTCACCACCGGACAGCAGGGACAGGCGCTTGACCTTCTTGCCGGGTGGCCGGGCCTCGACGTCGATGCCGGTGGCGAGCATGTCGGACGGGTCGGTCAGCACCAGCCGTCCCTCACCGCCCGGGAACAGCCGGCTGAAGACGTGCTCGAACGCGATCTCCACGTCCCGGTACGCCTCGGTGAACACCTGCTCGACCCGCTCGTCGACCTCCTTGACGATGTCCATCAGGTCGCGGCGGGACTTCTTCAGGTCGTCGAGCTGCTCGGAGAGGAAGCGGTGCCGCTCCTCCATCGCCTCGAACTCCTCCAGCGCGAGCGGGTTGATCTTGCCGAGCTGGTTCAGCGCCCGCTCGGCCTGTTTGAGCCGCTTCTCCACCTTGGTCCGGTTGAACGGCTCGCCCTCGGGCTGCTCTTCCTGGTCCGGCGAAGCCACCGGCGGCACCGGCTGGTCCGGCCCGTACTCCGTGACCAGCGCGTCGACCTCGACCCCCAGCTCGCCGAGCGCCTTCTCGTACAGCGCCTCGAGCCGCATCTTCTGCTCGGCCCGCGCCAGCGCGTCCCGGTGCACGGTGTTCGTCAGCTGCTCCAGCTCGGAGCTGAGGTTCCGGGTCTGCGACCGGGCCTGCGCGAGCGCCTGCTCCCGGTCGGCCCGCTGCGCCTGGATCTCCGCCCGCTCGGCCGCGGCCAGCTGCAGCGACGACTCCAGCCGCGCCAGCACGTGACCGGCCGCCAGGTGTACGGCGTTCGCCGCCTCGGCCTGCCGCGCCCGCCGGGCCGCCCGCGCGATCGACCGCGCCCGGGCCTCGCGCTCCTGCCGCGCCGCCCGCTCCAGCGAGTCCGCGCGGCCGGACAGCGCCCGCGCCCGCTCCTCGGTGGTCCGCAGCGCCAGCCGGGCCTCCATCTCGGCGGCACGCCCCGCCTTGGCGGCGTCGGCCAGCCGGTCCCGCTCCGACGTGTCGGGCTCGTCGCCCTCCTCGTCGAACGCCTCGGCGTCCATCAGCCGCTCTTCCAGCTCGGCCAGGCCGGAGAGGTTCCGGTCGCGCTCCTCCTCGGCCGCCGCGATCGCCTCGGCCATCCGCTCGGCCTCACCGCGGGACGCCTTGGCCAGCGATCCGAAGTGCCCCAACTGCTCGGCAACGGCGGCCATCGACGCGTCCGACTCGTGCAGCCGGGCCAGCGTGATCTCGACGGACTCCTTCTGCCGGGCGCGCTCCTGCTCCAGCGCCTGCAGCTCGAACCGCAGCCGCTCGCTGCGCGCCGTCGCCTCGACCAGCTTCTCCGCCGCCTCGTCGACCGCGGACTGCACCTCGATCAGGCTCGGCGCCGCGTCGGACCCGCCGTACACGAAATGCGCCCCGAGTACGTCGCCCGCGCGCGTCGTGCAGGTGACGTCGGGCAGGTTCCGGAGCAGGGACCGCGCCGCGTCGACGTCGTCCACGACCGCGACCTTGCGCAGCAGCCGCCGCAGCGCGGGCCGCAGCGTCTCGGGGCACTCGACGACATCCACGGCGTACGACGCGCCGTACGGCAGCACCGGCCACACCGAGTAGTCGTCGGCCGGAGCGTCGCCGAGCAGCATCCCGGCGCGGCCGAGGTCGTGCTCCTTGAGGTGGCCGACGGCGTGCAGCGCGGCGTCCGTGTGCGTGACGGCGACCGCGTCCGCGGCCTCGCCGAGCGCCGCGGCGATCGCGGTCTCGTACCCGGGCCGGACGCTCAGCAGCGCGGCGACCGACCCCATCAGGCCGTTGATCTGCTCGGACGCGGCCAGCAACGCGCCGGCGCCGTCCTTGCGGTTCAGACCGAGCTCGAGGGCCTCCTTCCGGGCCGCCAGGCCGGTGCGCTCGCGCTCGGCGTCGCGCTCCTCGGCCCGCAGCTTCGCCAGCCGCTCGTCCAGCTCGTCGAGAACCGCCTGCGCGCCCTCGTACTCCTCGTCGAGGCCCTTCTCGCCGGCGTCCAGCCCGGCGACCTGGGTCTCCAGCGCGGTGAAGTCGTGCTGCGCCTTCGCGGCCCGTTCCTCGGCCTCGCGGCGGTTGTTCGCGAGCCGGCCGATCTCGGACTCGGCGGCGGCCGCGCGGCTCTTCAGCGCGTTCACCTGGCCGGTCAGCCGGGCCAGGCCCTCGCGGCGGTCGGCGGCGGCCCGGATCAGCGCCGAGATCCGGCGCTCCTCCTCGGCCTCCTGGGACTCCAGCTGCTGGCGGCGCTCGACGGACTCGGCGAGCAGCTCGGAGTGCGCCTCGACCTCGGCCTCGATCTGCGCCTCGGTCTCGCGGACCCGGGCCGCCTCCAGCTCCAGCTCCTCGGGGTCACGCCCCGGCCGCGGTTCCTCGGCCTCGTCGTTCAGCGAACGGATCCGGTCCGCGGCGATCCGCGCCGTACCCTTGATCTTCTCGCCGAAGCCGGACAGCTGGTACCAGGTGTCCTGCGCGGCCTGCAGCGCCGGGGCGTCCTCGCGGAGCGCGTCCTCGAGCTCGGCCTCCAGCTCCCGGGCCTCCCGGAGCTTCGCCTCGACCTCGGTACGGCGTTCGGTCAGCCGGGCCTCGTCGCGCAGCTCGGCCTCCAGTGCGGACTGGGCCTGGACGATGTCGTCGGCCAGCAGCCGGGCCCGGCCGTCCCGGACCTCCGCCTGGATCGTCACCGCCCGGCGCGCCACCTCCGCCTGGCGCCCGAGCGGCTTCAGCTGGCGGCGGATCTCGGTGATCAGGTCGCCGAGCCGGTTCAGGTTGCCCTCGGTGGCCTCCAGCTTCCGGATCGCCTTTTCCTTGCGCTTGCGGTGCTTCAGGACCCCCGCGGCCTCCTCGACGAACCCGCGGCGGCCTTCCGGCGTGGCGCGCAGGATCGAGTCGAGCTGGCCCTGGCCGACGATGACGTGCATCTCGCGGCCGATACCGGAGTCGCTGAGCAGTTCCTGGACGTCGAGCAGCCGGCAGTTCTGGCCGTTGATCTGGTAGTCGGAGCCGCCGTTGCGGAACATCGTCCGGCTGATCGTCACCTCGGCGTACTCGATCGGCAGCGCGCCGTCGGTGTTGTCGATGGTCAGGACGACCTCGGCCCGGCCCAGCGGCGAACGGCCGGAGGTGCCGGCGAAGATGACGTCCTCCATCTTGCCGCCGCGCAGCGACTTCGCGCCCTGTTCACCCATCACCCAGGCCAGTGCGTCGACGACGTTGGACTTGCCGGAGCCGTTCGGCCCGACGATGCAGGTGATGCCTGGTTCGAAGTTCATCGTCGTCGCGGACGCGAACGACTTGAAACCCCGGAGCGTCATGCTCTTCAGGTACAAGGCGAAGGTCTCCAACCCGTGAAAGGACAGACGGTACCTAAGGAACCGCCGTAGCTGTTCGTCACGCTGCCGCTACCCGGGGGAAGGTGTTCCGCTTCGCAGTCTACAAAGAGATTCGCGTAATCCGGCGGAGGCCGAGCCGTTCAGAGGTGGCCGGCGAAAGACAACCGGCGGGGGCCCGGACGGGGGCCACCGCCGTTCGTAGCGTAGTGCGGACGGTCGAGAAGTTCTTCTCTTGAAGCGTCAGACCGAAGCGGGGGCGCGCAGAGCCTCGTCGACGGTGAGCAGCCGACCCTCGTGGATCTGGGCCACCAGATGATCGTTCTCCGCCTGGAGCCGCATCACGTGCGCCTCCAGATCAGCGACACGCCGGTTGAGCAGACGAACCTGCTCGAGCATGCGCGGGTCAGTGCCTCCAAGATGCCCTAGAAGAGCCTTGGCCATTGTGCTGTCCTCCGGAAGGGTTCTGGCCGGTCGCGCTCCTCAGTCCAGGTCATGCGGGAGCGCCGAAAAAGGTGTGCCGTCTTTCAGGGTGACACCGGCGGGGGCGACGGGTCAACCTGGGCCACATTTGTTAACGATACCTCGTTCACCAGCGGACATGCCGTGGAACGGGCTGACATTTCGGGCACCGGTACGACGAACGGTTCATGAACGGTTCGCGACGGATCGGCCGGCCGTCCCGCGGACACGGCGCCCCCTCCTGCCCGTAGACGTTCAGGCCGCGCTCGAAGTACCCCGATTCCCCGTTCACGTTGACGTACAGCGCGTCGAAGCTGGTGCCACCAACGGTCAGCGCCGCCGCCATCACGTCGTGCGCGTGACCGAGAACACCCCTTATTTGTAAGGGTTTCAGCGTTTCTGTCGCCCGGGCGTAGTGCAGCTTGGCCCGCCACAACGTCTCGTCGGCGTAGATGTTGCCGATCCCGCTGACCGCGGTCTGGTCCAGCAACGCCCGCTTGAGACCGGTCTTGCGGCGCCGGAGCCTGGCGACCACCTCGTCCGGGTCGAACAGCGGATCGAACGGGTCCCGGGCGATGTGCGCGATCTCGGCGGGCAGCTCCGCGCCGCCCTCGGAGTACGACAGACCACCGAACATCCGCTGGTCCACAAACCGGACCTCTCCGCCGCCGTCGGCGAACCGGAACCGGACCCGGAGGTGCGGTTCGTCCGGCGCGCCGGCCGGCTGGACCCGGAACTGGCCGCTCATCCCGAGGTGGGTGAGGACCGCGTCGCCGGAGGTCAGCGGCAGCCACAGGTACTTCCCGCGCCGGGCCGGCTCGGCGAACACCTGGCCCTTGAGCCGGGACACGAAGTCCTCCGGCCCGGCGGCATGACGCCGTACCGGGCGCGGGTGCAGCACCTCGACGGACTCGACGGTCCGGCCGGTGAGAAACTCCACCAGCCCCCGCCGAACGACTTCTACCTCGGGAAGCTCAGGCACCTCAGGGCTGCTGCGAGGGGTCCACGCTGTCCGGGTGCGCGGCGCGCAGGGCCTTCCAGGCGGTCTCGGCGGCCTGCTGCTCGGCTTCCTTCTTGCTCCGGCCGATGCCGTGGCCGTACGTGTCGGCACCGATCCGGACCCGGGCCTCGAACGTCTTCGCGTGGTCCGGCCCGGACTCCGCGATCACGTACTCCGGGACACCGACGCCGAGCTGGGCGACCAGCTCCTGCAGCGAGGTCTTCCAGTCCAGGCCGGCACCGAGCCGGGCCGAGGACTCCATCAGGTCGTCGAACAGCCGGTGCACCACCCCGCCCGCGACCTCGAAGCCGCGGTCCAGGTAGACGGCGCCGATCAGCGCCTCGACACAGTCGGCGAGGATCGAGGACTTGTCCCGACCACCGGTGGCCTCTTCCCCGCGGCCGAGCCGCAGGTACTTGCCCAGCTTGAGCTCGCGGGCGACACCCGCGAGCGCACGCATGTTGACCACCGCGGCCCGGAGCTTGGCCAGTCGGCCCTCGCTCAGGTCCGGGTGGTTCCGGAACAACGACTCCGTGACGATGACGCCGAGCACGGAGTCCCCGAGGAACTCCAGCCGCTCGTTCGTCGGCAGCCCACCGTTCTCGTACGCGAACGAACGGTGGGTGAAGGCGTGCTCCAGCAAATTGTCAGCCAGCGATACGCCGAGCCGCTGATTCAGCTCGGCGTAGAGCCCCGTTTCGTTGACCGAAGAATTCACTGTGACTGGTGCCGTTTAGCTCTCGACGACCTGGCGGCGCTCGCCCTTGGCGCCGTACTGGCCGCAGTTCGGGCAGACGGTGTGCTGCAGGTGCTTCGCGCGGCAGGCGGGGTTCACGCAGGTCACCAGCGACGGGGCAGTCGTCTTCCACTGCGCCCGGCGGCTACGGGTGTTGCTGCGCGACATCTTCCGCTTCGGAACGGCCACGGTCATGAACTCCTTGATTCACTGGGGACGGTCGGCCCCCAGACGGCTGGCATCTCTAGTTGTGGTTCTGTTCGTCCTGCTGAACGAGTCCGCCCAGGGCGGCCCAGCGCGGGTCGGTGCGTTCCTCGTGCTTGTGGCCGGGCTCGTCCGCCAGGCGCACCCCGCAGTCGGGGCACAGTCCCGGACAGTCGTCCGTACACAACGGCTGGAACGGCAGTGCGAGCACCACCTGGTCCCTCAGCACCGGCTCGAGGTCGATCAGATCGCCCTCCATCCGGCTGGCCTCGTCCGGCTCGGCTTCGCTCTCCGGGTAGACGTACAGCTCCTGGACGTCAGCGAGGAACTCGTCCTCGATATCGACCAGGCACCGCGCGCACTCCCCGACCAGGCGGCCACGGGCCGTTCCGGTGACGAGCACCCCTTCGACCACCGATTCCAGCCGTAGATCGAACTGGATCGGATCGCCTTCGGGGACGCCGATCACGTCGATTCCGAGATCTGCCGGCGCCGGCGCCGTGAAGGTGACTTCGCGTTGGGACCCGGCGCGGCGTGTCAGCTCGTGCGTGTCGATCACGAGTGGGGACCGCGGGTCCAGGACGCTCAGGACAAACCTCTCAGGCGTGGGCAGGCAAGATCTCGGTCTCGTCGAGACCGGTTGTCAAGACTACCAACTCCGCGGCGTACCGCCCAATCCGGGGCACACTAGAGCTTGTCCAGTAACCGTGCGTGAACAGCAGGCGTCACGAACGAGCTGACGTCGCCGCCCAGCCTGGCGATCTCCTTGACCCAGCTGGAGGAGACGAACCCGTTCTCCGGCGCGGTCGGGAAGAACAGCGTGTCGACCCCGGTCATCCGCCGGTTCAGCTGCGCCATCTGCAGCTCGTAGTCGTAGTCCGCGGCCGACCGCAGGCCCTTCACGATCACGCCCGCGCCCTCGGCCCGGCAGTAGTCGACCAGCAGGCCGTCGAAGGTGCCGACCCGGACGTTCGGGAACGGCTCGACCAGCTCGGTGAGCATCTCGATCCGCTCCCGCGGGTCGAACAGCCGGTTCTTCGACTGGTTCACCCCGGTCGCGACGACCAGCTCGTCGAAGGCGGCGGCCGCCCGGGTGACGATGTCGAGATGCCCGACCGTGGGCGGGTCGAAAGTGCCGGGAAAGACCGCCTTAGCCATGGCGGTGACCGTACCAAAGGCGGGCCTCGCCGTACTTGCGGTCCCGCAGCGCGGCGAACCCCTCCGGCCACTCCCACGGCTCCCGCTTCCCGCGCTCGACGACCAGTACGGCGTCGTCCGCCAGCCAGCCGTGCGCCGCCAGATCGGTCAGCACGTCCTGCAGCTCGGCCGTCTCGAGCTTGTACGGCGGATCCGCGAATACCAGGTCGAACACAGCCGGAGCATCACTCGCTGTGATCTTCTCCACCGGCCGGGCGAGCAGCGTCGCGCCGGACAGCCCGACCACGGCGATGTTCGCCGCGATCACCTCGGCTGCCCGCCGGTCCGACTCGACCAGCACGGCCCGCGCCGCGCCCCGGGACAGCGCCTCGAGCCCGATCGCGCCGGACCCGGCGTACAGGTCGAGCACCGCGAGCCCGTCGAAGCTGCCGAACTCGGACTCCAGCGACGAGAACAACGCCTCCCGCACCCGATCCGCCGTCGGCCGCGTCCCACTCCCGGGCGGTACGCCGATCCGCCGCCCGCCCGCCGCTCCCCCGACGATCCGCGTCACGTCTTCTCCAGATACTCGGTGGTCTCGGACTCCAAGGCCTCCCGGATGACGCTTCGCAGCGCCGGGTACTCGGCCAGCTCGGCGTCCACCGAGACGATCGAGTTCGCCACGTGCCGGGCCGCGAGGATGACGTCCTCGTCGCGGAGCACGCTCAGCAGCTTCAGGCTCGACCGCCGACCCGACTGCGCGACCCCCAGTACGTCGCCCTCGCGCCGGGTCTCCAGGTCGATCCGGGACAGCTCGAACCCGTCCGTCGTCGACGCGACGGCCTCCAGCCGCCCGTACGACTTCGACCCGGCCCACAGGTCCGTGACCAGCAGGCACAGCCCCGGCACCTTGCCCCGCCCGACCCGGCCGCGCAGCTGGTGCAGCTGCGAGATCCCGAACCGGTCGGCGTCCATGATCACCATCGTCGACGCGTTCGGTACGTCGACCCCGACCTCGATCACCGTGGTCGCGATCAGTACGTCGACGTCCCCGGCCGCGAACCGCGACATCACCGCGTCCTTCTCGTCGGCCGGCAGCCGCCCGTGCAGGATCTCCACCCGCAGGTCGTGCAGGATCTCGCCGAGCGCCTCGGCCACCTGGGTTACCGAGATCGGCGGCAATGCTGATTTCTGGGCCTGCTTCTTGCCGCCCTCATCGGTCTCGAGGAGTTCGCCTTCCTCATCGGAAGCGTTCTTGACGTCGTCCCCGATCCGCGGGCACACGACATACACCTGATGCCCCTTGCCGACCTCCTCGCGGACCCGGGCCCAGGCGCGCTGCAGCCAGTCCGGCCGTTCCTTCGCCGGTACGACGGACGACTGGATCGGCGACCGCCCGGCCGGCAGCTGGGTGAGCGTCGACACCGCGAGGTCGCCGAACACCGTCATCGCCACCGTCCGCGGGATCGGCGTCGCGGTCATCACCAGCACGTGCGGGGTGTTGTCGCCGGACTTCGCGCTCAGCGCGGCGCGCTGCTCGACCCCGAACCGGTGCTGCTCGTCGACCACCACCAGCCCGAGATCCGCGAACTGGACCTTGTCCTCCAGCAGCGCGTGCGTCCCGACCACGATCCCGGCGGCGCCACTGGCCGCGTCGAGCATCGCCGTACGCCGGGCCGCCGCGTTCAGCGAACCGGTCAGCAGCCCGATCCTGGTGGCGTGCTCCGCGCCGCCGAGCATGCCCTGCTCGGCCAGCTCGCCGAGCATCTTCGTCAGCGTCTTGTGGTGCTGGACCGCGAGCACCTCGGTCGGCGCCAGCAGCGCGGCCTGGCCGCCGTTGTCCACCACGGACAGCATCGCCCGCAGCGCGACCACAGTCTTCCCGGAGCCGACCTCACCCTGCAGCAGCCGGTGCATCGGGTGCGGACGGGCGAGGTCCGCGAAGACCTCCTCCCCCACCTCGGCCTGACCGTCCGTCAGCTCGAACGGCAGCCGCTTGTCGAAGTCGTCGAGCAGCCGCCCCTGGACCCGCGGCCGCGGTACGGCGTTCAGCGCGTCCGTGACGGCCCGCCGCTGGGCGAGGATCGTCTGCATCACCAGCGCTTCCTCGAACCGGAACCGTTGCTGGGCCCTGTCGATGTCCTTCTCGGTGTCCGGCAGATGCACCAGCTGCAAGGCGTCCCGGAGCCCGAGCAGCTTCTCGTTGCGCAGGATCAGGTCCGGCACCGGGTCGTCGATCCGCTCGTCCAGACTGTCCAGCACGATCTTCACCGACCGCTCGATCGTTGCGGTCGGCAACTTCGAGGTCGCCGGGTAGAGCGGCCGGAACGGCCTGGCCCGGCGCTCGATCTCGGCCTCGGTCAGGTCCTCCTCGTCGAGGACCTCGGTGCCCGGGTTCTTCAGCTGCATGGTGGTGCGGAACATCGTCACCTCGCCCCAGAACAGGGCGGACGTGCCGGGCGTCAGCTTCGTCAGCAGCCAGGGCTGGTTGAAGAACGCCGCCTCCAGGTCGTTGCGGCCGTCGGTCACCACGACCTTGGTGATCGTGCGCCGCTTCCGGAACTTGTGGGCGTCCTCGGGCTTGATCTCGAGCTTGGTGTCCAGCGCGCGGGCGGTGACCTTCTTGACCCGGCCGTTCACGGTCGCCTGGTCGCCAACCTCGAGCTCGTCGAACGGCGTCAGCTCGCCCTTCTTCAGGTACCGCCGCGGGTAGTGCCGCAGCAGCTCGCCGACGGTCTCGATCCCGAGCACCTCGGCGAACGTCTTGGCCGTCTTCGCCCCGAGGAAGTCCCGGAGCTTCCGGTCCATGTCAGTCTTCATTCGACCCCGATCAGCAACGGGTACCTGTCCTGCCCACCGTCGTACACCATCACATCGACATCTTTGCGTGCCCGCCGGACATGCCGCTCGACGGCCGCCGCCAGACCCGGGTCCGCGTCCCGTCCGGTGACGATCGTCAGCAGTTCGCCGCCGCCACCCAGCAGCCGGTCGACCACGCCGTACGCCGCCTGCTCCAGGTCGTCGGTGATCAGCGCGAAGTCGCCGTCGACCACTCCGAGCGCGTCGCCGACCCGGCACATGCCGGCCATCGTCCAGGCGTCCTTGACCGCGACCGTGACCGCGCCGTGCCGGGTCTGCCCGGCGGCGGCCGAGAGCTGTACGACGTCGTCGTCGAAGCTCCGCTGCGGGTCGTGGACGGCGATCGCGGCCAGGCCCTGGACCTGGGCGCGGGTCGGGATGACCGCGACCCGGATCCCGTCCTGGCGGGCGGCGGTGGCGGCGGCCTCGGCGACCGCGAGCGAGTCCTGGTCGTTCGGCAGGATCACGATCTCGGGTGCCTTCGACTCCTCGATCGCCCGCAGCAGCTCGCCGGTCGAGCAGCGCCGACCGGGGCCGCCGCGGATGATCCGGGCGCCGGCCTCGGTGAACAGCTCGCCCAGTCCGTCCCCGGCGACGACCGCGATCACGGCCCGGCCCGGGACCGGCTCATGGTGGTGCGCCTGGTCTTCGAAGTGCGTGACCCGGATCCGGTGCGGGCGGCCGATCTCGATGCCGCGCTCGATCGCGGCGCCGACGTCGTCGGTGTGCACGTGGACGTTCCAGAGCCCGTCGCCGCCGACCACGACGACCGAGTCGCCGAGCGCCGCGAGCCGCTGCCGGAAGCCGTCGACCTGGTCATCGGCCGCGTCCAGCAGGTACATCACCTCGTACGCCGGACCGTCGACGCTCGCACTGCTCTCGCCCCGCGGTTCGACCCGGGCCGGTACGTCGACGCGGACGTGCCGGCCGGTGAGGACCGACTCCATCGCGCCGAGGATCACCACCAGCCCGGCTCCCCCGGCGTCCACGACGCCCGCGCGCCGCAGTACGTCGAGCTGCTCGGTGGTCCGGGTCAGCGCCTGGCGGGCGGACGCGACCGCGGCGAGGCAGACGTCGGCGAGGGACTTGCCGGCGTTCGCGGCGGTCATCGCGCCGGACGCGGCCGCGCGGGCGACCGTCAGCATCGTCCCCTCGACCGGCTGGGCGACCGCGCCGTACGCGGCGTCCGCGGCGAACCGGAGCGCGTCGGCGAAGGCGGCGGCCTCGCTCATCGGCGGGTCGGCGAGAACCCCGGGCGGATCGCCGGGCCGGTCGGCGCCGTCGGCAGCGGCGTCGCGGTGCCCCGGCAGGTTCTCGGTCAGGCGGAGGCCGCAGGCGCGGATCAGCTGGGAGGTGATCACGCCGGAGTTCCCGCGGGCGCCGAGCAGGGCGCTGCGGCCGAACGCCTGGATCGCCTCGGTGAAGGTCAGCTCGCCCTTGGGCAGCGCGTCGCAGGCGGCTTCCCAGGTCAGGTAGAGGTTCGTCCCGGTGTCGCCGTCCGGCACCGGGTACACGTTCAGCTCGTCGATCTCGGCCCGCGCCCGGGCCAGCTCGGCCAACGCGGTCCGGGCCCACGCCCGCAGCACCTCAACCGTCAGTTGCTCCACGCCCGGAAGGCTAACGCGTACCGAAGGACGGGTAGTGGTCCCGCCCGGGGCGAGTTCCGCGGAGTCGCCAGGCGGGCGGCGGCGTATACGTACCCGACTACGTCCCGTCGTTCGGTACGGTTCCCCCGTGAGTGTGTTGTTCTCCGGCGACTACGAGCTGGCGGTGCGGGAGCTGCGCGGCGAGTTCGGGCGGGACCTGCGGATCGAGCGGGTCGGCGCGGAGCTCGGGCGGGTGGACGGGGTGCCGGTGGGCGAGCTGGCCGTGGCCTGCGACGCCGGGCGGATCATGTTCGTGCGGCATCTGACGGTCGAGATCGGGAGCTTCGAGGAGCTGCCGCCGGACTACGAGCTGGCGGAGCTGGTGCTCGCCGAGCTGCCGGAGTACCCGAAGGCGCTGGCGGTCCAGGCCTGGACCGACGGCCTCGGCGGCGGGTCGTTCTACCACCGGATCGAGGCGGCGCTGGCCGGTCGCGGCGTGGCTGTCACGCGCTCGGGGCAGGAGTACGTCGTCTCGTGCTTCGGCGGCCGGAAGGCGGTCCTGCTCGGCCTGAACCGGCTCGCGGACAGCCTGTCGGACTGGCCGGGCGGGCGGATGCGGCTGGCCCGCGGCGAGGAGCGGGTGTCGCGGTCGGAGTTCAAGCTCGAGGAGGCGATCGCGACCTTCGGGCTGGAACTGCCGCGCGGCGGGAAGGCCGTGGATCTCGGGGCGTCGCCGGGCGGCTGGACGCGGATCCTGCGGCAGCACGGGCAGGAGGTGTGGTCGGTGGACCCGGGCACGCTGGACCCGCGGCTGCGCGGCGACCGGCGGATCCACCACGAGGCGACCACGGCCGGCCGGTTCTTCGCGAACAACCGGGTCCGCTTCGACGTCGTGGTGAACGACATGCGGATGGACCAGGTGACCAGCGCCCGGATGATGCTCGACGCGGCCGCCCACCTGCGTCGCGACGGTCTCGCGATCGTCACACTCAAGGGCGGCGGCAAGAACCCCCTGGACGGCGCCCGTCGCGGCCTCCAGGTCCTCGGCGAGCGGTACGACGTACTCCACGCCCGCCAGCTGCACCACAACCGCAACGAGATCACGGTCGTCGCCCGTAAACACGACTAGGCGCCCGGGGTGATCCCCGGGCGCCTGGTCGAAGGCCCTACACGGAAGCTTTGCTGGGGTCAGCCGACGACGCGCTGAACCTTCCCGGCCTTGATGCAGGAGGTGCACACCTTCATCTTGGTGGGCGTGCCCTTGATGATCGCGCGGACCGGCTGGATGTTCGGGTTGAAACGGCGCGGCGTACGCGCCTTGACCCGCCGGATCATCGCACCCTTACCCAGGCGGGCAACGCTGTTGCCGAACGTCGGCTGCTTGCCGCAGACATCGCACTTCTTAGACATGATTCTCCGTGTTCAGGGTCGTGACTCCGACAGATCATGTTACATGGGTGTCAGCCACCCACCAATTCGACTGTCAGGCAGTGAGGTAGGCCACTTCGTCGTCGGACAGGGTCACCAACAGCCCCGGCGTCGACGTCCGGGTCTCGCTCACGTGCCGCGGCCCGATCAACGGGAACACAGGGTACGGCTGGTGCAGCAGCCAGGCCAGAGCGATCGCCGTCGGCTCCACGCCCTTCGCCGCCGCCAGCTCCCGCGCCCGGTCCAGGCGGCGGAAGTTCTCGTCGGAGTAGAAGCAGCGCACCAGCTCCTGGTCCGACGTGTCCTCCGGCTTGGCCCGCCCGGTGAAGAACCCGCGCGCCTGGCTCGACCACGGGAACAGCGCGACCTGCCGCTCCCGCAGCCACGCCTGCGACTCGTCGTCGGCCACGTGCCGGCAGCCGGCCCACGGTACGTCGTACGCCCGCGCGAGGCTGAGGTGGTTGCTGAGCAGCGTGAACGGCTGCTTGCTGTTCGCCTCGGCGTACGCGTTGGCCTCGTCGAACCGCGCGGTGGTCCAGTTCGATCCACCGAACGCCTTGATCCGGCCGGCCTTGAAGTGCTCGTCCAGGACGTCGACGAACTCCGAGACCGGGATGTCCTCGTTGTCCCGGTGCATGAAGTACAGGTCGACGTGGTCGGTCTGCAGCCGCTCGAGGCTCTCGTGCAGCTGCCGGGTGATCGACTCCGGGTCGCAGTGCGGCGTGTGCGCGCCCTTCCCGATCACCACCACGTCGTCCCGGTTGCCGCGCGACGTCATCCACTGCCCGAGCAGCTTCTCGCCGCGCCCGCCGCCGTAGATGTACGCCGTGTCGAACGTCGTACCGCCGCGCTCGACGAAGTCGTCGAACACCACCGCGGCGTGCGGCAGCGTCTGCTGATTGTCCACGCCCATCACCAGGCGGGACACCTGCTTGTCGACGCCCGGCACGTGCCCGTACGTCATCGGGGCGTCGGCGCGCTTGGCCAGCGGGCGTCCGGTCGCGGTCGGGACGGTCGCGTCGTCCCGCTCGCTCGCGTACTGCTGCCCGATCGCGGCCCGCCACAGGTCCTGCACGGTGAGGTTGCCGAGCGTGTCCGCCCAGCTCATCTCCGGTGCCTCCTTCGCACCGGAGGCGATCGCGGCCTGCACGGCCTCGGCCTCGGCCGTGTAGATCAGCGCCGGCTCCGCGGACAGCTCCCGCGGCTCCTCCCCGACGCGGTACAGCGTGACGTGCGCGGGCTTGCCGTCGCCGCCGAACCACGGGTCGTCGATCTGCAGGTAGCCCTTGCTCCCGTAGATCCGTACTTGGTTCTGGTCGGCCAGCCGTACGCCGGTCGTGATCTGCGCGGTGATCCCGCCGTCGAAGAACAGCGTCGCCGCCGTCCACTCGTCGGCGCCGGTCTCGCCGACGGTGCCGACCGCGTTCACCGCGGCCGGGTCGGCGAACGGCTGCCCGGTCGCCGCGCCCGCGATCAGCCGGGCCATCGACACCGGGTAGCCGCCGACGTCGAGGATGCCGCCGCCGGCCAGCTCGTCGGCATAGATCCGGCTGGTCGGGTTGAACGACGCGTTGAACGCGAAGGTGGCCTGGATCGAGTGCACGGTGCCGAGCTCGCCGTCGCGGACCAGCTGGGTGATCAGCTTGGTCTGCGGCAGGCAGCGGTACATGTACGCCTCCATCAGGAAGACGTCGTTGCGTACCGCGGCCTCGATCATCGCCTCGGCCCACGCCCGGTTGATCGCCAGCGGCTTCTCGCACAGCACGTGCTTGCCGGCCTCGGCCGCCTTGATCGCCCACTCGACGTGCATCGGGTGCGGGGTCGCGATGTACACCGCCTCGACGTTCTCGTCGGCGAGCAGGTCCTCGTACGACGCGTGCCGGCCGGCGATGTCCCACTTGTCGGCGAACGCGTTCGCCGAGTCGAGGGACCGGCTGCCGACGGCGACGACCTCGTTGGTCTTCGACGTCGGCACCTGGCCGGCGAACCGGGACGCGATGTTGCCGGTGCCGATGATGCCCCAGCGGAGCTTGTGGTCAGTCAAAGGGAATCCCGTGGTTGTAGGTGAAGGTCAGAATTTCATGGCGCCCGCCGCGAGATCGGCGATGAAGCTGCGCGCGCCGATCAGGAAGACGCCGATCAGGGGGATGACGCTCATCAACGCACCGGCCATCACCATCGAGTAGTCGGTGCCGTAGACGCCGTTCAGCTGGTCGAGGGCGACCTGCAGGGTGAGGCGGTTCGGGTCGGTCATCACGATCAGCGGCCAGAGGTAGTCGTTCCAGACGTTGATGAACGTGAAGATGCCGAGGAAGGCCAGACCGGGCCGGAGCACCGGCAGGCCGACGGTCAGGTACTGCCGGAAGAAGCCGGCGCCGTCGACCTTGGCGGCCGAGATCAGTTCGTCGGGGATCGCGCCCTTGGCGTACTGGCGCATCCAGAAGATCCCGAACGCGTTCGCCGCGCCCGGGATGATCAGTGCCTTCAGCGAGCCGATCCAGCCGAGCTGCGCGAGCACCACGAACTGCGGCACCAGCGACAGCTGGGTCGGGATCATGAACGTCGCGAGCAGGATGCCGAACAGCACGTTCCGGCCCGGGAACTGGTACTTCGCGAACGCGAACGCCGCGAGCGAGTCGAAGAACAGCACCAGGACCGTGACGGCCAGCGACGCGATCAGCGTGAGCAGCATCGAGCCGAAGAAGTCGATGTTGTCCAGCACCTTGCCCATGTTCTCGAACAGGTGCGAGCCGATCAGCAGCTTCGGCGGGTAGCTGAAGATGTCCGGGGTGGTGTTGGAGGCCATCACCACCATCCAGTAGAACGGGAACAGCGAGACCAGCACGCCGAACATCAGCACGATGTGGCCGACGGCGGTGCGCACGCGCTCAATGGACATCTGCGGCCTCCCTCTTGGCATTCTGGGCTGCGATCCTGCGTTCCACCCGCCGAGCGGCGCGTCGGGTCAGTCGTTCCTCGTCGTTGCCGCCGATCAGCCGCCAGTTGATGATGCTGAACAGCACGATCAGCACGAACAGCGCCCACCCGACCGCGGCCCCGTACCCGAACTGGTTCTTGATGAACGCGCTCTGGTACAGGTACGAGACGATCGTCAGGCCGGCGTCGCCCGGGCCGCCGATGTTGCTGGTGTCGCCGAACAGCACCCGGGACTCGGTGAAGATCTGCAGGCCGCCGATCGTCGAGGTGACCGCGGTGAACAGGATCACCGGCCGCAGCATCGGCACCGTGATCCGCCAGAACGTCTGCCGCGGCGAGGCGCCGTCCACCTTGGCGGCCTCGTACACGTCGGCCGAGATCGCCTGCAGGCCGGCCAGGTAGATGATCGCGTTGTAGCCGACCCAGCGCCAGGTGACGATGGTGGCGATCGCGATCTTGATCCCCCACGGCGACGTCAGCCACTCGACCTGGCCGAGCCCGATCGACTGCAGGAACGCGTTCAGCAGGCCGAAGTTGTTGCTGAAGATCGACCCGAACACCAGCGTGATCGCGACCACCGAGGTGACGTTCGGGACGAAGTACGCGATCCGGTAGAAGGTGCGCAGCCGGGTCGCGTTGTGCAGCGCGTTCGCGATCACGAGCGCGAGCAGCAGCATCGGGGCCGTGGACAGTACCCAGATGATCAGCGTGTTGCCGATCGTCTTCCAGAACGTCGCGTCGGTGAGCAGGTAGTGGTACTGCTCCAGCCCGACCCACTTCATCTGCCCGATGCCGTCCCAGGAGTGGAACGAGATCCAGATCGAGAACAGCACCGGGAACGCGCCGAAGATCGCGAAGAGGATGAAGAACGGCGCCACCGCGGTGTACTGCGGGAGCGCCTGCCGGTACTTGTTCGGCGGCTTCTCCGTCGCGGCGGCCGATACCGCTGCAGCCGGGACCGCCTTGCTCGTGACTGCCATGTCAGATCGCCCCCGCTCGGCTCAGCTCGCGCTGGATCTGGTGCTGGGCGTCCGCCCAGGCCTGGTCGGGGTTCTTCCCGGACGCCTCGACATTCACCAACTCGGAGCTGATCGGGGTGTCGATGATGCTGTCGTACGGCGAGAAGTACGCGCCCGGGTACTTCTTCGCCGAGTCCGCGAACACGTCGACGATCTTCTGGCCGCCGAAGAACGGGTCCGGCGCCGACAGCCGCGAGTCCGTGTAGCTGGCCGGCGTGGACGGGAACAGCACCGGGTCCAGGAACGCCTGGGCCTGGTTCTTCGCCGACTCGAGCCAGCTGATGAACGCGAACGCCGCCTGCGGGTTCTTGCAGTACTTCGTGATGCCGAGGAAGGACCCGCCCTTGTTGCCGGCGCCACCAGGAGCCGCCGTCACCCGCCAGAGTCCCTTGGTCTTCGGGGCCGCGTTCTTCGGCCCGAGCTGCGCCCACCAGACGGCGCCGTTGTAGGCGACCAGCTTGCCGTTGGTGACGACCGCGTTCTTGTCGCTGGAGTTCTGCGCGTTCGCCGACAGTCCTTCCTTGACCACGCGTACGGCGAGGTCGAACGACTGCCGTACGTGGTCCTGGTCGCCGATGTACTGCCCGTCCCGGGTCATGTACTTCTTCGGCAGCTGCGCCATCCGGTAGCCGTAGATGCTGGTGATGTTGTCGGTGATCGACGAGCCCGGAACGGCCTGCTTCACCTTCTTGCCGAGGGTGATGAACGCGTCCCAGTCCGGAGCGAGACCGGCGACGGCCGCCGGGTCGATGTCGATACCGGCCTTGGTGAAGATGTCCGTGCGGTAGAACAGCGCGGTCGGGCCGGTGTCCATCGGGTAGGCCATCATCTTGCCCTGCGGCGTCACTCCCCAGTCCCACTTCCAGGGCAGGAAGTCCTTCGCGAGCTCCTTCGCGCCGAGCTCGTTCAGGTCGTGGAACTGGTCCGCGTTCGGGAAGTACGTCGCGACGTCGTCGTTGATCGCGACGATGTCCGGCACCAGGGACTTCCCGGCCAGCGCGGTCAGCACCTTGGTCTTGTAGTTGCTGCCGATCCGGGTCATCGCCAGCTTCATGCCGTCGTACCCGGGGATCGCCTTCTCGGCCTGGCCGATCAGGTCGTCGTTCACGGACCCGACCCAGGTCCACATGCTGAGCTCGTTCTTTCCACCCAGCGAGCCGACGGAGCCGCAGCCGGTGAGTCCGGCGGCGGCCGCGGCGGTGCCGGCCGCCAGGAATTTCCTTCTACTCAGTGTCATAGCCTCACCTGGCGCTTTCTGTTGGTTTTCGCCGGAAGGTGTCCACTCATGTTTACGTAGCCATAGGTAAGCGCATACCGCCTTAACCGGTCAAGGGCTCCGATGACAAGATGACGCCATGACCTCACGCGCCGTCCTGTTCGATGCCGACGGAGTGATCCAGCGGCCCACCTTCGACTGGTGGGCCCGGCTGGGCGCGCTCGTCCCCACCGACAAGGAGGCCTTCGTCCGGGACCTGATGGCCGCAGAACGGCCCGCACTGGTCGGGAAGATCGATTTCCGGGAGGCGCTCGGCGACGTACTGCGGCGCTGGAAGTCGACCGCGTCGGTCGCGGAGGCGATCGAGCCGTGGCGCTGGTTCGTGGCCGAGCCCGAGGTGGTCGAGCTGATCCAGAAGCTCCGGGCGGCCGGGATCGAGTGCCACCTAGCCACCAACCAGCAGGCGTACCGGCGGCGGATCATGCAGGACGAACGCGGGTACGGCGCCTGGTTCGACCGGACGTTCTACTCCTGCGACCTCGGCCTCGCGAAGCCGGATCCGGCGTACTTCCGGGAGATCCTGCGCGTGATCGACGTACCGGCGTCCGAGGTGCTGTTCATCGACGACAACGCGGCCAACGTGGACGGTGCTCGCAGCGTCGGCATCCGGGCGGAGCTGTACGACCTGTCGGCCGGCGTACCAGCCCTGGTGGAGCTGCTCCGCCGGCACGACCTGCCGGTGTAGGTCGCTACCCGGCCGGTGGTACGGCGACCGGGACCGTGTGGATCTGACCGGTGCGGGCCGGGCCGCGGAGGCGGGCGAGGTTGTTGGCGATGGTGTCCTGCATGTGCCACTCGGAGGTGAGGATGCACAGCGTCGGGCCGTCGAAGTCGACCAGGGTGAGCGCGAAGGGCGCGCGGTTCTCCGGGAGGTCGATGCGCTGCAGGATCTCGCCGCCGTCGGCGACCCGGACCACGCCCTCACTGCCGGTCTGCGACCAGATCGCGCCCTCGGCGTCCAGGCAGATCCCGTCCGGGCCGAGGCTCTCGGCGTACACCCGGCGGTTCGTGAGGCCGCCGTCCGGCTGTACGTCGAACGCCGTCAACCGGCCGGCGAACGACTCCGCGACCACCAGCGTGCGGCCGTCCGGGGTGAGCACCATGCCGTTCGGGAACTCGATCCCGTCCGCCACCTCGCGGATCGCGCCGTCCGGTGTGACCAGCTTGATCCAGCCGGGCTTCGGTGCCTCTCCCCCGGAGAAGTCGAAGTCCGCGCCGTCCAGGTAGATGTTGCCATGGGCATCGACCACCAGCTCGTTCGCGTGCTGGTCCGCGAGGACGGTGACCGAGCCGTCGGGTTCGTACCGGCGGAGCTTGTCGCCGGTGGTCAGCAGCCGGCCGTCGGGGGTCCAGTCGATCGACCAGCCCATCAGGTGCTCGACCGGTACGTCGCGGAACTCAGGCTTGCCGTCCGCGTCGATCGCGACGACCTGCTGTTGGGTCCAGTTGCAGAACCAGAGCCGGCCGTCGTGCGAGCGGCCGGACTCGGGCATCGCCAGGCCGTCGATCAGGAGCTTCATGGTGTGCTGCCTTCCTCGTTCGGGGGTGCTTTCACCCACTACACGAACGAGGCACGGCCTGATCGACGGCTGAGCAGCAGAAGTACGCCGAGCAGCGGAAGCGTGATCAGGTACGCCGTCCGCAGGTCGAGGACCCGCGCGAGTACGGCGAGCAGCGCCGGGGCGACGAGGATCGCCGTACCGGAGGCCAGCGCGCCCACCGCGGCGAGGCGGGCCGAGCTGATCCCCGGGGTAGCGACCAGGGCGGCGAGCGTGACCGGATAGAGCGGCGCGACACCGAGCCCCGCCACGACCAGCCCGGCCGCCACTACCACCGGTACGTCGAACAGGCTCACCAGCAACGTGCCTGCCACCGCAAGCAGACTGGACGGAACCACCGGCGACCACCCCTTGAACCGGATCGGCCCGATCGCCCGCCCAACCGCCATACCAATCGGAAAAGCACTCCCCAGCAGCGCCGCGGTCGCCGTAGGTAACCCACTCGCCACCAACCGAGCCACCGCCCAAACCACAAAACAAAACTCAACAGCCACCGCCAACACCACCCGCAACCACCCCACCCCCACCTCCACCACAACCCGCCGCCCCACCTGCCGCCACTTCCCCACCAACCCAACAGCAGGCGCCGAGTCAATCAACACAGCCACCCCATCGCCCGCCCCCACAGCCCCCGCCGCACTGACCGCCCCCACAGCCCGTACCGCCTCCTCCGCACTGACCGCGCCAGACGCCTCCGCAGCCCACACCGCGCGGGACGCCCCTGCAGACGGCTCCGCCCCCGCAGCCCATTCCGCGTCGGCCACCCCCTCCGCCCGCACCTCGCCGGACACTCCCGCAGCCCTCACAGCCCGCTCCGCGCCGGGCGCCCCGGCAGCCACCTCCGCGCCGGACGCCGCCGCAGCCCGCGCCGCGCCCGCGGCCTGCTCCCGGTTTTCTCCCCGCTCCGCCGCGCGGAGCGCGGTGGAGCGTTTGCGGGTGAGAAGCGCGAGGAGTAGGAGCGGTGGGGCTGCGGCGAGCATGGCTAGCCGGCCCGTGGGGCCTAGGGAGTCCAGCGTGCCGATGGCCAGCGGGGCGAGGATTCCTGTGCCGCTGGCGACCGCGTTGACTCGACTGAGGCGAGACGCGGCAGCTGGTCCGTTCAGCATCAGCGGAGCGACAAGCACGAGCAGCGCCCCACCCAGGCCAACAAACAGCCCGCCCGTGATCGCCACGACGTACGAAGACGCCACGGCGATCAGCACCGCCCCCACAGCACACACAACCGACCCCAGCGCCAGCACGGTAGGCATCGCCCACCGCCGCAGCATCCGCGGACCCACCACCGCGACCAGCATCAGCCCAACAGCAAACCCGGACGACAGCAACGCCAGCCGGCTCGTCGGCTCCCGCAGGTCCCGGGCCAGGATCGCCACGCACGCCCCGAGCCCGGCCAGCACGAAGCCCATCGCCGACAGCGCGGTCCCGATCCGGAGCTCGTCGCTGCGGCTCCCGGCTTCGGCCGGGGCCTGCGCGGTCATTCCAGACCTTGGAACAGCGCGTCGAGCCGATGCAGGTCCGGGAGCTCGATGTCCGCCGGCACCCCCTTCAACCCGGCCGTCAACGCCCCGGACGCCTTCCCGGCGGTCAGCCCGACGACGGTGTCCTCGACCACCAGACACTCCGTCACCGGTACGCCGAGCAGCTCCGCCGCCCGCAGGTACCCTTCCGGATCCGGCTTCCCGCGGCTGACGTCGTCGATCGTCACGAGCACCGACGGCGCGATCCCGCCCGCGGCCAGCCGTACCTTGGCCAGCTGTGGCGGCGCACTGGTGTAGACCGCCCACGGCGTACCGATCCGCTCGAGGGTCGCGATCAGCTCGACCGCGCCCGGCTTCGCCACCACGCCGTCGACGTCGTTCACCTCGAGGTCGTACACCCGCGCCCACGCCGCGGTCAGCTCGTCCGCCGACGCGTCCGGCAGGAACTGCGCGACCGTCGCGGCGGCCGGGTTCCCGTGCGCGACCGCGAGCACCGCGGCCGGGTCCAGCCCGCACTCGACCGCCCAGCGGCTCCAGCTCCGGTCCACGACCGCGTCCGAATCCACCAACGTCCCGTCCATGTCGAACAGCACGGCGCGGATGTCCTGGATCTCCATCAACCCTCCCATTAAACTCGTCCTCCGAGCATAAACGGAAAGGCCGCGATGACTCCAGTACGCCGGGGACAATGGCAGACGGCCGCGGACGTCCTCAACCAGGTCGCCCGACAGCCGGGGATCACCCGCGCCGCGGTCGCCCGCACGCTCCGGCTGAGCACGGGCTCGGCCACGGAGGTGACGGCCCGGCTACGCGACGTACACCTGCTGACCGAGGCCCCTGCTCCCAGCCAGGGACGCGGCCGCCCGACGACCGTGCTGCAGGCACACCCGGAAGGCCCTGTGGTGCTGGCACTCGACCTACGGCAGAGCAACTGGCGCAGTGCGGTCGTAGCGCTGGATGGCACCCTCCAGGACCAGCAGCACCAACGCCACCGGAGCCGCCGCGCCCAGGTGGTGCTCAAGAACCTCCGGCAGACCGTAGAGCAGACGCACGAGCAGTACGGCGACCGCCTGCAGCTTGTGAGCCTCGCCGTACCGGGCACTGTCCGCGACAACCAGCTCATGCAGGCACCCACGCTCGAGTGGGCCGAGCTGGACCTCGCACAAGTCACAGCCGACGTCGACGTACCGCTGCTGGCGGGCAACGACGCAACGCTCAGTGGTGTGGCCGAGGCACGGACCGGCGCGGCCGCGGGCGCTGGTACGGCGGTGCACCTGATCATCGAGGTGGGTATCGGCGGGACGTTGCTGATCGACGGCGTACCGGCTCAGGGCGCCTCCGGTGCGGGTGGTGAGTACGGGCACGTGCCGTTCGGCGACCGCTCTCGCACCTGTCCGTGCGGTGCGCGCGGCTGCTGGGACCTGGAGATCGACGGACGTGCCCTGGCGCGCCACTTGAAGCAGCCGGCCCCTGACGACCCCGTGGCATACGCAGAGGAGGCACTGCTACGCCAAGACCGTCCCGCACGCACAGCCGTGGCCAGGGTTGTGACCGCACTCGGCTCCGGCATCGCAGGGCTCGTCAACGCGCACGACCCGGACGTTGTCACCATCGGTGGGCTGGCGATCCCCCTACGCGCTGCTGCTGAGGACACGTTCCAAGAGGCCTACAAGAGCGGCCTGATGACCTTCCACCGCGGTTCGCCACCACCAGTGCTGCCGGCCAGGCACCAAGCGGACGGCCCGCTGCGTGGGGCGGCGGCGTTAGCGCTCGACCAGCTGACCAGCGAGCCGGCAGTCGCCGCCTGGGCTGCCCAACGCTAGTCGGCCACTTCCTCTTCCACCGGCCGCGGCTTGGGGACGATCGGCGGCTCGACCTTCGCCAGGATCTCGGTGATGTCGTGCCGGTGGTGCTGGATCTCGTGGGCGGTGTGCCGGATGATCCAGCCCAGCGTCCGCGGCGCCCGCACCGGGTAGTTGTACAGCCCGAGCTTCCCCAGCTGCTGCGGCTGCAGCACCCGCGCCGCGGCGCCGAACTCGCGCGCGAACCGCATCAGCGCGGCCGCGACCTCCATCGGGTCCTGGTCCTCGTACTTCTGCTGCTTCACCCGCCCGGTCCGGTCCATCGGCGCGTACACCGGCCGGTCCTCCGCCAGGCACTGCGCGATCCGCAGCCGCTGCACCTCGAGTACGTCGCGCACGTGGCACGCGTACTCGATCGCCGACCACACCTCGGGCTCCGGCCGCAGCCGCACCACGTTCGCGTCCGGACCGGCGGCCGCCTTGGTCAAGGCCATCGCACAGTCCGCGGCCTGCCGGATCAGCAGCGTCACGGTGCCCTGCAGGTCACCCGTGTCGTAGCTGAATCCGCACTGCTCGCAGTACCCGTCGACCGGGGGCTGCTGCTTGCTCAACTGCCACTCCCTCGAAATCTCCATGCGTGGTCGACCGGACCGATCCCGTCGCCCAGGGCGAACCCGGCCGCGATCGCACCGGTCACGTACTCCTTCGCAGCGCCAACCGCGTCCGGTACGTCGTGCCCACGGGCAAGGTACGCCGCTATGGTGCTCGCCAGCGTGCAACCGGTCCCGTGTGTGTGCCTGTTGTCGGCACGGGGCGCACTGTACGCACGGCGTACCCCAGGACCGTGCAGGATGTCGACAGCCGCCGTACCGACGTCATGGCCGCCCTTCACGAGCACCCAGGTCGCACCCGCGTCCAGCAGCACCTTCGCGGCGAGGTCCCGGTCCTCCACGGTCTCCAGCTCGACACCGGACACCGGGCCGAGCTCCGTGAGGTTGGGCGTCAGCACGGTGGCCAGTGGGACGATCTCCGACCGTACGGCGTCCATCGCGTCCGCCGCGAGCAGCGGGTCGCCGTGCTTGGACACCGACACCGGGTCGACCACGACCGGTACGCCGTCGGGCAGCGTGCGCAGCAGCGAAGCCACCACGCGGACCATCGACTCGGACGCCAGCATGCCGGTCTTCACCGCGTCGACGCCGATGTCGTCGACGACGCTGCGGAACTGCGCGCGGACCTGTTCCTCGGGCAGTTCCCAGGCGCCCTGGACGCCGCGGCTGTTCTGCGCGGTGATCGCGGTCAGCACGCTCATGCCGTGCACGCCGTTGGCGAGCATCGCCTTCAGGTCCGCCTGGATCCCGGCCCCGCCACCGGAGTCGGAACCGGCGATCGTCAGCACTCTGGGGGGCGGCATCTCAACTCCTGAAATGTGCGTGTCCGGTCTCTGCAGCATACGGCGCGCCGTCCACCGTGACGGTCCCGGGCGGGCGTTCCTCGTTGCCCTCGGCAACCGAGCCGATGACGGTCCAGCCCTCGGGTACGTCGGCCGGCTCGAAGGTGCCGACCAGGGCATGGTCCTCGCCGCCGGTCAGCACGAACTTGAGCGCGTCCGCACCCGTCGCGGCGGCCACCGCCTGCAGCGGTTCCGGCACGGTCAGCGCCTTGGTGTGGATGTCGATGATCACCTGGCTGGCCACCGCGATGTGGCCGAGATCGGACAGCAGCCCGTCGCTCACGTCACACATCGAGGACGCCCCGCGGAGCGCCGCCTTCGGACCATCGGCGTACGGCGGCTGCGGGCGCCGGTGCGCCTCGACGACGGCCCGCGGCGAACGGAACCCGCGGGCCAGCACCGCCCAGCCCGCCTCCGCCCAGCCGAGCCGGCCGATGTACGCGACCTCGTCGCCCGGGCGCGCGCCGGAACGCAGTACGGGTGCGCGGCCGTCCAGCGAGCCGAACGCGGTCACCGACACGACGATCTTGTCCGACTGCACGGTGTCACCGCCGACGATGCTCGCGCCGACCAGTTCGCACTCGTCGATCAGGCCCTGGTTCAGCTCCAGCGCCCAGGCGGTCGGCAGGTCGGCCGGGCCGCCGAACCCGACCACCAATGCGGTCGGGCGGGCGCCCATCGCGACCACGTCGGCCAGGTTCTGGGCGGCGGCCTTGCGGCCCACGTCGTACGCCGACGACCAGTCCCGGCGGAAGTGCCGGCCCTCCACCAGCAGGTCGGTGGTGATCACCATCCGGCCGTCCGGCACCGCCAGCACGGCCGCGTCGTCGCCGGGACCTACCAGGACGTCCTCACTCTGGGGCAGCCTCTTGGTGACGGCCGCGATCAGGCCGAACTCACCCGTGCTCCCCAACGTCTCTGTCACGTCAGCAGACCTCCCATATCGCTAGCCGGAGTCTAGGCGGTACCGTGACGGAGCAACGAGTACGCCCGGCCACCTGGCAGTACTGTGGCCGGAGCCCAGCTGAGGACGACTGAGTGGAGAACGACGTGGTGGTCCAGGCCTACATCCTGATCCAGACCGAGGTCGGCCGGGCGGCCGACGTGGCGGCGCAGATCGCCGAGGTCCAGGGCGTCACCCTGGCCGAGGACGTCACCGGTCCGTACGACGTGATCGTCCGCGCGGAAGCCCGCAACGTCGACGAGCTGGGCAAGCTGGTGGTTGCCCGGGTCCAGAACGTCCCCGGCATCACCCGCACGCTGACCTGCCCCGTCGTCCACATCTGAAGGCCGTACGGGGAACCCACCGGACTCCAGCATGCCCAAGGTCCTCTCCCGCGTGGCCCGGAGCGCGGGCGCGGCACTCGCCGTACTCCTCATCGCCGCGTGCAGCCCCGGGGCCGCGCCGGTCCCGGTGCCCTCGCCCGCGCCCGAGGTCGCTGCCGCCTGCACGAACCTGGTCAAGGCACTCCCCGACAAGGTCCTCGACGCCAAGCGCCGCAAGACCACCCCGGAGAGCCCCCTCACCACCGCGTACGGCGACACGCCCATCGAGGTGACCTGCGGCGTCGCCGCCCCCGCCGGCATGGCCGAGGCCCAGTCCCAGTGCTTCGAGGTCAACGGCGTCGGCTGGTTCGCCAAACAGGTCCAGAACGGCTACATCTTCACCACCATCGGCCGCACCATCTACTTTGAGGTAGCCGTCCCCGACAAGTACGCCCCCGAAGCCAACGCCCTCACCGACGTCGCGGACGCCGTCCACAAGTACGACAAACTCGTCACCCCCTGCATCTGAACTCGGCCGTCGTCACGGCGATCACCGCCGCGAGCAAGCAGATCACGGCGCATCCGGCGAAGAAGACGCCAGGTCCCCAAACAGCAGTCACCACGCCGGTCACCGGATACAGGAGTGGACTGAGGCCGACGGTGGAGAGGGACGTCACCGAACCGACTCTGCCGAGGTAGCGAGGATCGGTCTTGCGTTGAAGCAGGGCATTGCCCAGCGCCGACGCGACACCGCTGATCATTCCGAGCACACCCGAACCGGCGATCAGCATCTCGGCCGTACTCACCTGCCCCAAGGCACCGACGAGTACGGCGGTCGCCAGCAGGGAACACGCGAGTACGACGCCTGCCCGCGGGACGTGGGTCAGCGCCGTGAGCAGAATCCCGGCGACGGCACCTCCAACGCTGAATGCCGTGAGCGTCCACCCGAGAACGGCCGCGGTCCAGTGGCGTTCGGCGGTCAGCAGGACCAGACCGACGCCGACCGGACCGCTGAAACACAGGTCGCCCAGCCCAACCACCACAACCAGCCGGGCCAGTTGCCGGTTCTGCCGCAGGTGCCGCAGCCCGTCCTTGAGGTCGGCGAACGCTGAGCCTGCGGACCGCCCGCCCGGCTGTATCCGGTTCAAGCGGACCGCAAGCAGGAGACCGACCGACAGGCTGAACAGCAAGCCGGCCAGACCGAACCCGCCCGCGACTCCGGTGGCAGTCAGCACGATCGCAGCGATCATGGGACCAGCCGCGTTGCCGAGACGGACCGCCAGCATTCGCAGCCCCTGAACCTGGCCTAGTTGGTCCGGATCGGTAAGCCGGCCGGCCAGTGCCCCGACCGCCGGCATGAACAGTGCGTCGATCACGCCGAAGACCAGCGCAACGGCGAACAGCATCAACAGCCCGGCAGGTGAGAACTGCAGCAGCGCGGCAGCGCAGAACACGATCAGGCAGCGAGCGAGATCGCTGCCGATCACCACTCGGCGCGGTCCGTACCTGTCAGCGATCACCCCGCCGGCCAGCATCAGCACCGCCCGTGGAACGGCTCCGACCGCAAGCACCGCGCCGACCTGCGTGGCCCCGGCCGTTTGGGTCACCGCCCAGGACAGGGTGAGAAAGAAGGCGACGTCGCCGGTGACGGATGCGGCGTAGGCAGCACTCCAACGCAGGACGTTGCCGTCCCGGTAGGCGACGCTCGGCGTCGCGCCCCTAAGCATCGTCGTCCGGCTCTACCAGTGGAAACGCGTGCAGTTGGAGGGCCACCGGCACGCCTGCACTGTTCTCGCGGTCACGGTACTTCTTGACCACCGCAGCTAGCTCGGCCTTCGCCTCGTTGAGCTCAGCCGGCGTCAGTCGCAGCGTGTAGTTGCTGAACGTGGACGCCTCGTACCACTCGTCCGGCAGTAGCGGAGCTGTGTAGGCAAGCCGTCGGAGTTGCTCACTGTACGCAAGCACCACTGCATGCAGGTACGCCCGGCCGTCCTGTCGCTCGTCGGGACTACTGTCCGCGGGCTGATGCACGGACGAGCGATGCCGAGCCCGCCACCAGCGGTCGCGCCGAGTACCGCGCTCGAGGTCCTCCTCGATCAGCCCCCCGTCCGCCAGCCGCCGCAGGTGGTAGCTCGCCGCACCCGAGTCGATCTCGTAGTGCGCCGCAAGCTGCCGTGCCGTCGCAGGCCCGCGCTGCCGCAGGTGCTCCAGCAGAGTCAGCCGCATCGGATGCGCCAGCACCCGCAGGGTGGCCGCGTCCAAGGTGATGTCGCCCGCCGGCAGCTCGTCGCTCATGGCCCCCAGAGTAACCCAGAAGAGTTCTTCGCGAAGACTTCTTCTCATTGGCTTGCGCGCAGACTTCCACGAGACTTGTCCGGTTCGGCCAGGTGGGAGCGACGTCTCGGGTGGAAGTGCCCGGTGGTGGGTGCTCGGACGGATGGAGATGGTGATGAAGTACATGATCCTGACGTACGCGTCGCAGCAGGACTACGACGGGATGGCGGGGAAGGCGAGCGGGAAGCCGGCGTGGGATGCGGCGGACTTCGCGGCGATGGGTGAGTTCATGGAGAAGTTCAACGGTGAGTTGGCCGCCTCGGGTGAGCTGGTGGAGACGCGGGGGCTGGCGGCGCCGGTGCTGACCCGGCGGCTGGGGTCGAAGGACGGGCAGCTGGTGGTCACGGACGGGCCGTACGCCGAGACCCAGGAGGTGCTCGCCGGGTACTGGATCGTGGAATGCGAGTCCTTCGACCGCGCGACCGAGATCGCGTCCCGCCTGGCCGACACCCCGAGCCCGGAGTTCGTGCGGGCCACGGCGTACGCCGACGTCCGCCCGATCGTCGAGGGCCGCGACGAACTGGTGGAGTGAGTCCGGATGGTGATCGACGAACTGCTGCGGGAGCTGGCGCCGCAGGTGCTCGGGGCGTTGGTGCGGCGGTACGGGCACTTCGACACGGCGGAGGACGCTGTGCAGGAGGCGTTGCTCGCGGCGGCGCAGCAGTGGCCGGAGGACGGCGTACCGGCGAGCCCGCGTGGGTGGTTGATCACGGTGGCTTCGCGGCGGCTGACGGATCTGCTCCGGCGGGAGCAGGCCCGTCAGCGGCGGGAGGACCGGGTCGCGCGGTGGGCGCCGCAGGGTGATCCGGTGGGCGACGCCGACGACACGCTGGTGCTGCTGTTCCTGTGCTGCCACCCGTCGCTGTCGCCGGCGTCCCAGATCGCGTTGACGCTCCGGGCGGTCGGCGGTCTGACGACGGCCGAGATCGCCCGGGCGTTCTTGGTGCCCGAGGCAACGATGACCCGGCGGATCACCCGGGCGAAGGCGAGCGTCAAGGACAGCGGCGCCCGGTTCACCCTGCCGGCTGACCGGGAGGAGCGGCTGGGCGCGGTGCTGCAGGTCGTGTACCTGATCTTCAACGAGGGCTACGCGAGTACGACGGGCCCGCACCTGCAGCGGGTCGAGCTGGCAGCCGAGGGGATCCGGCTGGCCCGGATGCTGTACCGGATGCTGCCCGGCGACGCCGAGGTGGCCGGACTGCTGGCGTTGCTGCTGCTCACCGACGCCCGCCGCCCGGCGCGCACCGGCCCCCTCGGCGAGCTCGTCCCGATGGCGGAGCAGGACCGGTCGCGGTGGATCCCGGAGCTGATCCGCGAGGGCGTCGACCTGATCACCGCGACACTCCCCCGCGGCCCGGTCGGCCCGTACCAGCTGCAGGCCGCGATCGCCGCGGTCCACGACGAGTCCCCGTCCGCGGACGAGACCGACTGGCCGCAGATCGTCGCGCTGTACGAGGTGCTGCTGCAGCTCACCGACAACCCGATGGTCGCCCTCAATCACGTGGTCGCGGTCGCGATGGCCCGCGGCCCGGCGGAAGGCCTGCGTCTGCTCGGGAAGATCGAGCACGACGACCACCTCGCCAAGGACCACCGGCTGTTCGCGGTCCGGGCGCACCTGCTGGAAATGTCGGGCGACAGGCCTGCCGCCCGAGCCGCGTACGAGGAGGCCGCTCGCCGGACGACGAGTCTCCCGCAACAGCGCTACCTGAACAGCCGCGCCAGCAACCTCTGACCCCGCCCACCACGAGCGGACGTGGCCGGTTGACGGGGCCTAGCCGGCGTTGCGGGGACCGTGAACAAGGTATGCACTGGGCACTCCCACGAGAACCTGTGCACGGTCCCGCTAGTGGTGCCAGCAGGCGCGTTCGTCGGGGCGGTCGTTGGTGGTGGTGCCGGAGGCACCGGCGAAGTGGCGGCTGAGGCGTTCGGGGCGGGTGTACGCCGGCCAGCCCGGATCACCGGTCCGCGCGAAATCGATCCAGGCCGTGTGCACGAGGTCCGCCAGGCGCTGGGGCGGCCGGGCGCCGAGCATCGGCGCGACGGACGGGTCGTCCAGGTTGTCGAACACGAAGGCCAGCTCGATCGCGTGGCACGCGCCGAGCGTCCCGTGGCAGGCAGGCGACCGCCAGCCGAACTCGTACAGGTACGTCCCGGGATGCGCCTCGGCCAGCCGGATCGCGGGGATCCGGTAGTACGAGTCGGTCATGATCGCGGCCAGCACCTCGCCGGGCGTCGCGGACGATTCGCGCGATACCGCCGTACGCCGTTCAGCGACAGCCCGAAGCGCGTCCGGGCGGCGGCGTACAGCAGCGGGGTGCTGAGCTTGGCCGCGACACCGGTCGGGATCAGGAAGAGCCGCGCTTCCTCGCTGTTGGTGCCGACCATCAGGTCGACGTCCGCGCCGGCTCCGGCCCGGATCAGGTCGAGCGGCGCGGCCGGGAGCAGCGTGCCGTCCTCCACCGGGCTGAACGGCAGCAGCGTGCGCGCGACGTCGCCCCACACCTTGGCCCGCGCCTTGCCCATCACCTGCCGGCCGAGCTGGTCCTGCGCTGCGAGCAGCCGCTGCAACGGCACCTGGGCGATCGCCTCGCGGGTCGGCGCCGTCCCGAGCATCGCGGCCAGCCGTTCGCCGACCAGCCGGGCGGTGGCGGCGTCGATCGTGTTGTTCGCCGCGCCCGACTCGGCGATCGCCCGGTGGAACAGGCCCGCGGCGGCCGGCATCGCGAGCAACGTGCAGACGCTCATCGCACCGGCCGACTCGCCGAAGATCGTCACGTTGCCGGGGTCGCCGCCGAACGCCGCGATGTTGTCGCGGACCCAGGTCAGCGCGGCGATCTGGTCCAGCAGCCCGAGGTTGGGCGAGCCCTCGCCGAACCACAGGAACCCGTCGGCGCCGAGCCGGTAGTTGATCGTCACCAGTACGACGCCGCCCCGTGCGAACCGGCTGCCGTCGTACACCGACAGCGCGCCGGCGCCGCTGGTGAACGATCCGCCGTGGACGAACACCATCACCGGGGCGTTCCCGTCCAGGTCCGGCGACCAGACGTTCAGGTTCAGGTAGTTGTCACCCGGGACGATCGCCCGTGGGACGAGCTCCGCGAGCGGCCCGTCGGCGCCGGTCTGCGGCGCCGTCGGCCCGTACGACGTCGCCTTCAACGGCGCGCTCCACGGCTGCGGCGGGCGCGGTGGCCGGAAGCGGTCCGGCCCGACCGGCGGCGCGGCGTACGGGATGCCCTTGAAGACGAGCGAGTCGGTGCCCAGGACGGGTCCGTACCGGGTGTCGGCGAGCGCCATGCCGACGGCTCAGCGGAGTCCGGTCGGGCGGGTCATCGCGAGCTGCAGCAGGTGCTCGACCAAGCTCGCGTAGTCCTTGCCGGAGGCCGCCCACAGCCGCGGGAACATGCTGGTCGGGGTGAACCCGGGCATCGTGTTGATCTCGTTGATGATCACCCGGTTCTCTTCGTCGACGAAGAAGTCGACGCGGGCCAGGCCCTCGCCCTCGATCGCGTCGAAGGCGATCAGCGCCTTGGCCCGGATCTCGTTCGCGAGCTCAGCGGGCAGGTCGGCCGGGACCGAGAGCGCCAGGTACTCCTCGCCTTCCGGCAGGTACTTGGTCTCGAAGTCGTAGAAGTCGTGCCCGCCGCCGGACACCGCGACCTCGCCGCAGACGCTGACCTCGGCCTTGGTGCCGTCGAGTCCACCGAGGACGCCGACCTCGATCTCCCGCGGGCTCTTCGCCGACGCCTCGACGATCACCTTCGGGTCGTGCGCGCGGGCCTCGACCATCGCGTCGTCGAGCTCGTCCAGGCTGTTCACCTTGGTGATCCCGAGGCTCGACCCGCCGCGGCACGGCTTCACGAAGACCGGGTAGCCGAGCGCGTCGACGGCCTCCCGGCAGCCGGCCGGGTCCTGCCGCCAGTCCCGGTCCCGGATCACGACGTACGGCGTGACGGCGAGACCGGCGGCCTGGAACACGACCTTCATGTAGTGCTTGTCCATCCCGACCGCGCTGGCCAGGACGCCGGACCCGACGTACCGGATGTCCGACATCTCGAGCAGGCCCTGGATGGTGCCGTCCTCGCCCCACGGGCCGTGCAGCAGCGGGAACACCACGTCGACCTCGCCAAGCGTGCTCGGCACCTGGCCGGGCTCGCTGACCACGAGCTCGCGGTTCGCGCCGAACAGCACCGGCATCGCGGTCACGTCGACCTCGGGGAGCTTGCCGTCGGTGATCGACAGCCGCTCGGGATCGCCGCTCTCCAGCACCCAGTGCCCGCTGGTACTGATCCCGACCGGTACGACGTCGTACCGGTCCCGGTCGATCACCTGCAGCACGTTCGCCGCGGTCACGCAGGAGATCGCGTGCTCGCTCGACCGGCCGCCGAACACGACAGCGACCCGGGGCTTGCGCTTGTCTTCCGAGTACTCGCTCACCGGCTCGACTGTAGCGGTCCGGAGATCGTGATCCGACCGGGGTTCGGTTAAGAAGTGTTCAGATCCTCACGTCCCAGCCGACTGGCAACGCTGTCACTCCGTATACGAGCGTGTTCACCCGGTAGTCAATTTCCTCGAACGGTACGGCGAGCCGCAGCGTCGGGATCCGGGTGAACAGCCGGGTGAACACCTCCTGCAGTTCGAGCCGCGCAAGCTGCTGCCCGATGCACTGGTGCGGCCCGAAACCGAACGCGACATGCGCCGCCGCGTCCCGCTCCAGGTCCAGCCGGTCCGGGTCCGGGAACACGGTCTCGTCGCGGTTCGCCGAGGACAGCGCGGCGATCAAGTACTCCCCCGCGTCGATCGTCGCCGGTCCGACCGTCAGCTCGTCCGTCACCTCCCGGAACAGGCCGAAATGCACCACCGACAGGTAGCGCAGCAGTTCCTCCACCGCGGCCGGGACCCGCGCCGGATCGGAACGCAGCAGGTCGAGCTGCGCCGGATTCCGCAGCAGCGCGAGCGTGCTGAGCGCGATCATGTTCGCGGTCGTCTCGTGGCCGGCGATCAGCAGCGTGACGCCGACCGTCACCAGCTCCTCGATCGTCAACGGCGTACCGAGCTCCTCGCCGCGGGTGATCAGCCGGGACAGGATGTCGTCCTCGCGATGCGCCTGCTTCGCCAGCACCAGGCCGACGATGTACTGGTTCAGGTCGTCGCTGGCCCGCTGGATCTCCTCGGTCCATCCGTCCACCCGGACGAGCTGGGCGCTGCGCTCCTGGAACTCGTCGCGGTCCGCGTACGGGACGCCGAGCAGCTCACAGATCACCAGCGACGGGATCGGCAGCGCGAACTCCTGCACCAGGTCGACGGGTCCGCCGGACTCCAGCATCGCGTCGATCCGCTCGTCGACCATTGCCGCGACCCGGGGCCGCAGCGCCTCCATCCGCTTGACCGCGAACTCGGTCGCGAGCATCCGGCGCAGCCGTTTGTGCGCCGCCCCGTCGACCTGCAGGATCGAGCCCGACTCCACCTCCCGGTCCAGGTCCGCGTCCGGTACGACGTGGTCGGACGGCGCGAGCCGCGAGCTCAGCCGGGTGTCCCGCAGCAGCGTGCGGACGTCGTCGTACCGGCTGATCACGTACGCGTCGACGCCGGCCGGCGTGGAGACCTTCGCGGGCGCCGCGGTCCGGCGGTACCCGGCGTACTCGGGGGCAGGGTCGAACGGACAGCCGGACGGCCGGTTGACGGGGAAGCTCTCGGTCATCGCGTGCCTCTCGTCGAGAATTTGGTAGTGACTACCATATGGCTGATACTCCCAGCTGGGAAGGGTGGCGGTAGTCTGCCCGCGGAGGTGCTGATGGGACTGCGCGAGGTGAAGCGGGAGCGGACCCGCCGGCTGATCGCGGACAAGGCGTTCGAGCTGTTCTGCGACCACGGGTTCGGCCGGACCACGGTCGAGCAGATCGCGGCCGCGGCCGAGGTCGGCCCCAGCACGCTGTACCGGTACTTCCCGACCAAGGAGACGCTGGTCCTCGAGTTCGTCGACGACTGTCTCGCCGACGCCGTCAGCTGGTTCGCCGACCAGCCCGCGCTCGACCTGAGCGACGGGCTGCGCACCGTGATCGAGCGCGTCCTCGAACAGCTGGAGACCAACCCGGACCGGGTCCGCGCGGTGTTCGACCTGGCCGAGCGGAACAGCTCGGTGAGCGCACATCTCAACGAGCTGATCTGGCGGTTCCGCAACGACCTCGCCGCCCAGCTGGTACGGCGGCTGCCGGGCGACCCGACGCACGCGGAGTTCGTCGCCGCGCTGTCCGCCGGCATCACGATGAACGTCATCGAGAACGTCGTCCGCGTCTGGGTCGACCACCCGGGGCCGGTCGACGCCCGGCAGCTCGCTCGGCAGGCGATCGCACTCCTGGAAACCGGCCGCCTCCCCCTCCCCGGCTCGGACTGACCACCCCGCCACCCCTTCCCCCACCGCGCAGCGGTCGGCTCCGCCATCCCGCCCGCCCCCGGCTCGGGCTGAGCACCCCGCCGCCCCCTCACCCGAGCGCAGCGGTCGGCTCCGCCGTCCCGCCCGCCCCGCTGGGGGACGGCGCGCGCTCGGCAGCGACAATCCGGCTATGACTTCTGACCTCGACCCGTCCACCGTCGTCGTCCACGCCGGCCGCCCGGAGCGGGTGCCGAACGCGCCCGTCGGACCATCGCCGGTGTTCAGCTCGACGTACGTCGCCGGCGGCGATCGCGGGTACGGGCGGTTCGGCAACGACGCCTGGTCCGCGCTCGAGGACACCCTCGGTCAGCTCGAAGGCGGCCGCGCGCTGAGCTTCGCCTCCGGGATGGCGGCAGCCGCCGCGGTGATCGACCTCGTCCCGGTCGGCGGCCGCGTGGTCGCGCCGCAGCACGCGTACTCCGGGGTCCTCGCGCTCCTCGACCAGTACGCCGGGACCGGCCGGCTCAGCGTTCAGCGAGTCGACATCGCGGACACCGAGTCGGTCGCCGACGCGCTCGCCACCGCGCAGGCCGGTGCCGACGGCCCGGGCGGCGGTGCGGGCGGCGGTGCGGGCGGCGGTGTGGGCGGCGGTGTGGATCTGCTGTGGATCGAGTCACCGACCAACCCGGCGATGGAGGTCGCCGACATCCCGGCCCTCGCCGCGGCCGCGCACGCCGCCGGCGCGACCGTGGTCGTCGACAACACGTTCGCCACTCCGCTGCTGCAGCAGCCGTTGCGGCTCGGCGCGGACGTGGTGATGCACTCGGCCACCAAGTTCATCGCGGGCCACTCGGACGTGATCCTCGGCGCGGTGGTCACCGCCGACGACGACCTGTGGTCCGCGATCGAGCTGCGGCGCCGCAGCCTCGGCGCGAACGCCGGATCGATGGACGCCTGGCTCGCGCTCCGCGGCCTGCGGACGCTCGCGCTCCGGCTGGACCGCGCGCAGTCGAACGCGGCGTACCTGGCCGAGCGGCTGCTGCGGCACCCGCGGGTCAGCCGGGTCCGGTACCCCGGGCTGCCCGACGATCCCGGTCACGCCCGCGCCACGGCGCAGATGTCCGGCTTCGGTGCGATCCTCGCGATCGAGCTCGGCGGCGACGCGGAGTACGCGCAGAAGGTCTGCGAGAGCACGAACCTCTGGGTCCACGCCACCAGCCTCGGCGGGGTCGAGTCGCTGCTCGAACGCCGCCGCCGCTGGCCGATCGAGGTGCCGACGATCCCGGAGGACCTGATCCGGCTGTCGGTCGGCATCGAGCACCCAGCCGACCTCTGGGCCGACCTCGAGCAGGCGTTGGACCGGATCCCCAGCCCATCACAATCGGCCGCGGCACCCGCGCCGCCAGCCTGACGCGGCCCGCGGCGGGCGATTGTGATGGGCTGCAGATCCGCCCTCAGGCGCCTGGCGAGCGCTTGAGGATCGGCCCGCCGAAGAACGTGAGCACGCACAGCACGACCGGCAGGACGAACGCGATGTTCAGCGGCATCCAGTGCGCGAGGCCGCCGATCAGCGCCGGGCCGGCCAGCAGGCCGACGTACCCGAGGCCGACCACGCGGGCCATCAGCGCGCCCGACGACCGCGGGTCGAGGTTGCCGGCGGCGGTGAACAACTGCGGTACGCCGCCGGCCAGGCCGAGGCCGAAGATCGCCCAGCCGACGAGTGCGACCGGCACCCACGGGATCACGATCACCAGGGTCAGGCCGACCGCCGCCATCGCGGCACCCCAGCGCACGATCGCGGCCGGGCCGACCACGGCGGCGACCCGGTCGGTGAGGAAGCGGCCGACAGTCATCGCGACCGCGAACGCGCCGTACGCGTACGCGGCGGTGCTGACCGACGTACCGAGGATGTCGCGGAAGTGCAGCGCTGCCCAGTCGTTGGCGACCCCCTCGGACAGCATCAGCCCGAACGCGAGCCCGCCGAGCGCCCAGACCAGCTTGGCGGACGGCTTCTGCCGTGGCGCTTCGTCGTGCTCCTCGTGAGGTTCGGTTGCCTCCAGCAAGAATCGGCTGGCGATCAGCGACAGTACGACGCAGACCACGCCGGCCAGCGCGAGCGTGACCTCGGTCGGTACGCCGGCCCGCAGCGTGGCGGCGCCGACGACCGCGGCGATCGCGCCGCCGATCGACCACATCGCGTGGAACGCCGCCATGATCGGTCGCGGGTACCCACGCTCGACGACCACGGCCTGCGCGTTCATCCCGACGTCGATCGAACCGTTGCCGAAGCCGACGAAGATCAGCGCGATCCCGAGGGTCCACCAGTTCGTGGCCAGCCCGGGGCCGGCGAGCGCGAGCCCAAGCAGGATCCCGGCTGCGGGCACGAGCCGGCGCTGGCCGATCTTGTCGACGAGTGGACCGGCGACCTGCATGCCGGTGAACGCGGCGGCGCCGAGCACCAGCAGGAGCAGCCCGAGCGTGCTGTGCGTGATCCCGGTCGCCTGCTCGATACTCGGGATGTGCACCACCCACATTCCGACGGCGAACCCGTTCAGCCCGAAGTACAACCAGGTGGCGACCCGGGCGGCGCGGGGTGGAGCGGTCTGGAGTTGTACGTCGACGGCGTTCAAGAGGCGACCTCTACCAGGGCGCCGCGCTGGATGAGCACTGTTCGTTGGTCCTCGGGTGCGGAGTCGTCGGTGATGATCAGGTCGGGGCGGTCCGCCGGGCAGATGTAGGCGAGGGCGGCACGGTCCCACTTGGCGCCGTCGGCCAGCACGATCGTGCGGGTGGCGACGTTCATCGCCTCCTGCTTGACCTCGGCGTCGCCCAGGTCGAAGGCGGTCAGCCCGGCATCCAGGCTGAACGCGCACGGGCTCAGTACGGCGGCGTCGAACCGGAGCGCCCGCAACGAGGCCACGGTCAGCGGGCCGACCAGCGAGAGCTCGCCCTTGCGCGCCTCGCCGCCCGGCATCAGCAACCGGATCCGCGGCGCGTCCGCCAACTCGTGCGCGACGTGCAGCGACAGCGGCATGACCGTCAGCGCGCGGTCGTGGAGCAGCTTGGCGGTCTCGAGTGCCGTCGTACCGCTGTCGAGAACGATCGTCTCGCCGTCGCGGAGGTGCTCGACGGCGGCGCGGGCGATCGCCTGCTTGGCGGCCACGGCGGCCTGCGAACGCAGCGAGTGCGGCGGCTCCAGACCGGACGGCATCGCCGACACCGCGCCGCCGTGGACGCGTTTCAGCACGCCCTGCGCGGCCAGGAAGTCGAGGTCGCGGCGGACCGTCATGTCCGACGCCTCGGTGGCCTCGACCAGTTCCTGGACCGACACTCGGTCGACGACTCGCAGGCGTTCTACGATCACTTGGTGCCGTTCCGCACTTCTCATGCGCAAAAAACTACCATCCGCCTGATCGTTCAAACAGATAGCGTGTTCACTTGTGACAGATGACACCACGCTCGTCAAGCGCTCCCGGTACGCCGTCGCCGCGGTCTTCTGCGTCCACGGATCGGTGACCGGCTCGTTCGCGACCCGGGTGCCGTGGATCCAGGAGCACGCCGGGGTGTCGGCCGGGCAGCTCGGGCTGGCGCTCGCGTTCCCGGCCATCGGAGCGGCCCTGATGATGCCGCTCGCCGCCCGCATCACGCACCGGTTCGGCACCCGGACAGCACTCCGCGGCCTGCTCGCGCTCTGGACCCTCGCACTGATCCTGCCGTCGCTCGCGCCCGGGCTGCTCACGTTGTGCGCGGCGCTGCTGATCTACGGCGGTACGTCGGGGATGGCCGACGTCGCGATGAACGCGCTCGGGATCGAGGTCGAGCACCGGCTGAAGAAGTCGATCATGTCCGGCCTGCACGGGATGTGGAGCGCGGGCGCACTGCTCGGCTCCGCGGTCGGGACGGTCGCGGCGCACGCGAATCTCAGTGCCCAGGTGCATCACACGATCGCGGCCGTCGTCCTCACGGTCGTCGGCGCGGTGGTCTGCCAGTTCGTGCTGAACATCCACCCCGAGGAGGACGAGGAGCCGCCGGCGCGGTTCGCGCTGCCGCCGAAGTCGGCGTTGCTGATCGGCGCGGTCGGGTTCTGCGCGGTGTTCGCGGAGGGCGCGAGCCTGGACTGGTCGGCGGTGTACCTGCGCGACGTCCTGGACAGCTCGGCCGGGGTCGCAGCCGGCGCGACGACCGGGTTCGCGTTGACGATGGCGATCGCGCGGATCACCGGCGACGCGGTCGTCGACCGGTTCGGCGCGGTCCGGACGGTGCGGGCCAGCGGCGTGATCGCGACCCTCGGTGGGCTGCTCGTGGTCGTGGCACCGGACGCGGTCGTCGCGATGATCGGCTTCGGGCTGATCGGCGTCGGCATCGCGGTCGTCGTACCGCTCGCGTTCGCCGCCGCGGGCCACACCGGCGCCAACGCCAGCCAGGCGATCGCCGGCGTCGCCACGATCACCTACGCGTCCGGCCTGGTCGCCCCGTCGATCATCGGCGGCATCGCCCAGGCCAGCAGCCTGACCATCTCGTTCATCGTCGTCACCGCACTCGCGGCCGGCCTGGCCGTGTTCGCCCGCGTCCTCGCCACCAGAACAGAAGCTGGAGAAGTCCTCCGATGACGTCATTCCGGACCGCGGGGCCAGAGGATGCGGCGGCGGTTGCCGAGTTGCACGGTGACAGTTGGCGGCGGCACTACCGGGGCGCGTACGCGGACGCGTTCCTCGACGACGAGTCGCCGGCGTACCTCGGCGAGATGTGGGCGAAGCGGCTGGCGAACCGTGAGGGCACCCGCACCACGGTGGCGGAGTACGACGGGCAGCTGATCGGGCTCGCGCACGTGGTGTTCGACGCGGACCCGGCGTACGGCGCCCTCGTCGACAACCTGCACGTCCGCGCGCCGCTCAAGCGCCAGGGCATCGGCACGAAACTCCTCGCCCACGCGGCCACCGGCGTACCCACCGGCCTGTTCCTCTGGGTGCTCGAGCAGAACACCGCCGCGCAGGCGTTCTACGAAGCCCGCGGCGGCCTCCGCGGTGAGCGCAAGAACGTGCCACCGCCCGGCGGCGAACCCCGCCGGCTGAACGGGACCCCGGCCTGCTTCCGCTACTACTGGCCGGATCCGGTCAGCTTGACGGTCTCGATCAACGCGTACGACGCCTGACTCGCCGCCTCCGGATCCCCGGCCCGGATCGCGTCCAGTACGTCGACGTGCGCGTCGCCGAGCCGGTGATCCTCGGGGATCGTCGCGGTCTGGTGGATCGACGCGGTCATCACCTCAGCCAACGCGTCGTACAACCGGAGCAGCAGCGGGTTCCCGCTCGCGACCACCACGCCCCGGTGGAAGTCGGTGTCGACCGCCACGAACGCGTCCATGTCGCCCGACTCGAGCGTCGCGGCGCGCGTCTCCAGCACCTCCGCCAACGCCGCCAGGCTCTCGGGCGTCGCATGCCGCGCAGCCAGCCGCGCGGCCGCGGCCTCGATACCGGCACGCGCATCCAGCACGTCGGTGAGTGAGGCCGACAGCTCGTCCCGGACGAGTACGCCGCTGATCTCGTTGGTCGCCCGTACGTACGTCCCGTCGCCGACCCGCGGCTCCAGCAGACCCGTGAGGCTGAGCGACCGCAGCGCCTCCCGCACCGTGCCGCGACTGACCCCGAACTCGGTCGCGAGCTGATGCTCCCCTGGGATCCGCGCACCGCGCGCCCATTCGCCGGACTCGATCCGTGCCCGGAACTGCTCCGACACCTGCAGGACGAGCGGCACCTGCCGTACCAAGGACTCCATGGCGTACAGTATATAAATGTAGGACATCTACACGGAAGCTGAGGAGAGGTGTTTCGTGGCAGTGCTGACCGAACCCATGGCCCGCGAGCGGTCGTCGTTGATCACGGCGACCGCCTTCGTGGTCGCGCTGAGCCTGCGGCCGGCGCTGACCGCGGTCGGGCCGGTGCTGCCGCGGATCGGCGACGCGCTGCACCTCGGTGAGGCCGCGCAGGGTCTGCTCGGCACGCTGCCACTGCTCGCGTTCGCGGTCGCCTCTCCCCTGGTGCACCTGGCGTCGCGGCGGTTCGGGACGGAGCGGGCTGTGTTCGTCTCGCTGCTGGTGCTGGCCGCCAGCAGCGCGATCCGCCCGTACGCGGGCCAGACCGGCCTGTGGATCGGGACCGCCGTGGTCGGTGCCGCGATCGCCGTCGGCAACGTCCTGGTGCCGGTGATCATCAAGCGCGACTACTCCGCGCACGTGTCCCGGGCGACCGGGATCTACACGGCGTTCATCACCGGCGGCGCCGCGATCGCGTCGATCCTCGCCGTACCGATCGCCGATGCCGTCGACTGGCGGCTGTCGCTGGCGGTCTGGGGCGGGCTCGCCCTGATGGTCGCGGTCGTCTGGCTGCCGCGGACGCTCTCGCCGGAGCCGATGCCGGCGGCGACCGCCGACGACGAGACGCCGCCGGTCAGCGTATGGCGGCAGCCGATGGCATGGCTGGTGACCGGGTTCATGGGGCTGCAGTCGACGAGCTTCTACCTGTTCGTGAACTGGCTGCCGACGATCGAGATCTCGACGGGCGGCGTCTCCGAGCGCGCCACCGGCTTACACCTGTTCGTGTTCCAGGTGTTCGGGCTGATCGGCGGGCTCACGATCCCGTTCCTGCTGAAGCATCCGACCAACCAGCGGGCCGGCCTGATGACGGCGAGTACGCCGATCTTCCTCGCCCTGCTCGGTCTGCTGTTCGCGCCGCACCTGGCGATCGTGTGGGCCGTCGTCGGCGGTCTCGGCCAAGGCGCCGGGCTGGTCGCCGCACTGTCGCTGATCAGCCTGCGCGGGCGCGGGCACCACGAGACCACCCAGCTGTCCGGGATGGCGCAGGCGGTCGGCTACACGCTCGCCGCGGCCGGTCCGGTCGTCGCCGGCTACCTGACCCAGGTGACCGGCGGCTGGAGGACGACGCTGACCGTGTTCGCCGTCCTCGCAGCCACCCAGGTCACGCTGGGATTCGTCGCGGGTCGCGACAACCGCTGAGTCCCGGACCCCCACCACTCACCAATCACTGGCCACCGGTCGCCGGCGGTCCCACGCACGCTTGCGCTCGGCGTTTTCGCAACGTTGGTGAGTGCCGGCGGTCCGGCTACTTGTCCGTCGCGAAGGCTGCGTCGAAGGCCGCCTGCGGCTTGTCGAAGGCGAGGTTGCGGATCACGTCGACCGCCTCCGCCGCACCGCGCTTGCGGTCCATGCCGGCGTCCTCCCACTCGACCGAGATCGGGCCGTCGTAGCCGATCGAGTTCAGCACCCGGAAGCAGTCCTCCCAGTTCACGTCGCCGTGACCGGTGGAGTAGAAGTCCCAGCCGCGGCGCGGATCCGCCCACGGCAGGTGCGAGCCGAGCCGGCCGTTGCGGCCGCCGCCGACCCGCATCTTGGTGTCCTTGCAGTCCACGTGGTAGATCCGGTCCTTGAAGTCCCACAGGAACGCGACCGGGTCGATGTCCTGCCAGACCATGTGCGACGGGTCCCAGTTCAGCCCGAACGCCTCCCGGTGGCCGATCGCCTCCAGCGCGAACGTTGTCGTCCAGTAGTCGTACGCGATCTCCGACGGGTGCACCTCGTGCGCGAACCGGACACCCTCCTCGTCGAAGACGTCGAGGATCGGGTTCCAGCGGTCCGCGAAGTCCTTGTACCCGGCCTCGATGGCCTCGGCCGGCACCGGCGGGAACATCGCGACGTACTGCCAGATCGACGAGCCGGTGAAGCCGATGACGGTCTTCACACCGAGCTTCTTGGCCGCCCGGGCGGTGTTCTTCAGGTCCTCGGCCGCCCGCTGCCGGACGCCCTCGGCGTCACCGTCGCCCCAGATCCGGGACGGCACGATCGCCTGGTGCCGGAAGTCGATCGGGTTGTCGCAGACCGCCTGCCCCACCAGGTGGTTGGAGATCGCGAAAACCTGCAGGTTGTACTTCTCCAGGATGTCCTTGCGGCCCTGGACGTACGAGTCGTCGTCGACGGCCTGCTGGACGTCGAAGTGGTCACCGGAGCAGGCGATCTCGACGCCGTCGTACCCGGCCTCGGACGCGAACTGGCAGACCTCCTCGAACGGCAGGTCGGCCCACTGACCGGTGAAGAGGGTGATCGGACGAGGCATCTGTGCTCCTACGAGTTGTCGACGGTGATCCAGCTGGAGTCGTTGGCCGCGGACCGCAGTACGGCGTCCACCACGCGGGCGGACCGCGCTCCGGCGGCGAAATCGGGCAGGCCGTCCGGGGTCTCCCCCAGGACGGCGGCATAGCTGTCGGCGACGAACGAGTCGAACGCGTCCTGGTACCCCTGCGCGTGCCCGGCCGGCAGCCGGTTCACCCGCGCCGCGTCCGGGCCGAGCGTCTCGGGGTCGCGCGTGAGCAGCTGCGACCCGGCGCGGTGGCCGACCCACAGCCGGTCCGGGTCCTCCTGGTCGAACCCGAAGCTCGACTCGGTGCCCGACACCTCCAGGTACAGGCGGTTCTTCCGGCCGGCGGCGACCTGGCTGACCACGATCGTGCCGACCACACCGGCCTCGGTCCGGAACTGCGCGGTCGCGAGGTCCTCGGTGCGTACGTCGACGCCGCCGCGCTGCGCCCGTACCGTCCGGAGCTGGGCGCTGATCGCGGCGATCCGGTCGCCGGTGACGAACTCGGTCAGGTCGCACCAGTGCGAGCCGATGTCCGCGAACGTCCGCGACGGTCCGCCGGTGGTGTCGTCCACACGCCAGTTCTGGTCGTCGGCGCCGGCCAGCCAGTCCTGCAGGTACGAGCCGTGCAGGCTGGTGATCACACCCGCCTCGCCCGCGGCGATCCGCGTGCGCAGCTCCCGGACCATCGGGTGGTACCGGTACACGAACGGCACGGCGCCGACGAGGCCCGCGTCCGCCGCCGCGGCCTGCAGTCCGCCGGCGTCCTGCACGGAGGTGGCGAGCGGCTTCTCGCAGACGACGTGCTTGCCCGCCTCGAGCGCCTTGAGCGTCACCTCGCGGTGCGTGTTGTTCGGCGTACAGACGTGAACGACGTCGACGTCCGCCGCCAGCAGTTCGTCGAGAGTCGCGAAGCCGCGCTCGGCCCCGGTCGCCTCAGCGGCCGCCGCAGCCTTCGCGGGCGACGATCCGACCGCGCCCACGACGGTCGCGCCGGAGACCAGCGCCGACCTCCCGTGGACCTGACCCATGAACCCGCCGCCGACGATCCCGACCCTGAGCTTGCGCGCACTGGTGGACACGTTCGAGGACGCTATGGGACCCTTTTGAACCCTGTCAAGCAAAAGTCCACGCCCTGTACGACGAAAGTCCGGTGAATGAGCGATCTCGGTACGGCGGACCCGCTGCTGCGGGTGCTCCGGGACGGACAGCCACGGACGCGGGCCGAACTGATCGAGCTCAGCGGCCTGGCGCGGTCGACCGTGACCGGGCGGATCGAGGCGCTGCTGGCGAGCGGGCTCGTCGTACCGTCCGGCGAGGCGGCGTCGACCGGCGGGCGGCCACCGGCGCGGTTCCGGTTCAACCCGACGGCGCGGCTGGTGCTCGCCGCGGACGTCGGCGCGACGCATCTGTCGGTGGCGCTCACCGATCTGACCGGCGCGATCCTCGACCGGTCGACGACGCCGCTCGCGATCGCCGAAGGACCCGAGGTCGTGCTCGACGCGGTCGCCGCGGCGGGACAGGCATTGCTGCGTACGGCGGGGCGCTCGGTGGCGGAGCTGGCCGGGACCGGGGTCGGGCTACCCGGGCCGGTCGAACACAGCACCGGCCGGCCGAACCATCCGCCGATCATGCCGGGCTGGGACTCGTACGACGTGGTCGGCCGGTTGCGCGAGACGCTGCCGGGGCCAGTGCTGGTCGACAACGACGTGAACATCATGGCGCTCGGCGAACACGCGACGGCGTACCCGGACGTCGAGCACCTACTGTTCGTGAAGGTTGCCACCGGCATCGGTGCGGGCGTGATCAGCGGCGGCCGGCTGCATCGCGGGGCGCGAGGTGCGGCCGGCGACATCGGGCACATCCAGGCGCCCGGGCATACCGAGGTGTGCCGCTGCGGGAACACCGGATGCCTGGAGGCGATCGCGTCCGCGGCGGCGCTGGCGAGCAAGCTGGGCGTCGGGACCAGCCAGGACATCGTCGACCTGGTCCGCGCCGGCAACACCGAGGCAACCACCGCCGTACGCCAGGCAGGCCGCGAGATCGGCACCGTACTCGCCGCCGCCGTCAGCCTGCTCAACCCGTCGGTGATCGTCGTCGGCGGCTCCCTCGCCCAAGCCGGCGACAGCCTCCTGGCCGGCCTCCGCGAAACCATCTACGCCCGATCGTTGCCCCTGGCCACAACCCACCTCCGCGTCGTCCCCTCCCAAACCACCCACGACGCCGCCCTCCTCGGCGCCGCCACCCTAGTCCTCACCCAGGTCCTCGCGTAGCCGCGCCGCCGCCCTCCGCCACACCCAAGCACCCACGTAGACACGCCACACCAACCCCCGACTCCCCCTCCGCGACGCCACCCACCGCCACACCCAAGCACCCACGCAGACGCGCCACACCAACCCCGGACACCCACCCCTCGGCGACGCAACCCTCCGTCCCCACGGAAGTTCTCGCGTGGGCGCGGACCTGCAGGCCATCACAATGCTCGGCCCCGGGTGCCCGCCGCGCTCAGCGCGGGCGGCGGCGCGCGATTGTGATGGCCTGGCGGTCCGCCCCTAGCTCAAAGCGATCGCGACTTCGTCGATCAGCTCGACCAGGCGGTCCAGTTCGCGGCCGCCGCGGGCGCGGCCGTAGCCGTGGCGGCGGCCCCAGAACGACGCCTGGACGGCGATCAGCTGGGTCCACCGGCGGATCCGTTCGGCGTCGACACCGGACGCCCCGGCAAACTCGTCCAGCTCCGCCCGCAACCGACGGAGCAGCTCCACACCGGTCAGGCCGTCGTCGATGAACAGGTAGTACGCACGGGTCCGCAGGAAGATCCCCGCATCGAAGCCCGGATCGCCGACGTACCCCTTCGGATCGACCACCAGCCAGGGCTCCCGCTCCGCGCGCAGGATGTTCCGCGCGTGGAAGTCCCCGTGCACCAGCGTCTCCGGCTGCACGCGACACAGCTCGTCCACCACGGCAACCGCTCCATCGACAACCGAGGCAGGCAGCGGATGATCCAACTCCGCCGCGTCCTTCACCAGCTCCTCGCGCCACGACTCGGCCTGGTCCGCCATCCGCGGCAGCCCGTCCGGAGCAGCAATCGTCAACTGTCGCAGCACGTCCCCCGCGATCGCCGCAGCCCCGTCGCCGTGCGCGCCCAACGTCACCGGCTGCACCCGCTCGAGCAGCATCGCGTAGCGCGCATCGTCCCGCTCATAAAGCTTGACCGCGCCCCGCCCACCCCAGGCCTCGAACGCATCCGGCTCATGCACATTCCCCGGATGCGGAAACGACACCTTCAGTACGGCGTCCCCCTCGACCGGCACCACCACACCGACCTGCCCGTGCAGTACGTCGCCGTCCCGCGCGACGCCCCACTGCCCCAACAACTCCTCGACGATCCCCGGCAACTCCGCCAGCCAGGCCTCACCGGCGGCACCTTCGCGCTCAACAGTGAGGCGAGCGAAGGCATCCGGGATCATCCCCACCGCTCCGACTTGGCCGAGCGCGAGACCAGGCTGAACAGCATGTCCTTCGGCGTCAGCTCGCCGGCGACGACCTTGGTGACGTGTTCGGCGATCGGCATCTCGACGTCGTGGTGATGCGCGAGCTCGCTGATCGAGGCGCAGGACTTCACCCCTTCCGCGACCTGCCGGGTGCCTTCCAGGATCTGCGCGACCGACATCCCCTGACCGAGCTTCTCGCCGAACGTCCGGTTCCGGGACAGCGGCGACGAGCAGGTCGCCACCAGGTCACCGAGGCCGGCCAGCCCGGAGAACGTGTGCTCCTCGGCGCCCAGCGCCGTACCGAGCCGGGCGATCTCCGCCAGGCCGCGGGTGATCACCGAGGCGCGGGCGTTGTCGCCGAAGCCGAGGCCGACCGCCATCCCGACCGCCAGCGCGATCACGTTCTTGCAGGCGCCGCCGAGCTCGCAGCCGATCACGTCGTTGTTCGTGTACGGGCGGAACGTCGGCGAGTGGCACAGCTTCTGCAACCGCGCCGCGGTCCCCTCGTCCGCGCACGCCACCACGGACGCGGCCGGTTGCCCCTCGGCGATCTCCCGCGCGAGGTTCGGCCCGGAGACGACCGCGATCCGTTCCGGCCCGGCGCCGGTGAGCTCGGCGATCACCTCGCTCATCCGCTTCGTCGTACCGAGTTCGACGCCCTTCATCAGGCTGACCAGCGGTACGGCGTTCGGCAGTACGCCGGCCCAGTCGGTGAGGTTGTCCCGCAACGACTGCGACGGCACCGCGAGTACGACGGCCTCCGCTCCGTCGGCCGCGGCGGCGGGGTCGTGGGTCGCGGTGATCGCCTCGGACAGCCGGATCCCGGGCAGGTACTCGGCGTTCTCGTGCGCGCTGTTGATCGCCGCGCAGAGCGATTCCCGCCGGGCCCACACCGACACCTGGTTCCCCGCGTTCGCCAGCACCGTGGCGAACGCCGTACCCCAGGACCCGGCACCGAACACCGCGACTTTCGTCATTCCTTCTCCTCACGTCGGGCTTTGCGCAGGTCGTAGAGCTCCTTGGGCGGTTCTTCCCCGCGCAGTTCGCCGAGCGTCCCTGCGACCCGGGCCATGATCGCCTCGGTTGCCTCGCGCAACAGCTCGTTGGTGATCGGCTTGCCCTCGAACGCGCTCAGGTCGACCGGGGCCCCGGCCCGCACCTGCAGCGTCTTCCGCGGCAGCAGCCGGAACCGGATCTTGCCGGTGTACGACTTCAGGATCTCCTGCGCGCCCCAGTTCGCGACCGGGATCACCGGGCAGCCGGTCATCAACGCGATCCGGGCCGCGCCGGTCTTGCCGGTCATCGGCCACATCGCCGGGTCGCGGGTGATCGTGCCCTCTGGGTAAACGCCCACGCACTCACCGCGTTCGACCGCGGCGACGGCGTCCCGGAAAGCGTCCGCGGCCTGCGCGGAATCGCGGTACACCGGAATCTGCCCGGCCCCGCTGATAATGCTGCCGAGCACCGGGATCTTGAACACCGAGGCCTTGCCGAGGAACCGCGGGATCCGCCGGCACTCCCAGATGAAATAGCCGAGCAGCACCGGGTCGAAATGCGAGATGTGGTTCGGCACGTACACCACGCCACCGTGCCGCGGCATGTTCTCCCGGCCGGTGAACCGGCACTTGGTGAACACGATCATGAACGGTTTGACGATCGCCACGATGATGCCGAACCAGAATCCACGCGGCGGCCGTGGATCGGCACCCTTGCTGTCCACTGCTGCCTCCTGGTGGTCGAACGCGCCGTCGGTCATGGGAGAATCCTGCCTGATGGCAGACCTACAGGTCGCTCCCTGGACCCTGGTGATCCCGGTGAAGCGTACGGCGATCGCGAAGAGCCGGCTCGCTCCGGCCTACCCTCAGCACCGTCCCGAGCTGGCCCGTGCCTTCGCTGTCGACACTACTGCGGCCGCGCTCAGGTCGCCCCTGGTGCACACGGTCCTGGTGGTCACCGACGACCCGCTGGTCGGCGCCGACGTGACCGCGGCCGGTGCCCGGGTGGTGCCGGACCTGCCCGCCGCCGGGTTGAACGAAGCGCTGTTGCACGGAGCCACTGTGGCGGCTGCGGAGCTCCCAGGCAACGGCATCGCGGCCCTGTCCGCGGACCTTCCCGCACTCCGCCCGGCTGAGCTCACCGCCGTACTCGCGGCCTGTACCGCCGCACGTTCCTTCGTCGTCGACCAGCCCGGCACCGGTACGACGTTGCTCGCGGCCGCTCCCGGCCTACCGCTGGATCCGCGGTTCGGCGTCGGCTCCGCCCTGGCCCACCAGGCGTCCGGGGCGATCCCGATCGAGGTGGCCGGCATCGAGTCGGTACGTCGTGATGTCGACACCGCGGCGGATCTCGCGCACGCCGTGCAGCTCGGGGTCGGTCCGGCGACGGCGGACGTGATGTCGCTGGTGCTCGGTGCCGCGACCGGGACCGAGGGTCTAGCCTGCTGACATGCAGGCGACTGTGAGCAAGTACGACGGTGAGACGTTCGCCGGGGCCGTGCTGACCGACACCGGGATCGAACTCCCGTTCACGGTGCACGCGGTCGCGGACACCCCGGTGCGGCAGCTGCGGGTCGGCCAACGGGTCCGGATCGAGACCACCGGCTCCGGCGCGACCCTGGCGATCACCAGGGTGGAGTTCGCCACCCGCCTCTAGACAGTTGCCCCGAACAACGGCGAAGGCCGGTCATCCCCTGGAGTGGGGTGACCGGCCTTCGCTGTGGTGCGTTGTGCCGCAGTGCGTGAAGATCAGCGAGCGGTACGCTTCGCCGCGGTCTTCTTGGCGGGGGCCTTCTTGGCCGGCGCCTTCTTCGCGACGACCTTCTTGGCCGGGGCCTTCTTCACCGGGGCCTTCTTGGCAACGGTCTTCGCCGGCGCCTTCTTGGCAACCGTCTTGGCCGGGGCCTTCTTGGCGACCGTCTTCTTCGCAGCGGCGGTCTTCGTTGCCGCGGCCTTCACCGGCGCGGCCTTCTTCGCCGGAGCAGCCGCCTTGGTGGCGGTCGCGGCCGGCTTCGGGGCCACCAGCTTCGGCAGCTTCTTGGCGCCGGAGACGACGGCCTTCAGCTCCGCACCCGCGCGGAACTTCGGAACCGTGGTCTTCTTGGCGCGCTTGGTCTCACCGGTCCGCGGGTTGCGCACGATGCGCGCGCCACGCTCGATGGCCTCGAAGGCACCGAAACCGGTGATGGCGACCTTGCCACCCTTCTTGGTCAGCTCGCGCTGGACGGTGTCGATCACCGACTCCAGTGCGTGCTGGGCCTGGCGGCGGTTTCCGTCGAAGTGCACTGCGAGCGCTTCGACCAACTGGCTCTTGTTCACTGCTTCCCTCCGTGAACACTAGGCGTCGAGCACAGCGCTCGATCTCACAGGAACGTTATGGACTGAACAGGCCATGCACAAACACCAACGCGGCAATTTGGCCTTGTTTTAGGCGATTCGGACCACAATTCGGCCCGATCCGGGTCCCTGGAGGGGTTTTGGCAGCAGATTCCCGGCTACGTCACAGCCAGCCGCGGCGCTTGAAGATCTGGTGCAGACCTCCACACACCAAGGCCATCAGGCCGATCGCGAACGGGTATCCGTACTCCCAGTGCAGCTCCGGCATCTTGTCGAAGTTCATCCCGTAGACGGTGCCGATCAGCGTCGGCGCGAACAGGATCGCCGCCCACGCGGAGATCCGCTTCACCTCTTCGTTCTGCTCGCTGCTGGCGATCGCGAGGCTCTTCATCTCCTCGTTCTGCTGCTGCGCGACCAGCGTCGCGTTCACGGTCAGGATGTCGCGGAGCAGCTCGCGGAAGCCGTCGACCTTCTCCACCACCTCGGTGACGTGGTCGGCCACATCCCGCAGTGAACGTTGCAGTTCCTCGTCCACGCCGTACTTCTGGAAGCCGCCGCGGAGTTGCTCGAGGATGCCGATCAGCGGCCGGGTGGCGCGCTGGAACTCGATCACCTCACGGGACAGCTCGTAGATCCGGCGGGACACCTTCGGGTCGCCGCGGAACACCTCGGTCTCGATCTCGTCGATGTCGTTCTCCAGGCCGGCGACCACCGGCGCGTACCCGTCGACGACCTTGTCCATGATCGCGTACAGCACGGCCTCGGCACCGCGGCTGAGGAGCTCCGGATCGCGTTCGACCCGGCGCCGTACGGCGGCCAGGTTCGGCGCTTCGGCGTGCCGGACCGTCACCACGAAGTCCCTGCCGACGAACACGTGCACCTCGCCGAACTCGACCTCCTCGGTCGCGTCCCGGTACCGGGCGGCCTTCAGTACGACGAACAACGTGTCGCCGTACCGCTCCAGCTTCGGCCGCTGGTGCGCCTCGTTCGCGTCCTCGATCGCCAGCTCGTGCAGGTCGAACTCCTGCGCCAGCGACGCGAGCTCGCGGCGGTCCGGCCGGTACAGGCCGATCCACGCCAGGCTCTGCGGGGCATCGTGCAGCGCCGAGTAGGTGTCCGCGAGCGAATGCGGGGACGCGACCCGGTTGCCGCCGCAGTAGATCGCGCTGTCGACGACGCTGTGCCCCTTGGGCTTCTGCGGATCGCGCGGCTGCTTGGTCTCCGGCTCGATCCCGGCGGTGGCAACGGCCGCGGCGTGCTTGCGGGCGGCGGCGCGCAGTGACGGAGTACGGCTGAAGGCACGGAAGGTGCGCAGGCGCAGGTCGGACATGAGTCCTCCAGATGCGGGTGAATCAGGCAAGTGATGAGCGCACGTCTGCCCGACCCCACAACTACAGGAGGAAAGTCAGTCCCCCGAAGGCCGAGCGAGACCGGTATGTCTGGAGGGATCGCTGTTGTTCATGCGTCCTCACCTCCTCGGTCTCGCAAGCCTTGTTCTGACAACCACGCAAGGGTAACACCAGAGTTATCGCCCCCGCCCCGTCAAACGTTACGGGGGCGCCAACTCTGAGGACCTCTCAGGCCTTCGCGGGAAGGGTTGCCGGCTTGAAGGACGGCCGGGTTGCTTCGTACGCAGCGATCTCGTCCGCGTGCGACAGCGTGATGCCGACGTCGTCCAGGCCGTTCAGCAGCCGGTAGCGCGTGTAGTCGTCGATCTCGAAGGGTGCCGAGACGTCACCGGCCGAGATCGTCTTGTTCTCCAGGTCGACCGTGACCTTGGTGCCCGGGTCGGACTCGACCGCGGTCCACAGCTGCTCGACGACGTCCTGCGTCACCAGCGCCGCGAGCAGCCCCGCCTTGCCGGAGTTGCCGCGGAAGATGTCGCCGAAGCGGGACGAGACGACGACCCGGAACCCGTAGTCGAGCAGCGCCCAGACCGCGTGCTCCCGCGACGATCCGGTCCCGAAGTCCGGTCCCGCGACCAGCACCGAGACCCCTTCGTACTCGGGCTGGTTGAGGACGAACGCCGGATCGTTGCGCCAGGCCGCGAACAGCCCGTCCTCGAAGCCGGTCCGGGTGACCCGCTTCAGGTACACGGCCGGGATGATCTGGTCGGTGTCGACGTTGCTCCGGCGCAGCGGGGCCGCCGTACCGATGTGCTGGGTGAAGGCTTCCATGATTCCCTTGCTCCTCAGGCGTTCGCAGGTACGGCGACGGGCGGCAGGTCGGCCGGTGCGGCCAGGGTCCCGGTGACAGCGGTCGCGGCGGCGACCAGCGGCGACACCAGGTGGGTACGACCGCCCTTGCCCTGGCGGCCTTCGAAGTTCCGGTTCGAGGTGGAGGCGCTGCGTTCGCCCGGGGCCAGCTGGTCCGGGTTCATGCCCAGGCACATCGAGCACCCGGCACCACGCCATTCGGCGCCGGCGTCCTTGAAGATCGCGTCCAGGCCCTCGGCCTCGGCCTGCAACCGGACCCGGCCGGAGCCCGGGACCACCAGCATCCGGGTGCCCTCGGCAACCTTCCGCCCGGCGAGTACGCCGGCCGCGGCCCGCAGGTCCTCGATCCGGCCGTTGGTGCAGGACCCGAGGAACACCGTGTCCACGTGGATCTCGCGCAGCGGCGTACCGGCGGTCAGGCCCATGTACTCCAGCGCGCGCTCGGCGGCGACCTTGTCGTTCTCGTTGTCGAAGTCGTCCGGCGACGGGACCACGTCGGCGAGCGCGACGCCCTGGCCCGGGTTGGTGCCCCAGGTGACGAACGGCGTGATCTCCTCGGCCTTCAGCACGACCTCACGGTCGAAGGTCGCGTCCTCGTCGGTGGCCAGGCTCTTCCAGTACTCGACGGCCGCCTCCCAGTCGACGCCCTGCGGCGCGTGCGGCTTGTCCTTCAGGTACTCGAAGGTGGTCTCGTCCGGCGCGATCATGCCGGCCTTCGCGCCCCACTCGATCGACATGTTGCAGATCGTCATCCGGGCTTCCATCGACAGCGCGCGGATCGCCTCGCCGCGGTACTCGACGATATAGCCCTGGCCGCCGCCGGTACCGACCTGCGCGATCAGCGACAGCACCAGGTCCTTGGCCGAGACACCGTCCGGCAGTACGCCGTCGACGGTGACGGCCATCGTCTTCGGGCGGGCCTGCATCAGCGTCTGGGTGGCCAGCACGTGCTCGACCTCGCTCGTACCGATGCCGAAGGCAATCGCCCCGAAGGCGCCGTGCGTGGAGGTGTGGCTGTCACCGCAGACCACCGTCATCCCCGGCTGGGTCAGGCCGAGCTGCGGGCCGATGACGTGGACGACGCCCTGGTCCGGGTCGCCGAGGGTGTGGATCCGGATGCCGAACTCCTCGGCGTTCTTCCGCAGCGTGTCCACCTGGGTCCGCGACACCGGGTCGGCGATCGGCTTGTCGACGTCGAAGGTCGGGACGTTGTGGTCCTCGGTGGCGATCGTCAGATCCGGCCGCCGGACCTGACGGCCGGCCAGCCGGAGACCGTCGAAGGCCTGCGGACTGGTCACCTCGTGGACCAGGTGGAGGTCGATGTAGAGGAGGTCGGGTTCTCCGTCGGCATGGCGCACGACGTGCGCATCCCAGACCTTTTCCGACAACGTCCTGCCCATCAGACTCTCCTTTGAGATAGGAAGTGTGGTGCTTTCGCTCACAGTGCTCTCGATTGGGCCCCTGAAGCGACTTGCGTTCCACGATTCGAGACGGCAATATCGTCCCATGGACAACTCTAGCGGAGTCGGTGTTCTCGACAAAGCAGCTCTCGTTCTGTCCGCACTCGAGTCCGGGCCGGCGACCCTGGCCGGACTGGTGGCGGCGACGGGGCTGGCGCGCCCGACGGCACATCGTCTCGCGGTCGCTCTCGAGCACCACCGGCTGGTCGGGCGCGACATGCAGGGACGCTTCGTGCTCGGCCCGCGACTGAGCGAGTTGGCCTCCGCCGCCGGTGAGGACCGGCTGCTCGCGACCGCCGGCCCGGTGCTGGCGCGACTGCGCGACATCACCGGTGAGTCCGCCCAGCTCTTCCGCCGCCAGGGCGAGTACCGCGTCTGCGTCGCCGCCGCGGAGCGCCCTTCCGGTCTGCGGGACACCGTGCCGGTGGGTTCGCAGCTGACCATGGCGGCCGGGTCGGCTGCGCAAATACTGCTGGCCTGGGAGGACCCGGAGCGGATGCACCGCGGCCTCCACAACGCCTCCTTCAACGCGGCCGCGCTGGCCGGTGTACGGCGCCGCGGCTGGGCACACTCGGTCGGCGAACGCGAGCAGGGCGTCGCGTCGGTCTCGGCCCCGGTCCGCTCCCCCAGCGGCAAGGTGATCGCCGCGGTGTCGGTCTCCGGCCCGATCGAACGCCTGTCCCGCCAGCCCGGCCGCATGCATGCCCCCGCCGTCATGGCCGCCGCGGAACGACTTTCCGAGGCCCTCCGCAGGGCGTCCGAGTAACTAGAGCGGCCAGAGCTGTCCCGTTGCGCTGTCGACCAGAGCAGCGCGGTCGGCCGTGGCTTCCAACGGAAGTACGTCGTACACAGCCGCCGTCAGCGTGACGGCTGACACCACGTCCTCTTGCAGACGCAGTACTTCGGAATCCGCGGCGGGCGCGAGCCAGGCCCGTCCCCGACGGAACGTCCCGAGTGCGTCGAAGTACAACTCCAGCCGTTGCCCCGTGAGCAGCGGCTGGACCGCTTTCGTCACCTCGTCGAGGTCCCACTCCCGCAGTACGGCGAGTGAGATGTGCGGGACGTGACGACCGTGCGTGTGGGACAGGAGCGTGGGCACGCCGAGGTCCTCCAGCCGCGCCCAGAGGTTCCGGAGCAGGCGATCGGACCGCCGATCGAACAACCAGCACACCGCCAGGGCCATACCCCAACGGTAGAGCGCCGAATCAGCTCGAGGGCCAGCCGCCGTACGGGACCGTGAGGATCTCGAGGTTGTGGCCGTCGGGGTCGTCCCAGTAGAGCCCGCGGCCACCGTCGTTGGTGTTGATCTCGCCCTCGTGCTGATGGAACGGGTCCGCCCAGTAGGTCAGCCCCTGCTCGACGATCCGCGCGTGGATCTGGTCGAACTCCTCCTCGGAGACCAGGAACGCGTAGTGCTGCGTGTGCAGCCGCCCGCGGCCGTCGGCGAAGTCCAGGGAGGTCCCGTTCGCGAGCTGCACCACCGCGAACGGCCCGTAGCTGCTCGGCTCGCCGGTCCCGAGGATTCCGGCCAGGAAGCGCGCGGACGCCTCCTTGTCAGTGCTGCTCACGATCGTGTGGTTGAACTGGACAGCCATTCGTTCAGCCTACGCCGGTGGTTGTCACGGCGCGTTACTGAGATCACCATGAGAGCAATGAGCCCTCAAGGAGGTCCGACATGGAGCGGGACTGGCTGACTCTCGGCTGGAAGATGTTGCTCGTCCGTGGTGCGTTGGGCATTGTGTTCGGAATCTTGGCGATCGCCTGGCCGATCTCGACGGCGATCGCGCTCGCGCTGCTCTGGGGCATCTGGGCGCTGGCCGACGGCATCGGCTCGATCGCCCAGGCGTTCCAGCCCGAGTCGAAGGGTGGCCGGCTCTGGCTGATCGTGCTCGGCGTGATCGCGCTGCTCGCCGGGTTCTTCGCGATCGTGCACCCCGGGATGACCGTCGCCACGCTGACCTGGATCCTCGGCATCTGGCTGATCGTCCGGGGCATCTTCGAGCTCGCCGGCGCGTTCAGCAGCCACCTGCCGATGCCGCGCTGGCTCCTGGTCCTGAACGGCCTGCTCTCGTTGCTGATCGGCATCCTGTTCGCCGCCAACCCGGGCGCCGGCGCGGTCAGCATCGCCGTACTCCTGGGCGTCACAGCACTCATCTGGGGCGCCGTACTGATCGGGGTCGCCTGGTCGGTACGCCGTGCGGCCACCGGCCCTACGACGACCGAGACCCCGTCACCCGCCTAACACCCGCAGGAGGTGCTGGGGACCAACTCGTAGTCGAGCACGTGCCGCGCCGCCGTCGGCTTGCTCCGGTCCAGGAGCAGGTCGACGGCCTGCCGCGCGGTCTCCTCGATCGGCTGCCGCACACTGGCCAACGGCGGAACCGTCACCGTGCACTCGCTGGTGCCGTCGAACCCCATCACGGCCACGTCGTCCGGCACGTGCAGCCCGGCCTCCCAGGCCGCGAACAGTACGCCGAACGCCTGCTCGTCCGTCGAGCAGTAGATCGCCCGCGGCGGCCGCTTCTGCCGGAACCACGGCCGTACGGCGTCCCGCGCGGCGAACCGGGAAACGGGCGCGGCGACGTACCGCGCCGACGCCTTCGGATGCTTGGTGAGCGCGCGTTCGATGCCGCGCCGGTGTTCCGCCGTACCGGGCGATTCATCCGGGCCGGTGACGACGCCGAGGGTGCGGTACCCGTGCGACAGCAAGTGATCCGCCGACGCCTCGGCGCCCGCGACGTAGTCGATCGACAAGGTCGAGACCGTGACGCCTTCGGGCACCGGATGCAGGGCCACCACCGGTACGCCGGCCGCCGCGAACCGCTGGATCGCCGGCTCCACCAGCAGCGAGACCAGGACGACGCCGTCGACCTTGCGCTCGATGAACGACCCGATGTGCGCGGACTCCTGCGCCGGGTCGCCGGCCGAGTCGCCGATCAGCAACAGGTGGTCGTGCTGCCGGGCGAAGTTCTCCAGGTGCTCGGCGAGGGTGGCGAAGTACGGGTTGCGGATCTGCGGGATCAGCAGCCCGAGCGAGTACGTCCGGCCCGCGCTCAGCGCCCGGGCCAGGATGTTCGGCCGGTACTCGAGCTCCGCGGCCGCTTCCAGTACGCGCCGCCGGGTCTCCGCGGACACCGGCCGCGGCCCGTTGTTGAACACGTAGCTGACCACCGCGGTCGACGTACCGGCGCGCTCCGCGACGTCACGCGCGGTCGCCATCGATCTCCCCACGCCGCACAGCGTAAGCCGTCCCGCCGGCCACGATCCGCCGCGTGATCTCCTCCGCCACCGCCTCGGCCTCCACCGCGGTCACGATCCGCACCGTCCCCTCGGCCCCAGCCGCGAACGTACTGTGTCCACCCTCAGCAAGACTCACCCGCCCGAGCTCCGAAAAACTGAACAGCTCTGGGCAACTCAATGCGAGCACCGCAACCGGATCATGCGGCACGTTCCACGTCTCGTTCCAATAAGCCCACCACTGCTCGATATCAGCCCCGAGCGCCGCCCCCAACGCACCGGCGGCCCGGATCCGCTCCAACCGGGCCTTCTCGATCGTCACCTGCCGGGTGATCTCCAGCCCGGTGATCGTCGTCGGGATCCCGGCGCTCAGCACCTCCCGCGCCGCGACGTCGTCGGACTTGAAGTTGTGCTCGCACACGTCGTCACCGAACGACCCGCCCATCACCCACAGGTGCCGGATCCACCACGCGGCCTGCGGTTCCAGCCGCAGCGCGGCCGCGATGTTGGTCAACGGCCCGATCGCCGCCACGTCGAGCTCACCCGGACGCGCCCGCAGCAGCTCGACCAGCCGCTCCGGCGCGCTGTCCGTGCTGATCGTCTCGGCGGCCAGCCCGTCGTGGAGCGTGCCTTCGTGTCCGGCCCACCAGACGTCCTTCCCGGACAACGGCTCGACGAGCCCCGGTACGACGGTCAGCTCACGGCCGGCGAGTACGCCGTACCGCCGCGCCAACTGGGCCCGCAGGCGGGTGTCGCCGTACACGGTGTGCACCTCGGCGAGGTCGATCTCCGGGCTGCCGAGCAGTTGGGCGAGCGCCATCGCGTCGTCCACGTCGGAGCCGATGTCGGTATCGAGAATGAGGGATCGCACGTATCTCCTTACTTGAGCCCGGTACTCGACACGGACTGGACGAAGTACCGCTGGAAGCCGGCAATGACCACCAACGGGATGACGGTGAGGACCACGGCGCCCGCGAAGACGAGACCGTAGTCGGCGAAGTTCTGGCCCTGCAGATTGGACAGGGCGACCGGGCCGAGGATGTGTTTCGCGTCGGTGCCGATCAGCAGCGGCCACACGTACGCCTGCCACTGGAACAGGAACAGCATCAGCCCGGCGCCGATCAACGCGGGCTTGGACAGCGGCAGGTAGATCCAGCGGAAGACGCCGAACCACCCCAGCCCGTCCAGCCGGCCGGCCTCGACCAGTTCGGCCGGGACGCCGAGGAAGAACTGCCGGAGCAGGAAGATCGCCATCCCGTTCCCGATCCCCGGCAGGATCAACCCGGTGAAGGTGTTGGTCAGGTGCCAGTCCCGGAACATCGTCGACAACGGGATCGCGATCGCGTCGAACGGCACCAGGAAGCTCAGGACGACGATCCCGAACACCAGCCCGCGGCCGCGGAACTCGAACGCGGCCAGCCCGAACGCCGCGGTCGCACAGACCACCAGCCCGATGATCACCGTGAGAGCACTGACGAAGATCGAGTTGAGCGTCGCCCGCCCGACATCGCTGCTCAACAGAGCCGAGTAGTTGTGCAACGTCGGCTGCAGCTCGAAGAACGTCTGCCACGACAGCTTCAGATGCGCGAACGTCTCCGAGCCGGGGCGCAGCGAGTTCGTCACCACCCAGAGCAGCGGCAGGAAGAACAGGATGCCGACGACGCCGCCGAGCACCGAGAGGCTGACCCGCTTCACTGGTCACCTCGCAGCAGCCGGAACTGACCCGCCACGATCGCCAACGTCAGCGCGACCAGGATGACCACTTCGGCCTGCGCCACGTGGATGTCGCCCAGCGCGTACGCGCGGTTGTAGACGTCGTACATCAGCAGGTTGCTGTTGCCGTTCGGCCCGCCCTTGGTGAGGATCTGCACCGGCGCGAACACGAGCAGGTTCGACACCGTGTCCGCGACCAGCACGAACGCGAGCGGCCGCCGTACCAACGGGAGGATCACCGAGATCATCCGCCGCCACGGGCCCGCGCCGTCCAGCAGCGCGGCCTCGCGGACCTCGACCGGGACCTCCTGGATGCCGGCGATCAGGAACAGCATCCAGTACCCGACGCCGATCCAGGAGAGCAACACGATCAGCGACGGCAATACCTGGCTCGGCGAGGTGAGGAACGGCTGTGCGGGCAGACCGAGCCGTTCCAGTACGCCGTTCCCGAGACCGTCGGGGCGGTAGATGACGCTCCAGATGACGGCCGACACCGCCGGCGGGGTGGCGATCGGGAGGATCACCAACGTCCGCCAGAGCTTCGAGCCGGCCGCCTTCTGGGTGAAGAGCACCGCGAGCAGGAACGAGACCACGACCTGGATCGGGTTCACCAGCACGGTGAAGAGCAACGTGACACCGACCGACTGCCGGAAGTCCTTGCTGCCCAGCAGATCCGTGTAGTTGCTCAGCCCGGTGAACACCCGGCCGCCCCGCAGCAGGCTCTCGCTGTAGAAGCTCTCGACGACCGCGGAGATCGCCGGAACGATCCGCAGTACGGCGAGACACACCAACGCCGGCGTCAGGAAGGCCAGGGCGATCAGGCCCTGCCGCTGTTTCACTTGATGGACTTCCAGGCCTCGTTGAGCTGTTGAGTGGCCTGCTGGAGCCGCTGGTCCGGGTTCGTCCCGTTGCGGATGTCCGCGAACGCCTTGCCCAGCACTTCCTCGAACTGGATGTACCCGACGCTGACCGGCCGCGACACCGCGGTGTGCTCACTGTCGTACGCCGTGATCGCCGCGGCACCAGCCGTCTTCGCGCCCGAGAACGCGTCCATCTTCGGGGTGTACTGCTGCTGCGCGTCGAGGTTCGCCGGGATGATCGTCGTCGTACTCGTGGTGGCCAGGTTGCCGGCCGGGTCGAGCGTCGCGAACTCGACGAACTTGCGGGCCATCCCCTGCTGCTTCGACGCCGGGTTGATGCCGAGCGACCAGGAGCCGGTCGGGGTGACCGGCTTGCCGCCCTGGAAGTACGGCAGCGGCGCGACGCCCCAGTCGATCTTCGAGCTGCCGAAGATCTTCAGGTCCCACGGGCCGCCGACGAAGAACGCCACGTCACCGTTCGAGAACACCGGTCCGGTCTGGAACCCGCCGATCCCGCGCGGCGACAGCCCGCTGGCGAAGGTCGCGCCGTACCACTGCATCGCCTTCTTCCAGCCGTCGGTCTCGATCGCCGGGGTCAGCGCGTCGTCGCCCTCGATACCGGAGCCGCCGCCGAGCGACTCGGCCAGCGGCTGCAGTTGGTAGTACGCCTCCGGCTGCTCCATGAACAGGCCGTACTTCGTGCCGCCGGCCTGCATGCTCTTCCGGCCGGCCGCCTCGACCTGCTCCCACGTCCAGCGCTGCTGCGGGTCCGCGGTCGGCGGTGTGACCTTCGCCTTCGCGAGCGCGGTCTTGTTGTAGAAGAGGTACTGCGTGGAGTTCCACATCGGCAGCGACCAGAGTTTGTCGCGGAAGTGGTTGGTCTCGTACGCCGCCTTGGTGAAGCTGCTCTTCACCTTGGCGTCCAGGTCGCTGAGATCGGTGAGGAACGCCTTCGCGGCCAGCTGCGAGACGCGCGGCTCGTCGACCGTGTAGACGTCGATCCCGGTGTCCTTCGCGCTCAGCCGCTGCTGCATGGTCGCGTTGAACTGGTCGAACGGGATCTGGGTGTAGGTGACCTTGATCCCCGGGTTCTTCGCCTCGAAGGCCTTGATCACCGGCTGGTAGGTCTCGGCGTTGTCGGTGCCGGTGAACGTGATCGTGCCGGTCTCGGGGCCGGGGTCGGCCGTGGTGGTGCTGCCGGACCCGGACGAGCCGCCGCCGCAGCCGGCCAGGAGCAGGGCCGCGGCAACCGCCGCGGCCGGAAGAGCGAAGAGGTTCCGCCGCACAGCGATCCCCTTTCCATCACGCAGGGAGAAGGTCTAAGCGGTTAGACTCTAAGCGCTTAGACCTCGAGGTGTCCAGAAGGTGGCCGGAGAACGACGAAGGCCCCCGTCCGCGAGGACGGAGGCCTTCCACTCTGGTAGCCCCGACGGGATTCGAACCCGCGCTACCGCCTTGAGAGGGCGGCGTGCTAGGCCGCTACACAACGGGGCCAGAGGTTTGTCGTCCGGATCTTGCGACCCGGGCAACGAGGTTGAACTTTACCGATTTTCATCGGCGCGGTCCAATCCGCTGGGGTACCAGGACTCGAACCTGGACTAACTGAACCAGAATCAGTCGGGCTGCCAATTACCCCATACCCCAAAGGCATTTTCACTGAAGTTGGAGAGTTTGTTTCCGCCCTCACCAACCCGGCTCGGAGAGCTTACCCGAGCATGCGACCGGACACCAAAACGGGCCCCCGTCGGCGGGTTGTCACGCCCGTCACACCCGTCCCGGAGCACCCGCCGGCAGCGTCGCGAGCGGCAGCTCGGACTCCGTCCGCAGGTTCATCCGGCCGGCCATCCAGACCGCGACCGCCCCGAACGCGGCGAACTTCAGCACGTCCACCACGACCAGCGCCCAGGGCGCGTCGTGCACCTGGAGGCTCGCGCCGAGGCTGTTGGTCAGCCCGGCGAACACGAACGTCACCACGTTGTTCGCCGCGTGCGACGCGATCCCGGACTCCAGCCCGCCGGTCCGGATCGCGAGGAACCCGGCGACCAGGCCGAACGCGAGCCGGTCCACGAACAACGCCGGGCTCTGCCACGGCAGGATGCCGTGCGCGAGCGTGAACAGCACAGCGGTGACGACCACGGCCACGATCGCGCCGCGCAGGTACGTCCCGACCGCCTGCAGCAGGTAGCCGCGGAAGTAGTACTCCTCCCCCGCGGCCTGGATCGGTGACGTCAGCAACGTGATCACGATGACCGCGACCACGTCCGGCGCCGCCGGCCCGCCGTGCCGCTCACCGGTGGCGAGCGGCACGTTGCCGAACTGGACGACCGCGAAGGCCACCAGCTCGAGCACGATCGCCGCCAGCGAGAACCAGGCCAGCGGCCGCCAGCGGAGCTTGCCGACGACCGACGACAGCAGCCCGGGCGTCTGCCGGTTCAGCAGCTTGGCGACCAGCATCGACAGCGGGATCAGGATGATCAGCGTCAGGTTCGTCATCAGCAGCCCGAACCAGGACAGGGTCCCGGGCGGGTCCTTCCGGATGCCGCCCTGGATCCCGATGAGCACCACGCTGCCGAGCATCCAGCCGACGAGGATCGTCAGCGTGCCGAGAACGACGTACGCCCGCGGCGTGACGTCGTTCTTCAGCAGCCGCTGGTACGGCGTACCGCTCATGACGTCGTCGTACGACGTGCCTGCTCGAGCCGGTGCAGGGACTTGTCCCGGCCGAGCAGCTCCAGCGACTCGAACAGCGGCGGCGAGATCCGGCGGCCGGAGATCGCCACCCGGACCGGCCCGAACGCGTTCTTCGGCTTCAGCCCGAGCCCCTCGATCAACGACGCCCGCAGCGCCGCCTCGATCGCCTCGGTCGTCCAGTCGACGTCCGCGAGCGCCTTGGCGGCCGCGTCCAGCACCGCGTCCGCGTCCCCGGTCAGCACCTTCGCCGCCGCATCCGGGTCGACCCCGAAGTGCGCGTCGTCCACGAACAGGAACCCAAGCATGTCGACGGACTCGGACAGGGTGTTCATCCGCTCCTGCACCAGCGGCACCGCAGCGTTCAACACACCCAACTGCGCATCCGAGGGCTCCGCCGGCAACACACCGGCCTGCGCGAGGAACGGCACCATCCGCCGCGCGAAATCGTCGGCCGGCAGCATCCGCATGTGCGCCGCGTTGATCGCCTCGCACTTCTTCGGATCGAACCGGGCCGCGTTCGAGTTCACCTTGCGGATGTCGAACGCCTCGATCATCTCCGGCATCGTGAACACGTCACGATCCTCGGCGATCGACCAGCCGAGCAGCGCGAGGTAGTTCAGCAGACCCTCCGGCAGGAACCCCCGGGCCATGTACTCGCCGAGCCCGGAGTTCGGGTCGCGCTTGGACAGCTTCTTGTTGCCCTCGCCCATCACGAACGGCAGGTGACCGAACCGCGGGGTCCGGCCGGTGCCGACCCCGATCTCGGCCAACGCCTCGTACAGGGCGATCTGCCGCGGCGTCGACGGCAGCAGGTCCTCGCCCCGCAGGACGTGCGTGATCTGCATCAGCGCGTCGTCCACCGGGTTGACCAGCGGGTAGAGCGGGTAGCCGTTCGCGCGGACGAGGACGTAGTCGCCCAGGTTCTCCGGCAGGAACGTGATCTCACCGCGGACCAGGTCGTCGAACACGATCGGCCGATCGGGCATCCGCAGCCGGACCACCGGCCGGCGGCCCTCGTCGACGTACGCCTGGACCTGCTCCGGCGTCAGGGTGCGGCAGTGGCCGTCGTACCCGCTGTGCTGGCCCGCCGTCCGCGCCGCCTCGCGACGCTGGTCGAGCTCCTCCTGCGAGCAGTAACAGTGGTACGCCTTGCCCGCCGCGAGCAGCTTCGCGACGACATCGGTGTAGATGTCCATCCGCGCGCTCTGCTGGTACGGCCCGAAGTCGCCGCCCTTCTCGGGGCCTTCGTCCCAGTCGATGCCCAGCCAGCGCAGCGAGTCCAGCGTGTACTGCAGTCCTTCGGGAGTGTTCCGGGCGGTGTCGGTGTCCTCGATCCGGAGCACCAGCTTGCCGCCGAAGTGCCGGGCGAACGCCCAGGCGAACAGCGCCGTGCGGATGTTCCCGACATGCAGGAGGCCGGTCGGGGAAGGGGCGAAGCGCAGCCGCACCTCGGTCGGTTCGAGGTCGCCCAGCACGTCGTCAGTCACGCACGATCACCTTGTTCGTCAGAGTTCCGATTCCTTCGATGCTGACCGAGACCTCGTCGCCGGGCAGCATCGGGCCGACCCCCGCCGGGGTGCCGGTGAGGACCACGTCGCCGGGCAGCAGCGTGGTGAAGGAGGTGATGTAGGCCAGCACCTCCGGGATGTCGAAGATGAACTGGCTGGTCCGCCCGTCCTGCCGGGGCTCGCCGTTCAGTTCGGTGCTGACCCGCAGGTCGGTCACGTCGAGCTCGGTGGAGATCCACGGGCCGAGCGGGCAGAACGTGTCGTACCCCTTGGCCCGGGCCCACTGCCCGTCGGACTTCTGCAGGTCGCGTGCGGTCACGTCGTTCGCGATCGTGTAGCCGAAGATCGCCTCGTTCACCCGCTCCTTGGGCAGGTCCCGGACGATCCGGCCGATCACGATCGCGAGCTCGCCCTCGAAGTGCAGGTCGTTGGTCTGCTCCGGGTAGACGATGCCGTCCCGCGGGCCGATCACGCTGGTGTTCGGCTTCAGGAAGATCATCGGCTGTTTCGGTACGTCGTTCCCGAGCTCGGCGGCGTGGGCCGCGTAGTTCCGGCCGACGCAGACCACCTTGCTGCGCGGGATCACCGGCGCCAGCAGCCGGACGTCCGCGAGTTGCAGCTTCTCCCCGGTGAACTGGGCCGACCGGTAGAGCGGGTCCGAGTCGAGAACGTTGACAGTGCCGACGAGCCCCTCGGGGTCATCGGTCTCGACGACGCCGTACTTCGGCTCGTCGTCCACGGAGAATCTGGCGATACGCACGGGCCGAGCCTACCGTCGGTGCAAGGGGGCGTCTCCTGGTCCCCCGTCGTAGCGAGCAGGTGCTCGGTGCGGTGCATCGTCGTGCGGGGGTGAAGGTCTCGATGCGGAGCATCGTGGCCTTCGCCCTCGTGCGGCGAGGTGCCGTGCCGAGTGCCGCGCAGTAGGCGGGGGACCAGGAGACGCCCCCTCGATGAGACAGTATTCCGGTGACTTTCGAGATCCGGCCGGCCGATCCCGCGGAGTACGACGCGGTCGGCGAGCTGACCGTGGAGGCCTACTCGCACGACGGTTTCGTCCGCGGTGAGTACGCGATGACGCTGCGTGCGGCCGCCGACCGCGCCGCGAAGGCGGAGCTCTGGGTGGCGGCCGATTCCTCCGGGCTGCTCGGGACTGTTACTTATTGCCCGGTCGGCTCGGTCTACCGCGAGATCGGCGCCGACGACGAGGGCGAGTTCCGCATGCTCGCCGTCGCCGGCCGCTCCCGCGGTCTCGGCGTCGGGACCGCCCTGACCGAGCGGTGCATCGACCGCTCCCGCGAGCTGGGCATGCGCCGCGTCGTGATGAGCAGCGCGCAGTACATGACCACCGCCCACCGTTTGTACGAGCGCCTCGGCTTCACCCGCCTCCCGGAACGTGACTGGGCCCCCATCCCAGGCGTCGATCTGTACGCATTCGCCCTCGACCTATGACCACGCTGCCGTTTGCCGAGTGGACGTCGTACGCCTCCGAGCACGCGGCGCGCGTCGACGTACTGCTTGCTGGTCACTTGGACCGACGAAAGCGCCGGGAAGCGCATCCCGTCGAGGATTTCCTCTTCACCTATTACCCCACCCGTCCGAACCAGCTGCGGGTGTGGCATCCGGGGCCGGGGGTGCGGCTGCTCGGCGGGGTGTCGTACGAGGGCCGGCGTGGGTACGTGGTCGTCGGCGGAACCGCTTCGCTCGACCCGGCCGAGGTCGAACGCCGTACGGACAGCATCCAGTGGATCCGCGCGCTGCTGTCCTCGACGCTGGACCGGCAGCCGCAGTTCGGGTGTTTCGGGCTGCACGAGTGGGCGATGGTGTACCGGACGCCCGAGGTACGGCACACCGCCTGGCCGCTGCGACTAGGTGCCGAGGGCACCGATCAGGTCGTCGAGTCGCACCGGATCGGCTGCTCGCACTTCGACGCGTTCCGCTTCTTCACCACGCCCGCGCGCCCGCTCAACACGCTCCAACCCACCCGCGAGTCCCAGCCGGCGCTCGAACAAGGCGGCTGCCTGCACGCGAACATGGACCTCTACAAGTGGGCCTGCAAACTCATGCCGTTCACACCCAGCTCGCTGCTGCTCGACTGCTTCGAGCTCGCCCACGACATCCGCACCCTGGACATGCGCGCCTCACCGTACGACCTGGCCGCGCTCGGCTACTCCCCCGTCCGCATCGAGACCCCCGACGGCAAGGCTGAGTACACGGCCGCCCAGCGCGCGTTCGCCGACCGCGCCCGACCGCTCCGCCGACAACTGGTGGCCCTCTGCGACACCCTGCTCGACTCACCTCAGATACGAGTGAGCTCGTAGGCCTCGAAGATGCGCCCCTCCTGCCCTGTGCACGGAACCACGCCGATCCTCGCGGCCTCGATGAAGCCTCCCCCGACCCGCACCTCGTCACCCAGGCGCGCCACAACCTGCCCATCGGCATCGATCAGAACCGGCGTACCTTCACGAACTCCCGCACTCCACCCGAGCGGCCAGGCCACGTCCACATTCCTGTAGCGCTCCACACCGGGTGGCGACGTGTACGGCATCCGAACGACGAGGCAGTTGGTGGAGGTGACTTCGATGGTCCCCTCCAACGCAGCCTGCATCACGATTGTGGGGACCCTGCTCTGAACCGTCAGGCCAGGGATCGGAACGTCCTGCGATCTCTCCACTGTCGACCATCTCCAGCCGTCGCCGCATACGAACCCAGACTAGACATAGGCTCGCGCTAGGCTGCAGGCATGGGAAAGATCGTCGCCATCGCCTTCGCCGCACTGCTGATCGCGGTCGGTGGCGTCTGGACCTTTCAGGGGCTCGGTTACCTCAAGGGCAGTTCGATGACCGGGCAGACCCTCTGGGCGACCGTCGGTCCAATCGTCGCCGCCTTCGGTGTAGCCCTGATCTTCGTCGCGTTCCGCGGACCTAAGAAGCGCTGACCCGAAGCACCGCCCACTGGTAGTGCATGACGCGGTCCTCGTCCCAGGTCGCCCACTGCTCGACTTCGCCGTACCGGTCCAGGACCGATCGGAGCCCGTCGTCGGAGCGGATGCTGAAGAACCGCCCGGGCCCGTAGCCCTTGCCGTCTTCCCAGACGTGCTCACTGCCGTTTAGGTCTCCCCACAACCCGATCGCCAACGGAGCGCCGGGCCGCAGAACACGCACAATCTCCCGCAGCGCCTGGTCGAGGTCCTCGTCAGCCACATGCAGCAGCGTGCTCATCGTCCAGCCCGCGTCGAAGGTGCTGTCCGAGAACGGCAACTCGAGCACCGACGCAACCTCCGCGCGCAGACCCAATGCGCGGCAGGCTTCTACGCTCGCGGGCGACAGGTCCACGCCGGTGTAGTCGAAGCCCGCCGCCGCGATCGCCTCCCCGTCCCGGCCGGGGCCGGAGCCGATCTCCACGACCGTCCGCCGGCTCTCCACCCGCAACTGGTCGAGGTACGCCGAACGGCGGGCTACGCGCGGCTCGGCGAGTTCGCGATCGACCCGGGCGTGCAGCTCGCCCGTGTAGTACGCGACCAGGTCGTGTTCGCGGTCGGCGCGGCTCATCGAGTGGCCTTCAGCGCGAAGAACAAGGGGATCCGCGGGGCGTCGTCCGGGAGCCGCCACCAGCCCTCGGGGGTCTGCTGCATCCGCGGCCAGCGCGGCCACGGGAGCACTTCGGACTCGCGCAATGTGCTGATCCCGAAGCCCGCCGACGCGAGCGTGCTGACGATCTCGCCGAGGCCATGGCGCCATTCGTAGCTGGTCTGCCGGCCGGGGACCTCGTCGCCGGTGTAGGTCACGGTGGAGTCGTGCGCGATCGCGCCGCGGCCATCGAGGTAGTCGGCGCGGAGGGTCAGGTCGTCGGACTCCCCGGGGAGGCTGACCTCGCGGAGCGCGTTCAGCAGCGGGTGGAACTCGACGAGGTACAGGAATCCGCCGGGCTTCAGCAGGTCACGGACGGTGTCCGCCCACTGCTTCAGGTCCGGGAGGTAACAGAGCGCGCCCTTGCCCGTGTAGACGATGTCGAACTGCCGCCCCTCGACCGCCTGCGCCGCGTCGTACACATTGGCCTGCAGGTACTCGACGTCCACCCCGGCGCGGGCGGCGATCCGGTTCGCCGCCTCCAGCGACTTCTCCGACAGGTCGAGCCCACTGGTCCGTGCACCGCGGCGCGCGAACTCGATCGTCTCCGTGCCGAGATGACACTGCAGATGCAGTACGTCGCGACCGTCGAGCGGGCCGAGGTCCGCCCACTCGTAGTCGGCGAACCAGTATTCGGCGGGCTTGTCGTAGAACGCGCTCGCTGCGTGCAGCGGCGCCCGGGCGTCCCAGTCGGCCTGGTTGGCGGCCACCATCTGCTGCGTCTGCGCGTCCAGAGTCACAAGCACCAGTCTGCCCGCCGCCTGGGCCACTTTATCCACAGCTCTTGTTCAAGGTTTGTGGATAAGCTTGAATAAGGGTATGGCGAGGGTCGAGTTGCACCGCTGGCCCGGGCACCCCGATGGGTTCACCCGGGCGGAGCGCCTCGGCGGGTCGTACGAGCTGTATCTGCCCGACCCGCTGACCGGGCGCGACTTCGACCTGCCCGACGACGTGCTCGCGCTGCTCGAGGACGCGGCCGGCGATCTCGCCCGCCTGGACGCGACCGCCGCCGTACTGACCAATAGTGAGGCACTGGCGCGGTTGCTGCTGCGGGCCGAGGCGGTCGGGTCGTCGCACATCGAGGGCCTGGTCGTCGGCGCGCGGCGGTTGCTGAAGGCCGACGTACTGCGGGACCGGATCCGCGACGTGACCGCCGAGGAGGTGCTCGGCGCGGTCGACGCGATGACCTGGGTGACCGAGTCCGTGCAGGCCGGCGACAAACTCGAGGTCGACCATCTGCTGGAGGCGCACCGCCGGTTGATGGCGCCGTCGCCGCACCCGGAGTACGGCGGCGAGATCCGCTACCTGCAGAACTGGATCGGCGGCCGCTCCCCCGCCGAGGCGTACTACGTCCCGCCACCCGCACAGCTGGTGCCCGACCTGCTCGCGGACCTGATGACGTTCGTCCGCGAGTCGCGGCTGCCGGTGCTGGCGAAGACCGCGATCGCGCACGCGCAGTTCGAGACCATCCATCCGTTTGCCGACGGCAACGGCCGGACCGGGCGGGCGCTGATCCACCTGATCCTGCGCGCCGACGGGCTGATCACGCGGACCGTCCCACCGGTCTCCCTCGCGCTCGCCACCCACGCGGGCGAGTACGTCGACGCGCTGACCGCCTTCCGGTACGTCGGACGCGCCACCACCGCCAAGGCCCGCGCGGCCGCGAACCCGTGGCTGCGGATGTTCGCGACGTCCTGCACGCATGCGACCGCCGAGGCCGCCCGCTTCGAGCAGACGGCCGCGAATCTCAAGACCGCCTGGCGGGAGCGGGCCGCACCGCTGCGGGCGGGTTCCGCGGCCGAGCTCCTGATCGAGGCGCTGCCGGCCGCGCCGGTGCTGACCCTCGCGGCCGCGGCACAGCTGATCGACCGCTCGCAGCAGGCCGCGAACCAGGGCCTCGCCCGCCTGGTCGAGGTCGGCGTACTGCGGGAGCTCACCGACGGCCGGCGCAACCGGGTCTACGAGGCGCCCGAGCTGATCGACGCCTTCACGTTGCTCGAACGCCGGTTCGCGAGCCCGGCCGCGGACACGCGGATCGAGCGGCCTAGCAGACCGGTTCCACCGAGGCCAGGACCGACACGCTAGGCGTTTGACTTTCCTCCGGAGATCGAGCAAGAATTCGAACACATGTTCGATCGTACCGGGGAGAGTTGAGATGGCGGCGTTCGACTGGGACATCCTGCACCGGCCTTCGGCGATGGCGATGGTCCGCGGCCAACTGGGCTTCAGCTGGATGGTGCTGTCCGGCCGCCTCAACCAACTCACCGACGAGCAGTACTTCTGGAGACCGAGCAGTGAGGCGCTGACCGTCGTACGCCGGCACTACACCGGGCAGTACCGGCCGCTCGGGTCCGGCGAGTGGGTCGCCCAGTGGCCGGACGAGCCGGACCATCGCGGACCACGGACGATCGCGTGGCTGATCGCGCATCTGACCGAGACGTTCTTCGAGCGCTGGGAGTGGACGTTCGGCGCGAGCCGGCAGGGTCGCGCGGACATCACGCTGCACGGCAACGCACAGGACGCGGTCGCCTGGCTGACGTACTGGGTCGAGGCCTGGCAGGAGGCGATCGCCGACCTGGACGAGAGCGAGGCGATGACCGTCGGCCTCAGCCAGGCGAACGAACTCGACGCCGCCGAGCCGTTCGGGCATGTCGTCCTGCGACTCAACCGGGAGCTGATCCATCACGGCTCCGAGATCATGACGCTCCAGGATCTGTACGCGGTCGCGGCGTGAGGACACAAGATGTGCGATCTGCGGCGTGGCGCTACCACAAGATCTAGATCTCCCCGCCTAGCATCACTACCACTGGTGGTTCGGGGAGTCTCATGCCACAAGATGTGGTATTGGCATGCCCGGACATCGGTGCGTGTACCGCCGGTGCACGCGGTCCGAGACCTCACGGGTCTCCGAACTCTTCTGGAGCGCATACCTGTGACCATTGCTTCTTCGTCACCTGTGGAGACGGGCGCGGCCATCGAGCTGACCGTCGTCCGCCGCGACGGCAGCAGTACTCCGTTCGACGTCACCAAGATCTCCGTCGCGATGTCGAAGGCGTTCCTCGCTGTCGAGGGCGCCGACGCCGGCAGCACCCACCGGGTCCGGGACCTGGTGGCCGACCTGACCGGCCGGGTCGTGACCGCCTTGACCAGCCGCGGTGAGGTCCGCCGCAGCGTGCAGGTCGAGGACATCCAGGACCAGGTCGAGCTGGCGCTGATGCGCGCCGGCGAGCACCAGGTCGCCCGCGCCTACGTGCTGTACCGCGAGGAGCGGACCAAGGCCCGCACGCCCGCCGACCCGTCCGGCATCACCGAGAAGCCGGCGCTGACCGTCCGCGCGGCCGACGGCAGCCGGTCCCCGCTGGACGTCGACCGGCTCCGCGTCGTGGTCGCCGAGGCCGCCGCCGGCCTGGACGCCGTCGACCCCGAACTGATCCTGAACGAGACGCTCGGCGCCTGCTACGACGGCATCGCCCAGCACGAGGTCGAGCTCGCGCTGGTGATGGCCGCCCGGTCGTACGTCGAGACCGAGCCGCAGTACAGCTTCGCCGCGTCCCGCCTCCTGCTGGACCGGATCCGCCGGGAGGCGCTCGGCCGGGTGCACGGCGAGCCCCGGCAGGCCAGCCAGGCCGACATGCGGGCGGCGTACAGGACCTACTTCGCGCGGTACATCGAGGTCGGTATCGAGGCCGGGCAGCTCGACCCCGAGCTGGCCACCTTCGACCTCGACCGGCTGGCCGCCGCGATCGACCCCGACGCCGACCTGACCTTCACGTTCCTTGCCCTGCAGACCCTGTACGACCGATACCTGCTGCATGTCGACAAGGTGCGCTACGAGCTTCCGCAGGCGTTCTTCCTCCGGGTCGCGATGGGCATGGCGCTGCGCGAGGACGACCGCGAGGCCCGAGCGATCGAGTTCTACCGACTGCTCAGCTCGTTCCGTTTCATGTCCTCGACGCCGACGCTCTTCAACTCCGGCACCACCCGCCCGCAACTCTCGTCCTGCTTCCTCACCACGGTCCAGGACGACCTGTCCGGCATCTTCACCGGCATCCGCAACAACGCCCTGCTCGCCAAGTACTCCGGCGGCCTCGGCAACGACTGGACCCCCATCCGCGGCATCGGCGCCAAGATCCACGGCACCAACGGCGAGTCCCAGGGCGTGGTCCCGTTCATGAAGGTCGCCAACGACACCGCCGTCGCAGTGAATCAAGGCGGCCGTCGCCGGGGGGCGGTGTGTGCGTACCTCGAGACGTGGCATGTCGACATCGAGGAGTTTCTCGACCTGCGGAAGAACACCGGGGACGAGCGACGGCGGACGCACGACATGAATACCGCGAACTGGGTGCCGGATCTGTTCATGCAGCGGGTCGAGGCCGGTGCGGAGTGGACGTTGTTCTCGCCGGACGAGGTGCCGGAGCTGCACGAGTTGTACGGTGTCGCGTTCGCGGAGGTCTACCGTGGGTACGAGGCGGCCGCGGATCGTGGCGAGATCCGGGTGTTCAAGCGGGTCAAGGCGGTCGACCTGTGGCGGCGGATGCTGACGGTGCTGTTCGAGACCGGGCATCCGTGGATCACGTTCAAGGACGCCTGTAACCTCCGGTCGCCGCAGCAGCACGACGGGGTCGTCCACTCGTCGAACCTGTGCACCGAGATCACGCTGAACACGACCGTCGACGAGACCGCGGTCTGCAACCTCGGCTCGGTCAACCTGGTCGCGCACCTGACCGCGGACGGGCTCGACGCCGGCCTGCTCCGGGACACCGTCAGGACAGCGGTGCGGATGCTCGACAACGTCATCGACGTGAACTTCTACACGACCCCGGAGGCCGAGCGGGCGAACCAGCGGCACCGGCCGGTCGGGCTCGGGCTGATGGGGTTCGCGGACGCGCTCGCGAAGCTACGGATTCCGTACGCCTCCGATGCGGCGGTCGAGTTCGCGGACAGCTCGATGGAGGAGATCAGCTACTACGCGGTCGAGGCGTCCAGTGAGCTCGCCGCCGAGCGCGGCCGGTACTCGTCGTACGACGAGTCGCTGTGGAGTCTGGGGATCCTGCCGATCGACTCGCTCGACCTGCTGCACACGGCGCGCGACGGCGAGGTGGTGATCGACCGGAGCACCCGGCTGGACTGGGAGACGCTGCGCGCGAAGGTGCTGCGCGACGGCATGCGGAACTCGAACGTCATGGCGATCGCGCCGACCGCGACGATCTCGAACATCTGCGGCGTGAGCCAGTCGATCGAGCCGACGTACAGCAACCTGTTCGTGAAGTCGAACATGTCCGGCGAGTTCACGGTCGCGAACCCGTACCTGGTCGCGGACCTGAAGGCGCGCGGGCTGTGGGACCAGGTGATGGTGTCGGACCTGAAGTACCACGACGGCGTCCTGGCCGGGATCGAGCGGATCCCCGCGGACCTGCGCGAGCTGTACGCGACCGCGTTCGAGATCGACCCGATGTGGCTGGTGAAGGCTGCCTCGCGGCGGCAGAAGTGGATCGACCAGGCGCAGTCGCTGAACCTCTACATGGCCAAGCCGTCCGGTCGCGCGCTGGATGAGCTTTACCGGTCAGCGTGGCGCTATGGCCTCAAGACGACTTATTACCTGCGTTCCCAGTCAGCTACCCATGTGGAGAAGTCCACGTTGCAAGGCACCGACGGCCGGCTGAACGCGGTCGCCGTCGCCCTTCCCGAGCCCACCGGAGCGGTCTGCTCCATCGACGACCCGGACTGCGAGGCCTGCCAGTGAGCGCGATTTCGATCGGAGCGGACCGCGTGCAGGTCGCCGACAAGGCGATGATCAACTCGCGCGCGGACGTCAACCAGCTGCTGCCGCTGAAGTACACGTGGGCCTGGGAGAAGTACCTCGCCGCCTGCAACAACCACTGGATGCCCACGGAAGTCTCGATGCAGGCGGACATCTCGTTGTGGAAGTCCCGCAACGGCCTGACCGACGACGAGCGGCTGATGCTCAAACGCAACCTCGGGTTCTTCGCCACCGCGGAGTCCCTGGTCGCGAACAACATCGTGCTCGCGGTGTACCGCCAGCTGAGCAACCCCGAGTGCCGGCAGTACCTGCTGCGCCAGGCGTTCGAGGAGGCGGTGCACACGCACACCTTCCAGTACATCTGTACGTCGCTGGGCCTCGACGAGGGCGAGCTGTTCAACATGTACCGCGAGGTCCCGTCGATCTCCGACAAGGACGCGTGGGCGCTGAAGTACACCCAGCACCTGGAGGACCCGGACTTCCGCACCGGTACGCCGGCGGCCGACACCGCGTTCCTGCGCGACCTGATCGCGTTCTACGTGGTGTTCGAGGGGATGTGGTTCTACACCGGGTTCGCGCAGATCCTGTCGCTCGGCCGGCGGAACAAGATGGTCGGGATCGCCGAGCAGTACCAGTACATCCTGCGCGACGAGTCGATCCACCTGAACTTCGGCATCGACTGCATCAACCAGATCAAGCAGGAGAACCCGCACCTGTGGACCACCGAGTTCCAGGCCGAGGTGAGGCAGATGCTGACCGAGGCCTGCGAGCTGGAGGTGGCGTACGGGCGGGCGACGATGCCGAACGGGATGCTCGGCCTGACCGCGGACCTGTGCGAGCAGTACATGCACTTCGTCACCGACCGCAGAGCGGAACAAATCGGACTGAATCCGATTTTCGGTGAAACGCGGAACCCCTTCGGATGGATGTCAGAGGTGATGGACTTGAAGAAGGAGAAGAACTTCTTCGAGACCCGCGTGATCGAGTACCAGTCCTCCAGCGGCCTGAGCTGGGACTGACCCCGATCAGGAAGGCCCGCGGTGCAACTCGCCGCTCCGCGGGCCTTCCGCCCCGTCAGTCCGGAAGCAGTACGGCGGCCTTCGCGAGGAGGCCGCCGTCGACCGGGAGGGCGATGCCGGTGATGAAGGACGAGCGGTCGCCGGCGAGGAACGCGATGGCTTCGGCGACCTCGGCGGGGCGGGCGACGCGGCCGAGCGGGTGCATCCGGCCCCAGGTGTCGATCAGCTGCTGTTCGCCCACGGGGCTGCCGTCGCTGAAGGTGCGGGCGGAGGCGCGCAGCATCGGGGTGTCGACGGAGCCGGGGCAGACGGTGTTCGCCCGGATGCCGTGGGCGGCTTCGTCGACGGCGATGGAGCGCGTGAGGGCGTTGAGGGCGCCTTTGCTGGTGGTGTAGGCGGCGACGGATTCCTGGGTGACGAACGCCTGCACCGAGGAGACGAGCACGATCGCACCCGCACCCCGGGCGCGCAGGTGCGGGAGCGCGGGTTTGACGATGTTGAACGCGCCGGTCACGTTGACGTCGAGGACGGTCTGCCATTCCTCCGCAGTCGTCTCCACCACGTCGCCGTACCGCTGGATCCCGGCGGCGGCGACCACGATGTCGAGTCTCCCGTGCGTGCGAACGACCTCGTCGACAAGCTGGAAGCACCCGGCCGCGTCGGTCACGTCGAGCTCGACGCCGGCCGACGCAGGACCGGGCAGTCCCGCTGCGACGACGGTCGCGCCGCGCGACGACAGCAACTCGGCGGCCGCCGCGCCGATCCCGCTCAGCCCGCCGGTGACGATCGCGACCTTGCCGTCGAACTCAGCCATCAGTTGCTCCGATCCCGTTCAGGACGCCCTGCAGATAGCCGATCGCGTGCGCCCGGCCCCGGCTGCAGTACGCCTCCGAGGAAATGTCGCCCCAGGTGTCGAGATCGCCGATCATCGCCGGCACGTGATCGTCGATCAGGAACCCGTCGAACCCGGCCGCCTGCAACCGCCGGATCACCCGCGCCGGATCGAAGTTCCCCTCCCCCAGGAAGCACTCGCTGAACCGCGGCACCGTCCCCTGCACATCCCGGAAATGCACGTACCAGATCGCCGGCCCGAGCAGGTCGATGACCTCGTTGACGCTGTCCTCCCCCGCCATCTCCGACACCGTGCCGAGGCAGAGGTTCAACCCCCACACCGGACTGCCACCCGCCTGCGCACGGGCCCGGCCGAGTGCGGCCGGCGAGGTGAAGATCCGCGCGATCCCGCCCAGCGGTTCGTCGACCGGCGGATCGTCCGGATGCAGCGCCAGCCGTACGCCGACCTCCTCCGCGACCGGCAGCACCGCGTCCAGGAAGTACTGGTGGTTCGCCCACATCCGCGCCGCGTCGATCGGCTCGACCACCGGCTCGTCCGGCGTCAACCGGTACCCGGCGAGCGCGTTGCCCCGCGACACGTCCGCGAGATCGAAGGCGCTGACCTTCGCGCCACCACGCCCACCGGCGGACATCGACGTACGCCACACGTACGTCGCCAGGAAGTTGTACCCGAGCAGGTCGATCCCGACCGCGGCGAGGTTCCGGATCGTCTTCCGGTAGTTCTCGAGCTGCTCGTCGCGGCCCGGCAGCCCGCGCTGGATCTTCCAGAAGTGCGCGAGCGGAACGTTCTCCAGACCGTCGATCGCGAGCCCGTCCGCGTCGCACCGCTCCCGGAGCGCGCGCAGCTCCGGCAGACTCCAGTAGCCGTCCACGCCCGGCAGCACGTCCGGCGTGTGCAGCTGGACGCCACGCAGCCCGAGCTGATGGGCGAACGTCGCGACCCGCGCGTCGTAGGTGTCGATGTGCCCGAGGGAGATCCGGATGGTCATTCGACGAAGTAGTCCGGGTACTGCGCCTGCAGGGCCGGCGCGAGATCGTGCGCCCGCCGTGCGTGGCGACTGATCAGCCCGCGGCCACCGTCGACGTCCCGCGCCTCGAGCGCGTCGACGATCAACCGGTGCTCGTCGATCAGCGTGCGGATGCTGGCCGCGTCCGGCTGCGCGAGCCGCCGCAACCTGTCCAGCTGGAGCTTCATCCGCTGCACCGCCTGCCACGCGCCCGGATACCCACTGAGCGCGAAGATCTCGCTGTGCAACGCCTCGTCGGCCTCGAAGAACGCGTCGTAGTCCTCGGCCCGGCAGCTCCGCTCCTGTACGTCGAGCAGCTCACGCAGCGCGCCGACGTCCAGGGTCGCCGTACCGCAGGCGGCCTCGAACGCCGAGGTCTCCAGGCTCTCGCGGACGAACCGCGCCTCCTCCACCTCGCGCAGCCGGATCAGCCCGACCCGGGTGCCGACCTGCGGTACGACGTGCACCAGGCCGGCGTCGACGAGTCGCGCGATCGCCTCCCGGACCGGGGTCCGGGACACCTCGAGGCGGTCCGCGATCTCGGTCTCGGACAGCGAGGCGCCCGGCGCGAGCCGGAGGTCCCGGATCGCGGAGACCAGTTCGCCGTACACCAGGTCGGAGGTCCGGGTGCGGGCCCGGGTCCGGCTGATCGGCGACAGGACCCCGGTCGGATCCGGCGTCCGGACGGTGGCAGGTCGTGGATTCACCCCTGAATCGTTGCATGTGGGTTACTTGTATGCAAGTATCCCGACACGATCCACGCTGCACAGAGAGACAGAGAGAGCGTCATGAACAAGCGAATGGCGGCAGCAGTAACGGCAGCGGCCGCGGCCGGTCTGGTACTGGCCGGGTGTGGTGGCGGGAGCACCAGCAGCAGTCGGAGCGGCCCGGCCGAGGTCACGTTCTGGGGCTGGGCGGCCGGCTACCAGAAGTCCGTCGACCTCTGGAACCAGACGCACCCGGACATCCACGTGAAGTACGAGGCGATCACGAACGGCGGTGCCGGCGGCTACGACAAGATGCTGACCGCCGCGAAGGCCGGCAACGCGCCGTGCCTGGCCCAGATCGGGTACGAGACGTTCGCGAGCTTCCTCGCCGCGGGCGCGCTCCAGGACGTCAGCGACGCGGTCGCCAAGGACAAGGGCCAGTTCCCGGACTGGGTGTGGGGCAACGTCGGCGTCGACGGCAAGGCGTACGGCGTACCGGTGGACACCGCGCCGATGGCGACCTTCTACCGGGCCGACCTGTTCAAGAAGGCCGGTATCGCCGTACCGACGACGTGGGAGGAGTTCGCCGACGCCGCCGCGAAGGTGAAGGCCGCGGACCCGGCCGCGCGGATCATGAACCTGCCGACCGATCCGTACCTGTATGCCGGTTTCTCGTGGCAGGCGGACGCGCCGTGGTTCGGCGTCAAGGACAACGCCTGGTCGGTCTCGTTCGACACCGACGCCGGCAAGAAGGTCGGCGACTACTGGCAAGGGCTGTTCGACAAGGGTCTCGTCACCTCGTACCCGGCGTTCGACGCGACGCTGTACTCCGCGTGGAGCAAGGGCAAGGTGTGGGCCGAGGTCGGGCCGGTCTGGTCGGCGTCCCTGATCCGCGACAACGCCGCGGGTTCGGCCGGCAAGTGGGCGGTGGCACCGATGCCGCGCTGGAGCGGCAGCGACTCCGTCGGCAACTCGGGCGGATCGGCGACGGCCGTGATGAAGGGCTGCGCCCATCCGAAGGAGGCGACCCAGTTCGCGCTCTGGATGTCGACCGACAACGCGTCGGTGTCGAACCTGATCGCGTCCGCCGCGATCCTGCCGGCGTCCAAGCCCGGTCTGACCAACGCGGCGCTCGACGCACCGCAGAGCTACTACGGCGGTCAGCCGATCTACAAGTTGTTCCGCAGCGAGGCCGGCAAGGTGAACGACGGCTGGGTCTGGGGACCGATCATGTCGACCTCGGCCAAGTCGCTCGGTGACGGCTTGGGCAAGATCCCCACCAAGAAGAGCACGTACGGCGACGCGCTCGCGAAGGCCCAGCAGGACACCGTGTCCGCGCTCAAGTCGCAGGGCTTCTCGGTCAGCCAATGAGGACGAAGGAGCTCCGCCGGGCCGCACCGTTCGTGCTGCCGTTCCTCGTGCTGTTCGTGTTCGTCTACCTGGTGCCGACCGCGTACTCGATCGAGCAGAGCTTCTTCGCGGTCAAACGCTCGGGGCTCGGGCTCGGCGGGTCCGAGACCGTGTTCACCGGCTTCGGCAACTACACGCAGGTGTTCCAGGACAAGGACTTCCTCGCGGCGCTCGGCCGGGTGGCGTTCATCGGCATCATCCAGGTGCCGGCGATGCTCGTCATCGCGCTGTTCCTCGCGCTGCTGCTCGACGCCCGGACGACGAAGGGTGCGCGGTTCTTCCGGATCGCGTACTTCATCCCCTACGGGTTGCCGGGCGTGATCGCAGGGCTGGTCTGGTCGTTCCTGTACGCGCCGTCGCTGAGCCCGATCACCCGCGTGTTCGAGCACCTCAGCTTCGTCGGTGACGGCGCGCTGCCGTTCTCGATCGCGAACATCCTGACCTGGGCCTGGACCGGCTACAACACGATCCTCGTGTACGCCGCGTTGCAGGCCATCCCGGAGGAGACGCTGGAGGCCGCCGCGGTGGACGGCTGCTCGGGCTGGAAGGCGGCGCTGTTCATCAAGGTGCCGCAGGTCCGGCCCGCGCTGCTGATGGCGCTGGTGTTCTCGATCATCGGCACGTTCCAGCTCTACAACGAGCCCGTCACGATGAAGTCCGTCGCGCCGAACCTGTCGTCGACGTACACCCCGATCATGGCCGCGCTGCGCTCGCTGTCGGCCAACAACTTCAACTACGCGGCCACGCAGTCGGTGGTGCTCGGCGCACTGATCTGCGTACTGTCCGTCCTCGTCTTCCGGGCCTCCGCCAAAAGGACTGATGCATGACCAAGGTGAGCCCGACCTCTCGGCTGTTCGTGCTGGCGGTCATGACTCTTGCCGCGCTCTACTTCCTGCTGCCGGTGTGGTGGCTGGTCGTGTCGGCGACCAAGAGCAGCGGAGACCTGTTCTCCGGCAACGGCTTCTGGCTCGGGCACCACTTCGCTCTGTGGGACAACGTCCAGACGCTGTTCCGTGCCCAGGGCGGCATCTACTCGCATTGGCTGCTCAACTCGTTGCTGTACGCCGTCGGCGGCGGGGCCGTGTCGACCCTGCTGTCGGCGATGTGCGGCTACGCGTTGGCGAAGTTCCCGTTCCCGGGACGGGAGGCGGTCTTCGGTACGGTGCTGGCCGCCGTACTGCTGCCCGCGCCGGTGCTCGCCGTACCGCTGTATCTGCTGTTCAGTCACACCGGAGTGGTGAATACGTTCTGGTCGGTGTTCATCCCGAGCATCGTCAGTCCGTTCGGTGTCTATCTCAGCCGGATCTACGCCGCCTCGTCGGTGCCGGACGCGCTGATCGAGGCCGGCCGGATCGACGGTGCCCGGGAGTTCCGCATCTTCGCGATGGGGATGCGGATCATGGCGCCGGCGCTGGTCACCGTCTTCCTGTTCCAGTTCGTCGCGATCTGGACGAACTTCCTGCTCCCCTCGCTCATGCTCGCCAACAGTTCGCTGCAGCCGGTCACCGTGGGGCTGGTCGGCTGGCGCGAGATGCAGGGCTACCCCATCGGCTACACGACCGTCGTCACCGGGGCGTTGCTGTCGGTCGTGCCGGTGGTCGCGATGTTCGTGTCACTGCAGTCGTTCTGGAGCAAGGGCCTGGTCACGGGGGCCGTCAAGTAGTGCCCAATCGAAAGGGATGATCCATGAGGGTGAGAACCTCAGCTTTGGTGTTGTCCATCGCACTGCTGCTCGCAGCACAGTCCTCCGGCGCAACAGCTGCCACAACGGCTGATCCGCCGGTCAACCTGCTCGCCGCGGACATGGACACCGGCATCGACACCGGTGTCAGCCCGTTCACGCTGTCCAGCACCACCAGCGGCGGCAGCCAGCAGGTGATCGACAACGCTGTCGAACTCCGCGACTCCTCGCAGAACGCCAACCTGGCCAGCTACTTCTACCACCGGTTCTCCACAGGCACGCTCAAGGACCGCGTCAACGCGATCTACAGCCAGCCGGTCGGCAGTCCGGCGGAGCAGTTCGTGCTGCAGTTCGATCTCAAGCGCACCGCGGCCAGCAGCAAACCCGTTGCCAAGGACATCTATGCGCAGATCTCGTTCGGCAACTGGGACGACGTCGCCGTACCGCGGTTCCCGGTCCCGTCGGTCAGTCTGACCACGACAGCGGCGTACAAGAGCACGACCGGCGGCACCGTGACCGAGGCCGACATCCCGGAGTACCGCTTCACCGTCGTCCCGAACGGCGGCAAGCGGCTCGTCACGACGGTCGAGCTCGGGTTCCAGGTCCGCGTCGACACCGGCGGCACCGACGAGGCGATCACCGTCGACAACCTCGGCGTGTACGACGCCGGCGCCGTCAACGACACGTCACCGCCGACGACGCCGACCGGTCTGGTGGCCGGTCCGCCGTCCTCGAGCGGGGTCGCCCTGCAGTGGCAGCCGTCGACCGACGACACCCGGGTCACCGGGTACGACGTGTTCCGCGACGGGTACCAGGTCGCGTCGGTGAGCGGCTCGACCACGATCGCGGCCGTCGGCGGGCTGATGCCGTCGACCGGGTACGACTTCACCGTCCGCGCGAAGGACGCGTTCGGCCACGTCAGCCCGCAGAGCGCTCCGGTCCATGTGACGACCGCGGCGAGCGTACCGACCAAGCCGGCACCGTTCCCCGGCACGATCGAGTCCCGCACGCAGTGGCTCTGGGACAAGACCAAGGCCATGCAGGAGGAAGAGGGCCCGATCAACGTCGCGGAGTACACCGCGCAGCTCGTCGACCACCAGAACGTCGACGTGAACCTCGCCAAGCTCGACAAGCTCTTCCAGGGCTACGACTACGAGCAGTACAAGAGCGTCGCGAAGATGTACGCGTATCTGATGGCCGGCGACCAGTTCAGCCCGGCGATGGTCCAGGACGTCCGCAACTACTTCGCGAAGTACGGGTACAAGAAGCTCAACCAGACCGAGAACCTGCGGATGAGCAACTACGTCACCGGCTACCTCGTCGGTCAGACGTTCCCCGACGTCGTCGACCTGAACGGCAACTCCGGCGCCAGGCTGATGGCGATGAACAAGGCGAACATCCTGGAGATGGTGCAGGCCGCCGTACGCCGTGGCTGGGCCGAGTACGAGAGCCCCGAGTACACGGTGATGACGTACGTCTGCCTGAACGCGATCTACCAGTGGGCCGACGACCAGGAGCTCCGCCGGCAGGTCAAGATGGCGATGGACGTGATGTGGTTCGAGTGGGCGAACGACTGGAACGACGGCTACCTGATCTCCTCGGAGAGCCGCGCCAAGGGCGACCTCGCCTCGGTCAACGACCCGACCTGGCGGCCCGCCGACCACGCGACCGTCGCCTGGACGTACTTCGGCGCGCACCGCGCACAACAGGGCGTGGGCGAGTCCGACAACCCGGCGCCGTCGGCGTACCGGCCGGACCTCGAGTACGCCGGGTTCCTCGCGTGGACGGGGACGACGTACAAGCCGCCGGCGCTCGCGGTCCAGATCGGGCAGACGACCGGGAAGTCGTACACCGCACACAAGACGAACCTGCAGAACTCCAGCGGGCACGCGATGGACATCTACCGCACGAGCTACGTGCGGCCGACGTACGGGCTGGCCACCGAGGTCCAGTACCGGCGGGTCGACAACTGGATCGAGGACCAGCCGATGATCCTGCGCTGGAAGTCGGACGCGCCGAACCCGCTGTTCCGGCTGTCCACCGACCAGGGCAACGCGCCGATCGGTTCGTACGACCAGCCGGCCGACCATCGGGTGATGCAGGACGGTCCGACCGCCGTCGGTGTCTACAAGACCTCCGGCGATCAGACGTCCAACTACCTGAACGCGATGTTCCCCGCCAACGGCTCGATCAAGCAGCGCAAGGAGGTGGACGGCTGGACGGTCGTCGACGCGGGGTCGGCGTACTTCGCCTTCAAGCTGGCCAAGCCGGCGACCTGGTACCACCAGACGCCGAACGACCCGTCGAACAAGGTGAAGACGACGGCCCAGATCCACCCGACCGCGACGCTGGCCTACAGCTACGACATCCTGCGCAGCCAGGCCGACACCAACGGCTGGGTGCTGGAGACCGCGGACGCCACGGCGTACCCGAACCTGGACGCGTTCACCGCCGAGCTGCTCAAGAAGACCAGCCTGGACACGAGCCACGTCGACGACGCCAACCCACGGCTGATCTACCACACTCTGCGCGGCAAGGACCTCGACATCACGTTCGACTCCGCCACCGCGGCCCCCGGCCCGACCCACCTGGTGAACGGCGAGCCGATCGACTACGACTCGTTCAAGCTCTTCGACACCCCCTGGCTCAAACAGAACCAGCTGGCGCCGAGGTTCACCGCCCAACTGGGCAACCAGAGCGTCGTCTACGACTTCGACAACTTGACCGTCAGCTACCACCCCGCCCAGTGAGCGCTAGTTCTTCTGGATGAAGTCGAGCGCCGTCCGGGCGACCTCTTCCCAGCCGTGGTCGATCACCAGTGAGTGGCCACGGCCGGGAAGTTCCACGAACTCGGTGACGCCCGCGTTCTTCGTGTGCTGCTTGTACGCGGCGTGCGTGATCGCGTGCGGCACCGTGTGGTCCTTCTCGCCCGAGATCAGCAGGATCGGGCCGCGATTCGCGGCCTTGTAGTCGACCTTGGTCTCGCTGAACGGGTTCAGGTTCGCCACGGCCGCCTGGAAGATCGGTACGCCGGACGCCGCGACGTGGAACTCGTCGTACAGTTGCCGGGACTCGTCCTCGTCGAGGTTGTTCGTCCAGCCGTACTTGAACTCGTCGAACGTCAGCGTCACCGACCGCCGCGCGTTCGCCGGGTTCCCCAGCACCGGCGAGCCCGACTTCAGCGCGGACGGCGGCAACGGCAGTACGCCGCGGCCCGGCGCCGGGTCGATCGCCACCGTGACCGCGGCCGCGCCCTCCCCCGCGATCTTCTGCGCGATCAGCCCGCCGAACGAATGCCCGACCACCGCGGGCTTCCGGTCCAGTCCGCGGATCGCCTCCAGGTAGTGATCGGTCACCGCCTGCACCATCTTGTGCGCGAACACCTCCGGGTGCTCGCGGGCCTCGGCGACCGTCTCCGGGTCGTCCGGCCAGCCGGGCGCCACCGTGCTGTATCCGTTGTCCTCGAACAACCGGCGCCACCGGTCCCAGCTGCTCGACAGCAGCCAGAGCCCGTGGATGAACACCACGGGCGGCTTGCCGGACGTGTTCGCCTGCTCGATCTCCGACTGCTCGCGCTCGGTGAGAGACATCGACAACCCCCTCCAGGTCAGTGATGCTCACGACGCTAGCCCGGAGGGGGCCGTCCTGGGAATCGAATCAGCGCGGATTGTTCGCGTGGGTCAGGGTCTCCCAGGCGAAGAAGTAGTTCGCGCCGGCCGGGCGCTTGGCCTCGGTGTACTGCAGGACTGCGGGCAGTTGCCGGCCGAGGCGGTTGTGGTAGTGGTTGTAGACGATCTCCGTAACCGGGCCGAGGCCCTTCTTCACGGTTCCGCCGCAGAGGTTCGACGGTGTCGATGCGCCGTTCTCCAGGCGGGTGTGGAAGTTGTACGCGTCAGTCAAACGATTGCCGGCTTCGGCGTACAGGTTGACGCCCTGGTGGTAGGCGGTCTCGGCGATCTGGGTGGCGGCGGTCAGTCCCCAGCCGGTGTGACCGAAGTCGCGGCAGGTCTCCTGGGCGAGGCCGTTGGTGAAGGTTGATTGGCCCTGCCAATAGTCGACGATCTCCTGGCGGCTGCTCTTCGGGCAGGTCGACGGCGCCTTCGGGTACGCGCCATCGGACTTCTCGTAGACGTACCCGGGCAGGCGGCCGCGCCAGATGCTCAGCGCCTTGTCGAAGGCGGCGTGGTCGTCGAGGAAGACCGCGATCCCGATCGCGGCGTCGGTCATGATCAGTTCCCAGTTGCCGTTCTTGCAGCCGGCGCCGTTGCGTACCTCGGGCAGGTACACGTCGCGGAGCATCTTCTCGAAGCGCCCGCGCTGCGGCCAGCTGCCGCCGTACGTGTGCTTGATCAGCTCACCGGACCGCGAGAACGAGGCGCCGGACCAGCCGGTCTGCAGCGGCGCGTTGGTGTTGGTGTGGTCCTTCAGTACGGCGGACCACGCGTCCATGATCTGGATCGACTTCTTCGCGTACCGGTCGTCGCGGGTGAAGTACCACATCAGTGCCTGGGTGTACGCCGCGAGCGCGTCGTTGCGCTCGTCGGAGCACCCGTTGTTCGGGTTCGAGCTCGAGCCGCACTCGACGATCGCGCGCGGCTTCGGGGTGTACGACAAGGCGGCGTACGGGCTGGCCTTCATCGCGTCGTACGCCGCCTTCTGGGGCTGGGCGCCCTTCTGGACCTGCTGTCGTGCGTAGTCGAGTTGCGCCTGGTCGACCAGGACGCCGGGGTGCTCGAACGCCGGCGGTGCGGCGGTACTCGGTTGACCCGCGAGGAACCCCGCGGTCAACGTGACGATCAGGGTGAGTAGGAGTGGGCGCATGGCTGCCTCCTGCGGTGTGGGGCGGAAACAGCCAAGCTAGCGCTCAACGAACTATTAGTAAACCTTCCTAACCAAGGAGGGCGATGATTTCGGCGACGGTGCCGGTCTCGCCCAGGCGCGGGAAGATCCGGGTCAGCGAGTTGTGGTGGGCGTCGGCGGACAGGTCGGTCATCGCGTCGGTGGCGAGCGTGACGTGGTAGCCGTGCTCGAACGCCGCGCGGGCGGTCGACTCGACGCCGATGCTGGTCGCGATCCCGGTCAGGACGATCTGCGTGATGCCGCGGCGGCGCAGGTGGACGTCGAGGTCGGTGCCGTGGAACGCACCCCAGTTGCGCTTGGTGACGACGATGTCCTCGGCGTGGCCGGCCAGCTGCTCGACGATCTGGTCGGCACCCGGCGGCGGGGCCTGGCGCGCGGAGCGCGGCGCCTGCTCGGTGCGGCCCGGGACCCAGTCGGCGCCGTCGGCGGCGATGCTCACCCGGACCAGGACGACGAGCAGGTCGTGCTTGCGGAACGCGTCGGCGAGCTCGACCGTCCTGGCGATCACCTCAGGCGTGGCGTGCGGGTCGCCCGGCAGGGCGGTGACACCGTTCTGCAGGTCGACGACGACGAGCGCCGTCTTCGGGTCAAGAGTTGTGACAGGCACAGCGGAACCTCTCTATTCGGGAAGTTGCAGGAGGGTCACCAGCATCAGCAGGCCGGCGACGACGAGCAGGAAGACCGCCATCTCGTGCAGGCCGGTTGTTGTCGCGCCGTGCTGGAAGAAGTGCGCGTTGGCGGCCGCGGAGATCAGCGCGCCGACGTACACGCAGGTCCGGAGCAGCCCGGCGGACGAGCCGATCCGGGCCGGATCGGCCTGCTGGTACAGGGCGGTCTGGTTGGCGAGGTTGTTCAGCCCCTGCGGTACGCCGGCGATCACGCCGACGGCCGCGAGGATCCACACCGGCGTACTCGCGCCGACGAACAGCTGCGCCCCAGCGGCCGCCAGCAGAAAGGCGCCGCCGGCAACGAGTTTGCCGCGGATCGCCGCCCGCCGTCCGGTGACCGCGGTGACCACCACTGCCGCGAGCGACAACGGCAACAGCAGCAGGCCGGCCTTCGAGGCGTTCAGCCCGCGCGCCTCCTCGAGCCACTGGGTGAAGCCATACAGGAACGAGTACGCGCCGACGAACGCGAGCACCTGCCGCAGGTACGTCATGATCAGCGGACGATTGCCGCCGAGCACCCGCAGATCGATGAACGGCGCGATCGCCCGCAACTGCGCGATCACGAAAGCGACGCCCAGAGCGAGCGCGAGCACCAGCAGGTACCACCGCGCCACGGCCGGCCGCATCAGGAACAGCATCAGCGAGACCAACGTCGCCGCGAACAGCACGATCCCCGCATAGTCGAGTCCCCCGGCGCTCCGCGAGCGGGCGGTCCGCGGCAGCCAGAGTGCGCCGAGGACAACGCAGGTCAGCGACAGCGGCACGTTGATGGTGAAGATCAGGTGCCAGCCGCCGAGCCCGATCAGCAGGCCGCCCAGCGTCGGGCCGATCACCGCGATCACCTGGTTCGCGATCGACAGGCTGCTCAGGATGACCGCGGGCGTCTCCATCCCGGTCCGGTCCGCCTCGGTCCGGATCAGCGACATCGCCGCCGGGTACGCCGCCGACGTACCGAAGCCGAGCAGGACCCGGGAGGCGATCAGTACGCCGAGGTTCGGGGCGAAGGCGCCGAGCAGGCCGGCGACACCGACCAGCGAGGTGGCGATCAGGTAGAGCGGGCGCGGTCCGAAGAGGTCCACCAGCCGGCCCATCACCGGCTGGCCGACGGCGGTCGCGAGGTACAGGCCGGTGACCAGCCAGGCGGTCTGCGACGGCGGTACGCCGAACGCGGCGCCGATCGGGATCAGCGCGACCGCGAGCATCGACGAGTTGATCGGGTTCAGCACCGACCCGACCAGCATCGGGGCGATCAGCCGCCGGTCGAAGTGGTCCGTCAACGGTCGGTCGCCGCCTCGATCGCGTGGTCCAGCAGCGCCAGCGCCTTGATGATCGTCTGCCGCTCGGCCTCCGAGCAGTGCTCCTGCAACGTCTGCGCCAGCCACTCCTGCCGGACCTTGCGATCACCCTGCAGCCGGTGCCGGCCCTTGGACGTCAACGACACCACCTGCCGTCGGCCGTCGGACGGATCGGGGTGCCGCTCGATCAGGTCGGCGTTGCGCAGCGCGGTCAGGATCGCGGCCACCGACTGCGGCCGGATCCGCTCCGCCGCGGCCAGTTGGCTCGCCGTCGCCGGGCCGTCCTTGTCCAGCCGGCTCAGCATCGACAACTGCGACGGCGTCAGGTCGTCGGTCTCCGCGAGGTCCTTCAGCCGGCGCTTGACCCGGCCGAAGACCACCCGCACCTCACCAGCAGCTTGTGTCGCCGATGCACTGATCACATCGCCAACACTAAATTAGACAGGCCAAACTGTCCAGTTCAGACTGATCAGTTGGAGCTGACGGATACCTCCAGCACCCCGATCACCTTGTCCAACCGGGCGGCGACCCGGCCGGCGTCGAAGCCGTTGCCCTCGACGACGACCCGCAGCTCGCCCCGGTCCAGCGACAACGTCAGCTCCCGGACGTCGTACGGGTTCAGCAGTACGGCGACCCGCGCCAGCAGGCCCTCGACCTCCGCCACCTGTGCGGTGAAGACCGTGAGTACGCGTTCGACGGCCAGCAGGCTCATCGCGCGACCTCCTTGTGGCGCAGCAGGCCGAACGTGAACCCGTCGACCAGCGCCTCCCAGGACGCCTCGACGATGTTGTGCCCGACGCCGACCGTGACCCACGAGCCCTCGCCGTCCGCGGTCTCGATCAGAACTCTGATCACCGCGTCCGTGCCGTGCCCCTGGTCGAGGATCCGGACCTTGTAGTCGACCAGCTCGAACTTGTTCACGGCCGGGTACGCGCGCTCGATCGCGGTCCGCAGCGCGTGGTCGAGCGCGTTCACCGGGCCGTTCCCCTCACCGGTGACGATCTCCCGCTCCCCCGCCGCGACCAGCTTCACCGTGGACTCCGACACCGCCTCGCCGTCGGCCCGCGACTCGGTGATCACCCGCCACGACTCGACGTCGAAGAAGCTCGGCCGCTTCCCGTCGACCTCCTCGGTGAGCAGCAGCGAGAACGACGCGTCGGCCGCCTCGAACGTGTACCCGCGCGACTCCAGGTCCTTCACCCGGTCGGCCACCCGGCCGACGAGCTCCCGGTCGTTGCCGAGGTCGAACCCGAGCTCGCGGCCCTTCAGCTCGATGCTCGCCCGGCCGGCCATCTCCGACACCAGCATCCGCATGTCGTTGCCGACCCGCGCCGGATCCGTGTGCTGGTAGAGATCCGGGTCCACCTTGATCGCGCTCGCGTGCAGCCCGGCCTTGTGCGCGAACGCCGACAGCCCGACGTACGGCGCCCGGTTCGACGGCGGCACGTTCGTCACCTCCGCGATCGCGTGCGCGATCCGGAACGACTCGGCCAGGTTACCCGCGGGCAGCAGCTCCAGCCCGCGCTTCAGCTCGAGGTTCGCGACGATCGCGAGCAGGTCGGCGTTGCCGGTGCGCTCGCCGTACCCGTTGATCGTGCCCTGGACGTGCGTGACGCCGGCCTCGACGGCGGCGATCGAGTTCGCCACCGCGCAGCCGGCGTCGTTGTGGCAGTGGATGCCGAGCCTGGCCCCGGTCGACTCCAGTACGTCGCGGACGACGTCCTGCAACTCCCGCGGCAGGGTGCCGCCGTTGGTGTCGCACAAGGCCACCACGTCGGCGCCCGCCTCCGCCGCCACGCGTACCACTTCCAGCGCGTACGCCCGGTTCGCGCGGTAGCCGTCGAAGAAGTGCTCGGTGTCCAGGAAGACCCGCTGCCCGTTGTCCCGCAGGTGCCGGACCGTGTCGGCGACCATCCGCAGGTTCTCGTCGAGGGTCGTCCGGAGCGCCCGCTCGACGTGCGCGTCGTGGCTCTTGGCAACGAGTGTGACGACGCCCGCGCCGGAGTCGCGGAGCGCGGCGACCTGTTGGTCGTCGGCGGCAACGGCCTGCGGCTTGCAGGTCGCGCCGAAGGCCGCGAAGGTCGCGTTCCGCAGGTGCAGCTCGGTCCGCGCCCGCTCGAAGAACTCGGTGTCCTTGGGTACGGCACCCGGCCAGCCGCCCTCGATGAAGCCGACCCCCAGCTCGTCCAGGTGCTGCGCGATGGCGATCTTGTCGGCCACGGACAGCGCCAGACCCTCCTGCTGCGCACCGTCGCGCAGAGTGGTGTCGTACACGTGGAAATCGTCCGAGATGCTCATACGGGTCGGCCTTCCGGAGGGGTCTGTTCGGGCAAACAAAAAACCTCCCGCAAGGTGCGAGAGGTCTGCGCGCTCAGGTACAGCTGGCTGAGCGCGCCTAGAGAATAATCACCCGATAGTGCTTCATGACGCTTCGAAGTCTGCCACACAATCACCGATCGGTAACGGTGCCGTCTCGCATCTCGACCATTCAGTACGCAAACGGGTACTGAAGTTCAGGCCCAAAGATCAGGCGCTGAGGGACCAACCCGGGTCGTCCCAGGCGGTGTAGAAGTCCTCGCGGGACAACGGGCGCAGACCCCAGTCGTCGCGGTCCAGTGCCTGGTCGGTGAGCATGCCCTCGTCGTCCTCGAGCCGCTGCCACCAGTACCGCGTGACCTCGCCGTCCTCGCCGGCGCCGAGCTGCCGGATCACGACCCACTCCCGCTCGTGCCAGACGGCCTCGTACAGCCAGTCGGTCCCGTAGTCGTCGACCGCGGCGCCGTACGTCCGCGGCGCCGTGCCGCGGTCGAGGTCCCGGATCAGCTCGACCGTCGACCGGATCGCCGCGACGGTCTCGCCGGACCACCCGCGCCGCTCGGCCAGCTCCGCGTAGTACCCCTCGACCTCAGCCGGAAAGCCGCTCATGCCGCCCGACCCTATCGGGTTCGGCCGACGGGCAGCGAGCGCCGTCCCACACCCCGAGCTGAGAAGAAGCTATGAAAACGCCCGGCAGCCGTGGCTGCCGGGCGTTCGAACGAGCGGGGTCAGAAGGCGCGGGTCATCCAGCCGTGCGGGTCGGCCGCGCGGCCGTACTGCACGTCGAGGAGGGCCGACCGGACGGCCGCGGTGACCGGGCCGCCGTTGCCGTCGCCGATCCGCGTCTCACCGTCGCGCCACTTCAGCGAGGCGACCGGGGTGACGACCGCGGCGGTGCCGCAGGCGAACACCTCCTTCACCTTGCCGGAGGCAGCGCCCTCGCGCCACTCGTCGACCGAGATCTTGCGCTCGGTGACGGTGTAGCCGAGGTCGGTGACCAGCTTCAGGATCGAGTCCCGGGTGACGCCCTCGAGGATCGTGCCGGACAGCTCCGGCGTGACCACCGAGTTGTCGTCGAGGACGAAGTACAGGTTCATCCCGCCGAGCTCTTCGACCCACTTCTTCTCGACCGCGTCCAGGAACGCGACCTGGTCGCAGCCGTTCTCGATCGCCTCGGCCTGGGCGAGCAGCGACGACGCGTAGTTGCCGCCGGTCTTCGCCGCACCGGTACCGCCGGGAGCCGCGCGGGTGTACTCCTCGCTCAGCCAGATCCGGACCGGCTTCACACCGTTCGCGAAGTACGAACCGGCCGGCGACGCGATCACGCAGTAGGTCACCTGCGCGGACGGCCGGACGCCGAGGAACGGGTCGGAACCGAACATGAACGGCCGCAGGTACAGCGACGTCTCACCGCCGCCCGGCACCCAGGCCTTGTCGATCTCGACCAGCTTGTGCAGCGAGTCGAGGAAGACCTCGGTCGGCAGCTCCGGCAGCGCGAGCCGCTGCGCGGACCGCTGGAACCGGGCCGCGTTCGCCTCGGGGCGGAACAGGTGGATCGAGTCGTCGGGATGCCGGTAGGCCTTCATCCCCTCGAAGATCGTCTGGGCGTAGTGGAACACCGAGGTCGCGGGAGAAAGCTCCAGCGGACCGAAGGCGGTGATCCGTGCGTCGTGCCAGCCCTTTCCGGCCGTCCAGGTGGCGATCGCCATGTGGTCGGAGAAGTACTGCCCGAATCCCGGGTTCGCCAGGATCTGGGCGCGCTGGTCGTCGCTGGCCGGTGTGGTGGTTGGCTCAACGGTGAACTCGCTCATAGCCGCACCGTACCTCTCGACCAACTGGTCATGCGAGCGTCGGCCCCGGCCGCAGCGGGAGCCTGATCTGCCGGCACGCGTCAGCCCGCCGCGCGCTTGGCGATCGCGTCGCCGATCTCGGCGGTACTGCGGGCAGCGCCCGTACGCTCCTCGATGTCCGCCTCGACGGCCGCCTCGATCGCGCGCGCCGCCTCGGTCAGCCCGAGGTGCTCGAGGAGCAGCGCCGCGGACAGGATCGCCGCGGTCGGGTCGGCCTTCTGCTGGCCGGCGATGTCCGGCGCGGAGCCGTGCACCGGCTCGAACATGCTCGGCGCGGTCCGGTCCGGGTTGATGTTGCCGCTCGCGGCCAGCCCGATCCCGCCGCTGATCGCGGCCGCCAGGTCGGTGATGATGTCGCCGAACAGGTTGTCGGTGACGATCACGTCGAACCGTGCCGGGTCGGTGACCAGGAAGATCGTCGCCGCGTCCACGTGCAGGTAGTCGACCGCCACGTCGGGGAACTCGGTCGCGACCTTGTCGACGGTCCGCTTCCACAGGTGGCCGGCGTGCACGAGCACGTTGTTCTTGTGGACGAGCGTGAGCTTCTTCCGCGGCCGCGCCTGCGCCCGGGCGAAGGCGTCCCGCACCACGCGCTCCACGCCGTACGCCGTGTTCACCGACACCTCGGTGGCGATCTCGGCGGGGGTGCCGACCCGGAGCGCGCCGCCGTTGCCGACGTACGGGCCCTCGGTGCCCTCGCGGACCACGACGAAGTCGACGGTGCCCGGGTTCGCCAGCGGCGAGCCGACGGACGGGTAGATCTTCGACGGCCGCAGGTTCACGTAGTGGTCGAGGGTGAACCGGAGCTTGAGCAGCAGACCGCGCTCGAGTACGCCGGACGGGACGCTCGGGTCCCCGACCGCGCCGAGCAGGATCGCGTCGTGCGTGCGGATCTCCTCCAGCTCGGCGTCCGGCAGCGTCTCACCGGTGGCGTGCCAGCGCTTCGCGCCGAGGTCGTACTCGGTCCGCTCGAACGTCACGCCGTGCTGCGCGGCGACCGCGTCGAGGACCTTGAGCGCCTCGGTGGTCACCTCCGGTCCGATCCCGTCACCCGGGACGACGGCCAGCGTGAAGTTCTTCGTCTCGCTCACTTGTTGGGTTCTCCCCCATTGTCACGGCGGTTCATGGCCTCTTGGACAGCCTTGACCTCGGCCGCGGGCGCCGGGCGAGCCGGACGGCGCCGGCGGGCGGCCTTCCGCTCGCGGCCGTCGACGGCCGGCCAGTTGGCTGGATACATGTCGTACATGCTGCTCCTTCCCAATATGTCGTGGGCGGCAGGATGCGCACGAATTTACTCGCACGTCCGACTAATTCTCCACAATGCGGGCAGGTTGTCCCGAAATATGAGATCCCGGTGCGGGCGCCGGCCCCGACCTGTGCCACTCTCAGCCCGTGAGTGCTCCTCCAGAACTGCCGCCGCTGGTGTCAGCGGCCCTCAGCCTGTCCGGCCGGCGCGGATTCGTCAGCTCCACCAGGAACGAGACGGGTCGGCTGCTCGCCACCCTCGCGGCCTCGAAGTCCGGCCTGCTCGGTGAGCTCGGTACCGGCTGCGGCGTCGGCTCGGCGTGGCTGCGCAGCGGCGCCGGTGAGGGCACCAACATCGTCACCGCGGAGAGCGACCCGCAGCTCGCGCAGGCCGTCGGCGAGTTGTTCGCCGCGGACGAGCGGATCGAGGTCGTGTCGGCCGACTGGACCGCGCTGATCGAGCGCGGCCCGTTCGCGCTGCTGTTCGTGGACGCCCGCGAGGCGAAGCTGTCCGCCCGCGACGTGATCGCGGACGTCGTCGAGCCGGGCGGCTTCGTCGTGCTCGACGACTTCACGCCGTCCGCGGTCTGGCCGCCGATGTACGAGGGCCGGGTCGACACGCTGCGCCAGGAATGGCTGATGGACCAGCGCTTCACCACGGTCGAGGTCATGGTCGCCGCGGACGCCGCCGTACTGCTCGCCACCCGGCGCTGAAACGAAGGCGGGCCCGAGCTATGGAGCTCGGGCCCTTGTCAGCCGCCATGCGCCTGCGGGCGGCTGACCGCCTCCAGTAAATCAGTCGTTCGGGTGAATCAGGCCTCGACGTCCACGGAACGGGCGGTGGCGGCCTGCACCGCGGCGGTGATCTCGTCCAGCACCGGCGCCGCGATCTTCGAGTCGACCGACAGCGCGACCAGCGCCTTGCCGCCCTTGCGGTCCCGGCTGACCTGCATGCCGGCGATGTTCACGTCGGCGTCGCCGAGGATCCGGCCGATCTGGCCGACCGCGCCCGGGCGGTCCTCGTAGGTGAGGAACGCGAGGTGCGCGGCGAGCTCGATCTCGACGTCGAACCCGTCGATCTCGACCAGCCGCTCCGACTGCCGGACGCCGACCAGGGTGCCGGCCACCGACACCTGCGCGCCGTCGGCAAGGGTGCCGCGGAGCGTGATCAGGTTCCGGTGCTCGGGGCTGTCGTGGTCGGTGACGAGCCGGACCTCGAGGCCCCGCTCGGCGGCCAGCAGCGGCGCGTTCACGTACGAGACGTTGTCCTCGACGACATCCGCGAAGACACCCTTCAGCGCGGCCAGCTCGAGCACCTTCACGTCGTACTGCGTGATCTCGCCGCGGACCTCGACGTCGAGCTGCTGCGCGACGCCGCCGGCCAGCGCGGTGAAGATCCGGCCGAGCTTCTCGGTCAGCCCGATCCCCGGCCGGACGTCCTCGGCGATCACGCCGCCCTGGACGTTCACGGCGTCCGGGACCAGCTCGCCCGACAGCGCCAGCCGGACCGACTTCGCGACCGCGATACCGGCCTTCTCCTGCGCCTCGTCGGTGGACGCGCCGAGGTGCGGCGTGACGACGACGTTCTCGAACTCGAACAGCGGCGAGTCGGTGCACGGCTCGGACGCGAACACGTCCAGCCCGGCGCCGGCCACCCGGCCTTCCTTCAGTGCCGAGTACAGCGCCTGCTCGTCGACGATGCCACCGCGGGCCGCGTTCACGATGATGACCTCGGGCTTGACCTTGTGCAGCTGCTCGTCGCCGATCAGGCCGATGGTCTCCGGGGTCTTCGGCAGGTGCACCGAGATGAAGTCACTGGCCGCCAGCAGCTCGTCCAGCGAGGCGAGCCGGACGCCCATCTGCGCGGCCCGGCCGGCCTGCACGTACGGGTCGTAGGCGATCACGTTCATGCCGAAGGCGGCCAGCCGCTGCGCGACCAGGACACCGATCTTGCCGAGGCCGACGATGCCGACGGTCTTCTCGAACAGCTCGACACCCGAGTACTTGCTGCGCTTCCACTCGCCCTTCTTCAGCGACTCGTTCGCGGCCGGGACCCGGCGGGCGGAGGCGAGCAGCAGCGCGACGGCGAGCTCGGCGGCGCTGACGATGTTGGAGGTCGGCGCGTTGACCACCATCACGCCGGCCTGGGTGGCGGCCTTCACGTCCACGTTGTCGAGGCCGACACCGGCGCGGGCGACGACCTTCAGCTTCTTCGCGGCGGCGAGCGCCTCGGCGTCCACCTTGGTGGCGCTGCGGATCAGGATGGCGTCGACGTCGGCGATGGCCGGGAGCAGCTCGGCGCGGTCGGCGCCGTTGGCGTGGCGGATCTCGAAGTCGGGGCCGAGCGCCTCGACGGTGGCCGGGCTGAGCTCTTCGGCGATCAGGACGACGGGCCGGGTTACGTCAGTCATGGAGGAATCTCCTGCAGAAGCGGTTCGGGGCTCATGATTTTCAGAGCACCGCGCTGTGCCCGCTGAGTTGATCGTACCGCGTCCGGCATCCGCCCCGCTCGGGGACCCGGATGCCGGTCAGTCGGTGTCGCAGCTCACCGGGTCGGTCGCGTAGGCGATCCCGTCGATCACCGGCTTGCCGCCCACCCACACCAGGTCGACCCGCCCGTCCAGCCGGTTGCAGATGCCACCCCCGGCGCCTTTCGCGGTCCCCGCGAACAGCACGTTGTACGCCATCCGCGCATAGGAACCGTCCGGTGCCAGATCGGTGATCCTCGGGTTGAAGAAGTACGACGTCGAGTGGCCCTGCCGGTCCCGGGCCACGGTCAGGGACGCTGCCAGGCGCGGGGAGTACAGCGCCTGCAGGGCGTCGAAGTCGTGCTTGTTCTCGAGGGTCAGGTAGTTCGCCAGCAACTGCCGCACCTTCAGGGCCGACGGGGTGCCTGCGACCTGCAGCACCGGGACGATCCCGCCCTGCGGACCACGTGACTCCGGACAGGTCCCCGCGGACGCGACGGTGATGCCGGACGACGCGGGTGCGACGTACTCGCGGAGTCTGCCGACCGGGACGACCGCGGCGGTCTGCACCGTGGGACCGGTGACCAGGCCGACCAGTTCGCCGGACTTTCCGACCACCGGGCCGCCGAGCTTGGCCGCGTTCATGAACTGGCTCAGCGGCTTCGGATCGGCCGTGGACCCGATCTCGTTGACGACCTGCTTGCCGGCCGCGGTGTACCCGATCAGGGCCCGCTCGGCCCGGTTGCCCGGGTCGGCCGCCGGCAGGTGCAGCGGCGGGTCGTCGAAGCCGATCGACTGCAGGACCGCGACACCGTCGGCGCTGGTCCCGAGCAGGTTGGCCCGCCGCATCCGGCCGTCGGGTGCCACCACGACGATCGACTTCGGCTGGTCGACGGCCGATGCGGCGGTCAGGATCCGGCCGTTGTCGATCAGTACGCCGGACGCCTCACCGGAGCCCGCGCACGTCGTGGCGAGAATCCGGACCACGGCGGGCCTCGCGGACTCCAGTACGGCGGCGGTGTCGATGCGCACACTGCGCTGACGGAAGTACCAGCCGGCCGCGCCGCCGGCCCCGACGACCAGGATCAGGGCGATCAGGCCGGCCAGGAAGCGGCCGAAGAGCCAGGGGCCGCGGGGTGGTGGTTCGGCGCCGGTCGCGGGGCGGGCCGGGCTCTCCAGCTGGGTGAGCGATCCGCCGCCGGGGATCCGCCGGGGCGGGCGTGGCGATGCGTCGTTCACCACCGCTCACCTCCCCCACCGAACCGGAATCGTCACACATTGTTGCAAACCGAAGGGCCCGGACCGTCCACCTGGACGGTCCGGGCCCTTCACGAGCTCGGTCAGCGGGCGGCAGAACCCTCGACGTAGTCGTCGTCGTGCGACTTGACCCACGCCATCAGGCCGCGCAGGTCCTTGCCCACGGCCTCGATCGGGTGCTCCTGGCTCTTCTTGCGGAACTCGGCGAACTCCGGCGCGCCGGCGTCCTGGTCGGCGATGAAGCGGGCCGCGAAGGTGCCGTCGGTGATGTCGCCGAGGACCTCCTTCATCCGGGCCTTCACCGACGCGTCGATGATCCGCGGGCCGGACACGTAGTCGCCGTACTCGGCGGTGTCGGACACCGACCAGCGCTGCTTGGCGATGCCGCCTTCGTAGATCAGGTCGACGATCAGCTTGAGCTCGTGCAGGCACTCGAAGTACGCGACCTCGGGCTGGTACCCGGCCTCGGTCAGCGTCTCGAAGCCGGCCTGGATCAGCGCCGACACGCCACCGCAGAGGACAGCCTGCTCACCGAACAGGTCGGTCTCGGTCTCCTCGGTGAAGGTGGTCTTGATCCCACCGGCCCGCAGACCGCCGATGCCCTTGGCGTACGAGAGCGCCAGGTCCCACGCCTTGCCGGTGGCGTCCTGCTCGACGGCCACCAGCACCGGTACGCCGCGGCCCTCGGAGTACTCGCGGCGGACCAGGTGGCCCGGGCCCTTCGGGGCGACCATGAAGACGTCCACGCCGGCCGGGGGCTTGATGTAGCCGAACCGGATGTTGAAGCCGTGCCCAAAGACCAGCGCGTCGCCGTCGACCAGGTTCGGCTCGATGGCGTCCTTGTAGAGCTTGCGCTGTGCCGGGTCCGGAGCGAGGACGACGATCACGTCGGCCTCCTCGCAGGCCTCGGCCGGGGTGACGACCCGCAGGCCCTGGGCCTCGGCCTTGGCCCGGCTCTTCGAGCCTTCCGGCAGGCCGACCCGGACGTCGACGCCGGAGTCGCGCAGCGAGAGCGCGTGGGCGTGGCCCTGGGAGCCGTAGCCGAGGACGGCCACGTGCCGGCCCTGGATCACCGACAGGTCGGCGTTGTCGTCGTAGAACATTTCAGCAGCCACTTCGGGCACTTCTCCTTAGTGTTGATTCGGTACGGCGGCGGCGGTACGGCCCGGCGGCGGCGCCGGTACCGGGTGCGAGTGGTTGGCGGGTCGCGCCTGGACGTTCGGCGGTCCGGTCTGGACGTGCGGCGGCGGCACCGGGACCGGCCGCAGGGTGCGGTCGGAGATCGAGCGGCTGCCGCGGCCGATCGCCACCATGCCGGACTGCACCAGCTCGCGGACGCCGAAGGGTTCCAGCACCCGGAGCATGGCCTCGAGCTTCTCGGGATTGCCGGTCGCCTCGATCGTGATCGCGTCCGGTGCCACGTCCACCACCTTGGCACGGAACAGCTGGACGGTCTCCAGCACCTGGCCGCGGGTCAGCGTGTCCGCCTTGACCTTGACCAGCAGCAGTTCGCGCTGGACCGTCTGGGTGGGCTCGAGCTCGACGATCTTGATCACGTTCACGAGCTTGTTCAGCTGCTTGGTGATCTGCTCGAGCGGCTGCTCCTCGACGGTCACCGCGATCGTCATCCGGGACACCTCGGGGTGCTCGGTCGGACCGACCGCGAGCGAGTCGATGTTGAACCCGCGACGGGAGATCAGCGCGGCCACCCGGGCCAGCACACCGTGCTTGTTCTCGACCAGGATCGACAGGGTGTGTTTCGACATCAGAGTTCCTCGCCTTCCCAGCTCGGCGCCATGTCGCGGGCGATCTGGATCTCGTCGTTGCTGACGCCGGCGGCGACCATCGGCCACACCATCGCGTCCCGGTGCACGACGAAGTCGACCACGACCGGTGCGTCGGTGACCGCCATCGCCTTCTCGATGGTGGCGTCCAGCGAGTCCTTGTCGGAGCAGCGCAGCCCGACGCCGCCCATCGCCTCGGCCAGCTTGGCGAAGTCCGGGATCCGGGTCGAGTGCAGGTCGGTGTTGGAGTACCGCTTGTCGTAGAACAGCGTCTGCCACTGCCGGACCATGCCCAGCGACTGGTTGTTGATCACCGCGACCTTGATCGGGATGCCCTCCAGCGCGCAGGTGACCAGCTCCTGGTTGGTCATCTGGAAGCAGCCGTCGCCGTCGATCGCCCAGACGGTCTTGTCCGGGCGGGCGACCTTGGCGCCCATCGCGGCCGGTACGGCGTACCCCATGGTGCCGAGGCCGCCGGAGTTCAGCCAGTGGCCGGGCTTCTCGAACGGCAGGAAGTGCGCGGACCACATCTGGTGCTGGCCGACGCCCGCGGTGTACACGGTGTCCGGGCCGGCGATCTGGCCGATCCGCTGGATCACGTGCTGCGGCGACAGCGTGCCGTCCTCGGGCTCGTCGTACCCGAGCGGGTAACGGGCCCGGACGTCCTCCAGCTGGTGCCGCCAGGCGTCGTACGACGGGGTCCGGCCGGCGGTCGCGATCTCGGTCCGGAGCGCGGCGATCAGGTCGGTGATGACCTCCTTGCAGTCGCCCACGATCGGCACGTCCGCGGCCCGGTTCTTGCCGATCTCGGCCGGGTCGATGTCGGCGTGGATGACCTTCGCGTCCGGGGCGAACGAGTCCAGCTTGCCGGTCACCCGGTCGTCGAAGCGGGCGCCGAGCGTGATCAGCAGGTCGGACCGCTGCAGCGCGCCGACCGCGGACACCGAGCCGTGCATACCGGGCATCCCGAAGTGCAGCTCGTGGGTGTCGGGCAGCGCGCCGCGGGCCATCAGCGTGGTGACCACCGGGATGCCGAGCAGCTCGGCGAGTTCCTTCAGCTCGGCGCTGGCCTGCGCGCGGATCACGCCGCCGCCGACGTACAGCACCGGCTTCTCGGCCGCGACGATCAGGCGGGCCGCCTCGCGCACCTGCTTCGGGTGCGGGCGGGTCACCGGCCGGTAGCCGGGCAGCGCGAGCTCGGTCGGCCACCGGAAGTCGACGCCGGTGGTCTGCATCGCATCCTTGGTGACGTCCACCAGCACCGGGCCGGGCCGGCCGGTGGAGGCGATGTGGAACGCCTCGGCGATCGTGGTCGCGATCTCGTTCGGGTCGGTCACCAGGAAGTTGTGCTTGGTGATCGGCATCGTGATGCCGCGGATGTCCGCCTCCTGGAAGGCGTCCGTACCGATCGCGGCGCCCGCCACCTGGCCGGTGATCGCCACCAGCGGCACCGAGTCCATGTAGGCGTCGGCGATCGGCGTCACCAGGTTGGTCGCGCCCGGCCCGGAGGTCGCCATGCAGACGCCGACCTTGCCGGACGCCGCGGCGTACCCCTGGGCGGCGTGGCCGGCGCCCTGCTCGTGACGTACCAGGATGTGGCGGATCTGGGTCGAGTCGAGCATCGGGTCGTACGCCGGGAGGATCGCGCCACCCGGGATGCCGAAGACGGTGTCCACTCCGGCATGTTCCAGTGCGCGGATCAGAGCCTGTGCCCCGGTCAGCTGCTCACTCATGAGTGCCTTCCCTCAGTCCTGTCACGATGGTTGTACTTTCGCGACCGATCCATCCTCGCTTGTGGCCGTCGTCCTGGCACTACTGGGTCGCAGATAGTCGCCCTGGCAACAAAAAACCCCTTCCGCCGGGTTGGCTGAAGGGGCGCGCTCGACTCTGTGGTCGCGTCAGTCGGCGCGCCGCACAAGTACGAGGAGAATCGATCGCATGTAGGCATTATTCGCCGAAACCTGCCGACCGGGTCAAGTTCAGCCGCCCACCGTCTCATTTTCTGAGACGCCCGTCTTACGGGCACACCCCTTAGGCTTTCGGGGTGACAGACGATCCGTACGGCGACGAACAACTGGTACAGCTCTACGATCTGGACAATCCGGCCGGTGCGGACCACGCGTACTACCGCGCCTTGGCCGAGGGCACCACGAAGGTCCTCGACTTCGGCTGCGGCACCGGCCTGCTGACGCGGTCGCTGGTCTCGCCCGGGCGGGAGGTGATCGGCATCGACCCCAGCTCCACGATGCTGGGGTACGCGCGCAAGCAGCCCGGCGCCGACGCGGTCACCTGGATCGAGGGCGACTACCGCGCCGTCGCGCCGACCGGCGACGTGGATCTGGTGGTCAGCAGCGGCAACACGATGATGCACGTCGCCGAACACGCGGCCAGCGTGGCCGCGCTGGCCGCCGCGCTGCGTCCCGGCGGCGTGTTCGCGTTCGAGTCGCGGAACCCGGCGATGCGCGCGTGGGAGCAGTGGACCAGTGAGGCGACGTACGGCGAACGCGACACGGTCGCCGGGCACCTGAAGGAGTGGCTCGAGCTGATCGAGATCGCCGACGGGCGGGTCGTGTTCGACGCGCACAACGTGTTCGAGGACGGGCACGACGCGGTCTACCGCAACGTCCTGTACTTCCGGTCCGCCGACGAGATCACCGCCGACCTGCGTGCGGCCGGCTTCTCCGAGGTGGTCGTCAACGGCGGCTGGCAGGGCGAGCCTTTGGCCGCGGACTCGCGGCTGCTGGTGGTGCGGGCGACGAAGTAGGGCGTGTCTGCCAGACACGCCCTAAGCTGGCGGCACCGCGACTGGCGAGGGTGGGGTACCACCGGGGAGCTTTCGAGCGGGGCGTCGTCCGCCTGGGCGCCTCGGACGTCGTTCGGAGGTCCGGATGCGGTTGCGGTACGGCATGAATCCCCATCAGGCGGCCACTCTCGAGAACGCGCCGTTCACGGTGCTCGCGGGTGCGCCGTCGTACATCAACATCCTCGACGCGCTGACCGGCTGGCAACTGGTGCGCGAGGCGGCGGAGCGGTTCGGCGTACCGGCCGCGGCGTCGTACAAGCACGTCTCGCCCGCCGGTGCGGCGCTCGGTACGACGCCGGCGGAGGCGTACACGCGGGCGCGGGATGCCGATCCGAAGTCGTCGTACGGCGACTTCGTGGCGGTCTCGCATCGCGTCGACCTGGAGCTGGCCGCGATGCTGAAGCGGGTCGTGTCGGACGGGATCATCGCGCCCGGGTACGACGACGGCGTACTGGAGATCCTGGCGGCGAAGAAGCGCGGGACGTACCTGGTGCTCGCGATCGACCCGTCGTATGAGCCGCCGGTGGAGGAGGTGCGCGAGGTGTACGGCGTACGGCTGACGCAGGAGCGGGACGCCGCGCCGCTCCCCCGCGACCTGCCGGACGACGCGGTGCTCGGGATGATCGTCGCGCGCTACACCCAGTCGAACACCGTGGTGCTGGTCAAGGACGGGATGACGATCGGCGTCGGTGCCGGGCAGCAGTCGCGCGTCGACTGCACCCGCCTGGCCGGGGAGAAGGCGGCGCTCTGGTCGGCCGGGCCGCTCGCCGGCGTGACGATGGTGTCGGACGGGCATCTGCCGTTCGCGGACAACGTCGAGGTGGCGCATCGGTACGGCGTGACCCACATCGTCGAGCCGGGCGGGTCGATCCGGTCCGACGAGGTCGCGGCTGCCTGCGCAACCCGGGGAATCACCTGGACCCCCACCGCCGTCCGCCTCTTCCGACACTGAGGGTTGGGGAGGATCCTGTCCCGCTCCGGGCGTGAAATCCTCCCCAAGCCGGCGCTTCAGACACTGAGCAGATGGGTGCCTGCGGCAACAGCTGCACGCACCTCGGCAGCGGTCTGCGGCGCGTCCAGGCGGGTGGTGTCGATCGCGTGCCGCTCGAGCTCGCCGAGGTCCGCGAACGCCTGGTGCATGCCGGTCAGCGCCTCGGCGTCGGTCAGCTCGGACTCGGGACGGTCCTGCCCACGCCGCAGGGTCGTCCCGAGGTCCGGGCGCAGGACGATGTACGACATCGTCCACTCCCCCTGCGCCGCGGCGGTCCGGAACGGCGCGAGGAACCACGGGCCGATGATGCCGTCCACCACCACGTCGTAGCCGCCGCGCGCGTAGGCGCCGACGGTCGCGACGACCGCGTCGATCACCACCTCGTTCTGCCGCTGGGATCCGGGGAGATACGGCGCGACGAAGCCGGTGCGGATCCCGCGGTAGTACTCGTCGGTCGTCAGGTGCATCGTCGGCCGCGGCGCGCCGGTCGCCACCAGACGCGCCACCGTCGTCTTGCCGGAACCGCACGGACCGGTCAGCAGCAACACCTCGCTCATGCCGACCGACGGTACCGATCAACCGCCCGCGACGCTCGGGAGTATCAGCAGTTCGTCGCCGTCGCGGACCGGTGTGCCGAGGCCGTCGAGGTCGCGGATGTTCTCGTCGCGCAGGTAGACGTTGACGTGCCGGCGGACCGCTCCCTGCTCGTCGGTGAGCCGCCGCCGGAGTGGTGCGTCGAGCGCGGCGAAGGCCTCCGCGACCGTGCGGGCCTCGACCTCCACGCGTTCGGCTCCGCCCGCGAACGGGCGGAGCACCGTCGGCAGCCGGACAGCGATCATTCGAGCACCGCTGCGCGGACCGTGAGGATGTCGGGCAGGTGGCTGGCGACCTCGACCCAGCTGTCGCCCGCGTCGGCGCTGGCGTAGACGCAGCCGTCCCGGGTGCCGACGTACACACCGGCCGGGTCGGCGGTGTCGGTCGTCATCGCGTCCCGCAGGACCGGCACGTACGACACGTCGGGCAGGCCGGAGGTCAGCGGCTCCCAGGTGGCGCCGGCGTCGCGCGAGCGGTAGACCCGGCACTTCGCGTCGGTCGGGATCCGGTTGCCGTCCGCGACCAGCGGGAACACGTACACGGTCTCCGGCTCGTGCGGGTGCACGACGATCGGGAACCCGAAGTCCGAGGGCAGCCCGTCCGCGATCGACTTCCAGATCGCGCCGCCGTCGTCGGACCGGTAGACGCCGTGATGGTTCTGCGCGAACATCCGCTCCGGTACGTCGGGGTGCGCCGCCAGCTTGTGCACGCACTGGCCGAACTCCGGGTCCGGGTCCGGCATGAAGTACGCCTTGATGCCGTGGTTCGCCGGCGACCAGGTCGTCCCGCCGTCGGTGGTCTGGTAGACGCCGCCGGTCGACATCGCGACGCTGAGCCGGTCCGGGTCGGTGGCGTGCGGCAGCACCGTGTGCACCGCCTGACCGCCGAATCCCGCACCCCAGTCCTTCCGGTGCGGGTGGTCCCACAGGCCCCTGACCAGCTCGAACGTCACGCCGCCGTCGGTCGACTTCCACAGCGCGGACGGCTGCGTGCCGGCGTACACGACGCCGGGCTGGCCTTCCGGCGCGGCCTGGATCTGCCACACCCGCTCCAGCGACGCGTCGGCGTCCTTCGGGAACCCGATCGAGCCCTCCGGCGGCTCCGCCCAGGTCTTGCCGAGGTCGTCGCAGTGGAAGACCGCCGGCCCCCAGTGCTCGCTGGTGCCGCCGACGAACAGCCGCGCCCGGTCGCCGCGGGTGTCGACGCCGACGGCGTACACACCCTGCATCTCGAACTCGGGCACCGGCCCGTCGAGCCGCCAGTCCTTCCGGGCAGCGTCGCTCCGGCCGATCCAGAGCCCTTTCTTGGTCCCGATCAGCAGTACGGCCTCGGACATCGTCGTCCTCCTCCTAGCGCGGTGGACCTGCCACCACATTGATCAACGGTTCCCCGGACGCGTGGCGCTCCAGCTGCGCCCGCACCAGCCGGGCGACCCGCGGCGCGAACGCCGTCGACGCGCCGCCGCGGTGCGGATTGATCAGCACGTTCGGAGCAGACCACAGCGGATGTCCGGCGGGCAACGGCTCGGGGTCGGTGACGTCCAGCGCGGCCCGGATCCGCCCGGTGCCGAGCTCGGCGAGCAACGCGTCGGTGTCCACGACGACACCGCGCGCGACGTTCACCAGCAGCGCGCCGTCCTTCATCCGCTTGAGGAACGTCGCGTCCACCATCCGCGTGGTCTCCGGCGTCGCGGGGGTCAGCAGTACGACGACGTCCGCACGCGGCAGCAGCTCGGGCAGCTCGGAGATCGGGTGTACGCCGTCCCGCGGCCGCCGCGCGACCCGGATCACGTCGCACTCGAACCCGGTCAGCCGCCGCTCCAGCGCCTCGCCGATCGCGCCGTACCCGAGGATCAGCACGGTCCGGTCCGCGAGCGAGTCGTCGACCTCGTCGTACGAGCCCGGCCAGAACTGCCGGTCCTGGTCGCGGACCGCGCGCGGGAGGTTCCGGAACGTCGCCAGGATCAGCCCGACCGCCAGCTCCGCCGTGGACGCGTCGTGCACGCCGCGCGCGTTGCACAACGTCACGCCGTCGGCGAGCCGCGACTGGACGTGCTCGAACCCGGCCGTCTGCAGCTGCACGACCTGCAGCGAGGGCATCTCCTTGACGACGTCGAACACGTCACCGCCGCCCATGTAGCTGGGCACGTAGAACTCCACCTCGGCGAGCGACTTCGGCCGCTCTCCGCCGGCGAACAGCTCCACGTCGAACCCCGCGGGCACCCCTCCGAGAAACGCCTCGGGGTCCTCCCACGGAAGCCATGCCTTCACCACGTCAGCCATGTCACAGAACCTACTCGGAGCCGTGGACAGTTTGAACTCCCGTGCCACGGAGCGGGCACCGTCGTACTCTGGATCGGTGCCTTCGACATCGGATGTGGCGGCGGTGGTGGCGCACGATCAGGCCGTCGGGCGGCTGCGGGAGTCGTACGAACGGATCCCGCCCGGCGAACCGGTCCGGCTCGCGAAGCGCAGCTCGAACCTGTTCCGGCCGCGCACCGACACCGAGCGTCCCGGGCTGGACGTCTCGGGGCTGACCGGGGTGATCGGCGTCGACCAGGACGCCCGGACCGCCGACGTCCAGGGCATGTGCACGTACGAGGACCTGGTCGCCGCGACCCTCCCGCACGGGCTCACGCCGATGGTCGTCCCGCAACTCAAGACGATCACGCTCGGCGGCGCGGTCACCGGGCTCGGCATCGAGTCCTCGTCGTTCCGCGCCGGGCTGCCGCACGAGTCGGTGCTCGAGCTGGACATCCTGACCGGCGCCGGCGACGTCGTCACGGCCCGCCCGGAGGGCGAGCACGCGGAGCTGTTCCGGACGTTCCCGAACTCGTACGGCACGCTCGGCTACGCGACCCGGCTACGGATCGAGCTCGACCGGATCTCGCCGTACGTCGCGCTCCGGCACGTCCGGGTCGCGCTCGACGAACTGGACCCGGCCATCTCCACGATCGTTGCGGACGGCAAGTACAACGACGAGCCCGTGCACTTCGTCGACGGCGTGGTCTTCAGCCCGTCCGAGGCGTACCTGACCCTCGGCCGGAACAGCGACGCCGCCGTGCGCACCAGCGACTACACCGGCCAGCAGATCTACTACCGGTCGATCCGGCAGCGGCAGCAGGACTTCCTCACCGCGCACGACTACCTGTGGCGCTGGGACACCGACTGGTTCTGGTGTTCCGCGGCGTTCGGCGCCCAGCAGCCCGTCGTACGGCGGCTGTGGCCGCGGCGCTGGCGGCGCAGCGACGTGTTCCACAAGATCGTCGGCTTCGAGAACCGGCACCACTACGCGGCCCGGCTGAACCACCGGCGCGGCCGCCCGGACCGGGAACGCGTCGTCCAGGACGTGGAGATCCCGGTCGCCCGGCTCTCGGACTTCCTGCGCTGGTTCGACCGAGAGGTCGGGATGCGGCCGGTCTGGCTGTGCCCGTTGCGGCTGCGCGGTTCCGAGTCGTGGCCGCTCTATCCACTGAAGCCCGGCGAAACCTACGTGAACGTGGGCTTCTGGGGCACGGTACCGATCGCGCCCGGCGCCGCGGACGGCGACGTCAACCGGCGGATCGAGCAGGCCGTGACCGGCTTCGGCGGCCACAAGTCCTTGTACTCCGACGCGTACTACGACCGGGACACGTTCGACCGGCTGTACAACGTCCCGGCTCTGACCACGGTGAAACAACGCTACGACCCGGACGCCCGGCTCACCGGGCTCTACGAGAAGGCGGTGACGCGCCAGTGACGACGCTCGCGACCCAGGTTTCGATCGCCGAAGCCCTCACGACCGTGATCCCGGACGGACTGCCGTTCCGGTTCACGGCGTACGACGGCAGTGCGGCCGGACCCGAGGACTCCCCGATCCACCTGCACCTGGCCTCCGAGCGAGGGCTGTCCTACATCCTCACCGCGCCTGGCGACCTCGGGATGGTCCGCGCGTACGTGATGGGCGACCTGGAGATCACCGGCGTCCACCCGGGCAACCCGTACGAGCTGATGCGGCTGATCCTCGACCAGTTCCACTTCCACCGCCCGAAGGCCGCCGAGGCGCTGCGGATCATCCGCGGTCTCGGCTGGAGCCACCTGAAGCCGCCGCCCCCGCCGCCGCAGGAACACCTGCCGAAGTGGCGCCGGACGTTCGAGGGGCTGCGGCACTCGAAGGCGCGGGACAAGTCGGCGATCCACCACCACTACGACGTGTCGAACACGTTCTACGAGTGGGTGCTCGGGCCGTCGATGACGTACACGTGCGCGGTCTACCCGACGGCTGACGCTTCGTTGGAGGAGGCGCAGTTCGAGAAGTACGACCTCGTCGCGCGCAAGCTCGACCTCAAGCCGGGCATGCGGCTGCTCGACGTCGGGTGCGGCTGGGGCGGGATGGTCCGGCACGCGGCCCGCGAGTACGGCGTCCAGGCGCTGGGCGTCACGCTGTCCGAGGCGCAGGCCGAGTGGGCGCAGCAGGCGATCAAGCGCGAGGGGCTCGAGGGCCTGGCCGAAGTACGGTTCCTCGACTACCGCGACGTACCGGAGCGGGACTTCGACGCGATCAGCTCGATCGGGCTGACCGAACACATCGGCGTCCGCAACTACCCGTCGTACTTCGCGTTCCTGTACGACCGGCTCCGGCCGGGCGGCCGGCTGCTCAACCACTGCATCACCCGGCCGGACAACCATTTCCGCAACACCGGCGCTTTCATCGACCGGTACATCTTCCCCGACGGCGAACTGATCGGCTCCGGCCGGATCATCGCCGAGGCCCAGGACGCCGGCTTCGAGGTACGCCACGAGGAGAACCTGCGCGAGCACTACGCCCTCACCCTGGCCGCCTGGAACGACAACCTCGTCACCCACTGGGACGAAGCCGTCGCCGAGGTCGGCCCCGCCACCGCCAAGATCTGGGGCCTGTACCTGGCCGCGAGCCGCGCCGGCTTCGAACACAACACCATCCAGCTCCACCAGGTCCTGGCCGCCAAACTCGACCACCGCGGCAACGCCCACTTCCCCCTCCGCCCGACCTGGGGCAGCTGAGTCGTGCGAGGTAAAGCCGCGGCGGTGGCCGCTGTACTGGCTTTCGTCGTGGGGTGCTCCGAGCCGACGCCGAGCAGCTCCGCGTCGTCCAGTGCGCCGACTGCCGCTCCGGTGAAGTTGGCCGTGGCCTCGACCGTGGTGACCGGGCTCGAGGTGCCGTGGGGGGTCGCGTTCCTGCCGGACAAGAGTGCGTTGGTGAGCGAGCGGGACGCCGGGAAGATCGTGCGGGTCGCCGGTGGGCGGGTCACCGAGGTGGGGAGCGTCGACGGGGTGAAGTCCTCGTCGGAGGGCGGGCTGCTGGGGATCGCGGTGGATCCCGGGTATCCGGGGAAGCCGTACGTCTACGCGTACTACTCCAGCGGCAGCGACAACCGGATCGCGCGGATCACCTACCAGGACGGGAAGCTCTCGGACCAGCAGGTGATCCTGGACGGGATTCCGGAGGCGGCGATCCATAACGGCGGACGCCTGCGCTTCGGCCCGGACGGCTTCCTGTACGCCGGCACCGGCGACGGCTCCGAGCAGCCGAACTCCCAGGACGACAACTCGCTGGGCGGGAAGATCCTGCGTATCACCACCGACGGGAAGGCCGCCCCGGGCAACCCGGACGGGCGGGTGTGGATCACCAAGGGCCACCGGAACGTGCAGGGCCTGACGTTCGACGGGAACCAGTTGTACGCCTCGGAGTTCGGCCAGAGCACCTGGGACGAGCTCAACGTGATCACCCCGGGCAACAACTACGGCTGGCCGGCCGCTGAGGGGATCAGTCACCTGGACGGTATGACCGACCCGATCGCGCAGTGGCCGACCGCCGACGCGTCGCCGTCCGGCATCACGTTCGCGAAGGGGTACATCTTCATGGCCGGCCTGCGCGGCCAGCGGCTCTGGGCGATACCCGTTGCCAATGGCAAGCGAATCGGCGAGCCGACGGCGTTCTTCACCCAGCAGTACGGGCGTTTGCGCACGGTCGAGCTCGCCCCCGACGGCTCGCTGTGGCTCACCACGTCGAACACCGACGGCCGCGGTCAACCGCGCGCGGGCGACGACCGAATTCTTCGCGTGACGATCAGCACCTCGTAACCAGTCAACCCTTTCCGCCTTGAAGTCGTCTGGTAGTTGTTGAAGACACGACCCGAGGAGGAGATCGGTATGCCGACCGGCCAGGCGTCTGGCGTCCCCAGCAGTGTGATCGCATCGGTGAGCAGCTTCGCGGACGCTCGGCGAACAGCGGAGTACCTGAGAAGTTACGGGATGGACGCGGCGAGCCTGGACATCGTCGGCGCCGGACTCCGGCAGGCCACCAGACGGCCGCGAATCCCGGTCGTCCGGCTGACCGCCGTCGGCGCGCTGCAAGGCGCACTCCTCGGCATCCTGGCGGCCGTCTTCGTCACGCTGGTCGCGCAGACCACGCTGACCAGCTTCGCGGTCGTGCTGTGGGGCTTCGTGTACGGGCTGATCGTCGGCACGCTCTGGGGTCTGTTCCGCGCGCTGTTCCGCAACCGCCCGGACACGGTCACCACCGAGATCCACCCGACCCGGTACGAGCTCCGCTGCCCGTCCGACGAGCTCTCGGTCGCCCAGACCCTGCTCGCCACCGCGGCCGACGACGAGCCTGGCGCCGGCGCGGACGAGCCGCAGGTGGAACACCGCGACGCCGCCTGAAAGCACTGAAGTGCCGGACCCTGTGCAGCGGGGTCCGGCACTTCAGGACGGCGTCAGATACCGAGCTTCTCGTTCAGCAACTGGCGGACCTTGGCGGCGTCGGCCTGGCCGCGCATGTCCTTCATCACCGCGCCGATCAGCGCACCGGCGGCGGCCGGCTTGCCCGAGTTCACCTTCTCGACCACGTCCGGGTTCGCCGCGATCGCGCGGTCGATCGCCTCGAGCAGCGCCGAGTCGTCGGACACCAGCGCCAGCCCGCGCTTCTCGATGATCTCGGCCGGCGTTCCTTCACCGGCGAGCAGACCCTCGAACACCTGCCGCGCGAGCTTGTCGTTCAGCGTGCCGTCGTCGACGAGCTTCTGCACCTCGGCGACCTCGGCCGGACCGACCGGCAGCGCGTCGAGTTCCGCACCGGAGTCGTTGGCCGCGCGGGCCAGCTCGCCCAGCCACCACTTCTTCGCCGCGGCCGGCGACACCCCGAGCTCGACCGTGGACACGATCAGCTCGACCGCGTTGCCGTTCACGGCGTCGCGCATCTCGAGGTCGGTGAAACCCCACTCCTGCTGCAGTCGGGCCCGCCGTACGGCCGGCGCCTCGGGCAGCGTCGCGCGGATCTCCTCGACCCACTCGCGCGACGGCGCCACCGGCACCAGGTCGGGCTCCGGGAAGTACCGGTAGTCGTCCGCGTCGGACTTCTCCCGGCCGGCCGTCGTGATGCCGGTGTCCTCGTGCCAGTGCCTGGTCTCCTGCAGGATCTTCCCGCCGGCCGACAGCACCGCCGCCTGCCGGGTGATCTCGTACGTCACCGCGCGCTCGACCGAACGGAACGAGTTCACGTTCTTGGTCTCGGTACGGGTACCGAGGGCCGTCGAGCCGGACGACTTCAGCGACACGTTGACGTCGGCGCGCAGCGAGCCCTGGTCCATCCGGACGTCGGAGACGCCCAGCGAGAACAGCAGGTCGCGCAGCATCGCGACATACGCCCGCGCCACCGCGGCCGCCTTCTCGCCCGGTACCTCGATCGTCTTCGTGACGATCTCGATCAGCGGGATGCCGGCCCGGTTGTAGTCGACCAGCGAGTGCGTCGCGCCGTGGATCCGGCCGGTCGCGCCGCCCACGTGGGTGGCCTTGCCGGTGTCCTCCTCCATGTGCGCGCGCTCGATCTCGATCCGGTACGTCTCGCCGTCGACGGCCACCTCGGTCCAGCCGTTGAACGCGATCGGCTCGTCGTACTGCGAGGTCTGGAAGTTCTTCGGCATGTCCGGGTAGAAGTAGTTCTTCCGGGCGAACCGGCACCACTCGGCGATCTCGCAGTTCAGCGCCAGGCCGATCTTGATCGCCGACTCGACCGCGGTCGCGTTCACCACCGGCAGCGCGCCCGGCAGGCCGAGGCAGACCGGGCAGGTCTGGGTGTTCGGCGGGGCGCCGAACTCGGTCGGGCAGCCGCAGAACATCTTCGACCGGGTGTTCAGCTCGACGTGGACCTCGAGGCCCATCACCGGGTCGTACTGCGTCAACGCGTCGTTGATCTCAAGGACCTCAGCAGTCATCGGGTCACCTCCAGCTCCGGAGCCTTGGTCATCAGTACGCCGCCCCACTGGTCGGCCAGTGCCACCTCGAGCGCGCCGCCGACCTTGTACAGCAGGTCGTCGCGCATCACCGGCGCCATCACGTGGAAGCCGACCGGCAGGCCGTCCTCGTCGGCGAGGCCGCACGGGAACGACGCGGCCGCGTTGCCGGCCAGGTTGGACGGGATCGTGCACAGGTCGTTCTTGTACATCGCGATCGGGTCGTCGATCCGGTCGCCGATCGCGAACGCGGTCGTCGGCGTGGCCGGCGAGACCAGCACGTCGACCTGCTCGTACGCGTTCGCGAAGTCGCGGGCGATCAGCGTCCGCACCTTCTGCGCCTGGCCGTAGTAGGCGTCGTAGTACCCGCTGGAGAGCGCGTGCGTGCCGAGGATGATGCGGCGCTTGACCTCGGCGCCGAACCCGGCCTCGCGGGACAGCGCGGTGACCTTCTCCGCGCTGTTCTCGCCGTCGTCGCCGACGCGCAGGCCGTACCGCATCGCGTCGAACTTGGCCAGGTTGGACGAGGCCTCGCTCGGCAGGATCAGGTAGTACGCCGGGAGCGCGTACTGGAAGTGCGGGCAGGAGACCTCGACCACCTCGGCGCCGAGCTTGGTGAGCAGCTCGACCGCCTCGTGGAAGCGGGCCTCGACACCCGGTTGGTACCCCTCGCCGCCGAGCTCCTTGACGACGCCGATCCGCAGCCCGGCGACATCACCGTTGCGGGCCGCCGCGACGACCGGCGGGACGTCCTGGTTGATCGAGGTGGAGTCCATCGGGTCCCAGCCCGCGATCGCCTCGTGCAGCAGCGCCGCGTCGAGCGTCGTCCGCGCACACGGGCCGGGCGTGTCCAGGCTCGACGCCAGCGCGATCAGCCCGTACCGCGAGGTGCCGCCGTACGTCGGCTTGACGCCGACCGTCCCGGTGAACGCCCCCGGCTGGCGGATCGATCCGCCGGTGTCGGTGCCGATCGCCAGCGGTGCCTCGTACGCCGAGATCGCCGCGGACGAACCGCCGCCGGAACCGCCCGGGATCCGGGTCAGGTCCCACGGGTTGTGGGTCGTGCCGTACGCCGAGTTCTCGGTGGAGGAGCCCATCGCGAACTCGTCCATGTTGGTCTTGCCGAGGATCACGATCCCGGCGTCCTTCAGCCGCCTCACGACGGTCGAGTCGTACGGCGGCTTCCAGCCCTCGAGGATCTTCGAACCGGCCGTGGTCGGCACACCCTCCTGGGTGAGCACGTCCTTCAACGCCAGCGGCACGCCGGCCAGCGGCGACAGCTGCTCGCCCGCGGCCCGCCTGTCGTCGACCGCCTTCGCCTGCGCGAGCGCACCCTCGGTGTCGACGTGCAGGAACGCCCGTACGTCACCATCGACGGCGGCGATCCGGTCCAGGTGGGCCTGCGTGATCTCGACCGAACTGGCCTGCTTGGACGTCATCAGGTCCGCCAGCTCGGCCGCGGTCTTCCGCGTCAGGTCACTCATCGTCAGTCCTCCTCCAGGATCCGCGGCACCCGGAAGCGCTGCTCCTCCACGGCCGGCGCGCCGGACAGCGCCTGCTCGGGGGTGAGGCACGGGACGGTCTCGTCCACGCGCATCACGTTGGTCAGCGGCAGGGCGTGCGAGGTCGGCGGGATGTCGTCCGCCGCCACCTGGCTGACCTGCCCGACCAGCGTGATGATCTGGTCGAGCTGCGGCGCGAGGTGGTCGAGCTCGTCGTCGGAGAGCTCGATCCGCGCCAGTCGCGCCAGGTGCGCAACCTCTTCGCGGGTAATCGAAGGCATGAACTGATCCAATGCGTGCAGTAGCTCTAGGTCATGTGTCCACATGACCTACGTCAGCTTAGTGGGCCGCCTGTGACAGAGGTATTTCGCCTGTGGACAACAGCTCGATGAGACGGGCGGGCGTGTCCTCCCCTACCGCTCTGTAACATGGGCGGCGACAAGGCGTTACGCGCACGGTGATGGGCTGGGAGATGATCGTTCGGTGTTCCTGCTGCGCTTGATCATCCCGGACCGGCCCGGTTCGCTGGGCGTCGTGGCAACGGCCCTCGGTGAGGTGAACGCCGACATCCACGCGATCGAGATCGTCGAGCACCGCCGCGAGAACGGCACCGCGGTCGACGACATCGTGGTCGACCTGCCGCCCGGCGTACTGCCGGACCGGCTGGTCTCGGCCTGCAACAGCGTCCCGGACGTCGAGGTCATCTGGTTCTCGCGGTACGGCGCCGGCGGCGGCCTGCACATGGATCTCGAGGCCGTCGAGCAGATGACGTCCGCACCCGCGGACGCGATCGACATCCTGGTCGAGCAGTCCCCGGCCGTGCTGCACGCGGACTGGGCGGCACTGCTGGACGGCACCGGCAGCGAGGTGAAGGTCGCCCTGGAGACCAGCGCGACCCCGGAGTTCGGCGACGTCGCCGGCCGCTGGCTGCCGCTGGCGAAGGCGACCACCCTCGAAGCCCCGGACCACAAGGGCCTCGCCGAGTCCGTCCTGGTCGCGGCTCCCTTGGAGTCCGACCGCCGGGTCCTGGTCATCGGCCGCCGCGGCGGCCCCGAATTCCTCGGCTCCGAGGTAGCCCGCCTCTCTTACCTGGCTTCCCTGGCCGTCACCATCCGCGCCACCGCCTGACCCGTACAACAACGAACCCCGCTCGCCGAGGCGAGCGGGGTTCGTGACGTTCCGGCTCAGGTGAACTGGAAGTAGGCGAGGGCCCAGAGGCCGGCGATGATCAGCAGGACGACGACGCCGACGAGGGTGACGATCAGGATGGCCTGGCTGTTCGAGCCGTTCCGGTCCGGGAGGTCGAACTGGGTGGGGCCCCAGGCCCCGCCGCCGTCGACGCGCTGGACGGCCTCGGGCGGCGGCTGGGCCACCGTCCGCGACTCCCGCTTCTCCCGGGGGAACTTCACATCCGGCCTCCGTGTATCAGGCGTAGAACGACTCGTACTTGATCGTGACCTCCTGCGACCCGTAGCCACTCGAGCTGTTGTCGCTGTCGATCTCGACGTACCAGCCGCCGACATAGGCAGCGTACTGCTTGCCGTCGCTGTGTGCCTCGACGTACGCCTTTACCGCGGCCACGTTCCCGCCCTTGAGGACACCGAACGTGTCGCCCATCACGGACGTCATCGCGGCCTTCACGGCGCTGCTGCTCTCTGCCGACGCCCGGATGTCGAGGCTCTTGATCCCCTTGCCCTCGCTGGCGAAGAAGTACACGCTCTGTGAGCCGTACTTGGCGACCTCCTTGCGGCACGAACTCGTGCACGCGTACGACTTCGCCTTCATCGCCGCGGTCATCTGCGCAGCCGTGGTGTCGAAGGTCTGATCCGGCAGATCGAGCGATTCCTCGCCGTTCTTGTGCCCGGACGCGCTCAGCCGGGAACCGTCGTTGCTGAGCTGGAACGACCCCCAGGTCGTTCCGACCTCCGCGGACCGCTGACCGGTCTTGACCGCATCCTGGATCTTCGAGACCGAGTCGCCGCCGAAGGTGTCGTTACCGATCGCCTGCAAGGACTGGCCGAAGGCCACCTGAGCGTTGTTGTTGTTGTCCAGGTCCTGCGCCTCGACCGAGGTCGCGATGATCGTGCCGTCGGACTTGAACTGGAAGATGACCTGGGACGACCGGCTGTTGCCGTCGAGCTTGAAGCAACCGCGGTGCGCGCCCTGGCCGGTGTTGAACAGGTCGCTGCAGCCGAAGCCCATGCCCTGCAGCTTGTCGGTCACGGTCTTCGCCTGGCCGGTCGCGTTGCCGAGCTCGCCGCCGGTGCCGCCACTTGTGGTCGGGGAGGTCGACGGGTCGCCGCCCTGGCTCTGGCCGGTCGTCGGCTGGCTCGCCGGGGTGTCGTCACCGCCGCCGAACGCGCGGATGCCGAGGAACACCAGCAGACCGATCAGCACGATGCCGACCACGCCACCGCCGATCACCAGCGGCAGCTTGTCCTTGCTGATGCCGCCCGGACCCTTGCCGCCACCCGGGCCACCCTGGCCGCTCGGCTGCCACTGCCCGGGCTGTCCGCCCTGCTGCTGGTGCCAACCACCCTGCTGCGGCTGCTGCTGACGCTGACCCCAGGACTGCTGCTGGTACGCACCGCCGCCCTGCTGCGGCTGCTGACCCCAGCCACCACCAGGCTGGCCCTGCTGACCGGGTTGACCCTGCTGGCCGGGCTGCTGTCCCCAGCCACCCTGCTGCGGCCGATCCTGCTGCGGGCGCCCCTGCTGAGGCTGGCCCTGCTGCGGTTGACCTTGCTGAGGCTGGCCCTGCTGCGGCTGGCCCTGCTGCGGCTGGCCGTGCTGCTGAGGTTGTTGCGGTTGCTGAGGCTGTTGCCCCCAGCCACCACCCTGAGCGGGAGGCTGCTGTCCCCACCCACCCTGCTGAGGCTGTTGCGGCGCACCTCCCTGTCCCCCGTGCTGCCCGCCTGGCTGGCCCCCCGGCTGCCCAGGACCCCACGGTCCCTGCGGCGGCGTCGTCATATGTTGCTCCTTCTGACCCAGATCTCGACGTGCAAAGTTAACAGTCGGACGGCTCAGCCCCGTCGGCGGATCCGTCCGGCCCGCGAATTCTTCGGCGAGTCTCAGGACTCCCCGGCCGCCGGCGTACTCGCCACCGCGGCCGCCGCCTCGGCCCCGTCGTCCAGCAGCACCCGGAACCCCGCGGAGCCCAGGATCGGTACGCCGAGCTGCACGGCCTTGTCGTACTTCGACCCCGGCGAGTCCCCGACCACGACGAACGACGTCTTCTTGGACACCGAGCTCGCGACCTTCCCGCCGCGTCCGACGATCGCGTCGGTCGCCTCGTCGCGGCTGAACCCCTCGACGGTCCCGGTCACCACGACGGACAGCCCGGTCAGCGTCTGCGGCAGCGTCGGACCGGTTCGCTCCTCGCGCATCCGCACGCCGGACGCCTGCCACTTGTCGACGATCTGCTGGTGCCACGGCACCTGGAACCACTCGATCATCGCCTGCGCGATGGTCGGCCCGACGCCCTCGATCTCGGCCAGCTGCTCCTCGCTCGCGGCCCGGACGTCGTCGATGTTGTCGTACACCTCGGTCAGCGCGGCCGCCGCGGTCGGCCCGACGTGCCGGATCGACAGCGCGACCATGGCCCGCGACAGCGGCTTGGCCTTCGCCTCCTCCAGGTTCGCCAGCAGCTTGCGGGCGTTCGCCGACAGGGCACCGGCCTTCGTCGTGAAGAACTCGCTCTCGGCCAGCTTCTCCTCGGTCAGCGCGAACAGGTCGCCCTCGTCCGCGAGCAGCCCGCCACTGATCAGCGCGTCCGCCGCCTTGAACCCGAGCCCCTCGATGTCGAACGCGGATCGCCCGGCCAGATAGAACAGCCGCTCCCGGAGCTGCCCCTGGCAGTACTGCGAGTTCGGGCAGCGGATGTCGACGTCGGACTCCTTGGCCGGCGCCAGCACCGTGTCGCACCACGGGCACCGCGTCGGCATCTCCCACGGCGGCAGCCCCTTCGGGCGCAGGTCCACCACGGGCCCCAGCACCTCGGGGATCACGTCGCCCGCCTTCCGCAGTACGACGGTGTCGCCCGGGCGGACGTCCTTGCGGGCGACCTCCTTGGCGTTGTGCAGGGTCGCGTACTCCACGGTGGACCCGGCCACCCGGACCGGCTCCATGTGCGCGAACGGGGTGACCCGGCCGGTGCGGCCGACGTTCACCTCGATCTCGATGAGCTTGGTGTTCACCTCTTCGGGCGGGTACTTGTACGCGATCGCCCAGCGCGGGGCGCTCGACGTGGACCCGAGCGCGCGCTGCAGGTCGAGCTCGTCGACCTTCACCACCACGCCGTCGATCTCGTGGTCCACCGAGTGCCGGTTCTCGCCGTAGTACGCGATGAACTCGTTCACCTCGTCGAGCGTGCCGACCCGGCGGGCGCGGTCGCTGACCGGGAGGCCCCACGCCTTCAGTTGCCCGTACGCGTCGGAGAGCCGACCGAAGGTGTGCCCCTCGACCTTGCCGAGGCCGTGCACGACGAACCGCAGCGGACGGGCCGCGGACACGCGCGGGTCCTTCTGCCGCAGTGATCCGGCCGCGCTGTTGCGCGGGTTCGAGAAGACGTCCTTGCCGGCCTCGACCAGCTGGGCGTTCAGCTCCTCGAAGTCCTCGACCCGGAAGTACACCTCGCCGCGGACCTCCAGGAACGCCGGCAGGTCGTCGCCGTGCAGGTGCTCCGGGATGCTCTTGATCGTCCGCACGTTCGGCGTGACGTCTTCGCCGGTCCGCCCGTCGCCGCGGGTGGCGCCGCTGACGAGCTTGCCGTTCTCGTACACCAGGTCCAGCGCGAGGCCGTCCACCTTGAGCTCGCACAGGAACCCGCTGTCCACGATCTGCTGGACCGTGACCTCGCGCTCCAGCCGCTTCGCCCAGGCCTCCATCTGCTCGGCGGAGAACGCGTTGCCGAGGCTCTCCATCCGCATCGGGTGGTCGACCGGCGTGAACAGCGTCGAGATCGGGGCGCCGACCTTCTGGGTGGGCGAGTCCGGGGTGCGGAGCTCGGGGTACTGCTCCTCGATGCCCTGCAGCTCGTGCATCAGCGCGTCGAAGTCCGCGTCCGAGATGATCGGGCTGGACAGGTAGTACCGCGCCCGGTGGTCCTCGATCTCCTGGCTCAGCTCCGCATGCCGCGTCCGGACATCCGCGGGCGCCCCAACGTTCTCGCTCATAAGCAGAACTTACATGGCCCTACGGACAGTTTTCCGTTACTCGCTGGCGGCTTCGCCTACCACGTCGACGATGTCGCGGAGGAGCTTGAGGCGCGCTCGGGCGTCCGCCGGCGACGGCGCGGCCGCGAGTCCACACGCGGGCGTGATCACCACCTGCTTCAGGAGTTCTGGGTCGAGCCCGAGCTCGCGCCAGCGCCGTACGAGTGGCCGTGCGGCCTGCTCCGGTCGCGGGATCGCCCCTGTGGTCGGCACGACGCCCGCGTAGATCTTGATGCCTGCCTCCGCTGCGGCCGCGACCTGGTCCCATGCCGCGTTGTTGAGCAGTGAAACGTCCACGGCGATCCCGTTGGCGCCGGACTTGGTGAACACCTCGATCGGCGGCCGTGCAGCGCAGCAGTGCACGACGCTCGGCGGGAACAGGCTCAGCAGCTCCACAGCACCAGGACCGTCCACAGACCGGTGCTTGCTCCAGCCTGACGCCGTCGGTACAGCACCAGCCAGTACGGCGGGCAGCCCCGGCTCGTCCAGCTGTAGCACCACTTCGGCGCCCGGCACACGCTTGCGTACGTCGGCCAGGTGCTGCTCCACGCCGTACGCCAACGCCTGCGCGAGGTCCCGCCGCGCACCGTGATCCGCCAGCACCTTGTCACCCCGCGGCCGCTCTACGGCAGCAGCCAGCGTCCACGGGCCGGTGACCTGTACCTTCAGCTGGCCCTGGTACCCGTTGGCGTACTCCTCCAGCACATCCAGGTCCTCTTGAAGCAAGGCCCGAGCCCGCCGTTGGTCAAGGCTGGCCCTGGCGTCTCCACCACCTGTGAGGCGCCACCCGACGGGTTGCAGGTCAGCCGCGAGCTCCGTGAGTACGGCGATGCTCCGGCTGATCATGTCGCCGTACGGGCGGGCCGGCAGCTCCGGGAGGAACGGGAGGTCGACCAGCTCGAGTACTGCGCGCATCCATTCGCGGATGTCGTCGCCCGGGACCGAGCCCAGACCGGTCGTGGTCATACGGCGGCGCTGACGCGCTGGACGCTGTCGATCGTGGCCGAGCCGATGACCCGGGTGCCGTCGTACAGCACCACGGCCTGCCCCGGGGCGACGGCAGAGGTGGGCTCGTCGAAGGAGACCTCTACGCGATCGCCCTGGACCGTTGCGACCACAGGTACCTCTTCGCCGTGGGCTCGGAGCTGGGCCTTGGCGTGCAGCTCGGCGGCCGGCGCGGGGCCGCACCAGCGGGGCTTGGAGGCGGTCAGGTGGGACACGGCCAGCTCTGCGCGGGATCCGACCGTCACGGTGCGGTCCACCGGGCTGATGTCCAGGACGAAGCGGGGCTTGCCGTCTGCGGCCGGCGTACCGATCTTCAGGCCCTTGCGCTGGCCGATCGTGAAGCCGTGGGTGCCGTGGTGCTCGCCGAGCTTGTTGCCCTGTGCATCGACGATGTCGCCCGGCGCCTCGCCGAGCTGTGCGCCCAGGAAGCCCGCGGTGTTGCCGTCGGCAATGAAGCAGATGTCATGGCTGTCCGGCTTCGCGGCCACCGACAGCCCACGCCGCTCGGCCTCCTCGCGAACCTCGGTCTTGACCGTGTCGCCGAGCGGGAAGAAGGCATGGGCGAGCTGCTGCTGGGTCAGCACTCCGAGCACGTACGACTGGTCCTTGGCCGGATCGACCGCCCGGTGCAGCTCCCGTCCGGACGAGGTGTCGACGATCCGCGCGTAGTGCCCGGTCGCGACCGCGTCGAACCCGAGCGCGAGGGCCCGCTCCAGTACGGCGCTGAACTTGACCTTCTCGTTGCACCGCAGGCACGGGTTCGGCGTACGGCCCGCGGCGTACTCGCTGACGAAGTCCTCGACCACGTCCGCGTGGAACCGCTCGGCCAGGTCCCAGACGTAGAACGGGATGCCGATCACGTCCGCGGCCCGGCGGGCGTCGCGGGAGTCCTCGATCGTGCAGCAGCCGCGCGCACCGCTGCGGTACGACTGCGGGTTCCGGCTGAGCGCCAGGTGCACGCCGGTCACGTCGTGCCCGGCCTCGGCCATCCGCGCGGCCGCGACCGCGGAGTCCACTCCGCCGGACATGGCTGCGAGTACCCGCATCAGGTGTTCCTTCCCACGTTCTGCAGTCCGGCCGACTTCGCCCGCTCCACGACCGGTCCGATGTTGTCCAGGACCGCGTCGATGTCGGCCCGGGTCGAGGTGTGCCCGAGAGTGAACCGGAGCGAGCCGCGGGCCCGCTGGTCGTCGTACCCCATCGCGAGCAGCACGTGGCTGGGCTCGGCGACGCCGGCGTTGCACGCGGAACCGGTGGACACCTCGATCCCGCGCGCGTCGAGCAGCAGCAACAACGAGTCGCCCTCGCAGTCGCTGAAGGACAAGTGTGCGTTACCGGGCAAACGGCCGGCCGGATCACCGGAGAGCTTGGCGCCCTCGACGGTGCTGGTGATGCCGTGGATCAACGTGTCCCGCAGCTCGGTCAGCCGCGCTGCCTCCAGGGCCTGGTGCTCGACCGCGTGCTCGGCGGCCACCGCGAACCCGGCGGTCGCCGGCGCGTCGAGGGTGCCCGACCGTACGTCGCGCTCCTGTCCCCCGCCGTGCAGGATCGGCGTCAGCTGCGTCTCCTTGTGCACGACCAGCGCACCGATCCCGAACGGACCGCCGAGCTTGTGCGCCGACACCGTCATCGCGTCCACGCCGAGCGCCGCGAAGTCCACCGGCACCTGCCCGATCGCCTGGACCGCGTCGGTGTGCACGGGTACGCCGTACTCCTGCGCGATCGCCGCCACCTCCGCGACCGGCTGCAGCGTGCCGACCTCGTTGTTCGCCATCATCAGCGTGACGAACGACACGGTCTCCGGGTCCCGCTCGACGGCCCGCCGTACATCGTCCGGCCGCACCCGGCCGAGCTCGTCCACCGGCAGCCACTCGATCTCGGCGCCCTCGTGCTGCCCGAGCCAGACCGCCGGGTCGAGGACCGCGTGGTGCTCGATCCCGCTCAGCAGGATCCGGCGGCGGCGCGGGTCCTGCTGGAGCCGGGACCACCAGAGGCCCTTGAGCGCGAGGTTGTCCGCCTCCGTACCGCCCGACGTGAAGACGATCTCGCTCGGCTGGGCGCCGAGCGCGGCGGCGATCGACTCGCGCGCCTCCTCGACCGTACGGCGTGCGCACCGTCCGGAGCCGTGCAGGGACGACGCGTTACCGGTGCGGCCGAGGTGCAGCGTCATCGCCTCGATCGCGGCCGGGAGCATGGGGGTCGTCGCCGCGTGGTCCAGATACACCGTACGACGGTCGGAGGAAGTCATATCGGTTTCAAGGGTATGTCCGCTGCGGATGTTCCCGCTCCCCGGGAGCCGCGTGACCCGCCCGCGCGTCATTCTTCCCCGGGGGTTCATCGCGTACGGAAGGCGGAGACATGAGCGACTGGTGGACAGAGCGGCGGCAGAACCAGCAGCTGTCGGACCTGCAGAGCGAGATGTCGTACGCGCGGTCGGAGGCGTCCAGCCTGCGCTCGCAGCTGTCCCGGATCCAGGGCAGCCTGCAGAGCCGGGTGGACAGCATGTCGCGGGCGTTCGACGCGTTCGTCGAGCTGTCCGACCTGCGCCAGGAGACCGTCGCCTTCATCGACGCCGCCGAACTCCGCCGCTACGCCACCCGCGTCCTGAGCGCGATGGCCGCCGGCGCGGAACTCCCCGCCGCCGGCCGTCCCGTACCGCAGTACTGGCTCGAGCCGGCCGTCGCCGCACTCGTCTCGCTGCACGCCGGCACCCCCGACGAGGAGGCGGTGAGTACGGCGATCAAGCTCGACGAGCGCCGTACGTCGACGTTCCTGGCGCTGGCGTCGGCCGCGCTCGGGCAGCGTCACCAGGTACGGAACGAGTGGATCGACGCGGCGTTCGGCGTACCGTCCGACGACGGCACGCTGACCCGGGTCCAGCGCGTCCTGTGGACGACGGCCGCGCGCGGCGGCTTCAGCGCCGAGTCGCTGGACCTCGTCGTACGGCGTCTGCAGGCAGCCATGTCCCCCGACGGGGCCTGGCTGAGCCGGCTCGAGTCCCGCGGCAGTACGACGGCCCGGCCGCGCGGGCTCAAGGGCACCGAGAAGCAGGACGACGCGTGGATGCGGCTGAGCCGGGTCCGGGACGCGGTCGACTCCATCCTCGGCAACACCGAGGCTCGCGAACCCGACCCGAACCTCACCGCCGACGCCACCGAACCGGACAAGAACAGCACCGCGGCCCTGCTCCGCCTCCTGATCTCCGAAGGCAGCGAACCCGAACGCCAGACCCTCGCCCGCATCGCCGTACTCCGCTCCCGCGTCACCGGCGGCGCCGAATCCGCCGAAACCCTCTCGGACTCCGCCGGCAAGGTCGACGCCCTCCTCGCCGACGACCTCGCCCTGGCCGCCGAACCCCACCTGGCCGCAACCGCGCTCCGGGTGATCAGCCCATCGGTCCTCCCCGCCGTGGAAAGCCTCGCGCACACCGCCGACCAGCCCGGCCCGTCCGAGGTCTCCGTCGACAGCGGCACCCAGACCGTCACCATCCGCAAGGACGGCCCCGACCAGCTCCAGTTGGCGGCCGCGGCGGCCGCCATCACGTCCCGCGTCGGCGGCCCGACCGCCAGGCAACTCGCGGCACCGATCGGATTCCTCGGCGCGGGCGTACTGGTGGCGCTCGGTCTCGGGCTCCTCGTGCACTGGTTCTGGATCGTCGTCGGCCTGGTCCTGATCGGCATCGGCCTCAACAGCTACCGCAACCTCCGCACCAACCTCGCCGCCGACCGAGCCCGCGCCGAAAGCGAAGTAACCAACCTCAACGACCGCTGCACCACCGCCACCACCACCCTCACCACCTACCTCGACAACACCCCCACCCGCCGCCAATCCATCACCACCGACCTAACCCACCTCCGCACCCAACTAACCCCCACCACCTGACCCCAAGTCCAACGCACGTGCGGAGGTGGTCACCCCCGCGCACTCCGCAGGTGCTCCACTCGCACCGCTCCCTCCCACCCCTGCGACGCGCGCTCCCACCCCCGGCTTAGCGCCAGCCTTCTGCCCGCTACCGCGGCCGGCTCGCGATCTACCACTCGCAAGCGACTGCCAAGCCGACGTACTTCCAGGGGCCCGGCCTGCTGAGTGGCGCGAGCACCAAACGCCCGAACATCGTGAGACAGACCCCGGCCACCGACACAGGCACCGGGTGCACGCACGACGCGACACAAGCCCCGCCCACCGACACAGGCACCACGCGCACGCACAACGCGAGACGGGCCCCGGTCACCGGCGCGGGCAGCGGGTGCACGTACGTCGTGAACCGGCGACCGGTCAGTAGCACCGGCGTCATCAGGCCGACGTGCTTCTGGAGACGGCAGGTTGTGAGCGGCGCGGCGCCGACTCGGCGTACGCGAACCAGCCCGACGCGGACGGACTCCGACGTACCCCAGGCGCCCGCCGCCCAACCTCCACCGCGATCACGGACCCCCGCTTCGGCAAGCAGCAGGCGGCGCATCCCGCGAACCTGCGATACCCCTTGGACACTGGGAACACGCTATGGGGACTGAGGACAGGCCATACCTTGTCGCCAGTCCACACTGGGTGTTCCCGGTGTGGACTGAAGCCCCTCCAAGGGCGAGACGCAACAGCACGGCGGCAGCTGTAGGTCGCCCAAGCTGATGGGTTGTGCGGTTGCTGCATGCCGACATCTGTCGCCAGATCTGCTGGGTTCGGTGGCGGGCGCGCTGGAGAAGCCAGTGCGCTGGGGACCGCTGCGCTGGAGGGAGCCGGTGCGCTGGAGGGGCCGTGCGCTGGAAGAGCCGGTGTAGGACGGGCCTTGTCGGCGCGACCGCTTGCGGGCCGTATCGGAGCCGGCCTGGACGAGCCACGTGAACACGAGAGCTCGGCACGGCTACGGGCCAGCCGGGCTCGGGCGTGTGGCTGTTGGAGAGAGCACCCGTCGGAAGAGTCGCCTGCCGCATGGGCCGAAGGGGTGGTGCGCGGCGGTCCCCGCGCGGATGCTCCCAGTGCTGAGGGTTCCGTGCGGGCTCCTCGGCGTGCGGGCTCCTCGGCGTGCGGGCTCCTCGGCGTGCGGGCTCCTCGGCGTACGGGCTCCTCGGCGTGCAGTTGGTCGTGGTGTGGCTGAGGGGTGGAGCCGGGCGGGGTCATTCATCGGGCGCCACCTGATCCGGTCGCCTGTGCTACGGGTACTGCGGGTGCTGCGGGTGCTGCGGGTGCTGCGGGTGCTGCGGGTTCTGCGGGTTCTGCGGGTTCTGCGGGTTCTGCGGGTTCTGCGGGTGGCAGGCGTGGCGGCCGGTGTGGGTGGGAACGCAACAGCCCGGCGGTTTGTGGCCGGCCGGGCTGTCGGGTGGTGCGGAGGTGCTGTCGGGGTGGTGCCAGGGTCGTGCGGAGGTTGCGTGCGGCATCCGCCGCAGGAGGCGTCCACCGCGGGAGGCGGACGCCGCGTGGTGCTAGGTGCGCGGCCGCTCCCGTGTTCAGGACGGGCGGCCGGCCCGTCTGCTGAGGTGGGCGGCCGCTCCGTGCTGTGGGGGTTAGGACTTGCGCTTAGTTACTTCTTCGGTGGCGGTGGGGAGGACCTTGTGGAGGTCGCCCACTACGCCGAAGTCGACCAGTTCGAAGATCGGGGCTTCGGGGTCCTTGTTGACCGCGACGATCGTCTTCGAGGTCTGCATGCCGGCGCGGTGCTGGATGGCGCCGGAGATGCCGGCCGCGACGTACAGCTGCGGCGATACCGTCTTGCCGGTCTGGCCGACCTGGTAGGCGTGCGGGTACCAGCCTGAGTCGACCGCCGCGCGGGACGCGCCGACCGCCGCGCCGAGGGAGTCGGCGAACGCCTCGATCGGGCCGAAGTCGCCGCCGGTGCCGCGGCCGCCGGAGACGATGATGGCGGCCTCGGTGAGCTCGGGGCGGCCGGTGGCCTCGCGGGGCTTGGAGTCGGTGATCCGCGCGGTCTTGGCGGCGTCGGAGATCGTCACGTCGAACTCCTCCACTTCCGGCGAGGTTTCAGCGGCCTCCGGGGTCGCGGCGTTCGGTTTGACGGTGATGATCGGGGTGCCGTGGGTGACCTTCGCCTGCACGGTGAAGTTGCCCGCGAACACCGACTGGGTGGTGACGGGGCCCTCCTGCACGTCCACCGCGTCCGTGATGAGGCCGGAGTCCAGCTTGACCGCGAGCCGGGCCGCGATCTCCTTGCCCTCGGCGTTCGACGAGATCAGGATCGCGGACGGCTCGATCTTGGCCGCGACCTGCTGCAGGGCCTCCGCCTTCGGAGCCACCAGGTACTGCGTGAGCTCCGGGTTGGAGAGCGCGATCACCTTCGTGGCGCCGTACTGCCCCAGCGCCGGCAGCGCCGCCTGCACCTCGGAACCGATGAACACGGCGACCGGCTCGCCGAGCCGGCGGGCGATCGTGAGGAGCTCGGCGGTCGTCTTGCGGACCGCGCCCGCGGAGTGGTCAACGAGAACCAGAACGTTCGACATAACGCGCCCCTCAGAGGAACTTGTTGGTGGACAGGAACTCGACCAGTTCGGCAGCGCCGCTGCCGTCCTCGTCGGTGACGATCGTGCCGGCGGTGCGCGCCGGGCGGGCGGTCACCTCGACCACCTCGGTCCACGCGCCGGACCCGCCCACCTGATCCGGGGTCAGCTCCAGGTCGGCCAGCGACCAGGTCTCGACCGGCTTCTTCTTCGCGGCCATGATGCCCTTGAACGACGGGTACCGCGGCTCGTTGGCCTGGTCGGACACCGACAGCACCAGCGGCAGCGTGCCCTCGATCGTCTCGCTCGCGGTGTCGCCGTCGCGGCGGATCCGGACGGTCTGGCCGTCGACGGTCACCTCCGAGCCCAGCGTCACGGCCGGCAGCCCGAGCCGCTCCGACACCATCGCCGGAACGACACCCATGCCGCCGTCGGTCGAGCCCATCCCGAACACGACCAGGTCGGCCTCGAGCTTGGCCAGCGCCTTCGACAGGACCAGCGAGGTCGCGATCGCGTCCGAACCGTGGATCGCGTCGTCGAGCACGTGGACGCCGGCGTCGGCACCCATCTGCAGACCCTTCTTCACCGCGTCCGCGGCCTGCTCCGGGCCGACCGTGAGAACGGTCACCTCGGCGTCGCCGGCCTCCTTCACGGTCAGCGCGGTCTCGACGGCATACTCGTCCAGCTCGGACAGCAGCCCGTCGACACCGGCGCGGTCCACCGTGTTGTCCTCCGAGCGGAAGCGGCGGTCCGCGGTGGCATCCGGCACGAACTTCGCGCAGACGACGATCTTCATAGCGTGTGGGACCCCTTCTGGTTAACGGTCTCTCCAAGCCTGCCATGGATGTTACCCGCGAGAAACATACGTCCGGTGCGAGTCCCATCACAGTCAGCGCAGCACCGGCTGGCACTCCGGCGCCGTACTGACGCACCTTAGCCTGACCCAGGCGGTCCATGGCTCGGTGCACAGGCACACGTCCGCCGGGGGCGACGTCAGAAATTGTCGTGATCCAGGTGCAGGATGTGGAGCCATGGACGCGGCGACCACTTCAGCGCGGTACACCTACCGGCTACGTGTCGGATCGAGCGCCGAACAGTTGCTGCTGTCGGAGTGGGACCGTTGCCGCTGGGTCTGGAACCAGTGCGTCGCCGAGTCCAAGGCTGCGTACGAACGGGGGCAAAGGATCGGGCCTGCGGCACTGGACAAGATGTGCACGGCTTGGCGGGCCGAGCACGCGTGGCTGCGGGCGGGTGCGTCACTTCCGCAGAAACAGATCATCCGCGACTTCGGCAAGTCGCGCGCCAAGGCGATCAAAGACATCGCCAGCAGGCTCCCGCTGCGCAGACGGGCAGGCATGCCCGGCTTCAAGAAGCGGAGCCTGGCAGACCCGAGTCTCAACTACACCCGCCCGGGCTTCAGGCTCAGGGGTCGCAAGCTCAATCTCGTCGGCAACATCACCGTGAACGTGGTGTGGTCCCGCGAGTTGCCATCGGCGCCGTCGAGCGTCCGCATCTACCGCGACTCGCTGGGACACTGGTACGCGTCGTTCGTCGTCAAGACCGCGACACAGCGGCTGCCTGTCACGGGCGCTGCCCTGGGGATCGACTGGGGAGTCAAGGAGATCGCCACGACCACCAGCGACAGCCATGACTTGCCACACCCTGGTTTCGGAAGGCAGGCAGCGGCGGAACTGGCAGCCGTCAACAAGGTGGCATCGCGACGCCGCAGGCCGAAGGGCCAACCGCAGAGCAACGGGTACCGGAAGGCGAAGAAGCGGCGTGCGAAGGTGCTGAAGAAAGTCGCACGGCAGCGTCAGGACTACGCGCGCAAGTGGGCGAAGCGGGTCGTCCGCGACCACGATTCGCTGGCCGTGGAGGACTTCCGTCCGAGATTCCTCACCAGGTCCACGATGGCCAGGAAGGCCGCCGACGCCGCCATCGCGGCCACCAAGCAGGCCCCTGTCGAGATGGGGCACAAGCACGGCAGGACCGTCCTGCTGGTACACCCCGCGCACACCACGATGGACTGCGCGCAGTGCGGAGCGAGAGCCAAGCACGCACTGCCGCTGGGTGAGCGCACCTACACCTGCATCGCGTGCGGAGCGGTCTCGCCCAGAGACAAGAACTCCGCGCGTGTAATGCTCAACCGGGCAGGTCTGAACCCGGATGGTGCTGATCGCGGAAGACCTGTCCGGTCGCCGACTGGAAAGGCAGCGTGAGCCATGAATCCCGACGTCGTTACTGATGGGCGAGAAACTGACCCACCAGAGCGGGGAGCAGTCAAGTTACCGCTGACCGGCGAACGGACTGCGCCTGGGATCTGGCATGAGAACTATTGGTTCGCGCGCCACGACGCTGCCTATCGCTGGATCACGGACAATCTGCCGATCGAGCCGGGGGGCCGGGTCCTCGACGCCGGGTGCGGCGAGGGGTATGGCGCGGAGTTGCTCCGGCGGGCCGGGGCGAGCTCCGTGACCGGACTCGACTATGAAGATACGACGTTGCGGCACGTCCGCCGCGTTTATCCACAGGTCAATGTCGCGAAAGGCAATCTGGTGCAGACGCCGTTCGCCGACCGGGCCTTCGCGACCGTGACCTCGATGCAGACGATCGAGCACCTGTGGGAGCAGCCGCGGTTCGTCGCGGAGTGCGCGCGGATCCTCGCACCGCAAGGCACGTTGGTCCTCAGTACGCCGAACCGCCTGACCTTCCCGAGCGGCAACTGGTACCACACGCGCGAGCTGACCGCCGCCGAGTTCGTCGAGCTGCTCGAGCCGTACTTCGAGATCACGCAGGCGCTCGGGCTGCGCCACGGCGCGCGGCTGACGTCGTGGGAGTCGCAGTACGGCTCCTGCGTGGACGCCCAGCTCGCGACCCCGCACGAGCAGTGGGACGACGAGCTGGCTGGGCTCGTGCGGAGTACGACGTACGAGGACTTCGAGATCCGTCCAGGCGACCTGGACGAATCTCTCGATCTGATCCTCGTCGCTACGGCCGGATGATCTTCTCGACGATCTTGCCGGCGATCAGGTAGACCAGCGCCGCAATCCCCCAGTTCACCAGCAGGGAGTTCTTCGCGGTCTGCAGCCGGAACAGGTCCTTGAACGGGCCTACCAGGTCGTGCCCGCGCTCCAGGATCCAGCGCACGATCTCGTTGCTCTGGTTGGTCTGGTCGAGCGCGGTGAACAGCGCGCCCAGCGCGAGTACGGCGGCCGCGAGCACCGCGATCAGCCAGATCAGCGAGGCGATCAGGTTCCGCAGCTTGCGGACGCCGGAGCCGACCGAGGTCAGCGCCTGCTTGCCCTTGCCGGAGCCCGCGGACGCGTTCTTCGACACCGGCGGTTTGTTGCCAGAGGCACCCGACGGCTTGGCCGGCGGCTTCGCTGCCGCGGTCGCACCGGTGGCCGCGGGTTTCTCCGCGTCACCCCCGGCGGCGGCCGGCGTACCGGCCGCGGCATCCTCCGAGCCCGCCGCAGCCGCCGGCGCGTCGCCTGCCGAGGCTGACGAAGCCGACGAAGCCGCCGCGCTCTCCCGCGCCCGCTGCTCGGCCACGATCTCGGCAGCCGTCTTCGGCCGCACGGTCTTCGTCGCCGTCGTGCCGCTCGCACTACTCGCCGCGGCGCCCGTGTCGGTCCCCGGCGTCGTGCCGGCCGTGGCGGCTTCGGCGGCCGCTTCCGCCTTGTCGTCCTGCGTACCCACGTCGTCCATCTCCTCAGCCGGGGTCCGTTCCTCGTCCGTGGCAGCCGGCGCTCTCCTCCGCCGGCTGACCGGGACCGGGCGCGGCGACAGCCGGCGGCGGGCGCCGGCGGCCGGCGCCGTACCACCGTCCGCCGATCCGCCGCTCACGCCGTCAACTGTCTGTACATCCGGGTCCACGCTCACGCCCATGTCTGTTTCGTTCGTTTCAAGCACTGGTTCCAACGTAGCGCTGCCGGCCGCCATCTCGGCCACGATCGGCACCGGGTCGACCGCACGCGTGCGCGCCTGCGTGATCGAGCCGTCGGCCGCGGCCTGGTCCAGCGGCGACCGGGCGGCCTGCTGGGCAGCCTCGGCCTGGTCAGCCACGCTACTTCTCCTCTCCGATGCGCATCCGGTCCATGCCGTCCCGGGCGTCCGACCGGACGTGGGGGCCATAGTGCCCGACTGGTGAGTAACTTGAGAACCCCTCGGGGCTCTCTTTTTCACCACCTGCTTCTACCCCATCACCGACCGCATCGCCCGGCGCCACGCTTGCGGGCTTTTCCACCGGCGGCATCCCGGCCTGCAACTGGGCCGCGGTCCGGTCGTTCGCGTCGGCCAGGCCGGCCAGGTACTTGCGCCGCTCGGCGTCGGCGGCGTACCGGGTCCGCCGGTCCGCGAGCACCTTCGCCGGTACGCCGGCCGCCACGGCGTACGCCGGGATGTTGCCGCGGGCAACACTGTTCGCGCCGATCACCACGCCCCGGCCGATGTCGGCGCCGCGGGTGACCGTGACCTTGGTGGCCAGCCAGCAGTCCGGCCCGATCCGGACCGGCGACTTCACCAGCCCCTGGTCCTTGATCGGCAGGTCGAGGTCCTCGGTCTTGTGGTCGAAGTCGCAGATGTACGTCCAGTCCGCGATCAGCGTCGACGCGCCGATCTCCACGTCCAGGTAGCAGTTCACCGTGACGTCGCGCGCGAACACGACCTTGTCGCCGATCCGCAGCGTGCCCTCGTGCGCGCGCAGCCGGGTCTCGTCGCCGAGGTGCACCCACTTGCCGAGCACGATCCGGCCGTGCCCGGGCCGCGCCACGATCTCCAGGTGCTTGCCGAGGAACACGAACCCCTCGGTGATCACCTGCGGGTGGCGCAGCTTGAACCAGGCGAACCGCCAGTACCGCTTCAGGTAGTACGGCGTCCACGCCCGATGGCGCACCACCCAGCGCAGATTCGCCACGGACAGCAACCGCATCGACACACCCTACTGCTTGTCCTACTGCTTGTTTGCGACCCCGGTGATCGAGACGTTGTAGTACAGCTCGTCCGGGACGACCGACGACAGCACCTTGTCGACCTTGGACAGCTGCAGCCACGACTTGTACGCGAACATCCTCCACCCGAACCCGAGCTTCTGCTCCGGTACGGCGGCCTCGAACGTGCGGATCGGCCACCCGACCCACGCGGCCAGCAGCTCCTCCGTCACGGTCTTCACGTCCACGGCACCGGCCCGCCCGGCCATCCGCGCGAGGGTGTCCGGGTCGAACGTGTGCAGGTCCACGACCGCTTCCAGGGCGGCCGCGCGGGACGACTCGTCGAGCTCCTCTTGCGGGCGCCGCCAGTGCGTGAGGGCCGGGAGCTTGGTGACGTTCGTGGTCGCCCACCAGGTGAAGCGGGACAGTCGCCGGGCCACGAAGTCGCCGTACCGGGTGGGCTCTCCGCAGATCACGAACCGGCCGCCGGGCTTGAGGACCCGGAGCATCTCGCGGAACGCCAGCTCGACGTCCGGGATGTGGTGGATGACGGCGTGGCCGATCACCAGGTCGAACGTGTTGTCGTCGTACGGGAGCTGCTCGGCGTCGGCGACCTTGCCCTCGATCGCGAACCCGAGGGTCTTCGCGTTCTTCTTCGCGGCCTCGACCATGCCGGGCGAGAGGTCCGTGACGTGCGCCTCGTCGAGGACGCCGGCGAGCTTCAGGTTCAGCGTGAAGAAGCCGGTGCCGGCGCCGATCTCGAGGGTCTTGCCGTACGGCCAGCCCCGGTCGCCGGCGACCGCGGTGAAGCGGTCCCGGGCGTAGTCGACGCAGCGTTCGTCGTACGAGATCGACCACTTCTCGTCGTACGTCGAGGCTTCCCAGTCGTGGTAGAGGACCTGGGCGAGTTTGTTGTCGTTCCAGGCGGCTTCCACATCTTCGGCGGAGGCAGCGGGTTTGGAGGTTGCAGGCATCAGATTCCCTTGAACTCGGCCTTGCCGGGGCCGTTCTCGACGAAGGACTTCATCCCGATCGTGCGGTCCTCGGTGGCGAACAGTGCGGCGAACTGCTGGCGCTCGAACTCCAGCCCGGTGGACAGATCCACGCCGAGGCCGGAGTCGATCGCCTCCTTGGCGGCACGGAGGGCCAGCGCGGCGCCGTTCGCGAACTGCGACGCCCAGGCGACGGCTTCGGTGTAGACGTCGGCGGCCGGGACGACCTTGTCGACGAGGCCGATCCGGAGGGACTCGGCGGCGTCGACGAAGCGGCCCGTGTAGATCAGGTCCTTGGCCTTGGACGGGCCGATCAGGCGGGACAGCCGCTGGGTGCCGCCGGCGCCCGGGATGATGCCGAGCAGGATCTCCGGCTGGCCGAGCTTGGCGTCGTCGGCGGCGATCCGGTAGTCGGTGCAGAGCGCGAGCTCGCAGCCGCCGCCGAGGGCGTACCCCGTGATCGCGGCCACGGTCGGCTTCGGGATCGCGGCGACCGCGGTGAGGGCGGACTGGAGCGGGCCGGAGCGCTTCACCATGTCGGCGTACGACATGTCGGCCATCTCCTTGATGTCCGCGCCGGCGGCGAAGACGCGTTCGCCGCCGTAGACGACCACCGCACGGACGTCGTCGTCAGCGGTCGCCTCGAGAGCGGCGGCGCGGATCTCCTCCTGCACCTGGACGTTCAGTGCGTTCATCTTCGGCCGGTCCAGCCGGATGGTCCCGACACCTTCACTCACGGTGAGGTTGACGAACTCGCCCATCACGTCGCTCCTTCCGGGAACTACCCACGGGTCACATCCCGGGGAACGGTACCGGACCCCGACAACCCAACGCACGTCGCCTCCCGCTGCCTGCGGCAGCGGGAGGCGACGAGAAGAAGGCGCTGACGCGCCGGGTGGTCCAGTGAGCCGATCCCACTCCGGACGAGCCTCGGCGCGGCTGAGCCCGGGCGGAGGGGTCCGCCCCACGGGTTGGGATGGTTAGACATCCACCGCTTGGCCGGTGGTGGCGGAGCGGCGGGCGGCGTCGACGATTTTGAGGGTGCGGAGGCCGACGGCGCCGTCGGGTTGGGGGACGACGGCCGGTGGGGTGCCGGGGGTGGCGGGGCCGGTGGTGCGGACGGCGTCGAGGAAGGTGTCCAGGAGGGACTCGTCCAGGTTGCCGCCGATCGGCAGGAAGACCTCGCCCGCGGGGTCGGTGCCGCCGACGTGCGCGACGAAGGGCTCGATCTCGACCGAGCCGTTGGTGCCGGTCACCTGCAGGGACACACCGCCCCAGGTCGCCCCGTTGTCCGGGACGCTCCACGAGCAGTCGATGGTTGCCAGCAGCCCGTTGTCGTAGTTGATCGTGACCAGCCCGCCGGTCTCGACCTCGACGTTCTTGTCCTGGTGCAGGATCCGGTTCGCCGCGGCGTACACCCGGGTCGCGGACGCGCCGCCGGTCAGCCCGTCGATCAGGTCCGCGCAGTGCACCGTGTGGTCGACGAGCGCTCCCCCGCCGGCCAGCTCCGCGTCGGTGAACCACTGGCGCGCGTCGTACGGGATCTTCCCGTTGTTCGTGCCCAGTACGGCGAACACGTCACCGAGCCGGCCCGCTTCGACGTTCGCCCGCAGCTGCAGGTACGACGGCGCGAACCGGACCGGGTACGCGATCATCAGGATCGTCCCGGCCGCCTCGCACGCGGCGAGCATCGCCTCGCCGTCGGCGACCTGGGTGGCCAGCGGCTTCTCGCACAGTACGTGCGCACCGACCGCGGCGGCCCGCTCCACCAGCTCCCGGTGACCCGCGTTCTCCGAGGTCACCACTACCGCGTCCGGCCCCCACGCGAACAGCTCGTCGTACGTGTCGACGTACGGAACGCCGAACAGCTTCGCCAGCTCCGCCCCGCGCGGACCGGCGTCCGGCGCCGCGGCACCGTCCGGGTCGGCGGCCAGCACCTCGACGTCAGGCATCGCCGCGAGCAGATGCGCGTACGACCCCGCATGCACGTGTGCGAACGACGCGATCGCAACCTTCAAGCTCATGCCACTGCTCCCGTCGAGACGAAGGTCTTCATGTCGATCGGCTGACCCGACTCCATCGACGCGCGCGCCGCCTCGGCCAGGTAGACCGCGGTCGCGCCGTCGCCGGCCAGCACCCGCGGCTCGGGCCCGCCGCGCAGGCCGATCGCCAGCTCACGCAGCTGCGTCAGGTACGGGCTCTCGCCCAGCGCCGACGGGATCAGCAGGTCGCCGCCGGCCGAGTCCGTCAGCTCGTCCTTGTACCCGGTGTCGGCGTCGGACTTGAACTTCAGCACGCCCTTCGCGCCCGCCACCTGGAAGCCGGTCTGGAACGTCGTACCGGTCGCCCCCCAGGTCGCACGGCAGTGGCTGATCGCGCCGTTCTCGTGCGTCAGCGTCACGTGCGCGGCGACGTTCACCGGGCTGATGCCGTCGACTGTCGGCGGGTTCTGTACGGCGTACACGGTCTTGACCTCGCCGCACAGCCAGCGCGCCTGGTCGAGGTCGTGCACCATCAGGTCCATGATCACGCCGCCCGACCGGGCCACTTCGCGGTACCAGCCCGCGCCGGCCGGCGACGACGCCTGCCGGTAGAACCGTGCGACCGCGACGTCACCGATCCGCCCGGCCTGGATCGCGTCGTACGCCGCCTTGTAGGCCGGGAAGTACCGCACGACGTGCGCCGGGTACAGCCGTACGCCGGCCGCCGCCGCGGCGTCGATCACCTCGTGCGAATCGGCCGCGGTGAGCGTCAGCGGCTTCTCGCAGATCACGTTCTTGCCCGCCTTGATCGCGGCCAGCGTGATCTCCTTGTGGGTCGCCGACGGCGTGACGATGTCGACGAACTCGGCCTCGGCCAGCACCGCCTCCAGCGACGGCACGACCTCCAGCCCGTACTGCTCCGCCAGCGCTTCGGCCCCCTCGAGCGAATACACCAGCACCCGTGCGCCGACGGCCTTCCAGGACGCGGCATGGACGTGCGAGATGTTGCCCGCGCCGATCAGACCAACGGTCAGACCGGCCAACTCTTCCGACATGTGATCCCCATAGGTGGGTGAATTAGTAATAGTCCTTGCGTATCACTGCGCAGAGACGTTCGCAACCACCGTCTCACGAACAAAACCACCGCACTATCGTGAACTCACAACGACCTGTGCAGAATGTCCCGGTGAAAGAAGCGACCGCCGCCCCGAGCGCTCCGGACCTGTCCCCCGAGACCGGTCCGCGGCCCGGTGCTGTGGTCCAGACCGATGGGACGACCTTCACGCTCTGGGCGCCGGCGGCCGAGCGGGTCGAGCTGGCGCTGATCGGGGACGACGGCAGTCAGCGGAACTTCGATCTGACGCACACGGGCGAGTTCTGGACCGGGTTCGTGCCCGGGGTCGGGGCGGGGCAGCGGTACGGGTACCGGGTGCATGGGCCGTTCGACCCGTCGCACGGGTTGCGGTTCGATCCGTCGAAGCTGGTGCTGGATCCGTACGCGCGGGCCGTCGACGGCGAGCTGGACTACGGCAGCCCGTTGATCTACGACTCGTCCGACGGCGACTCCGCCGGGCATGTGCCGGTCGGTGTGGTGGTCGCGGACTCGCCTCCCCCGCCGCCGATCAGCAGGCCGGTGCACTGGGGCGAGACCGTCATCTACGAGCTGCACACGAAGGGCTTCACGAAGCTGCACCCCGACGTACCTGAGCAGCAGCGCGGGACGTACGCCGGACTCGCGCACCCGTCGGTGATCAAGTATCTGACCGAGCTCGGGGTGACATCGGTGGAACTGTTGCCGATCCACCACTTCCTCACCGAGCCGGCGATCTCCGCGCGCGGCTTGCCGAACTACTGGGGCTACAACACGCTCGGCTTCTTCGCCCCGCACGCGCCGTACTCGTCGTCCGGGTCGCGCGGCGAGCAGGTGAACGAGTTCAAGGCGATGGTCGCCGCGTTCCACGCCGCGGGCATCGAGGTGATCCTCGACGTGGTCTACAACCACACGGCCGAGGGCGGTTTCGACGGGCCGACGCTGAGCTTCCGCGGCATCGACAACCGCGCGTACTACCGGCTCAGCCACGGCGCGGCGATGTACGACGTGACCGGCACCGGCAACTCGGTCGACACCTCGCACCCGCAGGTACGGCGACTCGTGATGGACTCGCTGCGCTACTGGGTCGAGGAGATGGGCGTCGACGGGTTCCGGTTCGACCTGGCCGTGACGCTGGTCCGCAACGAACGGCACGAGGTCGACATCCCGGACCACCCGTTTCTCGCCGAGGTCGCGGCCGACCCGGTGCTCGGCCGGGTGAAGCTGATCGCCGAGCCGTGGGACGTCGGCCCGTTCGGCTACCAGGTCGGCAACTTCGGTACGCCGTGGTCGGAGTGGAACGGCAAGTTCCGCGACAGCGTCCGCGACGTCTGGCGGAACACGTCCGACGGCGTGAAGGACCTCGCCTACCGGCTCTCCGGCTCCAGCGACCTGTACGGCGACGACGGCCGGTACCCGTACGCGTCGATCAACTTCGTCACCGCCCACGACGGGTTCACGCTCCGCGACCTGGTCAGCTACGACCACAAGCACAACGAGGCGAACCACGAGGACAACCGGGACGGCACCGACGACAACCGGTCCTGGAACTGCGGCGTCGAGGGCGAGACCGGCGACGCGGGCGTGATCGCGCTGCGCAAACAGCAGATGGCGAACCTGATGTCCACGCTGATCCTGTCGACCGGCGTACCGATGATCACCGCCGGCGACGAGTGCGGGCGGACGCAGGACGGCAACAACAACGCGTACTGCCAGGACAACGAGCTGTCGTGGTTCGACTGGTCGTTGCCGGCCACCTGGTCCGACCATCTCGAGCTGACGAAGCAGCTCATCCGGCTCCGGGCCGCGCACCCCGCGCTGCGGCAGTGGCACTACTTCTCCGGGCAGCCCGTCGTACCGGGCGGCCGGAAGGACCTGTCGTGGATCGCGCCGCACGGCGGCGAGATGACCGACGCGGACTGGTTCGACGGGAACCTGCGGACGATCGGGATGTTCCTGCGCGGCGACGCGCTGCGGGCGACCGACACGGAGGGCAACGCGCTCACCGACAGTTCGTTCCTGCTCGCGCTGAACGCGACGCCCGAGACCCGGAACGTCGTCGTACCGGATGCCTCCTGGGCACCGGCGTACGAGGTGGTGCTGGACACGAGCAAGAGCATGGTGACGGAGGTGGAAGCGGGCGCGACCGTGCCACTCGCACCGCGCTGTCTGGTGCTGCTGCGCGCGCTCTGAGAGGTCGTTAACCTTCCGCCTGTACATTCGACGGTCATCTGTTGTTCACCTCTGGGGGGACCGACGTTGACCACACCGATCGGGGCGCTGCACCGCGCCATCATGCGCTGGGGCGAGGCCGAGCGCACCAGTTCCCGGCTGGCCGTCCAGCGTTGGGTGGACGGCGTGGCGTACGTCGACGTCCAGGCGCGCACGTACGCCGATTACTGGACCCGCCAGAACACCAACGCCCTCACCGGCGACGGGCCGTTGTGGGTAGTACTGGGTGATTCGACCGCACAGGGTCTGGGAGCTTCCTCACCACTGCACGGGTACGTCGGACAGGTCCTGAACGCCCTACGCCGTAGGGGAACGCCCTGGCGGGTGCTGAACCTGTCACGGTCCGGTGCACAGACCAAGCACGTGCTGGAGGACCAGCTGCCGTTCCTGGACGGGCTGAACCCGGCACTCGTCACCTGCGGGATCGGCAACAACGACATCCTCGCCACGCCGCCGAAGCGCTTCCGGGACCACCTGCGCCAGGTGATCGACAGGCTGCCGTCCTCCTCGGTCGTGATGGATCTGACCGTTCCTGACCGGCTCTGGCGGATCGGGGGCGCTGTCAGCCCGTACGTGTCCGGCATCAACCAGCTGATCAGCAACACCGCCACATCCCGTGGACTGCCTGTTGCCGAGGTTTCCCGGTACGCACGGCCGCCGTGGCGCGGCATGCTCGCGCCGGACGCGTTCCACCCGAACAACCTCGGTTACCGGCGCCACGCCGACGCCCTGCTCGCCGCACTCCCGTCTGGCGTGCTCAGCTCGTAAGAAGCTCCTCCAGCCGGTCCAGCGCCTTCTTACTCTCCTGCCGGACACCGATCGGTACGATCCTCGCCCTGCCCGGGACACGGATCCCACCGGTGAGTGCGACGCGCGTACCACCGCCAGGCTCGGGTGCGGCCGCCATACCGATGATCAGCAAGCGGCTCTGCAACCAGCACCACCCGGGGCGGAGCTGACCGACCAACCGGGCACGTTGTCCCCTGGCGCCTCTCGCTCGTACGACGACGTGGTCGCCGTCGCGCTGCTCGATCGTCGCCGACACGAAGTCCGCCTGGATCTCCGCGAACACGTCGAGGTCGTTCAGCATCGCCTTCACCCGGTCGGATTCCTGAGGCAGTACGCGTTCAGTGACGGCGGCGCCCGGTACGCCGGCCGCGAGCGCGCGGAACCGCTCGACGTCGGTGAGCTCGATCTGGGGCCAGTTCATGATCTCCACGCCTTCCGGAAGCTCGCGCGTGCTCGGTGCAACCGCGACTTCGCCGTACCCGCCGGCAGGTCGAGCACCGCGGCCGCCGCCTGTTCGTCCATTCCTTCGAGGTCCCGCAGTACCAGGACCGCACGGTGCTCCGGTGAGAGCCGGCGCAGCACGTCCTGTACGTCGACCAGCAACTGCGGGTCGTCTCGGTCCGGCAGCTCCGCCAGCTCGGCCGGCTGCTGGCGTTGACCGCGGCGCGCGACCCGGACCGCCTCACGGACCGCGATCGCGCGCGCCCAGCCGTACAGCGCGACCGGGTCCTGCAGGCCGTGCAGCCCGCGGAAGATCGCGATCAGCGCCTCCTGCGCGGCGTCCGGCCCGTCGTTCAGCGCGATCGGCGCACAGATCTTCCCCACGTACGGCGTCAGCGCGTCGAGGACGTCGTTCATCGCGACGGTGTCGCCGCGTTGGGCCGCGCGGATCCGCTGCGGGTCGATCATCCGAGGAAGGCCGCCATCAGCGGAGTTACCTGGTCCGGGCAGTCGACGGTCAGGGCGTGGCCGCAGTTCGCGAGCACGTGGACGGTTGCGTTCGGCAACAGTTTGGCGAAGTGGCCGGCCTGGGCGACCGGTAGGACGGTGTCGTGGTCGCCCCACACCACGAGGGTCGGCTGCCGCGTGGACGGGAGCGCCTTCTCGGTGACGCTCCAGTCGAGGTCGCGCTCGAGTGCGTACATGGATCGCACGTTGTCACGATACGTTCCGGGGATCCACATCGCGTCGACCAGTTGCGGTGTCACCCGGTTCTTGTGGACGAACAGGCCGCGGTCGGCGGACTCGACCATGCTGCGGTTGGCCGCGAGCTTGCCGAGGACCTCACCGACGAGCGGGAGCTTGAGGATCTCCCAGCTCGCGACATCGGGTTCGTCCAGACCCGACGGCGCGAGCAGGAGCAGCTTGCTGACCTGCTCGGGATGCCGCTGCGCGTAGGCGAGGGCCCAGCCGCCGCTCCAGGAGTTGCCACCGAGTACGACGTTCTGCAGGTGCAGCGCGTTGAGGAACTGCTCGAGGGCGTCGGTCATCCCGTTGAGATCAAAGGCGAAGCCCTTGTCGTCCAGCCGGGTCTCCCCCTGGCCTGGCAGGTCGACGGCGTACACGGTGTGGTTCTTCGCGAGTACAGCCATCTCCTGATACCAAGCGAGCGCAGGAGACGCTCCCGGCGCCAGCAGCACCACAGGCGATCCTGTCCCCTGCTGTAGGTAGTGGACCCGCGCCAATGGCGTCTCCACATACCTCCCTGCCTCAGCCGGGTGAGGCCGCTCGCCGGGCTGGTAAACGTAGGCAACCAACGCCAACACCGTCACCACAGCAATTGGGCCCGCGACAACGGCCGCCTTCACCCATCGGATTCGAAGCATCCTCACATCAGCCACACACAGCGCAATACAAGCCGGCGTATAGAGCAGCACGTTCAACCAGTAGAACGCAGTACTGCTGTAGCTGAAGGCCCAGGCGACACCTAGTGCCGCACGGAAGGCCAGGCCTGCGGCGAGGCCGGTGACGACCAGCCTGGCGACCGGGGACCGGTCGGACCTGAGCACCGCGAAGGCCAGCAGCAGGTGCAGTGCTGCGAGAGGCAACACCACCTGCGGAGCGAACGAGACTTGTATGCCGAGCACGGCTCGGGAGAGTGAACGCTCGTCGGACGCGGGCCAGGTCGCACCCGTCGCCCAGTAGATGTGTAGCGCCGCCAGCACGGTATGCACGCCCGCGACGATCCTTCGAGAACGCATCCCGAACCCTCCTCACGTTGTGGATGACAACTCGGAAGAGGAGTGGTTCGGCGCAGACGTTCCCCTGGGTGACCTAGATCTCAGCCTCGGGGTCCGCCGGGGCGTCGGCGAGCAGCAGGTAGAGCGAGCGGCGGGCGTCGGCCAGGATCTTGGCGGCCGCCGTACGCTGCTCCTCCGAGCCGCTGCGGGCGACCTGCCGGGTCGCCGAGTGCAGTTCCTCGAGCAGGCCTCGCAGGTCCGCCCCGGGTGCGGCGCTCGCGAACGCGGCGAACGGGTCGGCGGTGCGACTCTCGACGTACTCGCGTCCGGCGTCGGTGAGCGTGACGAGCTTGCGGCCGGCTTCCGCGGTCACGGTGACCAGGCCCTCGTCCTCCAGTTGGTTGATGGTCGGGTAGATCGCGCCGGGGCTGGGGGTCCAGCGCCCGTCGCTGCGGTCGGCGATGGCCTGCATCAGCTGGTAGCCGTGCATCGGCTCCTCGGCGAGCAGCATCAGGACGGCCGTACGGACATCACCGCGCGGAGCCCGGCCGCGGCCACGACCCGGGCCACCTCCGGGCCCGCGGCCTCCACGGCCACGGTGCATCGGCATGCCTTCTCCCATCCGCGGTCCACCGCGACGGGGGTGACGGTGGCCGCGTCCGCGACCACGCAGTTCGTTGGGGGTGTTCATCATTTCCTCCTCGTTATTCTTCATGACACTAACGATATATCGTTACCGTCATCAACACAACCCCCGCGCCGAAACTCGGTTGCCGCCGGCGCCGCAGGTCCCGACCGTGGGGAGATGAGCACGTTCGAGGAACTGATGAGCGAAGTGATGTCGACCGCCGAACGGTTCGGTCACCGCGAGCACGTCCGGCTGACCTGGCTCGCCGTACGGCGCTGCGGAACGAGCGACGCGGTCGGGCTGATCAGCGACGGCATCCGGCGGACCGCGCGGTACGCCGGGGTGCCGCAGAAGTACAACGCGACCGTGAGCAGGGCGTGGGTCGAGTTGACGGCGTACCACATGGGTGAGGTGCCGGATGAGAGTTTCGAGGAGCTGGTCGGGCGGAATCCGGGGTTGCTGGACAAGCGGCTGCTGACGCATTTCTACAGTTCGCGCGCGCTGGCGTCGGCGGATGCGCGCACCGGATGGGTGGAACCCGACGTACGGCCGTTCCCCAAGTTCAAGGATGGGTGAAGTTCAGCCGCCGAGGGGGTGCGGATACCGGTGCAGACCTGATACCTTCACGCGTCACCCGGCCCAACTGGGAGTGCCGGGGGCTTCAGAAGGGAAGCAGTTGTGAGGCTGTTCAACACCAAGAAGAAGAAGCTCGTCGCCGCGTCGATCGCGGCGGTCGGTGTCATCGGGGCGGGTGCGATCGCCGCGAACGCCGCGGGCGGAACCGGGTGCGCGACTCTCACCTACCCGCTCTGCGCACGCTCGGTCGCGTCGGTGCAGATCGTGGACAACTCGGTGGCCGAGGTCGACCTCGCCCCCGCCGTCAAGGACAAGCTCAACAAGGTCGGCGGTGCGGCCGGCCCGGCCGGACCCGAGGGTCCCGCGGGTCCCGAGGGCGCAGCCGGTGCAGCCGGCAAGGACGGTGTCTCGGGCCTCTCGGTGGACGGCCCGCAGAAGACGGTGCCGAAGGGCTACAGCACCGTGACGCTCACCTGCGCCGACGGCAAGAAGGCGATCGGCGGCGGCCTCAAGTGGGACACCGGCAGCACCACGGCCGCCGACGTGTTCCTGAACGGCTCCTACCCGAGCGACATCACCGAGGCCAACGGCGTCTCGACGGCCGCCTCCTGGACGGTCGCGCTGACGAACAACGACCCGAAGGGCACGATCACGGTCCAGCCGTTCGTCACCTGCGTGACGGCCAACTGAGCCTGCTCGTCGCGAACCCCCGGCCGCTTCGGCCGGGGGTTTACTCTGCCCCAGGGGCAGGGGGTTTGATGGGCCCGTGCTGACGATCAGTGAGTTCGGGCGCCGCGCAGGCCTTTCGTTGAAGGCCTTGCGGCTGTACGACGTGTCCGGCCTGCTCGCACCTGCCGAAGTGGATCCGGCCAACGGCTACCGGCGCTACGACGAGGCGCAGCTCGAGCGGGCGCGCCGGATCAGCGTGCTGCGGCAGCTGGACATGCCGCTGACCACGATCGCCGAGGTACTCGCCGGCTCCGACGAGGCCGCGATGATCCGGCTCGACCGCTGGTGGGCCGCCGAGGAGGCGACCACTGCCGCGCGGCGGGCGACCTTCCAGTACCTGCGCGACCGCCTCGCCCGCTCCGGTACGCCGGGACTCGCCCCACGCCCGGTTAACACCCGCGACGTACCGGCGACCAAGATCGCCAGCATCCGCGCCGACACCGACCAGCAGCAGCTGATCGGGGTGATCGTCACGTGCACCGACGAGATCCTCACGTACCTGCGAGCCGCCGGGGCGGACGCGACCGTCGGGTCGTGGGTGATCTACCACGGCGCGGTCACGCCCGAGGGCGAGGCGACGGTCGAGGTGTGCGTCCCGTTCGACGGGCTGGTCGACCCGGCCGGGCGGATCGGGATCCGGGTCGAGCCCGCGCACCGCGAGGCGTACTGCACGATCACGATGGACGAGTGCGCGTACCCGCGGATCATGCTCGCGTACGACCTCGTCTACGACCACGTCCGCGCGCACGGCCTCCCCGAGTCCGGTCCGCCGCGCGAGGTGTACCTCCCCGACTGCCACCTGCTCCCCCGCGACCAGCCGGCCGTCGATATCGCACTCCCTGTACTCGAAAGGACTCTCTGATGGACTACGCGATCCAGAGCCGGTTCAGCGACCCCGGCGTACACGCAGGGCTGTTCGACGCGCTGCCGGACGACATTCCCGGGATCGCCGCGGTCGTGCGGAACCTGGTGATCCACTACCGCGGCGGTGGCATCGAGTTCACCGGCGAACGGCTCGCGGAGATCGACAGCCGTTGGGTGTCGGCGATCCTCGACGTCGACCAGAAGCGCAACGGTACGCCGCTGACGGTGCCGCGGGAGCCGGTCGACAAGGTGGTCGGGTGCTGCCGGGACCACACGCTGCTGTTCGTGTCGGTCCTGCGGCACAAGGGGATCCCGGCGCGTAGCCGGGTCGGGTTCGGGGGCTACTTCACCGAAGGGTTCAACAACGACCACGTGGTCGCGGAGTACTGGAACGGCGAGCGGTGGGTGATGGTCGACACCGAGCTGGAGCCGGGCAGCCACCCCTTCGACCCGGCTGACATGCCGGCCGGTCCGTTCACGTCGGCCGCCGAGGTGTGGCTGGGCTACCGGGCCGGGGAGCTCAACGGGGATCTGTACGGCGCCGATCCCAACCCGGAGGCGCCGTTGAAGTTGCACGGCGGGTGGTTCATCCGGACGTACGTGCACTATCAGCTGGCGCATCTGAACGGCGACGAGCTGCTGCTGTGGGACAACTGGGGCAGCATGTCGGACACGCTCGACGGCGCGGACGTCGACGGGACGGACCGGATCGCTCGGCTGATGGTTGCCGCTGACAACGGTGACGAGGCAGCCGCGAAGGAGGCCGGCGAGCTCTACCGGACCGATCCGGGACTCACGTTCACGGGTCGTGCGTTCGTCACGTCGCCGGCGTCGGGCGGAGCGTTCAGCTGGCAGGACCTCAGCCGCTGAAGCCGGTCCGGAGCCGGTCGAAGAGCAGTTCCACGCGGGCCCGGTGGTCGTCGACGACCTCGTCCGGCGACTCCCCCGCCAACTGCCGCCGGGCCGTCTCGACCAGAACTGTCGTATAACCGCTCACATAGAACGCCGCGAGCAGTTCCGCATCAGGAGCGGTCAGTTCTTCGGTGAGGGTTTGCTGGAGGTCGTCGGCGATCTCGCGGGCGCGGGCGATCAGCGCGGGGGACGCCGCGACCGTCGCGAAGAACGGGACCGAGCCGTCCTTCAGGCCGGACAGGGCGTGCCGCTCGTCGACCAGGCGGAGCGTCGCGGCGCGCAGGGACGCCAGTACGTCGCCGTTCGCGCGGACCGCCGTACGCAGCAGCTCGGCCGCGTCGTCGGCGCGGTCGAGCAGCAGGTCCTCCTTGCGCGGGAAGTGCTTGAAGACGGTCACGCTCGACACCTCCGCCGCGCGCGCGACCTCGGCGACCGTGACCGCCTCGAACCCGCGCTCCAGGAACAGCTGGGTGGCGATCTGCGAGATCCGCGCACGGGTCTGCGGTCCGCCGCGGGCTGCGGTTCTGGGCATCTGCGACCTCACTCTCTTGTGTCACTAAGTTTAGTCACTTAACCTAGTGGCATGTCCTCAGCTCAGACAACTGTCATAGCAGCCGGCCCGCGTTCGCTGCGGGAGGCATGGGTGGCGTTGGCGGGACTGTCCGCGGTGTTCCTGTTCGAGATGCTCGACAACTCGATCCTGAACGTCGCGCTGCCCACCATCGGCCGCGAACTGCACGCGTCGACGACCGCGCTGCAGTGGGTCACCGGTGCGTACGCGGTGGTGTTCGGCGGGCTGATGCTCGGGTTCGGGGCGGTCGCGGACCGGTTCGGGCGGCGCCGGGTGATGCTCGCCGGGCTGGTCCTGCTCGCGGTCGCCAGCCTCGCGACCGCGTTCGTCGGCACGGTCGGGCAACTGATCGCCGTACGGGTCGCGATGGGGGTCGCGGCCGCGATGACCACGCCGGGGTCGATGGCGCTGAGCTTCCGGCTGTTCGCGGACGACGGCCTGCGGGTGCGGGCGACGACGCTGATCTCGACGGTCGGCCTGGTCGGGCTCGCGGTCGGCCCGACGGCCGGCGGGTTCGTCCTCGCGGTCGCGCCGTGGCAGGTGCTGCTGCTCGTCAACGTACCGATCGCGGTGCTGGCGATCATCGGCGTACGGCGTGGTATCGCGGCCGATCAACCGGCCGAGCTGCACCGCGATCCGGTGGACGTGGCCGGCGCGGTGCTCGGTACGGCGACGATCGTACTGGCGTTGGTCGCACCGACGATGTTCGTCGACGCGGGCGCCGGGTCGTGGGTCCCGTGGGCGTTCACCGGGGCGGCTGTTGCCGGAGGCATCTTGTTCTTCCGCCGCGAGCGGACGGCGGCGTACCCGCTGCTGGATCCGCGGCTGCTCGCGCATCCGCTGGTCTCGAGCGGACTGGCCTTCAAGGCCGCGGCCGGCCTGGCGACGGCCGGGCTCGGGTACCTCGTGACGCTGCAGCTCCAGCTCGACTGGGGCTGGACGCCCGCGCTCGCGGCGATCGGCCTGCTCCCCCAGGTCGTCGTACTGGTCGCCGGCGGTGCCCTGATCCGCCCGTTCGTCGAACGGGTCGGCCTGTCCCGGGCCGCCTGGATCAGCGCCACGTCCGTCGTCGCCGGCCTCGCCGTGTACGGCGCCCTGAGCCGCTACGGCTACCTGTGGGTCGCGATCGCGCTCGTCCTGGTCGCGGCCGGAATGCGCGTCGTCGGCGTGGTCGCCGGCGTCAACGTCCTCCGCGGCCTCCCACCCAACCGCACCACCATCGGCGCCGCCCTCACCGACACCGCCACCGAAGTAACCTCCGCCACCGGCATCGCCCTCACCGGCACCATCCTCGCCACCCTCTTCACCGGCCCCATCACCACCCCGACCTGGACCCCGAACCAAACGGCCCAGTTCCACACCGCCACCACCACCGCCTCCCTCACCCTGACCACCTTGGCCGCCGCACTAGTTGCCTACGGAATCGTCAGAAGCAGGTCGGGAAACGCGAACGCCCCCGCCTGGTGAGGCAGGCGGGGGCGTGGTTTGGGGCGGGTCAGAATTCTGAGCCGGCGGGGAGGTCGGGGGTGGTGGGGTCGTCGGGGTCGGACGGGCCGGCGGCGAGGCCGAGTTCGGCGACGGAGGCGAGGCCCTGGTGGTTCGGGACGACGCGGACGGTGTAGCCGAACGGGCCGGTGCGGTCGAGTTTCAGTTCGCCCTCGTACCGGTGCCGGTTGCCCTCGTACGTCTCGGCCAGCGACAGCGTCGTCCGGACCGGGTCCTTGATCTCGTCGTTCGCGTCGACCCGGCCGTGCAGCACCTCGACGCAGATGTCGGCCGGCTGCAGGTCGCCGAGCGCGGCGAACGCTCGGAGGCCGACCGTGGTGCCGAGCTGCGGTACGTCGCCGAGGCCCTGCAGCTCCACGTGGTCGACCCGGATCTGCGGCCACGCCGCCCGGACCTTCTGCTTCCACGCGGCCAGCTCACGGGCACCCTCGTACGTCGAGTTCAGCGCCCGCGACGACTGCGCCGCCGGCACGTACAGCTGCTCGACGTAGTCCTTGACCATCCGGGTGGCGAGCACCTTCGGGCCGAGCTCCTTGATCGTGTGCCGGAGCATCTCGATCCAGCGGCCCGGGACCTCACCGTCGTAGAACCGCGGCGCGACCTGCTTCTCGATGATGTCGTACAGCGCGTGCGCCTCGAGGTCGTCGCGGCGCTCGGTGTCCTCGATCCCCTCCGCGGACGGGATCGCCCAGCCGAACTCGTCGTCGTACCACTCGTCCCACCAGCCGTCGCGGATCGAGAGGTTCAGCGCACCGTTCAGCGCCGCCTTCATCCCCGACGTACCGCAGGCCTCGTACGGACGCAGCGGGTTGTTCAGCCAGACATCGCAGCCCGGGTACATCGGCTGCGCGAGCGCGATGTCGTAGTCCGGCACGAACACGATCCGGTGCCGCACCTCCGGGTCGTCGGCGAACCGCACCATCTCCTGGATGAGCTTCTTGCCGCCCTCGTCGTGCGGGTGCGCCTTGCCGGCGATCACGATCTGCACCGGCCGCTCCGGGTGCAGCAGCAGCGACTTCAGCCGGGCCGGGTCGCGCAGCATCAGCGTCAGCCGCTTGTACGACGGAACCCGCCGGGCGAAGCCCATCGTCAGCACGTCCGGGTCCAGGATCGAGTCGACCCAGCCGAGCTCGGCCTCGCTGGCGCCGCGGTTGATCCAGGACTGCCGCACCCGCGACCGGGTGTCGTCGATGAACCGCTGCCGGAGCAGCCGCTTGGTCTCCCAGATCTGCGCGTCCGTGGTCTTGTCCAGACCCTCGAACACCGAGTCGCCGTCGGCGGTGTAGTTCGCGTACGTCAGGTCGTGCACCTCGCGCGCCACCCAGGTCGGCGCGTGCACGCCGTTGGTGATCGAGGTGATCGGTACGTCGACCGGGTCGAAGCTCGGCCACAGCCCGGCGAACATCCCGCGGCTGACGACACCGTGCAGCTTCGAGACGCCGTTCGCGCGCTGCGCCAGCCGCAGGCCCATGATCGCCATGTTGAACAGCGCCGGGTCGCCGCCCTCGAAGTCCTCGGCGCCGAGCTCGAGGATCCGCTCGATCGGGACCTCCGGGCCGAACACGTCGGCGGAGAAGTGCTGCTGGATCAGCTCGACCGGGAACCGGTCGATACCGGCCGGGACCGGCGTGTGCGTGGTGAAGACCGTGCCGCCGCGGTTGACCTCGAGCGCGGTGTCGAAGTCGAGCCCCTTCTCGGTCGCCAGCTCGCGGATCCGCTCGACACCGAGGAAACCGGCGTGACCTTCGTTGGTGTGGAACACCTCGGGCGCGGCGTGACCGGTGATCCGGCAGTACGTGCGGACCGCGCGGACACCGCCGACGCCGAGCAGCAGCTCCTGGAGCAGCCGGTGCTCGGTGGAACCGCCGTACAGCCGGTCGGTCACCTCGCGCTCGGACGGCTCGTTCTCCTCGATGTCGGAGTCGAGCATCAGCAGCGGGACGCGGCCGACCTGGGCGACCCAGATCTGCGCGTGCAGCTCGCGGTTGCCGGGCAGCGCCAGCGTGATCTGCGCCGGGGCGTCACCATCCCGGAGCAGGCTGATCGGCAGCCCGTCCGGGTCCACCAGGGGGTAACGCTCCTGCTGCCAGCCCTCACGGTTGAGCGACTGCGCGAAGTAGCCGTGCCGGTACAGCAGCCCGACACCGATCAGCGGTACGCCGAGGTCGCTGGCCGCCTTCAGGTGGTCACCGGCGAGGATGCCGAGACCGCCGGAGTACTGCGGCAGCACGTGGGTGATGCCGAACTCCGGCGAGAAGTAGGCGACCGCGTCGAGCGGCGAACCGCCCGCGGTCTGGAACCACCCGTCGTCGGTCACGTAGCCGTCGAGGTCGGCGACAGCCAGTTCCAGCCGGCGCAGGAAGGCGTGGTCGTTGGCCAGCTCGTCGAGCCGGGCCGCCGGGACCTCGCCGAGCAGCTTGACCGGGTCACCGCCGGTGCTCCGCCACAGCTGCGGGTCGACAGCCTCGAAGACGTCCTGCGTCTCCGGGTGCCAGGCCCAGCGGAGGTTGTTCACCAGGGTGCCCAGGCCGGTCAGCGGCTCGGGCAGGACAGGGCGGACGGAGAATCGTCGTATCGCTCGCACCGGGACACCGTACCGGGCGACGGTGCGCAAAACACCCTCGGGATGCATCGATCTTGCAACGCGAGCAAGATTTTGCAGCTGTGCATGTCACGCGCGGGGCGTGGATACCGATACGGTCAGTGTTACAGCTACTACTTCGGAAAGCGAAGGTCCGCTACGCCATGACTGGGCGCATCCCGATCACCGATGTCACCCCGACCGTCGACGCCGGAGCGTATCCGGCCAAGGCAGTGGTCGGCGAGACGTTCACGATCGCGGCCACCGTGTTCCGCGAGGGACACGACGCGGTGAACGCGAACGTCGTACTGACCTCGCCGTCGGGACAGACCAGACGGATGCTGATGACCCCGGGCGCGCCCGGCACCGACCGGTGGACGGTCGACGTGACGCTGCAGGAGCAGGGCGCGTGGACGTTCGCGGTCGAGGGCTGGAGCGACCCGTACGGGACCTGGCGGCACAACGCCGAGATCAAGGTGCCGGCCGGGCTCGACGTCGACCTGATGTTCATGGAGGGCGCCGCGTTCTTCGACCGCGCGGCGGCCGGCGTACCACCCGCCGTACGGGCGGACCGGTCGACGCTGGGCGATGCCGCGCACGCGCTGGCGAACGGCGCGCTGCCGCCGGAGGCGCGACTCGCCGCGGGGATCTCGCCACAGGTACGGGCGGCCCTCGGGCGGTACCCGGTGCGCGAGCTCATCACCTCGTCGGAGACGTACCCGGTGTGGGTCGACCGGACCCGCGCGCTGTACGGCAGCTGGTACGAGTTCTTCCCGCGCTCCGAGGGTGCGGAGTACGACGAAGAGACCGAGACGTGGAAGTCCGGGACCTTCCGGACCGCGGCCCGGCGGCTCGAGGCGGTCGCGAAGATGGGCTTCGACATCCTCTACGTGCCGCCGATCCACCCGGTCGGGCACTCGTTCCGCAAGGGCCCGAACAACACCCTCGACCCGAAGCCGGGCGACCCGGGTTCGCCGTGGGCGATCGGCTCCGAGGACGGCGGCCACGACGCGATCCACCCGGAGCTGGGGACCTTCGAGGACTTCGAGTACTTCGTCGGCCGCGCCCGCGAGGTCGGCCTCGAGGTCGCGATCGACCTGGCGCTGCAGGCCTCGCCGGACCACCCGTGGGTCAAGGAGCACCCGAAGTGGTTCTCGGTCCGCGCCGACGGCTCGATCGCGTACGCCGAGAACCCGCCGAAGAAGTACCAGGACATCTACCCGATCAACTTCGACAACGACCCGGAAGGGATCTACGCCGAAGTACTGCGGATCGTGAAGCTGTGGATCTCCAAGGGCGTCACGGTGTTCCGGGTCGACAACCCGCACACCAAGCCGGTGAACTTCTGGGAGTACCTGCTCGGCGAGATCCGCAAGACCGACCCGGACGTGGTGTTCCTGTCCGAGGCGTTCACCCGGCGGCCGATGATGCAGGAGCTCGCGAAGGTCGGTTTCCACCAGTCGTACACGTACTTCACCTGGCGCAACGAGAAGTGGGAGCTGGAGGAGTATCTGGCGGAGCTGACCCAGGAGACGGGTCACTTCCTGCGGCCGAACTTCTTCGTGAACACACCGGACATCCTGACTGCTTATCTGCAGTACGGCGGACCGGGCGCGTTCAAGATCCGCGCCGCGATCGCGTCCACGGCGTCACCGGCCTGGGGCGTGTACGCCGGGTACGAACTGTTCGAGCACGTCGCACTGCGGCCCGGGTCGGAGGAGTACCTCGACACCGAGAAGTTCCAGCTCCGCCCGCGAGACTGGGAGGCGGCGGAACGCGAAGGCCGCACGTTGGCGCCGTACCTGACGCTGCTGAACAACATCCGCCGCCGCCACCCGTCGCTCCAGCAGCTCCGCAACCTCACGCTGCACTCGGTCGAGGACGAGGGCATCATGTGCTACTCGAAACGCTCGACCGCCCCCGACGGCCACAGCGACACGGTCATCGTCGTCGTCAACACCGACCCGCACGCCGTCCGCGAGTCGATGGTCCACCTCGACATGGCCGCCCTCGGCATGCGCCCCGAGGACACCTTCACCGTCTACGACGAAATCAGCGGCTCCACCTGGCGCTGGGGCCAACAGAACTACGTAAAACTCGACCCCAACACCAACCCCGCCCACATCCTCGCCGTCCGCCGCGGCCAGGCCTGACAGGAACTGCGCGCGCCAGGGGAAGAGCTGACAGGAACCGTCTGCACGAAGCGGGTCGAACAACCCACGTGGTGCGACGCACGGCTCCTGCCTCGCAGCGCTACGCGCCCCTCCCACCCCCCGGCTTACGCCCGGAACACAGCTTCCGGCTGGCACCAGGAGTTGTCGGCTGCCGCCGGTAACTGGCTAGCTACCGCTCGCACATGAGTGTCAAGCCAACGCCCTTCACCAGAAAACTACGCCGCCGGCGCCAGCCGGAAGAGGCTTCCGGGTACCAGCCCGGGGGCGGGTGTGAGCGGCGGGTAGCACCGCGTGGGGTCGGATCAGTTGTTCAGAGCGGAACGGTTTCCGGGTACTTCAGGCCGGCGCCGGTGTTGAGGGCTATCACCTGTTCGCCGGGGTGGATCCAGCCGGCATCGCTGAGTTCGCGGATCGCGGCGAAGTTGGCGGCGCCTTCGGGGCAGATGAACATGCCTTCCAGGCGGGCGACGCGGTGTTGTTCGGCCAGGATGTCCTTGTCGTCCACGGCGACGGCGCAGCCGCCGGTTTCGGCGATTGCCTGCAGGACGAGGAAGTCGCCGAGTGCCTTGGGGACGGTGATGCCGAACGCGACGGTGCGGGCGTCCGGCCAGGGCTCGCTCTCGGGCAGGCCCTGCTCCCAGGCGCGCACGATCGGCGCGCACCCGGTGGACTGGACGGCGACCAGGCGTGGGAGGGGGCCGTTGATCCAGCCGAGGTCGCGGAGTTCGTTGAGGGCCTTCCAGATGCCGATGATGCCGACGCCGCCGCCGGTCGGGTAGACGATCACGTCGGGCAGCTGCCAGTCGAGCTGTTCGGCGATCTCCAGGCCCATCGTCTTCTTGCCCTCGATGCGGTACGGCTCCTTCAGCGTCGACGCGTCGAAGTACCCGGACTGCTCCCGCACATAAGCCGCCGCGTCGCCGATCAGCCCGTCGATCAGCTGCAGCCGCGCACCGACGACGGTCACCTCGCGCCGGCAGATCTCCGGCGCCGCGACCGGCATCGCGATCAGTGCCTCCATCCCGGCCCGTGCCGCGTACGCCGCCCACGCGGACCCGGCGTTGCCGTTCGTCGGCATCGCGATCTTCCGTACGCCGACCTCGTACGCGCGCGACACCCCGACGGCGGCGCCCCGGGCCTTGAACGTACCGGTCGGGATCAGCCCCTCGTCCTTCATCAGCAGCCGCTCCACCCCGAGCTCCGCGCCATACCGCGGCAGCGGCAGCAGCGGCGTCATCCCCTCCCCCAGCGTGATCACGTTCTCCGGCGACCGCACCGGCAGCAGCTCGTGGTACCGCCACAGATCCGGCGCCCGCCCGGCCAGATCCGCCTTCTTCAGATCGGGTACGCCGTACCGCGCGAGCAGCGGCGATCCGCACGGGCACAGCCCGATGATCTGGTCGGCGTCATGGGTCGCCCCGCACCGCGGGCATTCGAGATGGCTGAGCGCAGAAAACGAAGCAGAGAAGGTCACGCCAGGCGACGTTACCCCGCGCGCAGATCGCTGATCAGCGGGCGTTGGTGATCGGTGAGCCGGAACCCGATCCCGCGGACGGCGTCGATGGTCACGGTCGTACCGAGGTCGTCGAGTTTGCGGCGCAGGCGTTTCACCACCGAGTGCACGTCGGCGGTGCCGCGGACGTCGCGGCCGGGCCAGACGCTCTGGTGCAGGGCGTCGTACGACCAGACCCGCAGCGGCGCCGACATCAGCCGGCCGAGCAGCTCCTGCTCGAGGTCGGTGAGCTGGATCTCGCGGGTACCCCACCGGGCGACCGAGCGGGCCGGGTCGACCGTCAGCTGGTCGTCCTCCCCCGGCGCCGGCGCGGCGCCCGCGTCCGGAGCCGGTACGGCGGGCGGCGGCGGTTGGGCGGGCGCGAGCAGCCGACGGAGTTCGTCGAGGCTGGAGACCAGCAGCAGCGGCGCGACGTCGTCGACGAGCTCGGCCAGCCGGACGCGCTGGTCCGGCGACGCGGCGACCGCGATCAGCAGCGGGAAGGTCTCTGGCAGATCGTCCGTTGGGGCGGGTTCACGGGCGGTGACCATCTGATCACGATGACAATCGCCGCCTTCGATCGTCAACGAAACTGACGACGTTTGCTCAGTTTGCTCACAGTTGCCTCGATCGGCGCGACAGCTAGTCACAAGTTGCTCACCAAGTGTGCTTGTTACCACGTTGTTCTGACACATAAGGTCCACGTCAGGCTCGCGGTGTCACATGCCGCGCTGCTGCAGCAGATGGCTCGGGGGAGTCGACTCGGGGTCGTACAAGTGAGGGGCTGCAGAGATGTCACATCAACGGAAGGGGCTCGCCAGATCACTGGTGAGCACCCTGGCGGCGCTGGCCGTCGTCGCGACCGGGATGGCCGCCGCCGGCCAGGCCCAGGCGTCGCCACCGACCAAACCGGAAGCCACGCCATCGCCCGCCGCCAAGATCAAGCCGGAACTCAAAAACCTGCTGGAGGGCCAGGACGCCAAGTCGGCGTCCGACTACTGGGTCCGGTTCGGAGCCAAGGCCGACCTGACCGCCGCCAGCAAGATCAGCAACTGGAACGAGCGCGGTACGGCGGTCGCCGCCGCGCTGAAGAAGGCCGCCGCGGACAGCCAGGCGAAGATCCGCGCCGACCTGGACGCGCAACACGTGAAGTACCAGGCCTTCTGGGGTACGAACGCGATCCGGATCGAGAACGGTTCGCTCGCGCTCGCCCAGGACCTGGCCACCCACTCCGAGGTCGAGGGCCTGTACGCACCGGTCCAGATCGAGGTACCGAAGGTCACGCCGGGCACGCAGGAGAAGGCGGTCCAGTCGGTCGAGTGGGGCGTCGCGAACATCAAGGCGAACCAGGTCTGGTCGCAGTACGGCGACAAGGGTGAGGGCATCGTCGTCGCCAGCATCGACACCGGGGTGCAGTACGACCACCCGGCGCTGGTGCACCAGTACCGCGGCAACAACGGCGACGGCACCTTCAACCACAACTACAACTGGTTCGACGCGGCCGGCACCTCGCCGAACGCACCGTCCGACGGCAACGGCCACGGCACCCACACGATGGGCACCATGGTCGGCGACGACGGCGCGGGCAACCAGATCGGTGTCGCGCCGGGCGTGAAGTGGATCGCCGCGAACGGCTGCTGCCCGAGCGACGCCGCGCTGATCTCGTCGGGCCAGTGGATGCTGGAGCCGACCGACCTCCAGGGCCAGAACCCGGACGCGAGCAAGCGCCCGAACGTCATCAACAACTCCTGGGGCTCCACGCTGCCGTCGAACGACCCGTTCATGGAGGACATCACCCTGGCCTGGACCGCGTCCGGGATCTTCGGTGCGTTCGCCAACGGCAACAGCGGATCGGCCTGTCAGAGCAGCGGTTCGCCAGGAAGCCTGACGAGCAACTACTCGGCCGGCGCCTACGACATCAACAACAACATCGCGTCGTTCTCCGGCCGCGGTGCGGGGCAGAACGGCACCATCAAGCCGAACATCTCGGCGCCGGGGGTGAACGTCCGCTCCAGCCTGCCGGGCAACACGTACGGCGCGTTCAACGGTACGTCGATGGCGACACCACACCTGACGGCCACCGTGGCGTTGCTGTGGTCCGCGTCGCCGGCCCTCAAGGGTGACGTGGCCGCGACCCGCGCGCTGCTGAACCAGACCGCGATCGACACGCCGGACAGCCAGTGCGGCGGCACCGACGCGAACAACAACGTCTTCGGCCAGGGCCGCCTGGACGCGCTGGCGCTGGTGAGCGCCGCGCCGATCGGCGACACCGGCACGCTGTCCGGTACCGTCACCGCCGCCACCGGTGGTGCCGCGCTGGCCGGTGCGAGCGTGACGATCAAGGCCGACGGCCAGGCCGACAAGACGCTGACCACCAGCAGCAACGGCACGTTCTCGTCCGTGCTGCCGGCCGGCGACTACAACCTGACGGTCTCGTCCTTCGGTTACAAGACCGCCACCGCGACCGCGACCATCACGACCGGTCAGACCACCACCAAGGACTTCGCGCTGGAGAGCACTCCGCAGGTGAGTGTCGGCGGTACCGTCACGGACGGCTCCGGCCACGGCTGGCCGCTGTACGCGAAGGTCTCGGTCGAGGGTCCGGGCGGCGTGTTCGACTACACCACCCCGAGCAACGGCCGGTACAGCCTCAAGGTCCCGTCGGGTGCGGCCTACTCGCTGAAGATCGAGTCGAAGTACCCGGGGTACGCCACGGTCAGCCAGCCGATCACGGTCGGCAGCGGCAACCTGACGCAGAACATCTCGGTCCCGGCCGACTCCACCTCGTGCACCACCGCGCCCGGTTACAAGTGGGGCTCGGACGGCGTGTACGAGACCTTCGACGGCACCTCCGCGCCGAACGGCTGGACGGTCGTCGACGGCAAGGGCAACGGCCAGGTCTGGAAGTTCGACAACCCGGGCAACCGGGGCAACACCTCCGGCGGCAGCGGCAACTTCGCGATCGCCGACTCCGACAAGTACGGCAGCGGCGGGCAGCAGGACACCTCGCTGGTCAGCCCGGTCGTGGACCTGACCTCGGTCGCCGCTCCGGTGATCCGGTTCAACCAGGACTTCAAGCGGCTGGGTGACAAGGCCGACGTGGACCTGTCGCTGGACGGCGGTGCCACCTGGACCACCGTGCTGGCGCAGACCGCGAACGCCACCGGCCAGAAGGAGATCGCGATCCCGCAGGCGGCCGGACAGGCATCAGTGCAGGTCCGGTTCCACTACTACGAGGCGAAGTACGCGTGGTGGTGGGAGGTCGACAACGTCCTGATCGGCAGCCAGGTCACCTGTGTGCCGACCGGCGGCGGCATCGTCGTCGGCAACGTCAAGGACGCCAACACGAACGGTTACGTGAACGGCGCGGTCGTCAGCCACGACGGCACCACCGAGAGCGCCACCACCGCGGCGACGCCCGAGGACACCGGTCTGAACGACGGCTTCTACTGGCTGTACACGGCGGCCGACGGCAACCAGGGCTTCACCGCCAAGGCCGGCAACTACGTCAGCTCGACCGCCACCGTCGGGGTCGAGGCGGACTGGGCCACCACCGCCGACTACACGCTGAAGGCCGGCCGGCTGGCCGTCACGCCGGGCAGCATCACCGGCAGCCTGAGGCTGCCGACCGGCAAGGTGACCAAGTCGTTCAAGGTCACCAACACCGGCGGCGCGCCGGTGGACGTGAAGTTCGGCGAGAAGAACAGCGGCTTCGTGCTGGAGAACGCGAACGGCACCAAGACCTCCAAGGCCGAGGTGGAGAACGGGGTCGGCGCCCCGCTGCAGCGGCTCGCGGTGGACACGTCGTTCGCCCGGATGCTGTCCGGCAAGACCGGCACGCCGACGGCGGCCGCGAAGCCGATGGCGGCTCCGTGGGCCGACATCGCCGACTACCCGGCGACGGTGATGGACAACCGGGTGGTCAACCTCGACGGCAAGATCTACTCGATTGCCGGTGGCAACGGTAGCGCGTCGACGGCGAACAGCTACGTGTACGACCCGGCGTCGCTCGCCTGGACCGCGATCGCCCCGCTGCCGGGCGCTCGCAACGCGATCACCGTCGGCGTCGTCGGCGGCAAGATCGTCGCCAGCTCCGGCTGGGGATCCTCCGGTCCGGCCGCAGACACCTGGTCGTACGACCCGGCTGCCAACGCCTGGACCGCGGTCGCGGCCAACCCGGCTCCCCGGGCCGCCGCCGGCCAGGCCGTGCTCGACGGCAAGCTGTACGCCGTCGGCGGCTGCACCACCGCGAACTGCACCCCGATGAGCAACACCGTGGTGCGGTACGACGCCGACGCCAACAGCTGGCAGACGCTGGCGAACTACCCGAAGTCGGTCGCGTTCGCGTCCTGCGGCGCCATCGACGGCAAGCTGTACTGCGCCGGCGGCAACGACGGCACGAACTCGCTCAAGTCGGCCTACGTCTACGATCCGGGAGCGGACTCCTGGACCGCGATCGCGGACGCCCCGGCCGACCACTGGGCGGCGTCGTACGCCGTCGCCGGCGGGAAGCTGCTGATCGTCGGCGGCGTCCAGGCCGGTGCGGTCACCAACGCCGGGTTCGCCTATGACCCGTCGGCCGAGACCTGGTCGGCACTGCCGAACGCGAACCTGCCGCGGTACCGCGGTGGCGCGGCGTGCGGCTTCTACAAGGTCGGCGGCTCGTCCGGCGGCTTCACGGCGACCGTGGACAGTGAGGCCCTGCCGGGTCTCGAGGACTGTGCGGAGTCGTCGGCGGACGTGAGCTGGCTGTCGCTCGACCAGACCGAGGCCACGCTGGCCCCGGGACAGTCGACGACCGTCAAGGTCACGCTCTCCGCGAGCGTCGACCAGCCCGGCGCCTACACGGGTGCCGTGACGATCGGTGAGAACACCCCCTACACGGTCGCTCCGGTCGGCGTGACGATGAACGTCACTCCGCCCACCACCTGGAGCAAGCTGATGGGCACGGTCACGGGCGTCAGCTCGGCCGGCGCGTCCGCCCCGCTCGCGGGTGCGATCGTCGAGGTGGACTCGTGGGCGCAGTCCTACACGTTCATCACCGACACCAACGGCCAGTACGCGTACTGGCTGGACCGTCGCAACAACCCGCTCACGCTGATCGCCGCGAAGGACGGTTACAAGCCCCAGACCCGCACCACCAAGCTGGTCAGCGGGATCCCCGTCGTCGAAGACTTCGCCCTGAAGTCGATCAAGTAGGCAGGTAGCCCGAAGCTCGGCCCCCGCGACCACTTGGTCGCGGGGGCCGAGCCTTGTACTGCGGAACTTTTCCTGCGGCTGGTGCCGGAAAAGTTCCGCAAAGATCAGGCGGGCAAGAGGTGGAAGCCGACGCCGCGGACGGCGTGGATGGTGACGGCCGCGCCGAGGTTGGTGAGTTTCTGGCGCAAACGTTTGACGACCGAGTGGATGTGCGAGCCGTGGCCGAGGTGCTCGTTGCCCCAGACCTCGTGGTGCAGGCGCTCGTACGTCCACACCTGCCCGGGTTCCGCGACCAGGCAGTGCAGGAAGTCGTGCTCGAGCCGGGTCAGCGGCTGCTCGCGGTCCTTCCAGCGGACCACGCGACGTTCGACATCCAGCCGCAGTTCGGCGATCGGCTCCGGGACCGCCTTGATCTGTGGGGGTTCGTGCGCGGTGACGATCCGCGGCGCCGTACCCGCCAGTTCGAAGAACGCGCGTGCCTGGTCGGCGTTCGACACCAGCAGCAGCGCGTCGGCCCCACCCAGCAGGCGGGCCAGGTGCACCCGTTCGGCGGTGGACGCGGCCACCCCGACGATCAGCGACGTCTCGGACGGCCTGTCTTCCGGCCCAGCAGCGATCGGCAGCACAGCAAGCCCCTCCCCAGTCGAAACCGGCCCGACCTAAGTACGGTTCAGGACGCGAACTAAGTCAAGCGATCGGGTGCGCGGGGGGCTGGCGCATATGCGTCCTGTCCGGGAAAGGACAAGAAACCCGGCGACGCGGGGCCTTGCGGTGTGCGGTCGGCGGGTGCGGCGGAGTACTCTCCTGGCGCACGGCCACTCTGACCGCATCCACGGAGGAACAGTGCCCGGTCCCGTACGACGGCCGCTCGTCATCTGGCTGCTCGCGGCCCTCGCGGTCCCCGTGCTGCTGACCGCGATCCTGGTTCCGGCCCGCGCCGGCACCACCGAGGACGACCTCCGGGAACGCACCGAGGCGGCCTTGAAGGCGCGCGGGATCGAGGCCGGCCGGGTCGACTTCGACGGCCGGGACGCGCGCGTCACGGTGCCGCAGGGTGTCGACGAGGCGCGGGTGCGGGAGATCGTCGCCGCCGTCGACGGGGTGCGCGCGGTGCGGATCGACCACGCCGGACAAGTTCTGGGCAGCACGCCCTCCCCCACTACCAGCAGTACGCCGGTGCAGGCCGACGTGCCGGCGTTCGAGGTCGGGCGGACGGACCGGTCGATCCGGGTGCAGGCGCCCGTACGGAGTCAAGCGGTGCGGGACGCGCTCGGCGCCGAGGTAGGGCAGGTGCTCGGGCCGGACCGCGAGTACGACGACCGGACCACGATCGACCCGGCGAACGGGATCGACGACGCGACCACGCTGACCGCGCTGCTGCGGGCGCTCGCGATCGGCACCGGCGACGCCTCGGTGCGGTACGACGGGCAGACGCTGACGTTGTCCGGACAGGTCCCGGACCAGGCGACCAAGGCGACCGTCGGACGGGCCGCGGCGAAGGCCGTACCGGGTGCGGTGGTCGCCGACCAGCTGGTGCTGCCGAAGCCCAGCACGCAGAGCGAACCGTGCCGAACGCTTCCCTCCCGGCTGGCCGCGTTCACCCGTGAGCACCCGATCAACTTCCTGTCCGGTACGTCGATCGTGAACGACGCCACCAAACCGTCCGTACTCCTGGTGGCCGCACTCCTGAAGTCCTGTCCCACCGCGCCGGTCGAAATCGCCGGCCACACCGACAACCAGGGCTCCCCCGCCACCAGCCTGCCGCTGTCCGAACGCCGCGCCGCCGCGGTCAAGGCCGAACTGGTACGACTCGGCGTGGCGCCGGGCCGGATCAGCGCCAACGGGTACGGCGAGGCGTTCCCGATCGCGTCCAACAGCACCGGCGCCGGGCGGATCGCCAACCGGCGGGTGGTGATCCGGACGCGCTGACAAACCTCAAGTCCGCCCGCGATGCCTGACGGAGTAAGGTCATCGTGGTCCATAGCCTTCGTAGGGGATTCCATGAGTTGGCTGCTCGCACAGGTTTGGGTCTTGCTCCTCGTCGCCTTCGTCCTCGGCAGCGCGGCCGCCTGGCTGCTGCACCGCCTCCGCCCGACGAAAGGCACCCGCTGATGTGGCTCCTCCGCGACAACTGGCTGGGCTCCCTCCTCGCCTTCCTCCTAGGCGCCACCATCACCTGGCTCCTCCTAGACCGCCGCACCCCCGCCCACTCCACACCCCCCGAGCCCTCCACACCCCCCGAGCCCTCCACACCCCTGGACCACACACCCCCCAGCTCGGCCCCCACCAACGCCCTCCGCCGCACCACCACCCAGCACTCCACGCCTACGCCTCTCACGACCCCGGCGAAGCCGGGCGCCAACGAGCAGCCGCCGCCAGCAGCACCTCGCGCAGACAAGCGCGCCAACACGCCGACAGCACCTCCACCCGCAGTCGACAACCCGGCGGGGCCGGCACCCAACAAGCCCGGGTCGCCGCCTGCAGCTTCCGCGTCGGAGGACGCGCCCGCCGCCGACGGGTCGGCTCGGTCGGCGACAGCACCTGAGCCGGCAGCGCACCCTGCACGCGATGCACGCACCAGCCCGGTGGAGGCCGTTGACGGGGTGGGGTTTTCGGAGTTGATGGGTGGCGAGCCGACCTTGTTCGACGAGCTGCGGGCGGTGCCCGAGAAGACGGCCGGGAAGTACGGCGAGGGGTCGGCGGACGCCGTGCCGCATCAGGGCCCGCCGGACGGGTTCACGATCAAGGGGAACGCGCAGTCCATGCTGTTCCACACCCCGGACTCGCCGTACTACGGCCGCACCAAACCCGAGGTCTGGTTCCGCACCGAGGCCGACGCCGAACGCGCCGGTTTCACCAAGTACGCCCGCCGCCCCCGCAAGTCCACGAACCCGCGCGGCTGAACGACCCCGGCGCGGACCTACGATCGCAGCAGAGCAGCAGCCAAGCACCGCGAGGAGGCCGACGTGCAGCGTGACATCACCCTGCCCTTCACCGTCAGCCAGGACGAGAACGGCGCCTGGTGCGCCGCCGCGGCCCTGACCCCGGACGCGTTCGCGAACGGCGAGGGCGACACCCGCGAAGCCGCGATCGAGGACCTCCGGGCCGCGATCACCTTGCTCACCGAGACCGTCGGCGTACCCGAGCAGCTGACCGTCACCGTGGAGGTCGGCCGATGAGCGAGCAGGAGCCGAAGGCGCTCGGCCCGCAGGGGGCGGACGACGTACTGACGCCGGACGCCGTGTTCCTGGCCGGGGAAGGGCGGGAGGGGCGCGGGGTGAATGCCGACGAGGCGTACCCGGGGCTGGAGTCGGTGAAGCTCCGCGGCGGCATGCGCCGGCGCGGTGCCGCCGGAGGCCGCGGTGGGGCGGCGTACAAGAACGAGAAGCAGCGTGGAGAGCGCGACCGCGATCGCTGAAGCGGTCCGTCATCGAATCGCAGTGTGGACCGATCGCGAGCCCTATTTGCTTGTACTGCCAACGGGCCGCCAGACTGTGCGGAACGCCTTGCGGGACCGTCCGACCGCCGGCGTCACCACTCACCGCGGTATCCCCGGAGCGGTCCGGGTTCAGTGCAATGCCCTTCCCCTTTTAGGTGCGCCCGATCGGGGTACGGGAACTAGGTTTGGAGACACCCGATGGAGGTGAGCGTGACCGACATGCTGCCGGAGCAGCACCACGGACTGACGAAGAGTGACCCGCTGTGGTTCAAGCGGGCCGTCTTCTACGAGGTCCTCGTGCGGTCCTTCAAGGACTCGAACGCCGACGGCATCGGCGACCTGCAGGGCCTGACCGAGAAACTCGACTATCTCGAGTGGCTCGGCGTCGACTGTCTCTGGTTACCCCCGTTCTACCCGTCGCCACTGCGCGACGGCGGCTACGACATCTCGCACTACACCGAGGTGATGCCGGAGATCGGGACGGTCGCCGACTTCGCCGCGTTCCTGAACCAGGCGCACGCCCGCGGTATCCGGGTGATCGTCGACTTCGTCATGAACCACACCTCCGACCAGCACCCCTGGTTCCAGGCGTCGCGGGAGGACCCGGAGGGCCCGTACGGCGACTTCTACGTGTGGTCGGACACCGACGACAAGTACGCCGACGCGCGGATCATCTTCGTCGACACCGAGACCTCGAACTGGACCTGGGACCCGGTTCGCGGCCAGTACTTCTGGCACCGGTTCTACTCCAACCAGCCGGACCTGAACTTCGAGAACCCGGCCGTCGGCGACGCGATGATCGAGGCGCTGAAGTTCTGGCTGGACCTGGGCGTGGACGGCTTCCGGCTGGACGCGGTGCCGTACCTGTTCGAGACCGACGGGACGAACTGCGAGAACCTGCCGCGCACCCACGAGTTCCTGAAGCGGGTCCGCAAGGAGGTGGACGCGAACTACGAGGACCGCGTCCTGCTCTGCGAGGCGAACCAGTGGCCGGCCGACGTGGTCGAGTACTTCGGCGACCGGGACTCCGGCGGCGACGAGTGCCAGATGGCGTTCCACTTCCCGGTGATGCCGCGGATCTTCATGGGCGTACGGCGCGAGTCGCGGTTCCCGATCTCCGAGATCCTGGCGCAGACGCCGGAGATCCCGGACACCTGCCAGTGGGGCATCTTCCTGCGCAACCACGACGAGCTGACGCTCGAGATGGTCACCGACGAGGACCGCGACTACATGTGGTCGGAGTACGCGCAGGACCCGCGGATGAAGGCGAACATCGGCATCCGCCGCCGGCTCGCGCCGCTGCTGGACAACGACACCAACAAGATGGAGTTGTTCACCGCGCTGCTGCTCAGCCTGCCCGGCTCCCCGATCCTGTACTACGGCGACGAGATCGGCATGGGCGACAACATCTGGCTGGGTGACCGCGACGGCGTCCGGACCCCGATGCAGTGGTCCCCGGACCGGAACGCGTCGTTCTCGACCGCGACGCCGGGCAAGCTCACCCTGCCGGTGATCATGGACCCGGTGTACGGCTTCCAGGCGGTGAACGTCGAGGCCGAGATGGAGAACGCCTCGTCGCTGCTGCACTGGACCCGGCGGATGATCCAGACCCGCAAGCAGCACCCCTGCTTCGGGATGGGCACCTTCACCGACCTGGGCGGCTCGAACCCGAGCGTCCTGTCGTACATCCGCGAGTTCGGCGACGACGTGGTGCTGTGCGTCAACAACCTGTCCCGGTTCCCGCAGCCGATCGAGCTGGACCTGCGGCAGTGGGAGGGCGTGGAGCCGATCGAACTGCTCGGCGGCGTGCACTTCCCGACGATCGGTGAATTGCCCTACCTTCTGACCCTCGGTGCCCACGGTTTCTACTGGTTCCGGCTGGCGAAGCCGGCTGACCACGAGGAGAGCATGTAGTGACTTCCCATCTGGACCAGGTCCAGTCCTTCTGCGCGAGCCAGCGGTGGTTCGGGGAGAAGGGACACGACGTTCACGTCGAAGCGCTGGCCACGTCGGCCTGGCTGTCGGACGCGGGCGCCTGGCCGGCGGTCCGGATCGGGTTCGTCTACTGTTCGGGCCCGCCCGGGGCGGAGTCCCCGATCCGGGTGTATCAGCTGCCGCTCAGCTACCACCGCGCACCGGCCGAGAACCTCGGCCACGCGCTGGTCGGCGAGTGGACCGAGCAGGACCTCGACGACACCGAGGTCTGGGTGTACGACGCGCTGCACGACAAGGAAGCGACGCCGTACTGGCTGGACGGGATCATGCACGACCGGCGGCTGGACGGGCTGGAGTTCCACTCCGTCCAGGCGCCGGACGCGGCCGTCGAGGTGCCGGAGGACGCGCAGTCCCTGGTGCTGACGGTCGAGCAGAGCAACACGTCGCTGGTGTACGGCGACGTCGCGCTGCTGAAGGTGTTCCGCCGGCTCGAGCCGGGCAGCAACCCGGGCGTCGAGATCGAGTCGGCGCTCACCGAGGCCGGGTCCGACCTGGTCCCGGCGGTGTTCGGGTCCGCACGCGGTCGGTGGCCGCGCGCGGGCGGCGGCACCGATTCCGGTGAGCTCGCGATGCTGACGGCGTTCCAGCGGAACGCGACCGACGGCTGGTCGTTCGCGACGTCGTCGGTGCGGGACCTGTACGCCGAGGCGGACCTGCACGCCGAGGAGGTCGGCGGCGACTTCGCGGCCGAGTCGCACCGGCTCGGCGCGAGTACGGCGCAGGTGCACTCGGAGCTGGCGAAGGCGCTCGGCACCGACGTGTGGGAGGCCGACAAGCTGGTCGAGCACGCGTCGGCGATGCAGCGGCGGCTCGATCACGCGGTGTCCGCGATCCCGGAGCTGGAGCCGTACCGCGACGGTCTCGGCCGCTGGTTCGACGCCCTGGCGGCGTACGGTCAGCCGGTGACCGTGCAGCGGATCCACGGCGACTTCCACCTGGGACAGGTGCTGCGGACGATCGACGGCTGGAAGCTGATCGACTTCGAGGGCGAGCCGGCCAAGTCGCTGATCGAGCGGCGTGCCCTGGACACTCCGGTGAAGGACGTCGCCGGGATGCTGCGCTCGTTCGACTACGCGGCCCGCTCGCTGCTGGCCGACCACCAGGGCGACCAGCAGATCGCGTACCGGGCCGCCGAGTGGGCCGGCCGGAACCAGCGCGCCTTCTGCGACGGGTACGCCGAGGTCGCCGGCACCGACGCGCGCCACGAGGACGTACTGCTGAACGCCTTCCTGGCCGACAAGGTCATCTACGAGGTCCTGTACGAGGCCCGCAACCGGCCGACCTGGCTCCAGATCCCACTGTCCGCAGCAGCACAGCTGGCCGAGCAGTAGCAGCAGGAGGTTTTCGATGGGCGAGCGTGAACCTTTCGAGCAGCCCGTGGTGGCTGTCGATCCCCCTGTGGTGACCGCGGTGCCGGTCGATCGGACGGCGCTCGAGCGGCTGGTGGCCGGGACGTTCCATGATCCGCATCAGGTGCTCGGGCCGCATCTGGGCGAGCACGGGGTGACGGTGCGGGTGCTGCGGCCGTACGCGAAGAGCGTGACGGTGCTGTACGACGGGCAGCGGCTGGACCTGCGGCACGAGTACGACGGCGTCTGGGTCGGCGTACTGGACATCGACAAGGTGCCGGACTACCGGCTCGAGGTCACCTACACCGACGGGCCCGCGACCGAGATCGACGACCCGTACCGGTACCTGCCGTCGCTCGGCGAGATGGACCTGCACCTGATCGGCGAGGGCCGGCACGAGCAGCTGTGGACGGTGCTCGGCGCGCACGTCCGCCGGTACGACGGCCCGGCGGGCCAGGTCACCGGTACGTCGTTCGCGGTCTGGGCGCCGAACGCGCAGGGCATCCGGCTGACCGCCGACTTCAACTTCTGGGACGGCCGCGCGCACCCGCTGCGCTCGCTCGGCGGCTCCGGCGTGTGGGAGCTGTTCGTTCCGGGCGTCGGCCCAGGCACCCGGTACAAGTTCGACATCTGCGGCCGCGACGGCGTCTGGCGGCAGAAGGCCGACCCGATGGCGAACCTGGCCGAGACTCCCCCGGCGAACGCGTCGGTCGTGCACGAGTCGACGTACGAGTGGGACGACGCCGACTGGATCCGGCGGCGGGCCGAGGCGCAGGCGTATGCCGAGCCGATGAGCGTGTACGAGGTCCATCTCGGCTCCTGGCGGAAGGGGAAGACCTACCGCGAGCTGGCCGACGAGCTCGTTGCCTACGTCAACGAGATGGGCTTCACCCATGTCGAGTTCATGCCGGTGATGGAGCACCCGTTCGGCGGGTCCTGGGGCTACCAGGTGACGTCGTACTTCGCCCCGACCTCGCGGTTCGGCGACCCGGACGACTTCCGGTTCCTGGTCGACCGGCTGCACCGGGCCGGGATCGGCGTACTGGTGGACTGGGTGCCGGCGCACTTCCCGAAGGACGCCTGGGCGCTGGCCCGGTTCGACGGTACGCCGCTGTACGAGCACCCGGACCCGCGCCGCGGCGAGCAGCCCGACTGGGGCACGCTGGTGTTCGACTTCGGCCGTCCGCAGGTGCGGAACTTCCTGGTCGCGAACGCGATCTACTGGGCCGAGGAGTTCCACATCGACGGCCTGCGCGTCGACGCGGTGGCCTCGATGCTGTACCTGGACTACTCGCGCCAGGAAGGCCAGTGGGTCCCGAACCAGTACGGCGGCCGCGAGAACCTGGAGGCCGTCTCGTTCCTCCAGGAGATGAACGCGACGCTGTACAAGCGGGTGCCGGGCGTGATCACCGTCGCGGAGGAGTCGACGTCCTGGCCGGGCGTCACCCGCGCGACGCATCTGGGCGGACTCGGGTTCGGGTTCAAGTGGAACATGGGCTGGATGAACGACTCGCTCCGCTACCTGGAGCACGCGCCGGTGCATCGCCAGTACCACCACCACGAGCTGACGTTCTCGATGATGTATGCGTACTCGGAGAACTTCGTGCTCCCGCTCTCGCACGACGAGGTCGTGCACGGCAAGGGCTCGCTGCTGCGCAAGATGCCGGGCGACCGCTGGCAGCAGCTGGCGAACCTGCGCGCGTACCTGGCGATGATGTGGGCGCACCCGGGCAAGCAGCTGCTGTTCATGGGCTGCGAGTTCGGCCAGGAGTCGGAGTGGTCGGAGAAGGGCGAGCTGGACTGGTGGCTGCTGGACCACAGCGACCACAAGGGCCTGCAGGACCTCGTCCGCGACCTGAATCGCGCGTACAAGGACAATCCTGCGTTCTGGGCGACGGACCACGACGCGGAGAAGTTCAGCTGGATCGACGCGAACGACGCCGGCAACAACGTGTTCTCCTTCGTGCGGTACGGGCGTGACGGCGAGCCGACGATCGCCTGCATCACGAACTTCTCCGCGATCCCGCACCACGGCTACCGTCTCGGCCTGCCGTACGCCGGGACCTGGGACGAGATCGTGAACACCGACGCGAGCTCGTACGGCGGCTCCGGTGTCGGCAACTACGGCACGGTCGAGGCCGACGGGCCCGAGTGGCACGGAATGTCCACCAGTGCGGAGCTGTCCGTACCACCCCTGGCCACGGTGTACCTGCGCTTCACCGGGTAGCGTTCCCATGTGACCGCTCCGCTGACCGATGGTGACCTGACGCTGCACCCTTCGCCGCCGAACGGGCAGCTGACCAGTTTCGCCGTTTCCCGCCGCGCGCCGAGCGGTGCGCCCGAGGGGCTCGGGACGGTCGAGCTGCGGCCGACCACGCCGGGGGTCGCGCTGGTCGTCTGGGCGCTCGACGGCGGGCCGGGGGTGGCTGAGCAGGCGCTGCCGTTGGTGGCGGAGTACGCGTTCGACGAGCTCGGGTTCGAACGGCTCCAGGTCGAGGTGGACGTGCAACTGCGTGCGTCCGCGCGGGTCGCGATCCGGTCCGGTTTCCGGCGGGAGGGTGTCCTGCGGGGTGCCGCGCTGGTGGACGGCGAACGCCGGGACGTCGCGATCTACGGCCGGCGGGTGGACGACCCGCGGCCGGACACCGTCACCGGGTGGACGGCGTTGATGGACTCGACGCTGCCGAAGAAGCGCGTGATCGCGCACGTCGTCGTACGGGACACGGGCGGTCGGGTGCTGCTCTGTCAGGTCAGCTACAAGAAGGACCTGGAGCTGCCCGGCGGGGTGGTCGAGCCCGACGAGGACCCGGCGACCGGCGCGTCGCGGGAGATGGAGGAGGAGCTCGGTACGGCGTTGCCGCTGCTCGGCGTACTCGCGATCGACTGGCTGCCGCGCTGGGAGGGCTGGGGCGACGCGGTCGAGATCCTGTACGACGGCGGCGTGCACGAGCCGTCGCTGATCGACCGGTTGCGGCCGGACGGGTTCGAGATCAAGGGCATCTCGTGGCGCGCGCCGGAGGAGCTGGCCGGGCTGGTGTCGCCGTTGAACGCCCGCCGCCTCCCGATGCTGCTGGCCGCTCCGGACCAGCTGCACAACCTCAGCAACGGCGCCCCTATTACCTCGTGAGCTGATCCACGCACCATTTGTAGTGCCCGTCGCTCGCGGTCTCGTCGTAGACCGTCGCGGTGACGATCGCGTACGCCCGCCGGTACAGCCGCATCCGTTCCCGGTCGTGCCCGAGCTCGGCGAACCGCTCCGTCAACAGGTCGTCCAGCCGGCGCGCGTCCGGCGAGTACATGTCGAAGAACCCCGCCGCCAGCGACGCCTCGAACGTACTGTCCCCGGCCGTAGACAAGTACCCCCAATCCAACACCGCCGCCACCCGCTCCCCCTCCATCAACACATTCGGCGGACAAACATCCCCATGCACCACACACAACTCCCCCACCACACCGGCCCCCGCCGCGCCGTCCCCCACCACACCGTCCCGCCCCACACCGGCCCGCCCCACACCGTCCCCCACCGCACCGGCCCGCCCCACACCGTCCCCCACCGCAGCGTCCTGCCCCACCTCAAGTCGGGCAAGCCCGTCCACGACCTCTTCCAGCAGTCCAGGGAAATCACGGACGTCCCGCTCCAGATGCACATTCGCAACCTCAGCACGCCGCCGTACCAACCCCGCCAAACTCGCACCGAACGACCCCGCCCAAAACACCTCCCCCACCACCGGCAACGCCTCAGCAGCCACCCCCGGCCGCACCCCCCGCAGCGCCTCCACCACCGACACGAACGCATCCAACGCAACCGACTCGGCCAACCCAGCCTCCGACAGCGGCACCCCGGTCAGCTTGTCCTCCACGCTGACCGCGAACCCGTTCTCCCCCACCCCCACCTCGCGGATCCGCGGCGTCCGGAACGGCAACTCCGGCAACTCGTCCAGGAACGCCTTCAACGGCAGCACGTCCTCCGGCCGCCGCCCGAACCACACCTTCCGCACCGTCCCGTCCCCCAGGTCGTAGACGGCCCCCCCATCCCCTGCCCGATCAACTCCACCCGCCAGACCCTAGTGGACGAGCCGGATCGTCAACGGGTACACGTACTCCTTCCCATTGGACGCCGCGACCGTCGCCAGAATGATCACCACCACCGCCGCCACCGCGCCGATCACCACCAGCGGGACGACGACCAGCACGCCGAGCCCGAACGTGATCGCGATCAACGCGGCCGCGACCGCCGAGTAGATCAGCAGCGAGATCTGGAAGTTCAGCGACTCCACCGCCTGCCGCCGGACGAACTCCGACCGGTGCCGGAACGCCAGCCAGACGATCAGCGGGCACAGGAACCCCATCGCGAACCAGGCCGCGACGAACACCCCCACGTGCGCGATCATCGCCCACGTACGCTCCTCCGAGGCCGACAGCGGCGTACTCATACTCAACTGAACCACACCGATTCCTTTCCGGGCAGTCGCCGGTCAATACGGGCAACGGAAAGGAGCCGACCAATGGCAAGCAAGGAATCAGAGGCAGTACGCCGGCACTGGGAGCGCGCCGCCGCGGCGGGCGAGCAGGCCGACCGTGAACTCGCCGACCACCGCTGGGCCGAACTGACCACCGAACCGGACCACGTCGACTACCTGGCGGTGCGCGACCGCCCGGCGCTGTGGATCGTCCCGCACGACGCCGCCACTGACCGGGTGCTGCTCTGCTTCCACGGCGGCGGGTACGTCGGCGGCTCCCGGTACTCGCACCGCAAACTCTTCGCCCACCTCGCGCAGGCGGTCGGCGCCCGCGCGCTGGTCTTCGACTACTCGCTGGCCCCCGAACACACCCACCCGGTCCAGCTCGACGAAGCGGTCGAGACCTACCGCTGGCTGCTGGACCAGGGCATCGCCCCCGAGCACATCGTCTTCACCGGCGACTCGGCCGGCGGCGGTATGGCGATCACCACCCAGCTCCGGGCCCGTGCCGCCGGCCTCCCCCTCCCGGCCGGGGCGCTCCCGTTCTCGCCGTGGATCGACTTCGAGGCGAGCGGAGCGACGTACGACAGCAACCGGGAGCGGGACGCGTTCTTCCACCGGGACCTGGTCCGCGGGCTCGCCTGGGTCTTCCTCGGCGCGGACGGCTCACCGCGCGACCCGTTCGTGAACCCGACGTACGGCGACCTGACCGGCCTCGGGCCGATCTACATCCAGGTCGGCGGGGACGAGGTACTGCTGGACGACGCACGGGTGCTGGCGGAGGCGGCGGAGCGGGCCGGGGTCGACGTACGGCTGGATGTGTTCGCGCAGATGCAGCACACGTTCCAGATGGCGGCGGGTCGCGCGCCGGAGGCGGACGACGCGATCGCGCGGATGGGACAGTGGGGACGGAAGGTGCTGGGGCTGTGATTGGTTCAGGGACCGTGCTGCAGGGAGTGGAGATGGAAGAGTTCGCCGACCTCGAGCCGTTCCGCAAGGAGCTGCTGGCGCACTGCTACCGGATGCTCGCGTCGGCGCACGAGGCCGAGGACGCCGTCCAGGAGACGTACCTGCGGGCCTGGCGGTCGCGGGCGGACTTCGAGGGCCGCTCGTCGGTGCGGGTCTGGCTGTACCGGATCGCGACCAACGTCTGCCTGACCGCGCTCGAGCAGCGCGGCCGCCGGGCGCTGCCGTCCGGGATCGTTGCCCCGAGCACCGACTTCGACGGGACCCCGCCGCCGGTGCCGGACGGGATCGGCTGGATCGAACCGATCCCGGAGTCGCTGGTGGCCGGCGATCCGGCCGCGATCGTCACGCTCCGGGAGAGCCTGCGGCTGGCACTGATCGCCGCGCTGCAGTACCTGCCGCCGAAGCAGCGGGCTGTGCTGATCCTCCGCGAGGTGCTCGCGTTCCCGGCCGCCGAGGTCGCGACGATGCTCGACACCTCGGTCGCCGCGGTGAAGAGCACGCTGCAACGCGCGCGGGCCCGGATCGACGAGACTTCGCCGACCCAGGGCGAGGTGTACGAACCCACCGACCCGGCGGCGAAGGCCCTGCTCGACGACTACGTCGCCGGCTTCGAGAACGCCGACACCGCCGCACTCGAACGCGCCCTCCGCGCGGACGCCGCACTCGAGATGGTCGGTACGCCGACCTGGTTCAACGGTCTGGTCACCTGCCTCAAGGTGATGTCCGACGCGGCCGGTGACCCGGGCGACTGGCGGATGATCCCGGTGATCGCGAACGGCCAGCCCGCGGTCGGTTCGTACTACAAGGACGAGCCGTACGGCGTCGCCGTACTCACGCCGGCGCCGGGCGGCCTCACCCACATCCACGTGTTCAGCACACCGTCACTGGTGACGTACTTCGGGCTCCCGGCTACAGCTCCTGCACGGTAAGGCGAGCGCGGCGGCTGGTGCTGATCAGGGCCAGCGCCACGACGACGAGGCCGACCGCGATCATCGGCCACCAGACGAGGTGGGCCGCCCGGACGAACCGGTGCGGGTCGGTGGTCGCGGTCGCGCCGACGATCGAGCCGGCCACCGCGACGCCGAGCGACACACCGGTCTGGCGGCCGACGGACGCGAGCGACCCCGCCAGGCCGGCCATCGACACCGGCATACCGGACACCGCCGAGTTCGCGATCGGCGGGTTGATCGTGCCGAGGAACACGCCGAACAGCAGGAAGATCGCGAGTACGAGCGGCATCGGCGTGGTCAGCCCGATCGTGAGCGACGCGGCCGCTCCGAGCGCGAGCGCCGTACCGGCGACGACGAGCGGCAGGCGCGGGCCGCGGGCACCGACCACGCGGCCCGTGAGCGGTGACAGTACGCAGATCAGCAGGCCGACCGGGAGCAGGCTGAGGCCGGCTTCCAGCGCGGAGAGCTGCCGGACGCTCTGCAGGTAGAGCGTGGTGACGAAGAGGAACACGCCGAACCCGCTGTACGCGACCAGCGCGATCACCACCGCCGAACTGAACGGGATGCTGCGGAACAGCCGGAGTTCGAGCATCGGCTCCTCGCGACGGCGCTCGTACCGGATCAGCGCGCCGGCGGCGATCGCCGCGGCCAGCAGCAGCGCGAGGATCGGCGGCGCGGTCCAGCCGCGCTTCTCGGACTCGATGATCGCGGTCACGACGCCGCCGAGCACCAGGACGACGAGGAACTGGCCGACCGGGTCGAAGCGCCGGCCGTGCGCGGCGCGCGACTCCGGCACGTAGCGGCCCGCGAGGAGTACGGCGACGACGACGATCGGCAGGTTCACCCAGAAGATCGACCGCCAGCCGAGGCCGTCGACGAGCGCGCCGCCGAGGATCGGGCCGAGGACCAGCGAGAGGCCCGCGGTGGCGCCGAAGATGCCGATCGCGCGGGCCCGTTCGGCGCGGTCCGGGAACACCGTGACCACGATCGCCATCGCGACCGGGTTCAGCATCGTCCCGCCGACGGCCTGGACGGCGCGGGCCGCGATCAGCGTGCCGATGCCCGGCGCGAGACTGCACAGCAGCGAGCCGAGCCCGAACACGGTCAGCCCGAGCCGGAACATCCGCTTCCGGCCGTACCGGTCCGCCGTCGAGCCGGCCAGCATCAGGAAGCTCGCCAGTACCAGCGTGTAGGCGTCGACGGTCCACTGCAGCCCGGCCGTCGACGCGTGCAGGTCGTCCCGGATCGCGGGCAGCGCCATGTTGACGATCGAGATGTCCATCACCGAGATCAGCAGGCTGGCGCAACAGATCGCGAGTACGACGTACCGGCGGGTGACGGTCTCGAGCGTTGGAACAGTCATACCGCCGAGGCTAGGATTTAGAGCGTGCTCGAAGTCAATGAACGCGGGATCAGCATCGCCGAAGCCGCCGAACGAACCGGCGTCAGCGCCCACACGCTCCGGTACTACGAGCGGGCCGGCCTGGTCGTGACCACGGTCGACCGTACCGCCGGCGGGCGCCGCCGCTACCGGCAGATCGACCTGGACTGGATCAAGATCTGCACCAAGTTCCGCGCCACCGGGATGCCGATCCGGACGATCCGCAAGTACGCCGAACTGGTCTCCGCGGGCCGCGGCAACGAGAAGGACCGGCTGGAGCTCCTGGAAACCCACCGCGCCGAGATCCTCACCCAACTCGCGCAACTCCAGGAAAGCCTCGAACTCATCGACCACAAGATCGACGTCTACCGAGGCCGCCTCGAAGCCGGCGACGCCGACCAACTCTGGGCTCCGCGCGCCTAAGAACTACCAACCGAGGCCCCGCCCGCCGAACAACTACCAGCCCACCGCCCGCCGCTGAAGAGCTGCCAACCCACGCCCCGCCCGCTCCAGAACTACCAACCCACGCCCCACCCGCTCCAGAACTACCAACCCACGCCCCACCCGCTCCAGAACTACCAACCCACCCCCCCCGCCCGCTCCAGAACTACCAAGCGAGCCCCCGGCTTGCCCAAGAAGCTGCCAACCGAGGCCTCGCCTGCTTGAGACCTGCCATTCCAGGCCCGCCAAGGACTACCAACCAGGGCCCAAGGCCCCTGTGAACTGTCAACCAGCGTCCGGCCTGCTGAAGAGCTACGAACTGAAGTCGCGCGCCATCGCCCCACCCACCTGACAGCCACAGCCCGCGCAGGCTCGCCTTCACTCCCCTGGCTCAGGTCGGCCCGGTGAGGGCGTTCAGTCTCTTGGTGAGGAATCTACGTTCGGTTTCGTTGGCTGTCAGCTGGATGGCTTGCTGGTACGCCTCGGCGGCCTCCGCGGTCCGACCCAGCCGGGTGAGGACGTCCGCCCGGGTCGCGGGGAGATAGGCGTACGTCGCCAGCGCCGGCTCGTCGGCGAGCGTGTCCAGCTCGGTCAGCACCGCGGCGAGGTCCGCCCCGGGGACCAGGCTGTGCGCCGCCGCCCGGTTGAGCGCGACGATCGGCGTCGGCCAGCTCACCAGCATCGCGTCGTACATCCGCACCACCTGCCGCCAGTCCGTCTCCTCCCAGCTCGGCGCAGTCATGTGCAGCCCGGCCACCGCCGCCTGCAACGCGAACCGGCCGGTCCCCCGCTGCAACGCCGCCGTCGCCCGCGACACGCCCTCGCCCACCAACCGCCCGTCCCAGCGCGACCGATCCTGGTCCGCCAGCAGCACCAGCTCGCCGTCCGCACTCACCCGCGCGTCGCCGCGCGCCTCGGTCATCAACAGCAACCCGAGCAACGCCTGCGGCTCGGGCTCGTCCGGCATCAACCGCACCAGCATCCGCGCCAACTCGACCGCCCGCCCGGTCAGCTCGGTCCGCGTCAGCACCGGCCCCGCCGCCACATGCCCGGCCGTGTACACCAGATGTACGACGGTCAGTACGACGTCCAGCCGCGCCGGCAACTCCCGGTCCGCCGGGATCCGGTACGGGATGCCCGCCGCGGCGATCTTCTTCTTCGCCCGCGTGATCCGCGCGGCCGCCGTCGCCTCGCCGATCAGCAGCACCGCCGCGACCTCGCGCGTGGTCAGCCCGCAGATCAGCCGCAACGTCAACGCCACCTGCGAGTCCCGCGCCAGCGCCGGGTGGCAGCAGGTGAACACCAGCCGCAACGGATCCGTCGGCCGCTCGTCGTCGCCCGGCTCCTCCACCAGCAGCGGGAGCTTCCGCCGCAGGTTCGTCTCCCGGCGCAGCCGATCCAGCGCGAGCCGGCGCGCGACCGTACTCAACCAGCCACCCGGGTTCCCCGGGATCCCGTCCGGCCAGGTCCGCAACGCCTGTACGAACGCGTCCTGCGTACAGTCCTCAGCCAGGTCGAGATCACGCGTCAACCGCACCACAGACGCCAACACGGTCGACCAACACTCCCGATGCACCCGATCGAGCACCCGAGCAACCTCGACAGCCTCAGTCATCCCACACCTCCCCCGCCGCCCCCAGCCACGCCAACACCGGCCGGACCCGGCCCACCCAGCGCCAGCCCCGCCCGTCCAGACGTACCCACCACCGGCCCGAACCGTCCCGCGCACCCACCGCCGGCCCGGCCGGTCCCGGCCTATCCACCGCCGGCCCCGCCCGTCCCGGCCTGCGCACCGCCGACCCGGCCCTTCCCCGCGAACCCACCGCCCGCTCAGCCGGACCCGGCCTATCCACCGCCAGCCCCGCCCGTCTCGGCCCACCCACCGCCAGACCGGCCGGTCCCGGCATACACACCGCCGGCCCAGCCGGTCCCCGCTCACCCACCGCCAGCCCCACCCGTCCCGGCCTACTCGCCGCCGCACCGGACCATCCCCGCGTACCCACCGCCGGACCGGCCGGACCCGGCCCACCCACCGCCGGTCCGGCCGGGCTCGGCGTACGCGCCGCCGGCCCGGCCGGTTCCGCTGTACCTGCTGCTGCCCGCACGGTCAGGCGGAGGGGGCGTCCTCGGCGGAGGTGCTCATCACCGGACGCACCTCGACGTTGGCCGACGGGCAGAGCTTCGCCAGCTCGAGCGCCTGGTCGAGGTCGCGCGCCTCGATCACGTAGAACCCACCGAGCGCCTCCTTCGTCTCGATGAACGGCCCGTCGGTGACCAGCGGCTCCGCCCCCTCACGCTGCTTCACCGTGCTGGCCGTGCTGGACCGCTCCAGCGCCTCCCCGCCGAGCACCCGCGCCCCGGCCTTCTCGACCGCCGCCGCGAACTCCCCGTGCAACTTCATCGCCTGATCCCACTCCGCGCGGGTCAGGTTGTCGTACCAGTCCTCGCTGTCGAACAGCAGGAACATGTACTGCGCCATCTCAGGCTCCCTCGTCTAAAGCTTCCTCTTGGACATCTTGCTGACGATCGGCCCGACACGGAATCGACAACGCCGTCGGAGAATATTTACTACCGTGGCGTACATGGAGCACTTCGACGTTCTGGTCGTCGGCGCGGGACTGTCCGGGATCGGAGCGGCGTACCGGATCCAGACCCGCTGCCCGGACCGCACGTACGCCGTCCTCGAGGCACGCGAGGCACTCGGCGGCACCTGGGACCTGTTCCGGTACCCGGGGGTGCGGTCGGACTCGGACATGTTCACGCTCGGGTTCCCGTTCCGCCCGTGGAAGGCCGCGAAGGCGATCGCCGACGGGCCGTCGATCCTGTCGTACCTGCAGGAGACGGCGGCGGCGTACGGGATCGACAAGCACATCCGGTACGGCGCCCGCGTCGTCAGCGCGACGTGGTCGTCGGCGAACGCCCGGTGGACCGTGCATACCGCTGACACGACGTACACCTGTTCGTTCCTCTACGTGTGCAGTGGGTACTACGACTACGACGAGGGACACGTGGTCGACTTCGAAGGGCAGGACTCGTTCCGCGGGCAGGTCGTGCATCCGCAGCACTGGCCGGCGGATCTGGACCACACCGGCAAGCGGGTGGTCGTGATCGGCAGCGGTGCGACGGCGGTCACGCTGGTGCCGGCGATGGCCGGTACGGCGAAACACGTGACCATGCTGCAGCGGTCGCCGAGCTACGTGGCGTCCCGTCCCGCGGTCGACGGGCTGTCCGACCGGATCCGCGCCGTACTGCCGGAGAACCTCGCGCACCGGGTGATCCGCGGCAAGAACGTTGCGCTGAGCACCTTGTTCTACAGCGCTTTCCGGCGGTTTCCGGCGCATGCGGCGTGGCTGCTGAACAGCGGCGTCGCGCGGCAGCTGCCGCCGTCGATCCCGGTGGATCCGCACTTCACGCCGCAGTACAAACCGTGGGACCAGCGACTCTGCCTGGTCCCGGACGCGGATCTGTTCAAGGCGCTGCGGGACGGGTCGGCGTCGGTGGTGACCGACGAGATCGACCGCTTCACACCGACCGGCCTGCGGCTGCGCTCCGGCGCCGAACTGGAGGCCGACCTGGTGGTCACCGCGACCGGCCTCCGCATGGTTGCGCTAGGCAACATCAACCTCACCGTCGACGGCTGGCGGGTGGCGCCGCACGACACGTTCGTCTACAAGGGCATGATGCTCAGCGGCGTCCCGAACCTCGCGTGGTGCATCGGCTACACCAACAACTCCTGGACCCTGCGCTCCGACCTCACCTCGCAGTACGTCTGCCGCCTCCTCAACCACCTCACCACCACCAACACCACCCGCTGCCGCGCCGACGTTCCCCCAACCTGGTTCGACGAACCGTCCCGCCCCGTCGTAGACCTCTCCTCCGGCTACATCCGCCGAGCCGCCAACATCCTCCCCCGCCAAGGCACCTGGGGCCCCTGGATCCTCCACCAGAACTACCCCCGAGACCTCCTCCGCCTCCGCCTCGGCCCACTGGAAGACGGCGTCATGCGCTTCAGCTAGGACCTGTGGACAACTGGCTCTTCACAGGTGCGGGTGTAGCCCGGGCCCAACCCGACCGGCGCACTGCGGTCGCCGCCCACTGGCGGGTCGTACGACGACTGACCCACTACAGCACGCCAGCGAACAAACACCCCGCCACCCGCCACCCGCCGACCCTGGCCCCGCCTCGCCCCTCCCCGGGCCACCGACCTGTCGCCGACGCCGAGTCGGCGAACAGCCTCCCGACGGCTCCGAACTGTGAAGAGCCGGATGACTCGAGCCGGGGGTCGGCGAGACCCGACAGACTTGAAGCGGAAAGGGCAGGGGGCGCGGCTGCAACGTCAGCTACGGACCGGAGCTGGGCTGGGAGCGACTTCAGCCAGGGATCGGAGCTGGGGGCTGGGCGCCAACGTAGGCGGCGGCTGGACGGATGATCTTGGCGTCGGTGGACTGCTCGAGGATGTTCGCGGACCAGCCGATGATGCGGCTGACGGCGAACGTCGGCGTGAACATCGCGCGCGGGATCCCGCACAGCTCCATCACGACTCCCGCGTAGAACTCGACGTTCGCGTAGAGATTGCGACCCGGCTTGAGCTCGGCGAGTACGTCGACGATCCGCTGTTCGACGGTGGTCGCGAAGTCGACCAGGTCGCCGCCGATCCCGCGGGCGATGTCGCGCAGCATCAGCGACCGCGGGTCCTCGGTCCGGTACACCGCATGCCCGAACCCCATGATCCGGTCACCGGCCGACACCTTCGCGCGCACCCACGCGTCGATGCGGTCCGGCGTACCGATCTCGTCGAGGCTCGCCAGCGCGCGGTCCGGCGCGCCACCGTGCAGCGGTCCCGAGAACGCGCCGATCGCGCCGGCGACCGCCGAGACGACATCCGCGCCGGTAGACGCGATGACGCGGGCGGTGAAGGTGGACGCGTTGAAACCATGGTCGACGGTCGAGACCAGATAGTGCTCGATCGCCGTCGCGTGTACGGCGGCCGGCTCCTCGCCGGTGACCAGGTACAGCCAGTTCTCCGCGGCGGTCAGGTCGGCGCGCGGCTCCAGCGGCTGCTGTCCTTCGCGGAGGCGGTAGAGCGCGGCGAGGATCGTCGGCGTCACCGCGCAGACGAGCATCGCGTCGGCCTTGCGGCGGGCCGGGTCGACGTCCCAGAGCGGCGGCAGCGCACGGACCGCGGCGAGCAGCGACAACGCCGTACGAAGACCGGCGAGCGGATTGAACGCGGGACCGGCGGCGGCGATCGCGGGGAGTACGGCGCTGACCTCGTCGGGGAGGACGCGCAGCGGGGCGAGTTCGGCAACGAACCGGTCGCGTTCGGCGTCGGTCGGGAGGCGGCCCTCGAACATCAGGTACCAGACGTCTTCGAGTGTCTTGGACTTGGCGAGATCGATCGCCGAGTACTGCCGGTAGTGGTAGAACCCCTCGTCACCACGGACGTCGCCGAGGGTCGTCTCGGTGACGACGACGTTGCGCAGACCGGGCGGAACAGTGATTGTTGTTGACATATCTTCAGAGTTGACAGGCAGTCAACTATTGTCAATATTGATCCAGTCAACATGGATGCAGTGAGGAGCGCGAATGCCGGCCGAAGGTGACGAGAATTACCTGACCACCGCCGAGGTCGCACGCCGCCTCCAGGTGAAACCCGCGACGATCTACGCCTACGTCAGCCGAGGCCTCCTCACCAGCACCCGAGCCCGCGGCCGCCGCGGCAGCCTGTTCGCCGCCGAGGAGGTGGAACGCCTCGCCGGCCGCTCGATCGAGCACTCCGGCGTCGTGGAGCGGATCGAGTCGCAACTGACCCTGCTCGAGAACGACGAGCTCTACTACCGAGGCCACTCCGCCCGAACCCTCGCCAACACCGCCACCGTCGACCAGGTGGCCACCCTCCTCTGGACCAACCAGTCCCCCATCGAAACACCTGCCGAGGGAGTTTCCAGGGGTGAGAGGAACGGGGTGGCGTCGACCCGAGACGGGCTGGAAGGGGATGGCGCGGGGGCCGGTGGGGTGTTCAGGGCTGAGCGCCAGGGGGTGGCGTCGGCTCGGGGTGGGCTGGGAGAGGACGGCGCCGGGGCCGGTGGGGTGCTCGGAGCTGAGCGGCAGGCGGTGGTGTCGACCCCGGATGGGCTGGGAGAGGACAGCGCGGGGGTTGGTGGGGTGTTCAGGGCTGAGAGGGATGGGGTGGAGTTGGCGCGGCGTGGGATGGGGGTGGTGCCGGAGGGGGCTCGGTTGACGGATCGGGTGCGGGTGGGGGTGGCGGTACTGGGGGCTGCGGATCCGTTGCGGTTCGACCTGGCGCCGGGGGCGGTGATTGCTGCGGCGGGGCGGTTGATCGGGACGGTGGTGACGGCGCTTCCGGGGAAGACGGCGTACGGCGCGAAGACGCTGGGCGCGCGGCTCTGGCCGAAGCTGTCGGACGACGAACCGCGGCCGGAGCTCCTCGACGCCGCGCTGATCCTGCTCGCCGACCACGGTCTCGCGGTCTCCACCGTCGCGGCCCGCGTCGCCGCCAGCGCACGCGCGAATCTGTACGCCGTGATCTCCGCCGGACTCGGTGCGCTCGACGGGCAGTACCACGGAGCCGCGCCGACACTCGCGTACGAGTTCCTGGAACGCGCGAAAGCCGACCCGCTCAAGGCGTTGTCGGACCAGTTGCGTTCCGGCAAGCCGATCCCCGGCTTCGGGCACAAGATCTACAAGAACCACGACCCACGCGCCGAAGTACTGCTGGACCTCCTCGGCGACCACCCGATCGTCGGCACCGTTCGCGCGATCGCCGACCACACGCCGGCGTTCCCGAACAGCGACCTCGCGATCGCCGCGATCATGCACGCGTACCACTTCCACCCCGACGCCGGCGACGCGCTGTTCGCGATCGCCCGGATGATCGGCTGGACCGCCCACGCCCTCGAGGAGTACGCCGCTCCCGCCCTCCGCTTCCGCACCATGGGCATCTACACCGGCCAAACCACCTGACACACGAGCACCGACCCCACCACCGCCCGCGGTTCCACACCCCAAGCACCCCCGAACCGAGCGACGGCGGGCCGCCGCGGCAGGCGGTGGTGGGCCCGGGCGGTGGGCTCGCGCAGTGGACCCGGGCAGTCGGCCCGGGCGGTGGTGGGCTTGCGCGGCAAGCTCGGGCGGTCAGCCCAGGCGGTGGTGGGCCCTAGGCGGCGGAACCGGGCTGGGGTGGGCTGCTGGGGTGGCAGCCCACCAGTTTGGTGATGTTGGGGGATGCCGGGGGTGCCGTGGGTGGAGGGCGGGGGTGGCTGCTACTTGGTGGTTAGCTTGAGGAGGGTTGCGGCGCCGGGGGCTAGGGAGAGTGGGAGGGGGCCCGGGCGTTGGCCGACGTACTTCTGGCTGGGTGGTTGGAAGAGGGCGGCGGAGGCGACTGTTTGCTGGTTGAGGGTGATGACTGCCTTGGCGCGGGTGTCGTGGGAGCGGTTGGTGAGCAGGAGCCAGCGGTCGGTTGTGGAGGTGTCGCGGGAGCGGAAGGTGCCGACTACTACCGCGTCGCCGGTGATGTTCGAGATCAGGTTTGTCGGGGTGAAGGCGGTGGCGCCGTTCGGTAGTGGGGTTTCGTTGGCGTGTTCGACGGTTTCGGAGACGAGTGGCTTCAGTTCGCGGCCGACCGGGTGCAGCCAGCCGGTGTTGATCTGTTGTGCCGCGTAGTACCGCGACGTCCGCTGGCCGTCGACCGTGATCAGCGCCGGGCCGAAGCCTTCGCCGCGGGCGGCCTCGGGCGTCCAGTAGGTGAAGTACTGGATGCCCTTCGCGCCGTACGCGAGGCTGATGTTCACCTGCCACAGCAGCTCCGCCGCGGTCGGTTCGCGATGGTTGTTGTAGGCAAGCGTCTGGATGAACACCCAGGCGGGGATGTCGCCGTGCAGCGCCGCGTCCCGGACGATCGCCCAGTTGTGGAAGTAGTTCGCGTCCTCGCGGCCCTCGGACAGCAGCGGGTACCGGTCGAACGAGATCAGCGACGGCTGCACCACGTCGACGAAGTTCCGGTAGTACGCCGGGTCGTCGGACGGGAGCAGGTTGACGTACGGGAGCAGCTGCGGCGCGAGCTGCCGGGAGATCGCCAGCGCCTTCGCCAGGGTCGCGAACCACCCGGCGCCCGGCTCGTCGTAGAAGTTGAAACCGGCGAGGGAGGAGTACGGGCCGTACGCGTTCCGGGCGCGGAGGTAGAGCGCCTGCGCCTCGGCCGGAGTCACACTGAGGAAGTCCGCGGGGTTGTCGGAGATCGAGAACCAGCGGGACATGTTCCGGATCTGGATGTCGTCCGAGATCAGCATCTTCAGGCCGGCGTCGCGGGCGAGGCCGAGCTGGTACTGGAAGATGTTGCCGTCGCCGGCGTAGTTGCCGGAGATCAGGAAGTCGAACCCGGCGTTCTTGATCTCGGCGAACCGCGGCGCCGTACTGGCGTACGGATGCGGCGGCCAGAACAGCCCGATCGGGAACTCCGGCCCGCCGGTGAGCGGCAGGGTGTCGGGCGCCGGTACGGCGACATCGGCGGCCACCCCCGCACCACCTGCGAACGCATCCGCGGCGGACGAGCCGGTGGCCGGGACGCCGGCGGCGGACGCGGTGCTGGTGGCTGCGGTGGCGGCTGCTGCGGTGAGGGCGGTCGCGCCGGCGCCGAACAGCAGGCTGCGGCGGCTGGGACCGAGGATCTGGTGCGGGCTGTCCATGGCTCTCCTCCGGAAGGCGGTCGAACGAAAGAACGGTCGAGCGGATCAGGGGTGCTGGCGGTGCGCGGCGACCGCGTCGGCGGTCGCGTCGAAGGCGTGTTCGGCCAGCGCGTAGTCGCGTTGGGCGACGCCGAGGTACAGGGCGTCGAGGACGAGCATCTGGGCGTGGCGGCCGGACAGGCCTCCGGTGCGCAGGGTCACGTCGCGGGCAGCGGTGACCAGGACGATGTCGGCGGCCTGGGCGAGCGGCGAGCGCGGATAGTTGGTGATGGCAACGGTCGTGGCGCCCTGCCGGCCGGATCTGGTGAGCGGCTCCAGGACCTCCAGCGTCTCCCCGCTGTGCGAGATCCCGACCGCGACGTCACCGGCGCCGAGCAGCGCGGAACTGGCCAGCGCCGTGTGCACGTCACTCCACGTACTGGCGGCCCGCCCGATCCGGTGCAGCCGCAGCCGCAGATCCTCGGCCACCGCCGCGGACCCGGCGACCGCATACAGGTCGATCCGCCGCGCATCCGAGATCGCCGCCGCGGCCTGCCCGAGTGCGCCGACGTCGAGCGCCGCCACGGTGTCCTCCAGCGCACGCGTATCCGTCCGCAACAGCGTCCGCAGTACGTCGTCCAGCGAATCGTCCGGTCCTACCTCGGACCCGGTACCGCGCTCCCAGCTGGGACTGGTCCGACCGCTCTCGGCCGCGAGCGTCAGCCGCAGCTCGGCGTACCCGGACAGGCCGAGCGCCAGGCAGAACCGCGTGACGCTCGGCAGCGACGTACCGCACCGCTCGGCCAGCTGCCCGATGGTCGACGACGCCACCGCCGCCGGATCGCGCAGTACCTCGGCCGCGATCCGCGCCTGCGCCGGGCTGAGCGCCGGCAGCAGGCCGTGGATCCGCGCCTCCAGACTCGGCGGCGGTGACTCGGCAGCACTCATGTAAAGAATTCTCAGAGCATCTCAACAGTATTTACAAGAATTCACGCTGACCGATTCCGGCCAACAGGTGACGAATCAACTGCCCGTCATCCGCCGAACAGTGAACTGGTCCGACCAGCCACCCGCGAGGAGTACGTCGATCCGCCCGCTCAGCACGTACGTGCCCTCCGGCGTGACCGCCGCCGTCGTCGGCCCGCCGACCGGCCACGGCTCGACCGACCGGACCCGCGCCGTACGGAAGTTGTCCGCACTGCTCAGCACCGTCGCCCGCTCGACGCCGGCCGCCCCGAGCTTGTTGGTGATCGCGATCAGCCGCCCGTCCTTCGTGACGGCCAAGCCATCTCCGCCGACCAGTGCACTGGTCAGACCAGTGACACTGAGTTCACCTCGCGGCGAGATCCGGTACAGCGTGCCGGTGTCGTACCGGACAGTCAGCAGGTAGCCCGACCGCAGCCAGACGATCCCGTTGGCCCCGATCGTGTCGCTCCGCAGCCGTTCGTCGCGCACCAGCACCGATGCGACGCCGGACGGCGTGACCTTGTAGATCGCGTCCGACGCCGGGTCCGTGACGTACGCGTTGCCGACGGCATCGATCGCGAGATCGTTGGCGCCGTGGTGACCGCCGGCCGGGTTCAGCCGCGGCGTGTTCAGGTCGACCCGACGCTCGAGCCGACCCGTGCGCAGGTTGTAGATCGCGATCCCGGACTGCTTGTAGGTGAAGGATTCCGAGGACCGCTCGCCGTTGCCGATGTCGGCGTACGTGACGAGCAACCGGTTGCGGACGGCATCGACGTGCAGCCCGAAGGTCGACACGCCCGGCGCGACCCCGAACGGATGCGGTACGCCGTCCCGTCCGACCAGCGAGATCCGCCCGGTCGCCATCGACCCGACCAGGAACATCTGCCGCGTTGGGTCCCAGGCGATCCCCTCCGGGTACCGGTCGGCCGTCCGCCCGTCGATCTGCACCGGCAGGCAACGGACCGCCGGCCCGGCAACCGCGTGGGCAGTGGGAAATGAGGTGGCCAGCGCCAGTAGCGCTGCCCCCAGCACACGAAACCTCATGAGAACCTCTCTCGAGAGACTGAATACGAGCACAGAGATTAATCAGACCTCTGATATTCGTCAATGCATATACATCCGCCGCGGTTCGTACGATGTGACCATGCGGATGTCCTTCGACGAGCGGCTCGGTAGTCACCTCAAGCGAGTTGAACAGGAGCTCCAAGCAGCCAAGTCGGCCGCGGTGAAGCCGGCCGGCCTCACGGTCCCGCAGTACGCCGCCCTCTTCGTCATGGACGAACAGCCCGGAATCTCGGCCGCGGAGCTCGCCCGCCGCTGCCTGGTCACGCCCCAGACCATGACCACGATCCTGCGCAACCTGGAAGCGGCCGGCCTCATCGAGCGCACGCCACACCCGCTGCACAAGCACGTCATCGAGACGCGCCCGACCGCGGCCGGGCGCAAGGCGCTCGATCAGGCGGACAAGCGGGCCGCGGGCGTCGAACGCCGGCTGGCCGCCGCCTTCACAGCGGAGGAAGCGGAAACCCTCCGCTCCCTCCTCGCCAGGGTGTCAGAATCCCTGACCACAGATCCGATCCTGAAGGATCTCTAGAACAGCGCCGCCATCAGCCGGCGCCGGGCCTTCACCACGCGGTCGTCGTCCGCACCGACCACGTCGAACAGCTCCAGCAGGTGCAGCCGTACGGCGTTCCGCTCGTCCCCGGCCGTCGCCTGGACCGTGGAGATCAGCCGCGCGAACGCGTCGTCGACATGCCCGCCCATCAGATCCACGTCCGCGACCAGCAGCTGCGCCTCGACGTCGGCCGGGTTGTCCGCGGCCCGCGTCCGTACGTCGGCCGGCACGTCCTGCGTGCGCTTGACCAGCTGCACCCGCGCCAGCCCGGACTTCGCCTCGGCGTCGTTCGGCGTCTCCTTGAGCAGTTCCTCGTACGCCGCGATCGCGCCGTCGAGGTCGCCCGCGCCGACCGCGTTCTCGGCCTGCTCGTACCGCGGGTTCGGCGCGCCCTCCTCAACAGCCTCGGCCACCGGCCCGACCGGCTCCGCGCGCCCGGTGATCCCGTTCGCGACCGCCACGGTCAGCAGTTGGTCGAGGTACTGCCGGACCTCCGCCTCGCCCAGCACCCCCTGGAACAGCGGCACCGGCTGCCCCCGCAGGATCGCGATCACCACCGGCACGGCCTGAACGCCGAACGCCTGCGCGACCTGGGGGTTCGCGTCGACGTCGATCCGGGCCAGCAGGAACTTCCCGGCGTACTCGGTCGAGAGCTTGATCATGACGTCGCCCAGGCCGCCCTGCGCCCGCGGCGACCACAGCTCGACCACGACCGGGGCCTGCAGCGAACGCTCGATCACGTCGGACTGGAAGTTCGCCTCGGTGACCTCGAGCGCGTAGGCGCCGCCTCCGGCCGCGGCCGGAGCGCCACCAGGGGCCGGCGCACCGCCGGCCGGCTTGCGGAGGGACGACAGGTCGACCGCCCCGGGACGGGAGAAGTTGGACTGGCTCACCGCTGTCCTCGCATTCCGTGCAGACTCCGCATGTTCACAAACCTATCCTCTACGACGCGGTGGTCCGGCGTTGCGCCCGGGTCGCCATCAGCAGCCGGGCCAGGCCGGCGCGGGTACCGACGATCGCCAGCCGGTCGCCCGTCTCCACCGAACTCGTCTCGGTCGGCTGCCAGTCCCACGGGCCTTGCGACGCCTGCCGGGCGAGAATCCGCAGCCCACCGGCCTCGTTCAGCTGGCCGAGGGTCCGGCCTTCGGCGACGGAGCCGCCCTCGACCACCACCTCGGTCAGCAGCAGCACCCGGCGCCCGGCCGGTACGAGCACCTGACGCCGCTTGTCACCGACCGCGGCCGCGACGGCCGGCGCCACCAGCATCGACACCGACCGGCTGTTGCCCAGCCCCAACTGCCGCTCGACCCGGTCCGCGAGGTCGTGGTCGAACATCCGCATCGTGATCCGGGCCTCCGGGTTGAGGCCCTGGGCAACCATCGCCGACTCCAGGTTCGTGATGTCGCCGTCGGTGATCGCGAGCATCGCCTGACAGTGCTGTACGCCGGCCAGCCGCAGCGTCTCCTCGTTGCTGCTGTCCCCCACCACCACCGGGATCTTCAACCGGTGCGCGACCTGTACGCCGGGCGCGTCGTCGTCCTGGTCGACGCCGACGACCGCGACACCCCGGTCCACCAGGATCTCCAGCACACGGGCGCCGACCGTACCGAGGCCGCAGACCACGACGTGGTTCCGCGGCCGGCCGCGGACGCCGCCGATGATCCGCGACAGCCGGGCGCCGATCAGCGAGTCGACCACGACCGCGGTCAGCAGCGCCATCAGGACGATCCCGGTCAGCTGCACGACGACCGCGCTGACCTTCACCCACGGCTGCGCCTCGTTGAACCGGTCGTCGTCGATCCCGGCCGTGGTGACCACACCGGCCGCGAGGTACAACGCCCGCCACCATTCGATCCCGCCGAAGAAGTGCACGATCGCCGTACCGGTCGCGATCAGCAACGCCATCAGCGCCGCGATCTTGCGGACCCGGCTGTCGAGGATGTCGCGGACCGCCTTCGCCCAGCCGGCCGGGCGGACCCGGCGGCCGTACCAGACCGGCCGGATGCCGGTCCCCAGCACGATGTCCACCTTCGGCTCGTCGGCGTCGTCCGAGTCGTCAGAGTTGCCGGAGTCGTGAGCGTCGCCGGACACCGCCGAGAGCGGCCGTGGCCGGTCCGAGCCGGGCATGGGCAGCAGTACGGGCGTGGCCGACGACGTCGCGTCCGCGAGTACGGTCAGGTGCGGCTCGCGGATCAGGTCCGCCTCGCCGACGACCACCATCCGGCCGCCGAGCTCCATCCAGGTCAGCTCGTCGTCGTCGAGCGCGTCCGACACGAACGCGGGCGCGGCCAGCGACGGCCCGTTGATCACCACGCAGTCGCCGAGCAGGCTGTTCAGCTGACTACCGAGCCGCGGGTTCACCATCTGCATGATGATCCGCAGGTCCCGATCCATGTCGCGGGCGGTCAGCGCGGTGTGCACGTTGTGGACGTCGTCGTTGTCGAGCAGCACCAGCGCGCGGGCGGTGGACGGCGTACCGTCGTCGGCCGCGTCGATACCGGCCAGGCGGAGCAGCGACTCGCTGATCACCGGCGCGTTGATCACCTTCGCGCCCAGCTCGCCGATCCGGTCGCGGTGCCGCGAGGCGGGGTTGACGAGCGCGATCACGCGCTCGCCGGAACTCACCAGTTCGGTGACCACCCGGACCATCGTCCGGCTCGACCCGCAGACCACCACCGGTCGTTCGCCGAGCGGGCTCGGGTCGGCCGGCGGCTGCTCAGAAGCGGGCGGGCTCTCGGTACTCTCCCCACTGTTCCCGAAGAACGTGACAGATTTCCCCCATCGTGGCCTCCGCACGCACCGCCTCCAGCATGGGCTCGATCAGGTTGCCAGTGCCGCTGGCCGCCTCCACCAGAGCCGATAGCGTACGACGTACCCGGTCCTCGTCGCGGTGGGACTTGCGCTCCGCGAGCACCCGGCACTGCTCGACCTCGACCTCGTGCGAGACCCGGAGGATCTCCAACTCGCCCGAGACCGTGTCGGTGAGCGTGTTCACGCCGACGATCTTCTTCTCGCCCTTCTCCAGCTTCTGCTGGTACTCGAAGGCGGCGTCGGCGATCTCGGCCATGAACCAGCCGTCCTCGATGCCGCGCAGGATGCCGCCGGTCATCGTCTCGTCCGGGCTCATTTCCCTGATCCGCGCGAAGATCTGCTCGGCCTCGGCCTCGATCGCGTCGGTGAGGGCCTCGACGTACCAGGAACCGCCGAGCGGGTCGGCGACGTTCGTGACGCCGACCTCCTCCATCAGCACCGACTGCGTGCGCAGCGCGATCTCGGCGGACTCCTCGGTCGGCAGCGCGAGGGTCTCGTCGAGGGCGTTGGTGTGCAGCGAGTTCGTCCCGCCCAGTACGGCGGCCAGCGCCTCGACGGCCGTCCGTACGACGTTGTTCGTCGGCTGCTGCGCGGTCAGCGAGACGCCCGCGGTCTGGGTGTGGAACCGGAGCCACTGCGCCTTGTCGGTCTTCGCGCCGTACACGTCCCGCAGCCAGCGCGCCCAGATCCGGCGGGCGGCGCGGAACTTCGCGATCTCCTCGAAGAAGTCCAGGTGGCTGTCGAAGAAGAACGACAGGCCGGGCGCGAACACGTCGACGTCCAGGCCTCTGCTCAGGCCCAGTTCGACGTACCCGAAGCCGTCGGCGAGCGTGTACGCGAGCTCCTGCGCGGCCGTCGATCCGGCCTCGCGGATGTGGTACCCGGACACGCTCAGCGGCTTGTACGCCGGGATCGTGGTCGCGCAGTACTCCATCAGGTCGCCGATCAGCCGCAGGTGCGGTTCCGGCGGGAACAGCCACTCCTTCTGGGCGATGTACTCCTTGAAGATGTCGGTCTGCAGCGTCCCGTTGAGCTTGGAGATGTCCGCGCCCTGGCGCTCGGCGGCGACCAGGTACATGCAGAACGCCGGGACGGCCGGGCCGGAGATCGTCATCGAGGTGGTGACGTCCTGCAGCGGGATGTCCTTGAACAGCCGGTCCATGTCGGTGGCCGAGTCGATCGCGACACCGCAGTGCCCGACCTCGCCGAGCGACTTCGGGTCGTCGGAGTCGCGGCCCATCAGCGTCGGCATGTCGAAGGCCACCGAGAGGCCGCCGCCACCGCCGTTCAGGATCATCCGGTACCGCTCGTTGGTCTGCTCGGCGTTGCCGAAGCCGGCGAACTGGCGGATCGTCCAGGTCCGGCCGCGATACCCGGTCGCGTACAGCCCGCGGGTGAACGGGAACTCCCCCGGCCAGCCGATCCGCTCCATCCGCGGGTCGTCGACGCCCTCGGGCGGACCGTAGACGGGGGCGACCTCGGTGCCGGAGAGCGTGGTGAAGTCCGCCTCCCGCTTGCGCGCGGCGTCGTACCGCTGCTGCCACCGGTCACGCCCGGCCGCGATCTGCTCGGCATCCATGCAGCCAAAATACTAGGACATCCAACTATTTCCAATCGCGAGTGCGTCACATCGCTGACAGCTGTCTCAGGAGAAGTCGCCGGCGTTGCGGCGGAGGGGCTCCAGGACGGACCAGAGCATCTTCAACTGGTCGTCGTCCAGGCCGGAGAGGGCGAAGTCGGCCTTGACCAGGTCGGCGGTGGCGCGTTCGACCAGCTCCCGGCCCTCGGGCGTGATCTCGCACAGGATCGCGCGGCCGTCGTCCGGGTGCGGCGTCCGGGTCACCAGCCCGGCCGCCTCCAGCCGGCGCACGATCGACGTCACGGATGTCGGGTGCACCTGCAGCCGCTCCCCCATCTTGCCGAGCGGCAGCGACCCGCGGCGCGAGAACGTCAGCAGCACCAGCGCCTCGAACCGCGCGAACGTCAGCCCGTGCTTGCGCAGGATCTCGTCCAGCTCGTTGATCACGATCTGCTGCGCCCGCATCAACGACGTGACCGCGCGCATCTGCTCGACGGCACCCCAGCGCCGCCCCCACTGCCGTGACGCCTCGTCGATCGGATCGAACGGCAACGCCCGCTTCCTCGCCATGTGCGGAACCTTAACCCTCTGCAAAACTGTCGGTGGGGTCTGCCAGGGTGCGGTCATGAGATATCTGGATCGGCTGCGGACCGAGAGTGAGCGGCTGGGTGCGGTGGCGCGGGGCGGACTGGGTGCCGCTGTGCCGAGTTGTCCGGGGTGGACGGTCGACGACGTGGTGCGGCACGTCGCGCAGGTGTATGTGCACAAGGTCGAGGTGCTGCGGGACGGCGCGCTGCCCGATCCGTGGCCGCCGGACTTCTCCGGGCTGGACTCGCTCAAGTGGTACGACGAGGCGCGGCACGCGATCGTCGACGCGTTGGAGGAGGCTGGTTTCGACCGGCCGACCTGGACCTTCAACCCGCGGGACAGTACGTCGGCGTTCTGGCACCGGCGGATGGTCCACGAGACCGTGATCCACCGGATCGATGTGGAGCAGGCGCACGACGCGGTCTCGCCGATCGATCCCGAGATCGCGCTGGACGGGATCGACGAGGTGCTCTACCCCACCGTCGGCGGGCCGTGGTGGGAGGAGGGCGACACCAAATTCCCGGTCGACGCCACGATCCGGCTGACCGCGGGCGGGCGGTCCTGGACGGTGGTCGTGGACGCGACGAGTGTCGACGTACGGCAAGGGGCCGAGGGTGCTGCGGCGGCTGAGGTGAGCGGGGATCCGGCGGCGGTCTACCTGTGGCTGTGGGGCCGGGCCGGTGAGGACGCGATCGAGGTCGCCGGGGATCCGGTGGTCGTGCGGGCGTTCCGCGGGAGAATTTCCGAGGCGTCGCAATGAGGATGTCCTCCGCGGGCGGCGCCGTTCGTTCCCTTCACAACAGACGAGAAGGAGAACTCCGATGGCGCAGTACCTTGCACTGACCTACACCGCGGACGTCGACTGGTGGGCCCCCGAGCAGGCCGAGGAGCTGGCCGAGTACCGGCGGTTCGGCGTGGAGTACGCCGGCCAGGTGAAGGCGAGCGCGGTCCTGCACCCGACCGCGACGGCGACCGTGGTCCGGGTGGAGGGGGCGCGCGGCGGGCCGGTCGTCACCACCGACGGCCCGTACGCCGAGACCAAGGAAGCCCTGACCGGGTATTACCTGATCGAGGCCGGCAACCTCGAGGAGGCGGTGCAGATCGCCGCCGAGATTCCGGCCGCCTGGGGTGGTGCGGTCGAGGTCCGGCCGGTGATCCTCGCCAAGTAGGAGCCGGACGGTCGTGGACGAGCTGTACGAGGTCGTTGCCGAGACGGTCCGGATCCAGGGGACGCGGATTCTCGCGACCCTGATCCGGACGCTCGGTGACGTGCAGTTGGCCGAGGACGCCGTCCAGGAGGCGGCGCTGGCGGCGCTCGGGGCCTGGCCGGTGACCGGTGTACCGCCGGAGCCGCGCGCCTGGCTGACCGTGACCGCCCGCCGCAAGGCGATCGACATCATCCGCCGCGAACGCGCCCGCGGCCCGAAGGAACGCGACAGCCAGGCCCTGCTCGCCTTCCAGGACGATGACGTGGTGGAGGACGACCTGCTGCGGTTGATCTTCACCTGCTGTCATCCGGCGCTGTCGCCCACGACCCGCGTCGCGCTGGCGCTCCGTACGCTCTGCGGACTGACTCCCGCGCAGATCGCCGGCGTGCTGCTGACCACCGAGGTGGCAGCGACCAAACGGCTGGTGCGCGCCCGGCAGAAGATCGCGGCCGCCCGGATCCCGTACCGCGTGCCGCCCGACGCCGAGCTGCCCGACCGCCTACCGGCCGTCTGCGCCGTCGTCCACAGCCTCTACACCGCGGGCCACGCTCCGGCCGAGGGCGACGCGGCGTACGACGTGAACCTCTGCACGGAGGCGATCCGCCTGGCGGAGCTGCTGCACTCGCTCCTACCCGACCAGCCGACGCCCACCGCCGTACTCGCCCTGCTCCTGCTCACCGAAGCGCGCCGCCCTGCCCGGGTCGACGACGACGGCCAGGTGGTGACGCTCGACCTCCAGGACCGCACCCGCTGGGACCAGGAGCTGATCACCCGCGGCATCGCCTTGCTCAACGAGTCCTTGGAGCGCTCCGACCGGCAGGCCGACGCGTACCAGCTCCAGGCCGCGATCGCCGCCGAGCACGCCCGCGTGCCCAGCTACAACGCCACCGACTGGCACGAGATCGTCCGGCTGTACGACCTGCTCGTGGCCGTCTCCCCCAGCCCGGCGGCCGAGCTGGCCCGCGTCGTGGCGATCGCCGAAACCGGCGACCTCGACACCGCGTTCAAGCTCCTCGACGCGATCCCGCCCAGCTCGCGCCGGCACGCCGTACGCGGCGAACTCCTCGCGCGCCGAGCGCAGTACGCCGAGGCGGCCGACGAACTACAGGCCGCCCTCGACACCGCCGCGCCGGCGCACCCGGAACGAGCGCACCGAGAACGCCGCCGCGACTACTTCCGCGGGCTCATGCCCTAGTCGTTGTCGATCCAGTTGCCGCGTTCGCTGTTGAAGATCGACTTGGTCGCGGACCCCGACGGAGGCGGCGACGGGCGCGACGAGCTCTGCGCGGCGGCGGGGGCCGGCGTACTCGTGGTGGTGACCTCCTGGGCGGAGTCCATCCCGATCGGGCCGGTGCCGTCGTCGTCGGAGTCCTCGTCCCCCTGCAGTACGTCGACACTCGCGGACGCGCGCAGACCGGTGCGCTGGATGACCCGCTGGATGGTCAGGTCCCGGTCGTCGGGACGGCTGACCCACTTGATCTCCCGGAAGCCCTGGTCCTGGGCGGCCGACTCGAAGACGAAGTGGCCGTAGCCCAGCATCCGCCCGATGATCGGCTTCTGCAGCGTGATGTCCAGGACCCGGGCGATCGGCGTCGTCGCGACGGTCTGCGAGAACACGCCGCGGATCCGCATCACCCGCATGTTCGTGACCACGAACCGGTCCCGGTGCTCGGTGAGGAACGTCCAGAAAGAGTGCGCGAGGAGCACGAACACCAGCACCAGCAGCACCAGGTTCACGCTGGCTCCGACCTTCGTCAGCACCATCGTGGCCAGCAGCGCGCCGGCGAGCACGATCTCCAGCATCGGCACCACGAACACCACCCAGTGATGCCGAACCTCGTCGATGACGACTTCGCCCTCGTCCGAGATCAGGTGCCGCCGGACCTTCGGGTCGAAGATCCGGAACAGGCCTATTCCGGCCATCCACTCACTCCCCTGTCACGCAACTGTGTGTGACCCCGTAGGACAAGTGTCCCGCACGATCGCTCGCCGCGGGACACTCAGCGGGTGCTCACTTGAACAGCGCGGTCAGGAAGGTGATGACACTCCCGAAGGCAGAGCCCACGGCCGAGAACGCACCACCGACTGCGCCGGCAGCGTTCGCCGGCTGAGTGAACAGATAGAAGCCGGCAAAGGCGATGAGCGCCCAGATCAACAACTTCTTCGGCATGTCGCCACTCCCTTGTTCCTAACCCACTCGGTCGACTGTGTTTGAGTTTGTATCACGGACGGTCACCAATTGTCACTGACTGAACACAGCCCACCGCACAATGCTCACCAGGTACAAGGTCCATTCTGTAACGGATCCGGGGGCATGGCACCCACCGGCGCGCCGCCCTGAGACGCTCACCGCCCGCGACGCCGCAAATTCTGCGGTATTTGCCCGAAATCGGCACAACGCACGGTGAACGGAAAGCAAAGACACGATGTGACACTGCGTGGCCGGTTGTTGCACAGCGAGACAAGTGTCACAAAGCGGCAATCAATTCGTCGGCCGCCGAATACGGGTCGACGGCGCCGTCCGCGACCTTCGCCGCGAGTACGTCGAGCCGCGCGTCGCCGTGCAGGTGCGCGAACCTGGCCCGCAGCGCGGTGGTCGCGATCGCCTCGATCTCGTCCCGCGCGCGGCTGCGACGACGTTCTGTGAGTACGCCGTTCCCAGTCATCCACCGGAGCCGGTCGTCGATCGCCTGCACGACCTCGGCGACGCCCTCGTTGCGGGACGCGACCGTCTTCAGGATCGGCGGTTTCCAGGCGCCGTCGGCACGCTCGGCCAGGGCCAGCATCGAGCGCAGGTCGCGGATGACGGACTGGGCGCCGTCGCGATCGGCCTTGTTCACCACGTAGATGTCGCCGACCTCGAGGATGCCGGCCTTTGCGGCCTGGATCCCGTCGCCCATGCCCGGGGCGAGCAGGACCAGGGTGGTGTCGGCCATCCCGGCGATCTCCACCTCGGACTGGCCGACGCCGACGGTCTCCACCAGGACGACGTCGAACCCGGCCGCGTCCAGCACACGGAGCGCCTGCGGGGTGGACCAGGACAGACCGCCGAGGTGCCCGCGGGACGCCATCGACCGGATGAAGACGCCGCGGTCGGTGGCGTGGTCCTGCATGCGGACCCGGTCGCCGAGCAGCGCGCCGCCGGAGAACGGCGACGACGGGTCGACCGCGAGTACGCCGACCCGGCGGCCGGCCTCGCGGTACGCCGTCACGAGCGCGGAGGTCGACGTGGACTTGCCGACCCCGGGCGATCCGGTGACGCCGACGATGTGCGCGTTCCCGGCGTACGGCGCCAGCGTCGCCATCACCTCGCGCAGCAACGGCGACTCGTCCTCGACCAGCGAAATCAGCCGAGCCACCGCCCGCGCGTCCCCCGCCCGGGCCCGCTCGACCAGCTCACCTACCGGCGCGGTACGACGAGCCATCAGCCCACTCGTCCCACGCCGGCGTACCGGACCTGCATCAGTGCTTCGGGACCCGGACGATGAGGGCGTCGCCCTGGCCGCCGCCGCCACAGAGGGCGGCCGCGCCGGTACCGCCGCCGCGGCGGCCGAGCTCGAGGGCGAGGTGCAGCACGAGGCGGGCGCCGGACATGCCGATCGGGTGGCCGAGGGCGATCGCGCCGCCGTTCACGTTGACCTTGTCCTCGCTGACCCGCAGCTCGCGTGCGGACGCGATCCCGACCGCCGCGAACGCCTCGTTGATCTCGATCAGGTCCAGGTCGCCCGGTGCGATGCCCTCCTTCGAGCACGCCTTCGCGATCGCGTTCGCCGGCTGGCTCTGCAGCGTCGAGTCCGGCCCGGCGACCGAACCGTGCGCGCCGATCTCGGCGATCCAGCTCAGACCGAGCTCCTCGGCCTTCGCCTTGCTCATCACGACCACCGCGCACCCGCCGTCGGAGATCTGCGACGCCGACCCGGCGGTGATCGTGCCGTCCTTGCCGAACGCCGGCCGCAGCTTCGCCAGCACCTCGGCCGACGTGTCGCCGCGAACGCCTTCGTCGCTGTCCACCACGATCGGGTCGCCCTTGCGCTGCGGCACCTCGACCGGAACCACCTCGTCCGCGAACACCCCGTTCTTCCACGCCTCCGCGGCGCGCTGGTGCGAACGGGCGCTGAACTCGTCCTGCTCCGCGCGGGTCAGCTTCTCGACCGCGTTGTTCTGCTGGTCCGTCAGCGCACCCATGGCCTGGTCGGTGAACGCGTCCCACAACCCGTCGTACGCCATCGAGTCCACGAGCGTGGTGTCGCCGTACTTGAAGCCCTCGCGGGACTTCGGCAGCAGGTGCGGCGCGTTCGTCATCGACTCCATGCCGCCGGCCACGACGATCTCGTACTCGCCGGCCCGGATCAGCTGGTCGGCGAGCGCGATCGCGTTCAGCCCGGACAGGCAGACCTTGTTGATCGTGACGGCCGGCACGTCCATCGGGACGCCGCCCTTGACCGCGGCCTGGCGGGCGGTGATCTGACCGCCGCCGGCCTGCAGGACCTGGCCCATGATCACGTACTCGACCTGGTCCGGCGCGACGCCGGCCTTGGCCAGCGCACCCTTGATCGCGAAGCCACCGAGCTCGGCGCCGGTGAAGCCCTTGAGGCCGCCCAGCAACCGCCCGATCGGGGTCCGTGCACCGGCGACGATGACGCTTGAGTTCCGCGTGTCAGACATGCTGTCACGATACCTGCGACGGCACTGGTACGCCGCTGGTCGAGCACGTCAGACGGGTCACACGGATCGTGTCGGGTCGGCCACTTTCGATGGTCCCGCGGGCCGTCGTGCGCCACGCTGGCGAGATGGATCAGCTGTTCGATGCGATCGACCACGTCGGCATCGCGGTGGCCGACTTCGACGAGGCCGTCCGGTACTACGCCGACGTGTTCGGCCTGACCGTGGCGCACGAGGAGATCAACGAGGAGCAGGGCGTCCGGGAGGCGATGCTCGCGGTCGGCGACTCGGGGTCCTCGATCCAGTTGCTGGCCCCGCTGTCGGACGCGTCGCCGATCGCGAAGTTCCTGGACCAGCGCGGCGCGGGCATCCAGCAGCTCGCGTACCGGGTGCACGACCTCGACGCGGTCTCCGCCGTACTGCGGGAACGTGGCGCGCGGCTGCTGTACGACGAGCCGAAGCGCGGCACCGCCGGGTCCCGGGTGAACTTCATCCACCCGAAGTCCGCCGGCGGCGTCCTGGTCGAACTCGTGGAGCCATCAACCTCGCACGCCGGGTAACGGCTCGCTGAACAACCGACTGCTTGTCGGTGCGGCGGATTACTCTGTTCGGGTGCTGAAGGACAGCGCCACCGACTCCTTGCACGGTGCGCCGGCCGGTTTCGAGCACGATGCCTTCGTCCATGCCGGGGACGAGGACTTCGTGCCGCGTGCGGCTGCGTTCGTTCGGGAGGGTCAGGCGGCGGGGGAAACCATCGTGGCCGTACTTCCACCGGAGCGGATCGCGGTACTGCGCGACGCCCTCGGGCCCGCCGGTGACGCGGTCCAGTTCGCCGACATGACCGTTGCCGGGGGCAACCCGGCGCGGCTGATCCCGTTCTGGCGCGGCATTCTCGAGCAGCATCCCGGACCGGTGCGCGGCCTCGGCGAACCGGCGTACCCGGGGCGCGGTCCGGCGGCGTACGACGAGGTGCTGCTGCACGAGGCGCTGTCCGATATCGCTTTCGCCACCGATCGCTCGTTCCGCCTGTGCTGCGCCTACGAGACGTCCGTCGGCATCGACCCGACGGCGTCGCACGCGGGCGCGGACGCCCTTGCGGAGAAGGCGTTCCGGACCCGGCTGGACGACGTACCGGATCGCGCCGAGCGGTGGGAGTTCGGGCCGGGCGAGCTCGGCGAGGTGCGGCAGTGGCTGAGCGGCCAGGCGGCCTCGCACGGGGTGTCGCGGGACCGGCTCGACGACCTGTCGCTGGCGCTGCACGAGATCTGCACGAACAGCATCCGGTTCGGCGGCGGGCGCGGGACGCTCGCGGTGTGGATCGCCGACGGCGCGCTGATCTGCGATGTGACGGACCGCGGGCGGATCGAGGACCTGCTGGTCGGCCGGGTGCTGCCGCCGCTCGACGGGCTCGGCGGACGCGGCGTCTGGCTGGCCAACCAGCTGTGCGATCTGGCCCAGCTGCGGTCGGGTGACGACTTCACCCAGGTACGGCTGCACACCCGGTTGCGGTGATAGGACCACTGACAACGGTGGACTGATCGAGTGACGGTCGTCTCAACCGGGGTTCGCTGTGTTACACGGCACAGCCAGGGGCGCATACTCAGCGGTAAGTTCACCGCTCACCAGACCCCCTGTGCAGGAGGTACGACGTGAAGCAGATCCTCGAGGCGATCCTCTCCGGCGACAGCGCGGCCGTCGGCGAACTCGACGTACCGGACCATTACCGCGGGATCACCGTGCACGCCGACGAGGCGACCATGTTCGAGGGGCTGGACGCCAAGGAGAAGGATCCGCGCAAGAGCCTGCACCTGGACGACGTACCGACGCCTGAGCTCGGGCCGGGCGAGGCGCTGGTCGCGGTGATGGCGAGCGCGATCAACTACAACACCGTGTGGACGTCGATCTTCGAGCCGGTGTCGACGTTCTCGTTCCTGAAGCGGTACGGGAAGCTGTCACCGCTGACCGCCCGGCACGACCTGCCGTACCACGTGGTCGGCTCCGACCTCGCGGGCGTCGTACTGCGGACCGGGCCGGGCGTGAACGCCTGGAAGCCCGGCGACGAGGTGGTCGCGCACTGCCTGTCGGTCGAACTGGAGTCGCCGGACGGGCACAACGACACGATGCTCGACTCCGAGCAGCGGATCTGGGGTTTCGAGACGAACTTCGGCGGTCTCGCGGAGCTCGCGCTGGTGAAGTCGAACCAGCTGATGCCGAAGCCCGCACACCTCACCTGGGAAGAGGCGGCGTCGCCCGGGCTGGTGAACAGCACGGCGTACCGGCAGCTCGTGTCGGCGAACGGCGCGAACATGAAGCAGGGCGACGTCGTACTGATCTGGGGCGCGTCCGGCGGCCTCGGCTCGTACGCGACCCAGTTCGCGCTGAACGGCGGGGCGATCCCGGTGTGTGTGGTGTCGTCGCCGGAGAAGGCGGAGATCTGCCGGGCGATGGGCGCCTCGCTGATCATCGACCGGTCCGCGGAGGGCTACCGGTTCTGGAAGGACGAGTCGACCCAGGACCCGAAGGAATGGAAGCGGTTCGGCGCCCGGATCCGCGAGCTGACCGGCGGGGACGACCCGGACATCGTGTTCGAGCACCCGGGCCGGGAGACGTTCGGGGCGTCGGTGTACGTCGCCCGGCGCGGCGGGACGATCGTGACCTGCGCGTCGACGTCCGGGTTCATGCACGAGTACGACAACCGGTACCTGTGGATGAACCTGAAACGGATCATCGGGTCTCACTTCGCCAACTACCGGGAGGCGTGGGAGGCGAACCGGCTGATCGCCCGCGGCATGGTGCACCCGACCGTCAGCAAGGTCTACCCGCTCGAGGAGACCGCCCAGGCGGCGTACGACGTGCACCGCAACCTGCACCAGGGCAAGGTCGGCGTCCTCACCCTCGCCCCGGCCGAAGGCCTCGGCGTCCGCGACCCCGCACTCCGGGCGAAACACCTCGACCAGATCAACCGCTTCCGCGACAGGTAGTACCCGTCCAGCTGCGTTTAGGCGTTTGAACGGGTTTCTGACAGGCTTATCGTGGGGGATTCACGCTGAGCCGCCTGAAGGGAATCTCGGGAAATGCCTGACGAGTCGAGCCTGCCGTTCTTCGACCGTACGGCGACCGCGGCCGGGGGCTTCCCGGTCAGCCGTCGCGGGTACGACAAGCAGGCCGTGGACGATTACGTCCGCGCGCTGGAGATGCAACTCGGCGAGGCGCGGCATCGGGCCGACCAGTTGCAGCAGAGCGTCGCGCCGATGCAGCACCAGCTCGAGGAGACGCGCCGGCAGCTCGAGGCCAGCGCGAACCCGTCGTACGCCGGACTCGGCGACCGGGCCGCGCAGATCCTCCGGCTCGCCCAGGACCAGGCGGCCGAGGCGCTCGAGGAGGCCAAGCGCGAGGCCGACGACCTGCTGACCAACGCCCGCAAGGAGGCCGCCGCGGCCCGCGCCACCGGCGACCGCGAGGCCGAGGACATCCGTACCGTCGCGCTGAACGAGGCCGACAGCATGCGGCGTACGGCGGAGGGCGACGCGGCCGAGATCCGCCGTACCGCCGAGACCGAGTCGGCCGAGGTGCTGCAGGCCGCGCGGCGGAAGGCCGAGCAGCTGACCCTGACGGCCGAGTCGCAGGCGAGCACGCTGAAGAACGGCGCGCTGCACGAGGCGGAGAAGATCCGGACCGCGATCCAGCGCGAGTCGGCGGCGCTGCGCGCGCGGCTGGCGGACGAGCGCGAGCAGCAGGCCAAGGAGCTCGCCGACAAGCACCAGCAGATCGCGGCCGACACCGACAGCCTGACCACCCAGATGAAGGAGGCCGCCGAGGCGTCCGAGCGCCGGGTGGCCGAAGCGACCGAGCAGGCCCGCAAGATCCGTTCCGAGGCGGAGGAGTCCGCCGAGCGGACGCTCTCCCGGGCGCGCCGGGAGGCCGAGCAGTTGCTGACGACGGCGCGGACGCGGTCCGACGCCGAGCTGGCGAACGCGGCCGACGAGGCGGAGCGGTCGCGGACGGTCGTCGCTCGGGAGACTGAGCGGCTGGCGAAGCGCCGGGACGGGATCCTCACCCAGATCGCCGGCCTGAACGAGATCGCCAGCAACATCGCGCGCCAGGCGGCGGAGCTCGACTCCGAGACGTCGGCGGCGGCGTACTCGAACCCGTTCGCCCGGCCCTCCGAGTCCCCCCGACCGGCCCCGGCCGGCGCACCGGGAACGGGCGTCGGCAGCCCCTTCGCCCCGGAGAAGCCGAGCGACGCCCCCTCCGCCCCGTTCGGCGCCGAGGACGTCGCGTCCCCGTACGGCTCCACGACACCCGACGCCGCGCCCAGCGCGAGCGGGTCGAGCGTGAGTGGTTCGACGGTGGGCGGCTCCGCGAGTGGTTCGACGGTGGGCGGGTCCACCCTCGGTGGGTCCACGGTGGGCGGCTCGGCCGGCGGGATCGGCGGTTCGGGTGCGAGTGGGTCTGCTGCGGAGTCGGCGTACCCGGCGGCTACTGAGGCGGACAACCCGTTCCCGGGGGCCACGCCTGCTGGTACGTCGGCGTACGACGACGAAGGTCCGTTCACCGGGGCGAGCCCGTTCGTCGGGTCGGGTGCCGGGGACGCGCGGGTCGACGAGACCCGGATCGACACCGGCCTGCGGGTGGACGCGAAGGACGCCGGCGACCTCGCCGGCAAGACCAGCAAGACCGCCGGCGGCCCGGCAAACACGAGCACCACGACAACCACGGGCACCGCGGCAGGGACGAGCACCACAGGAGCGACGGGCAGCACCGCAGCCGCAGGCAGCACGGGGTCGACGGGCAGCACGGGCGCCGCGAGCACCACGGGAGCGGCGGGCAGCACCGCAGCCGCGGGCAGCACGGGAGCGACTAGCAGCACGGGCACCACGGGAGCCACCGGCAGCACGGCGGCCGCGGGCGACTCTAAGGGCGGCGACGCGAAGGGTGGCTCCGCCAGGGGCGGGGCCGGCGGCGGCTCCGCGGCGGACGAAGAGGCGCCGAAGGACTCCACGATGGTGGACGAGTTCCGGTTGGGTGACCTCGCGGCCGAGGACACTCAGGTGCAGACGCGGCCGTCCGCCTCCGCGAAGTCCGGGGGCAAGGGGTCCGCCGACGCCACGACCGATGCGGCCAGCTCGAGCGCACGATCCCCGAAGGACAAGATGTGACGCCACCCGGCGACGACACCTCGACAGCGACCACCGACGCGGATCTCGCGGAAGCAACCCGCGAAGCAGAGTCCGCGGCCGCCAAGGCCGAAGCCGCCGCCGGCAGAAGTGAACAAGCAGCAACCAACGCCGACACCTCCGCCGACGAAGCCGAGGACGCCGCGGACAAGGCGGAGACTTCCGCCGGGCGGGCCGGTAGTGCGGCGTACGACGCGGAAGCGGCCGCGGTGCAGGCGGGGGCCGCGGCAGAGCGGGCCGACGAGGATGTCGACATCGCGGACGAGCTGCTGATCGAGGAGCGGCACCCGTCCGAGGGGATGGGGCAGCCGGGTCCGCCGATCCGGCGGGGGAACCCGTTCACGTTCGGGTTCTTCGCGGCGCTCGGCGTACTCGTCGCCTGGGGGCTCTGGAACGCCCTCGGCCAAGCGCGTTCCGTACTGATCCTGCTGCTGGTCTCGATCTTCATCGCGGTCGGCCTGAACCCGCTGGTCGAGTGGTTCATGCGCCGCGGCCTCAAGCGCGGCCTGTCGGTCGGCGTGGTGTTCCTGCTGATGATCCTCGCGGTCGTCGGCGTCGGGTTCGCGATCGTCCCGGTCGTCACCGACCAGATCGACAGCCTGATCAAGAACGCGCCGGGGTACATCGACCTGCTGCAGAAGTCGAAGACCCTCACGAACCTGAACGAGAAGTACAAGTTCCTGGACAAGGCCCAGGAGTACATCCAGGACCCGGCGCTGGCGCAGCGCGCGTTCGGCGGCATCCTCGGCGTCGGCAAGGTGGTCGCGAACGCGCTGTTCAACACGTTCACGATCCTGGTGCTGACGCTGTACTTCCTGGCGTCGCTCCCGTCGGTCAAGCGGGCGGCGTACAGCCTGGTCCCGAATACCCGGCGCAAGCGCGTCTCGATCCTCGGCGACGAGGTGCTCGGCCGGGTCGGCGGGTACGTCAGCGGCCAGTTCATGGTGGCGCTGTGCGCGGGCGTGACGATGTTCGTCTTCCTGGAGATCGTTGGCCTCCGGCAGTACGCCGTGGCGCTGGCGATCGTGGTGATGTTCTGCGACTTCATCCCGATGGTCGGCGGTTTCATCGGCGTCGCCGTGGTCTCGCTGATCGGCTTCACCGGCGGACTCTGGACCGGGATCGCCTGCCTGATCTACGGCATCGTCTACCAGCAGATCGAGAACTACGTGGTCGCCCCACGCATCATGCGCCGCGCCGTCGACATCCCCGGCGCCGTCACCGTCATCGCCGCCCTCCTCGGCGGAGCCCTCCTCGGCGTGGTAGGAGCCCTCCTCGCCATCCCCTCCGCCGCCGCCCTCCTCCTCATCATCCGAGAAGTCTGGGTCCGCAAGGCCGACGCCTCTTAGACGCTCTGCTTGCGAGCGGTGTGGTCCGGCCGCTTGCGAGTCGCGGCGGTACGTCGAACCGTTCGGTCGGCGTCCCGTCGTGCGGGCTGTCCGGCGACGGCCTTCTCGGAGCGCCTACTGTTCGGCGTCACGACCTCGACGACCTTCAGCGCTCGGCCGTCTCCGAGGTCGATCACGAGGTCGTGCACGAACTCGTGGCGCGCTTGCCGCACAGCCTGTGCGGTAGGAGCCTCGACGTCGCCGAGCGCTGACTGCACCAACTGCGAGACACGTTGGTGGGAGACACCGAGCACGCTGCTCACGTCGCGGACCGGAACGTCGACGTCGGTCAGCACCGATGCGACCTCACGGGTCAGCTCGGCGACCAGCGCCTCGAGATCCTTCGCCCGCCGGCGAAGCCCCTCGACGAGGGTCTTCGCCTCGAGCAGATCCTGCCCGCCTGCCTCGATACCGGTCACCTCGACGGCAACCTTCGAGAGCGGTACGTCGGTCGACACCGCGACGTACTCCCGGGCCATCCGCTCGACCTCGTCCAACCTCCGCGCCTGGGTCAACCCGTCGAGCGCCGGCACCGCCACCATCCACCAACGCCCCTCCCGCCTGACACTCACCTCATACGTCTTCATTGCCTGTCCCCTCACAGTCACCGCGGGCCTTCTCTGCCTTTCGCACCACGCCTGGCGAGATCATCCGATGACCGTCCGGCAAGGCGAAGGTGTGGCTGGTGCGTGTCGGCTGCTCACTGACCATGCAGTTTAGTCTAGGAAGATAGACACTTTCAAGGCAAATCAGCTAGACGATCTCAGCCCGTCACGTCGAGGATGAAGTGTTGGGCGGGGGTGAGGCGGTTGTAGGTGTTGACGCGGAGGTAGGTCTGTTGGTCGAGTTGCTGGGGTAGGTGGCGGTGGGTGAAGTAGGAGTGCAGGGCTCGGCGGGGGGCTGTGGTGTGGTTCTGGGTGCCGCCGTGCCAGAGGTGGCTGTTGAAGATGACTACGGTACCGGCGGGGGCCGTGAGCTGGATTTCGTCGGGGTGGGGGGCGGCGGGGTCGGGCATTTCGTCGGTGGGCATGGTGCCGCGGCGGTGGGAGCCGGGGACTACTCGGGTGGCGCCGTTGTCGGGGGTGAAGTCGTCGAGGAGCCAGATGGAGTTGCAGACCTGGTAGGCGCCGGGTTCGACGGGGTGGCCGAAGTCGGCGTGCAACGACTGGTGGCCCTGGCCGGGTAGGGCGGCTCGGCTGTTCAGCGACGACAGACGGAACTCGCCGAGCACATGCTGCATCCCTGCCAGCACCCGCGGATGGCTGAAGCAGACCTCGAACAGCGGATCCTTGTTCACCAGGTCCGCCAGCCGGTCGGTGCCCTTCTCCTGATGTACTTCGAGACCGGCCCGGTCCCCCTCTGCCGCCGTCAGCTCGGCCAGCCGGCGGTTGATCGCCGACACCTCGTCCGCGGACAGGATCCCCGCCAGCGGAAGGAACCCGTCGCGGTCCAGCTGTTCCTTCTCGGCCGTCGTCAGTACGTCGTCGGTCACGCCGAGCTCGCGCAGCGCCGTCGTCATGTCCATCGCAGAATCCCTTCCCAAGATGCACGAATCGATGCAAGCATCAATCCGGCGTACCCGGGAAACAATGCAGAGGACGACAGGGCTTATGCACAGATCGCCACGACTCCTCGGCGCCGGCGTCCACACCGCCGCCCCGGGCAGGGACTACCCGTCGCACGCCCACACGTCTTGGGAGCTCGTGTACTACGTCCGCGGCCGCATCACCTGCCCCGTCGGCGACGAGACGTACGCCGCCACGCCCGGCACCGTCCTGCTCACCCCGCCGAACACCTGGCACGCCGAGCAGAGCCGCACCGGGTACGCGAACCGCTTCGTCCAGGTCGATGCCGCGTCCACCCACCCGTGGCCGCGAAGGTGCTACGACGACAGCGACCACATGCTCCGCCGAGTCTTCGACGCTCTGGTCCGCGAGACCGACGACGAACTCCGCGCGATCCTGCTCGCCGAACTCGACCTCAGACTGCGCCGCGCCGCCGCCCCACCACCGACCCCGGCAGAACAGCTGATCGCCCAAGCAGAACAGCTCTTCGAGGAACGCTTCGCCGCCGGACTGCGCATCTCCGATGTCGCCGACGATCTCGGCATCTCCACCTCAGGTCTGCGCGCCGCGTTCGCCCGCGTGCGCAATACCAGTCCACAGGCGGCGCTGCAGGCCGTACGTCTCCGCCATGCGCTCGCCCACATCCGCAATTCGACGCTCCCGCTGCAGGCCGTCGCCGAGCTGACCGGCTACAACTCCGTCAGCCACCTCTCCCGCCACGTCAAGGCCGCGACCGGCTCCGCCCCAGGAGCCCTGCGGATCACCGAAGCTCGTCCCTGAGCAACGAGCCGATCCACGCGTCCACCCGCTCCCCGCGATGCACGAGCCGCTTCCGCAACTGCCCCTCGAGTACGAACCCGGCCTTCTCCGCCACCCGCCGCGACGCGACGTTGCCGACCTCCGCCCGCCACTCGATCAACTCCAGTCCACGCTCCGCGAACGCCCACCCACAGATCGCCCGCACCCCGAGCGGCGCGACACCCCGCCCGCGCGCCGCCGGCGCGGTCCAGTACCCGACCTCCGCCGTACGGTCCCCCCGCATCCCCAGCGCAACCCGCCCGAGCCGCTCCCCCGTCCCCGCGTCCTCCACCACGAACTCGGCCCGCTCCCCACGCTCCCCCAACTCGATCGCCAGGTACTCGACGAAGTGCCGCGCATGCTCCATCAGGTACGGCGACGGGAGCTGCACGAACTGCCGCAACGCCCGGTCCTGCGACACGTCGTACACCCACTCCACGTCCGCGACCGTGAACGGCCGCAGCACCAACCACCCCGCCGGGATCTTGTCCATCGGCCGATGATGTCAGGCGCTACCGTTGCGCGGGTGTCCTACTTCGAGCGGGTCGGCGATGCGGCGTACCGGGCGACCAAGGAGGTCGGTGGGGCGTGGGACACCGCGACGCAGCACATCGCGCCCGCGCTCGGGTTGCTCGCGCATGTGGTGGAGCGGGACCGGGACGCGCGTCGTACGGACGGGCTCGTGGTCGGGCGGTTGTCGTACGACATTCTCGGGACGATCCCGATCGACGTGGTGGACGTGCGCGTGCGGGTCGTCCGGCCGGGGCGGACCGTCGAGTTGGTGGAGGCGGCGCTCAGTCACGGCGGGCGGGATGCGGTGCTGCTGCGGGCGTGGCTGATGCGGCCCGGTGACACGGCGGCCTTGCGAGGTACGGCGTACCCGCGGATCAAGCCGGTGGACGAGCTGGCGCCGTGGGATCCGTCATCGATCTGGCCAGGTGGGTTCATCGAGTCGGCCGAGGTACGCCGGGAGCAGGTCGAGCCAGGCCGGGCCGCGTTCTGGGTCCGTACGGCGGTGCGCCTGATCGACGACGAGGACGTCAGCCCGCTGGCCCGTGCCGCCGGGTTGTTCGACATCGCGAACGGGATGACGGTCCGGGCGGACCCGCGGGAGGTCGCGTTCCCGAACGTCGACCTGACGGCGCACCTGTTCGCGGCGCCCCGCGGCGAGTGGATCGGCTTCGACACCACGGTCACGTTCGGGGCCACCGGCATCGGCCTGACCAACAGCGTCCTGCACGACGCCGACGGCCCGATCGGCACCCTCGCCCAAATCCTGACGCTCAGATCCTGACGCTCAGATCCTGACCCTCAGGCCCTGAACGCCTCGCGGACCGTGGTCAGCTCGATCGACAGGTCGTCGATCGCCTGGCGGATCTCGGGATCGGTCACCACGGCCTGGTCCGACAGCCGGTACTCCTCGGCCCACCGGTAGGTGTCCGATCCGGGCCGGTGGATCGCGCCGAGCTCGGGATGGGCCGCCGCGCAGTGCGTGATCAGCAGATGTACGCCGGGCGTCAACGCCTGCAGGTGCTCGAGCAGCCACGCCTTCTTGCCCGCCGCGTCCCGATCGCTCAACGTGTGCGCCGACGCGAACATCTCCTCGCCACCGATGAACGGCGCCCCCACCGCGGCCGCGATCTCGCCGTACGCCGCCGGCGCCGCAAGCCCCATGTGTACGTCGAGATACTCCACGTCGAGCCCCGCCGCCACCAGCTTCCCCACCTGCGCCGACAGTTCCCGTACGACCTCGTCGTGCGCCACCGACGCGGCAGCCTCCGCCACGGTCCGCCGGAACGTCCCGTCCTCCCCCACCAGCGAAGGACCGTCCGTCAACGGCCGCCAGCGCAGGAAGTCCCACTCGCACGTCAGCGTCTGATGCACCCCGACCGGAATCGCGAACTCCCGCGCCAGCGCGGCCGCCTCCTCGAACCAGGGACACGCCGCCATCACCGACACCTGCGTGACGATCCCGGTCCGGAAGGCCTCGACCGTCCCGGCGTTCACCGCATGGCACATCCCGAAGTCGTCGCCGCGGACGACGAGCTGAACGCCGGTCACGGACCGGCCAGCTTGCTGACCTCGGGAGTCGGGCTGGTGTGGAAGGCGCAGGCGCGGGGATAGCCGGCCAGGCAGCCGCGGGTCGTCATCAGGGCAGTGTAGTAGTCGATGTACCGGAAGCCGTACGTCTCGCCGCGGGCGAACGCCTGGTGCCGAATGGCGGAAACCCAACGGTAGAAGGCCTCGTCGGAGATCGGCACGTACCGGGTCGGGCCGAAGCCCTCCATGTCCTCCCAGTTCTCGGCGTGCATGAACGTACGGACGCCGTGCCGCGGCAGCTCGGCCACCCGCGCGGCGAGTTCGGCGTACGGCGTGAGCGCCTTGAAGTCCTCGTCGGACTCGATCGGGAGGCCGGCCAGGAAGCGGGCCCGTTCGGCGACCTGGGCGGTGTGCTCGTGGTCGCTGTGGATCGAGTGCTTCCAGTGCGTGATGATCGTGTCCGGCTGCTTCTCCCGGATGATCCGGGCCAGCTGCAGCGCCACGTCGTCGGTGGCCGGCAGGAAGCCGTCGCTGTACTCGAGGACCTGGAAGTCCGCGCCGATCGCCTCCGCGAACGCCGTACCCTCGGCGATCTTCTGCTTGCGGTAGTCGGCCGGCGTCATCCGCGGGTGCCCGCGTTCGCCGGAGGTGAGCGCGACGATGGTCGCCGACGCGCCTTCCAGGACGAGCTTGGCGAGCGTCGGCCCGGCGGTCAGGTCCATGTCGCCGATGTGTCCGCCGATGGCGAGCACGCTGTTGGTCATAGAAGGCTCCTCATTTCAGGCCACTGAGTACGACGCCACGCACGTAGTACTTCTGGAACAGCAGGAACACGACCAGCACAGGCAGCGTGCTGATCACCAGCCCGGCCATCACGATCGGCATCGTGCGGTCCGGGTCGAGGAAGCTCTGCAGCAGCTGGATGCCGACCGGGAGCGTCTGCAGATCGGGGTCCGAGGACGAGATCAGCAGCGTCCAGATGTACTCGTTCCAGGTGCCGATGAACGTGATCAGGCCGAGCGTGATCGCCACCGGCTTGGTCTGCGGCAGCACGATCAGCCGCCAGGTCTGCCACTGGTTCGCGCCGTCGATCTTGGCCGCCTCGAGCATCTCGTCCGGCAGCGACACCATGAACTGGCGCATCAGGAAGATCCCGAAACCGCTGACCGTGAACGGCAGGATCAGCGCCACCAGGCTGGTGGTCAGCCCACCGTCGCCGCCGCGGCCGAGGAGGTCGTTGCCGCCGGCCAGCGGCCAGTTCAGCATGATCAGGAACGTCGGGATCAGCAGCAGGAACGGCGGCAGCATCATCGTCGCGAGGATGAATCGGAAGATCACCGCCCGGCCGCGGAACCGCAGCTTGGCCAGCGCGTACCCCGCCATCGACGAGGTCACCAGCACCGACACCGTCACACTGACCGTCACGATCACGCTGTTCTTGAACAGATGCAGCAGCTGCAGCTGCGAGAACGCCTCGCGGTAGTTGTCCAGGTTGAACGACTGGGGCAGCAGCTTGTACGGGATCACGCCGTACTCCCCCGCGCCCTTGAACGAGCTCATCACCATGTCCAGGAACGGCATCACCATCGCCACCGCGCCCAGAATCACGACCAGGTACGCGAACCACGGAAAGCGCCGTTTCACGAGGTTTCCTCTCCACGCCGCCGGGCGATCCACAGCTGCAGCAGCGTGATCGCCAGGATGATCACGAACAGCACCATCGCCATCGCGCTCGCCGTCCCCCAGGCGCCGTACTTGAAGGCACGCTGGTACATCTCGAACGCGGCCACGTTCGTCGCGTTCACCGGTCCGCCGTCGCCGGTCATCACGATGATCAGCGCGAACGACTGCAGCCCGCCGATGAACTGCGTGATCAGCACGAACAGCAACGCCGGCCGCAGCAGCGGCAGCGTGATCGACCAGAACATGTGCCACGAGTTCGCGCCGTCCACCTCGGCGGCCTCGTAGTACATCTCCGGGATCGCCTTCAGCCCGGCGGTGAGGATCAGTACGGCGCCGCCGATCGAGGCCCAGGCCTGGACGACGGTCACGGACGGCAGCGCGTACGACGCGTCGGACAGGAACCCGATGCTGTTCACGCCGAGCTTGTTCAGTGCGCCGTTGATCAGCCCGGCCGGCTGGTACATCATCTTCCACACGTTGCCGATGGCCACGACCGTGGCGACCACCGGGAGGAAGTACAGCACCCGCCAGAAGCCCTGGAACGACAGCCGGTCGATGCAGTAGGCAACCAGTACCGATCCGAAGGTGGCCAGGAACACCGAGCCGAACGCGAACAGCAGCGTGTTCACCAGGATCGGCTTCACGAACGTGCCGTCGAAGTTCAGCACGTCGCCGAAGTTCTTGAACCCCGCGAACTTCAGGGTGCCGAGGTCGAAGCCGCCCCAGTCCGAGAACGCCAGGACGATCGCGAAGATGAACGGCAGGATCAGGAACACGCAGAAGAACAGCAGTGCGGGCGACAGGAACAGGTACGCCGCCCGCCCTTCGCGGTGCAGCGTGCCGAGCCGCCGGGTGGGCGCCGCCACAGCACCCACCCTGGAGACGGCGGTCGTCATTGCGGCTTGACCGCCTTCGCCGCCTGCGCCAGCGCGTCGTCAGGGTTCTTGCCGTCGGCAAGCACCCCCATGATCGCGTTGTGCAGCGCCGTCTTCGCCTCGTAGGCGCCGGGCTGGTTCGGCTCGGCCATCGCGTACGTCGCCGCGTCGTAGATCGGCGCCAGGTTCGGGTCGGACAGCGACTTCTTGTACTCCTCCTGGTCGGCCGTCCGCGGCGGGATCAGGCCCTGGTCGGCGAGCCATTTGCCGGTCTCGGTGACCTTGCCGTCGGCTGTCTTGTGCTCGTTCATCCAGGTGAGGAACTTCCACGCCTCGGCCGCGTGCTTGCTGCGCTGGTTCACGCCCATGAAGAACCCGTACGCCAGCGAGCCCTTGCTGCCCGCGGTCGGGCCGGGGATCGCCGCGACGCCGACGTCGGTGCCGTACTTGTCCTTCATCTGGTTCTTCAGGCTGCCGATCCACCAGCCGGCCTGGATCGCCATCGCGACGCCGCCGCTGCGGAACTGCTTGGTCGGCATGATCGACGGGTTGGTCGCCTTCGCGGCCGCCAGGTCCGCCTCGAACTTCAGCGCCGCCTTGCCCGCCGCGTCGTCGAACTGCGCCGTACCGTCCGGCGCGAGGAACTTGCCGCCGGCCGAGTCGAGCAGCGACAGGAACGGGTGCACCGACTTGTTGTCACCGTCCTGGATCAGGCTCAGGCCCTCGACCTGGATGTTGCCCTTGGCATCACGCTTCACGGTCTTCTTGGCGGCGTCCGCGAGCTCGGCCCAGGTCGACGGCGGCTTGGTGATGCCGGCCGCCGCGAGGATCTTCTTGTTGTAGAACAGCACGTAGGTGTTCAGCTCGGTCGGGTACCCGAGCAGCGTGTCGCCGGTGGTGACCGCGCCGAGCGCCGCCGGGCTGTACTCCGCCTTGATCTTGGTCGCGATGTCGTCCGGCACCTTCGCGACGACGTTCGCCTTCATCAACTGGCCGCCCCACAGACCGTACGCGCTGACGATGTCCGCGCCGCGGCCGCCGGTCTGCCGGACGGTCATCGTGGTCAGCAGGTCGTCGAACTTGACCACCTGCGACTTCACCTGGATCTTCGGGTTCTCCTTGTTCCACTCCTGGATCATCTTGTCCAGGCCTTCCTTGGACGGGCCGTCGCTGTAGTGGCTCAGCAGCGTCAGCTCGACCTTGCCGCCACTGCCGCCCGAGCCGCTGCCCCCGCCGCACGCGGCGGCGCCGGTGGCCAGCAAGCCCAGCGCGACGGCCAGCCGCAAACTCTTGGCAATCCTCATGATCATTCCTTCTCGCCGGCCGGGAGCAACGGCGCCCGGAGGATGGTGAACGTGCGCGTGATGTCGAACCCCGTCTTCAGGTAGAGCTGTCCGGCGGCGGACTTCTCGCCGGTCCACAGGAACCAGGCGCTGTGCGCGCCGGCGGCGACCATCCGCTCCAGCGTCAGGTGCAGCAGCACCTTGCCGAGCCCGGTGCCGCGGGACGCCGGCAGGACGCCGAACGGCCCGAAGCGGTCGATCACGCCTTCGTAGGTCCCGTGCATCGCCCAGCCGAGGATCGCCCCACCGGGTTCCCGCGCGACCACGATCCGATCGAGTGGCAGCCCGGACACGACGCCCTCGCGGATCGCGCGCGCCCAGTCCGGGTTGAACTCCGCGCCGGCGATCGCGATCACAGCGGTCAGCTCGTCGTCGGAAGGTGTTCCGAAGCTGTAGCCCTCGCCCGTCAGTACGTCGATCCGCTTCCGGACCTCGTCCGGTACGGCGTACCCGACGAGGCCTCGGTCCATCGCGACCGCGTCGTACCCGCGCCGGAAACCCAGCGAGTCCAGCAGGTGCGCCGCCGCCGGGTAGCGCGCCGCGTCCAGACCGGGGAGGAAGTAGTTGGGCGTGTACGACGAGAAGAACACCTCGGTCCGCCCGTGCGACCGCAGCCAGTCGGTTGCCGCGGTCAACAGCTCCCGCCCGAGACCCTGGCCGCGGTGGTCCGGGTGGACGAAGAAGAACGGGATCCAGCCGGACGCCGGCTCCACATCGTCGGCGTCGACCGCGATCAGCCGGCGGACGGCGTACGCGGCGCCGACGATCTGATCATTGATCACGGCCACCTGGAGACCGGCCGCGTCGAAGTTCCGGTCGAGCAGGAACAGGTCGCGGAGCCGCTGGTACGAGATCGGGTCGGCCGGCGCCGCGGCGGTCCACGCGGCCGCGATCGCCGGTCCGTCGCCGACCTGGAAGGAACGGATCATCGAGCATTCCCTTCGTAGAGAAGTGCATCAGCGGGCGGCGTGGTTGCCGCAGGCAAAAGATCCACCGGGTTGTCGCCCGCTTCCAGCGCCTTCCGCAACGAGTCCGAGCCCCAGAGCCGGTCCAGTGACGGCAGCATCGCGAAGTCGTCCGGGTACAGCTCGTTCAGCACCCGCAGCATCTCCAGCGCGGTCCGCACCGGCTCGAACGCGTCCCGGTCGACGAGATGCAGCTGTACGCCGGACACGGCAACGCCGGCGTGCTTGCTGAACACCGGCTCGAACCACATCCGCCGGAAGGCCACTCCCGGCAGTCCCAGCGAGCGGAGCGCCGGCACGAACCGGTCGTCGACGTACGGCGCCCCGATCGTCTCGAACGGGCGCGTCGTACCGCGGCCCTCGCTGAGGTTCGTCCCCTCGAACAGGCCGGTGCCCGGGTACACCAGCGCGGTGTCCGGCGTCGGCATGTTCGGCGACGGCGGGACCCATGGCTCGACGCCACGGTCGGCCCTGTTCCAGCCTTCCAGCTCGACCACGGTCGCCGGACCTAGCTGGCGGGCCAACTCGCCGACGGTCAGCCCGTGCCGGAGCGGGATCGGCGCCCGCCCGACGAAGCTCTCGAACCCCGGCTGCAGCATCGGCCCCTCGACCCGGACGCCACCGAGCGGGTTCGGCCGGTCCAGGACGACGAACGGCTTCGCGAGCCGCGCGGCCGCCTGCTGACAGTCGTACATCGTCCAGACGTAGGTGTAGAACCGCGTCCCGATGTCCTGGATGTCGAACAGCAGTACGTCGACGTCCGCGAACAGCTCGTCGAGCGCCGCGCCCTGCCGTTCGTACGTGTCGAAGACCGGCAGCCCGGTGTCCGGGTCGACGCCTGCCCCTTCACTGGCGCCCGCTTGCGCCGTACCCCGGAGTCCGTGTTCGGGACCGAACAACGCCGTCAACGGCAACCCGGCCGCACGCAACGCGACCGAGGTCGGCGTGAGGTCCGGCAGTACGCCGGTGAAGTTCGTGATCAGTCCAAGGCGCCCGTCGGGCACCAACCCCGGGTCCTCGGCCAGACGCTGTGCGCCGGTCCGGACCACCATCGCTACCACCAACCCAGATCGTGGATCCTGCAGGAACTGGGTTGAAAACTTACCGACGACTTCAGTCGAAGGTCAATGGATTACGGACAACCGTTTACCTGAGAAACGGCGTCAGTACCGTCAGGAAGTCGTCAAGGCGCTCCGCGTGCACCCAATGACCGGCCTCGGAGACTTCGGCGTAGGTGACCTGGGGGAAGTACGACGCGATGGTCGCGCGGTGGTCCTGCTGGACGTAGTCGGACTTGCCGCCGTAGATGAAGAGCGTCGGACCGTCGTAACGCAAGCCTTCGACCGACGGCCAGCCGGAGATCTCAGGGAGGGCGGCCTCGATGACCGGGAGGTTGGGGCGCCAGCGGGCGCCGTCCGCGTCGAGGATCAGGTTCTGGAGCAGGAACGCGCGCGTACCAGGGGTTGGTACGGCGTCCACGAGCTGCGTGTCGACCTCGGCGCGGCGGGTGACCGACGACAGGTCGGCGTTGCGCATCGCGCGGGCGTACTCGACGAAGGCCGGCGGGTACGCGACCGGCGCGGCGTCCACGACCACCAGCCGCTCGACCACGGCGGGGTGCCGCAGCGCGGTCAGCATCGCGGTCTTCCCGCCCATCGAGTGCCCGACCAGCGCGACCGGGCCGACCCCGAGCGCCTCGATCGTCTCCCGGACGTCGTCGGCCATCTCCGGGTAGCTCATCGTCGCGACGTGCGGCGACGTGCCGTGGTTGCGCAGGTCGAACGCGAACACCCGGTGCCGGTCCGCGAGCCGGCGGGCCGCGGTCATCCAGTTCCGCCCCGAGCCGAACAGCCCGTGCATCACCACGACCGGCGTACCCGTCTCGCCGTACGACGTGACCGGAAGCTTCATGCGCTCACCTTTCAACGGCTCCGTTGCCAGCACGCGGTGTGCCAGTGGCGCCGCTCGTCCAGCGACTGCGCACCGCCGAGCGCGCCGAGCAGGCTGGGGTTGTCCGGCCAGACGACGACGTGCGGCGTGGCCGGCGGGATCTGCTGGTCGCAGCCCGGGCACCGGTACGACTTCGCCGACGCGGACCCGGAGACCCGCCGGACGTTCCACTCGCCGTCCGCCTTCGTCTCCCGGGACTGGGTACCACCGAGCAGCGGCCGGTCACTGACCGGCCGCTGCCACTTGGAAGGCTTTCTGCGCGACATAGCCCCTCAAGGCTAGTCGTATGACCTAGCTCACCTGGCGACCGCGTACGCCGCGCAGCCGATCAGCTCCATCGACACCTGCAGCCGCTCCAGGCTGACGTTCTTCGCGATCGTGTCCTCGGGCGAGTGGTACGGCGGCTCGAGGAACGACGGGGCCAGCTCGCCGCGCCAGGAGAAGTTCGCCGAGTCGATCCCGACCTCCTGGAACGACTGGTGGTCCGAGGCGCCGCGTTGTACTGGTCCGACCAGTTGCGCGTCGTACCCGAGCCGCTTGCCGGCCTCACGCACCGCGTCCGTCGCGGTGTTGGCGAGGCCGGTGAACGACAGCAGCCAGTACGTGACCGCCGGGTCCCAGCTGGTCGCGACCATGTCGTTCTGGAACACCGCGCGGTACCGGTCGCGCTGGTCCTGGGCGAGCTGGGCAACGTGGTACCGCGACCCGATCAGCCCCTGCTCCTCCGAACCCCAGAGCGCGAACCGCAGCGTCGCGTCGGTGGGGATCCGGCTGAACACCCGCGCCAGCTCCATCGTGAGCACCGTGCCCGAGCCGTCGTCGTTCGCACCTGGCGCGCCCGTGACGGTGTCGTAGTGGCCGCTCACCATCACGATGGGGCCCTTGCCGCGGCGTTCCCCGATCACGTTGTTGGAGATCAGCCCGCGGTGCGCCGCCGTACTGATCTTCAACGGCAGTGACGTGACGACCGCGAGCGCCTCGCGGATCAGGCGTTTCTGCACCTGGGCGACACCGATCACGGGGATCGGCGCGTCGGTCAGACCGCTCGGCGAGAACGCGGACGCGCGCCGCGGGTACGCCTGGTCGGCCGGCAGCAGGATCACCCCGACCGCACCCTGCGCCGCGGCCTCCGCGACCAGCGCAGGACGTGCCGCGGCGGTGTCGTCCGCGATCACGATCGAACCAGCCACGTCGGCCGGCCAGACCGGCGCGGTCGCCGGGCCGACGTCGCGCACCGGTCCTTCGACGGTCACGTCGAGCTTCCCGCCCGGGGCGGCCCCGGCCTGCCAGCACAGGTCGTCAGGCAGCATCCGTCGTACGTCGGTGATCTGGGCGAGGAACTTGTCCGCGACCGGGAACGGCTCCAGCCGGGTCCGGTACCCGAACTTGTCCAGCTGGCTCGCGATGTAGTCGGCGGCGCGCTTCTCGCTCGCCGTACCGCCGATGCGTGGCCCGATCCGCTCGGAGAGCACCTGTAGATGCTGCAACGCGCGGTCGGAGGACAGGCCGGAGACGATCTCCCGGTCGTACCTGTCCAGCTTCGGCCGGTTCACCGCTCCCGGCCGAAGGTCGTCGGCGCCCCAGGCGGGCGCGGCGGTCAGTGCGGAGGCTGCGGTCACGCCGGCTACGGCGCCGAGCAAACCGCGGCGACTCAGACCGGATCTGTCGGTCATGAAGGTCTCCCTCACAGAGGTTGGGCGGCCCCGAGAGCCCAGACCGTAACTGAGACCCAACTGAGAAACCTAGAGGCTAGTGAGCATTGCTCCGAAGTTCCTCGCCGACCTCGTGCATATGGCGCAACCCCATTCGGTACGAATCGATCAGACCCGTTGAAACGTAGGGCATTCCGATGCTCTCGCAGTACTCCCGGACGATCGGCTGGGCGAACCGGAGGTTGGCGCGCGGCATGCTCGGGAACAGGTGGTGCTCGATCTGGTAGTTGAGCCCGCCCATCATCCAGTCGACGACCAGACCGCCGTCCACGTTGCGGGAGGTCAGCACCTGCTTCTCCAGGTGGCCCCAGTTGCTGTCGTCGTCCGGCATCTCCATGCCCTTGTGGTTCGGCGCGAACACGCTGCCGAGGTGCAGCCCGAAGACCATGTGGTGAACCAGCGCGAACACCAGCGCCTGGGCCGGCGACAGGATCAGGAACAGCGCGCTGAAGTACAGCACCAGGTGCACGGCCATCAGACCCAGCTCGAGCTTCTCGGTACGACGACGCGCGAGCAGGAAGCGGATGCTCGAAACCTTGAGGTTGAAGCCCTCCAGCGTGAGCAGCGGGAAGAAGATGCGCGCCTGGTTGCGGGTCAGCCAGCCCTCGAGACCCTTGCGGCCCTCGGCCTGCTGGAGGGTCCAGACGAAGACGCCCTCGCCGACGTCCGGGTCCTTGTCGGTGTGGTTCGGGTTCGCGTGGTGGCGGTTGTGCTTGTCGTTCCACCAGGCGTAGCTCATGCCGAGCACGAGGTTGCCGTGCAGCATTCCGATCCAGTCGTGCAGCTTGCGCGAGCTGCCGATCTGCTGATGTCCCGCGTCATGGCCGAAGAACGCGGCCCGGGTGGTCAGGATCCCGAGCGGCAGCGCGAGCAGGATCACCCACCACGACGCCCCGACCGCGGCGATGCCGGCCCAGGTCAGTGCCATCAGTGCGACGTTGATCCCGATCGCCATCGCGTACGCCGCCGTCCGGCGTTCCAGGAGTCCGGCCGCCTTGATCTCCCGCAACAGCGGGGAGAAATCGGAGCCGCGGGCAGCAACAGGTGACGCGATTGGCTGAGCCATCAGGTCCTCGTCTCGATGTCGGGGGGAGGCCTAGGCGTACAGCCGCGGCCAGCGTACGGCATCAACCCTCTGCGCCCCAACCACTGAAAACATGAGAGCTACTACCCGAATACCGGGGGGTGACAGGCCTCCGGCGGGAGTGGAGTTAACCCCACCGCGCCTGAGCACACGCTGAGTCATGATGGAGGACATGAGCACCGTCGCCACCACCGAAGCACCGCCGATGCGGTACCCGAAGTTCGCCCAGCCGTGGATCGCGCTGTTCCTGGCGATCCTGGCCGAGCTGGGGATCGCCCTGTTCGTGCTCAGCGTGGTGTCCGTGCCGCTGATCGCGGTCTGGGTGGGCATCCCGCTACTGCTCGTGGTCGTGCCGACCGCGCGCTGGTTCGCGAACTGTCACCGCACGATGCTGGCCGGCTTCCTCGGCGAGCGGATCCCGCGGCCGTACAAGCAGCCGCCGCTGCCCGGCATGCTGATGCGGCTGCGGACCATCCTCACCGACCCGCAGACCTGGCGGGACATCGCCTGGCTGCTGGTGAACGCGGTCTTCGGCTTCACGCTCTGCCTGCTCAGCGCCGTACTGTTCCTGGCCACGCTCTTCTACCTGGTCTACCCGCTGCTCGTCGGAGTCACGCCGGAAGGTGTCTTCACCGAGCCGTTCGGCGGGCTGTTCCACGTCAACTTCTGGTCCAGCTTCCTGATGATGCCGGTCGCGCTGATCGCGTTCCTGATCTGGCAGGCGGCCGGCGAGCGGCTGCTGAAGGCGAACGCGTTCATGGCCCGCTCGCTGCTCGGCCCGACCGAGAGCGCCAAGCTGGCGATGCGGGTCCGCGAGCTGTCCGAGTCCCGCGCCGAGACCGTCGACACCCAGGCGGCCGAGCTGCGCCGGATCGAGCGGGACCTGCACGACGGCGCCCAGGCCCGGCTGGCCGCGCTCAGCATGAACCTCGGGATGGCCGAGGAGATGGTGGCCCGCGACCCGGCCCAGGCGGCCGCGCTGCTGACCGAGGCCCGGGAGTCCGCGAGTACGGCGCTGTCCGAGCTGCGCGACCTGGTCCGCGGCATCCACCCGCCGGTGCTGGCCGACCGCGGCCTCGAGGGTGCCGTGAAGGCGCTCGCGCTGACCTGCCCGTTCAAGGTCGACGTCACGTTCGACGTCCCCGGCCGGCCGGCCGCACCGGTCGAGTCCGCGGCGTACTTCGCGGTCGCCGAATGCCTGGCGAACGCGGTCAAGTACTCGGCCGCCACGAACGCCTGGATCCAGATCACCCACGAGGACGAGAAGCTGCACATGATCGTCGGCGACGACGGCGTGGGAGGCGCTACCGTCAAGCCCGGCGGCGGTCTGTACGGTATCGAGCGGCGGCTGGCCGCCTTCGACGGTACGTTGACCGTGGTGAGCCCGAGCGCCGGGCCGACCACCGTGATCATGGAGCTGCCTTGCGAGTCCTCATCGCTGAAGACCACGCCCTCCTCCGGGACGGCCTGATCCGCCTGCTGGAGGCGCACGACTTCGAGGTCGTGGAGGCGGTCGACAACGGACCCCGGCTGGTGCCCGCGCTCGTCGAGCACCGGCCGGACGTCGCGGTGGTCGACGTACGGCTCCCGCCGACGTTCACCGACGAGGGCCTGAAGGCCGCGATCGACGCCCGGACCCAGGTCCCCGGCCTGCCGATCCTGGTGCTCTCGCAGTACGTCGAGCAGCTCTACGCCCGCGAACTGCTCACCGGCGGCGGAGGCGGCGTCGGGTACCTGCTCAAGGACCGGGTGTCGAACGTCGCCGAGTTCCTGGACGCCGTCCGCCGGGTCGCGGGCGGCGGCACCGCGATGGACCCGGACGTGATCGGCCAACTGCTGGCCCGCAGCACCAAGGACTCCCCGATCAGCCGCCTCACGCCCCGCGAGTCCGAGGTCCTCGGCCTGATGGCCGAAGGCCGCTCGAACGCCGCCATCGCGAGCGCCCTGTTCGTCACCGAGAAGGCAGTCAGCAAGCACACCAACAACATCTTCGCCAAGCTCGACCTCCCACCGTCCGAGGACGACAACCGCCGGGTGATGGCGGTGCTTACGTACCTGTCGTCGCGCTGACCTGAGCCATCAGGCTGGCGGTGTCGAGCCAGACATTCTCCCGGCTCATCAGGCCGTCGCGGAACTCGCAGACGTGCAGGATCCGGTACCGCACGACCTTGCCGCGCGCCTGCGGGCCGAAGTCGTCGTTCACGATCCGCTGCGTCGCGAGCACCTCGTCGACCACGAAGCCGTCGCCGTGGTAGCGGCGTACCGGTTCGTACTTCTCCTCGTCGGCCTGCGCGAACAGCATCCGGTACCGCTCGGCGATCGCCTCGCGGCCGACCAGCACACCCATCCCCACCACATCGTGCTCGGCGTCCTCGGTCAGCGTGCCGAGCAGCGTCTCCAGGTCGTGCGCCGCCTCGGCCGCGAAGTGGCGGTCGAGTACGGCGTCCATCTCAGCCGGTGTCATGGTGATCCCCCTTCGTAAGATGTTTCTATCGTTATGAGAAATTCTTCTCACGTCAAGTAGGATCTTTCGCATGACTGGTCGGGAACGGCAGAAGCAGCGCACCCGGACGGCGCTGGTCGAGGCGTACCACGAGCTGGTCCGGCAGGGGCAGTCGCCGACCGTGGCGCAGGTGGCGGAGGCGGCGCGGGTGTCGGTGGCGACGGCGTACCGGTACTTCCCGAACCCGGAGTCGCTGCGGGCGGACGCGGCGGTGGCGGCGGCGCGGACGCAGCCGGACTTCGCCGCGGTGCTGGGGGCGGCGGGAGACGATCCGGTGCAGCGGATCGAGGTGCTGGTACGGGCGATCGCGACCTGGCAGTTGAGCGACGAGCCGGTCTGGCGCGGCGTCCTGCGGGCGACGCTCGAACGTTGGTTTGCCCAACATGATGAGGGGGCGGCCGTGCCGATTCCGGTGCGGTCGAACGCGCGCGCCGAGGTGGTGACGCTGGCGCTGCGGCCGTTGCAGGCGGAGTTGCCGGCCGACGAGTTCCGGCGGTTGGTGAACCAGGTGATGCTGGTGTGCGGCGTCGAGGCGATGATCGCGAGCCGCGACGCCGCCGGCCTCGACCCCGAGGAGGCCGAGGAGACGATGGTGGCGGCGGCCCGCACCTTGGTCATCGCAGCACGAGCGAACGGCCGGTAGGCCGGGCTAGCTGCGGATCCGGCCCAGGAACTCCTGCGTGCGGGGTTCGCGCGGTGCTTCGATCACCTGGGTCGGTGGACCGACTTCGAGGGGACGGCCCTGGTGCAGGAAGCAGATCTGGTCGGCGACCTCGCGGGCGAAGGTCATCTCGTGGGTGGAGACGATCATCGTCATGCCCTCGGACTTGAGTTCGCGGAGCAGGTCGAGGACCTCGCCGACGAGTTCCGGGTCGAGGGCGGAGGTGACCTCGTCGAGCAGCATCAGCTGCGGTGAGTTGACCATCGCGCGGGCGATCGCGGCCCGCTGCTGCTGGCCGCCGGAGAGCTCGTCCGGTTTGGCCGTCGCCTTGTCCGCCAGGCCGACCCGGTCCAGCATCTGCAGGGCCCGGGCGCGGGCGGTCTCGCGCGGTTGGCGGTGGACGCGAATCGGTGCGAGCGTGATGTTGTCCAGCACGGTCAGGTGCGGGAACAGGTTGTACGACTGGAACACGATCCCGATCCCGGACCGCACCCTGTCCGCGTCCACCCGCGGATCGGTGATGTCCTCGCCGGCCAGCTCGATCACGCCGTCGTCGACGGTCTCCAGCAGGTTCACGCAGCGCAGCAGCGTCGACTTCCCGGAGCCGGACGCCCCGATCAGTACCACGCACTCCCCCGCCGCGACGTCCAGGTCGAACCCGTCCAGTACGACGTTCTCGCCGTACGCCTTCCGTACTCCGCGCATCGTCAGCAGGCTCATACCGGTCCGCCTCCCCCGCCGTACCAGCCCTGTCTGCGGGCGACGCAGTCGGTCAGCCGGGTCAGCGGGATCGTCAGCGCGACGAACAGCAGCCCGGCCACGACGTACGGCGTGAAGTTGAAGTCTTCGGCCGTCTCCAGCTGGGCGGCCCGGATCGCGTCGATCACGCCGAGTACGGCGATCAGCCCGGAGTCCTTCTGCAGGCTGACGAAGTCGTTGAGCAGCGGCGGCAGCACCCGGCGTACCGCCTGCGGGAGTACGACGAACCGCAGCGTCTGGCGGTACGTCAGCCCGAGCGACCGCGCCGCCGCCCGCTGCGACGGGTGCACCGACTCGATCCCGGCGCGGAACACCTCGGCGACGTACGACGAATAGGTCAGCACCAGCGCGGCGCCGCCCCAGATCACCGCCTGGTTCGGCAACCCGCGCAACTGCAACGCCGGTACGCCGAAGCCGAGCAGGAAGATCACCAGCAGCAACGGCAGCCCCCGGAACACGTCCGTGTACGCCGCCGCGAACACGCGCAGCGGGAAGAAGATCGGCCCGCGCAACGTGCGCATGATCGCCAGCGTCATCCCGAGTACGACGATCAGGACCGCGCAGACGAGCATCACGCGGACGTTCAGCCAGAGGCCCTGGGCAACGATCGGCAACGCCTGCCAGCCGCGGTGCACGTCGAAGAACGTCGCCCGGACCCGCGGCCAGCCCGGCGTCGAACCGATGCCCACGACAACCAGCGCGAGCAGGACCAGCGAGCTGACCAGGGCGATCAGCGTCGACCGCCGCGCCTGCCGCTGCCGATAGGCGAGCCGCTCTTGCTGAAGCTTGGACGGTTGCCAGGTAGTCACGAGAGTTCGGGGGCGCCGGACTCGGTCAGGTACTGCTTCTGCAGGTTGGCCAGCGTGCCGTCAGCCTTCAGCGCGTCGACGGCCTGGGTGACGCAGCCGGTCAGCTTCGAGCCCTTCGCGAGCACGAACCCGAACTGCTCCGCCTTACCGCCCGCCGGCAGTTGACCGACGATCTTGCCGTTGTCGAGCTGCGCCGAGGTCATGTAGAACGCGGTCGGCAGGTCCACCACGATGCCGTCGATCTGCTTGTTCTTCAGCGCCTGCACGGCCAGGTCGTTGGTGTCGAACACAGCCGGCGTCTGCTTGGGCTTCACGACGTCGCGCAGCTCGGTGTAACTCGTCGTACCGACCTGGGCCCCGAGCTTCGCGTCGGCCAGGTCGGCGAGCGACTTGGCGTTCGCGATCTTGCTGCCCGCGGTGGTGATCACGGTCTGCCGGACGTCGTAGTACCCGGACGAGAAGTCGACGGCCTTGCGGCGCTCGTCGGAGATCGACACCTGGTTCACGTCCAGGTCGAACGCCTTCGGGCCGGGCGCGAACGCGGTGTTGAACTGCACCGTCTGCCACTTCACCTCGGCCTGCTCGAACCCGAGCCGCTTCGCCACCGCGTAGGTGACCGCCGACTCGTACCCCTTGCCGTTGCTCGGGTCGTTCTTGCTGAACCACGGCTCGTACGCCGGCTTGTCGGTGCCGACCGTCAACGTACCGGCCGTCTTGACCGCCAGCTTGTCCTTCGCGCAGGCGTCCGCGCCCGACGGCGTCGACGTACCGGACGAGCTGTTGTCCGCCGGCGCACACGCTGCCAGCCCCACGACCGCCAGCACGGCCAACCCCACCACAATTCTCATGCGCAGAACTCTAAGACCTCTTGCGGTACCCGGTGGGACTTGATCCGGTATGCAGTCGGAAGCGCGTCGCGAAGTAGAGCGGGTCGGCGTACCCGACCTGGGCCGCGACCGAGGCGACGGAGCGGCTGGTGAGTTCGAGCAGGCGGGCGGCGGCGTCGAGTCGGCGGTGCTCGACGAACTGTTGCGGGGTGACGCCGAGCTGCGCGCGGAACAGGTGCGCGAAGCGGGAGGTCGACAGATTCACCGCGCGGGCCAGCCGCGGTACGTCGAGGTTCGCGGTCAGGTCCTGGTCGATCAGCTCGATCGCGCGGAGCAGGCGGTCGTCGATCTGGACGGCCTTCGGGTTCTGGGTGTCGCACCAGAGCAGGGCGGCCTCGAGCGAGTTCGCGCTGAGCTGCTCGGCCTGCGGGAGGACGCTGTGCTGATGCCGTACGGCGTCCCTGAGGTGGTCGGCGATCCGGTCGAAGGTGGGCCGGGCCGGGTGCAGCTGGACGATGCCGCGGGCAACCTCCGGCCAGTCCAGGAGCGGCAGCCAGTCGGGTTTCGGGTGCATGTGCGAGTACAGGAAGCGCCAGCGGTCGCCGACCGTCGCGTAGTCGTGCTCGGTGCCTGGTCTGACCAGTGTCACGGTGCCCGGCGTGGCGGCGACCTGACCGAATCGTCCCTGGCCGTCGAGCGTCTGCACCAGCAGCCAGTCGGTCGTCCCACGCCGCCGGTAGGTCGCGTACTCAGGCCCTTCGTCGAACTCGCCGACCACCAGCCGACGGACCGTCGGATGTGGCGACTCAGCAGGATATCGAAGGTTCACAGCTCGATAGGCTATCGCTCGACCCGGCTCGGCCGCCGGATCCTTGGTGGTATGACAGTCGCCGAGGTTTACCAGCGGGACGGCATCGTCCAGGTCCCGCAACTGCTCGAACCGGCCGAGGTCGAGCGGATCCGGAAGGTCTACATGGAGCAGGTCGAGGCCGACCTCTCCCTCGCCCACGACGACGGGGTCCCCGACGACGACCCGCTGAAGAAGTACCCGCGGTTCGTGCACCCGCACCGGCGGACCGACACCGAGGCCGGCGCGATCGCGCTCGACCTGATGCTCGACAGCCGGATCCTCGATGTCGTCCAGGCCCTGATCGGCCCGCCGCTGGGCGCCCAGTCGATGTTCTACTTCAAGCCGCCGGGCGCCCGTGGCCAGGCCCTGCACCAGGACAACACCTTCCTCCGCGCCGACCCCGAGACCTGCCTCGCGGCCTGGATCGCCATCGACGACGTCGACTCCGCGAACGGCGGCCTGCAGGTCGTCCCCGGCTCCCACCGCACGGACCTGCTCTGCCCGGAGCCGGCCGACCTGTCCGAGTCGTTCAGCAACGCCCAGGTCGCCGTACCCGAAGGCCTCGCCAAGGTCCAGACCAAGATGACCGCCGGCGACGTGCTCTTCTTCCACGGCAGTGTCGTCCACGGCTCACGCCCCAACACCACCGCGGACCGCTTCCGCCGCGCCCTGATCTTCCACTACATCCCCGAGGACAGCGTCGAGATCGCGGCCTTCTACAACCCCCTGATCCGCCCCGACCACCGCGAAACGGTCCTCCCCGAAGCCCTCGGCGGCGGCCCGTGCGGCGACTACGCGGAAATGGAGCCCTAGTTGCTGCTGTAGTCGCGGAAGCCTCGGCCGGTCTTGCGGCCTAGGTAGCCGGCCGTCACCAAGTGCTCCAGCAGAGGCGCCGGGGCGAAGCCGGGCTCGCGGAACTCCAGGTAGAGGGTGCGCTGGATGGCGAGGGAGACGTCGAGGCCGACCACGTCCAGGAGGGCGAACGGGCCCATCGGGAGGCGGCAGCCGAGTTTCATGGCGGCGTCGATGTCGTCCACGCCGGCGTAGTGCGCCTCGAGCATGCGGACGGCGTCGTTCAGGTACGGGAACAGCAGGGCGTTGACGATGAAGCCGGCGCGGTCGCCGCAGCGGACCGGGTGTTTGCCGGCGGCAACGGCTACTCCGGCGACGGTGTCGGCGACGTCCTGCGCGGTGCTGACGGTGCTGACCACCTCGACCAGTTGCATCACCGGGGCCGGGTTGAAGAAGTGCAGGCCGACCACGTCGGACGGGCGCTTGGTCGCCATCGCCAGGTCGATGACCGGCAGCGACGAGGTCGTGGTGGCCAGGATCGCGCCCGGCTTGCAGATCTCGTCGAACGACTCGAACAGCGCCTGCTTGACGCTCAGCTCCTCGACCACGGCCTCGATCACGAGGTCCACGGACGCGAGGTCGTCGAGCTTCGCCGTACCGGTCACCCGGCGCAGCGCGGCGTCCCGCTCCTCCGAGGACAGCTTGCCGCGCTGGACGCCCTTCTCCAGCGAGCGTTCCAGCACGCCGCGGACGCGGTCCACCTTCTCGGTGCCGCGGGCGACGTACAGCACGTCGTACCCGGCCTTCGCGAGCACCTCGACGATGCCGACCGCCATCGTCCCGGAGCCGACCACGCCGACCTGCTTGACGGTCCGTACGGCGATGTCGTCACCGGCGGGCGTCGGCGTGTTCTCGTCGTCGACCACGACCGGCGAGTCGGCCGCCTCGTAGGTGTAGAAGCCGCGCCCGGTCTTCCGGCCGAGCAGCCCGGCGGTGACCATCTGCTTCAGGATCGGCGCCGGCGCGTGCAGCCGGTTCCGGCCCTGCTTGTACATCGTGTCGAGGATCTCGTAGGCCGTGTCCAGCCCGATCAGGTCGAGCAGCGCCAGCGGGCCCATCGGGTACCCGCAGCCGAGCCGCATCGCCGCGTCCACGTCCTCACGGGTCGCGTACCGGGACTCCACCATCGACACCGCGTGGTTCAGGTACCCGAACAGCAGCGCGTTCGCGATGAACCCGGCCCGGTCGGCCGCCACCACCGGGACCTTGTCCAGCCGCCGGGCCAGCGCCTGTACGTCGTCCACCACGTCCGGCTCGGTGACGACGGTCTTGATCACCTCGACGAACTCCTGCACCGGCGCCGGGTTGAAGAAGTGCATGCCGACCACGCGCCGCGGCCGCTGGGTGGCGACCGAGATCTCGGTGACCGACAACGACGACGTGTTGGTGGCGAGGATCGCGTCCTCGCGGACGATCTTGTCCAGCGCGGCGAAGATCTCGCGCTTCAGCTCGAGCCGCTCGACGACCGCCTCGATCACCAGGTCGCAGTCCGCGAGCGCTTCCATCGTGGTCGCGAACGTGACCCGGTCGAACAGCGCCTGCTGGTCCTCGACCGACAGCTTGCCGCGCTTCACGGCCCGGTCGGTGGAGTGCTGGATGTGCCCGCGGCCGCGCTCGGCGGCCTCCTCGTCCCGCTCGACGCCGACCACGGTCAACCCGTGGCGCGCGAACACCTCGGCGATCCCGGCGCCCATCGTGCCGAGACCCACCACACCCACTGTCGTCAATTCCCGAGCCATGCTGTGCACTATGCCAGTCCGGATACTGGTCCGCCCATGAGTTGCGTCACCGGGGAGGTCAACCTCACACGGGCTCGTCGATCACCACGGGGGTGACGGACCAGCCGTCGAGCAGCCACCACGGGTCGGGCGCGCCCTGCAGCGCCGCCGCGATCGGCCGGGGTCGCAGGTCCCGCGCGGTGAGCTCGGTCAACGGCAGCCACACAGGACGGTAGCCGCCCACACCGGACTGGAACTCCGGACCGTCGCCGGTGCCAAACTCGCCGCCGATCACCTCGGCTGTGAAGTAGTGCTGCGTGCTGTCCCCGAAATGCACCACGGCAACGGCGTCGCGGATCTTCACGAGCAGCCCGAGCTCCTCGTACACCTCCCGCCGCGCCGCCTCCGCCGCGCTCTCCCCGTCCTCCAGCTGACCACCTGGAAGCACGTGGTACGTCGCCCCGCCGCGGACCCGCTCGATCGCCGCGAGCCCGTCGGCCGTCAGCAGTACGACGCCCGCCCGCATCACGCGCGCCTCGCCAGGATCTGGAACCAGGTGCCGATCTTGGACTCCGTCCGGCCCAACTGCTCGACCGTCCACCCGGACGCCGTCAGCAGGTCCCGCAGCGGGCCTTCCTGCCAGAGCACGAAGTGCCGCGGCAGGTCCAGGTGCCGGCTCGACCACTCCTCCCCCTTGCCCTCCCGGGTCGCGAAGGCCAGGACGGGCGCGCAGCGGGCCGACTTCCGCAGTACGGCGGTCAGCCCGGCCCGGTCGAAGTGCAGGAACACCGCGCTCGCGTAGACCGCGTCGTACGGGCCGCCGTACTCGTCGGTGAGCGCGTTCAGCTCGTCGGCGGCGTACCCGTCGGCGCGCATCATCTCGACGAACGCCCGGGTCGCGTCGGTACGGCGTACCGCGAAGCCGCGACGTTCCAGCTCGATCGCGTCCCGGCCGGTGCCGCTGCCGAGTTCGAGCACCCGCCGGCCCGGGGCGATCCGGGTCGCGAGGAGGTCGATCAGCGCGTTGTTCGGGTCCTTCGGGATCGTGTCGCGGAACTTGTCCGGGGCCTGCTCGTACGCGGCCAGCGTGCGCTCGTTGTCCGAGGCGACCCGGGTCCAGCCGTCGCCGGTGTGCTCGACGACGGCGGGGAGCTTCAATCCGAGGTCCAGCCCGAGGACGACGACGGCCTCGCCGCGGTGCAGGTCCGCGATCGCCTGCAGTTCGGCGTCCGGGCGCTGGGTCAGCTCGGGTACGACGGTCAGCCGGACGCCGAGGTGCTCCGCCAGCCGGGAGCCGGCCGCCGCCTCGAACGGGCCGGCGTACACCTGGGCGACACGTTCGGAGACCTCCGGGTCCTGGCCGTCGGCGGGCAGCAGCAGGATCCGCGCGGGACACATCAGGTTCATCGGGCGACGTACTCCAGGGCCTCGGCGGCGTACTCCGCCCAGACGGCGGACCGGTCGAGCGGGATCTTCACCCACTCTTTCATCGGCCTCCCCATACCCGGATCGAACTGTTCCACGCCTTCGAGCGCCAGCGCCCGCTCCCGCGGCTCCGGCGGCAGCTTGAAGGTCATCGCGTCGCCGAACATCCCCGCGACCACCTTCTTCCCGATCTTCAGGCACGGCATCCCGAACATGCTCCCCCGCACCACCCCGGCCGCCTCGAGTCCGGCCGCGACCGCGTCGTACGCCGCCACCGCCTCGTCGCTCACCTTCGGCATCATGCTCACCACCTTCCCACTCCGGGCCCTCCGTGCACTACGGTCCTTTCGTGCGCTTGGTGATTGCTACGTGTTCTGTGGACTACTCGGGGCGGCTGACGGCTCATCTGCCGATGGCGCCGCGGTTGCTGATGGTGAAGGCGGACGGGTCGGTGCTGATCCACGCCGACGGCGGGTCGTACAAACCGCTGAACTGGATGTCGCCGCCGTGCAAGCTGGTCGAGGAGGAGAACGTCTGGAGCGTCACCAACAAGGCTGGTGAGGAGCTCCGGATCACGCTCGAGGAGGTGCACAGCGACACCGCGTACGAGCTCGGGCAGGACCCGGGCCTGATCAAGGACGGCGTCGAGGCGCACCTGCAGGAGCTGCTCGCCGAGCACGTGCACACCTTCGGCGACGGCTGGACGCTGGTACGCCGGGAGTACCCGACCGCGATCGGCCCGGTCGACCTGCTGCTCCGCGACGCCGACGGCAAGCACGTCGCGGTCGAGATCAAGCGCCGCGGCGAGATCGACGGCGTCGAGCAGCTCACCCGGTACGTCGAGCTCCTCAACCGCGACCCGCTGCTCGCCCCGGTGCGCGGCATCTTCGCCGCCCAGCTGATCAAGCCGCAGGCGCAGTTCCTGGCGACGGACCGCGGGCTGGAGTGCCTCACGGTCGACTACGACGCGCTCCGCGGCATGGAGTCCGACGTACTTCGGCTCTTCTAACTACTGACAAAGCAGGAAATTTGCCCGATTTCGGGCAGGGTCTTTGCCATGGACCCCGAAACACTGCATGGTTGACGGGTGATCAGTGAGGCGGCGGCCGTGGAGCCGGTCGACGAGCTGGCCGATCAGGTCAGCCGGACGACCGGGTTGCCGGCCGAGGTCGCGCGACGCGTGGTCGCCGACGTACTTGCCTATTTCACCGAGACGACCGAGGAGTACGTCCGCCGCCGGCACCGTGAGCTGCAGACCTACGGTGCCCGCAACGACGAGATCTTCGCCCGGCTCGGCACCGAGCTCCGGCACTGGCCGGTCCGCTCGCCCGATCTCTCCGCCCGGCAGCTGCGACGGATCGTCTACGGCTGACCGGACCAAACCCTTTCGAAAGGCACCCACTACATGTGCGGAATCGTCGGGTACGTCGGCACGAAGCCGGCCGCGCCCATCCTGGTGGACGGACTGGCCCGCCTGGAGTACCGCGGATACGACTCGGCCGGCATCGCCGTGCTCGGGTCCAGCGAGCTGAAGGTGCACAAGGACGCCGGCCGGGTCCGTGAGCTGGAGGCCTCGCTGCCGAAGCGGTTCGGCGGCAAGCTCGGCATCGGCCACACCCGCTGGGCGACGCACGGCGGCCCGAGCAAGGACAACGCACACCCGCACGCCAGCGGCAACGAGCGGATCGCGGTCGTGCACAACGGCATCTTCGACAACGCCGCGGCGATCCGCACCCAGCTCGAGGACGCCGGCGTCAAGCTCCGCTCGGAGACCGACACCGAGGTGCTCGCGCACCTGATCGAGCAGTCCGACGGCGCCACCCTCGAGGAGAAGGTGCTGGCTGCGCTGCACCGGATCGAGGGCACGTACGGCATCGCGGTCGTCGACCTGGACTTCCCGGACCGGATCGTGGTCGCCCGCAACGGCAGCCCGCTGATCCTCGGCATCGGCGACGGCGAGATGCACATCGCGTCCGACGCGGCCGCGCTGATCCGCTACACCCGCCAGGTCGTGTACTTGGACGACGGCGAACTGGCCACCGTCCGCGCCGACGGGTACCGGACCTTCACCCAGGACGCGTCGCCGACCACGAAGACCGCGAAGACCGTGGAGTGGGAGGCCGAGGAGTTCGAGCGCGGCCTGCACGAGCACTTCATGATGAAGGAGATCCACGAGCAGCCGGACGCGGTCGGCCGGGTCACCCGGGGCCGGCTGGACGAGCGGTTCCACACCGTGCACCTCGGCGGCCTGAACATGGACGCCCGCGAGGCGCGCGAGATCAAGCGGGTCAAGATCCTCGGCTGCGGGTCGGCGTACTACGCGGGCCAGATGGGCGCCCAGTTCATCGAGGAGGTCGCGCGGATCCCCGCCGACGCGGAGCCGGCCTCGGAGTTCCGGTACCGGAACCCGGTCGTCGAGCGGGACACGCTGTACGTCGCGGTGTCGCAGTCCGGCGAGACGCTCGACACGCTGGTCGCCGTCCAGGAGCTGAAGCGCAAGGGCGGACGCGTCATCGGGCTGGTGAACGCGGTCGGGTCGAGCATCGCGCGGGAGGTCGACGGCGGTGTGTACCTGCACGCCGGGCCGGAGGTGTCGGTGGCGTCGACGAAGGCGCTGACCAACATGGCGGTCGGGTTCGCGATGCTCGGAATCCACCTGGGCCGGATCCGGGACGTGTCGCCCGCCGACGGGCGGCGGCTGATCGAGGGCCTGAAGAAGCTGCCCGAGGACATCGCCGCGATCGTCGCGCAGGAGGAGGAGCTCGCGAAGATCGCCGGGCGGCTGGCGCAGCACGAGTCGCTGTTCTTCGTCGGCCGTACGCGCGGTTACCCGGTGGCGCGGGAGGGTGCGCAGAAGCTGAAGGAGATCTCGTACCGGCACGCCGAGGCGTACCAGACGTCGGAGCTGAAGCACGGCCCGCTGGCACTGATCTCGCCGGACGTGCCGAGTGTCGCGATCGTCCCGGACGACGAACTGGTCGACCGCAACATCGGCGCCCTGCACGAGATCGGCGCCCGATCGGGCCCGCTGTACGTCGTCACGCATCCCGGCGTCGACATCCCCGACGGCGTCGAGGCGAAGATCGTCGTCCCGAAGAACGAGCCCGAACTCGACCCGATCCTGCTGACGATCCCGCTGCAGATCATCGCGTACTACGCCGCCGTAGCCCTGGGCCACGACGTAGACAAGCCCCGCAACCTGGCAAAGTCCGTCACAGTCGAGTAGGTCCGGACCGCCAGGCCATCACAATCGCACCACCAGGGCCCCCGTCACGCTCGGCGCGGCGGGGGCCCTTGGATTGTGATGGCCTGGGGATCCACCTTTACAACTGCTGGCCTGGGGTGGGGGCGCGGCGGATGGTGGTCGTGGGGTGGGTTGGGGTGGTGGAGGTGATCGTGGTGCCGGGGCGGGTCATGCCGCTGAGGGCGTGGTCGGCGGCGCTGGCGGCTTCGGCTCGGCGGTCGGCTCGGTTGAGGGTGCGGTCCGGGCCGAGGGTCTGGTAGGGGTGGAGGTTGAAGTTGGCGACCAGGCGTTTGCAGACCTCGACGCCCCGGACGGAGTTCCCGGCCGCGTCGAGGCGGGGTGAGAACGTGACCACGGCGAGCCGCTTCGACGGGACGACCATCAGCACGTTCCCGGAGACGCCGCTCTTCGCGGGCAGCCCGACCTGGTCGGAGAACTTGCCGGAGTCGTTGTACATCCCGCTGTGCCCCATCACCGACAACACCCGTCCGGCGGTCTCCTGCGAGAACACCCGCTCCCCCGAGTACGGCGCCACCCCGCCGTTCGCCAGCGTCGCCCCCGCGGCCGCGAGCCGCTGCGCGTCCACCTCCAGCGAACACACCTGGAAGTAGAAGTCCGCCGTCCGCGCCGCCCCGTCCTCACCCGACGCCTTCAGCATGTCCGCGGCCTTCATCAGGCTCGCCAGCCCGCGGTTCCCGTCCCCGGTCGCCTTCTCCGCCAGGTACGTCTCCTGGTCGAACCCCGGCGCCTCCCCCATCATCCGCGCCCACGTCCCGTGCACGGTCCGGAACCGGTCGCTCGTCTCCTTGCCGTGATCAACCAACGCGAGCGTCGCCATCGCCCCCGCGTTGATCATCGGGTTGTGCGGCCGCCGCCCGTCCCCCAGCGACAGCCGGTAGTCGTTGAACGTCCCGCCGCTCTGCTCCTGCCCGACCCACCGATGCACCTCCGCCGACCCCAGCTGCTCCAGTGCCATCGCATAACTGAATGGCTTGGACGTCGACTGCACACTGAACCCGACCCCCGCTTCCCCGACCGAGTACGTCTGCCCGTCCGCGGTGCAGATCGCGATCCCGAACCGCTCCGGGTCCGCGTCCCGCAACGTCGGAATGTAGTCCGCGTTCGCCCCGTCCCGGTTCGGCAGTACGTCGGCGTAGATCTCGTCGACGCCCCGCGCCAGCTCCCGGAACTCCTCCACCGGCACCGCCAGCTCGTCGTTCAGCGCCCGGTACACGAGCCCGTCGCCGTACTGCGCGACCGCGGCGAACTCCCGCAGATCCAGCTGCACCGGCTGGCTGTCCACCCCGATCGGATCCGGTACGCCGGCCAGCGCCGCGCGCACCCGCGGATCACCGGGCTGGATCCCGGCGCGGCCGAGCGCGCTGAGCAACTCCCACGCCCAGATCCGCCCGTCGTCGTCCTTGTCGATCGCCTCGAACGCTCTGAACAGCTGCGGCGGAGATACGTCCATGGCCGCAGCCTGTCTGCCGCAGGTTTCCGCTTCGGTCACCTGACGTTACGGCCACGTCAACCGACCATCTTGTTGGACAAGTCGACCACTTGTACGATCACCTGCCATGGAGCGGATTCGGCAGGTGCGGTTGTCGTCGGTCGTGTTGCCGCTGCAGCAGGCGATCAGCGACGCGAAGGTGCTCACCGGCCGGCAGCGGCCGATGACCGAGGTGGTGTTCCTGTTCGCCGAGATCGCCACCGACGAGGACCGGCACGGGATCGGCTTCAGCTACTCCAAGCGGGCCGGCGGTCCGGCGCAGTACGCACACGCGAAGGAGATCGCGGGCACCCTGATCGGCGAGGACCCGTCGGACATCGGCAAGGTGTACGACAAGCTGCTCTGGGCCGGCGCGTCCGTCGGCCGGTCCGGGGTGGCGACACAGGCGATCGCCGCGATCGACATCGCGCTCTGGGATCTGAAGGCGAAGCGCGCCTGTCTCCCGCTGGCCAAGCTGCTCGGCGCGTACCGCGACTCGGTCCGCGCGTACAACACCTCCGGCGGGTTCCTGCACGCGCCGATCGACGAGGTGCTCGAGAACGCCTCGAAGTCGCTCGCCGACGGCATCGGCGGCATAAAGATCAAGGTCGGCCAGCCCGACACCCGGATCGACCTCGACCGCGTCCGCAAGGTACGCGAGCACCTCGGTGACGGCGTACCGCTGATGGTCGACGCCAACCAGCAGTGGGACCGGCCGACGGCGCTCCGGGTCGGCCGGACGCTGGAGCAGTTCGGCCTGGTCTGGATCGAGGAGCCTCTCGACGCGTACGACGCGGTCGGCCACGCGGAGCTGGCGGCCCAGCTGGACACGCCGATCGCGACCGGCGAGATGCTGTCGAGCGTCGGCGAGCACGTCCGGCTGATCGAGGCGCGCGCGGCCGACGTCATCCAGCCGGACGCGCCGCGGATCGGCGGCATCACGCCGTTCCTGAAACTGGCGACGCTTGCCGACCACAACGGTCTGGAGCTCGCGCCGCACTTCGCGATGGAGATCCATCTGCACCTCGCGGCGGCGTACCCGCGGGAGCCCTGGGTGGAGCACTTCGAGTGGCTGAACCCCTTGTTCAACGAGCGTCTGGAGACGGTCGACGGCCGGATGCTCGTCCCGGACCGCCCCGGCCTCGGCTTCACCACCAGTGAGCAGTGCGCGCGCTGGACGGTCGACAGCTGCGAGTTCACGTGAGCGGCCTGGCGTACCAGATCGTCGAGGACCTGAAGCAGCGGATCCTCAACGGCGAGATCGCGCCGGGCGAGAAGCTGCCGGGTGAGAACAGCCTCGTCGAGGAGTTCGGGGTCAGCCGGACCGTCGTCCGCGAGGCGGTGTCGCGGCTGCAGGCGGCCGGGCTGGTGGAGACGTTCCAGGGCCGCGGGTCGTTCGTCCTCGAGGTTCCGGAGCGTACGCCGGGACTGCGCGCGGTCCGCTCGCACCGCGACGTCCTCGAGCTGATGGACTTCCGGATCGGCGTCGAGAGCGAGGCGGCCGGACTGGCCGCGGTACGGCGTACCGCCCATCAGCTGAAGGGGATCGAGCGAGCGCTCGACGACTTCCGCCGGGTGGGCGACGATCCGGGGCGGTCCGTTGCGGCCGACTTCGCGTTCCACCTGAAGGTTGCCGTTGCGTCCGGCAACCGTTTCTACGGCGAGCTGGTCGCGGACCTCGGCCCGATGATGATCATGCTGCCGCGGACCCGGCTCGACCCGGCGTACGAGATGTCCGACCCCGAGCACCTGACCCGGGTGATCCACGAGCACGAGAACATCCACGCCGCGATCGCGCGGTCCGATCCCGAAGCGGCCCGCGCGGCGGCGCGGGTGCACCTGACGAACACCCGGGCGCGGCTGCGCTGATGTTCACGCTGGAGCAGTTGAGCGCGTTCGTCGCGGTCGCCGAGGAGTTGCACTTCGGGCGGGCGGCCGAGCGGCTGAGCATGACGCAGCCGCCGTTGAGCAGGCAGGTGCAGAAGCTCGAGCGGGCGGTCGGCGCGCGGCTGCTCGAACGCGACAACCGGAAGGTCGAGCTGACCGAGGCGGGGCGGGCCTTCCTGGTCGAGGCGCGGCGACTCCTCGCGCTGGTGGAGACCTCGGGCGACCTCGCCCGGCGCGTGGATCGGGGTGCGGCCGGGACGCTGCGGCTCGGGTTCACCGCGACGTCGGCGATCCGTACGCTCGGTCCCTTGTTGCGCAGGCTGTCCGAGGAGCTGCCTGACGTCGACGTGATCCTGCACGAGCGGGTCACCCCGGCCCAGGTCGACGGGCTGCTGCGCGGCGAGCTGGACCTCGGGCTCGGCCGGCCGCCGTTCGACCTCGACGTACTGGACAGCCGGATCGTGTTCCGGGAGCCGCTGTGTGCCGTTGTCCCCGGCAACCATCGGCTCGGGTCGCTGGGCCGGCCGCTGACCGCCGCGGACTTCGCCGGCGAGCAGGTGATCAGCTACTCGCCGACCCAGGCCCGGTACTTCCACGAGCTGACCGTGCGGTTCCTCGCCGACTCGCAGCCTCGGATCGAGCAGCGGGTGCAGCAGATCCTCACCGTGATCCTGCTGGTCGCGGCCGGGCGCGGCGTCGCGCTGGTCCCGGCGTCCGCGCGGCACCTCGGCGTCGACGGGGTGACGTACTGCGACCTCGACGGCCCGGGCGACCTCGTCGAGCTGCACGCGATCTGGCGGCGGGACGCGACTGGCCCGGTGCTGCGGCGCGTCCTCACGATGCTCTCAGAGCATCACTAGATCCACAAACGATCTTGGACAGGTATCCACCGACGTTCCTACGCTGACCAGCGTGACCCACTACTCCCCCGCCGAGCTGGCGGCCCAGCTGAAGACCGGGCTGCTCTCGTTCCCCGTCACCGCCTTCCACGACGACCTCAGCTTCCACGAGGCGGCGTACCGCGAGCATCTGGCCTGGTTGAGCCAGTACGACGTCGCGGGACTGTTCGCGGCGGGCGGTACCGGCGAGGGGTTCTCGCTGACGCCGGCCGAGATCGACACCGTCGTACGGACGGCCGTCTCGGAGGTCGGCGGGCGGGTGCCGGTGATCGCGCCCGCGACCGGCGGGACCGCGGCTGCGATCGAGGGCGCGCGGGCGGCCGAGGCGGCGGGCGCGGACGGGATCCTGTTGTTCCCGCCGTACCTGACGGAGGCCGGGCAGCGTGGTTTGATCGAGCACGTGTCAGCGGTGTGCCGCGGTACCGGGCTCGGGGTGACGGTCTACAGCCGGGCGAACGCGATCCTCACCGACGTGACGGTCGCCGAGCTCGCGGACCGGAACCCGAACCTGGTCGGCCTGAAGGACGGCGTCGGGAACGTCGAGCAGATGACCCGGACGTACGCGCTGGTCGGCGAGCGGCTGACGTACGTCGGCGGGCTGCCGACCGCGGAGACGTTCGCGCTGCCGCTGCTGCAGCTCGGGTACAGCACGTACTCGTCGGCGATCTTCAACTTCGTGCCCGAGTTCGCGCTCGGGTTCTACGCCGACGTACTGGCGCAGGACCGGGACGCGGTGTACCGGAAACTGCGGGAGTTCGTGCTGCCGTACCTCGACATCCGCGACCGGACCAAGGGGTACGCCGTGTCGATCGTGAAGGCCGGGGTGAACGCGATCGGCCGCACCGCGGGGCCGGTGCGACCGCCGCTGCAGGATCTCACCGCGGACGAGGTCGCGTTGCTGACTGCGTTGATCGAGAAGGTGAAATGACGCCGACTGTCGTGTCCGTGGAGGTCGTGCCGGTTGCCGGGCACGACAGCATGCTGCTGAACCTGAGCGGCGCACACGGCCCGTTCTTCACCCGCAACGTCGTGATCGTGACCGACAGCTCGGGCAACGTCGGCCTGGGCGAGGTCCCCGGCGGCGAGCAGATCGCCGCCACGATCCGCGCGGCAGCCGGTCGCCTTGTGGGCCGGCCTCTCGCCCTGCAACGGGGCTTGCTGCGCACCATCTCCACAACATTCGAAGGCCTCGACAGCGGTGGACGCGGGTTGCAGACATTCGACCTCCGGACCACGGTGCATGCCGTCACCGGGTTGGAGTCGGCGCTGCTCGACCTACTGGGCCAACATCTGTCTGTGCCGGTCGCCGAATTGCTCGGCGAAGGACAGCAACGCACCGCGGTCCCAGTACTGGGTTATCTGTTCTACGTGGGGGATGCAGCGCGGACGGATCTGCCCTACATCACCGGTGGGGATGGGTGGGAGGGACTGCGGCGGCGGCCGGTGCTGACCGCGGACGCGGTGGTCGAGCTGGCGGTGGCGGCGCAGGAGCGGTACGGATTCGCCGACTTCAAGTTGAAGGGCGGGGTGTTCGACCCGCACGTGGAGATCGACGCCGTACGGGCGTTGCACGCGCGGTTCCCGGACGCGCGGATCACCGTGGATCCGAACGGGGCGTGGTTGCTGCGGGAGGCGGTCGCGGTGTGTTCGGGGCTCGACGACGTGCTCGCGTACGTCGAGGATCCGTGCGGGGCCGAGGACAGGTTCTCCGGGCGCGAGACGATGGCGGAGTTCAGGCGACGTACCGGGCTGCGGACCGCGACCAACATGATCGCCACCGACTGGCGGGAGCTCGCGCACGCGATCCGTACCGACGCCGTCGACATCCCGCTCGCCGACCCGCACTTCTGGACGATGGCCGGGTCGGTGCGCGTCGCCCAGCTGTGCAACGACTTCGGGCTGACCTGGGGCTCGCACTCCAACAACCACTTCGACATCTCGCTGGCGATGTTCACCCACGTCGGCGCGGCCGCGCCCGGTGAGATCACCGCGCTGGACACGCACTGGATCTGGCAGGACGGGCAGGCGCTGACCAAGCAGCCGCTGCGGATCGCCGGCGGCGAGATCGCCGTACCGACGGCACCCGGGCTCGGCATCGAGCTCGACCGGGACGCGCTCGCCGCGGCGCACGAGCTGTATCTGGAGCACGGTCTCGGGGCGCGGAACGACGCGATCGCGATGCAGTACCTGATCGAGGACTGGCAGTTCGACCCGAAGCGGCCTTGTATGGTGCGGTGATGAAGGTCTTCTTGTCATCGGACATGGAAGGTACGGCGGGCGTCGTCGACTGGAGCCAGGCGCGCGGGCCCGCCACGGAGTACGAGTACTACCGCGGCCAACTGCAGGCCGAGGTGAACGCCGCGATCGACGGCGCCGTGATGGCCGGTGCGACCGAGTTCCTGGTCAACGACTCGCACTCGACGATGCAGAACCTCCGGCCGGACGAGCTGCACGGGCGGGCGAGCTACCTGTCCGGGAAGCACAAGCCGCTGTACATGATGCAGGGGCTGGACTCGTCGTTCGACGCGATCTTCTTCGTTTCGTACCACGGTTCCGCCGGGTCGACCGGGTCCGTGCTGCACCACACGTACAACCCGCGGGCGATCGCCGAGGTCCGGCTGAACGGGGCGATCACGGGTGAGGCGGGGATCAACGCGCTGGTGGCGCTCGCCTACCAGGTGCCCGTCGTACTGATCTCGGGCGACCGGACCACGATCGACGAGGCACAGCCGTTCTGCCCGGACATCGAGTCGGTCGTAGTGAAGGACTCGATCTCGCACAACGCGGCCCTGTCCGTGCATCCGGAGCGAGCACGCGAACTGATCCACGACGGGGCGCGCCGCGCACTCGCCCGCCTCAGCGACATCCGCCCACCAAGCATCACCCTACCCGCCGAGCTGACCGTACGTTTCCACAGCCGCGCCTTCGCGGAGCTGGCGTGTGCACTGCGCGGGGTGGAACGCCGCGAGGACAAGGTCGTTGCTATCCGCAACGACGATCCGCTGGAGCTCTACCGGACGTTCATCGCAACGGTGTTTCTCAGCCGCGGGGTGAGCGAGTAGGTTCTGGTCGCGGGCAGCCGGTCGCGGCGGTGTCGGCGCTCAACCTGATCTCGCCGCACCGTGCGGTCGCGCTGGTCGACAACGTCGGGACCACGCCGGCCCGGGTGTTCGACCTGCGTGTGAACAGCAGGCCGACCTCGGTGAGCGTCGACGGGATGACGATCCTCCGGCGGCCCGACGGTACGCCGTACAACGGCGGCGACTTCGACGGTGAAGGACTGGTCGTCGAACGCGGCAACCGGACGATCCTCGCGACCTCGGAGCGGGAGCCGTCGATCCGGCGCTTCCGGCTGTCCGACGGCAAGCAGCTCGCATCGCTGCCGGTACCTGCGCGATTCCAGGTCGCCCCGGCCGGCGAGGCAACGACCAACGCGACGCACCGACGCAAACGGCAGCACCCGGAACCGCATCATCCGGTATGGCGGGCTTCCGGGGCGCGCGTACCGCCCGGTCGCGCAGTACGCGTACAAGCCGGACCCGGGGCTCGCGCTGGACGACATGGGCTGGGTCAGCCCGACCGAGCTGATCACGATGGAACGCACGTTCACCCCCGGCGGACGCACCCGCGTCGGTCTTCCTGCAGAAGAAGGTCCTGTTCGACCTGGCCGACTGCCCACCATCCGGCGCCACCGCCAAGCAACCACAGCCCAACCCCCTCCTGGACAACGTCGAAGCCCTAGCTCTCGGCACCTACCTGCCAGACGGCCGCCGCCACCTCTACCTCCTCTCAGACGACAAGAACGGCCCCACCCAAATCACCCGCTTCTACTCCCTGGCCGTCAACCTCCACTGACCGGTCTTCCCGGACCTTGTCCCGGATCGCCACGCCATCACAATGCGGCGCATCGCCGGCCGCGCCGCCGCGGGCTGTCCCGGATCCGGCGATTGTGATGGCCTGGGCGTCCGCCGTGGGCGGACCTCAGCCACTCAGCAACCGCCGCGGCCGAAGCGGTGGCACGCTCAGCCGCGACGGCCAGCAGGCCGATCGCCTGGGTTGATGAGTGGCGCAGTTCCGTGGCGAGCGCCGTGGGCGTCGGCCGCGGCGGCGGGAGGCGGCGATCGAGCGGTTCAGTGTGGGTGGCGGGATCTTCGGGGACGGGTGACAATCTGTTGATGCGCGTGATCGTGGTGGGTGCGGGCGTAATCGGGTTGAGTTGTGCCATTCGGCTCGCCGAGGGTGGGTACGACGTGGCGGTGTTCGCCCGGGACCTGCCGTTGGAGACGACCTCGTCGGTGGCGGCGGCGATCTGGTACCCGTACCTGTCGGCGCCCGCGGACCGGGTGGCCGGGTGGTCGCGGGCGACGTACGAGGAGTTCGCCAAGCTTGCGGAGAGTGAGCCGGCGGTGGAACTGAGGCACGGGCGGGAGTTCCTTGTCCGGCCGACGCCGGATCCGCCGTGGGCCGACGTACTGCCGGACCTCACCCGGGTCGCGTCGCCGCCGGCCGGGTTCGCGGACGGGTGGGCGTTCACGGTGCCGGTGATCGACATTCCGACGTACCTGCCGGCGCTGGTGAAACGGCTCGAGGCGGCGGGCGGGACGCTGACCCGGGCCGCGCTGTCCGCGTTGCCGACCGGCGCCGATCTGGTGGTGAACTGCACCGGCCTCGGCGGGCGGCTGACCGCGAGCGACCCGACCGTGACGCCGGTCCGCGGGCAGGTGCTGACGGTCGAGCCGTGCGGGCTGACCGAGTGGTTGCTGGCGGACCGTTCACAGGATGAGCTGACGTACGTCGTACCGCGCCGGAACGACGTGGTAGTCGGCGGCACCAGCCAACCCGGCGACTGGAACCTGGCCGTCGATCCGCAGACCACCAACGACATCCTCGAACGGGCGGCCGAGCTGGTCCCGCAGCTCCGCAACGCCAAGATCATCCGGCAACGCGTCGGCCTCCGTCCCGCGCGTCCGGCGATCCGCTGCGAACTCGTCCGTACCCACTCCGGCGAGCCCGTCATCCACTGCTACGGCCACGGCGGCTCCGGCGTGACCCTCTCGTGGGGCTGCGCCGACGAGGTCCTGGAACTTGTCCGCAGCATCTGACCCCGTGGTCATCCTCGACGGCGGCCTCTCGAACGCCTTGGAGGACCGCGGCCACGACCTGTCCGACGCCCTGTGGTCCGCCCGCCTACTGCGCGACGCCCCGTCGGAAATCGCCGCGGTCCACCGCGCCTACTACGAGGCCGGCGCAATGGTCGCCACCACGGCGAGCTACCAGGCCAGCGTCGTCGGCTTCGAGCGGGCCGGCGTCGACCGCGCCGAGGCCGAACGCCTCATCACCAACAGCGTCCACCTCGCCCGCGAAGTCCGCGACACGTTCCCCGGCCGCCTGGTCGCCGCCTCCGTCGGCCCGTACGGCGCGATGCTCGCGGACGGCTCGGAGTACCGCGGGAGGTACGGCGTCAGCCGCCGGGTACTGCACGACTTCCACGCCCCGCGCCTCGAACTCCTCGCGTCCGCCGGTCCCGACCTCCTGGCTGTCGAGACCATCCCCGACGCCGACGAAGCCGAAGTCCTCGTCGAGCTCCTGGCCGAGCTCGATCTACCCGCGTGGTTCTCCTACTCGATCGAAGGTCTGAACACCCGCGCCGGCCAGCCACTGGCCGATGCGTTCGCCATCCCCGGCGCCGTCAACCAGGTGATTGCCGTCGGGGTCAACTGCTGCGCACCCGAGGACGTCCTGCCCGCCGTGCGAACCGCGGTCGCCGTCACCGGCAAGTCCGCCATCGCCTACCCCAACCGTGGTGAGAGCTGGGACGCGGGCGCCCGCGCGTGGGTGGGCGAAGGTGCAGGCCCGGCGCAGTACGCACCCGACTGGATCAAAGCCGGCGCAACCTACATCGGCGGTTGTTGTCGCGTGGGCCCGCCAGACATTCGCGCCCTGGTAGCCGCCGTCCGCTAGCTACACCCCCAGCACCTGGCAGAGGAGGTCGAGGGCGCCGGGGTAGGCGTGGTCGGGTGGGGTGCCGTAGCCGACGATGACCGCCTGCCGGGTGGTGGGGGTGGGGTTGACGTGGTACGTGGTGAGGGTGGCCAGGCCGAGGCTTTGGCGGGCGGCTCGGGTGACGATGTCCTCGGCGTCGGCGGGGACGTCGAGGAGGACGTGCAGGCCGGCGGAGATGCCGGCGACCTTGACGTCGGGGGCGCGGACGGAGAGCAGTTCGACCAGGCGGTCGCGGCGGCGGCGGTAGTGCAGGCGGGAGCGGCGGACGTGGCGGTCGTAGTGGCCGGAGGCAATGAATTCGGCGAGGACCAGTTGTTCGAGGGTCGCGGTCTGGTAGTCGGCGGTGCGTTTGGCGGCGACCACCGGCTCGATCAGGCGCTGCGGCAGCACCATCCACGCCAGCCGTAGCCCGGGCGCGAGGCTCTTGCTCGCCGTACCCGTGTAGACGACCCGCTCCGGGTCGAGCGCCTGCAGTGCGCCGACCGCCTGCCGGTCGTACCGGAACTCGCCGTCGTAATCGTCCTCGATCAGCACCGCCCCGCTCTCCCGCGCCCACTCGACCGCCGCCGTCCGACGTTCCGGCGCGAGCGGCACGCCCGTCGGCATCTGGTGCGCCGGCGTCAGCAGCACCCCCTGCCCGGTCAGCGCGGACGTCTGCGCCCCGAACTCGTCCACCGGTACGCCGGCCACCGACAGCCCGCGCGCCCGGATCACCTCCCGGTGCAGGGCGTACCCGAACTCCTCGACCGCGATCGTGGTACCGCCGAGGTTCTTGATCACCTCGCTCAGCAGACTGAGCGCCTGCACGTACCCGGAGCAGATCAGGATCCGCTCCGGGTCGGCCCGGACACCGCGCGCCCGGGCGAGGTAGTCGGCGAGCACCCGGCGCAGTTCGATCCGGCCGCGCGAGTCGCCCAGCCCGAACGCCTCGTTCGGCGCCGCGGTCAGCGCCTTTCGCGTCGCGGCCAGCCATTCGGCCCGCGGGAACGTCGCCACGTCCGGGGCGCCGGGCGTCAGGTCGTACCGGAAACTACGGGCCTCGGGCAACGACACGGCAGGTGTCGCCGGGACCGCGGCCCGGTTCGCGACCACCGTCCCGGATCCCTGGCGTGCGGTCAGCCAGCCTTCCGCGACCAGCTGCCCGTACGCGTCCGCCACCGTGTTCCGGGCGATCCCGAGGTCCTTCGCCAGCGACCGCGACGACGGCAACCGCGTCCCGGCCGCCAGCCGGCCGCTCCGGATCGAGTCGTGCAACGCCCGCACCAGGTCTCCGCGCCCGCGCGCCGCGGTCAGCTCCAGATGCAGGTCGGCCCCCGAATCCTCCATGGCACGGGACCATACAACGCCTCAGTCGCGGCGCGGCAGCAGCGCACTGACCAGCGCGATCGCCGGTCCCAGAGCGGCCGCGACCAGGAACACCCGGGCCCGCTCACCAGGTTCGGTGACGGTCGTGTTGAGTACGGCGAGAGTCGCCGGCGCGAGCATCGCCGCGCCGACCCCCTGCATGATCCGCGCCGTGACCAGCACCGTCGGCGATCCCGGCCGCGAGGCTCGAGGGGACCCCGGCCGGTCGCGGCGTACGGTGGGAGGTAGAGCGGATCTGGTTCCGGCTGGAGACGAGCGCGGTCGGTGACCTGACGCCGGCGCAGCAGTCCGAGGCGATCGACGTACTGCGGGTCCTGGAGGCCAATCTGCGGGAAAGTGGCCCACCGATCAACCCCTGAAGTGGACCGGGTGTCCGGGCCGGTACTCGCCTAGATTGAAGGCATGACAACGACGACGCGGCGGGTCAAGCTCGCCAATCTGGTACCGGACTTCTACAAGGCGCTGATCGAGCTGGACAAGGTGTCCGACAACGGGCTCGACCCGAAGCTGGCGCACCTGGTGCGGATCCGGGCCTCGCAGCTCAACGGGTGCGCGTACTGCACCGACATGCACTCGCTCGACCTGATGGAGTTCGGCCCGGAGCAGCAGCAGCGGATCGCGCTGCTGCCGGTGTGGCGCGAGGCGCACAAGTTCTACACCGAGCAGGAGAAGGCGGCGCTGCAGCTGACCGAGGCGATCACGCTGATCAGCGTCGACCACGTCCCGGACGACGTGTACGAGGTCGCGGCGCAGGCGTTCGGCGAGCAGGACCTGGCCCAGCTGATCGCGCTGATCATCACGATCAACATGTGGACCCGCGTCGGCGTCACCGGGAAGATGGAGCCCGGCCACTACAAGCCATGACGGCCGAACACTTCCGCGCGCTGCACCACGGCGGTACGCCGCTCGTCCTGCCGAACGCGTGGGATCCGGTCAGCGCCCGGATCGTCGCCGACGCCGGCTTCCCCGCTGTTGCCACCAGCAGCGGGGCGGTCGCCCGGGTGCTCGGGTACGACGACGGGCAGCTGACCCCGCCGGCGGCGATGTTCGCCGCGGTGGCGCAGATCGTCCGCGCGGTCGACGTACCGGTGACGGCCGACATGGAGGCCGGGTACGGGCTGCCGCCGAAGGAGTTCGCGGAGCGGCTGCTGGAGACCGGGGCGGTCGGCTGCAACCTGGAGGACTCGGCCGGCGGTGCGCTGGTCGACGTCGCCCAGCAGGCCGACTACCTGGCCGAAGTACGGGCAGCCGCGGGCGCCGAGCTGGTGATCAACGCCCGCGTCGACACGTTCGTGCGGCGCCACGACGACCCGGTGACCGAGGCGGTACGGCGGGGCCGCGAGTACCGCCGCGCCGGTGCCGACTGCGTGTACCCGATCCTCGCGCCGCTCGACCAGCTCGAGCAGGTGGCCGAGGGCGTCGGCGGACCGATCAACGGGCACGCGGCCCCGGGCGGACCCACCCAGGCCGAGCTGGCCGGAGCGGGCGCCACCCGGATCTCGTACGGCACCAGCCTGCACAACTACGTGATGGACCAGTTGCGCGAACTACTGCCCCGGCTCTGAAAGGGTCCGCGGGAGCCCGAAGTACGGCGCGACCGTGGTCTCGAAGTGCACGATCTCGTGGACCCGGTCGCCGGACAGGCCGATCACCAGCACCCCGATCAGGTGCAGGCCGCCGGTGACCGGGTCCCGGACGTACTCGCCCCAGGCCGGCTGCCCGTTCGCCCGCACCGGGACCATCGCGGCGATCTGCCGCCGGTGCGCGGCGAGCGCGGTGAAGAACCGGTGCGCCGCCTCGGTGCCCTGGTACTCGAACGGCAGCGGCGGCATCCGCACCCAGGCGTCGCTGGTCATCAACGCGATCAACGCATCGACGTCCTGCGCCGTGAACGCCGCCACGAACCGCTCGGTCAGCTCCTGCTCGTCCGAGGTCGCCACCGGGCTGGGGACCGCCTTCTCGTTCACAGTCGCCCGAGCCCGGGCGAGCGCGCTGTTGACCGCGGCCTCCGTCAACCCGAGCAACTCCGCCGTCTCACTGGCCCGATACCCCAGTACGTCGCGCAGCAACAGCACCGCGCGCTGGTTCGGCGGGAGCAGCTGCACCGCGGTCACGAACGCCAGCGAGATCGCCTCGCGCGACTCGTACCGCGCCTCCGGCCCCGGCAACCGGTCCGGCAGTCCTGCGAGCAGGTCGTCCGGGTACGGCTGCAGCCACAGCACCTCCCCCGACCGGGACGGCTCCGGCGCCGGAACCGGCAGCGGTACGGCGGGCAGCGGCCGGCGGGACGTCGACCGGAGGATGTTCAGGCACCGGTTGGTGGTGATCCGGTACAGCCAGGTCCGCACCGACGACCGGCCCTCGAACCCGCCCAGCCCGATCCATGCCGACAGCAACGTCTCCTGCAGCGCGTCCTCCGCGTCCTGCAGCGACCCGAGCATCCGGTAGCAGTGCAGTTGCAGCTCCGCGCGATACGGCTCGACCAGCGCCGCGAACGCGTCCCGGTCACCTTCGCGGGCCCGCTGCAGCAGTTCGTCCGGCATGAGACACCTCCGTCACCATTCTTCTCACACCGTTGCTGACACCGGCACGCGCCCGAACTGATCGGTCCCCGCGCGACCAGTTCCCGCCGTACTCACGGTCTGTCCTCTGTGCAAGCACTGCGCCAGCCGAACGGAGAACCACCATGCAGAACGTGCTGATCACCGGGACCAACCGCGGCATCGGGCAAGCACTCGTCGAGGAGGCCCTGCGCCAGGGCGCCGAGCACGTGTACGCCGGTACGCGGGTCCCGCGCACGCACCAGGACCCGCGGGTGACGTACCTCGAGCTGGACGTCACGGACCAGGCCCAGATCGAGGCGGCGGCGAAGACCGTCGAGTCGCTGGACGTCCTGGTCAACAACGCCGGCCTCGCGGCGTACGACAACCTCAGCGACCCGGCGCTGCTCGGACAGCACCTGGCCGTGAACCTGTTCGGGCCGCTCGCCCTCACGACCGCGTTCCTGCCGCGGCTGATCGAGGCCCGCGGGGCGATCGTCAACGTCCTGTCCGTGGCGGCGCTGGCGTCGCTGCCGATGATCCCGTCGTACTCGATCTCGAAGGCGGCCGCGCTCTCGCTCACCCAGGCGCAGCGGGCGCTGCTCGCACCGCAGGGCGTCCGCGTCCACGCCGTACTCACGGGGCCGACGGACACCGACATGTCGCGGGATCTCGACGTACCGAAGGCGGCGCCGGAGTCGGTGGCGCGGGCGATCTTCGACGGCGTCGCGGCCGGGGACGAGGAGATCTTCCCGGACCCGTTGTCCGCGATGCTGGCCCCCGGGTGGGCGAGCGGCGCCGTCAAGCAGCTCGAACGTCAGAACGCGGCGCTCCTGAGCGCGTAGACGAGCGCCCAGTCCTGGTCGTTCGCGAGTGGGTCGGCGACGTGGGCGGGCTGGCCGTTCACGCAGCTCGGGTACACGAACGCACACGTGGCCGACCCGTCCGGCGCGAAGCTGACCAGGTTCGCCCGCAGGATCGCCTCCTCGGCGTCGTCGAGCCAGGCTGCCTGTGCGGGCGACACCAGGTCGCGCGGCCAGGCGGCGTACACGACGGCGCTGAGCGCGGACCAGTAGTGCGGGAAGACGTCGCCCCACAGCCGCAACCGGCCGAACCAGTACCCGTCCCAGTGCCGAATCGCGACATGCCGCAGGCGTACGTCGGGCTGGTCGGCGGCGAACGCGGTCAGCCACGGCAGGCGGCGGGTGAGCTCAGCACCGTCGATCTTGCCCGTCCGGTAGGCGGCCGCGAGCAGTTCGAGGAGCGGGGCGACCATCGACTGCTCGTAGTTGACCTCGTGCGGCGGCAGCTCGTCGCCGTACCCGATGAAGGTCAGCGCGTGCCGGACCAGGTGCTCCTCCAGGCCGAGCTCGGTCAGCAGGGGGCCGAGGTCGAAGGCGAGGAAGTGGTCGCCACCGAGCTCGTAGTACCGGTTCAGGATCCGGGTCGCGCCGTCGCGGTCGCCCTGCCCGAGCAGGAAGCGCGCGAACCACGGGAAGTTGTAGAGCCGTACGGCGTTCTGGTGGATGCTGTCGTCCTGGATCGTCCCCTCGGCGTCCAGCAGGTACTCGCGGACGAACTGCTCGTATCCGTTGAGCGCCTCGTCCAGCTCGGCGCGATCACCCCAGCCGCGCTCGCGGACCTCCTGCAGCAGCAGGGCCATGCCGACACGCTCGCGGGCGTCGGACCAGTCGCGCCACGCGCTCGCCGGCACGGTCAGGCCGCTGTCGTTGTCGTACGGCACGAACGCGTACCTGCGGTTCCCGGCCAGCTCGGGTCGCCGCTGGTGGTCGAGGACGAACCGCACCCGGCGCTCGGCGATCACCCGCAGCGGCTCGTGGAAGAGCACCGCGACCCGGGAGCGGCCGTCGTACGACGAGACGTGGTGGACGCCCGGGACGTCGCTGGTCAACGGATCGGCACCGGTGAATTCGAGAGTCTCCCCCACCTCTGCCGCGAGGCGCTCGGCGGTGAGCTGCGGTGAGCGGTCGGCGTGGAAGGCGGGCAGGTCGTCGTACCAGCCGAGCTGCCAGGTCCAGCGGTACGTCGCACCGGGTGCGAGTGTGATCGCCGGCTGACCGCCCATCGCGTGCGGTGCGCGGGCGTGGTCGGTGACGTGTAGGTAGATGTGCCCGCGACTGTTGCTGCTGGTCCCGGGCTCGCGGGACTCCACGGAGTACGCCCACAGCTCGCCCTCCGTGAGCTGCAGCCCGAGACCCGGACCGCTGCCGTCCATCGGCGTCGCCCAGACCCAGGCGTCGGCGCCGCCTGTCCATACGTGCGCGTGCACCGCGCCGGTCAGGCTCTCCCGGCTGGAGGTGTAGATGTCGCGGTACGGCGTACTGATCGCTACCGAGCCGAGCTGGATCGGGGTGTCGCCGGCGTTGCGGAGTTCGTACGTCTCGGTCCAGCGGTCGCCGAAGCGGCGGCCGACGCGGAGTTCGAGGTCGCCGAACTGGTACAGCAGGTCGATCCCGGTGCTCCGCCAGCGGGTGTGCGCCGGGTTGTCGAAGCGGTACGAACCGTGGTCGGTGATCACGAAGCCCTTGCCCCAGGCATGCAGGCTGTCGTGCACCACGCCCTCGTCCAGCAGCAGGCGGCGGCCGTCGGGGTGCAGGACCTGAGCTACTGCACCGTCGTCGTACAGCTGGACCTGTCCCGGACCGAAGTCAAAACTTTCCACGATTCGCCAACCTATCGATGTCGAGAAGCTGTCGGCGGCTCCGTCCCCCTGATGAGAAGCACCTACTAGCGATGGGAACCAGCCATGAACAAGCAGCAGATCGCCGAGATCCTCGCCAAGCCGTACTCGCAGGACCTCCTGAACGGCTCCGAACCGGCCCGGTTCGCGTACGACGGCCTGGACGGGGACCCGCGGGTGATCCCGATCGGGTTCTGGGTCGAGGGCGACCAGATCGTGATCGCGACCGTACCGAAGTCCGCCAAGGTCGCGGCGCTGAAGAAGAACCCGAAGGTCGCGCTGACGATCGACACGGGCGCCTTCCCGCCCAAGGTCCTGCTTCTCCGCGGCACCGCCGAGGTCGAGCTGGTGGCCGGCGTACCCGAGGGGTACCTGGTCGCCGGGCACAAGGTGATGACCGACGAGCAGTACCCGGCCTGGGCAGAGGGTGTGCAGGCGCTGTACGACGAGATGGCGGTCATCCGCGTCACGCTGACCTGGGCCAAGCTCCTCGACTTCGAGACCACGATCCCGAAAGCGGTCGAGGACATCATTCGCGAGAAGACAGCCGGCTGACCCGGCCGGCGGGTGTGGTCGGCTCAGGCGGTGGGGTGGCGGTGGGTCGCTTGGAGGGCGGCGGCCGCGCCGCGGACGGCGACCGTGTGCGGGGCCGGTGCCGGGGTGACGCGGGCGCCGAGGCGTTGGCCGAGCTTGTAGGTGATCTCCGGGCGGAGCGCGCCGCCGCCGGTCAGCAGCACGCCCCGGTCGAGCGCGTCGACCACCAGGGCGCCGTGCTCGCCATGGAGCAGTTCGAGCAGCGACTCACCCGCCACCTCGACGATCGGGAACACCGTCCGTACGTCGTCCAGACCGAGCGCGGTACGCCGTGCCCCGACGATCGCACCGCCCACGACCAGCGCGACCTCCGTCAGCTGAGCACCGAGGTCGGCGACAAGCAGCGGCTCGGTCACATCCGCTCCCGCCCCGAACGCCGCCGCCTTCACACTGTCGATCAGCACAACAGATACGACACCCAGCTCAGCCAGCACGGTACGAACGTTCTCTCGGTGCACGTCGTCACACAGCACAGGCGTCGTCACCACCGCGTTCAACCGCTCCCGCCGCCCATCCGTCACCACCGCACCAACCAGCGCAGCCACCCCCGCCAGATCCTCAAAACACCCCCGCTCCACCAACCGCCGCCCCCGCCCGGCCGTCGGCGCATCCAGCACCAGCCCCCGCCCCGAACTCCAAACCCGAGCCCGAGCACTCCCAACATCCAAAGCCACCCCACGAGGGCGGTTCACCGGTCTGTTTCCCGTTCTTGGTGGCACAGGGTGCAGTAGAGCGACTCCGGGCAGATGCGGAGACGCGGGAGTTCAATTGGGCCTCGGCAGGCGCGGCAGTGGCCGTAGTGGCCGGTGGACATGCGGTCCAGTGCGGCCTCCACGTCTGCCAGCACCAGCCGGGCCGCGACCACCAACTGGCTGCGTACCTCGTCCAGCACCGCGTTCCCGCCGTACCCGGCCAGCTGTTCGCTCCGGAAGGCGCGTTGATCCAGCAGTTTCGCCCGCAGTACTGCGAGCTCCTCCCGCGGCAGGCCCCCGTTGCGTCGATTCGTCCGAGCCTGGCTGTTCACGGGTCTCCTCAGAGCGCCAACTGCTGGCAGCGGACGCAGTACCGGACGTACGGCAGGATCTCCAGCCGGCCGACCGGGATCCGGGCGTCGCAGCCGCCGCAGACGCCGTACGTCCCGTCCGACACGCGCTCGACCGCGGCGTCGATCTCCTTCAGGACCAGCCGGATCGCGGTCGTCTGGGCCGTCACCAGGTCCTCGTTGGAGTTCGGCTTGTCGGCCTCCATCGCGTTCAGCTGCGCGAGCCGGGTGTTCCGCTCGTGCTGCAACCGTTGCAGGGTCTCGTGCACCCTGTGGTCGGGTGCGGTCTTCGGGCTCTTCATGCCCACACCATGGCCGCTGCCGCGCGGGTTGCCTATCGGGACCAACACCCATCTTGCGCCGGTGCGATCGCGCCAGGGCTGCCATAGTGGCGGGAATCTCGTTCATGGAAGGAGCGTGCCCGCGGTGGCGCTGTTCTGGCGGATCTTCGGTCTCAACGCGGTCGTACTCGGCGCTGCGACCGCCCTGCTGCTGTGGGCGCCGGTGACCGTCTCGGTACCGGTGCTGTTCACCGAGGCGTCCGTACTGATCGGCGGCCTCGCCGTGATGCTGGTCGCGAACGCCGTACTCCTCCGCGTCGGCCTGGCTCCGCTGGCACGGCTGAACCGGCGGATGTCCACGGTCGACGTACTGCGGCCCGGGCAGCGGCTGCCCGTGCAGGGGCACGGCGGCGTACCGGACGTACTGCGGGCGTTCAACGCGATGCTCGACCGGCTGGAGCAGGAGCGGGCGACCAGTGCGGCGCGGGCGTTGTCGGCGCAGGAGTCCGAGCGCCGGCGGATCGCGCGGGAGCTGCACGACGAGGTCGGGCAGACGCTGACCGCCGTACTGATGGATCTGAAACGGGCGGCCGATCGCTCGCCGGATCCCGGGCTGCGGAACGAGCTGGTGCAAGCGCAGGAGACGACCCGCGCGAGTCTGGACGAGGTACGGCGGTTGGCGCACCGGCTGCGGCCCGGCGTACTGGAGGACCTCGGGCTGACCAGCGCGTTGACCGCGCTCGCCACCGAGGTGTCGGACCACACCGGGCTGGAGATCCAGCGGCGGTTCGACAGCGGGCTGGAGCTGGACGAGCAGACCGAGTTGGTGCTGTACCGGGTGGCTCAGGAAAGCTTGACGAATGTCGCGCGGCACGCGGGTGCGACGCGGATCGAGCTGTCGTTGGTACGGGAAGGGCCGGCCGTCGTACTGCGGATCGAGGACGACGGGCGCGGCGCCGGGCTGGCGCACGAGGGCGCCGGGATCCGCGGGATGCGGGAACGTGCGCTGCTGATCGGCGCGACACTGGAGGTCGGAGACGGATCCTCCGGTGGTACGCGGGTCAGTTTGACGGCGCCGGCCGGCGGGTCCACGGCCGACTCTGCCGGGAGCGCCTCGTGACGACGAAGATTCTGCTGGCCGACGATCATGCGCTGGTACGGCGCGGCGTACGGCTGATCCTCGACGGTGAACCGGACCTGCAGGTCGTCGCGGAGGCGTCCGACGGCAGCGAAGCGGTCGCGATCTGCCGCCGGCAGCCCGTGGACCTGGCGATCCTCGACATCGCGATGCCGCGGATGACCGGGCTGCAGGCGGCCCGCGAACTGTCCGCGGTGGCGCCGGACGTGCGGGTGCTGATGCTCACCATGTACGACAACGAGCAGTACTTCTTCCAGGCACTCAAGGCAGGCGCGTCCGGGTACGTGCTGAAGTCCGTACTCGACCGGGACCTCGTCGAAGCCTGCCGGGCGACGATGCGTGGCGAGCCGTTCCTGTACCCGGGCGCGATGACGCGGCTGGTGCGCAGCTACCTGGAACGAGTCCGGCAGGGTGCCGACCTGCCGCAACAGATCCTCACCGCGCGGGAGGAGGAGATCCTCAAGCTCGTTGCTGAGGGCAACTCCTCGAAGGAGATCGCCGAGCTGCTCACGATCAGCGTGAAGACCGTCGAGCGGCACCGGTCGAACATCCTGCAGAAGCTCGGGCTCCGGGACCGGCTGGACCTCACCAGGTACGCGATCCGGGCCGGGCTGCTCGAACCCTGACACCCGGCGCATGGATAATGGTATGCCAAATCCGGCGGGAGGTTCTGCGGTGGAGACTCGGGAGTCCGAGACCGAGCGGGTGACGCGGCGGCTGCGCGACGAGATCCTCGACGGGGTACGCGCACCCGGCGAGCGGCTCGTCGAGCGCGAACTGGCGACCGCTCTGGACGTCAGCCGGGTGCCCGTGCGGGAGGCGCTCAAGGCGCTGGTCGGCGAGGGGCTGGTGACACTGCGGCCGCGGTCGTGGGCGGTGGTGCGGACGTTCACCGACTCCGACATCGCGGACCTGCTCGAGGTACGGACCGCGTTCGAGCCGTTGACGTTCCGGCTCGCGGCGGAACGGCGTACCCGCGAAGGGCTGGATCGGCTGCAGGCAACGCTCGACGAGCACTTCGAGGCCGCGACGGCCGGGAACGCCGTACTCGCCCGGCGGAAGGCGGCCGACTTCCACGAGTTGGTCACCGAACTCGCATCCAACGAACTGCTCGTCGAGATCGAACGCCCGCTGCGCAGCCGGATCCGCTGGCTGCTCGCCCAGCACGACGATCTTCTGGGGGTCGCGCGGCAACACCGCGAACTCTTCACCGCGATCGCAAACCGGGACGTGGACCTGGCGGATCGGTTGGCCGGCGAACACCTTGCGCAGGCACAACAACTCCTCCGCGACCTCCGCAACCCCGCCTGATTCTGTACTCCCTCTTAGGTAGTGAGGAGGAAGGTGGTCGCGCGGACGGGAGGTGGATTTCCCGCCCACCCACCTAGTGGGGTGTGGGGAGCGGACGTGGTCGTGGGACGGGAAGGTGGTTGGCCCGCCCACCCACCCCGAGCAAGTGGTGAAGTGGCAGGTGGTCGCGCGGACGGGACGTGGTTTCCCCGCCCACCCACCCCGAGGGTGGTGACGGGGCAGGTGGTCGCGCGAACCGGAGGTGGTTGGCCGGCCCACCTGCCCCGAGGAGGTGGTGACGAGGCAGGTGGTCGCGCGAACTGGAGGTGGTTTCCCCGCCCACCCACCAGGAGGTATGGGGAGCGGACGTGCTCGTGGAGAGGAGGGTGGTTGGCGCCCGCCCACCCCGAGCAGGTGCTGAAGTGGCAGGTGGTCGCGCGAACCGGAGGTGGGATCCCCCGCCCACTCACCCCGACAAGGCTGCGAAGAGGCAGGTGGTCGCGAGAACGAGTGTGGGTTTCCTACCCCCAGCAGAGCCCCGCGCCCCCACTCCGCATTTTGGTATACCATTCTATCCATGACCTCTCTACTTCTTGCCGACGTGCGCCCTTGGGGCGGCGACGCGGTTGACGTCACGATCGTCGACGGTGTCATCTCGGACCTCTCCCCGACCGGGAGCGGCACCACCACGGACGAGCGCGTCGAAGGCCGCGGACTCCTCGCCCTCCCCGGGTTCGTCAACGCCCACGCCCACGTCGACAAGAGCTGGTGGGGCCAGCCATGGGTCTCGTACGGCGGCCAACCAACCACCCAGGGCCGGATCGCGCACGAGCGCGCCGAACGCGACAAATACGGCATCCCCAGCGTCAAGGGAGCAACCGCCGTACTGCGTGAGTTCCTCCGCCACGGTACGACGGCCACCCGGACGCACGTCGACGTCGACCTCGGCGTCGGGCTGCGCGGAATCGCGAACGTCCTCGAAGCAGCCGCCGAGCTGAACGGCGCGGTCGAGGTCGAGCTCGTCGCCTTCCCCCAGGACGGCGTACTGCGGCGCCCCGGCGTACTCGAGCTGCTCGACCAGGCCGCGGCCGAGGGTGCGACCAGCATCGGCGGCCTGGACCCGGCGACGATCGACCGCGACCCGGTCGGCCAGCTGGACGGGCTGTTCGAGATCGCGGTCCGGCGTGGCGTCGGGCTCGACCTGCATCTGCACGACCACGGTGACCTCGGCGCGTTCCAGTACGAGCTGCTCGCCGACCGCACGATCCAGACCGGCCTGCAGGGCAAGGTGAACGTGTCGCACGGGTTCGCCCTCGGCGAGCTCGCCCCGGCCCGGCGGTCCGAGATGGTGGAGCTGCTCGGTACGGCGGGCATCTCCTGGACCACGGTCGCCCCGGCAACCTCGGCGCCGCTGCCGTTCCGCGAGATGCGCGCCGCGGGCGTGCCGATCGGCCTCGGGACGGACGGTATCCGCGACCTGTGGTCGCCGTACGGCGACGGCGACCTGTTGCAGATCGCCCGCGGGTTCGCCCGGCTGCACGGGCTGCGGACGGACGAGGACCTGACGTACGCCGTGGAGCTCGCGACCACGGACGGTGCCGCGTTCGTGCACCGGGACAACCACGGGCTGACCGTCGGCGCCCGCGCGGACATCGTGCTGCTGGACGCGGAGAACGCGCCGGACGTGCTGGTGCGCGCGCCGCGGCGCGAGACGGTGATCGCCGGCGGACAGGTCGTCGTACGCGACGGCCTTCTCCAGGTGTGAGTACCGCGACTGTCGTCGGGCGGACGCTCGGCTCGTTGCGGGACAACCGGGCGTTCCGGTTGCTGTGGCTGTCGAACCTGTTCTTCTTCGGCGGGGTATGGACGCAGACGCTCGTGCTCGGGTGGCTCGCGTACGAGAGCACGCACTCGGACTTCCTGGTCGCGGTGTTCACCGCCGTACGGCTCGCGCCGCTGCTGCTCGGGCCGTTCTCGGGGGCGTTCGCGGACCGGCACAACCGGGTCCGGCTGCTGATCATCGCGGCGTCGTGGGCGCTGGTCGCCGTCAGTGCGGTGGCCACGCTCGCGTCGCTCGGCAAGGCGACGTACTGGGTGCTGGTCGTCGGCGGGCTGGCGATCGGGCTGGCGCAGTCGCCGTCGCAGCCGGCCCGTGCGTCGCTGGTGATGGACCTCGTCGGCCGGAACAACATCAGCAACGCGAACGCGCTGAACTCGATGGCGCTGAACATGACCCAGGTGATCGGTCCCGCGATCGGCGGGCTGATGATCACCGGGCTGGGCGCACCGGCCGCGCTGTGGGTGTCGACGTTCTGGTACGGCGTGTCGCTGGTCGCGTTGCTGCCGTTGCGCGCGTTCGGCCAGGTGGTCGGCGGGCACACGGAGTCGGCGGTCCGGATGGTCACCAGCGGGCTCCGCGAGATCGCCCGGAACCGGCTGGCGTCCACGGTCCTGCTGGTCACGCTGGCCGCGAACACGATGCTCTGGCCGGTGGCGCAGTCGTTCATGCCGGTGTTCGCGCAGGAGTCCCTCGGGCTGAACGCGGCCGGCCTCGGCTGGCTGCTGACCTGCGCCGGCGTCGGCGGCCTGACCGGGTCGCTGGTGATCGCGTGGCTGGGCGACTTCCGGTTCAAGGGCGGCCTGTTCGTGGTCGGTACGTCGATCTGGGGTGCGCTGTGGGCGCTGTTCGCCCTGTCCCACAACGTGGTCCTGTCGTTCGTGCTGATGACCGGGATCGGCGTGATGAGCGCGGCGTTCGGCGTACTGCAGACCACGCTGCTGCTGATGACGACGCCGGAGCCGCTGCACGGCCGCGCTCTCGGCGTCCAGGAGCTGGCGATCGGCATCATGCCCGTGGCCTCGCTGGCGCTGGGGGCGTTCGCCGAGCACTACGGCGTCAACATCACCACCTTTGTGAGTGCTGTGCTCCTGGTGACCACCCTGGGCGCCCTGGCGCTCTGGACGCCGTCCCTGCTGCGCTACAGCGGTTACCGTGAGCGGTATGACGGTGCAGGTACGGCGGATCTACGACGAAGCTGATGCAAGCGACGGGGTACGGGTGCTGGTGGACCGCCTGTGGCCCCGGGGCGTCAGCAAGGACCGCGCCCACCTCGACGAGTGGTGCAAGGACGTGGCCCCGTCCAACGAACTGCGCGAGTGGTACGGGCACGATCCCCAGCGGTACGACGAGTTTGCCCGCCGCTACGAGACCGAGCTGCAGGCCCCGGAACGCGCCGCGGCGTACGCGCAACTGGAAGGCCTCTCCCAGGGCACGTTGACGTTGCTGACGGCCACCAAGGAAGTGGAGATCAGCCAGGCAGCCGTGCTGGCCGGTTTGCTCGGCAGGAGCTGAGCGGGAACCTTTCCCGGCAGTCCGACACAAGAGGGGTGTCAGACAGCTCGAGATCGGAGTGTGCATGCGCAGCAGCCCGGGAGCAGGCCCTTGAGCGGCGTACAGGTCGTCCAGGACGGCCCGCCGCTCGGCACGAGCCTGCCCGACGGCCTCCTGTGGCAACGCGCCGCGGAAGGTGACAGCGAGGCGTTCGGTCAGCTGTACGACCGGCACGCCCAGGCGGTCTACACGTTCCTGTACCGGCGGACCGGGTCGTGGAGCGATGCCGAGGACCTCACGTCCACGGTGTTCCTGCACGCCTGGCGGCGGCGCGAGGACGTCGTACTCGACCGCGACTCCGCGCTGCCGTGGCTCTTGCGGACCGCCGACTACACCGTCCGGAACGAGTGGCGCGCCAAGCTCAGGTACCGCCGGGCGGTCGCGGCCGCGCACGTCCTGGTCGCCGATGTCCGTGACCACGCCGACGACGTCGCCGCGCGACTGGACGACGACCTGCGGATCCAGGAGGCGCGGGCGTTGCTGAAACGGCTCCCGAAGCACGAGCGCGAGATCGTCGAGCTGTGCATCTGGGCCGGCCTCGACCAGCAGGCCGCCGCGGTCGCGCTCGACGTACCGCTCGGCACCGTCAAGTCCCGGCTCTCCCGGGCCCGGAAACACCTGCGTGAGCTGAACCTTCCCACTCCCCTGGAGCCGCCGGCATGATCACCACCCCACCGGAGCTGCGTCCGGAGACCCGCGCCCGGCAGCGCGCCGAGCTGACCGCGATCGTCGCCCGGGAAGCGACCCGGAAGCCTCGCAACCACGCCGTACCGGTACTCGCCGCCGCGGCCGTTGTCGCGGTCGTCGCCGGTCTCGCGATCGGCATCCCGGCGCTCCGGCAGGACGGCGCCCCGGCGCCCGCGGCCGTACCGGCGCACCCGGGCAGCCAGGCGATCGCGCCGCTGAACGCGGCCGACCGGAACCCCCTGGGTGCGTTGTGCGCCGAACGCGTTGCCACCGTGGCCAGGACGAAGTCGCACCAGGTGCTCGACGGATTCCGGTACACCGATCCACCCTCCGGAGCCTTCTCCACCACCTGGGTGGTAATCAGGATCGAAGGGTTCTGGGCGTCCTGCGGATTCGATGCCAAGGGCAACCTGAACGCGATGCTGCCGGCCTCCCCCCGCCAGCCGCTGCTGCACGCGGTCGAGCTGAAGGGCGCCGGCACCGGCCTGTACGCCGCGCACATCAAGCGGATCACGGTCGCCCTCCCCGGCCAGGCTCCGGTCCAGGCCGTGCTGCGGAACGGGTACTTCTACACCGCGCTGCCGTACGTCCGGGTCCGCGGGCCGCGCACCGACAGCGCCGTACGGCCGTACACGGTCCGTGGGTACGACGCCAACGGCAAGCTGGTGTACACGAGCCCAAGGACCGACGGGGAGGTCCGCGCCGGGTTCGACCGGTGCTACGTCGGCCCGGACGGCAAGATCGTGGGGTTCGGGACGGCCGGCGCGCACCCGGACCCGAAGACCTGCCTGCGGAGCTACATCTGGAGGTACCAGCCGAACTAACTTCGCTGTGCGCGCGGACAAACCGGGGCGTTCCGGCGTACCGGCAGGGATAGGTTGCCGGTAACGTCGGCGCGTCCCCGGGAGGTCCCGTGGCCGGACAGGTGTGGTTCGTACTCGCGATGGCCGCGGTCGTGGTGCTCGCCCGCGGCGCCGGCTCCCGGTTCGGCGTACCGTCCTCGATCCTGCTCACGCTGGCCGGCCTGGTGTACGCCGTACTGCCCGGGCCGAAGCTCACGCTGGACCCAGAGGTCGTCCTGCTGCTCGTGCTGCCGCCGCTGCTCTACAGCACCGCGCGGCGGTCGAGCCTGCCCGCAATACGGGCGAACCTGCGGCCGATCGTCAGCCTGTCGGTGCTGCTCGTGCTGCTGACGGCGTTCGTGGTCGGCGCGCTGGTGAGCCTCGTCGTACCAGGGATGCCGTTGGCGGTCGGGCTCGTTCTCGGGGCCGCGGTCGCGCCGCCGGACCCGGTCGCGGCGCTGTCGATCGGCCGCCGCGCCGGGCTGCCGCCCCGGTTGATCGTGCTGATCGAGGGCGAGGGCCTGCTCAACGACGCGACCGCGCTCACGACGTACCAACTGGCGCTGGCGGCCGCGGTCGGCACCGGGTTCTCGTGGGCGGCCGCGTCCGGGCGGTTCGTGCTGGCGATCGCCGGCGGGCTCGCGGTCGGCGGGCTGGTCGCGTGGACGATCCGGAAGGCGCGGCCGTGGTTGCGCGACCCGCTGATCGGCAATGCGGTCTCGCTCGCGGCGCCGTTCGTCGCGTACCTGCTCGCCGAGGAGATCCACTCGTCCGGCGTCCTCGCGGTCGTGATCGCCGGCCTGATGATCGGGTACGACGCCGGCCGCGAGGAGACGGGCGCCTCCCGGCTGCAGACGGGTGCGGTGTGGGAGCTGGTCGAGTTCCTGCTGGAGGGGTTCATCTTCCTGATGATCGGCCAGCAGCTCCCCGGCATGCTCAACGGCCAGGTCATCGCAGCCGCAGCGGTAACAGTCGGAGCGGTATTACTGGTCCGGCCGTTGTGGCTGGTGCTCACACAGCTCGTACCGGTCGGCCTGCATGCACGACTCGGCATCACGCCGTCCGAGCGCCTCCACCCGCGCGAGGTCGTGGCCATGAGCTGGGCGGGCACCCGTGGCGTCATCACCCTGGCCGCACTGGTCGCCGTACCGCTGCATGCCTTCCCACAGCGAGACCTACTGATCGTTTGTGGGTACGTCGTTGTCCTGGTGACGCTGGTGGGCCAGGGCCTCACGTTTGCGCCACTGCTACGCCGGCTCAGGCTAGGCGTCAACGCTACCGAGGTGGAGCAGCTGAACAACGACGCACGCCTGGCCGGTGTGGAAGCAGGCCTAGCCACCGTGGACCGGCTCCTGGAGGCGGAACGCATCGGCACCGAACTGGCTTCCGTACTGCGAGCCAACCTGGCTGCCCGGGCCGACCGGTACAAGGCCCGCAGCGCCGCACTGCTCCAGTCGGGCGACGGCGACATCACCTGGCCGCAGGACTACCGTGCCGCGGTCGAAGCGCGCCGGGCGATCATCAACGCCCAGCGCGCGGAGCTGGTCCGCTGGCGCGACGCCGGCCGACTACCGGACGCGAGCCTGCGCAAGCTCCGCCGCGAACTGGACCATGAAGAACGGGCCCTGCTGGAGCTTTAGGGTCGCAGTACGACGCTGGACTCCGCCGTGAGCGCCAGGAACGTCAGCGACTCCTGCAGGTACAACTGCACGCTGTCGGCGTCATGGGACAGGTAACCGATGGACAGGTCCTGCCCAAGGTGCAGCTCGTAGTCCCCTCCTCGCGTAGACACCAGCAGCGCGCCCTCGAGCGCGGGAGCCCAGATGATCTCGCCGTCCCCGATCAGCCGGGCCAGGTGCTCCCGGATCGGATAACCGTGGTCGGTCGTCTCGGCCACGGCCGTGTACGCGTCAGCGGACAGCAACAGACTGTACGGACCAGCCACACCGGCCAGGCGCAGTGCACGCAGCGCTTGCGACACGGTGTCCGGCAGGTCCTTCGCCTCACCAGGCAGCGCCAGTACGTCGTTGGACGTGCTCGGGGCGAGGCCGACGATCCCGGCCGCGTCGGAGCCGTGGAAGACCAGGTGATCCTCGGCGTAGGCGATCTGCTTCGCGGCGTCCTTCACCGGCTGCCAATCGGAGTCCTTCGCGCCGCGCTCCACGTCGTCGACAGCCTGGCGGGTCACGGTGAACGGGACGCGCAGCTCGATGATCGGCTGCGAGAGCCTGCGGAGCGCCTGGACCCCGGAGCCGGGCGCCTCGACCGGCTCGGTGTGGCCGGTGCCGACCGAGGACAGCCCGGGTCCGGCGGGGCCGACCAGGTCGACCACGCGGCGCCCGGCGATGTCCCGGGTGAACGTGCGGCGGGCCTCCTCCTCGATCTCGCCCCAGGCGGCGTCCGAGACCGGGGCCAGCTCGCGGTGCAGGTTGTTCGTCATCAGGAACTCCTTTTCAGGCTGCCGATCCCCAGCGAACCGTCAGTGCTGGTGAGGGTGGGATTCTCGAGAAAGTCAGCGGTCGGGACGAAGAACAGGCTGCCGGTGACCGCGGTCGAGAAGTCCAGGATCCGGTCGTGGTTCCCGGGCGGCTCGCCGACGAACATCCGCCGCAGCATCCGCTCGATCACCGCCGGCGTCCCGGCGTACCCGATGAAGTACGTGCCGAACTCGGCGGCTCCCGGCGAGCCGAAGGCCATGTTCTCGCGGACGATCTGGTGTTCGGTGCCGTCCGGGTCGACGATCGTGTTCACCGCGACGTGCGAGTTCACCGGCTGCTCGGTCAGCTCGACGTCGCTGAGCTTGGACCGGCCGATCACCCGCTCCTGCTCGGCGACCGGCAGCGCCTGCCAGGCGTCCAGGTCGTGCAGGTACTTCTGCACGATCACGTAGCTGCCCCCGGCGTACGCCGGATCCGCGTCGCCGATCGCCAGCGCGGCGGCGGCCGCCGCGCCCGCCGGGTTCTCCGTACCGTCGACGAATCCGAGCAGGTCCCGCTCGTCGAAGTACTTGAACCCCTGGACCTCGTCGAGCACCCGCACATGCCCGGCGAGCCGCCGCATCAGCTGACGCTCCAGCTCGAAGCACAGGTCCAGGCGCCGGGCGCGGAGGTGGAAAAGCAGGTCCCCGTGCGTCGCCGGGGCGGTGTGCCGCGCACCAGCCAGCCCGCGGAACGGGTGCAGGTCCCGCGGCGCCCGGGCCCGGTAGATCCTTGGCCACAGCGACGCGCCGATGCCGACGACACAGCTGAGCTGGTCGCCGGGGGCGCGGAAGCCGACCGCGCGGGTCAGGCCGGCGAGGTCCGCCAGCACGTCCCGCACGGCCGCCTCGGATCCGGGACGTACGTCGGCGACCAGGAAGATCGCCGCCTTCGCGGGCTCCCGCAGTACGTCCTGGATCATCGGGTCAGGACCACCACTTGCCGCTCTGGGAGAGTGCGTCGGCGGTCCGGCCGGTGGTGTCGAGACCGTCCAGGGCGGACATCGCGGCCTCGTCGAGCTCGAAGTCGAAGACGCCCGCGTTCTCCACGATCCGGTCCTGATGGGTGGGCTTCGGGATCACCGACAGGCCCTTCTGGATCGCCCAGCGGATCAACACCTGCGCCGGGGTGTGCCCCGTGGCCTGCGCGATCCGGGTGACCACCGGGTCGTCCAGGTGCCGGCCGGTGCCGAGCGGGCTGTACGCCTGGACGACGACGCCGGCCGCCTCACAGGCGTCGACGAGCGCCGCACGGTATTCGAACGGGCTGAACTGGACCTGGTTCGCGACCGGCTTGATCCGGGCGACCTTCTCCAGCTCGGCCAGCTCGGCGGTGCTGAAGTTCGAGATGCCGATGCCCTTGGTGAGCCCGGCGTCGACCGCGGCCTCCATCGCCGGCCACGCCCAGGTCGGGCCACCCTGCGGCCAGTGGATCAGGTACAGGTCGAGGTAGTCGGTGCCGAGCCGCTCCAGGCTCTTCTCCGCCTCGACCCGCGCGTCCTTGCCACCCGGGTAGAACTTGGTGGTCAGGAAGATCTCCTCGCGCGGCACGCCGCTCTCCCGGATCGCCTTCCCGACGCTGGCCTCGTTGCGGTACGCCTGCGCGGTGTCGATCAGCCGGTACCCGGCCTCCAGCGCCCACCGCACGGCGCGCTCGCACTCGAGCCCGTCGTTCACCTGCCAGACTCCGAGCCCGAACACCGGCAACTCGGTTCCGTTGGACAGCTTTCGCGTGCTGCTCAAGGTCATGTATTCCTTCTACCAGCCGGATCGGCGATCCGGCCACATCGACGCGAGACTGTAAAGCGTCGCGGCGACCTGGACCGGCGCGGTCGCGGTCAGCACCAGCCCGCCGCCGGCCGGCAGGTAGCAGCGCGAGACCGACACCTCGCCGTCGTTCGCGAACACCTCCACCGAGGTCCGGTCGATCAGCACCCGGACGGTCCGCAGCCCGCCGGAGACCGGCTCCGCTGCCACGGTCGTTTCGGCCAGGTCCACCGTCGTACCGGAGACGTCCACGGTCAGAGTCGCGCCGGGCGGAATCTCGACGTCGAGGTGCAGGTCCGCCTCGACCGGGCCTTCGGCGAGGACCTTGACGGCGCCCGGCTTCACGGTGCCGGACCAGTGCGTGCTGCCGTCGTACAGCGTGGTCAGTTCGCGGACCGGGTTCCGGAACAGGCGCGGCGTGCCGTCGACCGTGCGCAGGGTCAGCTCGCAGGGGATCGTGACCTGCTGGTTGAACGGCATCCCCGGATAGCGGCCGTCCCGCATCCACGCGGCCTGGATCCGGCGGCCGTCGCCGGTCTCGGTGTTGTTCCAGGTCTGGGTGGCGTAGAAGTTCGGCCCGGCGTCCGACCGGAGCTGCCCGGTCTCCTCGGTGTACGTCGTACCGTCGAACGTGCCGACCGAGTACTTGCCGTCGCCGCGGACCAGCACCCACTTCGGGTCGCCGCCGTCGAGCGGGAGCTCGAAGAAGTCCGGGCACTCGAAGCTGTCCGGTACGACGTTGCCGGTGTCGGTCCAGTGCAGGAGATCGGTCGACGTCAGCAGGTGGTACTGCTGGTCGCCGTACAGCAGCATCACCCAGTGGTCGTCGTACCGGAACACCTTCGGGTCGCGCTCAGGCATCTCCATGATCGGGTTGCCGTCGTAGTGCTGCCAGGTGCGGCCCTTGTCAAGGCTGAACGACAGGCACTGGCTCAGGTTGTCGTTACGCGACCAGAACGCAACCATTGCCGGTCTGTCCGGATCAGCCGAGAGCCCAGAGGTGTTGCCGTAGTCGATCACGACCGAGCCGGACTGTACGCCGCTGTCTGGCGCTTCTTCCCAGAACGCGGGCTGTAGCTCGGTCCAGTGCACAAGATCGTCGCTGACGGCGTGGATCCAGCACTTGTTCCAGCGTTGGGCGAACAGGTGGTACTCGCCCTCGTAGTACACGAGCCCGTTCAGGTCGTTGAGCCAGCCCTCCTGGCGCTTCCCGGGCTCCAGCAGTTCAGGACCGAACTGCCGAGCGGTGAAGTGCTGCTGCGGTCGCCACGTCTCGCCGTACAACGGCTGCTCGGTCACAGGCGTCAATGCTAGAGCTTGTTGGCCTGCCTGATCACGTCGACGACGTCGGCCATCATGCCGGTCAGGTCGTAGTCCTTGGGCGTGTAGATCGCGGCCACCCCGGCCGCCCGCAGCGCGGCGGCGTCCGCCTCGGGGACGATGCCGCCGACGACGACCGGGACGTCCTCGAGTCCGGCCTCGCGGAGACCCTCGACGACCTGCGGTACGAGTTCCATGTGCGAGCCGGACAGGATCGACAGGCCGACGCAGTGCACGTCCTCGGCGACCGCGGCGGCGACGATCTGCTCCGGCGTCAGGCGGATGCCCTGGTAGATCACCTCGAAGCCGACGTCCCGGGCCCGGACCGCGACCTGCTCGGCGCCGTTCGAGTGCCCGTCCAGGCCGGGCTTGCCGACCAGGAAGCGCAGCCGTCCACCGAGGTCGGCCGACGTCGCGGCGACCTTGTCCCGGACCGCGGCGATCTGCGCGCCGCCCGCGGACACCCCGACCGACCCGGACACCCCGGTCGGCGCGCGGTACTCGCCGTACATCTCCCGCAGGACGCCGGCCCACTCCCCCGTCGTCACGCCGGCGCGGGCGCATTCGAGCGTGACCGGCATCAGGTTGCCGGTCGACTTGGCGGCCGCCCGGAGCTTGGCCAGCGCGGTCTCCACCGCGTCGGCGTCACGCTCGGCGCGCCAGCGGCGCAGCGACTCCAGCGCGGCGGACTCGGCGGCCGGGTCGACGGTCTGGATCGCGGAGTCGAGGTCGGCGGTCAGCGGCGACGGCTCGGTGTTCTCGAACTTGTTCACGCCGACCACGATCTGCTCACCGGACTCGATCCGCTGCCGGCGTTCCGCGTGTGACGCGACCAGCGCCTGCTTCAGGTACCCGGTCTCGACCGCGGCGACCGCACCGCCCATCGCCTGGACGCGGTCGATCTCCTGCTGCGCACCGGCGACCAGCTCGTCGACCTTCGCCTCGATCACGTGCGAACCGTCGAAGATGTCGTCGTACTCGAGCAGGTCGGACTCGTACGCCAGCACCTGTTGCATCCGCAACGACCACTGCTGGTCCCACGGCCGCGGCAGCCCGAGCGCCTCGTTCCATGCCGGCAGCTGGACGGCCCGGGCGCGGGCGTTCTTCGACAGCGTCACGCCGAGCATCTCGAGGACGATCCGCTGCACGTTGTTCTCCGGCTGCGCCTCGGTCAGCCCGAGCGAGTTCACCTGTACGCCGTACCGCAGGCGGCGCGCCTTCGGGTCGGTCACGCCGTACCGCTCCAGCGTCAGCGTGTCCCAGAGGCGGACGAACGCGCGCATCTTGCACGTCTCCTCGATGAAGCGAACGCCCGCGTTCACGAAGAACGAGATCCGCTGCACGACGTCCCCGAACCGCTCCGGCGGCACCTGTCCACCGTCGCGGACCCGGTCCAGCACGGCGATCGCGGTCGACAGCGCGAACGCCAGCTCCTGTACGGGCGTGGCGCCGGCCTCCTGCAGGTGGTAGCTGCAGATGTTGATCGGGTTCCACTTCGGCATGGTCGCGACCGTGTACGCGATCACGTCGGTGGTCAGCCGCAGCGACGCGTCCGGCGGGAACGCGTACGTGCCTCGGGACAGGTACTCCTTGACGATGTCGTTCTGCGTCGTACCCGTCAGCTCGCCCGGCAGCGCACCCTGCTCCTGCGCGGCGACCTGGTAGAGCGCGAGCAGCCACATCGCGGTCGCGTTGATCGTCATCGACGTGTTCATCCGCGCCAGCGGGATCTGGTCGAACAACGCCCGTACGTCACCCAGATGCGCGACCGGTACGCCGACCTTTCCGACCTCACCCTTCGCCAGCGCGTGGTCGGCGTCGTACCCGGTCTGCGTCGGTAGGTCGAAGGCGACCGACAGCCCGGTCTGCCCCTTCGCCAGGTTCCGCCGGAACAGCGCGTTGGACTCGGCCGCGGAGGAGTGGCCCGCGTACGTCCGCATCACCCAGGGTCGATCCATGTACCCGAGAGTAGGACTGTGTGCCCTTGTGAGTCTGCCCCTCGTGACTGGCGTCACCAGGGGCCTACATCACAGTCAGGCGCTGATCGGTAGGGGGGTGCGTTCCACGTGCAGGACGCGGTGGAGGCGGGTGACCGCGAGGATGCGGACCACCGCGGGCATGGGGTGCCAGAGGACCAGTTGGCGGCCCAGGAGCTGGGTGCGGCGGTGGGTGGCGACCAGCAGGCCGAGGCCGGTCGCGTCGACCGCGTCGACCTCCTCCAGGTCGACGATCACGTCGCCGACGGAGGTGTCGATCAGCTGGTTGAGGGTCTGCCGGACGTCGCCGACCGAGCGGACGTCCAGGATTCCGGTCAGGTGGATCACGTTGTCGGGCTGGCTGTACGTCGGTGCGAGCATGTCCGTGCCCTCCGTCCTCCGGCGGCCCCCGAGTCACGGCCGCGTGACAGCTTGTGTTCGTAAAGACTCCCTGAAGACACGGAAGGTTGCCAACACCTCACGATCTTTTGATCCGCGAGACAATGGTGAGCGTGTTCGCCGAGGAGTACTTCCTGTTCCCGGTGGTGGCCATCGCCCTGGCCGGCGTGATGGTGCTGCTGTGCCGTTGGGCGTTCTCGAAGGCCAAAGGCGGGTCGCTGGTCCGCCGGGTCGACCAGACCCCCGCCGAACCGGACTCCTTCGGCCTGCTGACCGACATCCGCACCGTCCAGTCGTACAACGAGGCCCGCGTCCTGGTCGCCCGCCTGAAGACCTTCGGCATCAAGGCGACCGCCGCCCGCACCACCACCGGCTGGACCGTCTACGTCTGGCCCCACGACGAACCCGCCGCCCGCGGCCTCCTCGACGCTTCCTGACCACCGGACTGTACCTGATCAGCAACACTCCGTAGCGTCGGTAACACTGAGTGCTCATCCACCGATGTAGCGTCCATGAGACTGCGACGTGTTGCGCTCGCGCTGGCCGGGCTGGGCCTGGTCACCGCGGCGGCGGTACCGGCAGCCGCGACCGCGGCCAAGCCCGGACCCGACTCCTTCCGGAACGCCGGGAAAGCCGCCCGAAAGCTCCCCACCACCAACGCCCAGGCTGCGGCCACCGCCTGTGGGCTCAGCGTCGGGGCCGTGAACGCGGCCGGGACGGCCGGCGGGTACGACGTGACGGCGACCCGGCCGGTCACCGCGAAGCCGCTGGACCCGTACAAGCTGTTCGGGGTCCGCTCGAGCGCCAGCTGGTACCAGGAGAGCTACGGTACGACGGACTTCTTCCACGGGCTCGTCCTGCAGGGCGACAACCTGTACGGCGCGATCACGACGTACACGGGCTCGGCCACCACGCCGACAGTGCGGACGATCAAGCTGGGCACCGGCTGGCGTGGATTCAGCCAGATCACCGACTCCAACTACGTGTACGGCGTGAACGAGCACTCGCTCCTGTACGGTCTGCACGCCAACGGATCGCTCTACCGCTACACGGTGGAGGACAAGGCCCGATCGTACGGCTCGGCGCCCGGCTTCGGGTCGGTCAAGGCGATGACGCTGATCGCCGAGACGGCGACGTACGACACCCTGCTGGTGCTGACCAAGGGCGGTGCGCTCTACACCGTGCACGTGCCGGTCAAGCTGCCGATGAAGCCGGTCGTGAAGCAGGTCCGTGCGTCCGGGTTCGCGGCATTCGACTCGTTGGTCGCGCAGCGGTGCGGCGCGACCAGCACGCTGCTGACCGCGTTCGACCACGACACCAACACCGCCACCGTGTACGCCGTCAGCAAGGCCACCGGCACCAGCACGGCGATCAAGAGCTACGGCAACTTCAACGCCACGTTCGGCGCGAAGGTGCACTTCCTGCTGACCAGCTCGGGTGGGCTCCAGCGACTGGGCGAGTGACCCAGCTGTAACAGACCTGTCCCCGTCCGGCCGAACCGGACGGGGACAGGTCTTTTTCCGAGCGTCTAGGGTCGGGGTATGGGGACACTGCTTGAGCTGGATCTGACCCGTGGCGTACTCGAGACGCCGCCCGCCTCACCCGTGGCCGCGTTTCGGATGCGGCATCTGCCGACGCTTCGTGAGCTGGTTGCCGCGTTGCGGAAGGGGGCCCGGGACGACGGGGTCGTCGGGTTGATCGCGCATCTCGGCGCTCATCGGCTGTCGCTCGCGCAGGTGCAGGAGCTGCGTGAGGCGGTGGCCGACTTCCGTACGTCGGGGAAGCCGGCCGTGGCGTGGACCGAGTCGTTCGGGGAGGCCGGCCAGGGCACCGTCCCGTACTACCTGGCCACGGCGTTCGACGAGATCTGGCTGCAGCCGTCCGGCGACCTGGCGATCACAGGTGTCTCGGTGCAGGCCGTCTTCATCCGGAGCGCGCTGGACAAGGCGGGCGTGATCCCCCAGTTCGGCAAGCGGCGCGAGTACAAGACCGCGGCCGACACGTTCACCGAGCGTGAGATGACCGGCCCGGCCCGGGAGATGGCCTCGCGGCTGGCGGAGTCGGCGTACGAGCAGATCGTCGAAGGCATCGCTGTACGGCGCCGGCTGGACACCACCCGAGTGCGGGAGCTCGTCGACAGCGCGCCGCTGCACGCACAGGCCGGCCTGGACGCCGGGCTGGTCGATCGGCTCGGCTACCGGTCGGACGTGTACGACGAGCTCGAGAAGCAGCTGCAGTACGACGACAGGCTCCTGGCTGAGCGCTACATTCGCCGGGGGCCGCGGACGCTGGACGAAGTACGCAAGACGCTCCCCTGGCCGCAGAAGCCACTGGTGGCGGTAGTACGCGTCACAGGCGGCATCTCCGTCGGCCGCAACTCCAACAGCCCCATGGGCGGCCCTGGCTCCGGCTCTGACACCGTGGGTGCCGCCCTGCGCGCCGTGGCCGCCAACGACCACGTCAAGGCGGTCGTGCTGCGCGTAGACAGCCCAGGCGGCTCGTACGTCGCCTCTGACGCGATCCGCAACGAGGTACTGCGGCTGCGGTCCACCGGGCGCCCTGTCATCGCGTCGATGGGCAGTGTCGCCGCATCCGGCGGGTACTTCGTAGCGATGCCGGCTGACGTCATCGTGGCGCAACCGGGCACCATCACCGGCTCTATCGGCGTGCTGACCGGCAAGGGCGTCGTACGGGACGCGCTTGGTCGTATCGGCATCTCACAGCAGGCAGTGTCCGAAGGTGCGAACGCGCAGATGTACTCGGCGCAGGAAGAGTTCACCGACGAGCAGTGGGCGCGGCTGGAGGAAACGCTCGACCGCATCTACAAGGACTTCGTCGCCAAGGCAGCCCAGGACCGGGGCCTTCCAGAAGAACGGCTGGAGGCGCTCGCCCGGGGCCGGGTCTGGACCGGTGCGGACGCCCACAGCCACAAGCTGGTCGACGAGCTGGGCGGTTTCCAGCACGCGCTGACACTGGCGTGTAACCGAGCTGGTCTGGACCGCGACGAGATCGCGGTCACCGCCGTACCGCACCGCAACCTGTTGAGCCAGCTCAAGGCGCCCACGACGACCGACGACCTGGCCGTCACGGCAGCGCCGCTGACACTCGACGGCCTGACCACCGGTCTCTACAGCGCGCTGGGCCTGCCGCCCGCGGGCGTACTGCGGATGCCGTTCAACTGGGAGATCGGCTAGTCCCGTTCGCCGCCCGGGACCCAGAGGACGTCGCCGCCGGAGGAGAGGTTGGCGACCCGGCCGAGGATGAAGAGCAGGTCGGACAGGCGGTTCAGGTAGGTGATCGCGAGCAGGTTGATCGACGGGCCGTGCGCCTCGACGGCGGTCCAGCCGGCCCGCTCGGCGCGCCGTACGACCGTACGGGCCACGTTCAGGTACGCCGCGCCTTCCGTACCGCCGGGCAGGATGAACGACCGCAGCTTGGTCAAACGATTGTTGTACTCGTCGCACCAGCCCTCGAGCCGGTCGATGTAGTCCTGGGTGACGCGCAGCGGCGGGTACTCCGGATCCGGCGCGACCGGATTGCACAGGTCCGCGCCGACGTCGAACAGGTCGTTCTGGATCCGGGTCAGCAGCACCGCGATCGCACTGTTCAGGTGCCCAGCGGCGATCGCCACCCCGATCGCCGAGTTCGCCTCGTCGACCTCGCCGTACGCCGCCAGTCGCGGGTCGGTCTTCGAGGTCGTGGAGTTGTCGCCGAGGCGGGTCTCGCCGGCGTCACCGGTGCGGGTGTAGATCCGCGTCAAGTTCACAGCCATGCCAGGACTCTACGCAAACCCCGGGACCGTCAAACGCTACAGTCGACCGGTGGAACGGTTTCGAATCGCGGGTGAGGCACGGCTCGACGGCGCTGTCGAGGTGGCCGGAGCGAAGAACAGCGTGCTCAAGCTGATGGCGGCGGCGTTGCTCGCCGAAGGTACGACGACGCTGCGGCAGGTGCCGGGCATCCTGGACGTCACGTTCATGGCCCAACTGCTGGACACGCTCGGCTGCTCGGTGAAGGTGGACGCGGACGCGGGGCTCGCGACGATCGCCGTACCGGGCACCGTCCGGCACCAGTGCGACTACGAACTGGTCCGCAAGCTGCGGGCCTCGATCTCGGTGCTCGGCCCGCTGCTGGGCCGCTGCGGCCAGGCGGAGGTGGCGCTGCCGGGCGGCGACAACATCGGCTCCCGCGGGCTGAACATGCACGTCGCCGGGCTGGAGTCGATGGGCGCGAAGGTGCACATCGAGCACGGGTTCGTGATCGCCGAGGCGCCGCAGGGGCTGCACGGCGCCGAGGTCTGGCTGGACTTCCCGAGCGTCGGCGCGACCGAGACGATCATGATGGCGGCGGTGCTCGCGAAGGGCACCACGATCATCGAGAACGCCGCCCGCGAGCCGGAGATCCAGGACATCGCCGCGATGCTGGTCGAGATGGGCGCGCAGATCGACGGCGCCGGCTCGCCGCGGATCGAGATCACCGGCGTGAACGGGCTGCTGAACCCGGTCGACCACGTGGTGGTCCCGGACCGGATCGTGTCCGGGAGCTGGGCGTTCGCGGCCGCGATCACCAAGGGCGACGTGACCGTCTCCAACGGTCACGCGGAGCACCTCGAGCTGCCGCTCGACAAGCTGCACAAGGCCGGCGCCGAGATCACCGTGCTGAACCCGGGCTTCCGGGTCCGGATGCACGACCGGCCGAAGCCGGTGGACGTGGTGACGCTGCCGTACCCGGGGTTCGCGACCGATCTGCAGGCGTTCGTGATCGCGCTGAACGCGTTGAGCGACGGTGCCGCGATGGTGACCGAGAACCTGTTCGAGGGCCGGTTCACGTTCGCGCAGGAGCTGACCCGGCTGGGCGCGCAGATCCAGACCGACGGGCACCACGCGGTCGTCCGCGGCGTACCGCGGCTGTCCGGTGCGCCGGTGGTCGCCTCCGACATCCGGGCCGGCGCCGCGCTGGTCCTCGCCGGGCTGGCCGCCGAGGGCGAGACCCTGGTCTCGGCCGCTCATCACGTGCACCGCGGCTACACCGACTTCGCCGGCAACCTCCGCCGCCTCGGCGGGAACGTCACGGTCGAGCCGGACGACGCGGAACTGTACTGGAACTGAACCGGCATTCCTCCGGCACTCTTCCGGAACTTCCGCCTGATCGGCCGATCCGCCGGGTTAGGGTCTCTGCATGAGTGAGCGCGTGGTGAAGCCGGTCGGTCGGGGATTCCTCTTCCTGGACTCGCATCCGGCGGGGTGTGCCCGGGTGGTGCGGGACATGGCGGCGGAGGTCGAGGGGCGGCCGGCGGAGCGGCGTACGGCGCTGGTGATCGGGTCGAGCTCCGGCTACGGGCTGGCGACCACGATCGCGGGGCTCGCGCGGTACGGGATCGACGGGATCGGCGTCTGCTTCGAGAAGGCGGCCACGGCCCGTCGTACGGCGACCGCCGGGTGGTACCGGACCGCCGAGACGGCAGCGCTGGCCGCCGAGCTCGGCCGCTCGTGGACCTTCGTGAACGCCGACGCCTTCGCGGACACCACCAAGGACGAGGTGCTCCAGCTTGTCGCGGACAAGCTCGGCAAGGTCGACCACCTGATCTACAGCGTCGCCGCGCCCCGCCGGACCGACCCGCGCACCGGCGAGACGTACCAGTCGGTACTGAAGGCGATCGGCGCCCCGCACAGTACGAAGAGCCTGGCCTTCGAGGACGGCGAGCCCGTGCTGCAGGAGGCCGTTCCGATCGAGGTCGCGAACGACGACGAGATCGCCCAGACCGTGAAGGTGATGGGCGGCGAGGACTGGACCCGCTGGGTCGCGGCGCTGCAGGAGCGCGACCTGCTCAAGCCCGGCTTCAACACGGTCGCGCTGACGTACATCGGCTCCGAGCTGACCGGCCCGCTGTACCGGCAGGGTTCGATCGGCGCCGCGAAGGCGGACCTCGAGCAGACCGCGCTGAAGCTGGCCGCCGACGGCGTGACCGCGATGACCTCGGTGAACGGCGCGGCCGTCACGCAGTCGTCCTCCGCGATCCCCGGCATCGGGCTGTATGTCAGCCTCCTGCACAACGTCACCCCCTTGCAGTCACCTGTCGAGCAGTCCGTCGCGCTCTGGGACCAGCTCACCGGTGCGACGCCGCTCGACCTCGACGACGAGGGCCGGATCCGCCTCGACCGGTGGGAGCTGTCCGACGAGGTGCAGGACGCCGTCCGGGCGCGGTGGCAGTCGGCGACCCAGGACAACATCGCCGAGGTCGCGGACGCCGCGTGGTTCCTGGCCGAGGTCCGCCGGCTGTACGGGTTCGACGTACCGGGGGTGGACTACGACGCCGAGACCGAGGTGGACGTGGAGTGGCCTGCCGCAACAGCTACAGGGGCTTGAACGACGCCAGCTCGAGGACGAGTTCGGCCGCCTCGTCGGAGGCGGCCAGGTCGACGGACGCGGTGATCCGCCAGTCGTGGTTGCCTTCCGGGTCGTCGATGATCTGCTGGACCTCCCAGTAGCCCGGGTGTTCCTCGACCAGGAACAGCGCGGGACCGCGGGCCTCCGGGCCGGTACCGACGTCCTCGTGCTCGGCGTAGTACGCCGTACCGGCCTCGGCCCAGCGGCCCGCGTCCCAGCCCGCCTCGCCGTCGAGTTGGCCCAGCTCCGCCCAGCGGTGCAGGGCGAGTAGCTCGACGCGGCGGAACATCGCGTTGCGGACGAGGACCCGGAACGCCCTGGTGTTCAAAGTGATCCGGCGCGGCCCGGCCGGAACGACCTCGACCTGCGACTCGTCGGTCGGGTTCGTCAGCTCCTCCCACTCGTCGAGCAGGCTGGAGTCGGTCTGGCGGACCACTTCGCCGAGCCACTCGATCAGGTCGGCCAGGTCCTCGTCGACCTTGTCCGGCGGCACGGTCTGCCGGAGCGCCTTGTACGCGTCGCTCAGATACCGCAGTACGACGCCCTCCGAGCGCGCCAGCCCGTAGAACCCGATGAACTCGCCGAACGTCATCGCCCGCTCGAACATGTCCCGGACCACGGACTTCGGGGACAGCCCGGTGTCCGCGATCCACGGATGCGTCTGCCGGTACATCTCGAACGTTGCCTCGAGCAACTCCTGGAGCGGCTTCGGCCAGCTGACGTCCTCCAGCAGCTCCATCCGCTCGTCGTACTCGATGCCCTGGGCCTTCATCGCGTTCACGGCCTCGCCCTTGGCGTGGTGCTCCTGCGCCCAGAGCACCGCCCGCGGATCCTCCAGCGTCGCCTCGATGATCGAGACGACATCGAGCGCGTAGGACGGATCCGCCGGGTCGAGCAGGTCGAGCGCGGCCAGCGCGAACGTGGACAGCGGCTGGTTGAGGCTGAAGTCCTTCTGCAGGTCGACGGTCAGCCGGAGGATGCGGCCGTTCTCGTCGGGCTCGTCGAGCCGTTCGACGACGCCCGCGGTGACCAGCGTGCGGTAGATCTGGATCGCGCGCCGGATCAGCCGGACCTGCGAGCGCGAGTCCTCGTGGTTGTCGCGGAGCAGCTGCCGCATGCTCTCGAACGCGTTGCCGTCGCGGGCGATCACGTTCAGCAGCATCGCGTGGCTGACCCGCATCCGCGACTGCAGCGCCTCCGGATCGGCCGCGACCAGCCGGTCGAACGTGTCCTCGCCCCAGGTCACGAACCCTTCCGGCGGCTTCTTCCGCTGCACCTTGCGCTGCTTCTTCGGGTCGTCACCCGCCTTCGCGAGGGCCTTCACGTTCTCGACGACGTGGTCCGGGGCCTCGACGACGACGGTGCCGGACGTGTCGTACCCGGCCCGGCCCGCGCGGCCCGCGATCTGGTGGAACTCGCGCGCCTTCAGGATCCGCTGGCGGCGTCCGTCGTACTTGCTGAGCGCCGTGAGTACGACGGTCCGGATCGGGACGTTGATGCCGACGCCGAGGGTGTCCGTGCCGCAGATCACCTTGAGCAGACCGGCCTGCGCGAGCTGCTCGACGAGCCGCCGGTACTTCGGCAGCATGCCGGCGTGGTGCACCCCGATGCCGTGCTTCACGAGCCGCTGCAGCGTCCGGCCGAAGCCCTTGCTGAACCGGAAGTTGCCGATCAGCTCGTTGAGCTTCTCCTTCTCCTCCTTCGAGGAGACGTTGATGCTCATCAGGGCCTGCGCGCGTTCCAGGGCAGCGGCCTGGGTGAAGTGCACGACGTACACCGGTGCCTGGTGCGTCGTCAGGAGCTCTTCGAGGGTCTCGTGCAGGGCGGTGGTGACGTACTTGTAGATCAGCGGGACCGGGCGCTCGCCGGACGCGACGATCGCGGTCGGGCGACCGGTGCGTCGGGACAGGTCGATCTTGAAGCGCTCGACGTCGCCGAGGGTCGCGGACATCAGGATGAACTGCGCCTTCGGCAGCTCCAGCAGCGGGACCTGCCAGGCCCAGCCGCGGTCCGGCTCCGAGTAGAAGTGGAACTCGTCCATCACGACCTGGCCGATGTCCGCGACGGACCCCTCGCGGAGCGCGATGTTCGCGAGCACCTCCGCCGTACAGCAGATGATCGGCGCCGAGGCGTTGACCGCGGCGTCGCCGGTGAGCATGCCGACCTTGTCGGCGCCGAAGATGTCGCAGAGCGCGAAGAACTTCTCCGAAACCAGGGCCTTGATCGGCGCGGTGTAGAAGGTCCGCTGGCTGTTCGCGAGCGCGGCGAAGTGCGCACCGGTGGCGACCAGGCTCTTCCCGGAGCCGGTCGGCGTCGACAGGATCACGTTCGACCCGGTCATCACCTCGATCAACGCCTCTTCCTGAGCCGGGTACAACGAGATCCCCTGCTCCCCCACCCAGCCCTGGAAGGCGTCGAACAGGTCGTCAGGCTCGGTGGTCCCCGGAAGTTTCTCAGTCAGCGTCATCACTACCTATTGTCCCTGAACAACCAACCCACCAGTTCCGCCGGGTCCCCGGTCGCAGACGCACCGTTCGGCTCGCGGAGAGGACCGTTCGGCGACAAGATCCCTGCAAACGATTGCATGCGTAGCTATTCGGAGGTGACTTGATTCGCATGACGATGACATGGCGCCGGATGGGCGCGAGTTTGCTGGTGACAGCGATGGGTGCGGCGGGTCTGGTGAGCGCCGCCACCCCGGACAATCAGGGCGCGGGCGACGCGGTCGTGACCACGTGGGGCGCGGCCGACGACATTGCCGGCGGGACGCTGAACGACACGACAGTACGGAACATCCTGCGGACCAGCGTCGGCGGGAAGGACCTGCGGATCCGGATCTCCAACGCGAACGGCGACCAGCCGCTGGTCACGGACTCGGCGTACGTCGGCCGGCAGGCGACCGGTGCGGGTGTGGTGCCGGGTTCGAGCCGGCGGCTGACGTTCGGCGGCAGTACGGCGGTGACGATCCCGCCGGGCGCGATGGCGATCAGCGATCCACTGCCCGGGGCGGTTCCCGCACTGACGAACCTGACCGTCAGCCTGCACGTGGTCGGCACGACAGGCGTGATCACCGCGCACAACCGGGCGATGCAGCACAGCTACAAGTCGACATCGGGCGACCACGCGGCCGACGAGACGAGTACGGCGTACCAGACCGAGTCCGCGGCCTGGTACTTCGTCAACGCCGCGATCGTCGACGCCCCGCACGAGGTGCAGACTGTCGCGACGCTGGGCGACTCGATCACGTCCTCGGTCGGTACGACGATCGACACGAACCGGAGGTGGCCCGACGTCCTCGCCGACCGGTACGCGCAACTGCCCGAACCGCGCCGGCTCGCGATCTCCAACGAGGGCATCTCCGGCAACCGCGTCCTCGGCGGCGTCGCCAAGGCAGGCAGCGCCGGGGCGAGCGCGCTGGCGCGGCTCGACAAGGACGTGCTGACGAAGCCCGGCGTACGCACGGTGCTCCTGCTCGAGGGCATCAACGACATCTACGCGGGCGCCACCACCGACCAGTTGATCGCCGGCTATCGCCAGCTGATCGCCCGAGTCCACGCCACCGGCCGCTGCATCGTCGGCGGCACCCTCACCCCGATGGGCAGCTCCTTCGTGTACACCCCCGAGAAGGAAGCGGTTCGCGAAGCCGTGAACACGTTCATCCGCACCAGCGGCGAGTTCGACGCCGTAGCCGACTTCGACGCCGCCACCCGGGACCCGGCCAACCCCACCCGCCTCTCCCCCACCTACGACGGCGGCGACGGCCTCCACCCCAACGACGCCGGCAACCAAGCCATGGGCGAAGCCCCCAACCTCGACTCCCTCCGCTGCCAGTAGCCCCCGGCCGGGGAAGGTGCAGGAGTGGCGCCTGAGGCTGACGTCAGTAGTACGCGCTCACAGGCCCCGGTCACACGCTTCGGCTGACAACGACTCACAAAAGCAGGCGATGCGATCCGCCTGGCACCAACGCGTACGCACGCAGTACGCACGCGCGGCATCCATCCGCTGGTGGGCACTCACGCGGCAGGTGCACACGTACGCCGGGGGCACACCCTCGGTGGAGGCTCACGTGGCTGGAGGCTCACCTGGGAGGCGGCTCACGTGGTGGCGGCTGACGCGCAGAGCGCGCATGCGGCGGGCGCACACGTTGTGGGTGCACACGCGGTGGAGGCTCACGTCGTGGGCACACGCGCTGGGCGCACACGCGGCAGGTGAATACGGAGCGGGCGCACACGCGGTGGCTGCACACCCGCTGGGCGCATACGCGGCGGACGCGCACGTGATAGACGCGCATGTGGTGGGTACGCCCGGTGGAGGCTCGCGCGGTGGAGACTCACGTGGCGGGTGCCCACGCGGTGGAGACTCATGTGGCGGGTGCACAGGCGGTGGACGCACAGGTACTGCGGGCGCACGGGAGCCGGCAGGTGCTGCAGGAGCAGGTGCTGCGGGACCAGGTGCCGCAGGGAGCAGGTGCCGCAGGACCAGGTGCCGCAGGGAGCAGGTGCCGCAGGACCAGGTGCCCCAGGACCAGGTGCCCCAGGACCAGGTGCCCCAGGACCAGGTGCCCCAGGACCAGGTGCCCCAGGACCAGGTGCCGCAGGGAGCAGGTGCCGCAGGAGCAGGCGCTGCAGGACCAGGCGCTGCAGGAACAGGTGGTGTAAGAGCAGGTCGCACGAGAACTGGTCGTATGTGCGGGTGAGTCGGCTGGTGGATGGGCGCCTACCCCGGCGCGGGACCGGGGTAGGCGTAGGGCTTCTCGTGTCAGTTCTTCGCTCGCACGTAGACCTCGCTTGTCAGTTGTTGTTCTCCCGTGGACCTCACCTGTCAGCTCTTACTTCTCGCCCTTGATAGCTAGGGCCTGTTCTAGTTCGTTGCGGATGGCATCCGCGCCGGACTTGCGGTAGTCGGCGACGGCGTCGTCCCAGGAGTTGAGGTCGGCTCGGCCTAGCTGGATGTCCTTGGTGAGGGAGTCCATCCGGGTGTCGAGGATCTTCCCCTTCGTGGACTGGGTGGGTGAATACAGCCCGTACGTCGGTGAGGTGATCGCGGTCGGGAGCACCGCCTTGAAGTGGGCGTACGCCGTGTCGACCGCCTCGGGATGGCCCGGGAAGTACGCCGGATACGGCCCGTCGGCCAGGTACTGGATGGGGAACTCCCCCAGGCAGACCTCGCTCCCGCCGTCCTTCGTCAGCACCGGATCCGTCCCGTTCAGCGTGTAGTGCCGCCCCGGCAGACCGAACTTCCGGAACAGGTACTCCTCCGTCCCGAACGGCGCCGCGAACCAGTTCAGCACCCGCAGCAGCGTCTTGATCCGCGCCGGCGGCCCCGGCCGGATGGCAGCGATCGAGTTGTTGGGAGATCCGAGCAGCACCCGCCCGACCTTCCCGTCGGCGGTCCGCGGTACCGGGATCGAGATGCTGAACGACTGGTCGGTCGCGCGCCGGTAGAAGCTCTGGATCGACGAGTACGTGTCCTGCGTCATCACCGCCGACCCCTGCGTGAACCACACCTTCTGGTTCGCCTTCGCGACCCCGTCCGGGTGGATCACGCCGTCCTTCACCATCTGCCGGGTGATGGCCAGCATCTCCTTGTGCTCCGGCAGTTCCCGGCTGTGCACGAGCTTCCCGTCTCGCACCTCCCATCCGTTGGGCAGTCCAAGCATCGCGCTGAGCGTCGCGGTCGGTGGTACGGCTAACCCCCACCGGTTCTTCCGCCCGTCGGTGACCGCTTTGGCCACCTTCTGCAGGTCGTCGGGCGTCGGCGAACCGAGCGCCACGCCGAGCTGGTCCATCAGGTCCTGCCGGACGAGCAGCGTGTTCGACGACATGATCCCGCGCTGGATCGGTACGGCGCGGATGCCGCCCGAGAACACGCAGCCGCGCCAGGACGCTTGCGGCGCGTTCGCCAGGAACGGGTACTCGAGGATCGCGTCCCCGGACAGGTACTCCGTCAGATCCTGCGCCCGCGCCTCCAGGAACTGCGGCAGGTACGCGAACCCGCCGTCCACGTTGAACAGATCGCCCAGCGTGTCGCCGGCCACCGCGGTGGCGAACTTGTTCGGGTAGTCGGCCGCCGCCGTGATGTTCAGCTCGAGCGGTGCGCCGAGCCGCTTGTTCAGCTCCTGCCAGTACGGGTTGCGGTCCGCGGACGGCGGGATCGGGTTCGACGTCGGCGCCGAACCGGTCACGTCGTGCCCGTCGCCGGGCGCCCCGTGCGTCACGGTCACCGGGTGCTCCGGGAACCGGTAGAAGCAGTCCGGCATCAACGGATGGCTCCGCGGCAGGTCCGGCTTCGGCCCCTCGAACCGCTTGTACGTCGGCAGCGCGACCGGCCTGTTCAGCGCCGCGATGTCGGTCGACCTGGTCACCGTGGCGCAGCCGGTCAGCCCGAGAGCGAGCGACCCGGCCAGGAATGTCCTTCGCCGAAGAGTCATCCCTTCACCGCCCCCGTCAGCATGCCCTTCGCGAAGTGCCGTTGCAGGAACGGGTACACGATCAGGATCGGCACCAGCGACACCACCAGGATCGCCATCTGGATGGACTCCTGCGGCGGCAACTGGTCGGCCGACGCGCCGCCGAGGTCCCCGCTGCTCAGCTCGGTGTTGTTGATGACGTACGTGCGCAGTACCAGCTGCAACGGCCATTTCGCGGTGTCGTTGATGTAGAGCATCGCGTTGAAGAACGCGTTCCAGTACCCGACCGCGTAGAACAGCCCGATCACCGCGAGCACGGCCTTGGACAGCGGCAGTACGACCGACCAGAAGATCCGGAAGTCGCCGGCGCCGTCGACCCGGGCGGAGTCGAGCACCGAGTCCGGGATGCTCATGAAGAACGAGCGCAGCACGATCACGTTGAACCCGCTGATCGCGGTCGGCAGGATCAGCGCGAGCAGCGAGTCGAGCAGCCCGAACTCCTTCACCACCAGGTAGTTCGGGATCAGCCCGGGGCTGAACAGCAGGCTGAACAGCACGATCAGCAGGATCGGCCGCTGCCCGAACGAGCCGCGCTGGCTGAGCGCGTACGCCAGCATCGTCGACCCGGCGAGGCTGACCAGCGTGCCGCCGACGGCGATCAGTACGCTGACGCCGAGCGCCCGCTGCACCACGCCGCCGTTGAAGATCGCCTTGTACGCGTCCCAGTTGAGCCCGTCCGGCCAGAGTACGAAGCCGCCCGAGTTCGTCACGTGGCGCTGGCTGGCGATGCTCGTCGAGATCACCCCGAGGAACGGGATGACGACGACCGCACAGCAGACCAGCAGTACGACGGTCTTGAGCACCCGCGACGACATCGCCGGCGCGTCCTCGATTCCCTTCTGCTCCAAGGTACTCATTTCTGGTACACCCCCGCCTCACCGAAGATGTGCGCGATCTTGTTGGCGCCGATCACCAGGACGACGGCAACAAGTCCCTTCACCAGTCCGACCGCGGCAGAGACGCCCCATTGGCCGGCCAGTACGCCGTTGTTGTAGACGTACGTGTCCAGTACCTCGCTCGCCGGCCGCCCGACCAGGTTCTGCTGCAGGATGATCTGCTCGAACCCGACGGTCAGCGAATCGCCGAGCCGCAGGATCAGCAGCAGGATGATCAGCCCGCGGATACCGGGCACCGTGACGTGCCACAACTGCCGCCAGCGGGATGCGCCGTCGACCCGCGCGGCCTCGTACAACCCGGGGTCGATCTGGGTCAGCGCGGCCAGGAACAGGATCGTCCCCCAGCCGGTGTCCTTCCAGATCACCTGGCTGGTGAGCAGCGCGACGAACCCGTCCGGGTTGCCGAGGAAGTCGATCGTGCCCATCCCGTGCGAGCGCAGGAAGTTGTTGATCAGCCCGCTGCCGCCGAGGATCTGCTGGAAGATCGCGATCACGATCACCCAGGACAGGAAGTGCGGCAGGTACAGCACCGACTGCACGACCCGCTTGATCCGTTCGGACAGCAGGCTGTTCAGCAGCAGCGCCAGCGCGATCGGCGCCGGGAACACGAAGATCACCTGGACGATCGTGATCAGCAGCGTGTTCTTGAGGGCGTTCAGGAACTCGGCGTCGCCGTTGAAGATCACCGCGAAGTTGTCGAACCCGACCCAGGCGCTGCGGCCGAGCGGAACGAACGGCAGGTACTCCTGGAACGCGATCAGGTTCCCGAGCAACGGCAGATAGTGGAACGCCAGCAGCAGCACGAGCCCGGGCAGCGCCATCAGCAGCAGGACCTTGTCCCGTCTGGCGCGTGCCCACCACGACAGCGGTTTGGTGGCACTGGATGTACTGTCCGTGACGGCGCCCGGCGGTCCGGAACCGGTCGGCGTCGCGGCTGCGGTCGGTCGGCTGGGGATTCGGTCTGTTTGAGCCACGCGACACTCCCAGGGTCGATCCCCCCACGGACGGAGAACGCTTTCCCTACCCCTTGTGTCCGACTGTGTCGCTTCTTGGTGAGTCACGCAGCTCCGGCCGGAGTGTCGACCGCAAACCGGTCCCCGAGCCGCCGCCTTACCTCAGGGCTTCTCGTAGGGGAAGGACGGCAGTACGCCGATCTGGTCGTACTGCAGCTTGGAGTCGTCGAAGCCGCTCTCCCAGCTGACGTTCGAGAACGTGTCGCACGGGCCGGCGGACGGGCCGTGGTAGGGGTCGCTCTCGGTGTTCGTCACCTTGATGTCGGAGAACGCGAACCCGCACCCGCCGAAGTCCATGTGCACGCCGTACGGCTTCGCGTCCGGCATCGACGGGTCGGCGTTCGCGTCGTCGATGATCAGCTGCGACACGGATGCCTCCGGCGTGTACGGCGGCTGGTTCCGCACCCCGTACGCGTAGAACGGACCGGTGTCCCCGCTGTCCTGCGCGAGATGCGACAGCCGGACGTACTTGACCGTGTTCCCGCCGGTGTAGTTGTCCGCGTTCGGGATCTCCGGCCGGGACTCGATGCTGATGCCGTACCGCGCGCCGTGCTCGACGACGGTGTGACTGATCAGGTTGCGCCCGCTGTCCATGATCTCGACACCGGCCGAGTCGCCCGGCACCAGCTCACCGATGTGGTGGATGTAGTTGTCGGTGAACGTGTTGTCGTGCGCCAGGTCGCCCTCGCCCGGGTACCCGCCCTCGACCTTGATGCCGTCGTTGCCGATGTGTTCGAGCAGGCTGTCGGACACCGTCGCCTTCTCGTTCGCGAACAGCAGCTCGATCCCGGTGAATCCGGTCTGCTGCAGATGCAGCCTGGTCAGCGTCACGCCGCGGGTGTTGGTGAGCGTGATCGCACCCCACTGGTTCCGCGGCATCTCGATCTGCGTGTCGTACTTCGGGTACTTGTGCTTCACGCCGGAGTCTCCGGTCCCGTTCCAGCCGTACCGGTACCACTCCATGAAGTCGGTGTGCTGGATCGTCAGCCCGTCGAGCGTCAGGTTCTCCACCCGCCGGTTCGCCGACGCGCCGGCGATCGAGAACACCTCGGTCTGCGTCGGCCGGAACACCTTGACGCCGTCCATGGTGCCGCCGGACGGCTTGTAGTACAGGGTTTTGGCCGGGTAGTCCAGGTAGTACTCGCCGGCCTGGTCGAGCAGGCTCAGCGAGTTCTGCACGTAGTACCGCGACCCGCCGCCGGAGTTGATGAAGCCGTACCGCGCCGGATACACCAGCGTGGTCCGCTTCTTCGTGAAGTTGATGTCGAGCATCGGGATCGTGTCGGTGAACCACGACCAGGAGCCGCCCGACCAGACCGTCACCTGCGCCGGCCAGTCGGTCCCGAGCCGCAGGTCCCAGGACGGGTCGATGTCGCCGGTGTTGAACCCGAGCTGGTCGTGCACCGCCTCCTTGGTCGGGTCGAACAGGATCGACTTCAGGTACGGCGCCCACTTGTCGTCGGACTCCCGGTTCGGGTACCGGGCGGTCGTCGCACGCTTGCCCTCGGCGTACAGGCTGTAGAACGGCTGGCTGATGTCCACTGGCGCCTTGAAGATGCCGTCCTTGTACGGCGTCCAGCCCGTCACCTCCCGCCCCGCCTCGAAGACTGCCTTGCCCGGGCCGTCCACGCTGCGGTACGTCACGTTGGAGTCCCGGTCGTCGAACGTGATCGTCTTACCGACCTGGTACGTCCCGGCCTTGAGGTTCACGACCGGCGTACATCCGGCCGTGCGCCCGTGGACCCGTAGCGCATCCCGAGCATGCTCGACGGATCGCCAAGGCTTCCGCTCCGACCCGGGTCCGGAGTCGCTCCCGCTGGGCGACACCCAGTAGGCACCACAGTCCTGGGCCGGCGGCGCCGTCCCCACCGCAGAACCTCCGACAGCTACGGCAAGCGCAGTACCGATCACCACACCGACGAGAAGTTTCACCCGGCTCACCGCCCGGCCACGTCGTACGGGAAGGTGGGCAGTACGCCGATCTTGTCGTACTCCATCTTCGAGGTGTCGAAGCCGTTCTCCCAGTCCACGTTGCTGACCGTGTTGCACTTGTACGACTGGTACTTCTGGTCGGTCACCTTGCCGACCTGGACGTTGCTGATCGCGAACCCGCAGCCGCCGGCGTCCATGTGCACGCCGCGGGTGCCGCCCGCGTCCGGCATCGACGGGTCCGGGATCACGTCGCCGATCACCATCTGGTCGACGGTGTTCTGGATCGGGTGCGGCTCCTGGTTGTCGACACCGTACGTGTAGAACGCGCCCATGTCGCCGCTGTCCAGGCCCATCTCTTCCAGCTTGATGTACTTGAACGTGTTGCCGCTCTCGTACTGGTCCGGGTCCTGCACCTCGGGCCGCGACTCCAGGCTGATGCCGTACCGGGCGCTGTGCTTGACCTCGACGTTGGTCACCGTGTTGTGGCCGGTGTCCATCAGCTCGATGCCGGCCGCGTCGCCCGGCACCAGCTCACCGATGTGGTCGATGAACAGGTTCGAGAACGTGTGGTGGTTGGTCAGGTCGCCTTCGCCCGGCCAGCCGCCCTCGACCTTGATCCCGTCGTTGCCGATGTTCTCCAGCAGGCTGTCGGTGATCCGGGTGTGGTCGTTGGCGTACAGCATGAAGACGGCGGTGTATCCGGTGTCGGAGATGTGCATCCGGCTCAGGTCGATGTTGCTGGTGTTGGTCAGCGTGATCGCGCCGAACTGGTCGCGGGGCAGCTCGATCTGCCGGTCGTACTCCGGGTACTTGTGCTCGACGCCGGAGTCACCCGGCGCGTTCCAGCCGACCCGGTACCAGCTGACGAAGTCGGAGTACTGCACGCCCAGCCCGTCGAACGTGACGTCGTGCAGCCGGTCCTGCGGCGACTTGCCGGCCAGGCTCAACACTGTCTTCACTGTCGGCCGCATCACCTTGACGCCGTCCATGGTCCCGGCCCGCGGCTTGTAGTAGACCTCGCCGCCCTTGAAGTCGACGTAGTACTCGCCCGGTTGGTCAAGGAAGCTCAGCGAGTTCTGGAAGTAGTAGCGCGATCCGCCGCGGCTGTTCACCATGGCGAAGCGGGTGAAGTACTTCAGCGTTGTCTGGGTCTTCTTGAAGTTCGTGTCGAGCAGCGGGATCGTGTCGGTGAACCACGACCAGGAACCACCGGACCAGATGGTCACGGACGCCTGGCTCATGTCCCAGCTGGGGTCCCAGTCGCCCGGCTTGCCCCACAGCCAGTTGTGGACGTCCATCTTGTCCTCTTGGTAGAGGATCGACGTCAGGTACGGCGCCCACGTGTCGTCGGTCGCGCGGTTCGGGTAGCGGGCGTTGGTGGCACGCTTGCCGTCCTCGAACAGCGTGTAGAACGGCTTGGTCTTGTCGAAGCTGGTCTTGTAGATGCCGTCCTTGTACGGCGTCCACCCGGTGAGCTCCTCGGCGCCTTCGAGGTTCGCCTTGCCCGGGCCGTCGACGCTGCGGTAGATGACCCGGTGGCCGTTGTTGCCGGAGTCCTGCTGGTCGAAGTCGATGCTGGAGCTGACCGGGTACTCGCCGGCCTTCAGGTTGACCGTGATGTCGCAGTTCATCCGGTCGTTGAGGTGCTTGTTCCGGATCTCGTCACGAGCCCGGGTGACCGTCTTCCACGCGTGGTCCTCGGTGGTTCCCTTGGCGGCGTCGTCACCGTTCGGCGAGACCCAGAAGGTCTTGCAGTCGACGGCACCTGCGGGCTGGACGTTCAACTGGACGGCCGCTACCGTCACCAGGGCAGCAGCGACCACCCCGGCGACGGCGCTGAACGCCGTACGCCTGGTCTTCTTGGACATGTTGGGCGGGGTCCTCTCAGGAGGTCAGTGGTGACCGTTCTCGGATCGCCAGCGCTCGTACTCGAGCCGGGTCTTCTCGGTCAGGGGGTAGTAGTCACGTAGTGGGGCGCCTTCGTCGATCCGGCGCCGGCTGAACTTCTCCCACTCGTCGTGCGCGGCCGCCGCCTCGACGACGGCCTCCGCACGCCGGCGGGGTACGACGACCGCACCGTCGTCGTCGGCGAGCACCAGGTCCCCGGGCAGCGTCAGGACGCCGCCGACCGCGACCGGGACGTTGTACGCCCACGGGAACAGCTCGGACTGGGACGCGTAGTGGGGGGTGGCGCCGGTCGACCAGATCGGTACGTCGAGCTGCGACACCCGGGGGACGTCGCGGATCCGGCCGTCGACGACGATGCCGGCGCCGCCGCGGAGCTTGAAGTAGCGGACCAGCATGTCCCCGAAGCAGCCGGTGGTGTGGCTGCCGTAGGCCTGGACCACCAGGACGTCGCCGGGCTGGACCTCGTCGAGCACGGCCCACAGCGCCGTACTGCGCTCGATGTACTCCTGGGTCTGCCCGTCGGCGATGTCTTCACGTTGCGGCATGAACTGCAGGGTCAGCGCGCGGCCGACCACCTTCTTGCCGGGGAACATGCTGGTCGGACCGTCGACGAAGGTCCGGCGGATGCCCTGGTTGTGCAACCGGGCACAGGCGGTGGCCGACCCGATCTCGGACAGCCGCGACACCAGGTCCGGGTCCGATGGCGGCGGGTTCTCGCCGCGCACCGGCAGATCCCAGACCGGCGTCACCGGGGCTTGTTCCGTGCTCATATATCTCCTCAGTCAAGCGCCAGATGTGCGGCGCGATAGCTGTTTCTGGTCAGCCGCAGGTCCAGCCGGACGGTCCGGCCGGGCGGCATCGTCACTTCGAGTCTGTTGCCGCCGACAACGACCGTGCGGGTGCCGGGCGCCGGCGGGGTCGACGTGTAGGCCGGTGACGGACCTGGGTACTCCCCGGTCGCCGTGGACACCGTCGCCTCGTCGATCCGGTCGGTGCCGAAGCTCCCGGCCTGTACGACGACCCGCCGGGTCTGCGTTGCCGACAGGTTCACCAGCTGCAGGCCTGTCCGGTCGGGTTCGACCGTGTCGACCAGTGCGGCCACGTCGGGCGGTAGCCCGGGGCGTCCGCGGTCCGCGTCGAGGTACAGGACACGCAGAGGGAGCAGGCCCCCGTTGTAGAGCAGTTGCGGCGTACCGGTAGTCAGTTGGAGCAGGGCCTCGGTGGCTACTGGGTTGTGCCGTTGCCAGTGGTGGATGTTCAGGTCGGCCGGGTCGACGGTGTCCACAGCCATCAGGTCCATCCGGCGTTGCACCTGCGACAGGGCCACGCCCAGCATCGCCTCCGGGTAGCCAGGGTTGTCCCCTGCCAGGTAGGCGAGCCACGGCGCCTCGTGGCCGGCGTCTTCCTTGTTACGGAAGTCCCGGACCGTCCGCCAGTCGTACCCGCTGCGCTCCCGGAGCTTGGTGAGCCGAGCGCGGTCCGGGCTGTCAAAGGCGGCCTGCCACAACCACATGGGCAGTCCTAGCTGCGGCGGCTGGTAGTCGAACCAGCCGTCGTCGCCGTGCCGGTTCGGGATCAGCAGGGTGGGGTTGGCGCAGTCCTCACCGAGCTCTGCCTCCCACCGGTCGCGGATGCTCATCTCGGTGTCGTCAACAGCACCGTTGACGCCCCGCTCGTACAGGTGGTCGAGCAGCTCCCGGGCGAAGTCCAGCCGCTTCGGGTCGCCCGTGAGTACGACGCCGTTGAGCGCCGCGACGCAGGCGGCCGAGCCGACGCTGTAGACGCCGTGCGGCCAGTTCCAGCCGTAGGTGCCGCCGTACCAGCGTCCGTCGTGCAGCTCGCCGACGATGCCGTTCGGGCCGACATTGTCGGGCAGCAGGCCGCCGTTCGCCTTGGCCCGCTCCTCCCACGCGTCCAGGTACTCCAGGGTCCACGCCGAGAAGCGGTCGCTGTGGTCGTACAGCCAGGCGTTCGCGGTCAGCGTCGTGGCGGCCAGGTTGACCGCGGTGTCACCAGCACCGAGTCGGCGGATCATCTCCGCGCCCATCAGCTCCGCGTTCGCCGGGTCCTTCAGGTCGTCCCAGCTGTCGATGCCCGGTACGCCGGACAACGGCAGCCCGAACAGCGACATCTTCGGCTGGTTCGCGCCGTACACGTGCCACTCGTCGTTGATGCCCCAGCGCGGACCGCCCGCGCCGTTGTGCGGGGCACGGATCGTCCGGGTCTTCGGGTCGTAGTTGGACGAGCCGGGAAGGTACAGCTCCGCGAACCGGTACGCGCGCTCGCGGAACACCTCGTCGGCCGGGTCGGCCGCGCACAGCGAGTAGAAGAAGATCATCGACTCGCCGAGGTGGAACCAGTCGTACCCGCGCTCGAACTCGTCGACCAGGAACCCCAGGTCGGTGAGCTGCCGGGTGACACCTTCCCAGTGCCACTTCGACACGTCGATCAGGTCGTCGGCGCCGCCCAGCTGGTACAGCACCGGCCAGTTCACGAACGCCTCGTAGAAGTCGTCGGCGCCGTCCCGGCTCTGCATCGGGCCGGCGTACCGCAGCCCACCGTCGGGCCGGCAGTACCGCTCCCGGAACAGCCACCAGCCCTCGTCCATCACGTCGAACAGCCGGCGCTGCATGATCGCCCACGCGGGCGGTACGCCGACGGGCGTCTCGGCAATGATCTGTTGGGTCATCCCTTGGTCGCTCCCGCGGTCAGGCCGCTGATCACGTGCCGCTGCAGCAGCACGAAGACCACCAGCAACGGAGCCACTGCGAGCAGCAGCGTCGGGAACACCACCGTGTAGTCGGTGGAGTACTGGCTCACCGCGGCGTACACGCCGGTCGTCACGGTGTAGAGGCCGCTGCCCGGGCCGAGGATGATCTGCGGGTTCACGAAGTCGTTCCAGACCGAGAACGTGTTCAGGATGACCATCGTCACCACGGCCGGCTTCATCAGCGGGAACACGATCGACCAGAACACCCGGTGCTTGCCGGCCCCGTCGACCGCGGCCGCCTCGTCCAGGCTGGCCGGGACGGTCATGATGTACCCGGCGTACAGGAAGATCGAGAACGGCAGCGTCAGCGTGGTCTCGAACAGCACGAACCCGGGGATCGTGCCCATCAGCCCGAGGAACTTCAGCGTGTAGACGACCGGGATCACCAGCACCTGGCTGGGGATGAACGTCCCGGCCACGAACAGCAGCAGGAGCATCCGGTACCGCTTCTCGCCGCGGCGCGCGATCACGTACGACACCGGGCCGGCCAGCGCCACGGACAGCACGTTGACCGACACCACGAACAGGATCGTGACGGCGTACCCCTTGACGATGTTGAAGTCCGGGTTCGTCGCGGCCTTCTTCAGGTACTGCGTGGTCAGCTGGTCCGGCGACAGCGAGAACGGGTGCGCCAGGATGTCCTGCTGCGACTTGAACGCGCTCACCACCAGCAGGTACATCGGCACCAGCATCAGCACGCTGGTCGGCACCAGGAACGCGATCCGCCCCCAGCCCTTGGACCGCAGCGGTTTCAGCTGCATCGTGACCACCCTGGGCATCCGTAGAGCACTCATCCGGCCACCCCCTGGTCAGCACGCGCCCGGAGCCGCGCCACCGTCAGCGCAAGCCCGGCCGTGATCACCATCAGTACGACGCTCTGCGCCGAGCCGAAGCCGAGCGCGTTGTTGTGGAACGAGTCCCACAGGATCAGGTACGCCGCCGTCTGCGTGGACCCGGCCGGACCGCCACCGGTCAGCGACACCACCAGGTCGTACGTCTTGAGCAGTGTCACCAGCGACAGGACCAGGTTCACCGTCACAACCGGCGCCAGCGCAGGAAGCGTGACGTTGAAGAAGGTCTGGCTCTTGGTAGCGCCGTCGATCCGTGCTGCCTCGAGCAGGTCCTTCGACACCGTCTGCAGCCCGGCCAGATAGAGCACGACATTCACCCCGAAGCCGGCCCACACCAGTACGGCGATCAGACTCGCCAGCGCCCACTTCGGATCAGAGAGGAACGGCAGTACGGCGGACCCCTTGGACGTCAGCCAGCCGTTGACGACACCCGACGTACCAAGGACCGCGCTCCACAGGAAGCCGACGACCAGTGCGCTGAGCACGTGCGGGTAGAACAGCACGATCCGGAAGAACGCGTTCAGTCGGGACGCACCGTTCACCAACAGCGCGAAACCGAGCCCTAGCACGCTCAGCAGGACAGTGCCGACGGCAGCGATCAACAAGGTCACCCAGCCGGCCCTGATCGCTTCCGCGCTGTGCGTCAGATTCACGTAGTTCTTGAGGCCGATGAACGCAGGGTTCGCGCTGTACCCGTCCCAGTCGGTCAGACTCAGGTAGATCGAGAGACCAACCGGGACCACCAGCATGACGACGAACAGCACCAGCGCCGGGCCGACCATACTGAGCGTGGTCAGACGGGCTCTCACGACTTCGAGCCCAACCAGCTATCCATGCGGGTCGCGACGTCCTTGGCACTCTTCCCCGTGTAGAGACTCTGGACGGCCTTGTTCCACTCGCCGTTGAAGCCCGACGGCAGCGTGTTGGCGCCGTACCCCTCGCCCTGAGCGACGCCCTTCGGCGCCTGGTCGAGGATGTCCTGCACCTGCTTGCCGAGCGGCGACAGCTTCTCGGTGTAGCCCTTGCGGAAGTTGCCGTCCTGCGACAACTGGCTCTGCACCGCGGTTTTGTCGGTGACCAGGAACTGCACCAGCTTCACCGCCAGGTCACGCTGCTTGGTCGACTTCAGCACCATGTACGGCGCTGCCATCGTGACACCCTGCGGGCCGGGCGACGGCTGCCCCTTCTCGGTCGGCGCCGCGAACACGCCGAGGTCGAACTTCGGCTTCGCGTCGTCCGCCGTACGGACGAACCAGCTGCCCATGATGTACATCCCGGCCTTGCCGGACAGGAAGTTGGTCTGCGCGCCGACGTCCTTCAGACCGAGCGCGTTCTTGTCGACGTACCCGTTCTTGATCCAGGACTGGTAGCGGTCCAGCAACGGCAGCAGGGTGTCGCCGAGCTTCACCTGCTTCGAGTTGACCTGCTGGAACCAGTCCGGGTACTTCGTGGCGATCGACGGGTCGGCGAGCTGCAGCAACTGCAGGCCGGTCACGTAGTCGCCCGCGGTCTGCAGCGGCAGGTACCCCGCGGCCTTGAGCTTGCCCATGTCGGCGGTCAGCTCGTCCAGGTCCTTCGGCGGTTCGGCGATGCCGGCCTTCGCGAAGGCGTCCTTGTTGTAGAACACCAGCGACTGCGCCTGCTGCCCGACGCCAACCGTGTAGACCTTGCCGTCCAGCTTCGCCTGGTCGGCCAACGGGGTGTCCTTGGTCCACGCCTCGTCGGTCAGGTCCAGCATCTGCGGCGCCAGGACCTTGTCGGCCATCAGGGTCTCGACGACGTCCGGGGCATTGCCGGCCGCGAGCAACTGCGGCAGCGTGTCCTTCACTCCTGAGCCGCTCGGGGCCTCGATCTTGACGTCGACGCCTGGGTTCGCGTCCTCGAACGGCTTGACCAGGCCCTCCCAGTAGCTCTTGGTGAGGTTGGGCGTGATGTTGACCAGCATGCGCACTTCGCCGGTGCTGCCACCAGCAGCACCCTTGTTGTCGCTGAAGCCACCACCACAGCCGGCCGCACTCACCAGGAGCAGCGCGGCAGATGTCAGCAGGCCGAGCTGGCGCCCTGCTTTGCGGCGAACCGTACGAGCCATTTCCAGATCCTCTCGGAGCATCCCGGCGTCGGGGGCGGCCGGGCGTCGTTATCGAGTGACGATGCAGAGCATGGCGGCCAAGTGTCAACGTTTACGCAGCAAAGTGGACGTTCCGAGTCAGAAGTCCGTGCCATAAGGGGTTGGCAGAACCCTGTGGCCGGGGTCACGATGCAGCCATGCCCGATGCCGGAAGACCGAAGTCGCCGCTGACCTTGTCGGTGGCCGAGCGGACCGCGCTCAGCCAGCTCGCCGCGGCCCCGCGGACCAGCGCCGCGATGCGCCTGCGGGCGCGGATCGTGCTGGCCAGCGCCGAGGGCCGCTCGAACAAGGCCGTCGCGGACCTGCTCGAGGTCACCCCCGGGACGGTCGGCAAATGGCGCCGGCGGTTCCTCCGGATGGGGATGGCCGGGCTCGACGACGGGATGCGCAGCGGCCGGCCGCGGATGGTCGACCGGGTCCAGCTGGGTGCCATATCGCCTTCAGGGGCCAGCGGATCGATGGCCGATTCCGGACAGCGCGCGTCGACCCGCGAGCTCGCGGCGGCGTACGGCGTCTCCCAGTCGACGGTCGCCCGCCGGCGCCGGGAGGAGGCGCAGCACTTCCGGTCCGGGATCGTGGTCGGGTCCGGCCCGGCGGCGCCGCCGTTCGCGAGCGATCCGGAGCTGCTGTCGGACCGGGTCTACGAGGCGATCCGCGGCTGGATACTGTCCGGCGAGCTGGCCCCCGGGATGCGGGTGGTCGAGTCCGAGATCGCGCGGGTGCTCGGCACGAGCCAGACCCCGGCCCGGGAGGCCGTACGGCGCCTCGCGCACGAGGGACTGGTCACGTACCGGCCGCGGCTGGGGAACTTCGTCACGGAGATCTCGCAGGTCGAGGCACGGGAGGCGCGCGAGGTCCGCGTGCTGCTCGAGTCCGCGGCGGCGCGCCGGGCCACCGGGCACGTACCGCCGGAGGAGCTGGACCTGCTCCGGATCGAGGTCCAGCGGATGAGCGAGGCGGCCGACCACCACGACATCGGCGCGTTCCGCGAGGCGGACCTGCGCTTCCACCGCCAGGTGCTGGCGACCAGCGGCAACTCGATGCTGCTCCGCGTCTGGCGCACGCTGGAGCCCGCCCTGTGGAGCCTCCAGGTGGTCTCGAACGCCATGTACGCCGGCGACTGGGGCCTGATGGCCCGCCGCCACGTCGACCTGATCGAAGTCCTCGCCGGCACCGACCCCGAAGACTCCGCCCGCCTGTTCGCCGCCCACGCCCGCGGCGAAAGCTCCATCACCAGACCGGCCGGCCACCATGATTGACGCCCACGTGCATGTGTGGGACCTCTCCCGCCGCACCCTCCCCTGGCTCCCACCACAGCATCCCCTCCGCCGCAACCACACCCTCACACACTTCCCCGCCCTCACCACCTCGTTCGCCCCCGCGCCCACTCCCTCACCCACCACCTCGCCATCTCAGGAGCTAACCCCTGAACTGGCGGAGCCCGAGGAGCTTGTGCTGGTGCAGGCTGATGCCGACCCGGACGAGGTCGCGGATCTGCTCGCGACAGCTCGGCAGAACCCCGCTGTCGTCGGGGTGGTCGGGTGGTTCGACCTGCTCGACTTCCCCGACCGGTTGCCGGACGACCCGCTGCTGGTGGGTGTGCGCAGCCCGCCGGTGGACCAGACCGACCCTGACCTGCTGACCGACCCCGCGCACGTGCGGGGTGTGCGAGCCGCCGCCGATGCCGGACTCGCCGTCGACCTGCTCCTCCGTCCTTCCGCCCTGATCGGCGCCGCCCGGCTCGCAGGTCTCGTGCCGGAGGCGCGGCTCGTGCTCGACCACCTCGGCAACCCGACGACCGCAACCCCGCGGTGGTGCGCCGGGATGCAGGCCCTCGCCGAGCACCCCAACGTCACGATCAAGCTCTCCGGCACCGCCCACCTCGCGACCGACGACCTGCGCGCACTGGTCGACGTCGCCCTCGAACTCTTCGGCAGTGAACGGCTGATGTTCGGCTCCGACTGGCCGGTGTGCACGCTGGCCGGCTCCCGCGCCGGCGTACTCCGACGTACCACCGCTCTCCTGCCACCCGCCACGCACAACGACGTGCTCCGTGGTACCGCCCAGCGCATCTACCGCCCCAGGGAGACCGCCCCATGACCGAATACACCCGACGCCAGGTGCTCCGCACCACCGGTGCCGCGGCCGGCGCCGCGATCGTCGCCGGCTCGCTGACCGAAACCGCTGTCGCCGCCCCACCACCGGGCAGCGACACCAATCCGCTCGAACTCTGGTACACCTCCCCCGCCACCGAATGGCTCCAGGCGCTTGCCATCGGCAACGGCCGGCTCGGCGCGATGGTGTACGGCGGGACCGCCACCGAGCAGCTGCAGCTGAACGAGGACTCGATCTGGGCCGGCGGCCCACACGACTACGCCGCTCCGGGCGGCAAGGAGGTCCTCCCGGAGATCCGCCGGCTGATCGCCGACGAGCAGTACCTCGACGCGCAGAACCTCGCCGACGCGCACTTCATGGGCCGCCCGAGCGAGGAGATGCAGTACCAGCCGGTCGGCTACCTGAACCTCGCTTTCCCGGGAATCGACGCCGCCGCCGTCTCGGCGTACCGGCGGGGACTCGACCTGACCACCGCGATCACCTCGGTCGGCTACGAGCACGCCGGGGTGCGGTACACCCGCGAGGTGTTCGTCAGCCACCCGGCGCAGGTCCTGGTGATGCGGCTGACCGCGAGCGAACGCGCCGCGCTCACGTTCGACGCGACGTACAGCACCGAGCAGGCGGCCACGCCGGCGGCGTACGACAACCAGACGCTGGCGCTCAACGGGATCAGCGGTGACGCGGAGGGGCTGACCGGTTCGGTCAAGTTCACCGCGCTGCTCCGCGCGTTCGCCGAGGGCGGTACGACGACGGTTGCCGACGGCAAGCTGTCGGTCGCCGGCGCGGACGCGGTCACGCTGCTGTTCTCGGTCGGTACCAGCTACCGCGACTGGCAGGATGTCGGCGCGGATCAGGTCGCTCGCGCGGTGGCTCCGCTGACCGCGATCGGCCGCCCGGCGTATGGCAAGCTCCGCCACGAGCACGTCGACGACTACCAGCGCCTGTTCGGCCGCCTGGACCTCGACCTCGGTACGTCGGCCTCGATCGCGCTCCCGACCGACCAGCGGATCACGGCCTTCCGCAATGGCGGCGACCCGCAACTGGCGGCGCTGTACTACCAGTTCGGCCGCTACCTGCTGATCTCCAGCTCGCGCACTCCGGGACAGCCCGCGAACCTGCAGGGCATCTGGAGCTACAAGATGCTGCCCGAGTGGCAGTCGAAGTTCACCATCAACATCAACACCGAGATGAACTACTGGCCGGCCGGTCCGGCGAACCTGGCCGAGTGCTGGGACCCGCTGTTCCAGATGATCGGCGAGCTGGCGGAGTCGGGCGCCCGCACCGCGGCCACCATGTACGACGCTCCCGGCTGGGTGGCGCACCACAACACCGACGGCTGGCGCGGCAGCGCGGTGGTGGACTTCGCGTTCTACGGGCTGTGGCCGACCGGTGGTGCGTGGCTGTCCCTGCTGTTCTGGGAGCGGTACGAGTACACCGGCGACCTGGAGATGCTGCGCAAGTACTACCCGGTGCTGCGCGGTTCGGTGGAGTACTTCCTCGACCAGTTGCAGACCGACGCGAAAACAGGCTGGCTGGTGACCAGCCCGTCACTCTCCCCCGAGGTCAAGCACCACGACTACGACGGTGACGGGGTGAGCCTGTGCGCGGGGCCGACGATGGACATGGAGATCCTGCGCGACCTGTTCAAGGTGTACGGGCAGGCGGCCGCACTGCTGGGCGAGGACCCGGCGATGGCAGCTGCCGCCGCGGAGGCGGGTGCCAAGCTGGCGCCGCTTCAGATCGGGTACCTCGGGCAGCTGCAGGAGTGGCTGATCGACTGGGAGGACGCCGCGCTGGAGACCAGCCGTCACGTCTCACCCCTCTGGGCGGTGTTCCCGAGCGACCAGATCACTCCGCGCCGGACGCCGGAATTCGCCGACGCGGCCCGCAAGTTCCTGGAGCTGCGCGGTCCGGCTGTCACCGCGGGCTGGTCGCTGGCGTGGAAACTGAACATCCGGGCGCGGCTGCTCGAGGCGGACAACGCGTACAAGCACCTGACCCAGCTGATCGGGCCAGGGCGGACGGCGCCGAACATGTTCGACCTGCACCCACCGTTCCAGATCGACGGCAACTTCGGCGGTGTGTCCGGGCTGACCGAGATGATCATGCAGAGCCACTCCGGCGAGGTCGCGCTGCTGCCGTGTCTGCCGTCGGCGTTCCCCGTCGGCAAGGTCCGCGGTCTGCGCGCGCGGGGCGGGTTCGACCTGGAGTTCTCCTGGGCCGACGGGAAGTTGTCGAAGGCCACGATCCGGTCGTTGCTCGGGAACCGGCTGCGGCTGCGGACCGGCGTACTGGTGGATGTGAAGTCGTCTGCGGGTCCGGTGGCGTTCGCGCGGCCGGAGGATGGCGTTGTGGAGTTCCGTACGCGTCCTGGCGTCGATTACTGGGTCGAGGTGCGCGCATGAGGATCGCCTTACCGTTCCTGGTGGTAGCACTGCTGGCTGCTGGCCTACCGGCAGCAGGTGCTCCAGCAGAGCAGCAGACGACCGCGTGGCACGACGGTGCGCTGCAGGGCGACACGGCTGGGCTGGTGTCGCGTTCGGACATCGTGCAGGAAGGGCCTGCGTGGCGCCCGTACCAAGCGATGCCTTTGGGTAACGGCGTACTGGGTGCGGCTGTGTGGGCCGAGAAGGGCTACAGCGCTCAGCTGAACCGCGTGGACACGTTCCCGGACCTCAAGTCGGCCGGGCGGCTCGTCGTACCCGGGTTGGAATCCTTGATGCGTGCCGACGACTACAGCGGGCGGTTGGCGCTGTACGACGGTCAGCTCGTGCAGCGCGGCGGTGGGATGACTGCGCGCTCGTATGTGCGTGCCGACGCCGACCAGTTCGTGCTGGAGGTCACGGGCGCGGACCCGTCCAAGACGCAGACGGCTGACCTGAAGCTGTGGGCGGGTCGTACGCCGTCGGTCAGTGCTCTTGGCGGCGTGGCAGCGTTGGCGGAGACGTTCCACGACGCCGCGTCCGGCAGCATCACCGGCGCGGTCGCTGCGCTGACGGCCCACGCCCAGCGCGTCACGGCGACTGTGGTGGATCCGCTGACGGTGCGGCTGACGTTCCGGCCGAACGCGGACGGCAGCTACCGGCTCGTAGTCGGCGTACCGTCGTACCGCGGTGGAGAGCTGCGTACGGCGGCCCGCAAGGCCGTGCTGGAGACGCCGAGCCGGCACCTCGACTGGTGGCACGCGTTCTGGGCGAAGGCCGCACCGATGCGGATCACGTCGTCCGACGGCACCGGCGAGTACGTCGAGAACCTGCGGACGCTGCAGCTGTACACGATGGCCGCGTCGATGCGCGGCGACGTACCCAGTACGCACGGGGCCGTCGTACGGATGTTCTCCTCGGCGGAGGACCAGGCGGACTGGGCGCAGGACTCGTACTGGCACTTCAACCTGCGCGAATTCGTGGCGGCCAACCGCGGCGCGGGGATCGCCGAGTTCAACGCGCCGTACTTCACGTTCTACCTGGACCGCGCCGAGCTGATGCGCGAGTGGACACGGACGCACTGGACCGGCGGCGAAGGGCTCTGCCTGCCGGAGTTCATGCGGTACGACGGGACCGGAGACGGCTGCGACAACAAGCAGGAGCCCAGCTGGACGCGGCGCATCCTGACGAGCGGGCCGGAGCTGGTGAACAACATCTGGGAGCAGTACCGGTACACCGGCGACCAGGCGTTGCTGAGCCGGAGCTACCCGCTGATGCGCGACGTGGCGCGGTTCTACCTGTCAGCACTGACGCCTGGCGCCGACGGATACCTGCACTTGGAGCATGTGAACGCTCTGGAGGTTCAGTGGGACACCACTGACCCAGTGCCGGACCTGGCTGCCATGCGGGTCGTCTTTCCCATGGTTGCCGACCTGGCGACGTCGCACGGCGACACTGCGCTGGCTGCACAGCTACGGGAGGCGGTTGGCAAGCTGCCGCCGTTCCGGACTGTGCAGCGGGGCGGTGAGGAGGTGCTTGCGTGGTCGGGCACCGACGAGGCCGCGCACAACACCCAGAACCCGGAGATGGAAGCCCTCTGGCCGTGGGGCGTGTTCGACGCGTCGTCCACGCTGATGCAGGCGACGTACCGGCAACGCGTGTACCCGCAGGACAAGGACTGGGGCATGGACAGTACGTGGGCCGCACGGCTCGGGCTGTCCGACGAGGTGAAGCGCCTGCTGCTGAAGGGCATCGCTGACTTCCAGATCTACCCCAACGGCTTCACCGTGCACCGCACCGGGCAGGAAGCAGCCCGCAACCACAGCTTCTACAACGAGTGGGGCGGTGTGCTCAGCACCGGTCTGCAGGAAGCGTTGGTGCAGTCGTACGACGGTGTCGTACGCGTTGCTCCTGCCTGGCCGCACGACTGGGACGTGTCCGGGTCCGTGCAGATCGAGGGCGGGCACCGGGTCAGCACCGAGGTGCACGACGGCGTACCGAACGTCGTCGGCATCCAGGCCGGCAGCCACGACACCCTGAAGCTCCAGAACCCGTGGCCTGGCCAATCAATCCGGGTGACCGACTCCCACGGCCACACTCTGGTGACAACCGCAGGCTCCACGGTGACCTTCACGGTCTCCCCCAACACCTCGTACACGGTAGAACGAACCGCGGTCCCGCTCGCCTCATTCGCTTACGCCCCGCTGACCGGCCAACCAGCCACGGCCGTCAAAACCGTAGGCAACCGAGTCCTGGGGATCACCCGAAGCGAACCGCCCCTCAAGAGCGACCTGGTGTCGGTACAGGCTCCCGAGAAGCTCGACAACCTGGTGAAGGCGCAGGTGGGCGCCCCGACGTACGTCGACCGCAGCTACACCATCACCGCCCTAGCACCCGAACTGAACGGCCAAGCCCTCATCCAAGGCGCCAACGACGACTCCAAGGCCACCACGCCACCCGACTACCTCAAACTCACCCTCACCCGCCCAGCCACCGTCTACGTAGCCTTCGACCCCCGAGGCGAAACCGCCTGGTGGCCCACCTGGCTCTCCGACTACACCCGCACCACAGAAACGGTCTCCACCACCGACCAGAACCTGATCCTCTTCAAACGCGACGTACCCGCCGGGGAGCTTTCCCTAGGCCCCAACTCGGGCGTCGTCGGCAAGGGCAACTCCACCTACGTCACGTTTGTGGTACCACGCTAGGCATGTTCAACCACGCGCCTGACGGCTACGACTGCCCGTTCTGTCGACTCGCCGCAGGCGGTGAAGACAGCCTCACGGCGCAGCACGACATCGTGCTGCGCCGTGAGCACGCACTAGCCTTCGTAGCCTCCCGCTGGTGGCCCAACAACCAGGGCCACGTGCTGGTGGTTCCCACCGCCCACCACGAGAACCTCTACGATCTCTCACCGCAGTCCGGCCACGCCGTACACGACGTGGTCCGCGAGGTAGCCATCGCCATCCGCAGCACCTACGGGTGCCAAGGGATCTCCACGCGCCAGCACAACGAACCAGCTGGTTATCAGGACGCATGGCACTACCACGTCCACGTCTTCCCCAGATACCCCGACGACAACCTCTACAACACCCGCCACCTCACAGAGCCCGCCACTGCAGAGCAACGTGAGCCCTACGTACAACGGCTGCTTACGTACTTTGCGGGGTGACCGGCTTTCCGGTGGTGGTTTCGACTACGTGGGTCAGGTGGTCGCGGACGTCGGCCAGGAGGTCGGCGTCGTCGTTGTAGGTGGAAGGGCCTTCGCCTTCGCGTAGGCGGAGGCCCTCGTGCAGCACGCGGTGCCAGCGCGGGTTGTAGGTGGTCAATGCCCAGCGGCCGGCGCGGGACTTTGCGGTCATCTCGCCTGTGGCCAGGAGGTGGTGCAGGCGGGTGGAGGCGAGGACACAGTGGCTGAGCAGATAGTCGCGCTCACGCTCGTCCTCAGGAAGGTCCGCGACGGTCGCCTGCGCCAGCCCCTCAGCGTTGCGGCGCCAGTACGCGTCCAGGTTCCCCATGGTGTACTCCCGCAGCGCCTGCTCATCCGTCCACACCGTCAGCGTCGACAACTCCGGACCGCGGACCGTGATCCCGGCCCGCGCCAACTCGTGCCAGGCAACCATCCACGACGGCGACGTATGCACTATCAGCTCCCCGGTGGAAATCACCTCCGGCGCAACCGGCACCGTCCGCGGATCGCACGCGAGATCCTCGGCCGGCACGTACGGCCCGTTGAACCTCAGCGACGAGTACCCCGCCAGCTCTGAGTGCAGGCGCCGCAACGTCTCCACCTCACCCACGTCCGGCCGCCACGCAACCGTCGCCACGAAGTCGACGTCGGACTCCCGCGGCGCCCACTCACCGAAAGCCAGCCCGCCGCAAAGGTAGAGCCCGGTCAACAGGCCGGTCGGCAGATCCCGCTCTGCCAGCAGCAGGAACCGATCACACAAGTCCTGTACGGGAACCGGCAGGACGTTGCCTTCTGAGGTGGCCACGACTCCATCGACGCTCCCCGGGACGGATTAGTTCGCGGCTCATGTCCCGCTCGAGGTACTTCGTCGGGCTCGACAACAAACCCGGCTTCACCGGCGCCGCGGCGGCGATCCGGAACTGCGAGCTCCCGGTCGACCGGTCCACGACAACCGAACCCACGACGTACGCGCAGGTCCGGTCGACTGGTTCGCGGTAGCTCAGCTGGTGACGAACGAGGGGGGTCCGGTGTCCGACCCGGTGCTCGCGCAGTCGCCCCACACGGCGAATCGGGCAGCCTCCGCGAGGGTCATGTCGTCGGCCTTCCACCGGCTCGCGCGTGCTGGAACGACCGGAGGCCCGGAAACAACGGGTTCGTTCCCCGGTGTGGCTGCTCGGGTTGTCGTTGGCCGCTGGAGGTGAACTGGGGGCGGAGGGTCGGCCCAGGCGGGGCGGGCTACGTGTACGACGTCGTTGGTCATCGTGATGTGCCAGTGGCCGTTGTGGAGGTCGGAGTGGTGGCGCCGACAGAGCAGGACCAGGTTGTCCAGAGCCGTGGCACCACCGTCGATCCAGGAAGTCAGGTGATGCGCGTCGCACATGACCGGTGGTGCCGCGCAGACCACGCAGCCGCGATCGCGGGTGTTCAGGGCGCGCCGAATCGCCTTGGTGACGAGGCGTTCGCGGCGGCCGACGTCGAGCGGTTCGGATTTCGAGCCGAGAACGACGGGGATGACGTTGGCGTCGCAGGCCAGGCGGCGAATGGTGGCGGCGGACAAACCGTTGCTGTAGACGGTCTGACCAATCGCTTCGGCGGTGGCCGCTTGCAGGTCGTACAGGTCGATGGTCACGGTGATGTTCGCCTTCGCCCCGAACCCAGGCACCACGTCCGCCCGCCTCCCGTCCCCACCACCAGCCGCCCCGGCACCGCTATTCGTGGCAACACCCACCTCAGCGTCATCCGCGGCAGCATCAGCATCTGCAGCCGCGCCGCCAGTCGCCGTACGACCTGCCGTCGCAGCGTCTGCCGTCGTGCCGTCAGGTGTCGCGGTGGTGGCAGCGCTGGTGGTGGCAGCGCTGGTGGTGGTGCGCGGGTCGGGAGGTGTCGTGCCGGCACTCCTGGCGGTGGCGCCTGCTGGGCGGGGGATGGTGGGGGACGGCGTGCCTGCGTCGAGGGTGGTGGTGGCGAGGGTCAGCGCGGTGGTGAGGGCGTCGGCCTGGCGCTTTTCGCGGGGGCGGGGGTCGGGGGAACCGTCGATGGCTTTGTGGGGACGGGCGCCGGTGATGATCAGGGTGCGGAGGAGTTCTGCGTTCTCGTTGGCCAGGTAGCCCTTGAGCTTCACTCCGCGGTCGACCGAGCAGAGGGTGAGGGACTCGCGGGCGGCGGCCTTCTGTTCTTCGGGTTCGGGGCCGTCGGTGTCGAGGATGTCGCGAGCCTGGATGGCTGCCTTGCGTAGTTGGACAGGCGGGAGATGCGTCAGGCCGGCCAGTCGCTGCTCGGCGAACTCCAGGTCGGGCACGGGGACTGTGGATGGTGTCCTCTCGAGTTCGAGGACGATGGCTTCGGCCTGGGCGGGACGCAGCCTGCCCTCGTCGAGCTGGGCGGTCACGGCCTCGTACCTGGGCAGTGCTCGGGCGAGTTCGACGTCGCGACGGGCGCGGTGATGGTCGAGGCGGTAGCGGTACTCGATGAACTGGACCGTGTCACGAGCACCGACGCGCTCGGCATGCCCGGTCTGGTCCAGCGCCGCGAGGAGCCGCAACCGGCGAGTCTCCAACTGGGCGAGGTCGGCCGCGTTCTGGTCGAGGGCATGGACGAGCTCCTGCTCGGTCATGATCTCGGGCGCCTTGTCCATGGTGAAGACTCTAGACACGGCCTCCGACAGTTTCCAACGCCGAATCCCCTGCAAAACAAGGATTTTTAGTTATCCACAGATTTGGTCCCGGCGGGCGAGAAGGTGAGGATGAAGCTGTAGGGGGCGATCTCCAGCGGGCGCCGGGTGGGTGGGCCGCAGGAGGCGGAGCCTAGGCCGGACTGGGCCAGGTCCAGGTTGAAGTAGATGTGGTCGCGGGGGGTCAGGTCTGAGCGGTGGCGGGCGGCTTCCAGGTCTTCGGTGGTCCAGCGGCGGGCGGTCAACTGGAAGTGTGGGGCGCCGGTAACGCGTAGGCCGTTGCCCTCGGCATCGGTCAGTTCGGCCCAGCGGACGTCTGTGCGGGCTCCGTTCTCCTGGGGTACGACGTACGGGGTCTGTAGCTCGTCCACGGTGTGTTGGTAGCGTCCTACGCGGGCAGCGGAGCGGCTGTCGGCGTAGGACTCGCCTGGGCCGCCGCCGTACCACTGCACGTTCTCCAACGTCTGCGGGAGTTGCAGCCGTACGCCGACGCGGGGCCACGTCGTGCAGCGTGGGGTGACGGCGGTGCCGGCCCACTCGCCTTCTGGGTGTACGTCGACTGTCAACCGGAGGTTGTTGCCGTCGGCAGTCCAGCGGTACGTGGTGCGGACGGCTACGCCAAGGCCTTCGGGGGCTACGCGGGCGCATACGACGATGCTCTTGTCGTCCACGTCTACGCCGTCGACGCGGTGCAGGAGGCGGTCGAGGCCGGCGGCGCGCCACTCCTGGGTGACGCCGTTCCGGCCGCCCTGGCCGTTGTCGTTGTCGGTTGGCGCCCGCCAGAGGTCCAGCTGCGGGCCGTCGACCTGTTGTCCGTACAGTCGGGTCAGGCGTCCGGTATTACGGTCGAACATGCCGCCACCTAGGCGCAGCACGTCCCTGCTCTGGACAACAGGCACGCCAGCCACGACAGGCGCCGCAGGAGCCTCTTCAAGCACGAACTGCGACCAGGCGACCTCATGTCCCGCGTTGGCCCAGGAGGTGTCCTTCGCCAGCACCGCTCGCACAGTCAGCACCCGCTCAGCATCTGCGTCAGTGGCAAGGGGTGGGGGTTGCAGATGGACCGAGGTGCCTGGAGCGATGGTTGGAACCTCCAGACGGCCTGAGTCCACCTCGATGCCGTCGGACGTTACTGACCACAGGAACTCAAGGTCATCGGTCCCGGCGAACGTCCGGTGGTTCTCGATCGTCAGTGGCGCCGTGATGCGGACTGGCTCCAGAACCTTCTTGTACTCCGTCAGACCGGGCGACGGAGTACGGTCCGGGAAGAGCAGGCCGTCGATGCAGAAGTTAGTGCCGTGGAGGCGTTCGCCGAAGTCACCGCCGTACACATGGTCCGTTGCGCCGGGCAACAGCAGGCCGTGGTCGATCCACTCCCAGACGAAGCCGCCCTGCAGTCGCGGGTAGTGCTCCAGCACCCGCTGGTAGTCGGCCAACCCTCCCGGCCCGTTCCCCATCGCGTGGGCGTACTCGGCCAGGATGAACGGCAACGCCCGTCGCCGAGCCTCCAAGGCGGAGTCGTCGGTGGTCACGTCCTCGGTGCGAGTACCGATCGCCTCCAGGTCCTCCAGTGGCGGGTACATCAAGCTGTAGAAGTCCGAGAACTCGTACGTCCGGTCCCGCTCGTAGAACACCGCCCGGGACGGATCCCGCTCACGTGTCCAGGACGCCAGTACGCCGAAGTTCTGCCCGCGGTCGCTCTCGTTGGCGAGCGACCAGATGACCACGCTCGGGTGGTTCTTGTCGCGTTCGACCATCCGACGCATCCGGTCGAGCATCATCGGAGCCCAGGCCGGGTCGTCGGCCGGGTTGCCGCGCCAGTCGGTGTAGATGAAGCCGTGCGTCTCGATGTCGCACTCGTCGATCACCCACAGCCCCAGCTCGTCGCACAGGTCCAGGAAGGCCGGATGCGGCGGGTAGTGCGCCGTCCGTACGGCGTTGATGTTGTGCTGCTTCATCAACACGAGGTCCTCCCGCATCGCCTCGACGGAGAGCGCCCGTCCGCGGCGTTCGTCGTGTTCGTGCCGGTTGACGCCGCGGAAGAACAGCGGCCGCCCGTTCGCGGTGAACACGCCGTGCACCATCGCCACGGTCCGGAACCCGATCCGCAGCTCGACGGTCTCCCCCGGCACCTCGACCACCGCGTCGTACAGCCGCGGCACCTCCGCCGACCACGGCTCGACGGCCGCGATCTCCACCGGTACGCCGGGCTCCGTCACGATGCCCAACTCCGCGACCCGCACCACCGCGTCCGGACGAGTGTCCACCGTCAGCGTCCCACCCCCGGTGACATGGTCGTACGACGCGTGCACGAAGACGTCGTCGATCAACGGCCGCGCGAGCAGCGTCACGTCCCGGAAGATCCCCGGCAGCCACCACATGTCCTGGTCCTCGAGGTACGACCCCGACGACCACTGGTGTACCCGGACCGCCAGCACGTTCCGCCCCGGCTGCAGCAGCCCACCGACATCAAACTCGCTCGGCAGCCGACTGCCCTTGGCTGTCCCGGCCTCGACCCCGTTCACCCACACCTTGAACGCCGAGTCAACACCCTCGAACCGCAGGACAGCCCCGTCGACAGGCCAGTCCGCGGGCAGCGAGAACCACCGCACATGATCACCCGTCGGATTCGCGGACGGCGTGTACGGCGGGTCGATCGGGAACGGGAACGCCGTGTTCGTGTACCGCGGCCGGTCGTGCCCCTGCAGCACCCAATGCCCCGGGACTTCGATCGAGCCCCAGTCTCCACCGACTGCCGGCACACCAGACGGCGGACTGTCCCAGAGCTTGAAGTCCCACCGCCCGTTCAGGCTGATCCGCGGTCGCGAGGACCGCAACCACGCCCGCGGCTCGCGCGCTCCGGTGCTCGGCGTCAGGTCCTCGAAGTACCTCATCGCGTCTCCTTGAGCACCCGGACGTCCCACGGCCCCAATTCGATCCGCCCCAGTGCCGCGGGCTCGACGGTCACCGCCGTACCCGACCAGTTGTGCACGAACCAGATCCGCTCGCCGGCCGCGTTCACCGCGGACATCGCGGTGACCGACGGCGCCCACAGCCGCGACTCCCCGAACAGCCCGGCCGCGAGCGCCGCGTCCGGCACCGTCCCGACGTACGTGATCCGGCCGCTCCCGCAGCGTTTCGTGGTGACGATCGGCCGTCGCTCACCGCTCGGATGCCGGTACGTCGCCAGTACGTCGGCATCCTCGACCAGCAATGTCTCGGCCCATCGTGTGGCATGCCCGGCCATCCCCTCCACCGCCGGCGCGTCCTCGAGGTTCTCGAACTCCTGGTACGACAGCCCCGCGGCCTTCCGCAACGGTCCGGGCGCAACGTCCGCCCGCGGCCGCGCGAGCTCGTCGGCGTACCCGGTGCGCGGTCCCACAATCAGATGCCCACCATCCTGCGCGTAAGACACCAGCCGCTCCAGCACCGCGTCCGACGCGACATAGAGGCCTGCGGCAACAACCACCGGCGCCGTCAGCGCGGCCTCGATCCGCTCCACCGGCACCACTCCGGGCCGTAACCCGGCGTCCACGATCCCACCGTAGAACGCCTCCAGCACACTCCGGTACGACGCCTTGTCAGGCTGACCGCCCGAAGCCAACGGCGGCTGGAACTGCATCGCCCAGTCGCTCTCCTGCGACCACAGCACCGCCACATCGACGTCCGGCGTCAGCCCGGCCACCGACGACCCGGCCGCCGCGAACTCGGCCCCGATCGCCGCAACCTCACGATAGATCCGACCCGGCTGCATCCCATGACCGAGGATCCCGCCCCAGAACGTCTCCGCCCCGTGATGGATCGAATGCCAGTGCCAGTACTCGATCATCCGCGCGCCCCGTGACACCATCGCCCACGCCAGTTGCCGGAGCTGCCCGGCGTACGGCGGCTTGTTCTGGTGCGACCCGCCGATCGACGTTGCGTTCGTCTCGGTCACCAGGAACGGCTCGCCGCGCGACCCGTACCCGCGATCCGCCGCCAGGAACACGTCCGCGACCGACCGCCCGATCCACCCCGGCGCCAACCGTGACGGCAGCGAAGGTCGCGCCAGCCCGTCCTGCACATCCACATAGATGTTGCCCGCCGCAACGTCCAGCGCCGCCGTCAGCGGTACGTCGGCCACCGCCGGCCGGTCGTACGCCAGGCAGGTCGTCACGAACTGCCCCTCCCGCCGCAACGACCGCACCAGCTCTGCCTGCCACCCGATGAACTCGGTAGTGCGCGAGGCCTGGAACCGCCGCCAGGCCAGGTCGTACGACGGCGTGCTGTTGCCGTCCGGCCGCCACAGCTCCGGCCAGTCGCTCAACCGGTGCGACCAGTACGTCAGCCCCCACACCTCGTTCAGCGTCTCGACATCGCCGTACTCGCGCCGCAGCCCGGCCACGAACTCCTCGAAGGCGGCGGCGTTGTGCGCCAGCAGCACCCCCGGCTCGTTGTCCACCTGGTACCCGATCACCGCCGGGTGGTCCCGGTACCGCTCCACGATCCGCCGTACCACCCGCTCCGCGTGGAACCGGAAGGCCGGCTGCCCGTGGTCGATCTCCTGCCGGATCCCCCACGGCACCGGTACGCCGGTCCGCCGCTCGGCCGCGATCTCCGGATGCGCCCGCTGCAGCCACGGCGGTACGGCGTACGTCGGCGTCCCGAGGATCACCCCGATGCCGCGCGCGACCGCGCCGTCCAGCACCGGGCGGATCCACTCCAGGTCGAAGACCCCGTCCCGTGGCTCCCAGGTCGACCAGACCGACTCGCCGACCCGGATCGCGGTGATGCCGGCGGCAACCATCAGGTCCAGGTCGACGGCGGTCCGGTCACCGGCCGAGCGCGGCAGGTACTCCGGGTAGTAGGCCGTCCCAAGCACGACATGTGGCGGCAGCATGCACCAACCGTAACCGACTGGCGCATCCGCGTGCAATCGTTTGCATGCAGGGATTCAGACCCGGATGCGAACTCTCCGCCGGACCGGCCCGGTGCTCGCCCGGACGACCAGCTCCGGCGTCAGCAGATCCGGCGCCGGCCAGTCCGCCCCGCCGAGCCGCTTGCTCAGCTGTTCCCAGGCCAGCTCGCCCAGCTTCGCCCGCTCGTTGCGCAACGACGTCAGCGGCGGCCGGGAGTACGACGCGATCGGGATGTCGTCGTACGACGCGACCGACAGCTCGGCCGGGACCTCGACGCCGTTGTCGTACAGCCAGCTCAGCAGCCCGATCCCGACCAGGTCGTTGAACGTGATCACCGCGGTCGCCCGGCTGTGCAGCACGGTCGGACCGGCGTCGTACCCATGGTTGCCGGACCAGCCGCCGTCGATCTCGTCCAGCGTCACGTCGAGCGACCGCGCCGTCCGCCGCAACGTCCGGCGGCGCTCGCCGTCGGACCAGGACGTGGCCGGACCGCCGACGTACAGCACGCGGCGATGCCCGAGGCCGGTGAGGTGCTCGAGCAGCAGCCGCGACGCGGCGCGGTAGTCGATCGCGACCACGCCCGCGTTCTTGACGTTGCGATTGATCGACACCACCGGAACGGGTTGCGCGATCGCCTTCTCCAGGCCCTGACGGGTGAGGCGGGAGCTGAACAGCACGAGCGCTCCGGAGTAGTCGACCAGCTCGTCGACCAGCCGCAACTCCTCGGCCGGATCCTCGCCGCTCTCCCCGATCAGCAGCCGGTAGCCGCCCGCCCGCGCGGCGCCGGTCAGGCCCTTCAGCACCTCGGAGAAGAACGGGTTCGTCAGGTCGGGCACCGTGACGCCGACCGTCAGCGGGCGGCCGAGCTTGAACTCCTGCGCCCGCTTGTCCGCGCGGTACCCGAGCTGGCCGGCCACCGCCTGGACGTGCGCGACCACCTCGGGCGAGATCAGGTCGGACCCGTTCAGCGCCCGCGACACCGTGGAGACCGAGGTGCCGGCCTCACGCGCGACGTCGATCAACCGAACCCGTTCCGCCACTTCGTACCCCTAAGAACCGCTGATCAGGACATTTCGGACCGTCACGTCGTCGGCGTACTGTACGACAGCCTCTGCCGCGACCTGGCCGAACCGGCTGTTGCTGACCACCACCGACCGGATGTGCCGCGTCTCCGCACCCACGATCCGGTACGCCCGCTCGGCCCGCGCCACCCGGACCCGGTCGAAACGGATGTCCCGTACGTCGGGGTACAGCGACTGGTCGCCACCTCCCTGGTAGCTGAACGTGATCTCCAGAGGACGATACATCCAGGCCCGCGAATCCACGTCCCGGACATCGACATTGTGCACATAGCCACCGCGTGTCGACGTGGACTTCACGCACAGCAGCCATTGCAGGTACGCCTCGTCCGCGGCCGGGTCGGCCGGCGCGGACAGCCGGCGGACGAACACGTCCTCGACGCCGCCGCTCAGCTCACTACCCACAGCGACGGCGGCGCCACCGCTCACGAACGTGCAGTCCTCGACGACGATGCCGCGCGACGGCAGCCCGAGCCGGCGGCCGTCGGCGTCCCGGCCCGACTTGATCGCGATGCAGTCGTCGTGGGTCCGGAACGTGCAGTCCCGGATCAGTACGTCGGTGCAGGACTCCGGGTCGCAGCCGTCGCCGTTCGGGCCGAGGTTGTCGACCGTGACGCCCTGGACCGTCACATTGCGGCACTCCAGCGGGTGGATCGTCCACATCGGCGAGTCCTTGATGGTCACACCTTCGATCAGCACGTTCGTACACCGGAACGGCTGGACGAAGCTCGGGCGGAGGTAGTGCCCGGCGCCGAAGACGCGTTGCTCGACGGGGACCTGCTCGTTGTTCATCCGCTCGAGCTCGGCCCAGTCGGCGCGCTGGTTCGGTAGGCCGGTGTGCCAGCCGTACTGACCGCTGCCGATCAGGTACCACCAGTGCTCGTTGTCACCGGCGCCGTCGAGGACGCCCTTCCCGGTGATGGCGATGTCGGTCTGGCCCTCGGCGCGGATCAGCGGGGAGTAGTTGTAGACCTCCACGCCCTGCCACCGGGTGCGGACGACCGGCAGGTACGCCGCCGGGTCGGTGCTGAAGCGCAGCGTCGCGCCCTCCTCCAGGTGCAGGTCGACGCGGCTCAACAGCTCGATCGCCCCGGTCTGCCAGGTCCCGGCCGGCACCACGACATGCCCGCCGCCGGCGCGATGACAGGCGACGATCGCCGCCGCGATCCCCGCGGTGGCATCCGCCGGCGTCGCGCCGTACTCCGTGATCGGATACCACACATCCCGAAACCGCGGCGGGCGGATCCGGGACCTGACCAGACCTTCGGCGCTCGGGTCCGCGGCCGCGGCGGGCAGGCCGATGCCTGCAGCAACCACTCCGCCGAGACCGGCACCGAGCAGCTGACGACGAGTGGGATGCATGGGCGGACACCTTCCACGGGGACGAGTCAGGTAAAGCTTTACCCGTAAGTATCCAAGAGATTCCAGGACGGTCAAGGCCAGCCGTTGACACGCTCACGGCTTCCGGGCACGATCGGTTGCAATCGTTTGCATGCTAGGAGGTCGCGGATGCCCGCCCCACTTCGTCGCCGTACCGTCCTGCTCGCCGGTGGTGCTCTCGCCGCCGGCGGATCTCTGCTCGGCGGCGGTACCGCCCCGGCCGCCGCCGGCCCGGTTCCTGATGCGGCGGCCGACGCCCAGGTCGCCGCGATCCTGAACCGGATCAGACCGCCTCGCTTCCCGGACCGCTGGTACGACGTGACGGCGTACGGCGCGGTCGGCGACGACGCGACCGACTGTACGGCCGCGCTCCGGGCCGCGATCGAGGCGTGTCACCGGGCCGGCGGCGGGCACGTCGTCGTACCGGCGGGCGACTACCGCATCGGCGCCGTCCATCTGCTGAGCCGCGTGGACCTGCATCTGGAGAAGGGCGCGCGGCTCGCGTTCAGCCAGGACCCGGCGGCGTACCTCCCGGTGGTGGCGACGCGGTACGAGGGGACGGAGTGCTACAACTACTCCGCCTTCGTGTACGCGTACGGGCAGCGGGACATCGCGATCACCGGGCAGGGCGTGCTCGACGGGCGCGCCGACGCGACGCACTGGTGGGACTGGACCGGCGGGCCGCCGCCCAACGAAGGGCCCGACAAGACGGTGCTGATCCAGCTGGCCGCGGCTGGTGTGCCGGTCGAGGAGCGGGTGTTCGGCGACGGGCACTACCTGCGCCCGAACCTGCTCCAACTGAACCGCTGCGAGAACGTTCTGCTCGACGGCATCACGGTCAAGGACTCGCCGATGTGGAACATCCACCCGGTGCTGTGCCGGAACGTGACGATCCGCGGCGTCACCGTCGACAGCCCGAACGGGCCGAACAACGACGGCATCGACCCGGAGTCGTGCACCGACGTACTGATCGAGAACTGCACGATCTCCACCGGTGACGACTGCGTCGCGTTCAAGTCCGGGAAGGACGCGGACGGCCGGCGGGTGAACGTGCCGGCGCGGTACGCCGTCGTCCGGAAGTGCGTGATGGCCGACGGGAACGGCGGCGTCACGGCCGGCAGCGAAACCAGCGGCGGGGTGATGGACATCTTCGTCCGGGACTGCGCGATGAGCAGCCCGCACCTCGAGCGGGCGATCCGGATCAAGAGCAACCCGGACCGCGGCGGCACGATCACGAACATCGACGTACGCCGGGTGTCGGTCGGGCAGGCCGCCGACTCGGCGATCGAGATCGTGCTGAACTACGCGAACGTGACCACCGGCGCGTACCCGCCCGACGTGCACGGCATCACGATCAGCCGGCTCACCGTCGACTCCGCCCCCCGCGCCCTCAACCTCCTCGGCCTCCCCGACGACCCCCTCCGCGCCATCCACCTGCACCAGTGCCACTTCGACGCCATGACCCAACCCAACGTCATCACCAACGTCGAAGACCTCCACCTGACCCAGGTCTGGCTCAACGGCACCCGAGTGGACCAGTGAAGGAGCCTCACATGGACGACCTCACCCGAAAGACCTTCCTCCGCCTCGCCGCCGCGGCCGCGGTCGCAGGCACGACGGCCCCCCTCGGCGCCGCCCCCGCCGCCGCGGCGCCGAGCGCCGCGGGACATGCAGGTGGTGTAGGGGGCGTAGGCACGGGCGGCGCAGGCGGCGCGGGCGCGGCAGGCGGAGCAGGCACCGCTGGCGGTGGGAGTGTCGGGCCGGGTGGTGGGGCCGCCGGCGCGGGTGGTGAGGGGGGTGCGGCGGCGGGCGCCGCCGGAACGGCAGCCGGTGAGCTCGGCTCCCCCGACCCGGGACCGGGGTGGGGACAGGTCGGCGACATCCTCGCCAACACACGTCCCCCGCAGTTCCGCGCCCGCGACTTTTCCATCAGCACCTTTGGCGCGGTCGCCGACGGGACGACGCTCGCGACTGAGGCGATCGCGAAGGCGATCGACGCCTGTCACCGGGCCGGTGGTGGGCGGGTTGTGGTGCCGGCCGGCACGTTTCTGACCGGGGCGGTCCATCTCAAGTCGAACGTCAACTTGTACGTCTCCCCCGGCGCGACGCTCCTGTTCAGTACCGACCCGAGCGACTACCTGCCCGTCGTACTGACCCGGTTCGAGGGGCAGGAGTGTATGAACTACTCCCCGCTCATCTACGCCCGCGACTGCGAGAACATCGCCGTCACCGGCGGCGGGACCCTCGACGGTGGTGCGACCTGGGACAACTGGTGGTCCTGGGTCACCCCCTCCGGCCCGGACGCGCAGGCACTCACCCAGCTGACCGAGTCCGGCGTACCGGTGAAAGACCGCGTCTTCGGCGAAGGACACCACCTCCGGGCCGCGTTCATCGAGACCCAGTCCTGCCGCAACGTACTCATCGAGGGCGTGACGATCGTCCGCTCCCCGTTCTGGGAGATCCACCCGGTGTTGTCCCGCAACATCACGATCCGCGGCGTACACATCGACAGCCGCGGCCCGAACAACGACGGCATCGACCCGGAGAGCTCGCAGTACGTCCACATCCAGGACTGCACGCTGGACTGCGGTGACGACTGCATCGCGATCAAGTCCGGCAAGGGCGCCGACGGCCTGCGGATCGCGGTCCCGTCGGAGAACATCCTGATCGAGGGCTGCACGCTGAACATCCGGTACGGCGCGATCACGATCGGCAGCGAGATGACCGGCGGCGTCCGGAACGTGTTCGTCCGGAACTGCACGATCGGCAGCCCGAACCTGTACTTCGGCCTGTATATCAAGACCAACTCGGTCCGCGGCGGCTTCGCCGAGAACCTCTACCTGCGCGACCTGGAGATCTCGAACCTGACCAAGGAAGTGGTCTCCTGCAACTTCTACCGCAGCGAGGGCGACACCGGCCCGCTGACGCCGCGGGTCCGCAACGTCGAACTGCGCAACGTGAACGTCGGCCACGCCCGGAACGCGTTCTCGATCTTCGGCTACCCGCGCTCCCCCATCCAGGACTTCCGGCTGATCGACTGCACCTACACGAGTATCGACGCCGCGAGCTCGATCCAGGACACCGAGCTGACGTTCCGCAACGTCACGGTGAACGGCCGGCTCATCACGGATCCGGCGCAGCTCCTGTGACAGGCGACTGGGCGGACGCGAGCCGCATCAGGGCGACCGTCCGTCCGCCGAGCTTCCCCGCCGTCGACTTCCCGATCACGTCGTACGGCGCGACCCCCGCGAACGCCGGTCCCGGGATCGCCGCCGCCGTCGAGGCCTGCCACGCCTCCGGTGGCGGCCGCGTCGTCGTACCGCCCGGGCGCTGGCACACCACCGGCATCCGGCTGCTGTCGTACGTCGAACTGCACGTCAGCGCGGGCGCCACCCTCCTGTTCAGCACCGACCCGGCCGACTACCTCCCGCTGGTCGAGACGCGCTACGAGGGCCTCGAGGTGCTGAACCACGCCCCGATGATCTACGCGAACGACTGCACCGACATCGCGATCACCGGCACCGGCACGCTCGACGGGCAGGGCTCGTGGGAGACCTGGTGGCAGTGGTTCCACGAGTGCGACGAGGAGTTCCAGGTACTGCGGGAGCAGAGCTTCTTCGGCGTACCGCTCGAGCACCGCATCGTCGGCCGCCGTCTCCGTTCGAGCTTCGTGCAGCCGTACAACTGCACCAACGTGTTGATCGAGGGCGTCACGGTGGTCCGGTCCCCGTTCTGGCAGCTCCATCCGGTGCTGTGCACGAACGTGACGATCCGCGATGTCGTGATCGACTCACAGGGCCCGAACAACGACGGCATCGACCTCGAGTCGTGCCGTTCGGTCGTGGTCAGCGGCTGTGTCGTCGACGCCGGCGACGACTGCGTCGCGCTCAAATCCGGGCGGGAGGCGGACGGTCTGCGGGTCGGCGTACCGACCGAGGACGTGCTGATCGAGGACTGCGAGCTGCGGGTCAAGTACGGCGCGATCACGCTCGGCTCGGACCTCACCGGCGGGATCCGCAACGTGTACGTGCGGAACTGCCGGATCGACGGGCCGTACTTCGCCCTGTACATCAAGACGAACGCGGTCCGTGGCGGCTTCGTGGAGAACGTGTACCTGCGCGACGTCACGGTCACGCGTGTCACGAAGGAAGTTGTCCAGTGCAACTTCTACCGCGGCGAGGGCGACGCCGGCCCGCTGACGCCGTACGTCCGGAACGTCGAACTCCGCGGCCTCAAGGTCGAGCAGGCCCGGAACGCGTTGCTGCTCCGCGGCTACCGGCACTCCCGGATCGAGGACTTCCGCCTCATCGACTGCGACTTCACCGTCGACCGGCCCAGCACCGTGCAGCACACGGCACTGAGCTTCGACAACGTCACGATCAACGGCCACCCGATCCGCGACGTCCACCAGATCCGTTAGGGCAGGTGGGCGCAGTGGACGTCGAGGTCCCACAGGATGACTGAGAGGGCGTACGGGCTGATCGCGTGCTGCTGGTGGGTGGCGTCCTCGAGGAGTTCCCAGTGGCCGTTCGACTCGTTGCTGACGGCATCGGTGCCGATGACCGCGATCCGCTGCCGGACGACCGCCTCGTACGAGCGGTGGCCGACGCCGTTGAAGCAGCAGTCGTCGAACCGGTTCAGGATCTGCAGTTGCCGGCGGTGCGGGCCGACGGACGCGAGCGCGTAGAAGTCCGGGAAGTCGGCCAGCCCGTAGAAGCCGGGCTGCATGTCCAGCCGCTGCTCCCAGTCGCCGCGGGTCGGGCTCGGCTTCGGCGACCCCGGCCGTACGAAGAACGGCAGCGAGCCGGCCGTCGGGTACGAGCGGGTGACCCGCGTGTCCAGCGCCGGGTACACGGTCGTCGCCCAGCCCCCGCCGGACAGCCCGATCATCTGCACGGACGACGGGCGGTACGTCGCCTGTACGTAGTTCATCGCGACCGACAGCGGCGTCAGGAACAGCGCGAGCGGCGAGTACTTGTCCGACGCCCACCGCGGCAGGTCGTTGTGCGACGGCTGCAACTGCTTGGCCGGGTCGGCCGGGTCCTGCAGGGTCTTCGGGTTCCAGTGGTAGAACGGCATCGCGAAGAGCAGCACGGTGTACCCGTGGTCGAGCAGCGCCTGCGTGACCGGCTGCATCGTCTCCGGTCCCTCACCGTGCCCGTTGTGGTAGAACGCCACCCGGCGGTGCGTGGACTGCGTCGGCTCGAGCAGGAACACCGTCGACACGTACCCGAACTCCATCGGCACGTCGAGCTTGTCGTACCGCCGTACGCCCGTGAACGCGGGCAGCACCGACGGCGCACCGACGTCCCGTGTCACGGTCGGCAGCGCGGTCGGGAGTACGCCGGTGTCCTTCCACACCTGTGCGACCAGCTGTGGACGGAGCGCGTCCGCGTCGGCCGCGGTGTGGATCTTCATCAGGTCCTCGACGTCCACGCCGACCACCACCTGCGGCAGGGTCTTGTAGACCGCCGCGTGCGCAGCCGCAATCTCCTGGTTGACCGGAGCCACCGGACGCGGCACCGGATGCGGCTGCACTCCACCCGCGGGCACCTCGGTCGCCGTTGCTTTCAAGGGCCACCCGGTAGCGGTCACGGCGAGAGCACCTCCGAGAACGGCCCGACGGTTGACGTTCTTCATCATGGATCACCTTTCGAGGCGGGGAACGACCGGGTGCCAGCCGGCGAAGACGTACAACGGGTCACGCAACTGCGCGGCCTCCTCGTCGCCGAGCTGCCGGGAACACGCCAGGCGCGCGGTGGTATCGAGCGGGCGGCCGGCCAGGTCGGTGCTGTGGTACTCCCAGAACCGGATCTGCCCGGCGGCCGCGCAGTCGTTGGGGCTGGTGATCTGCCAGCCGGCCTGCTTCACGTGGCTGTCCATCGCGGAGTCGATGAACACCACCTGGCTGGTCGGGAACCGGCCGAGCTCGGCGCGCGCCAGGTAGACGCTGTCGTCGGCCAGCCCCGGAGCCCGGGTCAGCCGGACCCGGACGAAGATGTTGCCGGGTCCGTTGTCGATGTTGCGGACCTGGTTGTAGTACCCCTCGTGCAGCGCCTTCAGCTCGGAGTCCTGCATGAACACCCCGCCGGTCCCCCAGACGAAGTCCACATCACCCTCGATGTAGCTGTTCGTCACGAACGCCTTGCCCTGCAGGCGCAGGCTGTCCTGGTATCCGAGGACACGGACCCGGGCGAGCACCATCCGGTCCCCGTTCCCGAAGAACGCCTCGGCCTGCGAGCCGCGGTACGGCGTGAGGTTCCGCACGGTCACGTCCGACATCGTGAAGTCGTCGGCGAACACCCCCATCGCGGCCCGCCAGCAGTTGAACCGGTCGGACTGCGGGATGACACGGCGCTGACAGTACGACCGCTCCTGCGGGACGCTGCCCATCGCGGAGTCGCCGTTCAGCAGGTTGTTGTTCGGGTACCCGATCACGGTCTTGCCGGCACCGGCGCCGCGGATCGTCAGCCCGGGTTTGGTCGGCGGCACCCAGACGAGCTCGCGGTAGAGCCCGGGCGCGACGTCGATGGTCGGCTTGTGTCCCTCGGCCACGAAGTCGATTGCGGCCTGCACCGTGCAGAAGTCCTTGCCACGGCCGACGGTCAGATGGCCGTCGGCCTTCGGGTCCTGCTGGGCGCGGAAGCGCCAGTTGGTGATGCCTTCGTTGCCGACGACGAAGCCGGGGTCCACGGTCACGTAGTACACCTGTCCGCCGGCCAGTCGCTGGTGCGGGTACACGGTGACCGTCCGCCCGTCGACCACGACTGCCTGGTACATCCAGGTGTGCACCTGATCGAAGTCGGTCCGCGCTCCGCCGACCGTGCGCTGGAACGACGTCAGGTCGGCCAGGCTGATGGTGTCGACGACGTCGCCGTTCGCCTTGTGGATCTGTACTTTCCCGGTCACGCCGAGCCGCACCGGTCCTTGGAAGCTCATGGTCAGCGCCGTGTCCGAGCAGGTGGCGTCCTCCGGTCCTTGCGGCGACAGCTTCACCGCACCAGCCGCACCGGTAGCCCATCCGGTGAGGCCTTTCAGTACGGCCGTCAGCTTCGCGGCCGCGACCTGGTGCCCGTGCACGTTCGGGTGCGTGCTCCCGTTGAAGTCGCCGGCGCCGAGCCAGCCGGTCGTGTCGACGTACACGATCCGCCGGTCCTGCATTGCGGCGACCGCCGCCTTGATGTCGTCCGCGTGCATACCGTTGAACGGGCGCAGGGCAACGATCAGCGCCTTCGGATCGGCCGCCCGGATCTTCCGCAGGTACGCGACGTACCCGGCGGTGAACTCCGCGCTGCCGTACGCCGCGTCGTTGGTGCCGAAGTTGACCACGACCGCGCCCGGGTCGAACCCGCTCGCCGGGTAGCCGGCGAGGTTCCAGCCGAACGACTCGGCCGCCGTACCGACATTGCCGTGGCCGGGCTGCAGGATGCCCTGCTTGCCGAAGCCGACCTGGTTGGTCTGCGCACCGAACGCCTCGCCGACCAGGTGCGGGTACGCCTTGGTGCCGTCCGCGCAGTCGGTGCCGAGCTCCGGGCAGAGCGCCATCACGCCCTGGGTGATCGAGTCGCCGTAGAACTCGATCCGGTGCTCCGCGGTGGTCGGCAGCGGGATCAGCTTGGCGTCCGGGGCGAGCTCGATCTTCTTCAGCACGAGGCCTGTCTGCAGCGGCACGTTCCAGCGGTTCTCGTACTCGTCGACGTCCTTGACCAGGATCTCCGCCGTGTGCGCGACGCCCGGGTCGAGGTCGTCGGCGAACACCTTGTGATCCGCGTCGGCCTTCTGCGGTACGGCCGCGTGGCCGTCGATCGCGACGTACAACTGGGCCGGGACAGTGATCGACGCGGTGTCGAACAGCGCTCCGAGGTGCGAGCCGGTGAAGCGGAACCGGACCGACGACCCGGAGTTCACGGTGATCGCGGTGTCGTCGTCGCGGCCCCAGTGGCCGGCGAGCTCGATCCGCGGGTCGAACGGCCCGTACGTCGCCGGGTTCGCGGCCGCGGCCGGGCCGGCGGAGACCGTCAGTAGAGCGGCTCCTACGAGAACGACCAGGTACAGGCTGATCAGGCGATTTCGCACGGCTTCTCCTCGCGCGCAGACCACCGCACCGAGATGCATCGGCGAGCCCGGGGCGGTGGGCGGGTAATCCTTTTCCTCGTTACGGTCCCAGCGCCGCACGGTGGCGTCAAGGGCTCGCGGGGCGAAATCGGGAAAAGGTTTACATCGCTTGAACGGCGGCGATCCGCGCTGTCGTCATGGTCCAATGGGCGGGTGAGAGAGCCGACTGCAGCGAGGGCCACGATCCACGACGTGGCGCGGCTGGCCGAGGTGTCGACGGCGACCGTGTCGCGGGTGCTGAGCGGCGGCAAGCCGGTGTCGCCGGAGGTCACCGAACGGGTCCGCGCGGCCGCGCACGACGTCGGCTACCGGCCGAACCCGGCCGCCCAGACGCTGCTGCGCGGCAGCAGCCGCACGGTCGGCGTCGTCGTACCGGACCTCGGGAATCCGTACTTCGCGGAGATCCTCAAGGGTTTCGCGGCTGAGGCCGCCGCCGAGAATCACCACACGCTGGTGGCCGGCACCGAGGAGGACCCGGAACAGGAGTACCGGTCCGCGATCGAGCTCGCCCGCTGGGTCGACGGGCTGCTGCTGTGTGCGCCGCGGATGAGCACGCCCCGGCTGCGCGAGGTCGCCGAGGCCGCGCGCCGCCTGGTGCTGATCAACCGGGTACTGCGTCATCACGCGGTCGGCGCGGTGGTCGTCGACTACCACCTCGGTGTGCGGGCGCTGTGCGAGCATCTCGCGGGGCTCGGGCACAAGCGGATCGCGTACCTGGAGGGGCCGACCGCGGCGTGGTCGGACCAGCAACGCCAGCGCGGGTTCCGGTCACCGGAGGCGTCCGGGCTGACGATCATCCGGGTGACCTGCGGGTCCACGCTCGCCGACGGGCGGGAGGCGGTCGAGGAGGCGCTGACGTACAAGCCGACCGCGATCATCTGCTTCAACGACCACGTCGCCGTCGGCGTCCTCAGCCGCCTCCGCGAACTCGGCCTCTCGGTCCCGCACGACATCTCGGTCGCCGGCATCGACGACGCCCCAATGAGCGCCCACACCGACCCCGGCCTGACCACGTACGCCGTCTCCACCGTCGAGGTAGGCCGCCAAGCCTGGACCCGCTTCGCCCCCAAACCCTCCACCGCCACCACCCACATCCGCGGCGAACTGATGATCCGCTCCTCCACCGCACCCCCACCCCGCACCTCCCCCCGCCACTGACCCCGCCACTGACCCCGCCACTGACCCCACCGCCAACCCGCGCTCCTCCACCGACCCACTCCCCACCACCAACCCGCACCCCTCCACCGACCCACTCCCCACCACCAACCCGCACCCCTCCACCGACCCACTCCCCACCACCAACCCGCACCCCTCCACCGACCCACTCCCCACCACCAACCCGCACCCCTCCACCGACCCACTCCCCACCACCAACCCGCACCCCTCCACCGACCCACTCCCCACCACCAACCCGCGCCCCTCCACCGGCCCACGCGCCACCGCGGACCCGCGCCCGTCCGCGCCCGTCCGCGCCCGCGGCCCCCGCTGACCCGCGCCCGTCCGCGCCCGCGGCCCCCGCTGACCCGCGCCCTCCGCGCCCGCGGCCCCCGCCACCAACCCACCGCGCCCGCCGCCGGCCCGCGCCCTGCCGCTTACCCCACCGCCGGCCCACTCCAGCCGCCGCTGACCGCCCAACCCCGGCGGGGGCTGGGCCCGGGATCTGGTGAGTTTGCCCACCAGATGCTGGGTCTGCGACCGGGATCTGGTGGGCGAACCCAGCATCTCGTGGGTAGACCCACCGCAGGTGGGATTGCCGGGGTGGTCAGGTGCGAGCGGTGAAGTGGTAGGTGCCAGGGACGGCGCCGCAGACGGCCGTTGTCGCAGTCCGGGCCAGTGACGTGAGCCCGACGGCGTCGGACAAGGGATGGCCGGTCTCCTGGACCGACTCGGGGTCGGTGGTGGGGATGTGGATGGTGGCGGTGGCGCCCGGTGGGATGGTGACGTCGAGGGTGAGGGTGCCGTCGGACAGGCGCCAGTGGGTGGTGACTCGGCCGGTGGGAGTGTCGTACGACGCCTTCGCCCAGGTCAGGCGGCCGCCGGGATGCGGGTGGATGATCAGGTCGCGGAAGCCGATGGACTCAGGTGACTGGCTGATACCGGCGACGTCGGCGTACAGCCATTCGCCGACGGAGCCGAGCGAGTAGTGGTTGAACGAGTTCATCGCGACCGGGCCGAACCCGTTCTCCTCGGTCCAGCCGTCCCAGCGTTCCCAGACGGTCGTCGCGCCGTGCTTGATCGAGTACCCCCAGGACGGGTACCGGTCGTCGTGCAGCAGGTCGTACGCCACCTCGGCGTACCCGTACTTCGTCAGGATCGGGCACAACAACGCCACCCCCGCGAACCCGGTCGTCAGCGACCGCTCGCGCCGCTCGAGATCCGCGACCAGATGCTTCACCGCCGCCTGCTCAGCCTGCTCGTCCAGCAACCCGAACGCCAACGGCAGCAGGTACCCGGTCTGCGTGTCCCCGCGAAGCTTGCCCTCGGCATCCACGAACTCCGCGCCGAAGGCCGCCTTGATCTTCTCCCACAACTCGCCGTACGCCGCCGCCTCCTCGGCCAGCCCGAGCACCCGGGCCGCTGCCGCCGTGAACTCCACACTCCGCGCGAAGTACGCCGTCGCGAGCAGATCCCGGTCCGTCACCACGCCGACCTGCAACCAGTCCCCGTAGTGCCCGCTCGTCCGGTGCCGCCAGATCAGGTCCGGGTTCGCCCGGTGCACGTAGTCGACCCAGCGGCGCATCACCGGCCACGCGGTCCGCAGCACCCGCTCGTCGCCGTAGATCCGGTACAGCGTCCACGGCACGATCGTCGCCGCGTCCGCCCAGGCGGGCGTCCCGTGCCGGCCGGTGATCACGTGCGGGATGACGTCCGGGATCGCGCCCTCGCCGGTCTGCGCGACGGCGAGGTCCGCGAACCAGTTCCCGAAGAACGTCAGTACGTCGGCCTGGTACGCCGCGGTCGGCAGGAAGATCTGCGCGTCCGCCGTCCAGCCGAGCCGCTCGTCGCGCTGCGGGCAGTCCGTCGGCACGCTGACGAAGTTGCCCCGCTGACCCCACCGGATGTTGCTGAGCAGTTGGTTCACGCCGTCGTCCGAGCACTCGAACCGCCCCGCCACCGGGGTGTCCGAATGCAGCACCCGGCCGACGACGTCCGCGGCGGTCAGGTCGCCCGGATACCCGTCGACCTCGACGTACCGGAAGCCGTGCACGGTGAAGACCGGCTCGAAGAACTCCTCGCCGGCGCCCGCGCTGACGAAATAGTCGGTGGCGTCGGCGGTCCGCAGGTTCGCGGTGTACAGCGAGCCGTCCGCCTGCAACATCTCACCGTGCCGCAACCGGATCCGCTGTCCCGCCTGCGCTCCCCGGACGCGCAACCGCACCCGTCCCGCGAGGTTCTGCCCCAGGTCGACGATGAAACGAGCCTCGCCGACCTTGGAGACGCTGACCGCCGGCACGTCTTGCGTGACCCGCACCGGATCGGTCGTCGCGGCGATCAGCGTCGACACGTCGCCGCCGAGGTCACCCGCCGGCGCCCAGCCGCTCGCGTCGTACCCCGGGCTCGACCAGTCGCCGAGCGCGAGGCGGGCGTCGTACGACTCCCCCATCAGCAGGTCCGCGAACCGGATCGGCCCGGCGTGCTCGACCCATCGCCCGTCGGTCGCCACCACAGTCCGCGAACCGTCCGGGTGGTCGACGACCAGTTGCGCCAGGAGCTGCGGCTTCTTGCCGTAGTGGTGCGCGTGGCTGCGCGTGTCCCATCCGACGTACCCGGACCACCAGCCCTCGCCGAGGACAGCACCGATCACGTTCTCGCCCGCGCGCAGCAGGTCGGTCACGTCGTACGTCTGGTAGGTGACGCGCTCGCGGTAGTCGGTCCACCCGGGCGTCAGCTCGTCGTTCCCGATCCGCCGGCCGTTCGCGCTGAACTGGTACAGCCCGTGCGCGGTCGCGTAGAGGCGCGCTCTGCGCACCGGCCGCGTCAGCTCGAACGAGCGCCGGTAGTGCCGCGGCGGGGCGATCGTTGCCTGGCGCACCGTTCGCGGTTCCTGGCGGTCGACCGGCGGCTCGAAGTACGGGTCGGTCTCGTAGTCGTGCTCGATCCAGTGCGCCTCCCACTCGTCGTCGTGGAAGAGCCCGGTCGCGAACGTCGCCTCGGCGGTCCTCACCTCCCCGGCCGCGTCCCGCACCGACAGCTGCCAGACGTAGTTGGTCTGCGAGGTCAACGGCGCGCCACCGTGGTCGACGTACGTCTCCCACTCCGGCCGCCACCCGCTGTCCCACACCCGTACGCCGTCGCGCAGGACCCGCACCCGGAACGCGTCCTGCCGGTCACCGCGGGCCGGTGACGCCAGCCGCCAGCTCAGCCGCGGCCGCGCCGTACCGATGCCGATCGGCTCGGCCCGGTACTCACAGCGCAGGTCGTACGCCGTGAGTCCGGTCAGCTCGGCCGTGTTCGGTGCGTCGGACAGCACCCAGTCAGTTGTCACCAGGACCACTCCGTCTCGGGTCGGTGGAGCTCGTACTCCCGGACGCCGCCGGCGTGCTCCGGGCGGTCGCCGTACATCGGCCGGGAGGTCCCCGGCGGGTCGATCGCGATCACGTCGTCGCCGCGCCAGCCGGTGCGGAACTCGTTGCCGGCCGCAACCTCCGTGGTGGTCCGCGGCACCATCGGGAAGGTCACGACGATCCGCTCCTCCGGGCGTGCCCGCGGGATCGACAGGTAGCCGTCCGGCGCCCAGATCCGCTCGGCGCCGCTCCGGTCCTCCGTGCCACGGTGCAGCTTGAGGCGCGCGTACCCGGCCCAGTCCGGGATGCGTACCCGCAGCTCCTCCACCGGCTCGTTGACGTGCAGCTCGACCTTGCCTTCCACCGGCAGATGACTGATCACGTCCACCGCGTGGTGCCCACGCGTCAGCAGCAGATTCACCCGCGTCAACCGGCTGTCGCCGGTGACGATGCTGTTCCACGCCCAGAACAACCCACGCACACCGGACCCGACACAGCACGCCTGTACGTCGTTCGTGTGCCCGCGACCCAGCGGTACGTCGGACACGTAGTCGTTCGGCGCGCCGTACCCGCAGAACGCGCCGAGGACGCGCTCGCCGACGTTCACGTACGTCCGCCAGCCCGGCTCGTCCTGGGAACGGTCCGGCGCGGACTCGACCCAGCTCACGTCCTGCAGTTGCGACGCGGCGAGGTGGTTGCGGACGAAGCGCTCGACGACAGACCAGTACTGCGTGAGTCTGTTGCCGGCCAGCGTCGTACCCAGCCCGATCAGATCCACCAGGGAACAGGTCTCGTGCTCGTACTGCTGATCCGCCAGGTCGCCGGGCGTCCAGCCGAACCGGGTCGCCTTGCCGAGCACCCAGTCGTAGCTGCGGCGCACGAACTCGGTCAGCCCGTGGTCGCCGGTATGCCTGGCCAGCCGCGCCAGACCCTCCAGGGTGCCGACGCGGGTGTGGAAGTGACCGCTACGGTACGCACGGGCCGGGTTGAAGCTGCCGTCGGCATTGAACACACCACTCTTCTCGACGATCAGCCGGGCGAACCACTCGCACAGCTCGAGCGCGTCGGTGTTGCCGGTCGCCTGGTGGTAACGCAGCAACGGCATGATCAACCGGCCGGAGAACGAGGCCGGGTCAGGCGCGAGGTGCAGGTCGATCGCGTTCGACGACGGCCAGCCGTCCTTCGTGTACTCGGACGCCGGGTAGAACCAGACGTCGCGCTCCTTGATCGCGATCCGCTTCAGCGCGGCCACCTGACGGTCGGCGGCCCTACGTGCTTGTGGGTCGTCGGTGGCGATCACCGCGGTCGTCATCGCGAGGAGAGTGGCGCGCTGGTCGATCAGGTTCGCGTTCGGCAGCCAGTGACCCTTCGGGTAGGTCTCGCGGTACGTCAGGCCGTCGTCGGCGAGGAACGTGAACAGCCGTTGACGGTAGCGGTCGGCGATCGCGTCCCAGCGCGGGTCCCAGTCCTTGCCACCGGTCATGTGGCGAGCCAGCAGGATCGCGTCGGTGAGCCGGCCGTGGCTGGAGCCGTAGTCCCAGTCGCCGTGGTCCATCCGGGCCGGGCGGGCCAGCAGGTTCGCACTGAAGAACGGGATGCCGTCCCGGTCGTCGTCGGCCAGGCCGGTGACCGCGTTCATCGCCAGCGCGGCCCGGTCCTCGAGCAGCAGGGTCGCGGGAATCGTCACCATAGGAAAACCTTTGCCTTCGCCGGAGCCGATGTCAACCGGCTATCCACAGGCTGGCCGATCCGCCTTGTTTTCTTGACGATCGGTGGCGGAGACTTGGCGCATTCCCTCGCCGAAGGAGCGCCAATGTCAGCAACTGAAGAGGTCGTCGCGACGTACCTGGTCGAGACCTATCTACCGCTCGACCAGGCCGCGGAGTCGATCGCGGGCGAGCAGTCCACGGGCACGTTCGTGAAGGTCGCCCGCGAGACGGCCGAGTTGCGCGAGCGGTTCGCCGCGCGGGTGCTGTCCGTCGACGAGATCGCGCCGACCGGCAACGCGGACCTCCCGGGCGCGATCGGGACCGGGCGAAAACGCAGTGCCGAGGTCCGGATCGCCTTCGGACTGGGCAACTTCGGGCCGTCGCTGCCCAATCTGCTCGCCGCGGTCGCGGGCAACCTGTTCGAGTTGCGGCAACTGGCGGGCATTCGGTTGCTCGACCTGGAGCTGCCGGCCGCGTTCGCCGAGCGGTATCCCGGTCCGCGGTACGGCGTTCGCGGGACGCGGGAGTTGCTCGACCGGCCCGACGGCCTACTGCTCGGGACGATCGTGAAGCCGAGTATCGGACTGCCCCCGGAGGAGTTGCGGTTGCTGGTGCGTGAGCTGGCCGAGGCGGGGATCGACTTCGTCAAGGACGACGAGTTGATGGGGAATCCGCCGCACTCGCCGCTTGCGGAGCGGGTCGCCGTCGTCACCGAGGAGCTCGACAAGGTCGCGGCGCGGACGGGGCGGCGGCCGATGTACGCGTTCAACATCACCGATGACCTGGATCGGATGGCGGCGAACCATGATCTTGTGCAGGGCGCTGGTGGGACGTGCGTGATGGTTTGTGTGAACCTCGTGGGCTTCGCCGGGCTGGCCTGGATGCGGGAGCGGTGTGCGCTGCCGATTCACGGGCATCGGGCGATGACCGGGGTGTACACGCGGGCGCCGCAGCTCGGGATCGACTACGTGGCCTGGTCGAAGCTGGCGCGGTTGGCGGGGGCGGATCACCTGCATACGAACGGGTTGTCGAACAAGTTCTACGAGACGGACGAGGAGGTTCTGCGGTCGATCGCGGCGGTACGAGCGCCGATGCTGGGTGGGTACGAGACACTGCCGGTGCTGTCGTCCGGGCAGACGCCTGGGTTGGCGCCGGAGACGTACCGGCGTACCGACACCACCGATCTGTTGGTGCTGGCCGGTGGAGGTATTCACGGGCACCCGAGTGGGTCGGCCGCCGGCGTGACCGCGATGCGGGCTGCTTGGTCCGCTGCGACCTCCGAGACGCCTCTGCAAACAGCTGCTCGGGCTGTGCCTGAGCTGCAGCAGGCACTGGACACCTTCGGGGGCGGACGTGGTTGAGGTTGCGTTCTACGGGGACGACTTCACCGGGTCGACGGACGCGATGGTGCAGTTCGCTCGCGTCGGCCTGCGGACCGTCCTGCTCGTGAAGTTGCCATCGGCATCGGAGTTGGCGGAGCTGGCCAGGCGGTACGACGTGATCGGCGTGGCTGGGGTCGCGCGGGCGTTGGCGCCTGACGAGCAGGAGGCCGAAGTACGTCCGATCCTCCAGGCGCTGCACGACCTCGGCCCGAGACTCGTTCAGTACAAGGTCTGCTCCACCGCGGACTCCTCCCCCACCCGGGGCAGCATCGGCCGAGCCCTCGAGATCGGCCGCGACATCTGCGCCCCCGCCGTACCCGTCCCCATCCTGATAGCCCAACCGGAGCTGGGCCGCTACACCGTCTTCAGCCACCACTTCGCCACCGAGTCCGGCACCACCCACCGCCTCGACCGCCAACCCACCATGTCCACGCACCCCACCACCCCCATCCACGAATCCGACCTCCGCCTCCACCTCTCCACCCAAACCACCCTCACCATCGGCGCCCACCACCTCACCGACTCCCCAACAGACGCGCAGGTGGGAGTGGAAACCCCCGCGGGTGCGGAGGTGGGAATGGAAACACCCGCGCGTGCGGGGGTGGACGCACACGCCGACGCGGCGCTGGACGTGCACCCAGCTGCAACTGCGGCAGCGCAGGACAGCGCAGACGCGGAAGCGCAGCACGCCGCAAGCGTGGGGGCGCAGCACGGGGCGACGACAGACACGGGGCCGTGCGCGGATGCCAAGACACCTGCCGGCACGGAGTTGGACACACACGCCGCCGGTACGCCTGCGAGTACGGGGGTGGATGCACGCGGTGCTGCGAGTACGGGGGTCGACGCACCCGGTGCTGCGGATGCCTGGGTGGACACGCGCGCCGGGGACGCGGGGGTGGGTGCGCCGGCTGAGGCTCGGACTGGTGGGCCTGGGGTACCTGATGCGGTTGTGCTTGATGCGTTGACGGAGGCGGATGTGCGGGGGCATGGGGCTGCGATTTTGCGGTCCTCGTTTGCGGTCGGGTCTGGTGGGTTGTCTCGGGCGGTGGGGGTTGCGCTTCGGCCGGAGGGGACGGGCGACGTGGGTGCGGCGCGTGGGGGTGTGGGGCCGGTGTTGGTGGTGGTGGGGAGTCGGTCGCGGCGGACGGCGGCGCAGGTGGAGGAGGCTCGGGACAGTGGGTGGGTGGTGTTGCCGTTGGGGGACGGGGTGGGGCGGCGGGTTGTTGGGGCGTTCGAAGTCGGTGTGGAGGGGGTTGTGGTGCACACGGGTGAGTTGACGGCGGGTGAGCTGTCGGATCTGCCGGCGAGGTTGGCTGGTGTTGTTCGCGACGTATCCGCGGCGACCGTCGTACGGCGGCTTGTGGTGGCGGGTGGGGATACGTCGGGGCAGGTGTTGCGGGAGCTGGACGTTGCCGCGCTGGAGTACGTGCGCACGGTGGCGCCAGGTGTGCACCTGTGCCGCGCGGACTCGCCGTACTTCGACGAGGTGCTGCTCAAACCGGGTCAGCTCGGCCCGGTGGACCTCTTCACGACATTCGGAAGCCTTCGACCGGAGCGCGAGGACTGTCGATGATCTCGATCGTGCGAGGTGTGGAATGAGCCGTCAGGTTGGTGATCGTGATGTTGCGAACGGCGGGCGGGTGCTCCCCGGGCGGATCCGGCTCGGCGTGCCGGGTGGTGATGAGTACGGCGGAGGTGGTGAGGCCGGTCGCGGTGATGTCCGTGGCGGTGAGGTTCTCGATCACGCCGCCGCGGGCGGAGTTCGTCTTGATCCGGATCGCGTGGTCGGTGCCGGTGATGTGCAGGTCGTGGGCGTGGACGCCGTGCACCCCGCCGGAGGCCTCGCTGCCGATCGTCAGGGCGCCGTGCCCGGCGGTGAAGCGGCACGACTCGATCACGATGTTGCGGGACGGGCGCGCCACCCGGCGGCCGTCGGTGTCGCGGCCGGACTTGATCGCGACGCAGTCGTCGCCGGTCGTGAACGAGCAGCCGCTGATGAGCACGTCCTCGCACGAGTCCGGGTTGCAGCCGTCGTTGTTCGGACCGAGCGACTCCACCGTGACCCCGCGCACCAGCACGTCGGTGCAGAACACCGGATGCACCACCCACATCGGCGCGTCGACGATCCGCACGTCCTCGATCCGGACCCGCCGGCACTCGTACGGCTGCACGAAGCTGGGCCGGAACCCGTGCCCCGGCGCAAACACCCGTTCCTCGACAGGTACGCCGTCCTCGACCCACTGCACGAGCCGCTCCCAGTCGGTCCGCGGCCGGGTACTGCTCCACCAGTTGTCCGTGCTCGCGCCGCCGTCGAGCGTCCCGGTCCCGGTGACCGCGACGTCGGTCTCGCCGTACGCGTAGATCAACGGCGAGTGGCTGAAGCACTCGATGCCCTGCCAGCGTGTGCGCACGATCGGGTACGCCGTGGCGTCGGTGTGGAAGCGCAACGTCCCGCCGGCGGACACGTGCAGCTCGACGTTGCTGCGCAGCCGGATCGGCCCGGTCCGGAACTCGCCCGGCGGTACGACGACCCGCCCGCCGGCCGCGATCGCCTGCGCAATGGCGTCCGAGCAGTCCGTTCCAGGCTCGGCGCCGTACTCCGTGATCAGTCGGTCGGGCATGAGCTCTGGATCCGGAGTGCGTTGGCGAGCGGTACGGCGATGACCCAGCTCGGGTTCCACGTGTTCGTGTGCCCGCGACGCTGCCAGTGGGTCTGGAAGACGGCCTCGCCCTGCTCGCCGGGAAGCGGGAAGTCCCAGTCGCCCGGGTTCGCCGCGATGCCCTGGGTGACGGCGTGCAGCGTGGTCTGCGCGGCAGCGACGTACTCGGGCCGGTCGGCGGCCAGGCCGAAGGCGAGCAGCTCGTACGTCGGGAAGAAGACGTCGAGATGATGGTTCTGTACGCTGACCGACGGCCAGCCGATCGCGTTGAACCCGGACGTGTGCAGTGGCGCGTCCGCGTCCTGCTCCGGGGACCAGACGTACACCCAGGTCAGGAGCCAGTCGGCGGCCACCTCGCACCAGCCGCCGTAGAGCGGGTCGCCGGTGCGGCGGAAGAGATCGTAGGCCGCCATGAAGTAGTACATCCCGGCTTCTTTGTCCTCGCAGGCCGCGTCCAGCGTCGAGCGCGCGAACGGGCGGTCGAAGGTCCGCGCGTGCTGGTCGTGGTACCGGGACAGCCAGGTGGTTGCGTCGGACAACAGTCCGGGACGGCCGAGTACTTCGGACGCCTTCAGCGCGGCGAGTACGCACGGGATCCCGGCGGCGGAGACCGTCGTCGCGGCCGGCCTACCGTCGAGCCGCCATCCGACCGGGAACGTGCCGTCGGGCAACTGCGCCCCGCGGAGGAAGATCATCGCCTCGTCGAGGGCGTGAAGCCAGGACGGCGGGACCGGTTCGTCGTACTGGCGGAAGAGCGTGATGACATCCGCCAGGTCGCTGAGCGTCTCGCCGTACGCACGGCTCGAGATCATCGGGCGGCTCCCGGTGCGGAAGCTCGTCCAGCGACGCGTGTCGACCTGATAAGCGTTGTGCCGCGGCCCGGCCGTCGGCGTCGCACTGCCGGCCAGGTAGAACTCGACGGCGGCCCGGCACCGGTCGACGCGGAGCCGGTCGCGCGCGGTGAAGCCGAGCCGCGCGTCGCACCAGGCCAGCTTGAGCGCCTGCCCGGTCCACCCGTACATGAAGTGCGCCGGTTTGACCGGCCCGTTGCCCGGGATGTCGCTGAACTTCGTGTAGCCGGCGACAGCCCCCGACTGGTACCACCTGTTGTCCAGGGCAACCGTCTTCAGCGCGATCGACTCGGCAACTGGCAGCCCGCTCGCGCCCGGCGACGTGAACAACTCCCGCCCGGTGCGGACCAGCTGCCGGAACGCGTGCCCGCGCACCTCCAACGGCCCCCAGTCGAGGACGAGCTGCTGCGTGAAGACCTCGCCCGGCCGGAGCATGAGGTAGCCGTCGTCGGTCGCCGATGTCTCCGCCTTGCCGACGTACCGAACGTCCTGCTTGCCGTCGAACATCAGTACGCCGCTGAGCGCCGCGATCACCGGGCCCTCCTGCCGGATCACGCCGAGCGAGCCGTACCGGACCTGCCCGTCGGCCGAACGCCGCGCCCGCGGGCGGGAGAACAGCGACAACCACCGGCGGTCGCGGCCGGCCCGCCACTCCAGGTTGATCCCCGGGATCGGCAGCCGGTCCTCCTCCGCGACGAAGCCGCCGCCGGGCGTGTGGCCGATCCGCGGTACGGCGCGCAGTGGGTCCGCGGACGGGTTGTCGTTGTAGATCAGGCCGGGAATCGTCAGCCGGCTGTCCTGCCCGCGGCCGGGATCCAGCAGCAGCCCGACGGCGAGGTCCGCGATCCGGTGCTGGCTGGTGTTCCGCCAGCGCACCTCCAGGTCCAGGCGGTCCGAGCTGTCGAACGACAACCGCAGTTCGACCGCGAGCGGTCCGGTGCGGAAGCCGGCGCGATGCTCACCGGCCCGGCGCGAGCTCCACCAGCCGTCGGGTTGCGGCGCCTCCAGCTGCCACGGGCGACCAGCCGAGTACGTGAGCAGCTCGGCGAGCGGGCGCTCCAGGTACGGCGTGCCGTCCGCCAGACCGAGCCGCAGTACGACGCCGTCCGGCGTACGGCGCAGTTCGGCCTGCCGCGGGCCGGAGGTGAGCGCGGGCATCAGGACGTCCGGCGGATCTGGATCGCCTGGTACTGCGTACCCGGCAGCCGGACCGTCAACGTGCCGGTGCCAGACGCTGCGACATCCTCGCGGGTCCGGCGTACGGAGTGGTTCCAGACGTCCAGTACGTCGACGTCGTACGCGCCGGCGGGGAGCGTGAACGTGCGGTCCGGGAACTGGTGCTCGCCGAGGTACTGCAGGTAGTACTCCCCCGGCACCGCCAGGGTCGGCGCGTCCCGATAGTCGTCGATCGGCTCCACGCCGTCGGGCAGCTCGTCCAGGACCTCGCGCAACAACCGCAGCCGCTGCGCCACGATCCCGGTCGGCCGGCTACCACCGGCGGACCAGGGCGCGTCGACGTACGACTCGCCGTGGGTCACGTAGGCGCCGCGGACGGTGCCCTCCCAGATCCGGGTGAGCATTTCCTCCGGGCGGAGACTCGTGTCGGGCGTGGTGCCGTTGCCTTCGTGACCGCAGGCGTCGACGAAGACGGGCTTGGCGTAGTTGCGGCGGAGCGCGGACACGCCGCGCAGGTTCTCCAGTCGCACGCTGAGATGCGTGAGCCAGGGCGGCCCCGGATCGGTTGCCTCATGCATCGAGATCAGGTGCCGGCTCGAGTCCAGCTCGGCGATCAGTTCGGCGAGCCGGCGCGAGTTGCCGGAAGGCTCCAGGCACCAGGTGAGGTTGCGGAAAGCCGCCAGGCGGTTGACCGTGTCCCGCACGACAGGCTCGTCGGCCGGGAGCAGTACGTCCGCGACGATGTCCGCGGCCAGCAGGTCGCGGACCTGTTCCTCGATCGCGGACGAGACGCGCAGACGGACCCGGTTGAACGGAGACGCCGCCAGCGCGGGGAGGGCGGCCGCCCACTGGTCCGGCGCGCCGAACCACTCGGTGGTGAGCGGGTGGTACGGCGTACCGTCCGCCCAGCGCACCGTCGTACCGGCCCGGCGCACCGGGCCACGGGACGTCGCCGGAGTGCAGACGAACGAGCCGCCGGGGTACGACCACTCCCCCGCCAGGTCCGGGCTGAAGCGGACGAGCCCGCCGGACGGTTCGGCGTACGCGGTCGCCCCCGAGGTGTGGTGGAAGAGCGTCGGCTCGGAGAGTGCGAGTTCGAGCACGTCCCAGCGTGCTACTGACGTCATCGGGTGCCTCTCAGGGCGAGGTACGGGGTGGCGGGCAGCGGGATGCGGCTCGGGCCGGAGTAGTCGGCCAGCGGGGTGATCGTCATCGCGCGGGTGTCGATCAGGTCGAAGTGGAACGGCGAGCCGCCCGGCAGGTCGAGGTCCACCGCGGACGGCTGCCGGTCGCCGAGGTAGTGCAGCACGCACCGGGTGCCGTCGACGTCACCGTCCGACTGCCGCGGCAGCCCCGCGAACACCCCGCGGAGGAAGTCGATCCGCTCCGGGCTCTCGCCGTACAGCCGGCCGCCGACCGAGATCCAGGCCCGGGTCTCGCGGTCGACGAACGACTCGCCGTGCCCGACGTACCCGCCGAGCGCCATCCCCTGCCAGAACCGGTGCACCAGCTCGTCCGCGGTCAGGTTGCCCCAGCGGCGGCCGGCGTTGCCCTCGTACCCGATCTCGTCGATCACCACCGGCTTCGGGCAGTCCCGCCAGGCCACGGTCTCGGCCCCGTCCCAGTGCTGCACGCTCTGGTGCGTGATCCACGGCTTGGCGAAGTCGTACGGCGTGAAGACCTCGTACATCTTGGTGCCGTTGTGGATCGACCGCAGGCGTTGGTACGGGTCGTACCGCTGGACCAGCTGCAGCGAGCGGTCCCAGTCCGCGTTCGTCTTCTCGTGATTGAAGTCGTACTCGTTCGACAGCGACCACCACACGTTCCGGTACGCCGCCAGCCGCGCGACGACGTACCGCAGGTACGCCGCGTCCTGCGCGGGGGTCATCCGGTCGAAGCCCCACACGCCCTTGTCGTACGGGTGGAACAGGATCAGGTCCGCCTGGATCCCGAGCGCGAGCAGGTCCGCGACCCGGCTCTCGAAGTGCCGGAAGAACACCGGGTCGAAGCGCTCCACGTCCACCGCGCCGGGCGTGTTCCCGGCGAACGGCGTGCGCGCCGGGCGCATGCCGTCGGTCGGCAGCAGGCACATCCGGACCTTGTCGAACGGTGCCTCGCGCAACGATTCCAGCGTGAGCTCCTGGAGCTCCTTGGTCTCGTACGTCCAGTGGTAGCAGGTGGTGCCGATGCAGTCGTAGCGGCTGTCGTCGGCGTACGAGAAGTGGTGCCTGCCCAGCACCTCGACCGGACCGTGGTTGTCCGGGCCGGGTGGTGTGCAGGTGAAGGTGCCGCGGTGGTCGTCGAGTTCCACCGCCGAGCTCGAGGTGACGTACGACCACTCGCCGGCGCGGTCCGGGGAGAACCGCGCGCGGTAGGTCCCGTCGCCGTCGTAGAAGCCGTCGACGGTCACCATCCGGTTCCGGAACTGGTAGGTGACCTGGAACTCCACGTCCGCGAACGGGTTGCCGTCGCTCGGTCCGGTCAGGGTGAGCTCGTGCAGGCCCCACTTCTCGATACTCATGGCAGTCGGTCTCCCGCCTGGATCCACTCGGGCGCCAGGATCACGTGCTTGATGGTCTTGCGCAGGTACGAGTACGCGACGTGCAGCCGCCCGTCGCGGGTCTGCAGCAGCGTCGGGTACGAGTAGCCGAACTCGTTGTCGCGGTACTCCGCGTCCTGCACCTGAAGGTTGCGCCAGTACGGCCAGGTGGCGCCGTCGTCCTCGGACAACGCCAGTGTGAGCGGGGTACGCAGGGTCTTCCGGCGTACGCCGCCCCGGCCGTCGTCGACCCAGCGGAACTGGTCGCGCTCCGCGGTCGAGTCGTTGAACACCATGACGAGCCGGCCGTCGGTCAGCCGGAGCACCTGGATCGCGGAGTTGTTGTTCGGCAGGGTGGTCTTCTCGGGGGCGGTCCAGGTGCGGCCGTTGTCCTTCGAGACGGACCGGTGGATGCGGTCGGCGGCGCGGCTGCGGAAGTACCCGACGAGCTCACCCGGCGACAGCTCCACCACACTCATCTGCACTTGCCCGACCGCCTCCGGCACCTCCACCTGCGTCCAGCTCTCCCCCCGGTCCGTGCTCAACTTCACCACGGTCCGCTCAGCCGCCTTGTCACAGTCGTACGCCGGCAACAACCAGTCCCCGTTGCCCAACACCACCACCGGATTCCGGATAAAACTCCCCACCTGATCGAACAGCACCTCACTCCGCCCCCAGGTGAGCCCACCGTCATGCGACACCCGCCGAACCACCCGCGAGGTCGACTGATCGTGCGGCTCGTTGGACGTATGCAACAACCAGACCTCACCACCCGCCGACCCAGAACCGTCCAGCGCCCTGCGGGCGAACGCATCCGCTGCAGCCCCCGCCCCACCACCGGACGCATCCATCCGAGTCCCGCCAGGCACATCCACCCGAGCCCCACCACCGGACGCGTCCATCCGAGTCCCGCCGGGCGCGTCCACCTCAGCCCTACCACCAGGCACGTCCACGCCGGCCTCACCGCCACGGGGCGCGTACGCGTCGGCCTCACCGCCACCGGGTGCGTACGCGTCGGCCCCGGCATCGCCGTGGGCGTCTCCGGCGGCGGCCCTCGCTTCCCCGCCTTGGCCCGCCGTAGGCGGGGTGACGAAGAGGAGGGGGTTCTGTTCGGAGCGGTGGGGGTCGGAGGAGAGTTGTTGTGGGGGGAGCCAGGTGTCCGAGCCGGCTGGGAGGCGGGAGAGGACGATGTTGGTGTCGGGTTCGCCCTCGCCGGGGCCGTTGAACCAGGCGGCGAGGAGGTCGCCGGCGGGGGTTTCCGCCAGGGTTACCGCGTGGCTGTCGCCGGGGTGCAGGGTGGGCAGGAGGGCCGCACCCTCGCGGATGCGGCCGTCGAACCTGGGATCGGTCACCATGTGAGCCCGCGGGCGACCTGCGCCTCGATGTAGTCCGGGATGTCCTGCTGCTCGGTGACCTGCAGCGACGACGCCACATCCATGCCGTCCTTCAGCACATGCTGCCGGAACACCTTGTACAGCGGGATGTCCCAGTACTCGGTGTTCTGGTAGTTCGTGATCACCGCGTTGTCGCCCCAGTACACGGCCGACGTGTCGATCGCCGCCAGCTCCGGGATCGCCGTACCGAACGCGTTCACGACCGCGTCGGTCTTCAGCACCGCCTTCATCCCGTACGACGAGATCCGGGTCTGCATCTCCTCCGAGACGAGGTACTTGACCACGTCCAGCGCCTGGTCCTGGTGCTTGGACTGCGGCGGGATGAACGCGGCCCGGGTGTCCGGCTGGTAGATGGTCCGCGCCCCGCGGGACAGCACCGGCATCGAGGTGACGCCGATCTGCACGCTCTTCGCCCATTCGGCGTACTGCGCGGCGTCGTCCGCCTCGATGTAGTACGGGCTGAGGGCGTATGCGTTCAGCTTCGACAGGCTGTTCACCGCCATCGCGAGGTGGCCCGGGAAGCTCATGTCGCCCTTGAAGAAGTCGTCCACCGTGGTGAAGTTGTTCCGAGGGATCATCAGGAACCGGTACAGGTTGTCCGCGACCGACTTCCATTCCGGGGTCGTCAGGTTGACCTTGACGTCCTCCGGTGCCGGCTGCTCGCTGTCCCCGGGGACGAACGGGTACAGCCCGAGCTGGTTCATCGCGAGGTAGTTGTCCGGGTGCTGCATGTAGCCCTTGTAGTGGTCGATCCCGTCCTGCCGGGTCAGCTTCTCCGCCAGCTTGAACACGTCGTCGTACGTCGAGCCGACGGTCGGGTACTTCACCCGGAACTTGTCGAAGATCAGCTTGTTGTAGAACAGCAGGCTCTCGTCGATCCACAGCGGGACGCCGTACAGGCCGCCGTCGGAGCGGGACTTGATCTGCTCGACCGAGCCGAGGTTGAGCTTGGTCAGGTCGATGCCGGCGTTCTGTACGAGCGCGGTGATGTCCTGGGTCCAGCCGAGCGGCTCGAGGTCGCGGTCGATCCGCAGTCGCGGGTCCTCGAGGATCAGGTCGGGTACCCGGCCGGCCTTGGCGAGGTCCTCGTAGCGGACCGGGTAGTCCCAGGTCGCGTACTTGACCTTGATGTTCGGGAACTTCGCCCGGATCGCGTCGCCGAACACGGCGTCGAAGTACCGGTGCGCCTCGCGACCCTGGTCGTTGCCACCGAGCTCGAACGGCTTGAAGTTCGCCGCAAAAACAAACAACTCGTCGTCATCGACCGAGAACGGCACGTTGTACTTGTTCGGGATATCAACGGTCCCGGCCGCGGACTGCGCGGTCCCGCGCGGGACGGCGGTGGTGGAACTCGCGCTGGCCGGCGTGGTCTGCAGCGCACCACCGAACGCGGCGAGGCCGCCGATCAGTGCGCCGTTACGCAACAGACCACGACGGGACAGGTTTGACTCAGACATGGAAAGACCTCTCTTACGGGGCGGTGGTGGCCGTGAGGACACCCTTCAGGTCGAGCTGGTCGGCTAGGTGGCAGGCGACTTTGCGGCCGTTGAGGTCGCGCAGCTGCGGCACTTCGGTGGCGCACCGGTCTTCGGCGTACCCGCAGCGCGGATGGAACGGGCAGCCGGCCGGTACCTTCGAGGGATCCGCGATCTCGCCGCGCAGCTTGATCCGCTCGCGCTGTCCGCGCGACGCGGGATCGGGATCCGGTACGGCGCTCAGCAGCGCCTCGGTGTACGGGTGCAGGGGCTTGGTGTACAGCTCTTCGGTCGACGCGCTCTCGACGAGCTTGCCGACGTACATCACCGCGACGTCGTCGGCGACGTGCTCGACGATGCCGAGGTCGTGGGACACGAACAGGTAGGTGAGCCCGGACTCCTCCTGCAGGTCGCGCAGCAGGTTCAGGATCTGGGCGCGGACCGACACGTCGAGCGCGCTGACCGCCTCGTCCGCGACCACCAGCCGCGGCTCGGTCGCGAGCGCCCGCGCGATCACCACCCGCTGCCGCTCACCACCGCTGAACGCGTGCGGGTAGCGATGCGCGTACTCCGCCCGCAGCCCGACCCGGCGCAGCAACGCGGCGACCTTGTCGTCGATCTCGGAGCGCGAACCGGCGTCCTGGACCTTGAGTGGCTCGGCGATGATGTCGCGCAGCGTCTTGCGCGGGTCGAGCGAGGAGTGCGGGTCCTGGAAGATCAGCCGGACCTGCGCCCGGTACGGCTTCAGCTGCTTCTCGCGCAGCGGCGCCAGGTCGACACCGTCGAACATGATGCTGCCGGACGTCGGCTCGTACGCGCGCACGATGCAGCGGCCGAGCGTGGTCTTGCCGCAGCCGGACTCACCGACCAGCCCGAGCGTCCGCCCGGCCTCGATCGACAGGTCGACACCGTCGACGGCCTTCACATACCCGCGGTTCCGGCCGAGAAACCCGCCGCTCAGCGGAAAGTGCATCGTCAGTCCGCGCGTCTCCAACAGGCTCATCAGCTCTCCTCGCCGTACAGCAGACACGCGACGTCGATCTCGTCGCTCCGAACCCGCGCCGGCACCGTCGTGTCGCACTTCCCCGCCATGAACGCGTCGCATCGCGGATGGAACCGGCACCCCGACGGACGTTCGTACGGCGGCGGCACGGTCCCCCGTACGGCGACCAGCCGCTCCTGCCGGCTCTGCCCGAGCCGGGGCACCGAACGCACAAGCGCTTGCGTATAAGGGTGTTTGGGCGAGGTCAGTACGGCGGACGCCGGGCCCTGCTCGACGACCTCGCCGAGGTACATCACCGCGACCTCGTCCGCGACCTGCGCCGCGACGCCGAGGTCGTGGGTGATCAGCATGATCGCCATCCCGTACTCCTGCTGGAGGTCCTGCAGCAGGTCCAGGATCTGCGCCTGCGTGGTGACGTCCAGCGCGGTGGTCGGCTCGTCCGCGATCAGCAGCCGCGGCCGGCAGGACAGCGCCATCGCGATCATCGCGCGCTGCCGCATGCCGCCGCTGAGCTCGAACGGGTACGAATCCACCCGCCGGCGAGGGTCCGGGATCCCGACCCGGTCGAGCATCTCGATCGCGCGCTCCCGGGCGGCCTGTTTGCCGGCGTTCTCGTGCAGCCGGACGGCCTCGACGATCTGGTCGCCGATCGTGTGCACGAGGCTGAGCGAGGCCATCGGCTCCTGGAACACCATCGCGATGTCGGCCCAGCGGACCTGGCGGAGCCGCTTGTCCTTCGCGGCCAGCAGATCCAGCGGCTCGGTGCCTGCGGCGTCGTCGTACAGCAGGATCTCCCCACCGACGATCCGGGCCGGCTTCTCCACCAGTCGCAGGATCGACCGCGCGGTGACGCTCTTGCCGCACCCGGACTCCCCCACCACGGCCAGGGTCCTGCCGCGCTGGACGGTCAGGCTGACACCGTCGACCGCCTTCACGACCCCGTCGCCGAGCTCGAAGTGCGTCCGCAGCCCCCGTACTTCCAACAGCTTGTGCACGAAAGCCTCCTACTTGTAGGGATCGGCGGCGTCGCGGAGGCCGTCGCCGACGAAGTTCATCGCGAGTACGACGACCACGACCGCGAGGCCCGGGGTGAGCAGCCACGGGGCGGTGGCGACCGCGCGGACGTTCTGCGCGCCCTCGAGCAGCACGCCCCAGCTGACCGCGGGCGGTTGCAGGCCGAGGCCGAGGAACGACAGGCTGGTCTCGCCGAGGATCATCCGCGGCACCGCCATCGACACCGAGGCGATGATGTGGCTGGCGAACGACGGCACCATGTGGCCGAAGATGATCCCGGTCCGGCCCACTCCGTCGAGCCGGGCGGCCGTCACGAAGTCCTCCTCGCGCAGGCTCAGGAACCGCCCGCGGACGTCCCGGGCCAGGCCGGTCCAGCCGATCAGCGACAGGATCACGGTGATCGCGAAGTACCTGGTCAACGGCCCCCAACTGCCGGGCAGCGCGGCCGACAGCGCCATCCACAGCGGCAGCGTCGGGATCGACATGATGAACTCGATGACCCGCTGGATCAGGTTGTCGACCGTGCCGCCGAGGTAGCCGGAGATGCCGCCGATCAGCATGCCGAGCAGGAAGCTCGCGAACACCCCGACCAGGCCGATCGACAGCGACACCCGGGCGCCGTGGATCAGCCGGGACAGCAGGTCCCGCCCGGACTGGTCGGCGCCGACCAGGAAGAACGCCTCGCCGGCCTTGGTGGGGCCGATCAGGTGGATGTCGGACTTGATCGGCCCGAGCAGCGAGTACTCGTCGCCGTGCACGAACAGCCCGACCCGCACGATCTTCGACTTGTCGACGGTGAAGGTCTGCTCGAAGGTCTCCTGGTTCCGCGTCGACGAGTACCCGTACACGAACATCCCGTGCTCGGCGGAGACGTGCACCCGCTGCGGCGGGGCGTACGGCAGCGCGGTGTGCGCGGTGTCGGCGTTCGAGGGGGCGAAGAAGCCGGCGAAGAGCGCGACGAAGTAGATCGGGATCAGTACGATCAGGCCGATCACGGCGAGTTTGTGCCGGCGGAACTGGCGCCACATCAGCCGCCATTGCGGCAACGCGCCATGATCCTTGAGGCTCTTGACGACCTCTGGTTCGGCTGGTTTCAGCATCCGGCCTATCCCTTCGAGAACCGGGTGCGGATCCGCGGATCCCACCAGGCCAGTGCGAGGTCGCTGAGCATCGTGCCGATCACCGTCAGCGTGCTGAGGATCAGTACGAAGCTGCCGACCAGGTACATGTCCTGACTCTTCACCGCGCCGAGCAGCAGCGGGCCGCTGGTCGGCAGGCTCATCACGACCGAGACGATCGTCTCGCCGCTGATCAAGCCCGGCAGCAGCCAGCCGACCGTGCTGAAGAACGGGCTGAGCGACATCCGGACCGGGTACTTGAGCAGCAGCTTCCACTCCGGCAGGCCCTTCGCCCGGGCGGTCGCGACGTACGGCTTGTGCAGCTCGTCGAGCAGGTTCGCGCGGGTGATCCGGATCAGGCCCGCGGTGCCGGCCACGCCGACCACCACGATCGGGATCCAGAGGTGCCCGAGCAGGTCGAGCACCTTGCCCAGGTTCCAGGCGGCGTCGGCGTACTGCGGTGAGAACAGCCCGCCGACGCTCTGCCCGAAGTACCGGAACCCGACGTACATCATCACCAGCGCGAGCATGAACTCCGGGACGGCCATCCCGATGAAGCCGAGGAAGGACGCGAGGTAGTCACCGGCGGAGTACTGCCGGAGCGCGCTGTAGATGCCGATCGGGAACGCGATCGCCCAGACGAACAGCAGGCTGGCGATCGACAGCACCATCGACAGCAGCACCCTGCTCCCGATCAGGCTCGCCACCGACTGGTTCCAGGCGAACGACTGGCCGAGGTCGCCGTGCAGTACGACGCCCCCGATCCAGGTCAGGTACTGCACCATGAACGGCTTGTCGAGCCCGTAGTGCCGCTTCAGCTCGGCGATCTGTGAGTCCGGGATGTCCTGGCCGCGGGCCTCCGCGTTCGCGATCACCGTGGTGGTGTAGTCGCCCGGCGGGAGCTTGATGACCACGAAGGTGACGAACGAGATCGCCGCCAGCGTGACGAACATCCAGACGACCCGCCGGGCCACGAAGCGCAGCATCGGCTACTGCTCCATCGAGAACTGCTCGGGGTGGACGATGCCTGGGGCAACCGACTCGTTCATCGTCGACGGCACGTTGTGGAAGGTGTTCTTGACCACGCCGTACGTGTTCGGGACCGAGCTGATGCCGATGTAGTAGAACTGGTCGGCCGCGATCTGCAGGATCTGCTTGCCCAGCTCGAGCGTCTTGCCCGGGTCCGGCTCCTGCCGGGCCTGGGTGAACAGCTCCATCTGCTTCTGTACCTCGGCCGGCGGCTTGCTGCCCTTCTCGCCCTTCGACTGGTACCACTGCGCCCAGCCGATCGCGTACCGCGCGCTGCCGTCGTTGGTCGGCACCCAGTAGTGGTCGCCGCCCGCACCGGTGGGCAGCACGAACGTGCCGCAGGTCCAGGTCCCGGCGTCGTGGTCGTTGCCCTTGACCCGTTCCTTGTAGAGGTCTTCGCTGACCGCCTGGGTGCGGAGCTCGATCCCGACCGCGGCCCAGCGCTTCTTGACGAACTCGATGCCCTCGACGTGGTCCGGGAAGGACTCGCTGACCAGGACCGCGACCGACACCGGCTTGCCATCGGCGCCGAGCCGCTTGCCGTCCGCCGACTTCTTGGTCAGACCCGCGGCGTCCAGGTGCTGGTTCGCCTTGGCCGCGTCGAACTCCAGGTACTGCGTGGCCAGCTGCTCGTTGTAGTACGGCGAGTCCTTCGGCGGCGCGCCCTGCCAGGGCTCACCCTGGCCGGCGTACACCGCGTCGATGACCTCCTTGCGGTTGATCGCGTGCGACAGGCCGGCCCGGAACTCCTTGTTCGCGAACAGCGCCCGCTTCACCGGGTCCTTGTGGGTCATGTTCAGGCCGATGACCATCGTGTTGGTTAGCTGGGTCGGCACCTCGAAGATCTTGTAGCCGCCCTTTTCCCGGTTCTGCGCGACGACCGGCTTGTTCTGCGGCGTGCCGAAGTTCCGGTACTGCATGCCGAACTCGCCGTTCATCACCTTCAGCAGCTCGACCTGCGCGTCCTGAACCACCTCGACGCGGCAGTTGTCGATGTACGGCAGCTGGCGGCCGGCGTCGTCGACCTTCCAGTAGTACGGGTTCCGGGTCAGCGTGACCGCGGAGCTCTTGCCGAGCGGGGTCTCGACCTTCCAGGCCGCGAGCGTCGGCTGGTCCGGGTTCGTCCACGGGTTCTGCTTCTGCGTGAACAGGTCGGTCCAGCTGCCGACGCCGGCCTGCTTCGCCAGCGCGTTCGCGTTCTTGTTGTACTTGAGGTGGAACTGCTGGAAGTAGTGCTTCGGCAGCAGCATCCCGTACGCGCCCTCACGCTCGAAAATCGCGTCGGCGATCTGGACGAGCAGCGACGGCTGCGGCGAGCTGTAGGTCATCTTGACCGTCCGGTCGTCGACCTTCTCGACCTTCGCCAGCTTGCCGGTGTCCGGCGAGGTGAACGCGTCGTACAGGCCGTCGGGGTGCAGGCCCTCGTCGCACTGCACCTCGAGGATCGTGAACATCAGGTCGTCCGCCGTACAGGGCTTGCCGTCCGACCACTTCAGGCCCTCACGCAGCGTGAACGTGTACACCTTGCTCTCGGCGTCGACCGTGAACTCGCAGGTGTTCGCCTCGATCTCGTCGTACCCGGGCTTGCCGACCTTGTCCGGCTTCCAGCGCAGCAGCGGGTCGTAGCGCAACGCGTACCAGAGCCACTGGGTGTCCTCCTGGGTCAGCATCGCCGACCGCCAGGTGCCGCCGTACTGCGCCTTGCCCTCGAGCGGCTTGATCACCGGAGGGTTCTTCGGCAGCCGGTCCGCGAGCGCGGGCAGGGATCCCTTGTCCACCAGGGCCTTCAGCATCGGCGACTCCTTCTCGCCGGCCGTGGCCGCCTGCGCGCCGGAACCGGCCGGCTTGGTGTCGAAGAAGCCGCACCCGGGGACGGTCGCGACCGCGAGCAGTCCGAGTCCGCCCTGCAGCAGCCGCCGTCGGTTGATATCTGTCATCGTGGTTACCTCACTGCTGCTCGAGCGTGATGTTGCTGAACTGCGCGGTCCCGTAGTCCACGAGCGCGTTGTCGATCCGGCCGCCGTCGACGGCGAACCCGATGTAGAAGGTCCGGCTCGGCATCACGAGCTTCTCGTAGCCGAAGCGGTCCCACGTGACCTGATCGGTGGAGATGAAGGCTTCGAACTCGACGTCGCCGTAGTCCGGGCGTTCGCGCCGGAGCAGCCGCAGCCAGTAGACCTTCGTGTGGTCCAGGTACGTCCCGTCCCACGGCCACGGACCGACGCTCGGCACCGATCCGTCGGTCTGGATCCGGATCGCCTGTGCCTTCATGCCGCCGTCGTCGGTCGCGGTCGGCGCCGCGCTCGCGTTGTCGTTCACGGTGCCGTACCCGCCGGCCACGCCGTACCCGATGCCGCCGTACATGAACGGGGCGGCCGGGTCGAGGCTGTCGCGGATCATCAGACCCGCGGTCAGGCCGTTCGCGACCTTGCTGATCCTGTCCAGCCGCGCCGTGACCTGCGAGACCGCGCCGGCGCCGCCGACCTGGAGCTTGCGGTACACGTAGTGGAAGTTGCTGCTCCGCCCGTAGATCCGGCCCGACCCCTTGACGGTCAGTACGCCGTTCTCCAGGTTGCCCGAGCCGGGCACCGGCGGCTTGCCCACCGCGGTCGACGTCCAGGCGCCGGTCCCGGTCTGCCGGTTGACGTGGGTCTGGACCGCGGTCGACTGGGTCGCCGTACCGTTCTTGTCAGTGGCCCGCGCGGTCAGCCAGTAGGAGCCGTCGGCAACGTTCTTCCACTGGACCTGGTACGGCGCGCTGGTAGCCGTGCCGATCAGCTGGTCGGCGACGAAGAACTCCACCTTGGCGAGCTGGCCGCCCTTGGCCGCGGCAGCGTCGGCCTTGATCGTGACGGTCGGAGCAGTGCGGCCCGGGATCGTCTGGTCCTGGGTCGGGCTGGTGATCGCGACCGTCGGGTTGCCCACCGGCTCCGGGACGAGCGAGTTGAGGTAGTTCTCCAGGTAGGTGTAGCCGTTCGGTGCGATCTTCTGCGCGTCGGACGGGTCGTTCGGGTCCAGGCCGTTGGCCTGCTCCCACCAGTCCGGGATGCCGTCGTGGTCGGAGTCCACCGGCGCTTCGGTCTGGACGAGGTCCGGGTAGCCGCCGACGTCCTTCTGCGAGTTGATCAGCCGGCCGGTGCCGTTGCGGACCTCCGCGATCACCCGCGCGTCGACCGCGTCCCGCTTCGGCAGGATCGCGCCGGCATTCGCCAGGACCGCCTCGTACGCCTTGTTCGGCGCCTGCAGGTCGCCACGGCCCGGGATCGGGTGCGGCTGGGTCAGTTCGACGATGCCGCCGATCGGGTACCGGATGCCGTTGCGGTTGTGCGTGGTGACCTCGGGGTGGCCCTCGACCTCGTTGCCGGCGACGTACCACTGGCCGCCGCGGTTCGCGCTCAGCACCACCGGCGCGACCTCGTCCTGGGTGGTCGGGCCCGGCTTGTAGAAGTTGTTCATGATGTTGATGCCGTTGGCCCACTCGCCGCCGTACAGCGAGGTGTACCCGTAGTCGTAGACCACGTTGTTGTAGTGGTCGACCTCGAGCGTGATGCCCTCGGTGTAGCCGAACCGCGGGTTCCGGCCGCCCTGGTGGGCGATCAGGTTGTGGTGGTACGTGTTCCGCTGGCCGCCCCAGATGCCGCCGTACCCGTGCCGGTTCTTCGGGTGCGCGGACAGCGCGAGGCCCTCGGAGACGATGCACCACTGCACGGTGACGTCGAAGTTGCCGTACGGCGACAGGCACTCGTCGACGCCCCAGCTGAACGAGCAGTGGTCGATGATCAGGTTGCGGATCTGCGGGCTGACCGAGCCGGGGACGTTGGTGTTGAACGCGTCGTCGGCGATCTCGTTCTCGTCACCGAGCCGGAAGCGCAGGTAGCGGATCACGATGTCGTGCGCGCTGCCCTTGATGTTCGTGCTGTGTCCCGCCACGCAGATCCCGCCACCAGGCGCGGTCTGGCCGGCGATCGTCAGGTTGTTGCCGGCGATCAGCAGCCCGGTCTGCAGCTGGATCGTGCCGGAGACCCGGAACACGATCGTCCGGTCGGAGCCGGAGACCGCGTCCCGGAGCGAGCCGGGTCCGGAATCGGCCAGCGTGGTCACCTCGTACACGGAGCCGCCGCGGCCGCCCTTCGACCACTTGCCGGCGCCCTCGGCACCGGGGAAGGCCGGCAGCTGGTCGTCGTTCGCGGTGGTGGCGGCGGTCATCGCGTTCGCGGCCGGGGTGATCCCGAGCGAGGCGACGCCGATGGCGGCCGCCGTGGTGCCGACGAATCCGCGTCGGGACCAGCCGGGTGGGACGGAAGAGGGGGTTTCGGTCATCGTCCATGCCTCATCTCAGGGGGCGCTGTCTGAATATCTAGTCAAGTCCGAATGGAACGACGGCCCTCATGGTCACGGAGGTTACGAGCCGATGTCAAGGGCGTGACGCCGATGAATTGCAAACGATTGCACGTTGCGGAATCCGCACTCGCAATCGTTTGCATTGAACTCTTGCCCTGGTGTTGCGAGCGGTGGTTACCTAGCCTCCATGCCTTTGCGCCCACTCCCCCTCGGCGGTACGAAACTCACCGGCGGGTTCTGGTCCGAGCGTCAGCGGATCAACCGCGAGACGACCATCCCGGCCGCCGCGGACCGGCTCTCCGAGGTCGGCACCCTGCAGAACTTCGGGGCCGGGCCGTTCGCGGGCAAGCTCTTCGCCGACACCGACGTCTACAAGTGGCTCGAAGCGGTCGCCTGGGAGCAGCTGCGCTCGCCTTCGGCCGAGCTCGCCTCCTGGCAGGCGTCGGCGAGTGCCTTGGTCGCGTCCGCGCAGGAGGCCGACGGTTATCTGAACAACCACACGCGGTTGGTGCTCGGCGGACGGCGGTACGGCGACCTGGAGAAAGGCCACGAGCTGTACTGCGCCGGGCACTTGTTCCAGGCGGCCGTCGCGCAGGTGCGGGCCACCGGGGATCGCACGCTGCTCGACGTCGCGTGCCGGTTCGCCGATCAGCTGTGCAAGACGTTCGGGCCGGGACGGCTGGAAGGGGTCGACGGGCATCCGCTGATCGAGATGGCGCTGGTCGAGCTGTACCGGGAGACCGGGACCGGGGCGTACCTCGAGCTCGCCGCGTACTTCGTCGAGGCCCGCGGGCACGGGACGCTCACGGTGCCGGGGCATCACGGGCCGGCGTACTTCCAGGATCACCTGCCGGTGCGGGACGTGCGGACGCTCGCGGGGCACGCCGTACGGGCGTTGTACCTGGCCGCCGGCGCCACCGATGTCGCGGTGGAGACCGGCGACGCGGAGCTGCTCGACGCGTTGCGGGCGACCTGGTCGACGATGGTCGAGAGCCAGACGTACCTGACGGGTGGGGTGGGGTCGCGGTGGTACGGCGAGGCGTTCGGCGATCCGTTCGAGCTGCCGCCGGACACGGCGTACTGCGAGACGTGTGCGGCGATCGCGAGTGTGCAGTGGAGCTGGCGGCTACTACTCGCGACCGGGGAGAGCAAGTACGCCGATCTGATCGAGCGGACGCTGTACAACGCGGTGATCTCCGGGGTTGCGCTGAGCGGTGACAAGTTCTTCTACGTGAACACGTTGAAGGTGCGGGACGGGGCGTTCGCCGACGACCAGCGGTCGGCGGTGGGTGGGCGGCAGCCGTGGTTCGGGACTGCTTGTTGTCCTCCGAACGTGATGCGGACGTTGTCGTCGCTGGATCAGATGGTTGCCACGTGCGATGACGACGGGGTTCAGCTTCAGCTGTATGCGCCTGCGTCCGTGCGGGTCGGCGAGATCGGCTTCGAGGTGGAGACCGAGTATCCGTGGCACGGGACTGTGCGGGTGCGGATCACTTCCACGCCTGACTCGCCGTGGACGCTCGGGTTGCGGATTCCTGGCTGGGCTGAGAGCTATCGGCTGACGGTCAACGGGCACGACGGGCCGTTGCAGCGGGTGTGGTCGGTCGGCGACGAGGTCGTGCTGGAGCTGCCGGTAGCGGCCCGGCGGACGACGCCGGACGAGCGGATCGACTCGGTGCGCGGATGCGTCGCGATCGAGCGCGGGCCGTTGGTGTACTGCTTCGAGCAGCAGGACGCGTCGGTGGTGCTGGACTCGACCGCCGTCGTCGAGGGCCCCTTGGTCGAGCGGGAGGAGCCGGGGCTGCTCGGCGGCGTGACAACCGTCGAGGTGCCGGCCCGGGACGGGACACTGACCGCGATCCCGTACTACGCGTGGGCGAACCGCGAGGTCGGCCCGATGACGGTGTGGATCCGGGAGGAGGCGTGAACTACTGGGAGGATCCCGGTCCCGGGTACGGCGTGTTGCCGGCGCGGGCTGCGGTGCGGTCAGATGCGCCGCGGTTGAGTTTGAACGGACAGTGGCGGTTCCGGTTGTCGCCGTACGTGCTGGACGCCGGGTTCGAGGCGGTGGACTTCGACGACTCGGACTGGGACTGGTTGCCGGTGCCCTCGTCGTGGCCGATGCACGGGCACGGGATCCCGGAGTACACGAACCAGAAGTACCCGTTCCCGGTGGATCCGCCGTACGTGCCGGACGAGAACCCGACCGGGGACCACCGGTTGGAGTTCACGGTGCCGGACGGGTGGGACGGGCCCGCGGTACTGCGGTTCGACGGGGTGGACTCGTGTGCGCGGGTGTGGCTGAACGGGGTCGAGCTCGGGGTGACGCGCGGGTCGCGGCTGCCGGCCGAGTTCGCGGTCGGACCGGTGCTGCGGCCAGGGCGGAACGTGCTGGCGGTGCGGGTGCACCAGTGGTCGTCGGGGTCGTACCTCGAGGACCAGGACATGTGGTGGCTGCCGGGGATCTTCCGCGACGTCACGCTGATCGCGCGGCCGGTGGACGCGGATGTGTTCGTGCACGCGGACTACGTGGACGGCGCCGGGGTGTTGCTGGTGGAGTCGGCGCCGGGTGCCGTGGTGCGGATTCCTGCACTTGGTGTGGAGGCGGCGTGCGGTGAGCGGGTGACGATCCCGGGCGTGCAGCCTTGGTCGGCGGAGGAGCCTCGGTTGTACGACGCCATGGTGGAGCTGCCGGGTGAGGTCGTGTCGCTGCGGATCGGGTTCCGGACCGTGCAGATCGTGGACGGCGTACTGCGGGTCAACGGGCGGCGGATCGTGTTCCACGGGGTGAACCGGCACGAGCACGATCCCGTGTTCGGGCGCGCCGTACCCGAGGAGCGGTTGCGGGCCGAGCTGCTGGTGATGAAGCGGCACAACATCGACGCGATCCGGACCAGCCACTACCCGCCGGACACGCGGCTGCTGGAGCTGTGCGACGAGCTCGGGTTCTGGGTGCTGGACGAGTGCGACTACGAGACGCACGGGTTCATGCTGATCGACTGGCGCGGGAACCCGGCCGACGACCCGCGGTTCCTGGAGTCGTCGGTGGACCGGATGCGGCGGACCGTCGAGCGGGACAAGAACCACCCGTCGGTGATCATGTGGTCGCTCGGGAACGAGGCCGGCGTCGGGTCGAACCTGACCGCGATGGCGGAATGGACGCGCGAGCGGGATCCGTCGCGGCCGGTGCACTACGAGGGGGATCCGACGTGTGCGGATGTCGACGTGTACAGCCGGATGTATGCGTCACATGCGGAGGTCGAGGCGATCGGGAAGCGGGCCGAGACGCCATTGGAGGATCCGGTGCTGGACGCGCGACGGCGTTCGATGCCGTTCATCTTGTGTGAGTATTCGCATGCCGGGGGCAACGGTCCTGGCGGGTTGCCGGAGTACGAGGAGCTGTTCGACCGGTACGAGCGGTGCCAGGGCGGGTTCCTGTGGGAGTGGATGGAGCACGGCATCCTCCGCGCGGATGGTTCGTACGCGTACGGCGGCGACTTCGGCGAGGAACTGCACGACGGTACGTACGTGCTGGACGGCCTGGTCTTCCCCGACCTCACACCACAACCGGTCCTCGCCGAGGTACACAAGACCTACGAGCCGGTCCGGTTGTCCATCACGGACAACCTCCTCACAATCACCAGCAGATACCAAACCCGCGACACCTCCCACCTGACCCTCCTCTGGGAAACAACAGACGAGGGCCAGCCGCTTGCCCAAGGCACCCTCCCCTTCCCCACCCTCACCCCCGGCATGTCCACCACCGTTTCCCTCCCTCAAGTACAACCTCCTGGTGGTCGGGAGAGGTGGTTGACGGTTCGCGCTGTGTTGGGTGCTGACGAGGTGTGGGCGCCTGCTGGGCACGAGGTTGCGTTTGCGCAGGCTCAGCTGTTCGAGCGGGCTGTTGTGCGGGCTCCCAGGAAGGCGCTTGCGGTTGGGCCGGGGAGGTTCGATCCGCGGAGTGGGCGGCTGGTGAGGTTGTGGGGGTGGGAGGTGACGCATGTTCCGTTGGAGTTGTGGCGGGCGCCTACTCAGCACGACGGGCGGACGTGGGACGCGACGACGTTGGACCGGAAGACCCGGTGGGCCAATGCGGGGCTGGATCGGTTGCGGTATCGGACGGTTTCGGTCCAGCAGCAGGATGACGAGCTGACCGTGGTGACGATGGTGGGGGCGGCCGCCACCGATGCGCGGGTGTTGACGACCTACCGGTGGACCACCGACGGGCGCAGTGTGACGGCCGACGTGGACGTGGAGCCGTTGGGTGGGTGGACGGTGCCTTGGGCGCGGCTCGGGGTGACGTTCGGGGTGCCGGGTGGGTTTCACGGTATGACGTGGTTCGGGAAGGGCCCGGGACAGGCGTATCCGGACTCGCAGGCGGCGGCGAGGATCGGCCGCTACACCAGCACGATCGACGACCTCCAGGTGCCGTACCTGTACCCGCAGGAGAACGGTGCCCGAGGCAACGTCCGCTGGGCGGAGCTCTCCGGCTCCGCGGGCCGGCTGCGCATCACCGGTGGTCTCGCGCTGACCGTACGCCGCTGGACGACCGCCGACCTGGCCGCCGCCGACCACCCGGCCGACCTCCGCCCGAGCGACACCGTCTGGATCACCCTCGACGCCCTCCAGCACGGGCTGGGCAGCCCGACCAGCGGCGCGCCGATCCTCCCGCCGCACGACCTCCAGGCACGACCGCACACGTTCAGCTTCAGCCTGGGAAGCTGAGCCACGTCCCGTCCGGTGGCGACTGGTCGACGCCCGGCTTCGACCAGTCGCAGACGCCGTCCGGGAAGATCTCCCGCAGTTGCTCCCACTGTTCGTCGGTGAACTTCGGGTACTCCGACCGCACCGGCGGGACCAGTTGGCACTTGATCACGTCCGCCGCCACCCCGGAGCCGGCCACCTCGCGCGGGTACGACGCGGACGGGAACAGCTGCTCGCACCGCGACGCCGGGTCCCGGTCGAGGGGCTGCGCGATGAACCCGTGCGGCCCACGGCACCCTTCGGCCAGCCCGGACGGCCGCGCCGCCTCGATCTTCTCGATCCGCGGCCGCGACGTACCGTCCGCGGTCAGTTGGGTCAGCCAATGGTCCATCTCCTTGACCGCGTGCCGCAGCAACGGACTCGCGGTGGAGAACAGGCCGTAGCGAGCGTCCTCCAGCAGGCTCACCTGGTTCGCCGACGTACCGTTCGCCTTCTCCAGCCGGGCGCGCATCGAGAACGTGTGGTACCGCAGGTGGATGTCGCCCCACGGCTGGTTGTCGGCGTACGCGCGGTAGTCGATGATCGGCACGTCCCGCAGCCCGCCGCCGCCGTTGGTCAGCCGCCCGGTGCGGTACGCCGCCCGGACCGCCTCCGGGTCTGCCTCGGTCCGCTCCGGGACGAGGTTGGCGTCCGCGTCGAAGCCGCCGATCCGCCGGTTCAGGTCGAGGAACTGCGCGGGCGTGATCGCCCCGGACTTCAGCACCTTCAGCCCGTACTGGACGCCGACGTTGTCCAGCGGCCGCCGGGCGAACCCGGTCAGCGGGTCCTTCCCGTACGCCGTGACCGTGTGGTCGTACACGTCGCACCGGACGCCGCGCAGGTTCCGCACCGGGTCGTACCGCAGGCCGATCGGGACGCTCCCGCAGTTCCGTCGCGGGTCGATCCGCCGGGCGCTCAGCGCCGTACTCGCCAGCGTCCGGTAGTTCCGGAAACCGGCCACCTGGCGCTGCTGCTCCGGCGTCCAGGCGAGACCCGAGCGGGCGAAGTACGCCGTCAGCAGCCACGCGTCGGTGATCACCGGGACCGTCCCGAAGCCGACGTCCGGGAACGAGCAGCCGACGATGATCCCGTCGAAGATGCCCGGGTAGTTGTCGGCGATCTGGTGCGCCTGGTACGAGCCGCCCGAGCACCCGAACCCGACCGTGAACTCTGGCCGGCCGTAGTGCTCGACGAACAGTTCCTTCGTCGTCATCGCGGCCTCGGCGGCGATCAGGTCGTTGCAGTTCTGCGCGAACACGTTCAGCGACGACGACAGCAGCGCGTACCCCTGCCCGAGCAGGTACGCGTCGGTCACCCCGCCGGTGGTCCGCCCGGACCGGTACCACCCGCCGGCGCAGCCGCCGCCGAGGGTGAAGATCGCCCGCCCGTTCCAGCCCTTCGATCGGCGGGTCGGCGTCGGCGCGGCCTCGTCCAGCGGGTCGTGCAGCATCGTCGTGCGGACGATCGCCCGGTCCGCGCTCGCGGTCTCCATCCGGACGATGAACGGATCGCCGGCGGCGGTGTCGGCGAGGTCCGCCGGGTACCTGGTCGCGCCCGCCGGCCACTTCGCGTACTTCCCGGACCTGGTCCGGTAGAAGTAGTCGACCCGCGGCGTGATCGTGCAGTCGTCGTCCAGCGGTGCGCCGAGCGTGCCGCCGACCACGGGGACCGTCGCGTTCGCGGTCTCGCAGACATACGGTTGCTCGTGCGGCCCCGCGAACACCGGCCCCTGCCGCGGCGAGTCCCGCACCTCGAGCGTCGTACGCCGGCCGCCCGCCTCGGCCCGCAGCACGTTCTTCCCGAGCCGGATCCCGTCGACCAGACCGGTAAGGCCCGTGTCGTCGGCGCTGAACACCGACGACACGTCCTTACCGTTCAGAGTCACCCGTACGTCGTCCAGGTCCGCCTCGGACACGTCCACGTGCACGAGAGCGTCACCGCCGGTCACCATGTCCGCGCGGCTGGACAGTACCTGCAGTTTCACCGGCCGTGAGGTGACCGCCGGCACCAGCGGGAAGACCAGCGCACCGGCGAGCAGCGCGGCGACGATCCGGCCTGGTCGGGATGTCAGCGGACCTCCTCGGCACGGTCAGTGAGCGGCCACCTCGTACACGCGGGCGATGTCCGGGGTGGTGTTCGACGGGTCGGTCACGGTCAGGCGTAGCTGGTCAATTGTCCCGGACGGACCGGCCATCGAGACCAGCGACCTGGTGTTCCCGGTGACGCTGCCCAGCTGGACCCACCCGGCCGACGTGTGCGCCTCGACCTTGAACGCGACGAGGACGGTCCCGGTCGCGACCCTCGGGTACTGGTACCCGCTGTACACATCGACCTGCTTGACGGTCTTGTACGCGCCGAGGTTCAGCGTGAGCGTCGGCGTGGTGTCGCCGACCGCGGACATCCACCGCCCGCTGTCCAGGCAGGACCCGTCGACGGCCTTCTCCGGCCCCGAGTCCGCGGTGTACGACGAGGACGCGGTGGCCGTCGCACCGCGGGCGAGATGGTCGCTGCAGGGCGAGGTCGCGGGCGCACCGGCCAGCCAGTCCCGGATGAAACCACCCTCGTACTCGCCGGTCAGCAGGTTCCAGTTCTTGTCGAACATGACAGGCTGCCAGAAGTTGTCGAAGATCCACCCGATCCAGCCGATCTGCGGCCGGGCGTCCAGGTACTGCCGCAGCGGCAGGCCCCAGCCGGAGGTACTCCCGGCGGTGACGTCGTTCGCCGTCGAGGACGGGTCCCACCCGAACTCGGTCAGTACGACGGGCAGCGTCGCGGACGCCGTACCGAACTTGGGATCCAGGTTCGCTGCGGTCGCGGGCCCCATGTTCGGGTACAGGTGGTAGACGTAGGCGATGTTGCCGCCGGTGATCGGGTCGGTCAGCGCGCCGTTCAGCCGGGTGCTCCAGGACGGGCTGCCCATCAGGATCACGTTCGACGCGACCGAGCGGATCGAGTCGACGACCGGCTGGATGTACGACTTCCAGCTGGCCCAGTTGTCCGGCGCGATCGGCTCGTTGAACACCTCGAACAGCACGTTCGGGTTGTTCGCATACCGCGGCGCGATGAAGTCCCAGAACCCCTTCACGTCCGACTGCGGTACGGCGCCCGCGGCGTCGCCGTAGTTCCGGACCAGGTGCAGGTCGATGATCACGTACAGACCCTTGGCGACGGCGTGGTCGACGTACGGCTTGATGTACGTCGCGTCGTACGCGTTCAGGTCCTTGCCGATCGCCTCGGTGACCAGCAGCCGGAGGATCTTGGAGTGCCAGCCGTTCGACACGGTCATGTCGATCAGGTCGTTGATCGGCTTGTTGTTGCAGTCGGTGCAGACCGCGTTCTGTTCGGGAGCGATGACGGAGACGCCTTGGAGCGTGACAGCGGTACCGGCGCTGTTCTTGATGCGATTGCCTTCGGTGTGCAGGGCGGGGAGGGCGGTAGTGCTCGCCGTCGCGTTCACCAAGGAGGCGGCGGAGAGCAGGAGGGCGGTACACAGGGCGGCCAAAGACTTTCGGAGCACAGCTACATCCCTTCAGTCAGTCGCGATGCGTGCGGATCTCCTCCGGCCAGGCGAGCTTGATGCGCAGGTCGTTGGCGAGGAGCCGCTGGTAGTCGGCCAGGTGGGTGGGATCGTTGCGGACCTTGCGTGGTGACAGGCCTTCGGCCAGGCAGAACCCGGCCAGTGCGCCAACCGCCTCGCCGATGCTCCATTCGACCGGGTGCAGGCGGTAGCAACCATTGGTGATGTGCGTCGTCCCGATGTTCTTGTTGGCCGGCAGCAGGTTGTCGACCCGGACCGGGATCAGCGCACCGAGCGGGATCTGGAACGGGTACGCCTCGATGTCGACGTACGTCCGGCCCGCCGTGCTGGGATGCAGGTCGATCCGGTAGCGCCCGAGGCCGACCGTGTCCGCGAACACCTCGCTGCCCGCGCCGTCGGGGCGCGCCTCGACGCCGACGTGCTGCTCCAGCACCGTGAACTCGGACCGGATCCGGCGGGACTCCCGGATGTACGGCGCCTTCGCCAGGCCGTCCGCCGTACCGGTGACGTCGGGGCGCAGGCGCAGCCCGGGGTACCCGCCCTCGGTCTGCATCCAGTACAGGAAGGAGAGCGACAGGTCGCGACTTGCCGCCAGCGCGTCGGCGGGATCCGGGAGCAGCGGCTTCTCCCAGTAGTCGAGCTGCGGCCAGTTCACCACTGTGACGTCCGGGATCGCCTTGTCGACAAAGTTGCTACTGGCAAGGATCTGCCGGTACCGGAACAGCGAGAACGGCGCGCGCTTCGCCGGGTTCGCGTCCAGCAGCTTCCACTCCCGCTGCTCCAGCGTCACCGGTACGACGTCCGTCCAGGACAGCTGCGACCCGGGCCAGAACGGCGCGACCGTGTCCCGCCAGTGCTCGTACCCGGCCGGGCGGTCGATCGTGTGGTCCTCCCCCGGCCGGTGCTCCAGCGCGAAACACCACGAGAACGCCTGCTGGTCCAGGGGATTCGCGACCTCGGGCGCATGCAGCTCGCCGGTCTCGTCGCGGCCCTCGGCGCCGATCACGTGCTCGACTCCGGCCAGCTCGAGCAGGTCGCCCAGCTCGGTCGCGTCCACGACGTACGTCGCCTCGACCGTCAGCTCGCGGCCCATCCCGCGGAACGTGACGGCCTCGATCTCGTCGCCGTTGGTGGCGGCCGCGATCGGCTCGTGCTCCATCAGCACGACCAGCCGGCCGGACGCGCGCCACGGCGCGAGCATCTCCTCCAGTACGGCGGCGGCGACCCGCGGCTCGTGACAGAAGCGGCTGACCACGCCGAGACCCGGGTCGAGCAGCGGGTTCGCGGCGGCCTCGGGCGTGAGCGGGTAGTTGCGGCGGTAGTACTCCCGGATCCGGTTGCGCAGCTCGGCGTACCCGGTGGCGGCGTACTGCTCGATCCACGGGTGCTCGTCCGGCGGGACGAGCTGGCTGGTCAGCTGCCCGCCCAGCCAGTCGGTCGGCTCGGTCAGGACGACGCTCCGCCCGAGGCGTGCCGCGGTCAGCGCGGCGGCGACCCCGCCCAGTCCGCCGCCGACTACGAGGACATCTGTTTCCACCCGTTCATCCCTCCATAGGTCTTGGCGCGGCGACGGTTTCGCCGGCCACCAGATCGCAGGCCACCAACTGGCTGACCGGTTCCGCATCCGGATCCTCGACCCGCGCCACCAGCGCGTCGATCGCGATCCGGCCGATCTCCTTGCGCGGGATCACCAGGCAGTCCCAGCGGTGCCCGGGCTCGTCGCCCGATCCCTCCAGCACCGCCACCGACAGGTCCGCCGGGATGCTCAGCCCGCGCGCGGTCAGTCCGGTCCGCAGCTCCTCGGCCAACCGGATGCCCTCGGCAACCACCGCGGTCTCCGGCCCGGCCGCGAGCTCGTCCAGCCACTCCTCGGTCAGCCCGGGCTCGCCCCGGAAGCCGGGCGATCGGTCCTGCAGCCCGAGCCGCTCGACCGCGGCCCGGTAGCCCTGCCGCCGGTCGACGTACGCCTCCTGCTCGATGCCCTCGCGCAGGTACGCGAAGTGCCGGTGGCCGCGGTCGGCCAGCGACGTCACCAGCCGGTCCGCGGCCGCCACGTAGTCCGGGACGATGCACGGGATCTCCGCGCCGGGCACCTCGCGGCGGCCGATGTGCACGAACAGGTACCCGTCGTGCCACAACCGGGCCAGCTCCTCGCGGTCGGTCGCGGCACCGAGCAGGACGGTCCCGTCGGCGAGGTTCAGCCGGTTGGTCCCGTCCCGGTAGATCCGCCGCCGGCCGTCGCTGGTCCCGGTCGAGGTGAACAGCACCAGGTCGTACCCGATCTCCTCGGCCCGCTCCTCGATCCCGAGCAGGAACTCGAAGTAGAAGTCCTCGCGGGCGTGCGGGAACACGGCCTCGAAGGTATGGACGCCGAGGAGCCGGTTGCGCTTGTTCCGCAGGTTCCGCGCGGCGGCGTTCGGGACGTACCCGAGCTCCTTCACCGCCGCGAGGATCCGGTCCCGGGTCTCCACCGGGATCCTGTCCACGTCGCCGCTCACCACCCGGGAGACCGCGGACTGGGAGACGCCCGCGAGCCGGGCGACGTCGGACTGTCGTGGTGCCTTCATTTGTTCTCCTGCAGCCAGCAATGGGTCCAGCGGCCATCGGGCAGTTCGGTCCGCGGCGGTACGTCGGTCCGGCAGATGTCCATCGCCACCGGGCAGCGCGGATGGAACCGGCAGCCCGCGGGCGGGTCGATCAGGCTCGGCGGCTCGCCCAGGTCCTCGGCGTCGAACAGTGCCGCCCGATCGGTGCGGTCGCGTTCCGGATCCGGCGACGAGTCGATCAGCAGTTGCGTGTACGGGTGCAGCGGGTCCGCGATCACCGCTTCCTTCGGGCCGCCCTCGACCATCCGGCCGGCGTACATCACCACGATGTCGTCGCACAGGTAGCGCGCGCTCGCGATGTCGTGGGTGATGTACAGCAGCGCTAGCCCGTCCTCGGTCCGCAGCCGGTCGAGCAGGTTCAGCATCTCCAGCCGGATCGACACGTCCAGCATCGAGATCGGCTCGTCGCCGAGCAGCACCTTCGGCTCGACAGCCAGCGCCCGCGCGATCACCACCCGCTGCCGCTGCCCGCCGGACAGCTCGTGCGGGAACTTGTCCACGAACTGCTCGACCGGGGTAAGGCTCACCCGCTCCAGCAACTCCACGACTCGCTGCTCCACCTCTTCTTTGGAGCGCACTTCGTGATGCAGCTTCACCGCCCGCTCCAGGTTGTACCGCACCCGGTGCAACGGGTTCAACGACCCGAACGGGTCCTGGAAGATCAGCTGTACGTCGCGGTAGTACGCGCGCTGGTTGCCCTTCACCGGCTCGCCGCGCAGCCGGATCTCCCCCGCGGTGGGCGGGTAGAAGCGGGCCAGCAGCCGGGCGAGCGTTGTCTTCCCGCTCCCGCTCTCCCCCACCAGCGCGACGATCCGCCCGGGCAGCAAGGCGAGCGTGGCGTCCTCGACCGCCCGCACGGTCGCCCGGCCGGCGGTGAAATGCTTCGAGACCCCACGAGCCTCGAGTACCGGTTGGCTCATACCTGATCATCTCCCGAGGGGTAGAGCCGGCAGGCGACGGCGTGGTTCTCGATCGTCAGCAGCTCCGGTCGTTGCCGGTCGCAACCGTCGAAGCGGTCCGGGCAGCGCGGGTGGAACGCGCAGCCGGGTGGCGGCGTGCGCAGGTCCGGCGGGCTGCCCGGGATGCCGGTGAGTCTGCGCAGTTCCGAGCGCAGCGGCGGGAACGAGTCGCGGAGGCCGCGGGTGTACGGATGCCGTGGTTTGGCGTACAGCGCTTCGGCGGTGCCGATCTCGACGATCCGGCCGCCGTACATGATCGCGATCCGGTCGGCGAGCTCCAGCAGCAGCGAGAGGTCGTGCGTGACGAACACGACCGCGAACCCCAGTTCCCGGCGGAGTCGCAGTACCTGCGCGAGGATCTGGCGCTGCATCACCACGTCGACGGCCGTCGTCGGCTCGTCCATCACGACCAGCTCGGGACCGCAGGCCAGCGCGAGCGCGATGCTCGCGCGTTGCCGCATGCCGCCGGACAGCTCGTGCGGGAACGCGCGGACCCGGTCGGCGGAGATGCCGACCATCGCGAGCAGCTCCGCTGCCCGGTCCCACGCCTCGCGGCGGCGCAGGCCCTTGTCGTGTGAGCGCAGTACGTCGACGAACTGAGCGCCGACCCGCATGACCGGATTGAGCGCGTCCATCGCGCTCTGCAGCACGATCGCGAGCGAGGTCCAGCGCAGCTTCCGGAGCTCGTCGGCACTCAGTCCGACCAGGTCGGTCCCGTGGAACTCGATCCGGCCGGCCGTGGTCACCGCCGGCGGCCGCTGCAGCCGGGTGAGTGCGGTGATCAGCGTCGACTTGCCCGACCCCGACTCCCCCGCCACGCCGAGGATCTCGCCGCGCTGCAGCTCGAACGACACGTCGTCACACGCCCGCACCGGCTTGTCTGCGGTCAGGTAGTCCACAGTCAGACCTTCGACTGTCAGCACGCTCATGCCTCGGCCACCTTCCGGGTCCGGACCACGACCGAGCGCCGGGCCATCCGCAGCTTCGGGTTCGACACCTCGTCGACGCCGAAGTTCACCATCGTCGCCGCGGTCCCGATCAGCGCGATACACAGCCCCGGCGGTACGAACCACCACCAGAACCCGCGCAGTACGGCGCTCTGCTGCTGGGCGGCCTGGATCATCGTCCCCCAGCTGATCGACCCGGAGTCGGTGATGCCGAGGAACGCCAGCCCGGCCTCGGCCATCACGCCGCCGATCACGCCGTGCAGGAACATCGCCGAGATCCAGCCGGTCAGGTGCGGCAGCACCTCGAAGAAGATCAGCCGCCAGTGCGGCTCGCCGACCATCCGCATCGCCAGCACGAAGTCGCGGCTGCTCAGGCTGAGCGACTGCGCCCGCAGCGTCCGCGCACCGCCCGACCAGCCGAACAGGCCGATGATCAGCGCGATCACCCACGGGCCGGTGCCCTGGACGTAGCCGGCCACGATCAGGATCAGCGGGAGGACCGGCATCACCAGGAACAGGTTCGTGAGGAAGTTCAGGCCGTTGTCGACCGCGCCGCCGAAGTACCCGGCGGGGACGCCGACCAGGATCGCGATCGTCGTACCGATCAAGGCCGCCACGATGCCGACCAGCATCGACCCGCGGGCGCCCGCGACGGTCTGCGCGAGCACGTCCTGGCCGAACTGCGTCGTACCGAACAGGTGCTTGCCGCTCGGCGGCTGCGAGATCGCGGTGAAGTCGTTCGCGCGCGGATCGAGCGGCAGCAGCGGGCCGACGATCGCGAGCACGACGAAGAACAGCAGTACGCCGAGTCCGAAGCGGACCTTCCAGCTCCTGAGCATGGTCATCCCCTCGCCCGGATTCGCGGATCGAGCAGTACGTAGGCCAGGTCCGCGATCAGGTTCGCGAGCAGCACCGCGAGCGTGATCAGCAGGAACACGCCCTGCATCATCGGGTAGTCGCGCTTCTGCAGCGCCTCGTACATCAGGTAGCCGATCCCGGGGTAGCTGAACACGATCTCGGTCAGCAGCGCGCCGCCGATCACGTGCCCGAGCGCCATCGCGAAACCGGTGAAGCTCGGCAGCATCGCGTTCCGGGCGGCGTACCGGAACATCACCCGCCGCGACGACAGGCCCTTCGCCTGGGCCAGCAGCACGTAGTCCTCGCGGACCGTGGTGACAGTCATGTTCCGCATCCCGAGCAGCCAGCCGCCGAACGCCGAGAACACGATGGTTGCCGCCGGCAAGATCCCGTGGTGCAGCACGCTCGCGACGTACGCCAGGCTGACGCCCTGCGGGAGGTCGGGGTCGTAGCCGCCGGACATCGGCGTCCAGCCGAGCACAAAGCCGAATGCCCAGAGCGCCAGCAGCGCCACCCAGAAGTACGGGACGCTGGACAGGAACGTGGTGAGCGGCGTCAGGATCGCATCGAACCTGCTGCCCGCCTTCCAGCCCGCGACGACCCCCAGCAGGGTGCCGATCGCGAACGCCGTGACCGTCGTGGTGCCGACCAGCAGCAGCGTCCACGGCAACGCCTGCCAGACCAGGTCGGCGACCGGGACCGGGAAGTTGACCACGGACACACCAAGGTCGCCGTGCGAAAGCTGGCCTAGGTAGTCCAGGAACTGCCGGCCGAGGTTCTGGTGCGGGTTGCCGAAGATCGCGCGGATCGACTCCAGCGTCTCGGCCGGCACCTGCTGGCCGCTGACCCGCTCCAGCTCCTCCACGATCGCCGACGACGGGTCGCCCGGCATCAGCCTCGGGAGCAGGAAGTTCAGGCCGATCGCGGCGGCCGCGGCGGCCAGGTAGAAACCCAGCCGCCGGGCCAGGAAGGCCCACCGCATCGTCAGTTCCCCCGGCGCTGCAGGCTCAGCAGCGTGAGGATGGTGTCCGGCCCCATCCCCGGGAACGGGATCGCGTCGAACTTCTGCGGCGTCGGCCAGCCGGTCCACCGGGTCGAGTTGATGTCGATGAAGTAGAAGTTGTTGTAGATCGGGCTGAACGGCACCTGGTCGACGACGATCTTCTGCAGCTGCTTGCCGAGCGTCTTCAACTCGTCGACGTTGTCGGTCCGCTCCATCGCCTTGATGATCTTGTCGGTCTCCGGGTCGCTCCAGCGGCCCTGGTCGAGGGTGGCCGACTTGCCGATCGGGGTCAGGTACTGGCTGGACAGGAACCGGTAGACGCCGTACACGCTCGCGCCGCCGGTCGACGAGGCCGCCAGGTCGAACTGGCCCAGGTTCTGCTTGTCGTAGTACCCGGCGCTGGGCTGGCCGGCGCTCTTCACGGTCAGGCCGAGGGTCTGCTTCCAGGTGTTGATCAGGATGTCGGCGTAGCTGCCCCAGCCCCAGTCCGCGTTGAACAGGATGCTCGGCTGGTACCGCTTGCCGTCCTTGACCAGTGCGCCGTTCTCGATCGTCCAGCCGCCCTTGGCCAGCTCGGCCTTCGCGGCGTCCGCGTCGACCTTCTGCACCTGGCCCTTGTACGCCGGGTCCAGCCAGTCGCCGAACAGCTGCTCGGACAGACCGGTCGGGCCGGCCTCGGTACCAGGACGCTGCAGCGTGGTGACGACCGCCGTACGATCGATGGTCAGCGCGAGGGCCTTCCGTACGTGCACGTCGTCGAACGGGGCCTTGCCGGTGTTGAACAGCACGGACATCGCGCCGCCGTTGGAGTACAGCTGGTACAGGTGCTTGTCCGGGTCCTTGGCGACGTACTCCTTCTCGCCGTTCGCCCAGCCGGCCGACGCCCAGTCGAGCTCGCCCTTGAGCAGCTGCGCCTTCAGTGCCTCACCCGCGGTCGGGACGATCTTGAACGTTGTCATCGGCAACTTGCCGCCCCAGTAGTCGGAGCGCGCGCCCAGCGTGATCTGCTGCGGCTTGAACTCCTTGACCGTGAACGGGCCGGTGCCGACCGGGTCCGGGTTGGTCCAGGTGTTCAGGTTCTGGGTCGACCAGATGTGCTTGGGGACCATCGGCAGCAGGATGTTCGCGAACTGGTTCAGGGTCGCGTACGACGGCTCCGCGAAGGTGACCCTGACCGAGCTGTCGTCGACCTTCGTCACCGACTTGTAGGTGACACCCGCGATGCTGAAGTCCTTCTTCTCGATCGGCAGGCCGAGCGAGTAGACCGCGTCGTCGGCGGTGAACTTCTGGCCGTCGGACCACTTCACGTCCGTGCGCAGCTTGATCGTCAACGTCCTCCCCTGGTCGGAGAACGCCCAGCTCTGCGCGAGCCACGGCTTCACCACCCCGCCGTCGCTGTAGTCGACCCGCATCAGCGGCTCGTACACCAGCTCCGCGTTCGGCGCCTTGTCGGTCGCCGGGCCCATCACGTTGTAGTTGCGGACGAACGTCGTACCGCCGTCGGTCTTCGCGTAGACGATGCTCGCGCCACCCGCCGACCCGGTCGCCGCCGGACCGGTCGCGGGGCCTGAGCACCCCGCGACCAGCACTGCGCCGACCGCCAAAAACACCCGCCATCGACTGCGCATATTCCTCACCTCAGATGTAGAGCGGCTGCACGTTCATACGTATGAGCACTCGAATATGAGCTAATGGAGGGTTGCTCTTACGTATGCGCAGGAACCTACGAACGTTCTCCGCGCATGTCAATACCGAGACGGCCCCAGAACCACGATCAGCGGATGCCTGCCCGCCACCGCCAACTGATACCGGCCACGCACCTGCCAGCCGCATGGGACCTGCTCCCCCATCACCAGCGCCACCGCCACCCCACCCGGCCGCAGGACCTCCCGCCACCGCCGGATCCCCGCGGCGACGTCGGCCGCATCCACCCGCACACCCCACGGCGGATTGCTCACGATCCGGTCGAAGCTCCCGCCGATCCGCCGCGCGTCCCCTACCCGCCAGTTGATGGACGCCCCAATCATCTGCGCCGCATTCGCTTGTGCTGCGGCGATTGCGGCTGGGTCTCGGTCGACGCCTAGGTAGTTGGCGGCCGGTTCAAGCAGGCGGGCTTCGAGCAGGACCGTGCCCGCGCCGCAGAACGGGTCCAATACTCGGTGTCCAGGCGCCAGGTCAGCGAGATGGGCCATGGCGGCCGCTACCGGTGGGTGCAGACTTCCGCGGACGGTGTGTTGCCGCCACGGGCGCCGATGGAGGGGTACGGCGTACGGGCGGCGCGCCACCCACAGCGTCTTCCCGTCGAGCACCACCCGCCACTCGGTGCGCTCGTCCGGCGGTACGACGCCGTCGCGCCGCGAGTGATACTGCCCGCCGGTCAACCGCGCGAGGCGTTGCCCCACCAGGTCCTCGACGTCGTACCGGTTGAAGTTCCGCTTCCCCACGAACGACGCCGACACCGCGAACACCCCACCACCCGGTGCCGACCGCAACGCGGCCCGCACCGCGGCCGCCAGCCCGGCGCGGGCACGGCCAGGATCCGGCGCCACGCCATACACCTCGAACACGTCGTCGGCCATCCGCGGCGGCGCCACCAGACCCTCGACCACCACCTGCCGCCTGGACACCTCAACCACCCGGCATCCCGCGGCGGTAACCTCCTCGGCCACCAGCCATTCCAAACCAGCAACAGTGCGCACGAGCATGAGCGCAGAACGCATGAAGAATCTCCCGGCAAGAGTCCGGGAGCAGCCAACCGGCCACTCCCGCCTCGCCGGCCAAGGGCAGAACGCCACACGAAGGGGCCGGCGGAGCTAGCCCAGTCGGAAGAAGAAACTCTTCATGCCCGCGATCCTGGCACACCCGCTCCGGAGTACCCACCGGTTTTCGGGGGTACATGTCCTTCAGCCACCTTCCCCGCCCAGGAGGTACGCCCATGCCCAAGCTCGCCCGCCTCGCCGCAGCGCTGCTGATCGGACTTGTCCCGCTCGCACCTGCCGCCCAAGCTGCGCCCAGCCCGACGACCGTCCAGGCGGCGCCCCGCGGTGCCGAGGTCGTTGCGGTCAAGCAGGTAGCCGACCGGCTGACCGACCTGACCGTGCGCTCCCAGGCGCTCGGCGGCCGCACGGTCAACGTTCGCCTGCTCACCCCGGACGGCTGGGATCCCGCCGACCGCAGTCAGCACTGGCCGACGTTCTGGCTGCTGCACGGCTGCTGCGGCGACTACACGTCCTGGTCCGGCACCGACATCGCGAAGATCCCGAGCCTGCGCAAGGTCCTGGTCGTGATGCCCGAGGCCGGCTGGAACGGCTGGTACAGCGACTGGTGGAACTACGGCGCCGGCGGCGACCCCGCCTGGGAGACGTTCCACACCGTCGAGCTGTCACACCTCCTCGAACACGGCTGGGGCGCGAGCTCGGACCGCGTCGTCGCCGGTCTCTCGATGGGTGGCCAGGGCGCGCTGCTGTACGCCGCCCGGCACCCCGGCATGTTCCGCGCGGTCGCGGCGTACTCCGGTTCCGCGCATCCGCTGCTCAACGACGAGTCGGTGAACCGGATCATGGGCTTCTTCGCCGGCCAGGGCAACGACCCGCGGCGCGTCTGGGGAGACCCGGTCGCCCAGCGCGGCATCTGGCAGGCGCACGACCCGTACTACCTGGCCCACCGGCTCAAGTCGCTACCGGTGTACCTGTCCTGCGGCGACGGCACCGCCGGCCCGTTCGACCCGCCGGGCAAGACCGACGCGCTGGAGGCCGACTTCAACCGGCAGAACCACGCCCTCGCCGCCCAGCTCGAGCAGGTCGGCGCGAAGCACCTGACGACGAACTTCTACGGCCCGGGCACGCACGGCTGGGCCTACTGGCAGCGCGAACTGCACGCCTCACTCCCGATGCTGCTCCAGGCCCTCGACGTCCACTGACCTGTCGCGATCCACGGCAGCGAGCAGGGCTCGGGTCTCGGCGACCACGCGGTCGCTGAATCCGGGATCGCGGACCTCGACCGAGCCCTGCATCGGCTTACCTCGTTCGTCGTAGTAGACACCGGACGCGGCGGAGTCGGCGGTCAGGACCTCGGCGATCACCCGGGCGGCGCGCTTGGGTGTGCTCCAGTACCTGATCATCGGAGCCAGCGGTGAAAGCACGTACTTCGACACGAACCCCACCATCGGACCGGCGTCGCGGCCGAGCGCGCTGCCGGGGCTGAATCCCGGCTCGACGGCGTTGAAGCGGAGCCGCGGCGTCTCCCTCGCGAAGGCCAGCACGGTCGCGAGATTGCCCTGCTTCGAGGTCGCGTACGCGTCGAAGCCGGGCCGGGTGGAGCCGCCGGGCTTCCACTCGCCGCGCACGCTCGCCTCGACCGAGAGGAACCGGGCGCCGCGAAAGCCGGCCACGACAGCGGGCCGGCGTTCGGGATCCTCCACCCCGGAGCAGACGAACACGACGTTCGCGCCGTCGGGCAACCGCGGCATCAGGGCCTCGGTGAACGCGAACGGGCCGAGATGGTTGGTCGCGTAGGTGAGATCCCACCCCTGCGGCGTCGTACGGCGCTCCAGCGGGAAGACGCCGGCGTTGTTCAGCACGCCGGCGATCGGCCGGCCGAGCGCGACGATCTCCGCGGCGGCCCGCCGTACGCTGCCGAGATCGGAGAAGTCGGCGACCACCGGCACCGCGCGGCCCCCGCTCGCCCCGATCTGCTGCTCGACCTCGGCGAGCTTCGCCGGATCGCGCCCGACCAGCACGACCGTGCCGTGCGCGGCCAGCTCGAGGGCGGTACGACGGCCGATACCTGACGTCGGCCCAGTGATGATCCATGTGTTCATACAACGAGTCTCGGACGGCCGTCAGCGGTCAGACAGCCGTCCGGTTTTCGTAGGACCGGCAGGACCAGGATCGGCTCGGTCGACGAGCTGCTGCGTGCCGAGGACGACGGCGAGGGCCAGCCGCTCCGCGTCCTCGCTCCCCGGTTCGGCGGTGTAGATCATCAGCCGGACGTCGTCGGTCGCCACGAACAGGACGTCGCAGTCGAGCCTGATCGGGCCGACGGCCGGATGATCGACCACCTTCCGCTTCGACGGCTCCGTGCGCGGCTCCGGGTCGTCGTGCGCCCAGAGGTCCGCGAAGTGCGGGCTGTGCGCGGTGAGTTCGCGGATCAGCGTCCGCAGCTGCCGGTCCGCCGGATAACGTGCGGCGGTCCGGCGCAGGTCGGCGACCTGCCCTGCCAGCAGCTCCGCCTTCTCCTCGGGCGAATGGACGACGCGCGTACCAGGACCCACGAAGTTCCGCCAGAGCGCGTTCCGTTCGAGCCCCCGCCACGTCGTCGTCTCGCCCATCAAGGCGTCGTACGGCGTGTTCGCGTCCAGCAGCGTCCACGTCGCGTCGTACACGGCCACCGGCGTGTCCGCGATCCGGTCGAGCAGTCGCTGCACGCTGGCGCTGATCCGCGACGGTACGACGTCCGGGCCCGGCGCGGACAGCCCGGCCAGCTCGAAGAGCAGTTCACGCTCGGAGTCGGAGACCCGGAGTGCGCGGGCCAGCGCCTCGACGACCTGCGACGACGGAGACGTCGCCCGGCCCTGCTCCAGCCGGGTCAGGTAGTCGGCCGAGATCCCCGCGAGGGCGGCGAGCTCCTCCCGCCGCAGACCGGTCGCGCGGCGACGGCTCCCCGGCGGCAGACCGACCGCTCCGGGCGCGACCCGGTCCCGCCATCGACGGACCGCCCGGCCGAACTCCCACGATTCCATCGCTCCAGTGTGCGCGTCCACGACGTACTTATCGTGGCCCTGACACTCCTACGATCACAGGTAGGTCTGGGTGCTCGGGGGAGCCGATTCCATCCAGGCGAGGACGCCGGTCAGCGCCTCTTCGGTCATCGCGAAGTGGACGGTCTTGTCGTTGAGCTTCGCGTCCACGATGACGTGGCCGGCGTACGTGACCAGTGGTTCGTTGCCCATCGGGCGGCGGGTGGTCACGCCCTCGAGCTGGCGGCGGTTCACGACCAGCTTCGGCCACCAGGCGAGGCTGAAGACCCGGAACCACTGCAGGTCGTCGCCGACGTAGCGGGCCAGGCCGAGCGCCCAGCCGCGGCCGTGGTCCTTCTCGGCGAGCTGCAGGCTGCAATCAAAAGTTCCGCCGTCCCTGGACAACCAGCGACGGCGGAACGCGACGAGCACGATGAACAGCACGGCGGCAAGCAGACAGACCCCGACGACATCGAGGACTGTCCTCATACCTTGCCGACCCCATTTCCGGTGCCTTGTGTGGGTACTTGTCCCGGGCACCCCGGAGAACCGTACTGTCAGTGACGATATTCGATTGTGCCGATTATGGCAGGTCCGGTCAGGACGTCTGCTCGGCGGCCCGGACCCTGGCCTCGGCGAGTCGTACCTCGTCCTGGTCGCCGTCGGTGTCGAGACCGGCGGCCAGCGCCTGCTCGAGCTCCCGGCGGGCCTCTTCGAGGTCGATGTCGTGGCCCATCTCGGCGTTCTCGGCCAGGATCGAGACCCGGTCGTTCGCCACCGAGATGAAGCCGTCCGGCGCGGCCGCGACGAAGTACTCGTCGTCGACGGTCCGCACCTGGACGGTGCCACCCTGCAGCAGGCCCAGCAGCGGCGCGTGGCCGGGCAGGATACCGACGTCGCCGTCCGTGGTCCGGGCGATGACGATCTTGGCCTGGCCCTGCCACACGGTCCGCTCGGCCGCGACCAGCGCGACCTCGAGGTGCTTGGCAGAATCGTCGGCCATCTCAGTTTTCCTTCTGCAGCTCGGCCCACTTGCGCTCGACGTCGTCGAGCGAACCGACGTTGAAGAACGCCTGCTCGGCGATGTGGTCGCACTCGCCGTCGACGATCTTCTTGAAGGACTCGATGGTGTCCTTCAGCGGGACCGTCGAACCCGGCACGTTGGTGAACTTCTCCGCCATGTAGGTGTTCTGGCTGAGGAACTGCTCGATCCGGCGCGCCCGCGCGACGGTGATCTTGTCCTCTTCGGAGAGCTCGTCGACACCCAGGATCGCGATGATGTCCTGCAGCTCCTTGTTCTTCTGCAGGATCTGCTTCACCCGGACAGCCACGTCGTAGTGCTCCTGGCCGATGTACTGCGGGTCGAGGATCCGCGACGTCGAGGTCAGCGGGTCGACGGCCGGGTACAGACCCCGGGCGGCGATGTCACGCGAGAGCTCGGTGGTCGCGTCCAGGTGCGCGAACGTGGTGGCCGGCGCCGGGTCGGTGTAGTCGTCGGCGGGCACGTAGATCGCCTGCATCGAGGTGATCGAGTGACCCCGGGTCGACGTGATCCGCTCCTGCAGCACGCCCATCTCGTCGGCCAGGTTCGGCTGGTAACCAACCGCCGACGGCATCCGGCCGAGCAGCGTGGAGACCTCGGAACCGGCCTGGGTGAACCGGAAGATGTTGTCGATGAACAGCAGCACGTCCTGCTGCGCGACGTCGCGGAAGTACTCCGCCATCGTCAGCGCGGACAGGGCGACCCGCAGGCGCGTGCCCGGCGGCTCGTCCATCTGGCCGAACACCAGCGCGGTGTCCTTGAAGACGCCGGCCTCTTCCATCTCGTTGATGAGGTCGTTGCCCTCACGGGTGCGCTCGCCGACACCGGCGAACACCGACGTACCACCGAAGTTGTGGGCGATCCGGTAGATCATCTCCTGGATCAGCACCGTCTTGCCGACACCCGCACCGCCGAACAGGCCGATCTTTCCACCCTGCACGTACGGCGTCAGCAGGTCGAGCACCTTGATGCCGGTCTCCAGCATCTCGGTCTTCGACTCGAGCTGGTCGAAGGCCGGCGCCTTGCGGTGGATCGGCCAGCGCTCGGTGATCTGGAACTCGGACTCGTCCTGGCTCAGGCACTTGCCGGTCACGGACCACACCCGGCCCTTGGTGACGTCGCCCACCGGGACCGAGATCGCGGAGCCGGTGTCGCGCACCTCGGCGCCGCGGACCAGGCCGTCGGTCGGCTTCATCGAGATCGCCCGGACGATGTTGTCGCCGACGTGCAGCGCGACCTCGAGGGTGATCGTCTGGGTGCTGTCGCCGAGGGTGATGTCGACCTCGAGCGCGTTGTAGATGTCGGGCATCGCGTCGGCCGCGAACTCGACGTCGACGACCGGGCCGATCACCCGGGCGACGCGACCGACGCCCGGGGCGCCGGCCTCGTTGTTCTTCTCGGTAACCGTGGCAGTCATCTCTCTCACTCGCTCCCGGCGTTCGCGTCGGCGAGCGCACTCGCGCCACCGACGATCTCGCTGATTTCCTGGGTAATTTGCGCCTGGCGGGCCTGGTTCAGGTCTCGCGTCAGCTTCTCGATCAGGTCCTGCGCGTTGTCCGTCGCGGACTTCATCGCCCGCTGCCGGTTGGCCAGCTCCGAGGCCGCGGCCTGCAGCATGCACCAGTGGATCCGGCTGGCGACGTACTTCGGCAGCAGCCCGTCGAGCACCTCGGCGGCGGACGGCTCGAACTCGTACAGCGGCAGCACGTCGTCGGCGGCCGGGGGCTCCGCGCCCTCGACGACCTCCAGCGGCAGCAGCCGGATCACGTCGGCGCGCTGGGTCAGCATCGACACGAACCGGGTGAAGACGATGTGGATCTCGTCCACGCCGCCCTCCTCGGTCGGGGTCAGGAACGCCTCGATCAGCGCGTCGGCGATCTCCCGGGCCCGGGCGAAGCTCGGGTTGTCGGAGTCGCCGGCCCACGACTGCGCGACCTCGCGCTGCCGGAAGGTGTAGTAGGCGATGCCCTTGCGGCCGCTGATGAACGGGACGATCTGCTTCTCGTCCTCGCGGAGCAGCTGGTTCAGCCGCTCCCCCTCGCGGATCACGTTGGACGAGTACGCCCCGGCCTGACCGCGGTCCGAGGTGATCAGCAGCACCGCGGCGCGCCGCGGGTTCTCCTTCTCGGTGGTCAGCGGGTGGTCGACGTTCGAGAACGTCGCCACCGCCGACACGGCACGGGTGAGTTCACGCGCGTACGGACCGGCCGCCGCGGCGCGTTGCTGCGCCTTGACGATCCGGGACGCCGCGATGAGCTCCATCGCGCGGGTGAGCTTCTTGATCGTCGTGACCGAGGCCTTCCGGTCGCGAAGCTCCCGCAGGTTGGCTGGCACTGTGGATCAGCCCCGCTTCTGCTTGACGATCTGCTCCTGGTCGACATCCGCCTCGTCCATCGCCTCGGCCGGGGCCTCGGTGCCGAGCAGCGTGCCCTCGGAGGTCTGGAAGGTCGGCTTGAAGGACTTCAGCCCGTCGGTCACGGCCTGTGCCTCGTCGTCGCCGAACAGCCCGGACTCACGGATCGCGTCGAGCACCTTGCTCTCCCGGCGCAGGTAGTCCAGGAAGTCCCGCTCGAAGCGCAGTACGTCGTTCACCGGCACGTCGTCGAAGTGCCCGGTGGTACCGGCCCAGATCGAGACGATCTGCTCCTCGACCGGGTACGGCGAGTACTGCGGCTGGCGGAGCAGCTGTACGAGCCGCTGACCGCGGTCCAGCTGCCGGCGCGAGGTGGCGTCCAGGTCGGACGCGAACATCGCGAAGGCCTCCATCGCGCGGAACTGGGCGAGGTCGATCTTCAGCGTGCCGGAGACCTTCTTCATGCCCTTCACCTGCGCGGCGCCGCCGACCCGGGACACCGAGATGCCGACGTCGATGGCCGGCCGGATGTTCGCGTTGAACAGGTCGGACTGCAGGAAGATCTGCCCGTCGGTGATCGAGATGACGTTGGTCGGGATGAACGCCGAGACGTCGTTCGCCTTGGTCTCGATCACCGGCAGACCGGTCATCGAGCCGGCGCCGAGCTCGTCGGACAGCTTCGCGCAACGCTCGAGCAGGCGGCTGTGCAGGTAGAAGACGTCACCCGGGTACGCCTCACGGCCCGGCGGGCGGCGCAGCAGCAGCGACATCGCGCGGTACGCCTCGGCCTGCTTGGTCAGGTCGTCGAACACGATCAGCACGTGCTTGCCCTGGTACATCCAGTGCTGGCCGATCGAGGAGCCGGTGTACGGCGCGACGTACTTGAAGCCGGCCGGGTCGGACGCCGGGGAGGCGACGATGGTGGTGTACTCCATCGCGCCGGCCTCTTCGAGCGCACCCCGGACGGCGGCGATCGTCGAGCCCTTCTGGCCGATCGCCACGTAGATGCAGCGGACCTGCTTCTTCGGGTCGCCGGACTCCCAGTTGGCCTTCTGGTTGATGATCGTGTCGATCGCGATCGCGGTCTTGCCGGTCTTGCGGTCGCCGATGATCAGCTCGCGCTGGCCGCGGCCGATCGGGATCATGCCGTCGATGGCCTTGATCCCGGTCTGCAGCGGCTCGCGGACCTCCTGGCGGTCCATCACGCCGGCGGCCTGGATCTCGAGCGCCCGCTGGCCCTCGATGCCGGTGATCTCGCCGAGGCCGTCGATCGGCTTGCCGAGCGGGTCGACCACGCGGCCGAGGTAGCCCTCGCCGACCGGGACGGACAGGATCCGGCCGGTCCGGCGGACCTGCTGGCCCTCTTCGATGCCGTCGTACTCACCGAGGATGACGACACCGATCTCGCGGACGTCGAGGTTCAGCGCGATGCCCTCGGTGCCGTTCTCGAAAACGAGCAGCTCGTTGGTCATCACCGAGGGCAGGCCCTCGACGTGGGCGATACCGTCACCCGCGTCGACGACGGTGCCGACCTCCTCGGCGGCGGTGTCGGCCGGTTGGTACTCGGTGACGAACCGATCCAGGGCGTCCCGGATCTCCTCCGGCCTGATCGTGAGCTCAGCCATTGTGTTTCCTGCTTCCTTGACCCTTGCTGGCCTGTTGTGGCTCTAAAGGCTTTCCCGACCCTTAGCGCCGCTGTATGTCGTTAAGGGGCGTTCAGCCCGCGATGCGCCGTTGCGCGTCGTCGAGCCTGGCCGCGATGGTTCCGTCGATCACTTCGTCGCCGATGTCCACCCGGACGCCGCCGACCACTCCCGGGTCGACGACGACGTTCAGCTGGATGTCCCGGCCGTACTGCCGTCCCAGCGCTGCCGCGAGCCGGGTGCGCTCCGCCTCGGACAGGTCGGTGGCCACCCGCACGGTCGCGATGCTGGCGTTCCGCCGGGCCGCCGCGGCGACCTGGTAGACCCGCATCGACGCCGCGAAGCTGCGGCCCCGGCCGTCCACGGCCCGCTCGGCCAGCCGCACCGTGGTGGCGTCGGCCTTGCTCTGCAGCAGCCCGCGGATCAGTGCCTGGCGGTGCTCGACCGGGATGCCCCGGTCGCCCAGCTTGTCGGCCAGCGCGCGCTCGACGGCGACCACCCGGTCCAGCCGGAACAGCTCGTCCTCGAGCTCGTCGAGCTTGCGCCGGGTGTCGGCGTACGCCACCTCGGCCTCGACGCTGAGCTGGTCCAGCGCGTCGCCGAGGTCGCGGCCGCTGACCCAGCGGCCCGCTACCGCGGCGGACAGGACCTCCTGCGCCTGGTGGGAGATCTTGCCGCCGAACAGCTGCCCGGCCAGTCCGACCTTGGCGTCGGCCGGCCGCGCCGGGTCGGTCAGGGCGCGCCGGAGCGCGCCGCTGCCGTCCAGCAGCTTGGCGATCGAGAACAGCTCACTGCCCAGCCCCTCGGCCGGGGCCACACTCGCCAGGGCCGCTTCGGCCCGGGCGAGTGACTCGTTCGACGCGCCGCGCATCAGGAGTCCGTTCCGACTGCCTGACGAGCCGACTCCGAGGATTCCAGCTCGGCCAGGAAGCGCTCGACGGTCCGGCGCTGCCGGGCCTCGTCCTCGAGCGACTCACCGACGATCCGGCCGGCCAGCGTGGTCGCCATGGTGCCGACCTCCGCCCGCAGCGAGGTCACCGCCTGCGCCCGCTCGGCGTCGATCTGGGCCCGCGCGTGCGTGACGATCCGCTCGGCCTCGGCGTTCGCCTGCTCACGCATCTCCGCGATGATGACCGCACCCTGCTCGCGGGCGTCCTCGCGGATCTTCGCAGCTTCCTGCCGGGCTTCGGCCAGCTGCGCGTTGTACTTCTCCAAAGCCGCCTTCGCCTCGGCCTGGGCCTGCTTGGCCTCGTTCATCCCGCCTTCGATCGCCGCGGTCCGATCGGCGTACGCCTGCTCGAACTTCGGGACGACCACCTTGGCGAAGGCGATGGCCAGCAGGACCAGGAAGACGAAGCCGAAGATGATCTCGGCGGTGTGCGGCAGCAGCGGATTCGGCGCCGCCTCGAGTGGTACCACCAACGTCGTCATATCTGAGTCCTGTCAGTCAGTGAAAGGTCGGCTTACTTGAAGACGAACGCGAGCGCGATACCGATGATCGCGAGCACCTCGGTGACGCCGAAGCCGATCCACGCGATCGACTGGAGCTTGTTCTGCGCCTCGGGCTGACGGGCGGTGCCGTTGATGACGGCGGCGAAGATCAGGCCGACGCCGACGCCCGGGCCGATCGCGGCGAGGCCGTAACCGAGAACCGCGATGCTGCCGGTCATCTCAAGAGCGATGTTGCTCATTGCGGTGGTTCCTTTCCGTACGGATAGGGGCTATCCGGTTTCGTTACTACGGGGTCAAAGGGGGTACAGCAGATCAGTGGTCGTCGGCGATGGCGCTGCCGATGTACTGCGCGGTCAGCACCACGAAGATGTACGCCTGGATGGACTGCACGAACAGCTCCAGCCCGGCGATCGCGATGGCCATGATGAACGTGACAATGCCGACGCCGCCGAGGAAGATCTTCCCGGACTCGAACACCATGTACTCGCCACCGAGCACGAACACCCCGAGCAGGATGTGGCCGGCGAACATGTTCGCGAACAACCGCAGGCTCAGCGAGATCGGCCGGACCAGGATGTTCGAGATGAACTCGATCGGGATCATCAGCGGCATCAGCCAGACCGGCACGCCGGCCGGCATGGTCTGGTGCTTGAAGTAGCCCGCCAGGCCCTTCTTCTTGATACCGACCGCGTTGTAGATCACCCAGCTCATCACGGCGGCGACGTACGCCCAGCCGATGTGGCTGAAGGTCGGGAACTGGATCAACGGGATCGAACCGGCCACGTTGTTCAGCAGGATGAAGAAGAACAGGCCGCACAGGTAGGGCACGTACTTCATGTGCTCCTGGCTGCCGATGGCGTCGCGGGCGATCGAGTTGCGGACGAAGTTGTACGCGAGCTCGCCGGTGAACTGCAGCCGGCTCGGCACGATCGCGGCCTTGCGGGACGCACCCCAGAAGAACCAGACGATCACCACGACGGACAACGCGGCCACCAGGACGGGCTTGGTGAACCAGTCCACGCCGGGGATGATCGGCGGGAGATTGAAGCTTTCTGGACCGGGTGGGGTGAACTCGGTCGAAACGCCGGCAATCACCGGGTCTCCTCTCGCGTCGTGCTCAAGTCGGACGCCTTGTAGCAAAGGGCAGGGCGGCTCAGGGCATGGCGGTCAACAACGTCAGACCCGGTAGGGGCCGGGCCCTTCGTCAGGACCGCTGCCCGTACCGGAAGTGCAACATCAGAATGCTGAGGCCGGCGCCGAGAACGATGCCGACCACAACCAGGAACTGGGTGCCGAAGAGCCGGTCCAACCCGAACCCGATGCCCCCGTACACCAGGACACCGCCGATCAAGTAGGACAGGACCCGCCAGCCGTCGCCCGAATTGGGGGGTGATGGCTTCGGATCCTGGTTCTCGCTCATTGGCACCCGAAACGTACCAGTTGGCGACAGTTCCGGTCACACCGGTGTCCGTAATGTCCACCACAGCAGGGAGGAACTCGATGGTGAACTCGCTGCGCTCGCTCACGCCGTTACCCACGGTGCTCATGCGGTCACCTCGTTGTCGAGGTCGTAGATCGGCACCCGGAGCCGGGACCAGGACCAGATCTCGCCGGCCAGCCAGCCCATCACGACCACTACGGCGACCACGCCGAGCACGGTCAGGTTCACGTGCCTGGCCAGCGAGTCCGAGCTGAGCGCGATCGCCAGCAGGCCGCCGAAGATCGCGATCCGTCCGGTGTACGACGCCATCGCGATCGCGAGCTGCATCGTCGGCGTGGACCGCCTGGACAGGTGCAGCGCGAACAGGCCGGCGCCGGAGAAGACCATCACCATCAGCAGTCCGAGAAGGGCTCCCCAGAGACCCGGCAGACCGGCCGCGACGGTGGAAACGGCGGTCGCGTTCAGGCCGACGACAAGGGCGGCGACCGAAGCGCCGCGCAGCATTGCCAGCGCCGGGTGCTTGGTCGCTTGTCCGGCGATCTTCTGGCTGTGGGCCGTAGGAGCCATCTGGTGGTTCCGTCCTGCTGGCGTGCTGGTCTCGCGGCCAGCTCGTCGGGTGGGCGGGGTCAGGGGTGTCGCTGTTCTTTGCTGGTGCTTGTGAAAACTAGCACAAAGTCTGCACGGTCAGCAAAACGAGCCCCCTGCCGCTGTACAGCCACACCTTATCGGTAGGCCACACCGACCGGTGGTCTGGTCCCTCTCAGCCGGCGCTCAGACTTTGGCGAGCGGTTTCCGGCGATGCCACGGGAGACCCGTCGTGAGCAGCACCGCGGCGACCGCGACGGCCAGCACGATCAGGGCCGTCCACCAGTACAGGACCAGGCCGAGGACGACCACGCCGTACGCGATCAAGGCGGTCCACAGGTACATCAACAGCACGGCGCGGCGGTGCGAGTGGCCGCGTTGCATGAGGCGGTGGTGGAGGTGCTGCTTGTCGGCGGCGAAGGGGGAACGGCCGGCCTTGGTACGGCGGATGTACGCGAGCGTCAGGTCCAGCGCGGGGATCGCGAGGATGGCGATGGGGAGGACCAACGGCAGGAGCGCGGGCAGCAGGCTGGAGCCGCCGACCTCGTACGGCACCGCGTTCGGGTCCATCTGGCCGGTCAGGCTGATCGTCGACGCGGCCAGCATCAGGCCGATCAGCAGGGCGCCGGAGTCGCCCATGAAAACCCTTGCGGGGAAGAAGTTGTGCGGCAGGAACCCGAGGCAGGCACCGGCCAGCGCGACCGTGATCAGCGTCGACGTGGTCGCGCGGTCGAGGTTCTCGTGCACGTTCAGCAGGTACGAGTAGATGAAGAACGCGGTGGCGCCGATCGCGGTCACGCCGGCCGCCAGACCGTCCAGACCGTCGACGAAGTTCACCGCGTTGCAGGACACCAGCAGGATGCCCGCGGTGAGTACGGCGAGCTGCGCGGGCGACGGGGAGATCACGCCGCCGGGCAGCGGGAGCCAGTACAACTGGATGCCTTGGACAACGAGTACGCCGACCGCGAGCACCTCGCCGGCCAGCTTGGTGATCGCGTCCAGCTCGTACAGGTCGTCGACCACGCCGACCGCGCAGATCACCACGCCGCCGACCAGGATCGCGCGGGCGTCGTGCGCGACCTGCAGGCTGTTGCCGAGGAACGGCAGGTTGCTGGCCACCGCGTACCCGGCGATCAGGCCGCCGAGGATCGACAGGCCGCCGAAGTACGGGATCGGCACCTTGTGCACGTCCCGGGCCCGGACCTTGGCGACCGCGCCGTACCGCATCGCGATCTGCCGGGCGACGCCGGTCAGCAGGAAGGTCGTGGCCATCGCCACGAACAGGACCAGCAGGTACTCGCGCACTAGTCCGCAGGCCTCACATCTGAATCGGTCGACTTCCCCTCGCCCTTGTTGGACGCCTCAACCGCCCCTCCAGTTGGCTCCCCAGCCGCAAGCTCATCAGCCGGTTCGCCTGCTCCGGCCGGGGCGGCTTCGGCGGGCTCGGCCGGCTTGGCTCCTTCGGCCAGCCCAGCCGGGGCGGGTTCGGCGGACGGCGTGGGTGCGGAGTCGCCGTCCGAGCTGAGATCGGCGGCACCGGCGCCCGCTTCGACCGACTCAGCCGGCCCGGCTCCTTCAGCCGACTCGGCTCCGGCGGGCGAGGCGGCGTCGGCGGCCGGGGTGGGTGCAGGCGCGTCGTCCGAGGTGAGATCGGCGGCACCGGCGCCCGCCTCAGCCGGCTCAGCCGGCGCGGCTGCTTCGGTCGGCTCGGCTCCGGTGGACAGAGTGGGTGCAGGGGCGTCGGCCGGGGTGGGGTCGGGGGCGACGGCGTGTGCTTCGGCCGGCTCGGTTGGCTTGGCTGCTTCGGCCGGCTCGGCTTCGGCGGACGGGGCAGCTTCGCCGGGTGAGGTGGGGGCGAGGGCTGGGGTGGGGTCGTCGTCTGAGGTTAGGTTGGGGGCGATGGTGCGGAGTTGGTCCAGGGACAGGGCGCCGATGCGGAGGACTCGGGGGGTTTCGCCGGTGATGTCGACGATGGTGGAGGGGCGGCCGCCGCTGACCCGGTCGCCGTCCAGGTAGACCGCGACGGACTCGCCCAGCTGCTCCTCGGCGTCGTACACGTCCAGTGCCGCGGGCTTGCCGGAGGTGTTCGCCGAGCTGACGGCGAGCGGGCCGGTGCGGGACAGGAGTTCGCGGGTGTTCTCGTGGTCCGGCACCCGGAGCGCGACCGTGCCCTGGGTCTCCCCCAGGTCCCACATCAGCGAGCTCTGCGCGTGGCAGATCACCGTCAGCGGGCCGGGCCAGAACTCCTCGCAGAGCTTCCGGCCGGCGTCCGGTACGTCGGTGGCGAGCGCGTCCAGCGACTCCACCACCGAGATCAGCACCGGCGGCGGCATGTCCCGGCCGCGGCCCTTGGCGTCCATCAGCCGCTGCACGGCGTCCGCCTTGAAGGCATCGGCGGCGATGCCGTAGACGGTGTCGGTCGGCAGCACGACCAGGTCGCCGGCCTCGATGGCGTCCACCGCTGCGCGGTACGCCGGTGCCAGTTCGTCCCCGGTGAAGTCGAAGCGCTCACTCACGGAGTGAATCGTGCCACTCACGCGGGCCCCGGCTCTACCCGGGTCGTTGCTGACAAACGATTGTCAGCTTCCGCGCGGACCGGGCCGCCGAATCCCTAGGATCCCTGCCATGACTGTGAGCCGTGAGTTCCTCGCCGGATTGCCGAAGGCCGAGTTGCATGTCCACCATGTCGGGTCCGCCTCGCCGCGGATCGTCGCCGAGCTCGCCGCCCGGCACCCGAACTCGCCGGTGCCGGCCGACCCGGCGGCGCTGGCGGAGTACTTCGAGTTCAGCGACTTCGCGCACTTCATCGACATCTACCTGTCCGTCGTCGAGCTGGTCCGGACGCCGGAGGACGTCCGGCTGCTGACGTACGAGATCGCCCGCGAGATGTCCGAGCAGCAGAGCCTGCGGTACGCCGAGCTGACCGTCACGCCGTACACGTCGGTCGTCCGCGGGATCCAGGCGGAGGCGTTCTGCGAGGCGATCGAGGACGCCCGGGTGGCGGCCGAGAAGGAGTTCGGCCTGGTGCTGCGGTGGATCTTCGACATCTCCGGCGAGGCGGGGATCCCGGCCGCCGACGAGACGCTGCGGATCGCCACCGAGATCCGGCCCGAGGGGCTGATCGGGTTCGGGCTCGGCGGCCCGGAGATCGGCGTACCGCGGCCGCAGTTCCAGCCGCACTTCGAGGCGGCGGTCGCGGCCGGGCTGCACAGCCTGCCGCACGCGGGCGAGACGACCGGTCCGCAGACGATCTGGGACGCGCTGCGGGTGCTGAAGGCGGAGCGGATCGGCCACGGTACGTCGACCATGCAGGACCCGGCGCTGGTCGACTACCTGGGCGAGCACCGGATCCCGCTCGAGGTCAGCCCGACGTCCAACATCGCCACCAAGGCGGTCGACTCGTACGACGTGCACCCGCTGCGCGCGATGGTCGACGCCGGCCTGGTGGTGACGATCAACTCCGACGACCCGCCGATGTTCGGCACCGACCTGACCAACGAGTACGCCGTGGCGGCCAAGCTGCTCGACCTGGACGAGGCCGGTGTCGGCGAGCTGGCGAAGACCGCGGTCCGCGAGTCGTTCGCCGAGGACTCGGTGAAGTCGGCCCTGGTGTCCGAGATCGACACGTACGTACGCAACAACGCCGGGTAGCTGCCAAACTGTCGTCCGTGACGGACGACCTGCGGCTCGACCTGCTCGGTCCGTTGCGCGGCTGGGCAGGCGAGCGCGAGGTCGAGCTCGGGCCGTTGCGGCAGCAGGCGCTGCTGGCTGTGCTGGCGTTGCGTGCCAACCGGGTGCTGTCCGCCGACGAGTTGGTCGACTTGGTGTGGAACGACGCACCACCCGGTAGTGGCGCGCGCATTGTCGCGCCGTACGTCTACCGGTTGCGGCAGTTACTGCCTAAGGACGTGCTCGTGCGTTCGCGAGACGGGTACAGCCTGCGGCTTGTCGGAACGGACCTGACCCGCTTCGAGGCGCTGGTCGGCGAGGCGCATGCGACGGACGACGTCGACGTACGGGCGGACCGGTTGGCGGAAGCCCTGGCGTTGTTCCGGGGCGAGCCGTTGAGCGGCCTGCCCGGGCACTACCTGGGCGTCGAGCGGCACCGGTTGTCGGAGCGGCGGCTGAAGGTACTCGCGGAGCGGATCGACGCGGACCTCGAGCGCGGGCGGTACGCCGACCTGGTGCCGGAGCTGGTCGCACTGGTCGAGGCGGATCGGCTGCGGGAGCAGTTTGCCGGGCAGCTGATGCTGGCGTACTGGCGGAGCGGGCGGAGCTCGGACGCGCTCGCCACCTACACGCAGACGCGGCAGACGCTGATCGACCAGCTCGGTGTGGAGCCCGGTCCGGCGCTGCGGGCGATCCACGAACGCGTGCTGCGCAACGACGAGCCCCTGGCCCGGCAGGCGGTTCGTGACGAGCTGCCGTACGACGGTGCCGCGTTCGTCGGCCGGGACGACGTGCTGGACCAAGTGGTCGCTGCCCTGCGTACGCCGGCGCCTGTGGTCGTGGCGATCGACGGTATGGCTGGTGTGGGCAAGACGGCGCTAGCCGTGCGGGCAGCGCGTCAGCTGGCGGACATGTACCCGGACGGGCGACTCTTCATTGATCTGCACGGCTACACGCCTGGCCACGAGCCTGTGTCCGCTCTGCACGCATTGGATCGTCTGCTGCGCACCCTGTCCGTCCCGGCGGACCGCATACCCGCTGACCTTGAGGAACGGGCGGCCCTGTGGCGTTCTGAGCTGTCAGGACGACGCATGCTCGTAGTACTCGACAACGCGCCGGACAGTGCCGCAGTGCTGCCGTTGCTGGCCGGCAGTCCGCGGTGTGGGGTGCTGGTGACCAGCCGTCGGCAGTTGTCCGGGCTCGACGCGACAGCCCGGTTCGCGGTCGACGTACTGCGGGCAGAGGACGCGCAGGAGTTGCTGGCCGAGATCGTCGGGCCCGACCGCGCCAAGGACCCTGCTGCGGCACAGGTTGTCAGCCAGTGCGGGTACCTGCCGTTGGCGATTCGGGTCGCCGGGTCGCGGTTGCGGCACCGGCCGAGCTGGACGATCGAGCACCTGAGCAAACGGCTCGACGCGGAGGACAGGCGGCTGGCTGAGCTCAGCACGGACAGCGGTGGGGTCTCCCCCGCGTTCGCCTTGTCGTACGAGCACCTGCCACCGGACCAGCAGCGGCTGTTCCGCCTGCTGGGCGCGATGACCGGCCAGGACATCGAGGTGTACGCCGCGGCCGCACTGGCCGACGTGGATGCGTTCGAAGCGGAGGACCTGCTCGAGCGGCTCGTCGACGCCAACCTGCTGCTGCAGCTACGCCCTGGGCGTTTCCAGTTCCACGACCTGCTGCGGCAGTACGCACGGACGCTGCACCCGGAGCCGGATGCTGTCCGGCGTTTGCTCGACTACTACCTCCACGCGACGACGGCCGCGAGTACTGCGATCTTCGGCAGCCAACAGCAGTCGCCGCCTCCGGTGCGGGTGCCTGAATTCGCGTCGGCCGCGGACGGGTTGGAGTGGGTCGACACCGAGGGCGCGAACGTGCTGGCGACGATCGCGTACGCCGCGGCGAGCGGTGCTGCTGATCACGCGTGGCAGCTGGGCCTGGCGATCGCGCCCTGCTTCTTCCAGCGCGGGCGGGTGTACGAGCTGGACGAGGCGCTGGACCTGGCGCTGCGGGCGGCGCCAGACGCTTCCGCGCAGGCGCGCGTACTGCTGTCTATCGGCAGCCTCGGGCGATATCGGCGGGGCGCAGAGGCCAGTCTGCGGACGCTGCAGGAGGCCCGCGACAAGTTGCCGGCGGACGCGGACCTGACGTTGCGGGCGCGGCTGCTCGCGTCGATCGGGTACAGCCAGGCGAAGCTGGATCCGGACGGCGACGCGATCGCCGTACTGGACGAGGCGTTGGCGGTTGCGCGGCAGGCCGACGACGTCGGGATCGTGTCGCGGGTGCTGGCGTACCTCGGGGTCGCGTACGGGGACCGGCGCGAGTTCGAGGAGGCGCTGGCGGCGTACCAGGAGTCGTTGGCGCTTGGGGAGCCCGCCGTACAGGCGGAGGTGCTGAACGGGATCGGTGAGTGTCTGCTGGCGCTGGGACGCGTTGACGAAGCTGTTGAGGCGCTGACCACGGCCCGGGGCCTTGGGGTGGAGCGTGGCGCGGACTACAGCCTCATCTACACCTACGCGTTCCTGGGTACGGCGTACGCGCGGCAGGAGCGGTGGGACGAGGCGGTCGAGGTCGGGCGTCGGTCGTTGGAGCTGGCGCTTGAGAGTGAATCGCGGCAGTCGCAGCAGAACGCGTACTTGCGGCTGGCGGAAAGCCTTCTGGACAAGGGGGATCTCGCACAGGCACGGCCGCACTTCGCGCGTGCACTGGAGCTGGCGTTGAGCGAGGGTCCTGAGTCGATGGTCCAGCGGGCTGCTGACGGGCTGGAGCGTTCATCGGCGTGACGTGTGGTTGGCTGGGCTGATGCGGAGAGCCTGTGCGGTGGTAGCCGTCGTACTGCTGGCCCTGGCGGGCTGCAGCGACAAGCCGGCACCGGCCGCGGCGCCTCCGCCGCCTAGCTCCCCCACGCCGACTCTTCCGGCGGCACCCGGCGGTTTGCCGCGGGGCGGGCGCGTGCTGTTCCCGAAGTACCAGCTGGTCGCGTACGTCGGTCTGCCCGGTTCTCCTGCGCTGGGGCCTCTGGACAAGGACCTGGACGCGAAGGCCGCCAAGTTGGAGACCCTGGCGCGTTCTTACGCGGCCGGGCGTACGCCGCAGCCTGTGCTGGAGCTGATCACCGTGGTGGCGCGGGGGTCGCGAGGGAAGGACGGGCTGTACCGCGGGCGGCTGCCTGACGCGAAGATCGCGCAGTACCTCTCGGTTGCTCGAAAGCACAAGATGCTGCTGTTGCTGGACATCCAGCCGGGCCGGGCGAAGATCCTGCCGGAGGTACAGCGGCTGGAGCGGTGGCTGAAGGAGCCGGACGTCGGGCTGGCGTTCGATCCGGAGTGGGCGATCGGGCCGACGCAGGTGCCGGGCAAAGTGTTCGGGCATACGACGGGCGCCGAGCTCGACAGTATTGCGGCGTACCTCTCGGGCCTGGTGACGGCGCAAGGCTTGCCGGAGAAGGTGTTCGTGTTCCATCAGCTGTCGACGAAGATCGTCAGCGGCGAGAGCGCGCTGAAGGCCCACCCGGGCGTGGTGACGATCAAGTCCGTCGACGGGATCGGTGCGCGCAAGGACAAGCTGAAGACGTGGGCGAAGCTGACCGTGCACTTGCCGGCGTCGGTGCATGCCGGGTTCAAGTTGTTCTACACCGAGGACACGCGGCACGGGCCGCTGATGACGCCCCCGCAGGTACTGGCCCTGAAACCGCGACCGGAGCTGGTGGTCTACGAATGATCTCGATCGCGTTCGCGAACGTCGCCGGCGGGCGCCTGGTCGGGCCGGCCGGCTACCTCGGCGAAGACCGTACGGCGGACTTCGGGCGGGCGCTCGCCGGGCTGCGGGCCGAGGTACTGATCGTGACCGAGCTGGACACCCGGAGCGACCAGCTGGAACGGCTGGGGGCGGCGGCGATGCCGGGGCGGGAGCTGTCGTTCGCGCGGCAGGAGTTCTCGGACTCGCACATCCCGGGGGTGGAACGGCTGGGCGTGGGGATCGTGTCCACGTACCGCCTGACCGAGCTGGAGCGGATCGACCTGCCGGATCCGCCGATCGACTTCCGGCACTGGCGGACCGGGGAGCCGATGGATCCGCATCCGAAGGGGTTCGTGGTCGCGCGGACCGAGGGCGGGGTCGACATCGTCGGTGGGCAGGTGTGTCCGATTCACATGTTCCGGAGTGCCGAGGGGGTCGAGTACTCGTATCGCGAGGGGGTAGGGCATGCCTACGGGGTGGAGATGGCTGGGTATTTGAAGGCGGAGCTGGCGGCACGGGGCGTACGGCGGGGTGTCGTCGCGGGTGATCTGAACATGCCGAACCCGCGGGAGTTCTTCGGTGAGCGACTCGGGATGGTGGACGCGTTCGGCGATCCACCGCCGGCCACGACACCGGACGGCCGCTCGATCGACCGGCTGTTCTCCACCCGCGACCTGGTCACCCGCGAGACGCAGGTCGTCCAGCTCCCCGGCGCCGACCACCACCTGATCGTCTGCCGCCTCACCCACCAACCACCGGTCGCCCCCACCACCGGCCGCACGCTGGATCTGGCCAGACCACCTGCTCGTCCCGCAACTGGTCGCCGCGGTCTCAGTCGCTAGATCCGGCGGCCGGTGGTGAAGCGGTGGCGGCCGGAGAGGTCGAGTTGGTCCCGGACTTCGGTGAACAGGGCGGTGGCGGCGAAGACCGCGGGGGCCGACTCGCCCTGGACGTCGGCGTGTTCGCAGGCGAACCAGCCGCCGGGCTTCAGCAAGCGGCCGGCCGTGGCGGCGACCACCTTGATCTCGTCGAGGCCGTCGTCACCGGACCACAACGCGAGCGCCGGATCATGGTCGCGGACCTCGGCCGTGACGGACTCCCAGGCGGTCAGCGGGATGTACGGCGGGTTCGAGATCACCGCGTCCACCCGCCCGTCGAGCTCCGGCAGGCACCCGTCGATGTCGCCCTCGTGCAGGATCGCCCCGGTACCTTCCAGATTCCGCCGGGCCCACGCGACCGCGTCGGCGGACAGCTCCACCGCGTGCACCGTACTGTCCGGCCGCTCGGTCGCCACCGCGCCCGCGATCGCCCCCGACCCGCTGCACAGATCGACAACCAGCGGATTCGGTACGCCGGCGATCCGCTCCAGCACCCACCCGACCATCACCTCGGTCTCCGGCCGCGGCACGAACACCCCCGGCCCCACCGCAAGCTCCCGGTACCGGAATGCCGCCGTACCGGTCAGATGCTGCAACGGCTCCCGCCGTACCCGCCGCCCGACCAGTTCCTCGTACTTGGCGAGCTCATCAGCACTGGGTTCACGCAACATCAACCGACTGGACCCGGTGACGAACGCAAGCAACTCCCCGGCGTCAAACTCCGGCGAAGCAACCCCCGCCTCCCGCAGGCGTTCGGCCGCCGCGGCAACAAGCTCCCGCACCCGAGCACCCGCCCCCGGGACGACGCCGCCCTCCACTCCCCCGCCCCCGAACGGAGCGAGGGGGCGGGTTTCTTCTGGGCTCACTGGGAGTCGACGGACTCGAGGCGGGCTGCCAGGTCCGCCTCCGTCAGCGCCTTGATCACCGGTTCGAGGTCGCCGCCGAGGACCTGGTCGAGGTTGTGGGCCTTGTAGCCGACGCGGTGGTCGGAGAAGCGGTTCTCCGGGAAGTTGTACGTGCGGACCCGCTCCGAGCGGTCCACCGTACGGATCTGCGAACGCCGCGCGTCCGACGCCTCCTGGTCCGCCGCCTCCTGCGCCGCCGCCAGCAACCGAGCCCGCAGGACCCGCATCGCCTGCTCGCGGTTCTGCAGCTGCGACTTCTCGTTCTGCATCGACACCACGATCCCGGTCGGCAGGTGCGTGATGCGTACGGCGGAGTCGGTCGTGTTCACGCTCTGCCCGCCCGGCCCCGACGACCGGAACACGTCGATCCGCAGGTCGTTCTGGTCGATCTCGACGTCGACGTCCTCGGCCTCCGGCAGCACCAGCACCCCGGCCGCGGACGTGTGGATCCGCCCCTGCGACTCGGTCACCGGCACCCGCTGAACCCGGTGCACGCCACCTTCGAACTTCAGCTTCGCGTACGGCGCGTCGCCCGGCTCGGGCGTACCTTTCGCCTTCACCGCGACCGTGATCGACTTGTACCCGCCGAGGTCGGACTCGGCCGAGTCGAGCACCTCGGTCTTCCAGTTCTGCGACTCGGCGTACTTCAGGTACATCTTCAGCAGGTCCCCGGCGAACAGCGCCGACTCGTCGCCGCCCTCGCCCGCCTTGATCTCGAGGATCGCGTCCTTGTCGTCGTTGGGGTCCCGCGGGACCAGCAGCGTCTGCAGCCGGTCCGCCAGTTCCTCGCGCCGCGCGGTCAGCCGGGTGGCCTCCTCCGCGAACGCCGGGTCCTCGGCCGCCAGCTCACGCGCCGCCTCGATGTCGTCGCCGGTCTGCAGCCACTCGTCGTACGTCCGCACCACCGGCGCGAGCGCGGCGTACCGCTTCCCGACCCGGCGGGCGTTGGCCTGGTCGGAGTGCAACTCCGGCTCCGCCATCTGCCGCTCCAGCTCGGCGTACTCCGCCTTCAGCGTCTGTACCGCTTCGAACATGCCGCACTCCTCCCTTCAAGCGTCCCTGATATGACAAACCGCGCGCCGGTTCCGCAAGTGAATGCGGAACCGGCGCGCGGAAAGACAGCTACTTCTTCGCGTACCGCTTCTCGAAGCGGGCGACCCGGCCACCGGTGTCCAGAATCTTCTGCTTGCCGGTGTAGAAGGGGTGGCACTGCGAGCACACGTCGGCGTGGATGACGCCGTTCTCCGCGGTCGAGCGCGTGGTGAACGTGGCGCCACAGGTGCAGGTCACCGTGGTCTCCACGTACGTCGGGTGGATGTCGCTCTTCAAGACAGTCTCCTAGGATCAGGTGCCCCGGGTCGTCCGCACGGTACGAACGTGAACCGGAACCAGCCATCTAGTGTGCCACGAGCGCCCGAGGACGCGGAAATCCGGGGCCGGGAAGCCACTCAGCGCCCGCCTTCCTCGGCCGCCTCGGCCCCGCTCGCCGGAGCGCCCCGCGGCGCCGGCATCGGGCTGTTCGCGCCCTTCACGCTCTTCCAGATCGCCTCGTTGAGCTGCTGCTCCGGCGCCAGGTCGGCCGCGCTGAAGTTCATCTTCGACGACTCCGCGGCGAGCGGCGCGGACGCGGTGTTCTTCTCGTCCAGCGACTGCGACGGCGTCCGGGCGTCGTACGGCGCCAGGTTCGGCTGCCCGGTGAAACTCGCGGTCATCGGGGTCGCGCCGGCGTCGAACTGGGTCAGCGGGCCGATCCCGGCGATCAGTTCCATCGTCCGCATCATCGACACCGTGCTGTACATGGTCGAGTCGACCATGCCGGTCTGCGTGTACGGGCTGATCACCAGCGCGACGGTCCGGTGCGCGTCGACGTGGTCCGGCCCGTTCTGCGCGTCGTCCTCGGTGACGAAGATCGCGGTGTCCTTCCAGTACTTGCTGTGCGACACCGCGTCGACGATCCGCCCGAGCGCCTGGTCGTTGTCGGCCACCGCGGCCTTGGGCGTCGGCTTGCCCACCGACGTACCGAACGTGTGGTCGTTGCCGAGCCGGACGAACTGCATGGTGGGCAGGGTGCCGGACGCGTTGAACTCCTTCAGCCATTCGTCGACGCGCGAGTTGTCCCGGATGTCGCCGTTCTGGGCGGCGTAGTTCGGGTCGGTGTGCGCGGCCAGCCGCGGCTCGGTCGCGAACACCTTGGCCGGCAACGGGCCGCCCGCCCACATGCCGTAGTTGCGGTACGAGATGCCGGCGTCGTCGAGCCGGTCCCAGATCCGCGAGTCGCCGGTGAGCTTGCCCGGGTCGGTCGCCTGGTTCGTGTACACGTCGTCGCCCCGGCCGCGGCCGCTGTACGCGACCGGCCAGAGGTGCTCGTTGTACGCGTTCGACTCCGACGCGGTCGCCCACTCCCAGCCGTCCGAGGAGACCGCGCCGTCGGCGTAGAAGTTGTCGAGCGTGACGAACTGACGCGCCAGTTGCCGCTGGTTCGGGGCGGAGTCGTCGCCGAACAGGTTCAGCGACGGGTCGCCGTCGCCCTTGCCGAGCGAGCCGAACACCTGGTCGTACGTGCGGTTCTCCTTCACGACGTAGATCACGTGCTTGATCGGACTCGCGTCCCCCGGCCGGACCGGGACGACGTTCGCCGGGCCGTTCGGGTGCGGGGCGCCGTTGAAGCCGTCGTTCTCGCGGACCTGCTGCGTGTAGTGCGCGAGCTGGTCCCGGCCCGGTACGGCGATCGCCGACAGCGTGCCCATGATCATCGAGCCGACGTACTGCGAGTAGTCGACGACCGGGTTCGTCGGCTGCGGGCCGGCCGGGTTCGGGCCGGCGCCGAGACCCTTCGCGTTCGTCACCAGCAGCCGGCGGTCGCGCGTGACGGTGACCGTGGTCGGGTACCACCCGGTCGGGATCAGCCCGGTGACGTGGTTGGTCCGCAGGTTCACCACCGCGACGTCATTGTTGCCGGCGTTCGCGACGTACAGCGTGGTCCCGTCGATCGCCAGGCCCTGCGGGCTCGAGCCGACCGGGGCGTGCTGGTACGGCGCCAGCTCGATCGTGCGCGTGACCGCGTCGGTGGCCGGGTCGATGCCGATCACCTGGTCGGCGTCGGTGACCGCGACGAGCATTTCGCCGGTGGCCGGATTCCGCAGGATCGCGGTCGGGTGGCTGCCGACGGTGAGGGTCTTGCGGACGGTCAGCGTCGTGGTGTCGACGGCCGAGACCGTGTTGGTGCCCCAGTTCGAGACGTACGCCGTCTTGCCGTCGGCGGTGAGGCCGACGGTGAACGGGTTCGGGCCGGTGGCGACCTTACCGAGGACCTTGCCGGTCGCGGTGTCGATCGCGGACATCGCGGCGGCGCCGTTGCCGGCGACGTACAGCTTGCTGCCGTCGGCGTTCAGCGTGAGGCCCGCCGGGAAGGTGCCCTTGGGGAGGGCGATCGGGGTGGTCTCGGTGAGGAGCCCGTTCGCCTGCGTGTAGACGCGGATCTTGTCGTTGCCGCCGGCCGCGGCGTACAGCTTGCTGCCGTCCGGGCTCCAGGCGAGGCCGATGAAGAGGGCCTCCGGGCTCGCGTACGGGAGGTTCTGGACGACCTTGCCGGTCGCGGCCTCGACCAGCGAGAGGCTCTGCGTCCGGGTGCCGTCGTTGCTGACCGCGAGGTACTTGCCGTCCGGGCTGAGCGCCGAACCGAACGGCTTCTCGCCGAGCTTGGTCTGGTCGCCGGCCGGCGTCACCCGCCAGCCGTACGTCGTGTTCGCCGTACCGTCGGGTTGCGGACCCGCGTGCCGGGCCGGCACCACGTTCGCCACCGCGACACCGGTGACCGCCACCAGCGCGATCCCGGCGGCCGTGGCCAGTCGCCATCTTGTGCGCATTACAACTCCCGCCGAAGTGATTACTTGACGGGATAGACATCTCCACCGGGGAGAAACCTTCGGTGAGGTCCAGATGAACCCCTGGAACAACTTCTCTCAGCTACCCTCAGCAACCGACAAGGGGGAGGCCGCCGGCCTCCCCCAGTCTTTTGTCAGTCGCCGTTCGTGGTGCTGTGGGTGCTGCCGGTGGACGGGGTCGTTTTGTTCACCTGGAGGAGGAACTCGATGTTCGACTTGCTCTCCTTGAGCTTGCCGATCAGGAGTTCCAGGGCGGCCTGGCCGTCGAGGGCGGACAGCACCCGGCGGAGCTTCCAGACCACCTGGGTCTCGTCCTTCGACATCAGCAGCTCCTCGCGGCGGGTACCGGAGGCGACCACGTCGATCGCCGGGAAGATCCGCCGGTCGGCGAACTCGCGGCGCAGCCGGAGCTCCATGTTGCCGGTGCCCTTGAACTCCTCGAAGATCACCTCGTCCATCTTCGAGCCGGTCTCGATCAGCGCGGTCGCGAGGATCGTCAGCGAACCGCCGTCCTCGATGTTGCGGGCCGCACCGAAGAACCGCTTCGGCGGGTACAGCGCCGACGAGTCCACCCCACCGGACAGGATCCGCCCGCTGGCCGGAGCCGCGATGTTGTACGCCCGCCCGAGCCGGGTGATCGAGTCCAGCAGTACGACGACGTCGTGGCCGAGCTCCACCAGCCGCTTGGCCCGCTCGATCGCCAGCTCCGCGACCGTGGTGTGGTCGTCGGCCGGCCGGTCGAACGTCGAGGCGATGACCTCGCCCTTGACCGTGCGCTGCATGTCGGTGACCTCTTCGGGCCGCTCGTCCACCAGCACGACCATCAGGTGCACTTCGGGGTTGTTCGTGGTGATCGCGTTCGCAAGCGCCTGCAGGACCATCGTCTTGCCGGCCTTCGGCGGCGAGACGATCAGGCCGCGCTGGCCCTTGCCGATCGGGCTGACGATGTCGACGATCCGGGTGGTCAGGATGCCCGGCTCGGTCTCCAGCCGGAGCCGCTCGGTCGCGTACAGCGGGGTGAGCTTGTTGAAGTCCTGCCGCTGCTTGGCGATCTCCGGGTCCGCACCGTTCACGGTGTCGATCCGGACCAGCGGGTTGAACTTCTCCTTGCGCTCGCCCTCCTGCGGCTGCTTCACCGCACCGGTGATCGCGTCGCCCTTGCGGAGGCCGTAGCGCTTCACCATCGAGAGCGCGACGTACACGTCGTTCGGGCCCGGCAGGTAGCCGCTGGTCCGGACGAACGCGTAGTTGTCGAGTACGTCGAGGATGCCGGCCGCGGGGACCAGTACGTCGTCCTCGGTGATCGTCGGCTCGGCGTCGTACCGCTCGCCGCGGCCGCGGTTGCGGGTGTTGTCCCGGCCCCCGTCACGACCGCCGTCGCGCGCGCTGTCCCGGCCACCGTCGCGGCTGGGCTGGCCGTCGCGGTTCCGGTCCCGGTCGCGGCCCCGGCGCCGCCGCCGCCGGCCGTCGCCCTCCTCGCCCCGATCGCTCTGGTCCTGCCGGTCCTGCCGGTCCTGACGGTTCCGCTGGTTGTCGCGCCCGCCGTCCCGGTTGCCGTCGCGGCCCTGGTTGTCCCGGCCTTGGTTGTCCCGGCCCTGATTGTCCCGGGCCTGGTTGTCGCGGCCCTGGTCCCGGCCACCCTCACGCTGACCGTCGCGCTGACCGTCCCGGTTGGTGTCCCGGCCCTGGTCACGGTTCTGGTCGCGGCTCTGGTCACGGTTCTGGGCGTCGCGGCTCCGGTTGTTGTTCCGGTCGCGGCTGCGGCCCTGGCTCTCACCACGGTCGTCCGTACGCTCGTCGGCGCCGTACTGCACCGACGGCTCCGGCTGGGTCTGCCGCGCCGCGGGCGCTTCGACGGCGGCCTCGGGGGCGGCACCGTTCTGCCGGGCCTCGGGCTGCACGTTCTGCTGTACGTCGTGCTGCACGTTCTGCTGGACGGGCGCATCGCTCGGCGCCCCGTCGGTGGCCGCGTCCTTCTGCGCGGCGGCGCGGGTCCGGCGACTGCCGCCCTCGCGCTTGGCCGGCGCCTCGGCGGTCTTCGCCGCCGGCGCCTCGGCCGCCTCGTCGAGCGTCGGCTGGGTCGCCTTCGCCCGGCTACGGCCGGTAGAGCCACTCGCGGGAGACCCCGCCTGAGCGGCCTTGATCGCCTCGATCAGCTGGCCCTTGCGCAGTGCGCCGGTGCCCTTGATGCCGAGCGTCCCGGCGAGCTGCTTGAGCTCGGGGAGCAGCATGCCCTCGAGGCCGCCGCCAGCTTTCCGGCGACGCGTGGCGGTGGTAGCCGCTGCGTCCGCTGCGCTGGAGGCTTCAACAGTTTCTGTCACGTGAGGTCCTTCCCACACGGATCGTCGAAGGCCCGCAAGGCTCATCGACCAAATTTCATTCCACCCACGGCCACACAACGGGCACGCGGGGTACAGGAGGTCTCTCGCTCGATCTGAGTCCCCCCGGACATCTCCGACGCAGGCGGCGCAAGGTCACATCCACAGGAGGGTCGCCACACAACACAGGGTGCCGGGAGCACAGCCCGGATCGTGGCGAGAGCACACCGATCACCTGGAGGGGATCGGGTGAGTCGAGACTAGCACCACTACGGGGCCTTCTGCCGACTCCAACCGGTTCAACGCGTGTCCGCCGCGGCGCATTCCCGGTCAGCCCGCCTCCATCGACCAGACCTGTACGCCCACTGGATCGATCCCGAGCTCGTACTTCGTCCACCCGTCCGGCGCGTCCGGCGTACCGGCGGCCCCCAGTACGGCGACCGTGGGGCCGGCGCCACTGATGATCGCGGCGTGGCCGGCGCCGCGGAGCTTGTGTACCAGCGCGAGGCTCTCCGGCATCGCCGGCTCGCGGTACTCCTGGTGCAGTAGGTCCTCGGTCGCGGTGAACAGCAACTCCGGGCGCCCGGTCAGCGCGGCGACGAGCAATGCGGCCTTCCCCGCATTGGCTGCCGCCGAACTGTGGGAAACAACGCTCGGCAGCAGCCCGCGCGCCTCCTTGGTGAGCACGCGGTTGTCCGGTACGTAAGCAGTCGCAGCAATTCCGGCCGCCGGCTGCAACTTCACCGCGCGGCCGGTTTCGCTGTCTGTCCAAGCGATAGTGAACGCTCCGAGTGCGGCGGCGGCGACGTTGTCGGGATGCCCCTCGATCTCGCTCGCGAGTACGACGAGACGCTCGCGGTCGAGCTGCTCGCAGGCCAGCGCGTACGCCGCGGCCAGCCCGCCGACGATCGCGGCCGACGAGGAGCCGAGCCCACGACCGTGCGGGATCCGGTTCTCACACCGCAACGTGAACCCCGGAACCGAGGCCCCCAACGCGTCCAGCCCCGCCCGGATCGACCGCACCACCAGATGCGACTCGTCCAGCGGCACTTCACCCTCACCGCATCCGCTGACCTGAACCGTCACCCCGGACCCGCCCGGGGTGACAACCAGCTCGTCGTACAACGTCAAAGCCAGCCCGAACGCATCGAACCCAGGCCCAAGATTCGCACTGGTAGCCGGCACCCGCACCCGAACCTGATCACACGGCCGCCGGGCAGCCTCCACCTCTTCCATCTCAGACCAGACCTGCGATCCGGGCGACGGCATCGGTGTCCGCGGGGGTGACCGGTGGTTCTTCGAAGGTGGCGTGTGAGAGGGCTGTGTCGATGTCCTTCAGGCCGTGACCGGTGACGGTGATGACCACTGTGGAACCGCCGGGGAGTTCGCCGTTGGACTTGGCGAGCAGCAGGCCGGCGACGCCCGCCGCGGACGCCGGCTCGACGAAGACGCCCTCGCGGGCGGCGAGTTCGCGCTGGGCGTCGAGGATCTGCTGGTCGGTGACCAGGTCGATCCGCCCGCCGGACTCGTCCCGCGCCGCCTCGGCCAGCGTCCAGGACGCCGGGTTCCCGACCCGGATCGCGGTCGCCGCGGTCTCCGGCTTCTCGACGATCGCGCCCCGCACGATCGGCGCCGCGCCCTCCGCCTGGAAACCCCACATCTTCGGCGTCCGCGTCGCCAGCTTGTCCTTGGCGTACTCCTGGTACCCCTTCCAGTACGCCGCGATGTTCCCCGCGTTCCCCACCGGCAGCAAGTGCAGGTCCGGCGCGTCGCCCAGCGCGTCACACACCTCGAACGACGCCGTCTTCTGCCCCTCGAGCCGCACCGGGTTCACCGAGTTCACCAGCGCGACCGGGTAGTTCTTCCCGAGCTCCCGCACGATCCGCAGACAGTCGTCGAACCCGCCGTCGATCTGCACCAGCTTCGCGCCGTGCACGACCGCCTGCGCGAGCTTGCCCTTCGCGATCCGCCCGGCCGGGATCACCACGAGCGGCAGCATCCCGGCCCGGACGGCGTACGCCGCCGCCGACGCCGACGTGTTGCCGGTCGACGCGCACACCACGGCCTTGTCCCCGGCCTGCGCGGCGAGCGAGATCGCGACCGTCATCCCGCGGTCCTTGAACGAACCGGTCGGGTTGTTGCCCTCGACCTTCAGCCACACCTCGCAGCCGGTCTGCTCGCTCAGCCACTGCGCGGCCACCAGCGGCGTCCCGCCCTCGCCGAGCGTGACCACCGGCGTGTCCGCCGAGACGGGAAGCCGGTCTCTGTACTCCTCGATCACGCCACGCCACTGGTGAACCATCAGACCTACTCGCCTTCTACCCGCATCACACTGCTGACTTCACGGACGATGTCCATGTCCCGCAAGGACTCCACGGTCGCGGACAACGCGGCATCGGTCGCGGTGTGGGTGACCACCACCAGCTGCGCGTCGCTGCCCCGGCCCTCCTGGCGGACGGTCTGGATCGACACGTCGTGCTCGGAGAACGCCTGGGCCACCGCCGCCAGCACACCGGCCTTGTCGGCCACGTCCAGCGACACGTGGTAGCGGGTCGTCGCGTCGCCCATCGGCCGCACGGCCCGCTGGGTGTACGACGACTCGCCGACTCCCGGCACACCCTTGAGCCGGTTGCGCGCGGCGGACACCAGATCCCCGAGGACGGCACTGGCCGTCGGGGCGCCGCCGGCACCACGACCATAGAACATCAGCCGCCCGGCTGCCTTGCTTTCCACGAAAACCGCGTTGTACGCGTCCCGAACACTGGCCAACGGGTGCGTGACCGGGATCATCGCCGGGTACACCCGGGCGCTCACCGAGTCCGTCTGCTCGTCCAGTTCGCAGATCGCCAGCGACTTCACCACGCAGCCCATCTCCCGGGCGGACGCGATGTCGGTCGCGGTCACCTCGGTGATGCCCTCGCGGTGTACGTCGGCGATCGACACCCGGGTGTGGAACGCGAGGCTGGCGAGCAGCGCGGCCTTCGCGGCGGCGTCGAAGCCCTCGATGTCCGCGGTCGGGTCGGCCTCGGCGTACCCGAGCGCCTGGGCCTCCTCGAGCGCCTCGTCGAAGCCGGCGCCGGTGCTGTCCATCTTGTCGAGGATGTAGTTCGTGGTGCCGTTGACGATGCCCATCACCCGGACCACGTCGTCGCCGGCCAGCGACTCGCGCAGCGGTCGCAGGATCGGGATCGCGCCGGCCACCGCGGCCTCGAAGTACAGGTCGCGCTGGTACTTCTCGGCGGCCGCGAACAGCGTCGGGCCGTCCTCGGCGAGCAGCGCCTTGTTCGCGGTGACGACCGAGGCGCCGTGCTCGAGCGCGGTCAGGATCAGCCCGCGGGCGGGCTCGATGCCGCCGATCACCTCGATCACCAGGTCCAGGTCACCGCGGGACACCAGCGCCTGCGCGTCGGTGGTGATCAGGCCCGGGTCGACGGCGATGTCGCGCTCGCGGCCGGCCCGCCGGACGGCGATCCCGGCGATCTCCAGCCGGGCGCCGACGCGGGCCGCCAGATGGTCCGCCTGCTCGGTCAGGATCCGCACCACCTCGGTGCCGACCACTCCGCAACCGAGCAGGCCTACCTTGAGAGGTTTGTCGTCGTTCTTCATTCGGCGGCCCCCATGTCGAGGAGAAGCAGGTCGTCTTCGGTCTCACGGCGTACCACGACGCGCGTTCGGCCGTCCTTGACCGCGATCACCGGTGGCCGCGGCACGTGGTTGTAGTTGCTCGCCATCGACCGGCAGTAGGCGCCGGTACCGGGCACGGCGACCAGGTCGCCGGGCCGGACGTCGGCGGGCAGGAACTCGTCCTTGACGACGATGTCCCCGGCCTCGCAGTGCTTGCCGACCACCCGGGCCAGCGTCGGCCCGGCGTCGGAGTACCGGTTGGCGAGCGTGCAGGAGTAGTCGGCGTCGTACAGCGCGGCGCGGATGTTGTCGCTCATCCCGCCGTCCACCGACACGTACGTCCGGGCCGCGCCGTTGTCCAGCTCGACCTCCTTGACGGTGCCGACCGAGTACACCGTGCACATCGCCGGGCCGACGATCGCGCGGCCGGGCTCGACCGAGACCCGCGGGACCGGTACGTCGTGCTCGTGGCACTCGTGCTCGACGATCTTGCCCATCTCGGTGGCCAGCTGCGCCGGGTCCGACGGATCGTCCTGGGTGGTGTACGCGATCCCGAAGCCGCCGCCCAGGTCGAGCTCCGGCATGTCCACGCCGATCTCCTCGGAAACCCTTGCGTGCAAGGCGATCACGCGCTTCGCGGCCACCTCGAAACCGGACGAGTCGAAGATCTGCGAGCCGATGTGCGAGTGCAGCCCGAGCAGCTCCAGCTCCGGCGCCTCGTTGATCCGGGCAACGGCCTCGAACGCCGCGCCGGAGGTGATCGAGAAGCCGAACTTCTGGTCCTCGTGCGCGGTCGCGATGTACGCGTGGGTGTGCGCCTCGACGCCCGCCGTCACCCGGACCATCACCGGGGCGACCGTGCTCCGTTCGGCGGCCAAGGCGATCAGCCGGGTGATCTCGTACTGCGAGTCGACGACGATCCGGCCGACACCGGCGTCCAGCGCGCGGGCCAGCTCGGACTCGGACTTGTTGTTGCCGTGGAACCCGAGCCGCTTCGGGTCGGCGCCGGCCCGGAGTGCGACGGCCAGCTCTCCCCCGCTGCAGATGTCGAGGTTCAGGCCCTCCTCCATCACCCAGCGGACGACCGTCGTACACAGGAAGGCCTTGCCCGCGTAGTAGACGTCGACGTCCTTGAACGCGTGCTTGAAGGCCCGGGCCCGGGCGCGGAAGTCATCCTCGTCCAGGACGTACGCCGGGCTGCCGTGCTCGGCGACCAGGTCCCGGACGTCGACACCGCCGACGACGAGCGCGCCCTCGGCGTCCTTCTTCGTGTTCGTCGACCAGAGCGACGGGACCAGTTCGTTGGGGTCGCGGGGGGCGCGCAGCCAGGGCGGTGCCCGGTGGCCGAGGTCGGCGTGCAGCGCGCCCGCCTCGTGCGCCCTCACATCCGCTCCGGTGCGGAGACGCCGAGCAGGTCGAGCCCGTTGGCGAGCACGGTCCGGGTCGCGGAGACCAGGGTCAGGCGAGCCTTGTGCACCGGCTCCACCTCCTCGTCGCCGCGTGGCAGCACGCGGCAGCTGTCGTAGAACTTGTGGAACGCCGCCGCGGTGTCCTCGAGGTACCGCGCGATCCGGTGCGGCTCGCGCAGCTCGGCCGCGGTCGCGACCACCCGCGGGAACTCGGCCAGCGCGCGAAGCAGGTCGCCCTCGCGCTCGTGGCTGAGCAGGCCCGGGTCGAACTCGTCCAGCTTGATGCCGAGCTCGTCGGCGTTCCGCAGGATCGAGGCGAGCCGGGCGTGTGCGTACTGCACGTAGAACACCGGGTTCTCGCTGGCCTGGCGGGTCATCTCCTCGATGTCCAGGGTCAGCGGCGAGTCGGCCGGGTACCGGCAGAGGGTGTAGCGGAGCGCGTCGACGCCGCCCTCCTCGACCAGCTCGGCGAGCGTGACGATCGTGCCGGCCCGCTTGGACAGCCGCATCTCCTCGCCGCCCTTGAGGATCTTCACCAGCTGGCCGATCAGGATCTCGATGTTGTGCTCGGGGTCGTCGCCGGCGCAGGCCGCGATCGCCTTCAGCCGGTTCACGTAGCCGTGGTGGTCGGCGCCGAGCATGTACACGCAGGTCTCGAAGCCGCGCTCGCGCTTGTTCACGTAGTACGCCGCGTCGGAGGCGAAGTACGTCGGCTCGCCGTTCGACCGGATCAGCACCCGGTCCTTGTCGTCGGTGAAGTCCGTCGTCCGCATCCACAGCGCGTCGTCGGCCTCGTACAGGTGGCCCTGGTCGCGGAGCTTCTGGATCGCGTGCGGTACGCCGTCCTGCTCGTGCAGGCTGCGCTCCGAGAACCACACGTCGAACTTGGTCCGGAAGTGCTCGAGCTGGTCCTGCTGCTCCTTGAGCTGCCGCTCGTACCCCGCCTCGCGGAACGCGACCAGCTGCTCGTCCACCGGCAGCTCGGTGATCCCCGGCACCTCGTCGACGATCCGCTGGGCCAGGTCGAGGATGTACTCCCCGTGATACCCGTCCTCGGGGATCGGCTCGCCGTGCGCGGCGGCCTGCAGGCTGGCGCCGAACTTGTCCATCTGGTTGCCGCGGTCGTTGATGTAGAACTCGCGGGTCACGCTCGCGCCGGCGGCCGCCAGCACCCGGGCCAGCGCGTCGCCGACCGCCGCCCAGCGGGTGTGGCCGAGGTGCAGCGGACCGGTCGGGTTCGCCGAGATGAACTCGAGGTTGATCGCCCGGCCCTTCAGGCTGTCGCTGGTGCCGTAGCTGTCGCCGGCCTCCAGGATCGACTGCGCGACCTTGCCCTGGGCATCGGCCGCGACCCGGAGGTTGATGAAACCGGGGCCGGCGATGTCGACCGCGGTGATCGCCTCGTCGTCGCGGAGCTTCGTGGCCAGCAGCTCGGCGAACTGCCGCGGGTTCAGCCCGGCACGCTTGCCGAGCTGCATCGCGACGTTGGTGGCGTAGTCCCCGTGCTCGGGGTTCTTGGGTCGCTCGACCTTCAGCTCGCGCGGCAGCCCGCCCTCGACGGTGATGGTGCCGTCGGCGGCGAGCGCGGCCAGGGCCTGCAGGATCTTCTCAGCGAGCTGTTCCGGAGTCACCGGATCAGCCTAATGGGCCCCACCCGAAACCCTTGACTCGCTATCCACAGCCCGGTACGGCGACCCTACCGAGCACTCACCGTGATGTGGCTGTTGCGCACTAGTGGGGTGTTCCAGGTGGCGGGCTGGTTGTCGACCGTGACTGTTAGGGCGGCGCAGGCGTCTGCGAGGCAGGTTGCGTCGTACCGGATGCCCCAGAGGGTGAAGAACTGGGCGAGGGTGGGTCGTTCGGCGGCGGTCTTCGCCTCGACCCAGACGACGCCGTCGGTGCTGTGGGTGTGGACGGCGGCCTGCTCGGCGCGGAGCTTGTCGATGCCGATCCCGGCCGCGACCTGGACCGGCTTGCCGTCGAGGGTGACGGCGATGGTCAGCGTGTACGGCGCCGGGCCGGAGAAGTCCAGCGGGAGCCGCTCGAAACCGGCCTTGTCGATATACGAGACCGCGTCCCGGGGAGCGTCCCAGGGCGGCGCGGCGGTCCGCAGGTCGGCGGCCGCGGGCGCCGCGGGGCCGATTTGGCAACCAGCCAGCAGGACGCCGGCAACCAGCAGGACGGCCGCCGTCCCGACCGTCCGGCGCCACCTGCCAGCTCTCATGGGAGCCAGGTTGCCAGGTACGCCGGGACGGCCGGTCGCCGGGGTCAGCGCTCCGCGGGCATCAAGATCCAGAGCGCGATGTAGATCAGGAACTGGGGGCCCGGGAGCAGGCAGCTGATCACGAAGATCAGCCGCATCGTGTTGGACGAGATACCGAACCGGCGAGCGAGTCCGGAGCAGACACCGCCGATCCAGCGATCGTGTGACGGGCGGACCAGAGAGCTAGCCATGAGTACCGTTTCCTTTCCACCGTGGGGCTTACCTCCACTATGACGGTGCTCGAGGCGGCCCGGATGCCACCGCGCCGCGGTTCCAGGGTCGACTCAGGGGCCGATGGGTGGGGCTCCCGAGCTCAGCGCTGGAACCGGTACGTCTTGCTGTCGATCCCGACGCAGGCGCCCGGCGACATCACCACGACGCGCAGCGTGCCGTCGGGCTCGTAGTAGTCGATGCCCTCCACCTCGAAGTTGCCGGAGCAGCTACTTTGCAAGGGGAGCTGGCCCAGCGACGTCACATGGCCGGTGACGTCGCTCGAGCCCACGGGCGCGGACAGATCCACCTGCAGCAGCGGCTTCGTCGTACCGAAGAGGCTGCCGTCCGGGTCGTCGGAGGAGCACAGGAGCTGAGTGGCGTTCACGAAGTCGCAGCCCTGTACGTCGCGGACCTGGTGGTCGAGGCGGATCGCAGCGGCGTACGGGAGGTTCTTCGACGGGTCCGTGGCGGCCGCCCCGGGCATCGGGAGGACCAGGAGGCGGTCCATCGTGCCCCACTCCCCCGTGACCAGCCGCTGGGCGTCCGGGCTCACCGCGGCGAAGCTGTTGTTGTTCGCCTCCCAGGACTCCAGGGCGTGCGTGTAGGTGGACCAGACACCGGACGGCGACTGCACGCGATACAGCTTCCCGCCACGGTCGTCACGCTGGTACGGCTCGACGTACCAGCCCTGCGACGCGCCTGGGTCGCCGACATGGTTCCAGCCGCGGACCAGGAGGTCCGCCGGGATGGTGCCGATGCCTGTGTAGCGGTACTGCGTACTTCCGCCACGAGTGACCGTGGCGAGGCCCTGGCTCTCGTCCAGCGGGCGGGCGTTGTCAGAACCGACAACGTGCCATCCGGTGACGGCCTGGGCCTGGGTGGGTAGAAGGAGGGCGGCTAGCACGACAACAAGAGAGATCCCTAGTTTGCGCATGCCAAGACTTCTACCCCACGCCGGACGCCCCCGATTCGGAGATGGCGTGAACATGCTGCTAATGTTCTGCTCGTTCCTGAGCCCCCGTAGCTCAGGGGATAGAGCACCGCCCTCCGGAGGCGGGTGCGCAGGTTCGAATCCTGCCGGGGGCGCGACCGATCTGGGCGATCCTTGTGCGCTGAGCAGAGCGCGCTGGATCGCCCGTCGTGTTTCTGCGGAGCCGTCTTTCACGACGCCGGGACAGTCGGCGGTAGGCGCGCCACCTCAGTGCCCGAGTCCTCGCGCCCAGTCGATCGAGGATCACGATCCGACAGTGAACTCATTGCCCGAGACGATCACGGATCGTGACACTTTGGCCGCCGCGGGCTGACATACGGCGATGTTGTCAGTAACGTCTGGCGACGAGAGAGCGATCAGGGGAGTGGTCGCTCGTCAGTCTGGCGAGCTGGGGATGTGGTTGGTATGGATCGCGGCGATCGGGCGGTGGCGAAACGGTTCGAGGCATACCGGCCCGCTGATGTACTGGGGGGAACAATGGATAGCTGGAGCGAGAGCGTACCGACCGAGGGCGCGATCGAACTGCCGCCTGATCCGCGTGCGCTTGACGCGATCGGCAGGAACCATTCACTGGAAACGGCGCTGGCAGACCTGGTCGACAACTCGATCGATGCCGGCGCGACCAGCGTCCTGATTCGCTTCGTTCGGACCCAGGGCAGGCTCCGGTCCCTGTACGTCGTGGACAACGGACGTGGCATGGCGCCCGACTCCATCGACGCCGCGATGACAGTGGGCGGCCGCCGTTCGTACAACGCCCAAGATCTCGGTCATTTCGGCCTTGGTCTGAAGGCCGCGTCCTTCAGCCAAGCCAAGTGCTTGACTGTCATGTCGCGAGCATCTGGACATGCCGCCGTCGGACGGCAGTGGAATCTCGATCGGGTCTCCGAGTATGGGTTCTCGTGTGAGCTGGTGCCGAGCGAGTTCGCCGCGGCGGAGCTCGGCAAGCCGTGGCCGCACCCGCTTGGTGACCACGGCACGGTCATTCGCTGGGATGACGTCGCGGCGTTTCCCGCGAATGACAACGCAGAGCAGACGGAACGCTTCATCGACGCGAAAGTCGCCAAGATCTGTCAGCACCTCGGACTGATTTTCCATCGCTTCTTGGAGAGCAACCGGATCCAGGTAGATATCGATGTCCAGGATGTGGACGCGGATCTTGTTGGCGCGCCAGCACCGGTGACGCCGCTGGACCCCTTCGCATACGGATCCTCAGGCCGCCCGGACTATCCGAAAGTACTCCGCGCGGACCTTGACGGCCGACGGATCTCGTTCCATTGCCACCTCTGGCCGGGCCGCTCCAACAAGCCTCAATTCAGGCTCGGCGGCGACGGCGTGAAGATGCAGGGACTGTACTTCTACCGTCGAGATCGGCTCCTGCAGGCCGGTGACTGGGTCGGTGTTCATTCTGACCATCCCCGGCTGCAGCTCGCTCGGGTCGAGGTTGAGATTGACAATGACATTGTCGGCATCTTCAAGATGAATCCCGAGAAGTCCAGGGTGCTGGTCGGTCCCGAGTTCGCGCAACTCGCCGCCGCCGCGCGAGCCGAGGACGGTACGTCGTTGTCCGACTACCTGACCGTCGCCGAGGAGGTCTACCGGGCCTCAACCGCGCGCTCCGCGAAACGCAAGCCGATGATCCACCCAGGTGCTGGGCTCCCGCCCAGGGTCCGGAAGACAATTCAGCAAGAGGTCCCAGGCCTTCAGGGTGAGGACGCCATCGACATTCGGTGGGACATGTTCCCCGATGACACGTTCTTCTACGTGGATCGCGACGAACGAACGCTGTGGCTCAACAAGCGGTATCGCACGATGCTGCTCGGCGGCAAGCACGGCGGCCTCAACGATCTCCCCCTGCTCAAGTCTCTCCTATACCTCTTGGTTGCCAACACCTTTGAAGGCGACTACTTCGGACCTCGCGATAAGGACAACATCGATCTGTGGCAGACGATCTTGACCGCCGCCGTCCAGGCGGAGCGGCGATGAGCGGCGGGCCCGAAGACCGGCATCGCTCGATGGACACGCTGGAGCGCTATCTGTCCAGCTCGGCACCAGTCGCGCTTGGAGTTCCGGGGACGCCGGAAGTCCAGCTCTTCATCGAACCGGCGACACCGGAGCTAGGCCTTCGTGTCGAGGTCTCCGCTGAGACCGAAGCACCGAATCTCAAGCTTCGGCACGTCGTGTGTCGGCTTGCGAGACGGGATAACCGCAGGTTCCTCGAGGTCGCGATCGTGACTCCACGTCTGTTCAGGGACGCATATCCGATGCTCTGCACCCTCGCTGATCGCATACAACTCACGCATCTCGACCCCAGCACCGCGCTGCAGTCAACTCTCGACTCACTCTCGGCACTGCTCAGCAGTCCGGATGTGATCTCAAGAGAGCGCGAGATCGGACTCGTGGGCGAACTCCTCACTGTCACCGGTCTGGTAAACAAACGAGGCCCGCGAGCCGCGATCGAGGCTTGGCGCGGTGTGTTGGGCGAGGAGCACGATTTCGGTCTCGCCGACTTCGATCTCGAGGTCAAGACGACAACCAGCGAACGCCGTATGCATTGGATCGAGTCGCTCACCCAGCTGGTTCCGACGCAAACACGTCCCCTCTGGCTGCTATCACATCAGCTGACTATGGCTGGCACTGGACATGGCTGGACGTTGCCAGAGCTTGTTGACTGTCTGACCGCAAAGGTCAAGATATCGGCGGTCGCCAGCGAATTCGACAACGCACTGTCAGCCGCCGGGTGGCGACCGGACCAGCGAGCAAGGATCACAACGCGCTGGACACGTCGCTCCGCGAGCGCCGCCTACGAAGTCATCGATGGCTTCCCCCAACTGACTCCGGCTGTTCTCGAATCCGCCGGCGTCGAGCTCGACCGGATTCCCGATGTCCGGTACCGAGTCGATCTTGGAGGTTTTGAGGAAGCGTCATCCGCCCCCCAGTTGCTCACTGACCTGCGCGATTATGAAGGACTGACATGAGAAACCAACTGGTCGAGGCCTATAGTGCAGCACTCCGGGCGATCGAGCGTGGCACTCCCAAGTCCCTGCTCAAGCGGGCCAGTCTGGAATCCGAGGAGCTCGATCCGATACCTGATGTGTCGGAGGCCGCGCTGCGTGACTACATCAAGAACGCTGGCCCAAACGACAGTCTGATGGTCAGTCTGCACATCGCCTTGGCTTGGTGGGATAACGCGCCCCGCGAGCTCAACGCCTGGGCGAAAGACACCGCCGACAAGAGCTACGAACGCCGGGCCCTGGTCGTGGACGCTTTGGGACTCGATTCGACCACCGAAGGCCTATTCGCCGAGAAGTTCCCGGTCGAGATCGACAGCGGCCCCATCATCATCGCCCCCGAGTGGAACCCGTGGTACACGCCGGACGTGCAGCGTGCACACAACTTCTACTGGCAGCACTACATGGACTACCTGGCGTCGCAACGCAACTGGAAGTCAGATGCCATTACCAGTCTTGACGTTGCCAGCACGCGAGTCGTCGAGCGGCTAGCGGACCCGACGCGCAGGGAATCGGGACAAACCAAGGGCCTGGTTGTCGGGTATGTCCAGAGTGGTAAGACCGCCAACTTCACCGGTGTCATCGCCAAGGCGATCGACGCGGGCTACCGCCTCGTGATTGTCCTGACCGGAACCACCAACATGCTCCGCGAGCAAACACAGCGTCGTCTCGACATGGAGCTTGTAGGTCGTGAAAATCTCCTGCCGGGTACCGACAGCCAGGCTGACTACGCGGACGACGACGATTGGAACAACGACCGGTTTGTCCGTCACGGAGTCCGGCCCGCCGACGTCGGCCTGCCGGACATCCGCCGTATGACGACTCGGAACTTCGACTACCGTCGGCTGCAGCAAGGCCTGCCAGCACTCGAGTTCGAGCGCGTCGATCGAAGCAAGAAGCTATGGAATCCGACGAATCTCTTCCCGAGCAACGCGCGACTCATCATCGTCAAGAAGAACTCGTCCGTCCTGAACAACCTGCTCAAGGATCTGAAGAACAGTTCCGACGACTTGAGCGACATCCCGGCGCTGATCATTGATGATGAGTCAGACCAGGCCTCGATCAACACCACGAACCCAAAGAAGTGGCTTGAGGAGAACAAGAAGCGCACTGCTATCAATCGGCACCTCTCCAACCTACTGAAGGTGCTCCCGAGAGCGCAGTACGTTGGATACACGGCCACCCCGTTCGCGAATGTATTCGTGGACCCGGAGGACGCCGAGGACATCTTCCCCAGCGACTATCTGATCTCGCTTGAACGCCCGCGCGGCTACATGGGAGTTGAGGATTTCCACGACCTGGACCTGACGATGCCACGAGCGGAACGTACGTACGCGAATTCCAAGGAGAAGGCTCATATCCGGCTGCCCGCGTCTGAAGACGAGGAAGCCGAGTTGCAGCTAGCGCTGGACTCCTTCGTGCTCTCCGGCGCTATCAAGCTCTACCGGGAAGCCAACGGACTGCAACCCTTCAAGCACCACACAATGCTCGTGCATGAGACCATGCGCACCGCGGCGCAGAGCCAGCGCGCGAGAGATCTCAGGGATCTCTGGGCTCAGGCGGGCTACCTGTCCACCGGCGCACTGGCCAGACTTAGAGACCTGTTCGAGACGGACTTCCTGCCGGTCATGGATGGATTGGACTTCGATGACCCCAGACCCCGGAGCTTCGATGAGGTCAAGCCGCACATCGCTGTCGCAGCACGACGGATCGCGCCGACTGGCGACCCGGTGATCGTCGTAAATAGCGACAAGGACGCCGAGACCGAGCAGCTCGACTTCGACAGCCGATCGGTTTGGCGAATCATTGTTGGAGGCAACAAACTGGCTCGAGGTTTCACTGTCGAGGGACTCACGATCACCTACTACTCCCGCAATGTAGGTCATGCCGAAGCACTTATGCAGATGGGCCGCTGGTTCGGCTTCAGGCAGGGGTACCGCGACCTGGTCCGGTTGTTCGTGCCGCCCGTAGTACGGGATGCCTTCAAAGCGGCTTGCCTAGACGAGATGGACTTCCGGGAAGAGTTGCGGCAGTACGCCGTGATGTACGACGGCCGGCCGAACATACGGCCCGCGGATATCCAGCCACTTGTCATGCGGCACGGCCTACGACCGACCGCGGCGAACAAGATGTACAACGCGCGCCTCGTCGAGCGACGTACCCCGAACAAGGAGCCAAGCTCCGGCTATCCACAGCTTGATGACAAGGACTCGCTGGCCCACAACCTGAGAGCGTTCGCCCCACTCATCGAGGGAGTTTCGAAGGAGACGGTGTGGCTACAGGCTGAGGTGAAGGGGGTATCGCGCCAGTTCAGCGCGAGGTTCAAAGAGTTCGACAACGCGACGGTTCTGAAGGTTCTGCGGGCGCTGAAGTGGGGCGGTCCCGAGACGTTCGCCCCGGACCTCGCGTGGATCGAAGGATTACCCGACGCCGTCCTACGAAAATGGCTCGTAGTGTTTCCACAAGGCAAGGACGCCCAGTACAGCCTCAACGGCGAGCCGGGATTCACGATTCACGGACGCCAGGCGGACGCCTCCGGGATCCGTGGTAACGCGGATCCGATCCATAGAGTCGTAGTAGACGCGTTGACCAACGCGGAGGAACGAACCGCCTCATTGATCGTTTACCCGGTCATGAATAAGGATCGCGATGTCGCCACAACGGCTAGCACAGTCCCAGTCATGGCTGTCCGGCTGCATCTGCCCGAGGCCGCGGTTCCAGCGGACCGTCGACCGCTCGTATACAAGGTGGTATCGCCGGACAAGCCCAACTACGCGATCGTTGATCGCACAGAGTAAGCGGCAGGCGATGCGACACGACGGTGTTGTGGACGCGGTCGGCCGCAGGGCATCGGGGTTGAGATAAGGTTCGGTCATGTCGGATCAGCCATCGCCGACGCGGCGCACCTCAGTTGAGCTCTTCGCGGGTGGCGGTGGCTTGGCCATGGCGGTCCACCGCGCTGGATTCCAGCCGTTGCTCGTCAATGAGTTCATGAAGGCGGCCTGTGACACTCTGGAGGCCAACGGCGCGGTCGCTCGCGGCGAGGAAGAGACGATTCCCGAGTCAGGCGATCCATGGCCCTTGGTGCGTGGTGACGTTCGTGACTTGAAGATGGGCTACTTAGAAGGTCACGTCGACCTCTTGGCGGGTGGGCCGCCATGTCAGCCGTTCTCTCTCGGGGGCATCGGCAAGGGCGACGAGGACAAGCGAAATATGTTCCCGGAGATGTTCCGAGCGATCCGCGAGATTCAGCCCAAGGCGGTCATCTGCGAGAACGTCCGTGGCCTCCTGCGCCCGTCGTTCCTGCCGTACTTCGACTACATCTTGCGAGAGCTGGCTCGTCCCTTCGAGGAGCGCGATCCTGCTGCCAGGTGGTACGAACACGATGCCATCCTCCGGGAACGGGAGAAAAAGGATCATGGCGAGCCTCGCGAGCGATACAACGTCTACAAGTATGAGGTGAACGCCGCCGACTACGGCGTACCGCAGGTCCGCAATCGAGTGATCGTGGTCGCGTTCCGCGCTGATCTGAATATCAACAAGGACCTCCTTGGCAGGTGTGTGCGACCGACGCATTCCGAGGCCGCGCTGCACGCATCGATCCGGAACGGAAGCTACTGGGAGCGGCACTCCAGCGTTCCTAAGCATGTGCGAACGGCCGTCGACGCGGCTCTTCCGGCCGAATTGCCAATTGACCTGGACGACGGCCGGAAACCCTGGCGGACACTGCGGGACGCGATCGCGGGAATCGACGGTCAGTCCGAGTCTCCGCTGCCAAAGATTCGGTGGGACCGGCTCGATCGCGTCCAGTACGACTCGATGCCGACCGACCACATCGGCTGGCCCGATGCCCGCATCTACGTCGGACACACGCCGAATGTCCTGGATAGGCCGGCAAAGACTGTCAAGGCAGGCGTCCACGGAGTTCCAGGCGGCGAGTCGGTCATGCTGACAGACTCGCTGCTGAAAAGGGTCGATCCTGAGTCGGGTCAGCGCTATAGACATCGTTACATGACCGTTCGCGAGACCGCGCGGGTGATGACGTTCCCTGATACCTGGAAGCTCTGCGGCCCACGAGGCGAGCAGATGCGTCAACTCGGAAACGCCGTACCGGTGCTACTCGGCCACAAGTTCGCCTCGGCGGTCTCTGAGGTTCTGAAGGACGCTGAGCTCAGGGCATGAGCAATGCTCGGCTGCCCCGGGGGAGCGCCCGACGTGGCCGATCGTCAGCGGGCGCCCAGGTGGAACAGAACAAGGCCGCGGGTGGTGGGCGCCGTCGACAGGTGCGGCTTCCGGATGGCTCGTCAGCTAAGGGCACTATCGGCCTTCGTCAGCCTGCCAACAGACAAGGGTTCCTAGCTGAGCTCCGATGGCGGGCGGGCGGTAAGTCGATGACTCGCTCGCTCGGTTTCATTGCCATTAACCGCCGATCGGCCGCCCTCGCTGAGGCATGGAGCCTCGCCAGGCAGCGGGATCTAGTGGGCGATGAGGAGGTGCCGAGCGCGTCGTGGGCCGCCTCCCCCGAGGTGCGGGCCTCCATGCGCGGGAACCGCCCTCGGGATACAAGCCCCGAGCTGCGAATACGCCGACTGCTCCACGGTCGCGGTCTTCGCTACCGCGTCTCAGCTCGGCCGCTCCCCGACGTCCCGCGGACGGCTGACATCGTGTTCACCAGAGCGAAGGTCGCTGTCTTTATCGACGGTTGTTACTGGCATGGCTGCGCAGAACACTACCGTGCGGCATCCCGCAATTCTCAGTTCTGGCGCGAGAAAATCGAAGGCAACAAGCGGCGTGACCGCGACACGAACCGTCTCCTTGCCGACGCGGGCTGGACGGTTATCCGTCGTTGGGAACATGATGACGCCGAGGTCGTCGCCGACGAAGTGATCGCCGCCGTAAATCAACGCCCTGCCCGCCGAACCTAGCTCAAGGATGCCGATGCCAGACATCTCATTGCCTAAAGACGTCCGCGACGCGGTGTTGACCGAGTTGTACCGACAGATCGGCGAATTGCCATGGATGATGATGCCGGGCCGGCAGAAGACGCGGTGGTACTCCGAATGGATCGAGGACCCCTCGATCGGGGGTGAGCTGGCGGACTATCAGACGGCCGAAGGAATGCGCGTCTGGCTGAAGGACGGCCCTTTGAAGGAGTACGCACGCGCGATCGAGGGGGTGGGACCCTACGCCCGGTACACCACGAGGCGCCTCACGCCGCCCTCCGGGTTCCTGCGAGCGCTCCTTGGCCAGCAGTGGCGCGTGGTTCCCGAGAGCATCGGCGAGAAGCCCATGCACTGCCTCATCTCTAACGAGATTACCCAACGATACGTCTGCTGGGGTGGCCAGAGAACGTATCGCGACCTTCTCTGGGCGGCGATCAACGAGGCGGTGCGGCTGCGAGCGGTACCCCTGATCGTCGTGTACACCTTCGAGGGTGAGCAGGTTCAGAAATCCCAGCAGAAGCAGCAGGAGCAACTCGCCGAACACTGCGGCGTTGAGCTTATGTACGTGGAAAGGCGCTGGAAGCAGCACGATCCGGCCTGAGATAGGTGCTGCCATCCGAGGCCGGGCGTCCGGAGCAGCATCCGTGCTCCAACGATCATGGAATGCTTGTTTGATTCGTTGCTCAACCCAGTGATAACCCACACGACGCTGGCGGTCGAGGACGACTTCCAGGTTCGATGCTGTCTAGGCGGTGGCTGCGGCGGCGGAGCTTCGTTGTTTGCTGGGCAGCGGTCCGGGCACAGAGGTTCGACGAAACGTTCCGCCGTACCTGAAAGTTCTGCCTGGCCTACAGCGAAGCGGTTCGCCTCCGGGGCCCGTCGACGCCGCGCAGCCGCGGCCGACTGGGATCAGCTGTCGGGGAGCGAGAACATCGACAGCACGACTCGGTCCTTGCCTGGGGACTCGGCCAGGTAGGGGGCGATCAGGGCGGCGAAGCGGGTGCGGAAGTCGGTCAGGTCCTCCGGGCTCAGGTACATCGCCAGTTGGGAGTAGCCGAGCTGGTCCATGCGGGGATAGAGGTCGCCGCTGTCGACCAGGCGGTCGAAGTCGGCGGCCAGGCGGGTGAGCAGCAGGAGGAAGGCCTGGCGGTGCTGGTCGGGGGTCATCGCGCGGGCCTCGCGGGCGTCGATGCGGCCGACCGTGGTCTGGTCGAGGCTGAGGGTTCGTTCGGTGGTGCCGCGGACCTTGCGTTCCCGGACGACGGTCAGATAGCCGGCGTCGATCAGTGCGGCGACGTGCCGATACAGGGTGGTCGTCGGGATGTCGGGCAGGTCCCGTTTGAGGTCGGTGGTGGTGACCTCGCGGCCCAGTACGCGCTGCGCGATCCGCCAGCGGATCGGGTGCAGCAGGACGTCCAGCACCGGGGTCGGTGACTCCTCCATCGGCTCTCCATCAGGGTTCTTTCAGGGTATCCATTGATACCAACAGTGGTAATAATAGCGGCATCGGTACCATTCACTCGCCCAAGGAGACGTTGACGTGTCGCTCACTCGTCGTACCGTGCTCAAGTCCGCCGCCGCTGCCGTTCCGGTCGCCGCGGCCAGAACTCTGCCCTCCTCCGCAACCACTGTCACCGAACCCGCCGCGATCGGGCGGCTGGCGGAGAAGATCCAGGCCGGGATGGCCAAGTACGCGATCCCCGGCGCCGGGCTCGGCGTCTGGTACCGCGGCCGCGAGTACCTCCGCGGCTTCGGCGTGACCAGCGTGGACACGAACGAGCCGGTGACCGCGGACACCGTGTTCCGGATCGGCTCGACCACCAAGACGTTCACCGCGACCGCGATCATGCGGCTCGCCGAGCGCGGCCGGATCAGCCTGGACCGGCCGGTCCGCGCGTACCTGCCGGATTTCGCGACCGCGGACCCGGCCGTCTCCGCCCGGGTCACGGTGCGGCAGCTGCTGAACCACTCGGCCGGCTGGCAGGGCGACTACTTCGAGGACACCGGCGACGGCGACGACGCGCTGCGGAAGTACGTCGCGGACATGACGAAGGTCCCGCAGCTGACACCACTCGGGAAGGTGTTCTCGTACAACAACGCGGCGATCGGCGTCGCCGGGCTGATCCTCGAGACCGTGTACGGGAAGACGTACGAGACCGCCGTACGCGAGCTGGTCATCGATCCGCTCGGGCTGGACCACAGCAGGTACTTCCGTAGCGAGCTGACCGGGTTCAGCGTCGCCGCGTCGCACAACATCGTGGACGGCAAGCCCGTGGTGGAGCCGTCGTTCGACCGCGTGCCGCGCGGGCTGCATGCGGCCGGTGGGCTGATCTCGAGCCCGCGGGACCAGCTGCGGTACGCACGGTTCCACCTGGGCCACCGCGGTCTCCCCCAGGTGATCAGCGACCGCACCAGGCTGTCCATGCAGTCGCACCCTGGTCCCGGCGGCACGCTCTTCGTCGAGCTGAACGGCGTTGGTGTCAGCTGGATGCTGCGGCCGACCGCACAGGGCCCCACGGTGGTGCAGCACGGTGGTGACTGGTCGGGCCAGCACTCCGGGTTCCTGTTCGTACCGCAGCGGGACTTCGCGATCACCTTGCTCACCAACTCGGAGAGCGGGCCGTTCTTGGTGGCCGAGCTGTTCGCGGACGACTGGGCGCTGCAGGAGTTCGCAGGGGTCAACAACCTGCCTGCCGTACCGCGTCCACGCCGGGTGGAGGAGTACGTCGGTACGTACGTCGCCCAACAGATCGGCTTCGACGGTAAGCCCGAGGAGATCGGGCTGGACGTCACAGCCGACAACGGCGAGCTGGTGGCGAGTGTCGGCGGTCAGACGATGCTCCGCTTCGTCTTTTACCGCAAGGATTACGTCCTGGCGCTCAACCCGGACGGTAGACCCTCGCACACCCGCGCCAACTTCGTCCGCGGCGCCGACGGCAAGGTGGCGTGGCTGCGCGACGGCGGTCGGCTGTTCCGCTTCCACGCCGCAGGCACACGCAAGGCATCGGCCTACAGCCGCCGCGTTCTTTAGCGGCCACTCAGCAGCAGCAGGAGGTCCTGGGCGGTGCCGGTGCGTGGCTCACCGGCACCGTGGGCCCAGTCGAGGTCCGTAGCCTGCAGCTGTACGCCGGTGAGGTCCACGCCGAAGTACTTGATTTGCCGTGGCTTCATCGCGTCGAAGATGAGCCGGAGCCGATCCAGCGGTACCTGGCGGTCGATGCCCAGTGCAACGGTCATGTCGAGCCCGTGGATCACGTCGTGTGACAGGGCGCCCTCGTAGCCACCGCCCGGCGGCTTCCACGGGCTGTCGACGTTCTGCCGCAGACAGTCGACCAGCTCGGCCGACGTCAGCGTCGCCGCGTCCTGCCGCGCCTGCCGGTCGGCGTACCGGTTGAAGTTGCCGCCGGCCCGCACCATCCCGGCCAGGAACCGCGGCATCGGGATCCGGTACGCCATGGTGATGTGCGCGGCCACCTCACGGATCCGCCAGCCGGCGCACAGGGACGGCTTGTCCCAGTCCTTCTCGGTCAGCCCGGCCAGGATGTTCGCCAGGTCGGTCCGTTCACCCGCCACAGCACTTCTGATGTCCGTCATACCCCACCGACGAACGGGTCAGCGCGGGACAGACACCTCTTTGAGCCTTTTCTGCAGGTACAGGCGTTCGGCTTCGGTGGCCGCGAGATCGAAGGCCTCGCGGTAGGCGGTGGCCGCCTCGGTCGGACGGTTCATCCGGCGGAGGAAGTCCGCACGGGTCGCCGGGAGCAGGTGGTAGCCGGTCAGTGGGCCGGCCGCGAGCTCCTCGACCAGGCGTAGACCTACAGCGGGACCGTCCGCCATACCGATCGCCACGGCCCGGTTCAATGCGACCACAGGCGTCTGTGGGAGCTGGGCGTAGAGCCCGGCGATCTGGGGCCAGTCGGTGTCGTCCGCAGTACGCGCGGTCGCGTGGCAGGCCGCAACCGCCGCCTGGATCTGGTACGGACCGGGCGCACCGAGACCTAGCGCGGTGTCCAGGACCTGGGTGCCCTCAGCGATCTGGCCGTGGTCCCATTGGGTGCGGTCCTGCTCCTCAAGCGTGACCAGTGCGCCGTCGGGCGCCAGCCGGGTGTTCCGGCGGGAGTCATGCAGCAGCATTAGCGCGAGCAGTCCACCGGCCTCCGGCTCGGAGGGCATCAGCTGGACGAGCAGCCGCGCCAGCCTGATCGCTTCACTGCTCAGCTGGCTCCGGACGACGTCGGAGTACCCCTCGTTGAACAGCAGGTACAGAACGGCCAGTACGGCGGGTGTGCGCTCGGGCAGCAGGTGTGCGGGCGGTACGCGGTACGGGATGCCGGCGTGCTGGATCTTCTGCTTCGCCCGGGTCAACCGCTTGGACATGGTCGTTTCCGGGACCAAGAACGCGCGTGCGATCTCCGCCGTACTCAGACCAGCCAGTGTCCGCAGCGTCAACGCCACCCTGGCCTCCATCGCCAGCGCGGGATGACAACAGGTGTACATGAGCCGCAGCCGGTCGTCAGGTACGTCGTACGCCGGCTCTGACGGCTCAACGCCCAGCGCGGCCACCTGCTGCAGCTTGGCAGCGCCCACAGCCTCCCGCCGCAACCAGTCGATCGCACGGTTGCGCGCGGTCGTCGTCAGCCACGCGCCAGGGCGATCCGGCACACCATCGGAAGGCCACCGCTGCAGCGCCGCCGCGAACGCTTCCTGCGCGCACTCCTCGGCCAGCTCCCAGTCACCGGTCACGCGGATCAGGGTGGCGACCACCTGGCCCCACTCCTGCCGGTAGATCTCCTCGAACGTCACACCGGCGGCTCGAGCACCGGGCGGATCTCGATCGTGCCGTAGCCCGCCGCCGGGTGCTTCGCCGCGATCTCGATCGCCTCGTCCAGGTCGGCGCAGTCGATCAGCACGAAGCCGCCGATCTGCTCCTTGGTCTCCGCGAACGGCCCGTCCGTCAGCAGTACGTCGCCGTCCCGCACCCGGACCGTGGTCGCCTCGTCCGGCGGCCGCAGCCCGGCCCCGCCGGCGACCACGCCGCGCGCTTCCATCTCCTCGGTCCAGCCACCACACCCGTCGTTCGCGTGCGCGGCCGCGGACTCGTCGCCGGCAATCATCAGCAGGTACTTCACGCCCTCATCCTCGCAGGTCTAGCGTCGGCAGCAAGGAACTCTTTGGGGGAGGTACGGGCGATGACTGGTCGGATCGTGCACTTCGAGGTGCCGTACGACGACGGTGAGCGAGCGCGGGCGTTCTACCGCGAGGCGTTCGGGTGGAGCCTGATGGAGATGCCCGAGATGAACTACACGATGGTGTCCACCGGGCCGGTGGACGAGCAGCAGATGCCGGCCGAACCGGGCTTCATCAACGGCGGGATGTTCCAGCGCAGCGCCGAGAACACCGACCTGACCCGGCCGGTGCTGACCGTCGACGTACCGGACATCGACGCCGCCTGGAAGACCATCGAGAGTCTCGGCGGCGAGCGCGTCGGCGAGAAACTCCCGGTCGGCGACATGGGCTTCGCCGCCTACTTCAAGGACCCGGAGGGCAACATCCTCGGCCTCTGGCAATCAGCCTGACGCCTGAGCGTCACCGGAGCCACCTAGACTGCGACAGTTGGCTCCGGTGACGTCCTCGGGAGGACCGCAAAATGCCAGACCGTACCCAGACCATCGCGTACCCGGCCCCCGGGTCGCGTCCGTCGCGGCGGGATCCCGAGCCGCTGGCGCCGCACGTGATCGTGCTGTTCGGCGCGACCGGCGACCTGGCCAAGCGCAAGCTGCTGCCCGGGCTGGCCTACCTGCAGCAGTCCAAGTTCGCGCCGGACGTGCGGATCATCGGGACCGCGACCGAGGACCTGACCTGCGACGAGTTCCGGGACCGGGCCCGGCAGGCGGTGGAGAAGTTCGGCACCCACAAGATGACCGACGAGCAGTGGGCACAGTTCGCCGACCGGCTGGAGTACGTGCCGGTGACGGCGGGTCCGGAGGCGCTCGCGGCCGCGGTACAGAAGGCCGAGGAGCTGCTCGGCCCGGACACCCGGCGGCTGCACTACCTGTCGGTGCCCCCGAAGGCGGCCCAGTCGGTGATCGCGATGCTCCGCGACGCCGGCCTGGTGGAGCGCGCCCGGGTGGTGATGGAGAAGCCGTTCGGCGACGACCTGGCCAGCGCGATCGAGCTGAACGACTTCGTCCACGAGACCTTCGACGAGTCGCAGATCTTCCGGATCGACCACTTCCTCGGCAAGGAAGCGGCGCTGAACATCCTCGCGTTCCGGTTCGCGAACGGCCTGTTCGAGCCGATCTGGAACCGGAACTTCATCGACCACGTGCAGATCGACATCCCGGAGTCGCTCGGCCTGGACCAGCGGGCGACGTTCTACGAGCCGACCGGCGCGTTCAAGGACATGGTCGTCACGCACCTGATGCAGGTGATGTCGTTCGTCGCGATGGAGCCGCCGACCGCCCTGGAGCCGCGGGCGATCTCGGAGGAGAAGAACAAGGTCTTCCGGTCGATGCTGCCGATCAACCCCGGCGACGTGGTCCGCGGGCAGTACACCGGGTACCGCCACGAGGAGGGCGTCGCGCCGGACTCCGACACCGAGACGTTCATCGCACTGAAGGTCGAGATCGACAACTGGCGCTGGGCCGGCGTGCCGTTCTTCCTGCGCACCGGCAAGAAGATGGCCGAGGGCCAGCGGATCATCTCGATCGCGTTCAAGGAGGCGCCGAAGACGATGTTCCCGGCCGGCTCCGGTGTCGGCTCCGAGGGGCCGGACCACCTGACCTTCGACCTCGCCGACTCGTCGCGGGTCTCGCTGTCGTTCTACGGCAAGCGCCCCGGGCCCGGGATGCGGCTGGAGAAGCTGTCGATGCAGTTCTCGACGCAGGAGACCGCGGGCGCGGCCGACGTACTGGAGGCGTACGAGCGCCTGATCCTGGACGCGATGCGCGGCGACCACACGCTGTTCACCACGGCCGAAGGCATCGAGTCCCTGTGGGACCGCTCGGCGCCGCTGCTGGAGGACCCGCCGCCCGCGAAGCCGTACCAGCCGGGCACCTGGGGCCCGAACGCGATCCACCAGTTGATCGCCCCGCGCGCCTGGCGGCTCCCCTTCGAACGCGAGTGGCGCGAGTAGCCGTTCGTCGTTGACGCTGCGCCGTGGCCCGGGCACCCTGAGATTCCAGAGGGGTGGAGTTCCTTTGGGGGTGGGGCGATGGCATGGGGCCGTCCCGTCGCGCTGCTGGTCCTGGCCGGCGTACTCGCCGGCTGTGGCGCGACCAACGACTCGTCCGGCTCCGGTACGCCGGAGATCGGCACGTCGACGCCCGGCGGACAGGGCAGCGGGCCAGGCAGCGGCAACACTGGCGGCAACACTGGAGGCGGTGGCGGCCAAGGCGGTGGATCGTTGGCCTGGGTACCGTTCGGGCCGAAGGATCCGCAGTTCCCGACGCCGTCCTGGCCGGCGTACAACGCGCTGGCGGCCGGGAAGTGTCCGGAGCTGCAGGACTACCTGAGCCACGACACCGGCGGGCTCCAGGGCACCGGGATCGCGACGGCGATGCTGGCGGTCTGCCGGGCGGCCGTGGACGGCGACACCGCCCAGTGGCCGGCCGTCGAGCAGAACGTGGGCGCTGATCCGGCGCCGCTGGGCAACGACTGTCTCGCCGCGTTGGTGACCGACCTGCTGGCCCGCGCCGTCGCCTGGCATCAGGCGCATCCGGCCGGGAAGGTCACCGTGCAGTACCGACGGACGACGGGTCAGACGCAGTGCGGGCAGGCCGAGGCCCCGAGCACCGAGCCGACCGACGAAGGGTCGCCGGGTTCGTCGTCGAGTCCTGAGTCCGTGCCGGGCCCGAGCGAGTCACCGGGATGACCGAGGCGGCCGGCGGCCCGTCGCGGGAGTCGCCGCTCCAGGCGGTGCTGTCGGTACTCACCACGCTCGGCCCGCCGCTGACGATCGCGACCGCCCTGATGATCTACTTCGGCTGGGCGCGGAGCGACACGCAGGCGCGGGAGATGGGGCTGGACGTCAGCCTGTTCGGGTTCTCCGCGCAGGACTACATCATGAACAGCATCAGCTCGCTGTACCTGCCGCTGCTCGTGATCGCCGGCCTCACCCTCGGCGGCCTGGCCGTCCATCGCCGGGTCGACGCCGCCCTCCGGCGTCCGGAAGCCCGACCGGTCCTGCGGACGTCGGCGCTGGTCGCGCTGATCGGCGGACTCGTGGCGATCGCCGCCGCCGTCGTCCTCGCCGCGGTACTGCGCAGCGGCGTCCAGCTGTTCGCCCCGCTGGTAGTTGCCATCGGCACCGTTGTCGCGGCGTACGGCGGCTGGCTCCGGAACGCGGCGGCCGCGGCCGCACCGGAGGTCCTGCCGGTCTGGCACCGGGCGCTGCGGATGCTGCTGATCGGCGCCGTCGTCACGGCCGCGTTGTTCTGGGCGGTCTCCGACTACGCGACGATCGTCGGACGAGGGTACGCGCTGCAGATCCAGGCCGGCGTCTCCCAGCTGCCCCGGGTGACCGCGATCAGCACGACCTCGCTCGGCGTCCAGGGCCCCGGTGTGACCGAGACCCCGGTCGTCCAAGGCGGGAAGGTGCTGTACTACCGCACCACTGGCCTGCGGCTGCTCGCCGGGTCGGGCGGCCGGATGTTCCTCCTGCACGACGGCTGGACGCCGCGGCACGGGACGGTGATCGTGCTGCCGGACAGCGACCAGATCCGCTGGCAGTTCTCTCGCTGACATAGGCTCCCGGTCATGCGGGAGATTCTGGTCATCGGCGTCGGTGCGGGCGATCCGGCACAGGTGACGATGCAGGGCGTGTCGGCGCTGAACCGGGCCGACGTGTTCTTCGTGCTCGACAAGGGCGAGGTCAAGCAGGAGCTGGTCGACCTGCGCGCCGAGATCCTGCGGCGGTACGCGACGTCGAAGGAGTACCGCGTCGTCGTCGGGCAGGACCCGGAGCGGGACCGGACGACGCCGGCGTACGTCGAGGCCGTGGACGACTGGCGGCGGCGCCGGGCCGACGTGATCGCGGGGATGATCGCGGCCGAGCTCGGCGAGGACCAGGTCGGGGCGTTCCTGGTGTGGGGCGATCCGGCGCTGTACGACAGCACGCTGGCGATTCTGGACGACATCGCGGCGCGGGGCGAGCTGGCGTTCGAGGTCGAGGTGATTCCGGGGATCAGCAGCGTGTCGACACTGGCGGCCCGGCACCGGGTCGGGCTGAACCAGGTGGGGCGGCCGATCCAGATCACCACCGGACGGCGGCTGGCGGCCGGGTGGCCGGACGGGGTCGACGACGTCGTGGTGATGCTGGACGCGCAGACGGCGTTCACGGAGCATCTGGAGCAGGATGCGGTGATCTACTGGGGTGCGTATCTGGGGACACCGGACGAGCTGCTGATCTCGGGGCCGGTGCGCGAGGTGGCGGCGGAGATCGAGAAGGTCCGCGCGGAGGCTCGTGAGCGCAAGGGGTGGATCATGGATACCTACCTGCTGCGCAGACACAGCGCGGGTGCTTCCTGAGAGCGGACACGTCGACACGAGCGGTACGTTTCGTACTTTGTCCCAGGTCGGTGACAGGATTGTCTTCATGGCCGACTCACTGCTCGATCGAGCGATCTACTCGTACCCGGATGTGGACCGTCTCGTCGGCTTGCGGTCCGGGACCGCGCGGCGCTGGCTTGAGGGGTATCAACGGTCCGGCCGGTTCTACGACCCCGTGCTGCGTGTGGAGCCGACGGGTGGGGACGTGGTCACCTGGGGTGAGATGGTCGAGGCCAGGCTGCTGGCGGAGTTCCGTAGCCGCGACGTACCGGTGCAGCGGCTACGCCCCGCCATCATCAGGCTCCGCAAGGAATTCGGTCGATACCCGCTCGCACACGCCCGTCCGTTCCTCGACGTCGATGGCCGCGAGCTGGTGAGGATCGTCCAGGAGCAGGTTGGGCTGGAGCGGTCCCTGCAACTGGTAGTGATCCGCAACGGACAACTTGTGCTCGCCGAGTCCGCGGCGCGGTTCAGAACAGCCGTCGAATACGTCGGCGACGTAGTCGGTCGGCTGAAGCCGGACGCCCGTACGCCGGATGTCCTGATGGACCCGAGTCGATCCTTCGGACAGCCTGCTGTCCGCAATGTGCGCACCGACGCTCTTGCTGAGGACTTCCGCGCCGGCACGACTCGGGAGGAATTGGCCGACTTGTACGATCTGAGCGCGGGCCAGGTTGACGAGGCCATCCGCTTCGAACTGATCGCCGGCAGCGAGCGCGCCTCCTGATGCCTGGGGCTCTCGGACCGGTGTACTTCACCGACGAGAACACCCTGGGCCTCGGTAAGCTGCTCCGCCGCACCGGGCGCGATGACATCGTCTATCCGGGCCACGAGGACCTGGACGAGGTGCCACTCGGAATGCCGGATCTTGACTGGATGCCTGTGGTGGCACGACGCGGATTCGTTGTCGTGACCAGAGACCGTCGCATCCGCACCAGACCGGCCGAGCTGCGGGCGTACACGGAGTTCGGTATCCGCTCTGTCTGGATCGGCGCCAAGCAGGACCTCGGGCCACGCGACCAGTTCGAGCTGTTTCTGCAGCACGAGGCTCGGCTCCAACGCGAGATCATCAAGCGTGGACGCGGTCCGTGGGCCTTGGCAATGAGTGCGTCAGGCGTCAGACCCCTGCAGTTGCGCGAGCCGTAGACCAAAGTCTTAGTGGGTCTGGCCGCCCGACCGAAGTCGGCCAGGTGCTTCCCGGCCGAGGCTGTCGGCATGAAGCGAATCTTGGCGATAACGGCAGCAGCAGGCAGCTTGCTGGTGGCCTTCGCGGGCCCCGGTGAGGCTGCGCAATCCATACGAACAGACAAGGGTTTGATCGCCGGCAAGGCCGTCGGCGATTCCATGGTGTACGACGGGATTCCGTACGCCGCTCCCCCGGTCGGCGGGCTCCGGTGGAAGGCGCCGCAGCCGGCGGCGGCGTGGCACGGCGTACGGCAGTCGGAGATCCGGGACGTGTGCCCGCAGCAGGCGAACTCCGAGGCGCCGAAGGGCTCGACGGCCGAGGACTGCCTCTACCTGAACGTCACCACGCCCGCGAGACCGTCCGCCAAGCCGCGCGCGGTGGTCGTGTGGCTGCCCGGCGGCGGGTTCTTCTCAGGGGCCGGCAGCAGCTACGAGGCGTCGAAGTTCGCGGCCCGCGGCGACGTGGTCGTTGTCACGGTCAACTACCGGCTCGGCATCTTCGGCTTCTTCGGGTACCCGGGTCTGCCCGGCTCCGGCACGTTCGGCCTGCAGGACCAGCAGGCGGCGCTGCGGTGGGTGCAGCGGAACGCCGCCGCGTTCGGCGGCGACGCCCGCAACGTGACGGTCGCGGGCGAGTCGGCCGGCGGGATGAGCGTCTGCGCGCAGCTGACCTCGCCGACGTCGACGGGCCTGTTCGCGAAGGCGGTCATGCAGAGCGGCTCGTGCGCGTTCAACTGGGCCGCGAGCAGCCAGTACCCGGGCCAGACCGCGGACTCCCCGTGGATCCCGGTCCGCCAGGTCGAGGCGAACGGCAAGGAATGGGCCGCCGGCAAGAAGCTGGCCTGTACGACGATCGACTGCCTCCGCGCGCTCAAGGCCGATGCACTCGTCGACGACACGCTCGCCTTCACCCAGATCGGGTACGGCGGGACCGCGGTCATGCCGTACTCCCCCGCGAAGGCCCTGCAGGCAGGGCTGTTCCACCGGGTGCCGATCATCTCGGGCAACAACCACGACGAGGCCAACGGGTGGCTTGCCGCGTTCGGTGACATCAAGGACTACCCGGCGCTGGTGAAGAACATGGTCGGCGAGTCCAAGGCGGCACAGGTACTGCAGCACTACCGGCAGTCCCGTTACGGGTCGCCCGCGGCGGCCTGGGGTGCGGTGACGACGGACAGGATCTGGTCTTGCACCCAGGTCGCGTCAGACCAGCAAGCAGCGCGCAAGGTGCCGGTATACGCGTACGAGTTCGCCGACAAGCACTCACCGATCGCAACACCCGGCCTGGGGGCTGCACACGCCATGGAGTTGCCCTACCTGTTCCGGCTGGGCGGCTACGACTTCCCGATGTCGGAGCCACAGCAGCAACTGTCGAACCAGATGATCGACTACTGGACCGCGTTCGCCCGAACCGGCGACCCGAACGGCCCTGGCCGCCCGGTTTGGTCCCCGACCGGCAGCAGCAACGTCAAGGGTCTTTCACTCGCGCCGACCGACCAGACCGGCATCCAGCAGGTCAGTCTCAGCTCTGAACACCAGTGTCGGTTCTGGGCTGCTCTGGGTGCGTAACGCGCCACACCCGCATGGTGATCGGCGACAGGAGTAGCAGCAACAACGCGTAGAAAGCCACCCCTGGCACCAGAGACGCCAGCAGAAAGGCGACAGCGGTCAGCCCGGTCAGCAGCAAGGAGCCGATGAGCTCCCGCCTGCCGACCGGGTCGGCCGGGTTCTCGAGCTCCTTGTGACCACTCACCAGCCAGGTGATGGCGGTCTGGGTGATGCTGAGGGCAAGGATCGTGCCGGTGTACACCCCGGCGGTGAACCGGTCGCTGTGGAACGCCCCCACGATCTCCGTCGGGAACGGCAGGACGACGATCGTCAGCAGCCAGAGCAGGTTCAGCCGCATGATGGCCGGGGTGTACGCGCGGACGTGCTCGAAGACCCGGTGGTGTCCGAGCCAGAAGTTGGCGATCACCACGAAGCTCAGCAGGAACGTGAAGATCTCCTGCCGGTGCTCGGTGATCACGCTGACCGCGTCGCCGCCGTGGCTCTTGACCTCCGGGACCAGGTCGACCAAGGGCAGGACGAGCAGCGTGATCGCGATCGCCACGACCGCGTCCGTGAACAGCACCAAGCGGTCGGGATCTCTCGTCCTACTCACGGCCGACAACAGTAGCCGTACTTCGGAGCAGGGTGATCGACAACACTACCGCGGCGAGCACGAACCCGGCCGCAGCGAGCCAGGCGGCGCCGTAGCCGTCCCGCAGAGCGAGCAGCTCGCCTTCTGCGGCACGGTGCGCCGTCGTCGAGGCAGCCAGGGTGGCGAGTACCGCCGTACCGATGGCTGCTCCGGTTTGTTGGGCGGTGTTGTTGAGTCCTGAGGCCAGTCCGGCGTCGGCCGGGTCTGCGGCGGACATGGCCAGCATGATCGAGGCAGGAATGGCCACACCGATCCCGGCACCCATCACGGCGAGCACGGGCCCGACGTTGACGAGGTATGTGCCGTCGACCGGCGCCCTGCTGATCCAGAGCAGGGAGAGCATGAAGACGACCAGCCCGGCGATCAGCATCTTGCGAGGGCCGAAGCGGACCGTCAGACGCGGCGCCAGGGACAGGGACATGAGCGCGTTCATCAGGGGCGACGGCAGGAAGGCCAGGCCGGTCGTCAGGGAGTCGTAGCCGAGCACACGCTGCACGTAGAGAGCGGTCGTGAACTGGAACCCGAAGCCGGCAGCGAACAGCAGTACGACGATACCGTTCGCGACGCTGAGCTGACGGCGCCGGAAGATGCGCAGGGCAAGCAGTGGGTGCTTGATCCGCGCCTGCCGTACGACGAACGCCGCCAGCAGCACGACTGCCGCGCCTGCTTGCACCAGGGTGCGCGTGAGCGTCGCGTGGGGCTCTGCTGTCTGGACGATCGTGTAGACGCCCAACGAGAGCCCAGCCGTGACCAGCACGGCCCCTAATACGTCGGCCCCGTTGGCCAAACCGAGCCCAGGCTGCCGCTGCAGGAGCCGCACGGCGAACACCAGCGCACCAAGGCCGATCGGCACGTTGATGAGGAACGCCCAGTGCCAGCCGACGGTCTGGGTGATCACGCCACCGAAGATGAGCCCGATCGACGCCCCGCTGGCGGCCGTGAAGCTGTAGACGCCCATGGCACGCGCTTGTTCGGCAGGAGCCGGGAAGAGGCTCACGATCATCCCGAGAATCACCGCCGATGCCAGGGCTCCACCAACGCCTTGCAGGAAGCGCCCGGCGATCAGGGTCCCCGCGCTGGTCGCCAGACCGCACAGCAGCGAGGCCGCGGTGAACAGCCCGAGCCCGGCGAGGAACACCCGCTTGCTGCCGATCAGGTCGCCGATCCGCCCGGCGAGCAGCAGCAGGCCCGCGAACGCGATCAGGTACGAGTTCATCACCCAGGCCAGCCCGGCCTGCGAGAAGCCCAGATCCCCTTGGATCGTGGGCAACGCGACCGTCACCACGGTCCCGTCGAGGATGATCATCAACTGCATCACGCAGAGCACCACGAGCGCCTTCGCCCGGCCCCGTACCGCAACGTCCGTCACCACAGCCCTCTCCTGTCCTTGTACCGACAGGAGAGACCATAACAGATAGTTCTGTAGCGGACGATCTTTTAGCGAACTACCTCTTACCCTGCCCGCTGCCGTGAGCGGCGGACGGGCTGCGCGGTGACCGGGTTCGCCAGCGGGCCGTCGACGAGCGTCGTCATCGCCTCGACGAACGGCTGCCGCTGCGGCGCGGCGAGGGCGGCCAGGGCGTCGGCGTGGACACGGTCGACGATCCGCTGACCCTCGGCGGCGATCCGGGCGCCGGCGTCGGTGACCGCGATGATCCGCGCGCGCCGGTCGGTGGCCGACGGCTTGCGCTCGGCGTACCCGGCCTGTTCGAGCGCGTCGACCGTGACCACCATCGTGGTCTTGTCCATGTACGACAGCTCGGCGATCTGGATCTGCGTCCGCTCCGCCTCCAGGGCGTGCCGCAGGACGCACTGCATCCGCAGCGTCAGCCCGATCTCGGCCAGCGCCGCGGACAACTGGGTCTCCAGGACGTGGCCGGCGTGGGTCAGGTAGCCGGTGAGGTCGGGCACGGTGCGTTCCGGGAGTTCCGCCATACTCCGAGAGTAACGCGGAACCGTCTACCCACAGATGATCTCGATCCGGATCATTCCCGTCGCACCGTCGGTCAATCGCGGGAATGCGACGGCTTGCTCGGGCCGGACCGAGCTGTCGCGAAACCGCGAGCCTGCGGCGGGTGGTGCCGGTTGCCTGGAGGACATGACACTCCAGACGGCAACCAGGTCGCCGGCGGTGCGCTGGTACGGCGTCGGCGCGGTGACGCTCGGGATCTTCGCGATCGCCACCACCGAGATCCTCCCGATCGGCCTGCTGACTCCGATCGGCACGTCGTTCGCACTCACCCCGGGCCGTACCGGACTACTGATGACGATGCCCGGGCTGGTCGCGGCCGTCTCCGCTCCGGTCGTCACACTCGTCACCGCCCGGCTGGACCGGCGGCTGATGCTGTGCGCGCTCATGGTCCTGCTGGCCACCGCGGGCTTCCTCGCGGCCGCGGCGCCCGCGTTCTGGCTGGAGCTGGTCGCCAGGTTCTTCGTCGGCCTCACGCTCGGCGCCTTCTGGTCGATCGGCGCCAGCCTCGCCGGCCGACTGGTACCCGGACCACAGTCGACAAGAGCCACCGCGGTCATCTTCTCGGCGGTACCTCTCGGGTCGGTGCTCGGCGTACCGGCGGGCACGTTCCTCGGCCAGCTGGCCGGCTGGCGTACGTCGTTCGCCGCGCTCGGCGTACTCGCACTACTGGCCCTGGTCGCGCTTCGGACCACGGTCCCTCCCCTGCCGCCGTTGCAGGTCACCCGGGCCGCCGTACTCGCAAGGGCTCTTCGTAGCAGTCCCAAGGCCTTGCTTGTCACCTGTCTGATCGTCACGGCGCACTTCGCGACCTACACGTACATCACGCCGTTCCTACGGGAGGTGATCCGCCCGGAGCTCATCGGCCTGTTCCTGCTCGTGTATGGCGCCGCGGGTCTGGTCGGCAACGCTGTCGCTGGGACGTACGCCGCGCGCAACCTCACGGCCACGTTCATTACCTGCGCCGGGCTGATCGCGGTGTCGACGTTGCTGATGCCAGTCCTCGGTCGCAGTACGGCGGGAGCCTTGCTGCTGCTCGTGGTGTGGGGCCTCGGGTACGGCGGCGTACCGGTGTGCTCGATGACGATGTTCGCCCAGGCCGCGCCGGAGTCGCGGGAGGCGGCGACGGTGTGGTTCACGTCGTCGTTCCAGGCCGTGCTGTCGACGGGCGCGCTGCTGGGCGGTCTGGTGGTGGACGCGTCGTCGGTGTCGGTGGTGATGGTGGCCGGCGGTTGCTGCGCGGTGCTGACCGTCGCGGTGCTGCTGTGGTCCAGAACACAGCGGGTTTCGGGCACGTAGCATCACGCCTGTGGCGAGGACTGAAGGCGATCGGTGCCCTGGCGTGCTGGCGGTGCACCAGGCCGCTGACGGCGGTCTCGCCCGCGTACGGCTGCCTGGTGGACGCCTGACCGCCGCACAGCTCGACGTACTGCGTGTTGCTGCCGCTGAGCTGGGTGACGGGCGGCTGGAGCTCACGTCGCGCGCCAACATCCAACTGCGCGGGCTGGCCGCCGATGGACCGCGGGAGCTGTCCGACCGGCTGTACGCCGCCGATCTGCTGCCGTCGATCGCCCACGAGCGCGTCCGCAACATCATGGCGTCCCCGCTGTCCGGTCTGGACGGAGAGACGCGGTACGACGTGATGCCGGTGGTGGCTGCGCTTGACGAGGCGCTGTGCGACCGCCCTGTGCTGGCTGAGCTGCCGGGACGATTCTTGTTCGCACTGGACGACGGGCGCGGGGACCTGGCTGAGCTGCAGGCGGATGTGGCTGTGCGGGCGTTGGACGAACGGACTGCACTGCTGAGCGTTGGCGACCTGGGTGTCCGGGTCGGCTGGAGCACGGTGCCTGAGCTGATGCTTGCTGCGGCTGAGGCGTTCCTGCGGGTGCGTGAGCAGGAATGGCGGGTCGCTGAGGTTGCTGGTGGTGCCGGGCGGATTCTTGAAAGCCTTGGGTTGCGGTCGGTTGACGTCGCACCTGTTGAGAGCACACGGGTCGTTGCTGGTGTGCACGGGACCGCTCTGGTTGTCACGGTGCCGCTCGGGAGTCTCACGCAGGAACAGGCCGCCGCGCTTGGAGAGGTACGGGTCACGCCTTGGCGGTCCGTTGTGGTGCCGGCCGGTACGCGCGGGCTGGAGGAGGTCGGGCTGGTCACCACGCCGGACTCCCCGTGGGAGGGCGTCACGGCGTGTGCCGGCCGCCCGGGGTGCGCGAAGGCGTTGGCCGACGTACGAACGGACGCGGCCAAGCACCTCATCCCCCGTGGTGGTCGGGTGCACTGGTCGGGGTGTGAACGGCGGTGCGGGAAACCGGCCGGCGAGTTCGTGGACGTGGTTGCTGTCGGTGACGGATATCTGGTGGACGGGGAACGGCTGTGAGTGACGAGTACGAGCGGGACGGCGCGGAGATCTACCGGCGGTCGTTCGCGACGATCCGGGCCGAGGCGGCGCTCGACGGGTTGCCCGCCGACGTGTTGCAGGTCGCCGTACGGATGATCCACGCGTGCGGGATGACCGACTTGGTCGCGGACCTGGCCTGGTCGCCGGACGTGGTGCAGAACGCCCGCGCCGCGCTGCAGGGCGGTGCCCCGGTGCTGTGTGACGCGCAGATGGTCGCGGCCGGCATCACCCGGCGCCGGCTGCCCGCGGACAACGAGGTGATCTGCACGCTGCGGGACCCGCGCACCGTCGAGCTGGCGCAGCAGCTGCGGACCACCCGGAGCGCGGCGGCCGTGGAGCTGTGGGCGGACCGCCTCGACGGCGCGGTTGTTGCTATCGGCAACGCTCCGACGACGTTGTTCCGGTTGCTGGAGGTGCTCGCGGCGGGCGGTCCGCGGCCGGCCGCGGTGCTCGGGATCCCGGTCGGGTTCATCGGCGCGGCCGAGTCCAAGGAGGCGCTGGCCGGGAACGAGCTCGGCCTCGAGTACCTGGTGGTCCGAGGGCGCAGGGGCGGCAGCGCGATCACCGCGGCCGCCGTCAACGCGATCGCAAGCGAGGCGGAGTGATGACGGTGACGACTGGGCGGTTGTGGGGTGTCGGCCTGGGTCCCGGGGACCCCGAGCTCGTCACGGTGAAGGCGGCGCGGCTGATCGGGGCCGCGGACGTGATCGCGTTCCACAGCGCGCGGCACGGGCGCAGCATCGCGCGGTCGGTCGCCGCGCCGTACCTGACCGAAGGGCAGCTCGAGGAGCACCTCGTCTATCCGCTCACCACCGAGACCACGGACCACCCGGGCGGCTACCAGGGCGCGATGGACGATTTCTACGCCGACTGCGCCGCCCGGCTGGCGGCCCATCTCGACGCGGGCCGGGACGTCGTCGTGCTGGCGGAGGGCGACCCGCTCTTCTACGGCTCGTACATGCACATGCACAAACGGCTCGCCGACCGCTATCCGTGCGAGGTGGTGCCCGGCGTGACGTCGGTGAGCGCGGCCGCCGCCGTACTCGGCCGTCCGCTCTGCGAACGCGACGAGATCCTCACGGTCCTTCCGGGGACCCTGCCGCCGGATGTCCTCGCCGACCGGCTCCGCTCGACGGACGCGGCCGCGGTAATGAAGCTCGGCCGTACGTTCGCGAGCGTACGGGAGGCGTTCGAGCTGGCCGGCCGCGCCGACGAGGCCTGGTACGTCGAGCGCGCCACCACCGACGCCCAGCGCACGGCCCCCCTCAACGAGGTCGACCCGGACCAGGTCCCGTACTTCTCGCTGGCACTCCTCCCTAGTCCCATCAACAACACGTTCACGCCCCCAGCCACCAAGACCGCGACCGAGGGCTCCGTCACCGTTGTAGGCCTCGGCCCGGCCGGCCCGGAGTGGATGACACCCGAAGTACGCGCCGCCATCGCCGGTGCGGACGACGTGATCGGCTACACGACGTACGTCGACCGGCTGCCTGACAGGGCTCGGCAGCGCAAGCACGGGTCCGACAACCGGGTTGAGTCGGAGCGGGCCGCGTTCGCGCTGGACCTGGCACGTAAGGGCTCCCGCGTCGTCGTGGTCTCGTCCGGCGACCCTGGCGTGTTCGCGATGGCCAGTGCGGTCACCGAGGTGGCAGCGGAGCCGGAGTACGCCGACATCGCCGTACACGTGCTGCCGGGTATGACCGCGGCACAAGCGGTCGCCAGCCGCGTGGGAGCACCGCTGGGGCACGACTACTGTGTGCTGTCGCTCTCGGATCGGCTGAAGCCGTGGGAAGTCATCGCGCAGCGGCTGACCGCGGCGGCCCAGGCAGACCTGGCCATCGCGATCTACAACCCTGCCTCGAGGTCCCGTACCTGGCAGGTGGCTGCCACCCGGGACCTGCTGCTGGAACACCGTTCCGCGGACACACCGGTGGTTGTCGGGCGTGATGTCGGCGGCCCCGCGGAGGAGATCACTGTGACAACTCTGGGCCAACTGGACACTCAAACGGTTGACATGCGGTGCCTGCTGCTGGTCGGCTCGTCACAGACGCGTACCGTGCCCCGTCCGGCCGGACCGTTGGTCTTCACTCCGCGCCGATACCCGGCGACGGTCAGTGAAACCACACCAGGAGTCGGTTAAATCCGCACTCCGCCTGTGTCAGGAAGCGTTCGGACGGGTAGGGGGCGTCCGCACAGCGCTTGATATTCGGCAGACCAGTGAGGAGCCAGCGGACATGAGTCAGCAGTACCCGGGTGACACCGCCACGATCACCACGCCCGCCGGTGACAGCACCCAGCGGTACGAGGAGGCACGGGCCGCGGCCAGCCGGGCGATCAGCACGATCACCGTGCCGGCGGACCAGCCGTTGCGCACGCCGCCGCCGGCCGCAGCGAAGTCCGAGGTCGATCCGGACCTGCTGTCGTACCGCGGGTTCAAGTTCGGCGCGGCGTTCTTCGGCTGGCTGATCGCCATCTCGATGTCCGTGCTGCTGATGGCGGCCGCGTCCGCCGCAGCGTTCGGGACCGCGCAGGTCCTCGACTACACGACCAGCGACGCGAAGGCCCAGGCCGGCGCGGCGTCGATCACCGCGGCCGCGGTCTCGATCTTCATGCTCGCGCTGGCGTTCTACACCGGCGGGTACGTCGCCGGCCGGCTGGCCCGCTTCGACGGTGGCCGGCAGGGCTTCGGCGTCTGGATGATCGCCGTACTCGTCGGAGCGGTCGCAGGCGGCCTCATCTGGTTCCTGGACGGCCAGTACGACCTCTTCGGCAACGTCCACCGCCCGAGCGGCGTGTCACTGTCCGACAACACCCTCCTGCTCGGCAGCGCCGCCGCAGCCGCCGCCCTGCTGGTCCTCACGCTCCTCGCCGCGATCATCGGCGGCAAAGCCGGCCGCCGCTACCACGACCGCATCGACGAACTGCTCTGAGTCATCGTCGGTTTCCCACCCGGGTACCTGGTAGTCACACGGGGCTTGTCCGGTAAGGAGAAGCTGACATGACGCAGCAGTATCAGGAAGACACCCGCGTCGGGCCGTCCGAGCTCTACGCGGACGATGAGCGCGTTGAACCCGCACACCGGGCCTCCACCGGTGGGGCGACGTTCTACGGCTGGCTGGTCGCGCTGGGGATGGTCGGGCTACTGACCGTGGTCGTCGGTGCGGCCGCGGCGGCCGTCGGCTACGCGGTGACGTTCAACTGGAACGACGCCAAGGGCAGCGCCGGCACCATCGGGATCGCGTCCGGTGCGGTCCTGTTGCTGATCCTGGCGATCGCCTACTACAGCGGTGGATCGGTGGCCGGACGCCTGGCCCGCACGCACGGTGCCCGGCACGGCTTCGGTGTCTGGCTGCTCGGTGTGGTCGTCACCGCGATCGTCGCCGTACTCGCGGGGCTCGCCGGGTCGGAGTACAACGTCCTGAACCGGCTGGGGCTGCCCATCGCCGACCGGACGCTGACGACCGGTGGCATGGTCGCGGCTGGCGCCGCGGTGCTGGTGACACTGATCGCGGCGGTTGCCGGCGGGCGGTCAGGGCAGCGACGGGTCGAGTAGCTCGGGGAAGACCTGAGGCTTGCATCGCGTTGCTGTCAGTGTGCTTGACGTAGCGGTGATCGGGGCGGGGCAGGCTGGGTTGTCGGCTGCGTACCACCTGGTGCGCTTCGGGTTCACGCCGTACGACGAGGTGGTCGTGCTGGACCGCAACCCGGCGCCGGGTGGTGCGTGGCAGCACCGGTGGGACTCGTTGACGATGCATGACGTGCACGGGATCGCCAACCTGCCCGGTGTACCCGTGCCGGAGAGCGTGGGCGCGGAGCGGGCGAACGCGTTCGTGCCGGCGTACTTCGCGGACTACGAGAAGCGCTTCGAGCTTCCCGTCGTACGGCCGGTGGCGGTGGAGAGCGTGCGGGAGATCGACGGCGGGTTCGCGCTGGACACGTCCGCCGGGGAGTACGCCGCTGCCGCGCTGGTGAACGCGACCGGGACCTGGGACCGGCCGTTCATCCCGTGGTACCCGGGGATCGAGACGTTCCGCGGCAGGCAACTGCACACGGCCGACTACCGTGGCGCGGCTGAGCTCTCCGGGCAGCACGTGCTCGTCGTTGGCGGTGGAGCGTCCGCGGTACAGCTGCTGGCGGAGGTCTCGGAGGTTGCGACCACGACGTGGGTGACTCGACGTCCTCCCGAGTGGCGCACCGGGGTGGACTTCACACCGGAGTACGGGCGTCAGGTCGTGGCCCGAGTGGAGGAACGCGTCCGTGCGGGTCTACCGCCGCGCAGCGTCGTCAGCGTGACAGGACTGCATCTGCGGCAACAGGAGCAGGCTGCCTGGGACCGTGGCGTCTACACGCGGCTGCCGATGTTCTCGCGGATCACACCGGACGGTGTGGAGTGGGCCGACGGCAGCAAGCAGCACGTGGACACCATCCTCTGGGCTACTGGGTTCCGCGCCGACCTGGCGCACCTGTCGCCCCTTCACCTGCGTGAGCCGTCCGGTGGCATCCGGATCAACGGCACGGCCACCGCAGCCGACCCACGCATCCGCCTGGTGGGCTACGGCCCGTCAGCCAGCACCATCGGCGCCAACCGGGCCGGCTTTGCAGCAGCCAGAGCGCTACGCGATCTGCTAGCGCATGATGAGCGTCAGCAGGTCAGCGCCTAGCGTCGTGAGCGCGTCGTTGTTCAACCTGTAGGCAACAAACCGGCCCTCGCGTTCAGCCGTGACCAGACCGGCTCTCGTGAGCGCCCGCAGATGACGGGTGACCTGCGTTGGGTGCAGACCCCACAACGCGGCGATCTCACCGGCAGTACGCGGCTCGCTGGCCACGGCACGGCACACCTGTAGGCGATCCGGCGACGCGAGCGCGTCCAGGCGTGCCCGGATCTGCTGCGCCGTCGGTACGCCGGCCGTACGCCCGCCGGTCGGGTAGATGACGGTGATCGGCTCGCCCGGGATCTCCCCGATGAACAGATGCGGCGCGATGTAGTTGCTCGGGACAAGCAACAGCGAGCGGCTGCTGATGTCGATCCGCTTGCTCTGCACCTTCTGCACCACAACGCTGTCTTTGTCCCGTACGTCGAGCGACGCGTCCAGCGAACGCAGCATCGCCCCGACGCCGTCCCGTACCGCCAGGTCGCGGTCCTGACGACCTCGTGCCGCAAGGGCGTCCCGTGACTCTTCCCAAACGCCGCAGAACCACTCTCGCCAGCAGGCGTCCAGTAGCTCCACAAAACGACGTACAGGCTCGGCTGGGTCCGTAAGCAGCGACTCGACCAGTGCAGCGGTCGCACGGCCTCGGCTACGCGCCCAATGCAGTGCTGCGGTGTTGTCGGTTGAACTCAGCGGACGGCCATGCAGCGGGCGGACGAGTTCTGCGGCCACGTCCTCGGGCGGACGTTCACGCAGCGCTGCCAGTTCGTCGTCCCACAACGGCATACCGGTGGCGCTCGACGTCGCGAAGAAGCGTGCCCGGACCGCTCGTACCGTCCAAGTCCACTGTGCGAGCTCCCCACGCAGGTCGTCCGGGAGCGGCACCGCGGCCGCCCAGTCGGCACGGCCGTGGTGTGCGGGCTCCGCCAGTACGTGCAGCGCGCTGCCGAGCTCGATCAGCGGCGAGGCGACATGCCGGATCCGCTCAGGATCGAGCCGGCTGACACCCGCGAGAACGGTCGGCACTCAGTCCTTCAGTTTGAACTGCAGGTCGGTGACCCAGTCGTCCATGTTCGGCACCTCGCGTGGGTCGGAGCGGTAGATCTCCAGCCGGGCGGCCCAGTTGTCGCCCTCGGCGTCCCACTCGACACCCTGCGCGGCGCCCCAGTCGAGCAGGGCGCCGGTGGCTTTGACCAGACCGTCGGGGTGGCCGTGGTACGTGACGGTCGCGTACCGGCCGGCCGGGAGTACGCCGGTGACGATCTCGCCCTCCCCGGAGTGCTCGTCGTCGACCGGGAAGCCGATCTCCATCGTCAGCTCGTGCTCCATGTCGACCACGTCGTACTTGAAGAACGGCGCGTCGTTCGGCGCGATCTCCCGCGCCGCCAGCCAGTCGATCACCTCCCGCAACCGATCCGCGAACGCCGCGATCCCGTCCATCGGCACGGTCCCCCGCAGCGCGACGTACGGCCGCTCCCCCAACTCCACGATCTCCGGCATGACCCGCCCCTTCCGGCTCGACAGTCCCAGCAGGGACAACCTACTGCGCCCAGGGCGGCTGCACAGCCGTGCCGTCAGCCAGGTATCCGGTGAAGCCTGCCGTGATGGCGACGATCAGCTCGGCCTTGACCTCGCCCAGGTTGCTCAGTGAGATCGGCTCACCGGCTGGTACGACGGCTGCGTCGCCCGGGCCGAGCTTGTCGCCGTCCGGGCCGAGCTGCACGGTGCCGCTGAGCACCATGAACACCTCGTCCCGGTCGAGCGTGTGTGGCGCGTCGCCGCGGTGGCCGGCGTCGACCGTGAGCCGCCACGTGCAGAGCCCGGCCGACCCGCGGCTCGGCGCGGCGTACCCGGTAAACTCGACCCCCGGCAGCCGGAACCGCGCCGCCTCGTCCGCATGGATGACCCGCATCCCGCTCCCCTTCCCATTTAGTCAAGCTGACTTGACCAAGTCAGCTTGACTATCATGACGGGCATGACGCAATCGGGCAAGCCGGATATCGGCATCCTGCTGCTGCTGGCCGACCAGGAGTTCGTCCGTGAACTGCGGACACAGCTGGCCGCGCAGGGGTACGAGGACCAGGGCCGCTCGGACGGCTTCGTGTTCCGCACGCTGGCCGACGGCCCGACCACGATCAGCCGGCTCGCCGAGCGGCTGGAGATCACCAAGCAGGGCGCCGGCCAGATCGCCGACGGCCTGGAACGCCGCGGGTACGTCGAGCGCCGGCCCGACCCGTCCGACGCCCGCGCCCGCCTCCTGCACCTCACCGACCGCGGCCATGCCGCGCTGTCCGAGGCGCGCCGGTTCCACCGCGACTACGAACGCCGGCTCCGCAAACGGCTCGGCAACGAGGCGGTCGACACCCTGCGCGACGTACTGACCGAAATGGCCGGCGAGGCCCAGATCAGTGCGCCGCACTTCCGGGCGCTGATGTTCTGAGGCCCGCGACCAGGATCGACATGCCACGGCCGCGCGACCGCTCGGGCAGCGCCTGCTCCATCACCAGGACACCCGAGACGATCGCGTGCAACTCATCGGCCGCGACATCGGAACGCACCTCGCCGGCCCCCTGAGCCCGCGTCAGCAAGGCCGCGAACGCCGCGTACACCCGCTCAGCCGGCCCCTCGACCGCAGCAGTCAGCGCACCACGTGCACGCCCAGGCTCGGCCTGCTCCCCATCACCGAGCGCAGCCGCCAGCGCGAGATTCCGGGCAGAGTCCGCGACCACCCGCTCCAGGAACCCGAAGAACGCCTCCGCGGGGTCGGCCGCGGTAGCGGAACCCTCGGCGATCTCGGCGAGCCCGGTCAGCCGATCGCCGATGACCGCCGCGATCAGTGCGGCCTTGGTCGGGAAGTGGCGATGCAGCGTGCCCGGACCGACGCCCGCCCGGCGGGCCAGGTCGTCGAGGCTCACCCCCGGACCATCGGCGGCGAAGACCGCGCGCGCCACCTCGAGGATCCGGTCCCGGTTGCGCCGCGCATCCGCGCGCAGCGGCCGATCAGCCAACGAACACACACCTCCCTTGAAAACCGGGGCGACCGCCCCGTATATTCACAAACCGGGGCGTGCGCCCCACTTTATCCGATGGGAGCACCATGATCCTGGTCACCGGGGCGAACGGCGCGTTCGGCCGTCGCATCGTCGAGTACCTGCTGGACCGGCCCGCGAAACTGGCCGTCAGCGTTCGCGAACCCGCCCGGGCGGCGGCGCTGGCCGCCAAGGGCGTCGACGTACGGCACGGGGACTTCGACGTCCCCGAGACGCTGGCCAAGGCGTACGAAGGCGCCGAAACCATCCTGATCAACGCGACGAACTACGGGTCGGCGGTCAGCGGCCGGATCGTGGCGCAACTGTCGCCCGTCCTTCAAGCGGCCAAGGCGGCGGGCGCCGAACGGCTCGTGATCACCACCTGGCAGGACCTGGACAACTGCCCACTGCCGTACGCCCAGGACTTCCGCACCGTCGAGGACCTGGCCCGGAACGCCTTCCCCACGGCGATCGTGCTGCGAATGACGTACGGCATGGCCGCCTCGGTCGCTCGCGACGTCCAGTGGGCCGAAGCGACGGGAGTACTGACCGCTCCGGCCGGTGCCGCGCGCGTCGCCCCGGCCGCGACGGACGACCTCGCGGCAGCCGCCGCGAACGCCGTACTCACGGCGGCGGCCGCGGCCCGGACCTACGACCTGACCGGCCCGGACGCCATCGACTGGAACGACCTGGCCGGACTGGCCGGCGTCGACTACCGCGCAATCGACGACGACCAGTTCCGTACTCAGGCCGAGGCGGCCGGCTTCCCACCGGAAGCGGTCGGCATGCTGCTCGACTACTACGCGGCGTTCCGCTCCGGCTGGGCCGGCGCACCGACCACAGACCTGGCCGACCTGCTCGGCCGACGCCCAGCTTCGTCGCTGGATGCTGTCCGGCAGGCCAAGAGCCGCTAGCTGAAGTACTGCGGGAAGAGGTCGTTCGTCGGCCAGGTCTTCACGCCGTTCGCGGCGGTCCACAGGGCCGCGTCGATGTCGCCGTACGACTTGCCGCTGGCGTCGTCGCGGCGGTTGAAGACGGCCGCCCAGCTCATCCCGTTGTACGTGCGGACGACGATCGAGTAGGTGCCGGGCATGCTGCCGGTGTGCCACGTGTTCCGGCCGGTGCCGCCGGTGACCGGGCGGATCTGCCAGCCGAGACCGTAGTACCAGCCGTCGGAGTTCACGCCGATCGACGGCTTCGCCCAGACGTGGCCCAGCGACGTACTGTTCAGCACGCTCGACGGCGCGTCGAACATCTTCGCCCAGCGGACCAGGTCCGGCGCGCTCGCGATCCAGCCGCCGTTCGCGTCCTGGATCCGCATGCTGAACGAGCCGTACGGCGCGGGCACCGTCTTCCCGGACATGTCGAGGACCGTCCGGCCGGTGTACTGCGACTCGTACGAGGTCTCACCGGTGTGCTTCGCGATCGAGTAGCCGAGCGCCATCCGCTTGATCTTCAGCGGCGCGAGCAGCTTCTGCTTCACGTAGTTCTCGTAGCTGAGCCCGCTGACCTTCTCGATCACCCGGCCGGCCAGCGTGTACCCGAAGTTCGAGTACGCGTACTTCGTGCCCGGGTCGAAGTCGAGCTTCTGCCCGGCGACGTACTTGATCACGTCCGAGGTGTGCAGCTCCATCGGTACGCCGAGGGTCCGCGAGATCGTGGCGTCCTTCCACTCCGGGTCGCCCGACACGTCCCGGTCCCAGCCGCCGAGGTGCTGCAACACCTTCCACAGCGTGATCTTCGACCAGCGCGCGTCCCGGGTCAGCCCGGTCGCCGGCTTGACGTCGATGATGTTCGCGACCGGCGTCGACAGGCTCACCTTGCCGTCCTGGACCAGCTTCACGATCGCGGCCGCGGTCAGCGACTTCGACAGGCTCGCGATCCGGAACAGCGAGGTCGGCTGCACGCTCAGCGCGGTCGACGCACTGTAGCCGCGGGCAAGCACCAGCCGGCCCTTGTACGTCACCGCGACCTGCCCGGCGGTGATCCCGCGGGCCTGCATGAACGCCTTCATCTGACTGTCGAACCCGGCCAGCGCGGGCACCGCCGTACCGGTCACCTTCCAGGTCGCGGCCGCGTCGGCGGGCCGCCCGATCAAGTACCCAGCCCCCGTACCCACCGCAGCGGTGGCCCCGGTTGCGACAGCCAACTTGCCCAGACTCCGGCGCGACAACTCCACGAACGTTTTCTCCTTCAGGGGTGGACGACTCCGCAAGTCTTTCACCCCGAGAGGTCCACTCCGGTGACGAAGTCACCTAGTCGACGACTGTGGCGTAGGAGATGACGCCTCGGCGGATTTGGTCTACTACGGCTCGGGCGGTGGTGCGGAGGGGGGTGGGGCCGGCGGCGTCGGCTATTTGTTCGGTGAGGTCTATGAGTTGTTTGACCCAGCGGACGAAGTCGCCGGCGGCGAGGTCGGATTCGTAGAGGACTTCGGCGAGGGAGGCGCCGGAGGACCAGCGGAAGGCGGGCCAGCAGAAGTTGAGGTCCATGGAGCGGAGGAAGTCGACGCGCATGTCGCGTTCCAGGGCGGACAGGTCGCGCCAGATGGCGCCCATCTTCTCCAGGGCCTGGCGTACGTCGCCGCGTGGCAGGCGGGGTGATGTCGGGTCGTCCTTGGAGCGGGACTCGTAGACCAGCGCGGCCAGGCAGGCGGCCAGCTCCGGCACGGTGAGGTCGTCGAAGATGCCCTGGCGGAGGCATTCGGCGGCGACCAGGTCGAGCTCGGTGTAGATGCGGGCCAGCCGGTCGCCGGCCTCGGTGGTCTTGTCGCCGTCGAGGTAGTGCAGCGCGTCCAGCACCTGGCAGACCCGGTCGAACTGCCGGGCGATGGTGTTGGTGCGCTGCTCGATCTTGCGTTGTACGTCGCGGTTCTCGCGGTCGAGGCGGAAGTACCGTTCCGCCCAGCGGGCATGGTCCTCGCGGTCCGAGCAGCCGTGGCACGGATGGGCGCGCAACGCGGCGCGCATCTCCTGCAGCTCCGGGTCGTCGGCGTGCGAGATCACGTCGCGGTGCCGCGAGGGCGGGCCGTCCTCGCCGAGCAGGTCGGTGCGGGTCCGCAGTACCTGGGCCAGTTCGCGGCGCTGCTGCGGGTTCCGCGGGTTGAACTTGCGCGGGATCCGCAGCGACCCGATCGCCTCCACCGGTGCCGGGAAGTCGACCATCGACAGCTTCCGCACCTGCCGGTCGAGGGTCAGCACGGTCGGCCGCGGGCCTTCGCGCTCGGACCGCATCCCCGGGTCGAGCACGAGGGCCCAGCCGGCGCTCCGCCCGGCGGGGATCCGGATGATGTCGCCGGTCTTCAGCTTCTCGATCGACTCCTGCGCCTCGACCCGGCGGTCGAGCTTGCGGCGCTTCGATCCGGACGCCTCGCGGTCGCCGATCCGGCGGCGGAGGGCGGCGTACTCGAGGAAGTCGCCGAGGTGGCACTCGATCGACTCCTTGTACCCCTCGAGCGCCTCGGTGTTGCGCTGCACCTGCCGCGCCAGCCCGACCACGGCCTGGTCGGACTGGAACTGCGCGAACGACAGCTCCAGCATGTCCCGCGCCCGCGTCCGCCCGACCTGGCGGACCAGGTTGACGGCCATGTTGTACGACGGGGAGAACGACGACCGCAGCGGATACGTACGCGTCGACGCGAGCCCGGCCACCGCGCGCGGGTCGAACCCGGGCTGCCAGAGCACGACCGCGTGCCCCTCGACGTCGATGCCGCGCCGCCCGGCCCGCCCGGTGAGCTGCGTGTACTCCCCCGGCGTGATGTCGACGTGCGCCTCGCCGTTCCACTTGGACAGCTTCTCGAGGACGACGGTCCGGGCCGGCATGTTGATGCCGAGGGCAAGCGTCTCGGTCGCGAACACGACCTTGATCAGCCCGCGCGCGAACAGCTCCTCGACGACCTCCTTGAAGGCCGCGAGCATGCCGGCGTGGTGCGCCGCGATCCCGCGGGACAGCGCCTCGGCGAAGTCGTGGTACCCGAGCACGCCGAGGTCCTCGTCCGGGAGGTCGGCCGTACGCTCGGCCACGACCCGCTTGATCTCGTCGCGCTCGGACGGCTTGGTCAGCCGCAGCCCGGACCGCAGGCACTGCACGACCGCGTCCTCGCAGCCCTTGCGGGAGAAGATGAAGTAGATCGCCGGCAGCAGCGCCCCGGCGTCCAGTTCCTCGACGACGTCCGAGCGGTACGGCGTGAAGTGGGTCTTGGCCGGCCGGCCCTTCGGCAGGTCCCGGCGCCGCCGGGGTTTGCGCGAGTCGTCCCGGAAGATCCGGTTGTCGTCGCGCGCGATCCGGACGAGCTGAGGGTTCACCAGGTCGCGCACATCGGCCTTCACCGCGGCGGCCTTCGCCGGATTGCCCGACTTCGCGGGAGCGCCGACCCGAGCGGTCGGCGCCTCACCCGCGAACAGGTCGTGCAGCCGCTTCCCGACCATCACGTGCTGGAACAGCGGCACCGGCCGCTTCTCCTCCAGGACGACGACCGTGTTGCCGCGGACGGTCTCCAGCCAGTCGCCGAACTCCTCCGCGTTGCTCACGGTCGCCGACAGCGAGACCACCGACACCGAGTCCGGCAGGTGGATCAGCACCTCTTCCCAGACCGCGCCGCGGGACCGGTCGGCCAGGTAGTGCACCTCGTCCATCACGACGTACGACAGGCCGAGCAGGGTCTGCGAGCCGGCGTACAGCATGTTCCGCAGGACCTCGGTGGTCATCACCACGATCGGGGCCTCGGAGTTGACCGAGTTGTCGCCGGTCAGCAGCCCGACCTTGTCCGCGCCGTACCGCCTGACGAGGTCGGCGTACTTCTGGTTGCTCAGCGCCTTGATCGGGGTCGTGTAGAAGCACTTCTGCCCGCGCTCGAGCGCCAGGTGCACGGCGAACTCGCCGACGAGCGTCTTGCCGGACCCGGTCGGCGCCGCGACCAGCACCTGGTGCCCGTCCTCGAGCGCGGCGCAGGCGCGCAGCTGGAACTCGTCCAGCTCGAAGTCGTAGAGCGCCCGGAACTCCTTCACGGCGGGATGCTCCTGGTCCGAGCGGAATGTGGCGTACTTCTCGGACGGGGTGCTCATGGGTCCAATCTATGCGACGCCACGGACAAACCCATGGGTACCCAGCCAGATACCAAAGGTTGATCCGAGGAGCCAGGTGGACTTCCTACGGTGGCGAGGTGACCACATTTCGTGTTCGAAGCTTGGCAGTCGTCATCGCAGGGGTGCTCGCCACGGGCGCCGTGCCGTCGAGTGCGGCGCCTCCGGTCGTGCAGACCGACGAGGGCGCCGTTCGCGGTGTCGTGAAGGGCGGTTCGCAGGTCTACGAGGGCATTCCGTACGCCGCTCCGCCGACCGGTGAGCGTCGCTGGACGATGCCGCGACCGGCCGCGGCGTGGACCGGGATCCGCGACGGGAGCAAGCCCGGTGCGCCGTGCGCGCAGCTCGACGAGACGGGTACGGCGCTCGCACCGGGCTCGTCCGAGGACTGCCTGTACCTCAACGTGACCACCCCCGGCACCACGGGCAGGCCGCGGCCGGTGATGTTCTGGATCCACGGCGGCGGCTGGAACAGCGGGAACGGCAGCGAGTACGACGGCCGCCGGCTCGCCGAGACCGGGAACGTCGTGGTCGTCACGATCAACTACCGGCTCGGGACGTTCGGCTTCCTCGGGTACCCGGGCCTGCCCGACTCCGGGACGTACGGGCTCGCCGACCAGCAGGCCGCGCTGCGCTGGGTACGGCGGAACGCCCGCGCGTTCGGCGGCGACCCGGGCAACGTGACCGTACTCGGCGAGTCCGCCGGCGGGCTGTCCACCTGCGCGCAACTCGCCTCGCCCGCCGCCGGCCCGCTGATGGACCGCGCGATCATCGAGAGCGGCTCGTGCGAGACGAACTTCCCGGCCAACGGCAACTTTCCGGACAACCCCGTGAAGCAGTGGTGGGCGCCGCGGAACCAGATCGCCGCCGAGGGCAAGGCCGCCGCGCTGAAGATCGGCTGCTCGGACCTCGACTGCCTGCGCACGGCGGATCCGCTGAAACTCCAGCGGATGGGCGACTTCACCCAGGCCGGCACCGGTACGGCGCTGCTCCCGCTCGACCCGCGGACGGCCCTGAAGACGGGGCTGTTCAACCACGTCCCGGTGATGGAGGGCAACACCCGTGACGAGCAGGGCTTCTTCGGATGGCTCTACGAAGTGGACGGCCCGATGACGGCAGCGTCGTACCGCGAGAATCTCGTGAAGAGCTTCGGCAGCCGGGCCCCGGCGGTGGAGCGGGAGTACACGAGCACCGGGATCACGGCGTGGAACGCGGTCACGACCGACCGCGGGTGGGTCTGCCCTGCCGTGCGCAGCAGTACGACGATGTCCCGCTTCACCGAGGTCTACTCGTTCTCGTTCGCGGATCGGACCGCGCCGGACTTCATCGGGTTCCCGGCCGGGTACGTACCGGGCGCGTACCACGGGTCGGAGGTCCCGTACCTGTTCGACGCCGGTGTCACGTTCACCCCGCGGCAGGCGGCGCTGTCGCGGCAGATGACGAAGTACTGGACGAACTTCGCCCGCTCCGGCAATCCCAACGGATCAGGACTGCCGGAGTGGCCGCGTTTCCGTGGCGGCGGGACCACCCAGGCGCTCCAGCTCGGCCGCCCGGTGCCGATCGACCTCAGCTCGCAGCACCACTGCGGATTCTGGTCGCGATGAACGTCGCCGCGTGGTCGAGGGCTTCGTCGGCCTCGGGGAGGTAGCCGGCGAAGTACTGGAACACGTGCGGCGCGCCTGCGATCACGTCGAGGCTGACGTCGACCTCCTGCTCGGCGGCCCGGGCCACCAGGCGGAGCGAGTCGTCGAGCAGGACCTCCGCCGTACCGACCTGGACCAGAAGCGGCGGCAGGCCCGTCAGGTCGGCGAGGACCGGGCTGGCGAGCTCGTTGCGCGGGTCCGCGCCGCCGAGGTAGAGCGCCGCGGACTCCGCCATGTTCGGGCGGCTGAACAGCGGGTCGAAGTCGCCGCGCGAGTCGATGCTCGGCCCGGTCAGCGCCACGTCGGTCCACGGCGAGAACAGCACCACCCCGGCCGGCATCGGCAGGCCTTCCGCGCGGGCCGCGAGCACCGTCGCCAGCGCCAGCCCGCCGCCGGCCGAGTCGCCCGCGATCACGACCCGCCGCCCGGCCAGCTCCCGGTACGCCGCCAGCGCGTCGTGGATCCCGGCCGGGAACGGATGCTCCGGCGCCAGCCGGTACTCCAGCGAGACGGCCGGTACGCCGCTGCGCCGCGACAGCGGGGCGGCCAGGTTCGCCCCGGTCCGCGCGGAGCCGACCACATAACCACCGCCGTGCAGGTAGAGGATCACGCCCGCCGCGTCCGCGCCGTCGACCCGTACGTCGAGCGCCGGTACGCCGCCGTACGTGCTCTCGGCCAGCGTCACGTCGTCGCCCAGCGGGCGGCTCGCGAACAGCTCGTCGAACCCGGCCCGTTGCTGCTCCGGCGACTGCCCGACCACACCCTTCTGCATCATCCCGCGTGCTGCTGCCCGGTCTTCAACGCTCATCGTCCGACTCCAGGGTGATAGGTTCCAAGGAATATAGTTCTCTCCAACTACATTCCGAGGAATCTAATTCCGTGACTGATCTCATAGCATTGTTCACGGACCTGGTCCGCCTGGAAACACGGATCTACAACGCGGTCGACACCCGGCTGAAGGCGGAGCACGAGCTGCCGCTCGGGCAGTTCGAGTTCCTCCGGTACGTCGCCTCCCGCGACACCGCCCGGGTCTTCGACCTCGCCCGCGAGGTGGCGATCACCGTCGGCGCCACCAGCAAGGCCGTCGACCGGCTCGAGGCGGCCGGGCGGATCCGGCGGACGGCGAACCCCTCCGATCGCCGCTCGTCCCTGCTCGAACTCACCACCGAAGGCCGGGAGGTACTCGAGGCCGCGACGCCGACCGTCGAGGCGGAACTCCAGATCTGGCTCGGCTCGGTACTGCCCGCGCCGGTCCTCGAGCAGCTCGCCACCAACCTCTCCATGCTCCGCCAGCGAGCGGAGGTCGATCCGCGGACGGACCGCGCCGAGACATGACCCCAGACATGACGCAGCCGGGCTCTCTTCCCTGGTGGTCCGATGAGAGCCCGGCTGCGGTCCGGTGGGTGACTAGCTGATGTGGTACGGGTCGCCGTACACCTTCCAGTCCAGCGGGGTGTTCAGCGCGAGGTTGCCCTTCTTCAGCCAGACCCGCTGCGCGGTGTCGACGCGGCTGGTGTCGCTGTGCGCCTCCTCCTGCTTCATCGCCCAGACGCGGGCGTCCAGGAACGCGTTCAGGTAGGTCGTCTCGTTCCCGCCCTGCGACGGCGGCTTCGCGTGGCTGAGCGCACGCTTGCGAATCCCGCCGAAGCTGGTCGGGTCGCCGCCGTCGCCGTGCATCACGATCGCGTCGTAGTAGCAGAACTGCCCGAGGGTGCCGATCCCGTCGGACTTGCCCTGCTTGACGGCGGGGTTGAAGTACACCCGGTCACGCTCGTCGTTCTGGCAGTTCTGGAAGGCCGAGTCCTTCGCGGCGGTCTTCCAGTCCCGGGTGAAGTTCGGGTCGAGACCCTTGTGCGAGTCGCTGCCGTTCACCTTGCGCAGCGCAGGCAGGTACTTCTCCAGCACATTGCCCGGCTTCCGGCTCGAGTACAGCTCGACCAGGTCGAGCATGTCGCCGGTACCCGAGCAGAACCCGATGATGCCCGCGGTGTACCCGCGGCCGTCCTTGATGTCCTCGATGTACTTGTACTGCGCCTTCCAGTCCAGCGACGAGTTCTCCGCGCTGCAGACGATCTCCATCGCGATCTCCTTCTTCGCGGGATCGTCCAGGCCGGTCGCCTTCACCCGCGCTGGCAATTCGGCGGCGCCGGCGGGCGACGCGTAGCGGGAGGCGGCGAGCCCGGCGGCCGGTACGGCGGCGAGCGACAGACCGAGCAGCAGCGTGGTCCGGCGGGTGGGGCGGTTTTCCATGGGGTCCTCCGAGGGGCGTCCGAGGAATGAACTGTTAGGAACCTTTCCTATCAGACCGGAGCCGTGCAACGGAATACCTGGGAACCTCATGTTTTCGTCTCAGTGGAACACGGTGAGCGCGCCGGGCGCGATCCCGATCTCCACCGGCAGCGGCCCGAGCGGCTCGCCGTCGGCGTACGCCGTGATCTCCGGCGCCTCGATCCGCACCGAACGGCCGCGCAGGGCGTGCACCGCCGGGTGGCCGACGTGGGTGCCCTTGGACAGCTTCGGGAACAGCTGCAGCAGGGTCAGCCGGGAGACCGGCTTGATGATCGTGACGTCCAGCAGCCCGTCGTCGATCTCGGCGCCGGCGCAGATCTGCAGCCCGCCGCCGTACGTCGGCCCGGTACCGACCGCGACCAGCATCGCCGCGGTCTCGATCGGCTCGCCGTCCACGGTCACGACGTACTCGATCGGGGTGAACGTCCGGAGCTCGGCGAAGGTGGCGAGTGTGTAGCGAGAACTGCCCTTCGGCCAGGACATCGCGTTGGCGCGCTTGTTCACCAGCGAGTCGAAGCCGCCGGCCACGACCGTGGTGATGAACACGTCCTTCGCCACCGCGAGGTCGATCGCGCGGGTCCGGCCGCCGATCACCAGGTCGGCCGCGGCGCCCGGATCACCCAGCGGTACGCCGATGCCGCGGGCGAAGTCGTTGCCGGTACCGGCCGGGATGACGCCGAACGGCATCCCGGAGTTCGCCAGCACCTGCGCGCCGAGGTGGATCGTGCCGTCGCCGCCGATCAGCGCGACCGCGTCCGCCCCGGAGGCGACCACCTCGGCCGCGATCCGCCCGACGTCGTCGGCGCACGTGGTGGTGTGGACGTCGACGGTCAGCCCCGCGGCCGCCAGCCGCTCGCGGACCACCGGAGCGATCCGGGCACCACGGCCCCGCCCGCTGGAGGGGTTCACCACCAGCGCGATCCGACGGCTCATCTAGTCCGCCAGCAACTCGTCGTTGCGCACCTTGCGGCGTTTGTCGTTGATCCGGGCGATCACCTCGGACGCGAAGAACAGCAGGCACATCGGGATCGCCAGCAGGCACATCGTGAACGGGTCGCCGGACGGCGTCGCGACCGCGGCGAACACGAAGATCACCAGGATGATGTACGGCCGGAACTTCGCCAGCGCGGCGGCCGGCACCACGCCGACCATGTTCAGCAGCACGACCACCAGCGGGATCAGGAACGCGATCCCGAACACCAGCAACGTCCGGATCACGAAGTCCAGGTAGTGACCGAGCTCGATCAGGTTCTGCACCTGGTCCGGGGTGAAGCCCAGCAGGATCTGGATGCCTTTCGGCAGCGTCCAGTAGCCGAGCGCGATACCGGTCGCGAACAGCGGCGCGGCGATCGCGGCGAACAGGTACGCCCACTTCTTCTCGTTGCGGTGCAGACCCGGCGCGATGAACGCCCAGAGCTGGAACAACCAGATCGGGCCCGCCACGACCAGGCCGAGCAGCGCGGACACCTTGATCCGGAACGTCAGCGGGTCACCGACGCCCTGGAAGGTGAGCTGCGGCTTCAGGCCGCGGTTCTCCGCGAACGGCTTGACGGCGATCTCGAACGGGTGCTTCAGGATCTCCAGCGCCTGGTAGTAGATGAACCAGGCCGCGACCGTGCACACCACGATCGCGAGCACACTGATGAGCAGCCGGTTACGGAGCTCGACAATGTGTTCGCGCAGGGTCATCCGACCCTCTGGGTCCTTCGGGCGGCGGTCCTCTTTTGCCTTCCGTCGCCCGAACTTCACCATTGACACAGGTGAGGCGTTCTGTTCAGTTGGCCGTGTGCGTCGGCGGCAGGCCGTCGCCAGGCGTCTGGTTCGGCTGCGCCTGCGCCTGCTGGACCGGCTGCTGGACCTGGGCCGGGGCCTGCGAGGCCTCTTCGGTCAGCTCCGCATCCTTCTTCTTCGGGCCGACTTCGTCTTCCCAGATCTTCTTCGACTTGCCGAGCTGCTTGACCAGCTGCGGCAGCTTCGCCGAACCGAACAGCAGCACGACGATCGCGAGGATCACGAGCCACTCTGCGCCTTGGGGCATACCGAGGAGCGGTGCTGCCATGTCGATCTCCCTTTCACCTTCAGCTCGGGACTCGAGCCTGAGTTCGTGGCCGAATACTACGCCGGGGCTGCTGAGTGATCACGGGTCTGTCCAGACCCGGCCGAGGACTACGCAGCATCCAGCTTGGACTGGGCGGCGACCAACTCACGCGTCAGTGCCTTGCCCTGGCGCCACAGCTTCAGCGCGAGCAGGGCGAGGACGACCGTCCACACCACCACGACCGCGACGAAGAGCAGGAACCAGTACATACCCAGGAGCCTAGCCGGTATCCGCCCGCCGCCCACGACCCGCGGTGCGTCTCCGCGGACAACGGTGTCGGAACGTGATGGTAAAACCGAGTGTCGCGCAGGGATTCTCGACAGGTCGAAGGGGTGCGGATGAGGCGGATCGCGGTGCCGGAGCGGCAGGCCCGGCTGGGGCGCCGGCACCGGCTCGGCGCGGGCTGCCAGGCGGCGGACCCGGTCGAGGCGGCCGCGTCGATGGTCGCGCTGCACGCGACCGATCCGGCCACCGTGCACCTGAGCGTGGCCGCGCGGGTGCCTGGGAGTGAGGTCGCGGGCACGGAGCGTGCGCTGTACGACGACCGGGCGCTGATCCGGATGCTGGGCATGCGCCGGACCGTGTTCGTCGTACCGACGCCGTTCGCGCCGGTCGTCCAGGCGGCGTGTACGGACGACATCGCGGTGAAACAGCGGAAACTGCTGGTCAAGCACCTGGCCGAGGCCGGGGTCGCCGAGGACGCGGACTCCTGCGGGCGCTGGCTCGCGGCCGTCGAGGAGTCCACGGCGACGGCGCTGGCGCTGCGGGGGTCCGCGACCGCGCAGGAGCTGTCCTCCGACGAGCCACGGCTGCGAACCCGGCTGAGCATGGCGGCCGGCAAGTCGTACGCCGCCCAGCCGTACGTGACGAGCCGGATCCTGTTCCAGCTGTCCGCCGAGGGCCGGATCGTCCGCGGCCGCCCGATCGGGACCTGGCTGAGCGGCCAGCACCAGTGGTCACCGAGCGCGGACTGGCTGCCGGGCGGGCTCGGCGACAAGCCGCCGGCGGAGGAGGCGCGTACGTCGCTCGCGCGCGCCTGGCTGACGTCGTTCGGCCCCGGCACCGCGGCCGATCTCCAGTGGTACGCCGGTTGGACGCTCGGGCAGACCCGGAAGGCGCTGGCCGCCGTGGACGCCGTCGAGGTCGACCTGGACGGCCAGGTCGGGTACGTGCTGCCCGGAGACGAAGAGCCTGAGGCCGTGGTCGACCCATGGGTCGCTTTCCTGCCCGGGCTGGACCCGACACCGATGGGCTGGAAGGAGCGCGACTGGTTCCTCGGCCCGCACAAGTCCAAGCTGTTCGACACCACCGGCAACATCGGCCCGACGATCTGGTCCGACGGCCGCATCATCGGCGGCTGGGGCCAGCCCGAGTCCGGCGAGGTCCGGTACGAGCTCCTCGAAGACGTCGGCGCCGACGTCACCGCGCGGGTCGAGTCCGAGGCCGACCGCTGGACCACCTGGCTGGCCGGCGTCCGCGTCACGCCGCGCTTCCGCTCCCCCTTGGAGAAGCAGCTCAGCAAAGGCTAGACGTCGTACGCCGAGAGGGCGTCGCGGGCGGTGGCGGCGATCTGGGTGCTGAGGTCGGGTGGGTCGAGGACCGTGGCGGCACCACCGAGGCGGAGGACCAGGCGTTGCAGCCAGTTGGTGTCGGCGACCCGGAGCCTGACGATCAGCGAGTTCTCCGGGCCCTCTTCGACGGACTCGTTCGGGTAGTACTCCGCGACCCAGCGCGCGGGCGGGGCCAGGCGGAGGGTCGCCAGCAGGTCCTGCTCAGAGGGCTGGAACATGCCGTTCGACAGGTCGCGCGGGGTCGCCTCCGGCGGCGGTTCGCTCGGCAGGTCGAGGAGTTCGACGCCGGCGATCCGGTCCAGGCGGAACAGCCGGACGTCCTCGGCCAGGCGGCACCACGCCTCGAGGTACGTGCGGCCCTCGGACACCACGAGCCGCATCGGGTCCACGTCCCGCTCGGTCGTCTCGTCGCGCGACGGCACGTCGTACGTCAGGTGCAGGCGGCGCTTGGTCGCGAGGCCGCGGTTGACGGTCTCGGCGATCTCCGGCGCGGCCGGCTCGACGTGGACGTGGGCCGCGGCGCCCTCGCTCGCGGCGGCGGCCTCGCCGGCGGCGCGTTCCAGCTTCGCGATCGCGCGGTCGACGGCGTCCCGGTCGGGCCCGGCCGTGACCTCACGCAGCGTCCGGAGTGCGGTCAGCAGCGCGAGCGCCTCGTCCGCGGCCAGCCGCAGCGGACGGGCCAGGTAGTCGGCGTTGTTGATGTGGATGACGCCGTCGCCCTCGGCCGCCTCGATGTCGATCTCGATCAGGTCGCCCATCTGCGCACCGGGCAGCCCGCAGAACCACAGGACCTTCAGGTCCGCGATGATCTGCTTCGGCCGGACCCCGAACTCCTTGGCGACGTCGTCGACGCGGGCGCCGTCGTTCTCCTGCAGGTACGGCACCAACGCCAGCAGCCGCTGCACCTGGTCACGCGCACTGCTCATCCGGCCGCCACCGTCCGCAGCCGCCACAGCACACCGTCGAGTACGTCGCCCGGGCCCTCCACGACCGCGTCCGTTCCGTACGACGCGATCTCCTCGGCCAGCACCGACGAGTCGGCGTACGGGACGTGCAAGAGGTCCCAGCCTTCCTCGTACGGCTCGATCGCGTTCGCGCGGCGCCGGAGGCTGACGCAGGATCCGGTCCGCGCCCGGACCTTCGCCTCGGAGGTCGGCCGCGGCGGGGCCAGCTCGGTCACCAGCGAGCGCAGATCCGTCCCGGGCGGCACGGTGAACGCGCCGGGCTGGCCGACCGTCTTCACGGCGCCGCCGATCCGCGACAGCCGGAACATCCGGGTCGCCTGCCGGTCGCGGTCGCGCCCGACGACGTACCAGCGGCCGTGCCAGGAGACGATCCCCCACGGCTCGAGGGTGCGTGTGGTCGGCTCGGAGGCGCCGCTGCGCAGGTGCTGGAACCGGACCGCCTGGCGCGCCACCACGGCCGCCCAGAGCGGGTCGAACGACGGCTCGGAGGCGCCGACGTGCGGCTCGATCGCGCTCAGCGCCGACTGGTCGGTCTGGATGCCGGCCGCCTTCAGCTTCAGTACCGCGGACGTGGTCGCCTCGGACAGGCCGGCGTGCTGCCAGACCCGGGCGGCGACACCCAGTACCGCGGCCTCGTCCGGCTCCAGGTGCACCTCGGGGAGCTCGAACACGTCGCGGCGGATCCGGTACCCGACCTCGTCGGAGAAGAACTTGTCGATGGTGCCCATCTCGATCGGGATCCCGAGCTCGCGCAGCTCGTCCTTGTCCCGCTCGAACATCTTCTCGAAGGCGTCGTCGGTCTGGCCCGCGTACCCCTCGACGACCTCGCGGATCCGCTCCTTGGTCACATAGGTGCGCGCGACCAGGAGGCAGATGACCACGTTGAGCAGCCGCTCACTCTTCCGCGCCGACACCCGACCACCTTACGGCCTCGGGCGTCCAAAACCCGCCTTACCGCACCGAAACTTCGAACACCGGTTCGACCCAGTAGGGTCGGCCCTGTGATTCGTTGGCGGGACGGTGTGGTGTCACAGGTCGGGAAGAGTTGGGCCGGGGCGCTTGAGCTGAGTGTGACGGTTGTCGAACAGACCGTGCGTGCGTTGGCGTACCCGGAGCTCGTCGGTACGCCGGTTGTGGGCGATCGCGTGCTGTTGAACGTAGGCGCGCTGGACCGCGGTCTGGGTACGGGCGGTTACGCCCTGGTGGTCGCCGTACCGGACAGGCTCCCGGAGGACCCGCCGGAGCACGGTCACCTGGTGAAGGCGCGCTACACGCCGCTGCAGGCCATGGTGATGGGTGCGGACGAGCAGGACTCCCCCGACCACGACGTACTGCGGGATGCGGACGACCTCTTCGGTACCCCCGTGGTCGTCGCTGACCTGCACTCCGCGCTGCCGGCCGTGCTGGCCGGGGTCTACGAGGCCAGGCCGACCACCCGGGTCGTGTACGTGATGACGGACGGCGGTGCGCTCCCTCTTGCGTTCTCCCGGAACGTCGCGACGCTACGGGACGCCGGCTGGCTCAGCGGCACCGTGACAGTCGGCCAGGCGTACGGCGGAGACCGTGAGGCCGTAACGGTCCACACCGGGCTGTTGACCGCCGTACAGGTGCTGGCAGCCGAGCTGGTCGTCATCACGCAAGGCCCGGGCAACCTGGGGACAGGTACGCGCTGGGGCTTCTCCGGTGTGCAGTCGGGCGAGGCTGTGAACGCCGTTGGCACCCTGGGCGGCAGGGCGGTCGCTTCGCTCCGGATTTCCGAGGCAGACCCGCGGCCGCGACACCGTGGCATCTCCCACCACAGCCTGACCGCGTACGGCCGGGTAGCGCTCCAGCCGGCCGATGTCGTCGTACCGGATCTCGCCGGCGACTTTGGGGACGCCGTACGCGATGCAGCCGAGCCTTTGAAGGCCAGGCACCACGTGGTCCGCGTAGGCGTCGACGGGCTGTACGAAGCGATGCAGGCCGCGCCTGTGAAGCTGTCGACGATGGGCCGCGGCCTGGACGAGGACCGTGCGTACTTCGAGGCCGCTGCCGCCGCCGGACGCCACGCCGCCGGACTGGTGGACGTGCCTGCACGTCGCTGAGCGGTGGATCCAGGTCTACCCGGGCTGGGGTCGCAGCACTCCTGATCAGGAGGCCGTCCGCCGCGACAGTGGTGGTATGAACAGCACCAAGCACCGCAACCTCACGATCCACGACGTCGCCCGGCCGCAGCCGCCGCTCGCCGTCCGGGGAGCAACCATGCTGTGGCTCACCGCCGTCGGTGCGGGTGTCGCGGAGTCGGTCCTCGGTGTCGCCGGCGCGATCGCCGACGGCGCACCCCTCCTCGGCCTGGCGATGCAGATCGCCTTCCGGGTGATCGTGTACGGCGGCCTGTTCGTCGTCATCGACCGCTACTTCCGCCTCGGGGTCGGCTGGTCCCGGTGGCTGCTGACCGGACTGCTCGGCACGGTCGGCATCGCGTCGCTCGTGGTCGGCCCGATCGGCTGGCTGCTGCACAACGGCGACTTCGGCACGCTGCACTGGTCGGCCTCGTTCATCGCGTTCGGCGCGGTCCGCTGTGTGCACATCACCGCGGTGATCACGGCGATCCTGCTCAGCTTCCACCCCGACGCGAACCGCTGGTTCAGCCGCCGCGCAGTCCGCCGCACCCACTGAAACACCAAAGGACCGACTCCCACACTGGGAGCCGGCCCTTCGGAGTGCGCTACTAGCCCGTCGACTTCGCCGCCACCCCCACACCCCGGCCGAAGGCCGATGCTTCTACCGGCCGGTCGACTTCGCCGCCACCCCCACACCCCGGCCGGACGCCGGTGCTTCTACCGGCCGGTCGACTCGCCGCCACCCCCGGCCGAAGGCCGGTGCTTTTTACTGGCCGGTGGACTTTGCTGCGGGGAACGCGTTCAGGATGTCGATCACGGCGAACGCGTTGACCGTCTTGCCGGCCTGGTCCTTGGAGGCCGGGAGCTCGACCAGGACGCGGCTGCCGATCGGGACGCCGGCGAGGCCGTCGAGGGCGCCGGTCTGGCCGTTCGGGCCCGGGCCGACCTGGAGCTGGTCGGTCGGGGCGGCCGGCTGGGCGGCGCTCTGCGCGGTCGCGGGCTGGGCTTCCCAGGTGCTGGCCTGCTTCTTGCCGGTGTAGTCGTAGACCACGTAGCGGCCGATCAGCTGGCTGGACTTCTCGACCGGCTTGCCCTTACCGAGCGCGAACACGATCGGCTTGCCGGGCTTCGCCGGCGGCTTGGTGCCGGGCGCGACGGTGACCTTCGGCTCGGCGTTCAGGGCGCCGGTGACGCTGATCTTGGTCGGCGTCGACGGGGTCACCGGGGCGGCGTTCAGCGGGGTGTCGTTGCCGGCCGCGCCGACCAGGTCGACGACGAAGATCAGCGTGTCGGTGCCGGTGATGCCGGCCTGCGAGTTGCCCGTGGACTTGTAGCCCTTGTCGGACGGGACCGACAGCAGCACCCGGCTGCCGATCTTCTTGCCGACCAGGCCCTCGTCCCAGCCGCCGATGACGCTGCCGACCCCGATCGGGAACGACGACGGCGCGCCGCGGTCGTAGGAGTTGTCGAAGACCTTGCCGTCCCGCCAGATCTGGCCGAGGTAGTTCGCGGTGAGCAGCTCGCCCTTCTTCACCTCCGGGCCGTCGCCCTCCTTGAGGACCTCGGTGACCAGCTGCTTGTCCGGGTCACCCTCGCGGTGCGTGACGGTCGGCTTCTGGCCGAAGTCGGAGGTCACCTTGAATCCGGCGGCGTCGAAATCGTTCTTCTTGTCCGATCCGCACGCCACCAGGGACGACCCCAGCGCAGCGACAACGACCAGACTCAACAGCTTGCGCACGAAACCAGCACCTCGAACCATCCCGGCGCGAGTGTGCGCCGATTGCCTCCGGTCAACGACGCGGACCACCCTAGCTTGCGGATTCAACCGGATCAGCAGGCGCCCGAGTCACCGTTGCGTCACACCACACACAGTCACAACGGTCAGAAACCCACCGCGTTGTGCGGTGCGCGATCCGGTCGCAGCATCGCGTCCAGCCGGGACACGGCTCCGGGTGTGTGTTCGACGACGCGGCGCGAGTAGGCGAACTCGCTCGCCCGTACGCCGCCCAGGTACAGCGACCCCAGCTCGTTCATCCCGAGCGTGAGGTCCGCGGCCCGGTCGGTCGCCGTACAGCCGGCACCGTCCGGCCCTGCGTCCAACAGCCATCGCGCCGACTCCACCTCCAGCACCAACGCGTCCGTCGCGGCGTACGTACGTGCCTCCAAAGCAGCCGGTACGTCGAGAATCCGCAGCCACAGGTTGTCCCGCGTACGGGTGAGCTTGAGCGCCCGCGGGTTCGTCAGCATCCACCGCAGCGGCTCGTCCACGGGCCTGCGCGCGGCCACGACCCGCTTGGTCAGGTCGAAGTCGAGCAACAGGCCCCATAGCGCTCGGTAAGCGTCCGCCGTCAGCGCCTCGAACGCTTCCACCCGCAGTACGCCGGCCTGCGCCGGGCCGGGCGACCACGGCAGCCGGAAGATCGCGGCCCCGTCGACCGCACCGGACACATCCCGATGAACAAGGTGGTGCCCCGGCCCGGAGCCGTCCGCCGGCAACCCGTCCAGCCCGTCCCACTTCCCCGGCAGCGGGCTGATCTCCCCCACGCGCTCGGCCCGCACCTGTTCGTGCAGCACCGGCCATACTTCGGCCGCCGTTCCGGCATCGACCAGTTCGAGCCGGCGGGGATCCGTGAAGTCGTCGCGGAACGCCACGTCGGTACGCCGTACCTCCCAGCGGTGCTGGAACGTGGCCGGCGAGAACCCGTACCGCCCGTAGATGCTCCCCTCGCTCGCGCTCAGCCCCGCCAGGAACTCACCGCGCTCGCGGCAGTCGTCCAGCATCGCGGCCATGATCTTCCGCAACAGCCCACGCCGCCGGTACGTCGGCAGCACGGCCGTCGAGGTCACGCCGCCGAGTGCCACCTGCCGACCGCCCGGAACGGTCAGCTGGACCGAGACGATCGCCGATCCGCCCGCGATCTTCCCGTCCACGAACGCGGCCTGCGGGCGGAACCAGTCCGCCTGCAGCTCCGCGGCGTACCGCTCCAGGTCGGCAGCGGTCTTCGGGACCTGCGGCGGCCAGGCCGCGCTCCCGGCGTACCATGCCGACGGCTCCGGCTCCTCCTGTGGAAAGCCGTTCACGTACGGCAGCACGCGCAAATAGTCGACTACCTCAGCCGGAGTCACCGGCCGGATCTCGATCGTCATGCGCCCTTTCTAAGCAGCGCAGGACAACCGAGCACTTCATTTAGTTCCCGACTACATGCTGGCGATGAGCTTCTCGACTCGCTCGTCGTGGGACTTGAACGGGTCCTTGCACAGCACGGTCCGCTGGGCCTGGTCGTTCAGCTTCAGGTGCACCCAGTCGACGGTGAAGTCGCGGCGCCGCTCCTGGGCGCGCTTGATGAACTCGCCACGCAGCCGGGCCCGGGTGGTCTGCGGCGGCACCGACTTGGCCTCGAAGACCCGCAGGTCGTCGACGACCCGGGTGACCGCGCCCTTGCGCTCGAGCAGGTAGTACAGCCCGCGCGGCCGGTGGATGTCGTGGTACGCCAGGTCGAGCTGCGCGACCCGCGGGCTGGCCAGGCCGAGGTTGTTCTGCGAGCGGTAGCGCTCGATCAGCCGGTACTTGATCACCCAGTCGATCTCGCGCTCGATCCCGGACAGGTCGCCGGACTCGATCGCCTTCAGCGTCCGCTCCCACAGCGACAGCGCCCGCTCGACGTCCGGCGTCCCGAGCTCGCGGCGGTCGACGAAGTCGCGCGCCTTGGTCAGGTACTCGGTCTGGATGTCCAGCGCCGACGCCTCGCGGCCGTTCGCCAGCCGGACCTCGCGGCGGCCGCTCATGTCGTGGCTGATCTCCCGGATCGCCCGGATCGGGTTGTCCAGGGTCAGGTCGCGCATCACGATGCCGGCCTCGATCATCCGCAGCACCAGGTCGGTGCTGGCCACCTTGAGCAGCATCGTGGTCTCGGACATGTTCGAGTCGCCGACGATCACGTGCAGCCGGCGGAACCGCTCGGCGTCGGCGTGCGGCTCGTCGCGGGTGTTGATGATCGGCCGGGACCGGGTGGTCGCGGACGACACGCCCTCCCAGATGTGCTCGGCGCGCTGGCTGACCGAGTACACCGCGCCGCGCGGGGTCTGCAGGACCTTGCCGGCGCCGCAGATCAGCTGCCGGGTGACCAGGAACGGGATCAGTACGTCGGCGAGCTTGGCGAAGTCGCCGTGCCGGGAGACCAGGTAGTTCTCGTGGCAGCCGTAGCTGTTGCCGGCCGAGTCGGTGTTGTTCTTGAACAGGTAGACGTCGCCGAAGATGCCCTCGTCGTGCAGCCGCTTCTGCGCGTCCACCAGCAGGCCCTCGAGGATCCGCTCGCCGGCCTTGTCGTGCGCGATCAGGTCGGTGACCGAGTCGCACTCGCCGGTCGCGTACTCCGGGTGCGAGCCCACGTCCAGGTATAACCGGGCGCCGTTGCGGAGGAAGACGTTGCTGCTCCGTCCCCAGGACACGACGCGCCGGAAGAGGTACCGCGCGACCTCGTCCGGGGTCAGTCGCCGCTGCCCGCGGAACGTACAGGTGACGCCGTACTCGTTCTCGAGACCGAAGATTCGCCGGTTCACATCACCCACACTACGGCGCCCCTCCGACAACCGGGTGCTGTCGCAGGCGCGCCGTCGTTTCCCGTTATCCCTTTGATGCCCGCAACAATGGTCCGGCCGCCCGCATCGAGACAGGTGACGAAAGGTGTTCAGATGATCAGATACGGGCGAACGCTCGCGGCCGGGGCGCTGCTCGCCGCCGGTCTCACCGCACCGGCCCACGCCGCACCGGCCACCACCGCCGCGGCCTGCTCGCTGCGGCTCGGCTCCGTCACCACCGGTGGCGACCACACGGTCCAGACCATCACCGCCGCGCCGTCGGCGAGCGCGCGCATCGTGGGACCGAAGGACCTGTATCCGGACGGCCAGGCGCACCTGCCGACCTCCGTCCGGACGTCGTTCCAGCCGTGGGACGGCCTCGAGCAGCGCGAAGGTCTGGTCGTGCTCGGCGTCCGGATGTACTCGACGAGCTACTTCGCCGACGCCACCGGCACAGCCGTCGTACCGGGGACTCTGAAGCAGACCCTGATCGGTGGGGGCTGGGACGACCTACACAGATACGTCGAGCTAAGCCACGCCGCTCCCGGAGGCATCGAGCGCTCGAACGTGTACACGCTGATCAACCAGTTCACCGACGGGCTCATCGCTCGGTGGACCGTGACGCCGAGCGGCTGGAAGTACTACACCACCTTCGGCGGCTTCGGTGCTGTCAAGACGATGGTGCTGATCGGTCAGGGCAGCACGTACGACACGTTCCTCGCGACCACCAAGGGCGGCGCGCTCTACACCGTCAAGGTACCCACGGGCTCCGGGAAGCCGGTGGTGACCAAGATCCGCACGTCGACGTGGCAGGGGTTCGAAACGCTGATCGCGGAGAAGTGCGGCAACTACGGGACGCTGCTGCTCGGCATCGACAAGGACACCGGCGCCGGCTACTTGTACGCGGTCGGCCACGCGAACGGCGCGGCCACCGTCATCAAGGGCCTGGGCAAGGTCCCGACCACGTTCCCCGCCGCCGACTCGTACTTCCGCTACTACAACGCCGGCACCGTCCTCGCCGGGGCCTGACCTCCACCCGGGGCTGGAAGTCCGGGTGGAGATGCCCTCATGGGTACTGACGCGCCCGTCCGCGGCTGACACCGTCGGACGCATGAGAAGACGTACTTTCCTCGCTTCGGTTGCCGCTGCTTCGTTGACAGGGATCCAGACGGCGTCCGCGGCCACCGACCGCATCCTGCGCCTGCCCGCTCCGACCGGACCGTGGCCCGTTGGTACGACGACCCGGGCCCTGACTGACCGGGCGCGTTCCGACCCGTGGAACGGCTCCCCCACTCGTGAGATCGCGTTGACCGTGTTCTACCCGGCAACCGGAGTACGTGGGTGTCAACGCGCACCGCAGCTCGCCCCCGCCGCGGCTGAGGTGTTCAAGCAGCTGGACGCCGGTCTGCTGCATCCAGAGCTCCCCACAAGCGGCGTGGACTGGGCAGCCACCCTGACGCACTCTTACGTCGACGCGCCCGCTCTGCCCGGCCGACGCCCGACCCTGCTGTACAGCCCGGCCGGCGCGGACCCGCGGACCATCGGCACCTCACTGGCCGAGGACCTGGCGAGCCATGGGTACGTCGTGATGACCATGGACCACCCTGGTGAGGCCAGCGAGGTCGTCTTCCCGGACGGGCGCCTGCGGACCATCGAGATCAGCCCTGACGTTCAAACGGACCCGGTGCAGTCGCGGCTGATGATGGACACGCGCTTCGCGGACATGCGCTTCGTCCTGGACCAGCTGGACGAGCCTGTCGGGGTGTACGGGCACTCGGCCGGCGGAGCCACGGCCGCGGTCTCGTTGGCACATCCAAACGTGCGCGCAGCCATCAACCTTGAGGGCTATCTCGACACACTGGACGGCGAGCTCTACGACATCGCCAAGAAGCCCTTGCTACTGGCCGGAACCGACGGCTTCCGCGACGCCCGTTTCGACCGCAGTTGGTCCGCCGTGATGGCCCAAGGCGGTCCGGTACGCCGGGTCCAACTGACCGACGCCAACCACTGGATCTGGACCGACTACGCGGCCCTGGCACCCCAGCTGCAGTCAGCCGGCCTGATGACCGCGGCCCAACGCGCCAAGCTGATCGGCTCCTCGTCCTGCGGCGTTCCCGAAGTACGGCGGCTGGTCCGCGGATTCTTCGGCCCAACCTTTCGGCGTTGACGTGCATCGAGGTGGGTGACACGACTCTCCGAAGGAGGCCGGATGGCCAGAACGGCGATCGCCGTGGGGGCGGTGATGACGGTGGCGGCGCTTGTACCTGCGCCCGCACAAGCCACCACTGAACAGGCAACAGCTGCCTGTTCGATGACCCTGGGCACCGTGACCGTGCAGGGCGATCACAAGTTCCAGCGGATCACGGCGACCGCACCGATCACGGTCGGGGCGCCCCACGTGGGACCGAAGGCGCTGTTCCCGGTGGACCAGGTACGACTCGCGTCGTCGGTCGGCTGGGAGCCCGATCCACCGTCGGGCATGGCGAACCGCGGGTACGTACGAATCGTCAACGACCTCTACCGGTTCCGGTACGTCACCGACACGACAACAGGCCAGCTCGACCCGGCGTCAGTCGAGAAGACGAAGGTGGGCGGCGGCTGGATCCACCAGACGTACTTCGAGAACTCGACCAACCACACGTACGCCTTGGAAGGCAACGTCATCACGCGCTGGACGGTGGAGGGGTCCGTCTGGCGCAACAAGGCGACGTACACCGGGTTCTCTGCTGTCAAGACGATGGCCCTGCTCAGTCAGACGCGGACCTACGACACGTTCCTGGCCAATACGCGCGGCGGGGCGCTCTACACGATCCGCATCCCGTCGAGCGGCGCCCCTGTCGTCAAGAAGGTGCGTACGGCGACCTGGCAGAAGTTCGAGACGCTCGTCGCGGAGAAGTGCGGCAAGCAGAGCACCCTGCTGCTGGCGATCGACAAGGACACTAGGGCCGGTTACCTGTACGCCGTGAGCCACGCCAACGGCGCGGCCACCGTCATCAAGGGCCTCGGCCAGGTCGGCAACCAGCTGGCGGCCCCGGAGGACAAGGCGTACTTCCGCTACTACCCGTCGAGCACAGAAGCGGACGCACTGCTGTACGGAGAGTGACTTGAGTGCCTGGTGACACTGGAATCACCAGGCAACCAAGGGGTAGACCGTGACCCGGACCCGAGTGGCTATTGCGGACGACGACGTCCTGCTGCGCGAGGGACTTGCCAGCCTGCTCGAGCGATCCGGGTTCGCGGTCCTCGGTACGGCGGGCGACGGCCCGGAGCTGCTGGAGCTGGTACGGCGGCACGGGCCGGACCTGGTCGTGGTGGACATCCGCATGCCGCCGGAGCACCTCACCGAAGGACTGGACGCGGCGGACGTGATCCGTCGCGAACGCCCGGACACCGCCGTGGTCCTGCTGTCCGCCCATGTCGAGGTCGAACACGCCCTACAGCTCATGGCCGCGGGACACGGCGTCGGCTACCTCCTCAAGAGCCGTGTGACCGACGTCGAGGAGTTCCTGGAGAGCCTCCGCCGCGTAGCCCGTGGCGGGTCCGTGGTCGACCCGGCGTTGGTGCAGGAGCTGGTCGACGCCCAGCACCGCAACGACCCCCTGGCCGTGCTCAGCGAGCGCGAGCGGGAGGTGCTTTCGCTTGTCGCACAAGGGCGTTCGAACGCCGGAGTGGCCCGCCGGCTCTGGGTCACCGAGGGGACCGTGGAGAAGCATGTCCGCAGCATCCTCACCAAGCTGGACCTTCCGGAGACGACTGATGACCACCGTCGCGTCCTGGCCGTCCTGAGGTACCTGGACGGCCGCTGATGAACCGCCACGCCGGCGTTGCCGGACGGGTGGTGATCGCCAGCGGCCTGCTGATGGTGCTGGTCGGCTCCGGCTTCGTCGTACTGCTGGTGTCTGTGCAGGGTCTGCGTACGTCGGAGCACCAGGCGCAGCACACGTCCGCAGTACTGGCCAGCGCGCACCAGGTCGAGCGGCTGGTGTCCGACCTGGCGACAGGGCAGCGTGACTTCGTCATCACCGGTCAGAAGAAGTTCCTGCAGCCGTGGGAGCAGGCGGCCGAGGCACTGCCTGCCCAGACCAAAGGCCTGCAGCAGTTGGTGGCCGGCACCCCGGACGAGCTCTCCCGCGTCCAGGAAGCGGGACGCATGATCACGTCGTACCTGCAGAACTACTCGCTCCCGCAGATCGAGGCGGCCCAGAAGGACCCGGACTCGGCCCGGACCGCGACAGCCATTGCCGAAGGCACGCAACGGGTCACCGCCATCCGTTCGGTGCTGGACGCGCTGATCACGTCCGAACAGCAGCTGTCCACGACCCAGCAGCAACAGACCGACACGATCGCCGACCGGGCGGTGGTGGCGGCGGTCGAGGGGCTGTTCGGCTCCGTCGTCCTGGTGCTCGGGTTCACGATGTACCTGACCCGCGCGATCGTCCGGCCGGTCCGGGTCACCGCCGAGATGGCGAACCGGCTGGCCGCGGGCGACCTCGCCGTCCGGGTCCCGGAGACCGGCGTCGGCGAGATCCGCACATTGGAGCGGACCTTCAACACGATGGCGGCCTCCCTCGGCCGGGCGAGCGCGGACCTGGAGGCGTCCCGGGCCCGGATCGTGCGGTCCGCGGACGAGACCCGGCGGCGGATCGAGCGCGACCTGCACGACGGCATCCAGCAGCGGCTGGTCTCGCTCACGCTGGACGTCCGCGCCCTGCAGGCCGACGGCGCGGCCGCCGAACTCGATGGCGTGGCCAACGGTCTCGCGGCGGCCCTGGACGAGCTCCGCGAGATTGCCCGCGGCATCCATCCGGCGATCCTCAGCCAGGGCGGGATCGCCCCGGCGGTCCGGATGCTGGCCCGCCGTTCGAAGCTCCCGGTCGAGGTCACGGTCGACGTACCGGCCCGGCTCCCCGAAGCGGTGGAGGCGGCGGCGTACTACGTGGTCTCCGAGGCGCTGACGAACGCCGCCAAGCACGCGGACGCGTCCGGCGCGGTGGTCGACGTACGGCTCGAACAGGACCGGCTGCGGCTCTCGGTCCGCGACGACGGCCGCGGCGGCGCGGACCCGGCGAAAGGTTCCGGTCTGGTCGGACTCGCCGACCGGATCGCGACCCTCGACGGCACGCTGAAAGTCGAAAGCCCTTCAGGTAAAGGCACTACGCTCACCGCGACGCTGCCGGTGTAGTACAGGCAGCAGGGATGCCGCCGCGGTCCGGCGCTGCGATCCTGGTGCCATGCGGTGCGTGATCGTCGACGACAGCCGGCGCTTCCTGGACGCGGCTCACCGACTGCTGGTCCGCGAGGGCGTCGCGGTCGTCGGTACGGCGACCACGACCGCCGAGGCCGCCGGACTGATCGGGCAGCTCCGCCCGGACGTCGTCCTGGTGGACATCGACCTCGGCGGCGAGAGCGGGTTCGACCTGATCACCCGGCTGCGCGCGGCCGGCGAGTCCGCGCCGATGATCCTGATCTCCAGCCACGCCGAGCAGGACTACGCGGAGCTGATCGCGGCCAGCCCGGCGATCGGGTTCGTCGCCAAGACCAGCCTCTCGGCCGGCGCGATCCGCCGCCTCCTCAACACCTGATCACGCCGGCTCGATCATGCTGTTCGGCCACGCCGTACGACGGCGTCGAAGCCGGCCGCCAGCAGCAGTACGGCGCCGGTCACGACCCACTCGTACCCGGACGAGTTCGAGCCCTGGATCAGGTCGCTCATCCCGTTGATGATCACCGCCACCACCAGGCCGCCGAGGACCGCGTCGATCATCCGCCCGCGGCCGCCGAACAACGACGTACCGCCGATCACCGCCGCGCCGACCGCCAGCAGCAGGGTGTTGCCGGCCCCCGCGTTCGACTGCACCGACTGCAGCAGCGACGCCGCGACCAGACCCGAGATCGCCGCCATCCCGGAGCACAGCACGAACACCGAGATCCGGATCCGGGAGACCGCGACGCCGCCACGCCGGGACGCCTCCTCGTTGCCGCCGACCGCGTACACGTGCCGCCCGTACCGCGTCCGGCTGAGCGTGAAGTGCCAGACCACGAACAGCACCGCCAGCAGTACGACGACCCACGGCTCGCCCTCCGCCTTGTTGCTGAAGAACGCGTTGCTGACCAGGTTCCGGTTGATGCCCATCTCGTAGGTGAACGCGACGCCGAGCAGGCCCACGCCGATCACCTTCGCGGCAATCACCACCACCGGGGTCGCGGGCAGCCCGTTCCGCCGCCGCGACCGCGCGTCGGTCAGCTTCAAGGCGGCGTACCCGAGCACGTACACGCCTAGCAGCACCCAGCCGAGCCACAGCGGCACGAAGCTGTTCTCCAGCGAGATCAGCGGCGTACCTGCCGGCAGCGTCACCGAACCCTGGCCGCCGATCAGGATCAGCGTCAGGCCCTGGAACGCCAGGAACGTCGCCAGCGTGATCACGAACGACGGGATCCCCGCCCGCGCCCGCAACCAGCCCATCACGAACCCGATCACCAGCCCGACCGCGAGCCCGGCCAGGATCGCCAGCCACCAGTACCACCCGTGCCGCAGCATCAGCACCGCGGTGATCGCCGAGCACAACCCGCCGGTGGTGCCGGCCGACAGGTCGATCTCACCGAGCAGCAGCACGAACACCAGACCCATCGCCATCACGATGATCGGCGCGGCCTGGATCACCAGCGCCTCCAGGTTGTACGCGCTCAGGAAGCCCTGGTGGACGATCGCGAAGAACGCCGTGATCACGATCAGCCCGACGATCGCCGGCGCGGAGCCCAGCTCGCCGCCGCGCAGCCGGGCGAGGTAGTCGCGCAGGTAGGAACTCAGCGCGGCCGCCTCCCGATGCCGCGGTGCCTTGTCGTCGTGCCGTGGTGTGTCGGCAACCACCGTGTTCATACGGCTCCCGCCAGTCCCAGGTCGCCCGATCGGCCGGACGTGATCAGCTCGACGACCTGCGTCTGCGTCACGTCCGAACGCCGTACCTGGGTCGCCATCCGGCCCAGGAACAGCACGGCGATCGAGTCCGCCACCTGCATCACGTCGTTCATGTTGTGCGACACCAGCACGACCGCGACGCCGCGGTCCGCGAGCCGCCGGACCAGCTCCAGCACCTGCTCGGTCTGCGCGACCCCGAGGGCCGCGGTCGGCTCGTCCAGGATCACGATCTTCGAACTCCACAGCACCGACTTCGCGATCGCCACCGTCTGCCGCTGGCCACCGGACAGGCTGGCCACCTTCTGCCGGACCGAACGCACCGTCCGGACCGACAGCGACGCCAGCGTCTGCGCGGCCAGCTGCTCCATCGAGTTCTCGTCCAGCGTGTGCAGCCGGCTGATCCGCTCCCGGCCGAGGAACATGTTGCCGACCACATCGAGGTTGTCGCACAGCGCCAGGTCCTGGTGGACGATCTCGATCCCCAGATGGGCGGCGTCGCGCGGCTCGTGCAACTGGTGCGCCGTACCGTCGACCAGGATCTCGCCCTCGTCGATCCGGTAGATGCCGCCGATGCACTTCACCAGCGTCGACTTGCCCGCGCCGTTGTCCCCGACCAGCGCGGTCACCTCGCCGGCCTCGGCGCCGAAGTCCACCGACGTCAGCGCCATCACCGGGCCGAACGACTTGCCGATGCCGTGCAGTTCCAGGGTTCTCACGGGGTGTGGATCCCGTTCTGGGCGCACAACTGAACCAGTGCTGCCGTCGGGCAGACCGACTTCGCCGGCACGTACCCGTCCGTCACCGGCAGCGCCACGTTCTTCTTGGTGATCACGGTCGGCGTCGCCAGGTACGACGGGACCTGACGGCCGCTGGCTGGATCCTTGATCGTCGCCGGAGCCGTCGGCTTCTGGCCGGACAGGATCTGGCCCGCCAGCTTGATCGCCACGTCTGCCTCACCGGCGACCGGCTTGTAGATCGTGAAGCACTGGGTGCCCGCCATCACGTTGTCCAGGCCGCCCGCGGTCGCGTCCTGACCGGACACCGCCACCTTGCCGGACAGGTTCTGCGACTTCAGCACGTTGATCACCGACTGCGCCATGGTGTCGTTCGCGACCATCACCGCGCCCAGGTTCGGGTTCTTGCCGAGCATCGTGGTGAACACCGCCTGCGCGGTCGCCGGGTCCCAGTTGCCGGTCTGGTCGCCGAGCTTCGTCCAGCCCTTCTGCTTGGACAGCACCGAGTTGTAGCCCTCCGCGAACAGAGTCGCGTTGTTGTCGGTCGGCGCGCCGTCGATCTCGACGTACCCGACCGCGCTCTTCCCCGCGACCTGCGGGCAGGACGTCAGCGCGGTGCCCTGCTCCTGGCCGACCTTCACGCCGTCGAACGAGACGTAGTACGCCGCGGAGCCGCCGGCGGTCAGCCGGTCGTAGTCGATCGTGACGACGTTGTGCTGCTTGGCCAGCGACTCGATCGCCTTGCCGGACCCGGAGTCCAGGTTCGTCACCAGCAGTACGCCGACGCCCTTGTTGATCAGCGCCTGGGCCTGCGACTCCATGTTCGTCGCGCTGCCGTTGGCGTTGTCGATGTAGCAGGTCAGCTTGTTGTCGGTGCACTGCTTGCGCAGCTCGTTCGGGTCCGCCGACACCCAGCGGGGCGAGGTCGCGGTGTCCGGCAGCAGCACGCCGACCTTCGCGTTCGCCGGCGGCGCCGTCGTACCGCCGCTCGACGACGAGTTGTTGTTACTGTTGCCACAAGCAACGAGACCGGCCAGCAGTACCACGGTGGTCCCGGTCAGCGCGACAGCTCTGGATGATGTTCGCATCGTCCGTCCTTCGTGATCGCCGCAGGGTTCTCTTCCCGCCAGCATGCGATCCGGTACGCCGTCGCGTCCTCGCTGCAGGCCGGAACACCGCCGTACCTGCTAGCAGGGGGTCGGATCTCCAGCCAGCGTGACTGCACCCGTCGCGGACCGGAGCGATGGTGCAGGTATGGCCACTTCCACTGCACATCCCTCGACGGAGCGGAGCCGGCCCGGACTGCGACGGGACATCGGTTTCGTCGGCCTGATCTGGGCGTCCGAGGGATCGATCATCGGCTCCGGCTGGCTGTTCGGCGCCCAGGGCGCGCTGGCCACGGCCGGCCCCGCGGCGATCATCTCGTGGGTGATCGGCGGTGTCGCGATCCTCATCCTGGCGCTGACGCACGCCGAGCTCGGCGGCATGTACCCGGTCTCCGGCGGTACGGCGCGGTTCCCGCACTACGCCTTCGGTGGCGCGGCCGGGGCCTCGTTCGGCTGGTTCTCCTGGCTGCAGGCGGCCACCGTGGCACCGATCGAGGTGCTCGCCATGATCACCTACGGCACCCACTACTCGTTCGCAAAGGGGTGGGAGCGGACCAGCGGCGGCGAGCACATCCTCACCGGACCGGGAATCGTGGTGGCCGTGCTGCTGATGGCCGCGATCACCGCGATCAACTTCCTCAGCATCCGGCTGCTCGCCCGGACCAACAGCGCCGCCACCTGGTGGAAGGTCGGCATCCCGCTGCTGACCATCTTCGTGCTGGCGATCGCGCAGTTCCACGGCAGTAACTTCACCGCCGCCGACGGCTTCAACCCGGGTGGTGCGAAGGGCATCCTGTCCGCGGTCTCCACCAGCGGCATCATCTTCGCCCTGCTCGGCTTCGAACAGGCCGACCAGCTGGCCGGCGAGAGCAGCAACCCGCGCCGTGACATCCCGCGCGCGGTGATCGGCTCGATCGTGATCGGCGCGCTGATCTACATCGCGCTGCAGGTCGTGTTCCTCGGCGCGCTGCCCGCGTCGCAGGTCCAGGGCACCTGGGCGACCGCGGCGTTCAACACGCTGACCGGCCCGTTCGCACAGGTCGCGACGCTGGCGTCACTCGGCTGGCTGGCCACGATCCTGTACATCGACGCGATCGTCTCGCCCGGTGGTACCGGCCTGATCTACATCACCGGCAGCTCGCGGGTCTCGTACGGGCTGAGCCGCAACGGGTACGTCCCGTCGGTGTTCGAGAAGACCAACGAGCGCGGCGTACCGTGGGTCGGCCTGATCACCGCCTTCGTCATCGGCTGCGTGTGCTTCCTGCCGTTCCCGAGCTGGCGGTCGCTGGTCGGGCTGATCACCAGCGCGAGCGTGCTGATGTACGCCGGGGCGCCGCTGTCGCTCGGGGTGTTCCGGCGCCGGCTGCCCGAGGCGACCCGCCCGTACCGGCTGCCGGGGGCGTCGTGGATGTCGCCGCTGGCGTTCGTGGTCGCGAACCTGCTGATCCTGTGGTCCGGCTGGGTCACCGACTGGAAGCTCGGCGTCGCGATCCTGATCGGGTACGTGATCCTGGTCGCCAACCGGGTCTTCAAGATGAACCCGATCACGCCGCAGCTCGACCTGAAGGCCGCGCAGTGGCTGCCGGTGTACCTGGTCGGGATGGGGCTGATCGTGTACCTGAGCGACTTCGGACCGCTCAAGCACCCGTGGTTCCCGCTCTGGTGGGACATCGTCGCGGTGGCGGTCTTCAGCCTGGTCATCTACTACTGGGCGATGGCGGTCGCGCTGCCGTCCGAGCGGATCACCGACATGGTCAACCAGGTCGTACTGCCGGAGGAGGCCGACCTGCAGACGTGATGGCGGATCCCCAGGCCATCACAATCGCCGTCGGCGCAGCTGATCTACGCTCAGCTGCGCCGATCGCGTGCGGTTGTGATGGCGTGCAGGTCCGCGCCTACAGCTCGACCAGGTCGAGCAGCTGCCCGAGCTCCTTGGAATCGAGCTCGCGCAGCTGCCCGGTGTGCAGGTTGCCGCGGCGGACCGGGCCGATCGCGGTCCGGGTCAGCCGCTTCACCGGATGCCCGACCGCGTCGAACATCCGCCGTACGATCCGGTTCCGGCCCTCGTGCAGGCTCATCTCCACCAGCGTCCGGCCGGGGACGGTGGACACGATCTTCACGGTGTCGGCGCGCGCCGGTCCGTCCTCGAGATCCACACCGTCCAGGAGCCGGCGCAGTACCGCCGGTTTGACGTTGCCGTCGACCTCGGCGACGTACGTCTTGGAGACCTCGTACGACGGATGCGCGAGGCGGTGCGCGAACTCACCGTGGTTCGTGAGCAGCAGCAGGCCCTCGGTGTCGGTGTCCAGCCGCCCGATGTGGAACAGCCGCTCCGGGCGGTCCTGGACGAAGTCGGTGATACACGGCCGCCCCTGCGGGTCGGACATCGTGGTGACGACGCCGCGGGGTTTGTTCAGCACCAGGTAGACGTTCGCGCTGACCGGCGGGATCCGCTCCCCGTCCACCCGGATGACCGCGGTCTCCGGATCGACCCGCACCCCGAACTCGGTCACCACCCGCCCGTCGACCTCGACCCGCCCCTCCTCGATCATCAACTCCGCGTTCCGCCGCGAAGCCACCCCCGCCCGAGCCAGCACCTTCTGCAACCGAACCCCGGCCTCATCCCCCATACCGCACCCCATCCCCAGCCGACTCACCGTCGGAGTGCAGCTCACCTACGCCGTCCCCACCACCGACGACGCCTCTGTCGGCCCCGTCACCCACGGACACCTCTTCGTCCACCTCAACCGTGGGCTCGTCATCCACCTGCACACCACCACCCCCGGAGGTAACCCCTCCCGGCTCCAGCTCCTCGCGGTCCCCCTCCGCCGCGTGCGCACCAGACTCATCGCTCGAGTCGTCCACCAACACCTCGTCCGCCGGCACACCACCGACGACGTCACCGCCAGCCCCAGCACCCACCAAGGCCGACCCAACCAGCTCCACCCGCTCCCCCGCGTGCGCACCAGGCTCGCTTGTGTCCTCCACCAACACGTCGTCCATCTGCCCATCATCCGCGGGCCCATGACCCGCCTGGTCCGCCGGCTCGTGGTCCGCCGACGCGTGGTCGGCCGGCGCACCACCCGCGGACCAGTCGCTCGGCTCGTCCGCCATCGACTGGTCGGGCTGCGTACCCTCCGTGGGATCCTCGCTCGGCTCGCCCGCCGACCCGTGGTCGGCCGGCTCGTGGTCCGCCGGCTCGTGGTCCGCCGGCGTACCACTCGCAGACCAGCCGCTCGGCTCCTCCGCCATCGACCGGTCGACCTGCGTACCCTCCGCGGGATCCTCGCTCGGCTCACCCGCCGACCCGTGGTCAGCCGGCGCGTGATCCGCCGCCGCGTGATCCGCCGGCGCACCACCCGCGGACCAGTCGCTCGGCTCCTCCGCCATCGACCGGTCGACCTGCGTACCCTCCGCGGGATCCTCGCTCGGCTCACCCTCCGACCCGTGGTCAGCCGGCGCGTGGTCCGCCGACAGGTGGTCCGCCGCCGCGTGATCCGCCGGCGCACCACCCGCGGACCAGTCGCTCGGCTCCTCCGCCATCGACTGGTCGACCTGCGTACCCTCCGCGGGATCCTCGCTCGGCTCGCTCGCCGAGGCGTCGCCAGCTGCTGTGGGGTTCGGCGTACCCGGCTCGAGCTCGTCGTTCGCGTCGTCCGTGGGGGCGGCGGGTGTCAGCTGGGGTTGTTCGGTGGTGGGGTCGTCGGCCGAGGCGCCGGGTTCTTCGGCTGTGTCCGAGGGCTCGGCGGGTGGGAGGGTTTGGGCGGCCAGCTCTTCCTCGATGTCGTCCATCTCCGGGAGGTACGGCGCCAGCTCCGGGAGGTCGTCGAGGGACTGCATGCCCATGCGTTCCAGGAAGTACGTCGTGGTGCGGTACAGCGTGGCCTGCGACTCCGTGTCCGAGCCCGCCTCCTCCACCAGACCGCGGGCGACGAGCGTACGCATGACGCCGTCGACGTTCACCCCACGGATCGCGGAGACGCGCGCCCGGCTGACCGGCTGCTTGTACGCGACCACCGCCAGCGTTTCCAGCGCCGCCTGGGTGATCCGCGACTGCTGGCCGTCGAGCACGAAGCGTTCGACGTACTGCGCGGCGTCCGGGCGTGTGTAGTACCGCCACCCGCCGCCGACCTCCCGCAGGTCGAACCCACGCCCCTGCTCGGTGTACTCCGCCGCCAGCCCCGCGAGCGCCGCCGCGATATCCCCGGTAGGCCGCCCCACCGCCCGCGCCAACGTCAACACCGGCAACGGCTCATCCGTCACCATCAAGATCGCCTCGAGCGCCCGCCGCATCGTTTCGTCGTCGACAACCCCCTCGTCCCCCAACACCAACTGCCCCGCCGGCAGGAAGTCCTCATCCCCACCAGCAGCACCGCCGGCCGACGCATCCTCCACCGCCCGATCGCCGGCCCCCGAACCATCCTCGCCAGCAGCAACTGACGGCCGCTCACCAGAGGCGGACCCTTCCTCGCCCTCCACAGCTACCGGCTCATCCCCCGCGCCGACCACGCCAACGGTGGTGGTGTCGGTGGGTGCTGGCTGCGCCGAGCCATCGGCGGAGGTGGGTGCATCCTCGTCGTCTGCGACTGACGGCTGGTCGCCCTCGGACACCTGCTGTGCCCGCTCCGCCGCGGGCGACGCGTCTTGCGCGGGCCGGTCGCCGGGAGTGGAAGCGCCAGAGGCGGAAGCGTCCGCCGCGGCTGACGCCTGTCCACTGGAAGCGGAAGCCTCCGCTGCAGCCGAGGACTGTTCGCCGAGGGCGGGAGCATCCTCGTCCTCTGCAGCGGACGGTCGGTCGGGCTTGTCCGCCGCGGCCGGTGTCGGCTGGGGGGTGTCGGCGTCCGCGACCGGCGGCTGGTGGTTCTCGGGGATTTTGGCGGCAGGTTCGTGGGGGGTGGGGTTGTCGGTCACTGGTTTGCCGTCTCGTCGGGTGTGGGGGGCGGGGGGAGGTCGGATTCGTCGGTGGCGCTGGGGCCGGGTTCGAGGAAGGTGGGGTCCTCCTCGACGCGGGGGGCCTCGCCGGACTCGTCCTCGGGTTGGTGTTCTTCGTCGAACTCGTCGCTGACGTCGATGTCGCCCTGGTCGGTGCCTGTCCACCGGATCGTCAGCTCACCCAACGGTGTCACCTGGTCGAACGACACCGCCGCCTCACGGAACAGCTCCAGCAACGCCAGGAACCGGCAGACCGTGGTCACCGTGTCCGGCGAATCCGCCACCAGCGAGCGGAACGTCGCGCTCCGCTGCCGGCGCAAGCGGTCGACGATCACGACCGCCTGCTCCCGCACGGTGACGGCCGGCGCGTGCAGGTGCGCCAGCGAGACCCCGGGCGGTACGTCGTCCTTCGGCGCGAGCGCCCGCGCCGCGAGCGCGGCCAGCCCGGCCGGGTCGATCCCGAGCAGCACCTCGGGCAGCAGCTCCGCGAACCGCGGCTCGACCCCGACGGCCCGCGGGAACCGCCGCGCCTCGAGCGCCATCCGCTCCTGCATCAGCGCCGCGATCTGCTTGAACGCCCGGTACTGCAGCAGCCGCGCGAACAGCAGGTCCCGCGCCTCCAGCAGCGCCAGGTCCTCGTCGTCCTCGACCTCGCCCTTGGGCAGCAGCCGGGCCGCCTTCAGGTCGAGCAGGGTCGCCGCGATCAGCAGGAACTCCGACGTCTGGTCGAGGTCCCACTCCGACCCCAGCGCCTTGATGTGCGCGATGAAGTCGTCGGTGATCACCGACAGCGCGATCTCGGTGATGTCCAGCTTGTGTTTCGAGATCAGCTGCAGCAGCAGGTCGAACGGTCCTTCGAAGTTCACCAGGTGAACGCTGAACCCCTTGCCCTCGGCAACAGCACCGTCGGCAACAGCACCGTCGGCGACGGGGTCCAGCGGGTCCGTGGCGGACACGGTCACTCCGAGGCCTTCAACCGCCGTACGAGCACCGAGTCCGGCCCGTGGTCGACGAAGTCGGCGAGCAGCACGTCGATCGCCTCGCGCACGATCCGGCCCCGGTCGGCGTTCAGGCCGTGCTCCTCGCGCAGCGCGAGTCTGGTCTTCTCCAAACCGATCAGCTCTTCTTCGGTCACGTACACGGTGATCTTCGTGTCGTGCCGGATCCGACCGCTGGACTTCCGTTCGTCGACGACGGTCGTACGGGACCGTACGGTGGCCGACGGTCCGTCCACGGTGCGCTTCTCGGGTTGGGTCTGCTTCGGTGCCGCACCCCCGAAGAGTTCACTGGCACCTGGCAGGCTCACCCGGCGGGACAACGCGCCAGCACCTCCTTGGCGAGATCGCGGTACTGCGCGGCCGCGCTCGATGACGGGGCGTACGTCGTGATCGGCTCGCCGACGACCGTGGTCTCGGGGAACTTGACGGTACGCCGGATGACTGTGTGGAAGACGCGTTCGTCGAAGGCCTGGACCACCCGGTCGAGGACCTCCCGGGCGTGCGTCGTCCGCCCGTCGAACATGGTGCCGAGGATCCCGACGATCTCGAGCTTCGGGTTCAGCCGGTCCTGGACCTTGGCGATCGTGTCGGTCAGCATGGCCAGCCCGCGGAGCGCGAAGAACTCACACTCGAGCGGTACGACGATGCCGTTCGACGCGGTCAGCGCGTTCACGGTGAGCAGCCCGAGCGACGGGGCGCAGTCGATCAGGATCACGTCGTACAGCGGGATGATCGGGTCCAGGACGCGCTGCAGCGTGTACTCGCGGGCGACCTCCTGGACCAGCTGGACCTCGGCCGCGGACAGGTCGATGTTGGCCGGCAGCAGGTCGAGGTTCGGCACGTTGGTCGGCTGGATCACCTCGTCGGCGGTGATGTCGCGCTGCATCAGCAGGTTGTAGACCGACAGTTCGAGGTCGTGCGGCTGGACGCCGAGACCGATCGAGGCGGAGCCCTGCGGGTCGAAGTCGATCAGCAGCACCTTGCGACCGGTCTCGGCGATCGCCGCGCCGAGGTTGATCGTCGTGGTGGTCTTGCCGACGCCGCCCTTCTGGTTGCACATCGCGATCACCTGCGCCGGACCGGTCTTGGTCGGGGGCTGTGGCTCGGGCAGGTCCGGCATCGGCCGGCCGGTCGGCCCGATCGTGTGGCGCGGGCCGTTCGGGTCTTTCACGGGTGCAAGGTCCTCCGCGGTGAGCTTGGCCGTCGGCTTCGGCATCTCCGCATAGTTGTCGGGCAGGGCTCGCGCCGGCACGGGGGCCGGCCGGGGTGGGGTGCTGTGCTGAGGCTGCTCCTGAGGGTTCAGGGGCGTGCTGATCGAATGGGCCTGCTCCGGGGCGGCGTAGTGGCCCATCACGTGTTCGGTGCCCGGGAATGTCGACTCGTTCATGACTCGTCAAACCTTTCAACCGATACGGGCGATCCCAGCGACTGTAAGCGTGCATTCAAGCACTCTCAACCAGCCACTCCGCACCGGGGTGGGGCTGTTTGTCGACAAAGCTCCGAACGTGGCCGGTCACCCTCCCCGAGTGACGAACCGTCACCAGATGATCGCACACCGTTTCTAGGTCGCGGACACCGGGGTCCGGCCCTTCGCGAACCAGTTGTACAGCGCGAACCAGCCCAGCACGACCACCGACAGCGACGCCAGCAGCCACGCCTGCAGTCCCTGCCCGAGGACGCCGAGCAGTACGGCGGCCACCAGGCTCGGCACGGCCCACCCGGCGTACCACCGCAGTGGCGCCCGCCCGGCGACACCGGCGCCTACGCTGCTGACCAGGTACAACGCGAGCCCGCCGAAGATCAGCCAGCGGTCCCTGGTGAGCAGGTGCCCCTCCGCCTCCGGGATGAGCGCGCCGAGACCGGCCGCGACGGAGACGATCGCCGCGGTCACTCCCAGGTGCGCGGGCAGCGCCTGCCACGGCTCCAGCGGTTTGGTACTGCGGGGCGCCGGGGTGAACCCGTACAGCGTGGTCAGCTGCCACAGGATCACGACCAGGAAGAACGCAGCGACCGACGAGAGGACCACAGCACCGTTCCAGGGCTTGCCGGTGTCCGCACTGACGACCTGCGCGACGGCCTCGCCCAGCACGATGATCACGAACAACCCGAGCCGCTCGTCTAGGTGACCGCGCTCCGCCTGCGCGACTGTGACCAACGCGGGCGTCGCAGGCTCTGAAGACGAGCCACCACGCAGCAGGCGGCTGAGCCACTGGCCTCGGTGCTGCCCCTGCTCCAGGTCGTGCTTGATGCGCTTGGCGCGCTCCTCCATCGAGCGGGGGTTCCGTGCGCCGAGCACAGACGTCACCAGGTCGAGTACGACGCCCACACCCCACAGCCAGTACGTCACGGGCTCGTCGGTGAACAGCGAAACGATGAACGGAGCTGCCACCGCCGTCTGCGTAGCCGGCCAGAAGGCGATCACCTGCCCGTCGCGAGAAGCGGCCCGCGACGCGATGCCTCTACAGATGATGAAAGCGACCGTGAACGCCGCAGTACGCCCCTGCAGATCGGTCTCGCCGTGGTGCGGCAGCAACCCGGGGAAGACACCCGGTACGGCGGCAGCCATCACGCCGACGCCCAGCATGGTCCGCAGTACCGCACGGCGACGTGTACGCGCACCGGCTACGTTCGCGTAGACGCTCGTCGTCGTCCACACGCTCCAGACCGCGTAGAACATCGCAGCACACGCGGCCACCTGCCCAACGGTGTCGGCCTCGTGCAGCCTGTGGGCGATCTGGGCGGCAGCCGCCACCACAGTCAGATCAAAGAACAGCTCTAGCCAGCTGGCGTGCCGTTCCTCAGCTTGGTCAGCCACGGCCGCCAAGACTACGACGAGGAGAGGGCCCGTGGATGCGACGTCGCGTAGACCTCGCGCAGCTTGTCGACAGTGACCAGGGTGTACAGCTGGGTCGTCGTCACGGACGCATGCCCCAACAGCTCCTGGACAACACGTACGTCGGCTCCGCCGTCGAGCAGGTGCGTTGCGTACGAGTGGCGGAGCGTGTGCGGCGAGATCTCCTTGGAGATACCGGCCCGTTGCGCAGCGCGACGCAGTACTGTCCATGCGCTCTGCCGGGACAAGCGACCACCCCGCGCATTCAAGAACAGCGCGGGCGTCCCTCGGCCGCGTGCGACCAGATCAGGCCGGCCACGCACCAGGTACGCCGACAGAGCGTCGCGAGCGTACGTACCGACAGGTACTACCCGCTCTTTGCTGCCCTTGCCGCGCAGCAGGACTCCACCGGCGTCTATATCGATGTCGTCGACGTCCAGCCCGACGGCCTCCGAGATGCGGGCGCCTGTGCCGTACAGGAACTCCAGCAACGCCGCGTCACGGGTGGCCAGAACAGCCGGTTCGGCCTCGGCGCCAGCGGCCGCTGTGAGGATGCGGGTGACCTCGTCGACAGACAGTGCCTTGGGCAGCCGCTGCGGCGGCACAGGGGGCTTCACGGCCGCGGCAGGGTCCACTGCGGCCAGCCCCTCGCGTACGCAGAACTTGTGGAACCCGCGGACCGCGACGACGGTCCGTCCGGCGCTGGAAGCGGTCAGCGGCGGGTGGTCGGCGTCGCCTTCGCGCAGCCGCATCAGGAAGTCGGCGACCACGGCCTCCGTGATCCCGCCGAGGCTGTCGATGCCCACCGCCGCCAGGTAGCCGCCGTACCGGCGCAGGTCGCGCCGGTACGACGCCAGAGTGTTGGCGGCCAGGCCGCGTTCCACCGTCAGGTGGTCCAGGTATGCGCCAACCGCTCTGGTGATGCTCAGACCAGCACCTCGTCCAGCTTGAGCTGGGCCAGGTCGTGTGCGTCCGCGACCGGGCCGTACGTCACGTGACCGTCGAACGTGTTCAGCCCGAGCGCGAGGCTGTGGTCCGACTTCAGCGCCTCCCGCCAGCCGAGGTTCGCCAGCTCGATCGCGTACGGCAGCGTCACGTTGGTGAGCGCGTACGTCGATGTGTTCGGCACCGCGCCGGGCATGTTCGCGACGCAGTAGAACAGCGAGTTGTGGACCTTGTACACAGGGTCGGCGTGCGTGGTCGGCCGCGAGTCCTCGAAGCAGCCGCCCTGGTCGATCGCGATGTCCACCAGCACGCTGCCCGGCTTCATCCGGCTGACCATGTCGTTGGTGACCAGCTTCGGCGCCTTCGCGCCGACCACCAGCACCGCGCCGATGACCAGGTCGGCCTCGAGCACCGCGCGCTCGATCTCGTACGCGTTCGAGGCGATCGTCAGCAGGTGGCCCTGGTAGATCTGGTCGGCCTGCCGCAGCCGGGCGATGTTCCGGTCGAACAGCTGCACCTGCGCCTGCATCCCGAGCGCGATCGCGGCCGCGTTCATCCCGGAGACACCGGCGCCGAGGATCACCACGCGCGCCGGGTGGACGCCGGACACGCCGCCGAGCAGCACGCCGCGGCCGCCGCCCTGCGCCATCAGGTGGTACGCGCCGGACTGCGGCGCGAGCCGGCCCGCCACCTCGCTCATCGGCGCCAGCAGCGGCAGCGTGCCGTCCGGCAGTTGCACGGTCTCGTACGCGATCCCGGTGATACCGGACCTGAGCAGCGCCTCGGTGCAGTCCTGGCTCGCGGCGAGGTGCAGGTAGGTGAACAGCACCTGGTCCTTGCGCATCCGGTGGTACTCCTCCGCCACCGGCTCCTTCACCTTCAGCACGAGCTCGGCGTCCGCCCACACGTCGTCCGCTTCCGCCACGATCCGCGCCCCGGCGGCGACGTACTCGTCGTCCGGGATCAGTGAACCGTCGCCTGCCCCCTGCTCGATCAGAACCTCGTGCCCGTTGCGTACGAACTCGTGCACGCCGGACGGGGTGATCGCCACCCGGTACTCGTGGTTCTTGACTTCCTTGGGAACTCCGACCTTCACAACACGCCCTTCTTTCCCGTCCAGGTGTGCGGCCCACATCGTTGTGTCCGCGGCCCGGCGGTTGAGGGGACGCTGCCAGGTCGCTGCCGAGTGTATGCCCGTCGGGTTCATACCACTCGACCGGATGGTCTGATCGTACTGCGGCTGACACGGCAACCATCATTGACGGCTATTCGTAGTGGTCAGGGATGCTTTGAACAGGACGCCCGACGAGAGGACACTGGAGTGGCGATGGAACTGGGACGCTACGGGATCTGGCACGCGGGGCAGCACTACGGCCCGGAACTGGCGGCCGGACTCGAGCGCGCCGGGTACGGCACGCTCTGGCTGGGCGGCTCGCCGGAGGCCGGCCTCCGCGACGCCGAGGTGTTGCTGGCCGCAACGTCCTCGGTTGCCGTCGGCACCAGCATCGTCAACATCTGGAAGTCGCCGGCGGCCGAGGTCGCGGCGTCGTACCACCGGCTCGAGGACGAGCACCCCGGGCGGTTCCTGCTCGGCGTCGGGATCGGGCACCGGGAAGCGACCGGCGAGTACAGGTCGCCGTACCGGACGATCGTCGGCTACCTGGACGAGCTCGACGACGCGAAGGTGCCGGAGGACCGGCGGGCACTGGCCGCGCTCGGGCCGAAGGTGCTGCAGCTGTCCGGCGCGCGGACGGCCGGCGCGCTCCCCTACCTGGTCACGCCGGAGCACACCCGGGAGGCGCGGCGGATCCTCGGCGGCGGCGTCCTGCTGGCGCCCGGGCAGGCGATCGTGCTGGAGACCGATCCGGAGATCGCCCGCGCCACCGGCCGCGACTGGCTGGAGCGGTACCTGCAGCTGAGCAACTACACGACCAACTTCCAGCGGCTCGGGTTCACCCCGGAGGACTTCGCGAACGGCGGCAGCGACCGGCTCGTCGACGCGATGGTGCTGCACGGCTCCGCGGTCGAGGTCGCGACCGGCCTGAAGGCGCACCTGGACGCCGGCGCCGACCACGTCGCGATCCAGCTGCTGGGCCACGAAGGCATCGACCTGCTGCCCGGTTACGAGGCGCTCGCGACGGTCCTCCAGTAGGTCTTGATTCCGGGCTGAAACGGGGGAACATCGGCAGTAGGTGCACCACATCGGTGTGGTGCATGTTGGAGGTGTTTCCCCATGACTGAGCGACACGAGTTGCGATGGGGCGGCCTCGCCGGCCTGGCCTTCGTCGTCCTCGCAATCCTGGGCAGGTTCCTGCCCGGTAACCCTCCGACGGTCGGTGACTCGAACAGCACGATCTCGAGCTGGGTCAGCGACCACCGGACCACGATCCTGTTCAGCTCGCTGCTGTGGGCGGCCGCGGCGGGACTGGTGATCTGGTTCGCGGTCGCGTTCGCCGAGGCGATGCGCGAGCGGGCCGAGCGCAGCGACGTCCACCTGGCGCTGATGGCCGGGGCGGTCCTGGTCGGCGGCGCGATCTTCGTGAACGCCGGCATGCAGGCAGCGCTCGCGTCCGGCATCCGTGGACGGGACGCGGCGATCACGATGTCGATGTTCCAGCTCAGCGCACTGACGACGACACTGATCGGCTTCGCCGCGGCGCTTCCGCTGGCCGCGGCCGGCATCGGCGTACTGCGGACGCACGTGATGCCGGACTGGCTCGGCTACCTGTCCCTGCTGGCCGCCGTGGTGTCGTTCCTCGGCGCGTTCGGCGTCTTCGCGACCAGCGGCGCTTTCGTGGCCGGGGGCTGGTTGATGAGCACGGTCCCGTTGCTGCTGTCGGCGATCTGGGTGCTGGCCGCGAGCGGTTACATGGTCCGTGAACACCTCCCGGAGCTGACCACCGGCCCGGAGACCGCCGTACCGCAGATGTGAGCTAGGAGGGGTGGCCTGTCGGCAGCGGCACGATGGGGGCTCCTGGCAACGTCTGCCAGGGTCCCCAGCCGCTGCTCGGCGCTACCTGGACGCGTTCGCGCAGTACGCCGTCGGGTGATACGGCGAACACGTGCTGACGGCCGCTCGCGTCCACGATCACCGTAGGACTGGCTGCGGCCGGCTGTGTGTCGAAGACTTCGCTGCTGCTCCACGTACCACTGGTTGGCGTCGTCTGCCAGCGATGCGTGATCTGTGCGCCACCAGGCGGGATGCAGAACATCTCCAGCCGGCCGTCCGCGTTGACCGCAGTACGCGCGGATGCGTCGGCCCACGAGTCCGCCTGCTGCCAACCGCCCCAGCCACCGCTCGGTGCGGCCTGCACTCTCCTGTGTACGCCGGTACTCACCGGAGCGAGCGCGAACACGTTGAGCAGCCCACGGCCGTCACGGTTGACCGTACTGAGTGCAGCAGCCGGTCCGCCGAACGACGTGTCCCAAGAGCTCCAGCCGCTGTTCGGGGCGTTCTGCCAGCGGTGTGCGACGTAAGCGCCGCCAGGGCCCAGTGCGAAGACCTCCATGCGGCCGTCTGCGTTCACACCGACGACCGGTGGTGCGCCTGCTGCGCCGCCGAAGCTCTCCCAGTCGCTCCAGGTCGCCGAGCCGCCCCCGTTCTGCCAGCGGTGCGTGATGTACGCCCCGGCCGGGCCGAGCGCGAACACCTCGAGCCGGCCGTCCGCGTTGCGTGACACGGTCGGTGCGGCACCAGCAGCGCCTCCGAACACCTCCCAGTCGCCCCAGGTCCCGTCTGCTCGCTGAACGCGGTGGATGAGGCCCTGGTCCATCGCAACCGTGAAGAGCTCCAGCCTGCCGTCCGCGTTGCGGCCTACGGTCGGCACGGTGGTCACTTCGTCGCTGAACAACTCCCAGTCCCCCGGCAGCACCCGCCGTACGATCCGGTGGTTGTTGTCGAGGGCAAACAGCTCGATGGCGCCCTGCGGGTTCAAGCCGGCGGCAGGGTTGTCCGGGCTGTGCCAGACAGGCGGCGTACTGCGCCATTGGAGGTCGGCCAGGTAGATGCCGTGCTGGAACGAGCCCGCCGCGGTCACGTGGTCGCCTACGACCTCAACGGCGTGCGCGGGGATGTGGCCGGCGTAGCTGGACAGCTGGAAGGTGAACGGGTCGGTACTGCGGAACACGTCGGTGCCGACGTACCCGAAGCGTGGGCCGATGAACAGGTAATAGGTGCCGTCGCGCTCGACCACGACCGGCGACTCGGTGACCGATGCGTTCGCGTCCGTGCTCGGGTCGGTGAAGACGGTCCGTGCGGCGCTCCAGTGGATCAGATCGGTGCTGGTCCGGGCCGCGACGATGTGGTTCGACTGCCAGTCCTTCAGCTCGCAGTAGTACATGACCCACTGGTCGCCGATGCGGGTCACGTACGGGTCCCGTGCGACCAGGCCGCGGAACACCGGGCCCTGCGGGATCCGTGTCCAGGTGAAGAGGTCCGTGGACGTTGCCAGGTTGATCGCGCAGCCGTTACCGCCGGCTGCGTAGTACATGTAGTAAGTGCCGCCACTTTCGATCACGTGCGGCGCCCAGAGGTGTACTTCGCCGTAGTAGTTCGGGTCGACGGTCAGTACGGGCGGTTGCGTCGTCCACGGCCCGTCCAGCGCCGGGGCGGTCGCATGCGCGAAGTGGATCTCCTTCGCACCGTCGGGGAAGCTGCCGGGCGGTGCGGAGTCGCCGATGATCCCGTACAGGTGCCAAATGCCGTCAGGTCCCTGGATCACGCAGTGGTCGTTCAGGTACTCGTACGGCGGTCCGTCCGGCGTCGGGTCGTACACGTGCCGCAACGGCCCCGCACCTACCCACGTCAACGCCGCCGCCTGTGCCTCCGTTGGTAGCCCGATCAGCCCGGTAGCCGCGAGCCCTAGTCCGCCCAGCATCACAGTCCGTCGCCTCAGCTCCATCAGCCACCTCACGGAAATCGATTCCCCGCAGCGTGCCCGCTCGCCCCGCACCCGGTCAACCAGTGAAACGACGACCGAAACTTCTCCGCGCCCGGCCGCTGGGGCAGAGTGCGGGCATGACCTCCGACTACCACCGCCGGCTCCCGTACGGCGAACGCATGTCCGCCGAGCCCCTCGTCGGCCACCCATTCTTCCCCTTCGAAGGCGACATCCAGGTGGTGCCCCTGGCCGAGCCGGTGCTCCCCGAGCCGCCCCGCGGCGGCGAGAACGGCGAGGACTGCTGGTCATGCGCTCAGCCGGACCGCGACGTGATCTGGCGGGACGACCAGTGGAAGCTCAAGGCCGTCAAGCCGTCCGGCCTGCCGTTCGTCGCGATCCTGGAGCCGCGCGACCATTACCGCCTCGACAACCTGCCACCCGAACTCACCGCCACCCTCGGCCCGACGATCCAGCGGGTCGCGAAGGCGATCCAGGACCTCGACCCGGTCGCCCGCACCCACTTCAACCGCTGGGGCGACGGCAGCGAACACTTCCACCTGTGGTTCCAGGCCCGTCCGCTCGGGATGATGCAGCTCCGCGGCGCGATGATCGCGGCCTGGGACGACCTGCTGCCGCCGATCCCCGCCGAGGAGTTCGCCGCGAACGCCCGCCAGGTCGCCGCCGCCCTGGCCGAGAGCGGCGGCGAGGCGATCAGCCGCTAGCGAGCGTGAACAGCCGCAGGTCCCGGTTCTTGGGCAGGGTGATGCTGACCGGGGTCTGGGTCAGGGTGACGGGTGCGGTGGCGAAGATGTGGGTCGTCACGTTGTCCTTGCCGCCGCCGGACTCGTTGCGGTACGGCGTGGTTGCGACGATCACGTTGCCGTAGTGCAGGGTGTCGCCCCCGCCGCCAAGGGTCCAGTCGCTGAAGGACAGGTCGATCTGCGACGTCGTACCGTCCGCGTAGTTGAGCGTCGCGGTCGTCTGCTGGTTGCCGTTGACGGCGCTGCCGATGAACGACAGCTTCGTCGTACCCGAGGGCAGGTTCAGGTTGAGCCGCTGGCCGTCGGCAGGCACGTTGTCGGGGTCGCCAGCCGGTACGTCGGGCCACGTGAAGCCGAGGCCCTGCACGATGCCTGTCCCGCCAGGAGTCAGCCCTGCCGCAGCCAGCGCCTGACGGGAGTAGCTGACGCCGCCTCCGTCGTAGTCGGCCTCGGTGTGGTCGCCGTTGTCGTCGGAGATGCCTACGCCTTCCCGTAGTACGAAGAACGAGTTCGGCTGACCCACGACCACAGTGAAACCGACCTGTGGCAGGACGGTCCCGTCTGCTGCCTTCATCTGCACCGTCACCGGGTAGCGGCCGTCAGGGGCACCAGCAGCTGCACCAATGGTGACTGCGGCACTCCCCTCCTCGTCTACGTGAAAGGTTCCGGTAGCGGGCGTTGCTGTCAGCCCTGCGGGCGTGTTGACCGCGTAGGTGACGTCCTGCGCGCTCCCACTCAACCGGTGCGCCTGCAGCTTGATCGATGCACTGGTACCGGGAGCCACGACAACTCGACTGGTGTCGGTAGAGGTCTGGAACGGGATCTCCCCGGTCCGCCACGAAGGCGGTGCCTGCCCAGTACCCCAGCTCTTGTTGGCCGTCGTACCAAGAGTGAAGTCCAGCGTTCCCCCGTGCTGCACAAAGGACTCCGGCAGCCACGGCTGGTTCGTAGGCTTCCCGTTGACCTTCAAGGACTGCACGTACTGCGCGTCCGCACCGGAAGCGTTGATCCGGATCGTCTTGCCGCCGTCGCGGTGGATCACAGCCCGCTCGAACAGCGGTGCGGCGACCTGCAGCTCTGCACGGCTCGGTACGTCCGGGTAGAGGCCCAGCGCGGTCCACACGTACCAGGAGGACATCTCGCCCAAGTCGTCGTTCCCCGGGATCCCACCAGTGCTGGTGTTCCAGAGCTGGTTCATTGCCTGCCGCAACGTCTCCTGCGTCTGGTACGGGCGGCCTGTGTAGTTGTAGATCCACGGGGTGCTGATCGACGGCTCGTTGTCCATCTCCGCGTGCAGTTCACCCGCACCGGTGAGCGCCCACGTCCCGTCCGGGTTCTTGAAGAAGGCGTCCAACCGCTGGTTCGCCGTGTCGGTACCGCCCATCGCCTCGATCAGGCCGGCCCGGTTGTGCGGCACCATCCACGTGTACTGCGCACTGCTGCCCTCCGCGAACCCGTCGTACGTCGACGGCGTGAACGCAGGCCAGGCCCCGTTGTCGTCCCGGTTCTGCATGTAGCCGCCGTTGTCCGGGTTGAACACGTTCTGCCAGTACTGCGACCTGGTCAGGAACTTCTGGTACGTCGAAGCGTCGCCGGTCCGCTGCGCCAGCTGGGCCAGCGCGAAGTCGTCCGTCACGTCCTCGAGCGTCTCGACCGCGCCGCCCCACGCGTTCGACTTGGTGGGGATGTAGTGCAGCGCGAGGTACTTGTCGAGCGAGGGCCGCTCACCGATCGACATCACCGGCTTACCGGCCGAGCTCAGGTCCTTCGCGGTCGGAACGGTCGCGGCCTGCACCAGCGACTTCAAGGCCTTCTGAACGTCGAAGTTCGTGCCCCCGAACGCGTAGATGCCAGCCACAGCCGGTGCGGACGGGTCGCCCGTCATCACCGCCGTACTGCCCGAGGCGTGCGTCCAACGGTCCCAGATCCCGCCGTTCTGCGAGGCCTGGTTGTACAGAGACTGCGCGATGTCACCGGCCCGGCGTGGCTCGAGCAGGGTCAGTAGCTGCAGCTGTGAGCGATACACGTCCCAGCCGGAGAAGGTCGCGTACTGCGCCTGCTGCCCGCGGGACACCGTGTGCGGTTTCTGGTCGAAGCCCCAGTACTGGCCGTTGACGTCGCTGAACACGTTGGGATGCAGCAGGGCGTGGTACAGCGCGGTGTAGAACGTCGTGCGCTGGTCCGTCGTACCGCCTGTCACCTCGATGCGGTCCAGTTCCCGGCGCCAGGCCTGCTTGGCCATCGCGGCGGTCACGCTGACCGACGTACCGCGCGGGTTCTCGGCACGGAGGTTCCGCCGGGCGTTGGCCTCGCTGACGTAGGAGATACCGATCCGCATCGTCACCTTGTCGCTCGCGAACCCGACGTACCCGCCGGAGCCCTTGCCGGCCGGCATCCAGCCGTCCTTGCCGTACGTCGTACCGCCGTGGGCGCTCGTGCTGCCCGGCGTCACGGTCGTGTCGGTCCAGGTGCCCTGGTTCGCGAACGGCTGGTCGAACTCGGCGACGAAGTGCACCGTGTAGTAGCTGCGCTGCCCGACGCTGGCGAGGTAGCCGCAGAAGTTCCCGCTGGTCACCGAGCCGCTCACGGTCCGGTGCGCCGGGTCGATGCTGAGCTGCGCGTCGCTCGACCCGACCTCGGAGTTCGACGTACGGAACATCACCGTCTTGGCCTTGTCCGCGGGGAACGTGAAGGCTGCCGAACCGGTGCGGGTCGTCGCGGCGAGCTCGGCGGTCACGCCGGAGTCGAGGCCGACCTTGTAGTACCCCGGCTTCGCGACCTCGTTGGCATGACTGAACGTCGAGGCGTAGACCACGTCCTTCGCATCACTCTGCGGCGAGGTCGTCACGTCACCCGCCAGCGGGAAGATCGGGATGTCCCCCGACCCGCCGGCACAACCGCTGCCGCTCATGTGCGTGAGGCTGAACCCGCGGATCTTCGTCGCCGAGTACAGGTACCCACCCGGCGCGGCCGTCCGGTAAGCATTCCCCCGGCTCGTCTCCGGACTGAACGACAACATCCCGAACGGCATCACCGCCCCCGGAAAGGTGTTCCCCGCGTTGGAGGTCCCCACCAACGGATCCACCTGCTCCGTCGGATCCCCCGAACTCCCGGTGATCCGGCTCTCCCCCACCACCTCCGGCCCGAATACCCGCACCGCCAACGGATCAGGCGGCGTCGCAGTCGTCGGATGAGAGGCAGTAGGTGACGGTGCCAGTGACGGTGACGGCACGGCATGCGCGGCGGGCGTAACCGCCACCACCAACGCACCGGCCAACAGACAACGCGACAACACAGAACGACGCATGGGCGGACCAACCTTCACGGATGGGTGACATCGTTGTCAGCAACAAATACCCGCACCCACCGCAACCGGTCAAGCCCTCCGCGTAGTTCAGCGGTCCTTTGCCGGCCAGGGAGCGTCCGCGGGGCGGAGGGTGTCGAAGCCCGGGCCGTTGAGGGCGGTCCAGGCGGCCAGGGCGCCCATGATCAGGATGGGGTTCTGGAGCTGGCCGGCCAGGACCGCGCCGACGACGTCGACGATCGGGGCCCAGACGGTTTCCATGTCGGCTTCTTCGGCTTCGCGTTCGAAGGACTCGTCGGCGGGTGAGAGGTCGCGGGCCAGGAAGATCCGGACGGCCTCGTTCGTCAGGCCGGGTGAGGTGAAGGCGTCGACCAGGATCCGCCAGTCGGCGGCCTTGGTGGCGGTTTCCTCCCACAGCTCGCGTTCGGCGCCGAGGCGGTACTGCTCGCCCTGGACGTCGAGCAGCCCGGCGGGCGCCTCCAGCAGCTTGTGGCCGACGGGGTGGCGGTACTGGCGGACCAGCAGCATCCGGTTGTTCTCGTCCAGCGCCACCACGCCGACAGCCCCGGGATGTACGACGACGTCGCGGACGAACGGCGTACCGCCCGGGGGTTCGATGGTGTCGCGGCGTACCGAGATGACCCGGCCGGTCTCGTGCACCGTCTCGGACGCCGACACCGGCCAGCGCTCCGGCCGGTCGGCGAGGCCGGCGCCGAACCGGAGCTCCGGGTAGTCCTTCATCACGCCTTGACCGCAGCCTTCTTCGACGAGGCCGGCTTCGGCTCCTCCACCGGGAGCCGGGACTCGCGCTGCCGGTCGAGGGCGGCCGCGACCAGGCCGGAGAACAGCGGGTGCGGCTTGGTCGGCCGGGATCGCAGCTCCGGGTGCGCCTGGGTGGCCACGAAGTACGGGTGGATGGCCCGGTCCAGCTCGATGAACTCGACCAGCTCGTGGTCCGGCGACAGCCCGCTGAACACCAGTCCGGCGGCCTCCAGCTTGTCCCGGTACGCGTTGTTCACCTCGTAGCGGTGCCGGTGCCGCTCCTGGATCGACGGTGCGCCGTACAGGCCGCGGACGATCGACCCCTCGGCCAGGTTCGCCGGGTACAGGCCGAGCCGCATCGTGCCGCCCATGTCGCCGGTGCCGGAGACGATGTGCTTCTGCTCCTCCATGGTCGCGATCACCGGCTGCTCGGCGTCCGGGTCGAACTCGCTGGAGTTCGCCTGGTCCAGACCGGCCAGGTCGCGAGCCACCTCGATCACCATGCACTGCAGGCCGAGGCAGAGCCCGAGGATCGGCACGCCCTGCTCGCGGGCGTACCGGATCGCGCCGATCTTGCCCTCGATCCCGCGCACCCCGAACCCGCCCGGGATGCAGATCGCGTCCACGTCGCCGAGCAGCCGGGCCGCGGCCTCGGGGGTGGCGCACTCGTCGGAGGCGATCCAGCGCAGGTTCACCCGGGCGTCGTTGTCGAACCCGCCCGCCCGCAGCGCCTCGGCGACCGACAGGTACGCGTCCGGCAGGTCGATGTACTTGCCGACCAGCGCGACCGTGACCTCGTCCTTCGGGTGGTGCACGACCCGGAGCAGCTCGTCCCACCGGGTCCAGTCGACGTCGCGGAACTGCAGGTTCAGCCGGCGCACGACGTACGCGTCCAGGCCCTCGGCGTGCACCACCTTCGGGATGTCGTAGATCGACGGCGCGTCGACGGCGGCCACCACGGCCTCGACGTCGACGTCGCACATCAGCGAGATCTTCCGCTTCACGCTGTCCGGGATCGGCCGGTCGGCGCGGCAGACGATCGCGTCCGGCTGGATACCGATCGAGCGCAGCGCCGCGACCGAGTGCTGGGTCGGCTTGGTCTTCAGCTCGCCGCTCGGCGCCATGTACGGCACCAGCGAGATGTGCAGGAAGAACACGTTGTCGCGGCCGACGTCGTGCCGGACCTGCCGGGCCGCCTCCAGGAACGGCAGCGACTCGATGTCGCCGACGGTCCCGCCGATCTCGTGCAGTACGACGTCCACGTCCGGGCCCGCCATCGCGAGCATCCGTTCCTTGATCTCGTTGGTGATGTGCGGGATCACCTGCACGGTGTCGCCGAGGTACTCGCCGCGGCGCTCCTTGGCGATCACGCTCGAGTACACCTGGCCGGTGGTCACGTTCGCGACCTGGGAGAGGTCCCGGTCCAGGAAGCGCTCGTAGTGGCCGATGTCGAGGTCGGTCTCGGCGCCGTCGTTGGTGACGAACACCTCGCCGTGCTGGAACGGGTTCATCGTGCCGGGATCCACGTTCAGGTACGGATCCAGTTTCTGCATCGTGACGCGGATGCCCCGAGCCGTCAGCAGACTGCCGAGGCTGGACGCTGTCAGTCCCTTGCCGAGACTGGATGCCACGCCACCGGTGACGAATACGTGCTTGGTCTGCTGGGAAGTCGAAGCCCTGTCCACGGGTCTCCAGCCTACCTCGTGTCAAGCACCGGTCGCGACGAGACCCGCGTAGATGTCGAGCAGATTCTTTGCCACCGCGTCCTCGTCCATCCATCTGGCGGCCAACTCCCGGCCCCGTGTCCGCATAGCGTTCGCCGTCTCGGGCTCCGCCAGGACCGCCCGTACGCCGTCCGCGAGACCGTCCGCGTCGCCCGGAAACGCCAGTACGGCGCTGTCGTCGACGAGTTCGGGTACGCCGCCGACCGCGGTCGCGACGACCGGTACGCCGACCTGCATCGCCTCCTGGAGGACCAGCGCGCGGGCCTCCCAGTGGGACGTGAGCAGAAACACGTCCGCGGCCCCGAGAAGATCCGCCACATCGTTGCGGTGTCCCAGCAGGCGGACCGGCAGCTGCTCCGCGTCGATCCGCGCCTGCAGGTTGTCCCGCAACGGCCCGTCACCGACCACCACGAACACCGCGTCCGGCGTTGACTCGTGTACGCGCGCCGCTACCGACAGGAGCGTCGGGTAGTCCTTCTGCGGCGCCAGCCGGCCCACCGTGAGTACGACGGGCTGGTCGCGGAGGCCTAGCTCACGACGGACCGCCGCGCGCGACGTACGCACCGTGGGCATCGCAGGAGCGGCTACCGGCGCCAACTGGGCGTTGCGGGCGCCCAGGCTCTTGGCCAGCTCCACGAGGTCGCTGGAAGCGCCCAGGGTCAGATCAGCGCCCTTGGCAACCAGCCGCTGCCCCATGCGCATCACCAGCCCCCGCGGGCCCGGCGCGATCACCGCGTTGTGCCAAGTGACGACAAGAGGCCGCAAGCGGGACCTGTCCCGCAGCGCGGCCATGCCGGCGCGGTACCCGTGGGCGTGGATCACGTCGCAGCCGCGCAGGCCGGTCGCCTGGGCCACTACGGTCGCGGGCGCGAAGTCGAAGTGCTCCGCCGTACCAGGTGGGGCGCACACCACGACCTCGTGCCCGGCGCTCACGAACCGCGGCACCAGCGAGGCAACGTGCTGCCCGATCCCGCCCCGCGATTCCGCGAGCAGCAGCCCGATCCTCATGGTTTCTCCCGTCGTACGAGGGCGCGAGCGTCCGCGCGGTCCAATGCAAGCACGACAACGGCGTACACGACGACAACGGCCAGCCCGGACAGGAGCGCGAACAGGACCGCCTTGCCGACTCCACCGTGTCCGGCGGGCAGTGCCACCACCCAGCCCGCAGCACCTGCCAGGGCTGCACCTGCGAGCGCTGTGAGATGCGCACGCGGCACCCCAGTCAGAACACCCGGACCGGCCTCGCGACGCAGCACCACCAGCAATACGAACGCCCCTACGACCATGCCGATCGACATAGCCGCAGCCAGCGCCGGTACGGCGTCCCAGTGGGCCGTGAGCACCACGCCGGCTACCGCTACGACCACCCAGGCGCCCGAGGTGACAAGAGCGACCTCACGCCCCGAGTGGCGCGCATAGAGCACACGGCCGAGGTGCATGAGTACGGCGAACCCAATAGCAGCAGGCGCGAACGCCAGCAGGCCGTTGGCCAGCGAGGTCGCCTTGTCCGCCTGCACCGCGCCGTGGTCGTACGCGAAGATCCTGGCGACCGGTACCGCCGTACCGATCAGCAGGGCCGCACCCGCACCGCCGGCCAGCATCACGGCCCGCGTCGAGGTGGCGGCGTACCGGTCGAACCCCTCCCCTGCCTCGAAGGCCGTTGCCAGGCGCGGGAAGACCGCGGTCGTGATCGGCACGGCCAGGACGGCGTACGGGAGGAGGTAGATCGCGTTCGCCCACGTGTAGACGGCAATGCTGCCCGCTACGCCCCGGTGGTTCGCCAGGTACGTCGTGACGACAAAGGTCAACTGCTGCGCGATCAGTACGGCGAGGCCGGCCAGCGCGAGCCGCCGTAGTACCGGACCGACGCCAGGGTCGAGCCTGAGCGTCGGCTTGATCGGCAGGCGCAGTACGAGCATCGGGACGAGGACCGTGAGCGCAAGAGCGAGCACACCGGCCGTAGTGCCCCAGGCCAGTACGTCGTTGGCGCCCTGCGAGGCGTGATCCGCGTCCGGAGCGGCGGCCGCGAACACGAAGTACGTCCCGACCACGACCAGGCTGGAGATCAGCGGCGCCAGCGCACCGGCCGCGAAACGCTTGTGGGACTGGAGAACCGCGGTCGCGATCACGGCCACGGCGTACCCGAAGATCTGCGGTACGAAGATCGCCAGCATCCGGGTCGCGGTCGCCGTCGAGCCACCGCACTCGGCGCCCGGGTCGAGCATCGCGTCGGTGTACCGGCCGGCCAGCAGCCACGCCAGTACGGCGACCGGGGCGAGCAGCACGAACGACCAGGACAGCAGCGCCCCGATGATCCGCCCCTGCGCGGCCTTGTCGTCCCGGGCGACCGGACCGGCCAGCACCGGGATGACCGCGCCCGCCAACGCGCCACCGGCAACGACCTCGAACAGGATGTTCGGCAGTTGGTTGGCGGTCGTGTACGCCTCCGCCAGGCACCCAGCGCCGACGGTCTTCGAGAACACCAGCCACCGGCCGAAACCGACAACCCGCGCGAGCACGGTGACAGCAGCCACCAGCAACGCGGCCTGCGCGATCCGCGCGCCCCCGAACCCACCCGGCGAACCGTTCTGCGCGGAGGAGGTGTGCGGGGCGTCGGCCGGGCGGTCGGCGCCCCGGCCGTCTTCACTCACCGGGGTCGTCGGCCCCACTGGTCGATCTTGTCGAGGGCAGGGGTGTCGGCGATGACCTTGGTGAAGCTGACCTTCTCGCTGGCCAGGTTCAGACCGACGACCAGTGCCAGCGCGAGCATCTTCAGCGGGCGCGGCAGCGAGGCGGCGAGCGCCGTACCGGTGATCGCGCCGAGGCCGTTCGCGCCGCAGTCGCCGAGCATCGCCCGCTCGCCGAGGTCGGCCGGGGCGGAGGCAGCCGCCGCTCCGACGACCGCACCGGCGGGACCGTTCACCACAGCGAGCGGTGCGTTCAGCGCGGTCACGGCCTTCAGCGCGCGGCCCGGACGGAGATCCAGCAGGTTGGTGAGGTTCGCCGTACCGGCGATCAAGGCGCCGTCGGCAACGACTCCGACGAAGGCCTTCACCCCGCGCGACTTGCGTGGCAGCAGTGCGGCCGCGGCGACTCCGGCCGCGCCGACGCCGAGGATCTTCACCGCGCCGCTGGTCACCTCGCCGCGCTTCAAGGCGCTCAGGTGACCGCGGAAACCCTTGGCCTGCGTGGTCCCGCGCAGATCGTCGTACGCACCGACCGCGCCCGACACCGCGCCCGCGACCACCGCGGCGGCCTTGACCTTGTTGCTGCCGCGGGAAGCGAGCACACCGGCCAGTGCGCCGAGCACCGCGCCCGGTCCCTCGAGCAGCGTCACCGGCTCACCGCGATGGTTCGTGCGCTCGAAGGGCTCCCGGTTCTCCTTCGGCAGCTTCTCCGCCGCACGCTCGAGCCCGGAAACAGCGGCCGCCGCGACGGCCGCGCTCAGAAGTCCCACGTCAGTTTCCCTTGGTCTGTACGGCTGCCGGCGCGATGCCGTTCTTCGCGTTGATCGCGCCGTACTGCCCCGCCTTCCCGGTCAGCTGCTCCGCGAGTGCGAACACGACCGTCATCTGGCCGGCGGGGAGATCGGCCACGTCCACCGAGGAAACGATCTTGGTGGCGTCGGAGTCACTCCGCAAGGCCTTGATCAGTCCGCCGTCGTTCGCGGCGGCCGGCGTACCGGCCACGACGACCCCGCCGCTGCCCAGGTCCAGGCCCTTGATGAACTCCACGGCGTCGGTGTACGTCGAGTTGTCCGGGACCGGCGTCGGCGGGTCCGCGGCGATCACCACGATCAGGCTCGACCGGTCCTTCACCGTCGACGGCTTCAGCGACAGCAGCTTCGCGCCGGTCAGCCCGCTCAGCACCTTGGTGGCGTCCGCGTCCACGGACTTGCCCTCGTCCTTGGCCGCGACCCCGCGGGCCAGCAGCAGACCGGCCCGCTGGTACGTCGTGCTGTTCGCCGCGATGTTCATGTCGGCCGTGACCAGCTGCTGGACCAGCGTCTCGACCAGCTGACGCTGCCCGGTGTCGAACAGCTTCGGGTCCAGCGACACCTTGGTGGACACCGTGCCGCCGGCCTTCTCCAGCTCGGCCTGGACGCCGTCGCTCAGGTTGCTGTCCGCGTTCGGCATCAGCACGAGCGTGATCTTCTTGTTCGTCAGCTTGCCGTCGGTCAGCCCGGCGGTCACCTTGGCGACGTAGTCGTCGCGGTACTTGTCCAGCGCCTTCACCTGGACGAGCTCCGCGCGCGCGTCGGCGAGCTGCTGGCGATCCCGGTCGGCCTGCGCCTGGACGAACTGGTCTCCGGTGCCCTTCAACGGGCCGGCCCCGAGCACCACACCGGCGCCCAGGGCGAAGAAGATCGCCACGATCGAGACGATGTGGTAACGAAAGTCGATCACGTGAACAGCTCCCGGATCCAGTAGACGAGGTCGTTCCAGCGCGCCCGCAGGATCGACCAGAGCACATCGTCGGCGCCGATGGCGACCAGCGCCATGCCGACCGCGAACAGGCCGGCCACGATCAGCGCGGCCACCTGGAACGTCGAGACCCGGCTCCGGTACAGCCGGCCGACGCCCTTCGCGTCCACCAGCTTGGCACCGACCCGCAGCCGGGTGATGAAGGTGCTCGCCATCCCGGAGCGGCCCTTGTCGAGGAACTCCACCAGCGAGTTGTGGGTGCCGACCGCGACGATCAGCGAGGCGCCCTTGGAGTCGGCCAGCAGCATCGCGACGTCCTCGCTGGTGCCGGTGGCCGGGAACTCGATCGACTCCACGCCGAGCCGCTCGAGCCGTTCGGAGCCGGGCGCGCGGCCGTCGCGGTACGCGTGCACGATCACCTCGGCGCCGCACTTCAGCGTCTCGTCCTTGACCGAGTCCATGTCGCCGACGATCAGGTCCGGGACGTACCCGTTCTCGACCAGGGCGTCCGCGCCGCCGTCGACCCCGATCAGCACCGGCCGGTACTCGCGGATGTACGGCTTCAGCGCGACCAGGTCGTCGCGGTAGTCGTACCCGCGGACCACGATCAGGACGTGCTTGCCCTCCATCGGCGTGTGGATCGCCGGTACGCCGACACCGTCCAGCAGCAGGTCCTTCTCGCGCCGCAGGTACTCCAGCGTGTTCGCGGTGAACGCCTCGAGCTGCGTGGACAGCCCCGACCGGGCCTCGTCCATCAGCTCCGCGACCGTCTGGCTGTCTTGGGCGACACCCTTCGCGACCGCCTCGCCGCCGCGGTACAGCGTGCCCTCGTCGAGCCGGACGTGTTCGCCCTCGTGCAGTACCGAGAACACCTCGCGACCGACCCCGTCGACCAGCGGGATGCCCGCGTCGACAAGGATCTCCGGCCCGAGGTTCGGGTACCGGCCGCTGATCGAGTCGGCCACGTTCACCACCCCGGCGACCTTGCAGTCGACCAGCGCCTCGGCGCTCACCCGGTCCAGGTCGACGTGATCGATGACCGCGATCTCACCCGGCTTGAGCCGTTTGGTGAGATTCTTGGTACGCCGATCCAGCCGGACCACGCCGGTGACGCCGGGCAGTTCAGTGGTACGTGCTCTCCGCAGGCTGGGCAGTTTCATCGCGCTCTCATCCTGCCATGTCAAGAGCCCCTTACCTGCGCATTTACCCGGCAGGCCCCTTGTTCACGCACCGAATTAACGGTGACAGTGGCGTCAAATCATCCTTTGGAACGAGTTTTCCGGCGCGGTTTGTGCCGTTTCGCGGCGAGTGCGAGCAGTTCCTCGGCGTGCGTCTGCGCGGCCTCGGAGTTCTCCAGCCCGGCCATCATCCGCGACAGTTCCTTGAGCCGGGCGTCGTCGTCCAGAGCGACCAGGCCGCTGGTGGTCACCGATCCGTCGTCACTCTTCAGTACGACGGCATGGCGATCCGCGAACGCCGCGACCTGCGGCAGGTGGGTGACCACGATCACCTGGGCCTTCTCGGCCAGCCGGGCAAGCCGTTTCCCGACCTCGACCGCGGCCCGGCCGCCGATCCCGGCGTCGATCTCGTCGAACACCAGCGTCGGCACCGGGTGCGTGTCGGACAGGATCACCTCGAGCGCGAGCATCACCCGGGACAGCTCACCGCCGGACGCGGCCTTCTGCAGCGGGCGGGCCGGACTGCCCGGGTTCGCCGCGAAGCAGAACTCGACCTCGTCGATCCCGAACGGGCCGGCGGTCGTCTCGTGCACCTCGACCGACAGCTTCGCGTGCGGCATCGCCAGCCCGGTCAGCTCCTCCGACACCGCGACACCGAGCCGCTCGGCCGCCTCGATCCGGGCGTCTCGCATCTGCTGCCCGAGGTCCGCGAGCGTCGCGTCCAGCTCGGCCAGCTCGGCGTTCAGTTGCTCGACACGTTCGTCGCTGCCGTCCAGCTCGGCCAGCCGGGTCGCGGACCGCTTCGCCCACTCCAGCACCTCGTCGACAATGCCCTCGTCGGCGCCGTACTTGCGGACCAGCGCGGTCAGCAACGCGCGCCGTTCGCTCACCACGGACAGCCGCGCCGGATCGGTGTCGACATCAGCGGCGTACGACGAAAGCTCCTGCGCCAGGTCGGCCGCCAGGTAGCCCAGCTCGCCCGCGCGGTCGGCCAGCTCGGCCAGCTTCGGGTCGTGGTCGCGCTCGCCGTCCAGGACCTGTTTCGTCAACGCCAGCAGGCCGAGTACGTCGTTCGGCCGCGTCGAGTCGAGGTCCTCGGAAGCGATCGCGTCGGCGGCGGTGGTGGCCGCCGTCCGCAGACCGTCGGCGTACGCGAGCCGCTGCTCCTCAGCGGCCAGCTCGAGATCCTCGCCGGGCAAGGGCTCCGCCTTCGCGACCTCGTCCAGCCCGAACCGCAACAGATCCGCCTCGGCCAGCCGATCACGCTCGCGGGTGATCAGCTCGGTCAGCTCCGCCTCGACCTCGCGATGCCGCTTGTACGCCGCGGAGTACTCCTGCAGCGGGACCAGAACCGCCTTGCCCGCAAAGGTATCCAGCGTCTCGCGCTGCCGCGCGGGCTGCAGCAACCGCCACTGGTCGGCCTGCCCGTGGATCGCGACCAGGTCGCCCGACACCTCGCCCAGCACCGACACCGGCACCGACGCTCCACCGAGGAACGCCCGCGAACGACCCTCCGACGACAGCTCCCGCGCGATCAGCAACTCGTCGTCGTCCAGCTCGCCGCCCCGGTCCTCGGCCTGCTGCACGATCGCCCGCGGTACGGCGCTCGCCCGACCCTCGACCCGCGCCCGCCGCGTCCCGTGCCGCACCAGCCCGCTGTCGGCGCGGCCGCCGAGCAGCATGTTCACCCCGGTCACGACCATCGTCTTGCCGGCGCCGGTCTCACCCGTGACCGCGGTGAAACCCGGGTCGAGGTCCAGCGTCGCGTCCTCGATCACGCCCAGCCCGGTGATGCGGATCTCTGACAGCATGGGTCATCCGTTTCCGTTGCGTTTGCGCTCGGCGGCTCCGCGCCAGCCGAGCACCGGGAGGTCGAACTTCGCCACCAGCCGGTCGGTGAACGGCGCCTCGTGGGCGCGGGCCAGCCGGACCGGCGTCGTACCCCGGCGGACCTGGATCTCGGCGCCGGGCGGCACCTCGACCATCCGCCGGCCGTCGCACCACAACACCCCGCGGCCGTGCCAGGACGGCACCAGCTCGATCGACAGCCGCGACGTCGGCGCCACCACGATCGGCCGCGAGAACAAGGCGTGCGCGCTCAGCGGCACCATCAGGATCGCCTCCACCTCGGGCCAGACGATCGGCCCGCCGGCCGAGAACGCGTACGCCGTACTGCCGGTCGGCGTGGCGACGACGACGCCGTCGCAGCCCCAGCGGGACAGCGGCCGCTCGTCCACCTCGACCAGCACCTCGAGCATCTTCTCCCGGGCCGCCTTCTCCACGCTGGCCTCGTTCAGCGCCCAGGTCTCGAAGATCAGCTCGTCGTCGTACCGGACGTCGACCGCGAGCGTCATCCGCTCCTCGACCGTGTACGTCCGGTTCACCACCACCTGGACGATCCGCTCCAGGTCGTCCACCTCGGCCTCGGCGAGGAACCCGACGTGCCCCAGGTTCACCCCGAGCACCGGCGTACCGTGCGGGCGGGCCAGTTCGGCGCCGCGCAGGATCGAGCCGTCGCCGCCGAGCACCATGATCAGCTCGACGTCGTTCGCCGCCTTCTCCGGGTCGTCGACGATCTCGGCCGGGTCGAGCTTGAGCTCCGCCGCCTCACCGCCGAGCAGCCGGACCTGCATCCCGGCGTCGGTCAGCAGCCGGTGTGCCTCCCGGGCGACCTCGACCGCCTGCTCCCGGCCGGTGTGCGTCACCAGCAGCACGCGCCGCGGCTCGTGCTCAGCCAACCCTTGCCTCCTTATTGCGGTCCACGCTCGATGGCCGTCCGGAGCATCGTCTCATCGAGAGGCGGCGCAACCCGGCGTATCCACAGGAAGTATTCGACATTTCCTGACGGACCAGGCAACGGGCTGGCGGCCACCCCCGCGATCCCCCACCCCAGCTCTTGCGCCTTACCGGCGACTGTACGCACCGCGTCCGCCCGCAGCTCCGGCTCCCGGACCACACCGCCCTTGCCGAGCCGCTCCTTGCCGACCTCGAACTGCGGCTTCACCATCAGCACCAGCTCGCCGTCCGGCTTCACCACGCCGAGCAGCGCGGGCAGCACGAGCGTCAGGCTGATGAAGCTCAGATCGCTGACCACCAGGTCGACCGGATCGCCGCCGATCGCCGCCAGCGTCAACGTCCGGACATTGGTCCGGTCCATCACGGTGACCCGGTCGTCGGTCTGCAGCGCCCAGACCAGTTGCCCGTACCCGACGTCGACCGCGATCACGTGCGCGGCCCCGTTGCGCAGCAGTACGTCGGTGAACCCGCCGGTCGACGCACCGGCGTCGAGCGTACGGCGGCCCTTCACCCGCACGTCCGGGAACGCCTCGAGCGCACCGATCAGCTTGTGCGCGCCGCGGCTCGCGTACCCGGGGTCCTCGTGCTCGGACGTGTCGACGACGATCGGCGCGTCCGCACCGACCCCGGTCGCGGGCTTACCGGCCACGGTCCCGGACACCTTCACCTTGCCGGCCGCGATCAGTTCGCTCGCGTGCTCGCGGGAACGCGCGAGACCCCGCCGTACCAGCTCCGCATCGAGCCGCGACCGCTTGACTCCCTTGGCCACCGGCGGCTGCTCAGCCCCGGTCGCTCTGCTCGGCGTCCGCCTCGACCAGCGCGGTCTGCAGCCGCTCGTGCAGGTCGGCGTACACCTCGCCGTGTTCGGAGACCGGCTTGTCCCGCAACGAGTCCAGCCGCCCCATCGTCTCCTCCACCAACGGATGCCCACCTTCCCCGGCGTCCGCAGTGTCTTCGTACGCCGGGTCCTCGGCCGAGCCCGCTTCGAAGGAGTGCTCGTGCTCCTCCCCCGGCGCCCGCGCGAACTCCGGGCCGAACTCCACCGCCGCCGGATCGACATGCTCGTGCACGTCCTGCGAACCGGGCTCGGTGTCGTAGTCCGGCTGCTCCTGCGTCTCGTCCGGCCGATACGGGTCGAGCCCGGGCTCGACGTCCGGATCCACGTCCGGCGGGAACTGCTCGCCAGGATGCTCGGTCATCTCAGGCCTTCTTCGCCGTCTTCTTGGCCGGCGCCTTCTTGGCCGCCTTCTTCGCCGGAGCCTTCTTGGCAGCGGCCTTCTTGGCCGGCGCGGCCTTCTTGGCAGCCACCTTCTTCACCGGAGCGGGCGCGTCCTCGACCACCGTCGCCTCGACGACCTCCTCGACGACCGGCGCCGGCGCCGCGGCCCGCTCCGCCGCGGCAGCGTGCGCGTCCGCGAGCTCGGTCTCCAGCGCCTTCACCCGCCGGGTGAGCGCCGCGACCTCCTCGGACCGGACGAACCCGAGCCGCGCGACCGCGCCCTCGACCTCGTTCGCCACGATTGCCTGCAGCAGCTGACGGTTGCTCTTGCTGGTGGCAACGATCTCGTCGGCCAGGTCACTCACCCTGGTCGTCAGCGAGTCCGCCCCGGTCTGCTGCAAAAGCGCCTTCGCAGCCGACTGGGCCTTCTGCTTGGTGACCTCGGTCAACCCGTTCGCCAGTTGTACGTACCCGCGCAGCGCGTCCATCACCATGACTGCCTCCTAGCGTCGTCCCAGCAACGGTATCGCCTCGCTCCCGCAATACCAGCCGGGCCCGCCTACTTGTCGAGGCCGATCCGGTGCAGCGCGGCGTCGAGCGCAATGGAATCGGCCGTCGGCGCGGGCTTCGGCCGCGGCCGCCGGCCCCGGGCGGTCGCCTTCGCGGGCTTCGCCGGCTCGGCCGGCGCGTCGACGGCCGCCCAGACCGCGGACAGGATCGCGCGCAGACCGTCGTACGGCTCGCCTTCGCCCTTCACCGTGACGGCGTTGTTCACGACCTCGGCGGTCCAGCCCTCGCAGGTGTGCCTGCCGCCCTCGACCTTCACCCCGGGCTGCTTCTCGGCCAGCGCGCCGAGCCCGGCAGCGACGTACGTCGGCCGCCGGTTCTTCGGCGCCCGCGCCAGGTCGTACGCGTCGTGTACGCCGGTCGCCACCCACAGGCTCGCGATCCCGACGTTGTGGGCGCCCTCGATGTCGGAGTCGAGCCGGTCCCCGATCATCAACGGGCGCTTGGCTTCCAGCCGTTCGATGCTGGTCTCCAGCAGCGGCGGCTCGGGCTTCCCGGCGACCACCGGGTCGACGTCGACGGCGGCCCGGATCACCTGTACCAGCGTGCCGTTGCCGGGCGCCTTGCCGGCCGGGGTCGGGATCGTCGCGTCCATATTGGTCGCGAACCACTTCGCCCCCTCGTTCACCGCGTGCGCACCGTCGGCGAGCATCACCCAGTTCACGTCCGGGTCGAAGCCCTGGACGACCGCGACCGGGTGCGCGTCGCTCGACCTGACCGGGGTCAGGCCGTACTCCTCGAGCGCGGCGTACAGCCCCTCGCCGCCGACCACGAGCACCGGCGAGCCCTTCGGGAACTCGCCCGCGATCAGCTTCGCCGCGGCCTGCGCGGACGTCACCACGTCGTCGGCGATCACGTCCAGCCCGAACGACGCGAGGTGCTCGGCAACGATCGCGGCCGGGCGGCTGGCGTTGTTGGTGATGAACCCGATCCGCATGCCTTCCTTGGCCGCCTTGCGGAGGTTCTCGGGCGCGTCCGGCACCGGGTCCGGGCCGACGTACACGACGCCGTCGAGGTCCAGCAGCGCCACGTCGTACCGGCTCGCGAGCGGTTCGTCACACGCCGACAGCGGTTCTGGGGCGGTTCGTTCCGTGCTCATGAATCACCCCGTACGATTCCGCGCATGCCGGATGCGGTACTGAGACTCGATCCCTTGCGGGCCTGGCGGTTCGTGGCAGGCAAGGTGAGCGCGCTGGGCGCGGTCACGTCGCCGCCGTACGACGTGCTGGAACCCGCCATCGTCCGGCGGCTGACTGACTCTGATCTGCACAACATGGTGAGGCTCATCCTTCCACGCGATCCCGACCTCGGACCTGCCCGGTACGACGAACCGGCGCACCGGCTGTCCGGGTGGCAGCGGGACGGTGTGGTGGTGCAGGACGAGCAGCCCGCACTGTACGTGTACGAGCAGCGCCTGGGCGACGCCGTACTGTGCGGGCTCGTCGGCTCGTTGCAGCTGGACCCGACACGGCACGTCGTACTGCCGCACGAGGACGTGATGCCGCACTGGGTCGACGACCGCCTGCGGCTGATGGAGGCGACCGACGCGGACCTGGAGCCCATCCTGCTCGCGTACTCCGACGGGGGCGTTGCCAGCGACGCTGTGGACGCAGCACGCGCCGGGGAGCCCTGGCTGGAGGCACAAACCGACAATGGCGCCGAACACCGCATCTGGCGCATCTCCGACCCCGCTGTGCTGGCTGACATAGCGGACGAGCTGTCGAAGCACGAGGCGCTCATTGCTGACGGACACCACCGCTATGCGGCGTACCTGGAACGGCAACTGCGCGAGCCCTATCGGGAGAGCACACAGGTCGGTCTGGCGATGCTGGTGGACTACGTACGGCATCCGTTGACACTGGACCCGATCCACCGCGTCATACCGGGTCTGGACCTCGCCACGGTGCAGCAACGTACGCCGTCCGGCTGGCAGATGCAGCCTGGCCGCGTAGGGGGCGACCCGAACCGCATCTCGATCACGGACGGCTCCAGCTGGCTGACCCTCCACGCGGCATCGGACGCTCCTACCGTCACCTTGCTGCACGAGGTGCTGTTGCCGGCGTGGGGAGTCGCTGAGGACACGCTCAGCTTCCACCACACCCTTGCGGACGCCCTAGCGCTCGCTGACGCGCAACAGGTCGCTGTAGAGCTCACAGCACCTCACATGGATCAGGTACTGCGCTCCGCCGCGCAAGGCGTCGTACTGCCGCAAAAGGCGACGTCGTTCGGCCCGAAACCGCGTGTAGGGCTGCTGTTCCGGACGCTCTGAGTCAGGGCCGGTGGTACAGGCTGAGGAACTGCTCGCGTAGCGGCTTCCGCGCGGCCCTGTGGCGCTCTGTGAGCCGTCCTAGCGTGAACGAGAGCTCGGGGTCGTCCTGAGCGGCAGCATCCTCTGCCATCGCTGTCAGAGCGTCCGCAGCGGCGCAGTGGTCCTGGTGCTGGCCCAGCAGTTCTTGGTATGTCGCTGCGTGCGTGGCGGTGGCTTTCGCCTCGTCACCGAGTACGGCGGCGCTGGTGTCGGCGGCGTACCGCACCCGCTTCGCCAGCAGCCGTACCTCGTGCCAGTCGTCGTCAGGGGTCCAGGGCTGGAGCTTGTCGGCTTCCTGGGTGAACTTGTCCGTGGCTGAACGCAGCAGCTGCGGTAGGACTTCGCTGCAGGGCTTGTCTGCTTTGGGCTTCAGGTCAGGTGCCGCGGCAACGGCCTCGAGGGTTGCGAGCAGGTCCTTCGTCGAATCGCCCAGCACGACCTCGGCGGAACGGGCAGCCGCGCGGTCCAGGCCGAGGGTGAGCGTGGTGAGGATCGTGTCGACGTGTTCGGCGTTGTCCTCGCTGGTGGTGTTCTCCCGGACGAGGTCCGCGATCACCTCGAGGTCGCGGGCCTCCCCGCAGGCCTGGGCCAGCGCGGCAAGCTCGGCCCGGAGGCCGGTCGCCCAGTCCCCCGCCAGCAGCTTGCGGAACAGCTTCAGGTCACTCCGCAGCCGGCGGCAGGACACCCGCACCTGGTGGATGGCGTCGTCCTCGCCGTCCGCCACCATCCGCACCGACTTCTCCAGCCGCCGCGCTCCCTTCGCGAGCGCGGCCGCCACCAACACACCAACAGGGTCCTCAGCCACCAGACCCACAACCCCCACGCCCTACTCCGCGTCCAACTCGTCGCCGCCGCGAGGCTTCTCCTCCGACCCGCCCCCACCGTCGCCGGACTCCCCGCCCAGGTCTTCGTCGCTGTCGCCGGACTCCCCGCCCAGGTCGTCGTCGCCGTCGCTCGACTTCTCGTCCTGGTCGTCGCCGTCGCCCGACTCCTCGCGCGAGTCGTCGCCGTTGTCGCTGGACTCGTCGTCCACGTCTTCGTCGCCGGGCTTCTCGCCCAAGTCGCCGCCGCCGTCGCCGGACTCCCCGTCGAGGTCTTCGTCGCCCTCGCCGGGCTTCTCGCCCGAGTCGTCTCCGTTGTCGCTGGACTCGTCGTCCAGGTCTTCGTCGCCCGGCTTCTCGTCCTCGACGTCGTCGAAGTCCTCGTCGTCCATGACCACATCGTCCTCGTCGAGGTCGGTGAACTCCAGCCCTTCGAGCTCCGCCGCCCGCTCGGCCGCCCCGGTCACCCCGTCACCGTCGACACCGGCCGCCCGGTGGAACCACACGAGCGCCTCGTCGGTACGGCCCGCCTCCGCCAGCGCGTCGGCGTACGCGTACCGCAGCCGCGGCAGCCAGTCCGCCCGCGTCCGCTTCGTCAGCTCCGGCACCTCGAGCATCTGGATCGCCGCCGCCGTCTGCCCGAGATCCCGCCGCGCACCGGCCGCCACGATCAGCAGCTCGATCTGCGTCGGCTCCGACAGGTCGCGAACGTGCTTGTCCTTCGTCAGCGCCAGCGCCTTGTCCGGCCGCCCGAGCGCACGCTCGCAGTCGGCCATCATCGCGAGCACCTCGTGGTTGCCGGTCATCCGCCGTACGGCCCGGAACTCGGTCAGCGCCTCGTCGTAGTGCTCAGCCAGGTACGCCGTGATCGCGACCGCCTCGCGCACCCCGCCGAGCCGCGCCGCCAGCCGCCGCGCCGTCCGCGCGTGCTGGTACGCAAGCTCCGCGTCGTCGTCGAGGAACCGCCCCGACGCCACCAGGTGCTGCGCCACGAGGTCCGCCAACGTCCGCGGCAACGACCGCAGCTCAGCCTTCACCCCACGATCGAGCTCGGCCCCCGTGATCCCCTCCGGAATCTTCGGATCGTCCCGCCGGGGCCCAACCTTCTCCTCCCGGTCCTCCCGCCGCGGCCCACCACGCCGCTCCTCCCCACGCTCGTCCCGCCGCCCCCCACGCCCAACAGCACCACGCCCACCAGCCCGCCCCCGCGAATCCCCACGCTCGTCCCGCCGGAACCCACCGCGCTCATCGCCACGCTCGTCCCGCCGATACCCACCCCGCGAGTCCCCACCCCGCTCATCACGGCGGAACCCACGGTCATCACCACCACGCTCATCACGGCGATACCCACGGTCGTCACCACCGCGCTCGTCCCGCCGGAACCCACGGTCATCGCCACCACGCTCGTCCCGCCGGTACCCACCGCGGTCGTCGCGTCGCGGGCCGGCTACGCCACGGCCCGCACCAGGCCCACGCCCGCCGCGCTCGTCCCGCCGATACCCACCGGCCCGCTCGTCACCGGCCATCTGCCCGCCGAACGGATCCCGCCGCGCCTTGTCATCCCCCCGAGACCCGGCAAACCCCCGCCGACCCTCGAACGAGTTCTCATCCCGATCGCCGTACCCCGACCCACGCGACCGCCCCCCGGCAATCCCACCACCCCGAGCCCCACCACCCGACCGGACCCCACCGCCAGACCGAGCCGCACCGCCCGACCCGGCCCCACCGCCGGCCCGAGGCCCACCAGCCGACCGAGGCGCACCACCAGACCGAGGCCCAGCACCGGACCGCGGCGCACCACCCACCCGAGGCCCACCAGACGATCGCGGCCCACCCCCAGCCCGACCACCGCCCGACATACCACCGCCAGAGGCACCACCGCCGGACCGACCATCACCCGACCGACCACCACCGGAATCCGACCAGCCCGCACCAGCCCCAGACCGCCCAGCCCCCGAACCACCACGCCCAGCACCAGTTCCAGCCTCGGACCGCCCACTCCCCGCAGCCCCACGCCCAGCCCCAGCCCGACCGCCACCAGCGCCACCGGCACCGCCGCGACCCGCAGACCCACCAGCACCACCCGCCGGCCGCCCTCCCGAACGCCCAGCACCACCAGCCCCAGAACGGCCACCCCCGGCCCCACCGGAACCCGACCGATTGCCGGAGTCAGAACGTCCACCACCGGCACGGCCGGAACGGCCGGCGCCCCCGGAGGAACCGCGACGGTCCCCAGAACCGGAGCGAGGATTGCGAGGTGGCGTCGCCACGATGACTCCTAACAATGCTGAAGATCAGTAATCGGACAAACGTTACCGTCCCCACCAACGATCCACCGCATCGACGCCTCCCCACCAACCCCACCCCCAACCCCTCACAACCCCACCCGGTCCCACCCCCACCCTCCCGTGCTCCCCGAACGGCCCAACGCCTTCGCCGCGACGGGCGAACGATGAGCGGACGATGGGCGGACCCCCTGGGCGGACACCGCGGGACGACACCGCGGGACGACACCGCGGGCCCACGCCCGGCAGGACCACTCCGCAGGCCCACGCCCAGCGGGAGCACGCCCGGCCCGACCACTCCGCGGCCCCACGCCCGGCGGAAGCACGCCCGGCAGGACCACTCCGCAGGCCCACGCCCAGCGGACCCACGCCCGGCCCGACCACTCCGCGGCCCCACGCCCAGCGGACCCACGCCCGGCCCGACCACTCCGCGGCCCCACGCCCAGCGGACCCACGCCCGGCGCGACCACTCCGCGGCCCCACGCCCAGCGGGAGCACGTCGGGCGCGGGTGGCTGGGTTCGTGGTTGTGGGGGTTGGGTCAGGGGTTGTGGGGGTGGGTTCCGGCGCCTCGGTGTCTGAGGGTTACCAGGTCGTGGCGGGCGGGTGGGAGGGTTGGGTGGTCGAGGCCCTCGACGGTGAAGCCGGCGTCGGCGATCAGTTGTAGGTCGTCTGCACCGGGCTGTCCTTCGCTGGTGAGGTAGTCGCCGAGGAAGATCGAGTTGGCCACGTGCAGCGCCATCGCCTGCAAGCCGCGCAGATGGATCTCCCGACCGCCGGCCAGGCGTACTTCGACGTCCGGAAAGCAGAAGCGGATCAGCGCGAGGATCCGCAGGCACCGCTCCGGCGTCAGTTCCCAGCGCCCGCCGAGCGGCGTCCCCTCGAACGGGATCAGGAAGTTCACCGGCACCGAGTCCGGATCGAGCTCCCGCAGCGCGAACGCCAGGTCGACGATCTCCTCGTCCGACTCCCCCATCCCGAAGATCGCCCCCGAACACGGCGACAACCCACCCATCGTCGCCCGCCGCAGCGTCTCGACCCGGTCCGCGTACGTGTGCGTCGTACAGATCTCGCCGTACCGCTGCTCGCTGGTGTTCAAATTATGGCTGTACGCATACGCGCCGGCATCCCGCAACCGCTCGGCCTGCCCGTCCTGGAGCAGCCCGAGGCACACACAGACTTCCACGCCCGGGTGCTCGTCCTTGACCCTCCCGATCACGCCTTCGACGCGGCGGATGTCGCGATCACCAGGCCCGCGCCCACTGGCCACCAGGCAGACCCGCTTCACCCCGGCCACCACCGCCTGCCCGGCGAGCTGCGCAGCTTCGTCAGGATCGATCCACGAGTACTTCAGGATGTCCGCGGTCGAGCCGAGCCGCTGCGAACAGTACGAGCAGTCCTCCGGGCACAGTCCGCTCTTCAGATTGACGATCGTGTTCAGCTTCACCCGCCGCCCGAAGAACTCCCGCCGGACCCGAAACGCAGCCGCGACCACGTCAACGAGCTCATCCTCCCCGGCCAGCAGCCGAAGCATTGCCGTACGCGAAGGCAATTCGCGGTTGCGAGCCGTCTGTACGAGTTCCTCGAGCATCGTCACCGTCCGATCCTGACCCGACCGGAACGCCCCGGCAATTGGCAGAAACCGACAACACACCAGCGCCGAACTTTCGCGTACGCCGCTTGCCGACGGCGCCCAAGGCGCCGCCGTCGACTACCTGGCCGGCGTGGGCCGGAGCCCGTCCATCAAGAGGTTCAGCAGGCGGTCCGCCAATGCTTTGTGCGCGGGTGAGCTTGCCACCGTGAAGATGCCGATGAGTGCGGCGGCGATGTCCTCGGCGGGTACGTCGCCGCGGAGTTCCCCGCTCGCGCGGCCGGCGTCGAGGAGCTCGTCGATGGCGGCGAGCAGCTGGGTCCGGGTGTGGGCATGGGCGATCTCGCCCGACTCGACCATGGCGAGCAGGGTGTCGAGCATCCCGTTCTTGGTTGCGATCCAGTCGCCGAACAGATCCATCCAGCGGCGCAGGGCTTCCGGCGGGTCCAGTTCGGCGAGTAGCTCACGGGCGCCGGCCGTGAGTCGCAGGACCTGGTCCTGGTAGACCGCGTCGACCAGGGACTCGCGGGTCGGGAAGTGCCGGTACAGCGTGGCGATGCCGACTCCCGCTTCGGTCGCGATCGCGCGCATCGACGGCTCGGCGTCGGCCGCGGCGAACAGCTGGGTCGCCACGTCGAGGAGCTGCTGGCGATTGCGGCTCGCGTCCGCCCGCGGTCGACGGCTCTGCGCGGCAGGCAAAACGGATCACGCTCCACTTATGCTAGATTCGGTATCGAAACGGAGCATACTCCGTTTATCTTGGGTGACGAGCTGGCAGGTGAGCATGAAGGAAACGAGCAGAGCGGTCCAGTTCGAGTCATTCGGCGGGCCGGAGGCGTTGAGCGTGCGAGAGGTACCCGCGCCGCAGGCTGGCCCGGGACAGATCCGCGTGCGCGTGACCGCAGCGGGACTGAATCCGATGGACTGGTACATGACCTCTGATGCCGAGACCGCTGGGCGATTCGGATTGAGCCTGCCATGCGGCTTCGGCACCGACTACGCCGGGGTTGTGGACCAGGTCGGTGATGGAGTGAGCGAGTACGCAGTCGGCGACCGGGTCTACGGCGGGGCGATGTCGCGCGCCGTCGCTGATCATGTAGTCGTGGACGTAACAGGCACGATCGCACTGGGCGGCGAGGCACACCGTACGCCGGACGGCGTCGACGACCGCACGGCCGCCACCCTCACGATCGCCGGTCGCACAGCGGCCGCAGCCCTCGCCGTGGTCAACCCGGCACCGGGTGAGACGATCCTGATCGGCGGCGCTGGAGGCGGTGTCGGCGCCTTCGCCGTCCAACTCGCACGGATCGCGGGCGCACGAGTCATCGGAACGGGCTCACCAGCCTCAGCCGATGCCCTACGCGCCCTCGGCGCCGAACCGATCACGTACGGCCCCGCACTGGCCGACCGCCTCCGCGCACTGGCCCCCACCGACCCAAACGCGACCGCGGCCCTATACCGGACCGACGCGGACGCCATCACAGACAAGTACGGGACCGGCGCGGACGCGACATCGGAGCGGCACGGGACGAACGTGGACGCGGTGACCGGCCGGCGCGGTACGGAGGTGGACGCGGTGTCGGAGCGGCACGAGACCGGCGTGGACGCGGTGATGGGCCGGCGCGGGGGCGGCGTGGAGGCGAGCGCGGACCGGCACGGGTCGGACGTGGACGTGGTCACGGACCAGCACCGGGCCGGCGCGGACGTGACGACGGGCCAGCGCGAGACCGGCGCGGACGCGGTGTCGGAGCGGCACGGGACGGACGTGGACGTGGTCACGGGCCAGCACCGGGCCGGCGCGGACGTGATGACGGGCCAGCGCGAGACCGGCGCGGACGTGGACGTGGTCACGGACCAGCACTGAGCCGACGCGGACGCGATGACCGGCCAGCGCGAGACCGGCGCGGACGCGGTGTCGGAGCGGCACGAGACGGACGTGGACGGGGTGACCGGCCGGCGCGGTACCAAGGTGGACGCGGCGTCGGACCGGCACGAGACCGGCGTGGACGCGGTGATGGGCCGGCGCGGGGGCGGCGTGGAGGCCAGCGCGGGCCGGCGCGGGGGCGGGGTGAGTGCGGTGATGGATCTGTACGGGGCCGATACGGCTCAGGTCGGACGTGAGCTCGGGGTGCCCGACGAGCGCATCACTACCATTGCGGCGCGGGTCGAAGGGATCAGGTCGGCGAATGGCGCCAACGCCGCTGCGGGGGCGCTCGAGGAGATTGCCGAGCTGGTGGCCGCGGGCCGACTACGGGTACCGATCGCGGCTACCTTTCCGGTCGAGCAGATCCGCGCCGCGGTTGAGCTTCAGGCCGGGCGGCATGTGCACGGCAAGGTCGTCATCGACCTCTAGACAATGCCTGGGGAAATGTTAAGGGCCACCCCAGGGGGGTGGCCCTTAACAGTGTGAATGTCCGGCGGCGTCCTACTCTCCCACGACCTCCCGGTCGCAGTACCATCGGCGCTGAAGGGCTTAACTTCCAGGTTCGGAATGGAGACTGGGTGTTTCCCCGACGCTATGGCCACCGAAACTCTATGAGAACACATATCAACCAACACAAGCCACACGGGCTGGGGTTGACCGTATCCTGGGAACCGTACAGTGAACGCGAACATCGTTACATATAGCGCAAATTCTAGGCTTGAAGTATAGGTATGAGACAAGCCCTCGGCCTATTAGTACCAGTCAGCTCCACACCTTACGGCGCTTCCACCTCTGGCCTATCAACCCAGTGGTCTACTGGGGGCCTTACCCGGTTAACCCGGTGGGAGACCTCATCTTGAAGCGTGCTTCCCGCTTAGATGCTTTCAGCGGTTATCACTCCCGAACGTAGCCAACCAGCCGTGCTCCTGGCGGAACAACTGGCACACCAGAGGTTCGTCCACCCCGGTCCTCTCGTACTAGGGGCAGCCCTTCTCAAGTCTCCTGCGCGCGCAGCGGATAGGGACCGAACTGTCTCACGACGTTCTAAACCCAGCTCGCGTGCCGCTTTAATGGGCGAACAGCCCAACCCTTGGGACCTACTCCAGCCCCAGGATGCGACGAGCCGACATCGAGGTGCCAAACCATCCCGTCGATATGGACTCTTGGGGAAGATCAGCCTGTTATCCCCGGGGTACCTTTTATCCGTTGAGCGACGGTGCTCCCACATGCCACCGCCGGATCACTAGTTCCGACTTTCGTCCCTGCTCGACATGTCTGTCTCACAGTCAAGCTCCCTTGTGCACTTACACTCAACACCTGATTGCCAACCAGGCTGAGGGAACCTTTGAGCGCCTCCGTTACCTTTTAGGAGGCGACCGCCCCAGTCAAACTACCCACCAGGCACTGTCCCTGATCCGGATAACGGACCAAAGTTAGACAGCCAGAACAATCAGAGTGGTATTTCAACGATGACTCCACCCGAACTGGCGTCCGAGCTTCACAGTCTCCCACCTATCCTACACAAATTGTACCGACCACCAATACCAAGTTGTAGTAAAGGTCCCGGGGTCTTTCCGTCCTGCTGCGCGTAACGAGCATCTTTACTCGTAATGCAATTTCGCCGAGTCCACGGTTGAGACAGCGCCCAAGTCGTTACGCCATTCGTGCAGGTCGGAACTTACCCGACAAGGAATTTCGCTACCTTAGGATGGTTATAGTTACCACCGCCGTTTACTGGCGCTTAAGTTCAAAGCTTCGCCGGCCAAAACCAGCTAACCTGTCCCCTTAACGTTCCAGCACCGGGCAGGCGTCAGTCCGTATACATCGAATTACTTCTTCGCACGGACCTGTGTTTTTAGTAAACAGTCGCTTGGGCCTGGTCTCTGCGACCATCACCGCTTCCACCAGCAAGTGGCGTCACGGATCCGGTCCCCCTTCTCCCGAAGTTACGGGGGCATTTTGCCGAGTTCCTTAACCATGGTTCACTCGATCGCCTCGGTATTCTCTACCTGATCACCTGTGTCGGTTTGGGGTACGGGCGGCTCTAACACTCACTGCGAAGTTTTTCTCGGCAGCATGGGATCATCCACTTCCCCTAAACGGGTCCGCCTCGGCTCTCAGGCTATGTGAGACACGGATTTGCCTATGCCTCGCCCTACCACCTTGCCCGCGGATCAGCTTACGCCTACCATCGCCGCGGTTGGACTACCCTCCTGCGTCACTCCTCAATGCACCTACTACCACCTCGGGTCAAGATGTCCACCACGCAACCCGAAGGTCTTGCGGCTTCCAACTCTTAGCATCAGCGGGTTCGGTCGGGTCGTGTTAATGCCGGTACGGGAATATCAACCCGTTGTCCATCGACTACGCCTGTCGGCCTCGCCTTAGGTCCCGACTTACCCAGGGCAGATTAGCTTGACCCTGGAACCCTTGATCATCCGGCGGACGGGTTTCTCACCCGTCATTCGCTACTCATGCCTGCATTCTCACTCGTGCAGCATCCACAACTCCATCACTAGGCTGCTTCACACGCTGCACGACGCTCCCCTACCCACCCACACACCTGGACCAACAAAGTTGGCCGAGTACTTGTGTGAGTGCCACAGCTTCGGCGGATTGCTTGAGCCCCGCTACATTGTCGGCGCGGAATCACTTGACCAGTGAGCTATTACGCACTCTTTCAAGGGTGGCTGCTTCTAAGCCAACCTCCTGGTTGTCTGGGCAACTCCACATCCTTTTCCACTTAGCAATCGCTTAGGGGCCTTAGCTGGTGATCTGGGCTGTTTCCCTCTCGACTACGGAGCTTATCCCCCGCAGTCTCACTGCCGCGCTCTCACTTACCGGCATTCGGAGTTTGGCTGATTTCGGTAAGCCGGTAAGCCCCCTAGACCATCCAGTGCTCTACCTCCGGTAAGAAACACACGACGCTGCACCTATATGCATTTCGGGGAGAACCAGCTATCACGGAGTTTGATTGGCCTTTCACCCCTATCCACAGGTCATCCCCCAGGTTTTCAACCCTGGTGGGTTCGGTCCTCCACGCGGTCTTACCCACGCTTCAACCTGCCCATGGATAGATCACTCCGCTTCGGGTCTAGAGCATGCGACTATTTCGCCCTATTCAGACTCGCTTTCGCTACGGCTACCCCACACGGGTTAACCTCGCCACACACCACTAACTCGCAGGCTCATTCTTCAAAAGGCACGCCGTCACACCCGAAAGTGCTCCGACGGATTGTAGGCAACCGGTTTCAGGTACTATTTCACTCCCCTCCCGGGGTACTTTTCATCTTTCCCTCACGGTACTAGTCCGCTATCGGTCACCAAGAAGTATTTAGGCTTAGCGGGTGGTCCCGCCAGATTCACACGGAATTTCAAGAGTCCCGTGCTACTTGGGAAAACACTCGAGAGTCGCTGTCTTACGCCTACAGGGCTATAACCCACTACGGCTCAACATTCCAGAAGATTCGACTTCAACAACGATTGATAACTCTCCGACACCACGGCATTAGTGTCTGAATGCTCCCACAACCCCGAATACGCAACGCACGCCGGCTATCACACGCACACGGTTTAGCCTCATCCGCTTTCGCTCGCCACTACTCACGGAATCACTATTGTTTTCTCTTCCTGCGGGTACTGAGATGTTTCACTTCCCCGCGTTCCCTCCAGAACCCTATGTGTTCAGGCACTGGTAACTGGCTTTAGAATGCCAGCTGGGTTTCCCCATTCGGACACCCCCGGATCACAGCTCGGTTGCCAACTCCCCGGGGCTTATCGCAGGCTCCAACGTCCTTCATCGGCTCTTGGTACCAAGACATCCACCGATTGCCCTTAGTAGCTTGTCACAAAACTAAAAGCAAAAATTACGCTACAAAGAGATGCTCGCGTCCACTATACAGTTCTCAAAATACGGGCAGGAACACCAGCTCACACCTGACACTTGAAGACAAACCCACCATCAGAGGGAAACAACACACCCCATCCAGCAGACCATCAACAGTCTGTACAGAAGCCGGCCCCAGCCACCCAACCAACTGTCACCAGTTGATCCGTGACCCAAGAAGAAACAGTCCACAACCCTTACGGGTTCCGGCCCGATTCCTCAGGACCCAACAGCGCGCCTCGGCGATCAACTCGGTCCCCGTCCACGTTCCACGCCCACAAGTGAGCAGTACTAGCAGCAGAAACTCCGCATCCCGCCTAATGGTCAATGTTCCACATTCCGAAGCACCATCACCCCAGAAACACTCGTCCTGGAAAGCGATGACATGGACACTCACTAAGCGGAGTGCCAAGTGCTCCTTAGAAAGGAGGTGATCCAGCCGCACCTTCCGGTACGGCTACCTTGTTACGACTTCGTCCTAATCGCCAGCCCCACCTTCGACGGCTCCCTCCACAAGGGTTAGGCCACCGGCTTCGGGTGTTGCCGACTTTCATGACGTGACGGGCGGTGTGTACAAGGCCCGGGAACGTATTCACCGCAGCGTTGCTGATCTGCGATTACTAGCGACTCCGACTTCATGGGGTCGAGTTGCAGACCCCAATCCGAACTGAGACCGGCTTTTTGGGATTCGCTCCACCTTACAGTTTCGCAGCCCTTTGTACCGGCCATTGTAGCATGCGTGAAGCCCTGGACATAAGGGGCATGATGACTTGACGTCATCCCCACCTTCCTCCGAGTTGACCCCGGCAGTCTCCTATGAGTCCCCACCACCCCGAAGGGCGTGCTGGCAACATAGGACGAGGGTTGCGCTCGTTGCGGGACTTAACCCAACATCTCACGACACGAGCTGACGACAGCCATGCACCACCTGTATAGGACCCTTACGGACCCCCCATCTCTGGAGGATTTCCCTATATGTCAAACCCAGGTAAGGTTCTTCGCGTTGCATCGAATTAATCCGCATGCTCCGCCGCTTGTGCGGGCCCCCGTCAATTCCTTTGAGTTTTAGCCTTGCGGCCGTACTCCCCAGGCGGGGCGCTTAATGCGTTAGCTGCGGCACGGAGGACGTGGAATGTCCCCCACACCTAGCGCCCAACGTTTACGGCGTGGACTACCAGGGTATCTAATCCTGTTCGCTACCCACGCTTTCGCTCCTCAGCGTCAGGTAAGGCCCAGAGAGCCGCCTTCGCCACCGGTGTTCTTCCTGATATCTGCGCATTCCACCGCTACACCAGGAGTTCCGCTCTCCCCTGCCTACCTCTAGTCTGCCCGTATCGGAAGCAGGCTCGGGGTTAAGCCCCGAGTTTTCACTCCCGACGTGACGAACCGCCTACGAGCCCTTTACGCCCAATAATTCCGGACAACGCTCGGACCCTACGTATTACCGCGGCTGCTGGCACGTAGTTGGCCGGTCCTTCTTCTGCAGGTACCGTCACTCTCGCTTCGTCCCTGCTGAAAGAGGTTTACAACCCGAAGGCCGTCATCCCTCACGCGGCGTTGCTGCGTCAGACTTTCGTCCATTGCGCAATATTCCCCACTGCTGCCTCCCGTAGGAGTCTGGGCCGTGTCTCAGTCCCAGTGTGGCCGGTCGCCCTCTCAGGCCGGCTACCCGTCGACGCCTTGGTAGGCCATTACCCCACCAACAAGCTGATAGGCCGCGAGCCCATCCCCAACCGCCAGAACTTTCAACCCCACCCCATGAGAAGTGAAGTATTATCCGGTATTAGACCCCGTTTCCGAGGCTTATCCCAAAGTTGAGGGTAGGTTGCTCACGTGTTACTCACCCGTTCGCCGCTCGTGTACCCCCGAAGGGGCCTTACCGCTCGACTTGCATGTGTTAAGCACGCCGCCAGCGTTCGTCCTGAGCCAGGATCAAACTCTCCGTTGAAATCTATATGTCAACCACAGCAAGCTGTGGATAACAGACTACTTTGAGTAGATCCTTTGAACATCAGAAACAAATCAAACTGACTTGAATCCAGAAATATTTCAAAGGAATCCGCCACAGACAAACAACCACCCGCACCCTTCCCTGAAACCAGGGGGGCTAGGAGGATCGTTCAACGCCTGTGGACGGGGTTAATGCATCTTTCGGCATTGACTTTCGGCACGCTGTTGAGTTCTCAAGAATCGGACGCTCACCGCAGTCTGGCCTTGCAGCCAGGCTCCCGGGGCAACCTGCGTTACTCTACCGGATCAGATCCACCGAGTCAAGACCCAGTTTTTCTCGATCCCCACCCGCGTCCAGTCGACCGACCCGAGTCCGAAGACACGATCCGGCTGAGCTAGCCTTTGGGGGTTTTGGAGCGACCGGCCGCTTTCGCGTCCCGCGCCTCGCTTCCAACAAGA